>NZ_ARQE01000044.1 GCF_000382705.1 Aureimonas ureilytica DSM 18598 = NBRC 106430 | reverse complement strand
CGCCCGCTCGACGTCGAACGTCCGATCGGCCAGTTCTCCGGCGGCAACCAGCAGAAGGCGATCATAGGTCGCTGGATCGCGGCAGGCGCCCGCATCCTCCTGTTCGACGAGCCGACACGTGGCATCGACGTCGGCGCCAAGGCCGAGATCTACGCCCTGATCGAGCGCCTCGCCGCCGAAGGACGCTCGGCGATCGTCGTCTCGTCCGAACTCCCCGAAATTCTGCGTGTTTCCGACCGCGTGCTCGTGATGCGCGAAGGCGCGGTCGCCGGCATCCTGGAGCGGGACGCGATCAGCGAGGAGGCGATCGTCGCCCTCGCCGTTCCGCAGTCCGCCCGTTCCTCCTCCCATTCCTCCCGTTCGGGGCAGTGACGCTCATGACCTCCACCGACAGCCTTCCCGCCGCTCCCAAGCACGGCTTCAAGCTCGGCTTCGGCCTGCGCGACGCGGGCACATTGATCGGGCTTCTCGTGATCATCGGCGTCTTCGCGGCGCTCAGCCCCAACTTTTTGACCGAACGCAACATCCTCAACATCCTTCAGCAGTCCTCGATCAATGCCTGCGTGGCGCTCGGCATGACGCTCGTGATCATCTCGGGCGGCATCGATCTGTCGGTCGGCCCGACCGCGGCCATCGCGGCCGTTGCGGCCGCCGCCCTGATGGTCGGCGGCACGCCGATCGTCTTCGCCATTCCCGCCGCGATCCTGTTCGGCATGGCGGCGGGCGCGGTGAACGGGGCGCTCGTCGCCTATGGCGGGCTCCAGCCCTTCATCGTCACGCTCGGCACACTTTCGCTCTACCGGGCCTCGGCTTTGATCTACACGGGCGGCAACCCGATCTTCGGCATCCCGCCGGCGTTCCGGTCGCTTTTCAACGGTGACATTCTGGGTGTCCCGACGCCCGTGGTTCTCGTGGCCATCCTGGCGCTGATGGTCTGGGTCGTCCTCAACAAGACCCCGCTCGGCGAATATTTCCTGGCGGTCGGCGGCAACGAGGAGGCTTCGCACATCGCCGGCGTTCCCGTGGCGATGACCAAGATCGCGGCCTATGTCATTTCCGGAGGCCTCGCCTCCATCGCCGGCCTCATTCTCGTGGGGCGCCTTGGTGCGGCGGACCCGACGCTCGGCAATCTCTGGGAACTCGACGCGATCGCGGCGGCGGCGATCGGCGGCGCCTCGCTGATGGGTGGCAAGGGGTCGGTGGT
>NZ_ARQE01000043.1 GCF_000382705.1 Aureimonas ureilytica DSM 18598 = NBRC 106430 | reverse complement strand
ACCACCGACCCCTTGCCACCCATCAGCGAGGCGCCGCCGATCGCCGCCGCCGCGATCGCGTCGAGTTCCCAGAGATTGCCGAGCGTCGGGTCCGCTGCGCCAAGGCGCCCCACGAGAATGAGGCCGGCGATAGAGGCGAGGCCCCCGGAAATGACATAGGCTGCGATCTTGGTCATCGCCACGGGAACGCCGGCGATGTGCGAAGCCTCCTCGTTGCCGCCGACCGCCAGGAAGTATTCGCCGAGCGGGGTCTTGTTGAGGACGACCCAGACCATCAGCGCCAAGATGGCGACGAGGACCACGGGCGTCGGGACACCCAGAATGTCACCGTTGAAGAGTGCCCGAAACGCCGGCGGGATGCCGAAGATCGGGTTGCCGCCCGTATAGATCAAAGCCGAGGCCCGGTAGAGCGAGAGCGTGCCGAGCGTGACGATGAAGGGCTGAAGCCCACCATAGGCGACGAGCGCCCCATTCACCGCGCCCGCCGCCATGCCGAACAGGATCGCGGCGGGAATGGCGAAGACGATCGGCGTGCCGCCGACCATCAGAGCGGCGGCCGCAACGGCCGCGATGGCGGCTGTGGGGCCGACCGACAGGTCGATGCCGCCCGAGATGATCACGAGCGTCATACCGAGCGCCACGCAGGCATTGATCGAGGACTGCTGAAGGATGTTGAGGATGTTGCGTTCGGTCAGGAAGTTGGGGCTGAGCGCCGCGAAGACGCCGATGATCACGAGAAGCCCGATCAATGTGCCCGCGTCGCGCAGGCCAAAGCTGAGCTTGAAGCCACGCTTGGGAGCGGCGGGAAGGCTGTCGGTGGAGGTCATGAGCGTCACTGTCCCGAACGGGAGGAATGGGAGGAGGAACGGGCGGACTGCGGCACGGCAAGGGCGACGATCGCCTCCTCGCTGATCGCGTCCCGCTCCAGGATGCCGGCGACCGCACCTTCGCGCATCACGAGCACGCGGTCGGAAACACGCAGAATTTCGGGGAGTTCGGACGAGACGACGATCACCGAGCGTCCTTCGGCGGCGAGGCGCTCGATCAGGGCGTAGATCTCGGCCTTGGCGCCGACGTCGATGCCACGTGTCGGCTCGTCGAACAGGAGAATGCGGGCGCCTGCCGCGATCCAGCGACCTATGATCGCCTTCTGCTGGTTGCCGCCGGAGAACTGGCCGATCGGACGTTCGACGTCGAGCGGGCG
>NZ_ARQE01000042.1 GCF_000382705.1 Aureimonas ureilytica DSM 18598 = NBRC 106430 | reverse complement strand
CGCAACGCGCCCGACGTTCGTCTCCTCCGCCGTCAACGGCACCTCGCTGGTGATGACCTACAGCGAAGCGCTGGATGCCGCGCATCCGCCCGCAAAGACTGCCTTCACAGTCACATCAGGCGGAGCANCAGTCGCCGTCAACGCCGTGGCGGTGGATGCCGCAGCCAAGATCGTCACTTTAACGCTCGCGTCCGCCATCTCCCATGGGCAAGCTGTGACAGTGGCCTACGCCGATCCGACAGCGGGCNACGATGCGAACGCCATTCAGGATGGGGCAGGCAATGACGCCATGTCGCTCTTGCCAACCGCAGTCAGCAACACGACACCTACCCCACCACAACCTCCGACGACCCCGACGGTCGTCAAGACTGTTAGCCCGTTCGGCGAGACCCTTCTAAAGGGTACGTCCGGCAACGACGTCCTGACAGGCGGCCCTGGGACCAATGTCCTCGAAGTCGGCGCCAGATCGGCGGACGTGACGCTCACCCGCAATTCCGATGGCAGCGTCACCCTTACTGGGCCGGGTCTTGGAACCGACAAGCTCGTCAACATCGATATCTTGCGTTTCAACGACCGCGCGGAGCTTCTCAATCCGCCGAAGGGCCCGATCAGCACAGGTGCCGCACCCTTCGACGAAGCGACCTATCTCGCGCAAAACTCTGACGTCGCGGCGGCAGTGAAACGTGGTGAATTCACAAGCGGCGAAGCGCATTTCAAGGCTTTCGGAAAGGCCGAGGGTCGCATGCCGGACGTCGCTGTGGACGCGAGCTACTACCTCGCTCACAACAAGGACGTTGCTGACGCCGTTGCACGAGGCGAGTTTAAGAGCGCCCTCGATCACTTCCTGCGCTTCGGTGAAAAGGAAGGACGCGCACCCAACGTGCTTTTCAATGAGAAGTTCTACCTCGTGCGGAATCCTGATGTGGCCGCGGCTCTGAAAGCGGGAACTCTGTCCAACGCTTACGAGCACTACCAACAGTATGGTTGGAAGGAGGGACGCGATCCGTCCGCATTTCTGAACACCACGGCTTATCTGGAGGCCAATCGCGACGTAGCTGCAGCGAAGGTCAACCCGCTCGACCACTTTCTCGACTATGGCGCGCTCGAAGGGCGCTCGCTCAAGATCGCGGATACAGGGTACTGGCAAAGCTGATCGAGACTCACAGGGTTCGTTCTGGCTGATCCGGCATCGTTCCTGGAGGCTCTACGAAGGCGGCCCCTTACGGATCACTCCCACGACGTCGCAGGACTGGCAGATGTCTGCTTTGGAGAAGTGAAACGGCAGAACGCAGAGTCTGCATTGGGTCGAAAGCGGAGCGGCAGCTTTCCATGCGTTCGCACCGTAAGCTGCCGGTCCGCTTTCGGCCCGTTCCCGCCGTCCGCTTGTGGCGAAGAAGGGTGGAAAGGCGACTGTCCGCTTTCCGCCGACCGAGGCAGAAAGCGGACCATTTCCTCACTGGTTGAGGGAGAACTGCTAAGCGCCGAAGGCCC
>NZ_ARQE01000041.1 GCF_000382705.1 Aureimonas ureilytica DSM 18598 = NBRC 106430 | reverse complement strand
CAACGAAGGAGCTTCAAATGACCTACGACATCTTCGCCGAGATCGCCGAACTGCGCGCCGAGCTGGCTCACAGCTTCCTCACCAAGCGCGAGCGCGCCGGCGCCACCAAGCGCCTCGCAGCCCTCACCGCAGACGCGGAGGCGACGAAGGGGGCGTGAGCCCTCTTCCCTTGTCGTCTCTCACCGCCGGCGGCCAAGCCAAAGGCAGAGGAAGGGCGTGACGGGCGAGCCCGTCAGATCGAGAGAGAGAACGGGCCGGTCCCTCGCACCCCCGGAGATCCATCGTGACCCAAGCCGCCGCCCTCCATCATCCACGCACTGCCCTCGTCGTTCCCGACGATCGCCGCCTCGAGTTCCTGCCGGCACTGTTCGGTCCCGAAGGGACGTGGAAGGGGGAGAGCGCCATCTACCACGTCATGCGGACGCTCTGCGCCGACTATCGGGGCGCCTACTGGACCTTCTACGAGCTCGATGGAAAGCCGCTCTACATGGGCGTCCAGAGCGATAAGGTGATCCCGATCGGATGGCCGCACAACGGCTATGAGGGCACGGCCTCGCGCGATGCCGCCTGCATCATCGCCAACCTTCTTGTCTTCTCGAACCTCTCCTTCGATGACCGCACCGATCGAATGGCCGAGGTCTTCCATCGCCTGCGCGAATTCGCCTCCGAACACCGAGAAGCCAACACGATCTTTCGTGCCATCGACTAGCGCCCCCCCCCCCCCGCTACAAGGTCTTTCGACCGACAAGGCTCTTTAAGTTCAGAGCCTTGTTGCGTCCCGACAATTCTTGTACGCTTTCAATCAGTACAAAGGAGAAGGCTATGCCCCGGACGGCCGTGGACGACAACAAGCGTATGAACCTTCGCGTCTCACCGGAGGCCAAGGCCAAACTGGTCCGTGCGGCAGCTCTTCGCCACACGGATCTCACAACATTCGTCACGCAGATCGCGCTGCGTGAGGCCGAGACAGTCATCGAACAAGATGAAGTCCTGCGGCTCACCGAACGCGATAGCGTGCGCGTTTTGGATCTCCTAGAAAACCCTCCGAAGCCCAACCCGAAACTGCGTGCTGCCATCGCCGCATTGCCCGACACTCTATGAGCCTGCCTCCCTGGCGAGAAGAGGCCGTCTCAAAATCTCATCACAGACAGGCATTCGACTGCGGCGATGCTGCAATGAATGAGTTCCTCCGGCGCTATGCGCGCCAGAGCCACGAGCAGAATGCATCAAAGACATTTTGCGCGATCGACGTCGCAACGCCCAATCGGGTGCTCGGCTTCTACACCATCACCCCGGCGGCAGTTGCCCATACCGTTGTTCCGTCGCACCTGAAAAAGGGTCTCGCGCAGCATGATGTCCCGGGTTTTAAACTGGCCCGGATCGCCACCGATCGCTCCGTTGCTGGGTGCGGCTTGGGGGGGCAACTCCTGGCGGCCGCTGCCCTCCGATGCCTACGTGTCGCGACCGAGGCGGGCGGCGTCTTGCTCATCATCGACGCCAAGGGCGAACGCGCAGCTCAATGGTATCAAAGCTATGGCGCCGAGCCTTTGCAGGACAGCCCGCTCACACTGGTTATGTCCCTGGCCTCCTTCGCAGGCGACTTGCGAGCTCGAGGCCTTCTTTGAGATGGGCATAGGCCTCGTCGCGATCCCCATCTCGGCCGAGCAAGCATCCTCCCCAGCAGATTGAAGACCAAAAGGGGCCCTTCGGCCCCTTTTTTGTGTCCGCTCAACCCGCGCGAGGCTCCCTCCAGCCGCCGAAATCCGCAATAGCATTGACTGCCTAAATTCGCACGACCATTGCACCAATGTGGAACTCATTCATGCGTAAGAAGCTCCTTCTCACTGGTCTGCCCCCTGAAAAGTGGCCCTCCCTGAAGTAGGCTTTTGAGCCGCTGGAGGACATGAGAATGGGACAGAAGAAGCACAAGCCGGAAGAGA
>NZ_ARQE01000040.1 GCF_000382705.1 Aureimonas ureilytica DSM 18598 = NBRC 106430 | reverse complement strand
TCCGGAACTGAGTACGGAAGAAGGCGCGTGAATGTCCGCTATCGAGCGCGTTGTACTAACATTCGAACGACTTTGATGGGTCGAAAGCGGATGGACCGCTTCCAGACGTCCGCTTTCTCGGCGCCGATCAGCGATCACGGGTTGAGAACAGACCGTCCGCTCTGAATCCTAAGGCCGCCGATAGAGGACATCAAACCATGCCGTTCAGTGGCCCTTTTTCAAAGATTAACCTGAAGGGCACGGGTAGCGCTCTGAGGAGAACTGTGTGTCCGCTCCTCCGCCGTTGCACTATTGCGTTTAACTCGGGTGTGCGATCGCAACAGCGAAAGACTTCATCGCAAACGAGTTTGGGACGGATTGAAGGGTGATTGGAACAGATTGAAAGCCGCAGGCTTTGAAGCGGCCATTTCGACCATCTAGAAGCAGAACATTCTATGCTGCCTACCGATGGATGCTCGCCGCATGTCCGTACAATCTCCCACCGTCACCGCGATCACGTCGACATCATCTGCTGCGCAGATTGGCATCGGATCCACCGTTGTCCTGACGCTGTCAACCGACGTTCCCGTCAAGGTGAGCACGGTTGGAGGCACACCCGCGTTGATTATGAGCAACGGGGCGAAGGCAGTTTATTCGGGTCTCGACAGCGACGGCAAACCCCAGTTCACCTACAAAGTCGCGTCAGGCGATTCGGGCACGAACAGTCTCGCCGTCACGGGCATTGACTTCAACGGCGGCAGCATCAGCAGCAGTAGCGGCGGGACCTTCCAAAACAAGCAAGATTTTGCTGTTGGAAGGCGCCCCATCTCCGTTTCAGTCGGCGACGTCAATGGCGACGGCAAGCTTGATATTGTCACTGCTGACTCCACTAGCAATTCCGTGTCGGTTCTTTTCGGCGACGGCAATGGCGCTTTCGGTTCAAAGCAGACCTTTGGGACAGGAAGCGAACCTGTCTCGGTCGCGCTGAAGGACATGAACAGCGACGGTAAACTCGATATTATCGTTGCAAACAGGAGCAGCGCGAGTGTTTCAGTCCTTTTCGGAAACGGCAACGGCACCTTCGCGCAGAAGCAGGACTATTCTACCGGAGCCGGACCGTCATCAGTTGCAGTTTCGGACCTTAATGGCGATGGCAAACTCGACATCGTCACCGCTAATGCCTCCAGCCCTGACTTAAACTTTTACGCCTCTGTTCTTTTAGGCAACGGCGATGGTACCTTTCAGCAAGCGACATCGCTAAAGGCAGACTTTTCGCCAACCTCGGTTGCTTTGGGGGATCTGAACGGTGACGGTAAGCTCGATATCGTTATCGCCAACACAGGATCCGATAATGCCTCAGTCCTCCTGAGCAATGGAGCCAACGGATTCCAACCCGGCCGTTTGGTCCCGACGGGTGCAGGCCCAACGTCGGTGGTTTTGGGAGATGTGAACGGCGACGGCAAGCTCGATATCGTCACCACCAATTACCGCGACAACACCGCCTCGATCCTTTTGGGTAATGGCGATGGCACTTTCAGGACAGCACAGACCCTAATTACCAGACTCCAACCATACTCGGTGGCGCTGGGAGACGTGAACGGGGATGGCAAGCTCGACATCGTCACCGCTGAGAATTGGGGCGTCACCTCCTCGGTTTTTCTAGGCAATGGCGACGGCACGTTCGCGGCGGGGCGATTCCTCTCCGCCGGACTCCAATCGCACTCAGTGGCGCTGGCGGATGTGAACGGTGACGGCATGGTCGACATCGTCACCGCCAGTACATCTAACGACACTGCTGCCGTGCTACTCAACTTCGGCGGCCTGTCGGCCGCCAGCATCGCTAGTGCAACCGGGGCATCAACAAACATCGCCATCGATGCCACGCCTCCGGTGTTGGTTTCTGCGACTGTCGATGGCAACTCATTGGTGCTCACCTACAGCGAGGCGTTGGACGCCGCGCATCCGCCTGCAACGAACGCATTCACCGTCCGGGCTGGTGGTTCGTTAGTTGCGGTCAACGCCGTTGCGGTGGACGGAGCAGCCAAGACCGTCACGCTAACGCTCGCCTCCACCGTTACGCATGGCCACAGCGTGACTGTATCCTACAATGATCCGACGACGGGCGACGACGCAAACGCCATACAAGATCAAGTCGGCAACGACGCCGTTTCTTTGTCGGAGAGCGCTGTCACCAATACGACGCCACTTACCATTACCTCGGTGCTGATCCCGAACGCGGCGATGAAGATCGGTGACGTGGTGACGGCNACGATCACCGTTCCGGCCGATGCCGACAGCTATACGCTGCAGTCCGGCACGGTCGCCGGCTACACGCTGGGTGGGCTGACCAAGGTCAACAACAC
>NZ_ARQE01000039.1 GCF_000382705.1 Aureimonas ureilytica DSM 18598 = NBRC 106430 | reverse complement strand
CGTCGGCACGCTCATCCCGCTCTTCCTCCCCGCCGAATGCGCCAACTACTTCAAAGCCGCAGGCTACGATGCAGACTGATCGGAAAACGCTCTAGACCTCGGCTTGAATGGAGATCGCCGTCTATACGCCGATCACACGAGAGGCAGGGGCGCCCGCATCATCCAAAGGCCAATGACCATGGCGGCTAGGGCGGCGATCGCAGCGATGAGGACGATGGTCAGGATGCGCACGCGCCATCGCGTAGACCGCGCAAACGCCTCGAACTTATTGAGCTGAGCCTTTGCCTCAGCGAGTGCCGCTACGCTCTCTCTATAGGTCGCCATCATGTCCTGGGTGAGCGCGTTAGGGCGCTCTCTGATGGCTTGCAGGAGTTCGGGCTTATCCTGAGGGTTGAAGATCAAGTCCTCCAGCTCCTCGAGGCGGTTCTTCAGTTGCAGAAGGGGCCCTGCTACGTCGGCTGGATTTCCATGGAGCCGGATTAGATTGTCGATAAGAGCGATCTGATCCGCGACCCCGATGGTGGCGGACACGTAGACCATGCGGTCCCGGCTGAAGTCTCGAATGCCAAGGGAGACGGCTTGCTCGGCCTGCGCGATTGCCGCGAGCATGTTTTTGCCATGGGTGTCCGGCAATGGGTTCAATTGGACCTCTGCGACATCGACGGTGAATGCCTCGACTTAGTATGAAAGCGATAGGAGGGCGTCAGCCCTCCGGCCCCGCGCTATCACCCGGCCTAAGCGAATGTGGTAGATTGCCATATAGTCGGGGCCTTCAGTAGCCGAGGAAAGCTAGGAGGTCGCCGGCATCGATGGCGTCGATGTCCGCGCCCGTGAACTCGTAGAAGTCAACGAGTGTGGCGTCGTGCTGGGCTAGAATGGCTGTTGCTGCAACCAGGCCAAGAATGATGGCGTCATCGGTGCCCCGAACGTCGAATGCGTCATCTGCGGTGAAGCGCATGTCAGCCCTCCTTCGCAAGATTGTCAGGTTCGATCTCGTCTCGGTAGATGATCGTGTACTGGGCGGCGGCCAGGACGTTCATCATGTCGGTTTTGGGGGCCTCGAAGAAACTTTCCATAAGAACGCCATCACGCAAAAGGCCTTGATCAAAGCGATAATACGGGAGCGTCGTTTCCGTGAGAAGATCCCATTCCGTCCAGCCTTCGGGTCTTCGACGCGATAGGTCGACGATACAGGTCGCGACCAATTCAAGCGCGACCCGCTCCAGTTGCGTAAGAAATATTCCCCAACGTTTCAATTCGATCCTTGCGGCAGCCATATTGGTCGCGATGGGCAGGTGAGGCATGGGGTTATGATCTCCATGCGTGGTTGAAGTTCAGTCATCGATTGGCTCGACGTCACGAAGCTAAACCATGCGGATGCTCTCGGAACGCTCTACGCCTATGAGGTCCCTGGTCAGAATTTCTCGGCATTCTGACGGACATGATGTGACATCCAATGTTTTCGAATGAAGCGGTCTTTACGGCCGGAACAGAGAAAGCCGCCCGAGGGCGGCAGTTAGCGAAGGAGGTTGGCGGGGGCGTCAGCCCCCCACTCGCATCACCTTGATGCCGAGCTTTTTTGCCTTGTCGGCGAGGTTCTCGGTGATGCCAGTGCCGGGGGTGACGATGACACCCTGGGGCATCTGTTCGAGCATCTTGTCGTTGCGTTTGAAGGGTGCGGCTCGGCCGACGCTCCAGTCGGGCTTGAAGGCGACGGCCGGGACTTTGCGGTTGGCGGCCCATTTGGCCGCAATTAGTTCGGCGCCTGTCGGGCTGCCGCCGTGGAGAAGCACCATGTCGGGGTACTTGGTGTGGGCCGCGTCGAGCGTCTTCCAGATCAGATCGTGGTCATTGTAATCGGCGCCGCCGGCGAAGGCAATCTTGGTGCCCGAAGGGCAATGCGCCTCGTTCTCGGACCGGGCCTTGGCGGCAAGGAAGTCACGGCTGTCGATCATGGCGGCGGTGAGGTTCGCGTGGGAGACCTTGGAGCCGGTGCGGGGCAGCCAGGGCGATCCGGTCATGACCTCGTAGTGCTCGGCGGCGAGATCGCGCATGGCCTCGAAGGCGTTGCGGGTTTCGGTGAGGGCGGTGCCGTCTTCCAGCAGCTTCTCCAGCTCGACGGAGCGGATCTCAGAGCCGTCCTGCTCGCGCTGCGCTTCACGGATCTTGAGGGTGGTGTCGTCGAGGCGCTTGGTGGTGTGGGCCTGGCGGCGGTGGAAGGCGTTGACGAGGCTCCAGAGCATTTCCTCCAGCTCGCCTTCGAGGCGGGTTTCGCCGAAGATGTCGGCCATGGAGGTCATGAGCGCACCGATCTGGTGGGGGAGGATGTCGGCGTCGGGCAGGGGGCGGTAGTCGCGGTCGCATTCAGCCGTGAGGCCGTAGAGCTGGATTTCCTCGAGGAGGTGAGCGGTGGGGCTGGTGGAGGAGCTGGAGTAGAGGGTCATGGCGCTTATCCTTTGAGGGAGCGGCTCTTGGCCGGGATGGCGCGATGAAAGATCGTGGCTGGAGGCCCGGAACCCCTTGGGGCGGCGCCTTAGCGCCGAGGCAAGCAAGGGCTATCTTGTCTCGCGAGGAGACCTCAGTCCGGGGTCCCCGTTCGACCTGTCGAATGGGGTGGCAAGGTCGGGGAAGATAGTCCTCGGCGCAGCCTTGAAGGACCGACAGAGGGCGCCTCTTGCGCCCGGCCTCGATCCATCGCGTCGGACATCCCGCTCCAAGAGCCGTCCCCGCAAGGAAACGCTGGTGGCCTGACCCGGCCAGCACCAAGCCCGCCCGTCAAGCGAACTCGTCGATGCTAGCGCCTAAGTCAAACCGCAACCGCGTGCGCAACGCCTCCGCTCCCCAGGCACTGAGGTCGTCGTTGAAATCGCCCAGGACAGGCACGATCTCGCGCACCCGGATAGATCGTCCGGCCTCCCGCAGCCGCTCGCGCAG
>NZ_ARQE01000038.1 GCF_000382705.1 Aureimonas ureilytica DSM 18598 = NBRC 106430 | reverse complement strand
CCTGCCGATAGCCGATTTGCGCAAGATTCTGGTATGGGGTATTTGAGGGGTATGTCTAAGATCGGAAATCGCATACGTGAAGCTCGTGAAGCGAAGGGCCTGGACCAGATCCAGCTCGGCGAACTGACGGGCTACTTCCAGTCGTCGCTCTCAGATGTGGAGAGGGGGAAGGTTCTCCCGCGCCACAACAAGTTGATAGCGCTATCCGAGGTATTGGATGTTCCGCTCGAGGAACTGCGCGCCCTAGTAGCCGAGGACGCCAAAGCTCGTCGACAACGGGCTCAAGCTACACCGCAGGATCGTGAAACCGCAAAGAGAATGGTGGAGGCGAACTACGCGTCGCCAGCGCCGGCACCCATTCATCCTTCATTCACCCCCATGACCACAAGCTTTCCCGTCATAACCCCAAATGCTACTTTGGGCGGCCCCGTCATCCCAAGCGACTCGGATGTCATTCCCGCTTTTGGTCAGGTTCGGGGTGGATCGGACGGGCGATATCAGTTCAATGGCCAAGTCATCGGCTGGGAGCCTCGCCCCGCTAAGTTGCGTGGAGTGGCCGGGGTGTACGCAGTCTATATTGATGGCGATTCGATGTACCCGCGGTACAAGGCCGGCGAAACGGTTGTCGCCAACCCTGGACGGCCCGTTTCGGTTGGCGATGACGTGATCGTGCAGATTGCCCCGGACGTGGACGGCGATGCGCCATACGGATTCGTCAAAGAGTTCGTGAAGTTCACCCCGACGAAGCTCATTCTGACGCAGCACAACCCTCCGATCCAGATAGAGTTCGACCGGGAGCTCGTGATATCCGTTCATCGGATTGATAGCGCTTACCGATAACCGATATAGCGTTTGACGAACAAACTAGAATTGGTATATACCGTTCTCTCGGATGTTGCGAGGAGGGTATATCGACTCCCTCATCCGTGCGCCTACCAAGCGCAACACCACATGAGGAGAGAACATGTCCAATTCATTTGGGGCGCTCGCACGCCCATCCGTCTCTGCACGACATGACGCGGCCTGCGATGCGCATGGCCGTGCCCGCTGCATCCTGTTGGCCCTTGCACTTTCGTTTGCTGCCGGGGCCGCCTTCTTCGCCACCCCTTACGGCGCCCATCTCCTGCAGGTCTCGATCTCGGAGATCACCCGATGACCGAGAACCGAAGCAATGGCGGACCTGCCGCTGAGGTTGAGCAAGACGAGTCCCCCTTCAACGGCCTCGCATCGCGCCTCTACCACACACCATACCTGGTTATGCCGCGCTTGGCGCTCGAAGCTATGCCTATCGATTGGCAGCGGAGGTTCGAAGCGCTTTTGAAAGAGGCCGACGACGCCGGACTCGAAACGCCGGGATACTACGTGCTGCGTGACGAGCCCGAATACACCACGACCGAGGACGCCGACAGCACTGATCCGACTTCAAGGATCGAGACTTATCATTCCCTGCGCAATGATCCTTGGGCCAACTACCGACGCGGTGACGCATGGGCGCTGTCCCTCGCCACCCGCTCCTCCTCGAAGGAGGCATGACCATGGGGGAGATGAAGCACACTCCTGGTCCGCGGGAGCTTGGCGGCGGAAATGTAGATTGGGCAGTAGAGCCTGATGACGAGAATGTTGGCTATTGGTCATCCCAACCCGTTGGGCCGATGGGTCGCATAGATCCTGTCTGCATGGTCATCCAGCGCGGCGACGAAGGCTATAGGAGCGGCGACGACGAGTTGGATGCCAATGCGCATCTCATTGCCGCCTCCCCCGATTTGCTGGAAGCGACCAAAGATACACTTGCCTCGTTGACCGCAGCGGTCTCGCTTCTCAAGCGCGGATCGAAGAAAGCTGCTCCTTCAGACAAGATATTTGACCAGATGATCCTCGATCACGAGGCATCCATTGAACGCGCCCGCGCCGCCCTCTCCAAAGCAGAAGGCCGTTCTCTTTCCTCCGCTTCTGGCCAGGAGGGAGGGGAATGAGCGCAAGCGTTCGCCTAACTCAGATTGATGGGAAGCTGCCGAACTTAGCCCTGGCGAGGCTCGGCGCGTGGCATCATCGTCAAGGTCACGTCGTCCATTTCAGCCGATCCGTTACGCGCGACGTGTTCGAGCCCAAACGCTATGATTTTGCTTATGGCAGTTCGATTTTTGGGTTCAGCCGAGAGAAGGCCGAACGCTTCGCCGCCAACTTCCCCGAAGCGGCGATCGGCGGCACCGGCACGCAAAGCGAAACCACAATCGAGGACGTTGCTCCCGGTATCACTGACGCTGCCGACCTTACTTTCTGGCCCGACTTCACGGCATCCATCGGCTACACTCAGCGCGGTTGCCGGCTCAAATGCAAGTTTTGCGTTGTGCCGAAAAAGGAAGGCGCGAACCGTTCCACTGGTACGCTTCATGACATCTGGCGCGGCAACGGTCGCCCCAAGCACATCCACCTTCTCGACAACGACTTCTTCGGGCAGGAATGGTGGCGGGAGCGGATCGAGGAAGCGCAGATAGGGGGCTTCAAGCTCTGCTTCTCGCAAGGCATCAACGTCCGGCTGGTAACCGATGAAGTGGCGGAGGCGCTGGCGTCGATCGACTTCCGCGATGCCTCCTTCGGCAAGCGCCGCCTCTATGTCGCGTGGGATAACCTCAAGGATGAGGGCGTGTTTATGCGCGGCGTGGACACGCTGGAGCGAGCGGGCATCCGGCCAACCCAGCTGATGGCTTACATGCTGATTGGGTTTGATAAGAAAGAGACCTGGGACCGGATTTTCTATCGCTTCGAGAAGATGGCCGCGCGAGGCATTGATCCCTACCCAATGCCGTTCGACCAGACGAGCCGCCCCCACAAGCGATTTCAACGGTGGGTCGTGACGCGTGCTTATCGCAATGTCCCTTTCGAAAAATACGACCCATCAGCGAAGGGTATTCGGTTCGGTCGCGATGGCGGACAAATCGATATGTTCGGAGACGCCGCATGACCCATTCTCACGACACCGCCACGCCTGCCCTGAGCGTGGAGAGCGAATACGTGCTGGTTCCGCGCGAGCCGAGCGAAGCCATGCTGCGGGATGGCGTTATGGCTTGGACGATGCCTTGGGCCGACGTAATCCCTCAAAACATTGACGAGGACCGATACATCCTCGCCGCCGTCTACCGCGCCATGATCTCAGCCGCTTCTGCCCCCAACCCCTCACCGGCCGCAAAGGGCGGGGAAGCTGTGGTCGTGCCATACGACGACTTCCACGCCGCATATGGGTTCGTGCCGCGCTCGAAGGTATCGCCGGATCGATGCCTCAAGACACGGCTTCGCGCTCTTCTGCGCGCTGAGGATTTGGCCCACGCCGATGAGGCAGAAGCCCTCGCCACCCCTTCACCCCAGCCGGCAGATGCCGTACGGGAACTGTTGCGCGAGGTCGAAAGCGAAACGCCTCCTGACGATCAACCCCGCGATGGCCAAGGTGCCTACGTCTATATGACGTGGGAGACCATCGACGCCTTACGCGCCGCCCTCGAATCCGATCCAGCCCCGGCCGCAATGGGCTGGGAAGCTGAGGCGTTTGCTGTTTCGGATTCGGGGGTTTGTCAGCTAATCGAAGCTTGTAAGCGCAATGGGTTCCCGCATACCCAATCCTGTCTGCTCGAATTGCTGGAGCGGCGCAAAGCCGCCGCCCTCGCGCGCCCTTTATCTCAGCCGGCCGAAGCTGAAGCCGAGACCTTCAAGCGCGAGCGCGACGATGCGCGGAAGGCGCTGGAGACGGCGAGCGGGATTATTTCCGACGCGCGGGGTGCTTGGTGGTACGCGAGAAACGAAGCCAAGGGCGGCCATCTATCGCGCATCTGGGATCGCCTCGTCGCGTCCGATGACGCCGCCCGCTCCGCTTCCAGGGAGGGCGCGTCCGATGAGTGAGCGCGACCTGATCGAGCGGCTGCGAGAGTGTGACCAGCCTTTGATAAATCAGCCACTTCCGTTTTCGCAGGTTCGCCAGCGCATCCGAGATGCCGCCTCCGCTCTGGAAGAAGCAGCCGCCACCATCGCCCGCCTCTCCGAAGCGCTGGCAGAGGCGGAGAAGAAGGGGGCTGAGGACTGGCAGTCGATCGAGACGGCTCCGAAGGATGGTACGA
>NZ_ARQE01000037.1 GCF_000382705.1 Aureimonas ureilytica DSM 18598 = NBRC 106430 | reverse complement strand
GCAGTCGCGCAGCAGGGCGTGAGCGCGAGGCTCGTCGGGCTTGTACTCGATCGAAATCTGGCAGGCCGGATCATGCTCGGCGACTTCGCGAATGCCGACGATCTCGAGGTCCCAAGCCTGCGCGTAGTCGAGCTGGAAATTATAGTCGAACCCGTCCTGGCCGAGCCAGAGCGTCATCAGGTCTGCGCCCATGGCGCGCGCGGCATCGACGCCGCGCTTCGTCATATCGATGGCCTCACGCCTCACGGATTTATCCGGGTTCGTGAAGGCGCCAAGCTTGAAGGCCGGATTGGTGTAGTAGCGCATGGCCAGGCCGTTGACCGACAGGCCGAGGTCGTTGATGCGGCGGCCGACCGCCTTGGCGTCGTCCGTCACGTGGTCAGGAAAGTTCAGATCGACATCGGTGAGGCCGCTGGCAGTCGCGGCACGCTCGGCCATCTGCATGAAGGTCGGCTTACCCGAGAGGTCCGGCCAGAACAGATGCGGCGCGGAGCCGAAGGAATTGAGGCGGGTGGCGAATCGGGAAAGGGTCATGGAAGCTCCGCTGGATTGCGATTACTTTACGAATAATTGTAAATTCGTCAAGTGAGCGGCGCATTAATGTCGTGCCAGGGTGGGCCCTGCTTTGGCCGGGTCGGCCTGATCGTCTGGAGGTGGCCGAGAAGAAGCGGCATGCGGTCCACTTCGCTTTGCCTCAGTGCAGACGCCTGGTTTGCCGACCGATGACGCCCGCGGCCGCGTCTCAAAGTCGGAGGTCATGCATCGTTTGATGGTGGGGGAATACCAGCTTTCGGTCGGCTGTGCCGATGACCGGGGCGGCAACCGTGGATCGATTGCTGTGGTTGCGTGTGCCAGGAGAAACGTGCCAGCTCCGCTCGATCCATGACGGGAGATGCCGATGTGAAAGCGCGCCTTTACGGACTTGGCTGCGTGGCGGCCGGGACAGCTATATTGTGGCCTACCATCTTCGACCGTTTGAGGCTCGCTCGATAAGGCGCAGCCGAGATCAGCGTCTGGTCGATGGCTTCCTTCTTGGTCGGTCCCTCGATCGTCATGGGTTTCGTGATGCTGCTGCTGGGAGCCATAACAGAACCGCTCATGCGTGACGCTGAGCGTAAGCGTATGAGGCCTTTCGGGAACATCGTGGCGCTCGCCTGTGTCGTCGCTGGATTCGGGGGGATGCTCGGAACGAGCTATTTACTTCGCTTCTACGGGTATCAATGACCCGGCCCTATCCCGGAGGCGCGCATGGGCCCGAAGCGGATGGTCCGCTTCCAGATTTCCGCTTTCTCAGCTTTTATCGGCTCGGTTGGGTGGAAACCGGTCAGGCAGCTTCCGGTCGCGCCGCTTCATAAGCGGACACTTCCTATAGCTAGCGCAAGACCACGGCCTAGACGGCAATTGTCATGCCGATGTCCCCGGCCGGGCCGAACGCGTGAGCGCGAGAACCACGAGCGAGGCGACCGCAAGTCCCGCACCGAAGAGGAAGGTCGCGGCGGATCCGAACGCCTCCCATAGTCCCCCGGCCGCCACGCTGGCGAGGAGCAGGGCAACGCCCGTCACAAGGTTGAGGACCCCAAAGGCCGTGCCACGCAGTTCCTTCGGCGAGGCGTCGGCGACGAGCGCCGCGATCACCCCCTGCGTGAAGCCCATGTGGAGGCCCCACAGCGCCACCCCGACCGCCGCGACGGCAAGGTTCGGAGCGAGGGCCAGCGCGACGTCGGCGCCCGCCAGAAGGATCATGCCAGCGGCCAGCAGCCGCGTCCGGTCCATCCGATCGGAGAGGACGCCTACGGGGTAGGACGACACCGAGTAGGCCACTCCCATCAGCACCAGCACGAGTGGGATCGAGAAAGCGGGCACGCTGAGTTCCTGCGCTCGCAAGAGCAAGAACGCCTCGCTGAAGCGCGCAAGCGTGAACACCGTCGCGACGGCGACCACCATCCAGTACGGTTGCCCGAGCTGTGCCAGCTCGCGTCGGCGCAGGGGAATGCGGGCTGGACGACGCTCGCCCGGATGCGCCGGCTCGCGGACGCCCGCCATCAGCACGGCGAGCGAGAGGAAGGCCGGTATGACCGCGACCCAGAACACGGTCTGGAAGTCGTTGGCGAACATCCACATCAGGGCGACGGCGAGAAGCGGGCCAGAGAAGGCGCCGACCGTGTCTAGCGACTGGCGCAGGCCATAGCTTGCCCCGCGCACCTCGGGCGGCGCGAGGTCGGCGACCAGGGCGTCGCGCGGCGCGCCACGGATGCCCTTGCCAACGCGATCGACAAAGCGGGCGCCAACCAGCACGTCGAGACCGCCCGCCAGCGGGAACACGGGCTTGGTCAGGGCACCCAGCCCGTAGCCGACGACGGCGAGCAGCTTGCGCTTGCCGAGTCGGTCGCTAAGTGCCCCGGAGAACACCTTGACGATGGACGCTGTGGCCTCGGCGATGCCCTCGATGATGCCGACGGCCAGCGTCGAGGTGCCGAGCACGGTCACCATGTAAATTGGTAGGAGAGAGTGGATCATCTCCGACGAGACGTCCATGAACATGCTGACGAAACCGAGCGCCCAGATGCCGCGCGGGATCGATGGGCGGGTGACGGGCGTAACTGGCGTGGACGTCGTCATAGCGCTCCGATGGGTCGTGGATCCGTTCGTCTGGTAGCTGGCTGCGATCCGGGCGTCGACCTCAATCCACACACGTTTCATTGCTTTCGAGAGGTCCGCTTTCAGTCGAACGTCCGATGTCGACCAGCGGCAGGCTTGAATTGATAGCTACAGGTCCGGTTTGGGACGTCTGCCCCCGTGGCCGGATCGGGCGGAAAGCTTCCAGTACGCTTCATGTTATGGAGTGTGCGAAGCGGCCATGGTTGATCGTTATAAGAGTAACCATGGCTGGATGCCGATCACCTAGACGATAGCGATTAACGATCCTGACGTAGGCAGATGCTTTCATTCTACGAAGTTTAGCTGCTCATTCGCTGGTAAGTGGCCTAGCGTCCCCGCCGACGCGCTTCATTGCATAGGACTGAAACTTCTCGTTCGTTTCGGGTTTCCATCGGATAATCGGGACCAGTTTGACCTACTTGGTTAGACGGTCTTCATAAGCCATGTGCCAAGCTGCAAGGATCGAAACATGGCTCGATCCGATGCGCGCACGTCTGTCTCTTCTGGTCCCCTTCCTGGCTGCATTGTTCAACGCCGATGTCGGTTGGGCCGGTGAATGGCGTGTCGAGCGCATCAGCGGGACGGCCTGGACGATCGAAAGCATCGAGAAACGCACCGCTCTGAAGGTCGGGATGCTGGTGCCTGAGGGCCTGACGATCGCGACAGCCAAGTCCGGACGCGTGCGCCTGTCGAGCGAGAACAACATCATGACACTCGGGCCCGGGAGCGTTGCTGTCGTACGGCCGCAACATGGGTTCAGTTCGAAGACAGAAGTTCTCCAACGGATTGGCAGCATCGAGTTCGACATCGAAAAGCGTTCAGCGCCGCACTTCACTGTTCAGACACCGTACATGGCAGCGGTGGTGAAGGGGACGTCCTTTACGATCAGCGTTTCGAAGACAGATGCGAAGATCGGTGTCGAGCGCGGCCTCGTCCAGGTACGGGATATCCAGACGGGTGAGACGGCAGGAGTAAGTGCCGGGCAGCGCGCAAGTGTGTCCACTTCTGCACCGGGTCTCGTCACGGCGGGGATCAACGCCGCTGCGGTGACGGCGGGCAAGCCATCCGCCCCTAGCGTTGCTCCAGTTGGGCAGAGTCTCGGCAGCTTTCGAAGCGAGCAAGCTGCCATGAGCGGCAGTGCTGCCAGTCGATCCGCCGGCAGGGCCGAGGCCGCGTCGCCGGCAAGCGACACCGGCATCGCCTCATCCCGTTCTGCCGAGAGCTCCGGGTTTGGCGGTTTCGGGGGCGATTCCAATGATCGGAACAATTCTGGGATCGTCAGCACGTCCGCAGGACCCAACGGCGGAGCGAGCGAGACGTCCAGCCGAAGCGGTGAGTCCGATTCGCGTGGAGGCGAGAAGAGCGACGCTGGAACGAACAGCAACGGAGGATTCGGCGGCAACGGCGGACTGAGCGGCAACAACGGCGGCGGAAACGGCAACGGCAACAACGGGAACGGTAACGGGAACGGCGGACCGAGCGGCAACAGCGGCGGTGGAAACGGCA
>NZ_ARQE01000036.1 GCF_000382705.1 Aureimonas ureilytica DSM 18598 = NBRC 106430 | reverse complement strand
GGCGCGCAGTTCGGCGATCTCGGCGAAGATGTCGTAGGTCATTTGAAGCTCCTTCGTTGATGACGAAGGAAGACCCACGGGTAAGGGAGAAGGGGGTCAGGGATCGCCGCCAGGCGACCGGCGGAGCCGGCGATGGGGGAGCCGAAATNCGCAGCATTTTGGGGGGACCATCGTCCTTGACGCCCGAGGCCGTCCCGTATCCTGGGACGTCATCAGGGAGGAAAGGTAGGATAGGGCGCTGGAACCGCCCCCGCGCCGCCTCGCGGCGCCAACAGGGGATATATCAGCAAGGACAGAAGGCTACCCCGCCTTCCTGGCCATCTCCCGATCCATTTCATGGGCGGTGTTCGGCCGCACCGCAATGGCGCCGAGGATCTCGGCCTTGTCCTGCGGGTTGAACATGAGATCCTCGAACACCTCCAGGCGCTTCTTGAGACGGTTGATCTTGTCTCGAAACAGCGTGGGATCGGGAAGGGACTGGCACAGGGCTTCGACCAGGGCGATCTGGTCAGCGGTGTCGATCGAGAGCCCGGTATAGGTCCGCCGCTGTTCGGCCAGATGCTCCTTGGCCGACACCAGGCCATTGAGCGAGCGGTCCAAACGCATATCGATGACCGCGATTTCTTTGGCCGTGAGCTTCAGCATGGGTGTCCTTGAGAGAGAGGGCCGACCCGGGCCATATGTGGCGCAGCAAGGAATTGGGAGGGACGCTCCCTCCCGAACCGTCAGCCCAGCGAAAGCCTGCCTGTCTCAGGCGGCGATGCGCACCACCTCGCGCGGCACGAAGCGCAGACCGCAGGTCGTTTCCAGCTTGTCGAGGATGGCGGTGAGCCCTTCCAGATCGCCTTCGGTGAGGCTGGTGTCGGTCGTGTTGGGAAGGTTCGGCATCGTGTTCTTCTCGACGCGGACAGAGACCCGGACCGGTTCGAGGAGGGCAATGGGACGGTGTGCGTGCCAGAACCACTCGATCTCCTCAAGATCCGAGCCATCCTCCAAACCGTCAATGAGAGTCTTCAGTTCTTCGGCGAGCTTGGCGTGCGCCTGTCGGGCGAGAGCGCCGGCACAGGCTTTCCCGCGCACGGCCACCTTCGGCTGGATGCGCTTGAGGTTCGAGAGCAGGGTGGATGCTTTGAAATCAGACATGATGTTCTCCTTTCGCTGACGAAAGGAGCCCACATTGTAGGCCAGAGGGGTCAAGGATCGTCGCAGACGACCGGCGGAGCCGGCAAGCGGGGGAGCCGATTTTCTCGGCCCTTAGGCCGTGAAAATTGGGGGGGACCGCGCAGTCCTTGACGCCGGATGGCCTGACGTAAAATGCCTTAGTCAGAGAGAGAGACCCCGACCCCGAAGGGGACGGGTCCGTATGGATGGCTCTGGACGTGTCAGGCGGACTAAGGTCGGGCCTCGATTGAAGCGTCCATCGAATGGTCGCGCTGGACGATCGCCGAGCGAACTGCACATCCATCAGCATGTGCAATCTTTACAGCCTGACCAAGGGCCAAGCGGCCATCCTTGAGTTCACCCGTGCGGCAGTCGATCGAACCGGCAATCTGCCTCCGTTGCCGGGCGTTTTTCTCGACACCATGGCGCCGATCGTGCGGACCATCGGATGCGAGCGCGAGCTGACGATGGCGCGCTGGGGCATGCCATCACCCGCCTTCGCACTGAAGGGCAAGGCGGTTGACGGTGGCGTCACCAACATCCGCAACACCAAGAGCCCGCACTGGCGACGCTGGCTTGGACCGGAGCATCGCTGCCTCGTGCCGATGACGAGCTTCAGCGAGTACGACACGGTGGACGGCAAGAAGGTGCCGGCGTGGTTTGCAGCCAGCGACGAACGGCCCTTGATGGTGTTCGCGGGCCTCTGGACGAACTGGACGTCGACCCGGAAGGTGAAGGAGGGAGAGGTGAATGCGGACCTCTACGGCTTCCTGACGACCGAGCCGAATGCGGTCGTGGCGCCGATCCACCCCAAAGCAATGCCGGTGATCCTGACGACGGCTGAAGAGATGGGCATCTGGCTCGAGGCACCATGGGCCGAGGCTGCGGCGTTGCAGCGTCCTTTGCCCGACGGTGCTCTGCGCGTCGTGGCGAAGGGGTCGAGACGGGATGGCGCCGATGATGGACAGTGAGGAGGTCTACCGGGCAAGGTTGGCGGAGTGTCTCGCAGCAGCGGAGGCGACGAACCTGCCGCAGGTCAGGGAGCGTCACCTGACGGCAGCAAGGTCCTGGCAAACGCTTCTGGACACGGTGTTGGAACGCAAGG
Organism: Aureimonas ureilytica DSM 18598 = NBRC 106430; assembly: GCF_000382705.1. GTDB lineage: Bacteria > Pseudomonadota > Alphaproteobacteria > Rhizobiales > Rhizobiaceae > Aureimonas > Aureimonas ureilytica. The sequence continues at coordinate 4,449 of NZ_ARQE01000036.1, read as the reverse complement.
CCAACGTCGCCGCTCTTCAGGGGGCACAGATGCGCCACCACCAGAAGGCCTCAACGATGAGCGAGACCGAATACGAAATTGCTGATACCGCGGTGGATGCGATCGAGGATGGGACGCCGGTGATGAAGGCGTTCCGCCAGTCGACGGGACGATCGCAGCACGACGTGGTCGTGAAAGCTGGCATCACCGAGGAGCGGCTGGCGGAGATCGAGCAAGGATCGACAGCTAGCGCTGACGAGCTAGCGAGGATTTCCAATGTGCTGGGAACTCCTGCGGACTTGCTGGTCGATGAGTAGTACAACCGCCGAGAGTATAGTGTTTACAACTTATGTAAACATTTAGGTGGAATAATGAGCCATAGGATTCTTTGGTATGGCCATGCGCATCTCAAACAAGACGAAGCTGGCTACCTCAGCCGGTACGCAAGATGAACATTATCCCGTCGAGGAGCTGACGATGGTCGTGCGACGGACTCGCCTTGCGACCTTTGCTTAGCAAAAGATCGTCGATCACCAGCCACTCCTCGCCCGTCAGATTGCCTCGCGTCAACTCCATCGAAAAAGTAGCATTAAACCAAATCTCAGCCATTTAATGGCCCGACTATATATCAACAACACTCAACAATAAGTAACTCTTGTCGATGCAGAAGGCATGTACCTCTCAAATATTAGAGATGAACATGAAAAGATTCTTTTACCTGGCAAATTTTTGGACAAAGCCATGCCCTGTCAACGAAAAAGTTACTAATCCATTTCAAAATTTCCATACATTGGATCTATTACAAAGGCTAAATGATGAAATTTCCTATCGGTATGAAGCTGGGCGCAGGGTTTGCAACTGTTCTTATTATGACGACAGCTGTGGGGTACTTCGGCGTTCAGGCGTTAGGCCAAAGCAACCAAACCCTGGTGCGGTTCACAGAACGTCCGTTCCAACAGGTGCAGGGACTAGGCGAAATCTCAGCAAGCCTCGAAGCGACGCGCCGATTTGCTCGAAACATCGCTGCGGAAGCCTCACCCGACGTTCGGGCAGCTCAGATGAAGTCCTATGAGGACGCCTGGACGAAGCTGATAGCGTCCCTCGACCGATATGAAACCGGTGTCCAGACATCGGAAGGTAAGCTCGCCATGGCCGAACTTCGTCCCTCGATCGATGCCCTGCGCCCGGTGGCCGATCAGATCATGGCGGATGCAATGCTGGTGAACCCGAATGAAGCACAAGATGTGCTGACCCATTCGGCGTCTGCTCTCGCCACGGTCCGCTCCGCGATCGACGCCATGATGGAGAAGGTTATCGCAGCGAACCTCGGCGCAGAGCCACTGCGTCTCCTGGCAGAAACCGATGCTGGCGTCCTGACATCGGTCATCGCTACGCTGAGCATCATCGTCGATACCGATCATGCGAGGATCCAAGCGAGCAGCACGGAATTGAACGAGCTTGCGGTTTCCGTTCGCGCAAATCTTGAAACCCTTCGTGGCGTGCTTCCGACAGGCTTGCGTTCCGACGTCGAGCAACTGAATGTCAAAGCGGGAAACCTGTTTGCCGAACTTCGGACAAGCGGCGACAAAGGGCTTCTCAAGCGCGCGGCCGCCCTCAGCCAATTTATCGTCGAGAAGCAGCGTCCAGCAAGCGACGCGGTTGCCAAGATTGTCGGACAGCTGACGGTCAGAGCAAACGAACGGGCCGAGGCCTTCAAAGCAGAATCGGAAGCGAGCTACGTAGAAACCCGCAACCTCGCGATCGGCCTCGTGATTGCTGCGGTGCTGGCTGGGGGCGGCATTGCAGCATGGTTGTCGTTGTCGACGGCGCGTCGCTTGCGTCGGTCGGTGAACCTTGCCACAGCAATCGGGAAGGGCGATTTGACCCAAGACGCGAATGCCAAGGGGTCCGACGAGATCGCGGAGTTGGAGCGTGCCATGGCCGCGATGTCTTCGACATTGCGTGGGATTGTGACGGACGTGCGGACGTCCGCTGAACAAGTGGCATCAGGCTCTACTCAATCTGCCGCGTCCGCGATGCAACTTTCATCGGGTTCGACCGAGCAAGCTGCCGCGAGTGAAGAAGCGTCTGCAGCCATTGAAGAAATGGCCGCGAACGTTCGGCAAAACTCGGACAACGCGACACAGACGGAAAAGATTGCGACGCTAGCAGCTGAAAATGCCACTCGATCTGGCGAAGCGGTTGCCAAATCTGTGAACGCAATGCGTACCATTGCCGACAAGATTGCCGTTGTGCAGGAGATAGCCCGTCAGACCGATTTGTTGGCGTTGAACGCTGCCATCGAGGCGGCACGTGCCGGTCAGCATGGCAAAGGTTTTGCTGTCGTGGCAAGCGAGGTCCGCAAACTCGCCGAGCGCAGCCAAGTCGCCGCTACAGAGATCAATAACTTGTCGACCGATACGCTGATCGTAGCGGAAGAGGCGGGTACGTTGCTGAACCAGCTCGTACCCGATATCCAGCGTACGGCAGAGTTGGTATCCGAAATTTCGGCGGCTTGCCGCGAGCAGTCGATCGGGACTGAGCAAATCAATCAAGCGATCCTTCAACTGGATCAAGTGACACAGGCCAACGCTGGCGCAGCCAATGAAATGTCCGCGACGGCATCCCAGCTTTCGGCTGAAGCCGGGCGATTGAGCGAACGGGCAGGGTACTTTCGGGTCAGTGAGCAACACGCAGGGGCTGGGTTAGCTCCGTCGCCTCGGCAGGAAAGCGTTCAGGCGCTAAGACAACGAGTGCAGGCATTCGGTGCGCAGCACGGTGCAACGATGTCGCGCGAAAACCCAAGGAAGGCCAATAGCGGTTTTGATATCGATATGAGCGACGAATTTGAACGTATGAGTGCCTGAAGCTCGACCTGTTTCTCAGGATAAGACCCCATCGATCGCCGAGGCTGGATCTGATCCGGGCTCCTTCAGGGGCTTGGATCAGATCGGTTTGTACTGGCTAACGGACTAGCGCTAAGGAGCTAGCGAGGATTTCCGATGCGCTGAGCGTTCCTCAGAACCTTCTAATCGATGAGTAGCGGATGAGAGCGTTCTGGAACGATTGCGGCGTCGGCGTGCCCCCCGAACAGGCTCAAGAGGTTGATCTGCACGCGGCTGGCCTGATCTGGTCCGACCAGATCCGCGCTGTGGAAGGGAACTTCCTCGGCCTGATCGATGAGGAGGACAGAACAATCCAATTCTATATCGAGGCTGACATTCCGGACGATATCGAGGATGCCCGTCATCTTCGGATTGTCCTGATGGATTTCCCGCAACCTGAACAGAGCGGGTCCTTTGGAAGGCAGGTGGCGATGGGCGAAGTCCATGGGCTGATCGAGACGGCCTTCAGGGTCGGTCTCGATTACCGCCATTTTGGCGAGCTGACGTTTTCGCCCTGGTAGCGCCAAGGCCGTTATGGCCTGTTAGCGCCAGAGGCCGACTCTATGTCGCTGGCTTTTCCCATGAGGAGAAGGGCGCAGATGCTGAGTGACGAGCAATGGTCTGATTTGGAGCCACTGATCGAGGCGTGCCGCCCGCATGCGAAGGTTCCGAGCCCGCACCTTCGTCGGACGATCGAGGCGATCCTCTGGCGTCATCAGAACGGAGCGAAGTGGCGTGCTCTGCCTGCCGAGTTCGGCCCATGGTGGATGGCGGCGCAGACCTTCATCTGCTGGGCGCGGCTTGGCGTCTGGGAAAGGCTTCTTGGGCTGGTTCAGGAGCGCGGCGTCAGGCTCGACATGGTGTTCCTGGACGGCACGAACATCCGCGCCCACAGACAAGCGGCAGGTGCCAGGCGAAAGGGGGATCTGCAAAGGAGCGAGATGGCCGTGAAGCGCTTGGCCGATCTCGTGGTGGCCACGGCACCAAGGCCTGCGTGATGGCCGACGGCGCCGGGCGAGCGATTGCCTTCCGCCTGGCGCCAGGACAGGCCCACGAACTGCCGCATGGCATCCCACTTTTGGATCGATTGCCCGGCGTCCCAAAGTGGGTCGTGGCCGACCGCGGCTATAACAGTCATGCCTTCCGCCAGCACATCTGGGACTTGGGCGCCCGGCCTGCCATCCCGCCACTTCGCCATGAGGCGCCTGTCGCCTGCCCGGACTGGATCTACAACAACCGCAATCGGGTCGAACGCCTGTGGGCCCGGCTCAAGGAGTGGCGCGCCGTCGCCACCCGTTACGAGAAGACCGCCGCCATCTTCCTCGGCGTCCTCTGCCTCGCCGCAGCCCTCGATTGGATCAGGCGCTAACAGGCCCTAGAGCGTTTTCCCTCCGGGTAGAGTCTTAGCGTCATTCATGATTCCCTCTGTCGATCGGAAGGGAGGCAAGGATGGCAAGAGCTTTGTCGATCGATCTTCGGCATCGGGTTTTGCGGGCGATGCGCGAGGGCGCCTCGACCCATGTAGCGGCTGAGCGGTTTGGGATCGCGATTGCCACGGCGGTGCGCTGGCGCTCGCAGGATCGGG
>NZ_ARQE01000035.1 GCF_000382705.1 Aureimonas ureilytica DSM 18598 = NBRC 106430 | reverse complement strand
CGTCGTTGAAATCGCCCAGGACAGGCACGATCTCGCGCACCCGGATAGATCGTCCGGCCTCCCGCAGCCGCTCGCGCAGATGGAGGGTGCCTCGACGCCCGGCCTCGTCGTTGTCGCGGAACACCCACACCTGCTCGACGCCATTGGGCACCTCGAAAAGACCGAGATGGGTGGCGGTCAGGCAGGCCGCGATCGGCAGCTTCGGCAGGGCGGTGCCGACAGACAGCATCGTCTCGATCCCTTCACCGCAGCCGAGGACGGTGCCGGCTCGTCCGAACCGCACGGCATTGCCATAGAGATCGCCCATGACGCGCTTGGGGTTTTTGATGTCGGCCACAGCGCCTCGTTCGGCGTCGAGCTACGTTCGTGCAACACCTATTATCTGCCCGGAATTGTCCGTTATCGCTGCCAAAAGCGCAGGCAGAACAAGACGTTCCCCAGTCTCGTGCGATATTGCGTAAGATTGCTTATGGAACTTAGCGAGGGTTCCGACTGCACGATGTCGTTCCGGATAGGTTGCGTTGGCCGAGACTACCAAAGATCGGCGAACGCTGGACATCCAGGCTTGGATCGGAGATTGGGACACGTAGTCACGCCATGAAACCTCAGCGATGCTCGAGGCGACTTCAGCAATCGGTCAGATGGCACTGCTAGGCGCCTTTCGTGCCTCAGCGGGTGGGGACCGGCACCTCGCCGCGATAGTCGTAGAAGCCGCGCTTGGCCTTGCGGCCGAGCCAGCCGGCCTCGACATATTTCACCAGAAGCGGACAGGGCCGGTATTTTGAATCGGCCAGCCCGTCATGCAGCACCTGCATGATCGACAGGCACGTATCCAGGCCGATGAAGTCGGCGAGCTGGAACGGCCCCATCGGATGGTTGGCGCCGAGCCGCATCGAGGCGTCGATCGATTCCACCGAGCCGATGCCCTCGTGCAGCGTGTAGATCGCCTCGTTGATCATTGGGATCAGGATGCGGTTGACGATGAAGCCGGGAAAATCCTCCGACACGATGATCGTCTTGTCCAGCCGCTCGACGAAGCGCTTGGAGGCCTCGAACACGCCGTCGTCGGTGGCGATGCCGCGCACCAGCTCGACCAGCTTCATGACCGGCACCGGGTTCATGAAATGGATGCCGAGGAAGCGCTCCGCCCGGTCGGTGCCGGCGGCAAGCCGCGTGATCGAGATCGAGGACGTGTTGGAGGCGAGGATCGCGTCGGGGCGCAGGACCGGGCAGACCTGCGCGAAGATGCGCCGCTTGATCTCCTCCTTCTCGGTCGCCGCCTCGATCACAAGGTCGCACGGGGCGAGATCGTTGACGCCGTCGGCGGGCTTGAGGCGCAGGAGCGCGGCGTCGCGCAGCTCCGCCGCCAGCTTGCCAGCCGCCACCTGCCGGTCGAGCCCCGCCCGCACCTTAGCGAGGCCCTGGCGCGCCTGCTCGAGGCTCACGTCGTAGAGAACGACGTCGAACCCGGCGAGGGCGGCGACCTGGGCGATGCCGGTTCCCATCTGCCCGGCGCCGACAATGCCGACGATGCTGATCTCGCTCATGGAAGACGCCCTCTGCGACGATGGATCAAAGCTTGGAGGTGAGCTCGGGCACGAGCGTGAAGATGTCGCCGACGAGACCGAAGTCGGCGACCTGGAAGATCGGCGCGTCCTCGTCCTTGTTGATGGCGACGATGACCTTCGAGTCCTTCATGCCCGCCAGATGCTGGATCGCGCCTGAAATGCCCGCCGCCACATAAAGGTCGGGCGCGACGACCTTGCCGGTCTGGCCGACCTGCCAGTCGTTCGGCGCGTAGCCCGCGTCCACCGCCGCGCGGCTCGCGCCGATCGCGGCCCCCAGCTTGTCGGCCAGCGGCAGCATGACCTCCTCGAACTTCTCGTGGCTTCCCAGCGCCCGCCCGCCCGAGACGACGATCTTGGCGCCGGAAAGCTCGGGCCGTTCGGAATGGGCGACCTCCTGACCGAGGAAGCGCGACAGGGCGGGATCGCCCGCCGCGCCGACGCTCTCGACCGGGGCCGAGCCCCCCTCGCCGGCCGCCGCGAAGGCGCTCGTGCGCACCGTCAGAAGCTTGATCGCATCGCGCGAGCGCACGGTCTCCAACGCGTTGCCGGCATAGATCGGCCGCTCGAACGTGTCGGGCCCAAGCACCGCGATGACGTCCGAGACCTGCATGACGTCGAGCAGCGCGGCGGCACGCGGCAGAACGTTCTTGCCCGCCGCCGTGGACGGCGCGACGATCGCATCGAAGGCCGGGGCGAGCTGCACCAGGAGGGCGGCCAGCGGCTCGGCCAGCGCATGGCCGTAGAGCGCGGCGTCGGCGACGAGCACCTTGGCGGCGCCGGACAGCTTGGCGGCGGCGTCCGCGACCGCCGCGCAGCCCTCGCCCGCCACCAGGATGTGCACTTCGCCGCCGAGCTGCAGCGCGGCGGTCAGCGCCTTGGCGGTTTCGCCGGAGAGATGGGCGTTGTCATGTTCGGCGATCAGGAGCGTGGTCATGGGATGAACCTCGAAACGGGAAGAAGCGGCGAGACGGTGGACTGGGCTCAGACGAGAATCGTTAAACCAGTCCGGCGCCCTTGAGCGCCGAGACCAGCTCGTCCACCGAGCCGAGCTTGACACCGGCCTGCCGGCCCTTGGGCTCGGCGGTCTTCAGGACCTCCAGGCGCGGGCTGGTGTCGACGCCGAAATCGGCGGCGGTCTTCTCCTCCAGCGGCTTCTTCTTGGCCTTCATGATGTTGGGCAGCGAGGCGTAGCGCGGCTCGTTGAGGCGCAGATCCGTCGTGACGATCGCCGGCAGGGTGAGGCCCACCGTCTGCAGGCCGCCGTCCACCTCGCGGGTGACGCTGGCCGAGCCGCTCTCGATCTCGAGCTTGGAGGCGAAGGTGCCCTGGCTCCAGCCGAGCAGACCGGCGAGCATCTGGCCGGTCTGGTTGCAGTCGTCGTCGATCGCCTGCTTGCCGAGAATGACGAGATCGGGCCGTTCCGCCTCGACCACGCCCTTCAGGATCTTGGCGACGGCGAGCGGCTCGACCGTGCCCTCGGCCTTCACGAGGATGCCGCGATCGGCGCCCATGGCGAGCGCGGTGCGGATCGTGTCGGCGGCCTGGGCCGGGCCGATCGAGACGGCGACGATCTCGGTCGCGCCGCCATTTTCCTTGAGCCGGACCGCCTCCTCCACTGCGATCTCGTCGAACGGGTTCATCGACATCTTCACATTGGCCAGTTCGACTCCCGAACCGTCTGCCTTCACCCGGATCTTCACGTTGTAGTCGACGACGCGCTTCACGCAGACGAGAATTTTCATGGTGTACGGCCTCCTAACAAGATGTCGTTCGCGGAATGAAGCCGCTGGTTCACGGGGCTTCGGGAGCGCGCGGCAGCGTGTCGGCCTCACCCAGCGCGGGCGAGGCCAGATCGGTCACCAGCGGGCTTCGTGAGAAGACAATGGGGGTGCGAAGGCCCGGAACTCCGCCCGGCTCGATCCGCAGGCCCCGATGCTGCACCTGAGGATGGTTGATCGCTCCGGCGACATCGTTGATCGGACCGCCGGGCACGCCGACCCCCTGCATGGCCGCGATCAACGGGTCACGCTCCAGACGCACGGTGCGTGTCCCTAGAAGCGCGCAAAGAGGCTCGCGGTTCTCCACCCGCGCCGGATTGGTCGCATAGCGCGGGTCCGCGGCCAATTCGGGCAGATCCAGGATCGCGGCGAAGGCGGCGAACTGCCGGTCGTTGCCGCAGGCGACGATGACGTGTCCATCCGCGACCGGAAAGACCTGATAAGGCACGATATTGGGATGGGCGTTGCCCATGCGCCGAGGCGCGGTGCCGCTCGCCAGATAGTTCATGGCCTGATTGGCCAGCGCGGCGACGCCGCAGTCCATAAGCGACAGGTCGACATGCTGCCCCCGGCCGGAGCGCTCACGCTCGGCGAGCGCGGCCTGGATGCCGATCGTGCCGTAGAGACCGGTCAGAATGTCGATCCAGGCGACGCCGATCTTCTGCGGCTCGCCTGCTGGATCGCCGGTCAGGTCCATGATCCCGCACAGGCCTTGGATCAGGAAGTCGTAGCCAGGCAGATGAGCAAGCGGACCGCTCTGCCCGAAGCCCGTGACGGAGCAGTAGACGAGACGTGGATTGAGCGCAGCGATGGTCTCGTAGTCGAGGCCGAACCGCTTGAGTCCGCCGACCTTGAAATTCTCGATCAGAATGTCGGCATCGCGAACGAGATCGCGAAGCATGGCGAGGTCGGCTTCCCGTTCGAAATCGCAGGTGATCGACCGCTTGCCCCGATTGGCGGCGTGGAAATAGGCTGCCGTTCGGTCGTACCGTCCGTCCGGCAGATCCTGCTCCACGAAGGGTGGCCCCCAGCGGCGCGTGTCGTCGCCGCCGGGCGCCTCGACCTTGACGACCTCGGCGCCGAGATCGGCCAGCGTCTGGCCGATCCAGGGCCCGGCCAGGATGCGGGCCAGTTCGACCACTTTCAGACCCGAGAGCGGGGGCAAGTCCCGGGGCGCCGCGCCAGCCATTCCGCCGCTCCTCAGAAGAAGGCCTGCAGGCCGGTGACGGCCCGGCCGAGGATCAGCGCATGGACGTCGTGCGTGCCCTCGTAGGTGTTGACGGTCTCGAGGTTGACCATGTGGCGGATCACCTGGAACTCCTCCGAGATGCCGTTACCGCCATGCATGTCACGCGCCCGGCGCGCGATCTCCAGCGCCTTGCCGCAATTGTTGCGCTTGACGATCGAGATCATTTCCGGTGCGGCCTGCGCCTCGTCCAGAAGCCGCCCGACCCGCAGGCTGGCCTGAAGACCGAGCGAGATGTCGGTCATCATGTCGGCGAGGCGGAGCTGGAAAAGCTGCGTCTGCGCCAGCGGCTTGCCGAATTGCTTGCGGTCCAGCCCGTATTGGCGCGCGGCGTGGAAGCAGAATTCGGCGGCACCGAGTACGCCCCACGAAATTCCGTAGCGCGCCCGATTGAGACAGCCGAACGGACCCTTCAACCCTTCCACATCGGGCAGAAGCGCATCATCGGGCACCTCCACGTCGGCCATGACGATCTCGCCGGTGATCGAGGCGCGCAGGCTCAGCTTGCCGCCGATCTTGGGCGCCGACAGGCCCTTGGCTCCCTTCTCCAGAACGAAGCCGCGAATCTTGCCGCCATGGGCCTCGGATTTGGCCCAGACCACGAAGACGTCGGCGATCGGCGCGTTGGANATCCAGGTCTTCGNCCCGTTCAGGACNTAGCCGCCGTCCGTCTTGCGGGCGGTGGTGCGCATGCCCGCCGGATCGGAACCGGCGTCCGGCTCGGTCAGGCCGAAGCAGCCGATCCATTCGCCGCTGGCGAGCTTGGGCAGGTAGCGTCGGCGCTGCTCTTCCGAACCGTAGGCATGGATCGGATACATGACGAGAGAGGACTGAACCGACATCATCGAGCGATAGCCCGAATCCACCCGCTCCACTTCGCGCGCGATCAGCCCGTAGGCGACATAGGAGGCGCCCAGACCACCATAGTCCTCGGGAACCGTGGCACCGAGAAGACCCATCTCGCCCATCTCGCGGAATATCGCGGGGTCGGTCTTTTCCTCGCGATAGGCTTCGATGACGCGCGGCTGGAGCTTCTCCTGCGCGAATGCGCGCGCCGCGTCGCGCAGCATGCGCTCTTCGTCGGTGAGCTGGCCGTCCAGCCGAAACGGGTCCTCCCAGGAGAACTGGCCGAGATCGGGCGCGTCTTTGGGCTTCAGCGGCATGGATGATTTCCTCGAAGCATTGCGCCGGGGCGCTAGAGATGCTGCCAGATTAGGGGGCGGCGAGGTGAAGACGCCAATGAGTTCGGCTGGCGGAAAACATGAGGAAATGGAATGAACTTCGGCATGTCCCGTCGGCGCTCCAACGGTTCCATGCCTTTGCCACCATGGAAAACATGCTACTGGCGGAGGCTTCGAACGGTGTTTGGGCGGGCGCCGGGGTCATTCGGCTCCACGCCGAGGAGACTAGCCATGCGACGATCCTTCACGCCGACCCTGCCCGAACTTCAGGCCTTCGGCGCCTGCGCTCGTAGCGGCTCGGTCACGGAAGCCGCGCACCAGCTCGGACTGACGCAGAGCGCTGTCAGCCGGTCGCTTGCCTCGTTGGAGGCCCGGCTTGGCGTCGCACTGTTTCACCGGGTGCGCAAGCGGCTGGTGATTTCGGACGCGGGCCGCGCCATGCTGCGCGACACCGAGCGCATCCTGTCAGACCTCAACACCGCCGCGCTCACCGTGATGTCCTTCGGCGACAAGGCGCGCGTCCTGCGTCTTGCCGTCCTGCCGACCTTCGGCACGAGTTGGCTCATTCCACGCCTCGCCAAGTTCCACAGCCTCGCCCCGAGCCTTACGATCGATCTCGCCGCACGCCTCGGACCGGTGGATTTCGAGCGGGAGCCGTTCGATGCCGCCTTGCAGCGCACGGAACTCGCCGGCCCCGGGACCGAGATCGTTCCTCTTGCGGAGGAGGTGCTGGTCGCGGTCGCGGCGCCCGCCTTCGGCCCCGAGCCGGGCGCGCCGCCGCTGGCGGACGAGGCGATCGCGAGGCTGCCTCTTCTTCAGCAGTCGACCCGACCCGAGCTCTGGCTGGACTGGTTTCGCGACGCCGGGCTCGATCCGATCACCATCCTGCGCGGGGCGCGTTTCGAGCATTTCGGTATGGTGCTGGCGGCTGCCCGAGCGGGGCTCGGCGTAGCCCTCGTGCCGGACGTCCTGGCGGCGAGCGATCTGGCGGAGGGGCGGCTGCGAAAGGTCTCATCGCGGGTGCTGCCGGGCCGCTCGCACTACGCGCTGATCTATCCCGCCCGGAGCGAGGCGAGCGCCACGCTGCGCAGCTTTCGCGATTGGATCGAAGCGGAAGCCGCGATCCGCTAGAGCGTTTTCCGATCAGTCTGCATCGTAGCCTGCGGCTTTGAAGTAGTTGGCGCATTCGGCGGGGAGGAAGAGCGGGATGAGCGTGCCGACGGCTTTCCAGAGCGCCTCGACCGTTCGCTCGGCCTTGGCGCGCATGAGCGCCTTGAGCTTGGAGAATGCCATCTCGATCGGGTTGAAGTCGGGGCTGTAGGGCGGCAGAAAGCGCAAGGACGCGCCTACCGCTTCGACGGCCAACCGCACGCCCTCGGTCTTGTGGGCCGGAAGGTTG
>NZ_ARQE01000034.1 GCF_000382705.1 Aureimonas ureilytica DSM 18598 = NBRC 106430 | reverse complement strand
TTGGTCCACATTCCAGACTGAAATTCCATGGCTGACTGAATCGCATCGGGCGCTCGTTGAGATCGCCGTGACGATCCGTGCGCGCCTTACGGCCGGCCAAGACGTTGGCGTGCAGGCGCTCAATCTCCTTCGTCAGTGCCTTGGTCAGATGGGAGCCACGCCGTCCGACGCGAGCAAGATTGCGGTGCCCGATGGCGATGAGGAAGACCCAGACGAAGCGCTGTTCAAAAGGTGAAGCCCTAAAGCGAGTTTCCGCCTATGCGCAGGCTGTCATTGACGGCTACGTTGTCGCTGGGCCTCATGTCCGCAATGCCTGCCGTCGGCACTTTGACGACTTGGCAAAGGGCGAAGAACGAGGGCTGTGGTTTGACGAGGACGCTGCTGCTCACGTTCTCAACTTTTTCGAGCAAGGACTAAAGCTCAGCGAGGGCCAGTTCGACGGCCGGCCGTTCGACCTTCATCCCAGCCAGGTATTCAAACTCGGTTCGATCTTCGGATGGAAGCGCGAGGACGGCACACGCCGCTTTCGGACGGTCTACATCGAGGAAGGCAAAGGGAACGGTAAATCGCCCTTCGCTGGCGGCGTTGGGCTGTACGGCCTGACAGCCGATGGAGAAGCCGGCGCCCAGATCTACGCAGCGGCCGCCAAGAAAGACCAGGCTCAAATCCTGTTTCAGGACGCCTGCAAGATGGTTCGGCAGTCGCCGGCTCTCTCGAAGCGGCTGACGTTCAGCGGCGGCATCGGCAAAGAGTTCAACGTCGCGCATCACAGATCGCAGTCGTTCTTCCGCCCGATCTCCAAGGAGGCGGGAAAGACAGGCTCGGGTCCGCGGCCTCACTTTGCGCTTTGTGACGAGGTTCACGAACACCCAGACCGCAGCATCATGGAGATGCTCCAGCGCGGCTTCAAATTCCGTCAGCAGCCTCTGCTTTTGATGATCACGAACTCCGGTTCAGATCGCAACAGCGTGTGCTGGGAGGAGCGGGAGCGCGCGGTTCGGGTGGTGTCTGGTACGAAGACGCCAGACGATGAATTCTCCTACGTCGGAGAGACATGGGACGGCAGCGATAGCGTGTTCGCCTATGTCTGTTCGCTCGATAAGGACGATGATCCACTCAACGATCCCGCGTGCTGGGTAAAAGCTAACCCGCTTCTTGGAACGATCCTGACCTATGAATACCTCGCAGGCGTCGTTGCCGAGGCGAGGGACGTGCCTGGCAAGCTCAACAACATCCTTCGCCTTCACTTCTGCGTCTGGACGGATGCGGATAAGGCATGGATGCCGCGCGCAACGGTCGAAAAGGTGATGTCTGAGTGGGATTTGCCTGACGGCGGACCTCTTTACCTTGGCATCGATCTATCCTCGTCCAAGGATATGACGGTGATCGCCTGCATTGCTCCCACGGGAGTTCGAGAAATCGAGCGGCGTGATGGCTCTGTCGTCAATCTTCCGACGTTCGACGCATGGGTTGAGGCTTGGACCCCGGGAGACACGCTGGCCGCTCGGACTTCGGCTGATAAGCAGCCCTATGACGTCTGGGAGCGTAATGGCTACCTAAACGCGCCAGAAGGGCCGCGCATTCGGTACGATATCGTCGCTGCCCGCGTTGCCGAGCTTGATCGGGATTATGACATCCAAGCGATCGCCTATGACAATTATGCCTACGCTGCCTTCAAGGAAGAGCTCGATGTTTATGGCATCAGCGCGGAGCAGCTGCCGCATCCTCAGGGCGGAAAGATACGAGCGAGACCTTCGGCCGAACGGCTCGAGGCGGCCAAAAACGCAGGTGAAAAGCCTCCGCTTGGGCTCTGGATGCCTGGGTCGGTGGCTGAGCTTGAAAACCTAATCATCGACGGCAGGATCCGACTTCGTTCGAACCCCGTCCTGATGACAGCCTTGATGGGCGCAACCTTCAACCATCCACCCGATCCCCATGGGAATCGCTGGTTTGTGAAGACAAGAGCTTCGGTTCGCATCGACGCTGCAGTGGCATTGGCCATGGCAACGGGGGCTGCGACTGACCGGCCAAATCCCGATTCCGGCCCGTCAGTTTACGAACGCCGAGGCATACTGATGCTGTGAGGACGAATGGGTATTCTAGATCTGTTTCGTCGCTCACCGCCGGGTGAGGTGAGGGCTCCACCCCGCGCTGAGATTGGTGATGGGACAGTCGTATACTCGCTTCAAGATCCGGCCTTAATGGAGTTTCTCCGCTGCGGGTACGAATCGGCATCGGGTGCGACGGTTACGATTGATACGGCTCTTCGCAACACATCGGTTTTCCGGGCAGTCAGCCTAATTTCCTACGCGATCGGCATGCTCCCACTGCAGCTGATCAACGAAGATACGAAAGAGAAGGCGTCTGACCATCCCCTATATCGGCTGCTGCATCGCGAGCCGAACAATTGGCAGTCAGCCTTCGATTTCCGTTCGCTTATGCAGATGAGGGCACTAGTTCACGGCAACGCATACGCTCTAATCATTCGCTCGCGTGATCTTACCACTGGCAAGAAGAACATTGTTCGCCTCATTCCGCTTGATCCCGAGAAGGTAACGGTCACACAGAACCCTGACTGGACGGTTGTCTACAAGTACACGCCTTCACAGGGGGGGCAGCGTATTCTCAACCCAGATGAGGTGTTCCACCTTCGTGGCCTTTCAGTTGACGGCATCCATGGTCTCTCGCTCGTTCGACAGGCGAGGGACGCGATTGGCCTCGCCATCAGCGCGGAACTAGCGGCCGGCCGACTGTTCAAAAACGGGTCGTTCGTCGGGGGCGTTCTGACCCACCCCGGCAAGCTAAGTGATCCCTCACTGGAGCATCTGAAGGCAAGCTTAGCCGAAAAAGAGGGTGCCCAGAACGCCGGCAAGAATCTCGTGCTCGAAGAGGGCATGAAATACGAGCAGCTTGGCCAAAACGCTCGCGACGCGCAGATGACCGAACTCCGTAAGATGCAGGTTGAGGAGATCGCCCGGGTTACGGGCGTGCCGCGTCCACTGCTGATGGTTGATGAAACAAGCTGGGGGTCCGGTATCGAGGCTCTCGGCCGGTTCTTTGTCCAGTACGCCCTTGGTCCGTGGTTTGAGGCATGGCAGCAGGCCGCCGAACGGTCGCTACTCGTTGGCGATGAGAAAGACACGCTATCGATCAAGTTCAATCCAGGTGCCCTCCTGCGCGGCTCTATGAAGGACCAAGCAGACTTCTTCTCCAAGGCACTTGGAACAGGCGGCGCTCCAGGATGGCAGTCGCAAAACGAAATCCGAGGCATCCTTGATCTTCCGCCTAAGGAAGGTTGCGACGATGTCAGCAAGGGCGCGATGGGATTGGCCCGCGCTGTTGGGGAACCAGTCAATGACAATTCGGAAGCCTAACGCGCGATTCTTCGCGAAGATGCCGGCGATTGATGATCAGTTCGATCGGCCAGAAGGGTTTAGATATGAGCCCGATCAGCCGCTTGCTGCCTCTTTCAAGGCAAAATCGGGTGTCGCTGCCGAAGGTGATAGCCCGACGATCAGCTTGTTTGACTTTATCGGAGACAACGGCTTTTCCGACGCGCGAATGGCTGCAGCGCTTCGAACGATTGGCGCCGATACCGACGTCGTACTTGAGATTAATTCTCCTGGCGGTGACTACTTCCAAGGCGTTGCGATGTACAACATGCTCGCTCGGCATAGAGGTAAGGTGACGGCTCAAATTATGGGCGTCGCTGCGTCTGCCGCCTCACTTGTGGCGATGGCGGCCGATACCGTCTTGATCCCATCGAATGGCGAACTGATGATCCACAATGCGTGGGGCATCACGGCCGGTAACGCTGAGGATCATGCGCAGACGATTACGACACTCAAGCACCTCGATCAGGCAATGGCCGAAACCTACGCCAAGCGGGCTCAAAAGGAGCCGGCTGAGATCTTGAAGCTGATGTCTAAGGATCGTGGCGGCGGCACCTACTTCCGTGGGCAGCAAGCAGTCGATATTGGCCTCGCTGATGGCCTGCTCGATGTTCGGGCCGAATCGCCTGTATACGCAGACAACTCCGACGATATCTCTCATTCGCTTCGCGAATGGGATCGAAAGCTTGCGGGCAAGCTGACGAAGGCGGAGCGTCGACAACTCTTTCATGATCTGCGCGGCATGCAGGACGCTGCCGCCGACGCCATGCAGGACGCTGGCATTCTCGCGAGCCTCCAAGCGCTCGTAGCAACCTCCACCTCTTTCAAAGGAGGGTCTCTATGACCTTCATGCCAATCATGCGGCGTCCGCGTGGCCTTCTCGCTGTGCGCGCAGAGGCCACCCCTGCAGACGTCAAGACCGCCATCGAAGCAGTGAATAGGGGCTTCGAGACGTTCAAGGCCGAACACACGAAGCAGCTCGAAGACCTGAAGAAGGGCAAGGCCGACGTTGTCCTTGATGAGAAGGTTGATCGCATCAACGCTTCGATCGGTGATTTGCAGACGAACGTCCAAAAGTCGATCGATGAGATCAACGCGAAAATCGCTGCAGCCAAACTTGGCGAGAGTGGCGTGGGTGATCTCCCTGCGTCAGACCCCGAGTATATTGAGGGCTTCAAGGCCCATATGCGCAAGGGCACCATCTCGGCGGCCATGACGAAGGGGACGGATGCCGACGGCGGCTATCTGGCTCCGATTGAGTGGGATCGAACGATCACGGGCAAGCTCAAGCGCGTCTCTCAGATCCGCGCGAACGCTCGCGTCGTAAGCATCTCTGTGTCAGGCTTCAAGAAGCTCTTCACGGATCGCGCTGTCGGCTCTGGCTGGGTTGGTGAAACCGCCTCGCGTCCGGCGACTTCTACGCCGCAGTTCGGTTCTCTCGACTTCACGCCGGGCGAGCTTTACGCCAACCCGGCGATCTCTCAGCAGCTGCTGGACGACGCGGCCATCAATCTCGAGCAATGGCTCGCAGATGAAGTCGAAACCGAGTTCGCCCGCCAGGAGGGCATCGCGTTCCTTTCCGGCAACGGTGCGAACAAGCCGTACGGTATTTTGACCTATGTCGAGGGCGAGGCGAACGCCGCCAAGCATCCTTGGGGCGCGATCCCGGTCACGAACAGCGGTCAGGCCGCAGCCCTAACGGCTGACGGCTTTCTCGACTTGATGTACAGCCTGCCTGGTGAATTTGCTGGCAACGCAAAGCTGTACATGAACCGCTTGTCGCTGGGCTCTGCGCGCAAGCTCAAGGACGGCCAAGGTAACTACCTCTGGCAGCCTAGCTACGTATCTGGGGAGCCGCAGACGCTGGGTGGTTCGCCGATCGTCGAGCTTGCCGATATGCCGGTCGTGGGCGCTGGCAACATTGCCGCTCTCTACGGCGACATGGCGTCGACCTACCTCGTGATTGATCGCATCGGCATCTCGGTGCTCCGCGATCCGTTCACGAACAAGCCTTACGTCCACTTTTACACGGTCAAGCGTGTTGGCGGTGGTGTCTTCAATCCTGAGCCGATGCGTGCACTGAAGGTCGCCGCTTCCTAAGGGCAAAAAGGTAGGCCAGGGCATTCCGCTCTGGCCTTTTCTATCTGGAGGCTTTCATGGCTAACAAGCACACCGAAAATGGCGCCGAGGTCAAAGGCAACGGCATTTCTGAGGCAACTGCGTTCAGTCCATCTGGCGCTCCGCTGCAGATCGTGCCGGACGTTGATCCGTCGCATCCTGCCGTAGACGCGGATCCCAGATCAAACACCACCGCCCTGCAGAATCGCATCGATTTCAATGATCCGAATCTGACGACTGCAGCTGCAGTAGAGAAAAATCTCAAAGAGCAGTCCAAGGTCTGATGAAATGAGCAATGTCGTTGTTGCCGAACTAGCACCTCTCCTGACTATCGATGAGGTTAAGGAGCACCTCCGCATAGAAGGCAATGACGACAATGATCGTTTAGAGCTCTGGATCGGGGCTGCAGTGGGCGCCGTCATGCGCTACTGTAATGTTGCTATCGTGCCAATAGGTGCAGAGTTCGAGTTTAAGGTGGCGGCCCTGATCTGGATTGAAGATCAATGGCGGCAAATCGGGCCTGAGTCTGGTCTTAGGTCAGAGCAGGTGGATGGAGCGTTTTCACGCACCTTTACTGACGTGGCCACCATGTCGGGATTGGCCAAAATGACCATTGGTCGCCTCCTAGATCCCTATCGCATCATGAGGGTCTGATGCGGACGATCTCCACTTATCGCAAACTGATGGACCAATACGGCCGCCGCGTAACGATTGAGCGGCCCGTTGTAAACGGCGTGCCTCTTTCGGCTCCCGCTGTGCGAGCTCGAATTCGCGGGGCGACTCAAGACGAGATTGCCGGCGGCATCTCTGCGAGTTCGCGTCGTGTCTTGGTCCTGGCGGCAGATTTGCCGCCAGAGATGGCGCCGCTCCGAAAGAACGATCGCCTCATCGTTGACGGCATTCGCCTGACGTTCACAGAGCGCCCGGATGACCAAACGCACCGAGATGGCGATTTGCTTCTGGCCTACGACGGGGTCGCAAGCGGAGGGTAGACATGCAGCTAGACGCCTTCCGCCGACAGGTCCAGGTATTTGTATCGGACCTTAAGTCACCCGCAGCGCGGTCCAAAAGGCTAGCCGATGTCGCCGAAAGAGGCATCGCGGATATTCGCGCCAGCAATCGATCTGCCGGGGTGGGTGATACGGTCCCGCAGGTCACGGTCGACGGAAAGAAGGGCGCTCCGTTGCCATCCGTCCAGCCGGACGGCGTCATTGTCGCCGAGTTCAATCCCGTCCTGCATGTTCTGGAATGGATCGGCGAACAGCTGATCATCGAAAGCCCGCGTCTGACCGGGAAATATCAACGCAGCCATGTCCTCGAAGTGGATGGCGTTGAGCACGATCCAGATGGCATTATTCCGGTGGGCAAGGTCTACCTTTTCGTCAATCGGCAGCCCTACGCCCGTAAGATCGAACCCAGGACGCACACAACGCGCCGTAGAGACCGCACAGGACGCGACAAGCGCAAATTCGTGCAGACATCGCGCGTTGGCGCGGGACAGTCTCAGCAGGCTCCTGAGGGCGTTTACAGCGCCATAGCCGTGACGGCCGCGACACGCTTCGGCAATATCGCTCGCATCACCTACTCCGTCGACAATTTTGACGCTGACACTGGCTACTCGCACCCCGCCATCATCGTGAGGCCGTTCTGATGGCACATCTCTCCGTCGTAAAAGCCGTAGAGGCACGGTTGGCGGCCGGGTTCAACAAGTGCACCGTCTATGTCGAAAACAGCTTCACTGAGACACCAGACGAGGCTGGCGCTTGGGCGCTCTTGGACTTCCCCTGGTGCCGCGCCGAGTGGATCACTGCGGACGAGTTCGAGGAGGAGGGCGGTTTTCGCATCCTCATAGCCGCTGATAGTGGATCGGGAACACATGAAGCCCGAGCATGGCTGGATGAGATTGCCGCCCTTTTTCGCGGGCAAAGCTTCGAAGGCGTGCAGTGCTACGCACCGCAGTCGCCAAGCACGAACGATCGCAGCGCCAACGGCTCATTCTTCACACTGTCGATCACCGTTCCCTACAAATTCGTCATCGAAGGCTAAGGAGGCCGCCATGGTGCAGATCGCCAACATCTCCGGTTCGCCAGTCTTGTTTCGGAGTGACGACGCCGAGCTCGTCGAAATCATGCCGGGCGACGCAAAGGCTGTCGCGACGTCGAAGGATCACCCTCGCGTTGCAGCCTACGCGGCAGTTGGCCTCATCCAGGTTGGCGGCACCGAGGCGCAGGCCAAGAAGGCCGCACGGGAAAGGGCGCCCATCGATCCTTCTCCGCCGCCTGAGTAGCGGCAACCGACCCTCTTCTCGCAATCCCGCGAGACACCATGGCCGCCCTTCGAGGCGGCCTTTTCTTTGCGCCATCCACGAAAGGACAAGGCCATGGCGAACAACCCCAATCCGGTCGCGCGAGCTCGAATCTCGATCGGCAGTGCGACGGACGCATTCACCGAGGCGGCCCTCGCCGCCGACACCTACACGCAGATCAAGCACGTCCGGTCCGTCCCGGGCTTCGGCGACAGCTTTCAGGACATCACGGTCGAAGAAGTCGATGA
>NZ_ARQE01000033.1 GCF_000382705.1 Aureimonas ureilytica DSM 18598 = NBRC 106430 | reverse complement strand
CCCCTTGCCGTCGCATCGCAGATCGTTCGAGAGGCTGAGAAGTTTGATATCTCATGCCACCACGTGAAGTCCCAAGCCGATGTTGCTCCAGGCATCAATGTCACGAACTACCAAAAGATCGAACATTTCGATCTGAGCGAGTTCGGCGGCGTCGTTCTGGATGAATCGAGCATCCTCAAGTCCGAAACGGGCCACTATCGCAGCGAACTGATCGCCGCCTGCCACAACATCCCATTCCGACTTGCTGCTACCGCCACCCCAGCACCCAACGATTTCATGGAGCTTGGCAACCACGCCGAATTTCTCGGTATCCTGTCTTACACGGACATGCTGGCAACGTTCTTCACGCACGACGGAGGCGACACCCAGAAGTGGCGACTGAAGGGGCATGCGGAGAACGAGTTCTGGCGTTGGATGGCGTCTTGGAGCGTGTTGCTACGCAAGCCGTCCGACCTCGGCTACGAGGATGGCGCCTACAATTTGCCACCGCTCGAGCAGGTCCACCATACCGTTTCCGCTTCGGGGGCATTGGATCTCCTGGGCAGTCAGGCAGTGACACTTCAAGATCGCATCAAAGCACGTCGTGAGAGCGTGAGTGATCGGGTTGCGATGGCCGCAGCCATGACACCGTCAGACCGGCCATTCGTTTGGTGGTGCAACCTCAACAGTGAAAGCGAAGCGCTCACGAAGGCGATCCCTGGCGCGATCGAAGTGCGTGGCTCCGACAAAGAAGACGAGAAAGAGAGAAAGCTCGTTGCGTTCTCGGAAGGGCGTATCCGCGTCCTCGTGACCAAGCCCTCCATCGCCGGCTTCGGCATGAACTGGCAGCACTGCGCGGACTGCGGCTTTGTCGGCCTCAACGACAGCTTTGAGCAAATCTACCAAGCGGTTCGCCGGTTTTATCGGTTCGGCCAGACCAATCCTGTCACGGCCCACTTCATCGCCGCGGAAACGGAGGGTGCTGTGGTCGCCAACCTCCGCAGGAAGGAGGCAGACGCCGACCGAATGGCAGCTGCGATGGTGCTGCACACGGCAAACATCAACAAGGCAGCGATCAACGCGCTCACCCGTGACCGAGCGAAATACTGCCCCACTGAACCAATGCGAATTCCCTCATGGATCGGAGCTGACGCATGACCACGCTAACCGATATGGTGATTAAGGCTGTAAAGCAGAGCGTCACTGACAAGTTCGCCATTTATCAGGGGGACAGCTGCGAACTAATTCGGGCCGTGCCGGGCGATAGCATTCATTTCGGCATCCATTCGCCGCCCTTCGAAGGCCTCTATAAGTTCAGCTCGTTTGATCGTGACATCTCGAACAACGAAGGGCCAGCATTCTGGGAGCACTACGCCTTCCTGATCCAGGAGCTATTGCGCGTTACGAAACCAGGCCGTCTTCACTCGGTGCACTGCATGCAGTTGCCGACGAGCAAGCGGCGTGATGGCTTCATCGGCATGCGCGACTTCCGCGGAGAGATCATTCGCGCCTATCAAGACGCAGGTTGGATCTTTCATTCCGAGGTTTGCATCTGGAAAGACCCGGTGGTCGCTCAGCAGCGAACAAAATCCATTCGGCTTCTGCACAAGCAGATCACGAAAGACAGCTGCATCAGCGGGCAGGGTCTCGCCGACTACATCGTCACATTCCGGAAGCCTGGAGAGAACGCGGAACCAGTCGAAGGGATGTTTGATGCGTTCATTGGGTCAGATGAGGCGGAAGGAGGGCTAGACGTCAGTCGCGACGCCTACGATCGGCATGCGGCAGCCACCCGAGCCGACGGGCGTACGCCTTGGAGCTTCGAGCAGTGGCGGTCCGTCTTCGTTTGGCAGCGCTACGCCTCGCCGGTTTGGAGCGACATCCGGCAAACACGAACGCTGCAATATCGTGGTGGTCGCGATGAGAAGGATGAGCAGCACATCTCGCCTCTGCAGCTCGATGT
Organism: Aureimonas ureilytica DSM 18598 = NBRC 106430; assembly: GCF_000382705.1. GTDB lineage: Bacteria > Pseudomonadota > Alphaproteobacteria > Rhizobiales > Rhizobiaceae > Aureimonas > Aureimonas ureilytica. The sequence goes on along the minus strand of NZ_ARQE01000033.1, from coordinate 7,351 downwards.
AATCGAGCGCTGCATTGACCTCTGGTCTTTGCCGGGGGAGACGGTTTTGACACCATTCTTGGGCATCGGCAGCGAGGTTTATGCAGCTGTAGAGATGGGGCGCCGAGGCGTCGGCTTTGAGCTCAAGCCGAGCTATTTCCGGCAAGCAGAAAAGAACATCAAGGCACTCGGAACACCCAAGCAGCCCGTCTGCGACTTGTTCGATTTCGCCAACGACAACAATCCGAAAAGGGACGTCGCATGAACGCCGTCTCACCCGATCTCGTCCCTGATATCTGCCACTGCTGCGGCTTTCGTGCGGAGGGTGCCGGTTTGGCACCCGAGCGCCGTGGCCAGCCTTTCCGATGGTTCTGCAAGGAGTGTCTTCTCATTTTGGACCGCATTCGCGATGCCCGGCGGCTGGACGCCTTCGAAGAGAAAGCCATTGATGGCGGCGTTGAGGCCGTTGGCGTCATGCTGACCGCTTTGGACAAGTTCGATCTATCCGAGATGTCCGAACTCGAGGCTCGCGAGATCGTGAAAGTCGCATGGAAAGGATGCGCTGATCGTCTTCGCGAACTGCTGCGTGAGGGGGCACCGTTCTGATGGAATGGGATGCTTACCTCATGGGGTTCGCGCGGCATGCGGCCCTCAAAAGCAAGGACAGCACCCAAGTCGGGGCCGTCCTGACCGACAACCGACGCGTCTTGCTCACGGCTTACAACGGCCCGCCATCGGGCGTCGTGGACTGCGATGAGCGGCGAGAGAGGCCGACGAAGTACCTGTTCGCCTCTCATGCTGAGGCGAACCTAGTCGCTTTTGCCGCGCGGTCGGGCGTCACGACGGCAGGCTCCACGATCTTTGTGACCCATCATCCGTGTGCATCCTGTGCCCGGTCCGTCATCCAAGCCGGCATTCAATGCGTCGTTGTCGGCGACGGCACGACATCCATGCCGGCCGAAGAATTCGAAGCCGCAGCCATCATGTTCGCTGAGGCTGGAGTGGAGGTGCGTCATGCGTCATGACGGAAAAAATCCAGTCGAGCGACGTGTCCTAGATGCGATTCCAGAAGATTTTGGGCCGAGGCATAGAAGAAGATGCAACGCGAATCGGAATGAATGGAATGTCGGTACGATCGAGTGTCGAAATGGCACGACGCAGTACAAGACTTACTGTTTGAAGTGCGGCGGAAAGAGCGGACCGCTGCCTCGCATGTTGCTTTCCCAACTCTCTGTTCAGGATCTTCAACCGATCTCAGTGCATGAGATCGCGCCCTGCGATCGCTGCGGTTCAACTGCCGGATCTGAGCTGCACCACTGGGCTCCTTGGCACTTATTCGATGACGCTGATCAGTGGCCGACAAGTTACCTCTGCCGCGAATGCCACATGGAATGGCATCGCAAGGTCACCCCTTCAATGGCAGCCAACGAAACCACGTTACGCAGGAGAGCATCATGACCGGTCCGTACGCATCCTGTGGCGCGACGCTCGTTGACATGGGATACAGCGCGATACCCATCATGCCCGCTTCGAAGCGGCCAGGCACTATGTCCCACGGAAATTGGTACGGGGACATGGACTGGTCGCGCTTTTGCGACCGTTTGCCGTCGGAGATTGAGACTGCGATCTGGTCACGATGGGCCGATGCCGGTGTCTGCGTGGCTCTGGATAAACGCCTGAAGGTCATCGATATCGACACAGACGATTACGAACTGCGAGAGGCGATCGAGTCTGTCTTGCCGACACCGCTCGTCAAAAAGAAGGGGCAGAAGGGGTATAGCGCTTTCTACCGTGGGTCAGACGCTATCGTCAGTCGCCCATATAACCTAATGCTTGCCGGTGGATTTGTTACGCGTGTGGTGGATCTGCTCGCTCACGGGCGACAGACGGTACTTCCGCCAACGATTCATCCTGACTCCGGCAAGGCTTATGAGTGGATCACGGACGACACGCTGATCGATACGGCTATCGATGATCTTCCGGAACTCCCAGATGACATTGCATCCAAGATCGCGGATGCGCTCCGTCCGTTCGGAGAAGTGCAAGATCATCGAGAGCGTGCAAGCCGCGGCGAGGATGTCTTCGGCGAAAGCATCTGGCGTGAGGTCAATAGCTTCGCCCTAGCCAACTTGGATTCATGGGTGCCGAATTTGTTCGGTTCGGACTGCAAGAGAAACCGTGATGGAACATACCGGGCGCGGGCATTCTGGCGCGGTGTCGACAACTTCAATGTTGGTATTCATCCCAGCGGCATCAACGATTGGGGTGCAACGCAAAGCTACACGCCGATTGATCTCGTCATGGCCGCAATCAACACCGGATACTTTGAGCCAGCGTATGAATGGCTTGTGAAACAAACCGGTTATAAGCCAAGCGATGATGATTGGACGGCCCGATACGTCGAAGTAGCAGAAAGGCTTGCTCGCAACTCGAAGGCAAAGAGGAATTCCCTCGAAGAGGCTTTGCAGCAGCCTGCAAAAGAAGATCGCGCGCCGAAGCAGGAAGTCGTTGAACCTGTTGCTGCCGTACCTGTTCGGGCTCCCCGGGGAAAAATCGACCCGTTCACGCCGAAAGCGGCTGGTGGGTTGATCGAGGCAATTGCGAATTGGTCTCTCGATAATGCCAGACGACCAGTGCCGGAATTCGCAATCCTATCCGCTACGGCGTTTGTTGCAGCAATGTTCGGGCGCCGAGTGGTCGGGCCGACAGGCGCGGGTATCAACCTTTATCTCATCGGAATTGCCGGGCCGGGGTTTGGTAAGGAGCACGCGCATAAATCGCTACAGACGCTCGCTCTAGACGCACAGATGTCTGAGCTCATAGGGCCGGGAGAGGTAACGTCGGGATCTGCCATTGAAAAGGTTGTCCGGCGCCGACCGTGTTTTGTCATGCCTTGGGATGAAATCGGCGTCGTTCTGCAGAGTGTCACGGGATCGGGCTCGTCGTCATGGGCTAAGACCATTCGAAAGGTGCTGCTTGAGATCTTCTCCAAAAGCACAAGCGTATGGAGCGGCAAGGAGCACGCCGACCCGACGCAGGACAGCAGCGCAACGCCTGTGCACTGCCCAACTGTTTCCATCCTTGGAATGTCAACGCCCACAACGTTTTATAAGGGATTGACCGAAGAAACGATGACTGACGGCTTCATTGCTCGTCTCATCGTGGTGGAGGCTAAAGAGCGCCCAGTTCGTCAGGATGCTGCGCCGTTGCTTGTGACGCCGTCATCGCTGATTGCTCATATCAAGAAAGCACGCGCAGATCTTCCTCGCCCAGCAAGCGGCAACATCCGATCTGTGAATATGGCATTGGATCGGCCGATACTCCATACGGTGCCTTGGGAAGACGAAGAGGCGGAGCGTCGGTGGCTGTCGATCGAGGATTGGCAGTACGAGCAGATTGAGGAACATGGTGCACACGACGGCCTGATCGGCCGAACAGCAGAGCATGTCGTGAAGCTGGCGACCGTTCGCGCTCTTAGTCGCCGGCCGTCGGATCCATCAGTCTCGATCGATGATGTGGAATGGGCTTACGCGTTCGTTCAGCGGTCGATCGATAGTCTGGAGAACGGGGCGCAGGAGCACATGGCGGGCTCGCAGTTCGAGGAACTGTGCAAGGCGATCATGCGCGAGCTTCGGCAAGCACCAGGGCTTGAGATGGCGCAGTCTCAACTCGTGCGCAAGCGCGGTATATCAAAGGCTGACGACCGCATGGTGAAGGCCGCCTTAGACCGCCTGACGGTGGCCGGTGATATCTACCCGCCGGAAGCGAAATCGCGCGGTTTGAGAATTCGGATCAAGACGGAAGAGGCGGCTTAGGCCGCCCTTTTTCTGTTGCAGAAATTTTTGCAACAGAAACCCGTTTTTGCAACATGATTGACATCTGTTGCATCTGTTGCAAACAAATGCATCCCCGTTTGCAACAGGAAGTCTTTGATTTTTATAGGGAGAATTTCTCTCTGTTGTAAATGTAAGCCCCTATCTCTCTACACCTAATATGGGGGTCTATCTGGAATGAAATATAAAACGTGCATTTTGCAATTGCCTGTCCGGCCACCAACCGGCGGACCAAAACCACCACCCCAGGAGACCGGCATGCCGCGTACAAAACAAACAACCCAGACCGTCCGCATCAATGGCGTCCGCACCATCCTGACGACGGCGAAGGATGGTACCGTGAAAGCCAAGCCGGCCGGAGCGCTTGAGTGGGAGCTACAAGCCGCCGCGGTACGTCGGCTCCGCTCCATGCCAGAGTACGGCAGGCGGTTCCTTCTGGCGGGCGACATGGCGGCGGGCAAACGAGGCCCAACCGCCCAGGCTCAAGCTGTCGCTACCGGCCTGACGCCGGGTGATCCAGACCTGCGGATCTACCTTGAGGGAGGCCAGTGCGGGTTCATCGAGTACAAGACCGACAAGGGCCGACTATCGAGTGCTCAAGTCCAGCGGCATGCGTCGATGCTGAGGCTCGGTCATCGGGTCGTGACGATCGCCGCGTCTTCGGAAACTGAATGCGCTGATCAAACCGAGAGGCAGGTGCGGCAATGGCTCGCCGCGAATGATAACAAGCTGGACAAAAGCCGATAATATACCATATACCATTCTGAGGAAGAACCTGAGGTGCGGTATGGCTAAGACAACTCGGCACGGCTCCATCGCAGATCAGCTGCAAGCTTTGCTGGCATACCGCAATCGTCCTGATGGCGTGGAAGAGGGCTGCTCCCAGACAAACGAGTTGCCCAGCCAGATCGGAACCAACTGGCAGATCGTGGCCGATAACGACAACGCCGTCAGCGACGCGGAAGGGACGAGGCTCGAACGCCTGCTTGAGATCACCCCTTCGATTCAGCAGATCGCCCGGTCACTGGCGGGGGTTGAGTTCGATGATCGAGGAAACCCGATCGGCGGAGACATCGAACGAGATGGCGAGGGACGCATCACCCGTTTGGGTCATCTGCAGTTCTCCGACGGCGGACAAACGGAGAAGGCGTTCAAGCTGACGGTGGACGGGAAGGTCGTCCAGTATGACCGGCGGCTGCCCGTCGGGGCTATGGTTGGCGCTCAGGAGCGCCTAACGATGCCGGCCGGAGGGGGCGGATCCCAGAGCGTCGGTAGCAATCGCTACTTCGCCAACATGCTGGATACTAGGGCTGCGCGGTTCGTCGCGGGCAAGCGAAAGCGGCGAACCGGCAGGAGCTACACGGCCCGTGAATCTGCTGAGATGCTGCGTGAGGCGACGGCCAATACGAACATGGCCAAGGTGACGTTCACGAAGTTCCCAGCGGGCCTGCCGTGTGGCACCCCCAAGGTAAGCGATAGCTTCCTCGGCATGAAGAAAACCACGTGCTCCGGCGGTGGTTCGGTGGGCTGGGAAGACCTGGCGTCGTCCATCGCTGAACGGGAGGTTTGGATGCGAGCTCTTGCCGATCTCTCGGATGCTGACCGTAAGACGCTGGCCGATGCGTCCAAGGCTCGGAGCCTTGCAGATATCGGGGGTCCAGGCGACAGGCGCGCGAGCGAGCGGCGTGGAATGCGCAGGTTGATGGCTGCAAACGACAATCTTCTCGCCGCTATGAAAAAAGCTGCTGCCTAGGGCCGCTTTTTGGGGTTCCCGCCACCTGTATAGGTGAGGGCACGAGCTGCCCAATCCCTTCGGTGCGCACCCTTATAGCGACCGACCCTAGGCCGCGTGCGAGCCATGGGTAACTCTCAAGCTGCAATCCATGATGGGCTCTGTCGGGCCGTTGCGCTTCTAGCTTTACCAATCCCTTGGCGCGGTTTCTCCTCCCGCCGCCTTGGGACCTGCGGCGGTCTCCCCTCGTGCGTTGAGGCCGCCGCGCTCCTTTTGCGAATACGCGAATGCAAACATTGACCTTAGACAGTTTGTGTAGTATCTACACAGCGTCAAAAGGGTCACAGACCACATACTTTCCAACGTGCATATACGAGAGAACGACCTATGGGCCTTATCACCCCGTGGGTCGTTTTCGTATGGAAACTAGACGTCGCGTGGGCGACGCCTAATCCAAGCGCCTTATCGGCGCTTTAGCATATCTCTAATCTGTAGAGCTGCAGCGATAGCTGTAGGTGTCGCCAGACAGAGTGTTAGCATGTCAAAATAGGTCACATGGCCTCCTTTCCAGCAAGCTGGGTTGAGATTGCCCTTATCATCAGGCTCCCTCAGTTGGACGGCATCAGGCGACATAGCCCACGCTACGAAATCTGAAACTCCTTCCGCCCACTGATGCTTGCGGCCACACCCTGACACAAACGCTGATTGTTCCGCAATCACTGCGTGATCGCCAAGCTATGGTGGGGCGCTAAGCCTACCCGTCTTCAATCAAGGGCGTATGGCCTAACGGTAAGGCGGCGGTCTCCAAAACCGCCGATGCTGGTTCGATTCCAGCTGCGCACCGCCACCATCCTATTGAGGAGATAACGGATGGACATGCCATCATTCTTGGCTTGGGCCGCAGCAGCCGGAACGGTTGTTCTTGTCGCCTATGCCGGGTTCACGCTCATCGCTTTCTGCTTCGCGTTGTCGGTTTGGCGTCGCATTCGCGCGAGCCATCGGGCGTTCGATGAGATGTGGTCAAGGCGTGTGGAGCACCCGCCGCGCCAGGCCCGCAATCGGCCTATCAGAGTCACTAGGAGGGATGCATGACCGCCAAGCTGGATCTCGTCGCGCTCTGCGACGCCTTTGAGCGCAGTAGCGTCAGCGATCAGATGAAGGCTTGGTGGCGCGCTATGCGGGCACGAGTTGCCGGCCCGTCTCTCGGCAGCATCTTCGGGCTGTGACCCACAAACGAAGCGATGAAGCCGAAGCCTACCGGCGGCTATATCGCACGGCCAGATGGCGGCGACTTCGGGAAGAGCAGCTGCGGCTGCATCCGTTGTGTCAGTGGTGCCTTGAGCGCGAAGACATTGAACCTGCAACGGAGGTTCACCATGCGATCCCGCACAGAGGCGACCTTGGCCTGTTCTGGTCTGGGCCATTCGTGTCAACGTGTTCGCCCTGTCACGGATCGCGAGGCCAGCGGGAAGACCGCGGTCAGACTGTGGTGACGTTCAGTTCTGACGGTTGGCCGGTGTGACTGAAATGCAACTGAAATTGGGTGGCATGGGTGGGGGTGGTGCAGAAGTGCAACACACTAGGGGCCGCGAACCCGTCGGGGTCTTTTCCGCGCACGTCCGCAATTCAAAAGTTGACCCCAAGATAGGGACGTAAGGCATGGCAAGGCCGAGAAATCCCCTCGGCAAAGCTAAGACCGAGGGCCGCGACCAGAAAGACCCTCAGCGCTTCAAAAAGCGGGCCGAACCGAGCAAGAATGGCCCCTTGGGCGCACCACCAGACTGGATGGGCGGCGAACAGAGGCTGG
>NZ_ARQE01000032.1 GCF_000382705.1 Aureimonas ureilytica DSM 18598 = NBRC 106430 | reverse complement strand
CGCCGCTTCTGGGCGAGAACGCGGCAGCCCGCGTCGCCCAGCTCATCATTCTCGACGCCGTCTTCGCAGCCGTCGCCCAGCGCGACCTCAAGGCGGCAGAACGCAATCTCGCGGCCACGATGGGGGCCGTCAAAACCAAGCGGCGAAATTCATGAACATGCCCCGGAAGCCGGTGGTCGTCGTCGTAGGCAGCCTGCACTACGACATCATGGTCGATGCGCCGGACAGGCCGCGCAAGGGCGAGACGGTGACCGGCCACGCCTGGGCGCCGAAGTTCGGTGGCAAGGGCGGTAATCAGGCGGTCAGCGCCGCCAAGGCGGGCGCTGACGTTCGCATGGCCGGCGCCGTGGGCGATGATGAGTTCGGCCGCTTCCTTCTCGCCACACTCCATGCCCTGGACGTCGATGCCACGCGTGTCGCCACCTTGTCCGGCATCGGTTCGGGCATGAGCGTCGCGATCTCCGACGCCGGAGGCGATTACGGTGCGGTGATCGTATCGGGCGCCAACTTGGAGATCGACACGACTGCGATTTCGAATGCGGATTTGTGGACGGATGCCAAGGCGTTGATCCTTCAGAACGAAGTGCCGGATTCCGTGAACCTTGCCGCCGCCCGGGCCGCGCGCAACGCGGGAGCGACGGTCTGCCTTAACGCGGCTCCCTTCCGAACGCTTCCGGGCGAACTCGCTGCATTGGTGGACGTGCTGATCGTCAACGCGATCGAGGCGGAGGAACTCTGCGGTCTTCAGGTCACCGATCTGGCATCGGCGACCGATGCCGCACGGGACCTCGTGACTCGCTTTCCCGGCGTGGTCGTCACCGCTGGAGGCGCTGGCGTCGCAGGCATTCAGTCCGGCGGTGCTCCGATCGCCTTGGAAGCTCTGCCTGTGCGTCTCGTGAGCACGCACGGAGCCGGCGACGCATTCGTCGGCGCGCTCGTGAGCTCTCTTGCCGTCGGCACGGCCTTCGCCGACAGTCTTTCCGCCGCGAACGAGGCGGCAGCCCGCCATGTTTCCACTCGGCATGATGTGGGCGGATGATAAGGGCCAGCCCGGTTCAAGACTGCGGCACCGGCTGCGATTTCCTACGACACAGTTAGGAGACGGTCTGCTTCCGGCAGCCTATCACCGGAACCGGATGATCAGGTTTCGGCCTCGTCCGGTTCCAAGCGGTGAGGACAGCGGACGCCCGGAAGCGGTCCATCCGCGTTCGACCCGGCCATTCTCAAAAATACCCTCGTTTGCGAGAAGGCGTAGACCGCCTGTTGGAGGAGCATGGAAGCGCCGGAGGCCCGAATGGAACGCGACACGCTCATCCTTCTCAAACCCGATTTCGCCGACCCGGCATTTCCTGGCACCCGGTTCTACTGTTGGCATTGCGCCCTGATGGAAGGGGTGATCGCCAGCTTTCCCGAGCTTGCGGAGAAGATCGACGTGCTGCGGATCGAATGGCCTCGGCCCCGAAGCGAGGTCGTCGAACTGATCGGAGCCGAAAATCAGTCGCTACCCGTGCTTATCTTCGCCGATGGAACCGGTGAGGGTCTAGCGACCGGAAGCTATGGCGAACGCCTGTTCGCCGAAGGCAAGGATGCGATCCTCGACGCGCTTTCCAAACGGCACGGCATCCCTTTTCCGCATTCATAACCGAGCGACGCTCTCCCGAAACGCGATCCCAATCGGGAAGGCCGGATAGGCAGAAATCGACCCAAGCTAGACGTTCGATGGGCAGTTCACCATCATCCAGAGCGGTCATTAGATTTGGTCCGGTCCGCGGAAGTTACGAACACGTTGCGGCGGAAGTTCTCGATAAGACTGGCTCGACTGAAGGGGGTACAGAAGGCGTAGTCATCGCTTGGTCGTGAGTGCAGAACGCGAGGGCACCTTCCGAACCGCCCATTCGCGTATCTTGTGAAGCGTGTAGCGATCGGTCAGCGGATGCTTCGACTGCTCTACAAAACGCCCGCATCCTTCCGGAGGGATCCTGCGTCGTCCCAGCAGCCGTAGAGCCAGATCGCCAAACCGCCGATCGACAACCCGGCCGCGACGAGGCCCGCCGACGGCAAGCCGTAGCCCAAGCTGATCGAAAGGCCGGCAAGCCACGGCCCCAAGGCATTCGCGAAGTTCATCGCGCTGTGATTGAGCACGGCTGCCGAGGTTTGGGCGTTCCGAGCCACCTCCATGAGACGGGTTTGCAGGACCCCGCCCAACGCGCTGAACGCGCCGATGAACAGCATTGTCATCACAAGGCCCGGCAACGACGAGACGACGAAAGCGAAAACACCCAACGCAACGACATTGAGGGCTAGCATGGCGGTCAGGGTCACTTTCAGATTGCGATCGGCGAGCCAGCCGAAAACCAGGGTGCCGAGGGACATCCCGATGCCATACACGGTCATCAATGCGGGCACCCAAAAGGGCTCGACCATCGTAACTTCAAGAAGGATCGAGGACGTAAAGGAGAAGACCGCGAAGTAGCCGGCGAAGCCGATCGCCCCGGTGGCGAGCGTGAGCCAGATCCTTCGATCCTTGAGGCCATTGATCTCCGCAAGCGGGCTTGCCGATGGATCCGGCCTGTCCTTCGGCACGAAGGCGAGGATCATGATTGCGGTGAGGGCCGCGATGGCGCCCGGGATGGCGAAGCCGATGTACCATCCAAACATCTGGCCAAGGGCCGTCGCGACACCGACACCGAAGATCACAGAGGTGGTGAGACCGAGGAAGACGTAGGAAACGGCCTGGGCGCGACGTTCGCCACTGACCATCGAGGCGGCAACCAGTGATGCCACGCCGAGGTAAGCGCCGTGGGGAAGGCCGCTGAGGAAGCGGAAGGCGAGTAGTGCCTCAAAACTTTGGGCCAGGGCGCTTCCGATGTTCCCGATCGCGAAGATGGCGATCGACAAAACGAGGAGCATCCGGCGCGACATCCTGGCAAAGCCGATCGCGATCGCAGGCGCGCCGACAACGACGCCGATCGCGTAGAGGCTGACGGCGTGGGCGGCGGTCGGCGCGTCGACGCTGAACCCGGCGCGGATGCTCGGCAGGAGGCTCATCGCTGCGAACTCGGCGGTGCCGAGGGCGAACGCGCCAAGGGCCAACGAGAGGAGCATCAGCGGGACGTTGGTGTCGCGCGGCTTGTCCGGGGAGCGAGCAATCCGCTCCCGTGTCAGCATATGAAAGGACATGTCTTTTCCAGATCGAAGACCACACAGGACCGACCCCGATATGGCTCGTATCGGAAGCGACCGGCTGGAAGGCGTTGGGTTCACAGACCGAGGGCGGCTCAAGGTCCCCTGCAATGCAATGAGGGAACCGAGTGACCATTCGACGGAGACAGAGGGGGCCAAGGAACGCGGCGTCGTGCCGCTATCCCGCTCGAGACACCAGCGAACCGACGAGGGCGACAAAGATCATGAAAATCGCGAGTAGGAGCAGGCCGACGTTCAGGCTCCACGCTTGGGCGATGAAACCGATCATCGCCGGACCGAGCAGGATGCCTGCATAGCCCAGCGTGGTTACGGCGGCGACCGCAAGGCTCGTGGGCATGATTGTCTGGCGGCCGGCGGCCGTGAAGAACACGGGCACGATGTTCGACAACCCTGCGCCCACCAATGCGAAACCAACGAGAGCCAGAAGCGGTTGGGAGGCCCAGACGGCGACGGCGTACCCTGTAGCCGCAAGCAGTCCTCCGATCAGAACGACGCGAGTTCCGCCCAATCTGGCGACGACCCTGTCTCCCAGGAGCCGTCCGATGGTCATCATCACAGCGAATGAGGCGTAGCCGATCCCGGCCGACGCCTGTTCATACCCATGGTTCGTAACGAGGAAGATCGCGCTCCAATCGAGAATTGCCCCTTCACCCATAAACACGAGAAAGCACAGAACGCCCAGAACGATGACGATGCCTTTCGGCACGACGAACATGGGGGCCTGACCAGTTTCCTTGTTACCGTATGTGAGAAGGCCGTTGTAAGACAGCACCAGGAGCAGGATGAGGACCGCGCTGATCGCCCATACAACCGATCCCAGGGGCACTCCCGCCCCTAGCGCGAGACTGACACCCCCTGCGCCTAGGATGCCGCCGAGGCTGAACATTCCGTGGAAGCCGGACATCAGGCTTTGGCCGCTGTCCTTCTCGACCATGACGGCTTGGATGTTCACGGCCACATCCACCGTGCCGACACTGGCGCCGAAGATCGCGAGCGCGACAGCCAACTGGATCGGCGTGTCGACGATCGGGAACACCGGCATCATCAAAGCCATGCCGATCGTTGCCACAACGATGACGACTCGGCAGCCGTAGCGGTTCGCAAGGATCCCCGTCGCCGGCATCGCGATGATCGACCCCAGACCCAGGGATAGGAGGAGCAGGCCGAGTGTGGCGTTGTCCGCTCCCACCTGCTGCTTGGCGTAGGGAACGAGTGGTGCCCAAGCCGCCATCCCAAGGCCGGCTAGGAGAAAGGTCAGACGCGTGGCCAGTTGCTCACGCCTTCCCGAGACGCCGAGTTTCGCGCTTGCTACCGACATGATGCCACCGATTTCAGTTGCTGTATGAGCGTCATTGCACACTGAGGAAAAACGTGCAACAACATTCGAAATCGAGGACAAATGGATGCTCGCACAGGAACGACAACTCGCGATCCGCGCGCGTTTGACAGCGCGCGGGAAGGTCGTCGCGGTCGAGTTGGCCAACGAGTACGGAGTTTCCGAGGACGCGATCAGGCGCGACCTGAGGGAACTGGCGCGGCAAGGTTTTTGCCAGCGCGTCTACGGCGGCGCCCTCCTGTCCGCGCCGGATCCGGGAAACATCGGATATCGCGAGACGGCTTCCCCGCAGGTGAAGGAAGGGCTGGCGGAGGTCGTGTCGAGACTCATCACCGACGGCCAGACCGTCTTCATTGATGCAAGTTCGACGAACATCGCGATAGCTAGGAAGATCCGACGGGACATCGACCTGACGGTGTTCACGAACTCGCCCGCCATCGCGATCGCCCTGTCCGACCACAGGCGATGCAAGATCATCCTCATCGGCGGCGTCTTCAATGCAGAGAAGGGCGCATGCCACGGTGCGCAGACGGTGCGCGAGGCCAAGAACATCTTCGCAGGGATGTTCATCCTGGGCGCCTGCGGGATTGATACGGAAGTCGGGATCACCGCCCTGGATCACGACGAGGTGGAGGTGAAGCGATGCTTCTTGGAGCAGAGCTCACGCCTCGTCATCGCGTTGACCAAGGACAAGCTCGGGACCGTGGCCCCCTACAAGATCGGCGATGTCTCCGCCATCGACACCCTCATCGTGGAAGGTGACGTTCTTCCGGACGATGTCGCCGCGTACCAGGAGATGGGCATCAAGATCGAATACTCCCGGATTGCGGATGATTGAATGCATCAGCCACCAGCCCATCCAGGCCTCTAAGCAGCGGTAAGCGAGCATCCGGAAAGTCGTCGGGCGTGCTGTACTTCATATGGACTTTGCCTGCGCTCTCCGTGGCGCTCGCCATCGGGGTCGGTCGTGTGGGAACCCTTCCCGCTTCGCTCGTCGGCATGGTGTCGGCGCTGATCGTTGCGCTGGCAGCGGCACCCATTCCGTTTTCGTTCGACGGTGCCCTGAGCGCTGCTTTCCGGGGTGCATGGGTTGGATGGATCGTCGTTCCCTACATCCTCGGTGGCTTGCTGTTCTGGCAGATGGCCATGCGCCCTGGTGCTGCGGCCGTTCCGGTCGAAACCTCCTTGATGGATGCGAGGGCAAGACGGCGGCTGCTGTTCACCGCCTGCTTTCTGGTCGGCCCCTTTGCAGAGGCCGCGACGGGCTTCGGCGTCGGGATCATCGGCACGATGATGCTCGTGCGCAGGCTCGATGTCCCGCCCGTCCACCTCCTAGCGCTCTCGCTCATGAGCCAGACCATGATCCTCTGGGGCGGCATGGGAAGCGGCGCCATCGTCGGGGCGGCCTTCGCGCGCACCGATCCAACGACGCTCGCCTTCCACGCCAGTTTCATCATGGCCGCCTTCAACCTCTTTTGGCTTCCGTTCTTCTGGCGTCTGGCCGACAGGGCCGGGGTCACGGGAGGGACACGGGAACGTTTGAGCGAACTCGGCTGGCTTTGCAGTGGCCTCTTCCTTGTGACCGCCGCTACCGCGCTTCTCGGCCCGGAGACGGCGATGCTGGCGGCTTATGGACCGCTGATCCTCGCTCGCTACCTCGTCGACGAGCGGCCGGATCGAGCTGCGCTTCTTAGGACCGGCCGTCGCATGGCACCGTTCGCCCTGCTGATCGGCTGGCTTACGCTGACCCGCCTGCTGCCGCCGCTCGAACACGCGCTTCAGGCCGTCGGCCGGGTCCAGCCGTACGCCGGCGCTCCGGCTTGGTCGCCACTGTTCCACGCCGGAAGCTGGCTCATGGTCGCAGCGGTCCTGACAGGGTTGGCCCGTGGGCATAGCAGCGCCTTCCGCGCCGAGCTTCAGCGAGCCTGGGACACGGGCCGCTTGGCGATCTTGACGATCGTCACCTTCTCGATCATGGCCGAACTCCTGTCCGCGTCCGGCATCGCGGACGGTCTGGCTGGGGGGATCGTCCTGGTGCTTGGGCACTGGGCGATCCTCCTCACCCCGATGGTCTCGGCTTTGTTCGGAGCGTTGGCTAACAGCGGCAATGCGGCCAACGGCCTCTTCATGGCCTCGCAGGTAAGCCTAGCGACGGAAGCGGGACTGACCGTAGCGGCGGTGATCGCCTTGCAGCACGTTGCGGCCCTATCGCTCAACATGGTCTCGCCGGTCCGCCTGTCCATCGCATGCAGCCTTGCCGGCACGCCGGGCCTCGAGCGGGCCGCGTATCGCGAGATGCTGCCCTTCGCCCTCGTAATGGTGGGCTTTCTCTTGGCGGTCTCGTTGCTGATCGCCCTGCATCTCATCTGACTGGGCGTCCGCCCGATCCTCGCAAACGACCATCCGCCCGGGAGGCAAAGACCCATGGACACGATCAACCAATCCGCCACGCGGCCCAGGGTGTTCCTCGGCATCCTCTTCGCGCTCGGAGCCTCGCACCTCCTCAACGACACGATCCAGTCGCTGATCCCTGCCGTCTACCCGATCCTCCAGCGCGACTTCGCGCTCGACCTCGCCCAGATCGGTATCATCACCCTGACCTTCCAACTCGCGGGATCGCTGCTCCAGCCGCTGGTCGGCCTCTACACTGATCGCCACCCGTTGCCCTACTCCACCGTCATCGGCCTCGCCTTCAGTCTGGGCGGCGTGGTCTGGCTGGCATACGCCCACAGCTACGGGCAGATCCTCTTCGCCGTCACGTTGATCGGCATCGGTTCCTCGGTGTTCCATCCCGAGGCGACACGCTCGGCACGCCATGCCTCCGGCGGCCGGCAGGGGCTGGCGCAGGGCATCTTCCAAGTCGGCGGCCAGCTTGGCGGCGCGCTGGGACCTCTCCTTGCTGCGCTGATCATCGTCCCCCGGGGGCAGGCGAGCCTCTCCTGGTTCGCTGCCATGGCGCTCCTCGCCATGGTCCTGATGGGCTGGACGGCTCGGCACCACGCAACCATCCGCAGCCACTTCATGACCGCTCACACCACAGGGTCGGGCGGTCACCCTGATCGCTCGCCATATCCGCGCGAGATCGTGGCGCGTGGTCTCGTGGTCCTGTCCGTCTTGATGTTCTCGAAGCTTGCCTATCTCGAGAGCTTCCGCTCCTTCTACACCTTCTACTTGATCGACCGCTTCGACGTCTCGATCCCGCAGTCGCAGATGATGCTCTTCGTGTTCTTCATCGCGTCGGCGGTCGGTGTGCTGCTCGGAGGCATCGTCGGTGACCGCATCGGTCGCTACCGCATCATCTGGATCTCGATCCTCGGCCCGCTGCCATTCACCCTCCTGCTGCCCTATGCCGACCTGTTCTGGACGGGAGCGCTGACCGTACTAATCAACCTTGTGATGGCGAGCGCCTTCGCCTCGATCATGATCTACGCGATGGATCTGGTTCCCCATCGGATCGGCCTGATCGGCGGTCTGTTCTATGGCCTCAACTTCGGCCTCAGCGGCATCGCGGCCGCCCTGCTCGGCATCTGGGCAGACAGCGTCGGCATCGAGACCGTCTACGTCATGTGCTCGTTCTTACCGCTCGTTGGTTTGTTGACTTTCCTACTGCCGCGGCTGGAAGCACGCAGGTAGATCTCGAGCAACGAAGTGCTTCTGAACTCATATTGGTACGGCGCGTCGTACCTTCTCCCTACGGCCGAGTACTCCGCCAAGCGGAAGGTTGCGGAGGCGGGCGACGCTAGTGTCCGCAGCTATGTCCGCATTCCCGGCGGTCATGCTCCAAAGCTGCCTGACCGCAATCCACCCCACCCGGTCTCAGTCGGAAGAGGATGCGGACGCCCGGAAGCGGTCTATCCGCTTCCGACCCGTTGCGGTCGATAAATCCATCTAAAATGATCCGTGATAGCGGACGTCGCGGTTGGTGATGCGAAAGAGGTCTGGATGATCGGATACACGATGGTTGGAACGAGCGACCTGGATCGAGCCTGTCGCTTCTACGAACCCATCTTCACCGAGATGGGCTACGAGCGGTGCTACAGCGATGCCCAGGTCGCCTCTTGGGGATCGAAGTCCGTGGACACGGCGCCTCGCTTCTTCACCGGCTATCCGTTCAATGGACAGCCGGCCGGTTCGGGAAACGGAGCTATGACGGCGTTTCTCGTTCCCGAGCCCGACCGAATTGATCGATTGTTTGAGATCGCCATTCGGCAGGGCGGATCGATCGAGGGGGAGCCCGGTCCCCGTCCGCAGTATGGCAACGGCTTCTACGCTGCGTATGTCCGCGATCCAGACGGAAACAAGATCGCATTCGTTTCATACGGGCCTTCCTGACGCCCAAATCGCGATCGAGCCACAGCAAAAATGGGCCGTCCCCCTTTCCGCGAAACGTCCGCTTCCGTCGAAAGGTAGCCAGGAGCGGACAGTCGCCTTTCCACCCTGTTCAGCGGTTGGAACGGCCACCGTCGAGTTCTGAGAGCGGCCGTTCCGCACCAGCGTGAAGCCGGCCTAGTCGAGGGTTACACCTCGGTACTCTCAGCCAAGGTCAGTGCGTCCTCAACGTCGACGCCAAGGTAGCGCACCGTGCTCTCGATCTTCGTGTGGCCGAGCAGGATCTGGACGGCGCGCAAGTTGCCGGTCGCCTTGTATATGATCGACGCTTTCGTCCGCCGGAGCGAGTGCGTGCCATAGTCCTCTTTACGTAGACCGATCGCGGCGACCCATTCATCGACGAGACGAGCGTACTGGCGCGTGCTCAAGTGGGTTGTATGATCGACGCGGCTCGGAAAGGCGTAGTCGT
>NZ_ARQE01000031.1 GCF_000382705.1 Aureimonas ureilytica DSM 18598 = NBRC 106430 | reverse complement strand
GCAACAGCGGCGGTGGAAACGGCAACGGCAACAACGGGAACGGCAACGGCAACGGCAACGGCAACGGAAACGGCGGGCCGAGCGGCAACAACGGCAACGGCAACGGCGGACCTAGGAACTAGGTCAACTGCTCGACTTTGACGGACGCCCACCGATGAGTGCGATCACATGGTGAGCCAAGCCACCGAGACTCGATCCCCGCGCCTTCCGGAGACATGGGGTCGTTCGGTCCTGACGATTCTGCTCGTCGTGGCCTGCGTCCTGGTAGCCACCATGACCGGCCTGCCTAGGATGCTGGATACGACTCTTTCCGATGCGCGGTTCGCCCTTGGTCATCGTTCCGCATCAGGCGAGATCGTGCTCGTCGACATCGACGCCCGGAGCCTGGCCGAAGTCGGCGTGTGGCCTTGGCCACGCCGCCTTCACGCCGATTTCCTGCGAGCGGCCGCCAAAGCCGGTGCGGCCCGGGTTGCGTTTGACGTCGACTTCTCGTCCCGCTCCGTCGCCGCTGACGACGAGGCGTTTGCCACAGCGCTCGGGGACAGCGGGATCGAAACGTTCCTCGCGGCCTTCGTCCAGCCTGACCCGGCATCTAAAGCTTTGCTGGAGTCCATGCCGATCGCACCGCTTCTCGCGGCGTCGTGGCCGGTTGCGATCAACGTTCCCGTGGATGACGATGGACGCGTGCGTCGCTTTCCCCTTTCTATCGAGATCGGGGGTGAGAGGGTGAGTTCCATGCCTGCCGTCTTGGCGGGACACGAAGAGGCGTACGGGGAGTTCGGGATCGACCACGGAATCGCGGCCGCCTCGCTCCCACGCATCTCCTACCTGGACCTCCTCAATGGTCGCGTCACCGAGGGCACGCTCGCGGGCAAGACGCTGATCGTCGGCGCGACGGCGATCGAGCTCCACGACCTATTTCCGCTCCCTCACGCGGGCATCGTCTCCGGCTCGACGGTCATTGCACTGGCGACCGAAACGCTGATGCAGGACCGGGCCTTGATGAAGTGGCAGCCGCCGCTGACGCTGGTTCTTCTGCTCTTGGCATTCGGTTGTTGGCTCGCGCTGCGCAATCCCCTTCGCGGAAGTCTTCTTGTTCTGGCTGGGACGGCGGTCGCGATTGAAGGAGCCGCGGGCTGGCTTTATTTCGACCGTGCCGTCATGCTTGAGACCGCAGCGATCCATCTCGCACTCGGAGCGATCGTCCTCTGGTCCCTGGCGCGGGAGTTCGACCTGCGGCAGCTCCGTCTTTGGATCTCGCGTGTGGAAACCCGGAACACGGCACGCCTGCTGGAGCGGGTTGTCGATGACGGATTCGACGCGATCGTGATCGTGGATGCACAGGGCCAAATCGTGCGGATCAACGAGATGGCGCGCAGCCTTCTCGATCTGCCGCCGACAGAACAGCCGGGCGCCCTAGCCCATCTGCCGGTGGTCCTGATGCGCGTGATCGAAGCAGCGATGGCAACTACAGAGGCGGCGAGCCTTCGCTTGCCTCCCGTCCGGCGCATGGTCGAACTCAAAGCAGGGGGCACCCCCAGGATTTTGGAATACACCGTCTCGCCGTTTTGGCTGGAGGACAGGCGCCGTAGCCCCCGCCCCAGCGAAGCCGAGCATCTGCGCTATGCGAGTCTCCTGCTGCACGATGTGACGGACCGAGAGAGAGCACAGGAGCGTCTTCGCTTCGCCGCGTTCCACGACAGCCTGACAGGGCTGCCCAATCGCCTGGCGTTGGAAACAGCACTCGGCGAGATCGTCGCCGAACAAGTTCCGGTCGTTCTCCTTGCCTTCGATCTCGATCGGTTCAAAGGCGTCAACGACGCGCTGGGCCATGCGACGGGTGATGCGGTGCTGATCGAGACAGCCCGTCGCGCCGCACGCAGTCTTCCCGAAGGTGCCACACTGTTCCGGATCGGTGGTGACGAGTATACAGTTCTCATCCGATCCTTGGATGTGGACCTTGCCCGATCGCTTGCCGAGACTATAGTCCGGGAGGTCGGCCGATCCTACGAAGTCAATGGGCATCGCGTCTCCATCGGTACATGCGTCGGCATCGCCGCCGAGGCGGGCGCATGCAGCGATCCGTCTGCGCTTCGCCGAGGAGCCGACGTCGCGCTTTACCAGGCCAAGCGGCATTCGGATGGCCCCGTAGTCGTGTTCGATCGTGCGATGGACAGAGCGCGTCTCGAACGGCTCGCGCTGGAGCGGGATCTGGCCGTTGCGATCGAGGCGGAGGCGTTCGATCTAGCCTACCAACCGCAGGCTCGCCTTTGCGACGATGCGTGGACAGGCGCGGAAGCGCTCGTTCGTTGGCGTCACCCCGAACGTGGCTTCGTCTCGCCGGCGGAGTTCATTCCGGTCGCAGAGGAGATGGGGCTCATTCACGAACTTGGGTCGTGGGTGCTTCACCGTGCCTGTCGGGACGCGTTGCGCTGGCCAGAGGATGTCAAGGTCGCCGTGAACGTCTCACCGCTTCAGTTCCTCGCGGGCGACATTGTCGGAGCCGTGCGCTCCGCACTGGCCACGTCAGGGCTTGCTCCCCAACGGCTGGAACTTGAGATCACCGAGTCCGCCTTCGTCGGCGAAAACCATCGCCTGTCGAGCATCTTCGACGATCTGCTAAGGCTCGGCGTTACGTTCGCGCTGGACGACTTCGGCACCGGATATTCCTCTCTTGGCTATCTGCATCGCTTCCCGATCTCGAAGATCAAGATTGACCGGAGCTTCGTGACGGACATTCCAGACAGCCGACATTCGATGGCCGTGCTGCGCTCAGTCGTGGTGCTGGCAAATGGGCTGGGTATCCGCACGATTGCCGAGGGCGTCGAACTGACCCAGCAAGCCGAAATCTTGCGCGAACTCGGCTGCGGGGAGGTACAGGGCTATCTCTACTCCAAGCCGTTGCCGATAGAGCAGGCAACCGAGTTGTTCAAAGCAAGCGCTCTGAAACTTTCGGCTGGCTATATGGGAATGGATGCACCGCTCCGAGCGGTGATCTAACAACTCAGCCATGACGTCCGCCAAATGTCCGCTTCCGGCGTGTTGGGCTGCCAATCCATACGTCTTCAAAGGGTCGATAGCAGAACGGCCGCTTTCCACGCCATCAACTCGAAAGCTGCTGGTCCGCTTGCGGCCCGGGTCCGCCGCTCCTCGCTGCGCGATGTTTCGCAATCCTTGGCCTCTAAAAGGCGGGTTGCACTCTATTCGTAGGACAAGTAGATTCGGCGCTCCGCGATTTCGTGCAGCTCGATGAGCATAGGGTAAATCTCGCCGAACACCGCTTCTTCGATAATCGCAGCATTAGGTAGCAAGCGCTGCCCAAGCGTCAGAGACGACGTCCTTGGCCGTAGCTGGCGGAAGCAGCGACCACCACTTCTGCGTCCTGTGGGTCGAAGCCCTCGTTGTGAAGCGGGTTAAGGAGTCAGTCCGTCGCCTGCAAACACCTTACGTAGAATGGATGGTTTCCCATCCTGACATGTGGAACCTGCCGCCAGCGAATGCGGGCGCGATTATCGAGATCCATTGGCTTTTGAGTTGGGCGAGGTGGCAGTTGCTATCTAATTTCGGATAATGTGCTCGGTTCGCCCTGCCAAGAAACGCGCCCTATGCGCATCGCGACGATATGGTCGGAATGTCAGAAGGCGCTACGGGGCCCACACCTCGCGTCCCTTTTGGTGATCGCAGCCCCCCGAACCCGAGCGAAGCGGAACCGCCAAGCCCCCGCCCGCCTTGTTGCCGCGATGAATTGGGGGAATGCGGCGGATGGCGAAGGTCGAAGAGGACGGGGCCGTCACGGACAAGGCGACGCTTGCCGCGATACTCGGCGAAGTCGTGGACGATGTGTGCAAGGCCACGCCGGACGTCTACGAGGAGGCCGTGGAAGCCGCGCGTGAGCGGGACATGCCGGAGCCGCGCCGCAGCGACTTCGATCGCTTCGGCATAGCCGTCTTCACGCGCGAGGGCGATCTCGTGTCCGCCGGCAACGCCGGCACGGGCTTCCCGATCCAGTCCATCTCCAAGGTCTTCGCCCTGGAACTCGCCCTCGAGGCGCTCAACGACGCCCTGTGGAAGCGGATTGGGCGCGAGCCATCGGGCGATCCGTTCAACTCCATCATCGATCTGGAGCGCATGAAGGGCATTCCGCGCAATCCCTTTATCAACGCCGGAGCGCTGGTCGTGTGCGACGTGCTGGTCGGGTTGAAGGGCGAGAGCGGGCCGAACCGCCATGTCAGCGACTTCGTGGAACGGCTGCTCGAGGGCGAAACGCTGACGCTGGACGAGGAGGTGATGGAAAGCGATCGCTCCGGGGGCGATCTCAATCGCTCGCTGATGTTGATGGCGCGCCATCACGGCAATCTCCATCACCCGGTGGAAGACGTGATGGAGGCCTATGTTCACCAATGCGCCATCACGCTCACCTGCCGGGGTCTCGCCAAGGCCGGCCGCTTTCTGATGCATGACGATCCGAACGAGGATGCAGAGCGCTCGGCCTCGCAGGCTCGGCGCGCCCGGCGCATCCTGTCCATCATGATGCTGTGCGGTCAATACGACGGCTCAGGCGACTTCGCCTACCGCATCGGCCTGCCCGCCAAGTCGGGCGTCGGCGGCGGCATCCTCGCGGTCGCCCCGCACACCGCCTCGATCGGCGTCTGGTCGCCCGCGCTCGATCCGATGGGCAACAGCTGGCTCGGCTCCCTGGGGCTAGAACATCTGTCGCATCGCACCGACTGGTCCGTGTTCGGCTCGGTGCGGAACTGAACGCAGCGGCGTGGGAAGGGAGGCTCCATGACGATCGAACCGGAGCGGATTCGCATTCTGAACGAGGCCGAGCCGAACCCGAAGGGACGCTACGTTCTCTATCTTCTCCAGCAGGCCAACCGTGCCGGGTTCAACCCGGCGCTGGAATTCACGATCGAGGAGGCCAACCGGCTAGGCGTGCCCGTTGTCGCCTGCTTCGGGCTGCTCGACGGCTCCAACGGCTTCCCCGAGGCGAACGCGCGCCATTATGCCTTTCTTCTCGAAGGGCTGGCGGATGCGGCAGGGAATCTGGCGAAGCGCGGCGTCGGCTTCGTCCTGCGCAAGGCATCGCCGGCCGAGATCGCGGCTGATCTGTCGCGCGAGGCCGCGCTCGTGGTTCTGGATCGCGGCTATCTCGCGATCCAGAAGCACTGGTACGGCGAGATCGCGGCCCGCGCGAGGGTGCGCGTCGTCCAGATCGAGGGCGACGTCGTGGTGCCCCTGGAAACGGCAAGCGGCAAGCACGAGCACGCCGCGCGCACGCTGCGACCGAAAATCCGCCGGCATCTGGAGGCCTTTCTGCAGCCGCTTCGCCCGACGCCCGTAAAGCACCGGGCGGACGCGCTCGACCTGGGCGAGACGATCGACGTGAGCGAGCCCGGCGCGGTGCTGGCCGGCATGGTGCTGGATCGCTCCGTTTCGCCGGTGAAGCGGTTCCGGGGCGGCGAAAGCGAGGCGCGGCGGCGCCTCAGCGCCTTCGTGGCGGACGGGCTCGCCCGCTACGGCGCGGAGCGCGGTCGGCCGGAGGCCGATGCCGCCTCCCATATGAGCCCCTATCTGCATTTCGGGCAGATTTCGCCGGTCGAGATCGCGCTGGCGGTGCGCGCCGCCGACACGGGCACGGTGGAAGACAGGGACGCCTATGTCGAGGAGATCGTGGTGCGCCGCGAACTCGCGATGAACCATGTCCACTACACCGAGGGCTACGATCGGTTCGAAACGGCGGTGCCGGAATGGGCGCGCCGCACGCTGGCGGAACAAGCGGGCGACCGGCGAGACACCGTCTATAGCGAGGACGAACTGGCCGAGGGGCGCACGCACGACCACGAATGGAACGTCGCGATGGCCGAGATGCGCGAGACCGGCTTCATGCACAATCACCTGCGCATGTACTGGGGCAAGAAGATCCTGGAGTGGTCCCCGACGCCCGAGGAAGGCTTCGCGCGCACGCTGCGCCTCAACAACCGCTACTTCCTGGACGGGCGCGACGCCAACTCCTTCACGAACGTTGCCTGGGTCTATGGCCTCCACGACCGCCCCTGGGCGCATCGCCCGATCTTCGGGACGGTGCGCTACCAGAGCAGGAACTCGCTGCGCAAGATCGACGTCAAGGCCTATGAGCGGGCGGTGCGCGCCCTGTGCGAGGCGGAGCGGGCGTGAGAGACTGTTTCGAAAGTCCGCGAAGGAGGATCAGTGAGGAATGTTCGGGGCTCTGTTGCGAATAGCCGATCGGGGCGCGATGATCCCGGTCTGTTGGATTCTCAGGCGATGAACACCTGAAATAGCCTCCTGATGTACCAGGGCTCCAGTTCGCCAGCCAAGCTGTCCACCATCAAACGGAACTGACCCTTCCGGAACATCCGCATGACTTCGAACGGCTCTGTTGCAAACCAGCTGCCGCTGATGCCAGCGAACGCGCTGAGGTGACGCGGATGGCGGTCGGTCAGCGTCGTCGACTTCGGGCCGCACACGCTCGTCCCGATCTGTGGCTGAACCATCAACCCGGCATACGATCGTCGAGCCGGGATCACATCCCAATTGCGTGCCGCCGGCCAGGACGCTTCCGGGATCTCGCAACGCTTTGCCACGAAACCAACGCGAAGAGAGAAGTTTATGGATGGAAATCTGGTCGCGATTTGATCGCGCCTCAACCAACGGAGTGCCACATGCGCCTGTCCCGTTCCATAAGCCTTATCGTCGGTTCGCTTCTTGTCGCAACCTCATGGGCGCAAGCCCATGACGGCCAGCCGGCACGCGTGCGGGGGACGATCGCGGCCGTCGACGGCCAGACCCTGTCCGTGACATCACGCGAAGGCCCTGTCGTTAAGATCCAGATGGCCCCGAATGTCGGGCTGCGCGGCGTAAAGACGGCCGCAGCGAGTGACATCAAGGCGGGAGATTATGTCGGGGTCGCATCCGCCCCTGCATCCGACAACCAGCCGGCGGGAGCGCTGGAGGTCCTGATCTTTCCTGCAGCGATGAAGGGCGCCAACGAGGGTAGCTTCCCATGGGATCTGCAACCCAATTCCACGATGACCAATGCCACGGTTTCCAACGCGGTGGAGAACGTATCGGGCCGCCAGTTGACCCTGACCTATCCAACCGGCTCCAAGACGGTTTCGCTCCCCGCCAACATACCCGTCGTGACTTTCGCCGATGCAAGCCCCGCCGACCTGAAGCCTGGCGCGCCGGTCTTCGTGCCCGCCACGAAGGCCCCCGACGGTACGCTGTCTACCGCATTCGTGGTGGTCGGCAACCAGGGCGTCGTTCCCCCTATGTGATCGCCGGACCACGCTGGGTGAGCCGATCTGACGTGCTATCCGATCTCCAAGAGTCCGGTGGAGTCGTGCTCCGTGGCGAGAGAGATTCGAGAACAGCCACCTAGAAACACGAAGAGATCTGCTCCGATATGGCGGGGCAGATCCTAGGCTAGCAGGTCCGAAAAACCCAGCTTTCTGAACGTCCGCTTTTCTGCGCTGCTGCCGAAAAGCGGACCGGAAGACTTCGGCCCACTATCAAAATCTGCATGTTTCTTGGGCATGCTGGTTAGCGAATCGTCCAGTTCCAAGCGGCTGCAACTAGATGCGGATCTTTTTTGTTACGAGGTCCGCGTGCTTAACGTTTGGTGTCACAGTTCGGCTCGCGAATTTTGCCGACAGGCACACAGACCGCAGGACCGCAAAGCTCATCTCGCATCGACTCTTATGTCCTATCGATCCCCAAGGGGGGCCTACAAGCTTCGAGCGCGCTTCCTCGATCATGCATCGACGTTGGAAGCGTTGCTCGAAGTCGCCATCTCAAGCCTACAAAGCCGTTCACCAACCGCAGTCTAGGGGTAGGCAGTCGATCCGTCTTGCTTGCGCGTTACCTTACGCTCCCAGTGGACGTAGTCCTCACGCTCCAGCACCGCTTCGTCAATTTCGATGCCCCAGCCGGGTCGGTCGGGACGTAGCTCCATGTGTCCGTCCACCGGCACATAAGGGTCGATCGCCCACGGAGCGTGGACCGCAGGTTTGAACTCCAGGATCTTGAAGTTCGTCTGCGTGGCACAGAAGTGGACGTTCACTGCCGTCGCCAGCGGCCCCATCGGGTTGTGCGGGGCGAGCGTGGCGTAGTGCGCTTCAGCGATCGTNGCGATGCGCCGCATCTCGCAGACCCCGCCCACAACGCAGATATCAGGCTGCACGATGTCGGCGCCGCCCGCTGACAGCAGTGACAGAAACTCGAAGCGCGAGTAGAGCGACTCGCCAGTCGCCAGCGGCACACTCACCTTGGAGCGGATCTCGCGCCAGGCGGGGATGTGCTCGGGCCGGATCGGTTCTTCGTAGAAAAGCGGGTCGTTGGGGGCAAGGGCCTGTGCGAGTTGGATGGCTTGGATTGGTTCAAAGATCTTGGCATGGGCGTCGAAGGCGAACTCGAAGCGGCTGGGGCAAAGTTCTCGCACGCGCCCGAAGT
Organism: Aureimonas ureilytica DSM 18598 = NBRC 106430; assembly: GCF_000382705.1. Classification (GTDB taxonomy): domain Bacteria; phylum Pseudomonadota; class Alphaproteobacteria; order Rhizobiales; family Rhizobiaceae; genus Aureimonas; species Aureimonas ureilytica. The sequence goes on along the minus strand of NZ_ARQE01000031.1, from coordinate 1,220 downwards.
ACTGCCCCGTCTCGCGCACCAGCTCGCCCCAGCGCCCCTCGTGCAGGTCGCGCCGGTACGGGCTGAGCTTGAATGCGGTGTAGCCGTAGCGCTCGTTCAGCTCTTGAGTCTGGGCGAGCGCTGCCTCCGGGTCGGGCGCGGTGTAGACGCCGCAATAGACGCGCACGCGATCGCGCACGTTGCCGCCGAGCAGCATGTAGACCGGCAGCCCTGCCGCCTTGCCCGCGATGTCCCACAGGGCGTGGTCGATCACCGAAATTGCGGCCAGGCCCAACGCGCCAGGCGGAAAGCGGCACTGCTGGTTGAGCTTGTGCACCAGGAACTCGACGCGGCGCGGATCCTCGCCCACAATCTGCGTGAAGAGATAGTCGAGGAGCGGCGCCAGCGCGCGGTCGGGCCCGTGGTTGTAGGCCTCGCCCCAGCCTGAAATGCCCTCGTTGGTCTCGATCTTAACAAGAAGACGCGGGCGCTCATCGACGCGCTGCATGTATGTCTTGAGGGCGGTGATTCGCATGTCTACTCTCCCCTCAGGCCGCCGTCGCCGGGGCGCCGGTCGTGCGCTCGGTGCGGACCGCCTCAACGATGTGGCGCAGCGTCTCTTGCTCCTCGGCGTTCAGCGTCTCAAGGCCGGGCGCGCGCACGGGCCCAACGGGGCGCCCCAGCAGCTCGGCCGCCGCCTTAACCACGGTGACGTTAGCTCCGTTGTTGTAGCGCGTGCGCAGCGCCTCGAAGCCAGCGATGCCGTCGATGAGCCGACGCGCGCCCGCGAAGTCGCCCCGCTCCAAAGCGTGGTGGATGGCGTGTGAGCGCTCCGGAAAGACGTTCACAAGGCCCGAGGTGAAGCCTCTCGCGCCCATAGCGTAAAAGGCCGGTGCCCAGCCCTCGGCAAGGCCGCAAACCCAGATCGCGGGTGCCTCGCGCGTCGCGCGGATCACTTCGGCCAGCAGCATCAGGTTCGGCGAGGCAAACTTGATGCCCGCGATGTTGCCGTGGTTCGCCAGAAGCTGGAAGTCGGCGACCGAAAGCGTGTCGGAGCGTACATAGGCTACGAGCGGCACGCTCACCGCATCGGCAAGCTGGAGGAAATAGCGCGTCTGCGCGGCGGGCGCGGCGAAGGGGTCCATTGGATGGTGGCTCATCACCGCGTCCGCGCCCATCGCCGCGGCCTCGCGCGCCATCGCCTTGGCCTCGACCAGCGAGCGGCCGACCGCTGCGCTGAC
>NZ_ARQE01000030.1 GCF_000382705.1 Aureimonas ureilytica DSM 18598 = NBRC 106430 | reverse complement strand
GCAAAAAGCAGGACGTTGCGCCCGGTAGAGCGATGAATGGCGTCAGACCACGCCAGCTCCATCAGGCTCTTGCCAAGGCCCGTTCCGGCAAAAAGAGCCGCACGCCCACGACGGAGCGCCCACGATACGATGTCCCGTTGAAACGGAAAAAGATGGCTCGAGATTTCGAGCGCATGTTTGATGCCAGTTGGCGGGTCGACGATCGCTTTCCTAGCAAGGAACGCAGCATAGGCGTCCCCTAGCGCTTTAGGCGCTATGGTCATGTTCTTCTCCTCAGTGTGGTAGTTACCCGCACGTCGGTGGTGGCGACGTGCGGGTTGGTTATGCTGCTTCTAGGTTGGCGTAGGAGATTCCCCGTTCCATTCGGTTTGCCTTCGCGGCCCGGTCATAGAGGATGACATTGACCGTCGCGGCGAGGTTCGAGCAACCGCGCATCGGGATCATGACGCGGCGCGGGCACCATTCTAGATGCTTGCGGCCTAGCGTGCCGTCCTCTGGCCCGAACACGTAAAAGGCTTGTGCCGGATGCTGGAACGCGAAGAGGGACTCCGCATCGTCCACAAGGTCGACGGCAACGGGAACGGCGCCATAGGGCACCATGGATCGCATGTCCTCGCCGCGGATAATGGGAAGGTGACGATAGCCCTTTTGCGTGTCTGTCGACTCGACAACCTCGCAACGCGGCCCCTCAATGGCGACCATGGCGGCACCATAGCAATGCGCCGCACGGATGACGGCACCGACGTTGCCGCGCGTCTTTGGCCGGACCAAGCCGATGCTGGCAAAGCCGCGCATCAAACCGCCCTCACCGTAAGCGTTTCGCCAGGCAAGCCGAGTTGCGCGCCCTTCACTGACTTGCCCGCGTCCAGCGCTTCCTTGATCGCTGCCCTATCCGGCTCTGACTTAACTCGCATGAAGCGCTTCGGGATCGCCGTCTCGTCGATGATTTCCACCGTTGCGGCCTTCTTCCCGATCGACACCGTAGCCTCAGGAAGCGTCACCTTTGGCAGGTCGCTGGCCTTCAACAACCGAAACAGGAGGGAGCGCATTGCCTCCTTGCGGCGATCTTGGCGCGCTTTCCGCGCGTCCAAGTCCTTCTTCCGCTCAGCGATTGCCTTCGACATGCTGTCTGCATCGCGCTCGATCGCAACAATGCGCGAGAGCACGCGATGCGCGTTTGTCTCACCCTCGATGGTGTCCGCACGCAATCCCTCGTCCTCGGCCAACTCAGGAAAGGCGGCGATGAGGTCTGCGAACTCGCGCTCGAGGACGGTAACGTCATAGGCAAGATACTGGGGGTTGGTCATGCCTGCACCTCTGCGCTCGTCACGTGACCGAACACATCGAACCGCCCGCCGAACTCCTGCGCGAGGCGCTCAGCTTCCCGCTGCGCGCTATCAAGGGACGGGTGTTCGTAGGGCCACATGCACGGACGGATGCGCCCGGTGCCATCGCCGCGACGGAAGACGAAGAACCCGCCACCCACGACTTCTCCATCGCGCGGCTTCTTCGGGAATGAACGAAAATATGATGCCTTCTTCGCATCGGTCATGTTGCTTCTCCTCTGTAGTGGTGATCCGCCAGATTGGTGGTCTAGGCGGGCAGTTGGTCAGGCCGCAGCGGCCTTTTGCAGCTGTGCGATGCGCTTTCGCGCGATACTCAGGAAGCCGATCCCGAAATTGGCGACGAGGCAGGACCGAACATCCTGAAGCGTGTCACACACGGCAGTCTGGTAATCGTCGATTCGCTTTTGAGCGTGAGCCCTGTCGCCTTCAATGCGTCGCGCTTTTCGTGTGTCACCCTGATCAATTTGCACGGCTTTTGTGCCGTCCATTGCGACAGTCGCGTAAATCGTGAACCTCTCCATCGTCCATCCCCTCTTCGGCTTGGAAATGACTATAGGCTATCGGAAACGATTTAGAAAGGTATATCGTCTTCCGTATCCCATCCGTTGACGGTTTTTTTCGTTGCCGTTCTCACAGGCGGCGCATTGTCGTTCACTCCACCAGGCCGGTGATCAATAATCTCCCAATATTTCCCGGCCGGCTTGACGGAGACTTCCAGCGTTCCCTGCAGCTCGGACTGTCTCTCCAGCCACTCCAAGGGCGTTTTCGGGAAGGGACGTTGACCTCCGTGCTTCATCCAGTATCGATCGGCTTTCGATTTGGGATATCCCGCATGGGCGGGACACAGCCATTCATTGATCGATTTCAGCCCGACCATGTACGCAGCCTTCACGCTGTCCGGCTTGCCGGCCTTGCCTTCATGATAGTGAAAGCGACGCGAATTGACCTGCCGCCACTCAGCTGAAGCCGTTGACAGGATCGGCACGTCAGCGGCAGTTCGCGTAAGCTTTTCTTCCTCGTTAGGAGGGAACTCGTAACCACAGCAAGGGCACGTCATCTTGCTGATGTGCACCTTCTCTCCGCAGCCGATCAGTCCGCGCGAGTCGGCTTCCTGGGGGCAAATTTTGATCGGCGCCTCGCCTTCTCCCTTTCCAGGAGCTCGCGGTTCGACCATATCGACAGGGCCGTGCCGGTCCACAAGCTTGGCAAAGTCCAAAACCAAGCAGTTGGGCTTTGGGCCTGCGGCGATGGCTGCAAGCCTTTCCTCTTTGGTGGATAGCGGCATGCCAGACGCATAGATCGGACGCGTTCCACGGCCCGCCATTTGGACATAGAGGGCCACTGAGAGCGTTGGGCGACAGAAGGCGATGAGATCCACCCCCTTGTGATTGAAGCCCGTGGTAAGCACGGAATTGTTCGTTACGCACTGCAGCTTGTAGGACTTGAAGTCCTCCAGAATGCGCCGGCGCTCCTCCTTCGGCGTATCCCCCGTCACAGTTTCGCAGGTGATGCCCCGCTTGCGGAACTCGTCTCGCATATCTTGTGCGGCCGAAACGCCCGCACAAAAGCAAAGCCACGAACGCCTATCTCGCCCTTTGGCGATGATCTCCGACACGACGGCGCCGTTGAGTTCATTCGTATTAACGGCTGCCTCAAGCGCGCCTTGCTTGTAGTCCCCGCCCAACCGCCCGACGCCACGCACATCATATTCCGTTGCCGTCGGCTTGCTGGTCAGGGGGGCCAGGTATCCGTCACGGATCCCCTCACCCACTCCGTAGGTGTGCACCACGCGATCGAATAGCCGATCATGACCTTCATCAAGCCGCCCGCTATCAAGGCGATACGGCGTGGCTGTGAGGCCCAAAATCTTGAGGTCAGGATTGATCGCGCGCAGAGCGTCGATGAACTTTCGGTACATCGTATTGCTCTTGGTGGGGATCAGGTGGCACTCATCAACCATCAGGACGTCGATGTGTCCGATGATCTCCGCCTTGTTGTGGACGGTCTGAATGCCAGCGAAAACGATTTGACTGCGAGCATCCCTCCGCCCCAGGCCGGCCGAAAAGATGCCCGCCGGCGCGAATGGCCAGATGCCAATTAGTTCGAGGTAGTTCTGTTCGATCAGCTCTGCGACGTGGGTGGCGACGAGGATCCGCATGTCTGGCCAGCCTTGCGCCAGTCGCTTGATAGCGGATGCCATCAATAGCGACTTGCCACAGCCTGTGGCGAGATCGACTAGCGGATTTCCCGGCTCAGCCAGCCAGTAATCAAACACCGCATCTTCGGCTTCGGCCTGATAGCTCCTAAGCTGCAGCATAATCCCCGAACCTTTCGATAAGTGCGGCACGCGCCCTCGCTTCATGCAGGGACGCCCTGTTCTTGCTGACGCCGAGGCTGACCGCGATGTCCTTCAACTCCTCCCCATGAGCGCGTCTCAGGATGATCTGGCCGCCGGCGTCATGGAGGTGATTGCCGATCGTCCGCATGTCGGATTCGATTTCCTGCGAAGGTCCATTCCGAAGCAGCGTGAACTGAAATCCGTCGACGAAGTGGGGCCTGTATTTCTTGCGTTCCCCAGCCGCGATCGATCGCATGATGAGGCTGACCCAAACTCGAAATCCGCCACCTTCACGGAAGCTACCGTGACGGCGAAGAGCCGCCACAGCAGTGTCTTGAACAAGATCGTCTGCCTTGTTTCCCACAAGCGTATAGGCAAGCTTCCGCATGCCGGGCAGATAAGCCACGAGGGCGGCATCAAATGCAGCGGGTCGGTTGTCGTTGTCAGGCTGCGACGGTCTTGTCATTTGCGCCATCAATCCAAATCTCGCCGTTCGCCAGCTTGTAGGTCACGGTCTCACTCTCCTCGTCGCTGTCGATCTGCTCGCCCGGCACCAGGCCAGGCAGGAACAGGTGCGCGGGGCACCCTGCCTGCTGCTCATCAATGGAGAGGGGTTTGTGGAACCGTGCACACGACCACGACCCGCCGCCCTCTGGAGAAGCGAAAAGGCATGTGCGGCAGTTTGCTCGCGACCATGCGTTATGGTGGCAGACTGGCCTGTGGCGGCACCACTGGCACGCAAAAGCCATCTTGGCCTCTGGGTCTTCATGCAGCTTCGAAGGCGGATCGTTGGACTTGATGATACGATCAGCCCGCGCGAGAAGGCGCAGGACGTATTCCGTATCAAGCTCCATTCGTTCGGCATAAAGCCGATCGTCGTCCTTACAGACGGCTAGATATATGCCTCGAGACCGACCGCGGCGGTACATGTAGGTCTGGAGCTGTCCGTAATGCAGCGGCTTGGCAATGCGCACACCATCCTTCAAAAGCGATGTGAAGCTCTTGAGGTTGTGCGATTTCATTTCTCCGACGTGGATCGTCTTCGGCGCTTCAGGCAAACCGAGGATCTCACTATCGAGATATCCTCGGACATGTCCGTCGCATGCCTCCACCATGATCTGCCGGCCATTCTCATCCCGATCGACAACCTCACATCCGATCATTCGCAGGTTCTCGACCCAGCGATCTTCTTCAATGTTGCCGCTCTCGAAGATACGGAGTGTTCGGCCTTGCGGCGTTTCGTTCTCAGATACCCAGCGGAAGTCATAGAAGAGCTTTCGCTCACATTCCTCAGCGAGTGTGCTCACTGAGATAGAACGCCCGTCACGGGGCTTGTTTTGAGCTTCGTACGCGCCGTAGATGGCGCGTACGGTTGATGCCTCAGCCTTCGGGAGCGGGGCCATTAGACGGCTCCGAAGATCAGCGGGGCGGCAGCTGCGAGCTCGGACCGGATCGCCTTGGCAACCTCGCGATGCTCCTTCTGCGTGCCCTCTGCCTCGCGCTGCTCAAGGTAGTGGAGCCAAGAGCGGAAAGAGCCCTGCATGTACAGGGTGGAGGGCGTCAGCCCCTCAGGCAGAACGGCGCGGGCCTGCTCCTTCGCGATTCCGGCGGCGATCGCGGCATCGTAGGCTCCCTTGGCATGATGCATGACGTTTGCCTGCATCATGCGCCACTTCTCAGCGACCCATTCTGGCGCATCCGGCGTGCTGTTCTGACGGTTGGTCGGATCCTGCATCCGCGCCTCGCGCTCGACAAACTCGCCTTCGACTTCGGCGTAGCGTTGGCTGAACTCTTGGAAGGAAAACGAGCGGTGGCGAAGCATTTGACGAGCGGTGTCACGCGTGGTGATCACCTCCAGTGTGGCCGATACCATCTCGAACGGAGACCAATGCTTGTTGCGGATGAGGTAGGCCAGTAGCCGGGCGTCAGTCTCTCGGTTGGCCTGGTTGCCAGGGTTTGAGACGCGAGCAGCAAAAACGATGAACTCTTCGGCCGTCTTGCACTCAGCAACGAGCGGCTTCGTGATGGCGACGAGACGTGCGGTGTTCATGCCGCACCTCCATGCGCTTTGAACGCCGCCTCAGCGTCGCTTTTATCACTCCATTTTGGAAGGAAGGTGCGCTCCAGAATGGTGATAGCGTCCACGAGATCGCCGCGACGGATATGCCCAATCGCCTCAATGGCAGCCTCCTTTTGATAGAGAGGTAAGCCAAGGCGACCGAACACCTTCAGGACAGTTTCTGCCGGGTCGGCCATGATAACCTCCTCAAGATCGACTTCCGCGGTCACGGTAACGATCGTCATTAGACAGCCCTCATCGGCATCAGGACCATGTCCAGACCGTCGGTCTGACCGGTGATCCGAATTGGGCTCATCTGATCACGCACTTCGAGCGTCACCTTTCCGGACGAAAAGACCCGAACGGCTGTCGAAAGGTACGAACCGTTGACCCCAATCTCGAGAGGCTCTGTGCCATCCCAAGAGGCCGCAACGTCCTCACTTGCGTCGTCGCGGTAGCTAACCTTGAGATTGTCATTGTCTGCGACGAGGCGAACGCCTTTGCCCTTGTCTGGCTGGACGATAGCCACCCGATCCGTAGCGGCAGCTAGCGCATCGCGATCCACGACGACTTTGAGATCGTTCTCCATCGGGACCACGCGTCGATAGTCCGGGAACGTGCCGTCGATAAGTTTTGACGTGATCGTGCTTGCGTTGTCCGTCAGGCGGATCCGGTCGTTAGAAAGCTCTACCTTGATCTTGCCCTTCGGCACGATGCTGACGAGCTTACGAGGAAGAATCACGCCATCGAATGGCTGGCTCTCCGGCCCCACGAACCGTGCCAATCGATGACCGTCGGTGGCGACGACCACGATATGATCATCGTAGGTGTGGAAGTATACACCGTTCAAGTAATAGCGCGTCTCTTCTGACGATTGGGCGAACTCCACCTGAGAAAGCAGCGAGGCGAGATCGATCTCGAACGTATGCTCGAACGATCCGGCGCTGATATCGGGAAAATCCTCGGCAGGCAGTGTTTTCAGCTTGAACCGGCTGCGGCCGAATTTCACGACCAATGCCTCATCCTCAAGCACAAGGGACACATCGCCGGATGCGCGCTTTGCGATATCGGCGAGAACCTTCGCCTCAACCGTCACAGCGCCATCAACAGCATCCAGAACAGACACCGACGATGAAGCTTCGATAGTCAGATCGCTGCCCTTCACGGTCATGCGACTGTCGGCCACGCTCAACAGAACGTTTGAGAGAATGGGAATTGTGTTGCGAGCTTCTACGACGCGAGTGACGGCTGAAAGCGCACGCACCAGGTCGGCCTGCGGCAATGAAATGCGCATGTGTTTCTCCTCAAATGTGGTTGGAAAGCCGCCCGCCGTGGTGAAGCGGGCAGCCTTGTGATTGTTACTTCCTCCCCCAAGGCCGGCTGCCAGGCGCGGCAGTCGGCTTGGATGAGGTCGACGCAGGCCGCGAAGCTGCGCGGTTATCGTTGGCCGGCGCCTTGGGCTGCACTTCATCCACGGCAGGCTCCGGAACATCTCCCTCGTCCTCGAAGAAGTATCGCTTGATCTCCGCGCGCGCCGGGTATTGGCCATCCTTGGACGGCTTGCCCAAGCCGATCTTTACCGTAAATGCCTTGAAATGCAGATCTTCGCTGTCTTCACAGTCAGACACCCCCACGGCTCGGCAGAGCGAGGCGAACTGCTTCTGTCCGATCTCTTGGGCCTGAGCGTTCGGGTTCTCCAGATTGTAGTTGTTGAAGATCTTGCGGCCCGCATAGGCCTCCGGCTCAACGACAATCATGGTCGTCTTGAGCAGCGTTCCCCGTCCGTCCTTTGTCGGCGTGACGTCCGACGCCTCAATTTCAATCTTGTAGACGCCATTCGGGAGCTCGGAATAATCCGACTGCGTTGTGTCGTGTTCGGTCGCGTCAAAGCGCTTGCCGAGAGAAGCCATGTGTTTTTCCTCTGTGGTGATTATGCCCGCCCGTGAAGTGGACTACTCGACGGCCAGTTTGGTTTTTCGGGCCTCAAGTCCTTCGTTGGCGAGGACGCAGAGCGCCATAGCCATATCGCTGTCTAGCTGAACCTTGGGCTCTCCCATCTGCCGGTAGATGTCGGCAAGGCCGAAGACCTCCCCCAGCCCACCGTCGGTCAGATAACCCATGGCATCATCAATGCCCGCGATCATCAGTTTTCCGCCCCAGGCAGGAACTTGGCGAGCGCCGCATAGCCTTGCCCAACCTTGTAGGACAGCGATGCTGGCGTTTCGTACCGAGACTTCGCGAGGAAGCCGGGACGCTCTTCCAAGTGGACCTGTCGCTCCCCCGAACCCTCGGCGTGCGACACTTTTTTGTTGAAGCCCACCTCCTTCTCTTTCAGGGAGTGGCGGAAGTTCATAAAGCCCACGAACTGCGCCGCCTCTTGGATGAGCGCTGACGCTCGCTTGTGCAGCTTGATGCCGTACCGGCTATAGGGATCGGAAGTGGGACTGTCGAAGCGAGTGATCTCGGTATGGGCGATCAGAATGACGCCGACCCCAGAATCCCGCAGAGCCTGAACCCCGCCGATGAACTCACGCCAAACCGCGTCGGCTGCGACATAGCCCTTGCCGAAGCCCGCATCCTCAATGGAATTCCAGCCGTTCTGGCCGCAGGTATGCGCCCATACGAGAGGCTCGAGCCCATCGAGACTATCGACAATCAGCGTCTTTCGATCATGCTCTTCGGTGAGGAGCCACTGAATTACGTCTAGCACCTCATCGAGGCTCTCTGCCGTTCCCGGCGAGGGCATCTCAACGCCCTCCGGAGGCTCCTCCCCAATCGTGGGGAGGTAGTAGGGGTCTGGGAATTCCGACGCCAAGCGGGTCTTGCCAACGCCGTGAATGCCGTAGAGCACGCCGATTGGCGGTTTCGTGTTGCGTGTGCTCGTCAGTGATCCAAGCGAAATTGCCATGTCAGCCTCTATTATCCTGCGATCAGGCGAAGCAGCCCATAAGCCGCAAGACAGATGATTGCCGTGGTGATGAATGCGAGTACGGCGGGCCTGGCCGATGGGCGATAGCCATCATCAACAGGGTCTTGGTAATCGGGAGGGAAGCGCCAGCCGCTCGGAAGGTTACTCATCGAATCACCCCCGATACGAAAAGCAGGCCAACGGTCGGCAGCACGACCAACCATGCGAAAATGGCCAAGACGATCGCCCCGATAGCCAAATCACCCGCCAAATCATGAAATGCGCGCGCCCAGTTCATGCTTCCCTCCGGCGCCCGGCTGAATGAAAGGAGACCGGAGCAGAAGACCGGAAAACGCCATCCTTCTCTTTCACTGCGGAAGCGCGGGCGTCATTCTTTTGCGCCTTAGTGCGGAATGGCTTCCGATTGAGCATGTCCACCTTGCCAGTCCGCGTAAGGGCGGTGGCATATGGACTTTCGATATTAGGCCGCGTGGCCTGCCTTGATCCAAACATTGCTTCTCCTCTCCCTGTTGCGACGACGCGCAACAGGGCTTCGTGGTGATTGGGGTTGCGGTGATTTAGGCGGCGAGCTTGATGCCAAGACGCTTGGTAAGCGTCTCGATTTCCTGCAGCTTCGCCAGCAGGCGATCTACGTTATCGATGGCCTCAGACGTATCGATAGCGATGACGAAAGAAGCCAGCTTTTCGCGCGGGTCAAAGTCCCAATTCTCTGCCGTGGCGGCGTCGGGGATGAGCCTATCAGCAGTATAGTACCAGCCGTTATTATTTTTCAGCTGGCCTCTAGTGCCATTGTGTCCTTTAAACCAATTGTCGAAACCGACAAGAATGCAAGTCCCGCTCAACTCGACAACAGTACCCGCGCCCATTTCGGGTTGGTTTAGGATTTGGACCCGATCGCCCAGCTGGATAGCAGCCATTATGCTGCTCCCTTAGGCGTTTGCTTGCGCAGATCGCGTGCTTTCGTAAAGTCGATGACGTTGTCGGCGGTGATCAGATCATCGCTGTCATGCGGCGTTTCATCCGCGTCGTCGATCCGGCGCAACGTTACGCCATGAAGCGCGACGACTGCGTTCGATCCAGCAAGCTGCACAGTGTAGATAAGCCCGTGCATGTCGCCGCCGATGACGATGCCGAAGACGTCCGTGTTGAGCTTGCTTTCAACCCAGTCCCCATATTGGAAATCGTCTTCGAACTCTGCGAAATCGTTGATATCGCTCATGCGAAAGCTCCGTCGATCATTTCGATGCGGGGAAGGGAAATTGCGTGACGGTGGCAGTGCATATGGCCTCCACCGCTAACCGACGTGACGTGACGGACAACGGTCCGCTCGGTTGCGACCGGAGGCTTGCGAGCCTTGCTCGCCTGCTGATCTCCGGCTTTTGGGACGATATCGCCCAGCGAATACCCAGCGATGTTGGGCATGTGTTCTCCTCATGGCGGTTGACTTTGAGGGTGGTGATCGTCAAAGTCGCTTCTGCGCTTGTGGTGAGCGTAGTCGACCTAGGAGAGGTTTGGTCCATGTGGCCCTCCTCCCTCTCCTTGATCGCGGTGGCAAAGACGTTCGACTAAGCGGGTGGTGCCGGCCTCAGGGTTCGTTGATCTTTGCTTCGCTATTTTGGAAAGGGTGCTGCCTGTCGGTGGCGCCCTTTTCTTCTTTTATCGGACTATCGAAAGCCGATATCCCGTTTATCGTCCGTTAAT
>NZ_ARQE01000029.1 GCF_000382705.1 Aureimonas ureilytica DSM 18598 = NBRC 106430 | reverse complement strand
GCCGATGCTGTTCGACATTTGGAGTCTCCATTGACGTAGGTCAGGACCGGCGCCGGCCCTGCTGGCAGGCCGTTACTTACGGGCGCCATGTCACCACTCCGCGCCGTTAAGTAACGAGCGGTGGCATCGCGACCGGGCTGGTGAGGCGATCGATAAGCCCCGCCATGCAACTTTTGACTGTCCCTCTTGGTGGAATCAGCTCTAAAGTTTTTGCTGTACGGTTGCAATACCCGGAGTCAAAAAAACGCAACTACAGGTTTTGGTGTACATGGATGGCTACGAACCCGATGTCGGATCAGCGCCCGGAAAAATCCGGACCTGATGACCGCTAGTGGACGGCTTTAAATGTCGAAGTCTGGCTTGCGGGGTGAGCCGGAGAGAACCAGTTCAAATAAAGCTGGTTCATAGTACGAAAGAGCTTTCGCAGCGAAGTCGTATTCATCGATCTTCAACGCGCGAGCCCATTCCGAATACCGATCAAACGGTAGCCGTCCGTTCCCTGATTCAACCTGCGAAACGAAAGTGTAGATTTTTAAATCGAGAATTGCTGCCAAATCCCTTTGTGTAAGACCCGCTTCTTCTCTTTTTTTCTTAAGCCAGAGTCCAGCCTGCTTGCGAAGGTAAAGGCGTTGAGCATCCTTATCGACGGGAGCTGGCTGCATGAATGTCTCTCCTGGCGAGTGACCTCGCGATGATCGACCATAAGAAGGGCTTAGGGTATGAAGTTGTGCCTACACCACAGGTAGCGGTCAGGCCAACCCCATTTGACCCGTTTGGTGCCGGGGGTAAAAGAGAAGACCGCTTAAGGATACAACCTATACGAGGAGCCGCCATTCGCCCGTTGGGTTAGAATTCGGCGGAATCGCCGCAATTCCGGGAGTTTTGTGGCGTTTTCTGGTTGCATGGCAGACAGCGTGCCATGCGATTCCGGTAGTTCGTAGCGAAAATAACATTTCTATCATCGCGAGTTATTCTGTGCGGAATCTCCGATTCGCGCGGCGAGAAGCCTGATACATCCTGTCCGAATCAGGGAGGATCATGAGGCGGGAAGCAACACCAAATGCTGTACTTAATTTCGCTTGGATTGCAGGATTTCTGCCGCGACCGCCCATTCTAGCGGTGTCGGCAGTGCATCGGCCGAAGTTGGAATGCTGCGCTAGCCGCGGCGTATGACGGTGCCTCGAATGGCAGATTCAACCAGCGCCAGACTCTAGCGGACGCCGTTAGTCCGATCCCAACCTGTCGCGCGATAGTATCCCGCGCAGGCCCGTCGAGTCGTGCTCGATGGTGGACCTTGGACCTCGTCGCAGACGAGAAGGGTGCGGATATGATGACCGTCGTCGAGTGCATTGTTGGCCAGCACAATCTCTGGCTCGTCCTGATGGCGGCCATCATCTGCGCAGCGGGCTCCTCGGCGATGGTCCGGCTTTTCCTGCGCGCCGCGATGGCCGACTCGCTCGAAAAAATGGCCTGGGTCGTGCTTTTGGCTTTCGTGACCGGCGCTTCGATCTGGTGCGTTCATTTCATCGCGATGCTGGGTTACGAACCCGGTTTGCCGGTCGGTTTCGATCCGGTGCTGACGATCGTCTCGCTACTGGTCGCCATGATCGGATCGGGCATCGGCTTCCTGATCGCGACCGATCGGTCGGTTGCCGCGCCGGCGATCGGCGGGGCCGTGGTCGGGCTTTCCATCGTGGTAATGCATTACACGGGAATGCTGGCCTACCGCGTCGAAGGGATCGTGAGTTGGGACCAATCCTATCTCGTGTCCTCCATCCTCATTTCCTGCACGCTCGCAGCCGCATCGCTCCAGGTTGCGCTTCGCCTCGGTGGTGAGCGCCACCCCGCGCATCTGGCGACGCTCCTGTTCTTTCTGTCCATCATTGGCTTGCACTTCACGGGCATGACGGCGTTTCAGGTGACGCCGATGCACGTTCCGGGGTCCTTCTCGAATCCGGAAGCCCTGAAGGCTCTAGCCTTTGCCGTGGCCTGTGTTGGTTTGGTCATCGTCGGAGCTGGATTCGCGACCAGCTTCATCGACACCAAGGCGCGGGCCACCGCCTCTTATGCCCTCGCCAATATGACGAACGGGCTGACCATGGTGTCCGCCGGCGGTTTGATCACCCTCGTCAACCAGCGTGTCCACACTCTGTTTCATATGGACAAGGATGCTCTGAAAATCGGCATGACGCTGGAAAATTATGTGACCGTCATAGGCCGGCGCGCCGGGTGGGACGAGGCGCGCATCGGGCGCGTTCTATCCAACCATTACGTCTGGATGGGCGCGGGAGCGACGACCCGTGTCGAGCACCTGTTCGACGATGGCAGGATCCTCAGCATAGCCTGCCAGCCGGTCGCCAAGGGCGGCGCGATCCTGACCTATGAGGACATCACCGAAGCACGCAACGGGCAAAAAACAATCGCCCATATGGCGTTCCATGACGCGCTGACCGGCCTGAAGAACCGACGGATGTTCGTTCAGGCGATGGAAGAGATGCCCCAACAGGGGCGTGTCACGATGTTGATGATCGACCTCGATGGCTTCAAAGGTGTGAACGACCGGCTTGGGCATATCGTCGGCGATGAACTGCTTCGACAGATTGCGATGCGCTTGAAGGATCTGCTCCTAGCCGGGGAAATGGCCTTCCGGCTTGGTGGCGACGAGTTTGCTGTTCTTCTGTCTGCTCCCAAAGAACGGGCTATGGCGCTGGCACAGGACATCACGACCTCGGCGGCCATTCCGTTCGAGATCGACCCGCATGTGGTCGCCATTGGTTGCAGCATCGGCATCGCCACCGTTCTGCCGGGCGACGACGTGTCGTCCTTTCAGCAAAAGGCCGACCTCGCTCTTTATGCAGCCAAGAACAGTGGTCGAAACCGGTTCGAAGTCTATCGAGAGGGCATGCTCGAGGAGGAATCCGTAAAGCGCCTCCTCGAACAGGATTTGTCTCAGGCTATCGCGAACGAACAGTTCGAGCTCTGGTATCAGCCGCTCTTCACTCTGCCCGAGCGCACGCTGGCCGGCTTCGAAGCTTTGATCCGTTGGCGCCATCCAGCGCGGGGCTTAGTCCCGCCGAGCGAGTTCATTCCGGTTGCCGAGAGCTCCGGTCTGATCTCATCCATTGGAGCCTGGGTGATCGACGAAGCGTGCCGACATGCAGCCTCTTGGCCCGACGGGATCTACGTCTCGATCAACGTATCAGCGATCCAGCTGCGATCGCCGGCCCTCGTCTCGCAGCTGAACCAGGCTTTGGCTCGTCACCGTGTCGCCCCTCGGCGCATCGAGATCGAGATCACGGAAACCGCGATGGTCGAACACAGCGCCCAGATCGCGTTGACCATTATGGCTCTTCGCACGCTGGGCGTCCGGATCGCCATGGACGATTTCGGGACGGGATATTCCTCGTTGGCACACCTGCGGGAGTTCAAGGTTGATCGTATCAAGATCGACCGCAGCTTCATTGCCGTGTCCGGAACGGATGCTGGAGCCGCAGCGATCGTACGCGCCATCATGTCCATGGCGCGCGAGCTGAGCATTGAGACGACGGCGGAAGGGATCGAGCAGGAAAGTCAGTTGCAGGACCTACAGGAGCTTGGATGCGGAACGGGCCAAGGTTACCTTCTGGGGCGCCCGCTGGAGGTGAGCGCGGCGGACGCGCTCGTGCGGGACCTCGTGCCCGTCACGACGGTGTTCGATGATCGTGGCCTCGCCGTCTAGCGCTAGCTGATGCACCGTCTGCCATGAGCAATGCGAGCGGGACACAGGCAGTCCGCTTCCAGTCCGCTCGCTGACCAGAAGCGGACATGCGGCGACGCATTCCATGCAGGAGATGATCCGTCTGCCGCATTGGGAAAAGGTGATCGATCCTGCTCATGTCGACCCAGCGTTTCTAAGCCAGCCTAATGGAAGCCATAGCATGACCGAAGGGGGATCCGCTCGGAGAGCACCCTGATTGGCTCTGGCTATATCGCAACGGAAAAGGCTACTCAGCGCGAGCAACACGAGCGCGGAGAGACACGAAGTTGACGAGCATGGCGCAAGACGGCCAAGTCCCTGCGGCTGCGGGGGAGTCGCTCGGCATCCTCCTTCGCATCGCCTCCACGCTCGCCATCGTTGCAATGGGGACGTGCATTAAGGCGCTTGGCAACGGGGTGCCGCTTGGTCAGGTTGTGTTCTTCCGCTCAGCGGTGGCGCTTGTGCCCCTCGCGCTGTTCCTCGCTTGGTCAAACGACTTTCCAAGGGGCCTCGCCACACGCCGTCCCCTCGGCCATGTTGCTCGCTCCGCGATGGGCGCATGCGCCCTCTTCACCTCCTTCGCCACGATCCGCCTGCTTCCTCTCGCGGAGGCGACGCTCCTATCCTACCTGTCGCCGGTCATGGTGACGCTCTTGGGGTGGGCGGTTCTGGGGGAAACTCTCAGCCGGCGTCGGATCAGTGGCGTAGCCCTCGGGCTCGCAGGTGGCGTGGCGTTTTGCCTGCCGGCGCTTTCCGGGACCTTTGCCGACGGCGCGCTGCTTGGGTTGGTCCTGGGGCTGGCGACGGCATTCCTGACGGCGGGCGCGTTGATCCAGGTCCGCCGCCTGACAGTGGCCGGAGAGAAGGCAGGCGCGATTGCCTTTTGGTTTGCGGTCGTGTCCGCCCTCGGCGGCCTGATGACCCTGCCGACAGGCTGGGTGATGCCGAACGCGACACAGGCGGCGCTGCTGGTCGGCGCGGGGTTCGCTGGCGGGACCGCGCATATTCTCATGACGCTGTCGTTCCGCCATGCCCAAGCCGCGGCGCTCGCGCCCTTCGAATATCTCTCGATCCTATGGGCAGCACTCGCAGGCATCGTGTTTTTTGCAGAGATCCCGAACTGGGCCTTCCTGCTGGCCGCCCCGCTGATCCTCGCCGGTTCCGTCGTCGCGCTTCCCAAGCGCGCGGGCCGCCGGGTCTGACATTCGTTGGCGTTCGAACCCTCGACGCGTTGCTTGATTGCAGGCGCTCGTGCGCTGCATCGCTCGATGCCCCTTTGCACCGGATCTTGTCGTTGCGTTGGATGACGGTTGGGGTCGAAATCGGACGGATGGCTCGCCGGCGTCCGCTTGCGCCTCGCCACGCAGCGCCACTGGTTGGATTGCAGACTATCCGTGACGGAGCGTATGTCTCCGCAATGCAGACGTAGTGCTCTAAGACAGCGGAGTGCGACAGCAGGGTTGACTTGCAGACTCAATCCGGTAGCCGCTTTCGCCGTCTGAACCATATTGCCCGTCGGTAATGCTGCTCCTCGGGAAGGTAGGTCCCCTTGTCGTCTCCCCCCACCTTCGACAGTGCTGGCGACAATGCGGGTGCAGCGGAAGCCCAAGTCCATGCCGTCCGCGATGCCGCCCGTTTGGACGTCTTGTCGAGCTATGGCATCCTCGATACGCAGGTCGAACAAGGCTTCGACGATATCGTTCTTCTGGCGACGCAGGTCTGCTCCGTTCCTGTCGCCCTTGTGAGCCTCGTCGACCGGGACCGGCAGTGGTTCAAGGCGCGTGTCGGCTTCGAGCCCTTCCAGACGACGCTCGATCGCTCGGTCTGCGCGTATGCCCTGGGCCGCACGGATATCCTTCAGATCGAGGACCTAACGCAGGATTCGCGCACGCGGGGGAACCCACTCGTGACCGAGGCGCCGCACCTGCGCTTCTACGCCGGGGCGCCGTTGACCTCGCCCGAGGGCCAGACGCTCGGCACCATTTGCGTCATCGATCATGTTTCCCGTCCGGGAGGTCTGACGAAGCCGCAGGTGGATGGGCTCCGTGCGCTCGCCCGTCAGGTCATGGCGCTGCTCGCCTTCAAGCGCACGGTGCGCGAACGCGACGATATCGTTGTGGACCTCGACGCCGCCCACCGCAGCGCCAGCGACAGTCACCTGCGACTCGATACGATGTTTCAGCAGGCGCCGAGCTTCATGGCGATGGTTCGCGGCCCGAACCACCGCTTCGAGTCGGTGAATCCAGCCTACCGTCGCTTGATCGGCGACCGCGAGGTGCTGGGCCTCACGGTCGCGGAGGGGCTTCCGGATGCCGCGGCCCAAGGGTTCCTCGACCTTCTCGATACCGTCTACCGCACCGGGGAACCCTACGCGACACGAGGCGCCCGCTACGCGGTCCAGGCGGATCCCGACAGGCCCGCAACGGACCGCTACCTCGACTTCGTATACCAACCCGTACAGGACGCCGACGGCGCGGTCGTCGGCATCTTCGTCGAAGGATCCGACGTCACGGAACGGGTCCATCAAGCCCGACGTCTCGCTGCGCTTTCGAACCTTAGCGACTTGCTGCGCGACCTTTTCGACGCCGATGCTATCGTCCACGCCTCCGCCAAGTGCCTTGCCGAGACGCTCGGCGCTACCCGGACGGGATTCGGGACCGTTCGTCTCGACGACGAGACGATCGTGGTCCCGCCCGACTGGCATCGGTCGGATGTCGCCAGCGTCGCCGGGCAGCACAGCTTTCGCACCTTCGGCAGCTATATTGAGGAATTGAAGCGCGGCGAGACGGTCGTCATCCAGGACGTCGCGACCGATGCAAGGACCGCGGCGGAAGCGAAAGCCTTCGAGGCGATTCAGGCGAGATCCCTCGTGAACCTGCCAATTATGGAGCGAGGCCGACTGTCGCTCCTCGTCTTCGTGCACCAACACACAAAGTACGCCTGGGACGAAGACGAGTTGTTGTTCATCGGTCAAGTCGGCGACCGGGCTCACGCAGCTCTGGCACGCTTGCGTGCCGAACAGCAGCAGCAGCTCGTCAACCAGGAGATCTCGCACCGTTTGAAGAACACGCTCGCCATGGTACAGGCGATCGCCTCTCAAACTCTGCGTCAGGTCACCGAGCGCGATGCGGTGAAGGCGTTGACGCAGCGCATCGGTGCGCTCTCGCAGGCGCATGAGGTCCTGCTGCATCAGAACTGGACGGAAGCGCGGATCCGGGACGTGACGCAGGCGGTTCTGTCGACGTTCGAAGCGGGTCAACGCTTCATGGTTGAAGGACCCGACGTCCTCCTCGGACCGCGGGCGACCCTGTCCTACTCGCTGCTTCTGCATGAGATGGGGACCAATGCGATGAAGTACGGCGCGCTGTCGGTGCCGGACGGGCGCGTGGAGATCGTGTGGCAGGTGATAGGACAGGGCGTGGACGCGATCCTTGATATGACTTGGCACGAGGTGGGCGGTCCGCCAGCGACCGCTCCCGTGGGGAGGGGCTTCGGGTCGCGCCTTATTGGCATGGGGCTCTTGGGAACCGGAGGCGTCGAACTGGCTTATAGTCAGGAGGGTCTAACCGCACGTATGCAGGCGTCGCTGTCGCAGATGCAGCAGTCGTGAACGCGCAACAGCCGTGAACGACAGGACGCACATTATGACGCTACCTTCCAGCACTTACCGTCCGATCGTGCTCGTCGTGGAGGACGAGCCGCTTCAGCGCATCATGGCCGTCGATTTGATCCAGGAAGCTGGGTTCATCGCCGTCGAGGCACGCGATGCTGCAGAAGCGGTGCGCATCCTTGAGAAGCGTACCGACATCCGCCTTGTGTTCGCCGATCTCGACGTTCCCGGCAGCGCCGACGCACTAAAACTTGCTGCTCTGATTCGGGACCGCTGGCCGCCGATCCACATCATCCTGACGTCAGGCCGCTACAAGCGGACCGACGTCTCACTTCCCGCTGATACGTCCTTCTTCACCAAGCCGTACCCGCACGATGCCGTGGTGCGCGAAATGCGGCGAATGACGGCGTACACGATCTAACGTTCTAGTCGCAGTCCGCGTACGTCCGTTCTCAGGCGTTCCCCTATAGCGCAGTCATGATCGAAGGGGGACGATAGCGGATGCCACGCATTCACGGTCGCTCTCCTGGCACCGACAGACGCAACGGCAAAAGTTGCTGACTGTCAGTTTTCGGGTTGGCACTCCTTGAACCTAACGTCTTGGTGAGGGGCTTTCGCGCATCGGGCTCAACGTTAAAGGAGATTGGATGGCCATCGCGACCCTATCCGCCTGTGGAACAACCAAGTCCGCCAAGGCTTCCTCCATCGTATCTTGCTGAAGGTTCCTGCTATGTCCCATCTTCCGACGGAAACGCTGGCAGCAAGCGACGAGACCAAACGCGATGACCCGAACCGACCAGCTCGCGTCTCGTCGAACCAAGGTCCTGACGAGAACGATGATGATGCCGAACGAAAGGGCGGCGTAGGCTTCCAACCTTCGTCGCTAGCCGATGTAGAACTTGAAAAGCGGACGGACTCCGGACCTGAAAAAGCGCTTGGCCAATCTGTTGCCGAGCGATTCGGGATCGATGAGAAGCATCTGTATCATAAACCATCTCAAAGCTGATCTTTGCAGAACGCCCTCACGCCTGCCGCGATACCCAAGAGGGTCGCGGAGCCACGATCGGAACTATTTTCTTCGGGTCTGAGCTCCGTTTTGCAGAGATCTGGCCGAATGAGGTTGCATCTTCCCGTTGAATAAACTTTCGCCGCGACGCTAAGGCGCTGGTGTCTGTAATTAATTAAACCCATAATTGACGATTAAATTTGCTAATCACTGCAAAAGGTCTATCTTGACTGTGAGGGTGTTGAAGAAAGCGGGCTAGCGACGTGAACGCTTCCCGAGCCTCTGGCGCTTCCGCCCTACGGAGTTCGTCCCATGTTCGGATACCAAGGTGGCGAAAGCGACGAGGTTGTCGCGCGCAAACGTGCCTACATGGCTGATGCTCAGCAGCGCTGGCCATTTCTGACCCGGTTCGATGTCACGACGATCCATAACGAGCAGCAGCTCGCCACTATGGTTCGCGACCGGTCAGGTCGATCCAAAGCGGATGCCGATGCGGAGGTCCACGCCTGGATGGAAGGGAAGCTCTTCTGACAGGCGTGGCAGCGAGGCTCCCTCAATTCTCGGAAGGTCCTACGATGAAGAGTTCTACCGATATCCATGCTGCGGCCAACAAGCATTTCAAGCGTGATGCGACCTCAAGCGTTTCCACATTCGAGGCAGTGAGGTCTGCCGCGCGTTCGACACGGGACAAGGCGGCGCTTCTGCGACAGAGCCGCATGGATCGTGAAGATCAAGCGGCGGCAATTCAGCTGCCCAACCTGACCAAGAGGTCAGAACAGTGAGCCCCGCACAGGACGTTGACTACAATCAGTCCGCCGAGGTGTTCTGGTCCCTGTCCGCCCGTAGATTGCCCTTGAAGGGAAGCATGCGGTTTCGCAGGTTTCCGTCTCTGGATGCCGCAGTTCGGTTCCTTCTGACGGACAAGTCCGTGAAGCGTTTTGCCTGCACCATCGACACGGACGTTGCTCACTACGAGTGGGAGGATATCCGCGAGCTTTTTGAGCGACCCGACTTCCCAGACCTGACGGTTCAGCCCGTTGCCAAGCCATCCCGTCAGTTTGGTCTGGATTTCCTCCGGGGGGTGAAGGCGGAACTGGCTTACGCGATCAATCGCGATCCTTATGGAACCTGGACGGTCTCGTCGCTGGCGACCGGACAGGCAGTCTCGATCAACAGTGTCGACATGACCCGAATGAGTCTCCCTGCGGCAGAGCGGATGAGGGATGTGCTGAACAGCCGGGACGGACAGGACATGCTCGCCATTGGGCCTTGACCCCCGCTTTCTTTTCCGTGCGGGCTAGATGGAGGCTATCGCCTCAATGTGCGACAAAAGCCACCTCCCAAGGGCTGTGGAGTATGTCGACGAAGCTGCGCTCGCCGCGTTGCCTCGTCAGCACCTCCTGGCGTTGCTCGGAGAATGCGATCAATGGCTTGAGACCATGGCCGCCTTTGGAGATGCTGTTCAAACCCGCGTTGGACGCACGGGGTGGACTGTCTTGAGCCGGCAAGACATTGCCGAAACAACGTCGGCAAGGACCCGGCTTCAAGCAGCGATCGAGTTAGCCTCTACGTGAGCGTTTCGAGCGTATAGCAGGCTCCAATTCTCATCAGGCTCGACGAGCCATCTCACTTGAAGCTTGAGGTAATTTAGGCTTCGGCGAATTCCAAGGGCAGCTCGCCATAGCGTGCGAGGATCACGGGTTCTTCCAGAACCTCGCCGGTCTCTGTGTCCACGGACTGTTGAACCGCCACGACGCCGATGAAACGCCGGGCGTCCCGCTCGGCTCGGCCGGTCGCCTCCTCCGGCGTCTTGAAGTCCATGAGCCTGCCGGCGACCAACCGCTTTCCCTGGCGTTCGAAGGGCTGCACGAGATTGAGGGTCTTAGAAGTCATGTGGGATCCCCACTCGTTTAATTGAGCCGAGCATGACTCGGCCAAGCGGAGATGGAAAGGGATTTGTTCCTGATTCGTTCTCATTTGCTGGGGATGAATGCAGAAGGAGGGGGGGCGTTCCTCTAGGTTTATCCGTGGGAGGCGTAGAACGACCCCCAGATAAATCAGTGCTTTGTGCTAGATTCCTAATCTGGGGGTCGTTGGTTCGAATCCAACTGGGATCACCAATGAATTCAGTGCTCTAGCCTACCCAGGGTGGCGAGGCGTTCCCACGGTGTGCCTACAGGGCGTTTCTACGCTCTGTTGGCGGGCTTTCGAGCGGCGAGACGCGCGACAGCAGCGGATCAGGTTTTATGCAGGGTCTTGCCGCCCTAGAGCGTTGCGGTCGCAACATCCAAAATGTCCGATAGGCGCATCTCTATGCGGTAGATCAAGGACTGCAGGAGCTGTCGAGGTCGTGATAATAACTCTCGGGCGAGCGACCAATCGCCTTAGAAGCTTATGCTTCGAATGCGAAAAGCCCCGCCGGTTTAAAACGGCGGGGCTCAATAGCTGGGAGAGTGTTAAGCTACGAAGTTGCTATCAGTGATCTGATTAACTTGGAAGCCTACAAGCTTGATGAGGCCGTCGCCTGCGTTGAGTCCAGCGGTGCCATTGTCCACAAAGACATAAGCGTCGCCGGCATAATTGAATACCGAGTAGCCGTTGTCAGCGGTCGCTGTATCTGCTGCCTTGACGGCATCGAACAACGAAGTTGCACCGTTGATATTAGCGAGCTCCGTATTGGTCAAGATGTCGCGGGCGTTCGTCAAGCCCGAAAGATCGAGAACATCTTGGAGAGCGTTGAAGTCGGTCACCGTGACCAATCCGGCAGTAACGCCGGCAGCGGTGGCAGTGACGATATTCGACAGAGCGTTAACATCGATCGTATCGTTGCCAGCACCGAGGGTGATGGTAACGGCAGATGCCGTCGTGCTCGCATCTGCTGTCGTACCATTCACGTCAGCGGCGATGGTGATCGTGTCGTTGCCTGCACCACCGCTGATGGTGACAGCCTCAGCCGTCAGACTGCCGATCTCGATCGTCAGTACGTCATTGCCCGAACCGCCAATGATCGTCTCGACATCCAACGTGTTGTTGGTGATCCCGGCCCCCGAGAGATCGACGGTAATACCGCCCGTCGAACCGCTGGCATCGACCGTCGTCAGGCTACGGAAATCAACATCTCCGAGCGTTACAGTGGTGTCTGCCGAGAGATTGAGGTTCAACGTCTCAAGGACGCCTTCGGCAGCGGTCGGGGTTGCGCCGAAGGTGAGGTTCAAGACCTCAGGTACATTTGCAACCGGCGTCAAGGAACCGGACACGGTAAGCGTCGTCAGATCAGCGCCATTCAGGTTGATAGTCGCGTCGCCAGCAACATTATCGAGGGCGATGTTGGCATCCGTGACGCCTTCGACATAAGTGACGGCGGCATCGACACTTGCATCGCGGAAGCCAGCAGTCTGACCAGACGATAGGCCGGTGATCGCGCCGACGTTATCGATCTGCCAAATTGCTTCCGCACCCTGAAAACCAGAAGCGTTAACAGCGGCGGCCGTGGTGCTTGTGAAAGCGTCATTGCGGATCACATTGATCGTCTCAATGCCGCTCACGGTCGCCGTCCGCGGAACTGCAACGGTTGCGTTCGGACCAACAAATAGGTTCAGCGTGTCGTTGCCCGCGCCGCCCTGGACGTTGTCGAAACCGTTGAGATCAGCAAAGCGGCCTTGGAACGTGTCGTCACCGGAAGTGCCCTGGAACACGTCTTGACCTTCAGTAAGCGTGAAGGTGTTGCCGGCGCCCGGAACCGTGCCGGAGTTCGCGAACGGACCCGTGATGGTCGTGCCATTCGAGAGGGTCGCGACGCGGCCTTCGAACTGACCGAACTGGACGAAGTGCTGGTAGGCGCTGGTGAACGTGCCGGCTTTGATGGCCGCGTCGACGTCCGCGTAGGTCGTGCGGTAGGCGGCTTCGTTGAAGTCGTCGGCACCACCGTTGCCGTTGAGATCGATTGCAGCCTGCTCGAACGCGTTCGAGAAACGGCCTTCGGCCGCGCCGTTGTCAAGGAAGTGCGTCAGCGGATTCACGCCGGCGCGGGCCACGTCCGGGTACAGGCCCAGATA
>NZ_ARQE01000028.1 GCF_000382705.1 Aureimonas ureilytica DSM 18598 = NBRC 106430 | reverse complement strand
AGTACGCTCGTCTCGTCGATGAATGGGTCGCCGCGATCGGTCTACGTAAAGAGGACTATGGCACGCACTCGCTCCGGCGGACGAAAGCGTCGATCATATACAAGGCGACCGGCAACTTGCGCGCCGTCCAGATCCTGCTCGGCCACACGAAGATCGAGAGCACGGTGCGCTACCTTGGCGTCGACGTTGAGGACGCACTGACCTTGGCTGAGAGTACCGAGGTGTAACCCTCGACTAGGCCGGCATCACGCTGGTACGGAACGGCCGCTCTTAGAACTCGACGGTGGCCGTTCCAACCGCTGAACAGGGTGGAAAGCGGTCTGTCCGCTTCCGAGATCGATCGCGTGGGAAGCGGACAGTAGCGACCTGCCGGTATCCCACGCATCGTTAATTGTTCAATTGCCTTCAGAACTGAGCGACCCAGCAAGGGCATCCCACCTGCTGCCAGCAAAGTCAGGTCGAGACGCGGCCGGGGCCCGGTCCGGTCCTGCACGGTGTATCGAACTCTGCGTCCGACTTCAGAAGCCCTCCAGCACGACCTTGCCCCGCGCCCTGCCGCTCTCGAGGAGGGCATGCGCCTGACGCAGGTTCGCGGCGTTGATAGGCGTCAGCGTGCTCGTCGCGGTGGTCTGAATGCGGCCCTCGTCAACAAGTTGCGCGACCTGGCCGAGGATCCGGCCCTGTTCGCTCATATCGGCCGTCTGGAAGATCGAGCGGGTGAACATCAGCTCCCAATGGATCGAGACGGCTTTGCGCTTGAACGGGGTGACGTCGAGGGCGTCGGGATCGTCGATGAGCCCGAAGCGGCCTTGCGGAGCGATGAGTTCGACGATCTCGGACAGATGCCGGAGCGTTTCAGTGGTCGAGAACACGAAGGCGGGGGCCCCGATCCCGAGGGCGGCCACCTGTTCGGCCAAGGGCCGGGAATGGTCGATCACGTGGTCAGCTCCGAGTTCGCGGACCCAGGCCTCGGTCTCGGGCCGCGATGCGGTTGCGATGACGGTGAGATCGGTGAGGGCACGGACGAGCTGGATGGCGATCGAGCCGACGCCGCCAGCCCCTCCGACGATCAGGATGGCGTTCGCTGCGCCGGGGACCGGCTTGGCCACGTCGATCCGATCGAACAGCATCTCCCAGGCGGTGAGGGCCGTCAGCGGCAGGGCGGCGGCCTCGGCATCCGACAGCGATGCCGGTTTCATCCCGACGATGCGCTCGTCGACGAGATGGAACTCGCTGTTGCTCCCCGGGCGGGCGATCGAACCGGCGTAGAACACGTCGTCACCGGGCTTGAAGCCGACAACCCCGTCGCCGACTTCGACGACCTCTCCGACCGCGTCCCAGCCCAGCACCTTCCAACCGTCGTCGCTCAGCCGCGCGCTAATGCGGACCTTCGTGTCGACCGGGTTCACCGAGACGGCCCTGACCGCAACGAGGAGATCGCGCCCGGTCGGAACGGGGCGGGGGAGTTCGATGTCCTCCAGCGCGTCCGCTCGATCGATCGTTCCGGGCGTCCTGTAGCCGATGGCCTTCATGATGCGTGCTCCTGCTGCCGCTTCGCTTGTTGAGACGGGCCGAACTTGGCTGTAGCCTCGTGCGAGCTCAATACGCACAAATGCAGCCTATAGTGTCGAAAAGGATACCGTCATGGCGTAGGCGCGGTTCTCGCGGTTCGATTGCAGTCCTGGCTGTTCGGTGGAGGCGGCAGTCGGCTTGATCGACGGCAAGTGGAAGTCGGTGATCCTGTTTCACCTTCTGTCCGGCACACTCCGCTTTGGCGAGATCCGTCGACAGATCGCGAACGTGACGCCACGCATGCTCACCAACCAGCTCCGGGAACTGGAGGAGGACGGATTGGTGGAGCGAAAGGTCTATGCCCAGGTGCCACCGAAGGTGGAGTACAGCCTCTCGCCGCTTGGGCGGACGATGGAGCCCATACTCCTTGCCCTGAAAGGATGGGGCGACGCCAATCTCGGCCTCTATGGCAAGCCGAAGCACGGCTCGCCGGCGGAAGGGGTGGCGAACGAAAAGGACGAGGAGGGACGCCAATCCGCCTGAGCGGGAGGACCGCTCGCGGGTCCGCACTGACGGGCTGCAAATGTCTGCGGGGGAGCGATAGCGGACGGCCTGCTTTGACACGTCCGTTTCCCCCGGGCGCCGATCGCCTCAAGTGGGTGGAAAGCTTCCAATCCGCTCCTGTAATGAAGTTAGCAATAAGCTGTCATTCGAGATCGTTAGGGGCTTTCCCGCAAACGATGGTGAAGCTGGAAAGCTCAAGCGTTGAGGTCAGTGATGACCTCACCGATCAGCGCCCTCAGCCAGCGGTGCGCTGGGTCATGTCTATAACGAACGTGCCATGCCATCTCGACGGGGAAGCTGCCGAGGTCGACCGGGGCCGGCAGGATCTTCAGCCGAGGCTCCTGCATCAGCCGCTTGCAGATAAGCGATGGCAAGGTAGCGCAATAGTCGGTCACCGCCACCATCTCGGCGACCGCGAAGAAGTTGGTCACGGAGATCGCTACGTCACGCTTCAGTTGCTGCTGGGCCAGCGCCTGGAACAGCCCGGCACGCATCCGTCCTGGCGGCACGATGTTGACGTGCTTCATTGTCTCGAACTGCTCACGCGTCACGGCATCGCCGACGTTTGGATGGTCGGCGCGTACGGCGCAGGCGAACCCTTCGTCCATCAGGTGCTGAACGACGAGGTTGTCGGGCGGGTCGACGATGCGACCCAATACGAGCGCTGTCGTTCCGGAAACGACACCCGTTTCGGCGAGATCGTTGCCGTACGGGGTCAGATGGAGCCTGATGCCGGGCGCAACCTTCTGCAGTCGCGCCACAACAGCAGGGACGAGGACGAACTCGGCATAGCCGTTCGGCGCGATGGTGAAGAGCCGTTCCGCCTGCTTTGGATCGAAGGCCTGTTGGCCAAGGACCAGATCGTCAAGCTGCGCGAGCGCCCCGGTGATCCGTGGCGCGAGTTCGAGCGCGACCGGCGTCGGCTGGACGCCGTAGCGCTCACGGACGAACAACTGATCCTGCAGCATGAGACGGAGGCGGGACAGGGCGTTGGACAGCGCCGGCTGGGTCATGCCCAAGCGCCCGGCCGCCCGTGTGACGCTGCGCTCCTCCATCAAGGCGACGAATATCGGCAGCAGGTTCAGGTCATAGCGCATGGAGGTATCATGTAGTCCGCATATCAATAATCAAGAAAATCAATTTCTTGAATATGTCGACCGTACCCAACTCCCTTACATCGGCGACGGACGCCGCAAACATGAAGGCTCAGATGCGCATCCACGTGGCGATCGCTGAGGCGGAGCCACGATCCGGCGCAAGCTGAAATCCGACTCGAAGGGAACATGGCAATGACCAAGGGTATCGAAGACAAGGTCGTCCTCATCACCGGCGGCAGCACCGGCATCGGCGCTGAGACCGCCCGACTTCTTGCTGAACGGGGTGCGAAGGTCGCCATCGCTGCACGGCGCAAGGACAAGCTCGATGAGGTCGTGGCGGAGATCGTCGCGAACGGCGGCACGGCACGTGCCTACGCGCTCGACGTCACCGACAAGTCGGCAATCCAGTCCGTCGTCGCCGCAATCATTGCCGACTTCGGCCGTCTCGACGTGCTGATCAACAACGCCGGTCTGATGCCGATTCGTCCGATGGCCGAGGTCAACACGGACGAGTGGGACCAGATGATCGACGTCAACCTAAGGGGCACGCTCTATGGCATCGCCGCAGTTCTTCCCGGCTTCCTCGAGCAGGGCAGCGGTCACATCATCAACCTGAGCTCGGTTGCAGGGATCAAGGTCTTCGCACCGGGTGGCACGGTCTACTCCGGCACCAAGTTCGCCGTCAGCGCGATCAGCGAGGGCCTGCGCCAGGAGGTGGGCGAGAAGGTCCGCGTCACGTCGATCGAGCCCGGAGCGGTCGAAAGCGACCTGAAGTTCACGACTTCGGGCACGGCTGCCAAGACGGTCCTCGACTTCTACAAACAGGCGATTCCAGCAGCGTCGGTGGCGCGCGCCATCGCGTTCGCTGTCGAACAGCCCGAGGACGTCGACATCAATGCAATCGTCATCCGGCCGACCGCACAGCAGTTCTGATTTCGACGAGGAGGCGGGGCGGAGTGTGCCCCGCCTTCGTCACGTCCGCTGTCACAACCGTCGGGGACTGTTGAAGACGGCCTGACGTTCGCCTTGCTCGTCCCGAAAGGGAACGGCTAGCGAGAACGTCGACACCAGACCACGACGTAGCCCGGGCCTGGCGCAAATTTTCCCAAAACGTGTTCCCGAATGCCTCTTTCCGAAATGGCCAAGCGACGATGGAGATACGAGACCTTTTCCATGCGTTGGAATGACCGCTTTCGGAAATCCGCTCGGTGCCTCGGAAGGGCAATGAAGGGTCGATAGCGGAGGGCCGGTAGCCCAGCGTTGCGGTCGGTGGCACTGCTGGGGTCGACCAGCCAGGTTTCGGTACGCCTTCCGACATCACAGTTCGAAGGCAGATCGCATTGCCAGTAGCGGCATTACGCTTGATCCCTTGATGCTCGCCATTCGGTGTCATCCCGAAAGAGAAGCCGTCAACAAAGCAGGAATCACCCTGTCGGTGAGCCGTTCGTAGTAAGAGAGGTCGAGAACTGAAGGGAACGGCGAAACAATCCGTTGACGCCGTTCCTCGAATTACACCCCCTTCGACGTTGTCGTAAGCTTTTTGCGGTTATCTGGGAGCGAATCGAAGGGACGCACCAGCATGGCAGCCTACATTCAGGACACAGCCCACAACGAGGAAGCGCGCCTGAATGCGCTCCGCGATCTCAACCTTCTGGACACGTCGCCAAGCGATAGCTTCGACCGCCTGACGCGACTTGCAAGCAAGTTGCTCGACGCGCCCGTCTCGACCATCTCACTGACGGATCGCGACCGCCAATGGTTCAAGTCGAAGGTGGGAGTGGACATCACAGAGATCCCTCGCGAGCAGGCGCCGTGCAGCTACGCGATCGGTGACAACGGCATCTTTGTCGTGCCCGACCTACAAGCCGATCCGCGGTTCATTGGCAGTCCGCTCGCTCAGGCGGGCATCCGGTTCTACGCGGGCGCACCACTTTTCACGCGCCAGGGCTACGGCCTTGGCACCCTCTGCGTCGTGGACGACAAGGTGCGTGAGCTCGACGATGAAGGTCGACAAGTGCTGCGCGATCTCGCGGGCATGGTGATGAGCCAAATCGAACTCAACAGCACCATCGGCCGGTCCGATGCAGTCACGGGCCTGCCGAACCAGCATCAGATGTTCGAAGATATCGAGGATCTCGCCCGTCTTCATCCGGGCGAGACCGCGACAGGGCTGATGTTCGATCTTGTGTCCCAGCGGCAGTCAGGTCAGGGACAGCGGGTGCTGGGCTCCAGTTTCACCGAGGCGCTCGTTCGCGGCTGTGCGTCGCGTCTGCGTCAGCACCTAGGCAATTCGTCTAGGCTCTACCACGTCGGGCCTACGAGGCTGGCCGTCCTGGTCACGCCAGAGTTCGGGGGCGACCCCGATGCGCTTATCCATTCTTTGGCAAACCTTCTCCGCGATCCCGTTGAATGCGACGGCATTCCGGTGACGCCGACCTTGGCTGTTGGGTCCTGCCTCTTCCAGCTCGATGAGCTATCCCCTCGCGATGCGTTGAGGCGGATGCTGAACGCCGTCGAGGACGCGGCGTTGTCCGACGACGGCATTGCCGATTATTCGCCGGGGCACGACCTTCGTCATGCCCGCAGCTTCATGCTGCTGAATGACTTTCGGGCGGCACTGGCGACACCAGGTCAGCTCCACCTCGACTACCAGCCTCGTGTCGAGCTCGCCACGGGAGAATGCAGTGGCGTCGAGGCCCTTCTGCGTTGGACCCATCCGCAGCTTGGCCCGGTCCCTCCCTTCGACTTCATCCCTGACATCGAGCAGACGGCCTTCGCGAAGCCTTTGACCGAATGGGTTGCTCGGACCGCCCTCGCGCAGATCGTGGAATGGCGCGGGATGGGCATCAATATGAAGGTTTCGATCAACGTCTCTGCGCGGAACCTCGATGAGACGGACTTCGCCGAGCGGATGCTCGAGTTTGTCCGGGTTGCTGGCGCAGATCCTGCGATGCTGGAGCTGGAGTTCACCGAAAGCGCAATCGCAAGGAATGGCACGCTTGTCGTTCGTCAGCTTCAGGCGCTGCGCGATGCCGGCATCACCATTGCGATCGACGACTTCGGGAGTGGCTACAGCAATCTTTCCTACCTTCAGAAACTCCCGGCTTCGATCCTGAAAGTGGACAGGGCATTCATCGCGGAGCTGGAGACGTCGGAGCGCGATCAAACGCTGGTGCGATCCGTTATCGAGATGGCTCATCAGCTCGGCTACCGGGTGGTTGCGGAAGGTATCGAGACGCAGAGCACCTATGACCTCGTACGGTCGTGGGGATGTGCCGAAGGGCAGGGCTACCTCATGGCAAAGCCAATGACGGCGGCGGCGCTCGGAGAATGGCTGTCCCCGACGAATCTTTCCGCGGTCGCTTGAGGAAGGAAGCCGACGCTGACGTCGGCTTAATCAATACCCGTCTAAGGACAAGTACCGAGAGCCGAATTCGCTCGTCCGATTCTCGGCGGCTTTAGGGGTATCCATGACGGACGACCAGCGCGAAGCGTTGCGCCAGAGGCTTTGACAGAAATCGCCCTTCTCGATACGCCGCCCGAACGCGAGTTCGATGCGCTAGCAAGGCTTGCGCAGCGCATGCTGGGCACGAGCATGTCATCGGTGACACTGATCGACCCGGAGAGGCAGTGGTTCAAGGCGCGTTGCGGGCCGCTCGCGCCCTGGACCGAGCGCGGGCCTGCTCTTTGCGCCGCCGTATTCGAGAGCGAGGCACCGGTGACGATGGCGGACGCCAGCCTCGATCCGCGCTTCGCCGAAAGCCGGTTCGTGACAGGCGAGCCCCATATCCGTTTCCATGCCGGGGTGCCGGTCGGTGTGCGTCAGGCGGACGGCGACAACGTGACGATCGGCACACTCTGCGTCCTCGACGACAAGCCGCGCGAGCCGACCGCTGGGGATTTGGAGATCCTGTCTGAGCTGGCCTGCCTGGCGGAGGCGCTGATCGAAGCGCGGGCTGTCGCGTTGCGGGCGGCCGAAGCCGCCGAGCAGCAGCGCCTTGCGGTGGAGCGACTGGAGCGCGAGCGCCGGCAGTTCAAGCAGGCCGAGCACATGGCGGACATGGGCTCATGGCGTTACGACATCGCCTCTAACACGACGTCTTGGTCGGACGGGGTCTTTGCCATTCATGAATTGCCAATCGGCGGCGGCGTGCCAACCGCCGAGATCCTGAACTTCTTCCCGGAACCCGATCGCACGGCTTTTTTAGATGCCGTCATGCGGACGCTCGATACGGGTGAGCCGTTCGAGATGGATACCGACTTCACCAGCGCGAAGGGTAGATGGCGGCGTGTGCGCGTTTCCTGCGAGATCGAGTTGTCAAAAGGGCAGCCGGTCGCCCTGATTGGCGTCATTCAGGATGTCAGCGATCGTCATCTGATGGAGGAAACGCTGCGCCGCCAGGCTCGGACCGACAGTCTGACCGGGCTTGCCAATCGAGCAGAATTCTATCGCATGCTCGACCTCAGCCTGCGCGAAGCCCGGTCTGCTGGCAATGAGCTTGCAGTGCTTCTTATCGATCTCGACGGGTTCAAGGGCGTCAACGACGCGCTCGGCCATGCGGCAGGTGACGACGTGCTGCGGAAGGTCGCCGATCGTCTCCGTCAGCCCTGCTACGAGGGTTGGTTCTCTGGTCGCTTGGGGGGCGACGAGTTTGCGATCGTCGTGCCCACTAGTTTCGACCACCGAAGACTTTCGCCCATGATCGACCGCTTGCTGCGCGATCTCGACACCCTCACGTCCATGGCAGGGCATATCGCTCGCGTCACTGGAACGGTAGGGATCGCCTGGTCGGGCACGACGGATGGCGACGGCGACACGCTGCTTCGTCAAGCAGATGCGGCTCTTTACACAGCCAAGCGGGCCCGCAAGGGAACGGCGCAGACCTATATATCCAGTAGTTTCATTGACGGGCTTACAGGGTAGGCCAGACCTGGGTCGGCTTCTGGTATGCCGAGAATGAGGCTGAGAATGGCTCGGCAGGGCCGGATGCGGATGGACCGCGTCCGGGTGTCCGCTTCTCCGGCGCCGATTGGCCCAACCGGGTGGTTTTGAGACGGTCTGCTTCGGGAAACTGAGCTAACTTAGCGGACGCTCCATCACGATGGTCCGCTCCTCACCGTGGTAGCTGTCGCGCACCGAGATGAACCCAAGCTTTGCGTAGAATGGCTCCGCCGTGACGGATGAAGGCACTGCCAGCACAGCGATCCCCTTCTCTAGAGCAGCTTTCTCGATCCGAGCCATTAGGGCTTTGCCAATCCCATAGCGCTGGAACTTAGGATCGACGAAGACTGTCCGCACCACCCTATCATCAAGGCTCGCCGTGCCGACGATGGTGTCTTGATCGAGGGCAACAAACACTTGCCGACGCGTCAGCAACTCGGATACGGCCGCAGGCGAGAAACTTCGCTCCACGCGGGCGATCACTGCTTCGGAGTAGTCTTTGGCATTGGTGTCACGAAGCGCAGCGAAGATGATGCGGCTGATGCCCTCGGCATCGCTGAGGCATGCCGGACGGATGACACAATCCATGTTGAGGTCTCCTCACCGCCCAACGGGATGAAACTCCTAATCTGATAACACGACCGCTTTCAGGTGATCCTGGCAATCCGCTAGATACCTGAATTGGGTCGGAAGCGGATGGACCGCTTCCGGGTGTCCGCTTCCTTAGCGCCGATCGGCTCGGCTGGGTGGAAAAGCGACGGTCCGCTATCAGGCCGCACGGGCATCATAGCGGACATCTCGATACGAGAGGCGCGGGACCGGTGCCTACCGAGCGATTGACCGCTCGATTTCGTCCTCTTCCTGCTTCTCTCCCTCGATCTCCACTGAAGCGATCGCCCAGAACTCATGCTCGCGTCCCCAAGGACGCCCAGCCTTCTCCCAAAGCTCATAGGCTCGTTGCCTTACTTGGGCGTCCCAATCCTTGACTACCATCCCACGTCCCCGTTCACGCTGCTCAGGAGGCGACACCAGTAAGATGCGCCGCGAACACAAATAGATCGGACACGATTGGTCGGCTACGGGAGCTTTTCGTTGATGATGCAATCTTCTAGAACGGGTTTCCCATCGAAGAGTTGGCAGGCGGCGCGGGCAGGCAGATGACATTGTATGCAGAACCAGCCGCCGTTGCCGGCTCGTCTCAATCGATGCGCATGGTTGAGCTGATCGAACATTTCGATTGGGCGTCAACTCCGTTGGGCGATCGTGGGAGCTGGCCCCAGAGCCTGCGCACCATCGTCGACATGATGCTGTCGGCGGGCAACGCCATGTGCCTCATGTGGGGTCCGGAGCGTACTTTCCTTTACAACGACCGCTACGCCCCGATCCTTGGCACGCGCCATCCGCATGCCCTTGGGCTCCCCATCCAGACCGTGTGGCCGGACGTCTGGGAAGACATCGCGCCTTTGGTCGAGCGCACCTTCGCAGGTGAAACACTGACGTTCGAGAACACGCCGCTTCTCATGACCCGGCATGGTTACTCGGAGGAGACGTGGTGGTCTTTCGCCTACTCGCCGGTGCGCGACGAGACCGGTCAAGTGGCTGGGCTTCTCAACATCACCAACGAGACGACGGCTCAGGTGATCGCGCAGAACAGCCGTGACGAGGCGATTGCCCGGCTGAGCGATAGCGAGCAATTCCTGCGCAGCGTGCTGGCGTCCTCGAACGACTGCATCAAGGTGCTTGACCTCGATGCCAAGCTCGTCTTCATGAGCGAAGGCGGGCAGCGGGTCATGGAGGTCTCCGACTTCAATGCCATCAACGGCTGCCCGTGGCCGGACTTCTGGCAGGGCGAGGGGAATGCAGCGGCAAGGCAAGCCATCGCTTCGGCCCAGGCAGGCAAGCCCGCCGTGTTCCAGGGCTATGCCGACACGATGAAGGGCACTCGGCGCTACTGGGACGTCCAGGTGTCGCCGATCTTCGGTGCCGACGGGAAGCCCGAACGCATCCTATCGGTCTCCCGGGACATCTCGGCTCTGAAGGCGTCGGAGGAGGCTCGTGCCGTTCTGAACCAGGAACTGGCGCATCGCATGAAGAACCTCTTGTCCATGGTTCAGGCGATCACCGCCCAGACCTTGCGTCAGGCGCGCACGATTGAAGAGGCCAACGAGGCGGTCTTCACCCGTATCTCGGCGTTGGCTCGAGCGCAGGACATCCTGACGCGATCGAACTTCGAGGACGCTGACGTGCGTGAGGTCGTTGGCGCTGCGATGGCTCCGCACCAGACGGAGGATCACCGGATCGAGGCCAACGGGCCGCGCCTTGGTCTGACGGCGCAGCAAGCGCTGGGGCTCAGCCTCGCGATCCACGAGCTTGCGACCAATGCGGCAAAGTATGGCGCCCTCTCGAACGAGACGGGTCGGGTCGCCATGTCCTGGGCCGAGGTTGACGGCGCGTTCGTGTTTCGCTGGATCGAAACGGGCGGACCTCCAGTTATCGCTCCTGAACGCCGCGGCTTCGGCTCGAAACTGATCGAGCGCATCGTCGCCGCCTACTTTGACGGCGAGGGTCGTATTGACTTCGATCCCGCTGGCATCCGCTTCACACTCACCGGGGCGCCCGCTCGTCCTGATCGCATCGCTTGAGAGACCGACCGCATACCATGGGCCAGTCCTTCGATCCCAAACGTTACGCCGTCTTTGTCGTCGACGACGATGCCCTCGTGCGCGCCGAAGCCGTCGACCTGTGCGAAGATGCCGGCTTCACAGTCTACGAGGCGCGCAACGCCGACCAGGCCATTCGGCTTCTGGAGCGCCATTCCGACATCCGCGTCCTGTTCACCGACGTCGAGATGCCTGGAACGATGAATGGGCTCAAGCTCGCCCGCGCAGTCCGCGACCGGTGGCCTCCTATCACCATCATCGTGACTTCGGGACGTGTGCAGGTCGGCGAGGGCGAACTGCCGGAGAACGGGTTGTTCTTTGCCAAGCCCTATCCACCGAAAGGCATCGTGAAGGCACTCAACGACATTGCCTCGCAGATCCAAGGCTGATCGAAGGGGAAGCAACGCCGAAGCATGAGTGTCGCGTTTTTTGACGATCCAGAGAACCTCGTCATTCTCAAGATTTGCCGAACCTCTCCGGGGTTCATTCCGATCGTGATCAAGGGCAAGTTGCACCCGGTGCGGGAGGCCAACCTCGATCTCTACCCAGTGCCCTCGAACCTCTCGATGCAAGACTACGTCCTCGGCCTTGAAGTGCTGGGCTGCAAGCTAATCCGTGACGGGGTCAACGACGTCGTGATAGAGGAGCCGGCCCAGTTCAAGAGCGACATGTGGCGCCGGCGGGCGCGACAAATCCAGGCCATCATCACGGATGACTGGGAGGGGCGATGGACCGAGTTGTCGGACTATCTGCACGGACAGGCTCGGTAGGCCACCCTAAAGAAAGAGGTCGGTGCTGTTCAGTGACACATAATGTCCGCTTACAGTCGCGTGGAAGGCACTTCTGATCGCCAACAGCGGGTCGAAAGCGGCTTCACCGTTCAAAGTGAGCTGGCTTCTGGGCAAGCAGCTTGCGCCGACCCAGCAGCAAAACAAAGAGGGTGACGGCCCACCAGAACACGACGCCCATAACCACGCTGACGAGCATATATATTGTAGGACCTTCAAGACCAAACAGGTCTTCGAGCCGAGAGGTAAGGCCCATCGCTCCAATCGCCATGACAACCACGAGCCCGAGGACGCCGCCAGGCCCGATGATGGCGATAGCAACAGGAGCCCAACTCATAGCACCGAAGACAAGCGAAGCCACGACCATCGCGGCGAGAGGAAGCGAGAGCAACCAACATGCCGAACGGTGCCGCAGTATCGACCGAGCGCGTAGCTGCTTTGTTCGCATTCCGACCGAAGCTCTGTTGCCTCAACCTCTGCTAGAGGTTGTGTCTGTTTGCGAACCGCAATGCAACTCCATGGAATGGCTGGAACGGCTGGAACGGGTCGAAAGCGGAGCGGCAGCTTTCCATGCGTTCGCACCGTAAGCTGCCGGTCCGCTTTCGGCCCGAAGTCGCCGGTCTCGAAACGAGTAGGACGGGCGGAAAGGCGACCGTCAGGTTCCAGTGAGCGGCTGCCGGAAGCAGACCATCTCCTAACTGTGTCGCAGGAAACCGCAGCCGGTGCCGCAGTCTTGAACCGGGCTGCCCGCTACCATCCACCCACCTCATGCCGAGTGGAAACATGTCGGGCGGCCGCCTCGTTCGCGGCTAAAAGGCTGTCGGCGAAGGACGTGCCAACGGCAAGAGAGCTCACGAGGGCGCCGACGAATGCGTCGCCGGCTCCGTGCGTGCTCACGAGGCGTACAGGCAGAGCTTCCAGGGCAATTGGCGCACCACCGGACTGCATGCCTGCGACGCCAGCGCCTCCAGCGGTGACGACCACGCTAGGAAAGCGCGTCAGGAGGTCCCGTGCGGCATCGGTCGCCGATGCCAGATCGGTGACTTGGCGACCGCAGAGTTCCTCAGCCTCGATCGCGTTGACGATCAGCACGTCCACCAATGCAGCGAGTTCGCCCGGAAGCGTTCGGAAG
Organism: Aureimonas ureilytica DSM 18598 = NBRC 106430; assembly: GCF_000382705.1. Classification (GTDB taxonomy): domain Bacteria; phylum Pseudomonadota; class Alphaproteobacteria; order Rhizobiales; family Rhizobiaceae; genus Aureimonas; species Aureimonas ureilytica. The sequence goes on along the minus strand of NZ_ARQE01000028.1, from coordinate 691 downwards.
GGAGCCGCGTTGAGGCAGACCGTCGCTCCTGCGTTGCGCGCGGCCCGGGCGGCGGCAAGGTTCACGGCATCCGGCACTTCGTTCTGGAGGATCAACGCCTTGGCATCCCTCCACAAATCCGCATTCGAAATCGCAGTCGTGTCGATCTCCAAGTTGGCGCCCGATACGATCACCGCACCGTAGTCGCCTCCGGCGTCGGAAATCGCGACGCTCATGCCCGAACCGATGCCGGACAAGGTGGCGACACGCGTGGCGTCGACGTCCAGGGCATGGAGTGTGGCGAGAAGGAAGCGGCCGAACTCGTCGTCGCCCACGGCGCCGGCCATGCGGACTTCGGCGCCCGCCTTGGCGGCGCTGACCGCCTGGTTGCCGCCCTTGCCGCCGAACTTCGGCGACCAGGCGTGGCCGGTCACCGTCTCGCCCTTGCGCGGCCTGTCCGGCGCATCGACCATGATGTCGTAGTGCAGGCTGCCTACGACGACGACCACCGGCTTGCGGGGCATGTTCATGAATTTCGCCGCTTGGTTTTGACGGCCCCCATCGTGGCCGCCAGATTGCGTTCTGCCGCCTTGAGGTCGCGCTGGGCGACGGCTGCGAAGACGGCGTCGAGAATGATGAGCTGGGCGACGCGGGCTGCCGCGTTCTCGCCCAGAAGCGGCGAGCCCTGCGCCGTCGAGCAGAGGACGACGTC
>NZ_ARQE01000027.1 GCF_000382705.1 Aureimonas ureilytica DSM 18598 = NBRC 106430 | reverse complement strand
TGGTCTGCCCCCTGAAAAGTGGCCCTCCCTGAAGTAGGCTTTTGAGCCGCTGGAGGACATGAGAATGGGACAGAAGAAGCACAAGCCGGAAGAGATTGTCGCCAAGCTGAGGCAGGTTGACGTCCTGCTTTCGCAGGGTCGCCCGGTGGCGGAAGCGATCCGCACGATCAGCGTGACGCCGTTCACCTACTACCGGTGGCGGAAAGAGTTCGGTGGGCTGAAGTCCGACCAGGTGAAGCGTCTGAAGGACCTCGAGAAGGAGAACGAGCGGTTGCGTAAGGCCGTGTCCGACCTGACGCTGGAGAAGCTGATCCTGAAAGAGGCCGCCTCGGGAAACTGGTGAGCCCCGCCCGCCGTCGCCAATGCATCGAACACGTCATGAAGAAGCATGGCGTAAAGGAGCGTTTGGCGTGCCGGGTCCTGGGGCAGCACCGATCAACACAGCGCAAGGCGCCGAAGGGACGAGCTGACGATGCGGCGCTGACGGCCGACATCATCGAGTTGGCGAGACAGTATGGACGCTACGGCTACCGTCGGATCGCGGCCCTGCTGCGGGATGCCGGATGGCTGGTCAACGTGAAGCGTGTCGAGCGGATCTGGCGGCAGGAAGGTCTGAAGGTGCCGGCCAGGCAGCCCAAGCGAGGGCGACTTTGGCTGAACGACGGCTCGTGCGTTCGGCTTCGGCCAGAGCGGGCGAACCACGTGTGGTCCTATGACTTCGTCGAGGGCCGAACCCACAACGGTCGCAAGTTCCGCATGCTCAATCTGATCGACGAGTTCACCCGCGAATGCCTGTGTATCCGGATCGACCGCAAGCTGAAATCCACCGACGTTATCGACGTGTTGTCGGACCTCTTCATCGTGCGCGGCGTGCCGGGGCACGTTCGCTCCGACAACGGTCCCGAGTTCATCGCCAAGGCGGTGCGCGACTGGATCACGGCGGTCGGCGCCAGGACTGCGTTCATCGAACCGGGCTCGCCTTGGGAGAACGGCTACTGTGAAAGCTTCAACTCCAAGCTCCGGGACGAACTTCTGAACGGCGAGATCTTCTACAGCCTCGCCGAGGCCCGGATCGTCATCGAGGGCTGGCGCCAGCACTACAACACGAAGCGACCGCATTCCTCGCTTGGCTACCGTCCACCGGCACCCGCCGCCGCGCCATGGCCGGCTGCGCTGCCCCAACCCGCTTCGCCGGCCACCTCAACCGTGGTCGCCAAGCCTACCATGCATTAGAATTGAACCGGGCCACCTAATGGGGGCAGGCCAACCGCCTCGTTCTGGATGTTGACCGTGTCGCGCACGAAGCCTTCGACCTCGCGATAGGCGAAGAGGCTGGGCGCGAAGATGCCCTTGAAGGCTTGCTCGCCTTGCGAATACTCGAAGGCCTGGACCTGCTCGCCGACCTTCGTGTCGAAACTGACGCGGATCGGGTCGTTGGTGAAGACGTTCCAGTCGCCGTCCGCGCGCGGGCTGACGAGGAAGGACATCGGCGCAGCCTTGGCTTCGACGCCGAAATAGTCCTTCAGGAAGAGCGCGGTATCGAAGGTGACGCGCTGGCCCGCCGGGTCGGGTTCGGCTGTGAGGATGCCCTTCTCGAAGGGAATCTGCGTGACATACGCGGCGAGCGACGCACGCAGCGCGGCCGCTTCTTCGCGGGTCCCGGCGGGCGCCGGCTCGGGCGCGAGGGGCTCGGCGTAAGCTGGCAGAGCGAGAACTGCGACCAGCGCGGTCGTCGTGAGAAGACGGCGAACCATCTGAAATCCTCTGTGGGCGAAAAGGGAACGGGTGGGACGGCTTTCGATCGCGAGCCGGATGCACATGGCCGAAGCCGGCTGCCTCGCGGCCGAAGCGGGTCCCTCAGGGCTTGGACCGGCTCGCGGCTATCTTGCCGAGCGAGATATGCGACTTGTACTGTCCGCAGACCTCGGCGACATCGACCTCGTAGTCCGCCGCCATGTCCTCGATTGTCTGCTCCTCGCCCTGGAGATAGGCGATGCCCGCGCGGCCCTTGGCCTCGTGCAGCTCGCCCTCCGGCGTCTCGGGGCGGGAGCCGAAGATCTCGTTCATGCCGGCCTTGAAGAAGCGATAGCCGTCCTCCGGCAGCAGGCCCCGCTCGCCGCAATAGGCGACGAGGCCGAGATCGTTCCGCTTCTCCAGATAGAAGGCTTCGCTGTCCTGCGCATGCGCCACGGCGACGGGAGCGAGGACAGAGATCAGGACGGCAAGTCTAAGCAGCATGAATGATGTCTCCTCGTGGCGGCATCGCCTTTCGCTCCGAAGCGCCGGTGGGACGCGACGTTCGAAACGCGAAGCGGACGGGTTCAGGCGTGGAACGGCGTCGATCGCGGGCCGATCGCTGCGAGGCGGCCGGCACCCGCGGCCTGGAGGCCCTGTCCCGCACGCCCGCCACCCTCTCCGCCACGGCGTCGAACTCGCGTCCGTCGCGCACCCGCTTCCGGGCCGCGCCCAGGAAGACGCGCTCGGCGCCCGCATCCCGCACAAGATCGGGCCGCGCGCGATCGGGATCGTGGGGCGCGCGAAGCACCGCGTTGGCCCGCCCGACGAGGTCGAGACGTGGGATGTCATGGAGGGCGACGATCTCGTCGACCGTGCCGTCGTGCCGGATGTCGGCGCTGCGATCCGTCATTATCCTGGCCGGTAGGCTCGTCGCCACTCGGGCCAAGAGGGTCATGACGGCGTTTCGAGCGGGCGAGGTCCTGGCCCCGCCGAAGCGCCTCGGTGCAACAACCCCCATGAACCCGCCACACCCAATTTAATAGATAATCGTTGACGCCGATCGCTAACTGAATCCATAAAAAACAAGTCGTGGCAACAGGTATGCGCAAATTGCCGTGGGAAGAGGTGAGTGTGCTCCTAATCCGACCGTTTCTGCTTGATCGTCTGGACATGGCGCATGAGCGCGTTCGTCGCCGCCTCGCCCTGTCCGGCCCTCAGCAAACCCAGGATCGTCCGGTGATCGTGAGCGGTCGGCAGGTCCCAGGCCGCTCGCCATCCCGAAAACAGGAAGCGGGAGCTGGCCGCATGGAGGTCGTCGATCTCCTTCAGAAGACGCGGCATGCCGCACGGCGTCAGCAGAATATGGTGGAAGGCGCGGTTCGCCTCCTCCCAGTCGTGGATGTCGCGCGCCCGGTCGCCCGCCTTGTTGGTCTCCTCCGCCTTCTCGAGGAGGCTCGGCGTCAGGTGCGGAATCGCATGGCGCAAGGCCACCACCTCGAGCGCGGCGCGCATTTCCGCGACCTCGCGGACCTGTTCGCAGGTGAAACCCGCGACGCGCACGCCTCGGCGCGGCTCGCTGACGGCCAGCCCCTGCGCCTCGAGCAGGCGGAAGGCTTCGCGCACCGGCACATGGCTCGCCCCGAACTCGGCCGCGATATGGTCCTGGCGCAGCCGCTCGCCGGGCGCGAGGTCGCCACCAATGATGCGAGCGGCAAGAGCCTTGCCGATCTGCGCGGCGATCGTCTCTGTCTTGGTGCTCTTCATGCTTTATAGATAATTAAATCGCGTGCGCCTGTCACGCGTCAAAAGCTTTGACGCGATGGGTGACGAGGGCCGCCCGCCTTTCTGGCTGACCGTTCCACGCCGGGACACCCGCCTCTCTCTCCCCGGTCGCGACACGCCCGTTGCGCCGGGAGGACGACGCCCCGCCCCGAGCCCCGGCAACACTCGACAAGACCTTTCCCGACAACAGGAGAGTTTCGATGCAACTCCGACGCTTCCCGTCTCGTGCTTTGGCTTCGGTGCCGACAGCGCTGGCCGCCTGTGTCGCCATCCTGCCCGTTCAGCCGGGCGCGGCCCAGGCGCCCGGCCCCGACAGCTTCCATCAGCAGATGAGCAACCAGCTCGGAATCCTCGACCACTGCATCGCCAAGGGCTTCCCCTCCCAGGCGGCTGCGGCCACCTATGCGGCGTTCCTCGCTTCGCTTCCCGCGCCCGCCGATCCCGAGGCGGTGGCGCTCTTCCGGGAAAAAGGGAGGGAAGGGATCATCTACAACGGCGAAGACAGCCAGATCTCGGCCGAGCAGATGGCGGAAGGCACGAGCCAGACGCTGGAGGAATACTGCAAGTCCTTCGACGAGAACGCCAAGGCCCTCGAGACGGCGCAGTAGAGCCGAAGGATCGTCTCCGCAAAAAACGGGCGCGCGAGCCCGCGCCGCGCCGCGCCCACCTTCCCATCGACAGAGCCGTGAAAGGATCACCCATGTCGATCGTCCGCCCCACCCTTCTTGCCTGCGCCCTCCTTCTCGCGCCGGCGTCGCATGTCCTGGCCCAAAGCGAGGGCGGCCTTGCCGAGCGCCGCGCGATCCAGGCCTATTCCAAGGATGTCTGGCCGCCGCTCGAACGCGCGATCCAGGATGCCGCCGGCTTTCCGGTGCCCGTGGCGCTCGACATGAAGAGCCTGGCGCTTCCCGGCTATGCGCAGAGCTACGGCAGCGACGACTATCTCCGCAAGCCGATCATCGATCCGCTGATCCAGGCGCTTTCGTCCATTGCGTCCGACGATTTGGGCAAGCAGGCCTTGAAGGAGAAGCTGACCTCGATCGTCATTCTCTACGACGAGGCGAGCGCGCCGAGCTCGAACTACGAAGAGGGCGTCAGCTTCTCGGGTGGCGTCCTGACGCTGAACTGGAAGCCGTTCACGAATGTCGACGACCTCGAGCCGCGCGTGACGGCGATCACCAGCGTTCTGGAAAGGAACCTCTGATCCCCGGACGCTTGCGATCGGCCGGGTCCGGTCGCGAGTTCGCTTTCGACAGGCGATGCCATGCCTCTCCCGAAGCGGGGCGGCATGATCGTCCCCGCCTTGATCGAGGTTGCGATCAATTCCGTCGCTGCTTCGCGGCCTCGGCCTTTCCGCGCCGGACGGCATGGGGATGCGGGACGGCTCGTCGATGGATTCAACTGGAGAACCCGGAACGGACAGTCATCGCCCCCATCCGGCCCGAAGCGTCGCGTTCGCAGCGTCATTCCCGCCGCCGGCTTCGACCCGTCCGTCTCAGTCTCGTCTACCGCCAAACCAGGGAGGCATCGTTGCGGATCGTGAGGAAGGTTCTTTCAATCCTTGGTGGCGGCAGGGGGCAGGACGGCGCGCCGCCTCCTCCCCTCCCCGATGGTCGCTCCGGCTTCGAAGACTGGAACGCCATCGGCCGGACCGAGAACCTCGCGGTTTGCAGGGCGCTGGATGACGTCATCGACGCGGAAGGGGAAACGGACATCGACCTCTCCGTCGACAGCCGGTCTCAGGGCCTCGCCTCCGCCGTGCTGGACGAGGTGGTCGCCCTGAATGCCGCCGGTCGCTGGCGCGACGCGCGCAAGCGGTTCGATCCGGCCTATCGGCCGTTCCGCCGGCAGATCGAGGATGTCGGCTTGCGCACCGTCAGCCTTCTCGGACCGGACCGCTTTCTGCTGCGCTTCGATGAGGGCGTCCTTCTGATCGATGAGGAGAACGCCGATCTTCTGGACGATATCGTCACCTTCGCGCGATCGGCGGACAGGCGCTGGTTGGCGCTGGTCATTCCGTCGGGCATCGTCGTCACCACCGATCTGGACGGCCCGGCGGCCGCAACCTGGAACTGGCCGCAGGATGTGCCGGTCGACGCCTCGGACCTGCGCAGCGTCGCCATCGCGGACGACGGGCGCCGTCTGGTGATCGCCGGCGACGAGATCGGCATCTGGCTCTGCCGCGATGGCGCATGGACCGCGCTCGCCCCGCGCCCCGGTGTCGGCGACGACGACGACGAGGACGAGGCCGACGAGGGCAGCGAGGCGGGCGAAAGGGAGGAGGCAGCGGTCGAACGCGAGGTCGAGGCCTGCGAGATCGGGGTGAGCACCTACGGCGCGCGCCGCGCGCGGCAGGGCGGGCCTCACCGGCTCGACGGCAGCCACGTCGCGATTTCGCCCGACGGGCGCTTCGTGGCCTATGGCTGGCAGGACGCCTGGCCTGGGCATTATCTCGATCGGGTCGAGGACGAGGGTCCCGTGCCGCTCGCACGGATCGACGCGGTCAGCGACTATCCCTATTCCGTGCATTTCAGCCGCGACGGCCGCTCCCTCTTCGCCAACTCGCGCAGCGGAGCGAACGGCGTCACGCAACGGCTGGATCTGGCCGCTTTCGAGGAACGGGGCGAATGGGTCGCCCGGCCCGTCGACGAATATCTGCGCGGATACAGCTTCTGCGAAATCCCCGGACCATCCCTGGGGATCGAGGATGGCGTCGTCTGGATCGGTGGCGCCGGCTGGTCCCACGCCGTGCGGTTCAGCGGTGGCGCGCCCGTGTTCACGCATTTCTTCGGATCGGCGATCACCGGCATCGACTACGATCCCGCCTGCGGTCGTGCCGTCGTCATCAGCGCGTCCGGCATGGTGCACGTGATGGAGCCCTTCGCCGAGGCAGAGCCCGGCCTTGAGCGCGGCTATCGCCCGAGACGGGAACTCTACAGGCTCATCCTTTGGAATAGCCTTGATCGTGTCGTGCGCTGGTAGACGCTCGCCTGCGAACTCCCGAAACTTCTCCCGAGGGAGGCGGACAATGAACAGACGGGATGAAGCATGGACGGGAGGGTTCGACTATCGAGCATCTTTAGAGACTTTCCATACTGCAATCGTTCTAAAGTATAGTTGTTGAATCCAGCGATCATCATTGCTAGACGGCTGACGTTCCCAACGTTGTCCAGAGGCTATCTTGTCCTTGTCCCTACGGCGATTCGCCGCCGCCACCCTTCTCGCACTGCTACCGGTCTTTGGCGTATCGACGACAGCTCGGTCCGAACCGCGCGAGATCACCGATGTCATCGGTCGCAAGGTCACGGTAGACTTGCCGGCCCAACGCGTCGTTCTTGGCTTCTACTTCGAGGATTACATGGCCGTCGGCGGCGAGACGGCCTTTGACCACGTGGTCGGCCTCTCGCGCGAGGCCTGGGAGGGCTGGGTGCCCGCCAACTGGGCGATGCACACGGCCCACCGCCCGTCCCTGAACGACATCGCCGATGTCGGCGAGGTGGAGGCGCAGACCTTCTCGGTGGAAAAGGTGCTGGCGCTCCAGCCCGACCTCGTGGTGCTCGCCGACTGGCAGTACAAGGCGCTCGGCCTCGACGCCGACCGTATCGAGGAAGCGGGCGTGCCCATCGTCGTCGTCGACTACAACGCCCAGACGCTGGAGCGCCACGTCGCCTCGACGCGCCTTCTGGGCACGCTGACCGGCGAGGAAGCGCGCGGCCAGGAGATCGCCGCCTTCTACCGCGACGCGCTGCAGGACGTCGCCGACCGCGTGGCGAAAAGCGGCCAGCCCAAGCCCAAGGTCTATGTCGAGTTCGGCAACAAGGGCCCGGCCGAGCATTCCTTCACCTATGGCAAGAACATGTGGGGCGCGATGACGGCGGCGGCCGGCGGCGACAACATCGCCGCGCCCTTCGTGGAATGGTGGGGCCCGATCAATCCCGAGCAGGTGCTCGCCTCGAAGCCCGACGCGATCTTCATTTCAGGGCGCGAGAACAACAAGAACCCGGCCGCCCTGCCGATGGGCCAGGGCGTGAACGCCGACGAGGCGCGCGAGAAGCTGAAGGGCTTCGAGGCGCGCGCCGGCTGGGCCGACCTGCCCGCCATCCGGAACGGCCAGCTCTTCGGCGTCTACCAGGGGGCCTCCCGCACCCTGTCGGACTTCGCCATGGTGCAGTTCATCGCCAAACAGCTCTATCCCGCCGCCTTCGGCGACGTCGATCCGATCGCCAACTATCTCGCCTACTACGCGAAATATCTGCCGGTGACGCCGAAGGGCACCTTCGCCGTCGGCGTGAAGGGCTGACCGCGTCGGGGCCTCGCAGGACGAGGCCCCGATGTGCTTGTCGTCATGACGACCGTGTCCCCCCATGCGGCCTCCTCCCAAGCGGCCTCCTCCCATGCCGAGGCCATCGCCGACCATCGCCGCCGCGAGCGCCGGCGCTGGCGGATGGCGGCCGTCTTCGCCCTGGCGACGCTCGCAAGCCTCATCCTCGACGTCGCCACCGGTCCCTCGCTCCTCTCGCCCGGCGAAGTCCTGCGCTCGCTGCTCCAGACCGGGGCGCGCGCGGCGATGACCGACACGATCGTCTGGGACCTGCGCCTGCCGATGGCCTTTATGGCGCTCGCCGTCGGCGCGGCGCTCGGCGCCGGCGGGCTGGAGATGCAGACCATCCTCGCCAATCCGATGGCGAGCCCCTACACGCTCGGCATGGCCGCCGCCGCCGGCTTCGGCGCGGCGCTGGTGCTGGCTGTGGGCGGCTTCGGCCTCAGCGCGATGGTCGCCGTGCCGATCGGCGCCTTCGTCTTCTCCATGCTGGCCGCGCTCTTTCTCTTCGCGCTGGCCTCCATGCGCGCCTTGCGCGGCGACACGATCATTCTCGGCGGCATCGCGCTCCTCTTCCTCTTCCAGTCGCTCCTGTCGCTGATCCAGTTCCTCTCCTCGCCCGAACTCTCGCAGCAGATCCTGTTCTGGCTCTTCGGCAGCCTCACCAAGGCCACCTGGCCGACCCTCGCGCTGACGGCGGGCGTCACGGCCGCCTGCTGCGCGCTTCTGGCGTTCGACGCCTGGAAGCTCGCGGCGCTGCGCATGGGCGAGGTGCGCGCGGCGAGCCTTGGCGTCGACGTGCGCGCGCTGCGCATGAAGATCCTCGTCATCGTCGCGGTGATGACGGCGACCGCGACGAGCTTCGTCGGCGTCATCGGCTTCGTCGGTCTGGTCGCGCCCCACATCGCGCGGCTGACGGTCGGCGAGGACCAGCGCGTGCTCCTGCCCGTCTCCATGCTGGCCGGCGCCCTGATGCTCTCGGTCGCCTCCGTCCTGTCGAAGTCGATCGTGCCGGGCGCGCTGTTTCCGGTCGGCATCGTCACCGCCATCGTCGGCGTGCCGTTTCTCCTTTGGCTGATCTTCGCGCCGAAGGGAGCCGCACGGTGATGCGGCTCGAAGGCCTGTCGGTTGCGCGCGGCGGCCGGACGATCCTGTCCGGCGTCGAGGCGGCGCTGGAGCCGGGCCGCGTCCATGCGGTGATCGGGCCGAACGGCGCGGGCAAGACGACGCTGCTGCGCGCCCTTCTCGGCGACCTGCCCCTGTCGGCCGGGCGCCTCACCCTCGGCGACCTCCGCCTCGAACCCGGCCGCCTGTCCGCCGCCCGGCGCCGGCTCTGGCGCGAGGCCTTCGCCTATATGCCCCAGGACACTGCCGCCGACATCGCCATGACCGTTTTGGAGGTCGTCGTCCTCGGGCGGCTCGGCGCGCTCGGCCTTCATCTCGACGACGCGACGCTCCTCGACGCGATGGCGCGGCTCCATCAGGCGGGCATCGCCCCTCTCGCGAACCGCCCGATCGGTGCGCTCAGCGGCGGCCAGCGCCAGATGGCGATGTTCGCGCAGGTCCTGATGCGCGAGCCCTTGGCCCTTCTCCTCGACGAGCCCGTCAGCGCGCTCGACCTCAAGCACCAGATTGCGCTGCTCGACCTCGTGCGGCGCGAAACGCGCGCGCGCGGCCACGTGACGGTCGTCGTCCTCCACGATCTGAACCTCGCCTGCCGCTATGCCGACACGCTCCTCGTCGTGGCGAACGGCACGCTGCGCGCCGCCGGCCCGCCGCGCGACCTCGTCACCGCGGAGCTGATCGGCTCGGTCTACGGCGTTCCCGTCGAGGTGCTGCGCGACAGCGCGGGCTCGCCCGTGATCCAGCCGCTCGGCCCCGCCCCCATCTTGCAACCGGAACTCCCCGTATGAAGCCCCTCCTCGCCGCGCCCCTCGCCCTTCTCCTCGCCGCCCTGCCCGCCCGCGCGGCCGATCACGAGGTGCGGATGCTGAACTATGGGGCGGAGGGCGGCATGGTCTTCGAGCCCGCCTTCCTGAAGGCGGTGCCCGGCGACACCGTGACCTTCGTCCCCGAGAACAGCGGCCATTTCGTCCAGTCCATCGTCCTCCCCGACGGCGTCGCCCCGTGGAAGAGCGCGATCGACCAGCCGTTCACGGTCACCCTCGAGGCCGAAGGTCTCTATCTCTACGCCTGCCCCCCGCACCTCATGATGTCGATGATCGGTCTGGTGGAGGTCGGCCGGCCCACCAATCGCGACGCGGTCACCGAGCGCGCCGCCAAGCTCCGCCCCAAGCTCATCATGAAGGCCGAGCGGCTGGATGCACTCCTTTCGCAGGTGACGGCGGACTGATCGCGTCCGCAGGCCGTTGCGAGAGCGCTTCGCCCCGCAAGGCGCGAGGCCCTCGCCGCGCTGAGGCGGGAAGGACGCCTCGCACTCCATTGCCGGCACCGGCAGGTCGAATATCCGAACACTCGGCTGAAATCCGGACACGGCAAGCTGAAGCCGCCGTTCCGCCCGGTCGGCGGTTCGCAACGGGGCCGCCCCGTGTGTTGCGCGACACCGGACAAAGCTTCGTTCCTGCCGGCGATGCGCTACCTGTCGCGCTCGCTTCAGGCCTGCTGCTTTCCGATCCAGATCGCCAGACCGTCGAGCGAGCGGAATTCCGCGATGGCACGAACGGCGATCGCCGGCTCCGCCTCCCGCACCAGCTTGCACAAGTCGGCGCCGGGCGGGAGTTCCACGGCAATGGCGACGCCATATTCACGCAGAGCACGGGCGCAGCCGGACCAATGGACGGTCGTCGCGACCTGCCGCGCCAGCGTCTCGACGGCGCGCTCGCGGGTCAGCACCGGAGTGCCGTCGATCCCGGCCAGCACGGGAGTTGCGGGGCGCATCCCGCTCTCCTCCAGCGCCGCGCGGAACGGCTCCACGGCGGAGAGGAGCAACGGCGTATGGGATGCCACCACTGCTGTTCATCACTCACGATCTCAGGGTCGCGGCACAGATATCGGACCGGATCGCGGTGATGAAGAATGGCGCGATCGTGGAGATGGGTACGGCACGCGACGTCCTCGAAAACTCCGCGAACGACGACACCCGGACCCTTCTGGCTTCGATGCCCGGCCAATCCTGGGACGTGCCGGTGCTTCCGATCGGCTAGCAACGCCGGGCGAGCCGGATCCGACGGCACGGTCGAGGTCATGCAGGTGAAAGGCGGACGAAAAGACCGACGCCAGGGATGTCCCCGTCGTTTTCACCGCTGCGAGACATGAGTCTCCGAGATGTATCGCCTCGTGATGGCTCCGTTGCAAACCGCCGATCGGGCCGCAAGGATCCCGTCCTGCCCTCCTCACCGGCGATGAACACCTGGAACAGCCGTGCGATGGAGCGCGGCTCCGATCCGCCATCGAGGCTGTCCCTCATCGAGCGGAACGGGCCCTTGCGGAGCATCCGCATCGCCGGCGGATGGGGAAGCCAAGCGGCCTATTGCGGGTCACCGCGCTCGGCTACGTGCCACGGCCGGCCTTCCCGCCAGCCTTGGCGACCTCAACGCTCACGGGCGCATGCGCTTCAGCCCCTCAGGCCATGCCGACGCATGGGCGTTCACCCGGGACGGGCGGACGGAGCGCATCGCGGCCGAGGGCCGCTATGTCGTCGGTTCGAGCCTCGCCATGCGGGACGCGCTTCTGGCAGGCTTCGGTATCCACTTCATTCCGCGCGTGGGACCTGAACGCTCACCAATCCGGACGGTCCGCAAGCCACCTTTCCCAGTTTCAGGCTTCGGAGAGCGCCGCCGCACGGATCCTTCGCCGACGTCCCAAGCCCCTTGTCGGATGCCTGAATACGGCCGTTCGGTTGCGGGAAGCGTTTCGAGGTCGTACGTTAGAGGCGAACCGTAGAAGGAGTGCAGCCATGAACAACAGGACGAGCAACGCGATCCGCCTTGTCTCGACACCTGCCATGGTTGCCCATGTCCGCCTTCCTCACGCTCGACTCCGTCTGCGCTCGAACGCCTGACGGCCCGCTCTTCCAGAAGCTGACATTCGCGATCGGGACGGAGCGCGTCGGGCTCGTCGGCCGCAACGGTTCGGGTAAATCCACTCTTCTTCGCATCGTTGCCGGCCTCGCCGAGCCGTCGTCCGGCACGGTTCGGCGAACGGGTACGATCGGTCTTCTCCGGCAGGACATGCCGGGAGGGTGGACCCTGGCCGAGGCGCTCGGCGTCGCGAATGATCTGGAAAGGCTGGAGCGCATCCTGGCAGGGAACGGCACCGCAGGCGACTTCGATGCCGCCGACTGGACGCTGGAGAGCCGCATCGGCGCCGCTCTCGCCCAGGTCGGCCTTCCCGCCCTGCCGCTGGACCGTTGCCTCCGGACCCTGTCGGGCGGCGAGCGGACGCGCGTCGGTATCGCTCGTCTCGTCATGGAGGCGCCGGACCTCCTGCTTCTGGACGAGCCGACGAACAATCTCGACGCCGCCGGTCGCGCCGCGATCCGAGCCCTGATGCGGGAATGGCGCGGCGGTGTCCTCGTCGCCAGCCATGATCGGGAGCTTCTGGACGACGTGGACCGAATTCTGGAGCTGACGGCGATCGGAGCGCGCAGTTTCGGTGGGGGTTGGTCTGCCTTCTCCGCGGCCCGCGACGAGGATCGGCGCCGCGCCAGCGCCGAACTGGAGCGCGCCGATGCCGACGTTCGCGCGGTGCGGCAAGCCGTGCAGGCGCGGCGCGAGGCGAAGGAGCGACGGGACAGGGCGGGACGTGCGTTCGCGGCCAAGGGGTCCGAGCCGAAGATCCTTCTGGGTGCGCGGGCCGAGCGCGCGCAGAACAGCGGCGGGACGGCACAGGCGATCAGCGATCGACGCATGGGCCGCGCGCTGGCGGAGGCGGACGACGCTCGCTCGCGGGTCGAAGTCCTGACGCCCCTGACGATCGCTCTGCCTCCGAGCGGCCTGCCATCCGGCGCCAACGTCCTTGCCATGGAGGGCGTCGTCGCCGAAGCGGGCGACCGGCGCCTCGGCCCATGGACCCTGCGCATCGACGGACCGGAGCGCATCGCCCTGAAGGGAGCGAACGGCGCAGGCAAGACGACCCTTCTGCGGATCGCGGCCGGTCTTCGAGCGCCCGTCTCTGGAACGGTGCGTCGCGCCGAGGGACGCATCGTCCTGCTGGACCAGCAGGTCGGGCTGCTCGATCCCGAGGGCACTATCCTCGACAACATCCGCCGACTGCATCCCGATGCCGGCGACGAGGAAGCCTACGCGCTCTGCGCCCGCTTCGCCTTCCGCAATCGGGATGCGAGGCGCGTCGTCGGCACGCTCTCCGGCGGCGAGCGCCTGCGGGCAGGCCTGGCGGCGGCCCTGTCGGGCTCGGCGCCGCCATGGCTCATCATCCTCGACGAACCCACCAACCACCTCGACATCGAGTCGGTCGAAATCCTGGAAAACGCACTTTTGAGCTTCGACGGTGCGCTTCTCGTCGTGAGCCACGATCCATCCTTCGTCGAGCGGGTCGGGTTCGATCGGGTCTTCGAGGTTTGACGTCCCGGCGGACGAAGGCAGCTCTGGTCAGACCCGGCCCTGAAGAGGTCAGTCAGCAAACCACCCGAGATCACTGATTGCACGCCGGAAGCGAACGCCCGGAAGCGATCCATCCGCTTTCGACCCATCAAAGTCGTTCGAATGTTAGTACAACGCGCTCGATAGCGGACATTCACGCGCCTTCTTCCGTACTCAGTTCCGGAGTTGGTAGCGGGTCGATTAGAGTCCCTCGCGAGCGAGCTCGACGAGCCAGCCGCACACGGCCTTGACGAGCGCCGTCGTTCCCAGTTCCGGGTGGCGGAGCAACCAGACCTCGCGATGCAATACCGTAGGCCCATGCTGCGCGATCTTTGGAATTGTCGCTCCCATGATTTCCGGTAGTAGCGCACGTCCTAGCCCCG
>NZ_ARQE01000026.1 GCF_000382705.1 Aureimonas ureilytica DSM 18598 = NBRC 106430 | reverse complement strand
GGCTGCGGTGAAGGGATCGAGACGATGCTGTCTGTCGGCACCGCCCTGCCGAAGCTGCCGATCGCGGCCTGCCTGACCGCCACCCATCTCGGTCTTTTCGAGGTGCCCAATGGCGTCGAGCAGGTGTGGGTGTTCCGCGACAACGACGAGGCCGGGCGTCGAGGCACCCTCCATCTGCGCGAGCGGCTGCGGGAGGCCGGACGATCTATCCGGGTGCGCGAGATCGTGCCTGTCCTGGGCGATTTCAACGACGACCTCAGTGCCTGGGGGGCGGACGCACTGCGCGCACGGCTGCGGTTCGACTTAGGCGGCAGCATTGACGAGTTCACCTGACGGGCCGGCATGGCGACTGAAGAGCTTAGAGATAATCGTCTAGCGGCAGCAGCGAACGCTGGCGGAAAGCGAGGATGAGGGCTTAATCTCTTCTAGTGACAACATTGTCGACTTCAGCTGGCCCGAGTTTGTATTGCGACCGATGGCCGAGGTTCGCTTTTGCCCGTTTATCGACCATTTGAAAGATAAAGCCCCGTAGCGCAGGGCCAAGATCCTCCGACTATCTCTTATGATCTATATATCTATAGTTCTGACGCCTTATTAGATAAAATCTGCATCATCACCACTCCAGACGATAGATCATTATTAAAATATTTTGTTTCCATCGAAAATTGCAGCGCGCGATACGACGCGTCGAACCAAGGCGTCCTTGCGAACCTGAGGAGCGGGAAAGGCCTTTCGGCTGTGCGTTAAGCCTAGAGCCAGCAGGGTTTCGGCGAGCTTGTAGGAGAGCGGCCCAGGATTGACGAGCGGTACGGGCAAATGCGCGGCGAGATAGGCGGCCGCGCCGTGCATGGTGGTCGAGCCGAGAACGACCACGTCCGCACCATCCTCCTCGACGCAGCGCCGCGCCGTTTCCAGCATAATGGGAAAGGTCGCGTCCTCTTTGCCGTCCGTCAGGTTGACGAAGTCCGGCTCGACATCGAAGGAGCGTACTGAAGCGCATTGCCGCTCGAAGCCAAAGTCCCGGATCACCTTGCGATACCGGGGCAGCGCGGGCTTCCACTGGGCGAGCACGGAGAAGCGGTGCCCCAGCGTCAGGGCATGGAGCAGCGACGCCTTGCCGGGTCCGATCACCGGAATGGTGAGGACGGACCGTAAAGCCGCCATGCCGGAATCGCTCATCGTGTCGATGACGACGGCGTCGAACCCTTCCGCCTCCGCCGACAGGCCGGCCTCGTGAATGCCGAGATCCATGAGTAGCCAATCGTGCGGACTGCTGAAGGAAGTGGGTCCGATCCGCACCGGGCGGAACACCAGCTCCGTGCCGGGGTCGAGCGCGACATGGCCTCCTTGCGCAGCGCGGCGTGCGACGCCCGCCTCGTCGAGAGGAAAGGGATTGATGACGAGAATGCGCGGCATGGAAATTCTCCGCCGGTCGGGTGAAGGGATCAGGCCATGGAGGCGAAGAGGTCGAGCCGGGGCGTCAGCGGGGCTGGATAGGCGCTCCTCGCATGAGGCAGGCGCAGCTTCAGCGCGGCGTCCGCCATGCGATAGGTCAGCGGGCCGGGATTGATGACCGGCACGGGCAGGCGCTCGGCGAGAAAGGCATGGGCCTCGTGCATGGTGGTGGAACCGAGGATGATGACGTCGGCGCCGTCCTGCTCGACGCAGCGCCGCCCGGCTTTCAAGAGGGCGGGGAAGACCTCCTCCTCGCGCCCGCCGAGGAGACGCTGGTTGTTCGGCACGAGATCGGCCGAGCGCATGGAGGCGCATTTCTCGGCAAGACCCAACTCACCGAGCGTCTTGCGGTAGAGCGGCCGCCAGCGATCCCACATGGACAGGATCGAGAAGCGCTCGCCGAGGTTAAGCGCAATCAGCATGGCATGGCGCCCGGGGCCGATCACCGGAATGCGCAGGACGGATCGCAGAGCCGCCATGCCGGAATCGCTCATCGTGTCGATGCAAACCGCGTCGAAGCCCCGCGCCTCGGCATCGTGACCCGCCTGGAGGATGCCGACATCGGCGAGCAGCATATCCTGCTGGCTGACATAGTTCTCGGGCGCGATGCGCACGGCCTCGAAGGTAAAGTCGATGTCGGGGCCGAGCCGAACGGCCCGCAGCTGCGCGCGCCGCTTGTCCAGATTGTCCGATGTCATCGGGAAGGGAACGATGACCAGTACCTTGGGCATGACGGGTTCCAGTTCGTTCGGGTCAGAGCGCGGCGAGCGCCTCGGCCACGGTGGACAGGCTCGCGACCGGGCGCAGCGCCGCAATCGCCTCGTCGTGGATGGCGGGCGAGAAGGCGGCGCAGCCGTCCGACAGTACCGTCAGGCCAAACTCGCGCACATGCGCCTCGCGCACGGTCGAGGCGACGCCACCATTGGTGACGATGCCGCCGACCGTCAGATGCTCGATGCCGGTCTTGCGTAGCGCCCATTCGAGCCGGCTCATGTAGAAGGCGGAATAGGCGATCTTCTCCACCGCCACGTCCTCCGGCCCCAGCTCGTCGACGAGTTTCTGCCCCCAGGAGCCTGGCGCGAAATCGCCCCGGCGTAGGAACGGGCGCAGTTCCTTCAGGTGTGGCGAGACGATCGGCTCGCCGCCACGGCCCGGAACGAGCGTGAAGAGCGTCGAGATTACGAGCCCGCCCTTCTCCCGGAAGGCCTTGGCGAGCGGGGCGAGGCGCGCCGGGAGCGCCGCGATCTCGGCCGAGCGGGCGCCGCCTCTCGAATAGGCGCCTTCAGGATGGATGAAGTCGTTCTGGAGATCGACGAGAAGCAGCGCCCGTCGATCCATCGTGGGAAGAGCGTGGCTCACGCGCGCGGCTCGATCACGAGATTGCCGAGCGCATCGACGCGGGCGGCAAGCCCCGGATTGACGACGGTGGTCGCGTCCGGCTGCTCCAGGATCGCCGGCCCTTCGATCACCGTGCCGACGGGAATGGTCAGGCGATCGTAGATCGCGGTCTCGTGCCAGGCGCCGTCGAACCAGACGGGGCGGGCAGGGCGGCGGGACCCCTCGAGCGAGGCGTCCGCGCCCGGCGCCAGCGCCGACAGGTCGAAGCGCGGGCGGCGCCCGATGGCGCTGGTGCGCAGGTTGACGATCTTGGCGTCGATGCCGTCGAGGAGGCGGCTGTAGCTCCGCCGATAGGCCTCGCGGAAGGCCGACGCCACGCTTTCGGCCGAGAGCGCGTCGAGGTCTTCGGCGGCGAGCGGCACGGCGATCGTGTGCGTCTGGCCGAGATAGTGCATGTCGAGTTCGAAGAGGACGTCGAGCCGCTCGGTGAAGAGGCCCGAGGCGGAGACGACGGCGCGCGCGGCTTCGGCCTCCGCGCGCATCCGAGCCGCCAGCGCTCCGGCGTCGAGGTTGGAGAGCAGGAGATTGACGGTCTGGACTTGGTCGTGCCGGACGTCGGCGATGACGCAGCCGAGCGCGGACGTGACGCCCGGAAAGCGCGGCACGAGGGCGGCTTTCAGGCCGACGTCCTTGATGAGCGCGCCGGCATGGAGCGCGCCGCCGCCGCCGAAGGGCACGGCCGCGAACTCGGCCGGGTCGTGGCCGCGCTCGATCGAGACGAGGCGGATCGCGCCGGCCATGCGCGCGTCGGCGATGCGCACGATCGCCTCGGCCGCCTCCATCGTGCCGAGGCCCAGCGGCTTGGCCACATGGCGCTCGATGGCAGTGCGCGCGGCTTCGACGTCGAGCGTGCGGCCCGTGGAGCCGATCGGTCGCTCGGCGTTGATGCGCCCGAGCACGACGTTGGCGTCGGTGAGCGTCGGCCGGTCGTTGCCCGCGCCGTAGCACACGGGGCCCGGCCGCGAGCCGGCGCTTTCGGGGCCGACCTGCAGCATCCCTCCGGCATCGACATGGGCGATGGAACCGCCGCCCGCGCCGATCGTCGAGATTTCGATCATCGGCGTGCGAATGACGAGACCGAAATCGATCGTGGTCTGAGCGGCGAGCGCCGTCTTGGTGCCGGCCACCAGCGACACGTCGAAGGAGGTGCCGCCGAGATCGCCGGTGATTACGTTGGGGAAGCCGGCGGCTTCCGCGATGGCCGCCGCCGCGATGACACCGGCCGCGGGGCCGGAGAGCGCGGTGCGCACCGGCAGCTTGCGCGCCGTGTCGGTCGACATCGCGCCGCCGTTGGACTGGACGATGTGGAACGTGCCCTCGAAGCCGTCCTCGCGCAGCGCCGCGTCCAGCTTGCCGAGATAGCCGCCGACGACGGGCTGGAGATAGGCGTTCAGAACTGTGGTGGAGGTGCGCTCGAACTCGCGGATCTCGGGCAGGATCTGCGTCGAGGCGACGAGCGCCGTGTTCGGCCAAATGCGGCTGGCCGCCTCGAAGGCGCGCATCTCGTTGGCGGGGTTGGCATAGGCGTTGACGAAGACCACCGCCAGCGCCTCGGCCCCTTGTGCCAGGAGCTGGCGCGCCACGGCCTCGACCTCGGCTTCGTCCACGGCCTCGCGGATCGTGCCGTCGGCCAGCGTCCGCTCCCCGACCTCGAGGCGCATGTCGCGCTCGACCACGGGCACGAAGTCGCCCCAGAGGCCCCAGGTGTTACGCCGGTCGCGGCGACGCATCTCGAGCACGTCGCGGAAGCCGCGCGTGGTGATGAGGCCGACGCGCGCACCCTTGCGCTCCAGGAGCGCGTTTGTGCCGACCGTCGTGCCGTGGACGACCGAGGTCAGGCCCGCCACCGCGCCGAAGCTCTGCAAGCCTTGCAGGAAGCCAACCGCCTCGTCGCCGCGATTGGACGAGACCTTCGCCGTGCGGAAGGCACCGGCCTCCTCGTCGTAGTAGAAAAGGTCGGTGAAGGTGCCCCCGACATCGACGCCGACGATCCGTCCGAGCGCGGTCATGCTGCCTCTCCCTGCTGAGCGCCGCGAAGGGCGGCGGGTTCGACGGTCCCGTCTTCGCTCAGCGAGACGCCGTAGACATCGCGTGCCGTTTCGCGGCTGACGAAGCCGAGGCGCACGTCGCGGGCGACGGCCTGTGGATCGCGCGCCGTCGGGTCGCCCCAGCCCCCGCCGCCTGGCGTCTCCAGCCGGATGCGCTCGCCTTGCCCGACCTTGAGGTCGGTGATTTTGGAGATCATCGGCGGCGTGCCGCCGCCATCGCCTGTCCACGAGAAGCGGTTGAGGGCGGCGGGCTGCCCGCCGGAGACGCCGAAGGGCGCGACCTTGCCGCGCTCGCCGAGGAGCGCCACGTCGGCGTCCTGCAGCATCTCGATCTCGTAGACCGCGCCGACGCCGCCCCGGTGCTCGCCGGCCCCGGCCGAGTCCGGCCGCAGCGCCCATTGCGTGAACATCACGGGATAGGCCGCCTCCATGATCTCGGCGGGCGGGATGGTGGCGGTGGAGATCGGGTTGTTGGCGTGGTTCAGCCCATCCGATTCCGGGTTGCCGCCCAGGCCCCCGCCGAAGAAGGAGAACATCACCCAGCGGCTGCCGTCGCCGCGCGAGCCGGCGATCGAGAGCGCGTTGATCGTGCCGAAGGGCGCGGCGGTGGCGCGGGCGGGATCGGCTTTGGCCAGGGCGCCGAGGATCACGCCGATGAGGCGCAGGATCGTCTCGGTGTAGCCAGCCATGGGCTTCGGGGCCTTCGCCGCCAGCAGCGTCGTCTCGGGGATCACGAAGCGGATCGGCCGCAAGCACCCGGCATTGGCCGGCACCTCCGTAAAGACGTGCTTCAGCGCGACGTAGCAGGCCGCGACCGAGGTCGCGTAGGAGATGTTGATGGGGCCGAGGGTGGGCGGCGAGGAGCGCGAGAAGTCGAGCACCATGGTCCCGTCCTCGATCGTCAGGTCGAGGGCTATGATGAGGGGCTTGTCGACGATGCCGTCGTTGTCGAGCACGTCCTCGAAGGCGTAGGTGCCCGGCTTGAGCGTGCCGATGGCCGAGCGCATCATCGCCTCGGCGCGATCGGAGAAGACGTCGAAGGCGGTGGAGATGACGGCCGTGCCGTACTGGTCGATCAGGGCGGCGAGGCGCCCTTCGCCGAGGTCCAGCGCGTTGAGCTGGCCGTTGAGGTCGCCCCAGTTGGAGCGCGGCACGCGCGAATTGGCCTCCAGGATCGCGATGACGTCGCCGTTGAGGCGCCCCGCCGAGATCAGCTTGACGGGCGGGAAGCGCACGCCCTCCTGGAAGCTCTCGGTGGCCTTCGGGTTGTAGCCGCCTGCGACGTTGCCGCCGATGTCAAGCCAGTGGCCGACCGAGGCGAGCCAGCAGAAGAGTTCGCCGTCGCGGAAGACAGGGCGCACGAGGCGGAAGTCGTTGAGATGGGTGCCGCCGCTATAGGGATCGTTGAAGAGGAACGTGTCGCCGGGCTCGAGCCCGCCCTCGCGCTCGACCTTTTCGATCACCGCACGCACGGCGAAGGACATGGCGCCGACGAAGATCGGCAGGCCCGTCGTGCCCTGCACCAGCGTGTCGCCCGTCGTCGCGTGGTAGAGACCGTGGCAGGCGTCGCGCGCCTCGGCGATGATCGGGTTGAAGGCCGAGCGGCAGAGCGTGGCATCCATCTCGTCGGCGATCTGCTCCAGCCGTCCCTTGAGGACGGCCAGCGTCACGGGATCGATGGCGCTCATGCGGCTTCTCCCTTCCGGCCCGGCGCGTCGCCGGAATAGGTTTCCCCGAGCGCCAGCAGCTCGGGCGTTCCGATGCTGGCGTTCAGGCCGTCGAAGTCCTTCATGCGGTCGGCGAAGGGCTGGTTGGTCCGGTGCCGGGCGAGCGAGGCGTAGTAGTCCTCGGCCGTGCGCGAGACCGCGCGCACGATGCCGCCCGGAAAGATCACGATCTTGAAGCCGAGCGCGCCGAGGTCGTCGGCCGAGTGAAGCGGCGTCGAGCCGCCTTCCACCATGTTGGCGAGGAGCGGAATGCGGCCCGCGAAGGCGGCGCCGACCTTCTTCAACTCGTCGCGGTCGCGCGGGGCCTCGATGAAGAGCACGTCGGCGCCGGCCTCCTCGTAGAGATGGGCGCGTTCCAGCGCGCGCTCGAACCCCTCCACGGCGATGGCGTCGGTGCGCACGATCAGGAGCGTCTCGTCGCTCGTCCGCGCGTCGGCCGCGGCCTTGACCTTGCCGACCATCTCCTGCGCCGAGATCAGCGACTTGCCGGCGAGATGCCCGCAACGCTTGGGCAGGCTCTGGTCCTCCAGTTGCAGGGCGTTGGCGCCGGCGCGTTCGAAGAGGCGCAGCGTGCGCTGCACGTTGAGCGCGTTGCCGTGGCCGTTGTCGGCATCGACGATCAGGGCGGCGTCGACGCGGTCGCGGATCAACGCCACGGTTTCCGCCATCTCGGTCATCGAGACGAGGCCGATGTCGGGGCGGCCGAGCTTGGTATAGGCGACGCCCGCGCCCGAGACGTAGAGCGTGCGGAAGCCGGCCTGCGTGGCGAGGAGGGCGCTCAAGGCGTCGTAGACGCCGGGCGCCACGATCACACCGTCCTCGCGGAGGCGTTGTTTCAGGGACATGGGAGGTTTCCTTGCAATCCGCCGGGCTCGGGTCACAGACCGAGATAGGTTTTGCGAAGTTCCGGGTTTTCGGCGACGGAGGCGGCGCTGCCGGCCATGGCGACCTCGCCGTTTTCGATGACATAGGCGCGCGAGGCGATCTCCAGCGACTGCACGACGTTCTGCTCGACCAGCATGATCGCGAGGCCGCCCGCATTCAGCTTGCGGATCAGATCGAACATCTCCTCCACCAGAAGCGGGGAAAGGCCGAGCGAAGGTTCGTCGAGAATGAGAAGGCGCGGCTCGGCCATCAATCCGCGCCCGATGGCGAGCATCTGCTGCTCGCCGCCCGACAGCGTGCCGGCCAACTGCTTCTCGCGCTCCTTCAGGCGCGGAAATGTTTCGAAAACACGATCTAGGTTGGCGGCGCGGTTCGCCTTGCCGCGTCCGTAGGAGCCGAGTTCGAGATTCTCGCGCACCTGCATGTTGGGAAAGATCCGCCGTCCTTCCGGCACCTGGATCAATCCAGCCTCCACGATGGCACCGGGCGGGCGGTTGGTGATCGTCTCGCCGCAGAAGCGGACGTCGCCGCCGCGCGCCGGTGCCAGACCGGACAGCACCATGTTCAGCGTCGTCTTGCCGACGCCATTGGAGCCGAGCACGGTGACGATCTCGCCCTCGGCCACGTCGAGATCGATGCCGCGCAGGATTTCGGTGCCGCCGTAAGCGGCCTTCAGACCGCGAACTTCAAGCATGGGCGGCGCTCCGTACGGGGTTGAGCCGGGCCGCGGCGCCCTGGCCGAGATAGGCCTCGATCACGGCCGGGTCGGCGACGACTTCGGCGGGCGTTCCGGCGGCGACGATCCGCCCCTGCGCCAGGACATGCACCCGGTCGCACAGGCTGACCACCGCCTGCATGACATGCTCGATCATCAGGATCGTCACCCCGTCGTCGCGAAGGGCACGGATGACCGGGATGATGTCGCGAATTTCGGACGGGTTGAGCCCGGCCAGCACCTCGTCGAGAAGGAGCAGGCGCGGTTCGGTCGCCAGAGCTTTCGCCACTTCCAGCCGCTTGCGGCCCGCGACCGTCAGGTCCGAGGCCGGTCGATCGAGATCGCCGGTCAGACCGACGCGACGGGCGACGTCGCGCGCCACCTTTTCGGCCTTCGAGCGGTTGTGGTGCCTCAGGAAAGCGCCGACCGTGACGTTCTCGATGATCGACAGGCCTGCGAAGGGCTTCACGATCTGAAACGTGCGCCCGATCCCGCGCCGGGCGAGGACATGGGCGGGAAAGCCGGTGATGTCCTGCCCCTCGAAGAACACCTGGCCGGTGGTCGGGCTGAAACTGCCCGAGACGATCGAGAAGAGCGTGGTCTTGCCTGCGCCATTCGGCCCGATCAGGCCGGTGATGGAGCCTTTCTCGACGGTGAAGCTCGCGTCCTGGATGGCCTGAAGGCCCCCGAAGCGCTTGCCGACGGAACGAACCTCCAGCATCACGCGACCTTTCGAGCGGGAAGTTGCGAGCGTGCGCGGACGGGCGCACGCCAGCGCTTGGCGAGGCCGATCAGCCCGCCGGGCATGAAGGCGATCGCGACGAGAAGGACGGCGCCGTAGAAGGCCAGGTCGATGCCCGGCACGCCGCCGACCAGCGCCTTGGCGAGTTCCCCGAGCCCATGAAGCGCGAGGGCGCCGAGCACCGGCCCGAGGACCGTGCCGAGCCCGCCGACGATGCTGGCGAGCAGGGCCTCGACCGAGATCCAGCTTCCGAACACGACCTGCGCGTCGATATACAGGAAGTACTGGAGATAGAGGACGCCGGCCGCCGCCGCCATCGCCCCGGACAGGGCCATGGCCTTAAGCTTGACAGACAGGACATCGACGCCGAGCGCGCTCGCCGCTTCCTCGTTCTCGCGCAAGGCCACGAGCTGCGCCCCGAAGCGCGAGCGGCGGATGGCGGTCACGCCGAGAAGGCCGATCGCCACGAAAAGAAGCACGAGCCAGTAGAAATAGGTCCGGTCGGAGAACTGGAGATTGCCGGCACCGATCTTCAGCGGCAGGAGCAGCCCGGCCGCGCCGCCCGTGAAGTCGACGGAATTTGTCAGGACGCGGAAGACCTCAGCGAAGGCCAGCGTGACGAGGGCAAAATAGGAGCCACGAAGCCCCGCCCGGAAGGCCAGGAATCCAATGGCGAAGGCGAGCGCGGCGCCGGCCGCGACGGCGACCGCGAGCCCGCTCCAGGCGTCGAGCCCCAGGCGCATCTGCCAAAGCGCGGAGACATAGGCGCCCATGCCGAAGAAGGCGGCATGGCCGAAGGAGAACTGCCCGCCAAAACCTCCCAGGAGGTTCCAGGCCTGCGCCACGATCGAGATGATGAGCGTTACGATCAGGAAGTTCAGGACGACGTTCGACTGCGTGGCGACCGGGGCCAGCGCCAGGAGGGCGACGAGCCCGAGCGGGGCGAGAAAGGGACGGCCTCTCATGCGCGGGCTCCGAACAGACCCGCCGGACGCAGCAGGAGGGTGAGGATGAAGATCAGGAAGATGCCGATCTGGCCGAGGCTGTCGCCCAGGAACAGGCCGCTCAGGCTTTCCACGACGCCGATGATGAGCCCGCCGACCAGCGCGCCGACTATCGAGCCCATGCCGCCGAGCACGACGATGGTGAAGGCGACGAGCACGAAGGCGTTGCCGATGCGCGGGTTGACGTAGAAGGTCGGCAGGAGAAGGCAGGCGGCGATCGCCAGGCACGCGCAACCGAGGCCGAAGGTGACGGCGTAGATGTGCTTGACGTCGATGCCCTGGAGCGCGGCGCCGACCTTTTCCTTGGCAACGGCGCGGATGGCCCGGCCCGTGTCGCTGCGCGCCAGGATCATCCAGAGGATGGCGGCGGTGAGAAGCGAGGCCAGAGCGCCCCAGACCTTGGCCTTCGCCAGAAGATAGGGGCCGACCTCGTAGACGTCGAAGGAATAGCTCGTGCTGAGCGAACGCATTTCCGAGCCGAAGGCGGCCAGAAGCAGGTTCTCGATGATGATGGAAAGGCCGAGCGTCACGAGGAGGATGTTCTCGTCGCGGCCATGGCTGGACGGACCGATGATGAAGCGCTGCAGCCCGTATCCCGCGACGTAGAAGGCGGGCGTCAGCACCAGGATGAGGACGTAAGGGTCGAGGCCCGCGGTCTGGTTGAGCACGAGGACGGCGAACATGGCCGCCGCCAGAAGCGCCCCATGCGCGAAGTTAATGATGTGCAGGACGCCGTAGACCAGCGTGAGGCCCAACGCGATCAGCGCATAGATCGCGCCGCTCAGAAGCCCGTTGATGACGGCTTCGACGATGATGTCGGGGGAATACATGTCATGTCCTCGGCCCGTTCGAAGGGCCGGCCCACAGAGGGCCGGCGGCGGAGGCTCACTGAACCGGGAAAACCGGCTTCGCGTCGGCGAACTCGTCCGGGAAGATCACCCGGATGGTGTCCTTCTGGACCTGCGTGTTGACGGGCGCGGCGCCCATGTTCTGGCCGTTCTCCATGCGCGTCGTGCCGTAGGGCATGACGGGCGAGGCGAAGGTGGAAGCGGCGAGCGCCTGATTGATCGCGACCGGCTCCGCAGATGCGGCGCGTTCGATCCCGTCGGCCAGGAACTGCATGGCCGTGTAGTTGAGCGCGATATTGTAGTTCCACTGCTGGCCGGCATCGGCCACTTTCTTGACCAGGGCCTGCGCCGTTTCCTTACGCGGATCGTACCAGTGGTTGCAGTCCATGATGTTCTCGGCCGCTTCCGGAAATTCCTTGACGAAGCGGAGGTTCGAGGCCGCGCCGTTGAGGACCGCATAGACGCCCTTGGGGCGCACGCGCTGCTGCTGGAGCGTGCGCATTAGCAGCACCGTCTCGCCATAGTAGGACGAAGGAATGATGAGATCGGGCCTCAGCGAGCGGATGCGCAGGGCGACGTTGGACATGTCGCGCGCGGGCGTCGGATGGGCGATCGTGTCGAGGATCTCGAACCCGTATTTCGGCAACTCGGCCGCCATGAGCTTGGCGAGGCCAGAGCCGAACAAACCGTCCTCATGGACGAGGACAACCGTGCGCGCAGGCGTCCCTGCGTCCTTGTTTATGCGCACGAGATTGTCGATCGCGGTCTTGGTGCAGATGCCGAAGCCCGGCGAGAAGCGGAACGTGTTGGCGAGTCCGCGCTGGACGATCTGGTCGGACACGCCGACGTCGACGATGTAGGGCAGATCGTAGCGCGCCGCCGCCTGGCTGGCGGCGAGGCAGATCGGGCTGGCGAAGCCGCCGACCACGGCGGCCACGCCGTCCGACTGCATCCGCTCGACTTCCTGCGTGCCGGCTTCAGGGTTGGAGCGCGCGTCGCCGAACACCATTTCGAGCGGGCGCCCGCCAAGAGACTTGATGCCGCCCGACTCGTTGATCGCGGCGATGGCGAGTTCGGCGCCGAGCTTGCCGTAGGCGCCATCCATGGCGAGATTGCCCGTCACGGGCTGAAGGACGCCGATCTTGATGCTCTCGGGCGCGGCCCGCAGGAGACCCGGCATGGCGAGGCTGCCCGCGAGGGCAGCGCCGCCTGCAAGAACGGAACGGCGGCTGATGCTGTGCTTTTGCGTCGTCATCGCGTGGTCTTCCGGGGCTTGAGGGGTGAGGCTGACGGGTCGCGCGCGGTCCCTCCCTTGCGCGACAAGGTGGGTGACTTGGCCCGCCAGCGCATGGCGTCGCCCTCGCGGGCGCGCTCTAGGTCGAGCTGAAGGGCATAAAGGTCGGGTCGGTAAAGGCCGTAGAGATATTCGACGCCTCGACCCATGTCGTCCTTGACGACGCGCGTGATGGACAGGAGCGCCGAGCCGGTCTCGATGCCGAGTTCGGCGGCCGTCTCGGGGCCGGCGAGCGCTGCGCCGACGGTCTGCTGGCCGCTGACGACGCGCGCGCCTGAGCGCTCCAGAAGCTCGAGCAACGGCGTCGAGCGCAGGTCCGCCTCCGAATAGGAGATGCCGATCCGCTCCGGCACATAGGTCACGAGGTAGGAGAACGGCTTGCCGTCGGCGATGCGCACGCGCACCGTGCGCTGCACCCGCTCGCCGCGCTGAAGGCCCAACGCCTCCGCCACGGCGGGCGTCGGCGCGGTGTAATGGAAGGCGAGAAGCCGGACGTCGGTGCGCCGGCCCATCTCCACCAGATGGGTGAAGACGTTGGAGAAGTCCGCGACGATCGCGCTCGGGCCGCCGACGAGGCGCACGAAAGTCCCCGAGCCCGGTCGACGCTCCACCAGCCCGTCCTTGGCCAGCATGTCCAATGCACTGCGGATCGTGGCGCGCGACACGCTCAGATTGGCAGCGAGGTCCGGCTCGCTCGGCATGCGCATCCCGGCCGGATAATCGCCCGACTGAATGCGGTCCCTCAGATGCAGATACACGACCTGCGCCTTGCGGGGTTCGCTGGAATGGGGGGTGAGGCGAGCCGCCATGCTGATCTCCGCCGGTTCGAGCGTCAGATTTCCATTCCGAGCCTGTCCTGTCAATCAGACATCTTCTGTCCGGTCGAGAAATCGTTCGGGACAGCCCAGGGGCGCAGGCCGCGATCCCTCGCGGCAAAGGTCGCGATCGCCTCGCCATAGCTCGCGGTGAGGTCGAGATCGTCCCAGCCGTTGAGAAGCTTGGTGCGCCAGACCGGCTCGACGGAGAAGCCGATCCACCGGCCCTCCGCCTCGATGCGGCGCGCATCGAGGTCCACGAAGAGATCGCGCCCGCCCGCTTGGAGATGGTCGATCAGGGCCTCGGCGTCCGCTTCCTCGACGCGCGCGGGCAAGAGCCCGTTGTTGACGGCGTTGCTGGCGAAGATATCCCCAAAGCTCGGAGCGATCACGCAGCGGATGCCGTAGTCGACCAGCGCATAGACCGCCGCCTCGCGCGAGGAGCCCGCGCCGAAATTGCGGCGTGTGACGAGAATCTGCGCGGCGCCTCGCTCCAACGCGTTCAACGGAAAGTCGGGGAGGGGGGTTCCCGCCTCGTCGAAGCGCAGGTCGCGGAGCAGGAAGTCCCCATAGCCCTCGGCCCGCGAGCGCTTCATGAAGCGGGCGGGAATGAGTTGGTCTGTGTCGATGCTGGAATAGGGCAGGGGACAGGCGACGGCGCGAAGCTGGGTGAACGGCGTCATGACCGGTCTCCTCGCGAGAATCGCCGCACATCCGTCAGATGGCCGGTGACGGCCGCCGCCGCGACCATGGCCGGGGACATAAGATGGGTGCGCGCGCCCGGCCCCTGGCGGCCTTTGAAATTGCGGTTGGTGGTGGAAGCGCAGCGCTCGCCGGGCGGCACGATGTCGCCGTTCATGCCCACGCACATGGAGCAGCCCGCCCCGACCCAGTCGAGGCCCGCTTCGACGAAGATCCGGTCCAGCCCCTCCGCCTCGCATTGCCGCTTGACCTCGGTCGAGCCCGGCGAGACGAGGCCGGGAACCTTGGCCTTGCGACCGGAAAGAATGGCGGCGGCGGCGCGCAGGTCCTCCACCCGGCTGTTGGTGCAGGAGCCGATGAAAACGCGGTCGATCGCGATCTCCTCCAGCGGACGTCCGGCCGTGAGACCCATGTAGTCCAAGGCCTCGCGGATATGGGCCGCGTGCCCCTCATCCTTCGCTCGGGCTGGGTCCGGCACCGTTGCGTCGATGGGCAGCGCGTCCTCCGGGCTGATGCCCCAGGTGACGCTCGGGGCGATGGCGCGCGCGTCGATCGTCACGTCCCGGTCGAAGGCGACGTCCGTGTCGGAGCCAAGTGCCAGCCAAATCTCTGCGGCCCGCTCGAAGGCGTCGCCACGAGGCGCGAAGGAGCGTCCGCGCACGAAGTCGATCGTGGTTTCGTCCGGCGCCACCATGCCGCTGCGCCCGCCCGCCTCGATGGAAAGATTGCAAAGGGTCAAGCGTCCCTCGATGGACAGGGCGCGCACCGCCTCGCCGGCATATTCCACCGCATGGCCCGCGGCGCCGTCCGCGCCGATCCGCGCTATGATCGATAGCGCGAGGTCCTTTGCCGTCACGCCCTCGGCGAGCCGCCCCCGCACCTCGATCCGCATCCGTCTCGGCCGCCTCTGCCAAAGCGTCTGCGTCATCAGGACATGGGCCACTTCGGAGGCGCCGATGCCGAAGGCCAAGGCCCCGAGCGCGCCGTGCGTGGCGGTGTGGGAATCGCCGCACACCAGCGTCAATCCCGGCAGCGTCAGTCCCTGTTCGGGCGCCATGACATGGACGATCCCCTGGCGCGGGTCGCCGGACCCGAAAAGGCGAATGCCCGTGCGCGTCGCGTTGCCCTCGAGCTTGCGCATGACGCCGGTGACCGCAGGATCCTGCGCACCCGGCGAGTCTGGGCGCGTCGGGATGTAATGGTCCATCACCGCGAAGGTGAGGTCGGGCCGGGACACGGGCGCATTCCGCGCCGCCAGCTTGTCGAAGGCGTGAAACGAGCCTTCGTGCAAAAGATGGCGGTCGATCCACAGAAGGTCGGCGCCGTCCTCCCGCTGAGCCACGACATGCGCGTCCCAGAGCTTGTCGAGAAGCGAGCGGGGCCCGCTCGCCTGCCCCGAGCCACCCGGTCGCGGCCCCTGTCTTGCCTCAGCCATCCCAGCCCCCCGTTGCCGCTCATGACTTGTCTTATTTAACAGACAGGATAGGCTCGTTTTTCAGACAGGCGCAAGAGGCCTACGCGCGAGTGGAGTTCGGCAGAATGGCATCCATCGATAGTCGGAACCTGGCATCCTTCGACGTCGGCGTCGACGTCGCGATCGTCGGCGCCGGGGCGGCGGGACTGATTGCAGGGCTCGCGGCCCGAGAAGCGGGGGCCGAAAGCGTTGTCATTCTCGAACGGGACGCCGTTCCCGCCGGCTCGACGGCGCTCTCGGCGGGCCTGATCCCGGCACCGGGAACGCGCTGGCAGAGAGAAGCTGGCATCGAAGACGATGCCCGCCTGTTCGCGGAAGACATTTTTCACAAGGCGGACAACGAACCTGACGAAGCGCTGGTCCGGCTCGTTGCGGAAGCGGCGGGCCCCACCGTGGAATGGCTTGCCGACCGCTATGGACTGCCCTTTTCCGTGATCTCCGATTTCTCCTATCCCGGCCACTCCCGTCGGCGCATGCATGGTCTGCCTTTGCGCTCGGGCCAAGAACTCGTGGATGCGCTGCGCGATGCGGCGGAAGGCGCAGGCTGCGACATCCTTTGCGATTCCACCGTGGAAACACTCTACCGCGACGACGTGGGTCGTATGACGGGCCTCCAACTTGCGCGGCCGGACAGGACGCGCGAGACGCTGGGCGCCAAGGCGATCGTTCTCGCCTGCAACGGCTATGGCGGCAACAAGGCGCTCCTAGAGCGCGAAATTCCCGAGATGGCCGGGGCCCATTACTTCGGCCATGAGGGCAACCGGGGTGAGGCCGTGCTCTGGGGCGAGGCGCTGGGGGCGCGCTTGCGGCATTTGTCCGGCCACCAAGGGCACGGTTCGGTCGCCCATCCCGCCGGCATCCTCATCACTTGGGCGGCGATCACCGAAGGCGGCTTTCAAATCAACCGGAGCGGCGAACGCTTCTCCAACGAGGCCAAGGGCTATTCCGAGCAAGCCGCCGAGGTGCTGCGCCAGCCGGATGCGACGGCCTTCGACATTTTCGACGAGCGCATCGCCGCGATCTGTCGGCAGTTCGAGGACTTCCGACGCGCCGAGGCGATGAACGCGGTGGTAGAAGCCGGTTCGTTCGCCGAACTCGCGGCGCGCCTCGGCGTTGACCCGGAGCGCCTGGATGCCACCGCGAGCGCGGTCGAGGCCATGAAGGCGGGCCGATCGAACGATCCGTTCGGCCGCGACCTCGCGGGCGTAGCGCCGCTTCAGGCGCCGTTCAAGGCAGTGCGCGTGACGGGCGCACTGTTCCACACGCAAGGCGGGCTCGTGGTGGACGAGAAGGCCCGCGTGGTGACGCAGGGCGGCGCCCCGATCCCGAACCTCTTCGCCGCTGGCGGCGCGGCCTGCGGAGTCTCGGGCTCCAAGGCCTCGGGCTATCTCTCCGGAAACGGCTTGCTGACCGCCGTGTCGCTCGGACGCATTGCCGGCCAGGCGGCGGCGCGGGTGGTCGGTCAGCCCGCCTGAGCCGTTATAGGCGATGGAAAAGCGGCGCGGTCTAGAGCGTTTTCCCTCCGGGTAGAGTCTTAGCGTCATTCATGATTCCCTCTGTCGATCGGAAGGGAGGCAAGGATGGCAAGAGCTTTGTCGATCGATCTTCGGCATCGGGTTTTGCGGGCGATGCGCGAGGGCGCCTCGACCCATGTAGCGGCTGAGCGGTTTGGGATCGCGATTGCCACGGCGGTGCGCTGGCGCTCGCAGGATCGGGCGGGGCGGAGCGATCCGCTGCCGATGGGCGGGGACAGGCGCTCGGGCCGCATCGAGGCGGAGGCCGAGTTCCTGCAAAGTCTG
>NZ_ARQE01000025.1 GCF_000382705.1 Aureimonas ureilytica DSM 18598 = NBRC 106430 | reverse complement strand
GGCGTCGTCACGCTGCCCGAGGGCACCGAGATGGTGATGCCGGGCGACAACGTGACGATGGACGTCAAGCTGATCGTTCCGATCGCGATGGAAGAAAAGCTGCGCTTCGCGATCCGCGAGGGCGGCCGCACCGTCGGCGCCGGCATCGTCGCCTCGATCGTCGAGTAATCGAGCGTTCGAAATTGGTGAGAGAACGGGCCCTTCGGGGCCCGTTTTCGTTTGGGCTGCCCGCCGAGATTGGAAGCGTTCTTGCTTGCTTGCCGCCGGGGCGGGGGACTAGAAGCCATCCGGTCAACGGAAGGATGCTGCCATGACCGCCGAAATCGCCCGCGTCTTCATCGGTTTCGACTCCAAGGAAGTCGTCGCCTACCACGTGCTCGCGCAAAGCATCATCGAGCACGCGACGATGCCCGTCATGTTCTCGCCGATCGTCCTTCCGCATCTGGAACAGACCTTCACGCGCGAGCGCAACGCGCTCCAGTCCACCGAGTTTTCCTTCTCGCGCTTCCTCGTGCCCTACCTCTCGAACTACGAGGGCTGGAGCCTGTTCATGGATTGCGACATGCTCATGCGCGCCGACATCGCCGAGCTTTGGGCGCTGCGCGACGAGAACGCCGCCGTCATGTGCGTCAAGCACGACTACCAGCCCAAGGTGGAAACGAAGTTCCTCGGGCAGGTGCAGACCAAATACGAGAAGAAGAACTGGTCGAGCGTCATGCTCTTCAACAATGCGCGCTGCCGCGCCCTGACGCCGGACTTCGTCAACACCGCGTCGGGCCTGGAGCTGCACCAGTTCAAATGGCTGGAGAGCGACAGCGAGATCGGCGAACTGCCGGCCCGCTGGAACTGGCTGGTCAACGAATACGAGCATGACCCCGCCGCCAAGAACGTCCACTTCACCGATGGCGGTCCGTATTTCGACGAATATCGCGATGACGACTATGCCGAGGAATGGTTCGCCATGCGCGAGCGCACCCTCCACGTCACGCAGCGCGCGCCCAAAGCGTGACGCGCTTGAAAGACGGCTTTCCCTTGAGCGACGAGGCGGACGGCGCGGCGCGCTGGGCCGCCTTCTTCCAGGGTTTCGGCACGATCGTCCTCGTTGCGAATAGCGACGCCGTGCGCATCGACGCGCTTCGCTCGCGCTATGGCGAGGACACGCTCTTCGTCTTCTTCAACAAGGTCTACAAGGTGCTGGACCGTCCCTTCGACGGGCCTTCGCTTCTCGTCGCGCGATCCGGCCCGGCGGGCGCCAACATCGTCTATCGGCGGGAAGTCGGCGATGTCGTCGCCCTGCTTCGCTCGCCGCGCTTCCATGGCATCTGCAATATCCGGGCAGGGGAGAGCGAGCGCTTCAGCGCGCCAGCGGAGTTCGCGATCCCGGAGCCGGTCGGCCAGCTCGACCTCGCGCCGGGGCTGAAGGGCTTCTACCCCTCGACGCATCTCGCCACGAGCGGCTTTGCGCTCGCGCTCTTCCTGGTCGAGGCCGCCCCCGCCGCGCGCGTCGTCCTTGCCGGCTTCACGGCGCGGCGCAGTCAGAAGTGGAAGCTCTTCGCCGATCACGACTGGACCTTCGAGCAGATCGTTCTGCGCCTTCTGATTCGCGCCGGTCGTCTCGAATCGACGGGGGCGGTCGCGGACGACGTCTTCGGCGCCATCGCGCGGCGCTTTCCGCAGTTCACGCCGGGCGAGGTCTCGACGGTTGCGGGCGAAGTGCTGGCGGAGCGGCTGGAAGGGGCGAATCTCGCGATCGACGATCTTCTGAAGCTGACGCGTCCGCAGCGCCGCTTCGACGCGCTTCTGCGCCGTTTGAAGCCGAAAACGCGAAAGGCGAGGCTCGCCGAGACGAAGGCGTCGCAATAGGGCTTGCAAACGCATCGCGATCTGCGTATTCGGGAGCTCGCGATAGCGCCCGCAGGGGTATAGCTCAGTTGGTAGAGCGGCGGTCTCCAAAACCGCAGGTCGCAGGTTCGAGCCCTGCTGCCCCTGCCATTTCATCCGATACGAAATGCCTTCGCCCCTCTTGTGAATCGGTTCCGGCCGGTTTATGTAGTTTTTAACAGACGCGTGGCGCGCAGGGCTGGTCAGCCAGCTTTTCGCGCCTTCTGCTGTGAGCGGTGCATGGCCTCTAAGACAAATCCTTTCACGTTTCTTCAGCAGGTGCGGACGGAAGTCGCCAAGGTGACTTGGC
Source organism: Aureimonas ureilytica DSM 18598 = NBRC 106430 (assembly GCF_000382705.1). Lineage (GTDB taxonomy): Bacteria > Pseudomonadota > Alphaproteobacteria > Rhizobiales > Rhizobiaceae > Aureimonas > Aureimonas ureilytica. The sequence goes on along the minus strand of NZ_ARQE01000025.1, from coordinate 16,107 downwards.
CGACGCGCCGCGAGACGATGATCTCGACCGTCATGGTTTTCGTCATGGTCGCGTTCGCAGCCACCTTCCTATTCGTCGCCGATCAGGCGATCGGATATGCCGTCGGTGCCGTCATGAGCGCCGGTCGCTAAAAGACTTTCATACGCAGGAATTTCATGGCCGCTCGCTGGTACATCGTCCACGCCTATTCGAACTTCGAAAAGAAGGTCGCCGAATCCATCGAGGAGCAGGCGCGTCAGAAGGGGCTCTCGGACAAGTTCGAGAAAATCCTCGTTCCGACCGAAAAGGTGACGGAAGTGCGCCGCGGCCGTAAGGTCGATTCCGAGCGCAAGTTCTTCCCCGGCTACGTGCTGGTGAAGGCCGACCTGACCGACCAGGTGTTCTCGCTGATCAAGAACACGCCGAAGGTCACCGGGTTCCTCGGTCCCGACAATCGGCCGGTGCCGATCTCCGAGGCGGAAGCGACGCACATCCTGAGCCAGGTGCAGGAAGGTGTCGAGCGGCCGAAGTCCTCGATCTCCTTCGATGTCGGCGAGCAGATTCGCGTGTCGGACGGACCCTTCGCCTCGTTCAACGGCGTGGTTCAGGAAGTCGATCACGAGCGGTCCCGCCTCAAGGTCGAAGTTTCGATCTTCGGCCGCGCGACGCCGGTGGATCTCGAATTCGGTCAGGTCGAAAAGATCTGACCGCAGGGCGCTCCCCGAGGAGCGTCCGAACGTGCGGAAGGTGAGGCGGGCTGAGCCGGTCCGACAAGATCCGAACCGCACATCTGCACGGGGCCGCCAAGGCCCGAAAGCCGGTTCGCCGGCGCAACGAAAAGGCAGAAGCTAATGGCTAAGAAAGTAGCAGGCCAGCTTAAGCTGCAGGTCAAGGCCGGTTCGGCGACTCCGTCGCCCCCGATCGGTCCCGCCCTCGGTCAGCGCGGCATCAACATCATGGAGTTCTGCAAGGCGTTCAACGCGCAGACCCAGGAGATGGAGAAGGGATCGCCGGTTCCGGTGGTGATCACCTACTACGTCGACAAGTCCTTCACGTTCCAGATGAAGACGGCTCCGGTCAGCTTCTTCCTGAAGCGCGCGGCGGGCCTCACCAGCGGCTCCAAGGAGCCCGGCAAGGTCAAGGCCGGCACGGTCACGCAGGCCCAGGTCCGCGAGATCGCCGAGAAGAAGATGAAGGATTTGAACGCGAACGACGTCGATGCCGCCATGGCGATGGTCATGGGCTCCGCGCGTTCCATGGGTCTGGAAGTGGTGGGCTGAACCGATGGCCAAGATTGCTAAGCGCATTGCGAAGGCCCGCGAGGGCATCGACCGCGAGAAGCTCTACGACCTCGCCGAGGCGATCAACCTCCTGAAGGAGCGTTCCACCGCCAAGTTCGACGAGACGATCGAGGTCGCCATGAATCTCGGCGTCGATCCGCGTCACGCCGACCAGATGGTCCGTGGCGTCGTCAACCTGCCGAACGGCACGGGCCGCACGGTCCGCGTCGCGGTCTTCGCGCGCGGCGCCAAGGCTGACGAAGCGCGCGCCGCCGGCGCCGACATCGTCGGTGCGGAAGAGCTGGTCGAGCAGGTCCAGGGCGGTCAGATCGACTTCGATCGCGCCATCGCGACCCCGGACATGATGGGCCTCGTCGGTCGTCTCGGTAAGGTGCTCGGCCCGCGCGGCCTGATGCCGAACCCGCGCGTCGGCACGGTCACGATGGACGTCGCGGCCGCCGTTAAGGCGTCGAAGGGCGGTGCCGTCGAGTTCCGCGTCGAGAAGGCCGGCATCATCCATGCCGGCATCGGCAAGGCCTCGTTCGGTGCCGAGGCGCTGCTCGAGAACATCCGCGCGTTCGCGGACGCCGTGCAGAAGGCCAAGCCGTCGGGCGCCAAGGGCAATTATGTCCAGCGCATCGCGGTCTCCTCGACCATGGGTCCCGGCATCAAGATCGATCCCGCGACGGTTCGTCCGAGCGCCTGATTTGCATTTTCGGGAAACCCGAACCATATCGGGTTTCCTTAACGAATTTCGAGTCGCTTTCGGGCGACTCGGATGGGCGAAGCCTTCGGGCTTCGCTTCCTGTCCAAGATTGCGGGCGATGGTTCGGGTCTCGATCCGAACCGTCTTAATCCTCCAGCCCGCATGAGACGGGGAAAGATCCGAATTCGTTGGCCTCACGGCCAAGACCTTCGGTTCGAACCTCTGAATGCCTTGTGTTGTCACCGGTTCCCATGCGGACCCAGGGAAGCCAAGGGGACAGGATCCTCGAGCGTCGTTCGGTTCGCCGAACGGCAAACGGCAACCGGAACTGATCCGAAAGGGTGAGTTCCAACTGGAGAGTGGCAGTGGACAGAGCGGAAAAGCGCGAGTTCGTCACCGAGCTGAACGGAGCCTTCAAGGCTGCGGGCTCGATCGTGGTGGCTCGCTATGCCGGTCTCACCGTCGCGCAGATGAACGATCTTCGTACGAAGATGCGTGCGCAGGGTGGAACCGTCAAAGTCGCGAAGAACCGTCTCGCCCAAATCGCTCTTCAAGGCACGGACGCCGAAAAGATCGACGGATTGTTTCAGGGTCAGACCCTGATTGCTTATTCCAACGATCCGATTGCGGCTCCGAAGGTGGCCAACGACTTCGCCAAGGGGAACGACAAGCTCGTGATCCTCGGCGGTGCGATGGGCACCACGGCCCTCGATGCGGAAGGGGTCAAGGCTTTGGCCGCCCTTCCGTCGCTCGACGAACTGCGCGGAAAGCTGCTGGGCATGATCCAGACGCCGGCGACCCGCATCGCAGGCGTCGTGGCGGCGCCCGCGGCTCAGCTCGCGCGCGTTTTCGCGGCCTATGCCAAGAAGGACGAAGCGGCGTGAGGCTCGTTCCTCGCTGCATTCAGAATATTCGAACCTAAAGGAAGACTACAATGGCTGATCTCGCCAAGATCGTTGAAGACCTGTCGGCTCTGACCGTCCTCGAGGCTGCTGAGCTCTCGAAGATGCTCGAAGAGAAGTGGGGCGTCTCCGCCGCAGCTCCGGTCGCCGTTGCCGCCGCTGGTGGCGCCGGCCCGGTCGCCGAAGTCGAAGAGAAGACCGAGTTCGACGTGATCCTCGCCGACGCCGGCGCGAACAAGATCAACGTCATCAAGGAAGTCCGTGCGATCACGGGCCTCGGCCTCAAGGAAGCCAAGGACCTCGTCGACGGCGCTCCGAAGCCGGTCAAGGAAGCTGTGTCGAAGGACGAAGCTGCCAAGATCAAGGACCAGCTCGAGAAGGCTGGCGCGAAGGTCGACGTCAAGTAAGACCGCCATTTGGCGCCTTACGCATGAAATTGGCGGGCGGGACGGCATTTTGCCGTTCCGCCTTCCGTGCTCGCGGCAACCGGTGCTGCGAGGGTGCAGGTCTCCCGAGGGTCGCGCGGCGGCTTTCGGGAGACCTGGACTGGCCGGCAGTCCCCCATGTCTGACGCCGCGCGGCGGGCCCACCGCGACAGGCGTTCCTCCCCACGGGAGGATCAAAAATTCAGCCCTTCGGTCGAGGGCACTGACGAGAGCAAGGAGCGACGATGTCTCAGACGACGACGTTTAGCGGTCGCAGGCGCGTACGCAAGTTCTTCGGGTCGATCCCCGAAGTCGCCGAAATGCCCAACCTCATCGAGGTCCAGAAGGCCTCCTACGATCAGTTCCTGATGGTGGACGAGCCGGAGGGCGGCCGTCCCGACGAAGGTCTGCAGTCCGTCTTCCGCTCCGTTTTCCCGATTTCCGATTTCGCCGGCCATTCGATGCTGGAATTCGTCAAGTACGAGTTCGAGCAGCCGAAGTTCGACGTCGACGAGTGCCGTCAGCGCGACCTGACCTATGCCGCGCCGCTGAAGGTGACGCTGCGCCTCATCGTGTTCGATGTCGACGAGGACACCGGCTCCAAGTCCATCAAGGACATCAAGGAGCAGGACGTCTACATGGGCGACATGCCGCTCATGACCATGAACGGCACGTTCATCGTCAACGGCACGGAGCGCGTCATCGTCTCTCAGATGCACCGCTCGCCGGGCGTCTTCTTCGATCATGACAAGGGCAAGTCGCACTCGTCCGGCAAGCTGCTCTTCGCCGCGCGCGTCATCCCCTATCGCGGTTCCTGGCTCGACATCGAGTTCGACGCCAAGGACATCGTGTTCGCGCGCATCGACCGTCGCCGCAAGATCCCCGTGACGAGCCTTCTCATGGCGCTCGGCATGGATGGCGAGGACATTCTCTCGACCTTCTACAATGTCGTGAAGTTCGAGAAGGACAAGCAGGGCTGGCGCATTCCGTTCTCGGTCGAGCGCGTGCGCGGCCAGAAGACGCTGTCCGACCTCATCGACGCCGACACGGGCGAAGTGCTGGTCGAGGCGGGCAAGAAGGTCACGGCCCGTCAGGCCCGCCAGATGAAGGAGCGGGGCGTCGTAGCCCTGCGCGCCATGGAGGAAGACCTCTACGGCAATTATCTGGCCGAGGACATCGTCAACTACGCGACGGGCGAGATCTATCTCGAAGCCGGTGACGAGATCGACGAGAAGACGCTCAAGGTCCTGCTCGACGCGGGCCACGAGGAAATCTCCGTCCTCGACATCGATCACGTGACGGTCGGCGCCTATATCCGCAACACGCTGGCGGCCGACAAGAACGAGAACCGCCAGGACGCGCTGTTCGACATCTACCGCGTCATGCGTCCCGGCGAGCCGCCGACGATGGACACGGCCGAGGCCATGTTCCAGTCGCTGTTCTTCGATTCGGAGCGCTACGATCTCTCGGCCGTCGGCCGCGTGAAGATGAACATGCGTCTCGACGTCGCCGCCGAGGACACGGTGCGCGTGCTCCGCAAGGAAGACATCCTTGCGGTGGTGCGCACGCTTGTCGACCTGCGCGACGGCAAGGGCGAGATCGACGACATCGACAATCTCGGCAATCGCCGCGTGCGCTCGGTCGGCGAGCTCATGGAGAACCAGTACCGCGTCGGCCTGCTCCGCATGGAGCGCGCGATCAAGGAGCGCATGAGCTCGGTCGAGATCGACACGGTCATGCCGCAGGACCTGATCAACGCCAAGCCCGCGGCCGCCGCGGTGCGCGAGTTCTTCGGCTCCTCGCAGCTCTCGCAGTTCATGGACCAGACCAACCCGCTCTCCGAGATCACGCACAAGCGTCGTCTCTCGGCGCTCGGCCCCGGCGGTCTGACCCGCGAGCGCGCCGGCTTCGAAGTGCGCGACGTGCACCCGACGCATTACGGCCGCATCTGCCCGATCGAGACGCCGGAAGGCCCGAATATCGGTCTGATCAACTCGCTCGCGACCTTCGCCCGCGTCAACAAGTACGGCTTCATCGAAAGCCCGTACCGCCGCGTCGTGGATGGCAAGGTCACGAAGGAGGTCGTCTACCTTTCGGCCATGGAAGAGTCCAAGCACCATGTCGCGCAGGCGAACGCGGTGCTGACCGACGACATGCGCTTTGCCGAAGAGACCGTCATCTGCCGTCATGCCGGCGACGTGATCATCACGCCGCGCGAGAATGTCGACCTGATGGACGTCTCGCCCAAGCAGCTCGTGTCGGTCGCGGCCGCGCTCATCCCGTTCCTCGAGAACGACGACGCGAACCGCGCCCTCATGGGCTCGAACATGCAGCGTCAGGCCGTGCCGCTGGTGCGCGCGGAAGCGCCGTTCGTCGGCACCGGCATGGAAGCCGTGGTCGCGCGTGACTCCGGTGCCGCCATCGCGGCCCGTCGCGGCGGCGTGGTCGATCAGGTGGACGCGACGCGTATCGTCATTCGCGCCACGGAAGATCTCGAAGGCGGCCGGTCCGGCGTCGATATCTACCGCCTGATGAAGTACCAGCGTTCGAACCAGTCGACCTGCATCAACCAGCGCCCGCTGGTGAAGATGGGCGACCGCGTGCGTCGCGGCGACATCATTGCCGACGGTCCGTCGACCGACCTCGGCGATCTGGCGCTCGGCCGGAACGTGCTCGTCGCGTTCATGCCGTGGAACGGCTACAACTATGAGGACTCGATCCTCCTGTCCGAGCGTATCGTCGCCGACGACGTCTTCACTTCGATCCATATCGAGGAGTTCGAGGTCATGGCGCGCGACACCAAGCTCGGGCCTGAGGAGATCACGCGCGACATTCCGAACGTCTCGGAAGAAGCGCTGAAGAACCTCGACGAAGCGGGCATCGTCTATATCGGCGCCGAGGTTCAGCCGGGCGACATTCTCGTCGGCAAGATCACGCCGAAGGGCGAAAGCCCGATGACGCCGGAGGAAAAGCTCCTTCGCGCCATCTTCGGCGAGAAGGCCTCGGACGTGCGCGACACGTCGAACCGCATGCCTCCCGGCACCTACGGCACGGTCGTGGAAGTGCGCGTCTTCAACCGCCACGGCGTGGAGAAGGACGAGCGCGCGATGGCGATCGAGCGCGAGGAAATCGAGCGCCTCGCCAAGGACCGCGACGACGAGCAGGCGATCCTCGATCGCAACGTCTACGGCCGTCTCGTGGAAATGCTGAACGGTCAGGCAGCGGTCGCCGGCCCGCGCGGCTTCCGCAAGGGGACGCAGGTCTCGCCCGACGTGATGAACGAGTATCCCCGCTCGCAGTGGTGGATGTTCGCGGTCGAGGACGAGCGCGTCCAGGCCGAGCTCGAAGGTCTGCGCTCGGTCTACGACGAGTCCAAGAAGACGCTCGAGCAGCGCTTCATGGACAAGGTCGAGAAGGTCCAGCGCGGCGACGAGCTGCCCCCGGGCGTCATGAAGCAGGTGAAGGTCTTCGTCGCCGTGAAGCGCAAGATCCAGCCGGGCGACAAGATGGCCGGCCGTCACGGCAACAAGGGCGTCGTCTCGCGCATCGTGCCGGTGGAGGACATGCCCTTCACCGCCGACGGCACGCATGTCGACATCGTCTTGAACCCGCTCGGCGTGCCCTCGCGCATGAATGTCGGTCAGATCCTCGAGACGCATCTCGGCTGGGCCTGCGCCGGCATGGGCAAGCAGATCGGCGAGCTTCTGGAAGCCTATCAGCAGACCCACGATGTCGGGCCGCTGCGGGATCAGATCGCCGATCTGATGGGCGACAGCGAGCGCAACGAGAAGGTCGCGACCTACGACGAGGAATCCGTCGTCACGCTGGCCAAGCAGCTGCGCAAGGGTGTGTCGATCGCGACGCCGGTCTTCGACGGCGCGAACGAGCGCGACATCGTGCACATGCTGGAAAAGGCCGGACTCAACGGGTCGGGTCAGGTCACGCTGCATGACGGACGGACGGGCGAGCCGTTCGATCGCCAGGTGACGGTCGGCTACATCTACATGCTGAAGCTGCACCACCTCGTGGACGACAAGATCCACGCCCGTTCGATCGGTCCGTATTCGCTCGTGACCCAGCAGCCGCTGGGTGGCAAGGCGCAGTTCGGCGGTCAGCGCTTCGGCGAAATGGAGGTCTGGGCGCTGGAAGCCTACGGCGCCGCCTACACGCTGCAGGAAATGCTGACCGTGAAGTCGGACGACGTGGCCGGACGTACCAAGGTCTACGAGTCGATCGTGCGCGGCGACGATGCGTTCGAGTCGGGCATTCCCGAGAGCTTCAACGTTCTCGTCAAGGAAATGCGCTCGCTCGGCCTCGACGTCGACCTGTCGAACACGGTTGCCGAACTGCCCTATTCCGGGTCGCCCGTCGAAGGGCTGCCCGACGCGGCCGAGTAAGCCGCCTCGCAAACGCCGCCTTGTGCGGCCAGGATCGGCGCCCATATGCCGGGGCGCCGATCAGTCTTTGCGGATAGATCTTGGCGCCGGCCCCGCCCGGCGCGTTGGGAGGCCCCGGGCCTCATAAGGAGACAGCACCATGAACCAAGAGGTCATGAATCTCTTCAATCCTCAGGTGCAGGCGCAGACATTCGACTCCATCCGGATCTCGATCGCGAGCCCGGAGAAGATTCTTTCCTGGTCGTTCGGCGAGATCAAGAAGCCTGAGACGATCAACTACCGGACCTTCAAGCCCGAGCGCGACGGCTTGTTCTGCGCGCGCATCTTCGGGCCGATCAAGGACTACGAGTGCTTGTGCGGCAAGTACAAGCGCATGAAGTACAAGGGCATCATCTGCGAAAAGTGCGGCGTCGAGGTCACGCTGTCGCGGGTTCGCCGCGAGCGCATGGGCCATATCGAGCTGGCCGCGCCGGTCGCCCATATCTGGTTCCTGAAGTCGCTCCCGAGCCGCATCGGCACGCTGCTCGACATGACGCTGAAGGATATCGAGCGCGTTCTCTATTTCGAGAACTACATCGTCACCGAGCCCGGTCTCACCGCCCTCAAGGAGCACCAGCTCCTGTCGGAGGAAGAGTATCTGATCGCCGTCGACGAATACGGCGAGGATAGCTTCACGGCGCTGATCGGCGCCGAGGCGATCCAGGAACTTCTGGCCTCGATGGATCTCGAGCGGATCGCGGGCGATCTTCGCGAGGAACTCGCGACCACGACGTCCGATCTGAAGACCAAGAAGCTGATGAAGCGTCTGAAGATCGTCGAGAACTTCCTCGAGTCGGGCAACCGACCCGAGTGGATGATCATGAGCGTCATTCCGGTGATCCCGCCGGATCTGCGCCCGCTCGTCCCGCTGGACGGCGGCCGCTTCGCCACGTCCGATCTGAACGATCTCTATCGCCGCGTCATCAACCGCAACAACCGTCTGAAGCGGCTGATCGAGCTGCGCGCGCCGGGCATCATCATCCGCAACGAGAAGCGCATGCTTCAGGAAGCGGTGGATGCGCTGTTCGACAACGGCCGTCGCGGCCGCGTCATCACGGGGGCCAACAAGCGTCCGCTGAAGTCGCTGTCCGACATGCTGAAGGGCAAGCAGGGGCGCTTCCGTCAGAACCTCCTCGGCAAGCGCGTCGACTATTCCGGTCGTTCGGTCATCGTGACCGGCCCGAACCTGAAGCTGCACCAGTGCGGCCTGCCGAAGAAGATGGCGCTTGAGCTGTTCAAGCCCTTCATCTACGCGCGCCTCGACGCCAAGGGCTTCTCCTCCACGGTGAAGCAGGCCAAGAAGCTCGTCGAGAAGGAGCGTCCGGAAGTCTGGGATATCCTCGACGAGGTCATCCGCGAGCACCCGGTTCTCCTGAACCGCGCGCCGACGCTGCATCGTCTGGGCATCCAGGCCTTCGAGCCCGTGCTGATCGAAGGCAAGGCGATCCAGCTGCATCCGCTCGTCTGCACCGCGTTCAACGCGGACTTTGACGGCGACCAGATGGCCGTGCACGTGCCGCTGTCGATCGAGGCGCAGCTCGAAGCGCGCGTCCTCATGATGTCGACCAACAACATCCTGCACCCGGCGAACGGTCTTCCGATCATCGTGCCGTCGCAGGACATGGTGCTCGGCCTCTACTATCTCTCGATCATGAACGAGAACGAGCCGGGGCAGGGCATGGCCTTCTCCGACATCGGCGAGCTGGAGCACGCGATCGCCTCTAAGGCGGTCACGCTGCACACGAAGATCCGTGGCCGTATCCGGTCGGTCGACAAGGACGGCAACGAGACCTCGAAGATCTACGAGACGACCCCTGGCCGCATGCTCATCGGCCAGCTTCTGCCGCGCACGCACCGCATCACCTTCGACATCGCCAACGACCTGATGACGAAGAAGAACATCTCGAAGATGATCGATACCGTCTACCGCCACTGCGGTCAGAAGGACACGGTCATCTTCTGCGATCGCATCATGCAGCTCGGTTTCAAGCATGCCTGCCTCGCCGGCATTTCGTTCGGCAAGGACGACATGGTCATCCCCGAGACCAAGCCCAAGCTGATCGGCGAGACGCAGGCGCTCGCGAAGGAATACGAGCAGCAGTACAATGACGGCCTGATCACCCAGGGCGAGAAGTACAACAAGGTCGTCGACGCCTGGGCCAAGTGCACGGACAAGATTGCCGACGAGATGATGAGCCGCATTCGTGCGGTCGAGTTCAACCCGGAGACGGGCCGGCAGAAGCCGATGAACTCGATCTACATGATGTCGCACTCCGGTGCGCGTGGCTCGCCCACGCAGATGCGCCAGCTCGGCGCGATGCGCGGCCTGATGACCAAGCCGTCCGGCGAGATCATCGAGACGCCGATCATCTCGAACTTCAAGGAAGGCCTCACGGTTCTCGAGTACTTCAACTCCACCCACGGCGCCCGCAAGGGCCTCGCGGACACGGCGTTGAAGACGGCGAACTCGGGCTACCTGACCCGTCGTCTCGTCGACGTCGCACAGGACTGCATCATCACGCAGACCGATTGCGGCACGCCGAACGGCCTCACCATGCAGCCCATCGTGGATGCCGGTCAGGTCGTGGCGACGCTCGGCCAGCGCATTCTCGGCCGCACCGCGCTTGAGGACATTCTCCACCCGGTGTCGGGCGAGGTCCTGGTCAAGGGCGGCGTGACGGTCGAGGAGCGCGACGTTGATGTGATCGAGAAGGCCGGCGTCCAGTCGGTGAAGATCCGTTCGGCGCTGACCTGCGAAGTGCGCACCGGCATCTGCGCCGTGTGCTACGGTCGCGATCTGGCGCGCGGCACGCCCGTCAACATGGGCGAAGCCGTCGGCGTCATCGCGGCGCAGTCGATCGGCGAGCCGGGCACGCAGCTCACGATGCGCACGTTCCACATGGGCGGCACGGCGCAGGTCGTCGATCAGTCGTTCCTGGAAGCGTCCTATGAGGGCAGCGTCCAGATCCGCAACCGCAACGTCGTGCGCGACTCCGAAGGCCGTCTGGTGGCCATGGGCCGCAACATGGCGATCCTGATCCTCGATCCGTCGGGCAAGGAGCGCGCGTCGCACCGTGTCACCTACGGTTCGCGCATCTTCGTGGACGATGGCGATCAGGTCCGTCGCGGCCAGCGCATCGCGGAATGGGACCCGTACACCCGTCCGGTTCTCACCGAAATGGACGGTGTGGTGGAGTTCGAGGACCTCGTCGAGGGTCTGTCGGTTTCGGAGCAGGCGGACGAGTCCACCGGCATAACGAAGCGTCAGGTCATCGACTGGCGCGCGAACCCGCGTGGTTCCGATCTGAAGCCGGCGCTCGTCATCCGCAAGGAAGACGGCACGATCGCCAAGCTGCAGCGCGGCACGGATGCTCGCTACCTCCTGTCGGTGGACGCGATCCTCTCGGTCGAGCCGGGCTCGAAGGTGCGGGCCGGTGACGTTCTCTCGCGTATTCCGATGGAGTCCGCGAAGACCAAGGACATCACCGGCGGTCTGCCGCGCGTCGCCGAACTCTTTGAGGCGCGTCGTCCGAAGGACAACGCGGTCATCGCCGAGATCGACGGCACGATCCGCTTCGGCCGCGACTACAAGAACAAGCGCCGCATCATCATCGAGCCGCACGAGGACGGCATCGAGCCGGTCGAGTACCTGATCCCGAAGGGCAAGCCCTTCCACCTTCAGGAAGGCGACATCATCGAGAAGGGCGACCATATTCTCGACGGCAATCCGGCGCCGCACGACATTCTGGCGATCCGCGGCGTGGAGGCTCTGGCGAGCTACCTCGTCAACGAAATCCAGGAAGTCTACCGGTTGCAGGGCGTTCTCATCAACGACAAGCACATCGAGGTGATCGTTCGCCAGATGCTGCAGAAGGTCGAGATCGTGGAGTCCGGCGACTCGGGCTACATTCCGGGCGACAATGTCGACCGGATCGAGCTCGCCGAGATCAACGAGCGTCTGGAAGAGGAGGGCAAGAAGCCCGCCTCCGGCAATCCGGTGCTCCTCGGCATCACCAAAGCCTCGCTGCAGACGCCGAGCTTCATCTCGGCGGCGTCCTTCCAGGAGACCACCCGCGTCCTCACCGAGGCGGCGGTCGCCGGCAAGATGGACACGCTGCAGGGCCTCAAGGAGAACGTCATCGTCGGCCGCCTCATCCCGGCCGGTACGGGTGGCATGATGACCCAGGTCCGTCGCATCGCGTCCTCGCGTGACGACCTGATCATCGACGATCGTCGCAAGACCTCGGCTTCGCCGCGCGCCGATCGTCTCCTGACCAACATGACCGACGCCGCCGAGTAAGCGGCCTCGCTAGGAAGAGGGGAGGGGCGTTCTCGAGTGGAGCGCCCCTTCCGCTTCGCCGGTGGCCGCCTATGGCCGCCACCGACGATGTCAAGCGCCTTTCGCAGGGAAGGACTTGACGAAGCGTCGTGGAATCGTTAAACACCCGCCAACAGAGCCGATGTGAGGCAACATTCGTTCAGGACGACGCGTCCCGGACTTGCTCCTCAAACAAGGCTTCGTTCAACGAGACGCATCATTGCTGGCTGCACGATTGCGGTTTTGCCCGTAATCCTCTGCTTCGTCCCGGGCAGACCTCTTACTAGGTGAGGTCGTGGCCCGGTTTCGCGTATGGACTATACGGCGCGAATCGCGGCAGATGCCGACCGTTTCGAACCGAGATTTGAGAAGAAGGAAGGTTGGAATGCCGACCATCAACCAGCTGATCCGGAAGCCGCGCGTTCGCCCGAGCGAGCGCAACACGGTTCCGGCCCTCCAGGCCAATCCCCAGAAGCGCGGCGTTTGCACCCGCGTTTACACCACGACCCCGAAGAAGCCGAACTCGGCTCTCCGTAAGGTCGCCAAGGTGCGTCTGGTCAACGGCTTCGAGGTCATCGGCTACATCCCGGGCGAGGGGCATAACCTTCAGGAGCACTCCGTCGTCATGATCCGTGGCGGCCGCGTGAAGGATCTTCCGGGCGTGCGCTACCACATCATCCGTGGCGTGCTCGATACCCAGGGCGTCAAGGACCGTCGTCAGCGTCGTTCCAAGTACGGCGCGAAGCGTCCGAAGTAAGCCTGAAGACCGAGTTAGAGAGAATATTCGATGTCCCGTCGTCACTCTGCAGAAAAGCGCGAGATCAACCCGGATCCGAAGTTCGGTGATCTCGTCGTCACGAAGTTCATGAACGCCGTCATGTATGACGGCAAGAAGTCGGTGGCGGAGCGCATCGTTTACGGTGCGTTCGACGTCATGGGCGAGAAGACCCGCCAGGATGCGATCGGCATCTTCCATCAGGCTCTCGAGAACGTCGCCCCGCACGTCGAAGTGCGTTCGCGTCGCGTCGGCGGTGCGACCTATCAGGTCCCGGTCGACGTCCGTCCCGAGCGTCGCCAGGCCCTGGCGATCCGTTGGCTGATCACGGCCGCCCGCAACCGCAACGAGACCACGATGGTGGATCGTCTGTCGGGCGAGCTGCTGGATGCCGCCAACAATCGCGGCAGCGCCGTGAAGAAGCGTGAAGACACCCACCGCATGGCGGAAGCGAACCGCGCGTTCTCGCACTACCGCTGGTAAGTCCGGCTTCAATCCGAAAGGCGTCGCCCCATGGCTCGCGAATATAAGATCGAAGACTACCGCAATTTCGGCATCATGGCCCACATCGATGCCGGCAAGACGACCACGACCGAGCGGATTCTCTACTACACCGGCAAGTCCCATAAGATCGGCGAAGTCCATGACGGCGCCGCGACCATGGACTGGATGGAGCAGGAGCAGGAGCGCGGCATCACGATCACGTCCGCCGCGACCACGACCTTCTGGAAGGGTCGCGACGAGAAGATGCGTCGCTTCAACATCATCGACACGCCGGGACACGTGGACTTCACGATTGAGGTCGAGCGTTCGCTGCGCGTTCTCGACGGTGCGATCGCGCTTCTCGACGCCAATGCCGGCGTGGAGCCGCAGACCGAGACCGTCTGGCGCCAGGCCGACAAGTACCACGTTCCCCGGATGATGTTCGTCAACAAGATGGACAAGACCGGCGCGGACTTCTTCCGCTGCGTGGACATGATCAAGACCCGCCTCGGCGCCAAGCCGATCGTCGTTCAGCTGCCGATCGGCGCCGAGAACGAGTTCAAGGGCGTCGTCGATCTGATCGAGATGAAGGCTCTCGTCTGGCGCGACGAATCGCTCGGCGCCCAGTGGGACGTCGTCGAGATCCCGGCCGACCTCGCCGATCAGGCGCAGGAATATCGCGAACTCATGATCGAGACCGCGGTCGAGGTCGATGAAGCCGCGATGGAAGCCTATCTCGAAGGCACCATGCCGGACAACGACCAGCTGCGCGCGCTGATCCGCAAGGGCACGTGCGAAGTGACGTTCACGCCGATCTTCTGCGGCTCGGCCTTCAAGAACAAGGGCGTTCAGCCGCTTCTCGACGGCGTCGTGGACTTCCTGCCGTCGCCGGTCGACGTGCCTGCCATCAAGGGCATCGATCCGAAGACCGAAGCCGAGACGAGCCGCGTGTCTTCGGACGACGAGCCGCTCTCGATGCTCGCGTTCAAGATCATGAACGACCCGTTCGTCGGTTCGCTCACCTTCTGCCGCATCTACTCCGGCAAGCTCTCCAAGGGCACCGGCGTCCAGAACACGGTGAAGGAAAAGCGCGAGCGCATCGGCCGCATGCTGCAGATGCACTCCAACTCGCGTGAAGACATCGAAGAGGCCTATGCCGGCGACATCGTCGCTCTGGCCGGCCTCAAGGAAGTCACGACGGGCGACACGCTCTGCGACCCGCTGAAGCCGGTCATCCTGGAGCGCATGGAATTCCCCGATCCGGTCATCGAGATCGCGATCGAGCCGAAGACCAAGGGCGACCAGGAAAAGATGGGCCTCGCGCTCAACCGTCTCGCCGCCGAGGACCCGTCCTTCCGCGTCAAGACGGACGAAGAGTCCGGCCAGACCATCATCGCCGGCATGGGCGAGCTTCATCTCGACATTCTCGTCGACCGCATGAAGCGCGAGTTCAAGGTCGAGGCGAATATCGGTGCGCCGCAGGTGGCCTACCGCGAAACGATCACCCGCGCCGCGGATGTCGACTACACGCACAAGAAGCAGACCGGTGGTACCGGTCAGTTCGCCCGCGTGAAGCTGCACATCGAGCCGGGCGAGCCGACCACGGGCTACGTGTTCGAATCGAAGATCATCGGCGGTGCGGTTCCCAAGGAATACGTGCCGGGTGTCCAGAAGGGCATCGCTTCGGTGATGACCTCGGGTCCGCTCGCGGGCTTCCCGATGGTCGACATCAAGGCCGAGCTGATCGACGGCGCCTACCACGACGTCGACTCGTCGGTCCTGGCCTTCGAAATCGCCTCGCGCGCTGGCTTCCGTGAAGCCATCCAGAAGGCGGGTCCGAAGCTTCTCGAGCCGATCATGAAGGTCGAGGTCGTGACGCCGGAAGACTATGTCGGCGACGTGATCGGTGACTTGAACAGCCGTCGTGGCCAGATTCAGGGCACGGAAGCGCGCGGAATCGCGACTGTCGTCAATGCGATGGTTCCCCTCGCCAATATGTTCGGTTATGTGAACACGCTGCGTTCGATGTCTCAGGGCCGCGCCCAGTACACGATGCAGTTCGATCACTACGAGCAGGTCCCGAACCAGGTCGCGGAAGAGATCCAGAAGAAGTTCGCCTGACGCGTCAGGCGAAGGCGAACCCTTGTTGGCTCCCCGGAGCCGAACGAACGAATTGATGGAGTGCCGCAATGGCCAAGAGCAAATTTGAGCGCAACAAGCCGCATGTGAACATCGGCACGATTGGTCACGTTGACCATGGGAAGACGTCTCTGACGGCTGCGATCACGAAGTACTTTGGCGAGTTCCGTGCGTACGATCAGATCGACGCGGCGCCGGAGGAGAAGGCGCGCGGGATCACGATCTCGACGGCGCACGTGGAGTACGAGACGGAAAGCCGTCACTACGCGCACGTGGACTGCCCGGGCCATGCGGACTACGTGAAGAACATGATCACGGGCGCGGCGCAGATGGACGGCGCGATCCTGGTGTGCTCGGCGGCCGACGGCCCGATGCCGCAGACGCGCGAGCACATCCTTCTGGCCCGTCAGGTCGGCGTTCCGGCGCTGGTGGTGTTCCTGAACAAGGTCGACCAGGTCGACGACGCCGAGCTTCTGGAGCTGGTCGAGCTGGAACTGCGCGAGCTTCTGTCGAGCTACGAGTTCCCGGGCGACGACGTTCCGATCGTGAAGGGCTCGGCGCTGGCCGCTCTCGAGGACTCCAACAAGGAGATCGGCGAGAACGCGGTTCGCGAGCTGATGAAGCAGGTCGACGCCTACATCCCGACGCCCGAGCGTCCGATCAA
>NZ_ARQE01000024.1 GCF_000382705.1 Aureimonas ureilytica DSM 18598 = NBRC 106430 | reverse complement strand
CCCCAGGCACTGAGGTCGTCGTTGAAATCGCCCAGGACAGGCACGATCTCGCGCACCCGGATAGATCGTCCGGCCTCCCGCAGCCGCTCGCGCAGATGGAGGGTGCCTCGACGCCCGGCCTCGTCGTTGTCGCGGAACACCCACACCTGCTCGACGCCATTGGGCACCTCGAAAAGACCGAGATGGGTGGCGGTCAGGCAGGCCGCGATCGGCAGCTTCGGCAGGGCGGTGCCGACAGACAGCATCGTCTCGATCCCTTCACCGCAGCCAAGGACGGTGCCGGCTCGTCCGAACCGCACGGCATTGCCATAGAGATCGCCCATGACGCGCTTGGGGTCCTCGATGTCGGCCACAGCGCCTCGCTCGGGATCGAGCCATGCGCGCGCGACTCCGGTGGTCTGCCCGGCATTGTCCGTGATGCGAGCCAGTAGCGCGGGCAGCTTTAAAAGCTCGCCGCTGGTGCTGTCGCGCAGATAACACGCTGGATGGAAGGCAAGAGCAGGGTCGAAACACTCGATGTCACGGTTCCGAAGGTAGCGCTCGCCAAGGGTGCCAGCGAGCGGCTGGGCGCTGGCGAGGAGCCTCGCTGCCTTCTCGCGCTTGGTGAGGTCAGGCTTGCGCGCCGTGTCCGCAGCGGGCGTCGGTGCGACGCGAACGAGGTCAGGCTTGCCGAGGAAACTCCGTGCCTCGCGCATCACCTCGCCAAAGGACCGGGCGTTGGTGAGATGCGGAATGAGGTCGAGGAGGTCGCCTCGCTCGCCGGTCGCATAGTCCTGCCATTTGCCCGCCAAGCGGCCGCCGCTGGCCTGAAGGCGGATAGCAAGGCTTCCACCCGCCGCGCCCGACACGTCTCCGATCTGCCAATATCCACCCGCAGAGCGCCCATTGGGCAGATACGCTCGGCAGAAGCTCTCGGCGTGCGCGCCGAGCTCGCGCGCGATGTCCTGTGCGCTCTCCATGTTTTCAAACCCCCTGACGCGGCCAACTCCATAGGCAACCGGGGGCTTGGCCGCCCCCGGCTCGCTCTCAGCCGACTGTTCGGCTACGCGGCCAGCGCTTGCCCCTCGCTCCCCGCCTGCGGGTAGCTCGCGGTCAGCCGGTCCAGGGTCTCCACGCTCCCCTGGAGAGGAACGAACACCCGTGTCTTCCACTGGATGATCTCGGTCGTGCATCCGAGCTGCTTCAGGTGCTTGATGTGGGTCTGATCGAAGCCTACCACCTCAATCCGGAACGCATCCATAACGCGCGAGCGGCGGATCACGAGACCCTCCTGGAGTGTGACGGCGGCGTTCTTGACCATCACCGCCTCGCTGATCTCCTCGGAGGTCATCACCGCCGAGCAGTTCAGGCCGAGCTTGGCATAGACCGTGTTCAGCTCGTCCGCCGTAACGAGACGGCCGACGATGCGCTCGCCCTCATCGGTCTGGAGACGATAAACGCGCGGATTGTCCCGCGGGAGCTTATCCCAGATCGGCAGGAGAAGGCCGGACATGACGGTGATGCGCGAGTGGTTGAACTCGGGCACCGCGTCGACCTCGGCCTGCCACGCCGCTTCGAAGGCGGCGTCGGCCACCGGCTTCCAATGGGAGGAGGCCAGTTCCAGCTCGAGCATGTTCTCGGCGTGCATGGGCCGGATCAGACGGACCCGATCGATCGGCGCGCCGTCTTCGGTCATGAGCGAGAACGTCGGCACCTCGACGGCGGCGCGTCCCGACTGCTCGTTCACGAGAAGGCGGGCGTCGCGGGTCTCTCGCAGCATGGCTTGGACGTCGGCCAGCGTGCAGGGTCGGTTGCGCTTGGTCTCCTCGACCGTCAGCGCCATGGTCTTGGCGCCGGAGGGGGCGGTGTAGATCGCGTTGCGATCGATGATCCGGAAGCTCTCGGCGCGCAGGGTCTCCAGGCCGGTATCGAAGGTGCCGCTGGCGATCGCGCTCTCGACGATCCCATCGAGAATGCCGGTGAAGGCA
This sequence comes from Aureimonas ureilytica DSM 18598 = NBRC 106430, assembly GCF_000382705.1. Taxonomy (GTDB): domain Bacteria; phylum Pseudomonadota; class Alphaproteobacteria; order Rhizobiales; family Rhizobiaceae; genus Aureimonas; species Aureimonas ureilytica. The sequence continues at coordinate 16,577 of NZ_ARQE01000024.1, read as the reverse complement.
TCGAACACGGCGTCCTGCATCTCGATCGTGAGGGCAAGGCAGCGGTTCAGGAAGCGGGAGATCGGCGGAAGCTCCTCGCGGAGCGTCCCATTGTCCGTGAGCTCCAGGCCGGTCATCTCCTCGAAGCGAGACAGCGAACAGGCCTCGATCTTGCCGCGAACCACCGCGCCATAGAACTGGCGCAGTGCGGCGCGGGCGTAGCTGCTTTCCAGATTGTCCTCGGGCCGGAACATGCCCTGCCCGCCGGTCTGGCGCTGGCCGCGCGTGATGGCGCCGAGCGTATCGAGGCGGCGCGCGATGGTGGACAGGAAGCGCTTCTGGCCCTTCACGTTGGACGCCACGGGCCGGAACAGCGGCGGCTGGGCCTGGTTGGTGCGGTGGGTGCGACCAAGGCCCTGGATGGCCTCGGCCGCGCGCCAGCCCGGCTCCGCGAGGTAGTGGACGCGAAGCCGCTGGTTCCGAGCGTAGAGGTCGGCATGGTAGGACCGCCCGGTCCCGCCGGCATCCGAGAAGATCAGGATGCGCTTCTTGTCGTCCATGAACGCCTGCGTCTCCGCGAGGTTGGAAGAGGCGGGGCGGTTCTGGACCTTCAGCTTGCCGTCGCTGTCCTTGACGATGCGGCGCGAGCGGCCTGTCACCTCGGCCACCTCGTCCGTGCCGAAGTGCCAGAGGATCTGGTCGAGAAGGCTCTGGACCGGGGCGAGCGAACCGAGATGCTCGATCAAGGCGTCGCGCTTCTCGACGGCTTCGCGGCACAGGACGATGTTGCCGTCGCCGTCCACGACGGGCCGGGACGACAGCTTGTCGTCGGCATCGGTGAACACCTCGTAGAGCTGCACCGGGAAGGAGTGAACGAGGTAGTCCATGACGTACTCGCGCGGCGTCACGTCGACCTGAATATCATGCCACTCGGAGGCCGGGATCTCCGCCAGGCGGCGCTCCATCAGCGCCTCCGAAGTCGAGACGATCTGGATGACGCTGGCGCGGCCTTCATCGAGATCGGCCTGGATCGCGGGAATGAGGCTGGGGCAGGTCATGGCACCGATCAGATGCATGAAGAAGCGCTGCTTGTTGGACTCGAAGGCCGAGCGCGCGGCCGACTTGGCGTTGCGGTTGAGCGACCGGCCGTTGTCGCCGGTGACGTTCGACGCCTGCAGGGCGGCTTCGAGGTTCTGGTGGATGATCTGGAAGACGCCGGCATAGCTGTCGTAGATGGCGCGCTGCGCGGGCGTCAGCTCGTGGACGAGCATCTCGTACTCGACGCCCTCATAGGACACCGAACGGGCGATGTAGAGGCCAAGGGCTTTGAGGTCGCGCGAGATCACCTCCATGGCGGCGATGCCGCCCTCCTCCATGGCGCCGACAAAGGCGCCACGGTCCTTGAACGGAAGGTCGCCCGTGCCCCACAGGCCAAGGCGCGCGGCGTAGGCGAGGTTGGAGACCTCGGTGGCGCCGGTCGCCGAGACGTAGACGACGCGAGCGTTCGGAAGCTGGTTCTGGAGGTCCAGCCCGGCCTTGCCCTGCTGCGAGGGCTTGACGTCGCCGCGCTCGGACGTGCCGCCGGCGGCGTTCGCCATGGCATGGGCCTCGTCGAACGGGATCACGCCGTCGAAGTCGACCCCAAGCCACTTCACGATCTGGTCGAGACGGCTGGCCTTGTCGCCGCGCTCGGCCGAGCGCAGCGTGGCGTAGGTGATGAAGAGGATGCCGCTGTCCAAGCGGATGTCGGAGCCCTGGCGGAAGCGCGAGAGCGGAACGATGTCGGAGGCGGCGCCGCCAAGGGCGGTCCAGTCGCGCTGGGCGTCCTCGATAAGCTTGTCGGACTTCGACAGCCAGACGGCCTTGCGGCGACCCTGGAGCCAATTGTCCATGATGATGCCGGCGACCTGGCGGCCCTTGCCACAGCCCGTGCCGTCACCGAGGAAGAAGCCACGACGGACGCGGAACGCCGCCGGATCGTCGTCGCGCGCGGCGATAAGAGTGCCGTGCTCGGGGTGAAGCGTGTAGCGGCCCTTCAGAAAGGTCGAGTGCGCCTCGCCGGCATAGATCACGGTCTCGAGCTGGGCGTCCGACAGGAGCCCGTCGCGCACAACAGTGACCGGCAGCTTGGGCCGGTAGGAAGGAACGGGCGGAGCAACGGACGCCATGGCGGCCGACTGGACCAGCGTTGTGACGTGAGGCTGCGCGCCCTCGATGGCGATCGACTGGACCTCGTAGGTCTCATAGAGCGCGGTCGTTAGGGCCGCCTGCGAAGGCGCCCACGCGCGCGGGAGATAGGACACCTCCGCTAGGTCGACGCCATCGAGCTTGTGCCGCGACTGCGAGAGCGCAAGCTCGCGCGTCTCGGCACGGGCGCGCTCGCGGATCGCGGCCAGGCTCTCGACCACCGGAGCGGGCGAGGCAGCCGGGGTGCTCGGTACAGCCGAGACCGGAGCGGAGCGACGGACGGGACATGCCGACTGCACGAGCTGGAGCAGCTCGCTCGATGAGGACACGATCGGATGCAGGCCGTCGAAACGCGAGGCGTCGTCGGCCGGGCACTTGTCGAAGACGGTCAGACGGGTCTCGATGGTCGTGCCGTGCGAGGCATAGACCTTGCCGTCGATCGCCGCGGAGAAGACGACGCGGCCGATGCGCTGCAGGTCTTCGAACGCCTCCCGCCAGGCGCCCATCGGCGAGAAGCTCTCGCCGGTGATGGTGACGAGGCGACCTTCGGGCGCCAGGCGCTGAAGGGCGCTGCGAATGTGCTTGTAGGTCGCGGCCTTGTAGCGGCCCTCGACCTTGGGTGAGGCCGAGAAGGGCGGGTTCATCACGACCACGGAGGGCACGATCGAAGCCGGAAGGCGGTCGTGGATCGTCGCGGCGTCGAACTGCGTCACAGCGCGGGTCTCGAAGACCTGGCGCAGGATCTGCACACGCAACTCGGCATACTCGTTGAGCGCCAGCGAGGCGCCGGCGAGGCGGGCGAAGACCGCGAGCATGCCGGTGCCGGCGGAAGGCTCCAGTGCAAGATCACCCTCAACGATGGCGGCGGCCTCGGCCGCCACAAAGGCGAGCGGCAGCGGCGTCGAGAACTGCTGCAGCGCCTGCCCGTCCTCGGAACGCCGGGTCTGCGTGCCGACGAGACCGGCGAGGCGATCGAGCATGGTGAGGAAGGCCGAAGCCGATCCGGCTTGGCGGCGCATGGCGGCGCCGTATTTGCCGACGAATAGGATCTGCGCGATCTCGGCGGCCTCGTAGGCGTCCTTCCAGATCCAGGCGCCATCGGCGTCGGATGCGCCGAAGGCCGCCTCCATAGCAGCGCGAAGGGCCTTGTTGTCCAGCTTCTTGCCGCCCTCGAGCATCTTCAGGAGGACGCCGCCAGCCTGAAACACGGCGCGGTGCGGCTCGACCAGCGTGGCGGAGGAGAACGAGGCGGTGCGATCGAAGAGGTTCATTGAAGGATCTCCACGGTTGGCATGGTGCCCGCCGCTCTCTCTCGATCCGCGGAAGGCTTGCCTTCCCGGCCCTCCCTCTCCCTCTGCCTATGGCCGCTCCCGCCTGGGCGGCGCTTGTTGGTCTCCTATTGAACGGCGAAAATCCTCAAATCTTGAAGGAGCAGGAATGCGAGGAGGCCGCCGCAGGCCGCCATGAGGCCGATCAGGAACACGCATTCGAATTGGCGTCGGTACAGGGCGTCGACGAACTGCATCTGTGCCAGGATGGTCGGGAATGGGATGCCGTACTTCTTGCGATGCCACCTTTCGGCTCTGAGGTCATGCAACTCCCGCTCCGCACTTCGGAGGGCGAGGCCGGCGAGGATCATGGCGGCGATGATGATCGCATAGGTCATTGGTCCTCATGTAGCTCGCCTAGGTTGCGGTTTCGAGGGACGTCCCGACGGCTGGCTGACGTCCTGGCTCGGCGGGCGGGGGCCGGTGCGTTCTAGCAAAGCGGACGGATCCGGGACCGCAGGTTCATGTCGCCCATCAGAGCGAGCATCAGCGATGTCAGCGAGTGGCAGAGGTAAGGCGGGGTACAGAAGACGAAATGCCTGGCGATCGCCAGCTCCGCGGTCTGTCGGCTCGCCTCCATTCCCTTGAACATCAGAAACCGATCGACGACGCGTTCGCCGCGCACCCGGTTGAAGGCACTGATCCGGCAGCCAAGGTCATGACGCTCGATATGCTGATCAACGATCGCAGCCATCTGGAGGAAGCCGATCATGTCGAGAGCCTGATAAAACCGAAGCATCCGATCGAGGGGCGTTGTCCTTGGGATCTTGAGCCCGGTGGCCGCGATGGAATCGAACGGCGTCCAGCCGGTGGGGTCTTTGAACCACGCGAGCTTGGTGGTGCCGGAGACCATAAGCCCCGTTCGAGGCTTGCCGGACCGAGGGATTTGACCCTCGTGGAGTGTTCGCACCAGACCCTGAAGTTGGCGGGCCTGCTCCCCAAGCGATGTCCCCTGCCGCGTATGGGAATTGATCAGCTTCGCGACCCGGAGGTCGTCGTCGGGCGTGCCTGCCATCGTGCGCCGGAAACCGTATAGCTTGGCGACGCTTTCGACATGCTCGGCGGAGAAGGGTGACTTTGCCGGTCGTGTCGATCCAGGGCCGTGAATGATGCTGAGAAGCGGTCCATCGACCGTGAGCCACCACCGAACGGCGTCGGCGGCAGCCAGAGCGAACACATTCATGGCGGCATCAATGTCGAGATTTTCGGTCATTGCAGGCTCGTCAGGACAGAACACGTTGGAGGATGGCGCGGCCGACGCGGGTTGGCTGCACGCCGAAAAATGGCTTGAGATAGCGACCGGCGTAGAACATGCGGATCATGGAGACCCGCGACTCCAGCACCTCGCTGAACTTGATGGCGAAGCTTCCGCCAAGGCACCGAACGACCGTGGCCTCGACCTCGCGTCCGCGGATTGTGCAGGAGAACCGTGTGCCGGCAGGCATCGGCGACGCGCCCTGGATCTGCGCGCCGCTGATCGAGATGTCGAGCAGCCGATAGATCGCCGACTGTCCGTCCAGTTCGACCAGAATGGCCTCGTCGGTCGCAAACCGCTCGGCCTTCCGGCGCCGGGGCTGCTCCACGCAGATGAAGCAGGTGATGGCAAGAATCACCAGATTGAACCAGGACCAGACCAGCGCAACACCGCCATTGGCCAGGAGCTCACCGCGGACATCGATCGCGAAGGCGTAGGCGATCGCGGCCAGATTGAGCGCGGCCAGCGCGCCGAAGGTGCGCAGCAGAGGCCATTCCACGAAGCGAAGATCGCGATCCCCGCCTTTGGCCGTGACCTTGAACTTCTGGCCCTTGGGCCGCGCCAGGCCGATGAAGACGGCTTTCACGATCGCTGGGGTCACGATCACCTGAGAGACGTCGGACATGATCGGCAAGGATCGACCTTGGGAGATCCAGCCGAGCGTGACCATCTGCCAGAGGAAGAACGGCAGGTAGTTCTGGAGGGTGGAGGCCAGGTCTGTCTCCACGATGTGGAGGCCGAACAGGAGGTAGAGGATCGGCAGGAGAAGCCCGAGGATGCGCGCGGGATAGACCACCGCCCATCCCAGGAAGCTGTCGAGGAGCGACAGGCGGTCGATGAAGGTGAGCGTCGAGGTGCGCGAGAAGGGACCACTGCGACCGCGCACGATCTGCATGAAGCCGAGGCACCAGCGCCCGCGCTGGGTGATGTATTCCTTCAGCCCTTCGGGCGCGAGACCGAAGGTCAGCGCCTCATTGAGATAGGAGGTCGTGAAGCCGGACTCCTTCAAGCGGAGCGTCAGAAGGTAGTCCTCGGTCACGCTGTCGGTCGGGAAGCCGCCGATCCGCACCAGCGGATCGAAGCGGATGACCGACGAGGTGCCGCAACAGAAGGCCGCGCCCCAGGCGTCCTTGGACGCCATGATGACGTCGAAGAAGTAGCGCTGCTCGTCGGGCCAGACGCGCGTGACGGCCAGATTGGTCTGGATCGGGTCCGGATTGATGAAGTGCTGCGGGGTCTGCACCAAGCCGACGCTGGGCTCGCGGAAGAGACATAGGGCGCGCGAGAGGAACTGCGGCAGCGGCACGAAGTCGGCGTCGAGGATCGACACGAAGTCGGGCCGTTCCGGCAAAGCGCTGAGATGGCCGAGCGCGTGGTTGATGTTGCCCGCCTTGGCGTGGGCGTTGTCGGGCCGGGTCAGGTAGTGGCAGCCAAGACGCCCGGCGAGGTCCTCGAGCCAGGGGCGGCGGCCGTCGTCCAGCACCCAAACTCGGAAGTTGGGGTAGTCCATGCCGGTGGCGCCGGCCATGGTGCGTTCCAGAATGGTCTGGTCTTCGTTGTAGGTGCAGATCAGGACATCGACGAGCGGCGGCTTCTGGGACGCGAACCAGCCTTGGTTCGCTTCGACCTCGGCGGTTCGGTTCTTGGTCCGAGACAGGAACACGAGCCCCAGCGATGCCGCGAGGAGGCAGGTCAGCTCGACGGCTAGAAAGAGGAGCCCAGCGGCGAAGTGGACGCTCAGTCCGGCGGCGGGCAGGGTCTCGAACACCCGCCAGAGCGCGTAGCGCAGGAGAAACGCGAAGGTGACGGCGGCCATGATCTGACGCGAGAGCACATGGTCGCGATCGAGCCAGGGCACGACCATCATGGCGAGCCCGAAGGTGGCGAGCGCCGGTGCCAGAGAATCCGCCCACTCCATCATGGCGCAGCCAAGTCACTTCGATTGAACTCGACCCGCCCGGTGCGTCCGATCGAGCAAGAAGCGTTCTGTGAGCCGGGAAGGCCGATCAGGACCCGGTAAGGCTCCTTTCGCAGGGCACTGGGCTCGATGGCGAAGTTGGCGGCGGCGTTGGCCATGCCAGTGAGGTTGACCACCCGACCGTTCAGATCCTCGCCATCGTCGGCGGGGATGAACCGGGCCGCTGTGCCGATGCTGAGGCCATTGTAGACGCTCTCGGTGACGTTGGCGGTGACGACGGTGGTGGAGCAATCCACCAAGCGCACCATGGCCTGTCCTGAAGAGACCTCTTCGCCGGGCGAGACGAGCCGCTCCCACATGCGACCTTCGGTCGGAACCGTGAGGGCGGCGTTGGAGAGGAGCGAGAAGCGCGCGGTGTCCTGGCTGATCTCGGCCGAGACGCGGGCGAGTTCGGCGGCGAGGCGGTCGCGCTCGACCGCGAAGCTGGCGATCTCGGCTTCGACGCTCTCGGCGCGCTGCATCGAGCTGGGCCGGTCATTGTTGGAGCCATCGCCGATGAAGATGCCGGCGTGCGCAGCTTCGATCTCCTGGGTGAGCGAGGCCAGGCGATGGCGGAGCGTGTCCGTCTGCAGGGCGGCCAGCGATGCTTCGCGTGCCACGCGGGCCGCTTCCACATTGGAGATGGTGCCGCCCGAGGCCAGCGCTACTGAGCGCGAGGCGGCATGGGCCGCTTCCTCGTGGCGCAGGGTCGCCATAGCGATCTCATCGGTGAGTTCGGCGCGCCGGGCCTGAAGCTGAGCGAGCCGCCCCCGGCTGAACTGCCGAACCGCCGCATCGAGCTGGACGCGCTCCCCCTCGGCGTTGCGGAGCTTGGCGGTGATCGCTGTGAGTTCGTTGGAAAGGCGGCCCTTCTGGCTCTCGAGTTCATCGAGGCGACCGCGATCGGTGCGGTCGTTGTGGATGGTCAGCAACTGAGCGCCCCGCGCGAGAATGCCGGCGTCGTCCACTGTGCGAATGGCGTCGACGCGGCCGCTGATCGGCGCACGCAGCGTGACGAGGCGGGCATTCAGCACGGCCTCGACGCTGGAGGGCTGCATCAGAGCGTAGAGAGGATAGACCCCGAATGCGGAAATCAGCGTGAGACCCAGGACGGTCTTCAGGAAGCGACGCGAACCGGAGCGATCCTTGTTCTGCGCAACAGGCGCCGCTGGTGCCGAAGCGGGCGCTGGCGCGAACGCCTGGGGACCTGGGACGAATGCGGTTCGAAGGGTCGCCCCGATGTCTTGGATGTCGCCCGGCGCTCGCCTCCCGGCTGGCATGGTGTCATCCACGATCGCCGGCGGTTCATGCCCGATCGTGCTGTCCACGCTGTCAGACGTGAACTTCGAACGGTTCTGGAGCCGGGTAGCAAGCGTTGGGCTTAGCATCGTGGTTTTTGACCATTAGGAGAGAGGGTTCGGGTGATGTGCTGCGTTGGAAGCACTCCACCCAAGTCGCTCGGCCGCGAATTTTGCCACAATAGAGCGATGCGGCGTTAACGGGCGGCAAACTCCAGACAGTTTGCAAGATGAAGCAATCTCCTTGCTTTACAGACGGCTAATTTCGACTTCTCTTCGATTCGGATTTAACACCCATATTCGCTATGCGATTTCCCTAGACTGGATTTTTTCCCAGGGTAGGGAGGAGATCCGCGAACAGGCGGATCGCAAGATATCTCAGATGGTCCCGCTGTTAATGTTTGAGCGATTACAGTGCTTTACGAACATTCGGGAAAGAGCGAAAGCGCTCGCTCACAGCTCACAAAACGTCCCTAAGAACTTCTTAACCGAATCTACCATTCCGATTTCCGCAGTGATTCAGACCACCTTAACGATTTCGTCGGGATAAAGATGGCCACAGGATTCGTTCTTCGATGTAGTTCGTAAGGGTCATGCCTCACTGTTGTCGGATCGGCTCGGTCTGGCGCAAGCACAACTCACCCGTACGGATCATCCAGCCCGAACCCTTGCCGATTTCTTCTGGTGAGTGGTCCACGACGTTGCGTATTGATCGCCGTAAGAATGCCACGGCCGCAACTCAGCGGCATCTGCATCGATTTTCCGGAGACCAGCACGGTGGCGTCGCCATCATGGCGGCGCTGGCGCTTCCCGCGATGATCGGTGTCGCGGCGCTCGCCGTGGAATACGGCAACGCCCTCACGATCCAGACCGAGCATCAGCGTGTGTCGGACGCAGCAGCCTTCGCCGGCGCGCTAGCTTTTGGCCAGGGCCAGTCCGAAGTCGCGATGCGAGCCAGCGCCTTGAACATCGGGCAGCTCCACGGCATCCCCGCATCGCAGATGACGGTCGCCCTGGTGCCTTCACCGCGATCGGCGGGCTCGAAAGCGGTCAGCGTCTCGATCGCCTCGCCGCACGCCCTGTTCCTCGCCAAGGTGCTGGGCGCCAAGGATCTGACGATCGCCTCGGCCTCGATGGCAGAGGTCGGCGGTGGAACGGACGGGGCCGGCTGCATCATCGCCTTAGACCCCGCCGGGACCGGCATCACCATGTCGGGCGGCACGGTTCTCAATGCCCCCAAATGCACGGTGGCCTCGAACGCCTTGATCTCCTCGCCCTGCGGGACCAAGATCGTCGCCAAAAGCGTGTCGCACAACGCCGCCAGTGCCCCCGATCAGCCCGATTGGTGCAAGACGATCCAGAAGCCGGACGGAACGCCGGCGTCGATCACCAAGCAGGCGACACCCGACCCCCTGGCCGACAACAAGGCCGTCGCGGCGGCGGTCGACCGCCTGAAGCTTGTCGCCAAGCTGAAGGCGCCCAACGCGCCGGGCGGCGGCGGCGGAAAGGATCTCGACTTCAATCCCTGGGACACGGGCAAGCGGCTGAAGCTGACACAAGCCCTGACGGACCAGGGATGCAGCGCGGTCTACGGATCGATCTGGACCGTCACCTGCGACCCGACGCGCAAGGCGTTCCGGTTCGGCGACTTCCTAATCGAGAGTGGCCAGATGGTCGAGTTCGATCTGGGCCGCGACCGGGCACGCTACGACATCGCCACCTACACGTTTGCCAGCATCAAGAGCCAGGGTGGCGGCAATTATCGGTTCGGCGCCGGCAACTACGTCGTGCCCGGCGGCATCACCATGGGCGGCAGCGAGGCGACCTTCGGCGCCGGCTCGTTTCAAGTTGGGCAAGGCCCCTGCGGGTTCTCGATCTGCGGCGGCAACAACGGCGCGATGACGTTTGCCGGTCCCTCGGACTTCGAACTGCCCTTCGGGGTGATGATGGACGGCGGCGTCAAAGGGGTGCTGGGGTCGGGCCGCGGCAACAGCTACAAGATCGGCACCTCCACGACCGATCGCGCGATCCATGTGAAGAGCGGATCGCTGGTTCTGGCAGGCGCCAGCGGTTCGGCCACGACCTTCGAGTCCAAAGGCCGGATCGAGACCGGAGGCGGCACCTGCCTCGCGCTGCCCGCCAGTGCGCAGCACGACATTGCCGGCTCGATCGATGTCTCCGGCGCGCTGGAGCTGGGCGCCGGGATCTACACGATCGACGGCTATCTCGGCCTCGGCCAGACCTATGGCGGTGCCGCCGACTGCAACGGTCGCAACACCAGCCTTTATGCCAAGGACGTCACGATCGTCCTGTCCGGCAAGGAGACGATGACGAGCTGGGCCTGCCAGGGCACGTCGTTCTGCGCCTCCAGCGGCTACAACAAGATGGTTCTGACTTCGCCGGCATCGGGCGACTTCGCGCAGATCGCGGTGGTCGGCCCGCAGGGCAACAAGGCCGGGGCGACGCTGACCAGCGGCGCTAGCGGCGGGACGATCTCGGGCGCCTTCTACTTCCCGAAGGGGCCGATCAGGATGGATGGCGGCTCGTCCGCCTCGGGCTCGCAGGAGAGCTGCCTGATGATGATCGGCACCACGATCACCGTGTCGGGCGGCACGGCGGCGGCGTCCGAATGCGAGAAGCTGAAGGGCGGAACCGGCGGCGCCGGTAAGATCGCGAAGCTGGTGCGCTGAGATGGCCGCGATCGCGAAGCTCCGTTCGATGGGGTCGATGGTCCGGCGTGACGTCAGCGGTGTCGCCGCGATCGAGTTCGCGCTCATCGGGCCAGTTCTCATGCTCATCATGGCAGGCGCCGGCGACATCGGCCTCGCGGTCATGTCGCGAATGCAGGTGAACGAGGGGGTCTCGGCGGCCGCCAATGCCGCCCTGATGTCGGGGGCGGGGCTCTCCGGCGCCAGCGCCGACGCCACGGCGACGGCGCTGGCCAAGATCCTCCAGCGCACGCGCGGCCTCGCCAGCCCGGACGCGACCTACAGGATCACCTTCAACGGTGGCCGCACTTACGACTTCCGAGGCGGCCAAGGCGTCGCTTCCGGCGCGGCCTCGGCGGCGGACGAATGTCGCTGCCCGACGCTGGCGAACGGCGTGATCGCCTGGGGCGCCAAGGTCGCCTGCAACACCCCCTGCTCGAACAAAAGCCTGGCGGGCCGTTACGTCTCGATCGAGGTGACGAGGCCCTACAGGCCCCTGTTCGCGCAATACGGCTTCATCGGCAACGAGGGCATCCATGTGCAGACATTGGCGCTGGTCCAGTAGGCGCGCCCCGCGCGCGCTTCTGAGGGACGAACAGGGCACGACCGCGGTCGAGTTCGCGATGGTCGTCTGGCCGTTCGTGCTTCTCCTGTTCGGCACGATCGAAGTCGGCCGCGTGGTATGGACCCAAACCGCGCTCGAGAAGACGGCGACGACCGCTGCCCGCTGCATCGGCATCCGCAACGAGAACTGCGCACAGCAGGGCGCCTTCAGCCGCGATCTGGCGGTCGCCTTCATCCAGCAGGAAGCGCGCTCCTGGGGCATTCCCCTGGTAACGTCCGCGATCGTCATCGAGGACGCCGCCGACTGCGACGGTGCGCCCGGCCAGTCGAAGGTCAGCCTCTCCACCGACATCTTCTCTCCCCTGCCCTTCATCGCGAAGCTGATGGCGGGCTCCGAGCACATGCAGGCCAAAGCCTGCTTCCCGACACAGGCGGCCTCGTGATGTCCAGCGTGATGGAAGCACTCCCGAACGAGTTCGCCCCGGGCCCGATCCTGCCGAGCGAGATCCACCGCCATCTCGCCAAGACCGATCCCATGTCTGCGACCGACCTCTTCGTGAAGGCCTGGGTCGACGACCAGGCCGATCGGCTTCTGGAGTCGATGGTGACGTTCTTCCAGTTCAGGGAGAGCGGGACCGGCGAGCTGGTGATGCATGTGTTCGGCTCGGGCGTCCTTCTGGAGCGGCGCGGCCGGATCCTTGCGCTGACGGCTCTTTCGGTCGCCGAGCAGTTCGGGCTCGGCGAAACCTACATGCAGACCCATCTTGGCGCGGTGTCGCTGCGCAAGGCGATCTGTCGCCTGGATCGCGCGCAATGCGCGGCGGTCTGCGATGTCGACGCTCTCGTGCGGGCCAACGCGGTGCTGCCGAACTGGACCGTGCCGATCATTGCGCCGGGCGGGCGCGCCGGCGCGACCAGCCGTCTCTATCTCGGCTTCCCCGGCACGCCGAACGCCTTCCGCAAGTCGCGTCGACCGAGTTCGCTCGAGGGCAAGGCGGTGATGGTGCCCTATACCGGGGGCAACTTCATCCGAACCTCGGTCGAGGAGCCGCTGTTTCTGGAATGGGCGCAGAAGATCGAGGTGCCTGGGTTCGAGCGCTCCAGCGCCGACATCAGTCTCGATCCCAAAGGCATGATCGGTGGGCCGGTGTTCGAGATCGTGGCCGGCGTGGAGGGCGACCTGTCGGTTCGCCTGATGGCCATCACGGTCGAGTTCCGCAGGGATGGCGGAGTGATGATCGCGGCCCGCACGCCAACGGTCGAGCCGCTGCTGAACCGCATCATCGATCGAAGCCTCTAGGCGACCTTCGGTGACAGCCAGCTTCGCCATCCACCGCTATGTCGCGCTTGGCGCCCGGTCTTGGGTCCGGGGCAGCTTGGCAGCCTTCGAGCGTCACGGCCTTCTGGCGGCGATCGTGGCAGCTCAGATCGCCATCTATGCGACGCTGCATGTCGTCACCCCGCAGATGCGCAGCGCCAACCCGTGGGATCTCGTCGCAACGGCGAGCGAGCTCGGCACCTTCATCCTGCCGATCTGCATTCTGACGATCTGTCTTGGCCGCATGGTGCGCGCCCGGCCCAGGGGCAGTCCGACCGTCGCGCTCTTGCGCGAGGTCTGGCGCTACATCAGTGACCGCGACCGGCTCGCCAATGGCGTGCCGGTGATCGTGCTGTTCGTGCCGTTCTCCGCGCTGTTTGCGAGCCTCAAGATCGCGATCCCAGTGATCCAGCCATTCGCGTGGGACGAGACCTTCAGCGCCTGGGACCGCGCGCTGTTCCTCGGAGCGCTGCCGCACGAGGTTCTGAGCCCTCTGATGGGCCATCCCATCGTGCTGTTCGCCACGAACGTCGCCTACAATGTCTGGTTCGTCTTGATGCTGGCGACGCTGGTCGCCTGCGCCTTCATGAAGAGCCGGACGGTGCTGCGCACGCGCTATCTCGTCGCCTTCTTCCTCGTCTGACTGGTGGAAGGCAACATCCTGGCGCTGCTGCTCTCGTCAGCCGGTCCCTGCTTCTATGGCCTGATTGGGCTGGAGCCCAACCCCTATCTCGGACTGATGGCGTCGCTTCGCGAAGCGGACGCCACCGCACCGATCTATGCGCTTCGCGCCCAAGGTCTCCTGTGGTCCGGCCACATTGGCGAAAGCGCGCCCGTCGGCATCTCCGCAATGCCGAGCCTGCACAACGGCGTCGCCATCCTGATGGCGCTCGCGGCCAGCCAACTCGGCCCTCGGCTTGGTCTGGTGTTCGCAGCCTATGCGGTCTGGATCTTCCTCGGCTCGATCAGCCTCGCCTGGCACTATGCCGTCGACGGGCTGGTCGCCCTGCCGGCGACTGTCGCCCTTTGGATGCTGGCCGGGAGGCTGGCCCGGTGGTGGCATCAGACACGCGAAGCGATCTGCACAACAAGGGTTTGAGACCTGACGCTATGCCCTCTCGGGCTCGACAGGCAGGGGAGTGAAGGCGCCGCTTATACCAGGATCGGTTGTCATATTGGGGCGCATTTAAATCAAAGCGGCTGCCAAATGAGCCATCTCGACCGCCTGGATGTCCTGCGTCATCGCACGGTAGAGATTGTCGAAATGGGGATCGAGATCCCTCATGACCTCAGAGGCGTTGGCGGTGGGCTAAAGCAGCTTGCTTCGACTGTCCGGTGGGCTCTCTCGTCGTTTCACGAGTTCTTCTTTCTTGAGACGATCGATCTGCGTGATCATGGACATCGGCTCTAAATTCATGCGAGCTGCGATGCCGTTAAGTCCGGCGCCTTCATAAAAAATATATGTCTACGCACATTACAACTTATGTACGCAGCCGAACTTCAGACATTGCTAATGCGCTTTCTGACGTGCAACTTTATCCGGCACCCCGATATAGCAACGTATCGAGCCCTTGCCCTCTCGTTTACCCATGTATAGCGCTTGGTCTGCATGACGGATGAGATCGAGGGGGGCCTTACCATCTTTAGGCGCTATAGAGACGCCGATGGTAGCGCCGACTTTGACCGATTGATCCGCGACCGTCATCGGGAGGCTGATGGCGCCAATAATCCGTGCCCCGATGCTGCGAATGATGGAGACATCAAGGTCTTCAGCGATTAGAACGGCAAATTCGTCGCCCCCGAGGCGGTAGACCGATGCACTGTCCGGCACCGCTGCTTTGATATGTCGGGACGCCGTACGGAGAACCATGTCACCAACTTCATGGCCGAACCGGTCGTTGACCGCTTTGAACCCGTCAAGGTCGAGGTAGAGGAGCGTATGAGGCGTAACCTGCCCTTTAATATCAGTCATCGCCTCCAACTTCCGCATTAGGACGGATCGATTGAGAAGGCCTGTCAGCGGATCATGTGATGCTCGCTCTTCGGTCTGCCTCAGGTTCCGCAAAAGTACACTCATTTGACGAAACACAAAAAGAATTAGAATTACGAATGCTGCCAGCAAGGCCAATAGGAACGGCAACAGCTTCCCTAAGAGTCGCTTGCCCGGGTCATCACCCGTCCAGGCTAAGCGCACGGGTACGCGTCCATCAGATGTTGTGACGACGACGGAAGCGGTTGCTGGGGCGCCACCCTCCTCAATATGCAGGTCAGGCAGGCGGTAAACTTTGGAGAGACGATGCAATTCAGCATCGTCGAGCAAATCAACGAAGGCGAGAATTGTACGCCGGTCTCGGGTCTCATCCACAAGACCGCTGTATGGCCGAATGGGTGAGACCGCCACGAGCGCAGGTCGGCCGTCCGCCAAAGCGATGCCCGAAGCGGTCGCTGCTGGTCCTCGAGTTGCCCTTTCTGAAAGGATGCGGTCAAATCCTGACGTCATGATTTGCTCTGCCGGCAGTCGCGTACGGCTCTCGTTCGTCATGCCGTAAGTTGTACGGCCATCCGGATCGAGAACGAAGACGGCGTCAACGCCGTACCGTTCTTTCATCGTCGGTCCGACGTTGGTCTCAGCCCATTCGAAGTTCGTTTTTTTCGCGAGATTGCTTACCGCATCGTCCCAGAAAGCATAATCATTAACGATTTTAGTGAGCTCGCTCAACCGGATATCGATCATGCCGCGCGCTAGATCTTGCTCGCGCTTTATTTCGTCCCTGGTTTGCTGCTGAGCAAGAAACACTGCTAAGGCGATAACAAAGCAGATCATCAACCCGACTATTCCCATGATTGGGAACGCGATGTTGCGAATAATTTTCTTATGAGCTCGGCTGAGACTGTAGGGCATCTGCTATCCTTAAACCGGTATCAGCTTATCCCTAGTTGCTTGAGAAAATCATAAATTCTGCTTACGGACCAGTGAGCCTGAAACGACTGGCAAGCGTCACGACTGCGCAGATGAGCAAGCGTTGGGCTCCGCTGGCAGGAGAGTGAATGGAGCGGTAATGCCAGGATCCGTTGTCATATTAGCGCGCATCTTGGTCAAGACGGCCGCCAAACGAGCCATCTCGTCCGCCTGGATGTCCTGCGTCATCGCACGGTAAAGATTGTCGAAATGGGGATCGAGATCTCTCATGACCTCAAAGGCTTTGGCGGTGGGGTAGAGAGGTTTCTTTCTTTTGTCCTTGGGGTCTTCCCGCCTCTCCACAAGGCCGAGCGTGGCGAGACGGTTGATATGAACGATCAAGGACATGGGCTCCAAGTCCATTCGATCGGCAATGCGGTTCAAACCCATGCCCCGATAGCGAATGACGGCGCCAAGCGCCCGAAGCGTGCCCGGCGTCAGACCCTGCCTGTTATCGACGATCGAACCATCCAAGGCCTGATAGAACAGACGGGCGGTATCGATGAGAAGGAAGCACATTTCACTTTCGGGAAGAGCCGGCGGCGTCTCGTCCTGCTGTTTTACAATCACGCTTTCCCCCTTAAATACCGATCAACGTACCGGATTCCGCTCTACGCACTAGATATCCCCGGCTGCGCCAATCGACTGATCAAAATCATTTTGCCGTGACTATGATTAACTAGGTGCCGGGCGGTACGCTGCTAACATCCGGTTGAGACAGCGTGCGGGTCACGCGCGCTGTTCCGACTAGAGCGTTTTCCGATCAGTCTGCATCGTAGCCTGCGGCTTTGAAGTAGTTGGCGCATTCGGCGGGGAGGAAGAGCGGGATGAGCGTGCCGACGGCTTTCCAGAGCGCCTCGACCGTTCGCTCGGCCTTGGCGCGCATGAGCGCCTTGAGCTTGGAGAATGCCATCTCGATCGGGTTGAAGTCGGGGCTGTAGGGCGGCAGAAAGCGCAAGGACGCGCCTACCGCTTCGACGGCCAACCGCACGCCCTCGGTCTTGTGGGCCGGAAGGTTGTCCAT
>NZ_ARQE01000023.1 GCF_000382705.1 Aureimonas ureilytica DSM 18598 = NBRC 106430 | reverse complement strand
AACCTCGGCTCGCACAAGTCGGCCGAGATCCGCCGGATGATCCAGGCGGCCGGGGCACGGCTCTGGTACCTGCCGCCCTACTCGCCCGACCTCAATCCGATCGAACAGGCCTTCGCCAAGATCAAGCATTGGATGCGCATGGCCCAGAAGCGGACCATCGAGGAAACGTGGCGACACGTCGGCCACCTCGTCACCACCATCCCGTCCGACGAATGCGCAAACTACTTCGAAAACGCAGGCTATGCTTCCGTCAAAACCTGAAACGCTCTAAGACGGATCAGGCGCGCCCGAGCATGAGCGCGGCCATGCGCATGTCCTCGTAGCGATTGGCGCGGCGCGCCTGCGCCTCGGCGTCTTCGCCCCATTGCTCGATGTTCCAGTCCTCGTCGATATGAGCGAGGGCCCAGGCGCGCTCCACCTCGAGGAACCCGTCGGCGAGCGCCAGCGCCAGAAGCAGGGAGCCGGTCAGCGTCGTCACCTGATGAAGAGCGGCAAGGCGGAACGGGTCGGCCTCGGCGCGCACCAGCGCGCGCAGCGCCTCGACCGTCGGCGCGGGCTGAGCGACGAACATGACACCGACGCCCCGCGCGACACTCTCGCCGGTCTTCGCTTCGGCCCAGCCGATCACCGGCTCCCAGCCCTCGGCCTGCCGCTGCGCCAGACGCTCGGGCTCCGCCGCGCGGTAAGCCAGAAGATCGGTCTCGGCATAACGGCCGAGATCATCCGCGACGCTCTGCGGATCGGGCGCGACGCCGTCGAGAACCGTGTTGACGAGGCGCGTCATCGGCATGGTGGCCGGGTCGATATGGGTCGCCTGCCGCTCCCATTCCGCCGCCAGCTCCTCGGCCACCCGGCGCTCGGAAACGCGCAAGGCCGCGCGCGAGGGCGTGCGCACCGGGCGCCCGTCGAGCCGGATCGCGAAGCCGCCCTCATCCTCGACGAGGGCGACCTCCTTGTAGAAGCGCTTCGGCAATTCCGGGCGGGCGGGCAAGGTGGACATCAGAAACTCCGAAGCAGAGAGCGATCAGACGGCGGACAGCACGATCCGATCAGCGGGGTCGGGCGCGCTGGCCAGCCAATCCTCGATCCAGGCTTCGAGCCCTTCCGCCGTCGCGGCGACGGCTTCGGCGCCGTGGAACAGAAGCTCGTTCGGCGAACCCGCGCCCCAATCGACGCCGAGCGCCATCGCGCCGGCCGCCTTCGCCATCTGGATATCGTAGATGGCATCGCCGATCACAAGCGTGTCGGCGGGCGCGACGCCGAGTTCGGTGCAGCATTCCAAGACCATCGCCGGATGCGGCTTGGAGGGGCAATCGTCGGCCGTGCGCACGGCGAGAAACAGGCCGTCCAACCCGTGCAGCTCGGTGATGACGCGGACGCCGCGCCGCGACTTGCCGGTGACCATGCCGATCAGGAGATCGTCGCGCGCCGACAGCCGGCGCAGCATCGGCTCGATGCCCGGGAACAGCGCCTCGGAATGAACGCCTTCGGCGCGGACGCGATGGAAGGCGTCCTTATAGGCGAGGACCAGACGCGGCAGCTCGGCTTCTGGCACGGTCGGCGCGAGGCGATGGATCGCAAGATCCAGCGACAGGCCGATAATGCCGCGCACCGCCGCCTCGTCCGGCTCCGGCAGGCCGGACTCCACGAAGCATCGGCGCATGGTCTCGACGATCAGGCCGAACGTGTCGGCGAGCGTTCCGTCGCAGTCGAACAGGACGAGGCGCATCAGTCGTTCTCGGCCGCTTCGTCGAAGCCGAAGAGATTCCAGGTCTGGACCATGTGCGGCGGCAACGGCGCGATCTGGTCGATCATCTTGCCGCGCCCGTCCGGATGCGGAATGACGATCCGCCGGGCGTGGAGATGCAGCTTGTTCTGCACGCCACCGGGAAATTCCCAGTTGGTGTCGTGCTCGAAATATTTGGGGTCGCCGAGGATCGGATGGCCGATATGCAGCGCGTGGACGCGAAGCTGGTGCGTGCGGCCCGTATAGGGTTCGAGTTCCACCCAGGCGAAGTTCTGCGCCACCTGATCGATCACGCGGTAATGCGAGAGCGCGTGGTCGGCCCCCTCCTCGCCATGGCGCGCGACGCGCATCCGATCGCCGTCGGCGGTGGCTTCCTTCACGAGATAGGTGGAGATGCGCCCGTCCTTGGGCTGCGGCACCCCCTTCAGGATCGCCCAATAGCGCTTCTGCGTGTCGCGCTCGCGAAACGACTTGGTGAGCGCCACGGCCGCCCCGCGCGTGCGCGCCACGACGAGAATGCCCGACGTGTCGCGGTCGAGCCGGTGGACGAGGCGAGGCTTCTCGCCCTTCTTGGAGCGCCAGGCTTCCAGCATCTTGTCGACATGGCGCGACACGCCCGAGCCACCCTGCACGGCGAGACCGGCGGGCTTGTTGAACACGAAGACCTTCTCGTCCTCGTAGAGCAGCATCTGGCTGAGAACGTCGCCGTCATGCTTGTCGCGGATCGTGTTGGCGGTGAGCGGCGCGACCTTCAGCTTGGCGGATTCGCCGCCCATGGGCGGAATGCGGATCAGCTGCCCCGCCTCGACGCGCGTGTCGGTCTTGGCGCGGCCGCCATCGACGCGCACCTGACCCGAGCGCAGGAGCTTCTGAAGATGGCCGAAGCCGAGGCCGGGATAATGAAGCTTGAACCAGCGGTCGAGACGCAGCCCCGTTTCGTCGGGTTCGACCCGGATCTGTTCCACGCTTGCCATGAGCTTCGTCCTTTTCGCTTTCCCCGGCCATAGCGCAATTAGGCGAGAGCGGAAACGGCTTTGCGCGCGGGGACTTCGCCTCAGAAGAGATGACGCGCGAGCGCCAGACCCGCAAAGACCGCGGCCACGCCGACGAGGATCGAGGCGGCGAGATAGACGAAGGCCGTCAGAAGCGCGCCACGCTCCATGAGCGTCGCGACATCGAGCGAGAAGCTGGAGAAGGTCGTGTAGCCGCCGAGGACGCCGGTCGCCAGCAGAAGCCGCAGTTCGCCGCCCGCCCCGGCATAGCGGCGGGCCAGATATTCGATGAGGAGGCCCATCGCGAAGGAGCCCGTCACGTTCACGAACAGCGTCCCATAGGGAAAGCTCGCGCCGAGCCAGCGCGTGCCGAGAAGCGCGGCTCCATAGCGCAGGGCCGATCCGAAGGCCCCGCCGAGCGCGACCAGAACCACGTTCACGAGCATCGCGCGGTCAGCTCCGTTCGCCGCGCTGGCGGCGCAGGCGATCCCATTCGGCCATTCGTGCGCCGATGCGCGCCTCCTCGCCGCGATCCGTCGGGCGGTAGAAGCTCTGGCGGCCGAGCGCTTCGGGGAAATAGTCCTGACCGGAGAAGGCGTCCGGCTGGTCGTGGTCATAGGCATAGCCGGACCCGTAGCCCTCTTCCTTCATCAGCTTGGTCGGCGCGTTGAGGATATGGCGCGGCGGCAGGAGGGAACCGTTTTCCTTGGCGGCACGCATCGCGGCCTTGTAGGCGGTGTAGACGGCGTTGGATTTGGGCGCGCTCGCGAGATAGACGGTCGCCTGCGCCAGCGCGAGTTCCCCTTCCGGCGAGCCGAGATAGTCGTAGGCGTCCTTCGCCGCATTGGCGATCGAGAGCGCGCGCGGGTCGGCAAGACCGATATCCTCCACCGCCATGCGCACGAGGCGGCGGCCGAGATAGAGCGGGTCCTCTCCCGCATCGAGCATTCGGCAGAGATAGTAGAGCGCGGCGTCCGGGTCCGACCCGCGCACGGACTTATGGAGCGCCGAGATCAGATTGTAGTGGCCGTCCTGGCTCTTGTCGTAGACCGGCGCGCGGCGCTGCACGACGCGTTGCAGAACCTCGGCGTCCAGCACCTCGCCCGGCTTGGCGGCGCGCCAGACTTCCTCCGCCAGCGTGAGGACCGCGCGCCCGTCGCCGTCGGCCATGCGCAGGAGAACGGCGCGGGCTTGCGCGTCGAGCGGCAGCGGGCGGTTCTCCATCTCCTCCGCCCGCTCCAGGAGATGCTTGAGGCTCGTCTCGTCATGCGCATGGAAGGTCAGGACGCGCGCGCGGGACAGGAGCGCGGCGTTCAGTTCGAAGGACGGGTTCTCCGTCGTCGCGCCGACGAGGATCACCGTGCCGTCTTCCATCACGGGCAGGAAACTGTCCTGCTGCGCGCGGTTGAAGCGGTGGATCTCGTCCACGAAGAGAAGCGTCTGGCGTCCGTTGGCGCGGCGCAACCGCGCCGTCTCGAAAACCTTCTTCAAGTCCGCGACGCCCGAGAAGATCGCCGAGATCTGCTCGAAGGCGAAATCGACCTCGCTGGCGAGAAGCCGCGCCACCGTGGTCTTGCCGGTGCCGGGCGGCCCCCAGAAGATGATCGAGCCAAGACTGCCATTGGCGAGCATCCGGGTCAGGACCCCGTCCGGCCCGGTCAGGTGTTCCTGCCCCACCACCTCCGACAGGGAGCGCGGCCGCAGCCGATCGGCGAGCGGACCCGGCCGTGCGGGCGCTTTGGGTGTCGCCGCGCGAGGGCGCGGCTCCGCTGGCGCGGCCTCTCCGAACAGATCGGCCATCGGCCGCCCTCCCTTAGCGAACGAGCTGGGTCAGCACCTTGCCGTCCCGCTCGACTTCCAGACGCCAGCCGCGACGGCCATCCTCGGCGCGCCGTTCCAGATCGGCGGTGGATTCGACCTCGCGCCCGTTCAGCGACAGGACGATGTCCTTGGGCTGGAGACCCAGCCGCGCGGCAGCGCTTCTCGGCTCGACCTCGGTGACGACGACGCCGTTCTTGTTCTGCTGCAGTTCCAGCTCGTCCGCGACGCGCGGCGAGAGATTGACGACGGTCGCGCCCGAGAAGGGCGTCTGCCCCTCCAGCGTGCGCTCGTCGCGCGGCGGCGTTTCGGGCGCTTCGGCAAGCTCCAGCCGCACGCGCTCGGTCTTTCCGTCGCTGGAGCGCACGGTGAGCTCGGTTTCCCGGTCGAGCCCAGCGGTCGCCAGGCGATAGCCGAGCGAGTCGGGCCCCTCGATCGTGAAACCGTCCATGCCGAGAACGACGTCGCCCGGCCGCAAGCCCGCCTCCGAGGCCGGCCCGCCGTCCACCACACCCTGCACCAGCGCGCCGGTCGGCCGCTCCAGGCCGATCGCCTCGGCGATGTCGGGCGTCACCGGAACGAAGCTCGCGCCGACATAGGGCCGCAGGAAGGGCCTGCCCTCGCGCGCCGCATCCACGAAGGCGCGCACCATGTTGGAGGGAATCGCGAAGCCGATGCCGAGCGAGCCGCCCGAGCGCGAGAAGATCGCCGTGTTCACACCGACCAGCTCGCCGCGCATGTCGATCAGCGCGCCGCCCGAATTGCCGGGATTGATGGCGGCGTCCGTTTGAATGAAATAGCCGAGATCGTCGGAGCCGACATGCGTGCGCGCGAGCGCCGAGACGATGCCGCTCGTCACCGTCTGCCCGATGCCGAACGGGTTGCCGATCGCTAGAACGAGATCACCGATTTCGGCCGTATCCGAATCGGCGATGGGGGCGATCGGGAACGGCTTGTCGCCCTGAATCCGCAGAACCGCGAGATCGGCGCGGCGGTCCTTCAGGAGAATCTCCGCGTCGAACTCGCGCCCATCGGCCAGCGCCACGCGCACCTCGTCCGCGCCTTCAATGACGTGGTTGTTGGTTACGATGAGGCCGGACGGGTCCACGATCACGCCGGAGCCGAGCGAGGATTCCAGGCGCGGGCGGCGCAGCTGGTTGCCGAAGAACTGCTCGAAGAACGGATCGCCCGCAAAGGGGCTGCGCTGGGGCACGCGCTTGGCGGCGTAGACATTGACGACGGCCGGCGCGGTCTTCTTCACGAGCGGCGCGAAGGTGAGCTTCACCTCCGCCTCCCCGCTCGGCGCACGCTCCACGGGCTGAACCGGCACCGGCATGTTGGAGGCCGGCTGCGCCATCGCGCTCCCGGCCAGGACCGAAGCGGACAGGAAAAGGGCGGCCCCCGCCAAGCGAAAGCGTGTCATGCAAAGCTCCATGCGACATGCGAACCATGATTCGGTGGTTCGCAGCTTCTGGCGCTAAATAGGGCTCAATCCCGGCAGAAGCGCCAGGACAAGAAAAAAGGGCCTCGCGGCCCTTTCTTCAACGACTGGAATGGAGCTCGCGCTCAGCGCGCCACGATCGTCCGCTCGATCGAGACGGCGGCCGTCTCGGGCAGTTCGGCCGTCGCGTAGCTGGCGGTCAGCACACCAAAAGCCAATGTCGCGCCCAAAAGGGTGAGAACAGTACGACGCATCGAGAACCCGCCGGCTGGGATGGAGTTGACGCGATTTTCCATGATTTTCGTTTATTCCGTGTAAAGCTTGCGACCGCTCGGGGCGGCGATCCCGTTGCCTCGAAAATGCCATGGAGCGGAAAAGGTTGCCGGTCTCGGGCAGGTCTTCGCGGGGGGTGTCTCCGTTGCAACAGCTATCGCACAGGCCCGCACAAGGTCGCTATCGCGCTGCTGCAACAGCGCGGATTTGTCGAAAATATCGGGGTCACTTGTGGAAACCGGGCGAAACGTGAAGTTGATCTTCGATCTTCACGACTCGTTCACCTCTTCACCAGATCGAAGCGGATCAGCGACTCGGCGAGCGCTCGGACCGCCTCTTCCGGCGTGTGGAAGCCGAGACCGAGAACCTCCTTCGCCGGCCTTGCGTCGAGCCGCTTGGGGGCGCCGAGTTCCGCCGCCAGCATTCGGGCGCGGCGCGAAACGCGCGCGGCCATCTCGATGGGCCAGGTCGGAAAAGTGCGCAGCGGCAAACGCCGCGCCAGATCGGGGAACTCCCGTGCGAGGACCTCAGAAATCTCTCGAAGCGAAAGCGCCCCGCCGCTGACGATGAAACGCCGCCCCCGCGCTTCCGGCACCTGCAATGCCGCGACATGGGCCGCCGCGACGTCGCGCACGTCGACGATGCCGAAGCCGATATCGAGGAGCGCGGGGAAGCGTCCGTTCATCATCATCCGCACGATCGAGGCGGACGTGCCCAGCCGCGCATCGAGCAAAGGCCCAAACACGAGCGAGGGGTTGATCGTCACGAGTTCGGTGGAACTGCCGGCGAGCGTCTCCCAGGCCGCCTTCTCGGCCTCGGTCTTGGACACGGCATAGGGCGAGATGTTCGGGCTATCGACGTCGGAGACGTCCCGCTCCGTGAACAGCCGCGAGCGATCGCGTCCATGGCCGTAGAAGATGGCCGCGACGGAGGAGGTCATCACGACCCGTTGCGCACCCGCTTCCTTGGCGGCGGTCAAGGCGCGCACCGCGCCGTCTCGCGCGGGCGGGACGAGCGCGAACTTGTCGCGCGGCTGGGCCGCCGGAAAGGGCGAGGCCGTGTGCAGGACGAAGCGGCAGCCTTGCGCCGCCTCGCGCCAGCCCTCGTCGCGTTCGAGATCCGCAACGACGGCTTCGAAGCGCCCGCGCGGCAGACCCGCGGCGTCGAGGAGCTGATGGATTTCCTTTGCGCGTGCCGGGTCGCGCAGCGTGCCTCGCACATGAGCACCGCCTTCGACGAGGCGCAGGACGATATGCTTGGCGATGAACCCCGTGCAGCCGGTCACGAGGATGGTCTCTTGGCTGAACGTCATGCTGTGGCGCCTCCGATTCACGCAGAATCCTAGCGCGGAAACGAAGAAGGGCCCGTCACGGGCCCTTCTCGATCAATGTATTTTGAGCAGCGCGCCGATCAGGCGGCGTCGCCCGACGCCGCTTCCGCCTCGAGGCGGGCGCGATCGACAGCGCCGCGCGCGTCGACGTCACGATCGACGAACTCGATGACCGCCATCGGAGCGTTGTCGCCGCGACGGAAGCCAGCCTTCAGGACGCGCGTGTAGCCGCCGTTGCGGTCCGCATAGCGGGGCGCGAGCGTCGCGAAGAGCTTCTTGATCACGGTTTCGTCGCGCACCTGGCTGATCGCCTGACGACGGGCATGGAGGTCGCCGCGCTTGCCGAGCGTGATCATCTTCTCGACGATCGGACGCAGTTCCTTCGCCTTCGGCAGGGTCGTCACGATCTGCTCGTGCTCGATCAGCGAAGCCACCATGTTGGCGAACATCGCCTTGCGATGCTCGTGGGTGCGGTTGAGTTTACGGCCGCTATTACCGTGACGCATGTCAGTCTCCGTTCAGAAGGTCCGGCTTTCGCCGGGGTCGGCATCCTCGCAATCCGGTTGAACCCGGCGCATGTGCCTTTGAATCTTTTAAGGGTTCGAAGCTCGGCGACCGGCGGCGAACCGCCGGCCCCCTCGTTGGGGATCAGTACTGATCTTCGTAGCGCTTGGCCAGGTCGTCGATATTCTCCGGCGGCCAGGCGTTCACTTCCATACCAAGGTGCAGGCCCATCGAGGCGAGCACTTCCTTGATCTCGTTCAGCGACTTGCGTCCGAAGTTCGGCGTGCGGAGCATTTCCGCCTCGGTCTTCTGGATCAGGTCGCCGATATAGACGATGTTGTCGTTCTTCAGGCAGTTGGCCGAACGGACCGAAAGCTCCAGCTCGTCCACCTTCTTAAGAAGCGCGGGGTTGAAGGCGAGCTCGGCGATCTGCTCCTCGGCGCCGCGCACTTCGCGCTGCGGCTCCTCGAAGTTCACGAAGACCGAGAGCTGATCCTGCAGGATGCGCGCGGCATAGGCCACGGCGTCCTCGCCGGTGATCGAACCGTCGGTCACGATTTCCATCGTGAGCTTGTCCTTGTTCAGGTCCTGCCCCTCGCGGGTGTTCTCGACCTTGTAGGACACCTTCTTGACCGGCGAGAACAGCGCATCGACAGGGATCAGCCCGATCGGCGCATCCTCGGCGCGGTTCTGGTCGGCGGGGACGTAGCCCTTGCCGGTGTTGACCGTGAACTCCATGCGGATCTCGGCGCCCTCGTCGAGCGTGCAGATCTCGTGCTCGGGGTTCAGGATCTCGATGTCGCCGACGGTCTGGATGTCGCCGGCTGTGACGACGCCCGGCCCGGACTTGCGCAGGACCATGCGCTTGGGGCCTTCGCCCTGCATCCCGATCGCGACCTCCTTCACGTTCAGGACGATGTCGGTCACGTCCTCGCGCACGCCGGCGATCGAGGAGAATTCATGCAAGACGCCGTCGATCTGGATCGCGGTGACGGCCGCGCCCTGGAGCGAGGACAGGAGCACGCGGCGCAACGCGTTGCCCAGCGTCAGGCCGAAGCCGCGCTCCAACGGTTCCGCCACCAGGGATGCCTTCGTGCGGCTGCCGCCGCTCTTGAAGACGACCTGGTTCGGCTTGGTGAGGTTTTGCCAGTTGCTGGCGATCATGACGCGAGCCTTTCAGTAACGTCGCCACCATCCAATCGTGGCGATCAATCTGACCGGGAAGGATCGGCTTCCCTCATACGGCGAAAGCCGCGCGCCCGTTGGGGCGCGCGGCAATTCGATCGATCCAGAAGGATCGTTAGACGCGGCGCTTCTTGCGGGGGCGCACGCCGTTGTGCGGGATCGGCGTCACGTCGCGGATCGACGTGATCGTGAAGCCCGAAGCCTGGAGCGCGCGCAGAGCCGACTCACGACCCGAACCCGGACCGCAAACCTCGACTTCGAGCGTGCGCATGCCGTGCTCCTGCGCCTTCTTGGCGGCGTCTTCGGCGGCGATCTGCGCGGCGAAGGGCGTGGACTTACGCGAACCCTTGAAGCCCTGAGCACCGGCGGACGACCAGGCGATCGTGTTGCCCTGCGCGTCGGTGATCGTGATGAGCGTGTTGTTGAACGAGGAGTTCACATGCGCCACGCCGGAGATGATGTTCTTGCGTTCCCGGCGGCGGACGCGCTGCGCTTCTTTAGCCATTTTCTTTTTCCTTGGATCTCGACACCGCCGTAACACCGGCGGCTCCACCTGCCTCGCCCTCTCAGGCGAGGCATGAATGCACCAGCCGAGCGAAGCGCCCGGCGCGCATTCTCGTTACTTCTTCTTGCCGGCGATCGGCTTCGCCGGACCCTTGCGGGTGCGGGCGTTCGTGTGCGTGCGCTGACCGCGAACCGGCAGGCCGCGACGATGACGCAGGCCGCGGTAGCAGCCGAGGTCCATCAGACGCTTGACGTTCATCGAGGTCTCGCGACGCAGGTCACCCTCGACGCGGTAGTCGCGGTCGATGATTTCGCGAATCTGCAGGACTTCGGCGTCGCTCAGGTCGTTGACACGACGTTCAGCGGACAGATTGACCTTCTCGACGATTTCGGCCGCGAAACGCGGGCCGATGCCGTGGATGTACTGAAGCGCGATGACGACGCGCTTCCCGGTCGGGATGTTGACACCAGCAATACGGGCCAAGTGAGCCTCCTTATGTCGCGGATCCGCCGCGACGAACCATGGTCGAGCGGAACAGAACCGCTCTCTTCAAACGCGGAACGACCGGCACCACCCCGCCGGGCGGCGAACCGATCGCTCATTTGTGCGCGAATTGGGCCGACCCTTATAAGATTCGGGTCGGTTTCGTCAATATGGTCTGATGATGGTCCCGCAACAAGGCGGGACCATCGGAACCGTCAGGCCGCGACGGCCTGCTTCAGAACGGCGTCGATCTGCGCGCTGACCTCGTCGATCGAGGCCATGCCGTCGATCTGATGCGACAGCCCACGTTCGCGATAGAACGGCGCCACCGCGGCGGTCAGGGCGCGGAACTCCACGAGACGCCGCTTGAAGACCTCCGGCGTGTCGTCCTTGCGCACGGGCAGGCCCGCCGCTTCGGTTTCCCTGGCGCGCTTCTCGATCCGGGCGACGAGCTTTTCCTCGTCCACCTTGAACTCGATCACCGCGTCGATCGACAGGCCCCGGCTTTCCAGCATCCGGTCCAGCGCTTCCGCCTGCGCGAGCGTCCGCGGGAACCCGTCGAGCACGAAGCCCTTGCGCGCATCCGGCTGCTCGATGCGATCGGCGACGATGCCGATCACGATCTCGTCGGACACGAGCTGCCCCGCATCCATCACCGCCTGCGCCCGCTTGCCGATCTCGGTCTGCTTGGCCACGGCCTCGCGCAGCATGTCCCCCGTGGAGAGCTGCGGGATGCCGTATTTCTCGATGAGCCGCTGGGCTTGCGTGCCCTTCCCCGCCCCCGGAGGCCCCAACAAAATCAGTCTCATCGCGTTCCCCGCCTGCCTCCGCGCAGCTTGGCCTTCTTCACGAGGCCCTCGTATTGATGGGCCAGCAGATGCCCCTGCACCTGCGCCACCGTGTCCATGGTGACCGATACCACGATCAAAAGCGAGGTCCCGCCGAGATAGAACGGGATGCCTGCGGCGGAAATCAGGATTTCCGGCAGAAGGCAGATGACCATGAGGTAGATGGCGCCGACCACCGTGATGCGGGTCAGCACATAGTCGATATAGTCCGCCGTGCGATCACCCGGGCGGATGCCCGGAATGAAGCCGCCATGCTTCTTCAGATTGTCCGCGGTTTCCTTCGGATTGAAGACGATGGCGGTGTAGAAGAAGGCGAAGAAGGCGATCATCGCCGCATAGAGGAACATGTAGAGCGGGCGGCCGTGACCGAGCGAGGCGATCACACCCGTCGCCCAGCCCGGAAGCTTGCTCGTGTCCGCGAAGTTGGCGATCGTCACCGGCAGCAGCAGCAGCGAGGACGCGAAGATCGGCGGAATGACGCCGGCGGTGTTCAGCTTCAGCGGCAGGTGCGACGTGTCGCCCTGGAACATCCGGTTGCCGACCTGGCGCTTGGGGTACTGGATCAGCAGGCGACGCTGCGCACGCTCGAAGAACACGACGCCCGCGATGCAGAGCACCACGACCACGATCACCAGAAGGATGATGGCGGTGGACAGCGCGCCGGTGCGGCCGAGTTCGAGGAGGTTCGCCATGGCCGAGGGCAGGTTCGCCGCAATGCCCGCGAAGATGATCAGCGAGATGCCGTTGCCGATGCCGCGCGCGGTGATCTGCTCGCCGAGCCACATTAGGAACATCGTGCCGCCGACCAGCGTGATGACGCTCGACACGAGGAAGAACGTGCCGGGATTGGTGACGATATTGCTGGAGGATTGAAGGCCCGCTGCAATGCCATAGGCCTGCACGGTCGCCAGAAGCACGGTGCCGTAGCGCGTGTACTGGTTGATGACCTTGCGCCCCTGCTCGCCTTCCTTCTTGAGGGCTTCGAGCGACGGGATGACCGACGTCATGAGCTGGATGATGATCGACGCGGAAATGTAGGGCATGATGCCCAGCGCGAAGATCGCCATGCGACCGACGGCGCCGCCCGCGAACATGTTGAACAGGCCGAGAATGCCGGTCGACTGCTGCTCGAAGGCCTGCGCCAGCGCATGCGGGTCGATGCCCGGCATCGGAATGTACGTTCCGAGGCGGTAGACCAGGAGCGCGCCCAGCGTGAACCAGATGCGCTTCTTCAGGTCGTCCGCCTTCGAGAAGGCAGCGAAGTTCAGGTTTGCGGCGAGTTGTTCCGCAGCGGATGCCATGAGTGAGATCTCTCCGGGTTGCCCCCGAGCGCAGGTTTCCCCTCCCCCGAACCGACACGATTCAGGAACGCTCATACTGCATTGTTTCAAACGATTTTGCTGACGGAAAGACAAGCGCTTTCCGTGCGAAAATCGCGCCGATACGAAAAAAGCCGCCTGCGAGGCAGGCGGCTTCCAACGTTGGACGATGCGGAAAGGCTTACGCCTCGGCTTCGACCTTCTGCGTCACGGTGAGCGATCCGCCGGCCTTGGCGACCTTCTCGACGGCCGACTTCGACGCGCCATCGGCGACGATCGTCAGCTTCGAGGAGATTTCGCCGTCGCCGAGAACGCGCAGGCCGTCACGAACGCGGCGAACCACGCCGGCGGCCTTGAGCGCCGCGACGTCGATCGTCGAGGACGCGTCGAGCTTGCCCGCTTCCACCGCCTGAGCGATGCGC
The DNA here is from genome assembly GCF_000382705.1 of Aureimonas ureilytica DSM 18598 = NBRC 106430. Classification (GTDB taxonomy): domain Bacteria; phylum Pseudomonadota; class Alphaproteobacteria; order Rhizobiales; family Rhizobiaceae; genus Aureimonas; species Aureimonas ureilytica. The sequence goes on along the minus strand of NZ_ARQE01000023.1, from coordinate 10,073 downwards.
GACAGCGACACGACGTTGTAATCCTTCGCGAAGATGTTCACGAAGCCGCGCTTGGGGAGACGACGGTAGAGCGGCATCTGGCCACCCTCGAACCCGTTGATCGCCACGCCCGAACGCGCCTTCTGACCCTTCACGCCGCGACCACCGGTCTTGCCCGATCCCGAGCCGATACCGCGGCCTAGACGCTTGCGCGAATGCGTCGCGCCTTCCTTGTCGGCGATTTCGTTAAGCTTCATCATCTCGCTCCCGGCTTACTGGCCGTCGACGACGCGAACGAGGTGGCTGACCTTGGCGATCATGCCACGAACCGAAGGCGTGTCCTCCAGCGTGCGCGTGCGGTGCATCTTGTTCAGGCCCAGACCGATCAGCGTGGAACGCTGGTCGCCCGGACGGCGAAGGGGGCTGCCGACCTGCTGAACGGTGACGGTCTTGCCCATGGGGTTCTTCTCAGCCATGTCTAGGCTCCTCTATCCTACGAAGGATGCGACGGGGCAGCAGCGAGGCCGCGCCCCTGCCCGCATCAGTCTTCCGAGCCCGCGCCGACGACGTCGCGACGACGCGCCTGCAGCGTGGAATACTTGATGCCGCGACGGGCAGCGACGTCCTTGGGGTGCATCTGACCCTTCAGAGCGTCGAACGTGGCGCGCACCATGTTGTAGGGGTTCGAGGAACCGAGCGACTTGGCGACGACGTCGTGCATGCCGACCGCCTCGAACACGGCGCGCATCGGACCACCAGCGATGATGCCCGTACCGGCCTCGGCCGTGCGGAGAATCACCTTGCCGGCACCGTGGCGACCGTGGACGTCGTGGTGCAGCGTGCGACCGTCGCGCAGCGGCACGAAGATCAGCTCGCGCTTGGCGGCTTCGGTGGCCTTGCGGATGGCCTCAGGCACTTCGCGCGCCTTGCCGTGGCCGAAGCCGACGCGGCCCTTGAGATCGCCGACGACGACGAGAGCGGCGAAGCCGAAGCGACGGCCGCCCTTCACCACCTTGGCGACGCGATTGATGTGAACCAGCTTGTCGACGAAACCGTCATCGCGCTCTTCGCGATCGTTGCGTTCGTTACGAGGCGCCATATCCTGTCCTTATTTTTTTCCGGAGGCGTCTTGGGAAGGTGCCGATCGAGCGGCACCCGGCTTAAAGCATGAACGGCGCAGCGAGGAAACCCGCTTCGCCGCTCATGCGAACATCGATCCCGCTGAGCGGGATGCGAAATCAGAAGTTGAGGCCACCCTTGCGAGCGGCATCGGCCAGCGACTTCACGCGGCCGTGGTAGATGAAGGCGCCGCGGTCGAAGACGACGTCGGTGACGCCGGCTTCCTTGGCGCGCTCAGCGACGAGCTTGCCGACGGCGGCCGCGGCGGCCGTGTCGGCGCCGGTCTTCAGGTCCGAGCGCAGCGACGTGTCGAGCGTCGAAGCCGCGGCCAGGGTCTTGCCCTGCGCGTCGTCGATGACCTGCGCGTAGATGTGCTTGGACGAGCGGTGAATCGAAAGGCGCGGACGGCCGTTCGAAACGGCCTTCAGCGCACGACGCACGCGGGACGCGCGGCGGCGGAGGAGTTCCTTCTGCGTAGCCATGATCCGAGCCTTACTTCTTCTTGCCTTCCTTACGGACGATCTTCTCGCCCGCATACTTCACGCCCTTGCCCTTGTAGGGCTCGGGTCCGCGGAACTCGCGGATCTCGGCGGCGACCTGGCCGACCTTCTGCTTGTCGATGCCCGTGACGACGATTTCCGTCGGCTTGGGAACAGCGATCGAGATGCCTTCCGGCACCGGATACAGAACGTCATGGCTGAAGCCGAGCGCCAGCTGCAGGTTCTTGCCCTGCATGGACGCGCGGTAACCGACGCCGTTGATTTCGAGACGCTTCTCGAAACCGTCCTTCACACCCGAAAGGATGTTCACGATCATCGTGCGGGACATGCCCCACTTCGAACGCGCATCCTTGGATTCGTCACGCGGATCGACCTTGATCGCGCCCTCTTCCATCTTCACGAGGACTTCCTCGTTGACGACGAAAGACAGCTCGCCCTTCGGACCCTTCGCCTTGACCGTCTGACCGTCCACGGAGGCGGTCACGCCCGCCGGCACAGCGACCGGCTTCTTACCAATACGAGACATCGTTGAACCTGTCGATTAGTCGAAAACGGATCCTGATGCCGCGTCAGAAGACGCGGCAGAGGATCTCGCCACCGACATTCTGTTCACGGGCGGCGTGGTCGGCCATCACGCCCTTGGGCGTGGAAAGGACCGAGATGCCGAGACCGTTGGCGACATGCGGGATCGTCTTGGAGGAGACGTACACGCGGCGGCCGGGCTTCGACACGCGGGCGATCTCCTTGATCACCGACGCGCCCTCGTAATACTTGAGCTCGATCGTGAACTCAGCCGTGCCGTTCTCGAAACGGGTTTCCGTGTAGCCACGGATGTAACCCTCGTCCTTCAGGACGTCGAGGACACGGGCGCGAAGCTTGGAAGCGGGCGTCGCGACTGTGGTCTTGTTGCGCATCGTCGCGTTGCGGATGCGGGTCAGCATATCGCCGAGAGGATCGGACAAAGCCATCTCGAATGCTCCTTACCAGCTCGACTTGACGATACCGGGCACCTGGCCCGTGTTGCCGAGATCGCGCAGCGCGATACGGCTCATCTTCAGCTTACGGTAGTAAGCACGGGGACGACCCGTCACTTCGCAGCGATTGCGGATGCGGACCTTCGCCGAGTTGCGCGGCAGTTCGGCCAGCTGGAGCTGAGCGCGGAAGCGCTCCTCCATGCTCGCCGACTGGTTCATCGTGACGGCCTTGAGGGCCTCACGCTTCGCCGCGTACTTGGCGACGAGCTTCTCGCGTCGCTTGTTCTTCTCGATGGCGCTTTTCTTAGCCATATCTTGTCCTTTCGCCTGCCGTTACTGGCGGAACGGGAAGTTGAGCGCCTTCAGAAGGGCCCGTGCTTCCTCGTCGGTCTGCGCCGTCGTACACACGATGATGTCCATGCCCCACATCTGATCAACCTTGTCGTAGTTGATCTCGGGGAACACGATATGCTCCTTCAGGCCCATGGCGAAATTGCCACGTCCGTCGAAGCTCTTGGGGTTGAGGCCGCGGAAGTCGCGAACGCGCGGGAGCGCGATCTGGACCAGGCGATCCACGAATTCATACATGCGGTCCTTGCGAAGGGTGACCTTCGCCCCGATCGGCATGTTCTCACGGACCTTGAAGCCCGCGATGGAGTTGCGCGCACGCGTGATGACCGGCTTCTGACCGGCGATCAGGGCGAGGTCCTCGGCGGCGACCGTCGGCTTCTTGGAATCGCCGGTGGCCTCACCGACGCCCATGTTGATCACGACCTTGTCGAGGCGCGGAACCTGCATCTCGTTGGAGTACTTGAACTCCTCGAGAAGCTGCTTGCGGATCTCGGCGTTGTAGACCGACTTCAGGCGCGGCGTGTAGCTGGTGTTGGTGTCAGCCATCGATCTGTTCTCCCGAACGCTTGGCGAAACGGACCTTCTTGGCGTTCTCACCTTCACCGACGACCTTGAAGCCGACGCGGGTCGGCTTGCCATCCTTCGGGTCGGCGACCGAAAGGTTGGACAGATGGATCGGGGCCTCCTTGGAGACGATGCCGGCTTCCTGGCTGGCCGTCTGCTTCTGGTGGCGCTTCACCATGTTGACGCCGGAAACGACCGCGCGGTCGTCCTTCGGCATCACCTGGGTAACGGTGCCGGTACGGCCCTTGTCCTTACCGGCGAGTACGACGACCTTGTCGCCCTTCTTGATCTTCTGCATAGAACCGGCTCCTTACAGCACTTCAGGTGCCAGGGAAATGATCTTCATGTGGTTCCGCGCGCGAAGCTCGCGGGGAACCGGTCCGAAGATACGGGTGCCGACCGGCTCTTTCTTGTTGTCGATGAGGACGGCCGCATTGCGGTCGAACCGGATCACCGAACCATCGGGACGACGGATGTCCTTGGCGGTGCGAACGACCACCGCCTTCATCACGTCACCCTTCTTCACGCGGCCACGCGGAATGGCTTCCTTGATCGAAACGACGATGATGTCGCCGACCGAAGCATACTTCCGCTTGGAACCGCCCAGCACTTTGATGCACATGACACGACGTGCGCCGGAATTGTCCGCCACATCGAGGTTTGTTTGCATCTGAATCATGTGAGGCCGCCTTCAAATAAACGAGCGGCCGGGGAGCGCAGGATCGCGCGCTTCACCCCGGCACAAGTTGTTCAACGAGCCGCTGCTTCGCCCGCAACGACGATCCAGGTCTTGTCCTTGGAGATCGGCTTGGTCTCCTCGATGGAGACCATGTCGCCGGTCTTGTACTGGTTCGACTCGTCGTGCGCCTTGTACTTCTTGGACCGACGAACGGTCTTCTTGAAGAGCGGATGCGTGAAGCGACGCTCCACGAGCACGACGACCGTCTTGTCATTCTTATCGGAGACCACGGTCCCCTGCAAAACGCGTTTCGGCATAGTTCAAATCTACCTTCAGGCCTTGGCCGTGTCCGCCTTCTGGCGGGCGATGGTCTTGATACGGGCGATGTCGCGGCGGATTTCCTTGACCCGCGCCGTATTTTCGAGCTGGCCTGTAGCACGCTGGAAGCGCAGATTAAACTGCTCTTTTTTCAGCTTGCCGAGTTCGTCGGTCAGTTCGTCCTGCGTCTTGGTGACGAGATCGTTGGCTTTCATGATCCCTCCCCCCTTATTCGGCGATGCGCTGAATGAAACGGGTACGGATCGGGAGCTTCGCCGCGCCCAGACGAAGCGCCTCGCGGGCCACGTCCTCGGCAACGCCGTCGATCTCGAACATGATGCGACCGGGAGCGACGCGAGCCGCCCAGTATTCGATCGCGCCCTTGCCCTTACCCATGCGGACTTCGGTCGGCTTCGCGGTCACCGGAAGGTCCGGGAAGATCCGGATCCACACCCGGCCCTGACGCTTCATCTGACGCGTGATCGCGCGGCGAGCCGCCTCGATCTGACGTGCGGTGACGCGCTCCGGCTCGAGAGCCTTGAGGCCGAAGGTTCCGTAGCTCAGAACCGCGCCGGCCTTGGAAGCACCGTGAATGCGTCCCTTGAACGCCTTCCGGAACTTCGTGCGCTTTGGCTGCAACATTTCATCTACTCCGGGGCTGGCCTATCAGGCGTGATCGCGATCGCGCTCGCGACGACGGTTGTTGCCGCCACCCGACGCTTCGCCTTCGACCGCGCGGCGCTCGGAGGCCATCGGATCGTGCTCGAGGATTTCGCCCTTGAAGATCCAGACCTTGACGCCGCAGACGCCGTAGGCGGTGTGCGCCTCGGCCGTGCCGTAATCCACGTCCGCGCGGAGCGTGTGCAGGGGAACGCGTCCCTCGCGGTACCACTCCATGCGGGCGATTTCCGCGCCGCCCAGACGACCCGAGCAGTTGATGCGGATGCCCTCGGCGCCGAGGCGCATCGCGGACTGAACGGCGCGCTTCATGGCGCGACGGAACGCGATACGACGCTCGAGCTGCTGCGTGATGCCCTGCGCGACGAGAGTCGCGTCGGTCTCGGGCTTGCGCACTTCAACGATGTTGATGTGCGTCTCGGCGTTCGTCATCGACGAGAGCTTCTTGCGAAGCTTCTCGATGTCGGCGCCCTTCTTGCCGATCACGATGCCCGGGCGAGCCGAGTGGATCGTGACGCGGCACTTCTTGTGCGGACGCTCGATGACGATCTTGGAGACCGCCGCCTGCTTCAGCTCGTTCATGAGGTACTTGCGGATCGCAAGGTCCTCGTGAAGCAGCTTGCCGTACTCGTTGGTGTTCGCGAACCAGCGCGAATCCCAGGTCCGGTTGATGCCGAGGCGCAGGCCAATCGGATTGACTTTCTGACCCATTACGCGGCTCCCTCTTCGGCAACTTCACGAACCACGATCGTCAGATGCGAGAAGGGCTTCTCGACCCGGCTCGCGCGACCGCGGCCACGAGCGTGGAAACGCTTCATCGTGATCGACTTGCCGACGAACGCCTCGGAGACCACCAGAGCGTCGACGTCGAGATCGTGATTGTTCTCGGCGTTGGCGATGGCGCTTTCCAGCGTCTTCTTCACGGTCTCGGCGATCCGCTTGCGCGAGAAGGTGAGGTCCGCGAGAGCGCGATCCACCTTCTTGCCGCGGATCAACTGCGCGACCAGGTTCAACTTCTGCGGGCTGACGCGGATGGTGCGAGCGACTGCGCGCGCCTCGTTGTCCTTCAGCACGCGCTCGGCCTTGGCCTTGCCCATGTTACTTCCTCTTCGCCTTCTTGTCGGCGCCGTGGCCGTAATAGGTGCGGGTCGGGGAGAATTCGCCGAACTTGTGTCCGACCATATCCTCGTTGACCGTGACCGGGATGTGCTTGTTGCCGTTGTAGACGCCGAACGTGAGACCCACGAACTGCGGCAGGATCGTGGACCGACGGGTCCAGATCTTGATGACTTCGTTGCGACCGCCGGAGCGGACCTTATCGGCCTTCTTCAGCAGGTAGCCATCAACGAACGGACCTTTCCAGACGGAACGTGTCATGGAGTGTTTCCCTTACTTCTTGCGCTGATGGCGCGAGCGCATGATGAACTTGTCCGTGGACTTGTTCTGACGCGTCCGCTTGCCCTTCGTCGGCTTGCCCCAGGGCGAGACCGGGTGACGGCCACCCGAGGTGCGGCCTTCGCCGCCGCCATGCGGGTGATCGACCGGGTTCATCGCGACACCGCGAACATGGGGCCGACGTCCGAGCCAGACCGAGCGACCGGCCTTGCCCAGATTGATGTTGCCGTGGTCCGGATTGGACACGGCACCGACCGTGGCGAAGCACGAGCCGGGGACGAGACGCTGCTCGCCCGAGTTGAGGCGAAGGATCGCCATGCCCTGGTCACGACCGACGAGCTGGGCGTAGGCGCCAGCCGAACGAGCGATCTGGCCGCCCTTCTCCGGCTTCATCTCCACATTGTGGATGATGGTGCCGACGGGCATGGCCGACAGCGGCATCGCGTTGCCCGGCTTCACGTCGACGCCGGACAGGCCGGAGACGATCTGATCACCGGCGGCGAGGCGCTGCGGGGCCAGGATGTAGGAGAGTTCACCGTCCGCATAGCGGATGAGGGCGATGAACGCGGTGCGGTTCGGATCGTACTCGAGACGCTCCACCGTGCCGACGACGTCAAGCTTGCGACGCTTGAAGTCGATCATGCGATAGGTGCGCTTGTGACCGCCGCCCTGATAACGGGCCGTGATGCGGCCCATGTTGTTGCGGCCGCCCTTCGAGTGCAAGCCTTCGGTCAACTGCTTGACCGGCTTGCCCTTCCAGAGACCCGAACGGTCGACGATGACCAGCTGGCGCTGGCTCGGGGTGACCGGGTTGAAGCTTTTCAGTGCCATGTTCTCAATTCCTCGCGGCCAACCGTCAGAGACCGGTCGAGACGTCGATGGACTGGCCTTCGGCCAGCGTCACGATCGCCTTCTTCTGGTCGCTCTGGCGGCCGAGACGGCCCTTGAAGCGACGGGTCTTGCCCTTGCGGACCAGCGTGTTCACGCCCGTGACCTTGACGCCGAAGAGCGCCTCGACGGCAGCCTTGATCTGCGGCTTGGTCGCGGTACCGGGAACGTTGAAGACCACCTGGTTGAAGTCCGACACCAGGGTCGACTTCTCGGTGATCACCGGGCTGGTGATGACGTCGTAATGACGAAGATCGGTCATTTGAAGCGCTCCTCGAGAGCCTCGACGGCCGCCTTCGACAGGACAAGCGTCTGACGGCGAAGAATGTCATAGACGTTAATGCCCTGAACCGGCAGCACGTCGATGTTCGGAAGGTTGCGAGCCGAACGCGAGAAGTTCACGTCGAGCTCGGCGCCGCCGATGATCAGCGCGTTGGTCCAGCCGAGACCGGCGAGCTGCGTGGCAACCGCCTTGGTCTTGCCGTCGGTCGACGCGATGTTGTCGACGACGATCAGGCCGCCGGACTTCGCCTTGGCCGAAAGCGCGTGCTTGAGGCCGAGGGCGCGGAGCTTCTTGGGCAGGTCATGAGCGTGCGAACGCGAGACCGGGCCGTGGGCCTTGCCGCCGCCGCGGAACTGCGGAGCGCGAGCCGAACCGTGACGAGCGCGGCCGGTGCCCTTCTGCTTGTAGAGCTTCGCGCCGGTGCGAGCGATCTCGGCGCGGCCGAGCGACTGGTGCGTGCCCTGCTGACGTTTGGCGAGCTGCCAGCGCACGACGCGCTGAAGGATGTCCTCGCGCGGCTCGAGACCGAAGATCTCGTCCGCCAGCGTCACCGAACCAGCTTCACCGCCGGAAAGGGTTGTGATCTTGATGTCCATTATTCGCTACCCTCGGAAGCGGCTTCAGCGGCCGAGCCGTTATTGCCGGCCTGGCGGATCGCGGCGGGCTTGGGAGCGTTCGCCGGAAGCGGCATCTTGACCGCGTCGCGAACGAGGATCCAACCGCCCTTCGAGCCGGGAACGGCGCCACGGATGAGGATGAGACCCCGGTCCGCATCGGTCCGAACGACTTCGAGGTTCTGCGTGGTCACGCGGGTCTGGCCCATGTGACCGGCCATCTTCTTGTTCTTGAAGACCTTGCCCGGGTCCTGACGCTGGCCGGTCGAACCGTGCGAGCGGTGCGACACCGAGACGCCGTGCGTGGCGCGAAGACCGCCGAAATTGTGGCGCTTCATGGCGCCCGCGAAGCCCTTACCGATCGAGGTGCCGGTGACGTCCACCAGCTGGCCCGCGACGAAGTGCTCGGCGGTGATTTCAGCGCCGATCTCGACGAGGTTGTCGTCGGAGACGCGGAATTCCGCGACCTTGCGCTTGGGCTCGACCGAGGCCTGGGCGAAGACGCCGCGCATGGCCTTGGACGTGTTCTTGACCTTGGCAGCGCCGACGCCGAGCTGAACGGCGGTGTACCCGTTCTTCTCCTGGGTCCGCTGACCGATCACCTGAAGATTCTCGATCTTCAGGACCGTAACCGGCACGTGTTCGCCCGCATCATTGTAGATGCGGGTCATGCCGACCTTCTGTGCAATCACACCTGAACGCATATATTCGTTCTTTCTTCAGAGGAACCTTGGGGCCGAAACCCGTCCGGTTCTTGTTTGGCTCGTCAGAGCTTGATCTCGACGTCGACGCCAGCGGCGAGGTCGAGCTTCATGAGCGCGTCGACGGTCTGCGGGGTCGGGTCGACGATGTCGAGGAGCCGCTTGTGCGTCCGCATTTCGAACTGCTCACGCGACTTCTTGTCGATGTGGGGCGAGCGGTTCACCGTGAACTTTTCGATGCGCGTCGGCAGCGGGATCGGCCCGCGCACGTTCGCGCCAGTGCGTTTTGCCGTGGATACGATCTCGCGGGTGGAAGCGTCGAGCACTCGGTGGTCGAACGCCTTCAGGCGGATTCGGATATTCTGGCCGTTCATTGCATTCGTCCTTCCGTCGGAGCCATGCCGGAGAACCGGCGCTTTCCGAGCGCTAAACAGTCTTCAGCCAATTCAAACAGGACGCCTGAACGGCGCCCAAACCGCCCCGTAGGGCAAAGAGAACGCGGCGGTGTAGCACCGCCGCGCCCTCCATTTCAAGAGCTTAAAGCTCGATTACTCGACGATCGAGGCGACGATGCCGGCGCCGACGGTGCGGCCGCCCTCGCGGATCGCGAAGCGCAGCTTCTCTTCCATCGCGATCGGAACGATCAGCTTGACGTCCATCGTCACGTTGTCGCCCGGCATCACCATCTCGGTGCCCTCGGGCAGCGTGACGACGCCCGTCACGTCCGTCGTGCGGAAGTAGAACTGCGGGCGGTAGTTCGTGAAGAACGGCGTGTGACGGCCGCCCTCTTCCTTGGTCAGGATGTAGGCCTCGGCCATGAAGCGCGTGTGCGGCTTCACCGAACCCGGCTTGCACAGAACCTGGCCGCGCTCCACGCCCTCGCGGTCCACGCCGCGAACCAGCGCGCCGATGTTGTCGCCCGCCTGGCCCTGGTCCAGAAGCTTGCGGAACATCTCGACGCCCGTCACCGTCGTCTTCTTGGTGTCGCGGATGCCGACGATCTCGACTTCCTCGCCCACCTTCACGATGC
>NZ_ARQE01000022.1 GCF_000382705.1 Aureimonas ureilytica DSM 18598 = NBRC 106430 | reverse complement strand
GAGCCGTAGCGAACGGAACACGAGCCGGTGATTGTCCTGCTTCTGAAAGCGTGCGTCGGTCTGACCTCTTATTGCGTCGAACCCCTCGGGTCCGAGATAGTTCGCCTGACGCCTTGCCCCATCCGCTAGGGCCACGCGATCGCGGTTCGTACGGCGCACTTTCACATACACTGCCACGTCCATGGATTGCTCCTGGGATAGAGGGAACCGAAAGTCTGACCATGCTTCACATTAGCTCGCGCAGAGCACATGATAAAGGACATTATCATATATGATTTCAAAGTTTCCGCCGGGCTCTTGCTCAAAGACTTTATCTTTGGCCATCGTCCGGCGGGGACCTATTCCTCCGTTTCAGCCTCCGCTTCCATCATCTCAAAGCTAACACGCAACAGGCGATCCTTGAGGAGTGAAACGGTGTTCCACTCAATCCGACCGCGCTTGTTCTGAGATTGATGTGCAGCAAGCCCGTCGTATATGCAGTCCTTAAAATAGTTTCGGACTGCAACAGGTCCATCTAGTTGCTGTAAATACGGATGCGATAGATTAATTATGATGATCACTTCATCTGGTCTTGCACTGTCTACTATAAAGTATGGATCATTAGGGCTCATGTCTCCTGAGAGGTAGACATGCACCATAAAGCTACCGATCTTGGCGCTTATCCGTGGTGTACCTTTCGATTCGACGTCATCCGCTACATTCGAAAAACCTTCACCAATTATATCATCTTCTGGAATATCGTCGATGCTAATCGAGTCAACAATCTCGGGTGAATTCAATTCCTCCGCAAGTGCCGCCGCAGCGGAGTCAATATCCGCGTCAGACGGTCCTGATGAGCTATCATCCTTCTTTCGAAAGCTTCGAGCGATCTTGACGAGGCTATCAATTTCCTGTGCGAGTATCTTTTCAACCCGCTCTTCTTGATCGCCATGCCATTGAATATTGTCTTTGGTATGCGTGACCTCGAAGCCGTCGAGATGTATTTCTCCGATCAGTCTCTGATTGATCAGGTCGTTGCGCTCGGCGCCGTAAATTCGCTCTGGCCGCCAAGCGGAGGGCCATCCGCGAATGACTCGATTGGCCTGAAGCATTGAGAAACCGGCATCAGAGCGCTTTCCGCGTTCTAGAACTCCGGCCCATCCATGAATTGTGTGACCATCAACCTCAAATTTGAAATCTTTCTTGTGTAGGTCTCCTGCTATATTCCGAAGTAGGTGCTCGTCCAACCCTTCCCATTCCAGTTCCTCGCCGCGCCAGGAGATCTTTAATTTTCCGCTTTCAATGTCCTTTCTGTACATCGATCGCAGATGGTCTTTTATCTTACCTAGAGTTCTTCCTTTGAATTCCTTATTGTGGTCTATGACCTCAATTATCGTGTAATGCTGATGAGACGGAAGACCGCTCCGCGTATCGACGTGAAGCGCGCTATCGCCCTTAGCAATTTGCTCAACATCTACGTGAACAGTATACTCATCGGAGCTACCAAGCTTCTTTGTCGTAATAGTCCAGACGTTTCCCACCCAACAGGCTGCCGTCTTCATCCCTAGGCCATAGCGGCTACGACCATCAGTGTTATTGGGAGGCCGAGCAATATGCAGCGCATGCTCAAGCTCGGGCAAAGACATTCCCATTGCGTTATCGGCTACACGAAGCCTAGCCGGGTGATCCCGATCGTAGGAGATATGGACCTCAAAACCCTCTTCATCCTTATCAAACGCTTCTTGAAGCGCATCACGACTATTGAGATACGATTGGGTTGAATTATCGACGAACTCGGCGATGGCATGCCAAGGCGTGTAATCTAAGCGCCGGTACTGGGTGATCGCGTTGAGGCCCACTTGCAGATGAAGCTCGGTCATAGCGCTTTCCTTCGAGGGACAAGATGAAGAGTCCCTTCCGTTGACTTCTCTATTCGGTAGGTTGTCTGCGGCAATAGGTCTACCCGCTGTCGGGGTATCAGCACACAGCTCGATTGTGTATCGACCCGCTTCCATCCAATGGCGCTTCCGCGGAAGATGAGGTCTATTACCTCGCCATTCGCGATCGGTAGTGCTGCCGGAGCGCGTACCGTTAGCGCCATGATGGCCAGCCAGTCCGTCGTCAGGCATTCGGTCAGATAAGATCCGTCGTGCGACGGCAGAAATCCTTCCCGCATGAAGGTCAATCGGTTTTGGGCCGATCGAAATATCGTCACCGCAAGATACCGGGCCTGCTCAAGCCTGATCTCCCGCTCCCAGGTCTCGTCCCATCGATCTGAAACGACAGCGACCTCCGGCGGATCGCCTAGCATCAGATCGCGTAGTCGGACAGGATCGAGATCGGGATTATGGCGCTCAAGGTACTCCGCCACCTCTAGGCCGTACGATGCTGTACGAAAACACCGAATCTGCGGCAGAACGTGACGGATCAGGTCATGGTCTCCGCGCTCGACCTCAATCACCCACCAGAAACGGTAGTCCTGATCGATAAGCACTAAATCCGGTTTTCCGTCACGTTCTGATCCACGGACGGTCAGCTTGAAAGGTCGTAGGAAACAATTTCCAGCGAGCACGTCGGCATGTTGGCAAAGGATCCCTTCGAACACCTTTTCTGACATTGCACCCGGCGGAAGCAGATCGTACCATATGTCAGCGTGCAGGAGCCTAGCCATGCCTGTTTAGCCCTGCTTTTTGCCACCTTATCTCAGCTATGCCCTCCAAGCGTTCCTTTTCTCCGATCAGCCGCTTCTTCTCCTCTTCGGTTGCAAAAACAGTGTAAATCGTCGCGTGAGCTTTACCTGGTGCCGGCCTTAGCAGTCGCCCGAGCCTTTGGATGCGTTGGCGATTACTTGCAGTCGAACTCGCTAAGATGCCTACTTGCGTTTCGGGAACGTTAATCCCCTCATCAAGTGCTTTGCAGCAGACCAGCACGTCGAATATACCTTTGCGGAATAAGCGTAGATTGTCTCGCCGCAAATTTGGTCCGATGCCAGTATGATAGATAGTGGCACGGTGTCCCCTTGCCCGAAGATTGGCGCAGATCGTGTCGGCTGCGTCAGTTCGTTCGTGAAATACTACAGCTCGTTCGCCCTTATGTTGGTCGACCAGTCGGGCAGCGACGGGCACCCGCATAGCCGCATTCGTTGAGACAGCAGCACGTCGGCGTAGTAGGCTTTCGACTACCTCTTCGTTCCCATGCGCATAGGCACCGGCAATCCGCTTGCTTAGGTCTCGATAGGCTACCCTCTCATCGCGCAAGAATTCGACTTCGATGTTTATAAGAGAGAACGCAGCAAGTACTCCATCCCGTGCTGCGTCAACGTAATTGTACCGGTAAATTACCGGCCCTAAAACTGGCACTATATGCTGCTCAAAACCCCCATCATACTGACGCTCCGGCGTGGCGGAAAGTCCGAGGGCGGCAACATGTTGCCCACCCAACGCCCGTGAGTTCTCTGGAGATCCTGCTCTGTGGCACTCATCAACAATAAGGAACGTTGGATAGTTGGAACAATAATGCTCCACAACATTACGGGCGGAGTTTATGACGCAGATAGCGAAATCATGTTCTATTTTGTATTTCTTGTCGCCGGATAATAATATTATCCTTCGTTCGTCTATCTGAAAAAATGTGCTTATCTCAACGAACCACTGATCGGCCAGCGCTTGTGTAGGTACAATGATTAGTGTTTTTGTCTCTGGGTTTAGCTTTTGCAATTCACGCGCGCATTCAAGCGCAAATATAGTCTTCCCCCCTCCTGTGACCACTTCGACCACACCGGAGAGTTTCTGCAACCAAATATTTTTTGCTTCATGCTGCCATTCTCGAAGCGTAAATATTTCTGTATCTTTCTTTGTTACAGGATGATTGTTTGTGGTATATTTTTATAAATACCACCCTCGTATTCTATTTGCTTTATTGATGTAATTAGGATCTGGATGATCTCTTCCGTTCGGTGGGATATCTATGTACTGAGGCAGACTGTCCCGAAATGCTTCGAAGCCTTCAATTCTGTCGGCGTCCTTGAGAATTTTGAAGCGCTCCATATTGAAGTGGATCTTAAATTTCTCATCAAAGGCGATCAGGCTACGATCGTAAGCTCGGTGATGGAGGGCGCAAAGAGCGATGCCGTTCGAGGTCTGGTCCGTGCTGTCGGCATGCGCAACCGGCAGGATATGAGCGCCGTCGATCAACCGAAGCTGGATGCCGCACATCGCGCAACGGTGCCCATAAGCGCTAAGAACTCGGCTGCTGAAGTCCAAGGCCCGAAGCGCCCGTCGCGTCTCCTGGACGGCATATTGACGTGGCGCAGCCACATCATCCTGAATGTCCTGATCGTCCACATCGTCGGGGTCCTTGCTGAGCTTGGCAAGAAGCTGCGCTTCCTCGTGAACGGTGCCGCTATCGTGCAACGCCTTAAGGTGTTCGACGTAGGTTCCCGCAAAGTCCGGCCGAAAGGCGATCGCTGTCTCGCCGTTGGATTTCACATAGGGGGCAAAGCCGGTCAGAAGCGCTTGTCTCAGAGCGCTTTCCTCGACCTGCATGGACGGTGACGAGCCCAAAGTGCCCAAGTGCTGCCGGACATCCCAACCGGCGAAGACACCAACATCCTCCCACCACCCCAGCACCAAGGTCCGCCCTTCGGGCTCGGGCTCGAAGTGATCGATTCCCGTGACCTGAATGCGGTACTCGCTCTCCGAGCGCGTCCCGCCGCCATGGCTGATGTTCCAGATATAGACTTTGGTCGTCATGCTCCGACCGTCGCGGTAGATCCGGTACCGTGCCGGATGAGCGCCCTGTGTCAGGTACAACAGGTTCCAGCCGCTCGAACGGATGGCTTCCTCGAAACGGAAGAGCAGGTCGGTTTTGCGGGTAAGACGAGCCATGCGCGCATCCTTCCATCGCTTTCCACCAGATGGGAAGGGGCTTCGCTCGATGTTGAGAGCCATGGACTACGGAGTTCTAAACCGCTCACACTCAGCTAGGGTTGGCACGCGTCCAGCGGATCGATTCTTCGTAGCGATCTTTGGCCGCCCCACGATCGGAATTGAAAGAGAGCGCATGGCAACGGGGATCGAGAACAGGCAATCCGTCTTCAGCTGGTTGACCACGTTCCTCCGCGACCTGAACCTGCAATTTTCCCGCTCGGGTTTCAAAGGCGGGAGCAACATCGGCAACCACACGGTGGACGAGGGCACGGGCTATTGGGGAAATCCCCAATACTCCGGCAACAAGCCGCCGCGCTGGCTCTTCCACGTCGATGTCACGGGAGCGGGAGCGGTCGCGCGTTTGCCTGCCGATCTTCAAGAGATTGGCATCGGCGGCTCAAACACGGCGCAGGGCGACAAGGCTGGCCTCGCGATCCGTATTCTGCCGCTGATTCAAATCGAACAGGGGGCTTTCCGTCGCGCCGATGATTTCGAGGCAAACGTCCTCTTCGTCTTTCACGGAGCGCTGGATGCCGGATCGTCCTCGGATGCATTTTCTTTCGATCCCGCGACAGGCGGTCTGTTTCGCAGCGTTGATCGGGCAAAGCGGCAAGAAAGATACGTGTTTGCCGCTTTGCTCGGGCTTCGGCCGCGCACCGACACGATCGAGGTTGAGAAAAACGGTGCGCCGGCCAGCGTCAGCTATGGCGATGCAATCGATGCCATCCGCTCGGCGATCCATGTTCATCCGCAGGACGGCGCTTTGGAGCCGATCCCACTCTACGACCTTAGCGATGACGACCAGGTTGAAGCCCTCAAGACGGATATTACCGCAGCCTGGGAGGCCGCTGGGCCACCACCAGTGAACGCCGAGGCAGCGCCACAAGCGGAGGCTGCCGAAGCGGTCGAGGACATTGATTTCGCCAATATCGAGATCCCGGTGGACCCCGATCTCCTTGGGATCGATCCGGCCGTCTATCGACAGATCAATGCCATGCTGCGGTCGGGCAAGCAGCACATCATGCTTTATGGGCCGCCTGGGACTGGCAAGACCTCGTTGGCCCGTTGGATCGCCAGCAGTCTGCCTGGTGGGCAATGGACGCTGGTGACGGGTTCATCAGACTGGAGCTCGCAGGACATAATCGGCGGCTACCAGCCGATCGGCGGCGGTGAGGTCGATTTCGTGCCGGGCATTCTGCTGCGCGCCTTCGATCAACCGCTCATCATCGACGAACTCAACCGCTGCGACATCGACAAGGTAATCGGCCCGCTGTTCACCGTTCTCTCGGGCCAGCAAACCACGCTTCCATACCGAACAGACATCAGCGACAGGGACAGCCAACCCTACGTCATTCTACCGAGACCGAAGGCGGGGGCGGCGGATCATGAATTCGCGCCAGGTCCCGCTTGGCGGCTCGTCGCCACCATCAACTCGATCGACAAGGCGTCGCTCTATCAGATGTCCTACGCACTCAGCCGTCGCTTCGGCTGGGTCTACGTCGATGCGCCGACCGACCTTGCCGCCTTCATTGCCGAGTATCTGACCGCAACAGGTGCTGGAGCGGCCGGTCCGGCAGCAGGAGCGGTGTGCCCGCTGGCGGAAGTCTGGAAAGCGATCAATGCTGCGCGTGTGATTGGTCCCGCGCCCATCATCGATGCCATCAAAGCGATACGCGAGCTTGCTCCAGGCGCAGGCTTCTTTGAGCCAGCAGACGCTGCGATGCGGAGCGCTGCCCTCGATGCCGTCGACATGGTGCTGCTGCCGATGTTGGATGGTGTTCTCCTTCAGGACGCTCGAAACATCGCTGAGGCCATCGTCAAAGCCTACGACTTGACGGGCGCCGAGGCCGACCGGGTGAAGCGTCGGTTGGACTCGGTGGCGATCTGATGAGCATCGATGCAGCCATTGTCGATTATTCGGCAGGGCTGCTGCTTCGGTATTTTCGGAGCGGTGCAGCGATCGGAGGCGAGACGCCACGCCTCGATCAACGCCGCGACGTTGAAATCCTCAAAGGGCATTGGGCACTTTCCGCGCCGGTACGCAATCTGGTGGGTTACGTCCTGGCTCACCCTCATGAAGCGCAAGCTCTCATGACCTACCGGGTGCGGACTGACGATGCCATGGCACGCGGACGGATCGATGCGCGGCGGACTTGGCTTTACCGACAGCAATCAGGCCTGCCATCTGCACTTGTCACCCACGAAGCGGTGCGCAGCTTCCATACGGGGCCGAACCTGCTACTGGCTTGGGTTCTTCGTGAGGCAGCTTCCTATACCGCTCGGCTTCTTTCCTGGCAGGGTAAGACATCGCCGTACCTACCGGTGATCGAGAAGGCTCAGTCCGAGATGCGCCTGTTGCAACGGATCGACAGCCTGCGCGAGCCGTTGCGGGCGGTTTCGTTAGGAGAGCGCCCGAACGCGGGTGCCATTCGTGATGCAGCACGTTCCCGGCGACCGATGTACCGTCTGGCGGTCGATGCCTACCGGCTGATGCAAGGCCTCGAAAGAGGCGAGCCAGAGGCAATGGAGCGCGTAGCCCGGTCCGCTTTGTTGGCCCCTCTCGAAGACTGGCGTAGGTTTGAACTCGCGGTAGGCCTCAGCCTCGGAGAGGCTTTGGCCCGCGCGACCGGCGTAACTTTGGGCCTTCGCTTGCTCGGGGCGGATTCCGCCCAGCCGATCGTGACAGCCGGGCGCTTCGCGGTCTACTGGCAGCAAATCACCCACTATCATCAAGCACCGACGCTTGAGCCCTCGGAGGCAACGGTGCGCGACGTTCTGCGAGCCTACGGCATCAATGTCGGTACGGAGCGGCCAGACCTGATCGTCGTAGATCGCGATCGAGATGCGGTCGCAGCCGTGGTGGAGGTCAAATACATCGCTGGCGAGACGGCGAACGTGCGGTTTCGCGAAGCCGTTGACCAAGTGGTTCGATATGGGCGCAGCTATGCTGCGCCCGGTGAGACCGGCCCTTTACTGGCCCGGTCCCTTGTTGCGTTGTCACGCAATGCGCCGGCACGGATCGATCCCGCCGGCGACGCTCCGTTCAGCGTGGATTTCGAAGCGCTCAGGCAGCCACACGGGCTCGACGCTTGGGCAGCGTCTCTGACGGCTCCTTGGTAATCTCGTGCTTCCCGAGAGGAGGACGCTTGGCACCTCCATCCGCGAACAGCGGCACATCGCTTTCATCCACGGGGACAGCGCACGGCGGCGCGATCTCGTAGCTCGCCGGTCGATCCTTGATGAGAGAAGCCGGGCTGGGGGAGAAGCGAGAGAGGGCACCGTTGAGATACTCCTCGGACATTTCACAACAGACCCAGCGGCGGCCGAGCGCCTCTGCGACGGCCCCTGTCACGCAAGAGCCGCCGAACGGATCGAGCACCATGTCGGAAGGGTCCGTCAGGAACCGGATGAAATATTCCGGGAGTTGCGGTGGGAAGCGCGCTGGGTGGATCGGGATATTGTTGTCCCGGCAGTGCTCCTGGTAGCGGCTCGTGGACTCCGTGTTCGCGATGGCGAGAAGGTTCGGAGGGACGGAGCCGCCATTGTCTTTCTGAAATTTCGTGGAGATGTCATGCCCGGACGGCCTGAGCTTACTGACATAGCCATTGCGTAGGAGATCGCGCATCGACTTGCTGTAGGGAGCAAGGACGCGGCGATTGTTCGCCTTTGGATAAGGCGTCTTCGATAGCCACCAGACGGTGTTCACAGCGTCTTTGACCCGAACTCGGCGCACGTTCACCCATTCAGCCGGCGTCGGGAGCTTAGCAGGATTCCACCAATAATGCTCCTGGCAGAGGTGGAAGCCATACTCTTCGACAAGCATGACAAGCAGCTTGAAATGGTAGAGGCTGCGCGTCGGCTGACCCGGAACCCAAGCACCGCCGATGTCGATGACAAGGCTTCCATCATCTTTGAGGACACGTTTGAAGCCCTCAGCAAATGGCCGGAACCAGTTGCAATATTCGTCCGCATCCTCGTTGCCGTAGCTTTTTTTGCGCACGAGTCCGAATGGCGGACTCGTCATTATAAGATCGACGCTGTTAGCCGCCGCGCCGTTGAAAAGATGCGCCCGAGAGTCGCCCCAGAGCATTTCACCAAGAGGGGTCTTGTGGAATGGTCGGATCAAGCGTTCGGAAAATTTTTCCTCGAAGTCCTCTGACTCCACCTCCTGCAAGACGGCTCCAACATGCTGATTATGCAGAAATCGAATGTACTCGCTGACGTTTGAGAACCCTTCTTCGACGGCGAGTTCGTCGAATGAGGCACGCTCCTCCTCGGTCAAACGCACGTTAAGGGTCGCATTCCGCGGCTTTTCTGCTTTTGGTCGACCCATTTCACACCCTTCAATTTACGCACAAAAAAACCCTAGCTCGTGGGTTTTCGTACGACAAGAACACGAAGAGATTTTTTGTGTTACGGAAAGCGTTTTCCTCTACGATTTTGAATGCTTGCTACAACAGGTGGCACGACGGCAGGGCCGCCCCGACCGGAGCCCTCCATAGCGAAGGGAGGGGCGGCCCGGATCGCAGCCGCCCACCTGTCTGCTCAGGCGGCGACCCGCCGCTCGATCTCCCTGAGGAACGGCAGGTTGATCCGCCGGTAGAGCGGCAGTTGCCGGCGGACCTCGTCGTGAAGCGTGGGGCTCGGCTGTCGATCCACGCGGATCAGCTCCAGAACCTCGCCGACATGGATCTGATCCGTGCTGAATGGCCTGACGGGATCGATGATCCAGTTCTCCAGAGCCTCCACCATCGCACCGTCTTCCCGCCGGTACTCGGGACGCCCGTCGTCCGGATCGATGCCGAGGTTCCGACAGGCCATGCGGTAGGCAGGCGTGCCCCAGATGAATCGCGGGGCATCCATGATCTCGCGGTAGAGGGGGAACGCGTCCCGGATCGCCTGACGCTCGGCACGCGGCGTCAGGGCCATGGCGACGATTTCCGGCAGCTGAGCGAGCAGAACGCATCGCATGGCGAACACATGAACCTCCCCCGCGTCCTCCAGCTCGAACACGGCCATGTCGCTGCCCCGCGATCCCGCGATCGCTTCCAGGCCATCGGGATAGATGCGTTCCGGCAGAGCCTCCACATAGGCGCGCACCGTGATCGGCCCGCTGTTCGACCGCTCGTGCAGGCGCCAGCTTTCGATCTGCCACTCGCCCGTCGCCGGATCGCGGCTCGCCCGATGCCGGCTCGACACCCAGCGCTGCCAGCCCGGGCCCTGTTCCTCGTTCATGCCATCCTCCATCTGAACCCGATGGATCGTAGGTTGCAGACATATGATATGCCAACCGTACGGATTGTGCAGCGTGTGAACATGGTGACCTTGGTCGGCCTACTCTCATGCCAGTTGGCCGCTATCGCTCGTACCCGCCGCGATCACGATCTCTGTCCCGCTCGCGCTCTTGCTCGCGGCTCCGCTGACGCTCTTCCGGCGTGATCTGACGCGCATGCAGCTCGGCCAGGCGCTCTTCGATCGATCGCTTCTGGACGGGCTCCGCGCTGGTCTCCCGCTCCTGCGATGGCTCGCGCTCCTTCGGACCTTCCACGCGCTCACGCAGCGCCTCGATGCGCTCGGTGACGCTGAGCTTCGGTCTGTCGTCCTCGCGCCCCTCAGCGGGCCCAGCGTCGCGCACCCTCAACGCATCGAGACGCTGCGCAAGGGTCGGCCGCTCGCCTTCGCCCTCCGGGGCGCGTCCCGGTGCCTGATCCCGCTCTTTGGCTCCGCTCCGCTCCGGCGCCGGCATCGCTCGCTCACCCGCCCTGCGCTCGGCAGCGACCCGCTCCTGTGACCGCGCCTCTAGCGCGGCGATGCGATCGGCAACCGACACGCGCTCGCTGGCAGGAAGCGGCACCGGCGCCTCACGCGGCGCTTCCCGCTCCTCGCGCATTTCCCGCACCAGGCGAGCCGTGTGGCTTTCTGTAGGAGCCTCCCGCTCGGCCGCGTCCGGAACGCGAATGGCTTGGGCCCCGTCCGCCAACAGTCGCTCCGTGCGCTCGTCACGCCGCCCCTCGACCTCGATCCCGCGACGCTCCGCGTAGTCCAGCGTCGTCTCCTTGGTGTTGGCGTGGCTGAGCCCGGTCACGAGTGCCTTCATGTCGGCGAAGTCGTCACGGCCGACGTGGAGCTGCACGTCGTCGCGGTGACGGGTCATCGCGACATAGGCGAGATGACTGTCCATGCCGCCCGACGCCAGCACATAGGACCGGTCCACGGTGGCACCTTGCGATTTGTGGATCGTCGTCGCGTAGCCGTGATCGAACTTGTCGTACTCGGCGACCGGCACCATCACGACACGTCCCTTCTCACCGGCCTCCTGTCCCGGCCCCTGCGCCCCGTCCAGCCGGACGACGATCTCGCCGTCCCGGGTCGCGCTGACGGTTCCTAGCATGCCGTTCTTCACCCCGAGATCCCGGTCGTTCTCCAGAAACAGGAAGCGGTCGCCGATCGCGAAGACCCGCTCGCCGTCGTTGGTCCGGTAGGAGCGTTCATTCTCCAGCTCGCCGCGCTCCCGGCGCTCGCCCCGGATCGCCTCGTTCAGCTCGCGCACGTCGGCGCGCCGATAGGTAAGGACGAGCTGCGACGCCTCCGGCTTCGCATCGTGATCCCGCATCACAGCGGCGACGATCGCGCTGCGTGCCGCCTCGCGTGTTTCCGCGAACCGGATGGCGCCATGCCCTTCATAGGCCGAGAGACCCTCGCTGACGCGCAACCGCGCGAAGTCATGGCTCGCCTCGCGCTGCCACCCTTCGCGCTGCCGCCGGACCTCCTCCAGCTCGGCAAAGCCGATATGCTCGGTGACGGCCCGGAAGGCGGCACCCGCCTGGATCGGCTGAAGCTGCTGGGGATCGCCAACGAGCACGAGCTTCGCTCCCGCGCGGTCCGTCTCCTCGATGAAGCGCGCGAGCTGACGTGACGAGACCATGCCGGCCTCGTCGATCACGAACACATCGCCTCGTCCCAGCTGGCCACGTCCGTTCGCCCAGCCGTATTCCCACGAGGCCAGCGTGCGCGAGGCGATGCCCGAACTCTCCTCCAGCCCCTCCGCCGCCTTGCCGGCGAGCGCAGCGCCATGCACGCGGTAGCCCTGTGCTTCCCACGCTTCCCGCGCGCTCGTCAGCATGGTGGACTTGCCCGCCCCCGCCAGCCCGACCACCGCCGCGCAGCGCTCCTCGCCGGTGACATGGCGAACCGCCTCTCGCTGCTCCTCGGCCAGCCAGGTCCGCGCCGCGAAGGCGCGCTCGACATGATCAGCCTCGACGCCGTGCCCGCCGCTCTCCGCCATGCGAACGGCTTGGATGACCATGCCGGCTTCCAGCTCGATCATCTCGCGCGTCGAATAGCGCGCCAGCTCGGTGGCGTGCCCGTGCCGGTCCTGGGTCTCGCCGCGAAGCTCCACCAGCTCGGCGCTCGCCATCACCCGCGCAAAGGCGTTCTGGAACTCCTGCGGGTCATCGATCGCGCGGTGCAGCGCACGCGCCACGTCCTGCCGATCGAACACGCTCTTCTCGCCGGTGACGAGATGCAAAACCTGTTCGGGGTTATCACGGATCGACTGCGCGTTCTGCCGCGCCGCGTCCTCTTCGAGACGAACCCGCGACACATCCATGCCGCGCCGCTGCATCTCGGTCGCATGCACGCCCATATGCTGCGTCGGCGCGATCTCCAGACCGCGCGCTTCGTGCGAGCGATGATCGATCCGCTCCGCGTGACCGGCGCGTGCCAGATGCTCGTTGGCGTGATGCTCCCATGCCTGACGCAGATCGCGCAGCTGCATGTGCGAGGTCGGTAACCCCTCGGCCAGAAGTCGCGCGTTGCTCCATTCCATCTGCGTCTTCGCGCCCAGGCCTTCGGATGTTACCTCGCGCACCGTCATCAGGATGTGCGCATGATGGTTGCGGATGTCGGTCTCGCCCGATGGAGAATGCAGCGCGAAGTCCACAGCCGCGCCGTAGCGGCTCGCCAAGTCTTGCGCGAACGCGCGCGTCAGTTCGATCCGCTGTTCCGGTGTCAACTCATGCGGAAGCGCAACCTCGAATTCGCGGGCGACGCGGGCGTCCTTCCTCTTCTCGGCCTGATCAGCTGCATTCCACAAAGCCGAACGATCCAGTGCCCACGCCGCATCCACACCCGCTGGCAGGACGATCTCGGCATGCTCGATGCCGGCTTTGGACCGAAAGTCGTGAACCCGCCCGTCCACCTCGTTCACCAGCCGCTCGCCGGATCGATACGCCGCCGCCGCAACGGCGCTGCGCCCTGTCGCGCGGGCGATCGGCTTCATCGAGCAGTGGTAGATCGCCAAGGCGGATGCGGCTCCAGGATGGGCATGGATCGCGCCAGCGGCGATCCATTCGACGCGGAGCGTGCCGCAAACCGATTTGTCCCGCAAGTCGTAAGTGCGCTCTTATAATTTTCTGAAACGAAAATGATGACGATGTGGGTGGATAAATGGGAGATGGATATGAGTATGAAAAAGATGGGAGAGAATGGGAATGATGAATTGGAATATGATATTGATGGAAATGGATATTTTGGATTTTTGATGTGAAAATGAGTATGGGATTTTGAAGGACTATGGAGTGGTGGAATTTATGATTGGGAGAATGGAGGAGTTTGGGTAGAAGAAGAGGAAGGGGTTTGAAACGGGAACATCATACATGGCGAGACTGACGATCGAGGAGCGCATCGCGCAGTTAGAGACGCGCAAGCGTACCCTTCAGGCGAGGCTCAACAAGCAGGATCGGGCGCGCGATACGCGCCGCAAGGTGCTGCTTGGCGCACTCCTGCTTCAGCGCCTGGAAGCAGGGCGTGATCCCGAGTTCACCCGGCGACTCTCCGACTGGCTGACCGATGAGCTTCCCGGCTTCCTCGTGCGGCCCGAGGATCGCAAGCTCTTTCCGGAGTTCATTGCGCTTAGGTCTGACGGGGGCGGGCCGGAAAAGGAGAAGGGCGCAGGCGATGACGGCGGCACGGGCGAGGCTGACGGATCGAACGGTGCCGGCACGGAGGGTGCGCAGGACGGCGGTTCGGACCATCGGGAATGAGCCAGCCGCAGAAGACGTTTTGGGAAAAGCGCACCGAGCCGACCATGATCGGCGCGACGCTCGGCTACTTCCTGTTCCCGCTTTTCCTGCTCGTCTTCTTCTCCGGACGAAGTCGCGAGATGCAGGAGGCGCTGAACGAACCCTATCGACGCTGGCTCTATGATTTTTTCAGCTGGATCGCGCCGATCGTCGAAGGCCGGTACCAGATCCCGCTCGTGCCGATCTTCCGTTACTGGGCGTTCGATCAGGGTGCCTGGATCGCGCTTGCCATTCCGCCATTTCTGCTCGCCGCGACGCTCTGGCTCGTCGGCTTCAACATTATCACCGCCTTCTCCCGGCCGCAGATGTCCACCTCGCACGGCTCCGGACGCTTCGCCACCAAGGTCGAACAGAAACGCTTTCTGCGGGGATCGAGAACCGCTCTTCTCGTCGGCGCGTCGGGCAAGCGTGGCTTCTTCCATTACGACGGTCCCGAACACCTCCTGACCCTCGCCCCGACGCGCTCGGGCAAGGGTGCTTCCGTCATCATCCCGAACCTTCTCCATGCCGAGCGAAGCGTCATCGTGATCGATCCCAAGGGCGAGAACGTCCAGGTCACCGCGCGCCATCGCAAAACCTTCGGACCCGTTCACGTCCTCGATCCGTTCAACGTGAGCGGTCAGGCCAACGCATCCTTCAATCCGCTGACCGGTCTGGATGTCGCCAGGCCCGACTTCGTGGACGATGCCGCGACGCTGGCAGCGGCCCTCGTCGTCACCCCGCCGCAGTCGCGCGATCAGCACTTTGACGACGGCGCCCGCTCGCTTCTGCGTGGCCTCATCATGCTGGTGGCCGCCGTCGAAAAGCCCGACCGGCGCAACCTCGTGACGCTGCGCGACTACCTCACCTATCCGAAGGAGAAGTTCGCCGGGCTTCTGGAGATCATGGCCGAGATGACCGAGGCCGATGGCGCGATCGCGAGCGCCGCCAACGTCTTCCGCGCCAAGAACGAGCGCGAGGCCGCCGCCATCCTCTCCACCGCGCAGGAGCAGACGAGCTTCCTCGACAGCCCGCAGCTGCGCGCCACCCTCAAGGCCTCGTCCTTCGAGTTCGGCTCCCTGAAAACCGACACGGCCTCCGTCTTCATCGTCCTGCCGCAGTCGCGCCTGGCCTCGCACGGCCGATGGGTGCGCCTCCTCGTCACCCGTGCGCTTCAGGACATCGAGCGGACGCGTCAGAAGCCGAAAGCGCCCGTCCTGTTCCTGCTCGACGAGTTCGCCTCCGTGGGCGACATGCCCGCCATCAAGACCGCCTTCGGCCTCATGGCCGGCTACGGCCTTCAGCTCTGGGCTTTCCTCCAGAACTGGGGGCAACTGGAAGAGCTGTACGGCAAGGGCGCCCATACCTTCGTCGCCAATGCCGGCGTCTTCCAGACCTTCAACACCAACGACGAGCTGACCGCCCGCTACGTCTCCAACCTCTCCGGCGACACCACGCGGGCGGAGAACACCGCGCGCACTCAGTCCATCGGCGGCAAGCTCCTCACCCCCGAAGAGGTCATGCACCTCGGAGAGAACACCATCTTCCTCAAGCTCAAGGGCGTCCGGCCCTTTTTCGTCCGAAAGGTCCAGTACTGGACCCACAAGCGCTTCAGGGGGCTGCACGACGCCAGCGACTTCAACTGAGCGCGGCGCGAAGGAGAGCAAGGGATGGGACAACCGGTGCTGGAACCCGAAAGCCTGGATCGCGATCTCGGCCGATGCCTTCGCCGTCTTCGTGAGGCACGCGAAATCCCTCTGGCGATGTTCGCGCGACGCATCGGGGTGAGCGATGCGGACTTGCGATCGTACGAAGATGGAACCTGCTGCATCCCGGTGCGAGTTGTGCGACGCGTGGCCGATATCCTCGGGGTTCACGTGATCGATCTGTTCCGGGTCGATGCGGTGCCGGACGCTGAACCGCCACCGACCGTCCACTAGAAGGCGGACCATCGCAGGCCCTAGGCGCCGAGACATTGCTCCGTGGCCCTCCGGCTCTCTACGGCGCGTTGGAAAGCGCGTTCGCCTTCGGGCCGGTCGCTGCCGCCCTAAATACCAACATATGGCTAAGCAGCGAACGCCACGATCTGCTCAACTGCCCGCAGTCCTGTCAGGATCATGGACGGGCGAGATCCTGGGCGCGGCGAATGTGAATTTCGGGCAGGAGGTTCAGCCGGGACCGCCTCGTCGGTCCGTCGAGTTCACCTACGCCATCATACCCGTGAGCCTAATCGGACCGGGCAGCAGCTTCCGCTGGCCCGGCGTCCTTTCCATTTTCGTTCCCAACCCGCTGAAGCCGGACAGTCCGGACGCGGGTGCCCTCCTCTCGAACGACGTTCTGCCGTCACTTCACCTGAGCCTGGAAGTGACGCGGATCCAGTTCTCCGACATGCTACACCTCCTCGGCGCCGGGCTTCTCAAGGCGTTCCGCTTCACGCTCGAGGATCGGCACGACGATCATTGGCCCATTCGCAGCTGGGGCATGGGAACGCTGCCGCCCGAGGTCCCGCGAGACGAACCTTGAAACGGGTAAGATCGGGAAACAGCGGAAACGCCGCGTCCCGCCCTTTCGCCGCGCTTTAACGGTCCCGCGTCATTCTGAATGCCGATGATGGGGGAAGGAAACCGAATGTCGAACGAGCTGGTGATCGGGGTCCTCGCCTACGGTCTCGCGATCAACCTTCTGGCCTATGCCGCCATGGCAATGGACAAGGCCAAGGCCGAACACCGCGTCCGACGCATCCCCGAGGCGACGCTTCTCAAGCTCGCCCTCCTCGGCGGCAGCGTTGGAACCATCGTTGCCCAGCAGACGATCCGGCACAAGACGCGCAAGGAGCCGTTTCGATCAAGACTCGTCGCCATCATCGTGCTCCAAGTTCTGGTTCTGACGGCACTTGCGATCGCGCTCGTCGTCACGGGATCGCCCGAGGATCTGTGGCGGCTTCTCACGGCGTGAGACGCCGGACAACCGCCGCATCTGGGCATCAGATTCTCGTTCACCTCCGGAGCCGGCGGCTCCGGTCGATACCCAAGCGGAAGCCATCGCTGGCCGCGAAGGGAGAATGAAGCTGGCGAAAATCGCGCTGGACGGCCGCTGAGCGGCGTCAGATCGTTGGCACCATCCTTGCCTCCATCTTTCTCATAAGCCTTCCACGGGCCGCAGAGCGGTTCGTGGCCGTATTTCCGAGCGTAGCGGAGGAAGAGATTGTTTGAGTTTGGTTTTTGGATGACAGAAGTGTCACCCCTTGTCTCATGGGGTCATAGATCGCTTCGAAGGGCCTAAACTCGGCCGCCGGCGTCTCGGCCAGCCATCGAGCGAGACCCTTGGCCTCTTCGTAGAACGGAGCGACCAGCGCCGTGAGCTTGACGGTGAGCCCGAGATGCAGGCCGCGGCCGTTGCGCAGGATCTCCAGCTCGACATAGCCAAAGCGCACCAGATCCACGAGGTAGCGGCGGATGGTGCGAGTCGAGCGGGCCATGATGTTGCCGGCGGTCCCCTTGGTGATCGACGTGACGCGGCCCTTCCCGCAGCGCGCCCGCAGCACCTGGAGGAAGGCCTTGGCGTTCGGCGTTAGGCGATCGTCGCGCGCCGCCGTCGTCGCCATAGGCTGGGCGTACTGGCGGCTGTTGTTCGGCGAAGGACGCTCGTGGCGCGGCCGGGCGACGGGCGGGCGCGGGTTCCCTCCCCTGCCCTGTCCGCCGGCGCTCGATGTCGCCTTCGCCGACACAGCGCCAATCGCGGCCGAGCGACGCTGCGCCTCGGCGATCGAGATCACCCCCGCGCGCTGGTCGCGCCAGATCTCGGCCCGGGCCGCGAAATCCGGATGCGGGGCGTCGGGCAGGGCTTGTGTCAGGGCAAACAAGTCCGTTCCGGCGTCCGCGCCTGGTGAAAAGGCACGCGTCGGCACGGGCACGCGTCGGGGCGTGCGGGATCGTTCTTCCGTCATGGGCTCTTCCTTGCGCGAGGCAAAGCAAGACCGTGGCGGGAAGCCGCGTTTTCATTTGACGATGAAGGCGAGGAGGCTTAAATCTGTGGGCAGCGACGCACACACAGATCAAGGCTCCGGCGGCTCCCGCTTCGGGGCCTTTTTCTATGCCTATGGCGTCTCCGGTGTGGTGAAGGTGTCCGTCATCACGCGGCGCTCTGGTCGAGCAACGAGAGGTCGGACGGGGTGATGGTGTGCGAGCGGGTCTTCGCGATCAGAACGCGCAGAACCTCGGATCGGGATGCAGCACCAAGCGTCGCTTTCAAGCGATCTAGCTCGGCGATCTCGCTTTCGTGGAGCACAGCTTCGACCGAACGCACGCCAGCAGCTCGGCGACGCGCACGCATCTGCTCGACATGCTCGGAAGCTCTGGTGCGACTCATGGGACGGTCCTCTGCTCGCTAACTAGCTAGGCGTACGCGAGTCCATTAAGAAATACCACTGCGCTAGCGCGCGAAGGCTACAGGCCCACGCAAGCCTTCGCAGATGGTCTGCATCTTCAAACCTACAGGACCTCAGAGGTTAGGACCTCTGATTTTTCGTAGGTTCAAACCTTCGAAGGTTCACAGTATAGGGGGTGTAGAGGTGCAAACCTTTTCGCTGATTTCGCAAAAGGGCGGCGCGGGAAAGTCCACTTTGGTCCGCCAGCTTTCCGTTCTGGCAGCTGAAGACGGTCCAGCCATCATCATCGATCGCGATCCACAAGGCACCAGCACGAAGTGGTGGCAGCGCCGGCAGGAGATTGATCCGCCCTTAGAACGTCCAGACCTTCTTACCTTAGAAGGTTCCGACCTACCGAGGGCGGTGTCGGCGCTGAAGAGCAAGGCGGGCGTGTTGTTCGTGGACACCCGGCCTGCGGTGACGGAGCCGGAAGCGGAAGCCGCGCGCGTTGCCGATCTGGTGCTCGTCCCCATCCGCCCGTCGCCCGATGACATCGAGGCCGTGGGAGATACGCTGAGGATCCTGAAGCGTTTGGAAAAGCGCGCCGTTCTGATCGTAAATGCCGCTAGGAACGAAGCGAGAGCGACCGGAGCGCGAGCTGCCCTGTCGCGCTATCCGATACCTGTCTGCCCATTCTACCTCACGGATCGGACGGCCTACCTCGATGCATCACTAGAGGGGCGGGGTGTGGGTGAGATGAAAGGGCAGGGCGCTAAGGAAGCGACGATCGAGATCCGAAGGGTGTGGGACTGGATCAAAACGGAGGCTGCGAGCTATGAGCACTAAGAAAGGTCGCACCCTGGCCGACATGATCGGCGGATTGGATGAAGACCTCGACACGAGCCCACAGGCGAGCGCCACCCCTGTCAACTCGGTGCCGGCACCGACGCCCGCAGCGAAGATCGTTCCCGTCAGCGTGCTTGTCTCGCCTGACGACCGGAAGAGACTTCGCCAGCTGAGCCTCGACACGGGTCTTTCCATCCAGAAGCTCGGACACGAGGCGTTCAATAAGATGCTGGAGGCTCGCGGCCTACCTCCGTTGGAAGCGGTATCGGCTAACGTCCCAAGCGGACGCTCAAGACGGTAGCGCATAAACCTTCTTACCTTTGTAGGTCAGAAGGTAATAACCTTTATAACTATAAAGCCAGAAACCCCATGTTTGGTCTTGGCAGATCGAACAAAATGAGATCGACGCCACCGACGAACACGAACCTTGGATTAGAGTGACATCGCATGAGCTACGAAGAGAGAACTGTCTTTGGATTGGAAGCGCCGCTGAGGCTCGTAGCTTCGCACGACATCGCCCGGCCTGGTTTCCAGTCGGCGCGTCGCGGCGAGTTCGTCCTCTTGGATGCCTCGTCTCAAGACGCCACAGAGATCATCTTTCGGGACCTGACCATCCTCGGCGTGCCTCTTACCAAGTTCGTGATCCAGAGCCCGAGCGGGGATACCCGGCTTCTTCGGGTCGACTTCGATCACGCCATGACCGAAGCGGACGCGTTCTCGTTCATTCAACGTTTCGCCGATGCCTGGTCGGCGACTCTCGCCGATGGCCAGCACGATCCGTGGTACGGCAACCTCTACGTCGACATCCGTTGGGCGGGCGTGAAGACAATCACGGCTCGGAGCGGCGGGGTCGAGGCTTCTACGCAGATTACCTCCATAGAGCGTGTCGCCGTCGCACCGGCGCTTCTGTCCGTCTTGCGGTGGTCGCCGCTTACCGACGTGTTCGTGGAGGGCATGAAAGCATCGCAGCCGAAGTCGAAATTCTTATTCTGGTTCGTGATCCTAGAGGAATTGGAGAAGCGGGAGGAAATTCTGTCCCTGTTTACGCCGATGTTCTCGGCCGAGGATAAGGCAAAGTTGCAGGACGCCGTGCGCTCGAACATTCCGGCGCTACAGCGCCTGAACGGTCTATTGAAAAATCCGACGACAACGCTTGAGGGTCGAGCGGCAAAGCTCGCCCGCACCGTCGAAGCAGTGGGCGGCTCCAGCATCGACGGTCTGAGCGGGCCGATCCTTGTGGACCAGGCGCGCTGCGCCGCCCTGATCGAACAGCGCAATAAGGTCGCCCACAAAGGATCAAGCATCGACAAGGATTTGCTCTACACAGTGCTTTTCCCTCTCAGCCGTATCGCGCTCAAGTACATTCTTGACCGAGACGCCGAGACCGTAAGCGAACCTCAATCATAAGCTCCCGCTAACTCTGAATCTTTCAAAATGTCGGAAATCGGACCTACTGAACGCCTAAATTGAGTCGAGAGCAGCCGATATGGTTACTGGCGGCGGCATCTTGGCAATGCTCCCGCCACCCTGTTAAAATCCGAAACCACCTTTTCGGGTTTCGCCGACGAAGCTATCGAACTGGAACGCTCGGTCAGCTCCATCGGCGAAAACGCATGTAACAGGCGCTCGCTCTGCCTCTACTTCTCCCGCACGGTCGTCTTCGGATTGGCCTTCGCGTACTTCTGCGTCACGAACTGACCGCTGTCGGTATCACGGTACGGGGAGCCCGGCCCATCGCCGCTCTTCCCGCGTGGCTCGGCTTGATGGCCGGCCTTGTTAGCCCCTGCCTTGCCACTCGTCGTGAATTGGCCGGACGAGGCGTCGCGATGATTGCTTCCTGAACTCTTGGGCATGCTGTGCTCCTCTCCTGATGGAACTCAGATGGATGCAGTTCATTCTCAGGAACATACAATGAACATACAGATGCCGGGTTCCTCATGAAGATTTTCATCAGTTCGCTGATCCGGGATTTTTCCGAGTTTCGCTCGGCCGCCCGCGACGCGGTTTTGCAACTCGGTCATGAGCCGATCATGGCGGAGGATTTCGGTGCTCGTCCGCAGTCTCCGCAAATCGCGTGCCTCGATGGGCTCCGTCAGTCCGGGTTGGTGATCCTGATCCTAGGAGCACAGTATGGCGATCCGCAAGCCGCCGGGATCTCCGCGACGCATGAGGAGTATCGCGAGGCCAAGGGCTCCCGACCGGTCATTGCGTTCGTCCAGGACGGTGTTGATCGTGTTCCGGAGGAAGCAGCCTTCGTTCGAGAGGTGCAGGGGTGGGAAGGAGGGCTGTTCCGGGGCGGGTTTACGACCCCTGACCAGCTCAAGGGCTTCATCACCCGCGCGATCCACGAATGGCAACTCGCCAACGCAGCCGGTCCGATCGACCCTCACGAAATGTTGGTGCGCGCCCAGGCGCACCTGCCAGAAAATCGGGGTAGGGGCTACATGCGGGGCAATGGGCCGGTCCTCGCTCTCTCGCTGGCATGCGGACCGCAGCAGAACATCCTGCGGCCAGCCGAGATTGAATCACCACAGCTGGTCGAGGATCTGAAGCGAACCGCACTGTTCGGGCCGGTCCAGATCTTCAACCCCGAGCGAGGTACCAGTCATCGCTTGGACGGCGACGGCCTTCTCATCACCCAAGGCGACGAGGCCGGGAGCGTGCGCCTTGGACCCGGTGGCGACCTGCTTTTTAGGCTCCCGCTCGCCACCGGCAGGATGGGTATGGTCGTGATCGAGGAGGACGTGCGAGAGGAGGTTAGTCGAGCTGTTGCATTTGCGAACGCTGCGCTTGATCGTATCGATCCAACCCAGCGGCTAACGCACATTGCACCGGTTCTGACTTTCCCAGAGACCGATCATCTCGTGTGGCGTGACCGAGCCGAACAACAGGCCAGCCCGGACAGTTACTCCATGGGTGGTTTCGGACGGCCGGAGCCCGGTCCTGTCCATCTCAACCCAGCCATTCGGCCTCGTGCGGCTCTGGCTCTCGATGGCGGACACATGGTCGAGGACCTGATCGTCCTACTACGCCGCGCTTGGAAGGCCGGATAGTCGCTGCATCGCAGCCAGATCCCATCCAGCGTTTGCTCACAAGGCGAACAGCAAGAGTTTTCAAATCAGGACGCGCTCGACCTCGTCGAGCGTCACGGTATCGGAGCGACGGTCGTAAAGCTGCGTGGTGCGGGTCGAGGAGTGGTTCGCCATCGCGGCGGCTTTTTCTAGCGTGCCGCCGTTCTTCAGGTAGGCCGTAATGCCCGTGGCGCGGAACGTGTGGTTGCCGATCGCGGTGTGAATGTCGGCCGCGCCGGCGCGGCGCCGGATCATCATGAAGGCATTGGCCTGGGGCAGGGGGGTGCGGGTCAGATCCCGCGTCCCGCGCCCGATCGTCCGGAACAGGGGACCCTTGCGATCCTCGGCGATGCCCGTCCCATCCAGATAAGCGTGCAGGTAGGCTTCGAGGTTGTGGTGGCAGGGCATCTCGTGCCGCTTGCCGCCCTTCTCGTGCAGCCGCACCCATAAGCGCCGGTTCTGCACGTACACGTCCTCGACATTCATGGCGAGCGCCGCGCCGATCCGCGCGAAGGAATAGACCATCAGCCCGATCAGCGCCCTGTCGCGCAGGCCCGCCGGCGTCGCGATGTCGATCGCGTCGAGGAGCTGGCGCGCCTCGGCCGGATCGAGCACCGGCGTCTTGCCGCGCTTGACACTGTGCGAGGGGCCGCGCACCGAGGCCGCCGGGTTGACCGGCACCACCTGGCCGACCACCAGCCAGTCGAACAGCATGCGGATCGCCGCCAGACGCTGCTTGGCCGTCGGTGCCGAGCGCGCCCGCGTCAGTTCCTCGACGTAGGCGGCGACGTGCAGCGGCTGCACGACGGCGATCGACGCCACGCCGTGCAGTTCGCACCAGCTCAGGAACTCGCCCACGGCTCGCGCATAGGCGCGGCGGGTGTTGGGGTTGCGGATGTGCGAGGCGAAAAACTCGAGGAAACGGATGGAAGCGCGCTCGCCGACAACGGAAACGATCGAGGGTAAGGCCGAGCCTGGGAGGAGGGTGATCTGCGTCATGCGCGTTTCACCGCTCCCTGGCACCGGGTAGAGGCTAGCGGCGCTTTCGTCTTACGATCCGACGTTCGGTAAAAACGGCTTCGTCGCAGTTTTGCTCGACGCGAG
>NZ_ARQE01000021.1 GCF_000382705.1 Aureimonas ureilytica DSM 18598 = NBRC 106430 | reverse complement strand
TGTTGGAGCGGGCGATGGGGATCGAACCCACGACATCCAGCTTGGGAAGCTATAGGAAGAATTGTTTCAGAGAGTTTCCTAGGTGTCAAAACACTATCGAAACCCTTGTTTTGTTGACGATTGCGTTTCACGATGCTTCTTGATGTCAGCGGCTGGACGGCTGCATCCGTCCAATACCCGTCCAAGGACGTCCAAGAGTGCCCGACTTACCCACTACCAAAGGCGCGATTGAAGCGCTCCCTCTCCCCGTCAAGAACGCCGCGGATTATCGCGACACGAAGCAGCGAGCTCTCTATCTGCGGGTCTCGCCTGCCGGCACCAAATCTTGGTGTGTGCGTGACGATCGCGGTGGAAAGTCAAAGCGGCTCAACATAGGTCGCTTCCCTGACATTCCTATCAGCCTCGCCCGAGAGCGCGCAGCGAAGATGCTGACTGAGTTAGCCGGCGGCGCTGATCCGAAGGCTGAGAAGGCAGCTAGGGCAATTGCTGAAACCAAGCGGCGAGCGAACACCGTAGCGGCGATCGGTGAAACCTATCTTGAGAAGGCTGAGATCGGGCGACACCGGCTGAACGGGAAGCCCATGCGGCCGAACTCGCTGCGCCAGGAGAGGGCATACTTCGAGAGCGTGGTTCGGCTCTATCTCGGCAACCGGCCTCTTGCCGATCTGACGCGCGCGGAGATTCAGATTGCGATCGATAAGGCGGAAGCCGACAAGTCGAAGGCTGCTGCCCGGTTCGGCCGCAATGTTCTGCAGCGCATATACAACTACGCAATCTGGCAGGACATCGTGTCCAACGACCCGACGCGGTTCGTATCGGCGCCCACTTGGACAGAGCGCGAGCGCGTTCTGACAGACGCCGAGCTGCGGGCGCTTTGGCAGGGCTTGAGTTCGGTCGCCACGATCGACGGCGTCAGCATCTCGCCGAACCTCGTCACCGCGATCAAGCTGGCGGCCGTAACGCTTCAGCGACGGTCCGAAGTCATCGGCATGCGCATTGATGAGATCAACCGCGAGGCTCGCACTTGGACCCTGCCTGGGTCACGCACGAAGAACGGCCGAACGCATGTCGTCCCCCTGTCCGATCTGGCGCTGGAGTTGATCGACGAGGCCGTTGGGTTTCGCGTCGGGAAAGCCCGTGAGAGCCAATTCGTATTCACTGCGCGTCGCAATCCCGAGGCGGCGATCGGGGCCATGGCTCTGACCCACGCCTGGCGCCGCCTGCTGCCGCATCTCACGATTCCTGATCCGACCGAGAAAGAGCCGGCGCGGACCAAGCCTCTCGCCGGAATCACCCCTCACGACCTCCGCCGAACCGGGGCAACGGCCATCACGAGCGAGCGCATCGGCATGCCTCGGTTCGTGGTCAGTCAGGTGCTGAACCATTCGAGCGACGCTGGCGGGACGGCGGCCGTGACGGCTGTATATGACCGGAACGCCTACATGCGCGAGAAGCGCGCAGCGCTGGACGCTTGGGCTGATCTTCTGCTGTCGATCGTGAAGGATGAGGGCCTGGCAGCATAAGACCGACATAAAAACCCCGCTGGCTTTCGCTAGCGGGGTGAATGGCTTCAAGCAATCAGTCTATCGACCTGCCTCTTCAGATAGGGGATGTCGTTGCCATTCCAGATTTTGACATCTGGACGAACCATGCCGGCCTCAGAGACGTGCGAACCGGCTATTCCGCCCCTTCCTTGCAGGCAGAAAATCCTGCCTTGCAGCTGACGAACCGCGACCCCTTCATTCTCGAACCGGCAGTCATCGACCACAACCTTGCCGCCAGCATCCAAAATACGTGAAGCGCCAGCCGTCCAGAGAGACGTCCAGAATTCCGGGCCGATCAAATCGCGCCCCCATTCGGTTCCGAGAGTCTGCATGACATATCGCGGGGTTCTTCCCTGCAGTTCTTTTGAGGGGAGCTCCTTCTCACTCCCTTCAATCTGATCGTTCGTCATCCCGATTGCGCGGCACATAGCTTTTAGTGGCCCGGCAAATTTCACCCGAACGAATCCATGTCGCTGCACGAGGTAATCGGCAACGGTTGACTTTCCCGACCCAGCGGCGCCCGTAAGCGCGACTAGCCTAGGGGCTGTCCGAGCATTGTCGTTGGCTGCGATCATTGCGGACGGCGCTGAAAAGCTCGACATCATATTCATGCTCTCTCATCCTCCCTCACTCGCTCACGACGAGGCCCTTCCGGTGCATTAGGCACAAAGCCACTAGGGTCGACGGCAATGTTGCGAAGAGTGGCTATCGGATCCCGAACCAGAGGCCGGAATCGAGAGGCGCGATACGGCATGTCGTCAGCTCCGTATCCATCGGGACCGCCGTCCAGTCCGCGGTCAATCTCCTCAAGGCGAATTCCCAGGAAGTCGCCATCAACGTAATGTCGGTACGCGCCAACCCACCTAATCGTATAGACCCTGCCGTCCTTGAGCCCTAACGGGGTCAAGACGCGTGGCGGCTGACTTGCATCGACGCAGACAACCTTTTGGCCAGTGTAAAATGTCATGACATTTCCTTGTCAGTTGTCGCTATGGATCCTCCCGCACGAACGCTCCATTCCAAGGCACCCGTTCTCTCTGCCCTGTCTTCCGAAGCCATTTGATCCAGGGCTCTGAGTTCGGCCCGACATCAATCCCGCCGCGCCGACCGCATCCTGTGCATTTGAGCGCGGCCGATAGGCGGGCCATATCCGCATCATCAGGCAGGCCGATCGCGTTCGGGTCCATCGTGAACGTGCGCGGGCAGATCGGGCAATGGCCTCCCAGCATTGCACCTGCCGCACGAACCTCGCCCAAGAGGATCGGCGGCTTTGGTGTCTTCGGCCATCTGCGGTTCTGTCCCATGTCGCCATGAGAACGCATCGCGAACGATTCGGGGAGAGGGTGCGGCGGATGGTCAGGTGAAACCTAGCCGCTCGTTCTCCTGCTCTTCGGTTTCAGCGCGCGCCCATGACTGAATGAATGCTACTTCCTGCCAGTCTTCGTCGCAGACCTTGTCATCGGAACTCCAAGCGAAGCGAGACGCCTGCTGGATCGACCAACCATCTCGATCATAGTCATAGGTCAGCCGGACGCCATCGCTCGCCCTGACGCTTTCTTGGTCCACGACGACATGAACGCAGCCATTCTTGCTGATGGCCGGATATGTCAGAGTCACGTTAAGCGACTGGCCCCGACGCTCGACATGGAAGTTGTTGCCAGCGGTGCCATAATCACTCTCGATCAGCTTCTGGATCTTATCGGTCATGGGAGCCTCTAGGGGCGTCAGGGGAAGGTAGCAAGGCGGCAACCTTTCTAGCAATCTCGTCCTTCACCCATTGCTGCCGCTTGCCAGTGTGGGTGTCAGGGTAGAACGGCTGATCGTGGATGATCTGGAGGACGGTGAGGACTACCTGCCGCTCGCTGGTGATCCGCTCAGTTCCCATCTCTTGCCTCCGCGAGGAGGGCGCGGCCCGCGTCGGTTACCTTGTAAATGGCCGGCTTCTGATCATCGACAAAGGCAACCAGTCCATCCCTGCGCATTGGCTCTAGGATGTTGACGCGGAACTGCGCCATTTCGCTTCGGGTGCAGTAGCCGACGTTTCTTGCGATGCCGCCAGCGGTGTAATACCCGGCGCTGTTCATCCAGCGCAGGGTATCGTATTCAGCCTTCCTCAGTTCACGCATCCCGCTTTTCCTCTGCCAGAAGCGCTCGACCTGCGGGCGAGGGCACGTATTCGGTCAGACGCTCGTTGTGAGTTTCCCGAGCCACCTCAACCAGCCCTTCGGCCAGAAGATGCTTCATGGATGCTCGTCGCCACCAATATGGCTCCCCAGCATCAGACCAGCGCGCGCACTCTTTCAGCGCTTCGATGTGGACAGGCTTCAGCTTCACTGGTCTCCCTCCTGTGCGATCTTGGCTCGGAGGAGGGCGGCGACCAAGGCGCGAGCAGGACCGCCCGGCACGTAGGATGCTTCTCCAACGATGGTTGCTTCACTGGCTTCCTCGGCCGCGCCCGGAATGCCGAAGCCAACATTCGATACTGACGCGTGCCACGATTTGCCGTGAACGGGCGGCTCACTGGATACGCCCCAAGCCCATCCCGGCAGCACCTTATCAGCGAGAGCCACGGCGGCGTCGATGGAGGATGTCGGCGACGGCTGATAGCCGAGCGGGCGCTTCTCCCAGATTCGTGGCCGACCATTCCGATCCGTGCCGTCAAAGATGCACCAAACGCCGTTTATTGGGCTCTGCATGACTTGGGAATCGTTCGGGGCGAAGAACGCAGCGACGAGCCGAACATCAAGCTCTTCGTCTCGTCCCTCTCCCTGCTCGACCCGATCTAGGAGAGTGCGGAGGGTGGAGGTCATGGGCGGGGCTCCTTCTGCGGATAGTTCATGACCGGGCGCTCAGCCGCCTCAACGCACTCCCAGCGGAGCGAGCGAGCCTGCTCAGTGACCGGGTTGCCCTCCATGTCCTTGCCAGTCGCGATCTGAGCCGCGATCTGGCTGTTCGCCTCGTTCTGCAACGACAAGCATTCGGCTTTGCCGTACGGTAGAGGGCCGGCAACGCCACCGATGTAGCCGGACATCCAAACGACCATCCACAGGCTCATTCCGCGCCTCCGCCATGCTGGGGGCGGGGTGAGACCTCGCGCACTTCGATGCCAGCGGCCCGAGCGCGGCGCACCATGTCGGCCGTGCCTGTTCCGCCTGGGAACGCAAGCACGAGATCCGGCTTCCCTTCATCGATCATGCGTTGGTTGCGGATCGGTCCGGCAGACTTGTCCAAGCCGCCAGACCGGCCGCGCGGATACCAATTGGCGTGAAAAGCCATCCGCTCCACGCTATTGCGCTCCGCCCATATGTCAGCGAGTTCGTCAGCGCCACGAGCGGCACCATGAATGATCGCGGTCGGGCTGAGGCGATCCAGCGTTTCGGTCAGGAGTTTTCGCTCCTTCTTGATGCGGTCCTCTTGCTCGTACCACGCCATGGTGCAGCGAGTGACGCCGCGAAGCATGTAGCCAAAATTCCGGCCACCACAGACTAGCACACGCATCCTCACGCCCTCCCGCCAAGCAGCGGCCGGGAGGCGAGTCCGGCAGTGAGCCGTTCATACATCGACATGAACTCGGCCTTGGCCACCTCAGGCGCCCAATAGCGCAGCGTCACGCCGAGCGGGTCATCATGGCGGCCATGCCATGCCATCTTCTCCATATTGACGAGCTCGTCGGAGATGATGCGACTGTCGGCTTCATGCACCTCTGCTGGCATCGTAGGAGACAAGCCAAAGCGCATGCAGATTGCCAGCATGACGTCGCTTTCGGCCTCCTGGTAGTTCTCTAGGTAGGATTTGATAGGCCTCGGCACATCCACGAGGTAAGCCTCGCTCGCATCATGCAGGAGCGCCCAGAGCTTATTGGGCGCGGTGACGCGATGGGCCATCAGGACGCAGTGCTCAGCTACGCTGTAGAACCGCTTGCAGTGTCCGGCATATCGGCACTGCATGGACAGTGAATGGGCGATGTCCTCAATGCAAACATCATCCGCACGCGGGTCGAGCGGCCAAAACCGCCTCCCTGTAAAAGTCTGAATGTAGTCCCCTTCCCTTCTGTCCTCATGAGGAAGGCTGGCATTCAAACTGACGATAGTGCTGATCGATGGCGCTCCACACTCGACGTGCAAGCGCGCCTTCTCATCTTGATCGGGCATGTGACTCTCCTCAATGGTGGTGGTGTCAGGCAGCGAGCTTGGTGGGCTCGTTGTCATTGGCGGCGTCCAACATCGCGACGCGGACGCGGCTGACTTCGCCGAAGTCGCGGTGATAGGTGATCGTTTGCACGGATCGGCCGGAAAGGAATCCCGCGCCGAAATGCCAAGCATCCTGTGGGATGGGGGCTTGGTGACTTTCGCAGATGACGCCGCCGCCCTCAGATGCAGTTTTAGAGTGGTGGTGAATATGGAAGCCGTGGCAGTACCGGAAGCGCGTTGCACCCCAATCCTCAGCCCGGCGGTGCGCCATGATCTGAGGCATATCCTTTAGCTTTACGGTGTGGCCGTGCGTGGCCGCGAGGAGCACTGACCCAAATCGATGATAGAAGAACAGGGATGCATCCACATCTACCGTGACTCGGGGCTCATTGCGGTACCAAGCCAACAAGAAGTAGGCGACTGCGACTGCGGTATGCTCATCGTGGTTTCCGGGTAGCACTCGCACGATGACGGACCGATTGCGATGCAGGGCGGCATTGATCGTGCGAACCTTCAGCCTACAGGCAACTTCGATTCCCTTCTGATATCGGCCATCAACGTCGAGGGCGTTGCCTGACCTAGCGGTCCTGTTTTCGTTGTTGTCTGCATGGGTAAGGTCCCCACCCCCAAGGACAATCGCGGTTCCTGCGGCAGGCGATCGCAAGATGGCATCCTCAATCCCACGCCCAATGACCCGCTCCGCGATCTTTAGATCCCAGTTCTCGCCAGTTTCTCTGCGCCACGTCATGAGGTTCACGTGCCAGTCGTTGCACGGAATAAGCGTGAGAAGGCTGGTCTCAACGTCCTCGGGCGGCTCAATCGCCACATGCTCGCTTTGGTAGTTGGCGAATGCGGCCTTGATGGTCTCGGTTATTTCGAGTGGATCCGGCCCATCGGCGCGGGTCTTGCGCCACTCCTGGATAACTCGGCCTTCGGCGTCGACCAAAGCCGATATACCACGAAGGGTATGTCCGGCGGGTAATTCGAACTCTTCCCCGTGGGCCTTCGATTGCTTGATCCATGCATCCCCCTCGCGTGAGGAAATGGACTTGATGGCAAAGCCTTCTACGGCTGGCTTCGTCCCCATAAGTCCGCGCTCGGCCGCTCGTCCGAGGCGGTTGTTTAGCGTCTGTCGTGGGATTCCAAGGGCTTCTGCAGCTAAGGTTTTCGACCCATGCTCTTGAAGGGCGTATACGGCTTCAAGAATGAGATCATCGGAAAGAGGTGGCGTCGGCATCAGAATGCGGCGGCCTGACCGGTAATTCGGACCATGCTTCTTCTCCTCTATGGTGATAGCGGAATAGTGGTGATATACCGCATATCGTTTTATAGTCTTTCATATCCCCTTAGTCAACCATCCCCCGAACGCAAAAAAGCCGCCAATCCGGTGAGGGAAAGGCGGCTTGCATCTCATTGTGTAACTCCCGCGAACTTCCTCATGACGGGCGGGCCTTCGATGAACCCGCCCTGCCGGCGGCGCCAGGCCAAGTCCTCGTTCGGCAGGATCGTGAACTGGCGCTCCTTCAGGTTCTGCTCCAGCGGGAACAGCTTCTGCCACGGATTGCACTCGTACCGGATCGTGCCTTTGTAGAGCGCTCGGCCGGGCGCAGCAGCCATCGGGATCGGAATGCGGATCGTGAACTCGGCGGGGCCGGCTTGGACGATGCGCTCCTGCGCCGAGATGGGCCATTCCACCTGCATCTCATCGATCACATAGCGGAACGCGACGATCTTGCAGTCTGCGGTCCAGACCACCTTGTAGGCGATCTGGAGGAAGTCGCCCTGCTTGACCTCTTGGCTGATGATCTCGGACACGCTGTCGGCTGCTGGCCGGCGGTCGAGGATCATCCAGTAGAGCCAGGGCAGCGCGGCGAGACAGACGACTGAGGCAACCACGTTCGGGAACGTCAGATAGCGGCGATAGGCGCTCATTTGGCCATGCCTTTCAGGAGTTCGCGTAAAACGAAGAAGCCGCCGGACAGCGCCGAAAGGCCCATTGCGATCTTGACGAGGCTGCTGGTCACAAGGCCCCAAGCCTTCTGGTTCGCGACCATCCTCGCCAGCTCGGGCTCGTTTTGAATGAGCCGGTCGAGAACCTTTGCCTCGTCCTCATCGGGCGACCAGACGAATGGCGCGCGGATGGGTCGTCGCAGCGTGTGCTGCTCATCTTTGTAGTCGTCTTCCACCGGCTCATTCCTGGTTCAAACTGCGGTCGGCGTGGGAGGTGTCAGGTGGCGGGCTTGCTGGCGTTCGGAGGCGCCAGGTATGTGCCGATCGCGCCGAAGATCGCCGTCACGATGAGGTCGATCGTGGCCGGGTCGAGTTGGGCGGCGATTGCCGGAGGAATGAAGTTCTCGCCCACGGCCCACCCGATCAGGACGCCGGCAAGGGAGCCGATCATCTTGGAGTAGCGGGACAGGTCGAGAGGACCGGATGCGACCGGGGGCTGTTTGGCCGGTTCGGGCTGTGGCGTGGGCGCCGGCGCATCATCCGGCCGAGGCGTCGGCACCGGCACGCGGATCACCTCGTCAGCCGGCGACCAGGGCGTGTCCCTGATCTTCGCCCAGCGCTTGAACGCGGCCTCGAGCTTCGTGTGATAGCCGTTCTTGGCATACTGCGGCCCGTTGTAGCCGCGCGCGAACCCGGCCCAGTCGTGCGCGCGCAGCTTGCCGTCGAGCTTGGCCGACAGGATGAAGGCGACCATCATCTCGAGGTGCTTGTCGGCGTCGTCCAGCGAGGCCAGCACCATCTCCTGAACGGTGTCATAGCCCACCATGGCGTGGTTCTCGCCGAGGATCTGGCCAAGCCCCCAGGATGCGGACTTGAGCGCCGCCGTCTCATCGATCGCCATGGCCTCGATCAGGCGCGGATAGCTGTCCTTCGGATACGGCCGCTCACCCCACGAGGGGTATGCGAGCCCGGCCTTCACCGCGCGGTCGCGCTTGGCGCCGGCTCCCAGGTTCTTCCAGAAGCGATGCGGCTCGAAGAGCATCTTGGGCCGCCCCTTCGCGTCCCATGCTCCTCCTGCGGTCTCCACGTCGATCACAGCGTGGATCTCGTCCTCGCCGACGCCGATGCGATAGCCGAGGCGCGGCAGGTCGATGTCATCAAGCGGCTTGGCGGCGCCGCGAAAGCCGTTGAAGTCGGCCATGGGTTGCTCCGGGCATGAAAAAGCCCGGCGCAGTGGCCGGGCGAAGAATTGATGGTGCTGGGTTGCGGAAAGCGTGCGACGGTGGTCGGTCAACCTCGAAAGGACTGACCCATGGGTGAGAAGCGCAAAGGCTCAAAAGAGGGCCGCAAGCCCAAGAAGGTGGTCGAGAAGGTGATCGCAGCAGCCCCGAGCCTGAAGGGCGGCATCTCCGGCACTGCGAAGTCGGGCAAGTAGCTGCCAGCATGCGGGGCGCCATTCTGGACGTCCCGCAGTCGCGGCGCGGCGGCTTCTCTAGGATGGTCGCCCCACGAGGGAGGTCACTATGAAGGAAGAGATCGAAGAGCTTGAAGGTCGGGTCGACGGGCTTCGCCTGATCCTGGCCGTTTTGATCGCGGAAATGCCGAACCGCTACGACGTCATTCACAAGCTTCAGAAGACGGAGGCAGCGGCCCGGCAGCGGAACCTGCCGACCGGCGTGCTTCGCGAGCTAGCAGACCTTCGGGGCGCGCTGGACGAGCTCTGACAAGGTTCAGGCAAGGTACACTGCGCAGATTGGAAGCAGGCCTTACGGCCCTCCCCTCAGCGCATCGCGTTATCGTGCGCGCTGGACCGCGCCGCCCGGCTCATCTGTCAGGACAGCGCGGTCACCCACTCACCTCGGCCGACCAGCGAACACGAAGAGATGGGCGACGAAGCCCGGCGGCTTGATTGGAACGGGTTTGGCGCTACCGGCCTTGGCCGTGGTCTTAGGCTGTGCCTTGGTCGTGCTGCCGGTGAGAAGCGGCAGGAGTCCGCCCAGAAGCCCGGCTGTGCCCGCCTTCATCTCCACGGTGTCATCGACATAGCCATGGTCGTGCTCGGGCAGCATGGCGAGGGTGAGCGTCACGCTATCGGACCCGATCAACGAGCCCGCCACCCCATCAAAGCCACTGGCGACCGTTGCCGTCCCGACCGGCACCTTCACCAGCTTGAACGTCGAGGCCGTCGAGCCCGCCAGGAACCAGCCCATCCCGGCCGCCTTTGCGACGAACTCGGGATAGCTGGCGCGCTGGTATTCGGTCTTGCCGTCGAGCCGAAGCCAAGCCGGGCCGAGATCATCGAACAGGGCATGTCGCAGGAGCCCCAGCGGCAGGGTGACGTCGCGAAGGTCTACGCCGGCCATAGCTTGTCGTCTCCGATGTTGCTGATGGCCTCCCCAGCGGCAATGCGCTGCTTGAGGTCGTTGCCGGCGACGATCAGGAGCCCTTCCCTCGCCGCCACGGAATTGCCGAAGGCGACCATGGTCTGAGCGTCCATCGGCACGCGCACGTCATCGGCCGCGATCCAGAAGAAGTCCTTGTCGACGCCCGGCCAACGGAGATCGCCGGGCTGGACACCTCCCATGATGGCAATGGCGGCCGACATGCGGGCCGTGTTGATGCGGGCGCGGGCTTCGTCGTCAGTCTGGAAGAGGTGACCAGCGAAGGTGACGCCTCGGTTAAGGCGGCGGTCACGCTCGGCGTTCACCGCCTCCACGGACGGAGCGGGCAATTTGCCGACGGTCCACGTCTGCTTCCAGGCATCGCCCGACTTGGCCGGCTCGCCCTCGCTGAGGGTCTGCTTGGCCGGGTCGTAGGTCGGCGGCGTGGTCGCCTGCACCGGGTCGAGGCCGAG
Organism: Aureimonas ureilytica DSM 18598 = NBRC 106430; assembly: GCF_000382705.1. Classification (GTDB taxonomy): domain Bacteria; phylum Pseudomonadota; class Alphaproteobacteria; order Rhizobiales; family Rhizobiaceae; genus Aureimonas; species Aureimonas ureilytica. The sequence goes on along the minus strand of NZ_ARQE01000021.1, from coordinate 14,908 downwards.
GGCGTCCAGCACTTCAGCCGGCGGCTCGTCTCCGAACAGAGCCCCGGCCTTTTCTCGGATTTCCGGCGTGAACACGGGATAGCGGCTGGACGCGCGGTCGCGGTAGGCGGCGACGGTCATGTGGGAGCCCTCACAAGCATAGCGATATAGGTTCGGTTTCCGCCCAGGCCCCTGAGCGACATGACACCTTCGGTGTCGCTCAAGATGCGCGCGACTGCATCTTCAGCCGCACTGCTGTTCGCCTGCAGGCGTTGCTCGTTTCCAGCCCATCCCGGGGAGCGAGCCTGATCGAGCATCTCCCAAGACTCGCTGAAAACCGTAGATGTAGATTTGATCAGAGCGAACTGCGCACCGTTCGCCCAACCGTGATCGATAGAGCCAGCACCAGAAGCATTTGCCGTCACCGATACGCACTGGATCAGGTCGGGGTTATGGGCGAAGAGGTAGGCGACGTAGAGCGTGCCGTTGTTGTTGACGTTGCCGCTGGACCCCAAGGTAAAATCGGTGGCGGTCGGAGGGGTGTTGTTCCAGAGCGCGATCGAGCCAGTCGCACCGTCCGTGAGGTTGAGCCTCAGGCTATTCGACTGTGGCGTTGGAAGAGACCGATGATAGACCTGCCAGTCCGCTGTTAGGTTCCTCGGCCTGATGATCATCATACCCGGCACATCGCCAAGCCCATGCGGCATCTGCCGCCCGGATTGGCCGTTGCCCGTGTAGGTGACGATGTCGAAGAACTTCTTGGCACGGCGGAAGGACCAAGCGGCATAGGACGAACCCGACACATTGCCGTCGCTGTTGCCCATAGAGAAGCCGTTCGACAGGAATGCTCCTCCAAACGTCGCGCCGTTCGTGATCAGGTTTTCAGATGCTGAATCGTTTGACGTGAGGCCGTTGTTCGGGCCGCGAAGTGTGTCATTCCAGAGATTGTTGCCGGTTATGTTGCGCCGCTTCGCCCAAACCAACCCACCCTTCCCGGCCAGATCCAGCCCGTTCGTGATCGTCTGCGTTCCGCCGTTGCCTGTGTGGAGAGAGGTGGCGAATACGTCTTGGGGGCGGATTGGCGCCGCGCCGGCGAGCAACAGTTCGGTGCCAAGCATCAGGCTCATTGGAGCACTCCCGCGCGCACGCCGCGCACCAGCGTAAGGGCCAGGCGATAGGCGTTGCCGGCCACAAGCGTTGCGCCGACGTCCGCGATGTTCGTGGACTTCTTGGTGCCGCCCAATTCCCATTGCGTCGTGCCGGACACGGCGATCGAACCGGACTGGTAGAGGATGTTGATCTGCATCACCCCGCCTTCCACGAGGTTCGTCGGGTTGATGGTATGTGCGCCGTTGATCGTCACGGTGTGCACGTTCGCATCGGCGTAGCTGTAGGCCTCTGTGACGGCGCCGAGCGTGCCATGATCCTTGACGGCGCTGGTCAGCGGCCCGGTCATCTGGTCGCCGCGACGATCCAGAAGCGAGCGCGCCGGGGCGGTCAGGAACACCTCCTTGTTGCCGGCGGGCAGATCGACGGCCGATGTCCCGCTTGAGCTCGCATAGACGGTGGTGCGCTGGAGCGTGCCGGCGGCCGACAGCGTGCCAAGGCCGACCTCCCACGTGCCGCCCGGCCCGTTGATCGCGTAGTCGCAGGTATTGCCGACGCCGACGCCGGACGCGAAGGACTGGAAGCCCTGCACGGCTCCGCCCAGCGCGAGCGAGCCCGTGCCCGTGGTGAGCGTCAGTTCCTTGACGCGGTCTGCTTTGACAAGGGCCATCTCAGAGCCGCTCCTCGATCGTGTAGGTCTTGCTGAAGTTCTGGAAGAAGCTCTCGACGTTAGGCGTCGTCTCCGGCAGGAAGCCCCAGATGGCGCGCTGCCCGAAGTTCGGCTCCAAGGGATGTGAGAGCAGGAGGACGTCGGCCGAGGCCCCGACCCGCGCGTCCAAGTCCTCCACGAAGCCCCAACGGGTCTCCGGGTCGATGAACTCGAACGGAAGGTTCAGGACGCGATAGGGCCGCTTCTTCTCGACGTGGAGCGAGCCGCCCGCCGACTTCACCTTCTTGCTCGGATCGACCCATCGGAAGTCCCAGCCGTAGCCGAAGTTGACCCGGAAGCTGTGCCGCTGGCCGATGACCAGGCGCCCGGCTTCGATCGGATCGGGCGCGCCGTCGAGATCGATGCGCAGATACCGGACGGAGACCGGCTCCGGCAGCAGCATGATCTGGTAGCGATAGCGCAGATCGCCGCCTGTGTTCGTGGTGTCGATCACCGTGCCGGCAATGGCCTCGCTGTCGGCCAGAGAGCCCCGCAGGCGCGTGGTGCCGGTGACATTGCAGCCAACCAACGCCACGGTGTCGATCGGCGCTGGCGAGCCCAGATCGATAAACAGTGACTCGGACGCCGACATGCCACGCCATTTGCGTCCGATGTGCGGATCACGCAGCATCTGGACCGGCAGGAACGGCGCGGAGGATGTGGCCCGCACGAAGGTCGAGGGCAGGTCCGCGAGGTTTTCATAGGCGACCGCCGCCCGGAACGCGCCTTCAGCCATAGGCCAGGACCTCCACGATGTTGTTCTCTGTGTCCTCGTCTACCTCCACCACGACCAGGGACCGTCCTTCGGTCAGGTCCCAGCGCGGATAGGTGACGTGCATTTCGCGGCCGAGATCGGTGACGAACGGTGCGACCCGGAGCGACATGCGGTAGAGCGATCGGGCATCCCGCCAGAGCCGAAGCTGCCGGCGGCATTCCTTCACCGCGTCCGCCTCGTCCCGGAAGAAGCTCGGCAGCACCTCGGGATCGGGCGCGAGCGGATGGTTGCGCCGGATCGCGGCGTCTTCCACCGGCGTCGAGATGCGGAAGGCCTCCCGCAGGAAGGTCCGCCGCTCTTCGCTCACAGAGCCCGCAAAGCTGTCGGTTCGCACCGTCCAGTTCAGCGCATAGGCCGCGCGCATCCGGTAGGGCGGCGGGTCGATGCCGTCCGGCAGAGCCTCCGGCTCGATCGTGATGATCTCGATATCGGTGACGCGCGGGGCGTTCGGATCGCCCTTCGGGGCTTGGAGAATGCCGACCTCGAGACGCCCGTTGCGACGGAAGCCCGCCCATCCGCCGACGCCGCGCATCAGCGCCGTCATGGCCTGCGAGATGGTGGTCTCGTCTCCGGGCGGCAGATAGTAGCCGACCGGCGCGCTCTGGAGCGATCGGACGCGGGCGAAGCTCGCTTGGTCCAGCAGGACCCCCGCCGCGCCTCGCGCCAGGAGTTCGATGATGTCGGGCGTCGAGGCCGCGAGGTTGCCATCCAGCATCTCGCCTTCCACGTCCGCCGTGTACTGGCCGATGTCCTCGGAGAGCGTGAAGGCGGGCCGGAAGAGCGATTGCGCGAGACAGGTGTTGAAGTAGCCTTTCTCCACCGTGGAGGCGACCAGCGCCTCGTAGGTTGGGAAGTCCGGCCCCTTCAGGAGCGGAGCGCCGCGCACATAGACGGCCGGGATTGCCTTCGCCGCGCCGGTGCCGACGCTGTGCACGAGAGTCGTGTTCTGCGTGAGCGCAGCCGGTGTGACGTTCTGGACGTAGCCGAAGGCGCGCGGACGACGCCGGCCCTTCAGATCCTCGCCGCCCTCCAAGCCGCCCGTGCCCGCGAAGGTCGTGGCGCTGGCAGGCACGTCGAGGAGATAGGCGTTATCGCGAAGCTCGACGATGAACTCTTCGCCCTTCGCCAGGAAGCCGGTCGACTGTCCCGCGAAGACGACGCCGAACGTGTCGTAGGCGCTGGCTGCGCCACCGAGGCGGATGATCAGCGAGCGCCCGTCCATGGCGTGGGTGCGGGCGAGCCCGTCATAGGCGCCGTCAGCGTTGGTGAGGATTGCCTCGCCGAGGCCCATGGAGAAGCCATCGAACGCCATGCCACCCCGGATCGCCCGGTTGAAGCGCAGGGCTTGGCGCATCGTGCCGGCAAAGAGCCGGTTCGGGATCGCGTCGCTCGGTCGGGAGATATAGTCCTCGGTCGCGGCGAAGATGCGCGTGTCGGCGTTCAGCCGGAGTTCGGAACTCGCGCGCAGGGTCGCGCTGCCGGGCCGGAAGGCGACCCACAGTTCGGCCGAGCCGCGCAGCGTGATCAGGACGGCTTCGGTGGCGGTGGAGATCGGCGTCTCGGAGAGCGCGTTGTGTCCGAGCATCAGCCCTGATCCTCATAAGGCACGAGAAGCCAGGGGCTCATCTCGATCGTGTAGATCAGCCGCCGGGTCGGGTTGTTCACGAGGTCTTCGAAAGCGGAACTCGGCTCGATGCCAAGCGCCGCGCGCGACAGGAGCGTGGCCTGCGTGCGCGCCACGAGACCGCCTCGCGCCTGCACCTGCCCGGCTGCCTGGACGGATGCCGACGACAAGCGGACGCGGATGGCGGAAGCCGACGTGGAGCCGCGCGCCAGAAGCATCGCAGTGGCCACGCGGTTTGCGGCGCCGAGCGCGATGACGGAGGCTGTTGCGGTCGGTGTCGCGGATGACCGGCGCACCGCACCGGCGATGGTGGAAAGGGAGGCGGCAGCGGTGAGCGTCGCCGCTCCGCTGATTGGGGAACGATCGACGGCGCTGATGGCCTGCGAAGATGTCGGGCCGAACCCCAGCATTCAACCGGCCTCAGGCGAAGACGGCGGAGAAGCTGCCGGCGGCGATCTGGTAGCTGTCGCCGCTCTGGATCGTGCGTCCCGTGGCGGCCGCGCCGACCAGGAGCGCGTTCCCGCCCGTCGCCGCATCCATGACGGCCACATGAGTGATCGTGCCCCAATCGATGGTGGCCGGGCCGAAGGTGATCGCCTGACCGTTGCTCGACGTGCCGGACGAGGCATCGGCGGCCGACATGATCGACGTGATGGCCTGACGCGCATAGCCGCTGCTGGACGCCGTGATCTCGGCAGCCGTCGAGCCAGCCTCGCCGGGATCGGCCGTGAAGAGCGCCAGATAGACAGTGGCCGGCATGGTGTAGGCGGCCTTGCCGAGCGTGTGATCCAGCAGCTTCTTTTCGAGATAGTTCGTCATCGCGGACATGCGCGGCGATCCTTCGATTGGAGAAAGAAAAGGCCCCGCCCGGAGGCGAGGCCATTCAGTCAGGCGGCGATCTGCGCGCGACGCGCCGCGATGCGGCTGGAGCTCTCGCGCCGCCGCTCGGTCTCGGAGGAAACCTCACGGTTTTCTCGACGCTCGTCCTCACTCAGCGAGGACAGGATGTTGCCGATCGCCTTGGCGTTCTCGGTGGAGGTCCGTGTCAGCCGCTCGATCGCCGCAACGACGTTGGCGTTGTCGTTGCTGACGCGCGGCATCATCGGCGTGGCGACCATGGGCAGGCTGCGCGTCTGGCGCATCATGTCCACGGTCCCTGCCCCGCCCCAGGCTGCAACGTCACGCTGCGACCAGACGACTTCGCCCTTGTGGACCAAGCCGGCGACGTCATGGACACCGCCGGCACCCGTGTAGCCGCCCGTTGCCCAACCGCGCCCCTCAGTCTGACCGTGGAGGCCGAAGTGAGCAGACGCATAGACCTCGGGCGCCATGCCCGCCGGTAGACCGAACGTCTGACCCGCTTTGATCGCAGCGGCGACGTCGGGGTTGTTGGCAAGGTACTTCGCCGACTCCGTCGAGACGTTGATGCCAGGAACCCGAGGCGCATCGTAGTTGGCGCCGCCCGAAGACGAGCCACCGCCACCCGCGCCGGGCACCGTGATGCCCGCAGCCCGAGCCGCCGCAGCCGCCGCCGCGTATTCGCGGAAGGCCACTTCGAGCGACTTGATGCCCTCGTTCAGCCCGAGGATCGCCTCGTATTCCTTGCGGTTGGCCTCCAGCAACGCCTCGTTCTGAGTGATTTGCTGCTTGAGCGCCGCAAGCTGGCTCTCGGCCGTCGTCAGCTGCCCGCGCGCCCAGCTCTCGCTCTGGTCGAGGGTCCGGCGCACCTCTTCGAACGCGTCGTGATAACGCTCCGTCGAGGCGTAGAAGGACCGGGCCTCCGTCAGATACTCCTGTCCCGCGCCGGTCAGCTGCGACTGCGCGTCGGCATCCCCAGCCCTTGCCTTGGCGGCGAGATCGAGGAACTGCTTACGCGCCTCCGCAAGCCGAGCTTCGGGCGCCAGGGTGGACAGGCTGTCGTCCACCAGAAGCGACCGCTTGAACTCGGCCAGCTGCGCGGCGAAGTCCTCCAGCTTCGAGATCGTGCTTTCGAGCTCGTTGGCCTCGTCCCGGCGTGCGTTCAACAGGTCGTTGATACGGTCGGTCTCGGCTTGGTACGAGCGCTCCAGAACGTCGCGGGCCGTGTCGAGGTTGGTTTGCGCCAACTCCTTCGCGGTCTGCTTGGCCTCGGTCGTCTTCTCGACAAACTCCGACACCACCCCGTTCAGCTGCGGGAACAGCCGCACCAGCTCGGCAAAGGCGTCGCCGGTGAGCTCGGCCCCGTCCACGATCGACTGCGCTTGCAGCTTGAAGAACTCGGGCAGACGGGACGCATCCGCCCCGGCCGCCGAGAAGTCCCGCTGCAGGCCCTCGTATTCCTCGAGGAAGCTGCGGACGGACGTGAGATACGAACGCCCACTGAGCTCATCGATCCGATCGGCGAGGTTCTGTTCCAGTCCCCGCGCGATGTTCGCAATGGCTGCGTTCAGACGCTCATCGATCACCCGAGCCGCTTCGTCGGCGTTCCAGCCCAGATCCTTGAAGATCGGGACCAAGCCCGCCGCCGTGCCGCGAAGGCCGTCGATCGTCTGCTGGACGTCGGAGACCTTCTCGGCGGTGTAGAGGAGCGACAGGGCGTACTTGCCCGCCGCGTCGTTGTAGCGGGCGATGGCGTCGGCGCGCTGACGCTCCGTCTCCTGGGCCTGCTGCTGGGCTGCCGGCGTGTTCAGGAAGTCGATCGACGCGATGTTGCCAAAGGCGATGTCGATGTCGTCGCGCGTCTTCTTGAGCTGGCTGGCGAGGTCCTTTGTCGCGGCCCGGCCCTTGGCAAAGGCCCCTTGGAGCCCCTGCCCGGATGCCATGTCCGAGACCATGCTGTCGAAGCCCTCTTGGAACTCCGAGAGCATCTTGAGGAAGCCTTCGAACAGCTTCGTGCCGGTGCTGTTGAACTGGGCGGTGCTGTTGCCCGTGCCCATTTTCCAAGCCGCGCCGCCGACGCTCATGAACTGCGAGAGCTGGCCCCACTGGTCGGTGATGTACTTCCGAAGGTCGCCCTTCCCTTCGCCCGAGAGCGAAGCGTCGAACGCCTCGTAGGCTGGGCGCATCTGCTCCCACTGCGCAGCGGCCTGCTTGTGCGCCTCCTGACGCTGCTTCCGCTTGCCGAGCGCGCCACCGATCAGACCAATGGCGGCACCAGCAATGGCGCCGATCGGGCCCGCTGCCCCGAGCGCCGGGAACAGAGCCGAGCCAGCCTGGAAGCCGCCCAACGCACCAGAGACGCCACCCATGAGCGGGTCGCCGCCCTGGTAGGCGGAGGAGAAGATGCCGGCGCCAGCGCCAAGAACGCCGAACGCCGTCTGCCCGAAGCCGCCGCCAGCCTGTCGAAGGTTCTGGCCACCGGAGTTCCAGGGGTCGACGCCCGCCCGCGTATAGTCGCCATAGGAGGCCTGCCGGCTGTAGTCGGTCAGACCATCCTTGACGCCGGTCGAGGTGGCGCGCTGGAGTGCCCGCTGGTCGAAGCCATAGGGCATGGACGAGCTGGCCGTCTGCGTGCCGGGGCCAGTCCGGTAGCCGACGACTTCCCGCGTGGAGAAGTTCGAGACCTTCGCGCTCGCGGACTGGTTGCCGCCGAAAATCTGGACCGTGCCGTCGCCGAAGCCAGCCACGAAACCGACATGGCCGGACGCACCGCGAGCCTGCGGACGCAGGACCACGACGTCGCCGATCTTCGGTTGGTTCGTCGCCGTGCCCCAATTGAGGAACGACGAAGCCAGGTTCGACCCGGTGCCCTTCCCGCCGGCCTGCATGATCGAAGCGTTGGCGAACGCTGCGCACCATGCGGTGTCGGCGGTGGAAAGCCCCTTCCAGTTCCCCGAGGCCTGAAGGAACGAGTTCAGCACCTTGCTATCGGCGCGCTCGTTCAGTCCCGCGAACTGCTTCGCGACATCCAGCGCGGACCGGGAGGTCTTGGCCAGATTGTCGTTCAGCGCCATCAGCGGCGCAGAGGTGACCGCGCCGACGTTGTAGTTCGAGTTGGCCGCGACCGGAGGCGAGTAGCCGCCGCCGATAGCCCCGATGCCTCCAACCCCGGCCGCGCTCTGATCCGTGCCGAATCCGAACAGCTTGCCGAAGAGGTTCTTGGCACCGGCCGCGGCCAGCTGCGAGCCGAGGCCCGCAAAGCCGCGGAGGATGGACGAGAAGAAGGACTCGCCGTCCCGTGTCGCAGACGAGAAGATGTCCGCGAACACGTCGCCAACGTTCTCGATGAACGAGCGGCCGATGTCCTCGCCGGCTTTGACGCCGCGCGTTCGCAGGTTCTCCGCAGCCGAGGCCGCATCGACAAACCCACGATCGATCTGCATTTGCAGCGCTTGGCGGTCGAGATCGCTAAGGCCGTTGCCGACATCTGCGATGTAGGCCCCTAGACGCTCCGCCTCGCGGCTCGCCGCCTCGAACGGGAAGAACTGGTCGACCGCCGACCGAGCCGCATTCTTGGCCGCAAGTTGCTCCGTAAGCCGACCGACTTCCGCCGACGCCTCGCGGATCTTCGCAAGCTCTTCCTCCGAGACAACGCCCCCGGCCGCTGCCGCTGCCTGCTTGGCTGCGGTGAGAGCCTGAAACTCGAACCGGAGAGCCGCCGAGGCGCCTTCGGTCTGGCCGAACATGTCGAGCTCGAGCCGCTGCGAAGCAACGGTCTGATCGATGCCGGCGATGCGCGAACGGGTGGCCTCCGCGTAGCGCTGGGCTTCGTCAGTGGCGCGCTTGGCTGCGGCCTCACGCTCCTTGTTGGCCTCCTGCTCTCGGTCGAATGCGGCTTGGGAGCCGACGTTGTCGATCGCCTGCGCGCGAGCTTGCTCCAAGGCGACGATTGCATCGGTGCTGCCCTTGGCTTGGCGGATGTACTCGTCGTAGCGTTGGTTGACCTCTGCGACAGCACGGCCTTCCTCGCCTAGCCCGATGAGGGTCCGGTTGCGCTGCTCTTCTGCGAGCTTCGCTTGGGCGTCATCTACGATCGGAGCCATGGCTTTTTGAGCCGCAAGGCTCGCCAAGGCCTGCTCTTGTGCACTTTTTGCGTTAGCACTTGCAGCCAAGAAGGCGTCGTTGATCTTTTCAGCTTGAGTGCGAAGGTCCGGCGCGAACGAAGCAAGGCCGGACATCGCAGATCGATAGGCCTCACCCATTCTCAGAGCGGATCGCGATACCGCATCAGAGATTTCTACATTCGCACGAAGGGTGTTTTGTAGTTCAACATTCGGCGCGATCGTAGCTCGAATTTCGTCTGCAAACCGCTTTATATCTTTGTCGTCGGTGTTTTCCCGCAAAGTTGCTAATTCGTCGTTCAGGGTGCCGAACGCAGGTGCATTTGCATCGACGGTTGATTTGAAATCCTTTAGAATTTCCACCAGAGCGTCGAACTGTTTGAATCCACCGGCTTGAGAATAGGCTTCAAACACCGGAATATCACGAAGGACACTGCCAGCATCAGACATCTGCCTTCTTATGGTCTCTTCGCGAGACTGTGAAGCATCTGCCTGGGCGGAAGCCGCAGACTTTCTGCCGAACTGCTCTACACTGCTTGAAGCAATATCATAGGCTTGCGCAAGGGCTTTGACGCTTGCTTCCTGCTGCTTGATAAGATCGTCAATCGGCTTGACATTGTCGCGAAACGCATACCAGAGCCCGGCCGTTGCCGTAACGATACCCGCAATGCCTAGTCCGACTGGCCCCATATAGGAAACCACTGATGAAAAGGCATTTCGGGCGGAGCCGGCTAATTCTGACAATCCTGCTTTAATGCCATTCTGCCCAGCCAACGCCTCATAGATCTGTCCAGACTGAGTGGCGGCAATTTGCCCGATAGAGGCACCGCCGAAATACATCGTCGCAATATCAATGCCCTGCGAACGCAAATTCGCCATCTGATGACTTGCAAGCTGCAGATTTTCGCTGACCTGCCGAAGCTCTTTGTGAGCACCAACGAATTTCGTGCGCGCGGCCTCTACGAGCTCCCCGTGCTTCTGCCACGAGATTGCGCCGGCCTCAGCTGCCGCGTTCAATTTCTTCTGAGCGTCTTCGAATTTTGTTAGATCGCGGTAGACTGGATCAATGGCCTTGCGAACGTTGTTGGCTTGGCGCTCGATTTGGGCAAACGCTTTGGTAGATTGATCTATCTGCTTGACGATGCCGGGCGTGGCCATGCCAGCCATGGATTTGTTTAGCGCTGCCTCGGATCGCTTTTGTGCGCGCTCAACCTCTGCGAAGGCCGCAGCAGTATTTTTGCCGAACGACGCCGCTCCCGCACTCGCCTTGCCTGCAGCGGCGTCTAACTTGTTGAGAGATGCAACGGTCTCATCAACACCCCGCTCTTCGGCCTTGAAAACAGCGGTCGTGACGACTTGATTGTTGGCCATGGGCATCTTTCAACGAAAAAGGCCCGCCGAAGCGAGCCTATAAAACGATCAGAGTGGTGGTATGTGGTTTAAGGCTGTCGTCTCTGTCGCTTGCTTAGCGACCATCGGATTTGTCGGATTGAGCGTATTTGATCGACTCAATGTCAACGCAAGCAAGCCGATAGAGGTAAGCTTCTGCGATTCGGTGAGGCAGGATATCCAAGCCTACAGAAACGAGACGGCAATACCTTCTGGCAAGAGCCCCGATCAGATCATGCGAGATCGCGATATGCGCTGCCCCGATCTACCTATCAACCCGTAAGAAACAGACCGGCGGTTTCCCGCCGGTCTGTTTTCATAAGTGAATTGTCGGCTTTGACTTTTCGCGTCAGTCCCGGACTTGCTACGTCAAGACTTGACATGCCACGCCTGCCAAGCCCGACCGCAACGCGCCGTGCCATGGCTCGCCCCGCCTGCCTCGGCTTGCCACACCGGACCACGACTAACCCAGCCGTGCCTGCCATGCCGCGCCCGACCCGGCCATGCCACGACTCGTCATGCCTTGCCTGCCTTGACATGCCGCGCCTTGCCTGACCGCGCCTCGCCACGCCTAGCCTTGCCTGCCCGACCGAGCCCGGCCATGCCGTACCACGCCATGCCTTGCCTTGCCTGCCTAGCCCCGCCCTGCCTCGCCACGCCACGCCTAACCTGCCTCGCCGTGATCCTTGCCAGCCGGGAGAGGCACCCGACTTCGCACCATTTCAATTAGCCCGACTGGCGTCGATCGCCAGATCCTTCGAAAGGCTGTCAAGCGGCTCCAGAGACCCGCCGATGTGTTCAACTGCGGAAGCATATCGACCGATCCAAGCTCCGAGAGCCTGCGCCGCCTGACGGCAATGCTCTCTCATGTGATCAGGGTTCTCCGGGTTAGTCAAAACGTACCCAGAGCCATGGTGGCGATGATCGATCGGCGACAAGACTAGCGGCATTTCGCGCGTCACAACGCGCACCGCAGAGGCTGGCCGAAACTCTTCGACCTTGAAGGTGACGCGAAGGTCGCGGGCAAAGTCACGCGCCTGCTCAACTTGCCAAGCCAGCGCCGCTTTTTCCTGGTCCCATTCGAACCACCCGAAGGCCGGGTGCTCCTCCCCTACGCGGCGAACCTCATCAAGAAACAGCCTCGGGTTAAAAACGCCGTTGTGCCGGATCGCGAACTCTCGAACGATGTTCTGGCGCTGCTCTTTCGTAAAGCGAACAGCCATCATGCGGCCCTCCGCTTCACTTCCGAGAGGTAATGGGCCATCAGATCGGCAGTGTCTCCACCAGCGTATTCGGGGTCAGAAAGGGCCGCCTCCTGGGCTGCGCGCCCATGCTCGAGCACAAGCTCGTCCCACTCCTCGTCATCCTCGCCTTCGCCAAGAACGCGGAATAGACCGTACCCACCTTTGCCTTTTTCCTGTCGAAAGTCGCCTACGCCAATCAGAACTCCAGCGTTGCACAAGAGCGTCACGACGGAAGAAACCGACAGCTGCGGCGTTATGAACTGGATATCAATTTCCGCGCCCCACTTCGGGAGATAGGCTCGAGAACGAACATCCGGCGTCCGGTTCATGTCTGCGCTTCGCACCACGTCCATACGCAGCTTCGGAACTCCGTAAAGCGGAATGCGATCTCCAGGCATGAAAAGGAGCCGTTGCGCGGCCGACTTCGTGAGGCCGGGCGTTTCGAGCGCCGCCGTCGCCATGGCCGCCTTTACGGACACGACCTGAAGTCCGAGCGCCGTAGGACCATCAGGTACAATTTCAGCGCTGTCGCGAAACTCTTCAATCGGGTGGTGCTTCAGGCCGACCTTTTCGGCGCGCGTCTTTTTCGCAGTGCCGGTTAGAAGGCCCATCTTCACCTTGGCCGACATGCGATTTTGGAACAACGGCGTGGTGCCGATGATGCGAAGCCGCACCGATCCACGCTTGAGCGGCGCAACGGTGATTTCGGCGGAAATTTCCTTCTTCACGGCCATTACGCAACCCTCCGCATCAAGGCATCAGCATCCGCAGAAAAGCGGTTCATCAGGCCGGACAGAGTGTGGAGGATGTCGATCTCCTCCCGCGAGAAGGTGAAGGTCAGATGCACTCCATCGTCCGCGGAAGCGCGGCGCGTGTCGAATGTCCGCTCGACTACGTTGTCAACGCACCTCGCCAAGCGAGCGACGTCAACGATCAAACCTTGCAATTCGGCCTTTTGGCCGCTATCAGTTCCGTCGTCCACTGCAATGTCTCCTCAGACACGTTTGGATGTTTGAGTGGCGGCTGCAACTGCCACTTGTGTGTTTTCAGAACCAAGCTAACGAGGGCTGCAACCTTTCGTTAGCTTGTCGCCCTGTAGAGGTACCCACTGGGTACCTTCTTATGGACCCAGTGGGTACCATCTGTCAATAGGTCGTTAAGGTTCAGAGGCGCGTTCATGGTCGACGATCGAAATGACCCCCAATACAAGCTGCGCATGACCCAAGCCCTGAAGGACAAGCTTCAGGCTTCAGCGCGTGCGAACAACCGCACCCTGAACGCTGAAATCAACCTCCGCTTGGAGAGCTCGTTTCAGCACCTCCAGATTACCTTGTTCGGCGATTTGGTTCCTGCTGTTAACACCGACATTCCCAAAGTCAGCGACCGTCTCCTCCGTTTGACAAACTCCCAAAGCCTGACCGTCCAAGCCTTCAAGGATGCCTCCGAAGAGATCGGTGAAATCCTTCAAGCGCAGTCCAAGCTAATTAGCGAGACATCCATCGCCCTAGCCAACTTGAACGCTACAGACATCGTCACTGACGTTTCGGATTGATTCGTTACAAACCCTATTCGATCTCAGCGGCACGTTAAGCGATCAGTCACATTTACGACGCATGTTCGTCGCATGTCAACACGGCGCATAATGGGAGCACATCATGGCTGACGACAAAGAGACCACTCAGCGGAAAATCTACCTGTTCCCCGTCTCGCTTGTTCGTCGCATCAGCGCCTTCCAAAAGCGGGAAGAAATTGCAAATGAGTCTGAGGCCGTCCGCAGGCTACTCGATGAAGCCCTAAGGGTCACCGAGTCGCCAGTGGACCTCATGTATCAATGCAGAATGATACTGGAGAGGACGAATTCGCTATACGCGCCCGTCAAGGAAATCCTTGTAGGACACCCGAACGTAGAAAGCATCGTATTTAACGGAGATGATTTCGACGTTACCTTCAGAGAAGGTGTAACTTACTCACTCTTAAAAAGCGGCGCTGTGATGGTGCAGACTGAAAACGATGACTGGGAGGCGGTTTTATACCCAGACGAAGATTCGGATGATGAAATTCCGTTCTGAGAGGTAATCGTTCCGAGCTGAGACTCGCCCTTCCCTACTCAGCCGTTCTCTTAAACATCGACAGCGTCGCCCGCAGTTGCTCGTTGAAGGCTTCGTCATCCTCGGGCTCGGGCGTCGGCTCATCAACCTTGAAGCCGCCGATCCGGAACCACTGGCGCCAGTCGCTCTCGATCTGCTCCCGGGCCGCGTTAAGGGCGATCTGGAGGCGACCGAGATCGCACTCCATGATCGCCTCGTCCGACCATCCGGGCAGCATTTTCACAGCCGCCCTGTAGAGATCTACGAGCGCTTCCTCCGGCGTCAGACTTCGCCGTCGTTTCCCGAGTAGCGTTCCTCGTCTTCATCAGCATCGGTCTCGTCCGGATCCTTGCCGCCGTTGGCGAGCCGGTTTACGAACCGCATTACGTCCACTGCGATGTTTCGCGTGCCGGCCGCAAATACCGCTTCGTTTAGGTCATCGCTCGAGATAGCCTTCAAGGCTACACCCTGGCGCACGATGAACGTCACAGCCTGGAGGTCATTGGCAGCAACAGCCTGTAGGGCATTGATGAAGCCCCCAAACCGCTGCGAGACGTTCTGCGCGGCCTTCAAGGTAGGGCGAAGCTCGAATTCGTCGTCGCCGAGGGTGATGCTGACGTGATTAGTCAAAGACATGTCGGATCTCCATGTGTGGTGGTGATGTCGGATGTCGGTGGGAGGCGGCGACGCTCCGACAAACGCCGCCGCCAGCTCTCGCGAGAGAACTGAGAGTTTTAGGCCGCCGGTACTTCGATCGGCGCTTCCTGCGGCTGGCAGGAGAAGGTGCGAGTCTGCGTGTCGTTCGGGCCGCCGTTGCCGGTGTTCGCGCTCATCACTAGGACCGAGTGATAGGAGACGTCGAAGTCGCCGTCGGCCGTCGGAAGCTCGATCTTCAGATTGAAACTCTGGTAGGACTTCGACGCAGCGATGGCCTTGATCTGGCCGGGGTCGGTGTCCTTGCGCGTGCAGACGATTTCCATCGTCGCGCCATTCGCCGTGCCCTTGGCGTGGCGGG
>NZ_ARQE01000020.1 GCF_000382705.1 Aureimonas ureilytica DSM 18598 = NBRC 106430 | reverse complement strand
GACATGGGCGGGGAGTATCTACAAACCCGCGACGCGGGCTCGGGTCCCTACATGCTGCGCACTTGGCGGGCCAACGATATCCTGATCGCGGAAGCCTTCAAGGACTACTGGCAGGGCGAGCCCGCGATGCGGCGCGTGATCCTGCGGCACCTGCCGGAATCGGCCGCCGAGCGCCTCCANATTGAGGCGGGCGACCTCGACGTCGCAACGCGCCTGTCATCGACGGACCTCGCGGCTCTGGAGAGCGGGGGCAAGGTCGCGGTCCAGCGCACGCCTGGCTATGGCTTCTACTATCTCGCACTGAACCAAAAGAACGAGATCCTCGCCAAACCTCAGGTGCGCGAGGCCTTCCGCTACCTCATCGATTACGAAGGCCTGTCGCGCGGTGTGATGCGCTACTACGGCACGCCGCAGCAGACCATCGTGCCGGCGGGCCTGCCGGGTGCGCTGAACGAGAACCCCTACAAGCTCGACATCGCCAAGGCGAAGGCGCTGCTCGCGGAGGCGGGCTATCCCGACGGCTTCGCAATGACCTACTATGCGAGCCCTCAGACGCCCGAGGGCGAGGTCGCCCAATCGCTCCAGGCCAACGCCGCCCAGGCCGGCATCCGCCTCGACCTGCAGATTGGCGACCATATCGGCAAGTTCCGGAACCGAGAGTTCGAACTCTTTTCGGCGCGCTCGGGCGAGCGCCTGCCCGACCCGCACCCAGTGCTTGGCTCATACGCCACCAACGCCGACAACCGCGACGAAGCCAAGCTCACCGGGCTTCTGGCTTGGCGCGCGGCCTGGGAGGTGCCAGCCGACATCCAGCAAGGCGTGCTAGCCGCCGCGCATGAGACCGACAACGCCAAGCGCGCCGATCTTTACCGCCAGGTCAACGAAAGCTATTTGCGGTCTTCACCCGCCTTGATCACCTCGTTCCAGCGCGTCGACGCGAAGGCCGTCCGTGGCGACGTGAAGGGCTATGTCGGCCATCCGACCTGGCTCACGCGCTGGGACACCGTGCGCAAGGAGCGCTGAGGGTGAGCGCCCCGGCGATCGATGCGCCAAGCGTACCCGCGGCACCGGCTTCGGGGCGGGCGCGCAAGGCGGGGCGGGTGCGCCGCTTCGTCAGCACAATCCTCATTCTCCTGACCACGCTTTTCGGCCTTCTCGCGATCACGTTCGCGGTCGGTCGCCTCGTGCCCGCCGATCCCGTAATCGCGGTGATCGGCGACCAAGCCGACCAGGAAACCTACCAGCGCGTCTACCAGAGCATGGGGCTCGACCGGCCGGTTCTCGTGCAGTTCGCGACCTATCTCGGTGACGTCGTGCGCCTCGACCTCGGCCAATCGCACGTCACCAAGAACGCGGTAGCGAGCGACCTCGCTCGCGTCATCCCGGCTACGATCGAGCTGGCGAGCCTCGCGATCCTGATCGGGGCGGGGCTCGGCATCCCGCTCGGCATCCTGGCCGCCGTGCGGCGGGGAACCTGGATCGACCATGTGGCACGCGTCGTCGGCCTCGTCGGCTATTCCACGCCGATCTTCTGGCTGGGCACGCTGGTGATCCTCGTCTTCTACGCCAATCTCGGCTGGATTCCGGGGGGCGGGCGCATCGACGTCTACAACGAAGGCCTTGTGGAGGGGCCGACCGGATCGCTTATCATCGATGCCGCCCTGGCACGGGAATGGGACGTGTTCTGGAGTGCGCTCCACCATCTCGTGACGCCGGCCCTCATCCTCGGCTACGCGGCGCTCGCCTATATCAGCCGCATGAGCCGCTCCTTCATGCTGGAGCAGCTCGGTCAGGAATACGTGCTCACCGCCCGCGCCAAGGGCCTCAGCGCGAGCCGCGTCGTCTGGGGGCACGCCTTCCGCAACATACGCGTCCAGCTCCTGACGATCGTCACCCTGTCCTTCCTCGGTCTCCTAGAGGGCACCGTATTGATCGAGACGGTGTTCGCTTGGCCAGGCCTTGGACAGTACCTTACGACCGCCCTGTTCTTTGCCGATATGAACGCCGTGCTCGGCAGTGTCCTTGTGATCGGCCTGATCTCGATCGCCATGAACCTTCTCGCTGATATTGCCTATCGCTTCGTGGATCCGAGGACCCGCCGATGAGCGCCACGACCCCGCCCCCCGCCGGCCTCCATGCCTGGCTCACCACCGAGGACGTGGCCTCCACGCGCCAAGCGCGGCTCGGCCGCCTGTATCGCGGCTGGCTCCTTCTCCTGCGCAACCCGCCCGCGCTGGCAGGTCTCGCAGTGATCGCCCTATTGATCCTCGTCGCACTTCTGGCCCCGCTCTTTGCGCCCTACGACCCGAACGTGCAGGCGATGGACCGCGCCTTGCTCGCGCCCGGCGCTGCGCACTGGTTCGGCACCGACGAATTCGGGCGCGACGTCTTCTCGCGCATCCTGTTCGGCGCGCGCACGACGCTCACGACCACCGTCCTTGTGACGGTAATCGTCGCACCGATCGGCTTCCTGGTGGGCGCGACGGCAGGGCTCCTGGGCGGCTGGGTCGATGTCGCCCTGATGCGCGTCACCGACATTTTCCTCGCCTTTCCCGGCCTCGTTCTGGCGCTCGCCTTCTCGGCGGCGCTGGGGCCGGGCCTGGAGAACGCGGTGATCGCGATCTCGCTCACCGTGTGGCCGCCGATCGCACGCCTCGCGCGGGCCGAGACGCTCACCGTGCGCGGCTCGGACTACGTGGTCGCAGCCGAGCTGCAGGGGGCAGGGCGCGGACGTATTCTCCTTCACCATCTAGTGCCGATCTGCGCGCCCTCGATCCTGGTGCGCCTGACGCTCAACATGGCGAGCATCATCCTGACCGCCGCCGGCCTTGGCTTCCTTGGGCTCGGCGTCCAGCCGCCTACCGCCGAGTGGGGCGCCATGGCCGCCTCAGGCCGCCAGTACCTCCTCGACGCTTGGTGGCTGACCACCGTGCCGGGCCTTGCCATCCTCTTCGTCAGCCTCGCCTTCAACCTGCTCGGCGACGGGCTTCGCGACATCCTGGACCCGCGCAATGGCTGACGCTTCGTTCCCAATTCTCACCGTCGAGAACCTACGCGTGGCATTCGGCACGCCCTCCGGCCCTGTGGAGGCGGTGCGCGGCGTTTCCTTCTCGGTGGGACGCGAGAAGCTCGGCATCATCGGCGAGTCGGGCTCGGGCAAGTCCATGACGGGGCGCGCCGTTATGCGCCTCCTGCCGCCAGCCGCCCGGATGTCGGCCGACCAGATGCGCTTCGAGGAGATCGACCTGCTTGGCGCCTCCGAGCGCGCGATGCGCACAGTTCGCGGCCGGCGCGTCGCGATGATCCTTCAGGACCCCAAATACTCGCTGAACCCTGTGATGACGGTCGGCAAGCAGATCGTTGAGATGGCGCGCCTGCACCTCAGACTGTCGGCCCGCGAGGCGCGAGAGCGCACGCTCGACATGCTGGCGCAGGTGCAGATTCGCGATCCCGCCCGCGTCTTCGCCCTTTATCCGCACGAGGTCTCGGGCGGCATGGGCCAGCGCATTATGATCTCGATGATGCTGATAGCTTCGCCCTCGCTCGTTATCGCCGATGAGCCGACCTCCGCGCTCGACGTGTCCGTGCGCCACCAGATCCTCGACCTTCTAGGCGAGATGATCGACGTTAAAGGGATCGGCCTCATGCTGATCAGCCACGACCTGAACCTTGTGCGCGCCTTCTGCGACCGCGTTCTCATCATGTATGCCGGGCAGATCGTCGAGCGCCTGCCTGCCTCCGAACTGGAACAGGCGCGCCATCCTTACACGAGGGGACTGATGGAGGCATTGCCACGGCTCGACCGGCCCACTGACATGCTGGCCGTCCTCCAACGGGAGCCGTCCTGGCGGGAGCCCGTCCGATGACCGCCGCGCTCGAAATCGCCGACCTCGTGGTCGAGTACGACGCGTTCCGCGCGGTAGACGGCGTTTCGTTCCGCGTCGAGCCGGGCACGACGTTCGGGCTGGTCGGCGAAAGCGGCTGCGGCAAGTCCACCGTGCTCGGCGCGGTCGCGGGCCGGGTGCGCGAATGGCAGGGCGGGATCCGCATCCAAAGCCGCCCGGTCGCGGCATCGCGGCGATCGCGCGAGGATCTACGCCTTGTCCAGATGGTGTTCCAGGATCCCTACGGCTCGCTTCACCCACGTCACACAATCGGACAGACGCTGTCCGAGCCGCTGGCAATCCATGGCCTCAGCGACCACGACCCGAGGATCGACGAGGCGCTGGATCAGGTCGGCCTTCCCCTCCGCTTCCGCTACCGCTATCCCCACCAGCTGTCGGGCGGTCAGCGCCAGCGCGTGGCGATCGCACGGGCGCTGATCCTCAAGCCGCCGATCCTGCTTCTGGACGAGCCGACCTCAGCACTCGACGTGTCCGTTCAGGCCGAGATCCTAAACCTACTCAAGCGGCTGCAACGCGAGCGCTCGCTCACCTATCTCCTGGTCAGCCACGACATGGCCGTTGTGGCGCACATGTGCGATCGGCTCGCGATCATGCGCGCCGGACGAATCGTCGAGGAAAGCGATCCGGACGCGTTGCGATCGGGTGCGCTCGAAAACTCTTATTCCCGCCTTCTTGCTGCGGGCTAGCCTTGAAACGCTTGCAACGCATATTGGATCAAATCATGCGAGGCGAAGGGGATCTAGGTAGGGGACCTACCCAACATATTCCCACGATTGGCGGATTCCATCCGGCATTGGGTTTTTTGGATGGAGACGATCATGCGCGATCTGTTCTGGCTGTCGGACGAGGCATGGGCGGTGTTGGAGCCGCGCCTGCCGAAGAACCAACCCGGCAAGCCGCGGGTCGATGACCGACGGGTGATCTCGGGGATCCTCCATATCCTGAAGACCGGCGGTCGCTGGCGGGATGTGCCGCCAGAGTACGGACCGGCCAAGACGATCTATAACCGCTACACTCGTTGGGCACGACGCGGCATCTGGCAGCGGATCTTCGCCAAGGTTGCCGCCGCAGGCGCTATCCCTCAAGAGCTTTGCCTCGACAGCACGCATGTCAAAGCACACCGCTCAGCATCCGGCGGAAAAGGGGGAGTTTGCCCAAGCGGTCGGCGTCTCGCGCGGCGGCCGAACGACGAAAATCCATTGTCTGGCCGATGCTGGTGGCCGGATCGTCGCCCTTGCCCTAACGCCCGGCAACATCGCCGACATCTCCATGGCTCTTCCGCTCTTAGAAGCCATGAGACCGACGAAGCGCCTAATCGCAGACAAAGCCTACGATGCCAACAAGCTGCGGACTTGGCTCATCCAACATGAGATCGAGCCGGTCATTCCGGGGCGGGCCGCCCGCGATATCGTCTATCCGCTGAACCGCAGGGCTTACCGCCGCCGCAACACCATCGAGCGCATGTTCGGCAGGCTTAAGAACTGGAAGCGCATCGCAACCCGTTACGACCGCCTCGCCATCAACTATCTCGCCGCCATCGCCTTGATCGCAACGACCACTCAATGGCTTGGGTGAGCCCCCAACCTAAGGGGTTTGATGATACCTCTTTATGAAGTCATTTTGCAGCCGCAGCCATTCGACGCTACCCTGCTTGAAAGCCGACGTTCCATTATCGGCTCTCAAAGGTAGCCAATCGAAAATGCAGGCACCACCGCGATGAGGAGCAGACCGACGAAGAGTGCCGCAATGTATGGCCAGATCGCGCCCATCGCTTCGTCCGGGGAAACGCTTCCGATCTTGCAGGCAATGTAGAAGCCGACGCCGATGGGCGGTGCCATGAGGCCGATGTTCATGGCGGTCACCACCACCATCGAGTAGTGGATGTCGTGGATGCCGAGGTTCTTGGCGATCGGAAACATGATCGGCGCCATCAGGACAAGCGCGGGCAGTCCCTCCAGCACGCAGCCGAGCAGCATGAAGACCCCGATCGTCACCAGCATGTAGGTGACCCATCCGCCCGGCAGGTCGGTGACGAGCGCGGCCATGTGGAAGGCGAAGCCCGTCTGCGTCAGGGTCCAGGCCATGGCCGAGGCGGTGCCGAGGATAAGGAGGATCGCGCCCGACAAGGCCGCGGTTTCGACCAGCATGGCGTACATCTTCCGGGGCCGGATGCCCCCGTAGAGCACGGCCCCGATCACCAGCGCGTAGAGGACAGCGATGGTGGAGACTTCCGTGGCGGTCGCGACGCCGCTGCCAACCGCCGATCGGATGAGGAAGGGCAGCACGAGGGCAGGGGCGGCGATCAGCGCGGTCTTGCCGATCGCCCTCAGCGGCGCGCGGCGGATGCCCTCCATGGCTTCGTGACGTGCCTTCCAGCGCGCGAGGACGGCAAGCACAACGAGGAGCACCATCGCGATCACGAAGCCCGAGGTGAAGAGGCCCGCGATGGACACGCCCGCGACCGATCCGAGCACGATCAGGACGATGGAGGGCGGCACCGTGTCAGCCATCGCCGCCCCGGTGGCCAGAAGCGCGATCATCTCCTTGGGCTTGTGGCCGCGACGCTTCATCTCGGGGAAGAGGGCAGGGGCGACGGTCGCCATGTCCGAGACCTTGGAGCCCGAGATTCCCGATACGAGGAAGAGCGATCCGAGAAGGACGTAGCTCATGCCGGCCTTCACGTGGCCGAGCATCGAGGCGAGGAACTCCACGATTGCCTTGCCCATACCGGTGGCGTCAAGAATGCAGCCGAGGAGGACGAATATCGGCACCGAGATCAGGATCAGCGCCGACATGCCCTCGTCCATGCGGCCGATCATCACCATGGTCGGAATCGATGTCGTGAACGTAAGGAAGGCCAGCGCTCCGAGGCCGAAGCAGAAGGCGATGGGCACGCCGATCGCCAGGAAGAAGGCGACGAAGCCGACGAGGAACACGAGGATGTTGCCGTAGCCGAGTGACGAGAGGCCGGACGACAGGAACCAGAGGCCTGCCACCGCGAGGCCGATCGCTGCGAGGCAGCCCGCGAACTGCGCCAGCGTGCCGGAGCGGAACGCATCCCGCAGGACGAGGACGAGCATCAGGCCGATGCCGACGGGCAGACCCGCGACCCGCCAGCTCATGGGAATGTTGAGCGCGGCGGAGGTGAGGTATGATTCCTCCACGACGTACTCGACGGCTGGCTCCAGCAACGCGACCAGAAAGGTCGCGACAAGGAGCAGGCCGAGCGTCGAAGCCAACCCACGCAACCGCTCGGGAAGCATGTTGAGGAAGATAGTCAGCCGCAGGTGCTCGGCCCGGTCGATCGCGATGGCGGCACCCAGCATCGCCAGCCACAGGAAGGCGATTGAGGCCGCCTCGTCGATCCAGACGACGGGGATGGAGAAGACGTAGCGCGACACGACCCCCATCAGCAGAAGCCCGATAATCCCGACGAGCAGCAGGGCTGCGACCGCTTCGATGGGCTTCATCAGCGGGGAGCCGGAGCGCACCTCCAGCATCTCCTCGGCCAGGGCCTCGTAGGTCGTCTCGTTCGTCTGCGCCAGCGACATCGCGGCCTCCTCCCAATTCATTGGCGCGGCCTGTCAGCCGCGCGGCTAGCCGTCAGTGCCGGGACGGTCCTCCGACGCCCCGGCACACTCAAGGCAGGTTCTCTCGGAACACCACCTCGATGCGCATGGTCGCGGCGGCGGCCTCGACCGGTCGACCTGCTCGCACGTCGGCGAAGATCGCGGCGCATCGGCGCACCGTGTCCTCTGCGCTCTGGGTGATCACCGCGTCCATCGTCCCGTCCACGAGGTATTCGCGCGTGTCGGGCGTCAGCCCGTGGCCGACGAAGACGATCTCGCGTTCACGTCGCGCGTCTTTCAGCGCGCGGCCGACGCCGGACGCGCCGCCGCCGATGTTGTAGATGCCGGCAAGGTCCGGGTGCTGCGACAGGAGCATGCGCATCTGCCGGTGGTTCAGCGCTTCGTCGTCCTGCCCCTCGCGCAGGCCGACCACCTCAATGCCGGGATGCTCCTCCTGCAGGAGGTCGAGGAAGCCCATCTCGCGCTCCCCGTGCGCGCGGTAGCCGAGGCTGCCGGCGATCATCGCGACCTTGGCGGGACGCCGTGTGATGAAGCGGGCAAGGAGATAGGCAGCCATCCGCCCGGCCGCACGGTTGTCGAGGCCGAGATAGGCGGTTCGCCCGGGACTCGCGACGTCGGAGATCAGGGCGATCACGGGCACGCCATTCGCGCCGATGCGCGTCACCGCCTCGCGCACGACAGGATGCTCGATGCCCATGAAAGCGATTCCGGCGGCGGTCTTGGCGTGTTTTTGGAGCGCCTTGGCTAGAAGCTCGGGGTTGAAGGAGCGGATGTGTTCGACGGTCGGGCGAAGCGACTGGCGCTCGAAATGGGGCGCCATCTCGGTGATCTGACGTCCGAGCTGCGTCAGGTAGCGGTTGGTCCCTTCCGGCAGGAGGAAGACGATCTGTCCCTTGGGCACCACTTCCCGGGCGCGCTCATCGCTTCCGTCGACATAGCCGAGTTCCGCCGCCGCCTGCATGACGCGCCGCGTGGTCAGCGCCTTGACGCCCGCTCGCCCGTTCAGGACGCGGTCGACGGTGGCCGTCGAGACATCGGCCAGCCGAGCCACGTCGGTGATCGTGGCGCGGCGCCGGATACTGGCTTCGTCGGTGATACTCATACAATCACATCATTTAACATCAAAAAGATGATTTGACCCAATCATTCGTATGATCGATTTTGCGAATAGGGAAGCCCAAATCGAACCTGGGGAGGAAAACCGACATGACGCTCACCCGACGCACGCTTCTGCGGGGCTTGGCCGCCGTTCCAGCCGCTGCCACGCTGTTTTCCGTTCCGCGCTATGCGCATGCCGCCGAGATCACGCTGCGCTACGGCAACAACCTGCCGCTCAGCCACCCGCTCAACATCCGCGCCAGGGAAGCTGCGGAGCGCATCGCCAGAGAGAGCGACGGCCGCGTCGAGATGCAGATCTTCCCCGCGAACCAGCTTGGCGGCGACACGGATATGTTGTCCCAGGTCCGCAACGGAGCGCTCACCTTTTTCACGCCCTCGGCGCTGGTGATCGCGACCTTGGTCCCGGTGGCCGCGATCAACGCGGTCGGATTTGCCTTCTCCGACTACGACCAGGTATGGGCCGCGATGGACGGTCCGGTCGGCGCCCATGTGCGCAAGGCGATCGAGGGCTCCCGTCTCCATGCGCTGGAAACGATGTGGGACAACGGCTTCCGCCAGATGACCACGAGCGGTGAGCCCATCACGTCCGCGGCCTCGCTTTCGGGCCTCAAGATCCGCGTGCCGGTCTCGCCGATCAGCATCTCAATGTTCTCAGGGCTGGGCGCGGCGCCCGCCAGCCTCCAGTTCTCCGAGGTCTACACCGCGCTCCAGACCAAGGTCGTGGACGCGCAGGAGAACCCGCTGCCGATCATCCAGGTCGCCAAGCTCTACGAAGTGCAGCAGTCCTGCGCGCGCACCAACCACATCTGGGACGGCTACTGGTTCATCGCCAACGGCCGGCAGTGGTCGGGCATGCCCGACGACGTGAAGGAGATCGTTTCGCGCGCCATCAACGAGGCAGGTCTCCAGCAACGCGCCGACATCAAGGCACTGAACGCCTCCGTCGAGGCAGACCTTTCGGCCAAGGGGCTCACCTTCAACGAAGCGGACACCGAGAGCTTCCGCGCCAAGCTGCGGGAAGCCGGCTTCTACGCCGAGTGGAAGGGGAAATTCGGCGAGGAGACTTGGGGTCACCTCGAAAGTGCCGTCGGCACGCTCGCCTGATCCGTGGCGGGCGGGCCATGCACTCCGCCCGCTGCCCATTTCCGGCAGGCCGCAATGGCTTGCACCTACTCTTCAGAAAGACGATCCATGAGCCGATTCTTCGGTGAAATCAGACAGGCCGGTTACGTCGTTGACGACATTGTGGCGGCGATGGACCACTGGTCGCGGGTCCTCGGCGTCGGGCCGTTCTTCTTCAAGGAGCGCGTGCCAATCGAGAACTATCAGTACCGTGGGACGAGCCATACTCCGCACAACTCGGTGGCCCTGGCCAATTCCGGTCCCTTGCAGATCGAGCTCATCCAGACCCGTAACGACGCGCCCTCCATGTATCGCGACTTCAAACAGGCTGGCCATCGCGGTCTTCAGCATGTCGCCTACTGGACGCAGGACTACGACGCCGATCTCGCGCGTCTAATCGCGGAAGGGTTCGAGCCCGTCATGAGCGGCGAGGTCGGCGAGCGCGGCCGCTTCGTTTATTTCGATACCGAGTTCCATCCGGGCACCGTCATCGAACTGTCCGAGGTGGCAGGCCCGAAGGGGCGCATGTTCGATATGATCCGTGCGGCATCGGAAAGCTGGGACGGTCGGGATCCGGTGCGTCCGTTCCCCGACTTGGCGACGGTCTGACGGCCATGAGTGCCGAAACCTTCGAGTCAACCTATCTCGTCGAAACGCCCCTGCCGCTGGAGAAGGTTGCGGAGATCATGGCGGGCGAGCAGTCCTGCGGCACCTTCACCCGCGTCGAGGGCGAGACCGACGCTTTACGCGAGCGCGCCCGGGCGATCGTCGTCTCGGTCGAGGACCTCGGCGAGGCAGCCCAGCCCTCCGTGCCGAGCGCCTGGCTGCGGCGACGTGGCGAGACGCGCGTTTCGCGCCGGGGCCGGGTGGTTATCCGGTTTCCGGTTGCCAATGTCGGAGCGAATCTATCGACCCTCGCCGCAACCGTCGCCGGCAACCTCTTCGACCTCGGCGAGGCGACCGGGCTGCGCCTAGAGGATGTCCGGGTTCCCACCGCCTATCGCCACCGCTTTCCCCTGCCGCGTCACGGCGTGGCCGGCACCCGGCGGCTGACCGGCGTCGTCCGGGGGGCGATGGTCGGCTCGATCATCAAGCCCAATGTCGGCCTGTCCGCTTCCGAGACGGGCGATCTCGTGGCGCGCCTGTGCGCCGCCGGGCTCGACTTCATCAAGGACGACGAAATCTCCGCCGATCCCGACCACGCGCCGCTCGCCGAGCGGATCCCCGCCGTTATGCGCTCGGTAAGGGCGCATGAGGACCGCACGGGCAAGTCCGTAATGGTCGCCTTCAACATCACCGACGAGACCGACGCCATGCGCCGGCATGCCGACCTGATCGCCCGCGAGGGCGGCACCTGCGCGATGGTCAGTCTCAACTGGTGCGGTTTCTCCGCGGTGGAAACGCTGCGCCGGCACACCGACCTTGTGCTCCACGGCCATCGCAACGGCTACGGCGCCTTCTCGCGGCACGAGGCGCTGGGCATCGGCTTTCGCGCCTACCAGACGCTCTGGCGGCTTGCCGGTGTCGATCACATGCATGTCCACGGCCTCGCCGGCAAGTTCGCGCAGGAGGATGTCGAGGTCATCGACAGCGCTCGCGCCTGCCTGACGCCCCTGGCCGAGGACGACGACCGCGTCCTGCCTGCCTTCTCCTCCGGGCAATGGGCTGGAACCGTGCAGCCGACCTATGCGGCCGTCGGAACCAGCGACCTCCTGTTCATGGCGGGCGGCGGCATTATGGCCCATCCCGGTGGGCCGGCGGAGGGGGTTGCCAGCATCCGAGCAGCGTGGGTCGCGGCGGAGAATGGAATCGATCTTGTCGAAGCGGCCCGCACCGATCGCGCTCTGGCGCAGGCGCTCGACTTTTTCGGCGCACGCTGATGGACGCGCCACGCTACGGCTGGTTCGGCGACGACTTCACGGGTGCGACGGATACGCTGGCGACGATCAACGAAAGGGGACACCGCGCCTTCCTATTCCTCGGAGTTCCCGACGCTGCACATCTAAGCGCGGCGGGGCCGCTCGATGCGGTCGGCATCGCCAGCGCCACACGGTCGATGGGATCGAGCGAACTGCGCACCGCGGTGGAGCCGGCGGGCAACTTCTTCCGGGCGCTTGGGGTCCGACTCGTCCACTACAAATGCTGCTCGACCTTCGACAGCGCGCCGGAGGTCGGGAACCTTGCGGTCGCGATCGAGACGCTCCGCCCTTTCGTCGACCATCCGACCGCGGTGATCTTGGGCGGCCAGCCCTCGCTTGGCCGCTATTGCGTTTTCTCCAACCTTTTCGCCGCCGCAGGCGACGAGACCCACCGCCTCGACCGGCATCCTACGATGAGCCGACATCCCGCGACGCCAATGGGAGAAGCCGACCTAAGACGGCATCTGGCAACGCTTGGTCTCGAATCGGTCGAGGGGATTCATTACCGATCTCTGGATGACGGAGCGCGTCTACTAGATCGACTTGCCTCGTCCGAAGACGAAGCCGTCCTTTTGGATGCATTGACGCAGGAGCATGTGTCTATGGCTGGCGCAGCCTTGAGACGGATGGCCGAAAACGGTTCCGTTCTGGCGGTGGGGGCGAGTGGCGTCGCCGAAGCATTCTTTGCGGCTCGCCAAGCGCCAACAGTCGCGGCAACCAACAATCTGGAGGTTTCGCAGGTGCTGGCCATAGCTGGCTCCCTGTCGCCGACCACCCGTGAGCAAGTCCTTGCGTCGCGACGCTACCGGCGGCTCCGGATCGACCCCGTTACTCTCATCGCCAGCAGCGCGTATCGGGACGACGTCCTTGCGGATGCGACGAAAATCCTGCGAATCGGCGACAACCTCCTCCTTCACACAATGTCGCTGGATGGCCTGACGCCAGACGCTGCCGACATTTCGCTCGCTCTGGAAGGGGCGAGGCTCGTCAGCGCGATCCTCGACCAGTATCCGGTCCGTCGCCTGATCGCTGCCGGCGGCGATACCTCCAGCCATCTAGTTCAGACGCTCGGCATTTGGGGGATTGGTTTCGCGGGGCGCGCCGACAAGGGCGTCGCGGTGTCTAGGGCACGGTCTGATCGGACCGACCGCGACGGTATGCTGCTGATCCTCAAGGGAGGTCAGATGGGGGAACCCGACCTCTTGGACCGGTTCGCCGGTTCGGTCGATGTCGAGCACCTAAGCTGAATAGCTTGGTCCGCCCCCGATCGGGTGCCACGGTTCAAAACCGACGCCTCGGCGTCGGCAGTTCCAAGCAACTGCCATACGCATTCCTGACATTACCTGCTCAACCGCTAGTATCCATCGCGTGAGGAACCATTAGAGGTCAGTGCGCAGGCGGCGCATGCTCTCCGGCCTCTACGCGCATCGGCAGCATGTTCCCAGGCGGCGGCAGGGGGCACACCGCGAAGTCGGTGAAGGCGCATGGCGGGCTGACGGCGTGGTTGAAGTCGAGGACGATGGTGTCGGCCGTCACGTCCTCGCCGAACAGGAAGCGCGCGGCGGGATAGGTCTCGCCAGTCCTCGCCGTCGCGTCGCGGAAGACGAACTGCGGCCTCGCCGGCGTGCCGTGGGTTGCCATGAGCTCGTATCGCTGTCCGTCCCGCTCGAACACGGCGCGGTGCGTCGCCTCGACCTCGGTGCGGATATTGCGGCTCGTGTCAATCTCGACCGAATGCGGCGCGTCTAACCGCTCCCACCGGGCGACGATCCGCCAGAACGGATCATAGGGAAACGCCGTCAGACGCGGCAGGCGCTCGACTTCGAGCGGCGTCGTGTCGCGCACGCGAAGCGCGTTCTCACCGTTCAGGGTCGTGACCTCGAGAAGCAAATGGCCGATCGAGAAGCGCGGTGGCGCCGACTTCGAAAGAGCAAGCCGCTGCTCCTTGCCGCCGTCGGCCGGCCGGTACACGACGCCAGTATCGTCCTGCGTCAGCGAGCCGACGTTCGCTGGCCCAGTGGGCAGCATGATGTCGTTGCCGGGTGCGCTGCCGACGCTGACCGTGCCGTTCTCTAGTGGCCAGCGCCCGATGATGTTGAGCCAGCCGTCAGGGGCGGCGAGGGCGGCGAGGCGCTGCTTCCGCCACGTTTCGAAATCGGCTTCTGGGTGCGAGGCGGTTTCGTTCATGGCTTGGATCCTTCCGGAGCGAGGCGGGGAACGCTGGCGAGGAGGCGCTGCGTGTAGGGATGCGCCGGCTCGGCGAGCACGTCGGCGGCCAGACCCGTTTCAACCACACGGCCACGCTCCAAAATCACGACGCGTCGGCAAAGCGCCGCGACGGCCCCAATGTCGTGCGAGACGAAGAGGATCGCCATCCGCAGCTCGAGTTCGGCCAGGAGATCGAGGATCCGGATGCGGGTGGTGAGGTCGAGGGCGCTCAGCGCTTCGTCAGCCAGAAGCAGCCGGGGCGAACAGACGATGGCCCGCGCGATCGCGATCCGCTGGCGCTGCCCGCCCGAGAACTGGTGCGGGAAGCCGGACACGGCGTCCGGGTCGAGCCCGACGGCTTTGAGCGCATCCGCGACCATGGCGGCATGGTCGCCAACGATTCGCAACGAGCGCAGAGGTTCCGCGACGATGGCGCCTACGCGCTGGCGCGGGTCGAGCGAGGCATAGGGGTCCTGGAACACCGCCTGGACGCTTCGGCGGAACCGGCGCATCTGGCTCCGGTCACCCGTCGCCAAGACATCGCCCTCGAAGCGAACGGTGCCGGTCGTCGGCGTGGCGAGGCCGAGCGCCAATCGCAGTAGCGTGGTCTTGCCCGAACCGGACTCGCCAACAAGCCCAACGGCCTCGCCCTCGTCAATGGCCAGCGAGGCGCCGTGCAGCACGGTGCGCCGGCGGTCGTAGGCATAAGTCACGTCGTCGATGGCAAGGAGCGTCATGCGGGCCAGCCGAGGGCGGCATCGAAGCGACGGGCCGCCGCGACAAGGCTTTGCGTATAGGGATGGCGCGGCGCGCCGAGCACTTCCGCCGTGGACCCCGTCTCCGCGACGATGCCGCGCTGGAGCACGACGAGACGATCTACGGCCTGCGAGACGACGGCGAGGTCGTGGCCGATGAAGAGAAGCGCCATGCCGCGCTCGGCGACAAGCCGTTTCAACAGCGCAAGGACTTCGCCCTGTGTCGTCACGTCGAGCGCGGTGGTCGGCTCGTCCGCGATCAGGAGATCGGGGCGGCAGGCCAACGCCATGGCGATGGCGACGCGCTGCCGCTGACCGCCGGAAAGCTCGTGCGGATAGGAGCGCGCGATGCGCCGGGGCTCCGGCAGAGCCACTTCGACGAAGAGGTCTTCGACCGCCCCATCCAGCGCACGCCCGTTCAACCCCACGCCGTCCCGCCTGGCACGCCTCGCGAGCGGCAGGGCGACCTGACGGCCGACACGCATCAGCGGATCGAGGGCCGTCAGCGGCTCCTGAAAGACGATCGCGACCGCGCGGCCGCGCAGGCCGTCGATAACCCGCTCCGGTGTGCCGACGACCTCCTGGCTGGCCAGCCGGATCGAGCCCTGCACGCGCAGCCCCCTTGGCAGGAGACCGGCGACGGCGAGGCCGGTGATCGACTTGCCAGAGCCCGACTCCCCGATCAGGCCGACGCGTTCGCGGGCGGCGACGTCCAGCGAAAGGTCGTCGACGTGACGGGTGCCGCTGGCCTCGATCGAAAGGTTTCGGATGGACAGGAGAGGGCTCATCGCGTCCCCCTCCGCGGATCGCTACGCTCGCGAAGCCCGTCGGCGAGAAGGTTGATGCCGATGACGAGCGAGACCAGCGTGAGTCCCGGCATCACGGCGCCGAGCGGCGCGGTGAAGACCGTTCCTTGCGCCTCCTGCAGGAGGCGGCCCCAAGACGCATTGGGCGGCGGCGCACCGAGGCCGAGATACGAGAGCGAGGCCTCGGCGATAACCGCGAGGCCGAACTGGAGCGCGAAGGCGACCGACAGCGAGGGCCAGATGTTCGGCAGCAGATGGGTAAAGACGATGCCGGGCCAGCTTGTACCGCAAGTCCTTGCCGCTGTGATGAAGTCGAGCACTAGCACCCGTTTGGCGAGGATACGGGTCAGCCGCGCGAAGATCGCCGAGAGGCCGAGCCCGAGCGCAAGGATCGCCGTGCCGAGGCTAGGGCTCTCGCTGACGGCCACGACCAGCATGGCGATGAGGAGCGTCGGGAAGGCGATCAGGATGTCGAGCGCGGCGGCCAGCGCATCGTCCAGCCAGCGCGATGCGAATGCGGCGAGGATGCCGAGCGTGACGCCAATGAGCGCCCCGACCGTGACAGCCCCCGTGCCGACGAGGAGCGCGATCCGGCTACCGACCATCATCTGCGTGAAAAGATCGCGCCCCAGCCTGTCTGTGCCGGCGAGATGCGTGAGGCTCGGCACCTCCAACCGGCGGCCTACGAGGTCTGTCGGATCGTAGGGTGTCCAGAAGAGCGTCGCGACACCGACGACGAGGTGTAGCCCGACGAGCAGCAGTCCTACGGACAGTGTCCAGGAACGCTGGGCTCTTTGCGGGGCGGCGGCGAGGTCGGTCACGAGGTCGCCCTGTCGCGAAGGCGCGGGTCGATGAGGCGTTGGGTGAGATCGGCGGCGAAGCCGACGAGGAGCACCAGAAGCGTCGAAACGAAGAGGACGCCCTGGACGCTCGGATAGTCGCGTTGCTGGATGGCGAGAAGCAGCATCGAGCCCAGGCCCGGCAGGCTGAACACGCGCTCCACGACGACCGCGCCGAGGAAGGTGCTGGCGAGTTCGATGCCGAGCACGGAGATGACGGGGATCGCGCCGTTGCGGACGCCATGGCGCAGAAGCGCCTCGTGCCGTCCGGCACCCATGGCGCGGGCGGTGCGCAGGTACTCCGCTTCGAGCACACCTTGCGTCGCCGCGCGGACGTAGCGCAGAAGCGAGGCGCCCATCACGAGGCCGATCGTCAGCGCAGGGAGCACCATGGCCTGCAGCGCTCCGCCGAAATCGCTCCAGCCGCGCCGGGGAAAGCTGCCTGACGGCAGCCAGCGCAAGTTCACCGCGAAGAGCGTGACGAGAAGGATGCCGACCCAGAAGACCGGCACCGCGACGCCGAACTGCGAGACGACCGAGATCGCCGCGCCGGACGGCCGATTGGCTCGCAGCGCCGCGAGGATGCCGAGCGGCACGGCGAGAAGCAGCGCGATCAGGAACCCGGCCAGGGTCAGGGGCAGCGTGACGGAGAGTCGGTCAGCGATCTCCTGCGAGACGCCGGCGCGGCTGACGAACGAGGTGCCGAAGTCGAGGCGCGAGAGATCGGCGAGATAGCGTGCGAACTGCGTGGCAAGCGGCTGGTCCGATCCGACCTCCGCACGCGCCGCCGCGACCTGCTCCGGCGTCGCACCGACGCCGACCAGCGCATTAGCCGGGTCGCCCGGCAGTAGGCGCAGGAGCACGAAGAGGAGCAGCGCCGCTGCCAGAAGCGAGATGAAAAGGATTAGCGTGCGGCGTATCGCGTAGGCGAGAATGGGTCGAGCCCCCGGAATGCTGAGGACCGCCGGGCGACAAGCGCCGGCGGTCTCTTGAGTCTAGCCTCAGCCGATCAGTCGGCCTTGGTGATGTTGGCGGCGTAGAACTGCGAGTTCAGGCCGTTGACCGGATAGCCGGTGACATTGGCGTTGGCCACCACTATCTGCGGGTAGAGATAAAGCCAGTTGCTGGCCGCGTCCTCGGCGATCAGCCGGTTGGCCTGCCTCAGCTTCTCGGTCTGCCCGGCTTCGGTCGCCTCCTTCTCGGCGTCGGCGATGAGCGTCACCACCTCGGGATTGTTGTAGCCCCAGTAGAAGTCCGGGTTGCCATAAAACACGATGTCGCGGTGGTTGACGTGCTCCTGCAGCGTCGCCTGGAAATCGTGCTTCTGGTAGATCTTCGTGTACCACTCGTTGGCGGTGATGGTGTTGATGTTCACCGTCACGCCGATCTTGGCGTACTCGCTCTGCAAGAACTGCGCGACGATCGGATGGGGATCGTAATCGGGCGTGTCGAGCGTGAAGGTAAAGCCGTCAGCGAGGCCCGCTTCCGCCAGAAGAGCCTTGGCGCTAGCCGGATCGTAGGCGTCGACGCCCGTGAGGTCCTCGTACCACGGGTCGGTCGGCGGCACGAAAGAGCCGATCAGCGTGCCGTAGTCACCCCAGATCGCGTTCAGGAGCCGCTTCTTGTCCACCGCCCGGGCGAGCGCCTTGCGAACACGCACGTCGTTGAAGGGCGCCACGCGATCGTTGTAGGCGAGAAGCTCCTTCGTGGTGGACGCGCCTTCCGACACCGTGAAGGCCGGGTTGTCCCGGAATTGGGCGAGCGTGTCCGGGCTCTGGACCGAAGTGACGACGTCCACGGCGTCGGTCAGGAGGGCATTGCCGAGCGCGGTCGCGTCGGTGAAATACTGAAACACGACCTCGCCGTTCTGTGGCTTGTCGCCCCAGTAGCCGTCGAAGCGACCGATTGCCAGCGCTGAGCCGCGGCGCCAGTCCTCCAGCGTGTAGGGACCGGTCCCGTCCTCCTTGGCCGTGATATCCCCGGCTGTGTCGTTGACGACCCAGACATAGGAGAGGTTGTAGGGCAGGGAGATCGAGCGCGTTGAAAGCTTGACCACGACCGTCCGGTCGTCGGGTGTCTCGATCGAGGCGATCGTCGACAGGCTCTTCTTGCGCGAGCTCTTCGATGTCTCGGCCGTCACGCGCTCGATCGAGGCCTTCACGTCGGCCGCCGTCAGCGGATCGCCCGAATGGAAGCGCACGCCCTGGCGCAGGGTGAACGTGTGCGTCAGGCCGTCGTCGCTGACGGTATGGTTCTCGGCCAGGACCGGCTCTACGGTGCCCGCATCCGTTAGGCGGTAGAGCGCCTCGTAGACGTTCCCGTTAAAAGCCTCGTTGATGCCCTGGCCGGCGCCTGCGGTGTTGTCGAGATTCTGGGGCTCGTAGAGCGATCCGACCCGGATCGTGGCGTCAGGATCGGTATCCTGAGCCACAGCCGGGACGGCGCCGAATGCGATCGAGGACAGGAGAAGGAGGACGGCGGACTTCGGGAGCGTCATGGCGGGGTCCGATTCGAAATGTCCACCGACGATAGGCCCTGCGCCTCGCCTTGCCCACGCACCCGACGTTACGACTTAGATGTCCAGAAGGAAAAAATTTCTCCGGCGAGCCGGAATGGTGGGGCAACCTGCTACGCCGACAGCGCACGCTTCATTCGCTGCTTGGCCTCGGTTGCCCATGCCGAGGAGTGCGGTGTTGGGTGCGTGACCACTTCGTGGACGTCGTCGCGGGATGCGAAGGCCGGGAACTTCCGCACGGATCGCCTGGACAATCCTTGTCCTTGCCCTTCTAGTCATCGTTGTCTGGCTGAACGCCATGACCCTGATCGATACCTATGGTTCGGGACCGCCCTTCTACGGACGCACGACCAAAATGGACAAGTGGACCGATCCCCTGCCGTGGCTGCTGCCGCTCGATGCCACCGTAATCGTCGCGGCGGTCGCGTTGACATATCAAAGCCGTCGCAACCCTGGATGACGAGTCGAGTGAAAAGGATCTTCACTCCGTTTCGGCTTCCGAAGTTCCGGCCATCGAACCCGAAGCTGACAGCGATGCGCAGGCTTCTCACGGCGGTCATGATTGGCTCCGTCATCGTTGCGATACCGCTGACCATCGTCACCGTCGTGATGGCCGGCTTCCTTGCGATCGATACCTTGAACGGCCACGGCAACCCTTGGACACCGCTGATGGTCGCATCGGGGCCGATCCTCGTGATCATGCCGGTCGTCGCCTTCCTTTCGGTGGTGATCGGCCTTCCGTTTCATTTCGTCATTCGGCGAACACGATATGCAAGCGACCTGGCTTACAGCCTCGCTGGTGGCATCATCGGGTTTGCGGTTCTTGCACTGCCATTCCTGCTTGACGGCACTTACGAGGGTGCGTGGATTGCTCCGCTCGGTCTCGTCAGCGGCGCCGCGACCGGACATGCATGGTGGCGGTCCGGGGTGTCGGGGAGGCGTTGAGGTCCGTTTGGATGACTTGAGGCTTGCCGAAGGGTCCTGCGAAGAAGCGTTTCGGGTTATGATCGAAACTTAAAATCCCGCAACAGGTCCGATCCATGAGATTCCCCCTTCGTCTTGCCGCTCTCGCGATCGGCCTCCTCGTGCTGGGACCGGCGTCGGCTGCCGAGGATCGTCTTGGGGTGCGGGGGCCGATCGAGTTCGCCGGCACGCCCTACGCACTTGCCTCGGCCGACGAACCGCAGCCGGGCTACGTGAAGCAGGAATACCTGCCGGAGGGGGCGACGTTCG
Source organism: Aureimonas ureilytica DSM 18598 = NBRC 106430 (assembly GCF_000382705.1). Taxonomy (GTDB): domain Bacteria; phylum Pseudomonadota; class Alphaproteobacteria; order Rhizobiales; family Rhizobiaceae; genus Aureimonas; species Aureimonas ureilytica. Next base: position 9,682 of record NZ_ARQE01000020.1, on the reverse strand, counting down.
ATCGTTACGAAACGATGATGCTCGTCGAGTTCATGGAAGGCGACATGAAGCCAGCCGACATCGTTCGCGCCCAGACCCAGATGCTCGACGAACGTCGCGCGATGGATCCCTTCGTGAACTACGACATCGTGTTGGCGAACGAGGGCGACGGGATCATCCTCGACTTCCTGATGTCGGGAGAGACCGAGGACGGAACGCGGATCGCGGAATGGAACGCCTACCGCTACGTTTCCGGCGGGAACCCGGAGGGAAAATCCGGCGGATGGCTCGTTGGGTTCAGTCGCCGAGCCTACGGTGACGACCTCACACCGTTCCTTGAACGCCTTCGCAGCGAACGAGGTGCCACTGTCGCAACGCTCGCTGCGCTTGCCGTGCCGCCGACGTCGGCAGACTGACGCCGGACGATGCCCGGCCACTCGTATAGACTGGATGTCCGTGCAACCGGAAAGTTGACCATGCTTCTCGACCTCGATCGAGAACGAGAGCTGTGGTCGGATCATGGGGATCGTGTTCGCAGGGCTGGGTATGCCGCGGCGCTCGCGATAGACCAGGTCAGCCTTTCCGGTAGCGCATGCCGTTCTGGTCAAGCCGCATGGGGCGTGATCGCTACAAGCTTCGACGGATGAAAATGACGATCTGTAACGACGCGGCAGACGTCCGCAACGGCTTCGAAGATAATCGCACGCCTGGATGGACGCTCGCGGACTTTCTCAGCACCTATCGGTACTGGGCGCTTTTCCTGTCCGCCGTTCTTGTGGCGCTCGGCGGGCAGGGGATCAGTACCGTTCTCCCGCTGATCTTGATGGACGCTGCGAGCACCTACCAGACCATCGGCATCTTTCATCTCGGCGTCAGCATGGGATGGATCATCGGCGCCTTTCTAGCCTTCGTGGTCGCTCCCAGGAATGGACGGGCCGCCCTGATCTGGCCGTGTCTTGTCTGCGCCGTGCTCACGATCACCTTCCTGTTCCTCTCGGGGTTCTGGTCCTTTCCGCCCTTCCTGATCCTGTTCGGACTCGCCTGCGGCGCGGTCCAGGGGGGCTTCCCCTTGGCTCTCGCGGTTTTCCTGATGGGAGGGCGACCCGGTCGCATCGATTTCGCCGGCGCACTCCTTCTTTTCTCGCCCACGGTTCTGACAGCGATGTTCGCGCCAATGGGGGCGTCCATGCTCTACGGGCTGGCAGGCGGATGGGGCGTCGTCAGCGGGTTGGTCGCCTGCATGCTTCTGGCTGTCGCTGTGCTGATGCCGGCCCGAGGCTTTGACTTCGAAGATGCTCCGTCTCACCGTCACCGCCCGCGTCAGCCCCGTAGGCGCTCGCCCCTTACGATCGCCGCGATCCTGCTCTCGCCGTTTGCCACCTTGGCGCTGGCCAGCCTCGTGAATCACTTGGCGATGTCGGCAGACCCGGGAGCGGACGAGATCAGGAGGCTGACGGTCGTGCTACTCTTCATGATCGGCTGCTCGACGATCGCCGCGCTCGTCTATCTCGCTTTCTGACTCCACCGCATCCACGGCGAACTGGCCGGCGCGGAGCCCTCGCGGCGCCTGCTCATGCCGAATGCCGCCGTTCCCATCGCCCTTCTCGTGCCGTTCGGCATGCCGGTGCTGCTGGTGACGATCGGCGATCTCCTCAACGACCGCGCCCGGGAGAACGGGAAGGGCCAGGTGATCTCGATCGCTTGGCTCGTCGGCTGGACAGTTCTCTTGCCGCCGATCGCCATCGCGATGGTCCAGAGCGCGGCGAACAGCAGCTACGATGCGCCCGGGAACGCGTCCTGATCGGGGGGCTCCTCTGTTGGAGAAAAGGTCCAGCCCTCGCGCGGCATCGGCGACCCGGCGTTCTCCAAGGCACGTCAGTCGAACGTCGGACGGCCTGTCCCCGACGAAAGCAACTGTTCCATGACCGGCGACCCGAGCGGCGACAACTGGATACATCGACGCCGACAGTCGGGCAGGGCCGCGATCCTCGCCGCCTTGGCGATGCTTCTTGGCACGATCAGTCTCGCCTTCACGGTGGCGCACAACTGGCCGGGCGAAGCGAGCCGCACCGCTCTCGCGACGTGGTTCCTAGTCCTGCCGGTGGCCTGCTGGGTCGCGGGCTGGACGGGCTTCATCGCGCGTGATGCACGGTTCAACTTTTCGTTTCTGGTTCTAGCCTGCGCAGCTGCCGGCGCCAGTGTCGTCCTGCGGCCGGACGAGCTTCGCCTTCTGTCGCTCGGCGAGTTCGGGGTTACCGTTCTTGCCGCGGGATCCAGCCTCGTCCTTCGCCAACGCGGGCTCGACGCCGAGGAGGCGCGAGGCAGCGAGGACGGGCTCGGGCAAAGCCTCTTGGAGGAACTGCAATGGTGGTGGCGCTTCCGCCAGGCGCGACGCACGGCGCTGTCCTGGCGCTCGCCGAGCGTCGAGGAGAGCCGCAGGCTTCTGACGCATCCGACGATGGGGCGGTTCGCCGACGTCGCCGTCGCCCTAGCCGAATGGGACGGTCGCCGGTGGATCGTTCTGGAACGCGACTGGCACGGGTGGCCCGATCCCGAGCGCTACGTCGTCTTCGCGCTGGAGGACGACGAGGTCTGGCTGGCGCAGGATTTTGGCCGGTGGCCAAAGGCTTGGGGCGAGCGTCCGGCCTGACCGGGCTTTGCAGCACTCACCTGGCGGGGAAGGCCAGGCAGGCGGCCGGCGCCTTGGCCCAAAGCGTCCAGGTGATGCGTGTGCCCGAGCGCGTGTCGCACAGCTCATAGCCGGAACCCGTCATCAAGAGCGAGTTGAGGATCCCACCCGTCAGCCCGAATAGGCTGACGAGAGCGATTGTGCCAAGCAGCACCGCCATGACGGCCGTGCCCAGACGCTCGGACCACCGCCTCGACAACACCTCGATACCGAACAGCACCCCTATCGCGAGGAAGGCGAGTGCCAGCACGGGCAGGGCATACATCACGTTGATGGTCTCCACGACCGTCGCGCCCGTTTGCAGGGACGTGACGAGTGATCGTATCTCCAATAGGCTCCAGTAGGCCAAGCCGAGACCTATGACGGCGATGCCGACGGCCATCAGAAGCAGAAGCGGTCTGTTCCTCATCGGCTCGATCGGACGGTTCGCGCCGGACGCCTTCCGGGATAATTTGCGGGACGGCGGCATGGCGACCTTGTCGTGTTGGGAAGACCCGGGGTGGCGTCGACCCTCGTCGTTTGCGAGGCGAGCAGCAACGCCTATGATGCGAGGAAGAGCTCGGCATCGGATCGGCAGCATTCGGGCAGTGCGCAGACGGGTGCAGGCAGATGCTGGAGCCGGCCGACGATTCAGGTATGAACCGAGACGCGATCGTTCTCTGGGCCATGCTGCCGTCCTTCGCTTCCATGCACCAATTGGAGAAGCTTGAGCGCAGTCGTCCGCCGCGCTTCGCCCTTCCCAATCTGGCTTCCGTCACAAGCCGTGCTCCCGGCATCGGAGGCGACGACGCGCATTGGTTCGCCACCATGGAGACGCCGCGCCTTTCGATCCGCCAGGAAGGCGTTGCGCCGGACTTCATCTGGTCCGGCCTCTATTTCGCCTCGTCGCGGTTTCGCGAAGCCATGGCTCTTGGATCGAACGCCATCGAATATCGCGCCGTGGAGATGGACGCCGGAAGCGCCCGAACTGCCATCGAGGCAGACTACCGCGCGTTCCGCGCGGTGCAGCGGGGCGACCCGGTCGATCTGGCCGCCATGTACGGACGGGAGCCCGATCGCGGCGCAGATGGCGAACCGACACTGGAATGGCAGATGTCGGTCACCGGGCCCCATGCGCCGCCACGCCGGACCGTCTGGAAACGCGGCTTCGTGGCCCCGGCACCCCTTTTCGCCGATGCGACCGGACGGCTGATGGCAACGGAGGCTTTCGCTGCGCGGGTGATGGCGGCGGGCCTGCGCGACGTCGCATTTCAGGAGCTGACCAGCGAAGCGTCCGTTGAACGGCTTGTGTTCAGGAAGGGCCCGCCGGCGGTCGATCGAGGGAAGGCGGACGATTGAAAAGGAGCGGTTATGCGCTCGCGCGCTTACCCCCTCGATCCCTCAGCATGATCAACGCGCTGGTCCCTCGCGCTCAACCAGACTGCCGCGGCGCAGGGCGAGGCTCGCAACCGCTGCAAGAATCGCTAGGCTGAAATTGAGCAGCGGGATGAGGGAGTCGTCGCTACGCGTGATCGCACCGAGGAGGCCGAAACTTGCGCCGGCGATACTGAGCAGCATAGCCGTGGTCCAAAGTCTGACGGCCCGGGCCGTGAAGCGCGTGAGATCGCCGACCCACCACGCCATGGGCAGCATCAGCAGCCAGGAGAAGAGGCTTGCGTGCGGCGCATGCGGGCCGTCGAGAAGAACGGCGACCACGCCAAGCGTGCCGAAAAGCGCCGCCGCCGCAGCAAGGATCGCCGCCGCGTTGGACCGGCGGTCGCGGCGCAGACGCTGCCAGTACTCGGCGTCGCTCCGTCGGGAGGCGTGCCTCTTCATCCATCTGTCCTGCATTCCACTGCGCCAAGGACCGCCCACGCCTGTGCAAGGTCCGGCTCAACGCCGGCCTCTTCCTGACCGTGCCATTCGAGGTTCAGCACCCCCGACTTCAAGGGACGCTCGGCGTGCATCGTGACAGCGTCACCGCCCGACCCGCCGCTTTCGCGCGAGACCGCGTAGCGTACGAGGTCGGCACCGATGTGAACCTGCCGGTCGAGGCCGGGCGAGGCCTCGCCGCCGGGACCAAGCGAGACCGTCATCTCGAAGGGCGCTCGCAGATCCTGCCAGCCTTCGGGGCGCACGAAAAGACCGCCCACTGTCTGCCGGACGTCGAAACCCTCGATGTCGGCGACGAGCCGGCATGGGGCGGTCGGTGCGGTGGTCAGCCTCAGGGTCGTGTCCGGAAACACGAATTCGACGAAGGCGCCGTCGTCGCTCCACCGGATCACCCGGTGCGAGGAGCGAGAGCCGAAATAGGGGCCATCGATCGGATTGCCGCTGAGCGCGTGATGGACGCCAGGCTCCTCGACCCGGTACTCGAACCAGCGGTACGGCGCATCGGTTAGGAAGCCGCGCTCCGACCAGTCCATCACCGATGCCGTGAGGCGCCCATCTGGCGAGGCCCGGGTTTCTCCGGTCCCGACCGGCATCACGTGCAGGGCGCGAACGAAAGCGGCGACAGACAGAAGCGCCGCAACGGCGGCGATGCCTAGGATGCGTCGTCGGGGTTTCATCAGGAAGGCGCCATATCGACAGGTCCGCGGTTCAGAGGATTCATTTCGGCAACCGGTCTGGGGACGGCGGGATCGCTGGGCGCAAGGTCCATGTCCGTGGGAAGGGTCGCACGGAAACCTCGCCGCCCGGCGGGATCGCGCCGAGATGGCGGTGGACGTGGCCGTAGTCCGGGTCTCCCGGGGCGTAGCGCAACTCGGCCTCGCCAAGCGCCCGGCCATCCTCGGCTTCGGCGCGCAGCCGCAGGATCAGAGTGCCGTCGGCCTCCTCGCGCGCCGACCCGATCGAGGCGTCGTCCGCTCGAACCGCGGCGCACGGGATGGACACGCCGGCGAGCACTAGAAATGCGGCGACCCACCGGAAGCGGCTCATGATCCCACCTCCACGAACGACCACGGACCCCGAGCATGGGACAGTCGAGCGCGATGATCGGGTATCCCCGTCATCCCGAGCGCTCCGCCAGAGCCGCCAGCATCTGCACGAATGGCACGCGCGGGCAGGCCGCGCCGAATTCGTGGAGCACGTCGGCGCCATCGAAGAGAGCCACGCTGCAGAGCGCGTCCCTCGGTCCGGGCGGGGCCGTCGACGCCGGGTCCCTCGTCGACCAGACCGCGTTCGCGGCGAGGATGACCGCATCCGTCTCACTCGCCGTCAGGTCGTGGCTCATGTCGCGCTCGATGGCGCTCACTCGTTTGCCGTCACGGGGCGTCGCGGCAAGCCGCGTGGTCGCACGGCGGAGGGTGCGGGCGCCGAGATGGACGATGATCCAGCTCGCCTGCGGCGACAGGATATTGCCCATGGCGACGAGCGCCCCTCGCTCCGGAAGGTCGCCGGGGAAAACGAGATGCGCGCCGGCACGATCCGTCCGGAAGGGCGAGGCGAGCTTCATGTGCGCGTAGGCGAGGCGCGGCTCATTGGCGGCGGCCGCGCCCGTGCCGATCGACGGGATCGCGAATGCCAGCCACCCCAGGGCCACCGCCAGCGGGCGCCATCGCCCGCGGCGTCCCGCCACGACGGGTCTCGGGCTCGCGCGCCGAAAGGGCGGCACGGTTCCCCAGAGGGCCCGCGAGGAGGGGCGCGCTCGCCGATCCTCATTCCGTCGCCGCCACCAGTTCGCGGCGTGCATAGGCCGCGTGCAGATATCGCCCGATCAACTCGGAGAAGGCGTCGACCTTCATGCCCTTTACGCCGAAGGCGTCGATCGTCACGGTCCGTCGCCGGCGGTTGACCTTGCTGTAGAACCAGAAGCCGCGCCGCGCCGGAAGCGGAGCGTCCTCGTTCAGCACCAGCTGCAGCGCGAAGCGCTGGTTGGCATAGACCTGGTACTGGATGATGTCCGTCCAGGGAATGGGATCGAGGAACCGCGAGGTCTCCAAGTATTCGGGCGTCAGCACGAATAGTGGCGCGCGGCTTCGGCGATGGGAGACGACGGCGATCGCGGCGAAGCCCAGGAAGCCCGTGGCGCCGACGGCACCGATGATGGCCTGCGCCCATTCGTTGTGGCCGAACCCAATCTGCGTGGCGGCCACCACGACCCCGATCCCCATGATGGCGAAGAAGCCGCTGGCGATGCCCATGACCCAGATCATCGGCTTGGCATTGTCGTAGAGAACGAGTGCCTCAGTGCCGACCGCCGCGGCCGCCGTCTCCAGGCTCACGCGATACTCGGCATGGGCGCCGCGCGCCCGCGTCAGAAAGTCGGAACTGAGCGAGCGGCAGATCTCGTCCCAGTTCGCGAACGCCTTTCGGCCGAAGGAGGGGACATCAGGCTCGGGCCGCCGTGTGGCATGCGCCAGCACGCCCTCGTCTAGGCTGACGCCGAGTGCTTCGATCCGCTGGCTGGTGGGTGGGTGACTATCGGTCGGATGGGGCTGGCGGTCTTCAAGATGTGCCGCCGGATCGGGGAAGCCTTCCTCCGACGTCAGCCGGGCGGTGGCGGCGACGAGGTTCCCGTCGCTGGCCTCCGGAGCCTGGAAGGCCCGTTCCAGAACGAAGGAAACGGCTGGTTCGATGATCGAACTGCGGATCAACGCGGATGCGGCTCCCGCAGGCTTGCCGATGAGGCTGCCGTTTCGATCGGCCTCGAACTCACGCAGACGGCTCCAATGTGCTACGGCGACGTCGAACTGGCCGATGGCATGAAAGCCGAGGCGTGTCGCGGGCTGCACGACGATCGCGCCTCGGCTCGCCTGATGAAGGGCCTCGAGCGATCGCCAGAGTGTCGCGTAGATTGGGGTGAACTTTCGGCTGTAGCGCGTGTCGTCACCGGTGAAATGCGCCAGTTCGTGTCCGATGATCGCCGAGACCTCCGCGGTATCGAGAAGCTCAAGATAGGGCGCTGGCAGATACAGGGTCCGACCTTCGATGAGGCGATCTTCCGGCTCGACGTGTACGGCGCCCTCCGTAACGTAGAACCCCTCTGTCAGACCGACGATGATCGTGTCGGGGATCGGGGCGTTCTGGCGGACGGCGAGCTCGCGGACGAACCGCCACAGACCGGGGGCCTCCTCCTCGCCAACCACACGGGCCTGGACCTCGATCGGTTGCGGCGTGAAGAGATCGAAGACCTTGCGAAGGCTGATGATGGCCATGACCGCGCCATAGGCAGCTAGAGCCGCCAACACGACGCCGGCACCGGCAAGCTTGATGCCGTTGCCCGATACGCGCTCCCAGAACCACAGGCTGAGCGCCTCGAAGGACGTCGCGCAGAACAGCGAGATCCCGAAGCCGAGGACGACCGCCGCCATGAGTATGGGAAGCACGACCCGCAGCCGTCCGAAGCTCTGGATGAGCTGATCTCGTGAACGCCGAGCTCGCCATCCCGCAACGCGAGCCGCTAAAAGACCCAATCCGGCGCCGGCCACCACGAGGAGGCTGCCACCGATGGTCGCCCAGGCTAGCGGACCACGCGCTCGCGCAACAGCGAGATCGGTCTCCACGCTCGCCACAGCCGTTTCGATCCGGGCGGTGGCTTCGGAAGCTGTGAGGACGAGGACATCGCTGCCGTCTCCTTGGAAGCGAAGTGAGGCTCCAGGATCTGTGGCGGCGATCTGACGAACTTCGCCGAGGGTCTCCTGCAGGCCGTCTCGAGACGCGCTCTGCACCTCGACCATCGCGGCCGTCCGTTGTACCTGCCAAGCCCCAACGCTCGCGAGCACGAGAGGCAGCACGAAAAGCCAGATCACAAGGCCGAACACCGGAGAGCGACGCCAGAAGGGTGAGGTGTGTGGCTGTGTCGACGTCATGAACGGCTCCGGTCGATCGATATCTGGAACAAGCTTGGTCAGGTTCGAAGCGTCTTGAAACCAAACCGTCAGCAGGTTCGTGACTGTGCTGAGGCGGCATGGTTCAGGCAGCTTCTAACCGCGAACGTGTTCCTAGTCAGGACATGGTGTCGCTCGTCGACCCATCGCGTGTCGTGACGTGCGACTGCGCCGGCCGCAATCCACGTACGGACGGAAAAGACTCCCTTGATTCTGCCAACAATGCGATCGAATAGGAGTGGCTGACGCGTGGGAGCGCCGCGAAGGGCACCCTTGAGCCACGCGGGCGTGTCCTCCCCGTGACGTACGCAAGCCACCCCGGCATGGTGAAGTCAGCGGTCCGGATGGGGGCGACTTATCCTAGGGCGTGTCCCCATAACGGGGTTCCCGGTTTTGGTGTGATCTGATTCAATCTCCTGCGAAGGAGGTTGGCATGCGTCGCCATGAACTGACGGATCACGAGTGGGCGGTGATCGAGCCGCTTTTGCCCAGGAACAGCCGCGGCGTGCCTCGGGTGGACGACCGGCGGGTGATCAACGGCATCCTCTGGCGGTTCCGGACCGGTTCGTCCTGGCGGGACGTACCCGAGCGCTACGGCCCGCGCACCACGCTCTACAACCGCTTCACGCGCTGGCGTGCCGCCGGTGTCTGGGATCGGCTGCTGGAGGCCGTGAGCCGAGCTTATGACGGCGACATCGTCATGATCGACTCCTCTTGCGTGCGCGTCCATCAGCATGGGGCGGTGGGTAAAAAAGGGGGCCTGCCGATCCTTGCATGGGACGTTCAAGAGGCGGCCTGACGACCAAGATCCATGCTCTGGTGGATGCCGAAGGTCGGCCCGTGCGTCTGGAACTCACCGCCGGGCAAGCTGGCGACGCACCCATGGCAGCCAAACTGCTCGATACCGTCGCGCCCGGTGCGACCGTGATCGCGGACAAGGCCTACGACACCGACGGCATCCGCTCCTTCGTGGCTGCGAAAGGTGCCTGGGCCAACATCCCACCGCGCTCGATGCGCAAGGCCACCTTCGCCTTCAGCCGCTGGGTCTACCGCCAGCGCAACCTCGTCGAGCGCTTCTTCAACCGCCTCAAACAAATGCGCGGCCTTGCCACTCGCTACGACCGACGGCCCGACAACTTCCTCGCTGCCATCAAGCTCGCCGCCGTCCGCATCTGGATCAATGCGTAACGAGTCCGCTCCCTAG
>NZ_ARQE01000019.1 GCF_000382705.1 Aureimonas ureilytica DSM 18598 = NBRC 106430 | reverse complement strand
TTGTCGGCGTCGAGGCGGTCGGCAACAGCCAGAAGCCGCTGCACGGTCTCGATATTGGTCTCGCACTCCGCCACCGGATCGAGGCCCGAGGCGTCGGGGAACGTGTCGAAGTAGAGCGCGCCCTGATAGCCGTCGCGGCGGATCTGGCGCAGGAGTTCCAGCGTGGAGCGCAGGTGAACCGCCCCCACCATCAGCCCGTCGTCGCGCTTGGCNTANCCGTCGTTGAGATGGACGCCGAGGAGCCTGGAGCGGCGGTGAATGAGGTGCGCAGCGTAGGCGGGCTGCTCGCCGGCATAGAGGGCGTGNGCNAANTCGAGCGTAACNCCGAGATTGGGCGCGCCGACGTCNTGGATNGCGAGGAGCGTCGTCGNGCAGTCGCGCAGCAGGGCGTGAGCGCGAGGCTCGTCGGGCTTGTACTCGATCGAAATCTGGCAGGCCGGATCATGCTCGGCGACTTCGCGAATGCCGTCGATCTCGAGGTCCCAAGCCTGCGCGTAGTCGAGTTGGAAATTGTAGTCGAACCCGTCCTGGCCGAGCCAGAGCGTCATCAGGTCGGCGCCCATGGCGCGCGCGGCATCGACGCCCCGCTTCGTCATATCGATGGCCTCACGCCTCACGGATTTATCAGGGTTCGTGAAGGCGCCAAGCTTGAAGGCCGGATTGGTGTAGTAGCGCATGGCCAAGCCGTTGACCGACAGGCCGAGGTCATTGATGCGGCGGCCGACCGCCGTGGCGTCGTCCGTCACGTGGTCGGGAAAGTTCAGGTCGACATCGGTAAGGCCGCTGGCGGTCGCGGCACGCTCGGCCATCTGCATGAAGGTCGGCTTACCCGAGAGGTCCGGCCAGAACAGATGCGGCGCGGAGCCGAAGGAATTGAGGCGGGTGGCGAATCGGGAAAGGGTCATGGAAGCTCCGCTGGATTGCAATGACTTTACAAATAATCGTAAATTCGTCAAGTATGCGGCGCATCAATGTCGTGCCAAGGTGGGCCCTGCTTTGGCCGGGTCGGCCAGATCGTCTGGGAGGTGGCCGAGAAGAAGCGGCATGCAGCCCACTTCGCTTTGCGTCAGTGCAGACGCCTGGGTTGCCGACCGATGACGCCCGCGGCCACGTCTCAAAGTCGGAGGTCATGCATCGATTGATGCTGGGAGAATGCCAGCTTTAGGTCGGCTGTGCCTACCCCCGGAGCCCGATAGCGGATGGACCGCTCTCGGGCGTCTGCCTTCTTGGCGCCCAGCTGCACGACTGGGTGGAAGAACGAACCCGCTTCCGCGGGAGGGGCGGCGGCTTTGTCGTCGGCGGACTGATGCGAGCGCGCTGCGCGGATTGAGCGTTGCCCGGTTGCGGGCGGACGATCCCGGCTCCTTCACCCGGACGGAGCCTTCCATGACGATCTCCCTCATTCCCGCTGCGGCGGTCAGCCCGTTGCGCCAGCGTCTGATCGCCGACATGACGATGCGCCGCTTCTCGGCCGAGACGCAGCGCAACTACCTGCGCGACGTCGGACGACTCGCTTCGTTCCTCGGGCGCTCGCCCGACACGGCCAGCGTGGAGGATCTGCGCCGCTTCCAGATCGCGCTCCAGGAGGCCGGGCTCGGCGTGCCGACGATGAACGGGATCGTCTCGGCGCTGCGCTTCTTCTTCATCCAGACCATCGACCGGCCCGATCTCGCCCGCAAGCTGGTGCGGCTGCGATACCCGCGCAGCCTGCCTGATGTTCTCAGCCCCGACGAGGTGCGTCGCCTGCTCGGCGCCACCGTCTGCCTGAAGCACCTTGCGGCGCTGTCCGTCGCTTACGGGGCGGGGCTGCGTGCCGCGGAGGTTGCAAGCCTGAAGGTCGGCGACATCGACACCACCCGGATGTTGCTGCGCGTCGAGCACGGCAAGGGCGGGCGCGACCGCAACACCATGCTCTCTGCCGATCTTCTCGCCCTCCTGAGTGAGTGGTGGATCGAAGGACGCCGGCAGGGGATCCTGCATCGCGAGGGCTGGATGTTCCCTGGGCAGAGCTGGGCCAAGCCGATCTCGACGCGCCAGCTTCACCGCATCGTTGTGGAGGCTGCGCGGGCAGCCGACATTCCCAAACGCGTCGGGCCGCACACGCTGCGCCATTCCTTCGCGACGCACCTTCTGGAAGACGGCGTCGACATCCGCGTCATCCAGATCCTGCTCGGCCACGCCAAGCTCGACACCACCGCGCTCTACGCCAAGGTCGCCTTGCGCACGGTACGGGCCGTCGTCAGCCCACTCGATCGCCTTGCCCTGATGCCCCGCGAGGAGGCTTCACCCGGTTGAACTGGTGGGCGCCTCGATCGAGGTCGCCGACATCCTGCGCGTCGCCGGACCCGCGTTCCGGGCGAGCCGTGCCGGACATCTCAGCCTGGCCGAACTCAAGGTCATGTCGGCGATCGAGACTTGCCGCACCGCCGCGCTCGGCGGCCATCTGCGGATCGCCTACAACTCCTGCCGCAACCGGCACTGTCCGCGGTGCCAGGGCGCGGCGGCCCGCGACTGGCTGGCCGAGCGCGAGGGCGACCTCCTGCCGGTCGGATACTTCCACGTCGTCTTCACGCTGCCCGCCGAGATCGGCACGGTCGCCTTCGGGAACAAGCGGGCCGTCTACGACCTCCTGTTCCGGGCGTCGGTGGAGACCATGACAAGGATCGCCGCCGACCCCAAGCATCTGGGCGCCCGCATCGGCCTGACCGCCGTCCTCCACACCTGGGGCTCGGCCATGACACACCATCCGCACGTCCACATGATCGTGCCCGGCGGCGGCCTGTCGCCGGACAGGACGAGCTGGATCTCGTCGCGTCATGCCTTCCTTCTGCCCGTGCGCGTGCTCGGCGCACTGTTTCGGCGCATCTTCCTCGAAGGCCTCGCTGCCCTCTACCGTTCCGGCAAGCTCGCCTTCCACGGCGCGCTCGCGCATCTCGCCGATCCACGCGCCTTTGCCCGCCATCTCGCCCCGGTGCGCCGCAAACGCTGGGTCGTCTACGCCAAGCCGCCCTTCGCGGGGCCAGAAGCCGTTCTCGCCTACCTGTCGCGCTACACCCACCGCGTCGCCATCTCGTCGCGGCGCATTACGGACTTCGACGGCAAGCACGTCGCGTTCCGCGTCAAAGACTACCGCCAGCACGGCGCTGCCCGCCACCGAACCCTGACGCTGGAGGCGGGCGAGTTCATCCGCCCCTTCCTCCTCCACGTTCTGCCCCGCGGCTTCCACCGCATCCGCCACTACGGCTTTCTCACCGGGCCGAACCGCAAGGCCGGCCTCGATCGCATCCGCAGCCTGCTTGGGGGCCCGACCGCGCCCGAACCCGCCACCGCGGCGCCGGACACGCCCGAGCCGCCCGACATCTGCCCGCCTTGCCCGTGCTGCGGTGGAGCGATGCGCGTCGTCGCCACCCTCCTGCGATGGCGCCAGCCGCGTGGACCGCCGCCGCGCCCGCCACCGAACCGGGCGAGATCGCCATGACCCGGCATGGCAAGGCGCCGCCTCCTGCTCGGAACCACGTGCTTCCGGGCGCAATCCTGTGCGGCACTATGATGGGAGAAGGTGTTCGACGGGAGCCTCGCGGCCGCTCCACGCCCGTCTCGGTGCCGTCACCCGATCCCAAACGGCAGGGCAGCGATCCGCATGGCCTGCCGTCCGGAAGCGAGCGCACCCCGCCCCTGCACCGCCGTCAGGCGAAAACCCCATAGACCACCGACCGGCGTCCCGCAGGTTCGTTCTTCCGCGACTTTCGTACACCTCGCGGCGCCCGAAACTCTTCAGGTTTGCGGACTGTCCGCCTTCTGGCAGCTTTCGTTGATAGCTGACACTTGCGAACACTCGGGTCAGATAGGATTGGCATGCGCAACGTAGGAGACCCGACCGCGTCCAGCATCCGAAAGACGCTCTGGTGGCCCCGCGACCGCCGTCAGCAAGTCGCCGCCGCGATCCTCCTGCCGATCACGCTGGCTTGGATCATCGAGTACGCGTTCCAGCCCTTCCGCTCGCTGCAGTTCCTGCGTTTCGCGACTGATCAGGACTTGTACCGACCCTATGCCTACGTGGCAGGAAGCGTTCTCGCCATCGGTCTTACGTGGGCGATCTGGGCTAGCCGAAAGGTTGAGCCCAACAAGCGACTGCACGAAGGCACGTTCGGACGGATCCAGTTCGTTGGCAGTCTGCTCTTCTCACCCGCTCTCGGGTTCGTCGTGGGTTGGTTCGCCGTCACGTTCTGCGTTCCGTTCGTGCAGCACCTGCTGGCGGTCAAGACGCCAGTCGAGCATGCCTTCACCGTCACTGGGTTCGCATTCGGTAAAGCTTGCAAGGGGGTGCTGGCGGTCAACCCGCTCTTCTTCGATAACAAGCTGTGCGGTGTTGGGCGGTCCGGGCATTCGAGCGAATGGGAGGGACGCACGATCGTCGTCACCGGTCGGCAGTCCCGCTTCGGCATGACGATGGACCGTTACCGTGTGGAGGAGCGGTCCCCTTCGCGGAGACCACCTTCACCAGCTCGCCCGTCGACACTTTCGGCGGAGCGCTTGCGCGAGATCGGCAAGGCCTTCCGGCGCTGCATCCCGTCACCTCTGGACGCACCGAAGCCCTTCGACGTAATGTTTCGGATCGTTATTGAGGCTGAAGGCGGCGAACCGTCTGTTCAGGTTGCATCGTCCCAGTCGCCATCAACCCTGGCGCAAGAGGCGACGGCGCAGTCCATCATCGCCGCGCTTAGGTCGTGCCCGTCGCTCAGGGACGTTCCCTATGGGACCTACGCCTTGCCGGTGGTCGTCCAGAAGTGAGGCTGCATGGTCTGCCCCGATAGATCGGTTGAGCGCCTAAGGTAGAGACAACCGATCCTAGAGCGCGGTCCGCCAACGTCGGCTCTGGCGGTAGCCGATCCGCGCACCAGCGGCTGAGACGGGTCGAAACCGGTCTAACGGCTTCGGTATCCTAATACCCTGACGCCAACCGATTTGCTGACGGGCGAGTATCGCCGTCCGCTCAGACGCTCGCCTTCGCCTCGGAAGCAGCGGCATGAACTGCAAGTGACATGGGCGCGTCCGGCACGATCTGGTCGAGCGTGATCTCTCCGAAGCGTCGGACGAACAATGCCGTCGCATCGGTCATCGTCGTCTCCAACACCGCGTTGACGCCCCGCTCGACCAGACATTCGGGATGGCGGCTGCGGTTGCCGAACGCGAACAACGTTGGGCGCCCAAGAGCCTCGTAGACCGCCAGGAGCGTGATCTCGCGAAGCGACCGTGCCAAACGCCAGCCGCCGCCATGCCCTTTGCCGGAAACGACGATCCCCGCCTCCCGCAGCCCCGCCATCATGCGCCGGAACACGGCCGGGTTGGTGCCCATGCTGCGTGCCAGCACTTCGGACGTCAGCGGCGCGTCCGTCTGCGACATGTGCAGGAGCACATGAAGGACGTCGGACAGGCGGGTGTCTCGCTGCATGGTGAGTCTTTCTTCAGCCTCGGTGCGAGGACCCGTCCTAGCACCGAGAGGCGGGTTGACGGACTAGGCGTCTTTTACGTATCTATCGATGATACATGAAATGACGTCCATCGTACAGAGTGACCCCATCATGCAATACGACGCCATCGTCGTCGGCGGAAGCTTCGCTGGCCTGTCGGCTGCCCCCTACCTTGGACGCGCGAGGGTCCGCGTCTGCGTTCTTGACACCAATGCGCCGCGTAACCGCTTCACGGACCACTCCCATGTTCTGTTCGGGCACGACGGAAGCGATCCCGCGACTATGCTGGACACGATGCGCAGGCAGCTTGCCGCCTATCCAAGCGTCCAACTCGTGGAAGAGGCCGCCGTCGATGTCGTGCAAGAGCGTGACACCTTCGTCGTCCATCTTGCCGACGGCAGAGCGGTGACGGGCCCGCAACTACTCCTAGCCTTCGGCATCACCGACATCCTGCCCGACCTCCCGGGCGTCGCCGAACGCTGGGGCCGCTCCGTGATCCATTGCCCGTATTGCCATGGCTACGAGTTCACGGACCGCAACCTTGGTGTTCTCGCCTCGTCGCCCCTGTCGGTTCACCAGGCGCAGTTGATCCCCGAATGGGGTCCGACGACTTTCTTCACGGACGGGCAGGCGTTTGAGCAAGACGCGATCGAGGCGTTAATGGCGCGGGGTGTGTTAGTGGAGCGCGAACGGGCTGTCGGACTCGAGGGGGACGGACCGCTCCTGTCCGCCGTGCGCCTCGCGGACGGACGGTCCGTCCCGATCGACGCGCTCTACATCGGACCCCGCTATCGCTTCTCCGGCGACCTGGCGGAGCGTCTCGGATGCGCCACTGAAGCCGGCCCGATGGGGCCGGTCCTCAAGGTGGACGAGATGAAGGCGACCAGCGTGCCCGGCGTCTTCGCAGTGGGCGATGTCACCCGCATGGGCCACACCGTCACCTTCGCTTGCGCCGAAGGCGTCATGGCCGCGCTGGCCATCCATCGCGCGCTGGTGTTCCCGAAGGTGGCGGCATGACCCACGACCACGCTTCGCCCTTCCACAGGAAGGATCGGGTTGCCGCCTACTGCGAGGAGGCACCACGTAAGGTGCCCGGTCTTTTCGACCTTCACCGCATGGCGATGCTGCTCCTTGCCGAAACCGCACCGACCCATGCCGAGATCCTCGTAGTGGGGGCGGGAGGCGGCATGGAAACGCTGTCACTCGCTGAAGCGCAACCTGGCTGGCGCTTCACCGGAATCGACCCGTCCGGGGCGATGCTCGATCTCGCGCGTGCGACACTGTCATCGGTCGTGGGCCGCGTGACGTTGATCGAGGGGACCGTCGATCAGGCGCCGACGGGCCCCTTCGACGGTGCCGTCAGCCTGCTGACGCTGCATCACGTCGGGCATGACGAGCGGCAACGCACGCTGTGCGAGATCCGTGCACGCCTGAAGCACGGCGCCCGTTTGGCGGTGGCGGGTCATTCGTCGCTGGGCACTGCGTCGCAGCGTTGGATGACGCGCTCGGTCGCATTCGGCGACAGGGGCGGACTGGACTGGTCGAGATGCGAACAGACGGCCCGTATGATGGTCGAGCGCCTGCCGCTTGTGGCTCCCGAACAGGAGGAAGCCATGCTGCGCGAGGCAGACTTCCGCGACGTCCAACTGTTCTATGCCGCATTTTCGTTCCGCGGCTTCGTCGCGACAGCGTGAATGTAGTCCCTTCGACATCGGAGGTTTGAAAGGTCCGCTTTCGGGACGCGCTTAATCGGTTGCGAAGGGTAACCATGGGTCGTTTTCGGAAGGGCAGCTTTCCGATCGTTGTGTCCAGCAGCGGTTCGTCTGCTTCCGGCCCGAAACTGAAACCGATCAGAAGGCAGGGGAGGGTGGTTTCCTGCCGGTCCGCTTCGGAGCGCCACCTGAGATAAGCTGACATTGGCGATAGGGGCACACGACGCGTTGACCCTGCGCATGGCCCTCCGGTTCATGGACGCCGACAAGCTCGTTCCCAACGCGAACTGTGGGATGGCGCCCGTGTCTCGCGACGCGGCACGAGTCATTTGACGGCATTGAGCACGGGCGCGGCGTTCGTCCGCGAAGAGCTTGCGCGCTGGAGTGGTTTGGCCTTCCTCGAGACATGAAGGCCAAGCATCGGGCGAGTTTACCGCCCGGTGCCATGTCCGGCGATCAGAGCCAGCCAGCGAGGACGCCGACGCCGCCCAGCGCGAAGACGGCACCTGCGGCGCGGGCGACGGTCCGCCCGTAGCGACCGATCAGCGTGGCGGCCCCGAACGCCAGCGCGATGCCTGCGGTGTGCAGGAGGGCGGTCGCCGCGATGAACCCGGCGGCGTAGGTCAGACCGCCGGCCGTCTCGGGCATCTCGGCCCCGTGGGCGTGGCCGTGGAAGACGGCGAACACCCCGACCAGCGCCATGGCGACGCCGACGGGCATCGGCCGGCCGAGGGCGGCGGCCCCGCCGATCACGACGCTGGAGAGGGCGATGCCAAGCTCGACGAACGGCACGTCGACCTGGGCTACCCCGAGCGCGAAGCCGACGACCATCACGCCGACGAAGGCTGCCGGGACGAGCCAGAGCGCGCGGCCGCCGAGGACGTAGGCGAACACGCCGACCGCGACCATCGCGAGGATGTGGTCGAGACCGCCGATCGGGTGCTCGAAGCCGTGCAGGAAGCCGGCCGTGTCGCCGACCCCGGTATGGGCGAAGGCGGCGGTCGGTAGGAGGGCGGCCGCAAGGGCAAGGGGAAGCGCTCTGCGCATGGTGGGCTCCTGTGGGGGACGGATCGTCCCGAGGGAATCGGTCGCGCGGACGGCGGGTCTCAGGCTGCGGCGTCAGTTCGTCGACGACTTCCCGTTCCGGCCTTCGTCCGGGCCGCGCACCGTTCGCGTGCCGCATCCTTGCCATCACGGCGGCGTGAGGGCAACGGGGCCGGAACGGCTCGACCGGGCGCTCCGTCGTGATGTCCCCATGACCAGAGCACTACGCTTTGATGCCTCGCCTTCGCCTCCGATCGGCAACCGATCCATCCGGGCCACCGATCGGTTCAACCGGAACTTCGCGTTGGATCGCCGCTCTCCCTGGGAGCATCTTTTCCGGCAACCGGAAAGGCTTGCCGCCCATGACCTTCGAACAGATGCGCGCCGTCTCGCTTGGCCTTCATCCCCTGTCGCGCCTCGACAGTCCGCGCGAGGTGGTGCGCCAGTTCACCCCGAACTGGTTCGCCGCCACGATGGGCACGGGCATCCTGGCCATCGCGCTCGCCCAGTTCGGAACGACGGTCCCGGTCCTCCATGCGGTCGGGGAAGGCCTGTGGGTGCTGAACATGGCGCTCTTCGTCCTGTTCACCGGGCTCTACGCCGCTCGCTGGATCTTCTTCTTCGACGGTGCCAAGCGCATCTTCGGCCATTCCGTCGTGTCGATGTTCTTTGGCTGCATCCCGATGGGGCTCGCCACCATCATCAACGGCTTCCTCCTGTTCGGGTTGCCGCGCTTCGGACCCGCCGCGATCGGCGTTGCCGAGACGCTGTGGTGGATCGACGTCGCGATGGCCGCGGCCTGCGGGATTGCGATCCCCTACATGATGTTCACGCGCCAAAGCCACTCGATCGACCAAATGACCGCGGTCTGGCTCCTGCCAATGGTGGCGGCCGAGGTTGCCGCCGTGTCGGGCGGTCTGCTGGCACCTCACTTGGCCGACCCGCAGAGCCAGCTCCTCGTCCTGACGCTGTCCTACGCGCTTTGGGCTCTGTCCGTGCCGATCGCGATGAGCGTCCTCGTCGTGCTCGTCCTCAGGCTCGCCGTCCACAAGCTGCCGCACGCCTCCATGGCCTCGTCGAGCTGGCTGGCGCTCGGGCCCATCGGCACCGGTGCGCTCGGCCTGATGACGCTGGGCGGGGCGGCCCCGGCGATCCTCGCTGCCAACGGACTGGAACGCTTCGGGGCAACGATGGAAGGCGTCGGCCTCCTCGGTGGCTTGCTTCTGTGGGGCTACGGTCTTTGGTGGCTCGCCATCGCGACGCTGGTCACGGTCCGCTACGTCAGGGAAGGCCTCCCGTTCAATCTCGGCTGGTGGGGCTATACCTTCCCGATCGGCGTCTACGCGGTGACGACGCTGAAGCTGGGTACGATCCTGCCGATCGCCGCGATCCACGGTTTCGGCGTGGCGCTGGTCGCGCTCCTCGCCGTGGTTTGGCTGATCGTGGCGGTACGGACGGTTCGCGGCGCCTGGCGCGGCGATCTCTTCGTCGCTCCCTGCCTCAAGACCAACTGATCCGTCGGCGGGTTGACGCCGTCGTGATCGCCATTCGCCGGTACGGACGGGAATACCGCGATGCCGACGAGCGTCATCGTCCCGAGAGGCTGGGTACACACCCCTCTCGGTCGACGCTCCCCAACACGCAAGGCCCCCGCATGACCCTATCGCACAGCCCGTCGCATCCCGACCGACGCCGCCTTCTCATCGGATCCGCCCTTGCCGGGTTGGGAGCGGTTCTACCTGGTTCCGTCCTGGCCAACGACGAAAGTCCGGTCGACTCTGCGGCGGTGCAGGCCTCAGGAGACTTGCCGGAGCTTGCCTATGGCGACCCCAGCGCTCCGGTGACGGTGGTCGAGTACACGTCGCTGACGTGCGGCTTCTGCGCCGAGTTCCACGTCGGCGTTCTGCCTGAGTTCAATCGATCCCACATCGACACTGGCCGCGCCCGTCTGGTGCTGCGCGAGTTTCCACTCGACCCGCGTTCGCTCGCCGGGTTCATGCTGGCTCGATGCCTGAACGGCGAGGCGACGCTCGCGATGATCGACGTCCTGTTCAGCCAGCAGAAGATGTGGGCTCGGGCGGAGAACGCCTCCGCAGCACTTCTCGGCATCGCCCAACTCGCAGGCATGGACCGCGACGCTTTCGCTGCCTGCTTGTCGAACAAGGCGCTACAGGCTCAGGTCGTTGCGGTCCAAGAGCGTGGGCATCGCGAGTTCGGGGTCAGCGGGACGCCGACCTTCTTCATCGGCGGCCAGCGTCAGGTCGGCATGGTCGCCGCCGCCGATCTTGGCGCCCTGGTGGACGCGCAGACATGAGCGGCCACCGCCCTCACGATGCGTCCCGACCGAACTCGGCGACCCCGGCGCGGAACTGAGCGGCGCCGCCTTGAGCGGGATGGCGGACGTAGGTGATCGGCACGTCGTACCCAGCAGCCGCGCCCTCCGCCACACGCCCGATCGCGAGGATGCGCCGTGGCCGGATCGCTGCGATGAGGAGCGTCAGTGCCTCGCGGTGACGGGTAATCTCGGACCGCGTCGGCGTTCGGTTGCGCAACGGGGTTCCGACCCGGTGCGGATGATGCATGACGGCGTTCCAGAACAGGGGTAACCGGGCTGGCAGCGCGCTCCAGATTTGTCGCGACGTGCTTGACGGCCGTGTGGCGAGAGCTTCGTCCGTCGCGATCCCAAACGGTGCGATGGCAAGGCGTGAGGAGAGGTCGGCCAAGTAACCTTCGCCCGAGAAGGGCACGCCGGTGCGGCGGGCCCCGAACCTCGAAGGCGCTTCACCCAGCCAGAGGTCGATCTCGTCTCGGTCCATGAAGGCTCGGAGATAGCGACCGAGGTTGCCGCGTCGGATCGCGGGTGCATCCGAACCGTCAACCGTGGGGTCCGTATCGGCGTAGGGGTTGAACAGCGTCGGCGTTCCCGCCAGCGCGGCGAGATGCAGGACGAGGTCATCGAGCCGCGCCCCGGGTTCGCTTGTCACGCGCTCGGGCCCGGATCGCTGTCGTGAACCTCGTGCAGGAACGCAGACGCTGCTCGGCCGAGGCTTCGCTCCTTCATCACGACCGCATGGAAGCCGCGCGACGGAAGGGGAAAGCCGATCTCGACCAGTGTGCCGGATGCAAGTCCCGGCTGGGCCACCGCCAGCGGCAGGACGCCCACGACGCCGCCGACTTCGATGGCCGCTCGTACGGCCTCGTTGGACGGAAGCTCCAGATCGACCGTCAAGGTGGTGGGATCGATGCCCTCGACCCGCAGCGCGTCCTCCAGAATGTTGCGTGTGCCGGAACCGGGCTCACGCATGATCCAGGTCGCCCGCGCCAGGTCGGAGACGCATTGAAGGCCTGCCTCGGTCGAACCATGATCGGAGGAGGCGACGAGAATGAGTCGGTCGTGTGCGACGCGGGTCAAGCGCAGACGGGGATCGCCCAACTCGTCCTCGACGAAGCCGAGATCGACGTCTCCCGCGGCCACCGCCTCGCCGGCCTGCCGCGTATTGGCGATGCGCAACGACAGGATGACGCCGGGATGGCGTTCCCGGAAGCGTCGCATGTGCGAGGGAAGCCAGTGGTTGGCGACCGTCTGGCTGGCCACCAGAGCGACATGGCCACGTCGCAGGTTCGTCAGATCGTCGAGCGCGCACGCCGCCTCCGCCGCCCGTGCCAGGACGGCGCGGGCCTCGGGGAGGAACAGCCGTCCGGCCTCGGTCAGTTCGATGCCACGCCCGACCCGGTCGAAGAGCCGGACGCCGTGCCGGGTCTCCAGCGCGGCAAGCGCCGAACTCGTGGCCGACTGCGTGAGGTTCAAGGCCCTTGCAGCCTCGGTCACGTGGCTCCGTTCGGCGATCGCGACGAAGATGCGGAGCTGGTCGAGCGTCAAGGGTCGTCCCTTAGAGTTGGTTCGCGGGCTTGGGCTCCGGTTGTCGCTCCAGTTCGTCGTAGACGAGCCGGGCGACCGGCATCAACGCCTCGCGGGACGTTCCTGCCGTCACCACGTAGCCGAGGCCTCGGTCGCGCCACAGGAAGGCCGAGACGCCGTCCTCCTCCAGGAACTGGAAGGACGTCTCCTCGGTCTCGTCCGTCTTGACGTATAGGGTCAGTCGCGACCCTGCGTCGTCGTCGTACATCAGCATGGCGGCCGGACCGGAACCACCCGGCAGGAGGCGGCCTCCCATCAGGCGGTAGCCGAGCGGGGTGAGGTCCGGAGCGGTGATCTGCGTGCGCAGCCGCTTCGACAGCCAGCCCACCAGATGAGCTTCCTCGTCCGCCCGCACCTCGACGGGGTGGACCACTTCCACCACGAAGGTGCGGTAGGCCGAGATCGCGTCCTCCGCCATGCGAGCAATATGGACGGGGGCAGGATCTGGCGTCACCAGGAGGCCGTTCGCCATCCACCCCCCTAGTCCGCCGACGGCGATCCAAGCGCAGACGGCGGCAACCGACCGCACGTTCGACCAACGCCGGCGTCGCACACCGGCACGGATGCTGGAGATGCGAAGACGGGCTGGAATGGGCTCCGCGGCCTTGCAGCCGAGACGATCGCGCAACTCGCCGAGCAGCATTCGGTCCCGCTCCAGGTCGCCCGCAATGGCAGGGTGCTTCTCCAGGTAGCGCCGCACCGCTTCGAGGCGGTCGCGGGCGAGGCGTCCGTCGAGATAGGCCTGGAGATCGTCCTCGCCGACGGGAAGGTCGATACGGTTCATTTGACCCTCCTGAGGTTCGGCCTCGCGCCATGGTCGAGATAGGAGCGCAAGCGCTGCCGGGCACGCGACAGTCTCGACATCACGGTTCCGATCGGCAGACCCATGACCTTGGCGGTCTCCTCGTAGCTCAGGTCCTCGACGCCGACGAGAAGGAGCACCGTGCGGTGTTCCTCGCTCAAAGCCTCCAGGCCGCTCAGAACATCGCGGAACTCGGCCCGCTCCATCTGACCGCCATCGACGCCAGGCGGCGCGGTCATGTCGTCGAGCCCGACGTGCTCTCCGCGCCGGCGGCGTTGGCGCAGAGCCGACAGGTGGAGGTTGCGCAGGATGGCATAGAGCCAAGCGCGCAGGTCGCCGTCGGAGCGGCGCAGGTGCCAACGCCCGACGGCCCGCTCCAAGCAGTCCTGGACGAGATCGTCGGCGGCAGCCCTGTCCCGCACCAAAGCATAGGCATAGCGCCTCAGCCCCGGGATCAGGGGTTCCACCAGCCGTGCGATCTCGTCTTCGCTCATGTCGCGCTTACTTCGCGAGCGCCGGGTCGACCTGCCAGATCTCGTCGGTCAGCTTGCCCTCGCGGAACAGCATGACGTAGCGCACCGGGATCTTGTCCTTACCCGCGAACACGACGTTGGCGGTGACCGTCGCGCCCTTCGGGTTCATCGCCTCCGAGACGTCCATCACGTTCGCGGTCAGGTTCGGCTGGGCCTTTGCGAACTTCTCCCAGACGGCCTTGATCTCCGCGCCCTCGTAGGTGCCGTCGAGCGGGCCGCCCACCCAATGAAGGACGGCGCCATCGCTGTAGGCCCCGGCGACGGCTGCGGTGTCCCCCTTGGCGATCGAGGCGATGCGGGCCTGCGCCATGTCGGCGGCGGGGCCGGCGTGGGCGATGGTTGTAGTGAATGCGGCGATGGCTGCGGCGGTGAGAAGGGTCTTCATGATTGTTCGTCCTCGGCCTTGAAGGGTTCTGACCACGCCGAGACGCCGACGACGATCTCTTATTCCCGATGGCTCCGCAAAAATTTCGCTGTCCCGGACGGAATAAACGGCGAAGCGCGGCGTCTTTCCCCGCAAGCCGGCCCGAGACAAGGGCCCCGACCGATCGATATGAACCGCCAGGAGTTCCGATGCCTCGCCTCCCGATCCTTGCCAGCGCCGCCCTTCTCCTCGCCTGCGCCACCGTGCAGGCGCAGGACACCGTGCTGTTCGATCCTGCCATCCGGCACGAGCCGAGGGACGGTGTCGTGCGTCTATACGGCGCCGGTGGCCCCCACACCGCGTTCAAGAAGGTCGCCGACCTCTGGATGCGGCAGACCGGGAACAAGGTCGAGATCACCGCGGGACCGGAGGGCACCTGGTCGAAGAAGGCGCAGGGTGATGCCGACATCATCTGGGGCACGTCCGAGCAGTCGATGACGGCCTTCCTCCAGACCTACAAGACCTTCTCCTCGACTGAGGTCGAGCCGATCTACGTCCGCCCCACCGTGATCGCGGTCAAGAAGGGCAACCCGAAGGGGATCCAGGGCTTCGAGGACCTTCTGAAGGACGGCATGCGGATCGTCGTCACGGAAGGGTCGGGCGTTGCCAACACGTCGGGCACGGGAACCTGGGAGGACGTGGCGGGCCGCCTCGGCAGGTTGTCGGACGTCGAGCGCTTACGCCGCAACATCGTCAGCTTCTCCACCGGCTCGGGCGCCAGCTTCAAGGCGTTCGGCGATCTCGATGCCGACGCCTGGATCACTTGGCCGGACTGGACGGTGACGAAGAGCGACGTTCTCGAAGCCGTGCCGATCGAGGCGGACCGCCGGATCTGGCGCGACCTGAACCTCGCGGTCGCCCCGGACGCCGATCCGCAGGCACGCGAGTTCGCCGACTTCCTGATCACGCCGGAAGCGCAGGCCCTGATGCGCACGGAGGGCTGGGAGCGGTGAGGCAGAGCGCCGCTCGGATCGGTCGCGTCGTGAACGGCGTCGGCGAACGGAACGGTGCCTTCCCAACCTGCGAAAAGGGCGTTAGCGTCTGACCACGACGGGGATGGGGTTCCCCCGCAACCGCCCGCGTCGGGCTGATGACTCCTATCGAAACCACGGCGCATTCTCGGATCCTTTCCGAGGATGCGAACCCACGTCGATAGGAGACCCGCATGTCCTTCAACAGTTGCGCCATCGTCATGCTGGGCGGCGCTCTCGGCACGTTCCTACGCTATGCCATCTCGGTTCTTGCCCTGCCGATCAGCCGCGACCTGCCATGGGGCACGATCCTCATCAACATCGCGGGCTCGTTCGCGATCGGCCTGTTCGGGACACTCACCCTTGCCTCTGGTCGCTTCCCGGCCTCGGAGAACCTGCGTCTCTTCGTGATGATCGGGATCTGCGGCGGCTTCACGACCTTCTCCTCGTTCAGCCTTCAGACGCTCGATCTCCTGCGGGCAGACGCCGTGCCACGCGCCATGCTGAACGTCGCCCTGTCGGTGGTCCTGTGCGTGGCGGCCGTCGCCCTCGGTCACCTCGTGGCGTCCCGCTTCAACGACAGCGCCCAGCGCATCGCGCAGATCGACATCGAGGAGGAGGCATAGCTCGAAGGGTCAGTTGGCGATGTCCGCTTCTGAGGAATTTCGAATAGGTGGTGAATGTCTTCGACGGGTCGTTTGCAGAATGGCGGCTTTCCTCGCGATTGGCTCGAAAGCTGCCGGTCCGCTATGGCCCAAAACGGTCAGCGCCCCTCGTCAAAGAAGGAAATAATTCGCTGGTTGACTAGATCGGGCTTCTCAATGTGTAGCCAGTGGCTGGCTCCGTCGACGAACTCCAGCAGCCCGTCGTCGCACAAGGCAAGCCCAGCCTTCGCCACGTGGCGTTCCAGAAACGAATCGTCGCCCGCCCAAAGAATAAGGGTCGCGGGTGCCACACGTGCCGGCTCGCCGCTGGTGGGTCGCTCGCGCAGCGCCCTGTAGTAGTTCAGCATACCCGTCAGCGAGCCAGAATGCGACCATGCCTCTACATAGTGATCTAGTGTTCTAGTCTCGATTGTGCCGGGATGGGCGCTGCCTTCCAGCATCGTCCTTAGGCCCTTGAAGTCGAAGCTGCCGAGGCTCGCCTCGGGAACGAAGGGAAGCTGGAAAAAGGCAACATAGGTGCTGCGCAACGCCTGCGTCGAATGGCGAAGGGCCTGCCGCGCCCAAACATCTGGGTGAGGTCCGTCCATGAGGACCACCCGTTCGAGACGCTCGGGAAAGCTTGCAGCCACCCACCACCCGATCACGGCACCCCAGTCGTGCCCTACGAGGTGGAACCGCTCCGCTCCAAAAGCGTCCGCGAGTTCGACAACGTCCCGTGCCAACCGGTCGATATGATAGGCCGAAACCTCTTGCGGGGCGTCGCTCTTGTTGTAGCCGCGCATATCCGGAACAACTACATGATAGCCCGCCTCTGCCAGCGGCGTAATCTGGTGGCGCCACGCCCACCAGAATTCGGGGAAGCCGTGAAGCAGGATTATCAGCGGTCGGCCCACCTCGCCCGCCTCGACGACATGGAGCGACAGACCACCGATCGCGCGCTTCGTTTCGCGCCAGCCGGGCTCCAGAAGCGTTGTGAGTTGGGTCATCGGATTCTCCTTAAGGTTCGTCCTTTCCAACCCACCAGACTGCCCCTCGATCCCTCGTAGCGTTTGGAGTTCGCCAGCCGCCTGCGCACATCGTGGCGGCCTGCGGATAACAGTCAGGCGTCGACCGCGCCGATCTGCTTCAACAGGGTCAGGTTGTCCATCAGAGCCCAGTGTTCGGCGATGCGCCCGTCGGCTATGCGGAAGTAATCCATCACTCCAATGTCGATCGCTCGCCCTGTCGGAGGCGTGCCCTGAAAGTCGCCGGTATGGCGACCTTTCTGGCGCAAGCGCACCAACACACAGTCGCCTTCCGCGATCACCTCGTCGATCGGTAGCTCGACGTCGAAAAAAAGGGGCCGTGCATGACTTCGCCAAGCTTTGCGACGCCTTCGGGACCGTGCACCTCGAAGTCGAGGCCGGGATCGTGGCGCACGAAGTCCGCCGCGATGAACTGCTGCCACCAGGCTTGGTCACGCTCGCGAAAGGCGGTGAAGTAACTGCGCGCCAGCGCCTAGTTGGCCTCAAGTTCTGCCACATCGATCCCTTGTGTCGAAGATGATGTCGGTTCGGTTTTCGGTCGGAGCCCAACGTTGCTGATCCAAGATCGTTTCGATCGCTTCTGGCCGCCCGTTTGTTGCGAGTTCGTTTGCTCCATATCGTTCGAAACGGCGCTCACCATGCTCAGTCTGTCAGCCGCCGAGTTTGGACAGGACGAAGGCTGCCAGGAAGCCGAGCACCGTGATCAGACCGGCGTATTCGTGCGTATCCTCGAAGGCTTCCGGGATCATCGTGTCGACGATCATGGAGAGAATGGCGCCGGCGGCGATCGCGTTTGTCAGCGCGAGTATGTCGGGATCGGCCCCGGCCAGCGCGAAATTGCCGATCAGCGCCGCAAGCCCCGATGCGACGGCGATGCCGCCCCAGACACCGAAGATGTAGCCAGCGGACCGACCGGCCTTGCGCATGCCCGCCGCGCTCGACAAGCCCTCCGGCACATTCGAGAGGAACACCGCTGTTACCGTGACGAGGCTGACGGAATTGCCGCCGAGGAGGCTGGCGCCGATGACGACGGATTCCGGGATTCCGTCGAGCAAGGCCCCGACGGCGATCGCGAGCCCCGCTCCTTCCGAACTGTGTTGCTGGCTCTCATGGGAGTTGGAGCCGGATCGCTTGCGGTGCCTTGCGCCGCGACGTGAGATTGCGATGTTGGCGAGCGTGTAGATCACCGCGCCACCGACGAAACCGGTGGCGGAGGAATCGAAGCCGCCCTGACGGTAGGCTTCGTCCATGAGTTCGAACGCAACGGCCGAGATCAGGACGCCCGATCCGATCGCCATGATGGCCGCGACGAGCCGGGCAGGCAGCGACAAGGTGTAGGCAATCGCCGCACCCAGAACGAGCGCAGAGCCACCCAGCAACCCCCAGAGACCCGCTTGAACGAACATAGGCATGGCAGCGGCGTCCTTCTATCGAAGTGATAATGCCGAGAAAATGGACGCGGCAGGGGCAAGGACGCATTCAAGCGGGAATGGCGTCGATCGTCCTGGGGTTCTGTTCGGTCAATGCCGCCTATCGCCTTTCGACGCGGCAGGCCGCAGCCTCAGGCGGATCATGACAGGGATTGCATCCGACGAAATGACCGTGAGCAGCCGTTTTCCGCGCTGTTGGTCGCTCCTGAACGGAGCGTCACGAGCCGACCCCCTCATCCGTCAGGGCTCGAACGTTGGCGGCCACCTCCTTCAGGCTGATCTCGCCCTTCGTAAGGACTTGCGCGGCCGAGCGGAGCTGCGTTCGCTCTTCGGTGGTCAGGCTGCGGGCCGAGAGCACGATGACCGGAATTTCGGCGTCATCGGGTCGGCTGCGAAGCGCGCGCAGGAAGGCGAACCCGTCCATGATCGGCATGGTCAGGTCGAGAAGGATCAGCCGTGGACGGCTGTTGGCGATGTAGTCCAGGGCCTTCTGACCGTCCTCCGCCTCGGCGACGGCCCAGCCGTCGCGCTCCAGCGTCTGACGAAGACGAGCGCGCGCATCCGGATCGTCGTCCACGACGAGGACATCGCCGACGGATTCGCGAAAGCGGTCCATCACCAGACGGAACCGCTCCCACTTCACCGGTTTGTCGACATAGTCGGTCGCACCGAGCGACGAGGCCAGCCCGCGTTCGCTGACGAAGGTCACCATGACGACCGGGATGCCCGCCAGATCCGGATCGCTCTTCAGACGGCCCAGGACGGTCCAACCGTCCATGCCGGGCATCATGACGTCGAGAAGAATGGCGCGTGGTCTCATTTCTCTGGCCAGCGCCAGACCCGTCGCTCCGTCGGCCGCCGTGACCGCCGAAAATCCTTCCCGCGCCAGAAAGCGCGTCATCAGTTCCCGCTGAGCGGTGTCGTCGTCGATCACCAGAACGACCTTGGCCGGATCGACGTCGGGCACGACAGGCAATTGGGCGTCCGGCGCGACCGACGCCTCCGCCGACGGATCGACGATCTTCAGCGGCAATGTCAGCGTGAAAATGCTGCCCCGCTCCGGTTCGCTTTCCACATGCACATCGCCGCCCAACATGGCGCTGAACGCCTTGGTAAGCGATAATCCGAGGCCTGTGCCTCCGTATTTGCGCGTCGTGGACGCATCGGCTTGGGCGAAACGCTGGAACAGTCGCTCCATCTGCTCGGGTGTCATGCCGATGCCGGTGTCGCGCACGGCGAACGATAGTTCGGCTTCCGTGCGCCGGACCCGAAGCGTGATCGTGCCGTTCTGCGTGAACTTGGCAGCGTTGCTCAGCAGATTGAAGAGAATCTGCCGTACCTTGGTGATGTCGGACGCCAGGCTTCCGACATCGCTCTCGATTTCGACCTGGAGACGGTTGTTTTTCTTCTCCACCAGCCGCTGCGCGGTTGTTGCAACGTCATGCACGAGGTCGGCGACATCGAAGGTCTCGACATAGATGTCCATCTTGCCGCTCTCGACTTTGGACAGGTCCAGTACATCGTTGATGAGACTGAGCAAATGGCGAGCGTTGCTCTCGATCTTGGCGATGTCACCCGCCAGATCACTGGCGGCGGCGCCATCCTGCGCTTCCTCGATCAGCATCTCGGCATAGCCGATGATGGCTGAAAGAGGCGTGCGCAGCTCGTGGCTCATATTGGCCAGGAACTGGCTCTTGGCGATGTTGGCTTCCTCGGCCGCCTGAAGGGCTTCGTTCGCTGCCCGTTCCGCCAGGATCTGGATGGTCGTCTCGTTGCAGGCGCAGAACAGACCGATCACCACGCCCTCATTGTCGTAGACCGGCGTGTAAGAGAAGGCGAAATGGGCTTCGGTGGTCTGTGCGTTGCGCTCGATGAAGAGCGTGATGTCGTCGAAATGGATGGACTCGCCTTGGAAGACACGCGCCACCAGCGGCTCGATCTCGCTCCAGATCTCCGACCAGACGCGATCGAAACGATCTCCCAGGGCCGCGGGGTGCTTGCTCTGCAGAAGCCGCGAATAGGCGTCGTTGTAGAGCATGATCCCTTCGGTACCCCATGCGACATACATGGGTTGACGCGATGCAAGCATCAGTCCGACGAGCGTTCGCAGGGATCGGGGCCAACCGGACGGTGGCCCCAAGCTCGTCGCCGACCAATCGAAGGCTCTGAGGCGCGCCGCCATCTCGCCGGAACCACCGAGAAATCGTGACGTGGTCATCGCGGTGGCCTCCAGCAATCGCCACCTTCGAGGGCGAGACAAGCGTAGGCGTAGATATGCGCGGTCCTCGCCGAAAACAGTGCAGCCGATGAGAGAAGTGGCCTTCGCCGTAGGATCGTCCGGTTCGAAACTGATGCACCATGGGCTTGTCGGCGACGTTTGAGGTGGCCGGCGATGCGAGTTGGGGGGCGCCGCCAGCCATCGCTTAGCGGCAGATGCCTGACCTATGGCCGATAAGACTGGTCCTGCCCCGTGAAGCTGGTCCGGACGGAGTGAGAATTTTCGGGCCCAATTTCTCGACAAGAGGTAAGAGCCGATGCCCAAGAAGCGGTTCACGAACGAGCAGATCGCCTTTGCCCTGCGGAAGACGGAGAACGGCGCCCTAGTTGGCGAGATCTGCCGGAAGATGGGGGGCAGCCATATACGTGAAGCGGGGGAGATCAGACCCAACCGAGGGACTCAGCGCCCGTCCAATTCGTGTCCTCGGAGCTGAACCAACCTGATCCAAGAGGACATGACAGGCGCGTCAACCTGATCCTTCAGGGTCGTGCAAGGGCGCTACCAGCGTGTCGCCGACTGCTGCGTGCCCAACCAGGGCACGCCTTTTGATCTACATGGACATTAGACTGGCGAGCCGGCAGCTATCGGCCCAGTTACCCCGTCCACTTACGGTCCAAACTCGCTCCTGTGTTTGCAGCTGGGTCGGGTGAGGAGCCGACAGTCCGCATCGTTGCGGTGCGAGACGAAACTGACGAACCGTTTGCTACGGCAGCACCAGGATCCTGCACGCCAACCGGCCCTCAACTGCCAATTTGCGTCCGAGCCGCACCAAGCTGGTCTGTCTCATTCGAACCGCCGTTTGCGGACCAACGGCAGCCTTCCGCGGCCCCATGGCGGACCACGGTGGATGGCTGACTCAATGGCTGCCCGAAGCAGCTACTCCTGTCGTTTCCCATTTTGGCCTGGGCGAAGATGACAGAAGCGTCCGAGTGTACTCGTGGCGGGGAGCCGCAAACAGGGTCTCGGTATCTGCCTCCTCGACGACCTTGCCGCCGCGCATGACGATGATGCGGTCGGCGAAGTTCCGGACCACCGGCAGGTCGTGGGTAATGAAGACGTAGGCGAGGCCCAGGCGGTCGCGAAGGTCGGCTAGGAGGTCGATCACCTGCATCTGGACGGAGACGTCGAGGGCTGACACGGCCTCGTCGCAGACGATAAGTTCCGGCTCGCAGGCGAGTGCGCGGGCGATCGCGATGCGCTGGCGCTGCCCACCGGAAAACTGGTGGGGATGACGGCTCGCCCAGTCGGGGTTCAGGCCGACGAGGTCGAGGAGTTCGCGCACGCGGCCGCGCCACTGCCCCTTCCGCAGGATGTCGCCATGGATGCGCCAAGGCTCCGAGATGATCGCTTCGACGCTCATCCGCGGGTTCATCGAGCCGTAGGGGTCCTGGAACACCATCTGCACCTTGCGGCGCAGCGCCATGAGGTCCGCCCCCTCCAGGCCATAGATGTCGGCGCCCCGGAACAGTGCCCGGCCGGCGGTTGGGTCGACGAGCCGCAGAAGCATCTTGGCGACACTGGATTTGCCCGACCCGGACTCGCCGACGATGCCGAGCGTCTCGCCGCGCCCGACCCGGAACGACACGTCCTCCACCGCCGCCACGCTGCGGGGCGAGGAAAACAGCCCGCTGGTGACCTGGTAGACCTTGGTGAGCCCCTGCACGTCGAGAAGCGTTTCGGCGACCGGCGCCTTGGAGCGTCGGCTGGCCTCCCCGTCATGCGAGGGGATCGCGGCCATGAGCCGGCGCGTGTAGTCGTCGCTGGGCTGGGTGAAGACGGCGCGCGCCTCCCCCGCTTCGACGATGCGTCCGCGCCGCATGACGATGACGCGATCGGCCATCGAGGCGGCGACTTCAAGATCGTGCGTGATCATCACGAGAGCCATGCCGAACTCGCGCTGGAGATCGGCGAGAAGATCCAGGATCTGCGCCTGGACCGACACGTCGAGCGCCGTGGTCGGCTCGTCGGCGATCAGGAGCGAAGGACCGAGGGCGATCGCCATGGCGATCATGACGCGCTGGCGCTGGCCGCCGGAGAACTCATGGGGATAGCGGTCGAAGCGCTCGGCGGGTTCGGGGATGCCGACCCGGCCGAAAAGCTCGATGCCCCGCCGCCGTGCCTCGGCTCCATCGCAGATGCGATGGGCGCGGAACACCTCGCAGATCTGCGCACCGACCGTGTAGACCGGGTTGAGATGGGCCAGGGGATCCTGGAAGATCATCGCGATCTTCCGACCGTTGATCTGTCGCCTTTCCTCGGGCGCCATCGCGGCAAGATCCCGGCCTTCGAACAGTATCTGCCCCGAGACGATCTCGGCTGGCGGCGTGTCGAGGATGTCGAGCACGGTTGAGGAGCTGACGCTCTTGCCCGAGCCGCTTTCGCCCAGGATGCACAAGGTCTCGCCCCGATGCACCTGGAGGCTGACGCCGTCCACCGCGCGCACTGGCGCCTCGTCGGACAGGAAGTCGACCGTGAGGTCGCGGATCTCGAGAACGGGAGGATCGATTGGCGTCATTTCGGCGCTCTCCTCAGCGACTGGAGGCGCCAGCGCTGGTGGGGATCGGAGGCGACGCGCGCCCAGCTCGCGACGATATTGAGCGACAGCGTCGTCAGCATGATCAGGAGGCCCGGCCAGAAGGCGATCCACCATGCGGTCTGCAGGTAGCCGCGGCCGGTCGCCACCATCGCGCCCCAGGTGAAGGCCGGCGGCTGGATGCCGAGGCCGAGGAAGCTCAGCGCCGATTCCGCCAAAATGACCGCCGCGAAGTCGATCGCGCCGATGGTGACGAGCGTCGGAATGGTGAGCGGCGCGATATGGCGGAACAGGATGCGCCCGTGCCCCGCGCCCATCGAGCGCGCCGCCTGCACGAACATGCGCTCGCGCAGCTCCAGCACCTCGGCCCGCGTCGTGCGCAGGTAGATCGGCACGCGCGTGACGGCGAGGACGATGATGAGGTTGGTGACGCTCGGCCCCAAAAGATACAGAACGATCAGCGCTAGGAGCAGCGAGGGGAAGCTCATGATGACGTCGGCGACGCGCATGATGGCTTGCGCGAACCAGCGTCGCGAATAACCCGCCACCAGCCCAAGGCAGCCGCCCAGCACCATCGAACCCAGCACCGCCGCGGCCGCGATGCCGAGCGTCGTGCCGGCGCCGACGAGGAGGCGAGCCAGCATCGGGCGGCCCAGCGTATCGGCGCCGAGCACGTAGAGCCAGCCGGCATCGAGCGTGAAGGGCGCGAGGTTGCGCTGGCGAAGGCCCGGGCGTGTGGCCGCGGCATCGAGAAGGAACGGCGACAGGACGGCTGCCACCGCCAAGACCAGAAGGAACAGGACGGCGGCCAAGGCCAGCTTGTCGCGGCGTAGCCAGGCAGCCCAGATGGCGAGCCGCGCTGTGCGCGACGCCGGCGGCTCGAAGGTGGTCGTGATCTCGCTCATGGGGTCAGTACCGGATGCGCGGGTCGAGCGCGGCGTAAAGGAGGTCGATCAGGATGTTCAGCAGGAAGATCGCGCAGGCGGTGACGAGGATCGTGCTCTGGACCACCGCGAAGTCGCGCTGGACGATAGAATCGATCATCAGCTTGCCGATGCCGGGCCAACCGAAGATTGTTTCGACCACCACCGCCCCGTTGACGAGGCTGGCGGCCAGATCGCCTGCTACGGTGACCACCGGCAGCATCGAGTTGCGCAGGCCGTGGCGCAGGAGGATCGCGCGGGGGGCAAGGCCCTTGGCTTTCGCCGTCTTGACGTGGGCTTGAGCGAGGACGCCGATCATCGTGCCGCGCACCACCTGGACCAGGAGGCCGAAGGGGCGGAGCGTTAGGACTGCCACCGGCAGGATCCAGTAGGCGAAGCCGCCGGTGCCCGACGTCGGTAGGAGCCCGAGGCCGACCGAGAAGACCAGCACGCCGACGATGGCCACCCAGAAGTCCGGCGCGCTGGCACCGGCCAGCGAAACGAAGCTCGAAAGGCGATCGAACCAACCGCCGGGCCGGGCCGCCGCGAGCGCGCCTACCACGAGCGCCAGCGAGAAGGACAGGAGGATGGCGAAGAAGGCGAGCTGGAGCGTACGCGGGAAGGCTTCCAGCGCCACTTCCATCGCCGGTCGGTTCTGCCGGAGCGACATGCCGAAATCGAGGCGGAGGAGGTCGCCGAGATAGGCGAAAAACTGGGAGACCACGGGTTGGTCGAAGCCGTTCAGGCGGTTGAACTCCTGGCGCGCCTCGAGAGACGAGTCGAGCGGCAGGAACAGGGCCGCCGGATCGCCCGTCAGGCGCGTCAGCACGAAGACGAGGACCAGGAGACCGAGGATGGAGACCGCGCTGTTGAAGGCGCGCTTGCCGATGAAGCCGAGCATGGGATGCGTCCGTCCTAAAAATGCGGCGACAGGCCGGAGGGCATGGGGCCTCCCTCCGGTAAGCGATCGCCAGCTATTTGAAGCGGATCTGCGCGAGCGGGATCTCGCTGTTGGTGGCGAGGCTCGGGCGCCAGTCGATGCGAGGGCCGACGGCGGTATAGCCGATCATGTGGAACATCGGCACGTCGGCGGCGATCTCGTCGTGGACTTTGCCGAAGACCGTGCGGAACGCTTGACCGCGCTCGTCCCCAGTCGCCGCCAGCGCCGTGTCGATCTCGGCGTCCATCGCCGGGTTGTTCAGTGTCGAGTAGCTGCCGGACGAGCGATAGAGCAGCGGTACGGTGAAAGCGGCGTCGCCCTTGTTGTTGTCGTGCTGGATCTGAAGAAGCGTCGGACCGCGCTCGGCTGGGAAGGGCTTCTGGAGGTAGCGGGTCCAGTCGGCCACGTCGAGCATGGTCAGCTTCACGTTGAAGCCGGCATCGTTCCACATGGCCATCATGGCTTCCATGGCCTCGGTGCCGTTGGGATAGATGCCGTTGCGGCCGACGAGGTTGATCTCCGTGTCGACCGGCACGCCCGCCGCACGGGCTTCCTCCAGAAGCTTGGCCGCCCCTTCCGGGTCGAAGGTCCAGGGCTTCAGGTCCTTGTCGTGGCCGTTGATGCCCGGCGGCACCATCTGCGAGGCCCGTAGTGCCTCGTCGCCGAAGAGGCCGGCCATACCCTCCCAGTCGATCGCCATATTGAGCGCCTTGCGCACCCGCACGTCGTTGAGCGGGGGATAGTCCATGTCGATGCGAACCGCCGTCGTCTCCGAGTTGAGGTAGGAGATGTCGCGGGTAGGATCGGTTGCGTCCTGGAGCGCGATGGTAGGGGTGAGGTCAGCTTCGCCCGTCTGGATCATCGCGATGCGCAGCGAGGACTCGCCGCGCCAGACATAGGTCGCCTTGGTCACCGCTGGCGCCTCGCCCCAATATCCTTCGGAGCGCTGGAGGACGATGCGCTCCGGCGTGGCTTCGGCGAGCGAATAGGGCCCGGTGCCAACCGGCGCGTTGGTTGCCTGCGTTGCCGAGGTCTTGGTCGAGACGATCATCGCCACGCTGATAAGCGTCGGCAGGATCGGCTGGGGCTGCGTGGACTTCACGTCGACCGTCGAGGGATCGACCACCTCGACGGTGATGGTATCGTTGCCGAACTTGGCGAGGTTGTTGCAGGTAAAGGCTTTGGACGTCATGCGGTCGATCGAGAACTTGACCGCCTGCGCGTCGAAGGCCTCGCCGTCCTGGAACTTGACGCCCTCGCGCAGCTTGAAGCGCCAAGTGAGGGGTTCGACCTGCCTCCACCCGGTCGCGAGCTTCGGATCCACCGAGCCGTCCGCCGGATCCACCACCGTTAGGGTCTCGGTGACGTTCTGGCTGATCACCTGCCCAACGTCGGTCAGAATAGAGCCGCAGGGCTCCAGGTTGCTCGGCTGCTCCGGCAGGACGATGGTGATCTCGCCGGTCGAGCCTTGTGCGAGGGCAGGCTGCGCGATGGTGCCGGCCAGCGCCGCAAGGGCCAGCCTGGCGATCGTCGTCGTTCTCATGATGATCCTCCCGTTCGTGTCGTCAGGTCCGAGGCGGCCGACGCCTCCCGCGCGGCCGCCCGGAGGTGTTGTCAGACGCTCTCAGGCGTTCTTCTCGATCAGTGCGGCCAGCATGCCGCGCTCCTCGTCGGTCAGGTCCGTCAGCGGCGGGCGCACCGGGCCGGGCGCCTGGCCGACGATGGCTGCACCCGCCTTGATGATCGAGACGGCATAGCCCGTCTGGCGGTCGCGAATGGCGGCGAAGGGGTAGAAGAAGTCCTTCAGGATCGCTTCCATCGTGGCGCGGTCGCCCGCGCGCATTGCCTTGAAGAAGCGCACGGCAAGCGCCGGCACGAAGTTGAAGACGGCCGAGGAATAGGTCGTCACCCCCGCCGCGTTGAAGGCCTCGGCGAACAACTCGTGCGTCGGCATACCGCCGATGTAGCAGAGCCGGTCGCCGAGCTTGGCGGAGATCTCGCGCACCAGCGAGATCTGGCCTGTGCCGTCCTTGAAGCCGATGAGGTTCGGGCAGGCGTCGGCAAGGCGCGCCAGAGTGTCGGCGTTCACGACGGAATTGGAGCGGTTGTAAACGACGACGCCGAGGTCCGTCGCCTGGCACACCGCCTTGATGTGTCGGAAAAGCCCTTCCTGCGACGCGCCGATCAGGTAGTGCGGGAGAAGAAGAAGGCCGTCCGCCCCGGCGGCCTCGGCACGCCGGGCGACGTCCTTGGCCAGTTCCGTGCCGTAGCCGCAGCCGGTGACGATCGGCACCGCCCCGGAAGCGTCCTTGGCCGCGCGAGTGACGCTGCCGACCTCCTCGGGCGTCAGCGAGAAGAACTCACCTGTTCCCCCCGCCGCGAACAGCACGCTGGCCTCGAAGCCCGAGAGCCATTCGACATGGCGGCGATACGTGTCGAGGCTGAGGGCCCCGTCGGCGTCGAAGTGGGTGACAGGGAAGGACAGGAGGCCGGAGGACAGGGCGACCTTGAGGTCATCAGGAGACATTGCAGCTCACATCATACGACTTGATCAGGTAGTCGTATGATGACAAAGCGCCTTGGTCAATCGATCTTTTCGGTGGGACGTACGCGTGTCAGCGCGCGGTAGCGCTTGATCCCACCCTGGAGGTGATGACGCATCGCCTCCCTTGCACCGTCGGGATCGCGTCCCGAGATCGCGTCACCGACCGCCTCGTGTTCCTTCAGGATGATGCGATCGCGATTGGGAAGGGGGTCTACGCCGCCCATTACCGTCCGAAATTTGACGCGCGGGATGATCCGCTTGCCGATGTGCTCCAGAAAGGTCTGGAAGCGCGTGTTGTTCGTCGCCTTGGCAATGGCCATGTGGAACGCGAAGTCGGCCTCGTCGGTCGGCTCGCCGCGTTCCACCCGTTCGCGAAACTCGTCGACGAGCGACAGGATCTCGGCCTCCTGCGCGGGAGATGCGCGCATAGCCGCTAGGCCAGCGGCTTCGACCTCGACCCCGATGCGCAGTTCCAGTTCCTCGATGATGTCCGAGATCTTGTCGGTCGCTTGTCGGAAGAGTTCTAACTCCGCGCTCGGCCGCTTTGGGCCGATTACGAAGACACCGACGCCGTGCCGTGAGTCGACCAGGCCGTCGGCGCGAAGCGCCGCGATCGCTTCCCGGATCACCGTCCGGCTGTAGCCGAACCGGGACACGAGGACCGGCTCAGTGGGCAGTTGATCACCCGGTGCATAATCGCCGTCCTCGATCTGCTGACGCAAGACCTCGGTGACGATCTCCCGCAGAGGGCGGGACTGGGTTGCGACGCGTGCTCGAGCCAAATGCGCTTCCGCCATGACGCGGCGGCCTCCATAAGCGAGCTTTCACAGAGGCCCGCGCGTCATCATATGACTAGCATTGGTTCATGTCTATCGTCGCGCGATGAATGTGGAGGCTACGGGAAACGACCTAGTCGGCTGCTGTTGGACGCCGCGGGCCAATGCAGCTGCGTGGCGCTTAAATCAGTGTGCCACGTCTGCTGCCTCGCCTATAAACGGTCCAGCCGGGTCTAAAGTGGAACGGCGGCTTTCCGCGGGACAAATCCGAAAGCTGACTGTCAGCTTTGGCCCACTACCGCCTCTCGATGCGGGTTTCGCAACCTCTTGTAAGCGGACGTAGTGGGTCGAGAGCGCTACGACGCTTGTTTGATGTAGCCGTCACCAGCATGGAATTCCCGAGAAACGGCGCGGAGCTGTTCGACCATATTTTGGGTGCTCGATTGCGCCGCCAACTCGTTGGCAGTCTCGGCTGTCGTTGGGTGACCCAAAAGAAAGCCTTGAAACTCGTTGCAGCCCTGTGCCCGGAGCATTGAGGCCTGCTGCGTCGTTTCTACGCCTTCCGCCGTCACCTCAATGCCCAGCTCCTGGCTCATCGAAAGGATCGCCTTGACGATTGAGCGCGCGCTTTGGTCCTCGGTCAGCCGACCGACGAACAGGCGGTCGATCTTGAGCTTTTGGAAGCGAAAGCGGTGGAGGTAGGAAAGGCTTGAATAACCCGTGCCGAAATCGTCCAGAACGATCCGCACGCCGAGCGCGTTCAGTTTGCCGAGAACGGTCAACGCCCTCTCGCCGTCCTGAAGCAGGACGCCTTCCGTGATCTCTAGTTCCAGGCGGTCTGCAGCCAGACCTGTCCGATGGAGGATCGCCTCGACCTTGTCTGGGAGGTCGGGCTGAAGAACTTGCACTGGCGACAAGTTAACCGCTATGCGACAGCTGGACGACCATGAAACCGCGGTGGCGCAGGCGGTCTCGATCGCCCATTCGCCCATCGGCACGATGAACTTGCGCACCTCGGCTATGGGAATGAAGCGGAATGGAGGGATCTCCCCCGGAATCGGATGCGTCCAGCGCATCAGCGCCTCGAAGCATACTGGTCTGCCCCCTGAAAAGTGTCCCTCCATGAAGTAGGCTTTTGAGCCTTTGGAGGATGCCGAGAATGCCGCAGAAGAAGCACAAGCCTGAAGAGATCGTCGCGAAGCTCCGGCAGGTCGACGTGCTGCTGTCGCAGGGTCGTTCGGTTGCCGAAGCGATCCGCGCGATCGGCGTGACGCCGTTCACCTACTACCGATGGGGCAAGGAGTTCGGCGGGCTGAAGTCGGACCAGGTGAAGCGTCTGAAGGATCTCGAGAAGGAGAACGAGCGCCTGCGAAAGGCCGTGTCGGACCTGACGCTCGAGAAGCTGATCCTGAAAGAGGCCGCCTCGGGAAACTGGTGAGCCCCGCCCGCCGTCGCCAATGCATCGACCACGTCATAAAGAAGTTCGACGTGTCGGAGCGTTTGGCGTGCCGGGTTCTGGGGCAGCATCGGTCAACGCAACGCAAGGCGCCCAAAGGGCGAGCCGATGATGCGGCGTTGACGGCCGACATCATCGAACTAGCGGTGCAGTATGGACGCTACGGGTATCCCCTGGCCGACAAGCGATTGCTGGCAATCGCTGATAGGCGCCGGATCACGGCCTTGCTGCGGGATACTGGCTGGCTCGTCAACGTGAAGCGGGTCGAGCGCATCTGGCGGCAGGAAGGCCTGAAGGTGCCGGCCAAGCAGCCCAAGCGCGGCCGGCTCTGGCTGAACGATGGCTCGT
This sequence comes from Aureimonas ureilytica DSM 18598 = NBRC 106430, assembly GCF_000382705.1. Lineage (GTDB taxonomy): Bacteria > Pseudomonadota > Alphaproteobacteria > Rhizobiales > Rhizobiaceae > Aureimonas > Aureimonas ureilytica. The sequence goes on along the minus strand of NZ_ARQE01000019.1, from coordinate 4,786 downwards.
GTGTTCGTCTTCGCCCGGAGCGACCGAACCACGTGTGGTCCTATGACTTTGTCGAGGACCGAACCCACAACGGCCGCAAGTTCCGCCTGCTGAACGTCATCGACGAGTTCACCCGGGAGTGCTTGTGTATCCGGATCGACCGTAAGCTGAAGTCCACGGACGTCATCGACGTCCTGTCGGACCTCTTCATCCTGCGCGGCGTGCCAGGACACATCCGCTCCGACAATGGCCCGGAGTTCGTCGCCAAGGCAGTGCGCGAATGGATCGGAGCGGTCGGGGCCAGGACCGCGTTCATCGAGCCTGGCAGCCCTTGGGAGAACGGCTATTGCGAGAGCTTCAACTCCAAGCTTCGGGACGAACTCCTGAACGGCGAGATCTTCTACAGTCTCGCCGAGGCCCGGATCGTCATCGAGAGCTGGCGCCAGCACTACAACACCAAGCGTCCACACTCGAGCCTGGGCTACCGTCCACCCGCACCCGCCGATGTGCCGTGGCCGGCTGCGCTACCCCAACCCGCTTCGCCGGCCACCTCAAACGTCGCCGACAAGCCCACCATGCATTAGATTTGAACCGGGCCACCTGACGGGGGCAGGCCATGTCGTCGCTACGGCCGGCGAGCGCGCGTCCATTCGCTCCCTCGAGTTCTTTACCACGCACATCCGCAACCCCAACACTCGGCGCGCCTATGGGCGGGCCGTGGGAGAGTTCCTCAGCTGGTGCGAGGCGCACGGCGCCGCCTCGATCGCAGCCGTGCAGCCGCTGCACGTCGCCGGCTACATCAAGGAGCTGACCCAGGTGCGATCAGCACCGACCGCTAAGCAGCGCTTGGCTGCGGTCCGCATGCTATTCGACTGGCTTGTGGTCGGCCAGGTCGTGGCGGTGAACCCAGCGTCCGTGCGTGGACCCTTGCACAGCGTGCGACGGGACAAGATGCCGGTACTGGATCCCTATGAGGCGCGCCAGCTGCTCGACGCGATCGACGTCACGACTCCGATAGGCCTGCGCGACCGGGCGCTGATCGGGCTGATGGTCTACTCGTTCGCCCGGATCGGGGCCGCGCTCGGCATGCGGGTCGAGGACGTCTATGTGCAGAACCGGCGTCTCTGGGTGCGGCTGCACGAGAAGGGCGGGAAGCGTCATGAGATGCCCTGCCACCACAATCTGGAAGGCTACCTCCATGCCTACATGGAGGGGACCGGTATCGCTGAGGATCGGAAAGGTCCGCTGTTTCGCACGATCGGGCGCGGCACGGGGCAGCTGACCCGCACGCCCCTGCCCCAAGCCAATGCGTACGCGATGATCCAGCGACGCGCGACCGCTGCCGGCATCGACACGTGGATCGGCAACCACACGTTCCGGGCCAACGGCATCACGGCGTATCTCAAGAACGGCGGCACGATCGAAAAGGCGGCGGCCATGGCGAACCACTCGTCGACGCGGATCACGCAGCTCTGTGATCGGCGCTCGGACGCAGTGACGCTCGACGAAGTGGAGCGCGTGTTGATTTAAAGTTGGAAAGCGATCGGGCGCTCAACCCTTCTGAGGAGCGCCCGGTCAGAATACCTAAGTCGGAAACTTAAGCCTACACCGCCTTCCGACATCCGCAGCTTATGGGTAGGCGGTAGAGCCATCCGGCTTGCGCGTCACCTTACGCTCCCAGTGAACGTGGTCCTCGCGCTCCAGCACCGCCTCGTCGATTTCGATACCCCAGCCGGGCCGGTCGGGGCGTAGCTCCATGTGTCCGTCCACCGGCACATAAGGGTCGATCGCCCACGGAGCGTGGACCGCAGGCTTGAACTCCAGGATCTTGAAGTTCGTCTGCGTGGCACAGAAGTGGACGTTCACTGCCGTCGCCAGCGGCCCCATCGGGTTGTGCGGGGCGAGCGTGGCGTAGTGCGCTTCAGCGATCGTCGCGATGCGCCGCATCTCGCAGACCCCGCCCACAACGCAGATATCAGGCTGCACGATGTCGGCGCCGCCCGCTGACAGCAGTGACAGAAACTCGAAGCGCGAGTAGAGCGACTCGCCGGTCGCCAGTGGTACGCTCACCTTGGAGCGGATCTCGCGCCAGGCGGGGATGTGCTCGGGCCGGATCGGTTCTTCGTAGAAGAGCGGGTCGTTGGGGGCGAGGGCCTGGGCGAGCTGGATGGCCTGGACTGGCTCGAAGATCTTGGCATGGGCGTCGAAGGCGAACTCGAAGCGGCTGGGGCAAAGTTCTCGCACGCGCCCGAAATACTGCCCGGTCTCGCGCACCAGCTCGCCCCAGCGCCCCTCGTGCAGGTCGCGCCGGTATGGGCTGAGCTTGAAGGCGGTGTAGCCGTAGCGCTCATTCAGCTCTTGCGTCTGGGCGAGCGCTGCCTCCGGGTCGGGCGCGGTGTAGACGCCGCAATAGACGCGCACGCGATCGCGCACGTTGCCGCCGAGCAGCATGTAGACCGGCAGCCCTGCCGCCTTACCCGCGATGTCCCACAGAGCGTGGTCGATCACGGAGATTGCGGCCAGGCCCAGCGCGCCGGGCGGGAAGCGGCACTGCTGGTTGAGCTTGTGCACCAGGAACTCGACGCGTCGCGGATCCTCACCCACGATCTGCGTGAAGAGATAGTCGAGAAGCGGCGCCAGCGCGCGGTCGGGCCCGTGGTTGTAGGCCTCGCCCCAGCCTGAAATGCCCTCGTTGGTCTCGATCTTGACGAGAAGACGCGGGCGCTCGTCGACGCGCTGCATGTAGGTCTTGAGGGCGGTGATCCGCATGTCTACTCTCCCCCTCAGGCCGCCGTCGCCGGGGCGCCGGTCGTGCGCTCGGTGCGGACCGCCTCAACGATGTGGCGCAGCGTCTCGTGCTCCTCGGCGTTCAGCGTCTCAAGACCGGGTGCGCGCACGGGCCCAACGGGGCGCCCGAGCAGCTCGGCCGCCGCCTTAACCACGGTGACGTTAGCTCCGTTGTTGTAGCGCGTGCGCAGCGCCTCGAAGCCAGCGATGCCGTCGATGAGTCGACGCGCGCCCGCGAAGTCGCCCTGCTCCAAAGCGTGGTGGATGGCGTGCGAGCGCTCCGGAAAGACGTTCACGAGGCCCGAGGTGAAGCCGCGCGCGCCCATAGCGTAGAAGGCCGGTGCCCAGCCCTCGGCAAGGCCGCAAACCCAGATCGCGGGCGCTTCGCGCGTCGCGCGGATCACTTCGGCCAGTAGCATCAGGTTCGGCGAGGCGAACTTAATACCCGCGATGTTGCCGTGGTTCGCCAGAAGCTGGAAGTCGGCGACCGAAAGCGTGTCGGAGCGCACATAGGCTACGAGCGGCACGCTCGCCGCATCGGCAAGCTGGAGGAAGTAGCGCGTCTGCGCGGCGGGCGCGGCGAAGGGGTCCATTGGATGGTGGCTCATCACCGCGTCCGCGCCCATCGCCGCGGCCTCGCGCGCCATCGCCTTGGCCTCGACCAGCGAGCGGCCGACCGCTGCGCTGACNAGGCTGCGCCCCTCGGCGGCCTCGATCACGGTACGGTGGACGAGCNCGATCTCCTCGCGCGACAGGGCAAAGAACTCGCCTGTNTTGCCAGCNGCCATGAGGTTGTGGACNCCGGCCCGTGCCATCTCNTCGATTAGAACGGACAGACTTCGCGCATCGATCGCGCCGGCGCTGTCGTAGGGGGTAATCGGTACGCCCGAGATGCCCTTCAGGGCGTCGCGGACCTTTTGCATGGCATCGGTCACGAGGGGATGTCTTTCCTGTCTTGCCTGAAAACCAGGGCGAGGTAGTGCTCGCCGGAACGAACCACATGGTCGCGCATCGCGCGTTCGGCGCCCGTCTCGTCGCGGACGACGATGGCGTGCGCGATCAGGCGGTGCTCGGCGAGCGCGCGTTCGCGCTCGGCTGGATCGGAATGGATCACGCGCCGCGTTCCCTCGTCGTAGAAGCGCTGACGCTCTAGGAGACGCACGAGATAGTCGCAGCGCGAGGCGAGATGGATCTGCTCGTGGAACACCTCGTTCAAGGCGACTAGTGCTCCCGCGTTGGCCGCCTCGCTCGCCTCAGCCATCCGCTCGGCCGTTTCAGCGAGCGCGGCGGCGGCGTCCGGCTCAATGCGGCGCGCTGCCAAATGGGCGACCATGGATTCNAGCGCGGCGCGCGCCAGGATCATCTCCTCGGCCCAGCTTTGCCCGTAGCGCACCACCACGCCTCGGCGCGCCAGCGTCTCCACCAGTCCTTCCGCTTCGAGTTGGCGCAGCGCCTCCTTTAAGGGCGTTGTGCTGACGCCAAGTTCCTCGGCCAGCTGACGCTCCGATAGGCGCTCACCGGTTTCGTAGCGGCCCGACAGAATCGCATGACGAAGTTGGCCGTGGACGTGGTCGCGCAGGGTCCGCGTCAAATGCGGGTCGAGTCGCGTCAGGCGCGCGGGTGCCTCCGACATGGCTCGTCTCCCTTTGGGTCGGTGAGTGCTCCCGCTCGGCCAGACAGCTTGACGAGGTGCAAGTCATGTGAGACTNGATATATCAGATTTCAGTATCTGTCGATATGGTCCGCAACCGGATCGTGAAACGACGGACGCGGATCGGGGAGGAAGACATGTCACGTTTCATCCGGGCCCTTCGGCCCCTTGGCCTTGTGGGTCTTGTGGTGGCGGGCACGTCTGCCCATGCCGAGACGCCCGGCAACCANCTGGTGATCGGCCTCACCATGGCTGCCATGCGCGGGCTCGACCCGCACGAGATCAACCAGCTCGAGTCGGCCGAGGTCGTGGCCAACCTCTACGAGCGGCTCGTAGTGCTACCGGCTGACAATCTCGCCGAGCCTCAGC
>NZ_ARQE01000018.1 GCF_000382705.1 Aureimonas ureilytica DSM 18598 = NBRC 106430 | reverse complement strand
GCTTGGGAAGCTGGCGTTCTACCGCTGAACTACGCCCGCGCTCACCTGAAAAGTCCTAGAACCAAAGGGTTTGGGGTGCAAGAGGCAAATTGGCGCGAAGCGGTAAGGAAGGAACAAACGGCGCACCGTGGTAGCTGCGGGAACAAAAGTCCCACGGAAAGTCCCACGGGTGTTCACGATCGGTTCCACCATATCTGTGCCCCTCCCCTACCTTGACGTTGTCCCACGCAGCCCCCAATATGTCCAAAATGGACACCCTTGCGGCTAAGGAAGACAACGACATGGCTCAGAAGTACGCATTTTGGAACAATAAAGGGGGCACTGGTAAGACCAGCATCGCCTTCCAATCGATCAACTTGTATGCTGAGACGCACCCCGATCACCGCATCCTGGCGATAGACGTTTGCCCGCAGGCGAACCTCTCAGAGTTGATGCTCGGCGGCCTGAACAATGACGGAAGCGGTAAACTGCTCGCTCGGCAGGGTGTCGTTCCCCGCAGCAGCGTTGGCGGCTATTTCCAGCTTCGGCTACCCTCGCCCTATACGCCACCTCAGTTCCAAGCGCGTGATTTTATCACGAAGCCATCGGGGATCAATCAGAGCATACCATCGAATATTGATCTCGTATGCGGCGACCCACTTCTCGAACTGCAATCAAACGCGGTAAACACCCTTGCCAACAATCAAATCCCGGGAACGAACCCGTGGATTGCAGTCGTTGATTGGCTAAAAGATTTCATCGCTCAAATCGAAAACGAGTATGATGCCATCTTCTTCGACTGTAATCCCAGTTTTTCGCTTTACACCCAGATCGCCCTAGCTGCGTCAGATTTTCTGATACTGCCTGTTATGGCCGACGATTCTTCACGTCGCGCCATTCAAAACGCCTTCTCGCTGGTTTATGGCCTGAAATTGCCATCAGAAATCTACACGACTTTTGCGTTTGCCACCAAGCTGCGAGCTGCGGGCAGACCTCTTCCGAAGGTGCATCTAATCGTCAAAAATCGCCTTACTCAATACATGGGTGCGGCGAGTGCTTACGCTGCGGTTCTCACGGCAATCGAACGAGATGTGGCAGCCCTGATTCAAACAAATCCCGAAATCTTCAGCTTCACGACCAGCGAAGATGGTTTCGTAGAAGTACGCGACTTTGGAACGACCGGCGTAGTAGCTTACGCGAAGGGAATGCCCTTCTCGAAGGTGCAGATCGGCAAGCAGACCGTCAACGGCCACAGAGTCCAAGTTAAGCGCGACTATCTCGAAAATGCGAAAACAGCCATGGGCCATGTCGTTGCAAAGCTCTGATTTGTAATCAGGGGGTCGCGGGTTCGAGCCCTGCAGCCGGCACCAGTAATTACAAGGGGTTAGCGTTAGTTCGCTGACCCCTTTCGCTTTTCGTGGTCCCGCTGTGGTCCCAGATTCGATCGTGGTCCCGGTCCCTGACTTTCTCAGCCCGTGTGGAATGAGAATCGTTCGACGCCGCGCGTCATCCCCATCCATGAGAACGAAATAGGAACATATCCCTTTTCATCTCCGCGCGGCCGAGTCATGCTCGGCTCAATCAAACCAGCGGAGACCCCACATGACTGCGAAGACCCTCAATCTCGTGCAGCCCTTCGAACGCCAGGGCAAGCGGTTGATCGCCGGCAGGCTCATGGACTTCAAGACGCCCGAAGAGGCGACCGGCCGGGCCGAGCGGGACGCGCGGCGCTTCGTCGGCGTCGTGGCGGTTCAACAGTCTGTGGACACCGAGACAGGCGAGGTTCTGGAAGAACCCATCATCCTCGCGCGCTATGGTGAGCTGCCTCCGGAATTCGCCGAAGCGTGAGTCCTGTCAGCTTGAATGGCGTCCTCAATTCGAGTGCAGTCGCGACAGGCGTTTCTTCGCACTAGCGGAAGCTCGCGCACATCGAGACGTTGAATAGCAATACGTCCTCCACGCTCAGAGATTGACGTTACCGGGAACCTACAATCTAGTGAGGCATCATGGGAGGCGTCTGAGTTATGATTCTTGATCCTGCGCTGAAGGTCATTCAGCCCGATCATCAAATTTTTGTCCTCCATCCGGGTGATGGAAAGCGGTTCTATGATGACTTCAAGCACTTCAAAGCGGTGTTTCTGGATCTCCCTGGAGCGAACCTTGAAGCGGCACCCGATCTGGAACTCGAGGTTGTTCGCAACAGGCTTCGCATGGCTAGAGCACTCGCTGCCTGGAACCGCCAGCGCGTAAAGCCCGAACGCCCTTCCACTGATCCTGATGATCACTCTGTACAGGCAACGAAACCCGCAAGGTACATGCGTGAGGCAGAAACGCTCTACAAATTGGCGAAGCCGGGCGATCTGATAATCATACCCGGATCGGGCTACAATACGGACGTTATGTTGGCGGAGATCGTGGGAGAATTCGACCCAACCTTCACCGTCCGTCCCGGCAGATACCTTGACCCAGTGCAGGCGAGGCGCATCAAGTTCCTCGACCGTAATCAACCAAAATATGAATTTGGTCAGCGTCAGATCAAGTTGATGCAGAATCGTCAGGCTCTCATTCGAGTTAGCGAGAATGCATCGCGGCATGAATTCTACGAGCATGCTTACGGTGATTACGTCTACGGTGACCGCTCTGGCAACTTCATGGAAGTTACCCAGAGGGTCGTTGACCAGAAGGACCTTTCTGACGCTCTCTTCCTGACAAATCTTTACGGTGCGATGTACGTCGCGCTCAGAAATGACTGCCTCGAAGATTTTCTAAGTCTATCCCTACAGGATGGGCTCGATAAGTATTACAATAGAGAGTTGTTCGGCGATATCAGTATTGAGGTTCATTCGCCTGGATTTTTCGGAAGGCCTCTGCGCGACGCTGCTCTGGCTGGATACATCGCATCCATGACGGTGTTGGCCAGCGCGGGTGCCAATCCTGTCGCAGCAGCCGACGTCAAAGTCCAAAACTCTGCGAATGCGACTGTCTCGATATGCGATCAATCGCTTGAAGATGACCTTCAGCACAGCATGCGAATGGTCATGAATGCCGATCTCTGGTGGGAGAAAGTTTGCGGCAAACAGATGCTCGTGAACGACGCGGTGGGATTGAAAACCAAGGCACGCCTTGTGGAAGACGGCGGGAAAATTCCGATACCTGCACCATCACCAGTAGCAAAAGACTGAAAGCTCGCTATCTTCCAGGCGGGAGTTTTGGACAATGTCTCGTGTACAGCGCGTGGCCGACTGGGCCAGACGGAATCTGGGTAAGACCCTCCTAGCTGCGGCGACAGCTGGGATCGGTGTCGGCTGGACTGGTTTTGCGCAACTCGAGCAGTCCCGTGCCACCCGTTTCGAAGAAAGAATGCTGGCTGAGTATCAGAAAGTTGCAGCCTCAGAGCAGTCGGTCGCGATCAATTTGGAAAAGCTGACATTCAAGATTGCTTCGGGTAAGCGCCCGGAAGAAACGACTGTTCGTGAGTTGAATTCTGATCTTGTTCGAATGTACGTTACCCTGAACGATTTCAAGCTCGGCCTAAATCCTGAAGACTCCAAAAAAATAAGCGATTATCAGTTAGCTTTGACCAATCTAAAATCCGAAATACTTAGGACTAAAAAGCTGGCGGATCTTCAATACCTAGCGAGCCGCTTTGCAGACAGTCAGCGGGCGTTTGCTGAGGCAAAGCCAGTCATTGAGCAACGTATTGGTATATCGCTGCTGAAAAGCTCTTAGAAACATAGACGAAGGTTGTTTTTGAGGCACCGTACTCAGATCGGTTAGTCAGCAATCCCATCTCCTGAAACGCAAAATGGCCCCGCCCCGGCTTGAAACCGAGGCGGGGCCATTGTCGTATATAGATCATGCACATGGGCAGGGAGTGACGCGAAATGCCGAAGACCCTTTACGCATGGTCGGCCGTCGCCGTTCTAATGGTGATGATCCTCTAGTCGAGCTTGGCACGGGGGAGCGGAAACGGCCCGATCGTTGTCGGCAGGTTCCAGAACCCGTGCCAGGGCTTGTGCTCCACCGTCGAGAACCAGGTGGTGTATTCGGTGACGCAGCCGCCGAGCAGGCGCCACGGCCCCCAATCCTGCACACCACGCGGCCGATTCGTCGGCGTCCCCTCCTGCGCATCCTCGAACTCGAAGAACGTTCGGCGCGATCGGCCGTCCGGCGCGCCGTAGTAGATTTGCTGGCGACCATCCACATAGACCGCATCCGTGCGAACCTTGCTCATGACGCCCGACACGATCGCGTCTCGGCCGTCGCATCGCGCTGCCGTTTGCTGGAACGAGGCGAAGACCAGGACGGTGCCCTGACACTCCCCGGTCTGCGTCGAGACCCGGCCGTCGCACACCTGGACATCGGCGAGCACCGGCCAGCGCGCGACCTCGAGCCCGCCGATCAGGTGGCGCACCCCCTGAAACGTGAAGTACCCGCCCAGGAGAAGGCAGGCCGCGCCGACCGTAAGGACGACGCGGCGGAAGGCATGAAAGAACTCGCTCATTTGCTGTTCCCGTCAGGCGGCGCGATGGCGGCGCGGCGCCGGTGCCAGAGGTCGAGGATGAAGCCCGAAACCGAGACGCCGCCGATGCCGATCACGAAGCCGGACAAGCGCGACAGCTCTTCCGGCGTCGCGACGATGTTGCCGAACACCGACCCCATGGCGGGAATGGCGATCGGCGAGAGGTAGACGGCTGAGATCGCACCCACCACGATCTGGACAGCGCCGTCAGTCTTGGAGCCCCGGCGCGTCAGCCAGCTCACGCAGCCGCCCAGCCCGCCGGCGAGAGCAAGGCGAGCGTCGGCCCAGAAGGTCCATTCCATATGCGCCGTGCGCCTCTTTGCTGGATGCTTGGATTGCCGGGCGAACACGGCTTTGCGCCTATCGGCCGATCGGCCGCTTGGCCCGCCAGCGGCCATAGAGCGTCAGGCCGAAGCCGAACGCCTGCCCGGCCGTCGCCAGCGCGTTCACGATGTCCACCGTTTGCTCGGCCGAGATCGGTAGCTCGCCGACCAGCGGCTTGGCGATCGTGGAGAGGCCGGCGAGGATGACGCCCCAGGTGACGCGGCTCTGATACCAGGGCTCGGCGTTCGTCGCGTGCTGGACGAGCGGCGCGACAGCCTGGATGACGCCCGCCGCGACGCGCGGCACGTCCGCGCGCTGGAGCGACAGGCGAGGATTGTCGGCCGCGCTCTGCAACTCGGCGGCCACGGCCGGGGCGATCAGGTCTTCGGCCTTCATGATCTTCTGCGCTTCGGTCGGCATGTCCAGTCCTTTCAGGCGTCGAGGGTGAGGTATTTCGAGGCGACGAAGCCGAGGACGCCGGCAGGCGTTCGGACTTCGCTCCAGCCGCGATCGTGATCGAGGACGGCAAGGCGGGTGCCGCGCGGCAGCTTGCCGACGATCGCGCCATCCTCCGTCTTCCGCAGATTGAGGACGGGAGCCGTGACGATCGCCGCCAGCTCCATGGCGTTGGCGTCAGGAGCCTTCGCTTTGCCCTTCGGCTCCACCGGCGCCGGCAGATCGCGCGCGCCATCGAGGGCGGCTTGCACGTCGCGCCGGAAGCGATCGCCGACGACGCGCGGCCCGAACACGGACGGATCGAACGCCAGCCGGGCGATGTCCCATTTCCCGCGCTGGCGAATGCCGAGCGTTTCCTGCACCTCGGCGTGGGAGAGCACGGTTTCCGGCGTGACCGGGATCGCGTAGCGCCGGCACAGCTCGGCGACGATCTCGACCCCGGCCGCCCATTGATCGGCGGTGGTCGGGTGCGATCCGGGGTTCCACGGGCTTTCCTTGGCGCCGGCCATGGAAGCGAGGGAAACGCCGATCGAACCTGAGTTGCAGCCGAGCGTGTGGGCCGCATAGTTGCCCCGGATCGGCGCCTGGTTGGCCGAGATCGGAAGATCCCCGCGAACCACGTTGCCGTCGCCCTCCACGATCAGGTGATAGTGCTGGCGGTCGAGGATGGAGGCGACATGCGCCCCACCCGTCCAGTGCAGGATGACGCGCGTCATCGTCGCGGCCATGAGCCACGATTTGGGAAGAGACATGGAAGGTCCAGACGTGAAAAAGGCGCCACGCGGGCGCCGGGTCGGATTAGGATGATCGCCCCACGATGGAGGCCACCATGGAAGACGAGATCGAGGAGCTTGGAGATCGGATCGACGGCCTTCGCCTGATCCTGTCCGTTTTGATCGCGGAGATGCCGAACCGCTACGAGGTCATCCACAAGCTCCAGAAGGCGGAAGCTGCCGCCCGCCAGCGGAACCTACCCACGGGCGTCATTCAGGAACTGGCAGACCTCAGAGCCTCGCTGGACGTTCTGTGAGGCGTCAGGCCCAGCGGTAGAAGGCGACCGCCGCCGTCATGGCGAGCCGCCGCGCGGCCGAGACACCATCGGCCTTCAAGGCTTCGTTGAAGGCGCCAGCAGCGGTCACGCGATCGATACCGGCGATCAGGAGTTCGTCATGGAGCGCCGCCGCCTTCAGGAAGCGGCGATCGTGCGGCGAGAACACCCACCAGAGCGGCCGAGGGATCGAGACATCAAACACCGTCCCGGCCAGGACGGTGAAGGCCCAGCCCGACCCCTTCTTTCCGATCTCCCAGGTGATGGGCACGAGCACCCGGTAGCGTATGCCGTCCAGGCGCTCGAAGAGCGCCGGACTGTCCGTGTAGGCGCTCATGACGGCCAGTGCCGATCGTCGGCGAAGTCGGCCGGGATCGGGTCCATCGCCTTGAGCGCGCGCTTGGCCTCGTGGACCGCTTGCACCCAAGCCTTGCCGGCGTTCACGAGCGCAATCATCTGCCCGGCCGTCATGCGCCGATCCGTGCCGTCGCGATCGGTGAACACGAGGGCCGGCGCGGTCATGCCGGCGTCCTTCAGGTCGCGCGCCGTGTCCTTTAGTGCCAGGAGCACGAGCTGCGTTTTCTCCGATCCCTCCAAGGGTACGTCGCCGATCCCGTCCACCGCGAAGGTGCGACCAGCCAGGACGCGGCGATCATGCTCGGCGTCGATCGCCGCGCTGGCGATGATCGGGGCGACGGGCTCGAACCCGTCACGCACTGAGAGCGGGACGACGATCCAACCCAACCCCTCGAAACGAGGCACCTGCGTTTCGGGATCGAATTCGGGCAAGGACGTGAACGTGCCCTCGCCCTCGATGAAGTCGGCTTCCACGGTCTCGACGTAGAAGCCGTTTTTGGTGAGGTGAGCCTCGGCCATGTTACTTCGCCCTCATGTAGACGCGTGGCGGCATCGCCGTGGAGCGCATTGTTTCGGATATCGCGCCTGCGTTCACATTCGGCATACGCCGTTCAGTCACAGGATTGTATGCCCAGGTCGCGGCGAAGTAGGTGTAATAGAGACCTTGCCCGCTGTAGTACGACGAAGCCCCACAATGAGAACCCGTAGCGGTCGCGCCGAAGTCGTGAAAACCATAAGACGTGTGATTGACGTTGATAGTCGCGGCTGGCAGAGTGTCGTCGGTCGGAATCCAGAGGATGCCGAAACTATTTCCGCTGTTGACGATCTCCATCACGACGAAGTCGTCGCTGATGCCTTCTAGGTAGGCGTTGACCTTGTACGAACTCAGATCGTTCTGACTCTTGAACTCCCCAGTGGTCGTGTTGAGCGTTACCGCGAAAGTGCCGGTAGCGCTGATCTTGAAGAGGAAGTAGACGATCGAGTTGGTGATGGCGCAGGCCGCCGTCTCCAAGGCGAAATTGGTCGAGAGACCGATTGGGTTCTCCGAGACCTTGGTGAATGTCGTGAGATCAGTGGTTGTCCAGACGGCCATGTATTTGGCCTGAGTCGCCCCCTGATTTCCGTTTGCCCGTCTGTCCACTACGGACACGAAATAGAAGCAGTTCTTCAGCTTGCTCCACCGAAAAGCGACATGCGAAACGTCGTTATCGTTTCCGCCCGCTCCGTAATAGGTGGTTCCGTATCCGAGAAGGTTGGGCGCAGTGACGTAGCTCCACGAGGCGCCGAAGTCACGACTGACGAGGAACCCGTAGTAGAGCGAGAGGACGATATATCTACCGTCCGCAGACTCTTCGATGACGTTGACGGGTCGGCGGCCCTGCCCCTGCCTCCAAAGCCTTTCTTGATTGACAACAACGTCGGTTGCCCCGCCACCAGCCCCCGAATGAAAGTTAAAGCTTCCTAGGGGACTCCAAGACAGCCCGTCGATAGTCCGCAGGATGCCGATCCCCCCCGTACTCCCGTTGAGGCGTGCAGCGATGAAGACGGCTCCGCTCTTGATCTGCCAAGAGAGCATGATGTCGGCCGAACTGGGATTGTTCAGGCCACCAGTGTTCGGCGTATCGAAGGCCTCCCACTGATTGAACGCCGACGTAGGCCTCAGGCGGAATACGCGCTTATAGCCGTAGCTCGCGGACACGGACACGATAGCCAAGATCGTTCCGTTGGCGAGCTTGTAGAACCCACCCCCGGTTCTTTTCGCTGCGTTCGGTTCTAAGCTGATAATGTTTGACGTTTTCTCGCCAGCGTTGATCGTCGCCGCGCTCGTCGTGTCGAGATGAGTGATGAAGTCCTTGCTTGACTGGAAGTAGATAACCTCTTTGTTCCGCATTATGGGTCGCAGAATACCCATTCCCTCCGTCATACTTCGGGCATTGATGTTAGCGGAACCGTAAAATGCGGGCGAGCCGATGTCCTGAGCTGTGACTGAGCCATAGATTAGGTTCACCCACCTGTCGCCATCTACGACCAAGCCGACATTCGCGCTGTTGTTGCCGCTGCCGATCTGCGACGACTGACCCTCTGGGAACGCCGTGCCAAACCCCTTGGGGTAGGCGGGCAGAACGTTCGGAAGGTCGGGATAGCTCGCAAGCGAGACGATCTGACCTTTCGCTTCAACCCAATTTTCTCCCGGCGAGGTCTTCGCATACTGCGGCCAGAGAATGTAGCTTCCGATCGGCGAGACCTTGCCCGCCGCCGCAGTCGTCGTGTCTTTGATCCCTTGGAGGATAGGCCCGAGCGTTTGGGCGTTGGCGAAGCCCAGGCCTGTGCCGCTGTTGATTTCGGCGGCGGTCGCTACCGTGATCAACCCCAGTTCGTAAGCGGTTCCGGCCGCGTTCACCCGCAGAAAGCGGCCTGCCATCTCAGCCGTGACGGCCGGGAGGTTGAGGCCCGAAGCATAGGCGCCTGCCCGATCAGCCTCGACCTTTGCCCTCCCTACCTCTGCCTTGGCGTTGACGACCTCCGCTTTCGCCTTGTCCACCTCAGCAGCAGCCAGCGCAACCTTGGCCGCCGAGTCCTGCGCCGAGTTATAGGCGTTCGTCGCGGCATTCTGCGCGGCCATGCGCTCGGCCTTGGCGCTCGCCGCTTCCTGCGCGGCCAGGATCGCGGCCGAGCTGGCGGAAAGCGCCATGCGCCGCGCGCCACGGGCGACGATCAGCGCATCCACCGTCTGGCGCATCTGATTATCCAGATACCCGTCGCCGCCGAAGCTGTAGGCGTCGCCGCCATTGGCCGGGTCGAGGATGTTATAGCGCGGAATGCGGTCGAGAGAGGCCAGCTCTTCGTTCGTCCAGTCGGTGTCAGCCATCAAAGCGCCTCTTCGAATACGAGCCCCACGCCCATGCGCAGGTAGACGGATTGCTCCAGCGCCGACGCCTCGCGCAGCGTCGCGCAGATCGTGGTGCGGTGGAGGTTGATCGTGTCGGCCGGGTTGCGGATCACGATCATCTCTTCGGTGATCCCGGCATCTGCCAGAAGATCGAACCAGCGCGAGAACTCGGCCCGTTCCTTCATGTTCTGGAAGGTGACGGCGATCCGGCGGCGCTTGCCGCGCCGGTCATAGTCGCGGAAGCCGCTGAGAGCCTGCGACATGCGGCTTTCGTCCATGGTCGTGAGCGTCGCGCCATAGGCATAGTTGTGTGGCGGGTCGAACAGCGACCCGAGATACACCTTGCCGATGTCGAGGAACCCGGCCGCGTTGGTCGGATCGACAAACCGCAGGCGCCAGTAGCGCGCCCGTATCTGCGCCGGCAGGATCAGAAGCGCGAGCGTTCGCACTCGGTCGAGGTTTTCGGCGAGCGGCTTACGGCTCCACCAGTTGGTTTCGCCGAAGCGGATTTGCCCCCGGCTGTAGGCGACGGGATAGACCTCCACGGCCCTGCCCTCGCCGTTGTAAACGGGATCGCGCCGAGCTTCGTCGCGGAAGCCCTGAAGGACCATCTTCGCCGCCACGGACAGATTGTGGTTGAGCACGGCGAGGCCGCCGATCGTGCGCAGCCGGTCGAACGTGATGTCCAGAACGGTCCCGCTCGGATCGACGCCTTGCGTCCGCGCCACGCGCCCAGCGTCGAGATCTTTCAGGGCATCGAGCGAGAGATCGCCCGCCGCCCATTGTCCGCCCGTGAGCTGCGCACCCGGCACGTAGTTCGGGAAAAGGATTTTCAGGCGGGACGGATCGTTTCGCGCCATGTCACCCCCACACGTCCAAAGTCGTCATGTTCTCTTCCAGATTTTCGAGGATGCCGGCGACGACCAGCGGCCGAGCCGCGACCAGCCCGAAGCGGCCGACATCGAGCGCGACCACGGAACTGAGATCGACCCCGGCCGCGCGGCTGGGGCGCACCTTCACCGTCAGCCGATCCCGATAGGTCGAGTAGAGCCCGGCCCACCAAGCGGCCATCGCTTTGGCCCCGGCCACTGTCACCAACATCGTGTCGAAGGTCATTTCCGGCGCGTTCTTGTGGATCTCCGCAATGTCGGCCGAGGCTTGGTTCTCCTGCCGCCATTCCTCGGTGACGAAGGCCACGAAGGTCGGATCGGTCTGGAGCGCCGTGCCGGACAGGCTGTCGCGCGTGACCACGGCATGGTTCAGCGAATGCCGAACGATGATGTTCTTGGCAGGCACCCCGCGCCCATCGTCGCCGGTCGGCTGGCGCTGGAGGCCAGGGCCGTCATCCTCCACCAGATCGCTGCGCCGGAAGACGCGGGCGGGCTGGCCGCTCGGCGCCCGGAACCGCACGATGCGGAAGAGGCCGAGGCGATCGGGCGCGATCGACGCGCCGACGCTGGCAAGGATCAGCGTCACGGCATTGAGCGTCGTGACGCGGTTCGTGCCCGGCCAATAGCCGACCTCATAGGGCGCCTCGGCGTCGAGAGCCGCGATGTCGGAGGCGAGGAAGTCCACCCCCTCCACCAAGCCGGTGCCGATCAGGATGCGGCGGACCACCTGCCCCGCCGTTCGCATCGCCGCGCCGCCGCCCTCCACGGCGTTCACCGTGACCTGTCCGCTGCGAACGACATTGCCGCCGAAGCGGATGAGGCCGAGCGCGAGGCAGGACGCCCAGCGCCCTTCCGAGATCGTGGCGGATCGCAGCGCCGCGAGGGTCGGATAATCCGCCCCGGCCGCATCCACGACCGCGCCCTTGTCGCGCACCTGGAGCACGGCCGAGAGCTGATGCCCGACGCCATAAATCTGCGAGAAGCGGTTGAGCGCGACCGCCGGCACGTTGAGGGGCGCACCGTAGAGGAGGACGCGCGGGGCACCCTTCAGGTCCTCGCCGCCCTCGGCCTCCACCTTCGTCGCGTCCGTCGTGGTGCCGGCATAGGTGAGCGGCTGCAACGGCTTGTCGAGAAGGGCGAGCCGCGAGCGCAGATAGAGTTTCACGGCATCCCAATCGAAGCCGATCTGCTCCATCGTGCCGCGCATGTAGGGAACGCGGTCAGAGAACCGCGTTCGTCCATCCTTCACGGCCGAGATCGTCAGATCGTAGCCGTCGAAGGCGTAGTCACGCATCCGGTCGAGCTCGCCGGACATGTTCATGATCTCGGCCGTGCCGCGATCGACCTCAGACGCCCCCGTGGTCCGTCCGCCGGTCCCAAACAGGTTGCGGCGGTAGTTCCCCGGCTGGGTGATGAAGGGGTCGAAGTAGACGTTGGCCGGATCGTCGCCGGGGGCTGTGCGATAGCCCCCGGCAACATCGGTGAAGCGAAAGACGCGCAAGGCCTTCGTGACGCGGTGGCGTCCCGTGACTTCCATCAGAAAGGGCATGGGGTTCCTTAGGCCGCGTCGAGTTCGAGCGCGTCTCGCGTTTGCTTGGCGGTGCGGTTCCCCTTGCGGAGAACTGCCCGCGTTTCCTCGCCCTCGCCATGCAGAACCATGGCGAGTTGATCGCCGAGCTTTTCGACGGTCGTTTTCAGGGAGCGGATTTCCGCCGCCATGCTGCTTTCCCCGCTCGCGCGGCTCGGCAGCTCCCCGCGCGGATAAGGGTCCGCGACAAGGGCAGGCAGGCGGCGGGTTTGCCGGATCGCTTCCAGATTGGACGGGCCGATCGCGCGAGTGGCGCCCGCATCGAACACGAACTCCTTCCCGTGAACCGGCCCACGCACTTCCGTCGTGGACGATCCGCCCGTGTATCCACCGGCCGAGAACCCCCGCCCCTCGCTCTGGCCGTGAAGGCCATAGTGAGCCGAGGCATAGGCTTCCGGCGACAGACCGGCCGGGAGACCGAAGGTCTCGCCATTGCGGATCGCCGCCGCCACGTCGGCGTTCTTGGCAAGGTAGGAGGCGGCGCTACCGTCGCCCCAGACCTTCCCCGATCCGCCGCCGCCTCCGGTTCCAGCGGTGCCGGGAACCGTGATCCCCGCGTCACGAGCTGCCGACGCCGCTGCCGCAAACGCCTTCATCGCCTCGGCGAGGGATTTGACGCCCTCGTTCAAGCCGATCAGGGCTTCATACTGTTTGCGGTTGGTCTCCAGCGTGTCTTCGGCCACCTTGATCTGGCTTTTGAGGGCCGCGAGCTGGCTTTCCGAAGACGAGAGCTGCGAGCGCGCCCATCCTTCGCTCTGATCGAGGGTCCTGCGAACCTCGTCAAAGGCATCGTAGTAGCCCTGGCTGGAGGCGTAGAAGTCGCGCGCCTCCGTCAGATACTCCTGACCCGCTCCCGTGAGCTGGGAGCGAGCCTCTTCGTCGCCGGCCTGCGCCTTGGCCGAGAGGTCGAGGAACTGCCGACGCGCCTCGGCCAGCCTTGCGGCCGGGTCGAGCGTGGACAGGCTGTCGTCCACGAGGATGGACTTGCGGAACTGCGCAATGCCATCCGCGAAGGTCTTCAAGCTGCCGGTCGCGCTTTCCAGCTCGGAGATTTCGTCCTGCCGGGCCGAGATCAGATCGTTGAGACGACCCGTCTCGACTTCATAGGCGCGATCGAGACCCGTGCGGGCAGCGGCGAGAGCCGCCGCCGCGCGCTCGGCCGCCGCCGTGCGGTCGAAGGCCTTGAGCGCATCCGCCCCGAACTTCGCCGCCTCCACGCGCTCCTGCGCAAGCCGACGCTCCAGAAGGGCGAGATCGTTGCCGGCGTTCTGCGCCGCGAACAGCCGTTCCTCGTAGCCCTTGACCGCACTCGCGATCTCAGACGCCGAAGCCGTCACCGTGTCGGCCGAGAACTCCTTCACCACCGCCGCCAGCTCGGGGAAGCGCTGGACAAGCTCTTTGAAGGCGTCGCCGGTCAGCTCGGCCCCGTTCACGATGTCCTGTGCGGACAGGCGGAAGGTCTCGGCAAAACCGGACGTGTCGGCCCCGAGGAGCGCGGCATCCTTCTGGAGCCCGGCGAACTCCGCGATCATCTCGCGGGCGTCCGTCAGATACCCCTTGCCCTGGAGATCGAGCAGCCGATCGCCCATCGACTTCTCGAAGTCGCCGCGCATCACGGCCTTGCCGGCGGCGAAGTCGTCCGCCACCCGCTTGGCCGTTTCTTCGACGCCGAGCCCGAGCTTGGGCAACGTCGTCTGAAGCTGTTGCGCCGCCCCTTCCAGCGAACGGAGATTGCTTTCGACCGCCGATAGCTCCTTCGCCGGATTGAGCACGGAAAGCGCTTGATCCTGCGCGCCCTTGCGGGCGATGGCGACGGCGCGGTCCCGTTGCTCCTTCCATTCGATCTCGGCCGCGGCGAACGGCGCCCCACCTTGCAGGCCGTTGTCGGCCTTGAAGTAGGCGATCTCCACATCGTCGAGGTAGCCGAGAAGCTGCTTTTGGAGCTGCTTGATGGCGGCCTTGCCCTTGGAGAACGGACCATCCATCCCCGCCCCGGCCATGAGATCGGCGGCCATGCCCTCGGACGCCTCGCGGAAGTCCGAAAGCTGCTTCTGGACGTAGGCGTAGAAGCTCCGAGCGGTTTCAACCAGATCGCCGTTCTTGGCCTTGTTCGAGGCGGCGTTGAACTGGTTGAACTGCGACTGGATGTTCTGGAAGTCGGTGCGTATGTTGCCGGACTCTTCGCCCGACAGATAGCGGCGATACGCCTCGTACTGTGGCTGCATCCCCTCCCACTGGCGCCGGGCTTCCGCTTCCTCTTGCTTCTTTTGCTTCCGCTTGCCGAGAAGGCCGCCGAGGATGCCGGCGACGGCCCCGATCCCGGCCCCGATCGGTCCACCGGCAGCGCCGAGGAACGACAGGGACGAACCGATCTCGAAACCACCCATCGCGCCGTTGAGCGCGCCGCCGATCGGAGACGCGCTCTGATAGCCGTTCGAGAACGCCCCGATCAGACCGCCGAGGCCCAGAAACGCTTGCTGGCCGCCCGAAAGCTGACGCCCGGCGCTTGGATTGCTCGGCGTCCCCGCATCGAACTTGCCGCCCGAATAGCTTTCCGGCGTCTGCGTCCGAACGACTTCCTTAAGGCCTTGCTCGACGCCCTTCGCCACCACGCGTTGATCGGAGATGACCGAGGCAGCGCCCCGCCCCCCACGAGCACCGGCAAGCTCGATATGCCAGTTCTCATTGGAGAGCGGAAACGCGAGGCCGTACTTGCCGGCGTTCGCATGGACCCACTGGCGCGCTGAGACATTGCCGTAGCCGAGATCGGCGGCCATGCCTTTGTTGTGCTGCGAGTTGCCCGGAGGCGCGACCCACTTGCGGGCTGCCTCCACCGATCCGTATTTCTTCAGCGCCGCGTCGAAGAGTTCGGCCTGACGAGCAACCGAGCGAAAGCCCGAATTGATCGTCAGCGCAGAACGGACCGCGCTCGGCGCCGCCTCCATCATGTTTGTCAGCGCTGACGCGAACTGCGAGTTGAGGCCCGCGATATGCGACTTGTTCTGCCCAGAGCGCAGAAGCGATGACAGGAGGTTGGTCGAGACCGACTGCGTGACGCCCTCGGCGAGCTTGGCGCTCGCCTGACGCATGGCAGGTGTCGGCACCGGCACGAACGACAAGGCAGGGGCACCCGCCAGCGACGAGCCAGAGCTTGAGCCCGCTCGCGTCCCGCCCCCGGTAAGGGACGGCAGGGACGACAGGAAGGACAGGAGGCCACCTGACGAACCGGACGAGGTCTTTCCCGTCAGCCCGTCGAATAGCTTGCCCCAGCCGGACGAAGCGAACTTCCCGAAGAGGTCGCCAGCGACACGCAGAAGCCCGTCCAGCGCGTTCTTGCTGGACCCGATGGAATTCGCCAGATCAACGAACGCTTCGCGCCCAGCGTCCCGCATTTCGTACAGAGCGTCGTTCGCCTCGTGAAGGCGTTCGTTCACGCGGAGCTGGCCCGCGTAGACCTTGCCCTGCGCACTGTCGAACTCGACGCCGATCGAGCGCAGTTGATCCGCGATCCGCTGATCTTCCGGCGAGCGGAAGGCTTGCTGACGATCGAAGAGCAAGTCACGTTCGAAGTTGAGGCGCTGCGTCGCTTCCGTCAGACGGCCCAGCTCGGCCGCCTGTTCGCGCATCTTGTCCGTGAGCGTCACGGTGTCGGCGTCGAACCCGGCCGAACGGGCCGCGTCCTTTGCCTGCGCCAGGAGCTGGAATTCGGCCTGGAGCCGCGCGACCTCGCCGGCGGACTTGCCGACCAGATCGTATTCGAGCTGCGCCTGTTCGATCTGGCGCGCCGTCGCCTCGCCTTGCTGGCGCTGGCTCTCGGCCAACTGGCCGCGCGACTGCGTCATCGAGAGGGTGCGAGCCTCTTCGCGACGGCGAGCCGCTTCCGTCTCGCCTTCGCCCGCTGCCAAGGCGTCGATATATGCTCGCTCGGCGGCCGTGTTCGCCTTCTGCGCCGCCGTGCGATCGTTGATCGCCTTCAGGTCGAGTTCGTACCCGTCGCGACGGGCCTTCTCTCGGCGCTGAATTTCGATCGACGCCGCTTCCAGTTCGGCGTCACGTTGCTTGCGACGGTTTTCTATGACCGCCTCAAGGCCAACCGTCTTCTCAAGCGCAGCGATCTCGACATCCGCACGCTGGCGAATTTCAGCCAGCGTGCGTTGATCGGGCGAAAGCTTCGAGTTCGCGAGCCGGTTTTGCGCGTCCGCGAGAGCTTCCACGGACGGACGAGCCGCTTCGGCCGTCGCCGCGTTGGCAGCGTTCGCGGCACCGACCACCTGACCATAGGTCCGCGCCGTGGCCGTCGCTTCGTCAAAGGCGTTCTTGATCTTGTCGGCCGTCGTCTCGGCACTCGGACCCAGTCCGTCGAGAACCCCCATCGCATCACGGAACGCCAAGGCGTTCTGCGACATCCGCTGGATCTCCGGATTGAGCGCCCGGATCGCCTCACGATTCGCGTCGATCGCCTTCTGACTGTCGGCCATGGCGGACGAGAATTGGAAGAACGCTTCGATCGCCTTGCGGATCGGATCGTCCTTCCCCGCCGCCGCGTAGGTCTCGGCGAGTTCCTTGCGCAGCGCGATGACATCGCCGCCGCCATCGCGCAGCTTGGCCCGGAAAGCGTCGAGTTGCTTCCCGATCGGCCCGAACTGAGGCAGCGACGGAATGGCGGACGTGTCGTCCGTGCCATAGAGCGACGTACCGGTATATTTGCCGCCGCCCACAAAGGCGCGCTCCAGCGCCTTACGCTGTTCGCCGATGATGGTTTGGAGATCGCGGCCGACCGCGCCGGCCTGGACGCCGAGCGAGGAAGCCGAAGCGTCGCCGAGTTGCTTGACGCGATCGGCGAGCCCTTCGTACCGATCCGAGATCGCCGAAAGCACTTCGTCGTGCTTTTTCAGCGTCTCCGTGGCGTCCGGTATCTTCTTGCGGGTCGCCAGCGCGAAGATGCCGGCGGCGGTCGTGATCGCCGCGAAGCCGAGACCGATAGGACCGAGAGCGCCCACCACCGTCTTGCCGGCGTTGATCGTCGCCAAGCCGATCGCGGCAAGGCTCGACTTTATGCCGCCGCCCTCTTGCAGGACCTGGACGACCTGACCGGCCTGCGAGGCGATGATCTGGAACGGGCTCGCGCCCATCGCCAGCATCGTGCCCACGTCGTTGATCTGATAGCCAAGGCCCTGCATCTGGCCTTGGGTGAGCTTCAGATTGTCGTTCGCGACGCCGAGCCGCTTCGACTGTTCCGTGAATTCGTCGTTGAGCTGTCGCGTGCGCCGGGTGACATCATCGTCCGTGAAGGCGCCCGAGGCGCGCAGCTCATTGGCTTCCGCGATCCCGGCGCTCAGTCGGTCCTGCGCTGCCTTCAGGTCTTCGAAGCCGGCGCGCAGCTTCGTCGCGCGAAGGTTCGCCGCCTCCATCGCCGCGGTGTTTTCGAACCACTCGCGCACCGCAATGCGCGTTTCGGCCGACAGCTCCTTCTGGCCCGCGATGATCTTGTGCAGGCCGGACATGTCGGCATTGGTCGAGATCTTGAAGCCGGCGGATCGGCCGAACTCGCGCGCCAGGTCTTCCTGCGTCCGCGCCAGCTCGGAAAGGTTGGCTCGGCTATCGAGCGCCGCGCGGTTGACCTTGCGCAGCTCGGCCTCGAAGCGATTGAAGGCCTGCGCGCTGCCAACGAGGCGCTTGTTCGTCTGTTCGATCGCCGCGATCGGATCGCGCATCGAGCGCCCGACATGTTCGAGCGCCTTGCTGGCTTTCTCGCCCGCGCTTGTCGCAAGGCCATGCGCCTGCGCGAGGGATCGCAGATCGGCCTCGGCCTGCGTCAAGCCCTCCGTTCGACCCCGAATGACAAGCTCTTCGACGCGCTGTTCGGCTCTCGCAGCCATGACCCCTCCACACAAAGGAAAGGGGCGGCCCCGAGGCCGCCCCTAATCGTCGTCATCGTCCGAGGCCCCGCCGCTGCCGAACAGCATCGTCATGGCGCGGTCAGCCGCTTCGTTGAACTCTTCGTCCGTCTGATCTTTCGGAGGAGGATCGGGAACCTTGAAGCCGTTCAAGCGGAGCTGAAAGCGCCGCTCCTCTTCAATGTTCTCGCGTGCCGTATCGATCGCCACCCGGAGGCGGCAGAGGTCGCACGTCATGATCTCCGTATCGGACCAGTTCGGCAGCGAGGTCAGGGCGGCCCTATAGATGGACCGCCACAGCTCTTCAGGGGTTATGCCCCGTGGCCGTTTCCCTCGCCGTCGCCGCCGTTATCGTCGGCGCCGCTGCCCTCGCCGTCGTCCCCCGGCTTGCGACCGCCATTGTTCAAGAGCCCCAAAAAATCGACAAGCGGCTCCGACAGCTTCGTCATGCCGGCCTTCCAGACCGCTTCGTGAAGGTCCTTCGTGGAGATGTTCTTGGCGGTGATGATGCCCGCCTTCACGACGGCCTGATAGGTGCCGAGATCGCGCTTCATCAGCCCGTCGAAAGCGCTCGACAGACCGCCGAACGTCGCCGACAGCGACGTGGCCGCCTGGAGACTGGGGCGCAGGATATGCTCTTCGCCGTTGAGCGTGATCGACACGTCGCCGGACAGCTTCTCATGGAGAGACATGGGACATTCCTTCGGGTTCGGGATGGGTGCTTCGGGCTGGGGAAATGGAGGGCGACGGCGCGCCCGAATTCACGCCGCCGCCCCTTCGTCGCTCGCGAGCGATCGGGGTTAGGCAGGCATTTCCGTGACGGGCTTGTCGTCCAGCTCCAGCGTGATCTGGAGCTTCTGCGCGTCGTTCGAGCCGCCGAGTTCGTTGGAATTCGACATCACGTAGGCCGGGAAGTAATCGACCCGCCACTTGCCCTTGCCGATCGGCCGCTCGACCTTGATGTTGAAGCGATCGTCGGACTCGACGGCAGCTTCCACGGCGATCTGACCCGGATCGTTCGGCTGATAGTCGGCCGCGATGTTCATCGAACCGTAGTTGGTCGAGCCTTTGGCCTTCTTGGTCACGCCGCTGTTGACATGATCCGACGTGATGAGCTGGCGCGATGCACCGTAGGCACCGATGTTCGTCAAGCCGTCGATAAGGATGTAGGCCGTATCAGCCTTATACTTGGCAAGGGTCGGTTCATCGTCGGCCACAACGCCGATCGAGACCTTGGCTTTAGCCGTTTTGACAATGCGGCCCATGGCCGTCACTCCTTCGTTTCAGGCAACAAAAAAGCCGCCTGAGAGGCGGCCGTGGATGCTCGCGGCTTGAGCGCGAGAACGGGAGCGGCGAACCGCTAGAGGGTCGAGGTCGCCCCGCCCGGCTGGTCGCCCGTGGCGGGCTTGGTCGGGGTGCGGTTGCGCGGCGAGGTCTCGGGAGGTTCCGCCGGCTTTTCCGGCTCGGCCGGGATCGCTTCGGCGGCATCGTCCTCGGCCAACGCGATCAGCCCGGCGCGCAGCTTGGCTTGGACATGCGGGTTATCCGCCGACACGTCGAAGTCGTCGGTTTCGCCGATCGCCAAATCCTTCGATCCGCCCTTGGTCGGAATGACCTGATGCGTGTCGCTCGTGTTCGTCAGCCGGGTCATGGCCCCGCCTCCTCTTGTTGAAACTGGAATTCATACGGAACGGCGAACGACAACCGAAAGAACGCATCGGTTTCGTTGCCGTCATCCACGACGGGCGAGCCCGGCGCGAAACACACGACATCGCCGAACTCTTCACCCCGGAAGATCTGGGCGATCTGTTCGGCCCATTCCGGCCCCGATCCCAGCCCGTCGCCTTTCGGCACGGACAGGACGAAGCGGAAGGCACCTTCCTCCATCCACCACTGTCCGCCGGGCGCGCCGACCGTCGCCGGGGCCGAGCTGGAGAACGGGAACTGGAGAACCACGAAGGCCTTGAGGGTGCGATCGGGTCCGGGCTTGCTGTTCACTGGAACGATCGGGCAAGCCGCCTCTTGGAAGCCGGCCTTGAAGCGTTCGGTGACGGCCTGGATCACGGCAGGATGCGCCATCAGTAGGGCCTCACGAAAATGGTAGGTTGCCGGCGCCGCCACTCGTCCAAAGCCGCCGCTTTCAGCTTTCGCCGCCCCGGCTTTGCGCCAGTCTTGTCCGCCCATTTGTCGAGCTGCGCGGCACCGACCAAGGGGAAGAACCCGAACTTGATCTTGGCGACGTTGCCGAACTTCCGGGCCGCCACGGTCGCGACCGCCTCGAACACACCGTCAGGGGCCTTGGGGCTCCAGCCGTATTCGATACGCCGCGCGTAGGGCTGAACGTTCGAGAACGAATAGACCTTGCCGTCCGGCAACGGCCCCTCGCCCGAGAACGGCTCCCCGTCCACGTAGAGCACATGGCTCTTGGCGTACCGGCCGCTGGCAGTGGGGCTGGACTTCACGAGCATATCGCCGATCCAGTCCAGCACCTCGCGCAGGAGATCGAACCGGGCAACGATCACGCCTTCCGGCTTGACCGAGGTCAGCGCCGCGCCCTCGCGCCCGTCCACGATCTGGCGATGACGCGCCAACTCGCCGTCTCGCCCGTTCGCGATCTTCGCTTCCGTGATCTTCTCCAGCGCGAAGGCCGCGAGCTTTTCGGACCGGCGGCGCTCGCTGAGGTGCGCCGATAGCGATAGCTCCAGATCGCGGAACACAGGCGAAACTCGTGCCGCCATCACCGCCCCCCTGCCGTCGCTTCGTAGGCGACCAACACGCCGTCCACGCGTCGCTTCTGATCGTCCACGGTGTTGATGTAGAGTTCCGTGCCGTCGATCAGCGCATGGTCGCCCTCGCGCAGCGGTTCGGCCCAGGTCACGTCCGGCGCATAGACGATCAGCTTGCGCTGCCCCTCCTGGACGCCGCCGACGATCTCGGCCTCGGAGAACCCAACCACCCGCCCCCGCGCCAAGCAGTCCGCCTCGCCCTTGCGGCGAAGGGTGATGCGCTGGCCGGTCAGATTGCGTTGGTAGGCGGATTTCATGCGGCGCGCTCGCGGCGTCATGGCACGTTCCCCCGGCGAAACGGCTTCAGGAGATCGGCGATCATCCGCGCGTTCGCGATCCCCATCTGTTCGGGGCTGTTGAACGCGGTTGTCGCCACACCCTCCACTGTCTCGCTGCGGATGCGCCCGTCTTCCGTATTCGCCCGAAAACGATGGGCGACATCGAGAAGGATCGCTTGCCGGATCGCGGCGGGAACGTCCTCAGGGTTCGCACCATAGCCCGCCGTGAAGGTGACCCGTAGAATGGAGGTGGTAGAGACGCCGACCTTACCCTTGACCCGCACGAATGGGCCAATCGCGTCTTCGTCGAGAACCAGATCGGCAGGGGTCCCGGCGCTACCCCACCCGAACACCTCCCCCGAAGCCTGCGAGACATCGGGAAACGGCAGTCGGTAGAGATTGCGGCAGTCCGGGGCATAGTCCCGGCGCCAGACTTGGCTGATGAGCGCCCGCCCCAAGCTGCCACGGTAGCCGTCGAGGCGATCCGTCGCGGCTTCGATTTCGAGCGCCAGCAAGTCGTCTGCCTCGCCAGCCTCAATACGACAGGCACGCGCGGCTTCTTGAACGGAAACCGGCAACAGGGCTGGCTTGGAAACCCGGATGGGCGGGCGCAGCATTGGTTAGCCTTCCTTCACTTCGTCCGTCGTCTGACCGGCGAGCGCCTTCGCGACAGCCTCGGCACCCGACAGCGTCGGATCGTTGAAATCGATCTTGTTCTGATCCGCCGTCGTCGCCGCGCGCGGGTCGTTATCGACTGCAGGATGGGACGGATCGACATCAGGGACGATCTGTACGGGCGCGCCCGAGGGGTCGAACTCGCTGGCAGGCGCCACGCCGGTATCGGATTTGCTCTTCGTGACCATAAAGGCCTCCACATGAAAAAGGCCGACGCGTTAGCGCCGGCCTGTTGCAGGAACGTCCTTCCCCGCCCTTAGGAGGCGGAGACCTTACCGGCGCGCATGGGCTCGGGGTTGAAGACACCGCCGCCGACACGCTTGGTCGTGTAGAAGCCGACGAAGGGTTTGTTCGTCAGCTCGTCACGCAGCACGAGGATGCCGCGACGATCGACCACGACATAGGTCGCGGCCATGTCGCCATAGAGGTAGGGGATCGCCCCGGCCGCCACGTCGGGCATGTCGGGCACTTCCACGATCGCCTCGCCGACCAGAGTGGACGGGACGCCCGCCGCATAGCTCGGTTGCCAGAGGTAGTTGCCCTGCCCATCCTTGAACTTGCGGGCGGAAGAGACCGTCTGCCGGTTCATGTAGAACTTGGCGTTCGGGCGGAAGGCGGACGGCACGTCCTGGACGATCGAAATGAAGCTGTCCGCAGAGAGCTTCGCAGCATCGCCGGTCACCACAGCCTTGATGGCGCCGAACGGATGCTTGGCAGCGTTCGGCCCGCCCGTGACGTATGTCAGGATGCCAAACGGCTTGTTGACCCCATCGCCGGCGATGAAGGCGACACCTTCCTGCCGCGAGAATTCCGTCTCGACTTCGCCGCCGAGCCAGTCTTCCAGATTGACTTCCGAGTCTTCGAGAATGGTGCGCGTGACGAAGGGAAACGCGTACATTTCGCCGGTTGCGAAGTCGAGAACCGACAGGGTCGGCGTGGTCGTCGCCGGGCGCGATGCGGTCTCGCCGACCCAGCCCGAGCCGACATTCCGGTCGCTATAGAGCTTGCGGAAGCCCGCCCCGGTGATCGGCTGGACGAACGCGTTCTGGCGGATCGGCGAGATTTCCTTGAGCCGCAACGTGATGCTGCGATCCCATTCCACCGGCGCGAGATAACCGCCATCGGGGTTCGAACCGGCCGTCATGGCAGCGCGAGGGCCTTCACGGTTCGCCGCCCGCAGACCAGCTTCATCCGTGCCGTGACGCATGAAGGCGTTCCAGCGATCGGTATAAGCTTGATCCTGCGGGCGATCGTTACCGTCGCCGGGCGAGCCGAGCGTGCCAGCGGCGAGCTTGGCGTTGATCTCGTCCAGCGCGGCCTGGAAGTTGCCCACGGCGGCGTCGATGCGCGTGACCTTTTCGTCAACGACGACATCGGCCTTGGCCTTCAGGGCCGCGTCGTTGGCTTCTTTGAAAGCCTCGAAGGACTTCTTCAGCTCGGCCAGAATGACCTTGGGATCGGAGGCGTCGGCGCGCACGCCGAGACCCGAGATGGCACGAGGAACAGGCATGGCAGTTGCGAGGGCGAAAGAGCCCGGAGCGATATGTTTCATGGCGGTTGCCCTTATGAGAAACGGAAGGTCAGGAGATCGGCCGGGAGACCCGACCATTCATCGCCAGCGCCGGGCGTGGCTTCGAGGGCAGCGTCAGGCGTACCCTTGATCTTCTTGATGCGCTCGCGCGCCTGCGTCCGGGTCGAACCGGCCGACACGAGCTGCAATTCGAGGGCGCGCAGTTCGTTGACCTGCCGGTCGTTCGACTGCGCGCCTTCGTCTGTCTTCATGGCGTCGGCGGGCAAAAGAGCGTCGGCAAAGCCCCGCTCGATCGCCTGACTGCCGGACATGTATGTTTCGGCATCCATCCACTTCGCGACGGATGCGGCGTCCTGCCCGGTGCGGGCCGCGTAGAGGTCCACCATCGCTTGATCGAACGGCGCCAGCCATTCGGCAGTCTCGGCCATGTCATGACGGTTGCCGACCGCGAGAACCCAGCAATTGTGGATCATCAGGAACGACGCGGCCCCGATCTCGATATGGTCGCCGGCCATGGCAATGATGGAGGCGGCGGACGCCGCCATGCCCATGACCTTGACCGTCACGGGCTGGGGATGCTCGCGAAGCACATTGAAGATCGCGATGCCCTCGAACATGTCGCCGCCGGGCGAATTGATCTGGACTTCCACCGGCCTGTCGCCGATCGCGCGGAGCTGCGAGGTGATCCGCTTGGCCGTCACGCCGCCGCCCGACCAGTAATCCTCGCCGATCACGTCGAACATGGTGATGACGTTGTCGTTCGTGGCGACGGCCCGGATGCCGGCGGCGTCCCTTCCCCATTCGTCAAAAACGGCGGGCTTCGTGAAGGCGTGAACATCCTGCCGGATGGGCAGAGGCAGCGCAGCCGGGCGCGCCTTCGCCATCACTCGCGGGCGAGTGCGAAACTTGCTCATGATCCCAATCCTTAAGGGTCGATCTGCGGCCCGCCGTTGTGGCCCATCATCGGATGCGGGGGCGCATCCCGGTTCGGCAGGTCCAGAACGCTCCGAACCTCGTCAACATGCATCCAGGGCTGATGGCCGCCGGAGCCCAGCGCCTTCGCCAGATACTCGCCCTGGTCTTTGATCGAGCCGCGCAGGAGCGCCGCCGGATTGAACTTGGCGGCGTACCGCCCGCGATCAGCGCCCACCAGCAGCACCCGGTCGATGGCTTGCTGCCAAGCCTCGAACCATGGGTTCAAGCCGTACTGGACGAAGAACTGCCCGAGCGCATCGATCCCCGAGCCCCAGCTCGTTTCATCGATCATCAGGAGCGGCCGAGGGACACCGAACACGCGGGCAATCTCTTCGATTTGCCGCCCGCGCAGCTCGTTCGACTGCGCATCCTTCGCCGAGGTGCCATGCACGTTCAGCTTCGTGCCGCCTTCCAGGACCGGCGTTTTGCCCGCATTCTCCGCACCGGCATATTGCTCGTTCCACGAAGCCACGAGGCGTTCATAGGCTTCCTGCGACATCTCTCCGGGCGTTTCCAGCGTCGCACCAACGAAGCTGCCGTTTCGAAACAGCCGCCGGATCGCAAGATCGGCGTCGAGAGCCAGGCGCACCGCATCCCGCGCTTGCCGAAGCATCGACACGCCCACGATGCCGTCGAGAGATGGGCCGCGAAGGTGCAACATGTCCGAAGCGGGGATCGTCTGACGGCCGCCCTTCGGCGGCTGGTACTCGTAGACCATCTCCCAGGCATCGGAGAGTTTGGCCGTCACCCGGTCGGGATCGAGCGGGATCAGGCGGATCGGCTTTCGCCGTCCACCTTGCCTGAGGTCACGAGACCAGACGATCTGCGCATAGGCGTTGCCCTTGGTCAGGGCTCGGAGCTGCAACAGACAGCGGAACTCATAAGCCGTTTGCCAGCCGTTCGGCTCGCTATGCAGGAGAGCGAAAAGCGGGTGATCCGTGGCCTTCTCTTTGGTCTCCTCATCGATCAGATGAAGCGGCAACATGCCAATCGTCGTTGAGATCAGCATCACGCATCGGAACACGGCCGGGTTTCGCAACGCCTGTTCGACGTTCACTTCACCCTCACCCCAGAGCCATGCGCCACCCCGAAGGGTTTCCATGACAACAGGGTCCGCCACGAAGGGGGCAGCTTCGGCCTTCGGCCCGCCGCCGAAAAGGCGCTGGAAGATACCCATTACACCATCCGTATTCCTCGGGTTTCATAAGGCGAGCTGCGAGCCGCCTGCGGGTTCAAGCTCATCACCGCCACGGCGTTGAACATCGCCATGGCCGGGTCGATCTTCGCGTCGCCCGCGTTCTGTTTTGTCGCCCGGATCGCGGTCGCGGTCGGTTCGATCCGAAGGTTGCCGACGCACCAGTTCATCAGGTCACCGCCAGCATGGAAGAACGTCCCGTTCACGAGCTTGCGCTCGGCCGTCTTGATCGCGTTCATCAGGCCGAAGCCTTGGGACACACCCACGAGGTTCTTGGCCTCCTGCGTGACGCCGATCTCGGCTAGCGCGTCCACTAGTCCGCCGAGGCCCGCCGGATCGACCGCAACGGAAGCGAGAATGCCGCCATCCTTCACGCGCTGGACGATGGCGACGATCGCCGCGAGATCGGCGAGCTCGTCGCCGACGATCGTCAGCTCTTTCGCTCGCTCGAAGCCCTCCAAGAGGGTGGCGATCTGTTTGCGGCGCTTCAGCACGCCCTTGTGGCACCATGCATGGGACCACGAGAGCCAGTGTTTGGTCTCGCGATCCCGCCCGACAACCGTCAAGCCGAACAGATCGTCCAGGCCGCCGCCGTCGATGCCGATCGCCGCGACCTCGCAGCGCGAGATCAGTTGGTCCAGCGTCAGCGCAGTCCCACGTTCGGCCCAGAAGTCCGCGCCGGCCCAGCGGTCCGTGCGCATGTTCGTGCTGATCTCGACATTCAGGTGTTTGGCGAGGAAGACGTTTCGGGTCTCGGCGCCCTTCTCCATCTCCTTGCGCAGCTCGTCTTCCAACCATTCTTCGCTTACGGAGTGCCCAAGGTTCGGGTTCGTCACGTAGAAGTTGGCCGGGTCGAGGAAGGCTTCCGCCTCCACCATGGCGCGGGGGAATTCGTAGATGATCGGCAGGAACTTCCGATCTTCGATCTCGCCGTCTCGCACCTTCCGGGCATAGTCCAGCTTGTCCTTGAACACCCCTGCCGGCGGCTCGTCGCTCTGGGTCGTAATGTGGATCAGGAAGCCTTCCGACCTGGACACCATGCCGCCCGTCGCCTCGCGCAGCATCGCGTCGGCACGGGCGCTCTTGCCCAGCTCCCAGGTCTCGTCCACGAGGATGAAACCGGCCTTCTTGCCGACCACCGTTTTCTTGTCGGCCGCCACCACCTTCAGCGCGGCCCGCGTCTTCAGATGCGTGATCGTCTTCAGATGGTCCTGAATGAGCAGGAACCCGCGCTCGGCGGAATGCAGCTCCTGGTCGATCCGAACCATCTCGGCGGCTGGCGTGAAGGCGTTGTTGGCCGCTTCGATCGTCGGGGCGAGGATCAGCAGCTCGTTCGCCATCCGCCAGTTGCGAATGAGCGCCGTCAGCATGATCCCGGCCGCCACCGTCGATTTGCCGTTCTTCTTGGACACGCAGATGAAGAACTCGCGGATCAGGCGGATGCCATCCGGGCTCTGCGCGCCGAAGATCGCGGCCACGATGTCGAACACCCAGGGCTCGCCGATCTCGCCAAAGGTCGGGCACCCCGGCACGTCCACGACGCGCAGGGATTTGAACACGTCGAGGGCCGCTTCCGCCTTGTCTGGGAACAGCGGCGGCGAGGTGATGAGGGATTGCCCGGCGACGATGCGCTCTTCCCAATCGGGACATGCCGTCGTCCAGTCCATCGTTCACCTATTGCATGTGGCGCCGGGGCGGCGCGGGCACCGCAAACCGCCCTTGGCTGGTCTGCGCGTCCGCGTTCGCCTGCCGCTGCTCTTTCTTCCCAAGGGGCTTGGATTTCTCTTCCTCGGCCTCGCGCGGCTTGAACCGCGCCGCATCGGCCGCAACCATCATGTCGTTGCGCTCCACCACCTTGCGCAGCTCTTTGATGGCGCCGACGTTGCCGGCGTTCACGCCTTCGAACAGCTTTTCCACGATGCGCAGGTCCATCCGGTCGCGCGCCATCTCGCGTGTCTTCAGTTCGGCCGCGTAGGCCTTGCGGAGCGTGGGCAGGCTTAAGCCCATGCCGTTCGCGATCCGCTCATTGCTCCAGCCGAGCGCCAGCCCGATCAGAACCTTGTCGCGGCTTGCTCGCGTCGGCACATGCGCGGGCCGACCCCGCCGGCCATGACCGGGCGGGATGGGATCGCCGAAGAGATCGACGTCATGGGACATGCCGAGCCTCCCCGAAAACAAATCGCTGAAAACTGAGGGCGGGAACGCTGAAAGCCCTGTAACGCAGGGGTTTCAGAGCGGCGCAGGCCCGACTCGGCCCCGAATTTTCGGCCCGCCGGAAATAAAAAGTCCGGGTGTAAGCCCCTGAGACGGTGGACCCCCCAGACGGCCAAACTTTGCATTCCCCCCCACCTCGCTCTATCAAGCAGGGCCAGTTGGGCAGCAAACGGAGTCGCGTAGACAATGCCCCGCTGGAGCACGAGCGCCGCCGAACTCGATAAGTCTCATGCCGTGATGGATGGCATCGTGCTGTCGCTTGCAGGCACGCTCCAAGTCGTTGAGATCAATGGGCATACGACTGTCGGCAAAGTAGCATCTCTGTTCGCTCAGTTGAGCGAAGGCAAAACCAGCCGTGTGGCCCATTTCCTGCTGAAATATGATGGTGGCGAGCGTTGGATTGATGCGCTGGACGTTGTCTCCGTTACGAAACTTCCCAATACCGCCGTCTGGCCCTGATTGTTCGAACTTACCGAGCAGGTTTTCCCGTTCGCGCGCCGCCTTATTGCCGTGACACGCTGCGCAAAGACCGACGAGGTTCGAACGCTCCAGCGGTGCGCCTCCGCCCTCAGCCGGACATCTCGATATCGCACAAAGCTATCGGCATCAGACGTCATGGCCATCTCGTGCCACATCCTTTGATGGATGAGTCAGATTGCACGAAGCGGCCTCCTGCGACGGGAAAGCGTGAGGATGGAGATCGATCAGGTCGCGAATGAGTTGGTCGCGACAGATCAGGAATGGAAGATAGCAGGCATCGCCGTGTGCAGGATCGTAGCGCTCCAGGGCATGCACGAGATCGACGGCCTGTTCAGGATTGAGGCGCTCAACGCGGAATAATTCAACCGCCACCACCAGATCAACGAGTGCAGTCGTGGAATTCGTATCAAGTGTCATGAGGACGCCATTCATTCGACTGGCATTCTCAAATAGCCCGATAGATGCAGTTCTTTAGGCCTTCCCCGTAGAACGGGGCGCATTTCTAGGGAGGCGTCAAACTAATCGAGCGAAACGAAGCCGGAACCCGTCCGACCCTGTCGTTCCAACCTAACCGCTGCCGTCTTCTTGCCATGGCACACTGCGCATAGGCCGATGAGGTTCGACCGCTCCAACGGCGCGCCTCCATCCTGAAGCTCGATGATGTGATCGACGTAGATGCGCGTATCCGTCTTGCCGCACCGCTGGCACGTCCGCTTGCAGGCGCGTTGCACCTCCAGTCGGATCGCCTTCCAAGCCGCCGACCCGTAGAAGTCGAGTGTCGGCTTGGCGGAACGGACCATCGCATCGCCCCGGATGGCGACAACAGAGCGGGTGGAAAGGGTGCGCAGGGTCGGACGCAATGTTGGCAATCTCGCCATAGCATCCTCCAGATACACAAAAACCCCGCGAGCGCTTCCGCTCCGGGGTCAGTCTTCCTTAGCATGGATACCTACGTCAAATTCCAGTCGCACGTCAAGCGGCCTTGAAAGGCTCCCCGCTGGCGCCTGTGGATGGACGAACGTCCAGCACGCGAGGCGATGGATCGCCCTCCTGACCTTCCCACGGCCATAGGGGAACGCAGCACGAGACATCGAACCGGGCGAGCTTCCCTCGCAGTTCGCGAGCCAGATGATGCAGCGCCAGCGCCCAGGCCTGATACTCGATACGAGCCGCCACCAGTAGCGACGGGCAAGGCGAGAGGTAGTGCTTGCGATAGGCGCCCGCGTAAGGCCGCCGACCCTTGATGTTAAACCCATCAACCTCGCGAGGACGCGCCACCTCGCCCGCCCTCGCCTCATTCACGACCCGGAACCATGCCGGCTTGCCGTTCGCGCCCAGAACAGGGCGGCGTTCGATCCGCCCGTGATCGCGCCAGGGTAGCCCCCGATCCGCCCAAGCCTGCCGGATCACCAGAGCGGCAAGCCGATCCCCCTTCGGAATGGCGATGTCCCAACCGTTCCTGTGCGCGCCCTCGCGCTCCGCATCGGTCAGCACGAGGTCCGTGATCTCGGCCAGATCGCCAAGGGCATCCCATCCGTCCGGCATCGCGATCGTCCAGTCTTCGAAGCCGAGAACCGTCTCATTCACGAGGATCGCATCCGGGTCCGGGTAGACCAAAGGCCGATCGTCCGGGGCCGGGCCAGACGTGTCCACCCGAACCCCTAGGACGGCAAGGCGAGCGATCGTGTCCCAGGTCGAGGCCGAGGGAACCGAAATGCGCTCGAACCCCTCACGGAAGTCCTCCAGCTTCGGCATCTCCTCCCGGTAGGTCCATGCCAGCAAGGCCCTGATTTCAATCGGCTTACGGTTCACGGAAGGGGTTTCCTATGGTGGTTTGAATGGAGGGTATGGAGGAGAAATGGAGAAGGATGGAGGATGATGGGAAAGGCGGTTTGTCGTGTATTTCCGGTGACTTACTCGCCGTCATGGTGAGGCTGGAGGTTTGATGCGCTTCGCGCTCGCCTGTCGCCCGCAGCGCCTATGTGCGCTCATCGCGCCTATACGCGAGACCGGCCCCAGACCATCCAGCGCCTTGCAGCGCAGGGCTTTGCGCTCGCTCCACTGTCCTCCTGACTTATCCATGGTCCTCCATGTCCTCCATTACGTGCGGTAGGCAGAGCTTTCCCGTTCCCTCAATCGAGGGTTCGGGCGTGTCCAAAATTCGCGATCCCCTGCGCCTGGAGGGGCTACGGCGGTCTTGGCATCGTCAGTGTCTCCGTGATGGCATCAGACTGGCCGTATGCGGGCTCTGGCGCGGCGCGAGGCTGATACGGGCGCATCGCTAGCCCTGCGCCTCGTCAGGGCCGCCATAGCCCTCCGGGTAGTCGTCCGCGTCCTCTGGCTCGGCCGTGCGAGTCGGGCGCACCGGGACGTTCTCCAGGCGGATGCCGACATAGCGCCGCCCGTGCATGTCATCGACGCGCTCGAACTTCTTGCCCATGATCGAACCGAACTTCACGCCGGAGATCGGCTTGACGGCCGAGTCGAGAGCCCAGGCCACATAGGCGTCGTACAGCTCGCGGGCGCGCACGAACGAGGCCGGGTCCACCACGACGCAGCGGTTCACGAAGGCCGACGAATAGTCCATCTCCGCGCGATACTTCTGCGTCTCCTGGACGACATCGTCCGGGATCACGAGCCCTTCGCGCAGGTAGATCAACGCGCCTTCGATCAGCCAATTGAGAATGCCGGAATGCTCCGGCGCGAACTCGCCCACGACCTCTTCGAAGTTGCGTTGCCGCCCGTCCGCGATCGTGATGGGCCAGCGAATGACGGTCATGCGGCGCCAGATGCCGTTATCGGTGCCCGTGATCTTCGGGTAGCCGTTGCCCGACATGTGCGCCGTGAAGATCGGCAGGAAGTCGAAATACCCCGAGAACAGGTCGCGCACCGGGATCGCCTCGCCGCCCGTCAGGCGCTTCACCAGATCCTCGCGAAGCGGATCGCCCTCCGGCAGCTCCGTCACGCGCAGGAAGCGGCGGCCATAGAGGCGAGCAAGATCGGGCGAGGCCTGCCCGCTCTGCCCCGCGCCGCCCGTGAAGCTTTCCGCTGGCAGCGTCACCGCGTTGCCGCCGAGCACCCGGCAGATGACCTCCAGGGCGACGGACTTGCCGTTCGCGCCGTGGCCGTAGTGGAAGAACAGCTTCTGAACGGTGATGCCGAGCAGGCCGAGGCCGAATGCGACCTGGAGCAGCTTACGCTTGGCCGGGTCGGGCATGAACTCTTCGAGGAAGGCGAGCCAGAGCGGGCACGTCGCCGCCGCCTTGTGGGCTGTGGGAATGGTCGAGGTGATATAGTCCTCGCGGGAATGGCCCGCCCTCACCTTCACCTTCGCCATCTTCACCGTGATCGTGTCCGGCGCGTCCTCCGGCGCGTCGTCGCGCTCGAGGTCGGGATTGACGATCTTTTCCGGGCCGTTGCGGAAAGTGAGCGTGTGGCCCTTCACCGCGACCTTGTAGTGGTTCGCGTCGAACTCGTCCGGCCCGCGCATCAGGAGCGGCGCGGCGCATTCGAGCATCGCTTTCAGCTTGCCGAGGTTCTTGGACGACACGCCGAACTTGATGCGGCTGGCGCACCGATCCATGAAGCGCTGTTCGATCTTCTCGGCGAGCTGGATGCGGCGCGTGTCCTCCGGGGTCCGCTCGGCCTCTTCCTTCTCGCGCGCTTCCCTCGCCTTGTAGATGACCTTCATTTCGGCATCGGTCATCATCAGATGATCGGCTTCTTCCGCGATCCGATCGCCAAGGAGCTGCGCCAGGGCGAGCGCGGCGGTGTTGCCGGTTTCGATGTCCCAGTTCGTGCCGTTCCAGACGCCATAGGCAGGCGCCCGGCTCTTGGCCTGTCGCATCACGGTAAGGTCGATCCCGAAATGCGCGATCAGCCGCTTGCCGTTGTCCGCGTCCGAATGGTCGCGATGGGCGCACCATTCCACGATCTCGTCATCCACGAGATCGGTGCGCTCGGCGCGCGGGATTTCGTCCGGCCGCGCCGGGGCGGCCGAGCCGTCCGCGTCGTCAGCCTCTTCGGTCTCCGGCTCCGGCACCATGGCCGGGCCGTGCTGGAGGCGCGTCGCGGCGACCAACTCGCGTAGATACGCGGCGTCGGGGCTGTCTTTCTTGGCCATGCTTACTGTCCGAAGGATGAGAGGGCGAGGATGTCGGCGAAGTCGGAGCCGCGCGGTGGCCAAGCAACGGTCACGAGCGCGCCGCTGGCTTCCAGCCGCGTTCGCGCCCGCGCCATGGCCGAGGCCGTGGCGTGAACTTCGCTATCGCCATCGGCGAGGAGGAGGATGTCTCGTGCGCCGGGCGGCGCCTGGAGAGCTTCGTCGGGCGCTTGTTCCGGCTTGGGCGTTGGGCTGCCGACCCACACCGGGCGCAGCACCCCGTTCCGATCCGCCTTTTTCAGCGTCGGGTGCGCAAAGCGCCCCTTGGCGTCGGCCGGGCCGGCGAGGTTGCCGAGGTCGCCGGCGCTCGCATAGATCGTGTCCGCGCGCGGCCCCTCCACGAGGGCGATCGCCAGCGTGTTTTCGATCCCCTCACCCACCACAAAGCGCGGCCGATGCGGGTCGGGCAGGATCAGCCCGTCCAGCTCGAAGAACCCGACGAGCGGGATCATGCCGCCTTTCTTCGTCCCGCGCATTTTCTTGCTCGGAAGCGGCTCGCCTTTGGGGTCTTTGGGGTCGATTATCAGTGGCCGGAACTTCGGCCGCCGGTCGAGATCGATCCAAGTGAGATGACAGCCGATCACATGACCGGAGGGCGCGACGAAGGGCGCGACCATGGCCGGGCGCGTGAACAGCTCCACGGGCACAGCGCGGGGATCGCGATCGTCTTTCCCGTGCCAGTAGGTTTCATTCGCGCTCGTGCGCAGGAACGGCGCGATCGGCAGCTCGTGCGCGTAGCAGTCCAGGCGCCGCGCCAGATAGACGACATGCTGCCCGTCCGGCTTGGCATAAAGCCATTTGCCGCGCGCTCTGGCTTGTTCGGCCGCGCGGAAGTCGTTCGCCTCGCGGTCCCGCTTGGCGGCGGCCTCTTCGTTCTGGCGCTTGCGCTCCGCGATACGAGCTTGCCGCTCGCGGCGCTCGTCTTCGCTCTCGGTCGAACCGTCCGGCACTGGACGGCCAAGCACGGCAGCGCAGGCCTCCAGAAAGTCGCCGGCACGGCTGGCGTCGAGGCCGAGAACATGCGCTGCCAGCCCGATCGCGTCACGGCCGCCAGCCGAGCCCCGGCAAACCCATGCGGGCTTGCCGGGATTGACGCCGAGGCGATCCGTGCCGCCGCAGGCCGGACAAGAGCCGATCAGCTCGCCGCGCGCGATCCGGTCACTGAGATGGGACAGCGGAAGGTTCGAAAGGGCGGCGGTCAGCTCGACGCCACGCGCCTCCTCCACGAAGAGATCGCGGGCACTGGACTGTGAGCCGGTCACGCGGGCTCACCGCAGATCAGGGCGCGCGGCACGAGCACGGCGGGCGCGTAGACGCGGCCGAAGCTCATACGCTCGCCACCGAACGCGCCGGGCAGGCGCATCAAGGCACCCGCCCAACCGTCGCACCAGTCGCTGTCATCGAACAGGCGGGACAGGACCGGGTGCGCCGCCGCCACGGCCACGAAGACCGAAGCCGGCGCAGGCCGCACCACGACGCCCATGGCGCGCAAGGGCCGCTGCATCGGATGCCCGAAGCCGGCGCAGCGGATCGCCGTGCCGATCGTCCCGTCCCCGATCGTCTCGGCCGCATCTACAACGCGCGATCCGAGCAGAAACGCGAGGCACCCTGCCCCGTCCTTTGCGGCGCGCTCAAACCGATCCGGCAGCGCGCCAGTGTTCGTCTTGCCCACGACGGTCAACGGCCTCCCCTCACTTGTGTCTTGATGCTTTTGAGATACGGGCGCTCGGCCAAGACATCGCCGGGGCGGCGCCACGAGCGGCGTCCCTCGCGTTGGGCGCGATCCTCGGCGCGATATTCCGAGGCGAGGCGATTGATGGCTTGGAAGACCCCCAAGCCTGCCGCTTCCGCCCGCTCCCAACGGTGCGCCATGTAGAGATCGTACAGCTCGGCACCGCGCAGCTTGCGGCGGTTGTTCCATGCCGCGCGGCAGCGAGCGTCGCAGAACCCGCGCGCCTGGACGCAAACGAGAAGCGGCGCGCCGCATTCCAAACAGGCGAGTACACGGCCCGTCACAGAAGCCTCGCCATGCCGTCCGCCGTGCGCTTGGCTACCTTGTCACGTTCGGCCTTGAGAAACGCGCGGACGCGCCCCACCGTGAGCGCTTCCGCTCCGGGGATCGTATCGAGAAACAGGAACCCGTCAGCGCCGCGCCACTCAGCCGCCGCGATGTCGCAGCCCGCCACGCCCTTGCGTGCCCAGGCGGCATTCATCGTTGCAACGATGTCGGCGATGAACGCCGAGGCATTCCCCTGCGGGTCCTTCATGCCATCGGCCGCTATGATCCGCAGGGCCGCCGTCATGCCCCGAACTCCACGGCGTCGAGAACATCGCTCGCCACCGCGATCAGCTCGCGCATTTCCCGTGCGACAGTGGCGCGGTCGAGCTGGTCAACCTTGCCGTCAGCCAGGGCGGCGAGGATCGCCAGCTTGCCTTCCGCGCCCTCTTTCGCGAGGCGCGCCACGTCTTCGATTGAGAGCGGGCGGCGCACCCGCTCCGGGTCCGTCTTGTGCCGCTCCACCATCCATTCGGACACGATCGGCCGTTGCGCGTGGCGCTCCAGGATCATCGTATCGCGGACGCTCATCCAGCGATCCGGGTCCGAGATCGAGGTTTGCGCGCTGATGGTGGATGGGCTCCGATGGCCGAGGAGAACCTTGGCCGCCACGCAGCCGCCGACAGCCTCGACGAGCGCGTGGCCGGTAGCCTTCAGAGCCTTCAGATCGGGGGCGAGGTCTTCCATCATCGCGCCGCAACCTGCGAAACGCGGACGCCGGATTTCCCATGACGCGAAGGAGCTGCTTGCGCACTATGCGGCAGAGCAAAATCGTTTGCCGTCACGTTGCCGTTGGTCAGGTCGTGAATACGGCGAAGCACATCGGGGCGCGGGAAGCGTGAATGCGCGAGATAGCGAGAGAGTGCCTGCCTGGTCACAAACAGCCGTCGCGCACATTCCGCGTCGCTTATGCCGGCAGTGGAGATCCAATCAGCAAGGGTCATGCCCCCTTATGTCACCAATACGGTGACGACACAATGGAGTGTCACCGTTTTGGAGGATCGCAGACGCTCCAAATTGGTGACAGGTTCGGCCCGCATGATAAGGGTCAGAAGCTTGTGACTAAGGGAAAATCTCCCAACGGAGTTCGCAGGGCGCTAGATGCGTCAGGCATCTCTCAGGCCGAGCTCGCACGTTTGACCGGCGAAAGCCGCCAGCAGATTGGCCGGATCGTCAATGAAGAACGAAAGCTGGCACTGCCTATGGCAACGAAAATCGCCATGGCTCTGTCGTGCGATGTTCGCGATCTCTTCCTACCCGATCAGCTCGTTACGCCCGCCGAAGCCACAGCGAACGAAGAAGCTGATCTGAGCGTGAGGAAGGCTCGCATTCTCGATGAGATTCGAGGCCTCAGCTTTGAGCGTCAGGCCGAGGTTCTTTCGGAAGCGCTTGCGACGATCGCTCGCGGCGCGCGAGGAGAGCCGGAAACTGAGCGCTAAAAGCGTCGAAGTCCTTCCCTGACATTCGCTCCAGCGCCTCAGCGAGGGCAAGAAGTCCCTCCGAAACATCGGCATCCCGACGCATCCTCTGTTCCACCCTATCAGTGCGACAGCCAGGTAATTCGTTTCTATCGGCACCGCTTGAGTTCGAAAGTGTCTCCGGAGATCGGGGAATGCCAAGTTAGAGCCCGAGTGCTCACGTCGAACAGCGCGACACGGTAGCCGTCGGAGAAGCTTACCAAATACGAATTACCATCGCGCTCGATACGCACGATCTTGAGCGTCTTACCGCCGGGTGGCGTGTAGGTCTTCTCCGTAAAGCGAAATGGCGATTGGCAGGACGCCGGCCCCCCGCTCCATTTACCGACGAACGGCGCTGCCGCCTCGACCGGACCTACAGCAACCATCATTGCCAAAGCGACCAGTCCGATTTGAAAGCGCATCATTCCGTTCTCCCTGCCGTTCCGCTGACTGGGCTAGCCGGCGCTGAATGAGAACAAAATAGGAACCAATCCGTTCAACAGTCAATCTGCTACCTCTGATTCTGGGGACTATTCCACAACCAGCTATTGAAGGTTCTACCCTCCCTGTAACTCTTTTGGTGACATCGCTTGAAATGTCACCATTTCGGTGACACTGTTGCCCATCCCATCGGATGGAGCACGATATGCCTACGAGCATCGCAAAAGTGGCCAGCCCCTCGCTGGTCACAATTCCTGACCACCTTCACGCATCCCTGCGCCGCCTCGCTGAGCGCGCCTACCGTCGCGGCCCGCGCGCCTCGCTCGGTTGGACTGCGAAAGACGGCGAGCCGATCCCGGCCGATCACGTCTCGCAGCTCGCGATCCGCAATCTCTGCAAGGTCCGCCCCACCGGTCGGAACCGCATCTTCGACCGCGCCGAGCTGACCGAGCTTGGCCGCGAAGTGGCCGAGATGGTCTCTCGCGCCAAGGCAAAGGGGTCGGCCGAATGAAGCCGAACCTACACCCCGAACAGGCGAAGGCGCTCTATCGCGAGATCGCGAACGACGCCGGCCCGCGCCCCTCTGCCGCCCCGGCCATCAGCTCGGCCCCGTCCGATGACGGCGGCCCGGTCTCCGACAACACGCTGGAGCTGGCGATCACGGGCTTTCTCGCCCTGGTCGGCTTCGTGGTCGTGATGGCCGCTTTTCGGAGCCTCGTCTGATGCGCGCCACCCTCACCGCCGAACTGCGCGAGACGGCGCGCATCGTCAGGCATTTCCTTCCCCTCGGCCGCGTCCTTCGCGCCTCGGCCGAGTTCGTTGCCGTCGCTGGTATGGTTGGCGCCGTCACCGTCTACGGCATCGCCAGCACGACGCCCGCCGCGAGCAGCTCGCTCATGATCGCGGAGGCGGCACGATGAAAGCCTATC
Source organism: Aureimonas ureilytica DSM 18598 = NBRC 106430 (assembly GCF_000382705.1). GTDB lineage: Bacteria > Pseudomonadota > Alphaproteobacteria > Rhizobiales > Rhizobiaceae > Aureimonas > Aureimonas ureilytica. The sequence goes on along the minus strand of NZ_ARQE01000018.1, from coordinate 987 downwards.
AGGAAAAAACTGCCGACTGGCTGCGCCAGTGCTTCCCACCCGAGGCGGCGACCGACAATGAAGAGCGCTGCGACCGCTTCCTGGAAGAGGCGCTTGAGCTTGTCCAATCTTGCGGCCATCGCCCCGAGCGGGCGCACCGGCTCGTGGATTACGTCTACGGCCGACAGATCGGCGAGACCGGCCAGGAGCTGGGCGGCGTCATGGTGACGCTCGCCGCCTTGTCCAACGCCTTCGGGCTCGACATCGAGGCAGAGGCGTCGCGCGAGCTGGAGCGCGTCTGCGAGCCGGCGACGATGGAACGCATTCGCGCCAAGCAGGCCGCCAAGCCGAAGGGCTCGGCCCTGCCTGTCGCCTTCGTCGAGGACACGTTGCCCGAGCCCGACCGCCTCGCGCTCGGCCTCCTACGGCTTCTGGAAGGCCGCTCCCGGTCGCACATTATGGAAGCCCTCATGAAGGTGACGGCGGCCGTGATCTACCAAAGCTCCAAGAACGCGACCCGTGCGCTCGGCGAGGTCTCCGGGCACTTCGCGGATATGGAGGATCGGGTCAAGGCCTACTATTCCGGGCTACGGGAACAGCCCTTCGCCGCGCCGGTCCCGATTTCCGGCGAGGTCCGGCCCGAAGTCGCGGCCTTCGCCCTGCGCATGGAAGCGCGCCTGCGCGAGAACGACCACAAGCCCGGTTGGAAGAACGAGCACCCGCAATGGCTCACGGATCAGAGTACCCGCCACGCGGCCAAGCTCGCCCTCGCCATGGACCGGCTGTTGAACGACGGGGTGCGCAACCTCGACGCCAACCGCAACGCCGTCCCAACCGCCGCCGCCGATCTCGCGAACTTCGCGATGATGGTGGCCGATGTCGTGACAGCGGGCGGCCTCGCCGGCAAGGCCGAGGGAGAGGCCGCATGAACCGCGACCAGCTCACCCTTGCCCGTCAGGCCCTCGGCCTGCCCAACCCGCGCCGGCAGTCCTATGCGAACCACTTCGT
>NZ_ARQE01000017.1 GCF_000382705.1 Aureimonas ureilytica DSM 18598 = NBRC 106430 | reverse complement strand
GAAGTGGTTCGCATAGGACTGCCGGCGCGGGTTGGGCAGGCCGAGGGCCTGACGGGCAAGGGTGAGCTGGTCGCGGTTCATGCGGCCTCTCCCTCCGCCTTGCCGGCGAGGCCGCCCGCCGTGACCACATCGGCCACCATCATCGCGAAGTTCGCGAGGTCGGCGGCGGCGGTTGGGACGGCGTTGCGGTTGGCGTCGAGGTTCCGCACCCCGTCGTTCAACAGCCGGTCCACGGCGAGCGCGAGCTTGGCCGCGTGGCGGGTGCTCTGATCAGTGAGCCATTGCGGGTGCTCGGTCTTCCAGCCGGGCTTGTGGTCGTTTTCGCGCAAGCGCGCTTCCATGCGCAGAGCAAAGACCGCGACTTCGGGGCGGACTTCGGCGAGCGGCGGTGCCAGCAGCGCAAAGGGCGGCTCGCGCGAGCCGGCATAGTGCGCCTTCACCATGTCTTCCATGTTGGCGAAGTGCCCGGCGACCTCGCCGAGGGCGCGCGTCGTGTTACCATTGCCGTGGAAGATGACTGCGGCCGACGCCTTCATGAGCGCGTCCATGATGTGCGGGCGCGATCGGCCGTCCAGTAGACGGAGAAGCGCGAGCACGAGGCTATCGGGCTCGGGCAGTCGGTCCTCAATCGTGCGAACGATTTGCTGATCGTCGTTCATCGCGCCGCCTCCGCGATCATGAGCGTGCCGCGCGGGGCTGGCGTGGTGGTGGCGATGCCGTAGACGGTGACGGCGCCAATCATGCCAGCGACGGCGACGAACTCGGCCGAAGCACGAAGGACGCGGCCGAGGGGGACGAAGTGCCTGAGGATGCGCGCGGTCTCGCGCAGCTCGGCTGTAAGGGCGCCGCGCATCAGACGAGGCTCCTGATAGCAGCCATCACGACTACGAAGCCGACCAGGGCGAGAAAGCCCGTGATCGCCAGCTCAAGCGTGTTGTCGGAAACGGGGCCACCGTTTTCGGAGGGGGCCGGGCTGCTGGCCGGGGCAGCGGAGGGGCGCGGGCCGGCGTCGTTCGCGATCTCGCGGTAGAGGGCCTTGGCCTGCTCGGGGTGAAGGTTCGGCTTCATTCGGCCGACCCCTTCGACTTGGCGCGCGCGACCATCTCGGCCACTTCGCGGCCGAGTTCGGTCAGCTCGGCGCGGTCGAAGATGCGGTTGCGGCTGGTGGGGCGCACCTTGCAGAGGTTGCGGATCGCGAGCTGCGAGACGTGATCGGCCGGGATTGGCTCGCCGTCCTTCGCCGTCCAGCCGAGCGAAGCGCGCGGGCCGCGACGGTAGGCGCGCTCGGCCAGCCGGCGTAGCGAGGCGTGGAGGTGTTCGGGGATCGTGACCAGCGAGAGACCGTCCACTGTGGGAATGCGCACGGGCATGTATGGGCTCCATCCGTTGGGATTGGAGCAGGTTAGTGCGAAACGCACTCATTCATCAAGTGCAATATGCACATGTTGCGTTCGCCGCGGATAGTTCGTGCGTTTTAGGGTTGCGGTTTTCCACGTAAACCACAACCGGACGGGCTGTTCTGTAGGACTAAGTTCCTGTTATGTTCCCGTCAAACGAAAGGGTCAGGCTCGAATCAGGGCGGCGGGAGTAGCTAATGGCCGACGAGAGCGACTTGATAGCGGCTCAGTTGATCGCAGACGAATGGATGAAGTTAGGCCGGTCTGAGCGGGAGATTGTACTGACGTTTGTCAGGGAACTTCGTCGCTCTCTGCCTTCTTCAGAGACTGCACCAGTGCAGCAACAGCCGCCCGGTGAGCTGGATTTAGGCTGAGGAGATCGTCGATAAGCGCATCTCGAACAGCTGGCTGCGAATGAGTTTCACCCGTCAGCAGCCACGCTTCGGAAACCTTGAAGGCTTTCGCGTAACGCTTCGCGCTTCGCGAAAGGCCTCGTTCGCCGCGTTCATGCTGCGAGTAGGTGTCATAACTCCAATCAAATCTGATTGCAGCCGCGCGCGCGCTCTCAAAGCCTGCCGCCCTCCGAGCCTGCTCTAAACGTTTAGCCTGGTCTGGACGGTCATCGAATTCCACAAGTGCAATTTGCCCTAGATAGTGTGTGCGTTTCGACTTGACTGTCTTATGTGCGATATGCACACATTCCGCCATGAGCTATCGTCCTTCCGACATCAAAGCACTGCGTGAGCGCCAGGGGTGGTCGCAAGCCGAACTCGCAGCGAGCTTGAATGTGCACCGTACGAACATCTCTCGGTGGGAGTCGGGGGCCACGAGTCCACGCGGGTCGGCTATCCGCCTTCTCGACCAACTTGCTGCCAGCGCTCCTCCTGAGCCACCCCAGAATGCGAAGGCTTCATCGGATAGTCATGCGAAATCGATCCCTCGCCTTTCCCAAGGTGTGGTGCGGTGACGGACAGCCTCGCCCCCGATCTGAAAGCCCTCAAGGCGACCAGTCACGCACTCGTCGAGGCTGTTGGCGGCTGCGTCGCGGCCAAGGTGCTCCTCGGTCACCGGAGCGCGTCCACCGTCAGCGCGCAAACGTCGATTTCAGACCCGGAGCGCTGGATGGGCCTGCGCGACGTGATGATCCTGGAGCGCCACGCGCAACGGCCGATCGTGTCCGAATGGCTGGTGGAGCGGCACAAGGCTGACCCGGAGCGGGTGCGGCGCCCGCTCTCGATTGAGGACGTGGCGCGGATCGCGAAAGAAAGCGCCGAAAGCAAGCTCGCGATCCTCGCCGCGCTGGCTGACGGGCGCGTCGACCAGTGCGACCGCGTCAACGTTGCCCGCGAGCTGCGCGAGCTGATCGGCGTTGCGAGCGAGCTTCTGGATGCCGTGGAGTTCGGGGCATGACGATCTGGCGAGCGGTCATACGATCCATTCAGACGGCTTCACGCGAGGCGGTGAAGTGACGGCTGAAACCCTTCCCATCCGCGTCGACTGCCGAAGCGCGATCGTCGCTCTAACGACGCTGATCGTCTCGATTGAGAGGTTCGCGAAACCGGGCCAAGGTCTGTTCGAACTGATCCGCGATCCCGCCCATGCGTTCGATCACGCCACCGCTTTCGATGCGAACTTTGAGCTGTTGTCCACAGGACGGGCACGCAAGGTCCGAATTCAGCTTAAGCCAGCTCAAGCTTTCTTCGAACGTGTGCGAGCACTGCGTGCAAGCGATGTTCAGCTTGAGCGCATCGTTCACGCTTCTAATCACGAGGTTGTCTCCCAGGCAGGTCGCACAACCTGCACGGTAACACAGCCGGAGGGCTGGGTGCCATGACCCAATGCTCCCAGCCTTCATTTTTGCCCATTCGCATCATCGCGGCCGACGGCATGAAGGATCCGAAGGGGAATGCCTCTGCCTTCATCGCCGACATCGTTGCGACGATGAACGCCGCCTGGGCGCGCAAGGGCGTGGCGGGCTGCGATATCGCGGCGGCCGAGTGGCGCGGCGCAGACGGCTTTCTGTTTCTCGACACGATCCCCGGAGCGGAAGCGCTCACGGTGGGGCGCGTCAGCGCGTTTCTCAAGGCCGAGCGTGACAAGGTCGCCAAGCGCACGGCGGATGGCCTCGCGAGGCTGCTGTGACGGTGCGTTTAAACGCCTGTCTTGAATGCGGCTGCGACCTTGCGCCCGGCCCGCAAGAGCGGGAGTTCTGCTGCGCCGGCCATCGCTCGGCTTGGAACAACCGCCGTCTCCAGCGCGGCGCGGCGCTGTACGACCTCTACATGGCACATCGGTTCGAGCGGCCGGTTGCGCAGGCGGCCGGTGTCTTCCAAGCCATCAACCGCCTCGCATCCGACTTCCGCGCAGAGGACCGCGAGGTCCGCGCCGGGCGCCGATCCTGGCGTCGGCTGGACACGGTGCTCGGCGAGCGGCCGCATCTTCGATCCGTCAAGTTCAGAGTGAGGGTTGGGCGTTGAAGGTCGTTTCCGAAGGGGGCGGCAAGAGCCCTCCCGAGCCGCACGAGCTCGCAATGCATGACGGGGCCGGGTGCCTCGACTTCCTTTTGCGCGCGCCGGTGATCGGTGCCGAAGTTCCGATCGGTGATGGAAGCGTCGGCGTGGCTATTCGCACCGCCGGGTTCGGCCATCCGGCGCAGCGGGCCTTGCGAGCCATGGGCGTCGTCGTGCGGCCTGCGCCGGTGTCGGTGTTCGTCGCCATCGCCGCCGATCACCCGACGCTGCGCCGGCTGTTCACGCGCTCGTACTGGTGCGACGGCTGGGCGGGGCCGCTCCTGCGCCTGCCTGGCGCGCAGGGCGGCGAGCGCATGAGCTTCGGACGGGTCTATTCGCCCGCCGTGCTCGTACCGCTCGCCCTGATCTGCGGTGAGCCGCAATGATGGCGACAGCGGTTCGGGCCAAAGACCTGTTTGTCGAAGAGGCGCGGAGTGTCACGATCTCCGAGGCGATGCACCGTTTGCCGCTTGGGCCTCTCCGCGCCGTGAGCGTGACAGGCGAGCATGTCGGGCCTTGCCCTGTCTGCGGCGGCAGGGATCGCTTTCAGGTCAACCCGACGAAGAACGCCTGGCTCTGCCGGGGTGCGGCGCAGGGCAAGGATGCGATCGGCCTTGCCGCGCATGTGCTCGGCCTCGACCTGGCTCGGGCCTCGGACTTTTTGGAGGCCTGCGCGGCGGTTTCCGGGCGGCCCGTGCCGGATGGGCATGAGGAGGACCCGACTGAAGCGGCGGCGCGCGCCGAGCGGCTGGCGGCGCGGCGGCGCGAGAACGAGGCGAAGGCGGCCAAGCGCGACCGGGACGCCAACATCTATCGCGAGCGTCAGCAACAGCTTGCGCGCGGCAAATGGCTGAACGCGCAGCCGGAGGGGCTGCATTCGATCTATCTCGCACGGCGCCTCGATCGCTACGCCCGCGACCTGCCGGTGACGCCGTTCCTGCGGACCAGCATGGTCGAGACCTATTGGCACGGCGAGGACGAACGCGATCCACGCGGGGTGCCCGTGGAGTTGTTCACCGGTCCGGCCATGGTCGCGCCCTTCGTTCTGCCGTCCGGCGAGATCGTCGGCTGTCATCTGACGTGGATCGATCTGACACGACGGCCGAAGTTTCGCCCCGTGCTGCGCGACCCGAAGACCCCGCGCGGCGAGGCCTTGCCGACAAAGAAGATGCGCGGGACGAAGAAGGGCGGGATGATCCCGCTGATCGGGTTCTACGAGCTGGATGGTCTCATTCTGCCTGACCCGCATCGCACGCGGTTCGTGTCGGGCGAGGGGATCGAAAACACCATCGCGGCGGCGCTGGGGGACGGCGTTCGGGCCGATACGATCTACGCCGCTGCCGGTGATCTCGGCAACCTTGCCGGCCCGGCCGACCCCGCCTCGCGCATCACGCACCCGACCTTGAAAAAGCCCAACCGCAACGGGGTGCCGCGCGCCGTGTTCGTGAAGGGCGCCGTTCCCAAGCCCGATCAAAGCCCGGCCGACGCCATGCAGGTGCCGCCCTGGATCACCGAAATCCTGCTCGTCGCCGATGGCGACAGCGAACAGGTCTCGACCGTCTCGGACATGCAGCGGGCCAAGACCCGCCTCCAGTCCGGCGGTGCGCTCGTCGATGTCGCATGGCCTCCCGAAGGCATGGACTTCGCGGACATTCTTGCCCTCACTCCCCACGGACACTGACATGACGAAGAAAGCCGACCCACGCCTCGCTGCCATCAGCGAGATGCTGGCCAACGCCAAAAGCCAAAGCGGCCCCGCGCTGACGGCTGCGGCCGATGTGATTCCGGAGGAAGGCGAGGACCTTCCCGTCGCGCGATCGCTGGACATCCCGCGCGCCGCGCAGACGGAAGACGCGAGCGAGCGCATTGTTCTCTGGTGCGCCGGCCTCGATCATTCGGACACCGACAACGGACGCCGGCTGATCGCGCATTTCGGGGCCGATCTCACCGTGTTGCGGCAGGAGGGTGGCAAGACCGCGCTCTATGGCGTGTGGACCGGCACACATTGGGACATCGCCAATGGTAACAGCGCCGCGCACGGGCTCGCCCAGCTCCTGGGGGATCGCATTCTCCTGGAGGCGGACTGCCTGCGGCTTTCAAACGGGCAGATGTTCATCATCACGGAAGCCAAGAAAGCCCGCGACAAGCCGGAGGGAAGCCGCACGGACGACGATCGCGACGTGATCAAGAAGGCCGAGCGCATCGAAGGCCAGTTCACGAAGCGGGCGGCCGAGCGTCTGGACTGGGCCGTCTACTCGAAGAACGCCCGGCAGATCGACGCCATGCTAAAATGCGCCGCGCCGCACCTTCTGCGCGATGCCGACAGTTTCAATTCGGATCACTACAAGGTCGCCGTGAGGGGGCATACGCTCACCTTCCACCACGGAACAGAGCTCGTGCCGAACCCTGATCTGGAACGCGAGGACGCCCCAGCCGATGCTCCCAGCGTCGTCCCGGCCAAGTACGCGCGCTTCGCGGTGAGGATCGGGCACGATCGGCAGGACTACATCACGGCGGTCATTCCCACGTCCTACGATCCGAAGGCGACGTGCCCGAGGCTGACCGCGTTCCTTGAAGAGTTCATGCCCGACAGGGCTCGGCGCCGTTTCCTCCAAGTGGCGTTCGGGCTTGGCCTTCTCGGCATCACGCCTCAGAAAATCTTCTTCCACTTAGGGTCGGGCGCCAACGGCAAGTCGATCGTCATGGAGGTCATCTGCCGCGTCCTCGGCGGCTATGCCGTGACGCTCGAAGCGAACAGCTTCTTCGGCGAGAGCGGGCAGGCGGGCGGCGCGTCGCCCGATCTCGCCCGGCTTCCAAACGCGCGGCTTCTGCGCGTGCCCGAACTGCCAGAGGGTGAGGAGCTGCGCGTCGATCTCGCTAAGAAGCTGACCGGCGGCGAAAAGATCGCCGCGCGGCCCCTGTTTGGCGGGTATTTCGAGTTCTATCCGCTCTTCACCACGCATATGTCGGGCAACGGCTATCCGAAGATCACGGACCTTTCCAACGGCATCTGGCGGCGCCTGGAGGTGATCCACTGGCCGGTGACGATCCCGGTGGAGCGGCAACGCAACTTCGATGAAGTGGTGCGCGAGTTCGAGGCTGAGCATTCCGGCATCCTGAACTGGCTGATCGAAGGCGCGCTGATCTATCTGCGCGAGGGCTTGGTCACGCCGACCGACGTGACGGTCCAGAACAAGAAGTACCGGGCCGCGATGGATCCGACAGCCGCGTTTCGGGATCGGTGCGTAGTGGCCGATCACGGGGGATCGGTGACGGCCCGTGAAATGTACGAGGCCTATCTCGCCTTCGCCGAAGACAGTGCCATCCTGCCGATCAAGCAGACGCTCTTCGGGCGCATCATGGTCAAGCACCACGAGCGGGAGGACGGACGCATTCGGCGCTACCTCAACGTCAAGCTCGTGGATGTGCCGGAGCGCCAGCGCCGAGGCCGGGGGCATGGCGAGGAACAGCCGGAGGAATATCCCGAAGGGTATGCCGGCCCAGCCCCCAAGGATGGCGAGGAATAGCGCCGCACAGGCCACCCATACGTTTCCGCCCCGCCATGCAAGGTGCGCGCCTTGAGCCATTTATGAGGATTTACACGATGCTTCGACCACCATAGCCGCTTCGCCCCGTCCGCCTCTTGCCGTATAGAGCTTCGTGCTGCCCTCTTTCGAGGGATTGGGAAAGCTACGCCCTCCGCTCGCGATAGTCTGCGAGGGTTTGCGAGGGTTTCGGACGACACGTGAACTATCGCAAAGCCCTGTGATGCAAGGCTTTGCGAGGGTTGCGAGGGTTTCTCACGTGTGCGCGCGTAAGACCGTCTTCCGTCCAATGGTCCTCTTATGTGATGGACCCCGAAAAACTATCGCAACCCTCTCAAAACCCTTTCAACCCACTGTATTTCCTCGATAAATCGGGTCTTATCAAACCCTCTCAAACCATCGGAAAACTATCGCTCAACTCTCGCAAGGTTTGGTCAGTGAGTAAAAAGACGATCGACATCAGCAACTTGCTGGCTTGGGTCTATCGGGAGGAAATGCCCAAGCTGGATCGGTTCCTGGAAGACGAGCGCGACCGCTGGGTGGTCACGGCCTCACCCTGGGACGCGATCGAGCGGCTGGCCGTGCTCGGCGTTCGGGTGGACACGTCGGGACCGGCGCCGGACGATCGGCCCTTGGTCTATCCGCATCCCGACGCCTATGTGGTGAACGAGGCGGTGCGGGCCTTCGCCGAGTGGGAGATCGGGTTCCCAGAAGGATGGGATGGGCTTGGGGACTGCGAGGGGCTGACCGCTGCCGAGCGGGCCGACGCTCACGCTCGGGCCTGGGCCATCGCCTGCCCGAAGGGAGATCGGCTAGGGGCGACGGTGATGCGCCGGGCGGTGATCGGCGGCGAGCCGACGTGGCAGGATCATGGGCCGATCTATCGGCGCACGGTGAAGGGGGCGAACGGGAAGCCGGCGTGGTTTCGGGTGGTGAATGAGGCCGGGCCAGGCAAGCCACCGATGATGCGCGAACTCGAAGGCTGGAATTCCAAGTCACGTCGCCCTTACAAGGACGCCTTCAACAAGCAGTACCTCGACCCGTGCCCTTCGTTGCTCTTGGCCGAGCGGATCGAGTATCAGGCCTGGGCGCTGGCGTTGCATCATCTGTCCCGTTTATTACGGACCAAGCTCGAACGGTTCTTCGTCGCGTCCTGCAATGTTCCTTTGTGGCCTTGGGAAGGCGAGGAACGGCGTTCGGCGCCTCGGGTGCTCCGGGTGCGGCCATCCACAAGCGCGCCATCAGCAGCCCCGGAGGCCGCTTGACGTGCGCCTGGATTTGACATAGCTCTCATGCTACGAAGAAGTGCCCCGGAGCGAGACCATCGCTGCCGGGGTTTCTTATGAGCTGCTGTGATGGATAATGCTGATCGCCTAGCTGCTCTCTACGAATTAACGCTTGCAGCGGAAGCGTTCCGTTGTAAGCCGATGAGTGCGGATCTCGGGGTAGCCTTGGTTCATGCCCTTGAGAGGTATGATCCTGAGCCAAGCAATCCGTTACAGGCTGAGTTCTCGATCGCTCGCGACCTTCTTATTCGTGACATGATCGATCTGTTCCCTCACGCCTTCCCATGGCCGGTTGTCGCCATCTAGTCGTTCGCGGCTATAAGGGATTTGTCTACTGCGCCTAGGCAGATGCTCTGACCTGGCGGAATCGAGCGCGCCAGTCGCGCGGGGTGCAGTTGAAGAAGCGCCTGAACACACGATTGAAGTTGCTCATTTGGTCAAAGCCGACCGATAAGGCGATTTCGCTGATCAATCTTTTGTCCTGCGGATCAGCCAATGCTGTAGCGGCCATCTGTACCCTGATGCGAGTGACATAGGCCGAGATGCCTACCTCGTCCGCGAAAGCCCGGTAAAGGGTCGCGCGGGACACGCGCGCCAGAGCGGCGATCCGCGCGACGTCGAGATCGGCCTCGCGGTAGCGCTGCTGTATGATCCAGCGGACTTCGGTTTGTAGAAGCGAAAAGTGAGCTTCCTCGCTGAGCGACATCTCACCCGTCGAGTTCAAAACGGATAGAATGGTGCCTGTCAGTTCTTCGCCTGCCTTCGCGGCTGACTCGTCGGCGGCGTTGGGCAAATGCGTGAGATATTTAGCGACCTGCTGCACCAAAGGGGCGGCATCCTTTCCCGTCATAACGAACCCTTGCAGGCGATCGATGCTGGGGACAAGACGCTGAATGTCCTCCCGATTGAACATCAGATTGATGAAGCGGGCATTGGATGAAGAATGGATGGAGGGGGCGCTGGAGTCTTTGAACATGACCGCACCCCGGCCACCTTTATAGCTACCCACCGCCGTCTCACCATGGAACCGGCCCGATAGATACACGCTGATCATGACCCCATCGAACCCATCTGAACGGATCAGCTGCGCCGTACGACCGTAGGTCTGGCCGGTCATGCGCGTGTCATTCATGATGATGTTGCCAAGTTTATAAGACTGAGTATGGGAGTGAAACTCACCGGACGGCTTGTCCGTGTGAAACATCCTGGCTGCTGAGGGCCAAGGACGCTCGCGCCACGCTTCGTAACGTTCGGCAGGGAGGATGCCGGCGGTGGTAAACGTCGTGCTCCGCATTCGATCGCTTGGCCCTTGTATGTCACGCTATGGGAAGGCTGAACGCGCAAACCTCCCCTTGTTTGCGTGGATATACGATCTTTACGCCATCGCATCACATCGACTTGGGAGCGCGGTCAAATCCCTTCTTGGGCCGACGGTTTCCGGGACATTTGCTTTTCAGGGGCCCTCATGCGCGTTGATCTGCGTTGGGAAGACGTCCGCGGACTCAAGCGCTTTTCCGAAGCGATTCGGGCGTTGGGGAACGATGAAAGCCGCAAGGCTCTCAATCGTGCTCTAAACCGGACGGGTGAGATGGCGAAGACGAAGGTTCGTCGTGCGCTCACCAAACAGACCGGGCTGCAGGCCAAGGTCGTGACGAAGGCGCTGAAGGTTCGGCGCTCTAGCTGGGAAAAGCTGACCTATTCCATCGAGGGCGAAGGCGGGAACATCAGCTTGAAGTATTTCAAGCCAAGCGAGACCGACGCAGGCGTCGTGGCCTCGCCCTTCGGCCGAAAGGCCGTGTTCGCTGCGACGTTCTTGAAGGGCGGCGCGTGGCCAAACCGTCTGGCATCGGGTGCCTTCGTCGCCAACGGTCATGCGATGTACCGCACTGGCCCAGCGCGCATGCCGATCGCCAGGGCGAAGTCGGGTGTCGTGATCCCGAACGAGATGGTGCAGGGAGCGAGCGCGGCGGCCTTCGAGGAAACGGCGGCTGAGGTGCTCCCGCGTCGCATCGAACACGAGGTCAAGCGCGCCACGAAGGGCGTCGTCAGCTAGGGGCACAGTTGGCCGGCGTCGGCGGGGTGTGCCATTCGCGCCACACCCCCCGGTTCAGGGACCGTTTCCGCCGCCAACTGCCCCTCACGAGGCGGCGACGCCCGAGGGTTCGGCAGTGGAACGGGCGAAAAGCGGTACACGGCACGCACGTGCAGGGCGCACGGATGCACGGAGATGGTTATGAGCGACGACGGAACGTGGGTGTCGATCACCGACGCCGCGACGGCGCTGGCCGAGCGTGGCGATACGGTCGATCGCTCGACCCTTTCGCGCTACCTGAAGCAGCATGCCGAAGCGCTTCCGCTCCGGCGAGCGGGCCAGTCGAACCTCGTCGATCTGGATGCGCTGATCACCCATCGCGGTGAGAACATCCGGCTGCGGTTGCCGGCTGCGCCGGCGCGGGGGGCCGAGCCCAGCCGGCGCTTTCCTGGATCGCAGTCGGACGGCGCGGCGCGGAAGGCGAATGCCGAGGCCGAGATGCGCGAGATGGATCTCGCGCATCGTCGCAAGCAGCTGACGGTCACGAGCGAGGTCGATCGGGCCGGTCGCGAGGCGCTGGCCTTGATGCAAAGCGCCTTCGAGCGGGCCGTCGAGAGCGAGGCCGCCAGCCTCTCGGTCCGCTTCGGATGGGAGGAGCGCACGGTGCGCCTGGCGCTGAAGACCTTCGCCAAGAAGGGCGTCGAGGTCTTTCATCAGGAGATCCTGCAGCGCCTCGATGCGATGCGGCGGGTGCGGGAAAACGATGGCGACGCCGATGCCCTGGACGAGGCCGCGAACGGGACGAGCCTGCAATGACCCAACATGGCACGCGCGAGCTGTTTCGAGAGCTTCCGCATGGGGCAGAGGTTCTGTTTCGAGGTCTCGAAGCAGCGTCGCGGCCGGTCGAGGACCTGACCATCAGCGAATGGGCCGACCGCTACCGCAAGGTGTCGCCCGAATCCGGCTCGCCCTGGCCTGGTGACTTCGTGACGGACCGCGTGCCCTATCTGCGCGAGCCGCAAGACTGTCTGCATCCCGACCATCCGGCACGCCGGGTCGCGGCGCGCTGGGCGGCGCAGCTCGGCAAGTCCACCGCCATCGAGAACTGGTTCGGCTTCACGGTCGACCAGGCGCCGGGCTCCATGATGATCGTGCTGCCGACCTTGGAGGAGGCTGCCAAGTTCAACCGGGTGAAGCTGCAGCCGACGATCGAGGCGAGCCCACGCATCCGTCACAAGGTGCTGCCCGTGAACTCGCGGGACGAGCAGGGCTCCACTACGAGCTTCAAGCGCTTTGCCGGCGGCTTCGCGCAGATCGTCAACGCAGGCTCCTCCAAGGGCTTGCAGATGGTCTCGATCAAGAATCTTGCGATGGACGAGGTCACGGGCTACCCGCGAGACGTCGATGGACGCGGCTCGCCGCGCGATCAGGCACGCGCCCGACAGAAGATGTATGGCGACCTTGCCAAGGAGTGGCAGGGATCGACGCCCGGCATCGCCGGGGAATGCCCGATAACGGCAGACTTCGAGGCTGGCGACCGGAGGCTGCTCTACGTGCCGTGCCCGCATTGCGAGATGTTCCAGCCGCTGGAGCTCGAACAGATGCGCGGGCCGGAGGAAGGCGAGGGGTTCGGGGCGCATTTTCGTTGCGTCTCCTGCGATCGAGCGATCCTCGACGGCCATAAGGGCGAGATGCTCCGGCGTGGCGTCTGGATGGCGATGCGGGTGCCGGAGGGCGATCCGGCAGTGCCGGGTTACATGGACGCGGAGACGCTGGAAGCTTGGCGCTGCCTGCCCTGCGAGGGGCGCTGCCGCGATTGGCAGCCGAGCTATCACCTCTGGGCGGCCTACGCGCCGCGCGAGCGCTTCGCCGACATCTGGATGCGGTGGACCGAGGCCGAGGGCGACACGACGAAGCTGCGCGTGTTCTGCCAGCAGGACCTTGCGATCCCTTACGATCCGGGCGGTGTCACGGTCGATTGGGAGAAGATCGTCGAGGCGGCACGCGCCAGGCCTTTCGACACGCGGCTCGTGCCCCGCGAGGCGGCGCTCCTCGTGTCGGCCGCCGACGTCCAGGGCTACGGGATCAAGTGGCTGGTCTACGCGATCGGTCCGCGAGGGCAGCGCTGGCTGATCGACCGCGAGATCTTCGAGGGCGCACCCGACCAGACGGACGAGCCGTGGATAGCCCTCGCCGACGCCCTCGCGCGCACCTATCCCGTGGCGGGCGGCGGTGCGGAAAAGGGGTTGGACTTGTCCGGCGTGGACTCCGGCTTCTCGACGGACCGCGTGTATCGGTTCTGCTCGGGGCGGCCGAATGTCTACGCGCTCGACGGGCGGCACCAGCCGAACCTGCCCTGGCTTGGGACGCCGGTGAAGCGGGACATCAAGGATCGCAACGGACGCATCGTCTCCAAGGTGATGCTCTATCCGGTCGGCCTTTACGACGCCAAGACCGAGGTCACGGCCGGCCTTGCCAACTTCGTGCTGGGCACCGACGAGGCCGGGCGCTGGCCGCGCAACACGCTGCACATGCCGCCCGACCTTTGCGACGAGGAGTTCGCCCAGGAGATGACCGCCGAGCGGCTGGTCGATCCGGACGAGGAAATTCGAGCCGCGCAGACGAAGCGCAGTCGCCGCCTCGTCAATTCGTCGGCGCATCGCGTCTGGCGAAAGATCGTGGGGCGCAAGAACGACTGGTTCGACGCCACGGTCTACGCCCTGGCGCTGGCCTGGCACATCGAGCGCAAGCGCCGCCTGACGGCCGAGCGCTGGGAAGACCTTCTGATCGACGTGCACGGCCGCGAGGACGTCGCCGATCTCTTCGAGGCCGCCGATGAAAGCCCGTTTGCCCGGCCCGCTCGAAAGGAGCGGAAAGCCCGTCAAACGGACGATGAGGACGCCATTCCGCCCAAGCCCCGGCAGCGCACGCGCTGGAAGGGGTACAGCTAGAACAGGAAGACGATGCGAGAAAAGCCCCGCGTTAGCGTCCAGGCGGGGCGCTCTGTCGACGCCATTCCGCCTGCGCCACGCTCTCGCAGCGCCGTCTCCCGCTACCTGCGCTCTGACGCGGCCGGCCTCCTGGCGGGTCGGCGTGCCGTCGCACGGGATCAGCATCTCGATGTGCGGGAAGCCGCCGGGCGGGCCGCAGCGCTCGCCCTCGACTTCCTGCACAATTCGGGCTGGCTGGCCGGTGCGGCCGACCAGGTCGTCGCCGACACGATCGGCACCGAACTGAAACTCAATGCCCGGCCGGACCTGACGGGCCTCGGCTACACCGACAAGCAACGTGCCGCCTGGTGTCGCCTCGTCGAGGCGGAATGGCGGCGCTGGGCCTGGACGCCGGCGGAATGTGATCTCGCCGGCAAGGCGACGATCGCAGAGATGTTGGACGCCGTTGTCCGCCATTATCTCGTCTATGGCGAGGCCTTTGGCGTTCTCGACTTCCTGACGCGTGCCGAGCGGCAGACCTATGGCGTGCGGTCCGGGACCAAGGTCTCGCTCGTGTCGCCGCACCGCCTGCCACGCAGCTCGAACGAATTCGAAGGGCTCGATCAGGGCATTCTGCACGATGCGCGCGGCCGCGTCCGGGCCTACCGATTTAGGCGTCGCCAGGGCGGCATGGAGATCGACAGCGACATCCGCGCGTCGGACGTGATCCATGTCATGGACCGCAGTGACAATCCCGGCTCGGCGCGCGGCATCTCGGTGCTGGCGCCGATCCTGAAGGTTCTCGCCCAGTCCGACCAGCTGGCTGACGCGACGCTCGCGACGGCGCTCCTGCAGACCATTTTCGCGGCGACCATTAAAAGCCCGGAGCCAAGCGACGAGGCCTTCGAGGCGATCCGGAAGCTCGCCGACGATGAGGACGCGACCTCGCTCGATGGGTTGCAGGAGCTGGCGCAGGACTTCGTCGATCTGTGGGACGCGCGGCTCGGCGCCCTGCGCGAGAAAAGCCTGTCGATCACCGGCCCCTCGCAAGTCAACCATCTCGGCCCCGGCGAAGAGTTCGAGATGCACACGGCGGCGACGCCGGGCTCGCAATATCTGCCTTATTCGAAGGACCTAAAGCGCGAGATGGCGCGCCGCATAGGCGTCACGGTCGAGAGCTTCACGGGCGACCACAGCGGCGCGACCTACTCGTCGGTCCGCATGGGCAACGCTTCGATCTGGCCGATTGTCCTGCGCCGACGCGAGCGCATCGCCGTGCCTTTCGCGCAGGCGATTTACGAGGCCTGGCTCGAGGAAAGCATCCGCGAAGGGCGCATCCCCTTCCGCGGTGGCTACGCCGCCTTCGTCGCCAACCGGGATCGCGTCGTTTGGGCCGAATGGCAGGGGCCGGCGCAACCGAGCGCCGACGATGCCAAGAGCGCGCAGGCTTCTCGTCTGCGCCTGGAACTCGGTCTGTCCTCGCTCGCCGACGAAGCCGCGCTGCTCGGGCGGGACTGGGAAGAAACGGCCATGCAGATCGGGCGCGAGGTCAAGCTGCTCACCGAGCTCGGAATCCCCACGCCCTTTGGTCGATCGACCGGAGGCGCCGGGCCGAACGGGATGGCGGCGGACGGCAACCGCGAACCGTCGGGAGGGACTGACGATGGCTGACGAAATCGACTGGTGCGCGCGGGCCGCCAAGCTTCGGCGTGTCGAGGAAGCCCTGCTGACAGGCGAGATGATTACCGAGGCGCGCTTCGGCTCTGACATGACGCGCTTTGCCAACGCCTCGCTCGCCGAGGTGACGCGCGCCCTGAACGAGGCCTTGCGGCGCTGTGCACAGGCGCGAGGGGAAACCGTGCGGCGCACCCGCTATGCCCTGCCGGCGCGCGCCCGGCCTTACTGAGGGAGGGCCACATGGCCGCAATCTTGAATGACGGAAAGCTGACGCTGTCCGGCAATGTCGGCGACCTCTGGGACGGCGACTATTTCACCTATGGCGACGTGCTTCTCGCCCTCGCGCAGATCGATACGGACGCGACGCTGACGGTGCATGTGAACTCGGGCGGCGGTATCGCGACCGAAGGGGCAGCGATCCATGCGCTGTTTGCCGGACGCGCCGGTCCGACGAACTTCGTCGTGGAGGGGATCGCGGCCTCTGCCGCGTCGCTGATCGTCATGGCGGGCGACACGGTCACCATGTCAGCTGGGTCGGTCCTGATGATCCACGATCCGGCGTCCTGGACCTTCGGAACAGTGGACGAGCACAACAAGACCATGGCGGGCCTTGAGGCGCTCGCGACGGCCTATGCCCGTGTCTATGCCGACAAGAGCGGCAAGACCGCCGCCGAGTGCCGGGCGATCATGAAGGCCGAGCGTTGGTACGCGCCTGAAGACGCGGTGGCCGATGGCTTCGCAGACGAGGCGGGCACCGGCAAGGCCGAGCCCGTCGCCGCCTTCGACTACCGCGCCTATACCCATGCGCCGCAAAAGCTCACGGCGCTCGCCAAGCGCCGGAACTGGACACTCGCCGTTTCGCGGCGCCCGGGCGCCCCGGTCGCATCCGCGCAGCCCCAGACCACCCAACCGAACAAGGAGCCCCCCGTGGCCGACAACCCGAACGGGGGCAACGCTCCCGACCACAGTGCTGCGATCGCATCCGCCGTGGCGGCGGCGCTCGCCTCCGCCCGCCAGCGCCGGTCGGAGATCATGGCGCTCGACGAGGCGAAGGGCCGCGAGAGCCTTGCCTCCTACTTCGCCGACGAGACCGATGACGCGGTCGAGAAGGTGAAGGCTGCGCTCGCCCGCGCGCCGAAAGGCGCTGCGCCCTCCGTGCAGGGCGATGGCCCGGCAGCGACCAGCTTGACGACGACGGGCGTCACCGCCTTCCAGCAGCGCGTGATGAACGCCGAGGGGCTGAACGGCGGCGGTGAGGGGCCGAGGCCGAACGGCGACCGCGCGATCCTGTCGGCGGCAGCCGACGCCCGCAACAAGCGCCGCTAAGGGAGCTGACCCATGGACATTCTCACGCAGGACCGGACCGCCGGGGCCGGGCACTATCTCGTGTCGGAAGCGCAGGGCTATCGCTCGCGCGAACAGGCGATCGTCGCGAGCGGTGCCGGCAAGCTCCGGGCCGGCACCGTGCTCGGCCGGATCACGGCGAGCGGCAAGCTCTCGACCTTCGCGCCCGGGGCGGCGGACGGCTCGGAAAAGGCCGTCGCGATCCTCTGGGAAGGCTGCGATGCGACCGCCCAGGATGTGCGCCGGACGATCACCGCGCGCGACGCCGAGGTCCATGCCGACGCGCTCAACTGGGGCGCGGGCACAACCGATGCACAGAAGACCGCTGCGATGGCGAGCCTCGCCGCGCTCGGCATTGTCGGCCGATAAGGAGGGCCGCACCCGATGGCACTTGTCACCGACATCTTCAATCAGAACGGCTGGGGCGCGATCGAATTCCACGAGGAGATCGTGGAGCGCACCGTGTTCCGGCCCTCGCTGCTGGGCGGCCTCGGCATTTTTGAGCCGATCTATTCGCGCTCGCGCACCATCGCCGTTCAACTGCGCGGCGGCACCATGTCGCTGATCCCGACTTCGGAGATGGGAGCACCGCCCGTCGAGCTCGACGTCGAGACCGACACGGTTCGCAAGTTCGACACGGTGCGTCTCGCCAAGGGCTCGACGGTCTGGGCCTCGCAGCTCGCCGGCGTCACGGCACTGCCCTTCGAGGTGCAGACTCGCGACGTCGCGGCGGAGATCGCCGATCGCACGCGCCAGATCCTCGAGGATCTCGAACTCACCATGGAGCACATGCGCTTCGGGGCGGTGCAGGGGAAGGTTCTTGACTCCAACGGCAAGGTGATTGTCGACTGGTTCAACTTCTGGGGCATCGCCCGCCCGGCGGTCGTCAACTTCGAACTCGACAAGCCGGAAACGGACGTGCGCAAGAAGTGCCGCGACCTGAAACGGCAGATGATCAAGGCGGCCAAGGGCGCCTGGACGCCGGGCGCCCGGATCGGCGCGCTCGTCGGCGACGAGTTCTTCGACCTGCTCGTGAACCACAAGCAGATCAAGGAATCCAAGCTCGGCACGGAGCGGGCCTCCTCGCTGGAGAACATCCAGGGCTTCTCGTCGATCGAGATCGAAGACATCGTCTTCATCAACTATCGCGGCACGGACGACGGCTCGACCATCGCGATCGACACGGCGGAAGCGCGCTTCTTCCCGATCGGCCTGCGCGGCGCCTTCAAGGTCGGCTACTCGCCTGCGAACGAGTTCAAGCCGTTCCTGAACCAGCGGGGCCGCGAATATTACGGCCTGATCCTGCCGGACAATTCGGGGCGCGACGCCTTCGACCGCGTCGAGATCTATAGCTATCCGCTGCCGGTCGCGACGCGCCCCGAAACCTTGATCTCCGGAAAGGCGAAGTAAGATGGGCATCGTCACCGAACCTGGCTTCCACGGGGGCCGCTTCCGACAGGGCGGGCAGTTCGCCGAGACCGAGGCCGAGCCCGCATCGACTGAAATCCTCGACCTCGACGGGCTGACGCGCGACGAGCTGGTTGCTCTCGCGAAGGCGCGCGACATCCAGCATCCCGCGAACGCCACCAAGGCCGAGATCGCGGCGGCTCTCACCGCGTCAAGCTGACCCATGCCGGTCATGGGATCGGGCGGCGACCTGCGGTCCCGCATCGTCGCCGCCGTCGACCGGACCTTTGCCGAGCCGGTTCGGTTTTCCTTTCTTCGGCGCGGGGTGCTCGATGCCGAGCGCCACGCACGCGACATCCGCGCCGTTCTTCGAGTCGGCGGGGGCGACGAGCGGAACCTGTCCGGCGGTCTCGCGCAGGACTGGAGCACGCGCATCGCGGCCGGCAAAGCCGAGCTTCATGTCGATCGCGCCGCTTATCCCGATCTGGTGGTTCGTGAGGACGACCGGGTTTGCGCGCTCGATCGGCCGGGGCAGCCCTGGTTCCAGGTGCTGCGGATCGACGATCGGGGCGACACGCGCCTCGTTTTGGCTTTGGGGGAACTATGAGCCTTGCCCGGATCGCCCTTCGCATTGCCGCCGTCGAGGCCCTTCGGGGCCGCACGCTGGTCGGCGACAACGTGCTCGACAGTCCGAACGGCGCGCTCGATATCCTGGCGGACGGGCGGTTGCGGACCGGCGAGGATGCGCCCTTTGTGTCCGTCTATACGGACGAGGGCGTCGCCGTGGACGTCATGGGCCGCGATCTTGCGACGAACGGGGCCTGCGTTCTCGTGATCGAGATCGGCATCTCCATGGCGATGACCGAGCTCGATCGCGCGACCGGCCAGACCACGATCGTCGGCGTGTCGATCCCGGCCAGCGATCGCAGCTTCGAGTTCTTTCTCGATCTGGTTCAGCGGCAGGTCCTCGACGCGCTTTCCGATCCCGACAGTGAATGGGCGGACATTTTCCGCTCGCTCTTCGTTGGGGTGGACCGGGTCGAGGTCGGCAGCCGGCGCACGGCGGAGAACGGTCAGAAGCTGGCCGGACATCAAACCCGCATCACGGTATCCCTGTTGCCCGATCCGGTTCGCGGAACGCCGCTCGATCCGGCCGCGCCGATCGCCCGCGTCCTCGAGGCGATGGAGGCGAGCGGCGACGAAACCTATCGCACGCAGAGTTTGGCCATGCGCGGCCTCGTCGGCGACGCCATGCCGGACTGGAAACAGGGCCAGGCCCGCCACGGTCTCACACGGCGCGAACTGGCGGCGCTTGGGCTCGGCCCGTTGGCGGCGGATGCCGAGCGCCTGACGCCGGCCTTTGTCGGCAGCGGCGTTTCCATCGACGGCAACGGCTCGCGCGAGGTGCCCTGATGTCGGTCTATCGGAAGATCGCCGAGCTTCGGCAGCTGGTCGAGGAAACGCGCTCCACCGTCGCCAACCTCCTGCGGGTCGGCACGGTCGCGAAGGTCGATCCCGAGAAGGGCTATCGTCTGAAGCTCGGCCAGGACGGCGAGGGCGGCGACTGGCTCTCGCCCTGGCTGCCGCATCCCGAGACCGGCAAGACCAGCGTGCCGCTGAAGGTCGGTCAGATCGTCGGCCAGATCAGCCCGAACGGCGACATGCGCCAGGGCTTCCTTCTGCGCGGCGGTTACGGCGGCGAGCACGCCAGCCCGAATGCCGACATGAACGCCAACGTCTTCGAGGATGCCGGCGTGCGCCTGTCCGTCGCCGATGGCGCGCTGGTGGTCACGGCGGGCGGCACGAGAGTGCGGATCTCCGGCGACGGCCTCACCGTCACCGGCGGCCGCGTCACTCATGACGGCCGCAATATCGGCTCCAGCCATATTCACACGGGCGTCCAGCGCGGCGGATCGCAGACCAACCCGCCAGAGTAGGAGCGGCTCCCATGGACTTCGACCGAAGCACGGGCGCCCCGCTCTCGAACTACCAGAGCGCGCTGCAGTCGGTGGAGATCCTGTTCTTCTCGCGCATCGGCTCGCATGTGCTCCTGCGCGAGTTGGGGGCCGGCCTCGTGGAGCTGCTCGGCCGCCATCTCAATGCGCGGCTGTTCTCGGCCTTGATGCTGCTCATGGCGGCGGCGATCGACCTTTGGGAGCCGCGCTTCCGGGTGCGCCGGATCACGCCAGGCGGCACCGTGGACGAGCTCCGGCAGGGCGTGGCGAAGTTCGCGATCGAGGTCGAGTTCCGGCCACGTGCGCATTTGGGTGACCCCTCGGTGGAGGGCGTCAGGACATTCGGGCTGCGCTTTGGGCGAACGGCGGGGGTGACGGAATGAGAGCGCCGACCGCGATCGACCTGTCCGCTGTGCCGCTGCCGGCGGCGATCGAGACCTTCACTCCCGCCACGCTGCGCGCCGCCTTCAAGGAGCGCTTCCTGTTGGCCTGGGCCGAGGAGCGCGCCCGCGACGCGACGCTGCCCGCCTTCACGATCGGCGAGCTCGAGGCGAACCCGGTCGCCATTCTCGGCCGGGTCTTCTCGTTCCTGCGCCTTCTCGATCGCCAGCGCGTCAACGATGTCGTCCGCTCGGTCTTCGTGACCACGGCGGCCGGCGCCGACCTCGACGCGCTGGTTGCGCGCCAGAACGTCCAGCGCCTCGTGCTCCAGGCGGCGACGCCGACCAGCGCCGTGGTGATGGAGAGCGACGCCGCGCTCGCGCGCCGTTATCTGCTGAGCTTCGATCGCGGCTCGGCCGGGTCGGCGGATCGGTTCCTCTACGAGGCATGGACCGCCTGGCCGCAGATGGGCGACGCGCGGGTGAATGGCTATGCCGTCCACAAGCGACGCGGCGACACGCATATCGTGGTGGCCGGGCCGGGCGGGCGCGCTCCGACCGCTGCCGAGCTCGCGCTCGTCGAGGCCGCGTGCCTCGCGTCCCATGTGGCGCCGGAGGCGATTGCCGTGTCGGTGCTGCCCGCGACGCCGGTCCCGTACCGTGTCCGGCTGCGGCTCGACATTCGGCCCGGTCCGGACAAGGCGCTCGTGGAAGCTGATATCCTGTCGCGCGCCAAGGCTGCCGCCGAGGCGCGATGCGTCATCGGTGGCGAGGTGCCCACCGGCTTCTTCCGGGGCATCGCCTTCGGCAACGTCAATGTGCTGGAGGTCGAGGACCTCGCGCCGGTCGTTATCGCAGCCGACCCCTACAAGATCCCGGCGCTTCTCGGCGCCACGGTCGAGGCCACGGTGCGGGCATGAGCGCGGACGAGATCCTCTACAACGAGGCCGCGCCGTTCGAGCGCGCCCTGGCCGAGGCCTTCACCGACACGCTGCCGATCCCGATCCGCGATCTCCTCGATCCGGACCGCACGCCCGAAGCGTTCCTCGCCTTCCTCGCCGCGAGCGAATCCGTGGACCTTTGGTTCGCGGACTGGCCGCTGGCCCGCAAGCGCGAGATGGTGCGCGCCGCCCGGAACGGCCTTGCCGCTCTGAAGGGTACGCGGGCCGGGCCGGACGCCTTTATCCGCTTCGTGGACGGCGTGATCCTCGATCGGATCACCTATCCGAAGCGCTTCGTGTTCGGCCGCGCCCGCATCGGCCGCACGCCGATCGGCCACCCGGCCTTTGCGGCGCGCTACCTCGTCAAGGTCGCGACCGTGCGGCCGCCTCGGTCCTTTGTCATGGGTCGTGGCTGGCTGGGCCAGGGCCATCTTCGCACCCCGACGCGCGAGCCCATCCGTCGCTGTCTCCAGGCGCTCGCCGCTTCGAAGGGCGACGCCACCGAATATCGCTCGGACTTCGCCCACCACCGGATGCTGCGGCTCGACGATGCGCCACCGCTCGACGGCTCGCTGTGTCTCGGCGCCTACGTCCCTCGCGTCCGCTTCTAAAGGATCGCCATGACCAAGCTCATTCGCTTCTCGGAAGCGGAGTCTGCCGAGCCGGCGGACTTCGAGGCCATCTCGATTGCCGCGCGCGAGGGCGACGAGAACATCGTGGGAGGCGCCATCGCCTATCCGCACCATTATGCCAACTTCACGGTGTCGACGCCCTCCAGCGGGCGCGTGCGCGTGTCGCAGGGTCTCCTGTTCGCCAATGCCGTGGTCTACGATCTCGACGCGCCCGCCGATATCGACCTCATGCCGCACCTGCCGCTCGTGGTGGGCGACGAGCGCTATGTCGCGATCCTCGCGCGCGGCGTGACCGAGCTCCTGCAGGAGCAGCGCTATGTCGAGACCGATGTCGAGACCGGCGCGACCGTGTTGGTGCCGGTGCCGAAGATCGATCGGCGCACGGTGGAGTTCACCGTGCAACAGGGCATCGCCTCGCCGACGCCGCTGCGCCCGGCGATCGTCGCCCCGAACTGCTGCATCGGCTTCGTGCGCCTGGCGTCCACCGGCATCGTCGCGATCGAGAGCAACCCCGACGCGCGGGTGAAGACGCTCTACGAGGTCGAGGGCCGGGTGCGCGTTCTGGAAGGCCAGATGCTGGTTGCCATCGCACGTACCACGACGCTGGAGACAGACCTCGCCAACCTGCAGGCGACGCTGAAGGACTTCCCCCGGCGCGAGATCATCCAGCAGCTGCAGCGCGACAACGCGCGGGTGCGCCGCCTTCTGAACCTGCCCGACGAGGCGCGCGCCTACTTCTACGATGCCGCGCTGGTGAAGGATCAGTGGGCGATCACGAACGCCCTGTTCGAGGCGCGGATCGAGGAGGGCGTGCGCTTCCAGTGGGCGGCCGAGCGCGACAACCGCTTGGAAGTCATCAACCCAGCTCAGACCGGCATCCGCATCCAGAACGACGTTCTCATGCCGGCCTGGACGGAGAAGGCCAAGATCGAGGTCGACGGCTCCGGCTCGACCAAGAACATCTCGCAGCAGGTTCACACGGTCACGAACGCCATCAAACGCGAGGTGGCCCGCTCGTCCGTCTCCTACGGCCCGACGGTCGCCATGTGCGACAACGTCAAGGAATGGGCGCAGATCGGCACGGCTCGGGAAGGGCAAACGTTCCAGGCGAACGGCGAGACCTTCCAGAAGATCGGATTGATCGACGCCACCTTCGCCGGGCAGGCGATCGACACCTCGATCTTCAATCAGGTCCACGGATCGTCCTACACCGCGAACGACGTCATCGTTCACAACAGCCAGGTCGGCGAGACCGGCTGGCGCAACATCTACGCCGCGCAGTCCATCCAGGTGTCCTCGTGGACCGAGGTCTTCTGGGACTACGTCACCGAGACCTTCGGCATCAACGGCTCCGTCTACGGCCAGACGTTCCTCCTGACCCAGCCCATGGTGCTGACGTCGGTGGAACTGAAGTTCGATCGCGTCGACACGGACGGCGCGGTCACGCTGGTTCTCTGCGAGGTGTCGAACACCGGCTCGCCGCTCTTCGAGCGCGTGATCGCCAAGTCGACGCTCGCGCCGGCGCAGATCGCCAAGGGCTGGACGAAGTTCTCGTTCACGCCGCGCTATCTGGAGCCGGGCAAGCGCTATGCCTGGGTCACCGTTACGACGGGCAACTATTCGCTCGCCACCGTCACCGGCGCCAAATACGCCGAGGGCACTTTGTTCTGGTCGACGGATCAGGCGTGGTTCCAGGGCTCGCCCGAAGAGGACTTCTGCTTCCGGGTGAACGGCGCCGAGTTCTCGGTGAACCGGGTCGTGGTGGAGTTCCAGCCGCTCACGCTCGATAACGGGATGACCGAGATCAAGCTGCTTTATGCCGGCTGGTGCCCGGACGGCACGTCGATGATGTGGGAGGTAAAGCCGAGCGGCAGCGACAAGTGGGAAACGCTCGGACCCGAAACGGCCGACAAGCCGAACCCGCTGCGCGGCCTCCCGGCGCTCTGTGCTCTGCGCCTCACGATGATCGGCACGTCTGGCCTAGCGCCGGCGATCGTCCTCGATGCCAAGGCGAGAGCCATGGCGCGGCGACCGCGCGGCACGGCGCGGGCGGTGACGAAGGTGCTGAACTTCGGCTTTGCGACCACGAAGATCGACGTCGAGCTCTCCATGGATCAGTTCGATGACCTCCTGCACGACGTCGACCCGAAGATCATCGTCGGGTCCACCACCTACACGCCGACCATCCAGTCCATGTCGCGAGACCTCTCGAAGGCCACGCGCCGGCTGG
Source organism: Aureimonas ureilytica DSM 18598 = NBRC 106430 (assembly GCF_000382705.1). Lineage (GTDB taxonomy): Bacteria > Pseudomonadota > Alphaproteobacteria > Rhizobiales > Rhizobiaceae > Aureimonas > Aureimonas ureilytica. The sequence continues at coordinate 19,440 of NZ_ARQE01000017.1, read as the reverse complement.
TGACGGCGAGCTTCACGGTGCCGGCGACGACCTCGGCGCAGCTGCAGATCGACCAGACCACCACCACGGTGCAGTCGGTCTGCTTTGTCGAGAACGCCTCCCTCTACGCCAAATAAGGGGCTCCCATGGACCCGATCGAGATCATCGACGAGGCGCGCTACCAGGTGACGCTGGCGGCGCCGATACCGCATGGCGACCGCAAGCTCCTGCCGCGCGACCGTCACCGCATGGCGGGCACGACGCTGCGCGCGATCACGGACGAGCACGGTTGGGAGGGGATCGCCCATGTCGAGCAGCTCGACTGACGTCCTGATCCCGTCGCCGCTCGCGGACTACAAGTCGCCGCCGAACCTGCGATTCAGTCCGCAGGTCTGGGACGCCGTGTTCAAGAGCATCGGCGAGCGCCTGCGCACCCTCGAAGCGCAGAAGGCGACGCTCGAGGCGATCATCGACGCGCTGCAGACGTCCGCGCTGCAAACCGTCACGGCCACGATCACCGCCGAGATCGAAGCGCGCCGGGCGGACCTGACGCGGCTCGAAGCCGAGTTCAAGGCGGTGTCCGACGCTTACATTGAGCTCGTCGCCGGCGGCGTCTACGCCGACGCGATCCAGCTTCGCGACACCGTTCCGGGCGTCACCGGGCACACGGTGCAGGCGGCGATCACCGAGATCGCGACGCGGCTCGCGACGCTCAAGAAGATCACCCCCGCCACCGTCTTCCTCGGAGCGTCCTGATGGCACTTCCCGCATTCGCCGCGCCGGGCAACACCGATGCCGTGCTCGTCTACACCGTCCCGGACGGCCAGAAGGCGGCCGTGACCGTCAACGTCGCGGCGACCGCCAACAACACGGCCAAGATCGCGATCACGCCGCCGGGCACGGTTCCGGGCGTCGCGCACTGGCTCGAGACCGGCCAGCTGCTTGGCCCAGGCCAGGTGCTCGAGCGGACCGGCCTCGTCCTCACGGCCGGATGCCGTGTCTACGTCCAGACCAACACCGCCAACAGCATCGCCGTGCAAGTGCTCGGGATCGAGGAATAAGGAAGCCACACGATGGGACGTTCCCTTTCCGCGCCCGCCATCGTCGGTCGGGCTGTGACGAAGAGCAACGGATATGCTCGCCGCCGCATCATCCTGACGTCTGGCGCATTCAATTTTCAGCTGCCGAATGACGTGAGCGAATGTGACGTTGCGGTCTTCGGCGCGGGCGGCGGCGGTGCTATCCGTGGCGTGGCCTCCGGAACGCAAATTGACGCCACTCCGGGCGGTGGTGCGGGCGGTGGCTTCGCTCGTCGCCGGTTCCAGAACGCCAACGGCGGTCTTATCACGGGTTCGGTCGGCGCAGCCGGGATCGGTGCATCCTACGCCGTTCCGGCCAACAACACGCCGGGGATGGCCGCTGGCGCCAATGGCGGAACAACGACCGCAACCCTTAACGGAACATCGATAACGGCAACGGGTGGGGCTGGCGCCGTTAATCCGGCCTCTGGCACCACACCCATTCGAGCGGTTGGCGGCGTTGGCTCCGGTGGCGAATTCAACGCCAACGGGGGCACCGGGGGAAGTAACTGGAACAGGCTCGCGAACGCTCAGATAAGCTCAGTCTCGGCACCCTATCTCGCCCCCGGTGGGGGCGGCGCTTCCGGTGGGCCGCGAGGCAACGGCGGAAGGGGTGGTGACGCCGTGTGGGATAACGCCGGCAGCGGCAATTTTCCTGGCTCGGGCGGTGGTTGGGGTGGAGACGGATCGGACGGGTTCGTCAACAATACGAGCAACACCAGGAATATGAACTTCGGCGCGGGATCTATGGGTCCCGGTACGAAATACTCGTTCACGATTTACCAATACGAACGTGTTATTCGTATGTTCCTTGGACGAGGAGCTTCACCGTTTGTTCCGATTGGAAAGACCGGCAGCACCCAGAACGGTCTCGAATATGATGTTCAAGTCCCACTGATCGAAGATTGGTGGGACATTGATGAAATTCGGGGTTGGAGCGGCGGTTGGTTCAACGATGTCGCCGACACAATCAGGGGGTGGCCTAGCGGTCCGGGTGCGGGCGGCGGATCGAACGCTACCGACCTCGGACAAGTTCTTGCCGGCTTCGGTGGAGGCGCTGCGGGTCTGACAAGCGCGGTTGATTTCCTCGTCACCAACACGATGAAGGGAGATGGTGGCGTAGGCGGCGGCGGTGCGGGTCGCGTCTTCGACATGACCAGCAGTGCATATTTCGCTGGCAAAACCGTCTTCGCCGGCAACGGTGGCCCCGGCTGCGCAATCATCTGGTACTGAGGAACACGCCATGATCGAGAAGCATTTCGCGCGCCTCGTCGGCGACGTCGTCTTCGAGACCATCCCCTTCGACCCGACCGGCCTCTTCCCGTCCGAGTTTGAATGGGTGGAATGCCCCGCCGACACGCCGCAGGGCGCCCGCTATGACCGCAAGGCTAAAACCTTCACGCCGGATGAGACGCGCGAGAGCGTGGTCGAGGTCGGCGGCGCAACCCCGCCGTCCGTCGATCCTCCAGCACCCGAGCCGGCCTTTCGCCTCAAGCTCACGCCGAGCGAGTTCCGCAACGCCTTCTCGGCCTTCGAGGAGGTCGCGATCGTCGAATATTCGGAAGCCCGTCCCGACGGCGAGGATCCGGCGGCGACGACGCTCCGCAAGGTCGTCGGCGTCTTCTTCGATCGTGTCCGCGACCGGCATTTGACTGAGGTCGACCTCGGCGACGAGCGGAACCTCGGCGGCCTCGATCTCCTGGTCTCGGTCGGCATTCTCACCACTGACCGGCGCGCCGCCATCGCGCGAGGCCTCCCGGCCTGATCCATGACGTCGCCGACCGATTACTGCACCCGCTGGCCGGAGGGCTCCTGGGCGCATTGCTGCGCGCTCCATGATCTCGCCTATGCCGACCTCACTGCCGCCAAGCTCGGCGCGGATTGGGAACTCGTCCGCTGCGTCGCGGACGCGGCTGGCTGGCCCATGGCGCTGACCATGGGCGCGGGCGTCCTCCTGCTCGGTCTGCCCTTCTGGATCCGGGCGCGCCGCTGGCGCTGACGCTTCGTCCCCCAATCCTGACCCCTTCCGAGCCCGGTCCTCTCGCCGGGCTTTTTTTCCTCATCCCCTGGAGACCCTCCAATGTCGAACCCGATCTTCGGCATGTCCGTTGCGCGCCCGAACGACGAGCCCGTGCCGACCGCCGGCGCCGACTTCTCGAAGATGCTGCTCATCGAGACGAGCCCCGACGCCGACGCTGCCACCTTCCCGCTCGGCAAGGCCGTTCGCTTTTCGACCAGCAACGCCGCGATCGTCGCCAAGCTCGGCACCGGCCCTCTGCGCGATGCCGTGTCGGGCATCAACGCCCAGCTGACCGGCCTGAACGTCGGCGCCGACGCGACCGTCGTTCGCGTGACCGAGGGCGCGAGCGTGCCCGACACCGTCGCCAACATCGTGGCGGCGCTCGATAAGGTCGGCGACATCCCCTCGCAGGTGAACGCCACGCCGCGCCTCGTCTGGGCCGGTCGCACTGCTTGGCGCGCCGATGGCGTGACCACGAACCCGATCGTCGCCGCGCTGCCGGCGGCGCTGGAGAAGCTGCTCGCCGTCGCGCCGGTGGACGTCGACGACACCACGGCCGCGAAAGCCATCTCGGCGCGCGAGACGATGAACTCGCAGCGCCTCCTGCCGATCGGCATGGCGGCGCGCGTCTACGAGGGCACGAACCTCGTGACGCGGCCGATGGGTCCGCGCGTGCTGGGTCTCTTCGCCCGCGTCGACAACGAGAACGAGGGAAAGCCCTTTGACCCGATCGCCAACCGCGCGCTCTACGGCCTCGCCGGTCTATCGCGCCCGGTCGCCTTCTCGCTGTTCGACGGCTCGACCGAAGGGCAGCAACTGCTCGATGCCGAGGTGTCGATCGTCGTGCCGGGCGAGGTGAATGTGGACGGCGCCATCGCCGAAGGCGGCTTCACCTATATCGGCACCGACAACACCGACACGGGCGAACTCTGGAAGCAGATCCACCAAGTGCGCGGGGCCGACTACATCACGGTCAAGCTGATCGAGATCACCCGGCGCTTCCTCGGCCAGAAGATCACGGTCGACGTGGTCGAAGCCTACGTCAATTCGATCCTCTTCATGCTGCGCGACCACAAGGCGGCGGGCGACATCCTCGGCTACGATCGCCGGGTCTTCATTCCTGACCAGAACTCGCCGGAGAGCATCCGGCTCGGCCGCATCAAGCTCGATCTCGGCATCGAGCCGGCGCCGGCGTTCAAGCGCGCCGCGATCGATCTGCGTCGTCATCGCCCGGCCGTGGAAGGCCTCGTTGCCGACATCGTCGCCCGTCTCAACACCATCGCCTGACCGGCGCACGCCAAAGGAACTTCATCATGGCTCAAGCGCCGCTTCTCATCCTGACCGCCGTCGACGTGCGCCGCGCGACGCAGACCGGTCTCAGCCGGGCGAACACGATCACGACGCTCACGATCCCGCCGATCAAGCGCGTCGTCGCCCCCCACAATCCGGGCGGCGGCATCATGGAGGTGGACTTCACGTTGCCCCGCATCGAGAAGCTGGAACCCGCCTTCAAGGCGGCCGGCCTCGACGCGGACGTGTTCCGCGGCATGGGCGAGCGGGACAAGTGGACCTTCGCCGCCTCCTATGTCGACAAGCAGGCCGGCGTCACGCGGGCCGCGCGCGGGATCATCGAAGGCTGCATCACCAGCTGGGAGCCTGACGAGAGCGACCCCAAGGAGTTCAAGGGCTGCAATCACGCCTTCGCAGAGGTCGTGCATTTCGAGTTCCTGCTCGACAATGTCGAATGGTGCTATTTCGACTTCTGGGAACGCGAGGCCCGGTTCATGGGCAAGTCCCTGTTCGAGGACCAGCGCCGCGCGCTGGGCGCCTAAGCAATGGTGGACGATCGGGACGAAACCTTCGCCCGCCTTCGAGCCACACCATTCGATGCGTTGCGCGCGGTGAGCGACGCGCGGACGGCGGACGCGGGCGAGGGGACCCCGCCAGACCCAACAACGGCCCTCTCGCCGTCTCAAGCGCCTCTGGCGCAACCGGCGACAACGCCGGAAACAGTTCGAAGCGGTGCGGTCTATGATGCCGTGCCGACTGACCCGGCGTTTCCCCTGCGCCACCCGTTCTCGATCGACGGCGTTCGCATCGATCGACTCCTATTCCGTCCGCCTGCTTTCGAGGATGTCGAGGCGGTGATGCGCGGCGAGATCACGGAACTCGAAATGCACGCCCGCATGGCGGACGTGCCGATCGGCGTCCTTCGGGCGCTGCGGTGGGTGGACAGCGAGATCGCCTTTTTCATCGCCCGCAGCCTCGCGCCCGAGTTCGACCGGAGATAGTTCATGGCCCGTCTTTCGAGCGAACTGGTACTCAGCCTGACCGACCGCGTGTCCGGGCCAGCCCGTGGGGTGGACCGGGCGCTCGATCGGCTGGAGCGCCGCGAGCGCACCCTTGGGCGTCAATCGCGCATGACGGCGGACGAGGCGGTCGGGGCGGGGCGCGCGCAGAGCATGATGGTGGCCGGCGCCGCGCGTGTCCTAGCGCCGGTCGCGGGCGCGCTCTCGGCGGGTCAGGTCATCTCTTCGGCGGCCGACTTCGAATCGGCGATGACCGGCATTCAGAAAAAGGCCGGGACCTCGGCTGAAGAGACGCGACGCCTCGGCGAAGAGATCAAGGCGCTCTCCACCTCCGGCGAACTCGCCGTGCCGATCGAGGAGATTCTCGGCGCTTACGAACGCGGCGCGGCGGCGGGCATTCCGATCAACGAACTGAAGCAGTTCGCGGCCTTGTCGGTGAAAGCGGCCGACGCCTTCGAGATGCCTGCCGAGCAAGTCGGCAACTTCGCATCGAAGCTCAAGACCAGCATGGGCCTATCGGAAACGGCCATCAAGCGCGTCTTCGACTTGACCAATTCGCTCGCCGATAGCGGCATCTCCGACGAAAAGGACATCGTCGATTTTGTCGACCGTACCGGCGCGTCGCTGAAGACGCTTGGCCTCAACATGGATCAGACGCTCTCGCTGGGCTCGACGCTTCTGAACCTCGGCATGGGGTCCGAAGTGGCGTCGACGGCCATGGACGCCCTATCCACGAAGATGCTGACGGCCTCGACCCTGACCGGGCAGAGCCGGAAGACCTTCGAAAAGTACATGGGGCCGATCAAGAAGTTTTCGCGGGCGGTCCGGAAGGACGCAAACGGCGCCCTCTTGCAGATGCTCGACCGCATCAAGGGATTGAATGCGGAGCAGCGCATGGAATTCCTGTCCTCGTTCGTCGGGCAAGACCATGCCGGTAAGATCCTGCGCCTTGCCGAGGCCACCGATGAATATCGGCGCAACCTGGCGCTCGCCGCCGACGAGGCGAAGTGGACCAACTCCCTCGACACGGCCTACCAGCTGAAGCTCGATGATTTCTGGTCGCAATGGCAGCTCGTGAAGAACGCCTTTCGCGAACTGACGATCGACGCCGGCACGATGGGGCTACCGGCCTTGAAGCACGGGCTGGACGGTTTGCGCACGCTGATCGGCGAGATTGGCCAAGGTTTGCAGTCGTTGGAGGCCAAAATCGATTGGTCGGATGTCGAGGGAGCGAAGGCCGCTGTCGGCGATCTGGGCCGTGATCTCTCCAATCTCCTGCAGATGGACACCAAGGGCTCGACGCTCGGCACCTTCTTCAAGGATTTGGCCGGCCTCATCAACGAAACCACAGAGGCGGTCAAGGCGGCGGCGACGGAAGCCAAGGACATCGTAGCCTTCGTGAAGGATCCGCTCGGGTACATGCGGGACGAAGAGCGCATGAAGGCAACGGGTGAGCGCTGGGGCCTGTCCGAGTACCAGCGCCAGCAACAGGACTCGGGCTTCACCATCAAGGTTCCCGAGTTCCTGGGTGGTGCCCCCGCACCGGAACCGTCGCCCGAAAAGAAGGTCGAGCTGGCTCGAGACCAATCGGACCGGGAAGGACGCGCCACGTCGTCCAACCCGATCGAGGCTGTGCAGGCACGGGCTGCGATCGGGGCGCTTGGCGGCACCATGCCACCGCAGCCGCCGCGACGCGGCCCCGATCCGGTGCGTCGCGCCATCGGAGCGGCTGAGCGCGTCGGTGAAGAACAGGCCAATCTCAACCAAGCGAGGGGCCTGCCGCGATCCTACTATGGCAAGCGTCTCAAGGATGCGCAGGCGGAACTGGCCGATCTCTCTGCCGGCTTGCCGGAGACCGCCCGCCGCGATTTGGAGGCCTATGCCGCAGCAGTGGCGGCCGGCGGCGGGCAGGTGACGACCCAAGCACGGCAGATCGGCGAAAACATTCGATCGGCCCTGTCCGTCACGGCGACGCCGCAGGTCGACACGTCCGGCCTCGATGCCGCGCAGGCCAAAGTGGACCGGCTTCACCAGTCGCTTCAAGCGCTACCGGGCGCGGTGCAGGGTGCGGCCTTGAACGCCCAGCGCCGGGCCGAGGACTTCGAGGACCTCAACGCCGATCTCGGGAACTGACCCATGCTCTATCTTGTAGGCGCCGTGGCGCTCGACACCGCGCCCTTCTCGATCGACGAGATGGAGCGCACGGCCTCGGCCGATTTCGCCGTGAAACCGCTTCTGCGCAACAGCCCGCCGGTGCGCGAGTTCATGGGCGAGGGCGACGACACGATCACGCTCTCGGGCCAGCTTCTGCCCGAGCGCATCGGCGGCCTGACCGAGCTGGAAACGCTGCATGGCCTGCGTCGGGCCGGCCAGCGGCTGCCGGTGATGCGCGGTGATGGCCGAATGCTCGGCTGGTTCGTGATCACCGAGATCCGCGAACGCCACGCGCAGCTCGGCCGAAGCGGCATCGGCGGTATGCTGGAGCACACGCTGACGCTCGTGAAGGTCGATCCGGCGGGAGCGAGCCCGGCGCTGCTCGGCAGTCTCATCTCTCTGTTCGGGCTCCTGTGATGCCGACACGTTTGACCACACGCGGACGGCCGATGGTGCTGGACGAGATCCTCTCCGCGGAGTTCGGCGCCGAGCTGGCGCGCTTGCTTCTGACCGCGACGCTTGATCTCAACCCCGGCCTGGCCGAGCTCGGCCCCCATCTTCCACCCGGAACGGTGCTGTTGCTACCGGACCGACCGACTCAACCGGCGACGCGCGCCGTTGTCTCGTTATACGGGTGATCCATGAGCTGGTCGGTGGAATGGACCGTGTGGATCGATGGGCGCGACGCTAGCGGCGCCATGCGCCCGTATCTCATGGAAATCGAGGTCGCGGACCGGGACGGCACGGCGTCGGACACCTGCCGCCTGACCTTCGACGACAGCAGCGGACAAGCGCTTCTGCCGAAGGACGGCGCGACGGTCCGCGTCGCGATGAACGGCGTCCTCGTGTTCGAGGGCGTCGTGGACTCGACGCCGTGGACGCTGACACGCGGCGGCGGGCGGCTCCTGGAGATTTCGGCCAAGGGGCGCGATGCCAGAGGGAAAGCGAAGGAAGGGCAGCGCTGGCATCTGGATGATGCGACGCTTGGCGAGGCGCTCGAAAAAGGGGCCAAGGCGGCCGGGCTATCGCGCATCGTGGTCGATCCTGGGCTCGGCGCCATCCGGCGCGGCTACTGGTCTCCGGACGGCGCTTCGTTTCTCGGCTGGGCGACGAAACTTGGCAGGGAACTGGGGGCGACCTTCAAGATGCGCGGCGGCGTCGCGGTGTTCGCTGCGCGCGGGCAAGGGTTGAGTGCGAGTGGCGCGGCCATGCCGGTGGTTCATGCGACCATCCCCGGCAAGGTCATCTCGGTCAGACTCGACCCTGTGAAAGGCCGACCCCGATTCAAACAAGCGCGTATCCGGGCCTTCGACCGCAAGGCGGCAGCCTTCGTCGTGTCGGACGTCGCGTTCGAGGCGGGGGAGGGCGAGACCGCCAGCGAGGAACGACGCTTCGACGCCGCCGATGCGGATGAGGCGAAGGCGATCGGGCAGGGACGCAAAGCGGAGGCCGAGCGCGAGGGCGGCAACGGCTCGATCGAGATGGATCTGGAACCCTCGGCGCAGGCCGAGGGCACGTTGATCCTGTCCGGTGCGCGGCCTGGCATCGATGGCACCTATCGGATTGTGTCCGTCACCCATAGGGCGAGCCGGAGCGGCGGGGCCACCACTTCGCTGGAGGTAAAGCAGCCGCAGGGTGAGGCGGGGAAGGACAGACGATCCGCCCCCACTTTCTCAGCGCCAAGTTCCGTTCCGATCCCAACCCCGCGCCCCATTTGAAACTATGGAGATGGAGATGACGACGAGAGCCTATGACGTGTCCGATGATGTGCCGTTCGTGAATGGTGCTCCGGTACCCAAGGCCCGCGTGGTGCATCTGACGGATGCGGAAGCTGCGTTTGACCTTGGGCTTGGGCGTATCAAGCTCAACACAGGATCGAAACCGGCATTGCGAAGGCGGGCGATCGATGCTGAACCGACCAAGGACTGAGCGGGCCAATCGATCGGCGTGACCCTGGAACGAGTGCGGGAACCTTATAGGATCGGCATAAGGCCTCTCAAGGTCCCAATTTGACGGGCTCGGTTGTCATCATCTTTGAGCCAGTTAGACCAAGGTATGTTCTCGCGCCTGAGGCAGAGCTTCTTCGAACGGCAGCGTCAACATCACATTCCCTGCATCGTCCGAAATTTCAAACGTCCACCCGCCCAAAGGGCGCCCGGATTTCAGCGCCTCCGCCATGATCTCGCGAGCGGACTGAACAGCCTCCTCTCGCGCCTCAGCGAGAGAGGCGAATTCTTCACCGTCGGGGTCATCGATCAAAGTGCCACGTAAGCGCATGTTGAGATAAAACCGCATGTTCCAATCCGTTCAGCGTCGGTCTTTCGCTAAATGTGCGTCGCAGCTGACGTGCGGTAGGTGCGAAACCGTACAGTTACGCGGGCAATTGATTTCGGCACGAAACGTCTGGATGAATGGAGAGCGCCTTGATCCGCTCAGAGGGAGTTAGTCCGAGGATTGAGCGGATCCGCGAGACCGTGTCCCACGCCGCCTGGTGAACTAACGCTCGCCTCCTTTCCCTGACCGTCCATCCCGGCGCCCGTGTGGCGCCTTTTCCGCGTCTGGACCTTTCACATCTCTTCGCAAAGCATGGCTTCCCGCCGCGACGATGAAGCGCGTCATCATGCTTTGGACGGGCGGGCGCATGTTGCCTCCCTCCTCGACCGTCAGCCCTATCACCGGATCACGCTCGTGAACGCCGGCGAGGCATGGGTGCAAGCTGTTCACGAGGCCAAGCGCCGCGAAAGGCAGTTTTGGGGCTTGCCGCACTCTCGTGCTGGCTTTGGCGCAATAGCGCGGCCAGCTCGCCGGGTGGAGGACCAGCGCAGCATGGTCTGGCCTGCACAAAAGATTTGTCGAGTGTCGGCTGGAAATGACTGCGCCGCCTGACGGACGAGTCGGGCGGCGCAGTTTCAACCACTGTCTGCTGGGACTGCGGTCTAAGAGGATATGAACCGTAAGGCAGGATTACGAAACCTCTCGCCAGCTGGTTTCCCCTTACTGCGACAACCCACCACATCTCTTCATCCGGCGCCCGTGTGGCGCCTTTTTCATGTCTGGACCTTCCATGTCTCTTCCCAAATCGTGGCTTCCCGCCGCGACGATGACACGCGTCATCCTGCACTGGACGGGCGGGGCGCATGTCGCCTCCATCCTCGACCGTCAGCACTATCACCTGATCGTGGAGGGCGACGGCAACGTGGTGCGCGGGGATCTAGCGATCTTGGCCAACCAGGCGCCGATCCGGGGCAACTATGCCGCCCACACGCTCGGCTGCAACTCGGGCTCCATCGGCGTTTCCCTCGCTTCCATGGCCGGCGCCAAGGTAAACCCGTGGAACCCCGGATCGCATCCGACCACCGCCGAGCAATGGGCGGCTGGTGCGGAGATCGTCGCCGAGCTGTGCCAGCGCTACGCGATCCCGGTCACGCCGGAAACCGTGCTCTCCCACGCCGAGGTTCAAGAAACGCTCGGCATCCGTCAGCGCGGCAAATGGGACATCGCCCGGCTCGCCTTCGATCCGTCCGTGTTCGGAGCGCGTGTTGTCGGCGATCGGTTCCGGCGCGACGTGCAAGCCGCCCTCGATGGCGCGCGCAATCGGGCGACGGTGGAGCCGAAGGGCAAGGCGAAGGCGCCTGACGCCAACGCCATGGAGCTGGCGGCGATCGTCACGGCTCCTGTCCTCAACCTGCGCAAGACGGAGGATGGCGCGATCGTCGGCAAGCTGCCGCGCGGCACCCGCCTTGCCGTGCTCGACCACGATCGCGGCTGGAGCGAGGTCCGAACGCCTGCCGGCGTCCTCGGCTTCGTCGCCTCGAAATATCTTACCCTCGACGCCTGAAAGGACCGGACATGCGTGATCGTGCAAACAAGGCCGTCTCGGCCGCCGTCGTGGCCGGCCTCCAGGCCGCCGCCGCGTCTCCCTCCATCGCCCTGGAGCCCCAAGCCGTCTCGGCTGCGCGAGATGCGGTCTTGCGCGAGCTGGACCCCACGCTCCAGAACATCACGAACGCCGAGCCGCTGTGGCGCTCGCGCGTGATCTGGGGCGCGCTCCTGTCGGCGATCGGCGCGACGGCGGCGCTGATCGGGGTGCCGATCGCGGCCGAGCTGCAAAGCCGCATCCTCGACGTGATCATGCTGTGGGTGACGCTGATCGGGCTTGTGTCAGGCCCGGCGCTGACGCTCTGGGGGCGGCTGCGCGCGCGCAAGCCGATCGGCAGCTCGCCGGCCTCTGCCGAGCGAGACAGGACGGCGCAATGATCGCCGTCTTCGTCCGCGAGGCGGGCGGGCATCTGGCGGACAGTCTGAGGGCCAAGGCGCTGGAATGGGTCTGCACCCTGGCCGCCTTCCTGTTCGGCTATTCGCTGGCGCAATCGGCCGACACGTTCGCCCTCTCGCCGTCCTACGCCATGATGGATCGCATGGTGACGGCGGCCGGGCTGACGGAGAACGCCGTGGGCTGGCTGGTGATGGGCTTCGCGCTCATCCGCTTCGCCGTGCTCGGCTACAACGGGTTGTGGCATTCCTCGCCGATCGCGCGGCGCTGGATGGCCTTCGCCTCGGCGCTTCTCTGGTGGTTCATCTTCATGGGCTTTTGGGCGGCGGTCGGATTCGCCGCGACCGGTGCCGGTTCTTACCTCGCCTTCCTTGTGGGCGAGGTCATCAGCACCGTCCGGTGCTCGTATGAGGTCGGCAAGATGCCAAGCGTTGTAAGGGGTCGAAGCGTCGATGCAGCCCATTCCCGGCACTGAGACCCTGCACCCCTGGGCGCAGCTTGCCGGTGCCATTGCCTTTGCCATCGTCATGGGCGCATTCATGGCGTGGAGCCAGTTTCGGGGGCGGCGGGAGGCGCTGAAGAGCACGGCGCAAAGCGAGGAGACGGCGAGATCCACCGCGACGGCGCTCGTGGCCGTCACGCCTACGGCCGACCGGCTGACGCAAGACACGCTCATCCAGACCCTCGCCGCGATCCGCGACACGCTCGATCGCATCAACGATCGGATGGAGGAAGACGAACGTCACCGCGAGGCGGCCGAGCAAGCCGAGCTGGCTTACCTTCGCCGGCTCGCAAATGAGATTAGGCATGCGCCCTAAAAGCCTCGGCTTCTGCCTTTGTCGTCATCGCGGGTTGGAGCTTGCTCTCGTGTCGCAATGCAAAGCATCACGCGACCTGAAGGCTTCTTAGTACCGGCAGGGCCTTCGTTTCGAACGTCCTAGCGCGCAAAAGAAGTTCAGCTCGGTTCTCTTCAGGGGTGCTGAGCGGCGCGCCGTCCTTCACGATCCGCTGACCTTGCGCAAGGAGAACGCCGAGCGCGAATTCCACCCAGTCGTCTGCGCGTTTGGCTCCAATCTCGGCAGAGAGAAGGAAAAGCTGAGAGAAGCGGTCCACCGGAATACCGCTGCCCGTCACGGGCGAGGCTAAGAACCCAAGGTCGGCGCTATCGCGCGCCCGCTCCATTACCGCGCGGTTGAAAGCGCGAGTGGAGGTTCGACGCTTACCTTCATCCTTAAGCGGCAAACAGGGCTGCAAATGGTTCGCCCCAACAAGGATGGTCAACGCCTGCGTCACGCGATTCCAGCCGAGCTTGTCGATCGCCGGCTCGGAGGCCATCTGCCGCAGCGTCTTCGGTCCGGCTGCCAGCGAGTCCAGAATGGGATTGTAGACATCTGGAGCCAGATTAGCCTCGCCAAGCGTGCCGCGCACGGTGAGCGTAACGTCATCGCGAGGCGTGGAGAGGGCGAAACGCTGATTTAGCCATTGTTCGCGCGCCAAACGCGGCGAGAGTGGCAAGGGCCCTTTAACGAAAATATCGCGTCGAAACTGCTGATTGACGATGAAGTCCTTCACCGTCTCGCGCTTGGCAGGATCGCCGATCTCGGCGAGGATCGCGCTCTGCTCCGGTGTGAGATTGACCGCGTCTACGCCTTCCAAGAGACCGGCCGAGCCGAGAAAGGTCAGTTTCGCTTCTGCCAATTCTGCCGCAACGTCCGCATGATAGAAGGGCGCCCAATCTCGATTGAAATATTCATGTGCGAGATAGGAGCGATCCTGTGCCTTGATCCGCTCGAACCGATCGACCTGTCCAGGATTAGCTCGGAAGAAGTTAGCGCCGGACCCCTTCAATCGATCAACGAAAGTGAGTGCATCTTCAATGCGCGGGGTAATCGGACCATTCGTCTGAGATGCGTGATCGACGAAGAGACGACGCAGCGACATCCCCCCTGCCCAACCCGGCAAGGCATTATAGGAGATGTAAACAAGTCCACCAACGTCGAGCTTGCTTCGTATGAACGCTGAGATGGCCGAGCGATTCGTGTCGTTTATCCACGACCATATGCCGTGCAAGACAATGATATTGAACCGGTCCGGGAGATCCGGGTTGGAAGATAGCTCGGAAAAGCTGAGATCGGAAAAGCGAATATTTGCCAGCGATGCGTCCGCAGCCAATGTACGAGCGCCGCATATCTGGGTCGGGTTGAAGTCGATCGCTACGAAATCGTGCTGAGGATTTGCCGCCGCGAGGATATTGGCCGTGAATCCTTGGCCGCAACCAAGTTCGCAAATCTGCAAGCGTGAGGTGCTTTCGCTTTGCGTCGCCGAGTTACCGTAAACGGTCGCCGAGAAGTTCAGCAGTTGGGGCGACAGTTCGCGATAGAAACCGAAGGTGTAAGCCAGCTCCGAAACATAGCCGGATGACCAAGCGACCGAAAGTGACATCATTGATCCGATGATTTGTGGTTTTTTACCATCCGACAAATCTTACGTATCAGCAATGCTCTAACTGAAATTCTACCAAAAAGGAGAAGGACCCACCTAACGGTGAGCCCTCCATTGTCTACACTCGAAAGCGGCGGTTGGCCCGCCACATCAGGTTAGAAGGTAAGCGCGTTACCCGTTGCGTCGAACGTCGCCGTGGAAAGGTCGAGCGTGCCGGTGAGCTTGACGACGAAATCCGTCGCGGCCGCGTAAGCACCGTTCGTCTGATCGTTCACAACGTAGGTGTCGCCACCGTACTGGAACCACTTGACGAGACCGTTCGTCCCGCCATCGCCAGCTGCTGCGAGGGTCACTGCGCCATCGAGTGTCGTAGCCGTCGAGACGTCCACTTTCGCGCTGGTGAAGGTTTCCGCGCCCTTGTTCGCGAAGGTGATGGACTCACCCTTCGAGAAGTCGGTGATCGTCGAGTCGATCGTCTGGCCGCTGTTCACCGAGAGCGAAACGTCGAACTTGTCGACGCCAGCGCCACCCGTCAGTGTGTCAGCACCGCCGCCCGTCTTGATAACGTCCGCACCCGAACCACCGATAAGGATGTCGGCCTTCGCCGAACCCGTCACGTTCAGGGCGCCCGTGAACGCCGATGCATCGACCTTCGAGCCAGTGGTGGTACCTGCAACGGTGAACGTCAGGCCAGCGTTGCCGGTCACGACGATATTCGAGTTGTCGGCGTTCGCGAAAGTGGTGATCGTGTTGGTGTTAGCAACCGAACCATTGTTCGTCGAAGCGAGGTTGACCGTCGTCGCGCCGCTGAGCGTGAGCGTGGCGACCGTGTGATTTGCAGCGGTCGAAGCCGAGTTGTTCAGCGTAACGTTGGCAGTGGACTGGCCAACAGCGTTGCCAATGGAAACTTCCGTCACATCAACGCTGGTGTTGATGTTGAAGTTGTTTGCGTTGGTCGCGTTGGTGAACTTCGTCGTCCCGGCGTTATCGACCGAGAAGTTCTTGAGCGCCGTAACCTGCGATACGTCAACCGTGGCACCGTCGGTGCCGAGGGACAGCGTTTCGAAGTTCACGGCCTTGTTGATGCCGGCATAGTTGATCGTGGTGGTGTCGTTGATGCGCAGAACGTCGGTGCCCGCACCGCCATCGAGCGTATCGGTGTTGGTGAGCGCGCCGGCCTTGAAGATCACCGTGTCGTTGCCGGTGCCGCCCGTGAACTTCAGGTCGTTATTGGCAGCAATACCGCTCTGATCGATCGTCACGCCGCCCGTCGAGCCCGAAGCGTCGATCGTCTTGAGCGCAGCGAGGCTCTCAGTGATCGAGAGCGCCTTGTCGCCCGCGAGTGTTAGCGTCGCGAGGTTCGCACCGGTGTTGGCGAGCGTGATGGTGCTCGCAGCGCCCGTCGCGGTCAGCTTGAGAGCCGTGCCAGCCGAGGTCAGGTCCAGCGTAACGTCCGTGGACACGTTGTTTAGTGTCGCAGCGGTCGCGCCGTTCAGGTTGATCGTCGACGTGGTGCCAGCCGCAGTTCCCTTGACATTCGTCAGCGAAACCGCCTGCGAGGCGGTCGCCTTGAACGTGAAGGCATCGCCGTCAGCAAGAGCTGCGGGGCTATCAACAGCGACAGTCGTGATGCCAGCGTTTGCCGACACATCGAACGTCGAGCCGTTCTTGAGCGTGCCACCATTGACGTAAAGCGTCTCGACGTTCGTGATGTTCGAGGTCGGGACCGTGCTGACGTCCGTTGTGGACGTAACGAAAACGCGAACGGTATCGTTACCAGCGCCACCATTGATGCTGTCAGCGATGGTAAACTGCGCGGTCGTGCCGGTGTTGTCTGCGGTGATCGTGTCGTTGCCGGTCGTGCCAACGATGTTGTCGACGCCCGTGGTGAGAACGAGCGACGAGCCGGTGGCGCCAGCGTTGCCGAACGGGCCGGTAACAGTCGTGCCGTTCGCGAGGGTCGCGACGCGACCTTCGAACTGGCCGAACTGCACGAAATGCTGGTAGGCGTTCTTGAACGTGCCGGCCTTGATCGCCGCATCGACGTCCGAGTAAGTCGTGCGGTAGGCGGCTTCGTTGAAGTCGTCAGCGCCGCCGTTGTTGTTCAGGTCGATCGCGTTCTTCTCAGCAGCGTTCGCGAAACGGCCTTCAGCAGCGCCGTTGTTCAGGAAGTGCGTGAGCGGATTGATACCAGCCTTCGCCACGTCCGGGTAGGTGCCCAGGTAGAACGAGGTGTTGAAGAAGGCGTTCGGGTTGCGGCCTTCGAAACGGCCGTTCAGCTGGTAGTGCTGCGCGCCGCTCGCGAAAACGCCACGGGAAACCGCCGCAGCGACGTCCGGGTTCTGCGAGAGGTAGAAGCTTTCGTCAAAGCCGATAGTGTTCGACATTTGGAGTCTCCGTTGTCGTAGGTCGGGACCGGCGCCGGTCCCCATGGCTGCTCAGTGTCTCGGCCGCCATCTCATCGCTCCGCGCCGCTGGAAACGAGCGATGAAATAGCGTCCGAACGCGCAGATCTGGATTGGGTGTCCCCCCACTCCAAGCACCCCGGTTGGGGCTCTCCCTGCTCGGTGTCCGATGTATAGGGATTACTGTAGTCCGGCAAGCCCTGCCGCAGAGGGTCAGTGGGTGGGGTGTGGCGCTTAAGCCGCAATAGGGGAGGGTGAAACCGGTAAAATCCTAAGGTTCCTCAGGCCCGGGACAGGCTCGGCCTCTTCTGGAAAAATTTTAGCCGCCGATGATCCCGTGGGGCCGGCGATCCTTGAAGATGATTCCGTAGGTGATGGGTTCGTAATAGGAGAGCAGCGTCGCGACGAATTCGCGGGTGTCCATGCGCAGGGCGCGCGCCCAGTCATGGTAGTGCTCCTGGGGGATGCGACGTTTGCCGGTCTCGACCTGAGACACGAAGGTTTTCAACTCGAACTTCACCAGTTTCGCAAACTCCGCCTGTGACAGTCCGACGGTCTCGCGCTGCTTCTGCAGCCAAGCACCGCATTCCCTGCGGAGTCGCTCCTTCTCGGCTTCCTGGTCTTTTCCCTTGGTCGCCATTCGGCGTGTCCCTTGTCGGTGCGAGTTGACGGCGCTGCCGGTGTCAGGCTTCGGTCGCGCCTTCGCGCGAAGGGGCGCTGGTCCGAAAGGCGAGGGGCTACGCTTTCAAACGGCGGTCGCGCCGCTCTGGCGCGGGTCCTGGAAAATGATCTCGTAGGTGATCGGATCATAGTAGGACATCAGCGTCGCCACGAACTCACGCGGGTCCATGCGCAGGGCGTTGGCCCAATCCAGATAGCGCTCATAGGGAACGCGTCCGCGACCGGCTTCGATCTGCGAGATGAAGGAGAGGTACTTCACGTCCAGAGCCTTCGCCAGTTCGCGCTGAGAGAGGCCGGCTTCCAAGCGCATCTTCTGAAGCCATGCGCCGCCTTCCTCGCGGAGGCGCTGCCGCTCGGGGTCCTGAAGGATTGTTTGAACGGCCATTCGTAGACTCGTTGTGCGTCGCGATGCGGCAGGGGCCGGTATTCGGTCGAGGATGGAGCCTTTTTAGCTAAGTGCCTACCCCAAGCAAACATCTTATCCAGCGTTTCCTGTTCGCCGATTATTCTCTTCGCTGGTGAAAAACAACGGGACGTTTGCTGGCGCCGCGTCTGACGCAAAAAAACCCGCCGTCCGAAGACGGCGGGCTTCATTCAAAGCTTGTCGAGTGGAAAGTTATCAGACGGAGAGAGGCGTCCCGATAACGTTGTCTGCCGTGAACGCAACGCCTGTCACCTGAATGAGTAGATCGCCGTTGAGGCCGCCCTCGGCAACGTCGCCATAGACGTAGCGCGCACCGTCGAAGGTGAACTGAGCGTAGTTGGTGACGTTCGTAACGTCTCCCGCTCCAGCTGTTACGTTGGCAACTGCCGCTACGGCTTCCGCCAACGAGTCTGCACCCGACACAGCGTTATTCACAAGGTTCTGAGCTGTGAAGCCGGTGAAGCCCGCGAGGTTGAGGACGTCGCTGGCATCGAAGTCGGTAATGACAATGCTGTTACCCACAAGGGAGGTCACATTGTTTTCCGTCGAGGTAACGACGTTGCCACCACCGATCGCAAACAGGTCGGAACCCGCACCGCCGGTCAGCGTGATCTGCACGGCGTCGGCATCGGTTCCAAGCTCTTCGGCCGTGACTACGATGATGTCGTCGCCGGCGCCGAGCGCGATCGTGACGTCGTTGGTGTAGCGAGACGTGCCGGTGATTACCAGGTCATCGCCCGAACCGCCGATGATCGAGGAGAGCGCAATCTCGCTAGTCCCACCAATGAGCGACGCCACTAGGCCGCCGGTCGAACCGGACGCATCGATCGTCTCGATATTGCCGAAACCGGTTCCGACCTCGATGATCGTGTTCGTCGAAAGCGACAGGTTCAGCGTCTCGATGCCTGTCGGGCCCCCGGCGCCATCAATGTTGAGGTTGAGGGTGCCGATGGAGTCGTAGTCGAGACCGTAGAGTTCGCCGCGGGCGTCGTCAGCGATCTCCGCAGTCGCCAGGCTACCCGAGACCGTCACCGAGTCGAGGCCTCGGCCAGTCACGGTGATGACAGTTTCGGCGGTCTCGCCAGCTTCTGCGACCGTGGTGTTTTCGAGAGCGATCGAAGCGTTATCCGCAGCGGCCTGATAGCCGACCGAGAAAGCCTGCTCGTTTGCGATGTCACGGAAGCCAGCGGTCTGGCCTTCTGCAAGGTTCGTGATGGCTGCTTCGTTGTTGACCTGCCAGATCTGCTGAGCGGCCGTACCGAATACACGCGCGTCAACGCCACCCGAAACAGCGTTGCCGTTTCCGAGAAGGTTGATGATCTCGATGTTCGAGATGGAGACGTTTCCAGGAATGCCGTTGTTGCCGCCGACGACGAGGTTCAGCGTATCGGTGCCTGCGCCGCCGTCGATCGAGTCGAACGTGTTGATCGTGTTGCTCGCACCGCTGGTCAGGATGCCCTGGAACGTGTCGTTGCCGGACGTGCCAACCAGATTGTCGACGCCCGTCGTGAGCGTGAAGGTGTTGCCGGCGCCCGGAACCGTACCGGAGTTCGCGAACGGACCCGTGATGGTCGTGCCGTTCGAGAGGGTCGCGACGCGGCCTTCGAACTGACCGAACTGGACGAAGTGCTGGTAGGCGCTGGTGAACGTGCCGGCTTTGATGGCCGCGTCGAC
>NZ_ARQE01000016.1 GCF_000382705.1 Aureimonas ureilytica DSM 18598 = NBRC 106430 | reverse complement strand
GGGTGGAAAGGCGACTGTCCGCTTTCCGCCGACCGAGGCAGAAAGCGGACCATTTCCTCACTGGTTGAGGGAGAACTGCTAAGCGCCGAAGGCCCCGTCTATCGTATGCATGGCCCCTGTCACGAAGCCAGCCTCTGGACCGGCGAGCCAGGCGACCATGGCGGCGACCTCTTCGGGCCGGCCGTGGCGTTTGATCGCCATGAAGCCGTGCATGAGGTCCCGCATCGGTCCGTCCGCCGGGTTGGCATCGGTGTCGATGGGGCCGGGCTGCACGATGTTGATCGTGATGCCGCGTGGCCCGAAATCGCGGGCTAGACCCCGGGCCAGCCCCTGAAGGGCCGACTTGCTCAGCGCATAGGAGGCCATGCCGGGCACGGGCATGCGGTCGCCGTTCACCGAGCCGATCACGACGATCCGCCCGTCCGACGGCATGTGTCGCGCCGCCTCGACCGAAGCATGGTAAGGCGCATGGACGTTGACACGGAACAGGCGGTCGATCTCGTCCGGGTCTTGGTCCAGCGCATCGCCGAAGATCGCGAAGCCGGAATTGACGATCAGGACGTCGAGCGGACCGCTTTCGCGCACGGTCGCAATCACCGCGTCCCGGTCGGCGCTGTCGGTTCGAAGGGTACGGCTTCCGGTCTCGGCAGCCAGCACCTCGGCCGCGGCCTGTGAGCCGCTATAGGTAAAGGTCACGGCCGCGCCGTCGGCTGCAAAGCGCCGCACGATCGCGGCGCCGATCCCGCGGCTTCCACCCAGAACCAGAACCGTCTTGCCTTGAAACGTCGTCACGTCCGCCTCCTTGAGGAATAACTTAGGAGTCGCTACATAAATATGGGCCTTTAGGCCGTCAACGAGTTCTGTAATGTCTAATACAAAAATACCCCGGTCCCGCGGACGGCCCCGCGGCTTCGACACGGAGCAGGCGGTCGCGGTCGCCGCCGATCTCTTTCGCGCCCGCGGCTTCGATGCCGTAAGTGTTGCCGATGTCATCGATGTTCTGGGCATCAAGCCGCCGAGCTTCTACTCGGCCTTCGGCAGCAAGCAGGGGCTCTACGCACGGGTGCTGGAACGCTACGCAGCGATGGGAGCAATCCCGCTCGACGATATCCTGAGACAGGACCGTCCCGTGGCAGACAACCTGACGGCGCTGTTGGATGCAGCAGCCCACCACTATGCCGCCGATCCGGAGACAGCCGGTTGTCTTGTGGTGGAAGGCACCCGCTGCAACGATGCGCAGGCCCGCGAGGCGGCTCTGGCCTACAACCTTGCCGTGGAAACACAGATCCGGGACCACATTGCGAAGCGCCATGCAGCGGAAGCGGCGGTCCTGACGGACTTTGTGGCGACGACCCTGTTCGGCCTGTCGGCCAAGGCACGCAGCGGCCACCGTCTCGACCAGCTTCGCACGACGGCACGCCTAGCGAGTTCGGCGATCCGGTCCGCGCTGATGGAGTAGGCTCGGTTCGAACGACCGCTTTTGATCGCCGTGTGTAACGAAGTGGATGTCTGCGAAGGGTCGGTTGCGGATGGACCGCTTTCAGGTGTCCGCTTCCAAGGCGCCGATCGGCGCGATCGGGTGGTTTTGAGACGGTCCGCTATCAAAGATAAAAGTATGATAGCGGACCTGCACTTGGCGACAGCCTCATATGCGCGCATCCGGCGTTGGATGCTGCCGCTTCAGTTCCGCTATGTAGTCTCGCAGGAGCGCAGCCCGGCGCGGCCGAAAGCTTGACCCGGCCAGGGAGACGCTCTGAATGCGGTCGGTACGGAACATGCGGAAGTCCTCTCGCAGGCAGCACCACGCGAGCATGGTCTGCGTCCGGTCGGTGTAGACGACGGCGAGAGGCAGGACCATCCGTTCGCTGACCGCGTCGTTCTTGTCGGCATAGCCGATCCGTAGCGCTTCCTCCCGCCAGCACGCCCCGCGCACGATCTCCATGTGAGGCGTCATCTCATAGCGCGGTGTCGGCCGGAAAACCTGTGAGATGGCGTGCAGGAGATACTGCTCGCGGTCGTCGGGCAGCGTAGCGGCGACCTTGGCGAGGACCGATGCCGCCGCCTTGGCCAACACGGGGTCGCCCATGCTGGCGACCTCCGCCATCCCGAGCGCGATCGCCTCGATCTCGGCACGCTCGAACGTCTGGGGCGGAAGCGCGTAGTCTTCGATCAGGCGGTAGCCGTAGCCTCGCTCGCCCTCGATCCGAGCCCCTGCCGCGCGTAGGGCGTCGATGTCGCGGTAGAGCGAGCGCTGCGAGACCTCGGTCGCTTCCGCCAGCCGCGCCGCGGTGATCGGGGCGGCCACGGTGCGCATGGCCTGGAGAAGACGGAACAACCGATCCGACCGCGCCATGCCAT
Organism: Aureimonas ureilytica DSM 18598 = NBRC 106430; assembly: GCF_000382705.1. Classification (GTDB taxonomy): domain Bacteria; phylum Pseudomonadota; class Alphaproteobacteria; order Rhizobiales; family Rhizobiaceae; genus Aureimonas; species Aureimonas ureilytica. Next base: position 49,527 of record NZ_ARQE01000016.1, on the reverse strand, counting down.
CGCCCCCTCGCCAACTGCCGCAAACTGTCAGTTGGGTCGGTCTAACGTGTTTTCTGTCAGACACGAAGAGGCAACTGCCATGACCATCCAGACCGTCACCCACCTGAACTTCCGCGGGCAAGCTGGCGCGGCGCTCGCCTCCTACCAGTCCGTGTTCGGCGGGCGGCTGACGCTCGTCACCTTCGCCGACGCGGGGGCCGTCACCGATGTGGCCGAGGCCGACCAGGTGATCTGGGGCGAGGTCTCCTCCGAGGACGGCTTCCACGTTATGGCGATGGACGTGCCGGCCGCGCGGGACTGGAACCCCGGAACGATACCCGTCTTTGTGTCGGTGCGCGGCACCGACGCCGATCAAATCACTCGCTACTGGAACGGGCTCGGGGAAGGCGGCACGATCATCCAGCCGCTGGGTCCGGCTGGCTTCTCGCCGCTCTACGGCATGGTGCGCGACCGCTTCGGCGTCACCTGGGTGTTGGACGTGCAGGCACCGCAGGTTCGCTCCTAGCCGTCGCGGGTAAATGCAGGGCGTACGGCGTTCGATTCACGGAAGGTGTCTATTCCCGCAAAGTAGCTTCGGGGGACGCGCACTGGTTTTGCATGCCCGTTTGTCGACCCCTTCAGATGTCGTGATATGGGGTCCGAGACGGCACTTGCCTCGTCGCATCGGTTGGCTCAACCGTCGACATAGGTCGCCAGCTCCTCCGGGGTGCCCCGGGGGAATGCCTCTCTCAACAGATCGAGGAAGGCGGACACGCGAGCGCTAAGTAGGCGTCGCGAGGGGTAGAGCGCCCACAACGTGATCTCGGATCCCGGTACCTCACCCCAGCCGACCAATCGTCCACCGGCGAGATCGCCACTGACGAGCGAGACGGGCAGGCGCGCCGCCCCGACGCCCGCGCGCACCGCATCGCGAACCATCACCAGCGACGACAGGCGCATGACCGGGTCGACGGCCACGTGCATCTGGCCTTCAGCGATCTCAAGCTCCCAGATCGCGTTCGGATCGCCCGATCCGCGAAGTACCACCGGGAGGGTGTCGTCGTGCGAGGGACGCGCGAGGGCGGGGCTCGCCACGGTCACCAGCCGATCGTGCAGGAAGGCGCGCCCCACCAGAGCGTCGTCCGGCGCCGGGTTCACCCGGATCGCGAGGTCATACCTTTCTTCGATCATGTCGACCGGGCGATCGTCGGTCGTCACCTCCAGTCGGACCGCCGGATGCCGAAGGGCGAACGCCACCGCCAGGCGTCCCATCGCGGTCTGCGAGAACAGGAGCGGCGCGCTGATCCGGAGCCGGCCGCGGACTGCTTCGCCGCCCGACGCGATCGCCGCGGTGGTCTCCTCGAGTTCGGTCAGGAGGCTGCCCGCCCGCTCGAACAGGGCCCGCCCTTCCTCCGTCAGCTTGAGGTCGCGTCGCCCCCGCTCGAACAGGCGCAGGGACAGAGCGGCTTCGAGTTCGGCTACGCGACGTGACAGCGTTGCCTTGGGTCGTGCGGCCGCTCGGGCGGCCTTTCCGAACCCGCCATGCTTGGCGACGAGCGTGAAGTCGACGAGGGCGAGGAGATCCATACTGTTCCACCAGCGAGACGGCGCGTCCCAATATGCCGGCTATTGGTACGGATGTGGATCGACGATCTTTGGGTCAGCCAAACCGGCTCGAACCGAAAGGACCCCCTCCCATGACCATCCTCGTCACCGGTGCCACCGGCCGCGTCGGCCGCAACGTCGTCGACCAGCTTGTCCAGCGCGGCGCGAGCGTCCGCGTCCTGACCCGCGACCCCGCCAGGACCGCCTTCCCCGACGGCGTCGAGGTGGCGAAGGGCGACCTACTCGACCTCGATGCTCTGCGCGCCGCCTTCTCCGGGGTCCGCACGCTCTTCCTCCTGAACGCGGTGGCGGGCGACGAATTCACCCAGGCCCTCATCGCCCTCAACATCGCCCGCGAGGCCGGTATCGATCGCATCGTCTACCTGTCGGTGTTCGAGGCCGATCGCGCCGTCAACGTCCCGCACTTCGCGGTGAAGTACGGCGCCGAGCGGATGCTGGAGGCGATGGGCTTCGGCGCCACGATCCTGCGGCCGACCTACTTCATCGACAGCGAGGTGATGGTGAAGGACGTGATCGTCCAGCACGGCGTTTACCCGATGCCGATCGGCTCGAAGGGCGTCGCGATGGTGGACGCACGTGACATCGCGGAGGTCGCGGCGCTGGAGCTGATCCGCCGAGACTCGGCGACGGAGAAACTGCCGATCGAGACCATCAATCTCGTCGGCCCCGACACGCTAACAGGCGACGATGTCGCCGGCATCTGGTCCGAGGCGCTCGGTCGACCCGTCGTCTACGGCGGCGATGACCCGAGCGGGTTCCAGGCGAACATGGCGAGCTTCATGCCCAAGTGGCAGGCCTACGAGATGCGCCTGATGGCCGAGCGCTATGTCAGCGACGGCATGATCCCGGCGGACGGCGACGGCGAGCGTCTGACCAGGATGCTCGGCCGCCCGCTGCATTCCTATCACGAGCTCGCTTCGGCGATCGTCGCCTTCGGCGTTAGCGGTGAGGCATGAGCGCTAGGGTGCCTCTGGGTAGTCTCGCAGCACCCTGGTATCATGCGGAATGGATGTCTGCTTCGCGGACGTTTTGGCGGCAGCCCCAGCGGCAATGTTGGGTCGCTTGCTGCCATCAGCATGCACGAGCCACCAATTCGGGCGGTTCGTAACCATGGCATCGCCGTTGTCCGCGGCAGTCGCCACCTCCGAGCCATCACCGCCATCCCTAAACCTTTACGATCCTCCTTCCCGGGCCCTTAGGGACCAGCAGCTAGCGTTTCATTTCGGGAAACGGAGCGAATCAGCATGGCGAGAAAGTCGGTCGACGAGAAGCGTGCGGAGGACCGCAGGATCGCGCGGCGCCTGGACAAGCTGAAGAACAAGGTCGGCTCGTTGGGCAAGCGCGGCCTCGAGGACACGTTCGCAGCCGGCGAAGCCTTGGAGGAAGCGGCGGTCCTGCTCCGCGGCGGCTTCACGGGATGGGTGCGCGAGGAGTGCGGCATCGATCCGCGAACGGCCCTGAACTTTCGGAAAACATTTCGCGTCCTCGGCCCCCGGAAGGAGTGGCTGCTCGAGATGGGTGTCGCGCCCAGCGTCGCCATCACCCTAGCGGCCGCCCCGCCCGAGGGTCGCGAGCGTGCGCTCGAGGAGATCGCCGCGGGACGCAAGCTCACCGCGGCCGACGCGAAGCTACTTGTCCGGGTCGTTTCCGCCGAGCGTCCTGGGAAGCGCGCTGCCGGCCCGAAGGCGCTGGAGCGTTCGGCCCGAGCGTTCTGCACGCACGTGCTTACGGAGGCCGGCCGGATCGTCGAAGCGGCATCCCGAGCGGACGACGCGGACGAAGCCGCGCTCGCGGACCTCGCCGCGGCGGCGCGCAGCCTCCACCCCCTCGCAGCCGTCCTCGACCGCGACACCGCGGGAAGCGGTCAGACCGAGGTACAAGGTTTCAACTCGGCGTTGGCCACCCTGGCTGCCGCAGAGCGACCGGACGACGTTCGCGCCGCGGCGGCGGCGTTAGTGCGGGTATACGAGCTTGCTGAGCCGGACCCGGCATCTGTCGAAGCGGCGCCCTTCATCGTCGATGCAGATCGCGTGCCTGCCGGCTCGCCGCGGTCGCGAACCAGCTTGGTGTCCTCGACCTTCAAGCACGGCCTGACCGCGTTCGAACTCTGCGCCGGCGGCGGAGGCCAGGCTGCCGGGCTCGCTAAGGCCGGCTTCCGCCACGTGGGCCTCCTCGAGCGCGAGATGGCGCCCTGCAAGACGCTGCGCGCGGCCTTCGGCCCAGAGCACGTCATCGAAGCCAGCCTGGTCGGATACGAGCCGGGCGACGTCGGGCCGGTCGACCTCCTAGCGGGAGGGGTGCCCTGCCAACCGTTCTCGCCGGCCGGCGAGCAGAACGGAGAACACGACGACCGCGACCTCTTCCCCGAGGCGCTCCGGCTGGTGAAGCGGCTTCGCCCCCGCGCCGTCATGCTCGAGAACGTGAAGGGCATCCTGTACGCGGTGAACGACAGCTACCGTGCCCGGATCCTCTCCAAGCTGTCGCGCATGGGCTACCAGTGGGACTGGTGGGAGCTGAACTGCGCGGACTTCGGCGTGCCTCAGAGGCGTCGCCGTGCGATCCTCGTCGCCTTCAGGGAGCCTGCGGCCTGGGCCCGCTTCAAGCGCCTCAAGTCCATCGGGGACTTCGCCGAGGACCCCGTCACGGTAGCCGAGGCGCTTCAGTCCTACCTCCGCTCGCGAGGCTTCGATCCGACGCCGGAACTCCTCGAGCGGATGCGGCGCGTTGCGCCGACCGTCATCGGCGGCAGCCTCCAGAAGCAGAGCTCCGACCTCGGGCAGGAGAAAGCCCGAGCTGAATGGGAGAAGATGGGCTTCTACGGGAAGCGATGGAGTGTCGCCGCGCCCGGCCACGAACATGTCGGCGAGATCCTGCCGACGAACGAGATGATGGCGCTCTTGCAGTCTTTCCCTGCCGGATGGCCCTTCCAGGGCGAGACGCGCGACGTGAACCGCCAGATCGCCAACGCCTTCCCGACGCCCGTGGCGTTCCGGCTCGGCCTCGCCGTCGCCGAGGCGCTGACGGGCGAGTGCTTCGATCCGATGGACCAGGTTGTCCATGAGGCGATGCGCTGGAACCATGTTCCCCTTTCAAGATCCGGACCTCCAGCGGCCGCGCTGGAAGCTCCGCCTCCAGCCGCCTCGTCGGCGGGCGAGCCCTCAAGAATACCACTCGCGAAGCTTCGTGAGGCCTCGTCGATGGCAGAACCGGAAGGCGTCAGCCGCTACGCAAGGTACTCGGACGAAGACGTGGACGACCACAACGTCGACGAGGAGGACCACGACATCGACGACGACAGCCACATCGACGGGGAGGACCACGACATCGACTACGAACTCCTCGGCCTCCGGTTCGGCCCGTGGCCCAAGCACCTCTGGGCACATCAGAGGAAGTTCGGACGCCTTGGACGTAGACCGTCCAATCGGTCGCCCAACTGATTGAAGGCTTGGAGCGGTGTAGTCTTCGGCGAGGACGGCATCAACGGTCGTCCTCCCGCCTCTCCAGTCAGCTGGCAGTTGACGCGGCACCTGCGATCGGGCGGGAGTACGGCCCCGTACCCTACCCGTCGTCGTTGGGTCGCTTGCCCAAACAAATCAGTTCCACCGCGTCCACATTGGCCTATTCCTTGCCGAGCTAGGCTCGCTTGGACCGCCACTGGGGGGCGCGTTCGCCAGCACGTGACGCGCGCCCTGCCCCTCCCTCGCATTGTCGAGATGTTCGGCCTGCATCACACCGACCTGCCGCAAGACAAGACAGCATTGTGCTCGAGCGTGTCGCCTGACGGACGTACGTGGTCAGATCGGACGCGGTGCCGATACGGGTCAGCGCCGGGCGCGCATTCTGAGGACTGGCGACTTGCATGAAACTTCTGTCGCTCGAAGCTTAGTCGATGCATCCCGTCCTGTATGAGAGGCCCTTGGCGGTCTGTCGGTCTTCCACCGCGAGTTGGCGTCCTCGATGAGCGGCAGGATGCGATGGCGCATTATTGATACGAAGCCGCGAGGCGGCGGGACTGGCCTGCCCCCGTTAGGTGGCCCGGTTCAAATCTAATGCATGGTGGGCTTGTCGGCGACGTTTGAGGTGGCCGGCGAAGCGGGCTGGGGTAGCGCAGCCGGCCACGGCACGGCGGTGGGAGCGGGTGGACGGTAGCCCAGGCTCGAGTGTGGACGTTTGGTGTTGTAGTGCTGGCGCCAACTCTCGATGACGATCCGGGCTTCGGCGAGGCTGTAGAAGATCTCCCCGTTCAAGAGTTCGTCCCTGAGCTTGGAGTTGAAGCTCTCGCAGTACCCGTTCTCCCAGGGACTGCCTGGTTCGATGAACGCAGTCCTGGCTCCGACCGCGGCGATCCACTCGCGCACCGCCTTGGCGATGAACTCGGGACCGTTGTCGGAGCGAACGTGCCCCGGCACGGCGCGTAGGATGAAGAGGTCCGACAAAACGTCGATGACGTCCGAGGACTTCAGCTTCCGGTCGATCCGGATGCACAGGCACTCGCGGGTGAACTCGTCGATCACATTGAGCATACGGAACTTACGGCCATCATGGGTTCGGCCCTCTACGAAGTCGTAGGACCAGACGTGGTTCGGCCGCTCTGGCCGAAGCCGAACACACGAGCCGTCGTTCAGCCAGAGCCGCCCTCGCTTGGGCTGCTTGGCTGGCACTTTCAGACCTTCCTGTCGCCAGATGCGCTCGACCCGCTTCACGTTGACCACCCACCCGGCATCTCGCAGCAGGGCCGCGATCCGGCGATACCCGTAACGCCCATACCGCATCGCCAATTCAATGATGTCGGCGGTTAGCGCGGCATCGTCGGCTCGACCCTTCGGTGCCTTGCGCTGCGTCGATCGGTGCTGCCCCAGAACCCGGCACGCCAGCCGCTCCGACACACCGAACCTCAAAACGGTATGGTCGATGCAGCGACGGCGCCGGGCGGGGCTCACCAGTTTCCCGAGGCGGCTTCCTTGAGGATCAACTTCTCAAGCGTCAGGTCCGACACGGCCTTCCGCAGCCGCTCGTTCTCCTTCTCAAGATCCTTCAGACGCTTCACCTGGTCCGACTTCAGCCCGCCGAACTCCTTGCGCCATCGGTAGTAGGTAAACGGTGTCACGCCGATCGCGCGGATCGCTTCGGCAACCGGACGACCTTGCGACAGCAGCACGTCGACCTGCCGGAGCTTCGCGACGATCTCTTCGGGCTTGTGCTTCTTCTGCGGCATTCTCGGCCTCCTCCAAAGGCTCAAAAACCTACTTCACGGAGGGCCACTTTTCAGGGGGCAGACCAGGTCATCCCCGACGAAGGCGACCTCTCCTTAGTTGATGCAGGCAATGGTCGTGGGATGGTGGTCGCGGACATCGACATCGACCGCGTCACCCTAGCAGGAGCACGACGGCCTACGGTTCGAGAACGGTCGCGGCAGGTCCGCAAAGCCACCCCCTCTCATTTCGCGAGGCCCGAGAAGGAGCGTTGGCACCGCCTAACGCATCGACCTAGGTCCGGATCGCCCGGTGCGTACAGGCGGCGCAAACCAGGTACCACGGCGCCATGATTGCAAACTCGGAACGCTCGGACTTGGCACGGCTATGTCCGCGAACTGGACGGTGCATGCAGCGCACCATAAGCTGCGGCCATCGGAATCGCATCGGCAGGGACAGGCGAAATGGTTATGGCTCCGCAAGCATGGATGTTGGCGGTCTCTACGGCGGCGGCACTCGCGTCCACGCCAGCGTTCGCGCAGGAGTCAGCATCCCGTCTGGACCAAATTCTCGAACGGAAGACGCTGAACGTGTGCACCACCGGCGACTACCGACCCTTTTCGTATCGTCCCGATGGGGCGAACGACTTCGTTGGCATCGACATCGATCTCGCCCGTTCGCTGGCCAAGTCGCTCGATAGCGAGGCGGTTTTCATCCATACCAAATGGTCCGACTTGCTCGCCGACTTCAAGACGAAGTGCGACGTGGCCATGAGCGGCATCTCGGTGACCCTGCCGCGCCAACGCGAGGCGTCCTTCAGCGAGGGCTACCTCGTGAACGGCAAGGCCCCCATCGTCAGGTGCGAGGACGTCTCCAAGTACCAGACGACCGAGGCGATCAACCAGCCGTCAACCCGTGTCGTCGTGAACCCTGGCGGTACGAACGAGAAGTTCGCCCGAGCAAACCTTGCGAACGCGCAGATCCAGCTTTTTCCGGACAACAGGGTCATCTGGCAAGAGATCGCGGACAAGCGCGCCGACGTCATGGTGGCGGAGTCCGTCGAGGTGAAGCTTCAGGAAAAACTGCACCCCGGTCTGTGCGCGGTGAACCCCGACCAGCCGCTTCAGTACGGTGAGATGGGTATACTGCTGCCGCGCGGTGATGTCGCGTTCAAGGCGTACGTCGACCAATGGCTGCACCTCGCTAAGGCAACGGGCGAGTTCGACCGGATCTTCGACGCAAACATGAAATGAGACGGCGCCGCTGCGGCAACAAGACATCGGACGGAATGTTTCGGTCCGCCCGATGTACGGAGCCGTCACGTTGCCTGGACTGCGGCGTCCGAAGCTGCCATGGCCCGGCCGAAAGCGGCCGCCAGCGCACCTCCCTTGCGGTCCTGTCGCTCCAACAGCACGACGCGCCGACACAACTGAGGCTCGCCAAACGGTAGGCAAGCGAGATCGGCGGGTCTGTGTCTGAGCGGCAGCACCGCCACTCCCAGTCCCTTCGCGACCATCCTGAGGATCACCTCTTGGCTGTCGAGAACCATTTCCTCGCGAACCACGAGGCGTAGGCGCCGGAGTTCCCTGTCGATGGTACGCCCCGCCCAAGCACGACTGTCGAACCGAATGAAAGGTCGATCGCCGAGGACATCCCGCACCGTGGCAGCGGAGCAGCCAGGTGGTGCCACAAGCCAGAAGTTGTCCTCGTAAAGTGTCGACCAGATCAAACCCGGAGGGTAAGGGCGAACCGGCTCCGTTGTCACCGCAGCATCGAGATCGCCAGCGGCAACCGCCACCGCGAGTTCTGCGGACATCCCCGCAGCGACGTGGACACGCACCCGTGGATGGGCACGGCTCATCGTGATCAGCGCGTCCGGCAGGCTGCCCGACAGCGCTGTCTGGATTGCCCCAAGCTTCAGTCGGCCGGTCAAGCCATGCTCTGCGTCGAGTTCGCGGGCAATGCCGTCGTACAGAGCCAGGACTTCCTCCGCTCGAGCGAGCACGATTTGCCCAGCCTCGGTGAGAACCGGACGCCTGCGGGAGCGGTCGAACAGCTTGGTCCCGAACTCCTCTTCCAGTGCCTTCACCTGAAGGCTGACAGCCGACTGCGTAAGTCCCACGACCTCGCCGGCACGGGCGAAGGAACCGTGGTTTGCGATGGCGACAAGTGTCCTGAAGGCTCGAAGTGACACCGCATCTCCTGATGTGTCCTCCCGACCTCTTCGTTTCGGGGAAGGATTTCGTACAGCGTCCCATGTCCGAAACCAATGAGAAAACCTCATCAGTTTGTCGAGAAATAAGAATTTTTCCTGCATCTCTCGGCACAGTAGAAGGTGATCCACCCCCATTGAAATGGTCCGCCCTGAAGTATGGCTTTGAGAGCCTGAAGGAGGACGGATATGGCAAGACGACCCAAGCCCGAAGAGATTGTCGCGAAGCTGCGGCAGGTTGACGTTCTGGTGTCGCAGGGACGCACGGTAGCGGATGCGGTGCGCTCAATTGGCGTCACGGAGGTGACCTACTATCGGTGGCGCAAGGAGTTCGGTGGTCTCAAGGTCGACCAGGTGAAGCGGCTGAAGGATCTGGAGACCGAGAACCAGCGGCTTCGCAAGGCGGTCGCCGATCTCACGCTGGACAAGCTGATCCTGGCGGAAGCTGTACGGGGAAACTACTGAGCCCCGCACGCCGGCGCGCCTGTGTCGAACACGTCATGGCGGTGACGAAGCTGTCCGAGCGGATGGTATGCCGCGTCCTCGGGCAGCACCGTTCGACACAGCGTCAGGTGCCGCGGGGCCGGGACGACGAAGAGCAGCTCACGGCCGACCTCATCGAGTTGGCCCGTCAGTATGGCCGGTATGGGTATCGCAAGATCGCGGCCTTGCTGCGGGATGCGGGTTGGGTCGTCAACGACAAGCGTGTCGAGCGCATCTGGCGCCGAGAGGGTCTGAAGGTGCCGGCCAAGCAACCCAAGCGCGGGCGGCTCTGGCTGAACGAGGGCTCCTGTGTTCGGCTTCGTCCCGAACATCCCAACCATGTTTGGTCCTACGACTTCGTCGAGGACCGCACGCATGATGGCCGCAAAATCCGGATGCTCAATGTCATCGACGAGTTCACGCACGAATGCCTCAGCATCCGCGTCGCTCGCAGGCTCAACTCGACGGATGTCATCGACGTTCTGTCGGACCTCTTCGTCCTGCGCGGTGTGCCCGGCCACGTTCGGTCCGACAATGGCCCCGAGTTCATCGCCAAGGCCGTGCAGGATTGGATCACGGCCGTTGGAGCAAAGACCGCGTACATCGCACCCGGTAGTCCGTGGGAGAACGGCTATGTCGAGAGCTTCAACGCTCGCCTTCGCGACGAACTTCTCGACGGCGAGATCTTCTACAGCTTGCGCGAGGCGCAGATCGTCATCGAAAGCTGGCGGCGTCACTACAACACGATCCGGCCGCACGGATCGATCGGCTACAAACCGCCGGCACCAGAAGTGTTCGTACCGGCCTTCGCCGCTTGGCCGACTGCGCTTACCCGACCTGCTCCGCCGGCCAAGCTAACGCTGGTGCAAAGACCAACCCTGAACTAACTTTCCAATCGGACCACTCAGTGGGGGCCGATCACGGCCCGCTCGGGCGCATTAGTAGGAAGCGGTAGCATCCGCCGTGCCGTATGGCTTAGGTTCGCGTGCCCAGGCTCATGAACCAAGATGCCTGCCAGCTTGCCCCCCATCATCACCGGCAGGTGCCAGCGGTAGACCGCCCGCAGCTTGCCCTCGCAGATCGTCGATAGGCTCAGTGTGAACGTTGCGCCCGGCAAAACCGCCTCTGAATCGAGTATCGCGGCTTGACGAGCTACCCGCCTGTTGGAAACTAAACGGGTGGTAGTCCGCCGGAGCCGACATGGGCAATGCGGAGCATGTTCGTGGCGCCCGGCGTGCGAAGTGGCACCCCGGCGGTGACGATCAGTCGTTCGCCGACCGACGTGTAATGCTGCTTCACGGCGACACGGCAAGCCTTGTCGACCATGTCGTCGAGATCCAGGGCGTCCTCAGTCACCACGCAGTCGAGACCCCAGACGAGGCTCAACCGACGTGCGGTCGCGATGACGGGCGACAGGGCGAGGATCGGCACCCGCGGGCGCTCCCGCGCCGCGCGGAGCCCCGTGGTTCCCGTGGCCGTATAGCTCACGATCGCGGCGACGCTGAGTGTCTCGGCGATCTGGCGCGCGGCGAGCGACACTGCGTCCGCGCCCGTGGCTTCGGCGGCGGGGCGCTGGGCGAAGATGATGCCGGGATAGAGCGGGTCCTTCTCCACCTCGACCGCGATGCGATCCATGGTCTGGACCGCCTCGATCGGATAGGCGCCCGCCGCCGACTCCGCCGACAGCATGATCGCGTCCGCCCCCTCGAACACCGCGATCGACACGTCCGACACCTCGGCACGCGTCGGCACCGGGGCGGTGATCATCGACTCCAGCATCTGGGTCGCGACCACGACCGGCTTGCCCGCGCGGCGCGCGGCACGCGTGATGCGCTTCTGGATGCCCGGCACCTGTTCCAGCGGCATCTCGACGCCCAGATCGCCGCGCGCCACCATGATCGCGTCCGACAGCTCGATGATCTCGTCGAGCCGCTCCACCGCCTGCGGCTTCTCGATCTTGGACAGGAGCCCGGCGCGCCCGCGCGACAGCTTGCGCGCCTCGGCCAGGTCCTCCGGGCGCTGGATGAACGAGAGCGCCAGCCAGTCGATCTCGGCCTCCAGCACCGCGTCGAGGTCGCGGCGGTCCTTGTCGGTCAGCGCGCCGCTGGTCAGAAGCGTATCGGGGAGGCTGACGCCCTTCTTGTCGGAGATGCGCGTGCCGGCGACGACCTCGCAGCGGATCGCGGTGCCGGTCGTCTCCAGCGCGCGAAGCTGCAGCTTGCCGTCGTCGATCAGCAGGCGATGGCCCGGCTGCACGGTCTGCAGAATCTCGGGATGGGGCAGGTAGACGCGGGTGGCGTCGCCCGGCTCGGGGTTGTTGTCCAGCGTGATGATGTCGCCCGGCTGGAGATCGACCTTTCCTTCCGCGAACTTGCCGACCCGAAGCTTGGGTCCCTGGAGGTCGGCGAGGATGCCGATCGGCCGATCCACCTCCGCCTCCACGCGGCGAATGCGCGCCACAAGCTCGCGCATCGTGTCGTGGTCCGTATGGCTCATGTTGATGCGGAACACGTCGGCGCCCGCCTCGTGCAGCTTGCGGATCATCGCCTCGTCGGACGAGGCCGGCCCGAGCGTTGCGAGAATCTTCACGCGGCGATTGCGTTTCATGCTGTTTCCTGCCTCGCCCTTCAGCTCTCTTTCGGAAGGTCGAACCTTCCCAGTGAAGCGGCATTTAAGATGCTTGGTCTGGGGTATGTGTGGGGTTCTGCGTCGATCAATCGTCCTCGACGAAGACCTCCTTGCGCTTGCTGCGGATGGAGGGAAGGAGCGCGAAGATCACGCAGGCCAGCCCCAGCGCCAGGAGCGAGGCCGAGATCGGCCGCTCCAGGAACACCATCGGATCGCCGCGCGAGATGATCATGGCGCGGCGCAGGTGCTCCTCGAGAAGCGGTCCGAGCACGAAGCCGAGGAGGAGCGGCGCCGGCTCGCAGCCGAGGCGGATCAGGACGTATCCCAGGATGCCGAAGACGCCGATGGCGTAGACGTCGAACGGGTTGTTGTTGATCGAGTAGCAGCCGATGGCGGCGAACAGGACGATCGCCGGGAAGAGGATGCGGTAGGGGATCGTCAGCATCTTCACCCAGATGCCGATGAGCGGCAGGTTGAGGATGACAAGGAGCACGTTGCCGATCCACATGGAGGCGATGATGCCCCAGAAGAGGGCAGGCTGCGTGTTGATGACGTTCGGGCCGGGGGTGATGCCCTGGAGGATGAAGGCGCCCACGATCAGCGCCATGACCGGGTGTGCGGGGATGCCGAGCGTCAGGAGCGGGATGAACGAGGTCTGCGCCGCCGCGTTGTTGGCGCTCTCGGGGCCCGCGACGCCCTGGATCGCGCCATGTCCGAACTCGGACTTGTCCCGCGCCAGGTTCTTTTCCATCGAATAGGAGGCGAAGGAGGACAGGACGTGGCCGCCGCCCGGCAGGACGCCGAGGATGGAGCCGAGCGCGGTGCCGCGGATCACCGGGCCGACGATGCGCTTGAAATCTTCCTTCGTGAGCCAGAGGCCCGACACCTTCTTGACGCCCACCTTGCGCGTCGTCTCGTTCTCGAGGTTGCGGAAGATTTCCGCCACGCCGAAGACGCCGACGGCGATCGAGACGAAGTTGATGCCCTGGTAGAGCTCGAGCTGGCCGAAGGTGAAGCGCGGCGTGCCGGTGTAGATGTCCTGTCCGACCGTGCCCAGAAGAAGCCCCAGGACGATCATCGCGAGCGCCTTGACGATGGAGCCGTGGGCGAGCGAGATCGAGACCAGGAGGCCGAGCACGATCAGCGCGAAATATTCGGGTGCGCCGAACTGGAGCGCGACGCGCGCCAGCGGCGGCGCGGCCATGGCCAAAAGCAGCGTCGCCACCGATCCGGCGAAGAAGGAGCCGAGGGCTGCGGTGGCGAGCGCGGTGCCCGCCCGCCCTTTTCGCGCCATCTGGTAGCCGTCGATGGCGGTGACCGCCGAGGAACTCTCGCCCGGCAGGTTGATCAGGATCGCCGTGGTCGAGCCGCCGTACTGGGCGCCGTAGTAGATGCCCGACAGCATGATCAAGGCCGTCACAGGCGAGAAGGTGAAGGTGATCGGCAGAAGCATGGCGATCGTCGCCGTCGGCCCGATGCCGGGCAGGACGCCGACCAGCGTGCCGAGCAGCACGCCGACGAAGCACCAGAAGACGTTGATCGGGGTGAGCGCCGTCTCGAAGCCGAGGGCGAGGTTTGCGAGGAGATCCATCGTGTCCGCGCCTCAGGAGAAGGTGAGAAGGGAGCCGAAAGTCGGCAGGGTGATGCCCAGGCCCACCTTGAAGACGAGCCAGCACAGCGCCGCCATGCAGGCGGCGATGAGAAGCGCCGAGCCGATCGAGTTCCTGGCCGAGGCGAGCGCTACGACGGCGGTGCCGATGAAGACCACCGGCACGAGGCCGAGTAGGGTGCCGAATTCGCCGAAGATCACGAGGGCGGCGAGGATCAGGACGATGCCCTTCCACGGGATCGGCGTCTTTTCGACCCGCTCGTCCTTCTTCAATCCCGAGACGGCGATCGTCAGGCCGAAGATCGCGAGCAGGATGGCCAGCGTCATCGGAATGAAGCCGGGTCCCATGCGGATCGCCCGGCCCATGTCGTAGTTCGACGCCTCCCACGCGAAGCCGGCGGCGATGACAAGGAAAATCGAACCCGCGACGACGTCGCGCGTGAGGCGGGATTGGTGAGCATGCGCGTGCGGATTGCCGTCCATCGTTTCCCCTCCCAAGGAACGAGGCCGGCTCGTCAGGGCATGACGAGCAGGGCCCGGAAGTCGTTGACGTTAGTGAGCGTCGGTCCCGTAACAACGAGGTCGTCGATGCGGGAGAACAGGCTGTAACTGTCGTGGCCGCTCAGCATGGCGGCGGGGTCGAGCTTCGCCGCCCTTACCCGCTCGATGGTGTCGGGTGTCACCAGCGCGCCAGCGGCGTCCTCGGTCCCGTCGATGCCGTCGGTGTCGGCCGAGAGGGCGAAGACGCCGGGTTCGCCCCGCAGGGAGATCGCCAGCGAGAGCAGGAACTCCGTGTTCCGCCCGCCCCGTCCCGGTTTTGCCGACCCGACGGAGACCGTGGTCTCGCCTCCCGACAGGACGACGGCCGGTCCGGCGAGCGGATGACCGTGCCGGCGCATCGAGCGGGCGATGCCGGCCATCAGGATCCCGGCTTCCCTCGCCTCCCCTTCCAGGGCGTCGCCGAGGAGCAGTGGCGTGATCCCACTGCGACGCGCAACCTCAGCAGCGGCTTCCAGGGCCATCTGCGGGGTCGCGATCATCCTGTAGTCCGCCTCGAAGGGGTGCATCGCTTCGGCGGGACGCAGCAGGAGACGTCGGGCGGCCTCCGGCAGTTCGGCGCCGAGCCGTTCGACGACACTTGCTAGATCCTCGTCAGCATCAGGGTCGTGGACCGTCGGTCCCGAGGCAATCGCCCGTGGGTCGTCTCCCGGGACGTCGGAGATCGCAAGGGTAACGAGCCGCGCAGGCCTCGCCGCCTCGGCAAGGCGGCCGCCCTTGATCCCGGAAAGACGTCGGCGGACCTGGTTCATCTCGTTGATGCCGAGGCCGGAGGCGAGGAGCAGCCGATTGACCCGCCGCTTGTCCTCCAGGGACAGCCCCTCCGCCGGCAGCGCCATCAGGGAGGAACCGCCGCCCGAGATGAGGGCGAGAACGAGGTCGCCTTCGTCGAGGCCGGAGACGGCCTCCAGGATCCGACGGGCCGCCCGCTCGCTCGCCTCGTCCGGCACCGGATGGCTGGCTTCGAGAACCTCGATCCGCCGTGTCGGCGCGCCGTGCCCGTAGCGGGTGACGACGACGCCCGACAGGTCGACGTCGGGCCAAGCCTCCTCGACCGCCCGCGCCATCACTGCGGCGGACTTGCCCGCCCCGACGACCACGCAGCGGCCGGACGGCTTCTCCGGCAGGGCCGGCGCCAGGACCCGCATGGGGTCCGCCGCCCCGACCGCCGCCGAGAACAGGTCGGCAAGGATCTGCCGGGCCCGGGCATTGCCCGCGCCGTTTCCAGTCTCGGAGTTAGTCATGGGGCCGCTCCGCTCAGAGGACGATGTTGGAGCCGCGAATGGCTTCGCAGACGGCGTCGGTCACTTGCTTCGTGTTGGCGGTGCCGCCGACGTCGGGTGTGGTCACCCCGCTTCCCGTGACGGCTTCGACCGCGTGCATCAGGCGCTCTGCGGCCTTCGGCTGACCGAGGTGCTCCAGCATCTGCGCCGCCGTCCAGAAGGTCGCGACCGGGTTGGCGATGCCCTTGCCGGTGATGTCGAAGGCCGAGCCGTGGATCGGCTCGAACATCGAGGGGAAGCGGCGCTCCGGGTCGATGTTGGCGGTCGGCGCGACGCCGAGGCTTCCCGCCAGCGCGCCCGCGAGGTCCGACAGGATGTCGGCATGGAGGTTGGTCGCCACGATCGTGTCGAGGCTCCGGGGCTTCAGCGTCATGCGCACGGTCATCGCGTCGACGAGCATCTTGTCCCAGGTCACGTCCGGGAACTCGGCGGCCACCTCCGCCGCGATCTCGTCCCACATCACCATGCCGTGGCGTTGCGCGTTGGACTTCGTGACGACGGTCAGGAGCTTGCGGGGGCGCGACTGGGCGAGCTTGAAGGCGTAGCGCATGATGCGCGTCACGCCGACGCGGGTGAAGATCGCGACCTCGGTGCCGACCTCTTCGGGCAACCCACGATGGGCCCGGCCGCCATGGCCGGAATACTCGCCTTCCGAGTTCTCGCGCACGATCACCCAGTCGAGATCGCCCGGCTTCACGCCCGCGAGCGGCGAGACGATGCCAGGCAGGATCTTGGTCGGGCGCACGTTGGCGTACTGGTCGAAGCCCTGGCAGATGGGCAGTCGCAGCCCCCAGAGCGTGACGTGGTCGGGCACGTCCGGCGCGCCGACCGCGCCGAAGAAGATGGCGTCGAAGGGCTTGAGCTGCTGCGTGCCGTCGGCCGGCATCATGACACCGTGCTTCTTGTAGTAGTCCGAGCCCCAGTCGAACTGCGTGACGTCGAGCTTGAACGTGCCCTCGCGCCGTTCCAGGGCCTCCAGCGCCTGGAGGCCGGCGGCGATCACCTCGGGGCCGATACCGTCGGCGGGGATGGCGGCGATCTTGTAGGTCTGCATCGTGGAGTTCTTTCGAAGGTTTGGTGGGGGTGCGCTGGCCGAAGCTCGTTCGTCTAGCGCGATCGGCGATCGGGTTACTGCTGCCCGGCGTCGGAGAGAAGCTTGCTCCAGCGCCCAATCTCGGACTGGAAGCGCTGATCGAGAGCAGCGGGCGTCGCGAGGTCCGCGGCGACGGGGGCGGTCCCGAGGCCAGCCATGCGCTCGATCAGGACCGGGTCCGTCAGCGCCTTCTGGAGCGAGGCGGACAGGCGCTGGCGGATCGGTTCGGGCGTGCCCTTCGGCGCCCAGATCGCGTGCCATGCGGTGATCTCGAAGCCGTCGAGACCGCTGGAAGCGAGCGTCGGCACGTCCGGCAGGATGGCGATCGGCGCCGCCGTCGTGACGGCGTAGGGCTTGATCTCGCCGGCCTTGATCTGGTTCGCGGTGTTGGTGGTCTGGTCGCACATGAGGTCGATCTGGCCGCCGACAAGGTCGGTCATGGCCGGGCCCGTGCCCTTGTACGGAACGACCGTCAGCTCGGCACCCGTCGCCTCGGTGAGGAGCCGGCCGCAAAGGTCGGACACGGCACCGACGCCGGCGGTCCCGAAGGTCGCACCTGCCCCGTCGCCCTTCAGCCAGGTCAGGAGGGCGCCGACGTTCGCGGGCTCGAGGTCCTTGCGCCCTACAAGGGTCATGGGAACGTCGGTGACGAGGCCGACGGAGGAAAAGTCCTCACCCGGCTTGTAGGCGAGGTCCGGATAGAGCGCGCCGAAGGTCGAGACGGCGACATGGTAAAGAAGCAGCTTGTAGCCATCGGGCTCCGCCTGGGCCACCTGTCCGGCCCCCAGCGAGCCACCCGCCCCGCCCACGTTCTCAATCAGCACCTGCTGGCCTAGGTCACGCGTCATGGCCTCCGCGACGAGCCGGGCCACGGTGTCGCTCGGGCCGCCAGCGGCGGCGGGAACGACGATCGTCACAGGTTTCGAAGGATAGGCGTCCTGGGCGAAGGTCGGCGCGGTCAGCGCCATGGCAGCGGTGGCGAGGGCCACGGTCAGCAACGTCTTCATGTCTTTCTCCCTGGTGGTGTGGACGGCGAGCCGGGAACTCCCTTTCCCTCGGGCCCGTCGCTGTTAGGGTTCTTCCGGGTTGGCTTCCTCAGCGCCCCGCTTCGACAGTCGTGCCGGTGGGACGGCGCGGGCTCGTTCGCGAGATGACGAGGGTGACGATCGCAGACATGAGGAGCAGAGCCGCTACGAAGAAGAGGCCGCCCTCATAGCTTCCGGTGCGTTCCTTGATGGCGCCGATGACGTATGGGCCAGCGAAGCCTCCAAGGTTGCCGATCGAGTTGATGGTGGCGATGCCGGTGGCCGCGGCCGAGCCCGACAGGAACATGGTGGGCATGCTCCAGAGCGGCGGCTTGGAGGCGCTAACGCCGACGTTGACGATGACCAGGGCGCCGACGACGGCGAGCGCTGTGGTGGCGAAGCCGGCGAGAAGGAGGCCGGCCGCCGCCACGCCGCAGGCGATCACGACGTGCCAGGTGCGCTCACCGGTCCGATCGGAATTCCTGGCCCAGAGGAACATGGCCAGCACGGCGACGACCGCGGGGATGGCGTTCACGAGACCCGTCTGGAGCGACGAGAAGCCCATGCTGTGGATGATCTGCGGTGCCCAGATGCCAAGGGTGTAGAGACCCGCAGAGGTGCCGAAGTAGACCAGCGACAGGGCGAGGACCCGGATATCGGCGAGGCCCTTCCAGATGCTGTGGCTGGCGCCGGCGCGCTCCTTGGCATGGCGCTCGGCGTTCATCGTCTCGCTGAGCCAGCGGCGCTCGTCGGCGTCGAGCCAGGCGGCCTTCTCCGGACGGTCGGTCATGTAGAACAGCACGACGATGCCGAGGACGAGCGCGGGGACGGCCTCGAGCATGAACATCCACTGCCAGCCGTGCCAGCCGAGCAAGCCGTCCATCTCGAGGAGTAGGCCAGAGATCGGCGAGCCAAGCGCGACCGAGATCGGCGACGCGGCCATGAAGAGCGCCGTGACGGCGGCGCGGCGGCGTGCCGGGAACCAGTAGCTGAGGTAGAGGATGATGCCCGGAAAAAATCCGGCCTCGGCCGCACCGAGGAGGAGGCGAAGGGCGTAGAAGCTGCTGGGACCCTGGACGAAGGCCATGGCGCCGGAGATCAGGCCCCAGGTGATCATCACCCGGGCGATCCAGATCCGTGCGCCGACCTTCTCGAGGGCGATGTTCGAGGGAACCTCGAAGAAAAAGTAGCCGATGAAGAACAGGCCCGCGCCCAGCCCGAAGATGGACGGGGTGAGCCCGAGGTCCTCGTTCATGTGGATGGCTGCGAAGCCGACGTTCACCCGGTCGAGGAACGCCACGAAGTAGAGGATCATGATGAAGGGAATGATGCGCCACGAGACCTTGCTCATGACGCGCGCCTCGAGCGCGTCGCCCATGCCTACCTCCCGGATATTCGCGAATGCCGCTCCCACGGCCGCGTTCCGGTAGCCTTAAGCTTTTGGTAACCCGGACCCTAGGGTTTCCGAATTATATTGTTCTGTCATACAATAACGCATGGACCTGAAGCAGATTCGCTGCGTGCTTGCGGCGGCCGACGAGATGCACTTCGGGCGCGCGGCCCGCGCCCTCGACATGCTGCCTGCCGGCTTCGGCCGGCACATCAGGCTGCTCGAGGAGGAGCTGGGTATCGCCCTCTTCCAGCGCACCACGCGCTCGGTCGTTTTGACCGATGCCGGGCGTGAGTTCGTGCGTGAGGTCCGCCCCCTGATCGAAGCGGCCGACGGCGTCGTCGAACGCTTCCGCGACCGCGGTCGTACGGTGAGCCGGACGATCCGGCTCGGTGCCATCGACAGCGCGGCGGCCGGCCTCGTCCCATCGTTGATCCACGACCTTCACGAACTCGACCCCGGCCTGACGATCGAGCTCCTGGAGGAGAAGTCGATACGGCTCGTGCCGAAGCTTCTGTCGGGACGGCTCGATCTCGCGATCATTCGCCCCGGCGCCCGTCTCGACCCGCGCCTGCACACGCGCTTCCTGCTTTACGAAAAGGCGGTCGTGGCGCTTCCCGCGAGCCATCCTCTCGGCATCCGCACGGAGGTGTCGATCGCCTCGCTCGTCGACGTTGCGATGATCATCCCGGAGCGGCGCTCGCGACCCCATAGCCATGACCTGACGATGAAGCTTTTCGAGGAGGAGGGTTTGACGCCGCGGATCGCGCAAATCGCCGAGGAGAAGCAGACGATCCTCAACATGGTCTCGGCCGACATCGGCGCCGCGATCGTGCCTCTGTGGTCGGCGCGACTCGCGGTGCCCGGCGTCGTCTTCCGCCCCTTGGAAGGACACTCGGTGACGGGGGTGGACAGGTTGCCATTGGCTGTCGCTTGGCAGGCGCATGTACGCGACACAAACCGGGACCTTCTGTTGAGCCTTCTGGAACGAAATCTGGACCGATACGGCGTGCAGACGTGATGCGCGCCACCGTACGTTCGATTGATCAATAGGTCCTCAGATCCCCGGCTGAACGTCCTCTATGTAGATTACATGGCCGCGAAGCGGACCATCCGCTGACCACCCAACTGCGTCGATTGCGCGGGAACCGAGATTGCAGCCTACGGCGGTGCGTCCGCAGTCCCCATCAACTGATCGAAGGCCCGGGCGACGTTCTCGAGGGTGTACGGCTTCTGGACGACCTGCTGCCCGGCGTGCTCGGGCGGCAGGCGAACCTGCTCGCCATATCCGGTCGCGAAGAGGTAGGGGATCCCGAGTTCGCGCAGGCGGTCGGCAACCGGAAAGCTGGTGCGGTCGCCGAGATTGACGTCGAGCATGGCGACCGTCGGCCGATGGGCGTCCATGCTGTCGAGTGCCGCCTCGACGGTCGCGGTCGGGGTGACGAAGGCCGCACCCAGGCGAGAAAGGATGTCCTCGGCGTCGAGAGCGATGATGAGGCTGTCTTCCACGAGCAACACGTGATGCCCGGCCAGCATCCTCGGCGGCGGCGTCGATGGGTGCCCCTTGACGGGCCGCGGGAACTTGATCGCCGGTCCGGCGAACGACCGGGCTTCGGAGACGTGGCGAGCGGGGATGCGGAAGGTCGCCTCGACGCCCTCCGCCTTGTACTCGACGCTGGACTGCCCACCGAGGTCGTAGGGGACGGAACGGTCGATGATGGTGGATCCGAAGCCGCGCCGGGTGGGCTTTCGAACGGTCGGACCGCCGCTCTCGACCCAACGCAGGAGAAGGTCGCCGCCTGTCTCGCGCTCCCAGGTGAAGCGGACGTGCCCGGTCGTGGACAGGCTGCCGTACTTCGTCGAGTTGGTCACGAGCTCGTGCAGCACCAGGGCCATGGTCGAGTAGGCCTGCGGGTTGAGGAGGATCGGCTCCCCTTCCGAGACGACCCGGTCGTGCTCGTCGACGAAGGCACGCGCCTCGGCGTCCACCAGCGCCTGAAGGGGCGCAGGTCCCCAATGGTCGTCGGTGATCTGGTTGTGGGCTCGGGCGAGCGCATGGACGCGGCCGTCCACGACGCGCACGAACTCGGCCGCCGCCGGATCGTCCGGCTGCGACTGCCGGATCAGGCCGCGGATCACGCCGAGGATGTTGCGGACACGGTGGTTGAGTTCCGCGATCAGGAGCTCCTGTCGCGCGCTCGCCCGCTGGCGCTCGATCGAGGCCTCATCGGCAAGGCGCAGCACCACCTCGATCAGCGTCGCGCGCAGGGTCTCGGCGACGCGCAGTTCCGGCTCGGTGAATGGCTTCGATCGCCCTTGGACGAGTTCCTTCCACTCAGCGAAGCTCTCGCGCGGCGACAGGCGCGGACCGTTCGGTCCATACTCGACGGGCTTGTGCGGGTCGCCCCCCCAGCGCACGGACCGGACCAGCTCGCTTCGAAACAGGATCACGTAGTCGCGCGGCGCACGGGAGATCGGGATGGCGAGCATGCCCGCAGCCCGGGAGACGAAGGCGTCGGCCCCCTCGACGATCGAGCCGATGCGGTCGGTCGCGAACACGCGGCCGGACGCGGTGCCGTTGAGGGCGCGCACGATCCGGCGGAAGTCGTCAGTGTCCGGCGTCGTCCCCGAGGCGGCCTGCTTGCCGTTGATCCAGACACCGACACCGTCGGCCTCGATCACGCTCGTCAGGATGTCGCCGAGCCAGTCGGGATCGCGCAGGAGCGTCTCGTCCGTCGCGACCGCGCTCAGGAGCTGGTCCGAGACGTCCCTTGCCCGGCGCTCGTACTCGACGAGCGCGATCCCCTCGCGGCTCTCGAGCCGCATCGAGAACATCTGCGCGAAGAGTTCGGCCACGGACCGACTCGGGACATCGGGCCACTTCGGGGCGTAGTGGTGACAGGCGAACAGACCCCAGAGTCTGCCGCTGACGACGATCGAGATCGACAGCGAGGCCCCGACGCCCATGTTGCGCAGGTATTCGAGATGGATCGGCGAGACCGAGCGCAGGACCGCCAAGGAGAGGTCAAGCGGCTGGCCGCACTCGTCGAGCCGGGGTACGATCGGCACGCTCTCGCCGCTGACGTCCGAGATGATGCGCAGGAGGTTGCGCTTGTAGAGCTCGCGCGCCTGGGCGGGAATGTCGGTCGCCGGATAGCGGAGCCCCATGAATTTGCCGATGCCGGCACGGCACGTTTCCGCCACGACCTCGCCCGAGCCGTCCCCAGAGAAGCGGTAGACCATCACGCGGTCGTAGCCGAGCATCGCCCTGACCTGCCGGGCCCCCTCGCGAAGGAATCCGTTCATGTCCTCGCTCTGGTCGAGGCGCGAGATCATCGAGCGGACGGTCCCGCCGATGTCGCCGGTGGCGCCCGCGGCGGGCTCCGCCTCCAGCACCAGTTGCCCGCCGCTGACATGCAGGGCGACGTCGAACGGCTCGCCGCCCTCGACGAACACGCAACGCGACATCCGCTCGACCGCGTTCGACCCGCGCAACACAGCCATGCGGTTTCGGAGGTCGTGGACCGTCTGTCCCGCGACGAAATCCGCCAGCGGCCGGCCGAGCATGTCCTGCGGTGTCAGTCCCAGGAACCGTTCGACGTTCGCCGACGCCCTCGCGACCATCCAGTCGGCCGTCAGGGCCACCAGGAAGCCGACGGGCTGGATGGAACCCGGCACGTGGATCGGCTCGCGATCGCAGTTACTAAGGTCAACGGTCTCGGACAGTTCGGACAAGGCGGGCGGGCTTTCGTTCTTGCTGACACTGCGGCCCAAGCCGTGGTGCCCGTTGCGGGGTGGTCGTCTGTTCACGGCAATGTCAGCGGCGTAGCCTCTCCCGGTTCACCGTGCCATGCCAAGGGAGCGTCCGCGCCAAGCCGCCTTGTGTTCGCGAGTAACATATCGCCGATGGAACGTCTGACCACTTGTGCACATTAGCCAGGACCCGGCTGCCGCACCTAGGAGAGTGGAGACGAGCGTGCTTCCGACCGCCGACGATTTTGCCAGCAACATCCTGCTCGGAACCCTCAACGACGAGGACCGCAAGCGCCTGTCCCCGAACATGAAGGTGATGGAGCTGAAGGGCCATGACATCCTCCAGCAAGCGGGCGAGAACGTCGTGAACACCTGGTTCCCGTGCGGCGCGGCGATGGCGGCATTCTGCATCGAGATGAACGGGGGGCACACAACCGTGGAGGTCGCCCTCGTAGGATCCGAGGGTGCCGTAGGCGGGATCGTGTCGAACGGACATGTGCCGGCCTACGCGACGGCGCGGGTGCGGCACGGTGGGCGCTTCATCCGCATCAAGACCACGGCGCTTGAGCAGGCCAAGCTCGATTCGCTTGCCCTGCGGCACTGGTTCTCGCGCTACTCCGATTGCCTTCTCGCGCAGGTGTTCCAAACGTCGGCCTGCAATGCCACGCACACGATCGCGCAGCGCACCGCTAAGTGGCTGCTGGCGGCGATGAGCCGAACCCAGTCTCACGAGCTCACCATGACGCACGAGCAGTTGGCCGACGTGCTCGGGGTCGGTCGCACCTTTGTCACGCGGGTCATCAGCCGCTTGCGGCACGACGGGACGATCGAGACGCGCCGCGGCCTGTTCATCGTGAGGAACGAGCAGGTGCTTCGTGACACCGCCTGCGGATGCACGACCGCAATCGAGGAGCACTTCGACACGGTAATGCACGGGGTCTACCCCGTAAACTGACAACCGTCCGGCGGCTCGGTATGAACCGGA
Source organism: Aureimonas ureilytica DSM 18598 = NBRC 106430 (assembly GCF_000382705.1). GTDB lineage: Bacteria > Pseudomonadota > Alphaproteobacteria > Rhizobiales > Rhizobiaceae > Aureimonas > Aureimonas ureilytica. Next base: position 25,711 of record NZ_ARQE01000016.1, on the reverse strand, counting down.
TCTACGGTTTCGGAGTTGGTCGCTCAGCGGCCGTACTGTTTTTATGCGTAGCCAGCTGGAGTGGCGATGGACGAGACAGAGAACGGACGCTCGTTCGTCGGTGACGATCGAGTGGCAGTCGACAGTGGCGTGCTCGCTAATCGAAGGGAACTAGCCCTCGTCGCAGTTGAGCGCACCTGCATGCCGATGATCATCACCGACCCGCAGCAGCCCGACAATCCCATCGTCATGGCCAACACCGCGTTCCTCGATCTGACCGGCTACACCGCCGCCGAGGTCATCGGAAAAAACTGCCGCTTCCTTCAAGGCCCAAAGACCGACCCGGCAGAGGTCGACGCAATACGCGCGGCACTCGGATCGGAGGCAGAGCATTTCGAGCTAGAGGTGCTTAACTACCGCCGGGACGGCAGCACGTTCCGGAACCAGCTTGCCGTTAGCCGCGTGACGAACGAGGCCGGCGAGCTGATCTACTACTTCGCTTCCCAGAAGGATGTCACCGCCCTGCACCGGGCCGAGCGCCTCGAGCAGGCCGAGCACCTACTTCTGAAGGAGGTCGACCATCGAGCCATGAACGCGCTCGCTCTGGTGCAAAGCTTCGTCAGCCTCGGCGACGCTAAGAATCCCGAGAGTTTCGCTGCCGCAATCCGCGGACGCGTTCAGGCCCTCGCCTCGGCACACCGTCTACTTGCGGAGTCGCGGTGGCAGCACGTGGATTTATCGGCCCTCGTTGCGGGAAGTCTTCCAGCGGCCGCAAAGCGACAGATCTGGACCTATGGCGACCCGATCCGGATCCAGTCCCAACTCGTGCAGCCGCTGGCCCTCGCGCTCCACGAGCTTACGTCCAATGCCCTTCGTCACGGCGCCTTGTCGGAACCGACGGGCGGACTGGACGTGACTTGGCGTAATGATGGCGGGTGCGTCGTCCTGGAGTGGCACGAGCGGTGTTTCCGCGCCATCGAAGCTCCCATGCGCTCCGGCGTCGGTCTCCGCATGCTCGATGCGCTGGCGACGCAGCTCGGCGCGGAACTGCGGGTCGACTGGCAGGACGGAGGTGTACAGGTCGCTTTGGCGATCCCTGTACCGGACGAGGCGATGCCGTAGCCACGGCCATAGACGTGCAACTAGCGGCAAGGGCGGTCGACCTACGAACCCATCGACCGCCCGTTCCGGCCGGGGAGTCTTGAGGCGGAATGGACGGGAAGGCCAAGCCGGAAACGAGAACGCGACTGTCCTTCCAGCGGACGCGAGTTCGATCTTCTAGCCTCAACGGAAGTCCCGTGTCTTGACGCGAATCTCGTCGACGACGTGCCCATACGGATCCGCCATGACCTCAGCGGGCGACAGCGCGGCGTGCGGGACCCGCGCTCGACGCCACAGGTCGTCGACGGAGACGAACGGCGTGTCTCCCCTTGCCGCGACAGGGCGAGCCGCGTTCGCGTTGCTTAGGCCCCGCACCATGCGCAGCCCGAGCCGAACGGCGAACCGTCCGCCGTCGACGTCGGAAAACTTTTCCGCTTCCCGCGACTCCAGCGTGCAGTCCCAGCGGCTGGCATTGACGCAGACGGGGCGCACCTTGACCCTATGCTCCTGCGCGTCGCGCACGATCTGCGCCGGGGCGTAGAAGGTTGTGGGCTGGGCGTTCAGGAGCCCCGCGCAGAAGGCGTCCGGATGCCAGCACTTCAGCCAAGACGAAGCGTAGGCGATCAAAGCGAAGCTCGCCGCATGGCTTTCCGGGAAACCGTAGGATCCGAAGCCCTCGAGCTGGCGGAAGGTGCGCTCGGCGAACTCGCGCTCGTAGCCGTTGGCGACCATTCCCTCAACAAGCTTGTCGCGGAAGTCGGAGACGCCGCCAGTAAACTTGAACGTCGCCATTGCGCGCCTAAGCTGGTCGGCTTCTGGATCTGGTAGCCCTCAGGGAAGTGTGGATGACGGCAGCGTTTTCGATCCGACGCTGTCAGAACGGATGGATCGGGCAATGTTCCTGCGGTCGCTCGGCCATCGCATCACTGAACCTGTGAGCCGGACGATCAAGACCTGGAATACTTAGCTACCCAAGCCATAGCGGACTTCCTTCCGACGGAGCACGACCCGCCGTTGGACGGCATCCTGTTCCCTTTGACCAAACCGCGGAAGGAGACGACAACGTCGTCCTCTTCCACAAATCGTCACGCGTCGAGCCGCTGGAGTTGGCGGAGAGAAGCCAACTCGAATCGAGGAGCGGCATACTGTACGAGGAAGATTGGGAATGGGAATACGTCGTCCATGAGAGGGTTCCCGCCCCCCGCGCCCCCCCTCGAGCGCCAAAGCGGACGACGATTGGATCCCCGAAGGATGGGAAGCAACTCCATTTCGTGAAACGACACCTAAGCCCATTGCTAGCATCCGGGTCGTTCGGGGAACGATCATGGTTCATCACGTGCGTCCGGTTACGGTGGACACCAAAGAGCATGACGTTCGCCTCCTGCGCTGGGAAAGAGTGAGAGCGAACGTTCCGCCATTAGGTAGCAACCGCCACCAACGTCGCAACGGCCGCCCCGGCATCCCGAACCCTGGTTTCCAGGATGGACCGGAATGGACGTTGCATGGGATCCCAAGCGGAAATGAGCAAGAATCGAGACGCAGATCGCGCAGACGCGGGCGACGGCTCCAGCCCTGACCGTGTCTTGCTGCTCTACGACACGGAATGGACGGCAGGGAAGCAGGTGCCTTCCGATCGCTTGCCGACCCGTGCTAAAGTGGGAAAGCAGCAGAGACCGTCCCGATGAGCCGTATCGAAGAAGTCGACGTTCCCGAGGCTTGGCGTTCCCTGATCGTGAACGCTTGGACCCCCTATGGACGCGGTGGCTCCACGCTTGCCACCGTCTACGGCGTGATCGCCGGAGAGCGCGGCAGCGACCACGACCGCTTCATCGTTCGAACGCTCCTCGAGGGGAGCGATCCATCCCTCCTTTTTTCGGCCATCAGGCGATCGGCACTGGGCTATCGGTTCCTTGCCGAACTCGCGGACAACGTGGGCGCACGAAGCGGCGACAACGTCGCCACGATTCGGGACAGGGCCAGCCGACATGGAAACCGAAACGTCAGAGAGATGGCCGGCACTGCTCCGTGATGCCGAGGCCATCCTCGACCATTACCGATTTAAGGAGGGTTCGACGCTCCGCGTCGGGGGCGGAACGTCGTTGACGTTCTTCATCGACCACCGCCTGTCCTTCGACCTCGATCTCTTCGTCGGCGACCCAGCTCCGCGCGCCGGCCACCTGCAAAGGTTGATGGCGAGCGGGCTGCCGCGCAGCCTCACCCGCGACGTTCGGCATCCCGGCAACTTCGTGAAGTTGGTGTGGGACGGCATTGGCGAGATCGACCTGCTCGCCGCCGCGCCGCTGACCCCTCATTCCGGCATTCCGGTACGCGTCCAAGGCGTCGACCTATGCTTGGAGCATCCCGAGGAGGTCGTAACAAAGAAGCTCGTCTACCGGGCAACCAGTCCCGGTGCCGTGAAAGGCCGGGACCTCTACGACATCCACGCTTGTCTCGGTGCGGGTCTCATCCGGCCTTCCAACCTGGCGGGGGTCGTCGGCACCGAGCGGTTCGATGCCGTTCTCGAAGCCTTGGATTACGATACCGACCGGATCATGGAAGAGATCCGCAATCTCACGCGGCGCACGTTTGATCCCGACCCGCACGATCTGCGCCGCAGCGTGCTGGAGCTTGCATCGGCAACCCCGGCCGTCGATTTCGTCGAGCACGACCCAATCCTGAACTTCGGACATCTCGAGGCTAGGCTGGGACTGCGCTTGGAAGTAGATGCCGACACCAGGCGTTGCCCTTGAGATCTGGAGCTCGCCAGCCAACCCATCCACCTAACCGAAACGGAACGGTTGGTAGCAGTTGTTACCTCATGGCGGAACGTTCCAGTCCTGCTATCCACTAGCCGAGCGTTTGGGTGGTCTTCCGGAATTCTTGTTCTTCTCTGGATTCGCTCCGCCTCATCATCATCTTGGAGCGTGGTCTGCCCCCGTACTGCCGCCCGGCATCGCGCTGTCGATTCGCGGCGATGCCGGGAGCAGGTGGCGCCGGAGCACTGACGATCGGCCGATGCCCTGACCGATCAGCGGTCGCGGTGGTGCATGTTCGACCATTCGACCGAAGCAAGATGCGCCGCTTCAGCGCGGTTGTACGGAGACCTTGAGCATCGGCGAGAACCCAGCTTGAGTGGGTTCGAACCACGCCGCCCAACGTGGGCAGACTACCACTCAATTCGGCAGCATATGCCGCGGACTGAAGTATTTCTTACGCCGTCGTCAGACCTTAGGCTTCGGAATCGAGGTTGGCAGATCGCCTTCAAAGACCGGGAAGCGCAATATGATCGGGACCAACACCGTACCCGCCCACCGGCAAGTCGGGGTCGAAGTCGGCGTCCGCGTCAAAGCGCAGCAGCCAGCAGTTGCGCTGCCCAGCGAGTTCGGCGGCCGCCATGAACTCGGACGAGAGGCCCGATCTACGTAGGTCTTCGATGCTGCTGTCGCGGTACGGTCCGGGCATCAGCTTGGCCGTCGAGACAACCCAACCATATTCGTAGGTCATCACATCGAACGGCAGATCGGCTCCGTTCAGTAGAGGTACATCCTCCATCGTCAGATGCCCCGTTGATACGTCCATGAACTCGTAGATTGCCATGCCGTCACCTCCCTGGCAGATCACCAAGTGCTGGTCCAAAAGGGGCAAGGCACAACAGGGCTGTGTTGACGGCGCGATCGAACGCCAAGACCCTCAAAAGCGGTCTGGATATACGACGGTGGACACGGGGGAGTTGTCCGAGGGCCGCCATTGACGGTCTGACGAAGGTATCCCTTCAGCATCCTTTCCCCGTGTCGCCACTCGCTGTTGTGGAAGGGTGAGCGAAGGTTATCCGCTGCGCCAGCAAAGCGGTTGACGGTAACCGACAGTTGCATAATCTGCCGGCGAGGACTTTCAATGCATGGGAGGTCTTGCAGGGAGGGACCGCATTTGTCGAACGTCGATACCAGGCCAAGGTGGGTAAGGGACCTCGCCCGCTTCCTGCCTCTTAAAAGCCAGTTCGTCCTCACCGGCAACGTTCGAGACCTTCAGATCCGCACTTCGGCGACCGCCGCGACCGCCGCCTCGTTGACCGACGTCATCGTACTGGCGCTGGCGGATGCCGGCTACGAGGCTGTCGTTCGCTTCGACCCTGTCTCCGGGTTCTCGGTTCTCGCCCGCCCCGACGGAACGGAGCCTGACGCGGCTGGGGTCCTTGGACGGCTTGGGTTGACCGCCCCTGCCGGGATTGCGCCTGCCGGGATCGAGCTGCTCGGTGCGACGCTCGAACGGCTGGTCCGTCTTGACGGTCCGCCGATCGCGCTTGTCGCCGACTTCGCTTCCCGCTTGGTCAATCGCGCGGACACGCTGTCCCCTCAGGAGCAGCAGCTCTTCACCCGGGCCTTGGTCGCCGGACAGTCGGCAAAGGCGCGCCCCGTCGGCCCCAACCGCGCGCCGCGGTTCAACACGGTGATCTGGATCGCCGACAGGGAGGGAGACCTCCCCGACTGGCTGATCATAGACAACCCCAGACTCCGGCACATTCCGATCGCGCCACCGGACCGGGCGGCTCGTAGCGCGGTCGCGCCGTCTCTCGTCCGTGGCCTGCCAGGCGCGAGGGAAGCTGATCCCGTCGCCGTTCGCGACGCCGAAGACGCGTTGGTGGACGCGACCGAGGGCATGCTGCTGGTCGACCTGAATTCGATCGCGCAGCTTGCACGCGCCGAAGGGGTCGGGATCGCCGACGTCGGCGAGGCGGTACGGCGCTACAAGGTGGGCGTGACCGAGGACGCTTGGCGAAAGCTGGAGCGCGGACGCATCCGTAACGGGGCGGACTTCGTCTCCCGCCGAGCGATCGGACAGGACCATGCCGTCGTGCATATGCTCGACATCGTGAAGCGCGCGGCGACGGGCCTCGGGAGCAGAGGTGGCCGTCCCCGGGGCATCGCGTTCCTCGCCGGTCCGACGGGCGTGGGAAAGACCGAGCTAGCGAAGACGGTCACCGAACTCCTGTACGGCGACGAGAGCGCCTACATCCGCTTCGACATGTCGGAGTTCAGCGCCGAGCACGCCGACCAACGGCTCATCGGCGCGCCGCCGGGGTATGTCGGTTACGACGTTGGTGGCGAACTCACGAACGCGGTCCGGGAGCGCCCTTTCAGCGTCGTGCTGTTCGACGAGATCGAGAAGGCGCATCCCCGCATCACCGACGGAGCCTTCTCCGGTCTATCAGTGGGTTACGACCGGGATGACCGTCCGGTGATCCTGTCGCGCAGACGCGACGGGACGGAAGTTCAGGTGGACGCGCTTAGCGAGGGAACGCGTGATCAACTCTTCCTGGCGCTCCGGCTTGGCTCGATCGACGGAGCGGCGGGAGCCGCTGCGCTGCCCATCGTCTGCGACGACCTGCTGATTACCGCCGACGATGCGCGTGCCGCCTCCCTCCTCCGCGTGCTTGGGACCGCCGCCAAGCGGAACCAGGTGATCGTCTTCAGCCATCACGACCACTTGGTCGACGTGGCGACCAGGGCGGTTGGAAGCGATGGCTTCCGGCTGCACCGGATTGCGGCGGGCGGCGGGTCGAACGTGGATGGGCGCGCTGCCGTGTTAACCCCGTGACGGTCGGCATCACGGGTGAGGTTCGGAACGAAGAGAACAGCCGGCGGGCATGAGCGACCGAAGCAGCCGTATCACAAGCTCTGCGGATTTGTGAGCATCCATGGGATGCGGCCACATCGAACCAACGGCGATCTCCATCGACTGAGCCGCGGTTTTTGCCCGGAAGGCCCCTAGCCCCATCCGCAAGGCCTCGCCCACGTCGTCGACTTGGCTGCCGACGAACGCTCCCACGTCGTGGAGATCACGGCAATCCGAAGCACAGCGGACTTAAACCGTTCGGTCGGGTGAGGCACAGCGGTCTGCCCTTTTTCTTCGTGCCACCGAATACCGCTTCCAGCGCCGGAGCATGCCATCTCGAGGCGTCGTTCTCCACGGTTCTAGTAAAGTCCGGATGAACGCCTGCGTTGATCATCAACGAAAGATCGCGGCCATCATTTTGTCGACCGCGTCCGGACCTGACTGCCTTTCAGGCTGAGCTGGAGGAAACTCAGGGCGAAAGTAGACCCCATTGAAACCGAGCTCGCCAAACCCCGCTTCGACGACGTCACGCAGGACCTGTTCGTCGTCATCCGATTCCGGAGCAGCCTTGAGCTTGCCAGCGATGCCGGCGATCATGTCGCAAAGCTGGATCGCAGGATGCTCCCTGCTGTTCAAGGGTCGAACGTCCGACACCCGCAACGGGAACTCTACGGACGTACCGTCGCCAAGGTGTTGGAAGTCCCTCGGCGCATCAGGTCCGATGATCTTCATCAACAGATGCTTTCGCCTGAAGAGGTTTGCGCTCGCGTCGTGATGGACGACGAAGTCCTGATCGTGCTGCCGCCTCCAAGCGGCGACGATCGAAGTCACTGTGGTCACCTGCAGCTCGTCGCTTCCTTCGAAGGCCTCCAGTTCACTGAAATGGGTGAACAGCTCTGCACCGATGGCAAGCTGCTTCGCGATGAGGTCAGGGCCTTCCGGCAAGGAGTTGGCCATGATGCGGAAGAGGACCTGGATGTCCTGAAGCGTCGCTTCGCTCGGTGCGCGGGAGAAACGCTGCCAAGCCGTCACGATGGCATCGTACAGCTCGGGCGACCCCTCTTGGCAGACGCCCCAGAATGCGAAGTTGACGTACCGCGAACAGTACCCGTTGGCATACCAGTCATGACCAGCCGCGCGGTAGATTGGCTCGACGAGGAAGTCCAAGGCTTTGGTCAAGACACAGAAGCGCTTGTCAATCGTGAAGCCCTTGATACGCCGAGCGTAGGGGCCGATCTCGCGCGCGAATGCTGTCAGGGGTCGCTTGCGCCGCTGGCGCCAGAAGTTCGAGAAATGAAACTCGTCACCCTTGTAGGTCGGATAGGCCGACCGGAGGATGTGCTCCGCTTCCTCGTTCCCGATATCGGTGCTGGCCTCGACGAAAATCGGCGCGGTCGTGTCCAACAGGTTGTATCCCGTGAAGCCGCTCTCATCGAAGTAAAGTTCCTTCTCAGGCACCCATCCGCTCCTTGTGCGTCTTACGTCGCGTGGGCCCGTCCCACGACGGAGGAGAGCCCTCTGTTCCATGTCAGCTCTACTTCAGACCCTACGCATCCTGTGCCCGCTCTGCGCTCGGGCTGTTCCCGACCGACAAACCTCATCGAGGACTCCCCGGCCGGGTCGGCAAACCGTCCACCATTCCGGGTGGCATGCCGTCCTTGCACCACTCGATGCGGCCGCCCCTTACCCAGAAGTGACAGCCGCAAGCGTTCAGCTGGTGGACCGATGGCTCGATTGAAGGTCGCTGGAACCAGTCGAACCGAACCGTCCACCTCGGCCGCCGCTGCTTGTTCAGAGACAGGGGTATGGCAGCCCCGCAACCGCCGGGGCAAAGAAGGCACGCCCATTTCTCGATCCCGCCATCGACGACGTGAACGAGATCCCCGCTCGCGACCTGCCCTGCACCCGGGAACGAGTCCACCGCTTTCGAGAGCAGGTCGAAATCCAACAGCCCGAACCGCTTCAGCGTCTTGGCGATGATCCGTCGCATGACCGTTCACCCGATCCGATAGAGGAAGGGCTCGACGTCACCGCGACCCCAGACCCCCGCGCTTGCACACATCTCGCATCCATCCCTTGGGAGACAGGTGCTCGAACGGTCCTCGACGGTGTCGAACCTGCGCCGACGTTCGAACTTCATTCCCCCGGCCCCCCGGAAGGCGGTCAGTCCCTGCAGGAACTCGTTCACCGCCATGGACGCGGTCTCGGTCGTGAACGTGACGACGACGGGCGCCGGATCCCCTCCGCCGGACACGTAGGCCTCCTCCTTGCGGCGTTCGTACTCACCCGGATCGACGCGCTTCAGCGCCTCGTCGCGGGCAACGATGGGATCCACCAGCCCGCGGCAAAGAAGGCATGGAGCGGCAGGACCGACGACACTCACCCGTGCCGCCATTTCGTAAGGCCTGTCATTGCTCGCCGGGATGATGCGAACCCCCATGTCGATGAGGAAGATGCCGTAGAAGTAGGCCAACCTGTTGAGAAACAGTCGGCCGTCATGGTCGTCGGTGCAACCGAAGACGACGTCGCACGAACGGAGCGCGTCTCGGACCCCACGGTCGCCGACCCACCCCTTGAAGGTAGCGACATGGACGCCGAGTTCGGCGTCTCTAATCTCCCTTGCGATGACGTCGACTTTCGCCGCTCCGTTCTCGACGTCGCTCCGCTTGGAGCCGTGCACACGGTTGAGGTTCGTCAGTTCGATGGTGTCGTCGTCGACCAGCAACAGGTGGCCGACCCCAAGGCGAGCCAGCAGCATCGCGACCGGGCTTCCTGTTCCGCCACAGCCGACGACGCCGATCTTAAACGTTCGCATCACTGGATTGAAATCGGGACCGAACAGCCTCGCTTGCCTGTCGAGCATCTCGTCGACCGCACCTCGGGCAACACCGTGAAGGACCAGTTTGCGCCCGGCCACCAGCACGCGCTGGCATGAGGCAACAGCCCCGGGACTCGTCCACACTCTGGCGCAGATCGTGCCGTCACCGCCCAAAACCATGCTCGCGAAGCGGTACCCGGGCCCGGACCGGTTGCTCACGATCTGCAGGAGGTTCGCCTCGTTGCGGTCGTCCTGATCCGAAAAGAACGCATGGCTGCCCGGATGGGTATGGACGATGCCAAGGGTCATTCCGCCAGCCTCGGCCTTTTTCAGAAGCTTCACGAACGACCTGGTGGACCACGTGACGTGGACGCCGGACGCCGAGATGCGGTCTTCGTCCGGAACGGGGATCACTTGGTGGGAGACGAGGCGCTTTCGCGCCTCTCCCGTCCACGGATCGGCGGCAATGTCCACGGTTCCGAACATGACGTAAGCAGATGCCTCTACGCCGTCTTCCGCGCGCAGAACGGACCGGAGTTCTTCCTCGTGCGCCTCGAGCAGGATCATGTCGAGCATCTTAAGCGGCTTCCGAGAGCGCGCGCTCGATGCGCTTCACCATGGTCTGGATGCCGTCCACGCCCGGCCGCCAGGCGGTGTTGTGCCGGGACCAGCGCTGCCAGACCTCGCCACGAAACGAATGCTGCACCGAAGCGGCACGGGGTTCCGCGCCGGACGACCTCAGCGTCAGCCAAGGCGAGCAGTAGAACATGTCAGGCGGGCTGTCCGGATAGCCCGGCGGCAGGATGATCAGGATGTCCCCCTTATCCGACGAGAACTTTTCCGGCGGAAGCGGGAAATCCTTCAGAATGACCCCGGCTTGCCCCGCGTCCGAGCCGTCCTCGTAAGCGATGCCGCGCGCCGCCAGATACTCGGCGTCGCGAGGCGGCAGGAACAGCGTGCGCCCTTCGGTCGTCTGGGCGATCGCGGTGAAGAACTTCTCGACACCCGGCTTGGAAAGGTCGACCAGATCGGTGTTGCGGATCAGAAGGTCGTCCTTGCCGCGGATCTCCTGGTAGACGTCGTGGGTCGCTGCATCGATGCCCGCAAGCGCCTTGAGCGCCAGCCCGCTGATGACGGAAGGGCCCCATTCGCGGTCGCGGTCGTCGACCTTGAAGCGGAACGAGCGGTCGGTCCGGAAGATCAGAACCTTTTCGGCACCGCGACCGGTGAGGTCGAACAGTTCGTCTTGACGAAGCGTCTCGAGCGCGCCGTCCGGCAGGACGGCGATAACGAGATGCTCGTCGACGGGCCGTGCGCCTGCGGCGTCGAGAAGCTGGCGCCCGGTCACGATGGGATCCGGAATGACGACTTCCCGAAAGTTCAGGTCACCGTCGCCGACGAGAACCTGGAAGCGGGGAACGCGGGAACTGGAAGAGTGGGTCATGGCAGTCTCGCTCTTGAAGCGGTGGGACGGCCCATGCCGTCCCTTCTACCCATTCAGCGAAGCGGGACGGCCACATCCGGAAGTCCGCTCAAAAAGAATCTTCCGAAGTGCAGACAAAATAAAATGGACACGTCGGGCAGTCCCGACCGGCCTTGGGTTCGAACAAACCGCGCTCGATGCCAGCCACGCTGTCGACATAGCTCGCGACCGCCTTTGCGTCGCCCGCAGCAGCCATCACCACCCGGGCGCCTCTGCCCGGATAGAACGCCTCCAGCTGGACTGGCCTTCCGGGATACATCTGGGACGCGGCCAGTTGCATGAGCCCCCAGACGGGTTTCGAGGACTCGCTTTTGGACTGCCGTCCAGTCTTGACCTTTTGGGCGAGGATGCCGCCGGAAGGTTGCACCACGACACGGTCCGGCGAGGTCACGATGCGCTTGCCCGCGAGCTGCGCGGTCCAGACGCGGTCACCCTCGATTCCTTCCACACGCGTTACAACCGCCCCCTCGACCATTCTGACGGCCTCGGCGAAATAGACGGGTTCGAACGCATGCACTGGACCTCGTGCGGCCCAGACTTCCCCAAACCGTGCCTTGGCCCGCGGGACGTCGACTTCGCGCCCCTCGCCGAGCTCCTCGTATATCCAGCGGACGGTAGCCCTTACGCAGGAATGGAACTTCAGGAACGCGCTGTCGTCGCCATGGCCGCGAAGGCCGTCGATCACTTCGTATCGGTATCTGGCTGGGCACTTCGCGTAGATGTCGAGGTGCCGCTCCTCGTGCTCAGCCTTGGTCGCCACACGCACGATCTCGGGCGGTCTGCCCGGAGCGCTCGCCTTCGACACCGCGCGCGCCGGGGGCAGCACACCGAGAAGGCCATCCAGGAATTTCGAAGGATTGACGGTCTGCTTCTCCGTGTACCTGTCCGCGCTGCTGATCACCAACACGTCTCTCGCCCGCGACAGGGCCACGAAGAAAAGACATTCTGCCTCGGCCTTTTGGTCGGCAGCCGATACCTCGAGCCTTTCCAACCCAAGCGGCGGCGGACACGAGGAAGGGCGCGTGCGCCCGGGCACATATCGAGTGGCGACCTGGGGCAGATGAACCGCCCGGAACTCAAGCCCCTTCGACGCATGGACCGTCATCATCCGGACAGCCGCGATGCCTGCGGCTTCGGGCGGGACAATTCGGAATTGGCGATCGTCGTCGAGTCGCTCGAGCCGCCGGATGTCATCGAGGAGCTTGAGCCGTCCCCCCTCGCCTTTGTTGCCGTCGACATGTTCCCGGCAGAATTTCAGCAGCAGGTATATGGCGACAAGCGACTGCTGTGATCGAACGTCGCCTGCATTCAGGAGCGGGCGGAGATACTCGCTGATTTCGAGCAGGTACGTGGTCAGGAGATGCCAGCAGCTTGTCTTCCAGGCGACGCCCGCCAGATGCCGGGCGAGAAGCCCGAGCCCGACGATCCCCTGCGCCGAAAGTCCGGGAACAGCGGCGGCATTCGCGCAGACCGTCAGGACATCTTGTTCCGTTTCCCTTGCGAACGCGACGATCCGGACGGCGTCCTCACGGGTTGCGCCGTATTCAAGGAACTGTGCAACGCGGACGAGACCGACGCCCGATCGATCGGCTCCAAGGGAACAGAGAGCCAACAGGTCACGGATCTCCGACCGCTCGAACAGGTCGCCGAGGTAGAGGACGGGGACGCCGAGATCCTCGAGCATCTTCCCGAAGCGAGCTAGGCAAAGGTGGGTGCTCGCGAGGATGGCTTGGTCGCCATACTGAATCCCCTCGTTGCGCAGTCGCTCGATTTTGTCCCTCATCGCCACGGCTTCCGATCGGAGGTCGGGAGCCCGAACGAGATCGGCGTGGCCTACCCTTCCACGGTGCGCCTTCCAGGTCGCCGCGGGCTTGGGCGCGGCCACGATATCGGCGCCGTATTTCTCGAACACCCTCACCACGGACTCGCAGGATCGGTAGTTCGTCTTCAGCCGGCGTCTCTCTGCTCCCGCATAGCGGCTCGTGAATTCGGCCGCATTTCCCGGCGCCGCCCCGCGAAAGCGGTAAATCGACTGGCGAGGGTCCGCGACGACCCAAAGTCGCTTCCCTTCCTCAGTAAGATGCTTCAGCAGCGAGGTGCTGGCGAAGTTCACGTCCTGATACTCGTCGACCAGGATGTGGCGGTGCTTCTCCCGTACGGCAGCCCGTATTTCCGGGCTCGACCCGAGCAGCTTCGCCGCGAGGTAAACGAGATCGCCGAAATCGACGCAACCCCGGTCTCTCAGGGCCTGGGTATAAATACGGTACACCCGCCCCACCTCGACGGCCCTCTCGGCTCGTTCGATCTCTTCGATGGTCGACGCCACGCGCAGGCCCGCTTCGGCAGCATCCATATACTCGACGTCGGAAACCATCTCGTCCTTCGCCCGGGAGATGGCTCGCAGGATCGGCCTGAGTTCCAGTGACGGATCCCAGAGATTCTGGAAGTGAACCAGGGGCAGTTCGGCCAAGATGCTTTCGAGAAGCGCGAGGCCGTCTGTCTCGTCCAGCAACTGGAAACCGGGAGGCAGGGCGGCGGCCTCGCTGTGCAGGCGCAACAGTTCGAGCCCGAAAGCGTGGAAGGTCCCGACCCAGATGAGCGGGGAGGCAGCGGCGTCCACCGTCTCCACCCGCTCGATCATCTCTCCCGCAGCCTTGTTGGAGTAGGTGAGAGCCAGGATCGTCGACGGCGGGACTCCATTCTTAAGGAGGTGCTCGATCCTTGCGATCAGGGTCCTTGTCTTGCCCGTTCCCGGTCCGGCATCGAGGATCAGCGGCCGCTCGTCCCATTCGGCGGCTTCCACTTGTTCGGGATCCAAAGGCTGACGGGACCCGCCGCTCTCGGACGGAACCGGGGTTTCCAGCGGCGGAAGGAGCAAGGCTCGTATTGCCTGCATCCTCACGAAGCCGATCGGCAAACCCGCTTCGGCCGCGATCTCGGATGGCTTTTTCTGGTGCGCCACGAATTTCTCCCGCAGCCGATCGGCGGGTAGCAGAAACTCTTGGGCGAATATGTCCGCTTGGACTTCCTGGCGTTGGCGGGGTGAGTAGGCGACGACGTGATTGGCCCCGGTTTCCATCGGCTGTCCGCCGAAGCCTGCCTCCGTCGAGCGGATCATGTACGCCGACTCGTCGTGCAGCCAATAGTGACCCAGTTCGTGGGCGATGACGACGGGTCTCTGCTCGTCAGCGAGGTCGGAAGCCAGGCGAACAAAGCCGTCCTCGCGCTCCAACGCTCCAAGAACGCCCGGTCCGAAGACACTCCCCGGATCGAACTCGTCCACCTGCAGCCCGGCGTCCTTCAATCCGGCCCGGACCAAATCCCGCGCCAAGTTCGAAGCGGTCTTTCCAGCAGCCAACTCGTGGCGCTGGCGCGCCTTCAGCCGGATGTCGCGCCAGATGTCCATCTCTCAGTCCTCGGCAAGCCAGAACGCCTTGCGTTCCTCGCTCATGTCCGATCCGCGGACCGCCTCTTCCCAAGTCCGCTGGCGTCCCGCGCTCGGAAGCTCGCTGGCCTTGAACGAGGGAGCGAAGGCGGCCTCATTGGATGAGACCACAACCGAGTGGAACCAGTCGGGCGATCGCTGGAGACGCGATGCCGCAAGACGCGAAAAGCGTCGAGGGATCGTTGCTTCGTCGATCCGGCCGGTGTTCACGTCCGCAACGATCGAGCGGGAGATGTCCAGACCGTCGGCGAAGTCCCGCAACGACGTTCCAGCCTCCTGAAGGGCAGAGCGCAGAGTGACAGCGGACATAGCGGGAGCCGCTACCGGCGCTGGGGAGCGAATTTCGGCCAGCAGCTCCATGTCGATGATCTCCACGGCATGGGCACGGATCTCATCCGCAAATTCGGGATATCTCGCGGTCCATTCGGACAACAGCTGCGGAGTGACGGTGTCCGCAGCCTGGTGGAAGCCGAACAGGACGTCGTCGAGCGTTTGCGTTCGATCATTCATCTTTTTGACTCCAGGAGTTCGAGAATTTGTCGTTCCGCCCTCTCGACCCAATTCTGCACCGTCTTCGGGGATTTGCCCAACATGACGGCAATGCTCTCGTCGGGATTGGAAGACGTGTAGTGGAAGCCGAGGCGGTGAAGCTGGAAAGCCTTCCGATGTAACGCAGGCAACTTCTCGATGAGATCCCGAATGACGACGATGTCCTCGGGACTCAGTTGGCGAAGGTCGGGAGCTTCGATCGTCGCGCCCGTTTCTGGATCGACGGCTTCCTGCTCGACGACGGCGGCAACACGCTGGGACGCTCGAATGCGATCAACCAGCCGTTGCCGGAGCTTTTTATGAAAAGCCGTCTCGAAACCCGTACCGTCTGCAGTCCCGGGAGTTAGAACGGCAACAGTCAGGATCTCGATGACCTCTTCGATGACCTCGCGGCCACCGTCGACCAAGTCCTCGCGCACCCTCTTTTGAAGATAGGAACGAGCATGGTCGGCCAAATGGGAGAGAAGCTCTCCCTTCAACCGCTCCGGAAGAGGTGTATCGAGCGCACGGCACGCCCGCACGAGCTCCTCCGGTCGTCTGGAACCAAGTTTCCCCCCATCGCTCAGATCCTTCCATTCGTGCCACCAAGGCTGCCCGACGTCGTTACGTTTGCTCAATGAAGGCCCCTTGAATTGGGCGCCTGATCCATAAGCGAATGGACAGGCTGTTTTTCGGTAGATCGCGATCGGAAAAATCTTCCGATGCGCGTTGCGGAGTTCCCCTTCCGTTCTTTCCCTGCAGCCAAACGGTCATCATCCGCTTGCGGACGGCTTGATGCACCCGGCCATAGCTGGTCGGCACGAATGGCCTGCCACAGTTTGCCGGAGCCTCCATCCTGGCTCGATTGGGAAAAGCACTGAACGGGCTGGATCGGTCAGCCAGTCCGGGGTGTGTCGGTTGTCACCCAGGTCCGAGAAACCTCTTCTGGACGAGGCGACGCCGGCGATCGGCGAGCAGTGCCTCCCCGGACACAAGCTTTGACCGCCATGTTCTGCTGTCCCCGATCGGCGAACCTGCCGGCTCGAAAGCCATGGATCCGCTCGAGATCCTGTTCCAGCGACTGCCAATGCGACGTTCTCGACAAGGTCCAAGGCACGTGTAACGGACCGCTGGTTGAGGACAGCCACCTTGCGACTCTCCAGGCGTCTTCCCGCTTCCGGTCCCGGACGGTCGCTTGCAGCCGCTCCAGCACATCGCAGCGGCGCCGTTCGCTGATGGCCTCAGCCATTTGGAGCGCTCGGCGAAACGTCCGCTCCGTGTAATGCAAACGGTGACCCGCGATCATCAGGAGGTCGCGCTCATCGGGAGTCACGTCACCCCTGACGGCTGCCTCCACGATGGTCGCAGAAAAGTTCACCCACGGAACGCTGAGGGGAAGCCAGTCGATCTCGGCCGGCCCGTGCGACAGGCAGACCTCCTCGTCGTCGCTCAGTCGCCCGCTTTTGTAGTCATCGTAGATCCCTCCGACCCCTTGCATTCCGAAAGCGTCGCACTCGGCAGCCCTGAGAGCGCCCATGCTCGCCCCACCGCCGACAGGAACGCCCCTTTCGAGGGCGAACAGGATCTCCTTGTGCCACACCGACTGAGAGGCTCCGAAGCATCCGTCGACGAGCCCTATCGCCGTCGCCCCGTCGACGACCGCCATCGCCACGTCTCCGCGTATCGCCGGAGGCCTCAGCTCGAAGTCGGGATGAAGTGAGGCGAGATGCTCGCGCTGGCCATGAAGGCTCGGACCGACGAATAACACCTTCATGCCGCGGCTCTCATCGCTCTGGCAGCCCGCATGCCGAGCTGGACGTTTTCGCCCCCGATGTCGACCTCAAGTCCCGGGACCACGACCCTGACAACGGAAAGTCCCAGACTGGGATCTCCCATCGGGACCGCTATCGCCTCGTCGATTCCGGCCCTTGAGAGACGTTCGAGCACGCCGGCGATCTGACCCTGCAATGTTGCGTCCGGGTCAACCGTCAACCGAGGACTGCCACTCATCGGCGCGTGACGCAGGTTCGTGACGAAGGTATCATCGTCGAGGCTGCCGCGCTCGTAAAGGATCGCGGAGAAGTCGTCTCGACTTCCCGCGATGACGGTCAAACGCGACTGGGCAGCTTCGACGACGGCGCGGATTGCCGCCCGGGACGCGATGGGATGGCAGCCGGAACCGCCACACACCTCGGACAGCGAGTGCTCGGCACCACCTTCCCGCAGCTGGGGAACGATGACCGCACTGTATGCGGGAACGTCGATGTCGGAGGTCATGTCCAAGAGGATCAGTTCCAACCCGGCACGTTCGATGCGTGCGGCAAGCGTCTGCATGACCGGATCGCCGAATTGTGCCGGATCAATGCGAGCTCGGGCCACCCGCGAGGCCGACCAGAGCCGCATCAGCGTCCAGGCGTCCCTTTCGATCAGTTCGCACAAGCCGTGCAAGACAGCCTCGGCGTGGCTGTTCCCCGAGGAAAGCCCGTCACTGGACTGCTCGAAGCCACGAGGGCGGGGGTCGCGATGGTCGACGCCCACCAGCCACCACGGGACCGCTACCTCGACCCCACCCATGAGATCCAGACCGAAGCACCAAGGGATCGGCGCGTCCTCTCCGAACGTCCAGGGGACACATCGTGCGGTCCTGTCCAAACGTATCGTCCGCCTGCCCAGAGCCCTCATTCCCGCGACCGAGCCGAAGCGCAATCCCGCGGGAGGAAGTTCGGCTATGCGCGTCTCGAATGCTTCCATGGCCGCGGACGCCATGGAAGCGTCGATGTCCAATCCCTTCCCTTGGAAAACGGACAGCGTGAAGCTGTTGGGTCTGGTCGCAAACGCCACCGGTATGCCGATGACGTCCAGTCCGGTCAGCAACCCCAACCTGGTAATGCCCAAATCAGGAAACAGCGGACGGAGTTTCGCGAGGGTTTCGGAGGGCCTTCGGACGCGATCGTCGTAGCCGCCCCCCAAGCGATCGGTCCCGACTAGGTCGGCCTCGAGCAGCCTGATGTGATCGGTGGGAGAGCATCCGGAACCCAATGCCACGACGCTGGTCCTACCGAAACTTCATTGCGTGGACGACAGAGCCCATTCCGTTGTCGCGCGGAATGACCGGACAGGAGCCGATGGCTTCCCGGGCTTCGGCTGAAAGGTGGATTGGGCAAGCGGCAGGTGCCGCCTTGATCGTCGCATTCGCCTTCATGTGCTTTCCCCTTTCACGACAGCGAGAAGGGGAATGCTTCGATCGAAGGCCGTCACACGGGCGTCAACGGCCAAGAGCAGCCCGTGACGGCTACGAGGCGTTGTCCTTAGTTGAGGCCTGCCAAGAACAGGCCCTCCATAAGCTTGCGCGTATCCTCCGGCCTCCGGTCGGGAACGATCTGCCAGACCTGCTCCACCCGAAAGCTTGGATAGTTCTCCCGGACGACGGCCGCGAAGCGTCGGGCCTCAGGGACACGTCCCGCCATGGCGCAACTGGCGGCCATGAGCCGGGACGTCGCGGCGACCCCGGAAACTGGCTCGAGCGCGCGGATCGCCTCGGCATAGTCCTCCAACTGGTAATGGATGCTTGCCTCGATCCAGTGGTAGTAGTCGGGCGGCAACGGGTTGACCCGCCTCGCCTCGATCATCGCGACGAGAGCCTCTTCGGTCTGCCCGTCGTGCAGAAGCGCGTCGGCGTAGTCCGCGAGAAGGTCACCGTCGTTCGGCATTAAAGACCTGGCTTCCGCGAAGTGGTCGAGGCTTTCGGCATGACGCTTGCGGTACAGCGACACGAAGCCGAGTTCCCTCAACGCCCGCCCGCTGTTCGGATCGTAATGTCGAGCGCGGTTGGCCATCGCCAACGACTCGTCGAGCAGCTGGCTTTCCGTCATACCCCGGACAAGCCATTCCATCGAATAAGTCCGCGACAGTCCGGCGAATGCCGACGAGAAGCCGTCACACCTGCGGACCGCCGCCTTGAACCAGCGACGGGCTTGCCGCAAGGATTCGAGGCGGGTACCCCCGATCGCCCGGCGCCCCTCCAGGTAGAGCCGGTACCCCGTCGAATCGTTGTCGTCGATTGGCGTCAAGGCTTCAGCCCTGTCCACCGCATCCGCCAGCGTCGCAACCGTCTTGCTGACGACGACGTCGAGCGACTTCTTCAAGTCGGTGGTGTCGATGGGCGTCTGAATTGCCCAGATCACCTCCTTGTCCGCCACGCGCGTCAAGCGACAGGACGCGCCGAGTTCCCCCGATCCGCCGCGAACCGAGATCGTTACCTCGTAGTCGAACTGCGTATCCGGGGATCCGGTCGCGGCCTCACGCCCGATCCGGGCAAGCTCGAAACTCGTATGGGCCGCGATGATCCGAAAGGACCTGTACTGACTGAGCCCGACCGTCACGTCCTCGATCAGGACCCTCCCGAGCCTCTCGTACAGGGGCTCGTCGGACAGCCCGGTTGGCGGCATCATGATGACACGTGGCGCTCCCAACCGTCCGTGTGTGGAGGCCGGCACAGCCTTCACGGGGATCAAAGCTGGCTCCTCGAGACCTAGGCGAATGGCCAAGGCATGCGTCTCGGCATCCGGCGACGCGTTGGCCTCCTCCCTCATGACGACACGGCATTCGTCCCATGCACGTCTTGCCAAGTAGGCCGATCCCGCGGCGACGTGTGCGGCCATGAGAGCCCGGTGCCCGAGACCTTCCGTGGGCTCTATCGCCGTGAGCAGCTCCGCAAGCCGAACCCGTGTGGCCAGGTCGGTGATACGTTCCTCGTCGGAAAGGATTTCCGTCAGGAGCGCGGCACGTTTTCGTGCAACCGTTCTCCGAGCCTCGTGAAGCCACTCCTCGAAGGCCGGGTCTTGCGCATTCAGGCCCTCCAGCAGCTCGCCCGACGCGAGCCAGGCGGGCAAGCCGGCCGCGAGTTCCAGCGCCCTGGCTCCCAACAGGTCCTCAACGTCGACACACCAGGAATTCCGAGGGAGACGTAAGGTCTCCCCGCCAGAAATCAGGCAGCGAGATGGCTCGGTCAGCTTGGACATCCTCGACAGTAACTGCCGCAGGTTGGCGGATTGTCGGCTTGGGGACACATCCCCCCACAGCATCGACTTGATGTCCCGGCGCTCGACCGTGCCTGCCGGCGCCAAGGAAATCAGTGCCAGAAGGCAGTAGCCCTTTTCGGGAACCGCCAGACTGGCCGAAGGCGTCCTCGCTTGCGGTCGGCCGAGCAGGTCAAGGCTGCCGCGCGCAGGTGTGGGACCCTGGACAATCTCGAGCATCGACACTTTCCAGACGTTTCACGAGCGTGCAGTTCGATGCCTGACGGCGGACCGCGACGATCAGGACCCCTTCCAATTTTCTCCGCTTATCAGATGCGCCCTTCGCTGCACATCACGGTTTGACGCCTCTGTGACGCCGGACGCGCGATAGAGCACCTCGAGGATTCGAGGCCGCTATCGACGTCCACAACGGTCGAGGCGATCCGCTCGCTGAGCTGGCACCCGGAGTGGGGCAGCGTCCATTCCAACAGGAAGTTGGCACCCGGACTTCAAATGCTGCCTCACGTCTGTCGGCCGACGTAACGAACAGCAGGACCGAGCCTAAGCATGCGCGCAAAAATCTGAACCACCCATTGCCATTTGAGTGTCACGGTGCTACATGAGTTACAGCAGTCAACAGACGGCAACCTTTGATCCTTTGGAGGTGGAGCGTCTAGCGCGAGGGCGGCATGTCGACATCATGCCGAACCCTTTGCAGGACATCTACGGTTTCGACGTGGATTACGAGGACATCTGCGAATGGCTATCAGAGTTCAATGATCATATCTCACGTAAAGATTGCGCCTTCATCAAGTCGAGGCCGACTGAGAAGTACCCTCCAGGCACGACATCATATTATTACCAAGCTTATGTTGCTCCGTGCAGAGCGACGATATTCATAAAATTTGCCATTTACCGCGATATCCTCGTCATTACCTCATTCAAGGAATATAACGATGACTGACGTTCGAGCCATCTTTTGCCTTGAGTGCGGCAGCGGAAATGTGTCCGAGGAGGTTTCGGAATTTGTGACGACCGTCCGGGGGAGGAAAATGATGATCCCCGCTGATCGCCACATGCGTTGTGCTGCCTGCGGGTCAATAAGTCATCCGGGCGAGATGGCCAGCATGCACATGCAGGCGGTCGGCGAGCGCATTCGACAAGTCGACGGCCTACTTTCTCTCGAAGAGTTGAAGGAGATCAGGGCTCGTTACGGCTTCCAGCAAGAGGAAATGGAAGCTCTCATCGACAGTGGACCAAAGACCTGGGTCCGGTGGGAGCGCGGTCGTGTTGTACCCTCGCCCCAATACGACAAGGTCATCCGACGCATCGCCGACGACCCCCGATACTTGCGACAGCTGATGCAAGAAAAGGGCGTACGCAACGAGACAGCCCTCGAAGTGATCGAAGAGGCTTGCGAACGGGAAGTTCGTTCACTTAGCGATGCGGTGCGCGAATCCCATGTTCCCACGACGGCGCCAGTGGAGGCCATTGTGTCCTCGGTACTCGTGAGGAGTTCGGAGGTTCGCAAGAGTCTGTTCAATGTCAGCCAGACTTCCGTCAACGTCCAAGCGACTATCGATCGTCATGTGGCAAGGGTCCCGGTGGACGTTGAGGGACTCGCAAGGGACCTTGGGATCTCAATCGCCCGCGACACGCGAATGACCATGAATTCGTCGGGAAGCATCACCCGGCAGAGGCGCCCTACCGGCGTCGCGGGCTTCCTTATTTCCGTGAATGGTCGTGAACACGTTCACCGTCAACGGTTCACGATCGCGCACGAGGTCGCACATTATGTACTGCACCGCGACCGGATCGGCGACGGGATCACCGAACCAGTTCTCAATCGATCCTTCGAAGGCCAGGATCCGATCGAACGAGAGGCCAATGCCATGGCTGCCGAACTGCTCATGCCCGAGACATCGCTACGAGAAGCCTTCGCTGACACTGGCGACGTCGCGGAACTGGCAAGACGGTTCAAGGTCTCTCCGGAGAGCATGGGGTGGCGCCTTTTCGCACTAGGCCTCACCAGAGTACGGCCGAGACAGAGCTGACCTCATCGTGACGGCGCTCCCGAACGTCTGCGCGGAAGGGATCGGCTGCGTCGCGAACGCTTCGTTCAGACCACTGACACGAGCGATTGTCCCCGCGGGCGGCGTCCCAGCCCACTGAGTCTCAGGAGCAGCTGTCTGAAAAGCCCGTTGCTCCGCCACGTATGGCCAAGTTCGGGAGCTTGACCGTACGTGGTGGAAGCGGTTGCACCTAGGCATGTCCATCGTATGCCTGCCGTGTTTCGTCGTTGGTCAAGCGGCGGTCCATCTGCGCGAGGAGGCCGAAAAACTGGCTTGATACCGCACCGTCTCTTGGTTCGCGCCGCCGGGTCCCGGCGCTTGGCCTGGACCGCCGCAGCGCGGCCCCTGTGAACTGGCCCGATGGTCGTGAGGCATTGGCCGCACGCCATGCGGCAAAAATCTCGCTTCGGTCTGGAGGAATTTGCGCCGTGAGGAATGACCCTCGCCGGCCAAATCGGAGAACACCACTTGATTCGCCTCTTTTCTCCGCTTCGAAAAGTGAAGCGCCTCCTGTCATCGCAGACCGCCACCAACATCCTGTTCTTCGCGTTCTGCGGCGCAGTAGCAACGATATGGCTACATTGGTTGCGCGACCCCTTCTACGTTGATTTGGTGGGAACCATCTGTGGCACGTTTGATTGCCCAGCCTGGACACCCAAGGCGTTCTTATCGACGGACCCCGAAGGGACCGCGACGCGACTGGGGCTTTGGGGCGACAGCTTTGGTGCATTGAACGCCCTGCTTTCCGCATTCGGCTTCATGGCCGTCGTCCTGACCTTGATACAGCAACAGCGTGACCAGCACCGGCAACGCTTCGACGCGACGTTCTTCGAGATGCTGAACATGCTACGTGAAGAACGGGAGGGCATCAGGTTCGCCTACAGCAAACGCTATGTGACATCCGTCCCTTCGACCCAGGAGATGGATGACAAGCCGGATCAGAAGTCGTATCGCGGCCGCAACGCTATACGTGCAGCCGCGAGAGAGTATAGTTTCTGGATGCGAAATCGCATCAACCAGCTCGACCTCATACAGCACGACCCCGACACGCTTCGAGCAGCCCTTGCGAAGCTCTACGTCTCGAAGGTTCACTCGCGATATGAAAGTCGGCTCGGCTCCTACTTTCGGGTTATGTACACGATCTTGGAGAAGGTCGACAGCGACCGACTCCTGCGCCCCGCCGAAAAGCAGCGTTACGGCAACATGCTGCGCGCCCAGATGACGAATTACGAAGTTCAGCTGGCGGCACTGAACGGATTGGCGGACTTTGCCAAGGACTTTCCGCTACTCATTCAGAAATACCGTATCATGAAATACATGAGAAAGGGCAAATTGCGTACTTACCTCATCCAGATATACGGACCGAAGGCCTTCGCCGGACGGGACGAGAATGAGGGCTTTGTAAATATAATCCCCAAGCGATGATGCCTTCGGCGCAACGGCACCCCGGCCCCCAGGCCCCCTAGGTGTTCAGTCCCAACATCTGGTGAATCGGACTCACGATGAAACGGTCTGGCTCTGAGAGACTGTTTCGAAAGTCCCCAGCGGAGGATCGGCGAGGGATTTTTCGTCGTCCACGAGGCGCGAAGCGCAGCGGATGCCGGCGGCATCGGCGAGCATTCGCAACGAAGTGACGGCGGAAAATCACCGCCGAGCCGACCCGGCAGACTTTTGAAACAGTCTCTGAGACCCGGATTTTGGCGGTGTATTCGTAGGGCGTGAGGCTGCCGAACGCCTTAAGCGGACGACCCAAGTTGTAAGCCGCCATGAAGTCGGCGAGGTGAGCCCGAATCTGATCGTGGCTCTCGTAGTGGAAGCATTCGACGGTCGGGTCTTTGATCGTGCGGTTCACCCGCTCGACCTGCCCATTGGTCCAGGGGGGTCGTTTTTCCGGAGCGACCGGCAAAGTCCCCGCGCACTCAGCGAGGTGTCGGGTTCAGAGGAGAGCTGAGCATGCGGATCGCGGTCGAAGACTGGAATAGCGTGGCGTATCCTTGCCGCGCGCCGGGAGATGACCGCCCGTAGGAAGGCGGCGGAGCACCTCGCGGTCGCCAAGAACCCGCTGTCGGTCGAGCGGGAGACTCGAGACGGCCTGATGGGCTGGATCGCAAAACCGCTGTCCACCTTGCGCCCGGAGCGAAGGCCGCCGACCTCGGCCGTCACTGCCCCCTGAACGCCGACGCGATCGTTGCCCAAGCTTTGGGGCGGCATCCGCCGTTTCCGATCGGAAGGCGGCATGGTCGCCATCCGAATTCAGCCGCATCCCTTTTTCGGACGGCCGCCTCGATCATGCCCGAGAGGCGCGCGCGTAAGCAACGCGCGAGACCCACTTTGGGTCTTGACGGCTGATTCTTTCTTGCGGAGGTGTCGTGTGACTCGAACACAGCGAAAGCCTGAGGCGCTGGTGCCGCTCGCCCTTCGCAGCGGTCTCTCGGTTCTGCAAGCCGTCGGAAAAGTTTTCCGGTCCGACGGAAGCCTCGGCCTGTCACGCGTGCTAGATCACACCGGACCCGATGCCTCGCGGGACGAGCAGGAACTCGACCCCACGCGGTCGGCCAGCATTCGCGCCAGTTCGAAAGCACTCGGCGTCTTCATGAAACGTTCTCTGTTGCCGAACGATCGTGGGCTTGATGCGCCGAACCCGCAATGGAAACCGCCTGCGCACGTCGCCTGCAATATTTGGGCCCGGTCGGTTTGTCTGGTCTATCGGACGCAGTGCCGTGGAAGTCGGTGCGCCGGCTTGGACGTCGTTTCGAGATTCCCTGCAGAGGCGGAAGAGCGGTCACCCAAACCGGAGGCGCGGACAGCTGCCTAGGGAGCGGACTCGTTACGCATTGATCCAGATGCGGACGGCGGCGAGCTTGATGGCAGCGAGGAAGTTGTCGGGCCGTCGGTCGTAGCGAGTGGCAAGGCCGCGCATTTGTTTGAGGCGGTTGAAGAAGCGCTCGACGAGGTTGCGCTGGCGGTAGACCCAGCGGCTGAAGGCGAAGGTGGCCTTGCGCATCGAGCGCGGTGGGATGTTGGCCCAGGCACCTTTCGCAGCCACGAAGGAGCGGATGCCGTCGGTGTCGTAGGCCTTGTCCGCGATCACGGTCGCACCGGGCGCGACGGTATCGAGCAGTTTGGCTGCCATGGGTGCGTCGCCAGCTTGCCCGGCGGTGAGTTCCAGACGCACGGGCCGACCTTCGGCATCCACCAGAGCATGGATCTTGGTCGTCAGGCCGCCTCTTGAACGTCCCATGCAAGGATCGGCAGGCCCCCTTTTTTACCCACCGCCCCATGCTGATGGACGCGCACGCAAGAGGAGTCGATCATGACGATGTCGCCGTCATAAGCTCGGCTCACGGCCTCCAGCAGCCGATCCCAGACACCGGCGGCACGCCAGCGCGTGAAGCGGTTGTAGAGCGTGGTGCGCGGGCCGTAGCGCTCGGGTACGTCCCGCCAGGACGAACCGGTCCGGAACCGCCAGAGGATGCCGTTGATCACCCGCCGGTCGTCCACCCGAGGCACGCCGCGGCTGTTCCTGGGCAAAAGCGGCTCGATCACCGCCCACTCGTGATCCGTCAGTTCATGGCGACGCATGCCAACCTCCTTCGCAGGAGATTGAATCAGATCACACCAAAACCGGGAACCCCGTTATGGGGACACGCCCTA
>NZ_ARQE01000015.1 GCF_000382705.1 Aureimonas ureilytica DSM 18598 = NBRC 106430 | reverse complement strand
CGGATGCGCCCGCCCGATACGAGGTCGCCGATCGTCACCTTCACAACGTCACAGCCACGCAGCTTGCTGTCGATAGCGAGGTCAAAGAGCGCCCGATCGCGTAGCCGGCCTTCGTGGTCAAGCCAGAAGCGGATTGCCCAAACCTGTTGCGGCTTCAGCGCCCGTTTGGCGCCAACTGTGCGCCCAGCGTTCCAAGCCCTGCGCGCACTACCAATCGGATCGAATGTCGTATGTCCCATTGTCGTTCTCCCATGGCCAGAACGGCCGATGGAAGTGTGCAGCCGCCGACGTGCTGCCGGATTCTTCCTCATGAGATCAGGTCGGGAGCCGACCGGCAGCTTTCGGGCAAATGAAAAGCGCGCTCAAGCGACCGGGATGGGCGCAAAGCTGCCATACGAACCGGGTTTCTAGGACCGTAGTCAGCTCTCCCGTAGCGCCTCGTCCATCTCGGCAGCCTTGGATCCTCTGCCTTCGTCCCTGGCGCGCTGGATCGTCTGCCGGCTGACGCCGTAGTCGCGCGAGAGCTTCGAGACCGAAGCCCCCTCCCCCAGCTTCTCGCGAACCACCTGCTTCTGCGCCTCGGTCAGGCTTCGCGGGCGCCCCAAGACCTTCCCCTGCTCCTTCGCCCTCATCAAACCAGCCTGGGTGCGCTCGATCAGAAGGTCGCGCTCGAACTCGGCAACCGCGTTGATGACGCTCATGGTCATGCGACCGGTTGAGCTCGTCAGATCGACACCGCCCAGCGCGAGGCAGTGAACCTTCACGCCCATACTGGCGAGAAGCTCGACGGTCGTTCGCACGTCCATCGAGTTGCGCCCGAGCCGATCCATCTTGGTGACCACCAGGATGTCGCCCTCCTCCATGCGATCGAGAAGCCGAGCGAACCCTTCACGCTGGGCGGCGCCGATCGAGCCGGAGACGGTTTCGGAGACAACCCGTCGCGCGTGGATGTCGAAACCGGCCTGACGGATTTCACCGATCTGGTTTTCAGTGGTCTGGCCGTTGGTGGAGACGCGGACATAGGCAAAAGTTCGGGACATTGGGGCTCGAAACCGACCGAAAACGCCACGATCTTATAGGGCATGTCCGATAGTCCCGATACCTATCATTTGGCCAGGAGCGCGGAGCCATGTCCTAAACCGTTCGATTATGAGCACCGTTTGGGAAGAGGAAATGGCACGCGTCAAACTTGGTGCATTTTTCTGGTATGTGGCTAGTCGCGTATAAACTTATCTACCAATTTTTGGGCGCTATCGGTAAAGCATTCGGCTCGGCGCATTGGTCGACTTTGAGAGGACGCAGCCATGTCGGCTACAAAAGGAAAAATTGTCGAGGGTGGACGCGTTATCCTGCCAGCGGCCTTCAGGAAGGCGATGGGTGTTACCAAAGGTGACACCGTCATCATCGAGCTGCATGGAGAAGAGGTTCGCATCCGCCCTGCAAAAGTTGCACTACGGCGGCTACAGGACAAGCTTCGGGCGTATGGGTCATCAACCCAAGATGCAACGGATCTGAACGATGAAGGCGACGATACGAATCGGTCCGAGGACTAACGAATGCCCTATGTCCTGCACCACTCCGCCCTGATCACTTTGCTCTTCTCTCAGAAGGGTGCCGACGAGATCGAGAAACGTCTGGGAGGCGCAAAGCTCTCGGTTCTGACCTATGCCGACGTCCTCGCTTACCTGGCCGATCGTGGTCTCGACACCGATGAAGCGATCAAGGATCTCTCGGATCTCGATGTCACGCTCGCCGATATGGACCAAGCCTGCGCCGAGGAAGCGGCGCGCCTTTATCGCCCAACTCAGGCGGCAGACCTCTCCCTTTCTGATCGGGCCTGTTTGGCCCTGGCCCGTATGCTCGAGCGGCCGGTGCTGACGACAAACGCATCCTGGGCGGAGTTGCCGGAAACCGTCGGGGTGACGATCAAGGTCGTGGGCTGAGAGAACACTTTGGCTGGCGCCTGCGGAGCTCGGTTCTTCCAGACCAGCTCCCCGCACCCAGATGAGATGGAAACCTTGAGACCGGAGCTCAGCGGATCAGGTCCCATCTCCAACGGTCTTCGAAGGCCAAGCCCTTCATCCGGGCGCGCCGGATCGCGATGCGCTCTCGGCTTCTTTCAGCGTGAGAGAGCAGCTTCCATCCGCTGGGCACGACTGAAGCCGCCACGTCAGCTTGGATATCCATGGGTGCCATAGTCGATGTCTTCTCGAACAGCTCGGCTTCTGGAACTCGCAATCGGGACGACTGAATCGAGACGTGCTCGGCCTCTTCCAATTGAATTACAGCGGGCGCGATGGCTTCCTCAGGAAAACTGACCCGCCCGATTGCCGGGCGTGTTTCCAGGATGCGGGGCTTGCGCGCTTCTCCATTATCTCTCGCGCGTTTCGAGCTACCACCGGATGCAGCTTGCCGCTTCTCACCGGGGAGCCCCGCGACCGAGGCGTCCGCAACGCGCTTCTCGTCTTCCTCGAGGACCGCCCTGAACTCCTTGGTAAGCGCCCCGCCCCAGATAGAGGACGATGGCGTCTGACCCGGCTTACGACGTTTTTTGCGTTCAACTGCAAAAGGTAGAATTGTGCGCTTCATTGGTGTGGCATCATCAATTTTATGAAAAGAACGCAGAAATTCTGACGCCCGGATCTATTTTTAACTGGATTTCGGCTGGCAGTCTAGAATGTTCTCAGTCCCCTCTGAACACCCAGAACCAAAACTTGATGGAATTCGTTTTCTGGCTTGCTTGAGAGCGTGGGCGTCGATATGACACGCCTCCTGTTTACATAGCGAAAGATGCTTAATGGACGATCCCCGCCATAGTGAAGTCCTTGAACAGACTGCCGAGATCATCTCCGCTTATGTCAGCGGCAATCATGTTTCTCGCGAAGATTTGGTCAAACTCATCGGTGACGTGTTCACGACACTCAGCGCGGTTGGCAAAGAGCCGGTTCAAGCCGCTGTATCGGACCAACCGCTGACGCCGGCAGTGTCGATCCGTAAGTCCGTCACGCCCGACTACCTCATTTGCCTGGAAGATGGAAAGCCGTTCAAGTCGCTTCGACGCCATCTTCAAACGAAGTTCGGACTTAGCCCCGAAGAGTACCGTGCCAAATGGGGCCTGCCTAGCGACTATCCAATGGTTGCAGCTAACTACGCCGCACGTCGGTCCGAACTCGCCAAATCCATTGGTCTCGGTAGAAAGATCGAGAGCTGAAAAAGAACAACAGGCCTCATAGCACTTTTGGGCCTGCTTGTGCTCGATCAGAGGGATGGCTGCGTCGAGGCAGAGGACGCCGAGGAAGCTGGCGATAGTTTTCTCATATTGGGTGGCGACGGCCCGCCACTCCATCAATTTTGCCCATGGCGTTCGACCCCATTTGCGGTTGTTGTAGTTCCAGCCCGGGCAGGCGACCGGCGCTTCGTGGCGAAGCGGCGGGATGGCAGAACGAGCGCCCATGTCCCAAATGTCCTGGCGCCAAGCGGGAGGCAATGGTGCCCGGCGCCTTCGGCCATCACGAGAGGCCTTGGTGCATTAGCCAACAAGAGATCGAGCAAGCGCTTCACGGTCATCTCGCTCTCTTGCAGAGCCCCTTTAGGTTGGCCCCCGCTGCCTTCTAGTTTACCCGGATGTAAGTGTCGTCTAAGAAAAGCATACCGAGCCGGACGCGCCGCTCTTGAGCCAGCGCCAGGAGTTTCTCCCAGATGCCCAGCCGCGCCCACCGGATGAAGATCTGGGCCGCCAACCACCACGGGCCGACCTCGGCTCGCAGGGATCACCGCTTGGCCCAATTCAGATGGCGCTAGAGGATCTCCTCGATGATCCGTCGAATGTCTGGACTTTTCACTTTAGCTAGAGGGCAGCAGGTCACGAATAATGGCTCGATCGCGGCCTATCACTCAGCATCCCAACTCTTCCTCATCGGAAAAGCCAACGACATAGAGTCTGATTCCGGCGTCAACAGGCCCTAGCCGCCGTGCTGTGGCGGGCTGCGCTAACCCAACCTGCTTTGCCGGTCACCTCAGACGTCGCCGAGAAGCCCACCTTGCATTAGTTTCCAATTCGGCCACCTGAGGGGCGAGCTAGAAGGACGGGGGCATTCATGGCGTCGACGCAGTCACCACCTTCGCCTTTTTGGCGTCGCTCTCCAGCGTTCGGTCTCGTGGTCTGGCTTTTCGTACTGCCGCTGGCGCTCGGAAGTCTGGGTACATGGCAGATGCAACGAGCGACCGCGATGGTCGATCTGCAGGAGGCGTCTCATAACGGTCTGCAGGAGACCCTTTCTGAGGTTCGTAGGATCGCTGCCGAGGATCCCGAAGCATCCCTTCGCTTTCAGGGGGACGGTCGCGACGTTCTCGTCCTCACGGCGTCCGAGGCGACCACCCGGATGGAAACGGCGCTGGCGAGCCAAGAGACCGATCTTGTCGTCGCGCGAGCGCGCGTTCCGCTGGCTTGGGCCACGATCGGCGGCAGCCTCCTCGTCCTGTTGGGCGCCGGGTTGGGGCTTTCGGCTGCCCGCGTCGCGGGCTGGCGGGCTCGGCGCTCACGCGATCAGCTGATCGAGAGCTTCGGGCGTCTTCGCATCGTGCTTCCCGTCCTTATGGCGACGGTCGTCCTCGGCTTCGGTATCGCGCTGTTCTGCGCGACGTCGTTCGAGGCGGTCAGCCTGTGGTTCTGGGAGCGCGTTTCCGGTAACGGGCTCAAGCTCGCAGGGGCCGGCATCGTGCTGGCTGCTCTCGCGGCCTATGGCGCGGTGATGGCTGTGGTCAGCCTGCGCCGGGTCTTCGATCTCTTCACGCCGCAGCCGATCGAGGTGCTGGCCCGCGTAGTCGGCGAGGACGAGGCACCCGGCCTGTGGCACTTCACACGCGAACTCGCTGCACGCCAGGGTGCTCCGCTCCCCGACACGATCATCGTCGGTCTGACGGAAGGATTCTACGTCACCGAAGGAGCCGTTCGCGTCGAGCCGGAGGGTCGCCTCCTCGAAGGACGGACGCTGTATCTGCCCGCGCCCGCCCTCGAACTCCTCGACACCGCTGAAGTGTCGGCCATCATCGGCCACGAACTGGCGCATTTCACCGGCGACGACACGCGCTACAGCCGTAAGTTCACGCCGATCTACGCCACGCTCTGGCGCTCACTCGAGGCGCTTCACCAGGCGAACCGAGGCGCGATCGTGGTGCAACCCGCCACACGCCTCGGCTTTCATGCGATCGGCCAGTTCGACGTCGCCGTGGCGCATTGGAGTCGGCTGCGAGAGTTCGAGGCCGATCGAAACGGCAGTCTCATCAGCAAGCCAGCGGGCGCCGCGTCGGCGCTGATCCGTAGTTCCGTTATCGAGCCGGCGGTTTCCTTCGTTCTGGAACGTGCCTTCCAGGCTCCAGAGGCCGCCGAAGACGACCTCGTCGCCGCCACGGCCGGGCTGACGGCGGAGGAAGGCTTCCCTGATCCCGCGGCTCATCTGGAGGACCAGCAGCCGCACCCGACCGACAGCCATCCGCCCACCAGCCAGCGGATCGACGCGCTCGGCGTCGCCATCGACGAGACCGTGCTGGTGCACGCCACGCGGCGCCCGCAGCCCGGCGTGCCCTCTTTCGGCCGCAAGGCCTTCGCCAACTGGGACGCGACCTGCCGCGCGCTCAGTCTCGACTTCCTGACACGGGCGCGCGGCGCCCATGCGGAGTATCGCGAGAGCCTCGAGACGGCGGCCGCGGCGGTCGGCAGCGAGGCGCTCGTTCTCTACGACAACGCCAAGCCGATGATCTGGGTCATGGGCATCGCCAGCGGCTTCTTCGCCATCATCGGGATCGGGGCCGTTCTGGCCTCGGCGCAGATCGGCTTCGGTCACGACGAGTGGGCGCAGGCTATCCTCGCCGCCGTCGGTGCCACGGGCTTCCTGGGCTTCGCGGCGATCGCCATCGTCTCGCATCGCCGAAGCCGTGCGCCACTCCTCGTGCTGACACCCGAGAATCTGGAGACGTCGCGGTTCCTCGATCCCATTCCCTGGACGGACGTCGAGCAATACCAGGTCTACGCCAACCAGCGCTTCGCCCTGCAGCTAGTGCTGAACGAGGACGCTCCGCTTCCGGCGCGGCGCGGCTTCTGGTTCTACAGCAAGGTCAACCGCCGGCGACGGACGGTGACGATCGATGCCTTCGGCGTGAAGGGCATGAAGGTCGACGCCTTCTCAGAGCTGATCGGGCGATACCTGCATGCGGCCTATGCGCGCCGCGAACTGGCGAAGACGACCGAATGAGGACCAGTCAGCATGTCCGTCCCCGACGCGCCGTCAGGCATGCCGTGCCGCCATCTCGACGAGGAGGTTCAAGCCCCGTTGTGCCCGAATGCCGGAGGCGACATCGCCCGCTCGCCCTGGCGCTCGCCCTGGGGTGCCTGACCTCTTCGGTCCCGGCGATCAGGACGGGCACTGCCGCCGCTGATCAGCCTCACCTCGTCTACGCGCCTGGCAAGCTCGCCTCTCCCTTCCGGACCGATCGCGCCGGTACGCATCTCGCCTTTCCCGGCGACCTTCCGAAGCGAGGGGTGCTCGTTGCCACTGGCAACGTCCTGTCGCCGCAGGCAAGATGGATTATTCTCGATCTCGACTCGCGCACGCTCCGCCAGGCGACTACGCGTCTTGCCGCGGCGTCGCGTGACGGCCAGCGGGCGAGCGTTATCGAACGCGACACGAGCCGCGAGCTGACGACGAGCGAGATGGATGCGGTCGTCCGGGCGGCGAACACGGTCTGGGCAACGAAGGATCCAACTTCGATCGACACGCCCGGACCAACGGACGCGCTCTGCAGCGTGGCTCTCTTCGATGGGAACGACGTGCTGCACGAGTTCGGCACGGCCTGCCCACGTACGTCGTTCGTGGAGACGGTGACGGCCTTGGCGGTGATTCCACAATGACGGCGACTGCGATGCGCTACGCTCGGCCGTCCCGCGCCCGGTGTGCGCGGCCTCTTGTGCAGGAGGCCTGATGAACCGCGTCGGGTCTGCCACCGCAGGCCTCGTGCTCGCCGGCCTGTCGATCTCGTCCGCACCGATTCGAGCGGACGACGGCTCGATCGGGTCGGCGCACGAGGAGGCGGACGGCACTCTGGTTCTGCGGCTTCGCGCCGAAGCCGAGGATGGTTCGGCGCTCGGCGAGGGCGAGTTGCGCTATGCCCCGGAAGACCCCGACTACCGCCGCGTCCACCGCCATCTCGGTTCGATCCCACGGGGCAGCGAGGTTCCCGTGCGCCCCTTCCCGAAGAAATGGACCAAGGAGCCGGCGATCTTGCCGCCCTTCGAGCGGCCACCGAGATAACCCTTGCGAACGGCAGACCCGCCGACAGGGCGTTCGTCTCGTGAAATCCCGGCGACGAATTTTCGGTTTCGCCGGCCTCGCGCTGCTTCTCGCCGTGGCCGCGTTCGTGCGCGCCCTCCATGTGATGCCGGTCGGAACCGGCGAAACCCGTGCGTCAGCGGACGGGCGCTTCACCGCGTCGGTGATGGACTGGTCGGAGCGCGGTTTCCTCACCAATAGCCTGCATCGCTGGTTCGAGTACCGGATCGAGGGTCCGGGTGTCCACCATGCGCTCAGCGGAAACCCAATCGACGGTCCCTATTTCGGCTCGCGCTCCGCGCACCGCGTGATCCGGTGGAGCGAGGACGGCGGCTTTGTCAACTTCGTGTTTCCGGGCATGACCCTGAGGGTTACGGTAATGCCGCCCGGCCCCTGCCGACTCGTCGCCGACATCGCCGGGTTCGACGTCCGGCAGACCGCGGACGGCCTTCTCGTGCGACCGGAGGGCTGGCAGGATCTGCGAAGGCCCTTCGAGATGACGGTCTCGCTTCGCCCCGGAAGCGAGGCCTCGCCCTGGCTCGACCGGCAGGTTCGGGTCGGGGCCGACCTCGTGCGCTACGCCGTCTCCCGCGAGGGCGGCGGGTCGGGGGGCGACGCCGTCACGATGCGAGCCGAACGGGCGTCGAAGGCGGGCATGCTTGCGTTCGAATGGTCCGGTCATGCAGATGCCGGCACCGAGCCCGACTGGACGCAGGCTTGGACGCTCCTCGGCGCGGTGGAATGCGGAAGCCAGACAAGATGAAGCGGAACGCGGCCCGGCAAAGCGACGCCGAATATTGGGGGCGCCTGCGCCGCGACCGCAGGTCGAACGCAGCGGCAATCCTTGCGGCGGTGGCGGCGCTCTTCGGCACGCTCGGCGTGATCACCGCCCTCGTCGATGCACCCCATCACGCTCCGCGCGCCGGCCTCCTGTCCTGGCTGCTGATGCTGCCCATGGCATGGTGGGTCGGCGATCTCACGCGCTTCACGGCACGCGCCGTGCGGCTCTGGACCTCAGCGATGCTGCTGAGCGTCGGCGGGGCGGGCTTCGGCTTGGCTTTAGCCCTCATGCGGGGCGACGCCCTCCCCGTTCCCCTCGCCAATCTGGGTCTCGCCGGTC
Organism: Aureimonas ureilytica DSM 18598 = NBRC 106430; assembly: GCF_000382705.1. Taxonomy (GTDB): domain Bacteria; phylum Pseudomonadota; class Alphaproteobacteria; order Rhizobiales; family Rhizobiaceae; genus Aureimonas; species Aureimonas ureilytica. The sequence continues at coordinate 54,028 of NZ_ARQE01000015.1, read as the reverse complement.
CCGCCGCGGTCGCGAGCCTCGTGCTGCGCCGTGAGAGCCTCGTCGAGCGGGAGGGACCGGCAAGGTGACCGCTCGGGATCGAGGGGTCAACTCCAGAGCACGATCGGTCGTTGGGCGATGCTGCGGCGACCACGTATCGTCGCGAAATGACCTTCGTGGCTTTAGCGTTTCCAGCTCTCCTCTCAGTTGGCTTGCCGACTTCTGCGGCACTCCCAAGACCAAAGAACGGATCTCGGGCTTACGGCCTAACTGCATGGCAGGCCGAAGGACGGCAGTATGGCCCAAAGAACGGACGCGTCCCGGTCCGCGCCTGGACCATCGATCGGCTCCTGCATCTGTTTGCCCCCATCTTGGCGCCAGCCCGGATGCCGCCGATCCGATGCCGGGCTCTCCCTCGCATCATAGGTGTTGCGGCAGACCTCGCAAACGACGAGGGTCGAGGCCGCCCGTGGTTCTCCGAACAAGACGAGGTCGCGATGCCGACGTCCCGCAGACGATCCCGGAAGGCCTCCGGCGCGGACCATCAGCTCGAGCCGATCAGGAACAAACCGCTCCTGCTTGTGAAGTCGGTCGGCATCGCCCTCATGGGTTTCAGCCTAGGCTCCTGGAGCCTTGCGGAGATACGATCGCTCGTCATGTCCCTTCGCGCGGACGCGGCGGTCGTGGAGACCATCAACGTCCTGTATGCCTTGCCGGTGCTGGCATTTGCCGTCTTGGCGATAGGGGGACTGTTCGGCATCGAGTTATTGTCGAGGCGGTGGGCCGAGCGTATGGGCACGGCCGTGATGGCGGTGCTGCTCGGCACGATCGTTCTCGTCCCCTTGTTGGGACTGACGGGCGGCATGCTGAACTCACTTTTGATGATGCGCTCCGGCTACGAGCTTTGCGATACGCGCTCGGGCACGCGCATCACTTGGACCCTTTGGGCGAAAGCGCCGACAAGCTGCGCAGCCGCTGCCGATCGGTGAACGCGGCAAAAGCGCCTCCTTAGGCCGGATGCTCACCCCAAGAGCGAGGCCAGCGGGCGAAATCCCTGGCCAGCCAGACCTCCTCGTTCTCCAACACGAAGAGGACGTAGCGCTCGGAGTCGGGCCAACCGTGCCAGTCGCGTTTGAGGACGATCCACTGGCGGCCGTTCCCTTCGGCGAGGGCCACGGCGGTGTCGGCGAACCGCTTCATCGTCGGATGCATCAGGATCTTGCGGTTCTCTTCGACGCTCGACGCACGCCAGGGCAGCGGCGAGCGTGGCGCGCGGCGAAAACGCCGCTACCATCGCCATTCCTCCGCAAGGCTCTGGCCGAGCCCGTCCTCGCCGCCCCGCTCCTCTCCTTCGCCGAGACCTTTCCGGCGGAGAACAAGACTGACTGCCGCGACGAGAACGGCCGCCCCGAACTCACCGAGCGACGGAAGGAACAGCGCGGTCGGCCTCAGGAAGAGACCGGCCCCGGCGGCCGCGCAGGCGAGAAACAGGAACACGGCGCGAAACCGCGCATCACGCGCGATGAAGCCCATCCAGCCGCCGATCCATAGAGCCACCGGCAGGACCAGGAACCAAAGGGCAAGAGCGGTGCGGTTGGCTCCGCGTGGTCACGCGTCCGCCAGCGTGAAGGCGAGACTTATCGTGCCGAGAAGCATCGCCAGCGCGGCGAGGATCGCAGCCCGGTCCGATTGCTGGCCTCGATGAAGCCAGCTGTCGTCGCTTGGGTCCCTGGCCATGGAACGGTTGCCTTCGTCGCGGTCGCGCCGTCCGACGTTTGACCAGCGCAACTTGGAGGCGGCCGGTTCGAGGATGTAGCGCACGCTCTGAATGTTTCGCCATCGGCGAGACTGTCCGATCAGGATGGCTCCCCGGGCGCATCGTAGCTCCTGTTCGCCGCGCTCTGAACCATCGCGATGGCGACCGGCGGCAAGAAAACGGTCCCGCCGACGAGCCAGGCGATCGAGATCGCCTGCCCTTTCCCGCTCCCCCGGGCGCGGTCGTTGAGAAGATCGGCGAGCGTTATCAAGAGCACCGGCATGCCGAACGGCACGAGAAGGGCGACGGGAACGGCGGCGAACGGCGTGAGCAGGCGCTGCGAGGGAGCCGCGCCCGCCAGTTCGCCGTGGATGCGGTAGAGCCAGACCGCGAGGTAGACGAGAGCGCCGAGCGTGATGCAACCGATTGTGGACGCCAGCGCGACCTTCAGAGATGGGATCTTGTCCGCTCCCGAGCCCGCCAAGGTCGCCAGAAACATGACGAGGCCAGCCGCAGCCGAGGCAGCAAACGGCGCGAGCAGGACCGCTGCGACCGCCAAGGGCGAGCGCCGGCGGGGCCGACCCGGTCGATGGCGGGGAGACGGAGCATCCTCGAAGCCCGAGCCGCGCGCCGGCACGAGCACGGCGACCGCCAAAAGCAGACAGGCGACCATTCCGCTCACCACGCTCCATCCACCGACCTGCTCGTAGAGCATGGACGCCCCCATCGGCGCCAACATCGCTATCAGAACCGTGGGCGAGAGAAGGAGGAGTGCGCCGGCGAAATCGGTACGGCCGGGGCGCCCTCCCGTCAGGAAGACTGCTAGTGCGAGGGGAAAGACGCCCTGGGCGGCGCCGCAGGCGAGCCCGAACACGATCAGGAAGGCTGGAAACGACCAGAACCCCGGCAGGAACAAGAAAGCGGTCGTGATCACGGCGCAGGCGAGACACGGCCAGATCAAAGCGGCCCGGCCATTCCGAGGGGCTACCACGAAGGCGAGAAAGGCACCGACGATCCAGCCCATGCTGATACCAAGGTGAAACATGCCGATGGTCTGATAGGTGCTCGCAGCGTCCATCAACATCAATGGGAGAACGGTGCCGCCCCCCTGCCCGCCAAGCGCCACGAGCATGAATGACAGGAAAAGCGCCCAGTACCGATAGGTGCTGAGAAAGTCGGCGAGCGTCCAGCGAGGCGGGCCGCTGGGCGTGACGCCGCTGTCGATGGATATCGCGTTGTTACCGATCGTCATGTTGGTCCGTTGAGCTTGTAGCAGTGACGTCCAAGGGGGCTCGGAGAGAGTGGCACACCGGGCGGGAAAGGCGATCTGGGTTCACGGCGAGCGCGTCGGCATACCCTGCCCTACGAAACATGCTTCACGCGATCCGACCAGAGCGCCCGTTCTCGATCCAGGTCGAGACGGATGGTTGGCTTCCCATTCCGTCTCGTTCCGACTGTAAGGATCGGCGGGGCATGGTTCGGCGTCAGTCTGCCGACATCGGCGGCACGCTTATCGCGGCGAGCGTCGCGACGTCGGCGCCGCGTTCGGTGCGAAGGCGCTCGAGGAACGGGGTGATGTCGTCACCATAGGCCCTGCGGCTGACGCCGACGAGCCAGCCGCCGGCTTTTCCCTCCGGGTTTTTGCCGGAGACGTAGCGGTAGGCATTCCACTCCGCAATTCGCGTTCCTTCCTCAGTCTCTCCGGACATCAGGAAATCGAGGATGATTCCGTCTCCCTCGCTTGCCAGCACGATGTCGTAGTTGACGAAGGGATCCATCGTGCGGCGCTCGTCGAGCATCTGCGTCTGCGCGCGAACGATCTCCGCCGGCTTCATGTCCCCTTCCACGAACTCGACGAGCATCATCGTTTCGTAACGATCGAACGTCGCGCCCTTCGGCAGGTACTCCTGCTTCACGTAGCCCGGCTGCGGCTCGTCGGCTGATGCAAGAATGTAGGACATGTCAGCGAACTCGATCGCGCCCGGCACCCCAAGACGATCCCCGGCAGCTGATGCCGGTCCTAGCAGGAAGAGGCCGATGGTGAGAGCGGCGAGGCGAAGAGAAAAGCGCATGGGGCGGACCTGTAGCGGAATCCTGGGTGTCGACCGTAGCCCGAAACGCGTCTTCGCAGCACCCCCGGCTACGGTCCCCAGTCGTCGCGACGGACCTCGGCGGCTTCACGACGCCCCGGACCGCCACCATGCATGTCCGGTCGCCACTCCGCTGACGAGACCGAGCGGAGACATCCACACCCCCTCGTAATTGCCGTCGAGCAGGAATGGCAGCACACAAACCGCAGGCCCGACGATGCCGCCTGCGAGACTGTAGGACAGGTCGCCTGCATAGCGTGTTCGCCGGATGACGAAGTGAAACGGAAGGCCGATCACCAGCGAAATGCAGGCGACGACCGGGACGATGACGAGGATCGGTCCTGATGCGACCATCAGCGGCGTCCAGGGGTTGCCGTGGCCGTTCACGGTATCGACCGCGAGAAAGCCGGCTAGCACGACCGTGGCGATGGTCAACGGGATCCCCACGACGGCGGAGACGATCAGGATCGAGTGGAGCAGCCTGCGCATCATCGTTGGTTTCGGGTTCCCATGCCGGAACGTCGGAAGCCGACGCGGAGAGGAGATGCCTTCTGCTCGATTCGTCAGCCGTGCCTTCGACTGTTCCGATAGATCGAGGCGAGCACCGCGGCGATCATGACGAGATCAAGCGGCAGCAGCCACGGTAGAGGGTCGGTCCACTTGTCCATGTTGGTCGTGCGGCCGTAATGGGGCGCCCCCGAACCATAGGCACCGATCAGGGTCACGGCGTTCAGCCAAACGACAACGAACAGAAAGGCAAGGACGAGGATCGTCCGAGCGATCCGTACAGGCGCTACCGACCGTCTCATCCCGCGACGACGTCGACGAAGCGGCCATGCACCCAACCCGAGCGGCAGGGACCGTCGTAGGGCGAGCGCGTCTGCCTCGGCGAGGACAGGCCGCAATCGGTCTGCGTTCCCGGTGCGGGGTAGACGATCCCGAGCCACGGACCGCGTTCGTCGCAGATCGTGACGAGTGCGCCAGCACCGAGGCGATCGAGTTCCGGGCGCTGCGAACCCGGCCCGTTGCGAACGGAAAGAAAGTTGTCGCCCTTCGGATCGAGCCGAACGATCTGCCCGAGGCTTGCGCAGGCGTCGAGTTCCGCCTCGCCCCCGACCTCGACGGGCTCCAAGCCTTGCGCGCTCGCCGACGCCGTGAGCGGACAGACCAGAGGGACCGTGATCGACAGTAGCAGGAAGGCATGCCTCATCTGTAGTCCTCGTCGGTTGGCGTCAGGCCCGTCAGTGCCCGTAGCCGCCAGATGCGCTCGTCCCACCACCGGTCGACGTCCCCACGCGCCGGGTCGAGCGGCAGGTCGAACACCATGGAGCGCGAGACCCTGTGCGTTGTCCATCCGGTCTCCCCACCAATTGTCCCATAGAGTTGCAGCATGGCCAGGGAGGACACACCGCGAACGGCGCCATGATCGTCGCGCAGGACGATCCATCCGGGCGCGTCCGATCCTCCGCCCGGCATGGCGAAGAGGCGCGGGCGGCCGCAGATCGTCACGCTCCACGCACCGTCCGGCTGCGCTTGCCTGAGATAGGGCTCATGGCAGGCCAATCTTCCCTCCGGCGCCAGAACCACGGCGAGGGGTACGCCGACGGCCACGGTCAAACCCAGCCGGCGGAACCACTTGGCGCGACGCATTACGGACCCGACGATGCACTCAATGTGACATCGGCCTCCCGAAGCCACCCGGTCACCCGCCCATCGGCGGCTTCGAGATACTCGACATGAATCCAGCCGGGACGCCGAGCCAGCACCGCGACGGGGTCGAACCGGACGAGATAGGGGCGCCTGCGGCCCGGCGCAGCCGCAGGGGAAGGGTGGAGGATTGCCCGCCCGGCAGTGACGAGTCCCGCTCCGATCCAGTCGTCCCGCCGCTCGTCCAGCAGAAGGTCGTACGGTGCGTCCCTCATGTCGCCGCTCGTCATCAGGCAGCCGCCATGGTTCTCCTCGAGTTGCAGGTTTGGCTCTGCGCCAAGTCGAAGCTCGCCACGTATGCGCTCGGCCTCACCGGGAAACCATGTGACCACATCGGCCTCTCCACCCTCGAGGCGGCCTTCTAGCAGGAACAAGCAGCCGAACTGCGGCGCCTCCAGCGTGCCGTTGCCAACTCGACGCTCGGCGAAGACGCCGTGCACCGATCCGTTGTCCGCCACGATCAGCGCCAGCGGGCCGTAGCTTCCCGACAGCATCGGCGAAGCGCTCAACGGGACGGACGCGAGGAGCAGCGCGCCGAAGCCGAGGAGAGAAAGCTGAAGGGTCATGGCGTCTCCAATTCCTTGATGGCCGCGATCCTCCGCCTGGCCCCTCAGGACCGTCACCGCCGACCCCTCCCTTAGCAGGAGAAGGGCTGGTTGAGCTGGAAGATCATCATCGAGAAGTTCTGCTGAAGACCGTTGAACTCCTGCTGGAGTACGAAGGACGGCGTGCCGGAATCCCGGTCAAACCGGCCTTCCTCGGCGCTCTGGACCGCCTTGCGCCCGTTCGCGATCACCAAGTTGGCGCGGCTCTGAAGGGTTGGGCACCCTTCCGGCTTCTCGGTCCGGACGGCACGGTCCCAGTTCTCGACCATTCCCGCCATCTCGTCGAGGTTCTTGGCAAACGCCTGGCGCGTGGCGACGTCGTCCGGTTCGGTGAAGACGGTCAGAACCTCCTTCATCGCCGCCTTGCCGCGCAAGACGATGCCGGCACGGTAGCGTTCCACGCTGCCCTCCGGCGCCCGGTCGTAGGCTTCCTGCGTCAGACGCGCGTCCCGCGCGTCGATCCTATCGAAGAAGACCGTCTCCGCGTCCACGACCTTCCGGAGCGATGCGACAAAGGCCTCATCCTCCGCTCGCGCCTTTGCGCCCTCGTCCGTCAGGAAACCCTTGGACTGGGCGTAGTTGGCCAGCCCGTTGTTGACCGGCTCGAAGGCGGCGATGGCACTCGCGTAGTCGCGAGCCGCCGGGTCGAGCTCTGGAATCGAGCCAGCCATTGCGGCCGCGCTCTCTAGCCGGGCGCGTATCTTGGTGACGTCCTGGACCGGAACCACGGCGTAGTCCTCCAATGGACGATCACCGGCGAGCTTGGAAGCGACAGTGTCTTGGTGAGTCTGCAAGGCCTTTGCAAACGTGCCGGAACTCTCATTGGCAGCCGTGATGTAGGCGTTCGACTTGGCGATCTCCGTCTGGTCGGCCGACGACGTCGCGGTCCCTCTAGTTCCTGCGTCCCGACTCTCGCCGTTGCAGCCGCTCAAGCAGACAGCTGCCAACAGTAAACCTGTCAACCAAACGCGATCGCGACGAAGCATACCCCCTCCCCTCCCCTGCCTTGTCGATGACGACGTAAAGTCATCCATCCGTATGTCAGCTAAAGGGAACCACTACTGCCGGCGACGCCCTATCGTGCGCCGGTTGTAACGCGATTACACCGACCCGGCCAGACCGCAGGTGTTTCGGGCCGCGGGGTAAGGTCGGCTTTAAGCGCTCGCAGATCCTCGTCCCAACGTAGGAGTCGTTCCAGGTTCATGAACACCTCCATGACCCCGCCGTCGGTCGTGCGGTCCAAGACATTGGCGAACGGAAAGCGGCCGCCGACTTTCGGCATCGCTAGGCACTGGCACGTAAGCCTCGAAGTGACCGCCTTCGGCAGATAATAGTAGAGGCCGGCAGCATCGACTAGGTCGAAGGTGCCGCGCTCGTCGGCGCCTTATGTATGCCAGCGACCGATCCCTCAAAGGTCTCCCGCGCTGTGCCGGTCTCGGCGGCGGTGCCCGCGATGCTCACCGGGTCCTGGTCGAGCTCCATCCAGCGATTGAACAGGCTTGCCTGAAAGGTGCTGGACAAGGTGACCTCGAGCAGATGGCCGGAGACCGTCAGGATCTCGGCGGCCCTTTCCCGTTCGGCCGCCACGGCCTCCATTGGCGTCCATCTATCGCCCACCGAGCGGGCGATACGGGCAGCCTAGGGCCCTTACGCGCCGTCCGCAGCGGCGCATAGCTCCAAGACTGTGCTGTCGAACCGGACGGCTCCCCGCTCCGGCGTGCCGGCCAACGCCTCAGCGGCTTGGATCGCCGCGCAGCGCGCGGAATCGAGGCGTTCAGGATCGAACGCCGTGGGGCGGTGAGCCTTTTCGCCCAACCACAGGCCCCGTCCACCGACCGATCTTCGATAACCCGCTCAGGGGTTCCAGAAGAGCCGGACAGCGCATCGGGTCCTACTCCGATCCCCGCGCCGATCGATCCGGCTGCGGCTAGGCATCGCCCTCTCGGATCTCTCGAGGTCGTCGCTATTCCGACCGGCTAGAATTCGGGCAAGCCTTTCCCGTCGGCGCGCTCGCAGCACGCCTGTTCCGTTTCGTCTTTGGTCGGATCGAGGGCTGCTCGGCCTCAGATCGATGGCATGGCTCCCGCCTCTTCCCCTTTCCAGAGCCTTTCTCCTCTTTCCCACGCGCAGGTATTATCGGATTTCTCGCAGCGCAAAGAGAGATTGATTTGGAATTGGTTTCTGTGTGACGGATCCGTCACCCCTGCCGCGCCGGGCGCCACGCGGCGGGAAGAGTTGAGGCGTGCAGAATCGAACACGGCGTCGAAGAGCTGGAACACGGCCTTAGGCGTTTCAGCCAACCAGCGGGCAAGCCCCCTCACCTCTTCGAAGAACGGCAGCACGCGCTCGGTGAGGATAACCGTGAGACCGAGATGCAGGCCGCGCGCGTTGCAGCGGATCTTCAGCTCGATGTAGCCGAAGCGCACGAGGTCCACGAGATAGCGGCGGATGGTGCGGGGCGAGCGCGACATGATGTTGCCCGCCGTGCCCTTAGTTATGGTGGTCTCCCGGCCCTTGCCGCAACGCGCGCGCAGGACCTGGAGAAAGGCCTTGGCGTTGGGCGTCAACCGGTCGTCGCGCGCCCCCGTCGTAGCCATGCTCTGGGCGTATTGGCGGCTGTCCTGCGGCGCGGGTCGTTCGTAGCGCGCGGGCCCAGCGGCAGTTGGTCGCTTAGGTCTCAGCCGGCGCGCGCGGACGGCCGTCTCCAGCCGCTCGCCCTCAGCTTTGCGGCCGATCGCGGCCGAGCGCCAGCGCGCCTCGGCAAGCGAGATCAGCCCTGCCGCCTGGTCGCGCCAGATCGCGGCGCGGGCGAGGAAGTCGGGATGCGGCCCGGCGCCGCTGTCCTGCGTGAGCTCGAGCAGCGGCGTTCCGGCGCCCGGCCTCGAGATCGAGGCGCGCGCAGGCACGGGCACGCTCAAAGGCGTGCGGAACTGTTTCTCCGGCATGGTCTCTCTCCTTGCGCGAGGCAAAGCGAGGCCGTGGCGGGAAGCCGCATTTTCATTTGACGATGAAGGCGAAGGAGGCTAAACCTGCGAGCAACCACGCATCACAGATGAAGGCTCCGGCGGCTCCCGCTTCGGGGCCTTTTTCTTTGCCTATGGCGTCTCCTCGTTGGGGATGGGTTGGGGCATCACTCCGCCTCGCTTTTGACCAGCGCGGCGTCGACCCGAGTCAGCCCGTCCAGATCGCTCTTGGCGATCAGGACGCGGATCACGTCCGAGCGCGAGGCAACCCCCAGTCGCTCCTTCGCCTCGTCGAGCGCCGCGATCTCGTTCTCGTGGAGAACGGTCTCGGTTGAACGAAGCCCAGCCGCGCGACGGCGCGCGCGGATCGCGGCTACGGCTTCTGTTGTGCTTCTTCGAGACATCGCGACAGACTCGGCGGCATTGAGGGTTACTAGGAAGGGTTACGTGACCCGAAACGTGAACGCCACCCCTGGGCTCGGGCCGCAGCATGGCCCAAGCCGCCTCGGCGGGCATAAATCGAGGAAGAAGCGGAGAAAAACCGCCTCTGCGGCGACGCATCAGACGATCCCAAATCCGCTCTAAGCCATTGGTTTAAAACAACCTGTTCTCAAGCTGGTGCACCGTCTCGTTTCCAGCATGTCCGGACCTTACGTCTCGACGGCCTATGATATAAAAACTGGGCTCGATCCGTCAGAAGGACCTTTTCCCGCCCATGACCGTGCCTGCCGTCCCGATTCTCAGCGAAGATCCCGCCGACAAGGTCGTTCGGCATGGAGCAATTCTCTCGGCCGAGCTGCAGGCGCGCCGCCAGCAGATGTATCCGCCGGACGCACGCAAGAACCTTCGATTTTTCATGACGCACGAGGTCTCTAAGCTCACGTCCATTCCAGAATCAACGCTGCGAACTCTATCGATCGAGGGCAAGGGGCCGGTGCCTGCGCGCCTAGAGAACAACCACCGGGCCTATACGCTCGGCCAGGTCCACGAGCTGCGCGAACTCTTCGCACAGATGAAGCCGTCGGAGGCACTGCGCTTCCTGCCGCGTCGGCGCCCGGGCGAGCCGCTGCAGATTCTCTCCATCGCTAATTTTAAAGGTGGCAGCGCCAAGACCACGACCAGCGCCCATCTCGCGCATTATCTCGCGCTGGCCGGCTTGCGCGTCCTGGCAATCGATCTGGATCCGCAGGCCTCGCTCTCGGCCATGTTCGGTTTCCAACCTGAATTGGATGTCGGTCATAACGAGACTATCTACGCGACGTTGCGCTACGACGAGGCGCGCCGCCCAATGCGCGAGATCATCCGGCCGACCTATTTCACCGGCATCGACATTGTCCCCGGCAATATTGAGGTGATGGAGTACGAGCACGAGACGCCGCGTTCGCTGGCCGGGGGCGCCAACGGAAGCCAAAGCGGGAGCCAAACCGTCTTCTTCGAACGGTTACGCCTGGCGATCGCCGAGGTGGAAGACGATTACGACATCGTGCTTCTCGACACGCCGCCTTCACTCGGCTTCCTAACGCTGGGAGCGATCTACGCCTCTACGGGCCTTCTCGTCACCGTCCACCCCGCCATGCTGGACGTCATGTCGATGAGCCAGTTCCTTCTGATGATGGGCGATCTCATTGGCGTAGTGCGCGAGGCCGGGGCTGGGCTCAGCCAGAATTTCCTGCGCTATCTCATCACCCGACACGATCCCAACGACCAGTCGCAGGTCCATGTGGTCGCCATGCTGCGCTCGCTATTCGGCGAAGACGTACTCCTACCGACTGCCGTGGAAAGCACGGCGATTGAAACAGCGGGGCTGGCTAAGCGCACGCTCTACGAACTGGAACCCGGCAATATTGGAGCGAGCACCGTGAAGCGGGCTCGCGAATCAATGGACGCCGTAAACCAGCACATTCTCGACTTGATCACTCAGTCCTGGGGCCGGGCATGACTAAGTCTCCGCGCAAATCTATCATCGCCAATTTCGCCTCCTTCGCGAGCGAACCCAAAGGGACCGAACCGCCGAAAAGCGAGATGGACGAGAGCGCGGGACCGGCCGGAGCCTCGTCCGAAGCCGCGTCCCTCTCGCCCGCCCCGCCACCGCTTCCGCCGGCCAGCGGTCTTGCGCAACGGGTTGGCGCCTCGGTGATTGGGGCGACGCAGCGCTCCATCGCCGAGTTGCGCGAGGAGCGCGACCGGCTTCTGCGACAGGTGGAGAGCGGCGGAGCACGAGAGATCGATCCGAACCTCATCGACCCCTCGCCCTTTCGCGACCGCATGCCGGAGGACGATGAGGCCGATTTCGTTGGGTTTCGTCAGCGCTTCGCCGAGGAGGGACAGAGGGTTCCGGCTGAGTTGCGTCGGCACCCTGATCATCCCGGCCGTTACCAGCTCGTCTATGGCCATCGGCGCTGGCGCGCAGCCACCGATCTCGGCGTTCCACTGCGGGCAATCGTGGTGGAGAAGACGGATGCCGAAGTCGCGGTGTCGCAGGGCATCGAGAATGCCGAGCGGCAAGATCTGAGCTGGATCGAGCGGGCGACGTTCGCCGCCACATTAGAGCGCGCCGGCCTCAAGGCGCGGGAAGTTCGGGCTGCGCTCGGCATCGACGATCCCGAACTTGCCCGATTCCGCGCCGTGATGCGCGTCGTACCGGAGGAGACTATCCGCCTGATCGGCCGCGCGCCGAAGGCCGGGCGTCCGCGCTGGGTGGAGCTGGCGCGGCTTGCCACAGAGCGCCCTGCCCGGCTCGCTCAGCTTCCCGAGATCCTGGCTGCCGCCGAGGCCTCCACCTCGGACAGCCGGCTTCAAGCGGCGCTGACCCATCTGCGCGGCGAGGACAGGCCGAGCGCCCGGACGCTGGATCTGCGCGATGTCGATGGCCGACTTCTCGCGCGGGCTCAGCTTGGGCGCGGAAGCCTGCATCTTGCCGCCGACAAGGCCGCCGCCAGCGACTGGGACGACTTCCTGCGCGACGATCTCGCGCAATTCGCCCGCCGCTTCCGCGAATGGCAGTCTCGCCGCATCCCGCGCTGATAGCTAAACCTTGGCAGCTGCCAAGGTTGCCGCGTCGCTCGTACGGCCCTTCAGCGTCGGCTGGCCCGCTCTAGGGCCGATCGACATTCAGGGTTCCCCGATCTGCTGAATGCTGATTCATGAGCTTCCGTGTTGAAGCGCGGGGCGTGCGATGGGGATCAAGCGGTACGAGTTGAGCCAGGGCCAATGGGATCGGATCGCGCCGCTTCTGCCTGGCAAGGCGACCGATCTTGGCCGCACCAGCCCCGACAACCGCTTGTTCGTGAACGGATGTCTGTGGGTGTTGCGCTCGGGCGCCCATTGGTGCGACCTGCCGGAACGCTACGGCAAGTGGAAGACGGTCCATCGGCGTTTCAGCCGCTGGTGCCATGCCGGCGTGTGGGAGCGGGTGTTCGAGGCGCTGACGGCTGACCGCGACAACCAATACCTGATGATCGACAGCACCATCGTTCGCGCCCACCAGCAGGCGGCGACCGGAAAAGGGGGGCCCAGGATCAGGCGTTGGGGCGTTCCCGAGGCGGACTGACCACCGAGGTCCACATGCTGGCCGACGCACTCGGCCGACCGCTTCGCTTCATCGTCACGCCCGGACAGACCGGCGACATCACCCAGGCGCCCGCCTTACTTCAGGCCAGAGCGGCCAAGCCGTGCTCGCCGACAAAGCCTATGACGGCAACGCTCTACGGGCCACCATCGCCGATATGGGCGCCAAGGTCGTCATCCCTTCGAACCGATCCCGCAAGGTCGTCATCCCCCACGATGCGATCGCCTACAGACAGCGCAACCGCATCGAACGATGCTTCGGACGCCTCAAGCACTTCCGGCGCTTCGCCACCCGTTACGATCGCCGAACCATCCACTTCATCGGCTTCATCCATCTCGCCGCCGCTATGATCTGGTTACGCTGAATGTCGATCCGGCCTAGGGCAGTAGGCTTACTTCGCCGATCCAGAGGAATGGCTGGGCCGTTCGTCCGGTCGCGATCATGATAGGGTCCGCAGAACAACCGTTCGCGAGTGAAGGACCTGCTCCTTCGAAACAAGCGCGCCATCGTCCATCGGCCACCAAGACAGCCGCATCGCCTACAATAGTGTTCAACGCTCAAAGATGATCGGCGCGTCCTGACGTTAAGCGCCTCGCAAACTGCCCCATTTCGCCTGCCTGCAGGCCGTCGTCGGTTTTCATTCACATACCCTCCATCACCGAAGCTCGGCTGCTCGGACACGGCGAGCGATATCGCGAAGACCTGTTGCTGTCTGCTTGGAAGATTGCGCCCACGGGCGCCAATAGCAAAACCTTGGCAGCTGCCAAGGTGGCCACCTCGCGTGACACTGCTCCGCATTGTCTCCTGAGGAATAGGGAACGCGTTCGACAGCGTCGTCTGAATTACTATACCCGCTCCTTCAAACTCTGGTTATCCAGTTTCCAGGAATGAAGGGAAGAGCGTGAGGATCCGCAACACGCGAATCCACTGAGAGCAGAGGACAAAGTCGCTTTGAGATGGTTGGGCTGAGATGGCCCATCTTGTTTCCGACGACCTCTGGGCGGCTGTGGAGCCGCTTCTTTCACTGGATCCGCTCAAGCCGAAGGGCGGGCGTCCGCGCACCGACCACCGGGCGGCCCTGGCTAGCATCGTGTTCCTTTTTCGCACCGGCTGTCCGTGGCGTGACGTTCCGAGCGAACTGGGCGGCTCGGGCAAGACATGCTGGCGGCGCCTTTGCGCGTGGCATGTGGCCGGGGTCTGGGACCAGCTGCATCGGGTGCTTCTGGAGCGGCTGGCCGGAGCTCACGCTCTGGATTGGAGCCGGGCGGCGTTGGACAGTGCCAGCCTGCCCGCAAAAAAAGGGGGCGCCGAGACGGGGCCGAACCCGACGATCCGCGGGCAAGCCGGGGACCAGGGGCCCCATCGTCACCGACCGGCAGGGCACGCCGTTCGGCCCGAGTCTGTCGGGCACCAACCGATACGACAGCATGATGTTGGCGCCGTACTAGAGCATATCCGGTTCACGTTGCATCGTATCCTGCGGCCTGGAAGCAGTTGGCGCATTCCGTTGGTGTGAAGACCGGGACGATCTCGCCGACGGCTCGCCACAGGGCATCGACGGTGCGCTCGGCACGTGCACGGAGCAGGGCCTTGAGCTTGGCGAAGGCGTTCTCGATCGGGTTAAAGTCGGGTGAGTAGGGCGGCAGGAAGCGCAGGCTTGCCCCAGCCGCTTCGATGGCCGTCCGAACGCCATCGGCCTTGTGGGCCGGCAGATTGTCCATGACGACGACATCACCGTGCGAGAGAGTGGGCACGAGTACCTGCGCGACATAGGCCAGGAACACCGTGCCATTCATGGCGCCATCATAGACGAACGGTGCCGTCATACCGGTGAGGCGCAAGGCGCCGACGAAGGTGGTGGTCTTCCAGTGGCCGTGGGGCACACCGGATCGGCAGCGCTCGCCGCGAGGCGCCCGACCGCGCAGCCTTGCCATCTTTGTCGAGAGCCCCGTCTCATCGATGAACACCAGGCGGGCCGGGTCGAGATCAAGCTGGCCCTCGAACCAAGCCTGCCGACGCCTCAGGACGTCCGGACGGTCCTGCTCCAGTGCGTGTGCGGTCTTTTTTTGAACGTCCAGCCCTGCCGGCGGAGCCAGGCGCTCAGCGCCGAACGGCCCATAGGCAGGCCACGTTCGGCCGCCAGGCGCTCCACCATCTCGTTCAGTGTGATGTCCTTGCGGTCCTGGATCATCGTCTCGACGAACTCGGCATGGGCGTCCAGGCGCGAACCCCGCCGTCCTCCCCAAGGATGAGCCGAACGCTCTCCAAGTCGGGCGCGAGCCGCCCATCGTACCGCCGTCGCTGCGCTGATCCCGAACCGAACCGCAGCGCGCCGAGCCGACGACCGCTCTGCTTCCTTCAGAACACGCTCACGCAGATCGTCGCTGTAGGGCCGTCCCATCGTCCATCTCCACCCAAGGCAGAACGTGAATCACAAGCAATGCTCTGACTCAATGCAGGCCGGACATGCTCTAGGGTGCCGTCCCAAGCGTTCGCAACGGTCTTGGCCGGCCTCGGCGTCGCCCCGTCAAGCTGCGCGCCGACAAAGGCTACGATCACAAGCGCTGCCGCCGGGAATGCCGAGTCCGCGCGATCACGCCGCGCATCGCGCGGAGCGGCATCGAGACGAGCCAGACGCTGGGTCGCCATCGCTAGGTGGTCGAGCGCACCTTCGTCTGGCTCGCCCAGTTCCGCCGTCTCGATTTGCGCTACGAACGCCGAGCCGACATCCACATCACCTTCACCAAACTCGCGTGCGCCATCATCTGTCTACGGCGGATCAAACGGTTTCGTCCTTAGCCTAGATGCCTACCGTCGTTAGATGGGTTTAAGGGTGGCCAATCCGATCGTAGGCTTGACTGGAGATGCCACCGCACTGGAGAAACGCGTCCTTGTATGCGGCAGCGATCCCGGGCACGGAAGAAGATTATGCACTGGAGAACCAGGGCTTGCGCTCGTCCCACCATATACTGGGCGGTCATGGTTAAACCTATTGGCTCACCGCCTAGGCTTCAATTTGCGCACGTGTCTAAGCCCAATTTTGAACCTTGGCAGCTGCCAAGGTTTTTAATTCGACGGGCTCGATCTACGTCGCCAACCTGAGACCAAAGCTCATGGCGCCGGCCTCGGCCAAAAGCAAAGGAGCGCCCATCGACCATTGCTTCGAAACCTTGCGCCGGTTCCGGCCGCAGCTATCTTAAAGCCTGCGAGGCAATGGACGCACGTGAGCCGTTGAGTGACAGTTGCAATCAATGCGATGGCGGCCAAATAGGTGGTATCGGGTTGCGATGCGCCTTCAGTTATTGAGCCAGCCGAACATGCGCGCAGTGAAGTTGCTGCGGCGGTAGGCCCTGCATTTTACTGGACAGACGGTATCTCGGGTGGTCTGGCCCGGAATGACTGGCACGATGTCATACTTGATGAGCCAAGTCCGCAGCTCAACGGGATCGTAGACTTTGTTCGCATTCAGGCGCTGTGTCGGTCTCTTGGCTTCCAAAAGCGGAAGAGCCAGAAAGATGTCGGCGATGTTGATGGTGTCAGTGTAAGGGCGACTAGCCGGCCACCAGCATCGGCCAGACAATGGATTTTCGTAGTTCGGCTTTTGCGCCGGAGGCAGACCGCTTGGCTGAACTCCCCCTTTCCCATCAGAAGCGAAACAGAGAGCCTTCACAGAATTGCTGTCGAGACAAAGCTCGTCCAGAACGGAGCTTGCCGCTGCGACCCTGGCGAAAGCACGCTGACAGATGTGACGCCGAGTCTATCAGGGGTAGCAGTTGTAGATCGTTTGGGCGGCCCCTTACTCGGGCGGCACATCTCGCCAGCAACCGCCCGTCTTTTGAATATGCAGGATGTACGAAATCACCCGCCGGTCATTGTCCGGCTGCTCGCCGAGTTGGTTCTCTGACAGGTGCGGCTCCAACACAACCTATGTCTAGTCCGACCCCCAGAACAGATCACGCATGATCGCTCGCCTATCTGAAACCTCAATATCAGACGACATCTCTCAATCACGAGAATACCTTGGTTGGGTCCCCTATTATCAAGGAAAGCCTCGTTCGAATAGTCGGGCGAAGGTCGAACGCTACAGTCCGGGTGTAATACCAGCGCCCAAATGGACGCCTTCAAGCGACAAAAACGTAGGTCTCTCGATGCAACGTTGGTCGCGGGCTTTGAGCCTCACTGCCTTAATGGCTGCCATGCCCCCTGCATCAGCAGCAGACCCCAGTGTCGCGTTGCGTGTCAAGACCTATCCGATCCAAGGTCGGACCAGCGAGGAGTTGCGTGACACAATCATCCAGGCGTCACGCGCGCTGGGCAACGGAGCGCATGGGGCGGCGTCCGCGACGTTCAAATTCGTGCCGCTGCTCGACTACCGCGAGTCCGAAAACGGTTGTGTCCTGAGTGATGTTCGGGTGCGCCTGGAAGCGGCGATAACGCTGCCCGAATGGGTTTCCTCTCGCGGCGCCGATGAAGCCACGGTCGGAGCCTGGCGACGGTTCGAGCGATATGTGAGGGCCCACGAGGCCCGGCACGAAGCTATCGCGGCCGACTTTAGACGGACTATGGAACGGGAGCTGGAGGCGATCGGCGTCATGGAAAGCTGCCCGGCGCTTGGCCGGGAAGCTGTGGCTGTGGTCGCCGATGTGGAGCGAATGCACCACGAGGCGCAGATATCGTTCGACCGCGAGGAGCGGGTTCGCTCGTCGCTACTCGGCCGGTGAAGGAGAGGGGAGGGGAGCCGACGCGCCCCTCCCAGCCTTTTCCGGCGCCGGCACCGGCATCTGCCGAATGCCACGAGCCCCAAGCGTCGGATGTCCCTCGAAGCCGAAGTCGACAGCGTGACGGTAGCGTGACATGGGGCGTGCGGGACGGACGGGTCCAGCCAAACGCGCCCGGACGCCACGGATCGAAGACGAGAAGCGGTAGCCGTAGCGCTCCATCCCCCAAAACAGGAGGATGCCGATCACAAGGAGCAGCGCGGTCCAGACCCGGAGATGCAGGAACAAGAGCGCCACGAAGAAGATGAGCCTCGCGTCGAAGATCGCGAGGCGTGGGTTCTTCATCGTGTAGCGCCACTCGATCGGCTTGCCGAACAGGCCGTCGTTGCCCTCCATGGTCAGAACCGCTGGACGTTTTCGGTGAAGAGGACGCCGATCAGCTTGCCGGCGTTGAGGCGCACGATAGGGCTGCGCGGTCCCATGTCCTCGATCTCGTTGGCAAGCTGGTCGCCGACTTCGCCAGCGCCGGCGTAGAGGCCTTCCTCGATATTCGGCTTAGGCCGGGCGATCCCGGCCCCTGTGAGACCAAGGGGCACGATCGTCTGCTCGGTTTGCGAGAGGGTTCGGCCGATCCCGCTGAGAAAGGCGCCAGCGAGCTTTGGAGCGTATCGCTGGAGAAGGCGGGCATCGTATTCGGACTTCACCGCCAGCGTGCCTTTGGCGGCGTCAATCGCATAGGCTTTGGCATCGAGGTTCGTACCGTCCTCAAGGACGACCCGATCGAACTGGACGACCATGGCCGTGGTCTCGCGGTTCTCCTTGAACGAGCCAAGGAGACGCGCGCCCTTGAGGGGACCGCGCATGACCTTAGCGACGACCGGCCCTGGTGTGTCGGTGTCGGAGCCGTTGACGATTACGGCGTAGGTGATGGAGCCGGCGGCTGCATAATAATCGCCGGTGAACACGGGCGCGCCTGTACCGTAATGCCGTCCGCTATCGACCTGAAGGCGCGGCTCACTCTTGGTCGGAGCCACCGAAAGGTAGGGAAGAGACGTGTCGAGATCGGCCTGGTAGCTGGTGTCCTGCGGGATGGCCTCGACAGGAGAGGCATTCGGATTGCGTGTGGCCTGACGTTCTCGCTGCGAGCGCGTCTCGCGGCGAGGATCCCCGCTGCTATTGAGAACGGTCTGAGGCGATCCCGGCGCGCGGACCTGAACGCCTGTCGGGCGTCCCTTGGGATCGACATAGAGTTCCTGATCGATGACGATCGTGTTCTTGGATTTGCCGACCTGCCAGGACCCGGACAAGCCGTTGCTCTGTGAGGCCATGCGCTTGGCCATGGCGTCGATGCTGGCCCAATCGGTCTCGGGCTGAGGCGGCATTTGGTTGGCGACATTGGAGATGAAGCGATCACGGTAGACGATCTTCTCCTTCACCTCGACAGGACGCTGGTTCGCGGGAGGCAGCTTCGGCTCTACGACCGGGATCGGCTCCTTGGGCGGTTCGACGGGCCGGGTCGGCTCATCAGGCGTCGCGAGGAAGCTTTGTCCCGGCGTCATGGCTGCCTGCTGCGAGCCCTGCTGGTTGGAATTGGCGAGCGACTGGCGGTAGTTTTCGGAAGCAGCAAGCTGGGGGCCTGCGGGCGTCGTGTCGATGTTCCTGGGAACAATGACCATTCGCGAAGCCGATCCATCGCTGCCACGGGCGAAGACCGTGTAGACGGCGCCCGCGAGGAGGGCGGCCATGCCGACGCCGAGGATCACCGGCGCCTTGCTGCGGCGCGGCTTGGCGCGGTTGATCGTGCCGGAGCTGGTCAGGCTCGTATCGGGATCGGGGTTCACCACCCGGGCGTCCTCGCCGGCATCGTGTCCGTCGATCGGGGCGTTCTCTTCGCTCATTGGGTGATCCTGACCTTGGTGACTTGGCCGTTGCGCGAGATCAACGCGACCGGGGCGGGACGCAGACGATAGGCCTTGATGCCGCCCGGCCCTGCGAGGGTCGCGGACCATGACGGAGCCATGAGGGTCTGGTTGGTGCGGATGTAGAGATTGCCGTTGAAGTGCCAGGCCGCGACGTCACTGTCGTCGGTGGAGAGCTTGCGGGCGGTCTTGGGAATGTCGGAGCCCTGGACGAACGCCATCATGAGTTCGTCGGAAGCGGTCTGCTTGGGCTCGCGGGTCTGGACGGCCGGGATGATCGCATTCGGGCCGCGACCGTTGACAGACAGATCCAGGCGATAGTGCGAACGAGCCTCGTTGGTCTCGAGGTCGATCACGAGAGGCTGGTCCTCTTTGACGAGCGAGACGGCGAGGTTGGAATAGCCGTGGGCGACCATTGGCGAGACGGCGAGCTGGTTGGAGCCCTCCTGCATCGCATAGACCTGAAACGCGTCCTCGCGCCCGACCACGAAGCTGGCGATCGGCCAGGGGGCGCCGGTCTGGTCGAAGAACGAGATGATCGAGACCGTGCCGGGTGAGGTTTCGAGCTGGGGGGTCGGGCCGCGCGTATCGAGCGAGACGCGAAGCGATTGCGTGAGGGCTTCCGGGCGAATGCCGGACGGAGGGAGCGCGGCGGCGCGCTGGCTTTCGTTGAGCCGGCGGCGATAGTCGCGGATCATGTCCGGGTTGAGCGGGAACTGCTCGCGAAGCGACTGCCCGTAAGCCGTGATCTCCTCAGGCGACAGCGGACGATCGAGGTCGTTCAGGCTGTTCAGGAGGCGGCGTGACTGTTGGGCTCGCGCTTGCGACTGCTGGGGGCTCGGTGTCGTTCGAGGAGAGGACTGAGCTGCCTCGCCTTCAGAGATCGGTGAACTTTCGTTGGAGAGTTCGACGTTCGTCTGGCCTGGAAGAATGGGATGCATGGTGACAGGCGAGGTCGACTGCGCGAACGCGGGGGCAGCGGTGAACGCAGTCAGAAGGGCGACGAAAGCTGTCGGTCTCGCCATTTTACCCGCCTGCTGCTGCATTGAACTGCGAAATGGCGATGCCATAGGGCGTCTCGTAGGTTGGGAGGCGGGTCAGCCGAACCGTGACCATGTTGGACTGGCCCGTGACTTCGGAGGCCGATTGGTACGTGATGCGGATCGGCATTTGGACGATCCACTCATACGAACCGCTGGCATTCGGACCTTGCCTGACGATGACGGGCGTCTGTGCGATGGCGCTGGAGTTGAAACGACCGTTGCGAACGAGGTCGAGCGCCTTGGACTTCTGTACGGCCTCGACGAATGAGTTCCAGCCGTCGGGCTGGCTGAAATACTGCTGCGCCTCCTGAAACTGAGCGCGGTAGTTGTCGAACGAATAGGTCAGCGAGTTCGTCACGGCTCGGGCTGCGAAGTTCAGAACGTCGGCGGACGACATATGCGGGCGATCCAGCGGCGTCAGCGGCTGGATCTGGCCGTTGGTCGTGGTTGCGAAGTAGCGCGGCTCGGGCCGGGTCAGCGCGAGGTAGACGGCGGAGCCGACACCGACGCACGCGACCGCGGTCGCGACGGCCGCGTAGATCGCCATGATCTTGTAGGCCGCCTTGTAAGTGCTGGCCCGCATCAGGACGCTCTCGGCGTTGCCGAAGCCGGTGGAGCTCATGGCTGTGCCCCTTGTGCGACCTGGCCGGACCCGCGCGCGGGAAGGGCGCTGGTCAGCATGTCGTCCTTTACCTCACCGAACTCGACCTTGCCGCCCTCGGCGGTGGTGTAGATCCAGAAGGGCACGCCCTGGACGCCGTTGGCCCGGATCCATTCGACGTTGCGCTGCAAGCCGCGAACGATGTCGGGATTGATCTCAGCCGGCGCCAACACCTTCAGGGTGCTGGGGTTCGATGTGGTCTTGGAAAGCTCGTGGCTGAGGAAGTCAGCGCCGGGGTTTTGGCTCTGAAGGACAGAAGCCGCCTCATAGACCGCCTGCTGGCTGCGGATCGGGGCGAGGATCACGCGCAGGTCGATGTCGCCAGCTTTGACCTTCTGCGCAAGGATGTCGACGGCCTTGGCACAATAGGGGCAGGTCGGGTCGGCGATGAAATAGATCGCGGGGGCGCCGGGCTTCGGGGTGCCAGCGCTGAACCAGACGCTGAAGTCCGTGGCCTGCTGGAACATCTCGCTCGCCGTCTGCGCCTTGGCCATTGTCAACGGCGGTGGTGTCGCGCCGACGGTAGGCGAGGCTGGCGAGACGGTCGGGGATGCAGCAGGCGAGGCCTGCAAAAGGGCTGACGCAGATGGGACGGCGGCCGGCGGCGGCACGAAATCGGACGGCTGCGGGACTGGGGAAGGCGACAGATTGCTGGCCAACGGCGGTCCCGTCGGTGGGATTGGCGTCGATAGTCCGGAAATTGCCAGAAGCGCGCTCGAAAGGTCTTGTCCGCCAGGGCCGATCAGATCCCCAACGATCGTGAACCCGTCTGGCGTGGTCACAGCAACCCGTTCTTGGCGACCGTCTGAAACGATCCACGATTGCATCGAGCCCAACGGCATAGCCGGACGAACATTCTGAAAACGCTTCAAATTGTTCGGAACCGCCAATGCCAACCCCTGGCTGTCTTGCGCCATCGCGAAGGGTGTAGCGGCGACGCTACAAGCGAGCGTCAGGAGTAACCTTACCATTGCGATAATGCCCCAATGCACGAGGGAGTATGTTAACAACCTATACGGGGCCTGGCAGGGCACGTGCATAACAGAGCAGCAGCATATCTAACACAATATTGACGCAATGCAATGGGGGGCCTTGGTGAATAACATTAGCGTATCACGCTGGGATGCGACACCCATTAAGGCAAAGCCAAAGCTTAACCGGAATCAGACCGTCGCAATAAGCGCTGGCGCTTGCTTGCTGGTTGGGGTTTCGTATCTGACGTTCCGGACGAACGACCATCATACGAGCGAAACTATCCAAATTTCCGAGAAGTATGCTAACGAACTTCGTGCAGCGGTCTCGGACATAGGATCGTCATCCGATGCCAAATTCGGCGAAATCGTGGCAGGTTTAACCATGCGCGTTAACGCTTTGGAGGCTGACAACAAGCGCCTCAATGCCGAATTGACGCAGCTTTTGGATCAAGATGGCGTGATTGCCAAGTTGGTCACGCATATCCGTGCCCTGCACGCTCAAAGCGAGGCCACTCGTCGTGACGTGGTGGACGCGATGACGGGAACAGTGCCGGAAAGCAACCCAACCTTCGACATGGGGGCTGGTGAACCGGACAGTCCGCTTGAGACCGCTGAAACTCCCCTTCTGAGCAAGGCACGGCACACGATCGTCACGCCGGTTGCGGTTTCGGCCCCGGCCCACGTTGCGACGGCAGAGAAGCACAAGGCCAAGTCGGCTCCCGCCGAGCCTGACGAAGGCAACACCAACTAATGCAGGGGTTCGCCGCTTTCATTCAGCGCGTCAGCGATCTCGTCCCGCCTCTCCAGGCGTTGGCGGTGGCGTTCTGTTTCATTGCCGGCACGGTCTTTCTCATCCGCGGCATCCTCGTCGCCGCACAGCACGGCGACACGCCAAGCCGCTACGCCTCCGGCGCTCACTCCAAGAACGCCGCGATCGCCCATCTCGTGATCGGCGCCTTCCTGCTGGCGCTTCCGTCGGTGGTGGGCGCTTCGCTGGAGACACTGTTCATGACCTCCACGGCCGCGCAGCCGACGGAGATCTTCGCCTATGCGCCCGAAGCCATGAAGACGATGACCGACCAGAACGCTCGGACCATCGTCATCGCGCTTCTGCGCATCGTCCAAATCATCGGCCTCATCGGACTGATCCGGGGCCTTTTTCTTCTCAACGCAGCACCGGTTCACCCAGGCTCCGGTCTTGTTGGCAAGGGCATCACGCATGTCATCGGCGGCACGCTCGCCATCAACATCGTGGTGTTCGTCGGAATGATCGAAAGCCTGGTCGTAGGGTAAGGGTCTCATGAAGAAGCTTCACGTTCTCGCCTCCAGCGTCGCCATGATGGCGTTCGCTGGCTCTGCCAACGCTCAGCAAGGCTTTGGCACCACGATGGATAACCTTCGCTCCGGATTCCTCGGTCCGATGGGCGACTTCCTCCTGGCTATCTCGTTCATTTGCGGCGTCGTCAGCGCGATCGTCTGCATCACCGTCCTGTGGAAGAACAGCCGCAACAACCACGATCCCAACGCCTCGCCGGTGGCGGCGTTCAAGTGGGGCGCGGCGGCCGCGGCCCTTCTCGCCCTGCCGGTCTTCATGGGCCTGTCGGTCGACACGTTCTTCGGTGACGGCGGTACCGCAGCGCGCTCGTCGATCGACGGTACGCTCCGCGAAGTCCAGTAGGCGTCATGTCGCTGCTCGATGGGTTCGCAGGCTTTCTGAGCCGTTCGGTCTTCCGCAAGTCGCTGGACGGCTATTGTCGCCTGGTGTCGACCGAGAACGATACGACCTTCGTTTCCGACGATGGAAGCCTTGCGAGCCTCTTCGAGCTCGACGGGTTCAGGTCTTTGCCTGGGCCGCTGGAGATTACGGAATCCGTCGAACGGCTCCGGGTCGCGCTGAGTGCCTATCTCGCGCGGCCCGGTCATTCGATCGAGTTCTTCTTCGCCCAATCGCCCGATCTCGGGCATGAAGAGATCGCCCGGGCGATCCGCCAGACCCGGCGGAACGCGCAGGATACCGGCCTCGATCTCGAGGACATTCTGGAGGAGCGCCTGGCGCTGCTCCCGCTGCGGCTCTCCGGCGAGCGCTGCTATCTCACCCTCTGGTCGCGTCCTTCCCTGATGACGCGAACCGAAGGCAAGGAGGCCGGCGCTGCCGTCTCCAAACGCCTCCAGGGCTCGCCCTCGATGCGCGAAGGGCAGTTCCCGAGCCTCGCGCTCGACAGCCTTCTGACCCGCCACATGAGCGTCAGCGACGCACTGGTGCGGGAGTTCTCGACCCAGGGCATCGTGCTGGCGCCGATGACGACGCACGAGGCCCTGTCGGTCATGCGCGGGGTCCAGAACCCCGCCTTCCTGCCGAACGGCAAGACGTGGAAGGGAACGCTGCCCGGTGACTATGTTCGGGCGCGCCTTCCCTCCGACGAGCGCGAGCTGACCAAGGGCGACATCTCCAACATCGTCTGGCCGATCATCGCCCGGCAGGTGATGACCGAGCATGGCGAGGTGCTCGACCAATCCACGGTGCGCCTTGGTGACTACGTGTTCTCCGGCTTCGACATCGTGGTCGGCCCTGAGGTCGTGGTCGAGTTCAACCAGCTCATTCGCTCCGTGCTGGAAGGCGAGGAGCGCATGTCGTGGCGCTGCTCAATCATGGTCGATTCCGGCGGCTTCCAGGGCCAGGTGTTCAAGCAGCAATATGTCGGGCTCTTCGCGTGGACCGCGCCGATCTCGAACATGCGCATCAAGAACGCCTTCGAGCGGCTGCGCAAGGTCGATGGTGCCGGCGATACGGTGGTGCGCTGGCGCGTTTCCTTCGCGGTCTGGTGCGACAAGAGCGACGAGGTGAAGCTTCGCCGCCATGTGGCGCAGCTCCGGCGCACGGTGGAGCGCTGGGGCAACTGCCAGACCGACGCGCTGACCGGCGACCCCATGGAATGCGTCATGTCCTCGACTGTCGGCATCTCGGCCGCGTCCACCGCGCCGGCAGCCTCGGCCTCGTTCGCCGAAGCGCTCGCCATGGCGCCGATCGCGCGGCCCGCGAGCCCCTGGTCGCGCGGAGCGGTTCTCTTGCGCACCAAGGACGGCAAGCTCTGGCCCTACCAGCCGGGCTCGGCGCAACAGCTCTCCTGGGTCGACGTCATCGTCGGCACCCCGGGATCGGGCAAGTCGGTTCTCCTGAACACGATCAATCTCGCGGTGGCGCTGAGCCGCCAGTCCGGGCGAACCGAAGAGAACAACGGCCTTCTCCCGCGCATCTCGATCATCGACATCGGCCCGTCGAGCTCGGGCCTGATCCTGATGATCCGCGATGCCCTGCCGGTGGAGCGGCGCCATGAGGCGGTCTACCATCGGCTGAAGATGGACGGGTCGAACGCGATGAACCCGTTCGACACGCAGCTCTGCCTGCGCTTCCCGCTCGCCCACGAGCGGGCCTTCCTCGTCAACCTCATCACCCTGATCTGCACACCCGACGGCGAGGGGAAGGCCTATGACGGCATTGCGCAGGTCGCGGCCGCCACGATCGACGCGGCCTATCTCCACTTCTGCGACGAGGGCGCCAAGAAGTTCGGCTGGACGGAGAGCCACGAGGTCGACGCCGCGCTGAAGGCGCTCGGCTTCGAGGACGACAAGCAGACGACATGGTGGGAAGTCTGCGACTTCCTGGCCGAGAAGGGCAAGCTGCACGAGGCCGCGCTGGCGCAGCGCCTTGCGGTGCCGACGCTCTCCGATCTCGTTCTCATGGCCAACGAGGAGACCGTCACCGAGCAGTTCCGCGACATGCGGACCCCGACCGGCGAGACGGTGATGCGCACCTTCCAGCGCATGGTGACGTCGGCGGCGCGCGACTTTTCGATCCTGGCACAGCCGACGCGCTTCGATTTGTCGAACGCGCGCATCATCTCGCTGGATCTGGCCGACGTCGTGACGACTTTGGGTCCGCAGGCCAAGCGTCAGGCCGCCATCATGTACATGGTCGCGCGCCAGGCCACGACCGCTGACTTCTGGCTCGATGCCGACGAGATCCGCGGCAAGAAGCTGGTGGGCTCGTTCGCCGAAGGCGCCCGCGCGCTGCATCTGCGCCGGGTCGACAACAATCGCCAGATGGCCAAGCTCTTCAGCATGGACGAGTACCACCTGACCGGCGGGCTCGGCATTCGCGACCAGCTCGTTCAGGACGTGCGCGTCGGCCGCAAAGCCGGCGTCCAGATCATTCTGGCCTCGCAGCTCCTCGAGGACTTCGACCAGGCCATTCAGGAACTGGCCTCGACCTTCTGGTTCTGCAACGTCCCGACCGAGAAGAGCCGCGACCGGATCTGCCGCGACTACAATCTCGGCCCCTCGATCAAGGAGGTCATGCGCGGCCTGACCGGACCCAAGGGCGACGGCGCCCCGGTTCTGGCGATGATGAAGCTGCGCAGCGGCACCTACGTTCAGGAGCTGGTGAACCAGCCCGGGCCGAACGAGCTTTGGGCGCTGTCCACCACGGCCGAGGACGCGGCGCTCCGCCGGATGCTCTACGAGCGCCTCGGCTCAAAGCCGGCGCGCGCGATCCTCGCCAAGCGGTTCCCGAGCGGGTCCGCGCGCGGGACGCTGGAGCGCCGACTATCCGATCTGGAAGACCAGGGCACCGCGATCGATGATCGCGCGCGCCAGAACGTCGTCCAGCAGCTTGCAGATGATCTTGTGCGTGAGGTGTCGCAATGAAGGTTTGGGGGATCGCTGGGGCGATCGTGGCGTCACTGACGTTGTCGTCGGCGGCCTGGGCGCAGGCGGGCGTGCCTTTGGAGAAGGTGACGTTCGACAAGGAGAACCAGGAGGCCACCAACATTGCGCGCAAGATGTACCAGCCGGAGTTCGGCTACGTCTCGGCGCAACGCATCTGGCTGCGCGACCCGGCCCCGAACGCGATCGACCAGATCGCCGTGAAGATCGGGCAGGGCGTCTCGTGCAAGGAGGACTGCCATGTCGCGGTGCTCTACCACACGAACGGAGAATGGGCCGAGGTCTGGCGCGGCGAAGGCAAGACCTTTGAACTCGGCCAAGTCGATGAGATCACCGGCCTGAAATCGATCTTCTCCGGCAATCGCGAATGGAACTGGGGCGGGGCCAAGTACGAGCCGTCGCTGTATGGCGGCTATCCGCCCGAGCGGCCTGCGAACGAAGCCGAGATGCGGATCGCCACGGACTGGATCAAGGCGACCTATCCCAACGACATGCACAACATCGACGCGCCCAAGATCACTACACTCGATGTGAACCTCATGAACGGCGACGAGAAGCTGATCTCGATCTCGGACCTGTTCATCTGTGGCAACGATGCCTGTCCGATCCTTGTGGTCGACGACAACAAACTCCTGCAGCAGTTTTGGGCGATCGGTCCTGAAGCCGGGGTTGCCGATGGCCGCACCGATCAGAATGGCTACAGGCTGATCGAAATTCAGACGGCTCAGGACGTCTCGGTGGTGAGCCCGTCCACGGGCGAGGTGGTCGAGCACATCTTGGCGCAGGACGTCATCCCAGCAGGGTCGAAGCGCGTGATCGCGAAAGAACCGCCTGCGACCAAGCTGCCGGAGCTTGAGTGATGAAGATCCTTCGCACGGCGCTGATCGTCGCCACGCTGCTGGCTACGACGGCCGTCAGCTTCGCGGGTCGCGAGATTTATATCAATCATGTCACCGGTGCGGAGTCGGGCGGCAACTACGCCATCTTCAACACCTCCGGCACGACGCAGGCTATGGGCCGGTATCAGTTCCTGCCAAGCACCTTCGCCGGCTTGGGCTATATGTCCTACAATGGCGGCGATCAACGTAAGTGGTCCAGCTACACCTTCACGAATGAAGCTCGCTCTGCCGGCGTCAATAGCATGCAGGATCTTCGCTACAGCGAAGCCGGCAAGCGTTTGCAGGATGCCGGCATGGTGCGCTTCACCGATCGGAACCTCAACGCCTTCAGCTCTACAGCGCGCGGTGCCATAGGCTCCACCGTGGCGGGACGTCCCGTCACGACGGACGGGCTGCTGTCTGCATCACACTTCCTGGGCCATGCAGGGCTGAATGCCTGGGCCGCCTCCGGCTTCAGTGCATCCGGCCTTTCGGCTGCGGCGATACGCGCGAACGGCGGCAACGCCGCGAAGCTCAACGAATACCTTCTGAACCGCATGGCTAAGCACGCTGGGGAGACCTGGGTGGGCGGTGGAGAGGTCGATTGGGCTGGTGGAACCGGCGACACCACGAACTACGCACAGGACGGCATGTACGACGCCACGGAAGGGTTTCCGGGCTTCGGGTCCAAGCGCCAAGTCGTGATCCAAGAAGTCCTGCCCTTCCAGGGACAGCGCAAGAACCTCGGGGGTGGCGCATGATGTTGCTTCGAACACTGACCATTGCCGCGATCGCGGCCATACCCATAGCGCCGGCGCATTCGGCCGACTTCGTTTCGCAGCTCTTCAAAAGCGGCCAGGGCGGCTGCGATAGCGGCGTCGCCTCCAAGCTGACCGAAGCGATCCGCGGGGCCATCGACTCCGAGGTGAAACGTGCTGAAGCCGTGCTCAAGATGCCCGCAGGCATCTCGGGTCTTGGCTGCCTCGACGATCTCTTCTCGATCAACCTCGACACCATGATTTCACTACCAAACCTCCAGAGCCTCCTTAAGAACGCCATCTCCAACGCCGAGAGCCAGGTTTGCTCGATGGCGCAGCAGCAGTGGGCGAAGGTCACGGAGCCGCTGACGGCTGCGTTGCAAATCCCGAGTTTTGATAAGCTGGGCATCCCGGGTTTCAACGGCTCGTCGACACAGATCCAGTTCACGACACCAACCCTTGAGGTCACTTCGCAGGGCGGTGCTCCCGAAATTTACATTCGCCCTGACCTGGGCGACGGCACGATGCTCCGTGAGAATTATGAGCGCCTTTATGGGGGAGCGAGACGATGAAGCGGCTTGTCGTTCTAGCGGCGCTCACTGCGGCGTCGCCAGCATCGCTTGGCGTTTCGTCGGCACACGCCGTTTGCGACGGTTGCGTCGTCAGCGCCGTGAACAACATGAATGCCAATCTCAGCACGCAGATCCAAGGCACGACACAAGCCGTTATCGCCGCACAGACTGCGATCGTAACGGCACTTGGCCAAAGCACCGCGCAGCTTTCTGGCTATGAGACGCGCACGGCGCGCTCGCAGCAGCGCGTCGAGGACGCGGCGCAACAAATCGAGACGATGCGCCAGCGCGACCTCGCCCGCGCCAAGGCCGAAGGCGGGCGCTACGATCCGGCACCCTCTGCCTGTGGCGATCTCTCCGGTGTCCTTCAGTTCGGCGGTGGAAGTTCGTCGCAAGGTGTTGGCGGCAACGATCTGGTGAACTCCTCCCGCAATCGCGGCCGTGGAAACGGACCGGAAGGGCAGGAAACAACCCTAGGCGGCCTTGCTATCGCTCAGAACATCGTCGCGGATCGTGAGCAGTTGAAGGGCCTCGGGGGCTATCTCGATCCAACAACCGATCTACGTCTCATACTCGAAGCTCAAACTCTCGACACAAGCGACGAACAGGTTGCGAAGGCATCAGCACGCCTTCTGAACAACATTGTTGATCCATCTCCTGCGAAGCCTCTGACGGCGGGCGAGCTGAAACTGCCACAGGGGCAGGCGCAACTCGCCGCGCGTCAGATCGACGAAGCCCGGCGCTCGGCGTCGAATTCGGTCTTCGCCTACCTCGGCGATCTCGCTGCTCCGACCGGCGGCAGTGGTCTTGTCGATTGGGCTAAGAAAGCCGCGCCGGCATCGTACTCCAACACAATTGGCGATCAGGTCTCGACACAACAGGTCATCGATATCTTTGTACAGTCGCGGTTCGCGAACCCGGACTGGCATCAGGAGCTGGCCAGGATGGCTCCGGAAGCCGTGAACCGTGAGATCGCTCTGACGAACGCGCTCAACCTTCATGTGAACTGGATGATGTTCCAACTCATGAAGCGCGAAGCTGCGGTCAGCGCGACGCATTTGGCAGCCGATCTCGACAACAGGGATACAGGTGGCACCGCGATCACGACGGGCTTCAAGGCGGCGAGCAACTAAAATGGTTGAACCGCGTCGCAAACCGCGTTGGCGGTTCTTCCGTGCTCCCGGGGTCGACTTTGTGTCTCAGGTCGCAAAAGAAGGAATGAATGGTGCCGCTCTCGGCGTCGATGAATTACGGCCAAGGCACTTTGACCGCAGGGGGTTTTTCGGTCGGGATGCGGACGGCGGGATCGAGCGCTTCAGGGAACATGCCTATACGCTGAGCCAAGACCAAATCCAGGCCGCCCTGTTTGCTTGGGAACGCGACCGAGGGGTGTTTCTCGTGATGAGCGTAGGCCTCGTCGCTGCGATCCCCATTTGCGCTCTCTACGGCATCCTGACGATACCCTTCGGTATCAGTCTCATTGCTGGTGCAGCGTTCCTGGCGGTGAAGGCTTCTGTCGCCGACTTCCGAGCTTGGCAGATCCAACAAGGTCGGTTCGCAGCACCCGCCGAGTACCTGAACCATCGTCTTCCTAGGAACATGCAGATCATCGAAAAGGAGCGGCCATGAACCGCCTTCCTGCAGCGCTTCTTTTCCTGCTGGTTTCCGTCGCGACAGCTTCGGCGGCTGACATCGACATCGTGGACATTTTCAAAGGCCAAGGTGATCCACAAACGAACGAATACCTGAACATGGTGTTCGGACCGCTGTTTCCCGTTGTTGGATCGTCGGGGGCTCAAACCGAGACGTTGGTTTCTCGCTTGATATCCAACTTCAACGTCATTTTCTTTGCGATCGGCCTGCTCCTACTGGTCTACAATGTGATCGTCGGGGTGACAGAGACTGCCCACGATGGATCCGTGCTAGGCCAGCGCCACTCTTCCCTTTGGTCGCCGATCCGGATGATCGTCGCGGCTGCCTGCCTCATCCCGCTCCCGACCGGCTATAACGGAGCGCAGCACGCGATTGCCTATGTCGTGAATGCAGGAACAGCGACCGCGTCATTTTTCTGGGACGAGACGGTCGAAGCGATCATTCAAGACAAGATACCGGTGGCCTCCCCTGATTTTGCCTCGCTTGATGCGCAATTCCTGCAAGCGGTATGGCGCATGGAACTCTGCATGGCCGCTTATAACCAAGAAATGACCGGTGCCGCGATGATGGCGGAGTGGACCAGCAACGCTGGTTCAGACCCCAAAAAAAACCCGCTCATGCTGCAATACTCGCTGCCTACACGAGCGGGTGCATGTGGGAAGATCAGTCTGCCTCCACCGCCTGCTGGATTCGATCGAGTCGCGACCGCTGCAGGCGTGAACTACGGCACTTGGCAAGAAGGAATGAAGTCAGCTGTTGAGAGCACGGTCCAACAGTTTCGGTCAGTCGCCAAAGAAGTCGCGCGAGCCGCCAGCAAACGAGAGGAGCTTCCAGCGCCCCGAAAACTGGGCGATGATCTTCACTCCTGGCGAGAACAGCACAGAAACGTCACCGGCGCTCTGGTGAACACGATCGACGAGCGAAGTTCAAAAGCGGCGTCTGAAGAGCTTATAAAGACCGGACAGGAAATTTCGGACACCCGATTGGCTGCCAATATGACAAATGGCGGCTGGACCCAAGCTGGGTTCTACTATTCGATCATTTCGAGGTTCACGGCCGACTCTTCAGCGGTTCAACAGATGATGCCTATCGCTGCACCCGGCGATGCAATAGGGGCCAGTAGCAATCCAAACGGACAAACCTTCCAGGCTGTCCGCTCACAGGTTTCTAGCTGGTGGTTTGGAAATAGAGACGGCGATACGCGCGAGTTCTTGGCTGAAGTCGTGAACACCTACAACATAGCCGTCAACTGGTGGAACGAGTCAGTCGCTCGCTCGAATGTCCAAGCCTTTACCAACGAGCGGCAAGAATTTGCAGATACAGCAGGCGAACTAGCCGCTTGGGTTCCTGCTCCTGGTGGAATGTTCGACGCCTTCAGTTACCTCGATCCGGCGGAGGGTTATAACAAGGATCCACTTCTGGCCTTGATGACAGTTGGCCAGACGCTGGCAGTTGCTGCCGGCGTAGCCATCACCGCTTTAGCATTGCTAGCCATAGGGCCGTTTGTCGGGAACGCAGCGGTGTTCGTGGGAACGGTTTTGGGCTGGGTGCTGAGCGGAACGGCGTTCATTGGCATGTTCATCTCATTCGTTTTGCCCCTCGTTCCTACATTGATTTGGGTCATTTCGATCGGTGCATTCCTGCTTCTTGTCGTTGAAGCTATCTTCGCTGGACCGCTTTGGGCTATTGCGCATCTATCGATGGATCGACAGGGCGGCCCGGTCGGACCGGGAGCAAGACGAGGCTACGTCATGCTTCTCGCATTGTTCCTGACGCCAGTTCTGATGCTGTTCGGCTTTCTCGCCGGTATGGCTATCTTCCGCGTCCTTGGGACGCTCATCAACGGCGGCTTCTATTACGCAATGACGGCCGCTCAATCACTTTCGACCGACCAGTATTTCGGCATCATGTCCATTTTTGGCATTTTCGCGTCGCTTGTGATGATGGTCTTCCTCTATCTCATCATCATAGAACGCTCGTTCAGCCTTGGTGCAGAGCTACCTGGCCGCGTCCTCCGGTGGTTCGATGACGTCGCTGTGGATCTCGATGATAGCAGTGCTGCTCGGGCAAGGGTCGGTGCAGCGGCTGGTACAGCTGCATTGGGCGGTGGCATGAAGGCTATTGGTGGGCAGTCGCAGGCACGAATTGCACGGCGCCGTGACCTGAGACCGAAACTGCCACCACCTTCACCACCACCCCAACCGGACAAAGATGGTGATGATGATAGTTAGGCATAACAAAGGGGGCGTTTCGCCCCCTTTTTCCATGCAGCAAAGGTTTGGATCTAACGTTGAACGATGAACCTATGCTGAATATACTGGTTCAGAGCCAACGATGTAGCCCAAGTGACACCGGCCAGGATTATTGCGGCCTTCTCGTCGGCGGAGAAGCCAATGAACGTACCATCCGCAATTCCAGTCAGCCCAACGAATGCGGCAATTCCGAACGGTCCGATGACTACCAGAAATAGAAATGCGATTCCGGACGGAATGATCGTCACCAGCCACAATGGCAGGAACACCAACCACCTCAGATAGTATTCAAATGAAGTTAGGTGCAGGGGCTTCCCCTTGTGAGGTAGTGCCCAACGGATCAGATAATGCGCCAAGATCTACCCTCCTTCTAAGGGATGTGACGAAAACCGAAACCGCCGCTCATTCAACAATTAGAACTCTACTAGGTCGCGGCACTTCATACAACCCTGGTTAGAGACTGGGCTCCATCAAATTCGCAGGGCGGTTTGATAGTGCCTTCTCAATGGCTGCATCTAACGCTTTGACATCCGACTGAATTCGTTGTTGGTCGAAGGCTACAAACGTTGCAGAGCTCACATTTGTGCTTCCTATGAAGTCGACTCGAAGGCCGCCGGCGCACGCATCTTCAAATAGCTTTCGCTTCGAGGTGAATTTGTAGGGAAGCTGCTGCTCTCCGAATTGTCCGAACTCAGACTGCCAACAGGTTGGCATCGGACCTTCCGTTTCATTCGTAATACGGCCGCTCGGTGCTGAATAAAGGGCGACGTTTGTATCAAGGTCGTAGGCTTCTGGAATGCGATCCATGGTGATGAGCTTGAGCGCATCGTACATCCAGACCGGCTCCTGGTTGGCGCCCATGATAGCTGTCGGTTTCCCATATTTTTTGACGAGGAGCTCCTCGTATGCACGGCGAGAAATGGGTTTTTCTCGTTCCGGATCCCATGTGCGTTCGATCTTGATAACGCGACCACCGACATAAGGCGATCCGAAGGTCACACGGATATGGTCCAGGCCGTCCGCTCTATTGCGGGACTCGAGCTGCACAGCCAAGGGAGTTTCGAGCTTCAGAAGATATTCTAGTTCAAAATTTGCCCCGTTCTCCGAGTTCGCCTCGTAGATGCGAGTGTTCGTGCCGTCGAGTGGACCACTATAGGCTGCGCGCACCTCGTCGGGCGTCATGCCGAGTTTTACCCCGAGAATGTCCAACACAGCCCCCTCAGGGAAGCCCGCCATGGGCGGATCGTCGTTGACCGGCACGATCGGCTCGGCCGACGCTGCAGTGACCATGGCGAGGAGGGAGAAGCCGCAGAGGGTCAGGCGGTGGAGACGGTGCATGTTCGGTCCTCTCAAGCGTTGTGACGATGGAGGCGCGACGAAATCATCGGCCTGCCTCCCCGGAAGGATCGGAGTGGCCATTCTTGCGCTGGTCGTAGACGACCATCTCGCGTTCGACATCCGTCACGAGTTCGGAGGCCGAGCAGTTCAGCGCGGCCGCGAGCGGCAAAAGCCGCGAGAAGGCGACCCGGTTGGAGCCGTTCTCGTATTTCTGGACCTGCTGATAGGAGATGCCCATCGTCTCGCCGATGGCTTCCAGGCTGATACCTGCCGCCAGACGCCTGCGTCGGATGACTCTTCCAAGGCAGAGATCGGCACGGTCGGCGGAGCTGAGCATCATTCCCCCCTCGACGAAATCGGACGCGCGTTTTCGATCCCGGCTTTTCCTCATGCCTCGGACACCCCCTCTAGCGTGGTCTGACGGCGGTTGCGCGGCGCGAAGCGGCGAGCTTCGCGATCGGTAATCCGTCCTTCTTTGACGAGATCCTGCGCCGATCGCCAAAGCGGCTTGGCAAGGACACCTTCAGGCGTCCGCTCCATCAGGTCCGAGACGATCCCGGTCCAGGCCGTGACCGGCGTCGAGGTGAAGCGGTCGCGCACGTCGTCATCGAAGCGAAGGTATTCGCGCACGGCCACGCGGTCCTTGTTGTTGCCCGTGCGGACAAGGTGCTGCACGACGACGAGCTGCAGCGAGGTGATGAGATCGAAGGCGCGGCCCTCCCGCTCCTCGGGCGGGAACACGGAGGCCATGCGTCGGAGCGCTTCGGCCACGCTGCCGGCATGGGTCGTGGTGTTGACGAGGTGGCCGGTCAGGCACGCCTCGATCGCGGCCGACATCGTCTCTCGGTCGCGGGCCTCGCCGACGTTGATGATCTGCGGCGCGCGGCGCATGGCCGACCGGATGCCATCGGCAAACGTCGGCAGGTTGCGGCCCTCGCCGATCTCGCTCTGACCGATCATCGAGGCCATCTCGTCGTTCTCATCGAGGAGATCGGCATAGGTGAACTCGATCGGCGCCTGGAAGTCGGCGATCTTGATCCCGCGCTTGTTCTCCAGGTGCATCCGGGTGATCGCGGCCATGGTCGTGGACTTGCCCTGGCCGGTGGCGCCGGCGATGACGACGATGCCCGATCGATGGTCGAGGTGATCGCGAAGCTCCGGCTCGAGGCGAACGGTGTCGAGCGTCGGGGTCTTGTTGGGCAGGCCGCGAAGCGTGATCTCGATCGCGTTCGTGCCGTCACGCATGATGGGCGTGGCGTTGACCCGGTATCCCTGCCGCGTTTGGCGGTCCACACGGACCTCGAAGCGGAAGTCCAGCGCTCGGCCCTGTCGAAGGATGGAAGCCGCGTCCGTGCCTTTCCAGAGTCGCGAGAGGATGGCCACGATCTCGGCCGACGAAACGTGTTTCCTCGTTCCGCAGTACCAGCCGCCATTGATCTGGATGCGGGGTCTGGCATCGCTCTGCAGGGTGATGTCGGAGGCGCCGCGCATGACGGCACCAACCGCGAATGTGTCGAACACGGCTTCGCCACCGGTGTCGTAGCGTCCTGGCTCCAGCTTGAGGACCGGAACATAGGTGGCGCCTGGATCGAACGGGGAGGTATCGAACAGCCGCGTGTCGATCATTTCCCGTCGAACTTCCGCGTGACGGGCTTCCACTGCTTGGGATCGCGCACGAAGGTCGCGGCGTCCACGATGTGAACCGTGCGCTCGCCGATGAACAGTTCGTTCGGCGCCGTGGAGGCGCGGCGCTCGTCCCAGCGCACGGCCAGCTCCTTGATGAGCCCGGCGTCGACCAGGCGGCGGTACTCGACCATGCCG
This sequence comes from Aureimonas ureilytica DSM 18598 = NBRC 106430, assembly GCF_000382705.1. GTDB lineage: Bacteria > Pseudomonadota > Alphaproteobacteria > Rhizobiales > Rhizobiaceae > Aureimonas > Aureimonas ureilytica. The sequence continues at coordinate 18,051 of NZ_ARQE01000015.1, read as the reverse complement.
AGATAGTCGCGGCGCAGGTCGTTCATGGCGGCCTTCAAGGCGTCGTCGGCCATGCCCTCGCCGACCTTCCAGCCTTCAGCGAGATAGGCGTCGAAGATTTTGCGCTCGTCGTCGTCCTGGGGCAGGAACTCGATGTCGGGCTCGTTGGGCTGCTCCAGCGCCAGGACGAGATAGTCGCGCCAGGTGGGCACGACGCCGACCAGGCGCCCGGGCTGCTCGATCCGGTAATACTCGTCGGCCGCGACGCTCTTGGTGCCGGTGTCGTTGATCTGCAGCGCGGCCGTGCCGCGCGTCACGATCGGGGGCACGACAAACCCGGCCTCTTTCGGCGTGACGTAGACCACACGGTTGAAGTTGAAGGCTTCCGAAAGGCGGCCGTTTTCCACCTCGAGCTGGCGCATGATGTCGTAGGCGCGGCGATAGTAGCCCGCCTGGGAGGCGTAGGCGGTCGCGGCGTCGCGCAGAACCTCGTGGCGGATCTTCTCGACCTCGGTCGTGGCGTATTTGCCGGAGCGGGCGCGCTTGGAGAAGGAGGCGAAGTCGAGAGGGGCAGGGCCCTTGGCCAGGAGATCGTTGTTGCCGACGATCGGCGGGGCGCCGGTGTGCGCCGGCACATGGATCTCGATGTCGTCGGCCGACGTCTTCTGGCTTCCACCGACCTTGGTGGTCTGGCAGCCGGCGAGCATGGTGGAGGCGGCGAGGACCGCGAGGAGGATGGGCGATCTCATAGGGTCGTGTCATCCTGATGCGGGACAGGGCTCGCCTCGGGCCGTTTGTAACGGATGGTCATGACCCGGGTGTTCTGGTCGATCGTCAGCGTGGCGCGGGTGCGCGCTTGGGCAAAGCCCTCGCGCAGCAAGCCGATGGCGGTGAGGTCCGCCTGATTGACCGCGACGGCGATCGGAGCGCCCGGCTTCTCGCCGGAGGCTGCAACGCGATAGCCGGTCAGCTTAGCGATGCGTTGGGTGAGGTCCTCGACGGTCCCATTCCAGCGGCTATCGACCAGGCGAAAGAGTTCGTCGCTGGGGTAGTTCGGGACGAGCTGGACGGCTTCGGCGTTGTAGCCGGCGAGGGCGCCGCGGCGGGCGGCATACGCCTTCTGGTCCTCGGTGAAGGCAGTCTGCTGGGCGATATAGCCCGAAATGCCCGTTAGATCGGGTGGGGGGGCCTTGGCACATCCCGCGAACGGGAGGCAGAGGGCAACGATGATGGCGATCTCCCGCACGATCGGGCTCCCCCTGAATTAACCACGTTGATTCTTACTACTATACCGAGTTTGAACCTCAATTAGCTTTGGAACATCGCCTGTGGCTGTTGCTCTGAGGGCACACGAAAAAAGCCCGTAAAATCGGGTTCAGGAGTGCTGCGCGCCCGAAGGTCTGCATTGCAAAAGATCAGAGAAGGCGAGGCCTGGCACTCGTCTAACGATCTCGCCAGCTTTTGGACCGGCGGGTCGAGCTTCTCGGTCCGGCTACACGCTGGGGCCGATATCGATCGATTTAGATGTGCTGATTTCGATGGTCGCCTCGCGAACGGCTGAACGATGAGAGGTCAACGAGGCCTCGCGGACGGCACTATCCACTGTCGCCACGACCGCGACGATACTGGCCTTCTTCTCCTCGGATATGCCGGGGATGCGATCAACGGCGTCCGGCACGGTCATCCGAGCGTTGACGGCCTGGCGCCACTCTCTGACTTCCGTGAAGGCTTCCTTGCTCATCGCGTTCACGGCTAGATCGTGAGCAGGTTCCTTCTCCAAGCGCTTCATAGCAGCGGCCTGGGTGAGATCCTGCACCACACTGATAGCTGCGGCTGACAGCGCCGGTATTGGAAGGGACATTTCCTGGCGCCAAGCGATCTCGGTCTGGCGAACGTGCGGTTCCAGCCGTTCGGCTGCATCGAGCATGTTGCGCAACGCTGCGGTGAACAGCGGTACGCGATCCAAAGCCGATTGCCGTTCTGGATCGGGGTTTCCGAATAGGGTCTTCCCTCCAATCAAATCGCCGTAGGTCTGGGGAGACGCTTCGAAAGAGGCAAGGATGGATGCGGTCTGTGCGGGATTGGTCGCGATCGCTCCTTGGACCTTCGCAAGCACAGCCTCAGGATCTTTCCAGGCATGTCCGGCGTGAAGCGCGGCGTCCTGCAGGAACATGGTGACGGATGGATGCGTCGCCACGACCTGCGATACGGTTTGCTCGACCGTCTGAGGCCAGTTCGTGACGGCAGGGATAAACGCCTCGCTTGTTCCGATCGCGCGCTCTATCGTGGCGATCACCGGCAGTTCGAATTTTGATGATACCGGGACAGTCACAGTGCCGTCGGCCTCGATGATCGCAGGCAGATCCTGGCGCGGGATGACGATAAGACCGATTTCGGTGATGAGAGCGGGCGAGGGGCTCTCGGCCGCCAAAAGGGTGCCGACGACGGTTTCACCCGGGCGCGCTGTTCTGATGTTGAAGTCGTCGGGGCTGGCGCTCTGAAGGGCGAGATCGGCGATGGCGGCCCGAAGGGCTTCGCGGCGGCCTGCATCAACGGCGTCCTCCATGAGATGTCTCATGGCGGGCGCTTTGGGATCATTGAACGTCTCGACCGAGGCTTCGATCATCCGCGTCTTCGTGATGACCGAAAAGTCGACCTCGTGCCCGGCGTAAACGCCGAGTGCCTGAATGAAGGCTTCCTGGGTGCGGCCATTCCCCTCGCGGAACGGATGGACGTAGTTGAGTTCGCCAAGAACTTCGCCCGCCTTCGCTGCAAAGGTCTCGACGGATGCACCCTTCAACGCCTCGATGTCCCGAATCGGTTCGAAGGCTGCGGTAAGCCCCATCTCGATGCGCGAGCCCGGCAGGAACGCATACCCGCCTTTCGAGAGCGACCCGATCGGCTCGACGCGCTCACCGTTGACCACGGGCCTCTCATTTCGCGTGTGCCCGGCCCATTCGTACACATCTTAGAAGATGTGGCGGTGAAGGGCTTTGAGATGATCCGCATCGAAGGAGCCACGGGGTCCCTGGCCGAGACTAAGCTCGATCTGGCGAATGTCCGTCGAAGCGTACTCGGCCTCTCGCAACTCGGCGCCCGAGCGGATCTCAAACTTGTTCCGCAGGACGTTCTGGCGATCGGGATCGTTGCTCTCGTTGGGATATGTGTAGGAACCCGCCATGACGATCAGACCGGTCTGAAGCGTGCCAGCGTTTGCTCCCGCAGCTCGTCCAGTGTGATTTCACCCTTGGCGTAGCGCGCCTTGGCATCTTCCAGCGCCTGGTCATGCACATACCCCTGGCGCCGATTGGCGGCGCGTGCCTGATCGATCGCTTTTAACCGGCGGGCACGCTCGCTTTCGCTGATGGGCACGATGCTGTGTTCCGAGCTCATGGTCGTAGTCCTTTCATCGTAAGGCGAATGAGGTTCAGTGAGAGGAGCCTCGATCGCATGGGCAGCAATGCCCACACAGTCCCTGTCTCTCGCTCTCAGTTCCACAGGCCGGTGCGGCAACTTAGATGCTGATGTCGAGGTCACGGGCGACGCTGATATGAAGGCTTCGCTCGCGCGCGACCTCCAGCTTCCGCGTGTTGTCCGCTTCCTTCAATGCGGTCTCGACACTGGCGGCGGCAGAGCGGATCTCGCTTGCCTGCTGCGTCGTGAGTTCCGGTATATGCTTCAGCGCATCAGGCACGGCCAAGCGCTCATCCAACTCCTTGCGCCAAGCCACGACCTCCGCCAGCGCCTCCTTACGTCCGATCGCCTGGAGAGCGATCTGGTGCGCGGGCTCTCGGTCAGGTCGTTTCATGCCATTGGCCGAGACCAAGGCTTCCACGATCTGAGTGGCCTCGGCCGAGAGGGTCAGCATGGGCTTTGCCATGAGCTCACGCCATTGCGTTTCCTTGGCCATGACGGAGGGTCGTAGGAGTTCTGCGGTCTCTTTAAGATCGCTGACGGACTGCGCGAAGACCTGAGCGGAGTCGAGTGCCTTCTGGCGCGCCGAATCCGGTCGCAGCAACAGCGTGCGGCCCCCATTGAGTTCACCGTAGCGAGATGGGTCGCGGACCAGTTCGTCGAGCACCACGCGTCGCTCTTCTCCTTGCGATGGAAGAGCTGCCTGAACGAGGGAAAGGGCCGTGTCCGGTTGCCGCCAGATGATGCCAGCCAGCTCGCGGGCGACCGTTTGAAAACTCGCGACACGGGGATGAGCGTCGAGGGTCATTTGGACCGATTGTTCGATCGACACAGGCCAATGGGTGACGGCCGGTATGAACGGCAACGTGGCTTCCGCGCGGACACTGGTGGGCATCGCCGAAGGCTGCGCCGGCTCGATCGGATCAGCCGTCTGAATGACACGCGCGACGGTCTTCTCATACTCCGCAAGCGTTGCGGCGGCGGCTCGCTCTTCTCGATAACTCGTATCGATCGAGCGCGCCGTTTCGAGGAGACCGAGTTCCCAGGCAGCACGAGAAACGGCATGAACGCTGATCCAGTTTTCGTGCAAAGCGCTCCGTGTCTCATCGGACAGATGGGCCAGACGCGGATCGTGCAAGACCACTTCGACACTGCGTCCGATGGCGACAACGACCGAGGGCGATACAACGTCCGAGACCCGCTCTGCGTAGTCGCGAAGCTGCGTCGATGTCCGCATCAAGGTCAGCTCATTCTCCGCGGAGCGGAACGCGGAACGCCGGGCCAAGCCTTCATGGTTCATCGCTGCGGAGTGCTGCTGGACATGATCGAGGCGATGGATGGCTGTCAGCAATTCGGGATCTGGAGCCAGCCTCGAAAGCCTTGTTTCGGTCCGGTGGAGAAGGGCATCAGGAATGATGATCCGCTCACCGGCCTCGGGCGCACGCGCGCGATTTAGCACCTCGGCCGCGAACTGTCGGACCGAATGCAGCACATCCACCGGATCCGGCAGACCGCGCTCCTCCAAGAAGGCCCGGAACCTCACGAGGAGACCTTCAGGCACCGGCGCGATCGCGCGCTCGGCTTCCAGGGCTTTGCGCGCTTCGATGTAGTCCAGGGTCGTCCTGTAATCGATCGATGTGTCCTTCAGCTTGTCGGTCGCAAGGCGCTCCATAGCGTCAGCGACGGTCGCCAGCTTGGCCGCGCCAGGGCGCGTGAAGGATTCCAGCGGGACGTGCATCGTCACCTCTTCCCGGTGACGAGAAAGAGCAACGTAGGTGAGCTGAGCATCCATCATACCGCCGGCCACAACATGAACGCGATCGACCGTCGCGCCCTGTGATTTGTGAATAGTGGTGGCGTAGCCGTGATCGATGTTGTTGTAGCCGCCAGGAGCGATTTCGACCGGGCTGGAGTGATCGGCAACCGCGACAAACATCGAAGAACCGGTGAAGCTTTCGACGTATCCAATCGTACCGTTTCTCAGACCGAGAGACCGATCGTTGTCGAGGAAGAGGACGCGATCTCCAACGGCAAATTCCCGCATACCACGAGCTGTGCGGATCTGCTTGCCTTCGCTCAAACCTCCATCGGCCTGGATCGCGGAACGAGCCAAGGTGTTGAGGTCCAGAACGTCCTGATTGGTATGCGCGAGCATGAGAACATCGACGTTGGCGCGCCAGTCGTGATGCCAACCCTGGACCGCTGCATTGAGAGCGTCATCGCGTCGATCGTGCGGGCGGAACGTGTCGTTCCCGTTGTAGATGTTCAAGGCGGACTTGGCATCTCCAGCGCCGAACAGCACGCTAGCCTCGGCGTGGTCCGCTCGCTCCTGGCGACGAACCTCGGTCAGTTCGACATACCCGACTTCGGAAGCGATCGAGCGGAACGCGGCCCCTGCTTCGATGGGTTGGAGCTGCCGCGCATCTCCGACCATGATGACCTTGGCCCCAAAACTATCGAGACGCTCCAGCATCCGCTCCATTTGGGCGGATGCGACCATTCCCGCCTCGTCGATAACGAAGACATCACCAGCGCGAAGGTGGTCGTTTTCATGCGACCATGCGTGTTCCCAGGAAGCCAGGGTCCGGCTGCTGATGCCCGAAGATTCCTGCAGATTATCGGCAGCCTTGCCCGCCAATGCAGCGCCATGGACCGCGACGCCTTCTGCGCGATAGACCTCGTTGACCGCTCGAAGCACGGTCGACTTTCCCGCGCCCGCAATACCGACCATCGTAGAGATGCCCTCATCACGAGTGAGACGATCGATCGCTGCTCGCTGCTCCGGCGAATAGTCAAATCCCTGTGTGACCTGCGCACGCTCGACCGCCGCTGTTTTGCGCTCGCTATCGACGCCAAAGGAGAGATCAGAGGCACGATGCTGGACGATTTCCAGCATATGGGCTTCCCGCTCCAGAACAGCGGTGGTGGTGAAACGCTCGCGTTGAACGACGCGGTTTGTTTCGGGATCATGGATCTGTGCCTGGATAGTTACGAGCTCTGGAAGAGCCCCTACGCGGCGGCGCAGGGATGCAAAGTCGTCGCCCTTGCCCGCATACCGATGGATGAAACGGGCGACATCCCGCGTGTCGAAAGTCGACTGGTCCCGGGTGATGTGTTCGAGGACCAGAGATGGATTTGCGACGAGAGCTTGAAAGTTGCGAGCCCTGATCTCGAGGTCTGCGCGGACATGCTCATCGTGAGCACGGACAGACCCGATATGATGGACCAGCCCATGATGCGTGGTGGGTTCTAGAACGTCGATGCCGCGATCCTTAAAGGACCGATGGTCGACGGTGATTTCATGTCCGGCTTCAGCCAGTGCGACGTTGATTGAGGCGGCCCATGCTTCTCGGTGAGCATAAAGCTCACCCTTCGATCCAGCCCATCTCGCATAAGCAATCGCGCCCTTATCGGATCGGATCAGCTCACCATCTGCATCTACGAGGGCAACGGTCTTTGAGCCGAAGCCGGTGTCGGTCAAAGGGCGTACAGTCGACATGATGTGAGCGTGTGGATTGTGCTGCTTGTCCTCCGGGGCATGGTAAGCCCAATCCACCACACGTCCATGCTCGGTGTAATTCACCCGGACGAACTCGCGGACAAGATCGATGTTTTGAGCTTCGGTAAGTTCTCGCGGGAGAGCCACAATGAGGTCGATAGCGTATTTCGCATCTGAGCGTTTTTCGCTGGTCTCGACAGTGTTCCAAAGCGCTGCGGAAGCCGCGACAGCGGCACTTCCTTCAAGCCGATGACCTTGAGGATCGGTAAAGCCAAGCTTCTCCCGGATCCAGCCCGGCGCGTCAGAAGGGATGGCGAGTTCGGAGTGTACGCCACCGACCTTGTTCGAGAAGTCAGTCGACCGGCCAGTTGCCTCGCTGACCATGATGGCAGCGTGGCGGTAGGCAGCCGAAGCCACGGCGGACTTACCGCTTCCTCCCGAGATCACTGATTGGCGAAAACTGTAGATCGCCACGAACCCAATCCATACCCAAATCGCTCACCAGCGACCCCTTGGAAAGACCTACAAACNCTGTTGCGAAACGCAACAGCTAAATGCGCAGTCTGATAAATCAGCCTGATGCTCGTGCGGTCGCAAAGCGACCTCTTCAACGAGCAGGGTCGCTACGCTCCGGATGGCCGGAAAAGGAGCAGGTGAGACAGGCGGATGAGGCAAGAAAGGCTGGGGAGGGGCCTCTCCCGTCAACCAAAGTCACCGATAAATCTTGGCAACATCGATGGCTTGTGGTCGATAGGAACCCGAATGTAGGTCACTAACGACCACGAAAGGAGCCGTTGAGCATGCGCAGTCCCAAGACGAAAGCCGAAGGTCCGCAGACTAAATCTGCCATCCTGCGAAAGCAGATGGACGACCTGAAGGCTGAGCTTAAACGTGTGGAAGTTGAGGAGGAGGCCTCGTTCGGTCGCATGGCGCGCAGGGCAGGGCTGTTCGAACTTAACGTCCCTGAAAAGGAACTGCGCGAGGCGGTCGCAGCACTGGTGGAGTCGTTTCGCGCGAAGGGCCTTCACCGAGATGACGGCGCAGCGTCTTCGCCGACGTAAGCTGCGCGGGAAGATGGTGGAGCTTCAAAGGGCCTTGCGTCGGCAGACCGCGACACCCGCCGCCGATGCGCGCCGAAAAGACGCTCGAGAGAAGATCGAACTTGGCGGTCTCGTCGTGAAGGCGGGTCTACGTGAAGCCGATAAGGCGTTTCTGCTTGGCGTCCTTCTGGACGCTGCAGAACGCCAGTCAGATGGTGAATTCAAAGCGGGAATGATCGCGCGAGGACGCAAGGGGTTCAGCTCATGATCCGCAAGACACCGACGCCGACAATCGGGTGGGCTTTCGCAGCCCTGGCCGCCGGTATCATTGGCATGATCGGCATGTGGGCATGGCGGTTCGGGAACACGCTCTGGGGTCTCGACAACGGTGTCATCATGGAGCTGGGATGGCGGGACGCGACCTACTGCCTATGGCCTTGGGACGCTCTTCAGTGTCGGGAGCTTTTCCGCATCAACGGTTATTCGAACTTCCGAAAAATCAACGAATACCAGGTGTGGGTGTTTGCTCCGTTGGTGATTGGCCTGGGGTTCTTCGCCTATGGAGTCTACGAAAGGTGGCTCCGTCCCAGATGGCGCATCATCCTCGCCGGTCCGACCGTATCGGATTACAGAGGACTGATCGCTGCGAGCAAAGCGGAACTGTCGAAAGGCGGCCTTCCGATGTATGGCGAGTGGACGATTTCCGACCTTCGTGCGTTGAACGGGATGATCGTTTTCGGCGGGCAGGGTAGCGGCAAGACCAACCTTCTGCGTCATCTCCTGAAGTCGATAACAGAGGTGGGCGATCGGAAGATCGTTTATGGATATAAGTCGCACGTCTACGCACTTATGCCGCGCGAACAACCGACTTCGATGGACCCTCAAGGCAATGGAATTCTGATCAATCCCGCCGACGAGCGTTCGTGGGTTTGGGCTGTGGCGCGGGACGTTCGCACTCGTGCGGACTGCATCAATCTGGCGAAGCACCTGATCAAGAATCCGGAGTATATCTATTTCGAACAGGCGGGCCAGGGTGTGGCCGCTGTCGTCATTATCATGTTGCATTCGCGCATGCCCGGTGAGTGGACTTGGAGCGATCTCTTCGACGCCTTCACTGCGCCGAAGGAGACGTTGGCGGAATGGGCGCAGGAGTATCACCCCTCAGCGCTGACCTACATCAACGCCGACGAGAGGCAGTGGTCGAGCACGCGAACCGGCATCCAGAACGCGATCAACAATTTTGAACTTCTGAGCATTGCGTGGGGTGACTACACGGGTCGTAAGCTCGTCTCGATCCACGAGTTCATGCAGGGTAATAGCTTGCCGAAGACGATCGTCCTTGGCCACAGCGGACGGTTCGACGAGATTTCGGGATCGTGGATCGCGGCCTTCTATACGATCGCCTGCAAGTCCGTGTTCCACGAGAATTTCAAGCAGCCCATCGGCCAAAGGACATGGTTCATTCTGGATGAGTTCGCTCGTTTGGCGAAGATCGACGGGATCGAGGAGCTGGTCAGCGCAGGTCGTGAGCGCGGCGCGCCGGTGGTGCTAGGATTGCAGGATTTCCATGCCGTGGAGAAGGTCTATGGGCCGGAGGCTTTCAAGACCTGGATGTCTTCGATTCAGACCAAAGTGATCTGCCGGACGGAGCCCGGCGAGACGGCATCCTGGCTCATGAAGATCCTTGGATCGACGCGCATCAAAGAGCTCAGGACGAAGCCAGCGCCTGGGGGTGGGAACATGCGCGAATGGCACGAATACGAGGATAACGCTCTTCGCGAATCCGAGATGTCATCGGAGCTGGGTGTTGTCAAAGACAAGGGGACATGGGTGGTTGTTCTCGGCTATGGACGTGATCTCTATCGCGTGCTGGTGCCGTTCGTCGACCGAACCGAGGTGCGTCCCGGCTACGTTGAGGCTGAATGGATCAGAGAAACGTCGCCGCCGCAGCGCAGACAGGAAACGGCCGAATAGAACCGCTTCTAAAAGGACCATATCGTTCGGAAACGGTCGCCTTGGGCGGCCGTTTTTTTTCCGCCACCATGCAAGCCTATGGAGCGCATCCGCGGCTGGGGCGTGCGTGATTTCGAGCGGAAGCCGCAGTTCGCTTTTCAGCGAACATGTAAGGCCGAATATAGGTCAATGGAGGGCTCGGCTTAGGTCGAGAAGGGACGGAATTTCCCCCTTTCTTCACTCCTAAGCCTTTCACGAGGCGCGAAGCGGCTCGTGTCCGTTGTTCCTTTAAGAGAAGATATTGGTGTCTGGTTTTTGGGTGACATTAGTGTCCTACCCTGAAAACCAGCCACAACGCCTTCGAAGGGCCGAAGGACTGCGGAAGGCGTTTCCGCGAGCCAGCGTGCGAGCCCCTTGGCGCTTTCGAAGAAAGGCACGGCGAGCTCGGTCACGGTGATGACGAGACCGATGTGCATCCCGTTTCGGTTCGTGCGGATCTCGGACTGGATGTACCCGTACCGGATCAGGTCATCGAGGTAGCGGCGAATGGTGCGCGTGGAACGCGCCATGATGTTGGCGGCCGTGCCTTTGGTGATGATGGTCTCGCGGCTCTTGCCGCAGCGTGCGCGCAGCACCTGCAGGAACGCCTTGGCGTTCGGCGTCAGGCGATCATCGCGTGCAGCGGTGGTCGCCATGGCGGGCGCGTACTGGCGGCTCTCGTTGGGCGTCGGACGCGTCGAGCGGGGACGACATTCCTTGGGCTTTCGCGGAGTGCAGGGGTCGCGCGGTTGCGCGCCGACGAGCCGTGGCGGCGAAGTCGGTGGAGCGCCGATCGCAGCCGATCGGCGCGTCGCTTCCGTGCGCGAGATCAAACCCGCGGCGTGGTCCCGCCAGATCGCTGCGCGGGCGAGGAAATTGGGGTGTGGCACATCGTTCTGCTGCGTCAGTGACGCGAACAGGTCAGAGGCAGGTCCCGTACCGGTGTTGAAGGCACGCGCCACCGTTCGCATGCTGCTAAGCACACGATCTCGTTCCGCCGACATGAGCTCTCCTTGAAAAAGGGCAAAGCAAAGCCGTGGCGGGAAGCCGCATTTTTTCTTGACGAAGAGATTCGGAAGGCCTAATTCTGGCGTTGTCACACGATCACAGAATGAGGCTCCGGCGGCTCCCGCTTCGGGGCCTTTTTCTTTGCCTATGGCGTCTCCGCACTTGTTGAAGCTATGGAAGTCATACGGCGTCCGATCTCAGACCCGCCGCATCTTCCGGTGTGAGTATATCAAGATCGGTCTTTGCCATAAGCAGTCGAAGGGCTTCCGATCTCGATGCGAGGTTGAGCCGGTATTTCAGCCGGTCGAGTGCGGCTAACTCGTCCTCGAAAAATACAGCTTCCATGGACCGCATGCCGATCTGGCGACGGCGCGCTCGGCTAGCAGCCACTGACGTAGCTGAAGTTTTTGGATTCATGATTCCGACTCGCTCCTCCCAACTAGTAGAACGCTGGAGCATTCCGGGTGTGAACGCGAGTCTGAATCGTTGAAGACGACATAAAGTCGTTGAAGAACCGTTTTTAACCGCAGCGAACGTCGTTCCCGAAGGAATGGACGATTGCCGATCCCGTAGAGGAGAACGAACGCGCAAGCCCATCCCTCCCTTCTGATTGGCGAGATCAGTGGTGCCGCAGAGCGACCCTCGCAGCGTCAGCAACAAGGTAAGCATCTCGCACTGGATGCCCAGGCGCAGCCTAACCCGTGGACGCGTAAGCGCCGGATGGTTTGTTCTGCCAATGAACCTCACTTTGCGCAGAAGACAAAGCTTTCCCGTGGCGATTTCATCGCATTCAGATTGACGATGGGAGGCGAGAGGAGGTATGAGAGAGGTAGGTGATAATCTCTCTATCAGGTCCCATCAGCCTGCAAGCCGCTGGGTCCAGGTTCCTTCTCAAGCCCTATCGCGATGCTATCGCGGTGGGGCTTTTCCTTATGTGATCTCTCTCGTGTTGGAGTTGCCGTATCGGGAACGCGGCTTGGCCGTCTCCTTGATGTTATGTTCGCGCCGGAACTGCTCCAGCAGCACCTGCATGGCGCTGTGCTGGTTGGGCAATCCGTTCGCAATCATGAAGCGGCGGAGGATCTGCATATGCTCCTCACGCACATAAAATCTGCGGCTCGTCTCGCCTGCGGCGAGGCGGCGTTCATGGTGTTCGAAGACAGCCTGTGCGCTCGACCTACGCTGAGGCATGAGCCCTAACTCCATGTTTAGATACTAAACAGCCGATTCTTGGCTGCGGGTTTTCACTGTTAGACACGTATTCCGAACGTGAGGAAAGAGGTACGATCCCACTTTAGCGATCCGACCGTGAAAGGAATCGGCCAGATCAGAAAGGATTATCGACCATGACGGACGACATGGGGAACGCCGAGTTGATCCGGACTGTCGAAAGCCACCTGTCCGAGGAAGCGGCGAAAATCTTCCGGAACGCTCTAGAAGCCAATGAATTCAGAGCTCTATGGGCTTTGGGCGGCTTGAGCGAGGCTTACGCGAAGCAGGAGCGAGCGATCAGTGCCGGCTACAGAAGGTGGCGTTCATCCTAAAATCGGATAGCGAGCCCGAAGGCTCGCTATTTCTGGTTCTCAGAGCTTGTTGAAGAGGGTGGCGATCACATCCACGTCGAACTGACGGTCATCGCCCTCGCCGTAGGAGGACTGAGCGACGCGGGCCTCGATGTAGACCGAGTCGCCTTTCTTGACGTTCTCCGCGATCCACTCGCGCTGGGCTTGGTCGAAGACCGTGACCGGAACCCAGTCGGTGCGCTCTTTGCGCTGGCCGTCGTCGCCGGTCCAAGAGCGGTTGGTTGCGACGGAGACCTTGATGCAGCCGTTGAAGACCTTGATGGAGCCGACGTTGCCGAGAAGGGTGAAGCGGTTGACCGAGCGCATGGGGTTCTCCTGTGTTGCGCGTTTCGATGCCCTCGCCAGCCAGCGCCGGGTCGCGCGGTCAGCCTGAATTGCGGAGGGTCCGCCCCGCAGGGGTGGAAACCGTCATTCTGGTTGACCGCATAGCGGCCCAAGCGGGCAAGACCGGGCATCTTCGGAAACGGGCATCAGGAAGGCCCTTGGTCGGTGTGGTGTTGGTCTCCCTTCGGAATCATGTCGGATCGCGTCGCGGTCGGGCTGTATCATGGCTCCGATCGCCGGCATTGGTAGGAGGTGGGCGGCCTCAGCGCGGCGCGCGGCGGTTCCGGATGTGGGCTTCGTCAGGCTCCGGGTCGGATGCCGGCAGCATGAAGGGGCGGGAGCGCTGCGATGCTCGCTGGACGGGTTCAGCGGTGATGGCGTGAAGCGCTTCGCCAGGATGATCGCACTGATCAAGCGCGCTCTGGTGCCGAACGGCGGCCATTGGGCTCGCCGATGAAAGCCGCCGGCGCGAGCCGGCGTCCTTTTTGTCTCGCAAAAGGCGAGACCTTCGGCGGCACGATCCGGTCGATCCGGTCGTGCCGCTGTGCGACGGTTAGAAAGCAGCGGGCAAAGCCCGCTGCTTTCTAACCGTCGCGGCGAACGGGAGCGAACTGGATTTCCTGGGCTGTGATTTCGATCCCGGTCTCTTCCCATAGCGTTTTGAGGGCATCGTAGAAGCGATCCAGTTCGCGAAGCGGGATGCGAGTGACGATCGGCATGTTGTCGTGAAGCGGCAGCCAGCGTCCGAAAGGTGCAATGCGGAACTCGTCAGTTGCTCTGTCGATGACGAGGTGATCGCCGAGATGGATGGGAGCTTCGTGAAACGTCGCTAGGTCGAAGGTCAGGGTCGCCATCAGCAACTCGTCCTCCAAGACCGTTTCGCGAGCGGCTTCGTCTACGGCCTCATCGAAGGCGCGCTGCGCGTCGATGACATTGGTGATGGTCTTGCAGATGGCCTTCAACTCGCCAAGGGCACGATTGTGATAATCGCGAGCAACGGGGTGCGCGGTGAACATCAGGGAGACTGTGAGGTACTGGACTGCGAAATTGACGGCGGTCCGCAGCTTCTCGTAATCGTTGAGGGTCATATCGAAGCTCCTTCATCTTGAATGACGGAGTTCGGCCACACTGAAGTCCCGAGTGGTCAAGGACCGCGCGAGCGGCCGCCAGCGGCGGCGAGCGGGGGAGCCGATTTTCTCGCGGCGCAGCGGCGCGAAAATTGGGGGGACCGCGATGTCCTTGAGGACGGAGGGACGGGTGTAGAATACCCGAAGTCAGAGAGAGGTAGCCCCGGCCCCAAAGGGGACGGGTCCGTATGGATGGCGCTGAGGGTATGCGGCAAGCTGAGGTTTCTCGGCGGCGAGACGTGGGCACCGAGCCCTAGCCCCCTCGTGGCTTCGGGCCGAAGCTGTGGAGCGGCTGAGGCTTGGCGAGGCGAAGCCGAGCGCGTGAGGGATCCAAACCCGAAGGGCCAAGACCCTTCGGGCTTGGGAAGCGACAGCGACTAGAGCCCGACCCCTAGGGGCACGCCCATGTCGTTCGTCAGAGCTTCACGATGGCGACGATCGCGATCGTGAACAGCAGGCCGATAACGGCAGTCCCAACGATCTGTCGGTTCACGGCAGCCTTGATGCGCGCATCGGAACGGGCGTTGATGGCTTCGAGATCCTTGATGGAAACCATGACCGTCTCCGCAAACGTTTGGCGCCGAATTGAGGGAAGGCGGCGCCGGGGGTAGAAGCCCGCGGATGCGGGCTTCCGAAGCTCGTCAGAGCTTCATGGCAGCGATGATGATGGCAGCAAAGGCCACGGCCGTCGCGACGGTCCAGACGATCTGGCGGTTGACGGCCGCTTCGATGCGCGCGTCGGAGCGGGCGTTGATGGCTTCGAGGTCCTTGAGAGAGGCCATGTCTTTCTCCGCGTTGTCGTAGGCGTCGGCGAGTTCCTGTGCGAGGTCGTCGGCTTTGCCTTGGTCGATGCCGGCAGTCTTGAGCGCCCTGGCGATCTTGAGCCCGTCGATCTTCACGTTCGCCTCCAATCTAGGGGTTTGAGCTTGCGGGGCCAATCCCCGCAGCCACCCGATCAGCCGAGGCGGGGCTGTCCAGCATCGCCGGCGGAGCCGGGGACCGGAACGAAGAGGAGGACCGCGCAGCGGTTGCGGACGGCTTTGTCTCGGCTAGGGTCGGCTGCTTTCTGGGATTGGTTCGGCGGGCTCGGCCGCGATGGCGGGCGAGAGGAGGCGGGCTCGGGATGGCTTGGCGCTGGATTGGCATCCACCCGGGCCGGGCGAGGGCGCGAGGCGAGCCATGCGGCGTGGGGAAACCGGAAGGGCCGGTAAGGGGAAGCATCAGCTCGCAGCCGGGGCTGACAGGTGAGTGCCTGCAAGGCGCATCAGTGGACACGGGTCTCGCTCTCGGCCTTCGTACCCGGTCCGAGGCCGCGAAGCGGCGAGTGGCCCGGGAGAGGTGATAGGGGTTTGGGGAAAGGGGGGGAGGGAACCGTCCCTCTTTCCCCATGGGAGGGAGTTTGAGGGAGGGGCTTGCCCCTTCCCTCATGGGTGAGCTCGAGGGGGGGCCTCGCCCCCTTTCGTCAGACCTGGCGGTCGGTCAATCCGACCGTGGGGCCCATGTCTCCACGGCCCGGAAGGGACGCGTCAGAAAGGGAGGCGGCCAAGGCCGCCTCCCTTCGAAGGCTCAAGCCTTCCGAACTGGACGCACCCGCACGTAGCGCGAGATGAAGCGCAAATCGCATTCCTTGTGGAGCTGAATGAGGAGATCGCGAAGCCCTTCGAGATCGCCGGCATTCAGTGTCGTATCCCGGTAGTTTTCGTCCGGCAGAAACTCACCGTCCTCCAACTCCTCCTCGACGATCCGGTCGGGCAGCAGGCTGGTAGTCTGGTGCCGGAGCCATTCGGCTTCATACTGATTGTCCTCATCATCGCTGCTGATTAGAGAGACGAGCTGCTTCAGTACGCGCTCCAGCCCTTCGTGCGCTTCGCGTGCGAGAGCGCCCGAGCAGGCGTCGCGGCGCGCGGCCACCTCAGGCTGGATGCGCTTGATGTTCGAGAGCAGAGCGGATGCGTTGAAATCAGACATGATGTTCTCCTTTCGCTGACGAAAGGAGTCCACGCTGTAGGCCAGAGGGGTCAGGGATCGTCGCAGACGACCGGCAGAGCCGGCGAGCGGGGGAGCCGATTTTCTCGGCCCTTGAGCCGTGAAAATTGGGGGAACCGCGATGTCCTTGACGCCGGATGGCCTGGCGTAAAATAGCCAAGTCAGAGAGAGAGACCCCGGCCCCGAAGGGGACGGGTCCATATGGATGCTGCTCGTCGTCTCGGCCGGTCGCAGGTCCTGATCCGACCATGCGTATGGAGCACCAGAGTCATCCTTTCTGGTCCTTTCGAAGCGGGAATGGATGGCGGCCTTTGCCGCCAGCGTGAGGGATCGCAACCCGAAGGGCCGAGACCCCATTGGGGGGCTCGGGGAGCGTCAGCGACTAGAGCCCGACCCGAAGGGGCACGCCCGGTCTTCATCGCGTTGGTTGGATCAGCGCCCGATCGTGGCAGAACCGACGACGATCTCTCCGATCGCCTCTTGTTCCTTGGCCGACAGTTTGAGGGCTTTTTCCGCTCGTTCGTATCGTTCGATTGTCTTCTTCCCTGTCATGTAGGCATCGGGCTCCCATCCCATCTGTTTGCTGGCAGCGTTGTCGAGATGGAAGCTGTTGAGATCGAGCGAGGCGCACTCGGCAAATTTCCGTGCGGAGAGTTTGCCGCGATACGCCTTCCAACAGTCTTTGCTGGCTGCGTTAAGGCCCAACATGCCGCTCTCTCCGTAGGTTTTCTGGAAGATTGCAGCACCTCGCTTTGCACCTTGCCGGGCCTCGCTGAGGCTGTCGGCTTGCGCCACTTGGGCACTTGATAGGGAGGCTGCTGCGAGGATGGTGATGGCCTGCCCCCATTAGGTGGCCCGGTTCAATTCTAATGCATGGTAGGCTTGGCGACCACGGTTGAGGTGGCCGGCGAAGCGGGTTGGGGCAGCGCAGCCGGCCATGGCGCGGCGGCGGGTGCCGGTGGACGGTAGCCAAGCGAGGAATGCGGTCGCTTCGTGTTGTAGTGCTGGCGCCAGCCCTCGATGACGATCCGGGCCTCGGCGAGGCTGTAGAAGATCTCGCCGTTCAGAAGTTCGTCCCGGAGCTTGGAGTTGAAGCTTTCACAGTAGCCGTTCTCCCAAGGCGAGCCCGGTTCGATGAACGCAGTCCTGGCGCCGACCGCCGTGATCCAGTCGCGCACCGCCTTGGCGATGAACTCGGGACCGTTGTCGGAGCGAACGTGCCCCGGCACGCCGCGCACGATGAAGAGGTCCGACAACACGTCGATAACGTCGGTGGATTTCAGCTTGCGGTCGATCCGGATACACAGGCATTCGCGGGTGAACTCGTCGATCAGATTGAGCATGCGGAACTTGCGACCGTTGTGGGTTCGGCCCTCGACGAAGTCATAGGACCACACGTGGTTCGCCCGCTCTGGCCGAAGCCGAACGCACGAGCCGTCGTTCAGCCAAAGTCGCCCTCGCTTGGGCTGCCTGGCCGGCACCTTCAGACCTTCCTGCCGCCAGATCCGCTCGACACGCTTCACGTTGACCAGCCATCCGGCATCCCGCAGCAGGGCCGCGATCCGACGGTAGCCGTAGCGTCCATACTGTCTCGCCAACTCGATGATGTCGGCCGTCAGCGCCGCATCGTCAGCTCGTCCCTTCGGCGCCTTGCGCTGTGTTGATCGGTGCTGCCCCAGGACCCGGCACGCCAAACGCTCCTTTACGCCATGCTTCTTCATGACGTGTTCGATGCATTGGCGACGGCGGGCGGGGCTCACCAGTTTCCCGAGGCGGCCTCTTTCAGGATCAGCTTCTCCAGCGTCAGGTCGGACACGGCCTTACGCAACCGCTCGTTCTCCTTCTCGAGGTCCTTCAGACGCTTCACCTGGTCGGACTTCAGCCCACCGAACTCTTTCCGCCACCGGTAGTAGGTGAACGGCGTCACGCTGATCGTGCGGATCGCTTCCGCCACCGGGCGACCCTGCGAAAGCAGGACGTCAACCTGCCTCAGCTTGGCGACAATCTCTTCCGGCTTGTGCTTCTTCTGTCCCATTCTCATGTCCTCCAGCGGCTCAAAAGCCTACTTCAGGGAGGGCCACTTTTCAGGGGGCAGACCA
>NZ_ARQE01000014.1 GCF_000382705.1 Aureimonas ureilytica DSM 18598 = NBRC 106430 | reverse complement strand
GACATGGGCGGGGAGTATCTACAAACCCGCGACGCGGGCTCGGGTCCCTACATGCTGCGCACTTGGCGGGCCAACGATATCCTGATCGCGGAAGCCTTCAAGGACTACTGGCAGGGCGAGCCCGCGATGCGGCGCGTGATCCTGCGGCACCTGCCGGAATCGGCCGCCGAGCGCCTCCANATTGAGGCGGGCGACCTCGACGTCGCAACGCGCCTGTCATCGACGGACCTCGCGGCTCTGGAGAGCGGGGGCAAGGTCGCGGTCCAGCGCACGCCTGGCTATGGCTTCTACTATCTCGCACTGAACCAAAAGAACGAGATCCTCGCCAAACCTCAGGTGCGCGAGGCCTTCCGCTACCTCATCGATTACGAAGGCCTGTCGCGCGGTGTGATGCGCTACTACGGCACGCCGCAGCAGACCATCGTGCCGGCGGGCCTGCCGGGTGCGCTGAACGAGAACCCCTACAAGCTCGACATCGCCAAGGCGAAGGCGCTGCTCGCGGAGGCGGGCTATCCCGACGGCTTCGCAATGACCTACTATGCGAGCCCTCAGACGCCCGAGGGCGAGGTCGCCCAATCGCTCCAGGCCAACGCCGCCCAGGCCGGCATCCGCCTCGACCTGCAGATTGGCGACCATATCGGCAAGTTCCGGAACCGAGAGTTCGAACTCTTTTCGGCGCGCTCGGGCGAGCGCCTGCCCGACCCGCACCCAGTGCTTGGCTCATACGCCACCAACGCCGACAACCGCGACGAAGCCAAGCTCACCGGGCTTCTGGCTTGGCGCGCGGCCTGGGAGGTGCCAGCCGACATCCAGCAAGGCGTGCTAGCCGCCGCGCATGAGACCGACAACGCCAAGCGCGCCGATCTTTACCGCCAGGTCAACGAAAGCTATTTGCGGTCTTCACCCGCCTTGATCACCTCGTTCCAGCGCGTCGACGCGAAGGCCGTCCGTGGCGACGTGAAGGGCTATGTCGGCCATCCGACCTGGCTCACGCGCTGGGACACCGTGCGCAAGGAGCGCTGAGGGTGAGCGCCCCGGCGATCGATGCGCCAAGCGTACCCGCGGCACCGGCTTCGGGGCGGGCGCGCAAGGCGGGGCGGGTGCGCCGCTTCGTCAGCACAATCCTCATTCTCCTGACCACGCTTTTCGGCCTTCTCGCGATCACGTTCGCGGTCGGTCGCCTCGTGCCCGCCGATCCCGTAATCGCGGTGATCGGCGACCAAGCCGACCAGGAAACCTACCAGCGCGTCTACCAGAGCATGGGGCTCGACCGGCCGGTTCTCGTGCAGTTCGCGACCTATCTCGGTGACGTCGTGCGCCTCGACCTCGGCCAATCGCACGTCACCAAGAACGCGGTAGCGAGCGACCTCGCTCGCGTCATCCCGGCTACGATCGAGCTGGCGAGCCTCGCGATCCTGATCGGGGCGGGGCTCGGCATCCCGCTCGGCATCCTGGCCGCCGTGCGGCGGGGAACCTGGATCGACCATGTGGCACGCGTCGTCGGCCTCGTCGGCTATTCCACGCCGATCTTCTGGCTGGGCACGCTGGTGATCCTCGTCTTCTACGCCAATCTCGGCTGGATTCCGGGGGGCGGGCGCATCGACGTCTACAACGAAGGCCTTGTGGAGGGGCCGACCGGATCGCTTATCATCGATGCCGCCCTGGCACGGGAATGGGACGTGTTCTGGAGTGCGCTCCACCATCTCGTGACGCCGGCCCTCATCCTCGGCTACGCGGCGCTCGCCTATATCAGCCGCATGAGCCGCTCCTTCATGCTGGAGCAGCTCGGTCAGGAATACGTGCTCACCGCCCGCGCCAAGGGCCTCAGCGCGAGCCGCGTCGTCTGGGGGCACGCCTTCCGCAACATACGCGTCCAGCTCCTGACGATCGTCACCCTGTCCTTCCTCGGTCTCCTAGAGGGCACCGTATTGATCGAGACGGTGTTCGCTTGGCCAGGCCTTGGACAGTACCTTACGACCGCCCTGTTCTTTGCCGATATGAACGCCGTGCTCGGCAGTGTCCTTGTGATCGGCCTGATCTCGATCGCCATGAACCTTCTCGCTGATATTGCCTATCGCTTCGTGGATCCGAGGACCCGCCGATGAGCGCCACGACCCCGCCCCCCGCCGGCCTCCATGCCTGGCTCACCACCGAGGACGTGGCCTCCACGCGCCAAGCGCGGCTCGGCCGCCTGTATCGCGGCTGGCTCCTTCTCCTGCGCAACCCGCCCGCGCTGGCAGGTCTCGCAGTGATCGCCCTATTGATCCTCGTCGCACTTCTGGCCCCGCTCTTTGCGCCCTACGACCCGAACGTGCAGGCGATGGACCGCGCCTTGCTCGCGCCCGGCGCTGCGCACTGGTTCGGCACCGACGAATTCGGGCGCGACGTCTTCTCGCGCATCCTGTTCGGCGCGCGCACGACGCTCACGACCACCGTCCTTGTGACGGTAATCGTCGCACCGATCGGCTTCCTGGTGGGCGCGACGGCAGGGCTCCTGGGCGGCTGGGTCGATGTCGCCCTGATGCGCGTCACCGACATTTTCCTCGCCTTTCCCGGCCTCGTTCTGGCGCTCGCCTTCTCGGCGGCGCTGGGGCCGGGCCTGGAGAACGCGGTGATCGCGATCTCGCTCACCGTGTGGCCGCCGATCGCACGCCTCGCGCGGGCCGAGACGCTCACCGTGCGTGGCTCGGACTACGTGATCGCGGCCGAGCTGCAGGGGGCGGGGCGCGGGCGCATCCTCCTTCACCATCTCGTGCCGATCTGCGCGCCCTCGATCCTGGTGCGCCTGACGCTCAACATGGCGAGCATCATCCTGACCGCCGCCGGCCTTGGCTTCCTTGGACTCGGCGTCCAGCCGCCTACCGCCGAGTGGGGCGCCATGGCCGCCTCGGGCCGCCAGTACCTCCTCGACGCTTGGTGGCTGACCACGGTGCCGGGCCTTGCCATCCTCTTCGTCAGCCTCGCCTTCAACCTGCTCGGCGACGGGCTTCGCGACATCCTGGACCCGCGCAATGGCTGACGCTTCGTCCCCCATTCTCACCGTCGAGAACCTTCGCGTGGCATTCGGCACGCCCTCCGGCCCGGTGGAGGCGGTGCGCGGCGTTTCCTTCTCGGTGGGACGCGAGAAGCTCGGCATCATCGGTGAGTCGGGCTCAGGCAAGTCCATGACGGGGCGCGCCGTTATGCGCCTCCTGCCGCCAGCCGCCCGGATGTCGGCCGACCAGATGCGCTTCGAGGAGATCGACCTGCTTGGCGCCTCCGAGCGCGCGATGNGCACAGTTCGCGGCCGNCGCGTCGCGATGATCCTTCAGGACCCCAAATACTCGCTGAACCCTGTGATGACGGTCGGCAAGCAGATCGTTGAGATGGCGCGCCTGCACCTCAGACTGTCGGCCCGCGAGGCGCGCGAACGCACGCTCGACATGCTGGCGCAGGTGCAGATCCGCGACCCCGCCCGCGTCTTCGCCCTTTATCCCCACGAGGTCTCGGGCGGCATGGGCCAGCGCATTATGATCTCGATGATGCTGATCGCTTCGCCCTCGCTCGTTATCGCCGACGAGCCGACCTCCGCGCTCGACGTATCCGTGCGCCACCAGATCCTCGACCTTCTCGGCGATATGATCGACGCCCAAGGGATCGGCCTCATGCTTATCAGCCACGACCTGAACCTTGTGCGCGCCTTCTGCGACCGCGTTCTCATCATGTATGCCGGGCAGATTGTAGAGCGCCTGCCGGCCTCCGAACTGGAACAGGCGCGCCATCCCTACACGAGGGGGCTGATGGAGGCATTGCCACGGCTCGACCGGCCCACCGACATGCTGGCCGTCCTCCAGCGAGAGCCGTCCTGGCGGGAGCCCGTCCGATGACCGCCGCGCTCGAGATCGCCGACCTCGTGGTCGAGTACGACGCGTTCCGCGCGGTAGACGGCGTTTCGTTCCGCGTCGAGCCGGGCACGACCTTCGGGCTGGTCGGCGAGAGTGGCTGCGGCAAGTCCACCGTGCTTGGCGCGGTCGCGGGCCGGGTGCGCGAATGGCAGGGCGGTATCCGCATCCAAAGCCGCCCGGTCGCGGCATCGGCGCGATCGCGCGAGGATCTCCGCCTTGTCCAGATGGTGTTCCAGGATCCCTACGGCTCGCTTCATCCGCGTCACACAATCGGGCAGACGCTGTCCGAGCCGCTGGCAATCCATGGCCTCAGCGACCGCGACCAGAGGATCGACGAGGCGCTGGATCAAGTCGGCCTTCCCCGCCGCTTCCGCTACCGATATCCCCACCAGCTGTCGGGCGGTCAGCGCCAGCGCGTGGCGATCGCCCGGGCGCTGATCCTCAAGCCGCCGATCCTGCTGTTGGACGAGCCGACCTCAGCACTCGACGTGTCGGTTCAAGCCGAGATCCTAAACCTACTCAAGCGGCTGCAACGCGAGCGCTCGCTAACCTACCTTCTGGTCAGCCACGACATGGCCGTAGTCGCGCACATGTGCGACCGACTTGCGATCATGCGCGCTGGACGGATCGTCGAGGAAAGCGATCCGGACGCGTTGCGATCGGGCGCGCTTGAAGACTCCTATTCCCGCCTTCTTGCTGCTGGCTAGCCGCAAAACGCTCGCTCGGCCTATCTTGGAAAGGAGGGTGTTTCGGGAATGGCCACTTCCTCTGCCGCCTGAGACCGGACGGGGTGGAAACCGGTCAGTCTGCTATTGGTTGAATGAGGCACAATAGCGGACTTGCGGTTTGAACCGGCCGCAGCGTGGTCTCTAGTCGTCTGTGAATTCCGCCGGCACATCGCCGAACCGCGACAGCACGATCGGATCCTCCAGCACCTCTCCGGTCTCGGTGTCGACCGTATGCTGCAGGGCCACGACCCCGATCGCCGTGCTTGATGCGCGTTCTGCGCGGGCCACCGCCTCCTCGGCCTTTCGGAAGTCCAGCACCCGGCCGGCGATCAGACGCTTCCCGCTGCGCTCGAACTGCTGAACGATGAAAAACGTCTTGGCCGGCATCGCCTAGCCGAGCCCATGAAGGAATGGTCGGCGTCCCATGAACGAGTTGACCTGCGCATGCCGCAACGCCTGCATGCGCTGATGCCCCGCCATCGTTGCCAGCGTGGAGATCGCTGGAGCGGACGCTTCCCACTCCCCGCAGTGTTCACAGGCCGTGGCCGAAGCGGTCTGGTTGATGGCGGGGATCGGCTTTGCCGGCCGGCTGCATAGCAGGCAATGCATGGGGAACGTCCTGTCTTTGTTTTGGGGAGCAAACGGCCTGACGGGCGACTGTCTCCGCGGTGACGTTCGTCGGGAACGGTTGGTAACCCCGAAAGGGGCTACGGCATCATCGCCAACTGGACCAAGTCGTACTCGCGGCCGTTCCACCGACGCCACACCTGACCACCGTCGTCCCGGCTCATCCGACCATTGGTCAAAGGCCGCGGTTTGTCGAACGGGATGCTCTCCCAGCGCCAGCCCCGGCGCAGGGCGCGAAGCGAGCGTCGAGCTGGGCGAAGAAGGCGCAGCAACGCGGATGCGATCATGGTCGGGCCTTGAGTTGGAACGAGTTGCGCCGGACAGGTGGGACCACGTCTTGGCAAGGGGCAGATGTTGCCTGTCAGTCCAGATCCCGCGCGGCCTGGTTGCGGTTCTGCTCGTCGTCGGGCGCCTCGTAGAGGTTCCTCGGGTCGATACCAAACATGATCCCGATCGCCCGGCGGTTGCTGCTCGGCCTCCCGTTTTCTCGCCCTTCGATCGCAGATTGGCTCGCCTGGTCCAGGTCCTCCGAAGGCTTTATCGCACGCGAGCTTTGACCGCCTTCAGCCTGCAAATCGCTCGTAGGTGCTGCGGTCGTTGTAAGGGCGCTATCGAGGGCGACGCTGGCAGCGTTGCTTTGTTCCTGGGTGGTGAACGGCATAACGTGACCTCGTTTGGGGTTTGCATGGGGTGCGCAATCGGCTGTCAGTCGCCTTGCTTACGACCAGCGATCCGGTCACGGATCACCTGCTGTACTTCGCCGACGATGATGTCGACGCCATTGTGCGCGGACGATGCCGGCAGCTCGACATGTAAGCGGCTTCCGTCCTGATGCTGCGAGATCATCACGACCCGGTCCATGTTCACCAGCAAGGCGTCGCCCTGCCGGCTTGTAAGTTCCAGCCACATGCCGATCTCCTGGTGGGATACAAGGCCGAGCACGGCCCTGCTAGTTCGTCGCGATCGAGGCGTTCTATGTTGCGTGGCGCGTCAGACGCCGGGACGGTCGGGAAAGTCGGGCCGTTCGTAGAGCGCTGCGATCTCGTCCTTCTCGTATCGACCCTGATCCGTGTCGATCGCGTACTGGAAGCGCGTCTCTGTCGTATCGGTGACCAAGAAGCGCACGGCCTCAGCCAAGGTCGGGAAGGTCTGGAACCGCATCGACCCCTTGGGCATCTGCCGCTTGGCGGAGCTGCACCAGAACACGTCGGCCGCTCCTGCGTAGTCGATGGTTGGGGCTGACATCATAAGGATCGGCTTTCGATAGGAGAATTGGGCGCAGGGAATGAGCCTGCTGACCCAGCGGGAAACTTGGGTCGATAGAACGTCCTGCGATGTTCAGCCGGACATGACTTGGTCGGATGTAGCCTGACCGACGTCGGCACGCTGAGCGATCTGCTCCTGCGTCCACCCGTCGAGCCACGACAGCTTCTGGCTTGAGCCATCGGCATAGCCGCTGGTGGACGTCGGCTGACCGGCACGGAAGGCTTCGATGCCAGCGGTCTTCGGATCGGTGAGGAGGGGCATGTCGTGTTCCTACGGTAGCTTGATGGGTGAAAGGGACGAAGCAAGGCTCGGCACGCGGATCGCATTCACCTCATCCTCGAGGTCCATGCGGATCCTCCGCAGACGTTTCTCGGCCGCTGTCGTGATGATGTCCCGCATCTCGACACTGCGAAGCCCCGGCATGTGGTCGAGAACGATGCGCAGATGGGCAAAGCGGGTCGCCCGGAAGTCGAAGCTGGACATGAATGAGCCTTGCATCAGGTGACGGGGCCTGCTGGCGATCTGGGCTGGTCCGCTCAGAAGTGCTTGCCTTGCGTCCAGCGATGGACCTCGGCGTCCGCTTGGTCCTTTGGCAGCCCCAGCCGGTCGCGCACCATCGTGGCGAGCTGCTGCTCGTTATGGATCGTGGTCACGTCGAACCGGGTCAGGAACGGCCAGCGCTCACGGGCCTCCGCCATATAGCCGCGCTTGCGAGCAACGGTCTCGTCGCTTTCGCCACCTTGATAGCCAAACATGGAACAGGGCTCCGCAGGGTGGAAGCGCCAGAGGCATGGGCCCCGCCGAACGTCCCGGCAGCCCGTATTCTTCGACACCCTGAAAGCCAATATGGTGTATATTCCTCAGATACCTAGGCAATATCGAATTGTATTCGTCGTATATTTGTTTTTCCGATGGTGGAACCAAAATTAAGATGATGATTATCGTTGGGAGACGAATGGTTTTTCTCCGTCTTTTCAGACGCAAACACTCCATACTTTTTGTGACACTCGATTTTACGTTCCGAAAGGATGGAAGTTTGTGCAAGCGGTGGAAAGATGAGTTTTTTACAGGCTTGGCGGCCAACATCCTATTGTACACAGGAGCCGAATTATCGATTGCGTCCGTCCTGACACCATGCCACGAAGCGGATCGACCCGACCGCCTGCAGGGTCCAGCTATCGGATCCATCGGTTGTCATTCATCTCCGTCGCGCCAAAGCGCGACTTTGAACGCTTCGTCCCTGATCTGGACGACGCAGAGATCCGCCGCCTGTCACGCCATTGCCTTCGGTACCGCGATGCTGACGACCGCGCCGCCTGGTTCCAGTTCGGTACGACCTTCGCACTCTTTCTTCTGACGGCAGGGCTGCTTCTGTTTGGCGCAACAACGGGGGTCTACGTCCTTTTGGCGTTAGCCCTTCCCGCCGGCGGGCTTCTCGTGCGCTTGTTCGGCGTCCAGCATGACTGTGGCCACAACTCCTTCTTCACATCGAAGCGGACCAACCGCGCCGTCGGTCGGCTCCTCAGCGTCTTGACGCTGACGCCCTTTGGCTACTGGAGCCGCTCCCATGCCGTCCATCATACGACGGCGGGAGATCTCGGACGGCGCGGGATCGGCGACGTCGACACCCTGACGGTCGACGAGTACGATGGGCTGAGCCGCAGCGCGCAGATGCGTTACCGAATTTATCGCCATCCGCTCCTGCTCCATGTCGTCGGACCGCCGGTCTACTTCATCCTGCTGCAGCGCTCCCCGTTCGGCCAAGCACTTCCCGTGCGTGATGCCTGGCGCAGCATCATGGCATTGAACCTGGCTTTGGCGCTTCTCTACGGCAGCCTCGTGCTGGTGTTGGGCCCGATCGCAGTCGCACTTGCGGTGCTGCCGACGGCGTTTGTCGCGTCCTGGATCGGCGGTTGGTTGTTCTTCGTACAGCACCAGTTTGAGGACACGCACTGGGAGGAGTCGACGGAGTGGAGCCAGCAGCGCGCAGCCCTCAGTGGCAGCTCGTACTACGTGATGCCAAAGCTCCTGCAATGGTTCACCGGCAACATCGGCCTCCACCACATTCACCACTTAAACCCGCGGATCCCAAACTACCGGCTGCAGGCCTGCCTCGACGCCGAACCGGCGTTGGCGTCCCTATCGCGTCTCACGATCCTTGAAAGCCTCCAGTGCGTCGGGTTGGCTCTCTGGGACCCCACGAAGCGTAAGCTCGTCGCTTTCTGAGTTGAGCCCCGGCTACGGCCCAGCAGCCTATTGTAGTTCGTTCATAAAGAAGCGCAGCATCTCGCGTGAAGCATCAGGACCGGCCGGGTCCGCATAAGATCCGTTGGCGTCGCCACCGGACCAGGCATGGCCGAGCCCTTCGACGCGCCAGTGTTCGACACCCGGTTCCTCGTGCGTGGCGGCCACCACGCTGCGGATGTAGTCGCGGCCGTTGACCGAACCGCTTTGTGTGGTGGTGCGGTTCCTTCCGGCCTGCTCCAGCCCCGCCAGACATTCGCCGTTGGCCGGGTGGACCGTCGTGTCCCGTGCGCCGTGGAAGACGATGGTGCGAACCCGTCGCCTGCTCCCGCCTCCGCTCTGTCTACCGCTACGCATGACCGAGAGCGCCGAGGCAACGTTGGTCGCCGAGCCGTAGGGCAAACCGGAATGGATGCCGATGCCAGCGAAGACGTCCGGGTAGGTTGCGCCGAGGACCGCCGCCATGGCCCCACCCGCCGACAGGCCGGCCACGAAGATGCGGGTCCGGTCGACCGAATGGCTCCTCGCGATGTCTTCGACGATGCCGGCCAGGATCGCCGGCTCCCCCGCATCTCTTCGCTGATGAGCGGGCTCGAACCAGTTCCAGCAGAGCGAGGCATTGGCAGCTCGCCCCTGTTCCGGATAGGCGGCAAGAACGTTCCGCTCTTCGGCCAACTGGTTCATGCGCGTGCCGAGGGCAAAGTCCTCAGGATCCTGCGTGCAGCCGTGCAGCATCACGATCAGCGGTCGCGGCCCGCTAGCCAGCGTAGACGGCACGTAAAGACGATAGCTTCGTGCCCCAGCGTGTCCCTCGTGCCTGAGCCGTAGGAACTCGGCGCCCGCAGGTACAACGAGGGTCGGCCTGTGGAAGCCGGGGCGGGGCGTTGCCGCGCCCGGTCGAGGAAAGCGGGGCCGGCTGGGCGGTGGAGCGTCGGTCGGCGCTTCTTGCTGACCTCGCCCAACCCGCTCGGCACGCAGCTCGATCGTCGGGCCTTGGAACGGTTGTGGGGATGCCGTGGCCGTGTCGATGGGCGAACCGCCGAGCCGTGCCTGGATCAGCGCTGTAGCGTCCAGAAGACGGTTGGCGGCGACAAGGCTACGGGCCTCATCCATGAAGGAGGGGATGGATCGGGGCATTGGACGGCTCCTTGCGGACAGAACGGTGGACGACGTGGAACGCGAGGGTCGTGTGGTTAGCGGATACGGTCCGCCAGAACCGCCTTCACCGCTGCGCTCGCTTGGAGGGCGCCGAGAACGGTGATCGATCCGATCGTCTCCTGTACCAACTCCGGCGATACGTCGTCGTCGAAGCTGGCGAGTCCCAGGACGCGCACGTGAAGCAGCCGTTTCTCGTCGCGCGCCCGTTCGAGATCGGCTCGCGTGAATCGCCGAAGGCCTAGCTCCAGCGTCAACTGCTCGGCGGAACGCTGGATCGCAGCGTCGTGAGCGTCGAGATGCTTGCGGATCGCGGTGCGGATGACGTCGCTGCGGTTGGCGTAGAAGCCTTCTCGCACGAGAAGGTCGATGCGGCCGAGATCGATGAAGCCGAGATTGATGGTGACCTTCTCGGTATCCGGTCCGCGATCTTGCCCTTCCGCCTTCTTTGGCATCATCAACTCATCTCAACATCCAAGTGGATGGTAAGTGGTGGGTCGGCGTTGGACATTCAAGGGTATATGGCGAGGCCAACCAAACGGGACGTTAGCCTCCGACCGTCCATGCCATCGCTATCCTCAAAACAGATGGATCGGCTGTCCGAGGTCTGGTCTCCCCATTGTCGCGACGTAGCCTTCCTGATGGACCCAACCGCCCACTCTTCGGGTTCCTGTCCATGACCTCAACCGACTGGCTGCCCGATCCCTACATCCTCCTCTTGACCGGGACCGGCCTCCTGATTGCGCTCGTGGCTTGGTTGCCGCTGGTTCTGAAGCGTCTGCCGCTTTCACTTCCGATCTTGTGCATGGGCATCGGTGCAGGCCTGTTCCTACTCCCACAGATCGTGCTTCAACCGCTGCCGCTCCGGTATCCCGACATCACCGAACGCTTCAGCGAGCTGGTGGTCATCATCGCCTTGATGGGTGCGGGGCTGAAGATCGACCGTGTGTTCGGCTGGCGACGCTGGAGCGTGACGTGGCGACTTCTCGCCATCACCATGCCGCTTGGCATCCTCCTGATCACGCTGCTCTCAGCCTGGGTGCTTGCGTTGTCATGGCCGGTTGCCTTGCTTCTGGCTGCAAGCCTTGCACCCACCGATCCGGTGCTCGCCTCCGACGTTCAGGTTGGTGCGCCCAAGACCGGCGAGGAGGACGAGGTCCGCTTTGGCCTGACGTCGGAGGCCGGTCTCAATGACAGCGCGGCCTTCCCCTTCGTTCATCTCGCGATCCTGCTGGCCGCGGCTTCCGCCACAGGTGAGCCTTGGCTTGGCGAGTGGCTAACCTACCGCGTGGCCTGGGAGATCGCGGGTGGTGTCCTGGCGGGCTGGTTGATCGGTCGCGCCTTCGGCTGGCTGACGTTCCACGTGCCGTCCGAGAACCGTCTGGCCAAGACCGGCGACGGCCTGATCGCCCTCTCGGCAACGCTTGTTTCCTACGGCCTGACCGAGATCATCCACGTCTACGGCTTCTTGTCGGTCTTCGTCACGGCCTTGACCTTCCGCCATACCCATCGCGAGCATGAGTTCCAAACCGAGATGCATGAGATCACCGAGCAGGTGGAGCGGCTCGTCATGATGCTGATCTTGATCCTGTTCGGTGGCGCCTTGGTAAGCGGTCTGCTGGCTGGGGTCACGTGGATCGATGTTGCCGTTGCCGGCGCAATCCTGCTTCTTGTGCGCCCTCTGACGGGCTGGCTGGGTCTGGTTGGCCTGCCGATCGACAGGAGCGAGAAGCTGACGCTCGCTTTCTTTGGCATTCGGGGGGTGGGGTCGATCTATTATCTCGCCTACGGCATCAACCATATGGCAGTACCGCAAGCGGAGCGCCTGTGGGGATTGGTTGGACTGGTGATCCTGTTCTCGATCCTCCTCCACGGGCTGACGGTCACGCCTGTGATGCGCCTTCTCGATCAGCAGCAGGGACGGGACCCCGATACTGGATCGGCGGCGCCGCCAGGCCTGCAGGGTCCTGCCGCAAGGAACTGAACGTCGGATAACCGTGCCGGAAACAAAGGATATGTCGTGATCGGTCCTACATGCGAATGACCTGCGAATGCATGATAGGTCGACGGCGTTAGAAACTGTCGTCTTATCAGCCTCCAAGTCCAGATAGTGGTGCCACACAACGTCCGCTCTTGGAAGATCTGAACGTCAGCACGAATGACGTGGAAGGGTCGAAAGCAGATGGACAGCTTCCGGACGTCAGCTTCCTACGCCGCCTGAAACCGGACGGGGTGGTTT
This sequence comes from Aureimonas ureilytica DSM 18598 = NBRC 106430, assembly GCF_000382705.1. Lineage (GTDB taxonomy): Bacteria > Pseudomonadota > Alphaproteobacteria > Rhizobiales > Rhizobiaceae > Aureimonas > Aureimonas ureilytica. The sequence continues at coordinate 53,278 of NZ_ARQE01000014.1, read as the reverse complement.
CCTGCCTGTCCGCTTCGGAGCGAAGGCGTCCGATAACGGACATTGGTCAATCTCGCTTGGCAGCCACGTCCAGCAGGAGGAACCCCGACACGATCGCAACCCCCAGCGCCGTCAGCCATGACCATGCATAGGCGGGCGAGAAGCCCTCGATCGCGAAGGTAAGGACCGGTAGCGCAGCCATGGTCACCATGACGGTATAGGGATCGCAGCGCCCGATCCCGATCTGGAGCAGGTAGAGCGGCGCCAGGACGCCGATGACGGACACGACGAGAAACATGGCGACGAGCCCGCCCGTCCACGCGACCGGCGCGCCACCGCTGCCGATTGCGAGGACGAGCGAGGCCGGGAGGATCAGGTAGAAGCGGTGCGCCAGCACCGCGCCGAACCGCCAGCCTCGGTTGAGGAGCGCTCGCGACGACAGGGTGATGAGGACCGCACCGACGCCGGCAGCCACGCTCGCGCCCAATCCGATCCAGGCCTGCGGGCCGAACGAGGCGAAGCCGCTTCCCCTCAGCGCCGCCATCCCCAGCACGGCGCAGCCCCCCAGGATGCCGAGGCACACGAGGACGCGGAGGGGCGACGGTCGCTCGCCGGTAGTCGCCATCGCGATCAGGACCACGATCACCGGACCGATGCCAATCTCGACCGCCCCGACGATCGCGGGCTCGATCAGCTTCAGGGCGTAGAAGAAGCTGATGAAGGTCAGCGCCGTCGCGGCGTTCAGGAGAAGAAGCGCACCCCAGGCCTGCTCGCCGACGCCGCGCCGCGACACGGCCAGAAAGAAGGCCGCCGTCAGCGCGAAACTGAGGAACACGAAGAGGTTGGAGGGAACGGCGCCGAGCCACGTGCCGTAGGCGACCTTGCCTAGCGCCTGCATGAGGACCGCGAGCACGATCACGGCCCGCCCAAAGCTCACTGATGACAACGCAGCCATACTAGTTCCCATGACACGACGGGACGGCCGGTACGCGATCATGAGACCGGAGGGAAGGGCGACGTCCGCTTCCGGCAATCTCGTGTGGCTACCGGATGGGCGTTAAAGGGTCGAAAGCGGAGCGGCAGCTTTCCATGCGTTTGCACCGTAAGCTGCCGGTCCGCTTTCGGCCCATTTATCTGGGTCGGAAGATAGCGAAGAGAGGTGGAGGCTGTGTGGAAACGCCGTTCCTTGCTACCTTTCTGGTAGCGCTGGAGGGGTGGGATGGGCCGTTTCATCGAAGGCTGCGAGAGGCATCAGACCCTTCTTCTGGCAGGTTTCGTGGATGACTGTATCGGCGCAGAGAACCTCGTCCGGGTAATCGACGTGTTCTTCGATGAAATGGACCTCGCCTCGATCGGCTTTGAAGGTGCGGCCGCGACGGGCCGTCTTGGCTACCATCCGGCGACGCTCCTGAAGCTCTACCTCTACGGATACCTGAACCAGGTGCAGTCGAGCCGGCGCTTGGAGCGCGAAGTGAGCCGCAATGTCGAGGTCCTGTGGCTGACGGGCAGTGAACACGCGCGATCTTAACTACACGCCCGGTGCGATTCAACGGCGCATCGAACAGGTCGAGGCCGGGATCGAGCGCTACCTCTCCAAGCTCGACACGGCAGATCGGCAGGAAGACGATGTCGCCGAGATGCGCACGACACGTCTGAACGAGCGGATCGCGGCGCTCCGGCAGCAGATGCGTTCCCTTAGAATGATGGCAAAACAGGTCGAGATGGTGCCCGACCGTCAGGTCTCGCTGACGGATCCGGACGCGCGTGCCATGGCCACGCACGGCAAGGGCTCAGGCCTTGTCGGCTACAACGTTCAGGCCGCCGTCGATACGGACAAGCCACATCGTCGTGGCGCATAAGGTCACCAATCTCGGGCACGACCGCACCCAGCTTGCTAACATAGGCCGCCACGCGAAGGAGGCGGCTGGAGCATCTAGCATTACCGTCCTGGCCGATCGCGGCTACTTCTCGGGCGAAGAGGTCCTCGCCTGCGAGGCACAGGACGTCGTTCCAATCTGCCCCAAGCCGTTCACGTCAAGCGGACGCAAGCTCGGGTACTTCGTGAAGGAGGACTTCCGCTACGAAGCCGATCGCGATCTCTACCTCTGCCCCGCCGGCCATGAACTGACACAAGCCAAGGCACGGCCAGACCGCGAGACAGACATCTTCTTTTACCGGAACTTTAAGGCGCGCCAAGATTGTACAATACGGTCGCGACGCACGCCGGAGGCTGTCCGGCGCACCCGGCGCTGGGAGAACGAGCGCGTTCTGGATGCCATGCAGCACCGGCTCGACCGCATACCCGATGCCATGCGCATTCGTCGGCAAACAGTCGAGCACGTGTTCGGCACGATCAAGGATTGGATGGGGCGCAGCCACTTCACAACGCGAAGGCTGCCGAATGTCGGCAAGGAGATGAGCATCCACATCCTCGCCTACAACATGAAGCGGGCCATCGCCTTGCTCGGAACGCCCTGGCTCATAACTGCTATGCGGAGGTGAAAGCGGATTGGCTTTACCGCGCCGCCGTCAGCCTCCGCTCAGACCTGTTTCCACACAGCCTCGGTGGTCGAGCGCGCCTTCGCTTGGCTCGCCCAGTTCCGCCGTCTCGATGTGCGCTACGAACGCTGCGCCGACATACACATCGCTTTCATCAAACTGGCATACGCCATCATCTGCAACAGATCAGACGGTTTTCCCTAGCTCCTGTCGAGCCCTACCCGGGACGGCGGCAGCGGGCGCACGGGTTCTGATCGGCGCTCGTTGACCGAAGGCGTCAGGCGCTCATGCGATCGAAGCCACCGCCGGGATGGATCTCCGCAGTCTTCTCTCCCGACGCGGTCTCCTGGCGCGGCCGCTGGGCTAGCGCGGCGAGGGAGCGCTTCGGTTGACTGGCGACCACCGCCAGCCGGACGCCACCTGCGGGGGCGGGGGCCTCGACATCGCCCTCGCCGCCCAGCCGGAACGCATCGGTCTGGTCGCGCAGGCGTTCGGATTCGCTCGAGAGTTGGATCGAGGTCGCCGACATTTCCGTCGCCGCACCGGCATTGGCCTGGATCACCTGGTCGAGCTGGGTGATCGCCTGGTTGATCTGATCGACGCCGATCGACTGCTCGCGGCAAGCGGCCGTGATCTCGGCAACAAGCTCGGCCGTCTTCTCGATGTCGGGCACCAGGCCGTTCAACATGCGCCCTGCGTTCTCCGAGCTGGTGAGCGTCGAGGCCGACAAAGCGCCGATCTCGTCGGCCATCTGCCGGCTGCGATCGGCCAGCTTGCGCACCTCGGAGGCCACCACCGCGAAACCCTTGCCGTGCTGGCCGGCGCGCGCGGCCTCGATCGCGGCGTTGAGGGCGAGAAGATCGGTCTGCCGGGCGATCTCCTGCACCACGGCGATGCGCTCGCAGATGATGCGCATGGCCTGCGCGGCATCTTCCACCGCCCGGCCGCTCTGCGAGGCGTTGGCGGCCGCCAGCGCCGAGAGCCGCTCCGTCACAACGGCGTTCTCGGCATTCTGGCGGATATTGGCCGCCATCTCCTCCATCGCGGCGGCCGCCTGTTCGGAGGCCGCCGCCTGTTCCGTCGCGCCCGACGACAGGCGTTCGGCGGTGATGGCCGACTGCGACGAGCCGCCGGAAACCTGGGCGGCGGACGAGGCGATGACGCCGAGCGCGCGCGACATGGTGTTGCGCATCTTCTCCATCGAGCGGGACAGATCGCCGATCTCGTCGCGCCGCGTCAGGCCTTTCGTCCGGCTGCGGAAATCGCCCTCGGCCAGGGTTTCCATCTGATGCACGGTATGGCCGAGCGGGCGCACGGCGCGGCGCTGGAACCAGATGAGGCCTGCCCCCAGGAGCAGGAGCGAGAACAGGACGGCAAAGCCGCTCAGGATGGCATAGAAGCGCGTTTCCTGCCCGGCCTCGTCCTCGCGCGTGTGCAGGAAGGCGCTGGATTTCGCGACGAAGCTGCGCACCGCCGCGTCGTGCTGGGTGAACAGATCCTCCATCTCCTCGAGCGCGCCTCTCGCGCCCTCGACGTCCCTCGCGTCCAGCCGGCGCAGGAAATCGCCCTCCAGTCGCGCCCAGAACCGGTCGGCCGAAAGACGGACCGGCCCCTTGAGGTCCGCCTTCAGCTCTTCCGGCAAGGCCGAGGCGAGCCAATGGGCAAGCTGCCCCTCATAGGCAAGCTTCAGCGCGGTCAGCTTATCCTTGTTGACGGCCAGCCGCTCGGAATCGAACTGCGTCTCGAGCGCCAAGGCATAGCTCTCGACGAGATAGAGAGGCGGGGGTGCGGTGTCGGCGATCGCATCCTTGCCGGCCACGATGGCTTCGTAGGCCGAGCCGTTGACGCGCAACTTTTGAAACGCTGCGCCCTGGATGCCCATGGCCATCGCGAAACCGATCGCCACCAAGCCTCCGAACAAACCGAGAGAATGGGAAATTCTCATCTTACCTCGATGTTTATAAGGCGACCTTGGAATACAGGATTATTGAAAACGCCGCGTTGTGCTTCTGGCCCAAAGTCTACCAACAACCAATCAAATAATAAGCGGTAGAAGTAGATAATTCCTCGATTATATGATTATATACTTACCAAATCCCTAGCCATTTTTGAGATCAGAACTCATTGGCCAGACCGATGCCTGGCGTATGTAATTAGACAGGAGGTTGTCTCGGGTGTATGGGAACTCACTTTTTCAGCCGCTATTTGGAGAAAGAGAGTTCTGAAAAATTTGAAAGTACGACTGGCAATATTTAAAATTTCAGAAACCAATATAGCAAAAAGGGCTCCATATTTTGAGCCTTTTTCAAAATGCTTACGGCCTTTAAGCAAAAAAAATCATAAACACTGAAAAATTCAGCTGACCATAAGAACGTGGTCGTTACAGCGGGTCACTTTGATGTTGTGGCCAAGGGTTTGGGCGTGGTTAGGGCCTGAATCGCTGACTCGATTTGCCAGAGACGAGGATGGCAACGTTGCATTGGTCGTTGCGGTCTCCCTCTTGCCTATGCTTATCGCCGTCGGAGTTGCCTTTGATACGGCCCGCCTTCGCAACAGCTACGTCAAGGCGCAGGCGGACTTGGATTTCGCATTGATCGCGGCGGTCAACGAAATCGGCACCGAGGACAAGCCAAAGATCGAAGCCAAGCTCAAGGACTGGTTCCAGAGACAGCAAAGCAATGAGGGAACTTTCGCCCTTGGAAGGGCTCCGTTGCAAACGGGCAAGTGGTCCTGACCCGGACTTTGGCCCAGGTGTCATGAGCGTTCTCGGGCTGTTCTGAGTTGATCCACGAACTCGGCCGGGTTCAAGTTGCCGAAGCTCGTGTGCGGGCGGTGGTGGTTGTAAACCTCCCGCCAGGCGTCGATCCGTGACCGGGCGTTGACCATGGACAGGAACCAGGAGGCGTTCAGGCATTCGCTGCGCATGCGGGCGTTGTACGCCTCGATGAAGGCATTATCCGGCATGATGGGGCCGGTACCCTGTTCCTGAGATCGGTTGGAGCGGATAGCTTCCTCTGATCCGGGCCACGGGGTACCGGGAGCACGAAGAGTGCGGGCAGGCCGTCGCACTGACATGAGCTGCGAGCTCGAAGTCGTTATCTGGCCGCCCCTGCGACTAGCCCGGATGCGCTGCGAGCGCGGATCCGTAATTGTCGTGTCGCCCGCCGGCTCCCCTGATGTCACAGACCAGGAGGAGGAGGACATGCGTATCATTGGTATGGACATCCACCGGGTGGCGGCCGGGGCCGTGGCGCTGCTCGACGGAAAGTTGATGAAGCTCGGCCGCCTTCCTATGCTGCGCGACAGTCTGGAAGCATTCGCGCGAACAGCCCTTGCCAAGGACGATCACGTGGTCGTCGAGGCGACAGGCAACGCCGCTGCCGTCGTCGAGGTGCTGGCGCCTCATGTCGGCCGCGTCGTCATCGCCAATCCCAAGCAGGTCAGGCTGATCGCGCATGCCAAGATCAAGACCGACGCGATCGATGCGGCCGTGCTGGCCAAGCTCTACGCCACCGGCTTTCTGCCGGAGGTGTGGGTTCCGGACGAGCCGACCCTTGCCCTGAGACGGCAGGTCGCTCGCCGGACCCAGTTCGTGCGCCAGCGTGTCCGGCTGAAGAACCTCATCCACTCGATCCTGCACGCGCATCTCGTTCCGCCATGCCCGCATGGGAACCTGACCGGGATCAGCGGGCGCAAATGGATTGCGGCCCAGAGACTACCCGGCGACGAGCGCGCCGCCATCCATCGCCATCTCGCACAGATCGATCTCATCGAGGGATCGCTCAAGGAGGTCGAAGCCGACATCGCAAGGGCCACGATGCCCGACCCCGTCATCCGGCGACTGATGACCCTGCCGGGCATCGACATGACGGTGGCGTCCGGCGTCGCCGCTGCTATCGGCGACATCCGGCGCTTTGCCGATCCCACGAAGCTTGTCGGCTACCTCGGCCTGAACCCGAGCACCCGGCAATCCGGCGAAGGGCCGGCTTACCACGGACGGATCACCAAGCAGGGTCGTGGCCAGGCGCGAGACATGCTGGTCGAGGCGGCATGGGCGGCGGCGCGCTCGCCCGGCCCCTTGCGCGCCTTCTTCCAGCGTATCGCAGCCAAACGGGGCAAGCCGATCGCGGCCGTCGCGACCGCCCGCAAGCTGGCGATGATCATCTGGCACATGCTGACGAAGAACGAAGACTACATTTGGGTGCGACCGGCCCTTCTGGCCCGCAAGTTCCGCAACATCGAACTGAAGGCTGGACTGCCAGCCGAGCACGCCAAGCGCGGAGCGGCCTACGACTACAATGTCCCGGAGAAGCGAGCAGCCGAGCGAGCACCCGTCGAAGCGGCCGAGATGGCGTACACCAACCTCACATCCAAATGGCGGACCAGACCGGGCGCGAGGAAAGCCGGGAAGGAGAAAGCGCCGGCACCATCATAAAGGGGCTTTCCAACAACATCCGTGTCCGTCGGCTTTCCGGGCCTCGAGAAGTCCAGCTCGACCTTGTTCAGGTAGGCCCACTGATCGAGCATCCGACCGGCGAACTGCGGGCCGTTGTCCACTCGAATGCTCGTCGGTTTGCCGCGAAGGGCGACCAGCCGGTCGAGCTCTTCGGCTACCTGATACGCGCGGAAGTTCGTTCTCGCACAGGTCGCGAGAGCCTCTCTCGTATGGCAGTCTAGGATCGTCAGGATCCGGAACGGCCGATCGTCGAAAAGCCGGTCCGACACGAAGTCCATCGACCAGACCTCGTTGGCATGCTCTGCCGTGGCCCGACCCACCTGGTACCGCGATGACCGGCGCCGCTTCGGGCTTCGCGTGCGGATCGACAGCCCTTCCTCGCTGTAGAGCCGATAGACGCGCTTGTGGTTGACGATCCAGCCTTCTCGCTGGAGCAGGACATGCAGTCGTCTATACCCGTAGCGCACCCGGCTCGCGGCCAAGTCCTTCGACCGCATGCGCAGCGCCGGCGCCGGATCGCGGCGGGACTTGTACCGATGGGAGGCCCGCCCGAAGCCGCTGGCCTGGCGGCCCCGACGCTCCGACACGGCGAACGCCGCCTGAAAGTACCGGACCATTTCGCGGCGTCGGACGGGCTTCACCGCTTTTTCTAAGGGCATCCTGCAACATCTTCTTGTCCAGGCTGAGGTCGACGACCAGACGCTTCAGCTTGGCGTTCTCCTCCTCGCGTTGCTTCAGGCGCCGGATCTCCGACACGCCCATCCCGGCGTAGACCTTCTTCCATCGATAGAACGTCGCCTCGGCAACACCCATCTAACGGCAGATTTCGCCAACCAGCGTGCCGTTCTCCGCCTGCCGCAGGGCAAAGGCGATCTGCTCGTTCGTGAACCGCTTCTTAGGCATAAACTCTCTCCTCTCGTCGAGAAATCGTGCCCGAAAATTCTCATTCCGTCCGGACCAGTTTCACGGGTCAGGACCAATAAGCAGACAGTCCGAAGACCACCCACGATCGCCATCAGCAGCCGTCTAAAGCAGATGGGTATCGAGCGCACCGCTCCTTGTTATGCTAAACCTTGACTGGCAAATCCGATCATCGCAGCAACTCGACCTGTAGGTCGAGTTCCAACGCAGCCCAGGCCCGATCGGTCGTCAACGCCGGTAGATCGCGAGCTGCTGCGAGCGCGAGACAGGCGCGGTCTCCGAACGACAGACCTGAGGTTCGCGTGACCTGACGGAGTTCACCCGCGCGCACTGCCTGCGATCGATCGAAATCGACGATCTGTATGTGGAGGGGATCGAGCATGGCTGCCGCCAACTCCCTGGTCCCGCCACGCTCCACGATCTTGGCCACGACCTCCGAGTAGTTTACCGCTGAGATGACCGATCCGTCGAGTGAAGCTTCGACGCGTTCAGCACCATCTTCCTCATTCAGGAGACAAAGAAGCGCCGACGCGTCTAATACGTAATGCTGTACCATTCTGCTATTCTGTGTCCGCTTCGGCCCGCCGGTCCGCAATGAGCTCGTCCGACAAATTTACATCTTTCGGGACGAGCTGCCGCATTAACCGCCGAGCATTGGCGAGGGCGAAGGAGCGTGAGCGTACCCGTAGCTCGCCATCGGCCACTTCTAGCACGACCGTATCACCGACGTTGATGCCCAGTTCGCGACGGAACTGCGCCGGTATGACTAGCTTCCCACCATCGACTATCTTCACCGCTTTCGACGTCATGACCCATCTCGATATAAACGGAACATTTCGGGTATCATACCGGAAGCCGCCTAAGGTACCAGCTGGTTTAATGAGCACAAGCTTCTGTGCGCCAAAAAGGTATACCGCTAAGGAGCAATCAGCTGGAACGCCTGGCGTCGTACCATAGCGGTCTACTTTGGGTTCTGGTACAGAGGGTGCATTCCAGCCACCCTTTTGGTACGAAAGCACGCTACTTATGCCCCGTTTTGGCTATGCCCGCGTCTCCTCGACCGATCAGGACCTCACCATCCAACTTAAGAAGCTGAAAGCTGCCGGCTGTCAGGTGGTTCGCTCCGAAAAGATGTCGGGCAAGTCCGCCGAGGATCGGCCCGAGCTTGCGACCGTCATGCAGTTTTTGCGGCAAGGGGACGAGCTCGTCGTGGTGCGTCTCGATCGTCTAGGCCGTTCAACACGAGACGTCTTGAACCTCGTACACGAGCTCGACCAGAAGGGTGCTTCCTTACGTATCCTTGATCCAGAGCTCACCACCGGGGGTGATGTCGGACGCATCGTGGTCACGGTGCTCGGCATGGTGGCTGAGATGGAGCGCAAGTTCATCTTGGAACGCCAGCGCGCCGGGATCGAGGCAGCAAAGGCGAGGGGCATCTACGCTGGCGTCGGACGTTTGAAGTCTGTGCCGGACGACGAGATCCGGCGCCGACATGCTGCTGGGGAGGGGCCTACGCAAATCGCAAGGGCCCTAGGGATTGGACGGACTAGCGTCTATCGTGCGTTGGCGAACATGCAGCCGACAGGCGATGAGACCCAAGCTGATGTATAATAAGGGCCGAAAGCGGAAAGTCTGCTTCGAGGAAGCGGAACGCGGACAGCGGACCTTCCGCACCTGTTTCTTCGAATACGCGGAACGGTCGTGTCAGCCAACCTAACGCACACGAGTTCATCTTCCGGTCGCAGAGCGTCTGCTACGCAGCCGCTTCCTCCTCGATCGTAAGGTCGCGGAGGAGCGTATGGATCTGGTCGCCGCTTAGGTGTGAGGGGTCAAACCCGCTAGCCGTGGCGACGCCGGTGAAACGCTCTGCATCGACGTCTGATGTACCGACGAAGCCCATCGCCCAGTTCGGGAAGCTGCGATGGCTGATGGGATCGAGCGCCAGCAGCGAGACGTCGCCATGCCGGTCGTCCTGCTGAATACGTTCGAAGGCGGCCTCGACATTCTCAAGCGGACCTTCCAAAACCTGCGCGAAGCAGCCAGCGTTGAATAGAAGCGCTCCGGTGATTTGATCGCGAACGTTGTTGGATCGACTCTTGGCTAGGATGTCATCAACGTTTGCAGCGAACATGCCATCGTCGCTGGAGATGTGGTTGCGGCTGTAATACACAAGCCTGTACAGGCTCTGGGTCATGGGGACTCTCTCTTCCAATCTGGGTTCGAATTTTTCAAAAAGTCTGCGACAAGGTTCGCTGCCATGGGGCGCCCAGTCAGGTAGCCCTGGACATGCGTGCAGCGCTCGTCGCGGATCCGAGTGAGCTGCTCGGCGGTCTCCACGCCTTCGGCTGTGATCGCCATGCCGAGGCTTGCGCCCAGACCTGCGACCGCTCGCAGGATAGCCTCGCTGTCGGGGTTCGCGTTGGCGACGAAGGAGCGATCGATCTTGATCTTGTTGAACGGAAACTTCTGGAGGTAGCTGAGGGACGAGTAGCCGGTCCCAAAGTCGTCCATCGAAATTTTCACGCCAATGTCGCGAAGGGCAATAAGCGTCTTCAAGACGTTGTCGGTGTCGTCGAGCAAGGCACCTTCGGTGATTTCGATCTCGAGACGATGGGCGGGCAACCTGGCCTTCTCCAGTGCCGACGCTATCGTCTCGAGCAGCGTGTCGGATTTGAATTGTAGCGGCGAAACGTTGACCGCTACGATCATCTCGCCTGGCCAGGATGCCGCCTCCAGACAAGCGGTCCGGAGCACCCATTCGCCGATCTTGACAATCAGGCCGTTCTCTTCTGCGAGCGAGATGAAGTCCAGCGGTGGGATATAGCCCTTCACTGGGTGCTTCCAACGGAGGAGCGCCTCGAATCCGATGCAGGTATTGCTCGCGAGATCCAGGAAGGGTTGGTAATTCAGCTCGAACTGCTTCAGCGCAAGTGCACGGCGTAGATCGATCTCCATCTCGCGGCGCTTGTGCAGAAGGTCGTCCATTCCGGTCTCGAACAATCGATACCGGCCGCGACCGGCACGCTTGGCCTCGTAGAGGGCAAGATCCGCGTTGCGGAGCATGTCTCGGGCCTGCGCAATATTGCTCCGCAGGGCGACGCCGACGCTCACACCGATATTGATTGTGTGGCCACTGATAACATAGGTCCGTCCGATTAGATCAACCATGCGAGACGCGAGCTTCTCGGCATCCGCGGGTTCATGAACGCCGATCTGAAGAACGACAAATTCGTCGCCTCCCAACCGCCCGACGACATCGCCCTTCCGGCAAACGCTGGAGAGGCGATCCGCGACCTTCTTCAAAAGAAGGTCGCCAATAGCGTGGCCCAGCGTATCGTTGATCATCTTGAAACGGTCGAGATCGAGACAGTGGACCGCGACGCTCGAACCCACGCTCTTCGTCAAAGCTCTGGTCACGTGCGACATGAACATGTTGCGCTTGGCAAGCCCGGTCAGGTCGTCGAGATCTGCAGCGATGGCGGGTCCATCCTGCTCGAGCGTCAACCTGAGATCAACGACGAACTGACCGTCGCCCAACGGGGTCAGCAAGGCGTCGTAAGTCGAGTCCTGCTTCGTCGTCAGGATCATGGAAGACCCCTGCGTTGCGCTCACGCTAGAGAGCGCGAACCCGCAGAAGAGATCGCGTATGTTGAGGCCTATGATCCAACCGCCGAACGACGCTTCGGCCGCTGCGTTCGCAAAAGTCACGTCTCCCTCGGCACTCAGCGCGAGCACCGGATGGGACAGGTTCTGGAGGATGCGCTCGAAGCTCGGCATGACGAGGGTGTTTTCGACGACCGCTGACGTGAGTATGGTAGGAACGGTCAAGGTGGCTTTCTCGACATGATGGAATAGGAAGAACATTGCCTACAAACGTTAGCAAAACAGCATCGCGCGAGCCAAGCGGACTACGTTGTGAGCTATACCTCTTACAACGGTTACCGTTGGGTTGATTTGTTGGGATCGGAATGTCCTATTTTGAGATGCTACGTTCGTGCGCTAAGGGTCGGCTTTCCAACCCAAATTATTTGTAAACCCTACTGTGGGGTTGGGCCGATAGCTGACTGGCAGCTTTTCCGCGGATGCGTGGGATAGCGGACATACGCGTTCAGCCGTGGCAGATAAATTGGGTGCCGCACTCGCAGCGCCTTCGCAGCGCCTTTTCTTAAACCATGTCGATTTCGCATCTCGTCCATCTGGCGTATGAGGTCAGCCGGCCTCCAGAGAGGGGAAGGTGCCCATGGCGATCCCGTTTCGTGCGATCACGACGTTCCACGCGACGGTCAGTGCCGGCAGCGTGAGCGCCGCCGCTCGGCAATTAGGCGTGACGCCCTCTGCCGTCAGCCAGCAACTGGCGCTTCTGGAGACCTATGTCGGTACCGCCCTGCTTCTGAAGGTCGGGCGCGGCGTCAAGCTGACGGAAGCGGGCGAGACGTATTTCGGCTCAATCGCAGGCGAAGTTGCACAGGTCCTGCAGGCGACGGATCGGCTGCGCGGCCATCGCACCGTGACCACCCTCACCGTGCGGGCGACACCCAGCCTTTCCACGAAATGGCTGCTGCCGCGCCTGTCCTCCTTCGTGGACGCCTTTCCGCAACTCGAACTGCGCATCGACGGCACGAACGAGCCGACCGACTTTTCGCGCGAGGACGTCGACGTGGAACTGCGCCATGGGCGCGGGCAATGGCGCGGTCTCTATATCGAGGCGCTGGCGGAGGAGCGGCATTGGCCGATCGCAGCGCCTGGCCTTCTTGCCGCCTCGAGCATTCCCGCCGCGAGCCTCGTCAGCCATCGCCTGATCCATTCCGTCCGCTCGCAGGTGCAGTGGCCGCAATGGTTCGCGGCGGCGGGCCTCGATCCGGACCTGCGCTGGCGACGCGTCCTCTTCGACCGCACGCATATGGCGATCGACGCCGCCGCCGACGGCATGGGCGTCGCCCTGGAAAGCGATCTCATGTTCTGGCGCGACTGGCGCGCCGGCCGGATCGTCTGCCCCGTTTTCGACGCGCCGCAGCCTCAGCCGATCGTCACGCAGTGGATCGTCTGTCCAAGCGACAAGCTGCATCTCTCGCGCGTCCAGTGTTTTCTGGAATGGATCCGCCATGAGCGCGACCTGTGGCAGGCCGACCTTGGCGCACACCCGATCTGTTAGATATTCTAACGCTTCCGCTCCACTTACTAAATTGCGCTAAGCGTTCTCTCTGATCTAGCTTGGCTCGAACGCTTCCACCGAGGAGCGGACCAGACCGGCGCAACAGCCGGCGGAGGAACAAAGAAGACCCAACCCTTCGTCAGGACCGCGCCGGTTCCCGCCGCGCCGTTCCGAACAGGCCGCCTTTGCGCGGATCGCTGCTTTCCCCGGCCGGCCTCGCGCGGCCGGGATCGAGGCCGCGCGCCCGCTCGCCACCATCATCGACATCGATCGAGGACCAGCATGAATCTTTACTCTCTCCTCGCCGCGCGTGCCGCCGAAGGCCGCCCCGTGCGCGTCGGTCTCATCGGCGCCGGCAAGTTCGGCTCGATGGTGCTCGCCCAGGCCCAGCGCATTGCCGGCTACCACATGGTGGCGGTCGCCGACCTCAACGTCGGCAAGGCGCGCGAGTCGTTCGCCCGCGTCGGCTGGCCCGCCGAGCGCTACGCCGCCACCAGCGCGGGCGAGGCCGTGCGCGAGGGAACGACGTTCGTCACCGACGATGTGGCGGCCATGCTGGCCTGCGACGAGATCGAGTGCGTGATCGAGGCGACCGGCCATCCGATCGCCGGCACGCGGCACGCGCTCGCCGCCATCGAAGCCGGCAAGCATGTCGTCATGGTCAATGTCGAGGCCGACGTCATGTGCGGCCCGATCCTCGCCGAGAAGGCGCGTCAGAAGGGCGTCGTCTACTCGATGGCCTACGGCGACCAGCCGGCGCTGATCTGCGAGCTCGTGGACTGGGCCCGCGCCACCGGCTTCGAGGTGACGGCCGCCGGCAAGGGCATGAACTTCGAGCCGCGCTACCGCTACTCGACGCCCGACACGGTCTGGGGCTTCTTCGGCTGGACCGAGGAGGAGGTCGCGGCCGGCGACTTCAACCCGAAGATGTACAACTCCTTCACCGACGGCACCAAGGCGGCGATCGAGATGGCGGCCGTCGCCAACGGCACCGGCCTCGACTGCCCCGAGAACGGCCTCGCCTTCCCGCCGTCGGGCCTTCACGACCTCGCCCGCGTCTTCCGCCCGATGGCCGACGGCGGCCGCATGGAGCGCTCGGGCCTCGTGGACATCGCCGCCAGCCAGGAACCGGACGGGCGCGAGGTCTTCAACAACATCCGCTACGGCGTGTTCGTGACGATCAAGGCGCACAACGAGTATGCGAAGGCCTGCTTCAAGCAGTATGGCCTCCTGACCGATCCGTCCGGCTGGTACGGCTCCATGTGGCGCCCGTTCCACATCATCGGCCTGGAGACCTCGATCAGCGTCCTGTCGGCGGTGCTGCGCGGTGAGGCCACCGGCTCGTCCAAGGAGTTCCGGGGCGACGCGGTGGCGACGGCCAAGAAGGCCATGAAGCCGGGCGAACTGCTCGACGGCGAGGGCGGCTACGCGGTCTGGGCCAACGCCATCCCCGCCACACGCAGCCTGTCCCTGAAGGCGCTGCCGATCGGCCTCGCGCATCACGTGAAGCTGAAGCGCCCGATCGAGCGCGACCAGATCGTCAGCTTCGACGATGTGGAACTGGTGGACGATCTCGACGTCGTCGCGCTGCGCCGGCAGATGGAGGACGCGGCCCGCCCCGCGCTCGGGACGACATCCGTCGCGGCGGCCGCCGAATGACCGTCGCCGGCGCGTCCGCGGGCGATGCCTTCGTCGTCATCGCCGAGTTCCGGGTGAAGCCGGACGCCATGGAGGCCTTTCTGGCGGCGGCGGCGGACGACGCGCGCCACTCCGTGGCGGACGAGCCGGGCTGCCGGCAGTTCGACGTGGTGCGTCCCGAGGGCGGGGAGGATGCGGTCGTCTTCTACGAGGTCTACGACAGCCGCGAGGCGTTCGACCACCATCTGACGACGCCGCATCTCAAGCGCTTCCAGGCCGCGTTCCCGGCCCTGGTCCTGGAGGAGCGGCCGGTGCGCTTCGCAAGCCGGCACCATCCCCATGGCTGAGGCGGGCGGCCTGCGGATCGGCTTTCTCGGCACCGGCATCATGGGCGCGCCGATGGCGCGGCGCCTGGCGGCGGCGGGGTTTCCCGTCACCGCCTGGAACCGGAGCGCGGAAAAGGCCGGCGGTCTGGCGGCCGACGGCGTGTCGGTCGCCCCGACGCCGAGAGGGGCGGCTGCGGGAGCCGACGTCCTTGTCGCGATGCTGAGTTCCGGCCCGGTCTGCGACGAGGTTCTCTTCGGGCCCGAGGGAGCGGCCTCCGCCCTCGCGCCGGGCGCGACGATCCTCGTCATGAGCTCGATCCCGCCGCAGACGGCACGGGCACAGGCCGACAAGGCGCGCGAGATGGGGCTCTCCTATGTCGACGCCCCCGTCTCCGGTGGCGAGAAGGGTGCGCAGGCCGGAACGCTCGCCATCATGGCGGGGGGCGAGGCGGCGGTCGTCGATCGCCTCGCGCCGGTCTTCGCGCCGCTCGGACGCCCGACCCATGTCGGGCCGGCGGGCGCCGGTTCGCTGACGAAGCTGTGCAACCAGCTGATCGTCGCCACCACGATCGGCGCGGTCTCGGAGGCTCTCGTCCTGGCCGAAAGCGGCGGGGCGGACCCGGCGCGCGTGCGCGAAGCCTTGCTGGGCGGCTTTGCCGATTCCACCGTCCTGCGTCAGCACGGTTTGCGCATGGTCACCGGCGACTTCAAGCCGGGCGGCCCCGCGAAGTATCAGATCAAGGACACGGGCGCCGCCCTCGACGTGGCCCGCGCGGCCTCACTCGACCTGCCGCTCGCCAGCGCGACGCACGCCCTGTTCGAAGGCATGGTGGCCAATGGCGGCGCGGACCTGGACCACAGTGCCCTGATCCTCGAAATCAAGCGCGTGAACGGCCCGAGGAGGGGCTGATTCGCGCGGCAACAGACATGCAAACGGGAGGAACCGATATGCTGCACAAAACCCTTGGCACCCTTGCCGCCGCCGCGATGCTTCTCTGCGGCACGGCGCTCGCCCGTGCCGAGACGCTCACCCTGTCGACGCCGGATTCCGACGTGTCCGAGATCACGGTGGCGGCCAACCACTTCGCCAAGCTCGTCTCGGACAAGACCAAGGGCGAACTCACGCTGAAGGTCTTCCCGAACGGCACGCTCTATGGCGGCGACCCCTCGGCCGGGGTCAAGCAGCTCGCCGGCGGCTCGCTCGACGGCCTCATCCTCTCGACCTCGCTTTATGCGACGTTCGAGCCGAAGTTCTCGGCGATCGCCGTTCCCTATCTCTTCAACGATGTCGATCAACTCCGCTCCTATCTCGGTGGCACGCAAGGCGACACGCTGCGCACGGGCCTGTCCGACATCGGCATCGAGGCGATCGATCTCTGGTCGCGGCCGTTCCGCCAGATCACGAACTCGAAGCGCCCGATCCACACGCCGGAGGACGTGAAAGGGCTGAAGCTGCGGGTTCCGAACAACCCGCTCTGGGTGAAGTTCTTCGGTGCCATGGGCGCGGCGCCGACCCCCATGGCCTTCGCCGAGGTCTACAATGCCCTCCAGCTCGGCGTCGTCGACGGGCAGGAGAACCCGGTCAACGTGCCCGTCAGCGCGCGGCTCTACGAGGTGCAGAAACACCTGACCATGAGCAACCACATCGCCGACGCCTGGGTGGTCGGCTTCAATCCCGCGCGCTTCGAGGCCTTGAGCGAGCCGCACAAGGCCGCCATCCGCGAAGCTGCGGTCGAAACGGAAACCTGGAAGGCCGAGAACGACGCGGCCGACATCGCCAAGTCGCTGGAAACCCTCAAGACCAACGGGATGGAGATCACCGAGCTTCAGCCAGCCGAGCGCGAGGCTTTCGTCACCGTGGCCAAGGGGCTCTATGGCGAGTTCGCCGGGCTCGTGAAGGATCAAGCCTTCTTCGACGCGACGCTCGCCTTCGTCGGCAAGAAGTAACCGCGCCCCCGCGCATCCTGCCGGGCCGCGCCCGGCAGGAGTTCCGGCCACCCGGTCTTGCGAACGGAGCTTCCCATGTCTTCCCGACTTCCCAGCCTTGGCGCGCTCGTCAGGATCGTCGCCGACGTCTCGGCGGGCCTCGCCTGCTTCGGCATCCTCGTCGTCGTCTTGATGCAGGTCGCCGGACGCCTCCTCGGCCATCCCCTGCCCTGGACGGAGGAGGCCGTGCGCTTCCTCTTCGTCTGGATGGTGTTCCTGGGGCTCGCCGCCGGCTTCCGCACCGTCGAAAGCGCCCGCGTCGTGGTGTTCCTGGCCTATGGCCGCCGCGTATTCCAGCATCTGGCGGTGCCGATCTATGTCGGCTCCTCGGTTCTGTTCTTCGTCCTGATGGGCTGGACGGGCACGACGCTCGTGCGCCAGCAGATCATGATGCGCGAGACCGCCGCCACGGTTCCCATTCCGATGTGGGTGATCGGGCTGATCATGCCGGTCTCGGCCGTCGTCGCGATCCTCGCCATCATCGACTCGGTTCGCCACCGCCACGACCTGATCGCGCTGCCCGAGCCCGGCCTGCCCCAGGCCAGCGAAGCCATGTCCGTCCACCCCGACCTCAGCATGAGGGTCCAGCCATGATGAGCCTTTTCCTTCTCGTCGCCTTTCTCGTCATGTCCGTGGTCGGCGTGCCGCTCGCGGTGGCGCTTGGGCTGGCCAGCGTTCTGACGCTCGTCCTCTTCACCCACATGCCGCTCGACCTCCTGTCGCAGACGATGTTCTCCTCGATGAACTCGTTCCTGCTGGTCGCCGTGCCGCTCTTCATCCTGGTCGGCGCCGTGATGGAGCAAGGGCGCGTGGCGGAGCGCATCTTCGACTTCGCCGAAGCGCTCGTCGGCTGGCTGCCGGGCGGCCTTGGCCATGTGAACGTCGCCTCGTCCGTGATCTTCTCCGGCGTGTCGGGCTCGTCGGTCGCCGACATCGCCTCCGTCGGCGCGATCGAAATCAAAGCGATGGAGCGACACGGCTTTCCCAAGGGCTACGCCGTCGGGATGACGCTCTGCACCGCGACGCTCTCATCCATCATTCCGCCCTCGATCCTCGTGGTTATAGCCGGCTCCATCGCGAACGTCTCGATCGGCGCCCTCCTCGTCGCCGGGCTGGTGCCGGGGCTCTTCATCGCCTTCGCATTCATGGTGTTCAATCACTTCTATTCCGTGCACTACGGCTACAACCCGCCGAGCCCGTTCGTCCTGCGCAATGTCTTTGTGACCGGCCTCAGGGCCATCCTGCCGATGATGACGCCGGTGATCCTAATGGCCGGCATCGCCAGCGGCATCTTCACGCCGACTGAAGCGGCGGCGGTTGCTGTGGTCTACGTGCTCGCCCTCGGGCTCGTCGTCTACCGCACAATCCCGCTCTCCGCCGTTCCGGGAATCCTGATCTCGACCGCCCGTATCTCCGGGACAATCCTCTTCATCGCTGCCACCTCGCAGGTCGCGGCCTGGATCTTCACCTACGAGGACCTGCCGTCGAAGGTCGCCGTGCTGCTTGACGCGATCAGCTTCGGCCCGGTGTCCGGGCTGCTCATCATCTTCGTCTTCCTGCTCCTGATCGGCATTTTCATGGAGGCGATCCCGGCGATGTTCATCCTCATCCCGGTGCTGATGCCTTCGGCCCTCTCGCTCGGTATCGACCCAATGCACTTCCTGATCGTGACGGTGATGACGCTGACGCTCGGCCTCGTCACGCCGCCTGTCGGTGTCTGCCTCTTCGCGGCGGCGCAGGTGGCGAACATGCGAGTGGAGGACGTCATTCGCGGCTCGCTCGCCCCCATGACGGTCCTGACGGTCGCGATCCTCCTCCTCGTTCTTTTCCCAATCCTGACGGTCGGACCGATCCGCTGGCTCGGTCTCTACGGTTAAGCGACATCTGCGGAAGGGGGCCGAAAGCGGCCTGTCCGCTTTCCGGGCGATCCAGCGGAAAGCTGCCGCTCCGCTGTCGACCCAACCATGCCATCAACGAACCTCAAACAAACGCATGTAAGCAGTCATTCCTCCGCGTCCTAGATGGCTGCGTTGATGAAGTCTGCGGACGGACGGGTTGCCTGCATGGCGTGCAGGACGGCCTCCAGCGCTGTCGCGCCCTTAAGCTCGCAGTCACCCCTCGAAGGCGTAAGACATTGCTTGGATGCGCTGTGGCCCAACCTACTCCGCCGCCGTTGATCGCCATCGCCCCTTTCGTGCCGAGCCGCCAGCGACGGGCAGAAGCGTCCGTCCAGTTTGCCTGCGGTAAGCGGCAGAAGGAATTCACGAGGTTAGATCGTTGACCTTGTGCAGGATGCGATCAACGACCCGTTCTGGCAGGAAGCGACGCATGGACCGGACCAGGCCCGACTGCTTGCCTGCCGAGTAGCGGAGTCTCGGACGTTTGTTGGTTGCTGCCTTCACGACCATCTTGGCGACAATCTCGGGGGCGTCCCCCTCCTCGACCCATTTGCGCATGAGCGTCTCGCTGGCCGATCGTTCGGCCGCGTAGACCGTCATAGGCTGGTCGCCGCGCGTCAGGTTCTCCTCGAAGGAGGTGCGCGTCACGCCCGGTTCGACCAGCACGGCACGGATGCCGAACCTGCGGATCTCATGATCGAGGGACTCCGTATAGCCTTCCACCGCATGCTTGGTGGCAGCGTAGAAGGCATTGAAGGGTGACGGAATCAGGCCGAGGATCGAGCTCATGTTGACGATTCGGCCGGACTTTTGAGCTCGCATCATGGGCAGCACCGCGTTGACCACGCGGGCGACTCCGAAGACGTTGACGTCAAAGAGGCGCTGGGCCTGGGCGATCGACGACTCCTCGGCAGCGCCCAGCAGGCCAATCCCGGCATTGTTGACGACGAGGTCGATGCGTCCCGCTTGGCGGACAATCTCGGCGATGAGCGCCTCCACCGATGCCTCGTCCGTCACGTCGCAGAAGAGCATCGTGATGCCGGGCATGTTGCCGAGCGCCTTGCGGCTGGTCCCGAACACTCGGTATCCCGCCTTCGAAAGTGCCTGCGCCGTGACGAGGCCGATGCCGGAGGAGGCGCCCGTGACGAGAGCGATACCTTTGTTTGCCGTGCTCATGAATCCGTCTTTCGGGTCGGGGTGGATTGCCGTTGTGTGAAGCGGTACTATCAAATCGATATCTAGTCACTACCGAAAAGATATGGACAAGCAAATTTCGCCCTTTGCCGGATGCCCTGTCGCTCGCGGCCTTGAGTCGGTCGGTGACGCCTGGAGCATTCTCATCCTTCGCGACGCGCATGCAGGGCTCAGCCGCTTCGATCAGTTTCGCAAGAACCTCGGGATCGCGCCGACTATGTTGACGAAGCGCCTAGGTGCTTTGACGGAACACGGCCTTCTGGAAAAGCGGCTCTACTCCGAGCGACCGCCGCGAGAAGAGTACGTCCTGACAGCCAAGGGCCAGGACTTCCTGCCCGTCCTCCTCATGATCGGGGCTTGGGCACAGCGAAACTGCGGAGCGAACCTCGCGCGCTACGTCGATGTTGAGGCGGGGCACGAGATCCAGCCGATCGGCATCGACGCCGTCACGGGAGCCACGCTGGGAAGCCGGGCGATGCGGATGAGCGCCGATGGGAAGGAACGGTGACGTCGGGGGTGCGCGGACCCTATGAGCCTTCGGCCTCGTCGCGCTGTCACATTGACAGCAGCAAGAAGCGGAACGTCGGCTTTCTGCTTCGGCGGCCATCGAGCGGAAGGGCGCTTTTCCACCCTTCTACGCCACCTGCTGACCCAGATGAATGGGCCGAAAGCGGACAGGCAGCTCTCGGACCGGCAAGAATGATAGCTGCCATTTCGCCCACAGACCGAACGCCGGCGCATCGTAAGGCTGCCCAACGGTCCGCGTTGAGTATGCCTTTAGAGGACCGGATGGAGCCAAACCATTTTAGGTGAAGCAACAGTTGGCCGATGTGCATCTGTCGCAGAAACGACCGTCTTTGCGGAAAACTCTGAGCTGGTATCAGCAGGGTCCTACGCGGCCGCAGTCGTATCGAGGTTGGATACGATGCGTTGCAGCTGGAAGCCTCCCGCACCGAGCGCTTTTCGGGCAACCTCAATCAGATGCTCGTGATGGCTGAACACAATGACCTGAGTATGCGCCGCAGCGGCGGCAAGGACTTCGAACAGGCAGGCGGCTCGTGCGTCGTCGGCAGTGATTAGGAGATCGTCGCAGATCACTGGCAGCGTGCCTACGCCGGACCGGCCTTCGATCGAACCAAGCCGCAGCGCCAGGTACAGCTGATCGCGCGTGCCTTCGCTCAGGGCCTCGACGCCGACTTCAGCACCATCTGCGCGTCGGGCGAGGATGACTGGTTTGTCGTCCGCGCCGTAGCCAACACCGAGACCTGCGAAGGCTCCGCCGGTGATTTTGGCAAAAAGGGCACCAGCCCGCGCAATGAGCGGGGCCTGATTGGTGGCCCGATGGCGATCGAGCA
The DNA here is from genome assembly GCF_000382705.1 of Aureimonas ureilytica DSM 18598 = NBRC 106430. Classification (GTDB taxonomy): domain Bacteria; phylum Pseudomonadota; class Alphaproteobacteria; order Rhizobiales; family Rhizobiaceae; genus Aureimonas; species Aureimonas ureilytica. The sequence goes on along the minus strand of NZ_ARQE01000014.1, from coordinate 31,874 downwards.
TCCACCGCAAGAGGGCGGCAGCCGAAGCCGTCCGCACATGTTCCTCCGCCACTTCGGCAAGCTGATGGGCCACTTCCGTCGCCTCTTGCTGCGCGTTGGCGGCGGCGCTGTCGCTAGCGGCACGCTCCATTTCTTCTTCTACAGCGTTGAGGGCACGACCAACCTCTTCGCGCTCGCTGGCAAGATCCAGTCGGCGATCCTGGATGCGGCTGCGGGCCGCCGCTTCTTCCTCGGCGGACAGTTCGGCGATCTCGACAGCCAGCGCGTCGAGTCCTGCGTTGTTGTCAGCACCGGCAAGGTCCATGAGCGCTTCGCGCTCGACCGTTCGCAGGAGGGCCCGGCGATCGGCCTTTGCGATCGTTTGATCAAGTGCCATTTCGTCGGCGACCCCCGCTGCTTGCATCAGCACGCCGATCACAATTTCGGCGGCGTCGAGTTGGGCCTTCGTCTGCGCGAACTCCTCTGTGAGCCGCGTGCGTTCACCGCTTTGCGTGTCCCGCTCTTCGGTGTCGCGAATAGCATCATCGAGCCCAGCGGCAAGCGTCTGCACCTGGTCGACCGCCCTGCCTTTCCGGACTTGCCTAAGCGCGCCGAGCACGGTGTCGAGATCCGCCTCGAACGCGATCCTGTCGCGCTCGATGCCGACGATCTGGCGAGCCACGCCTTCACGTGTCGCGGTCTCCTCGGCGATCCCTTCGAGCGCAGCCAGAACATCCACCAGCGCGACTTCGCCGCTCGTCTCCGCAAGACCCGCCTCCTCCGCGAGGGCCCCGATTTCTGCATCGAGAGCCAGACGCTCCTCGTCGATGCCTTTCTCTTCCAGTTCAAGTTCCGCCGCAGCGCGATCGATCACCACCATCTCCCGAGCGATGCGTTCGCGCGCGGTGGCGCTCTCGCTCGAAACAGCGACAAAACGGCGAGCTCGTTCAATGAGCCCAGGATCATCCTGCGCAACTCCGCCGCCACCGGCATCTGCCAGCGCTTGCCGGATCCGGCTTCGAGAGCGCTCGATCGAGGCTCGCAACTCTTGCAGTGTCTCGAGCGCTTCCGTCGCTTCGCGCCCGGCTTCGAGTGCCGCCGTCCGCTGCATCAGCCAGTTTGCAAAATCGGCGGCAATGATCGGTCTCTCGAACCCCAGCGCGCCGAGGCGAGCGGCCCACTCAGCCTCCGCCCGCTCCAACTCGGCGGCCCACACGCTCCGTCGCTTCTCCGCTGCAGCGCGCAATTCCTCGGCTTCGGCGAGGCCCACGACGGCGAGCCCGTGTTCGGCGATACGCGTGGCTTCACCGTCCCGTCGATCTGCGAGGCGGTCGGCCTCGGCGACCGCCTCCCTCAGCGCGTATCCGGTAGCCTCGTCGTCGGCGCGGCGCTCGGACGCGAGACGTTCACGCACAGCATCGACCACCCGGTCGCGGGAGGCACGCTGTGCCGCAATGGCATCTGGCGTCGGCAGCGTATCGCCTGCTGTGATCGTCGCCAGCTTGCTCTTCTCTCGGATCGCGGTCGTTTCTGCAGCCTCTGCTTCCTTGCGCGCAGCGAAAGCCTCGTTTCGAGCCGTATCGATCGTTCTCTGCGCTTCACCAGCTTCCGCGGCGCTCGGCAGCTCCAGCCTCGCCAGCACCGCCGCGGTGCCCGCCCATGGACGAAGGCCTTCCAGCTGGCTGTTTGCGCGTGTGTGCCTCCGCGCGGCATCCTTCTCCGCCTGTCCGAGCCTTGTCTCAACGTCCATCGGCAAAGTGGCCAAGGCCTCGTTCACTGCTCCCGGATCGACGAAATCGCCTAGTCGAGCGAGTTCGGCCGCGCCCTCCGCGCGAGCGACCGCAATTCTCGCTCGCTCCTTGCCTGCAACTGCTTCGCGCTGGCGCAGATCGCGGCGCGCTTCCAAATGCGTGACGGCACGTCGGCGCCAGCCGACCGTCGGGAGCGCAACTCCGTCCCTAAGGTGCGCCTCGGCGCGTGCGCTAGTAATCCGCGCGTCTATACGCTCCAGTTCGGCGCGTCGGCGCTCTAGGTCCATGGCTGCCGTGGCGATCACCGGGCGGCGCTCATCTAACGCTTCGATCGCTGCGCGCTCGGCAAGGATAGGACCCGGCACTGCAATGGCATCGATCACAGCCGCGACACGCGCGATATCTGCCTCGACCCGCGTCGCCAGCGCAGCGAGCGTGCCGCGCTCGGCCTTCGCCAAGGCGAAGCGTTCGCCGGCGTCCGGGGCCATGTCCGGAACATCGCGCAGCTCGTCCAGTTCGCGTCGCGCTTCCTTCAGCCGGGCGAAGGGGGCGCGCGCCCTCGCAATGCGATCAAGCCGCGCCTGCTCGCGACTCATGGCTTCCGCTTCCTCGATCAGCGCCCGGCGCCGCGTTTCGGCATCAGTCCGGCGTTGGCGTACCTTCATCCAGTCGGCATCGCCAATGGAAGATTGGCGGACCCGACCCAACGCCTCGGTGCGCTCGCGCAGCAGGCGGTTGACGGGCGGGTTCTGACCCGCCGGCTTGAACAGCGCGACAGCGGCCTCTTCGAGCTTCTTCAACTCGGTTCCGATATGCGAAAGGCCGGTACCTGCTTCGAGCGTGATCCGCGCAGCGTCATCGCGGCCGCTGAGGATCCCCTCGCCGCCGCGGCGAAGTTTCGTGTGGTCGAGACCGAACATCCGCTCGAACGCCGTCCGGTCCAAACCGCCGAGAAGCTTGGCTAGTGGGTCTGCCTTGAAGGGCGTTCCGTCAGCTTGCAACAGCGTATCCCGGTTGCCCTTGCGCCGCGTTACGTCGATCGTTTCCCCGTCGTGCTCGATTAGCGCGCGCAGCCTAAGCTGGGAATAGTCGTAGTGCCAGTTCTGGCTGCTTTGACCGGGGATTCCGAACAGAAGATCGCCGATCGCTGCAAGCGCAGTGGATTTGCCGGCCTCGTTTGGTCCCACCACCAAATGCAGATACGGCCCGCCCTCACCGAAGTCGAAGACGCGATCGGCAAAGCCCCCGTAGCGGATGAGTTCGAGCCTCCGGAAGCGCATCAATCCTTGTCTCCCGCGAGCCGCGCTTCAATGAGGCTGCGCGCTGCCTCGACAATAGCTTCGCCGTTGCCGGCCCTTGCAAAGGCGATGAGCGGTGCGGTCTCAGCGTCCCCAATTTCCGTCGGAAGCTTTCCGACGAGCGGCGCGATGGCGGCCTCGATCGCGCGGCGACAGTCCGGGTCGGTCATCGCCTGGTCGAGGAGATCGCGAAGTTCCGGCGGCAGACCGTAGGTGCCCGCTTCTGCACGCGCCGCGACCTTCACCCGTTCGATCCAGAGCGTGTCGGAGATGCCTGCGGCGTGACCCCGCACTTCCGTTTCGAAGAAGGACGGATCAGCATTAAGTCGCATTGCCAGTGCTGCATCGGCCACAACGGCAACACGCGCCGCGACTGGGCGCCCCTCAGCTGCCGCTACGACCGGGCGAAGTTCGGCTTGTATCGCGGTGAGGGCTTCGAGGGTATCACGTGCACAGCTTGCATCGACGCGCAGATTTGCCCAACGGATTTCGTCGGTCGCCCGGTGCTCGACGGTGCTGATCGCTCCATCTTCGGCGCGCACGACGACCACGCCTTTCGGACCGGTTTCGCGAACGTGCCGTCCTTGCGTGTTGCCCGCGAAGACCACATGTGGATGCGTCGAGCGCACGGCATGGTCGTGGACGTGGCCAAGCGCCCAGTAGTCGTGTCCCGCCGCCTGAAGCTCAGCGAGTGAGCAGGGCGCGTAATTCGCGTGGCCCTCGTGCCCATCGAGCGCAGTATGGAGCATGGCGACGTTGAGCATCCCCTTCACTGGTGGGCAGTAGGTGGCCGCGATATTCTCCGTGGTGGCAGCCTGCTTGTAGGAGCGACCGTGGATCGCAACGCCGAGATCATCGAAAAGCACAGTCTCGCACCTTGCATTCGCCAACATGTAGACACCTTCGGGCGGCGTCAGATGTCGGGTGACGCGGCTTTCGGCGTCATGGTTGCCAAAGGAGATGACCGCACGGATACCGGCACGCGTCAGCCGAGCGAGCTGCGCGACCGCAAACTGGCCGGTAGACTGATCCTTCCAGGCGCCGTCATAGAGATCGCCTGCGATCACCACGAAGGCAGCGCCTTCATCGATCGCGAGGTCAACGACCCTAGCAAACGCAGTTCGCGTCGCCCCGCGTACGAGCTGCGAGAAAGCCTCATCCTTGCGCGAAAGACCATGCAGTGGACTGTCGAGATGGATGTCAGCGGCGTGAACGAAAGTGAGAGGCGTGCGCATAACGCACAACGTTAACGCGACTTCAGCAAGCGTGCTACAGCCCACACGATCTAAAACTCAACTGGAGGAGGGGCACGATACCGACTTGGCGCCTTCGACACTTCTCGAACCCCAGCCATTAGGGAAGCAGCAATCCGCTGACACAGCTTGTAGCGACCATATGCCGCACATTCGTTAGTTGTGATTGGAGAAGAGGATGGGTCTGCTTTAATGCATTGTAACGGTATCGCCACGCACGCATTACATTTGAGTCCTCGACTATGTATCTGCATTCGTATCGTTTGAAGAATTTTCGTCGGCTTCGCGACGCGCATATTGAGCTGGGATCGGACATTTCGATCTTTGTCGGCTCCAACAACAGCGGCAAAACATCGGCTACTCAAGCCATAATGATGTTCCTGTCTGGCTCGAAGGACCGGTTCACGCTGTTTGACTTCAGTTCACACACATGGAAGCAGCTTAACGCTCTTGAGGTGGCTGATCCTATCGGCGACGCCACTGCCGAAATCCCATCCATCGTGCTGGATTTATGGTTCAAGGTGAACGCAGAGGATCTGTACCTTGTGATGCCGATACTGCCGAGCACGGCATGGGAAGGCAGCATGGTCGGCATGCGAGTGGAACTGGCTGCTTGCTCGTCATCAGAACTGCTGAAGCGTTTCAGGGAGCGCAAGGCCGCGGTGACGGAAAAGGCTGCTGCGCTGCCGAACGAGGCTGGCGACTACAAGCCCTGGCCGAAATCGCTCACCGATTACCTCGAGAAGGAACTTCACCTCGAGTTCGAGCTCCGCTACAGCGTATTGGATCGCGCGCGGTTCGATTCCGCTTTGGTGGAGGAAATCGGCTACAGCCCAGCTCCCCTCGCTGGCGAGGTAAGCGGGGCTGCTGTACTCAGGTCGCTTGTTAGAGTCGATTGTCTTAACGCCCAACGCCACCTCGCCGATCCGGCGTCGAAAACCGAAGGCGGTTCGGGCCGGTCCGAGGACCTGTCCCGCCGGCTAAGCCGGTTCTACGAACGCAACCTCAGCCAACGGGAGGAAGACCACACGGCCCTCAGGGCGCTTTTCAAATCCGAAGCGGGGCTCAACGACCACCTCAAAGACGTCTTCAAGGACACGCTCGACCGTATTGCCACTCTCGGCTATCCCGGCCTTAACAATCCACGGCTAGAGATCAAGTCAGCGCTCAACCCTGCAACGGTAATGAGCCAGGACGCCAAGATCCATTACGTGCTCGGCGATGGAGACGACGCCGCTCGGTTGCCCGATAGCTACAATGGCTTGGGTTTTAAGAACTTGATCTACATGGTGGTGGAGATACTCGATATTCACGGGAAGTGGAAGGCCGAGGAGGAGAATCGCGCACCGCTACACCTGATCTTCATTGAGGAGCCTGAGGCGCACCTGCATGCCCAATTGCAGCAGGTCTTCATCCGGAACGTGCTAAGCCTTGTCAAAGAGGACGAAGAGAGCGCCTACAACAGCCAAGTTGTGATGACGACCCATTCGCCGCACATCCTCTACGAGCGAGGCTTCGCTCCGATCCGATATTTCCGGAGGCATGCTGATGGGGAGCAGACTACGCTTGTCCTCAATCTCTCAGCATTTCAGGCTGGAGAGGCGCCTAGGGACCGGCATTTCCTCCAGCGCTATCTGAAGCTGACTCATTGCGACCTGTTCTTTGCAGATGCCGCCATCTTGGTGGAAGGCAACGTAGAACGGCTCCTCATGCCCATCATGATCGAGCGAGAAGCGCCGACGCTTCGGTCCGCTTCGCTTTGCATCCTCGAAGTCAGCGGCGCTTTTGGTCATCGATTCAAAGAGCTGATTGAGTTTCTTGGCATCACAACACTTATTGTGACGGACATCGACAGCGTGACCGCCAAGCCGATCCCAGATTCAATCGACGAGGATGCGGAGGAGGACGAGGAGGTCGAGTTCGAGGTTCCTGACGCTGAGGAGGGAAAGCCAGCAATGAAGCGATACGGCAAGGCCTGCCTTCCCTCGGTCGAAAATGCTGAAACTTCAAACCAGACTTTGATCAAGTGGCTACCCAAGAAGCGGCTCATAGGCGATCTGCTGAAAGCGGACGCAGCCGAGAAAACAGCTCATATCACCGGCTCCGAACCGGCGAAGGTTCTGGTGGCGTATCAGGTTGCCACCGACGTCGCCTGGGGTGGCGCGACGGTCTCAGTGTGCGGTCGCACGCTCGAAGAGGCCTTTGGTCTCGAGAACGCTGAATGGTGCCAAGCCATCGAGCGCAAGGACGTGGGCCTTAAGCTCAAGAAGGCTCCTGAAGACGTCGCGGCACTTGCGGAAGGCCTACACAAGCGGGTTGGTGGCAAGCACTTCGACAAGACAAAATTCGCGCTGGAAATCATGGCCTCCGGCACGGAGGGCTGGACGACTCCGAAGTACATCAGGGATGGTCTCAGCTGGTTGGCCGAACAGGTTGATCTCGAGGTGGTACAGGAGGCCGAGGCCGTCGTCGGTGCGGTAGAGGCCGTCGAGGGCGAAGCTGAATGAGCGGTGGGCGGATCGACAAGCCGGACACCGAGGCCGACAAGCGCGTCAAGGCCTCCCTTGGTGGCAAGGAGAAGCGTGGTTTCGTCATGGTGGCGGGAGCCGGCTCAGGCAAGACCACGTCATTGGTCAAGGCGCTGGCCACTGCCATCCATATGCGAGGGGAGGAGCTCAAACGCAGCCGCAGGCGGATCGCCTGCATCACCTATACGGAGGTAGCAGCCGCCGAAATTTGGGCAGATGTAGGCAACAATCCGCTGCTGCACGTCTCGACCATCCATAGCTTTCTGTGGTCGATCACGCGGTCCTTCCAGACGGACATCAAAGCCTGGGTGATCCGTCGGATCAATGAACGCATCGCGGAGCTCGAGGCGACGGCCGCCAATTTCGGACCGCGTGTCCAGCCGCGCACGCGCGTTAAGAACCGCAACGACCTCGATCGGTATACCGCCTCGATCCCTATGGTCGAGAAGGTGGGGGCGTTCAACTACGGGACTGGTAGCGATTATTCTCGTGGCGTACTAGGTCATGACGACATAATCCGCATGGCCGCCTATTTTATGGTGGAGCGCCCACTGTTCCGGACCCTGGTTTCACAGCAGTTCCCGATTGTCTTCGTAGACGAGAGCCAGGATACCCAGCCGATCGTCGTGGGGGCTCTCAAAGCGGTGGCAGCGCAAGCTGGTGCCGATTTCTGCCTCGGCTTCTTCGGCGACCCCATGCAACGCATATATGCTACTGGCATCGGTGACATCCCGCTTGAGGATGGCTGGGAAACGATTGCCAAGGAAGAGAACTTCCGGTGCCCAACGCAAGTGCTAGCCGTGGCGAACGCCATTCGGCGCGACGGTGACGACCTCGTGCAGACTGGAGGCCGCGTGGTGCAGAACCCTGCCGGCGGAGCGCCCCTTCCTGTCAAAGGCTCGGCGCGCATCTTCGTGCTGCCAGCTGATGGCAATCGGGATGAGAGAATTGCCGCTGTCCGACGTCTGGTTTCGAACGAGGAGGCCGATCCCTGCTGGGCCGACGGCCCCGATGCTGACTTCAAATTGTTGGTCATCGTGCATCGAATGGCGGCCAACCGTTTGGGTTTTGGCCAACTCTATGCCGCTATGAACGATAAGGCGCCGAGCGCGTTCGGCGACGGCTTCCTCGATTCAACGTCATGGCCACTTAAGCCCTTCGTCAATTTCGTCCTGCCCGTCGTTGAGGCGATGGAGGTCGGTAACGAATTTGAGGCGATATCGCTCCTGCGCAGGTCGTGCCCTAGGCTCCAGCGTGAGGCGCTGTCCAAGTCTAAAGTCGCGGACCTACTCGCCTCGTTGCGAACTGCGGTTGCCGAACTCGTAGCTATGATGGCTGACGGCAGGGCTACAGTTCGAGACGTCCTCGTCCATCTGGCGCAGAAAGACCTCACAACTCTCGATCCACGTATCTCAGCGTTTATTGGGGAAGCGCTTCCTAAGAATGACGACGCCTCAGAGGACGAGGAGCAGAGAGAAGAAGGCGAGGACGAGGAGTCGGCTTCGCTAGAGATAGATGCCATGGACCGCTACCTAGCATGCCCAGCTCGCCAGTTCCGCGGGTACAGGACATACATCAGGCAATCGTCGCCCTTCTCGACGCAGCAAGGGATTAAAGGTGCTGAGTTCGAGCGCGTGCTTGTTGTCCTCGACGATGATGAAGGAACCCATGCGCAGTTCTCCTATGACAAGTATTTCGGAGTAAAGCCCCCGTCCAAGCGCGATCTGGAGAACATGGCTGAGGGTAAGCCGACCTCAATCGATAGAACGAGACGCCTTTTCTATGTTTGTTGCACGAGGGCACTTAAGGACCTAGTCGTCGTCTATTTCAGTGACAATCCTTCGACTGCCGAGGAGTGCGTGCGCGCGCTGCATATATTTCCCGACGAGGCAATCCTAACGGAGGCCGCGCTCGGATAACTTAAGCCGACGCTCCGGACAAGAACCTAACTCAGCAGGATTGCCTAGACTTATGACACTGAAGCAGGACCTCTCGAAGGCAAAGACAGAGGAGGACGTCAAGGACGCCTACGTCAAAGCAATAGGACTAAAGAGCTACAATAAAACCCTTGTCGACATCCGTACCGACGAGGTTTGGTTTGAGGCGAAGGGCTCCCCAACAGCGCCAGTGACAATGTTCGCCCAGCTGTTGTTCTACGTCCGCAGCGCTCGCAAGCTGGGCGAGCAGATACCTCCCTTTCTCTGTGTCATTGATACAGAGAAGGCGGCAGTCATGGAAACGGCGAAGGCACTGCCAATCCTCGACGACAAGCTTATCAAATGGCCAAAGTCGGGATCGAAGATTGACAAGTCTCTGGCGGTGCAGATCGCACCATACATTGAGACCCACTTCGTCGTATACCAGCTCGATCATTACGAGAAGGACTTTATCGCTGCTATCCGGCAAGCTATCAGCGCCGGAAAAATCATCCGAACACCCATCACACCGGACAACCTGCGACAGGTTTTCGACAAGTGGATCTCGATGATTGGCGAGGAGCTGGATGGCGTCTCGCGGGTGGACTACGCGCTGCTTTTCTTCGCCGACATCATGCACGATGGCACCAAATCAGCCATGAAAGACCTTCCAGCCAAGCTGCTCCATGATGGCGACAAGCCAGTCTTCGTCCTGAACGGGACCACTTACGAGCTCAACAGCCTGCGCGGCTATCGGAACTTCTGGGCGATCTATCACAGACCTCCCGAAGAGGAGTACAGACACTATCTACTCGAGCGCAGGGACAGCCTACTTCCTATCATAGAGCGGGAATTCAAGGGCGCCTATTATACACCACTGCATGTCGTAGATAAGGCGTATGCCGAGCTAACCGACGTCCTCGGCAAGAATTGGCAGAAGCGTTATATCGTATGGGACATGTGTTGCGGCGTCGGCAATCTCGAAGTTAAGCACTCAAATTATCGCAACGTCTTCATGTCGACGATCGATCAGGCCGATATTGACCTCATGCGGGCTTCTCAGACATGCGTCGGCGCGACGATATTTCAATACGATTACCTAAATGACGACGTGAACGAGTTCGGCAACATCGACTATTCCCTTTCGGGAAAGTTGCCGATCACACTGCGGACCGCGATTGCCGATGCACGGATGAAGAAGAAGGGCGCCAAGAAAGTCTTGGTACTGATTAATCCACCATATGCCGAGGCGACCAGCTCTGAGAACGCCGTTAGCCGAGGCATAGACCGTAGCAAAAAGCACGTCGCTAGGTCGAGGTTCGCGGTGGCCGGAATGGAAGGTTATGGCAAGGCAAGCAACGAGTTGTTCACGCAATTCCTTGCTCGCGTTCATAAGGAAATTCCTGTCGCCACCGTCGCCACATTCGGAACACTCAAGTACATAAACTCCCAAGCTTTTGAAGATTTTCGAACGGTTTGGCTAGCGAAGTATCTTGGCGGCTTTGTCGTTCATAGTCGCGCCTTTGACGGCCTAAAGGGTGACTTCCCGATTGGGTTTTTGATCTGGGACACCTCGAAGCCGGAGAGAATAGACGAGGTGGAGGTCGATGTTCTAGACAAGGATGCTGTCTACATCGGCGATAAGATTTTCACGAATATCGAGAACCATCTCCTCCTTTCGACATGGCCGGTTCGTCCACGTTCCAACAAAACGCCGGCAATCCCGCTCAAGGGTGCGGTAGAGCCTGCCACATCGACGGGGGATATCCGGGGTCGTGCCTGGGCCGACGGAGCGCTCGGCTGGTTCAATTGCGCCGGCAACGATCTCCAGCAGGCCGGGAAGTTGACTATGATCATGTCCTCGGGATTCGGAAGCGGACGTGGCTTCTTCATCACCGAAGCCAACATGTGGCAGGTCGCAGTCATGTTCGCCGTCCGCCGTTTGATCCGTCCGACTTGGCTCAACGACCGTGATCAGTTCCTACAGTCGAATCATCTGCTGAGCGATTCTTGGAAGGCCGACTGCCTTGTATGGACCTTATTCAACAGCAGTAACCTCTCCGCCGGCGCCGACAAGCTCAAGTACGGTGGGAAAGACTGGTCCCTGATCAACCATTTCATCCCCTTCACCGAGAAGCAGGTCGGACTGAAGACCGGACGATTCGAGTCTGATTTCATGTCGAAGTACATGAGCAAACTGAAGCTGACGCCAGAGGCAAAGCTGGTGATGGACGAGGGACTGAAGCTGTTCCGCCTCTTCCATGGGCAGAAGTTTGGTAAAAAGATCATTGACGAATTCAAGCTTGGGCGGCCGGATGCCGGCTGGTATCAGGTCAGGCGGTCGTTGATTGCCAACGAGGTAAACGAGGTGACGGACTTCGCCTCCTTCAACCAGGCCTATCTCGCTCTAACTCTAAAGCTACAGCCTCAGGTCTACAGCCTAGGTTTCCTGCCAGCTTAGTGAGGCGGTCAGGAAAATTTTAACCGTCGTAGTGCTCAATACGAGAGTTCATGAATAGAACGAACACCTTGCTGGCTGCGGTTGAGAAAGCCGATCGCAGGCCGCTCGTTGACACGCGAGATATCGCCAACGCGATCCGCTACATGAGTCGAAATAGTGGCGCCTGGCGAATACTTCCGCAAAGCATCCTTCACAGCATGTTCATCAATGGCATTCGATGCCGTCGGCCTCCTTTGCTGTATATAACCTAAGCGGGGAGATGGACGATATCATAATGGTCCGTTTTGAGGGTGCCTCTCCGAGACCGAGCGAGTTGTTATCTCCACATATGCGGAGGCCACGTTTGATGGGCAAACGGCAAAGAGATCACCTAGGGAGCGGGCTCATTACGCATTGATCCAGATGCGGACGGCTGCGAGCTTGATGGCGGCGAGGAAGTTGTCGGGCCGTCGGTCGTAGCGGGTAGCCAGACAGCTACTGCTTGAGGCGGTTGAAGAAGCGCTCGACGAGGTTGCGCTGGCGATAGACCCAGCGGCTGAAGGCGAAGGTGGCCTTGCGCATCGAGCGGGGCGGGATGTTCGCCCAGGCACCTCGCGCAGCCTTGAAGGACCGGATACCGTCCGTGTCGTAGGCCTTGTCTGCGATGACTGTCGCACCGGGCGCGACGGTGTCGAGCAACCTCGCCGCCATGGGCGCATCGCCAGCTTGCCCGGCGGTGAGTTCGAGACGCACGGGCCGGCCCTTGGCATCCACCAGGGCATGGATCTTGGTCGTTAGGCCGCCGCGTGAACGTCCCATGCAAGGATCGGCAGGCCCCGTTTTTTGCCCACGGCGCCGTGCTGATGGACGCGGACGCAGGAACTGTCGATCATCACGATGTCGCCGTCGTAGGCTCGGCTCACAGCCTCCAGCAGCCAATCCCAGACGCCGGCGGCGCGCCAGCGCGTGAAGCGGTTGTAGAACGTGGTGCGAGGGCCGTAGCGCTCAGGCACGTCCCGCCAGGACGACCCGGTCCGAAACCGCCACAGGATGCCGTTGATTACCCGCCGGTCGTCCACGCGATGCACGCCGCGGCTGTTCTTGGTCAATAGCGGTTCGATCACCGACCACTCCTGATCCGTCAATTCATGGCGACGCATGCCAACCTCCTTCTCAGGAGATTGAATCAGATCAACCCAAAACCGTGAACCCTGTTATGGGGACACTGCCTAGAACGGACCGATCCTGAACGTTCGCTGCGCTGGCGTGACGTCCGCTTTCGGGACGTCGAGAGTTTCGTCTGGTCGACAGGACTGGGCGCTTTGCTGCCGTGATGGCGCTGCAGGACGGCCCCACTCGTTGACAGCGGATATTTGTCGCAAAAACGGTCGTTTCAGAGACATTCTCACCCGTGGAGCGCTTCTAAATTAATCCGAACGCTGTTCAACAAATGTGCAGATGCAAAGTTGTAAGGTTCAGGTATCAAATTGAGAACGTTAAATTGATGTGACGCGTTCGAACCCCTGGAATGCCAGTGCATTGACGGTTCGTTTTGCAACTTCCGGTGCCACGGCGGATGGGCTACAGGAAAGAATTCGAGCTTAAATGAAGATCCGGATTAGGTATACAGCGTTCCAGGCCACTTAGGGTTTGAATAGATATAGAAGCTGAGTCGTGTGCAGGCGGAAATGTGATGGAGAGTAGTTTGAAAAACAAAAGACCAGACTTGGACCCGTACGATGTCATGTTCGGTGCAAATCTTCGTAATCTCAGAGTTCATCGCGGGATAAGCTTGACATCCCTTGGTGAAATGCTTGGAGTCAGCTATCAGCAAGTTCAAAAATATGAGACTGGGCGAAACAGAGCTTCCGTTTCGACGCTCGTTCGGATCACACAGTTTTTGGAAGTCGACGTATATAGTCTTTTGGCTGGAATTGACGGCATAAATGGGACAAAGAGGGCTGAAATAACGGACATGGAACACAAAATCAAGCGTCTTCAGGCGCAAGTTCCGCAGACGGCTCAGCAGCTCGCTTACTTGGTTGAGGCCTTGAACGATCTTCATCAAGACTTCAAAGGTCCGCAGAAGGCAAAAAAGGGAAGGGACGCCCCCTTCGGGCGCGCTCTAGGAGCATCGCTCCCCAGGCCCTGAGCGGTCCTGGCCCATTCGGGTGACGATCGCTGGCGCGGGTCCTCTACGAAACCCGATTTCTCGCTTGGCCGAGGAGTCCACCTTCCGCTAGACTCACGGTCGAACCCCCAGCGAACGACCGTTCGGTTCCAGCCTTGGATAGCCTCGTGCCGATTAAACCTGAGATGCGAGGCTTCTATCCCATTGACTGGCCGCAGCTTTCGGCCTCGATCCGCTTTCGCCGCGCCAATGGCCGTTGTGAACAATGCAGGCGTCCTCACAAGCAGCTCGTTTGCCAATTGACCGATGGCCGTTGGTACGATGGCGAGGCTCAGCGCTGGCGTGACGAGAAGGGGAGGGGGACCCGAACCAACCTTCCAGCTCCCAAGCATCTCCCGTCAAAGATCCCAGCCCGCTTCGTCTACGTTGTGATTGCGTGCGCTCATCTCGATCATGACGTGGCCAACAATGATGCCGCCAACCTCCGCGCGCTTTGTCAGCGCTGCCATCTCGCACACGACCGTCCTCGCCATCGCACCCAGCGATGGCTCACCTGGCGAGCGTCGAAAGCCATCGGCGACCTCTTTACCGGCCAATACCGCTGATCCAACCCAAGGATATCCCGTGCTCCAAGCCGATTACGAAAAGCTCCCGAACTTCGTCATCCCAGCGCATGTTTCGGATGCCAGCGAGCTGGTCGAAACATCTGTCGGACCCGTCAGGGTCTACCATTTTGACGATGGCAACATCGGCTTATGGTGGCATTTCCACGGCCGTCTGCATGATCGCATGATGCCGATCATCGAAGGCCGGTCGGAATGGAACACCGGCGCAAAGGCGTGGCATATTCCTGCGGAGAACGCCGCCGGCATTATCGGCGACATCAGGGCGCTTTGATCGTCCCTGTCGTCACGTCGGCTCGTCCGTCCTCGATTGAGCCGTCGCCGTCCTGTGCTGCCTCTTCGTCCACGCGGAAGAAGGTCCACTGCCCGGATTTGGGATCGATCACCTGGAGATCGCTGGGATCGGTATGCTTCTGCCAGACTAGCTCGGCCTCGCCTGCCGCCCATTTGGCCCCGGCTTCATCGAAGCTCGTCGCTCGCACCCGGAAGGTGCGTTTCATCACCGTATCGATGCGAAGCTCGAACTCGCGCTCGCTCCGATCCTCTTCGGCAACCTGGCGAGCCCGAACCGCATGGATCCACATCCAGGCGTCTTCCTCACTCTCGTGAAGGCGAGAGTGATGTGCGAGCGTCGCCGGAAAGAGCGACCGCACGCCATCCAGGCTGCTCTCGATCGTGAACGTCTCGCCGTTCCCAGCGTCAATTTCAAAGGCGCGCTGCATCCCGGCTCACCGCTTGGCCGGGCGCCATCCGGCCGCCTCTGCTTCCGCGGCCGTGCAGAACCAACGCTCGCCGGCAGCCTCGTCGATCTGCGTTTTGGCGTAGTTCTGCTGACCCGGCGAGTGATAGATCCGGTTCGATCCTGAGATGTTGCCCTTGATGGCGCATCCCTCCGGCTGACCAGACGCGACACGCTCGCTCGCGAGCCGATCGCCGCTGTTGCGCCACTTCGACGGCTCGATGAACTGGCCCGCCCATAGCCCGCGTTTGGCCGCCTTCGCCTCAGCCTCTTCCCGATCGTAGCGGCCGTCGCTGTACTGGCGGTACTCGATCGCCCAGCCCGCCTTCACCATCGCGGCGTTCAAGACGACGTTCTGCGGCGTCGAGCACTCTGCCACGATCCGACCATAGCGGTCGCGGTCTTCCTCGAAGCACGTCACCCGACCCGAGCGGCCGATGAGATCGGCCAGATATTGCGCGGCCTGGCCACCGCAGAGATAGCGCTTGCCACCGGCATCGTCGCAGGTCTGGCTGCTCTCCGGCGCGTCCACGCCATAAAGGCGAATGCGAGCCTTCGAGCCCTCGATGGCGAGCGTGTCGCCATCGACCACTGTTGCCCGCCCTTCGATCCTGCTCCCTTGGGCCTGAGCACCAATCGATCCGAACAAAGCCCAGCCGATAGCGAGCGAGAGAAGAACCCTAGGGATTGTTGCCAATGCGTTTGACCTTCGAAACCAGCTTTTCGAGGATCTCTGCCAAATCCGGGTCCAGGCCATCAAGCTGCCTGAGAATTTTATGGCCCTGAAGGCCGACTTCAGGCAGCTTCTGCTTCGTCCTGGGATCCACCAGCCCCGAGAAGAAGTGGCCGGGATGGACCTCCAGGATGGAGGCGATCCGGAACATCATCGACCCCGAAACGCGGTTCGCTCCGGACTCGTATTTTTGAAGCTGCTGCTGACTGATGATCCCGAGCCGCTCGCTCAACGTCTCGAGCTTCATATTGCGAGCCAATCGGGTGTCGCGAATGCGCTGCCCGATGTGGATGTCCAGCGGATCATACCCACCTTGTTTCGGCTTGTTCACCGACGATTCCAGCACAATCCCGAAGTCCCCCGATGACAATCTTATCGTATCCGTGAGTTGGCAACATCCCAATTGGTCGCGGTCTTAGCACGTCTCGCTGGAATGGTCCTCGCGTAATCTAAAGACAAATGAGCGTAAAACGCAATCGCTCGGAACGCTGTCATGATCAAGTATGGTGCCCGACCCAGAGCACACGATTATGTTGCCTTAGCACACACCACGGTTGAGGCTTGTTACATCAAGCCACACACAAAACCAATGGGCGCGTGGGTTTTGCCCCTGAGATTTTAGTGCTCGATGTTGGCTTGGGTTGTACATCGAATTAACCGTGATGGCCTGAGAATTGCGACGGTTGTAATCCTGCCTGCCTGTCTGCGCGACAGAGGGAAAGTCAGGGAAAGCCCGGTGACGGGCTTTGAGTGAGAGAGAGGCACAGCGCCTCCCGGCCCGTCAAAGGATCTTCGACATGGACCGCGCCTCGATCTACGACACCGTGACCGCCAAGATCATTCGCGACCTCGAAAGCGGCATTCTGCCCTGGACCAAACCCTGGAAGTCGGGAGTTGGTAAGGCAGGGTTCTCCTTCCCGGCCAACGCCACCACCGGCAACACCTATTCCGGCATCAACGTCCTGCTTCTGTGGCTGCACGGCTCGGAACAGGGCTTCCCCACGCAGCGCTGGCTCACCTTCCCGCAAGCGGTTGAGGCCGGCGGCCATGTGCGCCGGGGCGAGAAGGGCACGCAGATCGTGCGCGCCGGCACCTACACGCCCAAGGGTGAGAAGGTGCGCGCCGCCGAGGAAGGCCGCGATGCATCCGTCGTGCCGTTCTTGAAGGCCTACACGGTCTTCAACGTCGCGCAGTGCGATGGGCTGGACGCGGCTATCACCGGCATCGAGGCGCCCGACATCGACCCCGATCGCGACCTGCCGCGCGTCGAGGCCGCCGATCGCACCATCGCCGCCACCGGCGTTCGCTTCATCAATCACCCAGACAAGGCGTTCTATCGTCCCGCCGACGACGTGATCGCGATCCCGCTGATGGCGGCTTATACCGACCCCATCAACTGGTACAGGACAGCTTTCCATGAGCTCGGTCATTCGACGGGCGCTAAGCACCGTTTGAACCGCGAGTTCGACCGGTTCGGCACCGAGAAATACGCGCGCGAGGAGCTCGTGGCCGAGATCGCGGCGGCCTACCTTTGCGCTGCCCACAACATCGTGCCCACAGTGCGCCATGCCGACTATATCGGCAACTGGCTGGAGGTGCTGCGTGGCGACAGCAAGGCGATTTTCCAGGCCGCTTCATTGGCAACCAAAGCGTCCGACTGGATACTCGACCGGGCTGCAAAGCCCGAGGCGCTGGCAGCGTGAGGAAGTCAGTTGGACGAGACGCTCCAGCGCCGATCGGCGCTGGATCTGGAGGGTGCGGTGAGGACGCAATGAGCGAGCGACGCAAGCCTGACATTCACGCCCTGTTCGGTGCGGAGAACCTGCCGGCGATCGACGCCGGCATCGCCAGTATGGTCACGCATCCCGCCACAAGCGACTGGCTCCGGCAGGCTCTACTGGACGCCGTGCGGCGCGATCCGGTGGACGCGCTGAAGGACGCCGAGTTGCTGCGGGAGCTAATGGAGCTGCGGCTGAATGCCTGCCTGCTGGCTTATGGCCACGCCGAGTTCAGAAACGACGATCTCGAACCCAAGTGAGAGGAAGGGGAGCCCGTTCGACGGGCTGATAGGAGGAGAGCGAGGCTTTCCCGGCTCGTCGGGAGCGACCCGATGGTTGGATTTGCCGAGCGCTACGCCGAGACCTTCCCGCGCGAAGGCGGCGCCCTTCATTCGCAGTGGACGAGCTTTGCCTTCCAGCTCGCCCATGCGCTGACGACCTTGACCGGTCAGGGCTGGGAACCGGACCATCCCGAGGAGGCCCATTCCGCCAGCCACTATGCCAGCTACAGCCTGGTCCGGTCCGACGGCTTCCGCCTTCGCATCTCCAAGCATGGCAGCCAGGGCGTCGCCAGCATGGACACGCCCCGCCCGCGCAGCCATGTCGTTCTCGACCGCAGCGCGCCGCTGCCCTTCCGCAAGCGGCCTGCCTTGCACGCCTTCGATCAGTCCAAGCCGGTTGCCGACATCGCGGCCGAGATCCTGGCGCAGGTCGTTGCGCGGGCGGAGCCTGACTTCCAGCGCCAGCTCGACATGCAAAACCGGCGTGCCGAGACGGCCGATCGTCTCGCCAAGGCCAGCGCCGCACTGGCCGAAGTCGCCGGCCCCTGCGTGTCCGACCCACGCGACAACGATGGTCGGTCCCATCTTCTCCAGGACGGCGCGGTGTTCGGGCGCATCCGGCTCAGCCGCGGCGGCTCGTCCTCGCTTGAGCTGAACGGGCTCGACCATGAGACCGTGATCGCCATCGCCGCCCTCATCAAGAGCCGCCAGGAGGCCGCCGCATGAGCGCCGGCGCCCTGCTTAAATGGGACCTGCCCCTGCTCGACAGGGTTCTGACCCGGCAGCCGGTCAAGCGAGCCAAGCGCTCCTCGCGCCTGGTCCTCATTAGCTGTTCGGCCACCAAGCGCCCGGATGGCGCCAGGATGCCGGCGATCGAGCGCTACGACGGCCCGCTCTGGCAGACGCTGCGCACCGCCGATCCAAACGGAACCCTTGCCCAGGTCGCCTTCCTGTCCGCGCATTACGGATTCCGATCTGCGTCGACGCCGATCGCCGACTACGATGCGCGGCTGACTCGTGATCTGGCCGACGCTATGATCGCCGGTGGGATGACGACCCGCTGGCCGCGCCCGCGCCTCGCTTCCATGCCCGACACCGTGGGCGCCCATCCCGGCGTCGAGATCGCCGGTCTCTATCATGCCGCCGGCGAGCCGCTGCGCGACATCGCCTTGGTCGGCGGCGCCCTCTATCTCGAGGTGATGCGCGCCTTCCTCGTTGGCTTCCGCGAGATGGGCTGCATCGCAGCCGATGCGACCGTCACCGAGATCAACGGTCCGATCGGCTTCATGCGCCGCGATCTTCGCCGCTGGCTCCACTCCGATCCGACCCGTCCCCAAACGCGATAGGAGGCTCACCCGTGCGCTTCAAACGCTGGCCCCGCGTCGAGGGCTATACCGAGACCCCGCGCAAGCGAGCGGCCTTCGTGCGCTCGCAGCGCCAGAAGTGCGAGAAGCTGCCGCTGTTCGCGGAGCTGATCCGCGAGACTCAGTACGACGTCGACACCGAGATGGCGCGCCGGCACGAGAGCTGGCCGCGCGCCCAGCAGCGGCGCCGCGACGAACGCGCCGCCAAATGGCGAGAGGCGCGCCGGCGCCTTTGGCAGCACGGCGACAATATGCGCCGGCTCCTGCGCGATCTCTGGCGGGAGTGTCCGTACCCGGCTGATCCCGTCTACCTCCTCGATCTGTTCCACCAGATCGATGTCGGCTGCATTGATCCCGAGCGCCCGCCCTGGCGCTTTCACCGCGCGATCACTCCGCGCGTTACGTTGAACCCGTCGACCTTCGACGAGGCGTTCCGGCAGATTGGTCGTGCCAAGGTCGGCGGGGGGCCGAAGACCCTCCCTGCTGACAAGTTCACCTTCTGCGGCAACATCGGATCGGGCCTGCTGTTCCTGACCTCGCAGGTCCGGCTCGTTGAGCCCAACGAGAGCTTCTACACCTCGTCCAACCATCGCCTTCGCGACAGCCATGTCGGGCGCAGCGGCCATTGGGTCGATATCCAGGTGTTGGGCAAGGCCAGCGATGAGGAGCTCGCGACCATTGAGCGCCTGGCGCAGATGGCCGACACTCGACCTGTGCGGGTCCGCCTGTCCGGCAATTGGGCGTGTAGTTCGATCGATGACATCGAGCGTGTTGCCTGAGAGATGCCAACAAGCCCTCTCCTACAAATCCATGAAACCCATGCTATATGGATATCATGGATCGGAGAACGACGATGCGAACATTCACCACCGCCGATTTGAACAAGCAGGTCGGGGAGGTCACGGAGGCCGCCATCAAGGCGCCCGTGTTCATCACCCGGCGCAGCAAGCCGAAGTTTGTCCTCATGAGCATCGACCACTACCAAGAGATCACCGGGCAGCCCGATCCACGACGTGCCTTTACGCTCGATACAATGCCCTCCGACATCGAGGTGGGTTTGCTTGCCGCTGCTGACGCCTTCGAACGCGAGCACGGCAATGACGACTGAGCCGCCGGAAACCGGCCTTGTCATCCGCTACAGCTTTCTTTGGCCGCGAGAGCATGATAGGGGCGAGCGAGATGGCCGCAAGGCACGGCCCGCCTGCCTCGTCGTTCCCTTGAACGTCGCCCCCCGCGCCGTCGTCCTGTTCCCGATTACGACCCAGCCGCCGGGAGCGGACCGCATTGCCATTGAGGTGCCCGAGACAGAGCGCCGGCGCCTACGTCTTCCCGGCCTTGAGCGGTGCTGGGTCATGCTGGATGAGGCCAACGCTGACATCATGCCGGGCTCACTCTATGTCGAACCTCTTTCCTACGATCCGGTCGTAACGAGCTATGGGCGGTTCTCGCCGCCGTTCACCCAGGACCTGTTCTCGTCCAGCGACGAGACGTTCCTCGACGACGTTGGCCTCCTCAATGACCTTGCCACGCAGCGGCTGGAAGACGCCGCCGCGCCCATGCGCGAGTTCTGGAAGTGGGTCGAGCCCGCCCACGAGGTATCCTACGAGACGATCAACGCCATGGGCCGGATCTATCCGGAGGCTGCCGACCTCCCGGACGAGGTGCAGGAGGAGTTCGACGCGATCACCGACCAGATCAACGCCTTCGAACACGCTGATGAGCTCAGCGACCTCGAGCAGGCCGAATGGGAGGGTTTGGAGACCCGCTACGCCGAGATCGAGGCAATGGCCGCGCCTGTGTTCGCGCCCGAACTCATGGCGCTTGCCGGCGTGTTCCTTTCGATCGGGCACCAGGGTGAGCTGAAGGTCGAGGCCGGCATGGTCCGCGGCGAGGACATGCAGGCTCTGGTCGATCTCAGCAAGGCGAAGGAGGCGGCGGCAATGGAAGCGCGCCAGGCCGAGCGCCTTGCGGCCATCGCGGCGGCCGCCGCTGAGGACGGGTCGGACGAGCCCGATACAGCCTCCGCCTACATCGACGTCGACGCCGAGCCTGAGAGGACCGTTCCCGCGCTGCGCTTCCAGGCCCCGCGCAGCTTCAAGCCGGCGTCCACCGACGATGAGGCCGAAGCCGGTCCCTCGATGTCCGGCGCGCTGGTCGCGGACCTTCGCGCCATCCGCCATCAGGTCTTCCAGGCCCACCTCGCCAGCGACTTCGAGGTGGCGTTCGATCTCACGCTCTTCTCGATGTGCCAGTCGGCCTTCAGCATCGGCTACAGCCGCAAGCCGATCGATCTCAGCATCACATCGGCGCAGACATATGGCTCCGAAGCCCACCGCACCGGCACCGTCTCCGAGACGATCCTTGCGGCGCTGAAGGCCAACCTCCGGCTGGAATGGATGGCGCTGCCCAAGGCCGAGAGCTTCAATGCCATGTGCGCGCTGACGCCAGCGGAGAAGCAGGCCCTGTTCACCTTTGCCGCTGCGCAGGGCGTTCAGCAGCAGCTTTCCACCGACAGCGATGCGATCCCGGCGATCGAGGCCGCAGGTGCGCGCATGGACATCGCGGTGGAAGAGAACTGGCGCCCGACGGCCGCCAACTACTTCGGCCGGGTCAAGAAGGCCATGCTGCTCGAGACCGCCTGCGAGACGATCGATGCGCAGTGGGCGCACGACCATTCCGGGGGCAAGAAGGCCGACTTCGCGAAGACGATGGAACTGGCCTTCGGACCGGATGGCCGCCAGCGCGTTGGCATTGCCGCCGACGCGGCCGATCGTACCACCGCCTGGCTGCCGGTCGGCATGGCCTTCGCCGGCAAGCACGAGGCAACCGTCACCGCTGCGCCGCTGATGGACGATGCAGCGTCAGTCGAACACGACGAGGGTGAGGCCGGCGCCGCCCTTCCGGCCTTCCTGACCGGCGGCGATGCCGAGGTGCCGGCCTTCCTCACGGCCTCCCAGGATGTCGAGGACGAGGTTCCCGAGACCCACGACTTCGTGGGCGTCGGATACGACCCGATGCAGTCCCACTACGCGATCGCGGCCGAATAACCCGATCCGCTTTCATCCCGATCCACGCGCCGCCGGCTGACCCCGGCGGCGTTTTTCGTTTCCGGCCCATTGAGGACCATTATGTCGCTTCACACCCTGATCGAATCCTCGCCGCTTGGCGCTACGCTTCTCGTCTCCAACGGCAAACCCCGGCCCCCGGAGCGCTTCAATCGCAAGCTCTCGGACTGGAACAGAGAGAACTATGTCGGAACGCTGGTCGCTACAGAGATGGCGCCGGGGCAACGTCCCGCCATTATGGTTCGCAAAGGCTCCCTGGAGGATAACGCACTTGTTATTTTCAGCGCCCGCTATCCTCTGGATACGTCCTTGCGTTTCGAGGTGAAGCGCCGCCCGACACCAGGCTCCGCGCGGGTCGTTCGCGCCAACCGGCGCGAACTCCTTCACCTGGCCGCCAACCACGCCGGGGCGGTGAAGTGGCTCGCCGACAACCTCATTAGCGACGCGGTGATCGAGATCGTCACCGAAGCGGAGAGCGACATCGCGGAGGACGCGGCATGAGCGCTCTCGTCGCCGCCTACGGCCGCACGGCCGACAACCTCGTTGCCGCGCGCTACGGCGATGATGCCTATGCCATGGTGCCCAAGCGCGGCGGCGGGTTCTTCGTCGCGATGGGCTGGCACCTTCAAGGCCACTTCTCCGACTGGAACCGCGACAACTTCTTCTCCCATTGCGGCGACGTGGCGGGCGAGGACGGGTTCAAAGCGCATGTCGAAGAGGCGCTTCGCCACAAGCGCGAGAAGGCCGCCCTTGGCCGCCAAAGCCAGTCCTTGCGTCATGAAACGCCCTGGGGCACGGCGCAGCACGCCGAGACCTACGGTGCCGGCATCGTCGCCTACTCGACCGCCGGCCACGGCGGCTTCCATGTCGCGCCGAAGGCCAACGCTCGCATCCATCCCGCCCTGCGCGCCACGGATGGCTGGTACGAGGAGGACCGCGCATGGGCGGCGATCGCGCTCGCGTTCGGTGAGCTGTTCACGACCATGGAACGCAAGTCGGCCCGAAAGACCATCCGCAACGCGCAGCCGGACGCCTACGAAGCCATCTTCACCACGACGCTCACGCCCGGCGAGTCCCATGCCAAGGATCGGCGTGCGTTCCAAGCCGCCAACGTGGCGAACTGGATCGTCGGTTCCGCCATCATCTTGGACGAGCGACCCGGCTTCACCGAGGTCGTTGCCAGCGTTGGCGATCAACACCAGGAGCGCCGGCGGTTTCTGATCCCGCGCGGCGAATATGAGGTCGGTCGCTTCGGCTTCGTAGTCGATCCCGCACGATACGAGGAACTGCCAGACGACGCGCCCAGCGCCTTCATTGGCTGGAGGAGGTGACGGAAAGGAGGAACCTTAGGCTCTCTCTTTTTTGTGTTCACAACTCGGGGCGATTATAGCACCCTAAAGATTGGCAGGCTTACTAACATCATATTTACCAAAATACTTTTCGTGGACCTGCGTCAGGTCCTGTTCGTAAGTTCCATTTAGATCTCATGCACATTTTTTGACTACCACAATCGGAGATTACCGAAGGATATCTCCATGCGCTTCAGCGTCACTGCCAAACTGCTGCTCGCCTCTAGCGCCGCTATCGCGCTCACGGTGGGAGTGACGACATCGGTTCTGGCCTGGCGGACCGCTTCTGAGGTCGAAACGACGATGCAGACGCGCGTGGATGCAGAGATGCAGCTTGCTGCGCGTACGGTTCTGGGAGACCTGACGCCAATCGCTGCAAGCGCGCAAGTTACTGCAAAGAGCTTGGGTGCACGACACGCTGCCGGCGAGCTCGAGCGAAGGAGTGTGATCGAAGAGGCGAGAATAGCACTGGAGACCTTCCCGATGGCGGTCGGGACCTGGTTCATCGAGTTGCCCGGTCATGCGTTCGACGGGCGAGCCAATCAGAACGATGCAGCTCTTGGTGCGAACGCCAACGGTGACTTTATGCCTGCCTGGAGCCGGGATGCCAGCGGGCAACTCGTCATGACACCTTATCCCCTCAGCTACGAAGATCCGATCTGGGAGCAGACTTACACCGACGGCAAGGCGTCCTTCACCGAACCCTCACTCGATACGCTGATTGCGGATCCCATCCTCTATGCCAGCACGCAGTTCCCGGTCATGTCGGGAACCCGCCAGATCGGTGTCAGCGGGATCGACATCGGTCTTGGTGAGATCAGCAACGCGCTCGCGCGAATGAAGCCGCTTGGGACGGGCCGGGTGATGCTTCTATCCGATGAGGGCCACTGGATTGCCCACCCTGACAAAAGCCTTTTGACGAAGCCCTACGGCTCCGTAGCGGGTGCGGAAGCCTTAGCTGCCGCCTTGGCCACGTCCCAGCCGCAGCGCATCGCTAATCTCGACGTTCCCGAACTTGGCCTCGTTGAACGCTCATTTGTCTCCCTCGACCTTCCCTATGCCGATGGTCACTGGGTCGTCGTTCTGGACGTTCCGATGGCGACGTTGTCCGCACCGGTCCGAGAGGAGATCAACTCGCTCGTGCTGAGTGGATTGGCAATACTGGTCGGAACGCTCATCCTATTGTGGCTTCTCGCTGACCGCCTGGTTCGACGCCCGATCGATCGGTCGTTGAAATTGGTGGAGAGCATCGGCTCAGGCGATCTGACACAGACGATCGAGGCTCGCTCGCGTGACGAGATCGGGGACCTGCAACGTGCCCTGGGTTCCATGTCGAGCCGCCTGCGTGAAATCGTGTCGGACGTCCGTTCGTCGGCGGACCAAGTGGCATCGGGATCGACTCAGTCTGCTGCGACCGCAGATCAACTGTCATCTGGTTCCACGGAGCAAGCAGCAGCCAGCGAGCAAGCCTCTGCAGCGGTTGAGGAAATGACGGCAAACGTCCGGCAGAACGCTGATAACGCCACCCAGACCGAGCGCATTGCGGTCTCCGCGTCGCTTAACGCAGAACGTTCCGGTCACGCCGTGGCGAAATCGGTGGACGCGATGGAGACGATCGCCGAGCGCATCGCCGTAGTGCGGGAGATCGCGCGCCAGACTGACTTGCTTGCACTGAATGCAGCGATCGAGGCAGCACGGGCCGGGCAGCATGGGAAGGGCTTTGCCGTAGTGGCGTCGGAGGTGCGGAAACTCGCCGAGCGCAGCCAGCAGGCGGCCAGTGAGATCGATACCCTATCACGCGAGACGCTTGGAGTTGCGCAGGAGGCTGGTGAGCTCCTGCGACAGCTGGTGCCCGACATCCAACGAACGTCTGATCTCGTATCTGAGATCTCGGCCGCCTGCCGCGAGCAGTCGGTGGGTATCGAGCAGATCAATCAGGCAATCGTTCAGCTCGATCAGGTGACGCAGGTCAACGCGAGTGCGGCCAACGAGATGTCGGCGACCGCTGCTCAGCTGTCGGAAGAGGCGGGACACCTCAGCGAGCGCGTGGCCTTCTTTCGGGTCACAGCTGGCACCAGCAGGTCGCAGATGGCAACGTCTGGCCGACTCGATCCAGTGTCACAGGACCGTGACGTCGTGCAGGCTGTAGGGCACGTCCGACCGGCAATACGAACGACAGTTCCACAGGAGCGTCATAAGGATGGCGTCGATCTCGATCTCGGTCAGGGCTTCGAGCGCATGAGCGCCTGAACTCACAGTCCCATCATCGATCGTAGTTCAGCGATGGGTTCGATCACACTCCTGCCTCGCGGCCAGGGTCTGGTCGAGCCTATTCAGCCGCTCTGCAAGAGCATGCGGAAGATCGTAAACGGGCTGCAAAAGTTCGACCCGGTGCATCACTTGTGCCGTCGCTCGCTGCAGGTCGCGGATATGCTTCTTCGCTGCTATCTGCGATTGCTGCATCGTCGTCCCAACTCCAACCGGCCCCCTGCCAGCTCGCAGGTTAGGACGCCATTCTTGTCGCAGCCTTTAGCTAGGCGAGAACCCGAGGTTGCAAGGTCTGCAAAATTTGTTGAACAAACGCCTTATCCACAGGGGCAACCCGCGGCTGGGGATAGCTTGCCCCGAGCGTTCTTGTTCTGATCTCCTTGGGTTGACGATTAGGAGTTACGTCCTCCTTATGGACCCGTATTGTTCATGGTCCGTACCCTCATGCCTGCCCTTTCGACCCTCATCCCTGTCAAAGTCGCAGACATCCCAGCGCGCGAGTATCGGGTGGCGCCGATCTGCGTGCCCGCCGGCTTCCCCTCGCCTGCAGGCGACGATCTTGAAGACAGCATCGACCCGATCGCCTGGATCGTGCGGCGCGAGAGTTCGACCTTCTGGTGGAAGGTCTCCGGCAATTCGCTGGTCAACGAGGGCATTCTGGATGGCGACCTGATCGCCATCGACCGCGCCAGCAAGAAGCGCCTCGGCCGGGTCATGCTGGCCGTCGTGGACGGCCAGATCACCTTGAAGAAGCTCGCCCGCCGCGACGGGCTCTACTTCCTCGATCCCGCCTCGCCGGACTCGTCCTATCGGCCGATCCGGGTGACGGAAGACACTGAAATTTGGGGCATCCTCGCCGGCGTCGTGCGCCGGCTGCCAATCGACTGACCGGCCATGGCCATCCCGATCGCCCTGATCGACTGCAACAACTTCTACGTCTCGTGCGAGCGCGTGTTTGACCTTCGCCTGCGCGGCGTGCCCGTTATCGTGCTCAGCAACAACGATGGCTTCTGTAATCGGGCCTTCGCCGTCAAGCGCAAACCCATGCTACGTCTGCCGATAGGCATTTCGGGTGGAAAGCTTCCGGTCAGCTTTAGGCAAGATGTGGGGCAATAGCTGCCGTTGGGCGCGGACTACGCGGCGGTGGCCATCCCGTTCGACATCCACCGCAGCAGCGCGTTCAGGACGGCCTTCGTGGCAGGTTGTTCGTCGGATCGAGCGTAGAGCCCGTAGGGAACGGCAAGCGGCTTTAGCGGGGAGAGCGCCTCGGGAAGCGGACGCATCTTGGATCGATGGACACTCTGCGCAGGCAGCACGGTCGCGCCGAGACCGTTCTCGACGGCAGTTTGCACGGCCGGGATGCTCCGGCTTGTGAAGGCGATCCGCCACGGTTGGCCGATGGTGTCGAGCGCCTGAATCATTCGACGTCGCCATGCGCAGGGTTCGGGGAAGACCAGGAGATCGAGCGGTTCGCCTTCGGCTGGAGCGTAGCCGAACCCACATACCCACTCGAGATCGATGGTCCACGTCGAGGCAGGCACGGCCTCGTCGGTCGGCATAAGGGACGGAACCCCGATCATCACGTCCAAAGCGCCGTCGCGCCAGAGCATCCCGTTCCGCGTCGTGTCATCGACCACCACGTCCAGCCGCACCTGTGGATGCTTCAGTCGAACGTGTCCCACAACGCTGGACAGGGCTTGGGGTATGATCTCCTCCGGCAGACCGATGCGCACGACCCCTTGGACTTCGGAAGTTCCCTGGAGGCGGATCATTGCCTCGTCGCCGAGCGAGAGCATGCGCGTTGCGTAGCCCAGGAACACCTCGCCGTCCGGGGTGGCGACGACGCCCCGTCCCGTGCGCTTCAGCAAGGTGACACCCAGCAGAGCCTCAAGGCGCCGCATCTGCGTGCTGAGGGTCGGCTGGCTGCGGCAAATGACTGCGGCTGCTCGCGTCAGACTGCCCTGGCGAACGACCGCGACGTAAGAGCGAAGGAGATCGAGATCGATGGCGGCAGGTATCATGATCGGCCATATCTGACTGGAGCGATATCGACCTACCGTAATAGGTATCAGCGTGCCAGCGTTCGATCATGTATCAGCGTGCAAGCCAGTCCTCGTCGTCCCTCACACAACCCCAAACGCAGGCCGAGGTTCTGACCGCAGATGAAAGGGCGACTGGACGCGCGACATCAACGGTCTCGCGCTCGCTGAAAGGTATCCTGCTTGTCCTCCTGTCCGCCTGTGCTATCGCAACAGTGCAGACCTTCGCGCGTCTGGCGTTCGACGCCGGGAGCAACACGCTAACCGTGGTCACTGTGCGCGCCACGATCGGCGCCGCGATCATCGCGCTGTTCATGGTCGGTACGTCCGCAGACTTCCGAATGAAGCGGAGCGCGCTCCTGCTCTGCCTTCTGATCGGAGGCGCTTATGGCGCCATGTCCTTCGGCTTCATCGGCTCGGTGGCCTATGTCCCGGTGGCGGTGGCGGTCCTCGTGTTCTTTACCCACCCGGTGCTGATCGCCGTTGCCGCACATGTTCTGGGACGGGAGCGCCTGACCCGACGCCGCCTCGTGCTGGCATTGGCGGCTCTCGTCGGGATCGCCATCACGCTCGGTCAGGGCATGGGCGAGATCGACCTGCGCGGCGTCATGCTCGCGGCGCTCGCCTCCGCCGCCATCACCGTGATCATCCTCTTGGGCGACCGGGTGATGCGATCGGGCGTCGGCAGCGTCTCCATGAACTTCGCAATGACGGTGCCCGTCGCAGCGCTGGCTGTCCTCGTCACGACGATCGCGGGGGCTTGGGCATTCCCGTCGACCCTTCTGGGCTGGGTCGGGCTCGTCGGGGCGGGCGTCGGCACTGCGGTCGGGATGCTGGCTTTCTTCGCGGCCTTCGATTTGATCGGCCCCGTGCGGGCGACGATGCTCAGCAACACCGAGCCCCTTCTAGGGATCGTCGTGGCCGCGATCGTCCTTGGGGAGCATCTTCAGACGTATCAGTGGGGCGGAGTGCTTCTGGTCGTTGCCGCGCTGGTCATGTTCGAGGCGGCAGGAGGTCGAAGGGTGAAGCCAAGACGCTGATCTCTTCCGATGCTTCTCTGACCTCCCCGTAATGCTATGAAATGTAGGTTTGCGGCAGGGTGTCCAATCATCCCGCCGCTGCTTTCGAGCGCCGGGTGCCAAGCTCGGCAATCACCAGAGTGATGATACCCTCCGGGGAGGCGTCCGGACGGCTAGCCTTGATCTGCTGGTAGAGCTTATGGATACCGGCTGGGTCGGCGAGAATATCCTGCCTGATCAATGCCCCTGCGGCCAAATGCTGATCGAACGCAGCCCGCACTGAGTCTGGAAACGTAGCGTTCTCTAGCAGCCAGCCGTCCTTCTCGTAAATCTTGTCGTAGGCTTCCGTGACATAGTCCAAGATTGCCCGTACGGTCGCGTCCTGCTCCTCCGAGATCGTCGTCACCGCGTTGAAAATGGCCGAACTGACCGACTTGGCTGCCGAAGTGCTGGAGACGTTGGCTCCTGCGGCAATCTGAGCGACGGAAGGTGCTGCCTGGTCTGTCGATGATGTCGAGTTCAACCCCACAGTTGGCGGAACATTGATCGCCTTCAGAAGGGTGGAGGCTGTCGAGAGACTTTGGAGGGCCACCATGGGTCGATCCGTAAGGGAGACGCGCTATGCGTCGCGAGAATGAGCTTGATTTTGCTGAATAGTAGTTGAAAAATCCTGATTGGTAGCCAAGGCGTCGAGACCTTTTCTTCAGTGATTTAAAGTGCGCAGGCGGTTCCGCTTGCAGGATTGTGCCGCAAAGACATCCCCGATCTGAGGGCCGCTCAAGAGATCCATCCCATCGAAGTAGGGATGTTTGCCCCTACCGATTGGTTGCGGCGAGTTGCAGCGCCAGAAGACCGAACGCCGTGGCGAAGCTGCGTTGCATCCAGCGTTGCACCCTCAAACTCGTCAGGACGTATCGGCGCAGGGTCGATGCGAAGACGCCATATGTGGCAAACACGGCGAACGTCATCGCCATGAACACCAGACTGAGCAGCAGCATCCGGGCGATCGGTGCCGGCTCGTCGGCTCCGACGAACTGGGGCAGGAAGGCGAGGAAGAAGATCGAGAGCTTGGGGTTCAGGAGGTTGATGAGGATGGCTTTCCCGATCACCTGCCTTGCATCCAGCATGGCCCCATCTTGATCGATACCCAACGCTCCTTTGGCTCGCAGCATCGACCATGCCATGAAGAGGAGGTAGGCGACGCCCGCGAACTTGAGCGCCTGGAAAGCCATATCGCTCGTATGGAACAGAGCCGCCACGCCGCTGATGGCGGCAACCATGTGCGGGACGATCCCGAGGGTGCAGCCGCAGGCCGCGACGAGGCTCGCCTTGGCGCCGCCGGACAGACCTGCTGCGAGCGTATAGATCGCTCCGGTGCCGGGAGATGCCACCACGATGAACGTCGTCAGAAGGAACTCCCAGCTCATGCCGCGTCCTGGTCCTCGACCGATGCCGTCGGCCAAACGGACTGGACGGCTTCACAGAGGGCGGAAACTAGGCGTGTCACATCCGCTTGCGCATCAGAATGGAGAGCTTCCGCGACGATGAGGGCGTTTGTTGTGGTTGGCCCGACGGCCGAGATCGCGCTCTGACGGTTGGTCCATCGTCGCGCATGGGCTCGCCCCGCATCGTCGGCGAAGATGATCTCTCTTGGCTCGGGTGTCTCGGTCGTCCCAGAGAAGGTGTCGTAGCGCTCGTCACCTCGTGCGGGGCGAACGGTCAACCGGCCCTCGACCTTCTCGATGTCGAACACCGCGATCGGAGTGGCGAAGGCCACCGAAATCGCGTTGCAGAGATCGACCAACGGATGGAGGGACGGCAGGGTCCCCTCCTTGCGAAGACGCCGCAGAAGGGCTTCGGATGCGCAGCGGTACTGGGTCGGCTTGAGACCCATGAAGGAGAAAGCGCGTCGCCACGCTTGGACCTCGGGAAAGTCGCCTTCGTTCTGATGCGCCAAGCGCTCGAGGGCGCGATCGATGTAAGGACGTGCGACGACAGAGGCATCCGGCGCGGACGAGATGCCGGCGATCTGGACGACGCCGCACGCGAGCGACGGGAAAGCGGTTTGGACGGCTCTAGCATAGGTGAAGGGTAGGAGCATTCTGGCGGGTCCGGATGAGATCGGTGCACCAGATGTGAAACGACCAGCCAGTTCGGTCTTGAACGAAATTGCGCCCGCTGCCGAAAGCCGTTTGTGTCAGCTTCGAGCCCGGGCATAGGCTCCTGGTGTCATGCCGTAGCTTCGCGCGAACAGTCGCGTCATGTGGCTTTGGTCGGCAAACCCCGCTTCGGCCGAAGCGTGTGCGAGCGACATCTCGCGACGGAGCAGGCGACGGACGAGCTGAAGGCGGCGCTGCACGATGTAGGCATGAGGTGTCATCCCCGTTTGGGCGGCGAAACCTCATATCAGATGGAATCGCCCGACGTCGGCGATCGATGCCAGAGATGCAAGGCTGTGCGGTGTAGTCGGATCGTCGTCGATAGCCTGCTGGGCACGCCGAAGGCCGATCGGCGTACTGTTTCCTTGGAGAGACCCCGCTCCACGGACCGCGAGGCGGTTCACGAGGAGGATAAGCGTCTCCATCATCGCATCCTGCTCCTGCCCTCGCACCAGGGATCGAAACGCCTTGCGAAACAGTGAAGCGGCTGCTGGATCGGTTCGAACGGGGTGCGCAAGCTCAAGGCCCGCGCTGCGTTCATCGCTCAGATCGAGGGCGATCTCGCCGATGCGCTCTGGATCGAAGTAAAGCATCGCCCAGGTGCGGACTTGGCCGCCGATGGGGGCTCCATCGTGGACTTCGCCGGGATTGACCGTGATGATGTCGCCCCGCACGGCTTCCACCGGTCCGCGTCCGCTCGCGGAGCGTTGCGCACCGGACAGAACGACGCCGATCCCGAACTGGTCGTGAAAGTGCCGGGCGAACGTCCGCGTCGTTCGAGCAAACATGGGCTCGATGCCCGACGCGGCGCTCGGAAGAGGACGAATGACTGTTTGGGATGAGCTCGGCATGAGCCGACGCTAGAGCGTTTTCCCTCCGGGTAGAGTCTTAGCGTCATTCATGATTCCCTCTGTCGATCGGAAGGGAGGCAAGGATGGCAAGAGCTTTGTCGATCGATCTTCGGCATCGGGTTTTGCGGGCGATGCGCGAGGGCGCCTCGACCCATGTAGCGGCTGAGCGGTTTGGGATCGCGATTGCCACGGCGGTGCGCTGGCGCTCGCAGGATCGGGCGGGGCGGAGCGATCCGCTGCCGATGGGCGGGGACAGGCGCTCGGGCCGCATCGAGGCGGAGGCCGAGTTCCTGCAAAGTCTGGTCGACGG
>NZ_ARQE01000013.1 GCF_000382705.1 Aureimonas ureilytica DSM 18598 = NBRC 106430 | reverse complement strand
GGGGCGAGAAGCCGCTTACGGTGACCGCCCATCTTGCCCGGAGCCAACGAGCCCGTCGTGCGATAACGTTGCGACCACTTTACCGCCGAGGACACCGCGACCCCAAACCGCGTGGCCGCAGATCGGCAGCTCTCGCCGGCTTCGATCGCACCAACGACCCGCTGGCGAAGATCATGCGAAAGAGGTGCTGTCATCCGATGCCGGCCTCCCATCCAGTCAGCATCTTGAATCACACATCAGCCGCGATCGGAACCACAAGTCGATTCCGATAAAACCCGAAACGCTCTAGCCTGAGGACACGAGCGTAAGAAGCTGTATCGACGGGCTTTTGCTGGGTTCTCGTGAGGGCAAGCGTCGGCAGGCGAAGCAACGGCCGTCTTGCTAATGCGATTGATCACCCCATTTCGGCAAGATGCCGAAAATGCGCAAGAAAAGCGACCTTCCCTCCAAGCCCTGCGCTCATTGCGGCCGCCCCATGGTCTGGCGCAAAGCCTGGGCGCGGACGTGGGACGAGGTGCTCTATTGCTCGGATCGATGCCGGCAGGAGGCAAAATCCAGCCGGCATTCGGAGGCGCCGAAGCCGAAAGCGTGAGCGCAGCTGCTACCGAACTCAGGCGGAGGCAGGCGCGCTCAGTGATCCCTCGATGACGCCCCCGGCGCGGGCCATCAAATCCGGCGTATCGACATCGAAGGAGGCGGCGGGACCGATCTCGACTTCGCGCACGAGATCGCGATGCGCCTGGACGATACCCCGGGCGCCGACATCGCCTTCGAGCGCGGCGATCTCGTTTCGGAAGGTCGAGGACAGGATGACCGGGTTCGCGCGTCGACCCGCATCGCAGGCCAGGACGATCGCTCCCTCGCCCGCCGGCTGAAAGGCCGCGATCAGCGCGTCCAGATGATCGGGCGTCAGAAGCGGCTGATCCGCGAGCATGACGAGAACGCCATCGGCATCGGCCGCAGCGCTGGCGAAGCCGAGCTTGAGGGAGGTCGCCAAACCGGCGGCATAGTCGGGATTGTCGTGAATGGCCACGTCGAGCCCCGCCAAAGCCGCGCGCGTCTCGACGGCTTGATGGCCGACGACGACATGCACGCGCATAGCAGTCGAGCCGAGCGCCGTTTCGACGCTCCGGCGCAGAAGCGGCACGCCGTCGAACGTGGCGAGAAGCTTGTTCGGCCCGCCCATGCGGCTGGAGCGACCGGCAGCGAGAACGAGGATCGAGATACTGGGCTCGCGTTGTGGCGCGGCTGCGAGGTCGCGCGGTCTCGGCCGCGACGCGATTTCCATGAGAAGCCCTCCGACACCGAGCCCGGTGAGTTCGTGAGGCGTCACCGGCAGGTTCGCCAGCAACCGATCCAAGACCCAGTCGAACCCGTTCTCGCGCGGGCTGCGCGCGCAGCCGGGCGCGCCGATCACGTCCCGTTCACCGACCGCGCCGAGAAGTAGAAGATTGCCGGGATCGACGGGCATGCCGAGGTGACGAACCGTGCCGCCTGCGCGCTCCAGCGCCGCCGGCACGACATCCGCCGCGTCGATCACGGCGGAGGCTCCGAAGACGATGGTCATCGCCTCGTCCGGCACGGCGTCGCGGATCGCCTCCGCGAGCGCGCCCTCTTCGTGGGCGACGCGCATCTCCCGCACCAGCACCGATCCCGAGCGCGCCAGCCGGTCTCGCAGCGCTCGCGCGGTCTTGTCCAGAACGCCCGGCTTGGTCGCGGGCAGAACCGTCTGCACCAAGCCGACCGATCGGGCGCGAAAGGGCGCGAGCGTGAAGGCGGGTTCGGCCCCCAAGAGCGCCAAAGCCTCGTCCAAAGCGGCGCGCGGCACGGCGAGCGGAATGATCTTGACGGTCGCCACCATGCGGCCGGGCTCCACGGCGCTGAACTCCGGAAGCGTTGCGAGCGTGATGCCGGGATGGACGCGATTGAGCGCATCCACCGCCGCGCGGCTCGGCAAGAACAAACCGGCCTCGCCAGCGAAGAGATTGGCGCGACCCGTGGCGGCGGGCGCCGCGCCGATCTGCTCCGTCGAAAGGGCCTCGGCGATATCGGCGGCGGCCTCGTCCTCGGGGATGTCGTCCGCATCGAGCCGAGCCGCGATCACGTTCGGGAGGCCAGCGGCCACCAGCGCCTCGATATCGCCGGGCGACAGCCTCGTGCCTTTGGGCAGATGCACCATGCCGGCGCGTGTGGCATGGGCGAGAATGCAGCCTTCGGCCTCGGTGAGGGCGACCGGTCCGAACCTCACGAGGGCTCCATCTCGCCGCGTCGCTCGGCATGCATCTTGCGCTTGCGGAAGGCCGCGATGACCGAGCCGAGGATGGCCACGGCGATCTCGGAAGGCGTCGAAGCGCCGATGTCCAGACCGATCGGCGCTTCGATCCGGGCGAGCTTGTGCTCGGGAATGCCCGCCGCGACCAGACGCTCGACCCGCTTGGCATGGGTCTTCCGGCTGCCGAGCGCGCCGATGTAGAAGCAGCCCGCCCGCAGGGCTTCGATCAAGGGCAGGTCGTCGATCTTCGGATCGTGCGTGACGGCGACGAGCGCGCAGTAGGAATCGAGCGGCCGATCCCGCAGCACGAGCTCGGGCCATTCGGCTTGCAATCGCGTGTTTGGAAAGCGCTCGGGCGTCGCAAAGGCGCTGCGCGGATCGATGATCTCCAGATCGAACCCTGCCAGTGCCGCCATCGGCGCCAAGGCCTGCGAGATATGCGCCGCGCCGATTACGACGAGGCGGGGTGGCGGCAGGTGAACGTTCAGGAAGATCGTCTCGCCGACCGTCCCCCCTTTGCCGCTGCGCAGCGCGCGTGTGAGGTCATCGGACAATTCGTCCGCCTCGACATCGGCTTCCCGCACGAGGCGCTGCGCGCCGGTCTGAAGATCGGTGACGAGGACGCAGGCCCGCCGCGCCAGCCGCTCGGCGTTGAGAGCCTGAAGAAGGGCGAGATCCATCAGCCGACCTTCTCGACATAGACCCGAATGCGCCCGCCGCAGGACAGGCCGACCCTCCAGGCCGTTTCGTCCGCGACGCCGAATTCCAGCATGCGCGCCGTGCCGCTGTCGATCACGTCGAGCGCTTCGGCCACGACCGCGCCTTCGACGCAGCCCCCCGACACGGAACCGGCAAAGTCGCCCGCCGCATCGATCACCAGGTGGCTCCCGACAGGCCGAGGGGCCGAGCCCCATGTTTCGATCACGGTCGCCAGCGCGACGCCGCGCCCGTCTCGCGCCCAATCTTCCGCGATCCGCAGCACGTCATGCGATGCCTGAAGCGTGTCCATTCCCGTCCCTCCTTCAGGCCTGTGCCGGTCTGTTCAACCATTCGCGCGGCGACTGCGTTCGCGAGCCGCTTCGATCCTCCGCCAGCGCGTCGCAGAGAGCCTGGAGCGAGGCGACGGAGTGAACCGGGCGAAACTCGTCGACATAAGGCAGCATCGCCCGCATTCCCTTGGCCTTGGCGGCGAACTGGTCGAAGCGCAGTAGCGGGTTCAGCCAGATCAACCGCCGCGTGGAGAGATGGAGCCGCTCCATCTCCCCCTCAAGAAGCGCCGTATCGTCCCGCTCCAATCCGTCCGTCACCAGAAGCACGATCGCCCCGCCCGATAGGACACGGCGCGACCATTGCTTGTTGAACGCTTCCAGCGCTTCTCCGATCCGTGTGCCACCCGACCAGTCCTGCACGGCGGCCGCGCTGCGATCCACCGCCTCGTCCGGGTCGCGGCGCGCCAGTTCGCGGGTCACGTTGGTCAAGCGCGTCCCGAAGAGAAACGTGTGGACGCGTCGGCGACGCGCCGTCACGGCATGGAAGAAGTGCAGAAACAGACGGCTATACTGGCTCATCGAGCCGGAAATATCGGCGAGCACCACGAGCGGCGGCGGCTGGCGCTTGGGCACTCGCCAATGCGGCAGGAGGAGATCGCCGCCCGTGCGGGCGCTGGCGCGCAGGGTCTCGCGCAGGTCGATCCGTGCCCCGCGCGGGTTCGGCCTGTGCCGGCGCGTGCGGCGCTCGTCGCCCGCGAGGCGAAGCCGCCGCACGGCGCGCCGCGCCTCGTCGAGTTCGGCGGCCGTCATCTGCGCGAAGTCCTTGCGTCGGAGGAGGTCGTCGGCCGACATGGTGAACCGTGCATCGACATCGAGAACGGGCTTGTCCTTGGGCGCCTGCCGCGACGACGACTCGCCGGCCAAGGCGTCGTCCGCCCGCCGCGCGCCGGCCTTGCGTTCCGCGGGTCGGGCCGGGGCTTGGCCGGAAAAGAGCGCGATCATCTTTTCCACGATCTGCCGCGAGCGCCAGAAGCTGGCGAACACTTCCGAGAAAACCGCGCTGTCCTCGCGCCGGTGAACGAACACGGCGTGGAGCGTCCAGAACACATCCTCGCGCGATCCGATCCCGCCGAGCCTCAACGCGGCAATCGCATCGAGCGTTTCCGCCGGCCCCGTCCGCAGCCCCGCTCGGCGCAGAGCGCGCGCGAAGTAAACGACATTGTCGGCAAGACGCCCCTCCGGCGCGGCGCCGTCCATCGTCAGCCCGCCGCCAGTTCGCGCTTCACCGCGTTCAGCATCTCCCGCCCCTCGCCCTTCTCGATCCGGGCGATATCGTCCTGATATTTCAGGAGGACGCCGAGCGTGTCGGAGACGAGAGCCGGATCGAGCGCCACGGCGTCGAGTTCGGTCAGCGCGGTCGCCCAATCGATCGTCTCGGCAACGCCCGGTGCCTTGAAGAGATCGGCCGCGCGCAGCTTCTGAACGTAAGCGACGATCTCGCGCGAGAGGTCGGCGCTCGCGCCCGGCGCCTTGCGTCTGACGATCTCCAGCTCGCGCTCGGAGTTCGGATAGTCAAGCCAGTGATAAAGGCAGCGACGCTTGAGCGCGTCGTGAATCTCGCGCGTGCGGTTGGTGGTGATGACGACGATCGGCGGCTCGGCGGCGCGGATCGTGCCGAGTTCCGGGATGGTCACCTGATGGTCCGACAGGACCTCGAGCAGAAAGGCCTCGAAGGCTTCATCGGCCCGGTCCAACTCGTCGATCAGCAGGACCGGCGCCCGGCCCGGCGCGCCCTCCAGCGCCTGGAGAATGGGACGGCGGATCAGGAAACGCTCGGAAAAGATGTCGGCCCGCAGCGCCTCCCCCGACGCGCCGCCGGAGGCCTCGCGGAGGCGAATCTCGATCATCTGAGCCGCGTGGTTCCACTCATAGACGGCGGAGGAGAGGTCCAGTCCCTCGTAGCATTGGAGCCGGATCAGCGGTCGATGGAGGGTGGCAGCAAGCACCTTGGCGAGTTCGGTCTTCCCGACGCCCGCTTCGCCTTCGAGAAACAAGGGGCGGCCCATGCGCAGCGCCAGAAACAGGACGGTCGCGAGCGAGCGGTCGGCGACATAATCGGCCTTTGCGAGAAGGGAAACCGTGTCCTCGATATGGGCTGGCAATGTGCTGACCACGTCAGGCCCCTCCCCGGGCTTGAGCTGGATGGCGTCGCGAGCGGCGCGCGGGCGCGCACCGATCAGGCCGCAGGGATGCGGGGCGGGTCAAGTGCGCCGCTCGCAGCCCCGCGAGCCATTGGGCGAGATGTAAGGCGCTCCCGCTCAGAGAGTATGGTAGCGGCGCGCGCGGTAGAGAAGGCTGTCGCCACCGATCGGCTCGGCCACCGCCAGGACCTCGCCGATCAGAACGCGATGCGTCGCGACGGGCCGGCTGTCGATGACGCGGCAATCGAAGCTGACGAGGGCGTCTTCCAGAATCGGAACGCCCGTGGCGAGCGTCGTCCACCGGCCGGCGGCGAAGCGGGCTTCCAGCTCCAGATTGCCCTCGCCCGAGAAGGCGCGCGCGACGGGTTCGTTGCGCGAAGCCAGAAGATTGACGGCGAAAACGCCATTGTGATCGAAGCGTGTGTTGGCGCCGCTCTTCTGGTTGAGACACACGAGAATGGTCGGCGGATCGTCCGACACGGAACAGACCGACGTCACCGTCACCCCTCGCCGCCCGGCGGGGCCATCCGTCGTCACCAGGCAGACGGACGCGGCAAAATGGCTCATCGCTTCTCGAAACACGAGGCGGTCGACAGCGACAGATGACTTCAACATGCACGGTTCCCGCAAGGGTCCGACTCGCGGTCGGCGCGTTACGCGACCCAACATAGGGGCGCCGCCCTCAACATAGAATGACCGCCCGGCGGATCGACGCCGTTTCGGCATTTGAATTTCCCCTCACATATCCTTAAGAGAGCCGTTCCGCCTTTCCTTGTCGCGCGATACGCGTCCGCCAAACGGAAACGACCCGTCATGGCCCCCATGATCGAAGTGAAAAATGTCAGCCGCCGGTTCGGAGGCTTCGTCGCGGTGAACGACTGCAGCCTGACCGTCGAGAAGGGCAGCATCACCGGCCTGATCGGTCCGAACGGGGCAGGAAAGTCGACGCTGTTCAACATGGTCGCGGGCAATCTCGCGCCGAGTTCGGGAACGATCCTGCTCGACGGTCAACCGATCGGAGGGCTGAAGCCTCACGAGCTGTTCGCTCGCGGCCTCCTTCGCACATTCCAGATCGCCCATGAGTTCTCCCGTCTCACGGTTCTGGAAAACCTGATGATGGTGCCGGACGGCCAGCCCGGCGAGAACCTCCTCGACGCTTGGTTCCGCGGCCGAAAGGTGCGCGAGTTCGAAGCGCGGGTTCGCGAAAAGGCCGAGGAGGTCGTGGACTTCCTGCAGATCGGCCATGTGAAGAACGAGCTGGCGGGCAATCTCTCGGGCGGACAGAAGAAGCTCGTGGAGCTCGGCCGCACGATGATGGTGGACGCCAAGGTCGTGCTGCTCGACGAGATCGCGGCGGGCGTCAACCGGACGCTCCTGAACGACCTCGCCGGCAATATCGAACGGCTCAACCGCGAGCGCGGCTACACGTTCTTCGTCATCGAGCACGACATGGACCTGATCGGTCGCCTGTGCGACCCGGTGATCGTCATGGCCGCCGGTTCCGTGATGATGACGGGCACGCTCGCCGACATCCAGGCCGACCAGCGGGTTGTGGACGCCTATTTCGGCGGCTCGCCCACGGGCCATGCCACCAACCTGCCCGGAGCCACCGCATGAGCCTCCTGTCGGTTCGAAACGTCGTGGCCGGCTATGGCGCGGCTCCGATCCTGAACGGCGTCGACATCTCGCTCGAACAGGGCGAGATCGGCGTGATCGTCGGCCCCAACGGCGCGGGCAAATCCACCACGCTGAAGGCGATCTTCGGGCTTCTGCGCGTATCCTCGGGGACCATCACCTTCGACGGGCACGACATTACCAATCGGCCGACCGAATCCTTGAGCGCGCTTCGCATGGCCTTCGTGCCGCAGGAGCAAAACGTCTTCAAGACGCTGAGCGTCCACGAGAATCTGGAGATGGGCGCTTATGTCCGACGCGACGACGTGTCGGGCCTGCTGGACCGCGTCTACGACATTTTCCCGCCGCTGAAGGCCAAGCGGAACCAGCCGGCGGGCGAGCTTTCCGGCGGCCAGCGCCAGATGGTGGCGGTCGGCCGCGCGCTGATGATCGACCCCAAGCTGATCCTTCTGGACGAGCCGACGGCGGGGCTCTCGCCGCTCTTCATGAGCGAGATCTTCGACCGTATCCTCGCGATCAACGCCACGGGCGTGACCGTCGCCATGGTCGAACAGAACGCCCGGCAGGCGCTTGGCATCGCGCACAAGGGTTATGTTCTCGCCAGCGGGCGCAATCGTTTCACCGACAGCGGGGCGGCGCTTCTGGCCGATCCCGAGGTCGCCAAATCCTT
Organism: Aureimonas ureilytica DSM 18598 = NBRC 106430; assembly: GCF_000382705.1. Taxonomy (GTDB): domain Bacteria; phylum Pseudomonadota; class Alphaproteobacteria; order Rhizobiales; family Rhizobiaceae; genus Aureimonas; species Aureimonas ureilytica. The sequence continues at coordinate 95,605 of NZ_ARQE01000013.1, read as the reverse complement.
TCTCGGCGGTTGACGCGACGACGAACGAACGGGGCCACCGTTGGACGAGCTTATCTTCTTCATCAATCGCGGCGTGGTCGGCGGCCTCATCATCGGGTCCGTCTATGCGCTAGGCGCCGTCGGCGTGACGCTGATCTTCGGCATCCTGCGCTTTGCCCATTTCGCCCATGGCGACATGATGACGGCGAGCGCCTTCTTCGCGCTTCTCCTCGCCGGGCTGCTCGCCTCGTTCGGAATCAGCCTGCCGATCCCGCTCGTCCTCGCGCTCCTGCCCGTGGTCATGGCGCTGACGGCCGTGTTCGCGATCGGCCTCGACCGCGCCTTCTATCGGCCGCTGCGCCAGCGTGGCGCCAAGCCCGTCGTGATGGTCATGGCCTCGATCGGCGTGACCCTGATGCTCCAGGGCCTCATCCGTCTCTTCGCCGGCACCGGCTCGCGCGACATGTATCTCGACGCTCCCAAGACGATCTTCCGCATCCCGACCGGCGGTCGCCCTATCGTCCTCACCGAACCGCAGGTGGCGCTGATCGCGCTGACCGTCATCTCGGTGATCGCGCTGCATCTGTTTCTCACCCGTTCGCGGCTCGGCAAGGCGATGCGCGCCGTGTCCGACAATCCCGATCTCGCGCGGGTCACGGGCATTCCAATCGAGCGGGTGGTCAAGGCGACCTGGGCGATCGGCGGCGGTCTCGCGGCGATCGCCGGGACGATGCTGGCGATGGACGTGCAGCTGAAGCCGGACCTTGCCTACAACATCCTCCTGCCGATCTTCGCGGCGACGATCGTCGGCGGTATCGGGCAGCCGTATGGCGCTATTGCCGGCGGCTATCTCATCGGCTTTGCGGAAACGCTCGCCGTGTTCAACTTCTCGGTGCTGCTGCGACCCTTCCGCGATCTCCTGCCCGCCGGCTTCGAAATCCCGGCGAGCCTCGCAATGGTGCCGACCGAGTATCGCCTCGTCGTCCCCTTCTTCATCCTCGTCGCGGTTCTGATCTACCGGCCGACCGGCATCTTCAAGGGACGGGTGTTCTGATGACCGACGCTCCCAACGCGGGGACCCTGCCCGACCGTCGCCTGCGCCGCGAACTCCTCCTGATCGGCGCGCTCCTGGCTCTGATCGTCGCCGTCTATGCGCTTCAGGGCTCGGCCTATGCGACGCGAATGCTGGTCGAGGCTTCGGCCTATGCGATCATCGCGGTCGGTCTCAACATCCAGTGGGGCTATGCCGGGCTCTTCAATGTCGGCATCATGGGCTTCATCGTCGCCGGTGCCGCCGCGTCCGTTCTGATGACCTTCCCGGTCAATCCCGCCTTCTGGGCGGGGACCGGCGCCCCGCTCCTCGGCGAAGCGCTGCTCTGGCTGATCGGTGCCGTCGCGATCGTCGCGCTCGTGTCGCAGGCGTGGCGCGTCGGCCTGCCGAAGGGGCTGGTGACGGCGCTGACGATCCTGTCCGCCGCCGTCGCCTTCATGCTCGTGTCCGCCAAGTTCGATCCGGCAACGACGGCGATCGAGGCCGAAGCGGGCTTCATCGGCGGCTTCGGCCTGCCCGTGGCGGTCGGCTGGATCGCGGCGGGTCTCGTCGCCGGCGCCATCGCCTATCTCGTCGGCAAGATCTGCCTCGGGCTTCGTGCGGACTATCTCGCCATCGCCACGCTCGGCATCGCGCAGATCATCAAGACCTTCCTCAAGAATGCCGACTGGCTGACGCGCGGCACGCTCACCGTCTCGCCGCTGCCCTGGCCGGTGCCGACCCCCAACGAGATCGGCTTCCTCTGGGCGCGCGGGCTCTATCTTTCGCTGACCGCCGCGATGCTCATCGTCGTCACGCTGCTTCTGGAGCGCGCCTATCGCGCCCCCTGGGGCCGCATGATGCGCGCCATCCGCGACAACGAGGCGGCGGCGAGCTCGATGGGCAAGAATGTCGATGGACGTCGCATGGAAATCTTCGTGCTCGGCGCCATGCTGATGGGTCTCGGCGGCGCGGTGCTCGTGCATTTCACCTCGATCTTCGACCCTTCGGGCTTCGTGGATCTCAACCACACGTTCCTGATCTGGGTGATGGTGATCCTCGGAGGCGCGGGCAACAATCGCGGCGCGATCTTCGGCGCGGTCTTCGTCTACATCGTCTGGACCATGTCGGAGCCGGTCGCGCTTTCCCTCTTCGCCCTCGCGCGGGACTGGGGCTCGGCCTGGTTCGGCTGGGTGGCGCCCGGCGATCTCGACTCGCGCGCCCTTCAGATGCGGGTTTTCGTGATCGGGCTGACGATCACGCTCGTCCTGCGCTTCGCGCCCGAGGGCGTGCTGCCCGAACGGCTGCGTCACTAGGCGCAGCCCAAACCGGCCCCCTGTCCTGTGGACGGTGGTTGCGCGTCTGGAACCGCCGTCCATGCCCTTCGTTCGCCGGACAATCGAACCGGCAACGAAGGGTCCGACATGGCCGACAGCAATCATCAGGAAATCTGGGACGAGTTCCGCTCGCTCGTGAACATGACGCCGTCCGAGCTGGAGAACTGGCTGGATTCCGACGAGTCCAAGTCCGTCGGCCAGAAAAGCGAGGATGGCGGCGAATCCGTCGGCCACAAGTCGGGCCACACCATCATCGAGATCAAGCACACCAAGAAGGCCGATCTTTCCGACGACCAGTGGGCGCATATGCAGAAGGTCGTCGGCTACATCAAACGCCATTCCAAGCAGAAGCCGAAGGGCGACATCTCCGACACGAACTGGCGCTATTCCCTCATGAACTGGGGTCACGACCCGCTGAAGGACTGAGCGCTCGAATGAAAAGGCCCCGACCGGATCGGTCGGGGCCTTTTTTCCATGTCTTACTCGGCGGGGCCGACGACGACGATCTTGCCGTCCTTGACCGTCACCTCGTCGTAGGAGCCCGGCACGTCACCCTTGTCGTCGAACTCGATCGAACCGGAGGCGCCCTCGTAATTGACGTCCTTGCCCTCGCCGATCAGCGCCTTGGCCTTCTTCCATTCGCCGGGAAGGATCACCTCGCCCGGCGCGCTCGCCACGTCGCGGAGCGCGGCCGACAGACCCTCGCGGCTGCCGCCGGTCTTCTCCAGAGCCAGCATCAGCACGAAGGCCGCATCATAGGAGGTCGAGGCGTAGGTCGCGGCCGAGTCGAGATTGGCCGCCTTGGCCGCTTCCGCGAAATTCGCCGCGCCAGCCGCCGCCGCGCCGCCCGGACGGGTCAGGATCAGCTTCTCGTCGCCGCCGCCGAGATTGGTCAGCGCCGCGCCGACCATGCCGTCGCCGCCGACGAAGGTCGAGAAGTCGCCGGTCTCGCGGGCTTGGGCCACGATGCGCCCGCCCGAGCCGTCGACATAGGCGAGCACCACGAGAGCGGGCGCGCCGGACGAGGCGAGCGAGCCGATCTCGGCGCGGTAGTCGGCCTTGCCGTCCTCGTGCGGTTCGGACACGAGCACCTTGCCGCCATCGGCCTCGAAGGCCGTCTTGAAGGACTGGGCGAAGCCCGTGCCATAGTCGTTGTTGACATAGGTCACGGCGACTTCGTTGATGCCGTTCCGCTTCACGACGCGGGCGAGAACCTCGCCCTGATAGGCGTCGGACGGCGCGGTGCGGAAGACGAGATCCTTGTCGTTCAGCGCCGTCACGGCGGGCGAGGTCGAGGCCGGCGACACCATCACCACGCCAGCCGGAATGGCGGCGGCGTTGGCGGCGGCGATCGTTGCGCCCGAGCACATGGCACCGACGATGCCCGCGACCTTCTCGGAGTTCACCTGGCGGTCGGCCGCGTCGGAGGCGCGGGCGGCGTCGATGCAGCCGTCGTCGCCGATGACCATCTCGACCTTCGCGCCGTTCTTCCCGATGCCGCCGGCCTCGTTGACCTGCGAGACGGCGAGCTTGGCCGCGTTGGTGATCGGGGGCATGAGGCTCTCTATCGGCCCTGTGATGCCACCGATGAGGCCGACCTTCACCGTGGCGTCCTGCGCGAAGGCAGCGGGCGATGCGGACAGGCTCAAGGCGGCCATTGCGGCGGCAAGAAGGGTCTTGGAAGGGCCGGTCATGCGCAGGTTTCTCCAGTTGAAGACAGCCGTAAGTCCCGAAGCGGGCTCGCTGTTCGGGCGGGAGTTAAGCGGCGTGGCAAACGGCGGTCAAGACTTCCCCGCCCGCCTCGCCTCCCGGCCCGAAAGCGGGTTAGGCTCGGCTCATGAAGGCACCGATCCGAATCGCCCTCCTCGCGCTTCTCGCCTCCGGCACGCTGTCCCAGGCAGCGCGGGCGGACGGGATCGCCTTGGCCGTTCCGTCCAGCGGGCCGAGCGCGCTTCTGGGTCGTCAGGCGCTGGAAGGCGCACGCGCCGCCTTGGGCGATGCGAGCGCCGTGCCACCTTCGGTCGCCGCGTTCGACACGCGATGCGACCGTGAAGGCGGCGCGGATGCCGCGCAGCGCATGGCCGAGGCGAAGGCCGAGATCGCGGTCGGCTTCCTGTGCGTGGCGGCGCTGGAGGCGGCTCTGCCGGTGCTCGCAAAGGCCAATATCCCGGCGATCGACATCGGCGCGCGCTCCGACCGCATTCTCGATCGACGCGAGCGCGCGGGCTGGCAGGTCTGGCGGATCGCGCCTGGCCCTCAGGCCGAAGCGAAGGCGATCGCGGATTTCGTGCGGGCCCGCTGGCAGGGCGCGCCCTTCGGCCTCGTGGAGGACGGCTCGTCCTATGGGCGGGACCTCGCCGAGTCGGTGCGCGGCCTTCTGGAGGCGCAGGGTCTTCGGCCCATCCTGGTCGACAATTACCGCCCGGCCGACGAGAAGCAGTTCGGTCTGGCAAGGCGCATCGCCCAAAGCGGGGTTCGTCACGTCCTCGTGTTCGGCGCGCGGCGCGATGTCGCGATCGTCGCGCGCGATGCGCTCGACGTGACGCCGGGCCTTGAGATCGCGAGCGGCGAATCGCTTCTGGACGAGGCGGGCGACGTACCGCTGCCCAGGGGCGTCCTCGCGATCGCCTCGGGCTTCGATGTCGGTTGGACGCCTTCCGAAGAGCCGCAAGCCGACGAGGGCTATGCCCGCATCGCCCGCATCGGCACGGAAATCGCGATCGAGGCCCTGCGCCGATCCAAGGCCGAGTCGCGCACCATCGCGGAAGTGCTGGGCGCCGAGACCTTCGTGACGTCGGGCGGGCTCGTTCGCTTCGACGCGACCGGCTCGGCCGATGTCGTTCCCTTCCAGGCCTATCGCTGGGACGGAACCAAGTTCACGACGGATGGAGAGGGTTGAGCCCATGTGGACGCCGGGACCGCGCAATCTCATCACGGACGTCGCGGGCCTTCTCGTCGGCCACGCGGGCGACGAGCGGCTTCTCAGCGGCACCACGGCGGTTCTGTTCGATCGACCCGCCAGCGCGGCGGTCGAGATTCTCGGCGGCGCACCGGGAACGCGCGACACCGAACTTCTGGCGCCGCAAAATCTCGTTCAGGGCGTGGATGCGCTGGTTCTGTCCGGCGGCTCGGCCTTCGGCCTCGACGCCGCGTCCGGCGTCCAAAGCCATCTGCGATCCGTCGGGCGCGGCTTCGAAGTGGCAGGCCAGCGCGTTCCGATCGTGCCGGGTGCCATTCTCTTCGATCTCGCCAATGGCGGCGACAAGGATTGGGGTCTCCATTCGCCCTATCGCGAACTTGGCCTTGCCGCCGCGGAGAGCGCCGGGCTCGACTTTGCCTTGGGGAGTATCGGCGCCGGCCTTGGCGCGACGACCGCCACCTGTCGGGGCGGCCTCGGCTCGGCCTCGGCGATCTTGAGCAATGGCGCGACGGTCGGAGCGCTCGTCGCGGTGAACGCGGTCGGCTCGCCGCTCATCGGGGAGAGCCGGCATTTCTGGGCCTCGCCTTTCGAGATCGGCGACGAGTTCGGCGGGCTCGGCCTGCCCAATCCCTACCCGGCGGACGCGGTGCGCCCGCGCACCAAACTCGACCCGCGCCCCGGCACGAACACCACGATCGCCATCATCGCGACCGATCTCACCGCCAGCAAGGCGGAACTGAAGCGCCTCGCCGTCGCCGCGCATGACGGCTTCACCCGCGCGCTCTACCCGGCCCATACGGATTTCGACGGCGATCTCATCTTCGCCGCCGCGACCGGCGCACGTCCCGCGCAGCTCTCGCCAGGCGAACTCCTTGAGCTTTCGTCGGCCGCCGGCGCGGTCATGGCGCGGGCGATCGCGCGGGGCGTGTTCCATGCCGCGACCGCGCCGCTATACGCCGCGCGGCCGGCTTGGCGCGACCTCGGGGCCGCGGCGGATTGAGGCAATGCTGCGGCTCTGTTAGGACGCGCCAGATCCCTCCCCACCCGCTGCGAAGGCTTGCTTCATGATCCCGCGCTATGCCCGCCCCGAGATGGTCTCCATCTGGTCCCAGGAAACCAAGTTCCGCATCTGGTTTGAAATCGAGGCCCATGCCTGCGACGCGCTGGCCGAACTCGGCGTGATTCCGAAGGAAGCCGCCAAGACGATCTGGGAAAAGGGCGGCGCTGCGACCTTCGACGTCGCGCGGATCGACGAGATCGAGCGCGAGACGAAGCACGACGTCATCGCCTTCCTGACGCATCTCGCCGAATTCGTCGGCCCGGATTCGCGCTTCATCCATCAGGGCATGACCTCGTCGGACGTGCTCGACACCTGCTTCAACGTGCAGCTCGTGCGCGCGTCCGATCTGCTGCTGGCCGATCTCGACGCGCTGCTCGCCGCGCTGAAGCGCCGTGCCTTCGAGCACAAGGACACGGTGACGATCGGCCGCTCGCACGGCATCCATGCCGAGCCGACGACCTTCGGCGTGAAGCTCGCCCTCGCCTATGCCGAGTTCGACCGCTGCCGCAAGCGCCTCGTCGCGGCGCGCGAGGAGATCGCCACCTGCGCCATTTCCGGTGCGGTCGGCACCTTCGCCAATATCGATCCGCGCGTGGAGGAGCATGTCGCGGCCGCGCTCGGCCTGCAGCCGGAGCCCGTGTCGACGCAGGTCATCCCGCGCGACCGCCACGCCATGTATTTCGCGACGCTCGGCGTCATCGCCTCCTCGATCGAGCGTCTGGCGACCGAAATCCGCCATCTCCAGCGCACCGAAGTTCTGGAAGCCGAGGAGTATTTCGCGCCCGGCCAGAAGGGCTCCTCGGCCATGCCGCACAAGCGCAACCCGGTTCTGACCGAGAACCTGACGGGCCTTGCCCGCATGGTCCGCGCCTTCGCCATTCCCGCGATGGAGAATGTCGCGCTCTGGCACGAGCGGGACATCTCGCACTCCTCCGTGGAACGCTATATCGGCCCGGACGCGACGGTCACGCTCGACTTCGCCCTCGCGCGCCTCACCGGCGTCATCGACAAGCTTCTCGTCTATCCCGAGCGGATGGACAAGAACCTCAACCAGTTCAAGGGGCTCGTCCATTCGCAGCGCGTGCTTCTGGCGCTGACGCAGGCCGGCGTCAGCCGCGAGGACGCCTATCGCCTCGTGCAGCGCAACGCCATGAAGGTCTGGGAACACGGCGCCGACTTCCTCGCCGAACTCCTGTCGGACAAGGACGTGACGGCGGCGCTTTCGGAAGACGAGATCCGCGAGAAGTTCGACCTCGGCTACCACACCAAGCATGTCGACACGATCTTCACCCGCGTCTTCGGCACGGCGGCCTGAGCTCTAAACCCGGCCTGGGCGGATCGTTCAGGCCGGTTCGGCCTCGGCCGAAACCAGAAGCGGCGTCGCCAGCGGCGGCGCCTCCCTCGCCTCGAAACCCCTGATGTCCAGCTGGATCATCTGGTGATCCGAATAGGGTTGATCGAGAATATGCACCTCGCAGTGATCCAAGAGGTCGCGCGAGATCAGGCAGGTGTCGAGCGTCGCGAGATAGGGCCCGAACCGGAAGGTCGGCCCCGAATGCGCGTTGGCATGGACCATGCGCCCGTCGGCGAGCAGCGGCTGCAATTCGCCCGCGCCGCGAAACACGTTGAAATCCCCCATCACGACGGTCGGCCCGTCCCGCTCCGCCACCCAGCGCGCGAGTTCCGCGAGCTGGATGCAGCGCACGCGATAGCGCAACGACAGATGGGCGACGAGAACGCGGATGCCCGACATTTCCAGATCGTAGACGAGCCGCTTTTTGCCGGCCGAAAGATAGCGCGCGACATAGGTCAGCGGACGCGAGGCGAGAAAGGCGTTGGACTTGCCGCGCGACACCGACAGGCGGCGGAACTGGCGCTCGGCGCTGTATTTGTTGTCGATCCGCACCGTCGTGTGATGGTCCTCCACCAGCGCCCGGCTCTGGTCGAAGAAGCCGTTGGTGAGCGAGCCCCGGTCGATTTCCACGAAGCAGCTGAGATCGGGCTTCAGCTCCCGCAGCCGGTCGCGCACATGCTGAAGGCTGCGAAGCTGCACGCGCTTGGTCGTGAAGACATGGTGGTGCGCGCGCCGCACGTGGTGGCCGAGCGAGCCGTCGATGTCGCGGGAATAGCCGAGATTGGCGTAGACGATGCGGATCATGATCCGTGGCTTCCTTCCCCTTTTCGGCGCCGCCCTTGGAAGGCATCGCCTGCGCAATGGTTCCGCTCGGCCGTGACCGGCGCCGATGGCGGCGCGATCACAAACCCGGAGAAGTCGGAGCCGGTTTCTGGACCCGATCTTGCCAGTGCCCATATCCTCGGGCAGAGCCTCCGGCAAGGCGCGGACCCATTCGGATTCGTGTCTTGAACCCAGCGGATGGCGGGATCGGGGCGGAATGAGCCAGTTTCTTGACGGCACGATCTGGCCGATCGTTGTCACCTTCCTGAGTTGGTCGATCGTGATCGGCGCCGTCGTCTATATTCCCTTCCGTCGCTCGCCCGTGGCGGCGCAGGCCTGGCTTCTCCTGTTCTTCTTCATGCCCTGGGCGGCTCTCCTGCTTTATCTCGCCGTCGGCAACGCCCGCCATCCGAAATGGCGGCGCGACCGGCTGGAAGCGATGCCGGACATCATCCGCAAGGCGATCGAGCATATCTCGCTGCGGGCCATGGGGGCCTTGCGCGCCCTGCGCCCGCATCATCAGCTGACCGGCCGCCTCGTCCACCGCATCGGCCGTTTTCCGGTCTTGCCCGACAATCGCATCGTGCTCGACGCCGACTACAATCGCGTCGTGGATCGGATCGCGACCGATATCGACCATGCCGAGCACCATGCCCATGTCATGGTCTACATCCTCCAGAACGACCAAGCCGGAAACCGAATCCTCAGCGCGCTGGAGCGCGCGGCCAGACGCGGCGTCAAATGCCGTCTCCTGATCGACGCGGTCGGCTCTTCGCGAGACCGGAAGTCGATCGCCAAGCGCCTGAAGGGAACCGGCGTCGAGCTTCGCCTGATCCTGCCGATCCGCTTCTGGAACCAGGCGACGCGGTTCGACCTGCGCAATCACCGCAAGATCGTCGTGGTGGACGGGCGCGTCGGCTGGGTCGGCTCGCAGAACATGCACCGCATCGAATACGAGCCGAAGACCTTCTATCGCGAGCTGATGGCGCGCGTCGAAGGCCCCGTCGTTCTGGAGCTGCAAGCGATCTTCATCGGCGACTGGTATCTCGAAACCGAGGAGGACATCGCCACGCCCGACCTCATGCCGGAGCCCCCGCCCCCTTCGCTGGAGCGCACGGCGACGGCGCAGGTTCTGCCGAGCGGACCGGACTACCCGGATGCCGGCGTCGATATCCTCTTCACCGACCTGCTCTACAGCGCGCGCCGGCGTGTCGTGCTCGCGACGCCCTATTTCATTCCCAACGAGCCGATGCTGCTGGCCATGCGCACGGCCGTTTCGAAGGGCGTGCGCGTGACGCTCTTCGTGACCTCCACCACCAACAGCTGGCTGATCGACCGGGCGCAGCAATCCTATTACGACGAGCTTCTGGAGGCCGGGGTCGAGGTGATGCTCTATCGCGAGCGTTTCCTGCACGCCAAGCATCTGTCGATCGACGACGACATCGCGATCATCGGCTCGGCCAACATGGACCGGCGCTCGTTCGAGCTGAATTCCGAGGTTACGCTGATCGCCTATAGCGAGGACGTCGTGCGGGATTTGCGCGCCATCGAGGACGACTATCGCTTCAAGAGCCATCGGCTGCGGCTGGAGGAGTGGTCGCAGCGCGGTTTCTTCGTGCAGCTGACCGAGAACGTCACGCGGCTCATCAGTCCGCTGCTGTGACGCTTCCTTGACAAGGACGCTTCGCGCTCGCATCTGCGGCCCATGCGCGTTTCAGAAGCCGATATCCTCATCGTTCCCGGATACAAGGGAGCCGACGAAAACCACTGGCAAAGCCGCTGGGAGCAGAAGCTTTCCACGGCCCGCCGCGTCCAGCAGGTCGAATGGACGAAGCCCGTTCGCGACGACTGGGTGCGCACCGTGGCCGAGGCGGTGAACGAAGCGGAGCGCCCGCCGGTCATTGTCGCCCATTCGCTGGGCGTCGCGGCCGTGGTGCAGGCGGTTCCGCTCTTCACCCGCCCGGTCGCCGGCGCCTTCTTCGTGGCCCCGCCGGATGTGTCCGACGAGGCGATCCGGCCGAAGCATCTTCTGACCTTCGGCCCGTACCCACGCGATCCCTTGCCCTTTCCCTCGGTCGTCGTCGCCAGCCGAAACGATCCCTATTCGCGTTTCGAGCCCGCCGAGGATGCGGCCGGCGCCTGGGGCTCGCTCTTCATCGATGCCGGCGAATCGGGCCATCTGAACGGTGACAGCGGGCACGGCCCCTGGCCGGAAGGCCTCCTCACCTTCGGCAAGTTCCTCGCCCGCCTGCCCGCGAGCTAGAGCGCGCGTTTGATGTCCGCGCAAAGGGCGAGCGAGGCCTGCCGCAGAAGCGCGATGTCGGAGGCGACACAGATCAGGTCGTAGCCCATGGCGCGGTAGCGCCGCGCATCCGCCGCGTTGGCGGCATAGACGGCGGCGACCTTGCCGCCGTCCTTCGCCTTGCGGCAGATCGCCTGCGCGGCCTCGTCCGTGGCTGCGCCGTTCGGGTCGAGCCGACCGCCCAGCGCCAGAGACAGGTCGGACGGGCCGACGAAGACGCCGCCGAGTTCCGGCACGGCGAGGATCGCGTCGATCTCGCGATAGGCGCCGGCGGTCTCGATCATCGCCAGCGAAAGCACGGCCTCGTTCGCCTCGGCGATATAGCTCTCCGCACTCGCCGCGCCGAAGAGCGACAGGGCGCGCGCCGGGCCGAAGGATCGCGTGCCCTTCGGCGGGTACAGGAGGGAGCGCGCGAAATGGCTCGCCTCGTCGGCGCTGTTCACCATGGGCAGGATCACGCCCGTCGCGCCGAAGTCCAGAACGCGCCCGGCCATGGCGAGATCGCCGACGGGGACGCGCACCATGGCGGGCTTGTTCTTGAACACCGCGCGAGCGCAGCCCTCGCGAATCTCCTCCATCCCCTGCAGCCCGTGCTGCACGTCGAGCGTCAGGACGTCGAACGCATCGAGAAGCGCCTCGTGGACGACGGGGTCGCCGAGGCCGGCCCAAGCCGAGAGGACGACGTCGTTCTCGGTGAGCAACTGGCGAAATCTCGAGACTGTCACGGTGCGGTTTCTCCTGGGGATCGAGGACAGATCGGCCGATCGGCGGCCGTTTGGCAAGGGATCGGGACACCGCCTTCCCGGCCGGATCGCCGGAATTTCGGGGAAGCGATTGTTTAGAACCCCGCTTTGCGATATTGAGCCGGCTTAAGCATGCGGTTTCTTGCGAGTTCTCCAACGACTCGCCTCTTACTCACGATCGAGCAAAATCCATGACACGTCGCCGCCGTATCTACGAAGGCAAGGGGAAGATCCTTTACGAAGGCCCCGAGCCCGGCACCCTCGTCCAGTTCTTCAAGGACGACGCGACCGCCTTCAACAAGAAGAAGCACGAGGTCGTGGACGGCAAGGGCGTCCTCAACAATCGTATTTCGGAATACGTCTTCACGCACCTGAACCGGATCGGCATCCCGACGCATTTCATTCGTCGGTTGAACATGCGCGAGCAGCTGATCAAGGAAGTGGAGATCATTCCGCTCGAGGTCGTGGTGCGCAACGTGGCGGCCGGATCGCTCGCCAAGCGCCTCGGCATCGAGGAAGGCACGGTTCTTCCCCGCTCGATCATCGAGTTCTACTATAAGGCCGATCAGCTCGACGACCCGATGGTGTCGGAAGAGCACATCACGGCCTTCGGCTGGGCGAGCCCGCAGGAAATCGACGACATCATGGCGCTCGCCATCCGCGTCAACGACTTCCTTTCCGGCCTCTTCCTCGGCGTCGGCATTCAGCTCGTCGACTTCAAGATCGAGACGGGTCGCCTGTTCGAGGGCGACATGATGCGGATCGTCGTCGCCGACGAGATCTCGCCGGACTCCTGCCGCCTCTGGGACACGCAGACCCAGGACAAGCTGGACAAGGACCGCTTCCGTCGCGACATGGGCGGCCTGGTCGAGGCCTATCAGGAAGTCGCCCGCCGGCTCGGCATCATGAACGAAAACGAGCCGCCCCGCCCTTCCGGGCCGGTGTTGGTCAAGTGACGCCCCTGTCGGCGTCGCAACCGGCGCCGGCTCTTCGACTGGTTCATTCGCAAGGCAGGCTTATTCCGTGATCAAGGCTCGCATCGTCGTCACTCTCAAGAACGGCGTTCTGGACCCTCAGGGCAAGGCGATCGAAGGCGCGCTCGGCACGCTCGGTTTCGGCGGTGTCGGCGCCGTTCGTCAGGGCAAGGTCTTCGATGTCGAGATCGACGGGGTCGATACAGGCAAGGCCGAGGCGGACCTGAAGGCGATGTGCGAACAGCTCCTCGCCAACACGGTCATCGAGAACTACGCCATTCAGATCGCCTGAGGTCGGGTCGCCATGAAATCCGCCGTCGTCCTTCTTCCGGGTCTGAACCGCGACCGCGACATGATCGCGGCGCTGACCAAGATTTCCGGCACCGCGCCCGTCACCGTCTGGCAGACCGACACCGAGATTCCCGATGTCGATCTGATCGTCGTGCCGGGCGGCTTCTCCTTCGGTGATTATCTGCGGTGCGGCGCCATCGCCGCGCGCTCGCCGGTGATGCGCGCCGTGGCCGAAAAGGCCAAGCGCGGCGTCGCGGTGCTCGGCGTCTGCAACGGGTTCCAGATCCTCTGCGAGGCCGGTCTCCTGCCCGGCGCGCTGATGCGCAACACGAGCCTCAAGTTCGTGTGCCGCGAGGTGAAGCTGGAAGTCGCCAACGCCTCCACGCGCTTCACTTCGGCCTACGCGCAGGGTCAGGTCATCCGCTGCCCTGTCGCGCATCATGACGGCAACTATTTCGCCGATGCGCAGACGCTCGCCCGCATCGAGGGCGAGGGTCAGGTCGCGTTCCGCTATGCCGAAGGCACCAACCCGAACGGCGCGATCAACGATATTGCCGGCATCGTCAGCGCCGAGGGCAATGTCCTTGGTCTCATGCCGCATCCCGAAAACCTGATCGAGCCCGAACACGGCGGTTCGGACGGGCGCGGGATCTTCGAGAGCGCTCTCGGCCTCGCCCCGCGCGGACTGGCCGCGTGAGCGCAAAGCCCTTCGTTCGACTGCTTCTCATCGCCGGCTTGCTGCCGGCGATGCTGGTTCTATCGCCCGTCGCCTTCGCGCTGGTCGCGCTCCTGATCGGCACGGCGGCCCTGTTCGTCGGATTGATCGGCTCCACCGTCGGCGCCATGGCGGCGGCGACCGGACTGCTTCTGACCTTCCTGGCGAGCTGCGCCTCCCCCACTGTCGCGCCTCCGACACCTCAGCCGCCCGCGAAGGTCGACACCGGCCTCGACCGGATGGAGCGCTTGGCGCTGACCGCCAACCGCTGCTGGTTCAAGACGCGCGATCCCGCCTTCGCCAGCTATTCCATCGCGCCCGAACTCTCGTCCTTTTCCGGCCGTCCGCGCTTCCTTCTCGTGCCTCGTAGCCGGATGGAAGCGCGCCCGCTTCTCGTGGTCGAGGGGCGCGCGGGTTCGGCCGAGGTCGAGACCTACGGCCCGCTTCTGCAGACCCCGCTGCGCGCCCGCGTCGAAGGCGACATGGCGCGCTGGAAAGCCGGCTCGGGTGAATGCTCCGCCTGACATGCCCACCCGACGCTTCGCCCGCTCCGCTTCCCTCCTCGCTCTCTCGCTTCTGGCCGGATGCCAATCCGTCGCCGCGCCCATCGCGCCGGCGCGTGCGGAAGAGTTCGGCGCGTTGAACGCCGCGGAAAGCCGCTATGCGCGCGACACGGGCCGCGCCGTCTATCGCGGTCGGCCGTTCCAGCGGACGCGCGGCTTCGTGTTCGCCGATGCGGATCGTGGTTTCGGCCTCTGCCTGCGCGCGCCCCTGCGCGATGGGCGGCAGGACCACACGCTGCTCGTTCTTCAGCGCCGCATCCAAGGCGCCGTCAGCCAGGTCGAGGACGATGCGCAGATCGTGCGCGCGACCGCCGGCGTCACGATTTGCCGCGATCGATCGGACTGGATCGACGTCCGGTGAAAAGCTTTTCCATCCCGCTTGTGATCCGTCTTCGCCAATGCGACAGACGGCCAAGCGCGTTTCTCTCCTCTCGCCCGGAGGCTCCATGACCGACATCGCCATCACGCCGGATCTCGTCGCCAGCCATGGGCTGAAGCCCGACGAATATCAGCGGATTCTCGACCTGATCGGCCGTGAGCCGACGATCACCGAGCTCGGCATCTTCTCGGCCATGTGGAACGAGCACTGCTCGTACAAGTCCTCCAAGCGCTGGCTGCGCACGCTGCCGACCAAGGGTCCGCGCGTCATCCAGGGTCCTGGCGAAAACGCCGGCGTCGTGGATATCGGCGATGGCGACTGCGTGGTCTTCAAGATGGAGAGCCACAACCACCCCTCCTATATCGAGCCCTATCAGGGCGCGGCGACAGGCGTCGGCGGCATCCTGCGCGACGTCTTCACCATGGGCGCGCGGCCGATCGCGGCCATGAACGCCCTGCGCTTCGGTGCGCCGGATCACCCGAAGACCCGCCATCTCGTGGCCGGCGTCGTCGCGGGCGTCGGCGGATATGGCAATTCCTTCGGCGTGCCGACCGTCGGCGGCGAGGTGAACTTCCACCCGCGCTACAACGGCAACTGCCTCGTGAACGCCTTTGCGGCGGGCCTTGCCAAGACCGACGCGATCTTCCTGTCGGAAGCCAAGGGCGTCGGCCAGCCGGTCGTCTATCTCGGCGCCAAGACGGGCCGCGACGGTGTCGGCGGCGCGACTATGGCCTCGGCCGAGTTCGACGACAAGATCGAGGAAAAGCGCCCGACTGTGCAGGTCGGCGACCCGTTCACCGAGAAGTGCCTCCTGGAAGCCTGCCTCGAGCTCATGCAGACGGGCGCGGTCATCGCGATCCAGGACATGGGCGCCGCCGGCCTTACCTGCTCCGCCGTCGAGATGGGTGCCAAGGGCGACCTCGGCATCGAGCTCGACCTCAACAAGGTGCCGGTGCGCGAAGAGCGCATGACGCCTTACGAGATGATGCTGTCGGAAAGCCAGGAGCGCATGCTCATGGTTCTGGAGCCCTCCAAGCAGGAAGTCGCCGAGGCGATCTTCCGCAAATGGGGCCTCGACTTCGCCGTGGTCGGCAAGACCACGGACGACCTGCGCTTCCGCATCCTGTTCGACGGTCGCGAAGTCGCCAATCTGCCGATCAAGGATCTCGGCGATCAGGCGCCGGAATATGACCGTCCCTGGACCGAGCCCAAGCCCGCGCGCGTCGTCCATCTCGCCGACGTGCCGGAGCCGCGCGACTACGGTCAGGCGCTTCTGAAGGTGATCGGCTCGCCCGACATCGCCTCGCGCCGCTGGGTCTTCGAGCAGTACGACACGCTGATTCAGGGCAATTCGCTCCAGCGCCCCGGTGGCGACGCCGGCGTCGTGCGCGTCGAGGGCCATCCGACCAAGGCGCTCGCCTTCTCGTCCGACGTGACGCCGCGCTATTGCGAGGCCGATCCCTGGCAGGGCGGCGCGCAGGCCGTGGCCGAATGCTGGCGCAACCTGACGGCGGTGGGTGCCGAGCCGCTGGCGGCCACCGACAATCTGAACTTCGGCAATCCCGAGAAGCCCGAGATCATGGGCCAGTTCGTGAAGGCGGTCGAGGGCATCGGCGCCGCTTGCCGCGCGCTCGATTTCCCGATCGTCTCGGGCAATGTCTCACTCTACAACGAAACGCAGGGCCGCGCGATCCTGCCGACGCCCACGATCGGCGGCGTCGGTCTGATCGAGGATCGCCAGCACACCGCCACGATCGGCGGGATGCGGGACGGAGACGTTCTCTTCCTCGTCGGCCATGACGGGCAGCATTTGGGCAGCTCGATCTATCTGCGCGAGATCGAAGGCCGCGAGGACGGCGCCCCGCCTCCGGTCAACCTCGACGCCGAGAAGCGCCACGGCGCCTTCGTTCGCGCTCTGATCCGCTCCGGCCGTGTCACCGCCTGCCACGATCTCTCCGACGGCGGTCTCGGCGTCGCCCTGGCCGAGATGTGCATGGCGTCCGGCAAGGGCGCGAAGGTCGCTGTCGGCGGCGGCGCCCTGCACGGGCCGCTCTTCGGCGAGGATCAGGCGCGCTATGTGGTGGCTATCTCTGCCGGCGACGCGGCTGGGTTGGAGGCGGAGGCCGCCGGCATCCCGCTTCGCGAGCTCGGCACGGTCGGCGGTTCGCGCCTCGAGATCAACGGCGCGCTGTCGATCGAGGTCGAGCAGCTGACGATCGCCCATGAAAGCTGGTTCCCGAATTTCATGGCGGGCACGGTGGACGCCAGCGCGGCCTGAGCCGCGTTGCGGGCTTCGCCCGGAGGCCCTATCTTCGGAGACGGAACGGGAGCGATCCGTCTCTATCGCGCCCAGGCAGGAGAGTGACCCTATGCCGATGAACGCCCGCGACATCGAAACCATGATCAAGCAAGGGATTCCGGACGCCGTCGTGACGATCCGCGATCTCGCGGGCGACGGCGATCACTATGCGGCCGAAGTCGTGGCGGAGAGTTTCCGGGGCAAGTCGCGCGTTCAGCAGCACCAGATGGTCTATCAGGCCTTGCAGGGAAACATGGGCGGGGTTCTCCACGCCCTCGCCCTTCAAACCAGCGCGCCGAAATAATATCTGCAGTATCGACGCGTCCGACAGCGGCCACCCGACCGGTCGCGGACCCCTTCAGTTCAGAGCCTCGCTCATGCGAGCGCCAACATCGAAACGGACCCGACCATGAGCGGCATCATCGACTGGATCGACAACGAGGTGAAGACGAACGACGTGGTCGTCTTCATGAAGGGCACGCCCGACTTTCCGCAGTGCGGCTTCTCGGGTCAGGTCGTGCAGATTCTGAACTATATCGGCGTCGACTATAAGGGCGTGAACGTCCTTTCCTCCGACGACCTGCGCAGCGGCATCAAGGAATACGGCTCCTGGCCGACCATTCCTCAGGTCTATGTGAAGGGCGAGTTCGTCGGCGGCTGCGATATCCTGCGCGAGATGTTCCAGGCCGGCGAATTGCAGGACTACTTCGCCGAGCGCGGCATCGAGGCCAAGGGCGCGGCGGCGGCGCAGTAAGCGCCGCTTCCTCCGGCAAAAATCCGCAAGGCCCGCTTCGAACCGAAGCGGGCCTTTTTCGTTTCGGGTGATCGGAGCCTTTTGCAAGCCCGTTAGCAATCAGTCTCCCTTGCATTTACGGGCGAAGGCTGTAGACGAAGGCGACACCAGGAAAGATCGAAGACATGTCCGACGCGTCGCAGTCCCCGCGCGGGATTCCCTATTGGGAGCTCGTCACGCTCATTGCCTGCATCATGGCGCTGAACGCCGCCGCCATCGACATCTTCATTCCGGCGCTAACGGGCATCGCCAACTCGCTCGAACTCGCCAATCCCAACCAGGCGCAGTTCGTCATCTCGTCCTATGTGATGGGTTTTGGCATCGCGCAGATCGCCTATGGCACGCTGTCCGATCGTTTCGGGCGTCGGCCGGTGCTTCTGGCGGGTCTCGGCATCTATGTGGCCGCCTCGATCGCCGCGATCTTCTCGCCGACCTTCGGCGTCCTTCTGGCGCTGCGCGCGGTTCAGGGGATCGGCGCGGCGGCGACGCGCGTGATCGCCGTGTCCGTCGTGCGCGATTGCTTCGGCGGCGCGCGCATGGCGAGCGTCATGTCGCTCGTCATGATGATCTTCATGGCGATTCCGGTGCTCGCGCCCAATATCGGCCAGCTCGTTCTTCTGTTCGGCGACTGGCACGAGATCTTCATCTTCATTGCCCTGTTCGGCGCCTTCGTCGGCGTCTGGACCTATTTCCGGATGCCGGAAACGCTGCACCCGAACGATCGCCTGCCGCTGACGGCCACGCGCGTCGCCGGCGCGTTCCGCCTCGTCGTCACCAACCGCCGCGCCTTCGCCTACACGCTTTCGACGGCGCTGACCTTCGGCGTCCTCTTCGCCTTCATCAATCAGGCCGAGCAGATCTACGGCACGGTCTATGCGCTCGGACCCGCCTTCACGCTCTACTTCTCCGCCGGCGCGATCTTCATGGCGGTGGCATCCTTCACCAATTCGCGGCTGGTCGAGCGCTTCGGGATGCGGCGCCTGTCGCATGGGGCGCTCTGCCTGTTCCTCGCCTTCAACATCCTGCATCTCGGCGTGGCGCTACTGTCGGGCGGCGTGCCGCCCTTCCCGTTCTTCTTCGTCGCGATCATCGCGACGCTCTGCCTGTTCGGCTTCATCGGCACGAACTTCAACGCGCTCGCCATGGAGCCGCTCGGCCATGTCGCCGGCACGGCCTCGTCGGTGCTGGGCTTCATGCAGACCTTCGGCGGCGGCATTCTCGGCGCGGCGATCGGCTATCTCTACGACGGCACGCTGATCCCACTTCTCACGGGCTATGTCGTGCTCTCGATAGGCGCGCTCGCCTGCACCTACGTGGCGGAAAACGGCAAGCTCTTCGCCAGGGATCAGGCGCCCGATTACGAAGACCCGATCGTCACGCATTCCACAGCCGCGGCCGAATGAAAAACGCCGGCCTTGAGAGGCCGGCGTTCTGCTTTTCAGAGCGAGGGAATCGCGTCGCCGATCAGACGGCGCAGCGCCTGCCAGCTTTCGGCGTCCGGCGCGGTCAGAAGGCCGCCTTCGACATCGCTGGGTCGGTAGATGCCGCCATCCCATTTGCGGACATAGCCGCCCGCCTCTTCCATTAGGAGCGAGCCGGCGAGGTGATCCCACGGCATGAGCTTCACATAGAACTGGAAATGCAGCGCGCCTGACGCCGCCAGCCGATATTCGTGGGCGGCGGTCCGGTAGTTCGCGAGGATGCGCGTTTCCGCCAGCCGTGTGAGCAAAGCACGACGTTCGGCTTTGGGAAGCATGGACGAGGACGCGACGCCGATCATCTCCTCGATGGGCGCAGGAGCGGCCGCGCGCAGGCGCACGCGCTCGCCGTCGGTGCGCACCAGATGCGCGCCCGCGCCCTTCTCGGCGATCATCCAGTCGTCGCCGAGCGGGTCGTAGATCAGGCCGGCCACGGTCTCGCCCTTCGAGACGACAGCCGCCATGACGCCGAACATCGGCGCGCCGGCGGCGAAATTCGCCGTGCCATCGATCGGGTCGACGATGATGGCGAGGTCCGCATCCTTGATCCGCCCGAGAAGGGCGGGGTCGGCCGCGACGCCCTCTTCGCCGACGAACAGCGCGTTCGGCATCAGTTCGGCGCAGCCGCGCTTGATGAAGCGCTCGGCGGCCTCGTCGGCCTCGGTCACGAGGTCGACCGCCGAGGTCTTTTCACGGATGTCGTCACTGCCGAGGCGGCGGAAGCGCGGCAGGATTTCCGTCTTGGCGGCGTCGCGAAGAAGCGTGGCGAGCTGGTCGATCGGCAGGGTCACGGCGTTGGGTCCGTTTCTGTCAGGGGGCGGGGTTGGAGCCCGGCGAAGTCGAACAGCGCGGGGTCCAGGAGATGGCTCGGCTTCACGGTCGAGAGCGAGCGGGCGATCGTGTCCTTGCGACCGGGGAAGCGGCGTTCGAGATCGCCGAGAAAGGCTTTCAACGCGCTGCGCTGCAACCCTTCCTGGCTGCCGCAGAGGTCGCAGGGGATAATGGGAAACTGCATGGCTTCGGCGAAGCGCGCGATATCGTCCTCGCCGGAGCGGATCAGCGGGCGAAGGACCGTGAGGTCCCCCTCGTCGTTCAGGAGCTTGCCCGGCATGGCCGAAAGCTTGCCGCCATGGAGCATGTTGAGAAAGAAGGTCTCGATGCTGTCGTCGAGATGATGCCCGAGCACCAGCGCTTCGCAGCCCTCCTCGCGCGCGATCCGGTAGAGATTGCCGCGCCGCAGGCGCGAACAGAGCGCGCAGGTCGTCGCCCCCTCCGGCACCTTCTCCTTCACCACCGAATAGGTGTCGCGATACTCGATCCGATGCGGAACGCCATAGCGCGTCAGGAAATCGGGAAGGATGTGCTTGGGAAAGCCCGGCTGCCCCTGGTCGAGATTGCAGGCGAGGAGATCGACCGGCAGCAGCCCGCGCCATTTGAGATCGAGGAGCAGGGCGAGGAGCGTGTAGGAATCCTTGCCGCCCGAGAGACCGACGAGCCAACGCGCGCCGGGGCGCACCATGGCGTAGGTCTGCATCGTCTCGCGCACCTGCCGCAAGAGGCGCTTGCGCAGCTTCTTGAAGCCGACCGAGCCGGGCGCGTCGCGAAACAGCGGGTGAGCGCCCTCGCCGGCTTCCGTCTCGGGATCGCCTTCCGGCGCTCCGCTCTGCCTGTCATCGTCCAGCATGGCACGTCCGCTCCTTGGGCCAAGGCTCTATCAACCGATGGGCCAAAACAAAAGGCCGCCCGAGGGCGGCCTTCCGAAAAGGTCTGTCCGGATGGAAGGACCGATTAGCGCGAGTAGAACTCGACGACGAGGTTCGGCTCCATGACGACCGCGTACGGGACGTCGTGCAGGCCGGGAACGCGCTGGAAGGTCGCGACCATCTTGCTGTGATCGACTTCGATGTAGTCCGGCACGTCGCGCTCGGCGAGCTGCGTGGCTTCGATGAGCACGGTCAGCTGCTTCGACTTCTGACGAACCTCGATCACGTCGCCCTGCTTGCAGCGGTACGAACCGATATTGGTGCGCACGCCGTTCACGGAGACATGGCCGTGGTTGACGAACTGACGAGCGGCGAAGATCGTCGGAACGAACTTGGCGCGATAGACGATCGCGTCGAGACGCGACTCGAGCAGGCCGATCAGGTTCTCCGAGGTGTCGCCACGACGACGGGCGGCCTCTTCGTAGATCTTGCGGAACTGCTTCTCGGACAGATCGCCGTAATAGCCCTTGAGCTTCTGCTTGGCGCGCAGCTGCGTGCCGAAGTCGGACATCTTGCCCTTGCGGCGCTGGCCATGCTGGCCCGGGCCGTACTGGCGGCGATTCACCGGGGACTTCGGACGGCCCCAGATGTTTTCGCCCATGCGGCGATCGATTTTGTACTTAGACGCTTCGCGCTTAGACATCGCATTTCCCAAAAGCGAGACCGGCGGACCATTCCGACCGGCCGAGGAAACGCGCCCTCCTTTGCTCGCCCCGCGGCGAGCCGACAGAGATGCCACGCAATTCGCGAGCATCCCACGGGACACGTAAAGAAACGGCGGACCTTTCGATCCGCCGATGGGTGCCGCTTAATCGATCCGTCACAATCCGTCAAGATCGCGAGTCGAAAGGCCTACTTCCGGGCGATGACCCAGACGGCATGAACGATGCCGGGAATGTAGCCGAGAAGGGTCAGGATGATGTTGATCCAGAAATGCTTGCCGAGACCGACCTCCAGAAACACGCCGAGCGGCGGGAGGAGGATGGCGAAGATGATCTTGATCAGGTCCATGGGAAACTCGTTCACGCCTCGATGATCACCGAACGATCGACGCGCCCGCTCGTTCCCCCTTCGCCCTCTCGCGCTCGCCGCTCCTCCAGGCGGAGCGGTCCATTCGCTAGAACCAAGGACGAGATCCCATGTCGAACCCAGGCCTCATCGGCGCCCTCGCGGTCGCCTTCGTCAGCGCCCTGCCCACTGTGGCATCGGCGGACGCCAGCTATTTCAATCGCTTCTCCGGCGCCTTCTCGGGAAGCGGAACGGTGCAGCGCGAACAGGACACCTCGGCCCGGCGCGTCAGCTGCTCGATGAACGGCGCGACGCCCTCCGCCAATCGCCTGCGCATGAGCGGCGCCTGCCGTGCGGCGATCATCGTGCGCCGCGAGATCGGAGCCGACATCCGCTTCGACCCGGCCACCAAGCGCTTCAGCGGCTCCTACACCGGGTCGAGCCGTGGCCCGGCGCAATTGCGCAACGGGCGCCTGCGCGGCGACACGCTGACCCTCGACCTCGTCTATCCGACGCCGGTCCATGGAGACCGCAACGCGGTGATGACGATCCGCAATGCCGGCAATGGGCGTTTCACGCTGACCGTGACGGATCGCGTGGACGGACAGTCGCGCACGACCTCCAACGTCACGCTTTCCCGCAGCTAGGACCCTTGCGCTTCAGGCGCGCAGGCCGAAGCCGCGAATGAGCGAACGGGTCGCCGCATCCGGCTCGCCCGCCGTGAAGATCGCCCGGTCCGGCCCATCGGGCGCGGGCGCGTCGGTTGGGGGCAAAAGCGTCAGGGCGCGGCGCGCGATGGCTTCGGCCGGATCGAGCCAGTCCACCGGCCAAGGGGCTGTCTTGCGCATCCGGTTGGCGAGGAAAGGATAATGCGTGCAGGCGAGCACGACGATATCCGTGCGCCGCCCGTCCCGCTCGATGAAACAAGGCGCGGTTTCGGCCTGCACCGCATCCTCGTCCACGAACCCGTTGCGCAGATAGTCCTCCGCGAGCGCCGCGAGCCGGACGCTGCCGACCAGATTCACCTCGCATCGGGAGGCCCATTGCGTGATGAGGTCGCGCGTGTATTGCCGCTTCACCGTGCCGGGCGTCGCCAGAACGCTGACGAGCCCCGAGCGCGTGCGCTCCGCCGCCGGCTTGATGGCCGGCACCGTGCCGACGAAGCTCATGTCCGGATAGGCCGACCGGAGATCGCCGAGCACCAGGGTCGAGGCCGTGTTGCAGGGGATCATGCAGATCGAGGGCCGATGCGCGGCGATCAGCGCGCCGAACAGCGTGACGATCCGGGCGCGCAGCGCCTCCTCTTCCCAGTCGCCATAGGGAAAGGCGGCGTTGTCCGCGATATAGAGAAAGCGGCGCTCGGGCATCAGCACGCGCGCTTCGCGCAGGACGGTGAGGCCGCCGAGCCCGGAATCGAAAAGCAGAACCGGCCCTTCGCTCACTCGCCCTCTCCCGACGGTTTCTTCGGCCCGCGATCCAGCGACCGGATGACGCCGTGCAGCGTGCTGAGTTCCGGGGCGCTGAAGCCGGCGCGGGTCAGCATGTTGCGCAGATTGTGAACGAAGACTTCGCGCTTTTCCGGCGGAAAGAAATAGCCGGTCGCATCGAGCGAGCCTTCCAGATGGGCGAAGAAGCGATACAGCACGTCCTTCTCGGCCGGGACGACTTCCGGCGCCGAGAAGCGCGGGGCGGCGCCTTCGCCAAGGCCGGACTTCATCCACTCGTAGCTCATGAGCAGAACCGCCTGCGCGATGTTCAGCGAGGCGAAGGCCGGATTGACCGGGAAGGTCACGATCTCGTCAGCCAGATCGACCTCTTCGTTCGACAGCCCGAAGCGCTCGCGCCCGAAGAGAATGCCGGCCCGCTGGCCCGCGCCGATCCGCGTGCGCAACTCGGCCCCCGCGCTGTCCGGCCCGCGAACCGTCTTGACGGAATCGCGCGGGCGCGCCGTGGTCGCCAGGAGATAGGTGAGATCGGCGGCGGCCGCCTCCACCGTGTCGAAGAGCTTCACCGCGTCGATCACATGGTCGGCGCGGGAGGCGCTGGCGCGCGCCCTCTCGTTCGGCCAGCCGTCGCGCGGGTTCACCAGCCGCAGGTCCGCGAGGCCGAAATTCGCCATGGCCCGGGCGACCATGCCGATATTCTCGCCAAGCTGAGGCTCCACCAGAATGATGGCGGGGCCGTCGGTCAGGTTCTCGTCGGTGCGGTTCGTGCCGGCCAAGGCGCGCCCTTTCTCAATCTTCAGCGTTTCCTGAGCCTTTAGCGCGGCTCATAGGCGCCGCAAACCCTTTCAACGAATGGGCTTGCGGCTTTGCGTGCGGGATCGCGGATGATATAGCCCGCCCATCACGCCGGGGGCATTCCGCCCTCCGTCCAACAACGCTCCGGCCGCCCTGGCCGGGGGCCTCTTGGGGAAAGCAGCATATGGCGAAGATCAAGGTCCAAAATCCGGTCGTGGAGCTGGACGGCGACGAGATGACCCGGATCATCTGGCAGGCGATCAAAGACAAGCTGATCCATCCCTACCTGGACATCGATCTCGAATATTACGACCTTTCGGTCGAGAATCGCGACGCCACCAACGATCAGGTGACGATCGATTCCGCCAACGCCATCAAGAAGCACGGCGTCGGCGTGAAGTGCGCCACGATCACCCCCGACGAGCAGCGCGTCGAGGAGTTCAAGCTCAAGAAGATGTGGAAGTCGCCCAACGGCACGATCCGCAACATCCTCGGCGGCGTGATCTTCCGCGAGCCGATCATCATGAAGAACGTGCCGCGCCTCGTGCCGGGCTGGACGCAGCCGATCATCGTCGGCCGCCATGCCTTCGGCGACCAGTACCGCGCGACCGACTTCAAGTTCCCCGGCAAGGGCACGCTCTCGATCAAGTTCGTCGGCGAAGACGGCGAGACGATCGAACACGAGGTCTATCAGGCGCCCTCCGCCGGCGTCGCGATGGCGATGTACAATCTCGACGACTCGATCCGCGAGTTCGCCCGCGCCTCGTTCAACTACGGCCTGCTGCGCGGCTATCCGGTCTACCTGTCGACCAAGAACACGATCCTGAAGGCCTATGACGGCCGCTTCAAGGACATCTTCCAGGAGGTGTTCGACGCCGAGTTCAAGGCCGAGTTCGACAGCCGCAAGCTCACCTACGAGCACCGCCTGATCGACGACATGGTCGCCTCGGCGCTCAAGTGGTCGGGCGGCTATGTCTGGGCCTGCAAGAACTACGACGGCGACGTGCAGTCCGACATCGTGGCGCAGGGCTTCGGCTCGCTCGGCCTCATGACCTCGGTCCTGATGACGCCGGACGGCAAGACGGTCGAGGCGGAAGCCGCGCACGGCACCGTGACGCGCCACTACCGCCAGCACCAGAAGGGCCAGGAGACCTCGACCAACTCCATCGCCTCGATCTTCGCGTGGACGCGCGGCCTCGCGCACCGCGCCAAGCTCGACGACAATGCCGAGCTGAAGCGCTTCGCCGACACGCTGGAGAAGGTCTGCATCGACACGGTCGAAGCCGGTCACATGACCAAGGACCTCGCCCTCCTGATCGGACCGGACCAGCCGTGGCTCTCCACGACCGGCTTCCTCGACAAGATCGACGAGAACCTCAAGAAGGCCATGGCCTCGGCCTAAGCTCCTCTCACACTTGTGAAAACAGAACCCGGCCCTGCGGCCGGGTTTTTCGTATGCGATGTTGGGAATGGGGGAACCGGGCGGTTAAGCCTTCGTTAGGGAGGCATCAATTCATATGGAGAGTTTTGAATGCACCGCACGCTTCTTGCTGCCGCCACCGCCGTTCTTCTGACGGGCGCTGCCGCCAACGCCCAGACCGCCTCGCTTGTCGAGGTGAACGACAACGTGATGCTCATGCCTTGGAACATGTCGGCCGATGCCGTCGAGGACGCCAAGGTGCTGCAGAAGGGCGACGGCATCGAACTAGGCGAAGTCGAGGAAGTGCTCGGGACCGACGCCAACACGCCGACCGCCCTCGCCGTCGAGTTCAAGGGCACGACGACGGGCTTCACCGGTACGAAGATCATCCCGATCGATCGTTTTGCGCCCGACGGCAGCCGCTTGACGCTTTCCACGTCTGCCGCCGAAGTCGCGTCCTTCCCCGAATACAGCAACTGACGAAAAAAGGGGCGCCGCAAGGCGCCCCTTTTTTTACGACCGGCGCGACGCGCCTTCGATCGTAAGGGATCAGGCCGCGAGCTTCGACTCGATGGCCGCGATCGCCTCGTCCGCCTTGTCCGCATCCGGGCCGCCGGCCTGCGCCATGTCGGCGCGACCGCCGCCGCCCTTGCCGCCGATCGCTTCCGAGGCCGCACGAACGAGATCCACGGCGCTGAAGCGGGCCGTCAGATCGTCGGTCACGCCCACGACGACGCTCGCCTTGCCATCGGCCACGCCGATAAAGGCGACAACGCCGGAACCGAGGCCCGACTTCACTTCGTCCACCAGACCCTTCAGGTCCTTCGGCGCGACGCCTTCGAGGACGCGGCCGACAAAGGACACGCCGCCGATCTCCTTCGGCGCGCTCGGCGAGGCGTTGCCGTCACCCGCCAGGGCGAGCTTCTTCTTGGCTTCGGTCAGCTCGCGCTCCAAGCGGCGGCGATCTTCGGCCAGCGCCTCGACGCGCTCGGCGACATCCGCCGGGGCGACCTTCAGCGACGCGGCGATGCGCTTCACGCGTGCGTCCTGCTCCAGAAGATAGTCGCGCGCCGCCGTTCCCGTCAGCGCCTCGACGCGTCGCACGCCGGCGCCGACCGCGCCTTCCGACAAGACGTGGACGAGACCGATATCGCCCGTCGCGCGGGCGTGGGTGCCACCGCACAGCTCGATCGAATAGGCGGCCTTCTCGCCCTTCGCCTCGCCCATCGAGACGACGCGGACTTCGTCACCATATTTTTCGCCGAACAGCGCCATGGCGCCGAGCGCGATCGCATCGTCCACCGCCATGAGGCGAGTTTCGATCGGCGTGTTCTGGAGGATAACCGCGTTTGCGAGTTCCTCGACGCGCGCGAGTTCGGCGGCGTCCATCGGCTTGGGATGCGAGAAGTCGAAGCGCAGGCGATCGGCCGAAACCTGCGAGCCCTTCTGCGCGACATGCGTGCCGAGAATTTCGCGCAGCCCTTCATGCAGGAGATGGGTCGCCGAATGGTTGGCGCGGATCTTCGTCCGGCGCTCGTGATCCACCACGAGTTCGAGCGGCGTGCCGACCTTCAGCGTGCCTTCCACCACCTTGCCGCGATGGATGAAGAGACCGTTGGCGACCTTCTGCGTGTCCTCCACCTCGAAGCGCACGCCCTCGCCCTTCATGATGCCGGTGTCGCCCACCTGCCCCCCCGACTCCGCGTAGAACGGCGTCTGGTTGAGTACGACGGCGGCCGTCTCGCCCGCCGCGACGTCGCGCACTTCGGCGCCGTCGCGAACGATCGAGCGGACTTCGCCCTCGGCCGTTTCCGTGTCGTAGCCGAGGAACTCGGTCGCGCCTTCGCGCTCGCGGATCGAGAACCAGACGGTTTCCGCCGCGGCCTCGCCGGAGCCGACCCAGCTCGCGCGCGCCTCGGCCTTCTGGCGCTCCATGGCAGCCTGGAAAGACGAGAGATCGACGCCGACGCCACGCGCGCGGAGCGCATCCTGCGTCAGATCGAGCGGGAAGCCGTAGGTGTCGTAGAGCTTGAAGGCGACTTCGCCATCAAGGCTGTCGCCCTCGCCGAGGCCCTGCGAGGCGTCGTTGAGAAGGATGAGGCCGCGATCGAGGGTCGTCAGGAAGCGCTTTTCCTCGAGCTTCAGCGTTTCCGAGATCAGCGCCTCGGCGCGGACCAGCTCGGGATAGGCGCGGCCCATTTCCGAAACGAGCGTCGGCAGGAGCTTGAACAGAACCGGCTCGCGCGCGCCGAGCAGCTTGGCGTGGCGCATGGCGCGACGCATGATGCGGCGCAGGACGTAGCCGCGCCCTTCATTCGACGGCAGAACGCCGTCGGCGATGAGGAAGGCGGTGGCGCGCAGATGGTCGGCGATGACGCGGTGGCTGGCGAGCGCGTCGCCTTCGGCGCGCGATCCAATCGCTTCCTCGACGGCCGCGATCAGGCGGCGGAAAAGATCGGTCTCGTAGTTCGAGGTCACGCCCTGCAGGATCGCGGCCATGCGCTCGAGACCCATGCCGGTGTCGATCGAGGGACGCGGCAGGTTCAGGCGCTCGCTGGCCGAGACCTGCTCGAACTGCATGAAGACGAGGTTCCAGAATTCGAGGAAGCGATCGCCATCCTCCTCGGCCGAGCCCGGAGGGCCGCCCCAGACGCTCTCACCCTGATCGTAGAAGATTTCTGAGCACGGGCCGCAGGGGCCGGTCTCGCCCATGGTCCAGAAATTGTCGGATGTGGGAATGCGGATGATGCGCTCGTCCGAGAACCCGGCGATCGACTTCCAGAGGCGGGCGGCTTCGTCGTCCTCGGAATAGACGGTGACGAGCAGCCGGTTCTTGTCGAGGCCGAATTCCTTCGTGACGAGATTCCAGGCGAGGCTGATCGCCTCTTCCTTGAAATAGTCGCCGAAGGAGAAATTGCCGAGCATTTCGAAGAACGTGTGATGCCGGGCCGTGTAACCGACATTGTCGAGATCGTTGTGCTTGCCGCCGGCGCGCACGACCTTCTGGGCCGTCGTCGCGCGCGTGTAGTCCCGCTTCTCCAGCCCGGTGAAGACGTTCTTGAACTGCACCATGCCGGCGTTCGTGAACATCAGGGTCGGATCGTTGCGGGGCACGAGCGGCGACGAGGCGACCGGCTCATGTCCGTTCTTCGCGAAATATTGAAGAAAGGTCGACCGGATCTCGTTCACGCCGCTCATGGAAAAACCTTCGATTCAAGAAAAACGCGGCCGGGGCATGGGAACCGCTCCGCGCAAGCCTTTTAGCGGCGAGGAAAAAACCTGTCTATGCCGCTGGAGCCCCGAAGAGAGAGCAAGCTCGGATACGAAAACGCCCGCCGGAGGGGCGGGCGTTTGTAGGTCTTACATATCGTCACCGTCGCCGTCCTCGGACGGCCCGGAGTCCAGAAGCTTTTCGGCGATGAGGCCGGCGTTCTGGCGGATGGCGGTTTCCACTTCCGCCAGGAGCGCCGGGTTGTCCCGCAGCGTCTGCTTGGCGTTCTCGCGGCCCTGCCCTAGGCGCTGCGAATTGTAGGAGAACCAGGCGCCCGACTTCTCCACGATGCCCGACTTCACGCCGAGATCCACGAGCTCGCCGACCTTGGACACGCCTTCGCCATACATAATGTCGAACTCGACCTGCTTGAACGGCGGGGCCAGCTTGTTCTTCACCACCTTCACGCGGGTCTGGTTGCCCGTCACCTCCTCGCGCTCCTTGATGGAGCCGATGCGGCGGATATCCAGGCGCACCGAGGCGTAGAACTTCAGGGCGTTGCCGCCCGTCGTCGTCTCGGGCGAGCCGAACATGACGCCGATCTTCATGCGGATCTGGTTGATGAAGATGACCATGCACTTGGAGCGCGAGATCGAGCCGGTGAGCTTGCGCAGCGCCTGGCTCATCAGGCGAGCCTGCATGCCCGGCAGCGAATCGCCCATCTCGCCTTCGATTTCGGCGCGGGGCGTGAGCGCGGCGACCGAGTCGACCACGAGCACGTCGATCGCGCCGGAGCGAACCAGCGTGTCCACGATCTCCAGCGCCTGCTCGCCCGTGTCGGGCTGCGAGATCAGGAGATTGTCGAGATCGACGCCGAGCTTGCGGGCATAGACAGGGTCGAGCGCATGTTCGGCGTCCACGAAGGCGCAGACGCCGCCGCTCTTCTGGGCTTCCGCGACCGTGTGAAGCGCGAGGGTCGTCTTACCCGACGATTCCGGGCCGTAGATCTCGACGATGCGGCCCTTGGGCAGACCGCCGATGCCGAGCGCGATGTCGAGGCCGAGCGAGCCGGTCGAGACCGTCTCGATGTCCAGCTTCTCGGTCTGGCCGAGTCGCATGATGGAGCCCTTGCCGAAGGCCCGTTCGATCTGCGAAAGCGCTGCGTCGAGCGCCTTGTTCTTGTCCACCGAAGTATCCTCAACGAGACGGAGTGAGTTCTGGGCCATGAAAGCGAAACCTTATTCCATGCGACGGGACGGGGTGCAATCCGCTTGAATGTGATCTCCATGTACCCTTTTTGTTCTCATTTTTCAAGAGAAGTTCGCGTTTTGTTTCGAGTTGCCATAACGGTTTTCTCAACTCTCCCGAGCGCCCGCTGATGGGAGAAACGGGTCCGAACATCGTCTTGTGCGGCGGTGCGCATCTCGACCGCGTCGCCCGCTCCAGCGGCGTGTTCAGAGAGGGCGCCTCCAATCCGGGCGTCAGCCACGAGACGATCGGCGGCGCCTCCTTCAACGCGGCCCGCGCCTTCTCCCGGCTCGGAGCGCGGCCCTGCCTCGTCAGCGCGCGGGGCGGCGATGGGGTCGGGCAGCTCGTGGAGGCGGCGCTCTCGTTCGAGGGCGTCGAGGACGGCTCGCTCACCTGGCTCGATCGCCGTTCGGCAAGCTACACGGCCATTCTGGACGAGACCGGCGAATTGCGGGCGGCGATCGCCGACATGGAGATCTACGACCTTCTGTCGCCGCGCGTCTTTCGCCGCGCGCATCTGCGACAGATGCTCGACCGCGCCGACGCCGTGATACTCGACGCCAACCTGCCCGCCCCGACGCTGGAAGCGCTGGCAGCGCGCGCCGGCGAGACGCCGATCTTCGCCATCGCCGTATCGCCCGCCAAGGTCGTGCGCTTTCGAGCCTGTCTGCCGGCCCTGTCGGCCCTGTTCCTATCCCGAGCGGAAGCCGCTTCGCTTCTGGGTGATGCCGACGACGCCTCGCCGGCCGAACTCGCGCGCCGGCTCGCCCATCTCGGCCTCGCGCGCGCCGTCGTGACCGACGGGCCGCGCCCTGCCGCGATCCTTGATCGCGGGACCGTTCATCTCCAAGCGCCGCCGCTCGTCGAAGCGGTTCGCGACGTCACCGGCGCGGGCGATACGCTGGCGGCCGTCGCCACGCTCGAACATCTCGCGAACCGCGACTTTGTCTCTTGCGTGCGCGCCGGCATGGCGGCGGCCTCGCTTCACATCGCGAGCGAACTCCCCGTCGGCGCCCTCGATCGCTGCCGCTCGCTCGCCTCCGCCCTTCCTCCCGCCACACCTCTTCGTTAAGGCATCCGCATGAACGACATGATCCAACTCTCTCCCGCCGTCAGCGAAGCGCTTCGCTTCGGGCGCGCGGTGGTCGCGCTCGAATCGACCATCATCACCCATGGCATGCCCTGGCCGCGCAATCTGGAGATGGCGCGCGAGGTCGAGGCCCTGATCCGCGAGCAAGGCGCCGAGCCGGCGACGATCGCGGTGATCGACGGCGCGCTGCATGTGGGCCTGACCGACGCCCAGCTCGAAGCCCTCGCGCAGACCAGGGACGCGCTGAAGCTCTCGCGCGCCGACCTCGCTTACGCCGTCGCCGCCAAGCGCACGGGCTCCACCACGGTCGCGGCGACCATGATCGCCGCCAAGCTGGCGGGCGTCGAAGTCTTCGCGACGGGCGGCATCGGTGGCGTTCACAAGGGCGCAGAGACGAGCTTCGACATTTCCGCCGATCTGGACGAGCTGTCGCAAACCGCCGTGATCGTCGTTTCGGCCGGTGCCAAAGCGATCCTCGATCTGAAGAAGACGTTCGAAGTGCTGGAAACCAAGGGCGTTCCGGTCGTCGGCTATGGCGTAGACGAGCTGCCGGCCTTCTGGTCGCGCCGCTCGGGGATCAAGGCGCCGATCCGCATGGACACGCCGGACGCAATCGCGGATTTCCAGCGCGTGCGCGAGCGGCTGGAGATCACGGGCGGAATGCTGATCGCCAATCCGCTGACGGAAGAGCTGGAAATCGACGGCGCGACCATCGGCGGCTGGATCGACGCGGCGCTGGCCGATGCCGATGCTCAAGGCATCGAGGGCAAGGCGACGACGCCCTTCCTCCTCCAGCGCATCTTCGAACTCAGCGACGGTCGCTCGCTCGCCACCAATATCGATCTCGTGCGCTCCAATGCGCGCCTCGCGGCCGAGATCGCCGTGGCGCTCGCCAAGCGCCCCAAAGCCTGATCGTCAAAAACACCGACGGGGCCGAATGCGGCCCCGTCGGTGGTCCCCTCTTAAGATCTGCGCCGAGCGCGATCCGTTATTCTTCGAGAGCGTCCTTCACCGCCACCGCGAGATCGCGCAGCGAGAAGGGCTTCGGCAGGAACCCGAACTTCTCGCCGTCCGGCAAATTCTTGGCAAAGGCATCCTCGGCATAGCCCGAGACGAAGATGAACTTGAGGTCCGGGCGCACCTTGCGCATTTCGCGCAGAAGCGTCGGCCCGTCCATTTCCGGCATGACGACGTCGGACACGACGAGGTCGACCTTGCCGTCGAGCTCTTCCATCACGTCCAGCGCTTCGACGCCGGACGAGGCTTCGTGGACTTCGTATCCGCGCATCTTCAACGCACGCACATTGCCGGCGCGAACATTGTCCTCGTCCTCGACCAGCAGGATCGAGGCCGTGCCGGACAGGTCCATCTTCGCGTTCGCAGCCTGCGTGCCGCCCTGCTCGATGCGCGGCGCCGTGACCTCGGCCGGGATGTGACGCGGCAGGAAGATGCGGAAGACCGTGCCTTCGCCGAGCTTCGATTCCACGAAGATGAAGCCGCCCGACTGCTTGACGATGCCATAGACCATGGAGAGACCGAGGCCCGTGCCCTTGCCGATCTCCTTGGTGGTGAAGAAGGGCTCGAAGATGCGCTCCGCGACGTCGGCGGGCATGCCCGAGCCGGTGTCGGCGACTTCCATCAAGACGTATTCGCCCTCGATCAGCTCGGGATAGCCGAAGGAGGCCGCCTCGGTGGCGGAGACGTTGCGGGTGGAGATCGTCACCGTGCCATTAGTCGACATGGCGTCGCGCGCGTTCTGCACGAGATTGGTGACGACCTGCTCGAATTGCCCGATATCGGCCATGACAGGCCAGAGATCGCGCGCGTGATGGCGCTCCAGCTTCACGAGATCGCCCGAGATGCGCTTCAGCAGGAGATGCATGTCGGCAATCACGTCCGTCAGATTGAGCATCTTTGGACGCATGGTCTGACGGCGCGAATAGGCAAGGAGCTGGCGCACCAGCGAGGCCGCGCGATTGGCGCTCTGCTTGATGAGCAGAAGGTCCTGGAAGGACGGATCGCCCGAGCGATGGTTCAGGAGAAGGAAGTCGACCGACGCCGTGATGATGGTCAGGACGTTGTTGAAGTCGTGCGCGATGCCACCGGCGAGATTGCCGATTGCCTGCATCTTCTGGCTCTTGGCGAACTGATCTTCCAGCGTGCGCTGCTGGGTGATGTCGACGCCGTAGACGATGGCGACCTCGCCCGTGCCGTCCTGCATGTCCGCATTGGCGCTGATATAAAGGCGCGTCGAGCGCACGGGCTCGGTCGGAAGCTCGGCATCGACGGAGGGGATGTCGGCCTGACCGCGCGAGGCCGCGAGCAGCGCCTGACGGATCGCTTCGCGGTTTTCCTCGCGCACGCAATCGGTGATCGTCTGCGTGCCGACCGCGACGCTTTCCCCGAACAGGCGGCCGAATGCGCCATTGGCCCGCGCGACACGGCCATTGGCGTCGAGCGCGGCGATCGCCATCGGCGAGGAGTTGAAGAAGCGCGTAAAACGAACTTCGGCGGCGCGCAGCGCCTGCTCCTGCTCGCCGGCGCCGACGCGGTTGAGAACGAGGGTGCGCGTGACGCCCTTCAGCTTCTCGCCGGCGGGAACGGCGTTGCGCAGGAGGCGCACCGGCAGGCGCTGGCCCGTGGCCGTCACCAGATCGAGATCCACCGAGGTGACGTCGTTCTCGTCGCTCGCCCGGCTCGATCGGCGCAGCAGCGCGGCGTCTTCCTCGCGCAGATAGTCGAAGATCGAATGCGTGTAGGGCTTGAACGAGGCGAGATCGATGCGCAGCCAGTCGGCGAGCGTGGCGTTGATATAACCGAGGCGCCCGCTTTCGTCGGCGGCGAAGAAGCCGGCGGGCGCGTGGTCGAGATAGTCGATCGCATGTTGCAGGTCGCGGAAGAAGCTTTCCTGGTCTTCCCGCTCCCGCGTGATATCGGCGATCTGCCAGGCGTGGAGAATGCCGTTGTCGGTCTGCAGCGGGCGAACCGAGGCGCGATACCAGCGCGGCGCGGGGTCGGCCGTGCGGCTACCGAGTTCGCGGGTCAGACGAAACTCTTCCTGCCCCCCGAGATTTTCGCGCGCCAGATTGGCGAGGCGATAGATCGCCTCGGAGGCTTCCGGCTCGCGCGACAGAAGACGCTCCAGCGTGCGGACCTCGCTGGCGGCCTGGGCGCCGGTGCGCAACCCATAGGCGCGGTTGGCGTAGACCACGCGCCCCTTGCGATCGGTCACGAGCGTGCCGGTCGGCAGATCGTCGAGAAAGGCTTTCGCGATCCCCTGATCCACACGGCGGAAGCCGAACTGAAGGAGGCCGAGCGCCAGACCGAACACGGCGGCGATGCCGACCATGGCCAGGAGGCCGAAGATCCCGAGAAGGGCGATCGCGCCATAGACATGGCCGAACAGCGCCAGCGTCGCCGCGAAGACGAAGAGGAATCCGGCCAGAAACAGGATACGCCGCACGCCGGACGAATCGGGATGGCGGTCGATCAGCGGCTTTTCGGTCATACCAGGGGCTACCGGTGCGGTCTGTTCCACAGGGGATGCTCCATGCATCAGCATCGGCCCTTCCGATAACGGGCTGGAAAGGTTACGACCGAACGGCGCGAAGCGCACGAGAATCTGACGAAATTGCGCCCGTCATTGCCGTTCGCCATTGTCACACGGCAGTATGGGCCGAAGCTGACCTGGCACTGGATTGGGGCGGGTTGCGACATAAGAACCGAATACCGATTGCGGCACCGAAACGTCAACGACGCTGAGGGCCGCCGGAACGGCGGAGGTGAAGTGAATGCGTGATTGGTTGGCCGGCGTGGTCGGCGAGAGTCTGGCGCCGATCGTCTCGGTGATCTTGGCCGCGGCGGTGGTCATACTCCTGGTCCTGCTGCTCGTGGGGCTGGCCAAGCGCGTGTTCGCAGGCACCGGCGGAATCGGCGGCCGGGGCCGGGCGCCGCGTCTGGCCGTACTCGACGTTCTGCCAGTCGATCAACGCCGCAAGCTCGTGCTGGTTCGCCGCGACGATGCCGAGCATCTGATCCTGATCGGTGGCGCAAACGATCTCCTCGTGGAACAGGGCGTTTATCGTGGTCAGGGCGCGCGTCGCGGCCCCCCCGGTGCGCCGCGTCAGGAGCCGGAGTTCGCGGGGGCGGTCAACGGCCCGGTGCCGCATCGCCGCGTCCCGCCGCAGCAACCGCAGCCGCCGCAACCCTCTCAGGGTACGCCGCGTGCCGCCTCGCCCGAGCCGATCGTCCCCGAAGTGCCGCCCGCCATCCAGAACGCCCGCGCGGCCGATCCGGTGGTGGAGCCCGTGCGCGAACCCGCAGCCGTGAGAAGCGAGCCCGCGTTCGAACCGCAGCCTTCTCCAGCCGTCGAGCCGCCGCGTCGCGCCATGCCCGAGGCCGTGCGCACGCCGCCGCTCCCAGTTCGCGCGCCCGAGCCTCCTCGCGCCGCGCCCGAAGCGCCCCGCGCGCCGGAGCCTCGCCCCCAGCCCCCGGCTCCGCCTATCGTGATGGCCCCGCCCGTCTTGCCGCGCCCCATCCCCGCGCCGCCGAAGCCGGTCGTGCCGGAACCCGTCGCCGAGAAGCCGGAGCCTGTGCTCAGCCCCGTTCTCGCGCCCGCTCCGTTGGCCCGCCCGATGCCCTCGCCCGAGCCATCGGCGCAGCAGATCCCGCAGGCCCCCGTGGTTAAGCCCGCGATCGAGACACGCGCGCCTCAACCGGCTCTGCCGACCTCTGCCGCAGCGGAGGAAAACACGGCTCCCAAGCCGGTCGACGAGGCGCGTGACGCTGTCGAAACGCCGTCTGCGAGCCAGCCTTTGCCCCAGGCGCCGGCTCCGTCGGCACCCATTCCGCCTGTCGCTCCGCCCGTGGCGCAGCCGGCGAGCCAGCCGGTCGCCCCTCGCTCCATGGCGACGCCGACCTTGCCCTCCTTCGCCCGTCCCCCTCTGCCGATCTCGCCTCCGCCCCTTCCGGCCGCCCCGCCGGCGGTGGAGCCGCAACGCGCCGCGGCGCCTCAGGCCTCGGTGCCTCAGCCCGCCGCGCCGCAGCCGATCAGCGCCCGCGCGCTCTGGTCGCCGCTTCCGCCGGTCGGCGCGCCGAGCCCTGCGCCGCGTGTCGAACCGCCTGCCCTTCCGCAGGCCGAAGCAACGGTGCCGCCCGCGCCCGGCGTCACGGGGGATCGCCGTGAGCAGGAGCCGACCGATCATGCGGACAAGCCCGAGCCGCAAAGCGAAAGGAATGGCGACGATAACGAGGCGGATGCGCGTTCGCCGCTGACCGTGCGCAGCTTCGCCTCGACGATCCAATCCCGCCGCACGACGCCTTTGCCGCTGCCGGTCGCGCCTCCGCTCCCCGCCGCTCGCATCGAACCGCCCGCACCCGCTGCGCCGCAGATCGACGCGCGCCCGCTTCCGAGCGAGCCGGTCTCTGCTCCGGTTCAGGAAGGCGCGTCGCGAGGCGAGGAGCCGCAGCCGGTCGCCAAGCCGGTCGAGCCCGCCGAGGAAGCGCCGCGAACGGAGCGTCAGATGACGCTGGAAGAGGAAATGGAGCGCCTGCTCCACGACTTCACGCTCGACGTTTCCGACCGGCGCTAGCGCCGGTCGGGCTTCGACCCGCCGGATGTTGCGGAATGCGAAAACGAAAAAAGGGCCGCACTGCGCGGCCCTTTTTCATGTCGTCGGGTCGTTGGGCCCGGCTCTCGCCGCGCTCATTCGTCGCGATAGACCTTCTCGCGGCGCTCGTGGCGCTCCTGCGCTTCCAGCGTCATGGTCGCGATCGGGCGAGCGTCGAGCCGCTTCAGGCTGATCGGCTCTCCGGTTTCCTCGCAATAGCCATAGGTGCCGTCGTCGATCCGCTCGATCGCGGCATCGATCTTGGCGATCAGCTTGCGCTGCCGGTCGCGCGCGCGAAGTTCGATCGAACGGTCCGTTTCCGAGGAGGCCCGATCGGCCGCGTCGGCCTGATTGGCGTTTTCCGTGGCGAGTGCTTCCAGGGTTTCCTTGGCTTCGCGAAGGATCTCGGTTTTCCAGGCCAGCAGCTTGCGCCGGAAATATTCCTTCTGCCGATCGTTCATGAACGGCCCGTCCTCTGGAACACCAGTTCCGATTGGTAAGGTTTCGCTCATCTGCCGCCTCCAAGCCGAATTGAGGCGCTTATAACCATGCCGTCGGCGGTGAACAAGCGCCTCTCCGCTTTGTTCGATTTTGCCCAAGAGACGCCTAAGCTTCCGCCACACAAGGACTTTTAATGAGGCAGCGCGCGGGTCTCCGCCGCATTTGGCGTCACATCGGCACGGGCCGGGCGCGCCCTCTCCTTCACGACTCGCGGTTACATCGAAAGGGCGGCTTCGGCCGGTCTCTCGCGCCGCCCAAAAAGGCTTCACGCGATTGAGCGCCAAAACCCGGCCTTGCCGAGGTTCTGCCTTGGCGAAGGGTACTTATATAGGGTGCAGCGCCACCATCGAGGCCCCCGCCCCGCCTATGACATCCTTCGCCGACGAAGCCCGAATCGCTCTCGACAATCTCGCCGATCGTGGCGCCGGCCTGTTTCATCCGACCTTGCGGATCGGCGTCGCGGGTCTTTCGCGCGCCGGCAAGACCGTCTTCATCACCTCGCTCGTCCATAATCTCGTTCATGGCGGGCGCCTCCCCCTGTTTCAGGCACAGGCCGAGGGTCGAATCAGCCGCGCCTATCTGGAAGAGCAGCCCGACGACGCGGTGCCCCGCTTCCAATACGAGGAGCATCTTCGGGCCATTTTGGAAGACCGGCTCTGGCCGCAATCGACGCGGGCGATTTCCGAATTGCGGCTGACGATCGAATTCGAGTCCGCGTCCGGCTGGTCGCGGCTTTTCTCCGCCGGCAAGCTCTCGCTCGACATCGTGGACTATCCCGGCGAATGGCTGCTCGACCTGCCCCTGATCGACAAGAGCTTCGCGGATTTCTCGGCCGAATCTCTTGAGCGCGCGCGCCTTCCCTCCCGCGCCGAAATGGCCCGCCCCTTCCTCGAGCTTCTGGCCGGCATCGATCTCCACGCGCCCGCCGACGAGCCGACCAGCGTGAAGCTCGCGACCACCTTCGCGGACTATCTGCGCGCCTGCCGGGCCGACCGCACCGCTTTGTCCACCCTGCCGCCCGGCCGCTTCCTGATGCCGGGCGATCTCGAGGGCTCGCCGGCGCTGACATTCGCGCCGCTGCCCGTTCGGGCGGACGAGACCTACGAGAAAGGAAGCTTCGGCGCTCTCCATGCGCGGCGCTACGAGGCCTACAAGACCGTCGTCGTGAAACCCTTCTTCCGCGAGCACTTCGCTCGGCTCGACCGGCAAATCCTGCTGATCGACGCGCTGCAGGCGATCAATGCGGGGCCGGAAGCGGTGCGCGATCTGGAACTGGCGCTCAGCGACATTCTCTCCTGTTTCCGCCCGGGCCGGGCGAGCTGGCTCGGCTCCTTCCTGAAACGGCGGATCGATCGCATCCTCGTGGCCGCGACCAAGGCCGACCATCTGCATCGCGGCGATCACCAGAAGCTCGAGAACATCGTGCGTCGTCTGGTGCAGGATGCCATGGCGCGGGCCGACTTCTCGGGCGCGCAGACCGACGTCATCGCCATGGCCGCGATCCGCGCGACGCGCGAAGCCAGCGTGACGGATCGCGGCGACACGCTGCCCGTCATCGTCGGCACGCCGATCGAAGGCGAGCGGATCGGCGACGAGTGGTTCGATGGGCGAACGGAGACGGCGGTCTTTCCGGGCGACCTGCCGAGCGATCCCGGCCGCCTTCTTCGCGAGGCCGAGACGCGCACACCCTCGCCCTCCTCGATCGCCTTCGTGCGCTTTCGCCCGCCCCGGCTGGAGCGCTCGGAAGACGGGCTGACCCTGTCGCTTCCCCATATCCGCCTCGACCGGGCGCTTCAGTTTCTTTTGGGAGATCGTCTGGCATGAGCGAGGACACGCCCCGCCGCCCCGCCGCGTTTCGGATGGACCCGCCGGCGCCGCCGCCCGTTGCCGTCGAAACCGCGCCGCGCTCGCCGCGCGCCATCGCCGATCTCGGCCGCGTCGCGATCGAGCCCGATGAAACGCTGGAAGCGGCGGCGATGGAAGCGCTGGACGCCCCGCCCGCCACGGCGCGCCGCCGCAAGGGCTTCTCCTTCGGCAAGCTGCTCATGACGGCGCTCGCGGCGATCGTCTCGATCACCTTCGGTCTCGCGCTCGATGCCTTCATTCGCGACCTCTTCACCCGCGCCGATTGGCTGGGCTGGGTGGCGGTCGGGCTGACGGCGGCGGCTCTCGTCGGTCTCCTCGGCGTCGTCGGGCGTGAAGTGCGGGGGCTCTTCCGCCTCGGCGTGGTGGAGCGCGAGCGCCGCGACGGAATGGAAGCCTTCCGCACCGACGACGAGCGAAAGGCGCGTGCCGTCGTCGAGCGCCTCGTCTCCATCCTGGCGAGCCGGCCCGACACGGCGGCGGGCCGCGAGCGGATGCGCGCCACCGCCGACGACGTGATCGACGGCCGCGATCTCATCGGGCTCGCCGAGCGCGAGCTTCTCCTGCCGCTCGACGCCAAGGCGCGCGCTCTCGTGCTCGCCTCCTCCAAGCGCGTGTCGGTCGTGACGGCGGTCAGCCCGCGCGCCATCGTCGATCTCGCCTTCGTCCTGTTCGAGACGCTGCGCGTGATCCGCATGGTCTCCGAACTCTACGGCGCGCGTCCGGGCACGATCGGTCTCATCCGCCTGACACGCGACGTTCTGGCGCATCTCGCCGTCACCGGCTCCATCGCGGTCGGCGACAGCGTGGTCCAGCAGGTGGTCGGGCATGGGCTGGCGGCGCGGCTGTCCGCCAAGCTCGGCGAAGGTGTCGTCAACGGTCTTCTCACCGCCCGGGTGGGCCTGGCGGCGATGGACCTTTGCCGACCGCTCCCGTTCCTGTCGGTGCAGCGACCGAAGATCGGCGATTTCCTGCGCGATCTCACGAGTTCCGCGACGTCCGGCTCGCGGTGAGTCCTTCCGGCAACATCGTCGTTTCGAGCGATCGAGGGCCGTTACGAGAAAGATTTGATTAACCCTCCGGCGTGATAAAAGGAGCATCGATCCGCTTCCCGAACGTGCCGGAAGGTCCCTCATGGTTCGCTCTCTCGCTGCCAGCCTCGCTCTCGTGGTCCTGTCCGGCCTCTCCGCGCCCACCTTTGCCGCGGACAAGGACGAAGCCTTCTTCCAGACCGTTTTCGGGCGCTGGGTCGGCCCCGGCGAAATCGTCGCCGGAAAGTACAAGGGCACGAAATTCGTCTGCGATCTCAGCGGCGCCAAGCCCTCGCAGGATGTCGGCATGTCGCTCGACGGAACCTGCCGTGTCGGCATGTTCTCGCAGCCGATGACGGCGACGTTCGTCAAGGGCGGCTCGTCCTACAAGGGCTCGTTCCTCGACGGCTCCTCCGGCAAGGGCCTCGACATCGTCTCCGGCAACGTCTCCAACGACAAGATCACCGTCGGCCTCGACCGCAAGCAGCTGAAGGGCGCCATGGTCGCCCGGCTCGACGGCAAGTCCAAGGACAAGCTGCTCATCACCATTTCGGTTCAGGTCGCCAACGAGCTGGTGCCGGTAATCGGGATGCAGCTGAAGCGGGACGAGACGGTAAAGCGCGCGTCGATCGACTAATCCTCGGCGCGGGCTTCATCCCGCCACCAGTCGCCGCCGGCCTCCGACAGTTCGATCCCGCCGGTCGCGATCCGCTCGCGCCAGACCTGGACCGTCTCGCCGTCGATGGTCAGCTTTGGCGCGATCTCTGCCAGCGGCACGAGCACGAAGGCGCGTTGCGTCATGTGCGGATGCGGGAGGACGAGCCGATCCGTCGCGACGCGTCGGCCATCATAATCGAGAAGATCGATATCGATCGTGCGAGGCCCCCAGCGCTCCCGCCGCTCGCGATGCAGCGCGCGCTCGACTTCGAGGCAGAGGTCGAGAAGCGCGGCCGGCTCGATCTCGGTGCGCAGACCGGCGCAGGCGTTCAGGAAATCCGGCTGATCCGTTTTCCCCCAAGGGGGCGTGCGATAGACTGGCGACACGATCTCGACCGAGATTTCGGGATGCGCGTCGAGCCGGCGTAGCGCCGCCGCCATCCGATGGAGCGGATCGCCGACATTGCCCCCCAATCCGATCCAGGCGCGGTTCATGGCTCGCCCTCGCGCAGGGTCGAAAGGGCGGCGTCGGTCAGAGCCAGCGCATCCCGGCTCGGCCCGATCTGGTGCACGCGGAAGATCGCCGCCCCGCGCTCGCGCAGAAGAACGCTGGTCGCCGCCGTCGCTGCATCGGAATCGGCGGTTTCATGGGTCAATGTTCCCCGCACGAAGCGCTTGCGCGAGGTGCCGACGAGGAGCGGCCGCCCGAAACGGTGGAGCGCACCGAGGCGCATCATGAGCGTTAGGTCCTCATGGGCGTTCTTGGCAAAACCGAAGCCTGGATCGAGAACGATCCGCGACGTCTCGACGCCGGCCTTCGCGGCGATCGCCAGCGAGACCTCGAGAAACTGGACCTGATCCTCGATTACGTCCGCCAGCCGCTCTCGGTCGCGGCCCGTGTGCATCAGGCAGAGGCCGGCTCCCGTACGCGCGGCGACATCGGCGATCGCCCGGTCCCGCTGCGCGCCCCACACGTCGTTGACGATATGGGCGCCGCGCTCCACGGCGGCGGCGGCCGTCTCGGATCGGTACGTATCGACGGAGATCAGACAGTCCGAGCGCTTCGCTAGGGCTTCGATGACCGGAAGGATGCGCGCCATCTCCTCGTCGGCCGTTACGGGAACGGCGCCGG
This sequence comes from Aureimonas ureilytica DSM 18598 = NBRC 106430, assembly GCF_000382705.1. Lineage (GTDB taxonomy): Bacteria > Pseudomonadota > Alphaproteobacteria > Rhizobiales > Rhizobiaceae > Aureimonas > Aureimonas ureilytica. The sequence continues at coordinate 53,793 of NZ_ARQE01000013.1, read as the reverse complement.
GCCTCGTCGACTCCCCGCCGATGTCGATGATGCCGGCCCCTTCTTCCACGAGTCCAAGCGCAGCCTCCACCGCCCGCGACACATCGCCGCCATAGCGCCCGCCGTCGGAAAAGCTGTCGGGCGTCATGTTGAGGATGCCCATGAGGACGGAGCGCGGTCCGAGTTCGATCTGCCGCCCATGCGCCAGGTGCCAGACACGAGGCGCGAAGGCCTGCCCATCGATCATGACCGCACCCAAGATCGGAGACGAACCGGAGACACGTTAAAAAATCCTCGCGCAGACGGCTTGTGCCGCGTTTCTGATCGGGTAGCGTGGTGGTCGAAAGTTTCAAGCTTCCGGGAGAATGGCATGAAACGACGTCTCGCCCTGTGCTTTGTCTTGTGTGCCGCCTCCGTCGGGCCAGCGCTAGCGGGGGAGATTCGAGAACGCACGACCTTCTTCATGGTCCGGGGAAAGACCTTCGACGAGTTGAACCGCCAGCTCGGAATGAACGGACCCGATCTCGGCCGTGGCGCCCGCCATGCCGGGTCCACCGAAGTGTCGTTCAAGTCCAATGTCAGTTACAAGAACCAACCGGGCGGCTGCGGCATCAGGCACGCGCAGGTGACACTCGACCTTCACACCACTCTGCCGCGCTGGGCCTCGCCCGCGAACAGCTCGCCCGACACGCGCACGCTCTGGAAGACGCTGCGTGAGGATATCGCCACGCACGAAGCCGAGCACTCCCACATCGCCAAACTCTGGTTGAAGCGCATCGAGGCCAAGCTGCGCACGCTCCCGCCCGAGCGAACCTGTTCGGCGATGGAGGCGCGGGTGAACGAGTCCGTCCGCACGCTCCTGAAGCAGCATGAAAGCGAACAGATCGCTTTCGACGCCGCCGAATCCAAGCGCATCGACGCGCGCCTCAAGCGCAAGCTTCAGGAAAATCAGAGCCGCGTCGCGAAGCGTTGATCCCGATGCTTGGCCCCCCAGCCGTCAGGGCTGGCGGGCCGGCACCCGAAGCGTGAGCCCCTCCAGTTCCGGCCGGATGCGGATCTGGCAGGACAGGCGTGAATTGGCGCGAACGTCGATCGCGAAATCCAGCATGTCCTCTTCCATCGCCTCCATGGTCGGGAGAAGCGGCAGATAGGCCTCCTCAACATAGACATGGCATGTCGCGCAGGCGCAGGCGCCTCCGCAGTCGGCGTCGATGCCGGGAACGTCGTTGCGCACGGCGTTCTCCATCACGCTCGAACCGTTCGCGGCGTCGATCTCGTAGCGGGTGCCGTCATGGGCGAGGAAGACGATGGCTGTCATGGCGGTCGGGTAGACCGGTGAGCCGGCAAGGTCAACCGGCGCCGGTCACGCACGCCAGATCGGCACGAAGCGTTTCTTCCAGCGACAGGATCGCTTCCGTCACCGACGCGACATTTTCCTCCGCCTCCGGCTCCCCTTCCAGGCGGGCCGCTAGATCCCCCAGCCGCAAGGCGCCGCAGCTGCGCGCCGTGCCTTTCAACGCATGGGCGATCCCCATTCGCTCGTCCGGCGCGACCTCTCGCAGACTGCGTCTTGCGACCGACAATTGGGCGAGCAGAAGCCCCTCGATCTCCCCGACCAATGTTTCGTCACCCCCGCAGTTCGTCAGCAGAATGGTTCGATCGAACACTGGCAAATCTTGGGAACACGACGACATCTTCATTTCCGGTATGAAAAGGCGAACGAAATCGGGGGAAAATCACAAATATCCCGGGTTTGGAATGGCGGCCCTATCGCATGTTGGTCATTGTGGGCTCATGAACCGGACTTGCGAGTCGTCGTTTGGCGTCAGAACCACACACTCGGCTCGCAGAACCATCGGGCGGCGTTAACCAAATGTTTAAACTTGTAGGTTTCGCCCGCTTTTGCGGTTTCTTTCCCGAGCTCTCCTATTTACCTTATGAGCTAGGATCATGCCGTCTTGCCGCCCGTTCGGTGGCGAGAGGGTGGCGAGGTCCTTCGCGGCGCTGATCGGCCTGCCCAAGGCATGCCCGAACGGCCCTGACGGACCCAATGTAACGAGTATCGAGGCGCGGCGCACGATGTCGAAGATCAAGACGGCCGAACAGCTTTCCGACGAAGCGGTCAACGAGTTGGAGGCGGCTCTTCAGGATGAGGACTTCCTCAAGCTCGAAGGCGATGCCGACCGTCTGACGGGCAAGGCGGAAGGCCATGTTGAGAGCCAGACGCTTCGCGCGGAGGACATCTCGATCGAATTCGCCTTGAGTGACTTCGATCGCAGCGTCGAGGAGGCCACCCGCGCCCTTCGCGAGGATGCAGGTCTTGCGTCGTCGGCTTCGGTCGCCCCTACCGCTCCCGCCGCAAACCAAGCTTCCGCCGAGATCCCCGATCTCACCGACTTCAAGTTCGACGACATGGCCGATGTATCACCGGAAGCCTTGAGCCAGGCTGGAGCGGCCCCGCGCGCCGAGACCGCCGCGCCGCAGCCGAGCGTTGCGCCGGACGTGACGCTCGATGCCGCCGAGAACGCGTCTCCGGCGGTTCTGGCGGCCGCCGATGCCAGTTCGCGCATTCGCTCCGAGCGCCGCTCGCGCACGCCGGCGCAGCCGACCGGCGACCCGCGCCGCTCCGCCAGCGCGCCGCTCGCCGAGCCCCCGGCCCGCGCCTCCCGCAATTTCAAGACCGATGTCGCCAATGACGAGCAGCGCTCCGCCGCCGTCATGGCCGACGCACTTCTCAGCCGTCGCTCCTCGAACCGGCCGCTCGTCATCGGCGGCGTGATCGCCGCCGGTTGGGCGGCGCTTTCGGCGTCGGCCTCCTATTCCTTCCTGACGAGCGAGCCGGCGCTGACCGCCAATCTCGTTCCGCTTCTCGCGCCGCTCGCGGCCGCCGTCGTCCTGCCGCCGCTCATGGTCATGGGCCTGTCGGTGATGATCAAGCGCTCGCAGGACCTGCGCCTGATGAGCCGTTCGCTCGCCGAGGTCGCGCTGCGTCTGGCCGAGCCCGAGGGTCTGGCGTCCGAGCGCGTGAGCACGGTCGGGCAGGCGGTCCGCCGCGAAGTGGCGGTGCTCGGCGAAGGCGTCGAGCGGGCTCTGGCGCGCATGGGCGAGCTGGAAGGCCTGGTGAACGCCGAGGTTTCCTCGCTCGAGCGCGCCTATGCCGACAACGAAGTGAAGATCCGCTCGCTCGTGTCCGATCTCGGATCGGAACGCGAAGCGATGCTGTCTCATGCCGAGCGCCTGCGCGCGTCGATCGTCGGCTCGCATGACCGGCTGGTCGGCGACGTCGACAGCGTCTCCACCCGCATCCTGTCTCAGGTCGAGGAAGCCTCGGCCCGCCTCAACACGCTTCTCGACGAGCGCAGCGCCGAAATCTCCCGCGCCTATGACGAGCGCAGCCGCGCGCTCATGGCGCTCTTCGACGAACGTCGCCACGAAGTGGACGGCGCGCTCCTCGGCAGCAGCGCCGCCGTGGTCGATCGCCTGAACGAAACCGCCGAAGCGACGACGGGCCAGCTCCGCCAGACCGGCGAAGAGATCGCCCGCTCGCTGGCGGAGCAGATGGAGGCCTTGAAGGCCCGCTCCGCCGAGCTTCTGCAGAACGTCTCCACCGTCAACGAGGAAGCGCGGGCCCGCCTCGCCTCTTCCAACGAGGCGCTGCTCCAGGTCCTGTCCGATCGCGCCGAGCGCCTGGCCACGCAGAGCGCGGAGTTCGACCGCACGCTCGCCGATACGATCGACACCCGCTCGCAGCGCATGCGCACCGATGGCGAAGCCCTCGTGGGCTCGATCGCCGACAATCTCGACCAGCGCGTCGCGACGCTGTCGTCCGAGGCCGAGCGTTTCATCTCGCTGATGGACAGCGGCTTCGACGCGCGGATCGAAAAGGCGGCGGCGCTTCTGACCGAGCGCAACGCCGATATTCTCGGCCGGTTCGACGAGCGTCTGGCGCAGCTCGAGGAAGCGCTGTCCGGCAAGGGCACGGCGCTGGTCACCACGATCGAGAACCGCGCGGCGGCGATCGATCGCTCCGCCGACCGCATCTCCGACGCCCTGCGCGAGCGCACGGGCGAGTTCGCCAATGTCCTGTCGGAGCGCACCGGCGAGATCGGCCGCGCCTTCGCGACCGGTCAGGCCACGATCTCGCAGGCTGCCAGCGACGCCGTCGCCAATGTCGACGCCGTGTTCCAGTCGCAGACCGTCGAACTACGCAACACGTTCGAGCAGCGCATCGGCACGCTCGGCTCCGTGCTGAGCGACCGCGCCGCCGACATCGACACCTCGCTCGCCTTCGCGCAGCAGTCGCTCGCGGCGACGCTGGAGGAGCGCGGCAACGCGATCACCCAGTCCGTCGACACGAGCGTCACGCGCATCGAAGGGGCGCTGGAAGGCGCCGACACGCGCATCGCGGCGGGCGCCGAAGGCAAGGCGAACGAAATCCGCCTCTCGCTCGAAAATCATGCCGACAAGGTGCAGCGCCTCCTCGAGGATGGCCATGCCCTCCTCGGCAGCGATCTCGACGATCGCCTGACGCGCATCAACGCCCTGCTCGCCGAGAAGCGCGACGCGATCAACGTCGTTTTGGACGAACACTCGCGCGACCTCGCCGGCTCTTTCGATCAGCGCACGACGACGCTGCGCGACATGATCACGGAGCGCTCCACGCGCCTCCTGGACGAGCTGGACGAGCGTTCCGGCGCGATCTCGACCAACCTCTCGGATCGCCTCACCGCCAGCGAAGCCTTCATGCGGGCGAGCGGCGAGCGGCTGACCGAATCGCTCGAGCTCTACACGGCCCGCGTCGGCGAAGACGTCATCGGCCGTCTCGAAAGCGTCCTCGCGATGGGCGACGACCGTCGGCAGGCCTTCCTCGCCGGGCTCGAACTCCAGACCTCGGGTGTGGAGGCGGCCTTCGAAAGCTCGGTCGAGCGCATCGCCGGCGAGTTGCAGGCGCGGGTCGACGAGCTGCGCGCCCTGATCGACAACTCGCGCGACACGCTGGTCGGAAGCCTCGAGTCGCGCAGCGGCGCCTTCTCGCAGGAAGCCGAGGAAACGACCCGCAGCATCCTGGCAGCCGTCGAAGCCGCCGTGTCCTCGCTGACGAACGGGCTCGAAGGTCGCGGCACGCAGCTTCGCGACAGTGTGGAAACCGCGCGTCTGGCGCTGCTCGACGGTCTCGACGAACGCGTCATCGCGATGCGCGAGCTTGCGGACGCGTCGCAGTCCTCGCTGCTCACCGATCTCGAGGCCCGCACGGTCCGCTTCGGCGAGGAACTCGACAAGGGCCATTCGGCCATCGCTCAGACGCTCGACCAGCGCATCGGCGCGCTGCGGGACGCGCTTCTGGAATCCGACGGCCAGCTGGCCGCCGCCATGGACGAGCGCCGCGAAAACCTCACCTCGGCGATCGAGGATGTCGCGAGCTCGCTCGCCGCGACGCTGGGCGACCGGGCGGACGACGTGCGCCGCGTCCTGGAGCAGAGCACGGGCAACGTCACCCGCTCGCTCGAAGCCAAGCGCGAGGAAATCGTCGCCGCGCTGGAAGCCGGCGTCGTCACGCTCGCCCTTGCCGTGGACGAGCGCACCGAGTCGATGACCTCGACGCTGGAGCGCGGCCTCGCCAATGTGGAGCGCACCCTGTCGGGTCGCGCGACGCTGATCGCCGACACGCTGCGCGACACGATCGTCGGCGCCACCGCGACGATGGGCGAAGAGGCCGACCGGGCGCGTCTCGGCCTTCAGTCCGAAACCCAGAAGATCGCGATCGTCATCGGTGAACTCGGCAGCGTGTTCCGCGCGTCGTCCGAGGAAGCGCAGGCCCGCTTCGCCGAGGAAGTCGGCAAGTTCGAGGACCGGATGCGTGCCGTCGCGCAGTCGGTGCAGGACGTGTCCGCTCTCGCCCGCACGGAACTGACCGGCGAGAGCGAGCGTGTCGCGGAAGGCATCGCGGCCTCCGCCGAGACGATCCGCCACCTCAGCGACGAAGCGCGCCAGCGCTTTGCGCAGGAAGCCGAAACTCTCGGCCAGACCGTGGCCGAGGTCGCCGTGCGGATGCGCACGGATGCCGAGGAAGTGCGCGAGGCGCTGGCCCTGGAAGGCACGAGCTTCTCGACGCAGATCGGCGGAGCGTCGCTCGCGATGCGCGCCGAAGCGGAAGCGGCGCGCGAGCGTCTCGCCGAGGTCGCCAACGAGTTCGCCGGCGGCCTGGAAGACATGGCGCAGCGTCTGCGCGACGATGCCGAAGCCGCGCGTCGTCTCGTGGCCGATCAGGCCGTGGCCCTCTCCGCCGATGTGGAAGGCGCCGCCGACAAGCTGCGCATCGTCGGCACGCAGACCCGCGAGCAGTTCGCGGTGGACGCCAGCCAGATCCGCGAGGAGGTCGCCAACGCCGCGACGCAGATCCGCGAGAATTCCGACCTGGTGCGCCGCGAGGTGTCCGAACAGTCCGCCGCGATCGTCGCGGAGTTCCAGAACGCCAGCAGCCATCTGAACGAGGCGGGCGAAGCCTCGCGTCGTCTCCTTCTGGAAGACGCCGGTCGCATCGCCGAGCAGGTCGGCTCGGTGGCCACCGCCATGCGGATCGAGGCCGATCGCCTTCAGCAGGACGTCGCGGATCAGTCGCGTCGCCTCGTCGAAGAGTTCCAGAACGCCAGCGGCAATCTCAACGAAGCCGGCGCGACCTCGCGTCGCCTCCTCCTGGAGGATGCGGGCCGTGTCGCCGAGCAGGTCAGCTCGATGGTCACCGCCATGCGCGTCGAGGCCGACCAGCTTCAGCAGGACGTCGCCCAGCAGACCCGCCGTCTGGTGGAAGAGTTCCAGACCGCCAGCGGGAACCTCAACGAAGCGGGCGAGACGTCGCGTCGCCTTCTCCTCGAGGATGCGGGACGCATCGCCGAACAGGTCGGCTCCGTCGCCACCGCCATGCGCGGCGAGACGGATCGTCTGCAGCTGGAAGTCGCCGAACAGGCCCGCCGCATCGTGGACGAGGTCACGCAGGCGACCGATCGACTGCAGAACGGCGCCGGGGAAACCCGCGAGCGTCTGGCGGCCGAAGCGCTTCGCCTGTCGGAAGAACTCGACGCCGTCGCCCTGTCGATGAGCGAACAGGCTGAAGCCGCCCGCAACCGCCTGTCGGGCGATGCGGAAGCCTTCGCCCACCGCGTGCAGGATGCCGCCGCCCTCATCCGGGGCGAGACGGACCGCTCCTCCTCGACCCTCGACGAGCGCGCCACGCGCTTCGCGACGGAGCTCGCCGGACTGTCCGTGCAGCTCTCGCAGGTTCTCGACGGAACCACGGACGGCGTCCGCGAGGACCTCACGCAGTCGGCCGCCGTTCTTCGGGCCGAGATCGAAAGCGCGGCGAACCTCATTCGCGACGAGATCGTCTCGGTTACCGGGACGATGCGCTCGGACGCGACCGACATCGCGGGCAATATCCTGCGCGACGCGCAGGCCGCCCGTCAGAACCTCATGTCGGAAGGCTCCGAGATCACGCAGCGCCTGTCGGGTGTCGCGACCGCGATCCGCGTCGAGGCCGATCGCATTCGCGAGCAGATCGCCGAATCCACCGGCCTGTTCGGCAACGAACTGGTCCAGCGCGTGGAAGCGTCCGAAAACCAGCTTGTGGCCCGCGCCGAGGCCGTCAGCGACTCGATGAACCAGCGCACCCGCGAGTTGGCGGACCTTCTGTCCGGCCGCAACGCGGAGATCGCCCGCCTTATCGACACCGAAACCCGTCCGATCGTCGAGCGCCTGTCCTCCACCGGCTCGCAGGCCGTGGAAGCGCTGGAAGCCGCCGCGCGTCAGGTGGCCGAGCGCCTGCGCAGCGAGAACGAAGCCATCGTGGCGGACTTCGTTCGCCGCGCCGAGGAGACGGTGGAGCATCTGGGCATTTCGTCCTCCGGCCTTCTGGCCGCGCTGGACGACCGCTCCGGCTCGCTCACCTCGTCGATCTCGGATGCCCGCGAGCTTCTGGCGAGCGACATCGGTTCTCTGGCCGAACGGCTCGAAAGTGGCAATTCGGCCCTGCGCAACCTTCTGGACGATGCCGCCCAGAACATGGGCCGCGCCGAAACCGCGCTCAACGAGACGGGCGCCCGCTTCCGCGACGAGGCGGACCGCGTGGGCGGCGAGATCGCCGCTTCCTCGGAGCGCCTGGAGCGCAACGTGGTGCGGATGGACGACACCACGGCCCAGGCCCTGGATCGCCTGTCGACCCTCGGCGAGAAGCTTGGCGAGCACGAGCGCATGCTGACGGAAGCCGCCGCCCTTCTCGACTCCTCGCAGAACAATCTGCAGGAAACGCTGGAAGGCCGCCGCGAAGGTCTGGAAGCGCTCGCCAGCGGTCTTGCGACCCGTTCGGACGATGTCGGCCGGATGCTCCTGTCCTTCGAGGGCGTGGTGGATCGCCTCTTCGCCGAAGCCGAGCGTCGCACGCAGTCCGTCGTCGAGACGATCAGCGGCGATCTCACCGCGTCGCTGGACGAAGCGGGCCGTCAGATGGAAGAAACGGAGCGCCGCTCCGCCGCCGCCGCCGGTCAGGTGCGCGAGACGATCCGCGGCGTGGTGGAAGAAGCCACGCAGCGCTTCGGCAGCGCGACGAGCGACATGCATCGTGCCGCCGCCGACATCCGCCGCGAGCTGGAAAACGCGCGCACGGAAATCCGCAAGGGCGTCTTCGAACTGCCCGAGGAAACCAAGGAAAGCACGCGTGCCATGCGCCGCGCGGTGTCCGACCAGATCCGCGCCCTGCGCGAGCTGACCGACATCGTCACGCAGTCCGGCCGCTCGCTCGACGTGCGCTCGCCGAGCGCCGTATCCGCTCGCCCGGCAGCCCCGCTGGCGGCCCGCTCGACGGATGTCCGGGCGCCCGCCCGTCCCGCCGCGCAGCCTGCGGAAGCGGCCGAGCGCGCCGCGCCGGAGGCCTATCTCGCCGGCGGCTATGTGAACGAGGGCAACCTGGCCCGCGACACGCGCGGCCATGTGGAGACGCGTCCTGCGGCTCCGGCCGCTCCGGCGCCGCGCGGCTCCGACCTGTCGCCGCTTCGCCCGGCCGCTCTGCCGGAGCGTCCGCAGGCGGGTGGCGAGGGTGAGCGTCAGGGGGGCTGGGTCTCCGACCTCCTCCGCCGCGCCTCGCAGGAAGAGGACGAAGGCTCGCAGGAGCCGGCCGCCCCCGCCCCTGCGGCGAGCGAAACGGCGTCGGACCGGCAGGAGCGCACGCAGGCTCATGTCGTGGACTCGCTGAACTCGCTGTCGGTGGATATCGCCCGCGCGATCGACCACAATGTCTCGGTCGAACTCTGGGACCGCTATCGCAGCGGCGAGCGCAACGTTTTCACGCGCCGCCTCTACACGATGAAGGGTCAGCAGACGTTCGACGAGATCCGTCGCAAGTATCAGCGCGACGCGAGCTTCAAGAGCGCGGTGGACCGCTATATTGGCGACTTCGAGATGCTGCTGCAGGAAGCGTCCCGCAACGACCCGGACAATGCGAAGAGCAAGAGCTACCTTTCGTCCGACACGGGCAAGGTCTACACGATGCTCGCCCACGCCTCGGGCCGCTTCGAGTAAGCGCGGACACCAAAGACGAGACATTCGAGCGGGCGGCCTTCGGGTTGCCCGTTTTCGTTTGGGCGAATGCGTTAGGCGATGCGGCGCGCCGAACCGCGCGCCAACCCGTCTCGGTCGGAGCGACGTTTCAAGTCGGAATGTCGGTTCTCTAGTCCGACGTGGGACGGCTCTCGAAACCTGAATGGCGTCCTCAAGGCCAACTGGGTCAGGTCGTGAGTCAGCGGTGGACGCGTGGAACCCTCGCGTCAGCGACTACGCTGCATCACTTGCGAGGCTCGAGAGGTAATCGTCCCGCGCACGAAAAAGCCCGCCTCGAAAGGCGGGCTTGGCATTGCGACCGAATGTGTTGGCGCGGTCAGATGAGCTTGAGCGTCCAGGCCACGACCTCGTCGGCGACTTGCCCGAACGCCTGATCCAGCGCCGCGACATAGGCCGGATTGCCGGCGGCCGTGACGGGCGCCGTGCCTCGGAAGATGCGTGTGCTGCGAACGACGCCGGTGCGATCGTTCAGGGCCTTCACGGAGAGTTCCACCACGGCGGTCGAGGCGCCGCCATCCACCACCACTTCGAAGCGGCGCAGTTCCGTGACGATCTGATAGTCGATCGCGAGTCCCTGGCCGGGAACGCCGACCGCGCCGACGCGGCCCGTGTTCTGGAACGCCTGGAGCAGACGGAGCTGGATCAGGCGCGGGAGCCGATCGCTCCACTGGCTGGAGCCCAGCGTCTCGATCGTCTGCGGCGTCGGGCGAATGACGATCTGCTGACTGTCGAGCGACTTGGAGGCGGTCGGCTCGGGGATCAGGATCTGCGCCTTGGTCGCGGCCGCGCGGGTGCTCGCTGGCGGCGGTGGGGAAAGCTCGAACGTCGCGGGTGGCTCCTTCAACGACGCGCAGCCGGAGAGAAGCGCGGCCAGAAGCGAGACCGAAAGCAGCTTGAGAGAGGCCTTGCCTGACATTCTATTTCCTCGGCACGGGGTTTGGGTCGGCCAGGAAGCCACCCGAAGTTGGGATGCCCGCCGAACCCGAGAGTGCGGCGGGGCAGAGGGAGCCGTTCTCGACCGCCGCGTCAGCGGCGGGCGCGTCCGTCGTACTGGCGAATCTCGCCGGCGCCGTCGTTGCCGAAGAGAATGCGGCTCGGATTATCGGACAGGTTGGTCACGGCCTGCTCGATCCGCGTCACGGCACGCGTCGCCTCGCGGATGAGGTTGCGCACCTCCTGCAGACCCTGACCCGTGAAGCTGTTGAGGTTCGAGGAGATCGGGCCGACGGCGGCCTGGATGGTCTGCGCCGTCTGGCGGATCGTGCGCAGCGTCTCGCGCGCCTCCACCGTCAGGCCTCGGCCATCCGGGCTGTTGACGAGGTTGTTGACCGAGTTGATCAGCGTCTGTGCCTGAGCCGAAGCCGTCTTCAGGTTCGACGTCGTGTCCTTGGTGTTGCTGATGATCGCGTCGATATCCTCGCGGCGGTTGCCGATGTCGTTGGCGACATTGCGCACGGAATCGGCCGCGCTCGCGATATTGGTCGTGGCCGACGAGACGTTGTTGACCGCGCGGGAGATATCATCGGCGCGGATGCCGGCGAGAAGACCGTCGACGCGGGCGCGGGTCCCATTCAGGCCGGTCAGCGCGTTGTTCAGCGTGGCGAGAACCGTGTCGGTCGCGGCCACCACCGTGCCGATGCGGCTGGACTGGCCGTTCAGCGCCGAGGCGAAGCCCGAGACATTGTCCACCACCGAGCGCACTTCATCCGGATTGACGGCCGCAGTGATGCGATTGACGTTTTCCAGCGTGCCGTCGAGGCGGGTCGCCACGCGGCTCGCGGACTCGCTGATCGGGTCGAGACGGCCGAGGAAGGCGTTGAGGCTCGGCGTGTTCTGACGGATCACGTCGCCGATCGAGCCGAGGCTGCGGGCGGTTTCGCCGATCGAATCCAGTGCGGTGACGAAATTGTCGGTCTGTCCGCGCACCGTCTGCGTGATGGCGGCGACGTTCTGGATGGAATCGTTGACGGCGCCGACATTCAGGGCGGCGAGGAAGTTTCCGACCCGGTCGATCAGCGGCGGCAGGCGCTCGGCGACATTGTTGGCGCTGGTCGACAGGCGCGCCAGACTACCGAGGAAATCGTCGATCTGATCGGCATTGGCCGCCAGGCTGTCGGTGAAGGTGCGCACATTGGTCGAGGTCTGCGCGACGTTTTCCGCCGTCGTGCGGACCGACGGGCCGACGGCCTGAACGATCGATTCAAACTCGCCGAGAATGTTGTTGGCGCGGTCGGCGATATCGCGCGCGGTGGCCAGGATGTCGGTGACATCGGACGGGTTGGCGCGGATCACGGGCGTCGTGCCCTGCTCCATCGCCGACTGGAGGATGTTGCGATCGTTCACGTTGCCGCCCGTCAGGCCGATGAAGCCGATGCCGGTGAGGCCCTGGAAGCCGATCGTGGCCGTGGTCGATGTCGTGATCGGCGTCGTGCGATCGACCTGCGTCGTCGCGATCACCACGCGCGGATTGTTCGGGTCGATGCGAAGGCTCTGCACCGTGCCGACGTTCAACCCGTTGAACAGAACGGCGCTGCCCTGGCTGAGGCCGGAGACCGAGCCCTCGATGCGGATCAGGAGCGTCGTGCGCTGGTCGCGGTCGGAGACATTGGCGGACCAGTAGACGAAGCCGAAGCTGAGGGCGAGGACGACAACCGTGAAGATGCCGACGAGGACGTAATTCGCTCTAGTTTCCATCACTGTCCTTTACCGCGTAGTGCGGATTCTCGTCTTTCGGCACGACGGTTCGGGCGCGCTTGCCGTGGAAATAGGAGCGGACCCAGGGGTCGTCGTGCTCCAGCATGGTCTCGAGCGGTCCTTCCACGAGGACCTTCTTCTGCCCGAGGACCGCGATTCGATCGCACGCCATAAATAGGCTGTCGAGGTCGTGTGTCACCATATAGACGGTGAGCCCGAGCGTATCGCGCAGCGTCATGATGAGTTCGTCGAAATCGGCCGCGCCAATCGGATCGAGACCCGAGGTCGGCTCGTCCAGGAAGACGATGTCGGGATCGAGCGCGAGCGCGCGGGCGAGCGCCGCGCGCTTGATCATGCCGCCCGAAAGCTCGGAGGGAAATTTCTCGGCGGCGTCCGGCGCGAGACCGACGAGATCGATCTTCAACCGGGCGAGCTCTTCCATGAGCTTGGGCGAGATATCCAGATATTCCCGCATGGGAACCTGGATGTTCTCGAGCACCGTCAGCGAGGAGAACAGCGCGCCCTGCTGGAACAGGACGCCCCAGCGCTGCTCGACCGCCAGCCGCTCGGCCTCGCTGGCCTTGTCGTAATCCGTGCCGAAGACCTCGATCTTGCCGCCCTGCTTGGGGTTCAGACCGAGGATCGTGCGCAGAAGCACGGACTTGCCGGTGCCGGACGCGCCGACGAAGCCGAGAATCTCGCCCCGTCGCACGTCGAGGTTCAGCCCGTCGAGGATCGTCTTGGAGCCGAAGCGGACCGTCACATCGCTCGCGCGGATGATGATGTCCTTGTCCTCGGCCGGACGCGTCGTTTCAGTATCCGATGGCGGCATAGAAGATCGCAAAAACAGCATCCATCAGGATGACGAGGAAGATGGATTTGACGACGGAGGCCGTGACGTGGCGGCCGAGGCTTTCGGCGCTGCCGCCGACCTTCATGCCTTCCATCGAGGCGACGATGCCGATGACGATGGCCATGAAGGGTGCCTTGATCAGGCCCGCGAACACGGTGCCGACGTCGATCGCGCTGCGCATGCGCGTGATGAACGCGTCCGGCGTGATGCCGGAATAGATCCAGGTCACGATGATCGCGCCGAGAAGTCCCGCAATGTCGGCGATGAAGGCCAGGAGCGGCAGGACGATCACCAGGGCCACGAGGCGCGGGAAGATCAGGACGCCGATCGGATTGAGGCCGATGACGTGGAGTGCGTCGACCTCCTCGCGCATCTTCATCGAGCCGATCTCGGCCGTGATGGCGCTACCCGAGCGGCCTGCGATCATGATCGCGGTGAGCAGCACGCCGATTTCGCGCAGCTGCAGGATGCCGACGAGATCGACCACGAAGATCTCGGCGCCGAAATTGCGGAGCTGAAACGCGCCCTGCTGCGCGATGACGGCGCCGATCAGGAAGCTCATGAGAAAGATGATCGGCACGGCGCGGACGCCCATCCGATCCATCTGATTGACGATCGCGGCGGGGCGAATCTGCGTCTGCCCGGTCATCCGGCGGCCCGCGCCGTAGAGCGCGGCGCCGATGATGTTGAGGCCGGTCGTAACCTCGCGCACCATGGCGAACATGTTCTCGCCGATCCTGGCGAAGAAGTCCGTCACGGGCGAGGAGGTCTTGGCCGAGGGGGGCTGACGCTTGACGTCGAGCGACTTGCGCACCGCCTCGAACAGCGTGCGGTCCTTGTCGTCGCCTTTGAACTCGACCTTGCCGCCCTTCTCGCCCATCTGGCGGGCGAGGCGTTCGATCAGGTAGGCGCCCGACGTGTCCATCCGGCCGATCCCGGCGCAGTCGAGCACGATCGTCTGTCCGAGATCGGCACGGGCCGTCTCGTCCACCTTGTCTTCGATCGACCCGATCGTGCGCGCGAGCCAGTCTCCGCCCAATTTCAGGACGATGCCGGTCTTGCCTTTTTCCGCTTCGATCGAGGGCGTGGCCGCGTCCGGGTTTCCCTGGCCGTTGCGCCCGTCTGGCTTTGGTTTGTCCAGCATTCCGAGAGTTCAAGCCCTTGATTGAGCAGGAATGGCCCAATCAGGCTCTTCCACTCCTCGCGTTGCACACGTAGCGTCGCAAAAAGACGCCGAATAGAGGCGTTAAGATCGGCTAAAGGATTAAAATGACGAGTCGTCTTTCGGTCACAGTGGACGCTTTTTTGCTAGCGAAGCAATTCACGATCGCTCGCGGCGCGAAGACCGAAGCGGTGGTTGTTTCCTGTACTCTCGCGCGAGACGGCGTGAACGGGCGCGGCGAATGCGTTCCCTATGCGCGTTACGGCGAGAGTGTCGAGACGGTCGTCGCCGCGATCGAGAGCATCCGCGCCGATCTGGAACGGGGGGCGGATCGCGCGGCGCTTAAGGCTCTGCTGCCACCCGGCGCGGCGCGCAATGCGGTGGATTGTGCCCTTTGGGACATGGAAGCCAAGCGAGAAGGACGCCGAGCGGCGGACCTCGCCGGCCTGCCCGCCCTCGATGCCGTGGAAACGGCCTACACGATCTCGCTCGGAACGCCCGAGGAGATGGCCGAGGCGACGCGGCTCGTCGCGCATCGCTCGGTGCTCAAGGTCAAGGTCGGACGCGGCGAGGACGACCCGGCGCGGATGCGCGCGGTGCGCGAGGCGGCCCCTCGGGCGCGTTTGATCATCGACGCCAACGAGGGCTGGACACCGGACAATCTGAAATCCAACCTTCTTGCGGCCGCCTCGATCGGGGCCTTCGTCGTGGAACAGCCCCTGCCCGCCGGCAAGGACGAGATCCTGTCCCGCACGCCGCATCCGGTTCCGATCTGCGCGGATGAATCCGTGCATGGCAGCGCGGACCTGCACGAGCTGATCGGGCGCTACGACTATGTGAACCTGAAGCTCGACAAGACCGGCGGCCTCACCGAAGGGCTGGTCTTCCTGACCGAGGCGCGTCGGCTCGGCTTCGGGGTCATGGTCGGCTGCATGGTCGGCACATCGCTCGGCATGGCGCCTGCGCTTATCCTGGCGCAAGGCGCCGAACTCGTCGATCTCGACGGCCCGCTCCTCCTGCGGGAGGATCGCCCGAACGGGCTGCGCTACGAAGGCTCGCTCGTCTTTCCGCCCGAGCCCTCGCTCTGGGGCTGAGGCGCTAGAAGCAGGATGGCGAAGGCCGTGAGAGCCATGGCAGCCATGGCGTAGAAGGCGCTGGAGAAGATCGTCTCGTAGAGAAGGCCGCCGCCCAAGGTCGCGGCGGCCATGAGAATCGTCTGCAAGGCGAAGCTCAACCCCTGCGCCGCGCCGAACCGGTTTTCGGCGACCGAGGAGCCGATCAGGGATTGAAGCGAGACATGCGTCGCCGCGAAGGTGAGCGCATGGGCGGTTTGCAGGACGGCAAAGCCCAGAAGGCCAAGATCGAAGGTCAGAAGCGTCCACCGCGCCGAGGCCGTCAGCGCGGCGGCGATCAGGAAGCTGCGCACGCCGAAGCGGCGCAAGGGCTTGGCTGCCAGACGGAAGAGCACGACTTCGGCAATGACGCCGATCGCCCAGAAACAGCCGATCTCCATCGCGCTGTAGCCGAGCCGCGCCCAGACGAGCGAGGCAAAACCGTTGAGGAGCGCGTGGCTCGCCTGGATCAGGGCGATGGCGAGGAGAAACGGCAGGAGCCGGCGCAAGTCCGGCGCGGGGGCCAGCCGGCGAAGACGCGAGGTCAAGGAGCGCTGCGGCAGCCAGGGCTCCTGCGAGGGCGAGAGCGGAAGCGGCGAGGCGCGAAGGGGTCGTCCCATGCGCGGCGCAAAGAGCGTGACCGCGACGGTCGCGAGAAAGGTCAGCGACAGAACCATTGGGAAGCCGCCCGGCCCCAGATGCCCCAGCGCGATACCGCCGACCACATTGGCAAGGATGAAGCTGAGCGATCCCCAAAGGCGGGAGCGCCCATAATCCGATCCAAGACGCCGCACGCCGGACAAGGCGATCGCATCGCTTAAGGGAATGGCGGGGCACCAGACCGCCGCCAGAACGAGAGTCGCGACGAGGATCTGCGTGTAGCCATCGACGATCGTGTAGACGCAGGCGGCCGCCAAGCTGGCGACGCTCGTGGCGATCAGCAGATGAGCCCTGTCGCGGGAGCGGTCGGCCAAGCGGAGAACGGGCGGGCAGACGAGAACGCGAAGGCCGATCTGCAGCGCCAGGATCAGGCCGATCTCTTCGCCATTCAGCCCCTCATGGGCCAGCCAGACCGGGAAGAAGGGAAAGAAGATGCCGAGCGAGACGAAATTGCCGGCAAAGACCAAGGACATGCGCCGATCGAACCGCCGCTTCGGGTCGGACGAGATCGGCGGATGCGAAACCATGGCGAGCGCTTTCGAGGACGAGCCTTGCCGTCCCCTATCAAAGGCCTTCCGACGGGGCAAACCCCGGAGAGGCTTACTCCGCTGCTTCGGGCATCCGCTCGCGGGGTTTCAGGAAGCGCATCCCGACGCGCGGGTCGGTCGTCGGGTCGAGCTTTTCGAGCGCCGTCCAGCGCACGAGTTCGAGCGTTCCGTCGTGGCGCTCGACGATGGCCGAGCAACTCTCCACCCAGTCGCCGGTGTTGACGTAGAGCATGTCGCCGAGGTCTTCGATCTTCGGGTGGTGGATGTGGCCGCAGATCACGCCTTCGCAATCCTGCCGCTTGGCCTCGCCCGACAGCGCCTCCTCGAAGGCGCCGATGAAGTTGACGGCGCGCTTCACGCGGCCCTTCGCCCAGGACGAGAAGGACCAGTAGCCGAAGCCAAGGCGACGGCGCGTCCAGTTGAGCACGACGTTGATGGCGATCGCCATGTCATAGGCCCAGTCGCCGAGATGCGCGATGAGCTTGGCGTGGCGCACCACCACGTCGAACTCGTCGCCATGCATCACCAGGAGCCGCTTGCCGTTGGCGGTCACATGCACGTCGTTCAGCCGCACCTCGATGCCGCCGAAATGCGAGCCGACGAAATCGCGCAGGAAGTCGTCGTGATTGCCGGGCACGTAGATGATCTCGGTGCCCTTGCGCGCCTTGCGCAACAGCTTCTGAACGACGTCATTGTGCGACTGCGGCCAGTGCCAGGAGCGCTTGAGGCGCCAGCCGTCCACGATGTCGCCGACGAGATAGATCTTCTCGGCGTCGTGGCAGCGCAGGAAGTCGATGAGAAGATCGGCCTGCGCCGCCCGCGACCCGAGATGGATGTCGGACAGGAACAGGGTTCGCACATGCCGCGTCGCGTTCCACTGTTCCATCGGACCGTCCAGTTCTCTTCGCGCCTCACGGGTCTTAATCTGCATTAAGCCTGTTGCAGGCGTATGACGCAGCGCGGCACGCGCCGGGGGCGCTTGCCGATTGCCCTTTGGGGCGCATCTGTCCTACAGGCTTCGCGGGGGTGGATGCAGGGTAACCGAACCGTTGCGTCCGCCCGGTTCGCAAGCGATGGAGAGAGCATGAGCGCCGAAGAAACCAAGCGGCAGAACGCCGCCGCCGATCTGAACGAGCAGGCGCTCTTCTATCATCGCCATCCCAAGCCCGGTAAACTGGCGATCCAGGCCACCAAGCCCGTCGGCAATCAGCGCGACCTCGCGCTCGCCTATTCGCCCGGCGTCGCGGCGCCCTGCCTCGCCATCGCGGAGGACCCCAATCTCGCGGCCGACTATACGAGCCGCTCGAATCTCGTCGCGGTGGTCTCCAACGGCACGGCCGTGCTCGGTCTCGGCAATATCGGCCCCCTCGCCTCCAAGCCGGTGATGGAGGGCAAGGCTGTCCTCTTCAAGAAATTCGCCGATATCGACGTGTTCGACATCGAGATCGACGCGCAGGAAATCGACCGGATCGTCGATGTCGTCGCCGCGCTCGAGCCGACCTTCGGCGGCATCAATCTCGAAGACATCAAGGCGCCGGAATGTTTCGAGGTCGAGGAACGGCTTCGGGCGCGCATGGGCATCCCGGTCTTCCATGACGACCAGCACGGCACGGCGATCATCGTCGCGGCGGCGGTGCGCAACGCGCTGCTGCTCGGCGACAAGCGCATCGAGGACGTGAAGATCGTCACGTCCGGCGCGGGCGCGGCGGCCATCGCCTGCCTCAACCTCCTGGTTTCGCTCGGCGCCAAGGTCGAGAACATCTTCTGCACCGACAAGGACGGCGTGGTCTACAAGGGCCGCGAAGGCCGGATGGACCGCTGGATGGCGGTCTACGCGCAGGAGACCGACGCCCGCTCGCTCGCCGACGTGATCGACGGCGCCGACATCTTCCTCGGTCTTTCGGCCGCCGGCGTCTTGAAGCCCGAGCTTCTGAAGCGCATGGCCGACCGGCCGCTCATCATGGCGCTCGCCAATCCGACCCCGGAGATCATGCCCGATCTCGCCCGCGAGGTCCGCCCGGACGCGATCATCTGCACCGGCCGCTCGGACTTCCCGAACCAGGTCAACAACGTCCTCTGCTTCCCCTTCATCTTCCGGGGCGCGCTCGACTGCGGCGCGACGACGATCAACGAGGAGATGAAGATCGCGACGGTGGACGCGATCGCGGCGCTGGCGCGCGAGGAAGTCTCGGAAGTCGCGGCCAAGGCCTATGGCTCGGAAACGCCGGTCTTCGGCGCGGAATATCTCATCCCCTCGCCCTTCGACCCGCGCCTGATCCTGAAGATCGCGCCGGCGGTGGCGAAGGCGGCCGAGGAATCGGGCGTCGCCGCACGGCCGATCGCCGATTGGGACGCCTATATCGACCGGCTGAACCGCTTCGTGTTCCGCTCCGGCCTCGTGATGAAGCCGATCTTCCAGATCGCGCGGAACTCGGGCAAGCGCGTCATCTTCGCCGATGGCGAGGACGAGCGCGTGCTGCGCGCCGCGCAGGTCATGCTGGAAGAAAAGATCGGCCAGCCGATCCTGGTCGGCCGTCCGAGCGTGATTCAGACCCGGCTGGAGCGCTTTGCCCTGCGCATTCGCCAGGGCCAGGATTTCGAGGTGGTGAACCCCGAAGACGATCCGCGCTACCGCGACTATGTCGATCATTATTTCTCGAAGGTCGGTCGCCGCGGCGTCAACCCCGATACGGCGCGCGCGCTGGTGCGCACCAACACGACCGTGATCGCGGCCGTTTCCGTGTCGCGCGGCGACGCCGACATCATGCTCTGCGGCCTTGGCGGGCGCTTCTCGCGCCATATCCGGGATATCAAGCAGGTGATCGGCATCGCGCCGGGCGTGAAGCGCCTGTCGGGCCTCAGCCTTCTCCTGTCTCAGTATGGCACGGTGTTCTTCGCGGACACCTATGTGCAGGAAAACCCGAACGCCGAGGAACTCGCCGAGATCGCCTGTCTCGCGGCGGAGGAGGTCAAGCGCTTCGGCATCACGCCACGCGCGGCGTTCCTTTCGCATTCCAATTTCGGCACCAGCGACTATCCGGACGCGACCAAGCTGCGCGAGGCGCTGTCGCTCGTTCACCAGCGCGCGCCGGATCTGGAGATCGACGGCGAAATGCATGGCGACGCGGCCCTGTCGCAGGTCCTGCGTCAGCGCGTCATGCCCAATTCGACACTGACGGGAGACGCCAATCTCCTGCTCTTCCCCTCGCTCGACTCGGCCAATATCTCGATGAATGTCGTGAAGGTCATGACCGACGCGCTGCATGTCGGCCCGATCCTGCTCGGCGCAGCGAGCCCGGCGCATATCCTGACGCCTTCGGTCACCTCGCGCGGCGTCGTCAACATGGCGGCGATCGCCGTGGCGCAGGCCGTTCAGCAGGGCGAAGCCGGTCGCTGAGCGACCGGCCCGCATGGCAAACCGTCGCCCCTCTCAGGGGCGGCGGCTCGAAGCCCGATCGCGGCCGATCAGGGGCAGCAGTTCGGCAAGTTCCGGCCCGTGGTCGAGCCCGGTCAACGCCAGGCGCAGGGGCATGAACAGCCCCTTTCCCTTGCGGCCGGTCTGCGCCTTCACCTGATCCGTCCAGTTCTTCCAGATGGTTCGCTCGAACGGTGCGTCGGGCAGGAGGTCGAAGGCCGCGCGCAGGAAGGTTGTATCCTCGTCGTTGAAGCTCGGCGCGGGGTCGAGGTCGCGATAAAGGATGTCGGCCCAGGTCTTGCCATCCGGCACCTTGGTCAGGTTGCCGCGCACCGCCGTCCAGAACGCCTCGCGCTCCGCCTCCGGCACGCCCCAGGCTGCGACTTGTTCCGACACGGCTTCGACGGGCATGGCGTGAACGAGTTCGGCGTTCAGCCGGTCGAGTTCGACAGGGTCGAATTTCGAGCTCGACGCCGACACGCCGCCGAAATCCAGCCTCTTCCCCAGCGCGGTGAGGTCCGGCATGGCCTCGATCGAACCCGAGAGGCCCGTCAGCACCGCGAGCGAGGCGAGTGACATGGGCTCGTAGCCTTCCGCCCGCAGGGTGCGCAGCGACAGCGCGCCGGTGCGCTTCGACAGGCCTTCGCCGTCGATCGTCGTCAGCAGATTGAAGTGCCCGAAGAGCGGCACGGCGTAGCCCAGCGCCTCGAAAAGCGCGATCTGAACGCCGGTGTTGGTGACGTGATCGTCGCCGCGCAGCACATGGCTTATGCCCATCTCGCCATCGTCCACGACCGAGGGCAGCGTGTAGAGATAGGTTCCGTCCTCGCGCACCAATACGGGGTCGGACAGCGAGGCGAGAACGACCGTCTGACGTCCGCGCACCACATCGTCCCAGTGCACCTCGGTGCGCTCGGGGCTCTGCGGATCGTCGCGGAAATTGGGAAGCCGGAAGCGCCAATGCGGGCGTCGGCCCTCCGCCTCGAAGGCCTCGCGCTCGGCCTCGGTCAGGCTCAGCGCCTCGCGGCCGTAGATCGGCGGCAGGCCGCGCGCCATGCGGCGCTTGCGGCGGCGCTCCAACTCGTCCGGCGTCTCGAAACAGGGGTAGAGCAAGCCCTTCTCGCGAAGGCGCTCGGCGGCGGCGTCATAAAGGGCGATGCGCTCGGACTGCCGGACGATCTCGTCGGGCCGGATGCCGATCCACTGAATGTCTTCTAGGATAGCGTCGGCATACTCCCGGCGCGATCGCTCCGTGTCGGTGTCGTCGTAGCGCAGGACGAAGCGCCCGCCCTCCCGCTGCGCGAACAGCCAGTTGAACAGGGCCGGGCGAAGATTGCCGATATGGAGGTAGCCGGTCGGAGACGGCGCGAAGCGAACGGTGACGGTCATGGGCCGGCGATAGCGCATGGCCCGCTCTCCCGCAACGGACGTGGACCGCTAGGCGAGACGCGCCGCCGGCACCGCGAACCCCAAAAGCGACGCGGCGAGCAACCAACCGAACAGGCCGACGCCGAGGGCGAGGAAGGCAAGGCCGGTGTAAAGCTGACGAACCGCATGGCGTCGCTCGGGCTCGTGTTCGGCGCCGAAGGCGTTGAGGCGGCGCGTTCTCGAAAAATCCGAGAGCGCGAAGCCCGGTTGCGCGCCGGTTTCGCTCCGCAGCCGCCGCAAGGCGAGGAGGAAGCGCAGGACGAAGAGCGCCCCGACGAACAGGAAGGCGGTTGCGATGTCGGAAAGAGGCGGAAGATCAGGCGGCACGGCGGGGTCGCTCCTGCGTTCGATGGGATGTCATAGGGCAAATGGAAGGCTGCCGCGAGATCGGGCCGAGACGGAACGTCCGCTGCCCTGCGTTGGAAGCGCTGCGCGTTGAACGGGTATCGACGCCCTCAGGCAACAGAGCCCCCGCCGAATGGACACCGAAGCGACCACGCTGCACTTAGCATTTGCAAAATAGCCGTCACGCCCGACATAGGGCGGGCGGACAAGAAGAGTCCGCCGAGTCACCCGGAGCTTGCGTGAACGAAATCCTTGCACTGATCGACCGCTTCGGGCTCGGCATCGTCTTCGTCGGTACGTTCTTCGAGGGAGAGGTGTTCGCGATCATCGGCGGCTTCCTGGCCTATCGCGGCACCCATCCCCTATGGCTCATGAGCGGGCTCGCCTTCGTCGGCTCCTTCTGCGGCGACTTGGCCGTGTTTCTCTTCTCGCGCTACTTCTCCAATAGCGACTGGGTGACGCGCTGGAAGCGCAAGCCCAAATTCACCAAGGCGTTGCGGCTGGTGGATCGGTTCCAGGCCTATTTCGTCATCGTGAACCGCTACATCTACGGTCTGCGGATGCCCGGCCTCATCGCGCTCGGCCTCTCCTCGATCAGCGTGCCGCGCTTCCTGATCCTGAATTTCTTCGGCGCGGCGATCTGGGCCGGTATCTTCACAACGATCGGCTACGTGTTCGGCTATTCGATCGCGTCGGTGTTCCAGCATCTCGAGATGATGGAGCATGGCATGCTGATCTTCCTTGCCGTGCTCGCCATCGCGTTGATCGCCTTCTTTGCGTGGCAGCAGGGCGGCTCCGTCCTCCGGGATCGCCTGTTCAACCGCGTCCGCAAGCATCCGGGCGAGCCGAAGCGCGGCGATCCGGTGGAGGCGCGGATCGCGCCCTCGTCGCGCGACCGGACGTCGGACAGCAAGCGGCGGCGCTAGGCGCCTTCGCCGAGATGGCAAACCCGAGATACGAAAAAGGCCGGGTCGACGACCCGGCCTTTCGCTTGTTCGGAACTTGGTGGCCAATCAGAAGTTGACGGCCGTGCGAGGCAGCTGGCGGGCCTCGTGTTCCTTCTTGATGCGCTCGGCGATCAGGAAGGACAGCTCCAGCGCCTGATCGGCGTTGAGGCGGGGGTCGCAATGCGTGTGGTAGCGATCCGACAGGTCCTCGGCGAGAACCGGACGCGCGCCGCCGCCGGTGCATTCGGTCACGTCCTTGCCGGTCATCTCGACATGGATGCCGCCCGCATGGGTGCCTTCGGCCCGGTGTACCTCGAAGAAGGTCTCGACTTCGCTCAAGATGCGGTCGAAGGGCCGCGTCTTGTAGTCGTTCACCGTGATCGTGTTGCCATGCATCGGATCGCAGGACCACACGACCTTGCGCCCTTCCCGCTCCACCGCGCGAATGAGCCGCGGAAGATGCTCGCCGACCTTCTCGTGACCGAAGCGGTTGATGAGCGTCAGACGGCCCGGCTCGTTCTGTGGGTTCAGGATGTCGATGAGACGCAGGAGGTCGTCCGCCGACAGCGAGGGGCCGCATTTGACGCCGAGCGGATTGCGGATGCCACGGCAATATTCGACATGCGCGTTGTCGAGCTGGCGGGTGCGGTCCCCGATCCAGATCATGTGACCCGACGTGGCGTACCATTCGCCGCTGGTCGAATCGACGCGCGTCAGCGCCTGCTCGTAGCCGAGCAGCAGCGCCTCGTGGCTGGTGAAGAAATCCGTCTCGCGCAGCGCGGGATGGGTTTCCGAATCGATGCCGATGGCGCGCATGAAGGCCATGGTCTCGGAGATGCGATCGGCGATCTGGCCGTATCGCTCCGCCTGCGGCGAGCCGGCCACGAAGCCGAGCATCCACTGATGCACATTGTCGAGATTGGCATAGCCGCCCTGCGCGAAGGCGCGCAGAAGGTTGAGCGTCGCCGCCGACTGGCGGTACGCCATTTCCTGCCGCTCGGGGTTCGGAATGCGCGAGGCTTCCTCGAACTCGATCCCGTTGATGATGTCGCCGCGATAGGACGGCAGAGACACACCGTTCTTGGTTTCGGTGCCCGACGAGCGCGGCTTGGCGAACTGCCCGGCGATGCGGCCCACCTTCACGACGGGCGAGGACGCGCCGAAGGTCAGGACGACGGCCATCTGAAGGAAGGCGCGGAAGAAGTCGCGGATATTGTCCGCGCCATGCTCGGCGAAGCTTTCGGCGCAGTCGCCGCCCTGCAGCAGGAAGCCGCGCCCTTCGGCCACTTCGCCGAGCGCCTTCTTCAGCTTCCGCGCCTCACCTGCAAACACCAGCGGGGGAAAGGAGGCGAGGCGCTTTTCCGTTTCCGCAAGAGCATTCGCGTCGGGATACGCAGGCACCTGCTCGATCGCCTTGCTGCGCCAGCTCGCGGGGTTCCAATCCTTGGCCATGAACCTCTCCTCACCCGAACGACGTCCGGCCGTCTCCCCTTGGGTTTCGCATGTCTCGGGACGGCTTCGCGGCAGGCCGATCAATGGGCCATCGACGCTCGGTCGGGCGGGTGTGACACGAACGGAAGGTTTTGTCACGAAAGCGTTTACCGATCAGCCGCTCACGAGACGGGCATGAAGCGCGCGCCGGCCTCCAGAACCAGCCGATCGAACAGCTCGGCCTCGCCATCGGCGAGCGTCACCGGGCGCGGATAGAGCGGCGAAGCGCGGTCCTGGAGGATCGCGGTCCGGAACCCGTCCGTCTCCGAAATGAAGCGGCGAAGGCCCGCGTCGCCGTAGAGCGAAAGAAAGCCCTGAAGCACCGCGTCGAGATAGGACTGGAGGATCGCCGCGCCGGTCTGGGCCGCGTCGGGCTGTTCCGGCTTGCCCTCGTAGATGAACAAGGGAACGTCCCGCAGGGCCCCGCCGCGAATGGTCACGTGATCGGGCATGACGACGCGGCGGTGATAGGCCGCCTCGCGCTCGTCCACGGCCGGCAGATGGTCGGCGAGATCATAGACGACGACGCCCTGCGTCAGCGCCTCGTCTTCCGGCCGAACCGACAGAAGCGCCATGGACTGCCCCTTGCGGGGCAGCCATGCGCGACGCCAGCCGCGAACCTCGGCACGGCGAATGCCCAGAAACTTCGTGCGCAGCGTCCGCTTGTTCACCAGCGAGCCGTAGCCGAAATAGCCGATCACCCGCCCTTCGCGGGCGAGCTCTTCCAGCCTCGGCTCATCGGGATGGATCGGACGCTCTCCCTCAGCCATCCACGCGCGCTCCGTTCCGGATGCGATAGCTCGCTTCGTACATGGTCACGAGTTCCTCGGCCGCCGATGGGTGAAGCGCCATGGTGCGGTCGAAATCCTCCTTGCGCAACTTCGCCTTGACGCAGATGCCGAGAAGCTGCCCCAGTTCCCCGGCGTCCGGCCCGAGAACATGCGCGCCAACGACGACGCCCGTCCGGGCGTCCACGACGAGCTTCATCAGCATGAACTCCTCGCGGCCCGTCAGCGTGTGACGCATGGGCTTGAAGCGCGCGCGGAAGATGTCGAGATCGCCGATCGCCTTCGCCGCCTCGGCTTCCGTCATTCCCACCGTGCCGATTTCGGGCTGCGAGAAGACGGCGGTCGGGATCAGGTCGAAGTCGGGCTTGGTCGGCTTGTCCAGAAACACCGTGTCCACGAAGCACATGGCCTCGTGGATCGCGACAGGCGTCAGCTGGATGCGGCCGGTGATGTCGCCGATCGACCAGATGTTGTCGGCGGTGGTCTTGGAATAGTCGTCGACCTTGATGGCGCCCTTGCCGTCGAGCTCGACGCCGGCCTTCTCGCAGCCGAGATCGATCGTGTTCGGCTGGCGGCCGACGGCCAGCATCACCTCGTCCGCGTCGAGGCACTCGCCGCCCTTGAGATGGGCCTGGAACCGGCCGTCCGCCTTCTGGTCGACCCGCACCAGCGTGTCCTCGCAGCGGATGCGGCAGCCCTTGCGAACCATGGCTTCATGCAGCTCGTGGCGCAGGTCGTCGTCGAAGCCCTGGAGGATTTCCTTGCCGCGATAGACCAGCGTCACCTCCGACCCAAGGCCGAGGAAGATGTTGGCGAACTCGACGGCGATATAGCCCCCGCCCAGGATCACGATCGATTCCGGCAGGCGCTTGAGGTGGAAGGCCTCGTTGGACGTGATGCAGTGCTCGGCGCCCGGCATGTCGGCAAAGGGATTGGCGCGTCCGCCCGCCGCGATCAGGATGCGCTCGGCGGTGACGACCTTGTCGGTCGCCAGAAGGCGGATTTCATTCGGGCCTTCCAGCACCGCGCGGCTCTTCAGGATCTCGGCGCCGGCCTTTTCCAGATTGCGGCGGTAGATCTGCTCCAGTCGGTCGATCTCGCGATCCTTGGCGGCGATCAGGCTCGGCCAGTCGAATTGGGTTTCGCCGACCGACCAGCCATAGCCCGCCGCGTCCTCGAAGGCCTCGGAATATTGCGACGCGTAGACCAGGAGCTTCTTGGGAACGCAGCCCCGGATGACGCAGGTGCCGCCATAGCGATATTCCTCGGCGATCCCGACCTTCCGACCCAGAGCCGCCGTTCGGCGCGCGGCGCGCACGCCGCCCGAACCGCCGCCGATCACAAACAGGTCGTAGTCGAAGCCAGACGTAGCCAAGGCGCTTCTCCTTGCAAAAAAGAAAGGGCGGCCGACGGGCCGCCCTCGCGTTCTTATAGCGGACGATCGTCTGACGTCACTGGGTCTTGGTCGGAGCCGCGGCCGGAGGCGCGAGCTTGGCCATGCCCTTCTGGGCGCTGTCGCGCAGATCGCGCACGATCCCGTTGCTCCACACGTCGGCGGCAGCCATCATCTCGCGCGAGGCCTGGGGGCCCTGCTTGATGAGCTTGCGGCCGGCTTCCGAACTATAGAACTGGCCGATCTCGCGCAGCTCCTGCTCGGTGAAGATCTTGGCGTAGATGCGGGCGATCTCGTTTTCGAGATCGGCGCGGCGCGGCGCGAGCGCGATGGCCGCATCGTCCACCATCTCGGAAATCTTCGACTGAAGGTCCGGATTGTTGACGATCAGTTCGGCCTTGATCTGCGTCGCGGCGTTGGGAAGGATCTGATCGAACTGCTCGGTCGTGTCGATCGCGTCGACAGCCTCGCGCGCGGCCGCCAGATGCGACGCGCTGATCTCCTGCGCCATGGCGGGCGCGCTCGCGAGACCCGCGAGGGCCACGACGGCATAGAGACCGCCACGCAGCGTTCGGCTGAAAACCATCGGACTTCCTTCTCCATCAATTCCTGGTCGGCGCACCCGTGCCAAACTCCGGTTCGAGCCGCAAGCCCCTAGCGTGTCGCGAACGCCGCTTGGCGTCACGCCGCGCCCAGACGCTCGATTCCATCGCGCCCCGCCAGAAGCACGGATGTGGCCAAGCCGAGGAAAAGGCCGTGCTCGACCACGCCCGGAATGGCGTGCAAAGCAGCAGATAGGGCTTCTGGATCGGGAATGAGGCCAAATGATGCGTCGATCACGAGATGGCCACCGTCCGTAATAAAGGGCTTGTCGCCGGCCATGCGCAGCTGGATCGGCCCGGCGAGACCGAGCATCGCGCCGGCCCGCTCGATGGCGAGCGTCGTGGACAGGAGGCCGAACCCGTTGACCTCGATCGGCAGCGGAAAGGCGCCGAGATGCTCGACCTTCTTGGAGCGGTCGGCGATCACCAGCATCCGGCTTGATGCCGCCGCCACGATCTTCTCGCGCAGCAAGGCCCCGCCCCCGCCCTTCACCAGCCGCAGGCGCGGATCGACCTCGTCGGCGCCGTCGATCGTGAGGTCCAGCTCGGGCAGGTCTTCGAGCGTCGCGAGCGGCACGCCGAGCTCGGCGCAAAGCTTGGCCGTGCGCTCGGAGGTCGGCACGCCGACGATGCGCATGCCCTCGCGCACCTTGGGCGCCAGCACGCGGATGAAGGCTTCCGCCGTCGAGCCCGTCCCGATCCCCAGGCGCATTCCGGGTTCGATATGGGCCAGGGCGGCGCGCGCCACCTCGTCCTTCATTGCCGCCGCGTCCATGCTCGTCTCCCTTGATGCCTCAAATCCGACCGTCGCTTTACGACATCGAAGCCGCCAGGCCAAACCCGACGCGCTCCCAAGCTTGCCCGCGCACTAAGCATTTGTTGGTTCGTGAGACCTTACACTGTGGCCGGGACGCTTCAGGCCGCCGACGGAACGGCGCCCGGAGCGGGCCGGAGGGGTCGTTCCCTAGTGGATCGGCTTGACCTCGCTTCCTCTCCAGCCAAAGTCCGACCATGAGCGCAGTTCGTCCGATCCCGCTTGACGCCGCAGGCCTCGCCCGTTCCCGGTCCACCCTCCCGCAGCCGGTCGAATCGCGGCCCACCGTGGTGTTCGATCTCGACGGGACATTGGTGGACACGGCGCCCGACCTTGCGGCCAGCCTCAACCATTGCCTCGAGCGCGTCGACTTGCCGCCGCTGGCGCTGGCCGATGTCCGGCCCCATGCCGGCCATGGGGCGCAGGCCATGCTGCGCGAAGCCTATCGGCTGGCCGCGCGGCCACTCCCTCCCGAGGAATTGGCCGAGCAGACACGCTGCTTCCTCGCGCATTACGAGGCGCATATCGCCGACGAGTCGCAGGTCTTCCCCGGCGGCGTCGCCATGCTGGACCGGCTTGCCGCGTCCGGCGCGCGATTGGCCGTCTGCACCAACAAGACGGAGCGTCTCGCCGTCCGGCTGCTCGAGGAACTTGGGTTAGCCCAGCGTTTCGCGGCGATCTGCGGCGCCGATACGTTTCCGGCCCGCAAGCCCGATCCGATCCATCTCCTCGGCACGATCGAGCGCGCCGGCGGCTGCGCGACCTCGGCCGTCATGGTCGGCGACACGGACACGGACATTCGCGCGGCGCTCGCCGCCGACACGCCCTCGATTCTCGTCCTGTTCGGCTACGATCCCGGCGAAGCGGCGCGCGCTGGCGCGACTTGCACGCTGGACCGGTTCTGCGACCTGACGCCCGCTCTCATCGATTCGCTCCTGTCGCCGAACCGCATCCAGGCAAAAGCGCTTTAGTTTGAGCGGCTTGCATCCGTTGTCGACAAACGGATGCATCTTCGATTGACGGCCCGCTCGTTCGCCTCTATACGACCCTTCATCCGCTAGCCGGCACTGACCGGCCGGAGCGGGCGCGTAGCTCAGCGGGAGAGCACCTCGTTCACACCGAGGGGGTCACAGGTTCGATCCCTGTCGCGCCCACCATTTTCTCAGAGACTTGCACCGATCGTACGACAGGCTCTCAGGTTCGTTGAACCTGTGCTCACGAAAGTCGCGTGTGCCATGCGCCCTCGCCGGGCCGAATGCGTGGGGCTCGATCCGCATCGACCGACGAGCCCCAGCGGGAAATGGGAAAGAGCGACTGCTCTTCCCCATCGCGTTTCGTGACCAGCCCTTCTCCGATCAATTGGCGGCGACGCGGATCATCGATTCGTCCTGAACGGCGATGCGCTGTTCGGCGGCGAAGAAGCGAATCTGCTCCTCATCCAAACGCCGCTTGAGGCGACGGTTGAACTCGCGCCCGACGCCCCATTGCTGGAGCGGCTTGCAGCGGATCGCGCCCTTGATGACGACACCCTCCCGCGTGAACCCGTCGAGGCCCCAGATTTCGAGCGGCGCCAGCATGTCGGCGCCATAGGTGTCGTCGGTCAGAAGCTCGGCTCCGACCTCGCGCATGATGTCCATCGTGCGATCCGCATCGGCTCCGAAGGCGATGGAGACGTTGAGCGGGAAGATGCCGAAGCCGCGCGAGTTGTTCTGCAGCGCCTTGATCTGGCTGAAGGGCACGGAATGCAGCGCGCCGTTGGCGTCGCGAATGCGCACGGTGCGGATGGTCAGGCCCTCGACGGTTCCCGTCCGATCCCCGGTGGAGATGACGTCGCCGACGGCGATCGTGTCCTCGAAGATGATGAAGAAGCCGGTGATGACGTCCTGCACCAGTTGCTGGGCGCCGAAGGAGAAGGCGAGACCGATGACGCCCGCGCCGGCCAGAAGCGGCGTGACGTCGACGCCGATATTGGCGAGCATCGCGATGACCGTGACGATCGACAGAACCACGAAGACGAGATTGCGCAGGAGCGGCAGAAGCGTTCGGATACGGCCCGAGCGATTGCGCACCCGCCCTCGGCTGTCGGTCGGCTCGAGCGAATGGGTGACGGCCGTGTCGATCGTCGTCCAGATCGCGTAGATCACCGCCGGGACGATGATCAGCGAGAGAAGCGGATGCACGAAGCGCTGGCCACGCTCCGAGGCGATCCATCCGGCCAGATCGAAGCCCCAGACATCGACCGCCTGCACCACGACGAAGGCCGCGACGGCGATCTGCAGAAGCAGATGGAAGATGTCGAGATAGCGCCGCAGGATCGCGTTTCGCAGCGTGACGCGGCCTCGGCTCATGGAATGGGACAGGCGCTTGAAGCCGGCATTGGCCACCGCCAGAAGCGCGAGCCCGCCGAAGATGTAGAGAAGCGCCCCCGAGCTTTCGAGAATGAACATGCCGTTGCCGGTGCCGGTCAGGCGCGCCACGACATTGGCGACCACGAAGGCCAGCGCGACGAGATGCCAATAGGTCGCGAGCGCGCGGAAGGCGGACGACAGGACGCCGGAGGAATGCGCGCTCCCGCGATCCTGCCGATGGCCGCGGATCAAAAGGCTGCGCACGGTCAGGCGATGGCGCAGGATGAAGGCGGCGGTCAGAAGGGCGAGGCCGAGGTCGAGAACCAACGACGTCACGTCGGCAAGATTGAAGCCGACGACGATGCGCAGCGAGAACTCGCGCAGGATGGCCGCCGTGGCCGCGAGCGCGGCGAGTGTCGCGACCCAGTTCAGGAGCCGCCGCTGCGCGTAGCCGACGAGCCGCCAGCCGCGTGAAGGCCCGAGCGCCATCAGCACATAGTAGAACACCTGCCGCGTCAGCAGCGCGGCGAAGAGCGGCGAGAACAGAGCGACGAACAGGCGCCCGTCGCGCCAGGTCGGCGCGAAAGCCGCCGCCCAGGCCGAGGCCGTACCGATCACGACCAGGAGCGGCACGATGCCGAACGGGATGCATTTCCCGATCTTTCGCGCGATCTGGAAGCTCGTGCCGGCAGGGCGCTCCTGCAATTCCCGACGCCGGCGCAGCCACCCGTTTCGAAACAGAAGGATACACAGGCCGATGACGACCGCCGCGCCGGGCAAAGCCCAGGTCAGGAAATCCAAGGTCGCCTGACCGCCGAAGGCGTTCTCGACGCGCGACTGAAGCTCGTCGGCGGCCAGCGTCAGCTTTTCTTCCACCGGCGCGCCGAGCGCGTTGGCCTCGACGCCATCCCCGGTTTCCGCAAGGCTCGACGAGATCGCGCCGATCAGGCCCTTGTCGCCGATGATCGGCGCCGTCTCGCCTTCCGCCGCCGGTTCCGCCGGAGCGCCCTCGGCGGACGTCGTCGTGCCATCGGCTTTGGTCGGCGCACCTTGGTTCAGCGCACCCTCGATCGAGCGCAGCTCGTTCAGAAGCGCGGCGCGGCGAGTGTCGTCGGAGAGAAGGCCGATCACCCGTTGCAGGGCTTCGCGGTCGGCCTCCGTTTCCTTGGCGGGCGCGGCCTCGGGCGTGGTCGTCTTGGCCGGCGCGGTGAGACCGGGGATGAGCGGCACCTGGGCCAGGGCCGGCTGAATCTGTGCGGGGATCAGAAGCAGGCAAAGCGCAGCGATCGCGGCGAAAAGTCTGAGCAAGAGGTCCTCGTTCGGTTGGGCTCGAACCGGCCCGTCCCGATCGATGGCGGGAACGGGGCTTCCTGGGTTCGAGCTTCGTCGGTCCCGTCCTGACAGCTGCTTCGGCACGGACGGGACCCTAGCAACACCGAAAACCGGCATCGGGTTCTATTGCCATGCAGCATAAGCGTGGCGAGAGTTCGCCCGATCTCGGCCTCCGACCCATCGAAATCCCGTGTCTTCGAAACGAAAACCCCGGTGAGGCCGGCTTGCGGCTTGCCGAGCGGACGGAACGACGCATCTTCCCTCGCGCCACCGTGAACCACGCTCCTGTCATCCGGACGAGGCGACATACGTCTAAGGATGCGGGGCGGAAACGATGAACGATCCAGGGATGCCATGCACGGTCACAGTTCGGAGTCGATCGCTTCCCCGCTCTCGCAGGCGCCGGACTCCGCCCCGTTTCATCCGGGGGCGGATTGCCTGTGCGTCGCGCAGGCGCACCGCGCCGCGCTGATCGTTGATGCCGACGACTACTTCACCCATGCGCGCGCGGCGATGCTGCGGGCCAAGCGCCGCATCGTCCTGATCGGTTGGGATTTCGACGCGCGCATCCGGCTCGGTCGCGCGGAAGGCGACAACGCGCCCGAAAAGGTCGGCGACTTCATCTACTGGCTGGTGGACCAGAACCCCGCCCTGGAGGTCTATCTCCTGCGATGGGACCTCGGCGCGCTGAAGACGCTCGTTCGCGGATCGACGATCTTCACCGTGATGAAGTGGATGAGCCACCGGCGCATCCACACCAAGCTCGACAGCACGCACCCGCCCGGCGCCTCGCATCACCAGAAGATCGTCGTGATCGACGAAAGCCTCGCCTTTTGCGGCGGCATCGACATGACGGAGGAGCGCTGGGACACGCGCGAACACATTCACCGCGACCCGCGCCGGCGTCTGGTGAGCGGCAAGCCGCACAAGCCCTGGCACGACGCCTCGACCGCCGTGGACGGGCCGATGGCGCTGGCGCTCGCCCAGGTGTCGCGCGACCGTTGGCACGATGCGGGCGGCCGGCCCATGGAGCCGCTGGACCGGACCTACGACGCGTGGCCGGAAAAACTGAAGCCGCATTTCGAGAACGTGCGCATGGCCGTGTCTCGGTCGAGCCCGCCCTCGCATACGCACGGGCCGATCCGCGAAATCGAGACGCTTTATCTCGAGCAGATCGCCTCCGCGCGGCGCACGATCTATGCCGAAAGCCAGTATTTCGCCTCGCGGCGGATCGCCGAGGCGATCGCCAAGCGGCTGGAGGAAGAAGACGGACCGGAAATCGTCCTCATCAACCCCCTGTCGGCCCAAGGCTGGCTGGAACCGCTCGCGATGGACACGGCGCGCGCCCGCCTGCACGAGGCCCTGCGCCTGCATGATCCACACCGGCGCTTTCGGATTTATCATCCGTTCACCGAAGGCGGCGACCCGATCTATGTCCATGCCAAGATCCTGATCGTGGACGATCGCGTTCTTCGCGTCGGCTCCTCCAATCTCAACAACCGCTCCATGCGGCTCGACACGGAATGCGACGTGACGATCGACACGTCCCTGCCCGGCAATTTCGACAAGGGCTCGACGATCACGATGCTGCGGGACGATCTTCTGGCCGAGCATCTGGGCGTCGGCCGCGATGTCGTCACGGCTCAAATCGAGAGGTCGGGTTCGTTGATCGGGGCGATCGAAGCGCTGCGCGGACACGGCAAGACGCTGCGCCCCTATGAGAGGCCGGAACTGTCGGGGATCGAGGAATGGTTGGCCGACAATGAAGTCCTCGACCCGGAAGGACCGGAGGAGATGTTCGAGCCGTTCGAGAAGCGCGGACTTTTCCGTCGCCTGCGGCGCCATCGCCGGGACAAGGACCGAAAATAAAAGAGCCCGCTCTGGGGAGGACAGAGCGGGCTCGAAACGTGCAACGATCTGGGAGGAAGTGTTGCCCGTCCTTTGAACCATGTTCGGGGGACGGGAGGCACCCCTATCGGCGCATAGCTCCCATGCGGAGCCGTGCCTGCTCGGTCGGGGTGCTCGTTCCATCCTCGCTGCGCTCGACGTGAGGCCCTTCCAGGATCGAGCCCTTCTCTCCGGCCGCCTCGCTTGCGACATGCGAGGGTCGCTCGAGCAGGGCTTCCTCAAACAATGCGTCGAGCGCATGGGCGAGATCGGTCCGGAAGGCATGCTCGCGCGCTTGCCGCCAGACCGCGCCGTCTCGCCCGTCCGGCCTCGGCGCGTCGAGCGCTTCCAGAATGGCGCTCACCATGTCGGTCGCTCCGTTGGCGACCCGAAGATCGAGGGGCGGATCGTCGATGCCGCGCAGCGCG
Organism: Aureimonas ureilytica DSM 18598 = NBRC 106430; assembly: GCF_000382705.1. Lineage (GTDB taxonomy): Bacteria > Pseudomonadota > Alphaproteobacteria > Rhizobiales > Rhizobiaceae > Aureimonas > Aureimonas ureilytica. The sequence goes on along the minus strand of NZ_ARQE01000013.1, from coordinate 19,961 downwards.
ACCGTTGTCGCGACGGTGGGCACGCCGAGCCCGAGGGTTTCGATCGTCTTGATCTGGATTCCCGAACCGACCGTGCTGGGGATCGCCACGACGCGGCAGCTGCGCAGGAACGCGCCCGCATCCGGCACGAAGCCCGCGAAGCGGACATTGCTGCGCACCGTGCCGGGCGCATGGTCGGATCGACCGGCGACGGTGATGCGCAGGTCCTTCGGCAAGCGGGGCGCGACGGATTTGAGAAACCAGTCGAGCCCGGCGCGATTGACGTCCCAGGTCCAGCTGCCGAGAAGCCCGACATCGACGCTGGGCTCAGGCAGCGGTTCGCAGGCGCCGCGAAAGGCCTGTCCCGGGACACCGAAGCTGCGCACGACGCGCCCCGGTGCCATCTGCGCGAAGGCGGCGGCGTCGTCGTCGGTCAGCGTCCAGATTTCCTGCGCCCGGAGGGCGGCGGCGCGCTCGACGGCGGAAAGGCGCTCGCCCTCCCGCTTGTAGACGGCACCTTTCAAACGCTGCTTCGGGCTCGCCTTCCCGGCTCCCCCGACAGCGTCGCCATGACTTCCATAGAGCTGATGCTCCACGTTATGGGCGATCAGAACCACCGGGAGATGGGCCGGGACGAGCGGAAGGAGCCAGCTTGCCTGGGCGTGATCGACCACCACGAGATCGGGCGGCGCGGTTCGAAGGCGCAGGCGCAGGAGCCGCTTGATCCGAGCGCCGACATATTTCTGAACCGAGTAGGGCCGGCGCGCGAGATAGGCGCGCCCCATCCAGGCGGCGGCTCGAACAGGGCGTCCCGCGCTTTCGATCGGCCAGTCGCGCGGCGACAGGAAGCCCGGCGGTGGCTCCCGATCGTCGCCCTCCCGCCGATAGGCGAGAATATCGACCTCGCAGCCCGTCGCGCGCAGCCCTTCGATGAAGTTCATGGAGGCGATCTCGCCCCCCGTGCTGCGGCCATGCGGCAGGACGGTGGACAAGACAAGCACACGCCGCCGCTCAGACGTGCGGTCCCTGCCCCGCTCCGCCCGCCATGCGCGTGCGGCGAGGCCAAAGATCGCCGGGCCGCGTTGGAGATAGCGCCGCGCCATGCGGCGAGGATCGCTCGCGAGACGATGGAGCCATTCGAGATTCGCCCGCTGCATCGCCTTCGGCGCGCGCGTCTGGCGATCGGTCAGGAAGTCGATGCTCGCGCCGACGCACAGCGCCAGGCCCCGCTCGCGCCCGGTGCGGCCGAGATCGCGCGCGAAGAGTTCCTGCTTGGGAAAGGACAGGCAGACGAAGAGAAGATCCCAATCCGCCGCGGCGGCGCGTCCGACCGTCTGCCACCACTCTCCCGTGCCGACCCCGAGTTGCGCGGCGCAGGGAATATGCACGAGATCGACGGACGGAAATCGCGCCCGAAGATCGCGAAACGCCGCTTCGTCCGGTCCGATCACGGCCATGCGCAGGCCGGAATGAAGCGGCTGCTCCAGAAGCTCGCGCGTCAGATCGGAGCCCGGAAAGGGCGTCAGGTGCAATCCGTTAAGGGAGGCGAGCTTGGCCAGGACCCGGCTGTCGCAGATCTGAAACGCCGCGCCGTCATAAGCGGCGCGCAAGCCTGCGTCGCCACGATGATAGGAAACGACGTGATCGACATTGGGCGTGACGACGTATCCGAACGGTCCCTTCAGCGCGTCGCACAGGGCGGCGCGGACGCCGGAGGGATTGGCGTCGAGAAAACGCATCCCGAGAAATTCGACCGTCGAAATCATCAAGCGATCCTTGCCTCAGCACGCCATCATGCCCGGCAAGTCTTAAGAGCACCTAACAATACCTCGCGGGGTCGGCTGATCGGTTCTTTTCGCCAGCCGCTTTGTCGCAAATGCTCGCCGATGCCGCCGGCATCGACTGCGCTTTGCTCCGCACGGTCTGACGAAAATCCCTCGACCATCCTCCGCCCGGAGGTTTTGTTAGGCGCTCTAAGAGCTCTGGACGTTCGCATGGTTAAATCGAAGAGCTTCGGAATTCGTGATGGCGCGTGTCGGGATTGGCGAGAGGGCGCGGCGCGGCCGGCCTGAGGGCTGAGCATCCCCTCGCGACCGGCCCGATTTCAGGATTGGACCTCAGACGGTCAGGTGCCTGCGTACCTCGGGGTCGTCCAGATCGGCGCCGACGCCCTCGAACACGATCTGGCCGCGATCCATGATGTAAACCTTGTCGGCGAGCTCGCGGCAGAATTCGAGATATTGCTCCACGAGAAGCACGGCCATGCCGGCGTCCTTCAGGTAGCGGATGGCGCGGCCGATATCCTTGATGATCGAGGGCTGGATGCCCTCGGTCGGCTCGTCCAGCACGAGGAGGCTCGGGCGCGTCACCAGCGCGCGGCCGATGGCGAGCTGCTGCTGCTGGCCGCCCGACAGATCGCCTCCGCGCCGCGAGAGCATGGATTTCAGCACCGGAAACAGCTCGAACACATGGTCGGGAATGGTGCGCTCGCCGCGCTTCACCGGCGCGAATCCGGTCTGGAGATTTTCCTTCACCGAGAGCAGCGGAAAGACCTCGCGGCCCTGCGGCACGAAGCCGATGCCGCGCCGGGCGCGCGTGTAGGGCGCCTCGCCCTTCAGGTCGCTGCCGTCCAGCGCGATCTGCCCGGAGCGGATCGCCTGCTGCCCGACGATGGCGCGCATCAGCGAGGTCTTGCCGACACCGTTGCGGCCGAGGACGCAGGTAATCTGCCCCTTCTGCGCGTTCAGGGAGACGCCGCGCAGAGCCTGCGCCGCGCCATAGAAGAGATCGACATTCGAAACAGTCAGCATGGTCAGCGCCCCAGATAGACTTCGATGACGCGTGGATCGGCCGAGACCTGATCGAGCGGGCCCTCGGCCAGAACATGGCCCTCGTGGAGGCAGGTGACCTTCACGCCGAGTGCGCGGACGAAGTGCATGTCGTGTTCGACCACGACGACGGAGCGCGTCTCGGCGATTTCACGCAGGAGCTTGGCCGTCTCCTCGGTTTCCGCGTCCGTCATGCCCGCGACCGGCTCGTCCACGAGAAGAAGCTCGGGGTCCTGCGCCAGCAACATGCCGATTTCCAGCCATTGCTTCTGCCCGTGGCTGAGGTCGGCGGCCGGCTTGTCGCGGCGCGAGGTCAGGCGCACCGTCTCCAGGATCGCGTCGATCCGCGCCTTTTCCGTCGTCGTGCGCTTGTGAAACAGCGTCGAGAAGACGCCGCGCTGGCCGGACAGGGCGAGAACCAGATTGTCCTCCACCGTGTGGCTTTCGAAGACGGTCGGCTTCTGGAACTTGCGGCCGATGCCCATGGAGGCGATGTCGGCCTCGTCGTGCCGCGTCAGGTCGGTATCACCCGCGAAATAGACCTCGCCCGCGTCGGGCTTGGTCTTTCCGGTGATGATATCCATCATCGTCGTCTTGCCGGCGCCGTTCGGGCCGATGATGGCGCGCATCTCGCCGCGCGCGACGACGAGCGACAGATCGTTGATCGCCTTGAACCCGTCGAAGCTCTTGGTCACGCCATTGAGGTAGAGCAGCGTCTCGCCGCGCGGCGGCCGGCCGGCCGCTTCCCTCTCACGCGCTTCGGCCAGAAGCGTTGCATAGGGGTGCGGCGAAATACGCGCCGGGGCAGAACTCGTCATGGTCATGAGGGTCACTCCGCCGGGCTGGGGTTGGTGGCAGCACCCGAGGCGGTGCCCTTCTCGGCGCGGGCCGCGCTGCGGCGCTCGGACAGGGCGCGCCAGCCCTGGTCGATCGTGCCGACGATGCCGCGCGGCAGGAAGAGCGTGACCACCACGAAGAGCGAGCCGAGAACGAAGAGCCAGCTTTCGGGCGCGGCGGCGGTGAAGTAGCTCTTGCCGCCATTGACGAGCAGCGCGCCGAGCACCGGACCGAGGATCGTTCCGCGCCCGCCAACCGCCGTCCAGACCACGACCTCGATCGAGTTGAGCGGCGCGAACTCGCCGGGATTGATGATGCCGACCTGCGGCACGTAGAGCGCTCCGGCAACGCCCGCCATCACCGCCGAGAGCGTGAAGGCGAAGAGCTTCACATGCTCGGCCCGCCAGCCGAGGAACCGCGTGCGGCTTTCCGCGTCCCGCACGGCGACCATCAGAAGCCCGAGCTTGGAGCGCGTCACGGCCGAGACCATCAGCACGAAGAGCGCGAGCACGATTGCCGTCGCGGCGAAGAGCGCGGCGCGCGTCGATCCGGCCTGGATGGGGAAGCCGAGAATGTCCTTGAAGTCGGTCAGGCCATTGTTGCCGCCGAACCCCATGTCGTTTCGGAAGAAGGCGAGGAGCAAAGCGTAGGTCAGGGCTTGCGTGATGATCGAGAGGTAGACGCCAGTGACCCGCGAGCGGAAGGCGAAATACCCGAACAGGAAGGCCAGAAGGCCCGGCACCAGCAGCACCATGAGCGCTGCGAACCAGAACTGGTCGAACCCCTGCCAGAACCAGGGCAGTTCCTTGTAGTTCAGGAAGACCATGAAATCGGGCAGGACCGGATTGGCATAGACGCCCCGGCTGCCGATCTGGCGCATCAGATACATGCCCATCGCATAGCCGCCGAGTGCGAAGAACGCGCCATGGCCGAGCGAGAGAATGCCGACATAGCCCCAGACGAGATCGAGGCTGAGCGCCAGGATCGCGTAGGAGAGATACTTGCCGAACAGAGGCACGAGATGATCCGGCACGCGCAAGGGATGGCCGACATCGAGCGCGAGGTTCGAGACGGGCACGAGCACGGCGACGAGAACGAGGAGGCCAGCGAGCCAGAGGGCGCGGGGTCCCAGAAAGCGGGCGGTGATCATGCGTCGACGAACCTTCCCTTGAGGGCGAAGAGGCCGCGCGGGCGCTTCTGGATGAAGAGGATGATGAGGACGAGCACCACGATCTTGCCGAGCACCGCGCCGGCATAGGGTTCGAGGAACTTGTTGACGATGCCGAGGCTCATGGCTCCGACGAGCGTGCCCCAGAGATTGCCGACGCCGCCGAAGACCACCACCATGAAACTGTCGATGATGTAGCCTTGGCCCAAGTCGGGCGAGACATTGTCGATCTGGCTGAGCGCGACGCCCGCCATGCCGGCAATGCCGGAGCCGAGCGCGAAGGTCATCGCGTCCACCATCGGCGTGCGGATGCCCATGGCGGCGGCCATGCGCCGGTTCTGCGTCACGGCGCGCATCTTGAGGCCGGCCGAGGTGCGGTTCAGCGCGAAGAGAAGCGCGGCGAAGACGGCGAGCGCGAAGACGATGATCCAGAGGCGGTTCCAGGTGACGGCCATGAGGCCGACATCGAAGGAGCCGGACATCCACGAGGGGTTGGACACTTCGCGGTTGGTCGGCCCGAAGAGCGTGCGAACGGCCTGCTGAAGGATCAGCGACACGCCGAAGGTCGCGAGCAGGGTTTCGAGCGGACGCCCGTAGAGGAAGCGGATGATGCCGCGTTCCATCACGAAGCCGACGAAGCCGGCGACGAGGAAGGCGAGCGGAAGGGCGAGCGCGAGGCTCCAGTCGAGCCATTGCGGCGCATGGAGACGCAGCGCCTGCTGCACGACGAAGGTCGTGTAGGCGCCGATCATCACCATCTCGCCATGCGCCATGTTGATGACGCCCATGACGCCGAACGTAATGGCGAGGCCGATCGCGGCCAGAAGCAGGACCGAGCCGAGCGAAAGCCCGTACCAGATGTTCTGCGCCTGCCCCCAAAGCGCGATTCTCTGGGCGATCGACGCCGAACCCGCGCTCGCCGCCTTGGCGACAGCCGGATCGGGATCATCGACGAAGGCCGAAAGGACGTTCTGCGCCGCCCGGTCGCCACGCGCGGCGACGAGTTGCGCGGCGTCGCGCCGCTCCTCGGAAGGGCGGTCGGATCGCAGCACCGCCACCGCCCTCGCCTCGGCGAAGCGCGCGCGGATCGCCGGGTCGGTTTCCTTGGCGATGGCGCCGTCGAGCACCGCGATCTGATCGGGCGCGGCTTTATCGAACAGGCCGACGGCCGCCGCCATGCGCTCGGCCGGGTCGCTGGAGCCGAGCGTCAGCCCGCCCTTCAACTCCGCCACGAGCGCGCGGATGGAATTCTTGACGCGCACCTTCTCGAGGCTCGCCTTCGGCGCCTCGCCGAGCGAGCCTCCCGTCAGCGGATCGGCAATGGCGAGCGAAGCCCCCTTGCCGGTCGCGATCACGACGCGGTTGTCGCTCTTCCCATAATAGAGATCGCCCGCAGCCAATGCGTCCAGCACCGTCGATACGCGCGGGTCGCCCGTCGCGGCGAGGGCGCGGACGGTCGCTTCGGTGTCCTCGAAGCCTTTCTTGCCGGCGAAGTCCGAGATGATGGCGGCGGGGTCGGCCCCTTGCGCGAAGGACGTGCCGCCGAACGCCACGAACGCGCCCGCCAGAAGCGCGAGGCTGAGCGCCAGCACTTCCAGAAAGCCCGTCAGAACGGCGCGGAGATGATTCAACATGGGGGTCCCGGATCGGTAGATGGAAGAAGGCGACAGAAAGCGGCTCTCCTGTCGGGAGAGCCGCTCGACGTGTCTCAGTTGGAGGCCACCTTGGCGTCCGAACCGCCGCACTTGCCGGTCTGCGTGTTGAAGTTGCCGCAGCTCATGGGCTTGCGCCAATCGGCGATCAGCGGCGCCGATTCCGGCAGGAAGTCCGACCATTCGTCGCCGAGCACGAGGCCGGGCGTCTGATCGACGATCTCGAATTGGCCATCGGCCTGGATCTCGCCAATCAGCACCGGCTTGGTGATGTGGTGGTTCGCGCCCATCGAGGAATAGCCGCCCGACAGATTGGGAACGGCGACGCCGACCATCGCGTCGATCACCTTGTCCGGATCGGTCGTGCCGGCGGCCTCGACGGCCTTCACCCACATGTTGAAGCCGATATAGTGGGCTTCCATCGGGTCGTTGGTGACGCGCTTGTCGTTCTTGGTGAACTCCTTCCACTTCGCGATGAACTCTTCGTTCTCCGGCGTATCGACCGATTCGAAGTAGTTCCAGGCGGCGAGGTGGCCGACGAGCGGCGCGGTGTCGATGCCGGCGAGCTCTTCCTCGCCGACCGAGAAGGCCATGACCGGCGTCGTCTCGGCCGAGACGCCCTGGTTCGCGAGTTCCTTGTAGAAGGGCACGTTGGCGTCGCCGTTCACGGTCGAGACCACGGCCGTCTTCTTGCCGGAGCCGCTGAAATCCTTGATCGCCGAGACCTCGGTCTGCCAGTCGGAGAAGCCGAAGGGCGTGTAGTTCACCTTGATGTCCTCGGCGGCGACACCCTTGGACTTGAGGTACGCTTCGAGGATCTTGTTCGTGGTGCGCGGATAGACATAGTCCGTGCCTTCCAGAACCCAGCGCTCGACGCCTTCCTTCATGAGGTAGTCGACGGCGGGGATCGCCTGCTGGTTGGGAGCGGCGCCCGTGTAGAAGACGTTGCGCTCGGATTCCTCACCCTCGTACTGCACGGGGTAGAAGAGGATCGAGTTCAGCTCCTTGAAGACCGGCAGAACCGACTTGCGCGACACCGAGGTCCAGCAGCCGAAGGTGGCGGCGACCTTGTCCTGCGCGATCAGCTGACGGGCTTTTTCCGCAAAGAGCGGCCAGTCGGAGGCGGGGTCCACGACCACGGCTTCGAGCTTCTTGCCGAGAAGGCCGCCCTTCTTGTTCTGCTCGTCGATGAGCATGAGCATGGCGTCTTTCAGGGTCGTCTCCGAAATCGCCATCGTGCCCGAGAGCGAATGAAGGATGCCGACCTTGATCGTGTCCTCGGCCGCGAGCGCGCCATGAAGCGCGGTGGTGGACAGCGCTGCCGCCAGCGCGACGCCGCAAAGCCTAGCCTTGAAAGTCATGGTGCGTTCCCCTCTTCGTGCCGCGTCGCACCGCCCGTTTCGGCGCCTGCGTTCGCTGTCGGAGAGGACTATCGGCCGGGCTTCCGCGCTTCGCCCATACGTCAAACGACGTAGGTCGGCCTCCATGCCGGACGTGGATGCGGGAGAGACGCCGGCTCTTGCGCTTCTGCGGTGCGACGTGGACAATGCTCAAAATTCAGCCGACCCATCGAACGACCCAGAAAACAGGCATGGCCGCGCGTCAACGCATTCTTCCCGTCCGACGCGAATACAATCGCTGGGTCGCCGATCAAACGCTGGAAGACTACGCGCTGCGCTTCACCGCCAAGCGCGCGCGGCGATGGTCCGCCCCGCAAGTGTCGCAGACCGCGATTGGCGCGATCTCCTTCCTGGCGCTGGAGGCGATCGGCGGCGCGATCACCCTCTCCTTCGGCTTTTCCAACGCGGCGCTGGCGATCATAGTGGTCGGCTTCGTGCTGCTCGTCACCGGCCTGCCGATCAGCCTCTATGCCGCGCGCTACGGCGTCGATATCGACCTTCTGACGCGCGGCGCGGGCTTCGGCTATATCGGCTCCACCATCACCTCGCTGATCTACGCGACCTTCACCTTCATCCTCTTCGCGGTGGAGGCCTCGATCATGACGGCCGCCCTGCAGCTCGCCTTCGGCGTGCCGCTCTGGCTCGGCTATATCGTCTCCGCCCTCGCCGTCGTGCCGCTCGTCACGCATGGCGTCACCTGGATCAGCCGGTTCCAGCTGGCGACGCAGCCAATCTGGATCGGCCTCAACATCCTGCCGATCGGCTTCATTCTCTGGCAGGACTGGGGTGCGGTGGACGCCTGGCTGAACTTTCCGGGTCTCGACGGCATGAGCGAGGCGGACGGGCTGAGTCTGGTGAAGTTCGGCGCGGCGGCCTCCGTCATTCTCGCGCTCATGCCGCAGATCGGGGAGCAGGTGGACATCCTGCGCTTTCTCCCCGAGCCGCGCCGCGCGTCCTTGCGCGATCGCGCCGCCCGCTCCTGGTGGCTGGCGCTTCTGGCGGCGGGACCGGGCTGGATCGTTCTCGGCGTGCCCAAACTCTTCTTCGGCTCGTTTCTCGCCGTGCTGGCGCTGCGGGCGGGCGTGTCGCCCGATCATGCGGCGGAGCCGGCGGCGATGTATCAGGTCGCCTTCGGCTTCGTCCTCCCCTCGCCGCAAGCTGCCGCGTTGCTGACGGCCGGTTTCGTGGTGGTCTCGCAGCTGAAGATCAACGTGATGAACGCCTATGCGGGCTCGCTCGCCTGGTCGAATTTCTTCTCGCGTCTCACCCATAGCCATCCCGGCCGCGTGGTCTGGCTCGTCTTCAACGTCGCGATCGCGCTTCTGCTGATGGAACTCGGCATCTACGAGGCGCTCGAAGTGACGTTCGGCCTGTTCGCCAATGTCGCGGTCGCCTGGCTCGGCGCGATCGTGGCGGATCTGGCGATCAACAAGCCGCTCGGCCTCTCGCCCCCCGGCATCGAGTTCAAGCGCGCCCATCTCTACGACCTTAACCCGGTGGGCCTCGGCGCCATGGGGCTGGCGACGCTCGTCTCGCTTCTCGCCTTCGCGGGTGCGTTCGGCGAGGTGGCGCAGGCGCTTTCGGCCTTCGTCGCGCTCGGCGTCGCGCTCGTCACCGCCCCGCTCATCGCCTATGCGACGGGCGGGCGCTATTATCTCGCCCGCAAGCCGCGCGCCGAATGGGCGAAACGCCGCGAGATCACCTGCGGCGTCTGCGAGTTGCCGTTCGAGCCCGAAGACATGGCTTATTGCCCGGCCTATGCCGCGCCGATCTGCTCGCTCTGCTGCTCGCTCGACGCGCGGTGCCATGATCTCTGCAAACCGCACGCGCGCTTTTCCGCGCAGGTCGCCTCGCTCGGCGCCGCGCTGCCTGCACCGCTGCGAAAGCGGATCGACGCCAAGGTCGGCCATTATATCGGCGGCTTCGCCCTGCTCGCGGGGGTCATCTCGGTCGTCCTGGCGCTGATCTATTATCAAGCCGTTCTAGCGAGCCCCGACGACACGGAGGTCATCGCGCGGGCGCTCTGGGCGGCCTTCTTCGTCCTGATGATCGTGGCCGGCATTTCCACATGGTTCTTCGTGCTGGCGCAGGAATCGCGGCGCGTCGCGCAGGAGGAATCCGCCCGCCAGACCGCCCTCCTCCTGAAGGAGATCGAGGCGCATCGGCAGACGGACGCCGCGCTCCAGAAAGCCAAGGAAACCGCGGAAGCGGCGAGCCTCGCCAAGAGCCGCTATGTCGTCGGCATGAGCCACGAGCTGCGCACGCCGCTGAACGCCGTGCTCGGCTATGCGCAGCTTCTGGAACAGGACGTCGCCATTCCGCCGGCCAAGATCGGCGGCATCCGAACCATCCGCCGCTCGGCCGAGCATCTGTCCGGCCTGATCGACGGACTTCTCGACATTTCCAAGATCGAGACCGGCCGGTTGCAACTCCAGCGAAGCGAGGTGCGGCTGGCCGATTTCCTCGCCCAGCTCGTCGACATGTTTCAGCTTCAGGCGAGCGCCAAGGGCCTGCGCTTTCAGTTCGTGCGCCCGGACACGCTGCCGGAGGTCGTGCGCACCGACGAGAAGCGCCTGCGGCAGATCCTCATCAATCTCCTGTCCAACGCGGTCAAATACACGGAAACCGGCGGCGTGACCTTCGAGGTCGCCTATCGCAGCCAGGTCGCCATTCTCACCGTGTCGGATACGGGCCCCGGCATCGCCGAGCCCGAGCTTGGCCGCATCTTCGAGCCGTTCGAGCGCGGGAGCGCGGCTCAGGGCAAGGCGCCGGGCCTCGGGCTCGGCCTGACGATCACCCGCCTTCTCGCCAATCTCATGGGCGGCGACATCAAGGTCATCTCCGAGCCCGGGGCGGGAAGCCGGTTCGAAGTGCGCGTCATGCTCTCCGCGCTTCCGCCCGGCCGCGCCTCGCCCCTGCCGACGGCCCCCGAGCGCGGCGCCGCCCATGCGATCCGAGGCTATGGCGGGCCGCGCCGCACGGTTCTGGCCGTCGACGACGACGAAACGCATCGCGATCTGATGGTGGAGCTTCTGCGCCCGCTCGGCTTCATCGTGCTGACGGCGCCCGACGGCCCGGCCGCGCTGGCGCTGACGGCGGAGATGCGCCCCGACCTGTTTCTTCTCGACGTGCAGATGCCCGGCATGAGCGGCTGGGACCTCGCCAAGGCGCTGCGCGCCAACGGGCAGAAAGGCGGGATCGTGATGCTGTCGGCCACCTTCGCCGAAGCGCCAGGCGTCGGCGAGACCGGCCCCGAGGCGGCCGCCCAGCTGCCCAAGCCCTTCGACGTCAGACAATTGCTGGCGACCGTCGGCGACGTGCTCGGGCTCGAATGGACGCAAGGCGAGCCGGCGACGGAGGCCACTGATTCCGCGCCGCTGCGCTATCCCGCGCCCGCCATTCGCGCGCAGCTTCTTCAGTTCGGCCGGATCGGCTATGCCAAGGGCATCGAACAGGTGCTCGCGAATCTGGAGAACGAGGCCGGCATGAAACCCTTCGTGGACGCGATGCGGGTTCCTCTCGGCGCGTTCGATCTTCGCCGCATCGTCGCCCTTCTGGAGGCCGCGCCCGATGACTGACCCCAAGGCCGGGCCGGGCCGCGAGCGCGACATCGTTCTGGTGGTGGACGATTCGCCCGACACGCTGCGGCTTCTGACGGACGCGATCGAACAGGGTGGCTCGACGGTTCTCGTCGCGCTCGACGGCGAACAGGCGCTCGGCATCGCGCAGGCGATCACGCCCGACATCGTGCTCATGGACGCGATCATGCCCGGCATGGACGGGTTCGAGACGACGCGGCGGCTGAAGGCCGATCCGACGCTGCGCCATGTGCCCGTCATCTTCATGACCGGGCTCGCCGACACCGAACATGTCGTGCAGGGCCTCGAAGCGGGCGGCGTCGACTATGTCGCCAAACCCATCGTGCCGGACGAGCTTCTGGCGCGGATGCGCGTCCATCTCGCCAATGCACGCGCGGCGCAGAACACGCGCGCCGCGCTCGACACGGCCGGCCGGTTCCTTCTGGCGAGCAACGGAGCCGGCGTCATCCTCTGGGCGACGCCGCAGGCGACGCGGCTTCTCACCGGCGCGGCAGAGCCCGTCGACGGCCGCCCCGCCCTGCCCACGCCGGTGCGCGCCTGGCTGGAAGCGGGGGCGACGGGTCCGCTGGGGGCCGCCGGCGATCTGCCGTCCGAGGCGGGAATGCGCCTGCAACTCAGCGCGCTCGGCAAGGTGGCCGAGGACGAGCATCTGTTTCGCCTGACCGTGGACGACACGGCCGGCGAGGAAGCGCTCCTTCGCCAGCATTTCGGGCTGACGGCGCGCGAGGCGGACGTCCTGCTTTGGCTGGTGCGCGGCAAGTCGAACCGGGACATCGCGGCCATTCTCGACCTCAGCCCCCGCACGGTGAACAAGCATCTGGAGGTCGTCTTCGCCAAGCTCGGCGTCGAGAACCGCGCGTCGGCGACGTTTCTGGTGATGAAGACCTTGAGTGAAAGCTGACGGCGCGCGGGTCGCGCCAATCGGGGATGAATGGCCGCTGCGGCTGGAACGCGCCGCCGAGAGGATTTCGTAACGGCAACTTGCAATTCCGGATGCGGAACTCCCCCCGATTGCGTAGGCTCGACCGACGCAACCGAGCCCGAAAGCCGCGCCCCCGATGGACAACCCGATCACCGCCTCCCGCATGGCCATGGGGAACTGGAACCTCGGCAAGGGCGTCGCGAGCCATTTCGTCGCCGGGGCCGGCGACTTCATGTCGGCGGCGGCCGCGGCCGACAAGGCGTCGCTCCTCAGCGACATCCTGCAGATCTACTTTCAGGCGCGCGACGAGTCCTACGACAACAAGGACATCGCCCCCGAAGACGTGAAGCGCGCGATCCTCCATGCGCGCGGGAAGAAGACCGTGAAGGCGCAGCGGAAGCTGGTGATCGGCGGCTCCAAGGTCGCGATCGCCGTCGGTGTCGCCGCGACGGGCGCGACGGTGGGCTCGATCGTTCCGGTTGCCGGAACGGTGGCGGGCGGCGTCGCGGGATACGGCGCGGGTGTCCTGCTCGGAACGGGCGTGACCGTGCTCGATCAGGGCAAACGCAAGATCAAGGGCATCATCAAATATGCCAGCGGAACGCGCGGGAAGCATCGCGAACAAGCGGCCCTCTGCCTGATCCATTGCGCCCAGAAGCCGTCCAAGCCCTTCGACGTGAAACAGGCCGCCGCGAAAGCCGCGATGGATGCGATCCTCGGCATCGAGGCGGATGTGTTCGCCAGCGAGCGCCTGACCGACAAGGCGCGGATCGAGCGCTTGGCCGCGCGCATGAAATCGAACTGACGAGCGCTCGGCGCACGTTCCCGTTCAAGGCCGACTTATCGGATCGCTCGGCACCGCTCTTAGCCCCTCGGGCGTGAGCGGTGCCGACTTGTCCTACGCCGAAGCCCCGTCCCGGTAGAGCTGCCAGCGGCGCGGGCGCACATGCAGCTGCGTGCCCGGCTCGCCGCCCCGGTCGGCCGGAAGCTCGACCTCGATGCGATGCCGGTCCGGTCCCAGTTCGAACTCCGAGATGCGCGACCCGCCGGCCCGCCGGGACAGCGACACGGTGCCGCTCAAGGCCGGCGCCCCCGGCTCCACGATGTCGAGATCGTGCGGGCGGACATAGAGATTCCAGCGCCCGTCCGCTTCCGACGTCTGCCCGAGCACGGTCTCGCCATGGCGGATTTCGCCGCCCCGAACGTCCACCGGCACGAGATTGGACTGGCCGATGAAGGAGAAGACGAACGGCGTCTTCGGTCGGTCGTAGATGTCGTCGGCCGACCCCACCTGCTCGATGCGGCCCTGGCTCATGACCACGACGCGGTCGGCAAGCTCCAGCGCCTCTTCCTGGTCATGCGTGACAAAGACGGTGGTGAGGCCGATCTTGTCGTGCAACTCGCGCAGCCAGCGGCGCAGTTCCTTGCGCACCTTGGCGTCCAGCGCGCCGAAGGGCTCGTCGAGAAGCAGAACGCGCGGCTCGATGGCGAGCGCGCGGGCGAGCGCCACGCGCTGCCGCTGGCCGCCCGAGAGCTGTTGCGGATAGCGCTTCTCGAGGCCCGAAAGCTGCACCAGATCGAGAAGCTCGCTCGCGCGCCGGCGGATTTCCGTCTTGGACGGGCGCGTCGCGCGCTCGCGCACGCTGAGGCCGAAGCCGATATTCTCGGCGACGGTCATGTGCTTGAACAGCGCGTAGTGCTGGAACATGAAGCCGACATTGCGCTCCTGCACGCTCTTCTCCGACGCGTCGTCGTCGCCGAAGAAGATCTGCCCGGCGGTCGGAAACTCCAGCCCCGCGATGAGCCGGAGAAGCGTGGTCTTGCCCGAGCCGGACGGCCCGAGCAGAGCGATCAGCTCGCCCGAGCGAATGTCCAGCGAGACGTCGTGCAGGGCGGGATAGAGATCGAATTCCTTGCGGATGTTGCGAACGCGAATGTCCATGACCATCGTTCCTTCGTCTCAATGTCCGCCGCGCGCGGAAGCGATGTCGCCGGCATAGCGCCATTCCAGAAACGCCTTCAGGCCCAGCGTCAGAAGCGCGAGGAAGGCGAGAAGGGAGGCGACGGCGAAGGCGGCGGAGAAAGCGTATTCGTTGTAGAGAATTTCGACCTGCAGCGGCATCGTGCTCGTTTCGCCGCGAATACGGCCCGAAACGACGGACACCGCTCCGAACTCTCCCATGGCGCGGGCGTTGCACAGGAGAACGCCGTAGAGCAGCGCCCATTTCACGTTGGGCAAGGTGACGCGGAAGAAGGTCTTCCAGCCGCTGGCGCCGAGCGAAATGGCCGCTTCCTCGTCGCCCGTCCCCTGCTCCTGCATGAGCGGGATCAGCTCGCGCGCGACGAAGGGCAGCGTGACGAAGACGGTGGCAAGCACGATGCCCGGCAGCGCGAAGACGATCTGGATACCCGTCCCCTGCAGGAACGGCGAGAAATAGCCCTGCGCACCGAACAGGAGGATGTAGACGAGGCCCGCGATCACCGGCGAGACGGAGAACGGCAGGTCGATCAGCGTGATCAGCAGCGCCTTTCCCTTGAACTCGAACTTGGCGATCGCCCAGGCCGCCGCCAGACCGAACACGACGTTGAGCGGAACCGAGATCGCGGCGACGAGCAGCGTCAGCCGGATCGCGGCCAAGGCCTCCGGCTCCACGATCGCCGCCCAGTACATCGCCGCGCCGTTGCGGAACGCTTCCACGAACACCGCGACCAGCGGCAGAAACAGGAAGAAGCCCAGAAACAGGAGCGCGATCGTGATCAGCGTCCATTTCACGGCGGGCGCCTCGGTCGTCACCGGACGGCGCTTGGGGCGCGCGAGGGTCGTCGCGGGGTTCAACGAGGCCTCAAGCACCATGACCGTATCTCCGCCGGCTCCAGGCCTGAATGAGGTTGATGGCAAGCAGCATCAGAAAGGAGATGACCAGCATCATGGCCGCGACGGCCGTCGCCCCGCCATAGTTGAACTCCTCCAGCCGGATGACGATCAGAAGCGGCGCGATTTCCGAGACATAGGGAATGTTGCCGGCGATGAAGATGACCGAGCCGTATTCGCCGACCGAGCGCGCGAGCGCCAGGGCGAAGCCCGTCAGCAGCGCGGGCGTGATGCTCGGCAGGACGACGCGCGTCACCGTCTGGAAGCGATTGGCGCCGAGCGTCGCCGCCGCCTGCTCCACCTCGGCGTCGATCTCTTCGAGAACCGGCTGGACGGTTCGCACCACGAAGGGCAGCGACACGAAGACCAGCGCCACGACGATGCCGAGCGGCGTGTAGGCGACCTTGATCCCGAGGGGAGCGAGATACTGGCCGACCCAGCCGTTCGGCGCATAAAGCGCCGTCAGCGCGATGCCCGCGACGGCAGTGGGCAGCGCGAAGGGCAGATCGATCACCGCATCCACCAGACGCCTTCCGGGGAAATCGTAGCGCACGAGGACCCAGGCGATGAGAAGCCCGAACACGGCGTTGATCGCCGCCGCCACGAAGGACGCGCCGAAGGACAGGCGAAGCGCGCCGAGCACGCGCGGGTCGAGCGCCAGACGCACGAACTCGTCCCAGCCGAGGCTGGAGCTGCGAATGACGAGGGCGGACAGGGGAATGAGAACCAGAAGCCCAAGATAGGCCAGGGTGAACCCGAGCGCGAGGCCGAAGCCGGGAATGACGCTCGGTGCGCGAAAACGCGGCAACGCGGACGACGCCATGGATCAGGCGCAACCTCTTGCCGGCGGACCCGAAGGCCGATGCCGGACAGCATTCCGATGAAGCATGAGAACCCCTTCAAACCTGCCGTCAGCCGGCATGATGCGTGCAATGTGCCCGGCAGGACAAGTCCTGCCGGGCCAAACTCCCCGAGATGTCGGGAGGACGACGTGTCGGGGAGAGCCCGTTCAGCGAGCGGGCTTGTAGATCTGGTCGAAAATGCCGCCGTCGCCGAAATGCTCGGGCTGCGCCTTCGCCCATCCACCGAACTGCGCGTCGTCGATCTTCACGAGGTCGAGCTTCGGGAAGCGATCGAGCAGCGCCTTGTCGGTGACCTTCTCCGGCTCCGACGGGCGGTAATAGTGTTTGGCCGCGATGGTCTGGCCTTCCGGGCTGTAGAGGTGCTGAAGGTAGGCCGTCGCCACTTCGCGCGATCCCTTCGCGTCCACATTGCCATCCACCAGCGCGACCGGCGGTTCGGCGAGAATGGAGATCGAGGGCACGACGATCTCGAACTGGTCGGGGCCGAGTTCCTCGAGCGCGAGGAAGGCTTCGTTCTCCCAGGCGAGCAGGACGTCGCCGATGCCGCGCTGGACGAAGGTCGTCGTGGAACCGCGCGCGCCCGTGTCGAGAACCGGAACGTGGCGATAAAGGTCGCCGACGAAGGCCTTCGTCTTCTCGGGATCGTTGCCGAAGGCCTTGTTGGCGTAGGCCCAGGCGGCCAGATAGTTCCAGCGCGCACCGCCCGAGGTCTTTGGATTGGGCGTGATGACCTCCACCCCATCCTTCACGAAGTCGTTCCAGTCCTTGATCGCCTTCGGATTGTCCTTGCGAACCAGGAACACGATGGTCGACGTGTAGGGCGCGGAATTGTGCGGCAGGCGGGTGCGCCAATCCGCCGGAATCTTGCCGGTCGCCTTGGCGATCGCGTCGATATCGGCCTGGAGCGCCAGGGTCACGACGTCGGCGTCGAGCCCGTCGATCACCGTGCGCGCCTGCGCACCCGACCCGCCATGCGACTGGCGCACGGTCACGGCCTCGTGTCCCTGGCCTGTCCAGAACTTCGAGAACTCCGCGTTGTAGTCGCGATAAAGCTCACGCGTCGGATCGTAGGAGACGTTGAGGAGCGCGGTCTGCGCGGTGGCAGGAAGCACGGCGGCGAGCGAAAGACCGATCGCGAGGAGCCCGGTGCGCAAGCGTGTCATGGATGGCCAAACTCCATCGTTGGAATAGATTGATTCTCTTCTAAAGACCGGCTTCGAACAAGGCGGGCCGCTCTCCCTGCCACCCCTGCAGAAGAAAAGAATCCGCTCCCGAAAGACGCTGAAAGAGAAAATTCTGCCCCGTCGTCGTCGTCGGCCTTCGCAAGCCGCGTCCTCTCTTCGCTGACCTCGAATGATCGCTGGGCAATCATCTGCTCCAGAGGTGGTCTTTTCTCGCGTTTGCGCTTATAGACTGCGCGTTCTCGCGGTTGAGGCGATACTCCGGCTGGATTTGAGCGCCGGAAACCGAGCCCCGCTCCGCGAATGGGACTCAAGATCCCATGTCACCAATGGAGCCATGACAGGAGGCGGCGGCCGGTTCGGCCAAAGTTCGATGGAACGGCACAATCTTCAAGGACTTCCGGTGCCCTTCCGCCCGACACACCCCGCCCTTTCGGCCGCTCTCGAAGAGCGTGGCTACCAAGACCCGACGCCCGTTCAGGACGCCGTTCTCGAACCCGAAGCCGCCGAGCGCGACCTTCTCGTATCCGCCCAGACCGGCTCCGGCAAGACCGTCGCCTTCGGCCTCGCCTTCGCTTCGACGCTTCTGCGCGGGCAAGATGCGCTGCCCGAAGCCGGCGATCCGCTGGCGCTCGTCGTCGCGCCGACGCGCGAACTGGCACTTCAGGTGCAGCGCGAGCTGGAATGGCTCTATGCCAAGGTCGGCGCGCGCATCGTCACCTGCGTCGGCGGCATGGACCCGCGCGCCGAGCAGCGCGCGCTTCAGCGCGGCGCGCATATCGTCGTCGGCACGCCCGGCCGCCTGCGCGACCATCTGGAGCGCGGCCGTCTTCTGATCGGTGGCCTGCGCGTCGTCGTGCTGGACGAAGCGGACGAGATGCTCAATCTCGGCTTCCGCGAGGATCTGGAGTTCATTCTGGAAGCGACGCCGGACGAGCGACGCACGCTTCTCTTCTCGGCGACCCTGCCAAAGCAGATCATCGCCCTCACCAAGCGCTATCAGCGCGACGCGATGCGCATCGAGGCGAGCGCACGCAACACGAGCCATGCCGATATCGAGTACCGCGCGATCCGCATCGCGCCGACCGAATCGGAACTCGCCGTCGTCAACCTCCTGCGTCAGGCCGAAGCGCCCGCCGCGATCGTCTTCTGCAACACGCGCGAGCAGGTCCGCCATCTCCACACCGGCCTTGTGGACCGTGGCTTTGCCGCCGTTTCGCTGTCGGGCGAACTCGGGCAGGCCGAGCGCAACCAAGCGCTTCAGGCGCTGCGCGACGGTCGGGCGCGCGTCTGCGTCGCCACCGACGTCGCCGCGCGCGGCATCGATCTGCCGAGCCTGACCCTCGTCATCCACGCCGAACTGCCGAACGACGCCGAGACCCTTCAGCATCGCAGCGGTCGCACGGGCCGCGCCGGGCGCAAGGGCGTTTCGGTTCTGCTCGTTCCCCTCTCGCGCCGTCGCAAGGCCGAGCGTCTTCTGACCGACGCGCGAATCAAGCCGGTCTGGAGCGGCGCGCCCTCGGCCGACGAGATCCGCGCGCTCGACCGCAATCGCCTTCTCGCCGATCCGATCCTCACCGAGGAGCTCACGGAGGAAGATCAGGACGTCGTGCGCGAGCTCGTCGCCCAGCGCTCGCCCGAGGAGATCGCCGCCGCCTTCGCGCGTCTCTATCGCCAGCGACTGCCCGCGCCGGAAGATGTCTACGATCCCGGTGAGCCGCGCAGCGTCAAGCCGCGTCGCGGCGACGAAGGCTGGACGGAGCGTCCCGAGCGCGAGGAGCGCGCCCCGCGCTCGCGCGATGTCGGCCCGACCGCGTGGTTCGTCATGGATATCGGCCGTCGCAACAATGCCGATCCCAAGTGGCTGCTGCCGCTTTTGTGCCGTCGCGGCAAGATCACGCGCGAGGACATCGGCGCCATCCGCATCTTCGACCGGGAAACCCGCTTCGAGATCGTGGAAGCCGCCGCCAAGCGATTCGCCGCGAGCGCCGAGGGTCTGGACGACGACATCACGATTTCCTCGGCCGATGCGCCGCCGAAGGGCGATCGCGGCGCGGAACGTCCGCGCGGAGGGCCCAAGAAGCCCGGCGGCTTCAAGAAGCAGGGCGAGCGTCGTCCCGGCGGCGACCGGCCGGAGCGGACGGATCGTCCCGAGCGGTCGGAACGGCCGGATCGGTCCTCGGATCGCCCCGAGCGACGCGGTCCCCCGGCGGGCGCCAAGCCCCGCCGCCCTCGCCCGCCGAAAGCCTGACGCGGCGCGACCCCTCTTTGCGGCTGAGACGCCGTAACCCTACGAAAGCCCGGGCCGAGCGCCCGGGCTTTCTCGTTGTCGGGACACGCTCCGCACCGCACCAGATTCCGCGAGCGAGCCTCTAGAGCGTTTCAGGTTTTGACGGAAGCATAGCCTGCGTTTTCGAAGTAGTTTGCGCATTCGTCGGACGGGATGGTGGTGACGAGGTGGCCGACGTGTCGCCACGTTTCCTCGATGGTCCGCTTCTGGGCCATGCGCATCCAATGCTTGATCTTGGCGAAGGCCTGTTCGATCGGATTGAGGTCGGGCGAGTAGGGCGGCAGGTACCAGAGCCGTGCCCCGGCCGCCTGGATCATCCGGCGGATCTCGGCCGACTTGTGCGAGCCGAGGTTATCCATGACGACGATGT
>NZ_ARQE01000012.1 GCF_000382705.1 Aureimonas ureilytica DSM 18598 = NBRC 106430 | reverse complement strand
TTCGAGAGGGTCGCGACGCGGCCTTCGAACTGACCGAACTGGACGAAGTGCTGGTAGGCGCTGGTGAACGTGCCGGCTTTGATGGCCGCGTCGACGTCCGNGTAGGTCGTGCGNTANNCGGCTTCGTTGAANTCGTCGGCACCACCGTTGCCGTTGAGATCGATTGCAGCCTGCTCGAACGCGTTCGAGAAACGGCCTTCGGCCGCGCCGTTGTCAAGGAAGTGCGTCAGCGGATTCACGCCGGCGCGGGCCACGTCCGGGTACAGGCCCAGATAGAACGACGTGTCGAAGAAGGCGTTCGGGTTGCGGCCTTCGAAGCGACCATTCAGCTCGAAATGCTGTGCGCCGCTGGTGAAGATGCCACGCGAGATCGCGGCTGCGACGTCCGGATTGCGCGAGAGATAGAAGCTTTCGTCAAAGCCGATGCTGTTCGACATTTGGAGTCTCCATTGACGTAGGTCAGGACCGGCGCCGGCCCTGCTGGCAGGCCGTTACTTACGGGCGCCATGTCACCGCTCCGCGCCGTTAAGTAACGAGCGGTGGCATCGTGTCCGTATGTGCAGGGCTTTTGATCAGCCTTGCTGTGCAACTTGTGAATGCCCCGTTGGGCCAGGGGAGGTGTAAAGCACTTGCTGTACGGCCGCAAATGCCGAGGTCCCAAAAATTGCAACTACAGATTTTACTGTATCGGGTGGCTGGAGACTGGGAAGGCCGGGGAAGTGGTGGAAACGGCCTCGGAATGGGCGGCTGCGACCGCGCTGACGTCAGAACTTGCTGTTCGATCGGCGGCTGGCGCCGACCACCATGATGTCGAAGATGCTGGGCTCGTAATAGGACAAGGCCTTCGCCGTGAAGTCGTACTCGTCCATCCGCAGGGCCTTGGCCCAATCCCCGTAGCGTTCGAAAGGAATTCGGCCTTTTCCTTGCTCGATCTGGGCCACGAACGTGTAGATCTTCAGATCCAGTATTGCGGCGAGATCCTTCTGGGTCAGGCCGGCCTCTTCTCTCTTCTGCTTCAACCAGACGCCTGCCTGCTTTCTGAGGTGGTTTCGACGTGCGTCCTTATCGATGGGGGCGGTGCGCATGCGTGCCATTCCTGACGACCGGCGCGGGCGCGCGGTCATGCCTCGGGATTAGTAAGGTGAGCTGATCGGCATACCACAGGTAGCGGATATGCGAAGTGCATCGTCAGCCGCTCGGCGGTCCGGAAGGCCATTCGAAGGGGCGGGGATACAACCTTCGATTAAGCGCCCTAAGCGTCGCGAAGCCCCGGAATACCAGGATTTCCATGGGCTGCCTCGGAGACCGCAGCGGCGGTGATCAGCATCGTCCGATGCCGAATTTGTGTAGAAATCGCTGACATCGCAGAAAAATATTTGGCGGATATGTCACGGATTCTGAGGCGGCCGACAGGCGAATCATCCAGTCGCTCCAATCTTATTAGCCCGGAAAGGTTTTTGCGATTTTTATGCAGATACAGCGATTGCTGTATTACTTGGGGCGGCCTTGGCCGGCCCTGACGCGGATGGACGAACG
Source organism: Aureimonas ureilytica DSM 18598 = NBRC 106430 (assembly GCF_000382705.1). GTDB lineage: Bacteria > Pseudomonadota > Alphaproteobacteria > Rhizobiales > Rhizobiaceae > Aureimonas > Aureimonas ureilytica. The sequence goes on along the minus strand of NZ_ARQE01000012.1, from coordinate 126,354 downwards.
GTCGCCTTTGGAGGGGCGCTAGCGCGCCAGCGGGCCGGGGCGGCGTGGCGGGACGTTGCTTCGCGCGCCTCGATCCAGCGCCGGCACGCGAAAGGCGAACGCCCGTCCACGGCGCGCGATTCCGATGGAAAGGCGCCGGCTCGCAGGCAAAGGGAGGCGCGTTCACCCCGACCCGATCGGTCGCGCCACGCAGGAGGGCGTGCGCCCCGCCGGTCTTCGATGCGCGCGATGCGGCGCGTTCGAAAGGGCGATGGGGGCGGGGAAGGGAGAAGGCGATTTCGGTTCGCGAATCGACGGGCGATCGGACCCTCGTCGGGCATGTCGCCTCCGCGACGCAACTCATGCGGGGGCGTTCCGGGGGCCTTCCGGAGCCTGTTCGGCGAAATGGGGTGATGGGTGACGCCGCGCGCGCTCGACCCCCGCGATTGCGGCGGCGCTCCGGCTGCGACGGCCGGACTGAGCGCCCTCGATCGGATCGCGCCGCTCCGGATCGATCCGAGGCGATCCGAGGGCGGCCCGTCATCCTTGCTTCAGTCTGCTGCGCTATCCAACGCCCGCCGCAACACATGTCGCCCGGTAGCCGCGACTATTTTCGCGGGACGGCCTCTGATCTTAAGCTCTTGTTTGGCGACGATGAGTCAAAATGTCGCACGGAAAGCAGCCGGCCGTTGATTTCTGACGACGAACCTTCGGGGAGGGCGGACCCCGTTGGTCGTCGGATACGCCCAAGTCCCCCCGTCTTCGCCGGTCGGCCTCTCCCGTTGTCCATCCCCTGCCGAAGCACGAGCTGCGGCATCCCCTTCGCGGGTTCGCAACCGGGTCGCCGCCCATGGCGCGCCGCTCGGACGAGTTCGCGTGGGCCTTACCCGATCGCATCCTCCTGGCCGCATCGCCATCGAAAGAGTCGCTGAATGTTCAGTATGTCCAAGCTTCGGCTGAAAGCGAAGATCACCCTTCTCTTCAGCATCGTCGCCGTGATCACGGTGTCCGCGATCGGATTCATCCATGTCGGCAGGACCACCCTGTCGGACACGATGCGCTGGAACGACCACACCTATGAGGTCGTGAACCAGATCGATCAGATCGTGGAAGGCATGGTGGATCAGGAAACCGCCGTGCGCGGCTACATGATCACCGGCGCCGAGGCCAATCTGGAGCCCTATCGCAGCGGCTTGGACATGTTCACCAGGGCGCTCGACCGGGCCGTGGCGCTCACGGCCGACAATCCCGTCCAGCAATCGCGCCTCCTGGAAGTGCGCGATCTCGCGCGGCGTTGGGCGGCGCAGGTCGCCGAGCCGGCCATGGCCTTCATGGCCGATCCCGATACGCGCCAGAAGGCCTGGGATCTGGAGATTTCCTCCGTCGGCAAGCGCGACATGGATCAGATCCGGGCGGTGACGGCGCAGATCGTCGCCACCGAGCGCAGCCTCCTCGCGGAGCGTCAGGAGAAGGCGGCCGCAGCGGAGGAGATGATCAAATGGGCGATCGGCGGCGGTCTCGCCGGCATGATTCTCGCTCTCATAGGCGCCGGCATCGTCCTGGTGCGCGCGACCTGCCCGCCCTTGCAGCGCGCCGTGGAACTGGCGCAGGCCATCAGCCAGGGCGATCTCACCCAGTCCGCCGAGGTGCGGGGCCGTGACGAGGTGGCCGATCTCCTTCGCGCCATGAACGCCATGCGCGAAACGCTGCGCGGCACGATCGAGGACGTCATCACCTCCGCCCAGCAGGTGGCGGCGGGCTCGCAGCTTTCGGCCTCGACCTCCGAGCAGCTGAGCCAGTCCGCCAGCGAGCAGGCCGCGTCCACCGAACAGCTCGGCCGTGGCACGTCCGAGCAGGCGCTTTCGGCGCAGCAATTGGCGCGGGGCCTCGCCGAGCAGGCGGTCGCCGCCGAACGCCTCAGCCAGGGCGCGATCGAACAGGCGGCCGCGACCGAACAGGCCTCCGCCGCGATGGAGGAAATGTCGGCCAATATCCGGCAGACCGCCGAGAACGCCACGACCACCGAAAAGATCGCCGCGCAGGCCTCCCAGAACACCAAGCGCAGCGGGCAGGCTGTCGTCAGCTCCCTGGAGGCGATGCGCACCATCGCGGGCAAGATCCGCATCGTGCAGGAGATCGCTCGTCAGACCGACCTACTGGCGCTGAACGCCGCGATCGAGGCGGCGCGCGCCGGCCAGCATGGCAAGGGTTTCGCGGTGGTGGCCTCGGAAGTGCGCAAGCTCGCCGAGCGCAGCCAGGGCGCGGCGTCGGAGATCAGCGAACTCGCCGCCTCGACCCTCCACATCTCGGAGGAAGCGGGCCGGATGCTGGAACTGCTCGTTCCCGATATCGAGCGCACGGCCGAACTCGTCGCCGAGATTTCGGCGGCCTGCCGCGAGCAGCATGCGGGCGCGGAGCAGATCAACCAGGCGATCCAGCAGCTCGATCAGGTGACGCAGCAGACCAGCCAGTCCGTCCAGCAGCTCGACACGGCGGCCCAGCAGAATGCCGAGGCGGTGCGCCAGCTCGACGAGATCGCGCAGCAGAACGCGGTGGCGGTCCAGCAGCTCGACGAGATCACGCAGCAGAATGCGGCGGCCTCCAATGAAATGTCCACGACGGCCGAGCAGCTGTCGGCCGAGGCCCTGCGCCTGACCGATCGCGTCAGCTTCTTCCAGCTTGGCGAGGGCGTGGCGGTGCCGGCCCCGCGACAGGAGACCCCGAAGGCTCCGGCCGCGCCGACCGTTCGCGCCCTGCAGGCGAGGGTGGATCGGTTCGTGGCGAGCCGCCCGAGCGCTCCGGCGGCCAGCGCTGCCCCCGTCCGGGAAACCAAGCCTCTGCCCGAGCGCAAGGCGCCTCCCGTGCGCTCTCCCTCCACGCCCGTCGCCCGCGGCGGCATCGCGCTGGACCTTGGTCCGGACGATCAGGTCGCCTTCGAAAGACTGAGTTCCTGACCGGCCGCTAGGCCGACCTTCGAAGCCTATGGAAGCCCTGTCCCGCGCTTGACCGCGCGGGGCGGGGCTTTTTCGCGCTTGGGTTCCCCGCCGCGACGTCTCAGGTCGCCGCGAGCCGGAGCGTCTCGCGACAGAAGGAGGGGGCGGCCGCGTCCTTGGGCTTTTCGCAGGACGGCCCCGACGAGCGCAGCTGTTCACCCCGGCGAAGGACGGTTGCGGTCTTCGGGGCGAGGTCGAGATTGGGGGCCGAGCGGTCGTGCCGCTGCTCATCGGGCAGCCGAATCCCGGCACGGAGGGGAGGGGATGAAGGCCGGTCCGGGCGCGTCGAAGGCGTCTGCGCCCCGCGCCTTCAGCCGTGAATCTCCGTGGCCCGTGCGACCGGGCCCTGGCGATCGGGCTCTCGGTTTCGAGCGCGAGCCTTCGCTGGATCAGGCTAAGGGTTGGGAGGCGACCGAGGGGGCAGGGGCGAGAAGGGCGCTTCGCTCCGGGCAGAGCGACCGAGCGGAAACCGTGCGGGGCGCATCGGCCAGCCTGTGGGACGCTGTCATCAGCAGAAGAAGCGGCCCGACCGGCTCGAAGAGGACGGGGGCTTGGCTCTCGAACCCTGAGGCATCACGCATCGAACGGCTGGCGCGAAACAGATCGCCCTCGCTCGGCCATTACCCTGCGGGCGGGCCGTGCGTTGCAATGGAAGAGGCACAAAGGCGGAGGGGCGCATAAGGCGGAGCGGCGTCGCCCGCCGCTCCGCCTTTCCCTCAACATGCGCGCCGAGCCCTACAGGGCGAGGACCAGATGTCGGGGCGCCCTGTCCGCTTGCACGAGCCATTGCGCTTCTTCGGCCTCGCGCAGGAGCCGTTCCAGCGCCTTGTCCCTGGATAGGGGGCGGTCGAACAGATAGCCCTGTCCCGCGCCGCAGCCGGCTTCCGCCACGAAGGCGCAATGCTCTTGCGTTTCGATGCCTTCGGCGACGACGCCGAGTTGCAGGCGGTGGGCGAGGGCGCAGACCGCCGCGACGATCGCCGAGCTGTTCTTGTCCTCGCGGCAGCTTTCCACGAAGGAACGGTCGATCTTGAGCTTGTCGAACACGAAGCGCTGGAGATAGCTCAAGGAGGCGTAGCCCGTGCCGAAATCATCGAGCGCGATGCGGCATCCCAGTGCGCGAAGCGCCTGGAGGGTCTGCGTCGCGAGCGCCTCGTTCTGGATCAGCGCGGTTTCCGTCACCTCGATTTCGAGCCGACGTGCCGGGAAGCCGGCCTCGGCCAGCGTCTTGGCGACGAAGATGGCGAGGTCCGCATCGTTCAGTTGCCGGGCCGAGATGTTGACGGCGACGAACACGTCGCCCGGCCAATGGCGCGCCGCCGCGATGGCCTCGGTGAGGACCCAGCGGCCGAGATCGAGAATGAGATCGCTTTCCTCCGCGAGGGGCACGAACTGAGACGGCGGCACGAAGCCGAATTCGGGGTGGTTCCACCGGAGCAGGGCTTCGAAGCCCAAGGTCGTCTTCGATCGCAGATCCACCACGGGCTGGAACTGGAGATGATGTTCGCCCCGGTCGATGGCGCCGTGCAGGTCGGCTTCCAGCCGGTGGCGCTCGAGGAAGGACTTCTTCATCTCCGGCTGGAACTCGGTGGCGCAGCGTCGTCCGGCGGCCTTGGCCTCGTAGAGCGCCAGATCCGCGTCCTTCAGGAGCGTATGGGACGTGTGCCTGTCGCCCGTCCTCTCGACCGTGCGGAAGCCCAGCGTCACGCTGACCTTCACGCAGCGTCCGTTCGCCATGATCGGCTGGCGCATCATTTCGAGAATGCGCGTTGCGGCCGCGCGGCTGCGCGCCGCCGCCTCGGCCCCCTCGTAGAGGATCGCGAACTCGTCGCCGCCGACGCGCGCCACCAGAAGCGCATCGGGCGCCGCCTGGTCGAGACGCTGCCCGACGCGGGTGAGAACGGCGTCGCCGATATCGTGTCCGTTCGTGTCGTTCAGCGTCTTGAAATGGTCGACGTCGATCAGCATGACCGCGCACCCGTTCGCGCTCGCCAGGCGATCGAGACTGAAGCCGAATTGCAGCCGGTTGGCGAGGCCGGTCAGCGCGTCGGATCGCGCCGTGCGGTCGAGGCGCCGGTTCTGCCACAGGACGAAGGTCACGAGCGCCGCCCCGAACAGGACGAGGAACACCGTCAGGCCGCAAAGCACCGCGAACAAGAGGCGCAACTGCGCCTGCGTGCGGCCGATTTCGTCGTTCGCGATTGCGTGGCTGCGCGAGGTCATGCGCGCCAGGGGCTGCACCAGGGGCTTCAGGATGGTCACGGCGTCCATGCCGACGCCCGCTTCCGGCATGTGGTCGATCAAGGGCGTGACCTGCCGCAGCGCGTCGGCGAGGCTCGGGAGGAAATCCGCGCGCATTTCCGGAATCGGCCAGACCGCATTGCCCACAACCCCTATCCGATTCTCCAGGATCGCGGCGCGCATCCGGATCTCGTCGATATCGTCGGGCTCGCGCGCGCCGGCGAAGGCGAGTTGCAGGCGCAGAAGCTCCGCCAGGGTCTGGGCGGCGTCGAAGGTCCGGTTGTACCTCGAGGCCTCGTCGATCCGCTGCTGGTAGGCTGCGGCCAGAAGGGAAACGGCAACGGCGAAGACCGCCAGGAGGGCGGTCACGGCAGCCAGTCCGAGGCCTAACCGATGGAAGCTGCGCGGTAACGTCAACTTCCCGCGTTGGATCATGGCGTGACGACGACCTCGGCCAGCTGCCAGACGGACCGGCTGTAATAGGACTGATGCTTCAGTTCCGGGCGCAGGTCGAAGGGGAACATGAGAAAGACCGGCCCCTTGGCGCTGAGCGGCATGGGAACGCCGTCCTGATGGGTGGCGAACAAGCCATCGCCGGCCAGGATATCGCTCGTCTTCGCCTCGACCACATAGTCGTTGAGCGCGATGAGCTGCAGGTGCTCCCCTTGCACCCCCGCCGCCTGGAACAGGTCGCGAGCCGAAACGCCTCGAAACTCGATCGGTTTGGCATTCCAGGGCGTGGCGGTGACGAAGCGGGTCTGCGGCAGGGCGTCCAGCCCGGCGGCGTCATAGGTGACCGACGCGCCCGATGCGCCGCCCGACACGCGCAGCACCGGCTTCGCGGCCAGGGCACGCGATGGCTTCGAGACGAGAAGCGGCAGGGCGGCAAGCGCCAGGATCATTTGCCGACGGTCAAGCACGGCCATCTCCCCACTGGATCGAGTGGCAAGGACGCTAGTCGGCAGGGTTTAAGATAAATTGAAGCAGCCCGGGCTTGCGGGAAGATAATAGGAGGATATCAGGACAGGGTTCCCCAAGGAGAGGTCCGCGCCTGCCCTTGGGGACGGGCCGCCCAGCTCGGGCGGGAGGCCGCTTCTAAATCGGGGCCTGGAATCGCCGATCGCGGTTCACAATCCGCCATAGGTTCGCAGGAGGTCCCAGCCTGCCTTGGCCAGAACCAGCGTCGCGAACCCGCCCCCGATCATCATGAGGATCGGGATCGGAGAGAACACGCTCTCGCGGCTTTCGCTTCGGGCTGCGTCGTCTTCGCTCTTGGTCATGGAAGCGTTACGAATCCACGATGGCTCGGGTTCCATGATCGCCCCCTCGGACGCGAAGGTCTCGCGTCCGAGGGGGCTGTCGCCGTCAGGCGTTGTCGACATAGTAGGCGATGCCCTCGAAGCGATAGCTCGGCAGCGTGCCGATGATGCTGTCGCGCTCCGCTTCGCTGGTCGTGTAGAAATGCGTTCCGCTCTTCTCGTTGTAGAAGCGGTAGAGTTCCTCGTGGGCGCCGCCCTCGCTGCTCGCATAGGCCTTGTAGGCCACGCCTTCGTACTGGAAGACCGGCAGCGTGCGGATCACCTGATCCCGCTCGGCGGCGCTGGCGGTGTAGAAATGAGTGCCCGTCGCGCTGTTGTAGAAGCGGAAGATGTCGATCGTGTTCGCGCTGCGCGTCGCGGCGTCGAAGGCCTCGCCCTCGTATTGGTACTGGAAGAGGTTCTGGGCGATGCTGTCGCGCTCGGCGACGCTCGCGGTGAAGAAGTGCGAGCCCTTTTCCGTGTTGTAGAAGCGATAGACCGACCCCTCGTCGCCGACCGGCAGCGTCACTTCCAGCGCCGCCGCGCGCTTGCCGTAGAAGGAGATCGCCTCGTTCGTCTCGGCCGTGGAAAAGGGGTGGGTCAGCCCGACCGAATTGAGGTCTTCCCAGCGCAGATTGCCGAGGAAGCTCGGCTGCGAGCGGGCGAACTGCCAGAGTTCGTTCGTGGTAAAGATCCCGTCCGGCGTGTTGATCTGCTCGATATAGTTTGCCTGCGAGAAGAAATCGAGAATGTAGATCGTCTCGCCGGTGTTCCGGTCCGAGGCGACGAAGTGGCGATTGTCGATCAGCGCGGTCATGGCATAGGAGCCGGGACCCAGCGTCTCCGTGTAGAGCGTGTCGATGCCGGTGCCGCCGCGATCGGCGATAGTGACGGTGGTGTTGGCCTTGGAGACGTAGACGTCCGAGCCGCTGCCGCCGATCAGGATCGAATAGGCCGAGCCGCGCTGCGTCGTGAGAAGGTCCGACCCGGCGAGGCCGTATGTGACCGTGGCATACGAGCCCGTAAGGCTGTCGGCTCCCGCCGTCCCAAAGCGTTCCGCAAAACGAACCATGCTTCCCCCAACCCCAAAACCTTCGGCATTCGTCAAGACGAAGATGCACACCGGATGGCCGAGGGGAACGGCGTGGCCCCGTCCTCACGAGGGAGTGATCCTGCCTGCCGTCGTTGCACGGTGTCGGGACACGGCCGTCCCGCCGGAGCGGGTCGGACGATGATCGGCCTTCTGCGCTCGAATGGAAGGTCCCGGCCATCAGCCCCGCTCACGCAACGGCCACCGGCGATCCGATCAAGTTTGGACACCGCCTTAACGCCGCATCCACATCGTTCAGCTAGCAAAGGAAAAAGGGAGAGTAGCGCCGAGCGCACCCAGTGCGCGTTTTAAGACCATGATCGAGGACACCGCATGTTCAAGAGATACTGGATCGATCGACGCGGCAATTTCGCGATCATGGCGGCGCTGAGCTTCAGCGTCCTCGCCCTGGCGATCGGCGGCGCGGTGGATATCAGCATGGTCTCCATGGACGAGACATCGGCCCAGGGCGCGGCGGACGCGGCGGCGCTCGCGGGCGCCAAGACCATGGAAAGCGGCAGCGTCGCGGAGGCCCAGATCGCCATCCAGGCCGTCGCGCTGGCCAATCTGCCCGATCGGCTAAAATCGTCGAAGATCACCAGCGATATCGACACGGCGCAGGGCGTCGTGAACGTGGCGATCTCGAACAGCTACGACACGGCCTTCCTGCGGCTCGGCGGTACGAAGACGATCAGCTATTCGCGCTCGTCCCAGTCCAGCATCAAGCGCGACGGCTTCATGGACTTCTATTTCCTGCTCGATGTTTCCGAGTCGATGAACATCGCCGCGGATGAGGTCGAGCGGAAAAAGCTGGAAGATTGGACGGCAGAGAAGAATGACCGGCCTTGCGCGTTCGCCTGTCACATGCCGGAAGATTGGACGAAATGGCGGATTTCCGCCTATGAAATGAACCGATTGATCCCACCCGAGAGGGGCGGACCGGCGCGGTTGCGCATCGACGTGCTGCGGGATGCGTTCAAGACGACGGCTCAAAAACTTCTGCAAATCAATGCGGATAAGAGCCAGAACCTATCCATTCGAATCTCGACCGCTGGCTTCAGTGAGATTTTCGCGAGGGGTGTCGAGAGAAGTACCGACGAGAATACGCTCGTGAAATCCTTGGATTTCAAAAACATCCCGAGCAAGCATACGTATTTCCGCGAGGCGTTGTCCGGGTTTGAGACTATGCTCGGAACCCAAGAGGATGGTTCAAGCCAAGACAAGCCAGAAAAAGTGGCTGTCATTATAACCGATGGCGTCAACGATGTGGGAATTGGTCGGGCGCCATGGATGTTAACGGCCCCTGTTGATCAATCCTATTGCAGTCGCATCAAGGGCAAAGGCATCAAACTTGCCGTTCTCGAAATCAAATACGTCCCGAACAATGATCCGTGGAACTTCTTCCTCGATCGAGTAGGGAGAACCTACCCCCAGATCTCGCCCGCGCTGATGATGTGCGCCTCGCCCGGCTACTATTATCTGGCCACCGACTCCAACCAGGCCAGCGAACGGCTGACCGGGCTCGCGAACGAAATCGTTCGCCGGAACCTGCGCATTCGCCAATAGTCTTTTCTCAATGGGTCTTCGCACCGCCACGCGGCGGAGGCCGGCTGCGGGAGGCAAGACGAGTGATGCTGAAGACGCACCCGACGCGCCGCCGACTGCGCTTCGCGCCAGGAGGCTTCGGGCCGTGATCCGACTCCCTCTCGCGCTTCTGGCGCTCGCCTCTCTGTCCGGCTGCGGCGATGGCGACCGGGAGGCGCGGCGGGCGCGGCTCGGCCCCGAGCCGACGCTGGAGGCGCGCATGAGCGTCGCCGATCCGGCGGCCGGCGCGTCGGTTTTCGGCCCCTGCAAGGCCTGCCACACGATCGGCCGAGGCGGGCCGGATCTCGCCGGCCCCAATCTTCATGGCGTGATGGACGCGCCGATCGGCCAGCGGCTGGCGCGCTATGGCGCGACGGCGGCGCTGCGCTCGGTCGGCGGCACCTGGACCGACGCGGCCATGGACCGCTGGCTCGCCGACCCCGCGCGCTTCGCCCCCGGCACCAAGATGATCTTTCCGGGCATCCCGGACGCGCTCGCCCGCGCCGATCTGATCGCCTATCTGCGCACGCAATCCCGCTAGACGGGTTTGCGCCCATGCGCTCAGCGGATCGACAGCGGCAGGGGCGGGGGCGGTTCGGTGGCGCCGGGGCCGAGCGAGCGCTGCACCATGACGCTGTCGGCCCAGCGCCCGTAGCGATAGGCCACCGCCGGCAGGTGGCCGACGCGCTGGAAGTCGAAGCTCGCATGGAGCGACAGCGAGGCGGCGTTGTCCGAGTCGATATAGCCGATCATCTGCCGGAAACCCGCCGCCGCGCAGGCGTCGATCAGACCGCGCATCAGGAGCCGGCCGATGCCTTGGCCGAGATGCTGGTGGTGCACGTAGATCGAGTGCTTCACCGCGTAGCGATAGGCCGGCCGCTTGCGGAACTGCACGACATAGGCATAGCCCACCACCTCGCCGCGACGGGTCGCGACGAGATGGGGCATGCGCCGGTTCTTCAGGTTCTTGCGCCGGTCGCGCAGATCGTCAGGCTCCGGCGTCTCGCTGTCCTCCACGCCCGCCTCGACGCCGCGATGGATATGCCGGCGATAGATCGCCAGCATGGGCTCCACGTCGGAATCGCGCGAGGGGCGGATCGCGATCTCATTCTCCTGATCCATGAACGAACTCGAAACTCCGGCTCTATTCCGCGACGACGTAGGTATAGAGCCGCACGCGGCCCGACGCATCCACCTCGCGGTAGACGCCCTGGATTTCGACCTCGAAGCCCGGGAACGTGTTGAACGAGGCTTCGAACATCTTGAGATAGTCGATCATCGGCTGGGCGCGCTCGCTCAGGCGCTCGCCCGGAACGATGGTGGCGATGCCCGGCGGATAGACCACGAAGGGCGTCGTCGCGATGCGCCCGCCGATCTCGCCGATCGGCAGATAGTCGACATCGTTGCGCACGAGGCAGCGCGCCGCGTCGTGCGGCGACATGGCGATGTCGGGCAGATGGTCGGCCGAGAATTGCAGGACCTGAAGCGCGCTGACATTGGCGGCGCGGAAGAAGCGGTGCATCGCGGCGCAGAGATCGCGCACCCGGACGCCCGCGTAGCGGCCGGCCCGGCGGCGGTAGAATTCCGGGATCACCTCTTCCAGCGGCGCGTTCTCGTCATGCAGGCGCTTGAAGGCGACGAGACCGGAAATCAGCGTTCCGGCCTTGGATGCCTCGACGCCCGGCGTCAGGAGGAAGAGAAGCGAGTTCAGATCGTTCTTTTCCGCCACGATGCGGTTTTCGCGAAGATATTGCGCGACCACGGGGGCGGGAATGCCGTGCTCGCCATAGGCGCCGTTCGCCCCGTCGAAGCCGGGCGTGAGCAGCACCAGCTTGTTGGGGTCGGTCATCGCGAAGCCCGGCTCCATGTTCTGGAAGCCGTGCCAGGAAGCGCCGGGCGAAAGCTGCCAGAAGGCGGGGTTGGTGGCGAGCTGGTCGGTCGAGACGCTTTCCCAGGGCACGACATGCGCGCTGCCGGGGCGCGCGGCGTCGGGGATCGACACGGTGTCGGGCACGAAGGGCTCGAAGAACCAGCGCCGCTCGGGCCGCTGCTCCTTTTCCTCGAACTCGCGCCGCACGGCGCGGATCTTCTTGCGAAGCTCGATGCCGAGCCGGATCGTGTCGTCCCAGAGCACTTCGCCCGAGCGGCCCTTCATCATCTGCGCGCCGACATCGAGCGAGGCGAAGAGCGGATAGAAGGGCGAGGTCGAGGCGTGCTGCATGAAGCTTTCGTTGAAGCGGCGATGCTCCACGCGGCGCTTCTGGCCCTTGATGTGCCGATCCTTGATGTGGATCTGCGAGGCCTGGGAGAAGCTCGCCAGCTGCTTGTGGGTGGATTGCGTGGCGATGATGCCCGGCGCGTCGGGGCCGAGATCGGCCAGACCCATGGCGAAGCGCCCGGCATAGAGCGGGTGGAACTTCATGAAGCCCGCCCAGGCCTCGTCGAACAGGATGTATTCGCACAGGTGCCCGATCCGCTTCAGGATCATCTCGGCATTGTGGATCGTGCCGTCATAGGTGCACTGTTCGACCACGGCGACGCGGAAGGGGCGGGGCTTCTTCCAGGCCTCGGGGTCCTTCACCAGGGGATGGGTGCGGATGCGCTCGCGAAGCGCGTCCTCGTCCAGGGAGGCAAAATCCATCGGGCCGATCAGGCCGTAGGAATTGCGCGAGGTCGGCACGTAGACGGGGATGCCGCCGGAGATCAAGAGCGCGCCATGGTGGGCGGCCTTGTGGTTGTTGCGGTCGAACAGGACGAGATCGCCGTCCGTCACCAAGGCTGCCAGCGCCACCTTGTTTGAGGTGGAGGTGCCGTTCAGGACAAAATAGGTCTTCTCGGCGCCGAAGATCTTCGCCGCTTCCTTCTGCGCGGCGAGCGCCGGCCCCTCGTGGGTCAGGAGGTCGCCGAGATCGAGAACCGAGTTGTCGAGATCGTCGCGGAACACGGCTTCGCCGAGATGCTCCATGAAGACGCGCCCGATCGGCGAGCGGCTGTAGAACACGCCGCCATTATGCCCGGGGCAGGTCCAGAGCTGGTTGCCCTCCTCGGCATAGTCCACCAGCGCGCCGAAAAAGGGCGTCTTCAGCGTCTCGGCATATTGCTTCAGGCGGCTGATGAGGTTCTTGGCGATGAAGGCCGGCGTTTCCTCCGACAGGAAGACATAGCCGTCGATGAAGTCGAGCACCTCGACCGGCACGTCCTCGAAGCGCTTGCGGCGGATGAGGAGGATGATCGGGAAGTCGAGCCCGCGCCGGCGCATCAGGTTGATGAGGGCGGCGGTCTTGCCCTCGAGGCCCTTCTTGCCCCAGTCCACCATCATGCAGCCGATGGCGGCATCCGTCTGCACGGAGATCGCGGCGTCTTCCAGCGTGCGGGCGCGCACGACCTCGAAGCCGGACTTCTCGATCTCGTCCACGATCTGGTTGTACCGGGCCCCTTCCAGATCGTCGGCGTCGAAGGAAGGCGTGGCGAAGAGGAAGGTGAAGCGTCTGAAATAATCCATGAGGCACCCGGTTCGTGGTGGCGCGGACCATCGGTGCGTTTCATGACAGGACCAAGACAATCCCTCATTTCATCCGCTCGGCGCCCTGCCCGGTCAGTACGGCCCGGTCGATACGCCAAGGACGCGCCAACGAAAAGACCCGCTCCTTTTGGAGGCCGTTTGACAACCCGATCGGGTCGGCACGCCGGGTCTTTTCCGCCCTCACTTCGTTGCCAATGTCAGACGATGCCGCCGGCATCGACTGCGTTTGGCGCCTCGTGAGAACGAAAAATCCCTCGCGGGTCCTCCGCCGCCGGATTGTCAAACGGCCTCCAGGGCGGGTCCGGTCAGCGCTCGAAAGGGGAGGGCTCTCAGCCCTTGGCGGCGCCGGCGGGGGTGGCGGTGCGGTTTCCGATCATGCGCCAGTTCTTGTAGAACAGCGACTTCATCTGGTCGGCGATCATCGAGACGACCGACAGGAGCGCACTGATGAAGCCGGGCACCGGGGTCGGGCGGATCACGTCCATGAAGACATTGTAGCGGCGCGCGTCCACCTCGTTCACAGAGCGGTGGAACAGCGTGTCGTCGAAAATGTAGAGCGGGTTGTCGCGCCAGAGATGGCGCTCGCCGTTGCACTCGATGAAGACGCGGTCGCTGTCGGCGGGCTTCAGGTTGAGCAGGACGCGCAGCGTCAGGCGCAGCGGGCCGTAATGCCAGGTGGTGGATTCCTTGCCGGAAAAGACCGACACCGCGATGGTCTTCACATATTTGAACTCGCGGTTGAACTCCGGCACCGTGTCGATGTTCGGCTTGCCGTACCAGCGATAGACATACATGCCGCGCCGCCCGTCGTGGAACTTGGCGTCGATCTCGCTGGTGATCTCGTCGCGGCGAGTGCGGAACGTGTTCAGCACCGTCTCGATCTCCTCGCGCCATTCGGCGGGGAAATCATCGAGCGTGTAGATGCCCGGATTGCGGCGGCTGACGAGGTCGACGAAGAGGTTGAAGGGCGAGAGCAGCCAGGTCAGAATGCCGTTGCCCATGAAGTAGCGGCTGAGCAGCAGGCGGTTCTTGCCCTTGTTGCGCGCGACGTCGATCGCGCCGCAGACCAGCCAGAACAGGGTCAGCCAGGGCACGAACCACAGGAGCAGCGCAATCACCGGCAGCGCGATCGCCGTGCGCCGCAGCGCCTTCTTGGTGGCCTTGTTCATGGATGCAGCTCCGCCGCGCGATTCGATGCGGCATAACGCACATTTGATTTTGACATGCGCAAGGTCCCGCTCGCCACGGCGGCGAATTTTTCGCCGAGGGCACGAACGTGTCGCAGGCAGGCTGCGGAAACTCCGCGTGTTTCAACCGCTTAAGGAGGGATGCAAGACCGGCGCGAAGCCCGCCCGCAGCGCCGCCACGCTTGGTTCCGGCGTCAGCACCGCGACTGTTCGCCCGTCCAGCGGCTCGGCCTCGCGATAACCGGCGAGCGTCCATCGGTGCCGCCGCCCGGCATGGACCAGCCAGGGAGCGCCGTCGATCTCCACCATCGCGCCGTCCGGCAGGCTCGCGAGCGGGGCGGGGTGCCGGCGCTGTCGCCGGTCGTCGGTCAGCCGGGCGGCGTGCAGTTCGCGGTCGATCCGCCCGGCCGAGGGCGGCGCGTCCGCTCCTTGTGCCCCGCTGGCCGCCGCGCCCCAGGCCGCCGCGAAGCGCCGGAAGGCGGGCCGGCGGCAGAGCGCGCAGGGGCGGTGGCCGGCAGCGAGCGCCGTCGCCTCGTCCAGGAAGAAGAGTTCGGTATAGGCGCCGGGCGCCATCAGCGGGCGCGGCGTCGCGCGGTAATCGAGGCTGCAGACGATCCAGTTCGGATGTCGCCAGCGGCTGCGGCCGAGCCGCTTTTGGTCGTCGTGCAGGATGCCGCGATTGCCCATGAAGAGCCCGCGCGCGGAATCGGCGACGATCTCACCGAGCGGCGTCACGCGGTTCTGAAGCGGCATGGCTCGGCCTCCTCGCACTCCGGCTCTCGGTGAAAGGCGAGGAGACCATGCCCGCCGAAATGGGGCAAGGCGGGGCGCTCGGCGTGCTCTTAGTCCGGTGCGAGCAAACGCAATTCCGCAAGGGACTTGGCGAAGGCGCCCGCGAATTCCGCCGCGAAGTCGCCGGCGAGCGAGGAGATGGGCGAGAAGTTCGGCAGGATGATCGACCATTCGAACTCGATGGCCGGTCGGAAGGGGCGCACCTCCAGATGGCGCCAGGGCAGGCGCGAGGCGGTGAAGGGATCGACCACGGCACAGCCGAACCCGGCATCGACGAGGCTGCACAGGATCATGGTCAGCGGGCTTTCCATGCGGATCGTCGGCGCGCAGCGATGCGTCACCATCATCGCGTCGAAGGCGCGCCGCATGGAGGAGGAGGAGGCGAGGCCGACGAAGTCGCGCCCATGGAGGTCCTGCGGAATGACGACGTCCCGCTCCAGAAGCGGATGGCCCTTCGGCGCGATGAACACGGCCTCCATCGGGGGAAGTTCGTGGGTCGTGATCGCCGAATGGGGAATGCGCTCGTGGACGATGCCGAGATCGCAGCGTCCGGTGATGACCCAGTCGAGAACCGAGGGCGAGGTCATGCCGTAGAGCGTGATGTCGACGCCGGGCCGGGCGGCGGCGAAATCGGCGGTGACGCTCGGCAGGAGGCTCGTCGCCAGCGCGGGAAGCGCCGCGACGCGCAATTCGCCGCCCCGGCGCTCGCGAATGTCCTTAGCCGCCTTCTCGATCCGCTCCAGACCGACGAAGGAGCGCTCGACCTCGCGGTAGAAGGTGATCGCCTCGGCGGTCGGCATCAGCTTTCCGCCTTTGCGCTCAAAGAGTTGCAGGCCGACGGCATATTCCAGATCGCTAAGGAGCCGGCTGATCGCGGGCTGCGTGACGCCGAGAAACTGCGCCGCTTCCGTCGCCGATCCGGTCAGGATCACGGCCCGAAACGCCTCCACCTGCCTCGATTTCAACATCCCTGCCTATCCGTTCGCCAGCATAATATTTAGTTATGGAGTAGTGATGAAAACCGATTTGACGAATGGGCGCAAGTTTCGAAAGGTTACAGAATGATTGACCCCTAAACCGAGGACCTTCGATGAGCATCCCATTCCCTTCGCGTCTTCTCACGACGGTCGCCCTCGTGGCGGTGTCCGCATCGTCAGCTGCGGTGGCGCAGGAGAAGGTCCTTTACGTCGCGGCCTATGGCGGCTCCTACGAGCAGCTGATGCGCGAGCAGATCTTCCCGGCCTTCGAGAAGGAGCACGGGGTCCGCATCGAATACACGGCCGGCAATTCGACCGACACGCTGGCGCGTCTCGTCGCGACCCGCTCCGCCCCGCAGATCGACGTCGCCATCATGGACGACGGCCCGATGTATCAGGCGATCGCGCTCGGCCTGTGCAAGGAGGTCGAGGCCGCCCCGGTCTACGACGATCTCTACGACATGGCCAAGGTCAGCGGCGGCAAGGCGACGGGCCTCGGCGCGGTGGCGACCGGCCTCATGTACAACACCAAGTATTTCGCCGAGCAGGGCTGGCCCGCGCCGACCTCCTGGGCCGATCTGAAGGACCCCAAATACGCCGGCAAGCTCGTCGTGCCGCCGCTCTCCAACACCTACGGCCTCCATGCCCTGGTGATGGAAGCCGAGCTCGGCGGCGGCAACGAGCGCAACATCGATCCCGGCTTCACGGCCTTCAAGAGCGAGATCGATCCCAACGTCCTCGCCTACGAGGCCTCGCCCGGCCAGATGACCTCGCTCTTCCAGAGCGGGCAGGCCGTGCTGGGCGTCTGGGGCTCGGCGCGCATCAACTCGCTCGCCAACACCGGCTTCCCCGTGGAGATGGTCTATCCGAAGGAAGGCGCGGTCTCGCTCGGCATCATCGGCTGCCCGATCGCCGGCCGCGACACGCCGGAGGCGCAGGCGCTCCTGCAATATCTCCTGTCGCCCGAGGTGCAGGAAAAGGTGGCGCGCGGCTATGGCTACGGCCCGGTCAACAAGAAGGCCAAGCTCACCGACGAGGAAGCCAAGGGCATTCCCTACGGCCCCGAGCAGGTCGGCCAGCTGCGCGTGATCGACTGGGACTACGTGAACCCCGTCCGCGAGGAATGGAACACGCGCTGGACGCGCGAAGTGGAGCGTTGAGGGCTTAGAGCCCGTCCCGAAAGTCCGCCGGGTCGGCTCGCCGGGTCTTTTCGTCGCCCTCCTCGTTGCCGATCCTCGCCGATGCTGACCTCGCATCGACTGCGTTCGGCGCCTCGATCGCGACGATAATTCCTCGGCGATCCTCCGCCGGTGACGTTCCGGACGGGCTCAAGGACCTTTCGCCTTTTCACTCGTTCCGCCCGGCCGACGGGCGGAACCCGTCCCCCCGAGAGGTGTCGCCGATGAGCTTCCTGACGATCGAACGCCTGACCAAGACCTACGACCAGATCGTCGCCGTGGGCGGCATCTCGCTCGACATCGAGCAGGGCGAGTTCATCTCCCTGCTCGGCCCCTCCGGCTGCGGCAAGACCACGACGCTGCAGATGATCGCGGGTTTCGTGGAGGTCACGTCCGGCCGCATCGTGCTCGAGGGGCGGGATCTGGCCGAAGTGCCGCCGGCCAAGCGCGGGCTCGGCATGGTGTTCCAGAGCTACGCGCTCTTTCCGCACATGACGGTCGCGCAGAATGTCGGCTTCGGCCTCGAAATGCGCAAGGTCGGCCGGGCCGAGCGCGATCGCAAGGTCGCCGCCGCCCTGCAGCTCGTCGGCCTGTCCGCCATGGCGGACCGCTATCCCCGGCGCATGTCGGGCGGGCAGCAGCAGCGCGTGGCGCTGGCCCGGGCGCTGGTGATCGAGCCGAGCCTTCTTCTTCTGGACGAGCCCCTGTCCAATCTCGACGCCAAGCTGCGCGACGAGATGCAGGGCGAGCTGCGCGACATCCAGGAGCGCACCGGCCTCACCACGATCCTCGTGACGCACGACCAGTCCGAGGCCATGGCCCTGTCGGACCGTGTGGTGGTCATGAACCGGGGCGTGATCGAACAGGTCGGGCCGCCGGAAGCGGCCTACCAAACGCCGTCCTCGCATTTCGTCGCGAGCTTTCTTGGCCGCACCAACACGCTGGACGGCGTGCGCGCGGGCGAAACGGTGACGGTGCGCGACCAGCGCTGGACGGTGGCGGGCGAGGGCACGGGCGCGGGCGCGGCCGGGCCGATCGTCGTCGCCGTGCGCCCCGAGCGCGTGTCCTTCGGTGCCGGCGGGCTCCGGGGCGTCGTGCGCAAGCGCGTGTTCCAGGGCAGCCAATGGTTCTTCGACGTGGAAAGCGAGGCGGGGCAGGTCTTCGTTCTCGCCCCCAACGGAAGCGGCGCCCTGCCGGCCACGGGCGAAACGGTCGGCCTCGTCTGGAGCGCCGAGGACATGCGCGTTCTCGCGCGGGACGAGGCGGCGCCGCGATGAGCGCCGTGACCGCGCAAGCGCAGAAGCCGGTCGCCGCCACGACCGTTCGAAACCGGGCCTGGCTCGCCCCCTATCTCCTCAACCTGCCCGCGCTCGTCGTGGTCGGCACGCTTCTCGTCGTGCCGCTCGTGATGACGCTGATCCTGTCGCTGCATTCCTTCGGCATGTACACGGGCGTCACCGACGACATCTCGCTGAAGAACTATGCCGAGATCGTCTCCGACCCCTATTTCCACGAGATCTTCCTGCGCACGCTGCGCATCTCGCTCTTCACGACGCTCGCCGCCGCCGCGCTCGGCGCGCCGGAAGCCTATATCCTGCACAAGATGCGCGCGCCCTGGCGTTCGATCTTCCTTCTGGTGATGCTCGGGCCGCTTCTCATCTCGGTCGTGGCGCGCACGCTCGGCTGGGCCATGCTTCTCGGCTCCACCGGCGTCGTCAACCAGGCGCTGACCGGGCTCGGCCTTCTCTCCTCGCCGGTGCAGTTCATGTACACCGAGACCGGCGTCGTGATCGCGCTCGCCCATGTCCTCATGCCCTTCATGGTGATCTCGGTCTGGGCCGCGCTCCAGCGCCTCGACCCGCAGGTGGAGAACGCCGCCGTCTCGCTCGGCGCCTCGCCCTTCACCGTGGTGCGCCGGGTCGTGCTGCCGCAGATCATGCCGGGCATCCTGTCGGGCTCGATCATCGTCTTCGCGCTCGCGGCCTCCGCCTTCGCCACGCCCGCCATCATCGGCGGCCGGCGCCTCAAGGTCGCGGCGACGCTCGCCTATGACGAGTTCCTGTCGACCCTGAACTGGCCGCTCGGCGCCGCCATCGCCGTGCTTCTGCTTCTCGCCAACATCGTCATCATCATCGGCTGCAACCGGCTGGTGGAGCGGCGCTACGCGCAGGTGTTCCAATGAACCGCAACGGGCCTCTCGCTCTCGCCTTCCACACATTCGTGGTCCTGTTCACGGTGGCGCCGATCCTCGTCGTCTGCGTCGTCGCCTTCACGCCGAACGGCTATCTCTCGCTGCCGACCAATGGACTGTCGCTGCGCTGGTTCTATGCCATCGCCGACCGGCCGGAATTCCTCGCCTCGTTCCGCACCAGCCTCTGGCTCGCCGCGCTCGCCTCGACGCTCGCCGTGGGGCTGGCCATTCCGGCGGCGCTCGCCATCGGTCGGATGCAGTTCGCCGGGCGGGGCCTTCTCCTCAGCCTCTTCCTGTCGCCGCTGATGATCCCGCATCTCGTTCTCGGCATCGCGCTTCTGCGCTTCTTTTCCGAGGCCGGGCTCGGCATTTCCGGCTGGACGCTGGTGGCCGGCCACCTGATCGTGGTGTTTCCCTTCGCGATCCGGCTGATCCTCACGACCTCGGTCGGCCTCGACCGCCAGATCGAGAACGCGGCGGTCTCGCTCGGCGCCTCGCGCTGGACGACCTTCCGCCGGGTGACGCTGCCGCTCATCCTGCCGGGCGTCGTGTCGGGCTGGATTCTCTCCTTCATCCAGAGCTTCGACGAGGTGACGATGAGCGTCTTCATCTCGACGCCCCAGACCACGACGCTTCCGGTGCGGCTCTTCCTCTACATCCAGGACAATATCGACCCGCTCGTCGCCTCGGTCTCGGCCATCCTGATCGCGCTGACGGTGATCGTGATGGTGGTGCTCGACCGCCTCTTCGGAATGGAACGTCTGCTGGTCGGCCCCGGTCGCGGCTGAGTTCAGGGTGAAACACATGACAACAGAATACGACTTCGCCGTCCTCGGCGGCGGGCTGGTCGGTGCTGCCATCGGCTATGGCCTCGCCAAGCGCGGGCTCAAGGTCCTGATGCTGGACGAGGGGGACGTCGCCAAGCGCGCCTCGCGCGGCAATTTCGCGCTCGTCTGGGTCCAGAGCAAGGGGCTCGGCATGCCCGCCTACGCCACCTGGACGCGGCAATCCTCCGACCGCTGGGGGGCCTTCGCCAGCGAGCTCGAGAGCCATGCCGGCTTCTCGCTCCATTACCGCCGCCCCGGCGGCTACCATCTCTGCCTGTCGCAGGACGAGCTGGACCGGCGCGCGGCCAATATCAACCGCCTGCACAATCAGGCCGAGATCGAGCCCTACCGGATCGACGTCCTCGACGGCGACGAGGTGCGCCGGCACCTGCCCGAGGTCGGGCCGGAAGTGGTCGGCGGCACCTATTGCGCCCTCGACGGCGACGTGAACTCGCTGAAGCTGTTCCGCGCGCTCCATGCCGGCTTCGCGGCGGTGGGCGGCGCCTATCGCTCGGGGGCGCTGGTGGACGAGATCAGGGGCGGGGCCGACGGCTACGCGCTGAAGACGGCCGAAGGCACGTTCCAGGCCGGGCGGATCGTGCTCGCCGCCGGTCTCGACAATCTGCGCCTCGGCCGGATGATCGGGCTCGACGTGCCGGTCCGCCCGCTGCGCGGGCAGGTCATCGTCACCGAGAAGACCGAGCCCTTTCTCGACGTGCCGCTTTCCACCGTGCGCCAGACCGACGAAGGCGGCGTCATGATCGGCGACAGCCAGGAGGAGGCCGACGACCACGCCGTCATGCGCCACGGCATCAACGCCGTGATGGCGGATCGCGCGGTGCGCATGTTCCCGCGCCTCGGCCGGCTCAACGTCGTGCGCACCTGGTCGGCGCTGCGCGTCTACAGCCGCGACGGCTTCCCGATCTACGAGCAGTCGCCGACCCATCCCGGCGCCTTCGTCGCCACCTGCCACAGCGGCGTGACGCTCGCCGCCGCCCATGCCGAGCTTCTCGCCCCGGCCTTCGCCTCGGGCGGCCTCGCATCCGAGTTCGACGCCTTTTCCGCACGGAGGTTCCATGTTCCAGCGGCTTCCTGATCTTGCCGGCACGCCCCTGTCCTTCACGCTCGACGGGCGGACCGTCGAGGGACGCGAGGGCGATACGGTCGCCTCGGCGCTTCTCGCCGCCGGCGTCGAGACCTGCCGCACCAGCGCGGTCGGCGGCGAGCCGCGCGCGCCCTATTGCCTGATGGGCGTGTGCTTCGAATGCCTCGTCACGGTGGATGGGGTCGGCAACCAGCAGGGCTGCCTCGTGCCCCTGCGATCCGGCATGAGCGTCGAGACGCAGATCGGCCATGGCAAGCGGGAGTTGGCGCGATGAACCGGATCGCAACCGTCGGCGAACTCGCCGCAAGCTACGATCTCGTGGTGATCGGCGCGGGGCCGGCCGGCATGGCCGCCGCGACGCTCGCCTCGGCCAACGGCGCGCGCACGCTTCTCGTGGACGAGAATCCCGCCATCGGCGGCCAGATCTATCGCGGCATCGGCACGACGCCGCTGAAAAAGCGCGCGCTTCTGGGCGAGGACTACTGGAAGGGCGAGCGCATCGGCGCGGATTTCGCGGCGAGCGGGGCGAGCTACTTTCCCGGCGCGACGGTCTGGCAGCTTTCGGCCGATCTCGAACTCGGCCTGTCCTCGCGCGGGCGCACGGCGATGATCCGCGCCGGCCATGTCGTCATGGCGACCGGCGCCCTGGAGCGGCCCTTTCCGATCAAGGGCTGGACGCTGCCCGGCGTGATGACGGCGGGCGCGGCGCAGATCCTCCTGAAGACGTCGGGCGTCGCGGTGTCGGGCAAGGTCGTGCTCGCCGGCTGCGGCCCGCTCCTCTGGCTGATCGCCGCGCAGTATCTCGCCGCCGGCAAGCGCTTCGACGCTATTCTCGACACGACGCCGCGCGGCAACTGGCGGGCCGCGATCCGCGACCTGCCGCGCTTCCTCGCCTCGCCCTATCTCGCCAAGGGCCTGAAGCTCATGGCCAAGGTCCGTCGCGAGGCGGAGGTCATCACCGGCGTCACGGCGCTGGAGGCCGAAGGCGACAAGCACCTGTCCCGCGTGCGCTACACGGCCGGCGGGCAGGCCCATGTGATCGAGGCCGATCACCTGCTTCTGCACCAGGGCGTGACGCCCAACATCAACATGGCGAGCGCGGCAGGATGCGAGCTCGCCTATGACGAGACGCAGCTCGCCTGGAAGCCGAAGCTCGACGCCTGGGGCGCGACCAGCGTGCCGGGCATCGCGGTGGCCGGCGACGGCGCGGGCATTGCCGGCGCCGAGGCCGCCGCCGAACGGGGCCGCATCGCCGCGCTCGGCGCGCTGGAAGCGCTCGGGCGGCTTTCGGCGGCGGAGCGGGACCGGCAGGCCGAGCCGATCCGCACCGTCATCGCGCGCTACGACCGGGGCCGGGCCTTTCTCGACAAGCTCTATCGCCCGGCGCGGCAGTTCCGCGTCGCCGCCGAGGAAGCCATCGCCTGCCGCTGCGAGGAGGTGACGGGCGGCCAGATCCGCAAGGCGGTGACCACGCTGAACATCGCCGGTCCCAACCAGCTGAAGAGCTTCCTGCGCTGCGGCATGGGCCCGTGCCAGGGCCGGCTCTGCGGCCTCACCGTTTCGGAAACGATCGCCGAGGCGCGCGGCGTCACGCCCGAGGCGGTCGGCTATTACCGGCTCCGCGCGCCGGTGAAGCCGATCACGCTCGCCGAACTCGCCACGCTCGAGCGGAGCGAAACGGAAATCCGAACGGTGGCGCGGGGCTGAGCGTGGCGGGGAGCGACGTTCTCGTCATCGGCGGCGGCCTGCATGGCTGCTCGGCCGCCCTGCATCTGGCGATGCGCGGCGCATCCGTGACGCTGGTCGAGAAGGATTATCCGGGCCGCCATGCCTCGGGCGTCAATGCCGGGGGCGTGCGCCGGCTCGGCCGCGCCCTGCCGGAAATCCCGCTCTCCATCGCCTCGATGGAGCTTTGGCACCGCATCGCCGATCTCGTGGACGACGAGTGCGGCTTCGAAAGCCATGGGCAGGTGAAACTCGCCGAATCCGAAGCCGATCTCGCCACCTGCCGGGAGCGCGCCGAGACGCTCCGTGCCATGGGCTTCGACCACGAGGAGGTCATCGACGAGCGCGAGCTGCGCGATCTCGTGCCCGCCGCCGCGCCCCATGTGGTGGGCGGCCTCGTGTCGCGCGGCGACGGCGCGGCGCTGCCCTTTCGCACCGTGCAGGCCTTCCGCAACAAGGCCGAGCGGCTCGGCGCGCGGATCGTCGAGGGCGTCGCCGTCACCGATCTTCGGCGCGAGGGGCGGGACTTCGTGGCGCGGCTCGCCGACGGGCGCGAGCTGTCCGCGCCGATCCTCGTGAACGCGGCCGGCGCCTGGGCGGGCCGCGTCGCGGAACGCTTCGGCGAGCCGGTGCCGCTCGAGGTCGTCGCGCCCATGCTGATGATCACCGAGCGGCGCGCGCCGTTCCTGAAGCCCGTGGTCGGCGCGACCTCGCGCACCCTGTCCTTCAAGCAGTTCGCCAATGGCACGGTTCTCATCGGCGGCGGCTATTTGGGCCGCGCCGACCCCGACACCAACCGCACCGTGCTCGACTACGCCAAGCTCGGCGAGAACGCGCGCACGGTGCGCGATCTCTTTCCGGTCATGCGCGACGCGCGCGTCGTGCGCGCCTGGGCCGGCATCGAGGCGCGCATGAAGGACGGCATTCCGGTGATCGGGCCGAGCCGGACGGAGGAGGGGCTGTTCCACTCCTTCGGCTATTCGCTGCACGGCTTCCAGCTCGGGCCGATCTGCGGCGCGATCCTCGCCGAGCTCGTCACGACCGGGCGCACCAATCTTCCCGTCGAGCCCTTTTCCATCGCGCGCTTCGGCGCCCGGGCCGCCTGACCCTTTTCCGCAGCGCTCGCCCTTGTCAGGGCGGCGCACTCCCGTCCGCAGACCACAAGGAGTTCATCATGGTCCAGCGCATCCTTCAGACGCCGATCATGCATCGCATCGTCGAGCACAACGGCATCGTGTTTCTCGGCGGCCTCATCGCCGACGACCTGACGCAGACCATGGGCGGCCAGACCGCCGATATCTGCGCCAAGCTCGACAAGCTTCTGGCCGAAGCCGGCACCGACAAGACCAAGCTTCTGTCGGCCATGCTCTATGTCACCGACATGAGCCAGAAGGGCGAGATGAACGAGGCCTGGACCTCGTGGATCGCCGCCGCCGACCTGCCGACCCGCGCAACGATCGGCGTCGCCGATCTCGGCAAGAACGTCCTGATCGAAGTGGTCGTCACCGCCGCCAGGTAAGAGCCGGACGCGGGCGGGCGCGAGGCTGGAAACGGCCCGCGCCCGTCCGCGTCCTTCGCTTCGGTGCCGGACGAACGGCTCACCGTCCCATGTCATGCCGCGATCCGAGGCCGAAGCGGGCATTTCGGCACCCTTTCGAACGTTGGGACGATCCGGGCCATCCCTGGGACGAAAGCCACTTGAGGCCCTCGCGCAGGGCCCTTAAATCCCTCGCCGTCTTTCCCTCGAGTCGGGCGCGGTTTCCAGTATGCAGTCACGGGCGGCAACACGATGATCGGATCGACTATCCGTCGCGTCGCCGTTGGAATCGTAGGGGCTGGCATCCCGGGAGTTGGCATCCCGGGGTTTGGCATCCCTGGGTTTGGAAGGGGCACGGGGCGGAGCGTGCCCGGATCGCCCTGCCGGACGAAGGCCCGCCGCCCCGTGCGCGCGGATCGCGCCCGATGACGGGCACGCCCATCGCCACCACGATCGCCCTGCCGGACGGGCTGAATGCGGAGGAGACCTTCGAGCACTGGCGTCTCGCGGTCGCCAGCATCTTCGAGGCGCAGCCCGCCGCCACCGATTACCGCGAGAGCTTTCGCGGTCGGCTCCTCACCCACCATCTCGGGCGCTTCCTGATCGGCACGTCGAGCAACAGCCCGCTGCGGACGCGGCGCGACGAGGCGCTGGTCGGCGCGGTCGGCGTCGACCACATCCTGTTTCAGCTCTACGAGAAGGGCGAGGGCGAGTTCGAGGCGGAGGGGCGCGACGGACGGGTGAAGGCGGGCGATCTCGTCTGCTTCGACCTGTCGCGCCGCCACGCCGCCACGCTGTCGAAGCTCGACACGGTGAGCATCGTCATGCCCCGGACGCTGATCCATCTGCCGCCGCGCACCATCGACACGGCGCATGGCATGGTGATCGACGGCGCCTCGCCGATCGGAGCGCTGCTCGGCCAGCAGCTGACGGCGCTGGCCGCGACCGCCGCCCGCGTCACGGCCTCCGATCTCGACCCGATCACCAGTTTCGCCTCGACGCTCCTGAGCGTCGGCCTGTCCGTGGCGGGGCGGGGTAAGGTCGAGGACCCCGCGGGCGTGCTGGCGCTGACGCTGAGCTCGATCCGCGCCCATATCGAGAACAATCTCGCCGACCCCGCGCTGTCGATCGACTCGATCAGCCGGCATTTCGGCCTGTCGCGCTCGGCGCTCTATCGCATCTTCGAGCCGCTCGGCGGCATCGCCGACTATATTCGCGACCGCCGGCTGGAACGCGCCGCCCTGCGTCTGGCCTCCGTCGGCATGGGGCGCGGCGCGGTCGCGCGTCTGGGACTTGCCTGCGGCTTTCCGAGCGAGGCTTCCTTCTCCCGCGCGTTCCGCAATCGCTACGGTCTCACCCCGCGCGAGGCCATCCTCAAGGCGCGGCTGCGCATCGACGAAGCGGCCGCCGATGCGCTGGAGGCCGAGCAGAACTGGATTCAGGCCTGGCTCGAGGATCTGGCCTCCGGCCGCAACGGATAGGCCGGCGGTCGACGATCGCCGCATTGACCGGGACCGCACGCCCCTGCGACAAGCGCCGCCATGATCGTCCTCTCGACCCATGAGCGAAGCGGCGTCTTCCCGAACCGTTCAGCCGCGTGGCCTCTCGCCGCCGCCCTCGCGCCGATCTTCGAACTGGGTGAGTTGGGGGATGCGAGCTTTCCCGTGCGCTTCGCGGCGCGCCCGGTCGGCGGCGGGCTCCTGCTCAAGCTGGACGCGGGCGCGCTGCAACTTGGCCGGCCCGCGCAAGCCGAACGGCGGGGCGGCTGGGACCATCGCCTGATCCTTCATGCTCTTTCGGGGCGCTGCTCCGCCCGCGCCGAGGCGGACGACCGGACCCTTGAGGCCGGCGACACGATGCTGTTCGACATGACCCGCCCCTTCTCGATCCGCTGCGAAGCGGGGGCCGAGATCGCCTTCCTGTTCCTGCCGCGCGGCGAGCGTGGCGAGGGGGCGCCCGCGCATGGCCGCTGGCTCCGGGCGGAGGAGGGAGCGAATGCGCTGATCGGCGCGCCGATCCGCCTTCTCACCGAGGGCCCTCCCGATCTGTCTCCCATGGAGGCGCGGGCGGTCGTCGAGGCGATCGACCTCCTCGCCCGCCCCGAAGCGCGGAGCGCGGCGCAGCCTCTCGCCCGCGCTTCGGACCCTTCGTGCGATCTCGATGCCCATCTTAGTGCCGAACTCGACGTCGAACTCGCGCGGCGCGTCGAGGACGCCGATCTTTCGCCCGCCAAGCTCGCCTCGCTCCTCGGCCTTTCGCGCTCCGCGCTTTATCGCCTCGCGGCCCCGGACGGGGGCGTCGAGCGCCTGATCCAGGACGCAAGGCTGCGCCATGCGGCCGGACTCCTCGCCGGTGGCCCGGAAGCCGCGCCATCGGTCGGGGAGATCGCTCGAGCCTCGGGCTTCTCGTCGCCCGCCTTCTTCTCCCGCGCGTTCAAACGGCGCTTCGGCCTGTCTCCCGCAGCCTATCGCACGCTCTGGCAAGCCGGCGGCGAGGCGCGGATCGATCCCCGCTTTCTGCTTTGGCTCCGAGCGGAATGGGGGGAGGGCGACGCGGACGGCCCGCAGGCCCGCGGCGCGCGATGAGTTTGCCGCATGTGACGATCGTCCCTTCGCGGTCTATAAGACGGCTATCGGTCCTCCGACGGACGTTTGAATGCAGCGGCTCGACCTCAACCATCTTCCCGAACAGCAGCGCTTCGACGCGTGGAAGGATATCACCGAGCCGTTCTTCGCCGTGTCCAGAGCCGAGCCTGCCGGCGGGGCCTTCCAGTGCCGCATGGCGACGCGCCAGTGGGGCGATGCGCTGCTGATCGAAACCGATGTGTCGGGGCAGCGCTACGATCACACGGCGCAGCACGCGCGCAGCGGCGGCTGGGATCAGATCGCCTTCCAGATGTATCGGAAAGGGACCTTCAAGGGGCTCTATGGCGAGGCCATCGTGCAGGCCGGGCCGGGCGACATCAACGTCATCGACATGAGCCAGCCCTACGCCAAGGAAAGCAGCGACGAACAGGATCTCAACCTGATCCTGCCCCGAGACACGGTCGAGACGCGCTTGTCCACCCTGCGGCATGGAACGGTGCTGCGCGGCGACGGGGCCTTGGGGCGCCTTGCGGCCGCCCATCTCGCGGGCCTGTCGAATGCGGCCGAGCGCCTCGGCGAGGCGGACGCCACGAAGGCCATCGCCGCCTTTCTCGTTCTCCTGTCCGGTACGCCGCTCGCCGAAGCGGACCCGGAGGTCGTGCCTTTCGTCCGCTCCACGGCGCGGCAGATCGCCGAAATCTACCTCAGGCGGCATCTCGCGCAGCCCGAGATCGACATGATCGGGCTCGCCCGACATTGCGGCCTGTCGCGGGCATCCCTTTATCGTCTCTTCCAGGCGGACGGCGGCGTTCAGGCCTTCGTCCGGCGCGAGCGGCTGGAGCGGGCGCGGCGCTTGATCGAGGAGCGCCCGCAGGAGCCGCTCCAGGATATCGCCGACGCCTGCGGCTTCAACGACGCCGCCGGCTTCTCCCGGGCCTTTCGGAGGGCGTTCCAACTCTCGCCGGGCGAGTGGCGGCGCGAGCGATGCGAGGACAGCCGATCCGCCGCCCGCACCCCGGAAGACTGGATCGAAACGGTTCTGCGGTTTCGAAGCGGGGCCTGAACGGACGCACCCTTCCGCCGTCACGCCTCGGCGGAGGCTTGGAACGGTCCGGCGCCGACAATGCGCCCCGCTTGCCGCCCGCTCCGCCTCGGGTGCCAGCGGGGCGTCGCGCCGTCGCCGGTCGAGACGGGGCTGTCCTGAATGCGGCTGTTGTCGAGCCAGCGGCGACGCCACAGCGTCGCGTCCTCGAGACCCGTGCCGCAGGCGAGGCGCGTCGGCGGGGAAACGGCGCTCGGCGCGATGCCGAAGCGCTGGCGGAACGCCCGCGTGAAGGCGGCATCGCTCGGAAAGCCCGCGGCGGCGGCGATCCGCGCGACGCTCACCCGCTTGTCGCCCATCATGCTCAAGTAACGCTTCGCGCAGTCCAGGCGCCGCTCCCGAATGACGCCCGCGACGCCCCCGAGCGGCGCGAAGAGGCGGTAGAGCGCCGAGCGCGACAGGCCGAACTCGCGGCAGATGAGGGCCTGCGACAGGTCCGGTCGCGCCAGATTCTGGCCGATGAACGCCTGGATGGCGGCGAGCGGCAGGTCCGTCATCGCTGCGTCCCCCTGCGGCGCGGCCTTGGTGAAGAGGGTCGTGACGAGCGCGCTGACGGTTTCGGTGAGGGCCGCGCCCTCCTGCGCGCTGAGCCCCTGCGCGGCCTTGGCGAGAAGCGCGATCTGCCCGGCGAGAACGCGCCCCAGGCCCGTGTCGGCGTCGAGACGGGCGCGGTGCGCGGCCTCGATCACGGTGGGCGCGAGGCGCACGAGACTGCGCGGAACGAGAAGCGCCAGCATCCGCCCTTCGCCGACCGGCTCCCAGGCCTGTGCCAGATCGATGCAGAGGATGTCGCCGCCCGAAGCTGCGCTCGTTCGTTCCTTGTCGGGAGAAGACGCGACTTCCGGGGGGCACAGGATCAGGAGATCCTGTTCCTCGATCACGGCGCCGCCCGACCCTCTCGCAAGACCGAGGGACGCGGCCTCGCACGCATCGAGCACACCGATGGCGAAGCCGGCGAACGCCCTCAACCCCGCACGCGCCTCGCCCAATCCCTCCGCCCCGTTGCCCGAGGCGACGACGCGGCGGAAACGGGAGACGACGCTGTCGTCGGCCCGAAGGGAGGAATGAAAGGGGGCGACCTGATGGATCATGGCGACATCTGCCGATGAGATAAGACGAGGACTTGCGACGGCCTCACCCTAAAGCTCACCCGCTCCCGGGCGTTAGGCCGGGCGTCTCACCCACGACCCCCGTTCTTGTCCCTGCGTCCCGGAGCTTTGCGTCCTCGGACGGCGGGCGCAGAGCCGTCGCGAAGAGGTGAAGTTTCGAGCATCCGATGCCAAAACTTTAGACTTGAAATGATTTGGGGCCTGTGACAGCTTTTCGAGATGCCCCGGCCCAAACCGGTGGACCGGAGCCGAGCCTTCGTGCCGGGTCCCCAAGCCGCGATGCATTGCAACCGTCATCTCGAGGGAACCACGGTGCTCGGTCCAACTGCCCATGTCGACACTTTCACGCGGGACAATCTTCCTCCGATCGAGGACTGGCCGGATCTCCTTCTCGACGGGTTCGACTATCCCGAGCACGTCAACGCCGCGGTCGAACTGACCGACCGGATGGTCGAGCGCGGCTTCGGCGACAACACGGCCCTGATCGGCAATGGCCGGCGCCGCACCTACAAGGAACTGGCCGACTGGACGAGCCGGATCGCCCACGCGCTGGTGGATGTCTACGGCCTGAAGCCCGGCAACCGCGTGCTGATCCGCTCCGCCAACAATCCGGCCATGGTCGCCTGCTGGCTGGCGGCCACCAAGGCCGGCGCCGTGGTCGTCAACACCATGCCGATGCTGCGCGCCGGGGAACTGGCGAAGATCGTCGACAAGGCCGAGATCGCCCTGGCGCTCTGCGACACGCGGCTGATGGAGGAAATGGTCGCCTGCGCCAAGGACAGCGCCTTCCTCAAGCAGGTGGTGGGCTTCGACGGAACCGCCAACCACGACGCCGAACTCGATCGCATCGCCCTCGACAAGCCCGTGCGGTTCGACGCGGTGAAGACGGGTCGTGACGACGTGGCGCTGCTCGGCTTCACCTCCGGCACGACGGGCGTCCCCAAGGCCACGATGCATTTCCACCGCGACCTCCTGATCGCCGCCGACGGCTATGCGCGGGAGGTTCTGGAGGTGCGGCCGGACGATATTTTCGTCGGCTCGCCGCCGCTCGCCTTCACCTTCGGCCTTGGCGGCCTGGCGATCTTTCCGCTGCGCTTCGGCGCCGCCGCGACCCTTCTCGAACATGCGACGCCGCCGAACATGGTCGAGATCATCGAGACCTACAGGGCGACCGTCTCCTTCACCGCGCCCACGGCCTATCGCGCCATGCTGAAGGCGATGGAGACCGGCGCGGACCTGTCCTCGCTGCGCGTCGCCATCTCGGCCGGCGAGACCCTGCCCGGGGCGGTCTTCGAGGACTGGACGCAACAGACCGGCAAGCCGATCCTCGACGGGATCGGCTCGACCGAGATGCTGCATATCTTCATTTCCAACCGGTTCGAGGATCGAAAGCCCAATTCCACCGGCAAGGCGGTGAGGGGCTACGAGGCGCGGATCGTCGATGGCGACATGCGCGAGGTGCCGCGCGGAACCGTCGGCCGGCTCGCCGTCCGTGGGCCGACCGGGTGCCGCTACATGGCCGACGATCGCCAGCGCGACTACGTGCGGGACGGCTGGAATCTCACCGGCGACGCCTTCTATCAGGACGAGGACGGGTTCTTCCATTTCGCGGCGCGCTCGGACGACATGATCGTGAGCGCCGGCTACAACATCGCCGGCCCTGAGGTCGAGGAAGCGCTTCTCACCCATCCGGACGTCGCGGAATGCGCCGTGATCGGCGCGCCGGACGGGGATCGCGGGCAGATCGTGGAAGCCCATGTCGTTCTGGCGGAGGGCGTGGAGGCGGACGGATTGACGGTCAAGCGGCTGCAGGATCACGTCAAGGCGACCATCGCCCCTTACAAATATCCCCGCTCGATCCGGTTCGTGGCCGCCCTGCCGCGAACCCAGACCGGCAAGATCCAGCGCTTCCGCCTGCGCCCGGAGGCGGCGGGGCGTTGATCCCCCGGCCGCCCCGCGCGCCTCGGCGGTGATGCGTTTCGAGGGAACCCGCGTGGGCCTTCCACGCCCCGCGAAGCGCCGGCGAGGGCGATGTCAGGCCCGCGTCAGGCCCAGCCGATCTTCAGGGCGGGCCGGGCCGGGCGATCCGAAGGACGGATGATCCGCCTGCGATGTCCCGTCACCGGGCGCCGGCTCAGACTGACGATGGAGAGCCGAGCATGACCTACGATCCTTCCCAAGATGGCGCCCAGATGGATTTCCGGCGACGGATGTCCTACGGCGACTACCTCCAGGTCGATCAGATCCTGTCGGCGCAGCACCCGCTTTCGTCCGCCCATGACGAGATGCTGTTCATCATTCAGCATCAGACGTCGGAACTCTGGATGAAGCTGGCGCTCTACGAGATCGCCGCCGCGCGCCGGATGATCGCGACCGATCAGCCGCACGAGGCCATGAAGATGCTGTCGCGCGTGGCGCGCATCTTCGAGCAGCTGAACTCCGCCTGGGACGTGCTGCGAACCATGACGCCCTCGGAATACACGCGCTTCCGGGACGATCTCGGCCAGTCCTCGGGGTTCCAGTCCTGGCAATATCGCCTGATCGAATACGCGGTCGGCAACCGCAATCAGGCCATGCTGAAGCCGCACGAGCACCGGCCCGACATTCTCGCCAGACTGGAAGCCGAACTGGCATTGCCGTCCCTCTACGACGAGGTCCTGCGATGGCTCGCGCGGAGCGGCCTGCCGGTGCCGGCGGATGTCTTGAACCGGGACCAGCGGCAGGCCTGGACGGCGAACGAGGCCGTGCTCGGCGTCTGGAAGATCGTCTACCAATCCCCCTCCACGCACTGGTCGGCTTACGAACTGGCCGAGAAGCTGGTGGATTTCGAGGATTATTTCCGGCGATGGCGGTTCAACCATGTGACCACGGTGGAGCGCGTGATCGGCTTCAAGCGGGGAACCGGAGGAACAGCCGGGATCAACTATCTGAAGCGGATGCTCGACACCGTGCTCTTCCCCGAGCTCTGGCAGGTTCGCACCGAGCTCTGACGCGCGGTGCCGGGGTCCGGCTAGGGCCCCAGCTTCTGGCGCTCGGAGTTCCGCTCGATGAAGCGGGCCGTCTCGACATAGTGCCGCGTCAGGAGTTCGACCGCCTTGTCGCTCTGGCGCGCCAGCGTCGCATCCATGATGCGCCGATGCTCGTCCGACAGGTCCCGCGCCGGGGCCGCGCCGTTCCCGCCGACCAGAACCGGCAGGCGATAGCGCTGGGTCTCGACATAGAGCTGGTCGGCGATGTTGAGGAGCCGCTTCGAATGGCAGCTCTTGATCAGGGACTTGTGGAAGTCCTGATGCCGCGTTTCCAGAAGCGTGAACTCGGCGTCCGTCGGGCTTCCGGGATGGGAGCGCTGGCGCTGGGACTGGAGGTCCAGCGAGTGGAAGGCGGCGACGATCTCGGCCTCCCAGTCGTCGCCGCCCGTCTGGATCGAGCGCCGCAGGGCCTCGGATTCGATGAGGATGCGCGTGTTCGTGGCGTCCCACATTTCCTCGATCGACAGAATCTCGACGAAGAAGCCGCGCGATGCGACGCCGACCACCAGGCGCTCGGTCTGCAGGCGGTTGAGCGCCTCGCGGATGGGCGAGAAGCTCAAGCCATATCGCAGCTTCAGCGCTTCCAGGCGCAGCGGCTGTCCGGGCTGGAACGCGCCGGAAATGATGTCGCTCCGGATCTGGCGGTAGGCCGTCTCCGACAGGGTCGGCTGCTCCTTCTCGAGGGCGAGCTTCGAGGCGCCATCCGTCTCGGGGATGGTCCGGGTTCTGCGGGACACGCTCTTCACCACGACCACTTCGACCGCTCTTTCCTCAAGGACCTGCAGCGGATGCATTCGCTCGCGGTTCCGGCCATCGGCGATCCGCCCTCGGAGGGACGGCTCGGGGCGGGCCATGGCGCAGGTCCATGCCACGCGCCATGGCGAATGGGAAGCGAAGGTCGCCTTCCGTGGCGGCGGGTCGCGGCGAAGGGCCGTGCCGGCCCCGCAGGCCGAGCCGATCGTCGACGGCCGCAGCCGGCCGCAAGGCATCCTTTTCGTCTCACCGGCTCCTCCCAAACGCGATCCGACGGGGCGGTGCGACGGTCCGGCCCGCAGGGATCGCGTGATGCGCTTGTGTGTCCTCAGTTTCGCTTGCCACGCCCACATGCGCAATCCAAAAATCGAAAATCCATCTTTCTTTCGAAAATATGAGATGCTAACGAAATAGCACATCTCATACGGGGAAGGCGTCATGACCAGCACTCGAGAGAATCATCGCGAGGACGTCGCGGGGCGCGCCAATGTCGCGGACACGCCGGAGCTCCTCGCCTATTATTCCGAACTGGACGAGCTGAAGGCCGGCGCGCTCTGGACGGTCGCCAACAAGATCGAGCCCTGGCAGCCGCGATCGAGTTCCGTTCCCGTCCTCTGGCGCTATGCCGATCTGCGCGAGAAGGTCCTGCGTTCGGTGGAGCTGGTCTCCCCCGAAAAGGCCGGGCGGCGCGTCATCTATCTCAACAATCCGGGCCGGCAGGACGTGGCCGCCGCCGTGGGATGGCTCTATTCCGGCCTGCAGGTCATGCATCCCGGCGAGGTGGCCTCCGCGCACGCCCACTCCGCCTCGGCCCTGCGCTTCATCATGGAGGGCGCGGGCGCCTACACCGTGGTGGACGGTCACAAGATGACGCTCGGCGCCAACGATTTCGTCCTGACGCCGAACGGCACCTGGCACGAGCACGGCGTTTCGTCGGACGGGGCGCCCTGCATCTGGCAGGACGGGCTCGACATTCCGCTGGTGAACGCGCTCGAGGCCAATTTCTACGCGGTTCATCCCGACCTGCGGCAGGTGGTCGGCCATCCCGTGGACGACATGACGGCGACCTGGGGCAATCCGGGCCTTCGGCCGGCGGAGGGCAAATGGGCGAAGGCCTATTCGCCCATGTTCAAATACGAATGGGCGCCGACCTACGAGGCGCTCGGCCGTTTCGCCAAGGCCGCCGAGGGCTCCGCCTATGACGGCGTCTTCATGAACTACGTCAACCCGCTGACGGGCGGGCCGGTCATGCAGACGATCGGCGCCTCCATGCAGATGCTGCGGCCCGGCGAGGCGACGAAGGCCCATCGCCACACGGGCAGCGTCATCTACCAGTGCGCGCGGGGCAGCGGGTATTCCGTCATCGACGGCCGGCGCTTCGACTGGAAGGAGCGGGACATTTTCTGCGTTCCGTCCTGGGCCTGGCACGAGCATGCCAACGCCTCCGACCGGGACGACGCCTGCCTGTTCTCCTTCAACGACATGCCGGTGATGCAATCTCTCGGCCTGTATCGCGAGGAAGCCTTCCCGGAGGGTGGCGGGCACCAGCCCGTGACCGGCTGAGGGCGACGAAGCGCGCTTGGGCTCGCGCCGCGAGGCGAGGTCCCGCGCGTGAGCGGGCGCCGGGACGGGCGTCCATTCCCCATAGTCTCGAAAGGAAATCCATGCGCCTAGTCACCTATCGCAGTTCGGTCGAGGCCGAGGCGCGCCTCGGCGTTCTCCAGGGCGATCTCGTGGTCGACGTGGAAAGCCTCGGCGAGGACCTGGGCCTCGCCCTGCCGCGCAGCATGCTGGATCTCATCGATCTGGGACCGGTCGGCCTGTCGCGCCTCGCCGAAGCGCTTGCCGGTTGCGATGGGCGGTTCGCGGCGGGCACGGCGTTTCCGGCCGTCAATGTCAGGCTGCTCGCGCCGATCCCGCGGCCGCGCAAGAACATCTTCGGGATCGGTCTCAACTATGTCGAGCACGTGGCCGAGTCCGCCCAGTCGCTCGACACGTCCAAGGACCTGCCCAAGCAGCCCGTGATCTTCTCGAAGCCGCCGACCACCGTGATCGGCCCGGGCGACGCCATCGAGCACAATGCGAGGATCACGCAGCAGCTCGACTGGGAGGTGGAGCTTGCCGTGATCATCGGTGCCACGGCGCGCCGGGTCAGCCGCGAGCGCGCGTTGGACCATGTCTTCGGCTACAGTGTCATGATCGACGTCAGCGCCCGCGACAACCGCCGGGCGGGGCAGTGGATCTTCTCCAAGGGCCAAGACACCTACGCGCCGTTCGGCCCCTGCATCGTCACCGCCGACGAGATCGCCGACCCCCATGGTCTCGACCTCTGGCTCACCGTGAACGGCGTCGAGAAGCAGCGCTCCAACACGCGCCACATGCTGTTCGACGTTCCGACGCTGATCTCCGACATCAGCTCCGGCATCACGCTGGAGCCGGGCGACATCATCGCCACCGGAACCCCGGAAGGGGTGGGCGCCGGTCGCACGCCGCAGGAATGGATGTGGCCGGGCGACGTCGTCGAGGCCTGCGTCGAAGGGATCGGCACCATCCGCCATCCGGTGGTCGCCGTCTGACAAGGGGTCGCGGGGTGGCCGCGCTTCATCTGCCGAACTCACGAAAGGGGACTCTCATGCCGCATTCCGTTACCCGACGCTGCCTCCTGGGCCTGCTGGCGGCCAGCGCCTTCGTGGGTTCCTTCCCGGCCCATGCCGAGGATCGCAAGCCGGTCACGATCGGGTTCATCACCACCTTGTCCACGCCGGCCGGCTATATCGGGCAGGACCTGCGCGACGCCTTCAACCTCGCGATCAAGGAATCGGGAGGCACGCTGGGCGGCGTGCCGGTCGATCTGAGGGTCGAGGACGATGGCCTGAAGCCCGCCAACGGCAAGCAGATCGCCGACAAGATGGTGGCCGACGGCGTGAAGCTGTTCAGCGGCGTCAACTTCTCCAATGTCCTTGCCGCCGTCCTGCCGAGCGTCCTGAACGGCGACGCCTTCTATGTCAGCAGCAATCCCGGCCCCTCGACCTTCGCCGGCGAGCGCTGCAACCCGAACTACTTCGTCGCCTCCTACCAGAACGATGCGTTCCACGAGGCGGCCGGGCTCGGCGCGAACGAACTCGGCTTCAAGAAGGTGGTGATCCTCGCGCCGAACTATCAGGCCGGACGCGACGCGCTCGAAGGCTTCAAGCGCGCCTACAAGGGCGAGGTGGCCGGCGAGATCTACACCAAGCTCGACCAGTCC
Organism: Aureimonas ureilytica DSM 18598 = NBRC 106430; assembly: GCF_000382705.1. Taxonomy (GTDB): domain Bacteria; phylum Pseudomonadota; class Alphaproteobacteria; order Rhizobiales; family Rhizobiaceae; genus Aureimonas; species Aureimonas ureilytica. The sequence continues at coordinate 90,302 of NZ_ARQE01000012.1, read as the reverse complement.
GACTTCTCCGTCGAACTCGCCCGCATCAAGTCGCTCGCCCCGGACGCGATCTATCAGTTCCATCCCGGCGGCGCCGGCATCAACTTCGCCAAGCAATACGCCAATTCCGGCATGGCGGCCTCGGTCCCGATGATCATCCCGAGCTTCTCCATGGACGCCCGGATGATCGATGCGACCGGCGAGGCGGCATCCGGCGTCTATGCCTCGGCGCTCTGGACGACGGAAACCGACAATCCGGCTTCCAAGGCCTTCGTCGAGGCGTTCCGCCGGGACTACGGCCGCGACCCGACCCTCTATGCCGCGCAGGCCTACGACACGGCGATGCTGATCGGGACGGGCCTCAAGGCGGTGGACGGCGACCTCGCCGACAAGGACGGGTTCCGCGCGGCCCTCCGAAAGGCCGACATCGCCTCGGTGCGCGGAAACTTCAAGTTCGGTCCGAACCAGCACCCCATCCAGGATTACTACCTCACCCGGTTCGAGAAGAACGGCGAAGGCAAGATCGTCCAGAAGATCGTCCGGAAGGTCGCGTCCGACTACGGCGACGTCTATGCCGCCAAGTGCACCATGCCCTGACGCGCCGCCTGCCGTGACGGGCGCCCGACCGTCGCTTCGCTGACGGCCGCCGCCGCCCCTCTTTCATCGCCGCCCGCCGCGCCGCCCCCCGGGGCGGGGCGGCCGCCACTCACCGAACCAGAGGACGGCGCATGCTGCTTTTCGTCGAGCAGATTCTCAACGGGCTGCAATACGGCGCCATGCTCTTCATGCTGGCTTCGGGGCTGACGCTGATCTTCGGCATCATGGGCGTGATCAATCTCACCCATGGCTCCTTCTACATGGTCGGCGCCTATTGCGCCGCCTACGCCATTCTCGCCTCGGGCAGTTTCTGGGTGGGGCTGGCCGCCGCGCTCCTGGCCGCCGGCCTCTACGCCGTCGCCGTCGAACTCGCCGTGATCCAGTGGCTCTACCGGCGCGATCATCTCTACCAGGTGCTGGCGACGCTCGGGATGATCTTCTTCACCAACGAGGCGGTCAGCATCCTGTTCGGCCGGCAGCCTCCCTTCGTGGACATCCCCCCGGCGCTGCAGGGGGCGGTGACGGTGTTTCCCGGCCTCGACTACCCGGTCATGCGCCTCAGCTTCATTCTGGTGGGCGCGCTCGTGGCGATCGGTCTCTGGGCGCTCGTCAACAAGACCCGCATCGGCATGCTGATCCGGGCGGGCGCCGACGACCGGGAGATGGTGGACGCGCTCGGCATCAATGTCCGGCGGCTCTACACGCTCCTGTTCGGCCTCGGCGGCGCGCTGTGCGGCCTTGCCGGCGTCATGGCGGCTCCGCTTCTCGCCGTGGAGATCGGGATGGGCGAGCGCGTGCTCATCACCACCTTCGTCGTGATCGTGATCGGTGGCGTGGGATCGGTGAAGGGCGCCTTCGTGGGGGCGCTCCTGGTCGGCATGGTGGACAGTCTCGGCCGGGCCTACCTGCCGCAGATCATGCTGCTGCTCCTGCCGCCGGCGACCGCCGACACGCTCAGCGCCGGCCTCGTCTCGGCCAGCGCCTACGTGCTGATGGCCATCGTTCTCCTGTTCCGGCCCCTGGGCCTTCTGCCGAAGCGGAGCTGAGCCATGCAGCCTGTTCGAACGATGGTGATCCTCGCCGGCCTCCTCGCCTTCGCACTGGTGCCCTTCGTCGCCGATCTCGGCGGCCTGAACTCCCTGGAAGGCTTGGCGACGCGCATCGTGATCTACGCCATCGCCGCCGTGAGCCTCGATCTCATCATCGGCTACGGCGCGCTGGTGAGCTTCGGCCACGCGATGTTCTTCGGTCTCGGCGGCTATGTCGTCGGCATCGTCGCCTATCACACCAGCATGGGCGAGCCGCTGCTGGGATGGGATGGCTCCAACGCGGCGCTCGTGGTCTGGCCCATCGCGCTCGCGGCCTGCGTCCTCCTGGCGCTGGCGGTCGGCTGGCTCGCCCTGAAGACGGCCGGCGTGCAGTTCATCATGATCACGCTCGCCTTCGCGCAGATGGTCTTCTTCGTGCTCGTCTCCCTCCAGACCTATGGCGGCGACGACGGACTGCTGATCGATGCCCGCAACACGCTTCCCGGCGTGGAGACCAGCGACGCCACGAGCTTCTACTATCTCTGTCTGGCCCTCCTGGTCGCCTGGACGGGCTTCTGCATCATGGTCGTGAATTCGCGCTACGGCCTGATCCTCCAGGCCCTGCGCCAGAGCGAGCGGCGCGCCGTCAATCTCGGCGTTCGGCCTCTCACCTTCCGTCTGGCCGCCTTCGTGATCTCGGCCTTCGGCACCGGGCTCGCCGGCATTCTCTGGGCCAATTACGCCCAGTTCGTCACCCCCGACATGGCCGCCTGGACGAAGTCGGGGGAATTCATGGCCATCGTGGTGCTCGGCGGGCTCGGCACGCTTCTGGGGCCGATCGCGGGCGCGGCCATCTTCATCGTCCTGGAGCAGATTCTGACGGGATGGACCGAGCACTGGATGCTCGTCATGGGTCCGATCCTGACGCTGATCGCCCTGTTCGGGCAGAGGGGCGCCCTGGGCCGCGTCCTGGAGAGGTCGCATGGCTGAACTCGGAGAAGCCGTTCTCTCGATCCGAGGGCTCACCAAGCGCTTCGGCGCTCTGGTGGTCACCAACGAGGTCGATCTCGACGTCCGGCACGGCGAACTTCACGCGCTGATCGGGCCGAACGGGGCGGGAAAATCGACGCTGATCGCGCAGATCTGCGGCGAAATCCTGCCCAATGGCGGGCGGATCGTCTTCGACGGGCACGACGTCACCCAGCTTCCGGCCTATCGGCGGGCGCGCATGGGCATCGGACGGTCCTTCCAGATCACGCAGCTCTGCAACGATTTCACGGCGCTGGAAAACGTGCTCCTGTCGCTGGAGGCCGTGGCGGGCGGATCGGCCGACATCTTCCGCAATCCGCGCCGGAACCTTGATCACCGGGAGCGCGCTCTGGCCTGGCTGGAGCGCGTCGGGCTGGAGGCGCTGCAGGGGCGCCTCGTTTCGAGCCTCGGCCATGGCCAGCGGCGCCAGCTCGAAATCGCCGTCGCGCTCGCGCGCGGTCCCCGTCTGATCCTTCTGGACGAGCCGATGGCCGGCATGGGGCCGGAGGAATCCGCGCAGCTCACCGCACTGCTGCTCGACCTCAAGAAGGATTATCCGATCCTCCTGATCGAGCACGACATGGACGCCGTGTTCGCGCTCGCCGACCGGATCAGCGTCCTCGTCTACGGCCGCGTGATCTTCACCGGCTCGGCGAGCGAGATCCGGGCCCATCCCGAGGTCAAGGCCGCCTATCTGGGAGAAGAAAGCGTTGCTGAAGCTCGATAAGGTGGAGGCCGGCTACGGCCAGGCGCGCGTCCTCTTCGGCATGTCGCTGGAGGCCAGGGGCGGGGAGATCGTCTCCCTGATCGGCCGCAACGGCATGGGCAAGTCGACGACGGTCAAGTCGATCATGGGGCTGCTGAAGCCGACCGGCGGCACCATCACCTTCGAGGAGAAGGTGCTGAACAGATTGCCGCCGAACGCCATCGCCCGGCTCGGCATCGGCCTCGTGCCCGAGGGGCGCCGGCTCTTCGCCTCGCTGAACGTCGAGGAGAACCTCGTCGCCACCTCGCGCCCCGGCGGCTGGACGGTGGATCGGGTGATGGACCTCTTCCCGCGCCTGCGGGAGCGGCGCGGCCAGATGGCCGGCACGCTGTCGGGCGGCGAGCAGCAGATGCTCTCCATCGGACGGGCCCTCCTGACCAACCCCAAGCTCCTGATCCTCGACGAGGCGACCGAAGGGCTCGCCCCGATCATCCGGACCGAGATCTGGCGTTGCCTGCACGGGCTGAAGGAACTCGGCCAGACCATCCTCGTGATCGACAAGAACCTGTCGGAAATGGCGACGCTCGTGGATCGGCACAACATCGTCGACAAGGGCTGCGTGGTCTGGACGGGCACGCCGAGGGAGCTTGCGGCCGACGCCGGCCTTTCCAGCCGCTATCTGGGAGTCTGACATGGGCGCCGAGGGTTTCAGGGACTACGCGCCGGCCGATCTCGACATCCAGTACGACGCGCGCGGGAGCGTGCGCTCCTTCGACGAGGAATATGCCGCGCTCGTCGCCGCCAGCCGGCGCGTCTCCGCGGCGCTGCCGCCCGAACGCTTCGTCTATGACGAGGCATCGGGCCAGACGCTGGACTTCTATCGCGCCCGGGGAGCCGCGCCGCTCTTCGTCTGGATTCATGGCGGCTATTGGCGCGCGGGCCAGGCCGCCGACAACGCCTTCGTCGTGCCCGGCCCGCATGCCCACGGCTTTCATGTGGCGTTGCTCGATTACGCAAAGGCGCCGGAGGTGACGATCGACGAGATCGTCCGCGAGGTTCGTGCGGCCATCGCCTGCCTTCACGCGCGACGACACGCGCTCGCCATTTCGGACGAGCGGTTCGTGGTGGGCGGCACGTCCGCCGGCGGGCATCTCACCGCCATGCTTCTGGCCGACGACTGGCAGCGCGACTTCGGCGTTCCGGCCGACATCGTCGGCGTCGCGCTCGACCTGTCCGGCCTCCACGACCTGACGCCCCTGCGGCAGACCCGCGTCGACGACTGGCTGCGCCTGGACGAGGGGATGATCCGGCGCAACAGTCCGCAAGCCCATATCCCCAAGGTGTCGAGCGCGCATCTCGTGGCCTCGGTCGGCGGTCTGGAAACCGCGGAGTTCCGGCGCCAGACCGCCGACTACGCCGCGGCCTGGCGCGCGGCCGGCCACGAAACGAGCGTGATCGACATGCCCGACCGCAACCATTTCGACCTGCCCCTGACGCTCGCCGATCCCGAGGGCCCGCTGATGCGGGCGGTGCTGCGGGCCGCCGGGCGCGACCGCCCGCGCGCCTGATCCCCAGGCTCCGGCAGGGGAGGGGCCGCGCCTCGATCCGCCGCAAAGCCCGTTTCGCAGTCCTCCGACGGCGCGTGAAACGCGGCTCCCGACCTTTCGCGAAGGCCCGTCATGCGGCCGTCCGACCCTCAAGACAGACCCAAGGAGATCCTCCGTGCTCGAACTCCCCGCGTTCAAGGCGGCGGCCGTGCAGACGGCGCCCGTCTTCCTCGATACGGATGCCACCGTCGACAAGGTCGTTCGCCTCGTCGCGGAGGCGGCGGACAACGGGGCGCGTCTGATCGCCTTCCCGGAAGTCTTCGTCTCGGCCTATCCCTACTGGAGCTGGATCGGCAATCCGATCCAGGGAGGCCCCTGGTTCGAGAAGCTGGCGCGATCGGCCATCGAGATTCCGGGACCCGAGATCGCCAAGATCGCGGACGCCGCGCGGCGGCACCGGATCAATGTCGTGATCGGGGTGAACGAGCGCAGCGCCTACGGGATCGGCACGATCTACAACACGATGGTCGTCATCTCGGACGAGGGCCGCATCCTCGGCCGCCATCGCAAGCTGGTTCCCACCTGGGCGGAGAAGCTGACCTGGACGCCGGGCGACGCATCCGCTCTGCGGGTCCACGAGACGTCGGTCGGGCGCCTGGGATGCCTCGCCTGCGGCGAGAACACCAACACGCTGGCGCGCTTCGCGCTTCTCGCCGAGGGCGAGCTGGTCCATGTCGCGAGCTACATCTCCCTGCCTGTCGCGCCCAAGGACTACGACATGGCCGAGGCGATCAAGGTCCGCTCGGCCGCCCATAGTTTCGAGGGCAAGCTGTTCACGATCGTCTCGTGCTCCACCATCTCGGAGGAGGCCATCGCGATGCTGGAGGTGGATTTTCCGGGCGCGCGGGAAGCGCTGACCCGCCGCAACAGCGCCTTCTCCGGCTTTCTGGGGCCCGACGGGCGCGTCATCGGCGAGCCGCTGATCGACGCGGAAGGGATGATCTATGCCGAGATCGACCTGTCCCGCTGCATCCAGCCGCGGCAGATGCACGACATCGTCGGCCACTACAACCGCTTCGACATTTTCGACCTGCGCGTGAACCGGCGCTCGCTCCAGGCGGCGCGCTTCGTGGACGATCCCGGCCCGGACACGCGCGAACTCGACGGCCTGCGGGCCGAGGACCAGGAGAACCAGCCATGAGCGATGCCCGTTCCTTTCGCATCGGCCAGATCGTACCCTCCTCGAACACCACGATGGAGACCGAGATTCCGGCGGTCTTCCGCTCGCGCGAACTCCGCCATCCCGAACGCTTCACCTTCCATTCGAGCCGCATGCGCATGAAGCACGTGACCAAGGACGAACTCGTCCGGATGGACGCCGACAGCGACCGCTGCGCGCTGGAACTGTCCGACGCCCGCATGGACGTGCTCGGCTATGCCTGTCTCGTGGCGATCATGAGCATGGGCCTTGGCTATCACAAGGTCTCGGAGGAGCGCCTGCATCGGCGAACCGCCGAGAACGGCGGCGCGGCGCCGGTCGTCTCCAGCGCGGGCGCCCTGGTCGAGGGGCTTCATGCGCTCGGAGCGAAGAAGGTCGCGATCCTGGCGCCCTACATGAAGCCGCTGACGCGGCTGGTGATCGACTATATCGAGAACGAGGGCATCGAGGTGGTCGACAGCATCTCGCTCGAGATTCCCGACAATCTCGAAGTCGGGCGCCAGGACCCGAGGGCTCCGAGCGAGATCACCAAGCGCCTCGACACGTCCCATGTCGATGCGGTCGTGGCCTCGGCCTGCGTGCAGATGCCCTCGCTGCCCTCGATCCAGCCGATCGAGGATCGCCTGGGCTTGCCGGTGATCTCCTCCTCGGTCGCCACGACCTACGCCATGATGAAGCGCCTCGGTCTCGCGACCGACGTGCCGGGCTACGGCGCGCTCCTGTCGGGTCGCTACTGAACGCGAGGGGCGAGCGGTGATGCCGCTCGCCCCCGCTCTGCGCCCGCCGGCATCGAGACCCAGCCGGCTTTCCGCTCCAGCATGGATTCATGCGGCATCCTCGCCAACCGATCCTCGGCCTCCCAGGCGGAGCTGTGGCCGCATTCCCCGAAGACCTCGCAGCGCTCGACGCCTTCCGACATTCTGAGCATCCGGACGCGCAGGAGCGGGCCGACGAATGCCGGCACGCCGACCGGATGGATCGGCAGCGTCGGCTTCGTCTCCTTGAGCTCCTTGTTGATCCCGCTGTTCTCGAGGCCGGCGCGGTAGGTCGCGAGGCACCCGCGCAGGCCGCCCTGCGCCGAGAGGCGCGCGCTCCATTCCAGGATCGCCTCGTCGCCGATGGCGGTCGGGCTCCAGGTCTCGGCCTTGATCCAGATTTCCCAGAACTCACGCTCGCCGCCCTGGATCAGGGTTTCTGGCACGCGCGAAATCCATAAGAAGGGAAAAGGTGCCGGCCGAGCCGGATCTCGAAGGAAATCACCCGTCCACCGCAGCCCTGCAGCTTGGCTCCCTGGTCTCGTTCAGCGAGAACGTCACAGCGGACCCCGATCTGGCGGTGCCGTTTCTCCACTCGTTCCCGTGCGGCGATCCGAACTGGAGCCTCCCAAGGCCGCGCGCATCCGAACGGCCCTGCAACGGCAGATGCTGGATTGGACAAGCGCTTTTCGGAATCGCCGCCGGATCGCTCGCCGTTCCTCGATGAGATTTTGCTGTGGCCACGACACGAAGCATGGTCCGCAAGCTCCGTCTTGGCGGCCGCCCGCCGGAGCGGGCGGTCGTTGCGTCAGATGGCGAGCTGGCGGCGCATGTCTTCCAGGCGCTCCATGGCGATCACGCCGTCGTGGATGGTCGGGGCCGGGGTCGTCTCGCCCTGGAGGGCCGGCACGACGTCGGCCAATAGCGCGTGGTAGCCCTTGTAGTCCTCGTTGGCGGCGGCGGTGAAGTTGGGCTTCCAGGTGAGGGAGTCCTCGGCGTCGAGAAGCGTGGCGGCGGGGTCGGCGACCTTGAAGGGCGGGTTGCGGTGCCAGCGCACCTCCACCACGTCCTCGACCTCCAGGCGCTGGTGGTCGCCCATGATCTCGATGCGCTCGACCGGCGTGCCGCGCGACTGGACCGTGCCCATGACGATCGTGCCGATCGCGCCGCATTCGAAGTCGAAGCCGACATGGAAGAGGATGCGGCCGGGCGTCTTCTCGACCTTGCGGGCGGCGATCCTGGTGACCGGCGAGACGAGATGCGAGACGAGGTCCATGTAGTGGACGCAGTGATGCAGGAGGAAGCCGGTGTAGTCGACATTGCCGGCGAAATAGCCGGGCGCCGTCATGTAATAGCCGGTGAGGCCGAGGACATCGCCGAAGCGGCCCGACTTCAGGACGTTGTGGGCGATCTTGTTGCCGACGGAATAGCGCTTCATGAAGCCGACGAGAAGCGGCTTGCCGGAGCGGCGCGAGGCCTCCGCCAGTTGCCGCGCCCCGGCCGCCGAGCCGGAGGGCGGCTTCTCCATGAAGACCGGCAGGCCTTTTTCCAGCGCCGCGAGGCCGAAGGCGAGATGCTGGTCGGGGCCGACGGCCATGCCGACGGCGTCGAGGCCGGGGGTGGCGATCAGCTCGTGCGCGTCCGTCGTGAGGCGCTCGACGCCGAACTGGCGACCGGCCTGGGCGAGGCGCTCGGCGTCGATGTCGCAAAGGGCGACGATCTGGACGTCGTGGCGCAGCAATTGTGGCAGCAGCATCTGCGTCGCGTGGATGCCGCAGCCGATCCAGCCGATCCGAAGGGTCATCGTCTGAACTCCGTCAATGCGATGTGGGACTTGATGAACCGGGCGCTGGCGGCGAGGCGTTCGCTTTCGTCCTCGTGCGGCGGGCGCCATTGCGCGAAGGGCACGCCGAAGCGGTCGTCGTTGCGCCGGAACGGCTCCAGCGAGACCGGTCCGCGATAGCCGACCTCGTTGAGCGCCCGGAAGACCGACACCCAGTCGACCGAGCCGGTGCCGGGAAAGCCGCGATGGTTCTCGTTGGCCTGGAAATGGGCGATGCGCTTGGCCCCAAGCCGGATGGCCTCGGCGATCGAGGCCTCTTCCATGGCCATGTGGAACGTGTCGAGCATAAGCTGGACGCTGGCGTGATCCACCGCGTCGAGAAGCTCGATCGCCTGGGCGGTGGTGCAGAGAACGTCGCTCTCGAAGCGGTTCAGCGGCTCGACGGCGAGCGTCACGCCGCTGCCCTCCGCATGCGCGCCCGCGATCTGAAGCCCCTCGACGCAGCGCGCCTTGCGCGCCCAGCGCTCGTTTTCGGAAACCGGCGCGGGCGCTCGGCCCGCGAAGACCAGCGGATTGCCGGTCAGCGGGCCGCCGACGATGGTGGCCCCGAGTTCCACGGCCGTATCCACGGCATAGCGGAGATAATCGACGCCGCCCTGCCAGTTCGGCTTCTCGACCGCGGAGAGATTGCGCTGGAGGTTGACGCGCGCGGCCAGAACCACGCCGAGCCCGGCGTCGGCGAGCGCCTGGGCGGTTTCGCGCGTGTCCAACTCGCCCTTCTCGGGGACGAGCAGTTCGACGAAGTCGTAGCCGAGCGACTTCATCGTCGCAAAAAGCGGGAAATGCTCGGCCGTGAAGGGCCTGGCATATTGCATCGAGATCAACCCGACCGGGTTCATGGCAGGAGTGTTCCTTGGATTGGGGAAGGGGGGCGGAGCGGCGTGGGGGCTTCGGGTCAGCCCTTGACCGCCCCTTGCGTGAGGCCGCCGACGAGCCGGCGCTGGACGAGAAGGAAGAGGATGGTGACGGGCAGGGCGCCGACGACGCCGCCGGCCGCGAGCAGGCCCCATTCGATCTGGTATTCGCCGATCAGGGTCTGGATGGCGACGGTGACGGTGCGCACGTTCCGCCCGCCGAGCGTCAGGGCATAGAGATACTCGTTCCAGGCGGTGATGAAGATGTAGATGCCGGTCGAGATGATGCCGGGCAAAGCGAGCGGCAGGACGACGCGGCGCATGGCCGTCAGCCGCGAGCAGCCGTCCATCATCGCCGCCTCGTCGAGGCTCTTGGGGATCGCGCCGACATAGCTCGTCAGCATCCAGACCGCGAAGGGAATGGCGGTCGTGGCATTGGCGATGATGAGCGCGACATGCGTGTCGAGAAGGCCGAGCCGGCGCATCATCACGAAGAGCGGCAGGATCAGAAGCACGATCGGGAACATGTTCACGAGCAGGAACTGCAGCATGAACGCCCGCCGCCCGGCAAAGCGGAAGCGCGAGAAGGCATAAGCCGCCGTCACCGAAACGAGAAGGCCGAGCGCGACGGTGCCGAGCGCCACGATGAGGCTATGGCCCATATTGCCGAGGAAGGAGGTCTGGCGCAGGAGCCGCGAGTAATTGTCGGCGCTCCACCCGGAGGGTTTGAGCGAGACGCCTTGCGCGACGATCTCGGCCGAGGGGGTGAGCGAGGTCAGGATCATCCAGGCGAAGGGGCCGATCGCCAGGAGCACGATCAGCGCGACGGGAATATGCGTCGTCAGGAGACGCTTGAGAAAGCTGTCCTTCTTCATCGTTCGACCTCCCGCATGGTGCGCGCGATGTAGATCGCGACGAAGCTGCCGAGAATCAGGGTGAAGGTGACGGCGATGGCCGAGCCGTAGCCGAAATCGAGATTCTGCCGCGCCTTGACGAAGGCGTAGAGCGGCAGGGTCGTGGTGGCGTAGCCGGGGCCGCCCGAGGTCATGACGAAGATCACGTCCATGGAATTGGCGACCCAGATGACCCGCAGGAGCCCGGCCGTGGCGAGCACCGGCGCGATGCCGGGCAGGGTGATGTGGCGGAACTGGCGCCAGGCGCTGGCCCCGTCGATCGAGGCCGCCTCGTACTGGCTCTTCGGAATGCCCTGGAGCGCGGCGAGGATCATCACCGCGAAGAAGGGGAAGCCCTGCCAGGTGAGGGTGGCGATGATCGCGTAGATCGCGATCGAGGGATCGGCGAGCCAGGGAACCGCCGTCGTGATGACGGAGAGAGTGAGAAGCAGATCGTTGAGGACGCCGATATTGGGATCGTAGATCCAGCGCCACATCAGCGCGATCACGACGCTCGGCAGCGCCCAGGGGATGATGACGAGCGCGCGGGCGAGGCCCCGCCAAGCGAATTCGCGGTTGAGGAGGATCGCGGCGAGAAGGCCGAGCCCCATCTGGAGCGGCACGGTCAGCCCGATCCAGAGCGCCGTGTGGCCGAGCGCTTCCCAGAACACGGGATCGGCGAAGAGCTTGACGTAGTTGGCGAGCCCCACGAACCGGCTGGCATTCGGCCGGAACAGGATCAGCTCGTAGAAGCTCGTGATCACCGCCTCCGCCATCGGCAGGAAGACGACGATCGCGACCACGATGACGGCGGGCGCGAGGAGCGCATAGGGCATCAGCCGGGCGCGCGAGAGGCGCCGCCTCGGCGCGCCTTCGAGCGCTGCGAGATCGTCGATGGTTGTCATGGGACCTCAAGCCTTCGGGTTCGCCGAGGGAAGGGGGCGTCGGCGGGAAGGCCGACGCCCGTCGGACGGTCTGGTCGGTTACTGCGTGAAGAGCGCCTGCAGCTTCTTCATCATGTCGGCCGGCGTGATCTGGCCGGTCATCGCCTGCTGCATGCTGGCCTGCCACTCGGTGTTCACGAAGTCGGCCGTGGCGGAAGACTGCGGCAGGACGGCCGCGAAGGGCAGGGATTGCAGCGTCGCGTCCACGAAGCGCTTCTCGTGACCCGTCCAGTTGGCGGAGCCGGTCTTCGTCACCGGCAGCTGGTTCGTCGCCTTCACGAACTCGACATTGTTCTCGGGCTCGGCGAGGAAGGAAATCCACTTCCAGGCGGCGTCCTTGTTCTCGGAATTGGCGAAGATCGCGAGAGACTCGTCGCCATACGACGTCCACGCCTTGCCGTCGCAGGCCGGAACAGGCACGGCCGAGACCTTGTCGCCGAGGGCGGCCACGAGGTCCTTGGACGAGCCGATATGGTGGATCGTCATCGCGGTCTTGCCGGACTTGAAGGCGCCGATGATCTCCTGGAACCCGTCATTGGGGGAGGAGGGCGGGATCGACTTGTCCTTGGCGAACATGTCGACCAGCCATTCGTTGGCGGCGATCGCTCGCGGATTGTCGAGGCCGCCCGGCTTCAGCTCGGCGCCGCGCGAGAAGACGAACGTGCCCCACTGGTCCCAGCCGCCCTTGCCGCCCCGGAAACCGAAACCGTAGGTGTCGGGCGCCTTGGTCAGCGTCTTGGCGGCGGTGCGGAACTCCTCGCAGGTCTTGGGTGGCTGGAGGCCGGCGGCCTGGAAGAGGTCCGTTCGGTAGTAGAGGTAGAGAACGACATACTGGATCGGCAGGTAGTAGTTGTTCCCGTCCGGCCCGGCGTTCAGCGTCAGGAGGTTGTCGAGAAGCTCGGCCTTGCCCGGCCAGGCGTCGATGCGCTCCTTCAAGGGCTCGAGCGCGCCCATTTCCAGGAGGCGGGGCTGGGCGAAGAGCTTCACCATCGCCGCGTCCGGCGCGTTGCCGCCGACGAGCGCGGTGTAGAGATTGTCGTAATAGCTGTTCCAGGGAACGTTCTCGGCCTCGATCTCGATGCCGGGATTGGCCCCCTCGAACTTCTGCACCAGGGCCGACATCGGATTTTCCGGATTGTCGAAATGGTACCAGAAGCGGACGGTCTCGGCTTCAGCGGCCGAGGCGCCGAGCGTGGTGAAGAGGGCGAGCGCGGCGGTGAGCGCCTTCAGTCGTGTCATGGTCATTCCTCCCGGTCGTGCCGTCTAGATGCGGCTTTTGACGAAGTCTGCGGCCTGCCCCAGCGCCTCCCGCGCCTGGGGCAGGTCATGGCTCATCTGCAGGAACCCGTGGACGACGCCGGGCACGATCCGCGTGCGCTCCGGCCGGCCCAGCGCGGCGAGCCGCGCTTCGAGGTTCAACGTGTCGCTGAGAAGCGGATCGATGCCGGCCGCCATCAGGTGCAAGGGCGGCAGGGCGGCCAGCGCGGCGTCCTCGGCAAGCAGCGGGGCGACGAGGGGCGTTGCCCGCGCCGCCGCATCCGCGACGTAGAAGTCCCAATAGCGCTGCATCTTGGCGCGCGTCAGGCCCGGCCCGTCCGTGAAGGTCCGGTAGGACGGCGTGTCGAAATCGGCGTCATAGACCCCGTAGAAGAGAAGCGCGGCGTCGGCCTGTGTCCTGCTTCCTTCATGCAGGAGGGCCGAGACGCAGAGCCCCGCGCCCGCGCTGTCGCCGGCGAGGATCAGCGGCCCCCGGCGCACGCCGATCTCCGCCGTCGCCGCGAAGGCTGCGCGCCAGGACGCCACGACGTCGAGAAGCCCGGCGGGGAAGGGATGTTCGGGCGCGAGGCGATAATCCGGCAGGATCACCGGCAGGCCGGTCTCGGCGGCGAGGACGCGCGCGCAGCGCTCGTGCGTTTCAGGGCTGCAGAAGGCGAAGCCGCCGCCGTGAACGAAGAGGATCGCGCCCGCCCGCGCGTCCGGCGGCACGAGGACGAGGAGCCGCACGTCGGCCGAGCCGAGGGCCGGATCGGCGGGAACATGAACCGTTTCGACGCGCTCCATCACCGGCAGGGCGACGTTCCAGCGCCGGTTGCCGAGCTCGGCGGCGCGTCGCCCCTCGGCAGGGGAAAGCAGCGTCGGGTCGGGCTGCGGGCCGTCCTCGGCCAGAACCCGCGCCGCGAGCGCGGCCATTTCGGGCGCGAGATCGGTGGGGAAGCTTTCGGTGCGCGCGTTCATTGGACCTGATCCGGGAAGACGTTCGGCCCGAAGTCGACGATCGTCGCGATATGGTGGAACAGCGCGGCGGAGGCGGCCTTGAGGTCGCGCGCCTCGATGGCGGCGACGATGGGTTCGTGCCGCTGGGCGGTCTGCAGGAGATCGCGCCCTCCCATGGAACGGGAAATCTTGAAGCGGTGATTGTGGATCAGGCAGCGCCGCAGGATCGGGTCGAGTGCGGGCAGCCCGGCATCGGCGAAGATGCGGCCATGGAACTCGCGGTCGATCGAGGCCAGTTCCAGCTCGTCCGCCTTCGTCGCAGCCGCCGTCATGTCGGCCAGAAGCGCCTTGAGGTCGGCCACCAGCGTGCGGCTCGGATGCTGGAGGACATGCACGATACCCCGGCATTCGATGGATTGGCGAATGCGGAACAGCTCCACCGCTTCCTCCACGGTGCAGGCGGAGACCTGCGTGCCGCGATAGCCGTTGCGCAGGACGAGCCCTTCGTCCTGCAACTGAAGCAGCGCCTCGCGCACCGTGCCCTGGCTGCAGCCGAAGCGGGTGGCGAGTTCCAGTTCCACCAGCGGCTGTCCGGCCGGAAGGTCGCCTAGCATGATCGCGCGCTTCAAGGAAACGAAGGCGGCGGCGGACTTGCCCGTCGGAACCCGCTCCGTCCGGCTGCGCCTGCGCTCTCCCTCCGCGTCCGGCTCGATCATCGCCAACTCCCCGCTTGTCATTATCGATATCATTATTGATAATAGAGCAAAGATCAAGCGGTTTGGGAGGACCCATGTCAGCCATCTCATTGAAGGCCATCCGCAAGGATTATGGCTCGGTCAATGTCATCCGCCGCATCGATCTGGAGATCGGCAGCGGGGAGTTCGTGGTGCTGGTCGGGCCGTCCGGCTGCGGGAAGTCGACGCTCCTGCGCATGATCGCGGGCCTCGAGGAGATTTCCGGCGGCGATCTCGTCATGGGTGGGCGCAGCATCGGCCATCTGCCGCCGGCCGAGCGCAACATCGCCATGGTGTTCCAGGATTATGCGCTCTATCCGCATATGAGCGTCGAGGACAACATGTCCTTCGGCCTCAAGATGCGCGACGGCGACCCGGCGGATATTTCGCGCAAGGTCAAGGACGCCTCCGCCATCCTGAAGCTCGACCCGTTCCTGGCGCGCCTGCCGGCGCAGCTGTCCGGCGGCCAGCGCCAGCGCGTGGCCATGGGCCGGGCCATCGTGCGCGATCCGCAGGCTTTCCTGTTCGACGAGCCGCTGTCCAATCTCGACGCGGCGCTGCGCGTCGAAATGCGTCTGGAGATCGCCAAGCTGCACCGGCGCATCAAGGCCACCACCGTCTATGTCACGCATGATCAGGTCGAGGCGATGACGCTGGCCGACCGCATCGTGGTCATGAACGGCGGCAACATGGAACAGGTCGGCCCGCCGCTCGAACTCTACCGGCGCCCGAACACGCTCTTCGTCGCCAAGTTCATCGGCAGCCCGACCATGAACACGCTGGAATGCGACGTGACCGGCCACGGAGAGGGACGCATTCGCCTCCAGCTTCCCGCCGGCGAAATCGCCCTGCCGCTCGCGAGCGCCTCGACGGGGCAGGGGCGGGTGACGCTCGGCATCCGGCCGGAAGACCTCGCGGTCTGCGAGCCGGGCGAGGCCTGGTTCGCGGGCGAACTCTCCGTCGTGGAACGGCTCGGAAGCCAGACCTTCGGCTATCTCGACATCGGCGGGGAGCGCATGATCACCGTCGAATTTCCCCGCACCAGCGACATCGCGGTGGGCCAGCGCCTCTGCGTGGCGGGGCGGCCCGAGCATGTCCACCTCTTCGATCCCGCGAGCGGTCAGCGCCTGAACTGATCGCCGGCCTTCGGTGGCCGCCGACCCGCAGGGACATTGAAGCGTTGCGGAAAGCCATCGTGATCAAGGTTAGGGTGCGGGTCGGCTCAGGTGCCGCGTCTCAAGCAAAGCGAGGAAAAACCCATGTCGATCGCGACGCCGGACCGCCGCATCACCGGCGCGATCGAAGGCCGGCCCGTTGAAGCGTTTCGCCTCTGCGGCGGCGGCACGGAACTCGAGGTGATCGGCTTCGGCGCCATCCTGACGCGGCTGACGCGGCCCGACCGTCACGGCGTGGTCGAGGATATCGTGCTCGGATATGACGACCCCGCAGACTATGAAACGATGCCCGGCAACGCAGGCGCCCTCTGCGGGCGGCTTGCCAATCGGCTCGCCCACGGCCGGTTCGAACTCGACGGGCAAGTGTTTCAGCTCGCGCGCAACAGCGGCGCGCATCATCTGCATGGCGGCGTTCGGGGCTTTGGAAAACGCTTCTGGAGCGCGCATCCCGATCCGTCGGCGAACGCCGTCGAGTTTCGCCTCGCGAGCCCCGACGGCGACGAAGGCTATCCCGGCGCCCTCGATGCGTCGGTGACCTACGGTGTCGCTGCGGACGGGGCCGTCTCCATCGCGATGCAGGCGCGGGCCGACCGAAACACGATCGTCAACCTCGTCCACCACGGCTACTGGAACCTCGCGGGTCATGCGAGCGGCAGCGTCCTGGAGCAGCAGCTGCAGATCGAGGCGGATCACTACACGCCGGTCCGGCCGGACAAGATCCCGACCGGCGAGATCCTATCGGTCGAAGGCGGCCCGTTCGACTTCCGGCGGTTCAAGGCGATCGGTGCAGATATCGCCGAAGCCTCGATCGATGGCGGCTACGATCACAATTTTTGCCTGAGGGGCCGCGCTAGAGGGCTGCGGCGCTGCGTGTCGGCCTGGGACCCCGGCAGCGGTCGCCGGATGGACATCCATTCCAACCAGCCGGGCCTTCAACTCTATACGGCCAACCATCTCGGACTGGCGCCGGCACGGGGCAAAGGCGGCGCCGTCTATGAGAAATACGCCGGCTTCGCCCTCGAAACGCAAGCCTATCCGAACGCCCCCAACTGTCCGGATTTTCCGTCCGTGATGCTACGGGAGGGGGAAACGTACCGGCATGAGATGCTGATCGTGTTTCCGGAGGCCGGGGGCTGACGCGGCGCAAGGGGGCAGGCGGACGGACGGCGCTCTCGGCCGTGCCGCCGACCTTGGGGGCCAAGCACCACGCCCGCGCGGAGAATGGCGAGCAGTGGCATGGCTGCGCTCGGCGGCGAGCGTCAGCCGGCCGCACCCGCCTTCGCCGCGAGCCAGGCCTCGTATTCCGGGCGGGCCTCCTCGGTGAGGGGGTAGTAGCGCTTGAGCTCGCCCCCTTCCATGAGGCGCTCCTTCGAGAAGGCCTCCCACTCATGATGCTTCGACGCGCGGGCGATCAACGTCGGGGCAAGCTGCGCCGGCACGACCACCGCGCCGTCATCGTCGGCGATGATGATATCGCCCGGCATCACGAGGCAGCCGCCGCAGGCGATGGGCACGTTGACGCCGAAGGGCATGATGTCGGTCTGGGTATGGAAGTTGGGCGTCAGACCCTTGATCCAGTAGCCGAGGTCGAGGTCGCCGTAATTGGGATAATCGCGCAGGCACCCGTCGATCACCACGCCGATGCCGCCCTTCCCACGAAAATAGGTCAGCATCATCTCGCCGAAAATGCCGCTGCGCATGTCGCCGCGCGCGTCCACCACCACCACGTCGCCCGGCTGCGTGTGGTAGAGCACATGCCGGTGCAGCTGCTTTTCCGGGTCGGCATATTCGTCGGCGTCGTACTGGTCCTCGCGCTTGGGCATGAACTGAAGCGTCAGGGCCGGCCCGACGATCCGGCGGCCGGGCGAGCGCGAGACCGGGCCGAAAATATGCGAGTTGCGCACGCCCATCTTGGAAAGCTGGCTGCTGGCGGTCGCCGCGCCGATGGCACCGAGCGCCTCGATGATCTCCGGCGACGGACGGGTGATGTCATGGGTTTCGATCGTCATGTCTGCGGCGCGGATCGCGCCCCTCCCGTTGCGATGCGTGTGGTTTTGGCGGGGCGTGGCGTCAGCGCAGAAGACCCTGCCCGCCGTCGATGAAGACGGGGCTGCCGGTGATATGCGCGGCGGCGTCCGAGGCGAGAAAGGCGATCGTCGCGGCGACGTCCTCGGCTCTGCCGGGCTTGCCCCCGGTGATGGGAATGTCGCCCTCCGGCCAGGTCACGGGTACGCGCGCCAGGTCCTGGTTCCGCTTGATGGTGGAATCGGCGATATCGGTCGCGATGAGGCCGGGACAGACGGCGTTGACGCGGATGCGGTGCCGGCCGAGTTCCAGGGCCAGCTGCTGCACCATGGCGAGCTGCGCCGCCTTGCTGGCGGCATAGGCCGTGGCCCCCGCGGTGGAGAAGGTGCGCGTGCCGTTGATCGAGGACACGACGACCACCGAGCCGCCGCCGGCCGCCTTCAGATGCGGGACGGTGAAGTGCAGCGTCAGATAGGTGCCGCGCAGATTGACCGCGATCGTCCGGTCCCATTCGTCGGGTTTCAGATCGTCGATCGGCGCCCAGACCCCGTTGATGCCGGCATTGGCGACGACGATGTCGAGCCGCCCGAAGCGCGCCATGAAGCGCTCCACGGCCTCCCGCATCGCCGCTTCGTCCGAGACGTCGGCAACGAGCGGGAGTGCCTCTCCCTCCGCCGCCTCGATCTCCGCGACCACCGCTTGGATATCGTGAGCCGAGCGCGCGAGGACGCCGACCCGCGCCCCGCGCGCGGCCAGAAGAAGAGCCGAAGCGCGGCCAATGCCCGATCCCGCGCCCGTCACCAGGGCGCATCGACCCTCGAGGTCCCGAACCGCCACGCCCATTCCCGCCCTTACTCCCATTCCGTCAACCAAACAAAGTTTGGCGTATGAAAAACAAGTTGACGAAACCGGAGTGGAAATTCAAGCTCTAAAAAGGCCAGCCGGACGCCGTAGGGCGGCGCGGGATTTAGGCTGGAGCGGCCGGGAGGGCCGCAACAAAGACCGCCCGTCGGCCGCGCGTCGGCTGGACAGGTGGCGAACAGGCCCTTGGGAGAAACGAATGGACTATACCAGACTCGGCCGCTCGGGCCTCGAGGTCTCGCGCATCTGCCTCGGCTGCATGACCTTTGGCGATCCCGACCGTGGAAACCCGAAATGGACGCTGGTGGAGGAGGCGAGCCGGCCCCTGATCCGCAAGGCCGTGGAAGAGGGCATCAACTTCTTCGACACCGCCAACATCTATTCCAACGGCCATAGCGAGGAGATTGTCGGCCGGGCTCTGAAGGACTTCGCCCAGCGCGACGAGATCGTCATCGCCACCAAGATCAACTCGCCGCTGCGCGAGGGGCCGAACGCCAAAGGCCTCTCGCGCAAGGCGATCATGCAGGAGATCGATCACAGCCTGCGCCGGCTCGGCACGGATTATGTCGACCTCTATCAGATCCATCGCTGGGACCCGGTGACGCCGATCGAGGAAACGCTGGAGGCCCTGACCGACGTCGTGAAGGCGGGCAAGGTCCGCTATATCGGCGCCTCCTCCATGCATGCCTGGAAGTTCGCCAAGGCGCTTTACCTGTCGGACCGCAACGGCTGGGCGCGTTTCGTTTCCATGCAGAACCACTACAACCTCCTCAACCGCGAGGAGGAACGGGAGATGATCCCGCTCTGCGTGGCCGAAGGCGTCGGTCTCATCCCCTGGTCGCCTCTGGCGCGCGGGCTCCTGGCGCGCGAGGACGGGCATGAGTCCGTGCGCAAGGGCACCGATATCCTGCGGCCGGTTCTCTACGGCGATACGGAGGAGGCCGACGGCCGGGTCATCGACGCCGTGGCGAGCGTGGCGGGGCGCCACGGCGTGCCGCGCGCGCGCATCGCCATCGCCTGGCTTCTGTCGCGCGCGGGCCTCGCGGCGCCCATCATCGGAGCCAGCCGGGAAGGCCAGATCGAGGACGCCGTCAAGGCCGTCGACATCCGCCTGACGGAAGAGGACGTGCGCGAGCTGGAGGCCCATTACGTGCCGCATCGGATCATGGGCTTCGAGTAAGCGCGGCTTCCGCGCCTAGCCCTGCGCTCGGCACGTTGCCGGGCGCGGGTCTGCGCCGATCGGTCGAAGGCGATGACGGACTCGGGTCAGGTCTTGCATCGGGTCAGCGAGGTCGCCTGACCCTTCGAGCAAGCCGGGTTGGCTGATGGGGGGCGACCTTGCCGATCGCTCCACCCTCTCCGGCCGTTCCCGCTCCCGTCGCGGCGCGCGGGTCTACCCGCCGGCCGAGCCCGGCCCGCGCGATATCCGTCGAAGGCTCATGAAAACCCTTATGCGGGCAGGGCTTCGTCGGCCTTCGCCAGGTCGAGGGCGCGCGCGAGCCAGGTCTTCGGCGCGACCGGACCCGTCGATTCCCGCACGACGATTTCCGACACGAGCGACAGGCGCACCGGCGGGCGGGACGCGCCCTCCGGGCCGATCAGGCGGTCGGCGATGCAGCGCACCATGGCGCCGCCCATCTCCACCTGCGCGGTGCGCACGGTGGTCAGGCGCGGCGACACCTGCATGGCGGAGACGAAATCGTTGAAGCCGACGACGGAAATGTCGTCGGGCACCCGAATGCCCAGTCGCAGAAGCTCCGAGATCACGCTGACGGCGATGCCGTCATGGGCGCAGAACAGGGCGGTCGGCGCGCCGCCGGCGCGCAGATAGGCGAAGAAGGCGCGCCGGAAGCCCAGCCCCTCGTCGAAGACGATGTCCTCGACGGCGGCGCCGAGATGTTGCTGCACGCCGTCGCGAAAGCCCCGGAGCCGCTCGTGCCGGCCGAGCGGCGCGACGCTGCCGTGAACGAAGGCCATGTCGGTGTGACCGAGGCTTGCAAGCAGGCCGGCGACGCCGAAGCCGGCTTCCCAGTCGGCGCCGACGACCTGATCGATCGGCTCCATCGGCGCGACATAGCTCGCGCAGACGACCGGCAACCCGGTGGACAGGGCCGCCGCCGTCCATTCGGCCGGGCGGGGAACGGCGAGAATGATCCCGACGATCGACGATTCCATCTGCCGCGCGTCGCCCAGATGGCGCACCTGCCGCGGCACGATCGCAAAGCCCAGCCGGTCCGCCTCCTGCTCGGCGCCATGCATGATGTTGAGCCACAATTCGCTGCTGACGGGGTCGATCTCCTGGCGGACGAACAGGATCTGGCCCGTCGTGATGGGCACGTCCTGGTTGATCCGGTAGCCCATCGCCTGCGCCGCGCGGAACACGCGGCTGCGCGTCGCCTCGCCCACACCGGGCTTGCCCGACAGCGCACGCGAGACCGAGAACTTGGACAGACCGAGCTTGTCAGCCAGATCCTGTATCGTGACCCTGTTTCCAGCCATGTGTGTTGCGCTTCTGTTTGGGTGCCGCATCCTGCTCTAAAGGCGCTGGAAACGCCAGGGCAAGCAAATTCCGAACCGCAACCTCCTTGCGCCATTGTTTTGTTGGTATTAGCATATGAACTAACAAAACCAAACAAACATCGGAATGCGTGGTGTGCTCGAACCGCCGCTTGGCGGCGCCGAGTGCCATCGGGAGGCTGCATGGCGAAGCACGTCGTGGCGCGCGTCGAGGATGTGCCTTCGGGTTCGAGCCTGCGCGTCCAGGCGCACGGCCGGGCCATCGCGCTCTTCAATGTCGACGGAGCCTATTACGGCATCGCCGACGCGTGTCCGCACCAGGGCGGCCCGCTCAGCGTCGGCGTGACCGTCGGGCTCACCCTGTCCGACACGCCCGGCCGGTACAGCCATTCGAACTGCCGCCTCATGGTGCGCTGTCCGTGGCATGCCTGGGAGTTCGACCTGAGGACGGGGCGTTCGGTCTGCGACCCGCGCACCATGCGCGTGCGCGCCTTCGCGCTCGACGTGGTGCCGGGGGAGGCGGTCGAGGACAGCCTGCTCCGGGCCGAGACCTTCGAGGTGTCGGTGGACGGCCAATACCTCGTCGTCGAAATCTGAAAAAGGCCGGGCGGAGCGTCCGGGGGAGGGTTCGTTGATTTCGGGAAGCATCGACTGCGACATCCATCCGGCCGTGCCCGGCATCGCTGCGCTCCTCTCTCATATGGACGATTACTGGCGCGAAAGCTTCACCTCGCGTGGGCAGGACGGTTTTCAGTCCGCGAGCTACCCACCGAGCGCGCCGCTCGCCTGCCGCCCGGATTGGCGGCAAGAGGGCGTCGTGCCGGGCAGCGATCTGGAGGCGCTGCGGCGAGAGGCGCTGGACGGCTTCGGCAGCGAGCTCGCCATCTGCAACCCGTTTTTCGGCGGCGCCTTCGCGCTCAGCGAGACGATGGCGGCGGCCTTGTGCGCGGCGACGAACGACTGGATCGCCCGCGAATGGCTGGACCGTGAGCCCCGTCTTCGCGCCTCGATCCTCGTGCCGGCGCAGAACCCGCATCTGGCGGCGCAGGAGATCGAGCGCGTCGCGGAGGATCATCGCTTCGTGCAGGTTCTCCTGCCGGTCTCGCTCGACATGATGCTCGGCAAGTCCTTCTACGATCCGATCTTCGAGGCGGCGGTGCGCCACAAGCTGCCGGTCGGCCTCCATGCGGGATCGATGTATCGCTTCGCGCCGAGTTCCACCGGCTGGCCGACCCATCAGCTTCAGGACTATGCGGGGCAGACGCAGGGGTTCGAAAGCCAGCTCCTCAGCCTCATCCATCACGGCACGTTCCTCCGCTTTCCCGAGCTGACGATCGTTCTCATCGAGTCCGGCGTGACCTGGCTGCCCGGCTTCCTGTGGCGGGCGCGCAAGACATGGCGGGCGCTGCGCCCGGAAGTGCCCTGGATCTCGGAATCGCCGGCCGAGATCGTTCGCCGGCACGTGCGCCTGACGGCCCAGCCGATCGATGCGCCGGCCGACCCCGCGATCCTCGAACAGGTGATCGAGCAGATCGGCAGCGACGACATGCTGCTCTTCGCCTCGGACTATCCGCACTGGCAGTTCGAGGGCGACGCGGTTCTGCCGCCGGGCATTCCCGCCCGGCTTCTGGAGAAGATCCGCCGCGACAACGCGCTCGCGACCTATCCCCGCCTTTCGGAGGCGCGCCCATGAGTGCGGCCGCCCCCGCCCCGGACATCGCCTCGAACGCGGCGTCCCGGCCATCCCTCATCGACAGCGACGTCCATCCCGCCTTGCCGCATCGAAAGGCGCTCTACCCGTATCTCGCTCAGGAATGGCGCGACTTTCTGGACACGTTCGGCGCCCTGACCCACGGGGTCTATGCCGGGCGCGGCGCCTATCCGCGCTTCACGCCGGAAACCGCCCGGCGCGACGCCTGGCCGCCGAACGGCCAGCCGCCGGGCTCCGATCTCGCCTTCCTGCGCGAGCAGCATCTCGACGCGCACAACATCCATCGCGCCATCCTTCTGCCGATCGTCAACGCCAACAATCCGCGCAACACCGATCTCTCGACGGCGATGTGCGCGGCGACCAACGACTGGCAGGTGGACGCCTTCACCTCGCGCGAGCCCCGATTGAAGGCTTCGATCCACATTTGCGCCGAAGATGCGGAAGGGGCGGTCGCCGAGATCGAGCGGCGCGCCGAGAGGTCCGATTTCGCGCAGGTCCAGCTCGGCTCGCGTTCGCTGGAGCCGATCGGGCGCAAGCGATACTGGCCGATCTTCGCGGCGGCCGAGCGCCACGACCTGCCGATCGGCTTCCATATCGGCGGCCCTTCCGCCTTTGCGCCGACGCCGGGCGGCTGGCCGGACTATTACGTGGAGGACCACCACGTCCTGATCCACAGCGCGCAGGCGCAGCTCGCGAGCATGATCCTCGAAGGAATCTTCGAGATGTTTCCCAGGCTTCGCATCGTGATCATCGAGGCCGGCTTTGCCTGGGTCCCGTCCTTCACCTGGAGGCTCGATGCCCATTGGCGCAAGATGCGGGCCGAGACGCCGCGCTGCGTGCATCCGCCGTCGCATTATATCCGCCGCAACGTCTGGTTCACGACGCAGCCTTCGGAAGAACCCGAGCGCAAGGGCGATCTGCGGCGCCTCTTCGAGTGGATCGGCTTCGATCGCATGATGTTCGCCACCGATTACCCGCACTGGGACTTTGACGACCCGGACCGCGCCTTGCCGATGCGCCTGTCGCCGGAAGAGCGGCAGATGATCTTCCACGACAATGCCAGGGCCTTCTACGCCCATCTCGACTGATCCTTTCCCATCCATCGCCCTGTGCCTCCCGCTCGAGCCGCCTTGACGGAGCGTCGGAGCGCGACCGGCCCCACGCTCCGAGGACCGCCCATGAAGAAGCTGATCAACGACCCTTCGGCCTATGTCGACGAGATGCTCGACGGCCTCGTCGCCGCCCAGCCCTCGTTGCGGCGCGACGGAACCGCCGGCCGCGTGGTGCGCCGCGCCGCCGGCATTCGCCCGGGCAAGGTCGGCATCGCCTCGGGCGGCGGCAGCGGCCACCTCCCGCTCTTCACGGGCTATGTCGGGCCGGGCCTTCTCGATACGTGCGCGATCGGCAATGTCTTCGAAGGGCCGAACGCGGCGAGCTGCATGGACGCCATTCGGCTCGCGGATGGCGGGCGCGGCGTCCTGCGCCTCTATGGCAATTACGGCGGCGACCGCATGAATTTCGACATGGCCGGCGAAATGCTGGAGGACGAAGGCGTCGAGACGACCACGGTTCTCGGCACCGACGACATCGCGAGTGGCACGCCGGACGACATCGGCCGGCGTCGGGGCGTCGCGGGGATCGTCTATGCCTACAAGGCGGCCGGCGCGTCGGCCGAAGCCGGCGCCGACCTCGGAGAGGTCACCCGCGTTGCCGCCAAGGCCGTCGCCGCCACGCGCACGATCGGCGTGGCGCTGGCACCCTGCCGCCTGCCGGCCGCCCGCGAGCCGAGTTTCACCTTGGGCGACGACGAGATCGAGATGGGCATGGGCATCCACGGCGAACCCGGCATCTGGCGCGACAAGCTGAAACCCGCCGACGCCATCGCCGACGAGATGGTGGACCGGCTGCTCGCCGATCTGCCCGCGCCGGACGGCCGGGTTTCGGTTCTCGTGAACGGCCTCGGCGCGACGCCGCTGGAAGAGCTGTTCATCCTGTATCGCCGGGTCGCCGAGCGCCTGGGCTCGCTCGGTCTTTCGATCCATCGTCCCCTGGTCGGCAATTTCGTGACGTCCATGGAGATGGCCGGCGCTTCGATCAGCCTTTTTCATCTCGACGACGAACTCGCCGCGCTTCTGGACGCCCCCGCCGAGTGCCCCTTCTGGAGGGTCGGCTGATGGACGTGACGGTCGGCGCCATCGCGGCCGGAGCGGCGCGCGCACGAAAGGCGCTTCTGGATCTGGAGCAGACATTGAATGCCGCTGACGCCAAGCTCGGCGATGGCGACACCGGCTCGATGCTGGTGCGCCTGTCCGAAGCCATGGCGGCTTCCGGTGTCGAACGGGCGGCAAGCCCCAGCGAAGCCTTCGGCGCGCTCGCCCGTGCCGCGATGGCCGCGACGGGGTCGAGCCTCGGCACGCTGGTCGCGACCGCGCTGATGACGCTGTCGAAGCGGACCAGGGGGCGGGACGGCGTGGACTGGACGGAGCTATCGGGCCATCTCGCCGCCGCGCGCGACGCCTGCCTCGCGCGCGGCGGCGCCGCGCTCGGCGACAAGACGGTGCTCGACGCGCTGGATGCGCTGGCAACGGCGCTCGACGGCGTGAGCGACGCGCCATCGGCCCATGGGAACGCCGCGGCGGCCGGCGAAGCCGTGCTCGCGGAGTTTCGCGATCGGCCCTGCCGCATGGGGCGAGCGAAGTTCTTCGCCGAACGCAGCGTCGGTCTGGACGATCCGGGGATGCTTGCGCTGGTACGGGTCTCGTCCGCCCTATCGATGCTGGACCAAACAGAAGAGCAACGAACCTAACAAAATCTGGAGCGTTCGCTCCGGCCACGTTGCATCCGACGCGAGACGGGCCGCCAATGGCCGAGGCAAAAGTCGATCGACGACATGGCAGCGCAGATCGGGGCTCGCGCATGAACCCCGAATTTGGGACGGCCCAGGCGGGAAGCCTCGGGCATGCCCGCCTGCTGCCATGCGGATGAGGGCCCGTGATCGTTCGAGTTGGGATCAATGCCCGAGCGCGGTCTTTTTACCTAACTAGAGCAACAAATACCTTGCGATCTGTTTGGCATTAAGCCAAGCTTATTGAAACAAAGAGGAAGTGCCGGACCTGCCCAAAAGGGAGCGAACCGGCCTCGACAGGCCCGGGCAACAAGGGGTCCGGGCGACAAGGGAGGGTCCGATGGCTATCCAGGAAGCCGGCACCGCTGCGCGTCTCGACCCGTTCGTGGAAGAGGGCAGGGGCGAGGATGATGCCGGCGCGGAGCGTCGCAACCGTCTGACCAAGATCTACGACCGCGTCTTCGTGCCGTTGACGGTGCTGCCGACCGTCTTGCTCAGCCTGTTCGTCTTCGGCGTTCCGCTGTTGTTTTCGCTGATCCTGAGCTTCCAGGGGTGGTCGATCAGCAAGCCGCTTCTCGGCGGCGAGTTCGTCGGCTTTCGCAACTACGAGGACCTCTTCGCCGACCCGCTGTTCCGCTCCAGCCTCATGCTCACGATCGGCTATACCGCGATCACGGTTCTGGCGGAGCTTCTGATCGGCCTGGGCATCGCGATGCTCCTCAACGCCCGCGTGCCCTTCATCCGCTTCTTCCGCACGGCCCTGATCGTGCCCATGATGATCACGCCCATCGTCGCGGCGCTGACCTGGAAGCTGCTTCTCGATCCGAACTACGGGCTCGTCAACGCGCTGCTCGGCACCCGCACGGTCTGGCTCGGCGATCCCGATCTCGCGCTCATCGCGGTCGGCATCGTCAATGTCTGGCAGAACGCGCCCTTCGTCGCGATCCTGCTTCTGGCGGGGCTCCAGTCGCTGCCGAGCGAGCCTCTGGAAGCGGCGGCCGTCGACGGGGCGAACCGCTGGCAGAGCTTCCGTCATGTGACGCTGCCCTTGCTGATGCCCTATGTCGTGGTCGCCCTGCTGCTGCGGACGATCTTCGAGTTCCGCTCCTTCGAGAACGTCTGGGTCATGACGGGCGGCGGGCCGGCCAACGCGACCAAGCTTCTCTCCGTCTACACGTTCGAGGCCTCGTTCCTGGCCTTCGACCTGACGCTCGCCGCCGCCGCGTCCTGGGTCATGCTCCTGATCGTGCTCGTCTTCTGCGTGTTCTTCATCATGGCCTCGCGCCGAAAGGAGGTGGCGTGATGGCCCGTTCCGCCCGTGCCCGCCGCCGCAACATCATCGGCAAGACGCTGGTCTATGCCGGGCTGTGCAGCCTCCTCGTCCTGTTCCTCATGCCGCTCCTGTGGATCGTCGGCATCTCCCTCAAGACGCGCGAGCAGATCTTCACCAATCCGCCGGTCTTCTTCTGGGTCCCGACCTTCGAGAACTATGTCGAGGTTCTCACCCGCAGCGACTTCATGGCGTCCTTCGTCAATTCGCTGATCGCCACGACCGCCTCGGTGCTCCTGTCGCTGGTGATCGCGGTGCCGGCGTCCTACACGCTCGCCCGGTTCCGCTTTCGCGGGCAGAACGTCGCGATGATCGCGCTTCTCGTGATGCGCATGCTGCCGCCCATCGCGATCCTCTTGCCGATCTTCGTCCTGTTCCAGGCGATGGGTATTTCCAACACGCGCTTTGCCATCATCCTCGCCTACACGACGCTCAGCCTGCCGCTGATCGTCTGGGTGATGAAGGACTATTTCGCGAGCCTGCCGAAGGAGCTGGAGGAGGCCGCCTATATCGACGGCGCCTCGCGCATGCTGACCTTCGTCAAGATCGCGCTGCCCTTGGCGCGGCCGGGCATCGTCACCGCCTCGATCCTGTCGCTTCTGCTGGCCTGGAACGACTTCATCTTCTCGGCGATCCTGACCAGCAACCAGACGCGGACGTCGCCCGTGCTGCTCGCCAGCTATGCCGGCGGCGAAACGGGGACGAACTGGGGCGCCATCACCGCCTCCGGCATGCTCGTCATCATCCCCGTCATCATCTTCTCGCTCATTGTCCAGAAGCACCTCGTCCAGGGGCTTTCGTCGGGAGCGGTCAAGTAATCCGAAGCAACAACGCGGTGGGAGGACCAAGTTGATGAACGAGACCAAGCGGCCGAACGGCTCAAGTGCGATGCCGACGATGAACAGGCGCAGCCTCATGCTGGGCGCGGCCGGGCTGGCGCTGGGCGCCACGGCGTTCGGGGCCTATCGCCCCGCGCTCGCCCAGAGCAAGCCCAGCAAGCTCACCGTGATCGGCGACACCGCGCCCTGGAAGGGCACGATCATCCAGGACGCGATCCCCGCCTTCACCCGCGAGACCGGCATCGAAGTCGAATATGTCCAGCTGCCCAACGAGCCCATGGTGACGCGGGCGCGCGCCGAGCTGACGGGCGGCGGCACCACGAGTTTCGACGTCGTGCAGATGGGCGCGTCGATGATCGGCTGGATGCATCCCTACATGGCCGACGTGAACGAGCTGATGAAGACGGCGGGCGGTCGCTACGCCGCCGATTTCGGCATGGACGAGTTCTCGCCCGCCTCGATCGACCTCGCGAGCTACGACGGCGTGCAGCGCGGCATCCCCTATCGCAGCACGACCTATATCCTGCACTATCGCAAGGACCTTCTGGAGGCCGCCGGCATCGCGCAGCCGCCGCGCACCTTCGCCGAGTACCGCGAGGCCGCCAGGCGCCTCACCGAGGCGGGCGCGCCCAATCGCTACGGCGTCGGCATCTGCGCCCGCCAGGGCGGCGCGATCGTCGATCATTTCGGTCCCTATCTCCTGTCCAGCGGCGGCGGCTTCTACGACCTCGCCAAGCGGGACATCTGGATCAACAACGAGAACTCGGTGGCGGCGCTCGACTATGTCGCCGGCCTCATCAACACCGACAAGTCGATCCCGCCGGACGCGCTGACCTGGGAGTGGGACGAGATCATCGCCAACGCCCAGAACGACCGCTACGCCATGGGCCTCGTCCTCAACGCCTCGGCGACGCCGATCAACAAGGCGGAGGCCTCGCGCACGCGCGGGCTCTGGGCCTATTCCACCGTGCCCGGCGCGCAGTCGGCGGCCGACAGCCGCTCCTCGCTCGGCGGCTGGTGCTTCGCCGTTCCCGAGCGGAGCGCCAACAAGGAATGGGCCTTCGAGTTCGTCCAGTTCATCACCAGCCGCGAATGGGCCAAGCGCTCGATGGAGAAGGGCAACGCCTCGGCGCGCCTGTCCGTCCTGAACGACCCCGAAATCGCGGGGTCCTACGCCTGGGCCTCGACCGCAGCCGAGCAGCTGAAGACGGCGCGTGCCAACCCGCGCGACCCGAACTGGGGCGCGCTCGAAGCGCAGTTGCGGGCCGGCCTGTCGAAGGCCTATCTCGGCCAGGCCTCCGCCAAGGACGCTCTGGACGAGGTGGCGTCCGGCTGGGAGCGCGCCATGCGCCGCGCCGGCTGACCCTTGGCCGACCATTGCCGGGCGCGACGAGCGCCCGGCGAAGCTTCAAAGACACTCGGGAGAAGAACGGCATGGCTTCGGTAGATTTGCGCGGCGTACGAAAGTCGTTCGGAAGCGTGGACGTCATCCACGACATCAACCTGTCGATCGCCGATGGCGCCTTCGTCGCACTGGTCGGCCCGTCCGGCTGCGGCAAGTCCACGCTTCTGCGCATAATCGCCGGGCTCGAGGAAACCACCGATGGCGACATCGCCATCGGCAATACGGTGGTCAACGACCTGACCCCGCGCGAGCGCAACATCGCCATGGTGTTCCAGAACTACGCGCTCTATCCGCACATGACGGTTCGCGAGAACATGGGCTTCAACCTGAAGCTCGCGGGCAAGAAGCCGGCCGAGATCGAGGCGCGGGTGGGCGAGGCCGCGCGGATGCTGGGGCTCCAGCCCCTTCTCGACCGGCGTCCGTCCCAGCTGTCGGGCGGCCAGCGCCAGCGCGTCGCGATGGGACGCGCCGTGGTGCGCAACCCCAAGGTCTTCCTGTTCGACGAGCCGCTCTCCAATCTCGACGCCAAGCTCCGCGTGCAGATGCGTGCCGAGATCAAGCTCCTGCATCAGAAGGTTCGCACCACCTCGATCTACGTCACCCACGACCAGATCGAGGCCATGACGCTCGCCGACCATATCGTCGTCATGCATGGCGGCCGGATCGAGCAGCAGGGCAGTCCGCTCGCGCTCTACCGCAAGCCGGCCAACCTCTTCGTCGCCGGTTTCATCGGCACGCCGGCGATGAACTTCCTGGAGGCCACCGCGACGCAGGACGCCGGCGCGCCGGCCGCGCGTCTGGCGGACGGGCAACTGATCCGCGTCGCGCCCACCGCGCGCGTCGAGGACGGCCAGCCCATCACATTGGGCCTTCGCCCCGAACATCTTCTCGCCCAGGGCCAGGGGGCGCGGCTCGCCGGGCCGACGCGCTTCGTCGAGCCGAGCGGCGCCCTGACCCATGTCACCTTCGAATTCTGCGGGCAGGATGTCGTCGCGCTGATGGATGGCGAGCGCGACGTCGATCCCGGCAGCCCCTTCGAGGCCTCGATCGCGCCCGAGCAGGTGCATGTCTTCCATCGCGGCACCGGCGCGCGGTTGAACCACTGAACCAACCGAACCGAACCAACCGGCGGGCTTTGCGCCGGACGTTTCAATCGAATGCGAAGCGGGCATTTCCCGGGGGAATGCTTCAGCCAAGGAGTACACCTGTGACCGAGCATCTTCTGGGCGGGCACCTGCGCAACCCGACTTCGGCCGAGCTGATCGAGAATGCCGCGAGCCTCAATTCGCGCCCGAGCGAGTTGCGGATCACCGACATGCGGATCGCCGTCGTCACCGGCATCTGCTACTATCCGCTGATCCGCATCGAGACGAACCAGGGGCTCTACGGCCTCGGCGAGATCCGCGACGGGGGCCATCCCGAGAGCGCGCTCCAGCTCAAGCATTTCCTGCTCGGCCAGAACCCCTGCAATGTCGACATGATCTTCAACGTCATGCGGCGCTTCGGCGGCCATGGGCGGGAAGGGGGCGGCGTATCGGGAATCGAGATCGCGCTGTGGGATCTCGTGGGCAAGGCCTACGGCGTGCCCTGCCATCAGTTCTTCGGCGGGCGCTATCGCGACCGCGTGCGCATCTACAGCGACACGCCCGCGCCCACCGAGATGACGCCGGACGCCTACGCCAAGGCCGTGAAGGCGCGCGCCGACATGGGCTTCGATTTCATCAAGTTCGATCTGCCGCCGCGTTTGTTCGAGGCGACCGCCGATGGCCTGATGGGCTCGCCCACGCGCCACGAATACGACCTCGCGAAAGCGGTCCGCGTTCCCGGCTCCGGTCCGGGCGCGCGCATTTCGGAAAAGGGGATCGAGGCCGCCGTCGAAACCGTGCGGGCGGTTCGGGCGGAGGTCGGCAGCGACGTGTCGCTCTGCGTCGATCACTTCGGCGAGGGCTATGTCACCGCCGACGAGGCGATCCGCATCGGTCGGGCGCTGGAGCCCTTCAATCTCGCCTGGGTGGAGGACCCCGTCTCCTGGTCCGACATCGCCGGCCACCGGAAGGTGGCGGACGCGCTTCTGACCCCCGTTGCCGGCGGCGAGGACCTTTATCTCTGGGACGGCTTCCGCGAGGCGATCGAGACGCGCGCCTTCGACATCCTTCACCCTGACCTTCTCACGTCCGGCGGCATGCTGGAGACCAAGCGCATCGCCGACTACGGCAATCGCTACGGCCTGCCGACGGCGCTGCATTCCTGCTGCTCGCCGATCGGCTTCATGGCCAATGTCCACTGCGCCGCCTCGATCCAGAACCTGATGGCGGTCGAGCATCACGGCCTCGACGTGCCCTTCTGGGGCGATCTCGTGACGGGCCTTGCCGACGACTACCTCACCGACGGCTATGTCGAGGTGCCGACCGCCCCGGGCCTCGGCCTCGATCTCAATCTCGACGTGGTGGAGGCCAATCTGCGCGAGCCGAACACCCTGTTCCAATCGACCGAAGCCTGGAGCAAGCGCAAGATCGGCTTCGAGCGCGTCGATCCTCCGCGCTACCAGACCCAGTTGGTCCGCTAGGCTCCACTGGGCCAGTCCATCGGCTCGACATCGAACCGGACGGGCCGTGCTGCAAACGGGGGGCACAGTCGCGGCCTGCCCGTTGGGCGGCGCGGCGCACGTCCGAGCGCATGGCGGGCTTGTCGACTGAGCCATGAGCGGCGAACGCTGCCGCTCCCCTGGCGTCCATGGACACGCGCGGCCTGTTCGAGATCCCGGTGCCGGGACAGCGGCCGGACGGCCCGGGAATCGGTCGGGCCGCACGCGCGCCAGACGTTTCCAGTCAGCTGAGGACGAAACGTACAAAGCGCGGGTGGAAACGGGATGGTTCGCAGCTCTCGACGAGAAATGGCGCGCCCGAAAGGATTCGAACCTCTGACCCCCAGATTCGTAGTCTGGTGCTCTATCCAGCTGAGCTACGGGCGCCGATGAAGCGATGGGGCGTGAGCCCGACCGTTCAACTCGTCAAATATAGTATGGCGCGCCCGAAAGGATTCGAACCTCTGACCCCCAGATTCGTAGTCTGGTGCTCTATCCAGCTGAGCTACGGGCGCCGATGAAGCGGTGAGGCGTTGGCCTCGGCCGTTCGTGAGCGCTTGGTACCCCCGAGCCGTGGCGAATGCAAGCGGCTAGACGAAAGAAAAATGACGAAGCCCGAACGGGGCGCATCGGGAGCCGGAAAGCCCGGCGTTCGGGCATGGCGAGGAGGGGGCGGGCGCCCGGCCGGCGGCGTCAGGCGGGCTCGCGCGGCAGGTCGATCTCGAATCGCGCGCCCGCCGCCGTCTCGTTCGACAGGGCGATCCGCCCGCCATGGGCCTGGACGATCTCGGCCGTGATGGCGAGGCCGAGCCCCGTGCCGCCAGCCCGCGTCGAGCCTCGGAAGGCCTGGAACAGATTCTCCTGCGCCCGGGGGCTGACGCCCGGACCCGTGTCCTCCACGGTGATGCGATCGGAGGCGGGGAGGGCGGTGGCGGAGATCGTGACGCGGCGTACCAGCGCTTCGGCCTCGTCGCTCTCGATCGACTGGACCGCGTTGCGCACGAGATTGGACAGGACGCGGAAGAACTGCTCGGGATCGAGGTCGATCTCCATCCCCTCGGGCACGGCGTTGACGAGGTCGATCGGGCGCTCGGGATGCGTGTTCTGGCTTTCGAACACTTCCGACACGAGAAGCCGCAGATGGACGCGCCGACGCTTGGGCTGGCTTTCCGTCGCCCTTCCATAGGCGAGCACAGACTGCGTGTAGTCGAGCGCGCGGTCGAGCGAGCGGATCAGGGCGGGGGCGAAGCGCTGCACCTGCGCGTCCGGCAGGGTGGAAAGGCGGTCGGAAATCAGCTGCGCCGAGGCCAGGATGTTGCGCAGGTCATGATTGATCTTCGACACGGCGAGACCGAGATCGGCCAGATGCCGCTGTTCGCGCAGCGTGCGGGCGAGCGTCGCCTGCATGGTGGCGAGTTCGTGCTCGGCAATGCCGATCTCGTCCGCGCGCCGGGCTGGCACGATCACCCGTTCGGGGTCCTCCGGGTTGCGGCCGAAGCGCTGCATGGCGCTGACCATCCTCCGAATCGGTCGTAGCAGCGACAGATTGAGCGCGCCGAACACGAGCGCGCCCACGAAGCTCGCGATGGAGAGGGACAGGAGAAGGATGTTGCCGGAATAAACCAGCATGGCGCGATGGAGCGGCTGCTCGTCGATGACGATCTCGCCCGACATCGACCCGTCGCCGATCGGGCCGATCAGCCGAATCAACCGGTCGCCGCCCGTCAGAAGCGCCTCGAAGCTCATGCCGATCGAGGCGAGCAACTGCTCCTTGCCGAGATCCACCGTGCGGCTGACCGGCCCGAGATCGGCCGCGCGGGCCAGAAGCCGCGTTTCGCCCGGCCGGCGGATGGCGACGAGGCGCGCGTCCAGCGCTTCCAGAAGGTCGACTTCCTGTTCGGCCGTGAGAAGGAGGCCTTGTTCGCCGAACTGGGCGACGAGCGAGGCGACCGACACGGTTTCGAGCTTGGCTTCCAGCCATTCCTGCCGGAAATGGGCGATCGAGGGCACGAAGATCAGCACTTCGGCGCCCATCACGGCAAGCGCCGTCACGGCGAACAGGCGCACCGACAGGCGGTGGCGCCAGCGCGGTCGTGTCAGCGGCGCGTGATCGGCTTCGTCGGCGCGATCTCTCATGATCCGTCTCAAGCCACCTCTTCCAAAAAAGCCCCCGCGTGATGCCGCGTCGGGCCCGTTCGCCGATCCCCGGACGCCGCCGCTCGGGTGCGCGACACCGTGCCGAGCGGACCGGCCGTTCCCTGATCCGGCGAATTCACCCGTTTGATGTAGAATGGACCCATCCAATTGTCACGAAACCGTGCGAACCCACTCGTCGCGGCCTGAATTTCACGGAGCAGGGTTAACGCGCGCTGGCGCGCCGGAATCGAAACCTTCGCCCGAAACCGGCATGGGGCGGGCGGCGGCGGATTGACTTTGGGCCCTATCTGCCGCACAAGGCCGGCCGAAGACCGAATGCTGAGCCGCGAAGGGAAGCCTTCGCCGGCAGTTTCGCGCGTTCGACAGTTCTTGAACCATTGATTTTGCCAGAGGCCCGCACGGCGCGGGATGAAAGACGATGAAGCGCACTTACCAACCCTCCAAGCTCGTCCGCAAGCGCCGCCACGGCTTCCGCGCCCGTATGGCGACGGTCGGCGGCCGCAAGGTCATCCAGGCTCGCCGCGCCCGCGGCCGCAAGCGCCTGTCGGCCTGACCGGCCGCCCGGTCTCGCGAGGGATCGTCCCATCGCCAGCCGTTTGAAGACGCGCGCCGAATTTCTCGCGGTGCGCAAGGGCCGTCGCTTGAACGGCCCTTTCTTTTTGATCGAAGCTTTGGACCGGGGCGACGGCGACGAGCCGCGCTACGGTCTGACGGTGACGCGCAAGGTCGGCAATGCGGTCGAGCGCAACCGCATCCGTCGCCGCCTGCGCGAGGCGATCCGCATCCGCTGCGGGGCTGACATGGCGACGGGCTTCGACTATGTGATCGTCGCCCGCCGCGATCTTCTTTCGCTGCCCTTCGAAACGCTCGCCGGCGAATTGTCGCGTCGCGTGTCCAAGGCCAGGTCAGCGGAACGGAAGGCGCCAACGCCCCCTTCGGGAAGTGAATAATGGAAAACAGCCGCAATTTCCTGATCGCCATGGCGCTTTCGATCGCCGTAATGGTCGGGTGGCAGTTCTTCGTCATCAGTCCGCGCACGGAGGCGCAGCGTCAGGCCGAGCAGTCGCAGGCGACGCTCCAGACGCCGACGACCCCGGCCGGAACCGCGCAGGACCCCGCCCTTTCTCCGGCCGGTCGCGAAAGCGTGGTGCCGACGTCGAGGACGCCGGAAGTCACCGGCCAGACGCGCGACGCCGCGCTCGCCGCCAGCCCCCGCATCCAGATCGACACGCCCTCGGTTTCGGGCTCGATCAACCTCCAGGGCGCCCGCCTCGACGATCTGCGCCTCAAGGGCTACCACGAGACGGTCGACGAATCGTCGCCCACCATCGTGCTTCTGTCGCCCGAGACGATCGGCAAGGACGCCTATTTCGCCGAACTCGGCTATAGCGGCCAGAATGTCGGCGCCCTGCCGGGCCCGCAGACGCTGTGGGAGGCCGCGCCGGGCCAGACGCTGACGCCGGCGACGCCCGTCACGCTGACCAGCACCAACGGCGAGGGTCTGACCTTCACGCGGCGCATCTCGGTGGACGACAAGTTCATGTTCACCGTGGAGGACAGCGTCCAGAACACGGGAACCGCGCCGGTCGCGATCTCGCGCTACGGCCGCGTCGTGCGCTTCTCCAAGCCCGAAGTCGCCGCCGCCTACGTCCTGTTCGAGGGGCTTCTCGGCCATTTCGGCGAGGAGGGCCTGCAGGAGGTCAAGTACCACAATATCGAGGAAGACAAGCGCGTCTCCCCCGCACCGACCGCGACCGGCTGGCTCGGCATCACCGACAAGTACTGGGCGACCGCGCTCGTGCCGGTGCAGGGCCAGGGCACGTTCCAGCCGAACTTCCGCTATTCCTCGGACGGGCGCGCCTATTACCAGTCCGACTATCTGCACGAGCCCGAGACGATCGCGCCGGGCGCGACGCTCGCCTCCACCTCGCGCGTCTTCGCCGGCGCCAAGGTCGTGGACGTCATCAACGGCTACGAGAGCAATCTCGGCATCTCGCATTTCGGCCAGCTGATCGACTGGGGCTGGTTCTATTTCATCACCCGGCCGATGTTCTGGGCGATCGACCATCTCTATACGCTGACCGGCAATTTCGGCGTCGCCATCCTGCTCATCACCGTGGCGCTGAAGCTCCTCTTCTTCCCGCTGGCGTCGAAGAGCTACAAGTCGATGGCCAAGATGAAGACCGTGCAGCCCAAGCTCACCGAGCTGCGCGAGAAATATGCCGACGACCGCGCCAAGCAGCAGCAGGAGATGATGCGCATCTACAAGGAGGAGAAGATCAATCCGGCGGCAGGCTGCTGGCCGGTTCTGGTCCAGATCCCCGTGTTCTTCGCGCTCTACAAGGTGCTCTACATCACGATCGAGATGCGGCACGCACCCTTCTTCGGCTGGATCCAGGATCTCGCCGCGCCCGATCCGACGAGCCTGTTCAACCTGTTCGGCCTGATCCCGATCACCCTGCCGCATCTTCTCATGGTCGGCGTCTGGCCGATCCTGATGGGCATCACGATGTTCATCCAGATGCGCCTGAACCCGACGCCGCCGGACCCGGCGCAGCAGATGGTGTTCACCTGGATGCCGGTGATCTTCACCTTCATGATGGCCTCCTTCCCGGCCGGCCTCGTGATCTACTGGACCTGGAACAACACGCTTTCGATCATCCAGCAGTCGATCATCATGAAGCGCTACGGCGCCAAGATCGAGCTGTGGGACAATCTGAAGGGCGTCTTCAGCCGAAGCAAAGCCTGACGAAGGGCTCGCCCTTCCCGCTCTTTCCCGAAGCCGCCGACCCTGGAGGTCGGCGGCTTTTTCGTTCGCCGGATTGGACCCGCGCCGCGCTGCCGTGATAGCTGAGAACCCATGCCCTTCGGTCCCGACCCCCAGGCGATCCATCCCGTGCCGGCGCACCAGCGGATCGTCTTTCTCAAGAACCTGATCCGCGATCCCAAGATCGAGATCGGCGACTACACCTATTACGACGATCCCGAGAACGCGCTGCTCTTTGCCGAGCGCAACGTCCTCCACCATTACGATTTTCTCGGCGGCACGCTGCGGATCGGCCGTTTCTGCGCCATCGCTACCGGCGCGCGCTTCGTCATGAACGGCGCCAACCACGCCCTGTCGGGCTTCTCGACCTTTCCCTTCAATATCTTCGGAGAGGGCTGGGAGGAGGGCTTCGACATCGGCACGATCACGGCGGGCCTGCGCGGCGACACGGTGATCGGAAACGACGTCTGGATCGGCGCGGAAGCGGTGATCCTGCCGGGCGTCACGATCGGCGACGGCGCGGTGATCGGCGCCTTCAGCGTGGTGGCCAGGGACGTCGCGCCCTATGCGATCGTCGCCGGCAATCCGGCGGTGGAGCGCCGCCGCCGCTTCGCGCCCGAGACGATCGAGCGCCTTCTGCGCGTGGCCTGGTGGAACTGGCCGATCGAGCGCATCACCCGAAACCTTGCCGCCATTCGCGGCGCCGACATCGACGCCCTGGAGCGAGCCGAATGAGCCAGACCCCCGCCAACGATCCGACCGCCGCCAACGAGGGTCGCCGCCTGTTCTTCGCCCGCCCCTGGGTCTTCATTCGCGGCGTGCCGGCCATGAAGTTCCTGCCGCCGGAAGGCCCGCCCGAGGTCGCCTTCGCGGGCCGCTCCAATGTCGGCAAGTCCTCGCTGATCAACGGCATCGTCGGCCAGAGCGGTCTGGCGCGCACGTCGAACACGCCGGGGCGCACGCAGGAGCTGAACTATTTCGTGCCCGACGGCTTCAGCGGGGAAGGGGCGGACCTGCCGCCGGTCGCAATCGTCGACATGCCCGGATACGGCTATGCCCAGGCGCCGAAGGAACAGGTGGACGCCTGGACCAAGCTCGTCTTCGATTATCTGCGCGGCCGCGCGACCTTGAAGCGCGTCTTCGTGCTGATCGACTCGCGCCACGGCATCAAGAAGAACGACCTCGAGGTCATGTCGCTTCTCGACAAGGCGGCCGTGTCCTATCAGATCGTCCTCACCAAGGCCGACAAGATTTCCGCGCTCGCCATGCCCAAGCTCGAGGCGGCGACGCGCGAATTGATCCGCAAGCGGCCCGCCGCCTATCCGACGATCCTCTCGACCTCCTCGGAAAAGGGCTTCGGCATCGAGGACGTGCAGGCCGTGATTGCGGAATTCGCGCTCGGTCGCTGAGCGCGGCTCTACTCTCGAGCGCTACGGGCGCTCCAGAAGAAACGGAAGAAGCGCGTCGGGAAAGAGCTTGGGCTCCCCGCGCGCCAGAGCCTCCAGCGCGAACCAGCGCGCGCGGCAAAGCGAGCCGTCGCCTTCGAGATAGGTCGCCTCGCCATCCAGCGGAATGTCGCGGTCGAGAAGCCGGATCGGTGCCGCGAACAGGAATTCGTGCCGGATTTCGCCTTGCTTCTCGTAGAGGCTTTCGAACACGGTCCACTCGCCGGTGATCTCGATTGTGGTATCGAGCTCCTCGCGGAATTCGCGCCGCAGCGCCTCCTCGCGGGTCTCGCCATATTCGATCGAGCCGCCGAGCGGGCGCACGCCGCGCAGCCGCTCCTTGTCGTCGGTCACCTCGAAGGCGAGGAGATGGCCATCGCGAAGGGCGAGGCCGATGACCTTGGTCTTGATGCGCTTCTTGCGCCCCGCCACGCTCACGCCCTCGCGCCGTAGCCGGCCATGAAGAGCCGGACGCCGGAGGCGACGATGGCGCGGATTTCCGCCTCGCTCGCTTCCGGCACCTCGTCGTCGAAGAAGCGGCGGCGAAGCGATCCGGCGGTGGCGAGTTCGATGAACTGCGCGGCGGCGAGCGCGCGGTCCTCGATGGCGAGCGTCCCCGCCTCGCAGGCCTTGTCGAGATAGGCGGTGAGGAGAGCGAGCCCCCGCTGCGGCCCGTGGCGATAGAAGTCGCGGCCGAGCTGCGGCATCCGGCTCGCCACGGCGATCACCGTGCGTTTGGCATGCATGGCTTCCGGGCACATGACGAGCTTGGCCAAGCGCTCGCCAAAGCGCGTCAGCGTCTCCTGCGGGTGCTCGGCATCCACCAGAAGCGCTTCCACTTCCGAGAAGTAGCGGTCGCGCTCCTCGCCGATCAGGGCGGCGAAGAGCTCCTCCTTGGAGCGGAAATAGACATAGAGGGTGGATTTCGAGACGCCCGATTCGCGCGTCACGTCATTCATCGAGGCAGCGTCGAAGCCCATGCGCACGAAGGCGCGCCGCGCGCCGTCCAGGATCTGCCGGCGCTTGGCCGGGTCCTCGCCCGCCGGACAGCGACCGTCGGCGGGATGCGAGGCGGGGGACGTGGCAAGGCTCATCGAGCGGTCCTTCGGAAGAATCTTAAGCGTGCCGCATTAAGTTATGCGTCAGAGCCGTGTTCGACTTGAAATGCCCATCCATCACGGTTATGTCAACGTCGAACCGAACGGTTCGGTTCGATTGGGGTTTCCGAAATGACCAAGTCCGCACCTGACGCGCCCGACGCGACTGAACGCGCCCCGACCGACCGGCCGGCCCGCTCCGACACGCCCAAGCTCGAGATCGTCGGCCGCAAGACCGAAACCGCGCCCGCCGCTCCGGTGGCGGAGGCCAAGGCCGCCGCGCCCAGGAAGAAGGGTGGCGCCTTGAAGAAGCTGTTTCTCGGCGCGGTGCTTCTGGCGGCGATCGGCGGCGGCGCGTGGTACGGCCATCAATGGTGGGTGGACGGGCGCTTCCTCGTGACGACGGACGATGCCTATGTCGGCGCCGACATGGCGATCATGTCGCCCAAGGTCACGGGCTATGTCCAGTCGGTTCCCGTGAAGGAAAACCAGACCGTGAAGGCCGGCGATCCGCTGATCGTCATCGACGGCGGCGATTACGCGCTGGCCGCCCGACTGGCGGACGCCAAGATCGCGGCGCAGGACGCCACGATCAAGCGTATCGAGGCGCAGCAGTCGGCGGCGGTGCAGCAGGTGGCGGAAGCGCAAGCCAATCGCGAGGCGGCTGAGGCCGGCGTCAACCAGGCGCAGCTCGATCTCGGCCGCGCCGAGAATCTGGTGCGCTCGGGCGCGGTGGCGCAAGCCCCGCTCGATCAGGCCCGCTCGGCCAAGGCGCAGGCCGACGCCAAGCTCGCCGGGGCCGAGGCCTCGCTCGCGGCCGCCAAGGCCAATGTCGGCGTGTTCGACGCGCAGATCGTGGAAGCGCAAGCGGCCCTGCCGGGTCTGCAGGTGGCGCGCGACCAGGCTGAGCGCGACCTGTCCTTCGCGACGATCCGCGCGCCCTATGACGGCGTCGTCGGCAATCTCTCGGCGCAGCCCGGCGATCTCGTGTCGCCCGGCCGGCGTCTGGCCGCCGTCGTCCCGCTCGACCGGGTCTATGTGGACGCGAATTTCAAGGAAACGCAGCTCCATCAGATCGCGCTCGGCGAAAAGGTGCGCATCGAGGTCGACGCCATGCCGGGCGTCGAGGTCGAAGGCACGGTCGCCTCGCTGTCGCCGGCTTCCGGCTCGGTCTTCTCGCTTCTGCCGGCCGACAATGCCACGGGCAATTTCACCAAGATCGTGCAGCGCGTGCCGGTGCGCATCGCCATCGACGGCAGCGACGAGAAGGCGAGCCTGCTTCGCCCCGGCCTGTCGGTGAAGGTCGCGGTGGACACGCGCACCGCGCCGGGCGCGGCCAAGACCGCCGACGCCCAGACCTCCAACACCCAGTAATCGACCGCATTCCCCCGGACGCCCTGAGCGCCCGGGGGCGCAGCCCGTTTGCCGCGCCCTGATCGCACCCCGCCCGCATGAGCGATGGGGGGCGACCCGCTCGCCTGCCTGTTCGTTTCCATGGCCGGGGCCTAAGGCTCCCGGCGGGAGCTCAAGCGCCATGTCCTCCGTGACCGCCGACACCAAACTGCCGCAGAGCCCGGCCACTCCGACCTCGGGGGGCGGGGACACGATCCCCATGCGCCGGATGCTGGCCTTCATGGCCATGGTCTTCGGCATGTTCATGGCCATTCTCGACATTCAGATCGTCTCGGCCTCGCTGGCCGAGATCCAGGCGGGCCTGTCGGCCTCGACCGACGAGATCGCCTGGGTCCAGACCGCCTATCTGATCGCCGAAGTGGTGATGATCCCGCTGTCGGGCTTCCTCGCCCGGATGATGTCGACGCGCATCCTCTTCACGCTCGCGGCGGCCGGCTTCACGCTGTCCTCGGCGCTCTGCGCCACCGCCACCAATATCGACCAGATGATCTTCTACCGCGCCGTGCAGGGCTTCATCGGCGGCGGCATGATCCCCAGCGTCTTCGCGGCGGCCTTCACCATCTTCCCGCCCTCCAAGCGCGCCGTGGTTTCGCCGATGATCGGCCTCGTGGCGACGCTCGCCCCGACCATCGGCCCGACGGTCGGCGGCTATCTCAGCCATGCCCTGTCCTGGCACTGGCTGTTCCTGATCAACGTGCCCTTCGGCATTCTCGTCACGCTGGCGGTCTGGAATCTCGTGGATTTCGACAAGCCCGAATGGTCGCTCTTTTCCAAGTTCGACTGGTTCGGCCTTCTCGGCATGGCGGCCTTCCTCGGCTCGCTCGAATATGTCCTGGAAGAAGGGCCGCTCGACGACTGGTTCGACAGCCAGACCATCGTCGTCATGACGGTGATCCTCGTCGCCGGCGCGCTTCTGTTTCTCTACCGCGCCTTCACGGCGAAGGAGCCAATCGTCGATCTCACGGCCTTCGCCAACCGCAACTTCGCCTTCGGCTCGCTCTTCTCCTTCATCATGGGCGTCGGCCTCTACGGCCTCACCTATCTCTACCCCGTCTATCTCGGCCGCATCCGGGGCTACGACTCGCTGATGATCGGCGAGACCATGTTCGTCTCGGGCCTCGCCATGTTCTTCACCGCGCCGATCTCGGGCAAGCTCTCCTCCAAGCTCGACCCGCGCGTCATGATGGCCATGGGCTTTGCCTCCTTTGGCCTCGGCACCTGGCTCATGAGCGGGCTGACGCACGACTGGGACTTCTACGAACTCTTCATCCCGCAGATCCTGCGCGGCTTCGGCCTGATGATGGCCATGGTGCCGATCAACAACATCGCCCTCGGCACGCTGCCGCCGCAGAAGATGAAAGGCGCCTCCGGCCTCTACAATCTGACGCGCAATCTCGGCGGCGCTGTGGGGCTCGCGATCATCAACACGATGATCAACGACCGCACGGCGCTCCATTACGACCGTCTGGCCGAGCGCGTGCGCTGGGGCAGCCAAGTCGCCGAGGACCGGCTGAGCGACATGGCCTCGAGCTTCAACGCCGCCGGCCTCGACGGAACGAATGTTGCCTTGCAGCAGATGAGCGGGTTGATCCACCGCGAGGCGAGCGTCATGGCCTTCGGCGACGTCTTCGTCGCGCTGACGGCGCTCTTCGTCGGCTTGTGCTTCCTCACGATCATGATCCGCCGGCCGGGCGGGAACGTGAAGGTGGACGCCCACTAGGCGCCCACCTCCCGCAGGGAGGCTCTCGATCTGCCGTCAGGCCGCGTCGGCGAGGCGGCTGCGATAGACAGCCGTTTCAAGATCGAGATAGCCGCCGACGGAAGCCGGGTCGGCGAAGGGGAAGATCTGCGTCGCCCAGAAGCCGCCGATGCCGTTTCGCCGGTCGATCCAGTAATAGAGATTGGCAAGGCCCGCCCAGGCGAGCGAGCCCGCCGGACGGCCGGTCGGCGCGTCCTCGTCGTTGATCATGAAGGTCAAGCCCCAGGATTTCGGCATTCCCGGGAAGAACTCGGCATAGTTCGACAGGCCCGGGATGACGCCCGGCAGGCCCTTGATCTTCATCTCTCCCAAGCCGTTCCGCTCGGCCATGGCGACGGTTTCGGGCTCAAGCACGCGGGACCCAGGCCCGGCCCCGTCGTTCAGCCACATGCGGATGAACTTGGCGTAGTCGAGCGCCGTCGAGTAGAGCCCGTGCCCGCCCATGTCGACCTTGGGCGGCTGCGGCAGCTCGAAATCGGGGAGCGGGGTGAGGGCGCCGGCCTCGTCGCGCTGGTGCATCGTGACGCGGCGCTGGCGCATGGCGGGGGAGAGGACGAAGCCCGTGTCCTCCATGCCGAGCGGCTCGAAGATTCGGGCCTTCATCACCTCGCCGAGCCGCTGCCCGGTCACGCCCTCCACGACCTGCCCCGCCCAGTCGATATTGCTGCCATATTCCCAGGCCTCGCCGGGGTCGAACAGGAGCGGCGTGTTCAAGGCGGCGTGGGAGGCGGTGATGACGCTCGGCTGGCGGCCGGCCTCGGCGAGGCGATTGTAGCGCTCGTTGAAGAAGTCGTAGCCGAAGCCGGCGGTGTGGAGCATCAACATGCGCGTGGTGATGTCGCGCTTGGGGGGCCGCAGGCGCGGTGTGCCGTCCGCTTCGAAGCCGTCGAGCACCTGCAGTTCGCCGATCGCCGGCGCATAGGCCTTGGCGGGCGCGTCGAGATCGAGCCGGCCTTCCTCAACGAGCTGTAGAACCGTCGTGCCGGTGATCGCCTTGGTGGTGGAGAAGATGGCGAAGACGCTGTCGGGCGTCATCGCCGCATCCTCGCCCGCCTCCCGCAGGCCGGCCGCGCCTTCGAAGAGATTGCCGGTTCGGTCGGTGACGACGGCCGCGACGCCGGGCACGCTCGGCTGTGCGGCGACGGTGCGATCGAGCACGGCCTGAGCCGCGGTCTGAATGGTGTCGGACATGGATTTCCTCCCTGACGCGATGCCCCCGTCCGGCCTCCCGCCGGCGCGGGGCGCCTCCACGACCCTAGCGAGGCGAGGGGGAGGGACTGTCGGGTATCGGCGCGCAATGTCGAAATTCGGCGGGAGTTCACCACGCCCGAGCGCGTGGATTGCGGGACGGCGCGATCCTTTGCTAGCTTCGGATCGTCGGCAATATGCGTCTTGGGAGGGGCGTCGATGCTGCGGGAGGCTCTTCTGTTCGATGCGCGCGGGCGCGCGATCCAGCAGCACCACAAGGTGTTCTCGCGCGACTGGGACGAGATCGGCGACTGGTCCCGCCGCGTCTACATGCCCTATGCGGTGTCGCCGACGGGCCGCGCGGCGCAGCCCCGCTCCACCATGCATTCGGCCATGGTCGGCCGGATCACCGTGACACGCTTCGCCTATGGCATTCCCGTCCATATCAGGGACTGGTCGCAGGACGCGGGCAACGCCGTCGTCCTCACCACGATCGGCGGCAACGCGCGCCACCGGCTGGACGGGGGCGGCGCGGTCGAGACGGGGTTCGGCGAGAGCTTCGTGGTGGATTGCAGCCGCACCGACTATCTCGTGGATTTCGATCCCGACCATCTCCAGCTCAACCTGACCATTCCCCATGCCGTTCTGGAGCAGGTGTGCCAGGACTGGTTCGGCTTCGTGCCGGGCGACGCCCTGTGGCGACACAAATGCGGTCTCGGCGGCAAGGGGTCGAGCTGGCTGGCGCTGATGGACTATGTGATGCGCTGCATCGCGGAGGCGCCCGACCGGCTGGCCTCCGACCGCATCGGGCGTCATCTCGAGCAGACGATCTGCGTCCATCTCCTCAACGAATGGGCCGGAAATGCCGGGCTCGACCTGTCCGACCCACGCAACGCGCTTGCGCCGCGCGTGGTGCGCATGGCCGAAAGCTACATGGCCGAGCGGGCGGCGGAACTGCCGGCCATGACCGAGGTGGCGCGGGCGGCCGGCACAAGTCTTCGCGCCCTCAGCGAGGCGTTCCGCCGGTTTCGCGGCTATCCGCCGAGCCAGTTCCTGCGCGAGCAACGCCTTCAGGGCGTGCGGCGCGACCTTCAGGCGGCGGCGCCGGGCGCCAGCGTCGCCGACATCGCGGCCGCCTGGGGCTATATCAACAAGGGAGATTTCGCGCGCGTCTATCGAATGCGCTTTGGCGAAACGCCCTCCCGAACGCTTCGCCGCTGAGGCCGCGATCCGTCGCCAAGCTCGGCGCAGGGCGACGCGTCAGCGTTTCTGACAGAGGTCCTGCAACCGGGCCGAGATGCGGCGATAGACGTCGCGATAGGCTTCGAGGATCTGGTCGCGGCTGCCGTTGA
This sequence comes from Aureimonas ureilytica DSM 18598 = NBRC 106430, assembly GCF_000382705.1. GTDB lineage: Bacteria > Pseudomonadota > Alphaproteobacteria > Rhizobiales > Rhizobiaceae > Aureimonas > Aureimonas ureilytica. The sequence continues at coordinate 45,490 of NZ_ARQE01000012.1, read as the reverse complement.
CGACGGATGGATCGGGCATCGGCCAGAATTCCACGGCCGTCGCGTCGGCTTCGGTCGCGCTCATCGCGGCGTGGTGGGCTTCCGGCGACAGCGTCACCACGAGGTCGAAATAGCCGTCCGCCAGATCGTCCCATTTCTGCGGCTTGCGGTCGCCGAGCGAGAGGCCCTTTTCGGCGAGGATCACGTCCACGAACGGGTCCCGCTCGCCGTCCTTCACGCCGACCGAGGCGATATAGGTGGAGGGCGGCAGGGTGGAGCGCGCGATGGCCTCGGCGATCGGCGAGCGGATCGAGTTCGCCCCGCAGACGAAGAGGATGGACCGGGGAAGGGACGGGGAAGGAGCGGTCATGCCGTCCGTCTCCCGTGCGCGTCGATGCTGATGGCCAACCCGCTCCCCTTCCGTCACGCGCGCCGGTGGAGGACGCAGATCAGCGTGAACAGGCGCCGAGCCGTATCCTTGTCCAGTTCGATCTTGCCCTTCAGGCGCTCGCGCAGAAGGTCCGAGCCGTCATTGTGTATGCCGCGCCGTCCCATGTCGATGGCCTCGATCTGCGAGGGCGTCGCGGTGCGAATCGCCTCGTGATAGCTGTCGCAGATCAGGAAATAGTCGCGGATGACCCGGCGGAAGGGGGTAAGCGAGAGGATGTGAACGGCGAGCTTCCCGCCGGCCTCGTCCGCGATGTCGAAGACGAGGCGCCGGTCGGCCAGCGCGAGCTTCAGGCGGAAGCGCCCGCCCTCGAAACCGGCGGGCTCGAACAGGTTCTCCTCGATCAGATCGACGATCGCGACCGCGCGGTCGTGCTCCACGTCGGGCGCCGCGCGCCCGATGGAATCGTCGAGATCGACCGAAACGAGATGTCCGCGCTCCATGACTGCCTCTAGAGATTGAGCCGGATGGCGACGGAGCGCCCATGCGCGTCGAGCCCTTCGACGCGGGCAAGCTCGATGGCGGCGGGGCCGAGCTCGCGCAAGGCTTCGGCCGAGAGCTTCAGGATCGACGTGCGCTTCACGAAGTCCAGGACCGAAAGGCCGGAGGAGAAGCGCGCCGAACGGGCCGTCGGCAGGACGTGGTTGGAGCCGCCGACATAATCGCCGATGACCTCCGGCGTGTGCCGGCCGAGGAACACGGCGCCCGCGTTGCGGATGCGCGCGAACAGCGCGTCCGGGTCGTCGGTCGCGATCTCCAGATGCTCGGCGGCGATCCGGTCGGCTAGGGGAGGGGCGTCGCGCAGGAGGTCCTCCACCACGATCACCGCGCCGAACTCGGCCCAGCTCGCGCGAGCCGTCTCGGCGCGCGAGAGCGTGGCGAGCTGGCGCTCCACCGCGGCTTCGACGCGGGCGGCAAGCTCTTCGCTGTCGGTGAGGATAAGCGACTGCGCGGCGCGGTCGTGCTCGGCCTGCGCCAGAAGATCGGCGGCCAGCCAGTCCGGATCGTTGTCGCCGTCGGCGATCACCAGAACTTCCGAGGGGCCGGCGATCATGTCGATGCCGACCGTGCCGAAGACCTGCCGCTTGGCGCTCGCCACATAGGCATTGCCGGGGCCGACGATCTTGGCGACGGGGGGAATACTCTCTGTGCCATAGGCGAGCGCGGCGATCGCCTGCGCCCCGCCGATGCGGTAGATTTCGGACACGCCGGCGATGCGCGCGGCGGCCAGAACCAGCGGGTTCAAGGCCCCGCGCATGGCCGGCACCACCATGGCGATGCGCTCGACGCCCGCGACCTTGGCCGGCACCGCGTTCATCAGAACGGAGGACGGGTAGCTCGCCGCGCCGCCCGGCACGTAGAGGCCGACCGATTCCACCGCCGTCCAGCGCGAGCCGAGCTCGGCGCCGATCGCGTCGGTGTAGCGATCATCCTTCGGCCTCTGCCGGATGTGATGGCTCTCGATGCGCCGATGGGCGAGTTCCAGCGCGTCCCGCGTTTGGCGCGGCGTCGCGGCCAGCGCGGCCTCGATCTCGCTTTCGGGCACGCGCAGCGTTTCAGGCGTCAGCGTCAGTTCGTCGAAGCGGGCCGTGAGTTCGATCACGGCCGCGTCGCCGCGCGCGCGCACGTCGTCGATAATGGCGCGCACCGCCGTCTCGACATCCACGGACGCTTCGCGCTTGGCGACGAGAAGGGCGCGGAAGCGCGTTTCGAAATCGGGTTCGCTCAGGTGAAGCCGTTGCGGCACGTCAGGCACTCTCCCTCGGCGCGGCCTGCCGCCTCGGCGCTTCGACCCGTCAGCCCTTGTCGTGGTCGGGCCGCGACGGGGTGCTCCAGGCGGCGCCGAGATCGGTCAGCTGCGCTTCGATGCATTCGACGTCGAGCCTTATCGCGGCACCGCCCGCAAACACAAGGTCGATCGTGCCCGACGGCTCGTCCCGCACGCTCCAGCGCACCGCCAGAAGCGCCAGCACGGCCTCGTCGTCGCCTTGCGCGAAGCCGCTGCGCTTGACGGATGTCACCCGGTCGAAATGCAGGACGCTGCGGCGGCGCTCGTATTCGCCGCGACGGCGGAACAGGCCCTGGCGCGGCGGCGTCTTTTCCCAGACGAAGCGGTTCATCGGCACCGTGAACTGCCGGCGCGCGGCGGAGAAGTCGAGATCGCCGACGCGAATCACCGCGTCCTGCACATGGGCCGACACGATGTCGAGATCGCCCTGGTCGAGCGCCATCAATCGAAGAAGGTCCATCGTCGCTCGTTTCTCCTTGCCGGTCGGTTCGCCAATCGGTTCGTCAGTCTGTTCGCCCGTCGGGGCCGGCGGTCTGCCGGGCGGGCGTCATCGCCCAGCTAGGGCGCCGGGGCCTGCGCTGCGACCGGCCGCCCGGAAAAAACGCGGCCGTCAGTTGCTTTCCGGCTTGCGATATTGCTCCCCGACGCGGCCGAACTCGCCCTGGAGGCGGCCGGCGGCGATCTGCAGATGGTAGAGCCCGATCAGAAGCGAGCGCGAGTGCCACGCGGCCCAGGCCGAGCGCGGCGGGGCGGCGAGCGCCAGCGCCAGGCTTTTGGCGAGCGTGCGCGCCCGCCCGTCGCGCCCGCGCTGCACGAGGGTCGAGAGGGCGCCGTTGCGCAGCGCCCGCGCGTTGATCCAGGAAAATTCCGTGCGCCGGGCGGGCACGACTTCGTGAACCGCCGCCTCGTGGCACCAAGCGAAGCGGAAGCCGGCCCGTGCGCAGCGCGAGAAGAGATCGGCATCGCCCCCGCCGGTGAAGTCGAAGCGCGTGTCGAACAGGGGCTCGCCCATACGCTGGAGAACCCTGGCGCGGATCGCGACATTGCCGGAGGACACGAGCGCCTGAACCGGTCCGCTCGCCTCATAGGGCGCGCGGAACACGGGATGATCAGCCAGAGCCTCACGGCCTGGCTCTTCGAAGACCGGAACCTGCGGTCCGCCCGTCACGTCCGCGCCGAAACGCTCCAAGGCGGTCAGGTGCGCCTCGATCCAGCCGGGCTCGGCCGCTTCGTCGTCGTCGATGATGAGGGCGGTCTCGAGCCGGGGCAGGACGCGCCGTGCCGCCGAAAAACCCGCATTATAGGCCGAGCAATTGCCGCGCGCCTCGGCGACCACGGCCATGCCGTGGATCGCGCCTGCCTCGATCAGGGGCCGGGCGGCCTCGAGGCCCGCGCGCCCTTCCGCGTCGTTCTCCACCAGGATCACGGCGAAGCGCCGCTTCGTGTCCTGCGCGCGTAGCGACTCGAGCGTGCGCAGGAGCAGCTCCGGCCGGCGGAAGGTCGGCACCACGACGGCGATCCCGACGGCGGCGTCGAGGCCCGGCGAGACGGTTTCGAGAAGAACGCCCGGCGGCAGGGACGGCAATGCGAGAGCGGCGTGTGTCATGGCGCGGAGCCTGACGCAAAGGCGTGAACGATCCTTCAAGCGCCGCCATGCCGGGGGCGTCTTTCGCGAGGCGCGCACTCACCCAAAACCCTGATGGCGGAAGGGATGCGGACATGCGATCCGAGCCCGTCCTGCAAAAAAGCGAGGCCGGCGAAGTTGACGCCTTTGCACATGTGGGGCGATAGGCTTGCGCATGAACGATCGGCGCGAGCCCGTCGGCACGCCCACCCGATCGAGCCTTGCGAAGGGCTCGCCAGCGCGGATTGATCGATGACCCTATCCATCGCGCTCGTCACTTCGTCCTATCGCGGCGACTGGGAGCGCTGCCGGATCCTGTGCGAGAGCCTCGATCGCTTCGTGACCGGCCATTCCGTCCATTACATTCTGGTGGAAGAGGGGGACGTCGCGCTGTTTCGCGCGCTGGAAGGGCCGCGCCGCCGCGTCGTGTCGGAGCGCGATCTTCTGCCCGTCTGGCTCCGGCCGATCTCCGATCCGTTCGATCGGGGCCGCCGTCTCTGGCTGTCGCCCTTCGGCCTGCCCTTGCGCGGCTGGCATGTCCAGCAACTCCGGCGCATCGCCATGGGCGCGGCAATGGAGGAGGACGTGCTCGTCTCGCTCGATTCGGACGTCGTCTTCGTGAAGCCCTTCGACGCCGGACATTTCGTGTCGGGCGATGCGGTGCGCTTTTATCGCCGCGCCGAGGGCATGGCCCATGTCGAACCCGAGCGGCGGGCCGAACACGCGCGCTGGTCGCAGCGCGCGGCGGCCTTGCTCGGCTTGGCGCCCGACCCGATCCCGGCGCCGACCTATATCAACACGCTGATCGCCTGGCGGCGCGACACGGTGCGCGCCATGCTGGAGCGCATCCGGACGGTGATGCGCCGGCCCGCCATGATCGCGCTCGCCGGCTCGCGCGCGCTCTCGGAATGCACGATCTACGGCCGCTTCGTGGACGAGGTGGAGGGCCGGCCGGAGCGGCATATCGCGACCGACGAGCGGCTCTGCGCCGTGTATTGGGACGGGCCGCCGCTGGACGAGGCGGGGCTTCTAGCCTTTCTGGCCGAGATGGCGCCCGAACAGGTGGCGCTCGGCCTCCAGTCCTTCACCGGCACGGACCCGGGCCTGATCCGACGCGTCGTCGGGCTCGGCGCCTGACGCCGGAAGCCTGACGCCGGAAGCGGGATCGGCACCCGGCCCTCAGGCGGCGGCGATGTCCGGCGAGCCGGCCCGTCCCTGCGGGCGCGGCGCGCGGTTGCGCCAGTCGAGCGCGATGTAGCTCGCGCCGGCCGAGGCGATCCAGAGCGCGGCGAAGACCCCGTTCAGCCCCTGAATCCAGACGCCCTCCGGCGTCGTCGCCGCGCCCTGCAGAAGCAGCGTCAGGAAGCCCGCCTTGAGCCCGCCGAGCAGCGCCAGGATCGCGGCGCGCATCCCCGTGCGCCCGCGCGCGTAAAGAAGCTCGCTTTGATATTCCACGAGATTGCGGAAGGCGGGCACGAGGAGAACGAGGAGGATCAGGGGCGCGGCATCCGCGACGTTGCGGCCGAGGAGCGTCGGCGCGACCGTCAGAACGAGGCCGAGCGCCGCCATGCCGGCGACCGACACGAGCGCGATGCCGCCTTCCACCATCCAGCGGCGGCGCCAAGACTGGAGGAAGCCGGGGCTGCGGATCAGCTTCTGCACGATCATCATGTTGAAGGAGCGCACCGGCAGCGCCGTCAGGTCGATGAGGCGCATCAGCATGGCGTAGATGCCGGCGACCTCCGCGCCGCCGAGCGACAGGACGAGGAGCTTGTCGAGCTCGGACTGGAAGTAGAAGAGAATGTCCGCGCCCGCGACGGCGAGGCTGTCGGACAGGCGCTTGAGATAGAGCGCGGGGCGCAGCCGCAGCCGCTGGCGCGGGTAGAAGAGAAGAATGCCCAATAGCGCCGAGCCGAGATTGGCGGCGAGATAGAACAGGCCCCAGGACTGGAGATCGCCCGCGCCGAGGCCAGAATGGGCGAAGAGGAGGGCGGCGAGCGCCTTGGCCGCCGAGCCGAACACGACGAGGATCGAGGCGCGTCCGAACTGGCCCATCCCGTTGTTGACGATGCACACGATCTCCAGCGAGCGCCAGCCAATCACCTCCGCCAGGACCACCAGCGCGAAGGGCAGGAGCGCCATGTCGCCCTTGAACACGAGCGCGAAGAAGGCCGCCCCGGCCAGCGCGACGAGCGGCAGCGAGGCGAGCAGCGCCAGAAGATAGCCGGCGGTGTAGGTGCCCACGAGATGCGGCTTGCGCGTGGCCGCGCGGTAGAGCGGCGAGACGAAGCCGAGGCCGGCGATGCGCGAGAGGACGATGCCGGTCGCCGAGGCCGTGGCGAACAGGCCGAAATCCGAAACCGACAGGGCGTTGGCGATCGCGGTGAAATAGGCCAGCGACAGGACCAGGCGTCCCGCCGATCCGCCGATGAGCTTGGCATAGTCGCGCAGAAGGTGAAGATTGGCCTTTGCAAGCCGAGCCAGGCTGCGAACCGGATGCATGGCGAATCTCCAAAGGGCCATTGGACGTGACCGACAAGACCGACCGATCCTTCCGCCGCCCCGCCTCTTCGCACCCTCAGGGCGGAGGCGGGCGGCAAGACGGGGCCGCCGCCAGCCGGGACGGGCAGGGCCATTCGAACGCCTTTTCCGCCCCCCAGTCTAGTGCGGCGGCCTTAACGCGCCGTTCGTTCCTGGCGGGGAGCGCCGCGCTCGTCGGGGCGGCGAGCCTGCGCCCCGTGCCCGCCCGGGCCGCCTCGCGCCGCGTGCCCTTTGGCGCGGCGGTGCAGGTGGACCAGTTCGAGGCCGACGCTTCCTATCGTGCCCTGATCGAGCGCGAATGCGATCTCCTGATGCCGTCCAACGAGCTGAAATTCGGCCTTCTGCGCCCGACGCGGCCGGAATTCTGGTTCGACCCGGCCGACCGGATGGTGAACTGGGCGCGCGAGCGCGGGATGACGTCGCGCGGCCATGCCTTCGTCTGGTGGTCCACCAACCCGCCCTGGCTGGAGGCGATCCGCGACCCGGCCGACGCGGAACGGGTGCTGGTGGATCATATCGAGACGGTGGCCGCGCATTATCGCGGCCGGCTCGGAAGCTGGGACGTGGTGAACGAGGTGATCGCCCACGACCCGCGCGAGCGCGGCGGCCCGATGCGCGACACGTTCTGGCAAAGGCGGCTGGGGAGCCGGCATGTTCCTCTCGCCTTCCGCGCGGCCATGCGGGCCGATCCGAACGCGCTTCTTGTCATCAACGAATACGATCTCGAATTCGAGGGACCGCGCTACGACGCGCGCCGCGCCGAGATTCTCAAGCTCGTGCGCTCGCTGCAGGACGAGGGGCTGCGGGTCGATATGGTCGGGCTGCAGGCCCATCTCTACAGCCATATCCGCGTCGACCGCGAGGCGCTCGCCCGCTTCGGGCAGGACCTGAAGGCGCTCGGCGTCGGTCTTCTGGCCAGCGAACTCGACGTGATCGACTTTCAGGTGCGCGGCGACGAGGCGGCGATCGACGAGGCGGCCGAGGTGGTGGTGAGCGACTTCCTCGACGGGCTGTTTTCCGGCCAGCGCCCCCATGCGGTCATCACCTGGGGGATCAGCGACCGCTACACCTGGGTTCCGGACGCCATGCCCCGCACCGACGGCCGGCCGAACCGGCCCTTGCCCTTCGATGCCGATCTGCGGCCCAAGGCCTGGTACGCGACGCTGCGCAACAAGCTGTTGACGGCGTGAATTCGGGTGAGGGGCGTGTGCCCTCGCGTCCCATTAATGCTTTGTTTGCCCTATTGCGTGAATGTTGGCTTAACAAGTTTCGAAGCGAGCGGGCCATTTCCGGATGTTTCATTCCGACAGCGTCGCGGAGCGCGTTCACGGCTCCGAATCGAACTTCCGCCAGAAGCCGGAGGAAGAGATGTCCCTGTTCGATCCCGCGACGCTCGCGCGCGGCATCTGGAGCCGGCGCGGGCTCGTCGTCCTCACCACGCTTCTCGGCCTCGGGCTCGCGGCGGCCTATGCCTATTCCACCCCCAAGCTCTACACGGGCGTCGCCCAGCTCGTTCTCGACCCGCGCGATCTGAACATCGTCCAGAACGACGTCACCTCCGCGCCGGGCGGCATGTCCACCGACGCGACGCTGGCGCTGGTGGAAAGCCAGATCGCGGTGATGACCTCCCATTCGGTTCTGGAGCGCGTCGTGTCCAAGGCCGGGCTGACGGCGGACCCGGAGTTCAACGGCACGCGCACCAGCCTTCTCAGCGGTCTCACCAGCGTCCTCAGCGCGCTGTTCACCTCCGACGACGCGGCGATGGTGCGCGATCGCCAGTTGCTGACGATCTCCCGGTTCGCCGATCACGTCAAAGCCGCGCGCGCGCCCAACAGCTTCGTCATCAACGTGGCGGTGACCTCCGAGGACCCGGAAAAGGCCGCGCAGCTCGCCAACCTCCTGACGGAAACCTTCATCGCCGAGCAGGGCCGCGCCCAGTCCGAACTGGCGCGCCGGGCCACCACGGCCCTCTCGTCGCGCCTTGCCGAACTGCGCCAGCGCGTCGTCAGCGCCGAGGACGCGGTGGAAGCCTACAAGGCCGAGAACAGGCTCGTCGGCGTCGGCGGCCGTTTGATCGACGACGACTACATCACCCGCGTCAACAGCCAGCTCGCCGACGTGCGCTCCCAGATCACGACGCTCGACGTGCGCGCCCAGTCGCTGCGCCGGGCGAGCGTCAACGACGTGGTGGAAGGCTCCTCGCCCGAAAGCCTCGGCTCCGAGACGCTTCAGCGCCTGCGTCAGGCCTATACGGACGCCGCCCAGAGCGCGGCGGTTCTGTCGACGCGCCTCGGACCCCGCCATCCCCAGCGCATCGCCGCCGAGGAAGCGGTGGCGACCGCCCGCCGCGCGATCCAGAACGAGCTCGGCCGCATCGTGGCCTCGGCCCAGACCGAACTCGCCCGCGCCCGCTCGACCGAAGCCGACCTGTCGAACCAGATCGACGCCCTGCGCTCGCGCCAGATCGAGACCAGCAATTCCTTCGTGCGCCTGCGCGAGCTGGAGCGCGAGGTCGATGCCTCGCGCGCCGTGTACGAGGCCTATCTCCTGCGCACGCGCCAGACCAGCGAGCAGGAAAGCCTGAACACATCCAACGTGCGCGTGATCTCCGACGCCACCGTGCCGCTTCAGCCCTCCAGCCTGTCGCGCAAGGTCGTGGCCGCGGTCGGCGGCATCGCGGGGCTCGGCATCGGCCTGTTCCTCGCCGCGCTCGGCACCATGCTGGCGATCCTGCGCGGCGGCGCTTCGACGCGCGGCGAGCCGGGCGACGGCGCACGCTCCTTCGGGAGCGAGGAGCCGAACGCGCCGCTGGCGCCCGCCGGGATGCGCGCGGCCTATGGGCGCGAGGCGGACGAGATCGGCGCGCCGAGCGGCGCGCGGGCCGAAGCCTGGCCGCTGCGCGGCTCCGCCGGCGAGCCGGTCGAGCGTCTGGCCATGCCGGTTGCGGCCGCAGCTCCCGTCGATCGTTCGGCCGACCTGCCGACCGAACCATTGCCGAGCGAGGAGCTCGTCACGGCCCCCTCGCTTCACGAGAGCGAATACGACCGCGAGGCGGAGGAAACGGCGGAGTTCGACGAGAACGACGGCGATCTCGACCGCCGCCGCGCCGAGCTACGGGACCGCATCCGCGCCATCGGCCTTCGTCGCTCCGGCGCGCGCAGCGTGCGCGAGATCGGGCCGATCGAGAACGGCGAGGAGGCGGCGAGCACGCCCGCGCCCGCGGACGCCGCCGGTTCGCCGGACCTCCCGCGCGCTTCGGCCGACGAGATGCGCGAGCGCATCAGCCTGACGCTCGCCGCCGCGCGCCAGCGCCGCAGCCTTCTGACCCAGCCCTCCTCCTGACACTCTTTCGACGTCGTTTCGCCCCGAGTTTCAACTTGCCGTTAAGAACTCGCGGTCGCTCTCTTCCCTCGCGTGTTGTGCGTGCTAGCTTTCCCTTGGGAAAGAAGCCGCCGGAAAGGCGGCGCGTCAGAGCGTGATCGCGGGATCGGACCTTTTCCGTTCGGTCGGTCCCGCTCAAGGGGGGAGACAGTCGAATGGCATCTTTGGCGACATGGGTCGGCTCGCTCGCATTGGGCGTTTCGCTGTTGAGTGGCACGGCCTCGGCCGCGGATCTGGCAATCGCGCTCGGCTCGATCGGCCGGGACGTGGACGAGATGCGCGGTCAGCTCGACGCCTTCCAGAAGGCGACCGGCCACACGGTGCGCATCGTCACCATGCCCGCCTCGACCACCGACCAGTTCGGCCAGTACCGGCTCTGGCTTTCGGCCGGCAACAAGGATGTCGACGTCTACCGCACGGACGTCATCTGGGCGCCGCAGCTCGCCGCCAATCTCGTCGATCTGACCGACGCGATGAAGGACGTGGTCGGCCAGCACCTGCCCGCCGTGATCCAGTCGCAGACCGTAGACGGCAAGCTCGTCGCCATGCCGCTCTTCGGCGATGCGCCGGCGCTCTACTACCGCAAGGATCTTCTCGAGAAATACGGCCGCGAGATTCCCGAGACCTGGAAGGAGCTGACCGAAACCGCCAAGCTGATCCAGGACGGCGAGCGGCAGGCCGGCAATGCGCAGCTCAACGGCTTCGTGTTCCAGGGCGCGGCCTATGAGGGCCTGACCTGCGACGCGCTGGAATGGGTCGCCTCCAATGGCGGCGGGCAGATCGTCTCGCCGGAAGGCGAGATCACCATCAACAACCCGAAGGCCGCCGAAGCGCTCGACCTCGCCAAGTCCTGGGTCGGCACGATCGCGCCGCAGGGCGTGCTCGGCTACATGGAAGAGGAATCGCGCGGCGTCTGGCAGACCGGCAATGCCGTGTTCATGCGCAACTGGCCCTATGCCTATCCGCTCAGCCAGTCCGACGATTCGCCGGTCAAGGGCAAGTTCGACGCCGTGCCGCTTCCGGCCGGCGACAGCGGCAAGTCGGCCGCCTGCCTCGGCGGCTGGAACCTCGCCATCTCGCAGTTTTCCGAGAACAAGGACGCCGCGATCGAGCTGGTGAAGTTCCTGACCTCGGCCGAGTCGCAGAAGTCTCGCGCGCTCGGCACCGCCCGCCTGCCGACCATCCCCGCGCTCTACGACGACCCGGAGATCAAGGAGAAGCAGCCGCTCGTCGCCAAGTGGAAGGAGGTGTTCGAGAACGCGACGCCGCGCCCCTCGGCTCCGACCAAGGCGAAATACAACGAGGTCTCGCAGCAGTTCTGGACGGCGGCCAACAAGACGCTCGCGGGACAGGGGACAGCCGCCGCCAATCTCGAGGATCTGGAGCGCCAGCTTCGCCGCCTGAAGCGCAACGCCTGGTAAGCCGCGCCGAAGCCCTCCCGGCGCCTCGTCCCGATCCCCGGTTGCGGATCGGGCCGATGGCCTGACCCGTCCGATCCCCTCGGCGGCGGAGCGTGTCCTGTCTCAGCTCCGCCGCGCCCGCTCCCCTTTTTTCGCGAGGCGCTTTCCGCGATGACCGACGCACCCATAGGCGCACCTCCGACCGAGAAGGCCTTCGAGGCCGATGCGCGGCCGGCGCGGCTCTCGGCCCTGTCCGCGCAGCGCCGCCGCGCGGCCTGGATCTTCCTCCTGCCGATGCTCCTGGTTCTGGCGCTGGTCGCCGCCTGGCCGCTCCTTCAGACGATCCGCTTCTCGCTGACCGACGCCAAGCTCAGCGACCTCGCCGGCGCCAAGTTCATCGGCTTCGGCAACTACTACGAATGGGTCGATTACGGCGGCGGCGAGGGCGAGGCCTTCGGCATCCTGGTCGATCCGGTCTGGTGGCAGGCGGTTTGGAACACGGTTCGCTACACGCTGATCTCGGTGTCGATCGAGACGGTGCTCGGCCTCGTCTTCGCGCTCGTTCTCAACGCCAATTTCCCTGGCCGTGCCTTCGTGCGCGCCGCCGTCCTCATCCCCTGGGCGATCCCGACCATCGTCTCGGCCAAGATGTGGGCCTGGATGATGAACGACCAGTTCGGCATCCTCAACGACATGCTGGTGCATCTCGGACTGATCTCCTCGCCCATCGCCTGGACGGCCTCGCCCGACACGGCGATGATCGCCGTCATCATCGTGGACGTCTGGAAGACCACGCCCTTCATGGCGCTCCTGATCCTCGCCGGCCTCCAGATGGTGCCGGGCGACGTCTACGAGGCCGCCAAGATCGACGGCGTGAACCCGGTGAAGGTCTTCTTCAAGGTGACGCTGCCCCTGATCCGCCCGGCGATCCTCGTCGCGGTGATCTTCCGCGCGCTCGACGCGCTGCGCGTCTTCGACCTCATCTACGTGCTGACGCCCAACAACACGCAGACCAAGACGATGAGCGTCTATGCGCAGGAGAACCTCTTCCAGTTCGACAATTTCGCGCAAGGGTCGGCCGCCTCGACACTCCTGTTCCTGGTGATCGCGATGATCACGCTGCTCTACATCAAGACCGCCCGCCTCAATCTGGAAGGAAACCGGACATGAGCGCCCATTCCCTCAAGCGCCTGGGCGGGCGCGTCGGCTTCTACGCGCTGGTCGTCGCCATCGTCCTGTTCTCGGTCTTTCCCTTCTACTACGCGATCCTGACCAGCCTGAAGACCGGCACCGATCTCTTCCGCATCGACTACCTGCCGCGCGCCGTCACCTTCGCCAATTACGAGGGCGTCCTGTCGACCGGCACGTTCCTGCGCAACATCCTGAACTCGCTGATCGTCGCGGTCTCGGTGGTGGTGATCTCGCTGTTCCTGGCGGTGACGGCGGCCTATGCCCTGTCGCGCGTGCCGTTCAAGGGACGGGGCCTCCTGCTCATGACCATTCTCGGCGTGTCGATGTTTCCGCAGATCGCGGTTCTCGCCGGCCTGTTCGAGATGATCCGCGCCATGGGCCTCTACAACACGCTCTTCGCGCTGATCTTCGCCTATATGATCTTCACGCTGCCCTTCACGGTCTGGGTGCTCACCACCTTCATGCGCGACCTGCCGGTCGAGATCGAGGAGGCGGCGATCGTGGACGGGGCCTCGCCCTTCACCATCATCCGCCGCGTCTTCCTGCCGCTCATGTGGCCGGCGCTGGTGACGACCGGGCTTCTGGCCTTCATCGCGGCCTGGAACGAGTTCCTCTTCGCGCTCACCTTCGTCGCCAACAACGACACGCGCACCGTGCCCGTCGCCATCGCGCTTCTCTCGGGCGCCTCCGAGCAGGAAACGCCCTGGGGCACGATCATGGCGGCGTCCGTCGTCGTCACCGTGCCGTTGATCGTTCTCGTCCTCATCTTCCAGCGCAAGATCATCTCCGGCCTCACCGCCGGCGGGGTGAAGGGATGAACCCAATGGTCCCGCTTCGTCGCTTTCAGAAGGAATCCATCCCATGGCCGGTTTGAAGCTCACCAAGGTCAAGAAGCGCTACGGGGCGGTGGAGGTGCTGCACGGCATCGATCTCGACATCCGGCCGGGCGAGTTCGTGGTCTTCGTCGGCCCCTCCGGCTGCGGCAAGTCCACGCTTCTGCGTGTCATCGCAGGGCTGGAGGACATCTCGTCCGGCACGCTGGAAATCGACGGGCGCGTCGTCAACGAGGCGAGCCCGAAGGACCGGGGCATCGCCATGGTGTTCCAGTCCTACGCGCTCTATCCGCACATGACCGTCTACGACAACATGGCCTTCGGCCTGTCGTTGGAAAAGGGCGCGTCCAAGGGCGAGATTGACCGGCGCGTGCGCGAGGCCGCCAAGATCCTGCAGATCGAGCCCTATCTCGACCGGCTGCCCAAAGCCCTGTCGGGCGGCCAGCGCCAGCGCGTCGCGATCGGGCGGGCCATCACGCGCGACCCGAAGGTCTTCCTGTTCGACGAGCCGCTCTCCAATCTCGACGCGGCCCTGCGCGTCCAGACCCGCATCGAGATCGCCCGCCTGCACGAGCGCATGCATGGCACGACCATGATCTACGTCACGCACGACCAGGTCGAGGCGATGACGCTGGCGGACCGGATCGTGGTTCTGAACAAGGGCAATGTGGAGCAGGTCGGCGCGCCGCTGGAGCTGTATTCCGACCCCGACAATCTCTTCGTCGCGCAGTTCATCGGCTCGCCGGCCATGAACGTCCTGCCGGCGACGCTCGACACGACGGGCGATGCCGTGCGCGCGAGGATCGGCAGCGGCCAGGCCGTCGCCCTGCCGATCAGCGCCGGCCTCGGCCTTCAGGGCGCCAAGGGGCATCTCGGCGTGCGGCCCGAGGACCTGCGCCTCACCGAAGAGGCCGACGCGCTTCTCGCCGGCACGGTGACGCTGGTGGAGCCGCTCGGGGAGGTCACGCTGGTTTATGTCGATGTCGGCACGAGTGAGCCGATCGTCGCCAAGCTGCCGGGGGCCGTGCATCTGGAGCGCGGCGCATCGATCCGCCTCGCGGCCGATGCCGAGAAGATCCGCCTCTTCGGCGAGGACGGGCGCGCGATCCGCGCCGATCGCCGCCGCGTGGCCGCCTGACGGCGCGACAGGGAGAGGGAAGGGCGGCGCTCAGTTCGCCGCCGGCCCCGATCCCTGGTCCTGCAATCCGTCCTCGGCGGGCGGAGGGGGCAGACGCGGCAGCGCCTCGCCCTCGATCATTGGCCGGGCGAGCGCGCCGAGCGGGGTGAATTCCGGCACGATCCGGCGCAGCACGTCCACCGCGCGCAAGGCGTCGCCCTCGCGCACGGCGTCTTCGGCCTCGGCGAAGCGCTGGCGCAGGAGGTCGAGGTCGGACACGCGCGAGCGCGCGATCAGCAGGCCGGCGCGGCCGGTCTTCTCGCGCGTTTCGCCCTCGCCGAACAGCTCCTCGTAGAGCTTCTCGCCCTTGCGCAGGCCCGTCACCTCGATCGGAATGTCGATATGGGGGCGCAGGCCCGCGAGCTGGATCAGCCGTTCGGCCAACTCGGCGATGCGGATCGGCTCGCCCATGTCGAGAACGAAGATCTGCCCTTCCGCTGCGCCCGCGCCGAGCCCGTGGCCGGCGGCATGGAGAATGAGGCGCGAGGCTTCGGGGATCGTCATGAAGAAGCGTGTGATGTCGGGATGGGTCACGGTGAGCGGCCCGCCGCGCGCCAGCTGCGCTTGGAACAGCGGAATCACCGAGCCCGCCGAGCCCATGACATTGCCAAAGCGCACGGTCATGAAGCGCGTCGGCGAGCCCGCGAGGTCGAGCGCCTGGCAATAGGCCTCCGCCGCGCGCTTGGTCGCGCCCATGACATTGGTCGGGTTCACCGCCTTGTCGGTGGAGACCATGACGAAGGCTTCCGCGCCGCACTTGAGCGCGGCGTCGGCGACGTTGCGCGAGCCCAGGAGATTGGTCTCGATGCCCTCGATCGGATTGTCCTCGACGATCGGCACATGTTTCAGCGCGGCGGCGTGGAAGATCACGTCCGGCCGCCATTCGGCGAAAAGCCGCGCGACGCGCCCCGCCTGCCGCACGTCCACGATGCGCTCCACCACCTCGACGGTCGGATGGTTCACCTCCATCCGCTTGCCGATCGAGTAGAGATTGAACTCGTTGGCATCGACGAGGATCATGCGCCCCGGCTCGAAGGCGGCGATCTGGTTGACGAGCTCCGAGCCGATCGAGCCGCCCGCGCCCGTCACGGCGATGCAGCGCCCGCGAATGAGGCGCGCGACCTCGGCCGTGTCGAGTTCCACCTCGTTGCGGCCGAGAAGGTCTTCCAGCGAGACGGGCAGCGCCTCGATCGGCTTGTCGGCGTCGACGCCGCCGGCGCGCGAGATGTCGGGCAGGCGCTTCACCGCGATCTGGAAGGGCGCGGCGGCTTCCACGACGCGTGACAGGTCGGCCGGCGAGATCGTGGTCTGGGTGACGATGAGCTGGGTGATCGGCGTCGCGCCATGCTCGGCCTGCTGCACGACATCGGGCAGGTCGCTGAGCGAGCCGAGAACCCGAAGCCCGTGAATCTGGCGGCGGCGGTTCTTGGAAAGCGGGTCGAGAAGGCCGACGATATGCGGGCTCGCATGGGAGCGGCGGGCGTTGCGGATGAAGAGATCCGCATTGTCCGTGAAACCATAGAGAAGGATGTGCTGCGGGCGGGCCTGCGAGACGCCGGTCTCGAAGAAGCGCTCCGACAGACCGCGCTCCTTGTAGAGCCGATAGGCGAGGCGCGGGCCGCCGAGGCCGACGATCATGATGAACCAGGTCATGATGAAGGCCGAGCGCGGAAAGTAGTCGCCCCGGAACAGGATGAAATTGGCGATCAGGAACACGACGTTGATCGCCGTCGCCGCCTTCACGATCGACACGACGTCGAGGAGCGAAGCGTAGCGCCAGGCGCCGCTGTTCAGCGAGAAGAGCGGGAACATGGCGGCCGAGAGCGCCGTGAAGCCGCCGATCATCGCCCAGATCTGCCAGGAATGGGTGAGGGCGTAGGTGTCGAAGGCCAGCGCCAGCGACAGGGTGATGGCGAGCGCCGCGACGAGGACGTCATGCACGATGCCGAACGAGCGGAGCGAGCCGCGCGGAAGCTTGAGGCGGGACGAACGCGACATGACAGCCAATCCTTCTTCGAAACGGGGCCGAGGGCTCCGTTTCGCCGGTGCGCGGAAGCGCCTTCGCCTCTGGGGCAAAAGGCGATCCGCCGCCGCGCCTGCGCGGGCGGTCGGATAGTTCCGACGCTGCTCTAGCCGATCCCGGCGCAAAGGGGAAATCGGGCGGCGGCATGGCGCCGTCGCCCGCGCCGATCTCCGAGGGCCGGCCTAGAAGACGCTGGCGCCCCGGTCGGCCGAGCCCACGGCGCGGCGGAACACGGCGAAGAGTTCGCGCCCGAGGCCGAATTCGTTGGCCGACAGATCGGCCTCCGCCACCGGCCGCGCGCCAAGCTCGTCGGCGTCCACGAGGATTTCGAGGCGGCCCGTTTCGCCGTCGAGACGGATCATGTCGCCGTCGCGGATCTTGCCGATCACCCCGCCTTCCGCCGCTTCGGGCGTGACGTGGATGGCGGCCGGGATCTTGCCCGAAGCGCCGGACATGCGCCCGTCCGTGACGAGGGCGACCTTCTGCCCGCGATCCTGAAGCACGCCGAGCGAGGGCGTGAGCTTGTGAAGCTCGGGCATCCCGTTCGACTTCGGCCCCTGGAAGCGCACGACGGCGATGAAGTCGCCCGTCAGCTCGCCCGCCTTGAAGGCGCGCTGGAGGTCGTCCTGATCGTGGAACACGCGGGCCGGCGCTTCCACGACGCGGCGCTCGGGCTTCACGGCGGAGACCTTGATGACGGCCTTGCCCATGTTGCCGTCGAGCATCTTCAAGCCGCCATTGGTGGCGAAGGGCTGTTCGGGCGTCGTCAGGACCTTGGGGTCGTGGCTGAGCGCGGGCGCGGGAACGCGGATCACCGAATGGCCGTCCTCGCCGAGGCGCGCTTCGACGCGGTAGCCGTCGAGCCCGGTGCCCCAGGCGGTGCGCACGTCGTCGTGCAGGAGCCCGTGCTTCAGGAGTTCCTGGATCAGGAAGCCCATGCCGCCCGCCGCCTGGAAATGGTTCACGTCCGCCGAGCCGTTCGGGTAGACGCGGGCGAGAAGCGGCGTGAGGTCGGAGAGTTCCGAAATGTCGGCCCAGCTGAGCTGGATGCCGGCCGCCGCCGCGATCGCCACGAGATGCATCGTGTGGTTGGTGGAGCCGCCCGTCGCATGAAGGCCGATGACGCCGTTCACCACCGCCCGCTCGTCCACCACGAGGCCGGCCGGCGTGTATTCGTTGCCGAGCGCGGTGATCGACAGGGCGCGGCGGGTCGCCTCGCGGGTCAGGGCGTCGCGCAGCGGCGTGCCCGGATTGACGAAGGAGGAGCCCGGCATGTGCAGGCCCATGATCTCCATCAGCATCTGGTTGGAATTGGCCGTGCCGTAGAAGGTGCAGGTGCCCGGGCCGTGATAGCTCTTGGACTCGGCGTCGAGCAGGGCGTCGCGGCCGACCTTGCCCTCGGCATAGAGCTGGCGGATGCGCGTCTTCTCGTCGTTGGGAAGGCCCGTCGTCATCGGCCCCGCCGGCACGAAGACCGCCGGCAGATGGCCGAAGGTCAGGGCGGCGATGGCGAGGCCCGGCACGATCTTGTCGCAGACGCCGAGATAGACGGCCGCGTCGTACATGTCGTGGCTGAGGCCGACGGCCGCGGCCATGGCGATGACGTCGCGCGAGAAGAGCGACAGTTCCATGCCGGTCTGGCCCTGCGTGACGCCGTCGCACATGGCCGGAACGCCGCCCGCCACCTGCGCCGTCGCGCCCATCTCGCGCGCCGTCTGGCGGATCAGCTCGGGGTAGGTCTCGTAGGGCTGATGGGCCGAGAGCATGTCGTTGTAGGAGGTGATGATGCCGAGATTGAGCGTCTCGTCGCCGGTCAGCCGCGCCTTGTCGGTCGGCCCGCAGGCCGCGAAGCCATGGGCGAGATTGCCGCAATGAAGGCGCGTGCGGCGCGGACCGGCCGCGCCCTTGGCCGCGATGCGGGCGAGATAGGGCTCGCGCGTCGGCGCGGACCGCTCGCGGATGCGAGCCGTGATCTCCTCGATGCGGGCAATGGCGGCCATGACGTCACCTCGTTGGCTTCTGTCCGGCGGAGCCGTGCCGCCGGACCGGTCGATCGGGCCCGGCGCGCGAGGCGCGCCAAGCGGAAGGCAGGGGTCTTCAGGGCGCCCAGAAGACCTGGAGCGGTTCCTCGCGCGGGGCGCCGAGCACGGCGCGCACCGGCATCTCCTCGGCGGGGCCACCGGCCAGCGCCTGTTCCAGAACCGCGCGCTTGTCCTCGCCCTCGATATGAAGCGCCAGGAAGCGCGCATCGGCAAGCCGGGGCAGGGTCAGCGTCACGCGCGGCTCGCCGGCGCCGGGCGCCCGCATGGCGAGCACCGCATTGGGGCAGCCCATGTCGATCGCCTCGGCGAGCTTGTCGCCGCCGGGAAAGAAGGAGGCCGTGTGGCCGTCCGTGCCCATGCCGAGGATCACCGCGTCGAAGGGGCGCGGCAGGCCGCCGAAATGCTTCGAGAGGTCCGGCACCGCTTCCAGCGCGTCCAGCCCCTCGATGTAGAAGGGCTCCAGATGCGCCGCCGCCGCGCGGCCGCGAAGCAGGTTCTCGCGAACGAGACGGGCGTTGGAGCGATCCGAGCTTTCGGGCACCCAGCGCTCGTCCACCAGGAGAACCGTGACGCGGCTCCAGTCGATATCGGCCTCCGACAGGTGGCGGAACAGGAGCTTGGGCGTCGAGCCGCCGGACACGGCGAGAACCGCCGAGCCTTGCGTCGCGATGCCGCCGCCCAGAACCGCCGCGACGCCGGCGGCGAGCGCTTCGGCGAGCGCTTCGCGGGTTTCGTAGTCGTGGCGCTTGAGCTTCATGGCCGCCCTCAATCCGGCTCGTGCCAGGTGCGCCCGTCGCGCTCGATCAGGGCGATCGAGGAGGACGGACCCCAGGTGCCGGACGTGTAGCCCTGCGGCTTCATGCTCCGGCCTTCCCAGGCCTTCAGGATCGGATCGACCCATTCCCACGCGGCCTCGACCTCGTCGCGCCGCATGAACAGGGTCTGGTTGCCCCGGATCACGTCCATGAGCAGGCGCTCGTAGGCGTCCGGATTGCGGACATGGAAGCTCTCGGCGAAGGTCATGTCCAGCGGAACGTGGCGCAGGCGCATGCCGCCGGGGCCCGGGTCCTTGATCATCAGCCACTGCTTCACGCCCTCGTCGGGCTGAAGGCGCATGACGAGCTGGTTCTGCTGGACGTGGCCGGCCGAGCCCTCGAAGATCGAATGCGGGATCGGGCGGAAGGTGACGACGATCTCGCTCATGCGCTCCGACAGGCGCTTGCCCGTGCGGATGTAGAAGGGCACGCCAGCCCAGCGCCAGTTGTTGATCTCGGCCTTGATGGCGACGAAGGTCTCGATGTCGCTCGACGGCTCGCCGAGGTCTTCCAGATAGCCCTTCACCGCGCCGCCGTTGGAGGCGCCCGCGCGGTACTGGCCGCGCACGGTGACATGCTCGACATTGCTGTCGTCGATGCGCTTCAGCGAGCGCAGGATCTTCAGCTTCTCGTCGCGCAGCGCGTCGGCGTCCATCGCGGAGGGCGGCTCCAGCGCCACGAGGCAGACGAGCTGCAGAATGTGGTTCTGCACCATGTCGCGCATGGCGCCGGCGGTGTTGTAGTAGCCCGCGCGCCCTTCGAGGCCGACGCTCTCGGCCACCGTGATCTGCACATGGTCCACGAAGGCCGAGTTCCAGAGCGGCTCGTAGAGCATGTTGGCAAAGCGCAGAGCCATGAGGTTCTGCACGGTTTCCTTGCCGAGATAATGGTCGATGCGGAAGACCTGGTCTTCGCGGAAATGCTCGCCGATCAGCGCGTTGAGGCGCTTGGCGGATTCGAGGTCGCGGCCGACCGGCTTCTCCACCACGAGGCGGGTGCGCTCGTTGGCCAGACCCAGCGTGTTGATGCGCGAGGCGATGTCGGAGAACAGGGCGGGGCTGACCGCCATGTAGAAGGCGCGGATGCGGTCGTCGCCCGCTTCGTCCAGGAGCGACTTCAGCTCGGCCCAGCCGCCGTCGCCGCGTGCGTCCACCTGCCGGTAGTGGAGGCGGGCGAGAAAGCGCTCGACCGAGGTCGGGGTGAGGTCGCCGGCCGGAACGAAGGAGTCCAGCGCCTTCTGCGCGAAGGCGCGATAGTCCTCGTCCGACAGGGCGGTGCGCGAGGCGCCGATGATGCGGGCGCCCGCCGGAATCTGTCCGTCGAGGTCGCGATGGTAGAGGGCCGGCAAGAGCTTGCGCTCGGCAAGGTCGCCGTTTCCGCCGAAGACGATGTAATCGAAGATCTCTACGGGGATGATCTGGCTGGACACGAGGTCGACATCTCCTGCTCGGTGCCCCGTCGCTCGCGGCCCGGGGACAGGCTATAATCTAATCGATTAAATTTGGAAAGCCGAGGCTGGCCCCACCGTTGGGGGGCAGGGCATGGCGGCCGGCTTACCCGTTTCGTGCGTTGGCGAGGGCCTGGGCGATGGCCTTCACCAGTTCCTGGGCATCGAACGGCTTCTTGACCGCGCCGATGCCGGCGGCGTCCTCGGGCAGTTCGATCCGTTCGCCATAGCCGGTCACGAAGACGAAGGGAATGCGCAAGCGCTTCAGGTCGGGCACGAGGGAGAAGCTGGTCTCGCTGCCGAGGTTCACGTCCAGAAGCGCGAAGTCGAGCGGCTGGCTCTCCAGGATCTTGCGCGCGTCGGTGACGCTCGCGGCCAGATGGACTTCGCCCGCGCCATGGTCCTGCAGGAGCTGCTCGGCGTCGAGCGAGATGATCATGTTGTCTTCGAGGATCAGGGTCCGCAGGCCCTTCAGCGCTTCCGGACCGGTCGGGATCGGCATGGGGTCGGCCTCCTTGGACAGGATGGGCGTTTCGGCGACGACGGCGGCGGGCACGAGATGGAACACCTGCGGCGGCAGGCGGAAATGGCCGCGAAGGCCGCCGAGGCGGAAGTCCAGCACGGCTTCGCCGCCGAGATCGTGGGGGATCGAGCGTTCGATGATCGTGGACCCGAAGCCGCGGCGCGAGGGGGCCAGGACGGGCGGGCCGCCGCTTTCGATCCAGTCGATCTGGCAGCTTCCGTCCTCGTCGATCCGCCAGACGACGCGCACGCTGCCGGAGGAGTCCGACAAGGCGCCGTATTTGGCCGAGTTCGTCACCATTTCGTGGAAGACGAGGGCGAGCGTGGAGAAGGCGGCGGCCTCGACGCAGACGAGCGGGCCTTCCAGATGCACCCGGTCCTGCTTGGAGCCGATATAGGCGAGCACCTCGGTGCGCACGATGTCCTGAAGCGAGGTGGAGGAGAACTGCTCGCTGGTGATCTGATCGTGCGCGCGGGCCAGCGCCTGGATGCGCCCGCCGATGATGCGCGCGAAACCGTCGACATCCTGCGCGCTCGGCTTGGACTGCGCCACGAGCGCCCGAATGAGGCTGAGGATGTTGCGCACCCGGTGGTTCAGTTCGGCGATCAGGAGTTCCTGGCGCTGGGCGGCGAGCTGCTGCTGGCGCTCGCTTTCCTCGTTGAAGCGCAGGAGCACTTCCAGGATGGAGACGCGCAGCGATTCACCGGCCTTCAGCTCGCTGTCGGTCCAGGGCAGCGACTTGCCGAGCACGGTCTCCTTCCAGGCCTCGAAGCTCTTGCGCGGGGTGAGGCGCGCGCCGTTCGGCCCGATCATCCGCTCCTTGGTCTTCGGATCGCCCGCCCAGGTGACGGTCTGCACGATCTCGCGACGGAAGAAGAGGATGTAGTCGCGCGGCGAGCGCGAGATCGGAATGGCGAGGACGCCGGCCACGCGGTCGGCATAGTCGAGCGCCGGGGCGTGATGGGCGGACAGCTCGTCGGTCGCGTAGACGCGGCTGGACCCGGCCCGGTTCAGGAAGCGGGCAAGCGACTGGAGCTCCTCGCGCGACAGGCCGACGCCATGCGTGCGCTCGCGCCCCTTGGCCCAGACCGCGAACCCGTCGCAGGCGATGATCTCGCGCAGTTCCTCGGCGAAATCGGCCACCGCCTCGACGGAGGGCGAGGCCGCCACGAGCTTGGAAACGAAGCGGTCGTGCAGCTCGCGCGTCGCCTCGTCGACGCGCTTGGCTTCCTTGTACAGCCGGCCCTCGATGATCAGCGAGACCATCTGCCCGAACAGTTCGGTGGCGCTGCGGATTTCCATGGTCAGGTGGCGCGGCGCGTAGTGATGCAGCGCGAAGAGACCCCAGAGCTTGCCGTCGATCACGATCGAGATCGACATGGAGGCCGACACGCCCATGTTCGAGAGATACTCGATATGGATCGGCGACACGCTGCGCAGAACGGACAGCGACAGGTCGAGCGGGCGCCCGTGCGGGTCGAGTTCGGGCAAGACCGGGACGGGCGAGGCGCCGACATCGGCAATGATGCGGATCTGGTTCTGGACGTAGAGGCGGCGGGCCTGGGCGGGAATGTCGGCCGCCGGATAGTTGAGGCCGAGGAACGAGCCGAGCCCGGCGCGCACCGATTCCGCCACGACCGCGCCCGCGCCCGTCGAGGCGAAGCGGTAAAGCATCACCCGGTCGAAGCCGGTGATGCCGCGCAGCTGGCGCACGCATTCGCGGTACAGCCCGTCGAGCCCGTCCGTGCGCTGGACGCGCGCGATCATGCTCTTGATGAGAGCGCCCGGATTGATACCGGCGGAGCGGGCGGCCGGCTCCACTTCCACCACGAGCGTCGAGGCGATGACGTGGATCGCGACGTCGAAGAGCCGTCCGTCGCCGAACAGATCGAAGCCGAACAGGCGTTCGACACCTTCGCTGGAGGACAGAATCTGTAGCCGGCCACGAATGGCGTGAATGGACGCTTCCGGAAACAGGGCAAGCAGCGGCTCGCCGAGAAGCGCGTCGGGCTGGTGCGGCGTGAAGTCGGCGATGTTGGCGGACACCCGCTCGATCAGCCAGTCCATCGACGCGGCGACCAGAAAGCCGAAATCCTGGATACGGCCGAGATACTGGATGGGCTCGCGATCGCAGTTCGTCAGGTCGACATCGTGGTCTCTCGAAGGGAAAGCGCTGTTCAAGAGATCGTCATCCTGATCCGTGCGCCCTCGGCCAGGGCGCGAAAGGTGCGAAACGTCCGGTTCGCCGAGGCCACCGCGCGATCCATCTCGGCCTGCGACCAGTCGGTCTCGTTCGCCAGTCCGATCAGGCGGCGAAACGGCGCGGGATCGCTCGACGCCTGAAGGTAGCGAACCGGGAGGCCGGACGCGGGGTTGCGGCGCAAGGCCTTGAGAAGAAAGGCGGCTCCCAGACGCGAGCCTTCCAATACATAGGCCGCGCCGAGGGCGTCGGGAAGGGTCGGCCGCGGCCCGGCGGGAACGGCGGGCGGGCGAAGGCGCGGCAGCCTCAGGGCGCGGCAATCGGCGCGCAGGGCGGCGAGACGGCCGTCATCCGTCCAGGGAAGGGGGCTGCGCGACAGAAGCGGCTCCACCGCCTCGTGGCCGGCGCGGTTGGTCAGGAGGAAGCGGGCGTAGAGCGCCTCCCGGCCGGGCGCCAGCATCTCGGCGAAACCGTCGTCCAGCGCCTCGTGCTCGGCGCGCGTCTCGGCCCGCAGCCTGTCGCGCAGCCGGGCGATGTGCGCCGGCTCGCTCTCGCCGCGAGAATGGGAGGCAATGCTGGACAAGAACGGCCCTCGAGTGACGGGCGGCGTCGATCCGCCCCAAGTCCGCTTACTTGGAACAGGTGGACTCATCGCGCAAGACGCATCGGCCGCGTCAGAATCGATCGCGCAGCGCGTACCAGGTCATGGCGAGGAACAGGAGCGGCGCGCGGAACGTCGAGCCGCCCGGAAAGGCGGGGATGCGCAGCGCTTCCAGATCGGCGAGGCGATCCCGGTTGCCCATGACCCGTTCGGCATAGAGCCGGCCGGTGTAATGCGACAGGAGAACCCCGTGGCCGGAAAAGCCGCCGATCACGGTCAGGCCCGGCCGGGGGCTCGCGACATAGGGCATTCGCGGCAGCGTCACGCCCACCGACCCACCCCAGGCATGGGTGAAGCCGACGGCGCTGAGATGAGGCCAGATCGAGGCGACCTGCCGGCGGATCTGGCCGGTAATGTCGCCTTGCGCCGAGGAATAGGCCTCGCGGCCGCCGAACAGGAGCCGGTTGTCCGGCGTCTTGCGGAAGTAGCGCACCACGAAGCGGGAATCGTCGGCCGCCTCCCCGCCGGGCAGGACACGCTCCGGCTCGGCCAGCGGCTCGGTCGCGGCGATGAAGGAGCGGATCGGCATGACATGGGCCGCGTTCGCCCGGTCCAGCCGTTCGCCATGGGCGTTCACGGCCATGAGGGCCCGCTCGGCGCGCACCGTGCCGAAGGGCGTCTCGGCCTCGATCCGCCCGCCCCGATGCGTCAGGCGCGTGACGGGCGTGTTCTCGAACAGGCGCGCCCCGGCGCGCGCCGCCGCGCGGCCCGTGCCCACCAGAAGCTTCATCGGATGAAGATGGCCCGTGCCCACGTCGAGAACGCCGGCGTGATAATGCGGCGAACCGAGGCGCGCTTGCGTTTCCTCGCGCCCGAGAAAGCGCGCATGGGGATAGTCGTAGCGCTCGGCCAGAATTTCCGCATGGCGGCGGTAGCTCTCGATATAGCGCCGCTTGTGGACGAGCGAGAGCTGGCCGGGCCGGTAGTCGGCGTCGATCGAATGCGCCTCCATCATCTCGTGCAGATGCGCCTTGGCATCCTCGGCCATGTCGAACAGGGCGCGCGAGCGCTCGAAGCCGATTTCGCCCTCGAGGTCTTCCGGCCATTGGCGCTGGCCGGTTCCGAACTGCCCGCCATTGCGGCCCGACGCGCCGTCGCCGAGCCGCGCCGCTTCCAGAAGCGCGACGTCGACGCCGCGCGCGGCCAGATGCAGCGCCGCCGAAAGACCCGTGAAGCCGCCGCCGACGACGAGCGTGTCGACGTCGAGGGAGCCGTCGAGGGTGGGATAGCGCGGCCGCTCGCCGACCGAATCCTCGTACCAGGAGCGGCCGGGCGAGATGGGGGACTGGTAGGGCGCGGCCATGGTGGTGCCGCTCACACGTTCAGAAGAAGGAATTCGCGTTCCCAGGGGCTGATGACCTGCATGAAGGTTTCGTGCTCGCCGCGCTTGATCCCGGCATAGGTGGCGACGAATTCGCGGCTGAACACCTCGTGGAACGCATCTTCCGCCTCGAAGGCGGCCACCGCCTCCAGAAGGCCGCGCGGCAGCGAGATGACGCCGTCCTCGTTCACCGTGCGGTCGGTCGGCTGGTCGGGCTGCACGGCGTTGACGAGGCCGAGCCAGCCGCAGGCGAGCGAGGCGGCGAGCGCCAGATAGGGATTGGTGTCGGAGGAGGGAAGCCGGTTCTCGACGCGCCGCGAGGAGGCGTCCGAGGTCGGCACCCGGAAGGCCGTGGTGCGGTTGTCGTAGCCCCAGGCATTGTTGGTGGGGGCCGACATGCCGTGCGTCAGTCGCCGGTAGGAGTTCACATAGGGCGCCATCATGACGAGCGCCGCCGGCACGTAGCGCTGCATGCCGCCGAGGAAGTGGAAGAAGAGCGGGGAGGGGCTTCCGTCCTTTTCCGAGAAGACGTTCTGCCCGGTCTTGCGGTCCACCACCGACTGGTGGATGTGCAGCGCCGAGCCCGGCTGGCCCTGGATGGGCTTGGCCATGAAGGTGGCGTAGATGTCGTGCTTGAGCGCCGCCTCGCGGATCGTGCGCTTGAACATGAAGACCTGATCGGCGAGCTCGATCGGGTCGCCGTGCCGCAGGTTGATCTCGAGCTGCGCCGCGCCGTCCTCGTGGATCAGCGTGTCGATCTCCAGCCCTTGCGCGTCGGAGAAATGGTAGATGTCGTCGATCAGCTCGTCGAACTCGTTGACGCCGCCGATCGAATAGGCCTGACCGCCGGAAATCTGCCGGCCCGATCGCCCGATCGGCGGGGTCAGCGGATAGTCCGGATCGACATTCTTGGACACGAGATAGAACTCGATCTCGGGCGCGACGATCGGCGTCCAGCCGCGCTCGTGGTAGAGCGCGACGACGCGCTTCAGCACATTGCGCGGCGTATAGGCGACGGCCTCGCCCGCCGTGTCCACGAGATCGCAGATGACCTGCGCGGTCGGATCGCTCTCCCAGGGCACGGCCGAAAGGGTCGAGAGATCGGGCACGAGCTTCAGGTCGCCGTCATTGGGCGAATAGCGGAACTCGCCGGTCTCGTCCGGATACTCGCCCGAGATCGTGTGCATGAACAATGCCGAGGGCAGGGCGAGCGAGGTGTTGCCGGTGAATTTCTTGGCCGGCATCATCTTGCCGCGCGCGACCCCTGCGAGGTCGGGCGTGATGCACTCGACATCCTCGATGCCGCGCGCCCGCAGCCACTCGCCGGCCTCGGCCATGGAGGGCACGCCCCGGCGCGAATCCAGGAAGTTCGGGCGCTCCGGCAGCGCCTCGCGGCGCGTCAGCCCGATGCGGCTGGCCGGGCCGGCGGGCTCGGCCGTGCGCCGCTTGGGTTTGTCGCGCTTGATCTTCGACGGGGACGTCGCTTCGGGTTTGGGGGGCCGTGTGCGATCTGCCATGCGAGCCTGCGCTGGATTTCGGGTCGCTCGACCATACCCGGCCCGGATGCGGGCGCAAGGCGCTGACGCTCTCTGAAGCGGAATGGGAAAGAGGCTGGAAATCGTAAGGGGGATGGGGCAAACGGCGGCGGAGCGTAGGAAATCGGCGCTGGAGGGCCGCGCCGTCATGGAAATGACATCGCGACCGCTATCTCAAGCCGGAGCCGCCGACGGGGCGGGCATGGAGGCCGCGAAGGCGGTGGATGGCATGACCGAAACGAGCCAGCAGAAGCTGAAGACCGCAGGTCTGGAAGACACGATGAGCCGCCAGGGCCTCGCCGCGCGCGTGGTGCAGAAGCTCGTGGACGGCGCCGAAAGCCTGAACCTCAAGCATTCGGCCGTCGGCAACCCCGCCGTCTACCCGACCGACGACTTTCCCTGGGCGCGCGAGGTGGAAAGCGAGTGGCGCCTGATTCGCGCCGAACTCGACAAGATCCTGGTGCGCAAGGGCGAACTGCCGGCCTTTCACGAGATTTCCTCGGAAGTGCGCTCCATCTCCTCCGACCAGAACTGGAAGACCTTCTTCCTGTGCGGCTACGGCATCAAGTCCGAGGAGGCCATCGCCCAGTGCCCCGAGACCTGGCGCATCCTCCAGAAGATCCCGGGCCTCAAGTCGGCCATGTTCTCGATCTTCGAGCCGGGCAAGCATCTGCCGCCCCATCGCGGCCCCTATAACGGGGTCCTGCGCTTCCATCTCGGTCTCGTCGTGCCGCCCGAGCCCGACAAGATCGGCATTCGTGTCGCCGACCGGACCTGCCATTGGGAAGAAGGCAAGGCGCTGATCTTCGACGACGCCTATGAGCACGAGGCCTGGAACCATTCCGACAAGGTGCGGGTGGTGCTGTTCGTGGATTTCGAGAAGCCGCTGCGCTTTCCCGCCAACGTCACCAACAAGGCGGTTCTGAACCTCGCCGTGTTCACGCCCTTCATCCGCGAGGGCTACAAGGCGCACAAGGCCTGGGAGAAGATGTTCTACGGCGAAGGGCGCAAGCACCGATGAGCGAGCCGACCGCGGCCGGCTGGCGCCCGATGGAGGCGGGCGACATTCCCGCCCTCATGGCGCTGTCGGCCACGGTCCATCCGACCTTCTTCGAGGGCGAGGCGATGTTTCTCGACCGGCTCGCCCTGTTTCCCGAGGGCTCGCTGGTTCTGCCGCTCGGTGACGGCTCGCTCGCCGCCTATGCGCTCGGATACCCCGTGCGCCGCTTCGCCCCGCCGCCGCTCGACACGGTGCTCGGGCAACTCCCCCCGGAGGCCGACGCCCTCTATATCCACGATGTCGCCGTGGACCCGCGCTGGCGCGGACGGAAGCTCGCCGAGCCGGCCGTCGCGCGGTTGCTGGCGCTGGCCGAGCCCTACGGCGCGGCGGTTCTGGTGTCGGTCTATGGCACGCCGCCCTTCTGGAGCCGCTTCGGCTTTCGCGCCGTGGACGATCCGGCGCTCCGCTCCAAGCTCGCGAGCTATGGCGAGGACGCCGTCTTCATGCTGCGCGAAACCGCTCCGGCACGCTAGCGACGACGCGCCGCGATCGGTCCCGGCTGCCGAAAATCCTGCGGGGCCAGGGGATGGATCGCGGCCGGCCGGGACAAAATAGGGCCAAACTGGGACAAACCTCTAGGAATGTCCTCCGGCTTTCGCGATATTGCCGCGCAACAGACCGATCGGAGAAGGGTGCCCGACCGATGAGACTTGCCTCGTTCCTGCTCGCCGGCACGTTTGCCGCTCTTGCCGTCCCGGCGGCTTCTGCCGAGGACAAGGTTCTCAACGTCTACAATTGGTCGGACTATATCGACACGTCGATCGTCGACGACTTCACCAAGGAAACCGGCATCCGCGTCGTCTACGACGTGTATGATTCCAACGAGATCCTGGAAACGCGGCTTCTGGCCGGCGGCAGCGGCTACGACATCGTCGTGCCCTCGGCCGAATACATGCTGCGCCAGATCCAGGCCGGCGTGTTCCAGAAGCTCGACAAGTCGAAGCTGCCGAACCTGTCCAACATGTGGCCGATCGTGACCGAGCGCGTCGCGGCCTACGACCCGGACAATGCCTATTCGGTCAACTACATGTGGGGCACGACGGGCGTCGGCTACAACAAGCAGAAGGTGAAGGAGCTTCTGCCCGACGCGCCGCTGAATTCCTGGGCGCTGGTGTTCGACCCCAAGAACGCCGAAGCCCTCTCGAAATGCGGCATCGATATGCTCGACGCGCCGGGCGAGATCATGCCCGCCGCGCTCAGCTATCTCGGGCTCGACCCGAGCGCGACCGATGCCGACTCGATCGGCAAGGCCGAGGCGCTGCTTCTGAAGGTTCGCCCCTTCATCCGCCGCTTCCATTCCTCCGAATATATCAATGCCCTCGCCAATGGCGACATCTGCGTGGCGGTCGGCTTTTCGGGCGACGTGTTCCAGGCGCGCGACCGCGCGGCCGAGGCCGGGCGCGGCGTCGAGATCGGCTATTTCATTCCCCATGAGGGCACGATGATGTGGTTCGACCAGATGGCGATCCCGGCCGACGCGCCGCATGTGGACGCCGCGCATCAGTTCATCAACTACATGATGCGCCCCGAAGTGATCGCCAAGGCGACGAATTTCGTCAGCTACGCCAACGGCAATCTCGCCTCGCAGACATTCGTCGATCCGAAGATCCTCAACGACACCTCGATCTACCCCGACGAGGCGACGCTGAAGACGCTCTACGTCAAGAAGCCCTATGACGCGCGCGGCCAGCGCACCGTCACGCGCGCCTTCACCACGGTGAAGACCGGGCAGTAGCCCGCGCGGGACGGAGAAGCGAGCGGCGCGAAACGGGCGGAACGGCCCGCCGCGCCGCCCGTGAAGGAAACGGGGCCGCCGCGAGGCGCGCCCGCCCGCATGGCTCGTCTCGGGGTTCAGGAATGGCAACGGCACCTAAGGCTTTCGGCAATATCCGCCGCTCGTTCGATCCGTGGAACGACCCGGCCGCCGAACCGCTGATCGAGTTCGACCGCATCACCAAGCGGTTCGGCCCGTTCAACGCGGTGGACGATCTCAGCCTCAAGATCTATCCGCGCGAGTTCTTCACGCTGCTCGGGCCGTCGGGCTGTGGCAAGTCCACGCTTCTGCGCATGCTCGCGGGCTTCGAGGAGCCGACATCGGGCGACGTGCGCTTGGGCGGGCAGAGCCTGAAGGGCGTGCCGCCCTATCGGCGGCCGATGAACATGATGTTCCAGTCCTATGCCCTGTTTCCGCACATGAGCGTGGAACAGAACATCGCCTTCGGCCTGAAGCAGGACGGGATGGGCAAGGGCGAGCGCGCCGACCGCGTCGCCGAGATGCTGAAGCTCGTGAAGCTGGAAAGCTACGGCAAGCGCAAGCCGCAGCAATTGTCGGGCGGACAGCAGCAGCGCGTGGCGCTCGCCCGCTCGCTCGCCAAGCGGCCCAAGGTCCTGCTTCTGGACGAGCCGCTCGGCGCGCTCGACAAGAAGCTGCGCGAGGAAACCCAGTTCGAGCTGATGGACCTCCAGCAGGAGCTCGGCCTCACCTTCGTGATCGTGACGCACGACCAGGAGGAGGCCATGACCATGTCCGACCGGATCGCGGTGATGCGCGCGGGCAAGCTCTGCCAGGTGGCGACGCCGGCCGTGATCTACGAAGCCCCGACCTCGCGCTATGTCGCCGATTTCGTCGGCAACATCTCGCTGATCGAGGGGGTCGTCGACAGCGCCTCGGGCAGCGTCGTGCGCTTGGCCACCGAGGTCGGCGTGATCGAGACGGAAAGC
Source organism: Aureimonas ureilytica DSM 18598 = NBRC 106430 (assembly GCF_000382705.1). Lineage (GTDB taxonomy): Bacteria > Pseudomonadota > Alphaproteobacteria > Rhizobiales > Rhizobiaceae > Aureimonas > Aureimonas ureilytica. The sequence continues at coordinate 14,779 of NZ_ARQE01000012.1, read as the reverse complement.
ACCACCTCCGTCGCGCCGGGCGATAGCGCCGCCTTCGCCGTGCGCCCCGAGAAGATGCGCCTGTCGCGCCGGCCGCCGAGCGAGATCGGCGTCAACGCGCTGCGCGGCGTCGTCTGGGACATCGCCTATCTCGGCGACGTGACGCTGTTCAACGTCAAGCTGGAGAACGGCACGCTGGTTCGCTCCACCGTGATCAACGCCGCGCGCGTCGCCGCCGAGCAGATCGCCTGGGAGGAGGAAGTCTGGCTCACCTTCGAGCGGGACGCCGGCGTCCTCTTGGTGCAGTGAGGGGCGGGACGATGGCGGCGCGGTTCGGCAAGGTGAACTGGTGGAAGGCCGCCGTGATCGGCGTGCCCACGCTCTGGCTTCTCGTTCTGTTTCTCGTGCCCTTCGCGATCGTCTTCAAGATCTCGCTGTCGGAAACGGCGATCGCGCAACCGCCCTATCTGCCGGTCTTCGACTGGAGCGCGCCGGCGGCCCTTCTGGAGAGCGCGCGCAAGCTCGGAACCCAGAGCTACCAGTTCCTCGCCGAGGACCCGCTCTATTTCAACGCCTATCTGTCGAGCCTTCGCATCGCCGGCATCTCGACCGTGCTGACGCTTCTCGTCGCCTATCCGCTGGCCTATGCCATGTCGCGCGCGTCGGGGGGCTTGCGCCCGGTTCTCGTCATGCTGACGGTCCTGCCCTTCTGGACGAGCTTTCTGATCCGCGTCTATGCCTGGATCGGCATCCTGCGCAACGAGGGCTATCTCAACCAGTTCCTGCTCTGGACCGGGATCGTGGACACGCCGCTCGCGATCCTCAACACCAACACGGCCGTCTATATCGGCATCGTCTATTCCTACCTGCCCTTCATGGTTCTGCCGATCTATGCCAGCCTCGAACGGCTGGACGGGCGGCTTCTGGAAGCGGCGGCCGATCTCGGCTGCACGCCGCTCGGCGCCTTCTGGCGCGTCACCTTCCCCCTGTCGCTGCCGGGCGTCGTCGCCGGCGCGCTGCTCGTCTTCATTCCGGCGGTGGGCGAATTCGTGATCCCCGACCTTCTCGGCGGATCGCAGACGCTGATGATCGGCAAGACGCTGTGGGACGAGTTCTTCACCAATCGCGACTGGCCGGTCGCCTCGGCCGTGGCGGTCATGCTGCTTCTGGTTCTGGTGATCCCGATCGTCCTGTTCCAGCGTGTCCAGGCGAGGAGCGTCTGAGATGAAGCGCGGCCTGTCTCCCTTCAACCTCGTCTCGCTGGTCTTCGGCTTCGCCTTTCTCTACCTGCCGATCCTGCTTCTCGTGATCTATTCCTTCAACGCCTCGCAGCTCGTCACGGTCTGGGGCGGGTTCTCGACGCGCTGGTATACGGCGCTTCTCGGCAACCGCCTGTTTCTCGATGCCGCCTGGGTGACGCTGCGGGTCGCCGTCCTGTCGGCGACGCTCGCCACGATTCTCGGAACGCTGGCGGCGATGGCCCTCGTGCGCCATGCGCGCTTTCCCGGGCGCACGCTCCTGTCGGGCATGGTCTTCGCGCCGCTCGTCATGCCCGAGGTCATCACCGGCCTGTCGCTGCTTCTTCTCTTCGTCGCCGTGGATTTCGACCGCGGCTTCTGGACGGTGACGGTGGCGCACACGACCCTCACCATGTGCTTCGTCGCCGTGGTGGTGCGCTCGCGCCTCGTGTCCTTCGACCGCTCGCTGGAGGAGGCGGCGCAGGATCTCGGCTGCCCGCCCGCCAAGGCCTTCCTGCTCGTCACCCTGCCGGTGATCTGGCCGGCCGTCGCGGCGGGCTGGATGCTCGCCTTCACCCTGTCGCTGGACGATCTGGTGATCGCGAGCTTCACCTCCGGCCCCGGCGCCACGACGCTGCCCATGCGCATCTACAGCCAGGTGCGCGTCGGCGTGACGCCAGAGATCAACGCCATCTCGACCATCATGATCGCCGTGGTCGCCCTCGGCGTCATCGCCGCCGCCCTGTTCAACCGGCGCCAGGACGCGCGGCGCCAGCGCGACGAGCGGCTGGCGAGCCAGGACGTCTGAGACATCGCTCCCTCATGAAAAAGGCCCCCTCGCGCGTTGCGAGGAGGCCTTGGAGATCAGCTCGTGCGCGCCCCTTCAGGGCTTGCAGCGGCAGCTTTCGGCATGCGCGGTTTCGATCGCGGCGAAGGTCTCGGTGAAGGCCGCGCCGAGCGGGTCTTCCGGAAGGGTCTTCGCTTCCAGGAGACGGTCGGCGGCTTCGAGATCCGACAGCGCGCCGAGAACCACGACGCGCGTGCGCGGATCGGCCGTGAACCCGCCGTCCGGCGCAAAGAGCGGCTTCAGCGCGGAAAGCTGCTCCAGTGCGCCCTTCTGCGGCGCGGAGGGCGTTGCCGTGGGGGACGCCAAAGGGGCTGCCAATGCGGCCGCCGGGCGCATCGGGCCGATCGGCGAGGTGACGCTGCCCGTCGTGGTCGCGTCGATCGTCGCCGACGCTCCCGCGAGGGCCGGCATCGTGCGGCGGATCGCGGCGTCGAGTTCGGCCACGGCCGCGCCGATATCGGCGGCGCTTTCGAGCTTGTTCTCGGGCTTCACCACCAGCGGCGGCAGGTCAGGGTCGGGCATGTCGCCGGCCGAAATGCGCGTTTCCGCCGCCTCGCGTCCGGCCACCAGCATGGGCGGGCCGATAAGGGTCTCCTGCGCCGTCTCGGTGCCGCCGGGGCGAAGCGCGTCGGCCGCCATGTCCGCGACCGGGGCGGCGCGCTCCGGCGCGCTGGTCGGCACCGGCACGGGGCGCAGCGCCAGAAGCGCGTCGTCGAGACTCGCGCGCGCCATGGCGCGGGCGGTGTCCAGATCGCGCTGCCGGCGGTCGGGCGAAACCGAGACCTGCCCCGCGAAGCGCTTCAGCGTCGCCAGATACGGGTCGATCCCCGAGCACAGATAGGGCGAGGGGCCTTGCGTCAGGAAGTCGGCGAGGTCCTCGCGAATGCGCAGCGCCGTCCAGCGGGCGTTGGCGTCGCGCGGGGCCACGCCCGTCGCGCCCTTGGCGGCGGCCATCGCGGCGCGCAGGGCGGCGGTCTCGTTCGGGCCGCGCGAGCGCGCGTTCGGCGGAAAGATCATGCCGCCGCCTTCCGTCGCGCCGCTCCCAGCCGTCGCCTCCGGGGGCGCGCCGAGCGCGGCCTTCACCTTCTGGAACGGACCCTCGGCGATGGGCTTCAGCCTGGCGTGGAAGTCGCGCGCGCAGGCGGCCGGATCGTTGGGCGCGCCGCGCAGCCCGATCGCGACCGTGGAGCGGCCCGACGCGGCGGCGGCGACCTGTTCCGGCCCGAGCTTCAGGAGCGAGCCGGCGGACGCGCTGAGCGGACAGAGCATCGATCCGGCGAGGACGAGAGCGGCGAGGCGAGGGGGCGTCGGGATCATGGGCGGCTCCGTTCCGGATCGACGGAACGCCGCGCGGGGCGTCGGGAGGGCGTTCCGTCTCAGGTCGGCCCGTCCGACGCGCTCACGGTCAACGTCGGCTTCGGCCATTCTCCATCCAGCTTGAACCCGATGGGTTTCGATATGGTGAACGAATTCGATACACCCGACGCCTCGATCTTGGTCGGGTCGAACTGGCCGCGCATCGTGAGGTAACCGTTGCGCAGGTCGATCTGCCCGTCGGCCGTCGCCTCGCCCTCGTCGAAGACGATGGACAGCTTGTCGATGCGCAAGCGCGGGCCGACGCCGACCAGCGCCAGATCGGTGCGCCGGAAGGGTTCGGGCACGGAGGCCGCCGAATCGATCGGCCGCAGGCCGGGCGTCTTCAACATGCCGCGCTCGACCCCGGCGAGCTGGCCGTCGCGCACGCGCAGCTTGGCTTCCGTGCGGCTGGCGAGCGCGATTTCGCCCCAATTGGTCGCCGGGCCGCGCAGCGTCAGCTGCAGCTCGCCGCGCCCCGACACCACCGGCATGGCCGTGCCGGTCAGGGTCTTCAGGGATTTCATGTCGATGTCGCGCAGGCCCGCCGCGACGATCAGGTCGGCGCGCGGCGCGGATGTGTCCACGGTGACGCGCAGATCGCCCCGCCCGCCGAGCACGGTCATGTCGCCGATATCGATCGTGCCGACGCCCCCGGTGGACTTGATCGTCGCCGCGACGTCGCGCGCCGTGGTGCGGCCGAGATCGGCTTCCTTCGCCGACAGGCGCAGGTCGAGATCGATCTTGCGCAGGAAGTCGGTGTGGATCGGGCGCTGGAAGTCGAGCGCCGTCTTTGGCGCAGGCGCGATCGCGCGCGAGAACCGGCTGAGGTCGAGCGCCTCGAAGGCCAGCGTTCCCGACAGCGTCGGCACGTTCGAGGCCGGCCGGGGCAGGAGCATTTCCAAGGCGCCGCGCGCCTTGTCCTCGCCCAGGTCGAGCGCGGCCGAGCCGAAGCTCACGCGATCGTCCACGAGATGGATCTGGGTCTGGATGGCCAGCGCCCCGAAATCCGGCACGCCGGCATTCTCGCGGCCGATCCAGTCGATGGCCCGCGACAGCGAGGGGGTGGAAAGGCTGAGCGCACCGGCGAGCTGCAGAATCTCGCCGGCCGAGCCATTGCCCTCGAAACCGATCTCCAGCGCCGGGGCGGAGAGCGAGAGCCTGAGCGGGGCGTTCTCGCCTTCCGTGAAGGCGAGCGGCCGGTCGAGCCGCGCGTCGAGCCGCACCGGCTGGCCGTTCCAGACCGCCGAGCCCGTGAGCCGAGCGGCGCTGCCCCGGCCCGCCCAGTCGAAGCTCGCATTGATGTTGGACACGCTGTCGCTGCGGCCGGGCAGGCGCGCCAGTCCTTCGCGGATGTCGAGTTCGCGCAGGCCCTCGAAGCGCACGAGAAACAGGCGCAGATCGCCCGACGCCTTCCCGAGCGCCGCCCCGTCCGGCACGCGCGCGGGCGGTGCGGGCTGGGCCTCGGCGGGAGGCGCACGGCCGGGCGCCGCGCCGGGGTCGATGCCGGTCGCGGGGCCGAGCTCGGGGCGCACCAGGGCGACGCGCCGAATTTCGGCGCGGCCGAGAAGCGCCGGCAGAAGCGCGAAATCGGCCTCCACCCGGTCCACGGTCAGAAGCTGGGCGTCGTCGCCCGTGCCGGTGCGCGCGCGCAGATCGGTGAGAATGGCGGTCGGGCGCGGCAGGAGCTCGAAGCTCACGCTGCCGTCGACATGAACCGGGCGGCCGGCAAGATGCGCGAGCCGTGCTTCCAGCTCCTCCCGCGCGTCGCCGAGCTGCAGCGACACCTGCGACAGGGCGAGGAAGAGCAGTCCCACGAGGAGCGCGAGAAGACCGAGCGCGATCGGCAGAAGACCGCGCCGACGCTTGTCCCCATGCGATTGGCTCTCGGTCGCGCGCCGCGCCGGGGGAGGAGACTCGGTCAATCAGGGTCCTTCGGGGCATGACGGGCGCGCAACGGCCGGGCGCCCGGGACAGAGTATCCGTCCGAGACAGAGTATCTAGAGAGAAGGGCCTGGATTGAACAGGGTGCGGGGGACGCCCCGTCCGTTCCTGAGCCGATTCCGCCCTGTCCGTGCCACCAACCACGCGATTGCGCCGAACGCGTGGCGGGGGAGGGATCAGGCGCGGCCGGGGCGTTCGCCACCCAGAAGCGAGCGCGTCAGGAGCATCACGGGCAGGATGCCGACGAGGACGATCAGAAGCGCGGCGATCGCGCCGTCCTCGAAGGCGGCGCGCGAGGCTTGGGCATAGACGAAGGTCGCCAGCGTGTCGAAATCGAAGGGGCGCAGGAGGATCGTCGCCGAAAGCTCCTTGGCCGCGTCCACGAAGACGAGGAGAAAGGCGGTGAGGGCGGCAGGGCGCATGAGCGGCAGAAGCACGTCGCGCAGCACCGCGCCCGGCCCGTGGCCGAGCGTGCGCGCGGCCATGTCGAGATGGGGCGAGAGCTTGGCGAAGCCGCTCTCCAGCGTGCCATGGCCCATGGCCGTGAAGCGCGCGGTGCAGGCGAGAACGATCGCGAAGCCCGATCCCGACAGGAGAAGGCCGGTGGAGACGCCGAGATGCTGGCGCAGCGCCGCGTCGAGCGCGTTGTCGAAGGCGGCGAGCGGCACGAGAAGGCCGATCGCCAGAACCGTGCCGGGCAGGGCGTAGCCGAGCGTGCCGAGCCGCGCCGCGAAGCGCAGCGTGCGGCTCTTCGTCAGCCGCACGCCATAGGTGACGAGAAAGCCGATCGCGACCACGAGACAGGCGCTCGCGCCCGCCACGAGGACGGTATGCCAGAGCGCGCGCCAGAGCGCGGGATCGGCGATGTCGCCGGCCCGCTTCAGGGCGGAGCGGGCGAGAACCGCGAACGGGATCGCAAAGCCGAGCGTGAGCGGCAGAAGGCAGAAGGCGGTCGCGCCCAGCGCCCGCGCGCCGCGAAGCGGCTGGAGCGTCGGGGCGGCGGCCTCGGTGCGCCCGGCGGCGAAGCGCTGCCGCCGGCGCGAGGCGCGCTCCAGCCAGACGAGAGCCACGATCACAAGGAGGAGCGCCAGCGCGATCTGCGTCGCGCCCTGAAGGTCTCCCCGGTTCAGCCAGGTGGAATAGACCGCGAAGGTCAGCGTCTGGACGCCGAGGAATTCCACCGCGCCGATATCGTTGACGACTTCCATGAGGGCGAGCGACACGCCGACCGCGATGGCCGGCCGGGCCATGGGGGCGAGCACGGTGAGGAAGACGCGCAAGGGGCCGGCGCCGAGCGTGCGCGCCACTTCGGCGGGGCGCCGGCTCTGCATCAGGAAGACCGCGCGGGCGGCCAGAAAGACGTAAGGATAGAGAACGGCGGACAGGATGAGGATGGCGCCGCCGAGCGAGCGGATTTCGGGGAACCAGTAGTCGGCGCGCGTCCGGAAGCCGAACAGGGCGCGCAGGCCCGTCTGCACCGGGCCGACATAGTGCAGGAACTCGTTGAAGCAGTAGGCCGCGACATAGGTCGGCACGGCAAGCGGCAGGACGAGCGCCCAGGACAGGACGCGCCGGCCGGGAAAGGAAAAGCTCGACACGAGCCAGGCGAGGATCGTGCCGGTGATGCCGGTGGCGAGCGCGACGCCGAGCATCAGAAGCGCGGTGACGCGGGCGGCGTCCGGTACGACGTTGCGCACCAGATGGCTCCAGGTGCTGCCCGTGCCCGCGACGGCGATCCAGACGAGCGAGAGGACCGGCATCGCGACGAGAAGCGCCAGCACCAGCGCGCCCGCCCAGAACAGGCGCTCCGAGCCGATGGGACGCCGGGACGGGGCGGGGGGGCGCTCCACGCCCGAAAGGAGCCCGGCCTCGCTCATGCCGCGCTTGCCATGGAAACGACGAAATCCCCGCCGGCTCCGGGCCGGCGGGGTCTCAGACAGGCACCGAACCCCCGCGCCAGACGCGGGGGCCGGTTCGTTCCGTTTCCGAGCAGGGCGCTCAGGCCTTCGGTCCCTTGTCGAAGCCGACCTCGTCGATCAGCTCGGAGGCCTTGGCGCGGTGGGAAGCGATGTCGGTGAGCGACAGCGTGTCGGGCTTCAGCTCGCCGAAGCTCTTCACCGTCTCGGACTGCGCCACGCCGGGCTTCAGCGGGTATTCATGGTTGATCTCGGCGTAGATGCGCTGCGCCTCGTCGGTGGTCAGGAATTCCATGAACTTCACGGCGTTGTCGCGATTGGGCGCGTGCTTGGCGAGGCCCATGCCGGAAATGTTCACATGCGTGCCGCCGTTCTCGAAGGTCGGCAGGACGACGCGGATCGCCTTGGCCCAGTCCTTCTGCTCGGGCTCCTTCTCGTTGGTGCGCATCAGGCCGACATAATAGGTGTTGCCGATGGCGATGTCGCACTGACCGGCGGCGACGTTGCGCGCCTGATCGCGGTCGCCGCCCTGGGGCGCGGTGGCGAGATTGTCGCGCAGGCCCTCGAGCCAGGTCTTGGTCTTGGCCTCGCCGTGATGGGCGAGGAAGGCCGCGACGAGCGCCACATTGTACTGATGCTGGCCCGAGCGGATGCAGATCTTGCCCTTCCACTTGGGGTCGGCGAGGCTCTCATAGGTGATCGCCTGCTCGGGCACGCGCTCGGCCGAAGCGTAGACGACGCGGGCGCGCGCCGTGACGCCCGCCCATTCGTTGCCCTTGTCGCGGAAGGTGGCCGGAATCGCCTCGGCGATCGCGGCGTTCTCCAGCGGCTGCAGCACGCCGGCCTCGCGCGTGGCGTCGAGGCGGCCGATGTCGACGGTCAGGATCACGTCGGCGGGCGAGTTGGCGCCTTCCGCCTTCACGCGCTCTTCCAGGCCCTTTTCCACGAAGATCGTCGCGGTGGAGAGGCCCGTCTCCTTCGTGAAGGCGTCGAGCAGCGGCTGGATCAGCGCCGGCTGGCGCGAGGAATAGATGTTGACGTCGGCCGCCAGGGCCGCGCCCGCGCCGGACGTGCCGAAGGCCAGAGCCAGAAGTCCGCCGCGAAGGAGGGTCGATGTCATCAAAGGGCATCCTCGATCCACGGCCCCGGAAGGCGGGCCGTCAAAACCTCGACCGCGCTAAAGTCGACTGGAGCGGTCGAGTTTTGGATGCCGGAACGGCCCCCGTCGTTCAAGTGGTCTTTGAGTAACGTTCCGGTGATATCGAGTTTGGAATCGTTCTATACTGCGCTACCGTAAGTATAGCTGAACATGACGTTCAGACCGCCAGAACGCGGGGCGGGGGGAAGACGATCTCCACCAGCGTACCCTCGCCGGGCGTCGAGGCGATCGAGAACTGCGCCCGGTTGGCTTCCACCATGGCCTTGGTGAGCGGCAGGCCGAGGCCCGTTCCCTCGCCCCGGCCGCCGGCCTTGACCTGCTGGAACGGCGTGAGGGCGATCTCCACCTCCTGGTCGGTCATGCCGATGCCCGAATCGCGCACCCGCAGGCACACCGCACCATCCTCGCCATAATGGGTGGAGGCGACGATCTGGCCGCCGGCCGGCGTGAAGCGCACGGCGTTGGCGATGAGGTTCAGCGCGATCTGGCGCACCGAGCGCCGGTCCGCCACGACGGGCGGCACGGAGGCCGGCAGAACCGAGCGCACGATCACCCGCTCGCGATTGGCCTGCGGCTGCATCAGGGACACGACCTCGGCCACGACCTCGTGCAGCGACACGGACTCGAAGGTCAGGTCGATCTTGCCCGCCTCGATCTTGGAAATGTCGAGAAGGTCGTTGACGAGATCGAGCACGTGATGGCCCGAGCGCTTGATGTCGCCGAGATATTCCAGATAGCGCTCGTGGCCGATCGGGCCGAAGCATTCCGACGCCATGACGTCGGCAAAGCCGATGATGGCGTTGAGCGGCGTGCGAAGCTCGTGGCTGACATTGGCGAGGAACCGGCTCTTGTGCAGGCTCGCGTCCTCGGCCTGCTGGCGCGCTTCCACGAGATCCTTCTCGGCCTGCTTCCACTGCGCGATGTCGCGGATCACCACGCACCAGCCGCGCCCGTCGGAAAGGCGCCCGAGCGTGACGAAAAGCGGGATCGTCGTCGGCTCGCCGCCATGAGCGGTGTCCGGCCCGACCTTGGCCGTCACCTCGCGCCCGTCGTTGAGGATCGCGGCCAGCCCGTTGTCGCGCAGCGTCCCGATATAGTCGCTGGCGGTCTGCCGGCTGTCGGGGGCGAGGAGGTCGAGGAAGGGCAGGCCGAGATAGAGATCGGGCGACAGGCCGAACAGCGCCTCGGCGGCGCCGTTCATCTTGCGCACGCGCTCCTCGCCGTCGAGCAGGAGAATGCCGTCGGTCGCCGTGTCGAGCACGGCCTGAAGCTCCTCCACCTCGCGCTGGAGATCGACCACCGCGCCCGCCAGAAGATCGTCGGAGGGCTCGCGCGTTTCGGTGAAGGACATGAGAAGGCAGGAGCGGCCGGCGACAGACACGCGCTGGAGATGCAGCCGGGCGCGTTCCATGCGGCCGTCGCCGCACTGGATCATCGCCTCGTCGCCTTCGCCCGCTTCCCCGGCGGAGAGGACCAGCCGGTCGAGCCCGCCGGCATCCTCCAGCGCGTCGAGATCCTCGTAGCGCGTCAGCGCGAAGAAGCGCTTGTTGGCGAAGAGAAGCCGGTCGCCCATCTGCACGAGCACCGCCAGCGGCAGCGCGTCGAACATGTCTTCCAACTCATGCGCGGCGAAGGGCGCGGCGGCCTCCTCGTCGGGCTCGTGGTCGGGCTCCGGCTCCACCAGGACGGGCAGCGGCGGGGGCGCGCGCAACGGAGCGGGGAGCGGCGGAGCCACGCGCTTGGAGACGCCGAGCTCGGCCCCGATGGCGCGGAACGCGGCTTCCTCGGCGCTCGACAGGGCGGCCTCGCGTCCGCGCCGACGCTCGGCCTGTTCCGACGTGGGGGGCTGATCGCGCCGGCCGAATACGGCGCGCTCGTCCGCTTCGCTCTCGAAGCCGTCGTTTGCAAAGGAAGCGTCGGGCCCGGCGGCGGCGGCTGCTGCCCGCAGCGGCGCGCCGCTCGCCAGAACGAGGCCGAGCGCGTCCGGGTCCGCCACATGCTCGGCCGGGCGCACGACGCCGAAGCCCCGGAACCCTTCGAAGCGGCGGTCGCGGCTGTAGACGGGCAGGGCGGCGAGGTCCACCGGCGCCTTGCGGTCCGTACCCTCGATCGGCCAGAGGATCGAGCGGCCCGACCACGTGTCGCGCCGCTCCAGAAGCCGGGCGACCTCGCCCGTTTCGTCGAACCCATAGACCTGCGCGACATCGGTGAAGGCGCGCCCGACCACATCGGCCGAATGCGGGCCGACCGTCGCGGCGAAATCCGGCGACAGGCTGGAAAAGCGCCCCTCCTCGTCGATCTGCCAGACGAAGCGCACTGGCTCGGCATCGAGCGCCGGTGCGAAGGCGGGCAAGGATTCAGGGCGCGCGGCCGGTTCGGGTTCGGTGACGTGACCGGCGTCAGGATCGGCGGGCTCGTCGGCGGCAAGCACGGGCTCGGCCGAAAGCGGCTCGGGCTGTTCCGGGGCAGGCGGGGAGGCGAGCGCGTCCCACTCGTCCGCTTCGCCGAGGGCCGGGGCGGCGACGCCGGGCTCCACCTCCGCCTCGGGCGCGTCGATATGGATCAGCACCAGACCTTCCGCGACCTTGGCGAAGGACAGGGCGCCGAACTCGTCCTCGACGGTGAGCCGCTCTTCGCCAGCATCCAGGAATTCCGCCCCTTGTGCGGCGAGAAGCGAATGTTCCTCGGCCGGCAGGCGCGGCGTGCCCCAGACGAAGCCCTGGTCCGACACGACGCAGGCCAGCGCTTGCGTGAGCTCCGCCTCGCCGATCAGCCGGCGCGCGAAGGCCTCGCGCGTTTCGCTCGCCGCGCCCTCCAGGCGCACCGTCAGAAGCGCCAGCGCCCCGTCCTCGCCGATGACCTCCAGCCGCGCCAGAACCGCGCGGCCCATGCCGGCGTCGGCCGGGCGCAGGAGAAGCTGGGTGCGCCGCTTGGCCTTCAGCGTTTCGCGCGCGAGGCCGATCTGCGGCAGAAGCGGAGAGCTCGCCTCCTCGCCCGAGGAGCGGCGGCCCGCCGGCAGCGCCAGAAGCGCCGCGCCCGCCGCGTTGCACCAGAGAACGGCGCCGAGGTCGGCCGACAGCACGGCCACGGCCGAGCCGATCGCGTTGGCCACGCGCACGGCTGGAAGAACCATGAAGTCGAGGGGCGTCAAGATGGCCGAAGCTCCGGTCAGGAAACGAGAGAGTTACCGGAGTGTTAATACGGTCTTGCGTTCGCCAAATCCAGAACCGCGCGCATCCGCGGCCTGTATCGTCGGCGGACAGGGTTAATGCAAGCCTCTGTGGTCTTAACCCGAAGCGTAGCTGGCGCAACTCTTGCCGCTCCTGCCTCGTTGTGGTCACAATGACCCCAGGAGGAAACCGCCATGTCCGACACCGACAAGCCGAACGATCCCTCGAACGCGGCCTTCGAGGGCGCGCGAAAGGCCTTCGACACGATGACCGATTCCCAGGCCTTCCGTGACGCGCAAGCCGCCTTCGGCATGGACCCGTCCAAGATGACGGACGCCTTCCGCACGGCGACGGAACGCTCCATGGAGCAGTCCAAGGAAGCCTATGCGCGCATGAAGGCCGCGACCGACGAGGCCTCGCGCACGCTGGAGGCGACGATCGAGAACGCCCATTCCGGCTCGCTGAACCTCACCAAGCGGGCGCTGGACGGCATGCGCGCGCAGGCCGAGATGAACTTCGCCCATCTCCAGAAGCTCTCCAGCGTGCGCTCCGTGTCGGAGTTCATCGAGCTGCAGACGAGCTTCTTCCGCCAGCAGGTGGATCTTGCGACCCGTCAGGCCCGCGACATCCAGACCGCCTCGCAATCCGCGACGCGCGACGTGCTGCAGCCGAACCGCGAAGCGGCCGAGCGGGCCGCCGGCAAGACCGAATTCTGACCGCCCGCCGGTTTCGGGCGCCGCTTTCGCGCCCGGCCGGCGCTTTCTTTCCACAAGGGGACGGGTCTTTTTGGCCCGTCCCTCTTGCCAGACCGGCGGAAAGCCCGTATTGGCGAACCCATCGTCGTTTCGGCGATGTGCGGTTGTAGCTCAGTTGGTTAGAGCGTCGGATTGTGGCTCCGAAGGTCGGTGGTTCGAACCCACTCAACCGTACCACCCAAACTCCCCGACATACGATCCGTTTTTCCGGTCGCATCCTTCCGCATCTCAGCGATGAGTGTTCGCGCGTGCGGGTGAACTGCCGCCGTCGATCGGCGAGCGGTAGTCCCTGACAGGGCGTTCTCGAACACATCCCGTCGTTGACAAGACGCCCTGCGTCCGCCCTTTGCAGGGAGGGAACGGCCGGACGCCGGTGTCTCGGATCGGCTTCGTCGAACATGGCTTCGGCGGGCGGGCTCCGGGGCTTCGGCTCTCGCATCGCCCGGGGCGCGAAGGCCGGTTCGGCATTCGCTGGAAAAGCCCTCGCGGATATGAGCGGGCGCTTGGGGGAGGGGCTTTTGGAAACCGTCACGATCGCCCTTCTTCTGCTTCTGGCCGTCGTGGTCAGTGGTCTTCTGGCGCGGCTTCTGCCCTTGCCGGTGCCGCGGCCGCTGTTTCAGATCGGCTTCGGCGCGGCGATCGGGCTCGTCGCCGATCTGCGCGTGTCGCTCGATCCCGAAATCTTCTTCGTCCTGTTCCTGCCGCCGCTCCTGTTTCTCGACGGATGGCGCATTCCGCGCGAGGAACTGGCCAAGGATCGCATCATCATCGTGGAACTGGCGCTCGGGCTGGTGGTCGTGACCGTGGTCGGCATGGGCTTCTTCATCCACTGGATGATCCCGGCCATGCCGCTGGCGGTCGCCTTCGCGCTCGCCGCCATCGTCTCGCCGACCGATCCGATCGCCGTCTCGGCCATCGCGCAGCGCGTGCCGATCCCCAAGCGGATGCTCCATATCCTGGAAGGGGAATCGCTTCTCAACGACGCGTCCGGCCTCGTCTGCTTCCGTTTCGCCGTCGCCGCCGCGCTGACCGGCAGCTTCTCGCTTTCGGACGCGGTGCTGAGCTTCGTCTGGGTCGCCGTCGGCGGGCTGGCGACGGGCGCGCTCCTCACCTTCGCCGTGACGCGGGCCAAGGACTGGATTTCCGACCGGGTCGGCGAGGACACGGGATCGCAGATCCTCATCAGCCTGCTGATCCCCTTCGGCTCCTATCTCCTGGCCGAGGAACTCGGCTGTTCCGGCATTCTGGCGGCGGTGGCGGCCGGGCTCGCCATGAGCTTTGCCGAAACCTCCGGCCGGGCCATGGCGGTGACGCGGGTTCGCCGCAGCTCGGTCTGGGACACGATCCAGTACACCGCCAACGGCATCATCTTCGTGCTCCTCGGCGAGCAGCTTCCCGCCATTCTGGCTCGGGCGCGTGAAAGCGCCGATGTGACCGGCCATGGCGATCCCTGGTGGCTGGTTCTCTATGTCGTTGCCATCACGCTGGGGCTGGCCGCGCTGCGCTTTGCCTGGGTCTGGCTGTCGCTGGGGCTGACGCTCCTGCGCCGGCGCGACCGGCGCACCTCGCCGAGCGGGCGGATCGTCGCCGCCATGTCGGTGTCCGGCGTTCGCGGCGCGGTGACGCTGGCGGGCGTTCTCACCCTGCCGCTGACGCTCAACGACGGCACGCCCTTTCCCGCGCGGGATCTGGCGATCCTTCTCGCCATGGGCGTCATCATCCTGTCGCTGGTGGCGGCGAGCTTCGCGCTGCCGTTGCTCCTGCGCGGGCTGGAACTGCCGCCCGAACCCTCGCGCCAGGCCGAAGAGGACCGGGCGCGCGTCGCCGCCGCCGAGGCCGCGATCGCCGAGATCGGACGCTTTCTTCAGAGCCGCGCCGAAGAAGGGCGCGAAACCGACCTGCATGTCGCGGCGGCGAGCGGCATCATCGACTTCTACCGCCAGCGCATCGACCGGCTTTCGGGGGAGGGCGAGGCGGCCGATCTCGGCCTGCGGGCCGAGCGGATCGAGCGCGAGATGCGCCTTGCTGCGCTGAAGGCCGAGCGGGTGGAACTCTTCCGCCGCGTGCGCAAGCGCGAGCTCGGCAGCGAAACGGCGCGCAAGCTGGTGCGCGAGCTCGACCTTCTGGAAACCCGCTACGCCGGCTAGAGCGTTTCGGGTTTTATCGGAATCGACTTGTGGTTCCGATCGCGGCTGATGTGTGATTCAAGATGCTGACTGGATGGGAGGCCGGCATCGGATGACAGCACCTCTTTCGCATGATCTTCGCCAGCGGGTCGTTGGTGCGATCGAAGCCGGCGAGAGCTGCCGATCTGCGGCCACGCGGTTTGGGGTCGCGGTGTCCTCGGCGGTAAAGTGGTCGCAACGTTATCGCACGACGGGCTCGTTGGCTCCGGGCAAGATGGGCGGTCACCGTAAG
>NZ_ARQE01000011.1 GCF_000382705.1 Aureimonas ureilytica DSM 18598 = NBRC 106430 | reverse complement strand
GACATCGTCGTCATGGATAACCTCGGCTCGCACAAGTCGGCCGAGATCCGCCGGATGATCCAGGCGGCCGGGGCACGGCTCTGGTACCTGCCGCCCTACTCGCCCGACCTCAATCCGATCGAACAGGCCTTCGCCAAGATCAAGCATTGGATGCGCATGGCCCAGAAGCGGACCATCGAGGAAACGTGGCGACACGTCGGCCACCTCGTCACCACCATCCCGTCCGACGAATGCGCAAACTACTTCGAAAACGCAGGCTATGCTTCCGTCAAAACCTGAAACGCTCTAGTAGGAAACGCCGTAATAATCGTCCACGCGGCGGCCATAGGCGGGATCGACCCAGTCGGGCGCGGAATCGGCGCCGTAGCGCGGGGCGTTCTTGAGCTGGTCGATCGTGATGCCGACCACGTAGCCGCCCTGGCGCTCGTCGTATTTCAGGACTTCCCAGGGCAGCGGGTGATAATCCTCGCCGATGCCGAGAAAGCCGCCGAAGGACATGATCGCGTATTTCACGCGCCCGTCCCGCTTGCCGATCACGAGGTCGTAGATATGGCCGAGATTGTCGCCCTCGGTGTTGTAGACGCGCGTTCCGTTGACGCGGCTCGCCTCGATGTTGTCGGCCCCGACCTGCAACTCGGAGATCGGTCCGGTTCCCATTGTCGAAGACATCTTGGCCACTCCCTGAATTGAACAGATGACTACCAACGCCGAGAGCGGCGCGCCGTTCCCGCCAAGGGTTCCGTTCAGGGTTCCCGTTCCGGGGCGGGGGCGTTAGTTGATCGCCCGAGAACAGGCATTCGCGCGAAAGGACCAGGATCATGAGAACGGTGGAACTCGCCGACGGAACGAGCGTGCCGGCGCTCGGGCAGGGCACCTGGATGATGGGCGAGACGGGCGCGCGGCACGGCGAGGAGGTCGCCGCGCTCCGGCGCGGGCTCGATCTGGGCATGACGCTGATCGACACGGCGGAAATCTACGGCGACGGCGCGTCCGAGGAACTCGTGGGTGAGGCCATCGAAGGGCGGCGCGACGAGGTGTTCCTCGTCTCCAAGGTCGCGCCGAGCCACGCCTCGCGGCGCGGAACGATCGCGGCCTGCGAGGCGAGCCTGGAGCGGCTCGGAACCGACCGGCTCGATCTCTACCTCCTCCACTGGCGCGGCCGCTTTCCGCTCGGCGAAACGGTGGCCGCGATGGAGGACCTGATCGATGCCGGCAAGATCCTGCGCTGGGGCGTGTCGAATTTCGACGTCGCCGACATGGAGGAACTGATGGAGGTCGAGGGCGCGCGTGGCTGCGCGGTGAACCAGATCCTCTACAATCTCGACCATCGCGGCCCGGAATTCGACCTCCTGCCCTGGCTGGACGAGCGGATCGTGGCGCCCATGGCCTATTCGCCCATCGGGCAGGGCGGGGCGCTCCTGCGCCGGCCCGCGCTTGTCGAGGTCGCCGAGCGGCACGACCGGAGCCCGGCACAGATCGCGCTCGCCTTCACGCTGCGCCATCCCGGCACGCTGTCGATCCCGAAGGCGAGCACAGAGGCGCATGTGCGCGACAACGCCGCCGCCGCCGATCTGCGGCTCGACGCGGAGGACTGGGCGCTGCTCGACGCGGCCTTCCCGCCGCCGGAGCGCAAGACGCCCCTTGCGATGATTTAACCCTCGCAGGGCGTGTCCACGCTCACAAAGACTTGACGGATGCCGGTGCAGGGCCGACGGGACGAAGGGGCGCTTGAGCGCGCCCGCCCGTTGCCCGCCGACAGGATCGCCCGCCATGTCCTCGCTCTCCGCCCCGGCTCGCCGTCGTCGCCTGCGCACGCTCCGCCGCTCGCGCGCCGTCTGGATGTCGCGAAAGGTCTGGCGGCCGCGCCTCGTCTTCTGGGCCGGCGCGGTGGCGATCGGTCTCGTCAGCGTGCTCTTCGCCGAGGCGGCGGACGGCGCGCAGCATCTCTTCGCCGCGATGGCGGGTCAGGGTGGTGCGCTCGGCTATGCGCTGCGCCTTCTCGTGCCGCCGCTCGGCTTCGCCTTGTCGGCCTGGCTGGCGCTGCGCTTCTTTCCCTATACGCAGGGCAGCGGCATTCCGCAGGCCATCGCCGCCCGACATCTGGAGGACGATGGCGAGCGCCGGCTGCTTCTGTCGCTCAAGGGCGCGGCCGGCAAGATTCTCCTGACCGTCGTCGGGCTTCTGTCCGGCGCCTCGATCGGGCGCGAAGGGCCGACCGTGCAGGTCGGCGCGGCGATCATGCTGGCGTCCGGCCGCATCGGCGGCATGGCCCATGCCCGGGGGCTGATCCTCGCAGGGTCGGCCGCCGGCATCGCGGCGGCCTTCAACACGCCGCTCGCCGGGATCGTCTTCGCGATCGAGGAGATGGGCCGCTCCTACGAGGCGCGCACCAACGGGCTCGTCCTGTCGGCCGTGGTGCTGGCCGGCCTCGCCTCGCTCGCGCTGACCGGCAACTACACCTATTTCGGCGAGACCTCCGGCACGGTCGCCACGCTCAGGGATTGGGGCCTGGTGCTCGCCTGCGGCGTTCTCGGCGGCGCGCTCGGCGCCCTGTTCAGCAAACTGGTGCTCGCCCTCATGCGACGGTTCCGCCTCTGGACGCGCGGGCGCGCCGGGCGGCTCGTCGCGCTCGCGGCCGCCTGCGGCCTCGGCGTCGCGCTGATCGGTCTTCTGTCGGGCGGCACAAGCTACGGCACGGGGTACGAGACGGCGCGCGCCGCCGTGGAAGGACAGGCGGGCGATCCGGCCTTCTTCCTGTGGAAATTCGCCGCGAGCCTCCTGTCCACCGTGTCGGGCGTGCCAGGCGGCATCTTCGCGCCCTCGCTCTCGGTGGGCGCCGGGCTCGGTGCGACGCTCGGCCTCGTGTTCGGCGCCAATATCGGGCTGGCGGCGACGCTCGGCATGGCCGGCTATTTCGCCGGTGTCGTGCAGGCGCCGATGACCGCCTTCGTCATCATTCTGGAGATGACCGCCGCGCGCGAGCACGTGATGCCGCTTCTGGTCGCCGCGATGATCGGATTCGGCACTGCCCGCCTCATTTCCGGCGAACCGCTCTACCACACCCTGTCGCGCAACTTCATCGCGGATATCCTGCGCTTGAGCCGCGCGGCCGAGCAGCCCCAGACCAAGCGAGGGGACGATCGGCCGGAGTAAGAGTGCCTGACAGGACCTCCGGGCGGAGGATGGTCGAGGGGTTTTCGTCAGTCCGCGCGGAGCGAAGCGCAGTCGATGCCGGTGGCATCGGCGAGCATTCGCGACAAAGTGGCTGGCGGAAAGACCCGACAAGCCGACCCCACGAGGTTTTGTTGGGCACTCTGGAACGCGTGCTTCGAGCCGCAGGCTCTCGGGCTGTGGGAATGCCGCGTTCAGGGTTGATTAACCATCTTCGCGTCAGTGTAATGCCCTATCTGCTCTCGGAGACGTTGCACGGCATGGGCCGATTTCGGGAAAGGACGCCAAGCATGGGGAAGACGAGGTTTTGGGCGGCGACCTGCATGGCGCTGGTCGGCCTGTCGGCGTTCGCGCTTCCTGCCGCCGCGCAGCAGAGCTACGACCCCTATTACCAGAACGAAAGCCGCGGCGCCGAGCGCTTCGTGGACGAGAACGGCAACATCGTCACGGTCGATTCCTACGGCCGGGTGATCGATGTCGAGCGGCCTCGCGCGCAGAGCCGGCGCCGCGACGCGCCGCCGGGCGTCGCCTACGAGGTGCCGCGCGCCGACGACGGTTATTACCAGGGCGGGCGCGACCCCTATGCGAGCCGGCGCGACCCCTATGGCGGGCAGCGCGACGCGAGCCTCGACGATCCCTATTCGCAGGGCTTCGAGGGCCCCTACAATGACGGCCCCGTGGAATCGGCGCCCCTGCCGGCGCCGGGCGGCTACGATTCGCCCGACCAGACCATGACCGGCTCGATCCCGCCGAGCGACGGATCGTTCGGCAATCTGCCGCCGTCCATGGGCGTGCCCCACGAGGGCTCGACCATGATCGAGACCCATCCCGCGCCCAAGGTGGTCGGCCCGAAGGGCAAGAACGCCAAGGCCGAGATCGCCGCGCTTCAGGTTCTGCTCGACCGCGCCGGCATCTCGCCGGGCGTCATCGACGGGCGGATGGGCGGCAATGTCGACAAGGCCGTGGCCGCCTATACCGAAAAGACCGGGCGCACGATCGACGCGACCGACGCGCGCGGCCTGATGGAAGAGCTGATGGAGACCGGCGGCCCGGCCGTCACCTCCTACACGATCACCAACGAGGACGTGTCCGGCCCCTATGTCGCCGCGATCCCCGAGGACTACGCCCACAAGGCCGCTCTGCCGGCCATGTCCTACACGCGCGTCACGGAAATGCTCGCCGAGCGCTTCCACATGGACGAGGACTACCTGAGGGAGATCAATCCCGGCGCCGATTTCGACCGGCCCGGCACGATCATCAAGGTCATGGCGACGGGGTCGAACGTCAGCGGCGAGGTCGTGAAGATCATCGCCGACAAGGGCCGCGAGCAGGTCCGCGCCTATGACGCGAGCGGCCAGCTCGTGGCGGCCTATCCGTCCTCGATCGGCTCGACCTCGACGCCCTCGCCCTCCGGCACGGTCGATGTGACGCGCATCGCCTTCGATCCGAACTACACCTACAATCCAAAGATCAACTTCAAGCAGGGCTCGAACGACAAGGTTCTGACCATTCCGCCCGGTCCGAACGGCCCGGTCGGCACGATCTGGATCGCGCTGTCGAAGCCGACCTACGGCATTCACGGAACGCCCGAGCCCTCCAAGATCGGCAAGACCAACAGCCATGGCTGCATCCGCCTCACCAATTGGGACGCGACGGAACTGGCCAAGATGGTGAAGCCCGGCACGGTGGTGCAGTTCATCGACTGAGGAGCGAGGCGGCATCCGCCCCGTTTTCCGGTCCCCGCTTTCGAGCCCCGTCGATCCTCTCGGCGGGGCTTTTCTTTTAGGGGAGGGCGGGCCGCGTGGCTGAGGCGTGGTCCGCCCGCGCGGGAACCTTGCCGACCTCCGCTCCGTTTGGGCCGCCGGGGGAGTGCATCATGATCGAGATCGTGTCGGGCCGCCGTTGGAGCGCCTTGGTTCTGTCTGTCGTCGGCCGGCACGGCGCGGCGCTTGCTGTCGCGCTGGGCCTCGGCACGGCGCCCGGCTTCGCCGCACCGGCGCGCCCGCCCGTTCCGGCCGCCGCGCCGGAGGACGCGCCGCGCGGCGAGGCCGCAACGCCGCCCGCTGCCCCGGCGCCAGAGAGCATCCCGCGTCCCGAGCCTCGGCCTGAGCCCACGCCGGGCGAGGCGTCTGATGGCCCCGCAGGGGAGGCGGCTCCCAAGCCCGCCGAGAAGCCCCGGACGGACGACAAGCCCGATGCGGCCGACGAGCCCGAAGCCGGGCAGAAGCCCGAGCCGAAGGCCGAGGACCCTGCCGCCGCAACCGCGAAGCCCGAGGCCGCGCCCGCGTCCTCAGACACGGCGCCGGCGTCGCCGAGCGAGCCCGCCGGCCCGCCCGCGCCGCAGCCCGCCTATGTGCCGCCGGACAAGGCGCGCACGACGCCGGAGCCGAGCGCGCCGGATGTGCCGGACATGGCCGTGACGCCGGCCGAAACCGTCGAGGCCGCCGCCGCCGTGGAAGACGCGGTCGCCTGCGAGACGGAACTCAAGGCGCGGGGCGTCGAGTTCACCGTGGGCGAGACGATCGCGGACGGGCAGTGCGGCGTGTTGCGGCCGGTGTCGATCCGCAAGCTCTCCTCCGGCGTTTCGGTGGAGCCCGGTACGACCTTTCTCTGCCGCACGGCCCTCGCGCTCGACATCTGGGTGTCGGAGGGCGTCGAGCCGGCCGCGAAGGCGGAGTTCGCGGGCACGCGCGTCAAGGCCCTGAGCCAGGCCTCGACCTATGTCTGCCGGGCGCGGGCCAGCGAGTCCCGCATTTCCGAGCATTCGCGCGGCAGCGCCATCGACATTGCCGGGTTCGAACTATCAGATGGTCGCAAGGTGCCGGTGGACGCCACCCAGCCCGGCACGTCGGAGGATCGGTTCGCCGCGCGCGTGCGCCGCGCCGCCTGCGGTCCGTTCCGCACCGTGCTCGGGCCGGGCACCGATTCCGACCATGGCACCCATCTGCATCTCGATATCGCGGCCCGGTCCCACGACGCGACCTATTGCCGGTAGCGGCTGGTCAGGCGCTCCGTCTTGCCTATAGTCCGCGCCGAAGCCGCTCCCGACTCATGGCCGGGGCGGCGGCCGGCTTGAAGGGAAGGATGCGGCAGGCATGACCTATATCGCGGACGAGAAGCGCTACGGCGCCATGAACTATCGGCGCTGCGGGCGCTCGGGGATCGATCTTCCCTCCATCTCGCTCGGCCTCTGGCAGAATTTCGGCGGCACCGACGTCTACGAGACCGGCCGCGCCATCCTGCGCCGCGCCTTCGACCGGGGCGTCACGCATTTCGACCTCGCCAACAATTACGGCCCGCCCTACGGCTCGGCGGAAGAGAATTTCGGCCGCTGGATGGACCAGGACTTCCGGCCCTATCGCGACGAGCTTCTGATCTCCTCCAAGGCCGGCTGGGACATGTGGCCCGGCCCCTACGGCAATTTCGGCTCGCGCAAATATCTCGTCGCCAGCCTCGACCAGAGCCTCAAGCGCATGGGGCTCGACTATGTCGACATCTTCTACCACCACCGGCCCGATCCCAAGACGCCGCTGGAAGAGACGATGGGCGCGCTCGACCAGATCGTGCGCTCGGGCAAGGCGCTCTATGTCGGCGTGTCCTCCTATTCGCCGGAGCTGACGCGCCGCGCCCATGCCATCCTGAAGGAGATGGGCACGCCGCTCCTCATCCATCAGCCCTCCTATTCCATGCTGAACCGCTGGACCGAGGACGGGCTTCTGGACACGCTCACCGAGCTCGGCGTCGGCTGCATCGCCTTCTCGCCGCTGGCGCAGGGGCTCCTGTCGAACAAGTATCTGAACGGCGTGCCGCAGGATTCGCGCGCTTCGAAGGAAGGCTCCTTCTCCTCCGGCCTCGTGACGGAAGAGAATGTCGGCCGCATCCGCGCGCTGAACGCCATTGCCGAGCGGCGCGGCCAGTCGCTGGCGCAGATGGCGATCGCCTGGGTGCTGCGCAACGAGCGCGTCACCTCGGCGCTGATCGGCGCGCGTACGGTGGAACAGCTGGACTCCTCGCTCGACGCTCTCTCCAACACGAGCTTCTCGGGCGAAGAACTCTCCGAGATCGATCGTCACGCGACGGATGGCGGCATCGATCTCTGGCGCTCGCAGTCGGCGATCCAGCCGAAGGAATAGGCCGGAGCGGCTTGTTCGAACTATAGAGAAGGGCGGGGCCTTGCGGCACCCGCCCTTTTTCATGACCCGCCCGCCCTTTTCATGACCCATAAGCGACGCCGCGCGGCTTATCGGCCGGCGACGTGCATTTCCTCGGAGCTTTCCTTCAGGATGTTCTCGATGCGCTCGCGCTCCTTGGCGAAGGCTTCGAGCTGCGCGCCGGAAAGCTGGCGTCCGTTCGGCAGGCGGATGCGCATCGGGTCGACGCGCGTGCCGTTGACGCTCACTTCGTAATGGAGATGGTTGCCGGTGGAGAGGCCGGTCGAGCCGACATAGCCGATGATCTGCCCCTGGCGGACCTTGGCGCCCGCCGTCACGCCCTTGGCGATCTGGCTCTGGTGGGAATAGGACGTCTCGTAGCCATTGGCGTGCTTGATGATGGTCTGCTGGCCGTTGCCGGTGGACCAGCCCGCCCGCTCCACCACGCCCGAGCCCGACGCCAGGATCGGCGTGCCGCGCGGGGCGGCCCAGTCGACGCCCCAGTGCATTCGCGAATAGCCGAGAATCGGATGCCGGCGCGAGCCGAAGGGGGAGGAGAAGCGCCCGTTCGGAACGGGATTGCGCAGGAGGAACTGGCGCGACGAGCGGCCGTCCTCGTCGTAATAATCGACCTGCCCGTCGTCGGGCGAGAAGAAGCGGTAATAGCGCTTCGTCTCGCCGCCGAAATTGGCCTCCACATAGAGGATCTGGGATTCGTCGGTCGCGGTCTGCTCGCCCTCGGCGAGCGTGTAGAGAACCGTCAGCCGATCGTCGCGATCGAGCCGGGCCTGATAGTCCACGTCGGCCGCCAGAATGCGGATGAGGCGCTGACACAGGCGGGTGTCGAGCCCGTAGGCGAGAGCGGCCTGATAGATGCCGTCATAGACGGTCGGCATGCTCTGGCGCAGCGGCGCTTCGGTGGCGTTCTCGTCGAACGCTTCGGCCACGGAGCGGCTGAGGGTCGGCTCGGGGGCCTGCGTGAAGCGGCCCTTGTCGTCGAGGCCGACGGTGGCGAGATGCTCGGTGCCCTTGTAGGCCGAGAGGCGCACGATGCGCGAGTCGCTGCCGTCGGGCTCGAGACCGAGCCGCAGGACCTCGCCCGCGTCGAGCGTGTCCCGCCGCAGGAGATCCGCCAGCCGGCCGGCCGCTTCATCGACCTTTTCGTGGCCGGTTTCCTCCAGCGCCTCGCGGATCGAGCGCTTCTCGCGGAAGGGCACGATCTCCTCGAAATAGCGCGCCGTGCGCTCGCTCGCCCCTTCCGAGGCGGAAACGGAGACGTTCTCGCGGATGACGCGGAAGGCCGAGCCCGGCACGTATTCGTCGGCATCCGACATGCCGCCGCCGAAGCGCGTGGCGTCGAAGGGCTGGATCGCGGCCACCTGCACGGGCGCGGCGTCCTGCTTGGGCGCGGCGGCGCGAACCAGAAGCTCGGCCTCCTTGGTGCCGACATCGGCGAACGTGTCGGCCGGCGCCTTGAAGTCGAAGGACTGCATGGAGACCTGAACGTCGGCCTCGACCTTGCCCTCGTAGATCTGCCCGGTTTCGAGCGCCGGCGCGGCGTCCGGCTTGTCGTCGTCGCTGAAGACCTTCATCGCGTCGAAGGCGGGATAGGACGCGGTGGTTGGATGCCGGGCGGCCAGAAGCATGGAGGCGTAGGCGAAGGGCATGGTGCGCAGCACCTCGCGATCGCCCTCGCGGATCAGGGTCGGCACCTCGATCGTGGAGCGGTTGCGGTCGATCGGGATCGGGGTCGCGAAGACGCGCTCGCCCTTTTCCGACAGGTCGCTGACGGCGGCCGCCGCGACGCCCACCACGGCCGGGCGCACCAGGATGTGGCGTCCGTCGTGAGCGGCCGAAAGCGCGATGCCCATGAGGGCGGTGGAGGTGATGCCGGTCAGGAGCGTGCCGGCCAGCCAGCGCGCCGAAACCTGGCGCCGATCGGGCTTGCGCCGACGGTCCGCGACCAGCGGGGGTTCGTTGCCGAAGTCGGGCTTGGCGTAGCGTTCGTGGTGCATTCACGTCCCGTCTGAACTGCGCCCGGCTTCGAACCCGACTGAGGCGGATTCGCGACAGGATCGGGGCGACGCTGCCGTCGCCACTCGGGTGTCACTCCCGGGCCACAGGTCCCATGACGGATGGAGATAGAGCGGATCGGGTCCTCCGCTGTCAACCTTTCCGCAAGGATTGCCCCTTTCGTCCACACGACATGATGAATCGCGTCAGCCTGCGCGGGGCTGGAATGGGTCTCGAGCAGCGTTCGAACGCGCCGCCATCTGGGCGAGGCCATTTCCGGACTCTACATAAAAATCGTCATTCCCGGCGGCGTTCGGCCTAAACTTTCCGCATCGTGCCTTGCGCCTCGGCGTCATGGACGACACATCTTGGAAAGCAGCGGCGTAACCGACTCACACCAACTTCGACGAATGGAACATCCCATGGCATCCAAGCTCGACCAACTTCGCGAGATGACCACGGTCGTCGCCGACACCGGCGACATCGAAGCGGTCCGCGAGCTTCGGCCGGTGGACTGCACGACCAATCCGACCATCGTCCTGAAGGCGCTCGGCACGCCCATGTTCGACGACGCCTTCGCCGAGGCGCTGAGCTGGGGCCAGTCCAAGGGCGGCGGCGGCCGCTCCGTGGCGAACGCGGTGGCCGACCGCCTCGCGGTCTCCGTCGGCGCGGCGCTGGCCGAGCTGGTTCCGGGCCGAGTGTCGACCGAAGTCGACGCCGACCTCTCCTTCGACGTGGAAGGCTCGGTGAACCGCGCCCGCCACATCATCGCCGACTACAAGGAGCGCGGCGTCGACCGGGAGAAGATCCTGATCAAGCTCGCCGCCACCTGGGAAGGCATCCGCGCGGCGGAAGTCCTCCAGAAGGAAGGCATCGACACCAACCTGACGCTGATCTTCTCCAAGGCCCAGGCCATCGCCTGCGCCGATGCCGGCGTCTTCCTGATCTCGCCCTTCGTCGGCCGCATCATGGACTGGTACGCCAAGTCCACCGGCAAGACCTACGGGCCCGAGGAAGATCCGGGCGTCCTGTCGGTCCGCTCGATCTACGACTACTACAAGTCCAACGGCATCAAGACCGTCGTCATGGGCGCCTCGTTCCGCAATGTGGGCGAGATCGAGGCCCTGGCGGGCTGCGACCGTCTCACCATCTCGCCGGCGCTTCTCAAGGAGCTCTCGAACGACCAGGGCACGCTGGAGCGCAAGCTCTCGCCCGAGACGTTCAACAAGATCGATCCGATCACGATGGACGAGCGCACCTTCCGCTGGGCGCTGAACGAGGACGCGATGGCGACCGAGAAGCTCGCCGAGGGCATCCGCTCCTTCGCGAAGGACCTGCGCGAGCTGCGCGGCCTCGTCGCCAAGCGCCTCGAGGGCGGCCCTGCCGCCGTCGCCGCGCAGTAAGGCTCGGGCGTCTTCATCATGTTTCGAGCGGCGGCCTTCGGGCCGCCGTTTTCGTGTCGAGAGGCCCCGTCGTTCAGAGGCAGAGCGTGAGGCCGAGGATCGGCGCGTAGTTGATGAGCGTCACCACCACGGCTGCGATGCCCGCATGGAGCGCGCCGAAGGCGAGGAACCTGTCCGGCTCGGCCCCACCGGCGGCCTGTGCCCGCTTGCGGCAGAGAACGAAGAGACCGCCGAGCGCCATGAGATGCGTGAGCCAGAGCACTACCAGAAGGGCGCGCAGCCCGCTCACCGGCCCGAGGCGCACCGCGTCCCAGCCGAAGGCGCAGCCGACCGACAGGCCGGCATAGAGCGCCACGAAGGCCGAGCTCCAGATCACGAAGCCGGCGATCAAGAGAAGCAGCGACAGAGAGCGCGTCATCCGGCGAGCCCCCGCAGCGGCAGGAGGAGGGGCAGCAGGGCGACGAGCGCGAGCGCCAGGAGGCCCGTCGCGGCGGTGAAGTCGTGCCAGAGAAGGCCGATGCGAAGATCGCCCTGCCGCCGCGCCGACACATAGCCCGCCCGCACGCGCCAGAGCGCGAAGCCCGCGAAGACGGCGCCGAGGCCCGCATGGAGGGCCACGAAGACCAGAAGCGCCGCGACCGTGGAATAGGTCGCGTGGCTGGTCGGCGCGGGCAGATGCAGCGCGATCGTGGCGAGCGCGAGGGCAGAGGCCAGAGCCTGCGCGCCGAGCGCGGCGAGGAGAAGCGCGCCGGAGGGGCGTCCGGTGCGCGCGAGCGGGCGCTGCGCCAGCCGGGCGGCCGCAGAGGCCGCGACCACGAGCGCGCCGGTGGCGGCGAGCCAGCCGAGCGGCAGGTCGAGACCGGCCGGCGGCGGCCAGTTGGGGGCGACGAGCCAAAGGAACAGCGTGCCGAAGGCGAGCGAGGCGAAGATCGTGCCGTCGGCCAGAAGGAGGAAGAGCGTCGCCCACCAGGAGGGCGGACGCTCCGTCTCGGCATGAACCGGCAGGGCGAGACCCCGACCCGCCGGCAGGAGGCCGTGATCGACGGGCGAGCCCGAGCCGGGCGTCCAGGCGAGGAACAGGCCGAGGACGAGGATCGGCAGGACGGCCGACACCCAATAGAGCTTGAACAGGAGCGAGAGGACGAAGAGGCCGATCGCGAGCGCGGTCCAGAGCGGCAGGAAGCTCGGGCGCGGCAGGATCGCGATGGCCTGGGGCGTGCCCGAATTCATGGAGACGATCAGGGTTTCCTGCCAGCCGTTGCGGGGCATCGCGAGATAGCCCTTGCCGGCGGCGAGATCCTGCCCGAGCTCGGGCTGTTCGTGCAGCGGATCGCGAGAGGCGATGTCGGGGAGCGAGGCGAAGGCGTAGGAGGGCGGGGGCGTTGCCGTCGCCCATTCCAGCGTGCCGGCCTTCCACGGATTGCGCGGGGACACGCGCCCGAAGCGGAACTGGAACAGCATGTCCACGGCGAAGAGCGCGAAGCCCATCGTCATGATAAAGCCGCCGATCGAGGACACGAGATTGAGCGCGCCCCAGCCATAGCCGGCCTCATAGGTGTAATAGCGCCGGGGCATGCCGTAGAGCCCGGTCAGGTGCATGATGAGGAAGGTCGTGTTGAAGCCGATGAAGATCAGCCAGAAGGCGACGGTGCCGACCTTGTAGAGCGGCTGGCGCCCGGTCATGTGCGGCAGCCAGTAATAGGCCGCCGCGAGCATCGGGAAGATGAAGCCGCCGACCAGCACATAGTGGAGATGCGCGACCACGAACTGCGTGTCGTGGACCTGCCAGTCGAAGGGCACGATGGCGAGCATGACGCCGGTGAGCCCGCCGCAGACGAAGACGAAGAAGAAGCCGAGAAGATAGAGCATCGGCGTCGACAGCTTCGGCCGCCCCGCCATCATCGTGCCGATCCACAGGAAGATCTGGACGCCGGTCGGCACGGCGACGAGGACGCTCGCGGCCGAGAAGAACCCTTGCGCCAGATGCGGGATGCCCACCGTGAACATGTGGTGGACCCAGAGGCCGAAGGACAGGAAGCCCATGGCGACGATCGCGACCACGATCCAGGAATAGCCGAGGATCGCCCGCCCGACGAGAACCGGCAGGATGGTGGAGATGACGCCCGCCGCCGGCAGGAAGATGATGTAGACCTCCGGGTGCCCGAACAGCCAGAAGAGGTGCTGCCAGAGCAGCGGGTCGCCGCCGCGCGTCGGATCGAAGAAGGGCAGGTCGAAGGCCCGTTCCATCTCGAGAAGGATCGAGCCGAGGATCAGCGGCGGAAAGCCGACCAGCATCATGCCGGCGGTGACGAGAATGTACCAGGCAAAGAGCGGCATGCGGGCCAGGCTCATGCCCGGCGCGCGGAATTTCAGGATCGACACCGTCAGCTCGATCGCCGCGCCCACGGCGGAAATCTCCACGAAGGTGATGCCGAGCAGCCAGACATCGGCATTGATGCCCGGCGAATACTGGCCGGAGGAAAGCGGCGTGTACATGAACCAGCCGGAATCGGGCGCGTAGCCCGCCAGCATGGCACCGATCAGGATCGAGCCGCCGAAGACGTAGCACCAGAAGCCGAAGGCCGAGAGGCGCGGAAAGGCGAGGTCGCGCGCGCCCAGAAGCTTGGGCAGGAAATACATCGCCACGCCCTCGAACATCGGGATGGCGAAGAGGAACATCATCACCGTGCCGTGCATGGTGAAGATCTGGTTGTAGAGATCGGGGCCGACGAAGGCGCTGTGCGGCGAAGCGAGCTGGGCGCGGATCAGCATGGCGAGAACGCCGCCGATGGCGAAGAACACGAAGGCCGCGACGATGAAGCGGCGGCCGATCACCGTGTGGTTGACGGCCGACAGCCGGCCCCAGCCGGGCGGCGTGTGCCAGATGCGCTCCAGCGCCAGATGAAGCGCGGCCGGCGACAGGGGCGTCCCGCCCTGGCCTTTCGAGGGAGCGGCGGCGCGGGTCTTGGTCAAGGCGCGGTCTCCCGGACGGCGGACAGGGGTTCGAGGGCCTCGGCGAGCGCCGGCGCATAGGTCTCGGGCGGATGGGCGATCACGGTGAAGGCCATGTTGGCATGGCCCGTGCCGCAGAATTCGGCGCAGACGCCGCCATAGGTGCCCGGCCGATCGGCCGACAGGCGGATCACGTTCACGTGGCCGGGAATGGCGTCGATCTTGCCGCCCAAGCGCGGCACCCAGAAGGAATGGATGACGTCGGTGCCGATCACGGCGACGTCCACCGGGCGGCCGGCGGGCAGATGGAGGCTGTTCGTGGTCGCGCCGTCCACGCCGGGATAGCGGAACTCCCAGTACCATTGATGCGGCCGGGCTTCGACGCGCACGAGGCCCGGTTCTCCGGGATGGGCGAGCAATCTCTCGCCCGTCGCCAGGGCGAAGACGAGGAGCGAGGAGAGGACGACGCCCGGAAAGGCGAGCCCGCCCCAGACCAGCCAGCGCCTGGGCGCGATGTCGCGCCCCCAGCCCGGGCGCAGGAAGGCGAAGGCGACGAGACCGAGCACCAGCGCCATGATCGCCAGCGACCCGGCGAACATGACCCACCAGAGAAGGGCGGTGGAGCGCGCCGCCGGGCCGGCCGGATCGAGAATCGAAAGCTTGCCGGCGCAGCCGGAAAGCCCAAGTGGCACGAAGGCGAGCGCCCATCGGCCGATCGCGCCCCGTTTCATCGAGGAAAAGCCATGTCCCAAGCGAACTCGTCCTCGCGTGCCAGCGTCAGCCCCGTCATCAGCAAGGTGACGGAAAAGGACATTTCCTCCGCCATCGCGGTCGCGGGTCATCCGATTCACGCCATGGCCGTGCATTTTCCCATCGCCCTCGCCATCGCGACGCTCGGCTGCGACGTCTTCTACTGGTGGTCGGCCGATGCGTTCTGGGTGCGCTGCGGCCTCTGGGCGGCGGGCTTCGCCTTCCTCACCGGCGTCGGCGCGGGGCTCGTCGGCACGATGGAGCTGATCTTCGTGCCGGGCATCCGCGCGCGGGCCGCAAGCTGGACCCATGCGATCGCCGCCATGGCGCTGATTTCCGTCTTGGGCATGAACTGGGGTCTGCGGCTGACGCAGCCCGACGCCGTCCTGCCGCTCGGCCTGTTCCTGTCGGTTCTCGGCGCGGCGCTGACGGGGCTCGCGGGCTGGCACGGGGGGAAGCTGATCCTGCATCATGGCGTCGGCATCATGGTGTCAGACGACGAATGAGGTCGCGGCCGAACTCGCCGAGCGCGCCGGGTCGCTGGAACAGGTCCGGCACGAGGGCGAGATCGACCGCCGGCTTGGCGAGCACCAGCCAGAGAATGGCGGTCAGCGTCAGCGACAGGACGACGAGCGCGGACACCATGCGCCAGGCCCGGAAGTGCTTGTCGTCGTCGAAGAGCGACAGGATCACCAGCCCCGTCCAGACATGAAGCCCGGTGAGGACGCCGACGAACAGAAGCTTCAGCGCGAACCAGACGGTGAAGACCTCGCGCAGGAGGATCAGCGCCGTGCCGGACGCGATGGCGAGAAACGCCGCCGGCGAGATCACGACGATATAGGCAAAGCGCGTGAAGGCATGGAGCCGGTGCAGCGGCGGCCCGGCGCCGGCCGCCTCGCGCTGGTTCATCAGGACGGGCAGAAGCAGGAGCCCGCCGCACCAGATCACCATCGTCGCGATGTGAAGGGCCTTGGTCCAGACGAGGATCACGCCGCGCGCTCCTCGGCCTTCAGATGGGCACCGAGCGCCAGAAGCGCGGCGAGGAGATAGGGCAGGTTCGCGGGCACCCACATGAGAAGCCCGGCGAGCTGCTGGTCCTCCAGCGCCGACAGGCCGAAGGGCAGGGTGGAAAGGAAATGCGGCGCGTAGAGCGGCGCGGGCGCGAAGGTGATGAGCGCGCCGAGAAGCCCCATCTGCGCGACGATGCCGAGATGCACGAGGAGAACGCGCATCAGGGATGCGCCCGGCGCGAGCAGCCCGCGCCACAGAAGCACGGCCGAGCCGAGCAGCGAGATTTCCATCAGCCAGTAGATCGCGTCGCTGCCGAGCGCGAGGGCATAGGGCGCGGGCGCGTGCCAGACCCAGACCAGAACGACATGGACGAGCGCCAGCACGGACAGGCCGAGAACGGGAAGGGCGCGCCGCTGCGGCCAGGCGAGCGCCAGAAGCGGGGCGGCGAGCGAAATCAGAAGGAGATGATGGGCGATCCGCGCCGAGAACAGCGCCGAGGACAGGGCGCAGAGCGGCGAGACGAAGGCGAGGACGAGGCTCGCGATGGCGAGCCGGTGCCAGGTCCGGGGCGCGCCCGTCAACCGCCGCTCGCCGAAAAGGAGCGCCAGCCCGAGCAGCGTCAGGACCGCCGGATCGAGGTTCCAGCTCGACAGGAGTTCGTTCGGGGTCGGCGGGGCGCCGCAATAGGGAATGGTCACGGCGGCGCGATCCAACCTTCAAGAAAACGGTTCGTGGGAACAGGCGGCAAGACCCGTCATCCCAAGGGTAAGGCGGTGCGCTGCCCCGGCAATGTCTGACGCGCCGCAACGCCCCACCTCGCGAAGGCGTGACCGGAACTCCGGTCCCGCGCGCCGGAACCATGGCCCCGAGGCGGGATTGCGAAGGGGACGGGCGGCGCGTTCGCGACGACGCGACGGCGCGCGCCCCATGCGAAAGGCCCATCATGCAAGATTTCAAAAGCTCCGGTCCCTCCCGCCGTCAGATCGTGGGGGGCCTCACCACCGGCCTCGTCGCGGCGGCGGTGGGAACGCCGGCCTTCGCGCAAGAGAGTGGGGGCGCGAGCGGGAACGGGGGCACGGGCGCCGCGTCCGGCGAGCGCTCCAGGCTCCTCACCATGCAGGACCCGACCAAGGCCTATCCGCAGCCGCCCTTCGAGCGCCAGCCGCAGGACGCGCCGGGCCTCGCTTCGGCCATGAACCCCCGCCCCGACCACGGGGAGACGAGCTATCGCGGCTCCGGCCGGCTCGCGGGGCGCAAGGCGCTGATCACGGGCGGCGACAGCGGCATCGGCCGCGCGGCGGCGATCGCCTATGCGCGCGAAGGCGCCGATGTCGCCATCGGCTATCTGCCGGTGGAGGAAAGCGACGCGCAGGAGGTGATCCAGCTGATCGAGGCCGAAGGGCGCAAGGCGGTCGCCCTTCCCGGCGACATTTCGAACGAGAGCTTCTGCCGCGAGATGGTGGAGCGCGCGGCGAGCGAACTCGGCGGGCTCGACATTCTCGTCAACAATGCCGGCAAGCAGGTCTTCACGCCTGATCTCGAGGATGTCTCGACCGAGCAGTTCGACCAGACCTTCAAGGTCAATGTCTATGCGCCCTTCTGGATCACCAAGGCGGCGCTCCAGCACTTGAAGCCCGGCGCGTCGATCATCATCACCGCCTCGGTGCAGGCCTACGACCCCTCGGCCGAGCTTTTCGACTATGCGCAGACCAAGGCGTCCAACGTCGCCTTCGCCAAATCGCTCGCCAAGCAGCTCGGGCCGAAGGGCATCCGCGTCAACGCCGTCGCGCCCGGCCCCTATTGGACGCCGCTCCAGCCCTCGGGCGGGCAGTCGCAGGAGAATCTCGTGAGCTTCGGCGCCGACGCGCCGCTCGGCCGCCCCGGCCAGCCGGCCGAGATCGCCGGCATCTACGTGCTTCTCGCCTCGCAGGAATCGAGCTTCGCGACGGGGCAGGTCTACGGCTCGGCCGGCGGCAGCGGCCAGCCCTGACGAAAAGGGGCGGCTCGCGGGCCGCCCCATTGTCTTACGCGGAGCGCGCGCGGCCGAGCGGGAAGGGCATGTAGCCGACGAAGCCCGTCAGCTTCCACGCGCCGTCGATGCGGCTCGCGAAATAGAGCGTCTGCCAGCTCAGGACCTCGACGCCGCCGCCCTCCAGCGCCACCGTGCCGTCGAACTTCTTGTGCGCCACGGCCCGGTCGCCCGAAATGTCGATGTCGCGCAGGTTCGTCGCGCGGAACAGCGCCTCGCGCACCGGCTCGGCATAGCGCGTCAGCTTGGCGGCCTCGGCCTGCCGCAGCCACTCGTCGCGATAGGATTGGAGCGTCGGAAAGGCGAGGCGCCACGAATCGGGAATTTCCGACTTGTGCGCGTGAAGGCCGAAGAAGCGGTCATGGGCGAAGTCGCCGTCCACCATCGCCCAGTCGGCGGCGAGAAACGCGTCGATGTCGCGTTCCACCAGCATCTGCCAGAGCGCGTGGCGGTCGGTGTCGCCGGGCGGGAAGGGATTGTCGGTCGGGAGCATGGGACGATCCTTCAGCGCAGCCGGCCGCGCGCGTCGACGGGCACGATCTCCGTCTCGCCGCCGGGGTGAACGAGCACGACCTCGTCGAAGAGATTGGTGACGGGGCAGCAATGGTTGGGCAGGATGCGCACGCGCTCCCCGACCTCGGGCTTTCTCGCGCTGCCCGTCAGATCCAGCGTGCCGTGCTCTTCCGACAGGCCGACGAGCTTGGCGTCCGGGTATTCCAGAACCAGCCCGTAATCGGGCATTCCCAGAAGGTCGGAGGTCAGGGCCTTGGAGCCGGTGTCGAGAATGGCGCGGGTTTCTGTCGGGCGCGAGACGACGGTGGCGAGCACCGTGAGCGCGCAATCCTCGATTGAGCCGACGCCTTCCGCCACCTGAAAGCGGTCGAGATAGATGTAGGTCCCCGGCCGGTATTCGTTGGCCGCGCTGACCTCCGCCGCGCGCCAGAGATCGGGCGTGCCGCCGGTCGTCACCAGCGCGGGCGAGAGGCCGGCGGCTTCCAGCTGCCGCCGTGCCTCGGCGAGCCAGCGGTTGCTCGCCGCCGTGCCGCCCTTGGCCGGATAGGTCATGAGGCCGCCGAAGCGCAGGCCCTCGGCGGCATCGATCGATTTCGCCAGCGCCACCGCCGCTTCCGCGCTCTGGACGCCGCAGCGCCCGCCGCCCGTGTCGCATTCCACGAGAACCGTCAGCGGCTCGGCCTCGCTGCGGAAGGCCTCGGAGTAGCCCGCTATGGTCGCCTCGCTGTCGGCCGTCACCTTCAGCGTCACGCGCCGCGCCAGCGCCTTGAGGCGCTCGAGCTTCGAGGCGCCGAGAATGTTGTAGGGCAGGAGAATGTCGGTGATGCCGCCATCGGCCATGACCTCGGCCTCGCCGATCTTCTGGCAGGTGATGCCGGCCGCGCCGAGTTCCACCTGCCTTCGAGCGAAGCGCACGAGCTTGTGCGTCTTGATGTGGGGGCGCAGCGTCAGCCCGTTCTGGTCGGCATAGTCCTGCGCGCGCTTCAGGTTCGCTTCGGCCTTCGCCACGTCGATCAGAACGGCGGGCGTGTCGATATCGTCGAGCGTCATGGGGTCTTTCAGTCTCCGATCGGCAGCGCCGGGTCGGGCGCGGCATGGGTGTTGAGGTTCTGGCGAATGCGCCGCAACCCCTCGAACAAGCGCGGCCCGATCGCCTGCGCGGTGGCGAGCGCGAGAATGTCGACCAGCGCCAGAAAGGCGTAGCGGCCCGAACTCGGCTTGTAGAGATTGTTGTCCTCGCAAGAGGGCAGGAGGAGCGCGGCGTCGGCGCCGGCCGCCAGGGGCGAGCCCGGCGCGGTGATGGCGAGCGTGTCCGCGCCGTAGCCACGCGCGATCGCCGCCGCTTCCACGACGCTGCGCCCATGGCCGGACACCGAGAGCGCCAGAACCACCGTGCCCGGACCGGCGACGCTGGCGAGCATGCGCTGCATCTGCCCGTCGGATTCCGAGCGGATATCGAGTCCCAGCCGAAACAGTCGGTTCTCCAATTCGCGCGCCATCATGGACGAGGTGCCGCCCGAGCCGAGCGCGAGAATGCGGCGGCTGTTGGCGAGGCGCAGCGCCATGCGCTCCACGGTTTCGGCGTCGAGCCCGCTGCGCACCCGCGCGAGCGCCCCGGCCGCGCCGTCGCACACGACCTCCAGCGCATGGCCGCGCTCGGGCGCCGGCGCTTCTGCGTCCGCGCCGAGATAGGCCTCTCCCCGCGCCAGCGCCTGCGCCAGCCGGAACTTGAAATCCGCTGTGCCGGTGCAGCCGAGCGCCCTCGCAAAGCGCGTCACGGTCGGCTCCGACGTGCCGCAGCGCTCGGCGATCTCTGCGATGGAGCCGGTGGAGGCGAGGCGCGAATGGGCGAGCACGAAGGCCGCGAGGCGCTTTTCGAGCTTCGAGCCCGTCTCGGCCAGATCGCGCAGCCGCGCGATGACGTCGAAGCCGGGCGCGCCCGCGCCTCGGCGGGCCGGTGCCTTGGGTTGGCTTGCTGTCACGCCGCCAGGGCTCGCTCGACGCGCCGCCCGCTCGCTGCCTCGAAGAGGTGACAATGCTCGGGCGAAACGGCGAGCGGCAGGAGATCGCCGCGCTGCGCCGCGATCCGCTCGGCAAGGACGACGCGCACCGGCGTTTCGCCGATCGTGCCGAAGACATGCGTTTCGGCGCCCGTCGGCTCCACCACGCCGACCCGCAGGGGCAGGCCGCCCGTCTCCGCGCGGCGGAACCGCTCGGGCCGCACGCCGACGAGGAACTCCCCGCCATCGGGCGCCGGAAGCGGCAGGGCGGTGCCGTCCGGCATCGCGAGCCGCCCGTCGGCCCCGCGCCGCGCCGGCAGGAGGTTCATCGGCGGCGAGCCGAGAAAGCCGGCGACGAAGACATTGGCCGGCCGGTCGTAAAGCTCCAGCGGCGCGCCGACCTGCTCGATCCGTCCGGCATTCATCACCACGATCCGGTCCGCCATGGTCATGGCCTCGATCTGGTCGTGCGTGACATAGACGATGGTGGAGCCGAGCGTCTGGTGCAGCGCCTTGATCTCGGTGCGCATCTGCATCCGCAATTGCGCGTCGAGATTGGAGAGCGGCTCGTCGAACAGGAAAAGGTCCGGCTCGCGCATGATGGCGCGGCCCATGGCGACGCGCTGGCGCTGGCCGCCCGAGAGCTGCGCCGGCTTGCGGTCGAGATAGGGGCCGAGATTGAGGATGTCGGCGGCCTTCTTGAGCCTTTCCTCCGTACGCTTGGGATCGTCGCCGCGCACCTTCGGACCGTAGAGGATGTTCTCGCGCACGCTCATATGCGGAAACAGCGCGTAGGACTGGAACACCATCGCGATGTTGCGCTTCTGGGGCGCGATGTCGTTGGCGCGCTTGCCGCCGATGCGAAGCTCGCCCGACGTCACCGTGTCGAGCCCGGCGATCATGCGCAAGAGGGTCGACTTTCCGCAGCCGGACGGGCCGACGAGGACGATGAACTCGCCGTCGCGCACGTCGAGATCGAGCCCGTGCAGGATGTCGAGCGGTCCGTAACGCTTCTTGAGGGCGTGAAGGCTGAGTTCGGCCACGCGGCCTCCTTTAGGAAATGGCCTCGACGAAGGGCGGGTTGCCGGCGCCGAGCCCGGCGTCCACGGGCAGGGCGACGCCGGTGATGCCCGAGGCGGCGGGCGAGGCGAGGAAGGCCACGGCCTCCGCCACTTCCCGAGGGGTCACCATGCGGCGCAGCGGATAAAGCGGCGCGATGCGCCCCAGAAGATCGGGCTTCTCGGCGAAGCGATGGTCCCAGGCCGGCGTGCGCACCGAGCCGGGGCAGACGGCATTGGCCCGCACCCCGTCCGGCCCCGCTTCCACGGCGATGGCGCGCATATAGGCGAGAAGCCCGGCCTTGGCGGCGGCATAGGCGGGGTTGCCGTAATGCCCGAGCGCGTTGACGGAGGACACGAAGACGAAGGCGCCCGAGCCCCGCGCGCGCATGGCCGCCAGGATCGGCGTCGCCAGATCGCGCGGGCCGGTGAGGTTCACGGTCAGCTCGTGCCGCCACGCCGCGTCGTCCGTCGTCGCCAGCGTTTCGGCCCGCGTCCAGCCGGCGTTCGAGACGAAGACATCGGGCAGGCCCGCTTCCTCCATCACCCGCTCCGCCGCGTCCCGGCAGGCGGCGGGGTCGGCAAGGTCGAAGGCGAGCCGGAGCGTCACCGCCGGATGGTCGATCCGCTCCAGCGCCGGCCCGTCGAGATCGCACAGGACCAGCCGCGCGCCGGCCTCGCCGAAGCGCGCGATGAGCGCCGCGCCGATGCCGCCGCCGGCGCCGGTGATGAGAACGAGGGGAGAGGAGGCGTTCGACATGGCGGTCCGGATTTGGATCGTTCGGCGTGATGCTGTTCGCCAAAATGAAAAAAAGCAACGGGAAAAACTGAATGAGATGCCTAACGAATGGGCTTGCGAAAATTTTTTACATGGGAAACCATCGCCCCGTTTCGTCATCGGCAGGGGAACCGAACGATCGGTCCGCGCCGCGAAGGAGGATCGGTTTCCCATGCGCATCGCATCCCATTGGACCCCGCGCGCCGCGCGCCTCGCTCTTTCCGGCGTCGCGCTTCTGGCGCTGTCCGCAGCGGCCGAGGCCGGCACCGTGCGCGTCACGGTGGCCGAATATTCCGCCAAGACCGGCCCCTATTTCGAGAAGGTCGCCAAGGACTTCGAAGCCGCCCATCCCGGCACCGACATCCAGATCGAGGTCGTGCCCTGGGACAGCCTGCAGCAGAAGCTGACCACCGACATCTCGGCCGGCACCAATTCCGATCTCTCCATCATCGGCACCCGCTGGCTCCTCGACTTCGTGAGCCAAGGCATCGCCGAGCCGCTCGACGGCTACATGGACCAGGCCTTCAAGGACCGCTTCATCCCGACCTTCCTCACCCCTTCCGTGATGGAGGGCAAGACCTACGGCCTGCCGATCGCGGCCTCGGCCCGCGCCATGTATTACAACAAGGACCTCTTCCAGAAGGCCGGCGTCGCCGAGGCGCCCAAGACCTGGGCTGAACTGGAGGAGGCCGCCAAGAAGATTTCCGCGCTCGGTGATGGCGTCTACGGGTTCGGCCTGCAGGGCAAGGAAATCGAGACCGACGTCTATTACTATTACGGCATGTGGTCCTACGGATCGGAGATCGTGAAGGACGGCAAATCCGGCCTGTCCTCGCCTGAAGCCGCCGAGGCCGCCAAGCTCTACAAGCGCATGATCGACGAGAAGGCGACCCAGCCGGGCGTCACGTCCTATTCGCGCGAGGACGTGCAGAACCTCTTCAAGCAGGGCAAGCTCGGCATGGTCATCACCGCGCCCTTCCTGTCCAACCAGATCCGCGACGAGGCGCCGAACCTCCAATACGGCGTCACCGCCATCCCGGCCGGCCCGACCGGCGACAAGGGCACCTATGGCGTGACCGATTCGATCATCCTGTTCCAGAACTCCAAGAACAAGGACGAGGCCTTCCAATTCCTCGACTACCTGTTCCAGACCCCGCAGCGCGTCGCCTTCACCGTCAACGAAGGCTTCCTGCCCGTCGAGAAGGAAGAGGCCGAGGACAAGCACTTCACCGACAGCGCCGATCTCAAGGTCTTCACCAGCCTCCTGCCGGACGCCCGCTTCGCGCCCGTCATCCCCGGCTGGGAGGAAATCGCCGACCTCACCTCCAACGCCCTCCAGAGCATCTATCTCGGCAAGGAAGAGGTCGAGCCCGCGCTGAAGGCCGCCGCCGAAAAGGCGGACGCGATCTTGAAGCAGTAGGTGTGTGATCGCGGGGGACGCGGTCCCCCGCACCCCCTGCCAAGGGCCGAGGCCCCTGGACCCCATTTTCTTTTGAGCATGTGTCCGAGATCGGGCGGGGCCGCTGGCCCCGCCCGATCTCGGAAAAGGTCCCAAAGGAAAGCGGGGGCTCCGGGGCGTCAGGCCCCGGGCGGGGCACGGGGCGGCAGCCCCGCCAGTCTCATGCCCACAGCCTCAAGGATCGCCCATGACCGCCGAGCGGCCCGTCTTGCCCTATCTGATGATCGCGCCGAGCCTCCTGCTGGCCTTGGCGATCGTCGTGTGGCCGATCGTGGAACTGTCGGAGATCGCGAGCCACAGCGTGAACCGCTTCGGGCAATTGCGCGATTTCGTCGGGCTGGCGAATTTCGAGGCGCTGTGGAACGACCCGAACTTCATCGCCAGCCTCTGGCGAACGCTGGTCTGGACGGTGTGCGTGGTCGGCGGCGCCTTGTTGACGGCGATCCCGGTGTCGCTGGTCTTGAACGAGGATTTTCACGGGCGCGGGCTGGCGCGGGTGCTGGTCATGCTGCCCTGGGCGGTGTCGCTGACGATGACGGCCATCGTCTGGCGCTGGGCGCTGTCGGGCGAAAGCGGCATGTTGAATTCGGCGCTGATGGGCCTGGGGATCATCGGCACCAACATCCAGTGGCTGGCGGATGCGTCCACCGCTTTCCCCATGCAGATCTTCATCGCCATCATCGTGACCGTGCCCTTCACGGTGACGATCCTGCTCGGCGGATTGTCGGCGATCCCCGACGATCTCTACGAGGCGGCGGCGCTGGAGGGGGCGGGGCGCTGGACGATGTTCCGCACGATCACGCTTCCCTTGCTGAAGCCTTTCCTGAATATCGCGATGATCCTGAACACGATCTACGTGTTCAACTCCTTCCCGATCATCTGGGCGACGACGCAGGGCGGGCCGGCCAATTCGACCGATATTCTCGTCACCTATCTCTACAAGATGGGCTTCCGGCTCGGAAAGCTCGGCGAGGCCTCGGCCGTGTCGCTGGTGATGTTCGCGATCCTGCTCGTGTTCACGCTGATCTATGTCCGGCTGTCGATGCGGCGGGAGGCGTGAGATGGGCTCGAAGCTGAAGCGCAGCCTCGTCTGCTGGCTGATCCTCCTGCCTTTCGTCGTGGCGGGCCTGTTTCCCTTCGCGGTCATGGCGATCACGGCGCTGAAGACGCCGGACGAGGTGCTGAACCCGACCTGGTGGCCCTCGCGGCTCGCCTTCGAGAATTTCGTGACCATGTGGCAGGCGACGAATTTCGGGCCGGCGCTCCTGAATTCGCTGATCGTCTCTGTGGTCTCGACGCTGGTCGCGCTCGTGGTCTCGATCCCGGCGGCCTATGCGCTCGGCCGGTTCCGCTTCGCCGGGCAGGGGGCGTTCCGGGTCTTTTTGATCGTGACGCAGATGCTCTCGCCCATCGTGCTCGTCATCGGCCTGTTCCGGCTCGTGGCCTGGGCCGGGCTGATCGACAATGTGAGCGCGGTCGCCTTCGTCTACGGCGCGTTCAACATCGCCTTCACGGTCTGGATGCTCCAGAGCTATTTCGCGACCATCCCGCGCGATCTCGAGGAAGCGGCCTGGATGGAAGGCGCGAGCCGCTGGCGAACGCTGGTCTCGGTCTTCCTGCCGCTTGCCGTGCCGGCCATCGTGGTCACGGCGATCTTCGCCTTCATCAACGCCTGGAACGAGTTCGTGATCGCGCTGACCATGCTGCGCACGCAGGACAGCTACACGCTGCCGATCCAGATCTTCTCGCTGGTGGCGGGGCGCTACACGGTGGAATGGCACCATGTCATGGCGGCGACCTTCGTCGCGACCATTCCCGTGGCCATCGCCTTCGCCTGGCTGCAACGCTATCTCGTGCGCGGATTGTCGGTCGGAGCGGTGAAGTGAGGACAAGACGATGAGCGAGGCGGCGACCATCACCCTCATGCGGCGTGAGACCGAGGAAGCGGCGGAGGTCGTCGCGCGGCTTCTGGAGCGGGAAGGCCAAGCCATCGCCGATCTCGGCCGGCGCTTGCGCATGATGCCGCCGGCTGCCATCGTCACCTGCGCGCGCGGCTCGTCGGACCATGCGGCGAGCTATCTGAAATACGCGGTGGAAATGTCCTGCGGCCTGCCGGTCGCATCGGTCGGCCCCTCCATCGCCTCGGTCTACGGCGCGCAGTTGCGCCTGCCGGGCGGCGTCGTTCTCACCATTTCGCAGTCGGGCCAGAGCCCGGACATCCTGGCGCTCCAGGCCAATGCCCGGCGCGGCGGCGCGCTGGCGGTCGCACTTCTGAACGTCACCGACTCGCCGCTGGCCGAGGGCGCCGACATCGTGATTCCGCTTCATGCCGGCGAGGAGCGCAGCGTCGCGGCGACCAAAAGCTTCATCGCCTCGGTCGCGGCGGCCGCCGCCATCACGGCGGTCTGGAGCGGCGACGAGGCCCTGGAGCGCGCGGTGCGCGATCTGCCGGCCGCGATCTCGCGCAGCGCGCGGATGGACTGGACGCCGGCGCTGGAGCAACTGACGGAAGCCCGCTCGCTGTTCACGGTCGGTCGCGGCCCGGCCTTCGCCATCGCGCTGGAAGCGGCGCTGAAATGCAAGGAAACCGCCGGGCTCCATGCCGAAGCCTTCTCGGCGGCCGAAGTCGCGCACGGTCCGATGCAGATCGTCGGGCCGGACGTGCCGGTTCTGGCCTTCGTGCCGGAGGATGCGGCGGCGGCTTCGACGCTTGAATCGCTGGAGCGGCTGCGCGGCTTCGGCGGCACGGTTCTGTCGGTCGGCGAGGGGCGCGACTTGCCCTGCGTCGCGACCGGCCATGGGCTGACCGACCCGATCCCGATGATCGCCGCCTTCTATTCCATGGCCGAAGCGCTGGCGCGCCGACGCGGCCACGACCCCGATCGCCCCGCCAAGCTGCGCAAGGTCACGGAAACGCTGTGATCGGTGCGGGAGAGGTGCGCCGCCTCGAGGTCTGCGTGGACGATCCGGCGGGCCTGGAGGCCGCGATCCGGGGCGGGGCCGATCGCATCGAATTGTGCTCGGCGCTGGCGCTCGGCGGGCTGACGCCCTCGCTTGGCTTCATGCGACTGGCGCGCGCGCTGCCGGTTCCCGCCTATGCGATGATCCGCCCGCGCGCCGGCGACTTCTGCTTTTCGCCGCGCGAGGCGGACCTCATGGTGCGCGACATCGCCGCCGTCCGGGAGGCAGGGCTGGCGGGCGTGGTGCTGGGGGCGGGTCGCGCCGACGGGCGGCTCGATCTCCGGCTTCTGGAACGGCTCCTGCGGGCGGCGGACGGGCTCGGCACGACGCTGCACCGCGCCTTCGATTTGGCGGGACCGGCTTTCGAGGCGGCGCTGGAAGAGGCGATCCGGCTCGGCTTCGAGCGGGTGCTGACCTCGGGCGGCGCGCGCACGGCGCCGGAGGGCCTGCCCGTGCTCGCCCGGCTGATGGAGCGCGCGGAAGGGCGCATTACCGTGATGCCGGGATCGGGCATCACGCCCCAGACGCTGCCGGCGCTTCTCTCGCGCCTGCCGATCGTGGAGGTCCACGCCTCCTGCGCGCTGCCGGTTCCCGTGCGCAGCCCCGCGGCCGAGCGGCTCGGGTTTTGCGATGCCGGCGAGCGGCGCACCGACGAGGCGGTGGTGCGCGCGCTGAAGGCCTTGCTTTAACTCTCTAATTTGGTCGCATTATCCGACGTCAAAGCGTATCCGCTTTGCCTGGAACTGCTTCAGTTCAACCGAGCTCCGCCATCGGCGGCGAAGAGATGGAGATGATCGCCGGCCAGGCGCAGCGGCACCGTGTCGCCGGCGCGCAAGGAACTGACGCCGGGCACGAAGGCCTTCATCGCGATGCCGTTCAGGTCGCAATGGACGATCGTGCCCATGCCGGTCGGCTCGACGAGTTCCACCGGGCATTCGAGGTTCGAACCCGCCGCGTCCGCGCCGATCAGGACATGCTCGGGGCGCACGCCGAGCGTCAGCGGCGTGCCGTCGAGAACCGCGACGGTCGAGGGAAGCGGAATGCGGCGCGTCCCCCCAAGGTCGAGAAAGGCCACATCGCCCGTCTGGCGCACGCGCCCTTCCAGGAAGTTCATGGCGGGNGAGCCGATGAAGCCGGCGACGAAGCGATTGGCGGGGCGCTCGTAGAGATCGAGCGGCGAACCGATCTGCTGGATTTCGCCCCCTTCCATGGCGACGATCCGGTCAGCCAGCGTCATCGCCTCGATCTGGTCATGCGTGACGTAGATCGAGGTGGCGTTCAGCGACTGGTGCAGCTTCTTGATCTCGGCGCGCATGTGCTCGCGCAGGCGCGCGTCCAGATTGGAGAGCGGCTCGTCGAACAGGAACGCCTGCGGCTGGCGCACGATGGCGCGGCCCATGGCAACGCGCTGGCGCTGCCCGCCCGACAGCGCCTTGGGGCGGCGGTCGATCAGCTTCGACAGGCCGAGCTTTTCGGCCGCGCCTGAGACGGCCGAGGCGATGCGCTCCTTCGGCGTCTTCTTGAGGCGAAGCGCGTAGCTCATGTTTCCGGCGACGCTCATATGCGGGTAGAGCGCGTAGGACTGGAACACCATGGCGAGGTTCCGGTCTTTCGGCGGCAGTTCGTTGACGCGCTGGCCGGCAATGGCGATCTCGCCACCCGTCACCTCTTCGAGGCCCGCGATCATGCGAAGAAGCGTGGACTTGCCGCAGCCGGACGGGCCGACCAGAACGATGAACTCGCCGGAGCGGATGGAGAGGTCGACCGAGCGCAGGATGGTGAGCGGGCCAAAGGCCTTGTGGACGGAGCGGATGTCGATGGCAGCCATGACGAGACCTTTCAGCCCTTGACCGCGCCGGCCGTCAGGCCCTGCACGAGGAAACGCTGGATGAGAAGGAAGAACAGGACGGCGGGGATGAGCGCGAGCACGCCGGCCGCCATCATCTGCCCGAAATCGACGCCGAACTTCGACACGAAGGACAGGAGCCCGACCGGGAAGGTGGAGGCGTCCACCTTCGACACGAGCATCAGCGCGAAGAGAAGCTCGCTCCAGGCGGCGGTGAAGACGAAGCCGAGCGTCGCGGCCATGCCGGGCAGGGTGAGCGGCACGATGATCTCGCGAAAGGCCTGAAACCGGCTCGCCCCGTCGATCTGCGCGGCCTCTTCCAAATCCTTCGGAATGCCGTCGAAGAAGCTCTGCATCAGGAAGATGGCGAAGGGCACGTTGAAGGCGGTGTAGACGACGATCAGGCCGGTCAGCGAATTGGTGAGGCCGAGCGGCGAGAGCATCTTGAAGATCGG
This sequence comes from Aureimonas ureilytica DSM 18598 = NBRC 106430, assembly GCF_000382705.1. GTDB lineage: Bacteria > Pseudomonadota > Alphaproteobacteria > Rhizobiales > Rhizobiaceae > Aureimonas > Aureimonas ureilytica. Next base: position 105,261 of record NZ_ARQE01000011.1, on the reverse strand, counting down.
CGCGATGAGCATGACCAGCGGGAACATCTGCGTCACCAAGAGGAGCCCCGTCATCCAGAGCTTGCCGCGAAACTCGAAGCGCGAGAACGCATAGCCGCCGAAGGCCGCGATGAGGGTCACGATCGCCGCCGTCGAGAGCGACACGATCAGGCTGTTGCGGAAGAAGAGCGGGAAGTTCGAGTTCTCCAGAACGAAGCGGAAATGCTCGAAGCTCGTGCGCGAGGGCCATAGGCGGACCCCCTCGGAATACATGAGGTCGTTCGGCGTCACCGAGACCTTCACCAGCCAGAAGAGCGGAAACAGCGCGAAGGCGATGAAGGCGAGGATCGCGAGGCGATGGGCGATCGTGCCAAGGGGGAGGGCGCGGCGCATGGGGTCAGCCCTTCCGCAGGAGCATCTGGCGCAGCGACACCAGCGCGAGGGAATAAAGGAGGAGAAGCGCCAAGAGCACCAGCGAGATCGCCGAGGCATAGCCGAAATCGAGCTTCCGGAAGGCGGTGGTGAAGATGTAGCTCGCCACGATCTGCGTCCGGTCGGCCGGGCCCCCGCCCGTCATGACGACGATGAGATCGGCAAAATTGGCGACCCAGACGGTGCGCAGGAGAATGGTGATCGCCATGGTCGGCGCGAGGAAGGGCAGCGTGATCGAGAAGAATTGCTGCACGGGATTGGCGCCGTCGATCGAGGCCGCCTCGTAGATGTCGCGCGGGATCGACTGGAGCGCGGCCAGCATGGTGATGGCGAAGAAGGGAATGCCCCACCAGACATTGGCGATGATCGGGCCGATCAGCGCGAGGTTCGGATCAGCAAGGATGTTGGTCGGCGCGTCCATGATCCCGAGCGCCACCAGCCAATGCGGGATCGGACCGACCACGGGATTAAACAGCCAGGCCCAGTTGAGGCCGGAGAGAAAGGTCGGCACGGCCCAGGGGAGGAAGCAGAGCGCCTGCGCGAGGCCGCGGCCCGTGAAGGGCCGGTTCAGAAGCAGCGCCAGCGTCAGCCCGAGCACGAACTGAAGAAGCACCGAGACCGACGTCCAGACCAGCGTGTTGTGGAGCGCCAGCCAGAAATTGCGGTCGGTCCAGAGCGCGTTGAAATGCTTCAGGCCCACGAAGCCGCCGCTGAACGGGTTGAGCAGGCGCATGTCGCGAAAGGCGTAGGACACGCCGATCGTGAGCGGCACGAGCATCACGGCCAGGATCAGGATCAGCGCCGGCGCGCTGTAGAGATAGGGTTCGGCGGCTTGGAGAAAGCGCTGGCCCGGCGTGCGGCGGTCCCTCGGTGGGGCGAGGCTGGCGGCGGTGCTGGTCAAGTCTGGTCATCCCTTCGGGGAGGGGTGAAGGAGGCGCGGCGGCGCGAAAGCCGCCGCCGCGCGACGCGAGTTACTGGCCCTTGGTGGCGAGGTAGGTCTGCTGGGCCGTGGTGAGGTAGTCGGCCCATTCCCGGGCCATTTCCTCCGGCGTGATCTCGCCGAGCAGCGCGCGCTGCGAGGAGGCCGGCACGAGGCTGTCCTTGAAGAAGGCGAATTCCTCGAGATAGCTCGGCAGCGAGGTCGGGACGGTGTTGGCGTCCTTCAGCTCGTCGAACCAGCCCTTGAACTTGTCGCCGGCATAGAACGGATCGTTCTCGGCGGATTTGAGCGCCGGCAGCGCGCCGGTCTTCTTGTTCCAGGCGACGTTGCCCTCGGTGCCCTGCAGCGTCTCGATCAGCTTCCAGGCCAGATCCTTGTTCTCGGAGGTCTGGAACATCGACCAGCCGGCATAGCCGATCACCGGAAACGCCTTGCCGGCCTCGCCCTTGGGCAGCGGCACGACGCCGTAGTCTTCCGGCTTCATGCGCTCGGAAATCGCGATCAGCGCGTCCGGGTCCTGGTTCAGCATGGCGCAGGTGCCGGAATAGAAGCCCGCCACCGTCTCGTTGAAGCCCCAGGAGATGGAGTCCTTCGGGGCGAGGCCCTTCTTGTAGTAGTCGATGAACCAGGCGAGGCCCTTCACCTTGTCCGGATCGGAGAAGGTGGACGTGCCGTCGTCCTTGAAGAAGGTGTTGTTGCCGGCGATGGCGTTCATGAACACCGTCCAGTCGTTCAGGCCGCCGCGCGCGCCGCGCAGGCAGTAGCCGTACTTGCCAGGCAGCTTGGAGACCTTCTCGGAGGCCGCCTGGAACTCGGCGATGGTCTGCGGCGGGCCTTCGACGCCGGCCTCGGCGAAAAGCTTCTTGTTGTAGAACATGGCGCCGAGATAGAAGCCGTAGGGCAGCATATAGGCGGTCTTGCCGTCCACCTGCCGGCCAAATTCCAGCGCGCGGTCGTTGAGATCGGCCGTGCCCTGCCACTTGGCGAGATAGGGCTCGAGGCTCTCCAGCGCGCCGTTCTTGGCATAGAGCGCGACCCAGGTGTCCGGCATTTCCATGACGTCGGGCGTTTCGCCGGCCGAGACCATGGTCGCGAACTTCTCGAAGGCTTCGCCCCAGGGCAGCGAGGTGATCTCGACCTTGGTGCCGGGGTTCGCCTGCTCGAACTTCGCGACGATCTCCTTCAAGGTCTCGGTGCGCGACGGGCTGGTGATGACCTCGACGAGCTTCAGCGTCGTGTCGGCCATCGCCGTTCCCGACAGGAGAAACGAGGCGAGGGACGCGGTGAGGATGGTGCGTTTCATGTCTTCTGTGTCTCCCGTGTTGGATGGATCGAGGTCAGGCGGCGAGCGCGGCGGCGACGGCCGCGTCGAGATCGGCCCGCAGCGCGCCCGCGCCTTCGAGGCCGACATGAAGGCGAACCGAGCGCGGCGAGATGCCGAAGGCATGGCCGGAATTCGGCCCCTGGTTCTGCGACAGGACGACCTGCCCCGGAACGCAGAGGCTTTCATGCCCGCCCCAGGACACGCCGAGCTTGAAGAGCTTCAGCGTGTCGGCAAAGCGCGGCACGTTCACGCCGTCCTTGAAGGTGAAGGAGAAGAGGCCGGACGTGCCCGTGAGCCCCGCCGGCAGCGCGTTGGCGAGCGCGGGATGCTGGACGGATTCCACGCAATCCATCGCCTTCAGGTGATGGGCGACGGCGAGCGCATCCGCTTCGTGCGCCCGCATGCGGATCGGCAGGGTGCGAAGGCCGCGGATCAGGAGCCAGGCGTCGAACGGGGAAAGCTTGCCACCGAGATAGGGATAGGTCTGCGCGCGGATTTCGCGGATCATCGCCTTGGAGCCGGCGACGACGCCCGCCACGACGTCGGAATGGCCGCCGAGATATTTCGAGGCCGAGTGGATCACGAGATCGACACCCAGCGAAATGGGCTGCTGAAAGACCGGCGTCGCCCAGCTATTGTCGATCATGGTAAGGACGCCGTGCTGTTTGGCGAGCGCCGCCAGCGCGCCGACATCGTGCGCTTCCATCACCCAGCTCGTCGGGCTTTCCATGTAGAAGAGCTTGGCGCCGGGCAGTGCCTTGGCGACGGCTTCCTCGTCGCGCCCGTCGACATAGGTCACTTCGATGCGCATGCGCTTCAGGAGGATTTCGAACAGGCGGTAGGCGTCCGGATAGACATGGCGCACCGCGACGATCCGGTCCCCCGGCTCGGCGAAGGCCAGAACCGCCGAGGAAATGGCCGCCATGCCGCTCGCGAACCCCATCGCGTCTTCGGCGCCTTCCATGGCCGCGAGCTTTTCCTCGAACAGGCGCACGGTCGGGTTGAGGCCCCGCGTGTAGGTCGGGCGGACGCGCTGGCCGAGATAAGTCTCCTCCATCTCGGCGAAGGAGTTGAACGTGAAGAGCGAGGTCTGCGCGATCGGCGGCACCACGGCGTCGAAGGCGTGGCGCTCGTCATGGGCCGCGATCAGCGAGAAAGGGTCGAGCCCGGCGGTGTCGTTCATTGCGACATGTCCTTGATGTCCTCCTCGACGATGTCGAGAATGGCGAGGGTCTTTTCCCGCGCGAGGCCGGGATCGCGCGCGGCGATCGCGTCGAACATCTCGCGGTGAAGGGGGAAGGAGCGGCCGGCGAAATCCGGCCGGTCGAAGGGCTTGGCGAAGAAGCGCTCGAAGGCTTCGCGCATCTGCTCCAGAAGCTGGCGAAACAGCGGGTTCTGCGCCGCATCGTAGATCGACAGGTGGAAGAGAAGGTCTTCCGGACCGGCCGTGCCGTTCTGGATGTGCACGCGCTCCATCTCGACGAGGCGCTCCTCCATGCGGGCGAGATCGTCCGGCGTGTGCCGGATGGCGGCGAGCGCGCTGGCTTCGGCCTCCAGCCCACGGCGGATGTCGAGCGTCTGAAGCAAGGCCTCGCGCAGGCCCGTCGCGGTGATCGACAAGGGCATGTGGACGGTCGCGGCGGAAAGCGGGCGCAGGAGATAGGAGCCGCTCCCCTTGCGGGTTTCCACGACGCCCAGCGCCTGAAGCTGGCGCGCCGCCTCGCGGATCGTGGAGCGTCCGACGCCCAGCGCCTGCATCAACTCGCGCTCGGCCGGCAGACGGTCGCCCACCTTCAGGCCCGATCCTTCGATGAAACGGCCGAGCGCGTCCAGCGTGTCGCGCAGCCGATCCATCGGGGGAAGGGGAGAAAGACCGTCCAAGTCGACCACCAAAACCGTAGGGAATTGGTCTGACATCTTACGGCCTCGGAGACCGTGGTCAATCCTTATTCAAGGTTAAAGATTGTGCAGCGCAAAACAAAAGCGCCCCGAACCAAAGGTTCGAGGCGTTGATGAGAGGCAGATCGGAAGGGGGAGAGGGATCAGTCGATCCGCACCATGGCCTTGATGACGCCGGCGGCGGGGTCGAGCAGGCCGGCGAAACGCTCCGGCACTTCGTCCAGCGTCATGGCGTGCGTCAGCAGCGCTTCGCTCGGAACCTGCCCGGCGCGCAGCGCGTCCACCACGGCCTCGAAATCCTCCGGCGTCGCGTTGCGGCTGCCGAGCAGCGTCGTTTCGCGCTTGTGGAATTCCGGGTCGTTGAAGCTGATGTCGCTCGCGACGATCGAGACGAGCACATAGGAGCCGCCATGGCCGACGAAGCCGAAGCCCCGTTCCATGGCCTTCGGGTTGCCGGTCGCGTCGAACACGGCGTCGAAGAAGTCGCCGTTCGTCAGCGCCGCCAATTGCTCCCGGTCGCCCTCGCCGACCTGCACGGCGGCGTGAATGCCGAGATGTTCCCGCGCGAAGTCGAGCCGATCCTCCCGCGTGTCGAGCATGGTGACGCGACCGCCCCGCAGCCGGGCGAAGATCGCGGCGGCGATGCCGATCGGCCCCGCGCCGACGACGAGCACGTTCTGCCCGTCCATCACCGCGCCTCGCCGCACCGCATGGGCGCCGATGGCGAGAAACTCGACCATCGCGGCCTGATCCAGCGTGATGCTCTCGGCGCTGCGAACGAAGCGCTCGGGCAGCGAGAGATATTCCGTCATGCCGCCGTCGCGGTGGACGCCGAGCACCTGAATGTTGGAGCAGCAATTGGTCTTGCCCTGCCGGCAGGCATGGCACTGGCCGCAGGAAAGATAGGGGATGATATAGACCTGCTCGCCCGCTTCCAGAGCCGAGCCTTCCGGCGCCTCTTCCACCGTGCCGGCGAGCTCGTGGCCCATGACGCGGGGATAGGCGAGATAGGGCTGGTTGCCGGAGAAGATGTGGAGGTCCGTGCCGCACACGCCGATGCGGCGGATCTTCACGAGAACCTCGCCTTCGCGCCGCGCGGGCTTGGCCCGGGTCTCGGCCTTGAGCGTTCCGGGCGTTTCGCAGGTGATCGTCAGCATGGGGCAGGCTCGCTGGAAGGGCGGAGGAGAAGACGGAACGGAAATGTCAGCCGGAAAGACCCGGCAGCGGCGTGCCCTCGGCGACAAGGCCGCGCTCGCGCAGCGCCTGCCAGAAGCCGGTGGGGATCTCGGCCTCGAACCACTCGACATTGGAGCGGATCTGCCGTGCGTTGCGCGCGCCCGACACGCAGGATACGACGGCCGGGTGCGCCATGGCAAATTGCAGCGCGGCCGCCTGGATGGCGACGCCGAACTCGGCCGCGACGGCCCGCAGCTTTTCCACCTGCGCGATGATCTCGGCCGGCGCGTCGCCGTAGTTGAACGTGTTGTTGCCGGCCAGAACCCCGGAATTGAAGGCGCCGGCCACCACGATGCGCGCGCCGCGATCGAGGCACTTCCGGAGAAGGCCGAGGCTTTCCTGCTCCAGCAGCGTGTAGCGCCCGGCCAGCATGGACACGTCGAGGTCGCACTCGTCCAACGCCTCGCTGACGGCTTCCCACTCGTTGACGCCGAGGCCGAAGCCGCCGATGCGCCCGTCCTGGCGAAGCTCGCTGAGCGCCTTGAAGCCGCCGCCCTTGGTGAGCTGGTTCCAGTGATGCTCGTGCCGCTCGCCATGCGTGACGCGGCCGATATCGTGGACATAGAGAATGTCGAAGCGCACCATGCCGAGGCGCTGCTGGCTGGCGTCGAAGGAGCGCAGGATCGCGTCGTAGCTGTAGTCGTAGACCTGATGGAACGGGGCGGGGTTGAGATAGCCCTCGGCTTCCGCGCCGACGTCGGCGTCCGGCACCATGAGCCGGCCGACCTTGGTGCTGATGGCGAAGTCGGAGCGCTGGCGCTCGTCGAGGATCGCGCCGAGGCGGCGCTCGGAGCGCGTGAATCCGTAGAAGGGCGCGGTGTCAAAATAGCGGATGCCCGCATCCCAGGCCGCGTCGGCGGTGTCGCGCGCGTCGGCGAAGGGCATGAGCTTCAGGAGGTTGCCCATCTGCGCGCAGCCGAGGCCGAGCGCGGTGAGGCTGACCTTGCCGTTCGGCAGTTCGCGGCGATCCGTCGTCTTCATCACGTCAGGCTTTCGATCGAAGAGAAGAAAAGGCCCGCCGGCGGCATGGAAGCCGCCGGCGGGAGATCGGTTTAGTAGAGAACGTTCTTGGCTTCCGGCTTGTCGATGTTCTCCTTGGTGACCATCACGACGCCGGTGTCCTGCATCTTCTCGACCTTCTCCTTCTTGAGGAGCTTGGCGATGGTCTGGGTGCCGAGTTCGCCCATCTGGAACGAGCCCTGAACCGCGATGGCCGCGAGCGTGCCGTCCTTGACGAAGTTCTGCAGGTCCTCGTTGCCGTCGAAGCCGATCGCGACGACCTTGCCGGCCTTGCCGGACTGCGCGAGGGCGCGGCCCATGCCGATGGCGGTCGGCTCGTTGGCGCCGAAAATGCCCTTGAGGTCGGGGTTCGAGGCCAGGACGTCGGTCGTCTGGTTCAGCGCCGTCGCCATCTGCGACTGCGAGTAGAACGGGCCGACGATCTGAAGCTTGGAGTTCGCCTTGATATAGTCGGTGAAGCCGCCGACGCGGCCGATCTCGGAGCCCGCGCCCGCGACATAGGACATGACCGCGATCTTGCCCTCGGTCCCGACCTTGTCGATCAGCGCCTTGGCGGAGAGTTCGCCGGCCTTCTTGTTGTCGGTCGCCAGGAAGGACTGGTAGTACTGCGCGCCGCTCTCGTTGATCTGGCTGTCGATCAGGACGACCGGAATGCGGGCTTCCCAGGCCTTCTTGATGGCGGGCACGAGCGCGTCCGGGTCGGACGGGGCGAGGATGATGCCGGCGACCTGACGGTTCACGGCGTTCTCGACCATGTTGACCTGATCGGCGATGGCCGATTCCGAGGCCGGGCCGTTGAAGGTCGTCGTGTAGCCTTCCGGCAGGTCCTTCTTGGCGGCGTCGACACCCTTCTGGACGTTCTGCCAGAAGGTCGAGTTCACCGTCTTGACGATGACCGCGACTTCCTTTTCGGCGGCCTGCGCGGCGAAGGAGACGAGGGCGAGGGCCGAGCCGGCGAGAATGGCGGCGAATGTGCGCATGAATGTTTCTCCCTTTGAGCTTGGAACGAACCCGGCGCGCGCTTCTTCGATCTCCCGCACGCGCCGGGCATGCATGGTCAGCGGCGGTTGCGAAGCTGGTCGATCCACACGGTCGCCAGGATCACGAGGCCGATGATGATCTGCTGCGTGAAGGCCGAGACACCGTTCATGTTAAGGCCGTTGCGCAGGATGCCGATGACGAAGGCGCCGATCATGGTGCCGGAAATCGTGCCGACGCCGCCAATGAGCGAGGTGCCGCCGATCACGGCGCTGGCGATGGCGTCGAGCTCGTACATCACGCCTTCGTTCGGCTGGGCGGTGACGAGGCGGGACATGAGAACGCAGCCCGTGAGGCCGGCGAGCGTGCCCGACAGGACATAGGTGAAGAGCGTGACGCGGGCGACATTGACGCCGGACAGGCGCGCCGCTTCCGCGTTGGAGCCGACCGAATAGATGTGACGGCCGAGCACGGTCCGGCGCAGCATGATGGCGACCGCGATGGCGATCACGATCATGAGGATGACCGGATAGGGGATGCCGGGGAAGGTGACGGACGGGAAGCCGTCGTCGCCGATCGTCACCATGCGGAACAGGGCGCCGTTGCCGAGTTCGCCGAAACTGTCGCCGAGCCCCGAGACGGCGCGCGCGCCGGTGATCTGGAGGGCGAGACCGCGCGCCACCATCATCATGCCGAGCGTCGCGATGAAGGGCGGCAGCTTGGCGCGGGTGATGGCGAGGCCGTTGACGACGCCGCAGAGCGTGCCGACGAGAATGCCGAGCAGCATGCCGATCGGAACCGGCATTCCGAGTTCCTTCACCGCCAGGGCGGCGCAGACGCCGGCCAGCGCCAGGACCGAGCCGACCGAGAGGTCGATGCCGCCGGTGATGATGACGCAGGTCGCGCCAATGCCGAGCAGCGCGATCGACGTGACCTGAAGGGCGATCGTCATGCCGTTGTTGACGGAGAGAAACGCGTCCGACGTTGCCGAGAACACGACCACGAGGGCCAGAAGGCTGCCGAGCGCGGCGAACTTCTGGATCATGTCCTTCTGCCGGTCGCTGAGGAGCGGGCCGCGCGTCTTGTCTTGGGGAATGGTGGTCATGGCGTCCTCAATGCGCAAGGCTGGGCGCGCGGCGGGCGTGGCCCGAGGCGTAAAGCATGATCTCTTCCTGCGAGGTCCGCCTGGTGTCCAGGATGCCGGTGATGCGGCCTTCGTGGAACACGGCGACGCGGTCGGTCAGGCCGAGGATTTCGGGAAGTTCGGACGAGATCAAGATGACGCCGATGCCCTGCGAGGCCAGCTCGTCCATGATCTTGTAGATCTGGAACTTGGCGCCGACGTCGATGCCGCGCGTCGGCTCGTCGAAGAACAGGATGCGCGACTGGCGAAACAGCCACTTGCCGATGATGATCTTCTGCTGGTTGCCGCCCGACAGAAGCCGCGTCACCTGATGCACGGAAGGGGTGCGGATGCTGAGGAGGTCGACATAGCGCTGGGCGACCTTGTCTTCCTCGGCGAAGTCGATGAACCCGCCCTTCGACACGCCGTCCAGATGGGCCAGCGTCATGTTGGCGGCGACCGGCATCTTCACCGCGAGCCCATGGCTCTTGCGGTCTTCCGAGAGATAGGCGAGCCCTTCGCGGATCGCGTCCTGCGGCGACTGGATCGACACCTTGCGGCCGAAGAGCTCGACCGTGCCGGAATCCAGCGGATCGGCGCCGAAGATGGCGCGCGCGACTTCCGTGCGCCCCGCGCCCATGAGGCCGGCAAAGCCGAGGATTTCGCCCCGCCGCAGCGTGAAGTCGATGTTCTCGAAGACGCCGGCGCGCGACAGGCCTTCGACGCGCATCAACACGTCTTCGGTCGGCACGGAAATGCGATCGGGGAACTTCTCTTCGAGCGAGCGGCCGACCATGCGGGCGACGATGTCGTCGACGGTGAGGGCGGCGAAGTCGTCGGTCGAGACATAGCGCCCATCGCGCAGGATCGTGACGCGGTCCACGATCTCGGCCATCTCGTCCAGGCGGTGCGAGATATAGACGATGCCGACGCCCGACGCCTTCAGGTCGCGGATCACGTCGAACAGAACCGCCGTCTCGCTTTCGGTGAGCGAGGAGGTCGGCTCGTCCATGATGAGCACTTCGGCGTTCAGCGACAGGGCCTTGGCGATTTCCACCATCTGGCACTGGGCGACCGAGAGACCGCGCACTTGGGCATCGGGATCGAGCGACAGGCCGAGGCGCTGGAGGCAGGCGCCCGCGTCGCGGCGCAGCTTGGCGCGGTCCACGAAAAGGCCGGCGACGCGCGGCTCGCGCGCCAGATAGATGTTTTCGGCGATCGACAGGTGCGGAACGAGGTTCAACTCCTGGTGGATGATGGCGATGCCGAGCGCTTCGGACTGCGTGGTCGACGCGAAATGGCGCTCCTCGCCCTTGTAGACGATCGTCCCCGAGGTCGGCTGATACAGGCCGCTGATGATCTTCATCAGGGTGGACTTGCCGGCGCCGTTCTCGCCGCACACGGCATGAACCTCGCCCCGGCGCAGGTCGAAGGACACGCCGCCGAGCGCCTTCACGCCGGGAAATTCCTTGGTGATGTCCCGAAGCTGCAGAATGGTCTCGCCGGCCGGTGCCGACGAGGCGCCCCGATCGGCGCGCGGCATGGCGCCGCCACCCGCCTGGGCGGGGCTGGAAGTCATCTCCTGCATTCTGATCCTCCCGCCTCGCAAAGGAAGCGTCGCGCGGCCCGTTCCTCCCGGTCCGCCGTCAGGCCATCGGCCCGTTGCCTGTAGGGTTAGGCCGCTCTTGAAAATTGGTCAAGCCAGTTTTTGATCTGAGAAAGATCTAGTCCGAGTTATTCTCACGGCGCGCGTTTGATGCGCTGCATCATCGCGATTGTGCGGCGGAATGACCTTTCCAGTTCGGTTGGATCGGCGCTATGGTCAGGCCAATCCGGGAGGGATGCATGTCAGAAGCCATCAAGGTCGTGGATGGACGACGCCTTTACCAACAGGTGGCCGACCAGATTCGCGGCCTGATCCGCGAGGGTCAGTTTCCGCCGGGCTCGCGCCTTCCCGCCGAACGGGAGCTGGCGGGGCAGCTCGGCGTGTCGCGCCCGTCCCTGCGCGAGGCGCTGATCGCGCTGGAAATCGACGGCAGCGTTGAAATCCGCATGGGGTCGGGCGTTTATGTCTGCGCGCCGGGCGAGGCGGCTGACGAGCCGACGCGCCCGCTCGGCGAAAGCCCGTCCGAACTCATGCGCGCCCGCGCCGCCGTGGAAAGCACGGTCGCCTTTCTGGCGGTCGGGCGGATGACCCCGGAGGCGCTGGCGCAGCTTCGCCAGGTGCTCGCCGCCATGGCGGCCGATATCGAGGCCGGTCGCAAGCCGCTGGAGCAGGACCGGCTGTTTCACCTCACCATCGCCGCCCAGACCGGCAATGCCGTTCTGGTGCGCATCGTGCGCGAGCTTTTCGACGACCGCCACAGCCCGATCTCGGCCCAGCTCAGCGTGCGCTTCGAGACGCCGGAAACCTGGCGCGTGGCGCTCGCCGAGCATGAGACGATCCTCGACGCGCTGGCCTCGGGCGATCCGCTTCTGGCGCAATCGGCCATGCGGATGCATCTCGAAGCCTCGCGCGAGCGATGGACGCGGGATTAGAAGATGGACGCGGGATTGGAAGAGCCTCCCGCGCCCGAAAGTCATCAGCCCTGGCGGCAGGTCTGGCGCTGCGTGCCCAGGCCCTCGATGCCGAGTTCGATCACGTCGCCCGCCTTCAGGAAGACGTTGGGCTTCTGGCCGAGGCCGACGCCCGGAGGCGTGCCGGTGGAGATGATGTCGCCCGGCTGCAGGCTCATGAATTGCGACAGGTAGGAGACGAGATGGGCGACGCCATAGACCATGGTGCGGCTGGAGCCGTCCTGGTAGCGATGGCCGTTCACCTCCAGCCACATGCCGAGATTCTGCGGGTCGGCCACTTCGTCCCTGGTCACCAGCCAGGGGCCGGTCGGGCCGAACGTGTCGCAGCTCTTGCCCTTGGTCCACTGGCCCTGGCGTTCGGTCTGGAAGGCGCGCTCGGACACGTCGTTGATGACGCAATAGCCGGCGACGTGATCCAGCGCCTCGGCCTCCGAGACATACTTCGCGGTCTTGCCGATGACGACGCCGAGCTCGACCTCCCAGTCGGTCTTCTGCGACCCGCGCGGGATTTCGATGTCGTCGTTCGGGCCGACGATGGCCGAGGTCGCCTTCATGAAGATGATCGGCTCGGACGGCACAGTGGCACCCGTTTCGGCCGCGTGGTCGGAATAGTTGAGGCCGATGCAGATGAACTTGCCGGTGCCGGCCACGCAGGCGCCGAGACGCGGGTTGCCGTCCACGAGCGGCAGGGTCGAGGCGTCGAGCGCGGCGATCTCGGCCAGGCCCTCCGGCGTCAGCCAGCGGCCGGCGAGGTCGCTCACATGGGCCGACAGGTCGCGGATGCGGCCGTCCGCGTCCAGAAGGCCGGGCTTTTCCGCGCCGGGCGCGCCGTGGCGAAGCAGTTTCATGGCAGTCTCCCTTGGTGTCTCAGTGCGTGTCGTGCGTCAGACGTTGGACCAGCCGCCATCCACGACGAGCGCCTGGCCCGTCATGAAGCCGGACTCGTCGGAGGCGAGGAAGGTGGCGAGCTTGGCCATTTCCTCGGGCGTTCCGAGCCGGCCCATGGGCTGGCGCGCGATGAAGGCGGCCCGCGCCGTCTCGTAGTCGCCGAGCGCGCGCATCCGGTCGCCGAGCGAGGGGCTTTCCACCGTGCCGGGGCAGATGCAGTTGCAGCGGATGCCCTTGGTCACGAAATCGGCCGCGACCGACTTGGTGAGGCCGACGACGGCGGCCTTGGTGGTGCCGTAGATGAAGCGGTTGGGCGCGGCGATGACGCTGGAGGCGACGGACGCCATGTTGACGATGGACGCGCCGCCCCGGTCGATCATGCCCGGCAGGAAGCCCCGGATGAGCCGGTACATGGAGCGCACGTTCAGCGCGACCGAGAAGTCGAAATCCTTTTCCTCGCATTCGAGGATCGTGCCGGCGTGGACGTAGCCCGCGCAGTTGAAGAGGATATCCGGCGCGTCGTGCGCGGCGCAGAAGGCCTTCACCGCCTCGGCGTCGGTGACGTCGAGAACCAGCGTCTCGATGCCATGGGCCTTCAGCTCTTCGAGGGCCGCCGCGTTGATGTCGGTCGCCAGAACCTTGGCGCCCTCCGCCGCGAACTCCAGCGCCGCCGCGCGTCCCATCCCCTGCGCCGCGGCCGTCACCACCGCCGTCTTGCCTGCGAGCCGTCCAGCCATCCGCTTCTCTCCTCCGGTCTGTCGTTTCAAGGGTACATCATGGATGCGCGGGTAAATCAATCCTGCTGCAGCGCGAGCCCTTGCCCGATGCGGCCGGCGGCCTGGGCGAGCTCGGCGATCAGCGCGTCCGGCTCCCAGGGGTTCAGGCGAATGCGCAGGTAAGGGCAGGTGAGAGCCGCGATCGCCCCGCCCTCGTGCGCTTCCGACACGGGAACCGAAAGATCGATCACCGCCTCCGAAAGCCCGCTCGGGCGCGCCACATGGCCGCTCGCGCGGATGGCTGACAGTTCCGGCTCCAGCGCGTCGAGATCGAAGGCGGGGTCTTCGCGGTGAATGTCGAGCAGCGTGCGATGGCGGCGGCGCGCGCTCATGAAGGCGAGAAGGCAGCGCCCCGAGCCGGTCAGCGTGAGGGGCTGGCGATAGCCGATGCGCACGGTGAAGCCGATATGGCTGGTGCTTTCCACGCGCGCGATCACCACCATCTGCGTTTCGCTGGGCACGGCGAGATGGCAGGCATAGCCGGTCGCGTCCGAGAAGGCGTTCATGAAGGGCAGGGCGGTTTCCACCAGCGAGCGGTTCACCGGGCGGTTGAGCCCCAGGCGAAACAGGCGGTCGGTGACGCGGAAGCGATCCTCGCTTTCGGTGCGCTCGATATAGAGCCGGTCCTGAAGCACGCTTACCATGCGAAAGATTTCGCCCTTGGTGCGGCCCACCCCGTCGCCGATCTGCTGCAGGGTCAGCGCCTCGCGCGAGGCCGACAGAAGCTCCAGAATATCCAGCCCTTTTTCCAGCGCCGGGGCGGTGTAGCGCCGCTCGCGATCGGGGCGGCCGGTGCCGTCATCGGCGTCCTCGTCTGCCATCCGCTCGCTCCCTGTCGCTTGACGATCCGTTTCACTCATGATTACCCATTTCATATCAGAAACCAAGAGCGCGTCCATTGGCCGGGCGCTCGGGAGGAACCATGGCTCAGGACTGGACGATCCAAACGCATCGCTCCTACGACATCCGCTTTCCGACGTCCCTGCAGAAGGACGGGTCGGACGCGATGAACCCGGACCCGGATTATTCCGCCGCCTATGTCGCCTTCGAGACCGATGGCGGGCCGGAAGGGCACGGCCTGACCTTCACGATCGGCCGGGGCAACGATCTCTGCCGCGCGGCGATCGATCTTCTGGCGCCCAAGCTCCACGGGCTGAAGCTCTCCGAGATCACCCGGAACATGGGCGAGTTCTGGCGCTTCGTGACGGGTGATTCGCAGCTGCGCTGGGTCGGCCCGGACAAGGGCGTCATGCATCTGGCGACGGGCGCCGTGGTCAACGCGGTCTGGGACCTCTACGCCAAGGCCGAGGGCAAGCCGGTCTGGCAGCTCGTCTCCGACATGCAGCCGGAGGAGATCGTCCGTCTCGTCGATTTCCGCTATCTTTCCAACGCGCTGACGCAAGGCGAAGCCCTGGAAATTCTGAAGCGCGCCAAGGACGGTCAGGCCGCCCGCCGCGAGAAGCTGATGGCGGAAGGCTATCCGAGCTACACGACCTCGGCCGGCTGGCTCGGCTATGACGACGACAAGATCCGCCGCCTGTGCCGCGAGGGCATTGCCGAGGGCTGGTCGCATTTCAAGCTCAAGGTCGGGCGCGATCTCGAGGACGACAAGCGCCGCTGCCGCATCCTGCGCGAGGAAATCGGCCCGGATCGGATGCTGATGATCGACGCCAACCAGATCTGGGAAGTCGGCGAGGCGATCGACTGGGTGAAGGAACTCGCCCAGTTCAACCCGTGGTTCATCGAGGAGCCGACCTCGCCCGACGACGTGCTCGGCCATCAGGCGATCCGGCGCGGCGTCGCCCCGGTCAAGGTCGCGACCGGCGAGATGTGCCAGAACCGCATTCTCTTCAAGCAGTTCCTCCAGGCCGAGGCGATCGACGTGGTGCAGATCGACGCCGCGCGCGTCGGTGGCCTCAACGAGAATCTGGCGATCATGCTGATGGCCGCCAAGTTCGAGAAGCCCGTCTGCCCCCATGCCGGTGGCGTGGGCCTGTGCGAATATGTTCAGCATCTCTCGATGATCGACTATCTCTCGATCTCGGGAAGCTGGGACGGACGCGTCGCCGAATATGTCGATCATCTGCACGAGCATTTCTTCGAGCCCTGCGATGTGCGTGGCGGCCGCTACTTCCCGCCCCAGGCGCCCGGCTTCTCCATCGAGATGAAGCCGGCGTCCATCGAAGCGCATCTCCACCGTTCCTAAGGGCAAGACACCCATGCTGAAGACACTCGACCCCATTCTGACGCCGGACCTCCTTTGGGTTCTGGCGGCCATGGGCCATGGCGACGACATCACGCTGGTGGACGGCAACTTCCCGGCCGAAGCGGTTGCGGCCGAGACGGTCTCGGGCGAACTCGTCAATCTCGGCGCCGTGCCGATCGACCGCGCCGCCCGCGCCATTCTCAGCCTCCTGCCGCTCGACGGGTTCGTGGACGATCCCGTGCGCTGCATGGAAGTCGTCGGCAAGCCGGACGAGGTGCCGGAGCCCCGCGCGGCGGTGCGCGCCGAGATCGAGGCGGCCGGCGAGACCGTGCCGATCGTCGCGATCGAGCGCTACGCCTTCTACGAGGCGGCCAAGCGGAGCTTTGCCGTGGTGAAGGTCGCCGACCCGCGCTTCTACGGCTGCTTCCTCCTGCGCAAGGGCGTCGTGGCGGGCGAGCGTCCCGCCTACTGACCTTCCGCGCCGCCTGACGCCTCGCGGCGCTTGACGGCACGGGACCAAAATGGAATGACTTTTGTCAGCAAAAGTCATTTTCATCGAAAAGGGCCGCTGCCTCTGGCGCGGCCCTTCTTCGTTCCCGGGAGGGGTCATGTCCGTCGTCTCAGAGGTTTCCCCCATCATCGTCCTGAACGGCGAGGACAATGTCGCCGTCGCGCGCCGTCCGGTGAAGGCGGGCGATCCGCTGCCGGGGGGCCTGCGTGCAACCGTGGACATCGCGAGCGGCCACAAGGTCGCGCTCCGCGCCATCGCGGAAGGCCAGCCGGTCCTGAAATACGGGCAGGTGATCGGCACGGCCTCGCGCCCGATCGCGCCCGGCGAGCATGTCCACCTGCACAATCTCGCCATGCAGGACAGCCACGCCGATCATCACTTCGCCTCCGACGCGCGCGCGACGCCGCTTCTTCCCGAGGCCGAGCGGCGCACCTTCATGGGCTATGCGCGCGCGGACGGGCAGGTCGGAACGCGCAACTATATCGGCATCGTCTCCTCGGTGAACTGCTCGGCCACGGTCTCTCGCGCCATTGCCGACCACTTCAACAACAAGGGCGGGCTCGACGGTTTCCCGAATGTGGACGGCGTCGTCGCCCTCACGCATGGCCAGGGCTGCGCTCTCTCGGTCAAGACCGAGGGTTACGAGGTGCTGACGCGCACGCTGTCCGGCTATGCGCGGCACCCGAATTTCGGCGCGATCCTGATGATCGGTCTCGGCTGCGAGACCAACCAGATCTCGCTCATCACAGACAAATACGGCCTCACCGAAGGCCCGCTCCTGCGTACCATGACCATTCAGGAACTGGGCGGTACCAGGCGCACGGTGGAGGAAGCCGCCTCCATCATCCGCGAGATGCTGCCGACCGTGAACGCGGCCGAGCGCACCGAGCAGCCGCTCTCGGGCCTGAAGCTCGCGCTCGAATGTGGCGGGTCGGACGGCTATAGCGGCATCTCCGCCAACCCCGCGCTCGGCTACGCCTCCGACCTTCTGGTGCGCCATGGCGGCACGACGTGTCTGGCCGAAACACCCGAAATCTACGGCGCGGAGCACCTTCTCACCCGCCGCGCGGTGACGCCGGCAGTCGCCGAAAAGCTGATGGCGCGCATCGAATGGTGGCGCGGCTACACGGCGCGCCACGGGGCGGAGCTGAACAACAATCCCTCGCACGGCAACAAGGCCGGCGGCCTCACCACGATCCTGGAAAAGTCGCTCGGCGCGGTCGCCAAGGGCGGCACCATGCCGCTCGAGGCGGTCTATGAATATGCCGAGACGATCGACAAGCCGGGCTTCGTCTTCATGGACACGCCGGGATACGATCCGGTCGCCGTCACCGGGCAGATCGCGGGCGGCTGCAACATGCTGGTCTTCACCACCGGGCGCGGCTCCGTTTCGGGCTGGAAGCCGGTGCCGACCATCAAGGTCGCGACGAACACCGAGATGTTCGACCGGATGAAGGAGGACATGGACATCAACTGCGGCGGCATCGTCACCGGCGAGGAGACGATCGAGGAATCCGGCCAGCGCATGTTCGACTTCATCCTCGACGTCGCCTCGGGCAAGCAGACGCTGAGCGAAATCTACGACTACGGCGACAACGAGTTCGTGCCCTGGCAGATCGGCGCGATCACCTGAGCGCCCCCGGCAGCACCGGGGGCGCCGGCGCGCCCTCGGTGGCGCGGCGCCCGGCCTATCGCCGCATCGTGGAGGCGCTGCGCGAGCGAATGGGCGCGGGCGCGCTGCCCGAAGGCGCGGTGCTTCTGGAAGGGCCGCTTGCGACGCTCTTCGGCTCCAGCCGCCAGCCCGTGCGCCAGGCCCTCGCCGAACTCGAGGCCGAAGGTCTGGTGCGCCGCTTCGACGGGCGCGGCGTCCTGGCCGGCCGCGCGGGCGCGCCGCGCCGCATCGAGCTGACGCCGGAGCAGGTCGGCGCGCATTCCCTGTCCCCGAGGGGGGAGGACGATCTCTATTACCGCGTCGAGCGCGAGCTTCTGGAACGCGCCCTGTTCGGGCGCTTCCGCGTCAGCGAGCTGGCTCTGGCGCGCCACCATGCGATCGGCCGGCCGCAGGCGCGCGAGCTTCTCCTGCGCGCGCGGGGCGCGGGGCTGACGGAAAAGCGCGACGCCCATTGGTGGACCGTGCCGCTCGACGAAAAGCGCCTCGCCGATCTCTATGAACTCCGCCGCCTTCTGGAGCCCGCCGCCCTGGCGCTCGCCGCGCCCGTGCTGCCGGCCGACCCGTTGCGCGCTGCGCGCCAGCGCCTCACGGAAGCCGAACGCCGCTTTCCGCGCCTGTCCACCCGCGAGCTCGACGCGCTCGAAGAGGACATCCACGTCACGCTCCTGCGCTTCTGCCCGAACGGCGAGTTCGTGGAAGCCCTGTCGCGCGCCCGCGCGTCCTTCGTCTGCGGCAAGCATCTGCAGCACATGCTCTGCGGGCCGGACACGACCGATCCGTTTCTGGGCGAACACGGCGCGATCCTCGGCGCGCTGGAGCGCGGCGAGGGCGGCACGGCCGCGCAGGCGTTGGCGAGCCACCTGCAGGCCTCGCGCGACAAGGGCTGCGCGCGTCTCGCGCACCACCGCGCCGGTCCGCGCCCGCCGCCGCTCGCCTATGTCGCGGACGAACCCTCGGAGATCGACCTTCTCTCCTGACGCGGCCGGCTCGCCTGTCGTCCCCGCCGAAACCGGAAAACAGACCCTTTGCGCAAAGACAATCCGCTTCTCATCGGCATTCTCCTCACCACGATCGCCGGCGCCCTGTTCTCGGGAATGGATGCGCTCGGCAAGCATCTGACCCTCGTGCTGCCGCTCGTCCAGGTCGTTTGGGGGCGCTATTTCGTGCAGACCGTGCTGCTCGGCGCCTATCTGTCGGCACGCACCGGAACCGGCTTCCTGCGCACGCGTCATCCGTTCCTGCAGATCCTGCGCGGGCTGATCCTGCTGGTGACGACCTTTCTCATGTATCAGGCGCTGCGCTACGTGCCGCTCGCGGACGCGACGGCGGTTCTGTTCTTCTCTCCCATCGTGGTGACGATCCTCTCGGTTCTCATTCTTCGCGAGCGCATCGGCGTCCATCGAATCTTGGCCGTTCTCGCCGGCTTCGGCGGCATGATGCTGATCCTCTCGCCGGGTTTCGGCACGTTCCATCCAGCCCTCGGCCTCGTGCTCGTCGCCTCGATCCTGAATGCCGTCTATCTTCTCCTCACGCGGCATCTCGCCGGCCGCGAGGACGCCGCCGCCACGCAGTTCAACACCACGGCGGCGGGCGCGGTGATTCTCTCGCTTCTCGTCGCGCCGAACTGGCAGACGCCCGATCTCGGCACCGGCCTCCTGATGGTGGCGATCGGGACGTTCGGGACGGTCGGCCATTTCATCCTGGTGCGAGCTTTCGCCCATGCGCCGGCCTCGCTCCTGTCGCCCTTCCTCTACTCGCAGGTGATCGCCGCCAGCCTTCTCAGCGTCGCCCTGTTCGGCGATCCGCTGCGCCCCGCCATGGTGGCCGGCACGGTGATTCTCGTGGCGAGCGGCGTCTATATCTGGTGGCGGGAAAACCGGCAGCGGCTGGAGGCGCTATGATCCCGCACCGCAGCGCGGATCAGACCTGACCCCAGGCTTCAAGTCCTCATCACGACGGTTTGTTGGCTACAAGCCCGCGAAAAGCCGCGTCCCACGTAGACAGTCCGTCACGTCTACGGGGATTTCGCAGCCGCGAGATGACCCGTAGGTTCGCCCCACTTCCGATCCCGGAAATGAAGGAAACCGCGATGTCGCTTCTGAAATCCGCCCTCACCGTTGGCGCTCTTCTCGTCGGCCTCGGCACCGCCTCGGCCCAGACCATCGGCGTTCCGGCCGGCACCTATGTCGCCGACCGCACGCACACCAACGTGCTCTGGACGGTCAGCCATTTCGGCACGTCGAACTATATCGGCCGCTTCAGCGACATCGAGGCGACGCTGGTTCTGGACCCGACCGATCCCACCAAGTCGAAGCTGATGGCGACGATCGACCCGAAGTCGGTGGACACGAACTACCCGGCCGACGACAAGGACTTCAACGCCGAGATCTCCGGCGAGATGTTCTTCGACGCCGCCAAGTTCGACACGATCAAGTTCGTCTCCACCAAGATCGAGACCACCGGCAACGACACGGGCAAGGTCACGGGCGACCTGACCTTCCACGGCGTCACCAAGCCGGTCACGCTCGACGTCAAGATGAACGCCGCGCTGAACCCGCATCCGATGACGCAGAAGCCGGTCGTCGGCTTCTCGGCCACCGGCACGATCAAGCGCTCCGAGTTCGGCGTCACCGCGCTGGTCGGCCCGGTCGGCGACGACGTGAAGCTCACGATCGAGACCGAGTTCGTTCCTGAAGCGTAAGCCGCGTCGCTTCGGACGATCGATCCATCCATCCGAGGCCCGGCGCTGTTTCGCCGGGCCTTCTTTCTCTCGCGAACACGAAACGAGCGACACGATGCGGACCGGACCCGACGGCGTGAAGGGCTACAATGCCGGCGCCATGCTGCTTCACTGGGCCATCGCGCTCGCCATTCTCTTCCAGCTCGCGGGCGGCTTCGCCATGATGCGGCTGGACGTCCTGCCCGACGGCAGCCGCTTCGCCTTCTTCCAGTGGCACAAGACGGTCGGCCTTCTCGTGCTGACCCTGACGGTCGCGCGCATCGCCTGGCGCCTTCTCAACCCGCCGCCGGCCCATGCGCCGATGAAGCCCTGGGAGGCGGGCGCGGCCCATCTCGTCCACGGGCTCTTCTACGCGCTCATGCTGCTCGTGCCCTTGTCGGGCTGGCTCGTCGTCTCCGCCTCGCCGACCGCGATCCCGACGCTTCTGTTCCTGCGCGAAAGCCTCGTCTGGCCGAACCTGCCGATCCCCGCTGGCTGGCGCGGGGAAGGGGGCGAGGCCGTGGCGGCGACGCTCCACACCTGGCTCGCCTATTCGACGCTGGCGCTTCTGGTCCTGCACGTCGCGGGCGCGGTGAAACATTCCGTTCTCGACCGGCAAGCTTCGTTTTCGCGCATGATCCCGGCCGGCCATCTCCCGCGCCAGTCCACCGCGCTTCTCGCCATTCCGCTGGCGGCGGGTCTCGCGGCGCTGTTTCTCGGCGGCGGCCTCGGCCTCGGGCAGGCCGAAACGACCGGGGCCTCGCCGACGCTCGCCGCCACCGCCGGGACGCCCGTCGCCGCGCCGGAGGCCGGCGCCTGGGTCGTGGACAAGGCGGCCTCCAGCCTGTCCTACGAGGTTCCCTTCTCGGGCAAGCCGATGACGGGCACGATCGGCTCCTGGAACGCGGCGATCCGCTTCGATCCCGACCGTCTCGACGCGGCCAAGGCCACGCTCGACATCGACGCCGCCTCGATCACGGTCGGCGATCCGTTCGTGCGCTCCAGCGCGCCCGGACCGGACGGGCTCGACGCCGCCGCCCATCCGACGCTTTCCGTCGCGATCGACAGCTTCGAGCGCACCGAGGGCGGCTTCCTCGGCAAGGGCAGCGTGACGATCAAGGGCCGCAGCGCGCCGGTCAGCGTGCCCTTCAGCTTCACGCCCGGCGCGGACGGGACCGCCCATGTGACGGGTTCGGCCACGCTCGACCGGCTCGCCTTCGACCTCGGCGCCAAGAACGACCCGGCCGCGCAATGGCTCGGCCGCGAGATCACCGTGCGCTTCGACTGGAAGGCGGCGCGAGCCGGCACGCCCGGCGTCTGACCGCCCGGCCGGCGGGTCAGACGGTCGGCGCGAGGCGCACGTCCTCGTTCTGGAAGCGCTCCAGAAGCGTGAAGAACAGGGCGCTTCGCGTCGAATAGGCCTGCCGGGGCGAGGCGACGAAGGCGAGGCAGTTGAAGTTCACCTTGCCGTCCGTGATCGAGTCGATGAACACGTTGGGCTTGGGATCGTCCAGCACCGCCGGGTGCTCCTCGAACAGGGCGAGGATGGTCTTGCGCACCAGAAGCAGGTCGGCCGAGGGTGGAACCGAAAAGGCGATCTGCACCCGGCCGACCGGATCGGCCAGCGTCATGTTGCGGATCGGCTTGGTGATGAGCTCCGAGTTCGGCACGATCAGCGTCGAGCGGTCGGGCAGCTGGATCTCGGTGGAGCGCACGCTGATGCGCCTGACATCGCCTTCGTCCGTGCCGATGCGCACGCTGTCGCCGAGCTTCACCGGACGCTCGGCGAGAAGGATGAGGCCCGACACGAAGTTCTGCGTGATGGCCTGAAGGCCGAAGCCGATGCCGACCGAGAGCGCGCTGACGACGAGCGCGATGCGCTCCAGCCCGATGCCGAGCGAGGTGAGGCCCCAGAAGCCGGCAAGGATGATGCCGGCATAGGAGACGATCATCGAGACGGAGTTGCGCGCGCCGGCGTCCAGTTCCGTCGTCGGCAGATAGGTTTCGTTCAGCCAGCGCCGCACGAGGCGCATGGCGGCGATGCCGAGCGCCAGCGCGATGAGCGCCCGCAGCACCGCGCCGGGCTCCAGCGTCACGCCGCCGACCGTGATCATCAGGGGATCGCCGAGCTGGCTGAAGATGGCGTCCGTGCCGGGGCCGAAGGGCGCGAAGATCATTGCGAGCGCGAGCAGCACCAGACCGATGCGCAGGAGCGCCGACAGGGCGACGCCGAGCTGGCCGACCGTCGAAGGCTTCAGGCCCAGCGCCTCGTGCGCGGCCCGGCCCGACCAGGCGTCGGGCGACAGGAGCGTGGTGCAGACATCGTCCACCACCACGAGAAGCAGATAGGCCGAGGCGCAGACCACCGTGATCCAGACGGTCTGCCGGCCGATGAAGAGCGACAGGTTCACATAGCCCTGAAGCGCGGCGAGCGCGCTGACGATGAGCGCCAGCCAGCACACGAGCGTCGTCAGCGTCACCACGCTGCGCAGCGCGTTGGGTGGCTGGTCGCTGTCGCGCTTTTCCTGGCGCAGGCGCCGCAGCGTCAGCAGCACCGAGAGGATCAGCACCATATAGGCGAGCGCGATCGCCAGATTGGCCGCGACCGTGGAAGAGGGGCTGGCGCCCACCACGCGGTTGAAGGCGACCACGGTGATGCCGATCGTCACCAGGATCGCGGCCGCCGCCGGATAGGGCCGCAGGCGCGCCGCCGCCTCGTTGCCGATCGGCAGAAGGCGCCAGGAGGGCTGGTGGATCAGGAGAAGCCCGCCGCCGAGCGACACGATGAAGGCGCCGAAGGACGCGGCGTTGAGGAGGGCGGTGACGACCTCGTCGGCTTCCTCGGTGAGAATGCCCGCCCAGCGCAGGCCCTGCCCGAAGAGAAGAAAGCTGAGGCTCGCCGTCAGCGTGCCGACGAGAATGAACCAGAGCGCGAGGCCCGAGCGGCGAAAGCGCGTGCCCGGCGCCTGCGAGATGGCGGCGCGCCGGCCCATCGCGCGCAGGCGTCGGCGCACGGGAAAGAGGAGCACGAGGCTGGCGCCGAGCGTCGCCGCCACGACGAGCGCGCTCGCCCCGCTCGCTCCGTCCCTCAGCCCTTCCCAGGTGTCGTGACCGAAGGCCGAGGCGCGCAGCACGTCGAAGCGCATGCTCAGCGCCAGCGAGTTCCAGAACCGGCCGGTGAGCGGGGAGGAAACGCGCTCGAAGGTCGAGCGGTTGAACTCCTCGGCCAGCATCCGGTTGATCGTCTCGACGGAATCGCGCGCGTTGGTGGAGAGGAGCCGCGCGCGCTTGATGGCCGAGTCGAGATCGGCGCGATCCTTGCCGAGCTGCTCGCGCTGCGTCTGGATGTCGGCCGCCTCGTTGGGGCTCGCTTCGCCGAGATCGCCGATGCGCTTTTCCATCGCATCCAGCATCGGGGTCAGCGCCGTCACGCTCTGGTCGGCCGCCGCCTGGATGGCGAGCATGCGCTCGCGCAGGGCCGAGCGGTCGTCGCTCGACTGGGCCTGCGCCATCGCCGCCTTCGCCGCCTCGTAGTCGGCGGCCTTGCTGTCGAGGTCGGAAATGACCTGCGCGCTCGTGGCATTGGCTGCGATCTTGTCCTGCGCCATCGCCGCCGGCGCGGCGAGAAGGCAGAGAAGCGGCAGGATCAGACACAATCGACGCAGGAAACCCATCATCCCTCCATGCGGGCCGAAGCCCTCGCCTTGTCGCCCCGGCCGCGCCGGCTCGCAAGTCGCCCGAAACCATCCGCCGCGCTCGACCACAGCACTGTGGCGCGGGCAGGGCCGCCGGGCCGCCGTCGCCTCTGCCGCACTTTTTGAAAAGAAAAAAGGCCCGCGCGGGGGCGCGGACCTCTTTCGAGACGGGAAGGAGATCGGGTTCTAACGGCTCATGCGCTCGAAGCCGCTGTCGCCGAGATCCAGCGCGAAGCCGGCCTTGGAGGCCCCGCTGCCCGGGCGCGCCGCGAAATCCGCCGCCTGCGCCTGAAGCGAGTGGACAGGATTGTCGCCGCCCTCCGCGAAGAGATCGTCGTCCGCCACCGCCGCGACCGGCGGCTTCGCGCGGACCGGCTTGGACAGGACCGCCGCGACCGGCTTGGCGGAGGTGGACTTGGCGGAGGCCGGCTTGGAAGGGGCGGATTTGGAGGATGCGGACTGGGTGGGGGCCTCGCCCCGCCGCGCCTCTTCGCGCTCCCGCTGCCGGTTCGCCGCTTCGATTTCGGCGGCTTCCGCCTGGAGAAGATGCTCGCGCTCGGCATCCGTCATGCGGAAATAGCCCGCGCGCTCTTCCAGCCGCCCGGCCTCCGCCGCGAGCTGTTCGGCGGTGGCCGTCATCTCGCCGGCCGCGCCGGCATTGGCCTGCGTCACCTGATCCAATTGCTGAATGGCTTGGTTGATCTGCTCGACGCCGATCGACTGCTCGCGGCACGCCGCCGAGATTTCGGAAACGAGTTCCGCCGTCTTTCGGATATCGGGCACCAGACGCTCCAGACGCGAGCCCGCTTCCTCGGCGACCACCAGCGTCTTGGTCGAGAGATCGCTGATTTCGCTGGAGGCCGCCTGGGAGCGCTCGGCGAGCTTGCGCACTTCCGACGCGACGACCGCGAAGCCCTTGCCATGCTGGCCGGCACGGGCCGCTTCGATGGCGGCGTTCAGGGCGAGCAGGTCGGTCTGGCGGGCGATCTCCTGCACGACCGCGATCTTTTCGGCGATCTCGCGCATCGCCTTGGTGGACTGCGCCACGGCCTCGCCGGTCGTGCCGGCGTACTCGGAGGCCTGGGCGGCGATCTTCTCCGTGGTCGAGGCATTGTCGGCGTTCTGGCGGATATTGGCCGACATTTCCTCGATCGCGGCGGAGGCCTGCTCCGATGCCGCCGCCTGCTCCGTCGAGCCCGACGACAGGCGCTCTGCGGTCTCGGCCGAGCGAGCCGAACCGGCGGCGACCAGCGAGGAGGAGGAGCGCACGCCCGAGACGATCTCGGAGAGTTTCACGGTCATGTCGCCCATCGCCCGCTGCAACTCGGCGATCTCGTCGCTTCCCTTGGCCTCGACATGCTGCGTCAGGTCGCCCGAGCCGATCTGGCGGGCCAGCGCCACGGCGCGGCGCAGGGGGCGGACGATGGTGAACTGGCTGATCAGCGCCACGGCCACGAGAATGGCGAAGAACGCGGCGACGAAGCCGAAGACGAGCGTCCGGAGCTGATCCTCGACCGGCGCGGTGATCGTGGCTTCCGGCACGTCGATCACCGCGATCCAGGTCGCATTCAGCGAGGGCATGGGGAAGGGATAGAACATGCGGCGCACGACATGTCCGTCCCGGTCCTCGATCCCGGCGACCGTACGGGGCTTCGTGTCGGCCATCGCGGCGCGCAGCTCGTCCTGGCCCTCCGTCTCGTCATAGGGCTTCGTCCAGAGCTTGGTGTCGGGATGGACGAGCCAGGTGCCGTCGGCGGCCAGAAGCTTCACGCTGCCCGTGCCGAAGGGCTTGATGTCCTTCAGGAAGGCGCTGATCTGGTCGATCCGCATGTCGAGACCGGCGACGCCGATGAACTGGCCGGCGGAAAAGACCGGCTCCACGACGCTGCTCAGGAGCGTGGGCGGATTGACGCTGGAGGAGAGATAGGCCGGGGTCAGCGCGGCCTTCTTGCTGTCGGCCACGAGCTTCCACCAGGTCGCCGTATAGTCCTCGTCGAAGGTCTGGAACTTGATTTCGCTGCCCGTGCCGCGATTCCACCAGGGCGCGAGAATGCCGTTCTTGTTGGCGCCCTGCGCCGCGTTGCTGCGCATGGACTCCTGCTCGCCGTCGAAGGCCTTGGGCGCTTCGAGGAACCAGGAGCCATAGGCGAGCGGATTGGCTTCGAGATTGAGGCGCAGCGTTTCGATCACGTCCTTGCGGGCGATGTCGAGGCGCGCGTGCCGTTCGCCGACATTGGCCGCCGTCAGGCGAGCCGCGCCGTCGAGCTCCAGAACGCCCGTCTTGATGAACTGAGCGGCCCGGCCGGCTTCGCTCGTCATGATCTGATCCGCCGCCGCCGCGGACTGGCGCTCGGTCTGGTAGGCCAAAAGACCCGCCATCGGAACCAGCGCCACGACGAGGCCGAGACCGATCCCGCCGATGATCTTCGCCTTCAGGCCCATTCGCACGCGCTGCAACATGGTCATGCTTTCTTCGTTCGCCTGACCGAGACCATGGATGGGTGAAATTAACGGAGGGTTCGGCGCGGCCCGAGGGCAAGTCCGATCTGGCCGGCTGGTTAGCCGGGCCTTACCGGTCCCGTCACACGCTAACGCTCCAGACATAGACGCGCGATTCGCCGGGCTGAAGGCGCGTGTTGCCGGGCTTGTCGGCGAACTCGCCGTTCCAGCCGAGCGGCGGCGCCGTGCCGGCCCAGGGCTCGATGCACAGGAAGGGCGCGCCCTGCGGCTTCGACCAGACGCCGAGGTCGCGATAGCCTTCCCAGGCGACGCGCAGGGCGGGCGCGGACCCGTCGGCCGCCTCGAAGCGCACCGCGCCTTCGCCGATCCCTCCGAAGACGAGCGCGTCGCCGGCAAACAGCGCCTCCGACAGGAGCAGCCGGTCGCCCTCGACCGGCACCGGGCGCATGCCGGACAGAAAGCCGCCCTCGATCCGGCTCGCCTCGCGCGGCGCGCCCTTCTCGAAGCGGAGCCCATGGTCGGCCTTGGCGACGTCCGGCACGAGCGGCCAGCGAAAGGCGGGATGCGCGCCGACGGCATAGGAGAGATCGCCGGGACCGGGATTGCGCACATGCGTTTCGACGCCGAGCGTTCGGTCCTCGACGCGGAAGAGAAGGTCGAGCTCGAACGCATAGGGGAAGCGGGCGCGCGTCGCCTCGCTGTCGCGAAGGCGCAGATGCGCCACCGTCTCGCTCCGCTCCAGCCATTCGAAGCGGCTGTCGCGGGCAAAGCCGTGCTGCGTCATCGGATAGACCTGCCCGTCCACCTGCAGCGCGTCGCCCGGCAGGCGGCCGACGATCGGAAACAGGACCGGGGCGTGGCGCGGCCATTCCGGGCCGGCCTGCCAGAGAAGCTCCTCGCCTGCCGCATCCTGCAGCGACACGAGCTCCGCCCCTTCCGACTTGATGCGGGCGGAGATGCGGCTCGTGCCGATGCGATGCGTGTCGGACATGGGAAAAGGCTCCGGGGCGGGGGGAGAGGCGAGGTCGGTTCTCTCCCCTTCTAGCCAAAGCCCGGCCCGGCCGCTCGCCCGAATTGAGGCCATGGGCCGCGCCCGCCAGCGCCCCGCAAGCCTCACACGGCGCTCGAGAAGCCCCGCTCGCCCTCGGTGCGAAATCGGTCGAACACGGCCGACACCAGCCGCACGAAGGGCCGGCCCTTCAGCGTCAGCGTCACCGTGTCGTGGCGCATCTCCACCAGTCCCTGGCCGACCAGCGGGCGTAGAAGCGCCAGTTCGTCGGCATAGAGCCGCGCCTGATGGCCGAGATCGACGCGGAAGTCGCACATGAGACGTTCGATGATCGCGGCGCGCTCGCGGTCGTCCTGCCGGAACGCATGGCCGCGCCGGGTGGCGAGCTGCCCCGCCTCGATCCGCGCCCGCCAGGCCTCGATCGCGCTTTCGTTCTGCGCGAAGCCACCGGAGAGGCGCGAGATGGAGGAGGCGCCGAAGCCGATCAGGGTCTGCGAGCCGTCATCCGTATAGCCCTGGAAATTGCGATGCAGGCGCCGGCTGCGCGCGGCGACGGCGAGGGGATCGCAGAACAAGGCGAAATGATCGATGCCGATGCTCTGGTAGCCAACCTCGGTGAACGCGGCCGCGACCGCATCCTGCTGGCGCAAACGCTCGTCGGCGCCGGGCAGGAGCGTTTCGTCGATCAGGCGCTGGTTGGCGCGGCGAGCCGGGAGATGGGCGTAGCCGTAGCAGGCGACGCGGTCCGGCGCGAGGTCGATCACCTCGCGGCAGGTGCGCCGGAGGCTGTCGACGCTCTGCCGGGGCAGGCCGTAGACGAGGTCGAAGTTGAGCCGGGCAATCCCTGCGCGGCGCAGCATGGCGACCGCCGTCCGCACGGTCTCGGCTGGTTGCACCCGGCCGATCGCCTGCTGCACCTGCCTGTCGAGATCCTGGACGCCCAGGCTCGCGCGGTTGAGCCCAAGCGCCGCGAGACCGTCGGCAAAGCCCCGGTCGATGCGCCTCGGGTCGAGTTCCATCGCGTGCTCATGGCCCGGCCGCAGGTCGAAATGGCGCGACAGGACATGCAGCACCGAGCCGAGGCCCGACAGGCCGAGAATGGAGGGCGTGCCGCCGCCCCAACTGATGCGCGACACCGGGAGCCGCCCCGGAAGGCGCGCGGCGACAAGAGCGATCTCCGCTTCCAGCGTCTCGCGGTAGCGCTCCACCACGTCGGCCCGAAGCGCGGCTTTCGCATGGCATCCGCAATAGTGGCAAAGCTCGCGGCAATAGGGGACGTGGAGATAGATCGACACGGGCTCGGCGGGGTCGGCACCGGCAAGCCAGCCTGCGGTCTCGGTCGGGCCGACATCGGCCGAGAAGTCCGCCGCCGTCGGATAGGACGTGTAGCGCGGCACGGTGAGGGCGCCGAGCCTTTGGGCCAGCGTCCCGCTCATGGCCGCGCCCCGTCCGCCGTGCCCGGCCGGCCTTCCGGCTCGATGGCGAGGGCCGACAGGCGGCGGTCCTCCTTCATCTCGAACCACATGGCGTTGAGGATCGCGAAGGCACAGGCGAGGCCGAGGCCGAGAACCCAGGAAAAATACCACATGGGACAGGCTCCTCAGTAGGCGTTGGGGTTGCGGCCGATGGACATGGCCGTCACCGGCCCGCGCATCACGCGATAGACCCAGGTCGTGTAGGCCAGGATGATCGGCAGGAAGACGAGCGTCGCGATCAGCATGACGAAGAGCGTCAGATGGCTGGACGAGGCGTCCCACACGGTGAGGCTGACATTCGGATCGAGATTGGACGGCAGGAGGAAGGGAAAGAGCGACAGGCCGGCGGTGGAAACGATGCCGAACACGGCCGCCGCCGACGCCAGGATCGCCGCCACGCCGCGCTTGCCGAGCGTGAGGAAGGCGAGCGCCGAGCCGAGAAAGCCGAGCGCCGGGGCGATCAGCATCCAGGGGTGGCGGGCGTAGTTGGCCGTCCAGGCCCCTGCTTCCACGGCGACGCTTTTTGCCAGCGGATTGGACGCCGCCGTGCCGACCTGCTGGCTTGTGACGACATAGCCGTCGAGCGCGAAGGCCACCCAGAGCCCGCCGAGCGCGAAGAGCGCGAGCGTGGCGAGCGCGCTCAGACGGCCATAGGCCCTCGCCCGATCGGAGACCGCACCGGGGCAGCGCGCGGCGATGACGCTCGCGGCGAGCGTCACCACCATGGACACCGAGACGAGGCCGCAAAGAAGCGCGAAGGGGCGCAGCAGGCCGAAGAAATTGCCGGCATAATGCGGGCGCAGCGTCGCATCGAGGCCGAAGGGCACGCCGAGCAGCACATTGCCGACCGCGACGCCCATGATCAGCGCCGGCACGAAGCCGCCGACGAAGAGCGCCCCATCCCAGGTCGCGCGCCAGCGCGCGTCCTTCACCTTGCCCCGGAACTTGAAGCCCACGGGCCGCAGGATCAACGCCAGGAGGATCACGATCATCGCGAGGTAGAAGCCCGAGAAGCTCGCCGCATAGAGCGCCGGCCAGGCGGCGAAGATCGCGCCGCCCCCCAGGATCAGCCAGACCTGATTGCCTTCCCAGGTCGGGCCGATGAGGTTGATGAGAATGCGCCGCTCCTCGTCCGAGCGCGCGACGAAGGGCAGGAGCGCGCCGACGCCGAGATCGACGCCGTCCATGATCGCAAAGCCGATGAGAAGCGTGCCGAGAAGCACCCACCAGACCAGCCGAAGCGTTTCGTAGTCGAGGGGAAGTTGGGTCATGGGTTTCCGCTTTCAGCGATGGTCGGGGGATGCGGCGGCGCCCTCGGGCACGAAGCGCGAGCCGCCCGCGCCGTCGATCAGGTCGGCGGTCGCCTTGGGGCCGGCCTTGATCGTCTTCAGCATGAGGAAGACCATGACGATGGCGAGCGCGGTGTAGAGCGTCAGGAAGAAGGCGAGGCTGATCGCGAGATCCGTCAGCGTCAGGCCGGAGGCCGCGTAGAAGGTCGGCAGCACGCCTTCCACCACCCAGGGCTGGCGGCCATATTCGGCGATGAACCAGCCGGCCTCGATGGCGATCCAGGGTGTCGGCAAGGAGAGAAGCGCGATCCAGAGAAGGCCGCGATTGGTGCCGATCCGGTGCTTCGAGGCACGCCAGAAGGCGGTGGCGAAGAAGGCGATGAGATAGAAGCCGATCACCACCATGAGGCGGAAGCCCCAGAAGAGCGGGGCCACGCCCGGCACCGTGTCGAAGGCGGCCTGCGTGATCTCCTCAGGCGTCGCGTTCACGACATCCTCGCGGTAGCGCTTCAGAAGCAGCGCGTAGCCGAGGTCCTTCCAGGTGGCCGCGAAGGTCTCGCGCGCCTTGGCGTCGGCCGGGTCGGCGCGCACGGCTTCCATCGCCGCATAGGCGATCTGGCCGTTGCGGATGCGCTGGCCGGCCGTCTGCACGAGGTCGAGAATGCCGGGAATTTCACCCGAGATGGAGCGCGTGGCGATGAGGCCGAGCGCATAGGGCACCTGCACCTCGAAGGAGTTTTCCTTGTCGCCGGGAATGGCGAAGAGATTGAAGCCGGCCGGCGCGGGCTCGGTGTGCCACATGGCCTCCATGGCCGCGAGCTTCATCTTCTGATGCTCGGTCGCGGTGTAGCCGCTCTCGTCGCCGAGCACGACGACCGACAGGGCCGAGGCGAGGCCGAAGCTCGCCGCCACCGCGATCGAGCGCTTGGCGAGATCGACATGCCGGCCGCGCAGGAGAAACCAAGCGCTGATGCTGATCACGAACATCGCGCCCGTGACATAGCCGGCCGACACGGTGTGGACGAACTTCGCCTGCGCCACCGGATTGAACACCACGGCCATGAAGTCCGTGATCTCCATGCGCATCGTCTCGGGATTGAAGGTCGAGCCGACCGGATTCTGCATCCAGCCATTGGCGATCAGGATCCAGAGCGCTGAGAAATTGGCCCCGAGCGCCGTCAGCCAGGTGACGGCGAGATGCCCGACGCGGCTCAAGCGGTCCCAGCCGAAGAAGAAGAGGCCGATGAAGGTCGCTTCCAGGAAGAAGGCCATGAGGCCCTCGATCGCCAGCGGCGCGCCGAACACGTCGCCGACATAATGGCTGTAATAGCTCCAGTTCATGCCGAACTGGAATTCCATGACGATGCCGGTGGCGACGCCCATGGCGAAGTTGATGCCGAACAGGGTGCCCCAGAACAGCGTCATGCGGCGCCAGACCTCGCGGCCGGTCATCACATAGACGCTTTCCATGATGGCCATCAGAACCGACAGGCCGATCGTCAGGGGTACGAAAAGGAAATGGTACATCGCCGTCGCCGCGAACTGGAGTCGCGACAGGTCGACGACCGTCATGTCGATCATGGGTCTGCCCGCCTTTGGAAAGTGCCGGAACGGCCCGGCTGCGACGAGGCCTAGACCCGTCGCGCGTGGCGCGCCTTGATTTGAATCAATGCCGCCGTGCCGCCGCCGGCCTACGCCTTCGCCCGCAATCGAAAGCGGAGCGAGCCATGAAGGCGGACACGGAAAAGGCGCGGGACATCGCCCGTCGCGAAGGGCGATGGATGAGCGGCCTGCGCCGCCATGGCGGCGCGCCGCTCGCAGGGGCGCTCGCGCTGCCGCTCGTCTCGGGCGGGCTTCTCGTCTGGCAGGCTTCGATCCTCGCCGGGCTTCTCGGGACGGCGGCGACGGGCGAGCTTCGCTCGGGCGAAGCGTTCGGCCCGCTTGCCGGGCTCGCCGCGCTGTTCGCCGCCCGCGCGGCGCTTGCCTATGGCGCGGAGCGGGCCGGGGCGGCCGGCGCCGAGCGCATCAAGGCGCGCCTGCGTCTTGCCCTGTTCGACGCGCTCGCCGCCCGCCAGCCGGATTGGGCGGCGTCCCGCGCCTCGGGCGCGCTCGCCTCGGCTCTTCTGGAACAGGTCGAGGCGCTGGACGGGTTCTTCGCGCGTTTCCTGCCGGCGATGATCGCGGCGACGCTTCTGCCGCTCGCCTTCGCGGCGCTCGTCTTTCCGGTGGACTGGGTGGTCGGCCTTCTGTTTCTCGCCACCGCCCCGCTGATCCCGCTCTTCATGGCGCTGGTCGGCTGGGGCGCGCAGGCGGCGGGCGAGGCGCAGGCCGATGCGCTCTCGCGCCTATCGGCGTTTTTCGGGGATCGGCTGCGCGGCCTCTCGACCCTCGTCCTGTTCGGCCGGGCCGAGGCGGAGGCCGAGCGGATGGCGGAAGCGAGCGAGGATTGGCGTCGGCGCACCCTGCGGGTCCTGCGCATCGCCTTCCTCTCCTCGGCGGTCCTGGAATTCTTCGCCGCGCTCGGGGTCGCCGGCGTCGCGCTTTATGTCGGCCTGTCCTTTCTCGGCTTCGTCGATCTTCGCGTCTCGCCTTTCACGCTGGAAGCGGGCCTCTTCTGCCTCCTGATGGCGCCGGAGGTCTATCAGCCGCTCCGCCAGCTCGCCGCCCATTACCATGACCGGGCCGGCGCGAAGGCGGCTGTGGCCGAGATCGCCCGGCAGTTCGAGACCCTGCCCGTGGTCACGTCGTCGCCGGGCGTCGCGTCCTCGCGCCCGCTTCTTGCGTTCCCCAAGCCGGCGGGGATCGAGGTCTCCAGCCTGACGCTGCGCACGCCGGATGGCGCGCGCACGATCCTGAACGGCGCGGACCTCCTGATCGCGCCGGGCCGCCATGTGGCGCTGCTCGGCGAAAGCGGCTGCGGCAAGTCTTCGCTTCTGGAGGCGCTGGCCGGGCTTCGCGCGGCGGATGGCACGATCCGCCTCGGCGGTCATGCGCTGGATCGCATCGACGAGGCGCAGCTGCGCGAGGCCGTCGCGCTCCTGCCGCAGCGCCCGCATCTCTTCGCCGGCACCATCGCCGAGAATATTCGCCTGGCCGATCCGCTCGCCTCCGACGAGGCGGTCGCGCAAGCGGCCGAGCGCGCCCGCGTTCTCGACGTCGCGCTGGGCCTGCCGGACGGGCTCGCCTCGCGCATCGGCGAGGGCGGCTTCGGCCTGTCGGGCGGCGAGCGGCATCGCGTGGCGCTGGCCCGGCTCTACCTCCGCCGCCCGGCCATCCTGCTCTTGGACGAGCCGACGGCGCATCTCGATCCGCAGACGGAAGCCGAGGTTCTCTACGACATCCTGCGCTTTGTCCGAAGCGAGGGCCGCACGCTTCTCGTCGCCACCCATTCCGCCGCCGTCGCCGCGCGCATGGACCTGACCCTGCGCATCGAGAACGGCCGGTTGATCCCGGCCGGCGGCCCGCTCCACCCCCGTCTTGCCGCCAGAAGGGAGGACGCCGCATGAAGGCGATCCGGCGTTTTGCGCCCCTGTTTCTCGCGCGCAGAAGCCAGTTCCTCGCGGCGCTTCTCCTGTCGCTCGCGACGCTTCTCGCCGGCGCGGCGCTTCTGGCGCTGTCGGGCTGGTTTCTCACCGCCGCGTTCCTGACGACGGCCGCCCTCGGCTTCAACCTTTTCGGCCCGTCCTCGGCGGTGCGGGGCCTGTCGCTCCTGCGCATCCTCTCGCGCTATGGCGAGAAGCTCGTGGGGCACGACGCGACGCTGCGCGTTCTCTCCGATATTCGCGCCCATGTGTTCCGCGAGGCCATGCCGCGCTTCGCGGCGCTGCGGCGGGACCTCACGCGTGGCGATCTCGTGCAGCGTCTGACGGGCGACGTGGAAGCGCTGGACGTCGTATTCCTCTTGGCGGTCGGGCCGATGGTGACGGGCCTTTGCGCGGGCGGGCTGACCTTCGCCGTGCTCCTCTTCACCCTGCCGGGCGCGGCGCCCTCCTATGGCGCGGCCTTTCTGGCGGCGACGGTTCTCGTGCCGCTGGCGCTCGCCCGCGCCGCGCGCGCGCCGGGCGCGGCCACCATCGCCGCCGCCGCGCGGCTGCGGGAGGCGGCGCTGGATACGATCGAAGGGCAGGCGGACCTTCGTCTCTTCGCCGCCATGGGCGCGGCCCGCCAGAGATTTGCGGAGCGCGCCGACGCCCTCGGTCGGGCGCGACGGGCGCTTGCCGCGCGCAGCGCGCTCGCGACCGCCGCAATCCACACCCTCAGTGGCGCGGCGCTGATCGGCACGCTCCTTCCCGGCCTAGCCGCGCTGCAACGCGGCGCCATCGGCGCGCCGCTCCTCGTCGGACTGACGCTCGCCGTTCTCGGCAGTTTCGAGGCCGTGGCAGGCACGGTGCGCAGCGTCGCGCGGCTCGGCGCCTCCGTGGCGGCGGCGGAGCGGCTGGACGCCCTGTCGCGTCTGTCGCCCGGCGCGCCGGAGCCCGTCGCCCCGGTGCCGCTGCCCGAGGCCGGCGCTCTCAGCCTTCGCGGCGTCCGGTTCGGCCATCGCGCGGAACGCCCGATCCTCGCCGGCCTCGATCTCGATCTCCACCTTGGCGAGCGGATCGCGATCGAGGGGCCGAGCGGTTGCGGCAAGTCCACGCTCCTGTCGCTCCTCGTGCGGCTGGAGGTGCCGACGGCCGGACGGATCGCGATCGGCGGGCAGGCGATCGAGCGGGTCGCGAGCGCCGAGCTTCGCCGCCGGGTGATGCTTCTGGAACAGGACGCGCCGGTGTTTCTGGGAACCGTTGCCGACAATCTGCGGATCGGCCGGCCGGACGCCGACGAGGACGCCCTTTGGGAGGCGCTCGACCGCGCCAGGCTCGCCGACTTCGTCGCCTCGCTGCCGGCCGGTCTGGAAACCTGGCTTGGGGAGGGCGGGCGTACGCTCTCGGTGGGGCAGGCGCGGCGTCTCGTTCTGGCGCGCGCGCTTCTCTCGCCGGCCGCGATCCTCCTTCTGGACGAGCCGACGAGCGGGCTCGACCCGGAAACGGAAAGCGCCTTCTTTCGCGATCTGCCGAAGGCGCTTGCCGGACGTAGCGTCCTTCTCGCCACCCATGCGCGCCTTCCGGCCGGGGTCGTGGACCGCGTGTTGCGGCTGGACCAGGGCCGTCTGACGCCGCTCTAGCGCAGCGTTCCCGCCACGGCTTCGAGGCTCGGTCGGTCGATAATATCAACGAGATGCGCGTCGGGCAGGCGGATCAGACCACTGTTGCGCAGCTTGGTGAAGGAGCGCGACACGGTTTCCACGGTCAGGCCGAGATAGTCGGCAATGTCGGTGCGCGTCATGGCGAGCGGGATCGGGTTGTCCGGCAGCCTGTGCTCTTCCAGCCGGCGCGACAGGGCCAGCAGAAAGGCGGCGAGCTTTTCGACGGGCGCGAGCCGGCCGAGAATGAGCTGGTTCTCGCGCGCCTGCCGCAGGGCGGCGCGGGTGAAGCGGAACAGGCGGTCCTTGAGCTTGGGATGGCTGTCCACGAGCGCTTCCATCTCCCGCACCGGGAAGGAGCAGAGCGCCGACGGGGTGACGGCCTCGACCGTTGCGGAATAGGTCTCGTCGTCGGCAAGCCCGAGATAATCGCCCGGCAGGAGAAAGCCGGTGATCTGGCGTCGCCCGTCCGGCAGGGCGATCGACAGGCGCAGCATGCCGTCGGTCAGGCTGTAGACGCGCCGGCGCGGCTCGCCTTCCTCCACCAGGACCTCGTCGGCCTGGAGGCGGCGGCCGGTCATGATGCGCTCCAGCGCACCGATCTCGTCCTCTTCCATCGCGGCGCAGACCGCCATGGTGCGCACGCCGCAATCCGCGCAGGCGCCGCAGGCGGCACGATGGGAACGGGGCGCCGGATGGCGCGAAGCGGACAGAGCGGGAGCGGACACGCGGGATCGGTCTCTCGAGAAATCGATCAGGAAGGCTTTCCTTCACGATGCCCTAGACGTGCGTCGGTTCCGGCGCGGGGTCAACCCGCGCCGGAACCGGTGCTGCCATGCGATGCGGGTCTGGCTCAATCGTCCTCGACGAAGACCTCCTTGCGCTTGGCGCGGATGGAGGGGAGGAGCGCGACGATCACGGCGGCAAGGCCCAGCGCCAGCAGCGTCGCCGGCTTGCAGCCGAGGCGGATCAGGAGATAGCCGAGGAGGCCGAACACGCCGATCGTGGAGATGTCGAACGGCTTGTTGTTGATCGAGTAGCAGCCGATCGCCGCAACGAGGGCGATGGCGAGGAAGACGCCGGCGGCGAAGAGACTTCCGCGGGAACGGAAGGCGGCGCTTCGCCCGATGGCGGTGACAGACCGTAGTCACCACGGACCTTCTGCAGTCGCGCGTCCCAGAAGGGGGTCTCATGGGCGCGAAACGTTCAACTGCGTTTTGAGATCGAAGATCGCTCGCGATCGAAGTCGGCGTGTCGGAGGGGAAAAAAGGGGGGGGGCAGTCACGCCATCGTGATCTCGACGTTTATCCCAGATCCGCAGTGACCGCCGCGCTCAAACCTGCCTTGCGATTTGGAGACGGTGGGGGCTGGTCCCAATGCGCTGGCGATCCCTCGGCTTTTCGATGCGATCGTTCGCCTCGGAAGGGTTGAGGCCAGCCGCGACCGGACCCCGACGTAGCCGGAACACGACTGCGGTTGTTCGCCCGGGAGGAGGACGCCAGAGCCCCAAAAAGCAAAACCCTGCGGCTCGGGTGAGCGCAGGGTCCGCAAGCAGCGGGGATCTTTCGATCGACCCGCTTGGATCGCTCCCCTCCTGCCGCCAGTACATCCGTGGTCGGCGGGAGGGATGCGAGAATTGTTGTGACAGGTCGGGCTTGCCCGAACCTGGGGCCAGTCTCAGAGAGCCTTGAGGCTGTCTGCCGACATCTTGCCGGTGCGACGGTCCGCGACCAGCTCGAAGCTGATCTTCTGGCCGTCCTGGAGCGTCTGCAGACCAGCGCGCTGCACGGCGCTGATATGGACGAACGCGTCCTGACCACCATTGTCCGGAGCGATGAAGCCGTAGCCCTTGTCCGTATTAAACCACTTAACGGTTCCCGTAGCCATGGGACACCTTTCTATATAGTCTTGTGCCTTCGAGGCGCAAGGAGTGCGCCCCGTTGTGATCGAAGTCTGCGAAGAAGTGGGTTGATCTTGCGCTGGGCCGCAGCGCGGGGACAAACTTTCCGGCCATCGTTCGATGGGAATACTATGAGGACCACTCCCCTGTTTTTCAAGCGGGTGATTCAGATAATTTTATGTCGCGCGAAAGCCCACGCGCTGCCGCTCCCCGAGCTTGGAACAGTTCCAGAGACGAGCGACGGCGCGTTGCTTGCGTAACCTGAGCCGGCGGAACCGATGGGTTCCTCACCCAGATCTGTGGCATGGGGAACACAGGGGGAACGATGTCGGGTTTTGGCCATCGTTCCTAACCACTCCTAAACCGAATCGGCCGAATTTCTGTCCTGCCAGCTAGGAATGGAACACCATGCTTCTCGATCGCGTGATGACCTTTGTCGTCGATATGACCGCCCTCGCCCTGACGGCCGCCGGGATCTTCGCCGCCGCGTGTCTGGCGTTCCCGCCGCTACCGCAATACATCCTGCGCATGGTCGGGTGAGACGTCCCGCGCGAGCTCATCGAGCCGCGCACCTTTGCTAACGGTGCTCGGGAGGCGGGGTTCCGCCTCCTTCGCGTTTTTTCTCGGCTGCTTCGCCTGTTCGGCCTCGTCAGGCCTTCGGCGAAGCGTCAGGACGGATGCGCCTCGGTTTCGGCTTCCGCCTCGCTCCGGTCTCCGGTCAGCGTCTCGGCGATGCGGCGTTCCTCGGCGTCGCCGAGCGGCACGGGGCGGCCGGTGTCGTCGGGAAGGCCGGCGGCGGTCTGCGCGATACCGGTGTCCAGGGGCCTTGCGTTCGCTCCCGTCGACAGCGCGTCGCGCTCTGTTTCATGGCTCATGATGGCGCCTCGTTTCCATGTCTCTCCGGCGTCAACGCGCGGGAGCGGAAAAGGTGTCCGGCGTCAGGCGCCCCGCGCCTTCCAGCGCGGGTAGAGCATTCCGATCACGAGGCCGCTCATGACCAGAAGCGCGGCGCCGATCTTCCAGAAGGGCAGCGATTCGCCGAGGAGGAGGGCGGACGCGCCCATGCCGAACAGGGGCACGAGCAGGGCGAGCGGCGTCACCAGCGCGGCCGGGTGCCGCGACAGGAGCCAGCCCCAGGCGGCATAGCCGAAAAGCGTGTTGCCGACCGTCTGCCAGAGAACGGCGGCCCAGGTGACCGCATCCGCCGCCGCCAGCCCCTCGCGAATGGCGGGCCAGCCTTCCACCAGGAAGGACAGGGCGAAGAGCGGCGGCGCCGAGAAGAGGCTCGCCCAGATCACATAGGGAAGCATGTTGATCGCGCCGCTCGCCCGCGCGACGATATTGCCCCCGGCCCAGCACATGGCCGCCAGAACGACGAGCCCGAGGCCGAGCGGCGTCGTGGAGCCGTCCGTATGGGTGAGGATCACCCCGAGGCCGGCGATGCCGAGCAAGAGCGCGACGCCCTGATACGGCCGCACACGCTCGCCCGACAGCCACATGGACAGGCCGATCGTGAAGAAGACCTGCGACTGGACCACCAGCGAGGCGAGGCCCGGCGAAATCTCGCTGCGCATGGCCACGAAGAGAAGACCGAACTGCCCGGCCCCGATCAGGACGCCATAGGCCGCGAGATGAAGCCAGGGCACGCGGGGGCGCGGCAGAAGGAAGACGCCGGGGAGAGCGGCGAAGAAGAAGCGCAGCGCGGCGAAGAGGAGCGGGGGCAGGTGCTCCAGCCCGACATGGATCACCACGAAATTGGTGCCCCAGACGGCGACCACCGCAAGGCCGAGAAGAAAATGCCGAAGCGGAAGGAGGGGCGTGTCCATGGCCGGCCTTTCGGAGCGTCCTCAAAAGCCGCGCGGGGCTCAGCGATACGCTCTAGGCCTTTCCCCCTCCCTTGAACAGGCTCGGGGCAAGGGGCGCGGAACGCCCCTCGCGGTGACTGGATGCGTCAGGCAGCCGGACGGCGACGGACATAGCCGGCCGACACGGTGCGGCTCAGTTCGATCTCCAGCTCGCGCTGGCGCAGGACGAGATTGCGCAGCGCCTGAAGCGTGTCGCCATCGACTTCGGCAAGGGCCAATTCGACGGTGCGGTCGAGGTCGTCCTGGGTCTGGAGGGCGGTTTGCGCCATGGCTCGATCTCCGATTCTGATGGAGCGAGCATCGCATGGGGAGCGTTTGCGCGGACTTGCGTCCGGCTGGATTTCCCCGGCAAAATCAGCACTTGGCGACGTTTAATCCTTTGGAAAACCGAGCCGCCCGCCTTGCCCCGAGAGTGCGGCGCTCCAGCACCCCCCGAGTCGCGGCTTCACCGCGTCGGCGCGTGGAAGTCGGGCGGCTTGCGGGCGATCCAGCTGAGGAAGCGCTCCAGCTTCGGATGGCCCGACAGGGCGACGCCCTCGGCCTCCAGCCGCGCGAGTTCCACATTGGTGAAGCTCGCATGGATGGTGCGATGGCAGATCGGGTGAACGGGAACGGTCACGCGCCCGCCCCGGCTCTTGGGGCGCGGGTGATGCCATTCGACGCGCCGCCCGAGCGGGCGACCGCACAACCAGCAGGAACAGGGT
This sequence comes from Aureimonas ureilytica DSM 18598 = NBRC 106430, assembly GCF_000382705.1. Taxonomy (GTDB): domain Bacteria; phylum Pseudomonadota; class Alphaproteobacteria; order Rhizobiales; family Rhizobiaceae; genus Aureimonas; species Aureimonas ureilytica. Next base: position 65,405 of record NZ_ARQE01000011.1, on the reverse strand, counting down.
TCGAGCGCGCTCATGGAGCCAAGGTGGCGGGCAGCGCGCCCGGCGGCAAGGCGCTGCGGCGAAACGGATCAGCGCCCTGCCAGCCGGGCGATCACTCGGGCGGAATCCTTGGGACGATCACCGGGCCGGCCGGCGCGGCGGATGGTCGTGGATCGTGCCGCCGGGGTCTTCCACCTGCCAGCCGTCCGGCGTCTGCGAGAGATAGGCGGGGCCGATCGGAACCTTGCCGTGGCCGCCGGGAATGTCGAGCACATAGGTCGGTTGGCAAAGGCCCGACACACGCCCGCGCAGCCCGCGCATCAGAGCCTGGCCCTCGGAAATCTCCGTGCGCAGATGGCTGGTGCCTGGCGCGAGATCGCCCTGGTGGAGATAATAGGGCTTGATCCGGTTCTCCACGAAACGGCGCATCAGAAGCGCCAGGGTTTCGGGATCGTCGTTGACGCCGCGCAGAAGCACGCTCTGGCTGACCATGGGAAGGCCGGCATCCACCAGCCGCGCGATCGCCTCCGTCGCCGCCGGGGCGAATTCGCGCGGATGGTTGGCGTGAAGCGCGACGAAGACGGCGCCGGGAAAGCGCCGCAGCGCCGCCACCAACTCGGGCGACACGCGCGCCGGCTCCACCACGGGAACGCGCGTGTGAAAGCGCAGAACCTTCACATGCGCGATCTGCCCGAGCCGCTCGCAGAGATCGGCGAGGCGGCGCGGCGACAGCGCGAAGGGATCGCCGCCCGTCACCACCACTTCCCAGATCTCCTCATGGCTCGCGACATAGGCGAGCGCGGCGGCAAGTTCGACCTCCGACAGGGTGCCGAGCCCTTCCGGGCCGACCATCTCGCGCCGGAAGCAGAAGCGGCAATAGACCGGGCAGACATGCAGCGGCTTCAGGAGCACGCGGTCGGGATAGCGATGGACGATGCCGGGAAGGGGCGAATGCGCCCCGTCGCCGATCGGATCGGCGTCCTCGTCCGCCGTCTGCAGAAGCTCTGCCTCGTCGGGCACGAACTGGCGCGCGATCGGATCGTCCGGCGCCTCGATCAGGTCGGCCATGTCCGGCGTCACCGACACGGCGTAGCGCGCCGCGACCTTCGAGAGCGCGTCCAGCCGCTCGGCCGGCGCGAGGCCGGCGGCGACGATCGCCTCGGCCGAGCGCAGCGGGCGGCTCACGGCGCGGGCTCCGCGACCGGCGTCCAGATCACGTCGTCGATGCGGGACGCGCCGAGCGCCAGCATGACGAGGCGATCGAAGCCGAGCGCGATGCCCGACGCTTCCGGCATCCGCGCGAGCGCTGCGAGGAAATCCTCGTCCAGCGGATAGCGCTCGCCATAGACGCGCTGCTTCTCGTCCATCTCGGCCTCGAGGCGGCGGCGCTGCTCGGCGGCGTCGGTCAGCTCGCCGAAGGCGTTGGCCAGCTCCACGCCGCAGGCATAGAGCTCGAACCGCTCGGACACGCGCGGATCGCGCGCCGAGCGGCGGGCGAGCGCGGCTTCCGCGACGGGATACTCGTCGAGGATCGTCGCGCGGCCATTGCCGATCGCGGGCTCGACGCGCTCCACGAGGGCGCGGCTGAAGAGATCGGACCAGCTGTCCTCGACTGTCGCGCGCAGCCCCGCCTCGCGCATGGCCCCGGCCAGCGCGTCGCGATCCGTCGCGCCGGTCTCGTCGACGGTTGCCAGAATGTCGAAGCCGACGAAGCGCCGGAAGGCCTCGGACACGCTGATCCGCTCCGGCTCGGCGAAGGGATCGACGGTGCGGCCGCGAAAGCGGAACTCGCTCGCGCCGGCGGTTTCGGCGGCCAGCCGCAGGAGGGCGCTCGCATCCGCCATCAGCCGCTCGTAGCTTTCGCCCGCGCGATACCATTCGAGCATGGTGAATTCGGGCGAGTGCAGCGCGCCGCGCTCGCGGTTGCGAAAGACCGGCGCGAAGGTGAAGAGATGCGTTTCACCCGCAGCGAGCAGCTTCTTGCAGGCGAATTCCGGCGAGGTGTGGAGATAGAGCGGCTGGCTCCCGCCCTCGATGCGCTGCATTTGCGTGGCGAAGGCGGAAAGATGCGCCTCGTTGCCGGGGGAGACCTGAAGCGCCGCCGTTTCGACCTCGACGAACCCCTGATCCCCCAGGAAACCGCGGATGGCGGCCTTGATCCGTCCGCGCTGCAGAAGGCGCGGGCGGCGGTCGGCATGGACATGGGGCGCCCACCAGGGCGATCGGTCGGTCATGGCGGCTCGGAACTCGAAAAGGCGTTGGCGGCTGGCTTACGGGGCGAAGATGCGTTAGGGCGCTCCCAACCAAAGCCATAAGAGGGAACAACACCCGTGAAGGTGATCGCCAGCTCGCTCCGCAAGGGGAACGTCGTCGAACGCGAAGACGGCAAGCTTTATGTCATTCTCTTTGCCGAGAACATCCATCCTGGCAAGGGCACGCCCGTCACGCAGCTCGACATGCGCCGCATCTCGGACGGCACCAAGGTCTCCGAGCGCTACCGCACGACCGAGCAGGTCGAGCGCGCCTTCGTGGAGGAGCGCGACCACACGTTCCTGTATTCGGACGGCGACGGCTTCCACTTCATGAACCCGGAATCCTTCGACCAGCTGACCGTGCCCGAATCCGTGATCGGCGACGCGGCCCCCTATCTCCAGGAAAACATGACCGTGCAGCTCTCGGTCTACGATGGCAGCGCCATCTCGATCGAGCTGCCGCAGCGCGCGATCTACGAAGTGGTCGAGACCGAGCCCACCACCAAGGGCCAGACGGCGTCCTCGTCCTACAAGCCGGCGGTTCTCTCGAACGGCGTTCGCACGCTGGTTCCCCCGCATATCGCGGCCGGCACGCGCATCGTCGTCATGACGGCCGACGGCTCCTATGTCGAGCGCGCCAAGGACTGATCGCGGGCCTTAAGCGGTTTTCGAAAGCACCGAACGCCAGCGGCGCCTTGCCCCCTCGGTGAGGCGCCGTTAACCATCCTCGCGCAAGGATGCGGATGCGCGGGACGAGGCGAAGATCGTCCCGGCATCGCTCGCGCGGGGGATTGGGTCATGTCGTCGTTCGCGGGGTCGAACCTGCCGGGTCGCTCCGGCCAAGGCGCGGGAGCGCTCGGCTCCCGCCATGGTCGTGCCGGCTCCGCGCCGGCGGACGCCTCGGCGCAGGCCGTCTATGCGCTTCGCACGCTTCTGGCGAGTGTCATCCTCACCGTCGGCTTCGTCAGCCTGACGCCCTATGCGGCCGTGTATACGGGCGACACCGGCGGCAATATCCTCAACCAGCTCGGCTACGGTCTTCTGGCCGGCATCGCGCTGGTGGGCCATCTCGTGTTCACCGACCGGCGTGTCGCCCGCTCGCTGCTGCGGCCGAGCTGGGTCCTGCTGACGCTCTGGTTCGCCCTGTCCGCCTTCGAAACGTCCGATCCCAGCGATACGATGCGCGGCGTCGTGTTCTCCACGATCTCCATGGTGGCCGTCACCGGCGCCCTGTGCCTGCCGCCGGACGGGCGCGCCCTGCGCTTCGCGCTGGCCGTCGCGGTTCTCGCGGCCTTGTTCCTGTCCTATCTCGGCGTCTTCGTCTGGCCGAGCCTCGGGCGCCATGTGGGCGATGTCCATGCCGGGCTCTGGCGCGGCATCTACAGCCACAAGAACGTGGCGGGCGCCGTGATGGCCGTGTTCTTCTTCTCCGGCGTCTATCTGTTCCGCATGGGCCATTGGGTGCTCGGAGCGCTGATCGCCGTCCTGTCCGCCATCTTCATCCTGCGCACCGGCTCCAAGACCTCGCTCGGCCTGACGGTCATCGTCTTCGCGGTGGTCATGTCGGCGCATGTCCTGCGAGTGCGCGCCGCGCCGGTGATCGTGTCGGTCGTGGCGCTCGCGGGGGCCGCCTTCTTCACCGTGGGGTCGGTGATCTTCCCCTTTTCCCACCGGGTCGTGCAGTCCATCGCGCCGGGCACCAGCTTCACGGGGCGTCTCGAACTCTGGCGTCTCGCGCTGAACGCCCTCCAGAGCCACGGCTGGACCGGCTACGGCTTCGGCGCCTTCTGGACGGCGGCCAATCTCGCCCAGCAGGAAGTGCCCATGGAGTTCGCCTGGGACCCGCGCGGCGCGGTGAACGCGCATGAGGGCTATCTCGACATCGCCTTGTCGATCGGCTGGCCCGGCCTCGTGCTGGCGCTCTGGGTGCTCGTCGGCGCGCCGCTTGTGGCTTACCTGCGTGTGCGCGGCGGGCGCGAGAGCGCGCATCTCGCCGACTTCTTCCTGATGTCGCTCCTGTTCCTGCTCCTGAACGCGCTTCTGGAAAGCTTCTTCTTCGAGCGGGCGAACACGCTCTGGATCATGACCTTCCTGATGGTCGCGGGCCTCAACCTTCTCGGCCGCTTCCGCACGGCCTGACCGACAGGCTTCGAGCGAGAGCGAGTCTCGCGAGGTGCAGGCAGGGCGAAACCCTCCCGAACCGGTCCGCGAGCCCTCCGTGGCCGAAATTTCATCGTGAAGATTTCATGACGTCCGCCATCGCGGCAAGGGACTGACCCGGAGGGCTTTGCGGATTTCCGGGTGAAACAAGACCGTGTTTCAGCTCCCGACAGCCGTCAATTGAGACGGGTATCTTCACCCACTGGCAAGGTCGAAGACGGCAACCCAGGGCCGCTTTCGGACCAGGGCCGCCCCGCAAGGGCGGGAAAAGTGGCATGAAGATCACCATTCGAACCAAGCTCGCCGCCACCTTCGGCGCGCTTCTCCTTCTCACCACGGGCGTCGGCGTCAGCGCCCTCGTCTCGCTCGACCAGAGCAGCCGCACCATGGCGGAATTCGCCAGCCGGCCGTTCCAGATGGTGCAGGCGACGATCGGCATCTCCGGCGAGTTGGAGCGCATCCACCGCATCGTCCGCGCGGCCTATTCCTCGACCGGATCGGTCGACATGAGCGCCGAATATGCGAGCGCCTGGACGCTTCTGGACAAGCGGCTCGCGCAGGTCGAAGCCGCCGGGCCGTCGGCCGACGGCGATCTCGTGGCGCTGGTGCGGGATCTGCGACCGGTGTCGGATGCCGCGTTCGCCGGGGCGGCCGCAACCGACCTATGGGCCGTCGCCCATGCGCGCGAGGCGCTGGCCCCGATCGAGAAGGATCTGACCGGAAAGCTGCGCATGCTGCGCAGTCAGCTCGCCGGCAAGGGGGCGTCCGCCTTCGAGGCGCGCCAGACGCTGTCGGACATCGAGACCAACATGTTCGAAGCCCGGCTGTCGCTGGTCGACATTCTCTCGACCGCCGAGGACGATGCGCGCCAGGCGGCGTTCAAGCGGTTCGAAGGGCTGAAGAAGCTGGTGGCTCGCAAGTTCGACGGCCTGAGCGAGATCGCCCCGATCGGCACCGAACGCATGATCGCTCAGATTTCCGAGACCTGGAACCAGTCCTTCGACGCCATGCAGCCGCTGGCCGAGGAGGGGATGAAGGCGCGCGCCACGCAGACGACCCATTATCTCGACACGGTGCAGCGGCCGGCCGCCGAGCGCGTCGAGGCGCGGCTGGATGCGCTGACGCAAGCGGCGCAGGCGCAGGCGCGCGGCTTCCTCGACGAGGCGCAGGCGTCCTATGGGCACACGCGCGACCGTCTCGCCGCCCTCGTCGGCGCCGCGCTCGTTCTCGGCATCGGCATGATGCTCTGGCTCACCCATTCCATCGCCACCCGCCTGCGCCGAGCCGTGCGGCTCGTCGATGCCGTGGGGTCGGGCGACCTGACCCAGACCGTTGCCCCGACAGGCAACGACGAGATCGCCGAACTCCAGCGCGCCGTCGGCGAGATGACGGGCAAACTGTCCGCCATCGTGACCGACGTGCGGGCCTCCTCGGCGCTGGTCGCCTCCGGCTCGGCGCTGTCGGCCGCGACGGCGGGGGATCTCGCCACGGGCTCGCACAAGGGCGGCGCGGCGTCCGAACAGGCCTCGGCCGCGATCGAGCAAATGTCGGCCAATATTCGCCAGAACGCCGACAACGCGGCGGTGACGGAGCGGATTGCGGCGACCGCCCGCGAACATGCCGTGTCCACCGACAAAGCGGTGGCGCGCTCCGTCGAGGCGATGAAGTCGATCGCCGCCTCGGTGCGGATCGTGCAGGAGATCGCGCGTCGGACCGACCTTCTGGCGCTCAACGCCGCGATCGAGGCCGCGCGCGCCGGCGCGCATGGCAAGGGTTTCGCGGTGGTGGCCTCGGAAGTGCGCAAGCTCGCCGAGCGCTCGGGCGAGGCCGCCGACGAGATCGCGAGCGTTTCCGCTGAAACGCTCGAAGTGGCCGAGGGCGCGGGGGTGCGACTCGCCGAGCTTCTGCCCGAGATCAATCGAACGGCCGACCTCGTGTCGGAAATCTCGGCCGCCTGCCGCGAGCAGTCGGTGGGCGTCGAGCAGATCGCTCAGGCAATCCACCAGCTCGACCGGGTGACGCAGGGCAATCGCGACGGCGCCGACCGCATGGCCCGAACGGCGGGCGACCTTTCGAGCGAAGCCGGACGGCTCGCCGACACCATGACCTTTTTTCGCACGGGCGAGGCGGGGCAAGCGCCCGAGCCGGCGTTGGAACCGAGCCAGCCCGTGGCCGAGGCGTCAGCGCAGGCGCGAACGAGCGCTGAACCCTCGGAGGACGAGCGGACCGAAGCGCATCGCCGCGATGCCGCCTGAGACGCGCCTTCGCTCACGAGGGGTCGGCGTTCAGCCGATCCAGCCCTGCAACTCGCGGCGCACCATGTGCTCGATCACGTCCATGCCCGGCTCGGAATCGTTGAGGCAGGGGATGTGCGAGAAATGCGTGCCGCCATGCTCGCGAAAGATGTCGCCGGCTTCGCCCGCGATTTCCTCCAGCGTTTCCAGGCAGTCCGACACGAAGCCGGGATTGAGCACGGCGATGCGCTTCACGCCCTCCTTCGCCAGGGCCTCCACCGTCTTGTCGGTATAGGGCTGCAGCCATTCCTCCGGCCCGAAGCGGGATTGGAAGGTCGTCATGAAGCGGCCCTTGGCCCAGCCGAGCCGCTCCTCAACGAGGCGCGAGGTCTTCTGGCAATGGCAATGATAGGGGTCGCCCTTGCGGAAATAGCTCTGCGGAATGCCGTGATAGGAGGCGATCACGCGCTCGGGCTCGAAATCGAGCGTGGCGAGATGCGTCTCGATCGAGCGGGCCAGCGCGTCGATATAGACGGGGTCGTCATGATAGGCCGGCACGGTTCGCACGGCCGGCATCCAGCGCTGCGCCGAGAGATATTCGAAGAACTTGTCGTTCACCGTCGCCGTGGTGGAGGCCGAATATTGCGGATAAAGCGGGAAGCAGAGGATGCGCTCGCAGCCCTGCGCCTGCAGCTCCGCCGTCCGCTCGGCGATCGAGGGATTGCCGTAGCGCATCGCCCAGTCGACGACGACATTCGCCTCGCCCGCCATGCGCACCGCCAGCTTCTCGCCCTGCGCGCGGGTGAAGGTGCGCAAGGGGCTCTCGTTGCGCTCGTGGTTCCAGATCTGCTCATAGGCATGGCCGGACTTCTTCGGCCGCGTGTTGAGGACGATGCCGTAGAGGATCGGATACCAGGCCGCGCGCGGCCATTCGATGACGCGCTTGTCCGACAGGAATTCCTTCAGATACCGCCGCATCGGCTTGAAGTCGGTGCCATCGGGCGTGCCGAGATTGACGAGGAGCACGCCGACCCTCTTCGGCTTCACCGGCGGATGGCCGACGGGCAGGGGGCCGATGGCGGTGCTGGCGGAGGAGGGCGAGGCGTGAGCGTTCATGCGGGGTGTGTCCGGACAAGGGGGCCGTTCGGGCCGGCGAAAGCAAAGCGGCGGCGCTCCAGGAGCGCCGCCGGGCATATGGGAGCCGGATGCTTGGCCGGCAATGCGACAGGTGGGTCGGCTCCCCTCGGGCGAAGCCGCGCGGGGACCCGGCCTCTCAGCCGCGACGGGACAGATCGAAGCGGGCGCCGGCCGAGTTCACGCAGGCCAGACGGTCCGCCGACATCAGGTTGCAGTTCACCGACTCGCGCGTGTTGCGCGTCGTGGAGGTGAAGACGATGGCGACCTGCGTCGGGCTGGTCTTGGTGTAGGAGCCATCGGCCAGAACGCGCGATCCGTCCGCCGTGCGCGAGGAGAAGCGCCCGGCCGAGAAGGACGAGATATAGGCGACCGGACCGCCGACCGAGTTCCACTGGCCCTCGATCGTCGCACGGGGCGGGGCGACGGCGATCTGTTGCTGCGGTTCGAGCTGACAGCCCGAAAGCACGCAAGCGGCGCCGAGAAGGCTGGCGAGGACGAGGGCGGGGCGCATGGTCGAAAGCTCCGGCAGGAAGGTTGGGCTGGAAACAGGAAGAGGGGTTCGGAGGCGTGCGGTCAAGCGGCGGTTTCGTCGTTGCGGCGCGCCGAGATGACGGAATGGATCGAGGCGATCGTCTCGATCGAGCGGATGCGGCCGTCGCTGGTGAAGCCGAACCAGTACATGGTCGTGCCGGTCACGAGCGAGCCGTTCTCGTCCTGCCGCGTCCAGTCGCATCGGCTGGCGGCGTCGTCGTCCTCGACGATCGTGCCGCGCGGCTTGTAGGAAATGTAGCTCGCCCGCCGCAAGAGCTCGTTGAGGAAGGACTTGGCCTCGTCCTCGCCGGCCAGGCGATACTCGCCCTCCATCCGGTCGAACCAGGGCGCGTCGATCACGCCGGCATTGTTCTTGTTGGAGAAAATCGCGCCGGGCGCAAAATGGCGCGCAATCGACCCGGACGAGCCGGACATCACCGCGTCCATGATCTCCTTGACGACGATTCGCTTGCGCTGGGCAACATCGGATGGTTCGCCCACGACAACTCCTAAGGCGCATCAAGCAGTTAACGAGCCAAAGGGTAGCGCGTGGCGCCAGCATGACCAGCGGCTAAAGAAAAAGCCGCGGACGAATCCGCGGCTTTTCACCAACTTTTCGTTAGTCAGATGTCAACGAACGAGGATGTTGCGGAACTGCCAGGGGTCCTTCTCGTCCAGATCCTCCGGGAAGAGGCCCGGACGGTCGGTCAGCGGCGTCCAGTCGGTGTAGTAGCCCTTGACCGGGCCGAGATAGGGACGCTGCACTTCGAGGCAGCGGCGATAGTCCATCTCGTCGGCTTCCACGATGCCGGCCTCCGGGTTCTCCAGCGCCCAGACCATGCCCGCGAGCACGGCCGAGGTCACCTGAAGGCCCGTCGCGTTCTGGTAGGGGGCGATGCGGCGCGTTTCTTCCAGCGAAAGCTGCGAGCCGTACCAGTAGGCGTTCTTCTCGTGGCCGTAGAGCAGGACGCCCAGCTCGTCGATGCCTTCCACCAGCTCGTTCTCGTCGAGAACGTGGTGCTCGGGCTGGATCTTGCCGGCCGCGCCGAACAGCTCGTGCAGCGACAGGACCGCGTCGTTCGCCGGATGGTACGCATAGTGGCAGGTCGGACGGAAGGTGACTTCGTCTTCCTTGTTGCGATGCGTGTAGTAGTCGGCGATCGAGATCGACTCGTTATGAGTGACGAGGAAGCCGTACTGGGGCCCAGGCGTCGGGCACCAGGTGCGAACGCGCGTGTTGGCGCCCGGCTGGTCCAGATAGATCGCGGCCTTGCAGCCCTTCTCGTGGTCCTTGGCGTTCTTCGGGCGCCACTTCTCATGCGTGCCCCAGCCGAGTTCGGCCGGCTGCATGCCTTCCGACAGGAAGCCTTCCACCGACCACGTGTTCCAGAACACGTTGCGGGGCTTGGGCTTGGCGGCAACCTGCGTGTCGCGCTCGGCGATGTGGACGCCCTTGACGCCGACCTTCTTCATCAGCTTCGCCCAGCCCTCGCGGTCGTTCGGACCGGGCTCGACGAAGTCGAGATTGGTGTCGCGCGCGATGTCGACCAGCGCCTGCTTCACGAACCAGGAGACCATGCCGGGATTGGCGCCGCAGGTCGAAACGGCCGTGGTGCCGCCCGGGTTCTTGCGCTTCTCCTTGCGCAGCGTCTCGCGCAGCGCGTAGTTCGTGCGGTCGGCATTGGAGAGCTTGTCGTCGAAATAGAAGCCGAGCCAGGGCTCGATCACCGTGTCGATGTAGAGAACGCCGAGCTCGCGGCACATGCGCATGAGATCGACCGAGCCGGTGTCGACCGAGAGATTGACGCAGAAGCCCTGGCCGCCGCCTTCCGTTAGAAGGGGCGTGAGGAGGTCGCGATAGTTCGACTTGGTGACGGCTTCCTGACGGAAGCGGATGCCGCGCTCGTCGAGAAGGTGCCGGTGCGAGTCGCGCGGGTCGATGACGGTGAAGCGCGACTTGTCGTAGGTGAAGTGACGTTCGATGAGCGGAAGCGTGCCGCGCCCGATGGAGCCGAAACCGATCATCACGATCGGACCCGTGATCTCGGCGTGAATCGGGTGGTTCTCGTTCGTCATTCGACGATCCTTTCGATCTGGACTGGATTCTCCCGGTCGGGCTAGAGCAGATTGCTGTCAAATAAAAGAGGCTGGCGGACGGCGGGCAGCTATGCAGGCCCGCAAGGGCTCCGTTTTTGGGCCGATCGGCCCGGTCTCGCCCCGTGCCGCGCCCGCTTTGCGAAAGGACCATTCGATGGAACTGCCGCGCCCCTTGCGCGCCGCGATCGACGCCGAGCTGGAGGGCGTGCCCGGGGAGGCGCTGCGCAAGGCCTCCGACATCCTGTCGGGCCGATACCGCGCCGAAACGCGCGACGGGCGGCTGCATCTTTCCGACGATCTTTTCGCCAAGGCCTATGTCGCCGCGCGCATGCCCGCGACCTTCGCGGCGCTTTCGAGCGCGTTGGGGGAGGCCGCCGACGCGCTTGCCGACTTCTCGCCGCTCACGCTTCTCGATGTCGGCGCGGGGCCGGGAACCGCGCTCTGGGCCGCCACCGAGCGCTTCGACACGCTGGAGGGCGCGACGCTTCTGGAAGCCAGCCGGCCGATCCGCGCGATGGGCGAGCGCTTGGGCGAGGGGGCCTTCGGCTTTCGACCCGACTGGCGCGAGGGCCATGTCGAGCGCGACATGGACGCCGCGCCGTCGGCCGATCTCGTGACGCTCTCCTATGTCCTCGACGAACTGCCGCCAGCGCGCCTGCGTCCCCTCGTGGAGGCGCTCTGGGCGCGCACGCAAGGCCTGCTTCTGATCGTCGAGCCCGGCACGCCCGCCGGTTACGCGCGCATTCTGGAAGCGCGCCGCGCCTTGATCGAAAGCGGCGCCGCGATCGCCGCGCCCTGCCCGCACGAGGAGGCCTGCCCCCTGGAGGCGCCGGACTGGTGCCATTTCGCGCGGCGCGTGGCGCGCTCTCGCGTTCATCTGCGAACGAAATCCGCCGAAGTGCCCTGGGAGGACGAGAAGTTCAGCTATGTCGCGGCGACGCGGCTCGCCCCGGCCTCGCGCGCGGCCCGCATCCTCGCGCCGCCGGAGACCGGCAGCGGCAAGGTGCATCTGAAGCTCTGCGAGGGCGATGGAGAGATGCGCCGTCGCCTCCTGACCAAGCGGGACGGCGACGCCTTCCGCCGCGCCCGCCGGGCCGATTGGGGCGAGGCCATCGACCTCGCCTGAGCCCTCCGCTCAGTTGGTCTCTCGGTCCATCGCCTCCAGCTCGTCGATGAAGCCGGAGATCATCGACAGGCCGCGCTGCCAGAAGGCCGGGTCGGACGCATCGAGGCCGAAGGGCTTCAGGAGCTCGGAATGATGCTTCGTGCCGCCCGCGCGCAGCATGGCGAAATACTTCTCCTGAAAGCCCTGATCGGCCTGCTCGTAGACCGAATAGAGCGAGTTCACGAGGCAGTCGCCGAAGGCATAGGCATAGACGTAGAAGGGCGAGTGGATGAAGTGCGGGACATAGGTCCAGAAGCTTTCATAGCCCGGACCGAGCCGCACGGCGGGGCCGAGCGAGCGCGACTGGACCTCGACCCAGATCTGGCCGATCCGCTCGGCCGTCAGCTCGCCCTTGCGGCGCTCAGTGTGGATTTCGCGCTCGAAGAGATAGAAGGCGATCTGGCGGATCACCGTGTTGATCATGTCCTCCACCTTGGAGGCGAGCAGCGTGCGCCGCTCGGCCTTGTCGGTGGCCTTCTCCAGAAGCGAGCGGAAGGTCAGCATCTCGCCGAAGACCGAGGCCGTCTCGGCGAGCGTGAGGGGCGTCGAGGCCATGAGCGCGCCTTGCGGCCCGGCCAGAACCTGATGCACGCCATGCCCCAGCTCGTGCGCGAGGGTCATCACGTCGCGCGGCTTGCCGAGATAGTTCATGAGGACATAGGGGTGCGCGGAGGGCACGGTCGGGTGCGAGAAGGCGCCCGGTGCCTTGCCCGGCCGCACGCCCGCGTCGATCCAGCGATGCTCGAAGAAGCGGTCGGCGATCTCGGCCATCTCCGGGTCGAAGCCGCGATAGGCCGAGAGCACCGTTTCGCGCGCTTCCGCCCAGGGGATGCTGCGGCGCGAGGCGCCCGGCAGCGGCGCGTTGCGGTCGTAGAACTCAAGGGCATCCAGCCCCAGCCACTTGGCCTTCAGGCTGTAGTAGCGATGCGAGATCGACCCGTAGCTCTCCGACACCGCCTTCGCCAGCGCGTCCACCACGTCGCGCTCGACACGGTTGGCGAGATGGCGGGAATCGGCGACGTCCGCAAAGCCGCGCCAGCGGTCGGAAATTTCCTTGTCCTTGGCGAGCGTGTTGGTGATCAGCGCGAAGGTGCGCACGTTCTCGCCGAAGACCTTGGCCAGCGCTTCGGCGCCCTTGCGCCTGATATCGCGGTCGGCATCCTGCAGGAGGTTCAGCGTTTCCTCGAGCGCCAGCGTCTCGCCGTCCACCTCGAAGCGCAGCGAGGTCATGGTCTCGTCGAACAGGCGGTTCCACGCGCCATGGCCGGTGACGGACTTCTCGTGGAAGAGTTCCTCGACCCGGTCTTCCAGCTGGTAGGGCTTGTCCTGCCGAAGGTCCACGATCCACGGCCGGTAGCGACCGAGTGCCGGATTGGCGTCCATCGCACGGTCCATCGCCGCGTCGTCCACGCGGTTCAGCTCCAGCCCGAAGAACAGGAGCGCGGAGGAAATGTCCGTCACCTCGCCCTGGATGTCGCCGTAGAACTTGGCGTTCGCCGGGTCGGACGTGTCGCCGGAATAAACGAGGCCCGCATAGGACACGAGCCGGCCGAGAATTTCCTCGATTGCCTCGAACTCGACGATGGCGGAGGCCAGTTCGCCGCCGCCGGGCTTTTGCGCTTCCTCCGCCAGACGACCGCGCCAGCGCTCGTTGAAGGCTTTGGCGCGCGAGCGCGAGCGCGCGATGTCGTCGGCGATCTGCGGGCTGTCGATCGAGGCATAGAGGTCGGCCAGATTCCAGCGCGGCAGGTCGCTCCAATCCTCCTCTCCGGTGCGGGGGGACGACGAAGGGGCGGCGGACGATCGGATCATGGACACCTCGCGAAACGGGTCGGGGAGCGGCCGGTCAGCCGTTCTCTCTCCGACGGGCAGAGAACTCTTCACATCTGCCGTGTCAAATGGGGCCGATGAGCGTGAAAAGCGAACCCTCGGCTGCAAGGCCCTTTCATGTCCTGATCGTCGACGACGATCCAGTGCAGCGGCGCTTGAGCGAGGCGCATGTGGCGCGGGCCGGCGGTGCGAGCGACGGGGCGGGGAGCCTTGCCGAAGCGCGCGCGCTTCTCGCCGACAAGCCCGGCCGCTTTTCTGCTCTCCTTCTCGACCTCGGCCTGCCGGATGGCGACGGGCTCGACCTGCTGCGGACGTTGCGCGGGCAGGGCGATGCCGTTCCGGTGATCGTCCAGACGGGCGAGGGCCGGCTCGACCGCGCGGTGGAGGCCATGCGCGCCGGCGCGACGGACTTCCTGGTGAAGCCCGTTTCGCCCGACAAGGCGCGCGCCGCGCTGGAGGCCGCGATTCGCGCGCGGCGCGAGGAGCGGGGCGGGGCCGTCGAGCCTCTGCCCGATCCGAGCCCCGCGATGCGGCCGGTTCTCACGGCGGCCGAGCGCGTGTCGCGCTCCATGGTGCCGGTTCTGCTGCTCGGCGAAACCGGCACCGGCAAGGAATGGCTGGCGCGGCGCATCGTGGCGGGCGGCGCGCGGGCCGATCAGCCCTTCGTCGCCGTCAATTGCGGCGCGCTTCCGCGCGATCTCACCGAGAGCATCCTGTTCGGCTTCGAGCGCGGCGCCTTCACGGGCGCCGAGCGCCGCAGCCCCGGCAAGTTCGCGGAAGCCGACGGCGGCACCCTGTTTCTGGACGAGATCGGCGATCTCGCGCCGGACACGCAGGTCAAGCTCCTGCGCGCGCTGCAGGAAGGCGAGATCGATCCGATCGGAGCGGCGCGCCCCCTGCGCGTGGACCTTCGCATCATCGCCGCCACGCATCGCGACCTTCGCGCCGATGTCGAGGCCGGCCGGTTCCGCGAGGACCTGTTCTACCGGCTCGACGTGTTTCCCCTCGCGCTGCCACCCTTGCGCGAGCGAAGGGAAGAGATCCCGGCGCTCGCCCGGCTCTTCGCCGCCCGTCATCTCCCCGGCGCGACGGTGAGCCCGGAGGCCCTGGAGCGCCTGTCCCGCCACCTTTGGCCGGGCAATATCCGCGAGCTGGAAAACGCCGTGCGACGCGCCGCCGTGATGGCCGAAGGTCCCATTCTCGGGCCTGAGGATTTCGCGCTGCCTGACGGATGGACGCCGGAGAGGCGGGAGGAGATGCCGTCGCCCCCACTCGAACCCGCGCTCGGCACGGGGGAGGGACTGGGCTTCCCCACGCTCGCGCAAGTCGAGCGTGCGCATATCCTGCGGGCGCTGCAACATTGCGGCGGCCAGCCCTCGAAGGCCGCCAAGCTGCTTCGAATCGGTCGCACGACGCTTTATCGAAAGCTCAGGGATTACGGGGTTTCGACCCCCGAATCAGGGACCTAGGGCCCGGCCGCGCCGGGGCAAGGCAGAATTTTTACTGGTCGTTAACCAGTTTCTTGTGTACTGGGCGAGAAATTGGAGAGGTGTCATTTTCATGCCGCAGTCCGCTGTGATCTGTTGCCCGGTCGGGGGACAGGTCGCGGTCCGCAGCAGGAGCGTCGACACACACACCGGGGGAATTTGTCCGCATGTTCGGATGGACCGAATGCGTATCGCGACGCGCCTTGCAGCGAGCCGCGATCTTCCTGGTCGGCCTGGTGGCGATGACCTCGGCGGGAGCGGAAGCGGCGCGCGCCGAAACGCGGACGCTGAAAATCTACCACGTCCATCTCAAAGAGAAGACGGAAATCACCTATAAGCGGGACGGCAAGTTCCTTCCCGACGGCCTCAAGAAGGCCAATTGGGCGCTGCGCGACTGGCGCGAGAACAAGCCCACCAACATGGACCCGAACCTTCTGGACGTGCTCTGGGAGGCTTATCGCCAGTCCGGCTCGCGCTCCTACATCCACATCATCGGCGGCTATCGCTCGCCCGGCACCAACGCCATGCTGCGCTCGCGCTCCTCGGGCGTCGCCGGCAGCAGCCTGCACATGGCCGGCAAGGCGGTGGACTGGTATCTGCCCGACGTGCCCCTGAAGAAGCTGCGCGACATCGGCCTTCGCATGCAGATCGGCGGCGTCGGCTATTATCCGCGCTCCGGCTCGCCCTTCGTCCATTACGACACCGGCAAGGGCCGCTACTGGCCGCGCATGAGCCGTCAGGAACTGGCGTCCGTCTTCCCGAAAGGCAACACGATCCATCTTCCCGCCGACGGCAAGCCGCTGCCGGGCTACGAGACGGCGCTCGCCTCCTACAACAAGCGCAAGGGTTCCAACGACATCCAGATCGCGTCCTCGCGCTCGGGCGGTGGCCGCTCGCTGCTCGCCATGCTGTTCGGCGGCGGCAACGAGGAGGCCGAGGACGAGGCCGAGGCCAAGGCCGCGCCGGTGGACAAGCCGGCCCGCGCTCCGGCGCCGGCCCGCGCCGCGCCGACGCCCGAGCCCGAGGTTCAGGTCGCCACCATGCGCCCGAGCCGCCCCGCTCCCCCCGCCGCCCTGCCGGCCGGCGTGGCGATGGCCGAGCGCGACATGTTCGACAGTTCCACGCCCCGCCGCTCCACGCCGCCCGCCGCCATTCCCGTTGCGCCGGTTCGCCGCGAGGACGAGGCGGCGGAGGTCGAGGTCGCCGCGCTTTCGCCCGCGCGCGTTCCTCTTCCCTCCAGCGCGCCCGCTCGACCGGCCGCCGCCAAGGCGCTCGATGAGACGCTGGTCGCGGCGCTCGAAGAGGCCGAGCCGCCTCCCGCCGCGCCCGGTCAGCTCGCCTATGCCGTTCCCATGCCGCGTGAGCGCCCGCCCTTCGAGGCCGTCCTGAGAGGCGACAAGCCGGCGCTCCCCTCGCAGGAAAGCATCGTCGCGGAAGCCGAGAAGGGCCTGACCCCGGAAGCGATCATCGCCGCCGCCATGCCCGCGGTGCCGCCGAGCGCCTCGCCCGCCGAGGTCCCGCAGGCTCCGGTCACGACCGTCGCCCAGCATGTCGTGACGCCCTCCGCCCGGCCGCAATCGACGATCGCCCAGGCGCTGGCCCGACCCGCCGAGGCCGCGCCCACCCTTCAGGTCGCATCGCTGGAGCCGACGGCCGCGCCGCAGCGCTCTCCCATCGCCGGGGCCGTCGCGTCCGCCAAGGCCAAGGGCAAGAGCGCTGCGCAGACGGCGCGGGGCGGACGCGTGGTCGGCGATGCCGAGCCCCAGGCGGAAACCACTGTGCGCCGCGCCAGTCCCGATCAGATCGCCAAGCGCATCGCCATCGCCTCCCTGATCACCAGCCCCGAACGCCGGGCAATCGAAGAGAAGCTGGCCCGGCCCGTGGCCGACACGCTGATCAGCAATGTCCCGAATGCGGTGTTCTCGCGTGGGTTCTCCCGCAAGGGTGGCTCGCCCGCCGGCCCGCAGCATTTCGAAGGCAAGGCCGTCAACTTCCTGCCGGTGCACAAGTTCGACTGACTCCAACGGGGATGGCTCCCATCATTCACCGAACGCGAAAGGGCGCCCCTCCGGGCGCCCTTTTTTTTTCTCCATGACGAAAAACATGCGGCATTCCGTCTCATTGTGCACAGGGTGCACCCGGTGACACCAAGCGAACACAACAGCCTGACAGGTTGCCGGTGTCAGAGTGCGGCGCTCCAGACGGGGCCTATCGCCTCTTTTCAGACGACGTGGCCCCTCGCCGGGCACAACTCCTCACTGTGTCGAAGTCCGCCTTTTCGCAGTCTCGTTGCGCTATTTCGGGAGGTTCAATTGTCGGAGAAGCGCGGCTAACACGTGTATTTGCCCGATATTGCGCCGACATGCGGAAACGGTCTGCAAGAGTTGGACTTGCCTAATTTCCTCCGCTTTACATATTGCGCTGCAATTGAAATGAAGTTTGGAGGCCTAACGGTTATCGTCTAAACCGGCTGGTTGTGTTGGCAAGTTCGGCATCCTATTGACGCGAAAGCCGGCACCTTGTTTCCCGTTGCATCGTGGCAGTTGACATGGCAACTGGATTCACAGAATACCAACCGGCTGCTTTCTGGCGATCCGGCATAGTGATTGAGTCTGCTTCCGGACAGGCGGACTTTCCGTACTGGGAACCCTTCACCGTTTCTTGGCTTTTGCTGTTTGGAATGGTTCTAAATTCGTTGTGTTCGCGGCTTGTTCCAGGCGTGAATGGTTGTCTCTAGACAGGTTGAAACGATGAGCGAGATCGACGGAGTCCAGAACTCCGACATGTTGATGGAACTGACCGCCGAGGTGGTGGCAGCCTATGTCAGCAAGAATTCCTTGCCGGTCAGCGACCTGCCGAGCCTGATCCTGGACGTTCATTCCGCGCTCAGCCAGGCGGGCGTCGAGCCCCCCGCGCCGCAGGCCGAGAAGCCCAAGCCGGCCGTGTCGGTGAAGCGATCGGTGACGGACGACTATATCGTCTGTCTCGAGGACGGGAAGAAGTTCAAGTCGCTGAAGCGCCACTTGATGACGCACTATAATATGTCGCCCGAGGACTATCGCGAGAAGTGGGACCTTCCGTCCGACTATCCGATGGTCGCGCCGAACTATGCGGCCGCCCGCTCGCGCCTCGCCAAGCAGATGGGCCTTGGCTACACCCGCCGCCGCGCGCGCGGCTGAATACACCCTGGCATCCTTCGAAGGCGGCGCGACCCCGGTCGCGCCCTTTCGCATTTTACGGGTAAGGCGCAAGCCCGGCTCGCTTGCCCTTGTGGCACCCGAACGGCCGCGCGGGAGCGATCGCCTCCCGGGCGACGCTCCTTTCGTATTCCATGCCTGTGAAGTCCAGCCTTGCCTGTCCCCGGCCGCAGAGCCGGGGACAGGCGGATCGGCCGCGTCAGGCGCTGGCGGCCATGCCGAGGGCCTGGAGGTAGAGGTCGAGGATCGCCTCCTGCTCCTGCCGCTCCTGTGCGTCCTGCTTGCGCAGCGAGATCACCTTGCGCAGCACCTTGGTGTCGAAGCCGTTGCCCTTGGCCTCGGCATAGACATCCTTGATGTCGTCGCTGATCGTCTTCTTCTCTTCTTCCAGGCGTTCGATCCGCTCCACGAAGGATCGGAGCTGGTCCTGGGCGACATCATCGGTGGCGTTCGACATGGGAGCCTCTTCTCAAGAACGACAAAGGCGCCGGACGAGCCGGCCGCGTTTTCCTGCTCTCTTCGATGACGTGGAATGGTTAACGGACGATTGCCAAGGCTTCGCGCCCGCCCGGTCGATCCCTCGCCACCCGCGCCGGAAAGGGGAGGGCGGCGAGGGATCGCCTGATCAATGTTCGCCCGGGCGGTTCCGCTCGAAGGTGGCCAGCTGCTCGCCCGAGGCCTCGCGCTGGTTCTGCGCCCGCCATTCGTCATAGGGCATGCCGTAGACGATCTCGCGCGCATCCTCCTTGGTCATCGCGGTTCCCCCGGCTTCGGCCGCGTCTCGATACCAGTTGGCGAGGCAGTTGCGGCAAAAGCCCGCGAGGTTCATCAGGTCGATGTTCTGAACGTCGCCCCGCTCGCGCAGATGGTCGCGCAGGCGACGGAAGACGGCGGCCTCGATCTCGATTTCCTGTTCGCGCGTCAGGCTCATGGGCTGGATTCCCGGTCGGTGGCAAGGCAGATCGCCGTGCCGGTTGCGTCGGTCCGGATATCGCCCCGGCGCCCGCCCGCCGCAAGGCCGACGCAGGGCGGGTGACGAACGTGATCGGCCTTGGCCGACGCGGCTCTTGCGTTGCGGGTTCGATCGCTTATTCCAGTGCGGACCGTTCGAACCCTTACCTCGCGCAAGGATCGCCCATGCCGTTCCGTTCGCTCAGGGGGCTGCGTGCTCCAGTTGCCGCCCTGTGTCTTGCCTTCGGCGCCTCGCTTCTTGGCGCCCCGGCGCTGTCGCGTCCCGCCCGCGCGGATTTTCGCGTCTGCAACGGCACGCAGACGCTGGTCGGCGTCGCCGTCGGCCAGCGCACGGCGGAAGGCTGGGTCAGCGAGGGATGGTGGCGCATTCCCGCCACGACCTGCCGCTCGGTCGTCGAGGGCGAGCTGCACTCGCGCTACTACTATCTCTATGCCGAGGATGCCGAAGGCCTCGGCCGTTGGGCCGGCCCCGTCGACATGTGCATCGCGGAGAACGAGTTCCGCATCGTCGGGGTCAAGGATTGCTTCGCTCGCGGGTTCCAGAAGATGGGGTTCCGGGAGTATGACACCGGCGGACAAGGAAGCTGGATGGTTCAGCTCACCGAATCGCCTCGCGTGGAGACGCCTAAGCCATGAAACGCAACCGACGGGTCAAGATTCTCGCGACGCTCGGACCGGCCTCTTCCGAAGAGGCGATGATCCGCAAGCTTTTCGACGCGGGCGCCGACGTGTTCCGCATCAACATGAGCCACACCGAGCATGACGCGATGCGCGAGCTCGTGCGGCGCATTCGCAATGTCGAGGCGGCCGTGGGGCGCCCGATCGGCATCCTGGCCGATCTTCAGGGGCCGAAGCTGCGCGTCGGCAAGTTCAAGGAGGGCAAGGTCGACCTCCAGCCCGGCGACAAGATCACGCTGGACGACAATCCCGAGCCGGGCGACGCGACCCGCGTCCATCTTCCCCATCCCGAGATCCTGGAAGCGGTGCGCCCCGGTCATCGCCTGCTGATCGACGACGGTCGCCTCCATCTCGTGGCGCTGGAATGCGACGGGCGCTCGATCCGCTGCCTCGTCGTCGCCGGCACGCGCATTTCCGACAAGAAGGGCGTCAGCCTGCCCGACACGCTCCTGACGTCCGGCGCGCTGACCGAGAAGGACCGCCGCGACCTCGAGGCCGTGCTCGCCGAGAATGTCGACTGGCTCGCCCTGTCCTTCATCCAACGTCCCGAGGATCTGGCCGAGGCGCGCAAGCTGGCGCGCGGGCGCGCCGGCCTTCTGTCGAAGATCGAGAAGCCGCAGGCCGTCGAGCGGCTGGACGAGATCATCGAGATGTCCGACGCCATCATGGTGGCGCGCGGCGATCTCGGCGTCGAGATGCCGCTGGAGCAGGTTCCGGGCATCCAGAAGCGCATTACCCGCGCCGCCCGCCGCGCCGGCAAGCCGGTCGTCGTCGCGACCCAGATGCTGGAATCCATGATCACCGCGCCGGTGCCGACCCGCGCCGAAGTGTCCGACGTCTCGATCGCCGTGTTCGAGGGCGCGGACGCCGTCATGCTTTCGGCCGAATCGGCCGCCGGCCAGTATCCGGTCGAGGCCGTCGCCACGATGGATCGCATCGCGATCGAGGTGGAGAAGGACTCGCTTTATCCCGGCATCATCTTCGCCCAGCGCCCCTCGGCCGAGGCGACGGGCGCCGACGCCGTGTCGCTCGCCGCGCGTCAGATCGCCGAGACGCTGAAGGTGGCGGCGATCGTGACCTATACGGGCTCCGGAGCGTCCGGCCTGCGCATGGCGCGCGAGCGGCCGCAGATCCCGATCCTGCCCCTGTCGCCGATCGAAAGCACGGTGCGCCGCCTCAGCCTCGGCTGGGGTCTGCACTGCGTCATCTCGGAAGACGCCAAGGACATGGAAGACATGGTGGACAAGGCCTGCCGCCTTGCGGTGGAGCACGGCTTCGCCCAGCCCGGCGAGCGCATCATCGTCACCGCCGGCGTCCCGCTCGGCACGCCCGGCGCCACCAACATGATCCGCATCGCGACGATCGGCTCGGACGGCGTTCACGCCGCCTGAGGATCGTAGGGTCAACGAGAAATGGAAAAGGCCGCGGCTATCCGCGGCCTTTTTCGTATCCGCTGTCCGTCACGCCGAAAGGCGGAGGGGGCGCGCCCTGCGCGGCCCGCTCCCTATCGTCAGAAAGGCGCCTCGGCGTCGAAGAGCGTGGGTTCAGGCGGGATCGCCGGCGAGGGCGTCCGAGAGCTTCAGGACGGCGTCCTGCGCGTCCTTGAGGGCGGGGTAGATGTCGAGAACCCGGCGATAGGTCGCGAGCGCCTGGCGGTCCCGACCGAACTCCTCCTGCATGGCGGCGAGACCCATGAGCGAGGCGAACTGCCGGGGCTCGCGCCGCAGCGTTTCCTCCACGTCGGCGATCGCGAGGCCGTAGCGATCCTCGGCGTAATGCACGGTGGCGCGCCGATTCCAGGCCTCGGGAAAGTCCGGCTGCAAAACGATCGCCTGATCCAGGAGATCGAGCGCGGCGGCGGTGCTCTTGTTGGCCACGGCCTGCGCGGCGCGCTGCATCAGGAGATCGGTCGTCGCGCTGCCGCTCTGCAGCCATTCCGCCTGGATCTGGTTTGCGATCACCAAGGCGAGCGCCGGATCGGCTTCCTTTTTCAGCCGCGCGAAGAGCGCGTCCAGCCGGCCGACATGGTCGCCGGGCAGGGGCGCGGCGGCGGCCGGCGCGGGAGAAGGAGAGGGCGCGGCTGCCGGCTCTTCGGCAAGCGCCGAGGCGGGCAGGAGAGCGGCCACGAAAGCGAGGCGGGTCAGGATGCGCATGGAAGGAGAGTAGACCCTCTCCGCGCGCCGTCAATCATCCGGGGGAAGAAAGACGCTGGCGGAGGGGAGAGGTGTCGCCCGGTGAGACCGTCATCATGCGGGCGAAGCGGCGCGTCTCGCAGCCAGGCATCGCCCAAAAGAACCAGGCACGACCCGAAAGGACCCAAGCACCGCCCAAAAGAAAAGGCCGGCATTGCGCCGGCCCTTGTCTCGTCAGCCCTGACGCGCCTTGTAGCGCGGAGCCAGCTTGTTGATGATGTAGATGCGGCCCTTGCGACGAACCAGGCGGTTGGCGCGATGGCGGCCCTTGAGCGACTTCAGCGAGTTCTTGATCTTCATGGGTTTGACCGTCGGTGAGGATGGCGACGATCGGATCAATCCGCTCTGCCGCACAATGAAAAACGCGCCCGGAGGGCGCGCTTGCCTGGTTGGTTCGATAGCTGTCGGCGCGGTTTCTGTCAACCATGCGACATCAACCGAAGCGGGCTCTCAGCGCTCCGAACGCGGTGAAACGCGCGTGAAATGCCCCATTTTGCGGCCCGGACGCGCGTCCGTCTTGCCGTAGAGCGTCAGCATCACGTCAGCCTCGGCGAGAAGCGCGGGCACGCGCTCGACATCCGAGCCGATGAGATTCTCCATCACGCCGTCGCTGTGGCGCGCCGGGCTGCCGAGCGGCAGGCCGGCCACGGCGCGAATGTGCTGCTCGAACTGAGAGATCGTGCAGGCCGCTTCGGTCCAATGGCCGGAATTGTGGACGCGCGGGGCGATCTCGTTGACGAGAAGCGCGCCGTCGCGCCCCACGAAGAACTCGACGCCGATCACGCCGACATAGTTCAGCTTGTCGAGAATGCGCTTGGCGATGCCGCGCGCTTCCTCCATCTGTTCGGGCGAGACCGAGGCGGGGATCGTGGAGCTTTTCAGGATGCCGAGCCCGTGGACGTTCTCGGCCGGATCGTAGGCCGCGAAGCTGCCGTCCTGTCCGCGCGCGGCGATCACCGAGATTTCCCGCTCGAAGCCGATCTTCTTTTCCAGAATCGCCGGCACCCCGCCGAGCGTTCCGAAGGCCTCGCCATGATTGCCATTCTCGCGCAGGACGGCCTGCCCCTTGCCGTCGTAGCCAAGGCGGCGGGTCTTCAGGATGCAGTCGCCGCCGAGATCGAGAAAGGCGTGTTCGAGCTCCTGCGGATCGTCCACCGCGCGCCAGGGCGCGGTGCGGATGCCGATGCCGTTCAGGAAGGCCTTTTCCACCACGCGGTCCTGCGCGACTTCCAGCGCCTCGGGCGGCGGGAAGATCGGCACGATGCGGGCGAGCGCGCTGACCGGGGCGACCGGCACGTTCTCGAACTCGTAGGTGACGACCGCCACGCGGCCGGCCAGACGCGCCAGGGCGTCCCGATCGTCATAGGCGGCGGTGATCGTCTCGTTGGCGAGCTGGGCGGCGGGGCAGGCGGCATCCGGGTCGAGAACGATCGTGCGAAAGCCCAGACGCGCGGCGGCCGAGATCATCATGCGGCCGAGCTGGCCGCCGCCGATCATGCCGATCGCGGCGCCGGGAGCTAGAGGAAAGCGGTCGGTCAATGCGCGGCTCCCGCCTCGTCGCGCGGCCGGGCCGCGACGGCCTCCGTCTGCTGCCGGCGCCAGGCGTCGAGGCGTTCGGCGAGCGGCTCGTCGTGCAGGGCCAGAACGCTGGCGGCCAGAAGCGCGGCGTTCACCGCGCCCGCCCGACCGATGGCGAGCGTACCGACGGGAATGCCGGCCGGCATCTGAACGATGGAGAGAAGGCTGTCCTGGCCCGACAGGGCGCGGCTTTCGATGGGAACGCCGAACACGGGAAGCGGCGTCATCGAGGCCGTCATGCCCGGCAGGTGCGCCGCGCCGCCCGCGCCCGCGATGATCACCTGGAACCCTTCGCCCTTCGCAGCTTTGGCGAAGTCGAACATGCGCTCGGGGGTGCGGTGGGCGGAGACGATGCGCGCGTCGAAGGCGATGCCGAGCGCCTCCAGCGTGTCGGCGGCGTTCTTCATGGTCGGCCAGTCCGACTGGCTGCCCATGATGATGGCGACGCGGGGAGGGGCGTCGCTCATGCCGTCAGATCCGGGATGACCTGATCCTCGATGTCCTGAAGCCGATCCTTGATGACGAGCTTCTTCTTCTTCATCCGCTGCACCGCGAGCCGATCGCAGCCGGTCGATTCCATCGCGTTGATCGCCAAGTCGAAATCCATGTGCTCCTGCCGCAGCCGCGCCAACTGCAGTCTGAGCTCGGCCTGTTCCTGATCCGCCACTCGGGTCCCCTCGAACGCTTGACACGGCCCGCCGGCCCGGATCGCCGGGTCGCGCGGGCGACGCCCGACCGCGCGGGCGCCTGGTGTTCACGAAATCTCGTACCAGTCTCGCTCGAAAATCGAAACCCGGCACTTGATCCTCATTCGACAGTGCAAACCTTATGTGACACTTTCCTAGCGTCCACGACGGTGTCCCGTCCGGGAGCCGGTGGGAGGAAAGAAGTCAGAAGGAGCTCAAGAATGTCCTTGGATGCCCATCTTGCGACTTTGCAGCAGCGCCACTCGGCGCTGGAGCAGGAACTGGTCGCCGCGAAGGCGAAACCCGCCATCAGCGACGCCGAGTTGCAGGACCTGAAGCGGCGAAAGCTGCTCTTAAAGGACGAGATGGAGCGCTTGCGCGGCTCCGCTCACTGACGACCATTCCCATGTTTGCGTAAAAGGAGGGCGCGGCCGGTCATGGCCGCGCCCTTCGCGCGTCCGCGCCTTCGTTTCGCTCGGGTTTCGCCCGCCCCGACGAAGGTCCTGCGAGGGTCCGCCGTTCGGGCAAAACTCTTGTAGTGTTGCCGCAATGCGTATCTACAGGAGAAAAAACCGGGCCTCATGCCCGGCCGTTCAAGAGTTTCGAGATGACCGACGACGCGCCGATCCGCCCCCGCCTTGTTCTCGCCACGACCCTTCTTCCCGAGGGGCCCGAGGGTGTGGAGCGCCTGCGCGTCGCGCTCGAGGCGGGCGATGTCGCCTCCGTCCTGATCGACCCCGCCGGCCATTCGGCCGCCGCCTTCCAGGATTTCTGCGAGGCCGTCGTGCCGATGGTGCAGGACGCGGGCGCCGCTGCGATCGTGGTGGAAGACACGCGCTGCGCAGGGAGAGTGAAGGCCGACGGGTTCCACGCCCCGGAGGGCACGATCGAGGCGCTGGGCGAGGCCATGGCGCGCTTCTCGCCGCGCCTCATCGTCGGCACGTCCGGCTTCAACACGCGCCATGACGCGCTGGAAGCGGGCGAGCGGATGCCCGACTATGTCCTCTTCGGCAAGCTCGGCGCCGATGGCGAGGCCGAGCCGCATCGGCGCAATCTGGATCTGGCCGAATGGTGGGCCTCGATCGTCGAAATCCCCTGCATCGTGCAGGGCGGCGGCGATCTCGCGACGCTGCCCCAGGCGATCGCCACGGGCGCCGAGTTCATTCTCCTGTCGCGCGCGATCTTCGGACAGGCCGAGGGCGTCGCCGAGCGCGTCGCCGAAGCGAACCGCCTGTTCGACGAGGCCGTGGCGGCGGAGGCGGCCTGACCATGGGCGCGCTGCGGCCGGTTCTCGGGTTCTGCCTCGCCGTCGTCTCGGCCGGGCCTGCGCTCGCGCAAGGGGCGGACGCGCCGGGCGCATCGCCCGCCGGCGCGGCCTTCGTGCCGCCGAGCACGCTTCTGCCGCAGTCCATGATGTCGAGCTCGCCCTTCGAGCCGCCGATGATCGCGCCCCTGCCGGGCGTTCCCTCCTCCGACGCGCCGCAATCCGCCGCGCCGCCCTCCACCGCGCCGCCCTCCACGGCATCGAGCGACCAGCCGGCCGCGCTGGCCGCGCCGGTCTTCCTGCCGACGCCGGTCGGCCCCGCGCCGCAGCCGGGCGCGGCGCTCGGCGGCGCCTCGCTCGACAGCGCGCCGGCCACGCCGAGCGACGACGGTGCGCCGTCCTCGCCCTC
Organism: Aureimonas ureilytica DSM 18598 = NBRC 106430; assembly: GCF_000382705.1. Lineage (GTDB taxonomy): Bacteria > Pseudomonadota > Alphaproteobacteria > Rhizobiales > Rhizobiaceae > Aureimonas > Aureimonas ureilytica. The sequence goes on along the minus strand of NZ_ARQE01000011.1, from coordinate 39,557 downwards.
GGCCGAAGCCTACGGGGCCTTCCAGCGCGGCTATTATCTCTCGGCCATGCGGCTGGCCGAACCGCTCGCCAATCTCGGCGACCCGGCAGCGCAGACGCTGCTCGGCGAAATCTACGCGCGCGGTCTCGGCGTCGCGCGCGACGAAAAGGAATCGGCCCGCTGGTACGGCATCGCCGCCAAGGCGGGCGTCGCAGAGGCGCAGTTCCGCTACGCGCTGCTGCTTCTGGAAGGCAAGACCGTGGAGCGCGACGACGCCACGGCGCGCGATCTGATGAAGGCGGCGGCCGATGCCGGCAATCCGCTGGCGGCCTTCAACTATGGTCAGATGCTGATCCAGTCCGCGCCCACCGGCGGCTTTGCCGAGGCGATCAGCTATTTCCGCATGGCCGCCGACAAGAACGTGCCGGACGCCGAATATGCGCTGTCGCAGCTCTATGCCTATGGCAAGGGCGTGGAGAAGGACGACGCGACGGCCCGCACCTGGCTCAGCGAAGCGGCGCGCTCGGGCCATGATCTCGCGCAGATCGAACTCGGCATCTGGCTGATCAACGGGCGCGGCGGCGCGCCGGACGCGACCGAGGGTTTCCGCTGGCTGAAGGGCGCGGCCGAGCGCGGCAATCCGATCGCCGTCAACCGCGTCGCCCATCTCTACAAGGACGGCGTCGGCACGACGCGAGACCGGGCCGAGGCGGCCAAATGGACGGTTCTCGCCCGCCGCGCGTCGAACAGCGACGCGGGGCTCGACGGCTGGTTTCGGGGCCTGCCGGAGACCGATCAGAAGGCCGCGCTCGAGGCCGCCAACCGTTTTCGCGCCGGATAGAACCCCTGCAAATGCGGCGCGGGCTTGAACAGCCGGGGCTTTTGTGGTTCCAAGCCGCCTTGCGTTTCCCTTGAAAAATCCGAAAGCCGTCCCGTTTCATGAAGATCAACGGCAGCGAAATCCGTCCCGGCTACGTCATCGAGCACGATGGCGGGCTTTGGGCTGCCGTGAAGACGGCGCATGTGAAGCCGGGCAAGGGCGGGGCGTTCAATCAGGTCGAGCTGAAGAACCTCGTGGACGGCACCAAGCTGAACGAGCGGTTCCGCGCCTCCGAATCCGTCGAGCGCGTCCATCTCGATCTCAAGGACTACCAGTTCCTCTATGCCGAGGGCGACCAGCTCGTCTTCATGGACAATGAGAGTTTCGAGCAGCTCGAACTCCAGACCGATTTCGTCGGCGAGCGCGCCGCCTTCCTGCAGGACGGCATGAAGGTGACGGTGCAGAGCTTCGACGGCCGGCCGATCGGCATCTCGCTTCCCGATCAGGTGACGCTCACCGTCGCCGAGGCCGATCCGGTGGTGAAGGGGCAGACCGCCGCGTCCTCCTACAAGCCCGCCATCACAGAGAACGGCCTTCGCGTGATGGTGCCCCCCTTCGTCGGCGCCGGCGAGCGCATCGTGGTGGACACGAACGAGATCACCTACGTCCGCCGCGCGGACTGAACAGACGACGCTGCCCGGCCGGCGCCCTCAAGGTCCCGGCCGGTTCTTCGCTTTTCCGTGGGGTGCGCCAGATGGTCCCCCGCGTGTTCTTTTTCACGATCAGAAGAAAGTTGCCCAGCCATGGCCCGTTCGGCTTTGATGAACGTCATGACGCAGGCCGCCATGAAGGCCGGCCGTTCCCTGACCCGCGATTTCGGCGAGGTCCAGAACCTTCAGGTGTCCATGAAGGGGCCGGCCGACTTCGTGTCCAACGCCGACCGCAAGGCCGAGGAGATCGTGTATCAGGAACTGTCGCGCGCGCGGCCCGAATGGGGCTTCCTCATGGAGGAGCGCGGCACGGTGGAAGGGCGCGACCCCCAGCATCGCTGGATCGTCGATCCGCTAGACGGCACCACCAACTTTCTTCACGGCATCCCGATGTTCGCCATCTCCATCGCGCTGGAGCGCGACGGGCAGATCGTGGCGGCGATCGTCTTCAACCCGGCCCTGGACGAACTCTACAGCGCCGAGAAGGGCGGGGGCGCCTTCCTCAACGACCGCCGCATCCGCGTCGCCGCGCGCTCCAAGCTGCATGAGACGGTGATCGCGACGGGCATGCCCTTCCTCGGCCATGGCGACCATGCCCGCTTCCTGTTCGAGGCGCGCAAGCTCATGTCCGAGACGGCCGGCATCCGCCGCATGGGCGCGGCTTCGCTGGACCTCGCCTATGTCGCGGCCGGGCGCTTCGACGGTTTCTGGGAACACGCGCTGAAGCCCTGGGACATCGCGGCCGGATCGCTTCTCGTGCGCGAGGCCGGCGGCTTCGTGACCGACACCGAGGGCAACAAGTTCGACCTCTTGCAGGGCGACGTCGCCTGCGGCAACGAGCTGATCCATCGCCAGCTTCTGGCCGAACTCAAGAAGGCCAACACCGCCTTCCGTGCGCCCAAGATCGAGCCGGTCGACCGCGACGTCTGAGACGGCGGCGCGCCCCGCGCCTCCCGATTCATCAAGTGCTTGAGCGGGCGCCACATTTGCTGGCGCTCGCTCGCCGGGCGGGTTAGAAGAAGCCTCCACCGTTCCGGGTTCTGCCGCGCGGCGCTCCACCGCCGGGCCAGCGGATGAGGCGTCATGCAGGTTCATTCTCCTTCGCCCGAAACGCCGCCCCAGGCGGCTCCCCCTCAGGCGGAGCCGTTGAGCAGTCCGCTAGTCTTTCTCGGCGTGATGCTCGTGTTCCTGGCGCTCGCCGGCTTCGTGGCGCTGATCCTCGGCCGGCAGGTCTATCAGGCCTTCTTCACCAATCCCGGGCTGAACGGGCTGATTCTCGGCGTTCTCGTGATCGGCGTCCTCCTGTCGCTCGGGCAGATCCTGAAGATCGCGCGCGAGGTGCGCTGGGTGAACGGCCTGCGCGACGGCGAGGTCGCGCGCGGCGGGCGCACGCGCCATCCCGTGCTTCTCTCGCCGATGGAAGCCATGATGCAGGGGCGGCGCGGCCGTCCGCGCCTGTCGCTCTCGGCCGGGCGCACGATCCTCGATTCGGTCGCGGCCCGGCTGGACGAAGCGCGCGACATGTCCCGCTACCTCGTCGGGCTTCTCGTCTTCCTCGGCCTTCTCGGCACGTTCTGGGGCCTTCTGACCACGATCGGCTCGATCACGACGACGATCCAGTCGCTCGACCCGGCGGCCGGCGATGCGGCCACCGTTCTCGATTCCGTCAAGAACGGGCTGTCCGCTCCCCTGTCGGGCATGGGCACGGCCTTCTCCTCCTCGCTCTTCGGTCTCAGCGGCTCGCTCGTCCTCGGCTTTCTCGACCTTCAGGTCGGCCGCGCGCAGAACCGCTTCTACACCGAGCTGGAAGACCTCCTGACCTTCGAGGCGGAGATGCCCGGCACGCTCTCGGTTCTGCCCAACGTGCCGAACGGGGCGGAGGAGTTCCGCGTCCTGGCCGACCGGATCAACCGGCTCGTGCTGGAACAAAGCAACCTGCCGCGCACCAGCGCGGCCATGGCGAGTCTGGCCGAAAGCATTCAGGGCCTCGTCCAGCACATGCGCGGCGAGCAGCAGATGCTGCGCGACTTCGTGGAAGCGCAGGCCGACGAGCAGCGCGAGATGCGCCGCGCGCTCGACCGCCTGAACCATTCCCTGTCCGAAGCCGAGCGGACCTGACGCCGTGGCCCTGTCGCGCCGCCGCCAGCGCCGGGAGGTCGATTACTGGCCGGGCTTCGTGGACGCCCTGTCGACGCTCCTTCTCGCCATCATGTTCCTTCTGTCGGTCTTCGTGATCGCGCAGTTTCTTCTCAGCCGCGACCTGTCGGGCCGCGACACGGTTCTCGGCCGGCTCAACGCGCAGATCGCCGAGTTGAACCAGCTTCTGGCGCTGGAGCGGGCCCAGTCCGGCGACTTCCAGGACCAGATCGCGGCGCTGCGCGCCTCGCTCGCCGGCGCCGAAACCGAGCGCACGCGCCTTCAGGCGGCGCTGGACGAGGGCCGCGCGGCGGCGCCTGGCGCGGGCGGCGCCACGGTCGGCGAGTTGCAGGCGCAGGTGCAGAGCGAGCAGCGCGTGTCGGCGCAGGCGCGCGCGCAGATCGACCTCCTGAACCAGCAATTGTCGGCGCTGCGCCAGCAGATCGCGGCGCTGGAAGACGCGCTCGGCGCGTCGGAAAATCGCGACCGCGAATCGCAGGTGCAGATCGCCGATCTCGGCCGAAGGCTGAACGTGGCGCTGGCGCAGCGGGTGCAGGAACTGGCGCGCTACCGCTCCGACTTCTTCGGTCGCCTGCGCGAGATCCTGGCCGATCGCGACAATATCCGCATCGTCGGCGATCGCTTCGTGTTCCAGTCCGAGGTGCTGTTCTCGTCGGGCTCCGACGTGCTGCAGGCGGCGGGGCAGGACGAGATGCGCAAGCTCGCCGAGGCGATCATCCAGCTCAACCGCGAAATCCCCTCGGACATCAACTGGATCATCCGCGTCGATGGCCACACCGACAACGTGCCGGTCAGCAGCGGGCGCTTTGCCGACAATTGGCAGCTCTCCAGCGCGCGCGCCGCCGCCGTGGTGCGCTTTCTCGTGTCGGCCGGCGTGCCGCCGCAGCGCCTCGCCGCGACGGGCTTTGGCGAGTTCCAGCCGCTCGTCGCCGGCAACGACGCGGACTCGCGCGCGCGCAACCGGCGCATCGAGCTGAAGCTGACCGAGCGCTGAGAGCCCGCCTTCGCTATTCCGCCGCCGCGGGGCTGAGCGCCTCGCGGCCGGCGTCGAACTGCAAGCGGGCGAGACGGGAGTAAAGGCCGCCGCGCCCGATCAGCGCCGCATGGGTGCCTTCCTCGACGATGCGCCCGCCCTCCAGAACCAGGATGCGGTCGGCCTTCAGGATGGTCGCCAGCCGGTGCGCGATGACGAGCGTCGTGCGCTGGCCCATCAGCCCTTCCAGCGCCCGCTGCACCAGAACCTCGCTTTCGGCGTCGAGCGCCGAGGTCGCCTCGTCCAGAAGCAGGATCGGCGCGTCGCGCAGGATCGCGCGGGCGATCGAGATGCGCTGGCGCTGGCCGCCCGACAGGGTCACGCCGCGCTCGCCGATCGGCGTGTCGTAGCCGTCCGGCAGGGCCGAGACGAACCCGTCCACCTGCGCCGCCCTGGCCGCCGCGACGATGGCCTCGCGCGAGGCGTTCTCGGTGCCGAAGGCGATGTTATCGGCGACCGTGCCGGCGAAGATATTGGAATCCTGCGGCACGAAGGCGATGCGCGAGCGCAGGGCCTGCAGATCGACCTCGCGGATATCCAGGCCATCGACGAGGATGCGTCCTTCGCTCGGATCGTAGAAGCGCTCGATGAGCGCGAAGAGCGTCGACTTGCCGGCCCCGGACGCGCCGACGAGCGCGACCGTCTCGCCGGGGCGGATGTCCAGATCGATGCCGCTCAAGGTCGGGCGCTCCGGCGCGCCGGGATAGCGGAAGGACAGGGCCTCGAAGCGCAGGGCGCCGCGCGCGGGGGAGGGGAAGGGGCGCGGGGCGGCGGGGGAGCGGATGGTCGCTTCCTCGTCCAGAAGCTCCGACAGGCGCTCGGTGGCGCCGGCCGCCGCCGTCAGGTCGCCCCAGACCTCGCTGAGTTGGCCGAGGCTGGAGGCGGCGAACACGGCATAAAGCAGGAACTGCCCGAGCGTGCCCGCGCTCATCGTGCCGTCCACCACGCGATGCGCGCCGATCCAGAGCACGATGATGATCGAGACGGTGATCAGGAAGATGGCGAAGGCGGTGAGCAGCGCGCGCGAGGTCACCGAGCGGCGGGCGGCTTCGAAGGCCTCGTCCACCGCCGCGCCGAAGCGCCGGTTGGCGCCGGGCTCGGCCGTGAAGGCCTGCACGGCGCGCACGGCCCCGATCGCCTCGCCGGCATAGGCGCTGGCGCTGGCGAGCCGGTCCTGCGCGGCGCGCGAGCGCCGGCGCACCGAGCGGCCGAAGGCGACGAGCGGCAGGACGATCAGGGGAATGGCGAGAATCACGATCAGCGACAGGCTGGGGCTGGTGAAGGCCATCATCGCCACGGCGCCGACGAAGAGAATGACGTTGCGCAGCGCGAGCGAGGCGGTGGCGCCGACGGCCGACTTGATCTGCACCGTGTCGGCGGTCAGGCGCGAGACGATCTCGCCCGAGAGGGTGCGGTCGTAGAAGCTCGGCGACAGGCCGATGACGTGGCGGAACACGTCCTTGCGCAGCTCCGCCACGATGCGCTCGCCGATCGTGATGACGAAATAATAGCGCCCGGCGCTGGCGAGCGCGAGAACGATGCTGAGGACGGCCAGCATGCCGAAATAGGTGTCCACGAATCCCGTGTCGCCGGACATGAAGCCGTGATCCACGACGCGCCGGACGGCCAGCGGAAAGGACAGGGTGGTGATCGAGGCGAGAAGCAGGAAGACGAGGGCGCCGGCGACGAGGCCCCGGTGGCGCTTCACATAGGGCCAGAGGCGCGCGAGCGGTTTCAACGTGCGGGACTTCTTTTCCCCCGCGCTCTTCCTGATGGAACGTGCCAAGATCGGATCGCCTTTGCGGCCTTGTGCGCTATCGGCCCCTCATGTATAGGCTCGCCCTTGAATTTGAAAGCGATCGCGCTCCTCATTCCGGCCCGAACGGCCCGTTCCCGCGCTTGGGAAAGGCCCGAAGGACTTGGTGAGTGCGAGCGCGTTATCGGCTGTGAGGACATCATGAAGCAGAAAATCCACCCCGACTACCACACCATCACCGTCGTGATGACCAACGGCACCGAGTACCAGACCCGCTCGACCTACGGCTCGGCCGGCGACAAGCTGAACCTCGACATCGACCCGACCAGCCACCCGGCCTGGACCGGCGGCAACCAGCAGATGCTGGATCGCGGCGGCCGCGTGTCGCGCTTCAAGAAGCGCTACGAAGGCCTCGGCATCTAAGCCCGACGCCCATCCGTTTCGGATCGCAGGAAACCCGGCCGTCGCGCCGGGTTTTTTGTTGCCTGCCCGCCGTCGCGCAACGCGCGCACACGGCACGAAAAAGCGCCGCCGGAAGGGCTCCGACGGCGCTGCGTTCGAATGGAATGGGGAACTCGCGTTACATCGCGAAGGCGGTGCGCAGGAGGTCGATCTGCTGGCCGACCGGATTGGGGGCGACCGTCTCCACCGGGGCAGGCGAGCCGTAGATTTCGCGGTCCAGCATGGCGATGCGGCGCTCCAGAAGAAGCGCGCGCTCCACGATGTCGCGGAAGCTCTCGGGCAACTCGTCGTAGAAGGGCGAATCGACGCCCTCGGCGCTGCTGTCGAGGCGCACCTTGCCCTTTTCCGCCTCGACCTGCGACCGGGACATGTCACCCTGGTTGGCCGCGCGCTGGAGAAGGAGCCAGGAGGCGACCTGCATGAGGCGTGTCGTCAGGCGCATGGATTCGGCGGCGTAAAGCGTCGCTGCGCCGCGCGACAGGGTCTTCACGTCCCGGCGCCCGTCTCCGTCGAGATAGGCGGCGGTTTCATCGACCAGATTCATTCCAGCATCGAAGATCGGCTGGAACGACGCCGAAAAGGCGAGGCGTTCGGCGATCCGCACGGTTTGGAACGAGGTCTGATCGGATGGCTTCTGTGACATGCGGAGATAACCAGCCTGAGCAAGAATCGTTGCACGGCCCGCGCGGCATAATGCCGGCCAGCCTGTTGACCGGAATCCTCTACGCAAGCTCGACCGCGTGCAAGCCGCTTCGCACCGAATTGGTTAACGCGCGTTCGCCATAGATGCGCCGCTTCGGGCGCACGCCTGGAAAAAAGAGAGCCGCACGGGGCGGCTCTTTCAAGTTTCAACAGGGAGACGTCGACAACCATCAGGGTCGCCATCCAACGAATTGGACACCCACAGTTTTAATCGAATGCGGTAAATGAGCCGTTAGCGCCTCGACACTCGTCTCAAGACCCTATCCTTAGCGGACCGAGACGAGAAAAGGGGTGAAGCCCATGAGCCTGCCGGATCAGATGACGATCGTCGCCCTCAACGGCCATGGCGGGCCGGAGGTGCTGGTGCCGCGCGAAGCGAGCGTGCCTCGGCCCGGCGCGGGGCAGATCCTGATCGAGGTTCACGCGGCGGGTGTGAATCGGCCCGACATTCTCCAGCGCAAGGGCGCCTATCCCGCGCCCGCCGGCGCGCCGGACTGGCCGGGGCTCGAAGTCGCCGGCCGCGTCGCCGCCTTGGGCGAGGGCGTCGCGAACTGGCGCGAGGGCGACCGTGTCATGGCGCTCCTGCCGGGCGGCGGATATGCCGACTATGCGCTGGCGGACGCGGGCAGCGCCTTGCCCGTGCCGAGCGGCCTCGGCTTTGCGGAAGCCGCCGCCGTGCCCGAAACCTTCCTCACCGTCTGGCACAATGTCTTCCAGCGCGGCGCCTTGCGGGAGGGCGAGACCTTCCTCGTTCACGGCGGCACGTCGGGCATCGGCACGACGGCGATCCAGCTCGCCCACGCTTTGGGCGCGCATGTCGCGACCACGGTGGGCAGCGCCGACAAGGCCGAGGCCGCGCGTCGGCTCGGCGCCGATCTCGCGATCAACTACCGCGAGGACGATTTCGTCGCGAGCTTGAAGACCTGGCGCGACGGGCGCGGCGCCGACCTCACGCTCGACATGGTGGGCGGCGACTACACGAACCGCAATCTCCAGGCGGCGGCGAGCGACGGGCGCATCGTGCAGATCGCCTTTCTTCAGGGCGCCAGGGTCGAGATCGATCTCAACCTCGTGATGCAGAAGCGGCTTCATCTCACCGGCTCCACGCTCCGGGCGCGCGACCACGCCTTCAAGGCGGCGCTCGCCGCCGATCTTCAGGCCCATGTCTGGCCGCTTCTCGAATCGGGCCGCGTCAAACCCCTGATCGAGGCGACCTACCCGCTGCGCGAGGCGGCCGAAGCGCACCGGCACATGGAGCGCGACCATATCGGCAAGCTCGTGCTCCTTCCCGAAGGGCGATAGTCCGCCCCCAAGCATCGGACTTCCTTGCGAACGCGGGACGGAGCCCTTATAGTTCGCGTTAATTCCCGCATTCGTGGCATGACCACAGCCTGCTCCTCCGGGTGGGCCACTAGGAGACTATTACCCATGGCTCAGCAGCTCCTGATGCCGAAGGCCACGGCCGTCTGGCTGGTGGACAACACCTCGCTGTCGTTCGAACAGATCGCGGAATTCTGCACGCTGCATCCGCTCGAAGTGAAGGCGATCGCGGACGGCGAGGCGGCGCAGGGCATCAAGGGCATGGACCCGATCATCACGGGACAGCTGACGCGCGACGAGATCGTGCGCGCCGAGAAGGACCCGCGCCACAAGCTGAAGCTCGCGCCGCCCAAGGTTCGCGTTCCCGAGGCCAAGCGCAAGGGACCGCGCTACACGCCCGTTTCCAAGCGCCAGGATCGCCCGAACGCCATTCTCTGGCTGGTGCGCAACCATCCCGAGCTGAAGGACAACGCGATCTCGCGCCTCGTTGGCACGACCAAGCACACGATCGAGCAGATCCGCGAGCGCACGCACTGGAACTCGGCCAACCTTCAGCCGATGGACCCGGTGACGCTCGGCCTCTGCTCGCAGATCGACCTCGATCTCGAAGTCGAGAAGGCCTCGCGCGGCATGCCCCGTCCCGAGGAACTCGCCGAGGAGGAGCGTCTTCTGTCGGCCGCGCAGACCCAGAACTACCGTCCCGCCCCGCGCGAGGACGAGGAACTGGATGCCGCCGCCGTCTTCGCCAAGCTCTCCTCCATGCGCCGCACGGAGCCCGAGGAAGGCGAGGAAGACGAGATCGTCTGACCCTTCGGCATTGTCGGATTATCCCAAAAAAGGCGGCCTCCCGGGCCGCCTTTTTTGCTGGGCGGTCAGCCGTTGCCGCGAAAGCCCGGATAGAGCGTCATGCCGCCATCGACGAACAGCGTCTGGCCGGTGATGTATTCGGCGGCGTCCGACACGAGGAAGGCGGCGACGCGGCCGATATCCACGGGCTCGCCGACCCGGCCATAGGGGATGAGCTTCAGCATGGCTTCGAGCCCGCCCGGCTTCTCGCGCTCGGACTGGTTGATCGCCGTGGCGATGGCGCCGGGGGCGACGGCGTTGACGCGGATCTTCTCGTGCGCGACCTCCTGCGCCAGCGATTCCATCAGGAGCTTGAGCCCGCCCTTGGACGCCGCGTAATTGACGCGGAAGGCCCAGGGAATGCGCTGGTGCACCGAATTGTCGAACAGGAGCTTGCCGAGCGAGCGGCTGACATCCTCGCGCATCCCCTTCTTGCGAAAGCGCCGGATCGCCTCCCGCCCGACCAGAAAGCCGCCGGTGAGATTGGTCGAGATCACCGTGTTCCAGTCGTCCAGCGACATGTCGGCGATCGCGCCATCGCGCTGCAGGCCGGCATTGGAGACGACGATGTCGAGGGGCCCGAGCGCGTCCTCGCCCTGGTCGAACAGCGCGATCACGTCCGCCTCGGAGGAGACGTCCGCCTGCACGGCGAGGGCGCGCCGGCCGAGCGCCTTGACCTTGTTCACCGTGTCCTCGGCGCTTTCGGGCTTGCCGTGGTAGTTGACGACGATGTCGGCGCCCGCCCGCGCGAGTTCCACCGCGATGGCTTCGCCGATGCCGGAGGAGGAGCCGGTGACGAGCGCCGTCTGTCCGGCGAGGGAGTGGAGGTCAGTAGATGCCATCGGGGTCCTCGATCATCTGATGGGAGATGTTGGCGGGGTCGCCGCGATCGGACGACAGGGCGCGGTCGAGCCAGATCGCGGCCGAGATCAGCGACAGATGCGTCAGCCCTTGCGGGAAATTGCCGAGATGGTCGCCCGAGGAGGACAGTTCCTCCGAATACAGGCCGAGATGGTTGGCGTAGGAATGCAGCTTCTCGAACAGAAGCCGCGCCTCGGCCACGAAGCCCGAGCGCGCCAGGGCCTCGACATACCAGAAGGAGCAGATGGTGAAGAAGCCTTCCTCGCCCTCCAGCCCGTCGTCGTTCTCGTCGGCGTTGATGTAGCGCTTCACGAGGCAGTCGTGGACGAGATTGGCCTGCACGGCCTTCAGCGTCGAGGTCCACATCTGGTCGCGTGGGTTGATGAACTTGACGAGCGGCATCAGGAGAACGACCGCGTCGAGTGTCTTGGAGCCCTTGAACTGGGTGAAGGCGCCGAGCTCCTTGTTCCAGAACTCCTCGATGATGCTGCGCTGGATCGCGTCGCGCTCGGAGCGCCAGCGCTGGATGTCGGCGGGCAGGGACTGGCCCTCCGCGATCTTCATGCCGCGATCGAGCGCCACCCAGCACATGAGGCGCGAGGAGAGATATTCGCGGTCCTCGCCCCGGCTTTCCCAGATGCCCTTGTCGGGCAGGTGCCAATGGTCGCAGAGCCAGTCCATCAGTCGCGCGAGCTTGGTCCAGACCGCATAAGCCGGCTTTCCGCGCGCCTTGGTCGCGATATAGACCGCGTCCATGAACTCGCCGTAGATGTCCATCTGGCGCTGGCGATAGGCGGCGTTGCCGACGCGCACGGGTCGCGAGCCGCGATAGCCGGCCAGATGATCGAGCGAGACTTCGGGCAGCTTCTCCGCTCCGTCCATCGCATACATGATCTGAAGGCCGGACTCGGCGCCGTCATGCGGCTCGACGATGCGCTCCATCAGGAAGTGGATGAAGGTCTCGGCCTCGTCGAAATAGTTGAGCCGCGACAGGGCGTAGAGCGTGAAGGCGCTGTCGCGCACCCAGCAGAAGCGATAGTCCCAGTTGCGCTCGCCGCCGATCACCTCGGGCAGGCCGAACGTGCCGGCCGCCGCGATCGAGCCGTGCCGCGCCGAGGTGAGGAGCTTCAGGGTCAGCGCCGAGCGCACCACGAGTTCGCGCCAGAAGGTCGGGTAGCGCCCCTGCCGCACCCAGCCATGCCAGAATTCGCGCGTCTGGAAGAAGGCCCGGCGGGCGTAGCCCGGCTCGATCGGTGGCGCCTCGGCCCGGCCGGGACAGAACACGACATAGATCGACTGGTCCTCCGACAGATCGGCGGCGCCGGTGATCGTGTCGTTCTCGAGCCGCAGCTCGATCGAGGAATAGAAGAAGACCTCCTCGCGTCCGCCGTCCGAGGCGCGGGTCCAGCTCACGGCAAAGCCGCCGGGCACGGCGCGAAAGCTCGGGCTCGACGCGCCGTATTCGGGCGCGGGGCGGATCTCCACCCGGAAGCGCATCGGCCCCATGATCGCCTTGGCGCGGCGTACGATGCGCCCCGAACCGTCGGTCGGCATGAAATCGGTGATCTCGCCGATCCCCTCCTTGCCGAGAAAGCGGGTGAGGAGAATGTTGGTGTCGGGCAGATAGATCTGCCGATAGGTCAGCCCCTCGGCATCGGCCCAGAGGCGGAACTCGCCGCCCTTGCCGGTGTCGAGCAGGCCACAGAACAGCGAGGGGGAATCGATGCTGGGATGGCAGAAGAAGTCGATCCGCCCATCCGGCGCCACGAGAGCGATCGTGTTCATGTCCCCGATGACACCGTGATCCGAGATCGGGTTGGGGGCGGGGGAGAACGGGTCAGTCTGCATCAGGGCGCCTGTTGGTCGAACCAGCGTCTGAGATTGGTCGTTCGACGGCGAAGTAAAGTCGGATGCCGCGTTTCGCCCGAGGCGCGAAAGGAGATAAGTCGGCCCGCGCGTGCCTTTCAATTGCTCCATCGGCCTGCTTTCAGTATCCACACGGTTCGAAGCGGTGGACGGGGGCCTTGGCCTCCGGTCCGCTCGCTGCCCAGTTCGGAGACATCATGAGCGCGATGGAAGACAGCCTGCGACGGGCGCTGGAAGGTGGCGACACGCGCGATCCCGCCTTTCGGGAGAGCATCTATGCCGCGTCCGAGCGAGCCCTGGAGCGGATGCTGGAATCGCGAGGCGCGGACGAGGCGAGCGCGCTGGACCAGCGGACCCGTCTCGCCGAGACGATCAACCGCGTGGAAGCGGACTTCGCCCCGCACAGCTATCCGGCCAACGCCCAGCCGGACGGTTTCCAAGAGGCCGAGGCCGACCCTTACGAGCCCGCACTGCCGACCGTGTCTTCAGGCGAGACCGCGGCCTTTCCGGGCGCGGGCGGACCCGCTGACGACGAGCCGCACGAAGGGGCCGGCTGGACGCCGGGGGGCGGACGCCCGGCGGGCGAGGCCCCGAGCGCGGCCTTCAACTGGAAGGTCCCGGCGCTGGCGGTGCTTCTGGCGCTCGGTCTCGCGCTTCTGGCCTATGCCATCACCGGCGCGCTGCGCGGCGGCTCGTCGGCGGACCCGGCCACCACGAGCGCCATCCAGCCGAGCGACGGGCTGCCCAAGCTCGCCTGGATCGACGTGTTCGACGGCAACGATCTGGAATCCCTGTCCACCCCGACGGGCGGGCGCATCGAGGCGGTGGCCAAGCCCGACAACCGCGAGGCGGTGCGCATTTCCACGCCCGCCGGCAGCCGGGACGAGGCGCTCCTGAAGATCGGACCGGGGATCGTTCAGCAGATCGCCGGCCGGCAGGTTCGCATCGAAGTGGTCGCCGGCTCGCCCGACGGCGCGATGCGCGAATTCAGCGTGCGGTGCCTCGTCGGCCAGCAGAACGTCTGCAACGACCAGCGTTTTTCCACCGACATGCCCGAGGAAGCCTTCGTGTTCGACGTGACCGTGCCGGCGGTGGCCAGCAGGGACGTGAACCTCGCCATCGCGCCGGGCCTGGGAACGAGCCCCAGCGATGTCGACCTCTACTCGCTGCGCCTTCGCGACCTCAGCTGATCGCGCTCCACCCGCCGCCATCGGGCGAGGCGGCGGGCTCGGTGTCATGCGTTTGACGATTGGGCGTGCGATGCCTGCCCTTCGTTCAGTGAAAACGCGTTAACGAAGCGGTAGACCTTTCCGGCATGGCCGAACCTGCTCCTCATTCCGACGACGCCCGTCGCCGTGCCCTCCCGTCCCTCGCCACCCTCGTCTGCGTGGCGGGGCTCCTCGTGATCGCCTATGCCGAGCCCGAGGTGCGCGTCCTGGCGCTCGCGACGCTGGCGGCGGCCGCTTGCGCCTGGCTGGTGCAGCGCGGGGCGCGCGCCTCGCGCCGGCGCAAGGCGGCCAAGACCGTTCTGCCTTCGCCGCTCTGGCCGAATGCCAGCGTCAAGAGCGTGGTGGACGCCATGCGCGAGCCCGCCTTCGTGCTGGACCGCAACCTGGCGCTTCGCTTTTCCAACACGGTCGGCATCCAGACCTTCGGCAACATGGTGCTGGGCGACCCGATCGCCATGCGCTTTCGCGCCCCCGAACTGATCGCGGCCATGGCCGAATCGATCGAGAGCGGCGAGGCGCAGATGACCGAATATGCCGAGCGCGCACCCTCCGAGCGCGCCTGGGCGGTGGATATCCTGCCGATGCCCATGCCGGGCGAGCCGCAGCCCCTGTTCTTCCTGGCCCTGTTTCGCGATCGCACGCAGATGCGGCGCATAGAGCGCATCCGCACCGATTTCGTCGCCAATGCCAGCCACGAGCTGCGCACGCCGCTCGCCTCGCTCTCGGGCTTCATCGAGACGCTGAAAGGCCCCGCGCGCGACGACGCCAAGGCCCGCGCGCAGTTTCTCGACATCATGCAGGAGCAGGCGCGGCGCATGTCGCGGCTGATCGACGATCTCCTGTCCTTGTCGCGCGTCGAGATGCGCCGGCGCCTGGAGCCGAACGAACTCACCGACCTCGCCTCGGTCCTGCGCGTCGTCGCGCAGCAGGCCGCGCCGACCGCCGCCGAGAAGGGCCTCGCCCTCGACCTCGTCGGGCTGGAAGAGGACGCGCTGGTCAACGGCGACCATGACGAGCTCGTCCAGGTCTTCGGCAATCTCGCCGAGAACGCCATGAAATACGGCGACGGGGGCGGGCGGATCGAGATCGGCCTCCTGCGCACCGAAGAGACCGTGGACGCTTTCGTGCGCGATTTCGGGCAGGGCATCGCGCCCGAGCACGTGCCGCGCCTGACGGAGCGCTTCTACCGCGTCGAGGACGGAAGCGGGCGCGTGCGGGGCACCGGGCTCGGGCTCAGCATCGTGCGCAACGTCCTCATTCGGCACAACACGCGGCTCTCGATTGCATCGATTCCCGGCGAGGGCTCGACCTTCAGCGTTCGCTTCCGCAGGCGCATTTCCGGTGATTTCGGAAAAACCGTTATGAAACAGAGGGATAGAGTGTCATAAATCGGATGCGGATTTGTCATAGATAGGTTGCGTCGGACGGCTAGACCGACATCGAACGGCGCCGACGACGAATGGGCTCGCGGCGGTTCGCATTCGAAACGTTTCGATGGAGAAACGCCTGTGACCAAATCCCTTCTCGCCAGCCTCGTTCTCGGCGCGTCCGTCATGACCACGGGCGCTGCCTTCGCGCAGGCCACGCAGCCGGTTCACGCCGCCGGCTCGTCCACGGTTCTGCCCTATGCGCAGATCGTGGCTCAGAATTTCGGCGAGATCTTCCCGGACTTCCCGACCCCGGTGGTCGAGTCGGGCGGCACGTCGGGCGGCTTCCGTCAGTTCTGCGCCGGCGTCGGCCCGGAGACGATCGACATCGCCAACGCCTCGCGCGCGATCTCGGACTCCGAGAAGAAGGCCTGCAAGGACACCGGCGTGACGGCGATCCAGGAGGTCCGTTTCGGTTATGACGGCATCGTCTTCGCCTCGGCCGCGTCCGGCCCGAGCTTCGCCCTGACACCGGACACGATCTTCAAGGCGCTCGCCGCCAAGGTCGTCAAGGACGGCAAGGTCGTCGACAACACCGCCACCAAGTGGTCCGACGTCGACCCCTCGCTGCCGAGCCAGGACATCATCGCCTTCATCCCGGCCGAGAACCACGGCACGCGCGAAGTCTTCGAAGAGAAGACCGTCGTCGCCGGCTGCAAGGCCACGGGCGCTCTGGAAGCCTTCAAGAAGTCCGGCCTGGACGACAAGGCGGCGGCGCAGCAGTGCCACCAGGTCCGCAACGACGGCAAGGCGGTGGACATCGCCGGCGACTACACCGAGACGCTCGCCCGCATTGCCGCCAACCCGCAGGGCGTGGGCGTGTTCGGTCTCGCCTTCTACGAGCAGAACCAGGACAAGCTGAAGGTCGCCACCGTCGGCGGCGTCACCCCTTCGGTCGAGACCGTGGCCTCGGGCGAGTATCCGGTGTCGCGTCCGCTCTACTTCTACGTCAAGAAGGCGCATGTCGGCGTCGTCCCGGGCCTCAAGGAGTTCGTGACCTTCTGGCTCGACGACCAGATGATCGGCCCCGACGGCCCGCTCGCCCAGTACGGCCTCGTGCCCGCCCCCGAGGCGCAGCGCGAAGAGGCCCGCAAGGCCTTCGAAGCCGGCACCACGATCGCCGAGTAATCCTCGGATCGACAGGGAGGCCGGCCGCTAGCGCCGGCCTCTTCACTTTCACCGCGAGCCGGTCTCCGGTCCCGGGAGGGACGGGCCAGCTCATGATCCTCGTTGGAGACGGCGAACGGTGTCCGTATTTGCCTTGATTCTGATTGTCCTGGCGATTGGCGTGGCGGGCTATGTGCTCGGCCGTCGCAAGGGCGCCGCGCTGCCCGACGCGCCGAATGCCAAGGTGCATTCCCGCCCCACCTATCATGGCGCCTATGTCTTCTGCTGGGCGACGGTGCCCGCCTTTCTGCTTATGGCGCTCTGGCTCGCGATCTCCCCCGCGGTGATCTTCGCGACCGTCGAGAGCCGCCTGGAAAGCGACACGCAGAGCGCCTCGATCTCGCTCGGCCGCAGCCTCGTGCGCTCGCTCGGCCAGGGCATACGCGCCCTGCCGGCCGAGGAGCAGCGCGGCCTCGAAAACGCCGGCATCGCGCAGCTCCAGCCCCTGTTCGAGCGGCGCTCCATTCCGCTGCCGGGCGGCGCGACGGACGCCATGGTCCCGATCGCCGTCGAAAAGAACCGGATGGAGGACACGAGCAGCATCGCCATGACGGTCGTCATCGTGGCGCTCGCGCTCGGCGGCCTCTTCCTCTCCCAGTCGCGCATCGCGGTTCGCCTGCGGGCCCGCAACAAGGTCGAGCAGGTCGTCAAGGTCTTCCTCGTCGTCTGCTCCTCGATCGCCATCCTGACGACGGTCGGCATCGTCTGCTCGATGCTGTTCGAATCGATCGACTTCTTCCAGCGCATCTCGCCCGCCGACTTCTTCTTCGGCACGGTGTGGGAGCCGCGCTTCGCCGCCGCCGGGTCGGAAGCCGCCGGTCAGTTCGGCATCATCCCGCTTCTCGCCGGCACGCTCTACATCGCCTTCGTGGCCATGGTCTTCGCCGTGCCGGTCGGTCTCTTCGCCGCGATCTACATGGCCGAATACGCCTCCAGCCGCGTGCGCTCGATCGTCAAGCCGCTGCTCGAGGTGCTGGCCGGCATCCCGACCATCGTCTACGGCTTCTTCGCGCTGATCACGGTCGGCCCCTTCCTTCGCGACATCTCGGCCGACATCAACGGTCTTCTGACCGGCGACTACACCGGCTTCATCCAGGCGCAGTCGATCCTCACCGCCGGCCTCGTGATGGGCATCATGCTGATCCCCTTCGTGTCCTCCTTGTCGGACGACATCATCACCGCCGTGCCGCGTTCGCTGCGGGACGGTTCGATGGGCCTCGGCGCGACCCCGTCCGAGACCGTGAAGCGGGTGGTGCTGCCGGCGGCGCTTCCCGGCATCGTCTCGGCGCTTCTGCTGACGGCCTCGCGCGCCATCGGCGAGACCATGATCGTCGTGCTCGCGGCGGGCATCGCGGCCAACATCACGCTCAACCCGTTCGAGGCCATGACGACGGTCACGGTCAAGATCGTCTCGCAGCTCACCGGCGATCTCGACTTCACCTCGCCGCAGAGCCTCGTCGCCTTCGCGCTCGGCATCACGCTCTTCGTGATGACGCTGATCCTCAACATCATCGCCCTTGCCATCGTGCGCAAGTATCGGGAGCAGTACGACTGATGAGCGATACGACGATCTCCCCGGGCCAGGCCGTCCCGACATCCGCGCGCCCCGAGCGCCGCGACATCGGCCTGCGTCGCCGCTACGCCTCCGAGCGCCGCTTCCGCGCCTATGGCCTGACGGCCATCGCGATCGGCATGATCTTCCTCGCCGTCCTCCTCTGGACGGTGATCGGGCAGGGCTACACCGCCTTCTTCCAGACGCAGATCCGCCTACCGATCACCTTCTCCAAGAGCATCATCGACCCGAACGACAAGGCCAAGGCCGATCCGACGGTGCTGCGCACGGTGAACTATCCGCGCCTCGTGCAGGATTCGCTCGCCCAGGAGCTCGGCATCGACCCGAACAATCGCGCCGCGATGAGTTCGGCCATGCAGCTCGTCTCGCAGGGCGTGCGCGCCCAGCTCGCCAACATGGTGATGGACGATCTGTCGATCATCGGCACCACGCAGGAAATCTGGATCTACGCCAACTCCACCGTGGATTCGGCGGTGAAGGGCCAGTACGACCTTTCGGTTCCCGAAGCGCGCCGGCCGATCAAGGACCAGCAGCTCGAATGGATCCGCCAGCTCGAGGCCAAGGGCGACCTGGAGCAACGCTTCAACACCGGCCTCTTCACCTTCGGCGCCTCGGCGCGCGCCGAGACCGCCGGCGTCGGCGTGGCCCTCATCGGCTCGCTCTACATGATGGGCATCGTCCTGGCGCTCGCCTTGCCGATCGGGGTCGCCGCCTCGATCTATCTCGAGGAATTCGCGCCCAAGAACCGCTTCACGGACCTGATCGAGGTCAATATCAACAATCTGGCCGCCGTGCCTTCGATCGTCTACGGCCTTCTCGGCCTTGCGGTGTTCGTCAACTGGATGGGGCTGCCGCGCTCGGCCTCGCTGGTCGGCGGTCTGGTGCTGACGCTGATGACGCTGCCCACGATCATCATCGCGACCCGCGCGGCGCTGAAGGCCGTGCCGCCCTCGATCCGCGCCGCCGCCCTCGGGCTCGGCGCCTCCCGGATGCAGATGGTGTTCCAGCATGTCCTGCCGCTGGCCATGCCGGGCATTCTCACCGGCACGATCATCGGCCTCGCCCATGCGCTGGGTGAAACCGCGCCGCTCCTCCTGATCGGCATGGTGGCCTTCGTCGCGAACTATCCCGCGACGCCCATGGACCCGGCCACGGCCTTGCCCGTACAGATCTACATGTGGGCCAACGAGGCCGAGCGCGCCTTCGTGGAGCGCACGTCCGGCGCGATTATCGTGCTTCTCCTTTTCCTGGCGGTCATGAACATCACCGCCATTCTGCTTCGTCGTCGCTTCGAGCGCCGCTGGTAGGACCGAACGGATTGATTATGATGGACAATCTTCATTTGACCGCCGCCCCGAAAGCCAACGCGCCGATCCTTGCGACCAAGATGAAGGGCGAGAACGTCTCGGTCTTCTACGGCGCGAAGCAGGCCCTGTTCGAGGTCAATCTCGACGTCTACGAGCGGCAGGTGACGGCGCTGATCGGGCCTTCGGGCTGCGGCAAGTCGACCTTCCTGCGCTCGCTCAACCGCATGAACGACACGGTCGAGGGTGCCAAGGTCAAGGGCCTCATCACGCTCGACGGCGAGGATATCTACGACCCGCAGATCGACGTCGTGGAACTGCGCGCCCGCGTCGGCATGGTGTTCCAGAAGCCCAATCCGTTCCCGAAGTCGATCTTCGAGAACGTCGCCTATGGACCCAAGATCCACGGCCTCGCCAAGTCGAAGACCGATCTGGAAGAGGTCGTCGTGACCTCGCTGCGCAAGGCGGGCCTGTTCGAGGAGGTGAAGGATCGCCTCCATGACGCCGGCACCGGCCTGTCGGGCGGCCAGCAGCAGCGCCTGTGCATCGCACGCGCCATCGCCGTGTCGCCCGAGGTGATCCTGATGGACGAGCCCTGCTCGGCGCTCGATCCGATCGCGACCGCGACCGTCGAGGAACTGATCGACGAATTGAAGCAGAACTTCACGATCGTCATCGTCACGCACTCGATGCAGCAGGCCGCGCGTGTGTCCCAGCGCACCGCCATGTTCCATCTGGGCAAGATCGTCGAGGTCGGCCCGACCGAGAAGATGTTCCAGAATCCCGACGACAAGCGCACGCAGGACTACATTACCGGCCGCTTCGGCTGACGTCCGCCGCTGGCCCGCCCGCGCGCCCCGCGCGAGGCGGGCCCTCCGCCGCAAGCAAGGAGGAGTTCGCTCCATGGAAACCCATATCGTTTCGTCCTATGACGAAGAACTGAAGTTCATCCTGCGTCGCATTTCCGAGATGGGCGGCCAGGCCGAGCGCATGGTGGAGCAGGCCGTTTCCGCGCTCATCCGCTCCGACTGGGGTCTGGCGCAGTCCGTGGTCGCCGACGACATCCTTTTGGACACGCTGCAGCGCGAGGTGGACGAGCGCGCCGTGATGACGATCGGCAAGCGCCAGCCCATGGCCCACGACCTGCGCGAGATCGTCGGCGCGATCCGCATCTCCAGCGATCTGGAGCGCATCGGCGATCTCGGCAAGAACATCGCCAAGCGCGTCATCGCGGTCACCGACCACAAGCAGCCGGTGCAGCTCGTGCGCGGCATCGAGCACATGTCGGAACTCGCGCTGGCGCAGCTGAAGAACGTGCTCGACGTCTATGCCACGCGCGACGACGTGCGGGCGCTCGAAATCCGCGCGCAGGACGCCGAGATCGACGCGCTCTACACCTCGCTGTTCCGCGAACTCCTGACCTATATGATGGAAGACCCGCGCAACATCACGGCTTGCACGCATCTTCTGTTCTCGGCCAAGAACATCGAGCGCATCGGCGACCATGCGACCAACATCGCCGAGACGGTCTATTACATCAAGACCGGCAAGCAGATGGAGGCCGAGCGTCCCAAGGGCGATATCACGACCTCGATCGCCGCTCCCACCTCCAGCGTGAACGGATAAACCCGTATGGGCGCGCGGATCACCGTGGTGGAGGACGAGGAAGCGCTCGGCGTCCTCCTGCGCTACAATCTCGAAGCCGAAGGCTACGATGTCGACGTGATCGGCCGGGGCGACGAAGCCGACCTTCGCCTGAAGGAAGGCGTGCCGGACCTTCTTCTCCTCGACTGGATGCTGCCCGGCCTGTCGGGCGTCGAGCTTTGCCGGCGCCTGCGCACGCGGCCCGAGACCGAGCGCCTGCCGATCATCATGCTGACGGCGCGCGGCGAGGAATCCGAGCGGGTGCGCGGCCTGTCGGTCGGCGCGGACGATTATGTCGTGAAACCCTTCTCGACGCCCGAGCTGATGGCGCGCGTGCGCGCCATGCTGCGCCGGGTGAAGCCCGAGCGCATTTCCAGCCAGCTCGTGGCGGGCGATCTCGATCTCGACCGCGAAACCCATCGCGTTCGGCGCGCGGGGCGCGAGGTGAAGCTCGGACCGACCGAGTTCCGCCTTCTGGAATTCCTGATGCAGTCGCCCGGCCGCGTCTTCTCGCGCGAGCAGCTGCTCGACGGCGTCTGGGGCCGCGACATCTATGTCGACGAGCGCACGGTGGACGTTCATGTCGGCCGCCTGCGCAAGGCGATCAACCGGGGCCGCCAGCGCGATCCGATCCGCACCGTGCGCGGCGCCGGCTATTCGCTGGACGAGAATTTCACGGCCGCCGCCAAGCCCGCCGCCCAGCGGGCCGAAGCGAGCTGATTTCGGACGAACCGAGCGTTCCCGAAACGAAAAACGCCGCGAGGGACCCTGTCTCTCGCGGCGCTTTCTTTTGCGGATAGGGCCGATGTCAGCCCTCGGCCGCGTCGTCCTTGATATAGGGCTCGACCGTGCCCTTCAGCTTCATCAGGAGCGGCTTGCCCTGGCGGTCCTTCGCCTTGCCGGCGGCGACGCGGACCCAGCCTTCGCTGACGCAATATTCCTCGACATTGGTCTTCTCGGCGCCGTTGAAGCGGATGCCGATGCCGCGCGCGAGCAGCGCCTCGTCGAAGAACGGGCTGTCGGGATCGATCGCGAGGCGGTCGGGAAGGGTCGTGTCGGTCATCTCAAAGCCTTTTCGAATGGGGGCCTGCCGCGCGCTCGCGTCGAGAACGACGCTCGCCGAGCCGGAAGCTCGGCAGCGGCGCAGGCTTTTGGGGTCGGCGAAGGTCATAGCGCAGGACGGCGCGAAGCGGAACGGCGCATCGCCCCGCCCGGATCACAGGTGAGCCGCGCAATCGCCGGCGGCCTGTGGGGAGGGGAGGGACGAACAGCCCGGCGACGAAAAAGCCCGGCGCGGGGGCCGGGCTTCGAAATCTGGCCGGACGGGCACCGCCCTCAGCGGACGCGGCGGCGCTCCGACACGGGCTGGAAGGCGATGCGCGCGTGATACTTGCAGTAGGGCGAGGCATCCTGCGAATGGTTGCCGCAGAAGCGGAAATCCGGGCTCAGCGGATCGCCGAGCGGCCATTTGCAGGTGCGCTCCGACAGCTGCACCAGCGTCAGGTTGCGCGACATCGGAACGACCTCGCCACCTTCGGAATGCGCGAAGGGCTGCGCT
This sequence comes from Aureimonas ureilytica DSM 18598 = NBRC 106430, assembly GCF_000382705.1. GTDB lineage: Bacteria > Pseudomonadota > Alphaproteobacteria > Rhizobiales > Rhizobiaceae > Aureimonas > Aureimonas ureilytica. The sequence continues at coordinate 17,143 of NZ_ARQE01000011.1, read as the reverse complement.
TCCTCGAAAGCCTCGGTTTCCGGCTCCATCTTCAGCGCCGTCGCGCCCATGACCGAATGGATCATCGGCTGGCGGGCGGGCATCGGCGCGCGCGCCGGCGACGATGCGGGGATGGAGGGCATCAGAACGCGCGGCGCGGGGGCCGGGCTCGGCTGCGGCGCGGGGGCGGTGAACTCGCGCTTGGGCGCAGGCGCTTCCGCCGGCGCGATCACCGGCGCCGCGACGACGATCGGAACCGGCGCCGGGGTCGGCTCGGCCGGGGCGGGGGCGACCGCCGCCACCAGGCTCGGGGCGATCTCGATCGCGCTTTCGTCGGCGCCGCTCTTCGGGCGATTGTCGAGCTTCAGCCGGTGAACCTTGCCGATCACCGCGTTGCGGGTGACGCCGCCGAGCTCCGCCGCGATCTGGCTGGCGCTGCGACCTTCGCCCCAAAGGCGTGTGAGCAGCTCGATGCGCTCCTCGGTCCAACTCATGAACAGACTCCTCGTACTCAAGTCGCTGCGGGCGGGTGGCCTGATGCCAACATCCTTAGCCCCGGACGATCCCTTGCGGATCGGCGGGGCTTCCCACACGAAATCTGGTGTCCTTGAGGGTTCTTAGAACGCGAGTGCGAAGGCCGGCAAGAGCGGCCGGGGTGAGGCGAATCGTTTCGGCCCCTTTTCAACAGCTTATGGCCGGAAAATGACGTCTCGGGAAGCATTGTCCCGCGCGAGCGCGCGAAACCGCCCGCATTCGTTGACAATTTGCGCCGTCCCCATGGTATAGGCAGCGCAGCGGGCAGGGTCTGTTCTTGCCCGCCGCTCCGGCCGCCGCTGCGCCGCCGTTTCCTCAATTGTCCATGCCAACGAGAAGTATCGCCATGGCCGAGACCCACGACAATCCGCTGTTTGCCACCTTCGCGCGCGCGGACATTCGCGTGGAGCGAGGCGAGGGGGTCTGGCTGCACACGAGCGACGGGCGCACGTTCCTCGACTTCACCGGCGGCATCGCGGTGAACTCGCTCGGCCACGCCCATCCCCTTCTCGTGGCGGCACTCGCCGAGCAGGCGGGCAAGCTCTGGCACACCTCGAACCTCTTCCACGTGCCGGGGCAGGAAAAGCTCGGCCAGCGGCTGGTCGAGGCGAGCTTCGCCGACAAGGTCTTCTTCACCAATTCCGGCGCCGAGGCGCTGGAATGCGCCATCAAGACGGCGCGGCGCTACCAGTATGTCTCGGGCCATCCCGAGCGCTTCCGCATCGTGACCTTCGAGGGCGCCTTCCACGGCCGCACGCTCGCGACGATCGCCGCCGGCGGACAGGCCAAGTATCTCGAAGGCTTCGGCCCGAAGGTCGAGGGTTTCGATCAGGTGCCCTTCGGCGACGAGGCGGCGCTGCGCGCCGCGATCGGCCCCGAGACCGCCGCGATCCTCATCGAGCCGATCCAGGGCGAGGGCGGCATCCGCTCGGTCGAGACGGGCTTCCTGACGCTCCTGCGCGCGCTTTGCGACGAGCATGGCCTGCTTCTCGTCTATGACGAGGTGCAGACCGGCGTCGGGCGCACCGGGCGCTTCTACGCCTACGAGAATTCCGGCGTCGCGCCCGACATCCTCGCCTCGGCCAAGGGCATCGGCGGCGGCTTCCCGCTCGGCGCCTGCCTTGCCACGGCGGAAGCGGCCAAGGGCATGACGGCGGGAACGCATGGCACGACCTTCGGCGGCAACCCGCTCGCCATGGCGGTCGGCAACGCGGTTCTCGACGTCGTCCTGTCGGAGGGCTTCCTCGACGACGTGCGGCGCAACGCGCTCCTGTTCAAGCAGAGCCTCGCCTCGCTCACCGATCGCTATCCGGACGTCGTCTCCGAAGTGCGCGGCGAGGGGCTCCTGATCGGCCTCAAGGCCGTGGTGCCCAACACCCGCCTGATCGAGGCCCTGCGCGACCATGCCATGCTCGCGGCCCCGGCCGGCGACAATGTCGTGCGCTTCCTGCCGCCGCTCAATGTCAGCGAAAGCGAAATCCGCGAGGCGATGAACCGGCTCGAAGCCGCCGTCGCCGACCTGTCCCAGTCCCAATCGGAAAGCAGCGCGGCATGAGCAGCGTCCTCGCCTCCGCACCCACGGCCCCGTCCTCGGTCCGGCACTTCATCGATCTCTCCACGATGGAGGCGCGCGACCTGCGCGCCATCCTCGCCGACGCGCGCCAGCGCAAGGCGCTCGGCCGGCAGGGCCCGCGCCCGCTCGAAGGGCGCATGCTCGCCATGATCTTCGAGAAGCCCTCGACCCGCACACGCGTGTCCTTCGATGTCGGCATGCGCCAGCTCGGCGGCGAGACGCTGTTCCTGTCGGGCTCGGAAATGCAGCTCGGCCGCGCCGAGACGATCGCCGACACGGCGCGCGTCCTGTCGCGCTATGTCGACGCGATCATGATCCGCACCACCGAGCATTCGCGCCTTCTGGAAATGGCCGAGGCCGCGACCGTGCCGGTCATCAACGCCCTGACCGACGACACCCATCCCTGCCAGATCATGGCCGATCTCCTCACCTTCGAGGAGCATCGCGGCCCGGTCCAGGGCAAGACCTTCGCCTGGTCGGGCGACGGCAACAATGTCCTGAACTCGCTGATCGAGGCGGCGGGCCGGTTCGACTTCTCGCTTCGCGTCGCGACGCCCGAAGGCTCCGAGCCCGATCCGCGCTATGTCGCGGCGGCGCGCGCGGCCGGCACGCGGCTTCACCTGACGAGCGATCCCGAGGAGGCGGTGAGCGGCGCGGACTGCGTCGTCACCGACACCTGGGTTTCCATGGGCCGCGAGGATCAGGCGCGCGGGCACAACGTGTTCCTGCCCTATCAGGTCAACGAGCGCCTGATGAGCCACGCCAAGCCGGAAGCGCTCTTCATGCACTGCCTGCCCGCCCATCGCGGCGAGGAGGTGACGGACGAGGTGATCGACGGGCCGCAGTCCGTGGTCTTCGACGAGGCGGAGAACCGTCTGCACGCGCAGAAGTCGATCCTCGCCTGGGTGTTCGGGAACGTCGCGACGCATGGCTGAGGATCATCTGGAACTCGGCGAGTTCGGTTTCGCCGGCGACGACGCGGTCGTGCCCTTCGCGGTCGAGGCGCTGGACGCGCGCGGCCGCGCGGTGCAGCTCGGCGCCATGGTGGACCAGATCCTCGCCCGCCACGACTATCCCGCGCCCGTCGCGCAGCTTCTGGCCGAGATGATCGTGCTCACCGTGCTGCTGGGCACCTCGCTGAAGTTCGACGGCAAGTTCATCGCGCAGACGCAGACCGACGGCCCCGTCGATCTTCTCGTGGTGGACTACACCGCGCCCTCCAGCGTGCGCGCCTATGCGCGCTTCGACGCCGAGAGGCTGGCCGAAGCGGTGGCGGCGCATCGGGCCGACCCGCCCTCGCTTCTGGGGCAGGGCATTCTGGCGCTGACGATCGACCAGGGCGCGCACACGCAGCGCTACCAGGGCATCGTGGAGCTCAATGGCGACTCGCTCGAAAGCGTGGCGGAAAGTTACTTCCGCCAGTCCGAGCAGATCCCGACCACGATCCGCCTCGCGGTCGCGCGCATGTCGCGCCGCGCCGAAGGCGGCGGCTTCCGCGAGACCTGGCGTGCGGGCGGCCTGATCGCGCAGTTCCTGCCGTCCTCGCCCGAGCGCATGCGCCTGCCCGATCTGCCGGGCGGCGACGCGCCGGAAGGGTCCGAGGAGCCGCATTTCGAGGAAGACGACGCCTGGACCGAGGTTCAGGCACTGGTCGGCACGATCGAGGCCTCCGAACTCGCCGACCCGGAAGTCGGCGTCGAGCGGCTTCTGTTCCGCCTGTTCCACGAGCGCGGCGTGCGGGTCTTCCCCGGCGTGCCGGTGCGCGACGATTGTTCCTGCACGCGCGAGAAGATCAAGGGCGTGCTCGACAGTTTCTCCGCCGAGGACATCGCCGAGAGCGTCGAGGACGGCAAGATCAACGTGACCTGCGAATTCTGCGGCGAGGCCTATAGTTTCGCGCCCGAGGAATTCGGCGGCAACGAGACCAACGAGACCGACTGACAACGAAAAGGGCGCTTCGAGCGCCCTTTTTTCGATCCCGCGTCTGGCCTTGCGTCAGTTGAGAAGGCGTTTCGTTTCCGGCGCATCCAGCGAGAAGGCGGGCACTTCGATGTCGAAGCTGCGCCCGTCCGCCGTTTCCATGCGGAACGAGCCGCGCATGATGCCCGACGGCGTCGCCAGCGGGCAGCCCGACATGTAGGTGAAGCTGTCGCCCGGCGAGAGGATCGGCTCCTCGCCGACGACGCCGGGCCCGCGCACCTCCTCGACCTGCCCCCGGCCATCGGTGATGTGCCAATACCGCGAGCGCAGCTGCACGGTCTCGCGCGAGCCGTTCTCGATCTCGATGCGATAGGCGAAGACCCAGCGCCCTTCCGTCGGCTCCGACTCCTCGGGCAGGAAGCTCGGGCTTACCCGGACGGTGATATGCCGTGTCGTCGCCTGATACATGCCGATCGCCTGCCTGCGGAAACGGGCCGCCGGGGCGGCCCGCATGGATGGGATGACGAAACCTCTGCCAGCCGACCGAGGCGAGCGCAAGGCAGAGGCGCTCGCCCCGCTCGATGCGTCAGACCGCCGCGAGCGCCTGCTCGATATCCTCCACCAGATCGTCGGCATCCTCGATGCCGGCCGACAGGCGCAGGAGGCCGGGCCCGATGCCGAGTTCGGCGCGCGCCTCGTCGGTCAGGCTCTTGTGGGTGGTCGTCGCCGGATGGGTGATGAGGCTCTTGGCGTCGCCGAGATTGTTGGACAGGAGGATGATGCGCAGCGCGTTGGAGAAGCGGAAGGCCGCTTCCTTGCCACCGGCCAGCTCCACCGCGAGCAGCGTCGAGCCGCCCGTCATCTGCCGCTTCACCAGCTCGGCCTGCGGATGGTCAGCCCGGCCGGGATAAAGGACCTTGGCGACCTTCGGCGAGGCGGCGAAGGCGTCGGCCATGCGCGCGGCGTTCGCCGTCTGCTGCGCGACGCGCAGCGGCAGGGTCTCCAGGCCCTTGAGGAGGCACCAGGCGTTGAAGGGGGAGAGCGAGGGGCCGGTGTGGCGGAAGAAGTCCTGAACGTTCGTCTCTATCCACTCCTTGGAAGAGAGGATCACGCCGCCCAGGCACCGGCCCTGGCCGTCGATATGCTTGGTCGCGGAATAGACGACGACGTCGGCGCCGAGTTCCAGCGGCTTCTGCTGCAGCGGCGTGGCGAAGACATTGTCCACGACCAGCACCGCGCCCGCCGCATGGGCGATGTCGGCGACGGCGCGGATGTCGACGAGTTCCAGCGTCGGGTTGGTCGGGCTTTCCAGGAAGAAGAGCTTGGTTTCGGGACGGACGGCCGCGCGCCACTGGTCGAGATCGCGCCCGTCGACCAGCGTACAGGACACGCCGGCACGGCCGAGCACGGTCTCGATGATGTAGCGGCAGGACCCGAACAGGGCGCGGGCGGCGACCACATGGTCCCCCGCCTTCACGGCGCATTGCAGCGCGGTGGAGATCGCCGCCATGCCGGAGGCCGTGCCGCGCGCGTCCTCGGCGCCTTCCAGCGCCATCATCCGCTCTTCGAACATGCGCGTCGTCGGATTGGCGTAGCGCGAATAGACGAAGCCCGGCTCCTCGCCCTTGAAGCGCGCTTCGGCGGCCTCGGCGGTCGGGTAGACGAAGCCTTGGGTGAGGAAGAGCGCCTCGGAGGTTTCGCCGAAGCCCGAGCGCATCGTGCCTCCATGGACCATCTGCGTGGCGGGCCGCAGGCGCGGGGGCGCGTCGGACTTGGACATGAGGATCACTCCGAGGGCCGGCTTGAAGACAGCACACGCCAACGGGACCGCTCGGGAGAACTCGAGAAACGGCCCTTTAGCGAGTTGTTTAACGTGGCTGCAAGCCGGCCGGCAAAATCACCACGGGAACGAGGCATAAGCCGCAAATCCGCACAAATCAATCACCGGTGAGCCCCCGCGCGAGGCGATTTTGACTTTGCCTTTGGGTAAGCGCGCCAGCCATCTCGATTTTTACGCGCGACGCCTGTAGGACCCGTCTATGACCGGCGGTATTCTTCCTGATCGAGACATTGCGGCGCTGTTCGAAGCGGGCGGCATCACGGCCGAACGGGCCTTCGACACCGATCAGATCCAGCCCGCGAGCCTGGACCTCCGGCTCGGCGCGCGGGCCTACCGCGTGCGCGCGAGCTTCCTTCCGGGGCGCGGCGTCAGCGTCGCCGACAAGCTCGACCGTTTCTCCATGCACGAGATCGACCTGTCGGGCGGGGCGGTTCTGGAAACCGGCTGCGTCTATGTCGTGCCGCTTCAGGAAGGACTGGCGCTGCCGGCCGAAATCCGCGCGGCGGCGAACCCCAAATCCTCCACCGGCCGGCTCGACATCTTCACGCGCGTCCTCGTCGATGGCGCGCAGGAGTTCGACAAGGTGCCGGCGGGCTATCACGGCCCGCTCTTCATCGAGATCAGCCCGCGCACCTTTCCGATCGTGGTGCGGCCGGGCTCGCGCCTCAGCCAGATCCGTTTCCGCACCGGCGACGCGCAGCTCGGCGAGGCCGACCTCGCCGCGCTCCACGCCAGCGACCGGCTGACCAGCGCGGCGGACGCCAACATTTCGGGCGGCGGCATCGCCCTCTCGATCGACCTCATGGGCAATGCGGAAGGGCTCGTCGGCTATCGCGGCAAGCGCCACACGGGCGTCGTCGATGTCGACAAACGCGCCGCGCAGCCGGTGCTCGACTTCTGGGAGCCGATCCACCGCGCCGGCACGGGCGAGCTCGTGCTCGACCCCGACGAGTTCTACATCCTCGTTTCGAAGGAGGCGGTGCATGTGCCGCCCGCCTATGCCGCCGAGATGACGCCCTTCGACCCCTTGGTCGGCGAGTTCCGCGTCCATTACGCCGGCTTCTTCGACCCCGGCTTCGGCCATTCGCCGGCGGGCGGCACCGGCAGCCGCGCGGTTCTCGAAGTGCGCAGCCACGACGTGCCCTTCATCCTCGAAGACGGCCAGATCGTCGGCCGCCTCGTCTACGAGCGCATGGCCTCGCTCCCCAGCCGGCTCTACGGGCTCGACCTCAATTCCAACTATCAGGCGCAAGGCCTGAAGCTGTCCAAGCACTTCCGCTGACGGGCGAGGGGGAAGGCGAGCTGACGCTGGTCGTCATCGCGGGGCTGATCGGCCTTGCGGCGGCGCTCGCCTTGTTCCTGCGCCGCGCGCGACGAGTGGCGGCTGCGGCCCGGCGCGAGATCGCGCGGCTGCGGGACGAGGAGGCGAGGCGCGAGGAGGAGGCCGAGCGGCGGCGCCTTTATTTCGAAGAGAACGACCTGTCCCGCAGCAGCAACCAGCTGCGCTTCATTGCGGGCGCCAGTCTTCGCGCCGTGCGCCCCGTGAACAAGGAAGCGGTGAAGGTTCTCTACGCGCTGGACGATTGGATCCGCGACCGGCAACCGGACTGGCGCCTGTCCTTCGAGGTCGCCATGGGCGCGTTCGTGCGCGTGTCTAACGGCTATTGATATCCGAAAATGTGGAATGTCGGCGCTATGGGACGAACGAGATTCGCCAAACGAAAAAAGGGGGGCTGAGAGCCCCCCTTTCCGTATGCATTCATGAATTAGGCAAGCGTGAAGATGCCATCAGCACCTGCCGCTGCAGTAGCGGTATTGACGAAGCCGGTCAGAACCACCGACTGGTGAGCTGTCGTGGCCGCAGCATCGGCGTCATAAACGAGCAGCGTATCAGCGCCCGTTGCGCTACCAACGAACGTGTTAGCAGTGGCGTCGTAGGTACCGCGAACGAACGTGGCTTTGTTGTCTGCAAGGGCGACGGCTGTCAGGTCAGTCGCAGTCGCAACCGTACGTGCTGCATCCGTCAGGTCGATGCGATCTCCAGCGCCAGCACCCGAAATGATGTCGAATGTTGTTGTAGAGATCGTGTTTGCGACTGGCACAGCGAACGTTCCCGAGTCGCCGTTGGCGAGCACCACAGTATCTGTGCCCGATCCAACGTTGATGCGATCCGCGCCAGTGCCGCCGGTGACGATGTCATTGCCTGCGCCGGCGCTGATCGCATCCGCACCGGCCGTACCGATGAGGATGTTGTTTCCGGCGGTGCCAGTGATCTGCGCGGTCCCGTTCAGGCCCGAAAGGTTCACGTTCTCGATGCCCGTCTGAGAAGCCGAGTTCGCAGAACCGAGGAGCTGGGAAACCTGATCCGTGGAGGACGAAAGGTCAACGATCGTGACACCGTTGAGTGCACCGCCACCCGAGAGAGCCAGCGTATCGCCAGCGCCCGCCGCACCCGAAGTATCCGCACCCAGAGCGATCGCCTTCAGTACAGCGCTGCCGCCGACGTTGAGCGAGACGAAGTCGTTGCCAGCGCCCGTCGTGATCGTTGCACCGGTGGTCGTGGTGCTGAGCGCGTTCGCAACGGTACCGAGGGTGACATCGCCGGTCACGCCGCTCGCATCGACCGTGGCCAAAGACGTCAGCGTGCTGGCCGTCGTGCCGATCGACAGGTTGGTGTTGCCGGTCAGGTTCAGCGTCGTCGCCGAAGCAGACGTCAGCGTCGCAATGCTGATCGTGTCACTCGTGTCGATCGTCGCACCGGTCAGAACGAGCTTGCTGCTGTCGATGTTGATCGTCTCGATCTGATCGGCAATCAACGAAGCCAAGCCGTGCGTTTCGGCAACACCGGTCGTGTCGGTGTTGATGAGCTTCAGGTTCAGCACGTCGGCCGTGCCATTGTTCTTCAGGCCAAAAGTTAACGCGCCAGTCGTGCCACCGTTGTCGGTGTTCACGAACACCGTCGACCCCGTCACCGCGTTCGTGATGTTGGCAGTGGCGCCGTTGGCGATGCCGATGCTATCCGCCGTCGCGTCGTTGCCGAAGCGGAAGAGCGAGATGCTGTTGCCAACGAAATTGTCGACATTGATGGTGCCGGTGGTCGCGCCAGTGTTCGTGGCGATCAGGACGCCTTCGATGTTCGAAATGTTCGACGCATTGGCCGTCAGGCCATTGGCCAGATCGCTGAAGCCGATGTAGTCGGTGCCAGCGCCGCCGTCGACCTTATCCTGGGCGTTGAAGCCGGTGCCGAAGTTGAAGACGTCGTTGCCCGTGCCGCCGGTAGCAGTCACGTTCTTCGTAGCGTCGAGCAAGACCTTGATGCTGCCCGTGGCCGTCGATGCGTCGACCGTCGTTGCGCCGGTCAGCGCCGCCGTCACCGTCGTGTTGCCGCCACCAGCGAACTTGACCGAAGACAGCGAGTTGCTGTTCAGCGAAGCGATCGTGTTAGTGCCGGTGGAGGTGACGTCAAACGTCTCGATTCCGTTCACCGTCACGGCGCCGGACGTCGTGCCGCTGAAGCTGATCTTCTGCGTGTCGGTCGTGCCTGCAACCGTAGCGGCTGCATACCCAACGACCAGAGTGCCAGCAGTGACAGCGCCATTCTCGAGCGAGACGATGTTCTTTAGGTTGTTGACTTCAAGGTTGCCAGCGCCCGACGTGCGAGCCACTGTCTGTACGCCAGCTGCATTCGTCAGGTCGAACGTAGCGGTACCATTCGTCGTAGTTGCTTCGATACGCTCGACGGAGTTGAGGGTAGGCGTGTACGTCGCGCTTGCGGCCGTCGTCACGCGCAACGTGTCGTTGCCGGCGTTGCCGTTGATCGTGTCCGCCGACAGCGTGTTGTTGTCAGCCAGATAAATGTCGTCGCCGGTGGTGCCGTTGGTGTTTGCGGCAGGCGCCACGGCATTGGGACCATCGAGACCGTTGGTCAGCGTGATGAAGTTGCCCGTACCCGAGCCGGTGTTCGAGAACGGGCCGGTGATCGTCGTGCCGTTCGAGAGCGTCGCCGTGCGGCCTTCGAACTGGCCGAACTGCACGAAGTGCTGGTAGGCGTTCTTGAACGTGCCGGCCTTGATGGCGTTGTCGACGTCCGTGTAGGTCGTGCGGTAGACGGTCTCGTTGAAGTCGTCCGCGCCGCCATTGTTGTTCAGGTCGATCGCGGCCTTTTCGTTCGCGTTCGCGAAACGGCCTTCGGCTGCGCCGTTGTTCAGGAAGTGCGTCAGCGGGTTAACGCCGGCACGCGCCACGTCCTGGTACGTCTGAAGGTAGAACGACGTGTTGAAGAAGGCGTTCGGGTTGCGACCTTCGAAGCGGCCGAACAGGTCGTAGTGCTGCTGGTAGCTCGTGAACTGGCCACGGGAGACGGCAGCAACGACGTCCAGGTTCTGCGAGGCGTAAAAGGCTGAATCAAAGCCGATGGTATTCGACATTTGGAGTCTCCGTTGTCGTAATTTGGGCCGGCGCCGGCCCTGCTGGCATCGCGAGTATCTCGACCGCCAGTTCATCGCTCCGCGCCGTCAAGACGAGCGATGGACTGGCGTCCGGACCGACCTGATCCCCTCTTTCGGACCCACCGATCTGCAACTTTGGAACGTACCCCCGAAGCTGCGGTACGACTAAAGCATTTGCTGTACACCCGCAATACCTATGCGAGCAATTTTGCAACTATAGGTATCACTGTAGTCTACGGCGTGACGGGGGCGATGAGCGGAAAAGGCCATCGCTTGAAGTATAATGTTCCAATATCGGCAAGATGCGCGTCAGAGCGCGTTGGTTGTCCCCTGATCGCGCCCGGAAATGACGATGTCGAAAATCGCCGGCTCGTAGAATGACAGAACCTTTGCAGCAAACTCGTATTCGTCGATCTTCAGCGCCCGCGCCCATTCGGCGTAACGCTCGAAGGGAATTCGTCCCCGCCCAAGTTCGACCTGCGAGATGAACGTGTAGATTTTCAGGTCGAGTATTTCCGATAGTTGCTTCTGCGTTAGACCAGCGTCTTCACGCTTCTTTCGCAACCAAGAGCCACCTTCCTCTCGAAGGCGCTGGCGATGGGCGTCTTTGAGGATGGTTTGAACAACCATAAGGACGATCCGTCGGACGATATAGTGTAGAAAAACTGCCACGCGGTCCACCGCCTCGTGCCTCCTGATGGGTACACCATAGGTAGAGAAAAGCCAACAGCATTTGCGCTTATTGCGAGTGTTTTTGGGTGAATTTCGCCTATGCCTGCAACTGGCGGGTTGCAGTTCGGTCGGCTCTGTCGAGGGCGCGCGCGCGGGGGCGAACGCCTTTCCACCGTCGCCGGCACAGAGCGGGAAGGGGCGCTGCGTGCGGACCGACGCCCGAACCCCGCGGCGCTGGCGTCCGGCGTTTCCACCGGATGCGCGAAAGGCTCTTCGCCGAAAGCGGAAAGCAAAGCGCCCGGGGCCGATGTCCGCGAGAGGGCCGGGTATCCCGAACGACGGACCGGGTATCGCAAGAGGCCCCTTCCTCGCCCGTCGCGCCCCCAAGTTCACGACGCCTTTTGCCCTTGCGCCTCAATCCCTTTGCCTCTACGATTTTCGATGTGAGCGCGGGCGTAGTTCAGCGGTAGAACGCCAGCTTCCCAAGCCGTATTCCCCAATTGAATTTACATATAGATTATCGGCGGTTAGCTGACAGATCGTGCATCGCCGTGGCGATTTTGCTGGTAAGCCCCGTCGCGCAAAGCGCATCCATGATCTCGCGGTCATCATCGCGCGCTAGGCGTCGTTGGCGCCGCGCCTCGCTGACACCTCCGATGCTTGACTGATGTCTCCCGCGACATCACTTTCGGATCATGACCGTCACCGACGCCAACGTCATAGTCCGCGTCCTGCGCTCTAGGAACGGAGCGTCAAACCGCATCCTGCGCGGGATGCTGGCCGGGGAGATCGACTTCGCGCTCTCTCCGGCGGTTGGTCATCGAATACGAAGACGTGCTGCTGCGTCCGGGAGTGCTCGGACCAAACCCGTGGATCTCGCCTGATGAGGTCGGCAAGCTGCTGGACACTTTGTGCAAGGTCTGCTGCCACGCCTTGCCGCGTTCTCGCTTTCGGCCGTTCCTAAGAGACCCTCAGAACGATCTCTACGTCTAGCGCGCCCTCGCGGTTGGAGCCCGGCTCGCTTCATGGGCTAACACGCCATAGGGGTGCTGCCGAACCGCGATAATCTGCCTTGGCGTAAAACATGGCCTATTAATCCATCCCGGCCTCGTCGTTGCGAATGCTCGCTATCCAAGACCAAAGCTCGAAGTGGTACGTTAGTCATGAGCGATAGGTCTCACGTACGTAATTCCTTGCGGGGCATAGACGAAGCGGCACGCCACAAATCGAGGTGTTCTAGCCTCACTTGCTAGAAGCAGATTTCAAAAAGTCTCTCCATGAATCGAAGAGAAGGCGACCACTCAATGGAAGGCTTGTTACACCTTTCGAACGAGCCGTTCGCGGGGAGCAGCCGTAAACGCGACTGAATGTCTTCGCGAATACCGCAGGGCTCGAAAAACCTAGGACGTCCGCAATTTCACCTATCGTCCGATGATCTTCGGGATGGAGCAAAATCGCTCGGGCTGCTTCCAAGCGGCATTGCGTAATGAAGTTTAGAACACCTCCTAACGGCGCGAACGCTCTATAAAGAGTAGCACGTGCTATTTCTAAATCTTGAACGATGGCTTGCGGCGAGAGTGTCGAGTTCGACAAATTCTGTCGGATGTAGCGCTCCACGCGAGCGCGAACCGCAGAATGGTCTAGCGACAAATTCGCCCCGGTTCGAACCACCACATCTTGCATTGCTGCAGCCATCAAATTGATAGCCGCCCGGGAAAACTTATCTGTATGACCAACCGCTAGTCGCGGCAGGTACCGAGCGAGCGATCCGATATGTTCTGCGAGGAATTCTCCGTTTGCGGATTGGAATGCTTGTCCGTGCAGATCTGGAAACTCAGAAAACATTTGTGCGAAGGCAAGCTTCGGCACGTTGACGATCACCCAGCGGCTTTCAGTTGCGATCCCTCCAGATGGTCGGAGGTTGTCGAGTGCGAGCAGCTGCCCTGAGCTAACGGCGAAAGGTTTACCGTCCGCGTCGCCTGTCCACTCTCCATCCAGATACAAGACGAAGGCGACGTTGCCGTCGCCCTGTTTTCTTGTGCTTCCTTCGCAGTCGATCCGAATGGATGACGTTGTTCCGGTTACGATAACGAGTGGGTCCAGTAGCCAAGCTGAGACGTCCATACGGAAGTCGTTAGGATCAGCGTCGATGGGTAGGCGAACCCTGTATGGCGGAAGGAGGGAGTTCCAAGCCGACAGCGCGGTTTCCTGCCCGAGCTCGGTCGAACTGAGGTGGACACTCGGTAGAGGCTCAATCATGAACGGATATTGGGCGACGTAGTATGAATGGCATCCTGCATCAGCTTAGCCATGATCTGTAGATGCGGTTCTCAACGACCTGGACCGATCTACCACACGTCGATGTGTGGGATGTCAACCAAAAACCCGCGCTCTTTGTCGTCGGATCGGATATCCGAAAGTAGACGCTGGGACGAATTTCGAGACTGACATTCCAAAGGAATGATTGCTCACCATCGATCGAAAGGAGTAAAACACGCTAGATTCAGTGCGGGGTTGACCGATGACTGTATGTTTTGACTTCATAAACGAAATAAAATACGGCACTTGCGCGCAGCAGGAATGGCGAATTGCTGAAATGCGTGCTTTGCGTTTCCTGAGTAAAAGCTCAAATGACGCGTCCGCTGGAAAGCTCGCCGCTGCGCTGAAAAATACGACCGTCGTACAGACGAACAACATCAATAAAAGGGGGGTCGTGTTTGTTGTCAATTTCGAATGGGTACAGATGCCAAACAGCACTTTTCGTTTCTGGCACGATCTGACTCTGTTATTGAACGGAAATGGATATCATGCACGCCTTGAACAGGTTCCCGAGAAGCAAATCTTTGGGGACGGGAGCGACGGAAAGGACGGGCGGTTCTTTCCGATTTTTATCCGAAAGGTTCCTGTAAATAAGGCTTTATTAAAAAATAAAACCGTACTCCGGAATATCAACAAAGTTCCATTGATGCCGGGGTCTTCTACGCAGGGGATGAGTAAAGCGCGACCTGATCGAGACGAATACTACGTCCTTGAAAAGAATAGTCTTGTTCTGAGTCCTCGGGAGCCAGAATATTTTCGGACAGGAGGAACCCCTCTTTCGGATGCGGAGCCGCATTACGAACAGAGATGAAGACGCTTGGGCATCCTCTTTCCTCACCGCTGCTGTCGATAAGATCACGTGCAAACAGGCGCTAGTTTCGCAAGGGCACGCTTGATCCGGTGAGAAAGTGTCACCAGACACCCACTATGACTTCTTCGCGGCTGGCGCGGCAGCTGGCAGGCGTGTGCGATCGAACGCTCCCCGCCCGCTCGTCGCATCAATAACCCCGGGGTGGGGCTTAGGGCGTGGCCACCTTCCGTATGACTGTGGCACGCTGCGTCTCGGGCCCTGCCGCATCCACGGCTTCCAGTCCGAGACGTAGATCGTCGTGCGTGACGTGCGCATAGCGCGCCGTGGTGGTGACGTTCGTGTGGCCGAGTAGCTTCTGCGCCATCTTCAGGTTGCCGGTCGTGCGCACGAGGCGCGTGGCCGCTGTGTGCCGTGTGTCGTGGAACCGGAAGTCGGGAACAGCCGCCCGAATGTAGCGGTGCCAGATTGTGTGCAAGCCCTCGGCCGTGATCGGGTAGCGCTTGCCTTTCACGCGACCGGCGCGAGTGCGAGCGGCCTTGAACGTGAACACCGCCGTCTTGTGGTGATCCTTCAGGCTGAACAGAAGATCGTAGACGGCCGCCGTCATGGGGATGGTGCGCGAGCGCTCGCCCTTGCCGGTGACGCGGAACTCTCGGGCGAACCAATTCACGTCCTGCCATGTCAGGCCGACGATCTCGGCGCGCCGGCATCCCGTCATGATCGCGAACCGGATCAAAGGGCGATAGTCCTCGGGCGTCACCTTCAGGACGGCTTCTTCCTCGACGGCGCTGGCCTCGCGCACTCGCTCCTGGGGCTCCTTCAAACGGTGCGCTATCCAGTCGATCGCCTGGACCTTCGCGCCATTCATTTTGACGGCCCGGCGTAGGATCGTGCGCAGTGGCTCGACCACGGTGCGGTTGACTGTCCCGTTCGCTACGCCTTCACCACGCCGCTTGGCGACCAAGCGGGCGACGGTGGCGTTCGTGATGTCGGATAGGAGGGTGTTGGCCCCGATCTCGGCTTGCAGCCATGCGATGTTCCGCTCGGGGCCGGACGGATCGCTGTGGTATTGGCCGACCTCGTTCCAATACAGGAACGCGGCGGCCTGGAACGTCAGGGGCTTGGAGGTGTCGAGCTGGTCGCGCTTGGCTTCGTCTTTGACTTGGCGTTCAAACGCTTCTGCCGCGCGTCTTGTCGTGCAATCAGTCGTTCCTGAAAGGCGGCGGCCCCGATAACGGAAGTCGTAGGAATAGACCTCCGAACCGGCGCGCTTGAAGACTGACATCTGCGTTCCTCTATGAAGGCTGCGAGATCGGCGGGGTCGTACCGCCTCGTCTCGCGCTCGTGCATTCCGATGTCGATGTAGCGAATGCTGCCACTGCGTGTGAGATCGCGCAATTGACGGGTGGAGATGGCAAGCCGCTCGGCGGCCTGTTCGGGCGTAAGTAGGGTTCCCATGGCTAAACCCTCATTGGCATGAGAACGAGTTCGCGGGTGGGGTCGCCCTCGTCCCGAATAAGGGGCGGCGAGCCAGCGTCGCCCATCTCCAGGCGCAGCTTCGGGCCGATCATGGTCTTGCACATGTCCTGGAGATATTTGCCGTTGAACCCAACGGTCAGATCGAAGTCGCAGGCGGCGTCGATCGTGTCTTCCGCCTCGCCGGCATCGGCTTTCGAGAACATGGTGATCTGCCCGGCCGTGAACTCCATCCGGTAGGCGCGTCGATCTTTGTCCGTCAGCACGATCAAGCGATCGATTGCCGCCACGAGGGCGGCTAGCTCGACGATCGCGACTTGGTTGTTGCCGCGCGGAATGATGCGCTCGCTATCGGGATAGGTGCCATCCACGAGTCTGGAATAGATCGTCATCTTCGGGCTGCGCAGGCGGATGAAGTTCTCGGACAGCCCGACCTGGATCGGCACGTCCTCCTTATCCGCCAGCTCGCGGAACATGCTCACCGTCCGGTCGGGGATGATGATGCCGGGCATGTCCTCGGCGCCATCGGGCATTTCGAGAGCGAGACGCGACAGGCGATGCCCGTCCGTCGCCGTCGCCACCAGCTGGCCGTCGATCGTGCGCAGGTAGACGCCGCACAGGTAGTAGCGCGTTTCCTCGTTGGAGATCGCGAAGTCGCACTTCTCGTAGATCCTGCGAAGGTCCAAATGCGGGATCGTGAAGGTGTGGGTTGCCACCTTCGCAGAGATGTCGGGGAAGTCGTCCGCCGGGAAGGTTTGGAATGTGGTGCGGGCGCGCCCGGCGCGGACCGTAAGGGCGGTGTCCGTCGCATCGATGATCACGCGCCCAGCCGCCATCTTGGCGACAGTGGCCGCGAAGGCGGCAGCGGGAACGGTCGTGGCTCCGGGCGTCACCACGTCCACGTTCTCGACCTGGACTGAGGTTTCAATGTCCAGATCGGTGCCTTTGATCGTCAGCGTTCCGTCCGCGTCCAGGCGCAAGAGTAGGTTGCTGAGGATCGGGATCGTGTTGCGCCCAGCGACGATCTTGCGGGCGCGGTCCAGCGCGGCCGAGAGCGTGTCGCGCTGGCAGGCGAAGGCGAGGATGGTCATAGGTCCGTCCCCGCGTTCTCGTGCTGCCGAAGCCGCAGGATCGTGCGCGGCATCGGCAATTCCTCTGGGGCCGCCTCATGCATCATCGTCAGCGCTTCGATCGTGCGCTGCTCCGCCACGAGGTCATAGAGGCGGCGGAGGTCAGGTATGAGCGACACGCCAGACCGTTCGTTATCGCAGAACTCGCAAGCCATCAGTGCGCTCCGATCGGCGGGAAGTCAGTGGGGTTAAGGCGTTCACCCGGCGCGAGCGCGCGATCGGCGCCAGCACGGGTGAGGGCGAAGGTAGCGGGGCCGGCCTCGGCCGAGCCGGTGCGGCAGATCGCGAGGCCGGCACGGATCATCTCGCCCCAGGCCTCCAGCGCTTCGCCGCGCGGGGGCGCTACGAAGTGGTTCGCATAGGACTGCCGGCGCGGGTTGGGCAGGCCGAGGGCCTGACGGGCAAGGGTGAGCTGGTCGCGGTTCATGCGGCCTCTCCCTC
>NZ_ARQE01000010.1 GCF_000382705.1 Aureimonas ureilytica DSM 18598 = NBRC 106430 | reverse complement strand
CGGCCTTCGTGGTCAAGCCAGAAGCGGATTGCCCAAACCTGTTGCGGCTTCAGCGCCCGTTTGGCGCCAACTGTGCGCCCAGCGTTCCAAGCCCTGCGCGCACTACCAATCGGATCGAATGTCGTATGTCCCATTGTCGTTCTCCCATGGCCAGAACGGCCGATGGAAGTGTGCAGCCGCCGACGTGCTGCCGGATGCTTCCTCATGAGATCAGGTCGGGAGCCGACCGGCAGCTTTCGGGCAAATGAAAAGCGCGCTCAAGCGACCGGGATGGGCGCAAGGTGGACTTTGGATACCACTCTCGGAACAACGGATGTCCAGCCGTCCTCAAACTCACTAAAATCCTCGATAGGCTCCTTACGGCAAGGGGCGAATTGCAGATCCGGTGGGGCCCCTCAGCCCTAGATTCACCCCGCACTTCCGCCGGCCGTCCGGCCTTCAAGGACCTGTGATGGGACTGGCCTGACCCTGTTCGCTGCCGATGGACGGCACGAGGGTCGCCTACGGTTGCGGCGAGGCGGACGCTTGCAATCCTCGCCGATCGTTGGGGCTTCGTCGCGTCGACAGGAACGGTGCCGAACGTGCTAGATCCGATCGGCAAAAGCTGGCGATTGCATGGTGCTACAGGACCGGCACTGGTCTTCTGACATCATTGCAGCGGCTGTCAGGTACGTTGGTGCACTTCGCCTCGTTGAAGCGTCAGGTAGCTATATGCGCGTCAAACCGTGCTGAGCGCTACCTATATGCGCGTCAATTGAGATCCTTTATGCGCGGCAGAAACCTGCAAGCCATTGATCTCTCAGGAGCGCGAGCTGTAGGTTTATGCGCGTCAGCACACCCGCAGCGACTCGTCGCGTTCGGGCAGGGTGATGTCGGAGGCGGCGGGGCTGGCCACGCGCGTCGTCAGCGGCAGTTTCTCGGCCTCCCACTTCTTGCGGCCGCCGTCGAGCAGCTTCACTTCGATGCCGTAGGTGTCGAACACCCAGGCGCCCCAGGCGGCGAACCAGTTGTTGTTGTCGCCGTAGAGGACGACGGTCGAGTCATTGTCGATGCCGAGCCGACGCACCAGCGCCTCGAAGTTCTCGCGGCTGGCAATGTCGCGCTGGATGGGATCGACGAGATCCGTGTGCCAGACGACGTTCTGGGCGCCCTCGATGTGGCCCCGCTCGAAGGTGCCGGGATCGACCGAAACCTCGATCAGCCGCAGGGCGGGATCGCCGAGATGGGTTTCCAGCCAGTCGGTCGTGACCAGCGGGCCGGACGGCGCGTCGAGCGCGAAGGCGGAGGAGGTGGCGGCCAGGAGCGCGGCGGCCGAGACGAGGATGCGGGCGGAAGGGGGCATGATCGTCCTTCGATGGGATCAGAGGTTGTACCGCTGGGACGGCCGGGCGGCTGCCGTGACCGTCGCCGATAAACCTATGCGGGTGGAGGACGCCCTGCGAGGAACGATCTTCTAAATATACAAAAAAACTAGATAATAAGCTGCTCTGGATCGGTATGGTGCATGGCAGGGACGCCGGGACCTGCGGGCGGTCCGGCCCGGGTCGGGCGTGCAAGCCTCGGGGTCCTCGGTCGTCGGGCCGCGCTTGACGCAGCACCGTGTTCCACCGCCATTGGATCGTGCCGCGGTCGGGGCGGCTGTCTACGGCTTGGCGGAAGCGGTTCTTCCGCTCGAGGCGCCGATGCGAGCTTCGTCCCTGTTGCCCGTCAGTCGCGCGGGTCGCCGCGCATCACCAACCGGCCCTCCTCGGCCTTGTGGTAGAACTGGCTCGCCACCAGCCAGCCCTTGAGGGGTCTGAGCGGCAGGATGCAGGTCAGCAAGATCACGGGCAGGGAGACGAAGATGTGGACCCAGAACGACGGCTCGAAGGCGACTTCCAGCCACACCGTGAACAGGACGGCCGGGAGGCAGGCGAAGCAGACGACGAAGAAGGCCGGACCGTCGGCGGGGTCGGCGTAGGAGTAGTCCAGCCCGCACACCTCGCAGCCCTCGCGCATGGCCAGGAACCCGCTGAACAGGTGTCCCTTGCCGCAGCGCGGGCAGCGACCCTTCACGCCGACCTTCCAGGGCTCCAGTCGCGGATAGGTTCGGTCTTGGCTCATGGCGGTGTTCCTGGTTTCGGCGGGAGGCCCGCAGGCGGCGGCCCCATGCGGTCTCGCGCGCGCCGCTTGCAAGCTAGTGAAGCTGATGTATGCATGCATTTGAAGGAATTGTATGGGTCGCACAAGGGAAATCCATGAGTGATACGACGACGGCCACATGGGTCCCGGACATCGCCGGACGCTCCGGCCCGATCTACCTGCGCATCGTCGAGGCCCTCGCGCAGGACCATGCCGACGGTGCCCTGCATCCCGGCGACCGCCTTCCTGCCCAACGGGCCCTCGCGGAACGCCTCGGGGTCGACCTGACCACGGTCACGCGCGCCTTTTCCGAGGCGCGTCGCCGCAACCTGATCGACGCGGCGGCGGGGCGCGGCAGCTTCGTGACGGCCCGAGGCCCGGAGGAACCCATCCTCGACCTCGGCATGAACATCCCGCCGTCCCCGCTTGGTCTGAACCTCCCCGGCCTCATCCGCGGCGGGATCGACGGGCTTTTGAAGCGGTCGAGCGCCGAGGCCCTCCTGTCCTACCATCCAGGTCCCGGCTCCCCCGCGGAACGGGGGGCTGGCGTGTCGTGGCTGGAAGGGAGCGCCGGCCGCCGGCTGCCGCTCGACCGCGTGGGGGTCGGTGCCGGGGCGCAGGCACTCCTGACCGCCGTGCTGCTCTCGACTGCGCGCGAAGGGGATGCCGTCCTGGTGGACACGTTGACCTATCCGGGGTTCATCGGGCTCGCGCGCACGCTCAGGCTGAGATTGGTGAGCGTGGGCGCGGATGCGGAGGGAATGCGGCCGGACATGCTGGAGGCGATGGCTAAAGAGACGCACGCTCGTCTCGTCTACCTCAACCCGACGCTTCACAACCCGACGACGCGTGTCGTGCCCGAAACCCGGCGGCACGACATCGCCGCCGTGGCGCGTCGCCTGAACCTCGCGATCATCGAGGACGACCCCTACGCGCCGCTTCTCGCCGACAAGGCCCCGGCCTCGTTCCTCGCGATCGCTCCCGAGGCGACGTTCCATGTGGCGACGCTCGCCAAATGCATCTCGCCCTTCCTGCGGACGGCCTTCATCGCGGCCCCGTCGGCGGAGGCGTTGAACCGCGTTGCCGCCAGCTTGCGGAGCCTGACGCTCATGGCGGCCCCCCTGATGACGAGCCTGGCGTCCGAATGGGTCCGCAGCGGCGTGGCGGAGGAGATCGTCGGTGGCGTGCGCGCCGAGGTGCGGGCTCGCCACGAGATCGCTGCGGCCGTCCTGCCGGGCGGCGCGCGCCTGAACCCGGACGCCTTCCATGCCTGGCTGGAACTGGGAACACGGCAGCAGGCGTCCGTCGTCTTCGAAACCGCCCGTGCCCAAGGCCTCGCCGTCAGCCCGGCCGCCGATTTCTCCACCGGGGACAAGGCGCCCGAAGCCGTCCGCGTCGCGCTCGGCGCGATCGGCAGCCGGGAAAGGCTGGCGGACGCTCTCCGACGGCTTGCCACGGTCCTCGGAACGCCGGGCGCGGCAACGGCCGCAATGGTGTGACGAGGGCCGGATGGGGACATCCTCTCGCGGAGGGTGCTCCAACCTTGGGAAGCGCAGCTGGAAGCACGCGGCCCATGGACGGGCCGTGCGGGCCTGCGCGATTGCGGCTTCGGCCCGATCCCCAGCATGCCGTCGCTCACCCGACACGCATGCCGGAGCGTCATTTTAGGATTGATCCAAGCGGGGCGCTCAAGCACGATCCGCGCGGGAGGAAAAGGAAATGGAATACAGGTCTGACCCTGGTGGATTGGCTTGTCCGGTCCAGCATTCGCGACCGAACGTTGTCGAGAAGCTGGTCGAATACCGCTGCGCGCACTACGCCGCGCACTCCGAGGCGGCGACTTACATCACCAACACGCCCGCTCGCGTTCAGTTCAGGTTCTCGAACCCGATCCTGTGCGAGTTGCGGTCGGGGACGAAGGTGATGCGGATCGGAGGGGCGAATCCGTTCGAGGTTCGCCCGGGTGACGCCGTCTTCGTTCCCGCCGGGCTGGAGATCGACGTCGATCTCGATTCCGCCAGTTTCCTCCAGCCCGTCGAGTGCGACTGCGTCGAGATCGAGGCCAGCCGCTTCGAGAGCATCCTCGGCCGGTTGAACGAACGGGCGGAGGGACGCGGGCGCGACGGGACGTTCGGCATCAATTGGTCCGCGTTCGCCGTGCTGCGCGGGCCCGAGGCGAGGAGCCTGGACCTCCCCGCCTTGATGCGTCTGTTCCGGATGGAGCGCGACGTCTTCATGGATCACCGCATCGACGCACGCATCGAGGACACCCTGCTGGGCTTGTTGCAGGCACGGGCGCACGACCTCCTCCTGGTCGTGGCCAACGCGCCGGACAACGGCATCCACGCGGCCATCCGCCTGATCCGCGAGAGCCTCCACCGTCACGTCTCCGTCGACGAACTGGCCCGGGTCGCCTGCATGTCGGTGTCGTCCCTGCACCGGAACTTTCAACGGCAGTTCGGAACGACGCCCGCCCGCCTCGCCAACGACTACCGCGTGGCCGAGGCCAAGAAGAGCCTCAGGGAAAGCGACGAGCGCACCGAGACCCTCGCGTTCCGTCTGGGCTTTTCCGACGCGAGCCACTTCAGCCGCACCTTCCGCAAGATGACGGGCGAGAGCCCGCTGGAGTACCGGAAAAGCCGGCGGCACAAGCCCGGCAATCCCGTTTGGTGACCGTGTTCCAGAAGATGCGATTCCTGTCGATGGACGCGAGCCGCTTCTCGTCCGACGGTCTCACCCGTTCTCCAGGGAGGGTGAGATGCTGGACGTGGCAAGGATTCAGACATCCGGGACGGACGTTCCGTACCGTGCGATGTTGCGTGGCGGCGAATGGGTCGGCTCGGCCGGCGGGGCGGTCTTCGAGGCGCTGAACCCGACGACCGGTCGTGCGGTGGCGACGGTGCCCGACGCGACGGAAAGCGATGTCGACGCGGCCATCGCGGCGGCGGCGGCGGCACAGCCCTCTTGGGCTTCGCTCCCGCCGGCGGCGCGGGCCGCCCTCTTCCACAAGGCCGCTTCCCTCTTCGAGGAGCGCCGGGACGAGTTCGTCTCCGCGCTCGTCGCCGAGACGGGGTCCGGCCTCGGCAAGGCGGCGTTCGAGGCCTCGCTCGTGCCGCTCCTCCTCTGGGAGGCGGCAGGCCTTCCCACGCGCGAGATCGGCGAGACCTATCCCAGCCAGGTTCCCGGCAAGGTCAACCGGACGGTGCGGGCGCCGGTGGGCGTCGTCGGGGTGGTCAGCCCCTGGAACTTCCCTCTCTACCTGTCGCTGCGCGGCTTCGCCTACGCCCTGGCGCTCGGCAACACGATCGTGCTGAAACCGTCCGAGGACAGCCCGATCACCGGCGGCCTCATGCTGGCCGAGCTGCTGTCGGACGCCGGCTTCCCGGACGGCGTCTTCAACGTCGTGACGACCGCCCGCGAGGGCGCCCCGATGGTCGGTGGGCGCTTCGTGGAGGACGACAGGGTCAAGGTCCTCTGCTTCACGGGCTCGACGGCCGTGGGCCGCAGCCTCGCCACGGCGTGCGCCGAACGCTTCAAGCCGATCGTCCTCGAGTTGGGCGGCAAGAACCCGATGCTGGTCCTCGAGGACGCGGACCTCGACCGTGCCGTCGACCTCGCCTTCTTCGGCTCGTTCCTCCATCAGGGACAGATCTGCATGTCCTGCGACAAGGTCCTCGTCCACCGCTCGCTCTACGATCGTTTCACAGAGAAGCTGGTCGCCAAGACGTCGAATTTCGTCCCCACGTCACCGGACGAGCAGACCTGCGTCATCGGTCCGATCATCAACGAGCGGCAGTTGCGGCGCATCGAGCGCCTCGTCGACGAGGCCGTCGCGGAAGGGGCGCGCGTTCGTTGCGGGGGGCGGGCGGACGGCCCCTTCTATGCCGCCACCGTCCTCACGGATGTCGGTCCCGGCACGAAGGTCTGGCGTGAGGAGATCTTCGGCCCCGTCACCACGGTCACGCCGTTCGACACGGATGCCGAGGCGGTCGCCATGGCGAACGACACGGTCTACGGGCTCACCGCCTCGGTCGTCACGTCCGACGCGCTGCGGGGCGAGATGCTCGCCGAACGCCTGCACGCCGGGATGGTCCACGTGAACGACTCGACCGTCCACGACGAGCCGCACTGCCCGTTCTCGGGGCTGGGCGCCTCGGGTGGGGGCGGGAGATGGGGGCCGAAGGGCGCCGTCGAGGCCTTCACGGTCCAGCGCTGGATCTCGGTCCAGCGGGAGCGGCACGCGCTGCCGTTCTGAAGGCATGGTCGCGCCGGGGGAGGAGACCCGGCGCGACGACACAATCGGGAGGAAAATCCATGCATTTGACTTCGGGGGCACTCGAGGACGGCGATCGCCTGCTCGCGCTCCAGGCCGGACTGGTCCACGGCAAGATGGACCGCCGGACCTTCATCAAGATGGCGTTGGCCGCGGGCGCGACCCTGTCGGCGGCGCAATCCTTCGCGCAGGACCTGGGCGACGCCGCCGTCACCCAGCGCTACAACGCACGCAGCCTGGCCGCCTCCTACGACTACGTCGTGGTGGGCTCCGGGTCCGGGGGCTCCGTCGTCGCCGGTCGCCTCGCGGCCGAGACCGACGCCACGGTTCTCGTGCTGGAGGCGGGTGGCACCGACCAGCTCGAGGCCGTGCTCAACCCTCTGCTCTGGCCGACCAATATCGGATCGGAGCGGGACTGGAACTACGCGGCCGAACCCTCGCCGGCGGTCAACGGCCGGTCGCTGATCCTTCCCATGGGCAAGGTCGTCGGCGGCGGCTCGTCCGTCAACGTCATGATCTGGGCCCGGGGACACCGGAACGACTTCGAGTTCTGGGCCTCGGAAACGGGCGACGACGCCTGGAGCTACGCCAACGTCCTTGAGATCTACAAGCGCATCGAGGACTGGCAGGGCGTTGCCGACGAGGCGCGGCGGGGCAGGGGCGGCCGGCTCTACGTCACGCCCGTCCGTGACCCGAACCCCGTCGCGCCCGCCTTCCTGGCGGCCTGCGCGGGGGTCGGCATCCCGACCTTCGAGGACATGAACGGCTCGATGATGGAAGGCGGCGGCGGCGCGGCGCTCGCGAACGTGCGCATCCGCGACGGCGTGCGCCGGAGCATTGCGGCCGACTACCTTTGGGACACGCTGAAGCGGCCGAACATCACCCTCCTGACGGGCGCCATCGTCCACCGCATCGAGATGGACGGGACCAAGGTCAAGGGCGTGACCTTCGAGAGGAACGGCGAGATCGTCACCGTCGGCGCAGGCCGCCGCGTCGTCCTCTGCGCGGGCGCGATCAACACCCCGAAGATCCTGATGCAGTCGGGGATCGGCCCCGCCGCGCACCTGCGCGAGGTCGGGGTCGACGTGCGCCACGACCTGCCCGGCGTCGGGCAGAACTTCCAGGACCACATCCTGGCCGCCGGATGCGTGTGGGAGTACCCGACGCCCCTTCCGCCGCGAAACTCCGCCGCCGAGGCGACCTTCTTCTGGAAGTCCGATCCGGCGCTCGACACCCCCGACCTGCAGCCGTTCCAGATCGAGGTGCCCTACGTCACGAACGTCCACGGCAGCGCCTACACCGTTCCCCCCGGGTCCTGGACGATCGCGCCGGGCATCGTGCGGCCGCGCTCGACCGGAGAGGTCCGACTGCGGGGGCCGAACCCGTCCGACCCGGTGTCGATCGACGGCGGGTTCCTGAAGGAGGAGGCCGATCTCGTCGCCTTGACCCGGTGCATCGAACTCTGCCGCGAGATCGGCAACGCCCCCGCCATGGCGGAGTTCGTCAAGCGCGAGATCATGCCGAACGCGATCAAGGGCGAGGAGCTCAGGAATTTCGCGCGGAACGCGGCCGGCACCTATTTCCACGAGAGCTGTACCTGCAAGATGGGTCGCGACGGGATGTCCGTCGTCGACGGCCGCCTGTCCGTCCACGGTATCGAGAACCTCTCCATCGCCGATGCCTCGGTGATGCCGCGCGTGTCGACGGGAAACACCATGGCCCCGACCGTCGTCATCGGGGAACGCATGGCCGACATCCTGATCGGTTGAGCCCGGCGACGGCCACACCATCCGCGGGCGGAGCCCCGCGCCGGGCAGACCGGCGCGGGGCTCCGGTCCCTCGCGGGGCGGCGCCGCGTGGGTCACGCGATCGTTGCGTCCGCCGTGTCCAGCTTCGCGGAGAGTTGCAGCATCTGCTTGAGCAGTCGCGACTCGTCGCTGCGCCTGTGGCTGAGGATGATCGGTGAGGTCATCTCCGGTTCGTCGAGTTCGACGAAGGCGAGGTCGGCGCGTCCGAGCCGCCTCGCCGACGCGGGAACCACGCAGACGCCGCCGCCGGACGCCACGAGACCGAGGGCTGTCTGGAGTTCCCGAGCCTCGACGACCCTGAAGGGCCGGATGTCCGCCCCGCGATAGAACGCGAGCACCTGGTCGGCGTAGGAGGGCCGGGGATATTTCGGGTAGACGACGAGCGTTTCCGGTGCGGTGTCAGCGAGCTTCGGGGCGACGTCCAGCCGACCGAGCGGGTGGTCGAGCGGCACCGCCAGCCAGAGGCGTTCCTCGCGCAGGACGCGGCGGGTGATCATGTCGTCGTTGAAGCTCAACCGGCCGAAGCCGACGTCGATCCGCCCGTCCTTCAGGGCGGCGACCTGTTCGAGTGTCGTCATCTCCAGGAGGTTGACCTCCACGCCGGGGACGAGGACGCGAAACCGACGCATCAGTTCGGGCAGCGTGTCGTAGAGCGTCGAGGCGACGAAGCCGATGTTGAACTGGAGGATCAGGCCCTTGCCGATCCTCGTCGTCATGGCCTGCGCCTCGTCCACGCGCTGGAGAATCTGGAGACCCTGCTCGTAAAGGTATCGACCCGCCTGTGTCAGCGTAAGGGGGCGGCCGCGGTCGAGAAGCCGGGTTCCGAGGTCCTCCTCGAGCTGCTGGATCTGACGGCTGAGCGGGGGTTGCGCCATGTTGAGCTTCAGCGCAGCCCGGCTGAACGACCCTTCCGCCGCGACGGTGGTGAAGTAGCGAAGATGCCTGAGTTCCAAAAAACCGCTCCGTTTCCATACCCGGAAGGTATGAATTTAGACGCAAACGATCCTGTGCATCAAGCGGACCCGCAGCTAGCGTCAGGCATCAACCGGAGAGCAACCGTGCAGCAGTCAGCACCCGTGATCGAGGAAGTCGAGACCATCCTCCTGGATGTGCCGACGATCCGTCCGCACCACTTGGCCATGACGGTGATGAACAGCCAGACGCTGATGGTCGTCCGCATCCGCACGTCGGACGGGGTCGTCGGCGTCGGCGAGGGGACGACGATCGGCGGCCTGTCCTACGGCCCTGAAAGCCCCGAGGGCATGAAGCTGGCGATCGACACCTACATCGCGCCGATCCTGGCCACCTGCGATCCGACCCGGGTCGGGGTTGCCATGGACAGGATCGCGAGCGCGGTCCAGGGCAACAATTTCGCGAAATGCGCGGTCGAGACGGCGCTGCTCGACGCGCAGGGCAAGCGGCTCGGCTTGCCGATCTCGGAACTGGTCGGGGGGCGGCGCCACGACCGCCTGCCGGTCGCCTGGACGCTCGCCAGCGGCGATACGGCCCGCGACATCGACGAGGCCGAGGACATGCTCGCCCGGCGCCGGCACAACATCTTCAAGCTCAAGATCGGCAAGGGCGAGCCGAGGGCGAACGTCGCCCATGTCGCGGCGATCAAGCGCGCGCTGGGCGAGCGGGCCTCGATCCGTGTCGACGTCAACCAGGCCTGGTCGGAGGCGACGGCCTCGGCGATGCTTCCCCTGCTGCGGGACGCGGGCGTCGATCTGATCGAGCAGCCGGTCTCCTTGCGCAACCTCGGCGGGCTCCGCCGGCTCGCCAGCCAGACATCGACGGCCATCATGGCGGACGAGGCGCTTCAGGGCGTCGAGAGCGCGTTCCAGATCGCCTGCACAGCCTCCGCCGACGTGTTCGCCATCAAGATCGAGCAGTCGGGCGGCCTCTACGCCGCCGCGAAGGTCGGAGCCGTCGCCGAGGCCGCCGGGATCGGGCTCTATGGCGGCACGATGCTCGAGGGCGGCATCGGCACGACGGCCTCGGCGCATCTGTTCTCGACCTTCGCGCGGATGGAATGGGGCACCGAACTCTTCGGCCCGCTTCTCCTCACGGAGGAAATCCTCGAGGAGCCGCTCGACTATTCCGAGTTCACGCTCGGCGTGCCGGCGGGGCCCGGCCTCGGCGTGCGCCTCGACGAGGCCGCCGTGGGGCGCTTCCGTCGCGACCGCCCCGACCGGACCATCCACCTTCTCAAGACGGGGTCGTGACCATGCTGTTCCAGGTCGAAATGAACGTGCGCCTCCCTGCCGACTGGCCGGCCGCCGACGCCGCGGACCTCAAGGCGCGCGAGCGCGCACGGGCCCAGGAACTCCAGGGCGAGGGCAAGTGGCGCCATCTCTGGCGCCACGCCGGACGCTACGCGAACACCAGCATCTTCGACGTGGAGAGCCCGCAGGAACTGCACGACATTCTGTCGGCCCTGCCGCTCTTCCCGTTCATGGACATCACCGTAACCCCGCTCTGCCGGCATCCGTCGTCCATTCGCGACGACGATCGGTGACCTTGCGGGCGGCCAGGAGGAGGAAGCCAATGCCAGCCAATCTGATGACGAAGAAGGACATGAAGGAACTGGCCGCCGAGGCCGCCGGCTCCGCTGCCGAGGGAGGCAATCCGCGGGTCAAGGAGGTGACCGAACGCCTTCTGTACCGCGTCATGCAGGTGATCGACGAGTGCGATGTCACCATGGACGAGTTCTGGGCCGCCGTCGGCTTCATCGCCAAGGCGGCGAAGAACAACGAATTCGGCCTGCTCGTCCCGGGCGTGGCGCTCGAGCACTTCCTCGACCTGCGGCTCGACGAGGCGGACAAGCGCGCCGGCATCGGCGGCGGCACCGTCCGGACGATCGAGGGTCCCCTCTATGTCGCCGGCGCGCCCCTGTCGAAGGGCGAGGCCCGCATGGACGACGGCACCGATCCCGGCGAGGTCTTCATCATCTCCGGCCAGGTCACCGACGAGGCCGGCCGCCCGATCCCGAACGCGATCGTGGACATCTGGCACGCCAACTCGAAGGGCGGATATTCCTTCATCGACGGCGAACAGGCGCCCTACAATCTTCGGCGGCGCATCCAGACCGGCGACGACGGGCGCTATCTGGCGCGCTCGATCGTGCCGAACGGCTACGGATGCCCTCCCGAAAGCGCCACGCGCGAACTGATGGGGCTGCTCGGACGGCATGCCGAGCGACCCGCGCACGTGCACTACTTCGTGTCCGCGCCCGGTCACCGGACGCTGACGACGCAGTTCAACTTCACGGGCGACAAGTACCTCCACACCGACTTCGCGTTCGGCACGCGTGACGAGCTGATCGTGACGCTGGACCGGGTCACCGATCCGGCCCAGATCCGCGATGCCGGGCTGAACCGCCCCTTCGCCCGGGCCACGTTCGACGTCGTCCTCACGAAAGAGACGGCGACCGCTCCCAAGACGGTGGTCGAGCGCGAACACGTCATCGCCGCCTGACGAAGCCGCGCGCCGCGCCATCGCCGCGGCGCCTTCCCGCCCCATTCACCTGAGGAACCCGACGATGCATCAAGCGATGATCGAGCGCCTGGAATCCACGGTCGAGCACAACGCCGAGACGGGGGCCTTCCGCTGCAAGCGGGAGATCTTCACCGATCCGGAGTTCTTCGAGCTGGAGATGCGGTACATCTGGGAGGGCAACTGGGTCTACGTCGCCCACGAGAGCCAGATCCCCAACAACAACGACTACCTGACCGGCTATATCGGCCGCCAGCCGATCGTCATCAGCCGGGACCGGACCGGGACGCTTCACTGCTTCCTGAACGCCTGCTCGCATCGCGGCGCCATGGTGTGCCGCCACAAGCGCGGCAACAAGTCGACCTACACCTGCCCCTTCCACGGCTGGACCTTCAACAACACGGGCAAGCTCCTCAAGGCCAAGGACCCCGAGGGCGCGGGCTATCCCGACAGCTTCAACAAGAACGGCAGCCACGACCTCACGAAGGTCGCCCGGTTCGAGAGCTATCGCGGGTTCCTGTTCGCGTCGCTGTCGGACGACGTGAAGCCCCTGGCCGAGCACCTGGGCGAGGCGACCAAGATCATCGACCTCATCGTCGACCAGTCGCCGGAGGGCCTCGAGGTCCTGCGGGGCAATTCCCAGTACATCTACGACGGCAACTGGAAGCTCCAGGCCGAGAACGGCGCGGACGGCTACCACGTGTCGTCGGTCCACTGGAACTACGCGGCCACCACCCAGCAACGCAAGGCGGCGGCGGCCGAGAAGGACGACATCCGCGCCATGGACGCGGGCGGCTGGGCGAAGAAGGGCGGGGGGTTCTACTCCTACGAGGGCGGGCACCTCCTGCTCTGGACGAACTGGTCGAACCCGGAGGACCGTCCCCTCTATCCCGTCCGGGACAAGCTCGTGGCCGAGTTCGGTCAGGCGCGGGCCGACTGGATGATCGAGAAGAGCCGCAACCTCTGCCTCTACCCGAACGTCTTCCTCATGGACCAGTTCTCCTCGCAGATCCGCGTCTACCGGCCGATTTCCGTCGACAAGACCGAGGTCACGATCTACTGCATCGCGCCCAAGGGCGAGAGCGCCGAGGCGCGCACGCACCGGATCCGGCAGTACGAGGACTTCTTCAACGCGTCCGGCATGGCGACGCCCGACGACCTCGAGGAGTTCCGCTCCTGCCAGATCGGCTACGGCGCGCGCAACGCGGTCTGGAACGACCTGTCGCGGGGCGCCACCCACTGGATCGAGGGCGCGGACGAGGACGCGGAGGCGATCGGCATGAAGCCGCTCCTGTCCGGTGCCCGCACCGAGGACGAGGGCCTCTTCGTCATTCAGCACGGATACTGGAAGGACACCTTGATCGAGGGATTGCGCCGCGACGCGCAGGCTGCGGCCGCGATGGCGGTCGCCGCCGAGTAGCCGGTCGGGGCCCGCGACCCGGGCCCCAGGCGAGCATGCGGAGCGCGCGGGCAAGCCGCGGCGCCCGCGACCGGGAGGAGAGGAACCCATGAGCGCTGTACTCAAGACCATCGAAGGTGAGGGGGACGCCCTGCCGGGCGCTCTCTCCATGGAGGAGATCCGGGCCTTCCTGTACGCCGAGGCGCGTTGCCTCGACGATCGGGACTGGGACGGCTGGCTGGCGTGCTACGCCCCCGGCGCGACGTTCCACATGCCCGCCTGGGACGACGACGACCTGCCGACCGAGGACCCGCGCACCGAGATCTCGCTGATCTACTACGGCTCGAAACAGGGCCTCGAGGATCGCGTCTTCCGCATCCGCACCGAACGCTCCTCGGCGACCTCGCTTCCCGAGCCCCGAACCTCGCACAACATCTCCAACATCGAGGTCGTCGAGCGGGGGGAGGGAACCCTCAAGGTGCGGTTCAACTGGTTCAACCTCAGCTACCGCTACAAGACGACCGACAGCTATTTCGGCACCTCGTACTACACGATCGACACGAGCGGCCCGAAGCCGCTGATCACCGCCAAGAAGGTGATCCTGAAGAACGACTACATCCACCACGTGGTCGACATCTACCATATCTGACGGCCGTGGGCTGCCGCGGGAGGACCCCATGACGAACAGGATCGCCCTCAATTTCGAGGACGGCGTGACGCGCTTCATCGACGCCATGCCGCAGGAACTCGTGGCCGACGCGGCGTACCGCCTCGGTCTCAACATCCCCATGGACTGCCGCGACGGGGCGTGCGGGACATGCAAGTCCCGGTGCGAGAGCGGCACCTACACGCTCGGCTCGTATATCGAGGACGCGATGACCGAGGAGGAGGCGGAGGCCGGCCACGTCCTCACGTGCCAGATGCGGGCGACCTCCGACTGCGTCCTGAGCATTCCCGCCGCGTCGTCGGTCTGCAAGGTCAAGGTCGCGACGCACGAGGCCGAAATGGTGGAGGTGCGCCCGCTCTCGGACTCGACCATCGCCTTCAAAGTCAGGGTCCTGGGCGGGGACCTGCCCTATCTTCCCGGCCAGTACGTCAACGTCCAGGTTCCCGGGACCACGCAGACCCGCTCCTACTCGTTCTCGTCCATGCCGCGCGACGGGGTCGTCGAGTTCCTGGTGCGCAACATCCCGGGCGGGCTGATGTCCACCTACCTCTCGGGTCCCGCCGCCGGTGGCGACGCGCTCGCCCTTACCGGACCCATCGGCGCCTTCTACCTGCGCGAGCCCAAGCGTCCGCTGCTCATGCTCGCGGGCGGGACCGGGCTCGCCCCCTTCCTGGCCATGCTCGAGGCGCTGGAGCGCAATCCGACGTCGCAGCCCGTCCACATGGTCTACGGCGTGACCCGCGACGTCGATCTCGTCGAGGTCCCGCGCCTCGAAGCCTTCGCCGCCTCGATCCCCGGCTTCACCTTCGCGACCGTCGTCGCCGACGAGGCCTCGACGCACGAGCGCAAGGGCTACGTGACGCAGCACCTGCCCAAGGAGGCGCTGTTCGGCGGCGACGTCGACGTCTATCTCTGCGGCCCGCCGCCGATGGTGGAAGCCGTGCGGTCGCATTTCGAAACCACGGGCGTGACGCCGGCGAGCTTCCATTTCGAGAAGTTCAACCCGTCGCAGCCCGCGGCATGAGGGCGACCATGCGCTTCGAGGGCAAGAGCATGATCGTGACCGGCGCCGCGCAGGGCATCGGCCGGCAGGTGGCGATCGAGGCCGCCGCAGAGGGCGCGCTGCTCGCGCTCGTTGACCGCTCGCCGATCGTCCAGGCGGTGGCCCGGGAGATCAACGACGCGGGCGGCCCGGGTTTCGCCTTCGCGATCGAGGAGGATCTCGAGACGTTCGCGGGCAACGAGCGGGTCGTCGCGCAGGCGCTCGCGCGGCACGGCGGCGTGGATATCCTCGTCACGAACGTGGGCGGCGCCATCCGCATGCAGCCCTTCCAGGAGTTTTCGGAGCAGCAGATCGTGGCGGAGATCAACCGCTCGCTGTACCCGACGCTCTGGGGCTGCCGCGCGGTCCTGCCGCTGATGCTCGAGCAGAACCGCGGCTCCATCGTCAACGTATCGTCGATCGCCACCAAGGGCATCAACCGCCTGCCCTATTCCGCGGCGAAGGGGGCGGTGAACGCCCTGACCGCCTCGCTCGCCTTCGAGATCGGCGCCCGCAACGTGCGGGTCAACGCGGTCGCGCCCGGCGGGACGACGGCCCCGCCGCGAAAGGTGGCGCGCGGCCCCGGCGCGGCGGATGCGCGCGAGCGCCAATGGGTCAAGGAGGTCGTCGACCAGACGATCGCGTCGTCCCACATGGGCCGCTACGGTCTCCTGCGCGAGATGTCCGCCGCGATCCTCTTCCTGGCGTCGGACGCCGCGTCCTACATCACGGGCACCGTCCTTCCCGTCGGGGGCGGCGATCAGGGATGACGGCCCGCTGCGCGACGCCGCGATCATGGCCGGGAGAGAAGCACGAGAGATGATCGGGTTCGAACGGCCCGCCGCCGAGCGCCCAGGCCTGCGCACCGTCCTTGGCGACCTCGGCCCGGCGCAACTGGCGACGGGCTTCATCGCGTTCCTGTTCTCCGCGACGGGACCCCTGGCGATCATCCTGTCCGTCGGCACGCATGGCGGCCTGACATCCGCCGAGCTCTCCTCCTTCGTGTTCGGCGTCTTCTTCATCAACGGGCTGATCACGCTCGCGATGTCGTGGGCGTACCGCCAGCCCCTGGCGCTGTTCTGGACCATTCCGGGAACGGTCCTGATGGGGCCCGCACTCCAGCACCTGACCCTTCCCGAGGTCGTCGGCGCCTTCTACGCGACCAGCCTCGTCGTCCTTGTCCTCGGCCTCTCCGGGCTGGCCAGGCGGGTCCTCGAAATCCTGCCGACGCCCATCGTGATGTCGATGGTCGCCGGCATCTTCCTGCAGTTCGGGACGGGGGTCGTCCGGGCGGTGCATGGCGACTTCGTTCTCGCGGGATCGATGGTCGCCGCCTTCTTCGCGCTGTCCGCCGTTCCGCAGGCCGGGAAGCGGATGCCGCCCCTGATCGGAGCGCTCCTCGTCGGCTTCGCCGTCGTCATCCTTTCCGGTCGCCTGGACGCCGCTGGCTTCCACGGCTTCGTCCTGGCGCAGCCGCAGATCGTGCCTCCCGCGTTCTCGCTCCTCGCGATGGCGGAACTCGTCGTTCCCCTCGCGATCACGATCCTCGTCGTCCAGCACGGGCAGGGGTTCTCCGTCTTGCAGCAGGCCGGCCACCGCCCGCCTCTGACGGCGGTGACGGTGGCGGCGGGGATCGGCGGGATGCTGAGCGCGGCCGTCGGCGCGGTGGGAACGGCGCTGACGGGCCCGACCAGCGCCTTGATCACGTCGGCCGGGTCGCCGGACAGGCACTACGCCACCGCCATGGTGACGGCGGTGCTCGCCATGCTGTTCGGCCTCGCGGCTCCCACCTTCGTCGACCTGCTGCTCGGAATGCCCGTCGAACTCATGCTGACGCTGGGGGGCCTTGCGATCCTGCGCGTCCTGCTCACCGCCTTGTCCATGGCGTTCCACGGACCCTTCTCCTTCGGGGCCCTGGTGTGCTTCCTCGTGACCGTCGCCGACCTGCCGCTCCTGAATGTCGGGGCGGCCTTCTGGGGTCTGGTCGCGGGCGTGGGAGCCTCGCTTCTGATGGAGCGGGACGCCTTCGCCAAGGCGCCGAACTGATCCCGGGCGCGCGCCATCGGTCCTGGCGCCGGAAACGCGACCAGATCCGCGCAATCACCCACCTGAATACCCTGCGGGTATGGAAATACACCCAATCGATCCTGTCGTGTCCCAGCGCCCTTGCATAGGCTGGCACGACGAGAAGACCGTCCGGATACCTGCCCAGGTATCGAAGCGAGACGGTCCGCGAGAGACTTTCACCGGGAGGAACCAGCATGACCTCGAGCATTCATACGCCGAACCGCCGTCGGTTCCTGCTTGGAACGGCAGGCCTCGTCGCCTCCGCGGCGGCGTTCCGCTTTCCGACCCCTGCGATCGCCCAGGCGGTTCCGCTGCGCGTCGGTTTCATGCTTCCCTACTCGGGGACCTTCGCCAAACTCGGGGATTTCGTCGACAACGGCTTCCGCGTCCAGGTCGAGCGCCTGGGCGGCCAGCTCGGCGGCCGGCCCGTCGAGTTCGTCAAGGTCGACGACGAGTCCAAGCCCGAGAGCGCCACTGACAACATGAACCGCCTCGTCGGGCGCGAGAAGGTCGACGTGGTCGTCGGCACCGTGCATTCGGGCGTCGCCATGGCGATGGTGAAGGTCGCCCGCGACACCGACACGATGCTGGTCATCCCGAACGCGGGCGTGAACGAGGCCACGGGCCCGATGTGCGCCCCGAACATCTTCCGGACGTCCTTCTCGAACTGGCAGGTCTGCCACCCGATGGGCAAGGTCGTCCACGACGCCGGACACCGTCGCGTCGTGACCATCACCTGGCGATACGCGGCCGGAGACCAGATGGTCGGCGCCTTCAAGGAAGGGTTCACCGATGCGGGCGGCGAAATCGTCGAGGAACTCGCGGTGCCGTTCCCGGAGGTCGAGTTCCAGGCGCTGATCACCCGCATCGCCACCCTGCGGCCCGATGCGGTCTTCGCCTTCTTCGCCGGCGGCGGCGCGGTGAAGTTCGTCAAGGACTACGCGGCGGCCGGTCTGCACGGCCAGATTCCGCTCTACGGTTCGGGCTTCCTGACCGACGGCACGCTGGAGGCGCAGGGCGCGGCGGCCGAGGGCGTCCAGACGACGCTCCACTACGCCGACGATCTCGACAACCCGGCGAACACGCAGTTCCTCAAGGTCTTCAAGGACAAGACCGGCGCGGTCGGCGACATCTACGCCGTGCAGGGCTGGGACGCGGCGGCGCTGATCGACGTCGGACTGCGCGCGACGAACGGCGACTGGGCCGCGCGGCAGGAGACGGTGGCCGCCATGCGCTCGGCCAAGCTCGACAGTCCGCGCGGGCCGCTCGGCTTCAACAAGGCCGGAAACCCCGTCCAGGACATCTACCTGCGCGAAGTCCGCAACGGCCGCAACACGATGGTGAAGGTCGCCGAGCAGGCCGTCAACGATCCGGCGAGGGGCTGCCGCATCAGCGCCTGACGCGACGCCGCATCCGGCGGGTCTGCGTCCCCCATCGCGGACGCGGACCTGTCCCAACTGCAACTGTCCGGTCGCGGGGTTCGCTCGATGGACGCACTGACTTTCGGCATCCAGCTCTTGAACGGCGTCCAGTACGGGCTCGTTCTCTTCCTGGTGGCCAGCGGGCTGACGCTGGTCTTCGGCATTCTCGGGGTGATCAACCTCGCGCACGGCTCGTTCTACATGCTCGGCGCCTATCTCGCCTGGGCGATCACCGCCTACACCGGCAATTTCGCTCTCGCGATCGTCTGCGCCCTCGCGATCTCGTTCGTCCTCGGGATCGCCCTCGAGGAGGTCTTCGTGAAGCGGATGATGGGGCGGGACCATCTTGCGCAGGTCCTTCTCTCCTACGGCCTGATCCTCGTGATCGACGAGATCCGGCAGATCGTCTTCGGCCGGGACGTCCACTCGGTGGCGCCTCCGCAATGGCTGCAAGGGTCGATCCAGATCACCGACGTCCTCGCCTACCCCGTCTACCGCCTGGCGCTCTGCGTGGTCTGCCTGATCCTGGCCGGGGCGATCTTCTACCTGATCCAGCGCACGCGCCTCGGCATGGTCATCCGGGCCGGGGCCGAGAACCGGGACATGGCGCGGGCTCTCGGAATTCCGTTCGACATCGTGAACCGCTACGTGTTCGCCGTCGGCATCGCGCTCGCCGCGCTCGGCGGAATGCTCGTCGCCCCGATCTCCACGGTCTTCCCCGGAATGGGAGACGGGATGCTCATCCTGTCCTTCGTCGTGGTCGTTCTCGGGGGCATCGGGTCGGTGACCGGCGCGGCGATCGGCGCCCTCATGATCGGGCTGACCGACACGTTCGGCAAGGTCTTCTTCCCGCAGTTCTCGTCGATCCTGATCTACGTCTTGATGGCCGCGGTTCTTCTCTGGCGGCCGAACGGCCTCCTCGGCCGGGCTTGAGGAGGGATACGGTGAAAAGCTCACAGCTCCGCTTCGCCGTCGTCGGCGCCCTGGTCCTCGCCGCGGCCCTCCTGCCGCTCCTGGCGGCGTCCTACTACGTCCAGTTCGCCTCGAAGGCGATGCTCATGGCGGTCTTCGCGCTCTCCCTGAGCATCGTCGTCGGCTATGGCGGCCTCGTCAGCATGTGCCACGCGGCCTTCTTCGGGCTGGCCGGCTACATGCTGGGCTTCCTGTCCCCGGAGGACGCGGGGGCGACCCTGTGGTGGTCGCTGCCGGCCGCCATGGCCGTGGTCGCCGTCGCCGCCGCCGTGATCGGCGCCCTCTCGTTGCGCACGCGCGGCATCTATTTCATCATGGTGACGCTGGCCTTCGGGGAGATGCTCTTCTACCTCTTCCACGACACGAAAATCGGCGGCGGGTCCGACGGCCTCTACATCTACTACCCGCCGGAACTCGTCCTGGGCGGAGCGAGCCTCCTCGACCTCGCAAACGCGCGGACCTTCTACTACGTCGCCTTCGGCCTGTTGCTCGCGGCGGCCCTCCTGGTGCGCACCCTCGTGTCCTCGCCCTTCGGCCGCGCCCTTCAGGCCTCGCGCGACAACGAGCAGCGGGCGCGTTCGCTCGGGTTCCCCGTCTTTCGCATCCGCCTCGTCGCCTTCGTCGTGTCGGCCATGCTCGCGTCGGTCGCCGGCTATTTTTCCGCGGCCCAGTTCGGCTTCGTCGCGCCGCAGATGCTGGGATGGCACGCCTCGGCGACGGTCCTCGTCATGGTCGTGCTCGGCGGCATGACGTCGATCCTCGGACCGATCGCCGGCGCCTTCGCGCTGCTCGGCCTCGAGGAGGTCCTGAAGGCGTCCATCGAGAACTGGCGTCTGGCGAAGGGGCTGGTCGTCATCGCGATCGTGCTTCTCCTGCCCGGCGGCCTCCAGCATCTCCTGGCGATGGTCATGCCGGAGCGTGCCGTCAGGCGGTCCGCGACGGCGGTCGGAAACGACGTCCCCGTTTCGGCGGACGCGGTGAAGGGAGTGGCCAGCCATGGATGACGTCCTGCTCGAAGCCAGGCAATTGTCGAAGCGATATGGCGGGCTGCATGCCGTGTCGGACGTCAGCCTCGCGGTGCGGCGGGGAGAGATCCACGCCGTGATCGGCCCGAACGGCGCCGGCAAGTCGACGCTCGTGAACCTCCTTTCGGGGGACACCAAGGTCACCTCCGGCACGATCGCGCTTTCGGGGCGCGACGTGACCGGGCTCGCGCCGGATGCGCGGGCCATGGCCGGCATTGCGCGGTCCTACCAGAAGACGATGATCTTCCCGGGATCGACCGTGTTCGAGAATGTCCGGCTCGCCGCCCAGGCCCGGGCCGGACATCCTCTGAGGATGTTCGGAGCCGCGACGGCGAACCAAGGCGTGAACGCCAGGGCCGAGGACGCCATCGCGGAGGTCGGGCTCACCTCGCGGATCGACACGATCGCGCGCGACATGAGCCACGGCGAACAGCGCCAGCTCGAGATCGCCATGGTGCTCGCCACCGCGCCGACCGTGATCCTCCTCGACGAGCCGCTCGCGGGCATGGGCCACGCGGAGGCCCAGCGTGTCATCTCCATCGTCCTCAAGCTCAAGGCCGACCGGGCTGTCGTCCTCGTGGAGCACGACATGGACGCGGTCTTCGCCCTGGCCGACCGCCTGACCGTCATGGCGGACGGGAAGGTGATCGGATCGGGCGATCCGGAGGAGGTCCGGAACCACCCGGCGGTCCGCGCCGCCTATCTCGGCCACGAACACGGTGTCGCAGCATGAGCGCGCTTCTCACCATCCGCGACCTGAAGGGCTTCTACGGAGCCAGCGAGGTGCTTCACGGTGTCGATCTCTCCATTCGGCCGGGCGAGCAGGTCGCCCTCATCGGTCGCAACGGAATGGGGAAGACGACGCTCCTGAAGTCGATCGTCGGCCTTCTGGCGGACCGTCGCGGATCGATCTCGTTCGCCGGAATCGAGACGACGAGGGCGAAGCCCGAGGACATCGCGCGCCGCGGCATGGCCTATGTCCCGGAAGGGCGAGGCGTCTTCGGCTCCCTTTCGGTCGTCGAGAACCTCGTCATGGCCGCGCGGGCCGGCGTGACGGGCTCCCGGCGATGGACCATCGAGCGCGTCTTCGAGGTCTTCCCGCGCCTCCACCAGCGCCGCGCCAACGGCGGGCACCAGCTATCGGGCGGGGAGCAGCAGATGCTCTCGATCGGCCGGGCGCTGATGACCAATCCGGACCTCATCGTCCTCGACGAGGCGACCGAAGGTCTCGCGCCGCTGGTCGCGCAGGAGATCTGGAAGACGCTTGGGATCATCCGCGAGGAGGGGATCGCGACGATCGTCGTCGACAAGGATCACCGCTCGCTCGGCGCCGTGTCCGACAGGATGCTCATCATGTCGAAGGGCGAGATCGTCTTCGACGGCACTCCCGTGGAACTCGCCGCCGCCCCGGCGGTCCTCGAAAAGCATCTCGGAGTCTGACGCCTTGCCCTTCGTACGCACGCCCGGCGCCACGCTCTTCGTCACCGAAGCCGGATCGCCGGAACGGCCCGCGATCCTGTTTTCGAACTCCCTCGGCACGACCCACCGCATGTGGGACGCCGTGGTCGACGATCTTGCCGTCGACCACCGGTGCGTGCGCTACGACACGCGCGGCCACGGCTCGTCGAGAATGGCGTCGGCCTCCTGGGACATGGACGATCTCGCCGACGACGCCATCGCCATCCTGGACAATCTCGGGATCGCGACGGCTCATTTCGCGGGGCTTTCGCTCGGCGGCATGGTCGGGCAGGCATTGGCCTCGCGTTACCCGGAGCGCCTGCGGTCGCTGACGCTCCTGGCCACCGCCGCGCTCATGCCCCCGCCCGAAAGGTGGCGGGACAGGGCCGACCTCGTCCGGCGCGACGGAATGGCCTCGGTCGAGGCGCAGTCCCTCGAGCGCTGGTTCACGCCGGGCTTCGCCGCACGGGACCCCGGCCGGGTGTCGGCGGCCGGACGGGAGCTGCGTTCCCTCGATCCGATGGGCTACGCCGCCGCCTGCGAGGCGATCGCCTCCGCCGACCTAAGGGAGAGGCTGGGGACCATCGCCGTCCCAACGAGCGTCGTCGCGGGGCAGGACGATCCCGCGACCCCTCCGGCGATGGTGCGAGAGCTGCACGAGGCCATCCGCGGGTCCGGTTGGACCCTCATGTCGCCCGCAGCCCACCTCATCGCGATCGAGCGCCCCGGCGAGGTGGCCGAGCACCTTCGCTCCGTCTGCGGAGCCGCCGACCGCGAAGGCCGGGCTGCTGCCGTTGCCTGAACCCCAGTGCCGGACCATGCCCGGCCCGTTGACCGACCCCCGACCCGAAAGGACGACGCGATGGATGGACGCCCGACGAACGGTGGACGCGAGCCGAGGATCGCGATCGTGGGCGCGGGGATCGGAGGCCTGACGCTTGCCATCGCCCTGCGCCGACGCGGCATCGACGCGACCGTCTACGAGCAGGCCCCGAAGCTCGCCGAGATCGGCGCGGCGGTCGCCCTGTCCGCCAACGCCACGCGCGAACTCGAAAGGCTCGGCTGCCTGCCAGGCGTCGAGGCCGCCTCGACCGAGCCGACGGAGCTGATCTATCGGGGCTGGCTCGACCGGGAACGGATCGCCGCATTCCCTGTCCGGAACGGCCGGGCCTATCGGGACCGCTTCGGCGCTCCCTATTTCGGCATCCATCGCGCCGACCTCCAGATGGTTCTGGGGAGCACGTTCGGCGCCGACGGCATCCATTTCGGCAAGCGCGTTTCGTCCGTTGCGGACGGAGCGAATGGCATGCGGCTCGATTTCGAGGACGGCGACAGCGTGGAGGCCGACCTCGTTGTCGGAGCCGATGGGGTCCGGTCCAGGGTCCGGGAGCACGTGGCTGGCCGTGACGTCGTGCGCTATTCGGGCACGAGCGCGTTCAGGGGCATCATCCCCGCGTCCTCCCTCCCGACACTGCCGGACCCTCAGGCGATCCAGTTCTGGATGGGTCCCGACGCGCACCTCCTGCACTACGCCATCGGCCCCGACGGCAAGGACGTGAACTTCTTCGCCGTGGTCGAGGGGCCGGCCGAGTGGCCCGACCCGCAACGCTGGACGATCCCCGTCGAAAAGGGCGAGAGCCTCGCCGCGTTCGCGGGCTGGGACCCGGCCGTGGTCGAGATGGTCGGGCAGGAGCCGTTCGGCCTGCGCTGGGGCCTGTTCACGACACGTCCGCTGACGAGGTCGCATCGCGGCCGCGCGGTGATCCTCGGCGACGCGGCCCACGCCATGCTGCCCCATCACGGGCAAGGGGCCAACACGACGATCGAGGACGCCGTCGTCCTGGCCGAGCTGATCTCGCGGCGCGGTCTGACCGATCTCGATCGCACCCTCGAGCGCTTCGGCGCTCTCCGCCGCAGCCGCACGCGCATCATCCAGCGCAGCGCCGCGGCGACGAACGACGCGCTTCACCTCACCGACGACGACGACATTGCCGCGCGCAACGTGAGGGTCGGCCGCTTCCCTGTCGAGTTCGGCTGGATTCATGAGTTCGATGCCCTGAAGTCCGTGCAAGACGACGAGGAACGGGCAGGGCAAGCCCTTGCCCGACAGGGTGCGGGAGGCCGTGGCGCGACCTCCTCGGGCGCGGGCTCGCGATGCGCTCCAGTTCGGCCGGGTTCCGTCCCGGCGGCAGCGCCTGGAGGCTGAAACGCGGGCATGGCGCGATCGATGCGCAGGCCCCGACGGGCCCGCATCGACCGCAACATTCACCTGCCCCCGAAACCGATCCCGAACACACGCGTCTTGTCGATATCGGAGCTAGAGGGCGCCGAGCGAAGGCGGGGGGAGGGGCGTGCCGCACCGGCGCGTCGCCCGCCTTGCCGGACCGAAGAGCACAGCGGCCCCCTTCCTCCGCCATCCATGCGCGACGACGGGCAAGCTCGAATGCTCAGCTATAAGCCTCATCCGCCCTGGCGACGAGAGCGTCCGAGCGGGCAACCCGCAAGGCGTCGGCGATCTCGCTGCGGGCCAGATCGATCAGACGCTCCATGGCACCGCGCGCCGCATCGGGGCGGCGCATGTCGATCGCATCCCAGACGTCCCGATGCATGCGGATCGCGTCCTCGTGCGACTGGCTCGCGCGGTTCGTCAGGCGGAAGCTCGACAAGAGGGCGGCGCGGATCGCCGAGACGAACTGCTGGTAGACCCAGTTCTCGCTGGCATTGATGATGGCGGTATGGAAGGCGAGATCGGCGCGGCTCCAGGCCTCGCCGTCCCGGTCGTTCGCCTCGACCATGGCGTCGAGCGCGACGCGGATCGCCTCGCGGGCCTCCTCGTCGGCGCTCGCGGCCGCAAGCGCCGCCGCCGCGGGCTCCAGAAGGCGCCGCGCATCCAGGAGGGACAGGTAGAAGCGGTCGTCCGTCCTGTAGCGCAAGGCCGCTTCGAGGATCTGCGGATCGAGATAGTTCCAGTTCTCCTGCGGCATCACGATGGTGCCGGCCCGCGTGCGCGATCGCAGCAGCCCTTGCGCGCCCATATGCTGCATGGCCTCCCGCAGGGCGGTGCGGCTGACCTGAAACCGCTCGGCGAGCTCGGTTTCGTTGGGAAGCGTCCCGCCTTCCGGGAACTGCCCGGAGACGATCTCGTCCACCAGGCGCTGCAACAGGCCCTTGCGGACCCGCCGACGCCCGCCCCCCGTCTCCTCGCCGACCCGCGGCACTGGTGCGATCTGGTTCACTCGCCACCCCTCCAGACAACGACCATGCTCATAGATCGTACAATTAGACCATGCGCGGATGGCCGTACAGGCGAAATGCACGGGAAAGGCTGATCGATTGAGGGGGCGAGGTCCTTCGCTGCGTGGGTTTCGGAGGGGATTCTCGCCCGGCAGGTGCTTCCGATGACCGTCGGCTGAAAATTTGTAGGATGAATTGACAGCGATTTGGGAGCCCGCTACGAAAATGACCGAACGGGAGGCCGACTTGCCGGAGGTGGCAGCGGAACCGTCGGTTGGGAGAGATCGATGACAAGCTTCGGACGATTGACGCTCGCCTTGGCGGGCGCCACCCTCATGTGCGCCGCCCCCGCCTCGGCGCAGGACAAGGACATTAAGGTCGGCGCGATCTACATGGACGCGCAGGGCTTCTATGCGGGCGTGCGCAAGGGCATCCAGACCGCCGCCGACGACGCCGGGCGCAAGCTGGAGGTCATCGAGACCAACGCGCAGGGCGACGTGTCGAAGGAATCCTCCTTCATCGACTCGCTCATCTCCTCGGGCGTGCAGGCCATCATCGTCTCGCCCGTTTCCGCCGACGGCTCCTACCGGGCCATCCGCCGCGCCCATGACGCCGGCATTCCGGTCGTGTGCTACAACACCTGCCTGAACGACGCCGACATGAAGGAATACGTCTCGGCCTACGCGGTCGGCGACCCCTACGACTTCGGCCACAAGCTCGGCGACAAGGCGGCCGACTACTTCATCGCCGCCAACATGACGGCGCCCAAGATCGCCGTCCTCAACTGCGAGTTCGTCGAGGTCTGCGTGACCCGCCGCAAGGGTTTCGAGGAGGCGCTGAAGGCCAAGGTGCCGGGCGCCGAGATCGTCGCCAACCAGGAAGGCGCGATCCTCGACAAGGCCGTATCCGTGGCCAGCACCATGCTCTCCTCCAACCCCGAGATCGACGCCTTCTTCGGCGAGGCCGGCGGTGCGACGCTCGGCGCGGCGCGCGCGGTGCGCAGCCAGAACCGCGTCGGCAAGGTCGTGGTCTTCGGCGGTGACATGACCACCGAGATCGCCCAGGAGCTGGCGCAGTTCGACGTCATCAAGGCGGTGGTCGACATCTCCGGCCAGGGCCTCGGCAAGCTGGCCATGGCGCAGGCCGTGAAGACGATCGAGGGCGATGCCCCGGCCGACATCAAGGTGCCCTACGAGATCGACGTCTACGCCTCGGCCGAGGACGGCAAGGCCTGGCTCGAGGCCCACAAGGACGGCATCCCGTAAGCGGAGCCGCGCCATCTGCCGGCGGCGTCCCGTCGCCGCCGGCGTTTTTGGAACGCACGATCCGAAAGAGCGGCCCATGGCCTCGACCAGCCACGCCCATTCCGCCGGCGGCGTCACGCCCGTCGCCTCGCTCGTCCATTGCACCAAGCGTTATCCCGGCGTCCTGGCGCTGGACGATGCGAGCTTCTCCGTCGAGCCGGGCGAAGTCCGAGCGCTCCTCGGCAAGAACGGGGCCGGAAAATCGACCCTGATCCGCATGCTGACCGGCGCGGAAACGCCGGACACCGGCGAAGTCTCCGTCGCCGGCGCGCCGCTCGGCCAGGCCGGATCGCTTCGCGCGGCCGAAGCCTTCGGGCGCGGCGTGCGCGTCGTCTATCAGGAACTCAGCCTCGTTCCCGGCATGTCGATCGCCGAGAACCTCTTTCTCGGCCGCTGGCCGACAAGCGGCGGCGTCGTGAACCACGCCCGCATGCGCGCCGAGGCCGAAGAGGCGCTTCGTCTTCTCGGCCTCGATCTTCCGGCCACGCGCCTCGTCGAGGGGCTGAGCCCGGCCGAGCGCCAGCTCGTCGAGATCGCCCGCGTGCTTCTGGGCAACCCGAAGCTCGTGATCCTCGACGAGCCGACGAGCTCGCTCGCCGCCGCCGAGGCCGACAAGGTCATCGAGGCGGTGCGCCGCGTCGCCGAGCGCGGCATCGGCGTGATCTATGTCAGCCACCGCATGAACGAGATCCGGCGCATCGCGCGATCGGCGACGATCATCCGCGACGGACGCATCATCGATACGGTCGCGCTCGCCGGCGCCGACACCCGCGAGATCGTGCGCCTGATGCTGGGCGCCGAGGCCGAGCGGGGCGCCGCGCTCGTGTCGGCGGTGCGCGATCCCGTCGTCCTCGAGGTCTCGGATCTGGCGCTGGCGCCCAAGCTCGCCTCGGTCTCCTTCCGGTTGCGCCAAGGCGAGGTGCTCGGCATCGCCGGCCTGCTGGGCGCCGGGCGCACCGAGCTTCTTCAGAGCGTCATGGGCGTGCGCCCGCCGAACGCGGGCCGGATCCAGGTCGACGGCGCCGACGTCGGTCGTCCGTCCTACCAGGACATGAAGCGCCGCGGCTTCGGCTACACGCCGGAGAACCGCAAGGACGAGGGCATCGTGCCGCTTCTCGGCGTCGACGAGAACACGCTCGCGACCGACTTCTCCGCCGTCAGCCGCGGCGGAATCCTGTCGGCCCGCCGCATGCGCGAGGCGACGAGAGCCGTGATCGAGCGGCTCCACGTCAAGGCGGCGCGCACCGATACGCCGATCGGCACGCTTTCGGGCGGCAACCAGCAGAAGGTCGTGATCGGCCGCTGGGTGCATGCCGACAGCCGCATCCTCCTTCTCGACGAGCCGACACGCGGCGTCGACGTGGAGGCCAAGGCCCAGATCTACGCCATCATCCGCCAGCTCGCGAGCGAGGGACGCAGCATCGTCTTCGTGTCCAGCGAGATCGAGGAACTCCCGCAGGTCTGCGACCGCGTCCTGGTGCTGCGCGACGGCGCGCTCCAGGAGGAGTTCACGTCCCCGAACATCGATCAGGACGCCCTCATGGCCGCCTGCA
The DNA here is from genome assembly GCF_000382705.1 of Aureimonas ureilytica DSM 18598 = NBRC 106430. Classification (GTDB taxonomy): domain Bacteria; phylum Pseudomonadota; class Alphaproteobacteria; order Rhizobiales; family Rhizobiaceae; genus Aureimonas; species Aureimonas ureilytica. Next base: position 186,820 of record NZ_ARQE01000010.1, on the reverse strand, counting down.
TCGCCGCCCATTGAGGAAGAGACCGATGTCCCTCAACGACGCCGCCAAGACCGGCACCGCCAGGCCCAGCGAAAAGGGCCGCGGGTTCTCGCAGCACATGAACGAGCTCAGCCTCTTCGCCGCGATCCTCCTGCTCTATGTCGTGTTCGGATCGCTGGCGAACGGCTTCCTGTCGTTCAACAACCAGATCAACATCCTGCGCGACGCCGCCACGATCGGCATCGCGGCCTGGGCGGCGACGCTCATCATCATCGCGGGCGAGATCGACGTCAGCGTCGGGCCGATGGTCGCCTTCATCTCCGTCGTCCTCGCCTTCTTCCTGCAATGGGGCGTGCCGACGCTGCCGGCCTTCGCGCTGGCCATCGTGGTCGGCGCGGCGCTCGGCTCGATCCCCGGCATCCTGCGCGCCCATTTCGACGTGCCCTCCTTCGTCGGCACGCTCGGCATGTGGAGCGCGCTTCGCGGCACCGCGCTGTTCGTGACCGATGCGCTGCCGGTCTCGATCGGCCGCAATGACATCGTCGATGCGCTGGACCGCTCGATCCTCGGCGTGCCGCCGGCCGCCATCATCATGCTGGTGCTCTTCGCCGTCTTCGCCTTCGTCAGCCGCAAGACCGCCTTCGGGCGCTCCGTCTTCGCTATCGGCGGTAATCCGCAGGCGGCCTTCCTCAGCGGCATCAACGTCGCCCGCATCCGCGTCGCGCTCTTCGCCATCGCCGGCGCGATGGCCGCCATCTCGGGCATCCTCCTCCTGTCGCGGCTCGGCTCGGGCAACGCGACCGCCGCGAGCGGTCTCGAATTCGACGTGATCGCGGCGGTCGTCGTCGGCGGCACGGCCCTGTCGGGCGGGCGCGGCTCGATGCTCGGCACGCTTCTCGGCGTCCTCGTCATCACCCTGATCGGCAACGGGCTGGTGCTCCTCGGCATCAATCCCTTCTTCCAGCAGGTGGTGCGGGGCCTCATCATCGTCGTCGCGGTGCTCGCCAACATCCAGGCGATCAAGCGCAGCCGGGGCTGATCGATGACCACGCTCACCCTTCGCGCCGACGATCTGGACGTCGAACTCTCCACCCGGGGCGGCCTCGTCACCCGCCTCGCCTGGACCCTGGACGGCGCGACCGTGCCGCTCCTGCGCGAGGCGCCCGAGGGCGCCGACGCGCTCGCCTCCGCCTGCTATCCGCTCGTGCCCTTCGGCAACCGGGTTCGCGACAACCGCTTCCGGTTCGACGGAAGGACGCACGAGTTGACGCCCAATACCGACTGGGACCCGCACTATGTCCATGGCGAGGGTTGGCTGACGGAGTGGACCGTCCTCGACGAGACGCCGGCGAGCGCCGCCCTCGGCTTCAGCCATCCCGGCGGCGGCGGCACCCCTTACGTCTACGACGCCCGGCAGGACGTCGCGATCCGCGACGGCGCCCTCCACATGCGTCTTTCCGTGACGAACCGGGGCGGGGCGCCCATGCCCTTCGGGCTCGGCTGGCACCCGTATTTCCCGATGACGCCGGGCACGACCCTGCGCGCGGAGGCCCGGCGTTTCTGGACCGAGGTCGAGGGATGGATGCCGGGCGAGCCCGCGCCGATCCCGGGTGACCTCGACTTCTCGCAAGCCCGCCCCCTGCCGGAGCGCTGGGTCAACAACGGCTTCGAGGACTGGTCGGGAACGGCCGACATCCGCTGGCCCGAGCGCGGGGCCGGCGTGACGCTGGAAGCGGACCCGGTGTTCCGGCACGCCTTCGTCTTCGTTTCGGACCGGGACTTCGACCCGTCCTACCGGCGCGACTATTTCTGCTTCGAGCCGATGACGCATCTGGCGGACGGGCACAACATGGCCGATCTCGGCGGACTTCGCGTGCTCCGGTCCGGCGAGAGCCTGTCCGGGGGCATGACGCTTCGCCCCCGCCGCCTCTAGCGCCCCGCCGAGACCGACCCGTTCCCGCGAGGGGCGGGCCCCAGCCGATCCTTCAAGCGGCCTGTGCCGCGGAGACCTCCATGTCCGATCAGTCCCAGTTCGACTTCATCATCGTGGGCGGCGGCAGTGCCGCCTGCGTCGTGGCGGAACGCCTCGTGCGGGACGCGCGCGCGCGCGTCCTCCTGATCGAGCGCGGCCGCCGCCGCGCCAATCCGATCATGAGCTTTCCCGCCGGCTACATGAAGTTCCTGGCCAAGGACACCTACCTGTCGATGCACGCGACCGAGGCGCAGGCGCAGCTCGACGGACGCGGGCCGATCGTGCCGCAGGCCAAGGTCCTCGGCGGCGGCTCCACGGTCAACGCCATGGTCTACATGCGCGGGCAGGCCGCAGACTACGATCGATGGAACGAGGCGGTGACGGCGCCGGGCACGGCCGGCAACGGCGCCTGGTCCTATGGCGACATGCTGCCCTACTTCAAGCGCCAGGAGGACAACGACCATCTCGACGGGCCCTATCACGGCGTCGGCGGTCCGCTGAAGATCTCCCATCTCGGGCACACCAGCCCGATGACGCGCACCTATCTGAAGACGATGCAGGAACTCGGCCTGCCCTACAATCCGGACTTCAACGGGGCCGGGCAGTACGGCGTCGGCCTCATGCAGCATACGATCGACTGGGCGACCCGGCGCCGCTCCTCGGCGGTGGATGCCTTTCTTAAGCCCGTCCTCGACGATCCGCTGCTGACGGTGGAGACGGAGGCGACCGTGACGGGCCTTCGCTGGGAGGGCGGCCGCGTCACCGGCGTCGACTATCTGGCCGCGGGCGCGCGCCGCTCGGCGACGGCGGGGCGCGAGGTGCTTCTGGCGGCCGGCGCCTACCAGACGCCGAAGCTCCTGATGCTCGCCGGCATCGGCCCGGAGGACGAGCTCGCGCGGCACGGCATTGCCCTGCGCGTGCGCCTGCCCGGGGTCGGAGCGAACCTCCAGGATCATTACGAGGTGCCGGTCGTCGCGACCACCAAGGGTGCCTTCGGCTATTACGGCCAGGATCGCGGCCTTCCCATGCTCAAGGCCGGCCTCCAGTATCTCCTGTTCCGCTCCGGCCCCGTCTCGACCACCGGCGTCGAGACCTGCGCCTTCCTCGATCCCGAAGGCGGCGAGACGGACGCGCCGACCATCCAGATGTTCTGCGTGCCCACCGTCTATCTGGACCGCGACGTGCTCGGCACCGATCCCGGCCACGGCGTCACCATCAACTCGCTGCTCCTGCGCCCCAAGGCGCGCGGCCGCGTGACGCTGCGCTCGAACGACCCGCTCGCCGATCCGGTGGTGGATCTCGGCATCTTTAACCATCCCGATGATCTGAAGACCACCATGGCGGGCTTCCGTTTCGCCCGGAAGGTGCTCGACACGGCGCCGATGCGCGACCTGATCGAGCGGGAGATCTTCCCCGGTCCCGAGGTGACGAGCGACGAGGATCTCGCCCGGCACTGCAAGCGCACGGTCAAGACGGGCTACCATCCCGTCGGCACCTGCCGCATGGGACACGACGCGGACGAAGAGGCCGTTCTCGGCTCGGACCTGCGCGTTCGGGGTGTCGAGGGCTTGCGTGTGATCGACGCTTCGCTGATGCCCACCATCGTCAGCGGCAACACCAATGCCGCCGTCATGGCCGCCGCCGCCAAGGCGGCCGATCTGATCCTCGCACGCTGAAGGCCGGCCTCCCATGAAGATCACGAAACTGTCCACCTTCATCGTCCCGCCGCGCTGGCTGTTCTTGAAGATCGAAACGGACGAGGGCGTCACCGGCTGGGGCGAGCCCGTGGTCGAGGGGCGTGCGGCCACCGTCGAGGCCCTGGTCCACGAGCTGGCGGACTATCTCGTCGGCAAGGACCCGTTCCGCATCGAGGACCATTGGACGGTGCTGTATCGCGGCGGCTTCTATCGCGGCGGCGCCATCCACATGAGCGCGCTGTCCGGCATCGATCAGGCGCTCTGGGACATCAAGGGCAAGGCGCTCGGCCAGCCGGTCCACCAGCTGCTGGGCGGGCGCTGCCGGGACCGGATCCAGATCTATTCCTGGATCGGCGGCGACCGCCCGGCGGACGTGGCGGCCAGCGCGAAGCAGGCCGTCGCGAGCGGCTTCAAGGCGCTCAAGCTCAACGGCTGCGAGGAGCTCCAGATCGTCGGCGATCACGCTGCGATCGACCGGGCCGTGGAGGTGATCGCCACGGTGCGCGAAGCGGTCGGCCCCCATATCGGCATCGGGGCCGACTTCCATGGCCGCGTCCACAAACCCATGGCGAAGACGCTCGTGAAGGAACTCGAGCCCTACAAGCTGATGTTCATCGAGGAGCCCGTCCTTTCGGAACACCGGGAGGCGCTGCGCGAGATCGCCAACCACTGCTCCGTGCCGATCGCGCTGGGCGAGCGGCTGTATTCGCGCTGGGACTACAAGGGCGTCCTCCAGGACGGCGTCGTCGACATCATCCAGCCCGATGTCAGCCATGCCGGCGGCATCACCGAATGCCGCAAGATCGCGGCCATGGCCGAGGCCTTCGACGTGGCGCTGGCGCCCCATTGCCCGCTCGGCCCCATCGCGCTCGCCGCCTGCCTCCAGCTCGACGCTGTGAGCTACAACGCGTTCATCCAGGAGCAGAGCCTCGGCATCCATTACAACGAGGGCAGCGACCTTCTCGACTACGTCACCAACCGCGAGGCCTTCGCCTACCAGGACGGCTTCGTCGCGATTCCCGACGGGCCCGGCCTCGGCGTGGAGGTGAACGAGGCGCATGTCGTGGAGATGGCGAAGGTCGGCCATCGCTGGCGCAATCCCGTCTGGCGCCACGCCGACGGCTCCTTCGCGGAATGGTGAGCGCCATGGGCGGACGGCTTCAGAACAAACGCATCATGATCACCGGGGCCGCGCAGGGCATCGGCCTCGCCATCGCCGAGGCCTGCCACCGGGAGGGGGCAAGCCTTCTTCTCCTCGACCGCGACGGCGCGCTTCTCGGCACGGAAGCGGAGCGGCTCGCCGCAGCCGGCGCGACGCTCTTCCACACGGCTGTGGACATCACGGACGCAGCCGGCATCGCGCAGGCCGTCTCGGACGGCGCCGCCGCGATCGGGCCGATCAACGCCCTCGTCAACAATGCGGGCATCAACGTCTTTTCCGAACCGCTGGCGATGGACGACGCGGCGTGGGAGCGCTGCTTCGACGTGAACCTCAAGGGCGCCTGGACCTGCTGCCGCACCGTCCTGCCGGGCATGATCGAAGCCGGGGGAGGGGCGATCCTCAACATCGCCTCGACCCACGCCTTCACCATCATTCCCCACACCTTCCCCTATCCGCTCGCCAAGCACGCTCTCCTCGGCATGACCAAGGCTCTCGGCCTCGAATACGCGGCCAAGGGGGTGCGGGTGAACGCGCTCGCGCCCGGCTATGTCGCGACGCAGAAGGTCATCGACTACTGGAACTCCTTCCCGGACCCGGATGCCGCAAAGGCCGAAACCTTGGCGCTGCATCCCGGCCGCCGCATCGCGAGCCCGGAGGAGATCGCGCTCGCCGCCGTCTTCATGATTTCGGACGAGTGCCCGTTCATGAACGCCACCTGCCTGACGGTGGACGGCGGCCTCAGCGTCCAGCAGCACCCGGCCTGAGCGACCGGGTGATGCGCGGGTCGCCTGTCGTTCCGCTGGGCCGAGGTGCCACGAGCGTCCGGCTCGCCTCGAACGCGCGGTGGACGTGACGGTGCGACCCTCCGAGGCCGACGGGCCGTTCCGCGCGAAGACGGCGCTTCGAACCGCTCCGGCCTCCTGATCGGCGCGGCGCTTGGCCGCCACGCGGGATCGCGGCGCGTCACGCTGGCCGCCAGCGGAGCCGCCGCGAACCTCCAGGGCGCGGTGCTGGAGACGGCCGGCCCCGGCGTCCACCCCGTCGACGCGCAAGAGGCGACCCGGCGGGGATTTCTCCTGGCGGCCCGACACGCCGCAGCCCCCTTCCATTCGAGAGCAGACCCGACCATGAGCCCATCGTCCCCGTCCGCCCCCTGGCCGCAGTTCCAGCGCCCGCTGGTGGCCATCCTTCGCGGGATTCGCCCCGACGAGGTCGCCGCCGTCACCGACGCGCTGATCGAGGAAGGCTTCGAGGCGATCGAGATTCCGCTCAATTCGCCCGACCCGTTCGAGTCCATCCGCATCGCCGCCGGGCGTCACGGTCACGTGGCGCTCATCGGCGCCGGCACGGTGCTGGATGCCGGATCGGTCGATCGGTTGGCGGAGGTGGACGGCCGCCTCGTCATCAGCCCGAATGTCGATCCCGACGTCCTTCGTCGGGCGGCCGGATATGGAATGGTGACGATGCCCGGCGTCTTCACGCCGACCGAGGCCTTTCTCGCACTTCGAAACGGCGCTTCGGCGCTCAAGTTCTTTCCGGCCGGCGCGCTCGGGCCGTCGGGGATTGCGGCGATCCGGGCCGTGCTGCCTCGGGACACGGTGATCGGCGCGGTGGGCGGCGTCTCCGACGAGACCTTCGCGGCCTACGCCCAGGTCGGCGTCACCGCCTTCGGTCTCGGCTCCAGCCTCTACAAGCCCGGCGACGATGCCGAGGCGGTTCGCCGGAAGGCGCGGCGGGCCGTGGAAGCCTACGATCTCGCCGCAGGCTGACGGGCCGGGGCGTCAGCGTCGGCCGAGGGCGCGCGAGCGAAGATTGTCGAGCAGCACGGCGAAGAGAAGGATCAGGCCGCGCACGACATATTGGTAGAAGGCCTGGATGTTCAGGAGGTTCATGACGTTCTCGGCGATGCCGAGGATCAGGACGCCGACGATCACGCCGCTCATGGTCGCGCGCCCCCCCGCCAGCGACACGCCGCCCAGAACGCAGGCCGAGATGACGGAGAGTTCGAGCCCCGTCGCCGCGTTCGGCTGGCCGCTGGTGATGCGCGAGGCGAGAAGGATGCCCGCCACCGCGCAGACGAGGCCCTGAAGGGCGAAGATGCCGATCCGGCCCCAGTCGACGTCGACGCCCGCGAGGCGCGAGGCTTCCGGATTGCCGCCGATCGCGAGCGTGTTGCGCCCGAACACCGTGCGGTTGAGCACGAAGGCGAAGACCGCGAACAGGATCGCCATGATCCAGACCGGCGTCGGAACGCCGAGGAAGCGGCTCAGCGCCAGCGAATAGAAGGCGGGATCGTTGATGCCGACGGCGCGGCCGTCGGATGCGATCAGGGCGAGCCCGCGCACGATCTGCATCGTGGCGAGCGTGGTGATCAGCGCGTTGATGTGGAGCTTGGCGATGACGACGCCGTTGACGAGCCCCACCAGACCGCCGGCCAGAAGCGCCGCCAGGAGCCCGAGCGCGATCGAGCCCGTGTCGTTGGAGACCATCACGGCCACCATGCCGGAAAAGGCGACGATCGAGCCGACCGACAGGTCGAAATCGCGCGATGCGAGGCAGAACATCATGGTGCAGGCGACGATGCCGATGGTCACCACCGACTGAAGCAGTCCGAGGATGTTGCGTTCGGTCAGGAAGTTGGGAACCGTCAGCGAGACCAGCGCGAAGGCCAGCACGAAGAGAACGAGCAGACCCTGCTCGCCGAGGAGGATGCGTTTGATCGATGCGGTCATGACGGGTCAGCGGGTCTCGGCAAGGCGCGGCGTGGCGCGGTCGGGCAGGGCGGCGGCGAGAAGGGCGCTTTCGCTCAGCGCGCCGCGTTGGAACTCGGCGGCGATGCGCCGCTCGCACATGACGAGGACGCGGTCGCAGATGCCGATCACCTCGGGCAGTTCGCTGGAGACCACGACCACCGCGATGCCGCGCTCGGCGAGCGCATAGAGAATCTCGTAGATCTCGGATTTCGCGCCGACGTCGATGCCGCGCGTCGGTTCGTCGACGATCAGGATCTTGACGTCGGGCTCCGACAGCCAGCGGGCGAGGATGACCTTCTGCTGGTTGCCGCCCGACAGGTTCACGATGTCCTGGCGGCGCGACGGGGTGCGGATGCGCAGGGTCTCGATGAAGCGGTCGGCGGTCTCGGCCTCGCGGCCGGGGCGCACGATGCCGAAGGGGGAGTGGTGGCGGCGCGAGGAAATCGCGATGTTCTCGGCGACCGAACGGCCCTGCACGATGCCGTCCGCCTTGCGATCCTCCGGGCAGAGCACGAGCCCGGCCTGGATCGAGGCGCGGGGATCGGACAGGCGCAGCGGTTCGCCATCGATCTTCACCGTGCCGCCCGCCGCGCGGTCCGCGCCGTAGACGAGGCGCATCAGCTCGGAGCGGCCGGCGCCCACGAGGCCGAAGAAGCCGAGGATCTCCCCCGCGCGCGCCGTGAAACCTTGCCCGACCGGCAGCTTCTCGCCCGACAGGCTCTCCACGGACAGGCGCACATCGCCCTGAGCGCGGGGCCGCCAGCCCCAGATGTCGCTGATCTCGCGGCCCACCATCTCGGACACGAGACCCTGGCGCGTCACGCCCTCCATCGTGGGGTGGTGCGCGGCGAGCGCACCGTCGCGCAGCACCGTGCAGCCGTCGCAAAGGCGAAAGATTTCGTCCAGGCGATGCGAGACGTAGAGGATCACCTTGCCGGCGGCGCGCAGCCGTCCGATCAGGCGGAACAGGATTTCGCTCTCGCGCGAGGACAGGGACGAGGTCGGCTCGTCCAGCGCGATGACGCGCGCATCGATCATGACCGCCTTGGCGATCTCGACCATCTGCCGCTCGCCGATCGAGAGGCTGGAGACCTTCGCGGCGGGGTCGATCTCCACGCCGATCTCGGCCAGCGTGCGCGCGACCTCGTCGAACAGCTTGCGGAAATTCACGATACCGGCCCGCGACGGCGTGCGTCCGAGCCGCAGGTTCTCGGCGACCGAGAGATTGGGGACGAGCTGGAGTTCCTGATGGACCACCACCACGCCCGCGTCGAAGGCATCGCGCGCCCGCGTGAACCGCTGGTCCGCGCCGTCGATGCGGATCGAGCCTTCGTCGGCTCGCGTGTCGCCGGAGAGGATGCGGATCAGCGTGGATTTGCCCGCGCCGTTCTCGCCCATCAGTCCGTGGACATGGCCGGCGGGAACCGAGAAGCCGACGCCCTTCAAGGCGCGCACGCCCGGATAGGACTTCGTCAGTCCGTTGAATTCGAGTAACGCCATCGACCGGCCGCTCCAGATTGGACGGCGGCGCCCTCCGGGAGAGAGCGCCGCCCTTGAGATCGGCGGGGCCTTACTCGATGCCGAGATCCTTGCGCACGCTCTGGTAGTCGCCGCGCGTGGCGAGCTGGCCGCTCGTCAGGATCAGCTTTTCCGGCTCCTTGCCGTCGGCGATCCAGTCGTACATGTTGACGGCGGTCTCGTAGCCGTGGCGCTTGGGGCTGATGATGACGGTGCCGAAGAAGCCCGTCTCGCTCGGCTTCTTGAATTCGTTGATCGCCGAATCCGCGCCGCCGATGCCGACGCCGATCACGTTGGACGTCGGAATGCCGACGCTTTCCGTGGCGCGCACGGCGCCCAGAACCGCCTCATCGTTGAGGCCGACGGCGACCCAGTGCTGGACCTCGGGATGGGCGTTCAACACGGTCGTCGCGGCGTTCAGTGCCGCTTCCGTGTCGGTCTTGGCCTGCGGGGCGTTGAAGATGTTGGCGGCGGGCAGGCCGCTCTTCTCCAGAACCGAGGTGGCGCCCGCGACACGGTCCACCGCCGTGGGAAGCTGGTCGTAGGAAACCTTGATCGCGCCGACCTTCGAGATATCCCAGCCGCGCGCCTTGATCTCGTCGGCGATCGCCTGACCCACCGTCTCGCCGATCTTCGTGGCCGAGATGCCCATATGCGGGACATCCTCAAGGGGCTGGCCGGCATTGTCCACGAGGCGGTCGTCCACCGTCATGACCTTGAGGTCGTTGGCGGCGGCCTTGGCGACGATGCCGGGGCCGAGCTTCACGTCGGGCGTGCAGATGATGAAGCCCTGCGCGCCCTGCGCGCCGAGATTGTCGATCGCGGCCTGGACCTTCTCGCCGTCCTCGGCGCCGATCTCGACGAGGGTGAAACCCTTTTCCTTGGCGGCTTGCTGGGCGAACTTCCATTCGTCCTGGAACCAGGGCTCTTCCGGCTGCTTGACGACGAAGCCGATCTTGACGTCGGCCGCACTGGCCGCACCGACGGCGATCATCAGCGTCGCGCCTGCGAGCAGTGTCTGTTTCCAGAATTTCATTGGTGCCTCCCGGATCGTGAGCGCCTCGTTCTCCCACGGCGCCTGCCGATTGGTAGCGTTCATATGTCCGATGAGTCAATCGTAATGTCAGACATATCCCTGCCGTTGTCGGACGCGAGTAAATGAGGGAGAACGGAAGCATCCGAGACCGGAACGTTCCCGAATGCCGCTTGCGTCCACCCCGTCCCGTCCTGCCCGGAACCCGTCGAGACCTCGGGTCGGACGGGACTTCGTCGCAGCCCTCGCTCGCGCGATCGTGGAAGGGCGCTATGCGGAGGGCTCGACCCTCCCGCGCGAGCAGGACTTCTGCGCCGAGTTCTCGATCAGCCGCACGGTGGTGCGCGAAGCCCTGAAGACCTTGGAGTCGAAGGGCGTCGTCAGGTCGCGGGCGCGGGTCGGCACCTTGGTGCGCCCGCGCGCCGAATGGAACCTTCTCGACGCCGATCTTCTCGACTGGATGGGCGATGCGGTGGTGGACGCCGACCTTCTCGCCTCCGTGCTGGAGGCACGCCGCGCAGTCGAACCCTTCGCCGCCGAACTCGCGGCCAAACGCGCGAGCCTTGCCGACATCGCCGCCCTGCATGCCGCCTGGGAAACCATGCGGGACGCCGAACCAGGCGATGACGACGCCTTCACCGCCGCCGACGCCGAGTTCCACCGCATCCTGCTCGACGCCAGCGGAAATCTCGTCTTCATCCAGCTGTCCAGCGTGATCGACGCCGCGCTGACCCGCACGCTGGACCGGGCCAACCGTTCGGTCGAGTCCCATCTCCATACGGTCGAGGTCCACGGGCGACTGGTGGAGGCCCTGCGCATGCGCGACGCCGCGGCCGCGCGGGCCGCGTCCAACGAGATCCTGGACACGGCCGCACGCGATATCAGCGAGTTCGCTTGAACGGCGGCGGAGTGACTTGGACCTGTCCGAAGGGCTGTCCTTCGTCCGTCGCCCGCGCAACGCGCGGAGGGCCGCTGGAACTGGTGAAGGCCAAAGTCCCAACCGCTTGTTCGGCGTTCAGTAGCCGACAGTGAACCGCTGCCGGACGTGCCGGGGCATTTCGATCTCGTCGGCGAGCGCGACGGCGTAATCCTCGAACGAGATGCTGCTGCCCGCCTCGTTCGTCAGGAGCTCGTTCTGCCCGAGCCGAAACTGGCCCGTGCGCTCGCCCGGAACGAAGGCGGCAGATGGCGACAGGAAGGTCCAGTCGAGGTCCGTCTCCTGGCGCAGCTTGTCGAGAAAGACACCGCCCTTGGTGGCCTCTTCCTTGTACTGCGCCGGGAACTGCGGGGTTTCCACGAGCTTCACGCCCGGCGCGACCTCCAGGCTGCCGGCCCCGCCGACCACGAGATAGCGCTTCACGCCCGACGCCTTGGCCGCCCCGATCAACTGGTCGGGGTCGGAGGCGGTGAAGTGGACCGAGCTGACGATGGCGTCGTGCCCCTTGAGGGCGGAAACGAGAGCGTCGGTGTCGGCGATGTCGACGGCCAGCGGCGTCACGCCCGGCAGCCTGGCGATCCTGTCGGCGTTGCGGGCGATGGCCGTGACTTCGTGTCCGCGCGTGGAGAGTTCGGCGGCGATACGCGATCCGGCGTTGCCGGAGGCGCCGATGAGGGCGATCTTCATGAGAATGTCCTTTCGGGGTGTCGGGGTCAGTTCGAGCGGGCCTGCGCCCGGGCGGCGATCCGCTCGATGGCTTGGGTGACGGCATCGGCGCCGCCGTAGAGATCGGCGCCCTGGACCACCTCGCGATGGTCGCCGACGCCGACGAGAAGCTGCGGCACGCCCGAGCCCGGCAGGGCCCGCATGCGCGTCAGCGTTTCGCGCACGCGCCCGTCGGTCCGCTCGGCCAACTCGCCGTCCCGGACGAGCCGGTCGGCAAAGCTCGCCTCGTCCAGAGCATGGCCATGCGAGCGCGCCACGTGCGCGGCGACGCCTGCCACGATCTCCGCCTTGGCCGTGTCCTTGGCCTCGATGTAGCGAGCCGTCTGGAGCGCGTGCAGCAGGACGGGCTCCAGCCTCGTGTCGATCGCACCGAGCGCGACGATCGCCCGCGTGGGATAAGTCGAGTCGAACAGGGCCTGCGGGTCGCGCAGGACGCGGTCGCGGTAGTCGGCGGTGAACCGCTGCCCGGTGAGTTCGGCGATGCGCGTGTCGTTGCGCCAGGCGTGGTCCGCCATGCTCGACATGGGCCGCGTTCCATCGTTGGCGAACAAGCCGGACGGGCGCATCGCGAGCGCCTCTGGATAGGCGTCCGCCAGAGCCGCGAGAGCGGGCGCGCTCGCATAGCACCAGCCGCAGAATGGGTCGAAGAAGTAGTCGAGCTGGATCGTCTGATCGGCCTGCATGCGCCGTTTGCCCCCGTCCGTTCCTGGCCGTCGCGTAAGCGCTCGGCCGTCGTTCGAGCGAGTGATCGCACCGGACGCCGGAAGACAGAAGGCCGACAAGCTTTACAGATCGTATGCCATCGGCAAACAATGAGGGATGGTCGACCCCCGCATCCTCAGCCGCCTCGTCTATTTCACGGCCGTCGTCGAGACGCAGTCGTTCACGAAGGCGGCCGAGCGTCTCGGCATCACCAAGGCCGTCGTCAGCCAGCAGGTCGCCCGTCTCGAGGAGAACCTCGGAACCGCGCTGCTCGTGCGGACCACGCGCCGGGTGGAGCCGACGGAAGCGGGGCGCCTGCTGCACATCCGGGCCTCCGCGATGCTGCGCGAGGCCGGCGAGGCGGTGGAGGAGGCGGCACAAGGCAACCACCGCCCGCGAGGCACGCTGCGGATTCTGGCGCCCGCCGACTATGGCGCACTCCGGATCGTGCCCGTCATCGCCGACTTCCTGCGGCGCTATCCCGAGTGCCGAGCGGATTTGCGCCTGGGCGATCGCATCACCGACCTCTTCGAGGGCGAAATCGACCTGTCGATCCGCGTCGGCTGGCTCGTCGATTCCAGCCTGCACGCCCGTCGCCTCGGCACGTTCGAACAGGTCCTTGTCGCCGCGCCGTCACTCGTTGCCCGCTTGAAGGGCATTTCGTCGCCCGACCAGCTTGCGGATTTGCCCTTGATCGTGAACACGGCCTTGCCGCAAGCGACCGACTGGCACTTCACCGGGCCAGCGGGTGAGCAATTCCTTCTCGACGCACGGGCCGTCCTTTCGGTCGATACGGCACGCGGAGTCCATGCCGCCGTCTTGGCGGGGCTGGGGCTCGGCATCCTGCCGGACTTCATGGCGGCGGCAGACATCGAGCGGGGCAGGCTGATCCCGGTGCTGCCCGACTGGCGCCTGCCGGGCGGCGGCATCCACGCGGTCTATGCCTCGTCGCGATTGCGGCCGACCCGTGTGTCCGCCTTCGTCGACATGCTCGTCTCATCCATGAAGAGCGACCCGCCCCGACCCGCCGGGTAGGAGGCGAGCGAAGGCGGCAGCAAAGCTGCCTGACATAGCGGGGCTCTTGGCGAGATCGACGACGCCCTCCGGCGGGTCGGGGCTAGCAGCCCGAAGGGTCGGACGAGCGACGTCATCCGCAGTGTCGGCAAGATCGGCCAAGACGGCCAGTCTTGACCGACCTGCCTCCTCGCGGCCTGAGCCTGGCTCATCCGACACAAGACTTATCTATGGCCCATAACAGCCTCTAGGCCTTCGCGACCGCGCTCTTCGGAGGCCGGTCGAGCCCCTCCGGCATCCAGCGCGGCGCGGCCTCCGCCATCACCGGGGGCGAGATGGGCGCCGTGCCTGCCGGCGCCGTCAGCCCGGACTCGCCGAGGCGGTCGGCCACGACCTTGCAGCCCTGCGCCTGCCCCTGTCCGGCCGCGTCGACGACCGTGTCTCCGGCGACCGTCGACGAGACCGCGACGAAGCGCTTGCAGGGTCCGGCATGGGCACCCGTCGACAGCGCGAGCGTACCTTAAGCGAGGAAGCCCAAAGCCATCACCATCGTCGCCAGCCATGTCGCCCATGCACGCATGGTGCGGAACATAGGGATCGACAGCCCGGATGGCTACTGCCCGCCGGCAGCATGATCATGGTCGCGCGTTCGACGACCGGGGTCTTGCACATTAGAGTTTTCTAAATTAGATAACCCTCACACAAGGAGGCGTCATGGACGGTCTGCAGGAATTCGAGGCCAAGGCGAGCGAGGTCGCCGCGATCCTGAAGGCGGTCGCCAACGAGCGGCGCCTCATGCTTCTGTGCAAGCTCCTCGACATGGGCGAGGCCAATGTCGGCACACTCGCAGACGCCGTCGGCCTGTCCCAGTCGGCGCTCTCCCAGCACCTCACCGTCCTGCGCGAACAGGGCATCGTCGCCTATCGCCGCGAGAGCCAGACGCTCTGGTACCGGATCGCCGATCCGCGGATCGAGGCGCTCTTCGGGACGCTCCAGGGCCTGTTCTGCCCGCCGAAGGACGCGGCCGCCGCCGCGCCCGCCTCCCCGACCCCGACCGCCTGAGGAGCCGCTCCCATGGACCAGTTCACGCCCGTGTCCGCCCTCGGCGGCGGTCTCCTGATCGGCCTCGCCGCCGCGATCCTGCTCCTCGCGAACGGGCGCATCGCCGGCATCAGCGGCATCCTCGACGGGGCCCTCCAGCGCGGCGGGTCGGAAAGCGCCTGGCGCCTGGCCTTTCTGGTCGGGCTGCTGGCCGCCGTCCCCTCGATGGCGCTCGCCGGCTACCCCCTGCCGGCCGTGCGCGTCGACGCCACGCTTCCCGTCGTCGCGCTTGCCGGGGTCCTCGTCGGCTTCGGCACCCGCCTCGGCTCGGGCTGCACGAGCGGCCACGGCGTCTGCGGCATCGGGCGCGGATCGGGCCGTTCGATCGCCGCGACGCTCACCTTCCTGGCGAGTGCCGCCGTCACCGTCTTCGTCGTCCGCCACGTCATCGGAGCCTGATCCATGGCCCGCATCCTCCTCGCCCTCCTGTCCGGCCTCGTCTTCGGCGTCGGGCTCGTCGTCTCGCAGATGATCGTTCCCGAGAAGGTCCTCGGCTTCCTCGACCTCTACGGGACCTGGGACCCGAGCCTCGCCTTCGTCATGGGCGGCGCGATCCTCGTGTCCGCGCCGGCCTTCGCGCTTGCCCGGCGCATGGGACGCCCGCTGGCCGCCCCGCGCTTCGAGATCCCGACGCGCCGCGACATCGACGCACGGCTCCTTTCGGGCGCCGCGATCTTCGGCCTCGGCTGGGGGCTCGTCGGCCTGTGCCCGGGCCCGGCGCTCGCCGCGATCGCCCTGTCCGCGATGCCCGCGCTCGTCTTCGTCGCCGCGATGATGGCCGGCATGCTTCTGTTCCGCCTGACGCTGGAGCGGGGCGCGGCGCCCTCTTCGCCCGCGCCCCGCCGGGAGGCCGACGCGTGACCGCCGCCCCCGCCATGCTGGCGGCCGCGACCGGCTCGGGCGGCCTCGTCGGCTTCGTCCTCGGCCTCTTCGGCGGCGGTGGCTCGATCCTGGCGGTCCCGCTCCTCGTCTACGTCGTCGGCATCGCCTCGCCGCACGTGGCGATCGGAACCAGCGCGGTCGCGGTCGCCGCCAGCGCGCTCGGCAATCTCGTGCCCCATGCAAGGGCCGGCCGGGTGAAGTGGCGCTGCGCCACCGTCTTCTCGATCGCCGGCGTCGCCGGTTCGCTGGCCGGCGCGGCGGCGGCCAAGGCGGTCGACGGCGAACGACTCCTCGCCCTCTTCGGCCTCGTCATGATCGGCGTCGGCCTCGCCATGATGCGCCGCCGCGGCACGGCGGGCGATGCCGCCGTCCGGCTGACCCGGGAGAGCGCGTCCCGTCTCCTGCCGATGCTCGCCGCCATCGGGTTCGCGGTCGGCCTCTTTTCCGGCTTCTTCGGGATCGGCGGCGGCTTCCTGATCGTGCCCGGCCTCATGCTGGCGACGGGCATGCCGCTCGCCTACGCCATCGGCACCTCGCTCGTCGGCGTGGCGGCCTTCGGTGCGGCGACGGCCGGCAGCTACGCCCTGTCCGGGCTCGTCGACTGGCCCGTCGCCGCCCTCTTCGTCGTCGGCGGCCTCGTCGGCGGCTGGGCCGGGTCCGCGCTCGGCGCGCGCCTCGCCACCGCCAAGCAGGCGCTCGGCCTCGCCTTTGCCGGCCTCGTCGTCGCGGTCGGCCTCTTCATCGTCGCCAAGGGGTTCGGCGCGCTCGTCGCCTGATCCCGCATCCCGAACCCACGGACCCATCGCCAGGAGATCCGACATGTCGTCCCCGACACAAGCCCGCCTCGCCGGCACACCCGTCGTCACCGGCTTCTTCGACAAGCGCACGTTCAGCGTCCAGTACGTCGTCGCCGACCCGGAGACGCGCGCCTGCGCCGTCATCGACCCCGTTCTCGACTTCGACCCGAAGTCCGGCGCGACCGCCACGACCTCCGCCGACGAGATCCTCGCCTTCATCGAGCGCGAGGGCCTCCGCCTCGAATGGATCCTCGACACCCATCCGCATGCCGACCACTTCTCGGCGGCCGGCTACCTGCACGACCGCACGGGCGCCCCGACGGCGATCGGCGAGAAGGTGCGCGGGGTCCAGACGCTCTGGCAGGGCCTCTACCATATCGAGGGCTGCTGCCCCACGGACGGCTCGCAGTGGAGCCGCCTGTTCGCGGACGGCGAGCGCTTTTCGATCGGGGGGCTCGAGGCCGAGATCCTGTTCACGCCGGGCCATACGCTGGCTTCGATCGCCTACCGGATCGGCGACGCCGTCTTCGTCCACGACACGCTGTTCATGCCGGACGGCGGCACGGCACGCGCCGATTTCCCCGGCGGCAGCGCAGCGGCGCTCTGGGACAGCATCCAGCGCATCCTCGCCCTGCCGGGCGACACGCGCGTCTTCACCGGCCACGACTACCAGCCGGGCGGGCGCGAGCCGGCCTGGGAATCCACGGTCGACGAGCAGCGCCGCACGAACATCCACCTCGTGAAGGCGCCGACGCGGGAGGCCTTCGTCGGCCTGCGCGAGGCGCGCGACGCCGAACTCGCCATGCCGAACCTCATCCTTCATTCGCTTCAGGTGAACATCCGCGGCGGCCGCCTGCCGGAGCCCGAAAGCAACGGCCGGCGCTACCTGAAGATTCCGCTCGACGCGCTCGACGGCGCGGCCTGGTGAACGACAAGGTGCGAACGAGAAGGAGAGACCGATGACCATACGCAGCGCAAGGGACGTCGTTGCGCAGGCCCGCGCCGGGGTGACGATCCTCACGGCCGAGGACGCCGCGGCCGAGGTCGGCGCCCCCGGCACCGTGTTCGTGGACGTGCGCGAGGCGGCCGAGCTGACGCGATCGGGGACGGTCGCGGGCGCCGTCCACGTCCCGCGCGGCCTTCTCGAGTTCCAGGCCGACCCGGCGAGCCCGACTCACGAGGCGCGGCTCGATCCCGCCAAGCGGATCGTCCTGTTCTGCGCATCGGGCGCTCGCTCGGCGCTGGCGGCCAGGACCCTGCAGGACATGGGCTATGCCGACGTCGCCTCGGTCGAGGGCGGCTTTTCCGCGCTGGAGAAGGCGGGAGCGGCGACCACCACGACCTGACGGCCCGCATCGTCGAGCCGGCCCCTTTGGGGACATCTGCCGGCTGTCGAAGGGCCGCAAGGCGGATGTCCGAAAGCGGTTCGGCATGGATCAAGCGTCGGGACAGGACCGAATGCCAAGTTTGCGGCCCGCGCGCCCCGCAATGGCACCAGCCGACGCGAAGAGCCCTGCGAACACCAATTGAGGTCGAGTTCCATGATCTGGCGTTATGCGGTCGTCGTTCCCCTGCTGATAACCGCATGGCCTGTCCTGGCGCAGGACGATCGGTCCCTTTCCGGCGCGGAGATCGCCCAGATCATTGCGGGGAACACGGTTCAGGGAACGATGGCGTCCGGTGGCCCTTACCGCGAGTTCTATCTTCCCGACGGCACCTTGCGCGGCTCGAACTACGATGGTCGCTGGAGCGTGGTCGCCGATACGCTCTGCTTCAGCTACGACCCGAAGGCCGAAGCGCAATGCTGGGGAGCCAGGATCTCGCGGTCGGGCGAGATTTCCTGGATGAAGGACGACATCGTCGATGGGACCGGCGTCGTCCAGCCCGGCAATCCCGGCAACTTCTGACGCCGAGGTCGATCGGCGCGACCGGCTGTCAGGCGACCTTGTCCGCGCGAGCCTGATCCTTGGCCGCGATGAGCTCGGACATCTGGGAGACCGGCAGCGGGCGGCTGTAGAAGTAGCCCTGCACCTGCTGACACCCTTCCTGACGCAGGAAATGCGCTTGTTCGGCGGTTTCCACGCCTTCAGCGGTCGTCACCATCTTGAGGCTCTGTCCAAGACCGATCACGGACCGCACGATCGCATTCGATTTCTCGACCGTCAGATCGGCGATGAAGGACTTGTCGATCTTGATCTTGTCGAACGGCAAGGAGTTGAGATAGCCGAGCGAGGAATAGCCGGTTCCGAAGTCGTCCATGGCGATCCGCACGCCGAGGGCCTTCAATCGGGCGAGAATGTCGCGGGCGGCGACGCCGTCGTGAAGGAGGGCGCCTTCCGTGATCTCCAGTTCGAGCCGGGCCGGAGGAAGGCCGGTCTCCTCCAGGATGTCCGCGACCACGGCCACGAGGTCCCGGTGCTTGAACTGCATCGGCGACAGATTGACGGCGATCATCAGGCCCGGCCATTGCGCAGCCTGGCCGCAGGCGGTGCGCAGGACCCATTCGCCGATGGGAAGGATCAGGCCCGTTTCCTCCGCCAGCGGGATGAAGTCGCCAGGCGAGACCAGTCCGCGATCCGGATGGCGCCAGCGGACCAGCGCCTCGGCGCCGATGATGCGATCGTCCTCCAGCGAAACCAGCGGCTGATAGTGGACCTCGAACTGCTGGCAGGCCAACGCCTGCTTCAGGTCCTGTTCCAGCGACCGGCGCGCCTGCCGCTCCATTCCCATGAAGGGTTCGAAGACCCGCGCCACGCCACGGCCGGCGTCCTTGGAATTGTAAAGGGCGATGTCGGCATTCTTCAGGATGCGGTTCGGTGCGTCGCTGTCATCGTCGCCGCAGGCGATGCCGACGCTGGCGCCGAGAAACGTCTCGCGGCCTTCGACGATGAAGGCAGTGCTGAGATGCGCGATGATCTTGCGGGCCAGAGCGAGCGCATCGAGCGGCTGGTTCAGCCCGCATTGGACGATGGCGAATTCGTCACCGCCGAGGCGTGCCGCGACGTCGCCATTCCCGATGCACGCCCGCAGACGCTCGGCCACTTCCGCCAGCACCGTATCGCCGGCGGCGTGTCCGAACGTGTCGTTGATATCCTTGAAATGGTCGAGATCGATGGAAAGGACGGCCAGGCGGACATGCCCGAGACGATCCTGCTCGAACGCGTCCTGAAGGCGCGTCTGGAACTGGACCCTGTTCGGCAGTCCGGTCAGGGCATCGTGCAGGGAAAGATGGATCGCCCGCGCCTGCGCTTCGATCTCGCGGGTGATGTCGGTCGCGGTGCCGCGATAGCCGATCCAGGCCTCGTTCTCGTCATGCACTGCTCGCGCCGAAAGCCGCGCGATACGCGGACGCCCTGCGGCGTCCTGGTAGGTACAGCGCAACTCCCGGATCGCCGAGACGGCGCCTTCGGAAGCCGTCCGGAACAGCGCGTCGCTGCCATCCTCCGTGTGGAAAACAATGTTCAAAGGGGCGCCGATGACATCCGCGTCGTTCAAGCCCGTGACCTCGGTGAAACGAGCGGAGACGAATGTGAGCCGCATGTCGCGGTCGCATTCCCATATCCAGTCCGAGGACGCCTCGGCGATGTCGCGGAAGCGGGCTTCGCTCCGCCGGAGCGTGTCGGCATAGCCATCGATCGTCAGAGCCGCCGCCTGCAGCTTTCCATTCGAGCGCCGGAACGAACGCAGCGCCAGGAAGCTCAGGATGCCGAAGACGACGAAGATCCCGATCATGACGGGCATGACCGCCTGCAGGCTCTCGCTGCCGGGACGCTCCGGAATCCACGTCACTTTGCCGATGATGTCTCCCGAAGGCGACCGAAGGGCAAGGGACGCGCCAAGATCGCCTTCGTCGCCTCTGACGAGGCGAAATCGGTTCAGCAGGTAATCGCTGCCGATCCTGGCCAGCAGCCGGGCGTCAATTCTCTTGGAAAAGACCAGAACGGAAGGAGACGAAGCCGCGCCCCTCGTTGCCTGCTCCGCTCCAGCCTCCATCGCTCCGACGGCGACGAGCAGGACGTCGTCATCGGAACGCAGCAGGCCGACCGCGGGATGGGTCTGAGAGGCCGCTTGCTTCACGAGTTGCCGCAACCCCTCGGAAACGACGGCGAAGGCGTCGACCGAAACGTTCTTGCCATCGATCATCGCGTAGCGCGTGACCAACTCCGGCGAGACGACGAACGCCATCTCGTATCCGAGGCTCGAGAAGATGTTCGGGCCGAAGATCGATGCTGCCGAGAACGCCTCTCCGCCCGAGCTTTCCCTGAGATAGGCTCGAACATCCGACCGTTCGGTGTAATCCTTCAGATTGCGAGCGATTTCCCTCTGCTTCACGGCCAAGGCGGTTTCGGCAAGCTTCGTGGAGGCTGCGAGAGCGCGACGATCCTGATCGCGCGCATTGAACAGCACCAGGGCGACGACCAGCATCCCGACCGTCAGAAGCATCGCGACGAGCGCGGCGATCACGCGTCGGTTCGGTCCCTTCCCGAGGAACTCGCTAGCTGATTGGCGCATGCGACTGAACATCTCCAAACGTCGGATGTCACAATCGCACCACCTCCTGAATTAATCGTGACCAAAATGATCGTTAAATTTTATAGGGGGATCTAAGGGTTGTCCATGAATGCAACGTTAATATGAACGGGTACGGCGTTGCTGAAGATTGAATGGTCGTTATTTGTAACATGGGAAAATATCCGTGAATTCTGAATCGACGGCGTGTTTCATGGGCGTCGCGGGATGGCAATCGGGAACCAGGTCGAGACGGGCGCTTCCACAGCTGCCGGCCTTTCCATTCGTCCCGAGCCCGGTCCATGCGGGCAGGCCGATCCCACCGCCGGGGGCTCCGAACCTTCCCAACCGCCCAACACCAGATTTCTGGTGGCGTTTGCCCTTGGGCTGGCTTGAAGCGCGAACAAGTCCCAAGGGTTCGGCTCCATCCTCTCTCGGAGCCATCCGATGCGATGGCCTAGCGCCGCCGACTCGTCGAGCGGGCGGCGCGGCGTGGGCTGGCCGGGCGTTCGATCGTCCGGCTCCGAGCTTCGCGTGGGTCGGCCCGAGGAGCGGACCTCAGGCCGCGGCGGCGATGGACTTGCCGAGCAGCTCGACGATCTCGCCGATCTGCTCCCGCTCGATGATGAGCGGCGGGGAAAGGGCGATGATGTCGCCGGTGACGCGGATGAGAAGGCCCTTCTCGAAGCAGTCGACGAACACATCGTAGGCGCGTGCGCCGGGGGCGCCGTCCCGCGAGGCCAGCTCGATGCCGGCGATGAGGCCGATCGTGCGGATGTCGGTGACGTGCGGCAGACCCTTCAGCGAATGGATCGCCGCGTCCCACTCCGCCTGGATCTCCGCCGGGCGGGCGAACAGGCCTTCGCTCGCGTAGATGTCGAGCGTCGCGATGCCGGCCGCGCAGGCCGCCGGGTGGCCGGAATAGGTGTAGCCGTGGAAGAGTTCGATGGCGCCTTCCGGCCCCTGCATCAGCGCGTCGTGCACCTTGCGGCTGGCGAACACCGCGCCCATCGGCAACGCCCCGTTGGTGAGGCCCTTGGCGGTGGTGACGAGGTCGGGAACGACGCCGAAGAAGTCGGTCGCGAAGGGCGCGCCGAGGCGACCGAAGCCGGTGATCACCTCATCGAAGATGAGAAGAATGCCGTGCTTGTCGCAGATCGCGCGCAGGCGCTCGAGATAGCCCCTGGGCGGGGGCAGGACGCCGGTCGAGCCGGCGACGGGCTCGACGATGCAGGCCGCGATCGTCTCCGCGCCGTGAAGGGCGACGAGGCGCTCTAGATCGTCGGCGAGCTCGGCGCCGTGCTCGGGCTGGCCCTTCACGTAGCCGTTGCGCACGGGGTCGAACGTGTGACGCAGGTGGTCGGTGCCGGGGAGCTGCGGGAAGACGCGGCGGTTGTTGACGAGGCCGCCGACCGAGATGCCGCCGAAGCCCACGCCATGATAGCCGCGCTCGCGGCCGATCAGGCGCTGCCGCGTGCCCTGGCCGATGGCCCGCTGATAGGCGATGGCGATCTTCAGCGCCGTGTCGACGGACTCCGAGCCCGAGCCGGTGAAGAAGACGCGGTCGAGCTTGCCGCCCTCCGGGCCGGGCGCGATCTTGGCCAGGCGCTCGGCGAAGTCGAAGGCGATCGTGTGGCCCATCTGGAAGGAAGGGGCGTAGTCGAGCGTGGTGAGCTGGCGCTCGACGGCCTCGGCGATCTGGCGGCGACCATGGCCTGCGTTCACGCACCAGAGGCCGGCGGTTCCGTCGAGGACCTTGCGGCCGTCGTCGCTCGTGTAATGCATGCCCTCGGCCGCCACGAGAAGGCGCGGCGCCTTCTTGAACTGGCGGTTGGCGGTAAACGGCATCCAGTAGCTGTCGAGCGCGGGCGAGTTCGGCGTGGCGTGGACGTTCATCGGGAATCTCCTGGGCGTTGGCGACAGGAAGCGCTCGATCCCCGCCGCGAACAAGTCCTTTTCTGCCGGCCCGCAACCCCTTGACCCGTCTAGGTCTCGGTTGCGAGGTGTTGCGGATATCGAACGGGAGAAACACGTCAAATGAGCGAAGCGGTGGCGGTGGATGTCGGCGGGCGGCTTCGGCACCTGCGGATCGCGCGGGGCCTGTCGCAGCGCCAGCTCGCCAAACGGGCCGGCGTCACGAACTCGACGATTTCGCTGATCGAGGCCAACGCGACGAACCCCTCCGTCGGCGCGCTGAAGCGCATTCTCGACGGCATTCCGATCGGGCTCGCGGAGTTCTTCGCCTTCGAGCCGGAGCGGCCGAGGCAGGTGTTCTATCAAGCGGAGGAGCTGGTCGAGATCGGCAAGGGGACGATCTCCTATCGCCAGGTCGGGGAGACCATGTTCGGGCGCGCGCTCCAGATCCTGAAGGAATGCTACCAGCCGGGCGCCGACACGGGGAAGGTGCCGCTGTCCCACGAGGGCGAGGAGGGAGGCGTGATCCTGTCCGGCCGGCTGGAGGTGACTGTTGACGACGAGCGCCGAATCCTCGGACCCGGCGACGCCTATTATTTCGAGAGCCGCCGGCCGCACCGGTTCCGCTGCGTCGGCCCGAACCCGTGCGAGGTCGTCAGTGCCTGCACGCCGCCGAGCTTCTGAGGTCTCGGGCGACCGCCGACCTTCACCGAGGCGCCGTGCGTCAGCCGTCAGCAGCCCGGCCTCGGGCGCTGCCTCGGATCTATTTCGAGACCAAGCCGCCGACCCGCTTCATCCCGCTCGGGCCCATCGGCCGGGCGGAAGAGGTCGCGGCGCTCGCCTCCGACGAAGCGCCCTTTATATGCGGGGCGCTGGTGGAGATCACGAGCGCGCGGGCGGTGGCCTGAGCGCGAGCGGAAGGACCAAGGGCTTGAGACTGGGATTTGTCGGCGCAGGGGCGATCACCGAGGCCATCGTGACGGGCCTCCTGCGCGAGGGCGCGCGGGAGACGGACATTCTCCTCTCCCCAAGGGGCGCGGATGTCGCGGGGCGCCTTGCGAACCGCCATCCGGGCGCGGTTCGGATCGCGGCCGACAATCAGGCGGTGCTCGACGGTTGCGACATGGTCTTCGTCGCGGTGCGGCCGCAGATCGTCCGCGAGGTGCTGGCGGCGCTGCGGTTCAAGGACACGCATGTCGTCGTCAGCCTCGTCGCCATGCTGTCGCTGGACGAGCTGGCGCCTCTGGTCGCGCCGGCCGCGCGCGTTCTGCGCGCGATCCCGCTGCCCGCCGCCGCCGAGGGCCGCTCGCCGACCGCCCTCATGCCGCCGGACCCGACCGTCGCGGCGCTGTTCGGGCGCGTCGGAACGGTGACGGAGGTGTCGGACCCGGCCGCCTTCGACGCGCTGGCCGCGGCCTCCGGCATCATGGCCGCGCATTTCTCGATGGCGGCGGCGGTCGCCGGCTGGCTTACGGAGCAAGGCCTGCCGCAGGACGCGGCGAGAGATTATGTCGGCCGGATTCTCTCGGGGCTCGCGCGAACGGCCGAGGCCTCGCCAGCAACCGATTTCGCGGGCCTCGCCAGGGAGCACACGACGCCGGGCGGGCTGAACGAGCAGCTGGAGCGCCAACTTGGCGACAGCGGCGCGTTCGAGGCGATGCGCGCCGGCCTCGACGGGCTCCATCGCAGAATCCGCGAAGGCGGGTAGCGCACGAGGCGGCGGGCTCCCCGCGAGCCGACCCGCCTTTCGCAAGCGCCTTTCGAAATTCGGCGCGCCGTCCCCTATAATGAGAGCTGGGACCGGCTCTCGATAGGCAGGAAAATGGACATTATCCGCAACGGCGCGACGCCCTCCACCAAGGGGCCGTCGGACTGGTTCACCGGACAGGTGCGCGTCGACCCCCTGTTTGCCGCCAACGAGGCGCGGCGCGGGGCGGCGGCGAGCGTGACCTTCGAGCCGGGCGCGCGCACCGCCTGGCACACGCATCCGCGCGGCCAGACCCTGATCGTCACGGCCGGGCTCGGCCGCGCGCAGCGCGAGGGCGGGCCGATCGAGGAAATCCGGCCGGGCGACGTCGTCTGGTTCGAGCCGGGCGAGCGGCACTGGCACGGCGCCGCGCCGAACGCCGCCATGACCCATATCGCCATTCAGGAACACGAGGACGGCAAGGTCGTGGACTGGATGGAGCCGGTCTCCGACGCGGATTACCGGGGCGAGTGAGGCCCCACGGTCAGGGATCGGCGGCGGGGTCGGGGCCGATCAGGTCCCAGCGATTGCCGTAGAGATCGCGGAACACGGCCACGAACCCATAGGGCTCGCGGCGCGGCGCTTCCTCGAAGACGACGCCCTTGGCTTGAAAGGCGGCGTGATCGCGCGGGAAATCGTCGGTGTGGGGAAACAGGAAGACCCGGCCGCCGGCCTGGTCTCCGACCTGCGCGCGCTGGCGCGCATCCGCCGCCCGCGCGAGAAGCAGCCCGCCCGCCGGCGAACCCTTGGGGCGGACCACGACCCAGCGCTTGTCCGGCGAAAGCTCGCGGTCTTCCACGCATTCGAAGCCGAGCGCGCCCTCGAAGAAGCGGCGCGCCTCGTCGTAATCGCGCACGAGCAGCGCTGTCAGCGCGAGGGTCGCCATGATCCGTCTCCCTCCGGCCGGGCCGGACCGGCCGGACTCTCAGCTTCGTAGCGCCTCGGCGGGCGACTGGCGATAGGCCAGCGCCGCCGGGATCAGCGTCACCAGGCCGACGATCAGAAGCAGCCAGCCGAGCGTCGCGGCGTCCGAAGGCTTGAGCTCCACGGGAAGCGTGATGCCGCCCGCGCCCCCGGCGATGCGGGCGAGAAGCCGCGCGGCGGCGTAGCCGATCGCGAACCCGCCGAGGACGCCGGCGCCGACCATCGCGAAAATCTCGGCCCAGACGATGGCGAAGACGGCCGAGCGCGGGGCGCCGAAGGCGCGAAGCGCGCCGATCTGGCGCCGCCGCTGGAGGACATGGACGATCACCACGAAGAGGATCGCCGCGCCGACCAGCGCCTGCGCCCCTGCGCTGATGGCGGAGAGAACCGTGCGCGCATCGCCGAGCGTGCCGTAGAGCCGCGTCAGGACCTCGGCCGGAAACACCGCGAGGCTCCCTTCGCGCCGGTAGTCCTGGCGCAGCTTGTAGGCGTCGGCGATGCTGCGCGGCTTCACCACGATCGCCGGCACGCCCGGCGCGTCGGCGCGGTCGAGCGCCTGCGGGTCCACCGGCCGGTCGAGATCCACCGCGCGCGGCATGGCGCGCTCGCCGGGCTCGACATAGGCGGCCATGGCGGCGAAGCCGCCGCCGGCCGACGCGGGCGCCGGTTTCGCCTCGTCGGCAGGGGGCGCCTCATCGGCATGACCCGCCTCGTCGGCATGCGGTTCGGCCTCGCCCTCGTGCTCGCCGTCTTCGTGCGGCGCGTGGCCATGGGCGCGCCAGACGGCCTCGATCGGCACGAGAATGGCCTTGTCCCAGGCGGTTCCTGTCGGCTTCATGCGCCCGACCACCTCGTAGGCGATGCCCGCATGGACATGCCCGCCGTCCGACAGGCGGCCGTGCAGCGGCTTGAAATGCGCGCCGATCGGGCGCGCGACGGCCGAGCCGACTACCGCGTCCCGCAGCCGCTCGAAGCCGCGCCCCTCGGCAAGTCCTCCGAGCCCGGCCACGACGTCCCCGGTCGTGCCGACCACCGGATCGTCGCCGACGAAATCGCCGAAGCCGACCGGGGCGGCATAGGCGACGCGCGGATCGGCGCGCAGGGCCGCCAGCGTGCGGCCGGGCAGAAGCGGGAGGGGCGCGGCCTGGAGGAAGATGGAGGAGAGAACGAGCTGCGTTTCGCTGCCGGGCGCGCCGACCACGAGGTCGAAGGCGGCGGCCGCTCGGGCGCTGCCGAGCCGGATCGCCCGTTCGCCGAGCGTCACCGCGACGCCGAGCGCGGTCGCGAGCGCGATCAGGAGGATGACGGCGAGAACGCCCGCCCAATGCCGGCGGAGGTCCGCCCAGATGAAACCGAGCATGGGATCAGCGCTCCGGCGCGAGGCGGCCATTGCCGAGCCGCAAGACGCGGTTCATGCGGCCGGTGAGATGCGGGTCGTGCGTGGCGACGATCAGGGTGAGGCCGGTGTCTGCGGCGAGTTCCAGAAGAAGGTCGCCGACGGCCGCGCCGGCCTCGGCGTCGAGGCTCGCGGTCGGCTCGTCGGCGATCAGGATGCCGGGCCGCCCGGCCAGCGCGCGGGCGATGGCGACCCGCTGCATCTGCCCGCGCGACAGGGTCTCGACGCGCTGCGCATGGCGGGTGATGCCGAAGCGGGTCAGCAGCCGCTCGCCCTCGGCGCGCGCCTCGGCCAGCGGCAGGGCGCACGACAGGCGGTGCGGCAGGAGCACGTTGTCGAGAACGGTGAGGCCCGGGAAGAGGTGGAAATCCTGCATGACGAGGCCGATCGACGCCGCGCGCCAGCGGTCGCGCCGGGCCTCGCCCAGTGTCGCGAGGTCCGTCTCGCCCCAGCGCACCGCGCCCTGGCGCACCCGCTCCAGGCCACTCACGGCGTTGATGAAGGTCGTCTTGCCGGAACCCGACGCTCCCGTCAGCGCGACGCGCGCGCCGGCCTCGAGGTCGAGCGCGGGAATGGCGAGGGCAGGGGCGTCGAGGCCGGGAAAGCGGATGTCGAGATCGCGGATGGACAGGGCCGGCATCTCGCTCACACCGTCCGAAAGCTGGCGTCGACGATGCGCACGAGGCTGACGAAGCCGGTTTCGGGATCGGTCCAGGAGCCGATCTCGAAGCGCCCAGACACCTCGATCACCTTGTTGGCCTGCTCGAAGGTCTGCGCTTCCCTCAAGTAGACCACGACGATATTGGCCGGCCAGTCGGCGTCCGAGGAGCAGAAGGGGCAGAGCGACATCGGAATTTCGGTGAGCACGAAGAACTTCGCCTCGGCCTTCAGGGGCGGGGCCATGAAGCCCCGCATCTCGACGCTTTGGCCGGTAAGCGCCTTGGCCTTGTCGGAAAAGGACAGGCCGAGCACGCTGATCTTGCCGTAGAGATCGTCGAAACCGATCCGCTCGATCGCGGCCAAGGCTTGGCGCGGGGCGAGCGCGAGGGCGGCGAGGGCGGCGAGACCCGAGACGATCACATGCCGGCGGTTCGGTTCGACGCGTGCCATGGGCGACCTTCCTCGAAAGGACGACAAGCCCCGGCGCAAAGGAGCGCCGGGACCCGAATGTCGGTTGGGAGTGAGGGGTCAGTTCTTCTGCGGGGCGAGCGCGAAGGCGTCGGCGAGAACGCGGTAGATGTCGCTCTCCTCCATGTAGCCCTTGAACTCCTCGGCGCCGGGGCCGTGCGCCTGGAGCACGACATCATCCACGGCATGGACGGCCGTGTCGGCCGAACGCGGCAGGTTGCCTTCGCGGAAGACGGCGCCCGGCACGGTCTTGTAGGCCTCGTTGGCGACGTATTCCTTCTTCTCGTTCTGAACGGCGGGCTCGAACGGGCCGTCCATCTTGGGGCGGAAGGTTTCGTAATAGTCGGGGAAGTCGGCGGCGAAGATCGCGAGGCGACGCGACACGTCGACCTTGTCCGGGTAGCCGTCGCCGTCCTTGTCCTCGTAGTTCGGGAAGCCGGCCGAGGCATAGACGCCGACCTTCTCGCGCATGTCCGTGCCCGGCTTGTCGTCGTCGATCGTGCCGATGATCGAGATGCCGTGCGTGTGGTCGGCGGTGGTCACGATCAGCGTGTCGGGATGGGTCTTCTGGAACTCCAGCGCGGCGCCGACGGCCTTGTCGAACTCGATCGTGTCGATCATCGAGCGCTCGAAATCCATCGGGTGCGAGGCCTTGTCGATGCAGGAGCCCTCGACCATCAGGAAGAAGCCCTCGGGGTTCTTCGACAGCCTGTCGAGCGCGACCTGCGTCATCTCCACCAGACCCGGCTGGTTCGGGAATTTCGACACGGTGCCCTTCTTCAGGAAGCCGCGATCCAGCATGAAGTCCATGTTGCCGGTGTGGAACAGGCCGAGAAGCTTGTCCTGATTGGAGGTCTTGGCGGCTTCCAGCTCGGTCTTGTCGGTCGCCAGCGCGTAGCCCGCGTCCCGGAACATCTGGATATAGTCCTTGTCGTCCTTGCGCTTGGAGCCGGGGGTGGACTGCGGCAGGAAATAGGCCGAGCCGCCGCCGAGCACCACGTCCGGCTTCACCTTGAAGAACATGTCGACGATCTCGGGCTTGTCGGCCCGCTTGCGGGTGTGTGCCACCACGGCGGCGGGCGTCGCGTCCTCGATCTCGGAGGTGACGACGATGCCGACCGACTTTTTCGTGGTGCGGCGGAGCGCCTCGGCGATGGTCTCCACCTTCGGGTCGTCGAAGGAGTTCTTGGTGCGGTCGGCATAGACGCCGAGCGCGTTGATCGCCGTCTTGTGGCCGGTCATGTAGGCCGACATCGTGTTGGCGCTATCGGTGGCGATCGAGTCGGTCGAGGACGTGCCGACAAAGGCCATGTGGTCGAGATCGTCCATGGCGAGACGCCCGTTCGCCTTGCCCTCGGTCACGCCCTTGGACATGATGCGCGCGCCGGTGCGGTTGGCGATCGACATGCCGTCGCCGAGCAGGAAGATGATGTTCTTGGCCTTGGCGATGGAAGGCGTGCCGAACACCTCCCAGGTCACGCTCTTGGTCTCGTCGCCGGCCTTGGCCTCGACCTTGTAGCTGCCGGGCGTCAGGATGTGGCCGCCCTGGATGCGCACGGCGGAGGCCTCGACGCCGTCTTCCTTCTCGATGAACTCGACGGGCTGGCCGAGCACTTCGGCGGCCGGCTTGCCGTTGATCGTCACGGTCACGTCGTCCGGCTTCACCACGCCCTTGAACTCGACCTTCATGTCGAAGGGCGAGCCGGCGAGGATGGTGGCGCGGTCGAGCGGCATGACGGTCGCCGCATGGGCGGACGCGGTCAAGGCGCTGGTGACGACGAGCAAGCTGAGAAGTCGGCGCATCTTGTGTCTCCGAGGAGTGGGATCACCTTGGCGCCTTAAGTGCTCTCCATAACATTCGCGTGACATACAAGTGAAAACGCACACTTTCTCGTGCTGTAATGTTATAACATAAAAATCCGGCGGAGGTTCTATTTGCGCTGAACTGGCGCGGCGGACGCAACGTCGGCGCGTGGCTGGCAAAGACCGAGCGGCCCTTCGGGCGTTACGCAACTCTTACTTGGATCGCGGCGAGCCTGCGGCAATGGCGCCGCTGTCTCCCCCTGCGGCAGCGCTTCCCGGCCCGGAAGTGCCATGGTATCGCGCGCCTTGCGCTTCAACCCGCGGGAGAAACCACCCATGCCGGACATGCCGAGTTTCGCCGAAGCCAGACGCCATGTGCTGGCCCATCCCGGCGCGGCCGAATGGAGCGAGACGTTCCGGCGGCGGTTCGAGGCGCATTTCCCGGCGCTCTTTGCCGAATTCTCGCGCGTCTATGCCGGTCATCCGGGGTTTCTGGCCGAACTCGGCGAGGCCGTGGCGCTCGCGGCGCGCTCGCATGCCGAGCGCTCGGCCGATCTGAAGGCGCTGGATGCCGCGCGCGAGGCCGATCCCGACTGGTTGTCGAGCGAGCGGATGCTCGGCGGCGTCTGCTATGTCGATCGCTATGCCGGGACGCTCCAGGGCATCGAGCGGCAGATTCCCTATTTCGAGGAACTCGGCCTCACCTATCTCCACCTCATGCCGCTGTTCCGGGCCCCGGAGGAGAATTCCGACGGCGGCTATGCCGTCTCCTCCTATCGCGAGGTCGATCCCCGGCTCGGCACGATGGCGGATCTGGAGCATCTGTCGGGCGTGCTGCGCGAGCGCGGCATCTCGCTTACCGTCGATTTCGTCTTCAACCACACCTCGAACGAGCACGAATGGGCGCAGCGCGCTCTCGCGGGCGAAAAGGCGTTCGAAGACTATTACCTGATCTTCCCGGACCGGACGCTGCCCGACCAGTACGAGCGGACGACGCGGGAAATCTTTCCCGACGACCATCCCGGCTCCTTCGTGCAACTGCCGGACGGGCGCTGGATCTGGGCGACCTTCTACCATTTCCAATGGGACCTGAACTACGCCAACCCCGCCGTCTTCCGGGCCATGGCCGGCGAGATGCTGTTTCTCGCCAATCGCGGCGTCGAAATCCTGCGCATGGACGCGGTGGCCTTCATCTGGAAGCGGCTCGGCACGCCCTGCGAGAGCCTGCCCGAGGCGCATCACTTGCTGCGCGCCTTCAACGCCCTGTGCCGCATGGGCGCGCCCGCCATGGTGTTCAAGTCCGAGGCGATCGTCCATCCGGACGAGGTCGTCACCTATATCGACGAGGCGGAATGCCCGATCTCCTACAATCCGCTCGTCATGGCGCTCGGCTGGGAAGCGCTGGCGACGCGCGACGCACGGCTCCTGCAACTCGCCTTCGACCGGCGTCAGGCGCTGCCGCCCGGCTGCGCCTGGGTCAACTATGTGCGCAGCCATGACGATATCGGCTGGACCTTCGCCGACGAGGAAGCCGCCGAGCTCGGCATCCATGGCGGCGATCACCGGCGCTTCCTGAACCGGTTCTATGTCGGGCGCTTTCCCGGCTCCTTTGCCGAAGGCGAGCCCTTCCAGGAGAATCCGCGCACCGGCGACTGCCGGATCACCGGCACCACCGCCTCGCTCGCGGGCCTCAAGCGCGACGAGGAAAACGGCATCCGGCGCATTCTCCTGCTTCATTCGATCGCGCTCGCCGCCGCCGGCATTCCGCTTCTTTATCTCGGCGACGAGGTCGGCCAGCTCAACGACGAAAGCTTTCGCGAGCGCCCGGCCGAGGCGGTGGACAGCCGCTGGATTCATCGGCCCTTCCGCCCGGACGCGCTTTATGCGCAGCGCCACGACCCGACCACGGTGCCCGGCCGGCTCTTCGAGCGGCTGCGCCATCTGATATCCTTGCGCAAGCGCACGCCGGCCTTCGGAGGAACCGCGCTGCACGGGTTCTGGACCGACAATCCCCATGTGCTCGGCTTCGTCAGGCCGGATGCCGGCGGCGTTCTCGTCTTCGCCAACATGTCCGACGAGACGCAGACCCTTGCGCCCGAGCGCTTCGAGGCGATGAGGGCGGACGCGCTGGACCTCGTCGGGGGAGGGAGGGCGAACCTGCGCGAAGGGCTGACGCTGCCCCCGCTCGGCTTCGTCTGGCTGGTGACGGACTGAGCGTTCACGTCCACTCGGCGGGGCATGGCTTCGGACGGCGTGGAAGGCGCCCTCAACGATCGCGACGCACGCGAAGGGCATGTTGTTGCGGCGGTCGCGGAAGCAAAGTGAAGGCGGGTCGCAACAGACGTGAAGCAGGCGGAAGGCGACGCAACTCTTCGCGGACTTGCCCTCGTCTTCTCGCGCACCGAGTGCTCTTTCACCATCAAGTCGTGATCGGGATCTTTCGCCGCTCACGCATTCTGCTCAAAGGATTCGTAGCCGTTTAAGGTTTCTCTGCCAGGGTCCCTGCGTCACGCCTGGAGAGTGAAATGTTGTATTCGGTTAAGTTTCGACTGGCATTCGCTTTCGTCGTCTTGGTCGCTTTGGGCGGCGCGGGAAGTTTCTTGGGGCTTCGGCAGTCGAGCCAGACCTTCTCGGCCCTCAGCGAACTGGCGAACCGCCCGCTGGTGCAGGTCGAGGCGCTCGGCCGGGTCCAGCTCGCGCTGGCCGACGCCCGCCGCCTCCTGTTCCGCCTCATGCTGACCGAGCCGGCCGAGCGCGGGCCGCTCAAGGCCGAGTACGCCGCGTCCTGGCAGACGGCCGATGCCGCGATGAAGAGCTACCAGGGCGCGCTCGCGGCGCCCGCCCCCTCTGCCGGCGACACCGGTCCGGCCGCGCTCGCCGCGCTCCGGCAGAAGATGGACGCCGTTCTCGCCGAGATCGATGCGGGGCGCGCCAATGCCGACATTCTCGCCGACGTCACCCGGGACGAAGGGCCGGCGGCGCAGCGCCTGAGCGATGGGCTGGCGTCCGCCAGCGCCGCCGCGCGCGCCGATGTCGAGCGCTTCGTGGAGCGGACGGGCGCAAGCTACGAGACGGCCCGCAGCTGGACGATCGCCCTGATCGCGGCATCGCTGCTTCTCGCCGGCGCGGCCGGCTTCTGGATCCTGCGCAGCTTTTCCAAGGGCTTTTCGATGCTGCGCGAGAACATGCTGCGGGTCGGCTCGGGCGACATTTCCCATCGCATCGTTCATGGACGGCGAGACGAGATCGGCGAGCTTCTCACGACGCTATGCCAGATGCGCCTGAAGCTCAACGAGATCGTCGCGGCCGTCGGCGCGCGCGCCGCCTCCCTGGCGGGAACCGCCGGCGCCACGTCCTCGCTGTCGCAGCAGCTCGCGTCCGGCTCGGCCGAGCAGGCCGCCGCCACCGAACAGGCCAGCTCCGCCATGGAGGAGATGTCGGCCAATATCCGCCAGAATTCCGACAACGCCACGCAGACCGAGAAGGTGGCGCGCGAGGCCTTCTCCCACGCCCGGTCGAGCGAGACGGTTGTCCTGTCCTCCATGGAAGCCATGCGCGCCATCGCCGACAAGATCGCCCTCGTGCAGGAAATCGCCCGCCAGACCGATCTTCTGGCCTTGAACGCCGCGATCGAGGCGGCGCGCGCCGGAAGCCACGGCAAGGGTTTCGCGGTGGTGGCCTCGGAAGTGCGCAAGCTCGCCGAGCGCAGCCAAGGCGCGGCCGTCGAGATCGCCAAGCTCTCGCAGGACACGCTCGTGGCCTCGCAGGAGGCGGGCCGGATGCTGACCGCCCTCGTGCCCAACATCCAGCGCACTTCCGAACTCGTCTCGGAAATCTCCGCTTCCTGCCGCGAGCAGACGATCGGCATCGATCAGATGAACCAGGCGATCCAGCAGCTGAGCCAGGTGACGCAGGACAACGCGGCGGGCGCGGAGCAATTGTCGGGCTCGGCGCGCGAGCTGAACGCCGGCTCGGGCGACCTTCAGGAGCGCATCGGCTATTTCAAGCTGGAAGCCGGCCTGGCGCATTCGAAGGGCGCCTCGGCCGCGCCGATCGAGGAGGACGAAGCCGTGCGCGAGCCCTCCGCCCTGCCGCTCGCGGCCTGACCCCCGGGCGCCACCCGCCCTCGGCTTCTATGTGCCTTTCGCCCCGCCTTTCGCCCCGCCTGGCCCGGTCCACGCGGGGCGTTTTGTCGGGGCTTTGGCGCGCTTTGGACAGGCGGGCTGGCTTTTCCGGCGCAAGCCGCTTATATCGGGGCGCGTGCGAAGGGCCGAACCGGCCCTTTTGCGCCTTTCACGGCCCTTGCTGGACGACATCCCGGCTGCGGGCGACTTAAAACCTCCAACAAAAAAGGGGATCTACGATGTCGATCACGCCCGAGCGCAAGGCCGAGCTTCTCAAGGAATACGCGACCAAGGCCGGCGATACCGGTTCGCCCGAGGTCCAGGTCGCGATCCTGTCGGAGCGCATCGCCAACCTCACCGAGCACTTCAAGGGTCACAAGAAGGACAACCACTCCCGTCGTGGTCTCCTGAAGCTCGTTTCGCAGCGTCGCCGTCTCCTCGACTATCTCAAGGAGCGCGAAGAAGAGCGTTATTCCACGCTCATCACGCGCCTCGGCCTGCGCCGCTAACCAAGACTGCGGCGCCGGGGCTCCAAGCGTTCCGTCGCCGCATCCCGTTTCCGGCCGGCTTATCGCTGGCCACATGCCCCGGCGGCGCCGCGCCGATCGCTGCGACCGCCAAGGAAGAGGCCATCGCCCCTTCCTTCGAGTGAACGCTCATGGGGCAGGATTGCCGGTTGCTTCCCGGCATGGGGTCCCGGGCGTGTCGCCCTGGAGCCGCACCGTGCCCGGGGCCGTCCGCGCCCCGACCGAAGCCACCTGTCGTCTTGCCCGTGCGCGTTTGATTTTGCCACGGCCGCCTGTTGCGGCCCGCACAAGAGGCAACCCTCATGTTCAATACCCATAAGGTCGAGATCGAATGGGCCGGCCGCACGCTGGTTCTCGAAACCGGCAAGATCGCCCGCCAGGCCGACGGCGCCGTGCTCGCGACCTACGGTGAGACCACGGTTCTCGCGACCGTCGTGTCCGCCAAGGCCCCGAAGGCCGGCCAGGACTTCTTCCCGCTCACCGTCAACTACCAGGAAAAGGCCTTCGCGGCCGGCCGCATTCCGGGCGGCTACTTCAAGCGCGAGGGCCGTCCGAGCGAGAACGAGACGCTGGTCTCGCGCCTCATCGACCGTCCGATCCGTCCGCTCTTCGCGGAAGGCTACAAGAACGACACGCAGGTCGTCGTCACGGTTCTCCAGCACGATCTGGAAAACAATCCCGACGTTCTCTCGATGGTCGCCGCCTCGGCCGCGCTGACGCTTTCGGGCGTGCCCTTCATGGGACCGATCGGCGGCGCGCGCGTCGGCTACATCAACGGCGAGTACAAGCTGAACCCGCATGTCGACGAGATGGCCGAGTCCAAGCTCGACCTCGTCGTGGCCGGCACGCAGGACGCCGTCCTGATGGTCGAGTCCGAAGCGCGCGAGCTCGACGAGCAGACCATGCTCGGCGCCGTCATGTTCGGTCATCGCGGCTTCCAGCCGGTGATCGACGCGATCATCCGTCTGGCCGAGCACGCCGCCAAGGAGCCGCGCCAGCACAACGCGCCGGACTTCTCCGCGCTCGAGAGCGAGATGCTCGGCATCGCCGAGGGCGAGCTGCGCGACGCCTACAAGAACACCGACAAGCAGGCCCGCTACGCCGCCGTCGACGCGGTGAAGGCCAAGGTCACGGCGCATTTCTTCCCCGAGGGCGCGACCGAGCTTCGCCATTCGAAGGAAGATGTCGGCGCGGTCTTCAAGGAACTCCAGGCCAAGATCGTCCGCTGGAACATTCTCGACACCAAGAGCCGCATCGACGGCCGCGATCTCGAGACCGTTCGCCCGATCGTCGCGGAAGCCGGCATCCTGCCGCGCACCCACGGCTCGGCGCTGTTCACGCGCGGCGAGACGCAGGCCCTCGTGGTGGCGACGCTCGGCACCGGCGAGGACGAGCAGTTCGTCGACAGCCTGACCGGCACCTACAAGGAGACCTTCCTCCTTCACTACAACTTCCCCCCGTACTCGGTGGGTGAGACCGGCCGCATGGGTTCGCCCGGCCGTCGCGAGATCGGCCACGGCAAGCTCGCCTGGCGCGCCATCCGCCCGATGCTGCCGGCCAAGGAAGCCTTCCCCTACACGATCCGCGCCGTCTCGGAAGTCACCGAGTCGAACGGTTCGTCCTCCATGGCCACCGTCTGCGGCACCTCGCTGGCGCTGATGGATGCGGGCGTTCCGCTCGCCCAGCCGGTCGCCGGCATCGCCATGGGTCTCATCCTCGAAGGCGAGCGCTTCGCGGTTCTCTCCGACATCCTGGGCGACGAGGATCACCTCGGCGACATGGACTTCAAGGTGGCGGGTACCGAGAACGGCATCACCTCGCTGCAGATGGACATCAAGATCCAGGGCATCACCGAGGAGATCATGCGCATCGCCCTCGATCAGGCCAAGGGCGGCCGCATCCACATTCTCGGCGAGATGAACAAGGCCCTCGGCACGGCGCGCGCCGAGCTCGGCGAGTTCGCCCCGCGCATCGAAGTGATGAACATCCCGACCGACAAGATCCGCGACGTGATCGGCTCGGGCGGCAAGGTCATCCGCGAGATCGTCGAGAAGACCGGCGCCAAGATCAACATCGAGGACGACGGCACGGTGAAGATCGCCTCCTCCTCCGGCAAGGAGATCGAGGCGGCCCGCAAGTGGATCCACTCGATCGTGGCCGAGCCGGAAGTCGGCGAGATCTACGAGGGCACGGTCGTCAAGTGCGTCGAGTTCGGCGCCTTCGTGAACTTCTTCGGTTCGCGCGACGGCCTCGTCCACATCTCGCAGCTGGCCGAGGACCGCGTCCAGAAGACGCAGGACGTGGTCAAGGAAGGCCAGAAGGTCTGGGTCAAGCTCATGGGCTTCGACGAGCGCGGCAAGGTCCGCCTTTCGATGAAGGTCGTGGACCAGGCCACCGGCGAAGAGATCAAGAAGGCCGCCAAGGACGACGCCGCGGAGTAAAGTCCGGCAGCGCGTTCGACGGATTGGAAAGGGGCGGATGGCGACATCCGCCCCTTTTTTCGTCGCGGCTTCCGCCGGGGGCGTGAATCTCCCCTAACGGAAGCGGTTCGTTCACCTCGTCGTGGCAGAAAAGGGAAAATCACGGGCCCTTTCGATCGCACGATGCTAAGCCGACAAAGCTATTACCGACAGTCTCTCGGCCGTGTGATGGCACCGGTCGCCATATTGATCGGTTGCCTTCTGATCGCTCTGCTGGCCGGTATCATGGTGGTGGCCAAACAGCAGACCCGATTGTTCGACGAAGCGCAGAAGCGTCTGGCCGCCGACTCCGTCAAGTCGCAGCAGACCGGGCTTCTGCGCACCGCGATCGATTACGGAACATGGGAGGATGTCGGCATCCGGATCGTGCAGCACGCGGTCTACGATTGGGCCGACGATCACGTCGGCCTATCCGTCCAGCGCACCTTCGGCATCGACGCCGTCTTCATCCTGCTGCCGGACGGGCGCACGACTTACGCCTATCGGAACGGCGAGCGCGTGTCGCTCGCGGTGGAGCGCGCATTCGGGCAGGGTTTGACCCCCTTGGTGTCGAAGGCCCGATCCTTGCCCGTCGGCGAGGCCGTGGCGGGAAATGTCGCGTTCGAAGGCGAGCCGGCACTGGCGGCGGTGACACCGGTCGAGATGGTCAATCAGTCTCCCGATCAGCCGCTTCCGCTGCTGATCTTCGCTCAGCAGCTCGACGGCGCCCTACTCGAAAGCCTGTCCCAGACCTACTCGCTCCCCGCGTTGCGGTTGAACCCGGACACTCCCGCCGTTCGAACCACGGTTCCCGTCGAGACCTTGGATGGAGCGACGTTGTCCCACATGGAATGGACGGGCAGCGCGCTCGGCATGGGCCTGGTCAAGGTGGCGCTGCCGATCTGGATCATTCTGGCGCTCGCCTGTTCGGTGGGCGGCTATCTCATGCGCGGCCGGATCGACGCGGCGTCGAAGCTTCTGAGCATCGGCGAATGGCGGGTGCGCCACGACGCGCTGACCGGACTGCCGAACCGCGTCCATCTGGCGGAGCGGCTGGAACAGGCCTGCGGTCGCCTGGCGCAGGGCGGGCAGGGGTTCGCGCTCTTCTATCTCGATCTCGACGGGTTCAAGGCGGTCAACGACACGCATGGGCACGATGCCGGCGATCAGGTCCTGCGCACCGTGGCGCAGCGGATTCGCGCTCATCTCGAACCGTCCGACCTCGGAGCCAGACTGGGTGGGGACGAATTCGCCGTTCTGCTTCTGCCCGCGTCGCTGCCGTCCTTCGTCGAGGCGCGAGCCACGACCCTGATGAACGCCATCTCCCAGCCCATCCGCCTGGACAGCGGCGTGGAGGTCGATATCGGCGCCACGATCGGCGTGACGCTGGCGCCGCAGGACGCCGGTTCGCCCGAAGACCTGTTGCACGGCGCGGACAAGGCACTCTACGAAGGCAAGAGAGCGGGCAAGCGGCGCATTTCCTTCGCCCATCGCCTGCGCCCGCGCGCGACCGCCGCTTGAGGCGGACGGCGCGTGGGCGAGCCATAGCGCCGCGGGGGCCGGCCCCGATCCCGCGCGAAGGGGACGGGGCCGGCCTTGCAGCCCTCAGGGCGCCGGATTGCCGACGCGCTGGTGCACGGCGTCCACCGCCGCCTGCATCTCGTCGGTCCAGACGACCTCTTCGGCGGCCAGACATTCCTCGAGCTGCGCCAGCGAGGTCGCGCCGATGATCGTCGCCGTCACGAAGGGCTGCGCGAGCACGAAGGCGTTGGCGAAGGTGGCCGGGGCGAGGCCGAACTCGCGGGCCAGCGCCACATAGGCATCCACCGCCTCGGCCGTGCCCGGCTTCTCGTAGCGCTGGAGCCGGTCGAACAGCGCCTTGCGCGA
Organism: Aureimonas ureilytica DSM 18598 = NBRC 106430; assembly: GCF_000382705.1. GTDB lineage: Bacteria > Pseudomonadota > Alphaproteobacteria > Rhizobiales > Rhizobiaceae > Aureimonas > Aureimonas ureilytica. The sequence continues at coordinate 148,129 of NZ_ARQE01000010.1, read as the reverse complement.
GCCGGCGGGAAGCGCGCCGCCGGCATATTTGCCTGTCAGGAAGCCCTGGCCGAGCGGCGAATAGGCGAGAAGGCCGACCTCTTCGCGCAGGGCCACTTCCGCGAGCGCCGGCTCGAAGGTGCGGTTCAGAAGGCTGTAGGCGTTCTGGATGCTGGCGACGCGGGGTGCCTGCGTGCGCTCGGCATGGGCGAGATAGCGCATCGTGCCCCAGGCCGATTCGTTGGACAGGCCGACATGCCGGATCTTGCCCTCGCGCACGAGCTCGCCGAGCGCGTCCAGCGTTTCCTCGATCGGCACTTCGGTCGGGTCGGCGGCGGGCGTCTTCCAGCGCGTCGGCACCGAGCCGAAGCCCGATGTCGGCCGGTCCGGCCAATGGACCTGATAGAGGTCGATCGCGTCGATCCCCAGCCGCGAGAGCGAGCCTTCCACGGCCTCGCGGATATTGGCGCGGTCGAGGCGCGGCTTGGAGCCGTCCTGGCGGAACCAGGTGGAATCGGAGCGCCCGACCACCTTGGTCGCGATCACCAGCCGGTCACTGAGGCCCCGCGCCTTCAGCCAGGAGCCGATGAAGCGCTCCGTCGCCCCTTGCGTCTCGGCCTTGGGCGGGATCGGGTAAAGCTCGGCCGTGTCGAGGAAATCGACGCCGCGCTCGATCGCGCGGTCGAGTTGCGCATGAGCCTCGGCCTCGGTGTTCTGCTCGCCGAAGGTCATCGTGCCCAGGCAGATGCGGCTGACTTGGAGGCCGGTGCGGCCGAGCGGGCGTTTCTGCATTCGTGAGGTTCCCATGGTGGCAAGGGCGGCGCGCAGGCGGAAGGCGCCGGCGCCGGACGACGGTCGCAGGCCCGATCCGCCGCGCGCGTCCGGTTGCGATCGGAGCGAAGCTGGTCTCCCGCTCGGATCGCAACGGCGCGCGCCCTTGTCGGATCGAGCCCGGAGCGTCCGTCACGCGCTCTTAACCCTCCCGCTATCGCACCGCAAACGCGCCGGCTCGGCAAAGCCCGCTCGTCCCGTGAAAAGCGCAAGGGCTTCGGCCCTCGGGGCGAGCGCCCTATATCGGCGGGCAAGCCTGGCCCTGCCTCTGGAGCGTTCGATGCGTCTTCTCTTCGTGCCCGCCTTTGCCTGCGACGGCGATCTCTACGAGCCGCTGATCCCGCTTCTGCGGCCGGATTTCGACTGCGAGACGGTGACGCCCGCCGAGCCCGACATGGCGGCCTGCGCCCGGCTCGTCTTGGATGCGGCAGGCGAGGGGCCGTTCCTCGTGGCCGGCACGTCCTTCGGCGGGCATGTGGCGCGCGAGGTGGCGCTGATGGCGCCGGACCGCGTCCGGGGCCTCGTCGTCATGGGCGCAGGGCCGGCGGGCGTTGCCGACCGCACGCCGCTGGAGCGGCGCCGCGCCGCGATCGAGGCCGATGGCGGGGCCGAGATGCTGGAGGAGATGGCGCGCCGGATCGTCTTCGAACCGGAAGGGCGCGGGCAGGACGCGGCCGATGCGTTTCGCCGGATGGCCGCGCGCGCGACCGCCGGCCGGCTTCTGGCGCAGAACGAGGCGCTGGCGACGCGCCCCGACCGCGGCGCCGATCTCGGGCGCATCCCGTGTCCCGCGCTGCTGCTGTGGGGCGCCGAGGACGCCTTCTCGCCGCCCTCCGTCGGCGAGGCCATGGCCGGCGCCATGCCGGACGCGCGCTTCGTGCCGCTCGACGAATGCGGCCATCTGCCGAGCCTGGAGGCGCCGATGCGCGTGGCGGCCGAAATCCGCCGTCGCTTCGTGGTCTCCGGCGAGGCGCGCTGACCGCGTCGCGACACCTCGCCGCGTTTCCGGTTCGTTCCGGTTTTTCCTTGATGGCCGGGGTTAATTCTGCGTTAACTCCGGCCCATGCCCATCGTATCCCCGACCCAACGCGATCCCCTGGTGGACGGCCGGCAGTCCGAGCGCGCGCTTCTGGTGCGCCGGGGCGTGCAGCGGCTGATGATCCAGATGCGCGTCTCCGTCCTGCCCGAGATCCCGCTCGTCACCGGCCGGCGCGCCGATCTTCTCTGCCTGTCGGAAAAGGGCGAGTTCACGATCGTCGAGATCAAGTCCTCGATCGAGGACTTTCGCGTGGATCGCAAATGGCCGGACTATCGGCTCCATTGCGACCGCCTGTATTTCGCCACGCATCCTGGCGTGCCGACCGACATCTTTCCCGAATGCTGCGGGCTGATCCTGTCGGATGGCTACGGCGCGGAAATCCTGCGCGAGGCGCCCGAGGAGCGCCTGTCCGCCTCGACGCGCAAGGCCCTGACGCTTCGCTTCGCGCGCATCGCCTCGGACCGGCTGCTGCGGGCCGAATGGAGCGCCAACCCGTTCCTGACCGATGGCGGCCTGGCCCTGGACGAGGACGCCTGAAAGTCGCGTGGGCGCTGCCCCAACGAAACGAGCGGCCGGCGGCCGAAAGCCATCCGTCCGCTCGGTAGCGTTTGACGAGCCGGAAAGCCGCTCAGGTCAGGCCGCCTTGCCGTCCTCTTCCTCTTCGAAGGACACGGCGACATCGCCATTGGCCGACAGGCGCACCTTGTCGCCTTCCACGTCGGCGATGAAGCCCGCCGAGATGTAGTGGTGATGGCCCTCGTGGCGGCCCTCGCCGCTGTCCTTCTTGGTCAGCTTGATGCGTTCGCCCTCGACGCGGTCCACCGTGCCGACATGCACGCCGTCCGCGCCGATCACTTCCATATGTTCCCTGATGCGATCGAGCATGGTTCTCTTCCCTGATGAATGGATCAGGGTAACGCCGCGCGATCGATCGGGATGCATGGCCAGGCGGAATTAACGTCGCGCCTTCAGCGCGCGACGAAGCGGTTTTCCTGTCGCGGCAGCTCGCAAGAGCGATCGCCCTCGATGCGGCGCGCGGCTTCTGCCCAGAAGTCGTGCTCCTGGCCCGTGGGGCGTCCGGCCTTTTCCCAAAGGAAATAAGCCAGGTTGCGAATTTCCTGGTCCCTGTCGATTGCTGTGATCATGTCGTCCTCGACTTCCTCCCGCCGTCCCTTGGCGTGTGCCGCGTGGCCCGTCTTCAGGGGGAGGGGCGGGACGACGCATGGGTAGGTCTTCTAACGAACACATATTGCCCCAAGCAGGTACGAACAGGCGAACAGGCCGCCGAAACGCGTTTTTTCTTGTCGCGGGGTGAAATAAACCATGAGGGCGCTGCGTCGCCTCGGGCCTCGACCTCTGCAAGGCGTGGGAAAGAGCCACACTTTGCCTCCTGTGCGTTCCATGCTAGACGCTCGCGACCTATCGGCGAGCATCTAGCCTTTTCGGGCCGATGCGCGCCTTCCATGGAACCCTGGTCGCGGCGGGCTCGGTCCGTCACGAGAACGACGCTGCGCTTTTCTGCTCCATGATGTTCATCCTACCGGAGGCCTCGTCAGAGGAATGACCAGCGGCGAAGCGGCCTCCACGGCCGAAACGACAACGCACGGCGCGCACGGCCACCCCCGCAAGAGCCTGCCTGTCGTCGTCCTCGGCAGCATCGGCGTCGTTTACGGCGATATCGGGACGAGTCCCCTTTACGCGATGAAGGAATCGCTGCTGCATGTCGGCGGCGTGCCTTCCGCGTCCGAGATCATCGGCATCGTGTCGCTTCTGGTCTGGTCGCTCGTCATCGTCGTCACGGTGAAATACGTGATGCTGGTGCTGCGCGCCGACAACCAGGGCGAGGGCGGCGCGCTGTCGCTCATGGCGCTGGCGCAGACCGCGCTGAAGCGGCCCAACCGGGTGATCCTGACCCTTGGCATGATCGGCGCGGCGCTGTTCTACGGCGACGCGATCCTCACCCCCGCCGTTTCGGTTCTCTCGGCCGTGGAGGGCCTGAAGGTCACGACGCCGTGGCTCGACGCCTATATCGTGCCCATCGCGCTCGCCATCATCATCGGCCTCTACGCCATCCAGTCCTTCGGAACGGCCAAGGTCGCCGTGTTCTTCGGGCCGATCATGGCGGTCTGGTTCGTCACGCTGGCGGTGATCGGCGTGTCGCATATCGGCGACGCGCCGCAGATCCTCCATGCGCTGAACCCGGTGAACGGGTTCTGGTTCATGACCTCGCACGGCATTCTCGGCTTCACCGTGCTCGGCTCGGTGTTCCTCGCCGTGACCGGCGCCGAGGCGCTCTATGCCGACATGGGCCATTTCGGCAAGAGGCCGATCCGCATCGCCTGGCTCGGCTTCGTCGGCCCGGCGCTGATCCTCAACTATCTCGGGCAGGGGGCCTTCGCCCTCAACGACGCGGCGGCCCTGCCGAACCTCTTCTTCCTGTCGGCTCCCGAATGGGCGCGCCTGCCGCTCGTGATCCTCGCCACGCTCGCTACGATCATTGCCGGTCAGGCGGTGATCACCGGCGCCTTCTCGCTGACCCAGCAGGCCATCCAGCTCGGCCTCCTGCCGCGCCTGCAGATCGAGCACACGTCGGAATCGGAGCGCGGGCAGATCTATCTGCCGACCGTCAACTGGCTGATGATGATCGGCGTCGTGATCCTGATCGTCTTCTTCCAGGATTCCTCCTCGCTCGCCGCGGCCTACGGCATCGCCGTCACCGGCACGATGATCATCACCAGCCTTCTGGGCATCGTCGTCTTCGCCTATGGCTGGGGCTGGGGCCTCGGGCTCGCCGTTCTCGTGGTGACGCCGCTGATCGCGATCGACACGGCGTTCCTGGCGGCCAATCTCCTGAAGCTCGCGGACGGCGGCTACCTGCCGCTGGTGATCGGCGGCTGCATCATGGCGCTGATGGCCATCTGGGTGCGCGGCACGCGCCTCCTCAACACCAAGGCGCAGCAGCAGAACCTGTCGCTCGAGACCTTCATCAAGGCGATGGAGACCTCCTCCGTCACCCATGTCTCGGGCACGGCCATGTATCTGACCTCGACGCCCGAGACGGTGCCCTCCGCGCTCCTGCACAATCTCAAGCACAACCGCGTGCTGCACGAGAAGAACGTCATCGTCACCATCCGCACGGCCGAGGTGCCCTACGTCTCGGCGGCCGATCGCTTGACCTACCACCCGCTGTCGCCCGCCTTCGCGCGCGTCGAGCTGCATTACGGCTTCCTGGACGAGCCCAATCTCCTGGAGGCGCTGATCCAGCTGCGCGAACTGGGCGTCAAGTTCGACGTCATGTCCACGACCTTCTTCGTCGGCCGTCGGCGCATCAAGGCGGCGGCGCGCAGCGACATGCCGCGCTGGCAGAGCCAGCTCTTCATCAAGATGGCGCGCCATTCCTACGACGCGATCGACTATTACCGCATCCCGGCCAACCGCGTCGTGGAACTCGGAACCTACGTCACGCTCTGAGGCCGCCGTTTCCGGGCTTGCGGACAGAGCGTCGCACTCGCAGACGGCACGCTCCGCCCTAGCTTGTGGGTGATGCGGCCCCTCAAAGGCCGCCTCGCCGGACGCCACCGTCGCATATCGCGGCGGTCAGCGGGTTCCGGCCAGCCAGGGGCATCTCCATGGACGCGCAAACCTCGACCCAAACCCGCGAAAACGCGCGGCTCGGCGACATCGCGAACCGTTCGGAGAAGGGCACGGCCCTCAGCCTGATCCGAGCCGAAACCAAGGCGCGCGACGCCAAGACCGCGCGCCTCAAGGCGCTGCGCCTCGCACAGGAAGCCGACACGGCGCGCACAGAAGCCGAGCTTGCCGAACTCGCGCCCCGCCGCACCAAGAGCGTCAAAGCCAAGGCCACCAAGAGCGCCGTCCCGAAGACGGGCGCTGCCAAGGCTCCCCGGCGGGCCAAGGCGGCCTCCGCCGCATGAGGGCCTGATCGGTCGATCTTCGACCGACGAACCCCGCGGGGGGGCAAATCTGCGTCAGACGCGCGAGGCCGGCCACAAGTTTTTGTAGCCGGCTCTTATTGTTAGTATAACTAATGATTCTTCAACGCGTGGTTGGCAAGCTTCCCCTTGACCTCAAAGGGAACCTGCCATGACCTCCCGTTCCGATCTCCTGGACCGTCTCGCATTTCTGCAACTCGATGACGCGGCGCTTCAACGGATCGGAACGAAGGCCGATCTGATCGGCGAGGCCACGGCCGGGGGCATTTCCGCCTTCTACGACCAGATGGCGAAGGTTCCCGAACTCCAGTCCTTCTTCGCGCATGAGGGCATGCGCAAGACCGCCGAAACCGCCCAGAACAAGCATTGGGCGCGCCTCGCCAGCGGTCAGATCGACGATGGCTACGTGTCCGACGTCGAGCGCATCGGGCGCACCCATGCGCGCATCGGGCTGGAGCCGCGCTGGTATCTCGGCGGCTATGCGCTGATCCTCGAAGAAGCGATCCGCATCATGCTGCCGCGCCTTCTGGCGGGCGGCCTCCTGCGCCGGGGCAAGGTCGAGGAAGCGGCCGAGCTTCTGGGGCTCCTCGTCAAGGTCGCCATTCTCGACATGGACTATGGCGTCTCGACCTATCTGGAGGCGCTCGCCTCCGACAAGGCGCGCATGGAAGCGGAGCGCGAGCATGTGGCGGCCGAACAGGCCCGCTCGCTCGGCGAGGCCTCCGCCGCCATGGAGGAAATGACCGCCAATATCCGCCAGAACGCCGACAATGCCGGCACCACGGAAAAGATCGCGGCGCAGGCGTCGCTGAACGCCGATCGCGGCGGCGAGGCCGTGGGCAAGGCGGTGGAGGCGACGCGCACCATCGCCGGCAAGATCCAGGTCATCCAGGAAATCGCGCGCCAGACCGACCTTCTGGCCCTCAACGCCGCCATCGAGGCGGCGCGGGCCGGCGCCCATGGCAAGGGCTTCGCGGTGGTCGCCTCGGAAGTGCGCAAGCTCGCCGAGCGCGTCACCGTCGCGGCGGGCGAGATCGGGGACTTGTCGACCCGCTCGCTGGAAGTCTCGGAGGAAGCCGGCGGCGCGCTGCGCGCCCTCGTGCCGGACATTCGCCGCACCGCCGAACTCGTGTCGGAAATCTCCGCCGCCTGCCGCGAACAGTCGATCGGCGCCGAGCAGATCAGCCAGGCGATCAACCATCTCGACCGCACCGGGCAGCAATTGTCGGCCGGGCATGGCGAGACGCCGCGCGCCCCGGCGCGCGCGCGCCGGGCGGCCTGACGGCCCGGCAGCCTCGTCGAGGGGACACAAGGAAAGGGGCGGGCCGATGAACGGCCCGCCCCTTTCTCGCTTCCGCATGTGGCTGGAGGGCGGCCCGGCCTATTTCGTCCAGGCCGCGACCTTGTCCGGGTTGGCGGCGACCCAGGCCTTGGCGTTCGCGGCCGGGTTGGCGCCCTTTTCCTCGTTCTGCAGCATCATCTTCTGCTCGTCGTCGAGCGAGAGCTTGAAATTGGCGAGAATCTTGTGGACCTCTGGCATGTCCTTGTCCAAGCCGCTGCGCGCCACGGTGTTCACCGTTTCCTCGCCGCCGAAGGAGCCCTTGGGGTCGGCGAGATATTTCAGGTCCCAGCGCCCGAACATCCAGTGCGGCGTCCAGGTCGTCACGACGATCGGCTCCTTGCGGTCGATCGCGTCCTTCAGGGCGGCGGTCATGGTCGCGTCCGACCCGTCCACCAGGTTGACGTTGGTCAGGCCGTAATCCTTGATGGCCTTTTCGGAGGCCTGCATCAGGCCGGCGCCCGGATCGATGCCGATCACCTTGTTGCCGACCTCGGCGCCCTTGGTCTTCAAATCCTCGACCGAGGTCAGATCCACATAGGCGGGCACGGCCCAGCCGATCTTGGCGCCGCTGACATTGGGGCCGATGAGATCGACCTTGTCCTTCAGCTTGGCGTAATAGGCCGCGTGCGTCGCCGGCAGCCAGGCGGCCACCATGGCATCGGCCTCGCCGGTCGCCACCGCCTGCCACATGGCGGCGGCCGGGAGCGGCGTCAGGGTCACGTCGTAGCCCTTCGTCTTCAGCGTCTCGGCCAGAAGATTGGTCGCCACCACGGCGTCGGACCATTCCACATAGGCCAGGTTCACCTTCTTCTCGGCGGCCGAGGCGAGGCCCGTCATGAGGGTCGTGGCGAGAGCGGCGGCTGCTAGGAACTTCAGCATGGGTCTCGGAACTCCGTTGAGAGGGAAGGGGGGGAGAGGGAAGGGAGGAGTGAGAGGGAAGGGAAGGCGGAAAGAGAAAGGATCAGGCCGAGCGCGCGCGGCGCGCCATGGCCTGGGTGACCCGGTCGAGGACGACCGCGAGGATGACGATCGCGACGCCGGCCTGGAAGCCCGAGCCCGCGTCGAGCCGCTGGATCGAGCGCCAGACCTCGCGGCCGAGGCCACCGGCGCCGATCATGGAGGCGATCACCACCATGGAGAGGCCGAGCATGATGGTCTGGTTGATGCCGGCCATGATGGTCGGCAGCGCCAGGGGAAGCTGCACCTTCAGAAGCTTCTGCACCGGCGAGGTGCCGAAGGCGTCGGCGGCCTCGGTCAGATCGTGCGGCACGCCGCGAATGCCGAGCGCGGTGAGGCGGATCACCGGGGGCATGGAGAAGATCACCGTGGCGAACACCGCCGAGACCGAGCCGAGCCCGAAGAAGGGGATGGCGGGGATCAGATACACGAAGCTCGGCATGGTCTGCATCATGTCGAGCGCGGGCGAGACGGTCTTCCAGGCCCGCTCCGACAGGGCGCAGCCGATGCCGATCGGCAGGCCGATCAGAAGCGCGGCGAGCGTCGAGAGCGTGACGAGAACGAGCGTTTCCACCGTCGCGTCCCACAAGCGCAGGTTCCACAGGAACAGGAAGCCGAGAAGCGCCAGAAGCCCGACGCGACGCCCCGCCAGCGCGAAGGCGCCGGCGGCCAGAAGCAGGATCAAGGCCCAGGGCGGAATGCGGAGCAGAAGATCCGTGCCCGTCGAGATCCAGCCCGCCACGAAGGCGGAAAGGCCCCGCGTCAGTGATGCGAGATGGAGGGTGAGCCAATCGAGGGCATTGCTGGAGATGTCGTCAAGAGGGAACTTGCGGATGCTTCCATCGTCGGTGAGGAGCCAGTCCATGCCATGTTCCTTTCCTCGTTCGCCTGCTTGCCGGCCAAGGCGCGCAGCGCCGTTTCGCGGGTCAGAAGACCGACGAAGCGGCCCGCGTCGTCCACCACCGCGAGGCCATGGGGTTCGTTCGCCAGAAGCGGCAGCACACTCTTCAGAACCGCGCCGGCCGGCGCGCGGGCGATGCTGCCCTCCATCAGCCTTTCGAGCCGCTGCCCGCGCGCGCCGGGCGACGCGAGCCGGTCGCGCGCGATGCGACCGACCGGCGTGTCGCGCTCGCAGGTGACGACGAAGACGTCGTCGGCCCGGCCCGGGCGCGCTTCCAGAAGCGGCCAGGCCTCCTCGGCGCTGGCGCCCTCGAAAAGGCGCGGCTGCGGGCTGACGAGGCGGCCGAGCGTGACCACGGAGGAGACGTCGATATTTTCCACGAAGCGGCGAACATACTCGCCCTGCGGGTCGAGGAGGATTTCCTCGGCCGTGCCGCTCTGCGCGATGGCGCCGTCCTTCATCAGGACGATGCGCCCGCCCAGATGGATGGCCTCGTCGAGATCGTGGCTGACGAAGACGATGGTCTTGCGCAGTTTCTTCTGCAGCGAGCGCAATTCGTTCTGCATGTCGCGGCGGATGAGGGGATCGAGCGCGGAGAAGGCCTCGTCCATCAGGAGAATGTCGGCATCGGCGCACAGGGCGCGGGCAAGGCCCGCCCGCTGCTGCATGCCGCCCGAAAGCTGGCGCGGGAACTTCGCGTCCCATCCCTTGAGGCCGACGAGTTCCACCGCCTCCAGCGCGCGCTCGCGGCGCGCCTTGCGATCGACGCCCTGAATCTCCAGCCCGTATTCGACGTTTTCCGCGATCGTGCGGTTCGGAAACAGGGCGAAGTGCTGGAACACCATGCCGAAGGTCTTGCGGCGGAACTCGCGCAGCGCCTTGGTGGACAGTTCCGTGACCTCGGTTCCGTCGATGCGGATCGACCCGGCGGTGGGCTCCACGAGGCGGTTCAGGCAGCGCAGCATGGTGGACTTGCCCGAGCCCGACAGGCCCATCACGACGAGGATCTCGCCCTCGTTGACCGAGAAGGAGACGTTGTCGAGGCCGAGCACCGCGCCGGTCTCGCTGAGGATCTCCGACTTGCCGGCGCCTTCCTTCAGGCGGCGCAGGGCGGTTTTCTCGTTGTCGCCAAAGAGCTTGACGATGTTGGAGACGCGAATGCGCTCGGCATTCGGGGGGGCGGGGGATTGCGTGATCGAACCATCCTCCATCGCTGCGAGGGCTCTTGTCTGGAGCCGCTCCAAAAAGGCGATAAGGGATCGTGACCGCAGCTTCTCCGTGTGACGATGCGAATTCGGACATCGTCCTGTAGGAAGGCGACATGGCGCCTTTTTACATGATGATATCTTGGGCCATGGTCATGTCGCGGGCAGGGGTGGTCGCGGATGCGGGCGGCAGGTCCAGGGCAACCGTGTCGGGCGCGCGGATGTCGCGCGGGGCGATGCCGAAATGGGCGCGGAACTGGCGCGCGAAATGCGCCCCGTCGCAGAAGCCCGCCTCGATCGCGATGTCGGTGACGCTCTTGCGCGTCGTCTGGAGCAGGCGCTTGGCATAGCCGAGGCGCAGCTGGCGGTAGGCCACGGCCGGGCTGACGGCGAGCGTGTCCTGAAACAGGCGCTCCAGCTGGCGCGAGGAGAGTTGCAGCCGATGCGCGATGGTCTCCACTGACAAGGGCTCGGCCATGTGCTGCTCCATGAGGAGAATAGCGCGGCGCACGCGGTCGTCGCCCCCCGCCGATCCGGCGGCGGCATGGGGCTGGGCGTCGCTGCCCTGGCGGCGGTTCTGGAGCTGGAGGACGTGGAGGCTCTTCTGCGCGGCCGAGGCGCCGACATGGCGCTCGATCAGGAAGGCGGCGAGATCGGCGACGCCCGAGCCGCCGGCGCAGGTGATGCGGTCGCGATCCACCACGAAGAGCTGGTCGGCATCGGGCACGATGTCGGAGAACTCCGCCTCGAAATCGGCATGGTGATACCAGGAGATGCAGCAGCGCCGGCCACGCATCAGCCCGGCGCGGGCGAGGACGAAGGAGCCCGTGCACACGCCCACCAGCGGCACGCCGGCGCTCGCCGCCGAGCGCAGATAGGCGATGTTGCTGTCGTCCATCTGGTTACCGGCATGAAGAAGGCCGCCCACCACGACGATATAGTCGAACGAGGTGGGATCGCTGAGCGGGGCGGTGCGCGACACGAGGACGCCGCAGGAGGAGCGCACGGGCTCGGGCCGGGCCGCCATGACGCTCCAGCCGCAGCGGATCGGGCGCGAGCGATCCCCCTCGTCGGCGGCGAGGCGCAGCGCGTCGACGAAGAGCGACAGGGCCGAGAGCGTGAAATTGTTGGCGAGAAGAAAGCCGACGCGCAAGGACGGCGTCTCGATCGCGGCGGCGCGGCCAAAAGGCGTGCGGTTCACGGGCGGGTCCTCCTTTTCACCATGCATCTCGTTTCATCATGGCGAAAAACAGAGCAGCGGCCAAGCGATTGTCGCGAAACCGTCTTGTGCGACGCGACAATCCTTCGTTTGCAGGGCCTTGGATTGCCCCGCCGAACCTTCCGTCAGGCCGCCATCTTGCGCCAGACGGAGGGCGGAATCGGCACGAGATTGCCTTCGAACTCGCGCGAACAGCGCTCCCAGCTATAGGTCTCGGCATGGCGGCGGCAGCCGGCGCGGTCGATGTCGAGCGCCTGGAGCGCGGCCGTGCGCAGGTCCTCCGAAAGGACCGCGTGCGGCGTGCCGCCGACGATGTCCTTCGGGCCGGGCACGGGCAGGGAGGCGACGGGCGTGCCGCAGGCGAGCGCCTCCAGAACCACGAGGCCGAAGGTCTCGAAGCGCGAGGGGAAGACGAAGACGTCGGCCGCCGAGAAATGCTCGGCGAGCGCGCGCCCCGTGCGGCGTCCGAGGAAATGCGCTTGGGGATAACGGGCCTTCAGCGCTTCCAGCGCCGGCCCGTCGCCCACCAGGACCTTGGAGCCCGGCAGGTCGAGCGAGAGGAAGGCCTCGAGGTTCTTTTCCGGCGAGATGCGGCCGAGATACAGAAAGAGCGGGCGCGGCAGGCCGAGGAAATCCGGGTCGAAGCCGGGTTCCTCGCGGCAGGGCGTGAAGAGCTCGGTGTCCACCGCGCGGCCCCAGCGGCGGATATTGTTGTAGCCGCGCTCGGCGAGCTCGTGCTCCAGCGTCTCGGTCTGCACCATGATGCCGTTGCCGCCATTGTGGAACCAGCGCTGGAACCCGTAGGCGAGCGGCGAGCCGACGCCGATCCGCTTCTCGAAATAATCGCCGAAGCGGGTGTGGAAGGACGTGGTGAAGGGAATGCCGCGCCGGCGGCAGTAATGGCGGGCGGCGAGCCCGATCGTGCCTTCCACGGGAATGTGGATCGTGTCGGGCTGGAAGTCCTCGATGATCCGCCCGAGCGTGCGCCCGAGCGTCATGGCGAGGCGCACTTCCGGGTAGCCGGGGGCCGGCAGGCTGGCGGAAAAATCCGCCGGGCCGACCAACCGGACCTCGTGGCCGAAACGCCTCAGCCACTCGGCCGTCGTGTCGAGCACGCGGACCACACCATTGATTTGAGGGGGAGCTGCATCAGAAGCTATCAGAATACGCATGTCGCGCTCTTTCGGCTTGAGAAAATGCCGGTCCGATTCCTGCGGGACCTACGCAATGCTAGAGCTTGCGCCAGATAGAAGCGTCAAGACGCATCCGGGAGAAATGTTCGAGGTGTTCCGGTCATGAAGGTAATCGTTCTCGGCGGTGATGGGTTCTGCGGCTGGGCCACCTCGCTCCATCTTTCGGCCGAAGGCCACGAGGTGACGATCGTGGACAATCTCGTGCGCCGGCGCACGGACGAGGAACTGGGCGTCCAGAGCCTCACCCCGATCCGCCCCATGCCCGAGCGGCTCCAGGCCTGGCGCGAAACGCGCAACTCGCCGATCGAGTTCGTGGAACTCGACGTCGCCAAGGATTACGACCGGCTGGAAGCGCTGTTCCGGCGCGTCGCGCCCGACGCGATCGTGCATTTCGCCGAGCAGCGCGCCGCGCCCTATTCGATGAAGTCGCCCTGGCACAAGCGCTACACGGTGGACAACAACGTCAACGCCACGAGCGCGGTTCTCTGCGCCATGGTGGAGGCCTGTCCCGACGCGCATCTCGTGCATCTGGGCACGATGGGCGTATACGGCTACGGCAAGACCAAGGGCATGACGATCCCGGAAGGCTATATCGAGGCGACGCTGCGCTCGGCCGGCCAGGAAGCCAATGTCGAGATCCTCTATCCGGTCGATCCCGGCTCGATCTACCACATGACCAAGACGCTGGATCAGCTCCTGTTCCAGTATTACGCCAAGAACGACGGGCTGAAGATCACCGATCTGCACCAGGGCATCGTCTGGGGCACCTCGACGCCGGAGACCGATCTCGACGAGCGCCTCGTCAACCGCTTCGACTATGACGGCGACTACGGCACCGTCCTGAACCGCTTCCTGATGCAGGCCGCCATCGGCCATCCTTTGACCGTGCATGGCTCGGGCGGGCAGACGCGCGCCTTCATCCATATCCGCGACACGGTGCGCTGCATCGCGCTCGCCATCCGCTCGGCGCCCGAGCGCGGCGCGCGCGTTCGCATCATGAACCAGATGACCGAGACCCATCGCGTGCGCGATCTCGCCGAGATGATCTCGCGCATGACCGGCGCGCCGGTGGAGCACCGGGACAATCCGCGCAACGAAATGGCCGAGAACGATCTCGTGGTCGCCAACGACACGCTGATCAAGCTTGGCCTCGAGCCGACGCGCCTGTCCGACGGTCTGATGGACGAGGTGGTGCGCGTCGCCGAGAAGCACCGCGACCGCTGCGACACGAGCCGCATCGTCTGTTCCAGCCTCTGGGTGAAGCCGCTCGCGGCGGAATAGGCGGGCGGTCCCGACATCAAACCCGCCGGGCCTCCCGGCGGGTTTTTTTGTGAGCCTTACTCCGCCGGGCTGCGGGCGCCGGGCGCGATGGCGCCGGGCTGCGCGCCAAGCTCCTGCTCCGTCCGGCGCAGGGCGCTCGGCACCACGCCGATGGCGGCGAGCAGCGTCGCAAGGCCGAGCGCCGCGCCGATCGCATGATCGGGCGCGAGGCCGAAGATCACCGCCAGAAACGCGACGCCCATGGACTGGCCGACGAGCCGGGCGGTGGACTGGATGCCGCTCGCTCCGCCCGCGCGTTCGCGCGGCGCGCTCGTGACGAGGATCTTGTTGTTGGGCGCCTGGAAGATGCCGAAGCCCAGACCCGCCACCACGAGCCGCCAGACGAGATCGAAATCGCTCGGCTGCGCCGGCAGGAGCGCGAGCGAGAGAAGACCGGCCGCGAACAGCGCGAGGCCGACGGCGGCAAGGCGTCCGGGCTCGCGCAGCCGGTCGGAAAAGCGGCCCGACACGAAGGCCGCGAGCGCCGTGGCGATCGGCCAGGGCGTCATCAGAAGGCCGGTCTCGGAGGCGCTGCGGCCCAGCGTGTCGTGAAGAAAGAAGGGCAGGGCGACGAAGGCCAGCATCTGCGCCGAAAAGGACAAGACGGAGGTCAGCGCCGACAAGGCGAAGACCGGCCGCGCCAGAAGGTCCACCGGCAGGATGGGAGCGGCGAGGCGCAACTGCGAGCGCACGAAGACCACGCCGACCGCGAGACCCGCCGCGATCTGGCCGAGTGCCAGCAAGAGCCCTTCGGAATGGCCGAGCGCGTTCACGCCCGAAATCACCAGGCCGAAGGTCGCCGCGCTGAGGGCGGCGCTCTTGACGTCGAAGCGCTCGCCCGAGCGATGGGTGACGGGCAGCGTGCGGGCGCCGACCAGAATGGCGAGAAGCCCGACCGGCACGTTCACGAGGAACAGGGCCTGCCAGGGCGCGACCGCGAGGATCAGCCCGGCGATGGTCGGCCCGGTGGCCGAGGAAACGCCGACGATCACGGCGACATTGCCCACCGCCCGGCCGAGCTGGGCACGCGGAAAGATGAAGCGCACGAGCGCGATGTTGACGCTCATGACGCCCGCCGCGCCGAGACCCTGGATGGCACGGGCGAAGATCAGCATCCCCAGCGAATCGGCCAGGGCGCAGAGGCCCGACGCCAGCGTGAACAGGGCGAGGCCCCAGAGATAGACGCGCTTGTAGCCGACCACCTCGCCGAGCTTGGCGAGCGGCAGCAGCATCATGGTGACGGCGAGCTGATAGGCGTTCACCACCCAGATCGCGTCCACCGGCCGGATGCCGAGGCTTTGGGTGATGGGCGGCAGGGCGATATTGGCGATCGCCCCGTCGAGCACCGCGACGAAGAGCGTCAGCGCGACCGTGGCGAAGGCCAGCGTGCGCTGGGGTTGGTCGAGACCGTCTTGATGCTGCATGGAAAAATCCGAGAAGGCGTCCGGCCGGTCGCGGAAGGCGCGGCCGGGAGCATGCTCAAACTAAGTCAGCCATAGGGATAGTGCCAGCCTTCCCCGGCGGCGTCAGTCGCGCGAGATCGTCTGAATGACGTCGAAACCCTCGAATTCGGGATGGCCGAGGTAGAGCGGCTTGGTGCCGCCGGCGCCGCGATGCGAGGCGCGAAAGGCGTCGGAGCGCGTCCAGGCCTCGAAATCCTCGCGGCTCGCCCAGACCGTGTGCGAGGAATAGAGCTGGTGATCCTCGCGCTCCGGCCCGCGCAGCATGTGAAATTCCACGAAGCCGGGCATCCCGGCGAGATGCGACTCGCGGTTCTTCCAGAGCGTCTCGAAATCCTCGGCCGCGTCCTTGATGACCTTGAAGCGGTTCATGGCGATGAACATGGTGGGGTTGTCTCCAGCGATTCGCGCCCGAAGATAGGGGAGCCGGCCGCCAAGCCCAAGCGAAAGGGCCTCGCGACATCGTGAGATCGGTCAAGGCTTTCGTAACCCTACGCAAACCTTTCTATGTCCTCTATGAAGCCACCTCATGACGGTCCGCGAGGCGTCGCCGCCTTCCTCCCGGCGCGCGGCTGTCTCACCCGGGCCTTGCGGACGAACACTGGAAAAGGGAACAGCTTCTTGCGCGTCCTCCACACTCTGAAAGCCGCCGCTCTCGGCGCCGCCGTTCTTCTTGCGGCCTCGCCCGCCTTCGCGCAGGCCTGCGGCAACGGCCCCGGCGGTTTTCCGACCTGGCTCGAAAGCTTCAAGCGGCAGGCCGCCGCTCAGGGCATCTCGCAGAACACGCTGCAGACCGCGCTCGGCGGCGTCACCTATGATGCCAAGGTCATCGGCCTCGACCGCAACCAGAAGAGCTTCAAGCTCTCGCTCGACGCCTTCATGGAGCGCCGCGCGCCGGCCTCCTTCGTCAAGAAGGGCAAGGGCATCATCGCGCAGAACCGCGACCTCCTGAACCGGATCGAGCAGCGCTACGGCGTCCAGAAGGAAATCCTCGTCGCGATCTGGGGCATGGAAACCGGCTTCGGCGCCAATTCCGGCAACATGAACATTTTCCGCTCGCTGGCGACCCTGTCCTACGACTGCCGCCGTTCGGACTTCTTCACCGAGGAACTCCTGGCCGCGCTGCAGATCGTCGAGCGCGGCGACAAGAAGGCGTCCGATATGAAGGGCGCCTGGGCCGGCGAGATCGGCCAGACGCAGTTCCTCGCCAAGAACTACCTGCGCTACGCCGTGGATTTCGACGGCGACGGCCGCCGCGACCTCATCCGCTCCAAGGCGGACGTTCTGGCCTCCACCGCCAACTTCCTGAAGCAGCACGGCTGGGTTCCGGGCGCGGGCTACAATCCCGGCGAGCCGAACTTCGCCCGTCTCGTCGACTGGAACCGGGCGACCGTCTACCAGCAGGGCCTCGCGCTCTTCGCCACCAAGCTCGCGAACTGAGCTCCCTCTGACGTCCGGGCCGATCGCGGCTTTCTTCCGCGATCGGCCCGGCTCGTCCCCTCCGCCCGCTCAATCCCCGTCGAGTTCCGGGTAGCGGCGGAAGATGCCGTCCTCGTTGAAGGGAATGCGGCGCGGGCTTGCGAGATAGCGGGCCAGGGCGGGATGCTCGGCCACGCGGTCGCGGATGGCGATGGCGAGCCGGTAGCGCCCCTCGATCGCCGCCATGCGGCGCGGGAAGGCGTAGCGCAGACCTTCCACGACCTGAAACAGGCCGAGATCGGCATAGGTCATCGCCGGCCCCACGAGCCAGCCCGACCGCGCCGGATTGGTGGTCGCGACGCGCTCGTACCAGCCGAGGAATTTCGGCATCCGCTGCGCGCGGAATTCGCCGGCCCGGCGCACGGCTTCCTCGCGCTGGTCCTCGTAGTAAAGGCTGGTGCCGACCGGGTGATGCGTGTCATGCGCCTCGGCCACGAGATCGGCCGTGGTGAGCGCGACGGACCGGGCAAAAAGCCGCTCGGCCTCCGTCTCCGGCGCCAATCCGAGGCGCTCGCCGAGATAGGCCGAAATCTCCGCCGCCTGCGACACGAGCCCCCCGTCCTGCACCAGAAAGGGCGGGGCGAAGGGCGGATGCGCGGCCTCTTCCATGCGCTTCATCATGGCCTCGATGCCGCCGCCCTCGGCCTCGCTCAATCGCGCGACGTCGCGATAGGGCGCCCCGGCGGCCTCCAGGACGAGGCGCGGAAACTCGCCCCGCCCCTGGATCTGCGGCCAATAGTAAAGGTCGAACGTGTCGCTCATGAAAGGCTCTCCTGTCGCGAGACGGCAATGCGCGGAGGAAGGAGGGAGTTGCGCTCGAGAGTGGGTGCGACGGTCCGTTTCCGGCAGCTTGCGTCAACGGAAGGTCGAATTGCCTTACCGTACGAGCATCTTATAATATGCTGCCCGGAAATAGGTCAGCGTTGTTGACAGACTAATTTGTAATCATTGTCCATCTGGACAAACCGATAGCGGGTATGTTTGAAGACGCGCTTCCGGGCCAGCGGCCTGCCCCCATTCGAGGAGTCTCTCCTTTGACGTTCCACTTCCGCACCTTGCTCGGCGCCGCGTCCATCGCCGCCCTCATGGCCGTCGGCGCGGCCGACGCGGCCACCTTGAACCTGCACAATGGCGGCGACGTCACCTCGCTCGACCCGCAGCGCCTGTCGGGCGACTGGGAAAACCGCGTGTCCGGCGACATTTTCGAAGGATTGGTGACGGAAGACGCGCAGGCGCATCCGATCCCCGGCATGGCGGAAAGCTGGACCATCTCGGACGACGGCCTCGTCTACACGTTCAAGCTGCGCGACGGCGTCAAGTGGTCGGACGGCGAGCCGGTCAAGGCGTCGGACTTCGTGTTCGCCTTCCGCCGCCTGATGGACCCCAAGCAGCCCGCGCAATACGCCTATCTCCAGTACCCGATGAAGAACGCCGAGGCGATCAACACGGGCAAGCTGGCCGACATGGATCAGCTCGGCATCAAGGCGCTGGACGACAAGACCGTCGAGATCACGCTGGAGCACCCGACGCCCTTCTATTTGGGCGCGCTCACCCACTACACCGCCTATCCGCTGCCCGAGCATGTCGTGAAGGCCAAGGGCGACGCCTGGGTGCAGATCGGCAATATCGTCACCAACGGCCCCTACAAGCCGGTGGAATGGGTGCCGGGCAGCCATGTGCTGACCGCCAAGAACGAGAACTGGTATGATACCGGCTCGCTGAAGATCGACGGCACCAAGTTCTTCACGCTGGAGGACATTCCGGCGGCGCTGCGCCGCTACCGCGCCGGCGAGTTCGACATTCTCACCCAGTTCCCGGCCGACCAGTACAAGTGGCTGCAGGAGAACATGCCGGGTCAGGCGCATGTGACGCCCTTCGCCGGCCTCTACTACTACGTTCTGAACAGCTCCAAGCCGCCGCTCGACAAGGCCAATGTGCGCAAGGCGCTGTCCATGGCGGTCGTCCGCGAGGCGATCGGCCCGCAGATCCTGGGCACCGGCGAACTGCCCGCCTATAGCTGGGTGCCGCCCGGCATCGCCAATTACGAGGGCGGCCCGGCCACCGTCGATTGGAAGGACCTGCCGCAGGGCCAGAAGATCGCGGAAGCCAAGAAGCTTCTGGAAGCGGAGGGCTATTCGGCCTCCAACCCGCTGAAGCTGCAGCTTCGCTACAACACCGACGAGAACCACAAGCGCGTCGCCGTCGCCATTGCCTCGATGTGGAAGCCGCTCGGCGTCGAGGTCGAGCTCGTCAACAGCGAGGTGAAGGTCCACTATGCCGACCTTCGCGCCGGCGAGTTCCAGGTCGGCCGCGCCGGCTGGCTGGCCGACTATGACGATCCCTCCAACTTCCTCGACCTTCTCAAGGGCGGGATCGAGATGAACTACGGCCGCTGGAAGAACGCGGACTACGACAAGCTCCTGACGGAGGCTCAGGCGACGCAGGACCTCAAGGCCCGCGCCGATCTCCTGAAGCAGGCCGAGACGATCGCGCTGAACGATTCCGCGGCCATCCCGATCTACTACTACGTCACCAAGAGCGTCGTTTCGCCGAAGATTTCGGGCTACGAGGACAATGTGAAGGACATTCACCGCACGCGCTGGCTGACCAAGGCCGAGTAAGGGCAACCCTGAGAGGGCGGATCGAGCGCCGCCCTCCTGACCTTTCGCCGCGCCGGCTTCGAGCCTGGCGCGGCCTTCGCCGCTGGCCGTCGCATGTCGCGGCCGCCCCGAGCGGCGCCCCTTACGAGGCAAGGCCCTTCGCCTGCCTCGCGTCCGGTCGCCCGTCCTTCCGGGCCGAGCGACGACGCCCTTCCTTGTTCGACCCTTTTCGTATCGACGCATCCGGCCGCGCGGGACATGCCGTTCCGCGCCCGAGGCCGATGCCCTTTTGGAACACTTGAGCGATGCTGTCCTTCGCCCTTCGTCGTCTCCTGACGGCGATCCCGGTGGTGCTGATCGCGGTCACCGCCTGCTTCTTCATTCTGCGACTGGCGCCAGGCGGCCCGTTCGACCAGGAACGCGCGCTGCCGCCGGAAATCCTGGCCAATCTGCGCGCCCACTACAATCTCGACCTGCCGCTCGTGCAGCAATACCTCCTGTATCTCGGCGGGCTCCTGCAGGGCGATCTCGGGCCGTCCTTCGTCACCAAGGACTTCTCGGTCGGCCAGCAGATCGCCATCGGCCTGCCCTATACGCTGATCCTCGGCGGCTCGGCCTTCGTGGTCGCCGTGGTGGTGGGGCTGGCCGCCGGCATCTACGGCGCGCTTTACCAGAACAAGGGGGCGGACTATCTGATCGCCGCCGTGATCATGATCGGCGTCGTCGTGCCGAACTTCCTGGTCGCGCCGATCCTGCAGCTCGTGTTCGGCGTCAAGCTCGGCTGGCTGCCGGTGGGCGGCTGGGGCGACGGGTCCTGGCCGCATCTCGTCCTGCCGGTCTTCGTGCTCGCCTTTCCCCATGCGGGCCGCATCTCGCGCCTCATGCGCGGCTCGATGATCGAGGTCCTGAACTCCAACTATATCCGCACCGCGCGCGCCAAGGGCGTCGGCGCGCGCCTTCTCGTCCTGCGCCATGCGATCAAGCCGGCGCTGACCCCGGTGATCTCCTATCTTGGCCCGGCCGCCGGCTACCTTCTCACCGGCTCGATCGTCGTGGAGCAGGTCTTCGGCATTCCCGGCCTCGGCCGCTACTTCATCCAGGCCGCCCTGAACCGCGACTACGGCATGGTTCTGGGAACGGTCGTCTTCTACATGCTGCTGATCGTGATTTTGAATCTCATCGTCGATCTGGCCTATGCCTGGCTCGACCCGAGGGTGCGCGCGCGATGACCCTTTATGTCGACAAGCGCGAGGCGCTCGAACCCTTCGTCGTTCACGAGGCGGAGGCCTTTCAGGGCAAGCCGCGCTCCCTGACCCGCGACGCGCTCCGGCGCTTCCGCTCCAACAAGGCGGCGATGGTCTCGCTCGCCGTGTTCCTTTTCATCGTGATCGCGGCCGTTGTCGGCCCATGGTTGACGCCCTTCGACTACGAGACGCCGGACTGGGCCGCCTTCCGCGCCCCGCCCTCGTTCGAGACGATGCACTATTTCGGCACCGACCAGAACGGGCGCGATCTCCTGGCGCGCACGCTCTACGGCACGCGCGTGTCGCTGCTCGTGGCCCTCATCGCCACCGCCGTCTCGGTCTTCGTCGGCATTCTCTACGGCGCGGTCTCGGGCTTCGTCGGCGGGCGCGTCGATGCGGCCATGATGCGCTTCGTCGATGTCATGTATGCGCTGCCCTACATCCTCTTCGTCATCCTCCTGATGGTGATCTTCGGGCGCAACGTCTATCTGCTCTTTGCCGCGATCGGCCTTCTGGAATGGCTGACCATGGCGCGCATCGTGCGCGGGCAGACGCTGTCCCTGAAGGAGCGCGAATTCGTCGAGGCCGCGCGCGCCTCGGGCGTTTCGACCTTCACCATCATCCGCCGTCATATCGTGCCGAACCTCGTCGGGCCGGTGGTGATCTTCGCGACGCTGACGGTTCCCGAGATCATCGCGACGGAAAGCTTCCTGTCCTATCTCGGCTTCGGCGTTCAGGAGCCGCTCACCTCGCTCGGCACGCTGATCTCGGAAGGCGCGGACACGCTGGAGATCATGCCCTGGCTTCTTCTTTTCCCCGGCGGCGTCCTCGTCTCGCTTCTCCTCTCGCTCGCCTTCATCGGCGACGGGCTGCGCGACGCCTTCGACCCGAAGGATCGGTAAGCTCATGACCACGACCGACAACCGGACGACACCCGTCCTGTCCCTGTCCAACTATTCGATCCGCTTTGCCACGCCCGACGGCGAGGTTCAGGCGGTGAGCGATCTGTCCTTCTCGGTGGAAGCGGGCGAAACGCTCGCCATCGTCGGCGAATCGGGCTCGGGCAAGTCGCAGACCTTCAACGGCGTCTTCGGGCTTCTCGCCAAGAACGGACGCACGGAAGGCGAGGCGCGGCTGGAGGGCGCCGATCTCCTCAAGCTCTCCACGCGCGATCTCGACCGCGTGCGCGGGCGCGACATGGCCATGGTGTTTCAGGACCCCATGACCGCGCTCAACCCGACGCTGAAGATCAAGCGCCAGCTCGCCGAGACGCTGGAGGTCCACAAGGGGATGCGGCGGCGCGAGGCGGAGGCCGAGGCGCTCGCCATGCTGAAGCGCGTCGGCATTCCCGACGCGGAGCGGCGCATCGAGCAATATCCGCACGAACTGTCGGGCGGCATGCGCCAGCGCGTGGTGATCGCCATGGCGCTTCTCTGCCGGCCGAAGGTCATCGTCGCCGACGAGCCGACCACGGCGCTGGACGTCACGATCCAGGCGCAGATCCTCGAGCTCTTCGCCGAGCTGACGGGTGAAAAGACCGCGCTCGTCCTCATCACTCACGATCTCGGCGTCGTGGCCGGCGTCGCCGACCGGATCGCCGTCATGTATGCGGGCCGCATCGTGGAGGAGGGGCGCGTCGACGACGTCTTCGCCGCGCCCGCCCATCCCTATACGGCGGCGCTGCTCGGCTCGATCCCGCGCGTCGACCGCGACACGCTGGGCGTCGATCCGATCCCCGGCCGGCCGCCCAATCTCATCCGGCCGCCGTCGGGCTGCGCCTTCCATCCGCGCTGCGGCTTCGCCGTGGAGCGCTGCACCACGGAACGCCCGCCGCTCGACCGTGTCGAGCGCGAGGGCGCCGGGCCGCGCCGGGCCGCCTGCTGGCGCGCCTTCGTGGACGCGGCCAAGGGCACCGCGAAGGGGGAACTGGCCCATGTCTGAGACTAAGATGTCTGAGACCCGAATGTCTGAGACCAAACTGTCCGAGACCGCGAAGTCCGAGAGCGCCGCGCCGCTTCTCGACGTGCGTCACCTCTCGACCGAGTTCAAGCTGAAGGGCAAGGGCTTCTTTCCCAAGGCCCAGACGCTGAAGGCGGTGCGCGACGTGTCCTTCAGCGTGCGCGAGGGCGAGACGCTCGGCATCGTCGGCGAGTCCGGCTGCGGCAAGTCCACGCTCGGCCGCTCCATCCTGCGGCTGATCGAGCCGACCGAGGGGCAGGTCGTCTGGCAGGGCCGCAATCTCGCCGACCTCTCCGCCGCCGACATGCGCGCGGCCCGGCGCGACCTGTCGATCATCTTTCAGGACCCGATCGCATCGCTCGACCCGCGCATGACGGTGGGCGAGATCATCGCCGAGCCGCTTCGCGTCGCCGAGCCCGGCCTGTCGCGCAACGAGCGCCGCGCGCGGGTGGAAAAGGTCATGGCCGAGGTCGGTCTCGTGGCCGACATGATCAACCGCTACCCGCACGAGTTCTCAGGCGGGCAGGCGCAGCGCATCGGCATTGCGCGGGCCATCGTCACCGAGCCCAAGCTCATCGTCTGCGACGAGCCGGTTTCCGCGCTCGACGTGTCGATCCAGGCGCAGATCGTCAATCTCCTCGCCGATCTGCGCAAGCGGCGCGGGCTGACCCTGCTCTTCATCAGCCACGACCTGTCGGTCGTGCGCCTCGTGTCGGATCGCATCCTCGTTCTTTATCTCGGTCGCGTGGTGGAGGAGGGGACGCGCGCCGAGGTCTTCGAGACGCCGGCGCACCCTTACGCCCGCGCGCTTCTCTCGGCCGCGCCGATCCCGGACCCGGTGGCGGCGCGCGCCCGCCGGCGCACCGTGCTGCAGGGCGATCCGCCGTCGCCCGTCAACCCGCCGTCCGGCTGCGCCTTCCGCACGCGCTGCCCGATCGCCGAACCCGTCTGCGCCGAGGTTCCACCCGAACTGAGGCCCGTCTCCGACACCCACCGCGCCGCCTGCCACTTCGCGGGCGAGGAAGCGGCGCGCCGGATGAAGGCGAAGGAAGCGCCGGCCCTGGAGGTTTTGGCGGGGTAAGCCCGATCTTGCTTCCTTAATCCACCTCCACTACCATATTCTGGTAGTGGAGGCCCTCATGAGCAGAAATACATCCATCGTTCTGGGAGACCATTTCTCGGATTTCATCGCCGAGCAGGTTCGCGATGGCCGTTACGGCTCCGCCAGCGAAGTCGTGCGAGCCGGGCTGCGGCTTCTGGAGGAGCGCGAAACCAAGCTTCAGGCCCTGCGCGAGGCGATCCGCGAAGGCGTCGAGAGCGGCCCTGCGACCGATCTCGATTTCGATGAGCTTCTGCGAGAGCTGAACGCCGAGCATGGCGCTTGAGGAAGCATGGCGCCTAAGGTTCAATTAACGCCCAAGGCGCGGCAGGACCTCGCCGACATCTTCCGCTACACGGCACGTGAATGGTCCTTAGCCCAGGCGACTGCCTATCTCGCTGAACTCCGCCGCGCCATCGAGGGTCTTGCCACAGGCCAGACGCGATCACGGACGATGGCGAAGGAGATTTCAGGCTTCGAAAAGAGCTTGGTCCGCTCCCATCTCATTATTCATCGTAGGAGCGAGAACCGCATTGAGGTGGTGCGTGTCCTCCATGCCCGGATGGATATCGACCGGCACATGTAGAAAAGGCCGGCGTTCCGGAAGGCGCCGGCCTTTTTCATCGAATGAAGCGCCGCTGGTTCAGGCCGCCATCATCTCCCCGTCGGGCGCCTTCGCGCCGGTCATCAGCGCCACGGCGTCGGACATGGAGATGGATTTGGGGTCTACCACGCAAAGGCGCTTCGACAGGCGGTGGATGTGGATGCGGTCGGCGATCTCGAAGACATGCGGCATGTTGTGCGAAATGAGCACGATCGGCAGGCCGCGCGAGCGCACCTCGAGAATGAGGTCGAGAACCTTTCGCGATTCCTTCACGCCGAGCGCGGCGGTGGGCTCGTCGAGGATCAGGACCTTGGAGCCGAAGGCGGCGGCGCGGGCGACCGCCACGCCCTGGCGCTGGCCGCCCGAGAGCGTTTCCACCGCCTGATCGATGTTCTGGATCGTCATGAGGCCGAGCTCGGAGAGCTTCTCGCGGGCGATCTTGCGCATCTTCGGCTTGTCGAGCATCCGGAACCACTGGCCGAGCGGGCCGGAGCGGCGGATTTCGCGCCCGAGGAACATGTTGTCGGCGATCGACAGGGCGGGCGAGAGCGCGAGCTGCTGGTAGACCGTCTCGATGCCGGCGTCGCGCGCGGCCTGCGGATTGGCGAAGGTGACCGGCTTGCCGTCGAGAAGGATCTCGCCGGCATCCGGCGTCACCGCGCCGGACAGGGCCTTGATCAGGGTCGACTTGCCGGCGCCGTTGTCGCCGATCACGGCGAGGATCTCGCCGGGATAGAGATCGAAATCGGCGTTGTCGATGGCCACCACGCGGCCATAGCTCTTGCGAAGGTTGCGGGCGCGCAGAACGGGTTGGGTGCCGAGATGGGACATGGTCAGGCCGATACCTTCCGGATCCACTGGTCGGCCGCGACGGCCGCGATGATGAGGGCGCCCACGGTGAGGCGGGTCCATTGCGGGTCGGTGCCGTAGATGCGCAGGCCCATGGCGAAGACGCCGACGATGAGCGCGCCGACGAGGGTCCCGATCACCGAGCCGCGACCCCCGAAGAGCGAGGTGCCGCCGATGACCACCGCCGTGATGGCCTGGATGTTGGCTTCATAGCCCGAGGTCGGCGAGACCGAGCCGATGCGCCCGATCAGGGCCCAGCCGGCAAAGGCGCAGATGAGGCCCGACACCGCGTAGACGGAGATGAGGACCTTGTTGGAGCGGATGCCCGACAGGCGCGCCGCGTCCTCGTCGTCGCCGATGGCGTAGACATGCCGGCCCCAGGCCGTGTTGTTGAGGATGTAGTAGAAGAGCGCGACGAGCAGGAGGACGGAGACCACCGCATAGGTGAAGACCGCGCCGCCGATCTGGAACGTGTTGCCGAGGAACTGGAGAAGCGGAGCGGCCGCTTCCACGTCCTGCGCGCGGATCGTGGCGTTCTGCGTGTAGATGAAGTTCACCGCCTCGAACACGAACCACATGCCGAGCGTCACGATGAAGGGCGGCAATCGCACCTTGGCGACGAGAACGCCGTTGATCGCGCCGCAGAGCGTGCCGACCGCAAAGCCGATGAGGAGCGCGAGCGGGGCGGGGACGCCGTTCACCACGGCGAGATTGCCCATGATGACCGAGGACAGGACCATGATCGCGCCGACCGACAGGTCGATGCCGGCGGTCAGGATGATCAGCGTCTGCGCGACGCCGACGATGCCCACGATCGCCACCTGCTGAAGGATCAGCGTCATGGTGAAGGCGTTGAAGAAGCGCCCGCCGATCAGCGAGCCGAAAATGCCGATGCCGGCCAGAAGCACGATCACCGGCACCATGGTCGGGTTGCCGTGCAGGAAATGCTGGAGATGCTGAAGGGGCGTGCGCTTCGTGCCGGTGAACTCGGCGACGCGCGTGTCGCTCTTGTTCAGCTGCGACTCGAATTCGCTGCCCTTGGGGGTGGTCGTCTCGCTCATGCGGAGCCTCCTGAAGGGGTGAGGTCGTCTTGGCGGGGCGCGCGCCCCGGTTCCCGCTTTCCGTCAGGACGGCACCCGGATCGA
Source organism: Aureimonas ureilytica DSM 18598 = NBRC 106430 (assembly GCF_000382705.1). GTDB lineage: Bacteria > Pseudomonadota > Alphaproteobacteria > Rhizobiales > Rhizobiaceae > Aureimonas > Aureimonas ureilytica. The sequence continues at coordinate 121,751 of NZ_ARQE01000010.1, read as the reverse complement.
ACGGGGCCTCGAGCGCCCCGGCCTGGCCGGAGCGCGCTTTCGAAGGAAGAGGGTCGCAAGGGACGAGACGTCCCTTGGAAAAAGCGGTGTGCCCTTGAGAGGGAGGGCGCGGGGGAGAGAGATCCCCCGCGAGGGGCTCAGCCCCAGCAGGCCTTGGCGGCGGCGGCCGAGTCCATGGACTTCACGCCGTCCACCGGCTTGTCGGTGACGAGATCGACGCCCGTGTTGGTGATGTCGAGACCGGCCGAGGCTTCCGGCTTCTTGCCCGAGTCCACGAAGGTCTTGACGGCCTCGACGCCCATCGCCGCCATTTTCAGCGGGTACTGCATGGAGGTCGCGCCGATGACGCCGGCCTTGACGTTGGCGATGCCCGGGCAGCCGCCGTCCACCGAGACGATCGTCACCTTGTCGGCGACGCCGAGGCTCTTCAGCGCTTCGTAGGCGCCGGCGGCGGCGGGCTCGTTGATCGTGTAGACGAGATTGATCGAGGGGTCCTTCTGGAGAAGGTTCTCCATGGCCTGACGGCCGCCTTCCTCGTTGCCGTTGGTCACGTCATGGCCGACGATGCGCTTGTCGCTTTCGTCGCCGACGATCGCCTTGTCCTTCACGTCGATGCCGAACCCTTCCATGAAGCCCTGGTCGCGCAGAACGGCGACGGAGGGCTGCTGCGGGGTGAGGTCGAGGAAGGCGATCTTGGCGTTGTCGGCCTCGGCCCCCATCTTGGCCTTGGCCCACTGGCCGATCAGGACGCCCGCCTCGTAATTGTCGGTGGCAAACGTCGCGTCGGCGGCGTTGAGCGGCTCCAGCGGCGTGTCGAGCGCGATCACGATGAGGCCCGCGTCGCGCGCCTTCTTCACCGCCGGCACGATGCCCTTGGTGTCGGACGCGGTGATGAGAATGCCCTTGGCACCGCCCGCGATGCAGCTTTCGATCGCCTGGACCTGGCTGTCGGAATCGCCGTCGACGCGGCCGGCATAGGACTGGAGATTGATGCCGAGTTCCTTGGCCTTGGCCTCGGCGCCTTCCTTCATCTTCACGAAGAAGGGGTTCGTGTCGGTCTTGGTGATCAGGCAGACCGTCGTCGGGCTCTGGGCGAAGGCCGAGCCGGACAGCGCGAGAAGGCCGACGGCGCCCACGGCTGCGGACGCGAAGAGATGACGCAGATTCACGAGATATCCTCCCAGTACGACCGGCCCCGCTCGGGTGGCTCGGCCCGACCCAGCCTCCTCGCCGGGATCGTATGGTCCGATAGGACACGATCCGCCGGGGCGTGTCAATCAATAACTCACACGGATTTATTTATTGACAGTTCGGTAACGTCTCCCCCATGCTCGCGTCACGAACCGCAAGTGTAAGCAGCGGGCGTCGACGGGAGGGTCGACCATTGGGTATGGAGGCGGCGGCTTCGGTCGCGGGCAAAGGATCTGCCGACGGAGGGCAGGCCGACAAGAGTTCGATCGACAGGGGTTCGATCGAGAAGGGTTCGATGGAGAAGGACCCGACCGAAAAGGGGTCGCCGGCCGGCGCCTCGGCCGAACGCGACGAGTTTCTTCGCGGCTCGAACCAGGCGGGCCTGCGCGCCCATAACGAGCGCGCCGTCCTTTCCCTGATCCGCCGCCATGGCGAACTGGCGAAATCCGAGATCGCGCGCCTGTCGCGCCTGTCGCCGCAGACGGCCTCCGTGATCATGCGCTCGCTGGAAGCGGACGGTCTGGTGCTGGCGGGCGAGCCCCGGCGCGGCCGGGTCGGCCAGCCCTCCGTTCCCATGCGGCTCAACCCGGACGGCGCCTTCGCGCTCGGCCTGAAGTTCGGCCGGCGCACCAGCGAAATGGTGCTGATGGATTTCGTCGGGCGCGTGCGCGAAAGCCGCGCCATTCTCTACCGCTTCCCGCGCCGGGCCGAGGTCATGCGCTTCGTGGAGGAGGCGAGCGTCGCCCTTCGCCAGTCGCTGTCGCCGGCCCATCGCCGCCGCATCGTGGGCCTCGGCGTCGGCATGCCCTTCGAGATCTGGTCCTGGGGCGAGGCGAACGGCGCGCCGCCCGGCGAGATGGAGGACTGGCGCAGCGTCGATTTCGGCGCCGAGCTGGAACAGGCGACGGGCGAGGCGGTGTTCATCGCCAACGACGTCACCGCCGCCTGCGGAGCGGAACAGGCCTTCGGCACCGATGTCTCGGCCAATTTCGTGTATTTCTTCGTCGGCGCCTTCGTCGGCGGGGGCATCGTGATGGACGGCGCGCTCATTCCCGGTCGGCTCGGCAATGCCGGCGCGCTCGGCTCCATGCCCGTGCCGACGCGTCTCGGCGATCGGCGCCAGCTCATCCATGTCGCCTCGATCCACGTTCTGGAGCGCATGGTGGAAGCCTCCGGCCGCTCGGCCGTCGAGCTCTGGCGGCGCGATGCGGACTGGTCCGATCTCGGGCCTCTCCTGGACGACTGGATCGAGGTCGCGGCCGAAGGCCTCGCCTATGCCATCGCTTCCTCGGTGTCGCTCTACGATTTCGAGCGCGCGGTGATCGACGGGAGTTTTCCGCCCGCCGTTCGCGCCCGTCTCGTGGAGGCGACGCGCCGGGCGCTCGCCGCGTTCGACTTCCAGGGGCTCCTGCCGGTGGCGGTGACGGAAGGCTCGATCGGCCGCTCGGCGCGCGAGGTCGGCTCGGCGAGCCTGCCCTTCTTCGCCAAGTTCCTGCTCGACCACCGGGTGCTCCTGGCCGAGCGCTAGGCGCCGCCTCTAGCGGAGGGCGGCGTCTCCGCGGCGCGCACGCGCAGCACCGAGCCGTCCGCCGCCTCGATCACGACCGGGGTGCCGGCGGCAAGGTCCGGTCCCTCGGCGCTCCACCAGCCGTCCTCCACCGCGACGCGCCCGCGCCCGTTGCGGATATCCTCGCTGACCACGGCCCGCCGCCCGACGAGCCGCGCCGTGCGCTCGTTCAGCGGCGTGTCGCCCGCCGGCTTGGCGCGGCGTCCGTAGACGCGATGGCCGAGAAGGGCGGCGACCGCCGTCACTAGGGCGAAGCCGATCCATTGGCTCTGCCAGCTGAAATCGGCAAGCCAGAGCGCGTTGAGCCCGATCACGAGCGCGCCGATGGCGGGAAACAGGAGATAAACGCCCGGCAGGAACAATTCGCCGAGAAGCAGGGCGAATCCCGCGAGAAGCCAGCCATAGCTCCAGACGAATCCATCCACGGCGCTCACCCCTGCGTGCGGGGCTGCATGACATTGGGCGGGCGCCGCGCGCCGGCGGGCGGTGCGGCTGTGGGGGAGGGCGCGTCGGGAAAGCTCGCGCGGGCCAGTTCCGCGATGCCGCCGATCGCCCCGATCAGCGAGGAGGCTTCGAGCGGCATCATCACCACGCGCTGGTTGGGCGCGGAGGCGATCTTGGCGAGCGCCTCGGTGTAGCGCTGCGCCACGAAATAGTTGATCGCCTGCACGTCGCCCGCCGCGATGGCTTCCGACACCATGCGCGTCGCCTTGGCTTCGGCCTCGGCCAGGCGCTCGCGCGCCTCGGCCTCGCGATAGGCGGCCTCGCGCTTGCCCTCGGCTTCCAGGATCTGCGCCTGCTTCTCGCCTTCCGCGCGCAGGATCTTGGCGTTGCGCGCGCCCTCGGCTTCCAGGATTTCGGCGCGCTTCTCGCGCTCGGCCATCATCTGCCGCGCCATGGAATCCACGAGGTTCTTGGGCGGGTTGATGTCCTTGATCTCGATCCGGGTGATCTTGATGCCCCAGCCATGGGCGGCCTGATCGACGACGCGCAGGATGCGCTCGGAGATCGTGTCGCGGTTGGACAGGAGATCGTCGAGATCCATCGAGCCCATGACCGAGCGCAGATTGGTCATGACGAGATTGAGGATGGCGTATTGCAGGTTCGACACCTCGTAGGCCGCCGAGGACGCGTCGAGAATCTGGTAGAAGGCGACGCCGTCGGCGGCGACGGAGGCGTTGTCGCGGGTGATGACCTCCTGTGTCGGAACGTCGAGCACCTGCTCCATCATGTTCATCTTGTGCCCGATGCGCTCGATGAAGGGCATGATGAGGTTGAGGCCGGGCGTCAGCGTGCGCACGTAGCGGCCGAAATTCTCGACCGTGTAATTGTAGCCCTGCGGCACGATCTTCACCGTCGAGGCGAGGATGACGAGCACCGCCACGACGACCACCACGACCAGAATGCTGCCGGGCCCGATCCCGAAATCCGCCAATCCGTCCATCTCGTCTCCTCGTCATCAACTGGGGCAAGATTAGCTTCTCGCGCCGCCGGGTCGAGCGGTTTTCCTGCCGACGGAGAGGGAAGGTCCCGCGCCGGCAGCGCTCGAGCGCCGGCGCGGGACCTCGTCCTGTCGCGCCCGAAGACGCTTCGCGCCTACTCGACTTCGCGGATGCGCCCGTCCGTGTAAGGCTTGTAGGCCGTGCCTTTCGCCTGGAGATAGGCGACCACGGCGTCTTCCATGTTGGGGCCGAAATCGTAGGCGTTCTGGCCCTTCTCGGCGAAGACCTTGTAGCCGTCGCCGCCCTGGCGCAGGAAGTTGTTGGAGACGACCGTATAGGTCGCCGCCGGGTCGATCGGCACCCATTCGCCGGCAGCATTCTTCACGCGCACCGCCTTGACGCGATCGACGCCCGGCTGGCCCTTGCGCGACCAGTCGAACTGGAGGCCCGCCACCTGAGGGAAGCGGCCGGCGCCTTCTTCCACCTGGGACACGCCGTTTTCGAGCGCCGCCTTGATGTCCGCCCCGGTCAGCTGGAAGGTCGCGAGCGTGTTCTGGAAGGGCAGGACGGTCAGGATTTCGCCCATGGTCACGTCGCCCGCGTCGATCGAGGCGCGCACATTGCCGCCATTGCCCATGGCGATCGTCACGCCCTGGTCCTTGGTGCGGTCGAGGATCGCGTCGGACACGAGATTGCCCATGGCGCATTCGGCCTTGCGGCACACCTCGCGCGCGCCGTCGATCGGCTCGGCCGTCTGGGCGACCACCTTGTTGCGGATTTCCGCCAGCGGCTCGGCGAGCTCAGTGACGCGCTTCACATAGCTCTCGTCCTCCGGCACCGACACGTCGAGCAGGATCGGCGCGCCTTCCGCCTTGGTGACATGGCCCTCGTCGTCGAACGAAACGTCGAGCTTGCCGAGATATTTCGAATAGGCATAGGCCTGAACGATCGGCACCTCGCGCCCGTCCGGCCCCTTCACGAGCGTCGGATAGGGGCCGGCGGCCTTCGGGTCGGTGGAGGAAAGAAGCGTGTGCGAATGGCCGCCGACGATCACGTCGATATCGGGCACCTCGGCCGCAAGGCGCTTGTCCACCTCGTAGCCGGAATGGCTGAGAAGGATGATCTTGTTGACGCCCTCCTTCGTCAGCTTCTCCGCCTCGCGCTTGGCCGCTTCCACCGGATCGGTGAAATTGATCGACTTGCCGGCCGCCGTCAGCTCCTGATTGTCCTGCGGGGTGAGACCGATAATGCCGATCTTCTCTCCGTCCTTCTCGATGATCGTGGAGGGCTTGATCAGCTTGGCGAGTTCGGGCTCGCGCGACAGGTCGGCATTGGCCATCAGCATCGGGAACTTCGCCGCGCCCGCGAAGCTCTGTGCCACCGGCACGCCGTCGTCGAACTCGTGATTGCCGACCGCCATGGCCTCGAAGCCGATGCGGTTCATGAACTCGGCCGAGTCCTTGGTCTTGTAATAGGTGTAGAAGAGCGAGCCCTGGCTCTGGTCGCCCGCGTCGAGCAGGAGAACGGGACGGCTGCCGGCCGCCTTGCGCTCGGCCTCGACGGCGGAGGCGATGCGCGCGATGCCGCCGAAGCAGCTCTTCTCGGCCGCCTCCTTCGCCGAGCAGGGGCCGTCATACTTGTTGATCGGCTCCACGCGGCTGTGGAAGTCGTTGATATGGAGGATCGTCAGGTCGAATGCCCCGGCGGGCAGGGCGGTGCCGGCGAGGAGAATCGCGGCAAGGCCGAAGAGGGACGATTTCATGGGCAAGCCTTCCTCATGGATCGAAGCGGCGTGGGAGCGCGCCGGTTTGCATGTTTCCCGACCGGGGGCCGGTTTGGGAAGCCTGATCCCTGCCATGGGTTGATAAAGTCCGTTTGACAGCGGCCCCTCGCATGGCCGACACAGCTTGCCGACCCGTCTTTTTCGACGATGCATGCGAGGGGAGCGCCGTATGAGCGATTATGTCGAGCTTCATGGCCTGAAGGTTTCGCCCGTCCTCAAGGATTTCGCCGAGACCGAAGCCCTGCCCGGCACGGGGATCGAGCCCGAGCGCTTCTGGCAGGCCCTGGCCGATCTTCTGACCGACCTGACACCGCGCAACCGCGAGCTTCTCGCCCGCCGCGATGCGCTGCAGGCCGAGATCGACGCCTGGTGCCGCGCGCATCGGGGCCAGGCGGTGGACGGCGCGGAGGCCGAACGCTTCCTGCGCGAGATCAATTATATCGTGCCGGAAGGCGAGGCGTTTTGCGTCGAGACGGCGAATGTCGATCCCGAGATCGCCGCGATCGCCGGGCCGCAGCTCGTCGTGCCCGTGCTCAATGCCCGCTTCGCCCTGAACGCGGCGAACGCGCGCTGGGGCTCGCTCTATGACGCGCTCTACGGCACGGATGCGATTTCCGAAGAAGACGGCGCGGAGCGGGGGCGCGGCTACAATGCCAAGCGCGGCGCCAAGGTCGTCGCCTGGGCACGCGACTTCCTCGACCGCGCCGTGCCGCTGAACGGCGCGTCCTGGCGCGATGCCAAGAGCTTCGAGATCGAGAACGGCCGGCTTTGCGCGCGCCTCGGCGACGCGCGCCTCGTGCCGCTGGCCGAGCCGCAGCAGTTCGCCGGCACGAAGGGCGATGTCGCCGCGCCGAGCTCGCTCCTCCTTCGCAACAACGGCCTTCATCTCGAAATCGTCATCGACCGGACCTCGCCGATCGGCAAGACCGATCATGCCGGCATTTCCGACGTGATCCTGGAGAGCGCGGTCACGACGATCCAGGATTGCGAGGATTCCGTCGCGGCCGTGGACGCCGAGGACAAGGCCGCCGTCTATCGCAACTGGCTCGGCCTCATGAAGGGCGACCTTCAGGAGACGTTCCAGAAGGGCGGCGAAACCGTCACGCGTCGTCTGGAAGGGGACCGGGACTACACCGCGCCGGACGGCTCGACGCTGACGCTGCCCGGCCGCTCGCTGATGCTCGTGCGCAATGTCGGGCATCTCATGACCAATCCCGCGGTGCTCCTGCCCGATGGCTCCGAGGCGCCGGAAGGTCTGCTCGACGCGCTCTTCACGGTCACGATCGCGCTTCACGATCTCCAGAAGACCAGCGGCCCGCGCAACTCGCGCGCGGGCTCGGTCTATATCGTGAAGCCCAAGATGCACGGGCCGGACGAGGTCGAGTTCGCGGACGAGATCTTCGCCCGCGTCGAGGCCGCGCTGGGTCTTCAGCCCAACACGGTCAAGATGGGCATCATGGACGAGGAACGCCGCACCACGGTGAACCTCAAGGAATGCATCCGCCGCGCCCGCAAGCGCGTCGTCTTCATCAACACTGGCTTCCTCGACCGCACCGGCGACGAGATGCACACGTCGATGGAACTCGGTCCCATGATCCGCAAGGGGGACATGAAGGCCTCCACCTGGATCAAGGCCTACGAGGACCGCAATGTCGACACCGGCCTTGCCTGCGGCCTGAAGGGCCACGCCCAGATCGGCAAGGGCATGTGGGCCATGCCCGACAAGATGGCGGCCATGCTGGAGCAGAAGATCGGCCATCCCAAGGCCGGCGCCAACACGGCCTGGGTGCCTTCGCCGACCGCCGCGACGCTGCATGCGACGCACTATCACGAGGTGGACGTCGCCGAGGTGCAGGGCAAGCTGGAAGGCCATCCGCGCACGCAGCTGACCGACATCCTGACCATTCCCGTCGCCGTGCGCCCGAACTGGACGCCGGAGGACGTGCAGGCCGAGCTCGACAACAATGCGCAAGGGATTCTCGGCTATGTCGTGCGCTGGGTGGACCAGGGCGTCGGCTGCTCCAAGGTGCCCGATATCAACGATGTCGGCCTGATGGAGGATCGCGCAACCTGCCGCATCTCCTCGCAGCACATCGCCAACTGGCTGCTGCACGGCGTCGTCAGCGAGGCGCAGGTCGTCGAGACCATGCAGCGCATGGCGGCGGTCGTCGATCAGCAGAACGCGGGCGATGCGGCCTACGAGCCGATGGCGGCGGATTTCGAGGGCTCGATCGCCTTCCAGGCCGCGCTCGATCTGGTTCTGAAGGGCCGCGAGCAGCCGAACGGCTACACCGAGCCGGTCCTGCATCGCCGCCGCTTGGAGAAGAAGGCCGCCAGCCGGCGCGCCGCCTGACGCCGCGCCGGGTGCCGTTGCTGGCGCCCGGCTCGGTTCCGCCCGCCGCCCGGTGCGGGTTCTCTCTTCCCGCCGCCGGTCCCGAGCCGGCGGCGAATTTGCGTTCGGCGGGCCGGCAGGGCACCAGATGATTTCAGAGCTTTGGCCCTATCTGGCGGTCTTCTCCAGCGGCTTTCTGGCCGCGACGCTGTTTCCGGCGTCGTCCGAAGCGGTGCTGATCGGGCTCCTGGCGAGCGGGCAGGGGAGTGCCGTCGCCCTGGTCGCCGCCGCGACGCTCGGCAACACGCTCGGCGCGGTGTTCAACTGGGGCTGCGGCCGGGGTCTTGCGCATTACCGCGACCGAAGCTGGTTTCCCGCCAAGGGCGCGCAGCTCGCCCGCGCCGAGCGCTGGTTCAAGCGCTTCGGACTGCCCTCGCTTCTGTTTGCCTGGCTTCCCGTCGTCGGCGACGCGCTCACCGTGATCGCGGGCCTTCTCCATGTCCGGCTCGTCTGGTTCGTGCCGCTCGTCGGCCTCGGCAAGGGCGCGCGCTACGTGGCCGTGGCCGCCGCGACGCTGGGCCTGTGGGGCGCGAGCTAAGGGGCCCGACGGGACCTTGCCGGATCGCCCGGCCGGATCCGTTCGTCGCTCGGCTCGAGGCCTGCCCGGCAGCTCACCCATTTGCCGGGACGGCCCGAAGGTTTTGGGGCTTGCCGACCTCGCATCCGCTGCGCTTGGGTCGCTGCGAGCGAAGGAGCCTCGCACGGCCAACCTCAGACCGGCGGATTCGTCCCGGCAGCGAGCTTGCCGTCTGATCCCAAGGAGACGAGATGGACTGGACCACCCCGATCGACGCCTATTGCGAGCGGCTGGACGCCGGTTTCTGGGCCGAGCCTGTCAATGCGCTGAGCAACGCCGCTTTCCTTCTCGCCGCCGTCTGGGCCTTCGGACGCTGGCGGCGGACGGAGCGGCGCGACCCGTTTCTTCTCGCCCTGATCGCGCTCGTCGCCGTGATCGGGATCGGCTCGTTCCTGTTCCACACCCTCGCCAACCGCTGGTCGGCGCTGGCGGACGTCCTGCCGATCGCGCTCTTCATCTTCGGCTTCCTAGCGCTGGTGCTCCGGCGCCTCGTCGGCCTGTCCTGGCTCCTGACGCTTCTCGGCCTTGTCGCCTTCGTGCTTTTCGGCCAGTTCGTCTCGCCCCTCACCACGCCTCTCCTCGGCTCCTCGGAAGCCTATCTGCCGGCGCTTCTGGCGCTCTACGTCACCGGGCTCTGGCTCGCGGGTAGCGGCAAGCGCGCGGCAGGGCGGGGGCTCTGGGGCGCGGGCACGGTGTTCACGCTCTCGCTCGCCTTGCGCATGGCGGACGATCCGCTCTGCCCCTCCTGGCCGCTCGGAACGCATTTCCTCTGGCATGGGCTGAACGCCGTGACCCTCGCGCTCTGCCTGCGCGTCGCGCTGATCGAAGGCGAGACGAAAGGCGCGCGCGCGTCGGCCTGATCGGGCCCGAGAGCCTTTCCGGCGAAAGCCAGATCGGCTTTCGCGCCCGGACAAGGCGAGATGGAAAGGCCGGAACCTTTCCAGCGGACGCGAGGCCGATTCTCGCCTCCGGACCTGGGTTCGACGCCCCGACGCCCGTGCCACCCCGATCGACACTGCTCGCGCACAAACAAAAAAGGCCGGGCGCCTCCCCCGAAGCGCCCGGCCGGAGCGGTCCCCCGCTCTGAAAAGGTTGGTTAGCTCTGCGGCGCGCTGCGGCGATGATCCTGCAGCGTTTCCTTGCCCTGGAGCACGATCACGCGAGCGTTCATCGGAACGCGGTCATAGAGATCGACGACGTCCTGGTTCATCAGGCGGATGCAGCCCGAGGACACGGACTTGCCGATCGACCACCATTCCGGCGTGCCATGGAGGCGGAACAGCGTGTCCTTCTTGCCCTGGTAGAGGTAGAGGGCGCGGGCGCCGAGCGGGTTCTGCAGGCCCGGGTTCATGCCGACCTCGTTGCCATAGGGCTTGAGCTCGGGGCGACGGGCGATCATCTCGACCGGCGGAAACCACTTCGGCCAGTGCTGCTTGTCCTTGATCTGCGCTTCGCCCGACCAGGCGAAACCCGCCTTGCCGACGCCGATGCCATAGCGCATCGCCGTGCCGCGCGGCTCGATCACGTAGAGGAAGTGGTTGTTCGTGTCGACCACGACCGTGCCCGGCTCGAAGCCTTCGCCATTGTAGACGACGCGCTGGCGCAGGAACTGGGGGTCGATCTTGTTGACGGGGATCTTGGGCAGCTTGAAGCCGCCATCCTCGAACGCTTCATAGGCGGTGAGTTCAACCGGACCGAGCGGGCCGCCCGACTTGATCTCCTCGGCGGGCGCGACATAGGCCTGCGCCATCGGCGCGGTCTGCACGATCGAGGCCTGCTTCTGCGTGGTGGTGCACGCGCTGAGAGCAGCCATGGCGGCGAGGCAAACGCCGAAGAGAAGCGGATTCGAGCGGGTCTTCATGAAACGTCCGGTGCAGGCTGCGGGGTCGGTCGGCCAGGCAATCGGCCCAAGTCCGCGGACAAGCGATCCCGTTGGGGTTGCTTTTCCGTACCGCTCCGACCCATCCCTGGCAATGTGAAGATTAGACCCCTGTGTGGTTAAGATTGTATTGTTGCGGTGCGAGCACAGTTGACGATCCACAAGGCCGCGACATTTCCGTCCCTGTCCTGTGGAGACAGGGTGACACTCCGGGGGTTGCGATGAATATCGGGGAGGCCTCGCGACGGTCCGGCCTGCCGGCGAAGACCATTCGCTACTACGAGGATGTGGGTCTCGTCCGACCCGCGCGGGCGGCCAACGGCTATCGCGATTATGCCGAGCGTGACGTGCATGTCCTGCGCTTTCTCCAGCGCTCGCGCTCGCTCGGCTTCTCGATCGACGAGGCGCGCAAGCTCCTCTCCCTCTATGCGGGCGAGGGGAGCCAGCGCGACGAAGTGCGCCGCCTTGCCAGCCGGCGCCTTCTGGAGATCGACCGCAAGATCGAGGAACTCCAGACGCTCAAGCGTTCGCTCGCCTCGCTGACGCAGGACTGCGAAAAGGGGCGCGGCCCCGACTGCCCGATTCTCGACGAGATCAGCGGCGAGCGCGCCCGCGTGGCGCAACGCATCGCCGGCGCCTGAACGGCGCTCCGTCCCTCGACCGTCGATCGCCCGACTTTTTTCAACCTCCCCGCGTGTCGCGCGGCGGGTGCTGCGCACGACCTTCTCGACGCGGATTGAATCGCTTCAGAGTTGATCGCCACGCAACGGGAAGTTCCCTCCCCAACTGGGTGAGATTTTTTTTGATCAGCGGGTGAATAGGCGTTGACGCGCGCTGAAAGACCGGGAAGCTTCGTTAAAAATTTACACGTCCAAGGCGCAGCCCTCATGCCATTTTCCGTGATTCGGGTATCCCTGGGTTGGGTTCCCACGGTTGCGTTGTCCTGGCTCTGGGGTCTCGGCTTCTTTTATTCGCTCCATGTGGCGCGCGCCTATGGATGGAGCGGGCTTCTGGCGTTCGCGCTGCCCAACATGCTCGGCCTCTTCCTGTTCGGCTGGGTGCTCGGGCGGCCGGGGCGCGACCCCGCGCAGCTCTTCGCGCGGCTTCAAGGGCCGTTCACCGGCTTGTTCCTTCTGGCGCAGATCGCGGCCGTCGGGATCAGCCTTCATGCCTTCGTCGCCTATCTCGCGCCGGTCGGCGGTCTGGCGGGCATGGCGCTTCTGGCGGCACTGACACTCTTCGTCGCCTGCGCGACCGGACAGGCCTTCTCGCTGCGCGCCCTGCGTCTTCTTCATATGGCCTACCTGCCGATCGGCCTCGGCGCCGCCGTCTATGCACTGGTCACGCTGGGCGCGGCGGTGGCCCCGTTGCCGGCGCCGACGGAGGGTCTCAGCCCCCGCTTCCTCGGCCTCGTCCTGCCCTCGCTCGTCGGGTTCCTGCTCGGCCCCTGGACCGATCTCCAGCAATGGCAGCGCGTCGTGGAAATCCGCCGGGCCGGGGGCTCCGCGCGGCTGAGCTACGCGCTCGGCTCGGCGCTGTTCCTCGGGCTTCTCCTTCTCAACGGCTGGCTCGCCATCTCCGCCGGCGCCGCGCCCGCGCTTTTCTTTGCCGATGGCTCGTTGGGCGAGCAGGGCGCGGTGGCACAGGTTCTGGGGACAGGCGGCGCGCAGGCGGCGTCCGCGGCCTTCGTGGTCTGGGCGACGATCGCGCTTCTTTCCACGGCCGACGGCAGCTACAGCGCGCTGCGCTGGCTGCTGACGACGGTGACGGCGAACAGCAAGAGCGCGCTTCTCGCCATCGTTCCGGCCGCTTTGGTCGCCTCGCCGCTCTGGGTGTTGGCGCTCGCCGCCGGGCTCGCCGCGCTGGCGGTTCAGGCCGGACTGCCGATGATCTATCTGATGGCGCCCTTCGCGACCCTGTTCACAGGGCCGGCCGCCTGCCTCGTGGCGCGGGTTCTCGGGCGCAAGGGCCGCTACGATCCGGTCCTGTGCTATCTCATCGGGCTTGCCGCGCTGCTTCTCTTCGTGCTCGGCTATGCCGGCCCGGCGCCGAGCCTTCTGGCCCTGTCGGCGCTCGTCGGTCTCGTCGGCGCGCTGCCGATGGTGGTCCGCGACCCCGGCGAGCCGACCAAGGCGCCGGCCAGGACGCCGGACCTCGGCGACGGCGCGGCGCCGGCCTCCGCGCCGGTGGCCCTTTCTCCAGCCCAGCCCGTGACGCGCGTCGCCGAACTCTCCGCCGCCCACGGGTTCGATGGCGACTGGTTCGCCATGCGCATGGTGCCGACCTATGACGACACGAACTCGGTCGGAAACGTGTATTTCGCCAATTACATGCGATGGGTCGGCAAGGCGCGCGAGCTGTTCTTCAATCTCTGCATGCCCGACTTCGATCTCGCCAACACGTCCTTCTACGTCCTGACGCGCTCCTTCCAGCACGATTTCCGGCGCGAGGCGCAGGAGTTCGAGCCGATCGTGGTGCGCATCCGCATCGCCTCGCACAACCGAAAGTTCGTGACGCTGGAGCACGAGATCCACAGCGAGAACCATGGCCTGCTCGGGCGGGGCTCGCAGTCGCTGATGTTCGTGGACACCAAGACCTATCAGCCGCTCGATATTCCCGGCAGCATCATCCGGGGCTTCCTGCCCTATTGGCCGAAGGGCTCCTCGATCGGCAAGCGGATCGAGGAGACGAAGCCGAGCCTGTCGGACGCGATCGCCTGACGGGTCAGGACGCCTGCATGAGCGAGGCCGCGCGCTCGCTTTCGGGAACGACGAGGGCGGTCGCGGCTTCGGCCGACATGGCGCGGCCGAACAGGAAGCCCTGGCACTCGTCGCAGCCGAGTTCCACGAGGCAGGCGCGCTGGTCCTCGCGCTCCACGCCCTCGGCGATCACGGTCATGCCGAGCGCCTTGGCGAGCGAGACGATGGAGCGCACGATGGGCAGGCTCGCGTCCTCGCCCGGCAGATCGGTGATGAAGCCGCGATCGATCTTGAGCTTGTCGAAGGCGATCCGGCGCAGATAGGCCAGGCTCGAATAGCCCGTGCCGAAATCGTCCAGCGCCAGTCGCACATGCAGCTCGCGCAGCTTGGCGATCGACGAATTGACGTTGGCGCTGGCGTCGAGAAGCACGGACTCGGTGATCTCCAGCTCCAGCCGCTCCGGGCGCAGGCCCGAGGAAAGGAGCGCGTCTTCCACGAGGCTCGCGACGTCCGAATGGCGCAGCTGGATGGGCGAGAGATTGACGGCGATGCCGATCGCGTCCGGCCAGGCATGGGCGGCGCGGCAGGCTTCGCGCAGCGCCCAGCGCCCAAGCGGCAGGATGACGCCGGTTTCCTCGGCGATCGGAATGAAGTCGGACGGGGCGACGCTGCCGCGCTGCGGGTGGTTCCAGCGCAAAAGCGCCTCGAAGCCGCAGATCGCGCCGGTGCAGGCGTCCACCTGGGGCTGGTAGGCGAGATGGAACTCGCCGCGATCCAGCGCGCCGCGCAGGTCCGAGGCGAGCGCGCGCTGCTTCTCGAGCTGGGCGTCCATCTCCGCCTCGTAGAAGCGAAAGCCGTTCCGGCCCTCGTTCTTGGTGCGGTAGAGCGCCAGATCCGCCCGGCGCACGAGATCGCTTTCGCCGTCTCCGCTGGCGACCGCGATGCCGATGCTGACGCCGACGCCGAGCTGGATGTCGCCGATGCGGCAGGGCCGGCCCACCGCCGCCACCAGCCGCTCCGCCAGCCGGGCGAGCGCCGCCCGGTCGTCGCTCTCATGGAGCACCATGAACTCGTCGCCGGCCAGCCGGGCGACGAAGGTGATCGGGCTCTGGAAGCCCCTGAGACGCCGCGCCACTTCTTTAAGGAGCGCGTCGCCCACCGCATGGCCGAAGGCGTCGTTGGCGCTCTTGAACTCGTCGAGATCGAGGCACATGACCGCGAAGCGCGTCGCCTCGCCGCGCGCCACGAGATCGTCGAGCCGGGTCTGGAACAGCATCCGGTTGGGCAGATCGGTCAGCGGATCGTGGGTGGCGAGATGCGACAGGCGTTCCTGCGACTGTTTCTGCACGGTGATGTCGGAGCCGACGCCGCGATAGCCGGTGAAGATGCCCTCGCAATCGCGGATCGGCTTGCCGCTGAGGCTCCACCAGCGATGCTCGCCCGAGATCGACAGGCGGATCTGAAGCCCGTGGAATTCGCGCCGCGCGTCCATGGCCGAGAGGAGAAGGCGCAGGCCCTCGTCCTGCGCATTGGCGCGGGCGAGCGCGTCGGCCGTGCCGACGAGCCGGTCGAAGCGCAGGCCGTGGAGGACGCTTTCGGGCAGTTCCACGACCTCCGCCAGCCGCGGCGAGACATGCTGGAGGCGCAGCTCGGCGTCGGTTTCCCAGAGCCAGTCGCTGGCATGGGCCTCGAAATCGTTGAGGAGGAGGTTGGTCAGCTCCTGCTGGCGGGCAAGCTCGATCTGCGTGAGGACGCGCCGCGTCACGAGGCGGCGCAGGTGGAACATCGCGGTGAAGATGAACAGGGCGTAGAAGGCCAGAAGCAGCGCCACGTAGATGTTGAGGAGCTCGCCCGTCATGGCGAGCGCCACGAAGGAGCCGAGCGTGATCGGGCCGACATAGGCGAGCGAAGCCGTCGGCATGGTGGCGAGGCACATGCCCGTCGCGATCAGGCCGGCGCAGGTCGAGGCGATCACCAGACGCCCCTGCATGTCGCTGTCGACGAAGAGCATGAGCGGGATCGAGCCGAGAAGCAGGCCGGCCAGCAGCGGCAGCCCGGTCATCATCGCCCGGAAGCGCGGGCCGATCTGCTGCGGCATGGGGCGCGAGCGCCAGCGCCAGCAGCCCTCCAGCGTGCAGACCGTCAGGGTCACGCTGCCGATCTGGAGCGCCACGAGATAGGGAATGTAGGGGCCGTCCCAGAACAGGGCGATGATGACCTGGACGACGAGAAAGGCGGTGATCGCGGTGAGGGGGGTGAGGCGCAGCGCGACATCGACGCGCTCGGTCAGGACCCGGTCGGGCAGCGGGCCTTCGAGGCGCGGCTCATGCGGATCGTAGTCGATCAGGAACGCCGTGAGCCGTCGAAAGGCCCCCATCAAACCGGCCCGTGTCATCGCCGCCCGCTCCGCACCCTGGGCAAAGGCGCGGTTCGAGACGCCGGCCCGGGACGTTCCGGGGGCGGTGGGATCGATCCGTCTGAACCGCGTTTGTATCGCACTGTAAGGCCTGTCATTCACTGCCTGAATGCCTAACGCGCCGTTCACCGTTTAGGCCAGATGATCTCCCATTCACGTCCATTTTTGCTGAAGAGGACGTTAAGGCCTTCGCGGAAACGTTGGACAAGGGATAATCAGCGAGGCGATGTGACGCAGGCCGCGCGACGCGCGCTGCGGGCTGTCCCTGAAGTCCGGGCGTCGGGCGAGGCGCGTCAGTGCAGGCGGGCGGGGCGCGAGCCGATAATGTCGAGCGCCACCATGCAGGCGTCGAGAAACGCCTGATGCGGCAGGTCGGGATGGGTTTCCCGGAACCGCTGCGTCAGTTCGGTCGGATCGTCGGTTTCTTCCGAAAGCCGCAACACCGTGATGATCGGATCTTCGTCCGACGCCATGAACCCCTCCGGCTAAGATCGGCCATGACCTATGGTTCGCCGGCCATCCGGAAAGATGCAAGCCAGCCGCGCCGGTGCCAAGCTCGCGCTTTGCGACGGGTGCGTGACAAAAAAGGCCCGCCCGGCGTGATGCCGGACGGGCCTTTCAGAAGGATCGCGAAGGGAAGACGCGATCCGAAACGGATCAGTTGAAGCGGTAGGACAGCTTCGCCGTGACGGTGTGGAAGTCGAAATCGCCCTGCGAGCGGAAGTCGGTGTACTGGCCGGGGATGACCGCAGCGCCCGAACCGTCGAACGGGCCGCCGTTCAGGCGGGTGAAGGAGTTGCCCTCGCCGAGATTGGTGTAGAGGTATTCGGCGCCGAACGAGATGTTCTGCGTGACCTTCACTTCCATGCCGCCGCCGACCGAGTAGCCCCACTCGTCTTCGTCCGAACGGGCGATCGCCGGGAAGGCGGCGGTGACGGCCGGGCTGTTGGTGCTGAAGCCGTAGTCGACCTCGCCATAGGCGAAGCCGCCCGTGGCGTAGAGGAGGGCGCTCTCGGTCACGAGATAACCGGCGCGCAGGCGGCCGGTCACGAGATAGTCGAGGCTGCGCTCGGCCGTGTAGAAGGCCGGGGTGTTGGAGAAGCCGCTGGCGCGCTGGGCGATGTCGAGCGCGTTGATGTCGGCGAGGGCGCCGATCACGAAGTTGCCGGCCTGATAGTCGTAGCCGATATGCGCGCCGCCGATGAAGCTCGACTCGAACTCGGAGTTGAAGTTCGAACCGAAGGCGTTGGTCAGGAAGGTCGCGCCGGCGCCGGCGAAGTTCGGCACCACGGCGAGATTGTCGCCATTGTCGGGGTTGAACGCGCCGCCGGCCTGAACGCCGAGGTAAAGGCCGGTCCAGGTCATGACCGGGGCCATGGCGACGGGCGCGGCCGGCTCGGCATAGACGACGTCGGCGGCGAGCGCCTGCGAGGCGAGGCCGAGCGAGGCGGCGGAGGCGAGGAGAAGGGCGAGGGTCTTCATGGCAAACTCCAGTTGCGAGAAGGCTCTGACGGCCCTCGACTTGTTTCGGTGATCGGTTGCACGCCCGGACTGTTCGATTCGCCCGGTCGGCACCGCCGTTGATTGCAAAGATGCCCGATTTATTTTTCCGCTCAAGCGGCCCTTCGCGGGTTCTTCCGGCCTGTTGCAGAATAGCGACGCGGCCGCCCTGCGACATTCTGTCAAATCGGCAGGCGAGGGACGGGGTTTGGGCGGATAGACCAGTAGAGATGGTCCATTGTGACGGGATTTTCCTCGCAAGAAGACGTAAATCCAGCCTCGTTACACGGTCCTGTCACGCTCGCGTGATCGCGTGACTTGACGAAATTCGCTCGAAAGCGACGCGGCGGCCCGCTCCGATGCGGAAAGGGCGGCAACGGCGAAAGGCCCGGCCCTTGTGGGGAGCCGGGCCTTTCGGACAGGAATCGAGACGGAAGGAGCGTGGCGCGGCGCTCAGCGCGCGTTGCGGGCTTTCGGGCGGTGGTCGCCGGAGAGCTGGAGCGCGACCGACACGAGGACGGCGAAACCGCCCATCGTGAGAATGAAGGAAAACAAGGTCGTGACGAGGTCCATGGCTCGAACTTTCAACCGATCGGGAAGAGTTCAGAAACCATGACCGAGGTTAACGAAGTCTTGCGGCGCGCCCGCCTCGCGAATCGAGCCGCCCTTACCAGAGGACGTGGTTAACCGGGCGGACGGGGGCGGGCGTGTCCACCTTGCCGCGCAGCTGCTCCAGATCGATCTGGATCGTGCGGCAGATCGAGGTGAGCGGCACGTCGTGAGCCCGGTTCTCGAACGGGTCCTGCAGGTCGCTGCCGATCCGGTCCATGGCCAGCATCATGAAACCGACGATGGTGGAGGCGAGCGGTGTGTAGAGGCCGAGACTGTCCACCATGCCGATCGGCAGGAGCAGGCAGAAGACATGCACGAAAAGAGTGGGGAAATAAGCGTATTCGCGCGGCAGCGGCGTGTTCTTGATGCGCTCCATGCCGCCCTGCGCGTTGCTCATGTCCACCAGGAGCTGCTCGATCTGCGTGCGGCGGATGGAGTCCGTCCAGCCCTGGCGCAGCGCGTCCGACAGGAGCGCGCCGGTCTCGTTCAGAATGGCGTTCGGCACGTTGGCGACGCCCTTCAGCCCGTCGGCCTCGCCTTCGCCGAGGAACGGGGCGATCTCGTCCAGGCAGGACTGGCGTCGCAGATGGCAACGCAAAGCGTTCACATAGGCGATCTGGCGCGTCACCAGCGCATGGCGGAGATCCTGGCTGTCCGGCCTCTTGTCGATGAGATGGAGCACCGCCCGCCCGTAGGAGCGCGAGGCGTTCACCATGGCGCCCCAGAGCGTGCGCGCTTCCCACCAGCGCTGATAGGCGTTGTTGTTGCGAAAGCCGAGAAACAGCGCCAGCGCCGAGCCGAGCAGCGTCATCGGCAGGACCGGCAGCTCGAAGCCGGGATGCGGCAGATAGACATAGGCCAGCGTGACGATCACGTCCCAGACGAACAGCAGGGCGAGCGGCCAGCCGATATAGCGGATCATCCGGGGCAGGCTTGCGGATTCCGGAAGAACCATGAGCATCTCCTTCGTCGGGCC
This sequence comes from Aureimonas ureilytica DSM 18598 = NBRC 106430, assembly GCF_000382705.1. GTDB lineage: Bacteria > Pseudomonadota > Alphaproteobacteria > Rhizobiales > Rhizobiaceae > Aureimonas > Aureimonas ureilytica. Next base: position 102,717 of record NZ_ARQE01000010.1, on the reverse strand, counting down.
GCGGAAACGGAGCGTCCGGGCTTTCGGTTGCAGTGCAACATGGGAAGAGGGCCGGGGTTCGGCCCTGCGACGGCGAAAGAAGGGCGTCTCCCGCGCTCCGTCCGGTGGGCCTCTCCAGGCCCTATCCGATTGAACGAACTCCACAATCGGTCTCGTTTCCGGGCGATTGTTCGAGGCTTTGAGGGAACTTTGGGGTCCCGTCGCGACTTCCTGATCCGAATCGACACAACGGACCCTGTTCCATGCGCAGCCGCAGCCCCTTCCATGTTCGCGCCGTTCGCTACGGCCTTCTCGCCCTCAGCCTCCTGTTCGCGGGCGGCGTCGTGTTTCTGGGCGTCACCAACATGACCAAGGTCGAAGCCGACCCGCTGATCGACTACCGCGCGACGCAGAACTGACGGCCACCCCCGGAACGACGAAGCCCTCCCGGCCGGCTTGGCGGGGAGGGCTTTTTTAAAGCGTTCGGGCTGGCGAAAGCCGATCAGGCCGCCTTTGCGGTCTCCCCCGGGACGGCCTCGTCCATGGCGCGCAGATAGAGGTCGAGCAGCGTCTCGTGCTCGTCGCGCTCGTCCTTGTCCTGCTTGCGCAGCTTGATGATCTCTTTCAGGATCTTCACGTCGAAGCCTTCGCCCTTGGCCTCGGCGAAGACCTCCTTCTTGCCTTCCATCAGATCCTGGATCTCCTGATCCAACTGCTCCACACGCTCGATGAACGAGCGGATGCGATTGCCGCCGATGCCAACCGTGTCCGACATGGTGACTCCTTCCTGAACCAACGCGGGCACTATCACCGGCAGCGGTAAGCGCTTTGTTAATCGAAACGGGTGGCTTCGCGGTTGCGAAAGGCGCAGTTGCCGAGCCCCGTGCCGATCGTCACCGCCGCCCAGCGCGTCACGTCCCGCATGAAGGGCCATTCGCTGAGGCCCTGGATCACGGCGTCGTTGTGCAGCCGGATCACGGTCGGCCGCCCGCCGATCTCGTGCAGCGACAGGCGCACGCGCTCGGGCAGGCAGAAGCCGTCCTCGGTCCAGTCGCCGGGCAGGTTCTGCACGCCGCCCGCCAGCGTGCCGTCGGCGCGAACGAGGCCGGGGCAACCGAGGCCGACGAAGGGCGCGAGGCGCAGACCCCGCCGTTCGGCCTCGCCGACGGCATCGAGCAGCAGCGTCGCCAGACGGTCCACCACTTCCTCGCGGCTCGGCTCGTCGTCCGCGTGGCACCATTTCTCGCGGTGGACGACTTGCGGCCCCGCAGCACCTGCCCCGAGCGCGACGATGCCGCAGCGCAGGTTCGTGCCGCCGATATCCACCGCGAGGAAGGCCTCGCCCCCTTCCAGTGCCGAGCGGGGCGCGGCATGAGCCCAGCCGATCATCCCGCCATCGTCGGGCTCGTGGTGAAGCGAGCGGAGCGCGACGCAATGGCCTTTCGCCCGCAGGCGACGCTCAGCCCGGCGCACGGCCTCGACGCCGACGCGGCTCGACTGCAGCCCGCCGCCGCAGACGATGCGCTCGACGCCCGCCCAGGAGGGCACGTGCAGGAAACGGTCGAGAACACCCGCGAGATCATCGGCAAAGGCGTCGAGCGTGCGCTCCAGCGCCTCGGCCTCGTCGGGGTCGCTCGGGCGCGTCAGCGCTTCGTCGAGATCGTCGCGTTCGATCTCTTCGGTCGGGCCCTCGCCGAAGGGCGTGGAGCCGGCATCGGCGAGCCGGTCGCGCCACAGGTCCAGAAGCTCGCGAAAGGCCGTCTCGCTCGCCTTGTCGCCGAGGAACCCGCCGTCCTCGCGAATTTCCAGACTGTGGCTCTCGACCCGCGCCACCGGCAGATCCGCGGCGCCGTGCGGCATGGCGAGGTCGGGGGCGTCCGGCATGATATGAGGGGTCCTTCGTTGGTCGAGGCTCGAAACCTCAATGCTTGGGCGTCCGGCGGGTTCGGCGCCCGGCCTTGGAGTGACGGCGAAGTGAAGCGCGGGTGAGGGTTTCCGCGTCAGGCGGGCGGGCTGCTGCCGAGCCGCGACAGTGTCGCCTCGTCCGCCCGGCCCGCGTAGAAAAGCGTTAGCGCCTCGTCGAACAAGGGCCTCTGCGCAGCATTGGCGGCCTCGCGAAACAGGGTGAGGGAGGAGCGGAACTTCTGGTCGTCGGGCGAGCCGAACAGGCGGTGGGGTGAGGCCTCGCCGCTCTCGAGCGCGGCTCGCACGGCCTTCTCCAACCGAGCCCCGAGCAAAGGATGGGTGAGATAGGCGCGCGCCTCGTCCAGCGAGCGGATGGCGAAGCGCCGCGCCGTTTCGCTATGCCCCAGCCCTTCGATCTGCGGAAACACGAACCACATCCAATGGCTGGCCTTGCGCCCGCGCCGGATCTCCTCCAGCGCATCGGCATAGACGCCCTCCTGCGCGACGACGAAGCGCCTGAGATCGAACGGGTCGGCGGTCATGGTCCGTGTTTCCTTGGGGTTCGGGTTTCGGGTTTTTGGGTCTCCCGGCTCGCCCTAGCCGTGGCCGGGCTCGGCGAGCTTGCGGTTCTGCTCGGCCAGAACGGCGGCCGGCGTGACGTTGGCGAGCGCCGAGGCGACCTTGTTCTTCCAGCCGCTCACCGCGTCGCCCTTGCCCTGCATCAGCGCCTCGAAGCCGACGCGGGCGACATCGGCCGGGTCGTCCTTGGGCGCCTGGCCCATGGGCGTGTCCAGCATGTCGCCGCGCGCGAAGACCTCCGTGTCCGTCGCGCCCGGCATGAGGCAGGACACGGTGACGCCCGTGTCCTTCAGCTCGTTGCGCAGCGCGAAGGCGAAGCTGTTCAGGAAGGCCTTGGTGCCGTTGTAGACGGCCATGAAGGCGCCCGGCACGAAGCCGGCGATCGAGCCGGTGATGAGGATGCGCCCTTCGCCGCGCCGGCGCATGTCCCCGCCGACGCGGTGGATGAGGTAGAGCGTGCCCGTCAGGTTCGTGTCCAGCACATGACGCGCGGCGTCGAACTCCTGGTCGAGAAAGCCCTTGCCGAGTGCCCGCCCGGCATTGGCGAAGAGGCAGTCGACGGGGCGTCCGTCCAGACGGGCGAGAAGCGCATCGACCCCTTCCGTCGTCGAGAGGTCGGTTTCCACCGCGTCCACCCGCACGCCGGAGCGGCGAAGCTCGGTTGCGGCCTCCTCAACCGCCGGCTCGTCGGCGGCGATCAGGAGGTCCATTCCCTCGGCCGCGCAGAGCCGGGCGAGTTCCCGGCCGATGCCGGTGGAGGCGCCGGTGACGAGCGCGAGCGGGCGGGAAATCTCTGCCGCGCTCATGGCTTCAGCACCACCTTGATGCAGGAATCCTGCTTGTCGCGGAAGGTCTTGTAGAGGTCCGGCCCGTCCTCCAACGTGCCCGTGTGGGTGATCACGAAGGACGGGTCGATCTCGCCCTTCACGATGCGGTCCATCAGGAGCGGCAGGTAGCGCTGCACCGGCGTCTGCGCCATGCGGAAGGTGAGGCCGCGATTGATCGCCGAGCCCATCGGGATCTTGTCGAGGAAACCGCCATACACGCCGACGATCGAGACCGTGCCGAAATTGCGGGTGCAGTGGATCGCCTGACGCAGGACATGCGGGCGGTCCGTGCCCATGAAGGTCGCGACCTTCACCCGGTCGATGAGGGAGTCGAACGAGCCGGTGCCGTGCGCTTCCGAGCCGACCGCGTCGATCGAGGCGTCGACGCCGCGCCCGTTGGTCAGGTCCTGGATGCGGTCGTAGATGTCCTCGTCCATGAAATCGAGCGTGATCGCGCCGCTCTTCTGCGCCAGGGCCAGGCGCTCGGGCACGGTGTCGACGGCGATGACGCGCTCGGCGCCGAGGAGGAAGGCGCTCTTGATCGCCATCTGGCCGACCGGACCGCAGCCCCAGACCGCGATCGTGTCGCCGGGCTTGATGTCGCAGAAATCGGCGGCCATGTAGCCGGTCGGGAAAATGTCCGACAGGAACAGGACCTGCTCGTCCGACAGGCCGTCCGGCACCTTGATCGGCCCGACATCGGCATAGGGAACGCGCAAGTACTCGGCCTGCCCGCCGCTATAGCCGCCCAGAAGATGCGAATAGCCGAACAGGCCGGCGGGCGAGTGGCCCCAGAGCTTTTCGGCGCGCGCCTTGTTGGGGTTGGAGCGCTCGCAGCCCGAGAAGAAGCCGCGCTTGCAGAAGAAGCATTCGCCGCAGGAGATCGTGAAGGGCACAACGACCCGGTCGCCGATCTTGAGGTTCGTCGCGCCCGAGCCGACCTCGACCACCTCGCCCATGGTCTCGTGGCCGACGATGTCGCCGGAATGCATGTCGGGGATCACGCCGTCGTAGATGTGCAGGTCGGAGCCGCAGATGGCGCAGGACGTCACCTTGATGATGACGTCCCTCGTATCCTCGATCTTGGGGTCGGGCACGCTTTCGCAGCGAATGTCGCTCTTGCCGTGCCAGGTCAGCGCTTTCATGGACAAACTCCCTCGTCGCTCGGTCAGGGTCTCCCGTGGTTAACCGAGGCTCGGAAAGGGCGGTTCCTCCTTGTTCCGTTGGGTAGCGAACGATGTCAGCCCTTCGGCTCGCCCAGCGTATCTGCCATGGACGCGCCGCGCTGGCCCATCGGACGGGCGGGGCTGGTGGTGGAATCGATCGCGGTCTGGTGTTCGAGCTCGGCGTTCAGCTCGGCGCCGAGGAGCACCACGATCGTGGAAATCCAGATCCAGGTCATGAAGCCGATCGCCGCGCCGAGCGAGCCGTAGGTCTCGTCGTAGGCCCCGAAATTCTGCGCGTACCAGGAGAAGAGCAGCGAGAAGATCACCCAGAGCGTGGCGGAGAACAGGCTGCCCGGCGCGATCCAGCGCCATTTGGCGGCCGAGCGGCTGGGGCCGACGCGGTAGACCATGGACAGGCCGAGCGCGACGAGAACGAGAAGGATTGGCCAGCGCAGGACGAGGAGCCAGGTCTCCAATCCGCCAAGATGCAGGAATTCCAGAACGATCGGCAGAACCACGACGCCGGTCAGCGCCACGATCAAGGCGACGATCGTGCCGAGCGTGAAGCCCAGCGTGACGAGCGTCAGCTTGATGAAGCCGCGCTTTTCCTCTTCCTCGTAGACGATGTTCATGGCGTCGAAGAGCGTCTTCATGCCGGCATTGGCGCTCCACAGGGCGACGCCCAGGCCGAACACCATGCCGAAGCCGAGCTTGGCGCTTTCCTGCGAGGACAGGCGCTGCATCTGCTCGCCGATGATCTGCAGCGCGCCGCCGGGCAGGACGCCGGCCAGACCCTGCAACTGGTCGTTGACGCTCGCCGGGTCGTTGAACAGGCCGTAGATGGAGATGAAGGCCGTAATCGCGGGAAACAGCGCCAGGAGGACGTAGAAGGTGACGCCGGCGGCCACCAGCATCAGCCGGTCGCTGGAGAATTCCTCATAGGTGCGCCAGAGCACGTCCTTCCAGCCCTTGGCCGGAATGCTGGTCGGCTTGCCGGCCGCGCGCCCGCGCGCCCGCTCGACGCCCGAGGCCGCGCCGGGCGCGGTCTTGCCCGCCTGCGCGTCGGACCAGCTGGCCGAGCCGTCGCCGTTCTTCGCGTCGCCCTCCGCCTCGCCCGGCCAGCGACCGTCGCGGCGCAACGTACCGCTCTTGCCGGCGACGAAGCCGACCACGGTCAGCGCGCCGGCCGACACGAGGCCGAGCAGGATGTCTCCCGTCGCCGATCCCCTGGATTGCGTTCGCTCGCCCATCGTCTCTGCCCCTCGCTCGCGGTCTTAAGCGGGCCGGATGGCCCGAGGAGCAAACGCCGCAACGCCGCAACACGATCCGTTCGCGGCGAAGTCGTGGCAAAAGGAAGGCGTCAGTAGCCGATCGCGGCGCCCGATCCGGCCCGCGCGTCGATCGCGCCGAAGAAGCGCTCGGGGCGGGCGGGGTCGCGGTCGGCCAAGCTCGGGCCGCCGACGAGAATGCCGGCCGCCTGGCCCCAGACCGGCCAGTTCGGGTCCTCGGCGACCCTGTGGCCCTTCTCGGCCAGAAGCCGGATCGTGTCGGGCGACAGGGCGCGCGGCTCGATCGTGATGCGGTCGGGCTGCCATTGGTGGTGGATGCGCGGCGCGTCCACGGCTTCCTGAATGGTCATGCCGTGATCCACGACGTTCAGGATGGCTTCCGCCACGATCGTGATGATGCGCGAGCCGCCGGGCGAGCCGATCACGAGGACGGGCTCGCCGCCTTGCGTGACGATGGTCGGGCTCATGGAGGAGAGCGGCGTCTTGCCGGGCGCGATGGCGTTGGCCTCGCCCTGCACGAGGCCGTAGAGATTGGGCACGCCCGGCTTCTGGGTGAAGTCGTCCATCTCGTTGTTGAGGAGAACGCCCGTGCCCGGCGCCACGACGCGCGCCCCGAACGAGCCGTTCAGCGTGTAGGTCACGGCGACGGCGTTGCCGTCCTTGTCGATGATCGAATAATGCGTCGTCTCGTGGCTTTCCGCGCCGACCGGCTTCATGGCGGCCGAGACGCCGGCGCGGTTCGGATCGATGCGCGCGCGCACCTTGTCGGCATAGGCTTGCGAGAGCAGCGTCTCGACCGGGTTCTTGACGAAGTCCGGGTCGCCCAGCGCCGAGTTGCGGTCCACGAAGCCCTGCCGCATGGCCTCGGCCATGAGATGCACCGTCTCGGCCGAACCGAAGCCCGTGTAGCCGAGCGGATAGGCTTCGAGAATGTTGAGGATCTCGCAGATCACGACGCCGCCCGAACTCGGCGGGGGCGAGGAGATGATCTCGTAGCCGCGATAGTCGCAGCGCACGGGCTCCAGCTCGCGCACCTTGTAGGCCTCGAAATCCGCCCGTTCGAGAATGCCGCCATGGGCGGCGCTGGCCTTGGCGATGCCTTCCGCCGCCGCGCCCCGGTAGAACCCGTCCGGCCCGCGCTCGGAGATCGCTTCGAGAACGCCGGCCAGATCGCTCTGCACCAGCCGCTCGCCCGCCGCATAGGGCTCGGTGCCGTTCTTGAGGAAGATCGCGCTGGCGCCCGCGTCCTTGGCGAGATCGGCATTGGCGTCCGTAAAGCTCGCGACGTCGCCGGGCGAGAGTTCGAACCCCTCGCGGGCAAGGCGGATCGCGGGGGCGATCAGCGCGGCGCGGTCCTTGGTGCCGTAGCGCTCGCGCGCCAGCTCGAAGCCGGCGACCGAGCCGGGCACGCCGACCGCCAGATACCCGTCGGTGGAAAGGCCCGGCACCGGCTCGCCCTTGGCGTCCAGATACATGTCCTTGGTGGCGCGGCCGGGCGCGCGCTCGCGAAAGTCGAGAAAGCGCGTCGTGCCGTCCTTGAGGCGCAGCGTCATGAAGCCGCCGCCGCCGAGGTTTCCGGCGGTCGGATAGGTGACGGCGAGCGCGTAACCGACCGCGACCGCCGCATCCACCGCGTTGCCGCCCGAGCGCAGGACGTCCACGCCGACCTCGGAGGCGAGGCGCTGGGCGGTGACGACCATGCCGTTCTTCCCGGCGACCGGAGCGGGCGAGGCGGCCTCGGCGCCGCTCGCGACGCTCCAGACGAGGCAGGTTGCCAGAACCAGGCGGAACCCCGGAACCCGTCGGACCTGTTGCCTCATGCGCGTGTCCTCCCTCGGCTGGCCGCCGGCGCGGGGCGGCGACAAGGAGACTGCGCTCTCCCCGCCGGCTTGTCACCCCTGATCGGACGCGCTTCCCCGTTCGGAAGGGTTCTTCCCGTCAGACATGCTCGGCCGCGCCCGCCGCGCCGGCCGAGCCCTGGCGCGCCGCTTCGCCCGTCTCGAGGCGGTTGAAGAAGACGTTGAGCACGACCGAAGCGATGGCGGCCAGGAGGATGCCCGATTCCAGAAGCGGCTGAAGCGCGCGCGGCAGGTGGTGGAAGAAGCCGGGCGCGACCAGCGGGATCATGCCGAAGCCGATCGAGATGGCGACCACGAAGAGATTGCCGCGCGTCGTCTTGAAATCCACCGCCGAGAGGATGCGGATGCCCGTCGCCGCCACCATGCCGAACATGACGAGGCCGGCCCCGCCGAGCACGGTGACGGGCACGGCCTCCACCAGCGCCGCCATCTTGGGGCTGAGGCCGAGGAGGAGCAGGATCGCGCCGCCCGTCGCGGTCACGTAGCGCGACTTGACGCCGGTGACGCCGACGAGCCCGACATTCTGCGAGAAGGACGTGTAGGGGAAGGTGTTGAAGATGCCGCCGATCAGCGTGCCGACGCCGTCGGCCCGGAGCCCGCGCGTGATCGCCTTGCGGTCGAGCCGGCGGTCCGTCATCTCGCCGAGCGCCAGGAACATGCCGAGCGACTCGATCATCACCACGATCATGACGAGGCACATGGTGAGGATCGGCACGAGATGGAATTGCGGCCAGCCGAAATGGAAGGGCAGGACGAGGCCGAACCAGGGCGCGGCCGCGACCTTGTCGAAGCTCATGAGGCCGAAGGCGGTCGCCACCGCCGCGCCCGCCACGATGCCGGCGAGAACCGCGACATTGCCGAGAAATCCGCGCCCCCAGCGCAGGATGGCGAGGATCACGAGAAGCACGAAACTCGCCATGAGAAGGCCGGCCGGCGCGCCATAGGCGGCGTTCGCCACCTGCACCCGCTCGCCGGTTTCCAGAAGCTTCGGCAGGGTCGGCAGCCCTCCGCCGGCCCAGTTGATGCCGACGCGCATGAGCGAGATGCCGATCACGAGGATGATCGTGCCGGTGACGACGGGCGGAAACAGCGGCAGGACCCGCCCGACCAGGGGCGCGACGAGAATGCCGAAGATCCCCGCCGCGATCACCGAGCCGTAGATGCCGAGCAACCCGACCTCGGGCAGGGCGCCCATGGCGAGCATCGGCCCGACCGAGGCGAAGGTGACGCCCATCATGACCGGCAGGCGGATGCCGCTGCCGAAGAGTCCAAGGCTCTGGATCAGGGTGGCGATGCCGCAGGCGAAGAGATCGGCCGAGATCAGGAAGGCGACGTCCTCGGGCGGCAGTTGCAGGGCGCGGCCGACGATGAGCGGCACGGCCACGGCGCCCGCATACATGACGAGAACATGCTGCACCGCCAGGGGCACGAGCCGCCCGGCGGGAAGGCGCTGGTCCACCGGATGGGGCGAGGCGGCAAGAGGCGTGCGGGACATGGGGCAGGGCTCCGAGCGATTCACGGCTCTGCTACAAGACGAAACAAGCCCTGGCCGTGCAAGCAATTTCATCATGGGTGAAAATTGGGCATTGCAGCATGAGCCAGCTTGCCGCAGGGTCGGGCTGTCATCCCCGTGACCGATCGGTTAAGCATCAAGGCCGAATCGAGGCACATCGGAAAGGGCGGTCATGGTCGCCACGGATATCGCGACACGGGTCTGGAACCACACGTTCAAGCTCGACCCGATCGTGCGCTCGCTCCTGGACACGGACTTCTACAAGCTCCTGATGCTCCAGATGGTCTGGGGGCTCCACCCCTCGACGCAGGTGACCTTCCGCCTCATCAACCGCACGCGCACCGTGCGCGTCGCCGACGAGATCGACGAGGCGGAGCTGCGCGCCCAGCTCGACCACGCCCGCTCCGTGCGCTTTTCCAAGCGCGAGATGATCTGGCTGGCGGGCAACACGTTCTATGGCGAGCGGCAGATCTTTCTGCCGGCCTTCCTCGACTGGCTGCGCGACTTCCAGCTTCCGCCCTACGAGCTCGCCAAGCGCGACGGGCAATACGAGCTGATGTTCCACGGGCCGTGGACCCACACGATGATGTGGGAAATCCCGGCGCTCGCCATCATCAACGAGCTGCGCTCGCGCGCCGCGATGAAGGATTACGGCCGCTTCGAGCTCGACGTTCTCTATGCCCGCGCCAAGGCCAAGATGTGGGAGAAGGTCGAGCGGCTGGACAAGCTGCCGGCGCTGCGCATGTCGGATTTCGGCACGCGGCGGCGCCATTCCTTCCTCTGGCAGCGCTGGTGCGTGGAAGCCCTGAAGGAAAAGCTCGGCGAGCGCTTCATCGGCTCCTCCAACGTGCTCCTCGCCATGGAGACCGATCTGGAGGCCATCGGCACCAACGCCCACGAACTGCCCATGGTCTATGCCGCGCTGGCGCGCTCCGACGCCGAGCTGCGCGACGCGCCCTACGAGGTCCTGAAGGCCTGGCAGAGCTGGTATGGCGGCAATCTTCTGGTGGTCCTGCCCGATGCCTTCGGCACGGCGTCGTTTCTGGAGCGCGCGCCCGGATGGGTGGCGAACTGGACGGGCTTCCGGCCCGATTCTGCGCCGCCGATCGAGGGGGGCGAGGCGATCATGGCCTGGTGGCGCTCCAAGGGCGTCGATCCGCGCGACAAGCTTCTGGTCTTCTCCGACGGCATGGACGTCGATTCCATCGAGGAGACCTATCGCCATTTCGACGGGCGGGTGCGCATGAGCTTCGGCTGGGGCACCAATCTCACCAACGACTTCCGGGGCGTCGCGCCCGAGGACACGCCGGGCCTTCACCCGATCTCGCTGGTCTGCAAGGTCATGGACGCGGACGGGCGCCCGGCGGTGAAGCTGTCGGACAATCCGGCCAAGGCCACGGGCACGCCGGCGGACATCGAGCGTTATCGCCGGATCTTCGGCACGAAGGCGGAAATTTCGCGCGCCGTCCTGGTTTGAGAATAATCTCCCTTTTTTTCGGCAGGTTTATCGGTCAGGAGAGGGAGATTTCGTTCGCGGCGCCTGCTCGCGCCGCTTTGCCGGCTCGCGAGCGCGGGCCGCGTCCTGTTCCGCTTGCCGCCGAAGGGCCCCCATGAACGCCCCCGTCCAGACCTCCCTCGCGTCCGAAGCCGGTTTCCCGATCCCGGCCAATGTCTTCGCCGAGACCGTGACCGAGGTGAAGCACTACACCGACCGCCTGTTCAAGTTCCGCATGACCCGGCCGGCGAGCTTCCGCTTCCGCACCGGCGAATTCGCCATGATCGGCCTGCCCAACGCCGAGAAGCCGGTGTTCCGCGCCTATTCGATCGCCAGCCCGTCCTGGGACGAGGAGCTGGAGTTCTTCTCCATCAAGGTGCCGGGCGGCCCGCTGACCGAGCATCTCCAGCGCATCCAGCCGGGCGACACCGTGCTGATGCGCAAGAAGCCGACCGGCACGCTCGTGCTCGACGCGCTTCTGCCGGGCAAGCGTCTGTATCTCTTCTCGACCGGTACGGGCATCGCGCCCTTTGCCGGCGTGATCCGCGATCCCGAGACCTTCGAGAAGTTCGATCAGGTGATCCTGACGCACACGACGCGCGAACTCGCCGAGCTGCGCTACGGGCAGGAACTGGTGGAGGCGATCAAGACCGACGAGATCCTGTCGGAAATCGTCGGCGACAAGCTGCTTTACCATGGCTCGGCGACCCGCGAGGGCGAGCACAAGGGCGAGCGCGTCACGACGCTGCTCGAGACCGGCAAGCTCTTCACCGATCTCGGCCTCCCGCCGATCGACCCGGCGGTGGACCGCGCCATGATCTGCGGCTCCATGGAGATGCTGAAGGAAACGGCGGCGCTCTGCGAGCGCTTCGGCCTCGAGGAAGGCGCCAATTCCAAGCCCGGCACCTTCGTCGTGGAGCGCGCCTTCGTCGACTGACGGTTAATGCGGTGTGACGGCGGGGCGTGACAGCATGGCTGGCGCGCCCTATTCCTTCCTCGCCAAGGGAAGGAACGCCAGATGACGCATTGGAATCCGGTCGCCGATTTCGACGCCGCCTATGACAATTCGGGCGCCGTCACCGGCGCGGCCGAGTTCGCGCCCCGCTGGGAGCGCGAGGCCGCGTCCTTTCGCGCGGCGCTGGCCGCACGCGGGCGAAGCGAGATCGACCTCGCCTATGGCGAAAACCCGCGCCAGAAGCTCGATCTCTTCCGTCCCGAAGGCGAGCCGCGCGGCCTCGTCGTCTTCATTCATGGGGGCTACTGGAAGGCGCTCGACAAGTCCTTCTGGTCGCATCTGGCGCGCGGAGCCGTGGAATCGGGGTTTGCCGTCGCGATCCCGAGCTACCGACTGGCGCCGGAGGCGCGGCTCACCGGGATCGCTGGGGATGTCGCCGCCGCGATCGCGCTGGCCGCCGAGCGCGTCGCCGGCCCGGTGCGCCTCGTCGGCCATTCCGCCGGCGGCCATCTCGTCGCGCGCATGGTCTCCTCGGGCACGCCGCTCGCCGCATCGGTTCTGGCGCGCGTCGATCGCGTCGTGCCGATCAGCGGCCTGCACGACCTTCGCCCGATCCGCCGCACCCGCATGAACGACACGCTGCGCATCGACGCGGCCGAAGCGCTCGCCGAAAGTCCGGCGCTTCTGGAGCCCGCCCATGCCTGCCCGGTTCATGCGCTGGTCGGCGCGGCGGAACTGCCCGAGCTTCGCCGCCAGAGCTGGCTGCTCGCCTCGTCATGGGCCGGGCTCGGCGCGCCGGTGGAAGCGGCCGAACTGCCCGGCCGGCACCATTTCGACGTGATCGAGGAACTGGGCCTTGCGGGGTCGCAGATGACAAGGATTTTGACGGCGGGCGCTTCGCTCTGATAGCTCTCCGGCGTTAGAGGGGCATTCTCAGATGCAAGCGATCTTCGTTCAGTTCAAATGTCGCCCCGGGGCGGCCTATGGCGTGGCCGACGCCCTGGTGGAGCGTGTGGAGGAGATTTCCGAAATCTATTCCACCTCGGGCCAATACGATCTTCTCGCCAAGTTCTATCTGGAAGCGGGGCGCGACATCGGCCATTTCGTGACCGAACGCCTCCAGACGGTGGACGGCGTCATGGACACGTTCACCACCGTCGCGTTCAAGGCGTTCGGACGTGGCTGACATGGAAAACGCCCGCCTTCCCGACCTGCGCGCCCGCGCCGCCGAAGCCGACCGCGCTGATCCGCTGCGCACCGCGCGGCCCCTGTTCCACCTGCCGGACAGCCTCATCTATCTCGACGGCAATTCGCTCGGCTGCCTGACCTATGCGACACGCGAGCGCCTGCGCGCCGTGATCGACGAGGAATGGGGCGAGGGGCTGATCTCCTCCTGGAACGAAGCCGGCTGGGTCGATCTGCCGGCGCGCGTCGGCGCCCGCATCGCCAAGCTCGTCGGCGCCGAAGAGGGCGCGCTCGTCGCCTGCGATTCGACCTCGGTCAATCTGTTCAAGGTTCTCGCCGCCGCACTGGCGCTGCGCCCCGGCCGGCGCGTCATCGTGTCGGAGCGCTCGAACTTCCCGACCGATCTCTACATGGCCGAAGGACTGGCCGCGCTTCTGGGGCAGGGGCACGAGCTGCGTCTGGCCGACAGCGCGGAGGAGATTCCGGCGCTGGTGGACGGCGACACGGCCGTCCTCATGCTGACGCAGGTGAACTACCGCACCGGCGCGCTGCACGACATGGCCGCCCTGTCGAAGCTGGCTGAGGATCGCGGCGCTCTCGCGCTCTGGGATCTTGCCCATTCGGCGGGCGCCCTGCCGGTCGATCTCGCCGGGGACGGCGCGGATTTCGCGATCGGCTGTGGCTACAAATATCTGAACGGCGGCCCTGGCGCGCCGGCCTTCCTGTATGTCGCGCCGCGCCATCAGGACGCGGCGCGCCAGCCCTTGTCGGGCTGGTTCGGCCATGCGGCGCCCTTCGCCTTCGAGACCGGCTACACGCCGGCCCGAGGCGTCTCGCGCTTCCTGACCGGCACGCCCGCGATCCTCGGCCTGTCCTCGCTCGACGCCGCGCTCGGCGCTTTCGAGGGCATCGAGATGGCGGCGCTGCGGGCCAAATCCATGGCGCTGACCGATTTCTTCGTGGAAGCCGTGGAGACGCTCTGCGAGGGCCATGGGCTCACGCTCGCAAGCCCGCGCGAGGCGAGCCGGCGGGGCAGCCAGATTTCCTTCTACCATGCCAAGGCCTATGGGCTGTGCCAGGCGTTGATCGCGGCGGGCGTGGTGGGGGATTTCCGCGCGCCCGACATCCTGCGCTTCGGCTTCGCGCCGCTGTATAACAGCTTTGCCGACGCCATCGGTGCGGCGGAGATCATGGCGGCTCTCCTGGCCTCGGGGCGCCACGAGGACGAAGCCTTCCAGCGCCGGAACACCGTGACATGACGCTTTCCAAGCCCTGCCGCCTCGCCATCGCCGTCCGCTCGCCGGAAGAAGCGCGCCGCGCGCTGGAAGCGGGGGCGGACTATGTCCTCGCCCCGGCGCGGCGGGACAGGCCGGGGGCGGGGCCGGCGGAGCGCGCGGGCGACGGGCAGCCCGAGCTTTACTTCGCCATGGCCGGCGACGTGACGCTGCCGGCCGATCCGCTGCGGGTCGCCCGGCTGGAAGCGCCGGACGAGTTCGTCGGCGTGTTGCGCGGCGGCTATTCCGTGGTGCTGCTCGATCCCGAGCGGGCGCTGCTACGCGCCTTCCCCTTGGAAACGCTCGCCGAGTTCCAGCGCGCCTGCCGCGAGGCGCGGCTCGAATGCTGGTTCGGCGGGCGGCTCGAACTGCCGGACATTCCGCGCCTTCTGGTTCTGTCGCCCGATGCGCTCGTGTTCGAGGACATGGAGGCCGAAACGCTTGCCGCCGGCCGGCGGATGCTGGAAGCGCCGGTGCCCCCCTTTGCGCCCGAGCGCGCCGTTGCGGCCACCGACCGCATCTTCGTGCGCGGCTTCACGCTGCCCTTCCGGGTCGGCGCCTATCGTTTCGAGCGCGACCGCACGCAGCGCCTGCGCTTCACGGTGGAAGCCGAGGTGCGCCGCCCGAGCCGGGTGCCGCGCGAGGTCAGCGAGGTCTATTCCTACGATATCGTGACGGACGCCATCCGGCGGCTGGCCGACCAGGGGCACACCGATCTCGTGGAAGCGCTGGCCGAGGATCTGGCCGCCGATCTCCTGCGCGACGGGCGTCTTCTCAGCGTCGAGGTGCAGGTGGAAAAGCTCGATCTCGGCCCCGAGGCCGTGGGCGTTTCGATCCGCCGCACGCGCGAGGACGGCCAGACCTGATCACAAGTTCGCCCGCGCGCTTCACAATCCAGGCGTGATGAGGCATGTCCGGATTCACCCGGTCACGAAACTTTGCAATCCGGAACGAACGTGTTCAGACTGCCTTCACAAAAGGCAGTTCTTCACGGCCCGAATCGGAAGGAGACGATGCGATGACGAAGCCCATGCTGATCGTGAAGTTCGGCGGAAGTTCGATCGCCTCGCCCGATCTGCGCAAATGGGTTCAGGCCATCGAGAAGACGACGCGCCCCCTCGTGATCGTGCCGGGCGGCGGCCCCTTCGCCAACACGGTGCGCCAGTTCCAGACCCGCATCGGCTACAATGGCGAGGCGGCCTATCGCATGGCGCTTCTGGCGATGGAGCAGTTCGGCCACGCGCTCGTCGCGCTCGGCCAGAAGCTCGTTCCCGCCAGCACGCTGGAGGCGATCGAATCGGCGCAGGCGCGCGGCTTCGTTCCGGTCTGGATGCCGTCCGACCTCCTGATGGCCGACGAGGGCATGGAGCGCGATCGGTCCGTGACCTCGGATGCCGTCGCCGCCTGGCTCGCCGCCCGTCTGCCGGGCTCGCCCCTTTGCCTCATCAAGCAGATCGACGTGCCGCCCGGCTCCAGCCTTCAGGCGATCTCGGCCGCCGGCGTGGTGGATGCCTCCTTCATCAGCCTTCTCGATCCCTCGACCCGCGTCTATGTCGCCGGCCCGTCCGACCTCGCCGTGTCCGGCCGCCGTCTCGCCGAGGGTGTCTTGCCCGGCCGCGAAGTCTCCTCCGAACAGCCGCTCGCCGCCTTTGCCGAGGCCGCGCAATAGCCTGATCCTCCCCTTCCGCTCGCCTCGATGCCGACCCTGGAGGCTCCGCGCCTCGACAGTCCCGCTGACGGGCCGCGCGCCCAGCGCGCGCGGGGCGAAGCGCGCGCCGTGTTCGGGCCGGTGGGCCTTGATGGGCCGACACGCCTTCGGCGGCTGCATCAGGCCGGCGCGCTGAAGCTGCGTTTTCCGCGCCAGAAAGAAGCCGAGGCGGTTCTGATCAACACGGCCGGCGGCCTTGCGGGCGGCGACGAACTGGCCCAGGGCTTCACGCTGGAGCCGGGCGGCGCGCTGTCCGTCACGACGCAGGCCTGCGAGCGCGTTTATCGTTCCACGGGGGCGGACGCGCGGGTTTCCACCCGGCTCGATGTCGGCGCCAACGCCACGCTCCGCTTCCTGCCGCAGGAAACGATCCTCTTCGACGGCGGGCGGCTGTCTCGCGCGCTGGAGGCCGACCTCCATGCGACGAGCCGGTTTCTCCTGTGCGAAAGTCTCGTCCTCGGCCGCGCCGCCATGGGCGAAACGGTGCGAAGCGGACGCTTTCGCGACCGCTGGCGCCTTCGCCGCGAGGGCGAGCTGATCTTCGCCGACGATCTCAAGCTGGAGGGGGCGATCGACGCGCTTGGCGCGGCGCCGGCTGTGCTCGGTGGCGCGCGCGCCTTCGCCACCTTGTTCTGGCAGGACGAGCGCGCCGATGCGCGTCTGCCCGAGCTGCGCGCGCTTCTGGGCGAGGAGGGCGGCGCCAGCCTTCAGGACGGATTCGGCCTCGCCCGCGTCGTGGCGCCGAGCTATCATGCGCTGCGAAAGCGCCTCGTTCCCGCGCTGGCTCTTCTGTCGGGCGCGAGCCTTCCACGCGTCTGGTCGTTCTAGAGGCTGTTATGAACCATAGACAAGACTTGTGTCGGGTCAGCGAAGAACAGGCCGCGAGGAGGGAAGATCGGTCAAGACTGGCGGTCTTGGCCGATCTTGCCGACGGTCCGCAGGACGGGCGAGACACGTGGCTCGCCCAGGGATGGCTTCGCTCACCCGACCCTTCGGGCTGCCCGATCCGAACCGCCGGAGGGCGTCGCCGGCTTTGGCCATAGCCCCGCTATGGCCTGCACCCGGCTCCTGCCCGGCGGTTCGGATCGGTCAGCACAAGTCTCGCCTATGGTCCATAACAGCCTCTAGCCGCTTCGGCGGCCCCACGTCCTGCCTTCGCTTCTGTTGCAACGGAGTTCGCCTCGATGAACCTCACCCCCCGCGAGAAGGACAAGCTTCTGATCGCCATGGCCGCCATCGTGGCCCGCAAGCGGCTGGAGCGGGGCGTCAAGCTGAACCATCCCGAGGCGATCGCGCTGATCACCGATTTCGTGGTGGAAGGCGCGCGCGACGGGCGCTCCGTGGCCGATCTGATGGAAGCCGGGGCGCATGTGATCACCCGCGATCAGGTCATGGAAGGCATCGCCGAGATGATCCATGACGTGCAGGTGGAGGCGACCTTTCCCGATGGCACCAAGCTCGTGACGGTTCACGAGCCGATCCGCTGACGCCTCGTCAGCGCTGACGCCTCGTCAAGGCTGGCGCGTCGCGAGCGAGGCCATCTGGCCGGGATGCGCGTCGGGCGTGAGAAACCGGAAGGCCCCGGCCGCCCGCGAATAATAGGCCGGCCCGCTCATCCCGTTCATGGTGACGGTACGCACTTCGAAGGGCTCGGCCCGTCCGGCGGGCGCGGCAAGGCCGAGGCCGGCCGCGACGGCGGCAAGGGCAACGAACGATGTCGCGCGGATCGGTTTCATCGACATGGGGGCGGGCCTCGAAGCCGGGAGCGGGCGACCCGTCCGGCCTGGTTTTCGTTCGATCCCGAGACTAGCGCGGAAAGGCTTTCCGCCCGGTGAGGCGCGTCCTGCCAATTTTAGGCTTCGCTTGCGCTCGAGCCGCGCTTCCCTTTGACAAGCCGGCGCGGGCCTTTCATCCTCGCCAAGCGATATCGAGCTTGCTGGGGCTGAGGGGCCGTGCCAAGCGCAACCGGGCGCGACCGAAATCCGGGCGCCTGTCGACCAAAAGAGGGACGCCATCCATGCTGAAACGACTCCTCCTGAGCCTTGCCGCGCTCGGCGGCGCGACCGCCCCGGCCTTCGCCCATCTGAACCCGGCCGAGCACGGCTCGCTTCTGGCCGGCGTCAGCCACCCCCTGTTCGGGGCGGACCATATCCTTGTCATGGTCGCGGTCGGCCTCTGGGCGGCGCAGATCGGCGGCCGCGCCCTGTGGATCGTGCCGACCGCCTTTGTCGGCACGATGCTCGTCGGCTTCGCCCTCGCGCTCTCGGGCGTCTCGCTTCCCTTCGTGGAGCCGGCGATCCTCGCTTCCGTCGTGGCGCTCGGCCTTCTCGTGGCGCTCGCGGTGCGCCTGCCGACCGCTCTGTCGGCCTTCGTGGTCGGCCTTTTCGCGCTGTTCCACGGCTATGCCCATGGCGGCGAACTCGGCGGCGCGGGCGCGGCGAGCTTCGCGATCGGCTTTGCGCTTTCCACGGCCGCGCTGCATGGCGCGGGTCTCCTTCTCGGCCGCGCGCTCGGCGGCGCCGGTCTTCTGCCGCGCCTTCTGGGCGGCGCCACGGCGCTGGGCGGCCTTCTTCTGATCGCGGGGTGAACATGGTTCCGGGCGAACTCTTCGTGGCCGAGGGCGAGATCCTCCTCAATGCCGGACGTGAGGCGATCGAGCTTCACGTCGCCAATGCGGGCGACCGCCCGGTGCAGGTGGGCTCGCATTACCATTTCGCCGAAACCAACGCGGCGCTGCACTTCGACCGCGAGGCCGCGCGCGGCTATCGCCTCGACATCGCCGCCGGAACGGCCGTGCGGTTCGAGCCCGGCCAGTCGCGCGACGTGCGGCTCGTGCCGCTGTCGGGCGAGCGCCGCGTCTTCGGCTTCAACGGCCGCATCCAGGGCGCGCTCTAGCGCCGCTCCGCTACAACGAGGAAAGGCGCCGCGAGGCGCCTTTTGGCTGTCTGGTCGAAGAAGGGCGGCGATCAGTTGCCGTAGCGGTCGGGCGTCGCGTTCGGGCCCTGGCGCAGCGCGTTGCGGATGGCGCCGAGATTGACCTGCACGCGCGGGCTCGGAATGTTGTAGAGCGCCGCCGGCCCGGTGCCGGGCGTGCTCTGGAAGGTGGAGCCCGCAGCGGTGCCCGTCGTGCCGCCGATGGTGGTCGCCGCGCCGATATTGCCCGAGCGCGCCGCCGCGTCGGCATTGATCGTGTTGAGCGTGGTGGACCCGGCGGTCGCGCGCTCCTGGGTCGAGGTGCTGCTGGAGCCGACCCCGCCCGACGAGCCGATGCTGTTGGACGCGCCGCCGAGGCTGGGCGTCGTGGCGCCGCTCGCGCCGGCGCTGGAGCTGCCGATGCTGCTGCCGCCGACGCCACCGCCGACACTGCCGCCGCTGATGCCGCCCCCGCCGATGCTTTGCGCCGAGGCGGGCGCGGCGAAGGCGAGCCCGGCGGCAAGGGCGATCAGGGAACAGGACAGGACGCGCATCGCATGGCCTCGTTGGGTTGGGGCGCCGCAAAGGAAGCGCGCCCGTCGATTCGTGAAAGGGTAAGCCGCAGAGGCTCTTTCTCCTTCAACCGACGAGACCCGTTTCGCGTTCCCGCGCCAAGCCGCCGGGGCGGCCGACCTTGTGGCGTGGTGAGCGGCGTGGTCAGCGAGCCCCAGCGTTCGGCACGATGCGCGCGCGGCGCGGCGGGGTGAGCGGGCGCGTCACGCCGCTCTTGTTGATGACCGAGCCGTCGGAGCGCGCGAAATCGCCCGCCCGGTCCGGGCCGATCGCCGGATCGCCCTCGCGCGCTCGCAGCCTTGTGGAGGTGCCGTCCGCGTCCGGCCGGGGGATGCGGGGCTTCAGATAGGAATTGTCGTAGTCCCGCCCGTATTGCCGCTCCTCCACCGTGTCGCCGAAGACCGGCGCGTTGGGAATGGCGAGCGGCGTGCGGACGCGGGGCGCGCCCGGTATCACCGCGCCGGACATGGAGGAGCCGACCGGCGTGCCGGGCGGGCCGGGATCGAAGGGCTGCGCCCGCGCCGCGCCACTGCCGAGAAGGGCGAGACCGAGAAGCGCGAGGAGGCGGCGGAGCGGGAGCGAACGGGTCATGAAGGGGAAACGCCTCGGCACGGCAAAAGGCTCAACTATCGGCGCGTGTTTGCGGTGCGCAAGTCCGAGCGCGTCGCACGTTCGGCTTCTGGAACTGCTTGCCCGTGCGGCACCCCTGTTTCTTCGAGAGGGCCGGCCTCGCACGGAGGGAAGGCTTGCCGACCCTTCGCCTCAGCCATTACTCTTGCTGCAACGCCGAATCCTCGCTCAGGAATCCTGCCCATGCCCGTGTCGATCAGCCGCGCCGCCTATGCCGCCATGTATGGGCCGACCGTGGGCGACAAGGTTCGGCTGGCCGATACGGACCTCATCATCGAGGTGGAGCGCGATCTCACCACCTATGGCGAGGAGGTGAAGTTCGGCGGCGGCAAGGTGATCCGCGACGGCATGGGCCAGAGCCAGGCGAGCCGGGCCGAGGGCGCGGTCGATACCGTCATCACCAATGCGCTGATCGTCGACCATTCCGGCATCTACAAGGCCGATGTGGGCCTTCGCGGCGGGCGAATCCACGCCATCGGCAAGGCCGGCAACCCGGACACGCAGCCGGGCGTCACCATCGTCGTCGGCCCCGGCACGGAGGCGATCGCGGGCGAGGGCAAGATCCTGACCGCCGGCGCGCTCGACAGCCACATCCATTTCATCTGCCCGCAGCAGATCGAGGACGCGCTGTTCTCGGGCGTCACCTGCATGGTCGGCGGCGGCACCGGGCCGGCGCATGGCACGCTCGCGACCACCTGCACGCCCGGGCCCTGGCATCTGGCGCGCATGATCCAGTCGCTCGACGCCTTCCCGATGAACTTCGCCCTGGCCGGCAAGGGCAACGCCTCGCAGCCGGGGGCCTTGGTCGAGATGATCAAGGCGGGCGCGGCGGCGCTGAAGCTCCACGAGGACTGGGGCACGACGCCGGCCGCGATCGACTGCTGCCTGACGGTGGCCGACGAGCACGACGTTCAGGTGATGATCCACACCGACACGCTGAACGAGTCGGGCTTCGTGGAAGACACGGTCGGCGCCTTCCGGGGCCGCACGATCCACGCCTTCCACACGGAAGGGGCGGGCGGCGGCCACGCGCCGGATATCATCAAGGTCTGCGGCCTGCCGAACGTTCTGCCGGGCTCCACCAACCCGACCCGGCCCTATACGATCAACACGCTGGAAGAGCATCTGGACATGCTCATGGTGTGCCACCATCTCGACCCGTCCATCCCCGAGGACATCGCCTTCGCGGAATCGCGCATTCGCAAGGAGACGATCGCGGCCGAGGACATTCTCCACGATATCGGCGCCTTCTCGATCATCTCGTCGGACAGCCAGGCCATGGGCCGCGTCGGCGAGGTGATCATCCGCACCTTCCAGACCGCCGACAAGATGAAGAAGCAGCGCGGCCGCCTGTCCGGCGAGACGGGCGACAACGACAATCTGCGGGTGCGCCGCTATATCGCCAAGGTCACGATCAATCCGGCGCTCGCGCAAGGGATGGGCCGCGAGATCGGCTCGGTGGAGGTCGGCAAGCGCGCCGATCTCGTGCTCTGGGACACGGCCTTCTTCGGCGTGAAGCCGGCGCTGGTTCTGCTCGGCGGCACGATCGCCGCCGCGCCCATGGGCGATCCCAACGCCTCGATCCCGACGCCGCAGCCCGTGCATTATCGCCCGATGTTCGGGGCCTACGGCAAGGCGGTCGGTGCGTCCGGCGTCACCTTCGTCTCCGCCGCCGCCATGGCCGATGGGCTGCGCGACAGACTCGGCTGCGAGAAGACCTTCCTGCCCGTCGAGAACACGCGCGGCGGGCTGACCAAGGCCTCCATGATCCTCAACGACCTGACGCCCCATATCGAGGTCGACCCCGAGACCTACGAGGTGCGCGCCGACGGCGAGCTTCTGACCTGCGAACCCGCCACGGTGCTTCCCATGGCGCAGCGCTATTTCCTGTTCTAGCTTCAGGAGACGTCCCATGGCGCGGCCTAAGGAGAAGCGGAACATGGCGGTGAGCTTTCAGACGAGCGGACCGAGCCGGACGCGCGCAAGCCGGCCTTCGCTCTACGAGCGCGATTTCTTTCTCTGGACGCGTGAGCAGGCCCAGCTTCTGCGGGAGCGGGGCACGGACGCGTCCGGTCTCGACACCGTGAAACTTGCCGAGGAAATCGAGGACTTGGGCTCGTCACAGCAAAGCGAGATCGAGAACCGTCTGTGCGTTCTGCTGGCTCATCTCCTGAAATGGCAGTTTCAGCCCTCCCATCGCTCCAATAGCTGGCGGGCGACGATCGCCGAGCAGCGGATGCGCATCGCGCGCCGCCTGCGCCAGAGCCCCAGCCTGCGATCCTATCCGGCCGAGGTGCTGGACGAGGAATACGCCCTTGCGCGGTTGAATGCCGTGGCGGACACGAATCTCTCCTTGGACACCTTTCCGCTTTCCTGCCCGTTCGGGATCGAAGACATTCTCGATCCGGACTTCTTTCCCGGGATCGATTGACCTTTCGTATCAAGAGTAGCGAGTTATCGGGCGTGATCGAGGCCAACAGCATCATCGAACGCGGCGCCTTCACGGGGGACGCCGACGACACCATCACGCTGGACGAGGCGCAGCGCCATCGCCGCCGCATGGCGATGGTGAGCGACAACGGCATCGCCTTCCTGCTCGACCTCGCCGAGGCGCGGCTTCTGCTCGAGGGCGACGCACTCGTCCTGTCGGACGGACGCCATGTTCTGGTGAAGGCCAAGCCCGAGGAGCTTTACGCGATCCAGGGGCGGGATGCGGTGCATCTCCTGCGGCTCGCCTGGCAGCTCGGCAACCGGCATCTGCCCTGCCAGATCGAGGGCGAGCGCATTCTGGTGCGGCGCGATCACGTGATCCGCGACATGCTTCTGGAACTCGGCGCCCATATCCACGAGGTGGAAGCCGCCTTCGATCCGGTCGGCGGCGCCTATGCGACGCCGGGCGCCGCGCCGCATTCGCACGGCCATGGCCACGCCCATGGGCATGATCCCTCCCACAGCCATGGATGAGGGCAACGAGCGAGGCGAGAGAGGCGCAGGCGCCGAAGGGCTCGCCGCGCTGGCGCGCCTCCTGACGTGGACCTCGCCGGCCTTCCCGATCGGCGCCTTCGCCTATTCGCACGGGCTGGAATCGGCCATCGCCGAGGGCCGGGTTCGGGACGGCGAGGCGCTGTTCCGCTGGATCGAGACGCTGCTTCTTCATGGCAGCGGCTGGAACGATCTCGTGTTTCTGGCGCAAGCGCATCGCCTGCGCGGGCCGGAGGCGGGATCGCCCTGGGCGGACCTCGCCGCGCTCGCCCGCGCCTCCGCCGGCTCGGCCGAACGCCGCCGCGAAACGCTGGATCTCGGCCGCGCCTTCGCCGAGGCCGCCGCGCCCTGGGGGCAGGAGCCGGAAGGGGAGGCGGTAGCCTATCCCGTCGTGCTCGGCGCGCTGGCCGCACGCGAGGGCGTGCCGCTCTGGCCGGCGCTTCTCGCCTTCGCCCATGCGTTTGCCGCCAATCTCGTCAGTGTCACTGTGCGCCTCGTGCCGCTCGGCCAGCGCGAGGGCGTGCGCGTCATGCGGCGGCTGGAACCCGTTTTCGAGGCGGTGGCGCAAAGCGCGGCCGTCTCCACGCTGGACGATCTCGGCTCGGCCGCGATCCTTTCCGACATCGCGGCGCTGCGCCACGAAACCCTGCAACCGAGACTGTTCCTGACATGAGCGACGTGACCTCGATTCCGAGCCTTGCCCCCCGCCGCCGCAACGGCCCGCTTCGCGTCGGCATCGGCGGCCCGGTCGGCTCCGGCAAGACGACGCTCTGCGAAAAGATCTGCCTCGCCGCGCGCGACCAATGGTCGATCGCCGTGGTCACCAACGACATCTACACGACCGAGGATGCCGAGGCGCTGGTGCGCCGGCAGGCGCTCTCGGCCGACCGCATCATGGGCGTCGAGACCGGGGGCTGCCCGCACACGGCGATCCGCGAGGACGCCTCGCTCAACCTTCGCGCCATCGCGACGCTGAACGCGCGCCACCCCGACCTCGACCTCATTCTCGTGGAATCGGGCGGCGACAATCTCGCCGCGACCTTCTCGCCCGATCTGGTGGACCTTTCGATCTACGTCATCTCCGTCTGCCAGGGCGACGACATTCCGCGAAAGGGCGGGCCGGCGATCACGCGCTCCGACCTTCTCGTCGTCAACA
Organism: Aureimonas ureilytica DSM 18598 = NBRC 106430; assembly: GCF_000382705.1. Lineage (GTDB taxonomy): Bacteria > Pseudomonadota > Alphaproteobacteria > Rhizobiales > Rhizobiaceae > Aureimonas > Aureimonas ureilytica. The sequence goes on along the minus strand of NZ_ARQE01000010.1, from coordinate 78,729 downwards.
AGACCGACCTCGCCCCCCATGTCGGGGCCGATCTGGAGCGCATGAAGGCGGACGCCGCCAAGGGGCGCGGCGCGCTGCCCTTCGTCTTCACGGATCTCTCGCGCCGCGAGGGCCTCGCCGCCATTCTGGACTTCCTCGCCCGCACCGGCGGCCTCGCGCCGCTGCGCGAGGCCGCATGACCCGGCTTTTCCTGAAGGACCCGCTCGCCATTCTGGAACCGGCCGCCGCCGGTGGAATCGTGGTGGAGAACGGGCGCATCGCCGAACTCGTGCCGGCGGGCGGCGCACCTGCCGCCCCGGTGGACGAGGTGTTCGACTGTTCGCGCCACGTCGTTCTGCCTGGCCTCGTCAACACGCATCATCATTTCTACCAGACGCTGACGCGCGCTCACCCGGACGCCATCGACAAGGAACTCTTCCCCTGGCTCCAGGCTCTCTATCCGATCTGGGCGCGGCTGGACGAGGACAGCTTCCGCCAGTCCGTCCGCCTCGCGCTGACCGAGCTTTTGCTCTCGGGCTGCACCACGGCGGCCGATCACCATTATCTCTTTCCGAAAGGGCTGGAGCGGGCGATCGATATCGAGGCGGAGGAGGCGCGGGCGCTCGGCATCCGTGTGACGCTGACGCGCGGCTCGATGAACTTGAGCCAGAAGGACGGCGGCCTGCCGCCCGATAGCGTGGTGCAGGACGAGGACGACATCCTCGCCGATTCCGAGCGCCTTCTGAACCAGCTGCATGATCGCTCCGACGGCGCCATGGTGCAGATCGCTCTTGCGCCCTGCTCGCCCTTTTCCGTCACCAAGAGCCTGATGGAGAAGAGCGCCGCGCTGGCCGAGCGCTTCGACTGCCGGCTCCACACGCATTTGGGTGAAACCGAAGACGAGAACCGCTTCTGCGAAGCCCGCTTCCAGTGCCGCCCGGTGGATTATCTCGAAGAGGTCGGCTGGATGGGGCCGCGCACCTGGCTGGCGCACGGCATCCATTTCACCTCGGAGGAATGCCGACGGCTCGGCGCGCACAAGGTCGGCGTCTGCCATTGCCCGACCTCCAATGCCGTGCTCGCCTCGGGCTTCTGTCCCGTGTCCGAACTGGAAGCCGCCGGCAGTCCGGTCGGGCTCGGCGTCGACGGTTCGGCCTCCAATGACGGCTCCAACCTGATGGAGGGCGTGCGCCATGCCCTCATGCTCGGCCGGCTGCGCACCGGCTCGGCCTCGGCGGTCACGGCCCGCGATGCGCTGCGCTATGCGACATCGGGCTCGGCCGCCTGCCTCGGGCGCGCCGATATCGGGCGCATCGCACCGGGGCTTCAGGCCGATCTCGCGCTCTTCACGCTGGACGAGCTGCGCTTTTCCGGCGCGCATGATCCGATCGCCGCGCTCGTTCTCTGCGGCGCGACGCGGGCGGACTGGGTGATGGTGGCCGGGCGTTGGCGCGTCGTGGAGGGGCAGCCGGTCGGCATCGACATCGCCAGGCTCCGCGCCGAGCACGGCGCGGCGGCGCGGCGCTTCGGCTGACGCCGCATTGGACAGAATGTCGCAGATCGCTTAAGCGCTGGGTCCTCCGCCGCAATCGGATGGCCTCGTGACGGGCGAGCCCATCCGCTTGCGGCGGCTTGCAACTTCAGAAGCGAGATGCCCGATGAGCGACGACGATTACATCTATGACGAAGCGACGGGCGAATGGCGTCCGGCCTCCGAAATGGCGGCGGCGGCGAGCGCCCGGCCGGAAGCGCGCGACGCGGCCGGCAATCTGCTCGCCGACGGCGACAGCGTGTCGCTGGTCAAGGATCTGAAGGTGAAGGGCGCGGGCCAGACCCTGAAGCAGGGGACGGTGATCCGCTCGATCCGCCTGACCGACAACCCCGAAGAGATCGACTGCCGCCACGAGAGCATCAAGGGCCTCGTCCTGCGCACCGAATTCGTGCGCAAGCGCGGCTGAGCGGACGCGCGACGGCGCCCGCCCCGGGCGCCGTCAGGCTCTTGCCAGGAGCGCCGTCAGGCTCTTGCCAAATCCCCGCTCTCCCCCGAAAGGGAAGCGACGAGCCGGAAGGAGCCCGCCTTTGACCGCGAGTGAAGCGACTTCGAGAGCCGACGCCGGCCGGCCGGCCGCCGTGATCTTCGACATGGACGGGGTCCTGTTCGACAGCGAGGTTCTCAGCCGCGACGCCTTTCTGGCGGCGACGATCGAGATCGGCCGCCCCGCCACGATCGAGGCGTTCCTCGTCATGGTCGGCCGCCCCTGGGGCATCAACAGGGACTATCTCCAGACCCTGTTCGGTCATGATCAGGACATCGAGACGTTCAGAGCGGTCTGGCGGCGGCACTATGCGCTGCTGAAGAAGGGGCTGGCGCTCAAGACCGGCGTGCTGGAACTTCTCGACCATCTCGACGCGCTGGGCATTCCACGCGCGATCTGCACCTCCTCGTCGCATGAGGACGTGGCCGCCAATCTGGCGCTCCATGGCCTCGCCCCGCGCTTCCAGGCCGTGATCGCCAATGGCGACTATGCCAAGGGCAAGCCCGCGCCCGACCCGTTCCTGCGCGCGGCCGAGGTGCTGGGCGTCAATCCCGCGCAATGCCTGGCGCTGGAAGATTCCTACAATGGCGTGCGCGCCGCCGCCGCCGCCGGCATGCGCACCGTCATGGTGCCCGACCTCCTGCCGGCCACCGACGAAATCCGCGCCCTCTGCCGGATGGTGGCCGCCGATCTGCACGAGGTCCGCGCGCACCTGGTGGCCTGAGCGGGGGCGGCAAAGGGTCGGACCCTCCCCCGCGAGGGGAAGGCTTGGTACGATATCGCCGTCTAGGAGACGGATTGTCCCATATGGCTCCCGCCGCCGGTTGGTGAACGAGGGCGCCGCGATCTACAACATTTCCGACCGGCGGCCGAAGCCGCGCATCGCTCGGAGGATCGTCGCCATGCCCATTCAGGAAATCGTCGTTCATCAGGCCGCAGACCTTGCGGCGCCGCAGGGCGTCTCCTTCGGCCCACCCTGCACCACCAAAGACCAGGACATCGCCGCCTGGGTCGCGATTGGGCCCGCGATGACGCAGGAACTCGCCAATGGCCGCTACATCATCGTGCTGGTTCAGACGCGCAGCACGCGGCCGTGGTCCCATAATCAAAGCCAGTACATCTTCAAACCGAGCGAGGACTACATCGTCGCGTCCTATTCCGTGTCACAGGAAATCGGCCGCCCCTATTCGCCCTCGACCGTGACTTTCCGCTGGCTCGACAAGCTGAAGGCCGACAACGACAAGCGAACAATGCGGCTGGATGGCGACATGATCCACATGTTCCAATGCTCGCCCAAGGGCTGCAACCTGACCAATGTCGGCCTGCTCACGCTCACGAAAATGAATATGGAATCAGGAAAGCCCGAGGTGGAAGCGTTGTCCTTCGCCAAGAACGCGATCGGCGACGCTCAGAAATTCGGCTGGCGCGGCGGTAGTTTCCCAGGTCTCGAGCGTGCGCCGGGCGAAAACCGGGCACGTTCCAGTGCCTTCAGCGCGCCCAGGCCCCGTCTTCCCGGCGTGATGGGCAGCCATCGCACCTGAGGCTCGTTCCAGGCTCGAAGCGGCCCGAACCCTGGATGGAAACAAGGCGGTGTGCCGGGTTGGCGCGCCGCCTTGTTTCGTCTCGGGGAGCCTACCGGCCGGGCAGGGCGTAGGCGATCACCGAGTCGCCCCGCTTGGTGCCGAGCGAGCCGTGGCCGCCGGCGACGACGAGGAGATACTGCCGCCCGTCCGCGCCGCGATAGGTCATGGGCGTCGACTGGCCGCCGGCCGGCAGGCGCGAGCGCCAAAGCTCTTCGCCCGACGTGACGTCGTAGCCGCGCACATACTGGTCGAGCGTGCCGGACAGGAAGGCGACGCCGCCCGCCGTCATGACCGGACCGCCGAGATTGGGCACGCCCATGCGGAAGGGGATCATCGGGAAGGGCGCGCTGTCGCGCACCGTGCCGTTCTTGTGCATCCAGGCGATTTCGCCGGTCGTCAGGTCGACGCCCGCGACATGGCCCCAGGGTGGCGACTGGCAGGGCAGGCCGAGAACCGAGGTGAAGGGCCGCAGCTTCACCGCATAGGGCGCGCCGAAATTCTCGTTCAGCGCGGGGAGGGCGCCTTCCGGCTGCTCCTGGTTCACCACCAGCGTCTTGTCCTGCGGGCGGGGCACGAGGGTGGAGAGGAAGGCGAGATGCGCCGGCGTTCCGAACAGGACGCCGCGCTGCGGATCGACCGCCACCGAGCCCCAGTTGAAGACGCCGAAATTGCCGGGATAGATGATCGAGCCTTCCAGCGAGGGCGGCGTGTAGCGGCCGTCATAGCGATAGGAATGGAAGGCGATGCGGCACAGGAGCTGGTCGAACATCGTCGCGCCCCACATGTCCTTCTCGCGCAAGGGAGCGGGGTCGAAGCTGACCTGCGAGACCGGCTGCGTCGGGGCCGTGCGGTCCGGCGCGACGGCGCCGCCGGGCGCGGGCTTCTCGCGCACGGGCAGGACGGGCGTCCCGGTGCGCCGGTCGAGAACGAAGACCTCGCCCTGCTTGGTCGGCTGCACGAGGGCCGGCACGGTCTCGCCGTTGATCGGCAGGTCGATCAGGCTCGGCTGCGACGGCACGTCATAGTCCCAGAGGTCGTGATGCACGGTCTGGAAATGCCAGCGCACCTGACCCGTCCGGATGTCCAGCGCGACGACGGACGAGGAATAGCGCTCGACAGTCTCCGAACGGTTGGCGCCCCACTGGTCCGGCGGCTGGTTGCCGAGCGGCACATAGACCATGCCGAGCGCGGGGTCAGCGCTCATGATCGACCAGGAATTGGGCGAGTTCGGCGTGTAGGTCTGGCCCTCGGGCAGCGGCGCGGTCTGGTCCGGATTGCCCGAATCCCAGTTCCACACGAGTTCGCCGGTCGAGATGTCGAAGGCGCGGATGACGCCCGAGGCTTCCGCCGTCGAGACATTGTCGAGAACCGTGCCGCCGACGATCACCAGATTGTCGGCCACGACCGGCGGCGAGGTCGAGTAATAGGAGCCCGGATTGACGTTGGGCATCCGGTTCCAGAGGTCGAGCTGCCCGTCGCCGCCGCCGAAATTCGAGCAGACATGCCCGGTCTCGGGATCGAGCGCGATGAGGCGGCCATCGGCCGTCGGCATGAAGAGCTTGGCGTCGCAGACCGCCGTCTGGCTGTTGGCGGCCGCGACCGGCAGGCCGGGATCGGCCGAGCCTGCTCCCTCCTGGGCCGGCGCACCGCCGGTCGGCGCGCCGCTCTGGCCGCGCGCCTGCGAGGCGGTGAGCCCGCCTTGCGCGGAAAGCTCGGAGGCCGTGCCGGCCGGGGCCGAAGCGCTCTCAGTGCTCGCCTGCGGCGCACCGGCGTTGGCGGCCTCGGCACTGGCGTTCCCGCTCGTGGCGGCGCCCGGCGGCTGGTAGGCGAGGCCGCGGCAGGTGAGATGCTGAAGCGCCAGCTCGCCCTGAACGCGCGGATCGTAGCGCCAGACTTCCTGGCCGGTCGTGGCGTTCAGCGCGATGACGCTCTGGTGCGGCGTGCAGAGATAAAGGCGCTCGCCGATCTTCAGCGGCGTCACCTGGAAGGTCGTCTCGGTCGGATCGCCCGGCTGGGGCAGATCGCCCGTGTGAAAATGCCAGACCTCTTCGAGATCGGTGACGTTGGCGGGCGTGATGTCGGCGAGCGGCGACCAGCGCTGGCCGGCCAGCGTGCGGCCATAGGCCTGCCATTCGCCGGCTGGAATGCCCTGCGCGTCGCCCGAAAGCCGCGTGCGCACGCCCGGCAGCTCGCCCTCGATCCGGTGCAGGTCGACGAACCAGGAGGTGACGGCGACCGCCATGGCCACGACGAGCGAACCGCTGAGGATGGCGCCCGCGCCGTGCAGGGGGGAGGGCGGCGTGAAGGAGCGCCCGTCCAGGGCGTCCGCCACCGAGCGGCGGCCGAGTTCGCGCGTGACCCAGGGGAGAAGCAGGAGGCCGCCGAGCACGAAGACGACGTCGCCGCGCGCCGCGAGCGGCCACCAGTCGAAGCCGACCTCATAGAGTGCCCAGATCAGCGTGCCCAGGACGAGAAGCGCATAGACCGCGAGCGCTTCCGGCTTGCGCCGGTAGAGAAGGATCGCGGTGACGAGCAGAAGAACCGAGGCGATGAGATAGTAGGCGGAGCCGCCCTGCGTCAGCAGCCAGACGCCGCCCACGAGGAGCGCCGCTCCGCAAAGGGCGAGGACGATGGCCATGGCCAGGACGAAAGGTGGGGGCGTGCGGCCGGGCATGGCGTTTCCTTCGCGGCGACGATGCGTGCCACATGTCGCGCCGCGAAGGGGGATCAAGGCGAAAAGTCAGAAGAGATTACGAGATTGTCATGAGGCGGGCGGGAACCCGGACGCGACCTCGCATCCCAAGGCGCTATTCCGCCTCGATGCGAATGGGCTCGGGCAGGAAGAATTCCACGAGATTGCTGCCCGTGCCGCCCCGATCCACCACGAGGAAGTCGGACATGTCTTCCAGCGAGATCAAGGGGTGGTGCCAGGTTCCCTTGGCGTAGGAGACGCCCTGCTTGCCACCGGCCAGAAACGCCACCGGCTCGCCGGGCTGGCCGTCCTCGTCGGGCGCGACGACCACGAGATAGGGGCGGGCGTCGAGCGGCATGAAGGCCTGGCTGCCAAGCGGGTGGCGCTCCAGCATGGAAATGTCCAGCGGCAGCGCGAAGGGTTTGCCCCGGAAGATCGAGATCAGCGCATGGCCGCCGCCCGACGCCACGTCCACCGGCGCGATGTCGTGGAAGCGCGTCGTCGTGCCATTGTTGATGAGGCGGATTTCGGTCGCGTTGTCGGGCTCGATCACCTCGCCGAAAGGGCGAAAGGCGTCGGCGTCGAGCGGGCGGGGCGTCAGGCGCTTCAAGGGCTTACTCTCCGAGGATCGCGGTGATGCGCAGGCGGGCGATCTTCTCGACCTCGCGGCAGGCGGTGGCGAACTCCGTCGCCGGGTCGTTCGCCACCCGCGCCTCGAAGGCGCTGAGGATCGCGTGCTTGTCGAGGCCCCGCACGGCGATGATGAAGGGGAAGCCGAAGCGCTCGGTGTAGCGCGCGTTGAGGTCGGTGAAGCGCGTGAGTTCGTCCGGGGTCAGCTGGTCGAGCCCGGCCGAGGCCTGTTCGGCCGAGGAATCCGCCGTCAGCCCGCCCGCGAGCGCGAGCCGCCCGGCGAGATCGGGATGGGCGCGCAGGACGGCGAGCCGCTCGGCTTCGCTGGCGCGCCGGAAGGCGACCGCGAAGGCGGCCGAGAGCCCCTGCGCCGTGTCATGCGCCGACCCGATGCCGCGATCGAGCACCCGCTCGGCGAGGTAAGGCGAATGCTCGAAGACGCCCCCGAACATGCGCAGGAAGATCTCGCGCTCCAGCCGGCTCGGCTGGATCGAGGGCCTGTAAGGAAAGTGCTCCCGCCAATGCCGGGCGATATCGGCGCGGGTCGCGACCCAGACATCGGGCTTCGAGCCGATATAGTCGAGGAAGCGGGCGAGCGCCTGCGCCCGGCCGGGACGGCCGACGAGCCGGCAATGCAGGCCGATGTTCAGCATCTTGGCCTGACCCTTCTCGCCCTCCTCGTAGAGACAGTCGAAGGCGTCCTTCAGATAGGCGTAGAACTGCTCGCCCGTGTTGAACCCTTGCGGCGTCGCGAACCGCATGTCGTTGGAATCGAGCGTATAGGGCAGGATGAGAAGCGGCTTCGTGCGCGTTTCCTGCCAATAGGGCAGATCGTCGGCATAGGCGTCGGAGGCGTAGAGGAAGTCGCGCTCGGCGGCGAGTTCCAGCGTGTGCTGCGAGGAGCGCCCGGTGTACCAGCCAACAGGCTTCTCGCCCGTCACCGCCTCGTGGACAGCCAGCGCCTCGTCCATGTCGGCGCGCTCGGCCTCGATCGTGTGATCGCGGTAGTCGATCCATTTCAGCCCGTGCGAGGCGATCTCCCAGCCCGCTTCCCGCATGGCCGCCACCTGCTCGGGGCTGCGCTCCAGCGCGCTCGCCACGCCATAGACCGTGACCGGAAGGCTGCGCTCGGTGAACATGCGCCAAAGCCGCCAGAAGCCGGCCCGCGCGCCATATTCGTAGATCGATTCCATGTTCATGTGGCGAAGGCCCGGCCAGGGCGCCGCGCCGACGATCTCCGACAGGAAGGCTTCGGAGGCCTTGTCGCCATGGATGATCGCGTTTTCGCCGCCCTCTTCGTAGTTCACCACGAACTGCACGCAGATCTTGGCAGAGCCCGTGCCGCCGGGGTTGGGCCAGCGCGGATCGGGCGCCCGGCGGCCATATCCAAGCATGTCGCGGGGATAGGAAGTCGTCATGGCACGAGTCTCCGGGAACATGAGGGTGCTCCTGCGATACGCCGATCGCGCGCCGATTTCCATGCCGCCATTTTCCACCTCTCACATTGGAAGGCTTCGAAGGCTGGACGAGCACGGGCGAACCGGTGCAGACTCCCTGACCGGATGGTTAAGACCAGAGGTTCCACGATTCATGGCAGCTAGTGACGCGCCGGCCGGCCGGCTGACGACGCATGTCCTCGATACGGCGCGCGGTGTGCCCGCGAGCGGGCTCGAACTCGTTCTCCACCGGGTGGAGGGCGACCGGCGCGAACTCGTGGTGGAAACCCGCACCAATGCCGACGGGCGCTGCGACAAGCCGCTTCTGGAAGGCGAGAGCTGCCGCTTCGGCGTCTACGAGCTGACCTTCTTCTGCGGCCCCTATTTCGACCGCTCGGGCCTCAACCTCACCGAGCCGAAATTCCTCGACGACGTGGTGATCCGGTTCGGTGTGGCGGAGGCCAAGCACTACCACGTGCCGCTTCTGATCTCGCCCTTCGGCTATTCCACCTATCGCGGGAGCTAGGAACCCATGGGCGAGGCGATCCGCTTTCTCCTGAACGGCGAAGAGCGCGCGGTCGAAGGCTATGCGCCGACCACCACCGTTCTCGACTATCTGCGCGGCGCGCGCGAGCGGCTGACCGGCACCAAGGAAGGCTGCGCGGAAGGGGATTGCGGCGCCTGCACCGTGCTTCTCGAAGAGCCGGACGGCGATGGCGGACTCAAGCGACGCGCCGTCAACGCCTGCATCCTGTTTCTGCCGGCGCTGCACGGACGCTCGGTCGTCACGGTCGAGCATCTCGGCCGGGACGGGCTGCATCCGATCCAGGAGGCGATGGTCGAGCGCCATGCCAGCCAATGCGGCTTCTGCACGCCGGGCTTCGTGATGCAGCTCTATTCCGGCTGGCGCACGGGTGCGCTCAGCGACCGGCAGTCGGTGAAGGACGTCATCTCCGGCAATCTCTGCCGCTGCACCGGCTATGGGCCGATCGTGGAGGCCGGGCTCGACCTCGCCCGCCACCCTTTGCCGGATAGCTCGGCCGAGGATGCGGGGACCGCGAAGGCTCTGCGCGCGGCGCGCGGCGAGGGCGTGTTCCGCTACGAGGCGGACGGGCGGCTCTGGCTTTCGCCCGACAATGTGGACGATCTCGCCGACACCTATGCCGCGCACCCCGACGCCACGCTGGTGGCCGGCGCGACGGATGTCGGCCTGTGGGTCACGAAGCAGCATCGCGACTTTCCCGTGATGATCGACGTCTCGCGCGTCGAAGACCTCCGCCATGTCGAGGAAGGGCCGCATTCGCTCTTCTTCGGCGCGGGCGTGACGCATCGCGAGGCGCGGGCGCGGCTGGCCGACATCCATCCCGATCTCGACGAGGTCATGCGTCGCTTCGCCGGCTATCAGATCCGCAACACCGGCACGGTCGGCGGCAATATCGCCAACGGTTCGCCGATCGGCGACCTGCCGCCCATGCTGATCGCGCTCGGCGCCAATCTCTTCCTGCGCCGGGGCGAGACGATGCGGAACCTGCCGCTGGAGGATTTCTTCATCGCCTATGGTCGCCAGGATCGCGCACCGGGCGAGTTCGTCGCCGCCGTGGAAGTGCCGCTTCTGGAAGCGAACGAGCGCTTTGCCGCCTACAAGATTTCCAAGCGGCTGGATTCGGACATTTCGGCCGTGCTCGCGGCCTTCAAGCTGACGCTGGACGGCGGCGTCGTGACGGCGGCGCGCCTTGCCTTCGGCGGCATGGCGGGGACGCCCAAGCGCGCAGCGGCGGCGGAAGCCGCGCTGGTCGGCCGGCCCTTCGATGCGGACGGCGTGGCGCGGGCGGCCGAGGCTCTGCGCGAGGATTTCCAGCCGCTGGACGATCTGCGCGCCAGCGCGGACTATCGCCTGCAAGCCGCCGCCGGATGCCTGGAGCGCTTCCGGCTGCAGCTCGCCGGCGTTCCCTCGCGGATCGAGGAGGTGGCCTGATGGACGAGACCCGCGTTCAGGACCGGGGCGAGGCCGGCACGGTCGGCACCGAGGCGCTGGACGAAGCGCCGCCTCTGCCGCAAGCCCGATTGAAGGGCGGCGTCGGCCAGCCGATCCGCCACGACAGCGGCTCGAAGCATGTCTCGGGCGAGGCGCGCTATCTCGACGACGATCCCGAGCTTCCCGGCACGCTGCAAGTCTATCTCGCGATGAGCCCCAAGGCCCATGCGCGCATCCGCGCGATGGACCTCGCGCCCGTGCGGGGCGGCGAGGGTATCGTCTGCGTGCTCTCGGCCGAGGACGTGCCGGGCATCAACGACTATTCGCCCGTCTTCGGGGACGATCCGATCTTCGCTGATGGCATCGTGCAGTTCGTCGGCCAGCCGCTCTTCGCGGTCGCCGCGCCCAGCCTGAAACAGGCACGGGCGGCGGCGAAGCTCGCCGTGGTGGATTACGAAGACCTGCCCGCCGCCGTGACGATGGACGAGGGCGTCGCCTTCGCCGATGCGGCGGGCGAAGACCTTTTGACCCCGCACGAGATGCGGCTCGGCGATGCCGCCGCCGCCTTGGCCGGCGCGCCGCATGTCGTGGAAGGCCGGGTCGAGACGGGCGGGCAGGATCACTTCTATCTGGAAGGCCAGATCGCCTATGCCTGGCCGCAGGAGGATGGCGACGTCGTCGTGCGTTCCTCCACCCAGCATCCGTCCGAAGTGCAGCACAATGTGGCAAAAGCCATCGGTCGCGCCGATCACGCGGTGACGATCGAGGTGCGCCGCATGGGCGGCGGCTTCGGCGGCAAGGAATCGCAGCCCGCGCTCTTTGCCTCTGTCGCGGCGCTGGTCGCGCTGAAGACCGGCCGTCCTGCCAAGTGCCGGCTCGACCGCGACGACGACATGGAGATGACCGGCAAGCGGCACGAATGCCGGACGGACTACCGCGTCGGTCACGATGGCGAGGGGCGGCTGGTCGGGGCCGAGTTCCGCCAGTTCATCCGCTGCGGCTATTCCAAGGACCTGTCGGGCGCGATCGCCGACCGCGCCATGTTCCATGCCGACAATGCCTATGACCTCAAGGCCGCCCATATCCATTCGCGCCGCCTGAAGACGCACACCGTCTCCAACACCGCCTTTCGCGGCTTCGGCGGGCCGCAGGGCATGGTGGCGATCGAACGGGCGATGGACAGGATCGGCTTCGATCTCGGCCTCGATCCGCTGGATGTCCGCAAGCGCAACTTCTATGCCGCGATGGGCGCAGGCGAGCCGGGCCTGACGCCTTATCACCAGAAGGTCGAGGATAGCGTCATCGCCGAGATGGTGGAGGAACTCGAAGCCTCCTCCGACTATCGCGCCCGGCGCGAGGCTGTGCGAGCCTTCAACGCCCAAAGCCCGATCCTCAAGAAGGGGCTCGCGCTGACGCCGGTGAAGTTCGGCATCTCCTTCACGACCTCGCATCTCAACCAGGCCGGCGCGCTGGTGCATGTCTACAAGGACGGCTCGGTTCACCTGAACCATGGCGGCACGGAGATGGGGCAGGGCCTCTTCACCAAGGTCGCTCAAGTTGTGGCCGAGGAGTTCCAGATCGACGTGGAACGGGTGAAGATCACCGCGACCACGACGGCCAAGGTGCCCAACACCTCGGCGACGGCGGCGTCGTCCGGCTCGGACCTCAACGGCATGGCCGCGCAGGCCGCCGCGCGCACGATCAAGGAGCGCCTGATCGCCTTTGCCGCCGAGCGCTACCGCGTCGCGCCCGACGCCATCGAGTTCCTGCCGAACCGGGTGCGGATCGGCGCGGTGGAAAAGCGCTTCTCCGATCTCGTCGGCGAAGCCTATCTCGGCCGCGTCTCGCTCTCCTCCACCGGCTTCTACGCCACGCCCGGCATCAGCTACGACCGCGAAACGGCGAGCGGCAAGCCCTTCTATTACTACGCCTATGGCGCGGCATCAGCCGAAGTCGTGATCGACACGCTGACCGGCGAGAACCGCTTGTTGCGGGCCGACATACTCCACGATGTCGGCCAGTCCCTGAACCCGGCGCTCGACCTCGGCCAGATCGAGGGCGGCTTCATTCAGGGCATGGGCTGGCTGACGACGGAAGAACTTGTCTGGGACAAGGCCGGACGGCTGCGCACCCACGCGCCCTCCACCTACAAGATCCCGACCGCCAACGACCGGCCGGACGATCTGCGCGTCAAGCTCTGGGACAAGGGCCGCAACCCGGCCGCCACGATCTTCCGCTCCAAGGCGGTGGGCGAGCCGCCTTTCATGCTGGCGCTCTCGGTCTTCTCGGCGCTGACGGATGCGGTCATCGCGGCGGGTGAGGGACGGCGTTTCCCCGAACTCGACGCCCCGGCGACGCCCGAACGCATTCTCTCGGCCGTGCGCGCGGTGCGCGCCGCATGAGCGCGCTGCCCGCCCTTCGCGCGGCCATGGCCGAGGGGCGGCCGGCGGTTTTCGTGCGGGTCGAGGAGGCGCGCGGCTCCACCCCACGCGAGGTCGGCGCCTTCATGCTGGTCACAGTTGAGACCTGCGAGGGCACGGTCGGCGGCGGCGCGCTGGAGATGGAAGGCATCGTCGAGGCGCGGCGCTTGTTGGCTTCGGGCGAGACGGAAAGCCGCCTCGCCATCCCGCTCGGCCCCGCCATCGGCCAATGCTGCGGCGGGCATGTGACGCTCGGGCTGCGCCGCCTCGACGCCGCGCTCCTGTCCGACATGGAAGGCTTGGAAGCGCGCGAGCGCGAAGCCTATCCCCATGTCTATGTGTTCGGCGCGGGCCATACGGGACAGGCGCTGGCGCGCGCCCTCCATCCGCTGCCTGTTCATGTCGTGGTGGTGGATACGAGGGCCGACCGTTTGGCGACCCTGCCCGAGGGCGTCGAGCGACGCCTGCGCGCCATTCCCGAGACCGAGGTGACGGGCGCGCCCGCTGGCTCGGCCTTCGTCGTCCTGACGCACGATCACGCCTTGGACTTCCTGATCGCGGGTGAAGCGCTGCGCCGGACGGACGCCGCCTATGTCGGGATGATCGGCTCGCGAACCAAGCGGGAGACCTTTCGCCGTCGCCTCGAAGAGGCGGGGGAGGGGGCGCTGGCCGCGCGTCTCGTCCTGCCGATCGGCGGTGGGAAGGTGCGCGACAAGCGCCCGGCCGTCATCGCCGCTTTGGCGGCTGCGGAAATCTTGACGGCCCTTGCGGCCGAGTCTTTGGAAAACCACTGCTCAGGCTTTGCGCTTGCGCAAAACGAGTGCAATAACATCTCGGTTGAACCGCAGCGGACCCTTGCCCATGGCGCCTCGTCTTGAGCTTCAGTCGATTTCGAAGCGCTTTCCGGGCGTTGTGGCCAATGATGACATTTCCTTTTCCGTCGCCCCCGGCGCGATTCACGCCCTGCTTGGCGAAAACGGAGCCGGCAAGTCGACGCTGGTGAAGATCATCTACGGCGTGCAGCAGGCCGACGAGGGCACGATGCTCTTCGACGGGCAGGCCGTGCGCATCCACTCGCCCCGCGAGGCGCGCCGCCTCGGCATCGGCATGGTGTTCCAGCATTTCTGCCTGTTCGAGGCGATGACGGTGCTGGAAAACATCGCGCTCGGCATGGACGATCCGCCGCCCCGGCGCGAGCTGGAAGCGCGGGTGCGCGAGGTCATGAGCGCCTATGGGCTCGGGCTCGACCCGCATCGCGAGGTCCACACGCTCTCGGTCGGCGAGCGCCAGCGCATCGAGATCGTGCGCGCGCTTCTGGGGAAGCCGAAGCTTCTGATCATGGACGAGCCGACCTCGGTCCTGACGCCGCAGGAGGTGGAGGCGCTGTTCGGCGTGCTCCGCCAACTGCAGGGCGAGGGCTGCTCGATCCTCTATATCTCCCACAAGCTGGACGAAATCCGCACGCTCTGCTCGACGGCGACGATCCTGCGCGGCGGGCGGGTCGTGGGCACCTGCGACCCGCGCCAGGAAACCGCGCGCTCCATGGCCGAGCTGATGATCGGCGGCTCGCTCAAGGCCCTGTCGGAAAAGCCGGCTTCCAGCTTGGGCAAGGAGCGCTTTGCCGTCTCCGGCCTTTCGGCCCCCGGCCTGCCGCCCTTCGGCACGAGCCTCAAGAGCGTGTCCTTCTCGGTTCGCTCCGGCGAAATCCTGGGCATCGCGGGCGTCGCCGGCAACGGGCAGAACGAGCTTCTGGAAGTGCTCTCGGGCGAGCGCACGGGTGGCGTTTCGGGCCATGTGCGGATCGACGGGCAGGATCTGGCGCGCCTCGGCGTCTCCGCCCGCCGCCGCGCGGGGCTCGCCACCGTGCCGGAAGAGCGCAATGGCCATGCCGCCGTGCCGGACATGACGCTTTATGAAAACGCCATCCTTTCGGCCCGCACGCGCAAAGGGCTGGCTTCGGGCGGTTTGCTGCGCATGGGCGCGGCCAGGAGCTTTGCCGAAAGCGTCATCAAGGGTTTCGGCGTCAAGGCGACGGGGCCGCGCGCGGCCGCGCGCTCGCTCTCGGGCGGAAACTTGCAGAAATTCATCATGGGCCGCGAGATCGGGCAGGAGCCGACGGTTCTCGTCGTCTCGCAGCCGACCTGGGGCGTCGATGCGGGCGCGGCCGGCTTCATCCGGCAGGCCATGCTGGATCTGGCCGCCAAGGGCACGGCCATCGTCGTCGTCAGCCAGGATCTGGACGAGCTTCTCGAACTCTGCGACCGGCTCGCCGTCATCAACGAGGGGCGTCTGTCCCCGGCCATGGAGGTGAAGGGCATTTCGATCGAGCGCGTCGGCCTTCTGATGGGCGGCATCCATGGCGAGACCCATGCGGAGGTGGCGGCCTGATGCCTCTTCGCTTCGTTCCCCGGCGTGAGCCGAGCCGCGCCATGCTGTTCGCGACGCCGGTTCTGGCCGTCGCCCTGACGCTCGTCGTCGGCGCCATCGTCTTCACCCTGCTCGGCTATGACGGGCTCGGCGCGGTGCGCGAGATTTTCGTCACGCCGCTCTTCAATCCCTATCGCTGGCAGGACCTTCTGGTGAAGGCCGCGCCGCTCGCCATGATCGCGGTCGGCCTGTCGGTCGGCTTCCGCGCCAATGTCTGGAACATCGGCGCGGAGGGGCAATACGTCATGGGCGGCCTCGCCGGCACCGGCATCGCGCTGCTGACGATGGACGCCACGGGGCCGTGGATCCTCCCGCTCATGGTTGTCGCGGGCATGGTCGGCGGCATGGTCTGGGCGGCCGTTCCGGCCTTTCTGCGCACGGCGCTGGGCGTCTCGGAAATCCTCTCCAGCCTGATGCTGAACTATGTCGCCATTCAGATCCTCTATTATCTGATGCGCGGCCCCTGGAAGGACCCGATGGGGTTCAACTTCCCGCAGACGGCCATGTTCTCGGCCGACCAGACGCTGCCCTTCGTGGTGCCGGGCACGTTGATCCATCTGGGCATTCCGGTGGCGCTCGCGCTGGCGCTGACGCTCTGGTTCGCGGTGTCGCGCACGGTCGCGGGCTTTCAGGTGCGCGTCGTCGGCCTCAGCCCGCAGGCCGCCCGCTATGGCGGCTTTCGCGAAACGCGCGTCGTCTGGATGACCATGGCGCTCGGCGGCGCGCTCGCCGGGCTCGCCGGCATTTTCGAGGCCGCCGGCCCGTTCGGGCAGATGGTGCCGAGCTTTCCGGTGGGCTACGGCTTCACCGCCATCATCGTCGCCTTTCTCGGCCGCCTCCATCCGCTCGGCATCGTGCTCGCCGCGCTGGTTCTGGCGCTGACCTATGTCGGCGGCGAAAGCGCGCAGACGGCCATCGGCCTGCCGGCCGCCGCGATCGGCGTGTTCCAGGCCATGATGCTCTTCTTCCTGCTGGCGGTGGACATTCTCGTGCGCTACCGGCTGACCGCGTCGGGCGGCGGCAGCGGCGCGCCCGTCGGCCTGCCGGCCAAGGGCGGCCCGGCCACCGCGCCCGCAGCGCAGGCCAAGACCGAAACCGGGGTGCCGGCATGAACGAGGCCCTGATCGTCGCCATCATCGTCGCGGTCGTGACCTCGGCGACGCCCATTCTCATCGCCGCGCTCGGCGAGCTCGTGGTGGAAAAGTCGGGCGTCCTCAATCTCGGCGTCGAAGGCATGATGCTGATCGGCGCCGTCACCGGCTTCATCGTCTCGGTGACGACGGGCGTGCCGGCGCTGGGCGCGCTCGGCGGCATGGCGGCGGCGGCCGCCGCCTCGCTGATCTTCGCCTATCTGACGCTGACGCTGACAGCCAATCAGGTGGCGACGGGACTGGCGTTGACGATCTTCGGCACGGGTGTGTCGGCGCTGGCTGGCGCATCGTTCGTGGGCATCACCACGCCCGTCTTCGGCTCGGTCTTTCCCTCGAGCCTCAGCGACGATCCGATCTGGCGCGTCCTCTTCGGCTATTCGCCGATCGTCTACGCCTCCTTCGCGCTGACCTTCGCGGTCTGGTGGTTCCTCAAGCACTCACGCGCAGGCCTCGTGCTGCGGGCGGTCGGCGAAAGCGATTCCTCGGCCCATTCGATCGGCTACCCCGTTCTGAAGGTCCGCTATTGCGCGGTGCTGTTCGGTGGGGCCATGGCGGGTCTGGCGGGCGCTTACTATTCGCTGGTGCTGACGCCCATGTGGGCCGAGCGGCTGACGGCCGGGCGCGGCTGGATCGCCATCGCGCTCGTCGTCTTCGCCTCCTGGCGGCCGGGGCGGCTTCTCCTCGGCGCCTATCTCTTTGGCGCGGTCATCACGCTGGAGCTTCAGGCCAAGGCCGCCGGCTGGTCGCTTCTGGCGCCCGAGTTCCTGACCAGCCTTCCCTATCTCGCGACGATCCTCGTCCTCGCCGTCATTTCGGGGCGGTCGCGCACGCGCAGCGCGGCGCCGGCCTGCCTCGGCAAACCCTTCCGGGCTTCGGCCTGATATCAGCTCATCTCAAGGAGTTCTCGATGACCCTCATCAACCGCCGTCAGGTCCTTCTGGGAGGCGTCGCTCTCGCCGCCACGCTCGCGATCGGCGCGCCCGCCTTCGCGCAGGTCACGGACCGTCCGGTGAAGGCCGCCTTCGTCTATGTCGGCCCGGTCGGCGACTTCGGCTATTCCTTCGCCCATGACCAGGGCCGCAAGTATCTGGCCGAGAAGCTCGGCGACAAGGTCACGACCACCTTCGTCGAGAACGTCGCCGAGGGGCCGGATGCCGAGCGCGTCATCCGCCAGCTCGCGCAGGACGGCAACGACATCATCTTCGCGACCTCGTTCGGCTTCATGAACCCGACGCTGAAGGTCGCCAAGCAGTTCCCGAAGGTGAAGTTCGAGCACGCGACGGGCTACCAGACCGCGCCGAACATGGCCGCCTACAATTCGAAGTTCTACCAGGGCCGCGCCGTGCTCGGCACCATCGCCGGCATGATGTCGAAGACCGGCAAGGCCGGCTATGTCGCCTCCTTCCCGATCCCGGAAGTCGTGATGGGCATCAACGCCTTCACGCTCGCCGCCCGCAAGGTGAACCCGAATTTCGAGACGCAGGTCGTCTGGGTGAACTCCTGGTACGACCCCGCCAAAGAAGCGCAGGCCGCCGGCGCGCTGCTCGACCAGGGCGCGGACGTCATCACGCAGCACACCGACAGCCCCGGCCCCTTGCAGGAAGCCGAGAAGCGCGGCGCCATCGCCTTCGGTCAGGCCTGGGACATGACCAAGTTCGCGCCGAACGCGCACATGACCGCGATCGTCGACCAGTGGGGTCCCTACTATGTCGACCGCGTCAACGCGGTGATCGACGGCTCCTGGAAGACGCAGGACGTCTGGCTCGGCATGAAGGAAGGCGAGGTCGAGATGGCCCCGTTCAACGACAAGATGCCGGCCGATGTGAAGGCCGCCGCGCAGAAGGTCGTGGACGAGACCAAGGCCGGTACCTACGAAGTCTTCACCGGCCCGATCAAGGACCAGTCCGGCGCCGACAAGGTGGCGGCGGGCCAGGTCATTCCGGATGCGGACTTGCTCAAGATGGACTGGTACGTCCAAGGCGTGCGTAACTAAGACGGCTCGCGCTGGCGGTCATCCAGCGCGGTTCGCTGCGCTTCCGATGCTCACGGACACAAAGTCCGCTCCGCTTCGGGTCTCGCGACTCCACGCTGGCTGACTCGCCATCACGACCCTCCGGTCGGCGTTCTATGAGGGATGCTGACCGGGCGGCCGACGAGTTCCGAAAGGGCGCCCCGCGCCCTTTCCCCAACGCCTGGCTCCTCCCACCGTCTCCTGAACGGCGAGGGGCCCGCAAAGGCACATCGGATTCATTTTGAGGCGTTCCGCGACAAGGGGGCGGCGTCTCGGGGGTCATCCCATGTGGACTTATCTTTCCGAATGGCTGCAGTTCGGCGTGCGCTGGGTGCATGTCGTCACGGCCATCGCCTGGATCGGATCATCCTTCTATTTCATCGCGCTCGATCTCGGCCTCCGAAAGCCGCATGGCGCGCCCATGGTGGGCGTCGGCGGCGAAGCCTGGCAGGTCCATGGCGGCGGCTTCTACCATATCCAGAAATACATGGTCGCGCCGCCGCACATGCCGGAGGACCTGACCTGGTTCAAATGGGAGAGCTACGCGACCTGGCTGTCGGGCGCGGCGCTTCTGTTCCTCGTTTATTATCTCGGCGCCGATCTTTATCTGATCGACCCCGCCAGGGCCGATCTTCCGGCCTGGGCCGCCGTCCTCATCGGCGTCGCCGGGCTGGCGCTCGGCTGGGTCGTCTATGACCGGATCTGCAAGTCGCCGCTCGGCAAGAACGACTCGGTTCTGCTCGGCATCGTCTTCGTCTATGTCGTGGCGGCGAGCTTCGTCTTCAGCCAGCTCTTCTCGGGGCGCGGGGCCATGCTGCACACGGGCGCCATGATCGCGACGATCATGACCGCCAATGTCGCCATGCTCATCATCCCCAACCAGAAGATCGTGGTGGCGGACCTCAAGGCCGGGCGCTCGCCCGACCCGCGCCTCGGCGCGGCGGCCAAGCAGCGCTCGCTGCACAACAACTACCTGACCCTGCCGGTCATCTTCCTGATGCTGTCCAACCATTATCCGCTGGCCTTCGCCACGGAATGGAACTGGGCCATCGCGGGGCTGGTGCTGCTGATCGGCGCGGTCGTGCGCCATTTCTTCAACACCAAGCACAAGACCGGCCAGCATCTCTGGTGGTGCTGGGCCGTGGCGGGCGTCCTGTTCGCCCTCGTCATCACCCTGTCGGGCGCGCCGGGCTGGCGCGCCTCACCCTTGAGCGAGGCGTCCTCCACCAACGAGAGCCTCGACTTTCCTGCCGATCCGCAGCTCGCGCTCGCCCGCTCGCCTCAGTTTCAGGAGGCCGAAGGCATCATCCAGTCGCGCTGCTCCATGTGCCATGCGCGCAAGCCGCTCTGGCCGGGCATGGGCCATGCGCCCAAGGGCGTGCTTCTCGAAAACGGCCGCGACATCGTCCTGAACGCTTCGCTGATCGAGCGTCAGGCTGTGCGCTCCCACGCCATGCCGCCCGGCAACATCACGGGCATGGAGCCCTCCGAGCGCCTGGCGCTCGCCCGCTGGCTGGAAACCGGCAGCGGCCGTTACCGTCCCTAAAAGCGGGAACGACACCTCTCAGGGCCGATCCGCCAAGTCCTTTCCCTCGCCGCTCCCCGCCCATGCGCCGCATGGACGGCGCTTGGCGCCTCGCGGAAACGACAACGCGCCCGGCTCTCCGCCCAAAGGTTTCGTCTCGCCCTATCTCCGCGCACCCACAGGGTTTAGACTCCCCGCCATGACCGACATCACGATTCCAGCGGGCGGCACGCTCGCCCTTCGCGCGCGCGTTCTCTCCTACGACGTGCAGCCTCTCCAGCCGGGCGAGACCCCGGCTGCGCGCTTCATCGAGGACGGGCTCGTCGTCATCCGCGACGGCCTCATCCAGGCCGTGGGCGAGGCGAGCGAGCTTCTCGACGGGCTCGGCCCCGATCAGCCGGTGACGGATTATCGCCCGTTTCTGCTGACGGCCGGCTTCATCGACCCGCATCTCCACATGCCGCAGACGCAGGTGATCGCCTCCTACGGCACGGAGCTGATGGAATGGCTCGCCAAATACACGTTCCCCGAGGAGTCGCGCTATGGCGACCCCGTGGTGGCGGACGCTGCCGCGCAGTTCCTCCTGCGCGAGCTTCTGCGCAACGGCACGACCACGGCTGTCGCCTTCTGCACCTCGCATCCGCAATCGGCGGAGAGTTTCTTTTCCGAAAGCGCGCGGCTCGGCCTGCGCATGATCGGCGGCAAGGTCATGATGGACCGCAACGCGCCGCCCGAGCTCACCGACACGCCCGAGCGCGCCCATGACGAAACGCTGGCGCTCGTCCAGCGCTGGCACGGGGCGGGGCGGCTGGAGGTCGCGATCACGCCGCGCTTCGCGCCGACCTCCACCGAGGCGCAGCTGGAGGTGGCGGGCGCGCTCGCCAAGGACCATCCCGATCTCGCCATCCAGACGCATCTCTCCGAGAATCTCGGCGAGATCGCCTTCGTGCGTGAACTCTTCCCTTGGGCGAAAGACTATACGGACGTCTACGAGCGCTACGGCCTCGTGCGCCGCCGCGCCCTGTTCGGCCATTGCATCCACCTGTCGGAGCGCGAACGCGCGGCGCTGGCCGAGCATCAGGCGACGGCGGTGTTCTGCCCGACCTCGAACCTGTTCCTTGGCTCCGGCCTGTTCGACCGGGACGGCGCGCTGGCTGCAAACCTGCGCATGGGGCTCGCCACCGATATCGGCGGCGGCACGTCCTATTCCATGCTCCAGACGGCGGGCGAGGGCTACAAGGTTCTGGCGCTGCGCGGCCAGCGCCTGCCCGGCCATGCGGCCTTCTACATGATGACGGCGGGCAATGCCGACGCGATCGGCCATGGCGACCGCATCGGACAGGTCGCGCCCGGCTTCGAGGCGGACCTCACGATTCTCGACGCGCGCGCCACGCCGGCGCTGCGCCAGCGCATGGAGCGGGTGGAGACGCTGGAAGAGGAACTCTTCGCGCTGACCGTCCTCGGCGACGAGCGCGCGGTGGTCGCGACCTATGCCGCCGGCCGCCGACTTCATTCGCGCGGCGCGAGCGAGCTGCCGCCGCCCGCTCACGGAGGCTTGGCCGCGATGGCCGGTTAAAACCGGCTCCCGCCGCGCTAGATGGCGGAGCGATGACGCGCTTGAACGCGCGGCGTCGAAGGGGCGACAGGAATCCGCCGGGCGATCCGGCGAGAAGCAGGAGGGACAGGCATGAGGTTGGTGCGTTTCGGAGAGCCGGGAGCCGAGAAGCCGGGGCTGATCGACGAGGAAAACCGCATCCGCGACCTGTCGGGCGAGATCGACGACATCGCCGGCGCGGTGCTCTCGCGCCACGGGCTGGAGAAGCTGCGCGCGCTCGACCCGAAAAGCCTGCCCAAGGCCGATCCGAGCCACCGGCTCGGCCCCCCGGTCGGCGGCACGAGGAACTTCGTCGCGGTCGGTCGCAACTATGCCGAACACGCCGCCGAGACGGGGTCCGAGACGCCGAGCGAGCCGCTTCTGTTCAACAAGGCGGTGTCCTCCATCGCTGGCCCGCGCGACGGCTTCGCCATTCCGAACGGCGCCACCAAGGTCGATTGGGAGGTCGAGGTCGCCATCGTCATCGGCGAGCGCTGCTATCAGGTCTCGAAGGACGAGGCGCTGGATTACGTCGCCGGCTTCTGCCTGTGCAACGACGTGTCCGAGCGCGCCTGGCAGAAGGAGCGCGGCGGGCAATGGCTGAAGGGCAAGAGCGCCCCCGGCTTCGGCCCGCTCGGCCCCTGGCTGGTGACGCGGGACGAGATCGAGAACCCGGCCGCGCTGGAGCTTTGGCTCGACGTCAACGGCCAGCGGATGCAGACCGGCACGACGGCCGACATGATCTTCGACTTCGCCACCATCGTTTCCTACACGTCGGAATTCCTGGCGCTGGAGCCGGGCGACGTGATCACCACGGGCACGCCGGCGGGCGTCGGCGCGGGCATGAAGCCGCCGGTCTTCCTGAAGGCCGGCGATATCGTGACGCTCGGCAATCCGCACCTCGGCGAACAGCGGCAGGTCGTGTCCGCCCAAGAATAAAGCCGGGGCCGGCGCGGGAGAAAGCGCGCCGCGTGACTGGATGAATCGACGCCGCCCCCTATTCCTTTGCCAAGAACAGGGGCGCGGCTCCCGCCTCGTCGCAACGGCAAAGAAGGTTCGTCCATGGCTCTCCCCGAACCCGTCGCGGTCAAGCCCAAGAAGCGCGCGGCCGCTCAGGCCGCCGCTCAGGAACAGTCCATCGCCCTTTTGAAGGATCTGGCCGGCGCCCGCGTCGTGATCGAAGGCGTCGAGCCGCTGATCGACGGCGGCCGCTTTGCGGTCAAGCGCGTCGAGAACGAGCCGCTGACGGTCACGGCCGACATCTTCTCCGACGGGCACGAGATCATCGCCGCCGCGCTCATCACCCATGGCGGCGAGATGGAGGGCCAGGAAACGCCCTTCGTCTTCATCGGCAACGACCGCTGGGGCGCCACCGTGCGTTTCGCCACGCCCGGCCCCTATCGCTATTCCATCATCGCCTGGCGCGACGTGTTCGGCACCTGGGCGAGCGACACGAAGAAGAAGCGCGACGCGGGCGTCGACATCGCGCTCGAACTGCGCGAAGGCGAGGGGCTTCTGGAACAGGCGGCCGAGTCCGGCCGTGGCTCGCGCGAGGACGCCAAGGCCCTGAAGGACCTGCGCGGCCGGGTCGAGAAGCTGCGCAAGCTGAAAGACGAGGCGGCGCTCTACGCTGTTCTCACCGAGGCCGACACGATCGAGCTTCTGCGCCGCGCGGGCGTGCGGGCCAACCTCACCCATTATCCTCTCGAAGTGCCGGTCTGGGTGGACCGCGAGGCGGCGGGCTTCTCGGCGTGGTACGAGTTGATGCCGCGCTCGCAATCCGGCGATCCCGCGCGCCACGGGACGTTCGACGACGTGATCGCGCGCCTGCCCGATATCCAGGAAATGGGCTTCGACGTCCTGTATTTTCCGCCGATCCACCCGATCGGCAAGTCGAACCGCAAGGGCAAGAACAACAGCGTCACGGCCAAAGAGGGCGAGCCGGGCAGCCCCTATGCGATCGGCTCGCACGAGGGCGGCCACAAGGACCTTCACCCGCAGCTCGGCTCCTTCGCCGATTTCCAGCGTCTCGTGACGCGCGCGGCCGATCATGGGCTGGAGATCGCGCTCGACTTCGCCATCCAGTGCTCGCCCGACCATCCCTGGATCAAGGAGCACAAGGGCTGGTTCGACTGGCGGCCGGACGGCTCGATCAAATATGCCGAGAACCCGCCGAAGAAGTATCAGGACATCGTCAATGTCGACTTCTACGGGCCGGACGCGATCCCCTCGCTCTGGGTCGAGCTGCGCGACATCGTCCTGTTCTGGCTGGACAAGGGCGTTCGCATCTTCCGCGTCGACAACCCGCACACCAAGCCCTTCCCGTTCTGGGAATGGATGATCGCGGAAGTGCGCGCGGTGGACCCCGGTGTCATCTTCCTGGCGGAGGCCTTCACCCGGCCCAAGCTCATGAAGCGCCTCGCCAAGGTCGGCTATAACCAGAGCTATTCCTATTTCACCTGGCGCAACCTGAAATGGGAGCTGCGCGAGTATCTGACCGAGCTGACGAAGGAAGAATGCGCCGAATACATGCGGCCGAACTTCTTCGTGAACACGCCGGATATCAACCCGCTCTTCCTCCATACGAGCGGGCGGCCGGGCTTCCGCATCCGCGCCGCGCTGGCCGCGACGCTGGCGGGCAATTACGGCGTCTATTCCGGCTTCGAGCTCTGCGAATACGAGCCGCTCGTCACCGGCAAGGAAGAGTACAAGGACTCCGAGAAATACGAGATCCGCGCCTTCGACTGGAAGCGCGAGGGCAACATTCGGGACGACTTCGCGCTCCTCAACCGCCTGCGCCAGTCCGAGCCGGCGTTGCGCGATTTCCGCAATCTGGAATTCTACCAGTTCTGGAACGACAACATCCTCTACTACGGCAAGCGGACGGCCGATCTCTCGTCCTTCCTCCTCGTCATGGTGACGCTCGACCCGCATCAGGCGCAGGGCGGCCATTTCGAAGTGCCGCTCTGGGAATTCGGCCTGCCCGACAATGGCACGGTGAAGGTCGAGGACCTCGTGAACGACCGCCAGTTCGTCTGGTCCGGCAAGGTTCAGCATTGGTGGTTCGAGCCGGCGGAACTTCCCTACGCCATTTTCCGTCTATCCGTCTGACGGGAGAGGGAGGCGGCTATACGGACCCGCCTCCCGTTCTTCCCTCTTCCTCACTCGAAGGTCCGGCCTCCGCCGACCGCTGTTGACGATGGATGCGCATGACCGAAACCGTCTCCCCCAAGGCCGGCGACACGTCGTCCGACGCTCTTCCCGCCTTCGCCGAGGCCGCGCTGCCCGGTCTTGCCGCCGGCCCGGCGGTGAGCGAGGCGCTGGCGCGCTTTCTGAAGGGGCAGCGCTGGTTCGCGGCGAAGTCCGAGCGCCTGAGCGGCGTCCGCTTCGTGCCGGTCGGCATGGTGGAGGGCGCGAACGAGGCGCTGGCCGGCGAAGCGGTGATCGCGACGGGCGAGGGCGAGCAGCACTATTTCCTGCCGCTCGCCGTCCGCGCGCGCGGCGAGGGGATCAAGCCCTCGATGGTCGGAACGCTCACGGGTGACCGGCAATTGATCGACGCGACGCGCGACCCCGCCTTCTGCCGCGCCATCGTCGGGTTGATCGCGGAGGGCGGACGGATGGAGGCGGGCGGCGCGGCGCTTCTCGCCAAGGCCTCCAGCGCCAAGGCCGACCGGCTGGAGGCGGCGGCGGCCGTCGAGACCGGCGAGATCGCGCCGCTGTCGGGCGAGCAGTCCAACACGTCGATCGGCATCGGCCGCGTCGCGATCCTGAAATTCTACCGTCTCCTGCGCGATGGCGAGCAGCCCGAGCTGGAGGTGACGGAGTTCCTGACCGAGAACACCGGCTTTCCCGCCGCGCCGGCGCTCCTCGGCTCGCTGGAACTGGCGCGGCCCGATGGCAGCCACGCCGCCGTCGCGGCCCTGTTCGAGCGCATCACGGGGGCCGAGGATGCCTGGGCCGCCGTCACCGGCGCTCTCGCCGCGAGCCTGCGCGCCGGCGAGGGGGGCCAATCCGCGTCCTTCACCTTCGATCCCGGCCGCACGATCGGCCGGCGCACGGGCGAGATGCATGCGGCGCTGGGCACGCAGACGGGCGATGCCGCCTTCGACCCCGAGCCGCTGGACCGCGTCTCGCTCGCCCGCATCGTGGACGAGGCCAAGCACGAGGCCTCTGGCGCGATCGCCGTTCTGCGCGGCGTTCGGGGCGGCGCGGATGTGAGCGCCGACATCGCGGCGCTGAGCGAGCGCGAGGAGGCCATTTCCGCCTGGTTCGAAAGCTTCAAGCAGCTGGAGCCGGCCGGGCGGCGCACGCGCATCCATGGCGATTATCACCTCGGCCAGCTTCTGGTGCGCGGCGACGATATCGTGATCCTCGATTTCGAGGGCGAGCCGGGCCGCTCCCTGCCCGAGCGCCGCGCCAAGACCTCGCCGCTGCGCGATGTCGCGGGGATGCTGCGCTCCTACGACTATGCCGCCTTCGCCGCGCTGGATGCGATCCGCACCGACGATCCGGCGCTGGCCGAGCGCGCAAGGGCCGAGGCCGAGCGCTGGCGCGACGAAACCTCGGCGGCGTTCCTGCGCGCCTGGGAAGAGGCGAGCGGCGTCGATCTCACGGACGAGGGGAACGCCCGGCTTCTCGATCTCTTCCTTTTGCAGAAAGCCTTCTACGAACTGCGCTACGAGGCGGCGATGCGTCCCGCCTGGCTGTCGATTCCGCTGCGCGGGATCGTCTCCCTTCTCCAGACACGACAGGTCCTTTGATGAGCCAGACTCTTTCCGCCGGTTCCGGCATCGATCACGGCCTGCATGGGGACGAGGCGCGCGCCCTGGCGCAGGGCCGTCACGAAAACCCCTTCGCCGTTCTCGGCCCTCATCGCACGGGCGACGGCAGCGCCGTGGTGCGTGTCTTCCGCCCGGGCGCCGAGCGCGCCGAGGTGATCGACCGCAAGGGTCAGGTTCTGGCCGATCTCGAGCGCGGCGAGGTGGACGGCCTCTTCTCCGGCGTCGTCGCCGAGGGGTTCGACGACCATCTCTTCCGCTTCTGGCACGGCGACAGTTCGTGGGAGGAGGAGGACACCTATCGCTTCGGCCCGATCTTAGGCGATCTCGACACCTATCTCATGCGCGAGGGGCGGCATTACCGCCTGTACGAGAAGCTCGGCGCGCACCCGACCGAGATGGACGGGGTGAAGGGCGTCGCCTTCGCGGTCTGGGCGCCCGATGCCCGCCGCGTCTCGGTGGTCGGCAATTTCAACGCTTGGGACGGGCGGCGCCATATCATGCGCAAGCGCGTCGATGCCGGCGTGTTCGAGATTTTCGTGCCCGGCCTCGGGCGCGGCGAGGTCTACAAATATGAGCTGATCGGCGGGCATGGCGAGGTTCTGCCGCTGAAAGCCGATCCGGTCGGCTTCCGCCAGGAACTCGCGCCCTCCACCGCCTCCGTCGTGGACGGGCTGGTGGAGCACGAATGGAAGGACGACGCCTTCCGCTCCAAATGGAGCGACTGGCAGTCGGCCGACAAGCCCGTCTCGATCTACGAGGTGCATCTCGGCTCCTGGAAGCGCGGCGATTACAATTCCTTCCTCGACTACGACGCGCTGGCGCGCGAGCTCGTCGCCTATGTGAAGGAGATGGGCTTCACCCATGTCGAGTTCCTGCCGGTGTCGGAGCATCCGTTCTACGGCTCCTGGGGCTATCAGCCGATCGGCCTCTACGCGCCGACCGCGAGGTATGGCGACCCGGCCGGCTTCGCACGGCTCGTGGACGCGTTCCACCAGGCCGATATCGGCGTCCTCCTCGACTGGGTGCCCGGCCATTTCCCAACCGACATTCACGGGCTCGGCCGCTTCGACGGCACGGCGCTCTATGAACATGCCGATCCGCGCCGGGGCTTCCACAAGGACTGGAACACGCTGATCTACGACTACGGCCGGACGGAGGTGAAGAACTACCTCGTCTCCAACGGGCTCTACTGGCTCGACCGCTTCCATATCGACGGACTTCGCGTCGATGCCGTCGCTTCCATGCTTTATCTCGACTATTCGCGCAGCCATGGCGAATGGGAGCCCAATATCTATGGCGGGCGCGAGAACCTGGAGGCCATGGCCTTCCTGAAGGAGACGAACGAGCAGGTCGGCGGGCAATTCCCGAACGCCACGACCCATGCGGAGGAATCGACCTCCTTCCCCAACGTGTCGCGCCCGACTTATGCCGGCGGCCTCGGCTTCCACTTCAAGTGGAACATGGGCTGGATGCACGACACGCTGCATTTCATGCAGGAAGACCCGATCAACCGCAAATACCACATGCACCACATGACCTTCGGAATGGTCTATGCCTATTCCGAGAACTTCGTCCTGCCGCTCAGCCATGACGAAGTGGTCTATGGAAAGGGCTCCATTCTCGGGAAGATGCCGGGCGACTGGTGGCAGAAATTCGCAAACCTGCGCGCCTATTACGGGTTCATGTGGACCCATCCCGGCAAGAAGCTGCTCTTCATGGGCGGTGAGTTCGGCCAGTCGGCGGAATGGAACCACGACCAGTCGCTCGACTGGCACCTGCTCGACCATGCCGAGCATCGCGGTGTGCAGCGCCTCGTGCGCGATCTCAACACGCTCTATCGCGGCCTGCCGGCGCTGCATGAAAACGACTGCGACCCGCACGGTTTCGAGTGGGTGGACACGTCGAATGTCGAGCAGTCGGTTCTGGCCTACCTGCGCAAGGACCGCGAAGGCCGCCCGGCGCTGGTGGTCTGCAACTTCACGCCCAATGTCCACCATGGCTACCGCGTCGGCGTGCCCCATGGCGGCTTCTGGGAAGAGGTGATGAACACCGACGCCGAGATCTATGGCGGCTCGAATGTCGGCAATATGGGCGGGCGCGAGGCCGAGGAGGTCCATTGCAACGGCCGGCCCTTCTCGCTGTCGCTGAGCCTCCCGCCGCTCTCGACCGTGGTCTTCGCGCCGCGCCGCGAGGCGGGAGAAGCGGCCGAGCCGGCGCTGGACGCCGCACTCCTCGACGAGCAGGATCTCGTGAAGGCCTGAGGGTCGGGCTTGCGAATTGGGGACGCGGGAGGCTTTGCCTGTCGCGTTTCCGTCAGAGCCTCACCGGCTCGTGAAGGCGTGGCAGGCTCTCAGGCCACGGCGGCGAGGACGGGGGCCTGCTCGATGCGGTTTCGGCCGAGCGCCTTGGCGCGGTAGAGCGCGCCGTCCGCCTCGCGCAGGAGCCGCTCCAGCGCATCGGCACGGGGCTTGCCATGCGCCAGCCCGATGCTGACGGTCGCCTGGATGGCGCGCCCGTTGAGGCCGGAGACCTCGCGCGTGAAACGACGGGCGATGCGCTGCGCGTCCTCCCGCGCGTCCTCCAGGCTTCGGCCGACGACGACCGCGACGAATTCCTCGCCGCCGAAACGGGCCGACAGGTCCTGTCCGCGCAATTCGCCTTTCAGAACGGAGCCGAACAGTCGCAGGACCTCGTCGCCGACCTGATGGCCATGCGTGTCGTTGATGCGCTTGAAATGGTCGAGATCGAACATCAGCACCGACACGGCCTCGCCGGCGGCCTCCGCTTCCTGCAGGCGCTTGGCCGAGTGCTCGAACAGGGCGCGGCGGTTGGCGAGGCCCGTGAGATGGTCGGTCTGCGAGGCGGTGAGGATGCGGGCCTCGCCTTCCTCGCGCACCAGCGACAGAAGCAGCATGGGCGCGGCGATGGCGAAGAGCACGCCCTCGAACATGGTGACCCTCGCCAGCGTGGCGAAGAAGAGCGGCGAGTTCTTCGAGTCGTCGACCGCGAAGATCGCGACGCGCGCACCGTAGAACAGCGTGTGGAAGGCGAAGACGCCGAAGGCGGGAATGCGCGAGCGCAAGGTCCTGAAGGCCGCGCCGCGGATCAGCGTCAGCGCCGCGCCGGCGGAGACGAGCGTGATGGAAAAGGAGCAGAACAGGCTCCAGGTCTCATAGCTGATACGCGGAAAGACCACGAAGCAGAACAAGGCGAGCGGCAGGGCCGCGATCGGCGTGAACCGCGGCAGGACCTGCCCGTTCAGGCGCAGGACGGCGTGGAGCATCGTGCCGTAGCCGGCGATCGTCAGGAGAAAGGCCGGCGCGCGCTGGTAGGGGCTCGGCAGGATCGGGAAGGCCATGAAGGCGGAGCCGAAGATGAAGGCGAGATAGCCCAGCGTCAGCATGTTCAGGACGTCGCTGCGCCGCGGATGGAAGCGACGCTCCCAAAAGGTCAGCGCCGTCGAAACGCCGAGCGTTCCGAACAAAAGCGCATAGACGGTGGTCAGGTCGATAGACATGGGACTCGCGTCGCTCCCTCGTACCCCTTTCTAACCCACTCGCCGGAAAGATCCCTTATGGATCGAGATTGCTTTTGAATGAAGTTAAGGAGATGCGACCGCCGGCCTGTCGGGCCGCGCGGGAACCGGCGCCTCGTCCCCGATCGGCACCATGTCCACCGCATGATGGTGGCGCTGCGGACCGGAGGTCATGAGCACGCCGTCGATCGGCGCGACATCGGCATAATCGCGACCGCGCGCCACGAGAACGTGATCCTCGCCGGCAAAGCAGCCATTGGTCGGGTCGAAGCCGAGCCAGCCGCCTGCCGCCCCGGTCCAGACCTCCACCCAGGCATGCATGGCGTCCGCCCCTTCGAGGCGCGGCTGGCCGGGCGGCGGCTCGGTGCGCAGGAAGCCGCTGGCATAGGCGGCGGGCAGGCCGAGGCCCCGCAGGCCCGCGATCATCAGATGCGAGAAATCCTGGCACACGCCCCGGCGCGCGCTGAAGGTCTCCTCCACGCGGGTCGAGATCGTGGTGACGCCCGCCTGGAAGCGGAACTCGGCTTGGATGCGGCGCGACAGGGCGAGCGCCGCCTCGCCGATCGGCATGTCCGGGGTCAGCCTCTCGCCGAGATAGGCCGCGACCGCGTCGGAAGGCGCGACGAGCCGGCCGGAGCCTAGAAACTGCAGCGGCCCTTCGCCCTCGCTGTCGCGCGAGCGCGCCGCCTCGGCCACCACCGCGCCGACGCTCAAGGTGCCGCCGAGCTCGGGCAGGGGGCGGCGGACATCGACGCGCGCGCGCATCTCGACGCGCAGCGCCTCGTGCGGATGGTCGATCAGGACATGGTCGCTGCGGTTGCCGAAGAAGTCGCCCTCGATGACATGTTCGGAGGGCTCCGGCAGGATCGCGAGGCGGAAGCGCTCGACGCTCTGCCCGGCCCCGGCGCGCGGCGCGATGCGCAGGATGTGCCGGGCGTCGCGAACGAAGCCGGGATAGCTGTAGCCGATCTCCAGGCGGATATCGTAGCGGCTCATGGCGCTATTCCGTGTCCGCGCGGTCGATCTCGCCGGCGGGCGCGAGGGCGAAATAGCGCTGCGAAAGAAGATCGGACATGTCGAACCCGTCGCGCGCCACGCGGCGCAGGAAGGCGGGCGTGACCTCGCTGGCCTCGGCGGTCTGGAGCCGGACGCGGAGCCGGGCCGCGCGGCGCGAGGCGGCGTCGAGGCTTTCGCCCGGCAGGTTGCCCGGCAGGTCGGCGAGCGTCGCCTCCAGCGTGCGCGCCTGGAAGGCGAGGGAGCGCGGGTTCAGTGGGTCGAGAAGCGTCAGGTCGATCACGGTCGCCGCTCCCAGTTCCACCGAGAAGCGCCGGCGATAGGTCATGCGGCTGTCGGTGAACTCCAGCAACGCCTCGTAGACGCCGTCGCCCCCCGCCGCCACGAAGGCCGCCGCCGTCTCGGCCGTGGCCGACAGGCGCTCCAGCCGGCGGCCGCATTCGAGGAAGCGCCAGCCGGTGAAGCGGTACATGTTCTCCTGCACGAGCCCCGCGAAGCCGGCGAGGCGCGTCAGCACGCGGCCGGCCAGAAGCGCGTCGTCGCGCTCGCGCGGGGACAGGCGCACCGCCTCCGCCGTCACCTCGGCGATCTCGGCCAGAACTCGCCAGGCGTCGGGCGAGAAGCGGTCGCGGATGCGCGAGGCCAGATGAAAGGCGCTGTCGGCCAGCTCCCGCAAGCCGTGGATCGGGTCCGCTCCGCCGAGCCCGACGCCAGCCATGCGCAGGAGGCCGATGCGCGCCTCGTCCACGGGCGCGGGGTCCTCGCCCGCTTCCGCCCGGTCGATCGCGGCGCGCCAATGGCGGAAGGCGACTTCCAGCCGCTCCACATAGCGACCGAGCCAGAAGAGATTGTCGGCCGCGCGCGCCGGCAGCGAGCCGGGCAGGCGGCGCTGATAGGTCTCGTTCGGGCGGGCGAGCAGCGTGACGGGCCGCTCGTCGGGATCGCCGGCGATCCAGACGTCGAGCGAGCGCCCGCCGGCGGTGATGCCGAGCGCGTCGCCGCCCTCGTCGTGGGCGGCGCGGGCAAAGCCGCCGGGCATGACGTCCCAGCCATCCTCGCCGCGCGCCAGAAACACGCGGAGGGTGACGGGCCGGCTTTCCAGCTCGCCGTCGCCGAAGACGGGCACGGTGGAGAGGGGAAGCTGCCGCGCGGCCACGATCTCGGCGCCGCCGCTGCGGCGCGCGCGCTCCAGAAGGTGGTCGGGGCCGGCGGCCTGACGCGGGCCGGAGGGCGTGGGAAGCGCTGGGACGAGGCGCCAGCCCTCGGGCAGATGCTCGGCCAGCCCCTGTTCGCCCGGCGCGCCGAGCCAGCGCGTTTCCACGACGGGAAGCTGCAAGGGCTCGCCGATCAGGGCGCGGGCCATGGCATCCTCGAAGGCGGCGAAGGCCGGCGTTTCCAGAAGCGCCGAGCCGAGCGCGTTGACGAGTTCGAGCTTGCCGGCGCGGATGGCGCGCACGAGGCCCGGCGTGCCGATGCGCGAGCGGGAATAGAGTTCGAGCGGATCGGCGTAATCGGCGTCGAGACGGCGCCAGAGAACGCGCATCGGGCGCAGGCCGTCCACCGTGCGGATCTTGGCCTCGTCGCCGCGCACCACGAGATCGCCGCCTTCCAGAAGATGGAAGCCGAGATAGCGGGCGAGGTAGGAATGCTCGAAATAGGTCTCGTTGAGCGGGCCAGGGGTCAGAAGCCCGACCCGCGCGCCCTCCGTCCCGTTCAGGGCGTTCAGCGTTTCGCGAAAGCGGCCGAAGAAACCGGCGAGGCGGCGCACATGGAGCGAGCGCACGAGATCGGGAAAGGCGCGCGAGGTCGCGACGCGGTTTTCCAGCGCGAAGCCGGAGCCGGACGGCGCCTGCGTCCGGTCGCCGATCACGTGCCAGCGCCCGTCCGGCCCCCGGCCGAGATCGATCGCGATGAAGCGCAGGAGCGGGCGGCCGGAGCGGCCCTGGTCGGCGAGCGGGCGCAGGAACTCCGGATTGCCGGCGAGGAGAAGGCCCGGCAGATGCCCCTCGCGGATCATGCGCCGCTCGCCGTAGAGATCGCCCAGCAGCCGTTCGAGATAGTGCGCGCGCTGGCGCAGGCCCGCTTCCAGCCGGCGCCATTCCTCCGCCTCGATGACCACGGGCGGGAAGGCGATCGGCCAAAGCCGCGCGCCGCCCTCCGTGCCGGCGCGGTAGAAGACGCCGGCTTCGCTTAAGTATTGCCGCGCGGCGCGAAAGCGCATGTCGCGCTCCGCTTCGCTCCAGCCCGAAAGGGCGTCCATGAGCGGGCGATAATGCGGGCGCACCGTGCCGTCGGCGCGCCGCATCTCGTCATAGCGCCCCGGCTCGGTGCTCCCTGTCTGCTCGCTCCTAGACAGCAAGGAAGGCCGGCCGTCTGAGGTCGAGCGTGTGCGGGAAGCTCGGGTCGGGGATTTCCTGCGGCGGCTGGAAGGCGCCCGGCGTGTGGCCGATCGCCTCGAACCGGGCGAGGCGGCGCGCCTCCGCCTCGTTGGCGTTGACGGGGAACGTGTCGTAGGAGCGCCCGCCGGGATGGGCGACGTGATAGACGCAGCCGCCGAGCGAGCGGCCCGACCAGCGATCGTAGATGTCGAAGGTCAGCGGCGCATGGACGGGAATGGTCGGATGGAGGCCGGACGCCGGCTGCCACGCCTTGAAGCGCACGCCGCCGACGAACTGGCCGACCGTCTGGGTTGGGTTCAAGGGCACCGGCCGTCCGTTGCAGGTCACGATATGGCGGGCGGGGTCGTAGCCCTCGACCATGACCTGAAGCCGCTCCACCGAGGAATCCACGAAGCGCACCGTGCCGCCGATGGCGCCCGTTTCGCCCATGACATGCCAGGGCTCCAGCGCCTGACGCAATTCCAGCCGCACGCCCTCGTGGCGGACCTCGCCGCAGAAGGGGAAGCGGAATTCCCACTGCGCCTCGAACCATTCCGGCCGGACCGGATAGCCCGAGCGGTCGAGATCGGCGAGAACCGCGAGGAAGTCCTCCCAGATCAGCGCCGGCAGCATGAAGCGGTCGTGAAGCTGCGTGCCCCAGCGGGCAAAGCGGCCTGACTGCGGCTCGCGCCAGAACTTGGCGATCAGCGCGCGGATGAGGAGCTGCTGGGCCAGACTCATGCGCGCGTCTGGCGGCATCTCGAAGCCGCGGAACTCGACGAGGCCGAGCCGGCCCGTCGGGCCATCGGGCGAATAGAGCTTGTCGATGCAGATTTCCGAGCGATGCGTGTTGCCCGTCACGTCCACGAGGAGGTTGCGGAACAGGCGATCCACCAGCCAGGGCGGCGGGGCCAGCCCTTCGCCCGGCGAAGGCACCTCAGCCATCGCGATTTCCAGCTCGTAGAGCCCGTCATGGCGCGCTTCATCGATGCGCGGGGCCTGGCTCGTCGGCCCCACGAAGAGGCCGGAGAAGAGGTAGGACAGCGAGGGATGGCGCTGCCAGTAGAGCACCAGCGACTTCAGAAGGTCGGGCCGGCGCAGGAACGGGCTGTCGAGCGGCGTCGCGCCGCCGATCACCACATGATTGCCGCCGCCCGTGCCGGCATGCCGCCCGTCCACCATGAACTTGTCGGTGCCGAGCCGCGACTGGCGGGCGTCCTCGTAGACGCCCTCAGTAATGGCGACGGCCTCGTCCCAGGACGCGGCGGGATGGACGTTCACCTCGATCACGCCGGGGTCCGGCGCGACGCGCATGACGTTGAGGCGCGGGTCGAAGGGCGGGGCGTAGCCCTCGATGCGCACGAAGAGACCGAGCGCCTCCGCCTCGTCTTCCACGGCGGCCAGAAGATCGAGATAGGCCTCGGCCGTTTCCAGCGGCGGCATGAAGACATGCAGGATGCCGTCGCGCGGCTCGATGGCGAGCGCGGTGCGCACATAGCCGCCGATCTCGGCCTCGGGGCCGGGCTCGGGGGGCGACCAGGCGGGGGCGGGGTCGGCCTGCGAGATGCGCCGCTGCACCTGCCCCAGGATCTCGCGCTCGGGCAATTCCGGCAGGCGCTGCATCGGGTCGGCCGGATGCGTGTAGGGATAGCGCGCAGGTGAGAGATAGGGGAGGGAGGCGAGCGGCAGGCGATAGCCGAGCGCGGAATCGCCCGGCACGAGGAAGAGCTTGCCGCGCCGGGTCGACCAGCGCTCGGACATCCAGCGCGCGGGCAGCGCCTGCCATGCCTGGACCGGCATGACGTAGCCGACCGGGTTGTTCAGCCCACGGTCGAAGACGCGGGCGAGGCGCGCGCGCTCTTCCGGGTTCTCGAGCTTGGAATTGCCCGGCGAGACGTTTTCGGGCAGCTGCGCCTCGCGCACCAGCCAGTAGGACGGGTCCTCATAGGCCGGCAGGGCGTTGCCGGGCTCGACGCCGAGCCGGGCCGCGACGCCTTCCAGAAGCGAGCGGGCATCGTCGGCCACGGCCGGCGGCGCGCCGTCTTCGGGCGCGAACAGAGCGGGGTTGCGCCAGATCGGCTGCCCGTCCTTGCGCCAATAAAGAGAATAGGTCCAGCGCGGCAGGGATTCGCCGGGATACCACTTGCCCTGCCCATGGTGCAGGAAGCCGCCTTGCGCAAAGCGCGTCTGGAGCCGGCGCAGGAGCCCGTCGGCGAGGCCCCGCTTGCGCGGACCCGTCGCGTCGGCGTTCCATTCGGCGCCCTCGAAATCGTCGATCGAGACGAAGGTCGGCTCGCCGCCCATGGTGAGGCGCACGTCCATCGCCTGAAGATCGGTATCGACCTTGTGGCCGAGCGCGTCGAGCGCCTCCCAGCTCTCGTCCGAGAAGGGCTTGGAGACGCGCGGCGCTTCGGAGACGCGCGTCACCTCCATGGCGAAGTCGAACTCGGTCTCGGCGAAATCGACGCCGCCCGAGATCGGCGCGGCGGAGCGGTAATGGGGTGTCGCCGCCAGCGGCACATGGCTCTCGCCGGTCATGAGGCCCGAGGTCGGGTCGAACCCGATCCAGCCCGCGCCCGGCACATAGACCTCGACCCAGGCATGGAGATCGCAGAAATCCACGGATGTGCCGGCCGGCCCGTCGATGGCGACGCGATCGGGCTTCAGCTGGATCAGGTAGCCCGACACGAAGCGCGCCGCGAGGCCGAGATGGCGCAGCGCGTTGACGAGGAGCCAGGAGGAATCGCGGCAGGAGCCCGAGGCCTTTTCCAGCGTCTCCTCGGGCGTCTGCACGCCCGGCTCCATGCGGATCAGATAGTCGATGCGCTGCTCGACCAGCCGGTTCAGATCGACCAGGAAATCCACCGTGCGGCGGGGCGTGCGGTCCACCGTTTCGAGAAAGCTCTGGAGCTTCGGCCCGGCCGGGTCATGGGCGAGATAGGGCTTCAGATCGACCGTGAGATCGGCGCTGTAGGCAAAGGGAAACTCCTCCGCCCCGGGCTCGATGAAGAAGTCGAACGGATTATAGACCGTCATGTCGGCCAGAAGGTCGACCTCGATGCGCAGCTCGCGCACCTTCTCGGGAAAGACGACGCGCGCCAGCCAGTTGCCGAACGGGTCCTGCTGCCAGTTGACGAAATGGCCGGCCGGTTCGATCCGCAGCGCATAGGCCGGGGTGCGGGTGCGCGAATGGGGCGCCGGCCGCAGCCGGATCGTCTGGGCCCCGAGCGTGACGGGGCGGTCGTAGCGGTAATGGGTCAGGTGGCGGAGCGCGGCGAGGATCGGCATCGGGTCCCTTGGGCATGACCGGTCGAAAGGGCAGCATAGGCGCTCGCAAGGGACGCCGAAACCGCCGCGCCACAGGGAGCGTGCGATTCTCTGGAATTATTAACGGAATCGGTTGCAGTGCGGAACAAGCGTGACGGGGCCGAGTTAGCCGCGCAACTCCGCCCGCCTCTTGCCTTGGAACTTCTCCCATGAAGCTCTTTTCCTGCCCGTCCTGCGATCAGGTCGTCTTCTTCAACAATGTGGTCTGCGAGCGCTGCGGCCACGCGCTCGGCTACGAGCCGCGTTCCAACCGCGTCCTGGCGCTGGAAGCGGCCGACGACGGCTGGGTCTCGGTCGGTCGCGGCAGCGACGGTTCGCACTGGCGCTATTGCGACAATTACCAGTACGGCGTCTGCAACTGGCTGGTGCCCGCCGGCTCCGACGAGCGCCTGTGCCTCGCCGATCGGCACAATCTCATGGTGCCCGACCTGTCGAACCCCGACAATCAGGCGCTCTGGGCGAAGATGGAAGCGGCCAAGCACCGGCTCTTCTATACGCTGCTGCGCCTCAACCTCCCGCTCTACACGCGCGACGAGCATCCCGAAGGGCTCGGCTTCAAGTTCCTGGCCGACGACCCGGCGACGGGCGAGAAGGTCATGACCGGCCATGACGAGGGCATCATCACCGTGGCGCTCGCCGAGGCCGACGATGCCGAGCGCGAATCCCGACGCACCGCGATGGGCGAGCCCTATCGCACGCTGCTCGGCCATTTCCGCCACGAGGTCGGCCATTGGTACTGGGACATCCTGGTGCGCGACGGCAACCTCCTGGACGAATGCCGCGCCGTGTTCGGCGACGATCGCGAGGATTACGGGCAGGCGCTCCAGAACCACTACAACAACGGCCCCAAGCCCAACTGGCAGGAGGACTACGTTTCCTCCTATGCCGGCTCCCATGCCTGGGAGGATTTCGCCGAGACCTGGGCGCACTATCTCCACATCATCGACACTTTGGAAGTGGGCGGCTCCTTCGGCATCGCCATCCAGCCGCGCCTCGATCGCGACGGCATCCTCACCACCGACCTCAACGTGAAGGTCTACGACCCGAACACGACGATGGAGGAGATCGCCGACGCCTGGCTGGCGCTCAGCCAGGCGCTTAACTCCTTGAACCGCGCCATGGGCCTGCAGGACCTTTATCCCTTCGTCCTGTCGCCGACCGTCATCGGCAAGCTCGGCTTCATCCACGATCTCGTGCATGGCCGCGTCGGGCAGCGCGCGTCGGCGGACGAGGGGCTTTCGAAGGAAGCCGAGGACATGGGCCGCCAGTCCAACGCCGCCAACGAGCCCCAGGCGGAGCCGGCGCTCGGCTGACCGGAGCGGGCCGGAAGCGGGTTCGAACGGCGGGCAAGCAGCGGGGGCGACCAGAAAATTTCGCCTCCCCGCTCACTGGCACCGCCGCTTCCCGCTCCACTTAAGCGCAAGGCAAGAGTTGCGAGCCCCCTCCCGCGCCCCACGAGGCCCTTGTCGGCGCGAAGGGACGGGGGCTCGCCCAGCATGACATCGGCGAACCGGCGGAGCCTTTGATGAACGGTGGCAGCACTTTCTCCTTCGACCTCAGTTGGGGGGCGCAATACGCGGATGGCCGGACGCGCTTCCGCATCTGGGCGCCCAATGCCGGGCAGGTCGAGGTCGCAAGCGCGGAATCGGACGCGGATCAGTGCGATCGCTTCGAGCCCATGACCAAGGCCGAGGGCGGCTGGTGGGAGCTGACGACCGATCAGATCCAGCCGGGCGACGGTTACGGCTTCCGCTTCGACGGCGGCAAGGTGCGCCCCGATCCGGCCGCGCGCGGGCAGGGCGGCGACGTCCACTGGCTGTCGCGCGTGGTGGACCCGGAAGCGCACAAGTGGCGCACAGGCGACTGGGCCGGCCGGCCCTGGCACGAATGCGTCTTCTACGAGCTGCATGTCGGCACGTTCACGCCGGAAGGCACGTTCGAGGCGATCATCGGCAAGCTCGACCATCTTCGCGACGCGGGCATCACCGCGATCGAGCTTCTGCCGGTCGCCCAGTTCGGCGGCCAGCGCGGCTGGGGCTATGACGGCGTGCTTCTCTACGCGCCGCATCAGGCCTATGGCGGCCCCGAGGGGCTGAAGCGCCTCGTGGACGCCGCGCACGAGCGCGGCATGATGGTGTTCCTCGACGTCGTCTACAATCACTTCGGTCCGGACGGGAACTACCTGCCCGAATACGTGCCGGAGTTCTTCCATCAGGAAATCTCGACGCCCTGGGGCGCGGCCATCGCCTATGACGAGGCGCCGGTGCGCGAGTTCATGATCGAGAACGCGCTCTACTGGCTCACCGAATTCCGCATGGACGGCCTGCGCCTCGACGCGATCGATTCGATCAAGGACACGACCGACACGCCGCTCGTGAAGGAGCTCGCCGCCCGCGTGCGCGAGACGATCACCGACCGCCACGTCCACATCACCACCGAGGACGACCGCAACATCACCTGGCATATCGAGCGCGGCGAGGACGGCTCGATCCCGCTCGTCTCGGGCGAGTGGAACGACGACTTCCACCACACGGCCCATGCGATCGGCACCAACGACCAGGAAAGCTACTACAAGGACTACGACCCGAACTCGGCCGAGCAGATGGCGACGGCGCTTGCCACGGGCTTCGTCTTCCAGGGACAGGAATCGGAGCATCGACAGAAGCGGGTCGGCGAGGAGTCGGTGCATCTGCCGCCGACCGCCTTCGTCAACTTCATCCAGAACCACGACCAGATCGGCAACCGCGCCTTCGGCGACCGCCTGCGCTCGCTGACCTCCGGCCGCGTCTACGACTGCCTTCAGGCGATCCTGCTGCTCGCGCCGCAGATTCCGCTGATGTTCCAGGGCGACGAGTTCGGCGACACGAACTCCTTCTGCTTCTTCACCGATTTCGACGGCGAACTCGCCAGTGCCGTGTCCAAGGGGCGCAAGCGCGAGTTCAAGAGCTTCGCCGCCTTCGAGGACCCGGAAGCGGCCGACATCTTCCCCGATCCGAACGACGAGCGGACCTTCGAGCTGTCGCGCCTCGACTGGAACCGCCTGACGCAGCCGATCCACAAGCGCCGGCTGCAGGTGACGCGCAAGCTCCTCACCATCCGTCAGGAAACCCTGATGCCGCTTCTCGACGGCGCGCTCGGCGGCACGGGCATGGCGCTTGTCGAAGGGCTCGGCTTCGTGGTCGCCTGGGAGCTTCAGCCGGGCCGCTTCTGGCATCTCGTGGTCAATCTGTCCGACGAGATCTGGGACGCGGAAGGCGTGTTCGAGAGCGGCGCTCTGGCGTCCGCGCAAAACATCTACACCAATCACAAGAACGCCTTCGAGACCCTGCGCGACGATGGCAAGCTCTGTGCCACCTGCGTCATCGCACTTCTGTCCGACACGCCCTTGATCGCGGAGCCCGACGATGAGTGAGAGCCTCGAAACGCTGGCCGACAGCCACGGCATCCAAATCCGTTACACGTCCGAAATGGGCGAGCCGAAACGCATCGACGAGGCGGCGCAGGCCGCGCTTCTCCGCGCGCTGCATGTCGACCCGGACGGCGGCGAGGCGGGGCGCTTCGCGGCCGAGGAGCAGAAGCCGAGCCTTGCCTGCGCGCTGCCCGAGGCCTTGACCTCCAGCCGCGCCTGGGGCGTCACCTGCCAGCTCTACAGCCTGCGCTCGGACCGCAATCTCGGCATCGGCGATTTCGAGGATCTGGCGCGGCTCGCCGAAACCGCGGCGCCAACCGGAGCCGCCTTCGTCGGCGTCAACCCGATGCACGCGCTGTTTCTGAGCGATGCGGGGCGCTACAGCCCCTATTCGCCCTCCACGCGCCGCTTCATCAACCCGTTCTATCTGGCGATCGACACGATCGAAGGGGGCGAGGCGGCGATCGCGGCCCTGCGCGAGACGAATCCGGCCCTGTTCGAGGGGCTCGGCGACGAACTCGTGAACTACGAGGCGGTCGGCGCGGTGAAGGTTCCGCTTCTGCGCACGCTTTATGCGCAGGCCAAGGACGGGCTCGGCCGCGATGAGAGCTTCCGCGCCTTTCTGGAGCGGGGCGGCGACGCGCTGCGCGGCTTCGCCCTGTTCGAGGCGATCTCGGAAAGCGTGCGATCGGAGGGCGGCAGCGCCGGCTGGCACAATTGGCCGGAAGACCTGCGCGACCGCAACGGCGAGGGCGCGCGCACCTTCGAGGCCGGGCACGAGGACGCGATCCGCTTCCATGTCTGGCTGCAATATCTCTGCGACCGCCAGCTCGCCGAAGCGCAGCGCCGTGCCAAGGCGGCGGGAATGCGGATCGGCCTTTATCTCGACTTCGCGGTCGGCGTGTCGCCGGACGGCGCGGAAACCTGGGCCGACCCGGCGCTGACCGTGCGCGAGGCGCGCGTCGGCTCGCCGCCCGACATGTTCAATTCCGACGGGCAGGACTGGGGCCTCGCCCCGCTCTCGCCCAAGGCGCTGGCCGAGCGGCAATACGCGCCGCTGTCGGCCGCCTATGCCGGCCTCATGGAACATGCCGGCGCGATCCGCATCGACCATGCGATGGGTCTCGCTCGGCTCTGGTGGATTCCCGAGGGCGAGCGCTCGGCGGGCGGGGGCTATGTGCGCTATCCGCTCGGCGCCATGGTGGACGCGCTGGCCCGCGTGTCGCAGGACACGAACTGCCTCGTCGTCGGCGAGGACCTCGGCACCGTGCCGGAGGGCTTTCGCGAGGCCATGGCCGACAGTCATATCCTGTCCTACAAGGTCCTCTATTTCGAGCGCTGGAAGGACGGGCTGTTCAAGGCGACGAGCGAGTATCCCACGACCTCGCT
Source organism: Aureimonas ureilytica DSM 18598 = NBRC 106430 (assembly GCF_000382705.1). Classification (GTDB taxonomy): domain Bacteria; phylum Pseudomonadota; class Alphaproteobacteria; order Rhizobiales; family Rhizobiaceae; genus Aureimonas; species Aureimonas ureilytica. The sequence continues at coordinate 37,434 of NZ_ARQE01000010.1, read as the reverse complement.
CGCCTGCATCTCCACCCACGACCTCGCGACGCTGTCGGGCTGGTGGCACGGCTCCGACGTTCGGCTTCGCTCCGAAACCGGCCGGCAGAACGCGGCCGCCACCGAGCGCGATCTCAACGAGCGCGACCGCGACCGGCGCACGCTTCTCGCCGCGCTTCGCCACGAGAACCTTCTGCCGCCCGACTACGGCGCGGCGACGCATGGGGAGGCCGAGCTTCCCGCGCGCCTGCCCTTCGATCTCGCGGTCGCCATCCACCGCTTCGGCGCGCGCACGCATTCCATGCTCTTCGCCGTGCAGGTGGAGGACATGATCGGCTCCGAAAAGCAGCCGAACCTGCCCGGCACGACCGACGAATATCCCAACTGGCGCATCCGCTCCGACATCCGTCTGGAGGATCTGGCGGGTGACGAGCGCTTCCAAGCCATGGCTCGCGCGATGCGAGACGAAAGACCGGAGACCCCATGAGCCGTCCCCTGATCGCGACCTATCGGCTCCAGTTCCGCGAGGGGACCGGGTTTTCAGAGGCCAAGGACCTCGTTCCCTATCTGAAGGAACTGGGGGCGAGCCATCTCTACGCCTCGCCCGTCTTCTCGGCCTCGCCGGGCTCGACCCATGGCTACGATGTCGTGGACTACAATCGCTTCGAAGCCGATCTCGGCGGCGACGCGGGCTTCACCGCGATGAGCGACGCGCTGATGGCGGCCGATCTCGGCCTCATCCTCGACTTCGTGCCGAACCATATGGGCGTCTCGCAGGAGAACGCCTGGTGGGAGGACGTCCTGCGCTGGGGCCGCGAAAGCCGCTACGCGCAGACCTTCGACATTTCCTGGGACGAGGAGAAGATCCTCATCCCGACGCTCGGCTCGCCCTATGGCGAGGCGCTGCGCAGCGGCGCCTTGGAAGTGGTCTATGACGAAAAGCGCGGCGAGGTGCGCTTCACCGCCAATGGCTACGGCCTGCCGGTCGATCCGCGCACGCTCAGCCACGTCTTCTCCTTCGTGGATCATCCCGAGCGCGACAGTCTGGTGCGCCGCTTCTCGGCCGCCGTGCCGGCCGATGGCGAGGAACTGGGCGAGCGCTTCGCCGAGCATGTCGCCGACCCCGCCTTCCTCGCCGCGCTGAAGAGCGGCATCGAGGCGCTGAACGCCGACCGCGATGCGCTTCACGCCTTCCACGAGGCGCAGGCCTGGCGCCTCGCCTGGTGGCGTCTGGCGCGCGAGAAGCTCTCCTACCGCCGCTTCTTCGAGATCGCCGACCTCATCGGCGTGCGCCAGGAAATGCGCCGCGTCTTCCGGGATTCGCACCGCACGATCTACCAGCTCGCGCGCGAGCGCCGGCTGGACGGCATCCGCATCGACCATGTGGACGGCGTCGCCGACCCCAAGGGCTATCTGGCCGAGCTCGCCAGCGGATTCGAGGCGCTGCGCCGCGACGTCGCGATCCATGTCGAGAAGATCCTGACCGGACCGGAGCGCCTGCGCCGGAGCTGGAACATCGCGGGCACGACGGGCTACGAGTTCATCACCGCCGTCGCGGGCCTTTATGTCGATGGCTCGAAAGAGGAGGCGATGACGCGCGCCTATGCCGATTTCGTCGGCACGGAGGAAGACCTGCGCGCCATGATCGCCGATCAGAAGCGCGCCATCTTCACGCACAATCTGGCGGGCGAATTGCAGGTCCTGACCGAGACCGCCATGCAGGTCGCGGCCAACGATCTGGAAACCCGCGATTTCGGCCGCGACGACATGAGCCGTTCGATCGTGGAAGTCGCGACCGCGCTGCCGGTCTATCGCACCTATTGCGGCGTCGCCGGCGTGCCTTACAAGGATGTCGAGGTCATCGACGAGACGGTGGAGCGCGCGAAAGGCACCCGCAAGGTCGAGGCCGACGAGCCGATCGCCTTTGTCGGCAAGCTCCTGAAGCTCGCCTTCGAGGACGGGCGCGACGTGACGGGCGCGCTCAACTTCACCCGACGGTTCCAGCAGACCACCGGCGCCGTCATGGCCAAGGCCGTGGAGGACACGGTCTTCTATCGCTACAACCGCCTGATCGCGCTCAACGAAGTGGGCGGCGAGCCGGACCATTACGGCACCTCGCCGGCGCGCTTCCACGAGGAGATGGGTATTCGCCTGGATGACCAGCCGGACGGGCTCATGGCCTCCTCCACCCACGACACCAAGCGCGGCGAGGACGCGCGCGCCCGGCTCTATACTTTAAGCGAGGCGCCCGAGCGCTGGGCCGAGCTGGTGCGTGAGATGGCCGACGCCATGAAGCCCTGGCGCAAGGCGATGGGCGAGGCGGCGATGGGCGAGACCCATGTCTCGCCGGACCCGGCCACCGAATGGGGCTTCTACCAGTCGCTGCTCGGCGTTCTGCCGGCCGATTTCGATCCGGCCGACGCCAAGGCCCGCGAGGAGCCGGAAAAGCGCCTTCTCGCCTTCGCCGAAAAGGCGGTGCGCGAGGCCAAGCGCTTCACCAGCTGGACCGCGCCGAACGAAGCCTATGAAAGCGCGCTGAAGGGCTTCGTCTCGGCGGTCCTGCGCGAAGGCGAGACGGGCGATCTTCTGGAGCGCTTCTGGCGGCAGGCGCAACCCTTCGTCGTGGCCGGCGCGCTCAACACGCTGTCGCAGACGCTGATCAAGCTGACCGCGCCGGGCGTTCCCGACATCTACCAGGGCACCGAGTTCTACGATCTGAGCCTCGTCGACCCCGACAACCGCCGCAAGGTGGATTTCGCCGCCCGCAAGCGCGCGATGGAGGAGGGGGGCACGCCCGCCGACGTCCTGCCGCAATGGCGCGACGGGCGGGTGAAGGCCAAGCTCACGGCCGCCGCGTTGAAGGCCCGCATCAAGGCGCCGACGCTCTTCACCAAGGGGCGCTACATCCCGCTCGAGGTCACCGGCGAGAAGGCCGAGCATGTGGTCGCCTTCGCCCGGACCGACGAGGAAGGGCGCGTCGCGGTCACGATCGCGCCGCGCATGGCGCTGCAACTTCTGGGCGAAAGTGCCGAGCAGCCCCTGCCCGAGGCGAAAACTTGGGGGGACACGGCGGTTCGCCTTCCCTCGCACCTTGCGGGGGCTCGCTTCGAGTGCATCTTGACCGGGGAGCCGGTCGCCGCCGGCGCCAGCCTGAAGTTGAGCGAGGTTCTGGCTCGGCTTCCCGTGGCGCTTCTTCTGGCCGACTGAACCGACCTGCCCCTCGGGGGAGGTCTTGCAGGCGCGGGGCGGGTGGGCTCCGCGCGATCATGCCGAGGGAGGCAGCCCATGTCGATCCGTGTCGTCGTCTGGAACGAGTTCCTGCACGAGAAGGAGAACGCCGTCGTTCGCGAGGTCTATCCCGACGGCCTTCACAACGCGATCGCGCAAGGGATCGGCGAGGACGCGGATGTCGAGGTGTCCACCGCGACGCTGGAGGAGCCCGAGCACGGCCTCTCCCAGGCGCGGCTGGACGAGACCGACGTTCTCGTCTGGTGGGGCCACAAGGCCCATGCCCGGGTGGACGACGCGATCGTCGAGCGGGTGGCCCAGCGCGTCCACGAGGGCATGGGGCTGCTCGTTCTCCATTCGGGCCATTTCTCCAAGATCTTCAAGCGCCTGATGGGCACGCCCTGCTCGCTGCGCTGGCGCGAGGCGGGCGAGCGCGAGCGGCTTTGGGTGATCAATCCGAGCCACCCGATCACGCAAGGGATCGACAAGGCGATCGAGCTGCCGAACTCGGAAATGTATGGCGAGCCCTTCCTCGTTCCCGAGCCGCTGGAGACGGTCTTCGTTTCCTGGTTCGAGGGCGGCGAGGTGTTCCGCTCGGGGCTTACCTACCAGCGCGGGGCGGGGCGCATCTTCTATTTCGAGCCCGGCCACGAGACCTATCCGATCTATCACGACCCCGACATCCGCCGCGTTCTGCGCAACGCCGTGCGCTGGGCCTACAACCCCGCCAAGCCCTGGCGCGAGGTGGCCGAGGCGCCGAACGTGCCGATCGATCAGGCGCGCGAAAAGATCGAGAAGAAGGGCGGCTCGCTGCACAAGGCCGGCGAGGCGGGCTATCGATGAGCGAGGAAAAGCGCATCCTGATCCTCGGCACGGGCGGCATCGCCGCGCGCCATGCCGAGCATTTCTCCGCCATCCCGAACGTCAAGGTCGTCGCCGCCGTCGACACCAATCTCGACCGCGCCCGGCTCTTCGCGCTGGAGCATTCCATCCCGCAGACCTTCGGCTCGCTCCCCGACGCCATCGCTTGGGGGGAGTTCGACGCGGCGGTGAACTCGACGCCGGACGGCGTCCACAAGGCGACGACGCTGGAGCTGATCGCGGCCGGCAAGCCGGTCTTTTGCGAAAAGCCGCTGGCGGTGAACTATCCCGACGCGCTCGCCATGACCGAGGCGGCCGAGAGCGCCGGGCTCGTCAACATGGTGAACCTCACCTATCGCAACGCCCATGCGATCCAGATGGCGCGGCGCATGGTGGACGATGGGCGCATCGGCACGATCCGGCATCTGGAGGCGAGCTATCTCCAGAGCTGGCTCACCGCCAAGCATTGGGGCGACTGGCGCACGGACGAGCGATGGCTCTGGCGTCTGTCGGCCGCGCATGGCTCCAAGGGCGTGCTCGGCGATATCGGCATCCACATTCTCGACTTCGTCACCTTCGGCACGGGGCTCGACTTCGCCGCGCTCCAGGCGCGCATGAAGACCTATGACAAGGCCGAGGGCGGGGCGATCGGCGCCTACAAGCTGGATGTCAACGACAGCGTCGCCATGACGGTCGAGATGTCGAACGGCGCGCTCGGTGTCGTCCACATGTCGCGCTATGCGACGGGCAATCTGAACGATCTGAATCTCGCCATCTATGGCGAGAACGGCGCCTTGCGCATCTGGGCCAACCATCAGGACTCGCGTCTGGAGGCCTGCCTCGGGGCCGACATGGAAACGCAGACCTGGGTCAGGGTCGAATGCCCGGTGACGCCGCGCAACGAGCATCGCTTCGCCCTCGCGCTGATGTCCGGCGAAAACGGCCAGCCGAACTTCCGGCACGCCGCCGGCATCCAGAAACTGCTCGACCTGTGCTTCGTGTCCGACGAGGCGGGGCGGATGCTGCGGGTCGACTGACGCCGCTTTTTCCAGCTCGACGACGGCTCGGCTGCGCGACGCGGCCGGGCCGTTCTCGTTTCCGGAACGGGTCCCGGCCAAGCGTCTGCGCCCCATTCGCATCACCGGGAAATTCTTATTTTCGCCGCCTCGTTCTCCTTGGTTTTGCCGCACTTGCCCTTGTGTTGCAGTGCGATCACGCCGCGGCCGACCACGTAAGATTATATGATCGGAATCAGCGGCTTGGAGCCGTTGCGAGGGGCTCTGGAAAGGAATTATCAACGGGGAAGCGCGATAGTGCGCTTGCCTGCTTCCCCGTCCCGAATACGCGCCCGCAAGGGCAAACGATCGCCAGATCGCGACGCCGGCTTTTCCTGTTTTCGCAAAGTCGCCTCCGATGCAGTCCGGCATTCTTCTCGCGTTCCTGGCCTACCTGTCCTATTCCTGCTCCGACGCCGCCGGGAAGATCCTCGGCTCCGAGCTTCCCACCTTCGAAATCGGCTTCTTCGTCTCGCTGATCGCGCTCGGGCCGGCCCTCCTGTCCAAGCGCCCGGCCGACAGCTGGCGCTCGATCCTGCGCCCGCACCGCCCCTGGATGGTGCTCGCCCGCATGACGACGGGCACGATCGGCGGCATGTCGGCGATCTACGCCTTCACGCATCTACCGATGGCGCAGGCCTATTCGCTGATCTTCCTTCTGCCGGTCTTCGTCGCCGTCCTCTCCATGCTGCTCCTGAAGGAGTCGGTCGGCCCGGCGCGCTGGGTGGCGCTGCTCGGCGGTCTCGCCGGCGTCATGCTCGTCGTGCGACCCGGCTTCAACGCCCTGACGCTCGGCCATCTCGCCGCCATCACCTGCGCCTTCTGCGGCGCGCTCGGCGCCATTCTCCTGCGCTCGCTCGGGCAGACCGAAAAGCGGCTGACGCTGGTCGGCGGCGTGCTTCTGGCCGCCACGGCCACCAACGGCCTTCTGATGATCCCGAGCTTCGTCATGCCGTCCACGCAGCATTGGCCGGTTCTGGTGATCGGCGGCCTGTGCGCCGGCATCGGCAACATCGCCATGGTGGTCGCCGCCCGTCTCACGCCCGCCAGCCGCCTTGCGCCGACGCAATACAGCCAGATCGTCTGGGCCGCGCTTCTCGGCGCGCTCCTGTTCGGCGAGTTTCCCGATCCGCTGGCGGTGGCCGGCATGGCGCTGGTCGGCTTCTGCGGGGTGATGACGCTTGGCGGCGGCGAGGATCGCCGCGCGGTGCCCGCCCTTCCCAAGCCGGCGGCCGGCGCGCTCTGAGCCTTCTGCATCTCCCCACCGAACGATCGACCCGCCCTCGTGGCGGGTTTTTCGTTTGGCGCGATTTGGCTCGAAGTCAGGCATCAATCGGAAGTGAAATTGACGAATCGTGCATGATCGTGCATAGGGCGACGGAGAAAAGGACGCCCGCCGATGAGCCTGATGTCGCTGACCCCCGAACGCCAGACCCTGATCCGCGACCGCCTTTCCCGCGAGGGCCGGGTGCTCGCGTCCGAACTCGCGCGCGAATTCGCCGTGTCGGAGGACACGATCCGCCGGGACCTGCGCGAACTCGCCTCGGCGGGCCTGTGCCGCCGCGTCTATGGCGGCGCGCTGCCGCCCGCGCCCGGCCTCGTGCCGCTGCGCAAGCGCCGCGAGGAGGCCGAGGAGCGAAAGCGGGCGCTGGCCGTGGCGTTGGCCGAGCGCATCGCCGAGATGACCCGCCCGAACGCGACGATCTTCATCGACGCGGGCTCCACCAATATTCACGTGGCCGAAGCGCTCGACCAAAGTCTCGCGGCGACCGTCGTCACCCATGCGCCGGCGATCGCCTGCGCGCTGGCCGACAAGCCCGCGCTCGACGTCGTCCTGTTCGGTGGCCGGGTGAACCGGCACACGGGCGCCTGCCTCGGCGCTGTCAGCCAGCGCGAGGCGGAGGCCATGCGCCCCGACCTCCTCGTGCTCGGTATCTGCGGCGTCGATGCCGAAATCGGCATCACCGCGCAGGATTACGAGGACGCCGCTTTCAAGCGCGAGATCGGCGCGCGGGCCGGCGCCGTGGTCGCCGCCGCCCTCAACGAGAAGCTGGCGAGCGTCACCCCCTTTCCCGTTCTGGAGCCCGGCCGCATCGACACGCTCGTCGTGGAGCACGACGCGCCGCCGCAGGCGCTCGCCGAGTTCGAGGCAGCGGGCATCCGCATCCTGCGCGCCCGGCCGCCCCTTACCGAGCGGCCCGCCGGCGCCAAGTCCGCCCGCAAGGCCTCCTGAAACATGATCGATCGCCGCGCGTCTCGCGCGCCATGGGCGCATCGAGCCGCGCCCAGCTTCCCGCAAAGGATTTCCCCGCCGTGACCACGTCCCCCTCCCATCGCCCGGCGCGCTGGCCGGCCCGCCGGATCGCGGTCTCGCTCGCCTTTCTGGTGAACGGCTTCATTCTCGGCAACTGGACGCCGCAGGTGCCGCTTCTGGCCGATCGGCTCGGCCTCAGCGAAGGGCGGCTCGGCCTCCTGATCCTCGTCTTCGGCATCGGCGCCGTCGCGGCCATGCCGCTCGTCGGCGCGGCGACGGCGCGCTTCGGCTCGCGCCTGCCGACGCTGGTGCTTCAGGCGCTGCTCGCCTTCGCCCTGCCGCTTCTGGTTCTGGCGCCCACGCCCTGGAGCGCGGCGGCCGCGATCCTCTTCTTCGGCATGACCATGGGCGGCATGGATGTCGCGATGAACGCCAATGCCGTCCAGGCCGAGCGGACCCTGCCCTCGGCGATGATGTCCTCCTGTCACGGCTTCTGGTCGATCGGCGGCGTTCTCGGCGCGACGGTCGGCGGTCCGCTGATCGCCGGGCTCGGCTCGGTGGGCCAAGCGAGCGTCGTCGCGCTCGTCACGCTTCTCGCCCTCTGGCCGATCGGCCTTCACCTGATGGAGGACAAGCATGTCGGCCTCACCGCCCCGGCGGCGAGCGACGGGGAGGGGGATGCGGCGACGCCCGCGGCGCGCGCCGGCTCGGCCAGGCTCGTCGCCATGGCGCTTGGCGTCTGCGCCCTGTTCTCCATGGTGCCGGAAGGGGCGACGATCGACTGGAGCGCCATCTATGTCCGGCAGGATCTCGGCGCGGATATCGCGACCTCGGGCCTCGCCTTCGCGGCCTTCTCGGCGACCATGGCGCTGTTCCGGTTCCTGGGCGACGGCATTCGCGATCGGCTGGGCGCGGTGCGCACCATCCGCCTGTCGCTCGTCTTCGCGATGGTGGGGCTGGTTCTGATCGGCTTTGCCGGCAGCTTCGGCGCGGCGCTTGTGGGCTTTGCCGTGCTCGGGGTGGGCCTTGCCAATCTCGTGCCGATCGCCTTCTCGGCGGCGGGCAATATCGAGGGCGTGAAGCCCGGCGTCGCGATCTCCATCGCGACCTCGATCGGCTATAGCGGCATCCTGATCGCGCCCTCGGCCATCGGCGTCTTCGCCGAGCATTTCGGCTTCTCGCCGGTCTTCCTCGGCCTCAGCCTGTGTCTTCTCGTGGTCTTCGCCCTGTCGGGCCTCATGCGCGGGGCCGACCGGCCCCAGCCGGCCAGGGCCGCGCCCGAACGCGAAACGCTGGCCGCCTGAGGCGACCAGCGTTCGATTCGATCGGGTTCTACGTCAGATGCGGCCGAGTAGCAGCAGGACCAGAACCACGACGAGAAGAAAGCCGAGAATGCCGCTCGGGCCATAGCCCCAGCTGCGCGAGTAGCCCCAGCCCGGAAACGCGCCGATCAGGAGCAGGATCAAGACGATCAGAAGAATGGTGCCGAGAGACATTGGGGAACTCCGCGAGAACTAAGACAGGCAAACAACTCACGCCAACGTGTTCGGGTTCCACATTGCTGACACATTTCGCCGCAGGGGGCCGGCCCGCAGACAGGGCCCCTAGACGAGGATCGTCACCCAGATCATGACCGCGACGGTGAAGACGACGCCGAGCAGGATGGCGGGGCGGTAGGACCAGCCGCGCGACCACGGCCAGATCGGCAGGAAGCCCGCCAGCATCAGAAGGCAGAACAGGCAAAGGGCGGCGCCGAGGGGCATGGACACTCCTTCCAGAAACGAGCCGCGCGGCGAAGGGGCGCGCGGGACCGGTCGGGCAGGGAGGTGACAGGCCCAAGCGCCGGCCGCAAGTCGTGACGCGTCTGTTAACGAGGCTTGCGTCATGCTCGCGACACGAAGCCTCTTCATTTGACACGCGCGCGAGGCGATATAGACCCCGGGTCTGGACCTCGCGCTCGCACGGGTGCCACCCGGAGCCGCCACCGCCTTTTCGCTGGGAAGCCACCCGATGACCGCAGCCTTGCCGATCGAACCCGTTCTCGCCGATCCGCTGCCCCGCCGCCGCACGGTGGGCGTGAATGTCGGCGGCGTTCTCGTCGGCGGACCGGCCCCGGTGGTCGTCCAGTCCATGACCAACACGGACACGGCGGATGTGGATTCCACCGTCGCGCAGGTGGCGCAGCTTGCGCGCGCCGGCTCGGAGATCGTGCGCATCACCGTGGACCGGCCGGAATCGGCCGCCGCCGTGCCCCGCATTCGCGAGCGGCTGGACCGGCTGGGTCTCTCCGTGCCGCTCGTCGGCGACTTTCATTATATCGGCCACAAGCTGCTGGCCGATTATCCCGATTGCGCCGCTGCGCTCGCCAAGTACCGCATCAATCCCGGCAATGTCGGCTTCAAGGACAAGAAGGACCGGCAGTTCGTCGACATCATCGAAATGGCCATCCGGCACGACAAGCCGGTGCGCATCGGCGTCAACTGGGGCTCGCTCGATCAGGAACTCTTGACCCGGCTGATGGACGAGAACTCGGCCCTCGCGCAGCCGCTTTCGGCGCGCGCGGTGATGCGGGAATCGATCATCCAGTCCGCGCTCCATTCCGCCGCGCTGGCGGAGGAGACGGGTCTGGCGCGCGAGAAGATCATTCTCTCCGCCAAGGTCTCCAACGTTCAGGACCTCATCGCCGTTTATCGCGACCTGTCGCGGCGCACCGACCATGCGATCCATCTCGGCCTGACGGAAGCGGGCATGGGCTCGAAGGGCATCGTCGCCTCCTCGGCCGCCATGGGCATCCTCCTCCAGGAAGGCATCGGCGACACGATCCGCGTCTCGCTGACGCCCGAGCCCGGCGGCGACCGGACCAAGGAAGTGCAGGTCGCGCAGGAAATCCTCCAGACCATGGGCTTCCGGCAGTTCATTCCGATCGTCGCGGCCTGCCCCGGCTGCGGGCGCACGACCTCGACCCTGTTCCAGGAACTCGCCGAGACGATCCAGAACGACATCCGCCGCAACATGCCCGTATGGCGCGAGCGCTATCCCGGCGTCGAGGCGCTGTCGGTCGCCGTCATGGGCTGCATCGTCAACGGGCCGGGCGAATCCAAGCATGCCGATATCGGCATCTCGCTGCCCGGCACCGCCGAGGTGCCCTCGGCGCCCGTCTATATGGACGGGGTGAAGGTCGCGACCTTGCGCGGCGCAGGCATCGCGCAGGAATTCCACGAGATGGTGCTCGCCTATATCGAGCGCCGCTTCGGGGGCGGGCGCGCCGCCGCCGAATGAACTCGCCTCGATTTTCGCTGGCCGCCATCGCCTTGGCGCTTGCTCTGACGCCAAGCGCCAGGGCCGAGGACAAGACGGGCGAGAAGAACAATCCGCGCGTCGCCGAAATCTGCGATCTCATCGCCGAGAACGCCAAATCCGTCGGCATGGCGCCGGAATTCTTCGCGCGCCTGATCTGGAAGGAATCGCGCTTCGACGAATCCGCGCAGTCGCCCGTCGGCGCGCAGGGCATCGCCCAATTCATGCCCTACACGGCCAAGGAGCGCGGCCTGTCGGACCCGTTCGACAAGCGCGAGGCGCTGCGTCATTCCGCGACCTATCTGCGTGACCTGCGCTCCGAACTCGGTTCCTGGGGCTTGGCGGCGGCGGCCTATAATGGCGGCATCAACCGCGTGAAGCGCTGGATGCAGAGCGGCGGGCGGCTGCCCTACGAGACCGAAGACTACGTCCTCTCCATCACCGCGCAGCCGGCGGCCTGGTTTCGCGAGGAAAAGCGCGAGGCCGCCGTCACGCCGCTGGTGAAGGATCTGGACTTCGCCGTCGCGTGCCGCCGACTGCCGATCCTGCCGACGCGCGCCGTCTTCGCGGCGGTCGAAAGCGCGCCCATGCGCCCCTGGGGCGCGCAGGTCGCCGGCCATCCCAACGAGGCCATCGCCGTTCGTCTCTATCGCAAGCTGCAGGACCGCTATCCCGGCCTTCTCGGCGGCGTCGAGCCGATCGTCATGCGCACCCGGCCGATGTCTGGCCCGCGCCGCATCACCGCCATCCGCATCGGCGCCAACTCGCGCGGCGCGGCCGACGCCTTCTGCAACAAGTATCGCAGCGCCGGCGGCTCCTGCGTCGTCATCAAGAACCGCTGACCCCAATGGCCACGCTCTTCTTCGTCAGCCATCCCGAGGTGGTCGTGGACCCGAGCGTGCCGATCGAGCGCTGGCATCTTCAGCCCTCCGGCATCGAGCGGATGCGCCATTTCGCCGGGCGGGAGACACTGAGCGGCCTCCGCCAAGTCTGGGCGAGCACGGAAACCAAGGCGATCGAGGCCGCCGGCATCCTCGCCGCTCGTTGGGGTCTCGGCGTCCGGGTCCTGGCGGAACTCGGCGAGAACGACCGCAGCGCGACGGGCTTCCTGCCGCCGGCGGAGTTCGAGAGGGTGGCCGACGCCTTCTTTGCCGAGCCGCAGACAAGCGTGCGCGGCTGGGAGCGTGCGGTGGATGCGCAGAGCCGCATCCTCGGCGCGGTGCGCGGCATCGTCCAGCAGCATGACGGCACGGGCGATCTCGCCATCGTCGCCCATGGCGCGGTCGGCACGCTTCTCTTCTGCGCGCTGGCGGGACGCGCCATCTCGCGCGCCGAGGACCAGCCCTTTCAGGGCCATGTCTGGAGCGCCGATCTGCCGGACCTCACGATCCGCCACGGCTGGGAGCCCATCGCGCCGAGGGCGTGAGACCCGCTATCCCAAGGCCTCGCGCACCGCCCGCAGGAACACCCGCGCGCCGATGGCGATGAGGTCGTCGGGGAAGTCGTAGTCGGGATTGTGCAGGCGCGGGTGGTCGAGGCCGGCACCCAGAAAGAACATGGCCGAGGGAGAGACGGCGGCGAAGCGGCCGAAATCCTCGGAAGGGTACATGGGCTCGCCCGGCCGATGCGCGATGCCTTCCGCGTCCAGCGCGCGAGCCAGAAGCGCGACGGCTGCGGGATGGTTCTCGCAATGGGTGAAGACGTCCTCGTATCGAAGTTCGTGGCCGAGGCCGGAGGCTGCGGCATCGCTGACGACGAGCCGTTCGGCCTCCTGCACCAGCGCCGCCATGGCCTCGTCGCGGAGCGTGCGCAGGGTCGCCCAGATTTCGCCGGCGCCGGGCGCGATGCCGAAGGCGGGCTCGCCGAGGCGCGCATGGGTGATGGTGACCAAGCGAAAACTCTCGTTCAGCGCGCCGCCCGGCCCGAGCGCCGCGAGGGCGGGCATGAGGCGGGTCATGGCCGGCATGGGCGAGAGCCCGTCCTGCGGCATCGAGGCATGGGCGGTCTTGCCCGAGAGTGTGATGCGAAGGCCGCGCGAGGCGCAGTTGACCGGCCCCTCGCGCAAGGCCACGTCGCCCAAGGGCAGGCCGGGGAGATTGTGCAGCGACAACGCCATGTCGGGCCGGATCGCGGCAAAGCGGGGATCGGCCAGAACGGCGGCCGCCCCCGCGCCGGTTTCCTCCGCCGGCTGGAACAGGAGGATGACGCGCCCGCGCGCCGGGCGACGTTGGGAGAGGGCCGAGGCGACCAGCGTCAGGATGGCCGAATGCCCGTCATGGCCGCAGAGATGGCCCTTGCCGAGCGTGCGCGAGCGATGCGGCGCATCGCTGATCTCGTGGATCGGCAGCGCGTCGAGTTCGCAGCGAAGAAGAAGGCTCGGCCCCGGCTCCGCGCCGTCGAAGGTGCAGGCGACACCGTGGCCGCCGAGGCCTGTGAGGAGCTTGTCAGGCGCGAGGGTTTGCAGCCGCCTTGCCACCGTCTCGGCGGTGCGCGCTTCCTCGCCGGAGAGTTCGGGTGCCTGATGCAGCGCGCGGCGAAAGGCGATGGACTCGCTCAGGGCCTGCGGGTCGAACTCCATCGATACGTCCTCCTTCAGCCGACCTTGCAATCGGCCTTGATGCCTTCCGCAATCCGCCACTCCTTGAGAAGGACCGGCGGTCGCTTGGGGCTTCGCTCAGCCAGAAGCTCGGCCGAGACGATACGATCGGTGCGGAAATTGCGGAAGCTCTCTCTCAACTCGCACCAGCCGAGCAGCAGCCGCACGCCCTCGAAGAAGGCCAGCGCGAAGGGCCAGATGACCCTTTCGGACGCCGCATCCGACGCATCGCGATAGGACAGGCGCAGCTTGCGCCCGCCTCGGATCGCTTGTCGCAGCAGCGCCGTGTCCACGCTATCGCTCACGAATCCCTTGGCCGGGCCGAGAAGAAGCGCGGAGGCGTCGAGATCGGCTTTGAGATCGGGCGGCAGGACGGCCGAGATGCGCGACAGGGCGCTCAGCGCCGCTTCGCTCAACGCCGCATCCGCCCGGTCCGCCACCCAGCGCGCGCCGAGCGCGAGGGCCTGCAACTCGTCCGGCCGGAACATGAGGGGCGGCAGATGGAAGCCGGGCTTCAGGACATAGCCGAGCCCGGCCTCGCCTTCGATTTCCGCGCCCATGGCCTGAAGGCTGGCGACGTCGCGATAGAGCGTGCGCAGGCTGACGCCGAGTTCTTCCGCCAGCGCCCGCCCGCTCACCGGCTGGCGGTGACGGCGCAGGAGCTGAAGAAGATCGAGGAGGCGTTCCGAGCGCGACATGGCCGGGGCGAGGGGCGCGGCCTATCGGTCTCGGAAGGCGACGAAACGGGCGGTCTCGCGCAGCGTCTCGGCCCGCTCGCCATAGGGCGCGAGGAGGGCTTCGGCCTCCGCCACCAGACGAGCGAGTTCGCCGCGCGTCCAGTCCTGGCCGCGCAGGGCGGGCAGGGTCTTCTTGCCGCGCGCCTGATCCTTGCCGACCGCCTTGCCGAGCGTCGCGGCATCGGCCGTCTCGTCCAGGAGATCGTCCGCGAGCTGGAAGGCGAGGCCGATGATCTCGCCATAGCGACGCAGGACCTTGCGATCGGCCTCCGGCGCGCCGGCGAGGATCGGCCCGGCTTCCGCCGCGAAGGCCAGAAGCGCGCCGGTCTTCATCGCCTGCATCCGCGCGATCTCGGCTTCCGAGAGCGTCTGCGTTTCAGCGGCCAGATCCAGCGCCTGCCCCCCCGCCATGCCGGCGGCCCCGGCTTCGCGCGACAGAAGCGCGACGAGCGACAGGCGCGCCGGGGCGGGCAGGGCGTCTGCCTCGGCGACCAGCCCGAAGGCGAGCGTCAGAAGCGCGTCGCCGGCGAGAATCGCCGTCGCCTCGTCGAAGGCGCGGTGAACCGTCGGGCGGCCCCGGCGCAGATCGTCGTCGTCCATGGCCGGCAGATCGTCATGAACCAGGGAATAGCAGTGGATGCATTCGAGCGCGGCGGCAACGGGCGCGGCGGCCTCCACTGACGCGCCGAACAGCGCGGCCGAGGCTTCCACGAGGAACGGGCGCAGGCGCTTTCCCCCGCCGAGCGCGCCGTGTCGCATGGCCTCCAACAGGCGCTCGGGCGCGCCCTTGAGCAAAGTCGTGTCGCTGGCGAGGGCCTGGCCGAGCACCTCTTCCATGCGGGCGGCGGACTGGCCGAGTTGCGTTTCGAAGGCGGGCCGCGCGGCGCTGTCGGACATGGAAGCTCGCAAAGAGGGGGGCAATGACGGTCAGGGCCTTCTGTGCCTTCCGCCGCGCCCTGCCGCAAGTCGTGTTCGGCGGGACGATTGCCCCGCTTTCCCCGAGCTTGCTATGACGGAGCGGGGACAGGCGCCTTGGGGTTCGCTGAGATCATGGACGAAATGCGTGGCCGAGCGGCTTGAGACGGAGGCCGACCACGGCCGTTTCGACGGGCCTCCCGCCGACGCAGGCGATGGCGCGCGGGACTGGCTTGACCAGGAGACGGGCGAGGAGCCTCCGATGGCGCGCCGTCGCGCGGGCGCGCCGCTGATGCGCCGGCTGGTCTTCGCGCTTCTCTTCGTTCTGGTCGGGCTTGCCGCGATCCCCGCCGCGCTCGTGCCGATCTACGCCATTCCCGCCGTGCATCCGGTCTCGACCCTGATGCTGGCGGAGCATTTCTCGTTTCAACCCTATGACCGCGAATGGACGCCGATCGAGGCCATCGCCCCGGTCATGGTCGCCTCCGTCATGATGTCGGAGGACGGGCAGTTCTGTTTCCATGGCGGGGTGGACTGGGCGGCGCTCGGCACCGTCGTGGATCAGGCCGTGAACGAGGGGGAGGCCGGGCGCGGCGCGTCCACCATCCCCATGCAGACCGCCAAGAATCTCTTCCTGTGGAACGGGCGCTCCTTCCTGCGCAAGGCGCTGGAACTGCCGCTCGCCACCTATGCGGACTTCGTCTGGACGAAGCGCCGCACCATGGAAATCTATCTCAATATCGCCGAATGGGGCGACGGCATCTATGGAATCGGCGCCGCCTCGCGCTTCTATTTCAACAAGCCGCCCTCGCAGCTCACCGCCCGGCAGGCGGCGCTTCTGGCGGTGACGCTGCCCTCGCCGCTGACGCGCGATCCCGCCCGCCCATCGGCCGGATTGCGGCGTCTGGCGCAGGTCGTGGAGGCGCGGGCGCGCGCCTCCGGCGACTATACGGGCTGCGTTCTCGGCGCGCGCTGACGCGGCGGCGAGAGGCAGGAGCGGAGAAAAACCGGCCCGCCCCTTTCCAAGCGGGGGCATCTTTGCTAAGGGCAAAGCCGAATTCCCGTCAATTCGATAGGGCCGAATTCGAACCCTCTGGGCTTCGACGGCCGGTCGTTTGATCGGGATCGGCTTTCGCGGGCGTTCCGCGTCCGCCAAACCAAGAACAACAACCCTTCGACGCGGTTCGTCCTCGACGGAACTCAGCGCCGCCGATGTGAACGGAGAAACCGATGGCCGTCCCCAAACGCAAAACCTCCCCCTCCAAGCGTGGCATGCGCCGCTCGGCCGACGCGCTCAAGGCCCCGACCTATGTCGAGGACAAGAACTCGGGCGAGCTGCGCCGCCCGCACCACATCGATCTGAAGTCCGGCATGTACCGTGGCCGTCAGATCCTTGCGGTCAAGCAGGACGCCTGATCCATGCCGGGGCGTCGAGCCCCTCGTGAATCAAAAAAGGCCGGATGCGCGAGCGTCCGGCCTTTTTTCTTGTCCGTTCGTCGTGATCTCTCGCTGGCGCTGGAGGCCACTTGTCCGGAGGGTTCGAAGGAATTCGAGATCCGGAACGATCGAGCCTAGACCGCGCGGGCTTCGCCAGCGGTTGCGGCGGAATGGGGCAGGGCGCGCCTGCCCCCTTGTCCCCCGCCGGGCTCAGTTGCCCTTCTTGTCCATTTCTTCCAGCCGGCGCTGCATGGCGGCGAGCTGCTCGCGCATGGCGCTGAAATCGTCCGCCGTCGGGCCGGCGGGCGCGGGCTCGGGGGCGCGCTCCGCGGGGCGGCCGGTCGCCTTGTCGGGCATCCCCATGGCGCTGGCGAGGAACGGGTTGAACATGCCCATCGCCTCGCGGAACATTTCCGTGTTCCGGCGCACCTGGGTTTCCATCATCTGAAGCGGATTGCTGCCCGCCGCGCCGCGATAGGATTCCTGCTCGCGCGAGAAGGCGGCCATGGACTGCTCGAGATAGGCGGGAATCACCATCTGCATCTGGTCGCCATAGAAGCGGATGAGCTGGCGCAGGAAGGCGATCGGCATGAGATTCTGCCCGCCCTTGTTCTCCTGCTCGAAAATGATCTGCGTCAGGACGGAATGCGTGATGTCCTCGCCGGTCTTGGCGTCCTGCACCACGAAGTCCTCGTTGCCCTTCACCATGGCCGCGAGATTCTCGAGCGTGACATACATGCTGGTGCCGGTGTTGTAGAGGCGGCGGTTGGCGTATTTCTTGATGACGGTCGGTTCGTTGCTGCGTGCCATCCGCTCTCTCCCAAGGCGATTCCGTTCGGGCGTCATTCTACGCTGCCCTTGCGAAATGATAGGCATGTTTTTGCGCTGTTTCCAAACGGTTCCGCCTGAAATTCTTGGGAAATCTCCCCTCGACCCGCCCAACTTCGCCGCAGGCGCGAAAAGCCTCCGGTGAAATCTGCGCTTGTGTTTGACGGCTCCCGATCACTCTGCGAAGGTCGCCCGGACACCGCCGACGCGGAACGGCGGAACGGGCAGGGAAGGGGCAAGGCATGAGCGCAGCGCAGCGAATCGTCATCGTGGGAGCGGCGCGCACGCCGGTCGGCGCCTTCAACGGCGCCTTCGCCAATGTTCCCGCCCATCACCTGGGCGCCGCCGCGATCACCGAAGCGCTCGTACGCGCGGGCGTTGCGCCGGGCGAGGTGGACGAGGTGATCCTCGGCCAGGTCCTGCAGGCGGCCGAAGGGCAGAACCCGGCGCGTCAGGCGGCCATGAAGGCGGGCGTGCCGAAGGAAGCCTCGGCCTGGGGGCTCAACCAGCTCTGCGGTTCGGGCCTTCGCGCCGTGGCGCTCGGCGCGCAGCAGATCGCCACCGGCGACGCGCGCGTCGTGGTCGCGGGCGGGCAGGAATCCATGTCCATGGCGCCCCATGCCGCGCATCTGCGCGCCGGCCAGAAGATGGGCGATCTCAAGTTCATCGACACGATGCTGAAGGACGGCCTGATCGACGCCTTCCAGGGCTACCACATGGGCAACACGGCCGAGAACGTCGCGCGCCAGTGGCAGATCACGCGCGACGAGCAGGACGAGTTCGCCGTCCGCTCGCAGAACAAGGCCGAGGAGGCCCAGAAGGCCGGCCGCTTCAAGGACGAGATCGTTCCCTTCACCGTGTCGAGCCGCAAGGGCGACGTGGTGGTCGCGGACGACGAATACATCAAGCCGGGCACGACGCTCGATAAGGTGCAGAAGCTGAAGCCCGCCTTCGACAAGGAAGGCACGGTCACGGCCGGCAACGCCTCGGGCATCAACGACGGCGCGGCCGCCGTGGTCTTGATGAGCGAAGAGGAAGCCACGCGGCGCGGCCTGACGCCGCTGGCGCGCATCGCCTCCTTCGCGACCGTCGGCGTCGATCCCGCCGTCATGGGCTCGGGCCCGATCCCGGCCTCGCGCCGCGCGCTCGAAAAGGCCGGCTGGCGCCTGGAAGACCTCGAACTCGTGGAGGCCAACGAGGCCTTCGCCGCGCAGGCCTGCGCGGTGAACAAGGATCTCGGCTGGAACCCCGACATCGTCAACGTCAATGGCGGCGCCATCGCGATCGGCCATCCGATCGGCGCTTCGGGCGCGCGCGTCCTCAACACGCTCCTCTACGAGATGCGCCGCCGCGAGGCCAAGCGCGGCCTAACCACGCTCTGCGTCGGCGGCGGCATGGGTGTCGCCATGTGCATCGAGCGTTTCTGACGCGATAGGGGAGGGCGAGCGGGCGCACGGGCGCCGCTCTCCCTTCCCGTTCTCTCTTCTCCCTTTCCGATCACGCTTCGGTGCGCGGCCGTCCCGGTCGCGGCCCGCTTCGTGTCATCCCTAAAGCAGCCCAGAAGACTTCGGAGGAAACGCATGAGCAAAGTGGCGATCGTGACGGGTGGAACGCGGGGCATCGGCGGCGCCGTGTCGAAGGCGCTGAAGGAGGCGGGCTACAGCGTGGCCGCCAACTACGCCGGCAACGACGCGGCGGCCGAAGCCTTCCGCGCGGAAACCGGCATCCCGGTCTTCAAATGGGACGTCAGCTCCTATGAGGCCTGTGCCGAGGGCATCGCCAGGGTCGAGGCCGAGCTCGGCCCGCTCGCCGTCCTTGTCAACAATGCCGGCATCACGCGCGACGCCATGTTCCACAAGATGACGGCCGAGCAGTGGACCGCCGTCATCAACACCAATCTCAACGGGCTGTTCAACATGACGCGCCCGGCCTGGGAGGGGATGCGCGAGCGCAGGTTCGGCCGCGTCATCAACATTTCCTCGATCAACGGCCAGAAGGGGCAGGCGGGGCAGGTGAACTATTCCGCCGCCAAGGCTGGCGACATCGGCTTCACCAAGGCGCTGGCGCAGGAAGGCGCGCGCGTCGGCATCACCGTCAACGCCATCTGCCCCGGCTATATCGGCACGGACATGGTGCGCGCGATCGACGAGAAGGTGCTGAACGAGCGCATCCTGCCGCAAATCCCGGTCGGCCGCCTGGGCGAGCCCGAGGAGATCGCCCGCACCGTCCTGTTCCTGGCCTCCGACGACGCCGGTTTCATCACGGGCGCGACGATGACCGTCAATGGCGGGCAGTATTTCGCCTAGAGTTTTCTTGCGATGCAGCAATCGCGCGCCCGGCGGGTCGGTCCCGGCGGGCGCGATGGCCAAGTTTCGCGGGCCCAAGAGGCAAAACGACTTGGCGAGCGACAGAAAAGGGAACCGAAGCGGAGCGGGATCATTTCCCGGCCGACAAGCAACCGGAAGAGGTTGCGCCCTTTTCGAGGATTCATGATATGATCCGCAAGAACCTGACCCTCGCCCTCGCCGCCGTCGCGCTGCTCGGCACCGCCGCTCCGACGCTCGCGCAGGGCATCGAGATCGGTCGCGACGGCGTGCGCCTCGTCGATCCCAACCAGCAGCGCGACATGCGCCGCGATGATCGCCGTGGCCGCGAGATCGGCGAGCGCGACGCCGTGCGGATCGCCCGCTCGGAAGGCGTGCGCGAGGTGGACGACGTGACCCGCATGCGCAACAGCTTCCGCGTCATGGGAACCGATCGTCGCGGCGACGACATTCAGGTCGATATCGACCGTCGCAGCGGCGAAGTCCTGTCCGTCCGCTAAGCTCGAAAATTCCTTCTCCTCGCATCGGGCGGCGCCTTGGCGCCGCCTTTTTCGTGCCGCCAGCCTTGCGCATCGGAGTGCGATTGCGGGATCGAGTTCCGCGCGATTCGTTGGCCGGGAACCTTTTCGTGGACCGAAGGCTTTCGGGACGCCGAATCGTTGAGCGCCCCTGCTGGGGCTTCAAGGGGAGTTGAGACATGATGAGACGCTTCCTGCGCGTGGGAGGTCTGGCCGTCCTGACCTTGGCCACGACGCTGCCGGCGATGGCGCAGTCGCTGGAGATCGGTCCGGGCGGACTGCGCGTCGTTCCCGACGACGACCGCCGCGGCCCTCCGCCGCCGCCCTATGATCGCGGCCCGCCTCCGGGCTGGCGCGACGGCCCGCCGCCGCCCCCGCCGGGCATGCGCCGTTCGATCAGCGATCGCGAGGCGATCCGCATCGCGCGCCGAGAGGGGCTGCGCGAGCTGGACGACGTGTCGCGCCGGGGCCGCACGATCCGCGTCGACGGTGGCGACCGCCGAGGCGACGACATCACCGTCATTATCGACGCCCGCACGGGTGATGTCATCGACGTGCGCTGAGCGCGCCCGATTCCGATCCGAGATCGAAGGCCGCTTCCGCCGAAGGGCGGGGGCGGCCTTTGCCGTTGGGCGGATGGCCGGGACCCTGCAAGGCCGGGACCTGCGCCCGGGTGGGCAGTTTGCCGCAGAGAATCGTTTGCGTTTCCCGGACGCGAACCCACCTATGGTCCGACCATGATGGACATCCGCCTTCCTCCCTCGACGCCCGCCAACGCCAAGCGGCCCGCCTCCCGTTTCGACGGGCGCGGCGTCACCGCCGTGCTCGGGCCGACCAACACCGGCAAGACCTTTCTGGCGATCGAGCGGATGGTGGCGCATTCGTCCGGGGTCATCGGCCTGCCGCTGCGGCTTCTGGCGCGCGAGGTCTACCAGCGCGTCGTGGAGCGCGTGGGGATCGGCGCGGTGTCGCTGATCACGGGCGAGGAGAAGATCAAGCCGCCCAACGCGCGCTATCAGGTCTGCACCGTGGAAGCCATGCCGCGCGAAACGCCGGCGGAGTTCGTCGCGATCGACGAGGTTCAGCTCGCCGGCGATCTGGAGCGCGGCCATATCTTCACCGACCGCATCCTGCACACGCGGGGCCGCTCGGAGACGCTGCTTCTGGGTTCGGCCACGATGCGCGGCGTCCTGGAGCGCCTCCTGCCGGGCATTCAATGCGTCACGCGCCCGCGCATGTCGCAGCTTCTTTATGCCGGCTCCAAGAAGATCACCCGCCTGCCGCGCCGCTCGGCCATCGTCGCCTTTTCGGCCGAGGAGGTCTATGCGATCGCCGAGCTGATTCGGCGCCAGCGCGGCGGCGCGGCCGTGGTGCTCGGCGCGCTCAGCCCTCGCACGCGCAACAAGCAGGTCGAGCTCTATCAGAACGGCGAGGTGGAGTTTCTGGTCGCGACCGACGCGATCGGCATGGGCCTCAATCTCGATGTCGACCACGTCGCCTTCGCGCAGGACTGGAAATATGACGGGTTCCAGTATCGCCAGCTGAACCCGTCCGAATACGGCCAGATCGCCGGGCGCGCCGGCCGGCATGTGCGCGACGGAACGTTCGGCGTCACGGGCCGGGTCGATCCGCTGCCGCAGGAACTGGTGGAAGCGCTGGAGTCCCATCACTTCGATTCGGTGAAGGTGCTGCAATGGCGCTCGCGCCATCTCGACTTCGCCTCGGTCGAAAGCTTGAAGCGCAGCCTCGACGCGCTGCCGCCGGACGAGGCGCTGGTGCGGGCGCTCCCGGCGGTGGACCAGCGCGCGCTCGACTTCCTCACCCGCGACGAGGGGGTGATGGCCGCCGCCAAGGGCGCCAGGAATGTCGAGCTGCTTTGGGAAGCCTGCAAGCTGCCGGATTACCGGCGCATCGCGCCCGCCCAGCATGCCGAGATCATCGCCTCGATCTATGGCGACCTTGTCAAACGCGGCGCGGTGGCCGAAGACTATATGGCGTCGCAGGTGCGGCGCGCCGATTCCACCGAGGGCGACATCGACACGCTTTCGCAGCGGATCGCCGAAATCCGTACGTGGACCTATATTTCGCACCGACCCGGCTGGCTGTCTGATCCGACACACTGGCAGGAAAACACACGGGCAATCGAAGATCGATTGTCGGACGCGCTCCACGAGCGGTTGACGAAACGCTTCGTAGATCGCAGGACAAGCGTCCTGATGAAGCGGCTGAGAGAGAACGCATTCATGGAAGCTGAAATCGGCAGCGACGGCACGGTGCTCGTGGAGGGCCACCTTGTGGGCGAGCTGCAAGGGTTCAGGTTCACGCCGGACGTGAAGTCCGACGGGCCCGACGCCAAAGCCGTTCGAGCCGCCGCGCAGAAGGCGCTGGCGGGTGAGTACGACAAGCGGGCCGAGCGGTTCTTCAACGCGCCGAACGGCGACTTGGCGCTCGGCTCGGATGCGCTCGTGCGCTGGCTCGGAGCCCCCGTCGCGACGTTGACGGCGGGCGAGGACCCGCTGCGCCCGCGCACCGTGCTCCTGGCGGACGACGGGCTGACCGGCCCCGCGCGCGACAAGGTCGCCCAGCGGGTCGAGCGCTTCGTCACCTACCAGATCTCGACGATCCTCAAGCCGCTCGCGGACCTGCGCGAGCCCGAGGGCGTCGAAGGCACGGCACGCGGCATCGCCTTCCGTCTTTACGAGAATTTCGGCCTGATCCAACGCCGCGAGATTTCGGAAGACGTGCGCGGCCTCGACCAGGACGCGCGCGCCGCGCTGCGTCGCCTCGGCGTGCGCTTCGGCGCCTACCATATCTTCCTGCCGGCCCTCGTGAAGCCGGCCCCGGCCGCGCTGATGACGCTGCTCTGGGCCGTCGCCAAGGACGGGCGCGAGCGTCCGGGCTTCGGCGAGGTCACGCAGCTTCTGGCGACGGGCCGCACCTCGGTGCAGCCGGACGCCACGTTCGACCCGATCTTCTATTCGCTGGCGGGCTATCGCCTGCTCGGCCGGCGCGCGGTGCGCGTCGACATCCTGGAGCGTCTCGCCGACCTCATCCGCCCGGCTCTGAGCTGGACGCCGGGCGCTGGCAAGCGCCCGGACGGCGCCTATAACGGGCGCGAGTTCCTCGTGACCCCCGCCATGATGTCGATCCTCGGCGCCACGGCCGACGACATGGACGAAATCCTGAAGGGCCTCGGCTACCGCTCGCAGGGCGTCGATCAGCGCGAGGTGGACACGACCATCGCCACGCAGGACCAGGCGGCCGCCGCCGCGCTCGCCGCCAGCCGTCAGGCGGCGCAGGTGAGCGCCGAGGACGCCAAGATCCTCGAGGAAGGCGCCACGCTCGCGCTCACAGGCGATGCCCCGGCGCAGGACGGCATCGCCACCGAGAGCGACGTCGCCGAGCCGCTGGCCTCCGCCGACAGCCTGTCCACGGCCGACCTTCAGCCCGCCATGCATCCGGGCGCCGCGCTGCAGGACGACGAGCTGACGGCCGTGACGGGCGACGATCCGCGCCCGGTCGATTCGATCCTCAGCGACGAGCCGGTGTCGAACGCCGACGAAGTGGAAGTGCGTCACGCCGGCGCGGTGAGCGATCCCGTGGCCGAGGAAACGCCTGTCGAGACGGCCCTGTCCGAAGCCTCGCCCGAGGATGCCGGAACCGTGGCCGAAGCGGAGGGCGCCGAGCCCGCCAAGATCGTCCAGCTCTGGCGCCCCTATCGCGGCGAGAACCGCAACCGTGGCCAGGGGCGCGGCGCGCCGGGCGCGCGCGGACCGGGCCGTCATGGCGGCGCTGGCCGCTCGGCCGGACCGCGTGCCGGCGAGGCCGAGGCGACCGCAGGCGAAGCCCGTCCCGACAACCGCCAGCGCTTCGGGCGCGGCGGCGGCGGGGGCCGGACCGAGCAGAATGGCGGCGAAGGGCGCGGCCAGCGCTTCGGCGGCAAGGGCGGCGGCGAGCGGCGCGAAGGTGGTCGCGAACAGGGTCGCGGCGGCGAGGGCTCCCGCGAGGAGCGCTTCGGCGGCGGCCATCGCGGCGGCGGCAAGCCTCACGCCAAGCCCGAGCGCGATGCTCAGCGCACGATGAGCACCGAGCCGCGCCGCAACGACCGGCAGAAGCCGGTGGACCCGGACAGCCCGTTCGCCAAGCTCGCGGCGCTGAAGGACAAGCTGAAATAGGCCGAGCGGAACCGAGGGAGGCCGGAAGGCGCATGGTGGCAGGCGGAGAACAGCGCATCGACAAGTGGCTGTTCTTCGCGCGTGTCGTTAAATCCCGATCGCTTGCCCAGAAGCTCGCCGTGTCGGGCGCGGTGCGGGTGAACCGCGAAAAGGTCGGCCATGCCGCGCGAATCGTGCGGCCGGGCGACGTGCTCACCATCTCCGTGCACGAGCGCGTTCGGGTGCTTCGCGTTCTCGACCCCGGCTTGCGCCGGGGTCCGGCCAGCGAAGCGGCGCGCTTGTTCGAGGACCTGACGCCGCCCGCCCAACGGCGGCCGGAGGGCGAGGATTTCAGCGATCTCCTGGGCGAGGACGAGAGCGCCGAGCCGGAACAGGGGTGAGGGGCGCGGGTGTCGTCGAAGGCGCAAGCGCCGGCGTGGCCTCGGGCGACGCGGATGATCCTTCTCCCGATCCGTTCGAATAAGAACAAGGATTCCCTTGCCAGACAGGGCATGAGCGGCTACCTCCCGCTCTGACCGGGCGCAGGCACTCTTGCGCCCTGGCGAAGCGTCCACCATCAGGCGCGGCGGCCTCGCTCACTTCTCAAGAAAGCGTTCCGCCCGGGGCTCGCGCCCGCCGGCGCGGCTCGGGCGCTTCCAGTTCGGGAACATGCCATGACCTATGTCGTCACCGACAACTGCATTCGCTGCAAGTACATGGACTGCGTGGAAGTCTGTCCGGTGGACTGCTTCTACGAAGGCGAGAACATGCTGGTCATCCATCCCGACGAGTGCATCGATTGCGGCGTCTGCGAGCCGGAATGCCCGGCCGAGGCGATCAAGCCGGACACCGAGCCCCAGCTCGACAAGTGGCTGAAGCTGAACGCCGACTATGCGACGCAATGGCCCAACATCACGGTCAAGCGCGATCCGCCGGCGGACGCCAAGGACATGGACGGCGTCGAGGGCAAGCTGGAGAAGTTCTTCTCCACCGCGCCCGGCCAAGGCGACTGACCTTTAGGACAAGCGAAGCTTCGGGGCGACTGTCCCGAAGCTGACATCGAAGAAGGGGGAGGGGAATTTCCCGCTTGATCGCGGCGCACCCTCCTTCTAACGTCTCCTGAAATCCCCGCTTCGGGCGGACCTCATGCCGGACGATCCCGGCGGGCTCCAGCGGGAAGGACGGCCGTTCCAACCGGCTCCCTGGCTTCGCCCGCGCTTTCCGTTGCCGACCGGCGACGACCTCGTTTTCGCAACCGCGAAAAACGAGCGTGGACACGTGCGGTTCCCTGCGCATTTTGGTTGAATTTTTGATCCGGACAGGGTATTATTTCTGCAACAGTCGAACGTTGCAGTCGGATCCTCGTGTCCGACCAGCGCTCACGGCGCTTCCGAAAGGTCTTCCCGAACGTCCGCTCTTCCAGACCGCCTCTTTCCGGTGGGCTGTCGTGCGAGCGTCGTGAAGGCCGGCCCCCGGGGTTCCAGGCTGGTCCGGCTCATTGGGGTCGGAACGCTCAGTCCGCGACCGCTCGGTCGTGCCGTGCATAGCGGCCTTCGTCGCTCTGCACAACAGGGAGTTTACCAAGCGTATGAGCACTCAGAAGAAGACCTCCCAGCGTCAGGGTTTCAAGACCGGCGAGAGCATCGTCTATCCCGCTCATGGCGTGGGTCAGATCGTCGCGATCGAAGAGCAGGTGGTCGCGGGCATGAAGCTCGAACTCTTCGTGATCGACTTCGAGAAGGACAAGATGCGCCTCAAGGTGCCGGTCGCCAAGGCCGAGCAGGTCGGGATGCGCAAGCTGTCCGAAACCGACTTCGTGGAGCGCGCCCTCAAGGTCGTGCAGGGCCGTGCCCGCGTGAAGCGCACCATGTGGAGCCGCCGCGCGCAGGAATACGACGCGAAGATCAATTCGGGCGATCTCATCTCCATCGCCGAAGTGGTGCGCGATCTCTACCGGGCCGACTCCCAGCCTGAGCAGTCCTATTCCGAGCGTCAGCTTTACGAAGCCGCCCTCGGCCGCATGGCGCGCGAGCTCGCCGCCGTGAACGAGGTGAGCGAGACCGAAGCGGTTCGCCTGATCGAGACCAACCTCAACAAGAATCCCAAGCGCAACGCCAAGGTTCTGGACGAGGACGAGACCGAGGGCGATGACGACCTCACCGCCGAGGCGGAGCAGGAAGAAGCCGCGTAAGCGCTTCGCCCATCCGTCACCCTTGAAAAAGCCGGCCAGTTCCTTGGCCGGCTTTTCTTATGGGTCAAGACCTGATACGACGAAAAGACGGGTCGAGTCGGACTCCCCGTCGCTTTTCCCCCTCGATCTTGACGTCTGAAAAAAAGCGCTACATTGCGCAAAAAAGATTCCGGTTGCCGGAACCTTCCTTCGAGACACGCATTTTCCTCGCAACGGTTCTTCGGTCGCACGGCCGCAAAGAGCCCCTGTGATCGGTGTTATCGACGTCCTCGGAAGGTTCGTGCCATGAAGTCCCAATCCACGCGTCGCCATCTCATCCAGGCCGCCATGGCCGCTCCCTATCTGGCGCGGGAGGAGGAATACGAGCTGGCCGTGCGCTGGAAGGAGAACCAGGACCAGGAAGCCCTTCACAAGATCACCTCGGCGCATATGCGCCTGGTGATCTCCATGGCCTCGAAGTTCCGGCATTTCGGCCTCGCCATGAACGACCTGATCCAGGAAGGCCATGTCGGCCTTCTGGAAGCGGCGGCGCGGTTCGAGCCCGAGCGCGAAGTGCGCTTCTCGACCTACGCGACGTGGTGGATCCGCGCTTCGATCCAGGACTATATCCTGCGCAACTGGTCGATCGTGCGCGGCGGCACGTCGTCGGCGCAGAAGGCGCTGTTCTTCAACCTGCGTCGTCTGCGCGCCCGTCTCAGCCAGGGCAGCGAGAGCCTGTCGGGCACCGAGATGTACAAGGAAATCGCGACCGCGCTGAAAGTGTCGGAAGGCGACGTGGCGCTGATGGACTCGCGCCTGTCCGGCCCCGATTCCTCGCTGAACGCGCCCTTGATGGAAGACGAGTCCGGCTCGGCCGACCGTCAGGACTTCCTCGTCTCCAACGATCCGCTGCCCGACGAGATGGTCTCCGCCTCGATCGACGACGAGCGCCGCGTGATCTGGCTCCGTTCGGCGCTGGACGTGCTCAGCGAGCGCGAACTGAAGATCATCAGCGAGCGCCGCCTGCAGGACGAGGGCGCGACGCTGGAAGCGCTCGGCTCCAAGCTCGGCATCTCCAAGGAGCGCGTGCGCCAGATCGAGACCCGCGCGCTGGAAAAGCTGCGCGCCGCGCTTCTGAAGGCCAACCCGGACGAAGCCGCCTTCATCAGCTGAAGGCTTTCTCTCCGAAACCGAAAAGGCCGCCCTCGAGGCGGCCTTTTTGTTGGTCGGTGATGGAAATCGGAAAGCCGTCTATTCCGCGACGATCTTGTAACGCTCGCCGGCCTCGACCTCGCTCTCGTCGGTCATGTCGTTGAGAAGGCGGAACATGTCGAGCTTGCGGTCGACGCCCTGGATGCGGGCGGCGATCGACTCCTGCGTGTCGCCCGCCTTCGCCGTGACGACGCGGATGCGCAGCGGCTTCAGATTGTTGCGCTCGGCCGGCGACAGGAGCCGGAAGGACTGCGCGATGCTGCCCGAAATGCTGGCGAGGCGCCCGGCCGAGTCGGCGGGCAGGGCGGTCAGGAAGCGATAGACCTGCCCGCCGATACGGATCACCGTGACGTTGAACACGTAGGACCCGCCGGCGGCCTGCGCCGTCGCGGCGGGAAGGCCGTTGATCTGCACCTGACGGATCGAGTTCTTGTCGAGCCCGCCGACCCAGCCGCTCTGGATATAGTCCGTGAGGCTCGTGGTTTCGGGCACGGCGATGCCGTCGAAGCGCACGGCCGTGTCGCCCGGCCCGGTGGCGAGCACCGCTTCCGCCGTGTTGTCGATCACGAAGCCCTCGGGCACCGAGAAGGTGATGCCGAGGCCCGGATGGAAGAAGGTGCGCGCCCGCACATAGCCTTCCGACGCCGTGTCGCCGAACAGCATGCCGTTGATGCCGTCGAGATAGCGGTTGCGCTCCGTCACGCCGACGCCCTCCGGCCCGAAGGCGGCGGCATGGCGGCGCGCCAGCTCCATGCGCTGCGGCGCGGCGGGATGCGAGGCCAGGAAGTCGAGCTGCGGATTGGTCGCCTGGAAGGCGTTGCGGAAGTTGGAGAAACTGTCCATCGCCTTGAGGAAGCGCGCGGCGGCATAGGGGTCGTAGCCCGCATCCCCCGTCTGCTTGATGCCCATCGCGTCGGCCTGAAGCTCCTGATTGCGCGAGAAGCTGGCGAGATTCAGCCGCCCGCGCGCCAGCGCCGCGCGCGCCGCGGTGTCGCTGGACAGGACTTCGGACACGACGCGGCCCGCGAGTTCCGCCGCTTCCTCGCGCTGCTGGCGCTCGATGCCGTGATTGGCGCGCACATGGCCCATCTCATGGGCGAGCACGGCGGCGACCTCGGCCGAATCGTTGGCGAGCGCGAGGAGACCGCGCGTTACGTAGAGAAAGCCGCCGGGCAGGGCGAAGGCGTTGATATTGGGCGAGTTGAGGACGGTGATGCGATAGGCGCGGTTGGGGTCCTCCGACACGGCGGCAAGCTTGCCGACGATGCCGGCCAGCATCAGCTCGAGCTTCGGGTCGGAATAGGCGCCGCCATAGGCCGCGAGAATCTTGGGATGCTGCGACTTGCCGATGGTCGACTGCGGGTCGGAGGACTGCACCGCGTCGAAGGACACGGGCTGCCGGCTCTGGCCTGGAAGATAGCCGGTCTGAACGTCGGGACTGACCGCGGCTTCCTCCAGCCCGGCGCCCAGAGTGGTGCAGCCGGCGAGAAACCAGAGCGGCCATGCGACCATCGCCCCCTTGAGCGCGCGACGAACCAGCGAGCTGGTTCGTGCGACGCCGAGCGGCGAAACCTCATGCACCATGTCCGACGATTCCCTGCGGTAACATTCATGCGAGTCCGAAATGATCTATCCGAAACCGACCGCCTCGCGAAAGGGTTGAGGCGTCACACAAAATT
The DNA here is from genome assembly GCF_000382705.1 of Aureimonas ureilytica DSM 18598 = NBRC 106430. Taxonomy (GTDB): domain Bacteria; phylum Pseudomonadota; class Alphaproteobacteria; order Rhizobiales; family Rhizobiaceae; genus Aureimonas; species Aureimonas ureilytica. The sequence goes on along the minus strand of NZ_ARQE01000010.1, from coordinate 8,190 downwards.
TCAAAACGACATCCGTTCGGCGCTTTTCGCGATGCCCGGGGAAAAGGACCAAATTAGGGTTCACCCGAATCCCTGGCGCCGCCGAGATAGGCGCGGAGCCTCGGATCGGGCCTTTCGTCCAGGAGTTCGGCCACCGGGCCGGTCAGCGCGATGCGTCCGTTTTCGAGAAACGCCAGCCGGTCGGCAAAGCCGCGCGCGTCGTCCGGGTGATGCGTCACCATGACGACGGTCGGCGGCATGGACGCGCGGGCGCGCAGCCGGGCGACGAGCGCCAGCATCTCCGCGCGCAGCGCCGGCCCGAGAGCGGCGAAGGGTTCGTCCAGAAGCAGGATCGGCCGTTCGCGCAGAAAGGCGCGGGCCAGCGCCACGCGCTGGCGCTCGCCGCCCGACATCTCCGCCGGTCGGCGCGGCCCGAACCCTTCGAGGCCCACTTCGGCGAGGCCCTTGCGGGCCCGCTCGCGCGCGGCCCGGCCGAGCCGGGCGCGGGGCTCGAGGCCGATCGCGACATTCTCCTCGGCCGTCAGATGGGCAAAGAGATTGTTGTCCTGAAACATCATGCTGATCGGGCGCGTGGCCGGCTCGTCGCGCGTCCGATCCGCGCCCATCAGATGGATCGTGCCGGATTCGGGCGCGAGAAACCCCGCCACGAGATCGAGCAGCGTGGACTTTCCCGCGCCGGACGGGCCGATCAGCGCCAGCCATTCGCCGGCCTCCACCGTGAGATCGAAGCGCATCTCGGCGCCTTCGTAACGATGCGTCACGCCGTTCAGTTCGATCGCCGTCATCGGGCGCGCCTTTCCAGAAGGCCGCGCTCGGCCAGAAGAATGAGACCGAGGCATAGCGCGCCCAGAAGAAGGGCCAGCCCTTCCGCGTCGGTCGAGCGATAGGACCCCATGCGCTGGAGAAGGAGTGTCGGCAGGGTCACGAAATCCTGGCTGCCGAACAGGGCGACCGAGCCGAGATCGCCGATCGCGGTGGCAAGCCCGAGCGAGGCCGAGAGCGCCAGCGGGCGGCCGAGCGAGGCGAGTTCCACATGGCGCAGCCGCGCCCAGCCCGACAGGCCGAGACTGGAGGCGAGCCGCCCGGCGCGCAGCGCCGCCGCTTCCGCTTCCGGGGCGAGGATGCGCGTCGCATAGGGCAGGATCGCCATCGCATTGGCAAGAATGGCGACGAGGGGCGCGAGGCGCGCGACATCGCCGGTCATTCGCAGCACGAGAAACCAGCCGGCGCCGATCACGATCGGCGGCACCACGAGGCCGAGCGCCGGAACGAGGCGCAAGACGAGGCGCAGCATGCCGGAAAGGCCCGCCGAGAGAACGAGGGCGAGCGAGAGCGCAAGGCCGATGAGCGTCGCGCCGGCCGCGATGCCAAGGCTCGTCAGCGCCGCGCGCCGGACCTGCGGATCGGCGAGAAGCTTGCCGAGATCGGCCTGCAGGCCGCTCCAGAGAATGGCCGCGAAGGGCGCGAGGAGAAGAACGAGGCCGACAGAAAGAACGAAAGCGTCGAAACCGCCGCGCAAGGGGGAGGGGGGATCGAAGCGCCGCTGCGGCGCGCCGAGGCCGAAGCCGCCGAGCGCCGCCTCGGGGCGTGCCAGAACCGTCGGCAGCAGGAACAGCGTCACGAGACCCACCTGCGCCAAAGCCAGCGCCAGGGCGCGGTCGGGCGCGAAATCGTATCGCAGCGCCTGATAGATCGCGACCTGCAGCGTCGTCGCGGCCGGGCCGCCGCCGAGCACGAGCACCAGCGTGAAGCTCGTGAAGCAGAGCATGAAGACGAGCGCCGCCGCGCCCGGCAGGACGGCGCGCAGCGCCCGCGCTTCCACGAGACGGAAGGTGGCGAGCGGCGAGAGCGACAATTGCCCGGCGAGCTTCCAGCTTTCCGCCGGCACGCTCTGCAACCCGCCGAGCGCCATGCGCGTGACGAGCGGCATGTTGAAGAAGACATGGGCCAGAAGAATGCCCGGCAGGCCGTAGATCGAGGGGCGCGGCAGGCCGAGCCAGACCAGAAGATCGGCCAGCGCCCCATTTCGCCCGAAGATCGTGACGATGCCGAGCGCGCCGACCAGCACCGGCAAGGCCTGCGGCAGAAGCAGAAGCCGCAGAAGCAGCGCCCGGCCGGGCAGGCGGCTGCGATGCAGCGCCAGCGCGAAGGGCACGCCGAAACACAGCGACAGGAGCGTGGAAAGAAGCGCCTGCCCCAGCGTGAAACCGATGACACCTTGAAGATAGGGATCGGCGAGACCGGCGAGCGCCGGCACCAACCCTTCCGACCGCGCGCCGAGAAAAACGAAGGGCGCGAACAGAAACAGGAGCACGAGCGCCAAGGCGCCGAGCGCCGCAGCGCGCCGCCAGCGCCGGTCGGCGGCGGACAGGAACAGGGCGTCCGCCTGCCGCTGCGCCCTCAACGGAAGGTCCTGCGCGCCGGACGCGGCAAGGCCATCGCCGCGCGCTCGATCGTCATCTTCATCATCTGCGCAAAGGCCGATCTCAGCGGCCCATGGCGCGCAGCCATTCCTCGGTCCAGGCCTGACGGTGCGCGGCCACGGTCTCGGCGTCGATCGCGAGCGGCTTTGCCGGCTGCACCAGCGTGTCGAAGGCGGGCGGCAGCGGCTCGGCGGGCTTCGTCGCCGGCAGCGCCCAATTGCCGGTCGGGATCACATTCTGGAAGGCCGGCGTCAGCATGAAGGCGAGGAACCGCTGGGCAAGCTCCGGCTGCTTGGACGTGCGCAACCGACCGGCGAGTTCCACCTGGAGATAATGCCCTTCCGAGAAGGCGGCGGCCTTGTAGCGGTCCGTCCCTTCCTCGATCTGATGATAGGCGGGGGAGGTCGTGTAGGACAGGACGATCGGCACCTCGCCCTTGGTGAAGAGACCATAGGCCTCGCTCCAGCCGGGCGTCACGGTGAGGATGCGGCGCGACAGCGTGCGCCATTTCTCCTCCGCCCGGTCGCCATAGACCGACTTCATCCACAGCAGGAAGCCGAGGCCCGGCGTCGAGGTGCGCGGGTCCTCGATCGCGATCTTCTGGTCAGGATCGCCGTTCACCAGATCCTCGAGGCTGGCGGGCGGGGTCTTCACGCTTTCCGTGTCGTAGACGAAGGCGAGATAGGAATAGTCGAAGGGCACGAAGACGTCGTCGGAGAAGCCGCCGGGAATGGCGAGCGGCGCGAGATCGACGCCAGACGGCGCGAAAAGGCCGGTCTTCTTGAATTCCGGCACGAGTTCCGCCGTCAGGCCGAGCGCGATGTCGGCCTGCGTCGTCTCGCCTTCGAGCTTCAGCCGGTTCAGGATGGCGACGCCGTCCTCCAGCCCGACGAAGCGCAGCTCGCAAGCGCATTCGGCCTCGAAGGCGGCCTTCACCTTCGGCCCCGGACCCCAGTCCGGCACGAAGCTCTCATAGGTATAGACGGTGAGAACGGGCTTGGCCGGTTCCTGCGCCGAGGCCGGCGCGAGAAGCGCCAGCGCGAGCGTGAGGCCCGCGAGCGTGGGGCGGAGCATGGTGGGTCTCCCATTCACCGGATGAACGGAAAAACGACCGCGAAGCCGCAGCGCCGCGATGCTCCCCATCCCTCCGCCGGTACGAGCCGGATCAGGTTCGGCGGGTTGACGCGAACGCCTCTCAGCCCGGATGGGCACCCCGTGTGAGCGTCGAGACCCCGATGTCGGTCGGGCAGGGCACAAGCGCCCGTGCCCCCGAAAGGGTCTCCCTTTCATTCTAGCCGCGCGCCGAAAGGGCGGCAAGGGCGGGGCGGGCGCCGCACCAGCCCGTCGGCTTCGAGCGGCGACCGCATGTTCCCAACCGGATCGCGAAGCCCTATGGAGCGGGCATGAGCCGTTTTGCCGTCCTGCTCGCCGGATCGATCGACCCGACCCCCGCCCTTCGCCGCGCCCTCACCGGCCGGCGCGTGATCGCGGCCGATGGCGGCATCCGCCACGCCGCCGCGCTCGAGGTCCAGCCCGAGCTCTGGGTCGGCGATTTCGATTCCTCGCCGCCCGATCTCGTCGACCCGGACGGGGTCGCCAAAGTCCCGCGCGAGCGTTTCCCGCGCGACAAGGACCGGACCGACGGGGAACTCGCCATTCAGGCGGCGCGGGCGCGGGGCGCGAGCGATCTTCTTCTCGTCGGCGCGCTCGGCGGGCGCAGCGACCACGCCTTTTCCCATCTGGTGATCGCGCTGCGCGAGGCGGAAGCCGGCCTGCAGATCGAGCTCTTCGACGGAATGGAGCGCGTCCTGCCGCTTTTGCCGGGTGGGCCACTCGCGGTCGAGGCCGAACCCGGCAGGCAATTCTCGCTCCTGAAATTCTCCGACCTCGAAGGCCTCACCATCCAAGGCGCGCGCTTTCCGCTGGAGGGTGTCGCGGTCCCCTTCGCCTCGATCCTCACCCAGTCCAACGAAGCGACCGGCCCCCTGCGCCTCTCCTTACGCTCCGGCCGCGCCCTTCTCCTCCTCCAGGCCGACCCGACCCGCCGCTGACGCGCCGCCCATTCGCCCTTGGCCAAACCCGGCCCGTCCGCTATAAAGTCCGCGGGGTCCCATAGCTCAGCAGGATAGAGCACCAGATTCCTAATCTGGGGGTCGTTGGTTCGAATCCAACTGGGATCACCAATGAATTCAGTGCTCTAGCCTACGTGCCCTGTCGATCCGTTCGGACGGTGTTCGGACAGGCGTTCGGACGGTCTACTTGTTGGTCTTTCGGGCGGCGATGCGCGCCGCCGCGACGGAGCGTGTTTTCTCCAGGGTTTTCCGGCTGTAGAGGGCCGTTGTAGAAACCTGCGAATGATTCGCGTGGTGGCGCATGGCCTCCAAATCGACGCCGGCATCTGTGCCTTCGGTGACCCCGCCAGCACGGCTATCCCTGTTCCAGACGGACTTCGGAACGCCGGCCTTCGTGGCGATGGCGCGCCACATCTGCATGAAGTTCCGATAGCGATAGGGCAGGCCCGTGGTCTCGTTGACGATCACGGGACCAATGCGTTTTTCGGGTGCGATGAGAGCGAGCACCTGCGAGACCAGTGGATAGGCGTTCGTGTCGTGAACCGCCTTCTGGCCGGTCTTGGTTGTGCGCTTGCGCAGGATGCCGTCCGCGTCGATCTCGCTCCAGAGCAACCCGCCAGACCAGCGACGGCCAAGGTGAACGATGCCGGCCTTGCTGCCGTCCTCCACGATCGTCCAGGCGCCAATGACGTCGATCTGTCGAAGCGTCAACTCGAACTGGAGGGCTTGGGCGATCGCGATGCTCGGCCGCTTCATTTCGATCGCCTTGGCGATGATCGCGGCCGACTGTTCGAAGGTGACGAAGATTTCCCGCGCGCCCGGCGCTTCGAATCGCATGTTCGCGAGGATCGTCGCCAGTCGGACGCATTCCGGCACGTTCTCTGTCACGCCGAACTTGATTGTGATGCGCAGGAGCTGCATCGCCTTGAAGGCTCGGCGGATGCGCTCGGGGCCGGGCAAGTCGCCTTCCTTCTTCGGAGGGGCGGGCTCGCGTAGCTTCTTGTACCAGCGCCGGAAGTCCGAACCGCTGAGACGGGCGAGCTGCCGATCGCCGACCGTTTTCTCCAAGAGATCCAACGATTCGTCATACATGGCCCGTGAGTTGGGCTTGATATCGCGATAGGAACTGTCGGCGCTCTTGCGGTACAGCGTGATCAGGCCGCGCAACGTGCCGTCGAACCGTTTCGGCCGCGTCCCCTTGTCGTTGCTGATCCATTCTAACAGTTCGGCTGTGTAACGCTGGCAGAGCGAGGCGATCTCATCGGCGTCTGACGAGTGAATGCGGATGGTTGGGGTGGGATAGCCCTCCGCCTGCCGCGAGATATCGGCGGCGATCCAGTAGAGAGCTTCCCCATCCTTGCGTTTTCGGCGCCTCAAGCCGGGTATTTTCGTCATGTCCAGTTTTCCTTTCCATCAGGATTGAGGGGCAAGGCCCCGTCGTTATCCTGACGGACGCCCTGGCGGCGGTCGAGATAGGAGCGGCAGGCCGGCCAATAGCGCTTGTCCTCGAACAGAGGATCGCGGCGCGGGAAGCCGTCCTTCTCCAGCGTTTGGGCGATGGCGGGAAACAGGTTCGCCTTCACGCCGAGGCGGGATGCGATCTCCTTGTCATCCAAAAAGAGCTTATCTTGCGCTCTCTCAGCCATTGCCCGCGCCCCTGCCCTGAACTGAGGCGGCCGCAAGCTGCGCCTCCAGCTCGGCGATGCGCTTGTCCTTCGCGTCGGCCGAGTTGAGCGCGTCCGCGATGTCCTGGGCGGCTTTGGCGGGATCATCGACATAGTGAGTGATGACCAAGGCGGGGATGCGCAGGCCGAGAGATGTCGTGCCATCCGCATTCTTGCGGGGCTCGGGCGTCGGATCGAACCTGATGATGTGGCCGGACATATGATCGCGGTTGCGAAAGTGCCGGTTCTCTTCGGCTTTCCAGTGCTCGGCCATCGCTAGACCCTCATCGGCATAAGAACGAGTTCGCGGGTGGGGTCGCCCTCGTCCCGAATGAGCGGCGGGGAGCCGGCGTCGCCCATCTCCAGGCGGAGCTTCGGGCCGACCATGGTCTTGCACATGTCCTGGAGGTACTTGCCGTTGAAGCCCACGGTCAGATCGAAGTCGCAGGCGGCGTCAATCGTGTCTTCCGCCTCGCCGGCATCGGCCTTCGAGAACATCGTGATCTGCCCGGCCGTGAACTCCATGCGGTAACGGCGGCTGTCCTTGTCGGTCAGCACGATCAAGCGGTCGATCGCTGCCACGAGGTCGGCCAGCTCTACGATCGCGACCTGATTGTTGCCGCGCGGAATGATGCGCTCGCTGTCGGGATAGGTGCCATCGACGAGCTTGGAATAGATCGTCATCTTCGGGCTGCGCAGGCGGATGAAGTTCTCGGACAGCTCGACTTGGATCGGCACGTCTTCCTTGTCCGCCAGCTCGCGGAACATGCTCACCGTCCGGTCGGGGATGATGATGCCGGGCATGTCCTTGGCGCCATCGGGCATGTCGAGCACGAGCCGCGACAGGCGGTGTCCATCCGTTGCCGTCGCCACCAGCTGGCCGTCGATGGTGCGCAGGTAGACGCCGCACAGGTAGTAGCGGGTTTCCTCGTTGGAGATCGCGAAGTCGCACTTCTCGTAGATCCTGCGCAGGTCGAGATGCGGGATCGTGAAGCTGTGCGTTGCCACCTTCGCCGAGATGTCGGGGAAGTCCTCCGCCGGGAAGGTCTGGAATGTGGTGCGGGCGCGCCCGGCCCGAACCGTCAGGGCCGTGTCGGTCGCATCGATGATCACGCGCCCGGCCGCCATCTTGGCGACGGTGGCCGCGAAGGCGGCGGCGGAAACCGTCGTGGCGCCAGGCGTCACCACGTCCACGTTCTCAACCTGGACTGATGTCTCAATATCCAGATCGGTGCCCTTGATCATCAGCGTCCCGTCCGCGTTCAGCTCTAGGAGAAGGTTGCTGAGGATCGGGATCGTGTTGCGTCCGGCGACGATCTTGCGGGCGCGATCCAGCCCGGCCGAGAGCGTGTCGCGCTGGCAGGCGAAAGCGAGGATGGACGCGCTCATCGGGAATGGCTCAGCGTTTGAGCGGTGCGATCCGCGATGCGGCGGATGACGTGGCCTGGTTGAGGAACGTCTTGAGGGCGCAACTCGTGCAAAAGGTTCAAAGCTTCGACAGGCCGCCCCTCCGCGATGGTGTCGGCCAGCTCGTTCCACTGGCGCGACCTGCGTTCGTTCTCGGTCTCCATCAGTGCGCTCCGATCGGCGGGAAGTCGGTGGGGTTCAGCCGTTCGCCCGGCGCGAGCGCGCGATCGGCGCCAGCACGGGTGAGGGCGAAGATAGCGGGGCCGGTCTCGGCCGAGCCGGTGCGGCAGATCGCGAGGCCGGCACGGATCATCTCGCCCCAGGCCTCCAGCGCCTCGCCGCGCGGGGGCGCGACGAAGTGGTTCGCATAGGACTGCCGGCGCGGGTTGGGCAGGCCGAGGGCCTGACGGGCAAGGGTGAGCTGGTCGCGGTTCATGCGGCCTCTCCCTCCGCCTTGCCGGCGAGGCCGCCCGCCGTGACCACATCGGCCACCATCATCGCGAAGTTCGCGAGGTCGGCGGCGGCGGTTGGGACGGCGTTGCGGTTGGCGTCGAGGTTCCGCACCCCGTCGTTCAACAGCCGGTCCACGGCGAGCGCGAGCTTGGCCGCGTGGCGGGTGCTCTG
>NZ_ARQE01000009.1 GCF_000382705.1 Aureimonas ureilytica DSM 18598 = NBRC 106430 | reverse complement strand
TTGAGCTTCGGAGAGCCGGAGAGGTGCCTCAGCGCAAGGGATCATGGCCTTTGGCCGCAATGAAAGGTGTCCTGCGGGAGTTCATGGCGGCTAACCCGGATGCGATGATCTCGGTCGTGACGATAAGCCATGATGGGCCATTCTTCGAGGACGCGCCTGAAGCCCTATGCATCATCGACAGGCGTACATGGCCAACCGGCAAGAAGCATCTGACCTCGTCCTATGCTGCCTTCGCTGCCGTTCACGAGAAGGACAGGTTCCGGCAGCGCTCGCGCCGTGCCGCCCTCTCCCGTGAGGAGGGACGGTGATGGGTGAGCAACCGATCCTTCGCGCAATCTCGGTCAATCAAGCCATCGCCGACTTCGCCTCGCGGGGTATCACCATTTCGGAGCGGGCTCTACGCGAGCGCGCCCGACAAATCGGCGCATTCCGAAAAGTCGGCCGGGAAATGTTCTTCTGGCCCGAGGACCTAGAAAAGATCGTCACCCCCGAATGCTCAAGCTCACGAAGCGGCCCAAGAGCCCCTACTATGTCGCGCGCGGTACGATCGACGGCAAGCGCGTCGAAATCAGCACCAAGCGTGAGAAGCTCCCCGAAGCCCGCGAGGAACTCAAACGCATCCTCGCCGAAAGAACCACCCGTCGTGTGGAGACGGGAGCCGACATGAGCTTTGAAACGGCCTTGCGCGCCTACGAGGAGGCGAAGCCAAACGCCCGGTTTCTGGAGCCGATCTCCCGCCACTTCATCGACATGACGGTTGGCGAGATCACCGGAGCAGAACTGAAGCGAGCGGCCAATGCCCTCTACCCGTCAGCCGCGCCATCGACCATTCGGCGCCAGCTTTACACTCCGGTCAAAGCCATACTGAATATGGCCTCCGAGGACGGCGGGTTCTCTGTGGCGCGCATCAAGGCGCCTTCAGGGGGGAACAAGCGGACGGCATTCCTTCTGCCCTCGCAGGTGGATAAGCTGCTGAAGGCGCTCGAAGCCAATCAGAACCCATATCTGGCCGTGATGGTGACGTTCCTTCTCGGCCAGGGAGCGAGGCTGGGTGAGGCCCTTACTCTCCAGGCCGACGCCGTTAGCTTGGAGCATCGGTTCGCAATTCTGCGAGACACGAAGAATGGTGAAGAGCGTCGCGTCTCGCTGATCCCGAAGGTGGTGAAGGCGATGAGTGCCCTGCCGACGATCGAAGCCGGCGGCACAGTGTTCAGGCGCAAAGACGGCGCGGCGTACCGATACGGCAATGCGTCCGGCGGCCAAATATCGAAGGTGTTCAGAACGGCGGCGATTGCTGCGGGCCTGGACCCCGGCATCATTACGCCGCACGTCTGCCGGCACACATGGGCAACGTGGTTCTACGCGCAGACCAAGGACGTGCGCCGACTACAAGACGAAGGCGGGTGGAAATCAGGGGAATGGCAGCGCTACACGAAACTCGGCACGCCGGATCTTGGACGATCGGCCTTGCGAGCGGGCTGGAATTTTAGAGAATCAGCCTGAGGCTTTCCCCCGATATTCCCCCGCAAACCCTCGCATGTTCACGCAGTGTTCTGCTATAATCAGCAACGTTCCGCAGATTGGAAAGGGCAATTAAGTGCTTGTAATGGCGGAGAGGATGGGATTCGAACCCACGATACCATCTCTGGTATACTCCCTTAGCAGGGGAGCGCCTTCGACCACTCGGCCACCTCTCCGGTACGCTCCGAGTAACGGAAGCGGATCGGCGGATCAAGGGGGCATGTCGCAAATCCTACAAGCCCGCCCAAAGGGTCCAGCGCGCCGCAAGCTCCATCACCATTCCCGCGCGGCCATCAGGCCGGACCGGCGTCGATCCGGACGCGCAGGATGGCATAGGGCGGCTTCTGCAGGTCCTCTCCGCCATTGTATTCCGGCCGGCGATTGACCTGCGCCGCCGAGACATAGAGCCAATTGTCCGGCGTGATGACGATCGTATCCGCCCAGACGAGTCGCGGATCGTAGGCGACGACCTCGATCCGGCCGTCGGGATGGCGACGCGCCACGGCGTTCTGCTCCTGAAGCGTCAGGTAGACGCGATCCTGCGCATCGGCGGCGAGCCCCCCGGTCATGCCCTTCTCGCCGAGATCCTCCACCATCGCGGCGATGTCGGCGTCGGTCTTCTCGGGATCGAGCAGCGCGCCGGCCTCGACGGCATAGAGATGACGCCCGATCAGCGGCGCATAATAGAGGCGCTGTCCGTTCGGGCCGAGCGCGATTCCGTTGGCGCCCCCTTGCACCGGACGCGCCGGCCCGCTCTTGGGCTGAAGGACCACGGGACGGTGCTCGACGAATTTGGCGAGCCCTTTCTGCGACTGCGTGCTCGCATGGCCGGCGAGGCGGCGCACCACCCGCCCCGTGTCGAGATCGACGGCGAGGATCGCGCCCTCCCCGTCCTGGCCCTGATCCGAGACGAAGGCGCGGGCGCGCCCCTCCGCCCAATCGACGCGCAGGTCGTTGAGCGAAGAGGTCGGCGTAACGCCGGGCTCCAGCGGAATGGTCCGCAGGATCTGTTTCGTGTCGATGTCGATGCGCAGGAGCTTCGCTCCGCCCGGCACCGGCGGCCCCTTGCCATCGGGGAGCCCGGCGTCGAGCACCCAGAGATGGCCTTGCCCATCGAAAACGCCATTGGGCACATGGAACAGCGCCAGCTGGGGCTCCTTCGGATCGATCGCGTTCGTGGCGGCATCGGGAAAGGGCGTCACCGAGCCGTCCGGCGCCACCTCGCCCAGGGTGAAGGGCACGTCGGACGAGAAGCGCGGCATCATCACGAAGACCCGGCCGCCCGGCGAGATCGCAAGGCCGGTCGGCGTGGACGGCGCGTCGGCGAGGATCGCGAGTTCCATCGTCCCCACAGGCCGCGCCGCGCTCGCCTCGCCCGCCGCGCCGATGTCGAAGCGCGGTGAGCGGCTATCCTCGGCGAGCGCCGAGCCAGGGAGGAAGCCGAGCGCGGAGACGCAGGCGGTTTGAGCGAGGAACAGGCGGCGCGAGAGCGGCATGGGGTCGGTCCTATCGAAGGGGAACGTTGCGGAAGCGGCCCGTCAGGGGCGGGCGTGGGCCAGTCCCGCGACCTGAAGGTCGATCGCATGGACCTTTTCGCCGGCCGTGATGAAAAGGCGCCGCCCGTCCGGGCCGCCGAAGGCGACGTTGGAGCTTGCGGTCGCGGTCGGGATTCGGCCGAGCTGGGTGCCGTCCTTGCCGAAGATGCGCACGCCGTCCTGGCAGGCGGCGAAGAGAAGCCCCGCCTCGCTGACCGCCAGACCATCCGAAACGCCGGGCGAGATCGCCGCGAACAGTCGGCCGTCGTCCGCGCTCCCATCGCTTCCGATACCGAAGGCCCAGATGCCGCTCGGGCCTTCCGGGTTGAGCGCCGCGCCGCTTTCCGACACGTAGAGGGTCGCGCCATCGGGCGAGAAGGCGAGGCCGTTCGGCTGGTCGAGACGGTCGATCCGCGCCTCCAGCCGGCCATCGGGCGCGATGCGATACACGCGCCGAGCCGCCTGTTCGGGCTCGGCCATGAGACCTTCGTCGGGCTGGCGAATCCCATAGACCGGATCGGTGAACCAGATCGCGCCGTCCGATGCCAGAACCGCGTCGTTCGGCGAGTTCAGGCGCTTGCCGTCGAATCGATCGGCAAGCGTGGTGAGCGTTCCGTCCATTTCCTCGCGCACGACGCTGCGGGTGCGATGCTGACAGGTGACGAGGCGGCCTTGCGCATCGAGCACGCTGCCATTGGCGTTGTCCGAGGGGTCGCGATAGGGCTTCGCCTCGTCGCCTTCTGTCAGAAGCATCATGCGGTTGGCGCGCACGTCGCTGAACACGAGCCCGCCGCGCTCGGGCAGCCAGCATGGCCCTTCGCACCAGCGCCCGCCCTCATAGAGGGTTTCGAGGCGCGCGCCGGGCTTCAGGATGGCCGAGAGATCGCCGTCCTCAGCCGTCGCCGCGCCCCTCGCCCATCCCGGACGGCAAAGGGCCAGAGCGCCGAAGCCGATCCCGGCCGCCAGAACATCCCGTCTCTTCATCGCAGCCCGCGCTCCCCATCAGACGATGACCCAACGAAATCACCGGGGATTGGCTCCAGAAGCCCCGCAAATCCCGCTTCAACTCATTGAAATCGCGAAGAAAAATCACCATTTTCTTCTTACGGAACAAGGATTTGGATCGATCGATGAAGACCGAACTTTTGCATGATGCCTTTCACGATATCGCCGCTTACGGCTCGCTGCGGATGAAGAAGAGCAAGCTTCTCTGGATGCTCGGCCGCGCGCACGAAACGCCGAGCGCCTGGACGCTTCTGATGCGGGAATGGGCGGCGTTCGGGGAAAAGCGCCCGCTCTTCGGCCTGCATTGGGGCGACGAGATCACGCTGACCATGGCGGCATCGGAGAATATCGAGACGCAATGGACGAGCGCACGGGAGGTCGAGCGGGACGAGCCCGCCAAGGCGCCCTTCCTGCCGCATATCGTTCCGCGCGGCGGTTTCGAGCGTCTGGCACGGGAGGGGTTGGCCGAGGGCTGAGCCGGACGCCCTGGCGTGTCTGAACCAGGGCGTGATCGACCCGCGCGTCCGGCGTTCGCGTTCAAACAACGTTCAGCATGGCGCCAAGATTACGGACACGATGCCTCTTCGTTGGGCACTAATTAGGCGCCAAAACCTTATCGTCCCCGACTGGAAAACGCCGCGCCGGAACTCGCGGCGCCGAGGGGAACAAAGAACGTGCCGAGTCAGAAGCTGAGAGTGTCCGTCCGCGCCAAGGTTGTCGCGCTCGCCTTGTCGACGCTGGCGGTGGTATCCGTCGTCAATATCTGGCAGTCCTACAGCGCCGCCGTCACCGATGCGGAGCAGAAGGCCGCAACGCGGCTCGCGTCGAACATCAAGGTGGCCTGGCGTATCCTCAATCCCGAGAAGACGCCGTTCCGACTGGAAAACGGCCAATTGTATCTCGGCTCGCAGAAGTTGAACGACGACACGCGGATCGTCGACGAGATCGGCGGGATCCTGGGCGGCGCGGCGACGATCTTCCAGAACGACACCCGCGTCAGCACCAATCTGCGCAATCCCGACGGGTCCCGCGCCACCGGAACCAAGCTGACCTCTGCTGCGGTCGCAAGCCAGACCCTGGCCGGCGGCGAGCCCTTCCGGGGCGAGGCCAGCATTCTCGGCACGCCCTATTACGTCGCCTATGATCCGATCAAGGACGCCTCGGGCCAGACGATCGGCCTTCTCCTCGTCGGTCTCGATCGCACTTCCTACCTGGCGGGCATCCAGTCGACGGTTCAGCAGATGGTGATCTCGAATCTCGTGATCGCCGCTCTGGCCGGCCTCATCGTCTTTCTCGTCTGCAGCCGCCTGTTCCGTCCGCTGGAGACGCTGCAAAAGGCGTTCGGCCGAATCGCGGAAGGCGACCTCAGCGAGCCCCTCGCCCCGGCCCACAGCCGCGACGAGATCGGCGACCTCCAGCACGCCGCGCGGCTCATGTCCCGCAATCTGACCTCGATCGTCGCGAACATCCGCGACACGGCGGGTCAGGTGACGGCGGGCGCCGGCCAGTCGGCGGAAACGGCGCAGCGCCTGTCGTCGGGCTCGACGGAACAGGCCGCGGCCTCCGAGCAGGCCTCGGCCGCGATCGAAGAGATGTCAGCCAATATCCGCCAGAACGCCGACAACGCCTCGACCACGGAAAAGATCGCCGCGCAGGCCGCCGAGCATGCCGGCAGCACGGGCGAGGCGGTGACGCAGTCCACGAAGGCCATGCGCGCAATCGCCGAGAAGATCGCGGTGGTTCAGGAAATCGCGCGTCAGACCGACCTTCTCGCCCTCAACGCCGCCATCGAAGCGGCCCGCGCCGGGCAGCACGGCAAAGGCTTCGCGGTGGTCGCGTCCGAAGTGCGCAAGCTCGCCGAACGCTCTCAGACAGCGGCGAGCGAGATCGGCGATCTTTCCACCAAGACGCTGGTGGTCGCCGAGGAAGCGGGCGCGCGTCTGGAGCGGCTCGTACCCGATATCCGGAAGACGGCGGAACTCGTGTCGGAGATTTCGGCCGCCTGCCGCGAACAGTCGGTCGGCGTCGAACAGATCAACCAGGCCATTCAGCAGCTCGATCAGGTGACGCAGGCCAATGCCGGCGCGGCGAGCGAGATGGCCGCCACCGCCGACCAGCTGTCCGCCGAGGCCGGACGGCTGCAATCGGACGCCGGCCGCTTCAAGCTGACGACGGGTTCGGCCGAACAGGCGCCCGCCTCGGAAAGCCGCCCTGCCCCCGCCCTACTTGAGGCCGCATCCGAGGACGAAGCGTTTCACCGTCCGGTGCTGGTGAGCGTTTCCGGTGGCGCCGCGCCGCGTCCGCTCAAGACCCCTATGCGCCGCAGCGCCTGAGCACATCGGACGACATGACAAAAAAGGGCGCGCTCCCGCGAGCGCGCCCTTTTTCATGAGCCGCGATCGGCCCGTCAGAAATCGCGCTGGAAGCGAAGGAACCCGCTGACCTGATCGACCTCGCCGATCCGGTCGAAATCGACATTGCGGTAGGAGACTTCGGCCAGCGAGGCGAATTTGGGCGTGATCTGGTAGCCGAGATTGCCGACGAAGGCGTAGTAGTCGCCCCGGCTTTCGAGCGCGCCGAAGCGCCCGTCCGGCAACTGCCCGAAGAAGCCGGTGTCGAAGGTGCGGCCGAACTGGCCGGCGACGGCGAAGCCGAGCGCGCCGAACTTCTGGGCATAGCCGGCGCCCACGGCATATTCGAGGAAGATCGGCACCGAGCCCGGCTCGGGGTTCAGGACGTTGGGATTGTCGGCCGTGAACGTGCTGGTCGTCGCAAGGCCCGCGATCGAGGAATAGACGGTCGGGTCGAAGGCATAATGCCCCTCGACCTTCAGCGAGGAATCCGGCGCGATGACGTTCTTCAGGAGAACGCCGCCCTTCAGCGCGAAGGCGTCGTTGTTTCCGTCCTGCAGCCGGGTCGGCAGGCGCGGAAGAAAGATCGGATAGGTCTCGATCCCCTGATAGTCGAACGGGTCGCGCGCGAAGGCGTTGGCGGCGTCTTCCTGGTTGAAGGTCTCGTCATAGACCGCCGACAGGTACGCCCCGCCCCACGTGCCGGAATAGACCAGCTTGGCATGGACATCGGGCGTCGCGTCGCCGGTCTGATCGTCTTCGAGGCCGAGCGTCGCTGAGAGATTGCCCGCCACGAACGTGTAGGACATCTGGTTGGTGTTGAAGTCGCCAACGACCAGATCCGTGTCGGTCAGCAGCCCGTCCTCGATGCCGCCGATATCGGAGGACCACATCGAATCGCGATAGCCCGCGAGAAAGCCGCCGAGCTGAACGAAGCCCTGGTCGAGCTCGACCTCGTTGTCGGTGCCGGAGGAATTGGTGTTCTGGAGCCGGGCATAGGCGCGCAGCGTGCCGAGTTCGGTTTCCTCGCGCACGTCGAAGTTCAGCCGCGTGCGGATGCTGGTGCGCGCTTCGTAGGCGTCGCCTTCCAGATTGCGCGCCGGGCTTCCGACGACGATCGTGTCGAAGCGCAGATAGCCGCCGAAGCTCAGGCAGGTCTCGGTTCCCGGAATGTAATAGAAGCCCGCCCCGTAGACGTCGCAGACCCGGACGAAATCGGCGGGCTCGGCTTGCGGAACGACGACGGCGTCGGCCGCCTGTGCCCCGGTCAAGGCCGGCAGGCTCGCGCTCGCGGCAAGAAGAAGGCTACGGATCGTCATGGCACTGTCCCCGAATGCGGTCGACCCGATCCGGCACCGACCCTGAAGGCCGTCCCCATCGCCGGATTGGATCTTATCCCTTACTATCGGACCCGAAAGCGGCGCGGCGCTCAACCGTTGACGGCCTCTGCCCCTTGCGTGGAGGGGGTATTCCTCACCCGGTGTTGCAGGAACCTCACGTTATGCGTGGCGCTCGCACGCGGCTCCGCCACGCGTTCTTGACCCGTTCCGAATCATCGGCGGCCAAGGATCGCGGCCCACCGCGCGCCTGCGCCTGACGCGCATTGTCCTCGCGCGTCGTCTACACGCCGGCGCGGCGCGGAAGCCCTGCCTCGTCGCCCAGCGCGGCGATGTCGTTCAGCGCCAGCCCGACGAGTTCCGCCATGGTTCTGCGCGCCTCGACGGGATCGCCCTTTTCGATCGCGAGAAACACCGCGACATGTTCGGGCAGCGGATCGCGCGGCATCTGCCCGTCCTTGGCCTTGAACATGGTGGTCCAGCGCACGGCCGAGGCGATGCCGCTCGCGAGCGTTCCCAGCGCCTCGTTGCCGGTCGCCATCAGGATCAGCTCGTGGAAGAGCCGGTCGGCATTGCGACCGTCCTCCACGGCGAGCCCGTATTTGTCCATGTTGTCGAGCGCGCGGCGCAGGTCTTCGACATGCTGGGGCGTGCGCCGCTCGGCGGCGAGCGCCGCGGCCGCCGGCTCCACGATCTGGCGCAGCTCGAACAGCTCGCGCAGGAAGGCGGGGTCCGGCGTGCCGCTCTCGAAGATCCAGCGCAAGACGTCGGGATCGAGGAAATGCCACGAACTGCGCGGGCTGACGCGCGTCCCAGCCTTCGGCCGGCTATGCACCAGCCCCTTGGCGGCGAGAATGCGCACGGCCTCGCGATAGGCGGTGCGCGACACCTGCAACTGCTCGGAGAAGGTGACCTCGTTCGGCAGGAGATCGTTCGGCTCGTAGCGTCCCGTCAGAATGGCCGTGCCGATATCCTGCGCGATCGAGCCATGGAGGCGCAGCGATTGTCGGGCTGCCGTGCGCCTGACAGGTGCGATGTCGATTCCCAGAGCTGCGTCCCCCTCGTCTCACCGCGCGATCCCCCACGCGGCGCCTCCCGATTCGGAGTGCATCACAAAGCCGCCCGCGGCTCCAGAGTGCGCGAGCGCTTTATTCACCCGCGACCGAACGGATTCGTCAGACAATAGACGGATCGAAGCCGGGACGCCAAGAAAATGGATGGGCGCCCACATGCTTGGCCATGCGGTTCAGTTCTCCTCGGTCGGGAGCGCGGCGAACCAGTCAGCATAGGGCGTGTTGCGCGCCATGCGCCGATTGAGATCGGGCGCGCCGTCGCTCCACCAGACCGGACCGCGTTCGCCAAGGCCCCGCTTGGCCTCGTCCACCGCCCGGCGCGCGGCGCGGAGCGCCGGCGCGTCCTTCGCCCGCAACGCTTCGGCGACCGAGCGCCGCGCCGCCATCAGGCGCTTCACCAGCGCCTCGCGTTCGGGCTCGGAGAGCGAGGGGTCGGACATGCGCCAGAGCCGGCCGCGCCTCACGAAGTAGCGGCCATCCGGCGTCGCGGGATAGCGCATCGCCCGCGCTACCGCTCCCAATCCGCCTCGACCTGAAGCGCGACCTTGTCGCGCTTGGCCGTGACGAGGGCTTCGCCGCCCTGCCTGTCCGTCAGGCGCAGCGCGAAATCGCGTGCTTCAGTGGAGCCGTCCATCCGGGCGTCCGCGATCTCGTCGGCATGGCCGACATTGCGAAGGCTGGTGCCGAAATGGGCGGTCCAGAAGAAGGGCACGTCCTCGAAGCGCTCGCCCTGCCCGAGCAGGACGCGGGCGACATGCTGACCCTGCCGCTGGGCGTGAACCCAATGCTCGATCCGCTGGCGTCCTTCGCCGGTTCGCTTGGGCAGATTGGCGACGTCGCCGGCCGCGAAAATGCCGGTTTGCGAGGTTTCGAGACGTGCATCGACGCGAATGCCACCGCCCTCCTCCCCGGAGGCGAGGTCGAGCCCAGCCTCGGCGGCGAGATCGACACGAGGCGAGACGCCGAGGCCGAGCACGACGAAGTCGGCCGGCAGCGACGTGCCGTCCTCCAGAAGAGCGACGGCTCCGTCATAGGAGCGGACCTTGCCCGTGTGGAAGCGAACGCCGTTC
Source organism: Aureimonas ureilytica DSM 18598 = NBRC 106430 (assembly GCF_000382705.1). GTDB lineage: Bacteria > Pseudomonadota > Alphaproteobacteria > Rhizobiales > Rhizobiaceae > Aureimonas > Aureimonas ureilytica. The sequence continues at coordinate 229,559 of NZ_ARQE01000009.1, read as the reverse complement.
TCCTCGTGGATGGCGCGCACCATGGCGCCGACCTCCTCGCCGAGCACCTTGCGCATCGGAACGGCGCCCGGCGCCACGACGTCGACCTCGAGCCCCCGCCCGCGCAGGGAAGCGGCCGCTTCCAGCCCGATGAAGCTCGAACCGATGACGAGCGCGCGCTTGCCTTCCGACGCGCTCGCGATGATGCGGTCCGCATCCGAAAGGCTGCGCAGGACGAAGACATTCTCGCGCTCGAAGCCGGGCGTATCCAAACGCTGCGGGCTCGCTCCGGTCGCGATCACCAGCGCGTCGAAGCCAAGCGCCTCGCCGCTTTCCAGCCGGACGTTTCTGCCTGTGGCGTCGATCGCCGCGACACGCTCGCCCATGCGCAAGGTGACGCCGCTCTCCTGCAGGAAGGCGGTCTCACGCAGGCGCACGCCGTCGCGCTCCTTCTTGCCGGCGAGATACTGCTTGGAGCAGAAGGTGCGGTCATAGGGCGAGTCGGCTTCCTCGCCGATCAGAATGACGTGGCTCCCCACGCCGTGGCGGGCGAGTTCGAAGGCGCAGGCAAAACCCGCCGCGCCCGCGCCGAGAATGACGATGCGCTCGGGCGCCCGCGGCTTGGGGACGGGCGGAGCGCTTTCGCTCTTCGGGCCGACCGTGATGCGCCCGTCCCGCTCTTCCACGCGGTAGCAGCCGAGCGGCGCGAAAGCCGGCGCGGCGACGGCCTCGCCCGTGTTGGCGGAAAAGCGGGCATGGTGCCAGGGGCAGCGGATTTCACCCCCGGCGAGAAGCCCGGTGTCGAGCATGGCGCCGAGATGGGTGCATTTGGCGGAAAAGGCGCGAAGGCCCGCTTCCGACCGCACGAGGATCACCGGCGCGCCGTCCACCGTTCCGCGCAGCATCGCGCCGGGGGCGAGGTCCGACGATGCGATTCCTTGCGTGAAGTCCGGTCCCTTGTTCGCCTCAGCCATGCGCCCTGCCCTTGTCTGGAATCCTTCCAGCCAAATCGGGTCATGCCCAACAGGTTCCGTGCGGGCGCGCCGGGCGTCGTGCCGCCCGGCGCTGCGGTTCTATCCGACGAGGCCCGGCAGATCGCTCAAGGTTCGGCGCACGGCCTTTTCCCAGCCGGCGAGCTTGCGGCCGCGCAGGGCCGCGTCCATGCCCGGCTCGAAGGTCCGATCCAGCCGCCAGCGCTCGGCGAAGCGGTCCATGTCCGGCCAGGCACCGCAATGCCGCCCGGCGAGCCAGGCCGCGCCGAGCGCGGTGGTTTCCAGCACCACGGGCCGGTCCACCGGCGCGTTGAGGATGTCGGCGAGGCGCTGCATGGTCCAGTCGCTCGCCACCATGCCGCCGTCCACGCGCAGCTTGGTGTCGCTCGCGCCCGGCCAGTCGGCGCGCATGGCCCGCAGGAGATCGGCGGTCTGGAAGCACACGGCCTCCAGCGCGGCGCGGGCGAATTCGTTCGGCCCGGTGTTGCGGGTGAGGCCGTAGATCGCGCCGCGCGCCTCGGCGTCCCACCAGGGCGCGCCGAGCCCGGTGAAGGCCGGCACGAGATACACGTCCTGCTCGTCGCTCGCCCGGTCGGCCATCGGCCCGGTGTCGCTCGCCCGCTCCACCAGCTTCAGCCCGTCGCGCAGCCATTGCACGGCCGCGCCCGCGATGAAGATCGAGCCTTCCAGCGCGTAGGTCGTCTGCCCGTCCAGCCGATAGGCGACGGTGGAGAGGAGGCGGTTGCGCGAGGGCGCGCGCTCGGTGCCGGTGTTCAGAACCGCGAAACAGCCCGTGCCATAGGTCGATTTCATCATGCCCGGCTGGAAACAGGCATTGCCGAGCGTCGCGGCATGCTGGTCGCCCGCCATGCCGCAGATCGGGATCGCCGCGCCGAAGAGGCTCGGGTCGGTCGTTCCGAACTCGGCGGCGCAGTCGCGCACCTCCGGCAGGAGCGAGGCGGGCACGCGCAGGAGGCGGCACAGCTCCTCGTCCCACTGGTTCGCGTCGATGTCGAACAGCATGGTGCGCGCGGCATTGGTCGTGTCGGTCGCGTGAACGCGCCCGCCCGTCAGCCGCCAGAGAAGAAAGCTGTCCACCGTGCCGAAGGCGAGCTTGCCGCGCTCGGCGAGCGCCCGCGCGCCGTCCACATTGTCGAGAATCCAGGCGATCTTGGTGCCCGCGAAATAGGGGTCCACCACGAGCCCGGTCTTGCGCTGGATGATCTCCTCGGCCCCGTCGGACACGAGCTGGCGGCAGATTTCGGCGGTGCGCCGGTCCTGCCAGACGATCGCATTGTGGATCGCCTCGCCGGTGTCGCGATTCCAGAGGATCGTCGTTTCGCGCTGATTGGTGATGCCGAGCGCGGCGAGATCGGCGGCCGAAAGCGAGGCGTCGGCCAGCGCGGCCTTCACGGTCGCCACGACGCTGCGCCAGATGGCTTCGGGATCGTGCTCGACCCAGCCCGAACGCGGCAGGATCTGCTCGAACTCCTCCTGCCCGACGCCGACCACGCGGAAACTGTCGTCGAAGACGATGGCGCGCGACGAGGTGGTGCCCTGGTCGATGGCGAGAACGTAGCCGCTCATGCGCCCGCTCCCGCCCATGCCCCTTGCCGCGTCGCCGGCTCAATCCTGCTCTTCAAGCTGCGTCTCCTCCCGAATCGCGTGCCTTGCCAGTTTAGGAGCGAACGCCGCGCGTTGGAACGCGTGACAGACGTCTTTCCTCCGCCCGCGCGCCGTCGTAGAGCGCGCCGATCAGGGGCGGAGGAAGCGGACCATGGCGAAGCTTGCAGTGGTGACGGGCGGCAACACGGGCATCGGGCGGCATCTCGCCCTCAGCTTCGCGAAGGCAGGCTACGCGGTCGCCGTCGGCTACAAAGCCGACGAAGACGCCGCGCGCACGCTGACGGCGGAGATCGAGGCGGCGGGCGGCCGGGCGCTCGGCCTTGCCTGCGATGTCGGCCAGTCCGCCGAGGTCGCCGCGTTCTTCGAGGCGGTGGAGCGCTGGCATGGCGAGGCGCCGGACGTTCTCGTCAACAATGCGGGCATCCAGACCTGGAGCTCGCTTCTGGATCTGGCGGAAGAAGACTGGGACCGGGTGATCGCGACCAATCTCAAGGGCACTTTCCTCAACACGCAGGCCGCGGCCCGGCGGATGATCGCCCATGGCAAGGGCGGGTCCATCGTGAACATCGGCTCGGGCTGCAACAAGCTCGCCTTCCCCCGCCTCGTCGACTACACGGCCTCGAAAGGCGGCATCGAGCAGCTGACCAAGGTCTCGGCCACTGAGCTCGGGCCGCATGGCATCCGCGTCAATTGCGTCGCCCCCGGCGCCATTCTCAACGAACGCACGCTGCAGGAAGCGCCGGACTACGCCGCGAGCTGGGGCCGCATCACCCCTCTTCGCCGCGCCGGCACGGCCGAGGACATTGCCGGGCCCGTCCTGTTCTTCGCGAGCGAAGCCGCCGCTTTCGTCACCGGACAGACGCTCTGGGTGGATGGCGGCGTGTTCACGCAGGCCAACTGGCCACAGGATGCTTGACTGGAAGACTCATTATACCAGTTGACGATCAGACCAGGGATTGTCATGGTCCCGGCATCGCTGCGGGGAGGCAGCGCCCGATGCGAGGTTCCGCGCGCCCATGAGCCGCCCTCGCTCGGAGAGTTTCGGGAGGACGATCCATGTTCAAGCAGCTTCTTCTATCGACGGCCGCCGCCGCCATGCTCGCGGTCACCCTGCCGGCCGGGGCGTTCGCCGCCGACCTGATGGCAATCATCACGCCGAGCCACGACAACCCGTTCTTCAAGGCCGAGGCCGAGGGCGCGGCGGCGAAAGCCAAGGAACTCGGCTTCGAGCCGCTGATCCTCGTTCACGACGACGACGCCAACAAGCAGAACCAGCTGATCGACACGGCGATCGCGCGCGGCGCCAAGGCGATCGTTCTCGACAATGCCGGCGCGGCGGCCACCACGGCGGCCGTGCAGAAGGCCAAGAATGCCGGCATCCCCTCCTTCCTGATCGACCGCGAGATCAACGAGACGGGCATCGCCGTGTCGCAGATCGTGTCGAACAATTATCAGGGCGCGCAGCTCGGCGCCGAAGAGTTCGTCAAGCTCATGGGCGAAAAAGGCCCCTATGCGGAGCTTCTGGGCCGCGAGGCCGACACCAATGCCGGCATCCGCTCGAGCGGCTATCATGACGTGATCGACCAGTATCCCGACATGAAGATGGTCGTGCAGCAGTCGGCCAACTGGAGCCAGCCGGAAGCCTTCGAGAAGATGCAGACGATCCTGCAGGCGAACCCCGAGATCAAGGGCGTGATCTCCGGCAACGACACGATGGCCATGGGCGCCTGGGCCGCGCTGGAAGCGGCCGGCCGCACCGACGTGATCGTGGTCGGCTTCGACGGCTCGAACGACGTGCGCGACAGCATCAAGAAGGGCGGCATCAAGGCCACCGTTCTCCAGCCGGCCTATCGTCAGGCGCAGCTCGCGGTCGAGCAGGCCAAGCAATATCTCGACACCGGCAAGACGGGCGTCGAGGAAAAGCAGCTGATGGATTGCGTGCTCATCAATGCCGACAATGCCGACAAGCTCGAAACCTTCGCTCTGAAGGACTGACCCGACAGGCGGGCGGCGCATCGTGCCGCCCGCATCGTCGGCTGGCCCGATGCGGAGGCTCTCCATGTCTCACTTTCCCAAACTGCCCCTTGTCGCCCTCGGCCTCGCACTGGCGCTCACCGGCTGCAAGTTCATCGAAACGGCGGAGCTTGCCGCCCGCAAGGAAGCGGCCGCCAAGCCAAAGGCCGGCGCGGGCGCGACCGCCATGTGGGCGACGCAGGTCACCCCCTATTTCAGCGAGAAGGCCCGTCCCTTCGCCGAGGTGCGGCCCGCCATCGCCGCCGATCTCGACACTGCCGGCCGCAGCTTCGGCTATCGCGAGGTGCAGGAAGGCGCGCCCTGGAACTTCGCCGTGCGCGTGAAAGGCACGGTGGTCGCCGCCAACACGCAGTCGCGCGCCGCCACCGCCGAACTCGACACGGATGGCGACGGCAAGGGTGACGTGACGCTCCAGCTCGGCCCCGTCATCAAGGGCACCTCGATCCGCGACGTGCTGCCCTTCGTCTCCTTCACGCAATATGCCAACCAGATCGAATATGCCGACGTCGCCAAGGCCTTCAACACACAGGCCTACGAGACCGCGCTGAAGGACCTGCCGCGCGACAAGCTGGTCGGCGCGACCGTCGAGGCGACGGGCGTCTTCACGATGAAGACCAAGAGCGACAAGATCCTCCTGACGCCGGTTCTCGTTTCGCTCGGGGGCGGCGCATGAGCGCGGGCGCGCAGGACCACGAGATCGTGCTGTCGGTCCGCAATGCGACCAAGGTCTATCCCGGCACGCAGGCGCTCAAGGGCGTCGATTTCGACGTGCGCAAGGGCGCGGTGAACGTCCTCGTCGGCGAGAACGGCGCGGGCAAATCGACCCTCATGAAGATCATCGCCGGCGTCGAGCAGCCGACGACGGGCGAGGTCATCGTCAACGGCCAGTCCGTCACCCTGTCGGGTACGGCCGATGCCGCCCGGCACGGGATCGGCATCGTGTTTCAGGAACTCAACCTCTTCCCGAACATGACGATCGCCGAAAACATCTTCATCGGCCGCGAGAAGACGCGCCTCGGGATCGACATCGACAGGCAAGCCCAGGCCAAGGCCGCGAGCGCGCTTCTGCGCCGGCTGGAGCATTCCAACGCGCCGGACACGCCGGTCGCGGACCTTCGCATCGGCGAGCAGCAGATCGTCGAGATCGCCAAGGCCCTGTCGCAGGATGCGCGCATCCTGATCCTGGACGAGCCGACCTCCGCGCTCTCGGCGGCCGAGGTGGAAATCCTCTTCGGCGTCATCAACGAGCTGAAGGCGCAAGGGGTCGCGATCGTCTATATCTCGCATCGGCTGGAAGAGCTGGTGCGGATCGGCGACTACATCACGGTCCTGCGCGATGGCCGCATCACCGGCGCGCAGCCGATGACCGACGTGGACGTGCCCTGGATCGTGCGCGCCATGATCGGGTCCGCCTCCAAGGACTTCGCCAAGACCGTGGACCATGCCTATGGCGACGAGGTCTTGAGCGTGGAAGACATGACCCTGCCGCGCAAGGGCGGCGGCTTCGCGGTCGATCACGTGACCCTGTCGCTGCGAGCCGGCGAGATCGTCGGCATCTACGGGCTGATGGGCGCGGGGCGCACGGAGCTGTTCGACTGCATCATGGGGCGCGAGCCGCTTTCCACCGGCCGTATCGTGCTGGACGGCAAGGAGCTTCACGACAAGACGATCCATGGCCGCATCAAGCGCGGCATCGCGCTGATCCCGGAGGATCGCAAGGCGGAAGGTCTCGTGCAGATCCTTTCCGTCACCGAGAACATGACCATGTCGAGCTTGGCCGCTTTCACCAAGGTCTTTCATCTCGACGTGAAGGCCGAGCGCGGTGCCGTCCGCGAGTTCGTCCGCAAGCTCGCGGTGAAGGTCTCCTCGCTGGACAATCCGGTGTCCTCGCTGTCGGGCGGCAACCAGCAGAAGATCGTCATCGGCAAGGCGCTGATGACGGGGCCGAAAGTGCTCCTGATGGACGAGCCGAGCCGGGGCATCGACATCGGCGCCAAGGCCGAAATCTTCCGCGTCATGCGCGAACTGGCCGCGCAGGGGCTCGGCATCCTCTTCGTCACCTCCGACCTCGAAGAGGTCATGGAACTGTCGGACCGCATCATCGTCATGTCCAACGGCCGCGTGACGGGCGAGCGCTCGCGCATGGAGGCCTCCGAGCCCGAGATCGTCGCGCTCTCGGCCGCCGGCCATGGCCTGTCCCCTGCCTCGACCACCTCCGTTTCGTCCCGTCCCGCTGGGGAGCTTCACTGATGTCGGCCCAATCGCTTGCAGCCGCGCCCGGCGGAAACGACGCCTCGTTTGTCCTTCTTCTCCTGAAGGCGCGCACCTTCATCGCCCTGATCGCGGTGATCGCCTTCTTCTCCTTCGCCGCGCCGAACTTCCTGTCGACGGCGAACCTCATCATCATGTCCGAGCACGTGGCGCTGAACGCGTTCCTCGCCATCGGCATGACCTTCGTCATCATCACCGGCGGCATCGACCTTTCGGTCGGCTCCATCGTCGGCCTGTGCGGCATGGTCGCCGGCTATCTCGTCCTGAACGGCGTGACGCTCGACTTCACGGGCTACACGGTCTTCTTCAACACCTACGAGATCATCCTCCTGACGCTCGGCGTCGGCGTGATGGTGGGCGTCGTCAACGGGCTCCTCATCACGCGCCTCAACGTCGCGCCCTTCATCGCGACGCTCGGCACGCTCTATGTCGCGCGCGGCATGGCGCTTCTGTCCTCCGACGGCGCGACCTTCCCGAACCTGCGCGGCTCCGAGGAATGGGGCACGGCGAGCTTCCCCTTCATCGGCGCGGGTTCGATCTTCGGCGTGCCCGTGTCGATCTGGGTGCTCGTGGCGGTCGGCCTCGGCGCGGCCTATCTCGCCGCGCGCACGCCGCTCGGCCGGCAGATCTATGCCGTCGGCGGCAACGAGCGCGCCGCCGCGCTGTCGGGCATCAAGGTCAACCGCGTCAAGATGTTCGTCTACATGTTCTCCGGCTTCTGCGCGGCGATCGTCGGCCTCATCATCGCCTCGCAGCTCGTCGCCTCGCATCCCGCCACCGGCGAGACCTTCGAACTCAACGCCATCGCGGCGGCGGTTCTCGGCGGCACGTCCATGTCGGGCGGGCGCGGCCGGATTGGCGGCACGATCGTCGGCGCCTTCGTCATCGGCATCCTGTCGGACGGGCTCGTGATGATGGGCGTCTCCTCCTTCTGGCAGACCGTCATCAAAGGTCTCGTCATCATCGCGGCCGTCGTGGTCGATCAGTTCCAGCAACGCCTTCAGCAGCGCATCGCGCTCCAGCGTCAGGCGGCCCTCGGCCGCTGACGGGAAGGCACATTTCTTTCGCAGTGAAAGGACATTCCATGACATCCATTGCTCTGTTCGGGGCAGGCGGAAAGATGGGCTACCGTCTCGCCAGCAATCTGAAGGGCTCGCGTTTCGACGTGCGCCATGTCGAGCTGAGCGAAGCGGGTCGCGAGCGGCTGAAGTCGGGTCTCGGCTTCGACTGCGTGCCCCAGGATCAGGCGCTCGACGGCGCCGAGGTCGTCATCCTCGCCGTGCCCGACACCGCCATCGGCAAGGTCGCCGCCGGCATCAACGAGCAGCTGAAGCCGGGCACGATGGTCGTCGTTCTCGACGCCGCCGCGCCCTTTGCCGGCCATCTGCCGGAGCGCGCGGACCTCACCTATTTCGTCACGCATCCCTGCCATCCGCCGATCTTCAACGACGAGACCGACCCTGCCGCCAAGCGGGACTTCTTCGGCGGCATCGCGGCCAAGCAGCACATCACCTCGGCCCTCATGCAGGGGCCGGAGGAGCACTATGCGCTCGGCGAGGAAGTGGCGAAGGTGATCTGGGCGCCCGTCATGCGCTCGCACCGCGTGACGGTCGAGCAGATGGCGCTGCTCGAGCCCGGCCTGTCGGAAACGGTCTGCGCCAGCCTTCTCGTTGTCATGCGCGAAGCCATGGACGAAGTGGTCCGGCGCGGCGTTCCCAAGGAAGCGGCGCGCGACTTCCTACTTGGTCACATGAACGTGCTCGGCGCGGTGATCTTCGAGGAAACGCCGGGCGTCTTCTCCGACGCCTGCAACAAGGCGATCGAGTTCGGCAAGCCCATGCTGATGCGCGACGACTGGAAGCGCGTCTTCGAGCCGGACGAACTCGCCGCCTCGATCCGCCGCATCACCTGATTGCTCCAACTGGCGAACCCGTCCCGTCCGGGCCGACAAGGTCCGGGCGGGGCAGACTGAAGGAATGGGAGAGTGACATGACCGAGCTGCGCGGCGCCCTGATCGGCTGCGGCTTCTTCGCCGTCAACCAGATGAACGCCTGGAGCGAGATCGAAGGCGTTCGGATGGTCGCGATCTGCGACCGGGACGAGGCTCGCCTCCAGGCCATGGGCGAGCGTTTCGGCATCGACGCTCGCTACACCGACGCCGCCGAGATGCTGCGCGCGGAAAAGCCGGATTTCGTCGATATCGCAACCACCGCGCCGAGCCACCGCGCGCTGGTGGAACTCGCCGCCTCCCTTTCCATCCCGGTCATCTGCCAGAAGCCGTTCGCGCCCTCCATGGAGGATGCGCGCGCCATGGTCTCGGCCTGCGAGCGGGCCGGCGTTCCGCTGATGGTCCATGAGAATTTCCGCTGGCAGTCGCCCATCCTGCGGGTGCGCGAGGCGCTGGACACGGGCACGATCGGCACGCCCTTCTTCGGCCGCGTTTCCTTCCGCTCGGCCTATGACGTCTATTCCGGCCAGCCTTACTTGGCCGAGGGCGAGCGCTTCATCATCGAGGATCTGGGCATCCACGCGCTCGACATCGCGCGCTTTCTGTTCGGCGATGCCACTTCCATCACGACGCGCACCAAGCGCGTCAATCCGCGCATTCGCGGAGAGGATGTCGCCACCATGCTGCTCGACCACGAGAGCGGGATGCATTCGGTCGTGGACTGTTCCTATGCCACGAAGCTGGAGGAGGAGCGCTTTCCCCAGACGCTGGTGGAGATCGACGGCTCCGACGGATCGATCCGCCTCGACGCCGGCTACCGGCTGACCGTGACGGATGCGAGCGGCACGACGCATACGGACGTCTCGCCCCCGCTCCTCGCCTGGGCCGAGCGCCCCTGGCACAACATTCAGGAAAGCGTGCTCCTGATCCAGAAGCACTGGGTGGAGAGCCTGCGCGCGGGCCGCGAGCCCGACACGTCCGGCCGCGACAATCTGAAGACGCTGGCGCTCGTGGAAGCGGCCTACGAGGGCGCGGCCTCGCGCCAGACCGTCGATCCGGCGAGCCTCTGAGCCATGAGCGACCGCATCAAGCTCTTCGGCACCGACGAGCCGCCCGCCGCCTCGCGCCTGATGACGGCGGGGCCGCTCTCGGTGGAGTTCGTTTCGGGTGCGCTGCGCGCGATCCGCTTCAAGGGCCACGAGGTCCTGCGCGCCATCTCCTATGTCGTGCGCGACCGGGATTGGGGCACCTATGATCCGCCGATCGAGAACCTCACCATCGAGGAGGAAGAGGCCGACCGCTTCGCCCTGCGCTTCGAGGCCGCCTGCGAGGCCCCGGATGGCGCACGGCTGCGCTATCGTGCCCGCATCGCCGGCGAGGCGTCCGGCCGGCTTTCCTTCGAGGTGGATGCCCTGTCCGAGGGCGCGTTCGAAACCAATCGCTGCGGCTTCTGCGTGCTGCATCCGATCGAACATCTCGCCGGAACAGCGGCCGAAATCGAGCATGTGGATGGATCGACGGAGCGCAGCCGCTTCCCCGACCTGATCGAGCCCTGGCAGCCCTTCAAGGACATTCGCGCCATCACGCACGAGATCGCGCCCGGCCTGCGCGCGACCTGCCGGATGGAGGGCGATGCGTTCGAGATGGAGGATCAGCGCGCCTGGTCCGACGCCTCCTACAAGACCTATGTCCGCCCCCTCGCCCTGCCCTGGCCCTATCGGTTGGAAAGCGGCGTGAGCAATCGGCAGGCGGTGACAATGACGATTACGGGGGACGTCGCCGCCCTGTCGCCGGCCGCCCTCCAGACAGGCCTGGTCGAGATCGCGCTCGGCGATGCGACCGGCGAGACGATGCCCCGCTTCGGCCTCGCCATCGCGCCGGAAGAGGCCGAGACCGCGCTCGCCGAGATCGCACGGCTGAAGGCCATCGCGCCCCGATATCTCCTGTTTCACTTCGATCCGCTGGCCGGCCATGGCGTGGGCGATCTGAAGCGCTTCGCCCGCATCGCGGCCGAATGCCCCGAGGCGGAAATCGCGCTGGAATTCGTCCTCCCCGCACGCGGCGATCTCGACGCCGAGTGCGAAGCCGGCGCGCAGGCGATCCGCGAAGCCGGCTTGCGATTGGAGACATTGGTAGTCGGCCCGGATGCCGATCGCGGCTCGACCCCGCCGGGCAGTGCATGGCCGGACTGCCCGCCACTCGCCGACATCTACGCCGCCGCGCGCCGCGCCTTTCCGGATGTCCGGCTGGGCGGCGGCATGTTCAGCTATTTCACCGAGCTGAACCGCAAGCGCGTTCCGCTGGAGCCGCTGGACTTCCTCACCCACGCGACCTGCCCTATCGTCCACGCGGCCGACGATCGAAGCGTCATGCAGACGCTGGAGGCGATCCCCTTCATTGTCAGATCGACCCGCGCCTTTGTCAGCGACAAGCCCTACCGGCTGGGACCGACGACGATCGGCATGCGTCAGAATCCCTACGGCTCGCGCACCATGCCGAATCCCGACAACAAGCGCGTGCCAATGGCCGCCGACGATCCGCGCGGCCGAGGCCTCTTCGGTGCCGCTTGGGCCATCGGCTATGCCGCGCGGCTGGAGGGCGGCGCGCTGGAGAGTTGGTGCGGCGCCTCCTTCGCCGGGCCGCGCGGCCTTCTGACCGAGCACGGCGGCGTCGTACCCTTGTTCCATGTCGCGCAGGGTCTCGCCCACGCCGCCGGCACCCCGCGCCTGGCGCTCGCCTCCTCGGACCGGACCCGGATCGACGGATTCGCGACGCGCGGCGAGGATGGGCGCACGAGCCTCTGGCTCGCGAACCTGACGGGCGAAATCCAGACGCTCCGGCTCGCCGGTCGCTGGTCCGCGAGCGTCCTGGACGAGGCGAGCTTTCTCGACGCGGCGCCGGGCGAGATGCCGGCGGCCCTGCCCCTGGCCGAGACGATCCGCCTCGAACCCTATGCCGTGGCGCGGCTCATGTCGGTCGCGGCCAAGGGTCAGGACGCCTGATGGACGTAGAGCGCGCGGGACCGTTCGAGATGGCGGATCAGGGCCGCTTCCGCGCCGTCCGCGTCGTTGCGCGCGAGGGCGTCGAGGATTTCCTCGTGCTCCACGAGGGTCAGGTTCTCGCGGCCGGTCCAGATCAGCATCTCCGTGTGATACTCCTTGAGCCAGCCGAGCATGGAGCTCGACACGGCCTCGAAGATCGGATTGCCGCAGATCGACGCGATGCGCGTGTGAAAGCGCATGTCGGCGGCGATGAAGATGTCGGGCGTGCCGAGCGCGTCGGCCTGCGCGTCGAGAAGCGCGCGCAACGCTCGGATATCCTCGGCGCTCGCCTTTTCGGCTGCCTGCCGCACGATGCCGCGCTCGAAGAAGATGCGCGCTTCCTTGAGGTGATCCAGCGCCGCCGGCGAGGTGGACAGCATGATCTCGGCGGCCAGATCGACCTGCGAGATGACCGAGCGCGGCGTCAGCGGCAGGACGCGCGCCCGCTCGCCATGCGAGATCGCGATGAGGCCGAGATTGCCGAGGCTCTGCATGGCCTCGCGAATGGCCGGGCGGCCGACGCCGAAGCGCTCCATCAGCTCGCGTTCGGACGGCATGACGTCGCCGGTCTTCAGCGTCCCGTCCGTGATCATCGCCTTCAGCCGGTCGAAGACCTGCGACGACAGCTTCCGGCGCACGATGGGTTCGGACGGCGACGCCATGGACTGCTCCTCGCGCGAAAAAAGGGAAAGCGGAGGCCCGATCATCGACCGGACGCTCCCGCTGGTGTGATGATTATACCAGAGTTTGGAATCGGAACAGAGACGAAGGCGAGGGCGCAAGAGGCTGAATGGCCCGGCAGCCGCAGACCTTCCAGATGGAAATGACATGTCCGACACGATCGTTCTGACCTACCGCATCGAAACGCCCGGCAGCGTGGAGAAAATGGCGGCCAAGATCGCCAGCGACCAATCCACCGGCACGTTCGTTCCCTTGCCCGGCGAGACGCCCGAACTCAAGGCGCGCGTCGCCGCGAGAGTTCTCGACGTGCGCCCGCTCGATCCGGTTCCCGAGCCCGCCTTCGGCCGCTCGCATGACGATCTCGCCGAGGCCTGGCGCTTCAACTGCGGCGAGGCGGACATCGCCTTTCCGCTGGAGGCGGTCGGCACCGATCTCGCCGCTCTGATGACGATCGCCATCGGCGGCACCTATTCGATCAAGGGCTTCAGCGGCATTCGCGTCACCGACCTGAAGCTGCCGCCCGCCTTTGCCGGCGCCTATCCCGGCCCCCAGTTCGGCATCGCGGGCTCGAAGCGGCTGACCGGCGTCGAGGGTCGCCCGATCATCGGCACGATCGTGAAACCGGCGCTCGGCCTTCGCCCCGACGAGAGCGCGGCCATGGTGAAGGAGCTGGTCGACGCCGGCGTCGATTTCATCAAGGACGACGAGAAGCTGATGAGCCCCGCCTATTCGCCGCTGGCCAAGCGCGTGAAGGCGATCATGCCGGTGGTTCTCGACCACGAGCAGCGCACGGGCAAGAAGGTCATGATCGCCTTCGGCATCTCGGCCACCGACCCGGACGAGATGATGCGCAACCACGATCTCGTGGTGGAGGCCGGCGGCAACGCGGCGGTGGTCAACATCAACTCGATCGGCATGGGCGCCATGAGCTTCCTGCGCAAACGCTCGCAGCTCGTCCTGCACGCCCATCGCAACGGCTGGGACATCCTGACCCGGCATCCCTCGCTCGGGATGGACTTTGCCGTCTACGAGAAGTTCTGGCGGCTTCTTGGCGTCGATCAGTTCCAGATCAACGGGATCGGCGCCAAATACTGGGAGCCCGACGCCTCCTTCGTGCGCTCGTTCCAGGCGCTCGATCGCCCGATCTTCTCGGAAGCCGACAAGCCCCTGCCCGTGGTCTGCTCCGGCCAATGGGGCGGGCAGGCGCCGGCGACCTTGGCGGCCGTCGATACGACCGACATCATGTATCTGTGCGGCGGCGGCGTCGTCAGCCATCCGGGCGGACCGGGCGCGGGCGTTCGCGCCGTGCGCCAGGCCTGGGAAGCGGCGGTCGCCGGCATCCCGCTGGAAACCTATGCCGCCAGCCATCCCGAACTCGCCGCGTCGATCCGGACCTTCGCCTCTGGCGCGGGTGCCTGATCCCATGGAGCGCCCCATGACGAGCCCTCTCCTTCTCACCTTCTATGGCGACGACCTCACCGGCTCGACCGACGTGATGGAAGCGCTCGCCCTTCGCGGCGTCGAGACCGTCCTGTTTCTCGACGTGCCGACCGAGGCGCAGCGCGCGCGCTTTCCCGACGCTCGCGCCATCGGCGTCGCCGGCACCAGCCGCAGCGAAACGCCGGGCTGGATGGACGAGAACCTGACGCCGGTCTTCCTCTGGATGGCGCAGGAAGGGGCCGAGATCAGCCATTACAAGGTCTGCTCGACCTTCGATTCCTCGGCCGCGATCGGCTCGATCGGCCGGGCGCTGGAGATCGGCCATGCCGCCTTCGGCGGCCATCCCGTGCCCATCCTCGTCGGCGCGCCGCAGTTGAAGCGCTACACCGCCTTCGGCCATCTGTTCGCCGCCTATCGCGGCGAGGTCTTCCGCATCGACCGGCATCCGGTCATGAGCCGCCATCCGGTGACGCCCATGCGCGAGGCCGACCTGCGTCGGCATCTCGCCGATCAGGCCGACCTGACGATCGCGCTTCTTGATCATCTCGCGCTCGGCGGCGAGGAGGCAGACCAGGTGGCGGACGCCGCCCACGCGGCCCGGCCCGGCGCGATCCTCCTCGACGTTCTCGACGCCGCGAGCCAGCGCGCGGCCGGTCGTCAGCTCCAGCGTCTGGCGCGGGCGGGCTCGCGCTTCGTCGTGGGCTCGTCGGGCGTCGAATATGCGCTGGCCGAAAGCTGGCGCGAGGACGGGACGATCGGCGCACCCGCGCGCTTCGCGCCGCTCGGGGCCACGGAGCGCCTCGCTGTCGTTTCGGGCAGCTGCTCGCCGACCACCGAGCGCCAGATCCGCCATGCCGAGAGCGAGGGCTTCGAAGCACTTGCCTTCGACCCCCGTCATTTCGTGAACGGCGACAGCGCCGCCGTGGAGGCGATGCGGGCGCAGGCTCTGGCGCATCTGGAAGCGGGTCGCAGCGTCATCGTCTACACCGCGCTCGGCCCTGAGAGCGATCTCGGCGCGGAGATCGCAGGGAGCGACGGTGCGCGCCATGCGATCGGTCGCGGGCTCGGCCGGCTTCAGGCCGATCTCGTCCGCCAGGCGGGCCTGTCGCGTGCCGTCATCGCCGGCGGCGACACGTCGAGCCATGCGCTGCGCCAGCTCGGCGTCCACGCGCTCACGCCGCGCCTGCCGCTTCCCGATACGCCGGGATCGCCGGTCTCGACCGCCCATAGCGACGACCCCGCCTTCGACGGGCTGGAGATCGCGCTGAAGGGCGGACAGGTCGGCCACGACGATTACTTCGTGCGGATTCGCCGGGGGAGCTGACCCCTCGTCCGAAGGGCTGGCCCTTCGGACACCGCCCGCCGGGGCGACGCGCGCATCGACCCGAGACTGAAACCGACCGCCGGACCGCATCCGGCGGAACGGTGCCCCATGACCTAAAGCGAGGAACCGAGATGAGCATACCACAACCCGACGTCGAGACATCGGCGATCCGCAAGATCGTCTGGCGGCTCGTGCCGTTTCTCGGCCTGATGTTCTTCATCAATTTCCTGGACCGCACCGCCATCGGCTTTGCCGGGCCGAACGGCATGACGCAAGATCTCGGCCTTTCGGCCGCGCAGTTCGGCTTTGCCGCCGGCATCTTCTTCTTCGGCTACATCCTCCTCGAAATTCCGAGCAATCTGGCGCTTCACAAGTTCGGCGCGCGGCGCTGGCTGGCGCGCATCATGGTGAGCTGGGGCATCGTCTCGCTGCTCTTCACCTTCGTGCAGGACGCGACGCAGCTCTATTGGCTGCGCTTCCTCCTCGGCATCGCCGAAGCCGGCTTCTTTCCGGGCGCGATCCTGTTTCTCAGCCTCTGGGTGCCGGCCCGCCACCGGGCCAAGGTTCTGGCCGTCTTCTACGTCGCGCAGCCGCTGACGACGGTGATCGGCGCGCCGCTCGCCTCGCTCCTGATCGACATGAACGGGTTGTTCGGCCTTGCCGGCTGGCGCGTCATGTTCGCGGGCGTCTCGATCCCGGCCATCATCGTCGGCGTCATCGCCTATTTCTACCTGCCGGACACGCCGAACGACGCCAAATGGCTGACCCCGGCCGAGCGGGACTGGCTGAACGAGGAGCTCGCGCGCGAGGACCGCTCCAAATCCTCCGGCGGCCATATCTCGGGACAGGCCCTGCGCGACGGGCGCGTCTGGACCCTCTCGCTGATCTATTTCGGCTTCATCTACGGGCTCTACGCGCTCGGCTTCTTCCTGCCGACGATCATCGGCGGCTTCGAAGCGCAGTTCGGCACCAAGTTCACGGTGATGCAGCGCGGCCTCGTCACGGCCATCCCCTATCTGCCCGCCGCCGTGGCGCTGATCCTGTGGAGCCGCGACGCCTCCCGCCGGGGTGTGCGCCCCTGGCATATCGGCCTTCCCGCCATTCTCGGCGCCGTCTCGATCCCGCTGGCGCTGACCATGCAGAGCCCGACCGCGACGATCGCCGTCATCACGCTGACGGCCTGCGCCATCTTCTCGGCCCTGCCGAATTTCTGGAGCTTCCCGGCGCGCTTCCTCACCGGCGCGGGCGCGGCGGCCGGCATCGCCCTCATCAACACGATGGGCAATGTCGCGGGCTTCGCCGCTCCCTACATCACCGGCGCAGTGAAGGACTGGACCGGTGGCTATGTCGTCCCGATGGCGATCGTCGGCGGCTTCATGGCTCTGTCGGCGGTTCTCTCCTTCATCGCCCTGCCGCGCCTGCGGGCGCCTTCGGAGGAGACGGTCAGGCGTTCCAGCGTCTGATCCGTCGAGAAATGAGGCTCGCCACCGATCGGGCGAGCCTCCGGCCTTCGTCGGACGGACGCCTAGTTGCCGGTCACCGTCTGCAGCGAGCCGCCGATATTGCGGCCGACATCCTCGATGCTCTGGCCGAGCCTCTGGCGCGCGCCGCGATCGACGATCGCGGCGGGCACGGTCACGGCGGCGTTCACGGCCGAGCCGACGCCTTGTGCCGTGCCGATCGCCGCCGCGCCGAGCGTTTCGCCGAGGCCGAGATTGCCTTCCGAGACCTTCTGCCCTTCGATCAACCGCCGCCCGATCGCCTTCACGACTTCGGCGCTCTGCGCGAATTTCGTGTGATTGAGGCTGTCGCCGGTGCGCACGCTCGTGAGATCCACGACCGTGATGCCGCGCTGCGCGAAGGAGGCCTGCACTTCCGGGCGCGTCAGATCGACAGCGCCCAGGCGCTGGACCCCGCCGGCCAGACGCCGCGACACGAGAAGCGCCCGGTCGTCCTTCGACGTGAAGATCGTGATGCGGGACTGATCCCGCCCGATCTCGTCGAGCTGTTCGTGGAAGACGTCCACGTCGAGATCGGGCGACGCCAGGATGACGTTGGTGAGCTTGGCGGGAAGACGCCCCTTGCGGATCGCCATCTGGCGCAGCGCCTCCATGGTCAGCCAGCTTCCCATGGAATGGGCCATGACCGTGATCTCGGAGACGTCACGGCGCGCGGCCGCTTCCTCGATCACCTTTTCCAGGCTGGACCGGGAATAGTTGGCGCTTTCGCGGTCGTAGAGATAGCCGAAGATCGAGCCTTGCGAGGGCCAGGTGAAGAGGATCGGGGCGGCGTCCGCGCCCGAATCGTGGCTGATCTGGGCGAAACGGAAGACCGCTTCCTCGTAGCTCGAATTGAACCCGTGGACGAAGATCAGGAGCCGCCCGCTCGGTGCCTCGCGCTGACGGAACCAGCGATCCACGGCGCCCTCGTTCATCGGATCGATGCGCAGCGCGACGAACTCGCGGCTCGGGTCAGGCGGCGTGCTCTTGGGGTAGACGACCTCGCCCGCCTTGCGCGTTCCCGCCGGGGGGATCGATACGACGATGTTTTCGAGCGACAGCCCCGGCCCCCGATCGCCGGAGAACACGACGCCGGCGACGGGCGACGGCGCGCGCGTCGTCGCGACCAGCATGTCGACCTCCCGCGCACCAGGCACGGTTTCCCCGACCGCAACCAGCGTCGCATAGGGGCGGCTGGCGCAGGCGGACAGTAGCAGGAACGGCGCGAGGATCGTGACGAGACCGCGCCGTCCGATCAGGGCGCCCACCAGCCGGCTCAGTGTCATGCGTCCCCCGAAACCTCGTCTTGCCCCGCCCCGCTTTACCAGCGTGCGGCCGTCCGGGCGAGCCCGAAGCGCTCGGGCCTTGCTAGTCCCGGTTGCGGTCGTGTCGCCAGACGAAGACGACGGCGGCCGCGAGCATGAGCGCGAGGGCGAACCAGGTCAGGGCATAGACGAGATGATTGTTGTTGAAGCGGATGACGGTGAGGCCGCCGACCGGATAGCCGCCCGGCACCGCCTCGGCGCCCGCATCCACGAAATAGGGCGCGACCGGCCCGTCCAAGTCGCGGGCAGCCGCGATGGCGGCGACGTCCCGCGAGTACCAGCGGTCTGCGGCGGGTTCGTTGGCGCGCAGGAAACGCCCGCCCGGCTCGCTCATCCGCAGCAGGCCCTCGACGGTCTGCTCGCCGTCGAGCTGGCCTTCCGGCCGGCTGGCCGGGTCGCGCCGATCGCCCGGCACGAAGCCGCGATTGACGAGGGTGATCGAGCCATCCGTCGCACGCAGCGGCGTCACCACCCAGAAACCGCCGCCGAGATCGGTGACGGCCTGAACGAGGGTCTCACGATCGTTGAGAAAGGTGCCGGTGAGTTGCACGCGGCGGTACTCGTCCGCGGTCTTGTCGATCGCCGGCCATTCGGCTCGCGTCGGAGCGGGAACGGCCGGGGCGTGGACGCGGGCGTCGACCCGTTCGATGAGATCGAGCTTCCAGGCGCGGCGTTCCACCTGCCAGATGCCGAGGGCGAGAAGGCCGCAGACGAGAGGCAGCGACAGGACGAGAAGAAGAAGGCGGGATCGGCGACGCATCGGCGCTCTTTTCAGGACCGCTTGCCGCGTTCGGACGGGAGGCGAAGGCAAGCCCGAGGCATGAAAAAGGGGCGGGCCGCGTCATCGCGCGGCCCGCCCCTCGGGAATGTCAGGGCGTCATGCTCATATTGTGCATGGGCATCATGCTCGTGTTCATATGGTACATGACCCAGAGCGAGCCGGCGAGAACGATCACCACGACCACCACGGTGAAGACCAGCGCCGTCATGGTCCAACCGCCCTCCGACTTCCCGTTCATGTGCAGGAAGAAGATCATGTGGACGACGATCTGAACCGCCGCGAGCGCCATGATGATGATGCCGGTCAGCGCGCGGTCTTCGAGAACCTCGCCCATGACCAGCCAGAACGGGATGGCCGTAAGGATGACCGACAGGACGAAGCCGGTGACGTAACCGCCGAACGTGCCGTGGTCGTGCCCGTGTCCGTCCAGATGCCCGTGATCGTCGGTCGGGCCGTGGCCCGCACCGTCCGCGAGGGCGGCGTGCTTGCTCGAAGGGGCCTTGGCGCTCATCGAAGCACTCCCATGAGATAGACGAAGGTGAAGACGCCGATCCAGATCACGTCGAGGAAGTGCCAGAACATGCTGAGGCAGCTGAGCCGCAGCTGGTTGGCCGGCACGAGACCGCGCTGGTTGATCTGGAACATCAGCGTCACCAGCCAGATCAGGCCGAAGGTGACGTGCAGTCCGTGCGTGCCGACCAGCACGAAGAAGGCCGACAGGAACGCGCTGCGCTGGGGCGTCGCACCCAGATGAATGAGATGGGCGAACTCGTAGAGTTCGATGCAGAGGAAGGCGAGACCGAACAGGCCGGTGATGCCGAGCCAGATCTGCACCGAGCGCACGTCCCGCTTCGCCATGGAGAGCATGGCGAAGCCGTAGGTGATCGACGACAGAAGCAGCATCGAGGTGTTGAGCGCCACGAGCGGCAGATCGAACAGATCCCTCGGGCTCGGGCCGGCCGCGTAGGCGCCGCCCAGAACCGCGTAGACGGCGAACAGGCACGCGAAGATGAGGCAATCGCTCATCAGGTAGATCCAGAACCCCAGCATCGTGCTGGAGCCCTCGGCGTGCTCGTGCTCGTCGGCGACGTAGAAGGTCAGGACGTCGTCCTGCGCGATAGACGAGGGGCTCGTGGTCATGCGTGCTTGGCCTTCGAGAGGAGACGGGTCCGCTCGGCTTCCGTCGCGATCACTTCGCTGACCGGGATGTGGAAGCTCCGGTCGTAGTTGAACGTGTGGTAGATCGAGTAGCCGACGATCCCGACGAGGGAGAGCGCCGCGAGCCACCAGATGTACCAGATCATGGCGAAGCCGAAGACGACGCTAAGGCCGGCGATCACGATGCCCGCTTCGGTGTTGCGCGGCATGTGGATCGGCTTGAAGCCTTCCAGAGGACGCTGATAGCCGCGCTGCTTCATCTGATACCAGGCGTCGCCGTCGTGGATCATGGGCGAGAAGGCGAAGTTGTAGACCGGCGGCGGCGAGGACGTCGCCCATTCCAGCGTGCGCCCGCCCCAGGGATCGCCGTCCACGTCCGCCAGCTCGTGGCGACGGCGCACGCTGACGAACATCTGCATCAGGAAGGCGCCGATGCCGACCGCGATCAGTCCGGCGCCGATGGCCGCGATCACGAACCAGATCTGCAGCGAGGGATCGTCGAAGGTCCGCAGGCGACGCGTCACGCCCATGAGGCCGAGCACGTAGAGCGGCATGAAGGCGACGTAGAAGCCGACCACCCAGGCCCAGAAGCTCACCTTGCCCCAGAACGGGTCGAGCTTGAAGCCGAAGGCCTTGGGCCACCAGTAGTTGATGCCGGCGAACAGGCCGAACAGCACGCCGCCGATGATCACGTTGTGGAAGTGCGCGACCAGGAACAGCGAGTTGTGCAGCACGAAGTCGACAGGCGGAACCGCCAGGAGCACGCCTGTCATGCCGCCGATCACGAAGGTGATCATGAAGGCGACGGTCCACATCATCGGCAGCTCGAAGCGGATGCGGCCGCGATACATGGTGAACAGCCAGTTGAAGATCTTCGCTCCCGTCGGGATCGAGATGATCATCGTCGTGATGCCGAAGAAGGAGTTCACGCTCGCGCCGGACCCCATCGTGAAGAAGTGGTGGAGCCAGACGAGATAGGCGAGGATCGTGATGACGATCGTCGCGTAGACCATCGAGGTGTAGCCGAACAGGCGCTTGCCGCAATAGGTCGAGGTGACCTCGGAGAAGATGCCGAAGGCGGGCAGGATGAGGATGTAGACCTCGGGATGCCCCCAGATCCAGATGAGGTTCACGTACATCATCGGGTTGCCGCCGAGATCGTTCGTGAAGAAGTTCGTGCCGACATAGCGGTCGAGCGACAGGAGCGCGAGCACCGCCGTCAGGACCGGGAACGAGGCCACGATCAGGATGTTGGTGCAGAGCGAGGTCCAGCAGAAGATCGGCATCTTCATGAGGGACATGCCCGGCGCGCGCATCTTGATGATGGTCACGAGCAGGTTGACGCCGGAGAGAAGCGTGCCGACGCCGGCAACCTGCAGGCCCCAGATGTAATAGTCGACGCCGACGCCCGGACTGTAGTTCGCGTCCGAGAGCGGCGGGAAGGCCAGCCAGCCCGTGCGCGCGAACTCGCCGACGAAGAGCGAGACCATGATCAGGATGGCGCCGCCGGCGGTCATCCAGAAGCTGAAATTGTTCAGGAACGGGAACGACACGTCGCGCGCGCCGATCTGCAGCGGCACGACATAGTTCATGAGACCCGTCACCAGCGGCATGGCGACGAAGAAGATCATGATCACGCCGTGCGCGGTGAAGATCTGGTCGTAGTGATGGGCGTTCAGATAGCCCTCGGACCCGTTGAAGGCCCAGGCCTGCTGCAGGCGCATCATGATCGCGTCGGCGAAGCCACGCAGAAGCATGACGATGCCGAGGATCATGTACATGATGCCGACCTTCTTGTGGTCGACGCTGGTGAGCCACTCTTTCCAGAGATAGCCCCAGAGCTTGAAGTAGGTGAGCGCGCCGAGGAGCGCGAGCCCGCCCAGCATCACCACGCCGAAGGTCACGACGACGATCGGCTCGTGATACGGGAAGGCTTCGAGCGTCAAGCGCCCGAAGATCATTCGTATGAGATCGGAGTTGTCTTGCATCTCTGGCACTCGTGCGATGGCATCGTCAGGCGTCGCACCCCAAACGGCGCGACACGGTGCTCGGTTAGTTCGTCTGGTTCAGCTGGGCCGGCGCGACACCGGTCCCGCTATTGGGCGCGACATTGCCGGACGGATTGGCCGGAGGCGTTTCGGTTCCGTCCTGGTTGACCTCGGGGTTCAGCTGGTCCGGCTGCATGCCCTGCGGCTGGTCCGAGCTGTGCGGCATGCGGCCGCTGGCCGGGAAGGTCGCACCGGCGGGCTCGTCGCCCTGCTCGGCGCGGCGCGTGTCCCACATCAGGCGTTCGCGATTCTGATGACTGTCGACGCCGGCTCCGCCCATCGAGTCGATCTGCATCATTTCGTCCGCGCACATCTTGCCGGGCGCCACGCACTTGTTGAGGATCGCGTTGTAAAGGCCGTCCGCGAAGCTCGAATAGTAGCGCACCGGCTCCTTTTCGCTCGGCTTCTCCAGCTCGAGGAAGGTCTCGCGCGAGAGCGGCTGGCCTTCGGCGCGGACCTTGTCGACCCAGGCGTCGAAGCCCTGCGGGCTCAGGCTGTGGAACTTGAAGCGCATGTTGGAGAAGCCCGCGCCGCTGTAGTGCGAGGACATGCCGTCGTACACGCCCTCCTCGTTCGCCACGGCGTGAAGCTGCGTTTCCATGCCGTTCATCGTGTAGATCATGCCGGCGATCGAGGGCACGAAGAACGCGTTCATCACGCTGGTCGAGGTCAGCTTGAAGTTGATCGGTGTATTGACGGGAGCGGCCAACTCGTTGACCGTCGCGATGCCCAGTTCTGGGTAGATGAAGAGCCATTTCCAGTCCATCGAAACGACGCGGACCTCGATGGGCTTCATCTGGGGCGTGACGGGTTGCCCTTCGGCGATGCGCGTCAGCGGGCGATACGGGTCGAGCAGATGAGTGGCGGTCCAGGTCAACGCTCCCAGACAGATGATGATGAGCAGCGGCGCCGACCAGATCGCCAGCTCCAGGTGCGTCGAATGGTTCCATTCGGGATCGTAGGTCGCATCCTTGTTGCCGCGGCGATAGCGCCAGGCGAAGATCACCGTCGCGGCGATCACGGGAATGATGATGAGAAGCATCAGCCCGGTGGAGATGTAGAGAAGGTCGCGCTTCTGAAGGGCGACGTCGCCTGCCGGATTCAGGAGGACGGCATTGCAGCCGCCGATCAGCAGGAGAAACGGTGCGAGGGCTAGGAAGCGAAGTCGGCTCAAGGTAGCGGTCCAATCCAGCGAAATGGGGTCGCCTGCATGCTTTTCTTAGCTGCATCGCAGCAAATAGTTTATGAGGCGTTCGTTAAGCCTGCCGAGGCCTATATTCAAGGTGGCATCGACACCGGAAACGCGAATGTTCCCCCCGGTTGCCAAAGTTGAGGAGCGAGATCAGATATGAGTTCGAACAGCGCGGCGGCCGCTCCGTCCGCCTTTGAAAGGGATGCGCGCATCGCGAACGCGCATCACGGCGAAGTTAGGCCGAGCGAGATCGCGATCGGCGTGCTTCTTGGTCGCACGGCTGAATTCTTCGACTTCTTCGTCTACGCCCTCGCCTCCGTGCTGGTGTTTCCGGCGGTGGTCTTCTCGTTCACCGATCCCGTCACCGGCACCTACTATTCCTTCGGCCTTCTGGCGCTGGCTTTCGTCGTGCGGCCGATCGGCACGATCTTCTTCACCTGGATGCACCATCGCTACGGCGACGCGGCCAAGCTCACCACGGCTTTGTTCCTGCTCGGCTGCTCGACCATCGTCATGGGCTTCCTGCCGAGCTATGCCAGCGTCGGCATGGCGTCCGTCGTCACGCTCGCCGTCCTCCGCTTCGGCCAGGGCTTCGCCCTCGGCGGCACGTGGGACGGCCTGGCGCCGCTGCTCGCCATGAACGTGCCCGAGAACAAGCGCGGCTGGTACGCCATGCTGCCGCAGCTCGGCGCGCCGCTCGGCCTCATCGTCGCCAGCGCGCTCTACTACTTCCTCATCACCAACCTCACGCAGGAAGACTTCCTCGGCTGGGGCTGGCGCTATCCGTTCTTCGTCGCCTTCGCGATCAACGTCGTCGCCCTCTTCGCCCGGCTGCGTATCGTCGTCACCGAACATTATCGCGAAATGTTCGAACGTGGCGAACTGCAGCCCTCGCCGGTCGGCGAGACCGTCGCGCAAAGCGGTCGCTATATCGTGATCGGCGCTTTCGTTCCGCTCGCCAGCTTCGCGCTGTTCCACATGGTGACCGTCTTCCCGCTCTCCTGGGTCACGCTCTTCGCGGGCGAGAGCATCGCCCGCTTCCTCCTGATCGAGCTGATCGCCACCGTGTTCGGCACGATCGCCCATATCGCCTCGGGTCCGCTGGCCGATCGCTACGGTCGTCGCCGCGTTCTCGGCATCTGCGCCGGCGCCATCGCCTTTTATAGCGGTCTGGCCCCGCTGCTCCTGAACGGCGGTGTCGTCGGCGAGACGATCTACATGGTGGTCGGCTCGATCATCCTCGGCGTCTCCTTCGGCCAGTGCTCGGGCGCGCTCGCGGCGAACTTCCCGCGCTCGCAGCGCTACACCGGCTCGGCCCTGACCTCGGACCTCGCCTGGCTCTTCGGCGCCGGCTTCGCGCCACTGGCCGCGCTTCTGATCGCGGACAAGCTCGGTCTCGTCTTCTCGGGCGCGTACCTCCTGTCGGGCGCCGTGGTCACGCTCCTGGCGCTTCTGATCAACCGCCGCCTCGCTTCCAGCGCGATCTGATCGAACGCTCCGATCCGCCAAGACTGCAAAAGGCCGGGTTCGTCCCGGCCTTTTTCGTGTCCGCATTTCATCGGCTGCGGGAGATCGTCGCGTCCGAGGAGGCGCGCCCCCTCACCTTCCAGCCCTCGCCCCTCCTAGCTTTCGTCGGTGCGGCGAAACGACTCGAACAGGCTCTGCAGCATCCGCCGGCCGGTCGTCACGAGATCGAAGCCGAAGCCGGAGCGCAGCCATTGCGTGATCAGGCCGCTCATGGCGCATTGCAGCGTCGTCGTGGCCGCCTCGGCGGTCCATTCGCCCGACATCAGCCCGCGCTGCGCCGCCTCCTGAAAGGCGCGGCGGATGACGCTCAGCATCTCCTCGTCGGCCTCGCGCAGGCGAACCAGCATCTCCTCCATCTCGGCCACGTATTCGCAGCGCAGCAGCATGATCGCGAGGATCTTCTGCGTGCGGGCGTTGGTGCTGATGAAGTCGAGCGCCTCGACCGCATTGGACCGGATGCGATCGAGCGGGTCGGCGGCGCCGATGAGATCGTCCAGCTGAACGAAGCACTCCTGCGGCAGGCGCCCGCGCTCCAGCATGGCCTCGAACAGCGCGTTCTTGTTGGCGAAGTGAAAGTAGATCGCCCCGCGCGTGACCTTGGCCGCTTCCGCGATCATGGCGAGCGTGGTGCGCGACACGCCGTTCTGAAAGAAGGTCACCTCGGCCGCGTCGAGGATCGCGCAGCGGGTTTCCATCGCTTCGGCCTTCGTCCGCCTCATGCTTCGCCTGCCTTCCTTACGATCTTGTCAGCTTTCATACATGCATGTATGTTGCACGGCAATATCAGAGTCGGTGGCCCCGCACGGGCGGCAAGCGAGACGGTTTTCATGAAGTTCTCTTCCCCCTCCCTGTTTCTCGCGACCGCGCTCGGCCTGCTCGTTCTGGCTGGCTGCCAGGGCGAATCGAAGTCGGCGGCAGCCCAAGGACAGGGCGGCGGCGCACCCCCGCCGAGCCCGGTCGGGATCGTCGAGGTCAAGCCCGAAGCCATCGCCGTGACCGCCGAACTGCCGGGCCGCATCGCGCCGACGCGCATCGCCGAGGTGCGCCCGCGCGTCGGTGGCATCATCGTGCAGCGCGTCTTCGAGCAGGGGTCGGACGTTCAGGAAGGCGATCCCCTCTTCCAGATCGACCCCGCGACCTTTCAGGTGGCGGTGGAATCGGCCGAGGCCGGCGTCGCCCGCGCCGATGCGGTCCTGACGCAGGCCCGGCAGGACGCCGACCGCACGCGGGCGCTCGTCGCGCGCAACACGGTTGGGGCGGCCAATCTCGAAACCGCTGTCGCCACGCAGCGGCAGGCCGAGGCTGATCTGGCCGCCGCGCGCGCCCAGCTTCGCGCGGCGCAGATCAATCTCGACTACGCGACCGTCCGCGCCCCGATCTCGGGCCGCATCGGGCGCGCGATCGTCACCGAGGGCGCGCTGGTCAGCACGACGGGCACCGAGGCGCTGGCGACCATCCAGCAGCTCGATCCCGTCTACGCCGACATCCAGCAGCCGGTCTCGCAGCTCCTGCGCCTGCGCGAGGCGCTGCGCACGGGCCAGATCACGCAGCTCGAAGAGAATGTCGCCCAGGTCCGCCTGCGCCTCGACGATGGCAGCGACTATCCCTATCCCGGCCGCCTGCTCTTCTCGGAAGCGACGGTCGAGGAAACCAGCGGTCAGGTGACGCTGCGCGCCGAGTTCCCCAATCCCGACGACACGCTGCTTCCGGGTCTCTATGTCCGCGTCGCGGTGGATCAGGGCATCGACGCCAACGCGCTGGCCGTGCCGAACCAGGCTGTGCAGCGCGACACGGCGGGTCAGGCCTTCCTGTATCTCGTGAACGGCAATTCCACGGCCGAGCAGCGCAACGTCACCGTGGCGCGCGTCGTCGGCAACCGCTCGGTGATCTCCGAAGGGCTCGCCGCCGGCGACAAGGTGATCGCGGACGGGTTCCAGAAGATCGGACCGGGCTCGCCGGTCGCCCCGACGCCCTGGACGCCGGTGGGCGCTGCGGCAGACGGGCTGACCAAGGACGATGCCGACGGAACGGCCGTCGGCGCCGGCACGCAGGCCCCCGCCCCGACGCCCGCCGGCAACGCCGCAGCGAGCGGCACCACCAATCCGGCCCCGCAGGATGCGGGCAGCCAGCGCGCGAGCACGCCGCCGGCCGACGCGTCCACCTCCGCGCGCTAAGGACCGAATCCCATGCCTCAATTCTTCATCGAGCGCCCGGTCTTCGCCTGGGTGATCGCGATCTTCATCGTGCTCGCCGGCGTCATCTCGCTGCCGTCCCTGCCGATCTCGCAATATCCGAACGTCGCCCCGCCGCAGCTCACCATCTCGACCGCCTTCCCCGGCGCCTCGCCCGAGGACCTCTACCAGCAGGTCACGCGGCCGATCGAGGAAGAGTTGAACGGCATCCAGGGCCTTCTCTATTTCGAGAGCACGAGCGACGCGACCGGCGCGGTGCAGATCACCGTGACCTTCTCGGCCGGCACCGAGATCGCGCAGGCCGTCGTGGACACGCAGAACCGCCTGCGCCGCGTCGAATCGCGCCTGCCGCAGCAGGTGACGCAGCAGGGCGTTCTCGTCGAGGAGGCCGGATCGAGCTTCCTCATGGTCGTCGCGCTGGTGGGCGACGAGAAGTCGACGCTCGATGCGGTCGGCCTCGGCGACTACATCACCCGCAACGTCATCAACGAGATCCGCCGTGTGCCGGGCGTCGGCCGCGCCCAGCTCTTCGCCTCCGAGCGCGCCATGCGCGTCTGGATCGACCCCGACCGTCTGGTCGGCCTGAACCTCGCCGTCTCCGACGTGACCTCCGCCATCTCTCAGCAGAACGCGCAGGTCGCCGCCGGCTCGATCGGCGCCAATCCGAACCCCGTCAGCCAGCAGACGCAGGCGACAATCCTTGTGAAGGGTCAGCTGCAGACACCCGAGGAGTTCGGCGCCATCGTTCTGCGCGCCAATCCGGACGGCTCGCTCGTGCGCCTGTCGGATGTGGCGCGCGTCGAGATCGACGCCGAGAGCTACAATTTCAACACGTTCCTGAACGGCCGGCCGAGCGCGGCCATCGGCATTCAGCTTTCGCCGACCGGCAACGCGCTCGACGCGGCGACGGGCGTACGGGAGGTCATGGAGCGTCTGGCTCCGCTCTTCCCGCAAGGGGTGAGCTACCAGATCCCCTATGACACGACGCCCTTCGTCTCGGCCTCGATCGAGAAGGTGATCCACACGCTTCTCGAAGCGGTGGCGCTGGTCTTCGTCGTGATGTTCGTCTTCCTCCAGAACATCCGCTACACGGTGATCCCGACGCTCGTCGTGCCGATCGCGCTGGCCGGCACGCTGGCGGTGATGCTGGCGGCGGGCTTCTCGATCAACGTCCTCACCATGTTCGCCATGGTTCTCGCCATCGGCATCCTCGTCGACGACGCGATCGTCGTGGTCGAGAATGTCGAGCGCATCATGGCGAGCGAGGGATTGCCGCCCAAGGAGGCCGCCAAGAAGGCGATGGGCCAGATCACCGGCGCGATCATCGGCATCACGCTGGCGCTCTGCGCCGTGTTCATTCCGCTCGCCTTCTTTCCCGGCTCGGTCGGCGTCATCTATCGCCAGTTCTCGCTGACGATGGTCACGTCGATCCTGTTCTCGGCCTTCCTCGCCCTGTCGCTGACGCCCGCGCTCTGCGGCAGCTTCCTGAAGCCCATCAAGGCTGGGCATCACCATGGCAAGCGCGGCCTGTTCGGCCTGTTCAACCGGGGCTTCGACCGGACCTCGCGCTCCTATTCGAACGGCGTCGGCTATCTGATCGGCCGCACCAAGCGCTTCATGGTGATCTATCTGGCGCTTCTGGCGGGTCTTGGCTGGTTCTACGTCCAGATCCCCTCGGCCTTCCTGCCGCAGGAGGATCAGGGCTTCCTGATCGCGAACTTCCAGGGTCCGGCCGGCGCGACCAGCAATCGCCTGCGCGAGGTGACGTCGGAAGCCGAGAAGTTCATCCTGTCGCAGCCGGCGGTCGAGAGCATGATCACGATCCAGGGCTTCTCCTTCTCGGGTCAGGGCGCCAATGCGGGCCTCGCCTTCATCACCCTGAAGGACTGGAGCGAACGCGGACCCGGCGAGGACGCCGACACACTGGCCGGCATCATTTCCGGCCGCATCATCCAGTTCCGGGACGCGATCGCCTTCGCCCTGTCGCCGCCGCCCATCCAGGGTCTCGGCAACACCGGCGGCTTCGCCTTCCGCCTGCAGGATCGCGCCAACCAGGGCACGGCGGCGCTTCTGGCGGCGCGCGATCAGCTGATCGCGGAAGCCGGCAAGAGCCCGATTCTCGGCCGCATCAATTTCGAGGGCCTGCCCCCCGGCCCGCAGATCGAACTCGATATCGACCGCGAAAAGGCCAACGCCTTCGGCGTCACCTTCGCCGACATCAACCAGACGATCTCGGCGGCGCTCGGGTCGGCCTATATCAACGACTTCCCGAACGGCGGCCGGATGCAGCGCGTCACGCTGCAGGCCGAGGAGCGCGCCCGCATGCGCATCGAGGATGTCATGCAGCTCAACGTGCGCAACAACCAGGGCGGCATGGTTCCGCTGTCGGCCTTCGCCGAGGGCAAGTGGACGCTCGGTTCCTCGCAGCTCGTCGGTTACAACGGCTATCCCTCGATCCGCCTGTCGGGCGACGCCAATCCTGGCTATTCGTCGGGCGATGCGATCGCGGAGATGGAGCGGCTCGCCGGGCAGCTTCCAGCCGGCTTCGCCTTCGAATGGACCGGCCAGTCGCTGCAGGAAATCCAGTCGGGCAATCAGGCGCCCTTCCTGATCGGTCTCGCCATCCTCTTCGTGTTCCTGTGCCTTGCGGCGCTCTACGAGAGCTGGTCGATCCCCTTCTCGGTCATGCTCGTCGTGCCGCTCGGCGTCATCGGCTGCGTGGTCGCGGTCATGCTGCGCGGCCTGTCGAACGACGTGTATTTCACGGTCGGCATCATCACCATCGTCGGCCTCTCCGCCAAGAACGCGATCCTGATCGTGGAAGTGGCGAAAGACCTGATGGACGAGGGCATGAGCCTTCGTGACGCGACGATCGAGGCGGCGCATCTGCGCTTCCGCCCGATCCTCATGACCTCGCTCGCCTTCACCATGGGCGTTCTGCCCATGGCCATCGCCAGCGGCGCCAGCGCGGCCAGCCAGAACGCCATCGGCACGACGGTGATCGGCGGCATGATCTCGGCCACCGTGCTCGCGATCTTCTTCGTGCCGATCTTCTTCGTCTTCGTGCTGCGACTGACCGGCTACGGCAAGTCGCGGCCCGCCAAGCCGGAGGGGGCAGAGGCCACGCCCGCAAAGTAACAGGGCCCGACCGACAGAACCGACGCCCCGGCCGCCCGCGCGGCCGGGGCGTTGACATGCAGGTCCCTGCGGTCCATGCGCAGTCCCATCCCGCCGGCATGAGACGGACCGCCATGACCGCCACCCTTTCCGTGAATCTCAACGCGATCGCGATGCTGCGAAACCGCCGCGATCTGCCCTGGCCGGATGTCATCCATTTCGGCCGCATTGCGCTCGCGAACGGCGCGTCGGGCCTCACGGTCCACCCCCGCCCCGACCAGCGCCATATCCGCTTTTCCGACCTGCCAGCCCTTCGCCAGCTGATCGACGCGGAATTCCCTTCCGCCGAGTTCAATATCGAGGGCTATCCGACGGAGCATTTCTTGGGGCTCTGCGAAGACGCGCGCGCCGATCAGGTGACGCTGGTTCCCGACGACCCGGCGCAGGCGACCTCCGACCATGGCTGGGATTTCGCGGCCGAGGCCGAACGCCTTCGGCCCATCATCGCGCGGCTGAAAAGCCGGACCATGCGCGTCTCGCTCTTTGCCGACCCGACGCCCGACGGGCTCGACGTGGCAAGTGAACTCGGCGCGGACCGGGTGGAATTCTACACCGGCCCCTATGGCGGCACGCATTCCGACGAGGCAGCGGCCGAGCGGGAACTCGCCAAGCTCCGGAGTGCCGGCAAGGCCGCGGCCGAGCTTGGCCTCGGCGTCAATGCCGGGCACGATCTGACTGTCGCCAACCTTCCCGCCCTGTGCCGGGCTCTCCCCACGCTTCGGGAAGTGTCGATCGGCCATGCGCTGACGGCCGACGCTCTGGAATACGGATTCGCCGAGACCACGAAGCGCTTCATTCGCGCGCTTCAGCCGGCCTGAGGCTGCCGATCAGCCGATCGGCTTGATCTCGACGATCTCCGCCTCGGAAGGTCCGACCTTCACCACGTCGCCGACGCTCTTGCCGGCGATCGCCTTGGCGAGCGGCGAGAGATAGGACAGGCGCCCGTCCGCCGGGTTCGCCTCGTCGATGCCGACGATGCAGAAGACCTGCGCCCGCCCGTCGTCGCGCTCGATCGTGACCTCCGAGCCGAAATGAACGGTCTCGGCGTCGTCGGGCGCCGGCACGAGTTCGGCGCTCATCTTGCGCGCCCGCCAATAGCGAAGGTCCCGATGAACCGAGGCATAGCCGATCTTGTCGTCGGCGTCCCGCGCGGCGAAAAGCTTCGCCTCGAGATCGGCCACCTGATCCTCGATCTGCTTCAGGCCCTTGGCGGTCACGAAGTTCGGGTCCGTTCCGAGTTCGCGGTCCGGCAGGGTCTCGACCTGATTCTCGTTGGGCTCCTTCACAAACGCGACGCTCACGGCGAACTCCTCTCAGATTCTTGTCTTTATGTAGGGGCTGAAGGAGGGACGTTAAGTCCCTGATCCCTCTTGCGCCGCAGAACCGGCGGTCCCCGCACCTATCGCGATTGTGACAGGCTTCCACAACGCTCGAGACACCAAATGCGCCTCTCCCGCGTTGGGAGGAGAGCAGGAGGGCGGATTATGAGCAATATCCCGATCGAACAAGGCGTGGAGCCTGATCTCAAAGCTGAGGAACTCGCCGGAAAGCACGGAATTTCCGTCGAGGAAGCCCAGCGCATCATCGCCGAAAACGGCACCGACCGCGCGACCATCGACGGCGCGGCCGAAGCGGCGAAGGACGAGACGGACTGATCAGACGGCCGGGCGGCTCATCACCGCCCGGCCGCTTCGGTCTGGTCATTTCGAGAAGCGTCAGGCGCGTTCGATATCGCCAGCACCACCGCCTTCTTCGGGGTCCTTCTCGATCGGCGGACGTCCCTCCCCCGGTTCGCGAACGGCATCCGACCCGACGTGATCGTCTTCGGACGGGTCGGGAAGCGAATCCGGCGGCAGCGGCGGTCCCTTGGTGGGGTCGATGATATTGGGTTCGATATTGGACAAATCGGCCTCCTCGTTCTTCGTGGGAAACGCCGTTAGCCGCCGAAGTTTCCCCAGCCCGTCTTCGCCCGCCCCGACCACGGCTTGAGAACGGCCCCCACTTGCGATAGGGCAAGCATGGGTGGGGCCTGTAGCTCAATGGTTAGAGCCGGCGGCTCATAACCGCTTGGTTGCAGGTTCGAGTCCTGCCGGGCCCACCAATCTGCCAGCCGCCGCACGGGTTTGCGGAAACGTTAGCCAGAGCGTTAGCCACGTCCATTCCCTCGACTCTCAGGGGGAGCCGCAACCCGCCTCCACCTCGCGGCTCACCGGCGCAGGGTCGAGCAGCCATGGCGCGAATCCCGTTTCAGTCACAGCTACGCATTCTACACGAGTGATCGGATAGGGTTCAGTCCACGCGGGCACGCCCCGAGCCTGGGATCGGACCGATGCTGACCGAAACGCTGAATTTCAACGAGGTCAGAGCCGCGATCGACGCGAAGGCGTGGCGCACATCGTTCCCATCGGCGATCGAGGCGGCCTACGAGAGCCACAGGCGGCGCTACAAGGCGCGCGATATCAGGAGCACGATCGTGCCCTGCGTCACCGTCTACAACCTTTTCCTTCTCCTCGACTACCTGCTGGTCCCCGAGACGTTCGCTCTGGCGGTCGCGGTGCATCTCGGTCTCGTCACGCCCTACATGATCTGGGCCGCCTCCGTGCTGAAGCGGGAACCGCGGAAGGTCGTGCGCGAACTGGTGACGATCAGCGTGCCCTGTCTCATGGTCGCGCAGATCCTGCTCATCTATGCCCTGAACACGGGCGAAGGAGCGGATCAGTATCAGTACCTGACGGTCGTCGTCGTGATCTTCATGGGGTCCGTTCAAAGGGCGGACGCGCGCTACGCCATCGTGGCCTCTCTCGCCATGATGGCGCTGTACATCGCGGTGTTGAGCACAGGATCGTCGCCCCCCGCGGTCGAGATCGTCGGCGTCACCTTGATGGGGTCTGTGGCCTATCTCACCGCGACGGCGAACAGGCGTGTCGAACAGAGCGCTCGCCACGCCTTTCTCCGCACGCTTCAGGACAGCTTCGACCGGATCCATGCTCTGGAGGCCGCAAGACGCGACCCTTTGACGGGTCTCGGCAACCGCCGCCATCTCGACGAGCATCTGGCTCAAAACTGGCCGGCGATGGCAGCGAGCGGGACATCGGTCGCCGTGCTGGTCGTCGATGTCGATCACTTCAAGATTCTCAACGACACGCTCGGGCACGACGCAGGCGACATGTGTCTTCGACGGATCGGCGAACTGTTTTCCACGACCATTCGGTTGGAGGATATGGTGGTTCGTTACGGTGGAGAGGAGTTCGTCGTCGTTCTGCTCCACGCCACGGCGACCAACGCGGTCAAGGCGGCCGATCGACTTCGCGAATCCGTGCAGGCGCTCGGCCTGTCGGCTGGCGGAGATACGCCGGGGAATGTCGTCACCGTCAGCGTCGGCGTTTGCACCGGAACGGCCGCCGAGACGTCCCTCCCCTCGCTGATCACCGACGCCGACAAAGCCCTTTATCAGGCGAAACGGAGCGGCCGGAATCGCGTCGTGCTTCACAACGGTTGATGGCAGGGTGGCGGCTCTGCGGTGCCGACCACCAGCGCTGCGCATCCGACACCCTTTCGAGCTTCAACCCACTCCTTAGCCGACAAGTCGGCCTTCCTGATGCCGGCGGAGTTGCATCCTCTGGAGTCCCGTTCTGACGGGCAGTCCCCGTCGGCACTTTTGGAGCCACCGTCGGCGGGCTGGACTCGTCCGTCGAAGCACCTCGGTCCACGCAAGTTCGAGAGCTTGACGTCAGTCCCCCGCCAGCGTGCGCACGAAGCGGATCGTGCGAGGGTCGGTCGGCTGGCGGAAGAGCCGGTCCGGCGCGCCCTCCTCGACCACGACGCCATCCTGCAGGAAGGCGACGTGATGGGCTGTGCGGTTGGCGAGGCGCAGGTCGTGCGTGGCGATCAGCATGGTCGTTCCCTCGCGCGCGAGCGTGCCGAGCACGTCCACCACTTCAGCCGCGAGTTCCGGGTCGAGCGCCGAGGTCGGCTCGTCGCACAGAAGCAGTTTGGGGGACGCCGCCAGCGCGCGGGCGATGGCGACGCGCTGTTGCTGGCCACCCGAGAGCGTCGCGGGATAGGCATCGGCCTTTGCCGCCAGCCCGACGCGGTCGAGGAGTTCGAGCGCGCGCGCCCGCGCCTTTTCGGCCGGCCATTTGAGAACGACGACGAGCCCTTCCATGACATTGCCGAGCGCGGTGCGATGCGGAAAGAGCTGGAAGCTCTGGAAGATCATGCCGGTCTGACGCCGGACCGCGAGGATATCGCGCCGGTCCGGCCCCCTTCCCGAGAAGGTGACGGACAAGCCGTCAAGATCGAGCCGCCCGGCCTCGGGAATCTCGAGAAGATTGGCGCAGCGCAGAAGCGTGCTCTTGCCGCTGCCCGATGGCCCGATCAGCGCCGTCACCTGACCGGGCGCGATGTCGAGGCTCACTTTCTTCAGGATGACGTTTCCCGAAAAGCTCTTTTCGATATCGCTGAGGCGGATCATGCGCGACCCTCCCCATAGCCGCCATAGGAAGCGAAGCGGCGCTCCAGCTTCGACTGAAGCGCGGAGAGAACCGAGGAAAAGGCGAGGTAGATCAACGCCGCCTCGATATAGAGGATCAGCGGCTCGTAGGTCGTGGCAACGATGCGCTGGGCCTGCTGGAACAGTTCGGGCACGGTGATCGCGGCGGCGAGCGAAGTGTCCTTCACCAGCGAGATGAAAGAGTTCGACAAAGGCGGCAGCGCGACCCGTGCCGCCTGCGGAACGATCGTGCGGCGCAAGGCCTGGCCGCGCGTCATGCCGATCGCATAGGCCGCTTCCCATTGCCCCTTCGGAATGGAGGACAGGGCCGCGCGGATGATTTCCGACGTATAGGCGCCGACGCTCAGGGAAAAGCCGATCAGCGCGGCGGGAAAGGCGTCGATCAGGATGCCGACGCTCGGCAGGCCGTAGAAGATCACGAAGAGCTGGACGAGAAGCGGCGTGCCGCGAATGAACCAGACATAGAAGCGCGCGACGGCGGCGAGCGGCCAGGGCGCGAAGAGCCGCACCGAGGCCGTCAGGAAGCCGAGCGCCAGCCCGAAGGCGAAGGAGAGGATCGCCAGCGGGATCGTGAAGCGCAGCCCGCCCCACAGAAGCGGCCAGAGCGAGTCGAGCATGAGCTGCAGGAAGGGCGGCAAGGCGGATCGTCCCGTGGCGGCGGAAGGCGGACGAGCCCGCCTTCCTTCCAATCAGATGAGGAGCGGCTCAGCGCGACACGTCGGCGCCGAAATAGGTCTGCGAGATCTTGTCGTAGGTCCCGTCCGCCTTCATGTCGGCCAGCGCCTTGTTGATGGCCGCGACGAGCTCGGGATTGTTCTTCTGGACGATGATGCCGGAGGCGGCCGCCTCGTCCTGCGTCGCGGCGATCGTCACCGGCGCGTCGGGCTTCTGCTTCTTGAAGTCGAGGAAGGAGAGATTGTCGTTGATCGTCGCGTCCGCCCGGCCGGTCAGGACGAGCTGGATCGACTGGTCGAACCCTTCCGTGCCGACCAGCGTCGCGCCGGACGCTTCCGCCAGCTTGCCGTAGTTCGAGGTCAGCGACTGCGCGGCGCGTTTGCCCTTGAGATCGGCGAAGGATTTGATCGCGTCGTCGCCATCCTTCACGATCAGGACGGCCTTCGACACGATATAGGGGTCGGAGAAGTCGAACCGGGCCTGACGCTCCGGCGTGATGCCGACCTGATTGATCACGGCGTCGTAGCGGTCGGCCGCGAGGCCGGCGATCAGGCCGTCCCACTTGCCTTCCACGAATTCCGGCTGGACACCGAGGCGCTTGGCGACCTCACGGCCGATCTCGACGTCGAAGCCCGTCAGTGCGCCGGATGCGTCATGGAAGGTGAAGGGTGCATAGGTGCCCTCGGTGCCGATCCGCAGCGTCTTCGCCGCTTCGATATCCTTGAGGCTGCCGGCCGAGGCCGCGCCGGCGAGCGAGGCGAAAAGGGCGGCGAGAACGAGCATGCGCTTCATGAGCGAATTCCTGACCATGATGGACCCGACCCGGTGGCCGGCTCGGGACTGCTGTGTGTCGAGATAGGCGAAAGCTCGGCCGAGATTAGTGGGAAAGCGGTCGGGGCCAGCGTTTTGCACCGTTCTTGGCCCTCCTGCGCGCCTCGCGCGCCCATCAGGATGGCGGCCAACGGGTCTCCAACCCCTTTGCGCCGCAATCCCATGCGAGCCTGATCCTTCCGATTCGCCTGGAGATCCGTGTCTTGAGTCCATCCCGCTTCGCCCTCGCCTCGGCCGCGCTGGCCACCCTTCTCGCCGCCTCCGCCCCGGCTCTTGCGCAACAGCCGCCCGCCCCGCCCCCGGCCCGCATCGAAGTCGGCGGCGAAGGCACGGCCTATCGCGCGCCCGATCTCGCCGTGACGCAGCTCATCGTGATGCGCAATGCCGCGACGGCAGCCGACGCGCTGGCGGAGGCGAACGAGGCGATCGCCGCCGTGACGAAGGCGATGGGCGAACTCGGGATCGAGAAGCGCGATCTCCAGACCGCCGGCTTCCAGATTTCCCCGCAATATCAGTACGACAACCAGCCGAACGGACAGCAGTCGCCGCCGAAGGTCGTCGGCTACGAGGTGCGCAATTCGCTGTCGGTCAAGGTGCGCGACCTCGCCAAGCTCGGCGACGTGCTCGACCGCGCCGTGCAGCTCGGCGTCAACGAGGGCGGCTCGATCAATTTCGAGATCGACGACGCCTCCGCCATCTCGAACGAGGCGCGCCGCCTCGCCGTCGCCGACGCGCGCAAGCGGGCCGAGACGCTGGCCGAGGCGTCGGGCCTCAAGCTCGGGCGCGTCATCCTCATTCAGGACGGCGCGATGCGCAACGAGCCCCTGCCGCCCGTGCCGATGATGGAGTTGAAGATGGCCGCGCCGGCCTCGGCCAGCAGCCGCGTTCCCGTGGAGACCGGCGAGAACGCCGTGCGCGCCGATGTGCGGGTCGTCTACGAGCTGACCAACTGACACGAAAAAAGGGGGAGGCCGCTGCCGGCCTCCCCCTTCGTCCTTGCGATCGATCGTCGCGCGCTCAGCGCATTCCGATGACCGGGCAGCCGCGCACCTGCGCGAAGCGAACGGCGACCGGGTGGCCGCGACGGAAGCCCGCGACCGTCACGCCGCGCGGCGAAACGCGCACGATGTCGCCGCGCCGAACGCCCATGCGCGCGGCTTTCTCCAAAGCGAGGCCCGGGCGGCAGATGCCGTCGCGCCGGCCATGGCGATCCTCGCGCCAGCCGCGCCGGTCGTGATGCCAGTCGCGCGGGCCACGGCGCTCGTGCCAATCGCGCGGCCCACGGTCTCCGCGCCAGCCGTCCGGGCGGTCGCCGCGATACTGCACCGTCTGCACCGGAGCGTCGATCGATGCGGCCTGCGAAGGGGCCCACACGCCGGCGGCCAAAGCCAGCCCGAGCAGCGCGGAGCGAACGAGACGAAGCGTCATGGAAACCTCCTGAAAGCGATGCGCCCTCACCGGCGCTTGGCGCAAATCTGCGCCGCTTCGTCTGAACCGGCGACGAAGGCGTCGTTCAGGTTCGGTTCATTTGTCGGAAATCCGGCAGGGGATCGCTAGCCAAGACGGGCGAGACAACCGGCGGATGGGAGAATATTAAAGAGCCCGCGCTACAAGCGGTGCGACCCAAAGGTGGACGCGCATGGCAGTGCATTCTCTGACCCGGCTCGAACGATCCCGAAGCGGAAGACTGGCCTCGCTGCGCCCGTTTGGACCCGCGTTCCTCGCGCTGTTCTGCCTGCCCCTGATGCTTCTCGGCGAGACCGCGAGCCTTGCCGCCGGCGCGGCAATGATCGCGCTGACGCAGGCCAGCGTCTTCGGCGCCTGGCGCCGCGAGCGGCAGCGGTTGGCGGAGGCGACAACGCAGGACGAGGGCACGCGAGCGGACAGAGAGACGGACGCGACCACCGGCGTCCTGACGCGCCATGCCTTTCTCGCCCGCTGCGAACCCCTCCTCACCGGCCAGAAGACCGCGACGGATTTCGTTCTCGTCACCGTGCAGTTCGTGTCGATCGAGGAGGTGAATGAAAGCCTCGGCTACAAGGCCGGCGATTTCGCGCTCGCCACGATCGGTCAGAGATTGGCCAGTTTCGCGCCGGGCGCTATCGCGGGCCGTCTCAGCAGCCGGCACTTCTCGCTCATGCTGCCCTGCGAGACGGGCGTTTCTTCCGCGGGTCGTCTGGACGCCTTGAGGGAGACCCTCCTCCAGCCCTTCATCACCGGCGGTCGAGAGATCGTGCCGCAGCTCCTCATGGGCGCGGTCGCCCTGCCCGAGCAGACCGTCTATCTCACGCAGGCGCTGCAATATGCCGACCATGCCCTGCAAAAGGCCGACCGAAACGACAGCGCGCTGGTCCTGTTCGACAGCGAAATGCAGCGCGAGGTGAAGTACCGGCGCCTGATCGACCGCGAATTGCGCGCGGCCATCCTGATGAAC
The DNA here is from genome assembly GCF_000382705.1 of Aureimonas ureilytica DSM 18598 = NBRC 106430. Lineage (GTDB taxonomy): Bacteria > Pseudomonadota > Alphaproteobacteria > Rhizobiales > Rhizobiaceae > Aureimonas > Aureimonas ureilytica. Next base: position 190,871 of record NZ_ARQE01000009.1, on the reverse strand, counting down.
GAACTCGAACTGCATTATCAGCCGATCATCGACCTGCAGGGCACGATGGTCGGCGTCGAGGCGCTTCTGCGCTGGGAAAGCCCCTCGCGCGGGCGCATCTCGCCCGCCGAGTTCATCCCCGTCGCCGAAAGCTCGCTCCTGATCGACCAGCTCGGGGAATGGGTGCTGCGCCGCGCCTGCCTCGACGCGCGCGACTTCGACGGGCTCCACATCGCCGTCAACGTGTCGGCCAGCCAGCTGCGCCGCGACGACGTCGTCTCCATGGTCGCCCGCGTCCTGGCGGAGACCGGCCATCCGGCGGAGCGGCTGGTTCTGGAACTGACGGAATCGGTCGCCGTGGAAACGACGCCCGACATCCGGCGCCGGCTCGCCGCGCTGCGCGCCATGGGCATCCACATCGCGCTCGACGATTTCGGCACCGGCTTCAGCGGCTTCGACTATCTGCGGCACCTGCCGGTGGATTCGATCAAGATCGACCGCTCCTATATCGAGAAGCTCGGCAGCGGCGAGGCGGACAATGTTCTGGTCTCCGCGCTCGCCAGCGTCGCCAGCGCCATGCATCTGAACGTCCTGGCCGAGGGCGTCGAGACCGAAGAGCAGATGGCGCTTGCCAAGGCGGCGGGCTGCCGGCTGTTCCAGGGCTATTACACGGGCCGGCCGATGCCCAAGCACGCTCTCCTGCAAGGCGTCAGCCTCGCGGCCTGACCCCCCTGCCCTTCTAAACGCGACAAACGAAAAAGGCGCCCGAAGGCGCCTTTTCTGCATGATCTCTGGCTGCAAGCCGATCAGCTCTGCAGGAACGAGCGGAGCGTCCGTCGCTCCTAGCTGTCCAGAAAGCTTCTCAGCTTTCTGGAGCGGCTCGGATGCTTGAGCTTGCGAAGGGCCTTCGCCTCGATCTGGCGAATGCGCTCGCGCGTCACCGAGAACTGCTGGCCGACTTCTTCCAGCGTGTGGTCCGTGTTCATGCCGATGCCGAAGCGCATGCGCAAGACGCGCTCCTCGCGCGGCGTCAGCGAAGCCAGAACGCGGGTCGTCGTCTCGCGCAGGTTGGCCTGAATCGCGGCGTCGATCGGCAGGATCGCGTTCTTGTCTTCGATGAAGTCGCCGAGATGCGAATCTTCCTCGTCGCCCACCGGGGTTTCGAGCGAGATCGGCTCCTTGGCGATCTTCAGGACCTTGCGGACCTTTTCGAGCGGCATGGCCAGCTTCTCGGCCAGCTCTTCCGGCGTCGGCTCGCGGCCGATTTCGTGGAGCATCTGGCGCGAGGTGCGCACGATCTTGTTGATCGTCTCGATCATGTGCACGGGAATGCGGATCGTGCGCGCCTGATCGGCGATCGAACGCGTGATGGCCTGACGAATCCACCAGGTCGCATAGGTCGAGAACTTGTAGCCGCGCCGATACTCGAACTTATCGACCGCCTTCATCAGGCCGATATTGCCTTCCTGGATGAGGTCGAGGAACTGGAGGCCGCGGTTCGTGTACTTTTTGGCGATGGAGATCACGAGGCGCAGATTCGCCTCGACCATTTCCTTCTTCGCCTGCCGCGCCTCGCGCTCGCCCTTCTGCACCATGTGCACGATGCGGCGGAACTCGATGATCTCGAGACCCGTCATGGTGGCGAGGCTCTGGATCTCCTGGCGCAGCGTCTTGATGTTCTCGCGCTCGTTCTGGACGAATTTCAGCCAGCCCTTGCCGGAGAGATTGGCGATGGACTGAATCCAGTTCGGATCGAGTTCGGTGCCCTGGTAGCTCTTCAGGAACTCGTCGCGCTTCACGCCGTGCGATTCGGCCAGACGCAGAAGCCGCCCCTCGTTGCCGACGAGCTGCTTGTTGATGTCGTAGAGCTGGGCGACCAGCGCGTCGATGCGGTTCTGGTTCAAGGAGAGCGACTTCACCGCCGCGATGAGGTCTTCCTTGAGCTTGTTGTAGGAGCGCTCCTGGCTCTGCGACAGGGTGCCCTGCGCGGCGAGACGGTTCTCGACCTGCTGGTCCTGCAGCTTGCGCAGACGCTTGTAGTTCTCGGCGATGACGTCGAAGATCGCCATGACCTGCGGACGGATCTCGGCTTCCATCGCGGCCAGCGACAGCGAGTTCTCGAGATCGTCCTCGTCGTCCTCTTCCTCGCCCGGGCGCAACTCGCCATCGGCGCGCGCGCCGGGCAAGCCGCCTTCGGCCTCCTCGGCGGGCGGCGCGGAGGGCATCTTGGCCTCGGGGCCGGCATAGGTCGCTTCGAGATCGACGATCTCGCGCAACATGATGTTGCCTTCGTTCAGTTCCTCGCGCCAGATGATGATGGCCTGAAAGGTCAGCGGGCTCTCGCAGAGCCCGGCGATCATCGTCTCGCGGCCGGCTTCGATGCGCTTGGCGATGGCGATTTCGCCCTCGCGCGACAGAAGCTCCACCGATCCCATCTCGCGCAGATACATGCGCACGGGGTCGTCGGTGCGGTCGTTCGATTCCTTGCGGGTGGTCGTGGCGACGGCGTTGTTGGAAACCTCGGCGAGCTCGGTCGAACCGCTCTCCTCGGCTTCCTTCTCCTCGGCCTCTTCGCCCTCGTCGTCTTCCACGACGTTGATGCCCATGTCGCTGAGCATGGCCATCAGATCTTCGATCTGCTCGGACGTCACGTCCTCGGCCGAAAGCACCGAGTTGAGCTTGTCCATGCTGACAAAGCCGCGCTTCTTGGCGGCCTTGATCATCTTTTTGACGGCATCGTCCGACAGGTCCAGCAGAGGACTGTCAGGCGTCTCCTGACGCTCATCGACGGCCATCTCGCCTTCCTTGACCTTTGTCGCCATGCGCATTCATCTCCAATTCGCGCGATCGATGAAGGAGAGCCGCATCCGCGCCCGACCTTCATAAACGCTTGCCGTTAAGAACCGCTTAACCATAAGCTGGCCCTGCGGTCGCCGACCTCTTCCCTATTCGCCGTCCGAAAGGGCGGCCCCTTACCAGCACTTCGTTCCGACACGTTCGGCGGTGTTTGTGCTTTCGCTCCGCCAAGTCAAGGATTTAACGCATAGCGGTTGGAAAAATTCCAATCGCCTCGCGTCGGGTCTCACCTTCGCCGGACTGTCTCCGTCTCGCGTCTAGATTCCCTTGGCCGGCCGACCCGACAAAACGCCAAACCCGTCGATCAGAGCCTCGGTTCCCGCTAGATTGTTGATCTCTCGATTGATTTCAACGACCTGGGCATAGGCGAGCTCGTCACCATCGACGGCCAGCGCCTGCTCTGCGGCCTTCAGTTCCCTATGTAGCGAGCGAAACTTGTGATGCAAGTGAAGCGCCTGCCGCACGGCCTCGCGCGCATCCTCCAGCGCCGCCTCGCCGAGGAACGACCAGAGCCGCACGGTGCGCAGCTGCGTCTCGAACCCTTCGAAGATCGGCAGGAGCCCCTGGCGCTCGATCGCGGCCAGAAGCTCGTCGCGCGAATGATGCAGCTCGTCGGCATAGACGTCGATCACCGCCGAGCGCAGGCGCTCCAGATCGCCGGGTGGCAGTTCCACATCGGCAAGGTAATCGAAGGCCTCGCGCAGCAGCAGCGGGTGGTTGATGAAGCCGACGACGATCGAGACCTCGCGCAGCGACGCCGCCTGCATCCCTTGCGGGCGAAGCAGCGAACTGCGGCTCAGCCGGTCGGACACGGCGGAGCGACGCCCGCCCATGCCACCCGGACCGCCGGCCCCGCCCCGCCCGCCGCCGCCATTGCGATCGCCGCCTGCCCGTCCACGCCCGCGCCATTCGCCGCCGGCCCCGCCGCCGCGTCCGTAGCCGCCCGTGCTCGGCGCCGGGCCGAAAAAGGCGCGCAGCCGATCGTCCATGTCGCGCAGGTAATGACGGCGCACGCTTTCGTCCTCGATCGTGCGCACCAGCCCTTTCAGGCGGTGTTCCAGATCGGCGCGGCGCTCGGGCGTGTCATAGGTGCCGCCGGCCGTTTCGCGCATCCAGAGAAGGTCCGCCAGCGGCCGGGCGCGGGTGAGCACGGCGCGCATCGCGTCGGGCCCTTCGGCGCGCAGCAGATCGTCGGGGTCCTTGCCCTCGGGCAGAAGCGCGAAGCGCAGCGAGCGGCCGGGCTTCAGGAAGGGAATGGCGATCTGCGCGGCGCGGTTGGCCGCCTTGATGCCGGCCGCATCGCCGTCGAAGCAGAGGATCGGCTCGGCGACCGTGCGCCAGAGAAGCTCGAGCTGGCGTTCCGTCAGCGCCGTTCCGAGCGGCGCCACGGCATGTTCGAACCCGGCCTGATGGAGCGCGATGACGTCCATGTAGCCTTCGGCGACGACGAGCGTTCCCGCCGCCTTGGAGGCGCGCCGGGCCTGCGCGAAATTGTAGAGGACGTTGCCCTTGTGAAAGATGTCGGTTTCCGGCGAGTTCAGATATTTCGCCGCGACGTCCGAGGACATGGCCCGCCCGCCGAAGGCGATCGGCTGCTCGCGCGCATCGAGGATCGGAAACATCACGCGGTCGCGGAAGCGATCGTAGGAGACCGCGATGCCCTCGCCGGACACGACGAGCCCCGCCGCCTCGATCTCCTCGCGCGCGACGCCCTTCCCCGCCAGAAACTCCTTCAGGCGGTTGCGCCCTTCCGGCGCGTAGCCGACGCCGAAGAGCTTCTGCGTCACCGGGTTCATGCCCCGATCGCGTAAGTAGGCGCGCGCCTTGGCGCCTTCGCTTTCCTGCAGCGTCTGGCGGAAGAAGTCGGAGGCGAGCTTCATCGCCGCGATGAGGCCGCCCCGCCCTTCCTCGCGCTTCTCGGCTTCCGCATCGCGCGCCGGCATGGGAACGCCGGCCTCGCCGGCCAAGCGCTCGACGGCCTCGGGAAAGCTCAGACCCTCGAGTTCGGTCAGAAAGCGGAAGTGATCGCCCGACACGCCGCAGCCGAAGCAATGGTAGCGGCCCTTGGAATCCTCGCAGTGAAACGAGGGCGACTTCTCGCCATGGAACGGGCAGCAGGCCCAGTAATCGCCGCGCGAGGGCTGCGTCTTGCGCCGATCCCAGGTGACACGGCGGCCGATCACATCGGAAATGGGAATTCGGGCCCGGATCTCGTCCAGGAAGCTCGGTGAAAAGCGCATGGAGGACATATCGGCTCGCGGCGGCGCAAATACCATGGGCCGGCGGCCGGTCGTAGCCGCCCCTCCCCCTTATCCACGCCAATCCACAGGCTCGTCCAACAAGGAATCCGCAAGCGCGGGGCTTTGACGGCGGGCGCGCTTGCGCCTATCCAACGAGCTAGGGCGCCTCGACGCGCTTCCAGTCACGGACGATGGATATGCAACAGCAGCCCCCCTTGCCGGAGCTTCAGAACCTGCGCGACAGCATCGACAATATCGATGCCGCGATCATCCACATGCTGGCCGAGCGCTTTCGCTGCACCCAGCGCGTCGGGGTGCTGAAGGCCGAGCATGCGCTGCCGGCGGCCGATCCCGCCCGCGAGGCCCGTCAGGTGGCGCGCCTGCGCGAACTGGCGCTGACCGCCAAGCTCGATCCGGATTTTGCCGAGAAATATCTGGCCTTCGTCGTGAAGGAGGTCATCCGCTATCACGAGCAGACCGCGCGCGAACTCGCCGAACGCCCGGCCTGACGAAGCCCGCCCGAGGCAAACGCGCGGGCGGCCCGGCTGCCCGCTTCGGCCTTCTTGCAGGCGTCAGCTCAGGAGCGAGCGCACCACGCCCGAGGCCTGCACCAGATCGACCTTGTCGTTGTAGCGCTCCTTCAGCACGCTGACGCAGCGCCCGACATCGCGCAGGCCCTTGGCGCCGGTCTCGCTGACCGCCTGCTTGCAGGCTTCCACCATCTCGGTCAGCGGCAGCGCCGGCGGCAGGAGCGCGCGAATCGCCTGCGCGTCGCCGCGCTCGCTCGTCGCCTCGTCGTTCCGGCCCTTTTCGGCCAGATCGTTGGCGCTGCGCTCGCGCTGGTCGGCCAGAAGCTGCAGAAGACAGGCGATGTCGCTGTCGGGCACCTTGTCCTTGCCGGCCATGCGGCTTGCCGCATCGCGGTCGCGAATGGCGGCGGTGACCAGCCGGAACAGGCAGGCGCGCCGTTTGTCGCCGGACGCGGTGGCGTCCTGAAGGGCGGCTGCGATCTCTTCACGCATACGCGTTTGTCCTATGTCTCGCTCCGCGCGGCGAACCCGGCCCCGGAGCGAACGTCGGGATAGGCCCATGCCGAATGGGCGGCCATCCTAGTTCGGGAAACTGACTTGGGAGTAAAGGCAAGCGAGGCGGAGAGAAAAGGCGGGCTCGGCGGGCCGCGTCGTCATCGTCCTGTCGTCGTACACTGCTAACTCGTTCGGACATCGAGTCCGAGAACGCATTCTCCGCACGGATATCCGGCGCGCCGACGCTGTCCGGCACCCCGCTTTTACGAAGCATTAAGTTTTGGCCGGCCCTTTTGCAAGGGGACGGACCGGTTCTCCACCGACAAGAGGGTTGCGTTCGGGCTCCAGTGGCGCGATAGAAGCGCTCCGGAAGGGCTCGGTCGCGCCGCGCGGCCTCGACATGCCCGATGGAACCCCGACGGAGATGCCCCCAATGAGCGCAAGCTGGCCGCAGAGGAAACCGACTGCCCTGTTGGTGCTCGCAGACGGAACCGTGATCGAGGGCGATGGCATCGGCGCCGAAGGCGAAGCGCTGGGCGAGGTCTGCTTCAACACGTCGCTGACCGGCTATCAGGAAATCCTGACCGATCCGTCCTACGCCAAGCAGATCGTCACCTTCACCTTCCCGCATATCGGCAATGTCGGCGCGAACGACGAGGACGTCGAGGATCTCGTGCCCGACAACGCGATCGGGGCGGTCGGCGCGATCTTCCGCGCCGAAGTCTCGGCCCCCTCGAACTACCGCTCCGCCGGCGGTCTCGACGCCTGGCTGAAGAAGCGCGGCGTGGTGGCCCTGTCGGGCATCGACACGCGCGCCCTCACCGCCCTCATCCGCGAGAAGGGCATGCCCAATGCCGTGATCGCGCATCGCGCCGACGGGGTGTTCGACGTCGAGGCCCTGAAGCGCAAGGCCGCCGAATGGAGCGGCCTCGTCGGTCTCGACCTCGCCAAGGACGCCGCGACGCCGGCCGAGGAAGTCTGGACCGAAGGCCCTTGGGTCTGGAACGCCGGCTATGGCGCCAACGCCGCGCCGAACTACACGATCGTCGCGATCGACTACGGCGCCAAGCGCAACATCCTGCGCCTGATGTCGGGCCATGGCGCGCGCGTCGTGATCGTCCCGGCGACGGCCAGCGCCGAGGAAATCCTGAAGCACCAGCCGGACGGCATCTTCCTGTCGAACGGTCCGGGCGATCCGGCGGCCACCGGCGAATATGCCGTGCCGGTCATCCGCGATCTCTCCAAGACCGGCATTCCGATGTTCGGCATCTGCCTCGGGCACCAGCTCCTGGCGCTGGCGCTCGGCGGCCGCACGGAGAAGATGCACCAGGGCCATCACGGCGCGAACCATCCGGTGAAGGACTTCACCACCGGCAAGGTCGAGATCGTCTCGATGAACCACGGCTTCGCGGTGGACCCGGCCTCGCTGCCCGAAACGGTCGAGCAGACCCACATCTCGCTCTTCGACGGCACGAATTGCGGTCTCCGCGTGAAGGGCGCGCCGGTCTTCTCGGTGCAGCACCATCCCGAAGCCTCGCCCGGCCCGCAGGACTCGCACTATCTCTTCCAGCGCTTCTTCCAGATGATCGACGATCATCGCGCCGGCAAGGCGGCGTAACCTCCATGCGCTGGGCGTTGCATCTGAAACGCCTCGCCTATGCCGCGCCCCTCCTTCTGGGGCTCGGCTTTCTCGGCGTCCAGCAATGGACCGGGAACGTCCACACCGTGATCGAGCACCAGCTCTATCGCTCGGGAACGTTGGGCGCGAGCGCCTTCGACGCGCTCCTGCAGAAGGACGGCATCCGCACCGTCATCAACCTGCGCGGGCCGCATGTCGGCACGCCCTGGTACGACGACGAGCGGCGGATCGCGGAAGCGCGCGGCGTGCATCTCGTCGACCTTTCCTGGTCGGCGGGCCGCGAACTCAGCGACGACATGGTCGCGGCCTTCTACGACGCGGTCGGGAAGGCCGAGGGTCCGATCCTCATCCACTGCATGTCCGGTTCGGACCGCACGGGCCTCGCCGTCGCGCTCTACATGGCGAAATTCGCCCATGCGGGGGAGTATGCGGCGGAAGAGCAGTTGTCCGTGCGCTACGGGCATTTCGCGATCCCGTTCCTGTCGCGCGCCTATGCGATGAACGAGACCTTCGAGCGCTTGGAGCCGAGCCTCGGCTTCTACGGCTCGTGAAGCCCGTCGACCGATCCTGAAAAACACTGAAGGCGCCGGATACGTCCGGCGCCTTCAGCTTTTCTCCCCCCTGCAATCCGCAGAACGGCGCTCGGTCATGCCAGATGAAGCATCCTGAACAGCCGGCGCACGGCGTTGCGGAAACCGCAGCTGAACGTGGCGTGGCGGTGGAGATCGTCGCGATTGCGGTCCGCTCCGCAGGTCGAGCGGCTGACGATCAGATCGGCAAGCATGGCACTTTCCCTTTCTCGCTTGGCTTGGTGAGGCAACAGCTCGAAACTTCGGGTCTCGTGCTGTCCACCTCTATAACTGCGCACATTGTGCGCCTCGACAAGAGGGTCAGAAGCGCACGAAGTGCATTTATTTATTGCGGGGAGAAGGGCATTTGCTACGACGCCGTAGCGGAGCGGACCGAAGTCTGCGCCCTATGAATTAAGCGAAGCTGACTCCGGCTTAGAGCCGGAGCGAAGGAGCGACCAGGGGAATGACGCCAGCCATGGATTCGGAAGGGTTTCGTCAGTGGCGCCGGGACATGGGTCTGAAGCAGAAAGATGCCGCCGACCGGCTGGGCCTCAAGAAGCGCGTCATTCAATATTACGAGAAGGGCGATCGCGACGGGAAGCGGGTCGACATCCCGCGCACGGTGGAACTCGCCTGTTTCGCCCTGTCGCTCGGCTGCGAGCGCTATGACGGGCGCCGTCTGCCGCGCTCGGCCGCCGACCTTCTCGATCCGCCGCCGCTGGCTTCGCACGAGCCCAAGGGGGAATGAATCGGCGCAAAGCGCGGTTTCACCCTTTCGCCGCGCGGCACGATTGCCTATAACCCGGCCTTAGCCTTGAATTTCCTTGTAGACGCACCCCGGCCGCTTGCGGCGCGGGGTGTCTGCGCACGATCGAACAGACGGATTTGCCATGCCCAAGCGCCAAGATATCAAAACCATCCTGATCGTCGGCGCTGGCCCCATCATCATCGGGCAGGCCTGCGAGTTCGATTATTCCGGCACGCAGGCCTGCAAGGCCCTGCGCGAGGAAGGCTACCGGATCGTCCTCGTCAATTCCAACCCGGCGACGATCATGACCGATCCCGATCTCGCCGACGCCACCTATATCGAGCCGATCACGCCGGAAGTCGTCGCCAAGATCATCGCCAAGGAGCGCCCCGACGCGATCCTGCCGACGATGGGCGGCCAGACCGCGTTGAACACCGCGCTGTCGCTGAAGCGCATGGGCGTTCTCGACAAGTACAATGTCGAGATGATCGGCGCCGACGCGACCGCCATCGACAAGGCCGAGGACCGCGCCCTCTTCCGCGAGGCCATGGCCAAGATCGGGCTGGAAACACCCAAGAGCTATCTGGCCAATGCCACCGAGGCCAAGCAGGCCGACCGCCTGATCCATGAGGAGAAGCGCGCCGCGCTGATCCGCGAAACCGCCGATGGACCCGAGCGCGACGACGCCCTGCAGGCGCTCGAGAACGAATGGAACCTCGGCGAGACCGAGCGCAAGCAGCGCTACATGGCGCGCGCCATGGGCGCGGCCGCCGAAGCGCTGGAGCATGTCGGCCTGCCCGCCATCATCCGCCCCTCCTTCACCATGGGCGGCACGGGCGGCGGCATCGCCTACAACCGCTCGGAATTCTTCGAGATCATCGAGGGCGGCCTCGACGCCTCGCCCACCACCGAAGTCCTGATCGAGGAATCGGTCCTCGGCTGGAAGGAATACGAGATGGAAGTCGTGCGCGACCGCGCCGACAACTGCATCATCGTCTGCTCCATCGAGAACGTCGATCCGATGGGCGTCCACACGGGCGATTCGATCACCGTCGCGCCGGCCCTCACGCTGACCGACAAGGAATACCAGGTCATGCGCAACGCCTCGATCGCGGTGCTGCGCGAGATCGGCGTCGAGACCGGCGGCTCCAACGTCCAGTTCGCCGTGAACCCCGAGAACGGCCGCCTCGTCGTCATCGAGATGAACCCGCGCGTCTCGCGCTCGTCCGCGCTGGCGTCGAAGGCCACCGGCTTCCCGATCGCCAAGATCGCGGCCAAGCTCGCGGTCGGCTACACGCTGGACGAGCTGAAGAACGACATCACGGGCGGCGCGACGCCGGCCTCGTTCGAGCCGACGATCGACTATGTCGTCACCAAGATCCCGCGCTTCGCCTTCGAGAAGTTCCCCGGCGCCTCGCCCGTCCTCACCACGGCCATGAAGTCGGTCGGCGAGGTCATGGCGATCGGCCGCACCTTCGAGGAATCGCTGCAGAAGGCGCTTCGCGGCCTCGAGACCGGCCTCGACGGGCTCGACGAGATCGAGATCCCGGGTCTGGGCGAAGGCGACGACAAGAACGCCATCCGCGCCGCCCTCGGCGTGCCGACGCCCGATCGCCTGCGCATGGTCGCCCAGGCCCTGCGCGAAGGCGCGACCAAGGAGCAGGTGCATCGCTCCTCCAAGATCGATCCCTGGTTCATCGACCGCTTCAAGGCGATCATCGACCTGGAAGCCCGCATTAGGGAACACGGCCTGCCGGAGGACGTCGACAATCTGCGCTTCCTGAAGTCCGTCGGCTTTTCCGACGCGCGCCTCGCCAAGCTGTCCGGCCAGTCCGAGGCCGAGGTGAAGGCATTGCGCGAGCGGCTCGACGTTCACCCCGTCTTCAAGCGCATTGATACCTGCGCCGCCGAGTTCGCCTCGCCGACTCCCTACATGTACTCGACCTACGAGCGGCCCTTCGCGGGCGAAGTGCGCTCGGAAGCCGGCGTGTCCGACCGCAAGAAGGTCGTCATCCTCGGCGGCGGACCGAACCGCATCGGCCAGGGCATCGAGTTCGACTATTGCTGCTGCCACGCCGCCTTCGCGCTGCGGGACGCCGGCCTCGAAGCCATCATGATCAACTGCAATCCCGAGACGGTCTCGACCGACTACGACACGTCGGACCGCCTCTACTTCGAGCCGCTGACGGCCGAGGACGTGCTCGAAATCCTGCGCGTCGAGAAGTCGCGAGGAACGCTCCACGGCGTCATCGTGCAGTTCGGCGGCCAGACCCCGCTAAAGCTCGCAGAGGCCCTCGAAGAAGCCGGCATTCCGATTCTGGGCACGAGCCCTGACGCGATCGATCTCGCCGAGGACCGTGACCGCTTCCAGAAGCTCCTCCACGACCTGAACCTGCGCCAGCCCAACAACGGCATCGCGCGCTCGGTCGAGGAAGCGCGCACCATCGTCGAGCGCATCGGCTATCCCGTCGTCATCCGCCCGTCCTACGTGCTTGGCGGCCGCGCGATGGAGATCGTGCGCGGCGACACGCAGTTCGAGCGCTACATGAAGGAAGCGGTCGTCGTCTCCGGCAAGTCGCCGGTGCTGATCGACAGCTACCTCTCGGACGCCACGGAGGTCGACGTCGACTGTCTCTGCGACGGCACCGACACGTTCGTCGCCGGCATCATGGAGCATATCGAGGAGGCCGGCATCCATTCGGGCGACTCGGCCTGCTCGCTGCCCGTCCACTCGCTGTCGCGGGAGATCACCGACGAGCTGGAGCGCCAAACGCGCGAGATGGCGCTGGCCCTGAAGGTCGGCGGTCTCATGAACGTGCAGTTCGCCATCAAGGACGGCGACATCTACGTCCTCGAAGTGAACCCGCGCGCCTCGCGCACCGTGCCCTTCGTCGCCAAGACGGTGGGATCGCCGATCGCCAAGATCGCCGCGCGCATCATGTCGGGCGAGACGCTGGACGCGGCCTTCGCGGCCTATGGCGGCAAGCCGGACGTGAAGAACTTGCAACACATCGCGGTCAAGGAAGCGGTCTTCCCCTTCGCGCGCTTCCCCGGCGTCGACACGCTGCTCGGCCCCGAGATGCGCTCGACGGGCGAGGTCATGGGCCTCGACCGCGGCTATGCGCTGGCCTTCGCCAAGTCCCAGCTCGGCGCCTCCGTCGATCTGCCGCGCGAGGGGACGATGTTCGTGTCCGTGCGCGACGGCGACAAGCAGAAGATGCTGCCGACCGTGCGCCGCATGGCCGAGCTCGGCTTCCGCATCTCGGCGACCGAGGGCACGCAGCGCTTCCTCGCCGAGCACGGTATCGAGTCGGAAAAGGTGAACAAGGTGCTCGAAGGGCGTCCGCATATCGAGGACGCGATTCGCAATCGTCAGGTGCAGATCGTCCTGAACACGACCGAGGGCGCCAAGGCGCTGTCGGACTCGCGTTCGCTGCGCCGCGCGACCCTGATGCACAAGGTCCCCTACTTCACCACGCTCGCAGGGATGGAAGCGGCGGCCCAGGCCATTGCGGCGCTAAAGGCCGGCAATCTTGAAGTGCGCTCGCTTCAGTCCTATTTTCAAGCCGCTTGAGTTCGCGACGGGCGCATAGGTCTGTCCAACCATGAATGATCGGTCGGCTGGTTTCCTCACGGAAGCCGGCCGGCTTTTTACTTCCGGCAGGGGCCGGACGAAGCAAGACGGCCGGCCGCGAGCCGGGCGTCGGGAAAGCAAGGGTAGAGGGCATGGAAAAAGTGCCGATGACTGTCAGCGGGTTCGAAGCGCTCAAGGAAGAGCTTCGCCGCCGTCAGCAGGAAGAACGCCCCCGGATCATCACCGCGATTTCGGAAGCGCGCGCCCATGGCGACCTGTCCGAAAACGCCGAATATCATTCGGCCAAGGAGGCGCAGAGCCTCAACGAGGGCCGGATCGGCGAGCTGGAGGATCTGACCGCGCGTGCCGAGGTCATCGACGTTTCCAAGCTGTCGGGCGACCGCATCAAGTTCGGCGCGACCGTGAAGCTCGTGGACGAGGACACCGAGGAAGAGAAGGTGTACCAGATCGTCGGCGATGCCGAGGCCGACGTGAAGCAGGGCCGCATCTCCATCTCCTCGCCCATCGCCCGCGCCCTGATCGGCAAGAGCGAGGGGGACACGGTCGAGGTCGCCGCGCCCGGTGGCGCCCGCTCCTACGAAATCATCGAACTGCGCTGGGTCTAACGCTTTCATTCATGCCTTCTTCTGCACTCGATAAGGCCGAGGCGATCGCCTCGGCCGCCCATGAAGGTCAGCTCGACAAGCGCGGGCGGCCCTTTCTGGCTCATTTGCGCCGCGTGGCCGGCTGCGTCTGCGGCGAAGACGAGCGCGTCGTCGCCCTTCTCCACGACGTCGTCGAAAAGGGTCCCGGCTGGACGCTCGAAGCCCTCGCCGCCAAGGGCTTCTCGCCCGAAGTGGTGGAAGCCGTCGATGCCCTCACCCGCCGCGAGGGCGAAAGCGACGAGGAGTTCGTCGCCCGCGCCGTGGCCGTGCCGCTCGCCCGCGCGGTGAAGCGCGCCGATCTCAAGGACAATCTGGAAAGCGCCCGGCAGTTCATGTCCGGCCCCGACGCCGAAGAGCGCGTCGCCCGCTACGAGGCGGAACTGCGCGAACTCGACGCCGCGATCCAGGCGGCGGCGTGAGCCAGACCTCGCATCCCGGCGGCGACGTTCGCCGGGTTCAGGTCATCGCGCCCAATTTCAAGCGCCGCCTCTCGGGCGTGACCTCGACCATCGTCCAGCTCGTTCCCGAACAGGCGCGCACGCTTCCGATCCGGGCCCTCGGGCCCGGCCTCCCCGCCCATCTGCCCAAGCTCCGCTGGCGCGATCTGCCCGCGCTCTGGCGCCGGCCGGAAGGCCGCCCCTTTCGCATCTGGCACGCGCGCCGCAATGTCGAGATGCTGCCCGGCATTCTCCTGCGCGACGTCCTGCGCATGCCGCTCCGCCTCGTCTTCACCTCCGCCTCGCAGCGCCGGCACACGGCCTATACGCGCTGGCTGATCGCGCGCATGGACGCGGTGATCGCGACGAGCACGCGCACCGGGACCTATCTCACCGTTCCCCACTCAACGATCACGCACGGCATCGACCAGTCGCGCTTTCGCCCGCCCGGGAGCCGGCAGGCGGCGCGCGCGGCGCTCGGCCTCGGGCCGGACAAGCGCACAATCGGCTGCTTCGGCCGCGTGCGGCATCAGAAGGGCACCGATCTCTTCGTCGATGCCATGATCGCCCTCCTGCCCCGTTTCCCCGGCTGGCAGGCCGTGATCGCCGGCCGCGCGACGGCCGAGCACCAGGGCTATGAGACGGAGCTGCGGGCGCGCGTCGAGGCGGCGGGCCTCGCCTCTCGCATCCTCTTCGTCGGCGAGCATCGCGACATCGAGCGCTGGTATCAGGCGCTCGATCTCTTCGTCGCGCCGCAGCGCTGGGAAGGCTTCGGCCTGACGCCGCTGGAGGCCATGTCCTCGGCCGTGCCCGTGGTCGCCGCCGATGTCGGCGTCTTCTCGGATGTCGTCACCCCTGACACCGGCGCGATCGTGCCCCCCGGCGATCTCACGGCCATCATCGAAGCCTGCGAGCGCTGGATGGCGGACGATGCCGCGCGCGAAGCCGCCTCGCACGCCGCGCTCGCCAAGGCCCGCGCCGAGTTTCCGCTCGCCCGCGAGGCCGAGGCGATCAACGCCGTCTACGAGCGTCTCTGGCGCGAGGCGCGTTAGCGGAAATCCTCGTCGCGCAGTTCGGTCCGCCGATAGGTCGCGGGGCCCAGGCGGCAGAGATGATGGCCGGCGAGCCGAAGCTGCGTCGCGATCCGCCGCCAGCGGAACGGCAGCGTGTCGAGCCGCAGCGGCAAGCGCCCGCGCGGCGCCTGGATCGAGGTCGCCGCATCGATCGGCGCGCCGCCACTCCGCCGCTCCCAGAGATGAGCCTGAATGGCGAGCGCCGGCTCGGCCTGCCAGGTCTCCAAGCCGGGCAGCCCGTGCAGGAACGCATCCACCGGCGCCGCCCCCCGCTCGGCGCGATCGAGTAGCTTTCGCGCCCCGGCCGGCCAGAGGAGATAGGCCGCCGAGCCCGACTTGTCGCGATAAACGCGGCGCACCGAAAGCCCGTCCCCGAGCGCCACCGCCTCACGCGCCACGAAGCGCCGCCGCTCGAAGCTCTCCAGATTGAGGAACTCCGCCCGGTTGAAAGCGACGAGAACGGGCAGCGCTGACGGAAGCTGGCGCGACAGGATCGCATCATCCTCCAGAACCAGGACCGGCTCCGTCCCGCCGGCGATCTCGCGCCAGAGCCCGTGATGCGACAGGAAGCAGCCGAGTTCGGGCAGCGTCAGCGGCCGCTCCCAGCGCCCGTTCAGCCGGGCGGCGAGCGAGGCGCCGATCTCCCCCGCCTCGACGGCCCGCACCCGCTCCAGCGCGAGGCCGAGCTTTGCGCCCTGCGCTTCCATGAAGGCGCGGCGCGGCACGGCGCGGTCGAGATTGATGAAGACCGCGCGCATCAGTCCCTCCAGAAGCTCGGCGACAGGAGCACGAGCACGGTGACGAGTTCGAGGCGGCCGATCAGCATCAGGAAGGACAGGATCCAGAGCGCGGGCGCCGACAGGAAGGAGAAATTGCCGGCCGGCCCGATCAACTGCCCGAAGCCCGGCCCGACATTGCCGACCGCCGTCAGCGAGGCGGAAAAGGCGGTGAGAAGGTCGAGCCCGCAGATCGACAGCGCGGTGGTGCCGACGAGCAGCGACAGGAAGAACAGGAAGATGAAGATCGTCACGCTCTGCAGCGTTTCGAGCGAGATGTCGTCATGCCCGTATTTCAGCCGCTGCACCGAATGGGGCCGGATGACCCGCCGGAAATTGGCGCGCACCAGGGCATAGAGGATGATGATGCGGTTGACCTTGATGCCGCCCGATGTCGAGCCCGAGCATCCGCCGATGAACATGGCGAGAAAGAAAAGGCCGATCGCGGCGTTCGACCAGAGCGTGAAATCCTCCGATACGAAGCCGGTCGTGGTGATCACGGACACGATGTTGAAGGAGGACGAAACCAGCGCTTCCCGGACCGACACGCCGTTGATGAAGACCCGCGTCGTTGCCAGCACCAGGGTCAGAACGAGGCAGAGGATCAGGAAGAGGATCACCTGCGGGTCGCGCCAGCGCTGAAAGCGGCGCGGCAGGAAGAGGCGGATGTAGAGGACGAAAGGCAGCGCCCCGAGGATCATGAAGACGGTGGCGACGAGAAGGATCGGCTCGGACTGGAAGAAGCCGAGCGATTCGTCATGCGTGGCGAAGCCGCCGGTCGCGAGCGTCGACATGGCATGGTTCACGGCGTCGAAGAGCGACATGCCGAAGACGTAGTAGAGAATGGCGCAGAGCAGCGTCAGCGAGAGATAGACGGCGAAAATGCCGGCCGAAAGCTGGCTGACGCGCGGCAGGAGCTTGCCCGAGCGATCCGAGCTTTCCAGATGGAACAGCGCCATGCCGCCGACCCGCAGCGACGGGAAGATCAGGAGCGCCATGCCGATGATCCCGATGCCGCCGATGAAGTTGAGGAGCGAGCGCCACAGGAGAAGCCCGCGCGGCAGGGCGTCGAGGCCCGAGATGGTGGTCGCGCCCGTCGTCGTCAGACCCGACACCGATTCGAACACGGCCGCAGCCAACCCGTTCGTCGGCAGCGCGAAATAGATCGGCACGGCGCCGATGAGGCTCCCGGCGACCCAGATCGTGGTGACGAGCAGAAAGCCGAGGCGCGGGCTCGGGCGAAACGGCTCGCCGCGTGTCGCGACGGCGATCAGCGTGCAGATTGCCGCGATGACCACGGCCGAGACGACGAAGACGATCCAGTCCCGGTTCCCGTCGAGCGCGTCCACGAAGGCGGGCAGCAGCATGCTGCCGGACAGGACCAGCCCGAAGATCGCGGCGACATGGGCGATGGTCCTGAAGATGGCGGGTCCCCTCACGGCTTCACGGGCGCCCGCCGCCTCCCCTCGCCGGCCGCCCGATGAGAACGCTTCTAGAGCATTTCCAGCAAAAGCCGAACCGGCTTTCGCTGCCGGACAAGGCGACGAGCATGAATCTGAAGCCCGACGGGAAGCCGGTCAACAAAGCGGGCGGGCATCCCCCTCGGAGGATGTCCGCCCGCATCTCGTTCGGACCAGGAGCCCGTCCAGGAGCGAGCCCCCGCCTAGCTCGCGTCGCGCAGCATCGGCGTTTCGCCCTGGCGCTCGGCCAGCTTGCGATAGACGCCGCCGGGCAGGCGCATCAGCGCCTCGTGCGGGCCTTCCTCGACGATCCGCCCGCGCTCGAAGACGAGGATGCGGTCGAGCGCGCGAACCGTCGACAGGCGGTGCGCGATGACCAGTGCGGTGCGCCCCACCATCAGCCGCTCCATGGCCTCCTGGATCAGCCGCTCCGATTCGGAATCCAGCGCCGAGGTCGCCTCGTCGAGGATCAGGATCGGCGCATCGGCCAGGAAGGCGCGGGCCAGCGCCACGCGTTGCCGTTCGCCGCCCGAGAGCTTCACGCCCCGCTCGCCCACCATCGTCTCGTAGCCCTGCGGCAGGCGTTCGATGAACTCGGCCGCATGGGCGAGTTCCGCCGCGCGCTCGATCTCGGCGCGGCTCGCCTCCGGCCGGCCATAGGCGATGTTGTCGCGCAGGGTCCGGTGAAACAGGATCGATTCCTGCGGCACGATCGCGATCTGCCGACGAAGCGATTCCTGCGTGACCGCGGCGACGCTCTGGCCGTCGATGCGGATTTCGCCGCCCGAGACCTCGTGCAGGCGCTGCACGAGCTTGACGAAGGTCGTCTTGCCCGAGCCGGAATGGCCGACGAGACCGACCCGCTCGCCGGCCCGGATCGTGACATCCAGCCCGTCATAGAGCGGCGTCCCATGCGCGGCGTAGTGGAAGCGGACGCGGTCGAAGCGGATTTCGCCGCCCGACACCGCAAGGGGCTTCGCCCCCGGCGCATCCTCGATCTGCACGCGCACGTCGTGCAGATCGACCAGCTCCTCCATCTCGTTGACGGCCTTCTGCAGGTTGTTCACGTGCATGCCGACCTCGCGCAGATAGCCGTGCATGACGAAATAGGTCGTCAGCACATAGGTGAGGTCGCCCGCTCCCGCCCGGCCCTGCCACCAGAGCACCAGCGCAAGACCCGCGATCGCCACGCGCACGACCCAGAGCACCAGCGCCTGCGCCGTGCCCGACCACGTGTGCCGCATCCAGGTGCGATGCGTGTCGTGGGCCCAGTCGCCGAGCGCTTCGGCGAGGCGCACGTCCTCGCGCCGTTCGGCGCCGAAGGCCTTCACCACGGCGTTGCAGGCGAGCGCGTCGGCCAGAACGCCGCCGACGCGCGTATCCTTGCGGTTCGACACGCGCGAGGCGGGCGCGATGAAGCGCACCGACAGGAGCACGGTCATCGTGACATAGGCGACCGCGCCGAGGCCCATGACGAGACCCATGACCGGCCATTGAACGGCGAGCAGCGTCACCGTGCCGACCAGCACGACGACGGACGGCAGAAGCGCCAGAAGCAGCGTGTCGTGCAGAAGGTCGAGCGCCCACATGCCGCGCGTGATCTGGCGCACCACAGAGCCGGAAAAGCTGTTGGCGTGCCAGTCGGTCGAGAAGCGCTGGACCCGCGCGAAGGCGGCCTCCGACACGCGGCGCATGATGCGCAGCGTCATCGGCACCACCGCCGCCCAGGCCAGATGCCGGCAGACGAGGAACACGAGGCCGAGCGCGCCCATGGCGCCGAGCGCCCAGAGCCCCTCGGCCAATGCCGCTTCGCGCCCGATATCGCGCGAAGCGACGGCATCCACCAGCCGGCCGGCGAAATAGGGAACGAAGACGTCCGCGAGCGTCGCCGTGGTGATGGCGAGCGCGATGGTCCAGACAAGACGGCGCTCGCCGCCCCAGTTGCGAAAGGTGAAACGAAGAACGGTGCGGATCGCGTCGCCGCGATCGCGTTCGGGGGAAACAGTCATGGCGTTCCGGCGCGCCGATGGCCGCGCCGTCTCCTCGAAAACCACGCCGAAGCGGGGATCAGATCAGGGGAAGCGTCGGGTCCGCGACGGACACAACACGGAGAAGCTGCCGAAGGCGGGAATCAGACCCGAGACGTGGCAGAAGCCGGGCGAAGCGTCGAAGGATGACGACGGGCCCCAGCCGGGGAAACGAACATGTGCTTGGTCATGAGGCCTCCCCTTTCCAGTGTTGAAAGCAGTCTCAGCGTAGCGAGACCTTTTGCCGCCGTCCAGTCCAGTGCAGGAAACCGGTGGAGCTGTGGCGATCGGGCAACTCTTTCGGTTGTCGGACCTGCCATGCTCCCGTATTGAACTAGGGGATGGCCGGTCCCATGTCCGGCCGGTCCGGCCTTGCCGGTTTCCACTTACGGGTTTGCGGGTTTTGTCATGTCCGAGCGTTTTGCCGAAGTTCTCGTGATCGGTTCCGGTCCGGCCGGCTATACGGCGGCGATCTACGCCGCGCGCGCCATGATGAAGCCGCTTCTCGTCGCCGGCCTTCAGGAAGGCGGCCAGCTCACCATCACCTCCGACGTCGAGAACTATCCGGGCTATCGCGATCCGATCGCCGGCCCGTTCCTGATGGAAGAAATGAAGGCGCAGGCGCTGAATGTCGGCGCCGAGATGGCGTCCGACCTCATCGTCGAGGCCGACCTGTCCGTGCGCCCCTTCCGTTTCCGGGGCGACAGCGGCACGACCTATACGGCCAACGCCGTGATCATCGCGACCGGCGCGCAGGCGCGCTGGCTCGGTCTCGAATCCGAAGCCGCCTTCCAGGGTTTCGGCGTCTCGGCCTGCGCCACCTGCGACGGGTTCTTCTATCGCGGCAAGGATGTCGTGGTGGTCGGCGGCGGCAACACGGCGGTCGAGGAAGCGCTCTACCTCTCGCATATCGCGAAATCCGTGACCGTGGTTCACCGCCGCTCGGAATTCCGCGCCGAGCGCATCATGCAGAATCGCCTCTTCGCCAAGGACAATGTCCGGGTGATCTGGAACAGCGAAGTCGCCGAAATCACCGGCGAGACCAAGCCGATGAAGTCGGTGACGGGCGTCACGCTGCGCAATCGCGAGACCGGCGAGACGCAGACGCTCGCCGCGCATGGCGTCTTCGTCGCCATCGGCCACGCGCCGGCGACCGAGGTCTTCGGCGACCAGCTGCGCCAGAAGGACGGCGGCTATCTCTGGGTGGAGCCCGGCACGACCAAGACCTCCGTCGAGGGCGTGTTCGCGGCCGGCGATGTCGCCGACGATGTCTACCGGCAGGCGGTGACGGCGGCCGGGCTCGGCTGCATGGCGGCGCTCGAGGCCGAACGCTGGCTGGCGGCCCAGGCGCTGGACGCGCAGGCCGCGCGGCAAGCGGCCGAGTAAGACGAAGAGTTCAAGGGGGGATAGGGTCGTATCATGGCGCTCGACTGGGACAAGCTGCGCATTTTCCACGCAGCCGCCGAAGCCGGGTCCTTTACCCATGCGGCCAATGCGCTGAATCTCAGCCAGTCCGCCATCTCGCGACAGGTGGCGGCGCTGGAGCAGGAAATCGGCTCCCCCCTCTTCCATCGCCATGCGCGCGGCCTCGTCCTGTCCGAGCCGGGCGAGCTCCTGTACCAGACCGCCAGCGACGTGCTGAAGCGTCTCGAAAACGTCCGGATGCAGCTCACCGAAACGCGGGAGAAGCCGACCGGCAAGCTGCGCGTGACGACGACGGTGGGTCTGGGCTCAGGCTGGCTGACCCAGCGCGCGCAGGAATTTCTCGAACTCTATCCCGATGTCGAATTGCAGCTCGTCTTCGACAACGAGGAGATCGACCTCACCATGCGCAAGGCGGACGCGGCCATTCGCCTGCGCCAGCCGCAGCAGCCGGACCTGATCCAGCGCCGCCTCTTCACCGTGCATCTGCACGTCTATGCCGCGCCCGGCTATCTCGCGCGCTACGGCACGCCCGAGACGACAGAGGATCTCGACCGGCATCGCATCATCACCTTCGGCGAGCCGGCGCCCAACTATCTGCGCAATCTGAACGCGCTGGAAACCGCCGGCCTGCCGGAAGGCCAGGTCCGCCCGGCAATCCTTCAGATCAACAATCTGATGGCGATGAAGTCGGCCATCGAGCGCGGCATCGGTCTGGCGCTCCTGCCGGACTACATGATCGACAAGGACACCAAGCTCGTGCAGGTCCTGCCCGATCTCGATCTCGCGTCCTTCGACACCTATTTCTGCTATCCCGAGCAGCTCCGCGACGCGGCGAAACTGAAGGTTTTCCGTGATTTCCTGATTGGCAAAGCGCGCACTTGGTCCTACTAGAGGGGGCGGCGGCACGCGGCTCGCCCTCCTCTCCCTTTCGACCAATACATACGAAGCTTCAGCAAAGCTGAACAAGTTCATGCAATTTCTGCATGGCAGGCATGTTGTTTCGTGGCTGGAGGCGGCGCCAAGCTCAGGTTAGCTTGAAGTCACGTCCGGGCCGCGGAAGCTTACCTCCTCCCAAGCTTTCCGCGCCGTTCGTTTCCTCCCAGAGATGCTCTAGCATCTCAAACTTTCAGCCGGGCTCCCTGAGCTCGGCTTTTTCTTTTGCCGATAGCCACATGAACCAAGCGCGGCATCGCC
The DNA here is from genome assembly GCF_000382705.1 of Aureimonas ureilytica DSM 18598 = NBRC 106430. Taxonomy (GTDB): domain Bacteria; phylum Pseudomonadota; class Alphaproteobacteria; order Rhizobiales; family Rhizobiaceae; genus Aureimonas; species Aureimonas ureilytica. The sequence goes on along the minus strand of NZ_ARQE01000009.1, from coordinate 169,181 downwards.
TGCGCCGACCGCGTCGCGAGCGCTTGCGCGGAGCCGCTTCGCCCTGTCATCTGGCCTTCGTGCTTCTCCCTTACGCGCAGCGCATGGCCCCGCTTTCCGACGCTCCTCCCGAACCCATCAGCCGCCACCGAGCTGCGGAGGTGTTCCGCGTCTTTCTCGGGCTCGGCCTCACATCCTTCGGCGGCCCGATCGCGCATCTTGGCTATTTCCGCCATGCCTTCGTCGAGCGCCGCCGCTGGCTGGACGAGGCGCGCTATGCCGATCTCGTGGCGCTCTGCCAGTTCCTGCCCGGTCCCGCCTCCAGCCAGGTCGGTTTTGCCATCGGCTACGGGCGCGCGGGCCTGCCCGGCGCGCTCGCCGCCTGGGCGGGCTTCACGCTTCCCTCCGCGCTCCTCCTCTACGCCGTGGCGCTCGGCGCGGATCGTCTCCAGAGCGGCGTCGGCGCGGACCTCACGCACAGTCTCAAGATCCTCGCCGTCGCCGTCGTCGCGCAGGCCGTCTGGGGCATGGCGCGAACGCTCGCGCCGGATCGCACGCGCGCGGCCATCGCGCTTCTGGGGCTGGCGCTGACCTCGCTCCTTGCGGGCGCGGGCGCGCAGGGGCTCGCGATCGTTCTCGGCGCGCTGCTCGGCCTCGCCTTCTGCCGGGCCGAGACGCAAGCCCCCGCGCCCGACACGCTCGGCCGCGCCGCGCCGCGCCGTCTCGGCCTCGCAGCCGGCGCCCTGTTCCTCGGTCTCGCCCTCGGCCTGCCGCTCGCGGCTTCGCTCGCCGGCTCACCCGCCCTTCAGCTGTTCGACGGCATCTTCCGCTCGGGCGCCTTCGTCTTCGGCGGCGGCCATGTGGTCCTGCCGCTTCTCGAAGCCGAAACCGTGCAGCGCGGCCTCGTCGGCACGGATGCGTTTCTGGCCGGCTATGGCGCCGCGCAGCTCGTGCCGGGTCCGCTCTTCACCTTCGCCGCCTATCTCGGCGCGCTCGCACCCGCTCCGGGCGGCTTGGCCGGCGCGACCCTGGCGCTCATCGCGATCTTCCTGCCGGGCCTTCTTCTGGTGCTCGCCGCCCTGCCCTTCTGGGACGGGCTTCGCCGCCGCCCGCTCGCCCGCGCCGCCATGCGTGGCGCCAATGCGGCGGTGGTCGGCCTCCTCGGCGCGGCGCTCTACGATCCGGTCTGGACCCACGCCATCCTGGCCCCGCGCGATCTCGTGATCGCCGTCGCGGGCTTCCTCCTCCTGACCCTCTGGGCGCGCCCGCCCTGGCAGGTCGCGCTTTTCACCGTCCTCGCCGGCTTCATCCTCTGAACGCGAAAAAGGGCGGCCGATCGCTCGGCCGCCCTTCCTGTTCAGATCCTTGAAAGCTCAGCGCTTGAGCGAGCCGCAGAAGCGCTGGATGCGGGTGCAGGCTTCCTCGAGCAGCGCGTCCGACGTGGCGTAGGACAGGCGGAAGTTCGGGCCGAGGCCGAAGGCCGTGCCGTGAACCACCGCGACGCCTTCCTGCTCCAGAAGCGCGGTGACGAAATCCTCGTCCGTCTCGATCCGCTTGCCGCCCTCGGTGGTGGAGCCGATCAGGCCCTTCACCGACGGATAGACGTAGAACGCGCCCTCCGGCGACGGGCACTCGATGCCGGTTGCTTGGTTCAGCATGGAGACGACGAGGTCGCGGCGCTTCTCGAACATGGCGCGGTTCTTCGGGATGAAATCCTGCGTGCCGTTCAGCGCCTCGACCGCCGCCCATTGCGCGATCGAGCAGGCGCCCGAGGTCTGCTGGCCCTGGATCATGTCCATCGCCTTGATGAGCTTCAGCGGCCCGCCGGCATAGCCGATGCGCCAGCCGGTCATGGCATAGGCCTTGGACACGCCGTTGATCGTGATCGTCCGCTCGTAGAGCGCCGGCTCAACCTGCGCCGGGGTGGCGAAGGTGAAGTCGCCATAGACGAGATGCTCGTACATGTCGTCGGTCATGACCCAGACATGCTCGTGGCGCATGAGCACATCGGTCAGGCTCTTGAGCTCGGCATGGGTATAGGCCGCGCCCGTCGGGTTGGACGGCGAGTTGAACAGGAACCACTTCGTCTTCGGCGTGATGGCGCGCTCCAGCGCCTCGGCCGTCAGCTTGAAATTGTCTTCCTGCCGCGTCTCGACCACGACCGGCGTGCCGCCGCAGAGCGACACCATCTCGGGATAGCTGACCCAGTAGGGCGCGGGGATGATGACCTCGTCGCCCGGGTTCAGCGTCGCCATGAAGGCGTTGAACAGGACATGCTTGCCGCCGGTCGAGACGATCGTCTGCTCCGGCTTGTAGTCGAGCCCGTTCTCGCGCTTGAACTTCTTGGAGATCGCCTCGCGCAGCTGCGGGATGCCCGAGATCGGCGTGTACTTGGTTTCGCCGCGCGCGATGGCCTCGACGGCCGCCTGCTTGATGTTGTCGGGCGTGTCGAAGTCCGGCTCGCCGGCGCCGAGGCCGATGACGTCCCGCCCCTGCGCTTTCAGCTCGCGCGCCTTCTGCGACACGGCGATGGTGGCGGACGGCTTCACGCGGTCCAGGGAAGCGGCGAGAAAGGCCATGATCAGGCTCCGGGAAACAACATGGATTCGTCTGGCGATCTTCGCCGACGCGGGTGCCGCAGCGCGAAAATCGGCGGACCGTAGTCCCGCAAGGCCCTTAGCGCAAGGCGAGGACCCATCAAGATCGCTGATGGGTGCGACGCAAAAAACGAATTGGTGCGAGCCATACCCGATCGGGCACAGATCGACCGGTCAGATGAAAGGATGGGGCGATGATCACGATCCACGGAATGGCCGACAGCGGCAATTGCTACAAGCCCCGCCTGCTCCTGTCGCTTCTCGGGCGGTCCTTTCGCCATGTCGAGGTTTCGACGCGCGACGGTTCGACCCGCACGGGAGAGTTCCTCCAGAAGAACCCGGCCGGCCAGTGCCCGCTTCTGGAACTGGAAGACGGGCGGCTCCTCCCCGAATCCAACGCCATTCTCGCCTATCTCGCCGAAGAGACACCCTTCCTGCCCATCGATCCGTTCGATCGTGCGCAGACGCTGCGCTGGATGTTCTTCGAGCAGAACGCCCATGAAGTCTCGGTCGCGGTGCGCCGCTCCCTCACCGTCTATCCCGAACGCGCGAGCGCCGCGACGCCCGAGCGGCTGGCCCAGGCGCTCCAGAACGGGCGCAATGCGCTCGGCGTGATGGAGCGCCATCTGGCGGTGGAGGACTGGTTCGGCCCGCGTCGCCCGAGCATCGCCGATATCGCGCTCTATCCCTACACGGCCACCGCGCCGGAGGGCGGCTTCTCGCTGGACGAGTTTCCGGCCGTGCGCCGCTGGCTCGCGCGGATGGCGACCCTGCCGGGCTTCCGTCCGGTCGGCTGGGTGCCCGAGGCCGCCTGACGCTAAAAGGCCCGCCCCGGATACCGGAGCGGGCCTCGATCATCGGATCGATCTACGGAGCGATCAGCCGATCAATCGTGACCGGGGACGATCTGGTCGAGATCGACGCCCTGCGCGTTGGTCAGCACGTCGCGCGTCAGGCCCGGCGCGTTCACGCGCAGGTCGTCGCCGTCCATCACGATCTGCATCGCCGACCAGTTCACCAGGACGTCCTTCTCGCCGACGCCGAGGAAGCCGCCGACCTCGACCACGACCGCGCCGACCGAGCCGTCCGCGTTGAGGATGAAGTCTTCGATCTCGCCGATCTTCTCGTTGTTCGCGCCGTAGATGTCCTTGCCGTCGAGGTCATCGGACAGGAACATCGTCGGAGCCGCACCCTGGGTCGCCTGCGGCAGGACGACGATCACGTCGCTCGAAGCGGCGCCGGTGGCCATGGCGCCGGCGGGGGCGGTGGTGGTCGCGGCGGGCGCCGTGGTCGTCGCGGTCTGGGCGAAGGCGGCGGAGCCGAGGAGCGTCGCGAGACCGGCGGCGAGAACGAAGGACTTCATACGCATATTCCTTTTTACATGGTTCCCCGGTGCGTTCGGCATCGGGGATCATGGTGTCAGAATGTCGCGCGACGGGTTCGGTTCCCGGCTGCCGAAGCTTTCCTCACCCGCCTCGCGAACGCTTTACGACGCAGGGAAGACCACGCCGCAGGCCATGCGCGAACCGGCATTGCCGGTCGGCTGCGAATGATGGTCGTCGGCCGATCCATGCACCATGATGGCCGTGCCGTCCGCGTCCTTCAGCGGCGCGTCGCCGCTCGCGAAGCGCACCATCGGATTGAACTGCTGGAACCGCGCCTTGCCGCCCTGCACGTAGATATTGGCCATGTCGCCCGCGTGCGGACCGCCTTCGACCTCGAATCCATGCTGCTTGTCGGTCGGGTTGTGATGGCCGCCGGCCGAGTCGAAATTGCCCTCGCACACGCCCTTGGCATGGAAGTGCAGCCCGTATTCACCGTCCTCCAGGTCGGTCAGGTCGCCATCGACGATCACGCCGTTCGGCGTTTCGGTGATGCGGATCGTGCCGTGGGACTTGCCGTCCGCGCTGCGCATGGTGACGCCGATCGGCTCGCTCATCGAGGCCGGCGCGGCGCCGGCTGCGGCCGGGCTGGCGGCGGCGGGTGCCGGGCTCTGCGCGAGGGCCGGAAGCGCGGCGGAAAGAACGAGGGCGGTGGCGGATAGAAGCAGGGTCTTCATCGAACGGTCTCCGGTCTGAACGGCGGGCCGAGATGTCCGGCCTCCAGCGGCCAACGCCTCCCCCTTTGGCCCGTTCCCGCGGGTCGAAGGGCCTCGCGCGAGCGTGATGGCCCCAAGCCCCGCCGCCTCAGCGCTTGGCCCCCTTCAGCGGCCAGGTCTGCGGCCAGGCGTCGACATCGCCCTCCCCGTTGCATTCGGGCTGGTCGCGCGCCTCGATCAGGGTCAGCCGGCCGGCGTCCGGGTCGATGCGATATTCCGCGTAGGAGCCGCAATCCCCGATCCCGCGCCCCTTGAAGAAGGACACGAGCCGGTCGCCCGACCAGTCGACGTTCCAGAGCTCCAGCGAGGCCACCGGCCCTTCGGCGGACATGGAGGGAACGGGGACGATATCGGCCATGTCGCCGGTTTCGAAGTAAAGCCGCGAGGGCGCGTTGTAGGCGCCGGCCATGCCGCAGGCGAGAACGAAGAGCCGTCCGTCCTCGCCGGTCGGCAGCGAGAAGCCGAGCGGCGACGGCGGCGTGTCGCCGAAATCCGAACAGCTTCCCGGCCCCTCGCTCCAGAGCGTGCGCAGGCTGGCGGGCAGCGCTTGCGCATCGGCGATGTCGGTGGGCAGGGCCTTGCGATCGGGCAGAGCCTTGTCGCCCTTGTCGATCAGCGCGCTCTTCGTTCCGGTCCGCTGCTGGTCCTCGTCCATCTTGCGCAGGGCCGCGACGAGACCGGACAGGGAAAAGCTCGCGCTTTCCGCCTTTCCGCCGGCCGTCAGCGCGATCTCCACCTTGGAGGCCTGACGGAGATCGGCGAGCCAGTCCGCCGCATCCGTGCTGACCGAAAGGCCGTCCGCATCGGGCTTGAAGGCGCTGGCCGGCAGGTCGCGGCTCGGGCCGGCCTCGAAGCGCAGCGAGACCTTGCCGGACAAGGGCGCCGCGTCCCGCAATCCGATCACGAGCGTCGGCGCATCGCCGGCGCCCGCCCCCCGCCGGATCGAAAGGCTGGTGAGCGCCGCGTCGCCGGTCGAAAAACCGGACGCGGTGCAATCGAGACCGGGCGAGCAGGTCAGCGCCCAGTCCCGGTAGCTGCCGCCCGTCGCCGCCGAGGCGCCCGTCGTCATCAGCGCGCTCGTCGCGCCGAGCGCCACGAGGGCACCGGCCATCCATGTCATGCGCATGTGTCTCTCCCCGGAGATATCCGCCGCCCCGCCGGCCTTCCGAGGAAGGAGGATAAGCGAACCTGCCCTTACGTCACAATGCCCCTCGCTCCGGCTTTTCTCTTGCCCGCGAACCGGCTCTCGCGCACAGCAGCGAGGACGAACCGTGGATGAAGGATGGAGCGATGATCGAGGACGAAGGGCACCCGAAGGGCGAACTCACGGTGCGCGTCCAGGCCATGCCGGCGGATCGAAACGCGGCGGGCGATATTTTCGGCGGCTGGGTCATGTCGCAGATGGATCTGGCGGCCGGCATTCGCAGTGCCGAGCGCGCGAACGGCCGGGTGGCGACCGTGGCGGTGGAAACGCTGGCGTTCCGCCGGCCGGTGAAGGTCGGCGACACGCTCTGCGTCTATACCGAGATCGAAACGGTCGGGCGCAGTTCGATCCGCTTGAAGGTCGAGGCCTGGGCGCGGCGCTATCTGACGTCCGAGCGGGTCAAGGTCACGGAAGGCGTCTTCGTCATGGTCGCGTTGGACAGCGAAGGTCGGCCGACGCCGGTGCCGACCGAGTTCGTGAAGGCGGCGGACTGAGAGCCTGCCGGGAAACCCATCGGGATAATCCCCGAAGCCGAGCGTCTCGGCTGAGCCTCGCCCGTCAAGGATAAGGTGCGGATGTCACCATCCGCACCTCCCAACTATCGAAGCGTCAGTTCGCGGGCGGGGGCGGCGGAGGCGTCGCACCGCCCGTCGCGGGCGAGGTCGCGGCCGGCGGGGGCGGCGGCGTGTCGCCGTTCACGAGGTTCTGCGGCGGAGGCGGAACGCGGGTTCCCGCGTCGCCCGCCTTCTGGGCGAAGGCGTCGAGGACCGGCTTGGCCGCTTCCATGCAATCGGCAAGGGATTCGTCGCCGCAGGTGACGCGCAGCGTCTGGCCCGGACCCATGTCGATCTCGAAGCCGGCGCGGGGTGCGGGCGGCGGGGGTGGCGGACCGCGATGACCGTCCGGCCCGCGACGCTCGCCCCTCGGGCCACGGTCGCGATCATGGTCGCGATCCCGATCGTGATCGCGCTTCCGGTCCCTGTCCTTCCGATCTTCGCGATCGCGGTCCTTGTCCTTGTCCTTCCGCTCCTCGCGGTCCCGGTCCTTGTCGCGATCGCCGTCGCGATCGTCGTCCTCGTAATTCATGCGAGCCCAGCGGTCGCCATGGCGCATGTCGCGCGAGCGATCCTCGTCGGCGCGCTCACGATACGGGGGCATATCGTCGTCGGAGCGCATGTCGCGCTCGTACCGATCGCCGCGGTCGGGGCCGTCTTCCTGAGCGTGCGCCATGGGCGCAGCGGCCGCCAGAAGCACGGCGGCAAGTGTCAAGGGCTTCAGCATCGCTGGTTCCTGTTCTCTTCGCGGACCGGGTTCCGCGCGGGCCTAACGCATCAAGCGCGGAAGCGTTGCCACGCATCGATCTTGCACCGCGGCACAGGCTTGACCCGATAGCCGGGACGACAGGTCGCTCAGCGCCTCCCGGTCGGCTGCTCCAGCCCGAAGATTTCGTCGCTCACGTCGTCGATCTTCCTGCGCACCAGCGCCTGCGCATCGTGCAGCCCGGCATTGCAGAAATACCCGCCCATCTTCTCGGCGAAGAATTGCATCAGCATTTCCGCCGGAATGGCGCCAATCGATTGGTCCTGTTCCTCGCGAAAATAGTCCTGGATGTCGGCGACGATCGCCCTGGTCTCGTCGCGATCGAACTGGATCGGCTTCATGGTCGGCACTCCCGGCGGTTCTGGCCCTCGGCCGTCATGTCCTATCTCGACGGGCGAGCGCATGCCGACCCGCATCGGCCCCGACGCATCGGCCGCCGCGCTCCCGGCGCGCGACCTCATTTGCAGGTCGGTCGAAGCCGCGTCTTCACGTCGAGATGCAGGTGGTCGGCATGGGCGCGGTTGTAGCCCGGCCCGAGCACGGTGCCGAAATAGCGGCAGCTTCCCTGCCGGATCGCCGACTGGAAGCCCTTCTCGCGAAACGAGAAGACGCCTTTCGGGCTGATGCGCATGGTCGATCCGTCGCTGAAGCGAAAGCCGCCGACGTCGAGCGCGTTGCCGCTGGCGTGTTCGGAGATCGTGCGCGAGCCCGCGATGCGCGAGCAGCGATAGGAGGACATGTTGATCACCGCCGTCGGCCGCTTCCACAGCTTCCAGCGCGCGGCGGGCTTCACGTCGTTCTCCAGCCAGCGGGCCACGCGGAGCGCCGCCTGACAGTTCATCGTGGCCGCCGGCATCATGGCGATGCCCTTCGCCGCTTCCGTGATGCGCACCGGATTGGGAATGGCGCAGGAGCGGCTGGTCGAGATCGGCGAAATGTCGGTAAAGCGCACGCCGAGCTTGCGCAGCTCGCGCCGGCATTGCGCGTCGCTGCCCGCCATCGGCCGGTAGCCGTCCGGCGTTTCGCGCTCCAGCGCGCCCTGCGGGCCGGGCGGGAGCGTCGCCGGCGGCACGCGCGAGGAGAGCGAGGCATAGGATGGCAACGGCGTGCGGTCGGGCCGGGCGCGGCGCGCGGGAGCCGGCGCGGGCACGTCCTCCGGCTCGGCGTCGAGTTCGGGTTCCGCCGGCTCGGCCTCGGTCAGCCCTTCCCAGGGGTCGAACTCGGCTTCAGGCCGCGCGCCATAGGCGCCGAGCACGCCGGGCGGCGGCTCTTCTAGCGAGGCCTGTTCGATCATGCGGCCGATCGGGTCGTCCACCGGTTCGGGCGCGACGAGCGACGCCGCGCCCGCTTCCTGCACGCGACCGGCTTCCTGCACGGGGTAGGTGCGGCCGTAGTCGCCCGGCCCGCGCTCGGGCTCCGGGAGGGGCGCGGGGTCGACGGCGCGCGCCGCGACGGGCGGCGGCTCGCGGCGTGGCTTTGCGGGCGCCGGCGCGCGGCGGTGAACGGGCGGAGACGGCGGCGGGTCGCCGAAGGCGGGACTCGGAACATACCCGCCTTCGGTCGGCGCGGAGCCACCCCAGACGAGGCGGCCACCGGTTCGGGCGTCGCGCCCTTCGGGCGCGCTCCCATCAGAAGAACTCGACATCGGCGGCATCGGGAAGCCGGAATCCAGGGCTTCGGCCGCCTTGTCGGCGCTCGCCGTCGCATACACGGCGACGGCGAGCGTGACGATGCGCCAACCCGTCTTACGCAGAACCATCGGGGCGGCCTTCGCATCCTCCGCGAAACTCGAGCGGACAAGATCAGAATGGGTGAATTTGGTAAGCGAAAGATGAAGATCGGATCGCGAATGCGTGAGATTCGAATCACCTCTTCGCCGCGCTGCAAAACCGGCCTGGGGCGAACCTTTCGCCGCGCCGCGCTGTTCCCCCTTTATTCCGCCCCACCGGACGTCCATATTCGCGCCATGCCCGATCCCAAGAAGCCCCGCCGCTCGCCCATTCTCGACTATGCCGACGCGTCCGAGCGCCTGCATCCCGGCTTCGGCGAAAGCCCGCAGCCGGAGCTGGCCGGCACGCCCTTGATCGGCCCCCTCTCCGGCTGGGCCGACGAGATCGCGCAAGGGCTGGAAGAGGAAGCGCAGCGCAAGGCCGCGCAGAAACCGGCGAAAGCGAAGAAGCCCTCGGCACCCGCCGACGCGCCCAAGACCAAGCCCTCGAAGTCAGGCGCGTCGAAGACCGCGCGCGGCACGTCGATGGGCGTCGCGGCGACGCCGGCCGAGCGCGCCCGCGCGGGTCTCAATCCCGTGGCCGGCATGGATGTGAGCCTGGAGGACGCCGCCGCCCTCCCCGAAAGCGGCGTCACCGCCACCGTCCAAGCGCTGCAGGACCTCATCACATCGGGCAATCCGCTGTTCAAGAACGGCGAGCTGTGGATTCCCCACCGGCCCGACCGCCCGCAGAAGTCCGAAGGCGGCCAGGCCTTCCGCATCGCCTCGGACTACACGCCGCGCGGCGACCAGCCGACGGCCATCGCCGACCTCGTGTCCGGCATCGGCGACGGCGACCAGACGCAGGTGCTTCTCGGCGTCACCGGCTCGGGCAAGACCTTCACGGTCGCCAACGTCATTGAGCGCACGCAGCGCCCCGCCCTCATCCTCGCGCCCAACAAGACGCTGGCCGCCCAGCTCTATGGCGAGTTCAAGAACTTCTTCCCCGACAACGCGGTGGAGTATTTCGTCTCCTACTACGACTATTACCAGCCGGAAGCCTACGTCCCGCGCTCCGACACGTTCATCGAGAAGGAATCCTCGATCAACGAGCAGATCGACCGGATGCGCCACGCCGCGACGCGCGCGCTTCTGGAGCGCGACGACGTCATCATCGTCGCCTCGGTCTCCTGCATCTACGGTATCGGCTCGGTCGAGACCTACACGGCGATGACCTTCCAGATGGCGATCGGCGACCGGCTGGACCAGCGCCAGCTCCTCGCCGATCTCGTCGCCCAGCAATACAAGCGCCGCGACATGGATTTTACGCGCGGCAGCTTCCGGGTCAGGGGCGACACGATCGAAATCTTCCCGGCCCACCTGGAGGACCGCGCCTGGCGCATCTCGCTCTTCGGGGACGAGATCGAGGCGATCCACGAGTTCGACCCGCTGACCGGCGCCAAGACCGACGACCTCAAGTCGGTGAAGATTTACGCCAATTCGCACTATGTCACGCCGCGCCCGACGCTGCAGCAGGCGGTCAAATCCATCAAGGAGGAGCTGCGCCTTCGCCTGATCGAGCTGAACAAGGCCGGCCGTCTTCTGGAGGCGCAGCGGCTGGAGCAGCGCGTCACCTTCGACATCGAGATGATCGAGGCGACGGGCTCGTGCAACGGCATCGAGAACTACTCGCGCTATCTCACCGGCCGCCAGCCCGGCCACCCGCCGCCGACGCTCTTCGAATACCTGCCCGACAACGCCCTCGTCTTCATCGACGAGAGCCACGTCACCATTCCGCAGATCGGCGCGATGTACCGGGGCGACTTCCGCCGCAAGGCGACGCTGGCCGAATACGGCTTCCGCCTGCCCTCCTGCATGGACAACCGCCCGCTTCGCTTCGAGGAGTGGAACGCGATGCGCCCGCCGACCGTCGCGGTCTCGGCGACGCCCGGCTCGTGGGAGCTGGAGCAGAGCGGCGGCGTCTTCGCCGAGCAGGTCATCCGCCCGACCGGCCTCACCGATCCCCCGATCGACATCCGCCCCGCCCGCTCCCAGGTGGACGATCTCCTCGGCGAGATCCGCGAGGTCACGGCCAGGGGCTACCGCGTGCTCTGCACCGTGCTCACCAAGCGCATGGCCGAGGACCTCACCGAATATCTGCACGAGCAGGGCATCCGCGTGCGCTACATGCACTCGGACATCGACACGCTGGAGCGCATCGAGATCATTCGCGACCTGCGCCTCGGCACGTTCGACGTCCTGGTCGGCATCAACCTCCTGCGCGAGGGTCTCGACATTCCCGAGTGTGGGCTCGTGGCCATTCTCGATGCGGACAAGGAAGGCTTCCTGCGTTCGGAAACCTCGCTGATCCAGACGATCGGCCGCGCCGCGCGCAATGTCGACGGCCGCGTCATCCTCTATGCCGACCGCACCACCGGCTCGATGGAGCGCGCCATCGCGGAAACCAACCGCCGCCGCGACAAGCAGGAAGCCTACAATCTCGAACACGGCATCACGCCGGAATCGGTCAAGGCGAAGATCGCGGACATTCTCGACAGCTATTACGAGAAGGATTCCGTGCGGGTGTCCGCCGGCCCGACGGCCAAGGAAGGCGCGCTGGTCGGCAACAATCTGAAAAGCCATCTGGAGCATCTCGAAAAGGAGATGCGCCACGCCGCCGCCGATCTCGACTTCGAGAAGGCCGCGCGCCTGCGCGACGAGATCAAGCGCCTTCAGGCGACGGAACTCGCCGTCGCCGACGATCCCATGGCCCGCGAGGTGGACACCGCCCTCTTCGGCGGCGGCGAGCCCTCACGCGGCAAGCGCCCCGCGCGCGGCAAGGGCGCCAACCACCAGAACCCGCGCTTCGGCCCGAACGGCGAACCGCTCGCCGCGCGCCTCAAGGGCGACCATGAAAGCGTGAAGGCCCTGCGCCCGAAGGATGCGGCGGAGACCCGCGCCGACGAGTCCCATTCCTATTTCCAGCGCCCGACGCTGGACGACATGGGCCCGGGCACCGACACGCCGACCCCCAACCGCTCGCTCTTCCGCAAGAACTCGCTGGACGAGATGACGGTCGGCCGCACGGAAAAGCCCAAGCACGACGGCCCGACCCCGGTGCGCGCGGTGTCAGGCGACGACGCTAAGCCGATCAGGCGCGAGAAGATCGGCGTGGGGAGTTATGAGGATGCGGGCGACGAGAAGCGCAGGAAGCGCCGGCCGGGGAAGACGGGACGGCCGGGGCGGTAACTTGGCATATATGGTTAGTTGTAACTTCTAAAGGGTTCCAGTAGGCGGGTCTTGGTCCACTTCGCGCATGTGCACCTCAGCCAATTTTATATATGGCTCTCGCTCGACTCCAACTACAAATCTTGAAGCCTGTCGGAACTGCTCACCGATCGTCTTCACCAACAGTATTTCTGAGAATTCCTCTCTGTATTCCACTTGGTCTGCAGCGAGCTTGGTGGATGCTATGAATAAATGATTTGGGGTGATGGGCATCTTGAATGTCACATTCCCGGCGAAATCCACTTTTCGGCTGAGGGGCCTATCAGATAGAACTAGCTTCAGCCTCGGATGATTGAAACGGAATATAGCCCAATTCAGCTTACATAAATCGACTGCCATCTCCTTGCAGAAAGATAGCATTGCATCGAAATAGATACCCTTTCCGAGCGTATTCAGCAAATCTTCGGCATAACGGTCGTTTATCTTTCCTTGTGCAATGTTTTTATCAATTAATTCTTGAAGAGACTCCTTCCATCCCTCAGTAGACGTTCGCGAGCCATCCAGGAACCTAACATTTCTCCGCAGCGGTAACGACCACAGCATAAAAGCAAACTCGCCGCGCTGGGCAGACGTTACTTCATGAAACCTATCTTCCTTTATGAGATCACGAACGATCGCGTACCTCTCCTCAATCTTCTGAAATTCAAGCTCTATGTGATTTCTACCCTCATCGCCCAATGCTTCCAGCGTATGCAGGTTTCTCTCTGATCCAATGCCTTTGAGACTTTTCCTAGAGGATGCAACCTTAGCTGGATGTCGGTAAAACGACTCCACTCGGCTATCCAGACTGCTCACCCATGGCTGCATTAGACATTTCGGAAACCAATGATGGTTAATCGGTTGATGCATGAATTTCCGCCAGGAGAGACTGAATCACACAACCCTAAATGGAAAATACAGTGCTGCCAATAATCACATTACCCGACCACATCAAAATATTTTCCTCCGCTCCATATGACACTTATGACGATTAGAAAAAGGCGGGCATGAATTAAATATGATATCGCGCTTACACTCGCCCCACCGATACGGCCTGGGTGTATTGAATAATAGGTGGCACTGAATCACCACCCATCCCAATACCGATCCCGCCGGCGCTCCTGCCGCTCCCAACGACGCCGATCCTCCCGCTCCCAACGCCGCTCCGCCCTCTCCCGGCGCTCATAACGCGGCTGGGGTCGCTCGTAGCGCTGGTCGCGGCGCACCTCGTCGGAGCTGCGCAGGCCGCGGGCGCGGTTGAGTTCGATCTGCGCGTTCACCTGATCCTGCAGGCGCTGTTCCACCGCGTTGCGCGGCGGGCCGGAGGGCAGCATGAGCTCTTGCGCCAGAGAGGGCATGGCGCTGAGCGCCAGCGCGACGGCGGAGAGGAGAAGGGTCGTCTTCACGGGACCAAATCCTTGAAGCGAGGGAATGGGAAACGCATCGCCGATGACCGGCGGAAGCCGGACGGGGCTGCAACGCAAGAGGGCGCGAAAGCGATCCACCGCTCCGCGCCCCCAATCTGAAGCAAACTTGCTCAAGCCGAGCCGTTCGGTCGGCCCTTCGGCTTACCAGCGATCGCCGTTGCGGGCGGCGCGGCGGATCGAGTGGTTGGCGCGATCCTGCATCCGCTCGATCTGGCGCGCCGAGCGCGGGTCGACGCGGCCATTGTTGTAGTAGCGGGCGCGGCGCTCGACGCGCTCGATGCGGCGCTGCTGACGCTCCAGGCGCGCGGCCTCGCGCGGGCTGATGCGACCATGGCGATAGGCGCGGTCGATGCGCTCCTGCTGGCGCCACTGGCGGTGGTCGGACCGGTGGCTCTGCGCGCTGGCGGGAACGGCGGTGGCGACGAGCAGGCCGGCGATCGCGATGATGAGAGACCTCTTCAAGGGTTCGTTCCTCCAATGTGAACTGGCACCATGAAAGCCTGAATCGCCTGAATGGTTCCTGAACCTAATGGTCAGTCTTGCTGACCAAATGGCGAAACGGCCTGCCCGCGCGAAGGCGAGGTCTCGGGTCGGAGCAAAGGGCGGCCCCGCGTTCCCCGCGAAGCCGCCGGACGATCAGCGCGGCAGGCCGTTCGAGTCGCGCGTCGCCTTCTCGCGCCAGGTGTCGCCGGGCGTGATCGGCTTGTTGATTTCCGCGCAGCCGGCCAGAAGCACGAGCGCGAGGACGGCGCAGACGGGTTTGATCAGGGACAAATCGAAACTCCAGAAATGAGAACGGCCCGCGATGGCGCCGCTTCACGGCGGCGCTGTGGCGAATCAATCCGCAATCTATCCCCGTCCCCGGAAACTGTCGCATCCTTCCCCTCACCTGCCGCTCGCGAAGGAGCGCGAATGATCACCGGGATCGTTCGGGAGCGGCGGGGCGGTGTCCGCGGTGCGTCGCCTTCCGGAGGCGGCGCGGCTCGGACGGTTCTGGCAAGCCGGGCGGCCTCTCACAACGAAGGGGTTCGCAATCGGTCGGCGCCCTGGTTTGGCGACAGCCCCATGGTCTTTCGGGACCGGCGGGCCGAGAACCAGCGCAAGCGCGGCCCGGGACGCAGACGGGGTGTTCGCACCACCTCGTGAGCCGAAAACACCGCGCGGGACGCCGGAGGCGGACCACACAACAACATGAATAGGAGGTTCGCCTCCGGCGTCCCGCCCGCCCTTCCCTCGGGAGGGCTCCGACCGTTCCCCACGCCCGCGCTCGCCGCGCGGGTCGCCTTCGCGCGCCTGTGGCGTTGGGCAGGCAACGCGGACGGGCCTCCCCGCGTTTGGAGGCGAGACACGAATTCGGAGGGGAACGGCATGAGCGGCACGAGCGACATCAAGGCGATCGCGGAGCGCAACGGATTTTCGGAAGAGGCGGCGCGGGCGCTGGCCGATGCCATCCGGTCGGGCGGCGGCTCGATGGCCCAATTCTCGCATCCCGAGCTCGGCGGCATGGGCCAATGGTCGCGCGGCGGGATGTTGATGATCGGCTCGATGAACGATCACGACCTGAAGGCCCGCGTCGGCCGCCTCGCCGAAGACCTCGCGAGCCGGGGCGATAGTAGCGGGCGAGATGCCGGCCCGTCCGAGCGCTCCGCCCCGCCCACCTCCGACAGCCCCTGGGCGCAGACCGGCGACCTCAACGACAACCGCCCGAGCGGGGGTCAGTGCGGCGGCCAGACGGGCGGGCAGACCGGCCAGCGGCACGGTTCGGGTGCGTGGTGGCCGGACGGTCTCGGCCAGCCCTCGAGTTCGGGCGCGCAGAACGGCGTGCGCTACGCCGCCTTCCCGGAGGCCCGCCGCCTCGCGATCGAGGAAGGCGGCAAGGTGACGGTCTACGACACGGGCGACCACCGCATTTCCGGCGTGTCGCAGAGCCAGAGCGGCAGCGGTCCGGGCAGCTTGCGCTTCACCAGCCAGAAGGGCGAGATCGACCTCGGCAGTCTCACGCGAGCGTGATGGCGAGGTGATATCGGGCGCGGGATGGAATCCGCCCGCGCTGCGTATACGGGGCAAGATGACGGACAAGACCTCGCCCCCGGATGTACTCGGCCAGCTCGGCGCGCTTCGCCGCTATGCGCTCACCTTGACGCGCAATCGCGACGACGCGGAGGATCTGGTGCATGACACGCTGGTTCGCGCCATCGAGCGTCAGCACCAGTTCCGCCCCGGCCTCAGCCTGCGGCCCTGGCTGCTCTCGATCCTGCACAACGGGTTCGTGGATCGCTTGCGCGCCCGCCGCGCCGAGGCCCGGCGCAATGCCGAGATCGTCCATGGCGAGACCGCCGAGCTCGCGCCCTCGCAGGATCACGCGCTGCGCCTTGCCGAAGTGCGCCGCGCCTTCCTGACCCTGCCGGAAGAGCAGCGCGCCGCCCTCCATCTCGTCTCGATCGAGGGCCTGTCCTACGAGGAAGCCGCCGCCTCGCTCGGCATTCCCCTGGGCACGCTCGTGTCCCGTGTCAGCCGCGCCCGCGCCCGGCTGCGCGAGATCGAGAATGGCGAGGGCCTCGCGCGGGACAATGTCGTTCCCTTCAAAGCAGCCGGAGGCTCCGATGGCCCTTGATCCCATCCTCGAAGCCGATCTCGTCGCCTATGTCGACGACCGCCTCCCCCCGCTGCGACGCATCGAGGTGGAAGCGCATCTCGCCGTCCACCCGGATGAGGCCGCCCGCATCATGGCGGACCTGCGCCTGCGCGACGAGCTGCGCCTCACGCTCACCGCGCCCGATGCGCCCGGCAGTCGCGCGCTCGCCGATCTCGCGCGCCGGCTGCAGAGCGGCCTCGGCCGCCGTCGCCGGCTCGACGTGCTCCGTCGCTTCGCCGCCGTCGGCGTCTTCGTGGCGCTCGGCTGGCTGGCGCATGAGGGCACCGGGCCGCTCGCGGTGCGCGAAAGCGTCGCCTCCTCGGCGCCGCCGAGCTTCGTGGACGACGCCGTCTCGGCGCACCGCACCAGTCTCCTGCGCTCCGAAATGGACTCGCAGGTGGAAACGCCCGGCTTCGACCCGGCCGAAATCCTCTCGGCCACGGCCATCGCGCTGCCCGAGACGCCGCGCGGCTGGACGGTGCGCGACGTGCAGGTCTTCCCCTCGCCCTTCGGGCCGAGCGTCGAGGTGGCGCTCGCCGACCGCTCGGGCGAGAGCCATTCGCTCTACGGCATCCGCCCCGGCACGTTCGAGGTGACGAAGCCGAGAACCGCCCTCTCCGGCGACCTTGCCGCCGCCTTCTGGCAGCAGGGTCCCGTCGCCTACGCGCTGGTCGGCCCCGCCGCCGAGCGCGACGAATTGGGCGAAGCCGCCGAACGGCTCGCCCGCTCCCTCTACTGAGCCGCAATGGCTCGGCAACCTTCCTCGCGTTTCATGGAGTTCGCGTTATGAACACACCGCATTACGGCTCGGGCTGGGGCACGCAGGCCCATCAGGCCTCGGGCGCCCTCTTCGACGAGGGCCTGCGCCAGCACATGCTGCGCGTCTTCAACTATATGGGCCTCGGCCTCGTGGTCACCGGCATCGTCGCCTTCGCGGTCGGCAACACGCCGGCGCTCTACGTGCCGATCTTCTCCAGTCCGCTGAAGTGGGTGGTGATGCTGGCGCCGCTCGCCTTCGTCCTGTTCTTCTCGTTCCGCATCCACGCCATGTCGGCCGCGGCGGCACAGATGACCTTCTGGGCCTTCTGCGCCGTGATGGGCCTGTCGCTCTCGTCGGTGTTCCTGGTGTTCACGGGCGCCAGCATCGCCAACACGTTCTTCATCGCCGCCGCCATGTTCGGCGCGACGAGCCTCTACGGCTACACGACGAAGCGCGACCTGACGAAGATGGGCTCGCTCCTGATGATGGGCCTCATCGGCGTCATCATCGCCTCGATCGCCAATATCTTCATCGGCTCCTCGGCGCTTCAGTTCGCCGTGTCGGTGATCGGCATCATCGTCTTCGTCGGCCTGACCGCCTGGGACACGCAGACGATCAAGGAGCAGTATGCCGAGAATTTCTCGGCGGAGTCGCAGCAGAAGATGGCCGTGTTCGGCGCGCTGTCGCTCTACCTGAACTTCGTCAACATCTTCCAGCTCCTCCTCAACTTCACGGGCGAGCGCGAGTAAGCGCCGACCTCACGAGCTGAACAGGACGGCCGCCGCGATCCCTTCGCGGCGGCCGTTTTCGTTTCACTTGCGATGGTCGAGCCGCGCCACCAGCCGGTCGCCCGCCCATTGCAACACGGAGACCATGACGATCAGGATCGCCACGACCGCCACCATCACGCTCGTCTCGAAGCGCTGGTAGCCGTAGCGGATCGCGAGATCACCGAGGCCTCCCGCACCGATCGCGCCCGCGACCGCCGTCGCGCCGACCAGCGTCACGAGCGTCACCACGAAGCCCGCGACGAGCCCCGGCAGCGCTTCGGGGATCAGGACCTCGCGCACGATCGTCCAACGCCCCGCTCCCATCGAGCGCGCCGCTTCCACGAGGTTCGGATCGACCTCGCGCAGCGAGACCTCCGCGATGCGCGCGTAATAGGGGATCGCCGCGACCGACAACGGCACGATGGCCGCGAGCGTCCCGATCGAGGTGCCGACGACGAGGCGCGTGAACGGGATCAGCGCCACCAGAAGAATGATGAAGGGCACCGAGCGGAAGGCGTTCACGACGCCGCCGAGAATGCGATTGACCCAGAGATTCTGCAGGATCGCGCCCCGGTCCGTCAGCACCAGAAGAAGGCCGATCGGCAGGCCGAGAACCAGCGAGGCCAGCCCCGATGCGCCAGTCATCAGGAGCGTTTCCCAGGTCGAGCGCCAAAGGAGATCATACAGCGCGGCGGACATAGCCGAGGCACTCCGTCTTGAGGGTTCGGGCGGCGAGGAAGTCGATCACGGCCTTCAGATCGTCCGGTCCGTCGTGTTCGACCCCAACGAAGAGACGGCCGACCGGGCGGCCCTGGATTTCATCGACATGGCCACCGACGATGCGCGCCGGGCGGCCGAAGGCGCGGGTGAAGTCGGAGATGACGGGATCGTCCGCGCGCTCGCCACCAAAGTCGAGCCGCAGCACCGCCTCGCCCGGCGGCTCGGGCGACAGGACATCGAGAATGCGCTGGGGCAAGTCCGCCGTGATGGTCTGAAGCAGGGTGCGCGTCACCGGCGAGGCCGGCTCGGCGAAGACGCGCCAGACCGGCCCTTCCTCGGCGACGACGCCGCCTTCCAGCACAACGACACGGTTCGCGATGCGCCGCACCACTTCCATCTCATGGGTGATGAGAACGATGGTCAGACCGAGGCGCTGGTTGATGTCGGCCAGAAGACCCAGAATCTGCTCGGTCGTCTCGGGGTCGAGAGCCGATGTCGCCTCGTCGGACAGAAGGAGCGCCGGGTCGGCGGCGAGCGCCCGCGCGATGCCGACACGTTGCTTCTGACCACCGGACATCTGCGCCGGAAAGCGATCGCCTCGTCCGCCGAGGCCGACGAGATCGAGAAGTTCGGCGACGCGGCGCGTGCGCTCAGCCCGCGCGACGCCCGCGATCTTTAGCGGCAGCGCGATGTTCTCAGCCGCAGTTCGGTTCGCGAGAAGGTTGAAGTGCTGGAACACCATGCCGACGCGGCGGCGGAGCGGCTGAAGCTCGCGCTCGCTGAGCCGCTCTATCGAACGCCCTTCGACTTCGACCTGGCCTTCGTCAGGCTGTTCCAGCCCGTTGATGCAGCGGATCAGCGTGGACTTGCCGGCGCCCGAGCGACCGATGACGCCCACGATCTCGCCGCGCGCGACGGACAGATCGACGGCCTTCAAGGCCTGATGGCTGCCGAAGCGCTTGGATACGCCGGAGAGCCGGAGGATCGGCCGCGCCGGGGTCGGCGGCGCGTCGATCGGTGTTGTGGATTGGGTCATGACGGTTGTGGAGATCGACTTTCAAAACGAGAAGCGGGCGGCAAGCGCCATAAAAGCGCTTGCCGCCCGTTCGGAAACGGAACGTAAGGAAAAGAAAAGCTTACCAGGCGGGAAGCGTGGTTCCCTTATACCACTTGGCGAGGGCATCCTTCACCGCGTCGGTCTGGTAGGCGGCGACGAGCGTCTTCACCCAAGGGGCATCCTTCTCGTCTTCGCGGACCGCGATGAAATTGCGGTAGGGATTGTTTTCGAGCGGCTCCTGCGCGATGCGCTCCTTATCGGGGTCGATGCCGCTCTTCAGCGCCCAATCGGTGTTGACGACGCCGGCATCGAGATCGTCGATCGAACGGCCGACAATGCCGGCATCGAGTTCGCGGATCTGAATGTTCTTCGGATTGCTCTCGACGTCGATCGCGGTCGCCAGAATGCCGGCGCCCTCGCGCAGCTTGATCAGCCCTTGGGCCTGCAGAAGGTTGAGCGCGCGGCCGGCATTGGACGGATCGTTCGGGATGCCGATCGCGGCGCCCTCAGGGATTTCGGCGGTGTTCTTGTGCTTGCGCGAATAAAGGCCGATCGGCTGAACCAGCGTGTAGCCGACCGGCACGATCTTGTAGCCATGCTGCTGGATCTGCGCGTCGAGATAGGGCTGATGCTGGAAGGCGTTCGCCTGGATCTCGTCATTCACCAGCGCCTCGTTGGGCTGGACATAATCGGAGAACACGACCGGCTCGACCGTCAGACCGTTCTTGGCCGCTTCGGCCGCCACGACCTTCCAGATTTCCTCGTCTTCGCCGGCCATGATGCCGACCTTCACGCTTTCGGCCGCCATGGCGCGCCCGCCAGTGAAACCGACGCCAAGGGTCAGCATCGCGGCGGTCGCGGCGAGAAGACCGAGAACGGCGCGGCGGTTGGGCTCGGACGAGCGGGGCGGCACTTGCATGAGACGATCCATTGCGTTCGATTTCAAAAATGCGGTGCGATGCTTTTGACATCGCGACCGCCTCAAAAGAAACCATCCACGGTCCGGTTTCCAACAATGCGAGGCCAAATTTTTCGCGATCTGCGCAAAATTCGACCAGCTATCAATCCGGCTCCTGCCCCGGCACGATGCCGTTGGAGGGTGTCGACGCTTCCACCGTCGTCTGTCGGCCGTTGACGGTCGGCGAACTCGACGGTTTACCGCGAACGTCCCCCGCCCCGAACAGGAACGGGATGCCGTTGTTCTCGACCAGCGGCACGGTGCGCCCATCCGGCCGAACGTAATGCCCAACCACCTGCTCGCGCTCGCGCGGCGACAGGATCAGCGTCTCGTTGTCGAAGGCGGCGGCCTGATCGACCGCCATGAGGGCGCCGAACAGGCCCAAGCCAGCGACCCAGAACCGAATTCTTTTCATCGCTCCAACTCCTTATCACCACACAGCACCTTCCGACACGCGGGGAAGGTCCTGGGCTTTGGATCATGCCTCCACCCCAAACGGGGCTGCACGCGCAGCCAGCCGTCTGGAAAGAGGCGGTCCGGACATCAGCGGACCGGCGCACCCGGCGAGCCGATCGGAATGCCGATCCCGCCATTGGTGTCGGGGATCGCGCCGGGAATACGCGTCTGCGCGTTGCCCGCCGCGCCCGAGGCATCGGGCGCCATGACGCCGTAAGCGCCGATCCCGTTGGAAAGGCCGCCGGGGCCACGGGGCGTATCGGCGCGATTGGATGTGCTCGTATCCAGCCCGACGCCCGGAAGACCCGTCGCGTTGGTTTCGATCGAGCGCGTCGGCTCGACCTGGACGACGCGGCCGCCGCGCGGAATGGGCGCGGAATCCTGCGCCATGGCGGGCGCGGCGGCCGTTGCGACCATCAGGCCGGCGAAGATGGTGGAAACCGTGCGAAGCATGGGATGGTACCTCTCGAAGAGCTTTGATGTCCAACGAAAGGGCCGCGTCGGCGTTCCGACCCCCATTCGATCGCGGACAAGAAAAAGGCCGCCCACGAGGGGCGGCCGGTTGCCACAGTCGCGGGTGGTCAGTTGGAACTCTGACCGGGCACGAGGCCGTTCGACGGCGTGTTCTCCTCGGCCGCCGCGGCGGCGTTCGGGTCCATGCCGTCGGTCTGGACGCTGGTGCCATCCGTCGGCGTCTGCGTGATCGAGCCGGTGCTGGTGCGGTCCTCGCCGGCGGGCGCCATCGTGCCCGTCGACATGCCGGTCGAGGGCGCGGCGCGTGTGTCACCGGTCGTCGCCGCATTGCCCATCTGGTCGGGCGACGTTCCCGTGACGGGCGGGATAACCTGCGCACCCGAGGTCGAGCCGCCATCGGTGGACTGAGCGAGAGCGGGGAAGGCCGCCAAGGAGATGAAGGCGGTTGCGGCAAGAAGGGTCTTCATGATCGGACATCCAATTCTGTTGGGTTCGTCTTGCGAACAGTCAGGAGAAGAAGAGCCCGGATATCGATAAGTTCCCCATATCACTTCACGTCGGATCACAGACGCGGCACTTCGGGCCGAGCTTTCCCGAAAACCCGGTCGTCCCAGTTTTTCCGCGTCGTGAGGTTACTTGAACGAAACGGTGGACCGCACTGAAAAGAGGAGAGTTTCCGCACCAGCTCCCGCAGGAGCGAACGCTTTCGACCATTCGGTCCACTTTCCCTATGGGTGACGCGAGAGCAAAGGGAAGACCTGACAAAAAACTTTTGCTTGCAAAGTCTAAAATCTCGCTTCACAAGTTTGATGTTCGGGCAAATTCGCGAACTCGGGTGATGGACGAATTGCGTATCGGAGGCGCATCCTCCGGGTGGTCCGCGAAAGCGGGTCGCGATGTATCGCTTCCTTTTCCTCGCATCAAGACTTGCCTGCATACTGCCCTTCAGGGAAACCTGAATAGACTAAAGGAAAAAGGTTCGATCATGTCGCAGACGGGTACTGTCAAGTTTTTCAACACCGAAAAGGGTTTCGGTTTCATCAAGCCGGACAATGGCGGCGCGGACATCTTCGTCCACATCTCGGCCGTGCAGGCGTCCGGTCTGCCGGGTCTCGTTGAGAACCAGAAGGTCTCCTACGACACCGAGCCGGACAAGCGCGGCAAGGGCCCGAAGGCCGTCAACCTCGAAATGGCCTGAGACCTTTTCGATCCTCGTTCCTCGCGAGCGATCCACTCTTCCGCAGCCCGCTTGACCCCGTCAGGCGGGCTGTTTGCTTTCGGCGATCCGATGTTGCCGGCGAAAGCGGCTCTCTCGTCGCGCTTTCGACCCGGATGGCTCGGCGTTTTTGACCTCGCCAGCGGATAAGCTCGCCCGCACGCCATCCAGGGATCGCTTCGCGATCTCATACAGGCTCGCCGGTTACCGGCCGTCTCCCGAGGAAACCGGGGACGCTCCCGACGGACTGCCTGTTCCAAATCGGAACGACTTTTCTGGCATGCGCCTTGCTGTAAACTCATTAACGAATCGTTAATGCGAGCAGTCGAGATGCGTAGCAGACGTTTGATGCTTTCCCTGGCGGTCTGCGCCGCCGCTTGTGGCGCGGCCGAAGCCGGTGGACGCTATTATGGTGAGGGAAACCGGTACCAGCCGATCGGGCATTCCGTGTCGCGCTTCGTTCCGCTTTGGCCGGGCTCCGAAGGCGCGCCGTACGGCACCTCGGCGCTCGGTGGCAGCGTGTCCGTTATCCAGATCAACCGCGCCTCGGACACGAACCCGCGCGCGTCCAGCTATTCCGTGATGCCCGGCGCGGCCGGCCCAAAGATCATCGACGTGGAAAACGTGCGGCTCGACCGGCGCCCCTACGGCCCGAACGGTCTGGACATCGTGTATTCGGGCACGACCAAGATCATCCGCGTCAGCCCGGACTTCCGGCGCGCGCGCGCGGACGTGAAGGACGACGTGGACCTGCCGCCGGCCAAGAACTCCGTCGCCTTCGCGAAGCTCAGCCCGGCCGAACAGGCGGTGACCGTGTATCCCGACCCGGACGAGCCGATCGATCTCGAGACCAATCGGGCGCCGACGCCGCCGAGCCTGCCGAACGTCGCGCGCGTGCCGGCTCCAAAACCCGCGCCGCGCGAGCCGCAGATCGCGAGCGCACCGGCGCCTTCGCCCACGCCCGCCCCGCAGGCGGCCCCCGCCTCGGAACCGGCCGCCGGCTTCGAACCCTGGACCGACGAATGGCTGCGCGCCTGCGTGGCGCGCTACCCCAATTTCGACGCCTCGCTCGGCACCTATACGGACGAAGCGGGCCGCCGCCGCTTCTGCACGGGCGACGCGGCGCGTTGAGGCCCGTTCCGTTTCGAAACGGACCGGAACGTCAGATGAGGAACGGGTTGCTGCGTCGCTCGTCGCCGAGGCGGCTGCCCGGACCATGCCCACACAGGAAGCCGACATCGTCGCCGAGCGGCAGGACCTTTTCGCGGATCGAGCGCAGCAGCGTCTCGTGGTCGCCGCCCGGCAGGTCCGTGCGGCCTATCGATCCCGCGAAGAGCACATCGCCGGCATGGAGAAAGCGGGCCGTGCGCTCGAAGAAGACGACATGGCCCGGCGAATGGCCGGGCGTGTGCAGCACCTCGAACCGATGCGTGCCGATGGTCAGCGCGTCGCCCTCCTCCAGCCAGCGGTCGGGCACGGCATTGCGCACGCCGCCCGCAAGGCCGAACATGCGCGCCTGATCCTCCAGCCGCGAAAGAAGCGGCTGGTCGGCGCGGTGCGGGCCGACGATTTCGACGCCGGTCGCGTCCTTCAGGTCCATGGCGCCGCCGGCATGGTCGATATGGCCATGCGTCAGCCAGATCGCCTCCAGCGTCACGCCGAGCCGGTCGACGGCCTCCAGAATATGCGGAACGTCACCGCCGGGATCGACCACCACGCCGCGCTTCTCGTCCGCGTCGAACAGGATGCAGCAGTTCTGCCGGAAGGGCGTGACGGGAACGATCTCAAGGGACAGTCGGCTCATGGTCTTTCCTTCTCGTCACGGCGTTCGGCGAGCACCTATCATAGGGCGCGGCGCGGCTCCAAACGGGGTGCGCGCATGAAAAAGCCGGCCTCGAAGGGCCGGCTTTCCGATGATCCCGAGCGAGGCGCCTATTCCGCCGCGAGACGCTTGGGCTGAACCTCGTTCATGTAGTCCTCCACCAGCTGGCGCGTGATCTCGCCCGGCTGGAAGCGGTAGGGGCCGATCTCGGCCACCGGCGTCACCTCGGCGGCGGTGCCGCAGAGGAAGCATTCCGTGAAGCCTTCCATCTCTTCGGGCTGGATGGCCCGCACCACGACCTCGATCCCGCGACGACGGGCCAGATCGATCACCGTGCGGCGCGTGATGCCGTCGAGGAAGCAGTCCGGCGTCGGCGTGTGGATCGCGCCGTCCTTGACGAAGAAGACGTTGGCGCCCGTCGCCTCGGCGACGAGACCGCGCCAGTCGAGCATCAGGGCGTCGGCATAGCCCTTGGCCTCGGCGGCGTGTTTCGAAAGGGTGCAGATCATGTAGAGGCCCGCCGCCTTGGCGCGCGAGGGCGCCGTGCGCGGGTCGGGGCGGCAATATTCGGCAATGTCGAGCCGGATGCCCTTCATGCGCTGCTCGGGGTCGAAATAGCTCGGCCACTGCCAGATCGCGACCGCGACGTTGATGCGGTTCTTCTGAGCGGAAACGCCCATGGACTCGGAGCCGCGCCAGGCGATCGGGCGCACATAGGCATCCTGGAATCCCTGACGGCGCAGGAGCTCGGTGCAGGCCGCGTCGATCTCCTCGGCCGAATAGGGCACGGTGAAGCCGAGAACGCGGCCGGACTCGATCAAGCGCTCGGTGTGCTCGCGCAACTTGAAGATCTCGCCGCCATAGGCGCGCTCGCCCTCGAACACGGCGCTCGCATAGTGCAGGCCATGGGTGAGGACATGAACCTTGGCGTCGCGCCAGGGCACGAACTCGCCATTGTACCAGATCTCGCCGTCGAGCTGATCGAATGCCACGGTGCTCATGATGATTGTCGCGCCCTTGGCGGGCGGCCTTTCCTGATCGTTCGTCCGCGACGCCCTCCCGGCGCGCGTCCCTCCCCGGTCACTCAGCCATGCCGGGGCGCCCGCTTCAAGCGAAAGCGCCGGCAAGGCGGGATCGATGGGCGGAAACGCGGCGGGCCGCACGAGTTCACTCGATCGCGACGAGCCTGCCGGCGGGCGGGCTGTTCCAACCGATGCGCAAGGGTGTAACAATGGAAGCAATATACGTCAATATTGCTGACCTTTCTTGATGGACGCCGCATTGCCCGAGACCGCCCGGCCGCCCGGCCCCCGCATCGTGGAAGACCCCCTGCCGACAAGGGGCGAGCTCGACTTCCGCCTGATCGAGCTGTTCTTCTTCGCTTATCGCGAGTTCACGGCCGATGCCGATTCGATCCTGACGCGCTACGGGTTCGGGCGGGCGCACCATCGCATCCTGCATTTCGTCAACCGCGCGCCCGGCATGACGGTGGCCGATCTCCTGGAGCTGCTCCAGATCACCAAGCAATCGCTCTCGCGCGTCCTGCGGCAGTTGATCGACGAGGATTTCGTGGTGCAGGTGCAGGGCAGCGACGATCGCCGGCAGCGCCGCCTCTACCCGACGGAAAAAGGCCGCACTCTGACGCTGGAACTGTCGCGGGCGCAGGTCCGCCGCATCGACGCCGCCTTCCGCGCCGCCGCACTGGACGATCCGGCCCTCGTGAACGATTTCCTTCTGGAAATGGGGATAGACCGCAAGGCGACGCGCGACTGGTTCACCCGGCAGGGCATCGGAAAGGAGACGTGAGGCTGTGACTTTGTCCGAAAGCGTGGCGCGCCCCGAGGCGCTGGACGACGACGCGCCGCATCTTCTCGTGGTGGACGACGACCGCCGCATCCGCAGCCTCCTGTCGCGCTTTCTCTCGGAGCGCGGCTTTCGCGTTTCCGTGGCGGCGGACGCGGCCGAGGCGCGGCGCATTCTCGTCGGCCTCGACTTCGACCTGATGATCGTCGACGTGATGATGCCCGGCGAGACAGGCCTCGACCTCACCCGCTCGCTTTCGGCCATTCGCGACATCCCGATCCTGATGCTGACGGCGCGCTCGGAAACCGACGACCGCATTCTGGGGCTGGAAGCGGGCGCGGAGGATTATCTCGCCAAGCCCTTCGACCCGCGCGAGCTTCTGCTGCGGGTCAACAACATCCTGAAGCGCGGCAATGTCTCGCCCATCCAGAAGGTCGAGCATGTGCGCTTCGGACCCTTCACCTTCTCCCTGTCGCGGCGGGAGTTGAAGCGCGGAACCGAGATCATTCGCCTGACCGAACGCGAGCAGGACATCATGGTCCAGTTCGCGCAGAAGGCGGGCGACACGATCCATCGCCAGGACCTTCTCGGCGGCGAGGCCGATGTCGGCGAGCGCACGGTGGACGTGCAGATCAACCGCCTGCGCCGCAAGATCGAGAGCGACCCCGCCAACCCGCTCTGGCTCCAGACGGTGCGCGGCATCGGCTACCGGCTGAACGTCGATTGACCGGCCAAACGCGATGACCCTCTTCGAGCGCTGGCGGGCGGACCGCTTCTCGTTCCTGCCGGGGCTCGGCAAGCTGCGGGTCTGGCGCGGGCCGTTCCGCCATGTGCCCCGCTTCGTGTCGCGGCGCACGCCGAAGGGCCTCTATGCGCGCTCCCTGATCATCATCATCGCGCCCATGGTGCTGCTTCAGTCGGTTCTCGCCTTCGTCTTCATGGAGCGGCACTGGCAGACCGTGACGCAGCGTCTGTCGACCGCCGTGGTGCAGGACATCGCGGCGGTGATCGACATTATCGACCAGTACCCGCAGGACCCCGAATTCCTGACGATCAACCGGATCGCTCGGGAGCGCCTGGGTCTGAACGTCCTTGTCCTGCCGCCCGAGCCCCTGCCCCCGCCGGCGCCCAAGCCCTTCTTCAACATTCTGGACGGCATTCTATCGGAAGAGATCACGCGGCAGATCGGCCTGCCCTTCTGGATCGACACGGTGGGCGAATCCCGCATCGTGGAAATCCGCATCCAGCTTCCGCACCATCTCCTGCGCGTCTTCGCGCCGCGCAACTCGGCCTACGCGTCCAACACGCATATCTTCCTCGTGTGGATGTTCGGCACCTCCGCCGTGCTGCTCCTGATCGCCATCCTCTTCCTGCGCAATCAGATCCGCCCGATCCAGAAGCTCGCGCAAGCCGCAGAGGGGTTCGGGCGCGGCCTGCCCATGCCCTCGGATTTCCGCGTCCGGGGCGCGTCGGAGGTGCGGCGCGCCTCCGTCGCCTTCATCCAGATGCGCGATCGGATCGAGCGGCAGATCGAGCAGCGAACGCAGATGCTGAATGGCGTCAGCCATGACCTGCGCACCGTTTTGACCCGCTTCCGGCTGCAGCTCGCGCTTCTCGAGGAGAACGAGGACCGGCGGGAGCTCGAAGAGGACGTCAACGAGATGGGCCGGATGTTGGAAGGCTATCTCGCCTTCGCCAAGGGCGAGGCCGGCGAGGATGTGGGCGAACTCGACCTCGAACGCCTGTTTGCCCGGTTCGAGAGCGAAGCGGTGCTGAAGAACCGGGAGATCACGTCCGACATTCTCGGCGATCCGCTCATCACCGTGCGGCCGGACTCCTTCACCCGGCTCGTCGGCAATCTCGTCGCCAACGCCATGCGCCACGGCAGGCATGTCCATCTCACCGCGCGACATGACGACCGCTGGCTGACGATCTCGGTGGAGGACGACGGTCCGGGCATCGCCTCGGACAAGCGCGAGGAGGTCTTCAAGCCCTTCGTGCGGCTGGACGAAGCGCGCAATATCGACGCGGGCGGAACGGGCCTCGGCCTTGCCATCGCCCGGGACATCGCGCGCAGCCACGGCGGCGACATTCTTCTGTCGGATTCCAAGCTCGGCGGCCTCAAGGCCATGGTGCGGCTGCCGGTCTAGAGCGCGCCTCTAGAAGAGCTGCGCGCCGTTCGGCACCGGATGGCTCGGCGCGGCCAGGACGACATGGCCCGCCTCGTCGGGAAAGCCGAGCGTCAGCACCTCCGAGCGCACCGGACCGATCTGCCGAGGGGGGAAGTTCACGACCGCCATGACCTGACGGCCGACCAGCTCGTCCAGGCTATGACGCACGGTGATCTGCGCCGAGGACTTCTTTTGTCCGATCTCGGGTCCGAAATCGATGACCAGCTTGAAGGCCGGTTTGCGCGCTTCCGGAAAGGGTTCGGCCGAGACGATCGTCCCGATGCGGATATCGACCTTCATGAAGTCGTCGAAACTGATCTCGGCGGAGGGTCCGGCCTTCTCGCTCATGCGCGCGACAGCTCCTCGGCCCGCGCCTTGGCGGCCGCGACGGCCTTTTTCAGGAGCGGGCCGAACCCGTCCTCGGCCATCAACACGCCGAGCGCCGCCTCGGTCGTGCCCTTCGGCGAAGTCACGTTGCGGCGAAGCTGGGCCGGATCGTCCTCCGAGCGGAGCATGAGTTCGCCCGCCCCGGCCACCGTGTGCCGGGCGAGACGCATGGCGAGCGCCGGGTCGAGCCCGGCGGCCGCGCCCGCTTCCGCCAAAGCTTCGGCAAGAAGGAAGACATAGGCCGGGCCGCTGCCCGAAACCGCCGTCACCATGTCGATCTCGGCTTCGTTGGACACCCACTCCACCGGACCGCTCGCCGACAGGAGGCGATCCGCGACGCTGTGGGCGTGATCGTCCACCAGCGCGTTGGCATAGGCACCCGTGATGCCGCGTCCGATCAGGGCCGGCGTGTTCGGCATGGCGCGCACGACAGGGTGCGCGCCCAGAAGCGCCTCGATCGACGCGACGGTGCGCCCGGCCGCGACGGAGAGAACCAGCGTCTTGGCGACGAGAACGGGTGCGAGCGGCGCGGCCGCTTCATCCAGAAGCTGCGGCTTGACGGCGAGCACGACGACGTCCTGCGGCGTTTCCGGCGCGGAGGTGCGGTGGCGCACGCCTTGATCGAACAAGGGCAGCAGCGCGTCCGACGGCCGAGGATCGACCACGGTGACGCTGGCCGGGTCGAGACCGGCGGCGATCCAGCCGCGCAGCATCGCCCCGCCCATATTGCCGCCGCCGAGCAGCGTCAGATGCCCCGCCGAAAAGCCCGTCGCCGCCGTCATCTCAAGCGTTCCCCACCGTATCGAACACGGCGCAGGCGAGCGCGCCCTCGGCATCCCGGTCCGCCCAGAGAACGAACTGGAACGCCTGATAATAGCGCTCGCAGGCCTCCAGCGCCGCCGCAAGCAGGCGCTCGGCCTGCTGGCCGGAGGGCTGCTGCCCGCCCGGAAGAAGCATCGTGTGGCGGAACATGACCGCGCCTTCGGAGGGCCACAGGTCGAAATGGCCGAGAAGCTGCTGCTCGTTGATCTTGGCCAGAAGCCGCAGCACCTCGCCCTCGCGACGGGCGGGCACCTTCATCGAAAAGGCACATCCGAGGTGTAGAACTTCCGCATCTTCCATCCAGCAGAAGGACACCGAATAGTTCGACCAGACGCCGGTCACGGCGACCTCGATCTCATTGTCGCAAGAGCGCTCGAACGCCCATTCACGGCGCGATGCCACGCGCTCGATCACGTCCACCGGATTGGTGTGACGTCTCGGTTCCCACTGAGCCAGTTGCATCTCAATCCCCATGCCGCACCTGATGCGGGACCGCCGGGCGCCGCACGCAACCCGCCGTCCGCAAAGCGTGTGCCTCGCACGCCTCGCTTCCGCATTCCGGCTCCTCGCCGCCGCGGCGAATCAGCCTTATGAATCAGTGTATAGAGCGCGACTCCGGATGCCAGAGCGGCCGGGCGATTTTAATCGTTTTCAAACGGTTTTCGGCGTCATGGTCGAAGGTCCGAAATCGATAAGCGACTCCCGGAAAAGGACTTTCCGAGTCGCCTCGTCCGAGCGGACTTGCCGACAAATCTGTGCATAGGCTGTGGATAAGATTCGGGCGGCTCGAACGGCCCGGATGCGCGGCGCATCCCTCTCCCCCAAAACGCGTTTCCGGACATGAAAAAAGCGGCTCGACCCCTGCCGAACCGCCCCGATGATCACTGCGCCTTTCGGCGAAGACGAGAGCGTTACATCGCGTCCGGCACGTCCGCCGGCTTCACCTCGCCGGTGCCGAGCTTGGCTTCCAGATCGGCGATGCGCTTCTTCAGCGCTTCGTTCTCCATGCGCGCCTTGGCCGCCATCTCGCGGACGACCTCGAACTCTTCGCGCTGGACGAGATCCATCTGATTGATGAACCGCTCGCCCTGCGTGCGGAACACGGTCTCCATCTCGCGGCGCACGCCCTGAGCAGCGCCAGCCGCGTCGGTCATCATGCGGGCGAACTCGTCCAGCATGCGGTTCGGTCCTCGGTTCGTCATGGCTCGGCTCCAATGGCGGCAACTCAGGCTGGAGGTAGGCGCTCGCAGGGCGCTTGGCAATGGAGCCGCCCGGCTTGACCGGGACGCCATCCCATCGCAAAGGGTCCCCCGCCGGCGTCTCGGCCCGGGAAACGAGGGAAACCGAACCTATGCTGACGCAAGCCGCATTCGGCCTTCTCACCTATCCCCAGATCGACCCGGTGTTTCTGCAGATCGGACCGATCGCGTTGCGCTGGTACGGGCTCGCCTATGTGGCGGGCATTCTCTGCGGCTGGATGTACGGACGCTATCTCGTTTCGACCCCGCGCCTCTGGCCGAACGGCGTGTCGCCGATCACCAGAACGCAGATCGACGATTTCATCGTCTGGATCACGATCGGCATCGTGGCGGGCGGGCGTCTCGGATCGATCTTCTTCTACGATTTCGACCGGATCGCCGCCGATCCGCTCTCGGCCTTCCGCGTCTGGGAAGGCGGCATGTCCTTCCATGGCGGGCTCATCGGCGTGACCATCGCCATGCTCCTGTTCTGCCGCACGCAGAAAGTGCCCTTCTTCTCGCTGGTGGACGTCGTCGCCGCCTCCGTGCCCTTCGGCCTCTTCTTCGGCCGCATCGCCAATTTCATCAATGGCGAGCTGTGGGGCGCGCCGACGAGCGTGTCCTGGGCCATGGTGTTTCCCCATGCGGGGCCGGAGCCGCGCCATCCGAGCCAGCTTTACGAGGCCGCGCTCGAAGGCATCGTCCTGTTTCTCGTCCTGCGCTTCGTCACGCATGGCTTGAAGGGCCTCGGGCGTCCGCGCCTGACGGCCGGGGTCTTCATCTTCCTTTATGGCTGCGCCCGCATCTTCGTGGAATTCTTCCGCATGCCGGATGCGCAGCTCGGCTATCTCCTCGGCACGAGCTGGGTGACGATGGGCATGATCCTGTCCGTACCCATGCTGCTCGTCGGCATCTGGGCCGTGGCGACGGCCAAGCCGCGCGTTTACGAGCCGCGCGTGGACGCCGAGCCGAGCCGCGCTTGACGGGGCCCGGCCCGACGCCGCTCGACCGGCGCGTTCGCGAGGAGCTCGCCGCGCGCGGGCCGATGCGGCTGGACCGCTTCTGGACCATTGCGCTGTTCGATCGCGAGCACGGCTATTACACGACGCGCGATCCGTTCGGCACGGAGGGCGACTTCACCACCGCCCCCGAAATCAGCCAAATGTTCGGCGAGCTGATCGGCGCGTGGCTGGTCGCGGCCTGGCGCGGGCTCGGGCGCCCCTCCCCGTTTCTCCTGTGCGAGATCGGCCCGGGGCGCGGCACGCTGATGGCCGATATCCTGCGCAGCGTCCGACAGCTCGACCCCGACATGATGCGCGCGGCGCGCGTTCGTCTGGTGGAAACCAGCGACCGGCTGGCGGCGGGCCAGATCGAGCACCTGTCGCGCTTCGACCTGCCGATCGTCCGCCACCGGAGATTGGACGAGCTGGAGCGCTTGCCGCTGCTTCTCGTCGGCAACGAGCTTCTGGACGCCGTCGCCATTCGCCAGCTTCGCTTTTCCGACGGGGCGTGGCGGGAGCGGGTGATCGCGCTCGGGCCCGATGGCGCGCTGCAACTCTCGGACGGCGAGCCGATGCGCTCGGTGCCGGCGGCCCTCGCTAAACTCGGCCGCCCGCCGGAGGGGGCCGTGTTCGAATTCTCGCCGGAGCGCGATGCGATCGTCGCTTCGATTGCCGGCCATCTCGCCGCGCGCAGCGGAGCCGCGCTCCTGATCGATTACGGCCATGCCGCGTCCGGCTTCGGCGACACGCTCCAGGCGCTCAGGCAGCATCGCTTCGCCCCCGCCCTGGATCAGGTCGGCGCGGCCGACATCACCAGCCATGTGGATTTCGAACGCGTGCTGACGGTGGCGCAGGAATGCGGCGTCGCGCATGGGGCACTGGCGACGCAGGGCGATTTTCTGCTTTCGCTCGGGCTTCTGGAACGCGCCGGCGCCCTCGGTGCCCCGCTGGACGAGGCGGGGCGCAGCGCCGTGACGCAGGCCGTCCACCGCCTCGCCGGCACCGGACCGGACGAGATGGGCGCGCTGTTCAAGGTCGCCGCCCTGTCCAGCCGCGCGCTGGCGCTTCCGCCTTTTTCGAGCTGAGGAGATTTCATTGACTCCGAGCGCCCCGTCCCCCACCCTCCGCGCCATGAATGAGACCGCCTCCGCCGCCCTGCGGCCCGACGACGTGCTTCAGGCCCCGACGCTTCAGGGCGACGGCCAGCTGCACCATGCCTTTTTCACCCGCGCCGGCGGCGTCTCGAAAGGGCTCTATGGCGGCTTGAATGTCGGCGTCGGCTCGCAGGATGCGCCCGAGGATGTGCAGGAAAATCGCGCACGCGCGGCGTTCTTTCTCGGCCGCGCGGACGGCGTGATCGCGACCCCCTGGCAGATCCATTCGCCTGATGTCGCCGTGGTGGATGCGCCCTTCGGCACGGAGCGGCCGAAGGCCGATGGCGTGGTGACGCGTGTGCGCGGTCTGCCGATCGGCGTGGTGACGGCCGATTGCGGGCCGGTTCTCTTCGCGGACCGGGACGCCGGCGTCATCGGCGCGGCTCATGCGGGCTGGCGCGGGGCGATCGGTGGCGTGCTCGATCGGACGCTGGACGCGATGGAAGACCTCGGCGCCCGGCGCGAGCGGATCGTCGCCGTGCTCGGGCCGACCATCACGCAGCCGAACTACGAAGTCGACGCGGCGATGATGGAGCCGTTCCTCGCCGAGGACGCCGCCAACGAGCGCTTCTTCACGCCCGGCCGCAGCGAGACCAAACGGCAGTTCGACCTGCCCGCCTATATCGTGGCCAAGCTGACGCGCCTCGGCGCGCAAGCCTCCTTCGTCGGCGCCTGCACCTATGCCGAGGAGAGCCGCTTCTTTTCGTTTCGCCGCACGACCCATCGCGGCGAGCCGGACTATGGTCGCCAGCTTTCGGCCATCGTCCTGCTCTGACCGCCGCCAGCCGGAGCGAGACCCATGCTGCATTTTTCAGCCGACGAATTCGCGAACCGTCGCGCCCGCCTTCAGGCGGAGATGGCGGAGCGCAAGCTCGACGCCCTGCTCCTGTTCGCGCAGGATTCGATGTACTGGCTGACGGGCTACGACACGTTCGGCTTCTGCTTCTTCCAGTGCCTCGTCGTGAAGAGCGACGGCGAGATGCGGCTCGTCACCCGCTCGGCCGATCTTCGGCAGGCGCGCCACACCTCCAATATTGAGACGATCGTGCTCTGGCGCGACCGCGGCGGCGCGAATCCGGCGATCGAACTTCGCGACATGATGGACGACATGGGCCTTCTCGGCGCGCGGGTCGGCGTCGAATGGGCGACGCAGGGGCTGACGGCGGCCAATGGGCGTCTCGTCGAGGAAAAGCTCGGCTCCTTCGCGACGCTGAGCGACGCGTCCGACCTCGTCCCGGCGCTTCGGCTCGTGAAAAGCGAGGCCGAGATCGCCTATGTGCGCGAAGCGGCGCGCATGGGCGACGACGCGTTCGAAGCCATGATGCCGCTCGTGCGCGAAGGGGCCGACGAGTCCGAGCTTCTCCATGCCTTGCAGGGCTCGATCCTGCGCGCGGGCGGGGACTACTCCGCCAACCCGTTCGTGCTGGGCTCGGGCGCCGACGCGCTTCTCTGCCGCTATCGCTCGGGCCGTCGCCAATTGTCGGCGCAGGACCAGCTTACCGTGGAATGGTCGGGCGTTCGGGCGAACTACCATGCGCCGCTCATGCAGACGGTGACGGTCGGGCGCCCCTTGATCCGCCACGAGGAGCTCTTCCAGGCGGCGCGCGAGGGCATGGAAGCGATCGAAGGCGCACTGCGGCCCGGCCAGACCTTCGGCGACGTGTTCGACGCCCATGCGCGGGTCGTGGAAGCGCACGACCTCGTGCGCCATCGTCTGGCGGCCTGCGGCTATTCGGTGGGCGCACGCTTCGCTCCGTCCTGGATGG
The DNA here is from genome assembly GCF_000382705.1 of Aureimonas ureilytica DSM 18598 = NBRC 106430. GTDB lineage: Bacteria > Pseudomonadota > Alphaproteobacteria > Rhizobiales > Rhizobiaceae > Aureimonas > Aureimonas ureilytica. Next base: position 134,371 of record NZ_ARQE01000009.1, on the reverse strand, counting down.
AGCCGCAGATGTTCGTCGCCGGCAATGCCGAGCCGATCCAGCCCGGCATGACGCTTTTTGCCCACATGATCCTCATGGATTCCGACAGCGGAACGGCCATGGCCGTCGGCCGGACCTATCTGACGACGGAGGGCGCGCCCGAATGCCTGTCGCGCCTGCCGCTCGAACTTCCGTTCGCTTGAGCCTCGAGAGGTTTCCGGCCGCGTTTGCCATTCGCGGGGAATTCTCGGGTGAGAAGCTTGAATCTTTCCATGATCTTGTTATGAGCGCCCCAACGGCGGAGGGCTCTTCCGTCTCACCGGGCGCAGCCAGCGGCTCGACGCGAACCCTCATGCAGTGGTGCGGGACACGATGAAACTTTTTGTCGGCAACTCCAATCGTAGCCTCGCCGAGTCGATCGGCAAGTATCTGGAGCTGCCTCTCGGCCTCGCATCGGTGAAGCGCTTCGCGGACCAGGAAATCTTCGTCGAGATCCAGGAGAACGTGCGCGGCGAGGACTGTTTCGTCATTCAGTCCACGTCCTATCCGGCCAACGATCACCTGATGGAACTGCTCATCATGATCGACGCGCTGCGGCGCGCTTCGGCGCGGCGCATCACCGCCGTCCTCCCCTATTTCGGCTACGCGCGGCAGGACCGGAAGGCCGGCGGACGCACGCCGATCTCGGCCAAGCTCGTCGCCAATCTGATCACGGAAGCCGGCGCCGACCGCGTCATGACGATGGATCTCCACGCAGGTCAGATCCAGGGCTTCTTCGACATTCCGACCGACAATCTCTTCGCCGTGCCGCTGCTCGCGCGCGACATCAAGGAACATCTGGAGACCGACCATGTGATGGTCGTCTCTCCCGATGTCGGCGGCGTGGTGCGTGCCCGCGCGCTCGCCAAGCGTCTCGACGCGCCGCTCGCGATCGTCGACAAGCGCCGCGAGAAGCCGGGCGAGTCCGAGGTCATGAACATCATCGGCGACGTCGCCGGTCGCCACTGCATCCTGATCGACGACATCATCGATTCCGGCGGCACGCTGTGCAACGCGGCCGACGCGCTGATGGCGGCGGGCGCCAAGGGCGTTCGCGCCTATATCACGCACGGCGTCCTGTCCGGCGGCGCTGTCGCCCGCATCGCCGCCTCCTCGATCGAAGAGCTGGTCATCACCGATTCGATCGAGCCGACCAAGGCGATCCGCGAAGCGCGCAACATCCGCGTCGTGACCACCGCGACGCTGCTGGGCGAAGCGATCTCGCGCACCACCACCGAACAGTCGGTGTCCTCGCTCTTCGACTAGCCGGCCTCCCCTTCGATCGACGCGATCAGCGCCGGGAGCTCAGTGAGCGTCTCGATGCGCCGAAAACGCGGCGCCTCCAGCGGCGCTTCGGCATGTTCGTATTCCCATGTCAGCTGGTGGGGCACATGCACGCCCCAGCTTCCGGCCGCGAGCGCCGGGAGAACATCGGAGCGCAGTGAGTTGCCGACCATCATGGCGCGCTTCGCGCCGTCCCCATGGCGGCCGAACACGCCGTGATAGGTCGCCTCGCTCTTGTCCGACACGATCTCGACCGCGTGGAACAGATCGCCGAGGCCGGACGCCGCGAGCTTGCGTTCCTGGTCGAACAGGTCGCCCTTCGTCACCAGAACGAGGCGGAACGCGCCCGCCAGCTCTTCCAGCGTTTCGCGCGCGCCGAGCAAGGTCTGCACGGGATGGCGCAGCATTTCGCGGCCATAGCCCAGAATTTCGCCGATGACGCTCGAGGGAACGCGCCCGTCGGTCAGCTGAACGGCGGTCTCGATCATCGACAGGGTGAAGCCCTTGATGCCGAAGCCGTAGAATTCGAGATTGCGCTTTTCCGTTTCGAACAACAGGCGACCGATCGTGCCGGCGTCGCCATGCTCGGCGAGAAGCATGGCGAAGCGCTCCTGCGTCAGGCGGAAAAAGCTTTCGTTTTCCCAGAGCGTGTCGTCGGCGTCGAAGCCGATCGTGGTCAGCGCGCGCATCGCAACTCCCCTTCCCGGTCCCGGCAGGCTAGCGCCAGGGCCGCGAACCCGCAATCGGCGCCCTGTTCTTGCGAAAGATGGGCCTGCGCGTTATAGGCAAACCGTCCGCGCGGACACCCTTGGAGGCAGCGCGGACGAAAAGCGGCCCGCAACGGCCGCTTTTCGTCGTTTCGGTCCGCCAGACGGCGGATACCGCCTCGACAACCTCTGAACGAACTCAAAGGATAAAGTCATGAGCGAGAGCTACACGGTCAAGGCCGAGCTGCGCCAGAAGGTCGGCAAGGGGGCCGCCAGACATCTGCGCCGCAACAACATGGTTCCGGCCGTCATCTATGGCGACAAGCAGGACGCCCTGCCGATCGCCGTCCCCTACAAGGAAACCTTCCTCAAGCTTCACGCTGGCGGCTTCCTGACCACTGTCGTCACGATCGAAGTCGACGGCAAGCAGATCAAGGTCCTCCCGAAGGACTACCAGCTCGACGTCGTCAAGGACACGCTGGCCCATGTCGACTACCTGCGCGTCTCCGACCGCACGGTCGTTACGGTCCGCATCCCCGTTCACTTCGAGAACGAAGACGCGGCGCCGGGCATCAAGGCCAAGAACGGCACGCTGAACGTCGTCCATCACGACATCGAAGTGCATTGCTCGGCCGAGTCGATCCCGGAGGGCTTCACGCTCGACGCGTCGAAGCTCGACATGGGTGACGCGCTCCATGCGTCCGACCTGAAGCTGCCGAAGGGCGTTTCGCTGTCGACCGACGAAGACTTCGTGATCGCGACCGTCGTTCCCCCGATGAGCGAAGAAGCGGACGAAGCCGAAGAGGCCGAGGCCGGCGAAGCGGGCGCTTCCGAAGAGAAGTAAGCCGCTCCGGCTCACTGACGCGGCGCGAGCGGGGTTCGTCCTCGCTCGCGCCTGCAACGTGAAGCCGCAAGGTCACAGCACGAAGGATTCCGCGACATGCTGCTGATGGTCGGCTTGGGCAATCCTGGCCCGCAATACGAGGGAAACCGGCACAATATCGGTTTCATGGCGGTGGACGAGATCGCCCGCGCCCTTTCCTTCGGGCCCTGGAGCAAGAAGTTTCATGGCGAGATCGCCGAAGGCGTGATCGAAGGCCGGAAGGTGATCCTTCTGAAGCCTCTCACCTTCATGAACGACAGCGGCCGCTCGGTTCAGGCCGCCGCCGCCTTCTACAAGATTCCGCCCGCCGACATTCTAGTTTTCCACGACGAGCTCGACCTGCCGCCCGGCAAGGTGCGCGTGAAGCTCGGCGGGGGCCATGGCGGCCATAACGGGCTCCGCTCGATCGACGCGCATTTGGGCAAGGACTACCGGCGGGTGCGTCTGGGCATCGGCCATCCCGGCTCCAAGGAACGGGTGAACCCGCATGTGCTCGGCGATTTCGCCAAGGTCGACCGCGAATGGCTGGAGCCGCTGTTCGACGAGATCGCGCGTCACGCCGGCCCGCTCGTGAAGGGCGAGGACGCCGTCTTCATGAACCGCCTTTCGCTCGCCACCGGCGGCTCGCAGGAACCGACCGGCGCCAAGGGGGCCGCGCCGAAAGCCGCCGCCAAGGGGCAGAGCCATATCCGTCAGGCGCGCACGGGCGGGAAGCCCGCGCTGCCCACCACAGGCCCGATGGCCGGCATGCTGAAGAAGCTGTTCGGCGGGGACTGACCTTTCATCGACCACTGCCCGCCCTCGCGGCGGCGCCGGGCGCGACGACGCGCCTCCAAACCGAGGATAGAGCATGGGCTTTCGCTGCGGCATCGTGGGGCTTCCGAACGTCGGCAAGTCGACCCTCTTCAACGCGCTGACCAAGACCGCCGCCGCGCAGGCGGCCAACTACCCGTTCTGCACGATCGAGCCGAACACGGGCGATGTCGGCGTGCCCGACAAGCGCATGGGCGCCATCGCCAAGATCGGCAAGTCGGCGCAGATCATCCCGACCCGCATCACCTTCGTCGACATCGCCGGCCTCGTGCGCGGCGCGTCGAAGGGCGAAGGCCTCGGCAACCAGTTCCTCGCCAATATCCGCGAAGTGGACGCGATCGTTCACGTCCTGCGCTGCTTCGAGGACGACGACATCACGCATGTCGAAGGCCGCATCAACCCGGTGGCTGATGCCGAGACGGTCGAGACCGAGCTGATGCTCTCCGACCTCGAGAGCCTGGAGCGCCGCATCACCGGCGTGCGCAAGAAGGCGCAGGGCAAGGACAAGGAAGCGCTCGCGCAGCTGCCGATCATGGAGGCCGTGCTCGCGCGCCTGCAGAACGGCGAGCCAGCCCGCGTGCTTCTCGCCGGCTTCGACGCGGAGGAGAAGCGCGAGCTTCGCAATCTCAATCTCCTGACCTCGAAGCCCGTTCTCTATGTCTGCAACGTCGCGGAAGCCGATGCGGCGACCGGCAACGAATACAGCCGCGCCGTCGAGGAGATGGCGAAGAAGCAGGGCGCGCGCGCTGTCGTGATTTCGGCGGCCATCGAAGCCGAGATCGCCCAACTCGGCGAAGAGGAAGTCGGCGAATACCTGGAGGCCATGGGCCTCACGGAGCCCGGTCTCGATCGCCTGATCGCCGAAGGCTACGCGCTTCTCGACCTCATCACCTATTTCACCGTCGGCCCGAAGGAAACACGCGCCTGGACCGTGAAGCGCGGCGCCAAGGCGCCGGCGGCGGCGGGCGTCATCCACACCGACTTCGAGAAGGGCTTCATCCGCGCCCAGACCATCGCCTACGATGATTTCGTCACGCTGGGCGGCGAGGTCGCCGCCAAGGAAGCCGGCAAGGCGCGCGACGAAGGCAAGGAATATGTCGTGCAGGACGGCGACATCATGATGTTCAAGTTCAACGTCTGAACGAGCGTCAAGGCCCGGCGGGGCTCGCCCCGCTGGCGCACCCGCAGGGCTTCCCCTATCTTCGCGCGTGCAGCGTTTCGGGAGGCACGAGTTGCGTTACTTCGAGGATTTCACGCCGGGCACGCGGTTCGCGCTCGGCCCGTATACGGTGGAGCGCGAGGCGGTTCTGGAGTTTGCCCGCGCCTTCGACCCGCAGCCCTTTCATCTCGACGAGGACGCCGCGAACCAATCGCTGCTCGCCGGCCTTTCGGCCTCCGGCTGGCATACGGCGGCCATGATGATGCGGATGATGTGCGACGGCTATCTCCTGGACAGTTCCTCGCAGGGCTCGCCCGGCGTGTCGGAGCTGAAATGGCTTCGCCCGGTTCGGCCCGGTCACGTGCTCGTCGGCGAAGCCGAAGTCTTGGAAGCGCGCCTCGTCCGCTCGCGGCCCGAGCTCGGCGTCTGCCGAATGCGGAATACGCTCCGCGAGCAGGGAACCGACGAAGTGCTCATGACCTGCGAGTACGGTCTTTTCCTGAAGACGCGCCCAGCCGACGCGCAATGAGCGCCTTCGACGAGATCGAGATCGGCCGCAGGGACGCGCTCGGTGCCTACCATTTCGAGCCGGCGGAGGCGGACGCCTTCGCTCGGCGCTTCGATCCGCTGGTGCTCGTCTCGAGCGACGACGACGCGCCGCTCGTATCGCCCTGGCACGTGGCGGCAGCTTTCATGCCGCTCAACGTCGCGTTTCAGGCAAAGGCGGATCTGTTCCGGTTCGGCCCCTCCCCCGGCGTCTCCGACCTCGTCTGGCACCGCCCCGTCCTACAAGGCGAGACCTTGCGCTACAGCCAGACCACCACCGCCAAGCGGCGCACCGCGCGGCTGGCCGGCTGGGGTCTTCTGACCACGCATGTGGAAGCCCGCGACGAGGCGGACGAGCTGGTTTTCTCGATGACCGGCCGGGTGCTCGTCAGGACCGATTGACGATCGAGGACGGTTCGACCTTTCGCCGCGCCGCCTTGGCACTATCGGACCATTTCGACACGATGCGATTGGTGATGCGGACGCGGTTTCGCCCGGCAGCTTTGGCCGCGTAGAGGGCCTCGTCCGCATATTCGTGAAGCGCCGTCCAGTCGACGCCCTCGCGCGCCGCGAACGCGACGCCGAAGCTCGCGGTGACCCGCAGAGGTCCGTGCCCCTCGCCGATGGGCACGGCCGTCCGCTCGATGCGCGCGCGCAGGCGCTCGGTCAGCATCTGGGTTTCCACGAGCTCGCCGTTCCAGAGAAGAACCACGAACTCCTCACCGCCGTAGCGCGCCACGATGCCGTTCAGCCCGACTTCGGTATCCAGAACGCGCGAGATCGCCTGCAGAACGAGATCGCCGGCCTTGTGGCCGTAGGTGTCGTTGACGCGCTTGAAATGATCGATGTCGAGCGCGAGGAGCGCGACATCGCTGGTCTGGGCCAGACTTCGGGGCGGTCCGCTGTCACGGGCGGCGTCGAAGCCGCGCCGGTTCAAAAGCCCCGTCAATTCGTCGGTCACGGACAGAAGTCTCAGACGCTCCGACAGGGCCGCGCGCTCCGCATCCAGCACGATGCGCTCGCGCTCGCGTTCCTTTAGCGTCTCCAGCGCCCGGAACAGGCTGCTCACCTGCGGCACCGAGCCGGTATAGACGGGGCTGTCGGTGATACGTCGCTCGCTGATGGACAGGATTTCCTGCCGGAAGGCGAGAAGCGGGCGCAGCACCTGGCGGAACGTGTTCCAGGCGAGGATCGGAAGCAGCGTCAGGATCAGCGCGGTGAGAAGCAGGCTCACCGTCATGCGCATCGTGGCCTGAGACGAGAAGGCCTTGGCGTCACTCGTCATTCGTTCCAGGTACAGATCGCGCATGCCGGCGATGAGCTTCGTGGCCGGCTCGTAGATGTCGTAGATCTGCTGAGCCGGCGGCAGGGTTCGCGAATAGCCGGAGGCGGCCCGCTCGATCTGGCGGGAGATATAGGGCAGTGCCTTGCCGAAATAGGCGGCGCGCAGCGCTTCGCCGGCTTTGATCAGTTCGTCGGAATCGGGCGCGGGGACGATCTGCGCGCCGCCGACGTCCCACAGGGCGTAAATGCGTTGGATGATTCGAAGCGCCTGCATCTGCGCATCGCTCGGCAGGAGCGTTCCCGCCGCGATGAAGGGCAGAACTTCGGACGGCAACCTCACGGCCGAATCGTTGAGCGAGGCCAGCAAGCGGACCATCGCGATCTTGCCGCCGATATTGGGGTCGGCAACCTCGATCCGCCGCGACACGATGCTGAGCATCGGGACGATCGTCTCGGAGGCTGAGATCATTCCTCGAACCACGGACATGCGCAGACCGACGGAACGCTGTGTCAGCGGCATGACGAGAAGGGCGTCGCCCCGCGCGCGCTCGGTCTTGAGCTGCGCGCGCAGGAAGTTGAAGTTCATCGCGGACGCGATCCCGGTGTCCTTCGCGCGCCGCTCGAAATGGTCCAGCGCGAGATCGGTGCGAGACCGCCAACGCGCCAATTGATCCAGCCAGACGGGGTCGTTGACCGTATTCTGCGAGAGCGCCGCTTCGAAAGGCTCGCGCTCCTCGACGATCGCGTTCGCCGCCTTGAAGCCGAGTTCGAACGTGCGGAGTTCCTCGAGCGTCGAACTCGCGCGCGATTTCATCGTCATCGCAGACGACAGGGTCATGACCCCCTGGATCGCCGAGGCGAGGAGGAGCACCAACATGCCGGCCTGAAACAGCTCTATGGCATTGGGGCGCCGCATCCAGTCCTCCGAACGATTGGCCGGAAGAATGCGGGGGCAAATCTGAAGAAAGAATGGAGAGTCCCTGTCAGGATTTTTACTCACCCAAACGAAACAAGGAGGCCGAAGCCTCCTTGTGTGTCGTCTCGTATAGGTCGCACGCCCTCAGTGCGGCGTACCGGCCCAGACCCGCTTCTTGACCAGCGCCAGCATGATCGCAAAGCCGATCAGGAAGATCATCACGACGAAGCCGGTCGCCTTGCGCTCGACGAGATGCGGCTCGGCCGCCCACATCAGGAAGGCGGAGACGTCGCGCGAATACTGGTCGACCGTTTGCGGGGCGCCGTCGTCGTAGGTGACCTGACCGTCGCTCAGCGGCGGAGCCATGGCCAGCGCCGGGCCAGCGATGAAGTGCGGATTGTAGTAGGTGCCCGGATTGATCACCATGCCTTCGGGCGGCGTGCGGCCGTAACCCGTCAGCAGCGAGTGAATGTAGTCCGGCCCGCCCTCGGCATATTGCGTGAAGATGTCGAAGACGAAGGTCGGGAAGCCGCGCTCCACGGCGCGCGCCTTGGCGATCAGCGAGAGATCCGGCGGATGCGCGCCGCCGAGCGCCGCGGCGGCCGCTTCCGGGTTCGGGAAGGGCGACGGGAGACGGTCCGCCGGAATGCCCGGACGCTGGAACATCTCGCCCTGCGCGTTCGGCGCCGGGTCGGTGATCTGATACTCGGCCGCGAGTGCCCGCACCTGCGCGTCGGAATAGCCGAGCGCCGTGAAGTTGCGGAACGACACCAGATTCATCGAGTGGCAGGCCGAGCAGACTTCCTTGTAAACCTTCAGGCCGCGCTGGAGCTGCCCGAGATCCCAGTGACCGAACGGTCCGGCGAAGCTCCAGTTCAGAAGCTGCGGCTTTTCCAGCGGGTAATGCGGCGTGGCGTGCTCGCTCGCACCACCGCTGGCATGGGCCGCTTCCGTGCCGCGCGCGGCGTCCGGCGCCGCGCCGGGCGGCTGACCGGCGACGTCGGGCGCGCTCGCGGGCGCCTGGGCCATGGCGGGCGCGGCGATGCCGAGAAGGCAGGCCGCGACGAGGGCTGACAGTCTTTTCTTCATGGCAATACTCTCCCCACGCGCCATCAGCGTTTGGTTTCCGGCGTCGCCGTCGCGCCGGCAGGCACGGAGCGTCCGCCACCATGCTTGGCGAGCACGGCTTCGGAGATCGAATTGGGAAGCTTATGGGGCTTCTCGATCAGGCCGAGCACCGGCAGCACGATCAGGAAGTGGGAGAAGTAATAGATCGTGCCGATCAGCGCGAGCGTCGGGTAGATGCCTTCCGCCGGACGCGAGCCGAGCCAGCCGAGAATCACGGCGTTCACCGCGAAGATCCAGAAGAAGATCTTGTAGATCGGCCGGTAGTTCGTCGACTTCACGCGGCTCGTGTCGAGCCAGGGCAGGAAGAGGAGGATGATGATCGAGGCGAACATCACCAACACGCCGCCGAGCTTGGAATCGATCGGGCCGATGTTGAACGTGATGGCGCGCAGCATGGCGTAGAAGGGCAGGAAGTACCATTCCGGCACGATATGCGCAGGGGTCTGCAGCGGGTTCGCCGGGATGTAATTGTCCGGGTGACCGAGATAGTTCGGCAGATAGAAGACGAAGTAGCAGAACACGGCCAGGAACACGACCATGGCGAGGCCGTCCTTGATCGTGGCATGCGGCGTGAACGGAACCGTGTCCTTCGCGGACTTGATCTCGACGCCGGTCGGATTGGTCTGCCCGGTCACATGCAGCGCCCAGATGTGCAGGATCACGAGACCCGCGATCATGAAGGGCAGCAGATAGTGAAGCGCGAAGAAGCGGTTGAGCGTCGCGTTGTCAACCGCGAAACCGCCGAGCAGCAGGGTCTGGATCGCATGACCGACGCCCGGGAAGGCGGTGAAGAAGCCGGTGATGACGGTCGCGCCCCAGAAGGACATCTGACCCCAAGGCAGCACGTAGCCCATGAAGGCGGTGGCCATCATCAGAAGGAAGATGATGACGCCGAGAATCCAGAGAACCTCGCGCGGCGCCTTGTAGGAGCCGTAGTAGAGGCCGCGGAAGATATGGAGATAGACGGCGATGAAGAAGAACGACGCGCCGTTGGCATGCATGTAGCGCAGGAGCCAACCCCAGTTGACGTCGCGCATGATGCTCTCGACGGACTGGAAGGCGATGCCCGAATTGGCGGCATAATGCATCGCCAGGACGACGCCGGTCAGGATCTGGAGCCCGAGGAACAGGGCGAGAATGCCACCGAACGTATAGGCGTAGTTCAGATTGCGCGGCACCGGAAAGGCCACGAAGGAATCATAAAGAAGCCGCGGTAGCGGGAGGCGCGCGTCAAGCCAGCGCATCACGCCGCTCGACGGCACATAGGACGAATGACCGCTCATGATCGGTTGCCTCTCCCTTAGCCGATACGAATCTTGGTGGGGGTCGTGAATGCGTAGAGCGGGATCGCCATGTTCTCCGGCGCGGGACCCCGCCGGATCCGACCGGCCGTGTCATAGTGCGAGCCGTGGCAAGGGCAGAACCAGCCTTCGAAGTCGCCTGCCTGACCGTTCGGCACGCAGCCGAGATGCGTGCAGACGCCGATCATCACCAGCCACTTCTCCTGGCCGGCGGCCGAACGGTTCTCGTCGGTCGCCGGGGCATCGGCGGGAATGTTGGCGTTCCGGGCGATCGGGTCCTTCAGCTCGGCGAGCGGAACCCCCCTCGCCTCCTCGACCTCCTTCTCCGTGCGCTGACGGATGAAGATCGGCTTGCCGCGCCACTTGGCGGTGATCGACTGGCCTTCCGCAACCTGCGAGACATCGACATCGATCTGCGCCAGCGCGAGCGCCGCCGCATCCGGGTTCATCTGGTCGATGAACGGCCAGACGGCCGCCGCCGCTCCCACCACGCCGGCCGCGCCGGTGGCGATGAAGAGAAAGTCCCGCCGTGTGGGTTCACTTGTGTGGTCGACGCTCACGGGTCCCTCCCCCTCCTTCGAGGCCCCGAGGGCGCCCTCGCCCTCGAACCCTTGTCAGCACCCGAACGCCCCCCATCAGACGTTCAGGCGAATGTGGGCGAATGCCCGTTTTCGGCCAATTTTCTATGCGGCGCTTTGGAACTTGTCCAGACTTCGACGGCAACACCGGGCACTCTGTCGCTGCCTGGCGACAGGTTCATTCCGCCGCGTCCTCCGCCAGGAAACCGCCGGACTGCCGACGCCAGAGCGAGGCATAGAGTCCGCCGCGCCGCACGAGCTCGGAATGGGTCCCTTCCTCGACGATCCGGCCCTGGTCGATCACCACGAGCCGGTCGAGACTGGCGATCGTGGACAGGCGATGGGCGATGGCGATGACAGTTTTTCCTTCCATCATCGCGGACAGATTGTCCTGGATCGCCGCCTCGACCTCCGAATCGAGCGCCGAGGTCGCTTCGTCGAGAACGAGGATCGGCGCGTCCTTCAGGAAAACCCGCGCGATGGCGATGCGCTGGCGCTGGCCGCCCGACAGCTTGACGCCGCGCTCGCCGACATAGGCGTCCATCCCCGACCGGCCGCTGGGATCGCTCACCCGTCCGATGAAGTCGAACGCGTCGGCCCGCCGCGCCGCGGCTTCGATCTCGGCCTCCTTGGCCTCCGGCCGGCCATAGGCGATGTTTTCGCGAATCGAGCGATGGAAGAGCGAGGTGTCCTGCGTCACGACGCCGATCGCGCCGCGCAGCGTCGCCTGCGTGACGCCGGCGATGTCCTGACCGTCGATCAGAATCTGCCCCTTCTCCACGTCGTAGAGCCGCAGGAGGAGATTGACGAGCGTCGTCTTGCCCGCGCCGGAGCGGCCGACGAGGCCGACCTTCTCGCCGGGGCGAATCGCCAGGTTGAAGCCTTCGATCACACCGCCGCCCTTGCCGTAGTGGAAGGTGACGTCGCGAAACTCCACGGCTCCGCCAGAGGGCTTGAGATCCGGCGCATCGGGCTTGTCCACCAGCGCCGGCCGCAGCGACACCGTGCCGACCGCATCCTGGATCGTGCCGTAATTGCGCACGAGACCGTTGATGTTGAACATCATCCAGCCGCTCATCTGATTGAGCCGAAGGACGAGGCCGAGCGCGGCGGCGACATCGCCCGTCGTCACTCCGCCCCCCATCCAGGAATGAATGACGATGGCGCCGATGGCCGTCATCATCATTCCGTTGAGAACGGCGACGGCGGTGCGAACGGCGGTGATCGCCCGCGTCATGGAGCGCACGGATTCGACGAAGCGCCGGAAGCCGTCGAGCACGAAGGCATCCTGGCGCCGCGACGTGTCGAAGAGCTTCACGGCGAGGATATTGGTGAAACTGTCCACCACGCGGCCGGACATGACCGACCGCGCCTCGGCCGTTTCGCGCCCCGCGCGGCGGATCTGCGGCAGGAGGTGGCGCACGATCCAGCCATAGCCGGCGGCCCAGACGAGGAGCACGAGGCCCATGCGCCAGTCCATCGCGCCGAGAATCGCGAAGGCGAGAAGGGCGAAGGTGACGAAGCTCCAGAAGGTTTGGAGGGTCGTGACGATGAAATCGCCCGTCGCCTCGCCGACCTGCTGCACCTTCTGCGCGATGCGGCCGGCGAAGTCGTTCTGGAAGAACGTGTAGGACTGGTCCATCAACCGGCGATAGGCCTGCCAGCGGATGCGATTGTAGAGCGAGGGGACGATGATCTGCTGCTCGAAGACGGAGGCCGCGAACAGGACGAGCGCCCGCAGCACCAGCGTGAACAGGGCAAGGCCGATCAGAAAGCCGCCGTGTTCGGCAAGAAGCGTCGCCGGAGAGGACGTGTTCAGCGAATCCACGACCCAGCCGACGGCCGCGTAGAGGACCGCATCGACGCCGCCCGTCAGACCGCCCGTGACGAGAAGGCCGAGGAACGGCCATTTGGCCTCGCGCGCGAAATGCCAGATGAAGCGATTGGCATCGCTCGGCAGCGGCGAGAGCGCGCCGACGCGGCGCGGCCGCCCGGCTTCCTCGCCGCCATCGCCATAGGGGTCGACGATGCGCTCGAAGCGTTTCAGAAGGCGCTGCATCATTCGGCGGCCCGCGCGTCCTTCAGCGCTTCGCCGATCGTCTCGCCCTCCTCGCCCGCGTCGAGGAAGCCGCCCACCTGCCGGCGCCAGAGAGAGGCATAAAGGCCGCCGCGCTCCAGAAGCTCGGTGTGGGTTCCCTCCTCCACGATCCGGCCCTTGTCGAGAACCACGAGCCGGTCGAGCGCGGCGATGGTGGACAGGCGATGGGCGACGGCGATGACGGTCTTGCCCTCCATCAGGCGATAGAGATTTTCCGCGATCGCCGCTTCCACCTCGGAATCGAGCGCCGAGGTCGCTTCGTCCAGAAGCAGGATCGGCGCGTCCTTCAGCATGACGCGGGCGATGGCGATACGCTGGCGCTGACCGCCCGAGAGTTTCACGCCGCGCTCGCCGACTTCCGCGTCGAGACCCTTGCGGCCGTCATTGTCTGTCAGCGCCGAAATGAACTCGCCGGCTTCCGCCCGCTCGATGGCGCGCGCCAGCTCATCCGGCGAGGCGTGCGGTCGGCCGTAGAGAATGTTCTCGCCGATCGTGCGGTGGAGGAGCGAGGTGTCCTGCGTGACGACGCCGATCTGGGCGCGAAGCGAGTTCTGCGAGACCTCGGAAATATCCTGCCCGTCGATCAGGATGCGCCCGCTCTCGACATCGTAGAAGCGCAGGAGGAGGTTCAGGAGCGTCGACTTGCCGGCACCCGAGCGGCCGACGAGGCCGATCTTCTCGCCCGGACGGATGGTGAGGGAAAAGTCGCTGAGAACCGGACCGGCCGCGCGGTGCGAGACGGCCGAGCGATAGGAGAAGCCGACCTTTTCGAACCGGACCTCGCCCTGCGTCACCGCGAGGGGTTTGGCGTTCGGCGCGTCGAGAAGGGCGACGGGCTGGGTGAAGGTCGAGATGCCGTCGCGAATCGTGCCGATATTCTCGAAGAGCTCGGAGACTTCCCACATGATCCACTGGCTCATGCCGTTGAGGCGCAGGACGAGGCCGAGGCCGACCGCGATGGCACCGACGCTCAGGAGCTCGTTGACCCAAAGCCCGATGCCGACCGCGCCGACCGCGAAGAGCAGCACCGAGTTGAGAAGATAGAGCGTGGAGAAGAAGAGATTGATGAGGCGTGCCTGACCGCGAACCGTGCCGAGGAACTCCTCCATCGAGTGCCGGGCGTGAACGGCCTCGCGTTCGGTATGGGCGAAGAGCTTCACCGTTCCGATGTTGGAATAGGCGTCGACGATGCGGCCGGTCATCGCGGCGCGCGCGCCGGCCTGTTCGGAGGCGACACGCATCAGGCGCGGGATGAAGTAGCGCAGGAGCAGGACGTAGAAGCCGAGCCAGGCGACGAAGGGCAGGACGAGGCGCCAATCGGCCGAGGCGATCATCACCACGATGCCCGTGAAGTAGACGGTGACATAGAGCATGACGCCGATCGACTTCATCACCGTTTCGCGCACGGCGAGCGCGGTCTGCATCAGCTTGGTCGAGATGCGGCCGGCGAATTCGTCCTGAAAGAAGCCGAGCGACTGGTTGAGCAGCCAGTTGTGGACGCTCCAGCGGAAACGCATCGGGAAATTGCCGAAGATCGCCTGGAAGGAGATGAGCGAGGAGGCGAATGTCAGAAGCGGCAGCGCGAGCAGCACGACGCCGCCGATGATGCCCAAGCGCCAGCCCTCGGTGGCGAGGAAGGTCTCGCGCGAGGTGGAGGAGAGCCAATCGACGATCTGGCCGAGAAAGCCGAACAGCGAGACTTCGATCGCCGACACGAGCGCCGTGCCGATCGCATAGAGAAGCAGAAGCGGCCAGATCGGGCGCGCGTAATGCCAGATGAAGCCGAACAGGGTCGAGGGCGGGCTGGCGCGTTCCGAGGGAAAGGCGTCGACGAGACGTTCGAAATAGGAAAACATGAGGCCGGTCCGATGCTACGACGCGCGTATCCGCCCCTGGCGCCGGAGCGCCGAGGCAAGTCAGGACTGCTCATATAGGCAATCCGGCCGCGCTTTCATGACGCCGGCCTTCAGCAAATCCGCCGTCCCCCATCAATCGCCGAAGAAACGAAGCCCGCATGGCCCTTTCGATCGCCCTCTACCAGCCCGACATCGCCGGCAACACGGGAACGCTCCTGCGGCTCGGCGCCTGCCTCGGGCTCGACATCGAGATCATCGAGCCGGCGGGCTTCGACCTGTCGGACCGCAACCTGAAGCGCGCCGGCATGGACTATCTCGAAATGGCGCGACTGGTTCGGCATGTGGACTTCGAGGCCTTCGAGCGCGCCCGGCGCGAAGCGGGGCGTCGGCTCGTGCTTCTGACGACGAAGGGCGCCAGCGATTATCGCGACGTCGCCTTTTCAGGCGATGACGTGCTTCTGTTCGGACGCGAAAGCGCCGGCGTTCCAGACCGTGTCCATGAGCTCGCCGATATCCGCGCGGTCATTCCCATGCAGCCGGGGGCGCGGTCGCTCAATCTTGCGGTCAGCGCGGCGATGGTGGCCGGCGAAGCGTTGCGGCAGCTTCGCGCTTGAGCGCTCAGTCGGCCGTCGGCAGGCGGCGCATGGTGAACTCGACGCGGTCGTCCGGCAGAAGGCGCCAGCTTTCGACCTGCGTCCAATAGGCGGCCTTCGGGAATCGATCGAACCATTCGCGCGCCTTGGCCCGCGCTTCGTCGCGCGGCAGGGCAAAGGTCTCGCGAAGAAACGGATCGTCCGGCTCGCGCCAGCGCGCGGCGCGGCCCCGGCGCAATTGGCGCCGAAGACCCGCAAGCGGCGGTTTGGCGTTGAAGGCCGAGGTCATTCCCGCGCCCGATCCCAGTCTATCCATCACCCTTATATGGTGTTCCCCGAATGGTTTGGGAGTCGTTTCGCGCCTGAACGCGAATCTTACAGCAGAGCGAAAGAACCCGGCTTTTCGAGGCTCGGACTTGCTGCTAGGCCAACGTGACTTGGCGCGGTCCAGCCGCGAGCGCAGAGGAAAGACGCAGGATGGAACGCCCCGAACTGCCTCAAGGCCTTCCCGACGGGATCGACGAGAAGAAGGAGCTCGCCCGCGTCTGGTTCGAGGCGCTGCGCGACCGCATCTGCCAGGCCTTCGAGCAGATCGAGGACGAGTTCGGCGCCGACACCGGGCTCGAGGCGGGCCGCTTCGAACGCACGCCCTGGAGCCGCGAGAACGACGGCGGTGGCGGCGTCATGTCGATGATGCACGGGCGGGTCTTCGAAAAGGTCGGCGTTCACACCTCGACCGTTTACGGCGAACTCTCCGAGGACTTCTCCAAGCAGATCCCCGGCGCGTCGGGCGATCGGAGCTTCTGGGCTTCGGGCATTTCCCTCATCGCCCATATGCGCAACCCGAACGTGCCCGCCGTTCACATGAACACGCGCATGGTCGTGACCACCAGCCAATGGTTCGGCGGCGGCGCGGACCTGACGCCGACGCTCGACCGGCGCCGCACGCAGGAAGACCCGGACACGCAGGCCTTCCACAAGGCCCTGCGCTTCGTCTGCGAGCGGCATTCGGACGTGGCGGACTACACGCGCTTCAAGGAATGGTGCGACGAGTATTTCTTCCTGCCGCATCGCGGCGAGGCGCGCGGCGTCGGCGGCATTTTCTACGACTGGCTTCATGCGCCCGAAGAAAAGGGCGGCTGGGACGCCGACTTCGCCTTCACCAAGGATGTCGGAAAGGCCTTCCTCGTCGTCTATCCGCATCTCGTCCGGCAGAACGTCAACAAGCCTTTCACCGAGGCCGACCGCGACGAACAGCTCGTGCGGCGCGGGCGCTATGTCGAATACAACCTGCTCTACGATCGCGGCACGCTGTTCGGCCTGCGCACGGGCGGGAACGTGCATTCGATCCTGTCTTCCCTTCCCCCGCTCGTGAAATGGCCGTGATCGCCTTTTTTCTTTGGAACGGAAATAAAGTCCGCGCGATCGAACGGATTTTGTATGAGTTAACTTTCATCTTAACCCGTCTCTTCAGCCGGTTAAGAAAAAATTTGATGGCGTAGATCGTCGCAGGAGGGCGGCGGGCGGTTCACATCCGATCGAAGAATGTTAACATCATTTTACCCAGGACAACCTGTGGGCAGTGCGTGTGGCTTCGGAACGGTCCGCACATCGCGCCTTTCCAGAGCCAACTCCTAGCATGTCACGCGCGACCATATCGCCGGTCTCGCCTGATCTCATCGACCAGGGAGGTTACGTATGTTCGAACTCAATTGCTCCGGTGTCATCCCCGGATGCGATCGTGTCATCCGCGCCGAGTCGCAGGCGGAGGTCATCCGCCGCGCCGTGGAGCAGGCCAAGCAGCTGGGCGTGCCCTCCATCACGCCGCGCATGATGGATGCGTTCCGCGAGGGTCTGCACGAAACCGCCCATTGAGGCGGTCCGTCCTTTCCAACCCAGTTCGGCGGGCCGGTTTCGGCCCGCTTTTTTGTTGGCGACTCAGTCGGGCGAAACCGAGGCCAGAAGCGCGTCGCGCTTGAGGGTGAAGCCGCTTTCGGCCCAACGCCGCTTCAGGGCGTCGAGATGCCGGCCGAGCGAAGGCCCCGGCTTCACGCCGCGCTCCTGCAGATCATGACCGGACACGGGAAATTCCGGCGGGTCGAAGCGTTCGGCCTCGGCGAGCCGCGTCGACAATTGCGCGAGCGCCTGGAGCGAAGCCGCATCCGCGCCGGCCTTGCCGCGTGTCGAGGCCAGACGCAGCCGGAGACGGTCCACGATCGCGGCGCGATTGCCGAAGAGGAGCCGGGCGCGAAAGGCGCCGTCCGATTCGTCCGCCCTCGGCTCCTCCGCCATGGCCCAGGCGGTCATGCGGTCGCGATCGACATTGGACAGGCGCAGGCGCTTGGCGAGCGCGGCCATGCGCTCGGGATCGGGCGGCACGATGGCCTGAAGCCGGCGGATCGGATCGGGCTCCCAGCCGAGCGCGCGCTCGGTTTCGCTTAAGGCCGGCAACGCGTCGATGCCCCATTTCTCGCTTTCCGGCAGCACGCGGCTGAGAACGCCGGACTGGCGCATCCAGAGAAGCGCGCGGCCGGGATCGGGCGCGGCGAAGAGCTTGCGGAGCTCGGCCCAGACGCGCTCGGCCGACAATTGGTCGAGCCCGTCCTTGAGGCGCGTCGAAGCGCGAATGCCGTCCGCGTCGGGCCGCCCCTGCCCGTACCAGGCAAAGAAGCGATAGAAGCGCAGGATGCGGAGATAGTCTTCCTCGATGCGCCGGGCGGCCTCGCCGATGAAGCGCAGCGTGCCCGTCTCGATATCCCGTATGCCGCCCACGAGATCCACGACCTCGCCATCGGCCCGCGCATAGAGCGCGTTGACCGTGAAGTCGCGCCGCTCGGCATCCGCCCGCCAATCCTTGCCGAAGCTCACCTTGGCGCGGCGTCCGTCGGTTTCGACGTCCTTGCGCAGCGTCGTCACCTCGAAGGGCCGCCCCTCCCGCACCGCCGTCACCGTGCCGTGCTCGATCCCGGTCGGCACCGCCTTGAACCCCGCCGCCTCGATGCGGCGGGCGGTCTCGGCGGGCTCGCTCGTCGTGGCGACGTCGATATCGGTAATCGCGCGACCCATCAGATGATTGCGCACCGCGCCGCCGACGACACGGGCCTCGTCGCCCTCGACGGACAGGCAGGCCAAGAGCTTCTGGAGGGTTTCGTCGCGGAGCCAGTCGGCGTCGATGCGGGTCATGGTCGGTAGAGCCTTTCGTAGAGCGTGCGCAGGATGCCCGCCGTCACACCCCAGATCATCCTGTCCCCGAAGGAGATGGAGTAGAAGTGCCTCATATGGCCTCCCAACTCGCGGCTGTCACGCCGATGGTTGGCCTCGTCCATCAGGAAGGACAGCGGCACTTCGAAAATATCGGCGACCTCGGCCGGATCGGGCCGCAGCGCGAAACCCGGCCGCACGATGGCGACGACGGGCGTGATGCGAAAGCCCGTGAAGGTTCGGTAGCGCGGGAGGCGGCCGAGCGTTTCCACGAAGCGGGCGTCCAGCGCGATCTCCTCGCGCGCCTCGCGCAAAGCCGCCGCCTCGACGCTCGCATCCTCGGGATCGACCGAACCGCCCGGAAAGGCGATCTGCCCGGAATGCTTGCGCAGCGTCGCCGAGCGCGTCGTCAGAAGGACGCTCGCGCCCTCCGGCCGGTCCACGATCGGCACGAGAACGGCGGCCTCGCGCGCCGCCGCCCGCTCCAAGAGCTGTTCCAGATCGGGATTGAGAACGGCGTCGCCGCTGTCATAGTCGAGATCCGCCGAGCCCCGCGCCAGAACACGCCGGCGCACATCCTCGACGCTCCAGGTCACGGTCGTTTCAGACATGATCTTCCATATCAGGCAGGGGGAAGAAGGCCGCGCCAGAGGCGATGCCGAGCCGTCCGCCGCGCTCGCAGAGCTGACCGGCGAGATCGAAGGCGAGCGCGCGGGTCAGCCGTGCCTCTAACCCGCCGCGAACCAGAAGGTAGGGACGAAAGCCTCCCTCGTCGGAGACGAAGCGCAGGGGATGCTCCGGGCCGGCTTCCACGAGGTCGCCGGCATTGGTGCGGAAGGTCAGGCGTGGCACCCCCTCCCGCTCCGTCGCGCTCATCTCGACGGCTAGGAACGGCGCGTCCTCGACGGCGATCGTCAGCTTTTCCACAGGCGTGACGAGCACGAAGGAGCCATCCGCCTCGCGACGCAGGATCGTGGCAAAAAGGCGCACCAGCGCCTCGCGCGTGATCGGCCGCCCCTCGTGGAACCAGACGCCGTCACGATCGATGCGGATGTCGATCGCCCCGCAATGGCTCGGGTTCCACGTCTCCACCGGAGGCGCCTGGAGCCCGGCGCGTTCGGCTCTTCTCGCCAGAGCCTTGAGGCCGCTATCGTCAGCTTGCGACATGTTGTTCCCTGTCCTATGCCGCGCGCAGCCTCGGGTTTTCGGCCCGGATCACTTACGCGGGACCGGTCTTATTTTGGTCGGGCTTCGCCGTCACGAAATAGTTGCGCGCCCGGCGCTTGCCAGCGCACGATCTCGCCATTCCTTATTCTGACGAGGAGCGGCGCCTCGGCCGGGCGACGAGCGAGAAGGGACCCCACCATCATGACGATCCTCGCACTGGAGAGCGCGACGCTCGACCCCAAGGCCTTGGTGGAAGAGGCCGAGCGCGCGCTCGCCGATATCGCGCGAGCCCGCGAGGCGGTGGGGCGCGTCATCTTCGGCCAGGAAAGCGTGGTGGAGCAGACGCTGACCGCGATCCTGGCGGGCGGGCATGCGCTGCTCGTCGGCGTGCCCGGCCTTGCCAAGACCAAGCTCGTGGAAACGCTCGGCACCGTGCTCGGGCTGGACGCGCGGCGCGTGCAGTTCACGCCCGACCTCATGCCCTCCGACATCGTGGGCACCGAGGTCATGGATCAGGACGAAACCGGCCGACGGTCCTTCCGCTTCGTGCGCGGCCCCGTCTTCGCCCAGCTTCTGATGGCCGACGAGATCAACCGCGCCAGCCCGCGCACGCAGTCCGCCCTGCTCCAGGCGATGCAGGAATATCATGTGACGGTCGCGGGCGAGCGGCACGACCTGCCCGCCCCGTTCCACGTTCTGGCGACCCAGAACCCGCTGGAGCAGGAAGGCACCTATCCCCTGCCGGAAGCCCAGCTCGACCGCTTCCTCTGCCAGATCGACGTTCACTATCCCTCGCTGGAGGCCGAGCGCCGCATTCTCATGGCGACGACCGGCGTTTCGGAAGAGCGCGCCGGCGCGGTCATGACCGCCGAGCGCCTTCGGGAAATCCAGGCGCTGGTGCGCCGGATGCCGGTGCCCGACACGGTGGTGGACGCGATCCTCTCGCTGGTGCGTTCGGCCCGCCCCGGCCACGGCTCGTCGGAGGCCGACGCGCATATCGCTTGGGGTCCCGGCCCCCGCGCATCGCAATCTCTCATGACCTGCGTGCGTGCCCGCGCGCTCTACGAGGGCCGCCTTGCGCCCTCGATCGACGACGTGCGCGCGCTGGCCGAGCCGATCTTGCAGCATCGCATGGCGCTGAACTTCGCGGCGCGCGCCGAGGGCATGGGCGTTCGCGATGTCGTGAAGGCCCTCGTGCGCGGGCTCGGCTGAACCGCATGGCGTCGATCGGTCGGACCACGGACGCGACGACGGGCGGCGAGGCGCTTCTGCGCGCCCGACAGCGCGCGGCGCTCCTGCCGGATCTCCTGGTGGAGGCCCGCCGGGTCGTCGCGACCGTGACGAGCGGCTGGCACGGCCGCCGCCGGCGGGGCGCGGGCGAGAATTTCTGGCAGTTCCGCCCCTTCGTGGACGGCGAGCCCGTGTCGCGGATCGACTGGCGCCGCTCGGCGCGCGACGACAATGTCTATCTTCGCGACCGCGAATGGGAGGCCGCGCAGACGGTCTGGCTTTGGGCCGACCCGTCGCCTTCCATGCTCTACCAGTCGCAGGCCGGCCTCGTGTCGAAGGAAAGCCGCGCGCTGGTTCTGGTTCTGGCGCTGGCCGAGCTTCTATCGCGCTCGGGCGAGCGCATCGGCTATCCGCAGGTGCTCGATCCGATCTCGGCGCGCAACGCCGCCGAGCGGATCGCCGGCGCTTTGATGTCGAGCCGCCCCGACACGGGCTTTCCGGGCGCCGACCGCTTCAAGCGCTACAGCGAGATCGTGCTCGTCAGCGATTTCCTCGATCCGATGGACGAGCTCGTCGCGCGGATCGACCAATTGTCCCGGCGCGGCGTAAGGGGGCATCTCGTGCAGATCGCCGATCCCGCCGAAGTCGCCTTCCCCTATAGCGGGCGCACCGAGTTCCGCGATCCCGAGACCGGCGCGAAGCTCACCGCCGGCCGGGCGGAAACCCTGCGCGAGGAGTATCGCACCCTGTTCGACGCGCGCAGAACGCATCTGGCCGAGCACTGTCGGCATATCGGCTGGAGCCATGTCTTCCACCTGACGGACCGGCTGGCGTCCGAGCCCCTGCTTGCGCTGCACGGGCGCTTGAGCGGGCAGTTCCAGCTGAGCGGGCAGCGCGGTTGATGGGCGGGCTGTCCTTGTCCTTCGGCGCGCCGCTGGTTCTCGCCGGCCTTCTGGCGCTGCTGGTCATCTGGTGGCTCCTGCGCCTCACCCCCCCGCGCCCGCAGACGGAGGCCTTTCCCCCGCTTCGCATTCTGGAGCGGGTCGCAAAGCGCGAGGAAACGCCGTCGAAAAGCCCTTGGTGGCTGACGCTTCTGCGGCTGGCGCTCGCCGCCTTCGTGATTCTGGCGCTCGCCGCGCCCATCCTCAATCCGCGCGAAAGCGCGCTGTCGGGCGAAGGTCCGGTCGTGGTCATGCTCGACAATGGCTGGGCCAGCGCGCGCGATTGGGACGCGCGGCGCGGCGCGGCCGAGGCGCTGATCCGCGAGGCCGGCGAGAGCGGCCGGCCGGTTTCGCTCCTCCTCACCGCCGAGGGCGCGGCTAACGACCCCGCGCCCGTCGAAGCCGCCACCGCGCTGGAACGCCTCGCCGCCGCCGAGCCGCGTCCGATCCCGGCGGACCGCGTTGCCGCCGCCTCGCGCGCGGCCGGTGTTCTCGCCGGCCAGACCGGCATCAGCCTCGCGCTTCTGACCGATGGGCTGGACGAGCCGGGAACGGCCGAGGCGGCCGAGCGGCTGCGAGGGCTCGCCCCGGCGCAGACGCTGCTCTACCGCCCCTCGCTCGCCGGCCTCGTCGGACTGACCGGCGCGGACAATGCGACCGAAGCGCTCGAAGTTTCAGGCGTCCGTGCGGTGAGCGAGGCCGCAGCGCCCGCCGAGACCATGTTGCGAGCGCTGGATGCGCAGGAGCGCGAGATCGGCCGCGCGTCGCTGCGCTTCGCGGCCGGCTCGGCGGCCGGCGAGGCGCGGTTCGAGGTGCCCGTGGAACTGCGCAACGACATCGCTCGGATCGAGCGCGACGGCGCGCGCGACGCGGCGTCCGTCCGGCTCGTGGACGACAGTTTCCAGCGGCGAAAGGTCGGGCTCGTGTCCGGCGAAGCGGCCGATCTCGCCCAGCCGCTTCTTTCTCCGCTCTACTACATCACCCGCGCGCTGGAGCCCTATGCCGATCTCGTGCGGCCCGACAGCGCCGATCTTTCGACCGCCGTTCCCGCGCTTGTCGAGCAAAAGCCCTCGATCATCGTCCTCGCCGATATCGGCGTCCTGCCCGAGCCCGCGCGCGAGGCCTTGAGCGGCTTCGTGGACAAGGGAGGCGTTCTCCTGCGCTTTGCGGGACCGCGTCTTGCCGCCTCCACGGCGGAGGACGACCTCGTGCCCGTGCGTCTTCGCGGCGGCGAGCGTCAGCTCGGCGGTTCGCTCTCCTGGTCCGAACCGCAGAAGCTCGCGCCGATTCCGGCCGAAAGCCCGCTCGCCGGCATCGGCATTCCCGACGACGTCACGGTCTCCCGACAGATCCTCGCCGAACCCTCGGCGGAGCTCGCAGACCGCACCTGGGCGAGCCTTCAGGACGGAACGCCGATCATCACCGCCGCCGAGCGCGGGGCCGGCCGCATCGTTCTCGTTCACACGACGGCCGAGGCCACATGGTCGAACCTGCCGATCTCCGGCGCGTTCGTGGACATGCTCCGGCGCATCGTGACGCTGTCGCGCGGCACGAGCGCGGCGGGGGGCGATGCGGGGGCGCAGGTCCTCCCGCCCTATCGCATCATGGACGGCGAAGGCCGGTTGACCCAGCCGGGGCCGAACGTGCAGCCGCTCACCATCCAGGCCGGCGAAACGCCGCGCCCCTCCGCCGATCATCCGCCGGGTCTCTATGGCACGTCGGAAGGCTACCGCGCGCTCAATCTCCTCGCCGCCGAATCCACGCTCCAGCCGCTGCCGGAACTCGATCTCGGCGCGCCGGTCGAGGCCAGAGCCTATGGCACGCAGGATGCGACCGACCTCACGCCCTGGCTCTTTGCCGCCGCGCTCCTCCTCTTCGCGCTCGACGCGCTGGCGCTTCTCTGGCTGAACGGCGGGCTGTCGCGCCTGGGCCGCCGCCTCGGCGGCACGCGCCGCCCCTCCTCCGCCTTGCCGCTGCTTCTCGTCGGCGCGCTGCTTCTCAGCGCCCTTCCCGAACAGGCTCGTGCGCAGGCGCCTGCGCCCGCCGCCGACGAGGCGACGCAAGGCCTGGAAGGGATGGACGCCCAGAAGGCCATCGCCGCGACGGAAACGACGCATCTCGCCTTTGTGCAGACGGGCGACGCGGAGACCGATCGCATTTCGCGCGAGGGGCTGACAGGCCTGTCGCAGTTCATCGCGTCGAAGACCGCGCTGGAGCCGGGCGATCCGATGGCGGTGGATATCGAAAAGGACGAGCTGTCCTTCTTCCCGATCCTCTACTGGCCCGTCCATGCCAATGCGACCATGCCGAGCCCAGCGGCGATCAGCCGGGTCGACGCCTATATGAAACAGGGCGGCACCGTCCTCTTCGACGTGGAAGGCGATGTCGCGGGCGATCTTTCGGGCAGCGCCGTTTCGCCCGGCCAGCGCCGGCTGCGGGATATTCTCGCCGATCTCGACGTGCCGCCGCTCGAGCCCGTGCCGCGCGACCACGTGCTCACCAAGGCCTTCTACATTCTCGACAATTTCCCCGGCCGGCACACCGGCTCGGACCTTTGGGTGGAATCCTCGGTGCGCAGCGCGGATGCGCAGGCGCGTCCGGCGAGCGCGGGCGACGGCGTGTCCTCGATCATGATCACGTCGAACGATTTCGCCAGCGCCTGGGCGGTGGACGAGAACGGGCTCTTCGTGCGCCCGACCGATTCCGCCGATCCGGCGCAGCGCGACTACGCCTATCGTGCGGGCGTCAACATCGTGATGTACGTGCTGACCGGCAACTACAAGGCCGATCAGGTCCACGTGCCGGCCCTTCTCGAACGGCTGGGGCAGTAGCGCATGAACTGGTCGATCGACTTCGCGCCCTTCTTCTCCTGGACGGTCCTCGCGATCCTCTGCATTCCCGCGCTGTTTCTGGCGGCGGCGCTGGTCTTCGCAGGCCTGCGCGGCGCGGTTCTTCGCGTCCTCGCCATCGCCGCGCTCATGCTGGCGCTTCTCAATCCGGTGGTGCTGCGCGAGGAGCGCGACCCCTTGAAGAGCGTCGTGGCGCTGGTGGTGGATCGCTCGCAGAGCCAGACGATCGGCGAGCGGACGGCGCAGACCGACGAGGCCGTGGCAGCCCTGAAGGAACGCTTGGCGGCCTTCCCGCAATTCGAGCTGCGCGAGGTGGACGCCCGCTCGCAAGGCACGAGCGACGCCTCGACCGCGCTGTTCGGCGCCTTGCGCTCGGCGCTCAGCGACGTTTCGCCGGGGCGCGTCGGCGGCGCCATCATGGTGACGGACGGGCAGGTCCACGACATTCCCGCCAATGCGCAAGCGCTCGGCTTCGACGCGCCGGTTCATGCGCTGGTCACGGGGCGCCCCAACGAGTTCGACCGCCGGCTCGATCTCGTAACGGCGCCGCGCTTCGGCCTCGTGGAACAGCCGCAAACGCTGACCTACCGCGTCGTCGAGGAAGGGCCGCGCGCCTCGCGCAACCCGGTCGAAGTGCAGGTCTTCCTGAACGGCGATCTGGTGCAGCGTCAGAGCGCCGTGCCGGGCGAGCCGACCTCGGTCGAGATCAGGCTGCCGCGCGCGGGCAAGAACATCGTGGAGATTTCCGCCGCGCGCGATCCGGGCGAGATCACACCGGTCAACAACCGCGCCATCGCCGTCATCGACGGCATTCGCGAAAACCTGCGCGTGCTTCTCGTCTCGGGCGAACCGCACGCGGGCGAGCGCACCTGGCGCAATCTCCTGAAGTCGGACGCGGCCGTCGATCTTGTCCACTTCACCATTCTGCGCCCACCCGAAAAGCAGGACGGCACGCCGATCAACGAATTGTCGCTGATCGCCTTCCCGACGCGGGAGCTGTTCGTCGAGAAGATCGAGGATTTCGACCTCATCATCTTCGATCGGTACCAGCGGCGCGGCGTGCTTCCGACGCTCTATTACGATTACATCGCGCAATATGTGCGCAATGGCGGCGCGATGCTGATCGCGTCCGGCCCGGAATATGCAGGGCCCGATTCGGTCGCCAATTCCCCCCTCGCCTCCATCCTGCCGGCGCTGCCGACCGGCGAGGTCGATCTGCGCGCCTATCGTCCGGTTCTTTCCGAACTCGGGCGCAAGCATCCCGTCACCCGCGATCTTCCAGGCTCGGAAAGCTCGCCGCCCAAATGGAGCCCCTGGTTCCGCACCGTGGATGTCGGCCAGACCAACGGCGAAGTCGTCATGACCGGCCCGGACAAGAAGCCGCTTCTCGTGCTCAACCGCGCGGGCGAAGGCCGCGTCGCCCTGCTTCTGTCGGACCAGGGCTGGCTCTGGTCGCGCGGTTATGAGGGCGGCGGGCCGCATGTGGCCCTCTTCCGCCGGCTCGCCCATTGGCTGATGAAGGAGCCCGAGCTGGAAGAGGAAGCGCTGGACGCCGAGGGTTCCGGCACCGACCTTCTGATCACCCGCCACACGATCGGCGGCGATCCGGGTCCGGCGACGGTGGTGACGCCGACCGGCCGCGCCCTGCAGGTGACGCTCGCCGACAAGGGCAATGGCGAATGGCAGGGCCAGCTCGCGACCGACGAACTCGGCCTTTATCAGGTCGCCAACGGCGATCTGCGCGCGCTCGCCAATATCGGTCCGGTCAATCCACGCGAATATCGCGAAGCGATCTCCACCACCGCCAAGCTCCAGCCGATCGCCGATCAGAGCCGCGGCAGCGTTCGCCGTCTGGCGGGCGAGACCGGCGAGATCACGGTGCCGCGCGTCGTGCCGATGGCCGGTCGGGCGGATGCCGAAGGGCGCGACTGGATCGGGCTTCGCACGACGGAGGAAACGGTCCTGCGCGGGGTGAACCGCACGCCGCTCTTTGCCGGCTTCCTCGGCCTTGCCGTCCTTCTCCTGGCGCTGTCCGCCACCTGGTATCGCGAAGGTCGCTAGGGAGTTTTCGCTTTCGGTGCCGCCGGGTCTCTTCGCAATTGCGAAGAGACCTATTTCTTGCGCATGACAAAGACGAGCTTAGCGGAGACTGCGCCGATGCCCCGAGTGTGTCTGGCCCTTCAGGGCGGTGGAGCGCATGGCGCCTTCACCTGGGGCGTGCTCGACCGGCTCCTGGAGGACGGTCGCTTCGCCCCGGCCACGATCAGCGGCACCAGCGCCGGCGCGCTGAACGCGGCGGCGCTCGCGACGGGCCTTCCCGAGGGGCCGGACGGCGCGCGACGCAAGCTCGAAGCGCTCTGGCAGGAAGTGTCCAACCGCTCGCCGCTCGGCGCGGCCGAAAACCGCCTCCCCTTCTTTCCGTTCAGCCGCTCCATGGTGCATGACGCGATCGAGCGCATGAAGCTCTTCGGGCAGCTCATGTCGCCCTATAGTTTCGGCCTGCCCTCCGAGAACGCCCTGCGGCCGGTGGTGGAAGCGGTGATCGATTTCCCACTTCTCCAGAGCGACCGCGTCGTGCCGACCTTCGTTTCGGCGACGGACGTGGAAAGCGGCAATGTGCGCGTCTTCTCAGGGCAGGAACTCACGGCGGATGCCCTCCTCGCCTCGGCCTGCCTGCCCGACGTCTTCCGTGCTGTGGAGATCGAGGGCCGCGCCTATTGGGACGGCGGTTATGTCGGCAATCCCATGCTGACGCCCTTCTTCGCCGAGGATCACGATGCCTGCGATATCCTGATCGTTCAGGTGACCCCCTTCCATCGCGCCGGCTCGCCGGAAACGCCGGGCGACATCATGAACCGCGTGCAGGAGATCACCTTCAACACCTCGCTCATCCGCGACCTGCGGATGCTGACCGAGGTGCAGCGTCTGGTGAAGGGTTCCGATCTCGAAAACCCGGTTCTCCAGCGCATCGCCGGGCTTCGCCTTCACATGATCGAGGCGGGCGAGGCCATGGCCAGGCGGAGCAGCGCCGGCAAGATGGACACGCGCTGGTCCGAACTGACGGACCTGCGCGATTTCGGGCGCGCGGCCGCAAGCGCCTGGCTCGCGGAGAATGGCGAGCATGTCGGCCACCGCTCCACGCTCAAGGGCGATTTCAGCATCCTGACCTGAACACAGGCGTCAGTCGCGCGGCAGGACCGGGCCCACGACGCCGTCGAACGCGCCCGGCACGAGCGCGAGGCCGAGAATGCGCGTCTCGTCCACCGGGCCGGGCATCGTGACCGAGCCGACCGGCAGCGGCGCATAGCCGAGCGGCATGTAATAGGCGCGGTCGCCCACGAGGAAGATCGCCGTTTCGCCGGCGGCCTTTGCGGCTTCGGCCGCAAGGCTGAGAAGCATCCGGCCGATGCCCCGCTTCTTGAAGCCCGGCCGCACCGCGAGCGGTCCGAGCATGAGCACATCGGTTTTCCCGATCCGCACCGGCGTCAGCCGAACCGAGCCGACCACCTCGCCGCGCAGGATGGCGACGCGCGACAGCGCGAGATCGTGCGGGCTGTGCTCGCGCACCCGCTCGGCCGCCCGGGTGAACCGGCCGGGGCCAAAGGCTTCGGCATTGATGGCTTCGATCGTATCCGCGTGCGCGGGCAGTTCCGCCTCGAAAGCGAGGTCGAGATCCTGAAGGGTGGAGAGCATGACGAGGTCCGCAAAGGCTGGATGAGCAAGGTCGCTCGCGCCCGGACCCCATCGAAGGTCAGGTGGCGGCGTCGATCACAGCGGCGCTGGCCGCTTCGTCTCGTCGTCGTCGGAGCAACATACCCGCCTTCCCTGGCCGCCGACCATCCCGATCGGTCGGCCCTCTTAGCATCACGCATGAGGGAAATCCATGGCCTTTCCTCGCTGCATCGCAGTGCGCGGGGTGACGCTGCGTTCCCTCGTTTCCGGGGAACGTCGGCCCTGCCCCTCGCTTATGCTGCGACGACACGACTGGCGAAAGGAGCGCGGCGATGGGTCTTCTCGTGGACGGACAATGGCAGGACAAGTGGTACGACACGAAGTCGACCGGCGGCCGCTTCCAGCGCACGACCACGAGCTTCCGGCGCTGGGTGACGCCGGACGGCGCGCCGGGCCCGGACGGTCAGGACGCGGTGCCCGCCGAAGCCGGGCGCTACCATCTTTATGTCTCCCTCGCCTGCCCCTGGGCGCACCGGACGCTGATCCTGCGCAAGCTGAAGAAGCTGGAGGACGTCATCTCCCTGTCGGTCGTCGACTGGCACATGGGCTCGGAAGGCTGGGTCTTCTCGGATCGCCCCGGCGCCATTCCCGATAGCGTCAACGGCGCGAAGCGGCTCTACGAGGTCTATCTGAAAGCCGACCCGCACTATAGCGGCCGCGTCACCGTTCCGGTTCTCTGGGACAAACAGGAGGGCACGATCATCAACAACGAATCGGCCGAGATCCTTCGCATGTTCAATTCGAGCTTCGACGCCTTCGGCGATGCGAGCGTCGATCTGTGCCCGGCGGACCTGAAAGCCGAGATCGACGCGGTGAACACGCTCGTCTACGGCAACGTGAACAACGGCGTCTACAAATGCGGCTTCGCCACCGCGCAGGACGCCTATGAAGAGGCGTTCCACGCGCTGTTCGACACGCTGGACGAGCTGGACGCGCGCCTCGGCACGCAGCGCTATCTGACCGGCCCGCGCCTGACGGAGGCCGACTGGCGCCTCTTCACCACGCTGATCCGCTTCGACCCGGTCTATGTCGGGCACTTCAAGTGCAACAAGCGGCGGATCGCCGACTACCCCAACCTCTTCCACTACATGCTCGAGCTCTACCAATGGCCGGGCGTCGCCGAGACGGTGGATTTCCACCACATCAAGCATCATTATTACGAGAGCCACGGGACCATCAATCCGACCGGCATCGTGCCGCTCGGCCCCGAACAGGACTTGCGGCAGGCGCATGATCGCGGGCGGCTGCCGTCGGCCTGAGCGCTACCAGTCTTCGGGAAACCCGCCGCCTGCCAGATCCTCGGCGATGCGGCGGCGCGTCGCCGGCGTCGCCCCTTCCGGCAAGGCGTCCGGCGCGAAGAAGCCGGTTTCGGCGATTTCGCGGTCGGGCCGGCGCGGCTTGACCTGCCGGGCGCGGTCGCAGCGATACAGAAGAACGTGATCGCGCGCCTCGCGCCGGTTGTAGAACACGGCGAGGAGGCGCGGCTCGGTGAGGCACTGAAGGTGCCCCTCCTCCGCCGCCTCGCGACGCGCGGCCGCGAGCGCCGTTTCGCCGACATCCACCGCGCCGCCGGGCAGATACCAGCCGTCGCGATAGCTATGGCGTACCAGAAACACGCGTCCTGCCTCGTCGAAGGCGAGGAGACGCACGCCGAGCGTCATCGGGCGCGACAGGAGCGCCCAGCGGCGAAGTCCCCGGCCGAGCCATCGCTGCGCCAACGCCTTCACGCGAGGCCCCTTTTCATTCCCGCTCGGCCAGCTAATTCCCACGCCATGTTCCGACTCGCCCATCTATCCGACATTCATCTGGGTCCGCTGCCCGAGCTTTCCTATCGCGAGCTCGCCTCGAAGCGGATCACGGGCTACATCAATTGGCAACGCAACCGGAAGCGGGCGATGTTCGGCGACACGCTTCTGCGTCTCGTCGCCGACATGAAGGCGCACCGGCCGAACCACGTGGCCGTCACCGGCGATCTCGTCAATCTGGCGTCGAAGCAGGAAATCATCGGCGCCCGTCTCTGGCTGGAAGACCTCGGCAAGCCGGACGGCGTGTCGGTCATCCCCGGCAATCACGACGCCTATGTGCCGGGCGCCCTCAAGCGCGCCTATCGCGAATGGCATCCCTACATGATGGGGGACCATGGGCTCGGGGCCGAGGCCAAGCACTTCCCCTTTCTGCGCGTGCGCGGTCAGGTCGCCATCATCGGAACGTCCAGCGCGGAAGCGACGGCGCCCTTCTTCGCCACGGGCTCGTTCAAGCGCGGGCAGGCGCTGCGCACGGCGCGGCTTCTGGAGGAGGCCAAGGCGCGCGGCCTGTTCCGGGTCGTGATGATCCACCATCCACCCATTTCCGGCGCGGCGGCCTGGTCGAAGCGGCTGATCGGCAAGCAGTTCTTCTCCAAGGTCATCCACGATGTCGGGGCCGAACTCGTTCTGCACGGGCACACGCATCTCGATACGCTCTACTGGCTGACCGGGCCGGACGGGGTGAAAGTGCCCGTCGTCGGCGTGCCCTCGGCCAGCCAGAACGCAGGCAGTTCCAAGCCCCCGTCCCGCTACAATCTCTTCGAGATCGACGGCGAACCCGGCCATTGGTCGCTGACGCAGCGCGAGCGGGGTTTGAAGCTCGACGGCTCGGGGATCGACTGGATTCGCGAGCGGCAGCTTCTGACGGATGGCACGGCGGTGGATGCGCGCCCGAGGGAAGACGCCAAAACGCCGGGCGACGTCGATCCCGCGCTCGGCTAGCGGCCGAGCCATCAGGACGCAGGCCGTTTCGCCGCGGCCTCGATGGTCGAGACCTCGGTGAAACGAAGCCGCAGGGATTGTCTGGCGCGCACCCTGATGCGCCTTGCCTCTCCTGCCGGGTCCGCAAACCACATCCGCCTCTGGGCAGCGCGGTTTGCGCTTGCGAGAGTGGGAGGAACGGTCGTAAGCCCCAAAAGGCCTCGGTGCACCCTTGTCGCGGGTGCCGTTCCCGAAAGCCTTGCCCATGCGCCTGCCGCCGCTCGCCGCCGTCTCGGCCGGCCTCCTTGCCGCCTTTGTCGGCTTTGCCAGTTCCTTCACCGTCGTCCTGCAGGGCCTCGTCGGCGTCGGCGCGACGCCCGAACAGGCGGCGTCCGGCATCATGGCGCTCTCGGTCGCCATGGGCCTGTGCGGGCTTCTCGTGTCCTGGCGCACGAAAATGCCGATCTCCATCGCCTGGTCTACGCCGGGTGCGGCACTCCTGGCCGGCGCCGGCCTTCCAGAGGGTGGGTTCGCGGCCGCCATCGGGGCCTTCGTCCTTGCAGCCGGGTTGGTGATCCTGACCGGCCTTGTCAAGCCGGTCGGCCGTGCGATGGCTGCGATCCCCGTGTCGCTCGCCAACGCCATGCTCGCGGGCATCCTCCTCCCGCTCTGTTTGGCGCCGGTGAAGGCGGTGGCCGTGTTGCCGCTGGAGGGCCTCGCGATCGTCGCGATCTGGTTCGCGGTCGGTCGATGGAACCGCATTCTCGCCGTGCCGGCCGCCGCCGTCGCGACCTTCCTTCTGATCTATCTCCGGCATTCCGGGCCGGGCACCGGCGCGGCGATCGTGCCCGACCCGGTTCTCGTGCTGCCCACATGGTCGCTTTCGACCATGGTCGGGATCGGCCTGCCCTTGTTCCTGATCACCATGGCCTCGCAGAACATTCCGGGCCTCGCCGTCCTCAAGGTCAACGGTTACGCGCCTGCGCCCGGTCCTCTCTTCACGCTCACGGGCCTGTTCAGCTTGTTCAGCGCGCCCTTCGGCGGTCATGCGGTGAATCTCGCCGCGATCACGGCGGCGATCTGCGCGGGCGACGAGGCGGGGCCGGACCGCGCGCGCCGCTGGTGGGCCGGAATGGTATCGGGGGCGGGCTATATCGCCTTCGGGCTCGCGGCCGGCTGGGCCACGGCCTTCGCGGCGCAATCGCCCGTCCTGATCCAGGCCATGGCGGGTCTCGCCCTGATCGGCGCTTTCGCCGGCGCGCTGGCCGGCACGGTGGCGGAGGTGCAGGACCGCGAAGCGGCGGTCCTGTGTTTCGTGGTCACGGCGTCCGGCACGGCCTTTTTCGGCATCAGCGCCCCGTTCTGGGGTCTGGCCGTCGGCGGTCTCGTGATGCTCGCGACGCGCCTGCGGCGCTCGTGACGCGTTTGCGACGTCAGCCGAAAAGCGAGGTTCCGCGCGCGGCGGCGATGGCCATGAGAATGCCGACGCCGACCACGACGCCGATCATCAGCCAGGACAGGGCGATGACGAAGTCGGTGGAGCGCGGCCGCTCCGGAAGGCGCATCGGATCTTCCGACGAAAGGCTGACCGGCGCGGTCAGCGTCGGCGTCGGGCGTTCGGGCTGTGCCAGACGTGTGCCGAGCCCGTCGAACACGGCGAGCGCCTTGTCCCGCTCCACGATGCGCTCGGCGATATAGTCGGTGACGCGGTCGATGACGAAGCGCAGCTCGGGCGATTCGGCGAGCGTGACGCGGCCGAGCCTGGTCTCGCGCACGAAACGATAGGTGCGCCGGTCCCGTCCCATCATCACATGGGCCGTCGCGTCGATCCAGAACCGGGGCTGGCTGCCGCTCGACAGTGAGAAGTCGAAGAGTTCGTCGTCGGCCGGGACGGCGTC
Organism: Aureimonas ureilytica DSM 18598 = NBRC 106430; assembly: GCF_000382705.1. Lineage (GTDB taxonomy): Bacteria > Pseudomonadota > Alphaproteobacteria > Rhizobiales > Rhizobiaceae > Aureimonas > Aureimonas ureilytica. The sequence continues at coordinate 101,463 of NZ_ARQE01000009.1, read as the reverse complement.
CATGATCGGCTGCAGCTCGTCCACGAACATTTCGAGACGCGCCCGATCGGCTTCCCGGATGTCCACCACGATGTCGGTGCGTTGGGCGGCGGCGATCTTGGCCGCGCGCACGGCGTCGGCCAGTCGCTTGGTTCCGTTCGTCACCGCCACAGCGGATTTGGCCTCGGCCATCTTGCCACCTCGACTCATCGTGTGGCGAACCCTCGTGGCTCGCCCCGCGCGACCTCTTTCTCTAGAGGCGCAGGCTTTCGCGAACCCTGTCCGAGGCTGGTCGGCCCGCCTTGACGCGGGCCGACCGTTCGAGACCTCAGCCTTCCAGGACGCGGTTGGCCGCCGAGACGATCGCCTTCAGCGACGCCGTGGTCGCGTTCTGGTCGATCCCCGCGCCGAACACCCGGCCCTCGCCATGCTCGATCTCCATGTAGGCGATCGCGCTGGCGTTGGATCCGCGCTGGAGCGAATGTTCCGAATAGTCCGCGACGCTGAGCGACAGGCCGAGATGCGCGTTCAGCGCGTTGATGAAGCCGTCGATCGCGCCCGTGCCGCGCCCTTCGATCTTCACTTCGCGACCGCCGTCGAGGATCGTCGCCTCGACCAGCCGGCTGTTGCGGTCGTTCTCGACGCGGGTGAAATGATCCGCATAGCGCAGGCGCGCCTCGGGCTGCTCGACATAGCGCTCCAGGAAGCGCTCGTAGATGCGCTTCACCGGCAGCTCGCGGCCTTCCTCGTCGGTGATCCGCTGGATGTCCTCGCGGAATTCGATCTGGAGATTGCGCGGCAGGTTCAAGCCGTAGTCGGCCTGCAGCACATAGGCGATGCCGCCCTTGCCGGACTGCGAGTTGATGCGGATGATCGCCTCGTAGGAGCGGCCGACATCCTGCGGGTCGATCGGCAGATAGGGCACTTCCCACAGCGGCTTGTTGGCGACCTTCTGCGCCTTCATGCCCTTGTTGATCGCGTCCTGATGCGAGCCGGAGAAGGCCGTGTAGACCAACTCGCCGACATAGGGATGGCGCTCGGGAATGGCGAGCTGGTTGCAATATTCGTAGACGTCCTTGATCCGATTGATGTCGGAGACGTCCAGCTCGGGGTCCACGCCCTGCGTGAACATGTTGAGCGCCAGGGTCACCAGATCGACATTTCCGGTGCGCTCGCCATTGCCGAACAGCGTGCCTTCCACGCGGTCCGCCCCGGCCAGCAGGCCGAGTTCGGTCGCGGCGATCGCCGTGCCCCGGTCGTTGTGCGGATGCAGCGACAGGATGATCGCCTCGCGATTGTCGAGATTGCGGCTCATCCATTCGATCTGGTCGGCATGGATGTTGGGCGTCGACATCTCGACCGTCGCCGGCAGGTTCAGGATCAGGCGGTTTTCGGCTGATGGCTTCACCACCTCGGCGACGGCGTTGCAGATTTCGAGCGAGAACTCGAGCTCGGTGCCGGTGAAGCTTTCGGGCGAATACTCGAAGCGGAAGCCGCCGCCGGCCTTGGCGGCCATGTCGGTGATCATCTTGGCCGCGTCCACCGCGATCTGCCGGATGCCGGCGCGGTCCTTGCCGAACACGACGCGGCGCTGCAGCTCGCTGGTGGAATTGTAGAAATGGACGATCGGGTGCTTGGCGCCTTCCAGGCTCTCGAAGGTGCGCGAGATCAGCTCGGGCCGGCACTGGACGAGGACCTGCAAGGACACGTCGTCGTCGATGCCCCCTTCTTCCACGCACCAGCGCACGAAGTCGAAATCGGTCTGCGAGGCCGAGGGGAAGCCGATCTCGATTTCCTTGAAGCGCATCGCCTTCAGGAGCGCGAACATGCGCGACTTGCGGTCGTGGCCCATCGGATCGACCAGCGCCTGATTGCCGTCGCGCAGATCGACCGAACACCAGATCGGCGCCTTCTCGATCTGGCGCGAGGGCCATTGACGATCGGGCAGATCGACCGCCGGGTAGGACTGATATTTCGTGGCGGCCTTGGCCATGACGGGAGCGGATACGGACATCGGGTTACCTTGCTCGTTCGGCAAAGACGGGCGGCCAAAGGCGCGACAAGCCGTCTTTCAAAATTTCAGGACGATTGTAAAGCCGAAGAGACGGAAGGGCGCGAGGGCGCCGGCTCGACCGCCGGGCGCCTCTTCGTTAACGGGCCCGACGATCGCTGATAAGCGCGAGAAGGCCCGGAAGGAGGCAAGCGAATCCCGTGGCGGCGATGGCCGCTCGTGCGCCCTGAAAGGCGAAGGGGGATTCGGTCGATGTCATGGAACGAGTTGTCGCCCGGCCCGAGCGGAATTGCAAGTCGCGATCGGAGCGATGCGAACGCCCTTCCCCCAAACGCAAAAAGCCCGGCTCGAAAGCCGGGCTTGTCTGGACCAGACGGCCCGAAGTCGGATCAGAAGGAGTCCGAACCGGGGACCAGGAGGGTGGAGATGCTGGAGGCCGGGGTGGCGCCGTTGTTGTAGACGCCCTTCGACACCGCGTTGATCTGCGCCGTCTCATCGGCATGCACCGTGGTGCGCGAACCCGGGACGACGCCCTCGTTGGCGCTCACGCCGGCCGGATAGCCGAAGGAGCGGGTCTCGACCGTGTTGACGGTTGCGCCGCGAGCGGCGGCCTGACCGGCGATCACCGTGTTGGCGGCGTGATCGGCCTGCACGTCCTCGTAGTAGTCCGAACCCGGGACGAGGCCGGCGGCCGACGAGACGCTGGTGAAAGCGACGAGAGAAAGCACAGCGGCGGAAGCAATAGCGAAAGTCTTCATAATTTTATTCCCCATAAAGTCGTAGCGACTGGCGGGACCTGCTCGTTTATTTCCCAAGCGGTCGTTTTATTTCCGCGTCGTTCGATGACCCTGATGTAGTCGATCCCGGTCGCCCCTACGAGTAGCGGATTGCGAACAGTCCGTTCGGGAAGTAAGGCGCTCTTCCTATCCATGACCCTCTTGCGCTGCACAAAGAAGCACCTACGCGCCTTCGCAGGCGCAAAAAGAAAGGGCAGCGAATCCCGCTGCCCCTTCAAACTCTTAGCTGTTTTGGCGGCCTATGACGCCTAGATGACAGGCACGCCCACCTGTTTGGCTTCCGCTTCCGGCTCCACATGGATCAGAACACGGGCGTTCAGAAACTCCTCCTGAAGCGCGTCCTCGATCCGGTCGCAGATCACATGCGCATCGCCGACGCTCATCGCGCTGGGCACCACCATGTGAAATTCGATGAAGATCGCGCGGCCCGCGATGCGCGTGCGAACGTCGTGGACTTCCAGCGCCCCGTCGGCCTTGGTGGAGATGATCTCGCGCACGCGCGCGTCGTCGGGCGCGTCGAGCGCCTGATCCATGAGGCCGGACAGCGAGGCGGCGACGACCTTCCAGCCCTCGCGCAGGATGTTGAGCGCGACCAGCGCGGCGAGCAGCGGATCGAGGATCACCCAGCCCGTCGCCTGCGCCACGGCGAGGCCGGCGAGGACGCCGACCGAGGTCACCACATCGGCCATGATGTGGCGCCCGTCCGCATCGAGCGCGGGCGAGCGGTGCTCGCGCCCCTTGCGGATCAGAACCGTCGCCCAGAAGGCGTTGATCGCGGTCGCGACGCCATTGATGGCGATGCCGAGAAGCGGCGCCTCGATGGCGCGCGGCGCGGCATAGGCGAACCAGGCCTCGCGCAGGATCAGAAGCGCGGCGAGCACGATCAGAACGCCCTCCACCACGGCGGAGAAATACTCCGCCTTGGTGTGTCCGAACGGGTGATCGGCGTCGGCGGGCTTGTAGGAGACCGTCACCGCCCAAAGGGCGATGAGGCCGGCGACCACGTTCACGATCGATTCCAGCGCGTCCGAAAACAGCGCCACCGAGCCGGTCACCATATAGGCGAGATATTTGATGCCCAGGACGAGACAGGCGACCGCGACCGTGATGGTCGCCGTGCGCTTGACCAGCCGGCCGGTGTCGTCGTCGCTCATGGTGATCGCCGCTGCATTCATTGACGGAAGACCTTACGCGCGGTTGCGCCGGGGCAGCTTGGCCACGACATTCTCGATCATCTTCATCCCGGCGTCTCCTCCCAGACTCATGATGCTTTCGGGATGGAACTGCACCGCCGCGACCGGCTCGTGCTTATGCTCGAAGGCCATGACGACGCCGTCCTCGGTCTCGGCCGTCACCTCGAACTCGCGCGGCAGGCGCACGGGATCGGCGAAGATCGAGTGGTAGCGCCCGACCGTCACTTCGGACGGGAGCCCGGCGAAGATCGTGCCCGCCGAGGCGACGCGGATGCGCGAGGGCTTGCCGTGAACCGGCACATGCAGGGTGCGCAAGGTGCCGCCATAGCTCTCCGCCAGGGCCTGGAGCCCGAGGCAGACGCCGAAGATCGGCGCCTGGCGCTTGCGCGCAAGCGCGATCGTGCCGCGACAGTCGAAATCATCCGGCTTGCCGGGGCCCGGCGAGAGAACCACGAGATCGGGCGACACGCGGTCGAAGATCTCTTCGGGCACGGGCGTGCGAACCGTCGTCACCTCGGCGCCGGTCTGGCGGAAATAATTGGCGAGCGTGTGGACGAAACTGTCTTCGTGATCGACGAGGAGGATGCGAACGCCCTCCCCGACCTTGGCGCGCTCGGCCGTGGCGCCGGAAGCCTGCGGCGCGCCGGCCTCGCGAATGGCGGCGAGAAGCGCGGAGGCCTTCAGCTCCGTCTCGGCCTCTTCCTCTTCCGGGTTGGAATCGTAGAGGAGCGTCGCGCCGGCGCGCACTTCGGCGATGCCGCCATTCAGCCTGATCGTGCGCAGCGTCAGGCCGGTGTTCAGATCGCCGTTGAAATGCACCATGCCGACCGCGCCGCCATACCAGGCGCGGGCGCTCTTCTCGTTCTCCTCGATGAAGCGCATGGCCCAGAGCTTGGGCGCGCCCGTCACCGTCACCGCCCAGGCGTGGGACAGGAAGGCGTCCATCGCGTCCATGCCCTCGCGCAGGCGGCCCTCGATATGGTCCACCGTGTGGATCAGGCGCGAATACATCTCGATCTGACGCCGGCCGATGACGCGCACCGAGCCCGGCTCGCAGACGCGGCTCTTATCGTTGCGATCGACGTCGGAACACATGGTGAGTTCCGACTCGTCCTTCTTGGAGTTCAGGAGCTTCAGGATCTGCTCGGAATCCGAGATCGCGTCCTCGCCGCGCCGGATCGTGCCGGAAATCGGGCAGGTTTCCACGCGGCGGCCCGACACGCGCACGAACATTTCGGGGCTCGCCCCGATCAGGAATTCGTTCCGCCCAAGATTGATGAAGAAGGAATAGGGCGAGGGATTGATCGCCTTCAGGCGGCGCGACACGGCCGAGGGGCGGCTTTCGACGCGCTCGTAGAAGGTCTGGCCCGGCACGACCTCGAACAGGTCGCCACGCATGAACTTGTCCTTGGCGCGGCGCACGAGCGAGGCGTATTCGCCGGGCTCGTGATCGCCGCGCTTGGGCGCCTCGTTGGCCGGCACGAAGGGCGCGTCGGTGCCGCCCCCTTCCAGCCCTTCGGTGGAGCGCCCGTCCTTGGAAAACTCGTAGGCCTCGACATAGGCGCGCGCCGAATAGTGATCGACGATCAGGATCTCGTCCGGCAGGTAGAGGACGAGATCGCGCCGCGCGTCGTCGCGCGCCTGCGTTTCGCGAACCGGATCGAACTGGAAGGCCAGATCGTAGCCGAAGGCGCCGTAAAGGCCGAGATCGCTGTCCTCGTCCGACTTGAACAGGGCGACGATGGCGCGCAGCACGGAAAAGACGGTCGGCATGCGCGAGCGCTCTTCTTCCGTGAAGGCGCGCGACGGCAGGGCGACGGTCAGATCGAGGCGGCTTTCGCCGCGAAGGGTCTCGGCGAGGTCCTCGTGGCCCTCCAGCGCGTCCGCCACGAAGCCGAGGAGCACATGGCCGCGCGGGTTCAGCGCCTCCACCCGGACGTGACGGCCGGACGAGGTGACGGCGAGCGGCGGATCGACGATCGCCGTGTCCCAGCGCGTGTAGCGGCCGGGATATTCGTAATTGGAGGAGAAGACCGCGCCGCGCCTCGTGTCGAGCCGATCGACATAGGGCTCGATCGCCCCCGCATAGGCGACGTCGCGGCGCCGGCGGGTGACGGTGACACCGCCTTCGGTCTCGTATCGGAACGCGCCGTCGCTGGCGGTTTCGAGGGTCATGGGTTCCACTCCTTCAAGAAGCACCGGCCCTCACGGCCCCTTTTTCAAGCAAAAAGGCCGCCGGGTTTCCCGGGGCGGCCTTTGTTTCGAACAGACGCACGTGTTCGCCAGCCGCCTATGTGCGGATGAGCCACCACTTGCCGATGTTGCGCGCGTTCGTCATGGCGGAAGACCTAGCCCAGAGCCCGGCCGATCGCAACGAAAATTCCCCGCAAGGCCTTATTTGCCAGTGCTTCGCAAGTGCGCGCGAGCGGCCGGCTCAGCCCTTCGCGGCGGCCAGAAGCGCGTCGTCGATCTCGGTGGCGCGGCGATAGGCCGGGCGGGACCGGACGCGTTCGGCATAGGCCTCGAAAGCCGGCCGGCGCTCGATCGAGCCGAACTGAAGGCCCCAGGCAACGTGACTGCCGACATAGACGTCGGCGGCGGTGAACCTGTCTCCGGCGATGAAGCTGGAGACCGAAACCGCGCCTTCCAGCGCGTCGAGGGCGGTCTCGTAGGAGCCGTATCCGACGAAGGCGCGCTTCTCGTCGGGCACGGTGACGCCGAGCGTGCGATTGGTGACGGCTGCTTCCAGCGGGCCGGCCGCAAAGAACATCCAGCGATAATAGGCGGCGCGCTCCGAAGCCGTGCGCGGCAGGAGGCCGGCTTCGGGGAAGGTTTCGGCGAGATAGGCGCAGATCGCCGCGACCTCCGTCACCACCACGCCGTCATTGATGAGGGTCGGCACCTTGCCCATCGGGTTGAGGGCGAGAAACTCGGGCGCCTTCATCCCCTCGCCATAGGAGAGGATCTTCGCCTCGTAGGGTGCGCCGACCTCTTCGAGCATCCAGCGGACGATGCGTCCGCGCGACATGGGGTTCGTGTAGAGGATCAGACCATCGGGCATGCGTCGGCTCTCCGCTGAACGGGCCCGACCGCGATGGCCGGCATCCTCGTTTCAGCGACGATTTCTAGACGAGACCGGCACGCTTGGCACGATCCCCGGCGCTCGTCAGACGAGCGCAGCGACCCTCGGCTTCGGCCGGCTTCGGGCGAGCGCCTCAGAACAGCCCTTCCACGCGCCCTTCCGCGTCGAGGAAGATGCGCTCGGCCGCCGGCTGTCGCGGCAGGCCGGGCATGGTGAGAATGTCGCCGCAGATCGCCACCACGAAGCCGGCGCCTGCGGCCAGCCGCACCTCGCGCACATGCACGATATGATCGGTCGGCGCACCCAGCCGGGCGGGGTCGGTCGAGAAGGAATATTGGGTCTTGGCCATGCAGACCGGGAAATGGCCGTAGCCATCGGCCTGGAAGCCGTCCAGCGCCTTCAACACGGCGGGCTCCGCCGTTACCGCCGCGCCGTGGTAGATGTCCTTCACCACGGTCTCGATCTTGCCGAGAAGGCTGGTCTCGTCGGGATAGATCGGCTTGAAGCGGGCGCGGCCGGAATCGGCAAGGCTCGCGACCTTCTCGGCGAGTTCCTCCGCGCCCGCCGAGCCCTGCGCCCAGTGCCGGCAAAGGACCGCCTCGACGCCCGCTTCCGCCGCCGCCTCGCGCACGGCCTCGATCTCGGCGTCGGTGTCCGTCCCGAAATGGTTGATCGCGACGATGGCCGGCACGCCGAAGGAGATGCAGTTGCCGACATGGCGCTTGAGATTGGCCGCGCCGCGCCGGACGGCCTCGACATTCTCCGTGCCGAGTTCGGACTTGGCGACGCCGCCATTCATCTTCAGCGCGCGCACGGTGGCGACGATGACAGTCGCGGCCGGCTTCAGCCCGGCCTGCCGGCATTTGATGTCGAAGAACTTCTCGGCGCCGAGATCGGCCCCGAAGCCCGCTTCCGTCACCACATAGTCGGCGAGCTTCAGCGCGGCGCGGGTCGCGACCACCGAATTGCAGCCATGGGCGATATTGGCGAAGGGCCCGCCATGCACAAAGGCGGGGTTGTTCTCCACGGTCTGCACGAGATTGGGCAGCATCGCGTCCTTCAGGAGCGCGGCCATGGCGCCGTCGGCCTTCAGGTCGCGCGCCGTGACGCGCGACTTGTCGGGCCGGTAGCCGATGACGATGCGCCCGAGCCGCTCCTGCAGATCGTCGAGATCGGCGGCGAGGCAGACGATCGCCATGATCTCGGAGGCGACGGTGATGTCGAAGCCCGATTCGCGCGGCAGGCCGTTGGCCGGGCCGCCGAGCGACTGCACCATGTCGCGCAGCGCCCGGTCGTTCATGTCCATGACGCGGCGCCAGACGATGCGGCGCGGGTCGAGCCCCAGCGCGTTGCCCCAGTGGAGATGATTGTCCACCATCGCGGCGAGGAGATTGTGCGCCGTGGTGATGGCGTGGAAGTCGCCCGTGAAATGGAGGTTGATGTCCTCCATCGGGATGACCTGCGCATAGCCGCCGCCGGCCGCCCCGCCCTTCTGCCCGAAGCAGGGGCCGAGCGAGGGCTCGCGCAGGCAGATCGCCGCGCGCTTGCCGATGCGGTTCAGCCCGTCGCCGAGGCCGACCGTCGTGGTCGTCTTGCCCTCGCCGGCGGGCGTCGGGTTGATGGCGGTGACGAGGATCAGCTTGCCGTCGGGGCGATCCTTCAAGCCCTCGAGAAAGGCGGCGTCCAGCTTGGCCTTGTCGCGGCCATAGGGGATCAGCGCGTCCTCGGGAATGTCGAGCCGGGCGGCGATCGCGGCGATCGGCTTCTTCTGGGCGGCGCGCGCGATGGCGATGTCGGACAAAGGCTCGGCCACGAACGAAGGCTCCATGCTGGCACGGCCTCGCCGGGGAGGCCCGGCGCCACCATACGAAGGGCGGCGCCGGGCGCAAGGAGCGTTGAGGCTTAATCCCCGCCGGCGGCGATCAGGCTGGCGTTTCCGCCTGCCGCCGCCGTGTTGGTGGAGATCACCTGCTCGCGCACGAAGCGGGCAAGATAGTTCGGCCCGCCGGCCTTCGGTCCGGTGCCCGACAGGCCCGAGCCGCCGAAAGGCTGCGAGCCGACGATGGCGCCGATCATGTTGCGGTTCACATAGACATTGCCGACCGTCAGCCGCTCCTTCACGAAGCGGATCGTCTCGTCGATGCGCGAATGAACGCCGAGCGTCAGGCCGAAGCCCGTCGCGTCCACCGCGTCGCAGACCTTGGCGAGATCGCCGGCCTTCCATCTGACGACATGCAGCACCGGCCCGAACACTTCGCGGGTCAGCGCCTCCGGCCGGTCGATCTCGACGATGGTCGGGGCGACATAGTGCCCGGCCGCCGGCAGGTCGGCCGGGAGCTTGCCCTCGAAACGGACATTTTGCTTGGCGCGCATCTCGGCGATATGGCCGGTCAGCATCTCGGCCTGCGCGGCGTCGATCACCGGGCCGACATCGGTCTCGAGATCGGCGGGGTCGCCGACATGGAGCTCGGCGGCCGCGCCCTCGATCATCGCCAGCATTCGATCCGCGACATCGGCCTGCACGAAGAGAAGCCGCAGCGCCGAGCAGCGCTGGCCGGCCGAGCGGAAGGCCGAGCGCACGACATCGTCCGCCACCTGCTCGGGAAGCGCCGTCGCGTCCACGATCATGGCGTTCATGCCGCCGGTTTCCGCGATCAGCGGCGCGATCGGCGCGTTGCGGGCGGCGAGCGAGCGGTTGATGGCGAAGGCGGTCTCGGTCGATCCCGTGAAGGCGACGAGCGCGGTCGCCGGATGGGCGACGAGCGCCGCGCCGGCTTCGCCGTCACCCGGCGCCAGATAGACCGCGTCCTTGGAGAAGCCCGCCTCGTGCAGGATCGCCACCGCGCGGGCGGCGATCAGCGGCGTCTGCTCGGCGGGCTTGGCGATCACCACATTGCCGCCGGCCAGCGCCGCCGCAACCTGGCCAAGGAAGATCGCGAGCGGGAAGTTCCAGGGCGAGATGCAGACGGCGACGCCGCGCGAGCGATAGATCAGCCGGTTCTCCTCGCCGGTCGGCCCCGGCAGGGCGACGGGCTGCGCCAGGAGGCGCTCGGCCTCGGCGGCATAGAAGCGGCAGAAGTCCACGGCCTCGCGCAGTTCCGCGATCCCGTCGTCCAGCGTCTTGCCGGCTTCACGCGTCAGAAGCGCGAGAAACTCGCCCTCGCGCGCTTCCAGAAGATCGGCGGCGCGGCGAAGCTGCGCGGCGCGGGTCGTGGCCGGCACGGCTTCGGTGGCGCGGACCGCCGCCTTCGCGCGCTCGACCAGCGCCGTCGCGCCGGCAGCCGTCAGGAAGCGGCTGGTGCCGACGGCCGCGCCGTCCACGGGCGAGCGGATGTCGATCGCGGCGCGCGTGTCGAGCCCTTGCACGGGATCGGCCGAAAGACCTGCGAGCTTGGCGCCGTCGCGGGCCTTCAGGAGCGCGGCCAGCGCCCAGCGGTCGCCGAACTCCGTGCCCTTGGAATTTGGCCGCGAGCCGAACAGATCGGTCGGGTTGACGACCCCCGCATGGGTGACGCGCCCGCCCTGCAGAAGCTCGCGCGGATGGGCGAGGAGATCATCGACCGGCACCTTCACGTCACCGACCTTGGCGACGAAGGAGGAATTGGCGCCATTCTCGAGGAGGCGACGCACGAGATAGGCCAGTAGATCGCTATAGCCGCCGACCGGCGCGTAGATGCGGCAGGAGACCTCGCCCTTCGTGTCCTCGCGCAGCGCCTCGTAGAGCGATTCGCCCATGCCGTGCAGGCGCTGGAACTCGAAGCCCGAGCGATTCGAGCCGGCCATCTCCAGGATGTTGGCGACGGTCAGTGCATTGTGCGTGGCAAATTGCGGATAGAGCCGGGCTCGGCGCTGGAGAAGCTCGTTGGCGCTGGCGAGGTAGGACAGGTCCGTCGCCGGTTTCACCGTATGCACCGGGAAACCGGGCAGGCCCTTTTCCTGGGACTGCTTGATCTCGGTGTCCCAATAAGCGCCCTTCACGAGGCGCACCATCATGCGGATGCCCGCCCGCTCGGCGATCGCGTCGAGATGACGGATCAGCGGGATCACGCGCTTTCCATAGGCCTGGATCGCCAGACCGAAGCCGATCCAGCCGTCGAACGTCACCTGCTCCACGACGGCTTCGATCACGTCGATCGAGAGCTCCAGACGCTCGGCTTCTTCCGCGTCGATCGTGAAGTTCAGATCATAGGAGCGGGCGCGGTTGGCGAGGTCCACCACCAGCGGCACCAGCTCGCGCAGCACGGTGTCGCGATGGGTTGGATGGTAGCGCGGATGCAGCGCCGAGAGCTTGACGGAGATGCCCGGGCGATCGGGCAGCGCCTTGTTGCCGGCCTTGCGGCCGATCGCCTCGATCGCGTCGGCATAGGCCTTGAAGTAGCGCTCGGCGTCCCGCTTGGTGCGCGCGCCCTCGCCCAGCATGTCGTAGGAGTAGCGATAGCCCTTCTTCTCGAAGCCGCGCGCCCGCTCCAGCGCGTCCTCGATCGTCTCGCCTAGCACGAACTGCCGGCCGAGAAAGCGCATGGCCTGACGGGTCGCGGTGCGCACGGCCGGCGCGCCGACGCGCTTCACCAGCGACTGCACGATGCCGGACGGCGTCTCGTGCGGGCGGATGATGCGGGCCGACAGGCCGAGCGCCCAGGCCGAGGCCGCCATCATCTTCTGATCGACGATGGGCTCGCGATTGGCCCAGTCGCCCGCGCCGATCTTGTCCTCGATCAGGCGGTCCTGCGTTTCGGTGTCGGGCACGCGCAGGAGCGCTTCGGCCAGCACCATCAGCGCCAGCCCCTCGCGCGTCGAGAGGCCGAATTCGCGCATGAAGTCTTCCACCGCGCCGATGCCGCCCGCGCGCGAGCGGATGCTCTCGATGTAATGGCGGGCGCGCGCCTTCACCGCGCCCTCGTCCACGGCAAAGCTTTCGGCGGCTTTCAGGAGGCCGGCGACGGCGTCGCGGTCGCTGGGTGAATAGGGGGCGGAAAAGGGCGCGAGGCTCATGAAAACCGGGGCTCCGTCGGCGGGGGAAGATCGCGCCGGACCCTATCAAATCCCGGACTTTCTTTCCCGGCGATTATCGCATCCTATACGCTGGATTTCGAAGCCTGAGGGATATCGCGCGATGGAAAACGCCACGCTGGACGAAAAGGACCGAAATATCCTCCGCGCGCTTCAAGCGGACGCCCGGCTTTCCACGGTGGATCTGGCGGCCCGCGTTCACCTTTCGCCGACCGCCGTCGCGGCGCGCGTCAAGCGGCTGACCGAGGAAGGCTTCATTCTCGGCCATCATGCGCGCCTGTCGCCCGAGAAGCTGGATCGTGGGCTCGTGGTCTTCGTGGAAGTGAAGCTCGATCGCACCAGCGAGGACGTGTTCACCGAGTTCGGACGCGCCGCCAAGGCCAATGCCGACATTCTGGAATGCCACATGGTAGCGGGCGGCTTCGACTATCTTCTGAAAGCGCGGGTAAAGGACATGGTCGCCTATCGCGCCTTTCTGGCGCAGGCGCTTCTGGAACTTCCCGGCATTCGGGAAACCCACACCTATGCGGTGATGGAGGAGATCAAGAGCACGACCGCCCTGCCCTTGTGAGACCTCTCCTGGGAGCGCCGCCGCCCTCGAGAAGGCGGCGGCGTCGATCGTCAGGCGGCCGGCGCGCCGCGGGCGGCCATGCGGGCGCGGATGCTCTCGATATCGGCGCGCGGCGTCGAGGCGAACAGCTTCTTCGTGTAGTCGTGGCTCGGCGCGGCAAAGACCTCGTCGCGCGTGCCGTATTCTACCACCTCGCCGTAATACATCACCATCACCTTGTCGGCGATGTAGCGCACGACCGACAGGTCGTGGCTGATGAAGACATAGGTGAGGCCGAGCTCGTCCTGCAGATCGGCCAGAAGGTTCAGGATCTGCGCCTGCACCGACAGGTCGAGCGCCGAGACCGGCTCGTCGAGAACGAGAAGGCTCGGGTTCAGCATCAGCGCGCGCGCGATGGCGATGCGCTGGCGCTGGCCGCCGGAGAACATGTGCGGATAGCGGTTGAAGTGCTCCGGACCGAGGCCGACCTTGACGAGCATGGCCATGGCCTTCTCGCGCCGCTGCGAGGCGGACAGATCGGTGTTGAGAAGCAGCGGCTCGGTCAACACGTCGCCGACCTTCTGGCGCGGGTTGAGCGAGCCATAGGGGTTCTGGAACACGATCTGCACCTTGCGGCGCATATCGGAGGTCACGCCCTTGGCGACGTCCATCGGCTGGCCGTCGATATGGAGCGAACCGGCGGTCGGCGCGTCGATCAGGGTCAGCATCCGCGCGAGCGTGGACTTGCCGCAGCCCGATTCACCGACGATCGCGAGCGTCTGCCCGCGATCCACCGAGAAGCTGACGCCCTTCACGGCGTGGACGGTCTTCGTCGGCGAGAAGAGCCCGCCCGCGATGTGGTAGTCGCGCTTGAGGCCGCGCGCTTCGAGAACCGTGCTCATCGCATTCCCTCCAGCGCCATGGCGTCGGCGACGGTCGGCAGGCGGTCCCCGGTCGCGTTCTCCGGCAGAGCGGAGAGAAGCGCGCGCGTATAGGGATGTTTCGGCGCTTCGAACAGGGAGAGCACGTCCGCCTCTTCCATCTTGCGGCCCTTGTACTGCACGACGACGCGGTGCGCCGTTTCGGCGACGACGCCCATGTCGTGGGTGATCATGATGAGCCCCATCCCGTGCTCGCGCTGGAGCCCGACGAGGAGGTCGAGGATCTGCTTCTGGATCGTCACGTCGAGCGCCGTCGTGGGCTCGTCGGCGATCAGGAGCTTGGGGTTGCAGGCGATCGCCATGGCGATCATCACGCGCTGGCACTGGCCGCCCGACATCTGGTGCGGATAAACCGAGAGGCGCGAGGCCGGGTCGGGAATGCCGACCGCCTCCAGAAGCTCGATCGCCCGGCGCTTGCGCTCCGAGCGGCCGAGGCCGAGATGGAAGCGCAGCGTCTCGGTGAGCTGGAAGCCGACCGTGAAGCACGGATTGAGGCTCGCCATCGGCTCCTGAAAGATCATCGAGATGTCGCGCCCGATGAGCTGGCGGCGCTCGCGGCCGGAGATCGCGCGCATGTCGCGGCCGTCGAACAGCATCCGGTCGGCCGTGACGGTCGCGGTCTTGGGCAGAAGGCCCATGGTGGCGAGCATGCCGACCGACTTGCCGGAGCCCGACTCGCCGACGATGGCGAGGACCTCGCCCTTGTCGACATGGATGTCGATCCCGTCCACGGCCTTGAAGGGGCCGGAGGCGGTGTCGAAGCTGACGGTGAGATTGCGGATTTCGAGAAGCGACATGGGATCAGCTCCGGCGCATCTTCGGGTCGAGCGCGTCGCGCAGACCGTCGCCCACGAGATTGATGGCGAGCACCGTGATGAGGATGGCGAGACCCGGCAGGGTCACGACCCACCAGGCGCGCAGCACGAACTCGCGCGCTTCGGCCAGCATCGTGCCCCATTCGGGCGTCGGAGGCTGGGCGCCGAGGCCGAGGAAGCCGAGCGCCGCCGCATCGAGGATCGCGCTGGAAAAGGACAGCGTCGCCTGTACGATGAGCGGGCCGAGGCAGTTCGGCAGGATCGTCTTGAACATGAGACGCAGCGGCCCCGCGCCGACGACCCGCGCCGCCACGACATATTCACGCTCCTTTTCGGCGAGAACCGAGGCTCTCGTCAGACGCACGAAATGGGGCTGCAGCACGAGCGCGATGGCGATCATCGCGTTGGTGAGGCCGGGGCCGAGGATCGCGACCAGAACCAGCGCCAGAAGCAGCGAGGGGAAGGCCAGGATCACGTCCATCACGCGCATGATGACCGTGTCGACCCAGCCGCGATAATAACCGGCGACGAGGCCGATCACGACGCCGGTGGAGACGGCGAGCACCACCACGACGACGCCGATGAAGAGCGAGTACTGCGCGCCGAACAGAAGGCGGGACAGGACGTCGCGCCCGACCGCGTCGGTGCCGAGCAGGAAGGCCGCCTGCCCGCCCTCCTGCCAGACCGGCGGCACGAGAAGCGCCGCGCGGTTCTGCGCGGTCGGATCGTGCGGAGCGAGAACCGGCGCGAGGATCGCGAGAAGAACGATCAGCAGGAAGACGAAAAGACCCGCCACCGCGCCGCGATTGACCGAGAAATAGTACCAGAACTCGCGCAGCATCTGCGCGCGGCCGCCGGCGGGCGGCGCGTGGTCCGGCATGTTGGAGCCGATGCCGGCTTCCGCTTCCTGAGCTTCGATATGGGACATCAGAGCCTCTCCTTATCGCGCGCGGACGCGGGGGTTGATGAGGCCGTAGAGAAGATCGACCACGAGATTGACGACCATCACCACGAGCGCAATCAGGAGGAGACCTCCCTGCACCACTGGGTAGTCACGGCGGAACACGCTATCGACCATCCATTTGCCGATGCCCGGCCAGGAGAAGATCGACTCGGTCAGGATCGCGCCGGCCATCATCACGCCGATCTGCAGGCCGATCGTCGTGATGACCGGGATCAGCGCGTTGCGCAGGGCATGAATGCCGATGACGCGGTTGGGCTTGAGGCCCTTGGCGCGGGCGGTGCGCACATAGTCCTCGCTCAGCACTTCCAGCATGGCCGAGCGCGTCTGCCGCGCGATCACGGCGAGCGGGATCGTGGCGAGCACGACGCTCGGCAGGATCAGATGGCTGAGCGCCGAGGCGAAGGCGCCCTTCTGCCCGGACAGGAGGCTGTCCACCAGCATGAAGCCCGTCACCTGCGGGAAGAAATACATCAGCGAAATGCGGCCCGAGACGGGCGTCCAGCCGAGCGTTCCCGAGAAGAAGATGATGAGGAGCAGGCCCCACCAGAAGATCGGCATGGAATAGCCGACGAGCGCCGTGCCCATGATCGTCTGATCGAGCCAGGAGCCGCGCTTCACGGCGGCGAAGACGCCGGCGGGAACGCCGATCAGCACCGCCAGGAAGATCGCGACGAGCGAGAGTTCGACGGTCGCCGGGAAGAGCGTCAGGAACTCGGTCAGAACCGGGCGCCGCGTGACGATCGACGTCCCGAAATCGCCGTGAAACAGCTGCACGATGTAGTTCATGAACTGGATCGGCAGCGGCTGGTCGTAGCCGAGCGCCGCCGTCAGCTGGGCGTGGCGTTCGGCGCTGACGCCGCGCTCGCCCGCCATCAGCGTGACGGGGTCGCCCGGCAGGAGCCGGATGAAGGAAAAGGCGACGAGAGCGACGCCCAGAAAGGTCGGCACGAGAATGCCGAGACGAGCCATAAGAAAGCGAAACATGGGGGCGCTCTACACGGTTCTGCGGGCGCGCGTCACCGCATCGGTTTGAATTGGCTGCATAAAGCAGAGTTTTGACCAAAAGGAAAAGGGGCGGCTGCGCGCCGCCCCTCCTCGCTCAGCGCGTTGTGGCGCGCTCAGTCCTTCAGATCGACGCCGTCGAACGTGTAGTCGCCGAGCGGGCTCTGGACGAAGCCGACGACGTTGGAGCGCATCGGCACGTAGACCACCGAGTTGGCGATCGTGGCCCAGGGCGCCTGTTCCTTGAAGATGACCTGCGCCTGCTCGTAGAGCTTGGCACGGTCTTCCTGCTTGGAAACGGTCTTGGCTTCCTGGATCAGCTTCTCGAAGTCCTGGTTGCACCATTGCGCGCGGTTCGCACCGCCCACGCCGTCGCAGCCGAGGAGAACGGCCAGGAAGTTGTCCGGGTCGCCATTGTCGCCGGTCCAGCCGAGCAGGACCGCGCCGTCGCGGTTCTTGTCCTTCGAGCGCTCGAGATACTCACCCCATTCGTAGGTGACGATCTCGGCCTTGACGCCGACCTTGGCGAAGTCCGCCTGGATCAGCTCGGCCATGCGGGCGGCGTTCGGGTTGTAGGGACGCGACACGGGCATGGCCCAGATCTTCATCGAAAGATCCTTGACGCCGGCCGCTTCCAGCGCCTTCTTGGCCGCTTCCGGATCGTAGGCGTCGTCCTTGAGAGCGTCGTTGTAGCTCCACATGGTCGGCGGGATCGGCGCCTTGGCCTTCTGGCCGGCACCCTGGTAGACGGCCTGGATGATGGCGTCCTTGTCGATCGCCATGTTCAGCGCGCGACGCACTTCGGGCTTGTCGAAGGGTGCGACCTGCGTGTTGTAGGCGAAGTAGCCGACGTTCAGGCCTTCCTGCTCGGCGACCGTCAGGTCCTTGTTGGCCTGCAGCGCCGGCACGTCGGCCGGGTTCGGATAGGCCATCAGCTGGCACTCGTTCGCCAGAAGGCGCTGCTGGCGAACCGAGGCGTCCTTGGTGATGGCGAAGACGAGATCGTCGATCGGCTGCTTGCCGCCCCAATAGTCGGCGAAGGCCTGATAGCGGATCACGGCATCGGGCTGATAGGCGACGAAGCGGAACGGCCCGGTGCCGATCGGCTGCTGGTTGAACTGCGCCTGGTTGCCGGCCTCGGCCAGCTTGTCGGCATATTCCTTCGACACGATCGAGGCGAAGGGCATGGCGACGTTCGCGAGGAACGGCGCATAGGCGCTCTTCAGGTTGAAGCGGACCGTGAGGTCGTCCACCTTCTCGACGGACTGCACGATGTCGGGCATCGACATCGAGGCGTAGTATTCCCAGGACGCGCCCGAGACATACTGGTGCCAGGGATTGCTCGCGTTGCCCTGACGGTCGAACGAGAACACGACGTCGTCGGCGTTCATGTCACGCGTCGGCGTGAACGTGTCGTTCGCGTGGAACTTGACACCCGGGCGCAGCTTGAACGTGTACTGCTTGCCGTCTTCCGAAACGGTCCAGCTCTCGGCGAGGCCCGGTTCGGTCTCGGTCGTGCCCTTCTTGAACTCGGTCAAGCGGTTGTAGATCGGATGGGCCGAGGCATCGAACGTGGTGCCGGCCGTGTAGAGGCCGGGGTCGAAGCCTTCCGGCGAGCCTTCCGAACAGAAGACGAAGGTTTTTGCCGAGGCGGCCGATCCCAGAGTCAGGACGATTGCCGTGGCGGCCAGCAGCTTCTTCGCCAATGTCATCAATGCGTTCTCCATGAACGTCGTGGCGGCGCCATTGCCGCCGGGAGCCCGCATGGAGACCAAAAATCAAGTTTTGTGCAAGCCTATCGTCTGAGCAATCAGTCAAAAACAATTGTGGGTGCCTTGGGAGTCGTGGCCGAAACCCCTTCGATCGAGGCCAGAACCCGCGCCGCGATGTCCCGATAAACCTGTGCATGAGGTCCGGACGGGTCGTCGGCGACCACCGGGCGGCCCGCATCGGAGCTTTCGCGAATCACCATTTCGAGCGGCACCTCGCCCAGGAAGGGCACGCCCAGGCGCTCGGCTTCGGCCCGCGCGCCGCCATGGCCGAAAATATCGTATCGCTTGCCCGTATCGGGCGCGACGAAATAACTCATATTCTCGACGATTCCGAGAACGGGTACCTCGACTTTGCGGAACATCGCGAGGCCCTTGCGCGCGTCGATCAGCGCGAGATCCTGCGGCGTCGAGACGATCACGGCCCCGGCGAGCGGCACGGACTGCGCCATGGTGAGCTGCGCGTCTCCCGTGCCCGGCGGCATGTCGACCACGAGCATGTCGAGATCGCCCCATTCCACTTCGCGCAACATCTGCGTCAAGGCCGACATGACCATCGGCCCGCGCCAGATCATCGGCGTTTCCTCTTCCACGAGGAAGCCCATCGACATGGCCTTCAGCCCATAGGCTTCGAGCGGCACCATGGTGCGACCGTTGCGTGTCTCGGGCTTGCCCGACAGATGCAGGAGGCGCGGCACGGACGGGCCGTAGATGTCGGCGTCGAGCAAACCGACCTTGAGGCCGAGCGAGGAGAGCGCGAGCGCCAGATTGACGGCGGTGGTCGACTTGCCGACGCCGCCCTTGCCGCTCGCCACCGCCACGATGCGGCGGATGCCCGGAATATCGGGCCGCACGGGACGCGGCGGCGCCACCGGCGGCGCGGGCATGGCGGCGCCGCCCGGACGCGGACGGGGATGATGGTGCGGATGCGGCGCGCCGGGCTGCGGCCGAGGCGTCGGCGCCGGGCGGGCGGCCATGCCCGCGCCCTTGCGCTCGGCGGTCAGCGCGACCATTGCCGTGTCGATCCCCTCGATTTCGGTGACGCGGCGCTCGGCTTCCTGCCGAAACCCTTCGAAGCGCTCCGCCTCGCTCGCCGCGACGCTCAGCGAGAAGAAGGCCTTGCGGTCGGCGACGAAGATGTCCGACACCATGTCGCGAGACACCACATCCCCCCCGCCATCCGGCGTCGGAATGGAGCGCAGAACGTCGAGAATGGCGGATTTGAGCGTGTCGGACATGGGAACTCCGTCGACGGCGAAGGACTGGGCCTTCCCGCTTCCTATCGGGCTGAGATAGTTCATTTCGCCTCATTTGGGGAGGCCATGAGAGGGGAAGGCCGCGCAAAATGACCGACGATCCATCTGACGCGCAGCGTCGCGCCGAGCCGTTCCTGGTGCCCGACGAGGCCGCGCGTCGCGACGCGCGGCGGCTCGCCGGCGAAGCACGCCATGGCGCCTTGGCGACGCTCGACGCCTCGGACGGGCTGCCGCTCGCGACCCGCGTCGCGCTGGCCCGCGAGCCCGGCGGCGACGTGCTCCTCCTCCTGTCCGATCTGTCGGATCACACCAAGGCCCTTCGCGCCCATCCCGTCGCCTCGCTTCTCGTGGGCGAGGTCGACAAGGGCGATCCCTTGGCATCCGCGCGCCTGACCCTTCGCTGCGACGCGGCGCGGATCGAGGCCGGCAGTTCCGAACACGATACCGCCCGGGCCCGTTTTCTTGCGCGCCTGCCACGTGCGGCCCTTTATGCGGATTTCGCGGACTTCGCCTTCTGGCGACTTCGGGTCCGCTCCGGGCTTCTGAACGGGGGCTTTGCCCGCGCCTATCGACTGACCCGCGACGACCTTTGCCGGGAGGTGGCAAGCGACATCCTCGCCCGCGAGGCCGCTGTCATCCGGCATATGAACGAGGATCACGCCGACAATCTCGACGCCATCCTGCGCCATGCGCGGGCGCAGTCGGGAAGCGACTGGCGCATCGTGACGCTCGATCCGCTCGGCTTCGAGGCGCAGCGCGGCGACGGGCTCGTTCGTGTGGATTTCGCTCGCGTGGTGGAAACGCCGGGCGACTATCGCGATGCCTTCGTCCACCTCGCCCGCGAGGCCGATAGCTCAGAGGCAAGCGAAAAAGATTCGCCTCAGGGCTTGTAGCCCTCCGGGCAATCGGCGCGGAAGCGGCGGCCCACGGCGTTCTCGTAGATGCAGCGGCCGGTCTCGCTCGCGGACTGGCCGATCAGCTTGTCGCCTTCATGCGCCTGAATGTCCGGGAGCGTGCCGGGCGCATAGGCGGCGATGCCCCCTTCGCCGAGCCCGAACACGGCTGGGAGAACGTCCGAGCGACAGCCCGGCAGCGCCAGCGTCGACAGGGTCAGCACGAGACCGAGGGCGCCGAGGCGAAGCCGGCGGCTGGTCGTGTTCTGATCGGATCGGCGCATCGCATCCTCCAAACGAAACGAGGCCGCCGCGATGGGCGACGGCCTCTTTTAGTCATCCCGAACGGACGGTCAGTAACCGGCCGGGCAATCCGCATAATAGCGCTGACCGCGACCGTCGCGATACACGCACTGGCCGGGACGGTTCGTCGCCGCGCCGAGCAGAGCGCCGCCGGCGCCGCCGACGGCCGCGCCGATCAGCGCGCCACGCGCATTGCCGGTGATCCCAGCGCCCACGGCCGCGCCGCCGAGCGCGCCGATGCCGGCCGGGATCGCCACGTTGCGATCCACCGACTGGCAGCCGCTCAGCGCGAGAGTGCTAGCCGCGACGGCGGCGAGAATCATGGACTTCATCGGAAAGCCTTCTCCATTCAAACGTCCCTGGCGACGTTATAGCACCCGGCTTCCGCTCTTCCAGATCGGTTCGTCAGCGGGCGGCAACGAGATTGTTGGAATCCCCCAACTCGACGCTCAATTGCCCGCCGCGCGTCAGCGCCCAGGCGAGCGAAACCGAGGACTTGCCCTTGGCCGACGCCATGGGCACGCAGGTCGAGAAGAGCTTGGACTCCCCTGCCCCGGCCAGACGCATCGCGAGCGGGCGCGCCGTTTCGCAAGATTCCATGCTGACCTGAATGGGCTCGGGCACGGGGATCTCGCGGCAGGTCGACATCTCAGCGTTACAACCAACGAGGAGGAGCACGGCGGCGATCTGTTCCATGGCGAACATCCTTTCGCCACGTTAACCGATTGAACATATCTCAGGTTCCCGAACGATGCGGCGTCGGGACCGAATCAGCCATGCGCTAGATGAGTTCGAACTGGTTGGACGGAATACGCAGTCGGTACTGGAGTCCATCCGGCTGATAGTCGAGTTCGGCTTCGCCGCCCACGGAATTGGGGACGATGCGTTCCAGGGTGGATGTGCCGAAGCGCGGATCGTGATCGACCCGGACGCGCGGCCCGCGCGATTCGGTCCATTCGAGAAGAAGGAGGGTCGATCCGCCTCGCTCCTCCAGCCCCGAGCGGATCGAGACCCGGCCGCCCGGTACGGAGAGCGAGCCGTAGGAGGCGGCGTTCACGGCCAGTTCGTGCAGCGCCAGCCCGACATGCAGCGCAGCGGTCGGCGACAGATAGACGTCGATCCCGTCGAACTGGATCTGATCCATTCCGTCAGGCGCGTAGCGCTCGACCTGAAGGGTGACGAGGCCGAACAGGTCGGCGCCGCGCCAGTCGGTGTCGGTGACGATATCCTGCGACGACGCCAAGGACTGGATGCGTCCACGAAACCGCACGAGGAATTCGGGCACGGTGAGCGAATGGCGCGCGGTCTGGCTGGCGAGGCTCTGAATGATGGCGAGAAGATTCTTGGAGCGATGCGAGACTTCCCTGAGGAGAGTCTTCAGCGTTTCCTCGCGCCGCTTCTGTTCGGTGATCTCGAGCGACGTGCCGATGATGCCGATCACCTCGCCCGCATCGTTGCGATCGACATCGATGCGAATGTCGAACCAGCGCACGGCCTCGCCGCTGAGGATCGGCAGCTCGAACCGCGCCGGCTTGTGGGTTCGGAGAATGTCCTGCTTGATCGAGGTGGATTTCTCGGCCGCCGGCCCCGGCAGGAAGTCGTGATCCGTATCGCCGTTATGCGCCGTCGCCAGCCATGAACCCTCGGCATTGAAGAGCCAGAGGTAGCGCAGGCTCGTATCTTGAGCGAACAGGGCCATTTCCGTGTTCGCCAATGCCTTGAGCGCCTTGTAGGCTACCATGTCGCGTTGCTCTTTTCCGTCCGGCCGCGCCTCGATGCAAAGACGTGGCTTACACGGATATTTCTACGAAACCGTTCCCGGCTACATAATTCGAAAGTGCGCACGGCTTCAACCTCCGGGAACACTCTCAAAGGCCTCAACAGAAGGTTTCGGATGCTCCCGCGGTCGAGACCCGTGCCCGAACCTCGCGTCACCACTGGCATCGGTCCTGCAAGCATCCGACAAGACCCTGTCATAACCACCCGAAACCTCATTGTTCCTGACGGATATCGCTGGGAAGCACGGAAGGTTCCAACCTGAACCTCAAATTTCAGGCGGCTCCCTCCGCGCAGTCATCCGAAGTTACATTCCGTCAGGCGGCTTCGCGCTCGGTCTCGAAGAACAGCGCTTGACTGATCAGCGCCTTCACCATGTCCGGGTTGAACGGCTTGGTGACGAGGAAGGTCGGCTCCGGCCGCTCGCCCGTCAGGAGGCGCTCGGGGAAGGCGGTGATGAAGATCACCGGCACGGACACCTTGGACAGGATCTCGTTCACCGCATCGATGCCCGAGGAGCCGTCCGCGAGCTGGATGTCGGCGAGAACCATGCCGGGCTTCTGCTGCTCGAACAGGGTGATCGCTTCCTTGTGCGTGCGGGCGATGCCCGTCACGCCATGGCCGAGGCTCTCCACCATCTGCTCGATATCCATCGCGATCAGAGGCTCGTCCTCGATGATCATGATGTTGGTGGACACCTGACGGCCGATATCGGAACTCGCCTGGTCGATGAGTTCGGAGAAATCGGCATCGCCGACGCCAAGGATCGTCGCGGCCTCCTCGGTGGTGAAGCCTTCGACGGCTACGAGGAGGAAGGCCTGTCGCGGCAGGGGCGAGATGCCGCGCAGGTTGCGCGAGGCTTTTTCTTCCCAGGCCGAAACCGGCGCGTCGTCGCGCACGTTCACCTCGACCGACTGCCAGAGCGAGGAGAACAGCTTGTAGAGGGAAATGCGGGGGCTTTCCTGCGTGTCGAACAGGCTCGGTTCGGCGATCAGCGCCTCCAGCACGGCGGCCACATAGGCATCGCCCGAGGTCTGCGAACCGCTGAGCGCGCGAGCGTACCGCCGAAGATAAGGAATGTGCGGCGCTATGCGCGAGGACATCGACATGGAATTCCCCTCGTAACTCTCGAAAAGACCGACCGTGAAGCCAGCCGACACCACTGCCCTCCGACGAACGGAGCTGCCGCCGACGCCCTTCGAGAGCGCGGCCTGCAATCCGCAGCTTCGCTCCAAGTTAAGGCGTCGTTCGGGAAGTGCCAGAGCGTCGCGACAATATTTGAACCCTCCCGCAAGGCCGGACTTGAGAAACGGGGCCGGTCCTACATGTAGCGCTCATGACGGCGTGATGGCGACGGCGCGGATCAGCATGACAAGGGTACGGGACAGTATGGAAGATCGAGACAACAGGGAAGGCGCGCAGCCGCAGCACGAAACCGCGCCTGCGTCGGGCGGCCCGACCGATCTGGGCTCGAGTTCGGCCATCGGCAAGCGCTTGAAGGCCTATTACGACGACGTGGCGAGCGAGCCCATTCCCGACCGATTTCTGTCCCTTCTCGACGCTTTGGATGCCGTGGAGTCGGCCGCCAAGACGCCCAAGGAGGATTGAACCACCATGGGTCAGGAACCGGACTTCCGCCGTGAGTTGATCGCCATCATCCCCAATCTGCGCGCCTTCGCCGCATCGCTGGCGGGCTCCTTCGACCGTGCCGACGATCTGGTGCAGGAGACCCTGGTCAAGGCCTGGGACAAGCAGCACACGTTTCAGCCCGGCACCAATCTGAAGGCATGGCTGTTCACGATCCTGCGCAACGAGTTCTACACGCAGATGCGCAAGAAGGGCCGCGAGGTCCAGGACGTGGACGGCATCCACGCCATGCAGCTCGCCGGGCACCCCGAACAGCAGGGCCATCTCGACCTTCAGGACTTCCGCAAGGCGCTCGACCAGCTGCCGGACGACCAGCGCGAAGCGCTGATCCTGATCGGCGCCTCGGGCTTCTCCTACGAGGAAGCCGCCGACATCTGCAAATGCGCCGTGGGCACCATCAAGAGCCGCGTCTCGCGGGCGCGCACCCGCATGGCCGATCTCCTGGGCATCGAGGGTGACGGCGAGTTCGGGCCGGATTCGATCTCCTCGCAGATCATCGGCGTCGCACCCGCCGCTTGAGGCTCTCTTGCGCGGATCGCACCCGCGCAGGATTTTTGCAGCGCAACAGGGAACCAGCGTCCCTGCCCCGCCATTCAGGCACCGGCCATCGGCAGCG
Source organism: Aureimonas ureilytica DSM 18598 = NBRC 106430 (assembly GCF_000382705.1). Lineage (GTDB taxonomy): Bacteria > Pseudomonadota > Alphaproteobacteria > Rhizobiales > Rhizobiaceae > Aureimonas > Aureimonas ureilytica. The sequence continues at coordinate 76,859 of NZ_ARQE01000009.1, read as the reverse complement.
ATGGTCTCCGCCAGTTCCGTCGTTTTCGACCAGTAGGGTAAAGGAGCCTTCCATGTCCGACAGCACGCCGTCCGATTTCTCCCAGTCCGGCAAGGCCGAGGCTCACAAGGCCGAGGGCGATCTGGAGTCGCAGGTCGCCAAGCTGCGCGAGGATGTCGCCCAGGTGGTCGAGTCCCTGAAGACGATCGCCGGCGGCCGGGCGGACGACGCGCGCTCGCAGGCCTTCGCGCTGCGCGACGAAGTGCGCGACCGGGGCGAGCGCTACTTCCGTCAGGCGCAGGAAACGGCCGGCGAGTTCGAGGAGCAGGTCAGCGAGCGCGTGCGCGCCGAGCCGATCAAAAGCGTGCTGATCGCGGCCGCCGTCGGCTATCTCTACGCGCGCCTCTTCAAAAACTGATCGATGCTCGGTCAGCTCATCACCAAAGTCTTTACGGGCGAGGCGTCGATCTACATCGCGCGCCTTCGCACGGCGCTGGCCCTCTACATCGTCATGGCGATCCTCGGGATCAGCGCGTTCGGGTTTCTCGTGAACGCGCTGTTCACATGGCTCGCCTTCCGCTACGGCCATGTCCAGACATCGATCGGCTTCGGTCTCGTGTGTCTGATCGGCGTCGCGATCATGTATGTGGTGCTTCTCGTCGTCGGCCGTCGCCCGCGCCAGCGCGCGCGGGACCGCGTTCAGCGTGATGTCGCCTCGATCGCAAGCGTCGCGGCGGTGTCGAACCTGCCGCTGATCTTCGCGATGGTGCGCAAGCGCAAGGCGCTTCTTCTCCTGCCGGTCGGGCTCGCCTCGTTCTGGGGCCTGTTCATGGCGCTGCGCGGCTATCGCGATCGCGGCGACTGACGGCGCGCCCCATGGCTGCAGATCGAAGGGCGGTGCGCGGCGAGCGCACCGCCCTTTTTTTGGCAGGCGCCTGCCCCGATCGACTTTTCCCGAAAACGCGATGGATCGTTTCGCGCGGCCGCGAATTGTTCCCCCTGAGATATCGAACAATGGGAGAGGTCCATGGCAGAGCTCAACACCACGAAAGCGCGGCAGGGCCGAACCGGACGCCCGGTCCTCTATGTCCTCCTCGGCGGACTGGCGCTCGCCCTCATCGTGTTTGCCGGCCTCGGCATCTACGGTAGCGTGCTGCCCGATCAGAATATCGGCGGCGTCCAGAATTCGGACGTGAGCGCCGCCCCCGCGACGCCGACCGACACTACGAGCTCCACCGTGACGCCTTCGCAGGCGAACAACAGCGCGGCCGTTCCGTCGGGCACCGGCACGCGCCCCTGATCCGCACGCTCCTGTCCGAACGCAGGAAGCTCGGTTGCTCGTGTCGAGCGGCCGGGCTTTGTCATGTCGCACCTTACACAAAGTTCACGAGGGGCACGCCGCAACCTCCCTCCCCTCGACCGCGTTGCTGAATCGAGAAATGGGAGATCGACATGAGCGACATCCAGCGCTTCGACCGCACCTTGACCGGCCTCAACACGGAGGTCGGCGCCGACGATGACCGGCCGGGGATCGCCCAGCCCGTCACGCAGGACGAGATCGACGACATCCTCAACAATCCGGCGATGACGCTCGAAGAAAAGCAGCACCGCCTCTCGGCCCTCGCCGGCCAGATAGACGACCGCGCCGATATCGATCGCGGCAGCGAGTTCGAGCCGATCGCGATGCAGATCCGCGATGCGATGGACATGCTGGCGGACGGCGGACATGCCTATGGCACCGCCGAGTCCATCGGCATGGACCCCGAGAGCCGAAGCGACGCGCGCGCGCCGGACGACTTCTCCAACGAAGTGCGGTGACGAAACCGGCGGCCAGCGCGAAGCGCCGGCCGCCGAAACGGGCCGGAACGATCGGGGCGGCTTCGCGAGAAGTGCGCCCCGTTTTCGTCAGGTCAGCGAGGCATCGTCGGGCACGACGACCTTCAGCGCGCGGCGCTGGATCGACACGTCGGACACGCGATCGAGCGTCTTCAGCTCGCCGTCCATGACGGCGCGATTGTGGGTCTTCCGGCCGCCATAGACGATGCGGATGGACTCGGCTTCGGTGACGGTCAGGTCCTTGTTCGACTTCCAGGCCCCGCGCATCATGTCCATCGTCATCTTCAGCATGGCCGGCCGGGCGTGCGAGCGCATGAGGTAGATGCCGAGCTTGCCGGCCTGCGGATCGTCGGCGAAGGGCACATGGCCGTCGCCGTAGAGATTGTTGGAGATCGCGACCGCTGGCGTGCGGATCGACTCGCGCTTTCCGTCGATCTCGATTTCGAGGTCCACCAGCGGCAGCGTGTAGATGGCCGACATGATCGCCTTGGTGCTCGCCCACATCTTTCCGACCCGCGAGCCGTAGTCGAGCTTGTCGCGCGTGCGCACCATGCGGGCGTGAAGGCCGACAGCGAACTGGTGGATGAAGATTTCGTCGTTCACGCTGGCGACGTCGACCTCCACGATCCGGCCGGTCGACAGCGCGCGCACGGCCTCTTCCAGTTCCAGCGGAATCTGGATCGAGCGCGCGAAGAGGTTCATCGTGCCCGCCGGGAGCACGGCGAGGGCGATGGGCGAATGCGCGACGCTGGCGGCGGCCGACGAGACCGTTCCGTCGCCGCCCCCTACCATCAGGACGTCGAGATCGTTGCGCTCGGCCTGCGTCTTGAGAGCCGCCGCCAGTTCGTCGCCGGACAGCGTCTCGACGTCGATCTCGTGGCCATGAAGGCGAAACTCGTCGCAGATGAACGTCTTCAGGACGTCGAGGTCCGTCGTCCGCAGAGTGCCGCCATCGCGATTGAGGAGGGCATGAACCTTCATGACGCCGATCGGCCTCGCTGATTTCCAATGTTTTGCCGCTCATATGGAGCGCGCGGCTCCGAGCGGGAGGCCCTGCGGGAACGGGAACTGAGGTCGGTGCCGACCGTTTTGTCGCAGGAGCCGCGAAGGGCGCGGCCAGCGCACGGAAGGTGTCTCACATGCTCGAATGGATCGTCATTCTTCTCGTCGTCGCGGCCATCGCGAGCCTGCTCGGCTTTCGCGGCGTCGCGGGCGCATCGGCCGGCATCGCGAAGGTTCTGATCCTGATCGTCCTCGTCGGCTTCCTGCTCCTCCTCTTCTTCGGCGTCATCGCTTTCGCCTGACCGAAACCGGCTTCGGATCACGAAGGCGTTTTTGAAAGGGTTCGGAACTCAGCCCTCGCCACGCGGTTAAACTTTCTGAAAGGTGGCGCGGCGCGCCGCCAGCCACTCCACGCAACAGCTTCAAGGGAGAACTCGAATGGTTCGCAAGCTCCTCGCGACGACAGCCATCGCCACCGTGCTCGCCACCGGCGCCTTCGCGCAGTCGGCCGCTCCGACCACGACGACCGAGCCCGCGATGAACAATCAGGGCATGAGCACGGGCGGCATGACCAGCCAGGGCTCCACCGCCGCCGCTCCCGCCACCACCGACACCGCTCCGGTCGCCGACATCGCCTATATCCAGAGTCTGGGCGATAACCAGTATCTCTCCGACGACCTGATGGACATGAACGTCTACGCCTCGGCCGACGCCAATGCCGAGGAAGCCGGCGAGATCGAGAACCTCATCGTGGCGGCCGACGGCACCGTGAAGGCCGTCGTGATCGACACGGGCGCCTATCTCGGCGACCAGTCCAGGACGATCGCCGTTCCCTTCGATCAGGTGAACTGGACGATGGGCCAGAACAACGAGCCGCGCGCCGTTCTGACGGCTTCGCGCGAGCAGCTGACCTCGGCGCCGGCCTTCACCACCCCGGCCGAAACCAACGCCGCGATGGGCACGACGCCCGCCGGCGGCATGGCGGCGGCTCCGGGCGCGGCGACCACCACGGCTCCGGCCGCGACCGGCGGAATGGCCGCCAACACGACGGCAACCGGCACGATGGCTCCGGCGGCGCCGCAGACCAATATGGCCGCCAGCACGACGCAGCCTGCCACGACCGGCACGGCCATGGCCTCGTCGGATGGCTACGCGGCGACGCTCGGCGCGGATGAATATCTCGCCTCCAACCTCGTCGGCGACAATGTCTATGGCGGCGCGACCACGGATTCCGACCGCATCGGCGAGATCAACAACCTGATCGTCTCCTCGGACGGCCGCGTCGACGGCATCGTGATCGGCGTCGGCGGCTTCCTCGGCATCGGCCAGAAGGATGTCGGCGTTCCCTTCGACAACGTCTCCATGACGCGCGGCGAGAACAACGAGCCCCACGCCATGCTCGCCGCCTCGCGCGACCAGCTGAAGAACGCCCCGTCCTTCGAGGACGACAAGGCGAACGAAATGGCCGCCAACACCACGGCGACCAACAACGGCATGGCCAATAACCGCGCGGCGACGGGCATGGCGGCCGGCACCGCTGCGGGCACGGCCGGCATGGCCGCTGGCACCGCTGCGGGCACGGCCGGCATGGCCGCTGGCACCGCTGCGGGCACGGCCGGCATGGCGGCTGGAACGGCCTCGACCGGCATGGCGACCGACACGACGGATGCGACGTCCACCGCCTCGACCGGCGGCACGCAGCCGATGGCCGGCGGTTCGCCCGTGACGGGCGCCGAGCTTTCGGCCGACAACCTGATGGGCACGACGGTCTACGGCCCGGACAACCAGACGATCGGTTCGATCGGCGATCTCGCGCTGACCCCGCAGGGTCAGGTCGACGCGGTGATCGTGGATGTCGGCGGCTTCCTCGGCATCGGCGCCAAGCCGGTCGCGGTGGCGATGGACAATCTGCAGTTCATGCGCGACTCCAGCGGCCGTCTCACCCTGACGACGCAGTTCACGCAGGACCAGCTGCGCAACGCACCGGAATACAATCGCGACAGCTACGCCCAGAACCGCGACTCGATGCGCGTCGAGAACCCGGGCGACCTGCCGGCCACGACGCAGGCACAGTAACGCAAGCGTGTCCGCTTCGTGAGGAGCGGGCAAAGCTCAGGGAAGGCCCGCGTTCGCGCGGGCCTTTCGCCGTTCCGGTCCTTCGTTCAGGTCTCGTTAAGCCAGACTTACCAAAATTTATGGAACGGAGCCGTCGCGCTTCGCTAGGTTTGCAGTGCAACGGCGGGCAGCTTTTCGCGCCCCGAGCCGAAAAAGGGTCCCATGGCTTTTCTCCGACAGCTCGTCGTGACCATCGTCGTTCTTCTGGCCGCCCTCGGCATCTGGATGACGCTGTCGCCGCTTCCCGGGCGGATGGTGCTCGAAAGCGGGCTTCCCCTGCCCTCGCCGGTCCGCGATCTCGTCGCGCGCCTGTCGCCGGCCGAGCAGGAGAAGGTGGGCGCGACGCCGGCTCAGCGCGAAGGCCGGCAGGCGGTTCCGCTCGTCGTGGTGGATCCGGCCCTGCCCTCCGTCACGCGCGACCGGCTCAACGCGCTCGGCACGGGCGAGGCGGTCCGCTCCGTCGCGATCCGGCCGGATGCGGGCGGCATCGTCGCGGGCATCGGCTTTGCATCCGGCGATCAGGTCGAGGAAGGCGCGACGCTCGCCGTTCTGCAGAACGACGCCGAGCGCGTCGCCGTGGATCGCGCCAAGCTGGCGCTGACGGCGGCCGAGGAGCAGCTTCGCCGCTACCAGTCGCTGTCGGCCGGCGCGGCCATCACGGCGGTTCAGCTCGACGAGGTCAGCCGCGCGCGCGACGCCGCCGCACTCGACCTCCAGACCGCGGAGATCGCGCTGCGCAAGCGGGATGTCGTCGCGCCGATTTCCGGCCGCGTCGGTCTTCTCGATCTCGACATCGGCGATCTCGTCGACAGTTCCACGCAGGTCGCCGTGGTGGACGACCGCTCGCAGCTGAAGATTCTCTTCAACGTTCCCGAAGCCTATGCGGCGGAGCTGACGCTCGGCCAGACCGTGACCGCCGAGCCGACGACGCGCACGGGCCGCGTCTTCGAGGGACGCCTCTCGGCGCTCGACAGCCGCATCGACGAGGCCAGCCGCACGTTGCGCGCCGAGGCGCTGGTGGACAATGCCGAGGACCTCCTGCGGCCGGGCATGTCCTTCGGCATTTCCATGGAATTCCCCGGTCAGTCCTATCTCTCGGTCGATCCGCTCGCCATCCAGTGGGAGCGCGCCGGCTCCTATGTCTGGGCCATCGAGAACGACAAGGCCGTGAAGAAGCCGGTGCGCATCATCGAGCGCAACGTCGATCGCATTCTCGTCGCCTCCGAGACACTGAAGGCCAATGACCGAGTGGTGCGCGAAGGGCTCCAGCAATTGCGCGAGGGGCTGAGCGTGCGCGTCCTCGACCAGGCCGTCCCGCCCGTTCCGGCGGACGCCACGCAGACGCCCGCGCCGATCCCCTCGGCCGCCGCCGACCCGGCCAATGGCCGCCGCGCGGAGCTCGCGCCTTGAGCGGCGCGCCGAAGATACCCGGCGAGGGTCGGATCGACGGGCTGACGGCCTTCACCTCGCTGTTCATCCGCCGGCCGGTCTTCACGATCGTTCTGAACCTTCTCCTGATCGTCGCCGGCCTTGCCGCCTTCAACGCGGTGGAAATCCGCGAGCTGCCCAATGTCGATCGACCCGTCATCACGGTGACGACCCGTTTCGAGGGCGCCTCGCCGGAAGTCGTGGACCGGCAGCTGACGGACGAGATCGAAAGCGCCGTCGCCCGCGTGCCCGGCATCGCCTCGATCTCCTCCTCCTCGCGCTTCGGCCAGAGCCGGGTGACGATCGAATTCACCGATTCCACCGATCTGAACGTCGCGGCGAGCGACGTGCGCGACGCCGTGGCGGGCATCGCGAATTCGCTGCCCGACGATGCCGACGAAGCGCGCATCGTGAAGGCGGATGCGGACGCCGACGCGATCATGCGTCTTGCCGTCCTGTCCTCGTCGCTGAAGATCGAGGACCTGACGACGCTGGTGAACGACCGCATCGCCGACCGCGTGGCCGCCGTGGAAGGCGTCGCCAGCGTCGAGCCGTCGGGCGATCGCGAGAAGCTCGTCTATATCGACATCCGGCCGGACGATCTGGCGACGCGCGGGCTGACGCTTGCGGACGTCACCACCGCGCTCGGAAACGCGTCCTTCGACCAGCCGGCGGGTTCGCTGGAATCGCCGACGCAGAACCTCGTGGTGCGCGCGAGCGCCAGCCTGACGACGCCCGACCAGTTCGGCGCGGTTCTCCTCAACAAGACGACGCGGCTGCGCGACGTCGCCTCCGTGCGCTTCGGGCCGGACGAAGCGGCCTCGCTCCTGCGTGTCAACGGCCAGACCGGCATCGGCCTCGAAGTCGTGCGTCAGGCCGGCTCCTCCACGATCGCCATTTCGGAAGGGGTGCGCGCCGCCGTCGCCGAACTGAACGCCAGCCTGCCGGAGGGCACGCGCATCGTCGTGACCTCGGACGAGGCGAGCTTCATCAACGGCTCGTTGCACGAGGTCGAGCTGACGCTGATTCTCGCCGTCATCATCGTCGTCGCGGTGATCTACGCCTTCCTGATGAACGCGCGGGCGACGCTGATCCCGACGCTCACCATCCCGATCGCGCTGATCGGCGTCGTCGCGGGCATCTATCTCGTCGGCTTCTCCGTCAACATCATCACGCTTCTGGCGCTGGTTCTGGCGACCGGCATGGTGGTGGACGATGCGATCATCGTTCTGGAAAACATCATCCGCCAGCGCGATCTCGGCATGAGCATCCGCGCGGCGGCGGTGATCGGCACGCGCGAAGTGTTCTTCGCGGTCGTCTCGACCACGGCGACACTCGCGGCCGTGTTCATCCCGATCTCCTTCCTGCCGGGCGTCGCGGGCGGCTTGTTCCGCGAGTTCGGCTTCGTTCTCGCCATCTCGGTCACCCTCTCGGCCTTCATCGCGCTGACGCTGTGTCCGATGCTCGCCGCTGCCTTCCTGACGGATCGCGAGCCCGAGGTCGGGCCGCTGAAGCGCGCCGCCGCGCGCCTCGGCGGTCTGTTCGCCGGCGTCTACGCGCGGCTCCTGCGCCTGTGCCTCGGCTATCCGCTGCCGGTTCTGGCGGCGTCGATCGTGTTCGCGGTCGGCGCGCTCGGCGTCTTCGCCGGCCTGCCGCAGCAGCTGACGCCCGCCGAGGATCGCGGCACCGTGCTCATGAGCATCTCGGCGCCGCAAAGCGCCAGCCTCGACTACACCAACGAGCAGATGCGCAAGGTGGAAGAGATCGTTCTGCCCTATGTGGAAAGCGGCGAAGCCACCAGCATCTACGCGCGCATCGGCACCGGCACGGGCAACAGCGCCTTCATGGTGATGACGCTGACGGACTGGGGCGCGCGGGAGCGCACGCAGCAGGAGATCGCGAGCGAGCTGAACCGCGCCTTCCGCGACATTCCGGGCGTGCAGGCGCGGGTCATCCAGCCGAACTCCCTGGGCATCCGGGGCGGCGGGCGCGGTCTTCAGTTCGCGCTGGCGGGTCCGAGCTACCAGTCTCTGTCCGACACGGCCGAGGCGCTGGAAGCGGCGATGAACGAGGACGGGCGCTGGGGCCGCGTCCAGCTCTCCTTCGACACGACGCAGCCGCAGCTCTCGGTCTCGATCGACCGGCAGAAGGCGTCCGATCTCGGCATCGACATCAACGCGCTCTCGGCCGCGATCCAGTCGCTGCTCGACGGGCGCGAGATCGGCACGACCTATGTCGAGGATCGCTCGGTGCCGATCCACATCGTCTCCACCTCGCGGCCGATCAACGATCCGTCCGACCTCGCCAACATCTTCCTTCGCAGCACCGACGGGCGTTTCATTCCGATGTCCTCGATCGCCACCGTGACGGAGGAAGCGATCGCGCCGTCGCTGGCGCGCGAGAACCAGTCGCGCTCCGTGGCCCTGTCGGCGGACCTGCGGCCGGGCAGCTCGATCGGTCAGGGCTGGGCGGAGCTTCAGGACTTCGCGTCCGACCGCCTGCCCGAGGACATCCGCCTCGTTCCGCTGGCGGAAGCGGCGACGCTTCAGGAAACGTCCAGCGGCCTCGCCCTCGTGTTCGGCTTCGCCATCGTCGTCGTGCTCCTGGTTCTGGCCGCGCAGTTCGAAAGCTTCGTCTCGGCCTTCATCATCATCGCCACCGTGCCCTTCGGCGTCGCCTGCGCGATCTATTCGATGGGCTTCTTCGGCGAGAGCCTGAATCTTTATTCGCAGATCGGTCTCGTGCTGCTCGTCGGGATCATGGCCAAGAACGGCATCCTGATCGTGGAATTCGCCAACCAGCTTCGCGAGACCGGCCTGTCCGTGCGCGAAGCGGTGGAACAGGCCTCGATCATCCGTCTGCGGCCGGTGCTCATGACGATGATCGCGACGATCGTCGGCGGCGTGCCGCTGATCTTCTCGTCCGGCGCCGGGGCGGAGGCGCGCGTGACGCTCGGCTACGTGATCGTCGGCGGTCTCGGCCTCGCGACGCTCGCGACACTGTTCCTGACGCCGGTGGCCTATCTGCTTCTCGCCCGCTTCTCGAAGCCCGCAGGCGAGCGCGCGGCGGAAATCCGCCGCGACGTTCTCGCGGCCGAGCAACTCCATGCGAAGGGCGAGGCACCGGGCGTCTGACGCCTTGCCATCCCCTTCCCTGCCCGTCCGGGATCGAACCGGGCGGGCACGCCCCCCCCCCCGACCGCCCGCATCGCGCGTTGACCTCACGGCGAAACAACGCTGAAACGGGCGAGGCTAACAGGAGAGGCGATTCGGCCGGCCGGCATGGGGGAGGAAACGGGGCGGATGGATCAGGAGGTTCGCAAGACGCGCAGCGGGAAGCCGAAGACCCGCATCCAGGCCGCCAACCGCGAAACCATTCTCGCCGCCGCCCTGCCGATCTTCGCCGCTTACGGTTATCGCGGCTCGACGATCGACCAGATCGCTAAGAGCGCCGGCATGTCGAAGCCCAATCTCCTCTATTATTTCGGGCGCAAGGAAGAGATCTACGCGGCGCTTCTCGAGCGCACGCTGACGGAATGGCTGGCGCCCCTGCGCGTTCTGGAACGGGACGGAGACCCGGAAACGGAGCTGCGCTTCTATATCGCCGCCAAGCTTCGCATGACCTTCGAGCAGCCCGAGGCCTCGCGCCTTTTCGCCAATGAAATCCTGAGCGGCGCGCCGGTGATCCGCCCGTATCTGGAGACCGAGCTGCGGGCGCTGGTCGAGGCCAAGGCGAGCGTGATCGCGCAATGGATCGCCGATGGACGGATCGCGCCGGTCGATCCGGTGCATCTGATCTTCACGATCTGGGCGACCACGCAGCATTATGCCGACTTCGCCGTGCAGATCGAGGCGGTGCTGGGCGATCGCGCCCGAGCCCCGGGGTTCCTCGAGGAGACCACCGAGGCGATCCTCGCGATCATTCTCGGCGGCGCGCGCCCTGCCCCTTCGCCGCGATAGAAGCCGCGAGACGGGCGCGAACGCGCCGCGCGGTCAGGCGCGCAGGGCGACGGGCGCGGGGGCCGGCTCGAAACGCCCGTTCTGGAAGCCTTCGCGCACTTCCACCAGCACCTTGGCGAGCTCGCCCGCCGCGCGCGGCGGCGAGAAGAGATAGCCCTGCATTTCAAGACAGCCCTCGCCCTCGAGCGCCACCATCTGATCCACCGTCTCCACGCCCTCGGCGATGACCGCGAGCTTCATCGAAGCGCCAAGGCCGAGAACGGCGCGCACAATCGCCATGTTCTCGCGGCGCGAGAGATCGCGCACGAAGGACTGGTCGATCTTGATCTTGTCGAACGGGAAGCGGCTGAGATAGCCGAGCGAGGAATAGCCCGTGCCGAAATCGTCCATCGAGATCGTGACGCCGAGCTTGCGCAGCGCCGTCAGGATGTCGAGCACCTTGTCGCCGTCGGACAGGAACAGCGACTCGGTCACTTCGAGCTGCAGGCGCTTGGGATCGAGCTTCGTTTCGGAAAGGGTCTGCCGGACGTCGGCGACGATGTCTCCGACGTCGAACTGACGCGGCGAGAGGTTGATCGATAGGGTCAGGCCACCGGGCCAGCGAGCGGCCTGCCGGCACGCGTCGCGCAGGACGAAGAGCCCGAGCGGCACGATCAGTCCGGTTTCTTCCATGATCGGAATGAAGACGCCCGGCGAGACGTGCCCGCGCGTCGGGGAGTTCCAGCGCACCAGCGCCTCGAAGCCGGACACGCATTTGCGCTTCACGTCGATGAAGGGCTGGAAGTGCAGCTCGAACTCGCCGCGCACCAGACCCTCGCGCAGGTCGCGCTCCATGTCCTGACGCCGCTGGTGCTCGATACGGATTTCCGGCGCATAGACGCAGAACGGGTCCGAGGTGCTCTTCTTGGCGGTTTCGAGCGCGATCTCGCAATCGCGCATCACGATGCGCGCATCGAGGCTGCCATCGGGCTGCAGATCGGGTACGACGCCCACCGCGAGGCGCACGGTCAGCGGCCGACCGGCGACGGTGATCGGACGGCGGGCGAAATCGTGGACGATGTTGCGGCCGAACCGCTCCGGCCCGCCTCGCTGCTCGATGCTCGGCGCGACGAGGCCGAACTCGTCGCCGGCCACACGCGCGACGTGGCAATCCGGACCGGCCAGCTGCGTCAGGCGCTCGCCGACCTGCCGCAGGAGTTCGTCGCCCGCGCCGAGGCCCAGGGTCGTGTTGACATTCTTGAAGGCTACGACGTCGATCACGAAGACCGAAACCGGCTCCGTCCCGCTCTTCAGCGCGTGGTCGAGGAAGCTGTAGAAATTGTCGCGATTGGGAAGGCCCGTCAGCGAATCCTGCATCGAGAGACGCTCGAGTTCGCGCTGCGTGGTCTCGCCCGGCGTCAGGTCGTCGAACACCGCGATCATGCCGTTGTCGATGGGATTGGTGTGGCAACGGACGCGGAAGAGCGAACCGTCTCCCGGCTCCAGAACCTCGTCCTCCCCGCCCTTGAGAAGCGCGTTGGCCAGAAGCTCGTGGCCGGTCCAGGTGCTGACGAGCGTGCCGACACGAAGATCCGGGAAGAGCTTCTCGAATTCCCGGTTCGCGTCCGTCAGGCGCCCGGCTTCGTCCACGAGGCAGAGCGGCTTGCGCAGGGCATCGAGCGCCACGCGCAGTCGCTTCTGCTGCCGCTCCACCGTCGCCAGGAGATGAGCGGCGGAACTGCTCCTCTGAAGACGGGAGCTGCGTTCCTTGTTCTCGATCACGGTTTCCACGAAGCGGATCGCCGATTCGAGATCGAGCATCATGTCGGCTGCGGGCGGCTCGCGCCCTGCGGTCGATGCGCCGCCCACCTGGCGAAGCGCGGACGCCGCGCTGCGGATCGGCCGCGAGATGCTGCGCGAGAGATAGAAGATGAGGAACAGGCCGATCACGATCCCCGTCACGCCGCCGGACAGAACCGCCTGATCGATGGCGCGCCGCTCCTGCAACGAGGCGTCGCGCATCCGCACGAGATCCTGTCGAATCAGGGCGATGGAGGTTTCCACGTCATTGACGATGCCGGAAAGCTCGCGCCTGACCAGCCGATGCGTGACGTCGCCTTCCGCGCTGCGCAGGCGGTTGATGGAATACAGGAGTTCGTCGAGCTTGCGCGACAATTGCGGATCGGGCACGGCGACCATCGCACCCCGCACGCTGGCGACGATATCGGACAGGCTCATGAGCAGCGCATCCCCTTCGAGGGGCGCGAGCGGCAGAGCGCGGGTTTCGGGCCCCGGCTGCTCGGCGAAACGCTTCTCCAGGTCCGAAAGCGAGCGCGAGGCGGCTTCCAGCTGATCGAGCGGATCGACGCCATGCTCGATCATGGCGATCGCCATCTGCGCGGCATCCCGGTTGCTGCGAAGCACGAACATGCCCACGAAACCCGACAGCAGCGCTATGAGCAACCCACTGATCAAAAGCTTGGCGTTTATTGACTTCACAACACCAACTCATGCTCCTGTGGATGACCGATCATCGATCATCCTGCATCGTTCATTCCGACTTCGAGCGAAACCGTCGCATGGCCATGTTTAGTGTTCCGTTACGGAGCCGACCTTTCCGCGACCATCCCCAACAGAGCGTTGCGACGAGCGAGACATTTCTCGCCAATCGGGCGGGGTCCATCGTGCCGGAGATACGATCGCTGAAAGGCTCCCATGCGGATTTTCGGCAAATCCCCCGCAGCGGAGCACCCGCTCGGGAACGCTCGCCAAGCTCCGCCGAAGAAACTCCCGTTGGGTCATGGACAAGAAAAGGTCCCCTTCCCTAACGTGCTCCATCCAAACTTCATGCTCCGGTCGTAAGCGTTCACCCTGAAATTCACGCAAATCGGTGGCATGGGCTTGCTCGGAACGTCAGGCGGGGTAAATGCCGCTCGCTGCGGCCCAACCTGCAGCGCGGGACCATCGGGAATCGACGCATGACCATCGAGGCCAAAGCCGACCGCTCCTCCGCCCGCGCCTGGCGAAAATACGTTCCGGCCCTGCTTGGTCTGGCGATCACGATCGCGGCCTTCGCCGCGCTCGGCAGCATGGTCCACACGCTGACGCTGGCCGAGGTCCGGGCCGCCGTGGACGCCGTGTCGGGTCTCGACCTGCTGCTCGCTCTCCTGTTCACGATCATCTCCTTTGCCGCCGTCTCGCTCTACGACGTGGTGGCGGTGGAGACGATCGCGCCCGGCCGCGTCTCGAAGCCCGTGGCCGCGACGGTCGGCGCGGCGGGCTATGCCATCTCCAACGCGCTCGGGTTTCCACTGCTCACCGGCGGCGCGCTGCGCTACCACGTCTACAAGGCGGGCGGCATCGAGCTCGCCGATATCGGGCGCATCGTCGGCACATCCTGGTTCGCGCTCTGGTTCGCGCTCGCCATCATGCTGGGCGTCGCGCTGATCGTCGATCCGAGCGGCGTGCCCGTGTTCCGCGATGCCGGACCGGTGGTGGACGCGGCGATCGGCGTCATCCTCGTCGCCCTCGTCGCCGGCTTCGTGTTCTGGCTCTCGGGCGGGGAACGCACGGCGCGCTTCGGCAAGTTCTCGCTGCCGCTGCCCTCGCACAAGGGCGCCATCGTCCAGCTCGTCGCCGGCATCGTCGATGTCGGCGCCGCGGCAGCCGTTCTCTACATCCTGATGCCCGCCGGCACGGTCGACAGTTTCATTCTCTTCGCGCTCGTCTTCTCGGTCGCGGTCGTGGTCGGCGTCGCCTCCAGCGCGCCCGGCGGCCTTGGCGCCTTCGAAGCGACGATCATCGTCAGCCTCGGCCTGTCGCAACGCGCCGATGTCGTGGCCGCCCTTCTCGTCTACCGCCTGATCTACACGCTCCTGCCGCTGCTCGTGACCGTGGTCGGCCTTCTCGTGGTGGAGGCCTTCCGCCGGCGCGGCGCGATGAAGGGGCCGATGAAGGAACTCGCCCGGGCGCTGGAGCCCATGGTGCCGCCCGCCACCGCCGTGCTGGCCTTCGGCGGCGGGCTGGTACTTCTGGCGTCGGGCGCGACGCCCAGCAAGGAATACCGGCTCGACGTCCTGGCCGATTTCGTGCCCCTGCCCTTCATCGAGATGTCGCATCTCGCCGCGAGCTTCGTCGGCGTCACGCTGCTGATCGTCTCGCGCGGCCTCGCCAAGCGGCTCTGGCGCGCCTGGGTCGTGGCGCTCGGTCTCCTCGTCGCCGGGGCGGTCTTCTCGATTTCCAAGGGGCTAGACTGGGAAGAAGCCTTCGTGCTCGTTCTCGTCGCAGGGCTCCTCCTCGGCTTCCGTCACGCCTTCTATCGCCGGTCGATGCGCGGCCTCTTCGCCATCAACTGGAGCTGGCTCGCCGCCGTTTCGGCCACCGTGATCGCAACGGTCTGGCTCGGCTTCTTCGCCTATCGCCATGTCGAATACGCCAACAACATGTGGTGGGACTTCGCGCTTCTGGCCGATGCACCGCGCTTCCTGCGCGCCAGCGTCCTCGCCTTCGCGGTGATCGCCTTTGTCGGGCTCGACGTCGCGATCCACCGCCGCAACGACCAATTGCAGCGTCGCATCCGCATTCCGGACGAGGTCGCGCAGATCGTCGCCGCCTCGCCCAGCACCAACGCGGCGCTGGCGCTGCTCGGCGACAAGCGCTTCCTGTTCTCGCCCGACAAACGCGGCTTCGTGATGTATGCCCGCTCGGGCGGCAGTCTCATCGCGCTCGGCGAGCCGATCGGCCCGCCCGATGTCGTCCACGACCTCGCCTGGGCGTTTCGCGATCTGGCCGATTCGCAGGCCGAGCGCACGGTCTTCTACGAAGTTTCGCCCGAAAGCCTGCCGATGTTCCTCGACATGGGGCTCGTCGCGCTGAAGCTCGGCGAAGTCGCGCGCGTCGATCTCACCACCTTCACGCTGGAAGGCGCCAAGAAGCAGGACCTGCGCACCGCGATTCGCCGCGCCGAGCGCGAGAGCCTCGTCTTCTCGGTTCTGACGCGCGAGGAGGTCGCGGCCAGCATGGACGAGCTGCGCGCCGTATCCGACGCCTGGCTCGAAATGAAGGCCGGCTCCGAGAAGGGCTTCTCGCTCGGCTATTTCGACCGGGCCTATCTCTCGCATTTCGACATGGCGGTTCTGAAGAAGGACGGCGCCATCGTCGCCTTCGCCAATATCTGGCGCGGCGCGAACAAGCAGGAGATCTCCATCGATCTGATGCGTTTCCTGCCCAACGTGTCGAAGGTCATCATGGACGCGCTCTTCGCCAATCTGATGCTCCACGCCAAGGACGAAGGCTATAGGTGGTTCAACCTCGGAGCCGCCCCGCTCTCGGGTCTCGTGGACCGGCGCGGCGCCTCGCGCTGGAACCGCTTCGGCTCCTTCCTGTATCGACGCGGCGGCTCGTTCTACCGCTTCGACGGGCTGAAATCCTTCAAGCAGAAATTCGCCCCCGTCTGGACTCCGCATTATCTCGTCTGCCCCGGCGGCTTCGACACCGCCAAGGTGCTGGTGGACGTGACGACCCTTATCTCCGGCCGACCCAAGCAGGATTCATGAAGCGAACCCCTCTCTTCCTGGCGGCTCTTCTCACGCCCGTTCTTCTCGGCGGCGTGGCGGCGGGCGTTCTCCTTTCCCGCGTCAAGACCGACGCCGCAGCCGTCGTGCCGGCCGCCGTCGTGTCCTACGAGAACATGGAAGCGGTTCCCGTGCTGCAACCGCAGGACGATCCGGTCGGCCTGACCGTCCTCCTCTCGGACGAGGGCGGCCTGACGCGTGACGATCGCGACCTCGCGGCGCGGCTCGTGGCGGGCGGGCAGATCGTCCTGCCGATCGACCTCGCCCGTTGGCGCGCGGAGCTCGAGGACCAGATCCAGGACGGCGACGACTGCATCTATCTCGGCTCCGACATCGAGGGCATCGCGAAGGAAGCCCTGCGCGCGCTCGATCTGCAGACCTATTTCCACCCGGTCGTGGTCGGGCGCGGCGCCGGCGGCACCTTCGCCTATGCCGCCGTGGCCGACACGCCGGCCGCCACCATGGCGGGTGGCGTGGCGCTGAACGCCGCCCCGTCGGCGCGCTCCAGGCTGCCGGTCTGCAAGGGCGCCGAGCCGACCGCGAGCGGGCGCGGCAGCTATTCCTACGCCCGGGACGCGGACCTCATCCAACCCTTCGTCTTCGTGGATGCGGACGGCCACTCCACCGACCTCGCGAACCCGCCGGCGAACAAGGCGAGCATCATCGTCGCCAAGGACCCCGATCTGGCGGCGGACGACGTGGTGAGCGCGGCCAACAACATCTCGCAGGCCGACAATTCGGCGCTGCCGATCATCGTCTCGAAGCCCAAGGGCGAGCCGATCGCGGTCGCCCTCTTCTTCTCGGGCGACGGCGGCTGGCGCGATCTCGACAAGACGATCGGCGACTGGCTGACCGAGCACGGCGTCGAGGTCATCGGCGTCGACGCGCTGCGCTATTTCTGGTCGGAAAAGACGCCCGAGCAGATGGCGATCGACATGGAAACCATGCTCGGCAAGGCCAACCCCAAGAAGGGCGTTCCGGTCGCGCTCCTCGGCTATTCCTTCGGCGCGGACACGCTGCCCTTCGCCTATCCCAAGCTCCCGCAGATCTGGACCGACCGCATCGGCCTCGTCGGACTTCTCGCCCCCTCGCAGAAGACCGGATTCGAGATCTCCGTCGGCGGCTGGCTCGGCATGGCGACGGGCGAGAGCGATGTCGTGAACGCGCTGAAGGCCGTTCCGACCTCCAAGATCCTCTGCGTCTACGGAACCGAGGACGAGAAGGACACGGCGTGTCTGGCGTCGCAGCTCGCCGACGCCGCCACGGTTTCGATCGAGGGCGGGCACCATTTCGACGGCAATTACGAGGCTCTGGCGGAGCGCATCCTCAACGCCATCCTGAAAGGCCCGAAGGCCGCGCTCGCGGCACCGGCGGAGCCCGCCGCGACGCCGGCCCAGTAAAGGCCATCGGCTCGCTGCGTGCGCGCGGCGAGCCCTGCTCCTGGTCGTTTCAGCTCGTTCGAGCGCGCTTCGGCAGCAAGGCTAGAACGGCGACGGCGAGCCAGGAGAGAATCAGCACCGACCCGCCGGTCGGCGCGGCCATGGCGAAAAGCCGGCCGCCCGTCGCGAGCCGCATCGCGAGATCGCCCGAGAACAAGACGACGCCGACGATCATCCCGAGCACCGGGACGAACGATCCGCGCAGCCGCTCGCCGGCAAGGCCGAGCGCGAGGAGCGCCGGGGCATGGACGAAGGCGATCGCGGCGGCGATGGCCGCAAGGCTCGCATCCCCTCCCCCATGCGCGGCATAGGCCGCGCCGCCGGTTCCCGCCGCGCCGAACAGACCGGAACAGACGAGGGCGAGACGATCGTGGGGACGCAGCATGTCGGACTTTCCGGTGCGCAGGCTCGGAGGCGAGCGCCCTCTTCTCGGCGCGGACGCCGCCGAGCGCAAGGGCGACGTTCGGCGGCTTGCGAGTGGCGGGCGCTCAGGCGCGGTCCGGGTTCGGAGGCGTGTCGCTGTCGGCGAGCGCGGTCGGAACCGTTTCGGGGTCGTCCTCCATCTCGTCCATCACCGAGCCGGACCACATGCGGTAGCCCGCGGAATAGGCGGCCTTGCCGAGAAGATGCGCCGAGATCGGTGCGGTGAGGAAGAAGAACACGATGGCCGCGATGGCCCGCAGGACTTCCGCCGTTTGAACCGAAACGATGGCAAGCGCGATCAGCGCCAGAACCGAGCCGACCGTGCCGGCCTTCGAGGCAGCGTGAATGCGCGTGTAGAAATCGGGCAGTCGCAGAATGCCGATCGAGGCGACGAGGGCGAAGAGCGCCCCCATCACCACGAAGACGCCCGCCAGGATGTTGCCGACCGCCTCCATCATGCGCTCCGATCCTGTTCCCCGAGGATTTTCAGGTCCGCCTCCGGCTCCGTCGCGGAAGCAACGGGCGAGCGCTCGGTGTCGCCGCGCGCCAGAATGAAGCGGGCGAAGGAGACGGTGGCGAGAAAGCCGACGAGGCCGAGCGCGATGGCGATATCGACATAGAGCGTGAAGCCCGTGTCGATGCCGATCACCGCGATGAAGCCGATCGAGGACGAGGTGAGGACATCGAGCCCGAGCACCCGGTCCGGCAGGGTCGGTCCCTTCCAGATGCGGATCACCGTGCAGAGGAAGGAGATGCAGAGGAGAACGAGCGCGACCGTCAGGGCGATGTCGAGAAAGCGCTCCGAGAACTGGGCGAAGCTCATCGGAACGCCTCCAGAATCCGGCGCTCGAAGCCCTCCGCGATCTCGCGGCGGCGGGCCTCCGGGTCGGAGCAGTCGAGCGCATGGACGAAGAGGGTCGAGTTGTCCTCGGAAATATCGAAGATCAGCGTGCCCGGCGTCAGCCCGACGAGATTGGACAGAAGCGCGATCTCGAAATCCGTCTTCACGCGGTGGCGATACAGGAACACGCCGGGGCGCACGTCCAGCTTGGGAGCGAGGACGACATTGGCGACGCGCCAGGCCGACACGGCCAGATCGTAGATCAGAAAGAGAATGAGGCCGAGAACCTTGCGGCCGCGCTGGAAATAGCCCTGCGCGCCGATCTGCTCGCGGATCAGGAACAGCGAGCCCGCGCCGAGGACGAAACCGAACAGGAGATTGCCGAGGCTGAAGCCGCCGGTGATCACCAGCCAGATCAGAGCGAGAAGAAGGTTCGCGACGAAGGGATTCATCATGGCGTGCCTCCGAGGACGACGGCGAGATAGGCGCTCGGCTTCAGGACCTGATGGGCGGCTTCAAAGGTCAGTTGGGCGAGCGGCTCCGGCCAGACGCCGACCACGATCACGAAGAGGCAGAGCGCGACGAGCGGAATGAGCGCCAGCGGGCGGCCCGGCTGCGGGGCGCGGAACACCTCTTCGGGGGGATGCCCCTCGCCGGCTTCCGCGAGCACCGGCAACGGCCGCCAGAAGGCCAGCGAGAAGACGCGGATGCAGGCGATGGTGAGGAGGAAGCCCGAGACCAGCACCGCCGCCGCCAGCCAGGGCAGCTCCGCCGCGATCGCGGCGCGCACCAAGAGCATTTTCGGCCAGAAGCCCGAGAAGGGCGGCAGGCCGGACACGGCGAGAAGCAGAACGAGGAACAGGGCCGAAAAGAGCGGGTGGCGCTTCCACAGCCCGCCCATCTCATGCAGCGAGGAGGAGCCGTTCCGGAAGGCCGCGACGCCGGCGGCAAGATAAAGCGCGGTCATGACCACGACCGAGTGGAGCGCGTAGAACACCGCGCCCGACAGGCCGGTCGCCAGCGGCCCGTCGAGCGAGACGCCGTTGTTGAACGCCGCGCCCTCCGCCGCCTGCCGGAGAACGCCGGCGGCGCCCGTGGTGATGGCACTGGTGCGCGACTCCAGGATGGGCGGGATCGCAAGGCCGGCAAGGATCGTGCCGATGCCGGCGATCACGACATAGTTCAGCATCCGGCGAAGGTCGGTCTGCGACAGGGCGCCGAGCGCGCCGACCAGCATGGTCAGCGCCGCCATCCAGGCGATCACGAAGCCGAGCCCGCCGCGCTCGGGCGGAAACAGCATGAGCACGACGCGGATCAGCGCGTAGATGCCGACCTTGGTGAGAAGCCCGGCAAAGAGCGCCGACACGACGAAACGCGGCGTGTGATAGGAGGCCGGCAGCCAGAAGTTCAGCGGGAAGGCCGCCGCCTTCATCGAGAAGGCGACGAGGAAGAGCGAGGCAATAGTGAGGAGAACGCCGTTGCCCTCGAGCGCGGCCGACTTCACCGCGATGTCGGCCATGTTGAGCGTGCCGAACACGCCGTAGAGATAGCCGATCGTGAGCAGGAAGAGCGTCGCACCGATCAGGTTGAGGAAGCAATATTTGGTCGCGCCGTCGAGCTGCTCGCGCTCCGATCCGAGGATCAGGAGCCCGAAGGAGCCGATCAGCATGACCTCGAACCAGACATAGAGATTGAAGATATCGCCGGTCAGGAACGCGCCGGAGACGCCCGCCATGACCATGAACAAGAACGGGTAGAAGCCGTAGCGCCGCCCTTCTGCGTCGATCGAGGCCCCCGCATAGATGCCGCAGGCCAGGCCCGCGAAGCCCGCGACCGACAGGAACAGGGCGCTGAGGAGATCGGCGGTGAAGGAAATGCCGAAGGGCGGTTTCCAGCCGCCCATCGCCATCGAGATCGGCCCACCTTCCGCGATGCGCGCCAGAAGCGCCAGATCGCAGACGAGAAGCAGCACGAGCCCGGTGATGGCGACGATCGGATGGCGGTCCATGCGCCGGCGCATCATCAGAAGGCCTGCCCCGAAAACGAAGCAGATGAGGACGGGCAGAATGAGGAGATACTGATCGGGCCGGAAGGCGCCGACCACCATGGCCTCGGCAATGTAGTCGTTCGCGTTGTTCACCGGCGCCTCCTAGTAGCCGAGGGGCGGGAGCCCCTCGTTCTCGGGTTCGGCGACGCGCATGTCGTTGGTGTCGTCGGTTTCGAGGTCCTGATAGGCGCGATAGGTGAGCACGAGCAAAAAGACGAAAAACGAGAAGGAAATGACGATCGCCGTCAGGATCAAGGCCTGCGGCAGCGGATTGGCGATCGCCTGCGGCGGCACTTCGAGATGGTTGGGAATGAGCGGCGGCGCGATCGGCCCGATCCGCCCGGCGACGAAGACCGAGAGATTGACCGAGGTTCCGAGCAGGACCACGCCGAGCAGCATGCGGATGATGTAGGTCGAGATCAGGAGGTAGATCGAGATCGAGAAGAGAATGCCGACGAGCGCGGCGAGGACGACTTCCATGCGGCGCTCCTCAGTCCGAATAGCGTTCTTCGAGCGACAGCGCGATCGAGCTGATCGCGCCCACGATCACCAGAAACACGCCGACGTCGAAGAGAAGTGTGGTGGACAGGGCGACTTCGCCGCCCGCGATATCGATGAAGGCCCAGAGCCCGGTCATGAATTGCGCCCGCCCGAACAAAGGCAGGAAGCCGGCCAGGGTGGCGATGATGAGCCCCAGCCCTGCATAGGCGATCGGGTGATAATGCAGCGCGCGGCGCACCGCCTCCACGCCGCAGGCCATGCCGTAGACCGCGATGGCGGAGGAAGCGATGAGCCCGCCGATGAAGCCGCCGCCCGGCTCGTTGTGCCCGCGCAGGAGAACGAAGAGCGAGAAGAGCAGCATCAGCGCCGTCAGATAAGGCGCGGTGACGCGGAAGATCAGCGTTCTCATGGCTGCAGCTCCCCTGCCCGGCGGCGGCGCTTGCGCGAATAATGCGGATCGGGCTTCACCGCGCGGATGCGCACCAGCGCCAGAATGGCGGCGCCGGTCGTCAGCACGACCGCGATCTCACCGAACGTATCGACGCCCCGGAAATCGACGAGGATGACGTTCACGATGTTGCGGCCATGGGCGATGACGTAGCTGTAGCGCGTGAAGAAGTCGCCAATCGTCGTGTCGAAGGGGCGCTGCGTGATGTGGAGGAGGAAGAGCGCGAAGCCGACGCCTCCCGCGATCGCCAGCGCCGCCTCGGGAATGATGTTGCGCCAGGGGCGTCGGTCGGCCGGCATAAGGCGCAGCCGCGTCATCACCAGCGCGAGGATCGCGACCGAGAGGATCTCCACCATGAATTGCGTGAAGGACAGATCCGGCGCGCCGAGGAGCATGAAGAGAAGCGCGACGGCCAAGCCCTGGATGCCGAGCGACACGATGGCGGTCAGGCGGTTGTTGGCGAGAACGACGACGACGGCGCCGAGCACGATCAAGCCGATGACGCCCCATTCGTAGAAGTAGAGGTCCGGCATGGAGGGGCGCGTCGGCAGCGAGCCGGCCCAGATCATCGTGATCCAGAGCGTCGCCACGATCACCGCGATCGTCACCTTCATGTAGACGTCGAGCCGGCCGGGCTGAAGCTTCACGGTGAGATGGAAGGCCATGACCACCAGACCGCGCATGAGCTGGTCGAAGCCCTTGTCCGGCCCCCACCCGACCCGCCGCAGGAGATCGGCGACGAGCGCGCGCATCTGGGTGGCGCGCAGGAAGAGGCCGATGCCGAGCGCGACGGTGACGATCGACAGGATCAGCGCCGGCCCCCAATGGAAGCCGAGCGCGATGTCGACGGCGACCGCGCCGTCGAGGGCCGGGGGCGACATCGGGTTGGAGATGAACTGGTGCGTGGTCTGCGAGAAGATCGCGGCCAGGAGCCCGACCACGCCGAGCACGATCGGCCCGAACCAGATGAGCGGCGTCGATTCATGCGCCTTGCGAATGCCGCTCGGCATGGTTCCGGCGAAGGGCTTGATGGCGACGACGAGCGCGACGGCGAACATCAGCGCATTGCCGACCACGGCGGCCATGGTGGTCAGGATGCCGGTCAGGTCGGCGGTCGCGGTGGCGGCATAGACCTCCTCCTTGGCGAGGAAGCCGAAGAGCGGCGGCAGGCCACCCATCGCCGCCGCGCCGAGGATCGCCGCCGCGAAGGTCATCGGCATCTTGCGGGCGAGACCGCCGAGCGCGCGGATGTCGCGCGTGCCGGCGCTGTGGTCGATCGAGCCCGCGACCATGAAGAGGCAGGCCTTTGCGAGCGAATGGGCGAAGAGATACAGCACCGCCGCTTCGATCGCGAGTTCCGAACCGATGCCGAGCAGCATGACGAGCAGGCCGAGCGAGGCGACGGTCGTGTAGGCGAGCATCAGCTTGATGTCGCTCTGGCGCATGGCAAGGAACGCGGCGATCACCAGCGTCACGCCGCCGAAGAGCGGCAGGATGGTTTCCCAGGCGGGCGTGCCGCCGAGCACCGGAAACAGGCGCATCAGGAGATAGATGCCGGCCTTCACCATGGTCGCCGAATGCAGATAGGACGAGACCGGCGTCGGCGCTTCCATGGCGTTGGGCAGCCAGACGTGGAACGGCATCTGCGCGGATTTGGTGAAGGCGCCGATCAGCACCAGCACGAGCGCCGGCCCGTAGATCGACAGGGCGCGAACGGCGTCCGGCTGCTCCAGCAGCGCGGTGAGGCTGGTGAGGCCCGTCGCCTCGCGGATCAGGAGCAGGCCGGCGAGAAGCGCAAGGCCACCCCCGCCCGTGATCACCAGCGCCTGCATGGCGCCGCGCCGGGCCGTTTCCTTCTCGAAATTGAAGCCGATGAGAAGGAAGGAGGTGATCGAGGTCAGCTCCCAGAAGACGAACAGCGTGATCAGGTCGTCCGACAGGACGAGCCCGAGCATCGCGCCCATGAACAGGAGGATATAGGCGAAGAACCGGCCGCGCTTGGAGCCCTTGGGCATGTAGCCGCCCGAATACAGGACGACGAGCGCGCCGATGGCGAGAATCAGGAAGGCGAAGCCGAAGGACAGGCCGTCGAGCCGGAAGGACAGGCGGACGCCGAAGCTCGGAATCCAGTCGAAGCCGAAGAGGATCGGCACCCGCTCCTGCACCTGGGCGCTCTGCTGAAACAGGATCGCCAGCGCGCCGATCGGAAAGCAGGCGAGAAGCAGAGAGCCGAACCGGCCGAGCGCGATGAGGGATAGGGGGGCGATCAAGGCGCCGATGAACGGCAGGGCGAGGACGAGATAAAGGAGACCACTCGACAGGCTGTTCATACCGGCTCAGCGTTTCCCCGATTCCCTCGACCCCTCGGCCGCTTCCAACGACCGTATTAATAGGCCCCGAGCCCGTATCTTCAACCCGCATGAGGCCTGCGAATTGCTTCGAAGGCCCGGTCCGGGAGCCATCTGACCCGCTTGTGATCGCGCTTGCGCGGCCCTACCTCCCCTTGGAAAGCGAAACGGAGACGAGACCGATGGCCAGCGAGAGCGAACGCCCCCTGAAGGTTCGCAAGTCGGACGCCGAATGGCAGGACATCCTGACCCCGGAGCAGTACAAGGTCGCGCGGGGCCATGGCACGGAGCGCCCCTTCACCGGGCCGAACTGGGACCAGAAGGCGACCGGCCTCTACCGCTGCGTCTGCTGCGAGAAGCCCCTCTTCCGCTCCGAGACCAAGTTCGAATCGGGAACCGGCTGGCCGAGCTTCTACGAGCCGGTGGAGCGGGACGCCGTCAGCGAGCACGTCGATCGCTCCTTCATGATGACGCGCACCGAGGTTCGCTGCGCCGATTGCGACGCCCATCTCGGCCATGTGTTCGAGGATGGCCCGCGCCCGACGGGCCTGCGCTACTGCATGAACGGCTACGCGCTGCAGTTCGACGAGGACTGACCGCCTCCCGACCCGGCCTTTCAGGCTTGCCTTTGCCCGCCGCCGGACGAAAGCTCCGGCGGCTTGATTCTGTCCGTTGCGAACGGTGTTTGATGTCTTCTGTGTTTCGTGCCGACCTTCCCGCGCCGCCGCGCGCGCCCCAGCGCCCGGTGGAACTCACCGCGCATGGCCGCACGCGGTCCGACGAATATGCCTGGATGCGCGTCGACAACTGGCAGGAGATGTTCAAGGACACCTCGCTGCTCGACCCGATGATCCGCGCCCATCTCGAAGCCGAGAACCGCTATGCCGACGCCGCGCTCGCCGATGTCGAGCCGCTGAAGGCCAAGCTCATCGCCGAGATGCGCGGGCGCATCAAGGAGGACGACAGCTCCGTCCCCTCCCCCGACGGCCCGTTCAGCTATGGCGTCGCCTATGAGGCGGGCGCCGAATATCCGCGCTTCTTCCGGGTGTCGCGCGACGGGGGCGCCGAACAGGTCTATCTCGACGCCAACAAGGAAGCGGACGGCATCGACTATTTCTCGATCGGCGGCGTCGAGCATTCGCCCGATCACGCAAAGCTCGCCTGGAGCTTCGACGACAAGGGCTCCGAATTCTACGACATCGCCCTGCGCGATCTCGAGACCGGCGCGGACCTGCCCGACCGCATCACGGACACGAGCGGCGACGCGACCTGGGACGCGCGCTCGCACGGCTTCTTCTACACGCGCCTCGACGCCAACCACCGGCCGAGCCGCGTCTTCTACCATGCGCTCGGCACCGACCCGGCGTCCGATCCGCTCGTCTACGAGGAAACCGACACGGGCTTCTTCATGGGCGTCGGCAAGACGCAGTCCGGCGACTTCGTGGTGATCGACATCCACGACCACGAGACCTCGGAAGCCTGGCTGATCCCGGCGGCGAACCCGGCCGCCGAGCCGCGCCTCGTCGCGCGCCGCGAGAAGGGCCTCGAATACGATGTGGACGAGGGCGACGGCACGCTCTTCATTCTCACCAATGCCGACGGCGCGCGCGACTTCAAGATCGTCACCGCCCCCGCCAACGAGCCGGGTCGCGAGACCTGGACCGATCTCGTGCCGCACGAGGACGGACGCCTGATCCTGTCGCATCTCGTCCTGAAGCGGCATCTCGTCTGGCTGGAGCGGCGGGACGGCCTGCCGCGCATCGTGGTGCGGCGTCTTGCCGACGGCGCGGAGCATTCCGTCGCCTTCGAGGAGGAGGCCTATTCGCTCGGCCTCGGCGGCACCTACGAATACGACACGACGACGATCCGCTTCTCCTATTCCTCGCCGACGACGCCGAACCAGACCTTCGACTACGACGTCGAAACGCGGGACCGCACGCTCCTGAAGACGCAGGAAGTGCCCTCGGGCCACGATCCCTTGCTCTATGTCGCGCGCCGTATCTTCGCCCCCGCGCCGGACGGCGAGACGGTTCCCATTTCGCTCGTCTATCGCCGCGAGACGCCGCTCGACGGGTCCGCGCCGCTGATGCTCTACGGCTATGGCTCCTACGGGCACTCGATCCCGGCCTCGTTCAGCACCAATGTGCTCAGCCTCGTCGATCGCGGCTTCGTCTATGCCATCGCCCATATTCGCGGCGGCAAGGACAAGGGCTTCCGCTGGTACGAGGCGGGCCGGCGCGAGCACAAGCGCAACACGTTCACCGACTTCATCGCGGCCGCCGATCACCTCGTCGCGGAAGGCTTCACGGGCTATGAGCGCATCGTCGCGCAGGGCGGCTCGGCGGGCGGAATGCTGATGGGCGCGGTCGCCAACATGGCGCCCGAGAAGTTCGGCGGCATCATTGCGGTCGTGCCCTTCGTGGACGTTCTCAACACGATCCTCGACGACACGCTGCCCCTCACCCCGCCCGAATGGCCCGAATGGGGCAATCCGATCCTGTCGGAGGCCGACTACGAGACGATCTCGAGCTACAGCCCCTACGACAATGTCGAGGCCAGGAGCTATCCGCCGATCCTGGCGCTCGCCGGCCTCACCGATCCGCGCGTGACCTATTGGGAACCGGCCAAATGGGTGGCGCGCCTGCGCGCGAGGAAGATCGACTCGAACCCCGTGATCCTGCGCACCAATATGGGCGCCGGTCATGGCGGCGCGTCGGGGCGCTTCGCCAAGCTGGAAGAGATCGCGATGATCTACAGCTTCGCCCTCAAGCTCATGGGCAAGGCCGAGCTCTGAGAACGGATGGGGCGGCCTCGGCCGCCCCTTTTCCTACCTTGCGTCGGCCGCGTCCGGGATGGGCGGCACGACCTTTAGATAGGCCGCGATGGCGGCGAGGTCGTCTTTGGGCAGGCGCGCCAGATTGTGCTGCACCTCCACCATCGAGCTGCCGACACTGTCGAATTCGGGCGTGAAGCCGGTCTCGAAATAGGTGACGAGATCGTCCTCGCTCCAATCGGCCGTCGGGCCGCCCGGCGTGATGTTGGGAATGCGCCCGTCGCCCTCAGGCGCAGGACCGCCGGCGAGCCAACGCGACAGGTCGAGCCCACCCGCCCCGCCGAGCGTTCGCGGCGTGTGGCATTCGCCGCAATGTCCCGGACCCTCCACCAGATATCGCCCGCGCCGAACCGGCTCGGGCACGTCCGCCGCCAGCGTGACGACCGGCTCGGGATGGAGAAACATCGCCTTCCACAGACCGAGCGCGATGCGCTGGTTGAAGGGGAACGGCAGATCGTTCGGCGGCGCATCCGCCGTCGAGGGCGGCAGCGTCATGAGGAAGGCGTGGAGATCGGCGACGTCGCCGGGCGTCATGCGCGCATAGGACGTGTAGGGGAAGGCCGGATAGAGATTGCGCCCTTCCGGATCGACGCCGCGCTGCAGGGCATTGGCGAAATCGGCCAGCGTCCAGCGCCCGATGCCATGCTCGGGATCGGGCGAGATGTTGGGGCCGTGGAACGTGCCGAAGGGCGTGACGAGCGGAGCGCCGCCGGACAGGACCGGACGGTCCGCCGCCTCGCTCGCGTGGCAGGACACGCAACCGCCCGCCCAGAACAGGCGCTCGCCGCGCGCGGCATCGCCGCTTCCTTCGGGCGCGATGGCCGTGGCGTCGAGCCGCACCGGCCGCAGGAGGCTATAGCCTCCCGCCGCGAGCACGGCGACGACGCCCGCCAGAACCAGAACGAGGCCCCGCCGACGCAAGCGTGACGCCGATCAGCGCTGCCGGAACTGCTGGTGGCAGCCCTGGCAATTGGCGGCGACCTTGGTGAAGGCGGCCTTGAAGCTGTCGAGATCGGCGGGCTTGGCGTCGATCGCGGCCTGCGTGTCGGCGATGAACTTGTCGTTCGCCGCCTTGAACTCGGCCGGCTTCTCCCAGATCGCGGGCGAGGCCTCGGTCTTGGCCCCGGTCTTGGAATCCTCGGGGAAGAGCGTCGCGAACTTCTTGGCGTCGTCGTTCAGCGTCTGGAAGACGCCCGCCGCCACCGCCGCGTCGAAGGGCTGGCTGCCCTTGATGATCTCCGAGGCCGTGCGCGCGGCCTTGGCGTTGTTCTTCATCAGCTGCTGGCGTTCTTTGATGACGCTTTCGTTCTGGGCAAGGGCCGGCAGCGCCGCGGAAGCGGCAACGCAGAGTCCCACGATGAGGGCGGACAGGCGCATCAGAATCACTCCCGGCTCTTGGCGGAATGGAATTGTTCCAAACGGGATGAAAACCCGTTTTAACCGGGACGTCCATTCCCAACCCGCGAGCATAGGAGAAATATCGTCGCAGCCGGCCCCGCATGAAAACGCCCCGCCCTCTCATCGAGGACGGGGCGCGAAACCTTGCGCGAACGAGCGGGCCCGGATCAGGCGCCGGCGGCCTCGTAGCGCTCCAGGACGTAGTCCCAGTTCACGAGGCTGTCGACGAAGGCTTCGAGATATTTCGGCCGGGCGTTGCGGTAGTCGATGTAGTAGGAATGCTCCCACACATCGACGCCGAGGATCGGCTCGGCGCCGTGAACCAGCGGGTTCTCGCCGTTCGGCGTCTTCATGATCTGAAGCTTGCCGTCCTTCAGCGCGACCCAGGCCCAGCCCGAGCCGAACTGGCCCTTGCCGGCTTCCACGAAGTCGGTGCGGAACTTGTCGTAGCCGCCGAGATCGGAATCGAAGGCCGTCTGCAGCTTGCCCGGCAGCGACTTGCCGCCGCCGTTCGGCTTCATCCACTTCCAGAAATGGATGTGGTTGTAGTGCTGGCCGGCATTGTTGAAGAGCGGCTGGTTCTTGCCGAAGGACTGCTTGACGATCTCTTCCAGCGAGGCGTCGGCGAGGCCGGCATCGGCGGCGAGCTTGTTGCCCATGTCGACATAAGCCTGGTGGTGCTTGTCGTGATGGTACTCCAGCGTCTCCTTCGACATGAAGGGCTGCAGCGCGTCATAGGCGTAAGGCAGTTCGGGAAGCGTGAAGGCCATGTCCGTCTCCTTCGGGTTGGGCCCGCCCCGGCGCAAACGAATCGCCGGCCGGCGGGCTTTCGAGCCGGGTCCTTAGCTAGGGTGTCTTGAAGCCGATGTCAGCCGCCCGGTGCGGCAAAACGCACCCGTCAGGCCGTCTTTTCGCTCGTCTTGGCGAAGCGCCAGTAGAGCTCGCGCGCCCGCGCCGCCACGCGGCTCGTCTCGAAGGCGCGATCCTCCAGCCGCGTCACCGGCACGACCTTGGAATGGTTGCCGGTGGAGAAGACCTCGTCGGCCGACAGGAAGTCCTCCACCGTCAGGCTCGCCTCCACGACCTCCATCCCGTCCTCGCGCAGGAGCCGGATGACGCGCTGGCGCGTGATGCCATTGAGGAAGGAGCCGTTGGGAACGGGCGTGAACACCGCGCCGTCGCGCACCATGAAGAGATTGGACGTGCCGGTTTCGGCGACATTGCCGATCGTGTCGCGCACCAGCGCATTGTCGAAGCCGCGCCGCTTGGCTTCCAGGATCGCCCGCGCGTTGTTGGGGTAGAGGCAGCCGGCTTTGGCGAGCGTCGGCATGGTCTCGGGCGTCGGCCGGCGGAAGGGCGAAACGCCCAGCGAGAAGCCCGCCGGCGGGATCATCGGCGATTCGTACAGGCAGAGGCAGAAGCGCGTCGTCGCCGGGTCGGCGGGCACGCCCATATAGCCGCCATCCTCGGCCCAATACATCGGCCGGATATAGACGGCGGTTTCTCCGTCGAAATTCGCCAGCCCTTCGCGCGTCAGCCGGACGATCTCGGCCGGCTCGACGGTCGGCTCCAGTCCCAGCGCCTCCGCCGAGCGGTTGACGCGCGCCGCGTGAAGGTCGAGGTCGGGCGCCAGCCCTTCGAACCAGCGCGCGCCGTCGAAGACCGACGAGCCGAGCCAGATCACGTGAGAGCGCGGGCCGACGAGGCCCGGATTGCCCTCCAGCCATTCGCCTTCGAAGAACGAGAAGGTGCGCGAGAAACCGTTTGCCATGGGGTCCTACCGTCCGTTTCCGATCCCCCGCGTCTTACAGCGTGACCATTCGCCTGTCACATCGAAGACCCACTTCACCCTCCGTTAAGGCTGACGCGGCTTTCCGGTCCCCGCTTTGCCGCATTGCCGCCGTCAAGCTGCCCTTTGCCGCTGGCGAGACGGAACGAACCGAGCGGTTCGACGTTTTCGCCACGACCGCAACAACCAGGGTCGATCTCGAAGGCTTCGTGAGAAAGCCCGTGTCGCTCCCCTTTCCCGGCTGGATCATGACCAAAGATTTGCTTTCCCGCCCGCTGCCGCGCCGCGCCGTTCTGTCCGGCCTCGGCCTCGGGGCGCTGGCGACGCTGACGGGCTGCGTGAGTTCGCCGAGCTCGCAGAATGCCGACCTTTCGGCCTTCGGCGGCCGTCCCGGCAATATCCCGCCCGAATACGCGACCGCCTACGGCCCGATTTCCGATGGCGGCTTCACCATTCCCGCGATCGACATGCGCCGGATGAACCCGCAGTTCCTGCGTCGGCAGGTGGCCTATAACGGTCCGGAAACGCCGGGCACGATCATCATCGACACGCCGACGCGCTACGCCTATCTCGTCCAGCCGGGCGGCACGGCCATGCGCTATGGCGTCGGCATCGGCCGCGACGGCTTTGCCTGGGAAGGCCGCGCCAAGGTGCAGTACAAGCGCGAATGGCCGCGCTGGACGCCCCCGAACGAGATGATCGACCGCCAGCCGGAACTCGAAGTCTATCGCGGCGTCGGCATGGACCCGGGCCTCACCAACCCGCTCGGCGCCCGCGCGCTCTATCTCTTCAAGGACGGCAAAGACACGCTCTACCGCCTGCATGGAACGCCCGAATGGTGGACGATCGGCAAGGCCGTCTCGTCGGGCTGCGTGCGCTTCATGAATCACGACATCATCGATCTCTACAACCGCGCCGAACCGGGCGCGACGGTGATCGTGAACCAGCCGGGCGGCCTCGCGGTCTGAGGCCTGCGGGAACTGGCCGCCTCGTTCGGGCGGCCTTTCTCCGTCGCATTCGTCACCCATACGCCTTGCCCCCCCAACTCGTTGCGGCCGCCGATTGCGCCCGCCCGGGTCCGCTGACAAGATGACGGGCCGAACGGCCTTCCCCCTCCACTGCCAGGGTTCTTCATGTCCGAACTGACCGACCGCATCAGCGCCGCCGCTTCCCTGACGCCCGAAGCAGCAGAACAGGCCATCGGCAATATCCTGGCCTTCCTGCGTTCCGAAAGCGACGACCCGTCGGTGGAGACGGTGATCGCGGGAACGCCGGGCGCGGCGGATGCGCTTCGCTCCGCCGGAGACCCGGAGTTCGGCGGCGGCATCATGGCGCTCGGCGGCAAGCTCATGGGCCTCGGGCTCGACATGGGCCAGATCCGCACCGTCGGCGAGGAGTTCGTCGCCTTCGCCAAGCTCCACACGGACGAGGCGACCGTCTCGCGCGCTCTCGGCTCGGTGCCTGCGCTCGCGCCATTCGTTTGATACATTCGCGTCGTAACGCAAGGCGGCGGCTCCCTTCCGGGAGCCGCACCGCTTTTTAGACGATGCCCGATGGCGCCGCCGTCGCGCCGGCTCTATATCGCCGTCGCGAGAGGCGCCGCTCGGGCGCGCGCGATCGTCTCGAAGCGTTCCGCTTCGGACGCGCGACAAGGATGATGGCCCATGATCGATGCCTATACGGTGTTCGGCTCCCAGGTGCGCCGCCACAACAGCGTGCGCGCCGACGAGATTCCCCCCGAAGCCGTGTGGCTGGATCTGCGCAATCCCACACCTGAGGAAGAAAAGGCGATCGAGGAGCTTTGTGGCCTCGAAGTGCCGACGCGCGAGGAAATGCGCGAGATCGAGGTCTCGAGCCGGCTTTATTCGGAAGACGGCGGCGACTTCATGACCGCCTCGATCGTCTATGGTCTGGACGAAGGGCGGCCGGATTTCGGCCCCGTCACCTTCATCCTCGTCGGCCAGCGCCTTTTGACGCTGCGCTACACCAATCCCCGCTCGTTCCAGATCTTCTCCACCAAGCTCTGCCGCGAAGGAAACGGCGACGGGCAGAAGAGCGCGCATCTGTCGAGCCCCGACCATTACGGCCCGCCGCCCGCGCCGCCCAAGCCCTCGCGCACCAAGGGTCCGACAGCCGATTCCATCGCCGTCGGCCTTCTGGAAACGGTGGTCGATCGCATGGCCGACATGCTGGAGCAGATCGCGACCGATCTCGACCGGATCGGCACCGACATCTTCCGCTCCTCCGACACGAACACGCCGACCGCGACCGCCGATTTCAAGCAATTGCTGAAGCGGCTGGGCGCGGCGGGCGATCTCTCCTCGCGCACGCGGGAAAGCCTCGCCACGATGGACCGGCTGCTCCCCTTCCTGTCACTCGTGATGGACCGGCGCAAGCCGCAGAAGGAGCTGAAGCTCCGGGTGAAGGCCATGGCGCGCGACGTCGCCTCGCTGAACGATTTCGTGTCCTTCCTGTCGAACAAGACGACCTTCCTGCTCGACACGACGGTCGGCATGATCTCGATCGAGCAGAACGCGATCATCAAGATCTTCTCGGTGGCGGCGGTCGGCTTCATGCCGCCGACGCTCGTCGCCTCGATCTACGGCATGAATTTCGAGCATATGCCCGAGTTGAAATGGGCGCTGGGCTATCCGATGGCGCTCGGCGTCATGGTTCTTTCCGCGCTTCTGCCGCTCATGTATTTCCGCTACAAGAAATGGCTCTAGCGCCGTCGGCATCTTTAACAAGAGCGCGCGGATAAAAAACTTCTAGAAGCAGGATGCTCGAAGACCATCTTTACCATGAGATGTTTTTCGCCCTCTTTCGGACAAACAGCCCCCAAAACGAGCCTGCCCTACGGACAGATTCGATGGTCGGGTAAAGATGTATTCAGCGGTGGCGGGACATCATGGCTCCGAGTGGAGAAGAACCATGAGCCTACTGACCGTCCTGAAAGCAAATCATTCCCTCGGCTTCGCCCTCGTCGCGGTGGCGCTTTGCGGACTGGGTGCGATCATCGCCTTCTTTCTCGTGGGCCGGGCGATGGACGCGCGCGCGCCGGCGCGCAACGGTTGGCTTTTCCTCGCCGCGATCTGCGGAGGATCGACCCTTTGGGCGACGCATTTCATCGGCCTTCTCGGTTACACCTCGGGCGTCCAGCATTCTTTCGCGACGATCACCCTGTTCGCCTGCATGCTCGCAGCGATCGGCGGGATCGGCCTGGCGCTGCTGGTCGCCACCCATTCGGCCAAGCGCAGCTCGATTCTCATCGGCGGCGGCCTGCTTGGGCTGTCGATCGCCTCGCTGCACGTCATCGCGATGCCCGGCGAGGAGGTCGAGACCATCCTCCTTCAGCACTCCCCGTCCTTCATCGCTTCGGTGATCCTGCCGATCCTGTTCGGCATCCTCGCCGTCGCGTCCATGCACCGCTTGCGGGGCGGATATTCCCGGATCACGCCGATCGCCTGCCTGATCGCGGCAGTCGCCTCCTCTCATATCGCCGGCGTCGCGACGTTCGAAAGCCCGCTCGCGCCGGGATCGACGAACCTTAGAGCGGTGGATCGGGAAGCCCTGACCCTCGCCGTCGGCTTCGTCGCCCTCTTCATCATGGGCGGCGGCGTGTCGCTTTATCTGATCGAGGATCGGATGGGCTTGCGGTTCAGGGAGCGCCTGCCGCATTCCAGCTTCCAGGACGCCCTGACGGGCCTGCCCAACCAACGTGCCTTGCAGCTGCGCATGGAGGAGGCTTATCGGGTCCGCCGCTGGTTCAAGCTGCTCCTGATCGATGTCGACCATTTCAAGCTCATCAACGACACCTATGGAAGCGCGGTCGGCGACGCGGTGCTCCTCGCCATGGCGGAGCGGCTTCGCGAGATCGCGGGAGAGGATGCGACGGCATTTCGGGTCGGCGGCGACGAACTCGCCATCATGGTTTTCGCGAACCAGGAAAGCGCGTTGCAGATGGCCGACGACGTCGTCATCTCGCTGCGCTCGCCCTATGCCGTCGAGAATCGGATGGTGACGCTCGGATGCAGCGTGGGGCTTTGCTCCTCCGACAATGCCTCGAACGCGGTGGAGGTGATCCACAATGCCGAGGTCGCCCTTCACGACGCCAAGCGGCGCGGCCGCAACCAGATTTCGCGCTACCGGCACGGCATGGAAAGCGCAGGGCTCGAGCGCACGAAGCGCGAGATGGATCTCAAGACCGCGATCGACGAGAAGCAGTTCTTTCTCGCCTATCAGCCGGTCGTGGACATTCGAGATCGCAAACCGATCGGCTTCGAGGCGCTGATCCGCTGGAAACATCCCGAGGATGGTCTGGTGTCGCCCGCAGAATTCGTCCCCTTGGCCGAAGAGACCGGGATGATCCTGCCGCTCGGCAAATGGGTTCTGGAAGAGGCCTGCCGCGAAGCGGCCCGTTGGCCCGGAAACCTTCATGTCGCGGTGAATGTCTCGGCGCTCCAGTTTCGTTCGCCGGCGCTCGTCTCGCATGTCAAGCAGGCGCTGGAACAGAGCGGCCTTCCGGCCGGGCGGCTGGAACTGGAGCTGACCGAGACGGCGATCGTGGCCGACGGCAAGCAGCTCGCCCATGTTCTCAAGGACCTGCGCGCGCTCGGCGTGAAGATCGCGATGGACGATTTCGGGACCGGCTATTCCTCGCTGTCGCACCTGCGCGACCTGCCTCTCGACCGCGTGAAGATCGACCGCAGCTTCGTGGCCGCGGCGGCCGAAGACCGCAATTCCATGGCGGTGCTGCGCGCCGTCACCCAGCTCGGACGGGACATGGGCATCGCGACGCTCGGCGAGGGCGTCGAAACGGAAGAGCAGTTCGACATTCTGGAACAGCTCGGCTGCGACGCCGTGCAGGGCTATCTGACGGGCCGTCCCGAACCGCGCCAGCGCGTCGAGGACGAACCGGCGGTGGCCGCCTGAGACGAGGGCGAACCGGCCGACGGAAAGACGAACACGACAAGGCCCGCGCCGAGCGATCGGAGCGGGCCTCGCCTTTTGGATCGCGAGCCTATTGCGCCGCTTCGGCGGTCGCGTCCCCCTCCCCCAGCGCATCGCGCAGGAGCCCGGCGGTGCCCGCCCAGATGCCATAGCTCCCGTCCTCGCGATCGAGAATCTCGACGCGAAGTCCGAGTTCGCGGCAGATCGCGGCGCCGCCGGCTATGTCCCACATCGTGGTGACGGGCTGGATATGCCCCTCGAAGCGGCCGAGCGCGGCGAACAGCATGGAAACCGAGGTGCAGTGAAAGGATTCCACGATCCATTCGCGCTCGCGCAAGCGGCGCTGAAGCGCGATCGCGGCGTCCAGATCCTCGCCCGGACTGTCGCCGAGCGACACGAGACCGAGGCCCGGCACGGCGACGTCGCGCTCGAACGGGACACCGTTGCGCACGACGCCCGCGTCCCGCGCGCCGGCCATGAGTTCGCCGAGGCAGGGCGCGGCGATGGCGCCGACCACCGGTTCGCCGTCCACGACATAGCCGAGCGACACGCCCCAGAGCGGCGAGCCGGCGAGAAAATTCGAGGTGCCGTCGATCGGATCGACGATCCAGTAGCGCGACCCCGCTTCGCCACCCTCCTCCTCGCCGACGACCGCTTCGCCGGGAAAGCGCTCGGCAAGGTGCCGGCGCACCATGGCTTCGATGGCGCGATCGGCCTGCGAGACGAAATCGCGCGGGCCGTTCTTGGTGGCGACCGCCAAGGTCGAACGCTCGGCGAAAAAGCGCAGCGCCTCGGCGCTGGCGGCCTTCACGATCTCGGCCGCGACCTCGCGGCGAAGAAGACCTTCGACGCTCACAGGCGGGCGCTCGCGCAACCGCGCTTCGCCAGATAGGCGGTGAGCGCTTCCGATTCGTCGGTCTGGATGGCGCGCACGCCAAGATCCATCAACCGACCCCAGACCGCATCCGCATCGAGCCGCGCCGCCGCGTCGTTGAAATGCGTCATGTGAGCGACGTCCAGCGTGTTGATCCACAGTCTCGTGCCCATGTCGCGCACCACCTCCATCCCCGCTTCGAGATCGTCCACATCATAAGGACAGGCCTCGATCATGAAAGGGCGCAGCGGCCCGAGCGCGCTGAGATCGGCGGCAAAGCGCCCCTTGGCTGAACGGATCACCGGCATGAAGGGCAGCGGGCCGAAAGCGGGATGGTCGGCCGGAAGCTTGCCGAGATCGGCCGGCGACAGCTCGGCCTTCACGAGAACGCCTGCCCCGAAGCCGCCCCGCAGAACCTCCCGCGCGACGGCGGGAAGCTCAGCGACGGATTTCGTGTCGATATTGACGAGAACGCGCCCCCTCGCCTCTTCCAGCGCTTCGAAGAGCGTCGGCACGCGCTCCTCGGTGAGGGGCATGGTCTTGCCACCCCCGCTGCGGCGAAGGCGCAGGCGCCCCATCGCCGCGCCGTCCAGCGCATCGACCGGCCCGGTGGCTTCCGTGGTGCGATCGAGCGTCCTGTCATGGATCACCATGAAGGCGCCGTCGGCCGCCCGACGCGTGTCGATCTCGA
Organism: Aureimonas ureilytica DSM 18598 = NBRC 106430; assembly: GCF_000382705.1. Taxonomy (GTDB): domain Bacteria; phylum Pseudomonadota; class Alphaproteobacteria; order Rhizobiales; family Rhizobiaceae; genus Aureimonas; species Aureimonas ureilytica. The sequence continues at coordinate 40,406 of NZ_ARQE01000009.1, read as the reverse complement.
CCATGCCGACGCCGAGGCGCACGGCGTCCCGGATCGCCAGGAGCGAATTTTCGGGCGCTTCGACCCAGGAGCCGCGATGGGCGACGACCAGGAGGGCGTCGGCATCGAAGTCGAGGATCGGAGAACGAAGCGAAACCGCGTCGGCGACGACGGCAAGCGGACTGGCGGTCATGGAAAGCTCGGGTCCTCGGGACAGGAAGGTGCCGCGCGCACAAGGAGCGGTCGACCGAGCCCGTGCGCTAGCACGGCACCCATGTCAGCCCCATGACGGAACGATCAAACCTTACTGACAAGATCGGAGGGTCCGAGCAACGACTACCTCAAAGTGTGTCATCCAAACTTCATTTTACTCCAGCACCGACAGACCATATTGGACCGCCGCGACGAATGACGAGACTTCGTCAACAATTCACCGATCCTGAGGTCACTGATGCTGACGAAAATCTTCGGCGCTGCGAGCGCGTTTGCCATGATGGCGGCCTTGGCCGGAACGGCGCAGGCGGAGCCCGTCAAGTTCGAGTTCTGGCACGGTCTGTCGGGCGATCTGGGCGATCGCGTGCAGGAAGCCTGCACCAAGTTCAACGAGTCCCAGAAGGACTATGCGATCAGCTGCACCAGCCAGGGCGGCTACGACACCAACCTGCAGAACACGATCGCCGCCTATCGCGCCAAGAAGCACCCCGCGATCACGCAGGTCTACGACGCGGGCACGCTCGACCTCATGCTGTCGAACGCCTATCTGCCAGCCAAGAAGCTGATGGCCGACAATGGCTACAAGATCGACTGGGACAACTACTTCCCCGGCATCGGCCAGTACTATGCCACCGCGAAGGGCGAGCTGCAGTCCTTCCCGTTCAATTCCTCGACCGCCGTCCTCTATTACAACGGCGACGCCTTCAAGAAGGCGGGCATCACTGAAGCGCCGAAGACCTGGGAACAGGTCGCCGCCGACGCCAAGAAGCTGAAGGACGCGGGCTATGAATGCCCGATGGCCATCAATTTCGACCCCTGGTTCACGCTCGACCAGTTCTCGGCCATCCACAACCAGCCGATCGCCACCAAGGCCAACGGCTATCAGGGCCTCGACGCCGAAGTCGTCTTCAACAAGACCAAGGTCGTCGACGAGATCAAGTTCCTGAAGAAGCAGGCCGACGACAAGCTCTTCGTCGTGAAGACCAAGCAGCTCGGCATGGACGCTTTCCCGTCCTTCACCTCGCAGACCTGCCAGATGGCGATGAGCTCGATCGCCGACCACGGCACGGCCGGCAAGACGCTGCCGCAGGGCGTCGAATGGCATGTCGCCATGCTGCCGACCTTCGAGGGCACCGAGCGCCAGAAGTCGCTGGTCGGCGGCGCCTCGCTCTGGGTCATGAAGGACCGTCCGGAAGCCGAGTACAAGGGCGCGGCGGCGTTCCTGAACTTCCTCGCCCAGCCGGACATGGTGGAATGGTGGTCGACGGTCACGGGCTACATCCCGGTGACGAAGACCGGCTTCGAGGCGATGAAGGCCAGCGGCTTCTACGACAAGCCGCAGTTCAAGGGCCGTGAGCTCGCGATCGAAAGCCTGACGCTGACCGAGCCGTCCGAGAACACGCGCGGCATCCGCCTCGGCAACTACACGCAGATCCGCAAGGAATTCTCGACCGCGCTCGAGGCGATCTTCATGCAGAACGCCGACGTGCAGAAGAGCCTCGACGAGGCCGCCGACCGCTCGAACACGCTGCTGCGCCGCTTCGAGAAGACCTATGCCGGCCAGACGCTGAACTGAGCCTTTCCGACATGAACCACGCCGCCGGCGCCCTTGTGGGGCCGGCGGCGTCCTTATTCGCGGGTCCTTCGTCATGAAGCGTGTCGTCTTCAAAAGTCGCTGGGTGCCGGCCGTCGCCGCCCTGCCGCAGCTTCTCCTGATCTTCCTGTTCTTCTACTGGCCGGCCGTTTCGGTCTTCAACTGGGCCTTCACGCTGGAGCCGGCCTTCGGCGGCGCGGGCGAGCGGCTTTTCGTCGGCTGGGAGAACTTCACCTCGGTCTTCGCCGATTCCCAATACTGGAACTCGGTGCGCGTCAGCTTCACCTTCGCGATCTCGGCGACCACGATCACGATGGCGGTGGCGCTCGTCCTGGCGCTCGCGGTCGACCGCCAGCTCAAGGGCTCGAAGCTCTTCCGCTTCTTCTACATCTGGCCCTATGCGCTGGCCGGCCCCGCCGTCGGCACGGCCTTCCTCTACATCCTGTCGCCCGAACGCGGTCTGATGGCAATGGTGAACGCCACCCATCCCGACTTCTGGAACCCGGCGCGCTACGGCAGCCATGCGATGATCCTGATCATCGCCTGCTTCGTGTGGAAATGGGTCGGCTACTGCTTCATCTTCATGCTGGCCGGGCTCCAGTCGATCCCGCGCAGCCTTCTGGAGGCGGCCTCCATGGATGGCTCGGGCCCCTTGCGCCGGGCGCTCGACATCCAGATCCCGCTCCTGTCGCCGACGCTCTTCCTTCTCCTCATCCTGATCGCGACGGAAAGCTTCGTCGGCAAGGACACCTACGGCATCGTGGAGCGCACGACCGAGGGCGGCCCGAACAACGCCACCGACGTCATGGTCTTCAACGTCGTGTCCAAGGCCTTCTACGGGCTCGACTATTCGGGCGCGGCCGCGCAAAGCCTGATGATCATCGCTCTCATCATGGTCTTCACCTTCATCCAGTTCCGCTTCGTCGAGCGGCGCGTGCATTATCGCTGAGGGCGCCGTCATGATCGAAAAGACACCCCTCTCCAACGCCGTCACCTACGCGATCATGGCCGTGGCGCTCGGCACGGTTCTCCTGCCCTTCTGGATCGTCTTCTGCGCCTCGACGCAGTCGCTCCAGGAGGTCAACGCGGTGCCCTTCAGCTTCCTGCCGGGCAGCCACATGGTGGAGAACTTCACCGCCGCCTGGGCGCGCGCCGATCTCGGCGTCGCGCTGTTCAACAGCTTCGTCATGGCCGGCCTCGTGACGGCCGGCAAGATCGCCGTCTCGGCGCTCAGCGCCTTCGCGATCGTCTATTTCCGCTCGCGCTGGGGACTCGTCTTCTTCTGGCTCGTCTTCCTGACGCTGATGCTGCCGCTCGAAGTGCGCGTCGTGCCGACCTACAACATCGCCGCCGACGTCCTGCAGCCGTTCCGCCTCCTGATCGAATTCGTGACCGGCCTGCGCATCGGCATCGACTGGAACCTCCTCAACACCTATTCCGGCCTGACCCTGCCGCTGGTCGCGACGGCCACCGGCACGTTCCTGTTCCGCCAGTTCTTCATGACCGTGCCGGACGAACTCGCCGAAGCCGCGCGCATGGACGGGTCCGGCCCCTGGCGCTTCTTCGTCGATATCCTCCTGCCCCTGTCGCGCACCAACATGCTGGCGCTCGCCACCATCCTCTTCGCCGACACCTGGAACCAGTATCTCTGGCCGCGCCTCATGGTGACGGACCCCGCCTACAACACCGCCATGACGGCGCTGCGCGTGCTTCGCCCGGCCGAGAACTCGCTGCCGGACTGGAACGTCACCAATGCGGGCGCTCTCATCATCGTCCTGCCGCCCCTCATCGTCGTCGCCGTTCTGCAGCGCTGGTTCGTGCGCGGCCTCGTCGCCACCGAAAAATAAGGAAGAGTCCGATGGCACGGATCGACATCCGCAAACTCCAGAAATCCTACAACGCGACGACCCGGACACTCCACGGCATCGACCTGACCTTCGAGTCCGGCGAGTTCGTCGTGATCCTCGGCCCGTCCGGCTGCGGCAAGTCCACCCTCCTGCGGATGATCGCGGGGCTGGAGGACATCACGGCCGGCGAGATCGCGATCGACGGAACGGTGGTCAACACGCTGGAGCCGCGCGAGCGCGGCTGCGCCATGGTGTTCCAGAACTACGCGCTCTATCCGCACATGAGCGTCGCCGACAATATCGGCTATGCGCTGAAAGTGGCGGGCGTTCCCAAGGAGGAGCGCCAGCGGCGCATTCGCGAGACGGCGGCGATCGTCGGCCTTGCCGATTATCTCGACCGCAAGCCGGCGGCGCTTTCGGGCGGCCAGCGCCAGCGCGTCGCCATGGGCCGCGCGATCATCCGCGAGCCGCGCGTCTTCCTGTTCGACGAGCCCTTGTCCAATCTCGACGCCAAGCTGCGCGTCACCATGCGCGCCGAAATCCGCAAGCTGCACAAGCGCCTGTCGGCGACCTCGGTCTTCGTAACCCACGATCAGGTCGAGGCGATGACGCTGGCCGACCGGCTGGTGGTCATGAATGCCGGCCATGTCGAGCAGGTGGGCAAACCGGGCGAAATCTACGACCGGCCCGCCACGCGCTTCGTCGCGAGCTTCATCGGCTCGCCCCCGATGAACCTCCTGCCGGGCGAACTGGATTCCGAAGACGCGCTGCGCCTCAAGGACGGATACCGGATCGACCTGCCGGTCGGCGCGCGCGTCGGCTTCGGCGCCCGCAGGATCGAGATCGGCATCCGGCCCGAACACGCGATCCTGACGCGGCGCGGCGCGCCCGGCAGCGCCGATGCGGTGGTGGATTTCATCGAGGAGCTCGGCGCCTCGCGCGTCGTCTATGCTGAACTCGGCGGCACGATGTTCGCGGTCACCGTGTCGGAAGCGATGGAGGTCGAACCCGGCAGCGCCATCGGCCTGATCCTTCCGCCCGAGCGTCTCCACGCCTTCGACGCGGAAACGGGTCGGCGCCTGGAAATGCAGCGCGAGCGCGCGCCCCAGCCGGCCTGAGTTCTAGCCGCGCTCGCCCTCGATGAAGGGCCGCTCTCGCGCCACCGCCTCGGCCAGATGGTCGAGAAGCGCGCGCACGCGCGGCACGTGCCGCAGATCGGCATGGGTGAGCAGCCAGAGGTCGGTCGCAAAGCGCGCGTCCGGCTCGCCCAGCCGCTGGAGCGCCGGGCGGCGGTCGCCGACGAAGCAGGGCAGAAACCCCTGGCCGATTCCTGCTTCCACCGCTTCGGCGAGGCCGAGCACGGAATCGACGCGGTAGCCGACCCCCTCCGGGCCGGCTTCCGCAAGGACGTGGCGAACCACCTTCATCGCGCCCATCGCCTCGCTGAGCGTCACCCAGCCGCGCGGCGCGGCTTCCTCCTCCCCCGCCCGCGCATAGAGCGCCCAGGCGATGCGCGCCGCCTTGCGCCCGACGAGATTGGGCGGCGGATCGTCGGTCGCGCGGATCGCGACGTCGGCGTCCCGCTTCGAGAGGTTGAGCGCGGAATTGCCGAGCGCGATGTCGAGCCGCACCGACGGACAGACGGCCCGGAAGCTCGCGAAGATCGGCGTCAGAAGATGGATCAGCAGGGAGTCGTTGGTGGCGACCCGCACCTCGCCCGAGGGCGACGGCTCGCGCCCGGCAAGGCGCAGCGCCACCGCGTCCACCGCCTCGCCCATCCGGGCGGCGAGCGCGGCGATCTCCTCGCCCGCGCTCGTCGGGTGAAGCGCGTTCTTGTTGCGCTCGAACAGGGCGCAGCCGAGCGCGGCCTCGATGGCGCGCAAGCGGCGGAACACGGTGGAATGCGCCGTGCCGAGCCGCTCTGCCGCGCCGGGCAGCGTTCCCGCCTCCGTCACGGCGCGGATCAGCCGGAAGTCGTCCCAGCTCAGACTGTCGAACCCGTTCAAGACGCATCTCCGCAATCCCACCATTGCAAGAATGCAATGGGATCAGGCCTTATGACCAGAGTTCGTTGCGACTATGTTTCGGCCAGGACATTCGAGCCTGGAGACGGACCATGACCCAGCACGGCATTCATCACGTCACGGCGATCGCCGGCCCCGCCAGCCGCAATGTCGGCTTCTATACGAAGACACTCGGCCTGCGCCTCGTGAAGCAGACGGTCAATTTCGACGATCCCGGCACCTGGCATCTCTATTATGGTGACGAGGCGGGCTCGCCCGGCACGATCCTGACCTTCTTCCCCTGGGAGCATGTGGCGCCCGGCCGGCTCGGCGTCGGCGAGACGCAGGAGACCGTGTTCCGCGTGCCGGAGGGCTCGATCGGCTATTGGACGCATCGCTTCATCGAGAAGGGCGTCGCCTTCGACCCGATCGCGAAGCGCTTCGGCGAAACGGCTCTTTCGTTCCGGGACCCCGATGGGATGCGGCTCGCGCTCGTCGCCGTTCCCGGCGCGGAGCGCGAGCCGGCCTGGAGCGCGGGCGAGATCGCGCCCGACCATGCCATTCGCGGCTTCCATTCCGTCAGCCTGCTTCTGGAGGAAGCCGCGCCGACGGGCGCGGTGCTGACCGACGTTCTGGGCTTCCGGCAGGGTGCGAGCGAAGGCTCCACCACGCGCTTCGAAGTGCCGGGCGCGGGCGTCGGCGGGATCGTGGACATTCGCGCGGTGGGCGGCTTCCTCAAGCCGCGCCCGGGCGGCGGGTCGGTGCATCACGTCGCGTTCCGCGCGGCGGATGATGCGGAAGAAGCGGCGATGGCGGCAAAACTCGTGGAGAACCACGGGATCAGCCCCACCGAGCAGCGTGACCGCAACTACTTCCGCTCGATCTACTTCCGCGAGCCGGGCCATGTCCTGTTCGAGATCGCGACGGATCAACCCGGCTTCGCCGTGGACGAGGCGCCCGCCGACCTCGGGCGGGCGCTGAAGCTGCCGGACTTTCTGGAGCCGAACCGCGCGCGGATCGAAAGCGTGCTGCCAGCGCTCGGCGAGCCGGCCTGACGACACGAGACGGGGCGCGCGACACGCGCCCCGCCCTCCTCTCACCTGGAGTTCGCCCCATGGACCTGCCGCTCAACGACCTGTCGATGATCCACCGTTTCACCCCCGCCAGCGCGGAGGGCGCGCCGCCGCTCCTGCTTCTTCATGGCACGGGCGGCGACGAGAGCGATCTTCTGCCGCTTGGCGGCCTCCTGTCGCCGGGCTCGGCGCTCGTTTCGCCGCGCGGGCGCGTGTTGGAAAATGGCATGCCGCGCTTCTTCCGCCGCTCGGCGGAAGGCGTGTTCGACGAGGCGGATGTCAGGCTTCGCGCAGCCGAGCTTGGCGAGTTCGTCGCGCAGGCGCGCGAGCATTACGATCTGGCGCGGCCGATCGCGGTCGGCTTCTCCAACGGCGCCAATATCGCGGCGGCACTGATGATGCTGGCGCCCGAAGCGCTCGCCGGCGCGGTGCTGATCCGCGCCATGGTGCCACTCACTGACCCGCCCGCCTTCGACCTCGGCGGCAAGCCGGTCCTCATCCTGTCGGGCGGGATGGACCCGATCGTGCCGGCCGAGAACGCCGCGCGCCTCGCCCGGCAATTCCAGGCCGGCGGCGCCGCGCTGACGCACGAGACGCTGCCGACGGGCCATGGTCTCGGGCAGATGGACCTGACCATCGCCCGGGAATGGCTGGCGGCGAGCTTTGGTTGAAAACGAGCCGGCGGGCCCATCGAGCCCGCCGGCTTTTTTCTATCGCGCGATCTCCGGCGAAAGCGGCGTGATCGCCACCGCGCCGCCGGCCCGAGAGCTTTCCAGCGCCGCGAGACCGCAGAGCACCGACATGGCGCCGGCGCGCGAGCCGGCACGCTGGCGCAGCCGGTCGTTGGAGCCCGGCTTGAAGATCATGTCGCGCATCCGGTTGTCGCCGCCGTAATGGCCACCCGGCTCGTGCGGCACCCAGATGCGCTCCGTGCCGCCGCCGAAGCTCTTCATCACCACGATCTCGTCGGCGGGCGGCACGCTCCAGGGCTGGCGCTCGTATTGGCGCAGCTCGATGCGCCCGCGATGGCCGTTGAAGGCGATGTGATGGCCCTCGATCGGCATGTAGGTGTTGAGCGAATAGGAGACCTGAACGCCGCTGCGGTAGAGGATCGAGGCCGTCATCGTGTCGGGAATGTCGATGTCCTCGCGGAACACGCAGGCATCGCGCACATAGCCATCGACGCTGGAGGGCTCTTCATAGAGCGTGTCGAGGAACCGGTCGGCCGAGAGATCGAAGTAATAGTCGCATTCGTTCTTGTACGAGCACGTGCGGCAGCGCTCGCCCCGGAACGGGCCGTTGCGCCCGTAGTGGAGCAGCTGGCCGAAGCCCTTCACCTCCACGGGGTCCGAGTCGAGATACCAGTTCAACAGGTCGAAATGATGGGTCGCCTTGTGGACGAAGAGCGAGCCGGAATGTTTCGTGAAGGCGTGCCAGCGGCGGAAATAGTCGGCCCCGTGCTGGTTATCGAGATACCAGTGGAAGTCGACCGAGGTCACCTCCCCGATCGCGCCTTCCTCGATCAGTTCCTTGATGCGCGCCGAGGTCGGCGAGAAGCGATAGTTGAAGGACACGTCCACGCGACGCCCGGTGCGCGCCTCGGCCTCGCGGATGCGGGCGATCTTTTCGGGCGTCGTCGTCATCGGCTTTTCGCTGATGACATCCGCGCCGCTTTCGAGCGCCCGCACGATCAGGTCGTCATGCGTATCGTCGGGCGTGCAGACGATGACGAGCGAGGGCTTCAGCTCGTTGAGCATCGCGTCGAAATCGGCATAGAGGGGCGCGGTGGAGCCGATCATCGTGCGCGCCCGCTCCGCGCGCATGAGGTTGAGGTCGCAGATGCCGACGAGTTCCACGAACTCGCTCCAACCCGCCAGAAGCTCGCGCCCCCACATGGTCGTGCCGCGATTGCCGGTTCCCACCAGCGCGTAGCGGATGCGCTGTCTTGCCTGTTCCATCGTTCCTCCCGACCCGCGATGCGCGGGCATTTTCATGCCGGCCGAAGGGCGTCCCCTCCGGCCCGAAGCCTCGTTCAGCAGACCGTGCGGTAGCGCTCGACGCAAGTCGCCAGAACCTCGTCGATCGGTCGCGCGCCCCAATCGTGCGAGAAGATTTCGACCTCCTGCGGCCCGTGGAATCCGGCCGCCTCGATCATCTGGCGGAAGGCCTTGAGGTCGATCACCCCGTCGCCCATCATGCCGCGATCGTTCAGGATATCCTTGGTCGGCACCAGCCAGTCGCAGATGTGGTGGGCGAGGATCTGCCCGTTGCGCCCGGCGCGGGCGATCTGCGCGGCCAGATCCGGGTCCCACCAGACATGGTAGACGTCGATCGCGACGCCGACGCCGTCTCCCAAGCTGTCGGCGAGATCCAGCGACTGACCGAGCGTGTTGAAGCAGGCCCGGTCGGCGGCGTAGCTCGGGTGCAGCGGCTCGATGGCGAGCGGCACGCCGGCCGATCGCGCATAGGGCAGAAGCTCGGCCATGCCGTCCGCAACCATGGCGCGTGCGCCCGGCAGATCGCGCGAGCCCGCCGGCAGACCGCCGACCACCATGACGAGACAGGCCGCGCCGAGCGCCGCCGCCTCGTCCACCGCGCGCCGGTTGGTCTCGATCGCCGCGCGCCGACCGGCCTCGTCAACAGCGGGAAAGAAGCCGCCCCGGCAATGGCCGGAGACCTGCAACCCGTTTTCACGGACGATCCGCGCGGCCTCGGCCACGCCCGCCGCTTCCACATGCTCGCGCCAGGGCGAGATGGCGGTGATGCCGTGGCGCAGGCATGCATCGACGATCGCGCCGAAGGAGCCGCCCTGGCGCACGGTCGCGAAATTGATGGACAGGCCGGGGACGCTCATTGCGCGACACCCCGCACGGCCAGAAACTGCCCCATGCGCCGCGCCGCCTCGTCCGGGTCGGCCAGCACATGGGCGCGGTCCGCGAGGCGGAAGAGCTCGGTGAAATGGAGGGTGGAGCGCGCGCTTTCCTGGCCGCCGACCATGGTGAAGTGATCCTGCAAGCCGTTCAGCCAGGCGAGGAACACGACGCCCGTCTTGTAGAAGCGTGTCGGCGCGCGGAAGATATGGCGCGACAGCGCGACGGTCGGCTCCAGGATGTCGTGGAACTCGTTGGTGCTGCCGCGTTTCAAGCTGGCGAGCGCCGCCGAGGCAGCCGGCGCGATGGCGTCGAAAATACCGAGCAGCGCGTCGGAATGGCCCGCTTCGTCGCCCGCGATCAGCTCGGCATAGTTGAAATCGTCGCCCGTATACATGCGCACGCCCTCGGGCAGGCGACGCCGCATGGTGATCTCCTTCTCCTTGGAAAGGAGCGAAATCTTGATGCCGTCGATTTTGGCGGCATTCGCCTCGATCATCCGCAGACAGGTGTCCATGGCGGCGTCGTGATCGCCAGCGCCCCAATAGCCTGATAGTGCCGGGTCGAACATCTCGCCCAGCCAATGGATGATGACGGGCTGGTTCACGCCCGAGAGAACGCGGGCGTAGACTTCGAGATAATCGTCCGGCCTCCTGGCGCTCGCCGCCAGCGCGCGGCTCGCCATCAGGATGACGCGCCCGCCCTCGCCTTCCACGAAGCCGATCTGCTCGGCGTAAGCCGAGGCGATACGATCAAGCGACAGAGAGGGATCGGGCGTGAGATGGTCCGTGCCCGCGCCGCAGGCGATCAGCGCGTCGTCGCGCGAGCGCGCCTCGCGCAGCGAACGACGGATCAGTTCCTGGGCATCCGGCCAGCCGAGCCCCATGCCGCGCTGCGCCGTGTCCATGGCTTCGGCGACGCCGAGGCCGAGATCCCAGAGCCGGTGGCGGAAGCGCAACGTGGCGTCCCAGTCGATCGCCGGCTCCAGCCAGGGATCGGAGGGCGCGAGCGGATCGGCCACGACATGCGCGGCGGCATAGGCGACGCGGTTGAAATCCTCCGCCCGGCGGCGGATGAGCGGAAGGGGCGCACCCGTCAGGCGATAGGTCTCGACGCCGCGCCCCTCGGTCGGCAGTTGAAGCTGCGTCATGTCAGCGCCCTCACGCCGCCATCGACTGGCGCGAGCGCCGCTGGCACGTCGAGCCAGCGGCGCTCGCGCCAGGACTGAAGCCCGAGTTCGGCGAGCTGCACGCCCTTTACGCCTTCCATCAGGCCATAGGGCCAGGGACCGTCCTCCGCGACGTGGCGGATGAACAGTTCCCACTGCGCCTTGAAGCCATTGTCATAGGCAATGTTGTCCGGCACCTCGTCCCAGGTGTTGAGGAAGTCGATCGTCTGCGGCTGGTCCGGGTTCCAGACGGGTTTGGGCGTATTCACCCGGTGCTGCGTCCAGCATTTCGTAAGGCCGGCAACCGCCGAACCATGGGTTCCGTCCACCTGGAAGGTCACGAGATCGTCGCGCCGCACGCGCACCGCCCAGGACGAATTGATCTGCGCGATGACGCCGCCCGCGAGTTGGAAGGTCGCATAGGCCGCGTCGTCCGCATCGGCTTCGTAGGACTGGCCGCGCTCGTCCACGCGGCGCGGAATATGCGTCGCGCCAAGGCAGGAGACGGCCTGCACCTCGCCGAAGAGATTGTCGAGCACGTAGCGCCAGTGGCAGAGCATATCGAGGATGATGCCGCCGCCATCCTTGGAGCGATAGTTCCAGGAGGGGCGCTGGGCCGGCTGCCAGTCGCCCTCGAAGACCCAATAGCCGAACTCGCCGCGCACCGACAAAATCTGGCCGAAGAAGCCGGAGTCCTTCAGCATGGCGAGCTTGCGAAGACCGGGCAGGAAGAGCTTGTCCTGCACCACGCCATGCTTCACGCCCGAGCGGGCGGCAAGCTCTGCCACCTCGATCGCTTCGGGCATCGTGTCGGAGATGGGCTTTTCGCAGTAGACGTCCTTGCCGGCCCGGATCGCCCTAGCGAGCAGGCTCCCGCGCATCTGCGTCGTGCCGGCGTCGAAGAAGAGCGTGTCGTCCGGGTTGGCGAGCGCCGCGTCGAGATCGGTCGTCCAGCGCTCGATCCCGTGGCGGCGGGCGATCTCCTCGATCTTGGCGCCGTTGCGACCCACCAGAATCGGGTCGAGCATCACCTTTTCGCCCGTGGAAAGCGTCACGCCGCCTTGCGCGCGGATCGCCACGACGGAGCGGACGAGATGCTGGTTGTAGCCCATGCGGCCGGTGATGCCGTGCATGATCACGCCGATACGCTTCATGGAATGTCCTCCCTCGCGGCCCTCCCGGCCGCTGGCCCGCCGCGCTGCTCCGAGCGCCAACTTGTAACCATCTGGTTATTTAGAGGGAGGAGACCGGAGCCTTGTCAACCAGCATTCGACGCTGCCCCGCCGTTGCTGCGGCGCAACCAAGGCTAGCGGCGGACGGAGGCGAGAACGGTCGCGACGATATGCTCGCCCCAGCGATCCAGCTCGCCCCGCGTCTGGAGATCGCGGCGGAAAACGGTCGAAAGCGTATAGCGATTGGAGAGATAGAAGAAGCCGAGCGAGGCGATGGTGAGATAGACCGTGACGGGGTCGAGGCCGGGTTTGAAGACGCCCGCCTCTTCGCCGCGCCGCAGCACGTCGGAGAGTTCGGTCAGGAAGTTGGAATGCATCTCGGCAATGCCCGCCGCCTGCCGCAGATAGCGGGCGTGGTTGAGGTTCTCCGTGGCGAGAATGCTCAGGAATTCCGGGTGATCGAGATAATAATGCCAGGTGAAGAGGGCGAGTTCGCTCAAGCCCTCCTCCGGCTCGCGCCGCGCCAGATCCAGCCGCCGCTCGGCCTGCCGGATGTGCTGGTAGGTCTCTTCGAGAACCGCGAGGTAGAGCGCGTCCTTGTCCCCGAAATAATGGTAGATCATGCGCTTGTTGGTGCCCGCGCGCCGCGCCACGACGTCGACCCGCGCGCCCGCCAGCCCTTTTTCCGCGATCTCGCGCCGCGCCGCCTCCAGGATCGCGGCCCGCGTGCGCTCGGGGTTCCGGGTGGAACGCTCGGCGCCCGCGCGCGCGCCGGCGGCGTTGCTTTGTTCAACCGAATGGTGTTCCGATGCTTCGTCGTCCATCCGTCCCCCTGCTTGACAAGCCCCTAGATCGGTGGTCACCTTTGTAACCAAACGGTTATAAATCGGCAACAGCCGATGGCCGCCCCGCTTGGGAGAGCGGGTTTCTTCGGGAGGAATGCGATGACGGTTTCGGTAACACGGCGGAGCCTTCTTCAGGGCGGCGCGGCCGCTCTGGCGCTCGGAACGCTGGGCGGCGGCATGGCCTTCGCGCAGGCGCAGCGCCTGCGCTTTCTCTGGTGGGGCAGCCAGGAGCGCGCCGACCGCACGCAGGTCGCGATCACGGCCTACAAGTCGGTCGCGCCCGAAACCGAGATCGTCGGCGAATTCGCGGGCTGGTCCGACTACTGGCCGCGCCTGGCCACGCAGGTCGCCGGCCGCAACGCGCCCGATCTCATCCAGATGGATTACCGCTATATCTTCGAATATGCGCGGCGCGGCGCACTGAAGGATTTGAGCGGCGAAGTCGGCAAGGGCCTGAAGATCGAGGATTTCGGGCAGGCCAATATCGATTCCGGCAAGGTCGACGGGAAGCTCTACGGCGTCAATCTTGGCGTCAACTCTTCCTCCATGGTCTATGACGCGGCGGTCTGGGAAAAGGCCAAGACCGAAGCCCCCAAAGCCGGCATGACCTGGGAAGAACTGGCCGACCTCGGCGAAGCCTTCGCGAAGAACCGCGCTCGGCCGGGCGTCTTCGCGCTGGCCGATGCGGGCGGCGTGGAGCCGAGCTTCGAGCTTTGGCTGCGCCAGAACGGCAAGGCGCTCTACACCGCCGACGGCAAGCTCGGCTACGAGCCGGCGGATGCCGAAAAGTGGTTCGCCCTCTGGGACGACATGCGCAAGCGCAAGGCCTGCGTGCCCGCCGACATCCAGGCGCTCGACCAGCTCAATATCGAGACCAACGCCATCACGACGGGCAAGGCGGCCACCGCCTTCATGCATTCCAATCAGTTCGTCGGCTACCAAAAGCTCAACAAGGGCAAGCTGGCGCTGGCGCCCTATCCGCGCCTGTCCGCCAGTGCTCCGTCGGGCCACTACCTCAAGCCCTCCATGCTGATCAGCCTGTCGGCCAACGCGCCGGAGCAGGCGGTCGCCTTCGCCAATTTCCTGGTCGCCAGCCCCGACGGCGTGAAGGCCCTCGGCACGGAGCGCGGCGTTCCGGCTTCCGAGTCGATGCGCGCGCTTCTCGTGCCGCAGCTCTCCGAGGTCGAGAAGGCGATGGTGGATTACATCGCGCTGATCACCCCCGATGTCGGCGCGCTGCCGCCCTCCCCGCCGCCGGGCGCGGGCGAGGTCGCCTTCGTGCAGAAGCGCATCAACGAGGAAGTCGGCTTCGGGCGCAAGACGCCGAAGCAAGCCGGCGAAGACCTCGTGACCGAAGCGAGCGCCATTCTCAAGCGGGGCTGAGCCATGAGCATCCACACCGAGGTCGCGGGACTGCCGAGCGCGAAAGCGCCGGCGGCCGCCGCGCCCGGCGCTGCGCGACGCTCATGGGCGCGCAACGGGCCGGCCTATCTCTTTCTCCTGCCCTGGCTGATCGGCTTTTTCGGCCTGACGCTCGGGCCGGCCCTCGCCTCGCTCTATCTCTCCTTCACCGATTACGACCTGATCCGCTCGCCCAATTGGGTGGGCGCGGCCAATTACGTGCGCATCGCCACGGCCGATCCGAAATTCGCCTCGGCCATGTCGGTGACCTTCCTTTATGTCGCGCTCTCGGTACCGCTGAAGCTCGGCTTCGCGCTTCTCGTCGCCCTCGCCTTCAATCGGGGCCTGAAGGGCCTGCCGGTCTATCGCGCGATCTTCTACCTGCCGTCGCTCCTCGGCTCCTCGGTCGCCATCGCCGTTCTCTGGCGTCAGCTCTTCGCCTCCGACGGCCTCGTCAACATGGCGCTCTGGCAGTTCTTCGGGATCGAAGGCCCGAGCTGGATCTCGAACCCCGACTATTCGCTCTATACGCTCGTCGTCCTCGCCGTCTGGCAGTTCGGCTCGCCGATGATCATCTTCCTCGCGGGCCTTCGCCAGATCCCGACCGACATGTACGAGGCCGCCGAGATCGACGGCGCGTCGAAGACCCGGCAGTTCTTCCGCATCACCCTGCCGCTCCTGACGCCGGTGATCTTCTTCAACGCGGTGATCCAGACGATCGACGCCTTCAAGGCCTTCACGCCCGCCTTCATCATCTCGGAAGGCACGGGCGGGCCGATCAACTCGACGCTCTTCTACACGCTCTACCTTTATCAGGAGGCCTTCGGGTTCCTGCGCATGGGCTATGCCTCGGCGCTCGCCTGGATTCTCGTCGTCATCGTCGCCGCCTTCACCGCCTTCTCCTTCCTGTCGGCTCGCTATTGGGTGCATTATGACGACTGAGGCCCTGCCCCCGCCCCGGCGCCAGGGCCACCGCTCGCCGGTGCGCTCCGTGCTGACCCATGCGGTGCTGATCGCCGCCTCGCTCCTGATGCTCTATCCCATCCTCTGGATGATCTCGGGCTCGGTGCGCCCCGAAGAGGAAATCTTCGGCACGTCCTCGCTCATCCCCTCGGCCGTCGATTTCGGCGCCTATGTCCGGGGCTGGACGGGGCTTCAGGTGAGCTTCGGAAAGTTCTTCTGGAACTCGCTGGTGATCTCGGTCCTGGCAACCGTGGGCAATGTGGTCGGCTGCTCGCTAGCCGCCTTCGCCTTCGCGCGGCTGCGCTTTGCGGGTCGCAATTTCTGGTTCGCGCTCATGCTGGGCACGTTGATGCTGCCCTACCACGTCGTGCTCATCCCCCAGTACATCATGTTCCTGGAAATGGGCTGGGTGAACACGCCGCTGCCGCTCATCGTGCCGAAGTTCCTGGCGACCGACGCCTTCTTCATCTTCCTGATGGTGCAGTTCTTCCGGGGCATTCCGCGCGAGCTGGACGAGGCGGCGATCATGGACGGCTGCTCGCCCTGGCGCATCTACTTCAAGATCATGCTGCCGCTGTCGCTGCCAGTGCTCGCGACCGCAGCGATCTTCTCCTTCATCTGGACCTGGGACGATTTCTTCGGCCCGCTCATCTATCTCAACGACATCAACACCTACACGGTGCAGCTCGGCCTGCGCTCCTTCGTCGACTCCACGGGGTCGTCGGACTGGAGCTCGCTCTTCGCCATGTCGAACCTGTCGCTCGTGCCGGTCTTCCTGTTCTTCCTCTTCTTCCAGCGCCTCCTCATTGAGGGCATCGCCACCACCGGCATGAAGCGCTGAAGGGTCTCGCATCATGAACATGTCCGCTCCCGCCCTGCACGCCAGCGAGACCACGAGGCGCTTCCGCGTCGCGGTGGTCGGCTGCGGCATCGGCCGCTCGCATATCGTGGAGGGCTACGCCCCCGCCCCGGAGAAGTTCGAGGTCGCCGCGCTCTGCGATCTCGACGCCGCCCGCCTCAACGACGTCGGCGACGAGTTCGCCGTCGCGGAGCGGGTGCACGATTTCGACGCACTTCTGGCGCGCGAGGATATCGACATCATCGACATCTGCACGCCGCCGGGCCTCCATCGCGAGATGATCCTGAAGGCGCTGGCGGCGGGCAAGCATGTCGTCTGCGAGAAGCCACTCGTCGGCTCGCTGAAAGAGGTGGACGAGATCATCGAGGCGGAGGCGCGCTCGCGCGGGCGTCTCATGCCGATCTTCCAGTATCGCTACGGCGACGGCGCGATGCAGGCCAAGCGCATCATCGATGCCGGCATTGCCGGCAAGCCCTATGTCGGTGTGGCCGAGACCTTTTGGAAACGCACGGCCGAGTATTACGACAACCCGTGGCGCGGGCGCTGGAAGACGGAGCTGGGCGGCGTGCTCATGACCCACGCCATCCATATCCACGACCTCGCCTGTTTCCTGTTCGGCCCGGTCGATCGCGTCTTCGCCCGCGCCGCGACGCGCGTCAACGCGATCGAGGTGGAGGATTGCGTGTCGGCCTCCTGGCGCATGGAAAGCGGCGCGTTCCTCTCCTCCACCGCCACGCTCGGCAGCCAGAACGAGATCAGCCGGTTGCGCCTGCATTTCGAGAACGTCACCTTCGAGAGCGCGCACGAGGCCTATTCGCCCGGCGACGGGCCGTGGACGATTCTGCCGGCCAATGATCAAGTGAAGGCGCGGATCGACGAGGTGCTGGAAGGGTTCGAACCCGTCGGACGACGCTTCCGAGGGCAGATGGCGGCCTTCCACAAGGCGCTGAGCGCGAGCGAGCCGCCGCCCGTCACCAGCCGCGACGCGCGCCGCTCGCTCGAACTCGTCACCGCCATCTATGCCTCGGCCGAGACGGGGGGCGATGTCGAACTGCCGATCGGCCCGGCCCATCCGAAATATGCGAGCTGGCAGCCGCAGGACGCTTGAAGGGGAAAGACGATATGGCGACCACCATCCAGCTCGACGGCGTGGAAAAGGTCTATGGCGGCCTGCGCGTCATCCACGGCATCGACCTCACCATCGATCCCGGCGACTTCACCGTCTTCGTCGGCCCGTCCGGCTGCGGCAAGTCCACGCTTCTGCGCATGATCGCGGGGCTGGAGGACATCACCGGCGGCGAGCTTCGCATCGACGGGCAGCGCATGAACGAAGTGCCCGCCTCCAAGCGCGGCATCGCCATGGTGTTCCAGTCCTACGCGCTCTATCCGCATATGAGCGTCTACAAGAATCTGGCCTTCGGGCTGGAAACGGCGGGCATGAAGAAGCCCGAGATCGAGCGCCGGGTGCAGGAAGCCGCCGACGTGCTCCAGATCGGCCCTCTCCTCCAGCGCAAGCCCAAAGCCCTTTCGGGCGGCCAGCGCCAGCGCGTCGCGATCGGCCGCGCCATCGTGCGCGAGCCCAAGATCTTCCTGTTCGACGAGCCACTATCCAATCTCGACGCCGAGCTTCGCGTGCAGATGCGCGTGGAGCTGACGCGGCTCCACCAGCAGCTCGGCAACACGATGATCTACGTGACCCACGATCAGGTCGAGGCCATGACCATGGCCGACAAGATCGTGGTCCTGAAGGAGGGGCGCGTGATGCAGGCGGGCCGTCCGCTCGACCTCTACAACCACCCCGCCAACCGCTTCGTCGCGGGCTTTATCGGATCGCCGAAGATGAACTTCCTGAAGGCGCGCATGGCATCGGGTGACCCGTCGCGGCGCACGATCGATGTCGGCGGGCTGAAGGTGCAGCTCGAAAAGCCCGTGGAAGCGCGCAGCGACGAGGAACTCACCTTCGGCGTGCGCCCCGAGCACCTGCGCGCCGGCGAAGCGCGCGCCGGGCTCGGCTCGGCCTCGGTGCAACTGGTGGAGCATCTGGGCGGCTCGACGGTCGTCTATACCAGCACGGGCGGCGGCGAGCCGACCACCGTGCTTCTCGACGGCCAGCAGGCCATCCGACCCGGCGAGACGATCCCGCTCGGCTTCGACCCCGCGCAGGCCCATCTCTTCGGCGCGGACGGGCGGCGGGTTTAAGGATCGAAGAACGCCGCCGGCCTATCGCCTCGGGCGATAGGCGGACATGTCCACTTCGACCCGGCGCAGGGCCACGTCTTCGGGATGGCGGCTCTGCGCGAAGCCGAGCTCGCCGGCCATGGCCAGCATGGCGCGGTTTTCGGCGAGAACCTCGCCATAGACGCGCGCGAGCCCACGCCGGCGCGCATAGTCGAGGATCGTTTCCATCAGGAGCCAGCCGAGGCCCCGCCCCTTCTGGTCCGAGCGCACCATGACGCCGAACTCGGCCTTTTCCTCGTCCGGGTCCGCCACGATGCGGGCGACGCCGAGGATTTCGCCATGTGCGTCGCCGTCGCGGGTCGCGACGAAGGCCATCTCGCGGCGATAGTCGATCTGGGTGAGACGCGCCGCGAAGGCATGGCCGATCCGCTTCATCGGCGCGAAGAAGCGCAGCCGCACGTCCTCGGCGTCGGAGCGCGCGATCATGTCCACGATGCCCGGCTCGTCCTCCGGCCGGATCGGCCGCAGGAAGAAGCTCGAGCCGGACCGCGAATGGGCGACATGCTCCAGCTCGTTCGGATAGGGCCGGATGGCGAAGCGCGAGCGCGGCGACGCCGAGGGCGAGCCGAGGACGACGCGCGCGTCGAGCGCGATGACGCCCGCTTCGTCCGCCAGAAGCGGATTGATGTCGAGTTCGGCGATCTCGCCATGATCGGCGATCATGCGCGAAAGCCTCACCAGCGTCGCGGCCACCGCGTCCGTATCGGCGGCGGGCCAGTCGCGATAGCCCTTCATCAGCCGCGACACCTCGGTGCGCTCGATCATGTCGCGGGCGAGCGGCAGGTTGAGCGGCGGCAGGCCGATGGCGCGGTCGGCGATCACCTCCACCGCCGTTCCCCCGCGCCCGAACAGGAGCACGGGACCAAAGACCGGATCGGTGTCGACGCCCAGGATCAGCTCGTGCGCGCGCGGCCGGCTGATCATGGTCTGCACGGTGAACCCGTCGATGCGCGCGTCGGGCCGGCGCTCCGTCAGAAGCTTCAGCATGTGCTGCGCGGCCTCGCGCACCATGTCCGGCGTGTCGAGTTCCAGCCGCACGCCACCGACGTCGGACTTGTGGGTGATATCGGCGGAAAGGATTTTCAGCGCCACCGGAAAGCCGAGGCGCATCGCCAGCCCGGCCGCTTCGTCCGGGTTGCGGGCGATCTCGGTGCGCACCACGGGAATGCCATAGGCGGCCAGCAGCGCCTTGGCCTCCGGCTCGGTCAGGACGTTGCGCCCGTCCTCCCGCGCGCGATCGAGAATGGCGCGCGCCGCCGCGTCGTCGGCAAGCCCCGGCTGGATGGCCGGCGGCGTCTGCATCAGAAGGTCCTGGTTCTTCCGGTAGTTCACGAGCTGCAGAAAGGCACGCACCGACTCGTCTGGTGTCTGGTAGGTCGGCATTCCCTTGGTCGCGAAGAGGCGACGGGATTCGCGCGCCGCCCGCTCCCCGAGCCAGCAGGTGAGGACCGGCGCCGTGCGCCGCGTTTGGGTACCCGCGACCGTGGCGCGCGCGGCGTCCAGCCCGTCGGTCACGGCCTGCGGGCAGTTCATCACGAGAACCGCGTCCTGGCCGGGATCGTTGAGGATCGCCTCCAGCGCCTGGCCGTAGAGCGCGCCCGGCGCGTCGTCCCTGAGATCGACGGGGTTGAGATGCGAGCCGTCCCGAGGAACGATCGCCTGGAGCCGCGCGATCGTCTCGGGCGAAAGGTCGGCCAGTTGGCCGCCGGCCTCGCGCAGCGTGTCGGCCGCGAGCAGGCCCGCCCCGCCGCCATTGGTGAGGATCGCGAGCCGCGCGCCCTTCGGCCGGATGCCCGAGGCGAGCGTTCCGACCGCCTCGAAAAGCTCGCGCAGCGAATCCACGCGCAACATGCCGGCGCGGCGGAAGGCGGCGTCGTAGACCGCGTCCTGCCCGGCGAGCGCGCCGGAATGGGACGACGTGCGCCCGCCCGCGACCGAGCGGCCCGCCTTGATGACGACCACCGGCTTGGCGCGCGCCGCGATGCGCGCGGCGGTCATGAATTTCTGCGCGTCGGTGATGGTCTCGACATAAAGGAGGATGGCGCGCGTCTTGGTGTCGAGCGCCAGATAGTCGAGGAGATCGCCGATATCGACGTCGCTCATGTCGCCGGTCGAGACGACATGCGAGAAGCCGATCTCGCGTACGTCCGCCCAATCGAGAACCGAGGTCGCGATGGAGCTGGACTGGCTGACGAAGGCGAGATCGCCGGCGCGCGGCGTCAGATGGGCAAAGCTCGCGTTGAGGCCAGTGCCGGGCGAGATCACGCCGAGGCAGTTCGGCCCGACGATGCGCAGGAGATGCGGCTTGGCCGCGTCGAGCAGCGCCTGACGCGCCGAGGGTTCGGCAAAGCCCGTCGAGATCACCACCGCCGCGCGGCAGCCGCGCTGGCCGAGTTCGGTGATGATGCCGGCAACGCTCGGTGCGGGCGTCGCGACGACCGCGAGATCCGGCACGACCGGCAGGTCGGCGACGGAGCGGAAGTTCACCGAGGACCGGATCGCCATCTCGTGCGGATTGACCGGCATGACCGGCCCGGCGAAGCCCGAGCCGAAGAGATTGCGCGCCAGAACCGCGCCGACCGATCCGTCCCGGTTGCTGGCGCCGATCAGCGCCACGGCTTTGGGCTCGAACAGCGCGTCGAGATTGCGGATCGTCATGCCAAGCCCCAGCGCCAAAGCGGATGGTCAGGCCCGGCCGGGGCTCGGCGCGCCCCCGGCCGGGTGCGGATCATCGCGTGATGAGCGCGAAGAACAGGCCGCCGATCAGCACATAGGCGGCGAGGAAGCCCATGAGACGCACCATGCCGGTCGCCTCGTTGCCGCCGACGATCACGCGCCAGATCTTCAACAGCGGATCGTGCTGGGCCTTCAAACTGTCCATGATCGGGACCTCCTTGCCTGTTCGAATCTTGTTTCCGTCGAGCCGGATGCTGGCTCAGCCCTCGTCGCCATGCAAGGCGGCCGGCGGGCTCGTCGCCTCGATCGCCGTGAAGCGCTCCAGGATGCGATAGGTGTGCTCGGCCTCGGCCGGCACCAGCCAGGAATCGCCGGGGCCGAGCGGCACGGTCTGCCCGTCCACCAGCAGTTCGGCGCGCCCCTTCAGCACATAGCCGACCGTCTCGTAGCGGTTGCGGCGCGGCGGCTTGTCGGCGTTCGGCGCCTCGTCGCGCCACATGCGCATCGACACCTGCTGGCCGGCGGCAAGGCGAATCTCGCCGTCCGCGCCTTCGGGCGAAGCGGCGTCGGCGGAGGTCTTCAGTTCGGTCTGGCTCATGGCGGTCTTTCCTCGGAAGGGTTCGCCGGTCAACGACCCGGCCGCCCCGCCGTTCCGACGCTTCACGGCCCGTCCCCCGCGACGCTCGCGCGCGCCGCGTTTCAGGACAGCTGGCCGCGCAGGCGATACACGACCCCAGTCGGCTGGAAGTCGGTCTCGGCCGAGCCGTTGAAATAGCCGGGCACGACGCGCTCGGTCAGGCGCGTGCCGAAGCCCTTGCGGCCGGCAAGTCGAACCTCCGGGCCGCCTTCCTCGCGCCATTCGAACTGGAATTCGCCGTCTTCGGCCGTCGCCCAATGGAGGTGGACCTTGCCCTCGTCCGCCGAGAGCGCGCCGTATTTCACCGCGTTGGTGGCGAGTTCGTGCAGCGCCAGCGCGATGCCCATCGCCTGCTGGGCGGACAGCTCCAGTGTCGGGCCGGTCACGAGGAAGCGCCCGTCCCGGTCCACATGCGGCTTGATGGCCGCGTCCACGGCTGTGCGCAGATCGGCGATGGTCCAGTCCGACTCGGTGAGCATGTCCTGCGCCCGGCCGAGCGCCTGGATGCGCGAGGAGGCGACGCTCGTCGCTTCCTCGAGCGACGTCGCGTGGCGCAGGCTCTGCGTCACCACGGCCTGCACCATGGCGAGCGTGTTCTTCATGCGATGCGACAGCTCGCGCTGGAGAACGCGGCGCTGGCGCTCGCCCTCTTCCTGGCGCGCGAGGCTTTCCGACAGATTGTGGTTCAGCGCTTCCAGCTCGCGCCGCTCGCGCATGAGCCGCGTCGTTTCGGTCACGATGTTGAGGACGCCCGCGATCCGCCCCTCGTCGTCGAAGAGCGGGCTGTAGGAGAAGGACCAGAAGGTCTCCTCCGCAAAGCCGTTGCGCGTCATGGTCAGCGGCAGGTCCTCGACCCAGGTGCCGCGCCCCGCCAGCGCCTCGTCCAGATAGGGCTTCACGCTCTCCCACACGTCGCTCCAGAGAACGGAGAAGGGCTTGCCGATCGCACCCTCCACGCGGGCGCCGAGCATGGGCAGATAGGCCTCGTTGTGGAACTGGAGGAGGTCCGGTCCCCACCAGAGGCACATGGGCTGCTTGGACGTGAGAAGACTGCGCAGGAGAGCGCGCAGCGTGAACGGCCAGCGCTCCATCGGCCCGAGCGAGGTCTCCTCCCAGACCACACACCGAATCGCGTCCCAGATCGCACCGTCCTCGTGCATCGCGTCGGCGTCCTCGCGCCTCGCTCTGACCGGCTCGTTCGGCGTCATATCGGTTCGCCCCTCCTTGCCCGAGCGTCCCCGCCCCTCATCAGGCATTTGGTCTGATCGTCAGGCTTTCATAGCAGCCTTCACCATGCCCGCCCGCAAATGTTTTGGAGAAGGCCAACGAGTTCAAGGGACCCCTCGAAATATACAACTACGAGGCGTTTGATTCACAACCTGTCATGCCACACCGATGCGCAAAAGATCGTGGAGATGCAGGATTCCCACAGGCTGGCCGTCGGACACGACCATCAGCGCGGTGATGTTGGAGGCGTTGAGGATCTCCATCGCCTTCACCGCCAGCGTCTCCGGACGGATCGTCTTGGGGGCCGACGTCATCACCTCGTCCACCGTGCGCGTCAGGAGATCGGGCGCCAGATGCCGGCGCAGATCGCCGTCCGTGACGATGCCGAGAAGACGTCCCTCCGGCGCCACCACGGCGACGCAGCCGAAGCCCTTGCTGGAGATCGCGAGGATCGCCTCCGACATCAGCGTGCCGCTGGCGACGAGCGGCATGGCCTCGCCCCGATGCATGATGTCGGACACGTGCGTCAGGCTCGCCCCGAGCTTTCCGCCCGGATGGAAGACGCGAAAATCGCTCGGCGAGAAGCCGCGCGATTCCAGAAGCGCCAGCGCCAGCGCGTCGCCTAGCGCCAGTTGCATCAGGGTCGAGGTGGTCGGCGCCAGGCCGTGGGGGCAGGCTTCCTCGACGGGCGGCAGCAGAAGCACGAGATCGGCCTCGCGCCCGAGCGTCGAGTCCGCCGCCGCCGTCATCGCGATCAGCGGAATGGAGAAGCGGCGCGTATAGGCGATGATGCTCTTCAGCTCGGCGCTTTCGCCGCCCTTCGACAGGGCGAGCACGACGTCGCTCGACGCGATCATGCCGAGATCGCCGTGATTGGCCTCCGCCGCGTGGACGAACGAGGCCGGCGTCCCGGTGGAAGCGAAGGTCGCCGCGATCTTGGCGCCGATATGCCCGCTCTTGCCGATGCCGGTGACGATGACGCGCCCCGACCCGGCGGCGATCCGCGACACCGCGTCCTCGAAGGCGGCGCCGAGCGACCCCTGGAGCGCATCCGCGAGCGCACCGAGCCCGGCGGCCTCCGTGGCCACGGTGCGAAGGGCCGATGCGACGGCGGAGGGAGGCGAAAGCTCGAGCATGGAAGGCGCCGTTACGAATTGCCGATGCGCTCTCCTACCCCCCGCGCGAGGCGAAAGCCACAGGTGACCGACCGTGCCGCCTCACCCATCGGCGCAGGGCTAAGGCAAGCTTCGTATAACCCTGCGGGTTTACCCCTTGCTAACGAATAGGCGCCGGCGATCCGGCATGAGGGTGGGGACGACGATCCTTCATGGCAGTCAGGACGAGACATCGCACCGCCGCGCGCGGGCTCCTGGCAGCCTGCGGCCTGCACCTTCTCGCCGGCGGCGCGCTGGCGCAGGAGGCCGGGACCTCTCCCGGTCTTCCCGCCGACGATGCCGGCCCGGCCCTGCGGGATGGCGACACGCGCCTGTCCGACCAGAGGCTGCTGCCGCCGCTCGGCCAGAGCCAGACGCCGCGGAATCGGCTGACCGATCCGGGCCGGCTCGATCGCTCCACCACGATCCGTCCCGACATGCGCCTCGGCTCGACGCCGATCGACGCGCCGCTTCCTCCTTTCGACCTGCGCGACGAAACAACGGAGAGCGACGACACGCTGCCCAATCCCGGCCTGTCGCGCCGTGAGAACCGCCGCGACGTCCGAGCCGAACCGGCAGCGCGCGCAGAAGAGGAAGGCGGCACGGAGCGTCCCGCCAATCCACGGCGGGAGGCGGAGGACGCGCCCGAGACCGGAGTGGCGAGCCTTCGGGCGATCGGCCCGGTTCGCAGCCCGACCTTCGACGAAATCGGCGGCCGTCGTCTTGCGGACGGCCTTCCCGAATTGCGCCGCGTCGGGCCCGGCAGCGACACGAGCGATCCCTTCGCGCCGGTCGGCACGCGCATCGGCTCGTTTCTGGGCTATCTCACGCTGGACCAGAGTCTGGGATATTCCGACAATCTCACCCTGTCGCGCGACGGGCGCAAAGGCGCCTTCAGCCAGACCAGCCTGACGGGGCGGCTGGTCTCCGACTGGTCGCGTCACGAGGCGGAGCTCAACTTGGCGGCGACCTATCGGCGCAACTTCGCTGGTCCGGTCGAGGAAGAGCCCCGGATCAATGCGGACGGGCGCGTTCGCCTCGATCTGACGCGCGACATGACCGCGACGCTTCGCGGCGCCTTGTCCTTCGGCCGCGAGGACGACTTCACCGCCGGCGCGGCGCAGGACGCCGCCTCGCGCGCCGACATCCTCACCTATTCCTTCGGGGGAGACCTGCAGGCCCGCTTCGGCCGGTTCGACACGACCGCCAGCCTGCAGGCGGTGCGCGAGGACCTGTCGGATCGGGCCCGCGCCCGCCGCTCGCTGGACGACAGTTTCACCACCTACACCGCCGGGCTCCGGGCGGCGCTCGACGAGCGCGCCACGCTGCATCCCTTCGTCTCGGCGAGCCTTGGCCGGCGCGTCTTCGACCAGGAGAGCCCCGGCGGCGTATCGCGTGACAGCCTCATTCCCGCGCTGCGCGGCGGCGTCGGCTTCAATCGCGGCGAGAAGTTCTCGGGCGAGATCGCCGTCGGTTATGCCTGGAACGTCCCCGACGAGGCCAGCCTGCCCACCAGCGCCAGCCCGACCATCGATGCGCTGTTGAACTGGTCGCCGCGCCGGGGCACCGACCTCGCGCTGCGGGCGAGCACGGCCTTCGACCCGGAATCCTCGGGCCTCGATACCGCGACGCTCTATCAGTTGAGCCTCGAACTGCGGCACCGCGCCACCGCGCGGCTCGACCTCACCGCGGCGCTCGTCGCCGGCCTGCGCGACCGCGACCGTCTGGCCAACGAATATATCTATAGCGGCGAGGCCGGCTTCACCTACTGGCTGAACCGCCATCTCGGCTTCACCGGTCTTTATCGCTACGACCGGTTCGAAGGCGCCTTCGCGGCGAACAGCTACGACGCCAACACGGTGCGCCTCGGCCTCCGGCTACAGAACTGAGGAAACGAAAAAGGGGCGCCGGAAGCGCCCCTCGTGTCGATAGCAAGGATCGAAAACGACGCCGGTCAGCGCTCGCTGCCGCGACGCTCCTGCGGCTCGACGGTCGCCATCAGTTCCTTCAGGTTGTCGAAGACCTTGCCGCGAATGTCCGGGCGCCAAAGCGCGAAGGCGACATTGGCCTGGATGAAGCCTTCCTTCGAGCCGCAGTCGAAGGTGCGGCCGGTGAAGGGATAGGCGTAGAAATCCTGGTTCTGCGCCAGCTTCAACATGCCGTCGGTCAACTGGATCTCGTTGCCCGCGCCCTTTTCCTGCGTCGACAGGATGTCGAAGATCTCGGGCTGGAGGATGTAGCGGCCCGAGATGAAGTAGTTCGAGGGCGCTTCCTCGTTCTTGGGCTTCTCCACCATGCCGTCGACCTTGAAACCCGAGCCGACCTCGGTGCCCTTGCCGACGATGCCGTATTTATGGGCTTCGGCGGGGTCGCACTGTTCCACGGAGATGACGTTGCCGCCGGTCTCTTCGTAGAGCTCGACCATCTTCTTGAGGCAACCCTCTTCGGCCTGCATGATCATGTCAGGCAGGAGAAGCGCGAAAGGCTCGGGGCCGACCAGATCGCGCGCGCACCAGACCGCGTGACCGAGGCCGAGCGGCGCCTGCTGGCGCGTGAAGCTCGCCGTGCCGGCTTTGGGCTGAAGGCTGTCGAGAAGTTCGATCTCGACCTTCTTGTTGCGCTCGGTGAGCGTGTTCTGAAGCTCGACCTGGATGTCGAAATAGTCCTCGATGACGCCCTTGTTGCGTCCCGTCACGAAGATCAGATGCTCGATTCCCGCCTGACGGGCCTCGTCCACGACATACTGGATCACCGGCCGGTCGACGACCGTCAGCATCTCCTTCGGAATGGCCTTCGTCGCGGGAAGAAACCGCGTTCCCAAGCCGGCGACCGGGAATACGGCCTTTCTGACCTTGCGCATACATTCATCCTTCCAGCGGGTGCACCCGTCGCCACCCATAAATCACGAATGCCTGACCTGTCGACGGGAACGGCGCGATGCCGCGTTTTAGCCCCAGAAAGATAGGAGTCTGGCAACGTGTCGGCGCCTCTTCAGCTTTTCGTGTTCAGACGTGGTAAACGAAGCGTTTACATCCTGCCCGTAAGCTCGAGGACACAGCACACGACCAGTCCGACCGAGGATCCGCCTATGCCTGGACCGATCAAAGCCCGCTTCGCCCGCCTCGCCGCCGCAACGCTCGTTCTGGCGACCGTTTCCGCAGGTCCCGCCTTCGCCGACCAGGGGTTCCGCAACTGGATCGGCAGTTTCGAGAAGACCGCCGTCGCCAACGGGATCAGCCGGCGCGTTTATGAACGCGTCTTCGACGGCGTCAGCGAGCCCGATCCGGACGTCATCCAGAAGGCGCGCTTCCAGCCGGAATTCCGCGACAATATCTGGGACTATCTGGACAACCGGGTGAACGAGGAATCCGTGGCCGAAGGGCGCCGGATGCTCGTGCAGTACAAGTCCTGGCTCGACCGGATCGAGCAGCGCTTCGGCGTCGATCGGCACATTCTCCTCGCGATCTGGTCGATGGAGTCCAATTACGGGCGCATCCTGGAGCGGCAGGACGTGATGAAGAGCGTACCCCGCGCGCTGGCGACCCTTGCCTATCTCGATCCCAAGCGCGCCAAGTTCGCCCGCCAGCAGCTTCTGGCCGCCTTGAAGATCGTGCAGGACGGGCATGTGACGCCCGAAGGGCTGACCGGCTCCTGGGCCGGCGCCATGGGCCACACGCAGTTCATCCCGACGAGCTACCAGGCCTATGCCGTGGACATGGACGGCAACGGCCATCCCGACATCTGGCGCTCGGTGCCCGACGCGCTGGCGACCGCCGCCAATCTCCTTCGCAAGAACGGCTGGCAGAGCGGCAAGACCTGGGGCTACGAGGTCGTCGCGCCGGCGGGATCGGCCAAGATGGAGCGCGCCGGCAAGACGCTGTCGCAGTGGCAGAGCCTCGGTTTCAAGCGCGTCAGCAACCGGCCCTTACCGACGCCCTCGGACCGCGCCAATCTCATGATGCCGGCGGGCGCGAGTGGCCCGGCCTTCCTGATGACCAAGAACTTCTTCGTCATCAAGCGCTACAACAATGCCGACAAATACGCGCTCGCCGTCGGACATCTGGCCGACCGCATCGCCGGCTACGGGGCCTTCGCGCAACCCTGGCCGCGCGGCTACGTTCCCTTGAGCATGGAAGAGCGCTACGAAGTGCAGCAGCGCCTCACCCAGCACGGGTTCTACGACGGCAAGATCGATGGCAAGATCGGCGAAGGATCGAAGACCGCCATCACCGCCTACCAGCGCCGCGCCGGCATGGAGGAAGACGGCAATGCCTCGAAGGCTCTTCTGGAGCTTCTGCGGAGACAGTGAACGCATGACGAAACGCAGCATCGCCGCCCGAAGGCGCCGCCTGGGGCTCGCCCCTATCGTGGCGCTCACGGTCGCGGCGATGCTGCTGCCGGTCGAGGCCATGGCGCAGGACCGGCCGCGCTCGCTTCTCGACATGCTGTTCGGGGGGCCGCCTCGCGCCCGTCCCTCCTATCGCGTCTACGAGGAGCCGCCGCCGCGCCGGATCATCCGCAAGGCGCCGCGCAAGAGGGCCCCGGCCGAAGCGTCGGCCCCGCGTCGCAGCCCGAGCCGGGCCGCCACGGGCGCGGCAGCGGCGACCGCCGCCGCCACGGCCGCAGCGGCCGCGAGCACGCCGGCCGTGGAAAAGAGCGAGACGGCGCGCAACGTCCTCGTGATCGGCGATTTCATGGCGGGCTCGCTCGGCAAGGGCCTCGAAGCCGCCTTCGCCGACAATCGCGACATCCGCGTCACCACCCGCGTCGACGGCTCGTCCGGCCTCGTGCGCGACGATCATCGTGACTGGCCGGCGACGATCGGCACCATGATCGACGAAACCAAGCCGGCCGCAGTGGTGGTGATGCTCGGCGCCAACGACCGGCAGGCCATTCGCGCGCCGGACGGCGCCCTGCCCCTTCGCGGGCAGGAATGGGCCGAGGCCTATGAGGGCCGCGCCAAGGCGCTCGCCGAGGCGATCCGCGCCAAGAAAGTGCCCTTCCTCTGGGTCGGGATGCCGGCCTTCCAGTCCGACCGCGCGACGGAGGACATGGTCTATCTCAACGACCTCTTCCGCACCGTGGCGCTGATGTCCGGCGGCGAATATGTCGATGTCTGGAGCGGCTTCACCGACGCCAATGGTGGCTTCGTGACCTCCGGCCCCGACACGGCCGGCCAGACCGTGCGCCTGCGCAATTCCGACGGCATCACGCTTACCGGCGCGGGTCAGGAAAAGCTCGCCTTCTACGTGGAAAAGCCGGTGACGAAGGTGCTCGGCCTCAATGTCGAGGATTTCGTCGCGAGCCTTGCCGATCAGCAGCTTTCGGCGAAGGACCTTCCGACCGCCGTGGACGCCGCGCTCGCGACCTCCGCGCCGCCGGTCTCTTTCGCCGACCCGCGTCTCGACGGCGGCGATCAGCTTCTCGGCGGGCCAAAGGATGCGGCCGGAGGCCAAGGCTCGCCGCGCGAGAAGCTGGTGCGCGAGGGCATCGCGACCGCCGCCGTTTCGGGCCGGGCCGACCAGTTCAGCTGGACCGGGCGCGACAATGCGGTCTCGCCCATCACGCACGACAACGCCATCGTCTTTCGCGGCACGACGAGCCTCGAAGAACTGCGCCTCCATTCACCCGAGGCGGAGCCCAAAGCCGCGCCCGCGCCGGCGGCCCCCGCCCCGAGCAAAGCCGGCACGCCGGATACGTCCGCCGTCAACTGACAGGCGCAAACGAAAAAGGCTCGCCCCTCGGGGCGAGCCTTTTTGTTTTCGAACCCGCTTCGATCAGAGCGGCAGCGTCGTCTTGCCCATCAGGTCGAGATCGATGGCGCGGGCCGCCTGACGCCCTTCGCGGATCGCCCAGACCACCAGCGACTGGCCGCGACGCACGTCGCCCGCCGTGTAGAGCTTGTCGATCGAGGTGAGGTAGCGCTTGTCGTCGGCGAGCACCGCGACATTGCCGCGGCTGTCGGCCTTGGTCTTCAGCGCCTCGCCGGCATCGGCCATGAACCCGTCCATGAACGGACCGGCGAAGCCGATGGCGATGAAGGCGAGATCGGCCTTGATGACGAATTCCGTGCCGGGGATCGGCTTGCGCCGGTCGTCCACCTGCGCGCACTTCACGCCGGTCAGCTGCCCGTCCTCGCCGACGAACTCGAGCGTCGCCACCTGGAACTCGCGCACCGCGCCCTCGGCCTGGGAGGAGGAGACGCGCATCTTGGTCGCCCAATAGGGCCAGACTTCGAGCTTGTTCTCGGTCTTGGGCGGCTGCGGGCGGATGTCGAGCTGCGTGACCTTCACCGCGCCCTGGCGGAACGCCGTGCCGACGCAGTCCGACGCCGTGTCGCCACCGCCGACGACGACGACATGCTTGGCGCCGGCCCAGATCTCGCCGGCGTTCCAGCCCGCGCTCTCGACCTTCTCGCCGCCGACGCGCCGGTTCTGCTGAACCAGGTAGGGCATGGCGTCGTAGATGCCGTCGAGACCATTGGTCGGAATGCCGGCATCGCGCGGGCGCTCGGCGCCGCCGCAATAGAGAACCGCGTCGAACTCGGCCTGAAGGTCGCTCAGGCTGCGATCCCGGCCGATATTCACGCCGCAATGGAAGGTGACGCCCTCGCCTTCCATCTGCTCGACGCGCTTGTCGATCCAGTGCTTTTCCATCTTGAAGTCGGGAATGCCGTAGCGCAGCAGACCGCCCGGGCGGGATTCCCGCTCGAACACATGCACCTCATGGCCAGCGCGGCCGAGCTGCTGGGCGGCGGCGAGACCCGCCGGGCCGGAGCCGATCACGGCGACGCGCTTGCCGGTCTGCGTTTCGGCCGGCTGCGGCTTGATGAGGCCGAGCTTGTAGGCCTTGTCGGCGATCGCCTGTTCCACCGTCTTGATGGCGACCGGCACGTCTTCCAGATTCAGCGTGCAGGCTTCCTCGCAAGGCGCGGGGCAGATGCGGCCGGTGAATTCCGGGAAGTTGTTGGTCGAGTGGAGATTGCGGATCGCCGTCTCCCAATCGCCGGAATAAACGAGATCGTTCCAGTCCGGGATCTGGTTGTGGACGGGGCAGCCCGTCGGCCCGTGGCAGAAGGGAATGCCGCAATCCATGCAGCGCGCCGCCTGCTTGCCGACCTCCTCGTCGGAGATCGGCAGCGTGAACTCGCGGAAATGGCGAATGCGGTCGGACGCCGGCTGATATTTCGCCGTCTGGCGGTCGATCTCCAGAAAGCCCGTCACCTTGCCCATATGCCCCTCCGTCTTAAGTTCCGCCACATCCCATGCAGCGGCAGACCGCAGCGCGACGCCGCATGCCCGGTCCATCGGGGCTGCGTCGTTCCGCGTCGCATTACACCAAAATCCGCGAGAATAGAACGCGTCTAGACTTCGCGAGCGATTGCCGGCGACCCGTTGTTTCCCTCCGCTCTCGCCGACCGGCGGCGAGAAGGCGGATCAGGGCCGCGGATACCGGCGTCTTGTTCAGAAGGCGCAACCGAACGGGGCTCCAAGGATCAAGGCCGGCATCGGACCCTATCCGCTGACCCGCCACCCCCGTCGGAAAGGCGATGGCGACCGAAACCGCCATCCGCCCTCCATAGCGCCTCGTTCGAGGCCTGACGCCGCCTTACTCGGCGGCGACGCCCATGCGAGCCCGCTCCATTTCGAGAAGGGCGCGGCGGTACTCGACCGGCATGACCTTCACGAATTTCGGACGGTAGGTCTCCCAGTGGTCCAGCATCTCCTTGGCGCGGGTCGAGCCCGTGTAGTGGAGATGGTTGGAGATCAGCTTGTAGAGACGCTCGTCGTCATGGCCCGTCATGTTCGAGGACACGTCGACCCGGCCCTTGTGCTGGAGATCGCCGCCGTGATGGTGCAGCTTTTCCAGGAGGTCGTCCTCCTCCGGCACCGGCTCCAGTTCGACCATGGCCATGTTGCAACGGTTCGCGAAATTGCCTTCGGGATCGTAGACATAGGCGATGCCGCCCGACATGCCGGCCGCGAAGTTGCGGCCCGTATGCCCGAGGATCACCACCACGCCGCCGGTCATGTATTCGCAGCCGTGGTCGCCCACGCCCTCGACCACCGCGATGGCGCCCGAGTTGCGCACGGCGAAACGCTCGCCCGCCACGCCCCGGAAGTAGCACTCGCCGGAGATCGCGCCGTAGAGCACCGTGTTGCCGACGATGATCGACTCCTCGGGCACGATGCGCGTGTTCTCGCGCGGGCGCACGATGATCTTGCCGCCCGACAGGCCCTTGCCGACATAGTCGTTGCCGTCGCCCACGAGGTCGAAGGTGACGCCCTTGGCGAGGAAGGCCGCGAAGCTCTGGCCGGCCGTGCCCGTCAGCTTCACCTTGATCGTGTCGTCGGCGAGCCCCTTGTGGCCGAAGCGCTTGGCGACTTCGCCCGACAGCATGGCGCCGGCCGAGCGATCGACATTGCCGATCGCGGTTTCGATCTCGACCTGCTGGCGCGCGGTGAGCGCGGCCTCGGCCTCAGCGATCAGCTTGCGGTCGAGCACCTCGGCGATCGGATGCTCCTGCCGGCGCGTCCAGAGCGTTTCCTCGACCGGGGCCTCCGGCTTGTGGAACATGCGCGAGAAGTCGAGCCCCCGCGCCTTCCAGTGGTCCACCAGCTCCTGCTTGTCGAGGCGCTCGGAGCGGCCGATCAGCTCCGCCAGCGAGCGAACGCCCATGGCCGCGAGGATCTCGCGCACTTCCTCGGCGACGAAGAAGAAGAAGTTGATGACGTGCTCGGGCGTACCCTTGAAGCGCTTGCGCAGAACGGGGTCCTGCGTGGCGACGCCCACCGGGCAGGTGTTGAGGTGGCACTTGCGCATCATGATGCAGCCGGCCGCGATCAGCGGGCCCGTCGAGAAGCCGAACTCGTCCGCGCCGAGCAGCGCGCCGATCACGACGTCGCGGCCTGTGCGAAGCCCGCCGTCGACCTGCAGCGCGATGCGCGAGCGAAGCCCGTTGAGCACCAGCGTCTGCTGGGTTTCGGCCAAGCCCATCTCCCAGGGGGAGCCGGCATGCTTGATCGAAGTGAGCGGCGAAGCGCCCGTGCCGCCGTCGAAGCCCGACACGATGATGTGGTCGGCGCGCGCCTTAGCGACACCGGCCGCGACCGTGCCGACACCCACTTCCGACACGAGCTTCACCGAGATGTCGGCCTCGGGGTTCACGTTCTTCAGGTCGAAGATCAGCTGCGCCAGATCCTCGATCGAGTAGATGTCGTGATGCGGCGGCGGCGAGATCAGGCCGACGCCCGGCGTCGAGTGGCGCGTCTTGGCGATCGTCGCGTCCACCTTGTGGCCGGGCAGCTGGCCGCCCTCGCCGGGCTTGGCGCCCTGCGCGACCTTGATCTGCAGCATGTCGGCATTGACGAGATAGTCGGTCGTCACGCCGAAGCGGCCGGAGGCGATCTGCTTGATGGCGGAGCGCTCGGGGTTCACGTCGCCGTTCGGCAGACGCGCGTAGCGATCCGGCTCCTCGCCGCCCTCGCCCGTGTTGGACTTGCCGCCGATCCGGTTCATCGCGACGGCGAGCGTCGCGTGCGCCTCGCGCGAGATCGAGCCGAAGCTCATCGCGCCGGTGGAGAAGCGCCGCACGATGTCGGCGGCCGATTCCACCTCTTCGATCGGCACGGGCTGGAGACCGAGGTCTTCGGCCATGCGGATCTTGAACAGGCCGCGAATGGTCTGCGCGTCGGCCGACGCGCCGTTCACCAGCGCGGCATATTCCTTGTAGGTCTTGTAGCTGTCGAGGCGCACGGCGTGCTGAAGCGCGGCCACGACGTCGGGCGACCAGATATGGGCCTCGCCGCGCATGCGGTAGGCATATTCGCCGCCGACTTCCAGCGAGCGCGCCAGAACCGGATCGGCCGAGAAGGCGAGCGTGTGACGCTCCACCGTTTCGCGGGCGATCTCCTCCAGCCCGACGCCCTCGATCGTCGTGGACGTTCCGAAGAAGTAGCGCTTCACGAAATCGGACTTGAGGCCGATCGCGTCGAAGATCTGCGCGCCGCAATAGGACTGGTAGGTCGAAATGCCCATCTTGGACATGACCTTGAGCAGGCCCTTGCCGACCGACTTGATGAAGCGGCCGACCACTTCCTTGGCGTCCACCTCCGGCGGGAAGTCGCCGCGCGCATGCATGGCGAGCAGCGTGTCGAAGGCGAGATAGGGGTTGATCGCCTCCGCGCCGTAGCCGGCCAGACACGCGAAATGATGCACCTCGCGCGGTTCGCCCGATTCCACGACGAGACCGGCGGCCGTGCGCAGACCCTTGCGGATCAGGTGATGATGCACGGCGGCCGTCGCCAGAAGCGCCGGGATCGGAATGCGATCGGGGCCCATCTGCCGGTCCGACAGGACGATGATGTTGTAGCCGCCGACGACCGCCGCCTCGGCGCGTTCGCACAGGCGATCCAGCGCGCCGGCCATGCCGCCCGCGCCCTGCTCGGTCGGATAGGTCGTGTCGAGCGTCTTGGTGTCGAAGCGATCTTCCGTGTGGCCGATCGTGCGGATCTTCTCCAGATCGCCATTGGTCAGGATCGGCTGGCGCACTTCGAGCCGCTTGCGGCGCGAGGTGCCTTCCAGATCGAAGATGTTGGGCCGGGGTCCGATGAAGGACACGAGGCTCATGACCAGCTCTTCGCGGATCGGATCGATCGGCGGGTTGGTGACCTGCGCGAAGTTCTGCTTGAAATAGGTGTAGAGCAGCTTCGACTTCTCGGACATGGCCGAGATCGGCGTGTCCGTGCCCATCGAGCCGATGGCTTCCTGGCCCGTCGTGGCCATGGGCGCCATCAGGATCTTCGTGTCTTCCTGCGTGTAGCCGAAGGCCTGCTGACGGTCGAGCAGCGACACGTCGGCGCGCGAGTCGCGCGGCTGCACGGGCTTCAGGTCTTCGAGGATGAGCTGCGTCGACTTCAGCCAGTCGCGATACGGGTTGGCCGTGGCGATCTCGCCCTTCACTTCCTCGTCGGAAATGATGCGACCCTTTTCGAGGTCGATCAGGAGCATGCGGCCGGGCTGGAGCCGCCACTTGGTGATGATCCGGTCCTCGGCGACTTCCAGCGTGCCGGCTTCCGAGGCGAGGATCACGAGATCGTCGTCGGTCACGACGTAGCGCGCCGGCCGCAAACCGTTGCGGTCGAGCGTCGCGCCGATCTGGCGACCGTCCGTGAAGCACACGGCGGCCGGGCCGTCCCAGGGCTCCATGAGGGCGGCGTGATACTCGTAGAAGGCCTTGCGCTCGGGCGCCATTTCCTTGTTGCCGGCCCAGGCCTCGGGGATCAGCATCATCATCGCATGGGCGAGCGGATAGCCGCCCTGCGTCAGGAGTTCGAGCGCGTTGTCGAAGCAGGCCGTGTCGGACTGGCCTTCGTAGGAGATCGGCCAGAGCTTGGAAATGTCGTTGCCGAAGAGCTCGGAATCCACCGAGGCCTGACGCGCCGCCATCCAGTTGACGTTGCCGCGCAGCGTGTTGATCTCGCCGTTATGGGCCACCATCCGGTAGGGATGGGCGAGCCGCCAGGACGGGAACGTGTTGGTGGAGAAGCGCTGGTGAACAAGGGCGAGCGCGGATTCGAAGCGCTCGTCCTTCAGGTCGCGATAATAGGCGCCGACCTGATAGGACAGGAACATGCCCTTGTAGACGATGGTGCGCGAGGACAGCGACACGACGTAGAAGTCGGTGTCGACGGACTGCGCCTCGGCATAGACCCGGTTCGAGACGACCTTGCGGATGATGTAGAGCTTGCGCTCGAACTCGTCGTCCGTCTGCGCGGACGCCGGACGGCCGATGAAGATCTGCCGGTGCATCGGCTCGGTGGCCGCGATGTCCGGCGCCTTGGAAAGCGAGGCGTTGTCGACCGGCACTTCGCGCCAGCCCAGAACCGTGCAGCCTTCTTCCTGCACGGCCTGTTCGAACAGCGCCTTGAAGTGGAGCCGGCGCGCTTCGTCCTGCGGCATGAAGACGAAGCCGACGCCGTAATGACCGACCTCGGGCAGTTCGACGCCCTGGCTCGCCATCTCGGCCTTGAAGAAACCATGCGGGATCTGCACGAGCATGCCCGCGCCGTCGCCCATCAGCGGATCGGCGCCGACGGCCCCGCGATGTTCGAGATTGTGCAGGATCTTCAGCCCCTTCTCGATGATCGAGTGGGACTTCTCGTTCTTCATATGCGCGATGAAGCCGACGCCGCAGGCATCGTGCTCCTTGGTCGGGTCGTAGAGGCCCTGCGCCTCCGGCAAGGTGCGGGGTTTGACCGGCGCGACACGAGTGTTCGCGGCCATGGCGGCCTCGCTCTCGAGAATGGATGGCGTCTTCGTCATCGCGTCACGTCTCCCTCTTCACGAACCGCGCCAGATGCGGGTTCCAGTTCCGGGCAGGCCAAGAGGGCGCGGACGGCCCAGACCATCGCGCCCCAAAGGGACTTCCCGTTTCGATCGGGGCATCCTCGCCCCATGTCTCCAGCCCCCACGATCCGCCGGGGTTCGTCCTTGCGGCCAGGAACGGCCGGCAATTTAGGTCAGCATTGCTGCCATATCTCAGGGCTTATTGCAGCTTCCTTAGATTTTTTCAAGAGTGCTTCTAGCGTGTCGGCGCGTCGGTTTGAAGCGCGCAAAGCCAGGCGACCCGTGGAAGGAAATCGTGAGCCGCCTCGAAAGCCGCGTCGCCACGCGCGGTTGACGGGCCTGTTCGAAGCGCGCAAGGCCTGTCGCTTCCAAATCTTCAGGCGGAACGAGCTTCATGATCTTCGCATCCGACAACTGGTCCGGCGCGCATCCGGCCGTATCCGCCGCTTTGTCCACGCATGGCGCAGGCATGGCCGCGGCCTATGGGTCGAGCGACATCGACAAGGCGGTGGAACAGCGCTTCAACGAGATCTTCGAGCGCGAGGTCGCCGTCTTCTTCGTGGGCACCGGCACGGCCGCCAACTCCTTGAGCTTTGCCGCCGTCAACCGGCCGGGCGGGGTCGTCATGTGCCATCGCGAGGCGCATGTCGTGGAGGACGAATGCGGCGCGCCGGAATTCTTCACCCATGGCGCGCGCATGGCGCCGGTGGACGGAGCGCTCGGCCGCATCGATCCGGGGCAGCTTCGCCACGAGCTGGCGCGCTTCCGGCCCGGCTTCATCCATGCCGGCCAGCCGATGGCCGTGACGATCAGCCAGGCGAGCGAAGTCGGCACGCTCTACGGCCGCGACGAGATCGCCGCCATCGCCGAGATCGCACATGAGCAGGACCTGGCCTTCCACATGGACGGCGCGCGCTTCGCCAACGCGCTGGCCGCCACCGGCCTGTCGCCCGCCGACATGACATGGCGCGCCGGCATCGACATCCTCTCCTTCGGCGCCACCAAGAACGGCTGCTGGTGCGCCGAGGCGGTGGTCTTCTTCGATCCCGACAAGGCCAGGCAGTTTCCCTATATCCGCAAGCGCGGCGCGCAGCTCTTTTCCAAGACGCGCTTCATGGCGGCGCAGTTCATGGCCTATCTCGACGACGGGCTCTGGCTGACCCTCGCCGCCCATGCCAACGCGATGGCCGACCGGCTGCGCGCCGGCCTCACCAACCGTCCCCACGCCCGTCAGGCCTGGGACACGCGCTCGAACGAGGTCTTCGCGATTCTCGATCAGGTAACGGCGGACGCGCTGCGGGCCCAGGGCGCCATGTTCTACGACTGGAACCTGCCCCATGGCAGCGGCGTGCGGATGAGCGAGACCGAGCGCCTCGTGCGGCTCGTCACGAGCTGGTCCACCGAGGCCGCCGATGTGGACCGATTCCTGGCCGGGATGAACTGACGCCAAAAAAAGCGGGAACGGAGCGGCGGCGAAGGCGTTTCTGCAACTGATCAACAACGCGGAGGAACTCATGGCAGCCGACGCATTTCATCAGGGCAAGCTGGCCTTCCAGAACAACCATCCGATGTCATCCTGCGAATATCCCGTAGGCTCCAGCCTGCGGGCCGAATGGATGGCGGGTTGGACCGAAAGCCGCAACACGGAACCCGGCCATTTCCGTTCGTCCACGCAGAACGAAGGTGCGGCCGCGTCCAACGGCACCGCCTCCGAGGCGCGACACTGACGCCCTGATCTCTCGAACACGCAAGGGCCGGATGGGACATCCCATCCGGCCCTTTTTCGTTCGCGCGGAAAACGCGCATGGCTCGATGGAAGCACAACGAAAAACGGCGCCCCGAAGGGCGCCGTTTCCATGAAGCGATGATCGACCGATCAGGCGGCGTTGGCCTCGATCGCCTTCGCATTGGCGTTGGCGTTCGAAATCTCGATCCGGCGGGGCTTCATGGCCTCGGGGATCACGCGCAGAAGGTCGATATGGAGGAGCCCGTTCTTGAGGCTCGCGCCCTTCACCTCCACATGGTCGGCGAGCTGGAACCGGCGCTCGAAGGCCCGGCCCGCGATGCCGCGGTAGAGGAACTCGGCGCCCTCCCCCTCAGCGTCCGCCTTCTCGCCCTTGACGGTCAGCGTGTTCTCACGCGACTCGATCGAGAGCTCGTTGTCGCCGAAGCCGGCGACGGCCATGGTGATGCGATAGGCGTTCTCGCCGGTCCGCTCGATATTGTAGGGCGGGTAGCTCTGAGCGGCCTCGTTCGAGCCGAGCGTGTCGAGCATCGAGAAGAGACGGTCGAAGCCGACGGTCGAACGGTACAGGGGGGCGAAATCAAACTGACGCATGGTCGTTCTCCATAGGAAGCAACAGGTTTGCGACTTTGACGCGAGACGTTTGCATCCTCCCCGTTCCGGCGGAGGGTCTCCCGTCAGCGGCCCCATTCGGCGGCCACGGGACTGAGATGGTAAGCTCAAAACGGGCCTTCAAGCGCCGCCCCAATTTTTTTCGAAGATTTTTTGTGCGAGCCGAAACAGCGGCTTAGCGGGTGGCTGAGCGATGAACGGGGGATGAATGATCCCTTTGGCCTGGGTTCATCCGGCATGGCGCAGATTGGCGATCCGCGAGGCCCGCAGCCTTGCGGGGCACAGCCCTCGGCGTCCCGTCCCTTCCGCCAGGGTTGCGTGGAGCCGGCCCCTTCCAGGAGGGGCCGGCTCCCTTTGCATGGGGGATATGACGGCCGCTTGCCCACGCCGCCGTTCGCCATCCGGCCTCGCCATGCGCTATAGGAGAGGACAGGTTCGGGACCCTCGCAGGCCCGGCCCGCCTTGCCGCTCGAAGGGATCGCCGCCCGTGTCTCAAACCCTGCCGCCCTTCGTCGCCTCGCCCGACAATCCGCCGCCCGATCGACTGGACATGGGGCTGCTCGATATCGGCCAGGGCCGGACGCTGCGCTTTGCGATCGCGCCGGCGGCCGAAGGCGGGCGGAGCCGAGGTACCGTCCTTCTGCTGCAGGGGCGCAACGAGGCGAGCGAGAAATATTTCGAGACGATGCGCGATCTGAACCGGCTCGGCTTCGTCGTCGCGACATTCGACTGGCGCGGCCAGGGCCGCTCCTTCCGCTCGCTCCCCAATCCCACGATCGGCCATGTCACGCGCGTCGCCCATTTCGTCGACGATGTCATGCGCTTCTTCCACGAGATCGTCCTCGCGCGATGCCCCGCCCCTTACGCGGTGCTCGCCCATTCCATGGGTGGGCTCGTGGCGCTGAGCGCGATGGAGCGGCTGCAGGATCGCGTCCAGCGCATGGTCGTGCTGGCGCCCTTCGTCGCCCTGCCCGGTTCGCCGTTCAAGCTCCGGCTTCTCGGCGCCGTCGCCTCCGCCCTGCATTGGACGGGCTTCGGCCGGCTGCCGCTGCGCCGGGCGCGGCGCATCGAGCCGGGCTCGAGTTTGGCCGACAACACATTGACCTCGGACCGGGCCCGCTTCGAGCGCAATCTCGCGCTCCAGACCGCAGCGCCCGATCTCTTCGTCCAGACGCTCTCGGCCTCCTGGCTGCGCGCCGTCCTTCGCGCGCAGCGCCGGCTGGAGGAGTCCGACCGCATCGCACGAATGCGCGTGCCGACGCTCATTATCGCCGCCGGAGCGGATCGGATCGTTTCCAACCGCGCGGCGGAGCGTTTGGCCTGGCGGATGCGCTCGGGCCATTTCCTGCGCGTGGCCGGCGCGCGGCACGAGCTTCTTCAGGAAGCCGACCGTTACCGCGAGCCGACGCTGTCGGCCTTCGAGGCCTTTCTGGATTCCGCCCTGCCGCGCACCCGCCCGCCCGAGCCGGCTGTCGATGCCGCCTTGGTGGAAGAAGCCCTCGTGGCCGGCCTTCCCGAGGTGGCCCGGGCGGAGTGATCCGCCAGGGCGGACTAGAGCGTTTCGGGTTTTATCGGAATCGACTTGTGGTTCCGATCGCGGCTGATGTGTGATTCAAGATGCTGACTGGATGGGAGGCCGGCATCGGATGACAGCACCTCTTTCGCATGATCTTCGCCAGCGGGTCGTTGGTGCGATCGAAGCCGGCGAGAGCTGCCGATCTGCGGCCACGCGGTTTGGGGTCGCGGTGTCCTCGGCGGTAAAGTGGTCGCAACGTTATCGCAC
>NZ_ARQE01000008.1 GCF_000382705.1 Aureimonas ureilytica DSM 18598 = NBRC 106430 | reverse complement strand
CGGGGCACGGCTCTGGTACCTGCCGCCCTACTCGCCCGACCTCAATCCGATCGAACAGGCCTTCGCCAAGATCAAGCATTGGATGCGCATGGCCCAGAAGCGGACCATCGAGGAAACGTGGCGACACGTCGGCCACCTCGTCACCACCATCCCGTCCGACGAATGCGCAAACTACTTCGAAAACGCAGGCTATGCTTCCGTCAAAACCTGAAACGCTCTAGCGCTCCAACCGCTCGCGCCAGGCCGCAACCGGCACGGCCAGCATGACGTCGCGCCCATTCGCCTTGGCGGTCGCGACGCTGATGCCGACGAGCGCGCCGGATTC
The DNA here is from genome assembly GCF_000382705.1 of Aureimonas ureilytica DSM 18598 = NBRC 106430. Classification (GTDB taxonomy): domain Bacteria; phylum Pseudomonadota; class Alphaproteobacteria; order Rhizobiales; family Rhizobiaceae; genus Aureimonas; species Aureimonas ureilytica. Next base: position 254,299 of record NZ_ARQE01000008.1, on the reverse strand, counting down.
ATCGACGAGCGGGCCGCCGGAATAGCCCTGGATGATCGAGCAGGTGGCGACGATCAGGTCGTTCGCGGCCTGCGACGCCGTGCGGCACCCTTCCGCGACGGTCAGCGCATAGGCGCGGTCCCGCCCGAAACCGGCGGCGGCGAGCGCCGTGCCGGGGCGGGGCGGCTCGCCGGCCAGCCGCAAGGGTTCGATATCGGCGGGGGCGGGCTCTGCCAGGTCCAGGAGCGCCCAGTCGCGCGGCGCGGCCGCGAGCGAGCGCTCGCCGTCCTGGCCGGGGTCCATGCGGATGGCGCGCGCGACCGTCTGGAACCGGTAGGTCCCGCGATCGTAGCCGAGGACGAAATGCACAGAGCCGGGCGCGAGAAAGCGCTTGGTCGCGCGGTTGTAGAGGCAATGGGCGGCGGTCACGGCGAGTTGCCGGCCGATCAGGACGCCGGTGCAACGGGAATAGGCCATCGTGTTCACCTGCCCCACCGCGTTCCAGGGCGGGGCCGCGATGTCGACGCGCTGGCGCGCCGCGCCCGAGACGGTTTCGGCTTGGGCCGGCATGGGCAGCGCGAACGCCGCGATGAACGCGAGGGCCGGTAAGGCGCGGCTCATGGCTTGGCGCGCGCCGGCGCCCCGGCCTTCGGGGCCTTCGGAGCGTCCGGCTCGCCCTCCCCGCCCTCATCCGGCGGGTCGTTCGCCTCGTTCTCCACGCTGACCGACAGGCGCTGGTAGAGGCCGAGCCCGACCAGGAGGAAAACGCCGACGAAGAGGAGAAGCGTTGGATAGACCATCTGCGGGGGCGCTTCCTTGCCCGCCTGGAACACGGTGACGAGCGCTTCCAGGAGCACGGCGATGACGATGGTCGAGATGAACTTCGTGAGGCTCCGCCGGGCCTCGGCGGCGTTGCGCATCTCGCGGCCCCGGATCGCCTCTTCTTCCAGGAGATATTTGCCGACGTCGAACACGGCGATGGCGATCACCGTGAAGCCGACCGCTTCCAAAAGCGTCGAGCCCACATCGAGATTGGGGTCGTTGTAGCTCGTCCAGACCCCCGACATGGCATAGACGATGAGCCCGCAGGCCAGGAGCATGAGCATCAGGCTGGCAAAGCCGAAGGCCGCCCGCGTCAGGAATTCGAAGGCACGCATCCAAGCTGGCTCCCCTCGCCCACCATCAGGCGGCGCGGGGAGCTTTAAGCCATCGGGCGCGGCCGTGCGCAAGGGGCTCGGCCTCGCACCGGTCTCAGTTCGGCAGCGCCACGAAATGCCCGTCCGAGACCTCGGCATAGCGCCGCTTCGGGGGCACGTAGTCGAGCGGTCGGAGCGGGCTCTTGATCTCTTCCGTGAGCGCGGGCGGCAGGTGGCCGCGCCGCTCCGGGTCGGGCAAGGGCACGGCCTCGATCAGCCGGCGCGTATAGGGATGGCTCGGATTGTCGAAGATCGCCCGGCGCGGACCGATCTCCACGATCTCGCCGAGATACATGACGGCGACGCGGTGGCTCATGCGCTCCACCACCGCCATGTCGTGGCTGATGAAGAGATAGGCGAGATCCATCTCCTCCTGAAGGTCGAGGAGAAGATTGGCCACCTGCGCCTTGACCGAGACGTCCAGCGCCGACACCGCCTCGTCGGCGACGATCAGGCGCGGCTCCAGCGCGAGCGCGCGGGCGATCGAGATGCGCTGGCGCTGCCCGCCGGAGAACTCGTGCGGAAAGCGCGTGGCGACATCCGGCGACAGGCCGACCTTCTGGAGGAGATCGGCGACGCGGGCCTTCGCCGCGCCCTTGTCCATGAGCTTGTGAGACAGGATCGGCTCGGCGATCGCCGCGCCCACCGACAGGCGCGGGTTGAGCGAGGCGAACGGGTCCTGAAAGATCATCTGCGCGGTTCGGCGCATGGCGCGCATGCGGGCAGCGCCGGCCGTGGCCAGGTCCTCGCCCTCGATGCGGATCGCGCCGGCCGTCGGCGTCAGAAGCCGCATGATGGCGCGGCCCGTCGTGGACTTGCCGCAGCCGGACTCGCCGACGAGCGACAGCGTCTCGCCGGGCTTCAGCGCGAAGGACACGTCCTCCACCGCATGGATGCGCCCGTTCGGCAGGTCGAAGCGAACCGAAAGGTTCGCGACGTCGAGGATCGGCGGCGCGCCGGCGATGACGGGGCGGGTTTCGCGCCCGTCCTCGGCGACGCCGGTGGCCGGATCGACGGCGGGAAAGCGCTTCGGCCCGAAGGCCTCGCCCATCGTGCCGAGGCGCGGGATCGAGGCGAGCAGCGCCCGCGTATAGGGCTCGCGCGGCGCGCGGAAGATTTCGTCGGTTCGGCCGGTTTCCACCATGTCGCCGCGCAGCATGACGACGGTGCGATCTGCGATCTCCGCGACGACGCCCATGTCATGCGTGATGAAGAGAACGGCCATGTTCTCCTCGCGCTGCAATTCGCGGACGAGATGCAGGATCTCGGCCTGGATCGTGACATCTAGTGCCGTGGTCGGCTCGTCGGCGATCAGGAGCTTCGGCCGGCAGGCGAGCGCCATCGCGATCATCACGCGCTGGCGCATGCCGCCGGAGAACTTGTGCGGATATTCCGACAGGCGCGCGCGGGCGGCGGGGATGCGCACGCGCTCCATGATGCGCACCGCCTCTTCCTCCGCCTCGCGCCAGGACAGGTCGCGATGGAGGACGAGGGCTTCGGCGAGCTGGTTGCCGATCGTGAAGACCGGGTTCAGCGAGGTCATCGGCTCCTGGAAGATCATGCCGATGCGCCCGCCGCGCACCTGACGCATCTCCTTTTCCGAAAGCGTGAGGAGATCGCGCCCTTCCAGAAGGATGCGCCCTTCGCAGCGCGCCTTGTCCGCCGGCAGGAGCCGCATGGCGGACAGGGCCGTGACGCTCTTTCCCGAGCCCGACTCGCCGACGATGGCGACCGTTTCGCCGGCGTCCACGGTGAAGGAGATGTCGCGCACGACGGAGCGCCAGTCCCGCCCGGTGCGGAACGAGGTCGTCAGCTTTTCGACGGAGAGAACGGGCTCAGCTTTGGGAGACAGGGCGTCCATGGCTCAGACCTCCTTGGACAGGCGCGGGTCGACGAGATCGCGCAACCCGTCGCCGACGAGCTGGAGCGACAGGACGGCGAGCACGATGGCGAGGCCCGGAAACAGCATGAGCCAGGGCGAGGCGTTCATGTATTCGCGGCCCGAGGCGAGCATCGTGCCCCAGGTCGGCATGTCCGTGGAGACGCCGACGCCGAGAAACGAGAGGCTGGCTTCCGCCAGCATGGCCGAGGCGAAGACGAAGGTCGCCTGAACGAGAATGGGCGAGGCGAGATTGAGAAGAACGTGGCGCAGGAGGATCTGCCAGGTCGGCAGGCCGAGCGTCACGGCGGACTCGATATAGGGAAGCTCGCGCAGGACCAGCGTCGAGCCGCGCACGATGCGCGCGAGGCGGGGTGCATAGGTGATGCCGAGCGCCAGGATGACATTGGTCAGCGAAGGACCGAGCGCGGCGACGAGCGCGATGGCGAGGAGAATGTCGGGAAACGACATCATCGCGTCGAGAAGCCGCGAGATCGGCGCGTCCAGCCGGCGGAAATAGCCCGCGAAGAGACCGAGCGCGACGCCGAGCACGGTGGAGATCGCCACCACGCCGAGCGAGACGAGAAGCGACACGCGCCCGGCATAGATGGCGCGCGAGAAGACGTCGCGGCCGAACTCGTCCGTGCCGAAGAGATGCGCCCCGGAGGGCGGCTTCAGCTTGTTGACGATCGACAGCTTGTTGGGCGCGTAGGGGGCGATCAAGGGCGCGAAGAGGGCGGCCAGAACCACCAGGCCGAGGATCACGAGGCCCACGAGGATCGCCTTGTTGCGCGCGAGCCGGCGGAGGCTTGCCAAGCGCGGCGCGGGAGAGACGAGCGCGCTCACATCCGCACCCGTGGGTCGACGAAGAGGTACAGCATGTCCACCGCGAAATTGATGAGGACGTAGATCGCCGCGACCACGAGAAGCGCGCCCTGGATCACCGGATAGTCGCGCCGCAACACGGCCTGCACCACGAGATTGCCGACGCCCGGCAGGCCGAACACGGTCTCGGTGACGACGGCGCCGGCCACCAGCAGCGCGATCGACAGGCCGATCACGGTGATGATGGGGATCAGCGCGTTCTTCAGCGCGTGCTTGAGGACGACGCGGGCGGGACCCGCCCCCTTGGCGCGGGCCGTGCGCACGTAATCGTCGCCGAGAACGTCCAGCATGGCGGCTCTGGTGAAGCGGGTGATGAGAGCCGAATTGACGATACCGAGCGCGAAGGCCGGCAGAACCAGATGGTGCAGCCGCTCGAGGAACGGCGTGTCCGGCCCGCCGTAACCGGAGGCGGGAAACCAGCCGAGCCCGACCGCGAAGCTCTGGATCAGGATGAGGCCGAGCCAGAAGCTCGGCACGCTCGCCGCGATCATGGTGACGCCGACGACGAGCTGATCGAACAGCGTGCCGCGCTTCACCGCCGAGAGGATGCCGACGGGCAGCGCGATGGCGACCGCGATCAGGATCGAGAAGAGCGTGAGGAAGAAGGTCGGCTCGGCGCGGGCGGCGAGCGCCGTCGTCACCGGCTGCCCGAGGAAGATCGACTGGCCGAGATCGCCCCTGACGACGTCCAGCAAGAATTGCCCGTATTGCTGGAGCAGCGGCGCGTCGAGGCCGAGCCGGGCGCGCAATTCGGCGATGTCGGCGGGCGTGGCGTCGGCGCCGAGCATCACGGCGGCCGGATCGCCGGGCGTCACCCGGACGATCACGAAGACCACCGTCACCACCAGCGCCAGAACCACGGCCATGCCGCCGAGGCGCTTCAAGAAAGCGGACACGAGCCGCGACATGGCCGGGTCTCCCGAATGGTCCGGCGCGCGCGCTCTGGCGCGTCGCCGGACGGAAGTTGAGACGATCTCCGGGGCGGCGAGATGCGCCCCGCTGGAGGAAGCGGCCGGGCTTCACGCCCGGCCGTCGGGGCGGGCGATCAGGAGCGCGGCGTGACGTTCCAGAAGCGCGGCCAATAGGCCGGCTCGTAGCCCTTCACGCCCTTGGCAAGACCGCCGAGCGCGTTGAAATTGCCGACCTTCACGAGCGGCGCGTCGTCGTAGATCACGGTCTGGATGCCTTCCCAGGCCTTGAACTTCTCGTCCTGCGTGGTGGCGTTCATGTAGGCCGACACGGCCTGCGCCTTCTGGTCCGAGACGTACCAGCCGGGATAGGTGTCGGTGATCGTGTTCAGCGTCGTCGGATCGCCCGGGAAGTTCGAGTGGGTGATGAAGATGTCCCACTGCTTGGGGTCGGCACGGCGGGTCGTCAGGGTCGCCCAGTCCACGACCTGCAGGTCGACCTTGAAGCCGGCGGCTTCCAGATAGGCCTTGGCGACTTCGCCGGTCTTGTAGTGGAACTCGTACTGACGGCTCGTCAGGATGCGGATCGGCGTGCCGTCATAGCCGGCCTCGCTCATGAGCTTCGCCGCCGCTTCCGGGTCGCCCTCGCCATAGCGGGTGACGCCGGCTTCCGTGTGCCAGACGAAGCCTTCCGGAAAGAAGGCGCCGTCGATGCCGAAGAACTTCTCGTCGGAGAAGGCGGCGAGCATCATGTCGGTCGGGTTCACCGCCACCTGCACCGCCTGGCGCAGGCCCTTCTTGGTGAGGACGCCTTCCTTCATGTTCATGTTGAGAGAGGTCCAGCCGGCGTTCTGGAAGATCACCGGCGCGGCCGTGTCGCTCGCCTCGACGCGCTCGAAGGCGCTGACGGGAAGCGAGTCGGCGTAATCGTACTGGCCGGAGATCAGGCCCTCGACGCGGGTGTTGGCGTCCGGCACCGGCACGAAGCGGATTTCGGAGGCGATCGCCTCACGCCGCCCGGCATAGTTGGAGGGCTCGCCTTCGGGCGACTTGTAGTTCTCGAAGCGCACGAGCTGCGTGTACTGGTCGGGCCGGCGTTCTTTCAGCTGATAGGGGCCCGTTCCGACGAACTCGGTCAGCGTGTCCGCGAGCTTCTCGGAGGGCAGGATGATCGAGGCCTGCGACAGGGTCGCGATCAGCGGCGAATAGCGCGACTTCAGCTTGATCGTGACCGCGTGCTCGCCGTCCGGCTCCACGCTTTCGACGACGCCGGCGACCTGCTTGCCCTTGGAGTTGATCGCCATCCAGCGCTTCAGCGAGGCCACGACGTCAGCGGAATCGAAGGCCGACCCGTCATGGAAGGTGACGCCCTCGCGCAAGGGGATGCGGTAGGTCAGGCCGTCCTCGGAAAGCTCCGGCATGGCGGCGGCGAGCAAGGGCTGGGGCTGCCACTCCTTGTCGAACGTGTAGAGCGTCTCGAAAATATGGTTGCCGATCGTCAGCACGATGTCGGTCGGCGTCTGCATCTCGTCCAGCGTCGGCGGCTCGCCGATCGTGGCGACGGTCAGGACGCCGCCGCCTTGGGCGAGCGCGACCGAGCTGGTGCCCGCGAGGAGAAGGGCGAAGGCGGCGGAACGAAGCGGTCTCTTCACGGATGGTCTTCCTTTTTGCGGGTCGGGAAACGGGGGATCAGGCGTCGAGACCGAGCGGGTCCTTCACGCGCGGCCAGAGCTGAAGGCTCGCCTTGCGATAGGGCGTCGTCGCCGGATCGGTCGGGTAGGAGGTGGGCGAGGCGACATAGACGATCTCGCTCGCCACCGGCTGGAAGCCGGCGTGGAAATGGTTGGTGGACTTCACCAGGAGCAGATCCTTCGCCGCGAAGTCGACGCCCATATTGGTGAAGATCGAGGGCTCGTAGGTCTGGGTGCGGCTGGTGATGAGGATCACGTCGATCTCGGTGCCGATGATGCGGATCGTGGCGGCGCGGCCAAGCGTGACGCGGCTGTTGCGGAAGCTCTGCCAGCCGCTTTCTTCGACGCGCAGCACCTTCACGCGCGCGTCCAGCGGCTGGCCGCCATGCGGGCTCGACTTGCCACCGAAGCGAAGCTCGATCTCCGCCCCCTCGCCCGCCGCGTGGCAGAAGGACACGGCGATCGGGTCCCAGATCGTGGCGAGCGCGACCTTGCCCATATCGCCGCGCTCGAGGATGCGGCGCAGGACATGCGTGGCGTCGCCGGCGACGCCGCCGCCCGGATTGTCCCAGACATCGGCGATCACGACGGGCTTTTCGGGATGGGCGGCGCGGACCGCTCTCGCCTGATCCAGCCCGGCCTCGGTGTCGAGGATCGGCATGGCGGTCGTGCCGCGCAGCGCATAGAGCTCGCGCCCGAGCTTGGCGGCCAGCGCCTCGCCCTTGGCCTTGTCGCCATCGGTGACGACCACGATGCGCGTTCCCATGTCCGGCACGTCGCCGGCCATGAAGCCGTGGATCACGGAGACGGCGAGAATGCCGTCGCGACCTTCCATCGCCTTCAGGCGATCGACGAAGGAGCGCATCGGCTCGCGGCTGGTCGGATAGATCGCGATCATCCGGCAGTCGAAGGTCGAGATCACCGGGCGGATCTCGCCCCGGATCGTGCGCAGCGCCAGATCCACGACCAGCTCGCCCCGCTCCTCGAAATCGGTGTGCGGGAATTCCAGGAAAGCCGCCAGGAGATCGAGCTGCGAGACGCGCAAGGGGGTGAGATGCGAATGGGGGTCGAACTCGGCGGCGACGGTGACGTCCGGCCCGACAAGGGCGCGCACGCGCTGGAGGAAGTCGCCTTCCGGGTCGTCATAGCCCTGCGCCACCATCGCGCCGTGAAGGCCGAGCACGACGCCGTCGACCGGCAGGGCGGCTTCCAGTTCGCCGAGGATCGTGTCGCGCAGGTGCTCAAAGGTCTGGCGCTGGATGAGGCCGGCGGGCTCGGCCCAGCAGGACGTGCCCTCGATCACGGTGAAGCCCTCCGCCCGGCCGCGCCGACGCAGGATCGGCACCGGCGAGGAGCAGAGCGTCGGCGTGTCCGGATGCTCGCCCGGCCCGGCATAGAAGGCCGCCTGGAAGGCCAGGAGATCGGTCGGAACCGGCGAGAACGTGTTGGTTTCCGTGGCGAGCGAGGCGGTGAAGATGCGCATGGTCGGCCCGGTCAGTCCTGGTCAGGGAAATGGGTGGAAAGCGCGGCGGCGGCGCGCTTGAGGCTCGCCAGATAGGCGGCGTGGTTGGCCTTGGCGTCCTCGCGCGGGGCGACGATGCAGAGCGTTGCGGCGGCCTGCCCGTCCGGGCGGCTGACCGGCACGGCGAAGCAATGGGTGTAGCTGTCGAGGAGGCTGTCGAAGGTGAAGTGCCCGCGCGCGCGCGTCTCGGCCACCTCGGTCAGGAAGGCCTCGCGATCGATCGGCGTGCCGTCCGGCAAGGCGAAGTCGCCGGGCGGCACGAAGGCGAGGATTTCGTCCGGCGTCAGGTGATCCACGAGGACGCGGCCCGAGGCGGTCCAGGTCAGCGGCACGCGCTCGCCGATATCGGTGGAGATGCGGAACGGCCGCGAGCCCTCGCGCTGCGCCGCGACATAATATTGGTTGCCGTCGAGCCGGCAGAACTGCGCGGTTTCGGCGGTTTCCTCGACGATGCGCTTCAGGGCGGACTGGATCGCGGCATGGCGGCCGGACACGGCGGCATAGGCGGCGGCCAGAAGATGCACCCGCTCGCCCAGAAACAGCTTGCCCTCGCCCGCATCCTCCAGAAGGCCGCGCGCCTGAAGCAGGGCGCCGAGCTCGTAGATGGTGGATCGCGGCGCGCCGAGAAGCGCCGCGATCTCGCCGGCGCGCAAGGGGCGGCGCGCTTCGGCGAGGCAGTCCAGAATGTCGAAGGCGCGGTCGAGGCCCCGGGCCCGGCCCTTGGCCTTGATCCCCTCGGCTTCGACCGCCGCGCTCATTGCGCGTCCTTGCGCTTGAAGGCGATGCAGTCGATCTCGACCTTGCAATCCACCATCATCGAGGACTGGACGCAGGCGCGGGCCGGCGGATGGCCCTTGAAATACTGTGCGTAGACGCCGTTGAAGCTCCAGAAGTCGCGCGGATCGTCCAGCCATACGCCGACGCGCACCACGTCCTCCAGCCCGTAGCCGGCCTCGGTGAGGATGGCGATGACATTGGCCATGGTCTTGTGGGTCTGCTCGACGATGCCGCCCGGCACGATCTCGCCGTTCTCCATCGCGACCTGTCCCGACACGTAGAGCCAGCCGTCGGCCTCCACGGCGCGCGCGAAGGGCAGCGGCTGTCCGCCCGCTCCGGTTCCACCGCCGCCATACCGGGTCAGTGCCATGATCGCTTCCTCTCGTCAGATATCCGCTATAACGGACACGTGTTCGTTGTTTCGGACAAGGCTATAGAGGCGGATGTCGCAGGCCTTGTCAACGACCTGTCACACAGAGGTGTGAGGACGGCGCGCGGCGGTGGTTTTTCCCATGCAAAAGCGCCCGGCGGAGCGCGAGGGCTCGCCGGGGGCGGGGCAATGTTCGAAGGTCAGGCCGTGCCCGAATCGGGCGGCTGGTCGCGCAAGGGCGGGCGGCGGATCGGGTGCGCCGCCGGTCAGGCTTTCTCGCGCCTTACCGCGCGGTCACGCGATAGAAGCGCGCGGCGTTGCCGCCGAAGATCTTCGCCATGCCGTCCGGCCCGAAATGCGGGCTGAGAAGGGCGCGCGCGGCGTGGATGACCTCGCCATAGGAGGCGGAGAGCGTCGCCACCGGCCAGTCGCTGCCGAAAAGAAGCCGGTCCTCCCCGAAGATCGCGGCGACATGATCGACATAGGGGCGGAGGTGTTCGAGCTGCCAGTCGGGCGCGGCTTCCGTGACGAGGCCCGACAGTTTGCACGAGACGTTCGGAAAGGCGGCCACCGCCGCGATGTCGTCGCGCCAGGGGTCGAGCCGGCCTTCGGCGATCGCGGGTTTGGAGATGTGGTCCACCACCGCGCGCAGGCCCGGGACCGCTTCCAGCGCCTTGGCCACATGCGGCAGATGACGAGGAAAGGTCAGAAAGTCGAAGGCGAGGCCGCTGTCGGCGACGCGGCGCAGATTGTCGAGAACGACGGGGCGCAGGATGTAGCGCTCGTCCGACAGGCCCTGCAGAACCGGCCGCAGCCCGACGAAGAGCGGGTTGGCGGCGTATTGGGCGAGGCGCTCGGCGAAGAACTCGCTTTCCATGTCGAGCCAGCCGACCACGCCGGCGATGAAGGGCGTTTGTTCGGCGAGCGCCAGAAGGAAGTCGGTTTCGGCTTCCGTTTCGGCCGCCTGAACCGCGATCGTGCGCGCGACGCCGGTGCGCCGAAGAAGCGGCGCGAGATCCTCGGGCAGGAAATCGCGCCGGATCGCGGCGACGCCCTCCTCGTTCAGCCAGCCATAGTCGCCGCGCGACAGGCGCCAGAAATGCTGGTGGCTGTCGATCGTCTCGACCGGACCCGTCTTGCTCATGGCCGCTTCCACTCCCCGCGCCCGCAATGCCTCACCCCGGCGACCCCTCGCCGGGCAGGGAGAGGGATAGGCCGATCCGGGCCTCGCAGGCAATCGGCGCGCCGTCTCCTGGCGCCCGCGCTGGGGCTAACGCTGGCTGCGCTCGGTTCGGATCACGTAGCGAGGGCGCTGCTTGGTCTCGATATAGATGCGCCCGATATATTCGCCGAGGACGCCGATGCCGATGAGCTGGATGCCGCCGAGAAACAGGATCGACACGAGAAGCGACGGATAGCCCGGCACGGCATTGCCCCAGATGATCTTGTCCACGATCATCCAGACGCCGTAGACGAAGGCGAAGCCCGCCACCGTCAGGCCGATATAGGTCCACATGCGCAAGGGCACGGTGGAGAAGGAGGTGATGCCTTCCAGCGCGAGGTTCCACAGCGCCCAGCCGTTGAACTTCGAGGTGCCGGCCGTGCGCTCGGCGCGCGTGTATTCGACGATCGCGACCTCGCCGCCGACCCAGCTCAGGATGCCCTTCATGAAGAGATTGCGCTCGCGCATCAGCTTCAGGGTTTCCACAACGGGGCGCGAGAGAAGGCGGAAGTCGCCGACATTCTCCTCGATCTTCGGCTTGCTGATGCGATTGTGCAGCCGATAGAACATCTCGGCGGTCTGCCGCTTCAGATGCGTGTCGGACGAGCGGTCGACGCGCTTGGCAAGCACGATGTCCGCGCCTTCCTGCCATTTCTCGATCAGGAGCGGGACGACCTCGATCGGGTCCTGGAGATCGACGTCGATCGGGATCACCGCGTCGCCGGACGCGTGTTCGATCCCGGCGATCAGCGCGGGCTCCTTGCCGAAATTGCGGGTGAAGCGGATCGGAACGACGAGCGGATCGGCCTCGGCCAGCGCCGCGACGATCTCGGGCGTGCGGTCGCGGCTGCCATCGTCCACGAAGACGATCTCGACCTCGAAGGGCGCGTTCGCGAAATGCTCGCGCACCGTGCGATGGAAGAGGTCGACCGTCTCCTCCTCGTTGAACACGGGAACGACGAGGCTGATCTTCATTTCGAAACCTTGAAGACGACGAAGCGCGAGTATGCGTAGCCACATACTAGACTGATCGCCGAAAAGCCAACCAGCGTGACGAGCGGGTGCAGATGGGCGCGATCCGCCGCCCAGCCGGTGAGCGTCGCGAGCGCGCCCATGAAACCGACATAAAGGAGGTAGCGCGTCAGCGTCGAGCGCGCCTCGAAGGTCCAGCGCGCGTTGGCGAAGAAGGAGAAGGTCACCGCCAGCGAGAAGGCCAGGAGATTGGCGAGCGCCTGCGAGGCCCCGAACCAGACGAACAGGGCGAAGGCGGTCCAGTGGATCGCGGTGTTCACCACGCCCACGGACATGAACCTCAGAAACAAGCGAAACCTCGATGGAAAGATGAGCCGGCGGCAATGCCGCCGGACCCTATAGAAGCCGCGCCGCGCGGACAACGCCGCCGGCCTAGGGGGCGAGGTGAGATGCGCCCGCCGCCTCGCCGCCCGCGCTATCGACGGAAGAGATTGGCGTCGGCGAGTTCCACCACCTCGTCGCCGCGCCCGTTCATGATGGCGCGCAGCGAATACAGGCTGAAGCCGGCGGCCTGCGCGATCTGGATCTTCGGCGGCAGGGCGAGTTCCAGCTTTTCGGTGACGACATCCACCAACGCCGGCCCGTCATGGGCGAAGGCCGCTGTCAGCGCGCCTTCCAGCGCGTCCGAGCGTGTCACGCGCAACCCGAGAAAGCCCATCTCGCGCGCGATCGCCGCAAAATCCGCCGAACGGAGCGCGACATTGGTGTCCACATAGCCCGCCGCCTTCTGCTCCAGTTCCACGAAGCCGAGCGTTCCGTTGTTGAAGACGACGATCTTGATCGGCAGCTTCATCTGGCTGGCGGTCAGGAGATCGCCCATCAGCATGGTGAGACCCCCGTCGCCCGAGAGCGACACGACCTGCCGCCCGGGCTCCGCCGCCTGGAGGCCCAGCGCCTGTGGCATGGCATTGGCCATGGAGCCGTGGTTGAACGAGCCGACGAGGCGTCGACGGCCGTTCATCGTGAGATAGCGCGCGGCCCAGACGGCGGGCGTGCCGACATCGGCGGTGAAGGCGGCGTCGGGCGCGGCGAGACGATCGATGACCTTCGCCACATATTGGGGATGGAGCGGCTCGTCGCCCTCGCGCGGCGTCGCGAGCGCGTCGAGCCCTTCGCGGGCCTTGCGGTAATGCTCGCGCGCGGAGGCGAGGAACGCCCCGTCGCGGCCGGGCGCAATGCGCGGCAGAAGCTGTTCGGCCGCTTCGCGCACGTCGGCGACGAGGCCGAGCGCGATCGGCGTGCGCCGGCCGAGCGCGCCCGGATCGCGGTCGATCTGCGCGACGGTGGCCTTCTTGGGATAGAAGTTGCGATAGGGAAAGTCGGTGCCGAGCATCAGGAGCGTGTCGCACTCCATCATCGCGTGATAGCCCGACGAGAAGCCGATGAGGCCGGTCATGCCGACATCGAACGGATTGTCCCATTCGATCCATTCCTTGCCGCGATAGGCATGGACGATCGGCGCCTGCAGGGCTTCGGCGAGCGCCACGACCTCGTCATGCGCGCCCGCGACGCCGGCCCCGCACAGGAGCGTGACGGCGCCGGAGGCATTGAGAAGCGCGGCCAACCGGTCGATCTCGCCGGCGGCCGGCACGAGGCGGGGCGCGGCGAGCCTGGGAAAGGTCTCGCTCGCGCCCGATGGCGCGGGCTTCAGCGCGACGTCGCCCGGCACCACGATGACCACGACGCCGCGCTCGCCGAGGGCCGTGCGCATGGCGCGGTGCAGGAGTTCGGGCATCTGCTCGGGCGTCTGGAGCATCTCGCAGAAATGGCTGCATTCGCGAAACAGCTCGGTCGGATGCGTTTCCTGAAAGTAGGTGAGCCCGATCTCGCTGGAGGGAATATGCGCGGCGATGGCCAGAACCGGCGTCCGGTTGCGCTGGCAGTCGAACAGGCCGTTGATGAGATGGAGATTGCCCGGCCCGCAGCTTCCCGCGCAGACGGCGAGCTGGCCCGTCGCGGCGGCTTCGGCGCCGGCCGCGAAGGCCGCGACCTCCTCGTGGCGCGTGTGCATCCACTGGATCGTTCCGTCGCGGCGCAGGCTGTCGTTCAATGCGTTGAGGCTGTCGCCGGTGACGCCCCAGATTCGCTCGACGCCCGCCGATTTCAGCGTGGCGACGAAGAGATCGGCGATGGACTGGCTCATGGCGGTGCGTCTTTCATCCCGTGATGGTGCAGGGGTTCGCCGCTCGGGCGACCTTCCCGCCCGGCCTTCGCACATGCGAGAAGAGTGCCGATTCAATCGATCGGCGCGCGATCCGTTCCGTTCCCATTCGTCTGCGAACGGGCGTGTGGGATCAGTTGGCGGGAACAGGGCCGGTCGGAATCGGCGCCCGCGAGCCCTTTTCCGGTGTTTCGCCGCCGCCGGTCCCGACGGAGACGGAGGGCCCGCCGCCGCCCGAATAGAAGGCCACCACCGCGACGACGAGGACGATGGCGGCGGTCACAACCATCCAGGTCGAACCTCGGCGGCGATTGAGCGGTTTGGACGATCGGGTCATGGGGCCTCCTTCGTCACAGGAAGGTAGGGCGCGGCACCCCGGAGCGGCGCTCGCCGCCGTTCATGTTTTCGTAACCGGCCATTCCCACAGCGCAAACCGGCTCCGCGTCAGGGACATATCCAGGAAACGCAGAGCTGCCTTTCAGGCTTTGCGCTACTGCGAAGGGCTGACGAGGCGTAGGTTCTCCCCATCGGAAGAACAGACAAACACCGGCCACCACCGATGAGAGGCCGGCACCAAAGGAAGATCCCATGTCCCTCGCTCGCTCCTTCAGCAACTGGCGCCAGTATCGCAACACGGCCGCCGAACTGAATCGCCTGTCGCAGCGCGAACTCTCCGACCTCGGCATCTCGCGCGCCGACATCCCGGCCATCGCCCGCCAGTCGGTCCGCTAACAGTTTCACCCTTTCGCTTCCGCCGGTCCTCCCCCGGCCGAGGCGTTCAAGCCGAACGGTTCCTCCCACCGCCGGCTTACCCCTGACGCCCTTGCCGGTCCTCCCCCGGCAAGGGCGTTTTTCGTTGGGGATGGTCGAGGTGCTCAGGTCCTCGCCGTCCTCACGACGGCCGGGACCCGGCCAGCCGGTCGGCGAGGCGCCGGAGACCATCGCTGATACGCGTGCGCAACCCGAGCCTTGCCGCCGGTGGCGTCGTCTCGCGCCCCGGTTCCCCCCTCGCAACGGAGCCTTCCCCCGCCATTTCGAGGAAGCGGGTCGTATCGGAATTCATCAGAAGCGGCATCGCCGCCTCGATGCGCTCGGGCGGCCAGGTCCACCAGGCGCTCCGCAGAAGCGCGGCGATGGTGTGGGGATCGAAGCGATAGCGAATGAGGCGCGCGGGATTGCCGCCCACGATCGCGTAAGGCGGCACGTCGCGGGCGACCACCGCGCGCGCCGCGATCACCGCCCCGTCGCCGATGGTGACGCCCGACAGGATCAGGGCGCCATTGCCGATCCATACATCGTTGCCGATCCGCACATCGCCTTTCGTGGCCGGGTGACCCGGAATGGCCGCAGCGCTCGGCCAGTCCTCGAAGGCGGAAAACGGGTAGGTCGTGATCCAGTCGGGCCGATGATTGCCGCCGAGCAGAATCGTGACCCCGTCCGCGATCGAGGTGAAACGTCCGATCGAGAGGCGCGCATCCTCGCCCCACCAGAGAATTTCGGGAGACCCGTAGCTGTGCTCGCCGAGGTCCAGACGGCCCTCCGCCCGGAGGCGCTCCGTTGTCGGTGTCACGGTGAACCAGGCCTTCATGCGCTGCCGAATCCCTTTTCTCGCGCCGTTCGGGCTGGCGCGGCCGACAGGAGACGGCAAGACGTCCGGCGCCGCAAGCGTCGCTCCTCCCGGCCGCGCGGGAAGGGATATTGACTGGAATTGTAACTCGCAGTTGTTGGTTCGTTAAATCTTAATGCGGTTCAATGGGTCCATGCGACGATCCGTGCCTCAATTCGGCCTCACTATCCCGGCCATGCGGGAGACGGGAAGGCCTCCCTTTCTACGAGTGGTCGAATTGTGTTATGCGGCATGGGTCGTAAAGGTTACGAGTCCGCGAAGCCTGTCCGGCGCGAGTGCAGCGGAACGAAAGCGAGTTCGTCCATGATCCGTTCCAGCCGTTCACCGGCGCACCTGTCCGAGATCAGCCGGCCGAGCCCGAGCGGAGCCCCATAGGGTTCACGCCCCGAAAGAGTTGGCGTCAATCAAATTTCCTAAGTGGCCTCGATCCGTCGGGCCGAATGAGGGCTCGGTTAGTGTCTTATATCTCGAACAAGACATCGGTGCTTGGCAAGGCGTTCGCGGTTTGCAAAAGCAATTTCCTCTTCGTCGTTTTATTTAGCTTTTTCATCAACTTGCTGATGTTCGTCAGCCCGCTCTACATGATCCAGGTCTATGACCGGGTTCTGGCGAGCCGCTCGGAAGTGACCCTGGTCATGGTCACGCTCCTGGCCGTCGGTCTTCTGGTCGTCTACGCCGCGCTGGAATCGATCCGCTCGCGCGTCCTGGTGCGCACCGGCGCCCGCTTCGACAAGTTCATCGGCCAGAACGTCTTCTCGACCTCGTTCCGCGGCCATCTCCGCTCGCCCGGCGGCGGCTATTCCCAGCCCGTGCGCGATCTCGACACGGTTCGCGAGTTCCTCACCGGCGGCGGCATCATCACCTTCTGCGACGCGCCCTGGATGCCGATCTTCCTGGCCGTCTGCTACATGATTCATTTCTGGATCGGCGTCGTCGCCACCGTCGGCGCGGTTCTGATCTTCGGTCTGGCGCTCGCCAACGAACTGATGACGCGCCGCCACCTCAAGGAAGCCTCGGCCGCCTCGATCGGCGCGAACCAGTATGTCACGACCACGCTTCGCAACGTCGAGATCATCCATGCGCTCGGCATGATGAAGGCGGTGAGCGGGCGCTGGAGCACGCTGCACGACCGCGCCCTCGGCCTTCAGGCGCAGGCGAGCGACCGCGCAGGCCTGATCCTCGCCACCTCGAAATTCGTGCGCACCGTGCTTCAGGTCGCGATCCTCGGCGTCGGCGCCTATCTGGTTCTGGAATCCGAGGTCACGCCCGGCGCGATGATCGCCTCGTCCATCATGATGGGCCGCGCGCTCGCTCCGGTGGAAAGCGCCGTCGCGCAGTGGAAGGGCTTCATGGCGACGCGCTCGGCCTATGAGCGCCTGACCAAGATGTTCGAAGCCGCCGTTCCCGAGCCGGAAAAGATGCCGCTCCCCGCGCCCACCGGCGCGATCAGCCTCGAGCAGCTCGTCGTTGCCCCTCCGGGCTCGAACAGCGCGACGCTCAAAAGCGTCAACATGCAGATCCAGCCGGGCGAAGTGGTCGGCGTGATCGGCCCCTCGGGTGCCGGCAAGTCGACGCTCGCCCGGGCGCTGACCGGCGTCTGGGCCCCGCTGTCGGGCCATGTCCGCCTCGATGGCGCCGATATCGACAATTGGCACGCCGAACTTCTCGGCCCCCATATCGGCTACCTGCCGCAGGACGTCGAACTCTTCGCCGGCACGATCGCCGAGAACATCGCGCGCTTCTCCGCCGTCGATGCCGAAGCCGTGGTGAAGGCCGCGCAGAAGGCGGGCGTCCACGAGATGATCCTGCAGCTCACCGACGGCTACAACACCAAGATCGGCGAAGGCGGCCGCGCCCTGTCGGGCGGCCAGCGCCAGCGCATCGGTCTCGCCCGCGCGCTCTACGGCGATCCGAAGATCATCATCCTCGACGAGCCGAACGCCAGCCTCGACAGCTATGGCGAGGCCGCGCTCGCCCAGGCGCTGCGCATCGCCAAGTCCGAGCGCCGCACGGTGATCGTGATTTCGCATCGCGCCTCGCTCCTCAGCGAGGTCGACAAGCTCGCCGTGTTCACCGGCGGCACGCTCACCATGTACGGCCCGGCGGCCGACGTGATCGAGCGCCTGAACCCGCGCGCCGGTGCGCCCGCCCCGGTGGCCCAGCCCATGGGGCAGGTCACCCATATGTCGCGCGCCAACGGCTGATGCCCCGATCGGGGCGCTTCGCCCCGGTCCCGCCATTCTTTTCGTGTCGATACCCGCTCGACAGCAATGCCAGAAAGGCAAAGCAACATGACCAATGACGCGGTCGAGGGCGCCCTGCCCCGCTTGGAATCCAAGACGGGGCGCAACTCCCTCATGGACCGGATCCTGAAGCGCGACAGCGCGCAGGAGATCCCGGACGGCGATGTGATCAACGCACCGGTTTCGGCGCGCGGTCCCATCTTCGCGGGCGTCGTGATCATCGTCGTGACCTTCTTCGGCGCGGGCGTCTGGGCCTCCACGGCGCCGCTCGCCAGCGCGGTCGCCGCGCCCGGCACGGTGATCCTGGCCGGCAAGCGCCGCGCGGTGCAGCATCTGGAAGGCGGCATCATCAAGTCGATCCACGTGCGCGAAGGCCAGATCGTCGACGCGGGCGACGTTCTGATCACGCTCGACGAAACGCAGGCCAACGCCGCCGTCACCCGGCTTCGCACGCAGCTCGACACGCAGCTCGCGCTTCAGGCGCGGCTGATCGCCGAGCAGAGCGGCGCGGAAGACATCGCCTTCCCGGCCGAGCTGACCGATCGCCAGTCCGATCCCAAGCTCCAGGAAATCCTCGCCGGTCAGCGCCAGGAGTTCACCGAGCGCCAGAAGACCCTGACGGGCACCGTCGATCTTCTTCAGCAGAAGATGACGCAGCTCCAGCGCACGATCGACGGTCTCGAGGCGCAGAAGAAGTCGCGCGAGTCGCAGGTCAAGCTGATCCGCGAAGAGCTCAACGCGCTGGAAAGCCTCCTCCGCAAGGGGCTGATGAACAAGTCCCGCGTTCTGGAACTGCAGCGCGGCGCCGCGCAGCTCGACGGCGAGATCGGCGACGTGACCGCCCAGATCGGCCGCGCCCAGCAGCAGATCTCCGAAGCGCAGATGCAGGTGATCCAGACGCAGCAGCAGTTCCGCGAGGACGTCGTCTCGCAGCTGCGCAACGCCGAGTCGCGCGCCGCCGATCTCCAGCAGCAGCTCTTCGTCGCCAACGACATCTCCAAGCGCCTCGATATCCTCGCGCCGCAGAGCGGCACCGTGCAGAACCTCGTCGTCAGCACGGTCGGCGGCGTCATCTCGCCGGGCGAAGTGCTGATGGAGATCGCGCCGAAGGAAGGCGAGTTCCTCGTCGAGGCCCAGGTCTCGCCGCTCGACATCGACAACGTCACGCTCGGCCAGGAAGCGGAGGTCCGCTTCTCGGCGCTCGACCTGCGCACCACGCCGGTCATCATGGGCAAGGTCGTGTCGCGTTCGGGCGACCGGATCGAACAGAACAACCGCGCACCCTATTTCCGGGTTCAGGTGGAAACACCGCCGGAGGAGATGAAGAAGCTCCAGGGCCGCGCGTTGCAGGCCGGCATGCCGGCCGAGGTGCTGATCAAGACCAGCGAACGCACCTTGATGAACTACCTCACCAAGCCGCTCACCGATCAGCTCAAGCGCGGCATGAACGAGGAATAAGACAGACATTGGAGACTTCACGATGAGCGAATCCGGCAATTTCACGCTTCCTCCCGAAAACAAGGAGCGGGTCATGCGCCTGACGCAGGAGGTCTTCGTGCCCTACCTGCAGAAGGCCGTCGAGGTCGGCGCCACGCAGGCTCCGTTCACCGAGGTGCTGAGCGCGGCGTCCACCGCCTATGCCGAGCTGGTGGAGATGACGGTCGGCCGCGACGCCGGCGTCAAGCTCCTGCGCAGCCTCGCCGACCACATGGAAACGCGCCCGGTTTCCGACCGCGCGCAGTAAGGCGCTTCGCCGGAGCCCCGAACGATCGGGGCTCCGGCTTGCCTTCCTTGCCCCAAATGCGCGCGCGCGTCGCTGCGACACGTCTCGACTGGAAATCCGGCCGGACTTGGCGTAAAGTGCTTGCTGAACCGCTCGAGCGGTGTTCTCGAAAAAGCGAACCGCTTCGGCGGCCGGCTGCGGGCCGGGCGCGTAAGGGTTGAGTGATGGCGACGCAGACTGTTCTGGCTGAGGATATGGCGCGCCAGCGTCTCCGCAAGGAAGGGGGCGCCTGGCTTCGGCAGCGCCGCGAGGCGGCGGGTCTGTCGCAGCGCGAACTCGCCGAGCGGGTGGAGGTCGGCTACTACACCTTCGTCTCGCAGATCGAGGCGGGTCGCGGTCGCATCCCGGCCGAGCGCTACAGCGTCTGGGCCGACGCCCTTGCCATGAAGCCACGCGAGTTCGTGCGCTCGATCATGGCCTATTACGAGCCCACCACCTATCAAATCCTTTTCGGCGAAGAGCCGCAGGCGTGAGGCATCCGACCCTCGCCTCCGCGCCATCAGGCGCTTTTCTCCAGGCGTAGAGGATCGGACCCGATCGTGACGGCTACCATTCTTTCCTTCGGGCGTCGCCAGCCGAACACCCCGCCGCTTCCGGCCAAGACGCCGTGGCAGAATCAGGATCTGGCCGAGCTCTACCGCGTGCGCGATCGTCTCTGCGCCGCCGGGCTGGAGGTCGAGACCGAGGCCGGGGTCACGGACGAAGGCGATCCCTGGTTCGTCTATGCGCAGGCGGGGACGGACAATGTCGTCGTCCATATCGCGCGCATCGACAGCGAAATTCACGTCATCAACTGCGTCACCGGCGGCACCTATGTCGGGCCGAGCTTCCGCGAAGTGTCCGACCGGATGCTGGAGGAAGCCCCGCTCGCCTTGAGCGCGCAGGTGCGCCGCTCGTCCAATGTCGTCCTTCATCCGAGCGCCTTCCTGACCGCCTTCGTGGCGGCGGCGCTGATGCTGATCGACCTTCTGGAGCACAACAAGGCCGAGGCCGCGACGCTGGACGGCGCCCATGAGGGCGCGCATGCGAGCGACTGGGTCGTGACGACGGGCTCCGCGCACGACGCGTCTGCGTCAGGCGGCGACACGGCGGATGCCGCCGGCGACGAGGCCTCGCATCCTGACGGCGCGGATGGCGCGCTGCATCGGCGCTCGGCCAAGGACGCGCCGGGCTCCGCGCCCGCGATGGGCGCGACGGCGGGTCCCGGTCCGATGGCGATGGCCGCGACGGGCCTTGGCGCCCTGTCGGCGCATGGCGGGTTCCTGGCCGAAGTGCCGGGCGTCGGCGCCAGCGTAACGCTCGCCGCCGGCATTCTCGCGGCCGAACTCGCCCGCAGCTTCACCGGCGAGGGCGAGCATCCGGCGATGGAGCCGGGCGCGGGCCTTGCCAAGGATTTCGCCTCGCTCCTGTCGGCCTTCGCGAGCGCCGAGCCCGCCCATGCCAAAGCCCTGCCGGCCGAGGCCGAGGGCGGCGCCATGGCGACGATCGCCACGAGCGCCGTTGCGACGCCGGTGGACGCCGGCGGCGTCGCGACGCCGCATCTCGCGGTCGCCAGTCTCACGCCGATCGGCGCGCCGGTCAGCGTGAAGAGCGCGCCGGACGGGTTCGTCGAGCATTTCGTCTTCGCCGCGCCGGACGCGCATCGCCCGAGCGCGCCGACGCAGCCGAGCCCCGCGCAGAGCTTGAGCGCGAGCGCGCAGGAGGCCGCCCGCCCCGCCCCGACGCCGAGCGAAAGCGCCGGCCCCGTGTCCGGCCCGGCCACCGGAACCGTGCAGGCTCCGAGCGCCACCGCCGCTGCATCCCCGGCACCCCCGCCCGCGCCCAGCCCGGCCCCGCAGCCGAGCCCCGCCAAGGCGGAGCCGGCGAAGGACGCCGCCGCGCTGGATATCGGCTGGGTCGTCGCGCAGCTCGTGAAGCACGGCTCGTCCGCCGATCTCGGCGGCGCCCTCTCGTCGATCCTGTCGCCGAACGGCACGTCGAAGGACGGCACGAACCCCGCCTTTCTCATCTCGGACGCGGCGTCCGCGCTGGACAAGGCGACGGGCAAGGGCTCCGCCGCGCTCACTGGCACGAGCCTCCTCGCCGATCTCGGCACCGGCGCCTCCGTCAAGGGCGATGCGGCGAAGACGGGCCTCACCGGCCTCGTTCTCGGCGGCGACAGCGCGAAGGGCACCGCCGGGACGGCCGAGAGCGGCAAGGCGGACAGCGCGAAACTCGATCTCGGCAAGGACGATCTCGTCCGGCCGGACGCCGGCAAGATCGATCCCGGCAAGAGCGATCCGACCAGGCCCGATCTCACCAAGGCCGATCCCGTGAAGACCGACGCGACGGCGACCGGCGGCACGCCGGACGCGGCGAAGGCGGACGGTGCGAGCGGCGCGAAGACGGACGCGAAAACCGACGCCGGCGCAACGAGTGGCGGCAAAAGCGGTCTCGTCACCACGATCCACCCCGATGGCAGCGCGGTGTCGCTGCAGGCCGGGCATCACGAGACGGTGGTGTACAAGGCCGGCACGGTGCTGGTGGTGAACGGCTTCGTGCTCGGCGAGGATTATCTCGCCTTCGACCCGAAGGTCGGAGACGCCATGTCCGCCAAGGCGCATGCCGAGGGGACGGACCTCGTGCTCGGCGATGGCGAGATCGGCATGGTTCGCCTCGTGGGTGTGCTCGCCGACACGACGCTCCTGACGCATCTCTACGAAGGGCGCGCTTCGGCGGCCTGAGCCGAGACGAAATCCTTCGACAGCAAAACAACGACGATTCGCCGGCCTCGCGCCGGCGAACCTGTTTTGGCGCGGTCGCAAGGCCAGGGCCGCACGTGCCCGCGAGCCCCCAGGCTTGCGCCGGACAGGACCCAGTTTCGCGAAAACACCCTGATTCCGGCCCTCGATGAGGCGGGACGCGCACAGGCTTGCGCGAAACTGACGCGCTGAAAATTTAGCCTCTGGCCTAGTCCTCTAAAATGCGTCTTTTACATCACGCCGTGTCGCGACGCAGACCTCACCCGGTCGGGACGCTTGCAGGACTACAGTGATTGCTGTATCCCTGCCGACGAGTTGAGAACGAGGGCGGTGGGGGCCGCCGGGGAGCCCATCCGAAAACCAGTTTCACGTGTGCACGCCTCCCCGAGGCGCGGACTCTTTGTCACCGCTCGATCCCAAGGCGCGGAGCGGTGACATGGCGGCCGAGATAATCGCGATGCCAGCGGGGCCGGCGCCGGTCCCGACCTACGACAACGGAGACTCCTCATGTCGAACACCATCAGCTTTGACGAAAGCTTCTACCTTTCGCAGAACCCGGACGTCGCTGCCGCGATCTCCCGTGGCGTCTTCACGAGCGGCGCGCAGCACTACCAGCTGAACGGCCGTTTCGAGGGCCGCAACCCGAACGCCTTCTTCAACACCTCGTTCTACCTCGGCCAGTACCCGGACGTGGCGAAGGCCGGCATCAACCCGCTGACGCATTTCATCAACTTCGGCTCGGCCGAAGGCCGCTTCGCGAACGCGACCGAGAAGGGCGCGATCGACCTGAACAACAATGGCGGTGCGGACGACTTCAACAACGCCAAGTACCTGGCTGACTACAAAGACGTTGCAGACGCTGTTGCAGCGGGCACGTTCAAGAACGGCTACCAGCACTTCGTTCAGTTCGGCCAGTTTGAAGCCCGCATTGGCACGCTGTCGAACGGGACGACCATCACGGGTCCTTTCTCGAACACCGGTACGGCTCCGAACGCCGGCACCACCTTCACGCTCACTGCTGGCGCGGACACTGTTGTCGGCACGGCGAATGCGGATGTAATCAACGCTTCTCTGGTTTACGCCTCGGGCGGTGTAACGGTTGACAGCACTTCTACGCTGTCAGCTGCGGATCAGATTTCTGGTGGAGCGGGCATTGACACCCTGAACGTTACCGTAACGGGTGGCAATGCGGGTACGACCTTCGCTCCTGCGACGATTTCCGGTGTTGAAGTTCTCAACATCCGTAACGTTTCTGGTAACACGAATTCGTTGGATGCGTCGACCATCGCAGGTCTGACCAATGTCAACGCTGATCGTTCCACATCGACTGTAACCGTAACCAACCTCGCTTCGGGTGCATCGGCTGGCATCATTGGCAACGGTACTGCTGCCAACGGCGCCTTCAACGCTGGTTACGCAACAGCTGCCACCGCTGCGACCCTCAACGTTTCCGACGGAACGACCGGGGGTGCGGTTGTTCTTTCTGGCACCGGCGTGACTTCGACGACGGTTAACTCTACGGGTGCCGCCAACACGCTCACAAGCCTTGAGCTCGCTGCTTCTTCGACGACTGCAACCATCAATGCAGCGACGAACCTCACCACGGGCACGCTGACCGCAACGAACCTCGCGACGCTTAACGTCGCCGGTGCGGCCACCAGTGTTAACGTTGGAGCTCTCACTGCTAATGTTCGTACCGTTGATGCTTCCGGCCTGACGGCAGGTGGCCTCACCGCTACCCTCAATGCCGGCATCACCTCCTTCAAGGGTGGCCAGGGCAACGACGTTATTACCACTGCTGCCCTTACATCCACTACGGCAGGCATCATCAACGCTGGTGCAGGTTCTGACACGCTCGTTGTCGCAGCCGGTGCCGATGTTGATACTGCTGCAGAAGCCGCGCTCTACACCGGCTTCGAAGTCCTGCGTAACGCTGGGACAACAGACCTTGATGTCTCGCTTCTCGCTGGCATCACCTCCGTTGAAGTCACTGGCGCTGACGCGGGCCTTACAAAGCTCACGGCTGCTCAGGCAGCTAACGTCAAGGTTCTGACGAGCAACGCGACCAATACCTTTGCTCTGACGACGGCGACTGGTACCGCGGACGTACTTGGCCTCACGCTTGCTCCTGCCTCGGCAGCAACGGTCGCGACTCCGATCGACGTCACCGGTGCAACGGTCACGGGTTTCGAGACAATCAATGTTGTTTCGTCCAGCGGTCTCAAGGGTGGCGCATCGGGTGCTGGTAACGACCTCGCGTTCGCTGCTGCTGGTGACCTCACCACTATCAACGTCTCCGGCGAGTACGACCTGACTGTCAACACGGCGAACATCACGAAGGCCGTCACGATCAACTCGACGCAGACCGGTACTGCTAACCTGAACGTGCTGGGCAACGTCGTTAAGGGCTCGGTGATCAACACGACGGCAAATGCCGACACGATCACGACTTCGGCAGCGATCTCCGGTACCACGGGTGACTTCGCAACTTACAACGCTGGCGCAGGCAACGACAACATCACGTCCACTGCTGCTGCCATCAATAACACGTCTGCAGCAAACGGATCGATCAAGATCGATGGTGGCGCCGGTACGGACAAGCTGACGCTTACCGACGCGGCTAGTCTGACGCTTACGGATAACAACTTCCAGTTCCTCACGGGCATCGAAGAAATTTCGTACACCGTTGCCAACAAAGCCATCTCGATTACCTCAGGTGGCTTCACTAATACAAACTTCGCAACCGGTGGCCTTAAGCTGACGCTCGGCGACTCTACGAATGCTCAAGTTAACACCGTTGATCTCACGACCTTCACCGGTGCAGCAAACGTTTCACTGAACGCTTCGGCTGCAACAACGCAGGCGCAGACGATCATCACGGGTAGTGGCGCTGACACTGTCACGTTGCTGGCTGCTGGGACGACCACCGCTAATCATGTGATCAATACCGGCGCGGGCGCCGATACGATCACTGTGACGATTGACGGTACGACCATCACAACCGGAAATGTCACGATCAACGCCGGCGCTGGCAAGGACACCATCACGATCATTGGCGACAGCACGGCAAACGCCGACACTGCCGTCAACACGATCGTCCGTGTGCAGGAAGGGCACTCCACCCTGGCTGACTTCGATACCATCAACGGTGCGGTTGTCTCGGCCACGACGGGGACGAAGCAGGCGTTCCAGCTGGACTTCGACGGTAATGCGCAGAAGAACGCGGACGTTGCATCGACTGCAGTTGCTGGCTATACAACCGCTGAACTGACATACTCCGTCAGCAACGGCCTGCTTGCCTTCTCGGGTACTTCCGCTGCAGCTCTTACTGCTGCTCAGAAGGCGACCATTGCTCAGAACGTGATCACCGCTGCTAATAGTGCGGTCGCGTACGTTGACGGAAATGACTCCTTCGTATTCCACAACGGTGCTACGACGGACTCGCTCGTTAAGCTGGCCGGTGTTCAGCTGCTTGGCATCGATAGCGCCACGACCGGCTACATTGATGTCGCTTAATAGTTAGAGCAGGATAAGCCGAGTTTTCAGCTTCCTAATCTACCTTACCAGTCAGAAATTGGGCCCTCGGATCATTCCGGGGGCCCTTTTCGTCTTGTGGCGCGCTCATGGCGTTGGCGTTGGAGTTGGCACCGGCTAGCCGCGCTCAGGGATGCAGGGTCTCAGGGCCGGGAATGGGCTGCTTTGACGGATCGACCCCTTGCACTGCTCGACATCTTGCCGACCTTATACGAGCACCGGACGGTGCCGATGACCTCGCCCCCGCCATGAGCGGCGTCTGCGCCTGAGAGCAGTGTGCCGGGTTCGGGTGCCCGGAGGATCGGACCCAAAAAAGGGGCCGATGCGCTCCCGCACCGGCCCCTCGACTCTCTCGTCTGCCATCGATCCAACCCGGCCGGACGCATCGCCCAGCCGCTTCGCCTCGCTCAGTCGCGGTTCGCGGCGGCCTGGAGCGCGCGCGGGGTTTGGCCGACATAGTTGTAATGCTCGGGCGTCACCGGGATCGGGCGGAAGCCGGTGAGCTGCACGGTCTTCTCGGTGACGAAGCGCTCGAACTCGGCTTCCGACTGGAGCGCGACCGTGGCGAGCGGGTCGATCATCAGCTCGCGCCGAACCGTCTTCATCCAGCGATAGCCCGCCTTCTCGCAGACCATGGCGTAGAGCCGCTCGATCGCATGGGCGATCGTGTGATCCTTCTGGCCGCTTTCCTCGGCGAAATCCTCGTATTGGAGGTCGAGGTCGAGAAGCGGGCGCAGCGCGTCCGAGCGGGCCCAGAACATGGAGCCGGACGGGAAGTCGAGCGCGCGGTTGTCGCGGATCGCAAAGCCCATCCGCTCGGCGAGGCCCAGCGCCAGCGGCAGGTTGTCCCCCCAGGCGAGACGCCGGCGGATATATTCGTAGTGCTGCGGAAACACCATGCCGACGCCGGGCTCGTGGTCCAGCGCATAGAGCGCGTTCGCCACGATCTCCGGCGTGCCGAGAAGGCTTTCCAGGAGATAGGCCCGCCAGAGCTTCAGATTGGTGTCGTGGTGGCTCGCCTTGGAATGAAGGTGGAGGACGCGCGTGTAGCGCGCGTGAACGTCCCGCATCCCGACGAGCTTGGGCGCGATGTCGCGGCCCCGGTTGGGCACGATGCGCACCTCCACCGCGCCGCGCGGATAGCCCGCGAAGACGCGCTCGATCTGGGCGCGCTTCTCGTCCGTATCGGTGGTGAGGAAGAGGTCGCTACCGTCAGGCAGGTTCTCCAGATAGCGGCGGAACGAGGCGGCCTGATCCTCGTAGAAGAGATGCACAAGCGCCGCGACCGGCCCGCCGGTCGGTGCCTTCGCCTCCGGGAAGGCGAAGGGCAGCTCGGCCGAGACGTCGGAGGCCGGGGCGCGCAGCACCGGGGGCGGCGGGGTCTCGTTCGGCCCTTGGGGGCCGACGAGCTTCAGAAGGCCGCCGACCGAGCGGCGGAAGGCCTCGGGGCTGCATTCGGCCTCGACGCGGGCGAGCGCGTTGGCGCGCAGCGTCGTCCACAGCGCCTCGTCGCGGTAGAGCCTGGCGCAGGCGGTGGCAAACCCCTTGCCGTCGTCGGCCGAAAGGCAGTCCGTCCCGTTGTCCCAGCCGAGCTGGCCGCGGATCAGCTCCGTCGCCACGATCGGCACGCCGAGCGAGGCGGCGTGATGGGCCTTGTGCGGAATGCCGGCCGCAAAGCGCGTCGGGATCACCACGAGGCGGGCGGATTCGAAGCTGGGCCCCAGATCCTTCACCTGGCCGACGAGGTCGAAGTCGCGCCCGTCCCGCTCGCTGACGCTCGGCGCGCGCACGAGGCCGACCACCTTCAGGCGCAGCGCCGGCTCGTTCAGCTGGCGGCGAAGTTCGGGCAGAACCTCGCGCGCGAACCAGAGAAGCGAGTCGGTGTTGGGCGAATTGTCGTCATGCATCGCGCCGAGGAAGAGAATGTCGCGGCGATCTTGGAAGCTCGCCTCGGTCGGCTCGACCTCGACCATGTGGCCGAGAAGCTGGACGTTCTCGACGCCGTGGCTGGCAAAGAGCGCGCGCTCCTGCTCCGACACGGAGAGGATGACCTTGGCGCCCTCGACGAGTTCCAGCTCCTCGCGCAGGAGCCGGTCCGCCTCCTCCTTCGCCATCGGCTGGCCGAGCACCTCGCCACGCAGGATCTCGCGCTGCGAGAACAGCGCCTCGGCGTCGTAGATCAGCACGGCGTCGTCGAGAAGGCCGGGCTCGGCCGCGAGCATCCGGCGCACCGCCTGCATGTTGTGCGGACGGCTGACGAGAACCGCGTCGAAGGCCCCGCGCCGCTCGCGCAGGAAGGCCGGGAAGTCGCTTTCCTCGCCGTCGCGGATCACCTCGACCTCGGCCGGAATGCAGCGCCGGATGGCGTCCCATTCCTCGGGGCGCGGCAGGATCGGGTAGAAGGTGACCTGCGCGCCCTCCGCCGCGAGCGCGGCCAGCATGTCGTTGGCGCGCGGATAGCCGGAGCCGAGCTCGGGGCGCGGCACGCGGTCGTCCACGAAGAGGACGCGCGGCGCGCGCGAGCGCGCGGAGCGGGCGAGATGCGGGTTGCTGCCGGGCGCGCGCTGCGCGTCCAGCCAGGGTTCGTGCCGGTCCCGGAAGGTGCCGTGATTGCGCCGCTGCAGATCGAGCGCGTCGGCGCTCTTGGCGGAGCTCGCGAACTCGTAATGGAGGATCACGATCCGGGGATCGAACACGACGCGCAGGCCCGCTTCCCACAGGCGCAGGCAATAGTCGGTTTCCTCGTAGTAGGCCGGCACATAGGCTTCGTCGAGACGGCCGAGCTCTTCGAACACGGCGCGCGGCGTCAGAAGGAAGGCGCCCGAGCAATAGTCGACATCGCGCCGGAACATGGCTTCCGGCGCATCCGGCGCCTTGCCGCGCAGATAGCCGAGGCACGACCCGTCGCTCCAGACGATCGAGCCGGCCTCCTGCAGCGTGCCGTCGGGCAGGATGATGCGCCCGCCGATCGCGCCGATCGTCGGATCGGCGTCGAGCGATTGCACCGCGCTCGCCAGCGAACCGGGCGTGAGCTGGGCGTCGTTGTTGAGAAGCAGGATATGGCGGCCGCGCGCCGCGCCCGCCGCGCGGTTGACGCCGCGCAGGAAGTGCAGGTTCTCGCCCGCGTCGATGATCGTCGCGCCGTCGAGCCGGCCGAGAAGCCGCGCCGTGTCGTCGCTCGACCCGTTGTCGAGAAGGATGACCTCGGCCTTCAGCCCGTCGGTCTCCACGCATTCGGCGATGGAGCGCAGGCAGCCGAAGGTCAGCTCGACCTGATTGTAGAGAACGAGGAGGATCGAGACGTCGGGCGCTTCGTCCCTCGGAAGGCGCAGGCGCGCGTTGGACGACAGGAAGAGCGACAGGCGCTCCTGCATCGACTGGCGCAAGAGGCGCTTCATCGCATCCGACGAAGGGGAGACGCCGGCTGGCTCGCCCTCCTTCGGGGACTCGCCGGACGCCGCCGGAGCGGCCAGACGCTGCGCGGGCGCCGGGGCCGGCGCCGGCGCGGCACCCCGCTCGCGGCGCAGAAGCGCGATGGCCTTGCGCATCGGAGCGGTGACGCGCCAGGAGGTCGAGCGGCGATAGGCGTCGTGGAGATGCGCCAGCTCGACCGCCGTCCGGTTGAGGGCGGCGGAGACGTCCACCGCGGCGCGGTCGCGCGTGGCGGCGATCTCGTATGTCAGGCGACGGACTTCCTCCTTCGCGGCGCCGAGCGCGGCTTCCTTTTCCTGGAGGTTCATCTCGATGCGATGGCGGCGCTCGTCGATGTCGCGCTCGCGCTTGGCGGTCGACCGCTGCAAGTTGGTGGCGTTGCGGTCGAACTCGTCGGCCTGCGCCTTGAGCGAGTCGGCCAGTTCGGTGACGGTGCGCTGAAGGGCGTCGATCGCCTTGCGCTGGTCCGCGACGATCCGCTCGTTCAGAAGAACCTCGGCGCGGCGGTAGAAGAGCTCGCCGCGACGCGAGAAGCGCTGGCGCACGGCGCTCGCGGTCGCCGGGTCCTGCGCGAGGCGGAAGAAGGCCGCGACCGGCGCGGGAAGGTCGGAGCCGACGCCGAGGACGCCGAGACCGTTGGAATGGAGGAACTCGAAGGAAGGGTAGATCGCGGACAGCTCGCTCCAGAGCTTCCACACGCCGAAATCCTCGCGGCGCACATTGGTGTCGTGGAAGATCACGACGCCCTTGTCGGACACGCGGTCGCGCCAGGTCTCGAAATCGTGCCGCACGGCCTCGTAGGTGTGGAGCCCGTCGATATGGAGAATGTCGATCCGCCGATTGTCGAAATGCGGACGCGCCTCGTCGAAAGTGGCGCGGATCAGCGTCGAGAAGGCCGAGTAATGGCTCTGGTTGTGACGATTGACGTCCTCGAAGATCTCGTTGCCGTAGAAGCCGGCGTGCTCGTCACCCGCCCAGGTGTCCACGGCGAAGGCCTGCGCCGGCGAGTTCGAGGCCTCGATCGCCTGACAGAAGCCGAAATAGCTGTTGCCGGTGAAGGTGCCGAGCTCGACGAAGAGCTCCGGGCGCACGGCCTTCACGAGCCAGAAGGCGAAGGGGATATGGCCGGCCCACGCTTCCGAACCCACAAGCCGATGGGGTTCCCAGTCGATCTCGGTTCCAAAATCGGCCAGATCCCAATCCATGGTTGCCGTGTTGTCGACCATGCAATAGCTCCGTTGCGCGACGCGGTTCGATCGGCGCTATCCCAGCGCCAGCTGTCACGCGTTCCATTCACCCCTTGCAAAGGCAGGGATGTCCGGTTCTTGTCAACAGCGGAGGGGACGCCCCCTCGCCGGCCGGCCGCTTTCCTGTTCCGCAAGGTTACCCGCCGATGGCCCGAAGGATCGGCCCGACCCCTTGCCGATAGAACTCCCTTTGGATCGCGGCGCCTCTGTGGCAAGCGGGTGACGCCCCATTCCGTCCGGGCGCGATAAGGAAACTGATGCCGTCTTACGCTCTTCTCCGTGTTTCCGCGCTCGCTGCCCTCGGGCTCGCGCTTTCGGCCTGCTCCACCACGAGCGGCGGCCTGGACGATCTGTTCGGCAGCGTGGCGCCCGCGACGGCCGCACCGCGCGCGACCAACACCCTGCCCCGCCCGCCCGGCCTGCCGGCGGACCCGGCCGCCGCGCCGCTGACGCCTGGCCGGATCGGCGCGCCGCCGGTCGCCTCTGCGAGCGTGTCCTCCGGTGCCCCTCCGGTCGCGCGGGTGAACGACGAACTCGACAATCATCTTCCGGCCGCGCCGCCCATGCGCGTGGAAGCGCTCGGCGATCTGCCGCGCCGCGCCGATGGCGTGATGATCCTGCCGCCGGGGCCCAAGCTCGACGTGATCGACATCGGGGCTGTGCGCGACGGGCTTTCGCAAACGCAGCCGCGCACGAGCACGCCGATGGGCGCGCCGGTGGAACCATCTGTCGCACCCAGCGGACGGGCGCCGGGTGCGCCCGCCCCCGCCCCGCTCGCGCCCCCGGCCGCAGCGCCGCCGACCGCAGCTCCCCCATCGGCGCCGACCGCCGCCCCTTCGGCGCAAGGCGGACTCCTCTAGGAGCCGCTTCGGATTGGAAGGCCGGCTTGGGCGGCACGCCGTCGTGAGGCGGCGGAATGCGCGCGGGATTTGGCAAGCGCGGAGCGTGCGCTAACTCATCCGGCGGTTGACCCCTGCCGGCATTCTTGGCAGGGAGAGCCTCCCTTGGTCAGATCATGAGCCCCCCATGAGCGACGCGCCCGCCATCCATCCGTTGTCCCGCGAACGACACAAGGGGATCGGCTGGCGGCGGTTCGGCGATTATCGCTTCGCCGCCAGCGCGAGCTTCGCGCCGCTGGCCGACGCGGAACTGGCCAAGGCGGTGCTGCATCTGCCGCTCGGCTTCGTGGAGCAGGCAGGCCGCTGGCAGTTCGTGGCGCTTCTCGGCCTCCTGCCGGGGCGCAATCTCTTCGTCGCTCCGGACGGACGCTGGCTGGCCGGCTATGTGCCGGCGCATCTGCGCTCCTACCCGTTCCGGATCGGCCGCGCCGAGGGCAGCGAGGACGCGGTGTTCTGCGTCGATGAAAGCAGCGGTCTTCTGGTGCAGAACGGCGGCGAAGCCCTGTTCGACGGCGAGGGGCAGCTGACGCAGGCCGCGGCCGGCGTCTGGAACTTCATGCTCGAGGTCGCCAAGGGCGAGGCGCGCCTGTCGGCCGCCTGCGGCCGTCTGGCCGAGGCCGGGCTGATCGAGCCCTGGCCGCTCGCGCTGCGCGAGGGCGAGGCGACGAAACAGGTGGACGGCCTGTTCCGCATCAACGAGGGCAAGCTGAACGAGCTGGGCGACGAGGCCTTCACGGCGCTTCGCCGCACGGGCGCGCTGCCCGTCGCCTATGCGCAGCTCTTCTCCATGGGCCATTTCGAGAAGCTCGGAGAACTCTCCGACGCCCATGCCCAGGCGGCGGCCTCCGCGCAGGCCGCCCATGCCGCGCGCCGCGAAAGCGAAGCGCGTCAGGGCCCGCAATTCACGCTCGGCAACAATCTCGACATCGACTGGTCGAAGGTCACGCTCTGACCATTCGGGCGCAACGCCCCCATCACTGAAAGTCGAAGGCGGAGACGCCGCGCGCCATCTCGTCGAGGCCGAGCGGGCGCGTCAGCGGCGGCTCGGCGCGCGCCGTGCAGGCGACCCGTTCGCACAGGCGGCAGGCGGGACCGACCGGAACGGTCGCGACATCACTGGTCAGCGGCATCACCGGCAGACGGTCGCCATAGACGACCTCGGCGCGCCGATCGAAATCGCAGCCGAGAAGCAGTGCGGTTCGACGCGGGCGCTCGCCGAACCCCGCCGCCAAGCCGTCCAGCGTCCGCGCGACGTTGAGAAACCGCGCGCCGTCCGGCATCTCCACGGCATCGGCCAGAATCTCGCCCGAACGCGCGAAACTGGCATAGGTGGAGAGCTTCGGGCAGGCGCCGCCGAAGCGCAGCAGCGGAAAGCCCGCCGCGCCGACCCGGCGCAGCCGATGGCCGGCATGGTCGATCTCCAGAAGAAAGAAGGGAATGCCGGCCTCGCCCGGTCGCGCCAGCGTCGTCAGCCGCTCGGCGGCCTGCGCGAAGGAGACACGGAACCGCGCGGCCAGAAGATCGACATCGTAGCGCGCCGTCGCGGCGGCGCGTGCGAAGGTCGCATAGGGCATGGCGAGCGCGTTGGCGGCATAGCGGCCGATCTCGAAACGCGCGAGCCGCCGCGCCTCGTCGCTGGACAGCGCGAGATCGGCGATCTCGGCGCCGATCGCGTCCCCCATGCGCAGCAGCACCGCTTCCAGCGCGACCTCGTGCAGCTGGTCGAAGGGCGACAGGCGCTCCGACAGGAAGAGGCGCTGCGAATGGCGGTCGTAGCGCCGCCGCCAGACCGGCATGGCGGAAGCCGGCAGCACGCGCACGGCGATGCCATGCTCGGCGCGCAGCCAGGCCTTCAGCGCACCGAGGAGATCGTCTCCGGGCGCGAGCGCCTGCGCGAAACGCTCGGTTTCCGCCTCGATCCGGCCGAAATGATGGGGGCGGCGCTCGAAGGTCTCCCGCACCTCGTCGGCGGGCAGGCGCGCGCCCGCCAGAAGCGAGGCCCGCCCCTCGCGCGCCAGAAGCTCGGCGAGGTCGGACAGGCGCTCGGCCTGCTCGCGATAGGCCTGATGCAGCTTCAGGATGGCGCGCGCGGCATTGGGCGCCGAGGCCGCGAGGTCGGCGATCTCCCCCTCGCCCGCCAGCTCGCCCGCGATCAGCGGATCGGCGAAGGCCTGTCGCAGCGCCGGCAGGAGTCCGCCCTCCTCGTCGAACTCCTCGGGTTCGATCCGGTAGACCGAGGAGAGCTTCAGCAGCAATTGCACGGTGAGCGGGCGCTGGTTGCGCTCGATGAGATTGAGATAGGACGGCGAGATGCCGAGTTCGGTCGCCATGGCGGTCTGGCTCAGGGCCTTGGACAGGCGCAGGCGCCGGATGCGCGGCCCCGCGAAGATCTTCTGTTCGGCCATTCGTCACGATCCTTGACCGCATTCCCCAGGTGATTGGGTCAAGATTTTGACAGTTTGACAAGATGCCCTGGTCACAGGCCGCACAGGTTTTCCTGAATTTTCGCCCGATACCGCGAGGTCTTCTGGGTTGTCTTGTGTGTTTTTGACAAGCTCCCTGTCACCGGCCTTCGACATCGATCGGAGGTCAGACCCACAGCGGAGACGGCCATGACCGATTTTCACAAGCTCGTTCCGAACGCCCCGCCCGGACGGTTCGACGGCATCAAGCGCCCTTATGCGGCGGCGGACGTCGCGCGTCTGCGCGGCTCGATCGACATCCGTTACTCGCTGGCCGAGCGCGGCGCGCTGCGGCTCTGGGAGCTTTTGGCGCGCGAGGATTTCGTCAACGCGCTCGGCGCGATGACCGGCAATCAGGCCATGCAGATGGTCAGGGCCGGCTTGAAGGCGATCTATCTCTCCGGCTGGCAGGTCGCGGCCGACGCCAACACCGCCTCCGCCATGTATCCCGACCAGTCGCTCTACCCCGCCAATGCGGCGCCGGAACTCTGCCGCCGCATCAACCGGACGCTGCAGCGCGCCGACCAGATCGAACATGCCGAAGGCGACGGCCTGTCGGTCGAAACCTGGTTCGCCCCGATCGTCGCCGATGCCGAGGCCGGGTTCGGCGGTCCGCTCAACGCCTTCGAGATCATGAAGGCCTTCATCGAGGCGGGCGCGGCGGGCGTCCATTTCGAGGACCAGCTCGCCTCGGAAAAGAAATGCGGCCATCTCGGCGGCAAGGTCCTGATCCCGACCGGCGCGCATATCCGCAATCTGAACGCGGCGCGTCTGGCCGCCGACGTCATGGGCGTGCCGACGCTGGTGATCGCGCGCACCGATGCCGAGGCCGCCAAGCTCCTGACCTCGGACGTGGACGAGCGCGACCGCCCCTTCGTGGACTACGAGCGGGGCCGCACGACGGAAGGCTTCTTCCACGTGAAAAACGGGCTGGAGCCCTGCATCGCGCGCGCCGTCGCCTATGCGCCCCATGCCGATCTCATCTGGTGCGAAACCTCCAAGCCCGATCTGGAGCAGGCACGGCGCTTCGCCGAAGGCGTCCACAAGGCCCATCCGGGCAAGCGCCTCGCCTATAATTGCTCGCCCTCGTTCAACTGGCGCCGCCATCTCGACGAGGCGACGATCGCCAGGTTCCAACGCGAACTCGGCGCCATGGGCTACAAGTTCCAGTTCATCACGCTCGCCGGCTTCCACCAGCTCAACCACGGCATGTTCGAACTGGCGCGCGGCTACCGCGACCGGCAGATGGCCGCCTATAGCGAGTTGCAGGAAGCCGAGTTCGCCTCCGAGGCCAACGGCTACACCGCGACACGCCACCAGCGCGAGGTCGGCACCGGCTATTTCGACGCCGTGGCGCTGGCGATCGGAGGCGGCGCCTCCTCCACCACGGCCATGGGCGAATCCACCGAGCACGGCCAGTTCCACCGCGAAGCCGCCGAATAATCCTTCCAGAACGGAGACAGTCCCATGTTCATCCTTCAGGGCACCGACGCCAACACCCCCGCCCTTCCGCTGGAGCGCCGTCGCACGCATGTCCGCGAGCGTGCCGAAGCGCAGGCCAGCACGCTGACCGAGGCGCAGAAAAGCTCGATCCGCACGCTCGCCAACGAGCTGCACCGGCTGAACCACGCCGTCATGGAAGCGGTCGAGGCGGGCGTGTCCGTCGAGTTCGTCCGCGCCTCGCGCCATCACGGGGGCGAGGGTTCGTTCGGCGATCTCCTGACCCCGCGCATCTCCGCCGGCGAGTAAGCGCCCAAAAGACTCCGGCCCCGCGCCGTCTCGTCCGAGGCGGCGCGGGGCCTTTGCCTGCGGGTTCGCCTTCGGGCGTGGAGCATTTACACGGCGCGCCCCGTCCGCTAGGTCCGACCCCGAAATGCCGGTCGCAGCCTACCCGGACAAAACAAGGACCCTGTCGTGAAGACACTCGTCGTCTGCTCTGGCGGACTCGATTCCGTTTCGCTCGCCCACAAATGCGCCGGCGAAGGCCATCTCGCCGCGCTCGTCAGCTTCGACTACGGGCAGCGCCACAAGCGCGAGATCTCATTCGCCCGCGAGGCCGCCGAGCGCTTGCGTGTTCCCTTCCATCTCGTGGATATCGGCGCGATCGGCGCGGTTCTCACGGGCTCGGCCCTCACCGACGACGTGGCCGTGCCCGACGGGCACTATGCCGAGGAGACGATGAAGGCGACCGTGGTTCCCAACCGCAACGCCATCATGCTGACCGTCGCCTTCGGCCTCGCCGCCGCGCAGAAGCTCGACGCGGTCGCGCTCGCCGTCCATGGCGGCGATCATTTCATCTATCCCGACTGCCGGCCCGGCTTCATCGACGCCTTCCGCGCGATGCAGGCGGCGGCGCTCGACGGCTATGCCTCCGTCGCTCTCTCGGCGCCCTTCGTGGAAAGCACCAAGGCCGACATCGTCGTTGAGGGCGCGCGCTTCGACACGCCCTTCGCGCGGACCTGGTCCTGCTACCGGGGCGGCGAGGTGCATTGCGGGCGCTGCGGCACCTGCGTCGAGCGCCGCGAGGCCTTTCACCTTGCCGGCGTCGAGGACCCGACCGTCTATGCCGATCCCGAGTTCTGGCAGGCGGCGGTCGCCGGAAGGGCGAGCTGATGTACCGGATCACCAAGCGCTTCGACTTCTCGGCCTCGCACCAGCTCGCGGGCCTTGCCGAGGATCATCCCTGCTCGCGCCTGCATGGGCACAATTACATCGTGGAGATCGAGCTTTCGGCCGAGACGCTGGATGCCACCGGCTTCGTGCGCGACTACCGGGAGCTCGCCGCGCTGAAGCGCTATATCGACGAGCGCTTCGACCATCGGCACCTCAACGAGGTGCTCGGCCATGACCACGTGACCGCCGAGACCCTGGCAAGGCATTTCTTCGACTGGTGCCGCGAGCGCTTTCCCGAGACCTCGGCGGCGCGTGTCAGCGAAACGCCCAAGACCTGGGCGGAATACCGACCGTGAGCGGGGAGGCCACGATCCGCGTCAGCGAGATTTTCGGGCCGACGATCCAGGGCGAAGGGGTGCTGATCGGCGAGCCGACCGTGTTCGTGCGCTCGGGCGGCTGCGATTATCGCTGCGCGTGGTGCGACACGATGCATGCGGTCGATCCCCGCTTTCGCGAGGACTGGCGCCCGATGTCGCCGGAGGCGATCTGGCGCGAGGTCGAACGTCTGTCCGGCGGGCGGCCCCTCACCGTCTCCCTGTCGGGCGGCAATCCGGCGATCCAGCCCTTCGGTCCGTTGATCGCGCTCGGCCGCGCGGCGGGTTACGGTTTCGCGCTGGAAACGCAGGGCTCGATCGCGCGGGACTGGTTCACGGAACTCGATACGCTGGTGCTCAGCCCCAAGCCGCCCTCGAGCGGCATGGCGACGGACTGGAGCGCGTTCGAGGCCTGCCTTGCGGCGGCGGGCGCGGGGCCGCGCGCGGTTCTGAAGATCGTGGTCTTCGACGACGCGGACTATGCGTTCGCGCGCGAGGCGGCGGCGCGCCATCCCGCCCTTCCCGTCTTCCTTCAGCCGGGCAATCCGGTGGAGGCGGCGCGCTCGGACAGCGACAGCGCCGATCTTCCGGCGATGATGGCGCGGATGCGCTGGCTGATCGAGCGCACGCTCGCCGACGGCTGGTTCGCCCCGCGCATCCTGCCGCAGCTCCATGCGCTCGTCTGGGGGCATCGCAAGGGCGTTTGACCAGCGCGCCCCGTCACGCCGTCAGCGCCAGACTGTCCTGTCGCGTGGAGATTTGGGCCTGCGCGCGGCCGATGAGGTCCGGCTTGGCAGAAGGGCGGCCGAGAAGATAGCCCTGGAACCGTGTGCAACCGGCGGCGCGTGAGAGGCTGAACTCCTCCGGCGTCTCGATCCCCTCGGCGACCACCGACAGGCGCAGCGCGCGCGCGATTTCGAGAACGGCCGAGACGAAGACGCGCGAAACCGGATCGTCCGCCAGACGGGAAATGTAGGACCGGTCGATCTTCACGATGTCCACGGGCAGCGAGCGCAGATAGTTGAAGGTGCAATGGCCGGTGCCGAAATCGTCGAGCGCGATCACGATGCCCATCGTGCGCAGCGACTGGATGCGCCCGAGCACTTCGGGGATCGACAGGAGCGAGACGTTCTCGGTGATTTCCAGAACGAGCTGATGGGGCGCGACGCCGCTGTCGCGAAGGACGGTCTTCATCACCTCCACGAGATCGTTGCGGCGGAGCTGGGAGGGCGAGACGTTGACGCTGACGAAGCGGCCCGGAAGGTCTTCCAGATCCTGACAGGCGCGGCGCAGAACCCATTCGCCGAGCATGTCGATCAGGGCGCCTTCCTCGGCGACGGGGATGAACTCGGCCGGCGGGATCATGCCCCGGATCGGGTGCTTCCAGCGCACGAGCGCCTCGACGCCGAGGATCGTCTGGTCGGCGCCGGTGATCGGCTGGTAGTGCAGGTCCAGCTCGTCCAGCATGATCGCGGCGCGCAGGTCGCGCTCTATCATGCGGCGGTTGCGCTTGATGCGCAGCATGTCGGGATCGAACAGGGTCGCGCGCCCGCGCCCGCGCCGCTTGCTCTCGTAGAGCGCGAGATCGGCGAGCAGGATCATCTCCTCGAAGAACGAGGTCTGGCGCGGCGCGGTGACGAGGCCGATCGAGGCGCTGAGATTGAGCTGGCGATTGGCCGCGAAGGTCGGGGTCTTCAGCGCCGAGAGGAATTCCTCCATTCGCGCCAGCGCTGTGGTTTCGTCGCAGCCGGGCAGGAGCACGGCGAATTCGTCGCCGCCGAGCCGTCCGATCAGGGCGCCCGGCAGGGTCCGACGGGCGACCTCGACGAGATGCGTCAGCGCGAAATCTCCGACATTGTGGCCGAAACTGTCGTTCAGCGACTTGAAGTGATCGACGTCGAGTAGCGCGAGCGAGCAGGGCTCGCCGGCCGGATGGGGGCGCGTCGCGGCCTTCAGCGCATCCATGAAGATGCGCCTCGTCATGGCGCCGGTCAGCGGATCGACCTGAAGCAGGGCGACCTGACGCGCGGCTTCCGCCCCGGCCGCTTCGACTTCGCGCCGCAACCAGAGCCGCATCCACAAGAGCAGGAGCACCGAAGCGGCGATCAGCGCGAAGGGCGCAACCGACAAGGTCGGCGTGCCGAGCTCCCCTATGGCGAGGCCCTCTTTGGCGAGGTTCGGGGCGGCGAGCGACAGCGCGAGGCAGAGGAGGGCAGCGATCTGAAGCGCGAACAAGAGGCGATATTGCCGGATCTTGATCCGCCGTGTTCCCTGAACCTGTTCCATGCCCGCCGCTCCGTTCCGTGCGTCCCCATGTGTAGGAAGGGGGAGTTGGACGGAGCGTTAAACCGGATGGCTCAAGTCCACCGAGGGCCGAGATTTCATCAAAGCTTCACAGAACGGGGGTGGCCGGTCGGGGCTTCGGTCCCAGGGCCGTCCCCGCGCGGGAACCCTCGACGGAAGGCGCGAAACGGGAAGTGCGAGCGCGCATCGCTCGGGGGCGCGGCGGGCCGTGCCATGCCAGGACGACGCGAGCGCCAAAAAAAATGGCGTCCGCTG
The DNA here is from genome assembly GCF_000382705.1 of Aureimonas ureilytica DSM 18598 = NBRC 106430. Lineage (GTDB taxonomy): Bacteria > Pseudomonadota > Alphaproteobacteria > Rhizobiales > Rhizobiaceae > Aureimonas > Aureimonas ureilytica. The sequence goes on along the minus strand of NZ_ARQE01000008.1, from coordinate 215,163 downwards.
GGGGAGGACCAGCGAACGCCGTTAGGATGCCGTCGGTGGGAGGAACCGGCGGCCCATCGCCTCAGCCAATGGGAGGAAAAGGCTGCTGCGAAACTCACAAGACCAAGATAGGTTCCCGATCCGCCCGGCGCTAGAGGCGATGCTGCATGGCAGCTCTGCTTTTGGTGCAGAGCAGCAAGGGCAGACCTCCGCGCAGCCGCCCAAGGTGGTGCAAAGAACACGGTTGTGATCGCAAACGTCGGTTGAAGCCAACGTGAGGCTTGTTCTTTGCCAACTAAGGGATTGCGCTGCGATATGACATTTGCATGAATGGATTCTTCTATCAGTGATGGGAGAAGAACAGTGACAGTGGTAACGGTCGGGTCACTCCGGAGCGGCGGAACGACAACTCTGGCCTTGACGCTCGCCACGGTCGTCGAGCGTCTGGGCACCGACGTGCTGCTGGTGGATGCCGCGCGCCGCCCCGACCTGTCGCTCTGGGCCGAGCGGCCCGGCTGTCCCAAAGGCATCGAGGTCGCCCGCATCACGAAGCCCCGGCAGCTGGACGAGGTGGTTCATCTCGGCCGTCGCTCGCGCCGCTTCGTGGTGATCGATGCCGGCGTCTGCGACACGATGCTCGCCGAGGCGGCCTCGGTCTCGGCCATGGCGATCATCCCCGTTCGCTTCTCTCCCCTCTCCGCCAGCGCCGCGGCCGAGACGGACGCGATGCTGGCCGAGCGCGGCGAGCGCGCGCCGCGTCGCCGCGCGCTGGTGGCCACCGGCATCACCGCGATCCCCAGCCGCATCGCGCGCCGGGTGGAGCGCGATCTCAGCGCCTGCCAGGGCTTTCGCCTGCCGGCGGGGCTCGGCCTGCGCGCCGCGTTCGAAGCGCCGTTCCTGACCGGAGGCACGATCTACAACCTCACCGACGAGGACGCGCCGGGGCTCGCCAGCGCGCGCCAGGATGCGGACGCCGTCTGGTCGGAACTCGAAATGTTCGGATTGCGCCGCCCGGAGCGGCGCGGCGACACGCGCAAGGTCGCGCTTCCCAAGGAATGGACGCGCCCGCAGCACGCGGTCGCGTCGGGGCCCTATCAGTTCACCTGAAACGGGAGGGCTCGCGCGGTTCGCAAAGGGAGCCGGCCGGGAGCCGGAGTTCCACCGGCCGATCCGGAACTCCCGGCGCGCAAACGCGCCGCGCACTCAGCGCAGGCGCGACAGGCGGCCGGAGACGAGGCGCTCGATGTCCCACAGCGCCGCGGTCAGCGTGTGCAGGTCGGGTTGCGGCAGCGTGCGGCCGAGATCGCCGTTCACGTCGGCCCAGATGCGATGGACCTCGGAACGCATCCGCTCGCCCTCTTCCGTCAGCCGAACGCAGGTGCGCCGCATGTCGGCCTCGTCGGCCTGCCGGAAGCACCAGCCGCGCCGCTCCAGAATGTCGAGCATCTTGGAGACCGTGGACGGGCGCACGGAAAGGTCCTGCGCCACTGCGCAGACGCTGCGCGGATCGGTGCGGTCCAGCGCGTCCAGAAGCTGGTCCTGACCGGCCACGACGCCGATCTCGGCAAGCCGGATGGCGACGAGCTGCCGCGTCGCCTTGGAAATTGCGATCAGAGGTTGGACGAGGTCGTTGCCGTCGGACGTCCGGTCGGACACGAAATTGGGCGGGGCAGGGGACCGCATGATGGCTCGCTCCAAAACTGATATATCTCCCTTATAATGTTCTGAGATGGCCACATAAGTCTAACTCAGATCTCAAGTTTGGCTGCCTAACTTTGGTCGTTGGAACGGGTCTGTGGTTGGCAAAATAGATTTGCGCGCGATTATCTAGAAGTTGCGATCCATAACCGACGCGTCCAATCACCCGTCTTGCAGGTGCTCCATCCGGAGAGCCGTGTTAGACAAGGCGCCATGCCCTTTCGCTTCGTCCACACCGCCGATCTTCATCTCGATTCCCCGCTGCGCTCCCTGTCCCTTCGCGATCCGGCCCTCGCCGATCTGATCGGCGATGCCTCGCGCCGGGCGCTGTCGGCCATCGTCGATCTGTGTCTGGAGGAGCGGGTCGACGCGCTTCTGATCGCGGGCGATCTCTACGACGGCGAGCAGACCTCCATGAAGACGGCGCGCTTCCTGGCGCGGGAGATGGAGCGGCTTCATGCGGGCGGCGTGCGGGTCTTCAAGATCCGCGGCAATCACGACGCGATGTCGCGCATCACCGCCGAGCTGACCCTGCCGCCCAACGTCCATGTCTTTGGCGGACGCGCCGAGATCGTGCGTCTGCCCCTCGGCGCGCTGGAGGTCGCGGTGCATGGCGTCAGCTTCGCCAAGCCGCAGGCCCCCGAAAGCCTCCTGCCGAAGTTCAAGCCCGCCCTGCCCGACGTCGCCAATATCGGCCTCCTCCACACGAGCCTTGCCGGCGCGCCGGGACACGACGTCTACGCCCCGACCTCGCTGCCCGAGCTTCAGGCGACGCGCTTTTCCTATTGGGCGCTCGGCCATATCCACGGCCGCGCCGCCCATGGCGATGCGGGCGGGCGCATCGTCATGCCGGGCATGCCGCAGGGGCGCGACATCAACGAGGGCGGCGCCAAGAGCGTGACCCTCGTCACCATCCGCGACGATCGCTCCGTGGAGATCGAGGAGCGCGTCACCTCGCCCGCCGAATTCGCGCGCGTGGCGGTGGATCTCACGGCCGTCGAGGACTGGCGCGAGGCGGTCGAGCGGATCGGTCGGGCGCTGGAAGCGGCGCGCCTAACGGCCCGCTCGTCCATTCTGGTGGCCCGGCTTCATCTGACCGGGCGCACGCCGCTGGCCTTTCGCCTGCGCCGCGACGCCGATCTTCTCCAGGCCGAGGCCGCCGCGCGCGCCGAGCGCGTCGGGCGGACCTTCGTGGAAAAGCTCGTTCTGGAAACCGAGCCGCCGGGCACGGAAACCGACACGGCCGGCCCGCTCGCCGAGCTCGGCCGGCTGATGCGCGAGGATGTCCTCCGCGCCCATGGCACGCGCGAGGCCGTGCGCGCCCTCGCCGAGAAGCTGCGCGACGAGCTGCCGGGCGAGGCGCGCGATTTCGCGGGGCGCACGGAAGCCGAGTTCGAGGCCTTTCTGGACCGGCTCCTGACGGAGGCCGGCGAGGACATGCTGGCGCGCCTCAGCGTCGGCGCGGGGGAGGACGCCTGATGCGCCTGCGCCGCCTCGACCTCACCCGCTACGGCCGCTTCACCGATCATCGGCTGGATTTCGGCGCCGCCACGCCCGGCGCGCCGGATTTCCACATCGTCTACGGCCTGAACGAGGCCGGCAAATCGACCTCGCTGTCGGGCTTTCTCGACCTTCTCTTCGGCATCGAGCAGAAGTCGCGCTACGATTTCCTGCATCCCTATTCGGCGATGGAAATCGGCGCGGTTCTCGAAATCGACGGCGCGGAGCGCCATCTGGTGCGGCGCAAGCAGCGCACGGGCTCGCTCACCGACGGCAGCGGGCAGGCGGTCAACGAAGCCGTGCTCGCCGGAGCGCTGGGCGGTCTGTCGCGCGAAAGCTACCGCGCCATGTTCTCGCTGGACGACGAGACGCTGGAAGCCGGCGGCGAGGCCATTCTCCAGAGCCGGGGCGATCTCGGCGAGCTTCTGTTTTCCGCGAGCGCCGGCCTTGCCGGCATCAGCGCGGCGCTCACGCGGGCGCAGGACGAGGCCGACGCCATTCATCGCAAGCAGGCGCGTTCCACCGCGATCTATGCCCTGCGCCAGCGCATCGAGGCGCTGGACGCCAAGCGCCGCGAGATCGACACCGCCGCCTCGGCGCACAATGCGCTCGCCGCCGATCTCGCCAAGGCGAGCGAGGGCTACGAGGCCGCGGTCGGCGAACTCGGCACGCTGCGCCGGCGCTGGCGCGAGATCGACGCGCTGCTGCGCGCCCTGCCCCGCCTTCGCGAGCATGAGGCGCTGGAAGCCGCGCTCGGTGCGGAGGGCGCGCCCCCTCGCCCGCCCGCTGCGTGGCGCGACAGCTATCCTCGCCTTCTGACGGAAAGCGCGCGGGTGGAAGCGGCGCTCCGCCGCGTCGAAAGCGACCGGGCGCGGATCGAGGCCGAGCGCGGGGGCGAGCGCGAAGGCGATGCGATCCTTGCGCTTCAGCCACGCTGGCGGGCGCTGGAGGGCGAGCGGGCGCGCGCGCTGACCGCAGAGGACGATCTGCCCCGCCGCCGCCGCGAGCTGGAAGCGGCCGAGGCGCATCTGGCGCAGGTCCTGACGCTTCTCGGCGCGCCCGATGGCACCGAGGCGGGCGCGCTGGTTCTCCCCGCCCCGCTTCTCGGGACCTTGCGCGCGCGGATCGACGCGCGCCTGTCGCTGGAGCAAAAGCTCGACGCGGCCCTCAGGGAGAAGGCCGAGGCCGAGCACCGGCTGACGCTCGCCGAGACCGCCGGCAAGGCGGCCGTGGCGGAGGGCTTCGACCCGGCCGCCCTCGCCGCGCTGGACGGGGCGCGCGCGCTCGCCCGCCGCAGCGCCGCCGCCGGCCGGCTGGCGCAGGGCGCGGGCGAGGAAGCCCGCCGACGGCGGGTGGCCGCCGCGCGGCTTCAGGCGCTCCATCCCTGGACCGGGGATGCGCCGGCCCTGCGCGCGCTGCATCTGCCCGAAGGCGAGCGGGTGGCCACCTGGCGCGCGCGGCTGACCGAGGCCGACCGGCGCGAGGGCGAGGCGCTGAACCGGATGCGCGACGCCGAAACCGAAGCGCGCCTTGCCGCGACCCGCCTCGACGCGCTGGAACGGAGCGCGGGCGCGATCGACGATCGCCATGCCGACGAGCTGCGGCGCGAGCGCGACGCGGCCTGGACCGCGCACCGCGCCGCGCTGACGGGGGAGAGCGCCGTCCGCTTCGAGGCGCTCCTGAGCGCCGACGACGCCCTGTCGCAGCGCCGGTTGGCGCAGGCGCGCGAAGTGGGCGAGCTGCGTCAGCTCGCCGGCACGCTGGCGACGGCGCGCGCCGGGGCCGAGCGCTGGCGCGAACTTGCCGACGACGCGCGGGCCGAGCGGGCACGGCTCGCCGCCGAGATCGCCGCCGCCTTGCCGCCGGACCTGACGGAGAGCGAGGCGGACTGCGCCGCGCTGCTCGGATGTCTCGACCAGTTTTCGCGCCGCCGCGCCGAGGCGCTGGAAGCGCTCGCCGCGTTGGAGGAGGCGCAAGCCCAGCGCGAAAGCAGCCAGCGCGAGGCCGAAACGCTGCGCGACGCGCTCACAGCCGCGCTTCGGGCGCTGGGGCGGGAGCTTGTCAGCGAGGACCCCGCGATCCTCAGCGATGCGGCCGACGCGCTCCTGACCGAAGCGGCGGAAGCCGGCGCGCGGCGCGCGGCGGTGGAGCGCGAGATCGCGCAAAGGCGGCTCGATCTCGACCGGCGCCGCCGCGATGCCGAGGCCGCCGGCGAGGCCGCCGCGCAATGGGCCGAAGGCTGGCTCGCCTCGATCCGCGAAAGCGGCCTCGCGGAACGGCTCGGCGGGCGGCTTCTGATGGAGGGCGAGAGCTTCGCGGCGCTCGGCTCCATGGTCGGCGCGCTGCGCGAGATGCTGCCGGTTCTGGCCGACCTGCCGGCCCGGCTTCGCGCCGTGGCCGAGCTGCGCCACAGGGTCGAGACCATGGAGGAAAACCGGCGCGTCTTCGGCGAGACGCTGGACGCGCTCGTCGCCGCCTCCGGCCTCACCTTCGCGGAAACCGATCTCTCGGCGCGGGCCGAGCGGCTGGCCACCGAGATCGAGAGGGCCGAGCGACGCGCCGAAGCCGCGCGCCGCCGCGACGCCGAACTGGCGCGTTTGAAGGGCGAGGAAGACGATCTCGTGGACGCGCAGGCTCGCCTTGCGGCGGAAGCCGGGGCGATGATCGCGACCTTCGGCGTCGACACGCTGGCCGAGGTCGGCCCATGCCTGGAGGCCGCCGCCGAACGGAGCCGGCGCGAAGCGCGGTTGGCGGAATGGGAGCGTGATCTTCTGGCCGATCTCGGCGTCGCCTCACTCATCGAGGCGCGCGAGCGGCTGGCGGAGACCGAGGCCGAGGCTCTGGAGACCGAGCGCGCGAGCCTGGATGCGCGGCTGAAGGATCTGGAAGCCCGGCGCGAAACCCTGTTTCGCGCCAAGAGCGACGCGGCGGACGCGCTGGAGCGGATCGGCGGCGACGACGCGGTGGCGCGGCTCATGGGCGAGCGGCGCGTCGCGATCCTCGAAATGGAGGAACTCGCCGTGCGGGCGCTTCGCCTTCGCGCCGGCGCGTTGATCGCGGGCGAGGCGCTGCGCCTTTATCGCGACCGCCATCGCTCCGCCATGATGGACCGCGCCTCGCAGGCCTTCGGCACGATGACGCGCGGCGACTATGTCGGCCTCGCCACGCAGGCCGACAAGGAGCGCGAAACGCTGATCGGCCTGACGCGCGCCGGCGGCTCGCGGCTCGCCATGGACATGTCCAAGGGCACGCGCTTCCAGCTTTATCTGGCGCTGCGCCTTGCCGGGTACGAGGAGTTCGCCCGGGCCCGCGCGCCGGTGCCCTTCCTCGCCGACGACATCATGGAAACCTTCGACGAGCCGCGCTCGGAAGAGGTGCTGCGGCTTCTGGCGGGCCTGTCGCGCCATGGGCAGGTCGTCTATCTCACCCATCACCGCCATTTGTGCGACCTCGCGCGGACCGTCGAGCCCTCCGTTCGGCTGCACGAAATCGCGAGCTGAAGGAGCCCCGCCGCGCGGTTCGACGAGCGGCGGGAAGACGACCTGACAGGCCGGGGCGCCTTCCGTCGGCGGGGTGGATCAGGCGTGAGAGCGCGGCGCCCCGGCTGGGTGCCTATGCCCGACCGCAAGCCGCCCTCACCGCTCGCGCAGCGACTCCTCCATGTTCTCCAGAACCGGCGCGGTCAGATATTGGAGCACCGTGCGCCCCTTGGTGGGAATGATGATGGCCGCTTCCATGCCCGCCACGATCTTCTCGCGAATGTCGGCCGGGAAGCTTGCGGCATCCAGCGTCACCTCGACCGAGAAATAGGGCGGCGTGCTCGCATTGCCCTCGGTGATCACGTCGCGCGAGACGTAGCGCAGCTTGCCCATGAGCTTTTCGCGTCGGTACTTGGTCAGCGCGTTCAGGTTGATCTCCACATCCATTCCCTCGCGGATGCGGTCGATATCGGTCGGCGCGACCTTGGCCTTCACGGTGAACTCGTCGGATTGCGGCACGACGTCCATCAGCGGCTCGCCCGGACGCACCACGCCGCCGACCGTGAAGACGCGCATCTGCTGCACCGTGCCGGTGGCGGGCGAGCGGATGTCGGTGCGCGTCATCTGGTCGAGCGCGATCTGCCGCTCCTGGCGCGAGGCGGCGATCTGCTTGCCGATCTCGACGAGAGCATTGGCCGATTCCTGCCGGTAGTCCTTGCGCAGCACCTCCTTGCGCAGGGCGATCTCGGCGATCTTGTCCTTGGCCTTCTGCGCGTCGTTGCGCGCCTTCTTCACCGTGCCTTCCAGAAGGGTCTTCTGGCGCTCCAGGGCGGTGACGCGGCTGACCGCGACGAGCCCCTTCTCGAAGAGCTGGCGAAGGCCCCGCAATTCGTCGGTCAGGCTCGCGATCTGCTCGTTGGCGGTCTGCGTGTCGAGCCGGGTCTGTTCGATCTCGTTGCGCACCTGCTTTTCCTGCGCGTCGAGAAGCTCCAGCGCGCCGTTCAGGACCTGCCGCCGGCTTTCGAACTCGCGGTGATTGTCCTCGATCGCGGTGGATTCCATGCCGCGCAGGAGCGAGGTCGCCTCCTCGGGAATGACCATGTAGTCCTTCAGGTCGCGCTGGGCGACGAGGCGTGCTTCCGTGGCGAGCGCGTTGGCGAGGTTCTTGGCGGCGGTCGCGGCGGCGGCCTGCGTGCGCGTCGTGTCGAGCCGGATCAGCGTCTGCCCCGCTTCCACGAGATCGCCGTCGCGCACCAGGATCTGCGAGACGATGCCGCCTTCCAGATGCTGCACCGTCCGGCGGTAGGTCTCCATGGAGAAGACGCCGTTCACCACCACGGCGGAGTTGATATGGGCGAAGCTCGCCCAGCCGCCGCACAGGCCGACGCCGAGCGCCAGCACGATGTAGCCGGTGCGCAGCGCGGCGCGCCAATCCGTGTTGGGCTTGGGCGCGGCGACGAAGAGCTGCACGCTCACAGGTTCACCACCCTCGGCTCGGGCTGGAGCACCAGCGGGGGCGGCGTGCCGCGAAGGCGCGGCAGGCGGCTGAAGATCTGCTCGCGCCCGCCCATCGCCTGCACCGCGCCCTCGTTGAGAACGAGGAGGTCGTCGCAGAAGGACAGGAGGCTGACGCGGTGCGAGACGACGATGACGGCCGCGCCGTCGTCGCGCATGGCCTGCATGGTGCGCCCGAGCACCTGTTCGGCCGGCGCGTCGAGATTGCTGTTGGGCTCGTCGAGTACCAGGAGCCGGGGCCGGCCGTAGACGGCGCGGGCGAGCGCCACGCGCTGGCGCTGGCCGCCCGACAGCGTATGACCGCCCGCGCCGAGCCGCGTGGAATAGCCGTTCGGCAGGCCCCGGATGATGTCGTGAATGCCGGCGAGTTCCACCGCGTCGAGGATCTTCTCGCTCGTGGCGTTCGGGTCGAAGCGCGAGATGTTCTCGGCGATCGTGCCCGGCAGGAACTCCACGTCCTGCGGGATATAGCCGACATGGCGGCCGAGATCGTCCTCGTTCCAGTGCGACAGGTCCTGCTCGCCGAAGACCACCGTCCCGCGCCGCGTCTTCCAGATGCCGACGAGCAGCCGCCCGAGGCAGGACTTGCCCGCGCCGCTCGGGCCGACGACGCCCATGATGCGGCCGGGATGCAGCGTGAAGGACACGTCGTTGATGATCGGCTTGTCCATGTCGGGCGGCCCGCCCATGAGGCGCGAGACGACGAGCGCGCCGGTGGGCGGGGGCAGGAGCATGTGCTGGCGCTCGGCGCCGACCGCGCGCAGGAGCCCGTCGAGCCGCTTGGCCGCCAGCCAGAAGGACTGGATCGAGCTCCAGTTGTTGATGATGTACTGGAGCGGCCCCTGCGCGCGCATCATCATCATGAGCACGACGAAGAGCACGCCGATATGGATCTGGTTTTCCAGAAACAGGAAGCCGCCGAGCCCGTAGACGATGATCATCTGGCCGTTCTGCACCATGCGCGGCACGAGGCCGATGCGCGCGGCGCGCGTCTGCGCGGCGTTGCGCCAGCCGACGCCGTCGCTGTGCATCGTGTACCAGCGCTCCGTCACGTCCGGCAGCATCCCCATGACGCGCACCGTCTCGGCATTGCGCGACACGGCGAGGCCGAATTCGTTGGCCTCGCCGTCGAGCCGCTGCGCGGCCTTCAGATGCCCCGCGACGAGATAGTGCGTCGAGACCGAGACGAGGGCCGAGAAGCCCAGGAGGCCGAGGATCAGGAAGCCGAAGGCCATGTTCATGGCGAACATGACCACGACGAAGAGCGGCGACCAGAACGCGTCGATCAGCGCCGAGAGCGAGGGGCCGCAGAGGAAGCGGCGCGTGGTCTGAAGGTCGGCGAGCGCCTGCGCGGGCGAGCCGGTGCCGGCGCGCCGCTCGCGGTTGAACGCGTCGAAGCAGATGCGCGTCAGCTTCTGGTCGATCACGGTTCCCATGCGCTCCAGAACCTGCGCGCGCACGACCTCCAGCAGCGTGTAGGTGACGGTGACGATCACCGCGATGAGGATCAGGGTGGCGAGCGTCGAGCCGTTGCGGCTCGAGCCGACGCGCTCCATGATGCTCATGGGAATGAACGACATGGACATGTAGAGGAACGGCAGGAAGAAGCCGAAGCCGAGCAGCGCCAGGTAGCCGTAGGAAAACTCGCGCAGAATGCCCAGGAGGGGCGAGGAGGAGACAGTGTTCATGGCGGCGACGAGCCCCCGAAGCCCCAGTTCCCCAGGCCCCCGTTCCCGAGGCCCCCGTTCCCGAGGCCCCAGTTCCCGAGGCCACAGACGCGCGCGCGCATTCGGCCGTCCTGCCGAACCCGCCCTTGCGCTGTCTGCCGCCGGAAACGCATCGACCGGCCTCCCCTCCTGCGGTGCTCCGGATCGGAGCCGCCGTCTCGTCTCCCTCCGCCCGTCGGCGAGGAATTGCCTCAATATCCCGCAAGTGTCTGAAGGCTGGCTTAAGGAAGGCGCGACCGGGTGAAGCGGCCCGCCTCTCCGTCACGCCGCGGGCCGGCTCGCGGGCTTGGCGCCGCGCTTCTCGGCTCCTGCCTCGCGCTGCCCGCGCAGGGCGCCGCGCCGACGCTCTTGCTGCAGGTGGAGCCGGGCGAGAGCGTGTTGTTCAGCCACGCGGCGCAGGCCTGCGAGCCCTGGGACATTCCGGACACGCCGACGCGCGCCTTTCGCGGGGCGGACGGGCTCGTCCATGTCATGCAGACGCATTTTCGCGGCCGCTGGCTGGCGGGCGAGGACCTCTTTTCGCTGCGCCACGGCTGCGGCGTCGCCTTCGAAGGGGCCGACAGCGCCGATCCGTCCAGCTTCGACAATCGAAGCTGGATCGGCGCGACCTATTCCGCCGACGGGCGCGAGGTCTACGCGCTGGTTCACAACGAGTATCACGGCGAGCGCTTCGGCGCGCCCTGCCCGAAGGGCGACAATTCGGCCTGCTGGTACAACACGCTGACCGGGGCCGTGTCGCGAAACGGCGGCGTGCGGTTCGAGCCGACCGCGCCGCGCCTCGTCGCCGCGATCCCGTTTCGCGCCGACGAAACGCTCGGCCACCATGCCGGATATTTCGAGCCGACCAATATCGTGGCCTGGCAGGGCGCGTTCTACGTCATGGCCAATGTCGTCGCCCCCGCGCCGCAGAAGAACGGCAATTGCCTCCTGCGCACCGAGCGGCTCGCCGACCCCGCGAGCTGGCGGGTCTGGCGCAACGGGGCCTTCGGCACGACGCTCGCCGACCCCTATGCCGGCCCCTTGGAGCGCGAGCGGCACCTGTGCGACCCGGTCGCGCCCGATGTGCTGCGCTGGCCCGTCACCAGCCTGACGCGGCACGAGGCGAGCGGCACCTGGATCGCGACCATGCGCGGCCGGGCGCGGGACGCGGCCGGAGTCGAGCGCACCGGCGTCTACTACGCGACGAGCGAGAACCTTCTCGACTGGCGCGGCCCCGCGCTTCTGATGGAAGCGCCCTTGTTCGGGGCCTGCGCGCCGGTCCGGCCGATCGGCTATCCGGCGCTGATCGACCCGGATTCCACCGACCGCAACTTCGCCACCGTCGGCGACCGGCCGGCGCTGACCTTCGTGCGGGCCGAGGCGGAGGGCTGCGAGGTCGGCACCGCGCGGGACATCGTCCTGAAGCGGGTGCGGATCGCGCCTACATCCGCGAGCGCACCCCGTTCTTCTCGATGAAGGCCTTCATGCGGTCGTAGCGCTCGGTGAAGAGCGACTGGAAGCGCTCGAAGCGCCAGGGCGCGAAGGCGTCCTTCAACGTCTGCTTCTCGAACTCCTCGGGCGAGTAGATCGGCAGGTCGAAGGTTTCGGCGAGCTCGCGCGAGCGCGTGTCGTAGGAGAAGAGGACGCCCGGCACGCCGACGGCCACCGCCGGCAGCACCGCATGGACGCGGTAGCCGAGCGCGGCGTCGAACTGCGCAGCATAGAGATCGTAGTCGTCGGGCGCGCCGACATAGTAGAGCCGCCGCTCGTAGAGATCGCGCAGGGTGCGCCCCGTCACCTCGTCGAACCAGCCTTCCGCCGCGAGCTTGGCGGCGGCCGCCTCCATGTGCTTGGGCGCCTTGAAGAAGAAGGCCTTCTCCTCCGGCTCGCCATGGCAGGACAGGAAGAAGTCGGAGATCAGCGAGAGCTTGGCGATGATGCGCTTCTGCGTCGCCTGGAAGGCGACGGGATCGACCGCATAGGTGTTGCCGACCTCGCGGCGCAGGCTGAATGTCACGCGCTTCGGCCCGTCCGGTGCATGGCGCAGTGTCATGGTGCGATCCAGCCCCCGGAAGATCGACGGGCAGCCGACGATTTCGACATTGTGGATGCCGTTGCGGTGCATCGTCTCGGCGCTGAAGGCGCCGCGAACGCCGATCGAGGGCGTGCGGTCGGCGATCGCCTGCCAGACGCGCCGGCCTTCCGTCGGCAGGATGATCGGGCGCTCGCGCTCGGCCTGCGCGCCGACGCCGATGCACAGGACCGGCATGTCGAGCGCTTCGATCCAGGCGAGGAAATGGCCCCAGTCCATCTCCTCGTGAATATAGTTCGAGCCGCGCAGGAGCACGAAATTGCAGCGCTGCTTCAGCCGCGCCACCTCCGCCTCGGACACCGGCATGTCGATGTTGAGGATGTCGCCTTCCTCGTAATCGACGACGCGCAGGGTCGAATCGTAAACGCAGATATCGCCGGTGTTGTAGTAGCTCTCCAGCGTCTCCTGGAACGGGACGTCGAACCAGACCGCCTTGTGGTTGTTCAACCGACGGCCGGAATACTTCACGAGGACTGCGCGCATGTCGTTCACCCTGGGACGCGTGTCCCTTTCCCGATTGCGAGCGATCATGGCGAAGAGAGATTAAGACTGGCTAACGCGGCTTCCGCGCGAAGGCCGATGGAGCGAATTTTGTCGGGGCAGGCCCGAAGCACGGCGCGGGCCGAAAGCCCCAGCCAAGCGCCACGCGGCCGTCCGTCCCCTCAGCCCATCGGCCAGGCGCCGGGGGTGGGACCAGAGGTCGCAGCGCCCCCCGCCGACGCCGTGCCGAGCACGAGGCGCGCCATCCGGGGCAGGCTGACGCGGCGAAGGTCGAAGCGGCGGCGGATCGTCTCGCGCGCCCGCACGCCCAGTCCGGCATGGCCTTCGGGCCGGCGCAGCACCTGCAGCAGCGCTTCGCTGAGCGCCTCGGGCGAGTGGAAGGGCACGAGGAGCCCGTTGGTCCCGTCGATCACCTCGCGCACGGGCGGCGTGTCCGAGGCGACGACGGTGCAGCCCGCCGCCATGGCTTCCAGGCACGACCAGGACAGGACGAACGGATAGGTCAGATAGGCGTGGACGCTCGAAACGCGCAGGACGTCGAGATAGTCCTCGTAGGGAAGATGGCCGAGGAAATGGACGCGCCGGAGGTCGAGACCGCCGGCCACTTCGTCGAGGAAGATCTGGTGCCAGGTCTTTCCGGGCGGCGGGCGCTGGCCGTAGGACACGCCGAACCCGCCGACGATCACGACGCGCGCCTTCGGCCGCTCCGCCAGGACGCGCGGCAGCGCCCGCATGAAGACGTGATAGCCGCGCAAGGGTTCGAGATTGCGGTTGACGAAGGTGATGACCTCGTCGTCGCGCGTCAGCAGCGTTCCGTCCTCCAGGCGGCATTTGGCCTGCGCGCTCGGCCTCACATGATCGGTGTCGATCCCCTCGTGAGCGACGGCGATCATCTCGGCAAGGCTCCGGGGGAAGGTCGAGCGCTGCCATTCGGTCGGTGTGATCGCGAGATCGGCGTCGGCGAGCGCCAGAAGCGTCATGGCGTTGCGCGCTCGCAGGGAGACCGCGCCGTCGAGCCCGAGCGCGGGGAACTCGGGATCGAAATTCACGTCCGAGCGCTCGGTGCGGTAGAAATATTCGCAATAGACGACGATGCGCGCGCCCGGAAACACCGAGCGCAGTGGCAGCGCCTCGCCCCAGCCGGAATGCACCACGACGATATCGGGAACGAAGCCCTCCGACATCAGAAGCGCGGCGACATAGAGAACCTGCTCGGAGCGACGGGCTTCCATGTCGAAGCGCCGGGCGAACGGGTGCGTCGCCGCGACATTGCCGGGCGGCATGCTGTAGCGATGCAGGGTCACGCCGCGCAGCGGCCGCGCGCCGTCCGCGCCGATGGCCCGGACGTCGTTGCCCGGCTCGCGCGCCAGATGCTCGGCGAGATGCCGGAACTGCGCGGGGAAATTGTTGTGAACGAAGAGGACCTTCATGAAGGCGCGGCGGAGGGCTCGCCGCCGGCCTCCGCCCCCAGGAGCTCGGCCTGTTCGGTGCGGGCGAAATCCGCGCTCAAACTCTCCAGCCGGCAGCCGGGCTTGAGGCAGAGGGCCCAGAGCGCGAAGCGGCTGCGCGACAGACGCACTTCCGCAAAGCCGCTGTCGAGCACCTGCCGCGCGAGGCTCGATAGCGTGAAGCCGGTGCGGTGGGCCATGAAGCCGTAGCCCGCCTCGATCGAGGCACGGTGTCCCCAGAGCATGTCGATCGGCGTCACCGGCCCGGCGGCCGACGGGTAGGCCACCTCCTCGATCCCGCGCTCCAGAATGAAGCGCGCGACCTCCTCCACATCCGGGCAGGTGACGAGCGCGAACCCGTCGGGCGTCAGCACCCGGGCGAATTCGGCGAGCGCCAGCGGAACCTCGTGCGCGGACAGATGCTCCAGATTGTGCGAGGACCAGACCGCGTCGAAGCTCGCGTCCGGCACGCTGGCGCGCATGTCCACCATGCTGGAGAGAATGTCGGGCTGGACCTTGGGTTCGACGTCGAGCCGCACTTCGCGCCAGAGCGGCGTGTGGAAGGCCGCGTGCAGCTTGCCGGGATGGGCGGGACCGCTGCCGACATTCAGGACATGGCGAAACCGCGTGCCGGTGACGCGGGCAAGAGCGGGATCGGGCGCGCTCATGCCGCCAGTTCCTTGGCCGGAGCGGCGGCAGAGGCGGGTTCGGGCGCGGGTTCGGGCGGGGCGAATTCGGCCCCGAGCACCACGTCGCCGAGATCGAAGAGATCGCTTCCGTCCAGCGCGAAATCCATCGCCTCCAGGCTCGCCAGCATGAAGTCGGCGGGGTCGGACGGGGGCGGGGCGGGTTTGGCGGCCTCGCCCAGCGTGCGGGGCGCCGGCCGGGGCAGGCGATCGGGCTGGAGATGGCGGCGCGAGAAGAGAAGCGCGCCGGCGAGATCGAGCGGCAGGAAGGACTGCCGCGCGAGACCCGCGCTCGCGGCCTCACCGAGCGCCGCGAAGGCCACCGGGTCCACGGTCCAGTCGCTGCGGCTTTCGCCGTTTCCGCCGACCAGCGGCACGAGGACGCCCGCGATGCGCAGGAGATCGAGCGCCGCCGACAGGCGTTTGCCCCCGGCGCGCGTCATGTGCAGTGTGTTGCGGATCGCCGTCATTTCGGGGCCGAGCTGGCCCGAGGCGAAATCTACGCAGATCACCGCGCCTTGCGCGCCGATCTGGCCGTGATGGGGCAGAACGTCGATCTCGTCGATCGGCCGCGCCGCCTCGCGCTCGGCGAGGACGAAGGGATAGGTGCGCAGCGCGATCGGCAGATAGCCGAGGCGCCATGCGCCTTCCGCGTCGATCGCCGGCCGCGCGAGGTCGCCTGTGCGAAGGAGCGCCGCGAGGATCGGCGTTCCGGCGACGATGCGCACAACGAGCGGCAGGTGATGGGCGGTGAGGAGGTATTCGGTGTCGTTGATCGGCACGAAGCCGGTTTCCAGCGCGAAGCCGAAGCGGCGCGCGGGCGCAAAACGCTGGTTGATGAAGGCGAGAAGCGGGACGCCCTCGCTCATGCGGCGATCCCCCTGGCGGTCGCCGCGCGTGCCAGAACCAGAAGCTGGCCGGTGCGAAACAGCGACAGGCGATGGAGGCTGAGAAGCCGCGCGGCGGCGATCCCGAACTCCTCCATGACGGGGGCGAGCGCCGGCGTGTCGAAGACGCGCGGGGCGACGACCAGAAGATCGGTGATCTCGCAGCGCTGGCCGGCGCCGAGATCGAAGGCGAGCGACCAGGGCTCCAGAAGGCCGTGGCGCAGGAGCGCCGCGCCGAGAGCGCGCGTGCGCGCGAGATCGCGCTCGAAGAGTTCCAGGGCGCGCAGGCGAAGTTCCGTGCCACGCGACAGCTTGCCGTCGCTGGTCGCGATCGGCGCGCCCGCGTCACCCGGCTCGTCGGCGCAGGCCGTGTCCAGCATCAACCGCCGCCCCGGCCGGTCCGCTGTGCCGGGCCCGCCGAGATCGGCCGGCAGTGTCAGGGGATAGGCCTGGAACAGAAGCGGCAGAAGCGATAGGGCGCGCTCGGTTCCCGGCGCAAAGCCCGTGCCGTTTTCCATGAGGGTGCGCAGGACGACGAGTGCCGGCCCGCTTTCGCCCGCCTGCCAGACCACCGGAAAGGTCGCCGCCAGGCGTTCCGCTTCCGCCGCCACGATCGGCACGATCCGCGCCTGACGCGGCAGCGGATAGGCGAAGGGCGAGAAGATGCGGTTCGCCATCAGCTCGGCGGACAGGGGGCGGGGCGCTTCGGCGAGCATGGCTCAGGCCTCCGGCCGGCACGGAACGAAGGCGGTGAAGCGATCGGCCCCCGCGCCGCGCGGCAGGCTCGGCTGCGTGTCGAGATTGAGAAGCAGAAGCTCGCGATCCCCGAACCCGTGCTCGATCGGGTTCGACGCGCCGGCGGGACCGCCCTGATGCGCGCCTTCCTCGACGCCGAGCGCGCCGCGCCGCGTGGCCCAGACGCCGATCACCGGCGGCACGGCGGGAAAGGTCTCGCGCAGTTCCTCGCGCAAGGGGGCGAGCGCCTCGAAGCCGAGATCCTCGCGGATTTCGAGCGCCATGGGCTGCAAGAGGTGAACTTCCAGAATCCCCGCCGCGATCATCGCCACCTCGTCGCAGCGCCGCCGGGGTTCGAGATGCGACAGGGCGGGCGGCAGAAGCTGGGTGTGCGCTCCGAGGAGGCTGAGAAGGCGCAAGGCGTCGTGCTGCGGCTGGGTGATCCAGCCGCGCGCCAGCATCCAGGACAGGGATTCGGGGTCGCGCCCCTGGCGGCGGCGGTCCTCGCCGACGCTTTCGCGCGGCGCGAGGCAGACGCGGCGCTGCTTCAGAAGAAAGGCGCTGCCCTCCAGCCGGATGTCGAGAAGGCGCGTGTCGTGCCAGGGCTCCAGCGCCACGGGGATGCGGAAGCCGACGAACCCGTCGCCGACGCCGGCATCGGCGAGATCCTGCCGGAAGAGGTCCACCACCCCGCCGCCGACGCAGGTTTCGTCGAGAAAGGCGAGAACCCTCGCGCCGCGCAGCGGCCAATGCGGGCTGCTGATCCACCCCTCCACGCGCGAGCGCGAAACGAAGTCGATATGGCCCTGGATCATCCGATCTCCACCAGTCGGCTGGCGGCCATGGAGGCGAAGAAGGCAAGGTAGCGCTCGGCCATGCCGCGCGCGGAGATGACCGGCGGAATGCCGCTCTTCAGCGTGGCATGGTTGCGCCCGTCGGCGGCGAGCTTCACCGCGCGCAGGAGATCGCTCGCGTCGCCGAGGCGGAAATGCAGGCCCGACACGCCGTTCGGCACTTTCTCGGCCATGCCGCCGATGCCCGTGCAGATCACCGGCAGGCCCACCGAATAGGCTTCCTGAATGACGACGGGCGAGTTCTCCCACCATTTGCTGGGGATCACGAGATAGTCGCAATCTGCCATGAGCCGATGCACGGAGGCGTTGGAATAGGCGCCCGCATAGCTCAGGAACGGATAGGCCTTCAGCGCCGCTTCGAAACGTTCCGTGAAGCTCGCCGACTGGCCGACGAGATTGCCGTGGATGCGCAGGCGCACCTTGCGTGAGAGATCGGGGTCCTTGGCGATGAGATCGGCCGCGTCGAGAATGACGTCGACGCCCTTGAACGGCGTGATCTGGCCGAAGAAGCCGAAGACCCAGGCCCCCTCGCCGCGCTCGCCGGTCTTCGCCTCGGGGGCGGACAGAAGCCCGTTCTCGATCACCGTGGTGCGGTCGGCCCCGAGGCCCCATTCGATGAAGCGCTCGGCGAGGAACCGGCTCGGCGAGACGAAGCCGTCGAACGCGCCGAACCCGTCCAGCATCGTTTCCTTGCGCATCTGGAAGCGGTTGCGGCTCTCTGTGGGGAAGCAACTCGTGCAGTCGTCCCAGCGCGCGCGCTCGCACAGGACCTGCGCCGGCCGCGTCACCATCTGCCCGTGATTGTGACAGATGGCCAGGAATTCGTGGATCGTCAGGAAGTTCAGAACGCCCGGCAAACGCTGCGCGGCGCGCAGCGCGTTGAGGCCGAGATTGTAGAAATGGTGGAAATTGACGAGGCCGATCCGCTCCTCCCGGAGGATGCGCAGAAGCTCCTCTTCCTCGCCCGCCGGGGAGAGATGGTAGAAATGGTCGTAGCGCGCCGCGTCGCGGAACACGGCGAATTCGGTCTCGTGCCCGAGCGAGAGCTTGTGGCGATCGGTGGTGGCGCAGGAGCCGATATAGATCGCATCGACGCCGATCTCGCGCAGGCCCCGATAAAGCGCATAGGCCGAGATTTCCGCGCCGCCCTTGGAGATGGACGGATGGCTGTGCGAGACGATCGCCATGCGCTGGGGAAGAAGCGCCTGTTCGAAGCCCAAGTGACGGATCGGCCCGAGCTTCATCGCGATGCGCCTTTCAGGATGTCGGCTTCGACGAGATCGGCGAGGCGCGAGGCGCGGGGGCGCTCCAGCCGGATCGCGCCGCCCGGAACGAGCCGGTCGAAGCCGGGCCGGACAGGGAGCGCGCCGGTGCCATACGTGCCGCGCAGGAAGCGGGGCGCCATGCGGCTCCAGTCGAGAAGCGCCGGCGTGCTCCAGCCGAAGGCGGTCGCGGAGAGCGCGCCGTCCACCCGGTCGGGCCGGCCTTCGTCGTCGACGATCTCGAACCGGTCCACCGCATGCCCGTGGCGCGCGAGACTGTCGCGCGCGCCGGCCCAGCCTGCCTGGGTGAGCGCCACGCCGCGCCCCGCATAGACGAAGCGCCTGGCTTCAAGCCGCGTCAGCATCCAGGGAAGCTCGGCGAGGATGTCGTCGGGATGGGCGACCACGAACAGCGAGAGCGGCGCGTCGGTGCGCGCGCGCAGCTCCTCGAAGCGCAGGAGCGCCTCGGTGCGGGTGCGGCCGGTGTCGGCGACGAAGGCGAGGCCCGTGCCGGGGGCCATGTCGGGCAGGAAGCGCGCGGCGCGGTCGAAGGCGAGGCGCAGATTCCCCTCGTCATGGGGCAGGCGCTGCACCACGACTTCCGGCGCGGGTTCGAGCGCCAGCACCGAGGGCGCGCGCCATTCGGCCCGCAGCGTGTCCTGCACGGCGGCGAGAAGCGCCGGGTAGCAGGCCTCGAAGCGCAGCGAGGGATAGAGCGCCAGGACCTCGTCGCCGTCCGACACGAGATCGACGCGGCGCGGCACTTTGGGATCGACGCGCAGGACCGCCGAGGTGCCGTCCTCCAGAACGACGCGCAGGAGCGGCGCGGCCGCCGCGCCGACCGGCAGCGCGCCCCGGAAGATCGTGGTGAAGCCGGCGCGCGCGGTGACGGAGGGGGCGGAGCCGAAGGCGCCCTGCAGATCGGTGCGCGGCCGGAAATAGGTGGCGCTCTCGTCCGCCGTCAGCACCGTGTCGCCGATCTTCAGATGGAAGGTCTCGGTGCGCTTGGCGGGGCTCACGGCCCAGCCTTCGGCGATGCAGCCGAACCCGGGAATGAGGAGCAGCCGGTCGACGCCGCCTTCCACGAAGACGCCGCCCGCCACGGACGCGCCCGGCAGCCAGTTGGCGAGCGAGGCGAGAACCGCGCCCATCGCCTCGCCCTGCCCGCCGACGAGCGCGGGCTGAAGCTGCTGATAGGCCGAGGTGAAGGCCTCCGCGCGCACGAGCCGCGTCTGCGGGCCGAAGCGCAGGTGGAACTGGCCCGCGCGCCCGACATAGATGAACCCGTCCTTGAACTGGGCGGGCGGCGTCCAGCCGGTTTCGATCAGGCCGACGACCCCGACGCAATTGGCCGAGAGGTCGGAGCGCTCGTAGGGGGCGATGGCGATGCCGGCGGGATATTTGACGCGGTCGGCGATGAGGGCGGGAAACTCCGTTTCCACGCCGCGCTTGCACCAGCCGATGAACCAGACCTGCCCGTCCGAGGAGAGATGCACGAGATCGATCTGGCCGATCTCGCCGTCCGACAGCGGGCGAAGGGCGCGCTCGCGCAAGGGTTCGGCGTCGAGGCGCAGCGCGCGCAACTGCGCCAGCAGCCGGTCGCCCTTGGAGCGCGGTGCTTCGCGCCGGCCGAGATCGGCCAGGATCGTCTCGCGCCATTCGGCCACGAGTTCGCCGACGCTCGGCGCGCGGCCGCCCGGCGGCAGAAGCGTGACGTCGGTGCCCGCGATGCGCAGCGCCACCGGCTTGTCGCGCCGATGCGCCGAGAGCCGCGCCAGCCGGCCGAAGAGCGAGGGCGCGAAGCGAAAGCCCGCGCGCGACAGCGGCGAGACGTGGAGGTCGATATCGGGGCGGGCGAGCCCCGTCGTGCCGAGCGACAGGACATAGCCGCCGACGGTCAGTTCCAACTCCACCGGGCGCGCCGGGTCGTCGATCGCCAGCGCCCAGCCCTCGATCCCGTTCACCGGGTCGATCCGGTCGATGCGACCGCGCCATTGCCCGCCGAGCGAGGGCGAGAGTTCGGGCGAAGCGTAGAGGATGGGGGCGAGGTTCAGCATGTCACGAAATCCCGCCGAACCTCTCGAGGCTCCGCGTTACGGGTCGGTGCGGGCCGGCGTCACGAGACCGCCGGCACGGCGGACAGGGCGATGACGCGCCCGCCCGTCGGCACGGCCAGCTCGGTCGAGGCGCGGATGTCGATCATCACGAGGTTCTCGGGCGTCAGCGTGTAGTCGGCGAGCGTGCCCTGGGGCGTTTCGCCGGCCGTGCCGGACACATGCGTGCCTTCCATGACGCGCAGGCGCGCCCGGTCGGCCGAATGAAGCGCCAAGAGCGGCGCGGCGTCGGGGAGCGAGGCGAGACGCGCGATCTCGGCCTGAAGCTCGGCGCCGTCGGTGATCTCGGTCTGCGAGATCTGGACCTCGAGGCCGACATAGCTTTCCATCAGCTGTTCGGCGACGGTCAGCGGCTTGTCCATGACCATGGAGCCATCGGTCGGCACGCGGCGGGCGAGGCCCCGCTCGTAGGCGCCGAAGGACCAGAGAATGCGCAGGAAGTCGAAGTCGGACTGCGGGATGCGGCCGTGCTTCAGCGCCCATTTGAGTTCGGCGAGGCGCTTGCGCATCTCGGTGCGGTCGAGGCGGCTTTCCACCTTGGCGCTCGTGCCGATCAGGGCGCTGGACTGGAGAATGACCGCGTCGCTGCCTTCGAGCTTCACATAGACCGCGCCGGCCTCGCTCGGGTCCACCGAGATCGGGAAGCGGAAGCCCAGCTGCCCGTCGCCGATGCCGGCATCCGCCAGATCGGCGCGGAACATGTTCACCGTTCCGGCCCCGATGCACACGTCGCCGCGGAAGGCGAGGATGGTGCGCTCACGGATGCGCCCGTCTTCCGAGAAGATCCATCCCTGGATGGCATCGCTGGTAACGGACTCGATACTGCCCCTGATCATGTCGGTCACGTCTCTCAGAAGAATGATGATTCAAATTACTCCGAGGATGTTACGCATCCGTATACAAATCCCGAACCCGGATCAGGTCTTTCGCATCGCGCGTCGCGGCGCGTGCACGCCGCCCGAGGGGCCGCCGCGCCTTCATGGCAAATGGACATTAACACTAACAAGTCTCTGATTTGAATGAATTGTTCCGCTGTTTTGTCGGCAAGCCGGGCGATCTTGGAAGGACTTATTTCACGAAGGCGGGTGTATTGGTCGGGAAAGAAGATCGACCAACAAAATTCAGCCACAACGGACAGGGGAGCGGAGCGATGATGGAACAGGAGCGCAAGGCCGTTCTGCAGGTGACGCGGGGACTGCATTCCCTCGTGTACCGCTTCGACCCCGCTTACGCGCTGAACCTTTCCGTGCCGCCCGTGGCGCAGGTCGAGGCCGCGTCCGAAGGCATCTTTCTCGTGACCGCGCCCGGCGAGGAGTTCGGCGCGCTCACCGAACCCGGCAAGGGTCTCGTGGTTCTCGCCGAGCAGGACGGAACGATCCATCTGACGATTCGCGCCGCCGAAGCCGGCGGCAGCCTTCAGGCCTCGCTCGAACTCTCCCGCATCGAGGCGCCCCGCCTGTCGATCGCCGCGCCGGCCTCCCGCCAGCGCCCGGCGCTCGCGCCCGGCGCCAGCGAATTCCTGGTGCGCGCCCATGTCTCGCTTCGCGGCGATCTGTCGGCGGCGCGCGGCGAATGGCTCTGCGGCCCCGCCCTGCCCGGCCGCATCGAAGGGCTGGAGCTGCGCGGCGTCGGTGCCGACTGCCCGGTCGAATATCAGGTGGCGACGGGCGGGCGAACCGGCGGCTGGTCCAACTGGTTTCCGGCCGGCGCCTATGCCGGATCGCGCGGCAAGGCCCTGCCGCTGATCGGCCTTCGGCTGCGCCTCACGGACGCCGCGCCCGCCGATCTCGCCCTGCGCGGCGAAGCGCTGTTCCTCGGCGGCTCGCCGGTGCAGAAGTCGGGCCGCGAGATCGAGTTCACCGGCCCGACGCCGCTCGACCCGCTGGTCGGCCTGCGGCTCGACATGATCCCCGCCACCCGCACCGAGACGGCGCCCGACAGCGTGGCGCGTCAGGACAACCGGCCCGAAAACCGGCTGCGCGTGTTCCGCCGCGAAATGCCCCAGGCCGGCGCGGCCTGACTTCGGACATCCACCCGCCCGCAACCCGACGAGAAAGGCTGAGCTGACGGTTATCCTAAGCGCACCCGATGGCTGAGATCTACAGCAGCTCCGAGGCCTCCGCCCTCCACTCCCTGTCACCGGAGGCGGTGGACCACATCAATCGCGTTCTGGACGATCAGGGACTGGCCGGCAGCGGCCATGTCGCGGTCCAGGCCTCCGGCAGCGACAGCGTCGCCGCCGGATCGGGCGATGCTGCCGTAGTGGTGACCTCGCCGGCCTCGCACGACGTGGCGGTGGACGGCGGCAGCGCGGGCACCACGGTGGTGCTCGGCGACAGCGGCACGATCCATCTCACGGGGCTCGGCAACGACACGGTCTTCGGCTCGAACGGCGGCGACACGATCACCGCCGGCGCGGGCGACGCGACGGTCCACGGGGGGCTCGGCAACGACAGTCTCGTCGGCGGAACGGGAGGCGGCAACCAGACGCTGTTCGGCGGGGGCGGCCACGACACGCTGATCGGCGGCAGCGGCATGGACACGCTCTGGGCCGGGACCGACGGCAGCTATCTGGCGGGCGGAGCGAACGGACACACGCAGATTCACGCCGGCGGCGGCGGCGACACGATCCAGTCCACCGGCGGGTTCGACACGATCTTCGGCGCCCATGCCTCGATCGAGACGCATGGCGACAACAATCTGATCCACACGAGCGGCGACACGATCGCCTCGCACGGCGCCTATGACACGATCGACGGATCCGGCTCGCTCCACGGCTCCACCGTGGACTCCTATGGCGAGCATGCCACGATCCTCGGCGGGGCGGGCGACGACACGATCATGCTGCACGACACGAGCGGCGCGGGCGCCTACGCCTTCGGCGGCGACGGGGCCGATTCGATCCTCGGCTCGACGGGCGGCCATGCCACGCTTTCGGGCGGGGCGGGCGACGATTACCTGATGGCCTACGGCGTCGGCGACAGCGTGATGGGCGGCGACGGATCGGACTATTTCCAGATCGCCCATTACGGCGTCGGCCACGACACGCTGGACGGCGGCGCGGGTTCCGACACGGTGAACTTCTCGGATCGCCATTTCACGGACGCGACGGTCGCGACCCACGACCACACGACCGTCGTCAACTTCTCGGACGGCTACGGCGCGTCCGTGACGAATGTCGAGCAGCTGCGCTTCACCGACACGGTCTACAACATCACCAACGTCTGATCTCGTCAGGCTGGCCCGACCGGGTCAGGCCGGGGGGGAGGGCCGCATGTGGCGGCGGAAGCTCGCCGGCGTGCAGGAAAAATAGCGTCGAAAGGAGCGGTGGAACTGGCTCACCGAGCCGAAGCCGGTTTCGAAGGCGATGGCGGCGAGGTCCTTGCGCGTCGACAGGAGCAGCGTCTGCGCCGCCATCATGCGATGGCGCAGAATGTAATGGGCCACCGTCATGCCGAGCCCGGCGCGAAACCGCGTCATCGCGTAGTTCGGATGAAGCGAGGCGGCGCGCGCGACGTCGGCGACGGTGATCGCCTCGTGCCCGTGCTCGGCGATGAAACGGGTCATTTCCAGGATTTTCGGCGGCATCGCGCCCGCCACCGGGCGCCCCTCGTGATGCGCGCCCGCCAGGAGGTCGCGCCAGCCGGTGACGTCGAGCCGGCGCAGGAGAAGCACGACCTCGGCCGCGATCAGGTCGCGCAGGCGCCGGTCGCCGGTCGCCAGCCATTCGGCCCGCATCCGCCGCAGCGATTCGGGCTCGAACCGCAGGGGGTCGGCGGCGACGACGAGCCCCCCTTCCAGAACGACCGCGCGCAGCGCCTCGCCGATCGGCGCGGCCAGAAACACCTCCAGCGGCAGGTAGAAGCAGACATAGCGCGTGCCCGGCGCCACCTCGACGGTTCGATGCGGAATGGCGCCCCAGAGAAGCGCCAGGTCGCCCGCGCCGATCCACGCTTCGCGCCCGTCGTGGAGATAGGTGATCGCGCCGCTCAGGACGTAGTTGAACTCGATCTGGCTGTGCGTGTGCGGAGCGGACATCACGAAGACCTCCTCGCAGCCCGCGAAGAGGAAATCGTTGCCCCGCACGAGAAAGCTCTCGACCGGCAGATGATGGGCGCCGAGCGGCGCGGCTTCCAGGCGATCCGTCCCCAACGCGCCCTCCCCCGCCGACCTTAGGATCTGCGACATTTATCGCGTCCGTAGCGACGACGCGCAACCCCGCTTCGCTACTATCGGTCCCGGGAGAAGAGAGCCGGCGGTTCGAGCCGGCCGATTGCACCGGGTGGGAGGATCGACATGAGAGCCATGAGCAAGGCGGCGGCAGCCGCACTGACGGGATGGGCGCTTCTGGCGCCGGGCGTCGCCGGGGCGCAGGAGCCCAAGCTTTCCGGCACGATCACCGTGTGGAGCTGGGACGTCGCGGCCAAGGCGCTGGAAGCCGTGGTGCCCGCCTTCAACGCGAAATATCCCGACGTCACGGTCAAGATCGAGGATGTCGGCAACCAGCCGACCTATGATCGCGGCCTGGCCGGCTGCGCGGCGGGCGGGGCCGGAATGCCCGACGTCTACACGGTCGAGAACCAGGAATCGGAAGTGTTCTGGGCGCGCTTCCCCGACTGCTTCCGCGACATCAAGGCCATGATGGGGCCGGACGGCGCGACGCTTCTTGGGCAGTTCCCCGAGTTCAAGCTCACCGAACTCACCGTCGGCGACAAGGTCTACGCCATGCCCTGGGATTCCGGCCCGGTGGTTCTCTTCTATCGGCGCGACATGTTCGAGAAGGCCGGCGTCGACGTCGCCTCGATCGAGACCTGGGACGATTTCGTCACGGCCGGACAGAAGATCGTGGCGGCGAACGAGGGCACCAAGCTCGTGTCCACCAATGGCGACACGACCTGGTTCCGAATGCTCGCCAACGAAGCGGGCTGCGCGATGTTCGATCCCGCCGCCGAGCATGTGACGATCGACCAGCCCGCCTGCCTCCAGGCGCTGGAAACGGTCGGCAAGGTCGCCAAGGCCGATCTCTTCCTCCAGGCCAATTGGGGCGAGACCTTGCAGGCCATCAAGGCCGACAAGCTCGCGGCCTCCGTCTATGGCGGCTGGTACGAGGGCTCGTTGCGCGGCGCGGTTCCCGAGCAGAGCGGCAAATGGGGCATCGCGCTGATGCCGGCCTTCGAGAAGGGCGGCGCGCGCGCGGCCAATCTCGGCGGCTCGGCGCTCGCCATCCCCTCCGCCTCGAAGAACCCCGAGGCCGCGCTCGCCTTCCTGCGCTTCGCGCTCGGCACGCCCGAGGGGCAGATCACGCAGCTGAAGGCGAGCGGCCTCGTGCCGACCCTGCCGGCCGCGCTGAAGGACCCCTATGTGAAGCAGCCGCAACCCTTCTGGGGCAACCAGCCGATCTGGGAAACGGTTCTGGGCACGCTCGACAAGATCAAGCCCTGGCGCGGCACGCAATATTTCGCCGAAGCCGACAACAGCTTCATCCCGATCTTCGCCGAGTTCATGGCCGGCCGGATCGAGGCGAAGGACGCGCTCCAGCAGGCGGCCGACGAGATTTCGGGCGCGACCGGCCTGCCGGTCCAGAACTGACATCTCCGCTTCCCGGCGGTTCGCGCGCGCCCCGCGCCGAACCGCCGGGCGCGGCGACACGGCCTCCACGGGGGCGCGCTATCCCGCCCCCGTTTCGCGGCTTCCAGACCGGACTTGCCTGCCCATGCACGCGACCCGACGCGCTCCCTATCTGTTTCTTGCGCCCTTCCTCCTGATCTTCGCCCTGTTCTGGCTCTGGCCGCTGGCGCAGTCGGTGATCCTGTCCTTCCAGAACACCCGCGTCGCTCCCTGGGTCTTCGACCTCGACGTGAACTGGCGCCGGCTTCTGGTGGACCGCGCCTTCCAGAACGCGCTCGGCAACACGCTTCTCGTTCTGGTCGTCCAGGTGCCGCTGATGCTGGCACTGGCGACGGCGCTCGCGATGGCGCTGGATTCGCCCTTCCTGCGCTGGCGCGCCTTTCTGCGCTTTGCCTTCTTCGCCCCCGTCGTCGTCAGCGAAGTCGCCTATTCGGTCGTCTTCCGCCTTCTCTTCAACGGCGAGTTCGGGGCGGTGAACGAGGCGCTCGCCGCGTTCGGCATCGACGGTCCGAACTGGCTGCACGAGGCGGGGCCGGCCAAGGCCGTGATCGTTCTGGCGCTCACCTGGCGCTGGACCGGCTACAACGCGATCATTCTTCTGGCCGGTCTGCAATCCATCCCGAAGGACCTCTACGAGGCCGCGCGCATGGACGGGGCCGGCCCCTGGCGCCGCTTCACCCGCATCACGCTGCCGCTTCTTTCGCCGGTTCTCGGTTTCTGCCTCGTCCTCTCGGTGATCGGCACGATGCAGCTCTTCGCCGAACCCTGGCTCATCACCGATCGCGGCGGCCCCGGCAACGCCACCGAAACGCTCGGCACCTATCTCTACAAGCAGGGCTTCGTGAACCTCAATTTCGGCTACGCCTCCGCCATCGCCTATGCCATCGCGGCCATGGCCGCGCTGATCGCGGCGCTGAACCTTCTTCTCACGCGCGGCGGAGAGCGGGCATGAGCGCCGGTCGGTCGGGTGGCTCGGCGCGCGAGCGCCGGCAGGGGCTGTGGCTGACGCTTCTCCTCCTGCCGCTCGCCCTCCTCTGGCTCGCGCCGCTCTATCTGATGGCGGTCTTCGCCACGCAGCCGGACGAGGCGATCCTGTCCGCCAGCGTGCCGCTCCGGCCGGGCGGCGAGCTTCTCGCCAATCTTAGCCGCATCGTCGAGATCGCGCGCTTCGACCGGGCGCTCGCGAACTCGGTTCTCGTGGCGCTCGCCTATGCCCTTCTGTCGGCGGGGCTCAGCAGCCTCGCGGGCTATGCCTTCGCGCGCTACAGCTTTCGCGGCAAGGGCGCCCTGTTCGGCCTCCTCGTCGCGACGCTCACCGTGCCCTATGCGGTGGTGATCATCCCGCAATATGTGCTCGTCGCGCGCGACCTGTCGCTCGCCAACACGCTGATCGCGGTGGTCGTGCCGCCGCTCTTCAACGCGCTCGGCGTCCTCTTCATGCGCCAGACCTTCCTCGGCCTGCCGCAGGAGATCGTGGAAGCGGCGCGGCTCGACGGGGCGAGCGAGCTGCGCATCTTCCTGCGCATCGCGCTGCCGCTGGTGCGCCCGGCGCTCGCCGCCCTCTTCATCATCCTGTTCCTCGCCTCCTGGAACAACTACCTCTGGCCGCTCCTCGTCGCGCCCGATCCGGCCGCGCGCACCGCGCCCGTCGCGCTCGGCTCGCTTATCACGGTCAATTCCGTGCCGCCCTGGGGCGCGCTCATGTCCGGCGCGACGCTGATGACCGTGCCCATGGTCGCGCTCTTCGTCTTTCTCCAACGCCAGTTCGTCTCCGGCATCACCGCCGGCGCGGTGAAGTGACGTTTGTTCTCAAAGGAATGCCCCCCATGTCCGTCCGCGCGCTCGGCGTCTGCTATTATCCCGAACATTGGCCGGAAGAGCTCTGGGCCGAGGACGCGCGGCGCATGGCCGAGACGGGGATTTCCTTTGTGCGGATCGGCGAATTCGCCTGGTCCCGGCTGGAGCCCAAGCGTGGCGCGACCGAGTTCGACTGGCTGGCGCGCGCGATCGACGTCCTCCATGGCGCGGGGCTGAAGGTCGTGCTCGGCACGCCCACGGCGACGCCGCCCAAATGGCTGGTGGACGAGATGCCGGACATGCTGCCGGTCGGCCAGGACGGGCGCGTGCGCGGCTTCGGCTCGCGCCGGCATTACGACTTCTCGCACGAGGGCTACCGGGCGGAATGCGCGCGCATCACCGAGGCGCTCGCCCGTCGCTTCGGCGCGCATCCAGGCGTCGTCGCCTGGCAGACCGACAACGAATATGCCTGCCATCTGACGGCCCTCTCCTATTCGGAGGCGGCGCTCAGCGGCTTTCGCGACTGGCTGGGCCGCAAGTACCAGTCGCCGGACGCGCTGAACCGCGCCTGGGGCACGGTCTTCTGGTCGATGGAATATCAGAGCTTCGAGGAGATCGAGCTGCCCAACGTGGCGCTGACCGAACCGGCCCCCGCCCATGTCCTCGACTTCCGGCGCTATTCCTCGCAAGCCATCGTCACGTTCAACCGGCTTCAGGCCGACATCATCCGCCGCTTCTCGCCCGGCCGCGACGTGATCCACAATTTCATGGGCCGCACCCTGTCCTTCGATCATTTCGACGTCGGGGCCGATCTCGACGTGTCGAGCTGGGACAGCTACCCGCTCGGCTTTCTCGACCAATGGTCGCCTCGCTCGCCCGAATTCAAGGCCGAGTTCGCCAGAGCGGGCGATCCCGACCTTCAGGCGCTCCATCACGATCTCTACCGCGCCACCTCGAACGGGCGCTGGTGGATCATGGAGCAACAGCCCGGCCCGGTGAACTGGGCGCCGCACAACCCCGCCCCGCGCGACG
This sequence comes from Aureimonas ureilytica DSM 18598 = NBRC 106430, assembly GCF_000382705.1. Classification (GTDB taxonomy): domain Bacteria; phylum Pseudomonadota; class Alphaproteobacteria; order Rhizobiales; family Rhizobiaceae; genus Aureimonas; species Aureimonas ureilytica. The sequence continues at coordinate 186,250 of NZ_ARQE01000008.1, read as the reverse complement.
GCATGGTGCGGCTCTGGACCTGGGAAGCCTTCGCGCACGGGGCCGAGGTCGTCAGCTATTTCCGCTGGCGGCAGGCGCCGTTCGCGCAGGAGCAGATGCATGCGGGGCTGCTGCGCCCCGACAGCGAGCCCGCGCCGGGTCTTCTCGAAGCGGCAGCGGTGGCGGGCGAGATCGCCGGGCAGGACCTGCCGATGCCCGGGCGCGCCGATGTCGCCATCGTCTTCGACTATCCCTCCGCCTGGGCCTGGACCGCGCAGCCGCAGGGCCGCGAGTTCGACTATTTCCGCCTCGTCTACGACCTCTACAAGGCGCTGCGCCGGCTCGGCCTGTCGGTGGATTTTCTGGACGCCAAGAGCGCCGATCCCTCGCCCTACCGCCTCGTTCTCGTGCCCGGCCTCTTCGCCTGGCCCGAGGCGTTGCGCGAGGCGCTCGGCCGGCTCGACGGGCTCGCGCTGGTCGGCCCGCGCTCGGGCTCGCGCACGGCGGATTTCGCCATTCCCGCCGCCCTGCCGCCCGAGCTTCCCGCGCCGCTCGACGCGCTGAAGGTGACGCGCGTCGAAACCCTGCCGCCGAACCTCGACGTTCCGATGGAAGGCGGGGCGGGCGCGTTCCAGGTCTGGCGCGAGATGCTGGAAACCGGAGATGCTTCGGTGCGCCTTCGCGCCGATGACGGGGAGCCCGCGCTGGTCGGCACGGGACCGCTCCTCTATCTCGGCGGCTGGCCGGACGAGACGCTCGCCTTCGACCTCCTGAAAGGGCTGGCGGAGGAGGTCGGGCTTCCCGTTCTCGACCTTCCGCCCGGCCTGCGCCTGCGCCGCGCCGGCGGGCTGAGCTATGTCTTCAACTATGGCAGCCGGACCCTGCGCCTGTCGGAGCACGGCCTCGCGGGCAATTTCCGGCTCGGCGCGGACGAGCTGCCGCCCTCCGGTGTCGCAATTCTGGAAGGGGAGGCTTGAGACGCGGCGATCTCGGCTCAGAAGCTTTCAACCATTGGCGGGGCATGATGGGGTGATGCCGCTGCCGGAGCCCCATGAGCCAGACCCCCGTCCCCACTTTCGACGAGCTGCGTGCCGAAGCGCTGGCCTTGCGGGCCGAGCGCCGGCACGGCGAGGCGCTGGCGCGTTTCGGTGAGGCGCTGGCCGCGCGCCCGGCGGATCGCTGGACGCGCAACGACATGGCGCTGGAGCATCTGGCGCTCGGAGAGACCGGCGAGGCAGAAGCGCTGGCCCGCGCGCTCGCCGATGACGCGCCGGATTTTGCCCCCGCCCATCGAACGCTCGGCCTCGTCGCCCGCGCCGAGGGGCGGTCGGAGGCGGCGCTGGCGGGGTTCCGCGAGGCGGCGCGGCGCGATCCGCGCGATCTCTGGAACCGCTACGACGAAGGCGCGGCGCTGCGCGCGCTCGGGCGGGCCGACGAGGCGGCGTCGGCCTGGACGCGACTGGCATCGGGAACCCCGCTGCCCCATGCGCTGCGGGGCCTTGCCGAGTGCGCGCGCGAACGCGGCGCGGGCGAGGAGGCCTATGCGCTCATGCGCTCGGCGAGCCTTCTCCTGCCTGACGATCCCTGGTTCGCGCTCGACGCGGCGCGGCAGGGCGCGGCCTTGGGGCGCGAGGCGGAGGCGGAGGCCGCGCTGGATGCGCTTCTCGCCCGGCGCCCCGGCTTTGCCCCGGCGGCGCTGGAGCGCGCGCGGCTGGCGCGCCCCCCTGAGTCCATCGCCTCGGCGCTGGCGGCCGTTCGAAGGGCGCAAGCCGATGCTCCCCATGACGAAGCCCTGATCTGCGCCGAGGCCGATCTCCTGCGGCGCGCCGGCGACATGCTGGCGGCGGAAACGGTTCTCGCGCGCTTTCTCGCGCGCGCTCCGGCGAGCCCCGCCGTCCTGCGAGCCCTGGCGCGCGCGGCGCGGGAGCGCGGCGATGGGGAGGCCGCCGCCGCGCATCTGAAGGCCGCGCTGGCGCTCTCCCCCGCCGATCCGATGCTGCGTCTCGAACGCGCGGCGGCGCTGCGCGAGGCCGGCGCGCTGGCCCTCGCGGAAGCCGAACTCGTGGCCTTGGCCGATGAGCCCTCGCCGCCGGTCGAGGCGCTTCTCGATCTCTATCGACTGCAACACAGGCGGATCGGACCGGAAGCGGCGCGCTTGCTTCTCACGCGGGCGCTGGCGCTCGGCCCCGCCCATCCCGGCGCGCGTCTGCTTGAAGGCGACGACCTGCGCCTTCAGGGCGATCTCGCCGGGGCCTCGGCGGCTTACGAGGCCGCGCTCGCCGCTCAGCCGCGTTTCTATTGGGCGCTGATCGGCCTTGCCGCCGTCGCGCGGGCCGAAGGACGCGGGGAGGACGCACTGCGCGCGCTCGGCCGCGCGGCTGAGAGCGACCCGATGGAAGCGCATGCGCAGATCGAGGCGGCGGCGCTGCTGCGCGACGCCGGCGCGCTCGATGCGGCGCGGGAGTGGCTGGCGCGCATTCCGATCGGGGCCCGGCGCGCGGCGGAAGCCGGCCTCGCGGAAGCCCTGATCCGCCGGGCGGACGGGCGTTGGGCCGAGGCCGCTGAGACTTTCGAGGCCGTGGCGGAGCGGCATGGCGAGCGGCGCGACGCGCTGGTGGACGCCGCAGAGGACTGGATGCGCGCGGGCGACAACGCGCGCGCCGAAACCTGCCTCGACCGGTTGCGCCGCGCCGAGCCCGATCACCCCGCGCTCCTGGAAGCCGAGGCGCGGCGCGCCCTCGTGAAGGACGATCCCGCAACGGCCTGCGACTTGTTCAGCCGCGCCGCCGCGCGCGATCCGGCCCGGCTGTCCGCCTCGCTCGGAGCGGCAAGGGCGCTGGCGCTGTCAGGCGATGTTTCCGGCGCGTTGGAGCGCCTCGCCGCGATCCGCACCCGCTTCGGCGAGCGCCCGGAAGAAGCGTCGCTGCGCGCCGATCTCCTGCGCCAGACCGGGCGGCTCGGCGAGGCGCGCCACGTGCTGGACGAGGCCCGCGCCCGGCATCCCCATCACGCCCATCTCTGGCAGCAGGCGCAGGTGGAGCGAATCGACAGCGGCGCACATGAGGCCGTGGAGGCGGAGCTCGCCGCGCCGCCCGCCGGGCTCCTGCCCGAGGAAGGGCGTCGCCATTTCGTCGGCTCGCTTCTCGCCTCGGCGCGCTGGGATTTCGGGACGGCGATCCGCGAAGGGGAAGCGGCGGCCGCGCGCCTGCCGGGCGATGGCTGGGTGCGCAACCGCCTGATCCACGCCGCGCTTCTCGGCCTCGACATGGAGCGCGCGGGCGCGCATCTCGCCGACCTCGCGGCGCTGGAGGCGGGCGCGAGCCGGCTGAAGGGCAAGTCGGCCAACCCCTCGCAGAACCATTACGGACAGCTCTACGACGAGTTTCGCATGGACGCCGAGGCCGTGGCCGCGCTGCGCCGCGCCCTGATGGCGGTCGACCCTGCCGCGCGGCTCGCCGCGCTGCGGGCGTGCGTCGAAACCTATCCCGACAACACGCTCGCCGCGTTGCAATTCCTGATCGAGCTGCGCCGACAGGGCGCCTCTCCCATGGCGAGTGATCTATCGGAGCGCGAGGGCGCTTCCGCCATTCCGCGCGTCATCCATCAATTCTGGGATGCGCCGCCCCCGCCCTCCGACATCGCCGCCTATGGCGCGAGCTGGCAAAGCCAGAACGAAGGCTTCGCCTATCGACTCTGGAGCCGGGCCTCGGCCGGCGATTACCTGAGCGAGCGTGGCCTTCATGCCGCGCGCGCCGCCTTCGAGCGCGCCCGCGAGCCGGCCATGAAGGCCGATCTCTTTCGCCTTGCGCTCCTCGTCGAGGAAGGCGGCGTCTATGCGGATGCGGACGATCGCTGCCTCGCGCCCATCCACCCGCTCCTGTCCGGCCCGGTCGGGCTCGTGACCTATCAGGAAGACCTCGGCTCGCTCGGCAACAACATCCTCGCCGCCGTGCCCGGCCATCCCGTCATCACGCTGGCGCGCGATCTGGCCGTGGATGCGGTGAACCGGGGCGACACCGACATTCTCTGGCTAAGCACCGGGCCCGGCCTCCTGTCGCGCGCCGCCGCGCGCATCCTGGCGACGCGGCCGGACGAAGCCCGCGACCTCCTGGTGATCGACCGCCACACGCTCGCGCGCTTCGCGGCGATCCATTGCCTCGCCGGCTACAAGTCCACCGGGCGCCATTGGAGCCGCACGGCCTTCGCCCGCGCCGGCCGCCCCGCCCGGCGCGGCTGAGACGAACCGTCCGTCAGGCCGCTTCGACGCCCGTCTCGTCACCCGCCCGCAGGAGGGCGGCGCAGGCGGCCAGACGGTGGCGGATCGCCATGGGCACCTGCCGGGCGGCCTTGGCGCGGGGCAGGGTCATTTCTGCGCAAGGCGCGCGGCCAGCGAGCGCGCGGTCGCGCTCCCCCCCATTGTCGAACAGGAGCTGTTCGGGATTGTCTACGAAGCTTTCCGCCGGCACGCCTTCGGCGAGAACCAGTGCGTGGCGCTCCAGCTCGATATGGTAATAAACCAGCACGCGCGGCGGGTTCGCCTCGCGCGAGATCGCCTCGCCATCCACCAGCGCCCCGGCATGAACGAGAATGCCGTCGAGGCCGAGCGCATGATCGGGCGACAGGAACAGGTCGCGCAGCGGCAGGCGCGGGCCGAGCGCCCCGGCGCGCACGCGGATCGGAAACACGCGGAGCGGATCGCCTTCGCTGGAATCGAGCGTCTGCCGGCCGATCCAGAGAACGGGCAGCGCGTCCCCATCCGTGGTGAGGACGAGATCGCCGGGTTGCAGGTTTTCCACCGCGACCGGGCCGCGCGGCGTCGCGATCGCGGTTCCCGGCCGGAAGCAGACCGGCGAAACGCTCGCGCCCTGAACCTCCGGTCCGCCCGGAGAACTCGTGCCGAACGTGTTGCCGGACGAGCCGAACCCGTTGCCGGACGACAGGCCGCCCGAGGACAGGCCACCCGCGCCGGACGAGGTCGAACCGAAGCCGCCGCCGGAGCTTCCCCCAGTGCCGCCCGTCGCGCCGCCCGTCGAGCCGCCGTCGCCGCCCGACCCCCCGCTCCCGGACGCGCCGGAGGTGGACCCGCCGCCGGTGGATGACCCCGGCCCCGCGCCGAGCCCGCCGCCCGTGCCGCCGGCCCCATCGGAGCCTCCGCCGGTCGCGCCGCCCATGGCGGTGTCGCCGGCGCCGCCCGCATTGCCGGAATGCGATCCGTCGGACCCGCCGGAGCCCCCCGAACCGCCGGACCCGCCGCCTTCCGAGCCCGATCCGCCTTCGCCTCCGCCGCCCCCACCGGACGCCGCCGCGCCGCCGCCGTCGCCCGCCGCGCTCGCCGCCGAGGCCTCGGGGCCGCCACCGGATTCGGCTCCTCGCCCTTCGCTGCGCCCCGTGGTCGTGGTGCCGGTTCCGCGCGAGCCGCCGGAGGAGGCGCCGCTGACGCCCGTCGAACCGCCGGATGCACCGGACGGACCATGGGACGCGCCCGCGCCCGGCCCCGCGACCTTGGCGCCCGCGCCCTGAACTCCGCCGCCCGCCGTGCCCAGGCCGCCGGAATGCGCGCCGCCGCCATCCTGCTGGCCGTTCGTGCCGCTGTCGGAATTCTCGTTGGAAGCGCCGGAATCCTTGGCGTTCCCTTCCCCGCCGCTGCTTTTCGCGGCGCTGGCGCTCGGGCCGGCTGCGGCCGCGACGGGCGAGGTCATGCTCATGCCGGCGGTGGTGGCCATGCCGCCGGCGACCACCACATTGGCCGCCGAGGACGCTGCGCCGCCGCCACCGCCGTTATTGCCGCCGGAGCCCCCTTGGCCTTCCGCGCTCGTCTCGTCACTCTCGCTCATGGACGCGGCTCCGCCGGCTCGTTTCAGAGGGCGAATATCGCGCTTCCCCGTCCGCCCCCGCAAGCGGAAGCCGGGAACAGGGCAAGCAAAGCGTGAACGCCCTCGAAGCGCGGCGACACCAGCCTTCGGAAAGTCAAGCCTGCGATGATGCGGCATGTCGCAGGAGCCCTCCCTTTCGGATCAGGTCGAATTGTCCGGCCCCGGCCTCATGGCCGGCACGGCGGCCCATGGCGAAGCGCTGGTCGGCGCGGCGACGCGGGCGCTCGCCTCGGGGCGGCCGCGCGACGCTTTCGCGCTGGCGGACCGGCGCTGCCGCCTGACCTCGCCCCCGGCCGCCTCGGCCCTCGCGCTGCGGGCGCTCGCCCTGTGGTTTCTCGATGCGCGCGCCGAGGCCACCGCCGATCTCGCGCGCGCCTTCGCCGCCGATCCGGCCGATCCGCTCACCGCGCTCGCCGCCCTGCAATTGTCGAACGCGGGCGCGGACTTGCCCGATCCGGCCCTTCTCGTGGCGCAGACGGCCAGCGCGCACGATCTCCTGCGCCTTGCCCTGCGTCGCCTCTTTGCAGGCGGATCGCCCGCCTTCGCGCGGCTCGATCCGCTGGACGGTCGGCTCCTCGGCTGGGTGGCCTGGACGGGCGAGAGCGATCGGCTCGATCTGGTGTTGAGCGACGCGGATGGGGCGGCGCGTCACGCGCTTGCCGCCGAGCCCGGCTTTCCGCTGGCGCCGCCCGGCGCGCGCGGCGCCTATGTCGATTGTCCGGTTTCCGCCACGGTGCAGGGCTTCAAGCTGGAACGCGCGGGCGAGGCCGAGCCCCTGGCGCAAGGGGCGCTCTGGCCGCGCTCCGGGGCCGCCCTGTCAAATGCCGCGTCGCGCGCGCCCGAGACGACGCCGGACCGGCGCGACATCGTGGTGCTGATCCCCGTCTACGAGGATTTCGAGGCGACGCAGGATTGCCTGCGCGCGGCGGTCGCCGCGAAAGCCGAGGCCGGCGGGGCGCCCGTGCGGGTGCTCGTGGTGGACGATGCCTCGCCCAACCGTCGCCTGCGCCTGCTTCTCGACGCGCTGGCCGGGCGCGGTCTCGTCGATCTCCTGCGCAACGAGAGCAATCTCGGCTTTGCCGGCGCCGTCAATCGGGGGCTCGAAAGCCTCCGCGAGGACGAGGACGTCCTGATCCTCAACAGCGACGCCGTGCTCCCGCCCGGCGCGCTCGCGCGGCTTGCCGACGTCGCCTATTCCGAGGCCGGGATCGGGACGGTGACGCCCTTCTCCAACGCGGGCGAGCTTGCGAGCTTTCCAGCGCGCGTCGATCGCGCGCCGCTGCCGACCGTGGACGAGGCGCGCCGGATCGATGCCGCCGCCGCGAAGGCGCATGGCAGCGCGGCGATCGATCTGCCGACCGGCACCGGCTTTGCCCTGTTCCTGCGCCACGACGCGCGCCGCGCGGTGCGGCGGGTGACGAGCCTGTTCGGCCGGGGCTATTTCGAGGATCTCGACCTCTGCCTGCGCGTGCGCGCGGCGGGGTTTCGCAACGTCGCGGCGCCGGGCGTCTTCGTTCCGCATGGGGGCGGTCGGTCCTTCTCGGCCGAGCGCACGGCGCTCCTGGCAAAGAACCGCCGCCTTGCCGACCGTCGCTTTCCCGCCCATCGACCGGAAGCCTCGGCCTTCGCCGCCGCCGATCCGCTGCGCGCGGCGCGCGGCCTGATCGAGGCGGCACTGCCTGCCCCATCCGGCGCGCCTCTCCTCGTGTTCGCGGCCGGCGATCCGCTCGCCGAAGAGCGCCTGTTTCGCCTCCGCCGCGAGGGCGAAACAGGCCTCGCGCTCGAATGGCGCCGTTCGGACGGGACAACGCATCTTCGCCTGCACGCCACCGAGCGCGCGAGCGCGCCCCAGTCGCTCGCCTTCGTGGCCGAGGCTGCCGACGCCGGCTTCGCCGCTCTGTCCGACCTCGCGCCACGTTCGATCGAATGCGTCGGCGCCCCGCCGCCCGCCGCGCTTTGGGCGCGGCTCGCCGAACTCGGCGCGCCGCTGGACGCGCTGGTCGAGGGCGCGGCGGCGGTGGAAGCCTGGATCGAAGGCGACGAGCCGAAAGTCGGGCTTCTGCGGCGCGTCCTCGCGGCGGATCGTGGCACCGAAGCGCTGCTTCGACAAAGGGCGGCCCCCTGCCCGGTCGAACTCTTGGCGAACGAGCCGTCCATCCTCCCCCCGCGCGCGGCCCCTTCTCCGCCGCTCGGGCTGCTCCTCCCCGCGCCCAGCCCTCGGGCGGAGCGGTTCCTGCGCGCCCTGTCGGGCCGCCTTCGCGCGCGCGCGCCGGGCCACCGGATCATGGTTCTCGGCGCGACGATGGACGATGCGGCCGCGTTCGGCCTCGGCAACGTCTTCATGACGGGGCGCGTCGCGCCCGGCGAACTCGGACCCCTCGTGCGCCATCTTCAGCTCGGCGCGCTCTGCCTGTCGCCCGGCACGCCCGGCCTCGGGCAACTCGATCGGCTCGCGGCCGAGACTGGCCTGACCATGGCCGCCGCCGACCCGGCCGGCCGGCCCGACGCCCCTTCCCCCCATTTGCATCTGGATTCCTTCGCCCGTGACCGAGACAACGCCCTCGCCCTCGTCGATTGGCTCCTTGGTGGCGTCCCGTCGCCGCCGACGTGACGACCCACCGGCGCGCACCGAGACCGGCGACACGGCGCTGCGCGTGCGCTTCGTGCGCAGCGGCGAAACCCTCTTGGAAGGCTATGCGATCGACCCGGCGGACCCGGAGCGCCGGCTTGTCGTCGAACTCCTCCTCGACGGCTACCCGACGGCGCTCGCCCGCGCCGCCCTGTTCGACCGCGAAGCTCTGGCGACGGGGCTTGGCGACGGATGCCACGGCTTCCGCTTCGCGCTCGACGCGGCGGCGCTCCCCGGCCTTACCCGCGCCGAACTGCGGCTCGCCAATCTCGACCTCGCGCTCGCCCCGCCGATCGCGCTCGCGGGCGACGCGCCGCTGGCCGCCACGGGCGCGCCTTCGGCGCAGGTGGAATGGCGCGGCGGCCTGTCTCTCAGCGGCTGGGTGGAGGCGGCCGGAGAGCCAGGGCGAACGCGCACCGTTGAAGCCTGGGCGGAGGGCGCGCCAGTCGCGCGCGCCTTCGCCGACCGCTGGCGCATGGTGGCGGCCGGGGACACGGAACGTCCGGTCGCCGGCTTTCGCCTCACCCTGCCGCGCCTGCTTGCGGACGGGCGCCCGCGCGAGATCGACGTCACCGTGGACGGCAAGCCCCTGCCCGGCGGCGCGCTGACGATCCTTGCCTTTCCCGACGGGCTGGCGCTCGATCTCGCGGCGCGCGCGGAGGCTGAAGCCGACGCGCCGCGCGGCGCGTTTTTCGACGCGCTTCTGCCCGATCAGGTGCCCTTCGGCGCGTTCGAGGCCTGGGACGCGCGCTTCGCTGAAGCCCGGCTCGCACCGCCCGAGCCCGGCCGGCTCGCGCTTCTGGCCGTCGGCCTCGGCGATGGCGACGCGAGCCTTGCCTCGCTCGGCGAGGAGCGAGCCGGCGCGGCGGCGGCGATCCTGCCGCCGAGTGGCGGGCCGGCGAGCTTCGACCCGGCCGCCGCGCGCCTGTTTCTGGAAGGCGACGCGGCCGAATGCGATTTCGTCCTTTGGCTGCGAGCCGGCGTCCGGTTGCGGCCGGGCGCGCTCGCCCGCCTCGTTGCGGCTCTCGACGCGGATGCGGGCGCGTCGCTCGCCTATGGGGATCTTCTCCTGCAGGGCGACGACGGCGCGCTGCAGCCGCTTGCCTTCCCGGCCTTCGACTATGAGCGCTTTCTGGAACAATCCGGGCCGGACCGCGCCTTCCTGATGCGCCGGAGCGAGGCCTGCGAGGCGCTGGAGCGTGGGGTCGCGAGCCTCCACCGCCTGTTCGTGAGTGCCGTCGAGGCCGGGCATCATCGGCTCGGCCGGATGCTGCATGTCCCGGGCTTTGCCGCCGTCTCACCCTGGCCGGCCGCCAAGGCCGAAGCCGAGGCGATGCAGGCCGAGGTCGCCGCGCATCTGCGCGCGCGCGGCATCGAGGCCGATATAAGGCCGCGCCCCGCCGCGACCCTGCCGGCCGTGCGCGTGCGCCGAAAGGGCGCGACGCCGAGCGTCGCCCTCATTCTCGACGCCGACGATCCGACGCTCGCGCTCCGCGAGGCGGCCGAGGCGCTGCGCCCCGCCCGCGCGGCGGGCTCGGTCTCGCTCTTCGTCAGCGCCCCGGTTCTCGACCCCGCCTTGCGCGAAGCGCTGCGGCTCGACGGCGTGGAAGTCTTCCAGAGCGGGTCCGGCCGCTCCCGGGCGGCAAGGCTGAATGCGGCCGCCGACGCGGTGCGCGCCGATGCGCTCTGCTTCGTGGACGCGCGGCTGCGCCCGGCAACGCCGGATTGGCTGGAGGATCTCGTCGCCCGGCTGCGGGAAGCCGACATGGGCGCCGTCGCGCCGGTGGTGCGAAACGCCGACGGCGCGGTGGTCGAGGCGGGCCGCCTCCTGTCGCCGCTCGGGGTCTCGCTCTCGCCCTTCGGGGGGCTGGAAGGCGGCGACCCCGCCTATGGCGACGCGCTCGTCACCGCGCGTCAGGTGTCAGGCCTCGGCTGGCAGGGTTTCCTGACGCGCCGGTCGGAATTCCTGGCGCTCGGCGGCTTCGACGCGCTCTTGTTTCCCCATCATTTCGGCGTGCATGACTACGCGTTGAAGCTTCAGGCCTTCGGGCGCCGCGTGCTCGTCACGCCCGACGCCGTGCTTCTGGCCGACCGGGCGATGCCCGCGCCGCGCGGGGACAGCGCGCGCGAGGCGCGGGCCATGCTCGCGCGCTGGCCGGGGATCGCGGCGGCGGACCCGTTCCACAATCCGCAGCTCGCGCGCGGCGCGCCCTTCCATGGCGGCCTCGCCTGGCCGCCGGGCTCGCGTCAGCCGCGCCGCTCCCAGGTGCCGCCCGCCCGCGCCGTTCCGCCGGGCTGGTGGTAGGCGCGCGGGCCCGTACGGCCGCTTTCGGGACGGCTCAAAGGTCGCTCTGCGTGGCGCCCGTGTCGCCGTCCTGCGTGTCGCCGTCCTGGGTTTCACCGTCCTGCGTGTCGCCATTCTCCGGCTCGTCGCCCGGCGTCACATCCTCGTCGTCGCCGGGTTCCGCCACCGGGTCCGGTCCCTTCACCATCGTGCCGTTGACCGTGACCGATCCGTCGGCCGCGGCCGCGACGATCCATTCCATCCGGTCCTCGCCCTTGGCGCGCCCGAAACCCTTGGCGAATTGCAGCATGCCCACGGTCTGATGCAGATCGGGCTCGCTCTGCGCCGCGCTCTGGAGCTTGCCGATCACCTTGTCGAGCCCGGCCGCTTCCAGCGTGACGTTGGCGGACGGCGCGCCGTCGCGGAAGGCGAAGTCGCCGCTGGCGGTGATGTCGAGATCGGCCGAGCGAAGGCGGCTCGGCTTCAGCTGGAGCACGATCCGTGTCGGATCGAAGGCGGCCGAAACGCGCGCCTGCGCTTCGGGCGAGAGCGGCGGGTCCTGCGTGAAGTCGGCCTCGGCGAGGGCGATCGAAGCCGGCGTCTTCAGATCGGCCCCCGACATGGCGAAGCCGATATCCATGTCCTCCGGTACGAGGCTCGCCGCCCAGGCGGGCATGAGCGGGCTCGTCGCGCGCATGCCTTTGACGCTCACGTCCATGTCGAAGCCGGCATTGTCCTCGATCCCGGTGAAGCGCATCGCGTGGCGCCCCTCGGAAAAGAGGAATTCGCCATAGAGCGAGGAGAGCGTCACGTCGCGCGCGGTCGCCTCGCCGCTGAGCGAGGCCCAGAGCGGCAGGACCTTGCCGATCGCATCCTTCAACTGGGCGCCGAGGGGGCCGGCGAGCGCCGTTTTCGGGTCGGTCGCCAACTCGCCGGTATGCTGGACCGCCAGGGCGTAGAGATCGCGGATCGCGACCGTGCGCCCGTCCCGGAGCGCGGCGCTCGCCTCGATCGTGCGCGCCGCCATCGCGATTTCGATCGGCTCGGGCGCGCTTTCGGGCACCGTGCCCGGATCGGACCCGCTCTCCCCGGTCTCCCCGGTCTCCTCGCCCGGACGGGGCGGCGTGAAGGCGCTGGTCTGGCGCCAGTCGTCATAGGTCTGGCGAATGTCGATATCGACGCCTCCGGTCGCACCCGGACGCCCGGTCATCTCCACGGTGGCCTTGCCGATCTCGGCCTTGGAGCGGGTGGTCGCGTCTTCCTGGACGTTGGTGATCCGCTCGGCGGTGCCCTCCGCCTGCGTGAAGGCGGCGAGCGCGGGCGAATACACGCCCTTCGTCAGCTGGGTCGCCTGATCGTATCGGAAATGCGTCATCTCCCCTTCGATCTCTCCCGTCGTGGAGATCACGATCGGATCGCGCGAGAAGACGTTCCAATTGCCGTCCGACCGCTCGCTGACGACGATGGCAAGCGGGGCGAACTGGACCGGGAAGCCCGCGATCCCGCTCAGGAAGCTCTGGGGCGAAAGGGTGATGCGCTGTCCGGCGGGATCGGGCTCGATCCGCAGAAGGCCCTGCTCGAACGGGATCTCGGTGAGATAGGCGGCGAAGGACGTGCGCAGGGCGGCCGCGCCTTCGAGGGTTCCGGCGGGCGCGGGCTCGGGGGCGAGAGACTGGGCGTATCCGGGCAGACCGAGGGCGAGCACCAGGGCCGTGGATGCAAGGAAGCGTCTGATCATGCTGATTCCCCGAATGTTTGCGCGATCGTATCGGCGCGGCCGGGGCTTGTCAGCCGACCATGCGGGCAAATGCCGCAGAGTGAAGCGCATCGCTCAGAGATTGATGAGATTGAGATAGATCGCCTTCACCACGGCATGCGTCTTGGTTTCGGAGCCGAGCTTGCGCATGGCGTTGCGCATATGGGTGCCCACGGTTTCTTCCGAGACGGAGAGGATGATCGCCGTTTCCGGCACGGTCTTGCCATTGGCCGCCCAGGCGAGCACGTCGCGCTCGCGGTCGGTGAGGTTCACCTCCACGAGGGGATTGCCGTCCTCGTCCAGAAAGCGCTGGGGCTGGGCGCGCTCGCGCGCCGTCACGTCCATCATCCGCTGCGACCAGTAGAGCATGACGAGATGCAGGTCGTGCCGGATGCGCGGGCGCGCGAACAGGGCCACGAGCTCCTCCCGCCGGCTCTTCCAGAAGAAGACGCTGGAGCTGGAGAAGACCCGGCCGAGATGGTCGGTGAAATGGTAGGGGATCGTCACGCCATTGGTGAAATGGTGGTCGCGCGCCGCTTCCATGGTCCGCAGCGCGCCGGACTTGCGCCCGCCAGCCTTGGCCGGCAGCGTGATGTCGCTCCAGAGAAAGGGGCGGTTCGTGCGGCGCGCCTGATCGACGCAGGGGTCGAACTGGAAGAAGCGGTTGGAGCGGTATTCCTCCTCCCAGGCCGCGCCCGACGTTCCCACGAAGAAGGGCACGCTCTGGAGAACCGAGCCCGCATCCATGAAGGAAAAGCCGGAGAAGCCGTGCGCCTCCACGAAGCGCTGCAGCAGCGCCGTCAGGTCCGCGATGGTGTCCGCCGTCTCGATCGCGGCCAGCATCTCCTCCGTCTCCAAAGTTTCTCCCCCGTTCATGCGATGCCCTCTGCTCTAACCCGAAGGCTAGATCCACGCATCCGAGAGATGCGGGACGTCGCGTGGAAAACTTAAATAAAAAGAAAGCGGTCTTTGCGTTCCAAGGAACCGATGCCGAGACCGTGCGCAGGCTTCGCCTGTTCCGCAAGCGGCTCTTCGTGGACGAACTCGGCTGGGATCTCAAGCTCGTTGGCGAGGAAGAGCGCGACGAGTTCGACACGGACGATGCGCTGCATTGCGCCCTGTTCGAGGGACATAAGGTGGTCGGCGGCTTCCGCCTGACCCCGACCGACCGGCCCTATCTCAGCCGCGACATCTTTCCGCACCTCGCCACGGTGCGGCCCTTCCCGGTTCGCGCCGACATGGCCGAGATCAGCCGGCTCGGCGTCGTCGGCGAAGGCACGGAGCGCTTTCGCCGGGCGCTCGCGGTCTATGGGCTGATGATGGAAGTCGCCCGGGCGCAGGGGTTCGTCTCGCTCGTGGCGGTCGCCGACCTCACCTACGAGCGCTTCCTGCGCCGGATCGGCATCGCGACGCATCGCTACGGCCCGCCCGGATGCGTGGGGACGGATCGGTTCGGCCGGACCCTCCATGCCGTCGCCGGCGAAATCCCGCTCGGCGAACAGCCCGCCCAGACGCTCGCCCGCCTTCGGGCCTCCCTTCAGGACGTGGAGATCCACGATGTCGCATCCGTTTTCGGACCTCAGCGCCTTTCGGCGTGACCCGCTCCAGTTCTTCCAGACGCGCGGCAACGCCTCGCGCGAGCGCATGGAGCGTCTGCGCCTCGGCCCGGCGCCGATCTATCTCGTGGTCGATCCGACGCTCGTGAAGCCGATCATGAAGGCCGCGCCCGCCGCGATCGACAAGGGCAAGCTGATCCACAAGCTGCGCCAGATCGTCGGCAACAGCTCGCTGACGATCAGCGGCGAGGAACATGCGCGCCGCCGCAAGGCGATCCACGGGCAGATGGCCAAGGGCGTGGCGTCGAGCTACGTCGCCGAGATTTCCGCGCTCTACCGGCGCACCTTCGCCCATCTCCTGCGCGAGGGCTCGTTCGACGCCCATGCGGTGGCCGCGCCGCTGGCGCTGCGCGTCGTCTGCACGGTCCTGTTCGGGCCGGGCGTGCTCGGTCCGGTCGAGGAAGGCACGCTGATCCGCGCCGTGCATCTGGTGGAGGACGATCTGGCGGACGGCATGTTCCGCCTCGTTCCCTCGCCGCGCGCCTATTTCCGCAAGCGGCGGAACCTGCGCGAGGCCAAGGCCATGATGGCCGTGGTGGTGGACCGGGCGCGGCGTAATGCGAGCGAGGGCAGCCTCGTGCGTCAGTTGCAGAAACTCGGCCTGTCCGACCAGGACCTGCGCGACGAAGTCCTGATGCTGATCCTCGCCGGCCATCACACGACCGGCACGGCGGCGGCCTGGGTGTTCTGGCATCTCGCCAACGATCCGGCGCTGGCCCAGCGCATCGCGGCGGAAGCAGCTGGTGTCGTCGACGAGAGCGGCGAACTGATGCCCTCGCGGCTTCCTTCGGCCGATCTCAGCCTCGGCTTCACCCGGGAAATCCTGCGCCTCTACCCCTCGGCCTACTGGTTCTCGCGCGAGGCGGTGAAGACGACGGAGATCGGCGGCGTGACGCTGCGCAAGGGCACCTCGCTCCTGATCAGCCCGTGGCATCTCCACCGCGACCCGCGCTTCTGGCCCGAACCCGAGCGCTTCGACGCCGAGCGCTCCCATGCGAGCCCGGCCTATGTGCCCTTCGGCGTCGGCCCGCGCGCCTGCGTCGGCATCGGCCTCGCCATGCTGGAGCTGCAGGTTCTCGTGCTCGAACTCGCCTCGACCTTCGAGCTCGCGGCCAGCACCACGGCCCGCGCGCTGACGCCCAAGCCGAGCGTCACCCTCATTCCGCCGCCGATCACCGTGCGCCTCGCCGAGCGCGCCGACCGGCGCGGCCCGGACACGACCCTCACCTCTCCTTCCGCCAAACGTCGCTGCGAGCAAGCTGCCTGATATGCGTGATACGAACTCTTTCGACCTGTCCCATCCGAACGATCCGTTCGGGGACCACGAAGACCCGACCGACCTCCAGGCCATCGCCGTGATGCTGCGCCAGATCGCGCGCTGGACGGAGGATTACGGCTTGCGCGACGCGATCCACCATGTGGAGGAAGCGCGCGGCCTCATCCTGCAGGCGATCCAGGAAGGCCGTCACCTTCAATAGGCCGCTCAAACGAAACGAGGCGCCTCGCGGC
Source organism: Aureimonas ureilytica DSM 18598 = NBRC 106430 (assembly GCF_000382705.1). GTDB lineage: Bacteria > Pseudomonadota > Alphaproteobacteria > Rhizobiales > Rhizobiaceae > Aureimonas > Aureimonas ureilytica. Next base: position 170,604 of record NZ_ARQE01000008.1, on the reverse strand, counting down.
GCCTCGTTCTGCCTTGTAGGGACTTGGCTCACACCGCGTGGACCTTGGCTTCCCGCTCCCAGAAGCGCAGCTTCGCGCATTGGGCGATGAAGGCCTTCGCGCCACCCTTGCCGAGTTCCACGATGCCCGCGTCCTTCTCGACGCCGGCCTTGTCGAGAAGCGCCTCGGCGTCCGGCGAATGGGCGATGAACTTGGCGTGGGCGAAGGCGTCGGACACGAAATCCTTCGCCGTCGCCTCGCGCGACAGGAGCGCCGCGCCGTCCTTGGAAGGCAGAAGCGCCACCGCGTCGTAGAGGACCGAAGGACCGCCGTTGACCTTCTGCTTGGGCTCGCGGGTCGAGCCGTCGCTGAGCGTCACGCCGCCGACCTTCGGGCCGACGAGTTCCACCAGCGCGCCCGCCGCCTTCGCCGCCGCTTCCAGCTCGGCGAGAAGGCCTGCGTCGGTGCCGTCGGTGACGATGACGCCGAGCTTGCGGCCCTTGAAGCTCTCCGGCCCGTTCTGCACGATCGAGAGCTTGGGCGAGGGCTTGAGGTCGCGCACCACCGGCCGCGCCGGTTCGGCCGCCTGCGGCATCTCCTTCATGCCGAGCCCGTCCGCGACCTTGGCGGCGAGGTCCTCGTCGATATTGAGAAGATGGGCGACGATGCGCTCGCGGATGGCGGGCGTCTCGACCTTGGACAGCTCGAACACGAACGCGTCCTTGATATGGGTCTGCTCCGTCTCGCTCTGGCTGAGGAAGAATTGCCGCGCCTGGCTGTAGTGATCGGCGAAAAGCTCGCCGCGAATGCGCAGCTTCTGGCCCGACAGCTCCTCGGGGAAGGAGCGGAAGCCGCGCTCGGGGTCCTCGCGCGGGCCGCCCATCGCGCCGCCCCAGGAGTTCGGCTCGTAATTGGCGCGGCCCTTCGGGTTGCGCATCGCCATGTGCCCGTCCTGCTGGAAGTTCGCCATGGGGCAGCGCGGCGCATTGATCGGGATATGCGTGAAGTTCGGGCCGCCCAGGCGCTTCAGCTGCGTGTCGAGATAGGAGAAGTTGCGGCCCTGCAGCAGCGGATCGTTGGTGAAGTCGACGCCCGGCACGACATTGCCGGTCTGGAAGGCGACCTGCTCGGTCTCGAAGAAGAAGTTCTCCACCGTGCGGTTCAGCGTCAGCTTGCCGACGGGGCGCACCGGCACATCCTCTTCGGGGATCAGCTTGGTGGCGTCGAGCACGTCGAAGGGGAAGGCTTGCGCGAACTCTTCGTCGAAGAGCTGGAAGCCGAGTTCCCATTCGGGATAGTCGCCGTTCTGGATGGCTTCCCAGAGGTCGCGGCGGTGATAGTCCGGGTCCATGCCGTTCAGCTTCAGCGCCTCGTTCCAGACGACGCTTTGAAGACCGAGCACCGGCTTCCAGTGGAACTTGACGAAGGTCGATTTCCCTTCCGCGTTGACGAGGCGGAACGTGTGGACCCCGAAGCCTTCCATGAAGCGGAAGGAGCGCGGGATCGTCCGGTCGGACATGATCCACACGGCCATGTGCATGGCTTCCGGCATCAGGGACATGAAGTCCCAGAAATTGTCATGCGCCGTCTGCGCCTGCGGAAAGCCCCGGTCGGGCTCCTGCTTGGCGGCGTGGATCAGGTCGGGAAACTTGATCGCGTCCTGGATGAAGAAGACCGGGATGTTGTTGCCGACGATGTCCCAGTTGCCCTCCTTCGTGTAGAAGCGCACCGCGAAACCGCGCACATCGCGGGCCAGATCGGGCGAGCCCTTGTTGCCAGCCACGGTCGAGAAGCGAACGAACGTGTCGGTCTTCTCGCCGGCGCGCTGGAAGAGGTCGGCCGAGGTGATGTCGGAGAGCGACTCGTAATTCTCGAACACGCCGTGGACGCCGAAACCGCGCGCATGGACCACGCGCTCGGGAATGCGCTCGTGGTCGAAATGGAACATCTTGTCGCGGAAATGGAAGTCCTCGAGAAGGCTCGGCCCGCGCCGCCCGACCTTCAGAGAGTTCTGGTCGTCGGAGACCGGAATGCCCTGGCTGGTGGTGAGCACCGGCACGTCGCCGCCCGCGCTCTGGTGAAGTTCGCCGCTCGGGCCACGCTCTGCGGCGCCGGTCCCGGCCGCGCCCGGCGCCTTAGAAGACGGTTGGCTCATGGAACTCTCCTCCTTTGGCCGCACCGGACATCGGGTCACGGCCATCGATCGGAGCACTAGCTGCGGCAGTTCGGAAACATTCCAAGGTAAGGACCGGCGCGCGCGGCCGAGCGCCACGCCCTCTGGTCAGGGCTAAACGTTGGCGCGCCGGGCTTTGCGCCTCTCGAAACTTTCGCCGCGAAACCTTTTGCCAGGACCCGATCGCGGCGAGAAACGCGCCCTCGCGGCCTTACTGGCCGAACAGCCAGGCGAAGCGCGACTTCGTGCTCGGAGCGTCCATGCGTTCCACCACGACGAGCTGGCGGATCTCGCCGCGCCGGAAGGCGGCGAGGAAGCGCTTGTAGTCGCGGAACGAGACGCAGCCGTTGGAATCGCCGCCCTTGCCGAGCATGTAGGTGTGGGCGAGAAGGCCGTTGCGGTTGAAAATCTTGCGCTCGCCCCCGACCGGCGTCAGGCGGAGGGCCTGCACCCCATGGAACAGGCTTTCGCGTAAGGACAGCTTGTAGGTGTGGGGCGGTGTCGGCCCGCGATTCTTCTGGTGAACGAAGCGCGGGTTGTCGCGCATCTTCCCGAGGCCGGAATGGGCCTCCAGCCGCTCGCCGTTCGGCAGATACACGGTCGCCGCCGTGATGTCGTAAATGGCGGTCCCGGCGCCGAGCTTCGGGCGCAGCGTCGGCGCGTCGACGGCGGACGGGTCGATCCGCAGCGCGCCGGCGTCCGGCCTCGCATAGGCCATGACGGGGCTCGGCGCTTCGGTGCGCGGGGGCGCGACGACACGGCGTGGCGCGGCCGAGCGGCGAGGCGGGGCGGAGGCCGCGTCGTCGTCCTCGTCCTCGTCCTCGTCGCCGGTATCGGGTTCTGCGGGCGTCGCGCTGCGCTGAAGGAGGGGGCGGAAGGTCGGTTTGGGCACCACCAGCGCCGCGAGCTGCGCGTCCGCATCGGCGTCGGCCTTGGCGCTCTCGGCGGTCTCCTTCGCTGCGGCGTCGGCGAGGTCCGGCTGCTGGCTCGCGACCCTGGCTTCCGCAAGAGCCTCATCCTCCGCCACCGCCTCGGCGACCTCGTCGGAGGCGGGAAGGAGCGGCGAGAACCGCGTCGCGGCGGTGAGATCCGGCCGGTCCAGCCCATGCAGGGCCTCGGCGATCGCCGTCCTGTGCAACTCCGTCGAGGGCGCGATCAGCCGCGCGACGCGCCCGCCCCCGAACGCCCCCGCGTCCGGCTCCTGGCTGTTCGCGGCGGCAAGGGCGGCGGCGGGGGCCGGCGGCGCCTCGGCCCGGTGGCGCGGCGCGCGCCGCACGCGCGAGGACTTGGCGGCGAGCGGGCTCGGCGTCTTGGCGAGCGTCAGGCTGCCCATGGCGCGGGTGAGATCGACGGTCGCGGCCGGGTCGAGCCCTTCGCCGCCGAGCGCGAAGAGGGTCGGCATGGCGGCGGCCGCCAGCGTCAGGAGAAGCGCTGCGGCCGATCCGGTCCACAGGAACCCCCGGAAGAGCCGGCCCGAGCCCGCCTTGCGCGGCGCGGCGCGCGCCCGCGAAGGGGCCAGTCCGATATCGGCGGAAAACTCGAGGGTCATGAACGGTCCGGCGGAACGGGTGCGAGCGGGCGTCCGTCGCGAAGCCGGAGGGTCCCGGCGGCGCGGCGCGCGGGAACAGGATGCGCATTTATGGTTACCAATCTCCTACGGCCCCCTTTCCGTCGGTCGCGCCCTTCTCCCGGCGCGGTCCGGCGAAAGTGAGGTGGAGGTGGCCGATCCGGGCGGGCGGCTCGTCCGGCCCCGCGCCCGTTCCCGCGCACGGCCGAGCTTTGGGACGCGCTCGGCGCGGCGCTTCAGACGGCCCGCGCCGACCGCTTCCGATCCGCCGGATCGGACGCAATTGGATGCGCCGCGACGTCGGGGCGTCGTTTCGTCAGGCCATCAGGTCGCGAGGCTCTCGCGCAGCCGGTTCTTGCGGATCTTGCCCGTGCTGGTGCGCGGAAGGTCGTCGACGATCTGGAAGGTCTTGGGCACCTTGAAGCGCGCGAGCCGCGCTTCGCAATGGGCGCGAAGCTCGCGCTCAATCCCCTCGACGCCGGGCTTCAGGATGACGAAGGCGTGGCCGACCTCACCCCATCTCGCGTCCGGCACGCCGAGAACGGCGGCGGCGAGGACGGCGGGATGCTCGGTGAGGGCGAACTCGATCTCGGCCGGATAGACGTTCTCGCCGCCCGAAATGAACATGTCCTTGCGCCGATCGACGATCGTCACGAAGCCGTCCGCGTCGCGCACCGCGATGTCGCCTGTGCGCAGCCAGCCGTCCGGCGTGAAGGCGCTGTCGCGCTCGTTTGCCCGGTTCCAGTAGCCGGGCGTCACGTGCAGGCCCTTGACGATGATCTCACCGGCCGTCCCGTCCGGCACGTCCCGGCTCTCGGCATCCACGATACGGATGGCGGTCGCCGGACCCGCCTGCCCGACCGCCCCGGCATGGGCCGCAATCAGCGCGGGGTCGAGCGGCATGCCGAGGATCGTGCCGGCCTCGGTCATGCCGTAGCCGTCCACCATCGCGACGCCCCGGCCCAGCCACCAGCGGATATTGGCGGGCGGGTTCGGCCCGCCGCCGGTGAAGAGCGCCTTGAGCGACCAGTTTTCGGGGGCAAATCCGTCAGCCTCGCGCAGCGCCGCCGCCATTTGCGGGACGCAGAAGTAGTGGGTGATCCCCAGCGCGCGGTCGGCGAGCCTTGCATTGGTGGTGGCGGGGTCGAAACCCGGCGAGACCAGCACCATGCCGCCCTGGAGAAGCGGCGGCCAAAACGAGGTGACGAGGCCGATCACGTGGAACATCGGGGACTCGGCAAGGAACACCGAGTCCGACGTGACATGGCCGAGCACGCCGAAATTGACGCCGGTGAAGAACAGCGTCTGCGGCGTCAGGATCACGCCCTTGGGCGTGCCCGACGTGCCGGACGTGTAGAGAATGACGCAGGGCTCGCCGGCATCGCGCGCCGGGCCGCGCGGGGCCGGCTCGGCCGCCTCGCAGCGCGCAGTGAAGGCGCCGACCTCCAGCACACCAGCGCCCTCCGGCGGGGTGAAGCCGACAGCCGCGCCATCAATGAGGATCAGCGCCGGAGTGCAGTCAGCGAGGATCGCGTCCAGCTCGGCTGGGGCGAGACGCCAGTTCAGCGGCGTGAAGATGACGCCCGAGCGCAGACATGCCTTGAGCACGATCGCGAGATCGGCCGAGTTGCGGGCGATGGCGGCGAGCCGGTCTCCCGGCCTGAGGCCGAGAGCCCCCAGCGCGGCGCAAGCGCGCCCGATCACCTCGTCCAAGGCTTTGTAGGTCCAGCGCCGCCCGGTCGCCAGATCGACAAGGGCGGTCTTCTCCGGGCGCGCCTGCGCGTGCAGGCCCACCGGATCGGGGGCAAGCCAGTCTTGCATAGGATTGGGTCCTCCCTCCCAGTCGAACCGATGAACAGCGAACCGACAGACAGCGAACCGTCGTCAGCCCTGCGTCCGGGCCTTGTCGTAGGCGCCGAGACCCGGCTTGTAGGCCTTCTCGTCGATGAACTGGCGGATGCCTTCCTTGCGGCCTTCATTGTCGAAGGAATTGGCGGCCTCCTGGGCGCGCACGAGGTAATCCTCGGCCTCGTCATAGGCCATGATCCCGACGCGGCGCACGGCGTCCTTCGTGGCTTTCAGCGCGACCGGGTTCTTGGCGAGCAGCACCTTGGCCACCTCCGTCACCCGCTCCTTCAGGCGCTCCAGCGGCAGGCTCTCGTTGACGAGGCCCCATTCGGCGGCCTTCTTGCCATCGATCGGCTCGCCGAGCATGGCGTGATACATGGCCTGCCGAAAGGGCATCAGCTCCACGGCGACCTTGGTGGCCCCGCCGCCCGGCAGGATGCCCCAGTTGATCTCCGACAGGCCGAACTTGGCCTCGTCGGCCGCGAAGGCCAGATCGCAGGCGAAGAGCGGGCCGTAGCCGCCGCCGAAGCACCAGCCGTTGACCATCGCGATGGTCGGCTTCTGATACCAGCGCAGGCGCCGCCACCAGCCATAGCTCTCGCGCTGGCTCTGGCGCACGCCGGCCAGACCCTTGGCCTCGGTCTCGCGGAAATATTCCTTGAGATCCATGCCGGCCGTAAAGGCGCTGCCCTCGCCGGTGAGCACGAGGACGCCGACATCCGCGCGGAACTCCAGCTCGTCCAGGACCTCCCTCATGCGCCGGTTGAGCGCCGGGCTCATGGCGTTGCGCTTTTCGGGCCGGTTGAAGCGCACCCAGGCGATGCCGTCAGCGATTTCGGCGGTGACGATATCGGCGGTGTTCACGGTCTCGCTCATGGGCGTCGTGTCCTCGGTGAATGTCGGAATGTCGAAAGAGACGTGAGGCCGGTTCAGATCGGAAAATGGCCGGGTTCGGTCTCCACCGTGATCCAGCGCAGCTCGGTGAACTCGGCAATGCCGGCCCGACCGCCGAAGCGCCCGTAGCCGGACGCCCCGGTCCCGCCGAAGGGCATCTGCGCCTCGTCATGAACCGTCGCGCCGTTCACATGGCAGATGCCGGAGCGGATCTGCCGCGCGACCTTGAGGCCGCGCGCGGCGTCCCGCGTGAAGACGGAAGCCGAGAGGCCGTATTCGCTGTCATTGGCGATGCGGATCGCGTCCGCCTCGTCCCGCGCGCGGATCACCGCGACGACCGGGCCGAAGCTTTCCTCGGAATAAAGCCGCATGTCGGAGGTCACGTCCGTCACGACGTGGGCGGGCACGAGCACGCCCTCCGCCTCCCCGGCCGCGACCACGCGCGCGCCCTTGGACACGGCGTCCTCGACCAGCGCGTTCAGCTTGTCGGCCGTCTTCACGTCCACCACGGCGCCGAGCGGCGTTGCGCCCTTTCGCGGATCGCCCGCCGCGAGCGTTCGCGCCTTGGCGGTGAACTTCTCGACAAAGGCGTCGGCCACGGCATCGACCACGATGAGGCGCTCGGTCGACATGCAGATCTGGCCCTGGTTGAAGAAAGCGCCGAAGGCGGCGGCCTTCACGGCTTCATCGAGATCGGCGTCTTCGAGAACCAGGAGCGGCGCCTTGCCGCCGAGTTCGAGCACGCAGGGCTTGAGGTTCTGCGCGGCCCGCACGGCCACGATGCGCCCGACCGCGGTGGAGCCCGTGAAGTTGACGCGGCGCACGGCCGGGTGGTCGATCAGCGCGCCGACGACCTCGCCCGCATCCTCCGGCGCGTTGGTGACGAGTTGCACGAGCCCGTCCGGCAGGCCGGCCTCGGCCAGCGCCTCGACGATCAGCCCATGCGTGCGCGGGCACAGCTCGCTCGCCTTGAACACCACGGCATTGCCGCAGGCGAGCGGCGTCGCCAGCGCCCGCACGCCGAGGATCACCGGCGCGTTCCAGGGCGCGATGCCGAGCACGACGCCTGCCGGCTCGCGAATGGCCATGGCCAGGCACCCCGGCTTGTCCGAGGGAATGACCTCGCCCGAAACCTGCGTGGTGAGCGAGGCGGCCTCGCGCAGCATGGAGGCGGCGAGCATCACGTTGAAGCGCGCCCAGCCTTCCGTCGCGCCGATCTCGGCCATCATGGCGGCGACGAAGGCGTCGCCCTTGGCGGCGAGCGCGTCGGCGGCCTTCAGGAGCGCGGCGCGGCGGGCGTTCGGCCCGAGCGCGGCCCAGGCGGGCATCGCCTTGGCGGCCGCATCGACGGCGGCCCGCGCCTCCGCCGGCGTCTGCGCGGGCGCCTCGCTCGCGACCTCGCCGCTGATCGGGTTCATCCGGCGAAACTGGTTTGCGGTGGCACTCATCCGGTCTCCTCCCCAGACATCCGAGGCTCTTCGGAGCCCTCGGATATTGCTATTGGAAATAGCGATTGACTGCTATATTCCATAACGGTATTCCTCTGACAAGAGGTCGATTTCGACGGCGGAGCGCGAGCGGGAATGACATCGAGGAGAGGCCGGATCGAGCTGACGACGCGCCCCGAGCTGGACGATCTCCTCGGCTATCACCTACGCCGCGCTTCGATCCTTGATCTGGCGGGCTTCGCGGAGGCGCTCGGCGACGAGATCAAGCCGGTCGCCTTCACGGTCCTGTGCCTCATCGACGAGACGCCGGGCATCACGGCGGCCGAGATCGGCCGGCAGGCGCGGCTCCAGCGGGCCAATCTCGCGCCCATGCTGGCGGAGTTCGACGGGCGCGGGCTGATCGAGCGGCGTCTCGATGCCGAGGATCAGCGCATCCAGCGCCTGCATCTCAGCCAACTCGGCGCGCGGGCCGTGGCGGACTGGCGCGAGCGGGCGCTGGCGCAGGAGGACCGCACCTTCGGCACGCTGACATCGGATGAGCGCGAGACGCTTCGCGGGCTTCTGTCGCGCATCTGGAAGGACGTCTGACGCAGGGCGCGCGCGCGGCCTGACGAGGCCGCCGCGACCGAGCCGTCCGAGGACACGGTTCACGAGGCTCCAGCCCGCCGATGGAGGCGGCATTCGCGGGAAAGCGATGCCGGCGGCGGGCCGGGCGAACGCATGACAGCCGCATCAGCGGCCTCTGGGAGGAGACGATCATGACCACAGCCACCCATGCCCATGGGGGGACACGCGCGCTCGCGCTCGTGTTCCTCGCCGCGATCATCGAAGGCTTCGACCTTCAGGCCGCCGGCGTCGCCGCGCCCAAGCTCGTGCCCGCCTTCGGGCTGGTGCCCGATCAGATGGGGCTGTTCTTTTCGGCCGCGACCTTCGGCCTCGTCTTCGGCGCGCTCGGCGGCGGCGTGATCGCCGATCGCTGGGGGCGGCGCACCGGCCTTGCCCTGTCGCTCGCCGTGTTCGGCCTGTTCTCGATCGGTACGGCCTTTGCCGGCACGTTCGAGCATCTCGTTCTCATGCGCTTCCTGACGGGCATCGGTCTCGGCGCGGCGCTGCCCAATCTCATCGCCATCGCGGCCGAGTCCGTCTCGCCCGAGCGGCGCGGCCGGGCCGTCGCCTTCATGTATGCCGGCGTGCCGCTCGGCGGCGCTTTGGCGAGCCTCGTCGCGATGATGGGCCTGCATGACGACTGGCGGTCGATCTTCGTGGTCGGCGGCATCCTGCCGCTTCTCCTGATCCTGCCGCTCCTGAAATGGATGGCGCCGTTCCGCGTGACGCGGGCTGCCAAGGGCTCGGCCCGCCGCCGCGACGTGCTTCTGGGCGGCGGCGCGATGGCGCAGACGCTGCTCCTCTGGACCGCCTTCTTCTTCGGCCTCGTCGTCGTCTATCTCCTCCTCAACTGGCTGCCGCAGATCCTCGTTTCGCTCGGCTTTGCCCGGGACACGGCGTCCCTGGTCCAGATCGTCTTCAATATCGGGGGGTCCGCGGGCGCGATCCTCGGCGGCCGGTTCCTCGACAGCCGACGGCCCGCCCTGTCGGCCGCCCTGTGCTTCGGCGGGCTGATGCTGGCGATCGCGCTTCTCGCCATGGTGCCGGCGGGCAATGTCGCGGCGGCGCTCGTCACCGGGGCCTTTGTCGGCGCGACGCTGATCGGCGTGCAGGCGCTGCTCTACGGCATCGCGCCGCAATGCTACCCGCTCGAGGTGCGCGGCGTCGGCGTCGGCCTGGCCGTCTCGGTCGGGCGCTTCGGGTCGATCGCCGGCCCGCTCTTCGCCGGCTGGCTTCTGGCGAGCGGCATGGGCCCGCAGCAGCTCCTCTACGCGCTGCTGCCGATCGCGGCCCTTTGCGGCGCGACGACGGTCGCCCTCATCCTCGGCCGAAACCGCGTCGCCGCGCCCCTCGCCGCCTGAAGGCGCTTGCGAGCCGCGCCCTTTTTCGGGGCGCGGCTTTCTTCGTTCATTCGAGTCCAGAAGGAAGGAAACGCCCCGGCGGTTCTTGCCTCGGGCGCCTCGCCCGGCGATCGCCGGCCGCCGCTGCGAGGCCCGGTCGGCGAAGGCGGCGATGCATCGGACGACGTCATGGGCTTCGGGCGTGAAGGTCGCGCCCCTGAAGACATGGAAAGGCGCCGGGATAGTCGCGATACGGACATTCGACCTGCGCACGCTTGCGGGGCCGCCTTGTTTCACGAGCGAGAGATCCGCTGATCCTGGTCCTGCCCGTCCTACGCCGACCGAGCGTTCAGGCCGCCTCCCGGCGCCCGATCTTGTTGCGATACATGTCGGCGTCGGCCGCCGAGAGGAGATCGTCCAAGGTCCAGGGATCGTGCCAGATCGCACATCCAAGGCTGGCTCTGACGTGGACGGCCCGGCCGACCAGGAGAGCGTCGCGATCCATCAGCCGTTGCAGGCTGGCCCGTCGCTCGTGAAGGTCGTTTGGCGACGACAAGCGCAGCAACGCCACGAACTCGTCGCCGCCGATGCGCGCCACGACCTCGCCGTCCGAGAGGGCCGCCTGCAGCGTGTTCGCGACGTGGCAAAGGACGGCGTCGCCCACCCGGTGCCCATAGGTGTCGTTGATCGACTTGAACTGGTCGATGTCGATCAGGGCGAGGCCGAAGGCCTCGTCGGCCTCGCGTCCATGATCGATCGCCGCCTCGACCTCGCGTTCCAGACCTCTGCGGTTCATCACGCCGGTGAGAGGGTCGAGGACGACCGCCCGGGCGAGCTCGGTCTCGATCGCCTTGCGCTCGGTGATCTCGACGCAAACGCCGACGATCCGCACGACCCGCCGGGACGTCGGCTCGACCACCGGCGTCAGCGTCGTCCGCAGCCATTTCGGGGAAACATCCGAACCCACCTGCTCGTCATATTCCATGAGATCGGCGCTGGCGACGCATGTCGAGAAGCGCGCGATGATGGGCGCGGCCAGATCGGGTGGCACGCAGTCCTCGATGCGCCGGCCGGCGACCGCAAGGGCGTCCACACCGACGACCCTCGCATCGGCGGCGTTGATGGCCACGAGCCGAAAGACGCCGTCCGGCTCGACATCGACGACGAAGACGGGAACGCCGATCAGATCGATGTCTACGCTCGTCATGGGCCGCTCCCGTCAACAGACCGACACTCTCGATAATTTCCCTTACGGAACCCTTTATGCGCGGACTGGGGACGCGCAAAGGCGCCCTTAACCAGACCGATCGAAAGCGCGAGCGCGGGTTCGACGGTTCCGGCGAAAGGAAGGGACCATTAGTTTTCCTGTGGTTTCTCTCGAGCGACGCCCGGCGGAGCGGCGGATGGAGCATGCGAGCGATGATGCGGATGACGGTGTCGCGGAAACTGATCGGCCTGACGATGCTCTGCGTCGTCGCCATGGCCGCCGTTGTGGCGGTGCAGCTGAAATTCCTGAGCGATCAGGTCTGGAGCGATCGCAATCTCTATCTGAAGGCGCAGGTGGATTCCGCCTGGTCGATCCTCGACAGCCTGGAGAAGCGCTCGCAGGCCGGCGAATTCGACCACGCCACCGCCGAGGCGATGGCCAAGGCCGTGCTGCGCCCCGTGCGCTTCAACAACAACGATTACCTGTTCTTCCACGATTACGAGGGTCGTCGCGTCCTGTCGCAGGACCCGTCCGAGGAAGGCTCCAGCGCCTGGGACCGCAAGGACGCGCGCGGCAATCTCTATATCCAGACCATGATCGCCCATGCCCGCGCCGGCGGCGGCTGGACCGATTACGACACGACCCGCACCGGTCAGGACGGCCTGTTTGCCAAGCGCGGCTATTCGCGCGCCTTCGAGCCCTGGGGCTGGTCGGTCTCGACGGGCATCTATGTCGACGACGTCAATGCGGTGATCCAGGCCGGCGCCCTGCGCGCGGGGCTGTGGAGCCTGCCGGGCGTCGCGCTGATCCTCGTGGCCGGCTGGGCGCTCCATCGCGGCATCCGCCGCCCGCTCCAGCAGTCCATCGCCATGGCCAGGGCGATCGGCGAGGGCGACCTTTCGACCTCGGTGGACGTTCGCGGCAGCGACGAACTGGCCGATCTGCAGCGCAGCATGGCGGAGATGAGCCGGCGCCTTCGCGAGATCGTCGGCGGTGTCCTCGCCTCGTCGGCCAGCGTCGCGTCGGGGTCGACCCAGTCCTCCGCGACGGCCGATCAACTGTCCTCGGGCGCGACCGAGCAGGCGGCGGCCTCCGAACAGGCTTCGGCGGCGGTGGAGGAAATGTCGGCCAACGTCCGACAGACCGCCGAGAACGCCGCGATCACCGAGCGGATGTCGGTGGACGCGTCCCGTCAGGCGGCCGAAACGGGCGAGGCCGTGCAGCAGTCGACGCAGGCCATGCGCACCATCGCCGAGAAGATCGCGGTGGTGCAGGAGATCGCCCGCCAGACCGATCTTCTGGCGCTGAACGCCGCGATCGAGGCAGCTCGCGCCGGGCAGCACGGCAAGGGCTTCGCGGTGGTTGCCTCCGAGGTTCGCAAGCTCGCCGAGCGGGCGCAGAGCGCCTCGCGCGACATCGGCGATCTCTCGACGCGCACGCTGGCGGTCGCCGAAGACGCGGGCGCGCGGCTGCAGCGCCTCGTGCCCGATATCCGCCGCACGGCCGAACTGGTGTCGGAAATCTCGGCGGCCTGCCGCGAGCAGTCGGTCGGCGCCTCGCAGATCAGCCAGGCGATCGTGCAGCTCGATCAGGTGACGCAGGCCAATGCCGGCGCGGCGACGCAGATGGCGGCGACCGCCGGCCAATTGTCGAGCGAGGCGCTGCGCCTGAACGAGCGCATGGAGTTCTTCCAGCTCGGCGAGCCGGCCGCGCATCGCTCGGAAGGTCAGGCCGCAGGGCGTTCCGGGACCGGGGACGAGGCACCGGCCCGCCCCGAGCGGCGGATCGAGCGGATGGCGGCCTGAGCGCCGCTTCCCTTTCCCCAATGAACAACGGGCGCCCGAAAGGACGCCCGTTTCTCGTTTCGACTCTCAATGCGGCGAAGGCGGCTAGAGAAGCGTTCCGTGTAGAACCAGAAGCGCGACGCTGAAGTAGATCACGAGGCCCGACACGTCGACGAGCGTCGCGACGAAGGGCGCCGAGGCGCTGGCGGGATCGAAGCCGAGGCGCTTCAGGATGAAGGGCAGCATGGAGCCGGCGAGCGAGCCGAAGGTGACGATGGCCACCAGCGCGAGGCCGACCGTCAGCGCGATCAGGACCCAGTAGGGGCCGTAATCGTAGATGCCGGCCTTCTGCCAGACGGCGATGCGGGCGATGCCGATGAGGCCGAGGAAGGAGCCGAGCGCGGCCCCTGTCGGCAATTCGCGCAAGGCGACGCGCCACCAGTCCTTCAGCCGCAATTCGCCGAGCGCCAGGGCGCGGATGATGAGCGAAGTCGCCTGGCTGCCCGAATTGCCGCCCGAGCTCATGATCAGCGGAATGAAGAGCGTCAGCACCACGGCGCGCTCCAGCTCGTCCTCGAAATGCTGCATGGCGCTCGCCGTCAGCATTTCCGACAGGAACAGGACGGCGAGCCAGCCGGCGCGCTTGCGCAGCATCTCCAGGAAGCCGATCTGCGTATAGGGCTGGTCGAGTGCTTCCACGCCGCCGAACTTGTGCGCGTCCTCGGTCGAGGCCTCGACCATGGCGTCGATCACGTCGTCCACCGTCACGATGCCGAGGACATGCCCCTTCTCGTCCACCACGGGGATGGCGAGGAGATCGTGCTCGGAAATGAGGCGCGCGAGCTCCTCGCGGTCGGTTTGCGGCAGCACCGAGACGGGCGTGTCGTAGCGCGCGACGGAGCCGACGGGGGCATGAAGATCGCCCGAGATCAGCCGGCGCAGCGAAACCGCCCGCTCCAGCCGGCGGCTCGTCGGGTTCACCACATAGATCGCGTAGATCGTCTCGCGCGCGCTTTCGACCTCGCGAAGGTGCTTCAGCGTTTCGCCGATCGTCCAGGTCGAGGGCACGGACACGAATTCCGTGGTCATCAGACTGCCGGCGCTGCCCTCGGGATGGGTCAGGAGCGAGGCGACGATCCGGCGCGTCTCGTTCGTCAGGAGCGACAGGAGCTGTTCGCGCGGGGGCTCCTCCATGTCGCGGAAGAGATCGGCCAGACGGTCCGCCGCCATGGCGTCGAGGATCGACGCGGCCTTGGAGGCGTCGAGCGCGAAGAGAATGTCCTGCGGCTCGTCCAGCGAGGGATGGTCGAAGACCTCGGCGGCGATCTCGAGCGGAAGCCGCGCGGCCAGGAAGGCGGCGGCCTCGCTGGAGAGCTCGTTCAGCTTGGCGACGATGTCGGCGACATGCCGGCCCCGGAACGCCTCGGCGTCCCTGGCCAGCTTGTTCAGGAAATCATGTTCGGAAATGTCATGCATGGGCTCGCTCCGGGACGCCGCGCGGGCCCGACGCAAGGCGGCGCCCTAGTGCAGGGCGCCGTGCGGCAAGACCGGACGCGGCTGCGTCAATCGACTGTCACTGTCGCTTGGCATGTGAGTGTCTGGGTCCGATTTCGTCCGGAGGACTGAAGCAAATCCGGCTCCGGATGGCGGCCCAGTGCCACTTCTCGAAGTCGTGATCAAGCCGACTTTGCGCACTGCGGGAAAATAGTCTGCGACGATCGGATCGGGAGGAAATGGGAGGCCAGGCCTTCGGCACGCCCCTGTCCCACCATCCGCCAACATACCGTCGCCCATGCCGGAGCTTCTCGACGGCTTTGGATCGCGCGTTGCCCCGACGGCTCACACATCCGGGCTGGCGGGCCATCCTCGCAAAGGAAGGATCAAGTAGTAAGTATATATTACAATGAGTAGCCGCATAAATTTATGGTAATCATTACATGTTCCATTCCTCGAGACAGGTTAAAAATTCCATCTGCCTGGAAGGCGCGCCACTCGATGAAGATATCCATATCGCAGAAGTTGAATCTGATAGCCCTCATATCCCTTCTGGGCATCTGCAGTGTCATGGGATTTGGATTGAAAACAATCCGTGATTCCCTCTGGGAGGGTCGTGAGACCCAGCTGAGAACGCAGATTGAAACGATTATCAGTACTGTGGATGCTTTTCATGCGGCTGGTGTCGATGGTCGCATGAGCATGGAGGCGGCCGAGGAAGCTTCCAAGAATGTCATCCGCAGCGCGCGCTACGCGGGATCGGAATATTTCGTCGCTCTGGATGCCGATGGCACGCGGGTTGCCCACCCCAAACCTGAGATGGAGAAGACAAACGGATTGCAATCCAAGAATGCAGGTGATGTCGATAACACGAGACGCCTGCTCGCGGCCGGCCAGAACGGCGGCGGATTTGTCAGCTACCAGTACCCACGGCTCAATCAGACGGAACCCAGTCCGAAGCTTGCCTTCGCCGCCAAGTCGAAAGGCTGGGGCTGGATCGTACTGACAGGCGTTTATACGGACGATTTGACCGCCGCCTTCAAGCAGCAGGTCTGGTATGTGGGCAGCATATTTGCGCTGATTACGTTGATCGTCGGATTCACCGCCTGGGCGATTTCCCGTAATATTTCGGGCGGAATTCAGGTGGCCCTCGCATCCATCAAGGCGGTTGCGGCAGGAAATCTCTCACGCGTGCCGACGGTGAAGCGAAGCGACGAGGTCGGCGATCTGATCCGCGAGAGCGGAACGATGGTGGAAAATCTCCGCGGGATCGTATCCGACGTGCGCCTGTCCGCGGCCCAGGTGGCAGCCGGATCGAACGATTCCGCGACGACTGCCGAACAATTGTCGTCAGGCTCCACCGAACAGGCAGCAGCGAGCGAGCAGACATCCTCTGCGATGGAAGAAATGTCTGCGAACATTCGTCAGACAGCCGACAACGCGTCGCATGCCCAAAGGGCGACGGAACTTGCGAGCGATCTGGCCCGCGATGTCGCAACGGCAGCGGATCGATCGGTCCTAGCGATGGAAAACGTCGTCCATAGAGTCAAGATCGTGCAGGAGATCGCTCGCCAAACGGATCTCCTGGCCTTGAACGCTGCGATCGAAGCTGCGCGCGCCGGTCAGCATGGCAAGGGTTTTGCCGTGGTCGCCTCCGAGGTCCGCAAGCTTGCCGAGCGCTCTCAGGAAGCTGCCGTGGAAATCGCACATATCTCCACGCAAACCCGGCAACTTTCGTCGGCGTCGAGTGTGAAACTGGCTGAGCTGGTGCCTGCGATCGAACGATCCGCCAAGCTGGTCAACGAGATCTCATCCGCATGTCGGGAACAATCCGTTGGCATCGAGCAGATCAATCAAGCCATCATACAGCTCGATCAGGTCACGCAAGCGAACGCCGCTGCATCCAACGATATGTCGGAAACGGCAGAGCGTCTGTCGCAAGAAGCGAGAGAACTCAGGAGCCGCACCAATTTCTTCACGATGGAGGGGAGTGGGGAAGAAGACGATCGCGAGAATGGGCATCTGACGTCTCAGGTCAGCCCTAGCCCCTCCCCGGCAGCGCAGACGCCGGCAGGAAATCCCAAGGACGATCCCTACCTCGACGAAAGGGAAAGATACGACTTTCGCGAAGTCGGAGGAGGGCGTTCCTGAGGATTACGAATCGCTCACCGGACTCCCTAGGCGGGAGGCGGGGCGGTGTCGGGGTCGGGCTGCAGCTAGGGCCCGTCAGCGCCTGCCCCCATCGAAAGCGGGGGCGAGGCCGAGGAGGCTTCGGGGAGATTGCGCAGATCACGTTTCAAAGCCTCGGCGCGATCCGGCGACCAGCCGGCCGGATCGCTTACGGCGATCCAGGCGTCCACATAGTCCTCGGGCGCGTAGACATGGCCGTGTCCCATCGGCGTCGTGGTCGCGAGGATCATGTCGAGGCCGAGCTGGAAGAAGGTGATGATCGGGTACCAGCGAAGCTCGGCGGACACATCGGACGCGCGCGGCTCGGCGAACCAGTCCGGCGCGCGCCAGGCGGAACCCACTTCGAAGAAGGTGATGGGGTCGCTGGCATATTGCAGGAACACGATCCGCAGGGGCCCCCACGGCGCGCTCGCCTCGTCCAGGCTGTTGGACGCGCCCGTGAAGCGGATCACCGACCCGTCGCGAAAACGCGGCGCCCATGCAGGCGTGCCGGGGAGGCGTTCCCCGACCGCTTGTCGCCATGTGCGGCTGGGAAACGGCGGGCCGCTCCAGAGCGCCCCGTGGAACGGATCGCCGATGACGTCGTAGAGGTCCACCGACAGATCGGAGTTGAGGGCCCCGAGGCTGAGACCGTGAAGATAAAGGCGCGGGCGGTCATTCTTCGGCAGGCTGCGCCAATGGTCGTAGACCCGGTCGAACAGACGCTCCGCCGTATCGGCGCCGTAGGTCGGCTCGACCATCAGCGCGAGCCAGCTTGCGAGATAGGAGTACTGGACCGCCACCGTCGCCACGTCGCCGCGATGGAGATACTCGAGCGGCATCTGGCTGGCCGGGTCGAGCCAGCCCGTTCCCGTCGGGGTCGCGACCACGAGCACCGAGCGCTCGAAGGCGCCGACGCGCAGCATCTCGCGGAAGGCCAAGTCGATACGCTCCTCGATGCTGGGAGCCGAGTTCAGCCCGACATAGACCCGCAACGGCTCCTGCGCCGGCTCGCCCGTGACCCGCTCGATGTCAGCGGCCGTCGGACCCGCCGCGACGGCGCGCCGTCCCATCCGCCCAAGATCCTCCCAGCGCAGCAGCGAGGCCGCGCTGCCGGTCTTGCGTGGGTCGGACGGCTCTTCGAGCCCATCGTCCACGAGTTCGTCGAGACGGGCATAGCTGGAATCGAGCGCCCGGATGCCCGTTTCCAGCACGACGCCGCTGCCCAGTCCCCAAAACAGGAGTGCGGTCAGGACGAAGCCCGACAGCACGGAAAGGCGGCGGGGTGCCACACGGTCGATGAGGTCGGCGGCAAGACGCGCCGTGGCGCGAAACAGCCGGGCCAGCGCGAGGCAGACGAGCGCAACGACGGCCGCCACGGTGCCCACCAGCAGCGGCCGGGCGCTTTCCACCGGGTCGAGCCCCATCGGCAGGCGGACGGAGTTCTGCCATTCCGAGGCCTGCCAGAGAAACAGGGCGGCGATGCCGATGCAGCTTGCGGCGGCCACGCCCTTCATCCAGCGGCCCAGCCGCCCGTCTTCGACGTTCGGCAGGTCGAGGAAACGCCAAAAGGCGCGCAGCATCGCCCCGAGCCCGTAGCCCACGGTAAACACCAGCCCGGACAACGCGCCCTGGAGCAGCGCGTCGCGAGGCACGAGGCTGGGCGTCAGCGACCCGGCAAAGAACAGCGTGCCGAGCCAGAGCCCCGTGCCGCAGAGCGAACGCACGAAGCGCCGGGCCGCATCGCGCAGGATGTCCGGCATCGCCAGCGCGGGGACGCTCACGCGCGCGCGCCGACCTCGGGCGCCTTGCGCTGCGCGGTCTCGCGCAGCGTGCGGTCGGCATAGGTGCCCTGCAACGCCTCGCGCCCGCCATGGGCGTAGAGATCGAGCAGCAAGGCGCTGTGGATGAAGGCGAGATGGCTGAAGGCCTGCGGGAAATTGCCGAGGAAATGGCCTTCCTCCGCGACCTCCTCGGCGAAGAGACCGACATCGTTCTGGAGCGCGCGCAGCGCCTCGAAGCGGGTGCGCGCCTCCTCCTCGCGGCCGAGCCAGAGAAGGGCGTCGACCAGCCAGAAGGCGCAGATCAGGAACGTGCCCTCGTGGCCCGGCAACCCGTCGTCGTTGCGATAGCGGTAGACGAGATGGCCGCGACCGAGCTCGTCGATGATGCGATCGACCGTGCGCTCGAACACCGCCTCGTCCACGGGAAAGCCGACCATGGGCGCGATCAGGAGCGCGGCGTCGACGTCGTTCGAGCCGATATATTGCGGGTAGAAGCCTTGCCTATGGACGGCCTCGCCGTTGATGCGCTCCACGATCCGGTCGCGCTCGCGGCACCAGTCCTCACGCTCGCCGAAGAGGCGGATCGCGCGGTCGAGCGCCACCCAGTTCATGATCGCGGCGTGGAGATAGTGCTCCTCGGGCTTGCGCGGCTCCCAGAGGCCGGCGTCCTTCTCGTGCCAGTGGGCAGCGGAGAAGTCGGCGAGCGCGACGGCCTGTGTTCGTGCCTTGTCGTCCAGCGTCCCGCCGAGCCGGTCGTAGAGGTAGAGAAGGTCGAGCACCTGACCGTAGGCGTCGCTTTGATGCTGCTCGGCCGCCTCGTTGCCATGGCGCACCGGGCGGCTGCCGCGCCAGCCCTCGAAATGCGCGATCTCGTGCTCGGTGAGGTCCGCCTCGCCCTCGATCGCGTAGAGCGGCTTCAGCCCGCCGCCCTCGCGTTCGGCGAGCGACATCATGAAGCCGAAGAAGGCCTCCGCCTCGTCCACCATGCCGAACTTCTTGAGGACGTAGAAGGACAGGCAGGCGTCGCGGATCCAGCAGAAGCGGTAGTCCCAGTTGCGGATGCCGCCGATCTCCTCGGGCAAGGAGGTCGTGGCCGCCGCGATGATGGCCCCGCTCGGCTTGTAGGTCAGCGCCTTCAACGTCAGGGCCGAGCGCAGGAGTTCGTCGCGCAAGGGCCCGTCATAGGCGGCGTCGGTGCTCCAGTTCACCCAGGCCCTTCGAGCCATGTCCATGAGGTCGTGCGGCGGACAGGGCCAATCGGCCTGCGTACCGTCCGGAAACAAGGCGAAGGCGACCTCCTCGCCGGCCTTCAGCATGAAGTTGGCGAGGGCACGACCGTCCTCCAGCCGGAACTCGCCGGGCATGCCGCGCTCGATGCAGACGATCCCCTCGCCCTCGATCCGGCCGGGCGACAGGCTCAAGTCGCCGAAGGCTTCGGCAAACCCCTCGAGCGGGCGATAGGAGACCTCCAGGCGAACCTCGCCCGCACTCGCGGCGACGATGCGCACCAGCGAGGGCATCGTCTCGTCGGGGCACGGCGCCAGCATGAAGTCGTGGATTGTCAGCGCGCCCGTCTTGGTCGTGAAGTTGGTCTGGAGGATGTTGGTGTGGGGCAGGTAGAGCCGTTCGGTCTCGAAGGAGCCTTCCGGTCGGACGGCAAACCAGCCGCCGCGCCCGGCATCCAGAAGCCGCGAAAAGGTCGGTGCGTCGTCGAAACGTTCGAGACAGGCCCAATCGATCGATCCGTCCCGCGCGACCAGCGCACAGCCATGACAGTTGGAAAGGAGAGCGTAGTTCTCGATCGCCTGATAGGGCCGCTCGCATGTTCCGGACATCCACACTCCTTCTCGACTGCCCGACCGCGCCGGCTTCCCCGAGAACTCGTCATGTCGGATGAAGCACCGGCCTTCGCCGGCGACCTAGCGCCCGTTTCGGCTTCAGCTATGAGCGGCGGGGGTCACACAGTGGTGAAGCGCACGGCGTCGCGCGATCCACCCGCTGCGGTTCGATCGTGCTGAAACGGGCGTCGTTTCTGCCGCCCTGAAGAATGCCTCGATCCTCTTGGCGCGGCGCGGGGCCGGGCATGAGCGGCGAACAGGCGAACGGGCGGACGGCGACAGGGGCTCACCGATGTCGGGCGGCAAGCCTTGCGGGGGGTATCGGCGGGGGCGACGCGGAGCGTTCCGCGCTGCCCCCGCCCCATGTCCTTACGACGCCACCGGCTCGATGCGGGCGAGCGGGGTGCCGGCGTCCTGGTAGCCGTCCTTCACGAGAATGCGCAGGCGGCCGGCTTGAGAAGCGGTGACGTTGGTTTCCATCTTCATGGCCTCCATGGAGACGAGAACGGCGCCCGCCTCGACCGTGTCGCCCTCCGCGAAGCGCCACGCCTGGAGCGTTCCGGCGACGGGCGCGAGGACGGCATCGGCGTCGCTCGCGGCCCCCCCGGCGGGCGCGGCGACGGCTCCGGCGTTCGGGGCGCTGAAGCTCGAAGCCACCGAGGCCGGGAGGCCGAGAAGGACGCGCCGCCCGTCGATCTCGACGGGGAAGCGCAGCATGGGCTCGGCGGAAACCGGCTCGGGCCGCGTCTGTTCGGCCAGCGTGTCCGCGAAGTCCGTCTCGATCCAGCGCGTGTGGACCTCGAAACCCTCTTCGGCCGTGAAGGCCGGGGCCTCCAGAACCGCGCGATGGAAGGGCAGAACGGTGGAAACGCCCTCGATCGCGAACTCCCGCAGGGCGCGGCGGGCGCGGGCGAGCGCTTCGTCCCGCGTCGCGCCGGTGACGACGAGCTTGGCGAGCATGGAATCGAAGGCGGGGTGAACGCGCGATCCGGCCTCGACGCCCGCGTCCAGCCGCACGCCCGGGCCCGACGGCGGGTCGAAGCGCGTCACCTTGCCGGGCGTCGGCAGGAAGCCCCGGCCGGGGTCTTCGGCATTGATGCGGAATTCGATCGAGTGGCCGCGCGGCGCGGGGACCTCGGCGAAGGACAAGGGCAGGCCGTCCGCGATGCGGAACTGCTCGCGCACGAGATCGATGCCGGTGGTCTCTTCCGTCACCGGATGCTCGACCTGAAGCCGGGTGTTGACCTCGAGGAAGGAGATGATGCCGTCGCGCCCGAGCAGGAATTCCACCGTGCCGGCGCCGGTGTAGCCGGCATGGGCGCAGATGGCGCGCGCCGCCTCGTGGATGCGCGAGCGCTGGTCGTCGGTGAGGAAGGGCGCGGGCGCTTCCTCCACGAGCTTCTGGTTGCGCCGCTGGAGCGAGCAGTCGCGGGTGCCGAGCACGGCGACATGGCGGTGCCGGTCGGCCAGAACCTGCGCCTCGACATGGCGCGGCCGGTCGATGAAGCGCTCCACATAGCACTCGCCGCGCCCGAAGGCCGCGACCGCCTCGCGCACGGCCGACTCGTAAAGCTCGGCCACTTCCTCCATCGCCCAGGCGATCTTCAGGCCGCGCCCGCCGCCGCCGAAGGCGGCCTTGATGGCGATCGGGAGGCCGTGCTCCCTTGCGAAGGCGACGACCTCCTCGGCCGAGGACACCGGGCCGTCACTGCCGGCAACGAGGGGCGCGCCGACTTCGGCCGCGATGCGCCGTGCCTCGACCTTGTCGCCGAGCGCCTCGATCACCTGCGGATCGGGGCCGATCCAGGTGAGGCCCGCGTCGATCACGGCCTTGGCGAAGTCCGCGCGCTCCGACAGGAAGCCGTAGCCGGGATGGACCGCGTCGGCCCCTGCGGTCTTCGCGATGGCGATCAGCTTGGCGCCGTCGAGATAGGTGTCGGCGGGCTTGTCGCCGCCCAGCGCATAGGCCGCGTCGGCGGCGCGCACGAAGGGCGCGTCGCTGTCGGCATCGGCATAGACGGCGACCGAGCCGAGGCCCGCGTCCCGGCAGGCGCGGATGATGCGCAGGGCGATCTCGCCGCGATTGGCGATCAGGACGGTCTTCATGGCGTGTCCTTCGATGGGGTGGGCGCGATCTCGGCAAAGGGGCGGATCGCGCGGAAACGGATGCGGGCGCGGACGGGAATCTGGCCCGCGAGATCGAGATGATGTTCGGCGACCGTCGCGATCACCGGATAGCCGCCGGTCAGCGGATGATCGGCCAGGAACAGGACCGGCTGGCCGCTATGGGGCACCTGGATGGCGCCGGTCGCCGTGCCCTCGCTCGGCAACTCGCCCCGGTCGAGCTTGGCGAGAGGCGCTTCGCCTTCCAGCCGGAGGCCGACGCGGTTCGACTGCGGCGTCACCTCGAAGCTCTGCTCCTCCAGACGCGCGATCGCCTCGGGCGTGAACCAGTCCGTGCGCGGCCCCATCACGACGTCGAGCGTCACGGTCTCGCCCGGCGCGGGGCACTGGAAGGGCGGCGGCACGGGGGCTCCGACGGCGCCCCGGATCGCCTCGCGTTCCGGATCGGCGCGCAGGACATGGCCGGCGAGAACCGAGGGCGGCCCGACATGGGCGAGCGTGTCCGTGCTGGCGCTGCCGAGAACCGGTGAGACGAGAAAGCCGCCGCGCAGCGCCAGATAGGAGCGCAGGCCGGCCGCCGGATGGCCGAGCGCGAGAACGTCGCCGGGCTCGAGCGCGAGGGCCTGCCCGCTCTCGGCGGGCAGCGAGCGGCCGTCCGCGTCGGTCAGCGTGAGGGGCGCGGGCGCGCCGGCGAGCGCCACGATGGCCCGCTCGCGCGCCTTCATGCGGAAGCCGCCGCCGGTGATTTCGAGAACGGGCGCGTCGGTGCGGTTGCCGACGAGCCGGTTGGCCGCGCGCATCGCCCCGGCGTCGAGCGCGCCCGAGGCCGAAACGCCCTGCCGCGTTTCGCCGAAGCGCCCGCGATCCTGAAACAGGGCGGGCATGGGGGCGGCGAGCACATCGAGCCCCCCTTCCCCGCCCTCGCCCGCGTCGCTCGGGCGGGCGCGCGCGGCCTCGGCTTGCGCAAGGCGAGCGGCCTCCGCGGCGTCGATCGGCACGAAGCGAACCCGGTCTCCCGGCTGGAAGAAGGCGGGCGGCGAGCGCGTGAGGTCCCACATGGGCACCGGCGTCGTGCCGATGATCTGCCAGCCGCCGGGGCTCGCCTGCGGGTAGACGCCCGAGAAGGGGCCGGCGAGCGCGACGGAGCCCGGAGGAATGCGGGTGCGCGGGCTTTGCCGGCGCGGCACGTGCAGCGCCTCGTCGCCGCCGACGAGATAGCCGAAGCCCGGCGCGAAGCCGGAAAAGGCGACCGTGAATTCGCAAGACCCGTGGCGGCGGATCACCTCCTCCACGGTGAGGCCAGTGAGGCGCGCCACCTCTTCGAGATCCTCGCCGTCGTAGACGGTGGGCACCTCGACCAGCGCGCCCGGCCGCTCCGCGCGCACGGAGAGATCGCGCTCGCGGAGCGCGGCGGCGAGCGCCTCGGGCGCGACGAGATCGGGCTGGAAGCGGATCATGAGGGTGCGCGCGGCCGGCAGCACCTCGTCGACGCCCGCGATCGGTTCGGCCTGCAGCGAGGCGAAGAGCGCGAGCGTTTCATCGAGATCGGCGAGTTCGACCAGGATCACCCGAAGGCTGACCGGCAGGATGCGCATGGCGAAACCTCAGACGTGATAGGCGGCGTCGGGAATGTCGGTGACGAACATGTGCCCCGGCGAATGGGTGATGGCAAAGGGCACGCCCGACGCCATCACGGCGGCCTGGGGAGTGACGCCGCAAGCCCAGAAGACCGGAACCTCGCCGGGCTCGATGCGCACGGGATCGCCGAAATCGGGCCGGGCGAGATCGCGGATGCCCAAACGCTCGGGCGCGCCGACATGAACCGGCGAGCCGTGAACCGCCGGGAAGCGACCCGAAATCATCGCGGCATCGGCCACGCGCTCGGGCGCGATGGGGCGCATGGAGACGACGAGATTGCCCTTCAGGCGCCCCGCCGGGCGGCAGGGCTGGTCGGTCAGGTACATCGGCACATTGGTGCCGTCGGTGATGTGCCGGACGTCGATCCCGGCCTCGACCAGGGGCGTCTCGAAGGTGAAGGAACAGCCGATCAGAAAGGCGACGAGATCGGAATGCTCGGCCCAGGCGGCGCTGGCATCGGCGACCTCCTCGGCGAGCTTGCCGTCGCGCCACACGCGATAGAGCGGCAGGTCGGTGCGCAGGTCCGCGCCGGGCGCCAGCAGCGTGGAAACCGAGCCGGCATCCGTGACGTCCAGCACCGGGCAGCTCTTCGGATTGCGCTGCGCATAAAGGAGAAAGTCGAAGGCCCAGTCGCGCGGCAGAACGATCATGTTGGCCTGCGTCAGGCCGGGCGCGACGCCGGCCGTCGGCGCGACATGGCCGGCGCGATAGCGAAGGCGGGCCTCGCGCGCGCTCTCCAGCTGCGCCGTCGTCGCGACGGCGCTCATGCCGGGGCTCCCGCGAAGCCGCGGATCGCGATCCCCTCGCGCTCGAAGGCCTCGCGCACCGCGCGCGCGATGGCGACGGCGCCGGGGCTGTCGCCGTGAACGCAGATCGAGCGCGCGGCAAGGCGGATCGTCGAGCCGTCGATGGCGGTCAGCGTGCCGTGCTTTGCAAGCTGCACCATGCGCGTCGCGACGAGCGCCGGGTCGTGGATGACGGCGCCGGGCTCGCGGCGCGAGACGAGCGCGCCTTGCGGCGTGTAGGCACGATCGGCGAAGGCTTCGGCGACGGTGGCGAGCCCCGCCGCCTCGGCCTGGGCCAGGATCGGCGCGCCGGCGAGACCCATGAGGATGAGCGTGGGATCGGCGAGCTTGACGCCCTCGATCACCGCGCGGCCCTGCTTGGCGTCGCTCGCGATGCGATTGTAGAGCGCGCCATGCGGCTTGACGTAGGTGACGCGGGTTCCCGCCGCGCGGGCGAGACCCTGAAGCGCGCCGATCTGGTAGACGACATCGGCCACGAGTTCGTCATGGGCGACGTCCATGTCGCGCCGGCCGAAGCCGACGCGATCGGGATAGGAGACATGCGCGCCCACCGCGACGCCCCGGTCCGCCGCCTCGTGCAAGGTGCGCAGCAGGCCGCCCGGGTCGCCTGCGTGAAAACCGCAGGCGATGTTGGCGCTGGAGACGATGGACAGCATCGCCTTGTCGTCGCCCATGGCCCAGGCGCCGTAGCCCTCGCCGAGATCGCTGTTGAGATCGATCGTGGTGGTCATGCGGGTCTCTCCCTGGCTCACATGGAAAGGAAGGCGAAGATGGGGCCGATCGACTTGTAGCCCATCCACCAGGTCAGGGCGCAGGTGAGGACGCCGAGCACCGTCAGCCACAGGGGGTGGCGATAGCCTGGCATGAGGTCCGGCCGCGCCCAGGCGGCGTAGATGAAGATGGTGAGGCCGATCGGCAGGATCAGGCCGTTGAAGCCGCCGACGAAGATCAGGAGCGCCGCCGGGGCGGTGCCGATCGCGATATAGGCGAGCAGCGAGACGGCGATGAAGACGACGGTCGACCAGGCGCGGCCGCGCTCGGTCAACTTGGGGTTGAACGTGTTGAAGAAGGTGACGGACGTGTAGGCCGCGCCGATGACGCTGGTGATGGCCGCCGCCCAGAGCACCACGCCGAAGAGGCGCAGGCCGAGTTCGCCGGTCGCCGCGTAGAAGGCCTGGGCCGCCGGGTTGGCCGCCTGACCCGACAGGTCGAGCGTGACGCCGCCCGCGACGACGCCGAGCACGGCGAGGAACAGGACGAAGCGCATGACGCCGGTGACGGCGATGCCCGTCAGGGCGGCGCGGGTCACGGGGCCGAGATTTTCGACGCCCACCGTGCCCTTGTCGAGAAGGCGGTGCGCGCCGGCATAGGTGATGTAGCCGCCCACCGTGCCGCCGACGATCGTGGTGATCGTGGCGAAATTGATCTGGTCGGGCCAGACCGTCTGGCGCAGCGCCTCGCCGACCGGCGGGTTGGACGTGATGGCGACGAAGAGCGTCAGCGCGATCATCAGGATGCCGAGCACGATGATGATGCGGTCCACCGCCATGCCGGCGCGCTTGGACGAGAAGATGCCGATGGCGATGAGCGCCGAGAGGGCGCCGCCGACCTTTGGATCGAGCCCGACCAGCGCGTTGAGGCCGAGGCCCGATCCCGCGATATTGCCGATGTTGAAGATCAGGCCGCCGAAGATGACGAGCACGGCCAGGAAATAGCCGGCGCCGGGGATCGCGGCATTGGCGATGTCGGAAGCGCGCATGCGCGTCACCGCGACGATGCGCCAGATGTTGAGCTGCACGACGAAGTCGATCAGCACCGAGGCGAGGATGCCGAAGGCGAAGGCCGCGCCCATGGTCGCCGTGAAGGAGGCGGTCTGGGTGATGAAGCCGGGGCCGATGGCGGAGGTCGCCATCAGGAACACGGCGGCGGTGAGCGAGGATCGGCGCGCGGCGGCCGTCTCGACGAGGCTGGGCGAGGCCGGCGAGGCCTTGGACCCGGACGTGGCGGGATTCATCGTCATTCTCCTCCGGTGGCGGTGCACGCTCGAAAATTGAGGCCGAATTGCGGCCTCAGACTGCGCTCGATGAACGATGCAGTCAATATTGTTCAACGATTTTTGCATTCCTGTTCTGCAATTTGTGGAGAGCTTGAGCGCATCGCCTGCGGTTTGAGCAGGGTTCTGACGTGGCCTTGCGCATTTCGCGCCTTTGCCGGCTCGGCTTCGCGTTCGGGGGCTTGAAGCGCGTCCCGGCTTGGCCGATGGTCCGCAGCGATTCGAGAGATGGGTTTCGGGACGAGGTTTCGGGACGGATCGGGGAGTGACGATGGCGGCGCGGGCGATCAGGAAGCGCTGCGGGATCGACCGCAGCGGCGTTTTCGGTTGAACGGCGCCGGGCTCTCCTCGCCGTCCTTGACGGCTCGTATCGCCGCCGCGCTGCGCGATCAGTTGATCGCCGGCGAGCTGAAGCCGGGCGAACGCTTGTCCGAAGCCGCCCTGGCGGCGCGGTTCGACGTGTCGCGCAACACGCTGCGCGAGGCCTTCCGCCTTCTGACCAAGGACGGTCTGCTGCGGCACGAGCCCAACCGGGGCGTCTTCGTCGCCGTGCCGTCCGCCGCCTCGATCCTCGACATCTACCGGGTGCGCCGTCTCCTGGAATGCAAGGCGCTGGCGCGGGCCTATCCCGGCCATCCGGCGGTGGCGCGGATGCAGGCGGCGGTCACGGAAGGGCGCGCGCGGCGCGAGGCGCGGGACTGGCAGGGTGTCGGCAGCGCCAATATGCGCTTTCATGCCGCCGTGGTCGATCTTGCCGACAGCCAGCGCCTGTCGGATTTCTTTGCGCAGGTCGCGGCCGAGCTGCGCCTCTGCTTCGGCCAGTTGCACGACCCCGAGCTGCTCCACGTTCCCTATATCGAGATGAACGCCGCCATTCTCGCCGATCTCGAAGCCGGGCGACCCGAAGCCGCGAGCCAGGCCATGGAGCGCTATCTCACGCAATCCGAGCGCATGATCCTGGCGGCGCTGGCGCGCGCCTCGCGGATCGACGGATGACGCCCCACGTCCCTTTCGGGCAGCGTCAGGCCGTGCCGGTGGCCTCGCGGCGGCGAAGGTCGAGTTCCTCGCTGTAGCGGCGCAGCGTGTGGCTTTCGGTCAGGAGCCCGACCACGCGTTTGGTCTCCGGCCCGTCCACCACCGCCAGAGCTTCGCTTTCCGCCGCGTCGAACACGGCCATGGCCTCGCGCGCGTTCATGGACGGGCGCAGCGTCGCGTCGGCGAAGCGCAGAAGCGTCGAGATCGGCGCGTCGAGATCGCTCAAGCCGTCGGCATAGGCGTCCGGCACGAGGACGATGCCGGCATAGGCGTCGCTCGCCGGGTCCACCGCGATGACGCGCTGCGTCGAGCCCAGGGGGAAGGATCGGCGGAAGGCCTTCAGCGAGGTGTCGGTCGGCACGGTGCGAAGGTCGCGCCGCATCATGCGCCCGACCGTCAGGTTGCGAATCCAGCCGATGTCGTGGGCGCTGCGGATGCTTTCGCCGCGCAGGTGGAAGCGCCATGTGGCGAAGGAATAGCCGAAGGTCCGGCGCACCGCGAGCGAGGTGGCGACGGCGGCGAGCAGAACCAGCGCGGCGATCGGGAAGTCGCCCGTCATCTCCAGCGCCAGGAAGGTCATGGTGAGCGGGCCGCCGACGATCGCGGTCGCGAGCGCGCTCATGCCGACCACCGCGAAGACCACCGGCTCGACGCCGGGCAGAAGCGGGCCGGCCAGCGTGGCGAAGATGCGACCGAGCATGGCGCCCAGAAACAGCGAGGCGAAGAACAGGCCGCCGCGAAAGCCGCTGCCGATCGACACGGCCGAGGCCAGCGCCTTCAAGGCCAGGATCACGAAGAGCGAGGACAGGCTCATGGCCGCGTCGATGCGCACTTCCAGAGCCCCGTGACCCGAGGACAGGACCTGCGGCGTCAGGAGCGCGAGCCCCCCGAGAAGCAGGCCGCCGACGGCCGGCCGCATGACGGCGGGCAGCCGCGTGCGCCGAAAGCCGCGCTCCACCAGCGTGACGCCCTGCATGATCAGGATGCCGAGCCCGGCGGCGAGGGCTGCGAGCAGAAGCGCGGCGGGCCAGGCCGAGGCGGGAAGCGTCGCCGGCGCGGTCATGTCGATGAAATGGCTGCCCTGCGACAGGAGGCGGGACACGAACATGCCCGACAGCGCGGCCGCGACGACGGGCGCGAGCGCCACCACCGAATAGGTGCCGATGATGAGTTCGAACGCGTAGAAGGCGCCCGTCAGCGGCGCGTCGAAGGCCGCCGCGATCGCCGCGGCCGCGCCGCAGCCGACGAGCGTGCGCATGTCGCCCCGGCGCATCTCGAAGGCGACGCCGAAGCGCGAGGCGAGGCCGGCCGAAATCTGCGTATAGGCCGCTTCGAGGCCGACCGAGGCGCCGAAACCGTTGGAAACGAGGTTCTGCGCCACCACGACGATGCCGTCGCGAAACGACATGCGACCGCCATGCAGCGCATTGGCCTCGATCGGATCGATGAGAGGTCGCGACTTCCGCCAGGCGGACCAGGCGAGCATCAGGCCGAGGAGCGCGCCGCCCGCGACCGGCAGAAAGGCCAGTAGCGGCGAGGCCAGGGTCTGCGACCCACTGAGCTTGGCCCCCGGCTCGAGCCGGAACAGGAAAACGTGAAGGGCCTGCGCCGCGCCGCCTATGCCCATGACGAGAAGACCGCTGAGCGCCCCGACGAGGGCGGCGAGAACGACGAGCGCGATTTCCTCGCGACGCACCAGCGCGCGGAACCGCCCCGGCGCGCGGGTCGCCGCGCTCGCGTCGGAGGCGGACACGTCGGCCATGGCGTTGGGAACCTTCATCTCCATGCGCGCCGCGTCCTCGCTCGCCGCTTCGCCGGCTTCGGCCCGGCATGGTGCCAAATGGCCGACGATGCCCCCGGGATCAACCCGCCGGCCGTGTTTGCCGATCGCGGGGCACGCCGCCTCCCGCCGGAGCGCCCGTTTTGCCGGGGATGCGACCCGAGCGGCCCTCGACGGGGCGAAGGCCCTGCCCTATCGTGCGCGCGCCGCGACTGGGCGCCTCCTCAAGGGCCATTCCCGGCGCCCAAGGAGTTTCCGATCGTGACTGACAGCATCCGGCCCAGCGTCGAAACGGAACTCGGCATTCCCACGGGCGGCAGCGAGGACCCGTTCGCCTCCGCCGTGCGCACGACGCGCATGCCCATGGTGATCACCGACCCCCGGCAGGCCGACAATCCGATCGTCTTCTGCAACGATTCCTTCCTGCGCCTGACCGGCTACGAGCGGGAGGAGATCATCGGCCGCAACTGCCGCTTCCTGCAGGGTCCCGCCACGCGCCGCGCCGACGCGCAGAAGGTGCGCGAGGCGATCGAGCGGCAGGAATCCATTGAGATCGACCTTCTGAACTATCGCAAGGACGGCTCGACCTTCTGGAACGCGCTTCTGATCTCGCCGGTCTTCGCCAAGGGCGAATTGACCTATTTCTTCGCCTCGCAGCTCGACGTCACCGAGCGCAAGCGGGCCGAGGAACACAGTTTCCTTCTCAATCGCGAGCTGAACCACCGGGTCAAGAACACGCTGGCGACGGTTCAGACGGTGGTCCTCCAGACGCTCCGCGACGGGTCGGTGCCCGACCGCGTCGCCGCCGCCGTCACCGGGCGTCTCCACGCGATCGCCCGCTCGCACGATGTCCTGACCGACGAGGCCTGGGCGAGCGCGCTTCTGGTGGACGTGATCCAGGGCGCGCTCGATCCGATCCACGACAAGGTGGACGGCCGCCTGCATGTGGCCGGGCCGGACGTTCGGCTGAAGCCGCGCATCGCCACCATGCTCTCGCTCGCCATGCACGAACTCGGCGACAACGCCCTTCGCTACGGCGCGCTCAGCAATGGCACGGGAACGGTGGACGTGACCTGGCGCATCGGTGGCGGGCGCTTCACGCTGCAATGGATCGAAAAGGGCGGGCCTGACGTCGCCCCGCCGGGCGAGAGCGGCTATGGGCGCCGGATCGTGGAGCGGGTGCTCTCGGCCGAGTTCGGCGGCACCGCCCGGATCGACTTCCACCCGTCCGGCATCGTGTTCGAGCTGGACGCGCCCTCGGCCGGAATGGAAGTCGAGCGCACGGCCTGGCAAGCGCCGTGAGCGGAATCTCCGGTCCGAGCCGGTCGCTCTAGCGCCGTCGCAACCAATCCTGCAGCGCGGCTTCGGCCTGTTCCAGGCTTTCGCGGTTCAGCGCCTTGCGCAGCAGCGCGAGCGCCACGGCGCGCATGCGCAGGTTGAACACTTCCGAGCCGCCCTCGAACTCGTAGACGCCGAGCTTGTCGTAGATCTGCTGGAGCCGGTTCTGCACGCTGCGGAGCGACAGGCCCCGCCGCTCGGCGATCAGCCGATCCGTGAGGCCGAGCGCCAGATCGGTCAGGATTTCGTATTCGACGTCGGTGAAGCTTTCCGTGCGGTCCGCCGAGCGCTGCTGCACCGAGCGGATTTCGCGATCGATGATGCACTGGCCTTCGAGGAACACGCCGCGCAGCGCGAGGCTGAGGCGCTCTTCCGACGCCGATTTCAGGATATAGCCGTAGGACGCGCCGCCCGGCACGATGCGCGACACGCCCCGCACATAGGCTTCGTCCGCGTAGTTCGACCAGAAGACGATGCTCGTCGTCGGACGCCGCGCCCAGAGCGCGCGGGCGAGATCGACCCCCGTGCGCTGCGGCATCTGAAGATCCACCACGGCATGAAGCGCGCCGTGCTCCAGCGCCAACCGCTCGCCGACCACGCCGTTTTCCGCTTCCACGACACGTGCCTGAGGCAGGGTCCGGCCGATCACCTCGCTGAGGAACGCCCGGTGAACCGCATCGTCCTCCACGATCAGGACGTTCATGGCGCAAGGCCCCCCGTGCTCTCGGCGCGAGGGTCGAGCGGCAGGCGCACCTGAACCATCGTGCCGCGCCGGTCGGGGCGGCGCCCGATCTGGAAGCCGGCGCCGACCAGCCGGGCCCGCGTCTGCATGTTGCGGATGCCGCCGACGCGCTTGCGCTGGGCGAGCGAGGCGAAGCCGATCCCGTCGTCGCGCACTTCGATCACGAGGGCGCTTGCCTCCCTTCGCAGGTCCACCTCGATCAGCGAGGGTTCGGCATGGTGGGCGGCGTTGTTCACCGCTTCCTGCACGATGCGGAACAGGGCGACACGCAGCGTCTCGGTGAGCCGGTCGGCCGCCCCGGCGCTCCGATCGGCGAAGCGCCAGCCGATGCCCGAGCCCGAACCGTCGAGCGCGCGGCCGAGAAAATCCTCGATCCCGTCGGCCAGACCGAAGAGCTGGAGAATGTTGGGCCGCGCGTCGTCGATGATCTCGCGAAGGCTCGCCATGGTGCGGGCAAGCTCCGCCTCCACGCCCTCCCAGCCCTCCACGCTCGGGGCCCCCGCCTCGCGCAGCCGCGCGATGCGTCGGTGAAGCCGCGTCAGGTCGGCGAGCGTCAGGTCGTGCAGGTCCATGCCGATGCGCTGGCGCTCGCGCTCCAGTTCCTCGGTGAGGCGCAGCGCGCCTTCGCGCAGGGCGTCCTCGCGCACCCGCCCTTCCGCCTCCTCGATCGCGAGGCGGCGCGCGTCCTCGGCCGTGCGCAGGGCGTAGAAATAGGGGGCGAGAACGTCGGCGACGTGCCGGGCGAAGGCGATGTCGCGCCCGTCGTAGAAGTCGCGCGCCCGCTTGGAGGCGGACAGGGCGCCGATGATCTCGCCGCGCACCAGAAGCGGCACATGGAGCCGGCTCTGGAGGTTCTCGTGAAAGATCGGATGGGCGAAGGCGCCGGCGAAGTGAAAGCGCGGATCGGCCAGCGCGTCGCCCGAGATCAGATAGGGCTCCTGCCCCAGAAGCACCGTGCGGATCGGGCTGCCCTCGATCGGCAGGGGATGGGCGTTGAGGCTCCAGTCCGTGTGCGCGCCGGCCTCGTAGGCGATGTGATGGTCCTGCCGCAGGATGCAGACGTCGAGATGGTCGTGCGGCAGGATGGCGGCGAGCTCGTCCGACACGGCCTGGATCGCGGCCTGAATGTCCACTCGGCCCGCGAGCGCCTGCGACACGCGGATGAGATGGCGAAACAGCGTTTCGCTGTCGAGCCGGGGGCGCGGCGAAAGGGCGGAGGCGCGGGCGGGCGCGGGCGTCGGGTTCATGGGGCCGACACCATCACGTTCGAGGGGGCGGCACCAGAGCGCAAGCCTGCACGTCCCTTGCGGGTTCCCGCATCCATCCTGCGCGCATCGGCTTGGACAAAGCAGGGCGCGCCTTACAGATTGGGCGCGAGGAGTCGCTTGGGAGAGCGACGGGCGCCCCGGCGAGCATCGGGGTGGCTGGACTGCCGGCGAGACGCCGGCCTTGGGGAGAAGACGATGAAGAAGCTCGCATTGGCGCTCTCGGCCGCAACGCTGGCGCTTTACGCCGCCGGCGGCGCGATGGCCGACACGAAGGACAAGACGATCGCTCTGTCCAACAATTATGCCGGCAATTCCTGGCGTCAGGCCATGCTGGAAAGCTGGGCCAAGGTGACGGGCGAGGCCGTGAAGGCGGGCGTGGTGAAATCCGCCGACGCCTTCACCACCGCCGAGAACCAGGCGACCGAGCAGGCCGCGCAGATCCAGAACATGATCCTGCAGGGCTACAACGCCATCGTCATCAACTCCGCTTCGCCGACCGCCCTCAACGGCGCGGTGAAGGAAGCCTGCGACGCGGGCATCGTCGTCGTGTCCTTCGACGGCATCGTGACCGAGCCCTGCGCCTGGCGCGTGGCGGTGGACTTCAAGAAGATGGGCGCGGGTCAGCTCGACTATCTGGCCGGGCGCTATCCCGATGGCGGCAATCTCCTCGAAATCCGTGGCCTTGCCGGCACCTCGGTCGACACCGAAATCCACGAGGGCATCCAGAGCGGCGTCGCCGCGCACAATAAGTTCAAGGTCGTCAGCGAGGTTCAGGGCGACTGGACGCAGACCGTCGCGCAGAAGTCGGTGGCGGGCGTGTTGCCGAGCCTGCCCGAGGTGGTCGGCGTCGTGACGCAGGGCGGCGACGGGTTCGGCGCGGCGGAGGCCTTCAAGGCGGCGGGCCGCAAGACGCCCACCATCATCCTCGGCAACCGCGAGGACGAGCTGCGCTGGTGGAAGGAGCAGAAGGACGCCAATGGCTACGAGACCATGTCGGTCTCGATCGCACCGGGCGTCTCGACGCTGGCTTTCTGGGTGGCGCAGCAGATTCTCGACGGGCAGGACGTGCCGAAGGACCTCGTCGTTCCCTTCCTGTCGATCGATCAGGCCGGGCTCGAAGAGGCCATCAAGAACACGCAGAAGGGCGGCGTCGCCAATGTCGAATATTCGCTGGATGACGCCAAACGAGTGATCGCTGGCAAGTAAGGCCTCCCTGTCCTATCCGCGCCGTCGCAGCGTCCTGCGGCGGCGCATGCTTCTTATCTCGAGGCCAGCATGACGGAACCCGGATCGGCCGGCGCCTTGGTGCGCCTCAGCGCCATCGAAAAGAGCTTCGGCGCGGTGCGCGCCCTGCGCGGCGTCGATTTGGACATCCGCCCCGGCGAGTGCCTGGGCCTCGCCGGCCACAATGGCGCGGGCAAGTCGACCCTGATGCAAGTGCTCGTCGGCAATGTCGTGCCCGATACCGGCACGCTCACCCTGTCGGGCGAAGACCAGACCGGGCGATACGGCGTATCGCGCGCCCGCTCGCTCGGCGTGCGCTGCGTCTTCCAGGAGCTTTCGCTCTGCCCCAATCTGACCGTCGCGGAGAACACCCGCGTGCGTCATGGCGCGCTTCGGGGCTTCGGCTGGCGGCGCCGCGCGAGCGCGCTGATCCGCCAGAAGCTCGACGAGATCTTCCCCGGCCACGGCATCGGTTCAGAGGACCTTCTCGCCGACCTCGCGCTCGGCCAGCGGCAGATGGTGGAGATCGCGACCGTCTTTGCCGGCGACGACCCGACGCCGCGCCTCGTGATCCTCGACGAGCCGACCTCCTCGCTCGACGGAAGCGCGGCGAGCCAGCTTCTGGCCTATGTCCGGGGCTTCGTCGCCAGGGGCGGCAGCGTCATCCTGATCTCGCATATCCTCGGCGAAATCCTCTCCACCTGCGACCGCATCGCCGTGATGAGCGACGGCCGCGTGGTGGATGTCCGGCCAGCCTCCGGCTTCGACCGTTATTCCCTGGTCGAGAGCATGGGCCATGTCGTCGCGCATGAGGACGAGGCGGTGGTCGAGGCGCGGGCGCGCTCGGCCGCGCCGGTCGTGGCGCGCGCTTCGAGCCCGCGCGGCGGCGGCGCGCTGGAAGCGCGGCGCGGCGAGATCATCGGCTTGGCGGGCTTGGCCGGCCATGGCCAGACGGCGCTTCTCGTGCTTCTCCAGAACGCCTCGTTCCGAGGCTCGCGCTTTGCGAAAGTGGAGGGCCGCACCGCCTTCGTGGCGGGTGACCGGCAGACGGACGGCGTGTTTCCGCTCTGGTCCATCGGCCAGAACGTCACCATCCGCTCGCTGCGCGGCCTGACGCGGCTGGGGCTGATCGACCCCGCGCGCGAGCGCGCCATGGAAGCGGACTGGCAGCGCCGCATCGCCATCCGCACGCCCGACATGGGCAACAACATCCTGACCCTCTCCGGCGGCAACCAGCAGAAGGCGCTGTTCGCCCGCGCGCTCGGCTCGGATGCCGACATCATCCTGATGGACGATCCGATGCGCGGCGTCGATATCGGCACCAAGCAGGAAGTCTATGCGCAGGTTCGCGCGGAGGCCGAAAAGGGTCGAACCTTCATCTGGTACACGACGGAGTTCGATGAATTGAAGAGCTGCGATCAGATCTACGTCCTGCGCACGGGGCGGATCGTGGACGAACTGCCGCGCGCCGACCTCACCGAAGCGCGCATTCTCAGCGCGTCCTTCAAGGAGGACGCGGCATGAACGCGCTTCTCACCCCGCGTGTCCTGCGCGCGCTCCTGCCCCCTGTGTCCTTCATCCTGCTTCTGGCTGTCATCTTCATCGTCCAGCCCCGGGCCATGAGCTATCTCGGCCTGAACCTCATGCTCAATCTGGCGCTGCCGATCGCGCTCGCGACGATCGCGCAGCTCTGCGTCATCACCGTCAACGATCTCGATCTCTCGATCGGCGGCTTCGTCAGCCTCGTCGCCTGTATCGGCGCGACGGTTCTGAACGAGACGCCGCTTCTGGGCGTCCTCCTGCTTGTCCTCTGCATCGCGGCCTATGCCGGCATCGGCGCGCTGATCCACTGGCGCAACCTGCCCTCCATTGTCGTGACGCTCGGCCTCAGCTTCGTCTGGCTGGGGGCCGCCATCCTTCTCCTGCCCTCGCCCGGCGGCTCGGCGCCGGCCTGGCTCTCGGGCCTCGTGAAGCTGAAGACGCCGCTCGTGCCCTTCGCGATTCTGGCCAGCGCCGCGCTCGCATTGGCGGTGCATCTTCTCCTGATGCGCTCCTCCTTCGGCACGGTCCTGCGCGGGGCCGGCGGCAATCCGCAGGCGGTGCGCCGCGCCGGCTGGTCGCTCCTGCGCGCCAAGATGACCATGTATGCGCTCTGCGGCTTCTTCGGCGTTCTCAGCGGCCTGACGCTGGTCGGCCTCACCACCTCGGCCGACGCCAATATCGCGCTGCGCTACACGCTTCTGTCGATCGCCGGCGTCATTCTGGGCGGCGGCGAGTTCACGGGCGGGCGCGTCTCGCCGGTCGGCGCGGTGATCGGCGCCCTCACGCTGACGCTCGCCGGCTCGCTCCTCTCGTTCCTGCGCATTTCGCCCGATTGGCAGATCGGCGCGCAGGGCGCGATCCTGATCGCGGTTCTGGCGCTGCGCGCCCTCGTCAACCAGACCGAACGGAGGGCGGCATGAGCGCGGCCGCATCGCAGGCGCCGGGCTTTGCCACGCGCCACCCCTATGCCTTCTCCTTCGGCGGGGCGCTCCTGATCTTCCTCGCCACGCTCGCCTTCACCGGCGGCACGGGCGGCGGGCAGATCCTCTCCACGGCGCTGACCTTCGCGACCATGTATGTCATCGTCGGCCTTGGTCAGATGTTCGTCATCACGACCGGCCCCGGCAATGTCGATCTGTCGATCCCCTCGACCATCGCGCTCGCCGGCACGCTCTCCATGGTGGCGATGAACGAGGCGGATGGGCGCATTCTTCTGGGTCTCGCCGTCGCGCTCGGCGTCGGCGCGCTGGTCGGCGCCTTCAACTATCTCCTGATCCGCCTCCTTTCGATCCCACCGATCATCGCGACCCTTTCGGCGAGCTTCCTCGTCCAGTCCACCGCCATCAGCTACGGGCGTGGCCTGCGCGTGCGCCCGCCCGAAAGCTTCGCCGCCTTCGCCACCGGGCGCATTCTCGGCATTCCCTATCTCGCCATCGCGACGCTCGCCCTCTGCGGCTTGATGGGGCTCCTCCTCCATCGCACGGTCTATGGCCGCTCGGTCTCGGCCATCGGGCAGAACCAGCGCGCGGCGGGTCTCGCCGGCATTCGCGTCGATCGCGTGCGCTTCCTGACCTATGTCCTGTCGGCGACGCTGGCCGGGCTCTGCGGCGCGGTGCTCGCCGGCTTCTCGGGCGGCTCCTCGCTCAACATGGGCGAGGAATATCTTCTCGCCTCGATCGCGGTCGTGGTGGTTGGCGGCTCGTCCGTTTCGGGCGGG
Organism: Aureimonas ureilytica DSM 18598 = NBRC 106430; assembly: GCF_000382705.1. Lineage (GTDB taxonomy): Bacteria > Pseudomonadota > Alphaproteobacteria > Rhizobiales > Rhizobiaceae > Aureimonas > Aureimonas ureilytica. The sequence continues at coordinate 133,206 of NZ_ARQE01000008.1, read as the reverse complement.
CGGTCCAATGTCGCCGGCCTCTGGGGTGCCTCGCTCTTTCTTTATCTCCTCGTCACCATGCTGAACACGTTCGGCGTCGGCGCGGGGCTGCGCCTGCTCCTCACCGGCCTCATCATCATTGCCATCATCACTCTGGCCGGCGATCCCAAATCCGGCCGCGCCTGACCCCATCCGCCCTTTTCGAGCCCGTCCCATGCTTTACGAAACCTTCGACCCGCGCTTTTCCGAGGTCGCCCTCATCAACGTCACGCTGGAACAGATCCACACCGGCTGCCGCTGGGCGGAAGGGCCGGTCTGGTTCGGCGACGGGAATTCCCTTCTCTGGAGCGACATTCCGAACGACCGGATGCTGCGCTGGATTCCCGACGTCGGCACCCATGTCTTCCGCGCGCCCGCCGGCTACACCAACGGCCACACGCGCGACGGCGCGGGGCGGCTCGTGTCCTGCGAGCACGGCGGGCGGCGCGTCACGCGCACGGAGGCCAATGGGGCGATCTCGGTTCTCGCCACGCATTTCGAGGGCAAGCGGCTGAACTCGCCGAACGATGTCGTCGTCCACCGCGACGGCTCGATCTGGTTCACCGACCCGAACTACGGCATTCGCGACGATTACGAAGGCCACAGGGCGGATCAGGAACAGCCCTGCCAGGGCGTCTACCGCATCGACGGCTCGACGGGCGACATCACCCGCGTGGTGGAGGATTTCATCCAGCCGAACGGGCTCTGCTTCTCGCCCGACCATTCGCTTCTCTATATCGCCGATTCCGGCGGCAGCCACGACGAGACGAAGCCTCGCCACATCCGCCGCTTCCGGGTCGAGGGCGCGAGGCTCACCGGCGGCGAGGTCTTCGCCACGATCGACCGGGGCGTGCCGGACGGAATGCGCGTCGATCGCGACGGCCGCCTCTGGTCGAGCGCGGCCGACGGCGTCCATGTCTTCCACCCGGATGGAACGCGGCTCGGCAAGATCCTCGTGCCGGAGGTCGTCGCCAATCTCTGCTTCGGCGGGCCGAAGGGCAATCGGCTCTTCATCGCCGCCACGACCTCGATCTATTCGCTCTATGTGCGGGTGAGCGGCGCCTGACGCGGGCGCCTCTTGCCTTCCGTCTCACTTGAGGCCAAGTATAGCCTCAACTGAGACGGAAGGTGACCCATGCTGGCGATCAACACCATGGCCGAGGTTCTCGGCCTGCCGAGCCGCGAGGCCACGCCGCTCTCGCCCTTCGGCCTGATCTCGCGGATCGAGAGCGGCCTGCCGATCGGCGCGCTCGACCGCGTGGCGCGGCTGATCGCGCCCGATGATGCGCAGTTCAAATATCGTCTGGTGCCCAAGGCGACCTACGAGCGGCGCAAGGGGAGCCATCGCCTGTCCTCCGACGAAGGGGCGCGGCTTGCCCGCGTCGCCCGCGTCTGGGGTCTGGCACTCGCCGTCTGGCGCGAAGAGGGCGAGGCGCGGGATTTCCTCTTCCGCCCCCATTCCATGCTGGAGGATCGCAGCCCGATCGACATGGTGATCGGCAGCGAGATCGGCGCGGAACTCGTGCTCGATATTCTCGGCCGCCTCCAATATGGCAGCGCCGCGTGACGGCGCAGGTCCTCGATCGGACGCTGCAATCCTATCGGATCGGGGACCCTGCCGGCACCTATCCGATCTTCGACGCCACGGGTTCGACCATCGCGCCCGGCCGCTGGAACACGCCGGGCAGCCCGCTCATCTACACGAGCGAGCATTTCGCGACCGCGCTTCTGGAAAAGCTCGTGCATGGCAGCGGCCGCCTGCCACCGAACCAGCATTTCGTCACCGCGACCCTGCCGAGGGGCCTCAGCTACGAGGTCTTCTCGCCGCCCGCCCTGCCCGGCTGGGACGTGATGCCGCCGACCGTCAGCAAGGGGTTCGGGGAGCGCTGGTGCACCGAGCGGCGCAGCGTGCTTCTCTTCGTGCCGAGCGTCGTCGCCCGGCCCGAGCGCAACATCCTGATCAACCCGGCGCATCCCGAATTCCGGCTGATCGAGGCAAGCCTGCACGAGCCGGTATTCTGGGACCGCCGCCTGTTCGGGCTCTGACCTCTCAATGACCCGAGACGAGCGCCGAGATGCGGCGCGCCAGATCGTCGAGCGCGAAGGGCTTGGTGACGACCTGCGTGTCGGGGCCGAGATGTTCGGGGTTCAGCACCGTTCCTTCCGCATAGCCGGTGACGAACAGGACCTTCAGATCGGGGCGCAGCTCGCGCGCCGCTTCCGCCACCTGCCGCCCGTTCATGCCGTTGGGCAGGCCGACATCGGTGACGAGAAGATCGATGCGCCCGCCCCGGCGCAGCTCCGCCAGCGCCGAAGGGCCGTCCTCGGCTTCCAGCGCCGCATAACCGAGATCTTCCAGCACCTCGACGATCAGCATCCGCACCAGCGCCTCGTCGTCCACCACGAGAACCGTCTGGCCCGCCTCGGCCTGCGGCAGCTCGGCGCTCGCATCGCCGCTTTCGGTTCCCTCGGCCTCGCCGCGATGGCGCGGCAGATGCAGGCAGACGCGCGTTCCCTCGCCGGGCGTCGAATCCATCCGCACCTGCCCGCCCGACTGGCGCACGAAACCGTAGATCATCGACAGGCCGAGCCCGGTGCCGACACCGATGGGCTTGGTCGTGAAGAAGGGCTCCATGGCGCGCGACAGGACATCGGCGGTCATGCCCGTTCCCGTGTCGCCGACGCAGAGGCTGACATAGTCGCCGGGCGGCAGGTCGCGCTCCCCGGCGGACGCGGCGTCGAGATGCTGGTTGAAGAGTTCGATCGCAAGCACGCCGCCGTCGGGCATGGCGTCGCGCGCGTTGATGCAGAGGTTGAGAAGCGCGTTCTCGAGCTGGTTCGGGTCCACCAGAACCGGCCAGAGATCGTCGGCGGAATGGATGCGCAGCGCGATCCCCGGCCCGACCGTGCGCCGCACGAGGTCTTCCATCTCGGCCACGAGCGCGACGACGTCGGTCGCCTTGGGGGCGAGCGTCTGGCGGCGCGAGAAGGCCAGAAGCCGATGCGTCAGCGCCGCCGCACGCCGCGCGGCCCCTTGCGCGCCCGTCAGATAGCGCTCGATCTCCTCGGTCTCGCCGCGTGCCAGGCGCCGCGCCATGAGTTCGAGACTGCCCGAAATGCCGGCGAGAAGATTGTTGAAGTCGTGGGCGAGACCGCCCGTGAGCTGGCCCACCGCCTCCATCTTCTGGGCGTGGCGAAGCGCCTCCTCGGTCTTGGCCAGCGCTTCGGCGCGTTCCTTGTCGAGGGTGATGTCGCGGCCGATCGCGTTGATGACGCCTTCGCTCGGCCGCGTCGACCAGCTGATCCAGCGATAGGTGCCGTCCTTGCGGCGGTAGCGATTGTCGAAGCGGGCATGGCCCTGCCCGTTGGACAGCTCGCGCGCGCCTTCCATGGTGCGCGCCTCGTCCTCGGGATGCACGAAGTCGAAGAGGCTGGTGCCCAGAAGCTCGTGCTCCTGCCAGCCGAGGATTTCCGCCCAGGCCGGGTTGGCGGCGGTGATCGTGCCGTCGAAGGCGCAACGCAGCATCAGGTCGGGTGTCAGCTGCCAGAGCGCGTTGCGGTCGGCGGTGCGCTCGCGCACCTGCTCCTCCAGCCGCGCGGCGAAGCGGGCGAGTTCGGCGGCCTGCCGGCGTCGGTCGTCGATATCGGTGTTGGTGCCGACCCAGCGCAGGATCGCGCCGTCCTCGCCGCGCACCGGCTCGGCCCGCGCCAGGAACCAGCGATAGGCGCCATCGGCCCGGCGGATGCGCAACTCCGTCTCATAGGCCGAGCCGCTTTCCAGCGAAGCGGCCCAGGTCGCCGCCGCCACCGGCAGATCGGCCGGATGGACGCTGCGACCCCAGCCCGAGGGGCCGCCGAAGCCGTCGATCGTCAGGCCGGTATAGGCGGAGACGCGTTGGTTGAACCAGTAGATCTCGCCGTCCGGCCGCGCCGCCCAGACATGGTTCGGCACGACCTCGGCGAAGGCGCGGAACTGCGCCTCGCTTTCCCGTAAGGCCGCGTCGCTGAGAACGCGATCGGTGGTTTCGTTGGTAAAGATGAAAAGCCCGGCGATCTCGCCGCGTGCATCGAGAACCCGCGAATAGGAGAAGGTCCACCATGTGTCGCGCGCGCCGCGATCGGTGTCGAGGCGCCAGGGCAGATCGACGAAGCGTTGCCGCTCGCCCGCGAAGGCCGCGTCGATGATGGGCTTGGCCTGCTCCCAGCCGTCGGCCCAGACCTTGTCGAAGCGCTCGCCCATGGCCCAGGGCAGGCGCGGCCCGAGAAGAGGGAAATAGGTCTCGTTGAAGAAGAAGCTGAGCTCCGGCCCCCAGGCGAGGATCATCGATTCCGACGAGTTGAGAACGAGGCTGAGCGCGGCGCGCAGGTCGTCCGGCCATCCTTCGGGGGGCCCGAGCACATGCCCGCTCCAGTCGCGCTCGGCGATCATCCGCGACGCTTCGCCCCCGCCGGCCAGGAACGCGAGGGGATCGCTCATCGCGACAACGCTTTCTGATCACGCTTCTGGATCACGACGGCAACTCCGGGGCGCAAGGAAGGACACGCCCCTTGCCCATAGCCGTCCGCGCGGGCGCTGCCCAGCCTCCCCATGATCGGGATCGCACCGGGCGCGGCATTATGGCGCCCGGACCGATCGCGTCCCGCCCGCCTCAGGCGTGCGGGGCCGGCGCCGGCTGCAGGCTGCCGGCGAGACTGTCCAGAAGCTCCGAGGAGACGCCCATGAGATCGCGCACCGGATCGCTGCCCGAGGCCTGCCGGTCCCCGACATAGGCGGCGACGTCGTTCATGCGGCGCAGCGTGCGCCAGTAGATGTCCTCCATCAGGATATGGGCGAACTCGCCATGCCGGCCGATGCTGTAGAGGCCCGCGACGCCGGAATCCTGGGCGAAGCGCTGACGCGCGCTTTCGTAGCTCGACAGGAAGACCGGATAGGCGATCGGCGTGCGCAGCGTGCCGCCCGCGCCGAGATAGCGCTTGCGCAGGTCGTTGCCGAAGATGCGGCAGGTGCCCTCGAGGCAGAGCTCGGCCAGATCCTCGTCGGCCATGCGCCAGGTTTCGTCGCCGACCTCGCAGCCGAGATCGTAGGTCAGGAGCGTCTTTCCCTCCGGCGCCAGCCAGGGCATCGAGATCGGCGCCTCGGTGACGCGGAAGAAACGCTGCTGGCGATCGGGAACCCAGAGCATCGTGTCGGGCAGGATCGCCCGGCCCGAGAAGCGCAGGTTGACGAAGGCCATCGGCCGGTAGCGGAAGGCGGCGAGCGCATCCAGCGCGTCGGTGCCCTCGACGATCTTCGGCAGGACATTGACCGGCGCGGTGCTGATCGCGGCCGAAACGGGGATTTCCTCGCCGCGCACGCGCACGGCGACGACCCGCTCGCCCCGCACCACGATGCGCTCGACGGGCGATTCCATGCGGATCGAGGCGCGGACCGCCTGGACGGTCGGCTCCAGGAGCTTGGCGAGCCCGCCCTCGGGATAGACATGGTAGACGCCGGCGCTTTCGGGCATTTCGTGCGAATAGCCGTTGGACACGGCGCGTCCGCTGACCCGCGCGGCGACGTTGAGATAGATCGACTTGGCGATGCCGGCGCCGAACTTCTGTCCGACCGCCGGGGCGAGATCGCGCGCCGCAGCGCCCGACCAGGCTTCCGCCAGCGGAATGGCGACGGCCTCGGCGAGCGCGCCGCCGTAATTGGCGCGGAACAGGTCGGCCGCCGAGCGGGCCGGCGCGGCGGGGGTGAGGCGCGCCTTCACGGCGCTCGCCGCAAAGCGCGGGTCGAACAGGAGGCCGAGCGGATAATTGCGGAAGCGGCCGTTCAGGAGCACCGCCTCGCCGTAATGCTTGACGGTCCGGCACGTGTCGGCCGCGCCGAGGGCCGTCGCCAGACGATTGGTGATGAAATGGGCGCCGAAATCGTAGGCGAACCCGTCCTTGTCCTTGAAGGAGGCGGCCATGCCGCCGATCGCCTTGCCGGCCTCGAACACGATCACCGGCAAGCCCCGGCGCTGCAATTCCGCGGCGGCCGTCAGGCCGGCGAGCCCCGCTCCGATAATCGCGATCGGCTTCATGGCATGTCCTTTCGCACGGCCCGTTTCCGGCGCCGTTACAAACCCCGTGATGTCGGCGCGTCTCCTGTGGAAGCCGGACCCGTTCGGCCCTTCCCTCGCATCGGGACGCGCGTCGGGGTCGGCGTGCGTGAAGCCCGCGCGCCCCGGCGACGAAAACATTCGCGGACGGCCCGGAGAACATGCGGACATAATCTGCCCAGGCGTTCCGCTGGCGATCGGCACCCCGTGCCGCCCCCAGACCATCCAAGGGCCATTATCGGGGATGACGCAGCGACGTTCAAATCTTTGTGCGGGGTAGGACCCATCGTTTCTTCCGATATGCTTAATCGAAGCAAGTCGAACAAATTGATGTCGAGACCGACCGTTTCGAGCAACATTACGGAACCGGCGCGGTCCTTCGCATCGGAGGCGGAACCAACCGGGGGACCATCCCACCCTGGCCCAGGGCGGGAGGAGATCGCCAGCGCGCGCCGTGCCTGTCGAAATGAGGCGGCACGAAGGCCGGGCCGCCCGAGCCTCCATCGCCCGCCCCGGCGGCGTCCTCAGAAAACGGCGCGCCCGATCCTTGAAAAGGGCAGCGCGTGCAGTGGATTGGCCAAGTTCTGAGCGTCATCAACAGCGCCTTCGCGAAATAAAATCGGCGCGCCATTGCAAATGACTGATCGGGGGTCTAGGTTTAGCTTATCGAACTTGTTGACTGAATTATCCCAGGCTCCGTCGGCGCCTCATGATTTTCTCTCTCAATATCGAACCTTGAGCGGTCGCGCATTCGGTGCGACCGACGCCAAGACACGTCTTTGAAAGGGACTGTCATGACCATCGGAACCGTAAAGTTCTTTAACTCCACCAAGGGCTTCGGCTTCATCACGCCGGAAGGCGGCGGCAACGACGTGTTCGTTCACATCTCCGCCGTCGAGCGTTCGGGCATGTCCACTCTGGCCGATGGCCAGAAGGTCAGCTTCGACATCGTCGCCGATCGCCGCTCGGGCAAGAACGCCGCGGAAAACCTGCGCGACGCCTGATCGTGACGCGATCCGCGACCACTGATGATCGGGCGCGGATGACACGTGAGCGAAGAGGTCGGGCCTTGCCCGGCCTTTTTTATTTCCAGGACCCGCCTTCTGGGCGCACGGGAGGACAGGCATGACCGACCCGACAACAGCCCCCGACGAGACCGCACCCGGCCTGCAAAAGAGCCCGGACCGCAGCAGTCTCAAGGGCCAGGCGATGGCGATGATCGCCGAACAGAACCAGCTTCGCCAGGACAAGACCGAGCGCCTGAAGGCGCTGCGCCTGGCGCAGGCGGCAGCCGAGCCGCCCGCACAGCCCAAGACGCCGAAACGCAAGCCCGGCGCCTCCGCCTCCTCCGCGACCGCCAAGCCTCGTGCCAAGCGCGCCCCGCGCGCGGCCGAGGCACCGTCCCCCTCTTGTTCAGGATAGTTTCTTGCAGGTTCTCGTTCGTGACAACAATGTCGATCAGGCCCTCCGTGTCCTGAAGAAGAAGCTCCAGCGCGAGGGCGTGTTTCGCGAGATGAAGGCCCGCCGCGCCTACGAGAAGCCCTCGGAAGCGCGCGCCCGCCAGAAGAAGGAAGCCGTGCGGCGCATGAAGAAGCTCGCGCGCAAGAACGCCCAGCGCGAGGGTCTGCTTCCCTCCACCCCGCGCAAGACCGCCGGCCCGCGCACCGGCGCCCGCTGAAGACAATTCGCGAGGCGGGCCCGGGTCTTCGGACACTCGTCCCCCGGGCCGCCTCCCGCATGGCCGACCCCGCGCAAAGGCGGGTTTGGCAAGAAGGCAACAGGTCGGCGCGAAGCGAAGCCGCAGGGCCTCCGGCGCTCTGGCTCGGCGCCCCCGCCGGCCTAGTTGACCTCCGGGACGATCGCATTCCCTTCGACCGCGAAGGGCGCCGCGTCGGCCCGCTTTCCCTCGGGGCTCCCGCCATGCCGGCCGCATCGGCCCGCGGCGGCGCGACGCCCCTTCCAAAGGACGACCCCATTTGAACCAGACCGATCTTCACAGATCCGAAGCCGACCGCCTGTTCAAGACGCCGGCGGCGAACGGCGCCAGCTCGACGTTCGAACGCGTGGCCGCGACGGCCGCCGCCAACCGCGCCAAGGCCGACGCCCTGCGCAAGGCGCGCCTCGAACAGGGCGCCGGCCAGCCCGAGGCCCCGACGCCGACCCGGCGCAGGCAAAGCCGCTAGAGCGTTTTCCGACCCGGCCTCCCGCCGAGCCGGCCGCGCGTCTTCGCCCTGCCGAGGGGCGCGTCAGCCCCAAGGCTGGAACAGAACCGCGAGCAGCGCCAGGATCAGCGCCGGCGGCATGACCAGCGCGCCGATGCGCAGGAAGTTGAGGGCGCCGAAGGAGAGACCTTCGCGCCGCAAGGCGCTGAGCCACAGGATCGTCGCCAGCGACCCGGTGACCGACAGGTTCGGGCCGATATCGATGCCGATCAGGATGGCGTTGACCACTTCCTTCGGCAGGTCCGCGGCCGTGGTGAAGGCACCCGTCAGAAGCCCGAGCGGCAGGTTGTTGGTGAGGTTGGTGCCGAAGGCGAGCGCCACGCCCGACAGGAAGGCGCCGGCCTGCGGCGCGGCGTTCAGCGGGCCCTGAAGCGTGGCGATCAGCGTTGCCTGAAGGCCGCTCACCTCCAGCGCGCGCACGATCACGAACAGCCCCGCCACCATCGCCAGCGTGTCCCAGGCGATTTCCTTGACGAGCGGCAAGGGATTGGAACGCTCGCCGAGCATGACGGCGAGCGCCGTCGCGACGCCGGCCAGAAGCGTCGGCCAGCCGAGTTCGAGACCGAGCGCCGAAGAGCCGAGAAGCACGAGACTGGCGATCACGAGACCGATCGCGGCGATCCGCCCGCCCGTGGAAAGCGCGGGAATCTCGATCGCCGTATCGGTCGTGCCGCGCAGGCCCTCGCGCTGGCTCCAGCGCAGCACGAGAAAGGTCGCCCCGATCGACAGAAGCGAGGGGAGCGCGAAACGCGCGAGCCAATCGCCGAGCGGCGGCATGTCCGCGCCGAACACCACGAGATTGGCCGGGTTCGAGATCGGCAGCACGAAGGACGCGGCATTCGCCACGAAGGCGCAGATCAGGAGATAGGGGATCGGCGAGGCGACCTTGGCCGCCCGCGCCACCGCGATCACCGCCGGGGTCAGGACCACCGCCGTCGCGTCGTTGGACAGGAACACCGTGACGAGCGTTCCGATCAGATAGACCAGCGCGAAAAGGCGGTGGGGCGATCCTTTCGCCGAACGCGCGGCAAAGGCGGCGAGGTAGTTGAACAGGCCCTCGCGCCGGGCGGTTTCGGCGAGCAGCATCATGCCCGCAAGAAAGAGATAGACGTCCGTCCCGGCTTCCACGCCCGCCAGCGCCTCGCGCCAGGGCAGAAGGCCGGTCACCACGAGCAGGAGGGCGCCGACCACGGCGAAGACCCATTCGGGCCAGCGCCCCGGCCGGAAGATGACGCCGAAGACGGTGAGGCCGCTGATGGCCCAGGTGACGAGATGCAGCAGGCTGAGGGTCATCGACGATTCGCTCGGCGTGGGGTTCGAAGGGCCGCGAGGCGATCGCGGCGATGAGGGCCTGAGGCCAAAGCCCCGAGCGCGTCAAGCGGGCCGGCGACGGGCGCCAGCTTGAGGCAGCGGGCGCGAACGCCCGCCGCATCGCGATGGAGTGGCAGGTCGGCGTGAAACCGTCGGACCGAGATCGGTCGGGAAGGCTTCAATCGACGGGGGCGGAGCCAGCGGCGCGCCGGTCAGCCGCCTCTGGTCGACCCTGGTGTCAATCGCCCCGGCAGGCGGGCGCGACCTTGGGCGAGGACACGAGCCACAGGACGAGACCGAGAATGGCGAAGCCCGCCAGCGCCAGATAGGCGACCGAGAAGCCGAAGCGCGAGACGATGACGCCGGCGATGGCGGGGCTCAGCGACGCGCCGATGCCCTGCACCGTCATGACCGCGCCGAGACCGGCGTTCACATGGCCCGTTCCCCTCAACATGCGCGCCACGAGACCGGGCACGGCGACGCCGAGAAGCCCCGATCCCACGCCGTCCAGCATCTGCACGGGGATCAGCGCGAAATGGCTTCCCCAGAGCCCGGCGATCAATCCGCGCACCGGAAGCGCGACGAGCGCGGCCACGAGAAGCAGGAAATAACCGCGCCGACGCGCGAAGCCGGCGGCGAGAAGCGCGACGGGGATCATGGTGAGCTGCGCGATGACGACCGTCGCCGCCGTGTAGGAGACGGGATCGTTCAGGAGCGTGTCGAGCGTCGAATGCTGGCGCACCGGTTCGGCGGCCGGGCGACCGGCCGTCGCCGCGCCGGGCGCGATCGTCGTGGTGGTGGTGCCGCTGGCGTCCGGCGGGGTCGCGCCCTGGGTGGAGGCCTGCGGCGCGGCGGTGGTGGCGGCCGAGCCCGTCGCGGACGCGCCGCTTTCCACGCGGCTCGCGACCTGCTGCCCGAGCAAGGGCAGCATGGCGCCGTTGCCGAAATGGAAGAGCATGAGCGTCGCCGCGAGGATCAGGAGCGGGGTCGAGCGCCACAGGACGTTGAAACCCGAAGGCGCCTCGCGCTCGCCGCCGGACTTGTGTTCGAGACCGCGCGCCACGTCGTGATCGACGTCGCCCGGCGCGATCATCAAAATCGCGGCGATCGAGCCGACCGCCATCAGGGTCATGAGGATGAACACCGCCGTCAGGCCGAACTCGTAGCCGAAGAAGCCGGAGGCCGCCGCCGCGAAGACGTTGCCGCCATGGTTCCAGGCCTCGTTGCGGCCGAGCTGATGCGTCAGCCCTTTCTGCCCGACGATCCCCAGCGTCAGGCCGGCAATGGCCGGACCGATCGCCGCGCCCGCGATGCCCGTCGCAATCTGCGAGGCGGTGACGAAGGCGAAATTGGGCAGAAACAGGATCGCGAGCGAGGCGACGATGACGAGGCCGGCGCAGAAGCCGACCATGAATCGCTTGGCGTGGGTGGCGTCGGCCAGAGCCCCGAGAGGCGTCGTCGCCAGCATGCCGGCGATGCCGCCGATCGTCATGACCAGGCCGATCGTCGCCGTGCTCCAGCCCTGGCCGATCAGGAAAATGCCGAGAAAGGGTCCCAGTCCATCGCGCACGTCGGCGAGAAAGAAATTGACCGCGCCGAGCGCTTTCAGCGACCGGGACTTCGGTTCCGTCGCCGGTCCCGACGCGGCTGCCGACACGATGCTCATGAAAGATCCTCCGGCCGCGTTCCCTGCGTTGACAGGATCGTGATCCTCGCCGGCCACGCCTCTAATGCGCGTGATCGGGATCGGTTGCCGGCAAAACGGTCGCGGTCGGCCTGAATATCGTAAGTAATAATTACTACCATTTGCGCCAGCTTTTATTTCCCGCCATTTGCGAAATTCGATTTTTGTTAGGGAACCAAGTCGCGCCCCTCGTCGCTTCTGAGCCGCAAATCACACCCCCGTGAAAGGATCGTGAGGATGATGAAGCAAGCCCTGCTTGCGACGGCGTTCGCCGTCGGCTTGAGCTCCATGGCCCTGGCGCAGCCGGCCCCCGCCGGCGCTCCGGCGCCCAAGGACGCCCCGATGGGCGCGGCTCCGGCCGACCAGGGCGCTCCGCCCCCGCCGGTGCGCCCCGATGAGCCGCCCCGCGCGCCGGGCGACATGGCGCCGCCGCCCAAGGGCCCCGGCCCGCATGGCATGGACGCCCCTCCCCCGCCGCCCCCGCCGCGCGGCAAGGGCGTCGATCTGCGCATGGGCAAGGACATGGGCCTGCGCATCGATTGCGGCGACGAACCGCTCGACGCCTGCCTTGCGGCGGCCAAGCCGCTGATCGACAAGATCCCCAACCTGACGCTGCCGCCCGCGCCCCCCGCCCCGCCGGCGCCCTTGGCCGGCGAGCCGAACCAGCCCCCGGCGCCTCCGGCCGCGCCGGCGCCGGACGCCCGCCCCGCCAAGCGCTTCTGACGCCTCGAACGGGAGGGGCAGCGCCCCTCCCGTTCTCTCCCTGCATCCATTCGCTCGTTCTTCCGCTGCCGCGCGATGCCAGCCGGCGGCCCGCTTTCTCTCGTTTTCGAAAGGCCTTGGCCATGCTTCGCTGGTTGCAGTTCGGCGATCTTCACGTCTGCGAAGGCGATGGCTGGGAGAGTCTGGACCGCTTCCGGCGGCTGGTGGACGAGGCCAATCGAGGCTTGGCCGGGCGGGTCGATTTCGCGGTTCTGCCGGGCGACAACGCCAACCACGCGCAGCCGGAGGAATTCCGCTGCATCGCCGAAGTGGCCGGCCGCCTTCGCCTGCCGCTGCATATCCTGCCGGGCGATCATGATTTCGAAGCGGGGCATCTCGACACGTTCCGCGCGCTTCTGGCGCCCGCGCCCCTGCCGCGCGCCGAGACGATCGGCGACACGCAATGCCTGTTTCTGGATATCGTCAGCGCCGGGTCCGGCGGGCCGGACTTCCGCCTCGGCGCGGCGCAGACGGCTTGGCTCCACCGCACACTTCAACAGGGCGAAGCGCAGCGGCGGCTCGTCTTCATGCATGCCTTCCCCGGCGATCTCCGGGATGGCTGCGAGGAGATCGCGGCGCTTTTCGCCCGCAGCGGGGTCGCCTATGTCGGCACCGGCCACACGCATTACAACGACCTTCTCAACGACGGCCACGTCATCTACGGCGCGACGCGCTCCACCGGCGAGATCGAGGAAGGCGCGCCCGGCTTCTCGGTGTCGGCGCTCGATGGGGACGTCGTGTCCTGGCGCTTCAAGACGCTGGAGTCCGGCTGGCCCTTCGTTCTCGTCACCTCGCCGTCCGACTGGCGGCTGGCGACGGATACCCAGTCGCGCACGCAGGTTCCCGAGGCCGCGATCATGGTGCGCGCCGAAGTGTTCGGCGCCTCCTCCTCCGTCACCGCCCGGCTCGACGACGCGCGCGAGACGGCGCTGACGCAGGATGGCGACGGCGTCTGGTGCGCCCGCTTCGAGGACGTGGCCGACGGGCTCCACAGGCTCGACGTGACCGCGACGGACGCCGGAGGGCAGAGCGACACGGATCGGATCGAGGTGCTCGTGCGCAAGGCGCGCGAGCGGCCCAAGCGCCCGCCAAGCCTCGCGCTCGGGCGCGACGTGCATTCCGTGCGCGTCTGGCCGCACAAGGGCATTCCGGGCGGGCGGCTCGGGCCGAACGCCAACGGACGCAAATGGTAGAGGACCGCACCGGCCCTCCGGAGGCGCGGTTCGAACCGTCCCGATGACCCCCGAACGGGGCGGCGGGCTTGCCTCCCGCCGCCCCGTTCACGCGTCGATCACGCGATCGTTCGTCGGCGGCCGGGATGGAGCGGGTAGGCTCGTGCGTATGCTGGGCATGAGTGAGACGGACAAGAACAGCGACGGCTCGAGCACAAAGGCGACATGCGGACGCGGCGTCCTCCCCGCTGCGATCCGCCCCTTCGGCACGGCGCCTTCCGGCTCACTCGCCCTTTCCGACATCAAGGACGAGACCCTATGAATCGCGACGAGCAGACGCTGATCCAGAACCTTTTCGGCAAGCTCTCGGAGGTCGAGCGCCAGGCGCCGCCCCGTGAGGCCGATGCGGATCGCTTCATTCAGGACAGCGTCGCCCGCCAGCCCGCCGCGCCCTACTACATGGCGCAGACGATCATCGTGCAGGAGCAGGCGCTGGAAGCGGCGCATGCCCGCATCAAGGAACTGGAATCCCAGCCGAGCCGGACCCAAAGCTCGGGCGGCTTCTTCGGCTCGCTCTTCGGCGGCTCGCAGGCGCCGCGCCAGCAACCGGCCCCCGGCGCGCAGCAGGCCTACCGTCAGGGCGGCCATGGCCAGCCGGGCGCGGCGCCGGCCGCAGGCCCCTGGGGCGGCGCGCAGCAGGCCGGCTACGGCCAGAATGGCGCCATGGGCGGCGCGATGGGTGCGGGCCGCATGGGCGGCGGGGGCGGCGGTTTCCTGGCCGGCGCGGCGCAGACGGCGATGGGCGTTGCGGGCGGCGTGATGCTCGGCTCCATGCTCACCGGCATGTTCGCGGGCGACGATGCGGCCGCCGGCGGCGAGGTGGCGGAGGCCCCCGCAGAGCCCGAGCAGGAGGTCGCCGACATGGGCGCCGACGATTTCGGTGGCGACGATTTCGACGAGGCCTGATATTTGCGAGGCAGCCAGCCGGCTTCTTGAGCACCGGCTGGCATGGGGCGGGGTCGCGCGCGGCCCCGTCGAGCCTGTCCTTCGCACCCCTGGGGTCCAATGGAAGCCTTTCTCGCCAATCTCGGCCAATTCATCCAAGCCCATCAGGCCTGGACCCTGCCGATCGTGCTCCTGATCTCGCTCGGCGAGTCTCTGGTGCTGGTGGGCCTCGTCATCCCCGCGACAGCGGTGATGCTGCTGATTGGAGGTTTGATGGGCGCGGGCCTCATCAGCCCCGTTCCCGTGCTCGTCGGCGCCATTGTCGGTGCGGTGCTCGGCGACATCGTGTCCTATGTGATCGGCCGCTGGCTCGGTCCCGGCATCGTGCATCGGCCCTTGTTCCAGCGTTATCGCCCTGCCATCGCCCGCACCCGCCTGTTCTTCCGGCGTTACGGCTTCGCCGCCGTCTTCCTCGGGCGCTTCCTCGGGCCCATCCGCTCCACCGTGCCCCTGGTCGCGGGCATGATGGCCATGGGTCAGACCCGGTTCCAGATCGCCAATGTCGCCTCGGCGGTTCTCTGGGCGCCGCTGATGCTCGCGCCCGGCTATCTCGGCGCGCGCGGGGCGGGCGAACTCGGCATGCTCAGCGGCCATGGCGCTTTCAGCGTTCTGGCCCTGGTTCTCGCGCTCACGCTGGTCGCCACGCTTCTGGGCGGCCGCCATCTGCTGCGCTCGCAAGGCGCGCGTCGGCCACGCGGCCGCGCCGCGCGGCCCGAACCGCTGTCCTGACACACGCGGGCTTCAAGCCAAGATCCAGCGGTCCGGCCTCGCAGCCGGACCGTTTTTTTTCGGCGTCCCCGTTTCCGCTTCGCCGCGCCCCACGATCCCGCGCGACCGGACCCGGACAGGCGCGACCTTCGCCGCCGGATCGCTCGCAGCCGGCGACGCCGTCCGACGCATTTCGTCATGCCGCGCCCCGCTCGCTTCACCCGCTCCGTCGATAACATTCCCGAGAGCGCGCCCCGAGCATCTTGGTAATTGCGAATGCTTCGCAATATCATTTTCAAGACGAAGCCCGAAAGGAAAGCTCCCGCATGGCGTCCCGCCGCATTCTCGCTCTCGCCACGCTTCTCTGTACCGCCGCCCTCCCCGCCATGGCGCAGCCGAGCGGCGAGCCGATCAAGGTCGTGACGACCTTCACCGTCATCGCCGACATGGCGCGCAACGTGGCGGGCGACGCCGCCGAGGTCGTGTCCGTGACCAAGCCCGGCGCGGAAATCCACGGCTACGAGCCCACGCCGCGCGACATTCTCGCCGCGCAGGACGCCGACCTCGTCCTGTGGAACGGGCTCGGGCTGGAGCGCTGGTTCGAGCAGTTCCTGCGCAATCTCGGCGATGTGCCCGCTGCCACCGTGTCGGACGGCATCGCGCCGATCCCGATCTCGGACGGCGCCTATTCCGGCCGCGCCAACCCCCATGCCTGGATGGGTCTCAACAATGCGCTCGTCTATGTCGACAACATCCGCGACGCGCTGATCGCCCGCGACGGGGCGAATGCCGAGACCTACCGGGCCAATGCCGAGCGCTACAAGACGGAAATCCGTGAGACGATCGAGCCCTTGCGCGGGCGTCTTGCCGGCATACCCGAGGACAAGCGCTGGCTCGTGACCTGCGAGGGCGCCTTCAGTTATCTCGCTCGCGATTTCGGCCTGCGCGAACTCTACCTCTGGCCGATCAACGCCGACCAGCAGGGCACACCGCAGCAGGTGCGCAAGGTCGTCGACGGCTTGAAGGCGAACGGCGTGCCGGCCGTGTTCTGCGAAAGCACGGTGAGCCAGGCGCCGGCCGAGCAGGTCGCCCGCGAGACGGGCGCGCGCTACGGCGGCGTTCTCTATGTCGATTCCCTCAGCGCCGAGGGCGGACCGGTGCCGACCTATCTCGACCTTCTGCGCGTCACCTCGCAAACCGTCGTGGACGGGCTGACCGAGGCGACGAACTGACATGACCGGAGCGGGGGAGACGGAAGGCGCGGGGATCGACGCGCGCGGCGTCACGGTGACCTATCGCAACGGCCACACGGCGCTGCGCGACGCGAGCTTCGCCATCCCGCGCGGCACGGTGACGGCGCTCGTCGGCATCAACGGCGCGGGCAAGTCCACCCTGTTCAAGGCGATCATGGGTTTCGTGCCGGCGGCGCACGGCGAGATCCGCCTCGTCGGGCGAAGCGTGCGCGAGGCGCTGCGCGCCAATCTCGTGGCTTATGTTCCGCAGTCGGAAGACGTCGACTGGAGCTTTCCGGTTCTGGTCGAGGACGTGGTGATGATGGGGCGCTACGGGCATATGGGCTTTCTGCGCCGACCCAAAGCCGCCGATCGGCAAGCCGTGGACACGGCGCTCGCCCGTGTCGGCCTCGCCGATCTTCGTCGCCGCCAGATCGGCGAGTTGTCCGGCGGCCAGCGCAAGCGCGCCTTTCTCGCCCGGGCCCTCGCGCAGGATGGTCAGGTCATTCTCCTGGACGAGCCCTTCACCGGCGTCGACGTGAAGACCGAGGATCGGATCGTGTCGCTCCTGCGCGAGATGCGCGGCGAGGGTCGGGTCATGCTGGTGTCCACCCACGATCTCGGCTCGGTGCCGGACTTCTGCGATCGCACCGTTCTGGTGAAGGGCACGGTTCTCGCCGCCGGACCGACCGCCGAGGTCTTCACGCCGGCCAATCTGGAGCGCGCCTTCGGCGGCGCGCTGCGTCCCCTGGCCCTCCCCGCCGGCACACCGGCCGCGAGCGCGGGCTTCGTGTCCGCGCCCGGCGGCGAGCCGCCTCCTGCCGTCCGGACCGGCCATCTCGCCACGGTCGAGAGCGGCGTGGCGCGATGATGACGACGCTTCTGGAGCCCTTCGGCTACGCTTATATGACCAACGCGCTCTGGGTCAGCGCGCTGGTCGGAGGCGTGTGCGCCTTTCTCTCGGCCTATCTCACGCTCAAGGGCTGGTCGCTGATCGGCGACGCGCTCAGCCATTCCGTCGTGCCGGGCGTCGCCGGCGCCGTCATGCTCGGCCTGCCCTTCGCGCTCGGCGCCTTCCTGTCAGGCGGTCTGGCGGCGGGAGCCATGCTGTTTCTTTCGGAGCGCTCGGGCCTGAAGGCTGATGTCGTGATCGGCATCATCTTCACCAGCTTCTTCGGGCTCGGCCTGTTCATGGTCTCGCTCGACCCGATCGCCGTCTCGATCCAGACCATCACGTTCGGCAACATTCTCGCCATCACGCCCGAGGACACGTTGCAGCTCGCCATCATCGGCTTCGTGAGCCTGGCGATCCTGCTTCTCAAGTGGAAGGATCTGATGGTGGCCTTCTTCGACGAGACCCATGCACGCTCGATCGGTCTTCGCCCGCGGCTTCTCAAAGCCCTGTTCTTCGTGCTCCTGTCGGCTGCCGTGGTCGCCGCCATGCAGACGGTCGGCGCCTTCCTCGTCGTCGCGCTGGTGGTGACGCCGGGCGCCACCGCCTATCTTCTCTGCGATCGGTTCTCGCGCCTTCTCGCGCTGTCCGTCCTGATCGGCGCCGGCACGAGCTTTCTCGGCGCCTATGCCAGCTACTTCCTCGACGGGGCGACGGGCGGCGTCATCGTCGTCCTGCAGACGCTGGTCTTCCTCGCGGCCTTCCTTCTGGCGCCCAAGCATGGGCTCCTCGCCGCGCGGCGCAAGGCGGCGCGAGCGCTGCGGGAGGCCCATCCGTGAGCCTCGATCTCGCGCTTCTGCCCTTCCAGCTTCCCTTCATGCGGGACGCGTTCCTGATCTGCCTTCTCGTGTCCGTGCCCACGGCGCTCCTGTCCTGCTTCCTCGTGCTCAAGGGCTGGGCGCTGATGGGCGACGCGGTGAGCCATGCCGTGCTGCCGGGGATCGTGCTGGCCTGGATCGCCGGCCTGCCCCTGATCCTCGGCGCCTTTGCCGCCGGCATGCTCTGCTCGCTCGCCACCGGTTGGCTGGCGGACAACAGCCGCGTGAAGCGCGACACGGTGATGGGCGTCGTGTTTTCCGGCCTGTTCGGCCTCGGCATCGTCCTCAACGCCGCCTTTCCCTCCGACCAGCATCTGGATCATGTCCTGTTCGGCAATCTCCTCGGCGTCGGCCCGGACGATCTTCTCACCGCCGGGCTGATCGGCGGCTTCGTATCCCTCGTCCTCCTTCTCAAGTGGAAGGACTTCCTTCTCCACGCTTTCGACCCGGTTCAGGCCCGCGTGTCGGCCCTGCGCACGAGCTGGCTGCATTACGGGCTCCTGGGGCTCCTGTCGCTGACCGTGGTGGCGACGCTGTCCTCGGTGGGGCTGATCCTCGCCGTCGCGCTTCTGGTGACGCCCGGCGCCATCGCCTTCCTTCTGGCGCGCTCCTTCCGGCAGATGCTGGTGATCGCCGTTCCCGCCTGTCTCCTGTCGATGGTCGGGGGCACCTATGCGAGCTTCTTCCTCGACAGCGCGCCGGCCCCCACCATCGTTCTCGCCCTCACGCTTGTCTTCCTGCTCGCGCTCTCCTGGCGCCTCGCCCGTTCGAGCGCGCGCGAGGGCACGGCCTGAACCTCAGCGCTCGCGCTCCGCCTGAGGCCGGGTCTGGTCGAGCCCCGTCACGAGGGCGACGGTCGAGGTCGAGGCCGGTCAGGTGAGGTCATGCAGGTCCTTGGCGAGATGGGACGTGAGCGCCCAGTCGGAAAAGCGGACCTCGAGCCCCGCGCGCTCGGGTGTGCAGGCCATCGGACCGACCAGATAGCGCTCACTCACCGGAAAAGGGCAAAGGCGCACCAAGGGCCAGTGCCGGCCGTCGCGCGAGGCCTGAAGGCGCAGGACGCCCTCCCGAAGCGAGGCCCGCATCCAGAAATCCGATGCGTCGCCCTCGAACGGTCCCGTCGCCCAGTCGGAACGGCCGTCGGTCAGGACGCTGCCGAGACTGGCGCGCCCATCGGACAACTCGATCCCGGCCTTGATCCAGCGGCGCTCGTCGATCCGCACCATGAGGCCCGCCTGATCGTAGAGCGTCTCGAAGCGCGCGCGAATGCGAAGCTGGGCCGTGAAGCCGTCCCCGGTCTCGACGCCGAGGAAATGGCCGCTGTCGCGCGTGAAGCCGTAATGCGTTTCGCGCCAGAAATCGCTGCCCTTCCCCGTTTCCACGAGAAGGCCGTCGGGCGAGAACTCGGCGCGCGGCGGCGGGTTCAACCATTGGCCGGTCTGAAGGCTCTGCATCGGCATCCTCGCAGGGATCGGGATCGGGTCTCCCGGGTGCGGGATCGCCGCCACGCCGTCAAGGCTCGCCCTGCCAAGACTCATCTCGACCAAGCGGCCATCGGCCGGGCAAAGCGCGGCGATTCGACCGCCGTCACGTTTTCGTGTTCGCCGCGCGCGCCGATCCCGAGACGTCGAAGATCGCCGTTGCCGCGATCGGAAGCGTCCCGCAAAGCCTTTGAAAATGCGATAAAAACGCAACGGGCCGAGCGGGGAATGGGCTAGCGCGCATCAACTGCGGCAAATTCGACAGGCCGGCCCTTCGCTTCCACAAGGGAAGCCCTATGACTGCAAGAGAAATCACGGATCGAGACCGCTCTTGCTAGTCCATGCCGCGCCTGACATGTCCCCCGCGCCTTTCGACGAGGCAGAGCGGTCGGCTGCGCTTCATTCCTACGACGCGCTCGACACGCCGCGCGAGCCGGAATTCGACGATCTCGCGCGCATTGCCGCCGAAGTCTGCGGCACGCCGATCGCGGTCGTGAATCTCGTCGACACGAAGCGGCAGTTCTTCAAGGCGGAGGTCGGGCTCGGCGTGCGGGAAACCCCGCTCGAAACCTCGTTCTGCGGCAAGGCGATCCTCTCGGCCGACTTCATGATGGTGCCGGACGCGCGCGCGGACGCGCGGTTCAATTGCAGCCCGCTGGTCACGGGCGAACCGGGCCTGCGCTTCTATGCCGGCGCGCTTCTGAAGACCAAGACCGGCCTGCCGATCGGCACGATGTGCGTTCTCGACTACGAGCCGCGCGAGCTGGACCAGCACCAGATCCGCACGCTGCATCTCCTGGCGCGGCAGGCGATGACGCAGTTCGAGCTGCGCAAGGCGCTGGCCGAGCGCGAAAGCGCGCTCGCCGCCTCGCAGGCCGCCGAGGCCGAGTTCCGCGCGATGACCGAGGACGCGCCGGCCATTCTCTGGGTGACGGACCCGGAAGCGCGCTGCCTCTTCCTGAACCGCGCCTGGTACAGTTTCACCGGCCAGTCGCGCGAGGAGGCCGAGGGCTCCGGCTGGCTCGACGCCACTCACCCGGACGACAGCGCCGACGCGCGCCACACGCTTCGCACGGCCTATGCGCGCCGGGAGCCGTTCAGCGTGGAGCTTCGCCTGCGCCATCACGACGGCAGCTATCGCTCGGCGATCAACAGCGGCACGCCGCGCTTCGGCGCGGACGGCGCGTTTCTGGGCTATGTCGGCGCGGTGCTCGACATTCATCCGCTGCGTCAGGCCGAGCAGATGCAGCAGGTCGCCATGCGCGAGCTGTCCCACCGCATGAAGAACGGCCTCGCCATGGTGCAGGCGATCGTGTCGCAGAGCTTCCGCCACGCGACCTCGCTGGAACAGGCCTCCGACAGCATCACCAACCGCATCGCGGCGCTGGCCCGCGCACAGGACACGCTGGTGCGCCCCGATCTCGCCGACTCGCCCGTCGAGGAGGTCGTCGGCAAGGCACTGACGCCGCATGTGGACGACGAGCAGCGCGTCGACGTCGCCGGCCCGCATGTCACGCTCGCCTCCGAACGGGCGCTCGGCCTTGCCATCGCGATCCACGAACTCGCCACCAACGCGGTGAAATACGGCGCGCTGTCGGTTCCCGAAGGCCGGGTGCGGATCACCTGGGAGCACGAGGACGAACGGTTCGACTTCGTCTGGCAGGAGATCGGCGGGCCGCCGGTCGTCGCGCCCGAGCGCAGCGGCTTCGGCTCGCGCCTTCTGGAGCGCGTGGTGCCCGCCTATTTCGGCGGACAGGCCGACCGGCGCTTCGAGGCCGATGGCTTCTCCTATGTCCTCAAGGGCCGCATCCAGCCGAACGCTTGAAACGCCCGCCCCCGGAGGCGGCGAGGCGGATCAGACCAGATATTGGATATGCGGCTTGCCGTGATGGGCCGAGGGCTCGACATGCGCGCGCACGTTGAAGACCTCGCGCAGGAGGTCTTCGGTCAGCACCTCCTCCGGCGTGCCCGCCGCCACGACGCGGCCACCCTTCATCACGAGAAGCCGGTCGCAGAACATGGCGGCGTGGTTGAGATCGTGCAGCGCCACGATGCTGGTGAGGTTCAGCGTCGAGACGAGCCGCAGAAGCGCGATCTGATGCTCGACATCGAGATGGTTGGTCGGCTCGTCCAGCAGCATCTCGCGCGGGGCCTGGGCAAGCGCCCGCGCGATCTGCGCCCGCTGGCGCTCGCCGCCCGACAGATGCTGCCAGGACGCCTCGCGCTTGCCGCTCATGCCGGCCGAGGCGAGCGCCGTCTCCACCGCCGTCTCGTCCTCGCGCGTCCAGGAGGACAGCGCGGAGCGATGCGGAATGCGGCCGAGGCGCACGACATCCACGACCTTCAGATCGGCGGTGGTGGCGGCCGATTGCTCGACATAGGCGATGCGCCGCGCGAGGGCCTTGCGCGCGAGCCGGCCCATGTCGTCGCCGTCCAGCATGACGCGGCCGGACTGGGCGCGGCGCAGGCCCGCCAGAATGCGCAGGAGCGAGGTCTTGCCCGAGCCGTTCGGGCCGAGAAGCCCGAGCATCCGGCCCGGCTCCACCTCCAGCGACACGTCGTCGACGATCGTGGTTCGACCGACCTTCCAGACGAGATTTTCCGCTTTGATGGTCATGAGAAGCGCTTCGCCCGGTAGAGGATGAGGGAGAAGAAGGGCACGCCCACCAGCGCGGTGACGACGCCGATCGGCAGGACCTGCTGGGGCACCACGATGCGCGAGGCGATATCGGCGAGCACCATGAAGATCGCCCCGGCGACGACGCAGGCCGGCAGGACGCGGGCATGGAGCGGGCCGACCAGAAAGCGCACCGCATGCGGCACGACGAGGCCGACAAAGCCGATCGAGCCGACGATGCTGACGATCGTGGCCGCCATCAGGGCGGTCGCGGCGAAGAGGAGAACGCGCGTGCGCCCGACCGGAATGCCGAGCGAGGCGGCCGCGTCGTCGCCGAAGGTGAAGGCGTCCAGAACGCGCGAATGGGCGAGGCACAGAACGAAACCGACGAGCACCACGACGCTCACCAGCTGCACGTCGGGCCAGCGCACGCCGCCGAAGCTTCCCAGAAGCCAGAACATGATGTCGCGCGCCTGCTGCGCGTCGGCGGCGGTGGTGACGATATAGGAGGTCAGCGCGTTGAAGAGCTGCGAGGCCGCGACGCCCGCCAGAATCGTGCGATCCGTGCCGCCGCGCGTGCCGTTGGACAGAAGCGCGACGAAGAGAAAGGCCATGAAGGCGCCGGCAAAGGCGCCCATGGAGAGGGTGACGGCGCCCGCGCCGAGCCCCAGGATCACCACCGCCACCGCGCCCGTCGAGGCGCCGGCGGAAATGCCGAGGACATAGGGCTCGGCCAGCGCGTTGCGCAGGAGCGACTGCAGGACGGCGCCGCACAGCGCCAGACCCGCGCCGCAGCAGGCCGCGGCGAGCGCGCGGCTCAGCCGATAGTCCATCACGACGCTCTCGTGGATGCGGTTCAGGGAGACCGCGGTCCAGCCCAGCCGATTGGTGACGGCGTAGAAGGTGGTGCTCGGCGAGATCGGCAGATCGCCGGTGCGCACGCTCAGCGCGATCGCGGCGAGCGTGACCACGAGGCAGAACGCAAGAAGCAGGCCGAATGCGGCCTGCTTCTCCCAGTGCGCGAAGCGGATTGTCACTTCGATTTCGCCTCGATCTCCTCGAGCTGCTTCTCGACCTGCTCGGCGCCGCGGATGGTGCGAACCGTCGGATTCATGGCCTGTCCGTCCATGACGACGATGCGGCCCTGCTTGACGGATTCGAGCTGGCTGACGGCGGGATCGGTCGTCAGGAACTTGATCTTGGCCGCCGGCTTGTCGAGTTCCCAACGGTTGCGGTCGAGATCGGCCACGACGAAGACGTCGGGATTGGCGGCGATGATGCCTTCCCAGTTCAGCGTCGGCCATTCGGCCTCGCTCTGGATCGCGCTCCGTCCACCCAGGAGATCGGCGATGAAGCCGCCGGGTCCGAGCTTGCCCGTCAGATAGGCGTCGGCCGACGGGGACGGGCTGGAGAACCAGAAGAGGTAGGAGTAATCCTTGCCCCGGGCCTTGGCCTTCTCACGCAGCGTCGCCTCGCGCGCCTTGAAGTCGGCGATCACGGCCTGACCCTTGTCCTGCACGTCGAAGATGCGCGAGAGGTCGTCGATCTCCTTGTAGACGAGATCCATGTTCCAGAGTTCGGAACGGCTGCCGTAGATGTCCTTCGTGTCCTGCCGGTTGGTGCAGGTGCTCGGCGACAGGTAGCTCGGAATGCCGAGCTTGGCGAAGTCCTCGCGGCTGGCCACCTTGCTCTCGGGGCCGAGCAGGAGCACGGTCTGGGCGGCGACGAAGTCGGGCTCCTGCGCCAGGACGGCCTCGAAGGTCGGAATCTCGACCGTCAGAACCTTGACCTTCTCGTTCGCCTTGGCGAGTTCCGGCATGACCTTGCTCGGCCAGAAGGCGCTCGCGGCCAGACGATCCTCGAGGCCGAGAAGCAGGAGGATTTCGGCGCTGTTGGCTCCGAGCGCGACGGTCCGCGAGGGGGCCTTGTCGAAGCGCACTTCGACGCCGCAATTCTCGATCACCAACGGATATTGTGTCGGCTCGGCACGTGCGGGAACGGAACCGAGGGCGAGCGTAAGGCCCACGGCGGCGGTGGTCAGAGCGGACAGGCGCACGAACAGCATCCTCAACGAAACAGCTTGCGGCTGCGGTCTATAGCCGCCCCCACAAAAAAACAAGCCATTCGTAGTCATCTTTTCCGAAAGGATGTATCCGCGCTTCATTAACTAATGAAAGCGAAGCGTTTCGGCCCGACCGGGCGGGTGTCTTACTTTGGAACGACTATAAAAAGACATCGCGCGACGCACTTGGCCGGCGGCACCCGAAGGGCGGCGCCGGCCATGCGAACGGGCGCTCGTCAGCGGGCGCCGGCCTCGAACACGGTGCGCGCCGCGCCGATCCCCAGGAGTCCCGCCAGTTCGCGCGTCACGACCTCTCGGAAATGCGGATCGTGCGACAGGTCGGTCCCGAAAACTTCCGGGAACTGGAAATAGGCTTCCACGAGGGATTCGGCGGTGCGCTTGTCGCGCGTCGCCTCGGCAAAACGCGCCGCCAGGGGATCGCGCACGTCGATCGGCCGGCCGTCCTCGTCATGCCCCGTCGCATAGACCATCCAGGCCGCAACGCCGAGCGCCAGACGCTCGAAGCCCGCGCCCGCCTTCAGCCGGTCGCGGATCGTGCCGAGAAGCCGCTGCGGCAGTTTCTGCGAGCCGTCCATGGCGATCTGCCAGGTGCGGTGGCGCAGCGCCGGATTGCGGAAGCGCTCCAGAAGCGCGGCGCGATAGGCGGCGAGATCGAAGCCCGGCAGGCTGGGGAGCGTCGGCGTGACCTCCTCGCGCATCATGGCTTCCAGCAGCTCGGCGAACCCCGGCGCGGCCATGGCGTCGGCCACCGTCTCGTGGCCCGAAAGGTAGCCGAGATAGGCGAGCGTCGAGTGCGAACCGTTGAGAAGACGCAGCTTCATCAGCTCGAAGGGCTCGACCTCCTCGGCAAAGGTCGCGCCGCCGAGCTCCCATTGCGGGCGCCCTTGCGGGAAATGATCCTCCACCACCCATTGCGTGAAGGGCTCGGCCATGACGGGCCAGGAATCCTCGACGCCCAAAGCCTCAGCCACCAGCGCTCTGTCGGCGTCGGTGGTGGCCGGCACGATGCGGTCGACCATGGTGCAGGGGAAGGCGACGTCAGCGCGGACCCAGGCGCCGAGTTCGGTGTCGCGCAGTTCGGCAAAGCGGGTGACGACCTTGGCGACGGTGCGCCCGTTGGACGGGAGATTGTCGCAGGAAAGAACCGTGAAGGGCGCCAAGCCGGCGCGGCGGCGGCGATCCAGCGCCTCGACCAGGAAGCCGATCGCGGTCTGGGGCTTCTCCGGCTCGGCGAGATCGTGGACGATGCCGGGATGGGCCTCGTCGAGTTCGCCCGTCGCCGGCTTGTGGCAATAGCCCTTCTCCGTGACCGTCAGCGAGACGATGCGCGTGTCCGGCGCGGCCATGAGGGCGAGAACGGCTTCGGGGTCCTCCGGCGCGACGAGGCTCTGGAGGATCGAGCCGATCACCTCGAAGCGATCGCCTTCCGCCCCGCGCACGGCCACCGTGTAGAGCCCGTCCTGCGGCCCCAGCGCGTCGCGCGTGTCGGGGCTGCGCAGCGACACGCCGGCAATGCCCCAGCTGAGATCGCCCGAGGCGAGCACGGCTTCCGTCATCACGGCCTGATGGGCGCGGTGGAACGCCCCGAGGCCGAGATGGACGATGCCGACCTTGACGTCTGCGCGGTTGTAGGCGGGGCGCTGGACGCTGGACGGGAGGTTCGCGAGCGCGGTCTCGGACAGGCGGTTCATGTCGGGTTCCCTTGGGCCTCCACGATGGGGCCGGCGCTCAATGCGCCGGCTGGGACTGCTTGGCGCGGGCGACGATCTGCGTCGGATTGACGAATCGCAGGGCGAGCACGAGCCAGAAGAGCGTCGTGACCATATAGACCACGGCCATGGCGTCGATCGACTGCGAGGCGCGAACGCCGGACGCGAAGACCGCGTAATAAAGCGAGACGACCAGCGTCTGGCTCGTCGGCCCGGCCACGAGGAAGGTCAGCTCGAACATGGCGATGGTGCGCACCAGAACCAGAAGCAGCGCGGCCAGCATGCCCGGCAGAAGCAGCGGCAGGAGGATGCGCAGGAACAGGCTGCCCGTGCCGGCCCCGAAGACGCGCGCGGCGGCCTCCACGCGGGGGTCGATCTGCTCGATGAAGGGGATCATCACCAGAACGACGAAGGGAATGGAGGGCACGAGATTGATGATCACGACGCCCCAGAAGGAGCCGCCCAGCCCGACCTGATAGAGGAGCGTCGCCAGCGGAATGCCGTAGGTGAGCGGGGGCACCAGAAGCGGCAGCAGGAACAGGAGGATGGCGAAGCGCTTGCCCGGAAAGTCCCGCCGCGCCAGCGCATAGGCCGTGGTGATGCCGATGAGGCCGGACAGGATCGTGACGAGGAACACGACCTGGAAGGTGACGAGAAGAACGTCGGTCAGCTGGAACTCGCGCCAGGCGGAGAAGTACCAGCGCGTGGTGAAGTCCACCGGCAGCCAGGTGCCGAGCCAGCGCGTCGCCAGCGAGTTCGTCACCACGGCGCCG
This sequence comes from Aureimonas ureilytica DSM 18598 = NBRC 106430, assembly GCF_000382705.1. Lineage (GTDB taxonomy): Bacteria > Pseudomonadota > Alphaproteobacteria > Rhizobiales > Rhizobiaceae > Aureimonas > Aureimonas ureilytica. The sequence continues at coordinate 106,573 of NZ_ARQE01000008.1, read as the reverse complement.
ATGACGCCGAGAAGATTGAGCACGAAGAGGATGGTGACGGCCCAGACGGCCGTTCGCCAGAGTTTGGAGCCGATGCCACGGTCGCGGATCATGGGGTCAGCCTTTCGTTCCGCCGGCGGGGCCGCGATAAAAGAGACCGCGGATGCCGAGAACCGCGAGCACCACGGCGAGCTGCACCAGCCCCATGATGATGGCGATCGCCGAACCGAGCGAGTGATTGTATTCCTCGAAAGCCGCCGAATAGGCCGCGATCGAGATGACGCGCGTCGCGCCCGCCGGAGCGCCGAGCAGCACCGCCGAGGGGAAGACGGCGAAGGCCTGCACGAAGGCGAGGCAGAAGGTGACGGCAAGGCCCGGCACCAGAAGCGGGAGGAAGACTCTCGTGAAGCGCCGCCGCGCATTGGCCCCGAGCGTCGCCGCCGCCTGCTCGATCGCCGGATCGATGCCCGACACGTAAGAGAGGGTCAGAAGAAAGGCGAAGGGAAAGCCGGTGATGAGCAGCGAGGCAAAGACGCCCCAGTAATTGTTGGTGAGGCGGATCGGCGCGTCGAGAAGGCCGATCAGGATCAGCGTGCGATTGAACCAGCCCTGCGGCCCCAGAAAGTTCAAAAGCCCTTCGGCGACCAGAACCGTGCCGAGCGTGATGGGGAGAACGAGAAGCGTGGTGAGCAGCCGCTGCCGGCGCATGAGGCGCACGCGAAAGGCGATGGGGACGGCGAGCGCGAGGTTGAGAAGCGTCACCGGCAGGGCGAGCCAGAGCGTCGCCGAGATCGTGTTGTAGAGGAACGGGTCGGAGAAGAAGCGGCGGTAGTTCTCGTACCAGGCGCCGTTTTCGGGCGTCAGCGAATCCACGACGCCATAGAGAAAGGGATAGACGAAGAGCGCCAGAACCGCGACGAGGCCGGGCAGGACGAGAAGCGTCGTGCCGTCGATGCCGCGCGCGGCAAGGCGCGTCTTCAGCGACGGGCGCGCCATCACGCGCGGCGCGCTGGAGAAGGCGGCGTCGCTCATGCCCCCTCCCCTTCGAACACGAGCGTGCGCGCGGGGTCGAAGCGCAGCGTCACGCTCTCGCCATTGCGCAGCGCGCCGTCGGCGCGGAAATAGACGATCGTTCCGTCGGCAAGCGCCGCCGAGCCGAACCAGGCGCGGCCGCGATATTCGATGGCGCGCACGGTGCCCGTGAGGCCCTCGCCGCCGCGCGTCGCCACGAAATCCTCCGGCCGGGTCGAGACGGTGACCGCCGTGCCGGGCCGCAGCTTGGCCGCCGCCGGCAGGGTGATGCGTCCGCTCGCCAGATCCACCGCGCCGGCCCCATCCGCCACGCGGCCCGCAACGCGGGTGCGATAGCCCATGAAGTCGGCGACCTCGACATGGTTCGGCCGCTCGTAGAGGTCTTCGGGCGTTCCGACCTGCCGGATCAGGCCGCCCGACATGACGACGATGCGGTCGGCCAGCGACAGCGCCTCGTCCTGGTCATGCGTGACATAGATCGTGGTGGAGCTGATCGCCTCGTGAATGGCGCGGATTTCGGCGCGCATCTCCAAGCGCAGCTTGGCGTCGAGATTGGAGAGCGGTTCGTCCATGAGAACGATGGGCGGGCGGATGACGATGGCGCGCGCAATCGCCACGCGTTGCTGCTGGCCGCCGGACAATTGCCCCGGCAGCTTGTCGCCCTGAGAGCGCAGGCGCACGAGATCGAGCGCGGCGTCGATGCGGCTCTCGGCCTCCGCCTTCGGCACGCCCTGCATGGCCAAGCCAAACCCGACATTCTTGCGGATCGTCATATGCGGAAAGAGCGCGTAGCTCTGGAACACCATGCCGAAGCCGCGCTTTTCGGGCTCCAGCTCATGGATCGGGCGGCCGTCCAGACGGATTTCGCCTCCCGTCAGCGGCAGAAGGCCGGCGATGCAGTTCAGCGCCGTGGACTTGCCGCAGCCCGATGGGCCGAGCAGCGCGATGAACTCGCCGCGTTCCACGGCGAGATCGATGCCGGCCAGCGCCTTGTAGGTGCCGAAGGCGCGCTGCAGGTTCAGAAGTTCGAGGCGACCACCGCCTGCGGGCGGCGTCGCAGCGCGGCCGGAAGCCGTCACGGGAAAGCTATGGGCGTTCATCGCGGGGGGTCTCCGGCCTGATGGGAGAGCGGCTCCGGCGGACGGGGCCGGAGCGAAGGAGCGGCCGGATCAGCCGGCCGCTCGCTCGAGAGTTTGGAGGCGTCAGCCCTTCTTGGCGCCGATCCGCTCGTCCCAGATGCGGAAGGCGGCGACGAGCTTGTCGGCGTCGAGCGGGGTTTCCAGCGGATTGTTGGCGATCCAGTCGTCATATTGCGGACGGCCGAATTCCTTGATCGCGTCCTGGCTTTCCTGCGGCGCCATGGACAAGGGCACGTCCTTCACCGCCGGGCCGGGGTAGAAATAGCCCTGGTCATAGGCATAGGCCTGGGATTCCGGCGTCAGCATGAAGTTCATGAGGTCGAGGAGAACGGCGAGCTTCTCTTCCGAGACGCCCTTCGGCACGACCATGTAATGGGCGTCCGTCACCCAGTGGAAACCGGCCAGCGTGCCGACCTCGGCCTCGGCCGGAACCGTGCCGAGAACGCGCGGGTTGATGTCCCAGCCCGTGGTGGAGACGACGATGTCGCGCGTGCCTTCGCCCAGCTCGCGCATCGTCTGCGTCGTGCCCGAGGCGTAGTATTCGATGTTCTGGCCGAGCTCTTCCAGGTAGGCCCAGGTCTTGTCCCAGCCCTTCACGGGATCGCGCGGGTCAGCATCCTTCAAAAGATAGGGCAGGCCCATCAGGAAGGTCCGACCCGGTCCGGAATTGGACGGGCGCGCATAGATGAACTTGTTCTTGTTGGCCTTGGTCCAGGCCAGAAGCTCTTCGGCCGTCTTGGGCGGCGTCGGAACGCGGTCCGGCATGAACTCGATCAGCGGGCCGGACGGGTAATAGGACACGACGACGCCGTGGTCCCTCGCCATGGCCTGCATCTTGTAGGCCTGCGGAATGTAGATGCCCTCGAGATTGGGCAGATCGGCCATATAGGGCTTGAGATCGGTCCAGATGCCCTGGTCGAGGCCCGCCGAGAGCGCGTCCGTGCCGGTCAGGACGAGGTCGATATCGACCCGGCCCGCCGCCTGCTGCGCCTTGAGCTTGGCGGGGAGTTCGGGCGCGGGGGCCTTGGTGAAGGCGATGCGGCTCGCCCATTCGGGCTTGGCCTCTGTGTAGCGCTCCATCGCGGCCTGCGTCAGCGCCAGATTGCCGGCGACATCGGCCACCGTGATCGTGACGGGGCTCGAAGGGGCTTTCAGCGCCGCGAAGGCGCGCCCGCCGAACAGCGTTGCGCCGGCCATGGCCGCCGTCGTTCCCATGAAGCGTCTGCGGTTCATGTTCATTGGTCGATCCTCCCTTGAATCCGCCGGTCTCCCGGCCGACGGATCGATTGTCAGATTTTGTAGGCGTCCTTGACGAGCCGATAGGTGAGGTCGATGGCGACCTCGCGCGCCTCGTCCTCGTCCAGCCGGCCATCGGCCACGAGCTTGGCGAGGAAGGCGCAGTCCACCCGCCGCGCCACGTCGTGGCGCGCAGGAATGGAGAGGAAGGCGCGGGTGTCGTCGTTGAAGCCGACCGTGTTGTAGAAGCCGGCGGTCTCGGTCACGTTTTCGCGGAAGCGCATCATGCCTTCCGGGCTGTCGTGGAACCACCAGGGCGGGCCGAGGCGGAGCGCCGGATAATGGCCGGCGAGCGGCGCCAGCTCGCGGCTATAGACCGTCTCGTCCAGCGTGAAGAGGATGATGGTGAGCCCCGCCTCGTTGCCGACGACGTCGAGCATTGGGCGCAGCGCGCCGACATAATCCGTGCGCTGTGGGATGTCGGCGCCCTTGTCGAAGCCGAAGCGCTCGAAGAGCTTGGAATTGTGGTTGCGCGACGAACCCGCGTGGATCTGCATGACGAGCCCGTCATCGAGGCTCATGCGCGCCATCTCGGTCAGCATCTGCGCGCGGAAAAGCTCGTTCTCCGCAGCGCTCCCCGTTCCCGCGAGGATCTTCGAGAACAGAAGCTCGCATTCGGCGGCCGAGAGATTGGCCGTGCGCGCGGACGGGTGGCCATGGTCCGTCGCGGTCGCGCCGCGCGCCTTGAAATAGGCGCGGCGGGTGCGGTGGGCGGCGAGATAGCCGCTATAGGTCTCAGGCTCTCCGGTCAGGGCGAAGAAGCGTTGCAGCGCCTCGGCGAAGCCCGGGCGATCGGGGTCCACCACGGCATCGGGCCGATAGGTCGGCAGCACGCGGCCTCGCCAGCCGGAGGCGCGCACCGCGTCGTGATGGGCGAGATCGTCGAGCGCCGAGTCGGTGGTGGCGATCGCCTCGAGGTTGAAGCGCTCGTAAAGGGCGCGCGGGCGCATGGCGTCGGTCTGCAGCGCCTCGGCGATCCGGTCGTAGATCGCGTCGGCATTCTCCGCCGACAGGCGATCCTCGATGCCGAAGACGGTTTGCAGCGAATGCTCGAACCAGAGGCGCGACGGCGTGCCCCGGAACAGGCGGTAATGTTCGGCGAAGAGGCGCCAGATGCGCCGCCCGTCGGTTTCCACCGGGCCGCCATCGGCGCGCGGAACGCCGAGCGATTCCAGCGGCACGCCCTGCGAATAGAGCATGCGGAAGACGTAATGATCGGGAATGACGAAGAGCGCGGCCGGATCGGGAAAGCGCTCGTTCTCGGAATACCAGGCGGGCTCGGTGTGCCCGTGCGGCGAGACGATCGGCAGCGTCTCGACCTCGGCGAACAGGCGGCGCGCGATGTCGCGCATCGTCGGCTCGACAGGCAGGAGCCGGTCCGGGTTGAGCGCCATCTTTTCCTCCCTTCGGCCGACCCGCCCTCCAGCGGGCTTCGTTCGGCCTTGGCAGCTTGGTACGACTGGTATACTAGAATGTCAATTGGCTCCCCTTGCCGAGTGCCCGATGTCCGACCATCCGCAGATCGAACCCGTCACCGCACCACGCCGCACCCCGCCGGCGCGCCGGGTGACGTCGGCCACGCAGATCTTCGAGGCCCTGCGGGCGGAAATCGTGGCCGCGCGCCTGCCGCCCGGCAGTCCGCTTCAGGACCGGATGCTGATCGAGCGTTTCGGCGTCAGCCGGACGCCCGTGCGCGAGGCGCTGATCCGATTGTCCGAGATCGGGCTCGTGGATATTTTTCCTCAGTCGGGAACATTCGTGTCGCGCGTGCCGGTCAACGCGATCCCCGAGGCCGTCCTGATCCGCAAGGCGCTGGAGGGCATCACGGTGGAACATGCCGCCATGCGGGCGACCGTGGAGGGTCTGGCGGGCGTCGATCTCGCGATCCGCCGGCAGCGCGGCGCGGCCCATACCGGCGATCTCGACGCCTTTCACGAGGCGGACGAGGCCTTCCATGCCGCGATCGCGGACCTCTCCGCCCATCCCGGCATCTGGGCGCTGCTCACCCAGGCCAAGATCCAGATCGACCGCGCCCGCCGCATGACCCTGCCCGTGCTCGGCCGCATGGAACAGGTGATCGCCGAGCACGAGGAAATCCGCGCCCATCTCGCCGCGCGCGACGTCGATGGGGCGAAGAAGGCGATGGAGCGGCACCTGGGCGCCGTCATTCCCGACGTCGCCGAACTCAAGGGGCGCTACCCCGACTATTTCATTTGAGAGCCCGGCGAGGAACCGGGCGGGAGGAGACAGACAATGCGGCAAGGCTGGAGATGGTTCGGCCCGAAGGCCCCGGTGACCTTGGACGAGGTGCGCCATGTCGGCGCGACGGATATCGTCTCGTCGCTGCACGAGGAGCCGATCGGCGCCGTCTGGACGCCGGAGGCGGTGGAAACGCGGCGCGACATGATCGAGACGACGCCGCAGGGGCGCGTTCCGCTGCGCTGGTCGGTGGTGGAAAGCATTCCCATTCCCGATGCGGTGAAGCGCAAGGGCGGAGCCGCCAGATCCGAGATCGAGGCCTGGATCGCCAGCCTCGAAGCGGTCGGGCGCGCCGGCATTCCCGTGGTCTGCTACAATTTCATGCCGGTCGTCGACTGGTGCCGCACGGAGCTCGACTTCGTGACCGACACGGGCGCGACGGCCATGCGCTTCGACTTCGACACGTTCGCCGCCTTCGAACTGTTCATTCTGGAGCGGCCGGGCGCGGAGCGAGATTATACCCCGGAGGAGCAGGCCCGCGCCAAGGCGACCTTCGCCGCCATGAGCGAGGAGGCCAAGGCCGATCTCGTGCGCAACATCACGAGCGCCCTGCCCGGCTCCACCACCGAGCCCATGACCATTCCGGGCTTTCGCGAGAAGCTGCAGGAATATCGCGACATCGACGCGCCGCGCCTGCGCCGGCATCTCATCGAGTTCCTGGAAGCGGTGACGCCCGCCGCCGAGGCGGTCGGCGTCAAGCTGACGCTGCACCCGGACGATCCGCCGCGCCCGCTCTTCGGCCTGCCGCGCATCGCCTCGACGGCGGAGGACTATGCCGCCCTCTTCGACGCCGTGCCCTCGCCGGCCAACGGCATGTGCTTCTGCACGGGGAGCCTCGGCGCGCGCGCCGACAACGACCTGCCGGCCATCGCCCGGCGCTTCGCCTCGCGCATCCATTTCGCGCACTTGCGCAACACGCGCCGCGAGGCGGACCCGCGCACCTTCCATGAATCGGCCCATCTCGACGGGGACACGGACATGGTCGCGGTGCTGCGCGAACTGAGCGCCGAAGACACGAAGCGGACCGGCGACGGCACCATCGTCTTCCGCTCCGACCACGGCCACCGCATGCTGGACGACCTCCACAAGACGGTCACGCCCGGCTATCCCGCGATCGGCCGCATGCGGGGTCTGGCCGAGTTGCGCGGCATTCTGCACGCGCTCGGACATCCGCCGGAAGCGCCGAAGCCCGTGCCGGCGGGCGAGCCGACGCCCGCCTGACGGCGGCGCGCCCGTCCTTCGGCAGCCAAGGAACGGGCGCTTCAGTCCGATCCGATGCGCGCTAGATCCTCGCGCATCGGAGGTCTCTCATGGATGCGACCGACATCGCCTTTCGCCTGGGGCTCGCCACGCTGGTCGGCCTCGCGCTCGGGCTCGACCGGGAATTGCGCGGCATCTCGGCGGGCATCCGCACCCATGCCATGGTCGCCATGAGTTCGGCGACGATCACGATCTCGGCGCTGATCCTGTTTCACGAGCTGAACGGGCTGACCCATTCCAGCCCCGACCCGCTGCGCGTCGTGCAGGGCCTCGCACAGGCGATCGGCTTCGTGGCGGCCGGGGCGATCTTCGTCTCGAAAGGCGATGTCCACAATCTGACCTCGGCGGCCAATATCTGGCTCGCCGCCGCGCTCGGCATCGCGGCGGGCGCGGGTCAGGTGGCGCTCGTCCTGATCGGCGCGGGCTTCGGCATCCTCATCATCTCGCTGGTGCGCGTCGTCGAGCGGGCCATTCCCGGCAGCGACAAGGCGCGGCGCGACTGAACGCTCAGACGGCCGCCGCCCAGCGGATCGGGTCCTCTTCGAGAAGCGCGCGCATGCCCTGCAATTCGCTCAAGCTCTTGCCGTCCAGAACGTCGGCAATGGCGTTGCGCACCTCCAGCATGACGAGCCGCACCCGGCAGGTGTCGACATCCGTGCAGTCCTCGCAGCGGCGATAGGCCGTGCGGCTGGCACAGGCGATCGGAGCGAGCGGGCCGTCCAGAACGCGCAGGACATGGCCGACCGGAATCTCGCCGGCAGACCGCGCCAGGGCATAGCCGCCATTGCGCCCCTTCTTGGCGATGATGAAGCCGGCGGCGCGCAACTCGCCGAGGATCGTGTCGAGGAACTTCTTGGAGATCGTGTTGCGGTTGGCGATCTCCTCGGACATGACGAGCTTTCCCGACGGCGCGTCGGCAAGATGCAGCATGGCCTTCAAACCGTACTTGCCCTTCGCCGTCAGCATCGCCTGTCCATCCCCGATCGATCCGTCACATTGTCACCCTTTGCCGCAAATAGAGCGTTTCAGCCGGGTTCACGAGGGGCATTTCGTTGCACGGGCGCTGCGATCGGCCGATCGGGCGGAGGCCGTCTGCTCTGGCGACGAAAAAAGGTCAGCATTGTTGACATAGTTTGCCGAAGGGCGCTTAAACGTGCCCACGCTCGCCAGATGCACGCCCCACCCGCTCCACGAAGCGTGACGGCAGCCAGGAGGACACCATCATGGACATGACCGACCTTTTCGCCACGCGGGCAGGACGCATGAAGGCGTCCGAAATCCGCGAACTGCTGAAGCTTCTCGACCAGCCCGACATCATCTCCTTCGCGGGCGGCATTCCCGACCCCGCCCTGTTCCCGCACGAGGCCTTCCGCCAGTCCTATGCCGAGGTTCTCGGCGGGGCGAGCGCCAACGCAGCCCTGCAATATCAGGTGAGCGAGGGCTTCCTGCCGCTGCGCCAATGGATCGCCGGCGAAATGGCCCGGATCGGCATTCCCTGCGACGAAGGCAATATCTTCATCACCTCGGGCTCGCAGCAGGGGCTCGACTATCTCGGCAAGCTGTTCCTGTCGCCGAACGACACGGCGCTCGTCACCTGGCCGACCTATCTCGGCGCGCTCCAGGCCTTCAGCGCCTACGAGCCGCGCTACGACCGCCTGTCGCCTGCGGGCGGCAACATGACGCCGGACGCCTATCGCGAGGCGGCGACGCAGGCCGGCGGCGCGGTAAAATTCGCCTATCTCGTGCCCGATTTCGCCAATCCGAGCGGCGAGACGCTGACGCTCGCCCAGCGCGAGGCGGTGCTGGATCTTGCCGAAGAACTCGGCATCGCGGTGATCGAAGACGCCGCCTATGCGGCGCTGCGCTACAGCGGCGAACCGGTGCCGCCGATCGCCGCGCTCGACGCGCTGCGCTCAGGGGGGATCGACGCGGGCCGCACGATCTATTGCGGCTCCTTCTCCAAGATCCTGGCGCCGGGCCTTCGCGTCGGCTGGATCTGCGCGCCGCGCCGGCTGATCGAGAAGCTCGTTCTCACCAAGCAGGCCTCCGATCTCCACTCGCCCTCGATCAACCAGATGGTGGTGCATCGGGTCGCCGAAACGCATTACGGCGCGCAGGTCGAGCGCACCCGCGCGGCCTACCACGCCCGGCGCGACGCGCTTCTCAAGGCGCTGGAAGCGCACATGCCGGCGGGCGTCTCCTGGTCGCGCCCGGAAGGCGGCATGTTCGTCTGGATGACGCTGCCCGAGGGCATCGACGCGGCGGTTCTCCTGGCACGCGCGGTGAGCGAGGCGCGCGTCGCCTTCGTGCCGGGCAGCGCCTTCCACGCGGACGGATCGGGCACCAACACGCTGCGCCTGTCCTTCACGCTGGCCGACGAGCGCGCGGTGACGGAGGGCATTCCGCGCCTCGCAGCCCTGATCCGCAGCGCGCTGGAAAACTGAGCGCGTCCCGCGGCTTAACACCGATTCGCAGGGTTGACCGCTGGCAACCCCGCGAATCGGCCGCGATGCAGCGGTCGCAAGGCGCGTGGAGCGCTTGACAAGCGGGGCCGGTTGGAGTCCCGCTAGGGGTCCGACCCGTGCGGCAGACAGAGCGAGGACGCAAAGCCACCATGCCGATCCGGCGCGACATGCGCGGCTTCTACCCTATCGACTGGCGGGAACTTTCCCACTCCATCCGCTTTCGCCGCGCCAAGGGGCGGTGCGACCATTGCCGTCGCCCGCATGGAAAGCTCATCTGCGTCGGCGCGGACGGGATTTGGTGGGACGAGGTCGACAGGCTCTGGCGCGACGGGCGCGGCCGCCCCTTGCGCGAGGCGCGTCCGGCCCCGGCCGATCTGCCGCCCGACGTCTCGATGACCTGGACGCGCGTCTTTCTCGCCTGCGCGCATCTCGATCACGACACTGCCAACAACGCGTCGAGCAATCTCGCCGCGCTCTGCCAGCGCTGCCACCTGAACCACGACCGGGCCGAACACAGGCGCCGCCGCCGCCTGCGCTGGCGGGCCAGCAAGGCGATCGGCGATCTCTTCACCGGCCCATATCGCGAGCCCTGACGCGGCCTCGCGCTGTCAGGCTGCCGGCTTCGAGAGCGCGCGCGGCAGCGTTTCGAACAGGGTGGCGAAGCGGCTTCCTCGCCGGAAGAACACGGCGGGCTGCCCGATCGGCGCGGCGACTGAGATCGTCTCGCCGCCCGCATGGACGGCGCCCGTCCAGACATGGACCCATTCGGCGCCTTCGGGCAAATAGACCTCACGCTCGGTCTCACCAGCCTTCCAGACGGGGGCGACGAGAAGGTCGGCGCCGTAGAGATAGCTGTCCTGAATGGCGAAGGTGCGCCGGTCGTCGGGGAAATGCAGGAAGAGCGGGCGCTGCGCGGGCCAGCCGTGGGCGGCCGCCTCGGCCACGAGCGCGCGCAGATAGGGCGCGAGATGGACGTAAAGGCGCGTCATATCAGCGAAATGCGCCAGCACGCCCTCGTCGCCGTCGATCTGGAGATTGTCCTTCGGCCGGTTGCCCTCGTGGGTGCGCATGACCGGCGTGAAGGCGGCCATCTCGGCCCAGCGCATCATCAGCTCGGGCGTGCGGACATTGCCGAAGAGGCTGGTGTAGCCGCCGATGTCGGAGTGGTGGTAGGCGTTGCCGAGGAGCCCCGACGACAGAGCCCCGCAGATCACGGTCACGAGCCCGTCGTGGCGGGAGAAGTCGACCGACTGGTCGCCGCCCCACAGGAGCGGGCAATGCGCCCCGACGCCGGTGAAGCCGGCGCGCATGAAGAAGAGCGCGTCCCCCGTCTTGCCCCGGCTCTCGATGGCCTTCGCGTTCACCTCCGCCCAGAGCACCGGCCAGGGATTGTGCATCAGCTTGGCGTCGACGCCGTTGGCAAGATGCACGTCGATCGGCAGGTATTCGCCGAAATCGGCCATCCAGCCGGAGAGGCCGAAATCCAGCATGTTGCGGCCGATCACTCCTTCCGCGAACCAGTCGGCCGCCGCCGGATTGGTGAAGTCCACGACGCCGCAGTCGAACTCGCCGAAATCGACGAGCGCGGTGCCGCCCCGGCCGTCGGTCGCGAGATAGCCCGCCGCTTCGGCGACCCCGAAGAGCGGGCCGTCGTTGCAGAGATAGGGATTGACGTAGCCGAGGAAGCGGATGCCGTCCTTGGCCAGATCCGCGATGCGCTGGCGAAGATCGGGATAGCGGGTGTCGTTGGCCTGCCAGTCCCAGAAGAGGCGCGCGCCGAAGGAGGTGTGGCGCAGGCCCACCCAGTCCTCGCACCAGAGGCCGGACACCTCGACGCCCGCCGCGCGGATCGCCTCCAGCCGGGTGAACGAGTTCGCGCCGTCTTTCAGGCCGATGATCGCGCCCTTCATCACCCAGTCGGGCAAGGGCGGCTGGCGGCCGAAGCGGTTCGAGAGCTGCTCCACCAGCCCGAGGAAGTCCGGCGCCTCGTAGAACTCGATGCGCTCGGGGATCGCCCAGACCTCGATCTCGTGGAAGGCGGCGTGGCGGAAGTCGAAGACCGAATAGGCCGGCGTCTCGACATGGAGCGCGTAGCGGCGCGAGGAGAGATAGGTCGGCTGGGGGTAGTTGGTGTGGTAGTAGTCGCCGCCCGCCCGGCCCGCCACATCGGCCTTGAAGGTCAGTTCGCTCGTCTTGTCGCGCCCGACGCCGGGCTCGGAGGTCCAGAGCGGAAAGCGCCGGCCGCGCAGGTCGAAATAGGACATCTGCTCGCCGCCGCCCCAGACATGCTCGTCGGCCTCCGCCTCGACGCGCAGCCAGAGCCGGTTGATCGCGGGGTCCAGCGCCTCGCAGCGCAGGGCGTCGCCCGAGAGGACGAGCCGCAGGCGCGGGGCCTCGCCCTCGCGCGCGGAGAGCTCGATCGTGCCGCCGTCGACGCGCGCATGGCGCAGCGCGACGCGCTCGGTGACGTAGTCCTCGATGTCGAAATTGCCCCGGAACATCTCCATCCGCTCCTCGCCCCGGCCGACGAAGAGGCAGGGATGGTCCGCGTCGTGGCGCAGCACGCGCTTGCCGCGCAGGGACAGGGAGAAGCGGCCCGGCTTGGCTTCGAGGACGAGCGCGCCGGTGGGCCAGGCAAGGTTTTCGGTCATGACGGTCTCGGGATGGGGTGGGCCTGTCAGCCCTTGATCGAGCCGGCGGTGAGGCCGGAGACGACGCGCTCCTGGAAGATCACGATGAGGACCGCCACCGGCACGATGCCGACGACGAGCGCCGCCGAGATGACCGGCCAGGGGAAGGAGAACTCGCCCTGGTAGAGCTGGATGCCGACGGGCAGCGTGCGGAGCGCCGGGTTGGAGTTGAACGAGAGCGCCAGCAGGAACTCGTCCCAGGCGTTGACGAAGGCGAGGATGCCGGCGGTGAAGACGCCGGGCGCGCAGAGCGGCACCACGACCTTGAAGAGGGCGCCGAGCCGCGTGCAGCCGTCGATCATCGCGGCGTTCTCCAGATCCTGAGGAATGCCCTCGAAGAAGGACACGAGGATCAGCGTGCAGACGGGGAGCGAGAGCACCGTGTAGGGCAGGACCAGCGCGGTCCAGGAATTGAGAAGGCCGAGCGCCCGCATGATCTCGAAGAGCGGCACGAGGAGCGTGACCAGCGGAAAGGTCGAGACGGCGATGATGAGCGACAGGATCAGGCCGCGATAGGTCAGATTCAGCCGCGCCAGCGCATAGGCCGCGAGCACCGAGACGAAGAGCGTGAGCGCGGTCGAGAGCAGCGCCACCATGAAGCTGTTGAAGAGGAAGAGCAGCAGCGGCTGGTCGGAAAAGGCCATAGCGTAGTTGGCGAGCGTCGGCGCGTGGGGTGCCCAGGTGATGGGCAGCGCGGTCAGCTCGGCTTCCGTCTTCAGCGAGGTGAAGAGGATCCAGACGGCGGGAAACAGGCCGTTGAGGAGAAGGACGCCCGCCGCGATCAGGCGCAGCGGCGTGCCGGAGAAGAGTGCGAAGGGCGAAGACGGGGCGGCGGTGACGGTGCTCATCGGATCAGCCCTTCCGGCGCAGCATGCGGAGGTAGACGAAGGTCACGGCCATCGAGAAGGCGAACATGACGACGGCCAGCGCCGATCCGTAGCCGAGGTCGAGGAAGGAGACCGTGTTCTGGTGAATGTACATGGCGAGCGTGACGGTGGACGTGCCGGGGCCGCCTCCGGTCATCATGTAGGGAATGTCGAAGGTCTGGAGCGCGGTGATGGTGCGGAAGATCAGCGCGATCACGATAGCGGGCTTGAGAAGCGGCAGCGTGATCTCGAAGAACTGGCGCACGCGCCCCGCCCCGTCCACATCGGCCGCCTCGTAGAGCGAGCGCGGAATGGTCTGGAGGCCCGCCAGGATGATGAGCGCCATGAAGGACGAGGTCTTCCAGACGATGGTCAGGCAGATCGCGGCGAAGGCGTAGGTCGGCGAGTTGAACCAGATGATGCCCTCGAAGCCGAGGCGCTGGAGGACGTCGTTCACGATGCCGTATTCGGAATGGAAGAACCACGCGAAGATGAGGCCGGCGAAGGAAAGCGGCAGCGCCCAGGGAATGAGGAGCGACAGGCGCACCGGCCATTTGCGTCGAAACGGCAGATTGGCGAGAAGCGCCATGCCGAGGCCCATCAGGAGCGCGCCGGGCACGGTGATCACGGCGATCAGGAGCGTGTTCCAGGTCGCCTCCCAGAAGACCGGGTCGTCCCACATGAGGGCGAAGTTCTCGAGGCCGACGAACTCGGCCGGAAGGCCGGAGGTGAGCGACAGGTTCTGGACGCTCATCCAGAGAAGCCGCCCGACCGGATAGACGATGATCAAGGAGAGAAGGATCGCGGCGGGCGCCAGCAGCAGCGCGGCGAGCACCTTGTCGCTGGGGTCGAGCCAGCGCACCCAAGCGGCCGGTTCCCGGTCGGTCTGTTTCATGGTGTCCGTCGCTACCAGAGTCATGCGCCCTCCCCGTCGCCGGCCCGCCGTCCGGGGAGCCGTCGTTCAAACCGCCGGCGGGGAGCCCGCGCCGGCGCTTACTCTTGCATGGATGGCCCGACCCGTCAGCGCAGGACGCGGCGCAGGCGCCCTTCCATCTCGGCCGCGCCCTCTTCCGGCGTCTTCACGCCGGCCAGCACCGAGTTGACCGTGGTGCGGATGATCTCGCTGACCTCGTTGTAGCGCGGGGTCACGGGCCGGGCGCGGGCGGTCTCGACGACCGGCAGCGCCTCGGCGAACCAGGGCGCGGACTTCACCACTTCGGGGTCCTGGTAGAGGCCCGCATAGGTCGGCAGCAGCGCGCCGTTGACGGCCATATATTGCGAGACCTTCTCGCCGCTGAGGTATTCGGCCAGCTTCTTGGCCTCGTCCTGATGCTGCGAATAGGCCGACACCCCGAACTCCCAGCCGCCGAGGCAGCTCGACTGCTCGCCCTGGCCCAGCGCGGGCAGACGCGCGACGCCGACCTTGCCGGCGACGGCCGATTCCGGCCCCTGGAAGTGCTTCCAGGCATAGGACCAGTTGACCGCGAAGAGCACCTTGCCGGCCTGGAACTCCTTGCGCGTGTCGTCGGTCGCCACTTCCGAGATGTTCTTCTTGGCGACGCCCTCGTCCACGAAGCTCTTCCACAGCGAGAGCGAGCGCACGGCTGCTTGCCTGTCGAAGGTCAGCTTGCCGTTGGAGACGAGCTGCTTGCCCTGGCTCCAGTAGGGCAGGAGGAAGGTGCAGACCGCGCCCTCGATCGCCTTGCCCTGGAAGGAGAGGCCCTGGAGGTCGGCGGCTGCCGTCCCCTCGCCTTGCGAGACCTTCTTGGCGGCGGCGGTCAGCTCCTCCCAGGTCTTGGGCGGCACGATGCCGTATTTGTCGAGGAGGTCCTTGCGATAATAGAGGAACATCGCGTCGGCGAAGGCCGGCAGGGCGACGACCTCGCCGTCCACCGTGTTGGCCTGCGCATAGGCCGGCAGGTAGCCCGACAGGTCCTTGTCCGGGAAGTGCGTCGTCCAGCCCGCGGCGGCGTACTGCGCCGGGCGGATCACGTCGAGCATCAGGACGTCGAGATTGGTGTCCTTGGCCGACATGACCGTGTTGAGATACTGCGCCTGCGCTTCCGACGTGTTGCCGCCGGTCTCGATCACGACCTTCACGCCCTGATTCTCGGCCTCGTAGGCGTCGAGCATCTTGCGCCAGACATCGGGCTGGTGCTGGCTGGACACGAAGATCTTGAGCTGCGTTTCGGCCAGCGCCGGCGTCGCCGCCAGGATGCAGGCGCCGAGCGCCGCGCGGATGAGATGGCTCATGCGCATGGAAATGTCCTCCCGTTGATGTCGTTCGAAGCGGCGATGGGGCTGCCTGTGCCTCAGCTTATGGCCTTCTCGCTCGCCGCATCGAAGAGATGGATTTGCGCGGGATCGACCCCGACGTGGAATTTGTGACCCGGAACGACCCGGAACGAAGGCGGCATTCGCGCCGTCAGCATCGCCTCTCCCAGGGCGAAGTGCACCAGCGTGTCGGAGCCGAGCGGCTCCACCACCTGCGCCGTGACGTCGAGCGTCGTGCCGAGATCGGCGGCCACCTGGAAATGCTCGGGCCGGATGCCGACGATCACCGCCTGGCCCTCGACGAGCGCCGGTCCGGCGACGCGCGGCAGCCAATTGCCGTCGGCGAACACGAGACGGTCGCCCTCGGCCCGTGCCTTGGCGAAGTTCATGGCGGGNGAGCCGATGAAGCCGCCGACAAAGGTGCTGGCCGGGCGGTTATAGACCTCGTCGGGCGTGCCGACCTGCTCGATATCGCCGCCGCGCAGGATCACGATCCGGTCGGCCAAGGTCATCGCCTCGACCTGATCATGCGTGACATAGAGGATCGTGGTGCCGAGCGTCTGATGCAGGCGCTTGATCTCGGTGCGCACCTCGCCGCGCAGCTTGGCGTCGAGATTGGACAAAGGTTCGTCGAACAGGAAGACCTGCGGTCGCCGCACGATGGCCCGGCCCATGGCGACGCGCTGGCGCTGGCCGCCCGACAGCTGGCCCGGACGGCGGTCGAGAAGATGGGCGATGCCGAGCATCTGCGCCGCGTCCTGAACGCGCTTCTGGGCGTCCGCCGCCCCGACGCCGCGCACCTTCAGGCTGAAGCCCATGTTCTCGGCGACCGTCTTGTGCGGGTAGAGCGCGTAGTCCTGAAACACCATGGCGATGTCGCGCTCGCGCGGCGGCAGGGCGTTGACGACTTTGGTGCCGATGCGGATTTCTCCGTCCGTCACGCTTTCGAGCCCCGCCACCATGCGCAGCGTCGTGGACTTGCCGCAACCGGACGGGCCGACGAGAACCACGAGTTCGCCATCGGCGATCTCGAGATCGATGCCCTTCACGATCTGGACGGCACCATAGCTCTTGTCGAGCTTGCGCAGGCTGACCGATGCCATGCTTTCGCTTCCTCCCGTCGGCTCCGCGGAACCGTCTCTCCCGTCTCGCACCTTGCCCGAGACACAAAATTAGATCAATGGTGTATCAATTTTGCAATGCAGTATGGCAGGACGTCAGCGGATGCGCGAGACGTAACGGGCGACGCGATGGTCGTACCAGGTGCGCGAAACCTCCGCGAGTTCGCCTTCCGCCGTCCAGCTCTTGCGAAAGATGTGGCAGATCGGCGCGCCGACGGCGGGCGCGAAGGCCTCGGGTTTCCACGCGGGTACGATACCCAGATCGATCTGGTCCTCGGCCTTCTCGATGAAGAGCCCGAGGCGGGTGCGATAGAAGAGGTAGAGCGATTCGGAGAGGTCTTCACGCGTGATGACATCGGCGAAGCGCCCGTCCAGCCAGATTTCCTCGACCGCCGCGACCTCGCCGGACAGGCGGCGCAGCCGACGGATGCGATGCCCCACCGGCGAGGGCCCAAGCGCGGCGATCTCTTCGGGCTTCTCGCAGCGCGCGACCTCCAGCACGTCCGCCGTCGGCAAGCCGCCGCCCGCGATCCGCTCCAGCCGGAACATGGCATAAAGGCTCTTGGGATCGCTCGCCGCGCGGATGTAATTGCCCGAGCCCTGGATGCGCTCCAGAAGGCCCCGGTTCTGCAATTCGGCCAGCGCCTTGCGCAGCGTGCCGATGGACGTGCCCATCTCCACCGCCATGTCGCGCTCGGGGGCCAGCTTCTCCCCGTCCACCAGCCGCCCGGCTGCGATGTCGCGCACCAGCGTCTCGGTGAGCTGGAGATAGACGGGAAGGCTCCCCCGCACCTGCCTCATGACGGCCCTCCCTTCGCGGACGCAAATTGATACACCATTGATTTACACCAGGGCGGGTGTTAGCTCCAGAGCCGGTTTCATGCTCGGAGGAGGAAAAGCATGAGTGTCGTCCCGATCACGTCGGCCGATCTCGCCGAGGTCGAGGTGTCCTGGTTCTCGGCCCTCTGCTCCGACGACTACGCCTATCTCGGCGTGCCCGACGGCGCGCTCCGCTCGAGCTGGGAGCACTGTTCCGACATCGCGCTCACCGCCGAGCGTCTGGGCTTTCGCAACATTCTCTGCCCCTCCTCCTATCAGGTGGGCCAGGACACCTTGTCCTTCGTGGCGGGCTGCGCGCCCATCACCAGCCGGATGAACTTCCTCGCCGCAATCCGCTGCGGCGAGATGCAGCCGATCATGCTGGCGCGCACCGTCGCGACGCTCGACCACATGCTGAAGGGCCGCCTGACGCTCAACGTCATCAGCTCCGACTTTCCCGGCGAGCGCGCCGACAGCGCCTTCCGCTACCGGCGCTCCCACGAGGTCGTCGAGATCCTGCGCCAGGCCTGGACGCGCGAGACGATCGATTTCGAGGGTGAGGTCTACAACTTCAAGGGCGTCTCCACCGAGCCCGCCCGCCCCTACCAGCAGAACGGCGGCCCGCTCCTCTATTTCGGCGGCTATTCGCCGGACGCGCTGGAACTCTGCGGCGCGCAGTGCGACGTCTATCTGATGTGGCCGGAAACCCGCGAGCAGCTGGCCGAGCGGATGAAGGCGGTCCATGCGCGGGCCGAGGCGCACGGGCGCACGCTCGACTACGGCTTGCGCGTCCACGTCATCGTGCGCGACACCGAGCGGGAGGCGCGCGAATACGCCGAGCACCTCGTCTCCAGGCTCGACGACGAATACGGCCAGCTGATCCGCTCCAGAGCCCATGACAGCATCTCGCTCGGCGTCGCGCATCAGGCGCGGGCGCGCGAGCTCGCCGACCAGTTCGGCTATATCGAGCCCAACCTCTGGACCGGCGTCGGCCGGGCGCGCTCGGGCTGCGGCGCGGCGCTGGTCGGCTCCACCGATCAGGTGCTCTCGGCGCTGGAAGACTACCGCCGCATGGGCATCCGCGCCTTCATCCTGTCCGGCTATCCGCATCTCGCCGAGGCCGAGCATTTCGGCACCAAGGTGCTGCCTCAGATGAAGACCTGCTCGCTGCCGCATGCGCGCGGCCGCGTGCCCGACACCACACCGAACACGCCTTTGGGCCTGGGGGAGCGCCGCTGATGGACCGCGTCAAGCTTGGAAACGATCTCACCGTCAGCCGCCTCGTCTACGGCCTGTGGCGGCTCGGCGACGACGCCGACACCTCGCCGGCTCACGTCCAGCGCAAGGTGGAGGCCTGCCTCGAGCAGGGCATTACCACGATGGACCATGCCGACATCTACGGCGGCTACACGGGCGAGGCGATCTTCGGCGCGGCGCTGAAGGCCGCGCCCTCGCTTCGCGACCGGATCGAGATCGTCACCAAATGCGGCATCGTCGCCCCGATGGGCCGCCATGCCGGCGCGCGGGTGAAGCACTACGACACCGGCCGCGCCCATATCACGACCTCGGTCGAGACCTCGCTGCGCGACATGGGGCTGGAGCGCATCGACCTCCTCCTGATCCACCGCCCCGATCCGATGATCGACCCGGCCGAGACGGGCGCGGTGCTGGACGAGCTGGTGGCGTCGGGCAAGGTGCGCGCCGTCGGCGTCTCGAACTTCAGGCCCCACGACCTCTCGCTCCTCCAGTCGGCGATGGCGAGCCCGCTCGTCACCAACCAGATCGAGCTGAGCCTCCTCGAAACGGACGCCTTCACCAATGGCGACCTCGCCAGCCTCATGGAGCGGCGCATCCACCCGATGGCCTGGTCGCCGCTCGGCGGCGGGCGGCTCTTCGGGGGCGAGGCGACGCCGCTGAAGGCGAAGCTCACCGAAATCGCGCGGGCGCAAGGGGTGGACGAGGGTGCCGTCGCGATCGCCTGGCTCCTGGCGCACCCCGCCAAGATCCTTCCCGTGCTCGGCACCAACGCCCTTTCGCGCATCGCCGCGATTTCGGATGCGCTTCGGGTCGAGATCGACCGGCAGGCCTGGTTCGAACTCTACACGGCGGCGAAAGGTCAGGAGGTTCCGTGATGACCATCATGCAGCCCATCCGCCCCATGCCCGAGCACCGTTTCGTGCCGGATGCGGGCAACACGCGCGCGCTTCGAAGCGCCCTCGGCGCCTTCACGACGGGCGTCACCGTTGTCACTGCGCTGACCGATGCCGGCCCGATCGGCATGACCGTGAACAGCTTCGCCTCGGTCTCGCTCGACCCGCCGCTCGTCCTCTGGTCGCCGGCCAAAAGCTCCGGCCGACACGGTGTCTTCACCGGCGCCGCGCATTTCGCGGTTCATGTCCTGGGCTTGGAAGAGGACGGCTTGAGCGCCCGCTTCACGCGCGGCGGCCTCGGCTTCGAGGGGCTGGACTGGCAGGCCAACGCGGAAGGCGTGCCGGTGATCTCCGGCACGCTCGCGCGCTTCGAATGCGCCACCGCCTCGCTGCACGACGCGGGCGACCACACGATCGTGCTCGGTCGCGTCCTGCGAGCCGCCCATCGCGAGGGCGACCCGCTCTGCTTCTCGCGCGGCGCCTTCGGCCGCTTCAGCCGCTAGGTCCTGAGTGCCGGGAGGGCGCTTTCACCGGCCTCACGGATGGAGGCTCGGCCTCGCGCCGGAATCGCTCTCGATGGCCCTCGCCTGTTGCGCGGTGGTCGCCTTTCTCTGACCGGACGCCCGCCGCGACCTCCTCCATGACAGGAAGGCCCCCGGCACGACACCGGGAGCCTTCCAAGCGAACGGATGGAGGAGCCTCAGGCGCTCAGGCGCTCGAAGCCTGCATCCGACCCCATGTCCATCTCGAAGCCCTCGTCCCGATCGGCGTGGCTCGGCGCCTTCTGGACGGGGGCCTTGCGCTTTCCGCCATGCGCCTCGCCAAAAGCCTGCACGCGCTCGCGCAACACTTTGATGCTTTCCTGACGCGCGGCCGTCGTGACTGGCTTCGCCCGGGCATCGGCGGCGAGCTTGAAGTAGCCCGTGTCGGTCTGAAGGCGGCTCGCCTGTTCCGACAATTGCGCGGAGGTCGCGGCCATTTCATTGGCGGCGCCGGCGTTCGCCTGCGTGACCTGATCGAGCTGGGTGATCGCCTGGTTGATCTGCTCGATGCCGATCGACTGCTCGCGGCAGGCGGCCGAGATTTCCGACACGAGTTCCGCCGTCTTCCGGATATCGGGCACGAGCGCGTCCAGCATCTGCCCGGCTTCTTCCGAGGTCAGAAGCGTCTGGGTCGAGAGCTGGCCGATTTCCTGCGCGGCCTCTTGGCTGCGTTCGGCGAGCTTGCGCACTTCGGAGGCCACGACCGCGAAGCCCTTGCCATGCTGGCCGGCACGGGCGGCTTCGATCGCGGCGTTGAGCGCCAGAAGATCGGTCTGGCGCGCGATTTCCTGCACCACCGAGATCTTCTCGGCGATGGTGCGCATGGCCTGCACGGAGGCGCTGACCGCCTCGCCGCTGCGCCGGGCGTTCTCGGACGCCTGGATCGCGATCTTCTCGGTCGTGCCGGCATTGTCGGCGTTCTGGCGCACATTGGCGGCCATCTGCTCGATCGCGGCGGAGGCTTCCTCTGAGGCCGCCGCCTGCTCGGTCGAACCGGAGGAGAGCTGCTCGGCGGTCGCGGCCGACTGCGCCGAGCCCGAGGCCACCTGCTCGGACGAGGCGCGGATCGAGACGATGGTGTCGTTGAGCTTCTCGCGCATCTGCGAGATCGTCGCCAGGAGATCGCCGATCTCGTCGTTCCGCTTCAATTCGATCGGCTCGGAAATGTCGCCGCCGCCGATCTTCCTCGTGTGGAACATGGCAAGGTTCAGACCCCTGGTGAGGGACAGGGTCAGCCAGATCGCGGCGCCCGCCCCGATCAGAAGCGCAAGCGCGATCATCGCGATCATCGTGTCACGCGTCGAGTAGTATTCGTTCTGCGTGCTGGACGCGAGCCCTTCGGCCACCCTGGTCTCGGCCGCGATCAGGCTGTCCAGCTTTTCGATCGTGCCGAGGAGAAGCGGACGACCATCCGCGGCATAGGCCTTGTTGGCCTTCTGGCTCGAGTTGTCGGCACCGAGCACCCCGATCCGTTCGATCAGCGGCTTGAGTTCGGACCAGTCCTGAGCCTGCTCGGCGACTGCCTGTTCCAGCTGCGTGCCGGCCGCAGCGGCGACATAGGCGGCCATGGCCTTGTCCAAGGCCTGGAACCGGTCGAGGAACATGGCGTGCGCCTGAACCGCACGCTCCTCCTCCGTTTCGCTGGTCGAAGCCATGAGACGATACATCGTCTGCGGCAAGGCCAAGCGCGCCGTAGCGGCCGCATCGCGCAGCCCCTCAAGATCAGGATATTTCCGGATCTCCTCGCGCGTCTTCGCGAAATCGGCGGTCAACTCGTCCACCAGGGGCGCGGCCGTCTTCGCGTAGATCTCGTTGGCGCGCGTCTTGGAGTTCTTCTGGGCAAGATCCATCGTCCGCTCGGCCATGGCCTTCCAGGCAGCGACGGCGCCAATGATCTCGTCGGTGTTCGCCAGGGGGCCCGCCATATCCGGCGCCAACCCGGCGCGGTAAGCCTTCATGACCTCCAGTTCGTCGGCGATGGCCTTATCCACGGCCTTGCGGATCTCGGCCATTTCCGCGTCGTCGCTGGATGCGAGCATCCGATTGATGTTGCGCCCGAGATTTTGCAGACCGCGCGCGGCATCCGCAACACGTTTGGTCTGGTTATAGGGTCGCGTGACGAAAGCCTGCATGTTCTCGTTGGATGAATGCAGTCCGTGTACCGCGTAATACCCCGCCCCCGCCATCACACCGAGAACACCCGCAAAGGCCGTTGCAAGCTTCAGTTTGATCGTTAGACGCATTTCACTGCTCAGGTTGGAACCGATTGTAGGAGAAAAATGACAGGATGATGTTGATAGAAAACTAACTGCTCCCATCACTATGTATTAACCAAAGGTTTCGAGCGGCTGCCGATCGGTAACGCCGTATTGATGGCAATGCGGGGGTATTGAAAGTTCCCGCGTTCGGAATAGATGCTGGAAGTTACATGGAAAGGACGAACTCATGTCGGACCATCCTTCCACTTCCTCGCGCACACCCGAAGCGCCCGAAAACGGCCCAAGGGACAAGGTTCCGGCCTCCGGGCCTCACGCCAAGCCGGAACTGACCAATCCCGATGCGACGCCCGGCGCCGGCAGTCTTCCCGACGACAAGGAGACGGGGGACGCGGACGGCGGCGCGGGTTGATCCTCGCATAACCTCCGGCGGCACGGCTCTCGAACGCGCCGCCGGGTCTTCCGAACCGGTGCGGTTCGACGAGCGAGGCCGGCTTTTGTCATCGCGTCTGATCTTCGCGACATGCCATCGTCCGCTCATGACCGCAGAGCCTGATTGCGGATCGCTTCCAGCATCGGCTGGACCCGGAACCCTCGCCCGCTCGCCTTGGCCGTCAGAGCGCGCAGATAGCCGCCGGGCGAGCGAACGCGATCGGAGCGCTCCAGAAGCGCGGCGATCGTGATCGCGGCCTCGTAGCGCCCCATCGCGCCCTGCGCCGCCCGGTAGGCGTCAGCGGAGATGCCGAGCGCCCCGCGAACGAGATCGGCCGTCTTCTCGAAATCGCTGAGAGTTCGGATCGGCTCGCGGCTGTAGTCCGACAGGGTCGGGCAGATCGACAGAACCGTCTCGATATCGGGTGCCTCGCGCTCGGCCTTCTGACGCCGCGCCGCCGCCGCATCCGTCTCGCTTCGTGTCGCCGCACCCTTGCCGTTTGGCATCGAACCAAGAGCGGTCGTGCCCGGCGGGGTTTCATCCCCTGCCCTCGGCTCGACGCCAAATGGCGGATCGCTCAAATGCGAACGTGGCGCACCAGCCGGATTTTCTTCTCGCCTTTGTTCTAGGCTCTTTTCAGATGATGAGTCTGGTTTTGAACTCTGATAGTGGCGCTCGTCTTGCGCGGCATTGCCGCTCAGTTCTTGTTCTGAAAGCGTTGAAAGATAAAGCGTTTCGCATCGAGCCCGCAGAGCGAGGGCTTCCGCGAGGGCGTGATCGAGATCAACAGAGCTTGCAGCGCGCGGCAGACGAGCAGCCACGCCTCGCCAGGCGGCTTCGAGCGACGCCCAATCCCCTGCCCTCTCCTCGATCAACGCGGCGTCCAGGATCTTTCGGATGTCGCGGCGGCACAGGGCGATCTCCGTGCGAAGACGACGCACCGTGCGGGCTTCCATCCGCGACTCCTCGGCCTTCTCCAGGATCAGATCGGCCGAAAGCGCGAAAGGCGAGAGATCGAAGCCGAAAGCCTCGTCGCCCTCCTCGAGATCGCGGCGGCGATAGCGCTTGCCGTTCGGGCTGTCGCGCCGGAGGACGAGGCCGGCCTCGATGAGGCTCGCCAGATGCCGGCGCAGCGTCGCATCCGCCATGCCGCGCGTGCGCAGCGACAATTCGCGGTTGGACGGAAAGACGATCTGCGGCTGCGTGGGGTCGAGGCGCTTGGGCGTGTGGCAGGAGAGAAGCGCCTCCAGCACGGCGAGCGTGCGGTCGGACAGGCCGAAGGCCTGGCGCGCCTCCGTGAGCGCGCGCAGGAGAGCCCATTTGTCCGGCCCCTCCCCGCTCGCGTCGTCAGTCTCCGGTTTCTGGGCGCGCAGACGCGCCTGCGCGCGACGCACGCCATCCTCCCGCCGCATCAGGGCAGCCGAAATCGGCCGCGCCCCGAAAGGCGAGTTCCAATGGAACTCGATCATGTCTCTGCTTCAGGCTCGAGGCAAAGCAGAGGCGTTGCCGGAACGCGACCGACTCTTGACAGAGAATGCCGGACATGATTCTTTCAGATTGCTACATCTTGAAAGGGCTTCCGGAGCATCACGTTTCGGGGGCCTTTTTTTTGGTCTGCCTCGATCTCTGTCCTTTCCTTCGGTTCGTTGCGGTTTCTCGACGTGTCGGCGGTTGGTTCCGCCGATCAGTCCTCGCCCTCTTGCGCCTTGAAGGCGGCATAGAGCGCGGGAATTTCGGATGCGACGAAGGCGGCGAACGCGCCCTCGCCCTTGAACTCGATCACCGGGCGCTTGGCGTCGGCGCGGAAGGCTGCGACGACGCGCCCTCCCGCTTCCGCCAGCGCCTCGGGCGCGGCAGTCGCCGGCTTCGCCTTGCGCGTCAGCCGCTCCAGCATCAGAACGAAGCGCTCGTCGCTGGTCGCCTTGGCGAAGCGCTCCGTCGCGATCTCCCGCTCGGCCTTGTCGCGGGCCGCAGCGGTCTTCAGCTGGTCGGCGAGCAGCATCCAGCGCGTGCGCCCCGCTTTCGGCGCCGGGCCGATCGCTCGCGCGATCGCCGCGGGGACCGCTTCGGCCACCTGAAGGAGCCGCGTCATCTCCGCCTTGTGCAGCGACAGGGCGGACTGAACCGTCGCGCGCTCGAAGCCGCGCTGGAGCAGCGCTTCGGCAAAGAGCGCGCGCTCGATGAAGGACAGATCGCGGCGCTCGGAATTTTCCTTGCCCTGCGCGACCACCAGCTCGACATCGCTGAGCGGGCGCACGACGGCGCGCACCTTGAGCCCCAGCGCGCGGGCCGCCGCGACCCGTCGATGGCCATAGGCGGTCTGATACCAGCCGGCGCGGGCGCGCTCGGGCTCGGGATGCGGGCGCAGCAGAACGGGCACCTCCTGCCCGCCCTCTTCGATCGACCGGCAGAGCGCGTCGAAGGCTTCGTCGGATCGGTCGGGCTGCGACAGGCGGTCGGCGACGAAGGCGGGCTCGACGAGATTGGGGTCGATCTCCACGACCCGTTCGCCGCGCGCCACCTGCTCGCGCAGCACACGCGCGTCCTCGGCTTCGGCCCGCAGATTGCCGAGCGCAAGACCCATGGCCTTCACCGCGCCGGAACTCGAATGCGAGCGCGGGCGCGGCTCCGACGCGATGTCCTGCGGCTCCGGCGCCTCGGCCTCGGCTGGCGGCGCGCCGCCGAGCAGCGCCTTCAACTCGTCGCGACGCCGGCTCATGCGGCGCCTCCCCGGAACTCAACGCGAGCGGCTGTGAAGGTCGTCTTGCCCTGCATGGTCAGACCCTCCCCCAGCTCTCGAGGATCAGCGCTTCGATCTCGCTGTTGACAGCGGTCAACGACTCCATCGCCCGGTCGTAGGTGGAGCGAGAGAAGTTCTCGCGCGCCACCTCGTAGAGCGTCTGCTTGGTGAGGCCGGCATCGCTCAGCGCCGTCGATTTCAGCATCGGATTGGTCAGCACTCGCCCGCCGAACTGCGCGCGCAGGAAACCGGCGATCTGCGCCTGCGGCCCGTCATGGGGCTCGTAGCGCGTCACGAGATAGCGCAGAAAGTCGAAGTTGAGATCGCCGCCGGCCTCGCGCACGACCTGAAGAAGGTCCGAGGTCATGAACAGGAACTGGCTCATCGAGGCGACGTCGAGCATCTGGGGATGCACGGTCACGAGAACCGAGGTCGCCGCGCAGAGCGCGCCGAGCGTCAGGAAGCCGAGCTGCGGCGGGCAGTCGATCACCACCACGTCGTAGCGATCCTCGACCTCGCGCAGGGCGTCCTGCACGCGGGCGAAGAAGAGGCGCTCGCCGGCCTGTCCCTCGCGCTGCGCTTCGGCGAGCTGGCGCGGCGTCGCGTGCTCGAACTCCTGAAGCTCCAGATTGCCGGGCACGAGGTCGAGCCCGTCGAAATAGGTCGGGCGGATAATGCTCTCCAGCGACACGCGCTCGTCGTCGTAGCGGATCGCGCCGTAGAGCGTGTCGTTGCCGGTGAGGTCGAGCTCGGGCTGGTAGCCGAGAAGGGCGGAAAAGGACGCCTGCGGATCGAGATCGACGGCGAGGGTCCGGTAGCCCTGCAGCGCCAGATATTGTGCCAGATGCGCGGAGGTCGTGGTCTTGCCCGAGCCGCCCTTGAAGTTGGTGACGGCGATGATCTGCAGATGCTCGTCCGTGTCGGGACGGCGCCATTTCAGATATTGCCGGGCCTTGGGCGAGCCCGCCTCGTGCTGGCCCGCCAGATGCCGGCGCAGCGCATTGATGTCACCCAGCGTGTAGGAACGGCGGCCGGACGGGCCGACCTCCGGCTGCGGACCTTCGCCCGAGATCGAGAGCTGGCGCAGATAGCTGTCGGAAACGCCGATGAGACGCGCCGCTTCCCCCGACGTGAAGGGGCGCAGCGTCTTCGACGAGGTCGGCGGAAAGAGCCGCTGGCGCATGGCCTGCAACTGGCTCGACAGAAGCCGCGCGTCGGCCGCGATCTGCTCGTCGGCGGGCTTGGGCTCTAGAGACTTGGATTTCGGCTTGGACACAAGCGGGCCTCGTTTGGAACGCCGCGCCGGCCCGGTCGGGGCTCGGCGCGGGGAAGGGTCTGCGCTGCGGCGAGCGGCACGGCTGGAACGGGCCCCGGACTCGCCCTCGGGCTCCGGTTCCTTATAAGCATTCGGGTCGATCCCGAGGCTTGCGCTCCCATCCATCAGTAACGGTATCCACTCGATCTAACGGTCCAAACCGTTAACGAGGATGCGGCCGGGCCGGGAAAGAGTCAAATCGCCTTCATGATTGGGTAAGGTCTGCCGGTTGACGGGGAGGTCTGCGGCGAGAGCGATCATTTCGCCTTGGCTGCTATCCCGTTGTTTCTCATAACATTTCTCGATTGTCGAGCGCGTTGACAGCTGTCAATGAGGACGGCCAGAGCTGTGGATGCGCAGGATGCATGGGCCAAGCGGCGCGCGGCGGGGCCACATAGAACCGATTCTCTCCCGCCGTTTGATTCTCTCCTCTGCGCTCCCCATTCCCCATCCGACTGCCTCTCACAAACGAAAAAGGCCGGCGCTTCCCTGAGGAAGCACCGGCCCCTTCTAAGAGCCAATAGAGCGTCGGATCAGGCCGCCGAGGTCTTCAGCGAACCGTCGCGATAGCGCTTGGCCATGTCGGCGAGCGCGATCGGCTTGATCTTGGACGCGTGGCCCGCCGTGCCGAACTCCTCGAAGCGCTGCGCGGCGAGCTTGGTCACGGCCGCCATGGCGGGGCCGAGATATTTACGCGGGTCGAACTCTTCGGGCTTCTCGGCGAAGACCTTGCGGATCGCGCCGGTCATGGCGAGGCGGCAGTCCGTGTCGATATTGATCTTGCGTACGCCATGGCGAATGCCGCGCTGGATTTCTTCCACTGGCACGCCCCAGGTCGGCTTGATCTCTCCGCCATGCTTGTTGACGATCTCCTGCAGATCTTCCGGAACGGAGGAGGAGCCGTGCATGACGAGATGGGTGTTGGGGAGCCGCGAATGGATCGCCTCGATGACATTCATCGCGAGCACCTCGCCATCCGGCTTGCGTGAGAACTTGTAGGCGCCGTGCGAGGTGCCCATCGCGACGGCTAGCGCATCGACATGCGTGTCCTCGACGAAGCGCGCCGCCTCGTCCGGGTCCGTCAGAAGCTGGTCGTGGCTGAGCGTGCCCTCGAAGCCGTGCCCGTCCTCCTTCTCGCCCGAGCCCGTTTCGAGCGAGCCGAGGACGCCGATCTCGCCTTCGACCGAAGCGCCGCACCAATGGGCCATGTCGGCGACCCGGCGCGTGATGCCGGCATTGTAGCTGTAGTCGGCGAGCGAAGCGCCGTCCTCCTTCAGCGAGCCGTCCATCATCACCGAGGTGAAGCCGTGCTGGATGGCGGTGATGCAGGTGGCTTCGTTGTTGCCATGGTCGAGATGCATGCAGATCGGAATGTCCGGGTGCATCTCGGCAAGGCCTTCGATCAGCCGGGCGAGGATCAGGTCGTTGGCATAGGCGCGCGCGCCTCGGCTCGCCTGGAGGATGACCGGCGCATCGGTCTTGGCGGCCGCAGTGAGGATCGCCAGCCCCTGTTCCATATTGTTGATGTTGAAGGCGGGCACGCCGTAGCCGTGTTCGGCGGCATGGTCGAGAAGCTGGCGGAGGGTGATCAGGGCCATGGGGTCTTGTCCTTCCGTTGGGATCAGCCGAGCGCGGCCGTGACGTCGGCGACGATGCCGAGATAGCCGTCCGCATTCCAGGCGGAGCGGCCGATGAAGAGACCGTCGATATGCTCGCAGAGAGCTAGATCGACGCAATTGCCGGGATTGACGCTGCCGCCATAGAGGACGGCGAGGGGGGTGCCGAGCTTGTCCGCGGTCAGCGCCTTGATGCGCTTGTGCTGGGCGTCGGCGAAATCGGGCTCGGCGGGCGTGCCGCCTTCGCCGATCGACCAGACCGGCTCATAGGCGAGGATCACCTTCGCGCCGCCCGCCCAGTCGACCTCCGAGATCGCGGCGAGAACCTGACGCTCCAGCGCTTCCTCGGTGCGGCCCTCGTCATATTCCTCGCGCGTGTCGCCGATGCAGACGAGCGCGGTGAGACCATGGCGAACGGCGGCGGCGGTCTTCAGCGCGACCGTCTCGTCGGTCTCGTTGAAGAAGGTCCGGCGCTCGGAATGGCCGATCTCGATCAGGGCGCCGCCGCAATCGCGCACCTGCGGCACGGAAATCTCGCCGGTCCAGGCGCCGCTGTCCTTCCAATGCGCGTTCTGCGCGCCGACGATCACGTCGGTCTCCTTCAGATGCTCGGCCACGCGATGAAGGACCGTGAAGGGCGGGATGACGAAGAGCTGGGCGTCGTCGGAGCGGGCGGCGCGCTCGGAGGCTTTCAGCGTCTCGCAGAAGGCGTCGGCCTCCGCGATCGTCTTGTTCATCTTCCAGCTGGTGCCGATCCAGGGGCGCTTGCGCAAAATACTCTCTCCAATTCGTCTGCGTTCGATCCGGCGGCGTGTCGACCGCGCGGGGAGGGGCGCCGTCCGCGAGCGCCCCACAAAAAAGGGGCCGGCTCTTTCGAACCGGCCCCTTTGGCTTGCCGTGTCAGGCGCGGGCCTTGGCCTTGGCCTTTTCCGCGACCTTCTCGGCGGTGATGCCGAAATGCTTGTAGAGATCGCCGCCCGGCGCCGAGGCGCCGAAGCCGGTCATGCCGATCACGTCGTCCTCGTCCTCGACGAAGCGCGTCCAGCCGAAGGGGGAGGCGGCTTCGACGGCGATGCGCGGCGCCTGGCCGAGCACGGTGTCGCGATAGGCCTTGGGCTGCTTGGCGAAGAGCTCCCAGCAGGGCAGGGAGACGACCGCCGCCTTCACGCCTTCGCCGGCGAGCTTCTCGGCTGCCGCGACCGCGATCTCGACCTCGGAGCCGGTGGCGAGGATCGTCACCTCGCGCGCCCCGCCCTCAGCCTCGCGCAGCACGTAGCCGCCCTTGGCCGAGAGGTTTTCGGCCGAGGCTTCCGTGCGGACCGCCTTAAGGTTCTGGCGGGACAGGACGAGGGTCGTGGGCGCCTTCACGTCGCCGAGCGCCGCTTCCCAGCATTCCACGGTCTCGATCCCATCGGCCGGGCGCATGACGAGCATGTTCGGCATGGCGCGCAGCGAAGCGAGGTGCTCGATCGGCTGATGCGTCGGGCCGTCCTCGCCCTGGCCGATCGAGTCATGCGTCATGACGTAGACGACCGGCTGGTGCATGAGGGCGGACAGGCGCATGGCCGGGCGCGCATAATCGGAGAAGCATAGGAACGTGCCGCCGAAGGGCGTGAAGCCGCCATGCAGCGACAGGCCGTTCATGATCGCGGCCATGGCATGCTCGCGCACGCCGTAGAACACGTAATTGCCGTCATAGGCCCCGGCCTGGACCGGCTTGGCGCCGCCCGCCTTGGTGAGGTTCGAGCCCGACAGGTCGGCCGAGCCGCCGATCAGCTTGGCGGATTTGGCCGCCAGCGCGTCGATCACCATCTGGCCGGCCTTGCGCGTGGCGAGCGAGGCCTTGTCGGTCAGCATCTTCGACTTCAGCTCGGCCAGCATCGCGGCCGGATCGCCGTCGAACCCGTCCTTCAGGACGCGCTCGAAAGCCTCGCGCTTCGCCGCGTCCGCTTGGGCGAGGCGCTCGGCCCAGGCCTTGGCGTCCGCCGCGCCGCGACGGCCGAAGCTCTTCCACTGGTCGGTCAGGTCTTCGGGCAGAACGAAGGGCTCGTGCGCCCAGGTGAAATATTCGCGCGCATGGGCGATGCCCTCGGCGCCGAGCGGCGAGCCGTGGACGCCGGACGTGCCGGCCTTCTTGCCCGCGCCATAGCCGATCGTGGTGCGGCAGGCGATGAGGGTGGGCTTGTCGGAGGTCTGCGCGCGCTCGATCGCGGCCGCGATCGCGACCGGGTCATGCCCGTCCACGGCGTCCGTGTTCCAGTTGGCCGAGGCGAAGCGGCCCGCGACGTCGTCGGAGGTGGTGAGATCGGTCGCGCCGTCGATCGTGATGCGGTTGTCGTCCCACAGGACGATCAGCTTGTTCAGCTTCAGATGGCCGGCGAGCGAGATCGCCTCCTGGCTGACGCCTTCCATCAGGCAGCCGTCGCCCGCGATCGTATAGGTATAATGTTCGCAGAGATCGGAGCCGAAGCGCGCGTTCAGGATGCGCTCGGCGAGCGCCATGCCGACGGCGGTGGCCAGCCCCTGGCCGAGCGGGCCGGTCGTGGTCTCGATGCCGGCGCCTTCGCCGAACTCGGGATGGCCGGCGGCCTTGGAATGAAGCTGGCGGAAGCGCTTCAGCTCGTCGATCGAGAAGTCCTCGTAGCCCGTGAGGTGCAGGAGGCTGTAAAGAAGCATCGAGCCGTGGCCGGCCGACAGGACGAAGCGGTCGCGGTCGGGCCAGTTGGGCTGGCTGGCGTCGAACTTCATGAAGCGCGAGAACAGAACCGTCGCGACATCGGCCATGCCGAGCGGCATGCCGGGATGGCCGGAATTGGCGGCCTCCACCGCGTCCATCGACAGAAAGCGGATGCCGCTTGCCAGATAGCGCGTCACCTTGGCGTCGAGGGGGGGAAGGTTCGGTTTGTCGAGCATGCGGGTCCTCCAAGAGATGGGCTCCGCGCCCATCCGCTCGCCGCCCCGTCCGCGCCGGAGCGCCAGGGCGAGCGGGCGAGGGGCTGGAAACCCTGTCCGTTCCGGCACGAGCATTCCCACGCGGCACGCGTCAAATCAATCGCCTCCGATGAAATATGTTCATATGAACAGGGAAATACCATATGAACACATCCAACACGGGTCGGCTCGAAGCGGAGCCGCCCGCCACGCCGAGGGCGGAGGGCTGCATGGACGCGATCGCACCGAACGAGATCGAGCTGATGACCGAGATCGCGCGCCGCTACTACGAAGGCGAGGCGACGCAGGCCGACATTGCCGCCGAGTTCGGCCTGTCGCGCATGAAGGTCAGCCGTCTCCTGCGCCAGGCGCGCGAGGAAGGCGTCGTGGACGTGCGCATTCGCGTTCATCGCACCGTGGCCGCCGATATCGAGGAGCGCCTTCGCGCCCGCTTCGGCCTGAAACGCGCCCTGATCGCGGCCGACCGGGCGGATGCGGAGGCGCAGCGCGACGAGGTGGCGCTGGTGGTGGCCGATTTCCTCGACCGCGAGCTTCACGACGGATCGACGGTGGCGGTCGGCATGGGCCGCAACGTGGCGGCGGTGGCGGACACGCGCGGCCGCCCGGGGCTCGGCAGCGCCGTGTTCGTCTGCGCCACCGGCGGCGCGCACCGGGCGGGCGAGCCTGGCAATGCCGACCATATCTGCCGCAAGCTGGCCCGGCGCTTCGGCGGCACGCCCGAAACGCTCTACGCGCCCGCCTATGTGCCGGAAGCCGCCTTGCGCGACGCGCTTTTGCGCAACCAGACCGTTCGGCGCACGCTCGACGTCGCGCGCTCGGCCGATTTCGCGCTGATCGGCATCGGCGATCTCGGCGAGGAAAGCCACATGGTGCGCATGGGCTGGTTCAAGCGCGACGAAATCCTCGCCGCCCGCGCCGCCGGCGTCGTCGGCGATCTCATGGGCTACGACTTCTTCGACCTCGACGGGCGCGAGCGCAACGAGATCCTCGGCGGGCGGGTGATCGGCCTCCGGCTGGACGAGATGCGCGCCATCCCCCATGTCGTCGCCATCGCCTCCGAACCGACCAAGACGGTCGCCATCCTCGCCGCGCTGCGCACCGGAGTTCTCGACATATTGGCGACCTCGCTCGCCAACGCCCAAAGCATTCTGGCACTGGACGAGGCCCTGCGTCCGGCCGGGGATCGGCTGGCGACGCCTTGAACATTTGAACGGAAAGTGTTTGAAGTAACAGATATCAGGCGGCGCGGCGATGGGCCGTCCGTCCGGGCCGAGCGAGGCTTGCGCCCGACCTTAAGGCCCCAAGGAGACAAGACCATGAAGATCGTTCTGGGCGGCGACAGCGCCGGTGTTCCTCTCGTCAAGGTGATCCTGGAGCATCTGCAGAAGCGCAGCGATCTCGAGGTGGTGGATGCGAGCGCCGCGCCGTCGGGCGAAAGCGAGCGCTACGCCACCACGACGGACCGCATCGCGAGCCAGGTCGTGGACGGCACCTATGATCGCGGCATCCTGATCTGCGGCACGGGCATCGGCGTGTGCATCTCGGCCAACAAGGTGCCGGGCATCCGCGCGGCCCTTACGCACGACACCTATTCGGCCGAGCGCGCCGCGCTCTCCAACAACGCACAGATCATCACGATGGGCGCCCGCGTCATCGGCCCCGAACTCGCCAAGGCCATCGTCGACAGCTATCTCGCCCAGACCTTCGACCCCGCATCCTCCTCGGGCCCGAATGTCGATGCGATCGACGCGGTCGAGCAGAAGTACAAGACCGCCTGAGACTGAAGAGTGTCCAGCGGGCCGGCCTCATCGGTCGGCCCGCTCGACGCCCCTCGCCTTCGCGACAGGGGAGGGGAGGGACGGCGCGGCACTGTTGCCGCATCACCCTATTCGCGCCCGCGCATCCGCCCTAGCTTTCCCAGAGGAATGCTGTTGCAGGGGTGTACGACGATGTTCCTTGGCGAAGACATTCAGATGATCCGGGATCGCGCCTATGCGATCTGGCAATCGGAGGGCTATCCCGAGGGCCGGGCTCTGGAACATTGGCTGATGGCGGAGCGCCAACGCGCGGCGTCCGATCCGGCCCAGCCCTGGTATCAGCCGAACGCGGTGGAGGGCGAGATCGCCTTCATGCGCCGGATGCTCTGGTCCGCCCAGCCCTATGTCGCGGAAACCGCGACCTATCACTGACCCCAGGCTGTCCGGCCGAGCATAGGCCGGGCCATGCGCCCGCGCCTCGTCAGAAGGCGTAGCGGATTTCGCAATAGGGCATGGCCTCGCCGAGCCAGCCGCGCAGCCGCGCCAGCCATTGCCCTTTCCAGCCGTGGCGATAGCGCAGATTGGTCATGCCGCTCTGGCTGAGCTTTTCCTCCTGAAGGTCCGGGCGCCACAGGAAGTCCTCGCCTTTCGGGTGCCAGCCCATATTGATCTCGTGCAGAGCCGCGTTGTGCGTCAGCATGATGATCTCACATTTGAGTTGCCGCTTGGCGGCGGGCGAGAGCGCGGCGTCGAGTTCGGCGAACAGCGCCTTCCACTCCGGTTCCCATCCTTCGTGAACGATCACCGGCGAGAAGTTCACGTGAACCTCGTAGCCGGCCGCCACGAAATCGTTGATCGCCGCGATGCGCTCGGGGATCGGTGAGGTGCGGATATCGACGATCCGCGCCATGGCTTGGGGCATCAGGGAGAAGCGGATGCGCGTGCGCCCTTGCGGGTCGTAGTCCAGAAGATCGCGATTGACGTATTTCGTCGCGAACGAGCCCTTGGCGTTCGGGATGTCGCGAAACGCCGCCACCAGCAGGCGCACATTGTCCGACAGCGTGGCATCGACGGAGAGATCGCCGTTCTCCCCGAGATCGTAGACCCACGCGACCGGATCGATCGTGTTCGGCTCTAGCTTGGCGCCGAGCTTCGCGGCATGGCGCGTGAGCGCCCACGCGACATCCTCGCCGTTGACGAAGACCGAGACCGGGTTCGCATAGCCCTTGCGGCGCGGCACATAGCAATAGGCGCAGGCCATCGCGCAGCCATTGGAGGAGGAGGGCGCAATGAAATCGGCGCTGCGCCCGTTCGGGCGCATCGTCATGCCCTTCTTTACGCCGAGCACCAGCACGTCGCGCTTGATGCGCAGCCAATCCTCGACGCTCGATGGATCGTTGAAAAGGGCCGGAATACGCCAGTGGCTGTCCACCTCCACCCGCTCGGCTCGTGGAAAGCGCGCCAGAATGGCCTGCCCGCGCGGATGGGCGAGGGCGGCGGGCTCGATATAGATGAGGCTGGGGTCGATGAGCGGGCGAGGGGCCATGACGTCAGGATATGGGCGCGCACTTGGCTTGGGAAGGGTAGCGCGACGCGGTGCAACCATGCGCTGTCTTCCCACAGTCGAGGCGGGAGTGGGTGAAGGTAAAGTCCCGGCTGACTCGTATCGGCAATACTTGGGTGAATTTTCGAAAGCGGGATGGAACCTTCTCCAACGTTAGATTCCCTTCAATCAATTTCGCGCAATCTCCGAGACGGAATTTAAGGAATCAGCAGGCCAGGCCGGGGCAAGACGGTCGAGGCCGCTGCGACCGCCTATCCGCCCATAAAACCAGCGTCACCTGTCCGGCAAAACCTGGGCAAGCGGCGCGCGAGCGAATTGCCGAAGCCTGCGCTGGCGCGCGGGGGCTTCCGCACGACCTCGATCCCGATCAGCCACTGTTCCGAATGCGTCGGAACCCGGAGAGGACCGCAATGCGCGTAACGATCAAAGCGAAGCTTCTGACGTCTTTCGGCGTCGTGCTCGTGCTCCTAGGGACTTGTGGTTTCGTGGCCCTCAAGGGCCTCGGGCAGACCAACCAAGCCATGTCGGGCTTCGTGGACGGCCCCTTCGTGCAGGTCCAGAACGGCCTCGTGATCCAGTCGAACGTCTTCGATCTGCGGCGTCTGCTTCTGCGCATCCTCCTCAGCAACGACGAGACGCTCGCCGCGTCGCTCAAGAATGACGTCGCGAACAACTGGAAGAGCATCGACACCGCCGTGAGCCAGTTGGCGGCCGCTTCCAGCGAAGCCGAACGCCCGAAGATGACCGAACTCGCCGCGCTGGTGCAGGAGCTGAGGGGCGTGTCGGATCAGGCGATCGACAGTCTCGCGAAAGCCGACATCCAGAACGGCAGCAAGGCGATCCTGGCGCTGAACGGCTCCCTCGCGCCCCTCATGTCCGAACTGCGTACTCTGCGCGACGATCTCGCCCGGTCCGGCACCGGCGAGGCGTCGCTGACCGCCGCACAGCTTCTCGACGCGATGGATGCCGCGCGCCTTTCCGCGATCTCCGCCGTGGTTCTGCCCGATAACGCTCAGATCGCGGCCTCCGCCGCGGCGACCGAGCAAAGCGAGCCGGTGGTTCGCGGTCTGCTGGACACGCTGACGCGCCAGCTCGGCGGCGAGCGCGCCGACATTCTCGGCAAGCTCAATGCCGGCTGGCCGCAAGCCCGCGACGAACTCAACCGTCAGGCGCAGGTCGGCGTGCGCAACGAGTTCGCCGCCGCCCGCGACATGCTCGACAATCAGGTGACCGTCGTTTCCAAGAAGCTGACCAGCTTCATCGGCGCGTTCAACGACGATCTTGCGCTGAAGGCGACGCGCTACTCGGAAGAGGCCCAGAGCACCTACGCATCGACGCGTCTCATCCTCATGAGCCTCATCGTCGGCGCGGTTCTCATCGGCACCGCCGCCGCGCTCTGGATCTCCTTCTCGATCGCCCGCAGCCTCGCCCGGTCCGTGAAGCTCGCCGAAGGCATCGGCGCCGGCGATCTCAGCCAGACCGCCGCCGTCACCAGCCGCGACGAGATCGGCGACCTCCTGAACGCCATGAACACGATGACGCTGAAGCTGCGCGAGATCGTGTCCGACGTCACGTCCTCGGCCCAGCAGGTGGCCGCCGGCGCCCGCCAGTCCGCCATCACCGCCGAGCAGCTGAGCCAGGGCGCGACCGAGCAGGCCGCCTCCACCGAGCAGATCGGCCAGGGCGCGACCGAACAGGCCGCCTCCACCCAGCAGCTCGGCCAGGGCGCGACCGAACAGGCCGCCGCAACCGAACAGGCTTCGGCGGCCATGGAGGAAATGGCGGCCAATATCCGCCAGACCGCCGAGAATGCCGGCGCCACCGCCAAGATCGCCGCGCAGGCTTCCAGCAACGCCCAGCGCAGCGGCACCGCCGTCACCAACTCGGTCGAGGCGATGCGCACCATCGCCGACCGCATCCGCATCGTGCAGGAAATCGCCCGCCAGACCGACCTTCTGGCCCTGAACGCGGCGATCGAAGCGGCGCGGGCCGGCGCCCATGGCAAGGGCTTCGCCGTCGTCGCCTCCGAAGTGCGCAAGCTCGCGGAGCGCTCGCAGGCCGCGGCCGCCGAAATCAGCACGCTGTCCACCTCGACGCTCTCGATCTCCGAGGAAGCCGGCCGGATGCTGGAACAGCTCGTTCCCGACATCCAGCGCACCGCCGATCTGGTCGGCGAAATCTCCGCCGCCTGCCGCGAGCAGAATGTCGGCGCCGATCAGATCAACCAGGCGATCCAGCAGCTCGATCAGGTGACCCAGCAGGTCACGCAGTCGGCCCAGCAGATCGACGAGGTCGCCCAGCAGACGAGCTCGGCCATCCAGCAGCTCGATCAGGTGACGCAGCAGAACGCCTCGGCCGCCAACGAAATGTCGGCGACCTCCGAGCAGCTCGCCGCCGAGGCCCGCCGCCTGACCGATCGGATCGCCTATTTCCGCCTGAGCGACAAGGACGAGCGCGCCCCCGCCGCCTCGCGCAGCTTCGACGGCTTGCCCATGGAAGCGCCGGTGCAGAGCGACGTCCGCGCGCTGCAGGAGCGGGTTGGCCGCTTCAAGCCCGCCGCCCCGCGCTCCCCGCGCAAGGCGATGGCAGCGGCCGCGGCGGTGGCCGAAGCTCAGACGCCCGCGGCGCGAACCGGCTTCGAGCTCGATCTCGGCGACACCGATCGGCAGAAGGGCTTCGAGCGCATGAGCGGTTGAACCCTGCCGCGATCTCGCATCCCCCTCTCATCGGCGGCCGCTCCGACCCGTGCGTCGGGGCGGCCGCCGGACTGTTCGCCCGAGGGCGAACCGACCAGGCCTTCCTTTCTCGTTGCGGGCTCTTCCTCATGACCGTCGTCGCCGCCTACGAATACCGGGACGGAAAGCGCGTGCGCGAAGTCTCGCTGGGAGAGCCCCTGCCGCGCCGCGAGCCCGGCGGCTTCGTCTGGATCGGCATCGCGGACCCGACCGAAGCCGAGATGGCCGCGCTCGGCCATTGCTTCGACCTCCACCCGCTGGCGCTGGAGGACGCGCGCCATCCGCATGTGCGCCCCAAGATCGAGATCTACGACGACGAATTGTTTCTCGTGGCGCGCACGGCCATGCGCGAGGGCGACCATATCCGCTACGGCAACACCTCGATCTTCGTTTGCGAGGACGTGATCGTCACGATCCGCACCGGCTCGCACAGCGACCACAAGCCTCTGCGCACCAAGCTCGAAGCCTCGCCGCTGCTCCTGCGCTACGGGGTCGATTACGTGCTCTACGGGGTTCTCGACTTCGTGGTGGCCAATTACGAGCCGGTTCTGGAATCGATCGAGGAGGACCTCTTCGACATGGAGCGGCGCGCGCTCGATGCCTTTCTGACGCGCGCCGAGATCAACCGCCTGTTCCTGATCCGCCGCGAGCTCGCCCGCTTCGGCCGCATCATGGGGCCGATGGAGGAGGTGCTGGAACGCCTCGCGCATCTCGATCACAAAGGGTTCGACGCCGACGTGCGCCCTTATTTCAGCGACGTCTACGGCCGGGTCCGCCGGGCCTCGGCGCGGATCGAAGGCGCGCGCGACAGCATCACGGCGACGCTCGAAGCCTCCTCGCTCCTGGAGCAGCACCGGCAGGGCGAGATCACCCGCCAGCTCGCCGCCTGGGCCGCCATCCTCGCGGTGCCGACCGCGATCGCGGGCGTCTACGGCATGAATTTCGAGAACATGCCCGAGTTGCACTGGCGCTACGGCTATTACGTCGTTCTGGCCAGCATCCTCGCCATCGCCGGGTTCCTGTTCTGGCGGTTCCGCCGCAGCGGCTGGCTTTAGGTCGGGCACCCGAGCTCTCTCCGACACATCGAAGCGCAAGCGCGCCGCGGCCGAGGCGCGGATGCGGCGCGAGACCGGGGGCAGCTGGTACGACCTCCAGCCGCACGATCCGCATCGGAGGGACCGCCGTCCGCCCCGAGCATGTTGATCTCGTCCAGACCCCCGACTATGGCTTCCGACGCCGTCAGGGCGGGGCCATGGTCCCCGCCGCCCGGTCCGGGGCCGCATGCACAGAGACGGCCGCCGGATGCCGGTGCGACGCAGGCGGCGGTCGGCGGGCGCACATCCCGTTCGATCCTGACAGCTGAAACGCGAAGGGTGGGGCATGTCCTTGTATCTGGATCCTGAAGTCGAAGCTCTGTTCGCCATGGCCGCGCAGCATCCGGTTCCCACGTTCCGGCAGATGGGGGTCGCTGAGGGACGGCGCTTCTACGAAGCGCAAGGCGCCGCGCTGGGCGGACCCGTCGTCGAAATGGCCGATATCCGCGATCTCTCGGCCGAGGGTCCGGCTGGGTCGATTCCGTTGCGCCTCTACAGGCCGAAAGGGCTGACGGATGCGAGTGCTCCCACTCTCGTCTACTTCCATGGGGGCGGGTGGGTCATCGGCAGCATCGCGTCCCACGACCGGGTCTGCCGCCAGATCGCCCATCGCGCCGGTTGTGCAGTCCTGTCCGTCGAATACCGGCTCGCACCCGAGCACCCGGCCCCGGCCGGCCCCGTGGATGCCATCGCCGCGCTCCTCTGGATCGCCGAACACGCAGGAGAATTCGGCTGCGACCCACGGCGTCTGGCCGTCGGCGGCGACAGCGCGGGCGGCGCGCTGAGCGCGGTTGTGGCGCTTGCGGCCCGGGACGCGGGGCTTTCGCTGCGCGGCCAGGTTCTGATCTATCCCTGCACCGACGTTCGGGAGGCCTCGTGGTCCAGCCCCTCGCGCGTCCTCAACGCGACGGTTCCTCCGCTGACGCAGGACGCGGCAACTTTCCTGATCGACGAGTTCCTCGCTGACAGGAACCTCGCCGACGATTGGCGGGTCTCGCCGATCGCCGCGTCCTCCTTCGCGGGTGTCGCCCCGGCTCTCGTCATCACGGGCAGCCGGGACATCCTCCTCGACGATGGTCTGGGCTACGCCGCTCGACTGCGGGACGCCGAGGTCCCGGTGATCCACCGCAACTTCCCCGGCATGGTGCATGGCTTCATCGAACTCGCGGGCGTTCTGTCCGCGACCCACACCGCGCTCGACACGATTGCCTTCTTCCTGCGCGAGCGCCTGTCCGCCGCCTGAGGGCCAGCGAGCGACCTCGCCGCAGCGCTGGTGAAGACGGCATGGGGCTGGACACTCAGTTCGATGCCACGGCTTCGCGCGAACGAGACGCCGGCAAGGATGTGGTGCCCGCCGCGTGCAGGCGCGAGGCCGCCCGTCGGGTGACCGGAGCCTGAACCTCATGCGGCGCGGTCTTAGCCGCGCCGCCGGACATGGCGTTGTAGCCTGTGCGGGAGACCATCGTCCCCTCACGCGCTCCGCCGGTGAAAAGGGGCCTCGTCGTCAGGGCGATGCGCGAATGGATCGCGACGGTTGGCGCTGGCGCGCCTCCCGCGTCCTGCGGATCGCGGACGCGCGCTCGCGGCTCGACGCAAGAAGGCTCGTGACCGTCCGCAAGGATCGGTCCAAGGTCCGGATCGGAACGAAGGCGCGAACGGCGAGCGGGCTCGGCGCGTTCGTGCTTTTGTCGGGAGGGTGGTTGCCGCAGGGAAGGCGTTGGCGCGTTCCCGCCACCTGACCCACCGCATCGGGAACGCCTGGAGGATGCCATGAAGGAAACACTCGTCGCAGCAGACCGCTTGTCGCGAGCGCTGGAGGAGGCGCTTCGCGCGGCCGGCGCCGGCGCCGAGGGGGCGGCCGCCGCGCGGCGCGCCATGATGCACGCTTCGCTTCTGGGCGTCGACAGTCACGGAGCCCGTCTCGTCGGACACTACTGCCGGGTGCTTCGCTCCGGGAGGATCAACCCGAACCCGAGCCTCTCGGTCCGGCGCACCGGCCCATCGACGGCCATGGTGGACGGCGACGACGGCCTCGGTCATCTCGTCGCCTACCGCGCCGCCGAGGTGGCCGTGGATCTCGCCCGCGAAAGCGGGATCGGGGCGGTCGGCGCGACGCGCTCCTCGCATTTCGGGGCGGCGGGCGCCTATGCCTGCGCGATCGCGGAAGCCGGCCTCATCGGCTTCTCGACCACCAACTCGGACTCCGTCGTCACCCTGTTCGGAAGCGCCAGGCCCTTCCACGGCACCAATCCTCTCGCGTTCGCGGCCCCAACCACGGGCGGCAAGCCCTGGCTTCTGGACATGGCGACCTCGTCGATCCCGCAGAACCGCGTCCTTCTCTACCGCTCGCTCGAGCGCGAGCTTCCCGAGGGCGTGGCGGCGGACGCGAGCGGCGTGCCGACGCGAGACGCCGCGGCTGCCGAGATGCTCCTGCCGCTCGGCGGCAGCGACTTCGGCTTCAAGGGCGCCGCGCTCGCGGGCGTCGCGACGCTGTTCTCGTCCCTTCTGACCGGCGCGACGCGCGACCCCGACTTCATCCCGATGGTCGGCGACGGCGACATGTCGACGCCGCGCGGCATGGGCCATTTCGTGCTCGCCGTGGACCCGGAGCGCTTCGGCGGCCGCGCCGTCTTCGAGGCGGGAATGAGCGCCTATCTCGCGGCCCTGCGCGCGAGCCCGGCAGTGGAGGGCGCCGGCCCCGTCATGGCGCCCGGCGACCGGGAATGGGCCGTGGAGCGCGAGCGCCTGGCGCAGGGCATCCCGATCGATCCCGACACGGCGGCCTTTCTCGGCTTCGCATGAGGCGACATCGCCGGGACCGGCTTGACGGCGGCGCCGACTTCGGAAACAGTCTCCGAATTGGTCAGATCAATTGACCGGTTGTGAACGCTTTGGGAGGGGCTTCACGACGCATGTCCCTTCGAGCCATCGAACCGCGCCGGCTGTATCGCCAGGTCGCCGACCAGATTCGCGAGCTGATCGCCTCGGGCGCCTATGCGACGGGCGACCGGCTGCCGACCGAGCGCGAGCTGTCCGAGCGGCTCGGCGTCTCGCGCCCCACGGTGCGCGAGGCGCTGATCGCGCTGGAGGTCGAAGGCTATGTGCGCATCCGCGTCGGCTCCGGCATCTACGTCACCCGCATCTCCGGCGAGCAGCCGGCCGCGATCGATGACAGGATCGCCGAAGGCCCCTTCGAGATCCTGCGCGCCCGGGAACTCGTGGAAAGCGCGGTCGCGGGGGAAGCCGCCGCACTCGCGGGCGAGGCCGATCTGGCGCGGCTGGACGAGACGCTGGCGCGCATGGCGGCCGGTCCCCACCCTTCCGCGACCGCGATCGCGCTGGACCGCGCCTTCCACGTCGCGGTGGCGGCGAGCCTCGGCAACGCCGTCCTGGAGCGCCTCGTCGGCGAACTCTTCGACCAGCGGATGACGCCCTATTTTGCGCGCCTGTCTCACTATTTCGAGACCGACGAGAGCTGGCGCCTCGCCCATGCCGAGCACATGCTGGTGCGCGACGCCATCGCGGCCAGCGATCGCGCGGGCGCTACGGCGGCGATGCGAAGCCATCTTCAGGCGTCGCAGTCGCGCTTTCAAACGAGTTTCGGCGAGGCGGACCCGAAAGGGCGGGCGAGCGGCACCGAAACCGAACAACAAAAGAAACGATAACGGGAGGATAGGACATGATCGGACGACGGACGCTTCTGGCCGCGCTCGGCGCGGCGGTGGGATTGTCGGCGCTGGGCGTCGGAGCGGGCGCGGCGAGCGCTCAGACCAAGCTCAACTGGGCCCATGTCTACGAGGTGACGGAGCCCTTCCACACCGAGTCGCTCTGGGCGGCCGACGAGATCAAGAAGCGCACCGACGGGCGCTACGAGATCCAGGTCTATCCGGCCTCGCAGCTCGGCAAGGAAGCCGACATCAACCAGGGTCTGACGCTCGGCACGGTGGACATCATCATCTCGGGCTCGAGCTTCGCCGCCCGCGAGTTCGCGCCGATCGGCGTCACCTACTATCCCTACATCTTCCGCAACCCCGACCACCTCATCGCCTACACCAAGAGCGACGTCTTCAAGGAACTGGCGAAGGGCTACGAGGAGGCGTCCGGCCACCATATCGCGGCCGTCACCTATTACGGCACGCGCCACGCCACGGCGAACAAGCCGATCAAGACCTGCGCCGATCTGCAGGGCGTCAAGATGCGCGTGCCGGACGTGCCCGCCTATCTCGCCATGCCGCAGGCCTGCGGCGCCAACACCGCGCCGATCGCCTTCGCCGAGGTCTATCTCGCCCTCCAGAACGGCACGGTGGACGCGCAGGAAAACCCGCTCACCACGATCGAGGCCAAGAAGTTCTACGAGGTGCAGTCGCACATCGCGCTGACCGGCCACATCACCGACCACCTGAACACCGTGATCTCCCAGTCGCGCTGGGCTTCGCTGTCGGACGAGGACAAGACGATCTTCAGCGAGGTCATGCTGGAGGCCGCCGCCCGCGCCACCAAGATCGTGCAGGAGCGCGAGACCGCGCTGGTCGCGACCTTCCGCGAGCGCGGGATCGATGTCTCCGAGGTCGACAAGGCCGATTTCGAGCGGGCCGTGAAGGAGCGCTCGCCGCTCGAGAAATACGGCTACCGTCAGGCCGACTACGACGCGATCCGCGCCGTCCAGTAGGCGAGGGCGCCTATCCGGGGCGTCCCCTCAGGGGGAGGCCCCGGACCCCGTCCGTTCCCGACCGATCCCACCTTGACGGGCCGCCCTGGCGCCGCCCGAGGGAGACCCGCATGTCCGCCAACCCGCACACGCCCGTCACCGGCGAGGAACTCGCCCACGCCTTCGAGGAGGATCAGGGGCCGCCCGACCTTTCGCCCTTCTCGGTCGAGGACTGGGCGGCGCTGGCGGTCTTCTGGGGCATGGCGCTCTGCGTCTTCCTCCAGTTCTTCACCCGCTACGTCCTCAACAACAGCTTCGCTTGGACCGAGGAGATCGCGATCAACTGCCTGGTCGTGGTGGTCTTCCTGGGATCGGTCATGTGCGTGCGCTTCTCGCGCCACATCCATGTGGACGTCCTCTACCACTACATGTCGGCGCGGCTCGCGCGGGTGCTCGCCACGTTCGTCGACGTCGTGCGCATCGGCTTCTTCGCCTATGCGTGCAAGCTTCTCTGGCGCTACGTGAACATCGTCTCGCGCGAGCGCATGGTGACGGTCGACCTGCCGCGCTCGATCGTCTTCTACACCGTCTTCGCCGCCTTCGTGCTGATGCTCCTTCGCTCGCTCCAGGTCGCGTGGCGCAACTGGCGGCGCGGCTACTCCGTCCTGGAGCGCCCGGAAGCCTTCGACGGAACGGGAGTCTGACCGCCATGCTGCTTCTCATCGGCTCCTTTCTCCTTCTCATGCTGGTCGGCGTGCCGGTCGCGATCTCGATGTTCGTGGCGTCGGGCCTCTACCTTCTCGTCTTCGGCGTCGCGCCGGACATCATCATCGCCCAGCGCATGATCGCGGGCGTGGAAAGCTTTCCGCTGCTCGCCGTCCCCTTCTTCATCCTGGCCGGCAACCTGATGAACATCGCCGGCGTCACCGGCCGCATCTACGCCTTCGCGGTCGCGCTGGTGGGCTGGATGAAGGGCGGTCTCGCGCAGGTGAACATCATCGGCTCGGTGATCTTCTCGGGCATGTCGGGCACCGCTCTGGCCGATGCGGCGGGCATCGGCACGATCGAGATCAAGGCCATGAAGGATCACGGCTATCCGGTCGAGGCGGCGGTCGGCGTGACGGCCGCTTCGGCGACGCTCGGGCCGATCTTCCCGCCGTCGCTTCCCTTCGTGATCTACGGCATGATGGCCAATGTCTCGATCGGCGCGCTGTTCATGG
This sequence comes from Aureimonas ureilytica DSM 18598 = NBRC 106430, assembly GCF_000382705.1. Classification (GTDB taxonomy): domain Bacteria; phylum Pseudomonadota; class Alphaproteobacteria; order Rhizobiales; family Rhizobiaceae; genus Aureimonas; species Aureimonas ureilytica. The sequence goes on along the minus strand of NZ_ARQE01000008.1, from coordinate 62,391 downwards.
CCGGCATCCTGCCCGGCATCGTGATGACGCTCCTGATGATGGTGACGGTGGCGATCTTCGCGCATCGGCGCGGCTGGGGCTCGGACGCGCCCTTCGAGATGCGCAAGCTCGCCGCCGCCTCGGTCGAGGTCGTGGTGGTCATGGCCGTGCCGCTCTTCATCTGGGGGCTGACGCTCCTCGGGCTGTCCGTGAACATGGCCGTTGTGATCGGCTTCGCCGTGCTGATCGCGCTCGACTGGTACTACGACTTCTCCGCCGTGATGGCGCTGATGACGCCGGTGATCCTGATCGGCGGCATGACCATGGGCTGGTTCACGCCGACGGAGGCGGCCGTCGCGGCCGTGATCTGGTCGCTCTTCCTCGGCCTCGTGCGCTACCGCTCCATGACCTTCCGCACGCTCGCCAAAGCCAGTTTCGACACGATCGAGACCACCGCCTCGGTGCTCTTCATCGTGACGGCGGCCTCGGTCTTCGCCTGGCTCCTGACGGTCAGCCAGGCGGCGCAGCTCATGAGCGACGCGATCCTCGCGGTCACCGACAACTGGATCGTCTTCCTGATCCTCGTCAACATTCTCGTCCTCATCGTCGGCTGCTTCCTCGACACGATCGCGGCGATCACGATCATCGTGCCGATCCTGCTTCCGATCGCGCTGCGGCTCGGCATCGATCCCGTGCATTTCGGGCTCATCATCACGCTGAACCTGATGATCGGCCTCCTCCACCCGCCGCTCGGCATGGTGCTCTTCGTTCTGTCGCGCGTCGCCAAGCTCTCGGTGGAGCGAACCACGATGGCGATCCTGCCCTGGCTCGTGCCGCTCTTCCTGGCGCTGATCCTGATCACCTTCATCCCGGCGGTCACGCTCTGGCTGCCGACGCAGATGGGGCTGATCCGATGAGCGAGCGAAGCACCGCGACGGCCGCGACCGTCCACGCCGCCGAGGACCTGCGCCTCGACACGCGGGATCTCGGCCCCCTTTCGCCGGCGAGGGTCCGCATCCGCTTCGGCGCGGGCGGCATCTGCGGCTCCGACATGCATTATTTCCGCCACGCCCGGACCGGCGACTTCGTGGTGCGCGAGCCGCTCGTGCTCGGCCACGAAGTGGCGGGCACGGTCGAGGCGGTCGGGGCGGAGGTGGAAGGCCTGCGCGTCGGCACACGGGTCGCGGTCAACCCCTCGCGTGTCTGCGGCCATTGTCCGCGCTGCCGCGAGGGGCGCTCGAACCTTTGCGAGAACGTCTTCTTCATGGGCTCGGCGTCGAAATGGCCGCATATGCAAGGAGGTTTCGCGACGCGCTTCGACGTCGCGCCCGAGCAGTGCGTCGCGGTTCCCGATACGCTCCCGCTGGAGGCGGCGGCGCTCGCCGAACCGCTCGCGGTCTCGCTTCATGCCGTCGCGCGGGCCGGCGACGTGTCGGGGCGCAGCGCGCTGGTCGTCGGCACGGGGCCGATCGGGCTCCTCATTCTCCTGTGCCTTCGCGCGGCGGGCGCCGGGCCTCTCGTGGCCGCCGACGTCGCGCAAGCGCCGCTTGCGCTCGCCGCGCGCCTCGGCGCCGAGCGGACGGTGAACCTCAGCGAAGCGGACGCCGCGCAACGCCTCGACGCCACGGACATCGTGTTCGAAGTCTCCGGAACGCCGGCGGGCCTCGCCACCGCGATCGCCGCCGTGCGGCGCGGCGGCACGGTGATCCAGGTCGGCAATCTTCCGGGTGGCGCGATCGAGGCGCCGATGAACGCGGTGATGGCCAAGGAGATCGACCTCTGCGGCACCCTCCGCTTCACGAAGGCCGAGTTCCACGAGGCCGTGGACCACATCGCGGCCGGGCGCATCGATGTGCTCTCGCTCGTCTCCGCGCGCCTTCCCCTGTCGGAGGCCCACGATGCCTTCCGGCTCGCGCTCGACCGGACGAAGAGCGTGAAGGTCTTGCTGACCGGCAGCGAGGGCCCGAGCTAGGCGCTCCGCAACCCTCGCGTCGATTGTGGACGGGAACCGGGAAGCGTTGAGGTCCGCGCTTCGCGGGCGGGTGATGACGGCGAAATTCGCCGTCCGCGTGCGGCGCGCCGACGGCAGATCGCGGTGGGACCCGTATCGGTCGAAACGCCGTCCACAGCCGCCGCCCTGATCGGCTCGGCGCTCCGACACCATAGACGCCGCCTGAAAAGGCCGGACGTGCCGCGCGTCGTCGAACGGACGTCGCCGCGTTTTTTTGCGGTCACCCTCCTGCACCATCGTCGTGCCCAGGATGAGCTTCGCGACCGGCTGCTTCGGCCTGATGGCTTCCACCGAGAGTGGCTTCGAGTGCCCGGCCTCCGCCGTCTCCATAGCGGGAAAGGCGTTCGTCCACCGGTAGAACGTTGCCTCGATACCCCCTGTTGCGGCGGATCTTCGCCACCCGCGCGTCGTTCCTCGCTTGGTCGAAGGGCAAACGCGGCATGTTCCTTCGCGAACCGCGCCTCGGGCACCAACGGTGCCACCCGTCCGGATTTCATTCTCACCATTCTGCATTTTTTGCGCCGCAGCAGACAAAAAAGTATCGGCGTTTCTTGTCAGGCGTGGTGGAACCGGGACGGCGGTCGCGGTTAGCTGATGTCCGCAGGGTGCCGGCGCGGTTGGGAGAACCGCTCCGGACGGGTCGTCAAGACCAGCCCCGCAGGGAGGAGGAACGTCCAATGCAGCCCGATCTCGAACTGGTTCACATCCGCAAGGGCGAATCCTTCGCCGCCTGGATGCACGGCTATCCGTTCCGAACCGTGCGCTGGCACTACCATCCCGAATATGAATTGCACCTGATCGTGGCCACGTCCGGCCGATACTATATCGGCGACTTCGCCGGCACGTTCGCCCCCGGCCAGCTCATCATGACCGGACCCAATCTGCCGCAGAACTGGATCAGTGACGTCGCCGAAGGCGAGCTGGTGCCGGTTCGCTCCATCGTGATCCAGTTTCCGGAAGCCTTCATCGAGGAGGCCATGGCCACGATGGAGGAAATGGGCGTCCTGCGTCCGCTTCTCGAGCGCAGCCGTCGGGGCCTCCTGTTCGACGACGCGACGAGCGCGGCCGTCGCGCCGCTGATGCGCCGCCTCGTCGAAGCGCAGGGACTGCGGCGCCTCGCCCTGTTCTGGGAAATCCTCGAACTCGTCGTCGCCGGCGAGCACGAAGTTCTGGCGAGCCTCAGCTTCGAGCCCAATCTGTCGCGCACCGAGGACAGCGGCATCAACAAGGCGCTTGCCCATCTGCGCGAGCATCTGACGCGGCAGATCGAGGAGCGCGACCTCGCCGAGATCGTCGGGCAGAGCCCCAGCGTCTTCTCGCGCGCCTTCAAGCGCCACACGGGCACGACCCTGGTGCGCTACCGCAACCAGCTGCGCGTCGATCTCGCCTGCCAGATGCTGCTCGCCGAGCCGGACATGGCCATCGCCTGCATCTGCTACGAGGTCGGCTTCTCGAACCTCTCCAACTTCAACCGCCATTTCCTGAAGCTCAAGGGCATGTCGCCCTCGCAGTTCAGGGCGAATTTCGCCGCGAACCGGGAGTTCGCCGCCGCCGACTGACCGCTTGTCCGTCGATCCGTCTTTCACCCCTTCGGCGACCTCCGGTTGCCGGAAGCCTGCGGACGCGTCCGCATCCACCATCCGGGAGGATCACATGCTGAAGACACTCACGCTTGCCGCCGCGTCCATGATGGCTCTGGCCGTCGCCATGCCGGCGCAGGCCCAGGACACCAAGCCGCTCAAGATCGGCATGACGTTCCAGGAGCTCAACAACCCCTATTTCGTGTCCATGCAGGAAGCGCTCAACGAGGCCGCCCGCAGCATCGGCGCCGAAGTCGTCGTCACCGATGCCGGCCACGACGTCGCCAAGCAGATCTCCGACGTCGAGGACATGCTGCAGCAGAACATCGACATCCTGCTCCTCAACCCGACCGACTCCGCCGGCATCGAGGCGGCGGTGCACGCCGCCAAGGCCAAGGGCGTGATCGTCGTGGCCGTGGACGCCAATGCCAACGGCCCGGTCGACACGTTCGTCGGCTCGAAGAACCGCGACGCGGGCTACATGAGCTGCAAGCACCTGGCCGAAGCGCTGGGCGGCAAGGGCGAGGTCGCGATCCTCGACGGCATCCCGGTCGTCCCGATCCTGCAGCGCGTCGAAGGCTGCAAGGCCGCGCTCGGCGAGTTCCCCGACGTGAAGCTCGTCGATACGCAGAACGGCCGCCAGGACCGCTCCGTCGCGCTGGGCGTCGTGGAGAACATGATCCAGTCGCGTCCCAACCTCGCCGGCATCTTCTCGGTCAACGACGGCGGCGCGATGGGTGCTCTCGCCGCGATCCAGGGCTCGGGCCGCGACATCAAGCTGACCTCCGTCGACGGCGCGCCGGAAGCGGTGAAGGCGATCGCGGACGGCACGCCGTTCATCGAGACCACTGCGCAGTTCCCGCGCGATCAGGTCCGCGTCGGCCTCGCCATGGCGCTGGCCCAGAAGTGGGGCGCCCGCGTGGTGCCCAAGGAAGTGCCGATCGACGTGCGCGTCGTGGACGCCAAGAACGCCGCCGACTTCAGCTGGTGATCGCCATGGGTCCTCGCGCGCCGCGCGAGGACCCGTCTCTCGGAGGGCACGAACATGCTGGAACTGCGCGCCATCAAGAAGAGCTTCGGCCGGATCGAAGTGCTGCATGGCGTCGATCTGACCCTTCGGGGTGGCGAGATTCATGCGCTGCTCGGCGAAAACGGCGCCGGCAAGTCGACGCTGATGAAGATCCTCTGCGGCATCCTGAAGCCGAGCGAAGGCACGATCCGCATCGACGGCGAGCCTCGGGAGTTCGCCGATTACGACGAGGCCATCGGCGCGGGCATCGGCATCGTCTTTCAGGAATTCAGCCTGATCCCGCATATGAACGCGGTCGAGAACATGTTCCTCGCCCGCGAAAAGCGCGGGCGGCTGGGGCTTCTCGACCGGCGCGCCATGCGCGCGCGCGCTGCCGAGGTCATCGCCCGGCTCGGCGTCGACGTTCCGCTCGACGTGCCGGTGAACCGGCTCTCGGTCGCCCAGCAGCAATTCGTCGAGATCGGCAAGGCGCTGTCGCTGGACGCGCGGATCCTGGTTCTGGACGAACCGACCGCGACGCTGACGCCGACCGAGACCGAGCACCTCTTCGCGGTCATGCGCGAGTTGCGCCGCCAAGGCGTCGCGATCGTCTTCATTTCCCACCATCTGGAGGACATCTTCGAGATCTGCGATCGCATCACGGTGCTGCGCGACGGGGCCTTCGTCGGCGAATGCGCGGTGAGCGAGATCGACAACGACCGGCTGGTCGAAATGATGGTCGGCCGCCGCATCGAGGCGAGCTTCCCACCCAAACCCGCTCGCGCGCCGAACGCGGCCGTGATGATCGCCGCCGAGGCGATCCGGCTGCGGCGTGGTGGGCCGGTGTCGCGCTTCGAGCTGCGCAGCGGTGAGATCCTCGGCTTTGCGGGTCTCGTCGGCTCCGGCCGCACGGAAACCGTGCTCGCCATGCTCGGCGCCCATCCGGCGGCCGAGTGCCGGCTTCGGATCGAGGGGCGGGAGGCGCGGCTACGCGGGCCGGACGAGGCGCTGGAGCGCGGGATCGGGCTCCTGCCCGAAAGCCGCAAGGAACAGGGCCTGATCACCTCCTTTTCCATTCTGCAGAATATCTCGCTCAACAATTACGGCAAGTATCGCCGGAACCACTGGTTCATCGACCGCCGCCGGGAGCTCGCCGCGACGCAAGGCGCGATGGAACAGGTGCGCGTGAAGGCGCAAGGACCGCATGCGCGCGTCGATACCCTGTCCGGCGGCAACCAGCAGAAGGTCGTCATCGCACGCTGGCTGAACCACCAGATGAAGGTGCTGATCTTCGACGAGCCGACGCGCGGCATCGATGTCGGAGCCAAGGCCGAAATCTACGCCCTGATGCGCGACTTCGCCGCCGAGGGACGCGCCATCATCATGATCTCCTCCGAACTCCCCGAAGTCGTCGGCATGTCCGACCGCGTCTGCGTGTTCCGCTCCGGCGGCATCGTGGCCACGGTCGAGGGCGAGGACGTCAACGCGGAGCGGATCATGACCTTTGCCACGACCGGGAGGGTCGACCATGTCGCTTGAAACCCCCATGCGTTCCGAAAGCCGCCTGGCCGGCTGGGGGAACCTCATCCATTCGCCGCTCGTGCTGCCGCTCGCCGGCCTTCTGGTCGTGTCGATCCTGATGGCGCTGGCGAGCGACAACTTCTTCAACCTCTCCAATATTCTCAACGTCCTGCGCCAAGTCTCGATCGTTGCGGTGCTGGCGGTCGGCATGACCTTCGTGATCCTGACCGGCGGCATCGACCTGTCGGTGGGTGCGGTGATGGCTCTGGTCGGCACGCTGGTGGCCGGGCTGATCGTCCATTCCGGCCTGCCCGCCGGCGTCGCGCTGCCGCTCGGGCTCCTGCTCGGCCTCGCCATCGGCCTGTTCAACGGCGCGCTCGTCGCCTGGGGTCGCATGCCCGCGATCATCGTGACCCTGGCCACGATGGGCATGGCGCGCGGCCTCGCGCTGATCTACTCGGGCGGCTACCCGATCTCGGGCATTCCGAGCTGGATTTCCTGGTTCGGCATCGGCCGCATCGGCATCGTGCCGGTGCCCGTGATCATCATGGTCGCGATCTATGCGGTGGCCTGGCTCCTGCTCCAGCGCACGGCCTTCGGCCGCCATGTCTACGCGCTTGGCGGAAACGAGACGGCGGCACGCCTGTCCGGCGTCAAGACGAGGCGCGTGAAGCTCGCGGTCTACGCGATCTCCGGCCTCACCTCGGCGCTCGCATCCGTGATCCTGACCGGGCGCCTGATGAGCGGCCAGCCCAATGCCGGCGTCGGCTTCGAACTCGATGCCATCGCCGCCGTGGTGCTCGGCGGAACGGCCATCGCCGGCGGACGGGGCCTGATCCTCGGCACGCTGATCGGCGCGGTGCTGCTCGGCATCCTCAACAACGGCCTCAACCTCATGGGCATCAACCCGTATCTGCAGGACGTCATCAAGGGCGGCATCATCCTGCTGGCCATCTATATCGGTCGCGAGTGGCGCTGACCGGCTTCTTCCATCCAGACTGTCAGGAGGACACCATGTCCGTTTCCCTCAACGGCCAGATCGCCGTCATCACCGGTGCCGCGTCCGGCATCGGCCTCGCCACCACCGAAACCCTCCTGCGCGCCGGCGCGACCGTCGTGATGGTGGATCGCAACGAAGCAGCCCTGAACGCGCTCGTCGCGCGGCTCGGCGAGCGCGCCGTGGCGCAGGTCACCGATCTTCTCGACCCCGCGAGCTGCGAGGCGATGGTCCCCGAAATCCTCGCCAAGGTCGATCACATCGACATTCTCTACTGCAATGCCGGCACCTATATCGGCGGCGAACTGACCGAGACGACGCCGGACGCGATCGACCGGATGCTCAACCTCAACGTCAACGCGGTGATCAAGAACGTCCACGCCGTCGCGCCTCACATGATGGAGCGCAAGACCGGCGACATCATCGTCACCTGCTCGATCGCCGGCCACTATCCGACCTATTGGGAGCCGGTCTACGCCTCCTCGAAATGGGCCGTCACCTGCTTCGTGCAGACCATGCGCCGACAGATGATCCCGCATGGCGTTCGTGTCGGGCAGGTGTCGCCGGGTCCCGTTGTCTCGGCGCTGCTCGCCGACTGGCCGGAAGAGAATCTGCGCAAGGCCAAGGAGTCGGGCAGCCTCATCGACCCGAGCGAGGTCGCCGACGCGGTGGAATACATGCTGACGCGCAAGCGCACCGTGACCATCCGCGATATGATCGTTCTCCCAACCAATTTCGACCGCGTCTGAGCGCGGCGGGCGAGCGGCAGCGGAGGGCCGGCATGACCCCTTATGTGATCGGAATCGACGTCGGCACCGGCTCGACGCGCGCCGGCCTCTTCGACGGGCGCGGTGCGCTCCTCGCCACCGCCAAACGCCCGATCGCGATGCACCGCGAAGGCGGCGTGATCGCCGAGCAGGGGAGTGCCGACATCTGGCGCGCCGTGTGCGAGGCCACGCGCGCCGCCGTTCGCGAGGCGGGCATCGACCCGGTCGCCGTCGTCGGCATCGGCTTCGACGCCACCTGCTCGCTCGTAGTGCTGGATGCGGACGGGCAAGGCCTGCCGGTGGGCGACCCCGTCCATCCGGACCGCGACGTCATCGTCTGGATGGACCATCGCGCGCGGACCCAGGCCGAGCGCATCAACCGGATGGGTCATCCGGTCCTTCGCTATGTCGGCGGGCGTATCTCGCCCGAGATGCAGACGCCCAAGCTCCTGTGGCTGCGGGAGAACCGGCCGGACGTCTTCGCCCGCGCCGCGCAGTTCTTCGATCTCACCGACTTCCTGACCTGGAAGAGCACGGGCTCGCTCGACCGCTCCGCCTGCACGGTGACCTGTAAATGGACCTATGTGCGCAGCGAGGGCGGCTGGAGCGAGAGCTACTTCCGCACGATCGGGCTCGGCGACCTCGCGGACGAAGGCTTCCATCGCATCGGCACGCGGATCGTGGAACCCGGCACGGCGCTCGGCGACGGGCTGACGGCGGACGCGGCCGAGGCGCTCGGCCTTCGTCCCGGCACGGCGGTTGCGGCCGGGCTGATCGACGCCCATGCCGGGGGCCTCGCGACGGTCGGCGCGGAAGGCGGGGCGGGCGATCCGACCGCCTGTCTCGGCTATGTCTTCGGCACCTCCTCCTGCACCATGACCTCGACGCGCGACCCGGTCTTCGTGCCGGGCGTCTGGGGACCTTACGAGTCGGCCATGGTGCCGGGCTTCTGGTTGAGCGAGGGTGGGCAGTCGGCGGCAGGCGCGGCGATCGACCAGTTGCTGCTCCTGCATCCGGCCGGCCGCGCGCTGGCCGCCGAAGCCGACGCGGCAGGGCAGGGGGCGGCGCATCTTCTCGCCGACCGGGCGCTCGCCGAGGTCCCGTTCCCGAGCGAGGCCGTGCGCCTTGCCGACGGCGTCCATGTCGTGCCGGAATTCCTGGGCAACCGCGCGCCTTTCGGCGATCCCGGCGCCCGCGCCGTGGTGATGGGGCTCGGCATGGCGAGCGACGCGGCGTCGCTCCTGGCACTCTATGTCGCGGGCCTGTGCGGCCTCGGCTACGGGCTGCGGCAGATCGTGGAAACGCAGGAGCGCCACGGCGCGCCGGTGCGCCGGATCAGCGTCAGCGGCGGGGCCGGCGCGCATCCCCTGACGCGGCAGATCCTCGCCGATGCGACGGGTCTCAGCGTGGAAATGGTGGACTGCGCCGAACCCGTGCTTCTGGGCTCGGCCATGCTCGGCGCGGTGGCCGCCGGCCTTCACGCCGATCTCGCCGCCGCCATGCCGGCCATGGCGCGGGTCGGCCTGCATTGCGAGCCGGACCCCGGGGCCCGCGCCCTGCACGAGGCACGCTACCGCGCCTTTCTCGCCCTTCAGGGCACCGCGCGCGCCATTCGCGAGGATTGCGCGGCCGCCGAGCGGTCCTGAAACCTCCCCCTTCCGTTTCGAAAGTCACTTCCATGCAGTTTTCCGGCAAGAGCGTCATCATCACGGGCGCCGGCAAGGGCATCGGGCGCGCCTCAGCCGAGCTTCTGGCGGCGCGCGGGGCCGAGATCGTCGCGCTCGGGCGCACCCAGCAGGACCTCGACACGCTTCGCGATGCCATTGGCGCGCGGACGATCCGGGTGGATCTGACGGATGCGGCGGCGACGCGCGCCGCGATCCAGGAGGCGGGCCCCTGCGATCACCTGATCAACAGTGCCGGGATCAACGTTCTGGAAAGCGTGCTCGACATGACCGAAGCCGGTCTCGACGCCGTGCTCGGCACCAATCTGCGTGCGGCGCTGATCGCTGCGCAGGAATTCGCGCGCCTGCGCATCGCGGCGGGCGGCGGCGGCTCGATCGTCAACATCACCTCGATCGCCGGCCATCGCGGCTTTCCCAATCATCTCGCCTATGCCGCCTCCAAGGCAGGCCTGGAAGGGGCGACACGGGTTCTGGCGAAGGAACTCGGGCCTTACGGCATCCGTGTGAACGCCGTGGCGCCGACGATCACGCTGACGGAACTTGCCGCCGTGGCCTGGAGCGACGAAACGAAGAGCGCGCCGATGATGGTTCGCCATCCGATGAACCGCTTCGCCGAAGCCGAAGAGGTCGCATCGGCCATCGCGCTTCTTCTGAGCGACGACAGCGGGATGATCACCGGCAGCGTTCTCCCCGTCGACGGCGGGTTCCTCGCGGTCTGAGGCATGGAGGCGAAGGAGGAGGCCCTACCATTCGATGCCGATCTTCCCGAAGTGGTGAGCGCCCTCCTCATGCCGGAAGGCGCTCGCCAGGTCCGCCAGGGCGAAGCGACGGTCGACGACGGGGCGGATCCCGTTCGCATCCAGCGCGCGGACGAAATCCTGCTGTTGCCGACGACTTCCGACGATCAGTCCTTGCAGCCGGGCCTGTTTCGCCATGAACAGCCCGGTGGGGATTTCGCCCGAAAAGCCTGTGAGAACGCCGATCAGCGCGATATGCCCGCCGATCCGCACGGCCTCGATCGACTGCGCGAGGGTTCTAGGCCCACCGACCTCGACGACGTGGTCGACACCCTTTCCGCCTGTCCAGTCCCGAACCCGGCGCCCCCACTCCGGCTCGGCCCGGTAGTTCAACGTGAAGTCGGCGCCCATCGAACGGGCGCGCTCGAGCTTCTCGTCCGAAGACGACGTGATGGCCACGCTCGCGCCGAACATCTTCGCGATCTGCAGCGCCCAGATCGAGACGCCGCCCGTGCCAAGAAGGAGCACCGTGTCGCCCGCCTTGAGACGAGCGTCGCCCACGAGCGCGCGCCAGGCCGTCAAGCCGGCGGTCGTGAGGGTCGCCGCCTCCACCGCGTCATAGCCCTTCGGCGCGAGAGTGAACGCGCTGGCGGGAAGCACGACGGTCTCCTGCGCGAAACCATCGATGCCGTCGCCCGGCGTACGGGCGAAATCGCCGATTGTCGGCGCACCGTCCTGCCAATCGGGGAAGAAGCAGGAGACGACCATGTCCCCCGGCGCGAATTCGGTGACGCCCTCGCCGACGCTTTCGACGAGCCCCGCTCCGTCGGCTAGGAGAATGCGCCCGTCCGCCGTCTTCGACCGACCGGTCGCGACGGCCAGGTCGTGGTAGTTCAAGGACGCGCCGTGAAGGACGACGCGGATATCCCCAGGGCCTGGTCGGCCGGGATCGGGACGGTCCTCGGCCCTGATCTGGTCGAGCCCGCCCGGTGCGCGCAATGCCATCGCCTTCATCGCTCTGTCTCCCTGCCATCTGGCGCGGTCCACGCGCCAACGATCCCTGCAGATAGGGCAGGTTCGCTCCAAAGTGTGTTCCGGACCGAGACGAGGCCTAATCAAGGGGAATGAACACGTCTCGTTCGTCCGTCCTTCCAACCATTCGCACTCTGGAAGCGTGGGCGTTTGCCTCGCCCTGTCCCTCCCTTTGACCCAAGATGGCGGGCGGGCTTCGCGACGATCTGCGCGCCGCACCTTGCCTGACACAGGGCCGGGTGCCCGATCCGAGGGCGGTCCCGCATCGGCGACCACCGGTCGCTTGCGCAGCCAATGGAACAGTTCGATGTCACGCCGCGCTTCCAGCGGGCGAGCCAACCGCTGACCGCGCTCTGCGTCAGCCCGCGTTGCTGCGCGCCGCATCCGTCACCGAGCCGCTCTCCTGTTCTACGCCGGCCGAACTCATTGGCGCGTTCGCCTCATCGCATCATAAGCTGGCGCTACATTCCGCGCTCCGGCGCGATGCTTCGAGGAATCCCTTCATGCCGCTGAAGCCCAAAGACGCGCCCGACCTCGGCCGGTTCTCCTGGGAGGACCCGTTTCGCCTGGACAGTCAACTCACCAGCGAAGAGCGCATGTTGCGCGATGCGGCGCGCGCCTTCGCGCAGGAAAAGCTTCAGCCCCGCGTCATCGAGGCCTATCGCGAGGAAAAGACCGACCCCGCGATATTCGGCGAGATGGGCGAGATGGGTCTTCTCGGTGCCACGGTTCCCGAGGACTATGGTGGTCTGGGCGCGTCCTATGTCGCCTACGGGCTGATCGCGCGCGAAGTGGAGCGGGTGGATTCGGGCTATCGCTCGATGATGTCGGTTCAGTCCTCTCTCGTCATGTATCCGATCCATGCCTACGGTTCGGAAGAGCAGCGCCGACGCTACCTGCCCAAGCTCGCCAGCGGCGAATGGATCGGCTGCTTCGGCCTGACCGAGCCGGACGCCGGTTCCGATCCGGCGGGCATGCGCACCACCGCCCGCAAGACGGACGGCGGCTANGTCCTGAACGGGNCGAAGACCTGGATNTCCAACGCGCCGATCGCCGATGTCTTCGTGGTCTGGGCCAAATCCGAGGCGCATGGCGGCCAGATTCGCGGCTTCGTTCTGGAGAAGGGAGCCAAGGGTCTGTCGGCGCCCAGGATCGGCGGCAAGCTGAGCCTGCGCGCCTCGATCACCGGCGAGATCGTCATGGCCGACGTGGAGGTGCCCGATGATGCGCTTCTGCCCGATGTGGAGGGGTTAAAGGGTCCGTTCGGCTGTCTCAACCGGGCGCGCTACGGGATTTCGTGGGGCGTGCTCGGCGCCGCCGAGTTCTGCTTCCACGCCGCGCGCCAATACGGGCTGGACCGCAAACAGTTCGGCAAGCCGCTGGCCCAGACCCAGCTTTTCCAGCTTCGCCTCGCCGATATGATGACCGACATCTCGCTCGGCCTTCAGGCGAGCCTGCGGGTCGGGCGTCTTCTGGACGAGGCCGAGGCCGCGCCCGAAATGATCTCGATCGTGAAGCGCAACAATTGCGGCAAGGCGTTGGAGATCGCGCGTCGGGCGCGCGACATGCATGGTGGCAACGGCATCTCGGAAGAGTTTCAGGTGATCCGCCACATGGTGAACCTCGAAACCGTCAATACCTACGAGGGCACGCATGACGTCCATGCGCTGATCCTCGGCCGGGCCATCACCGGCCTCCAGGCCTTCTTCTGAGGAGCACGAGGACGGACGGTGCGACGCCCCGGGATCTGCCTTCGCTCGCGGGTCACAAGATGGTCGAGCTGGCCCGCATTCTGGCCGGTCCCTGGATCGGCCGGGCGCTGCTCGATCTCGGCGCCGAGGTCGTCGAGGTCGAGGCGCCCGGCGGCGGCCACACGTGCCGCACGGGTCGGCCGTTTGGAGAGCGCGATCTGGCGGATGGCCCGCACGACCACACGGCTGCCGATTTCCACGCTTCCGACAGGGCAAGCGGTCGATCGCCCGCGATTTCGGAGGACGCCGAGATTGCCGGGCTTCTGGGTCTCATCCAGGATGCCGACGCCCCGATCGAGAATTTCAGGGTCGGCGGGTCAGGCGGTTCGGGCTCGATCGCGAGCCCTTGTCCCGGCTCGATCCGCGCCTCGCCTCCTGCCCCATCGCGGGGTTCGGGCAGAGCGATCCGATCGCGCATCTGCGAGCTACGATTGTCTCATTCTGGGCCTATGCGGGATCATGGACTTCGCCGGCGAGCCAGCGGGCGGGCCGCAGGAGATATGCGGCGCCCGGATCGACATCCCGACCGGGCTCCCTGGCGGGATCCGCATCCCTCCGCTTGGCGGCGAAACGACAGGACAGACAGTCCAGACTTAGAGATAAAATAATTCCAAAGTATATAAACTTCACTATCAGACGTTGACTGTTGGTCACGAAGAAATTATCAAACGCCTGGACAGAATTTTGATCCCATAAATCAGCAATCATTCGACTTCGCGCAGCCTGAGAAGGGATTTGCCGATGCTATGCTGCCGTCTGGATCTCGCCTGCCTGATCGCAACCGAGGATATCGAACCTCACCGGGCGAACGCCCTCGATGGAACTCACCTGCACGGGCGCCGGAAGCCGCCTTATCCTGAAGCTCGAACAGTTCAACCCGACGGGCTCCACCAAGGTCCGCATGGCGCGCGAGATGATCCTCGCGGCGGAGCGGTCGGGCGCCCTGAAGCCCGGCGGGAGGATCGTCGAGCCGACCTCGGGCAATACCGGGACGGGTCTGGCGCTCGTGGCGATCGAGCGGGGCTATCGCTTCCTCGCCGTGGTGGATGGTCACGCCTCGAAGGACAAGCTGCGCGCCATGAGGGCGATGGGCGCCGAGCTCATCATGGTGGGTGACAGCGGCGAGGGGCCGAGCACGGTGGAGCGACGCCGGGTGGCCGGCGAGATCGCGCGCGACACCGGCGCGTTCTGGCCCGACCAGCATCACAACCCGAGCAACAATGCCGGCTATGCCGGGCTTGCCGACGAGCTTCTGGCCGACCTCGCGACGGATGTCGATTATCTCGTCGGCGCGGTCGGAACGGGCGGCACGCTCTGCGGCACCGTTCGTACCTTACGCGAGCGCGGGTCGAGCGTCACCAGCATCGGCGTGGAGCCGAAAGGGTCGATCATCTTCGGCGGCCCCGGCGGCAAGTACTGGCAGACGGGCGCGGGCGCGGGCGCCGGCTTCCCGGTCGGGCCGAATGTCCGGCACGATCTGATCGACGAAGGCGTGACGGTGTCCGACATGGATGCCTTCACCACGGCGCGGGTGGTCGCGCGGCGCACGGGCCTTCTCGTCGGCGGAACGGCGGGCGCGGCGATCTTCTTCGCCTTGAAGCGACTGGCTCTGGTTGAGCCGGGAAGCACGATGGTCGCGCTGGTGTGCGACGCCGGCGAGAAGTATCTCGACACAATCTACGACGATGCCTGGCTGATGGAGCGAGGCCTCCTGAACGAGCCGGCGCATCAGCGCCTCCATCGCCTGCTGGCGGCTTTCGAGGAGTCGCAGCGTCTGGCTGCGATCGACCACGCGCGAACGGGAACCTGACGGTGATGTCCACCTCCTCATCCCGCTACCGCGAGATCATCCGGCTTTCCGCGCCGATCGCGGGCATTCAGTTCGCGCAAGTCGCGCTGACCACGGTCGATCTTCTCATGATGGGCCTTCTCGGCCTCGGCGCGGTCGCGGCCGGGGGGCTCGGCCTGCTTCTCTACAACCAGCTTCGCACGATGGGCGTCGGCATGGTGACGGGGGTCGGCAATCTCGTCGCGGGCGCGGCGGGCCGCGCCGAGAAGCGCGGCGCGTCGAGCGCCATCGATGCGGCGGGACGCGAGGAGATCCGCGATCTCCTGCGCGCGTCGCTGTTGATCGCAACGGCGACGGGGCTCGTTGCCGGCCTGCTTCTGGTCGCGCTCGGCCATCTCCTGCCTTTTCTCGGGCAGGACGAGGGCGTCGTCGCCCTGGCGCGGCCGATCATGCTCGCGCTCGCGCCGGGGCTCGTGCCGATGCTCTGGATGAACGTCCTGCGCCAGTTCGCCGTCGGCCTGCGCCGGCCGGGCTCGCTTCTGGCCGTGACGCTGGTCTCGATCGGCGTCAACGCGCTGCTCAACGCCGTCTTCATCTACGGCTGGCTCGGCCTGCCGAAGCTCGGGCTCGCGGGCATCGGCCTCTCCACCACGCTCGTCCAGATCTGGAACTTTGTGGTCTATCTGCGGATGATCCGGCGCGACGCGGCGATGCGGGAGTTTCTGGCGCTCGACGGCTGGCGCGCGCGCCGCGAGACGGTGATGCGCATCGTGCGCATGGGGACGCCGATCTCGCTGACCTACGGATCGGAAGCGGCGATCACCTCCATCGCCTCGCTCTTCATGGGCACGTTCGGCCCGGTCGCTCTGGCTGCTTCCAACGTGGTCAACCAGCTCGCCTACATCGTGTATCAGGCCAATATCGGTCTCTCGCAGGGCACATCGATCCTGGTCAGCCGGGCGCTCGGGCGCGGCGAGCGGGACGAGATCGGCCGCATCGCGCTCCAGGCGCTGACGATCAGCCTGACGCTCATGAGCGCGATCGGCCTCGTCTATATTCTCCTGCCGGAGGCCGTGCTTCTGCCCTTTCTGGGCGAGCGCGGCGATGGCGCGGTGCTGACTGTCGCCTCGACGCTTCTGTGGTTCGCGGTCGCACACCAGATCTTCAAGGGCTCGCAGAACATTTGCGTCGGGCTGTTGCGCGGGCTCGGCAACACCAGGGCGGGTCTCACCAACACGCTGATCGGCTATTGGCTGATCGGCATTCCGGCCATGGCCCTTTGCGCGCAGGGAACGGGCTGGGGCGCCTATGGCGTCTGGTTCGGCCTGTGCCTCGGCTTCGCCGCGACGAGCCTTCTCCTGTGGCTGCGCTTCACGATGGAACTGCGCCGCCTCGCCGCGGCTCACAACGGGGAAGGCGTCCCGGCCGCGTGAGGCGCAAGAGCGACAGTGCCCTGCCGCCGGAGAAGATCGACATCGAAATGCGGGGGCGCGTCGGGGGCGAGATCCACGAAGCGCCCCTGCACGCGGAACACGCGCTCGATCAACCCGCTCGCCGCCAGCGCGCCGGGCTCGCCGTCGAAGACGCAGCGCCCGGCTTCGAGGACGCTGATGCGATCGGCGACCGACAGGGCCTGGTTCAGGTCGTGGATCGCCATGACCACCGACACCCCGCGCTCGCGGCTGAGGCGATAAACGAGATCGAGCAGCTCGACCTGATAGCCGATGTCGAGAAAGGTCGTCGGCTCGTCCAGAAACAGGATGCGCGCTTCCTGCGCGAGCGCGGCGGAAATCCAGGCTCGCTGGCGCTCGCCACCGGACAGGGCGTTCAACGGGCGTTCGGAAAACCGCGCAAGGCCGGTGCATTCGAGCGCCCAGCCGATCGCGGCCTCGTCCCCCGGTCCATAGCTCCTGAACAGGCCGACATGAGCGAAGCGCCCTTGGCGCACGAGCTGCCCGACCGTCATCTCGTCGGGTGCGACCGGCTGCTGGGGCAGGAAGGCCAGATGACGCGCCAGTTCCCGCCGACCCATGGCCAAGACCGATCGGCCCTCGATCTCCACCTCGCCGGCCGCAGCCCGAACGAGGCCCGCCAGCGCCTGTAGCGCCGTGCTCTTGCCCGATCCGTTGGGGCCGATCAGCGCCCGGACCTCCCCCGGTTCGAGCTTGAGCGCGAAGTCGGACAGGGCCGCTCTCTGACCGTAGCGGACCGTCAGGTTGCGAGCGTGGAGAGGCATGGGTTCCTCATGGCATTCGACGCAGGAGTGCGATCAGCACCGGCACGCCGCACAGCGCGGTGACGACGCCGATCGGAATTTCGTCGGCTCCTCCGAGGAGCCGACCCAGAAGGTCGCAGAGCGTGACGGTGCTGGCGCCGAGCGCCACCGTCAGCGGCAGGACGAGCGGGAAATGCCCGCGCGCCAGCCTGCGCGCGAGATGGGGCACGATCAGACCGACGAAGACGATCGGCCCGACCGCGCCGACCGCGCTGGCGGCGAGCGCGCAGGACACCAGGAGAACGAAGGAGAAGTCGCGGGCATAGGCAAGGCCGAAGGAGCGCGCGACGCTGGACTCGAAGCGCAGGAGTTCGAGTGGCCGCCAGATCAGCGGCAGCACGGCCAGCCCCATGAGCGTGAAGGGCGCCAGAAACACGGCATGTTCCCATCGCCTGGCATAAAGGCTGCCCGACAGCCATTCGAGCAGGACTTCCAGGCGCGTCGAGCCCCAGCCGGCCACGATCCCGAGCGCCACGGCCTGAAGCAGCGCGCCCGTCGCGACGCCGCACAGCGTCAACCGGAGGGGGCCGAGATCATGGCGCAGCGTCATGAGAGTGATGAGGCCGCCGGCGGCGAGCCCGCCCAGCATTCCAACAGCGGGAAGCCAGGACGAGGGAAGCTCGACCAGCGTGTTGGAGCCGGGATCGTGACTATAGACCGCGATCATCAGGAACAAGGTGACGGCGAGCGTCGCACCCTGCGACACCCCCATGAGCGAGGGGTCGGCGAGCGGATTGCGCGTGATGGTCTGGAGCAGGAAACCGGCCGTCGCCAGCTGTATTCCAGCCAGCATCCCGGTGACGATCCGGGGCAGGCGGATGTCGAGGATGATCGAGCGCGCCTCGGCGCTGCCGCCTCCCGTCAGAACGGACGCGACGTCGCCGAGCGGCAGGTCCGCGACCCCGAAGAGAACCGCGACGAGCGGCGCAATGAGTGTCAGGCCGGCCAAGGCCGGCAGGAGCCAGCGCGCGGGCCGACGGGCGGGGAGCGCGGAGGCCGATGGTGTCATCGCTCCCCCTCGACGGCCAGGGCGCGCGGGCGCTGAACGAGATATAGAAAGACCGGCCCGCCGATCAGCGCCGTGACGAGTCCGACCGGCAGTTCGCGCGGGGCCGCCAGACTGCGGGCGACGAGGTCGGCGATAACAGTCGTCAAGCCGCCGATGGCGGCGGCGAGCCCGATCGCCCATCCCGATCCGGGCGGGCGGAGCAGGCGAGCGATATGGGGGGCGGCGAGACCGATGAAGGCGATCGGGCCCGCCACCGGCACGATGCCGGCCACCGGCAGCACGGCCAGAAGCAATACGAGCGGCCGCCACAGGGCGAGCCGCAATCCCATGCCCATAGCCGCTCCGTCGCTCAACGAGAGAAGGTCCAAAACGCGGTGGATGGAAAGCGCGCCCGCCAGCGCCAGAACGACGAAGGGCGCCATGGACGCCAGATGCGGCCAGGATCGCCCCTGCAAGCCGCCGGACAGCCAGAACAGGAGCGAGGGAACCTGCGGGCCGCTGAGAAGCAGGACATAGGTCGTCACGGCATGGAGGAAGAGCGACACGCTGATGCCGCCGAGCGCCAGATGCAAGGGGCTCGCCATCCGCCCCGAGGCGATGAGAAAGGTGGCGGTCGCCGCCGCCATGCCGCCGACGAAGCCGACCAGCGGATACCAGACCGAGGAGAGCGAGGGCAGGAACACGAAGGCAGCGACGATCGGGGCCACCGCACCCGACGTGACGCCCGTGAGGCCCGGTCCCGCCAACGGGTTGCGCGTCAAGGATTGCAGGAGAAAGCCCGCCAGCGCGAGCCCCGCCCCCGCCAGGAAGGCGGCAAGGCTTCGGGGCAGGCGCAACGTCCAGACGAGGATCGTATCGACGCGGCCCGCTTTCGACAGGAGCGCGTCGATCACGGTGCCGGGTGGCAGCGTGCGGTCGCCGAGGGTCAGCCCCCCGATGATCGCCAACCCGGCGAGGGCAAGGAGGAGGCCGGTCAGAACCGGCATCAGAAGAAGATCGCCGCGCGGCGGCGAAGCGGCGCGGCGGGGGCTCATTTCTGGAGAGCGGTCGGGATGATCTTGGCCGCTTCCGCCCGGACATTCACGGCCGGGAACGTGTCGGGGTAGAGGAAATGCGCGGCTTCGCGCAGAACGATCTCGCGCGCGATCGGGCCGTTCGTCTCCACCCACTGGTCGCCGACATAGTGGACGCGCCCGTTCTTGACGGCCGAGAGCTGGTTCCAGATCGGGTTGTTCTCCTGTGGCCGATCCGGGCCGCTGTCATAGACGAAGATGACCTCGGGGTCCTTTTCCAGCATGGCTTCCAGGCTCATCTCCATGCCGAAGCGGCCGCCTTGCGTCATCGGCCCGACGATGTTGTCGCCCCCGAGCGCCGCGACGATCGACGCCGCCGTGTTCTCCGTGTGGAAGGAGAAGGGGGTGTCGCCCGCCCACATGATTTGAAAGCGGGGATGAACGGTCTTGGGGGCCTTTGCGACGTAATCGGCCAGATGCTGCTTGAAGGACGCGTTCAACGCTTCGCCGCGTTCGGGTTGACCGAACGCCTTGGCGAGATCGGCGACCTCTCGGAAGCTCTCGTCGTAGCGCTCGATGTTATAGGCGAGGTAGGGCGCGATCTTCTCGTAGGAGGCGGCGTTTCCGATCGTGTAACGCTTCATCGCGACGATCAGATCGGGCTTGGCTTCGTTCACCAATTCGAGATTGGGCTTGGCGCGCTGGCCGAGCGATTTCATCTCCTTCGTCAGCCCCAGGAGAAAATCGGGATCGCGGCCCTTGGTCATGTAGGTCACGGCGAAATGGCCGGGAGCGACACCCAAGGCCAGCCCGACATCGACGGCCAGATAGGAGACGGCAGCAACACTCTGCGGGTTCGAAGGCACTTCGACACTGACGCCGCGGTCGTCGGTGATAGGATTTGCTTTGTTGTCGGCCGCAGCAGGACAGCAGACAGACAGGACAATGAGCGATGCGGACAATAGACTAGAATATTTCCACATTTTCGGCGGCCCTCTTTCGCAACGTCAACACTCGGGACTCTTTAGCCGCATAACATGACAATCACAATCATGTTTTTATGAGTGGGTTCCGTGCTCGCAGGCCGTGAGCATCCCAAACAGCCGTCCGACGAAGCGTGCTTCCGATCCGCCTGCCAGACAGCGAGCCTCTCGCCGTGATCACCGATCGCACGACAGGGCTACATCCGCGGCCCGCCCGGCCTTCCGTTACGTTTCGTCGACATACCGGCCGCAGCTGTCGCGGACCCGGCATCATGGGACAAGGCGGCCAAAATCAGGGACAGGTTCGCGGAGGCTGGCCTTCCAAGCGCCTGCATCCCAAGAAACGGGTCGGTCTTCGATCGAAGGGGGATGGATCGACCTTGCGGACGGCCAGCGTGGCCACTTTGCGGCGGCGACGATCGATAACCGCGTCGCGTGACGAAGCACCGCGCCGGGTGGGAGCGGGCGGAAGGCGGATCGAGCGCGATCTGCCGCAGGCTGAAGGGCGCGACTTCCGGGATCGACGGCCCCATCTCCTGTGCATGTCAGAACTCACGGTCTGGTTTGATGGATCCTGCCCCTTGTGCCGACGCGAGATCGCCCTGATGCGGCGCCTCGATCGTCGCGGCGCGATCCGCTTCGTGGATATCGAGCAGGCCGAGCCGGCGGCGTGCCCGCTCGATCGGGGTGAGCTCCTCGCCCGCTTCCACGCGTCGGAGAACGGGCGCCTGCTCAGCGGCGCCCAAGCCTTCGCGGCCATGTGGCGGGCCATTCCGATGTTTCGCCCGCTCGGGCTCGCGTTCCGAAGCCCGCTCGCGTCGGCGCTGCTCGAGCCCCTCTACCGTGCCTTCCTGCGAGCGCGCCCCGCGCTGCAGACGCTTGCCCGCCGTCTGGAACGCCCATGAGACCCAAGCCCGATCCGATCGCGGCCGGACAGGAAAGCGTCTGGTCCTTCCCCCGGCCCGCCATCGCCCAGCCGACGCGCGCCCATATCGTCATCGAGCATGGAGGGCGCCGGATCGCGGACAGCCGGCGGACGATCCGCACGCTCGAGACCAGCCATCCGCCCAGCTATTACATTCCCCGAGAGGATATCGAACCCGGCATTCTGCGCCGGGCCGAAGGCAGCTCCTTCTGCGAATGGAAGGGTGCGGCGGTCTACTGGGACGTCGTGGTGGACGGCGAGGTGATCGAGCGGGTCGGATGGAGTTACCCTTCGCCGACGCCCGCCTTCGTCCTCCTGACGGATCACGTCGCCTTCTATGCGCGACCGTTCGACCGCTGCTCGGTCGACGGGCAGATCGTGACGCCGCAGCCCGGCACGTTCTACGGCGGCTGGATCACCGACAGTTTTGCAGGCCCATTCAAGGGTGACGCCGGCAGCGCGGGATGGTGAGGCCATGAGCGAACGAGGGGACGGCGCGAAGGGGCGCCCGGTGCCGAGCGGTCGCCTGTCGCGGCTCGGGCAGTTCGGACGGCTCGCCGGCGGGCTTGCGGGCGGGATGCTCGTCGAGGGCGCTCGGCGCCTCGCGGACGGCGAGCGCCCGGCCATGCGCGACATGCTGCTGACGCCCGGCAACCTGCTCCGGGTCGCCGACCGCCTGTCGCACCTACGCGGTGCGGCGATGAAGCTCGGGCAGATGATCTCGATGGACGCGGGCGACGCGCTGCCCCCCGAACTCGCCCAGCTCATGGCCCGGCTTCGGGCTTCGGCCGATCCCATGCCGCCGGTTCAGCTCCAGCGCATGCTCGCTGCCGAATGGGGGCGCGAGTGGCGCATCCGCTTCCAGCGGTTCGACGACCGACCCATCGCCGCGGCCTCCATCGGTCAGGTCCACCGGGCCATGACGCTCGACGGACGCGAGCTGGCGATCAAGGTCCAGTATCCCGGCGTTCGCGGCAGCATCGACGCCGATGTCGACAATGTCGCGACGCTCCTGCGCATGTCCGGTCTCCTGCCCGCCAGACTCGACATCGCGCCTCTCCTGGCCGAGGCGAAGGCGCAACTGCACGAGGAGACCGACTATCGGCGCGAGGGTGCCCAGATGGAGGCCTACGGGCGTCTCCTGGCCGATCGCGACGCCTTCGTGGTGCCGACCCTGGCGCCGGACTTCACGACCGACAAGGTCCTCGCCATGTCCTTCGTCGAGAGCGTGCCGGTCGAGGACATGGTCGGCGCGCCGCAGGCCGAGCGCGATCGCATCGCGGCCCTCCTGATCGAACTCGTTCTCGACGAACTCTTCCGCTTGCGGGTGATGCAGACCGATCCCAATTTCGCGAATTTCCGATACCAGCCTGCGACAGGAAAGATCGTGCTTCTCGACTTCGGCGCGACGCGCCCGGTCTCGGCGGCGACGGCGCAGGCCTATCGCACGCTTTTGGCGGCCGGCCTTTCCGGCGACGGCGGAGCGGTGAAGAAGGCCGCGATGGATGCGGGTTTCCTCGGCGAGGCCGCCGTCCGGCGGCACGAGGTTCTGATCGATCGCATGATCGGGCTCATCGTGAGCGAGGCTTCGAAGGCGGGCCCGTTCGATTTTACCGACCGGCGCGTCCTCGCCCTCGTCCGCGATCAGGCCGCCACGGTGGCGGGCGACCGCGAGACCTGGCACGTGCCGCCGACCGACACGCTCTTCGTTCAGCGCAAGATCAGCGGCATCGCGCTCCTCGCGGCGCGCCTTGAGGCACGGGTCGACGTGCGATCGATGGTCGCCGCGCATGTCGGCATGGGCCCAGGCGGGCTCTGACGATCGAACCACCCGCTCGCACCGCCACGTTTCCAATGCTTGGGCGCCGCTACTCCGCCAGCAGAAAGTTGCCTTATGACCGATCGGTTCTCGCGAATGATGGTGCAATGGCAGCGTCGCGATCGAGGCTCGAGAAAGGGAAGGGCTTTCGGCCAGTATTTGCCGGGAACGATGCAGCAGAGGGGAGTGGAACGCCGCGCTGCTCCGACCAGGTTTCGAGATGGCGGAACCGTGATGTTCTTTGACCCATCTTGAAGCCTGTTCAACTCCACGTGCCGCAACTCCGTCCGCGCGGACGAGTTTGGGAGGCGTATACTTGGAAACAGGAGGTCAAATGGCCCGGACGCGACGTCACGAACAGCGATTGCTCTCGAAGGATGAACTCGACCTTGTGGAGCGCGCGCGACATCCCGGCTTGGGGCAACTGGAAGAAGCCGAACTCGGCGATCTCGTGCGCCGGCTGCGCGATACGCGCGACCGTGCCCAGGGCATAGCGCGGCGGCAGCGGCGCGAGATGCGGGGCAAGGCGGCTCCTTCGGGGCAGCGCCCCGCCGCCGACAACACGGGGTCCACCGGCAAAGGGGAACTTCTTGCCGCCGCGCTGAAGCGGGCCAACAAGGAGAGCGCGCGCCGCAAGGCGAAGGCGGCGCGAAGCGATCTGCGTGCCAACGCCCGACGTGCCCTCGACTTGAAGCGCCAGAATGCGGAACCTTATCCGGGCTGGCCCGTCGACCGGACGGCGAACGAAGGCATGAATCCGGTGCCCAATGAAAAGGGCGCCGTGTCCGGCGCTTTCGACGAAGCCGGACATCGACCTGTGCTCGAGCGGAGCCGGAAAGTCCGCTGACCGAGCGGACGCGACGTCCCCTTTCATCGTCCCGAGACGTCGCTGTTCCGAGGGCTCCAGCCAAGCTGGCACGGCTGACGGATCAGCGGCGTCCGGGGTAGTCGGCCGGCAGCACGAACGGGAACGGTCCCGGCGCGCGATCGACCTCGACCTCGTGCGTCACGACACCGGCCTCGCCGAGGCGGTGAACGAGAAAGGCCGGCGGCTCCAGGACGAAGCACGACGCGCCGTCCGCTCGCAGGTCGAAGGCCACCTGATGGGCGACCGAGGGGGCGGACTGCGCGATCGTTCCGGCGAACCGGGTCTGGATCGATCGATGGACATGTCCGCACAGGACGCGCTCGACCTGGGGATGCGCCGAGACGATCGCCTCCAGTCCGTCGCGGCCCGCTGTCAGCGTGACGCGGTCCATATGGGCGATCCCGGTCTCGAAGGGCGGGTGATGGAGCATCACCAGCGTCGGCCGGTCGGGCGCGTCGTCGAGCGCCGCACGGAGGAAGGCGAGCGTCGCCGGGCTCAAGGCCCCGCCGCTTTCGCCGGGCACGAGGCTGTCGAG
Source organism: Aureimonas ureilytica DSM 18598 = NBRC 106430 (assembly GCF_000382705.1). Taxonomy (GTDB): domain Bacteria; phylum Pseudomonadota; class Alphaproteobacteria; order Rhizobiales; family Rhizobiaceae; genus Aureimonas; species Aureimonas ureilytica. The sequence continues at coordinate 38,106 of NZ_ARQE01000008.1, read as the reverse complement.
CGCGACGATGCGCACCCGGCCGCGGTCGACGACGTAGTTCAGCGCGCCCGCGGCGGGGAGATAGCCGGCCGGGGCGAAGGCGGCGCGAAAGGGCTCGCGTCGGTCATGGTTGCCGGGGATGCAGTAGACCGGGCAGGGCAGGCGGGCGAGGAGGGCGGCGGCGATGGCGTATTCCTCCGCAAGGCCGCAATCCGTGATGTCGCCGGTCACGAGGACGCAGTCGGGCGCGGGGTCGAGGCGCAGGAGCGCGTGGACGGCCCGCTCCAGGAACGGGTTGGTCTCGCTGACGCCGTAGGCGAGTTGGCCGGCGGGGCGGACGTGGAGATCGGAAATCTGGGCGATGAGCATCGGTGGGATCAGGCCTGTCGGTCGTATTCGAAGAGGTCGGCGGGATCGAGCGCGAGCTCGACGATCCCGCCGGGCGCGAGGGGGGGCGAGGCGGGGAGGTCGACGAGGATCGTCTGCGTTCCCCCGCCGATGGTGACGGCGAGCCGCTGCGTCGGGCCGAGGAAGCTGGCCGCGGCGATGCGCGCGCGGATCTGCGGGCCGGCGGCCGCGGTCGGCCTCAGCGCTTCCGGCCGGAACCAGACGGTCGTCGCCCGGTCGTCGCCGCCGCGCGGCATCGAGAGCCAGGTCTCGCCGTCGCCCGCCCGCAAGGCGCCGTTCGCGACGGCCGCGTCGATCCGGTTCATCGTGCCGACGAAGCGGGCGACGAAGGGGTTGGCGGGGTGCTGGTAGATGTCGCGGGGCGCGCCGATCTGCGAAATCCGCCCCTTCTCCATGACGGCGATCCGGTCGCCGATCGCCATGGCCTCGGCCTGGTCGTGCGTGACGTAGACCGCCGTGATGCCGACCTCGCGCAGGAGCTCGCCGATCTCGGCGCGCAGGCGCTCGCGCAGCACCGCGTCGAGCGCGGACAGCGGCTCGTCGAGCAGCAGGATGCGCGGCCGGATGGCGAGGGCGCGGGCCAGCGCGATGCGCTGGCGCTGGCCGCCGGACACCTGCGAGATGCGTCGGTTCGCCAGATCGGAGATGCCGACGACCTCCATGAGGCGACGGGCCTCGCGCTCGCGCTCAGGTTCCGGGACCCGCCGCACCTTGAGCCCGTAGGCGACGTTCTCGGCGACGGTCATGTTGGGAAACAGGGCATAGGACTGGAACACCATGCCGACCTGACGCCGCTCGATCGGCACATGCGAGACGTCCTCGCCGTCGAAGCGGACCATGTCCGGCCCGTCCGGCCGCTCCAGCCCCGCGATGATGCGCAGCAGCGTGGTCTTGCCGCAGCCGGACGGGCCGAGAAGGGTCAGGATCTCGCCGGCGGGAATCTCGATGTCGATCCCCGCCAGGGCCGGAGCGCCCTGGAAGGTCTTGGTGAGCGAACGGATGGACACGGCGGTGCCGTGCAGGCCGTCTCGGGAGGGATGGGTCATCGGGCGAAGCGCCTTTCACTGAGGCCCGCCGCGAATTGGAGACCGACGAGAAGGGGAACGATCATCAGGAGGAACACGAGCGTGTAGGCGGACGCGATCTCCAGCCGCATCGACGCATAGGCGTCCGCGAGGCCGACGGGCAGCGTCTTGGTCAGGGGGGTGTGCAGCATCCAGGACAGGTTGAACTCGCCGATCGACAGGGTGACCACGGTGAGCGCGCCGGCGAGGACCCCGGGCCGGATGTTGGGCAGCACCACGTCGAGGAAGCGGCGGGACGCCGAGGCGCCGAGGCTTGCGGCCCCTTCGTCCAGAACGCGCCAGTCGATCGTCTCCAGCGTCGCGCCGACCGCCCGCATCATGAAGGGCAGGGTGAAGAGCGTGTGTCCGACGACGAGGAAGATCGTCGACTGCCGGAACGCGGCGAAGCTGCCATAGGCGAAGAGCAGCCCGAGGGCGAGCGCGAGGCCGGGGATCGCGACGGGAAGGGTGACGATCTCTTCCACCACCCGCGCCAGCCGGCCGCCACGCCGGGCCAGCGCGTAGGCACCCGGAACCCCGATCGCGAGCGTCGCCGCCAGCGTCATGCCGGCGACCGCCAGGCTGCGCAGCATCGTATCGGAATAAAGGCTCCAGACCTCGCCGACCCATCGCAGCGTGAACCCGGCGTCGAAACCGCGCGCATAGCTGACGCTGAGGCCGGCGATCGCCGACAACGCGACCGGGAGCACGAGGAACAGGACGAGGAGAGCGGTGACGAGGATGCCGGCCAGCGTCGTCCAGCGCATGTCAGAGCGAGGCATCGCGGAGCGCTCCCGTTCGGGCCAGCGCCAAGGCGGCCCAGGTGATGAGGCCGAGGGTGATGGAGAGCGCGGCGGCCATCGAGGCGTTCGTGGCGAGCGTGAACTCGGTGTAGATCAGCATGGGCACGACATCGACGCGCGTCGCCAGCGTGAAGGCGGTGCCGAAGGCGCCCATGGCCGTGGCGAAGCACAGCGCTCCGCCGGCATACATGGCGGGAAAAAGCGCGGGGAGCACGACGTCGCGCTGGATGGCGAGCGGCCCGGCACCGAGCGAGCGGGCCGCCTCGACGAGCGACGGGTCGAGCTTCTCGGCGGCCGCGAGCACGGTCAGCAGGACGCGCGGCACGGAGAAGTAGAGATAGCCGAGGAAGAGACCGACGAGCGAATAGGCGAAGACGACGTTCGTGCCGGTCAGCGCCCGGCTCACGCTGCCGACGAGGCCGAGCCGCCCGCCCAGCAGGATGACGAGAAAGGCCACCACGACGCCGGGGAAGGCGAGGGGAAAGGCGAGCAGCGAGAGGAGCAGTCCGCGACCGGGAAACCGCCGGTTGGCGAGCGTCTGCGCGGCGATCGTGGCGACCGCCAGCGTCGCCGCCGTGGTGACGAGCGCGAGGGCGAGCGTCGCGAGGAGGCTCTCGCGGTATCGCGGCTCGGTGAGGATGGCGAGGAACGCCGCCGGCCCGCGCGCGCCGCCGGCCGCCTCCACCGCGAGATAGGCCAGCGGGATCAGGAGGAAGGCGAGGGCGAAGATCGCGAGCGGCAGGAGCAGGAGAAGGTCGAATCGAAGGGTTCGCATGGCGTGTCGGACGGTGTGCGGGGGATGGCGGGCGGCGCCGGGCCGCCCGCCGGGGCGGGATCAGCGGACTTCGGCGAGGTAGCGCTCGGAGAAGGCGGCCTGGGCGGCCTGCGCCTTCGCCCAGTCGACGTCCTTGGCACGGGCGTATTCGCTGGCCGGCAGGAAGCGGTCGGCGACGTCCTTGGGCATCTCGACGGGGATGGCCGGGCGCAGGTAGGCCGTGGTCCAGAAGAGCTGACCCTCGTCCGAGAGGAGGTAGTTCAGGACCGTCTTGGCGGCCTCCGCATGCGGTGCGCCCTCGACGAGCGTCATCACATAGGGAAAGCTCACCGTGCCCTCGCAGGGGATGACGAATTCGAACGTGCCGTTCTCGGTGTACTTCGCCCGGTAGGCGTTGAAGTCGTAGTCGAGAAGGATCGGGAGCTCGCCGGACACGGTTCGCGCGTAGGAGGTCTGCTTGGCGACGATCGCGCCGTTCTCCGTGAGCTTGCCGAAATAGTCGATCGCCGGGGAGAAGTCCTCCAGCGTTCCGCCGAGCGCGAGGTTCGCCGCCACGGCCGAGACATAGCCGACGGCCGCCGACGTCGGGTCGAGATAGCCGACGAGCCCGTTGTATGCAGGCTTCTCGAGGTCGGCCCAGCAGGCCGGGACCGGCGCGCCGTTCAGCGCGTCGACATTCACGAAGAAGCCGAGCGTGCCCTGATGCACGGCCCACCAGCGGGCGTCCGCATCGCGCAGACCCGCCGGGATCTCGTCGAAGCGCTCGGGGCGGAACGGCTGCACGAGACCCTGCGCGGCCGCCGAGATGCCGGCGTTGATGCCGAGATAGGCGATGTCGGCGACGGGGCTCTGGCGCTCGGCGATGAGCTGCGCGACCGCCTGGCCGGAATTCTTGTTGTCGCCGGGAATGGAGATGCCGAGCTTGTCGCGGACCTGGTCCAGCATCTTGCCCCAGTTGGCCCATTCCGGCGGGCAGTTGTAGCAGATCGCGTCCTCGGCGGCGGCGGGCGAGCCGAACGAGGTGCCGAGCGCGAGCGTCGCGGCGAGGAAGGTCAGTCGGAAAAGCATGGCGTCGGGGTTTCCGTGGTTGGGAGGTTGGCCGAGGGGGAGAGGGACTGCGGGCCCGGGGCCGGCCCGATGGTTTCGCCGCGCAGGAGCGTGGCATCGACCCGGAGCGCTTCCGGGCCCCGCGCACCGGCCGCCATGTCGAGCACCATGGACGCCGCCACCATGCCCATGGCGGTGGACGGCTGGGCGACCGTGGTGAGGCGGGGGCGGATCAGGGTGGCGAGTTCCATGCCGTCGAACCCGGTCACGGACACGTCGCGCGGGACCGAGAGGCCCATCCGATCGAGGGAGGCGATGGCGCTGACGGCGAGGAGGTCGTTGGACGCGGCGATCGCGGTGGGACGGTGGCGATCGAGCGCGGCGGTGAGGTCGATGTCCTGCGCCGCATCGATGAAATCGACCTCCAGCGGGGGAAGGGGTCGGACGCCCACGGCCTGAAGCGCGTCGCGATAGCCGACATGGCGCGCGGCCGACCGATCGGACGAGGCGAAGCGGCCGCCGACGAACAGGATGCGGCGGTGGCCGGCCTTCAGGAGTTCCAGCACGACGAGTGCCATGGCGCCGCGATTGTCGACCGCGACCGACCCGACGCCCGCGGGCCCCGAGCCGTTATAGATCGTCGCGGCAGGCAGGCGCTGGGCCGCGATCTCTCCCAGGGCCCGGCTCGTGGCGGGATCGCAGACGGTGAGGATGAGCCCGCGCGGCCTTTCGGCCATCAACGCCCTGACGCCCTCGTCCTCGCCTTCGGGGAGATAGTGGGACTGGGCGATGACGGTGGAGACGCCGCGCAGGCGGGCGCAGCGTTCGATCCCGGCCAGGGCGGCGGCGAAGACGGGGTTGGCGAGGCTGGGGACCAGGACGCCCAGCACGGCGCGCGAGGCCGATGGGCCGCGACCGAGCGGGAAGTTGAGGCTCAGCGCCGCTGCGATCACCCGCTGCCGCGTGGCGTCCGCGACCGGCACCGAGCCCGTCGCGACGCGGCTCACGGTGGCGATCGAACAGCCGGCCACCCGCGCGACATCCCTGATGGTGACCACCGCCCCGTTCATCCGCTTCCAGAAACCTCACGCCTCGATCAATTCGACGCGGATCTCCTAGCTCTGTCGCGTGATGGTGGGATGACGGCGTTTTCATCCGTTTTCATGACGTCAGGGCGGACCGTTTCAATGGGGGTGGATCAGAGACAATCCGTCCGCACATTCTTTTTGGGATCTATGTCGTTTTTCGTTTTAGTTTCAGCGTCCTGACCAGAGAACGGGCTGCCATTCCGGCCGGAAAATGCCCTTTATGTTCCATAAGACATATTACGATGTCTTCGGATCGGGCGGATTCAAGCTTTCGGAAATGGGAGTGGAATCCCTTACAAGCGATTGCGAGCGCGCGAACAATCGCATCGGAGTGCGGAGCGCTTCGGGGCTGAACTGCGTTCCGGATCGCACGGCACCCATCAAAGTCTCCCGCGCCTCACCCATCGCTGGCGGCTCCAAGCTTTGCCTGCCTTGCTTTCGTCGGACGCCCGTCTAGACTCGTCCCATGAATCGACGGCAGCTCTTTGGAACTCTCGGCCTTGGCGCCGTGGCCGCCGCGCTTGCCTTGGGAACGAGGAGCGCCATGGCCGGGAATCCCTATTACTCCGGCCCCGTCAGCGACCATTTCGACGGAACGCGCTTCTTCAATCCCGAGGGTATGGAGCCTCGGCCCTTTCTCGACGTCCTGCGCTGGCAGTTCGGCGGCGGGCGCGTGGCCTGGCCGGCGAGCGCGCCGAGCCCGTTTCCGAGCGCCGTGCCGGACGCGCGGGTCGCGGATCTGCGCGTCACCATGGTCGGCCATGCGACGCTGCTCGTGCAGATCGCCGGGCTCAACATCCTGACCGATCCGGTCTGGTCGGAGCGCGTGTCGCCCTTTTCCTTCATCGGCCCGAAACGGGTCGTGGCGCCCGGCATCGCCTTCGACGCGCTGCCGCCGATCGATCTCGTGCTGCTCAGTCACAATCATTACGACCATCTCGATGTCGAGACGCTGGCCCGGCTTCAGGCCGCGCACGATCCGCTGATCGTCACGCCGCTCGGCAACGATCGCATCGTCCGCGACGCGGTGCCGAAGGCGCGGCTTTCGGTCGGCGACTGGGGCGACCGGATCGATGCGCCGGGCGCCACGATCCATGTCGAGCCGGCGCATCACTGGTCGGCGCGCGGCACGCGGGATCGCCGCATGGCGCTCTGGGCGAGCTTCGCGGTGGAAACGTCGGCCGGGCGGATCTACCATGTCGGCGACACCGGCTTTCACCGGGGCGTCAACTACCGCGCCGCCTCGGCCAAGCATGGCGGCTTCCGGCTGGCGATCCTGCCGATCGGGGCCTATGCGCCGCGCTGGTTCATGGAAGCGCAGCACCAGAACCCGGACGAGGCGGTCGAGGGCATGGTGCTGGCGAAGGCCGATTTCGCGGTCGGCCACCATTGGGCGACCTTTCAGCTGACCGACGAGGCTCTGGGCGAGCCCGCCGAGGCGCTGCGCACGGCGATGGCGGCGCGCGGCCTTCCGGCCGAGCGCTTCCGCGCCATGCGGGCCGGCGAAAGCTGGGACGTCCCTGCCCTGCCGGCCCTTTGACCCCGATTACTTCTCGAAGCGGACCACGGTTCGCGCCGGCAGGATGAGCTTCGACAGCGCCCTGGCGTCCCAGTTGGTCAGGCGCACGCAGCCATGGCTGGCGGTCTTGCCGATCTCGGACGGGTCCGGCGTGCCGTGGATGCCGTAGGTCGGCTTGGCCAGATCGATCCAGACGATGCCGACGGGGCCGTTCGGGCCGGGCGGAAGGGTCAGCTCCTTCTTGTTCTTGCCCTGCTGGAAGTTCTTGTCGGGGTCGTATTCGTAGGTCGGCTCCTGCGCGCTGCCATTGACCTTCATCGTGCCGCTCGGCGAGGGCGTGTCGCCCGATCCGATCGTGGCGGGCGCCGCGATCACGACCTTGTCGTTCTCGTCATAGGCGAACAACTCGCCGCGCGACTTGCTGATGACGATGCGCGCGACCTTGGTCTGGGGCTCGGCGCCCGGATCGGTGACGAGGATCTGCGTGCCGGCATTGCCGAAATCGGCGCCGGGATTCAGCTCCCGCAAGAAGTCCTCGTCCATGTGGAAGCGCTCGGCCAGCATCTCCTCGGGGCCGCGATAGCCGATCCAGTCGAGCTTCGCCAAGGCGCCGTAGTCGCTCGGCAGGTCCTTCACGTAGCGCCCGTCCACGTCCTCCTGCGTCAGCGTGTAGCTGCGGACCACGGGCGCCTCGTCGCTCATCAGGGCGGACCAGAGTTCCTCGTCCACCGCGCCGTCGGCCTTCAGGCCGCGCATCTCCTCGAAGGCGCGGATCGCCTTGTCGGTGTTGCCCCCGGCGCGCCCGTCGATCACGCCCGGCGAGGCATGGGCGCGGTCGAGGAGAACCTGAAGCCGGACGAGGAACGGGTCCGCCGGCGTGTCGGTGTTCTCGTTTTCGCTTCGGGTGGCTTCGTCGGTCTGATCGGAGGAGGCGTCGGATCGGTCCTCGGTGCGGGCGGCGTCGGTGCCCTCGCCTTCGGCCGACGCGTCCTCTTCCGCCTCGCCGCCCGTGGCCTCGTTGCCTGCGGCCTTCCCATCAGGTGTCCGGCCGTCTTCCGGCGTGTCGCGCGCGGCTTCGTCCTGGCGGGTGCGCCAGTCGGAGAAGGTCGCGGCGTTGATCGCGCTTTCCGAGAGGTCGGGCTGCGCCGGCGCGGCCAGCGCCCCGCCCGACGCCAGAACGAGCGCCGTGACGACCGGCAGATAGATCTTCATCGCAATCCTCCCTCGAACGATCGCGAGGGCAACGTGCGAAGGCGGGACCGGCTCCGTGCCCGGTTGCCGGACAGGCAAAAAATCGGGCGGGTGCGGCGGAAGCCCTGCCGTTCGACCCCGAGGGGCCGTCAGGCCTCCGCCAGGAGGGGCGCCGGATCGAGGATCGAGCGCCAGCTCTCGATCGGGGCCGGGCGGCCGAAGAGGTAGCCTTGCAGGTCGTGGCAGCCCGCCGCGATCAGCGCGGCGCGCTGGTGTTCGGTTTCGACGCCCTCGGCGGTCGTCGCCAGCCCATAGCCCCGGCACAGGGCGAGAACCGAATCCACGATCGCGTTTCCGGCCTGCGTCTCGTCGATATCGGCCACGAAGCTGCGGTCGATCTTGATGCGCGTCAGCGGCAGCTCGCGCGCCAGCGACAGCGACGAGAAGCCGGTGCCGAAATCGTCGAGCGCGATGCCGACGCCGAGATCGCGAAGACGGGACAGGACCCGCCGCGCGCTGTCGAGATCGCCGAGCAGCGCCGTTTCCGTGATTTCCAGCTCGAGCCGCCGGGCCGGCAGGCCGGTTTCCCCGAGGATCGAGGCGACGAGGTCGGCAAGGCCTTCCTGCTTCAGCTGCGCCGGCGAGAGGTTGACCGCCACGACGAGATCGACGGGCCAGTTCGCCGCCGTCTCGCAGGCCCGCTGCAGAACCCATTCGCCGAGTTCGGGCATGAGGCCGAGTTCCTCGGCGAGCGGAATGAAACTGGCCGGCGACATGCTGCGCCCGGTCTGGTCGTCCCAGCGCAGGAGGGCCTCGAAGCCGAGCACCCGGCCGCTTCGCCCGTCCACGACGGGCTGATAGGCGAGCCGGAAGTCACGCGCGGCAACCGCATGGCGCAGCTTCAACTCCAGAAGGTTGCGGCTGAGGGCAAGCTCCCCCATCGCGGGGTCGAAGAGGCGCGCTCGGTTGCGGCCCTTGCTCTTGGCCGCGTGGACGGCGAGGTCGGCATTGCGCAGAAGCGTGGCCGCGTCGGCCCCGTCGCGCGGGGCGATCGCCACGCCGACGCTGGCGCCGACCGTGGCAAGCGTCGAGCCGATCTGCAGCGGGAGGGCGACACAGTCGACGATCGCGCTCGCCATGACCTCCACGGCCTCGACGCTCGGTGCGCCCGATTGCAAAACGGCGAACTCGTCGCCGCCCAGACGCCCGACGATGCCGGACGGACCGGCCATGGCTTCGAGGCGCCGCGCCACCTGCCGCAGCGCCTCGTCCCCGGCTTGATGGCCGAACGTGTCGTTGATCGGCTTGAACCGGTTGAGATCGACCACGTGCAGCGCGAGGCTCGCTTCCGCGTCGATCCGGGCCAGGCGCCGGTCGAGGCATTCGCCGAGCCCGACGCGGTTGAGAAGGCCGGTCATCGGATCGTGGATCGCCTGATGCTCGAAACGGCGCGTGGCCTCGCGCTGTTCGGACAGATCCCGCGTCACCTTCGCGAAGCCGAGAAGCGCCCCCGCCTCGTCGCGAATCACGTCCAGCGCGACGCTGGCCCAGAAGGCCGAGCCGTCCTTGCGGAAACGCCAGCCTTCCGTGGCAAAATGTCCCTCGCGCAGGGCGAGGTCGAGATTGTGCTGCGGGACGCCCTTGGCCTGATCTTCCTGCGAATAGAAGCAGGCGTAGTTCCGCCCGACGATGTCCTCGGCGGTGTAGCCCTTGGCGCGCTCGGCCCCGGCGTTCCAGTTCAGAACCGTGCCGTCTCGGCCCAGGAGATAGATCGCATAGTCCTTCACGCCCTGGACCAGCAGCCGATACATCAGGTCGGACGAGAACTCGGGCTTCGACATGTGGACCCCTAAACGTTGTCCCGACTGTGTCGAGTCCGCGTTAGGAATTCGTGTCTTTTCGGAGCGAAACCTTTCCCGTTCCATGACAGACGAAAGGTCTCGTCCTCAAACGGCCGAAAGCCCGCGAAATTTGCTTAGCCTTTGTTATTGGGCCAATGCTTATCGACATAATGACCAATACGCTCGCGCATGAAGCGGCCCGAAGCGTCGGCGCGCTCCTCCCAGCCGAAGACGCAGGCCGTGACGATCCCGTCGAAGCCGACCGCCGCCAGCGAGCCGAAGAACACGTCCCAGTCGATCTCGCCGTTGCCGATGTCCATGTGCTGGTGAACGGTCACCTTCGCGCCCGGCGGGTTGACGATATAGCGCAGGCCTGAACTGGCCTTGTGGTTGTAGGTGTCGGCGACGTGGACGTGGGCGATGAGGTTGCCCGCGTCGCGGATCATCTTCGCCATGTCGTCGCCGAAATAGAACGTGTGCGGCGCGCAGTAGAGGAACTTGACGTTCGGCGAGCCGATCGTCTTCAGCATGTCGATCGCCGGATGCAGCGTCTCGCACCAGTCCTCCGGGTGCGGCTCCATGTTGAGGGTCACGCCCTCCTTCTCGAAGATCGGCACCAGCTCTTCCATCGAGCGCCACCAGGCCGCTTCCGAATGCTCGTGCGTGAAATGGCCGCCGCAGCAATTGGAGCGGTGCGAGCGGTCGGGCGAGGGGCCGCGCCCGAACTCCGAATTCATCGTGTCGCAGCCCATCTCGACCGTCGCGCGGATGGCCTCCTTCCAGTAGCCGACCGCAGCTATGCGCTCGTCCTCGTGCGGGCTCGCCCAGCGGTACATGGGCAGCACCGAGGCGAGCTTCACGCCATGGTCGGAGAGGGCCTTTTTGAACTCCGCCACCCGCTCCTTGTGGGCGCGCGGGCGCACCCACCAGGGCAGGAAATCCTCGCGCGGGGAAAGCTCGATATACTCGTAGCCGAGCTCCGCCGTCTTGCGGCAGAGGTCCGGCAGCGACAGGTGCCGGTGCATATAGGGATCGAGAGCGATCTTCATGGCGTCCGGTCCTCCCCGACCGACTTGGATTGACCGACTAGGATTGACCGGCTCAGTTGAGGGCGCGCTGGAAGGCGCGGTTCCGCTCGTAATCGGCGCGCGCGGGCGCGATCTCGGCGCGGTCCGAAACCTCGGGCACCACGACGTCCCACCAATGGCCGCCGGCCTCGGTGGTGATCAGCGGATGCGTGTCGATGAGGATCAAGGTCGAGCGCGTGTCGGCGCGCGTGCGCTCCAGCGCGGCTTCGAGATCGGCGATCGAGGAAACCTTCTCGGCCGACGCGCCCATGGCCTTGGCATGGGCCACGAAGTCGATCTCGGGGAAGACCTCGTAATGGCAGTCTTCCAGGAGATTGTTGAAGTTGGCGCCGCCGCAGGCCATCTGGAGCCGGTTGATGCAGCCATAGCCCCTGTTGTCGAGGAGGACGACGGTGATCTTCTGCCCGAGCATGACCGAGGTCGCGAGCTCGGAATTCAGCATCATGTAGGACCCGTCGCCGACCATGACGATGACGTCCTTCTCGGGCCGCGCCATCTTCACGCCGAGGCCCCCGGCGATCTCGTAGCCCATGCAGGAGAAGCCGTATTCGAGATGGTAGCCGCCGGGCTGGGTCGGCGCCCAGAGCTTGTGCAGCTCGCCCGGCAGACCGCCCGCCGCGCAGACGACGATCGAATTCTCCGTGCCCCGCGCCCGCGCGACCGCGCCGATCACCTGCGCGTCGGACGGGAGTTCGGCGTTGGAGGTGGCCAGCGCCCGGCCCGCCGCCTCGAACCAGGAGACGCGCTCGGCATGGGCGCGCGCCGTGTGGGCGACCTCGGCTTTCCAGCCGGCCAAGCCTTCCGAGAGGAGCTTCAGCCCGACCTTGGCGTCCGCCACCAGGGGCACGCCGCCATGTTTCACCGCGTCATAGGCGGCGACATTCAGGCCGACGACCTTCAGCCCCTCCTCGCGGAACAGGGCCCAGGAGCCGGTGGTAAAATCCTGAAGCCGCGTGCCGACGGCGAGGATCAGGTCGGCATCGACAGCCAGCGCGTTGGCCGCCGAGGTGCCGGTGACGCCGATCGAGCCGAGTGCCAGATCATGCGTCTCGTCGATGGCGGACTTGCCGGCCTGCGTGACCGCGACCGGAACGCCGTGCGTTTCGGCAAAGGCGAGAAGGTTCTGCGTCGCCTCGGAATACAGAACGCCGCCGCCCGCCACGATCATCGGGCGCTTCGAGGCGCGGATCAGCGAGACGGCATGGGCCAGCTCGTCCTCGTCCGGCCGGGGCCGGCGCGTGGTCCAGACGCGCTCGTCAAAGAGTGCGGCGGGAAAGTCGTAGGCCTCGGCCTGCACGTCCTGGCAGAGCGAGAGCGTCACCGGCCCGCAATCCACGGGATCGGTCAGCACCTGCATGGTGCGCTGAAGGGCCGGGATCAGTTGTTCGGGCCGCTGGATGCGGTCGAAATATTTCGACACGGGGCGGAAGCAGTCGGAGGCCGAGACCGTGCCGTCGCCGAAATCCTCGATCTGCTGAAGAACGGGGTCGGGCAGGCGATTGGCGAAGACGTCGCCCGGCAGGAAGAGAACCGGCAGACGGTTCACATGCGCGACGCCCGCCGCCGTCACCATGTTGAGCGCACCAGGGCCGATCGAGGTCGTGCAGGCCATGAAGCGGCGGCGGAACGAGGCTTTGGCGAAGGCGATGGCCGCATGGGCCATGCCCTGCTCGTTATGGGCGCGGAAGGTCGGGAAGGCGTCCTTCACGCCATGCAGCGCCTCGCCCATGCCCGCCACATTGCCATGGCCGAAGATCGCCCAGCAGCCGGCGAAGATCGGCAGGGTCTGCCCCTCCACGACAGTCTTCTGCGCCATCATGAAGCGCACCACGGCCTGCGCCACCGTCAACCGGATCGTCTTCGTCATGTCTTTGCTCTCCTCGGCCCCTTCACTGCGTCCCGTCAGGGATCAGCGATAGAAGGCCGGCTTGTCCATGGTGGTGATCGGGACGATCTGTCCCGTGCGCTTGGCCTCGACGCAGGCGTCCGAGGTCACGGCGGCGAAATAGCCGTCCCAGGCGGTCGGGCCGGTGACTTCGCCCTTCGCGGTCGCCTGAACCCATTCCTGCAACTCGACATCGTAGGAGTCGATGAAGCGCAGCTTCCAGTCCATCATGATCTCCTGCCCCGCGAGGGACTGGTGACGGAGCGGCACGCTGATCGGCTCGGGCAGGTTGGCCGTGCCGTCCTCGCCGACGATCTGGCACTGGATGTCGTAGCCGAACTGGCAGTTCACGAAAATCTCGGTGTCCATGACGATGCCGGACTTGGTCTTGAGCACCACGACGTAAGGATCATCGAGACCTTCCTTGGCATGGCGCGAGCGCTTGCCCTGGATCACCTGCGCCGAGACGTAATCATCGTCCACCAGCCAGCGCAGAACGTCGATCTCGTGAATGAACGTGTCGGTGATGCCCATGTCGCCGAAATAATGGGCCGGCACGCTCGGGTTGCGATGGGCCGAGTGCAGCATCAGGGGCTCGCCGATCCGGCCCGAAGTCACGACGCCCTTGAGCAGCCGGTAGCCCGCATCGTAGCGGCGCATGAAGCCGACCTGCACGAGATGACGGCCGCTCGCGATCTCGGCCTCCACGATGCGCCGGCAGGCATCCGCCGTGGTGGCGAGCGGCTTTTCGCAGAAGACCGGCTTGCCGGCGGCAATCGAGGCCAGCACGAATTCCTCGTGGCTCGGCCCCCAGGAGGTGACGACGACCGCATCGACATCGGGATCGTCGATCACGCCCTGCCCCGTTTCGTGAACGCGCGCGCCGGGGCACAGGCGCTCGGCGGTGGCGCGGGCGCTCTCAGGGTTGATGTCGTTGACGGCGGTGACGGTCGAGCCGGCCAGCTTGCCGTGCAGGCGCGCGATATGTTCCTGGCCGATGGCGCCCGTGCCGATCACACCGATCTTCAATGTCATGTTCGTTGTCCGTGAGGTCTTTTGGAATTGGCGGGAGAATGGGGGGTAGAGTCAGGCGGGGCAATCCACCCAGCGCCGCTCGTCGTGCGAGCGGGCCATGGCGTGAACCACCTCCTCGATGGCGAAACCCGTTTCGAAATCCACGATCCGGGCGGGGCGGCCGTCGATGGCGGCGAGAAGCTCGTGCGCCTCGATCACCTTCAGATCGTTGAAGCCGAGCCCATGGCCGGGCGCGGGCACGAAGGCGCCATAGGGGGCGTGCGCGGGGGCGGTCAACACGGTGCGGAAGCCCCGGCACCGCTCGTCGCCCTCGCGGGTGAAGAGCTGGAACTCGTTCATGCGCTCCTGATCATAGGCGATCGTGCCCTTCGATCCGAAGACCTGCACGGCGATCCGCCCCTTGCGGCCCCAGGCGGCGCGGTTGGCCACCAAAAGGCCCGACGCGCCGCTCTCGAGGCGCAGGAGCGAGGTCGCGATCTCGTGCGTCTCGACCGGCCGCCCCTCGCGGCTGGCGTAAGGCTTGGCCTGATCGGTCATGACGCTCGAAACCGGCCCCGCGAGACGCCAGAGGATCGAGAGCGGATGCACCGCGAAATCGTCGAGCGCGCCATAGCCGGATGATGCGCCGTTCTTGAAGGCGAAGGGCGCGTCCGGATCGGCCATGAAATCCTCGTCCATCTCGAGGCGCACATGGTTGACCGCACCGATCACGCCGTCCTGGATCAGCGCTTCCATCTGCCGGATGGCGGGGTTCTGGATGTAGTTGTAGCCGAGCGCGGCGACCCGGCCGGTGCGCCGCTGCGCCTCCAGCATCCGGCGCGCGTCCGCCCGGCTCGTCGCCATGGGCTTCTCGCACCAGACATGCTTGCCGGCCTCGAAGGCCGCGCAGGCCATTTCGGCGTGAAAGGGGTTGGGCGCGGCGATGGAGACGACATCGACTTGCGGGTCGGCGATCACCGCCCGCCAGTCGCCGCTCGCCCTCGCGAAGCCGAACTCGGCGGCCTTGCTATCCGCCAGGCTCTGGTCGGCTTCGGCCAGATGCACGAGGCGCGGGCGGCGGGTTTCGCCGAAGGTCGCCGCCACCGCGTTCCAGGCGAGCGCGTGGCATTTGCCCATGAAGCCCGTGCCGATGAGCCCGACGCCGATTGAATCCTTGGACATGTCCCGCTCCCTCACGCCCGGGCCCGCTTGCGCTGGCGATACTGGTCGGCGACCACGGCCGCGACGATGATGACGCCCTTCACGATCTCCTGGTAATAGGCGTCGATGCGCAGGAAGGTGAAGCCCGAGGTCATGACGCCGAGGATGATGACGCCGATCACCGTGCCGGTGATGCGCCCTACGCCGCCGGCGAGCGAGGTGCCGCCGATGACCGCCGCCGCGATCGCGTCGAGCTCGTAGGCGACCCCCATGCCGGCCTGGCCCGAGACGGCGCGGGCCGAGGTGACGATGCCCGCCAGACCCGCCAGCGTGCCGGCGATCGCATAGACGAGAAGCAGATGCCGGTTGACGTTGATGCCGGACACGATGGCGGCCTGCCGGTTGGCGCCGATCGCATAGGTGAACTTGCCGTAGCGCGTGTAGCGAAGCGCGATGTGGAAGACGAGCGCGACGGCGAGGAAGATGATGACCGGCATCGCCCCGGCGCCGATCGCCGCATAGCCGTCGGAGAGCATGGAGACCGGCTGGCCGCCCGTGTACCACTTGGCCGCCCCGCGCGCCGCCACCATCATGCCGAGCGTCGCGATGAAGGGCGGAATGCCCGTATAGGCGATGAGCGCGCCGTTCACGAGCCCGGCGCCGAGACCGACGAGAAGACCCGCGACGATGGGGACGATCACCGGCAGGCCGGTCAGCGCCGGATAGACCGCGCGGGCATAGTCCGGGTTCTGGGCAAGGCTCGCGGCCACCATGGCGGTGAAGGCGACGACCGAGCCGGAGGAGAGGTCGACGCCCGAGGTGATGATGACCTGCGTCACGCCCACCGCGATGATGCCGATCACCGAGACCTGCAGGATCATGACGATCAGGCGCTGCTTGTTGCCCAGGAAGCTCTGGCCGATCAGCACCCAGCCGAGCGCCTCGAAGATCAGCGCGATGCCGACGAGAACGAGAAGGATCGAGACTTCGGTCGGCAGGCGGCGCTTGCGCCGCGCGGGCTTGTCGACGGCGGGAGCGGGCGGCACGCCGCCTTGCGTCGCTTCGTTCAGGGACATGGCTTCACCTTTCGGTTGGTCGGCGGAGGGCGGCGTGTCGGGCGCCCGTCCGGCGTCGCATCGCGGTTCGTTCGGGGGGCGCCGGCTCAGCTCGACGCGAGGTCCATCACGCGCTCCTGCGTGGCCTCGGCGCGGTCCAGAATGCCGGCGACGCGGCCCGCATGGACCACCATCACCCGGTCGCTCATGCCCAGGACCTCGGGCAGTTCGGAGGAGATCATGATGACGGCCAGCCCCTCGCCCGCGAGCTTGGAGACGAGGCGGTGGATCTCGGCCTTGGCGCCGACATCGATGCCGCGCGTCGGCTCGTCGAGGATCAGGATCTTGGGCTTGGTCAGCAGCCAGCGGCCGATCAGCACCTTCTGCTGGTTGCCGCCCGACAGGTTCTCGATGCGTTCGTCGAGGTCGGGCGTCTTGACGCGCAGGGTCCTCGACATCTCCTCGCAGCGCCGGTCGACCTCGCTCTGTCGGACGAACCCGGCGGAGGTGAACTCGCTCTGGATCACCGCCATCTGCATGTTCTCGGTGATCGAAAGGGGCAGGAAGCAGCCCGTGTCCTTGCGGTCCTCGGTGAGGAAGGCCATTCCGTGGCGCATGGCGACGCCCGGATGGGCGACCTCGACCCGCTGGCCGAAAAGCTCGATCGTGCCCGATGTCGCGGGCGTCACCCCGAACAGCGCTTCGGCGATGTTGGAGCGGCCCGAGCCGACGAGGCCCGCGATGCCGAGGATCTCGCCGGCGCGAAGGTCGAAGGAGACGTCCTGAAAGACGCGCCCGAGCGAGAGACCGCGCACCGAAAGCACCGTCTCGCCGATCCTGGCGTCTTCCTTGGGAAACATCTGCGTCAGCTCGCGGCCGACCATCATGCGGATGATGTCGTCGCGGGTGACGGTCTTGGCGTCCTCGGTGCCGATATATTTGCCGTCGCGGAAGATCGACACCTCGTCGGCGATCTCGGCGAGTTCGTCCATCTTGTGCGTGATGTAGACGATGCCCTTGCCCTGCCCGCGCAGCTGCCGGACGATGCGGAACAGATGCTCCACCTCGCGATCCGTCAGCGCCGAGGTCGGCTCGTCCATGATCAGAACGTCGGACTGGTAGGACACGGCCTTGGCGATCTCGACCATCTGGCGCGAGGCGATCGAAAGCGTCTGCGTTTCGGCCTCGGGGTCGATGTCGATCGAAAGGTCGGCAAAGAGCTTTTCCGTGCGGCGGCGCAGCTCGGCATGATCCACGAAGCCGAAGCGGTTCAAAGGCTCGCGGCGAATCCAGATATTCTCGGCCACCGTCATGAAGGGCATCAGGTTGAGTTCCTGATGGATCATGGCGATGCCGTTCTCGAGCGCGTCGAGCGGCCCTTTCAGGCGGATCGGCTGGCCGCGCAGGCGGAAGGCGCCGCCGTCCGGCGTGTAGATGCCGGCGATGATCTTCATGAGCGTCGACTTGCCGGCCCCGTTCTCGCCCATCAGGGCATGGACCGTGCCGCGCCGGACGCGGAACTCGACATTGTCGAGCGCGACGACGCCCGGAAACACCTTGCGGACGCCGTCCACTTCCAGAAGATAGTCCGAGCCCGGCACCGCGCCGCTTTCGCGCACCGCGCGCATCGTGGCCGGGCTGATCGTTTGGGTCGCCATGTCTCGCTGCCTCCCGCAGGGATCGGGCCGGTGGCGGGACGAGCCCGCCGCCGCGTGCCGGGTTACTGGGCCTTGGCGTAACGGTCCCGGTTCTCTGGCGTCACCAGTTCGAACGGCACCCAGATCTTGCGCTCCACCGCCTCGCCCTTGGCGAGCTTGACCGCCGCATCCACCGTGGCGGCGCCCTGCGCCGTCGCGTTCTGGAAGACGGTGACGTCGAGATCGCCCGCCTTCATGGCGGCGAGCCCGTCGGGCGTGGCGTCGATGCCGGCCACGACGACGCTCGCGGGGTCGCGGCCGACCGCCTTCATCGCCTGGATCGCGCCGATCGCCATCTCGTCATTGTTGGCGATCACGGCATCGAACTCGGCCGAGGACGACAGCCAGTTGGTCATGATGTTCTGGGCCTCGATCCGGTCCCAGCCGGCGGCCTGCTTGTCGACGATGGTGATGCCCTGGCAGGCGGGCGTCGCCAGCACGTCCTCGATGTCCTTGGTGCGCACGATCGAGGAATGATTGTTGAGCGGCCCCATCAGGACATAGGCCGCGCCCTTGCCGCCGAGACGCTTGCAGACTTCCTCCGTCTGCATCGTGCCGGACTGCACCTCGTCGGAGCCGACGAAGGCGGTCTTCTCGGGCAGCGTGTCGAGATCGGCGGGCGGGTGGACGGAATAGACGACGGGAATGCCCGCCTCCTTCGCCAGCTTCGTCATGGCCGGCGTGCCCTCGCCGTCCACCGCCGTCACCACGATCGCGTCGACGCCCGCCGCGATGAAATTGCGGACCTGATCCAGCTGGCGCTGCGGATCGTTCTGCGCGTCCTCGACCTGCAGCGTGACACCCGGCATGTCCTTGCCGCGCGTCTCCATGCCCTGGCGCAGGATGGTGAGGAAAACGGAGTCGGCGCGCGCCAGCGTGATGCCGATCGTCTCGGCGCTCGCGGGGGCTGCGATGATGGAGAGAAACGACACGGCCAGCGCCGCGCGAAGACACGTCGTCATGGTTCGGGTTCCGTCGAGATGAGGAGGGAGCGGGGCGCCGCGCGGGCGCGGCACCCCGGCCGGACCGTCAGGTCCGGACTTCGTTCAGTTCTTGGCTTCGTACTGGGCCATGTTGGCGGGGGTCACGAGCTCGAAGGGCACGTCCACGACCTTCTCGACCTTCTCGCCCTTGATGAGCTTGTTGACGGTCTCGACCGCGCCGGCGCCCTGGCCGGCGGCGTTCTGGAACACGGTGACCTTGAGATCGCCCGCCTTCATGGCGGCGAGGCCGTCCTGCGTGGCGTCGATGCCGGCGACGATCACGTCCTTCATGCCGGCGGCCTTCAGCGCCTGGATCGCGCCGATCGCCATCTCGTCATTGTTGGACACGACGGCGGCGGGCTTCAGCCCGGCCGAGATCCAGTTGGTCATCAGGTCGGTCGCCTGGGTGCGCTGCCAGTTGGCGGTCTGCTTGTCGAGGATCTTGATGCCGGTGCAGGGCTCCTTGGCGATCACGTCCTCGATGTCCTGCGTGCGCTGGCGGGCCGCCTGGTTGGACAATTCGCCCATCATGACGACGATGTCGCCCTTGCCGCCCATGAGCTTGCAGACTTCCTGCATTTCGAGCGTGCCGGACTTCTTCTCGTCGGAGCCGACGAAGGCGGTCTTTTCCGGCAGGGTCTCGACATCAGCCGGCTGGCGGTTGACGTAGACGAGCGGGATGCCGGCCGCGGTGGCGAGCTTGGTCATCTGCGCGGTCGCGTCGGTGTCCACCGCGTTCACGATGATCCCGTCGACGCCCTGCGCGATGAAGTTCTGGATCTGGTTGAGCTGCTTGCCAATGTCGTTCTGCGCGTCCTCGACCTGCAGCGACAGGCCATCCTTCTTGGCGGCCGTCTCCAGACCGTTGCGCAGGACGGTCAGGAAGTTGTCGTCGAACAGGGCCATGGACACGCCGATATTGGCGGCCTGGGCCGAGGCCATCATCGCGGCGGAAGCGGCGAGCGCGAGCAGGATGCGTTTCATGAGGGTTCCTCCCGGGACATTCGGACGCTCGCCTGGATGCAGCGGCCCGTTTCTTGAAGTGCTTGGTTTTTCCAGTGAAAGGCGCCGGCCTCCCCGCCGGCGCCCCATGTCGGTCTCAGGCCGCCTTGGACGTCAGGCCGTCCGCGACGAAGCGCATGCTGGCGCTGAGATCGCCCTCGATGTCGCGGCTTCCTGCGACGGAAGGCGCGAAGGGTTCGAAAGACAGGGGGCCGCGATAGCCGCCCTTCTCGAGCGCGCGGATCTGGCCGAGATTGTCCAGCCGGTCGTCCGCGCCGACCAGCACGCGATGCGGATCGCGCATGGTCTCGCGCGGCACGGCGCGGTCCTCCACGCCGGAAATGTGGACAAGGCCGGTGCGCTCGGGAAAGAGCGCCGTTTCGCCGGCGACGAAATGGTGAAACGTGTCGTGGACGAGCTTGAACCGATCGCGCTGCCCGACCGCGTCGATCGCGGCGACCGCTTCGCTCTTCAGGCGCAGCGAGCATTCCGCAAAGCCGAGCGGCTCCACCAGCCCGACGAGGCCGGCGGCTTCCAGGATCGGCGCGAGCGCGGCAAGCGCGTCGCGAAGCGCCTGGAGGCGCGAGGCGTCGTCCGTCCAGAACCCCTCCTCGTTGACGGGGCACAGGACCAGCGCCTCCGCCCCGGCGGCGCGGGCCTGCTCGCACAGCGCCTTGGCTTCCACGGCGCGGGCCGGCGTCCATTCGTTGAAGCGCTGCAGCGCGTTGATCGACAGGATGCGCAAGGCTTTCGCGGAAGCAAGGGAGCCGACCTCGCTCGCCGCCGTTCCGTCGGCGAGCGCGACGCCCGGCAGATCGTTGCGGATTTCCACCGCCGACACGCCCAGCCGCGCGGCCAGTTCGAAGAAGGCTTCGACGCTCAAACCGGGCGCCGTCATGTGATTCAAGGCAAATTCAACCACCCGACGTCTCTCCTCCCGCAGATCGATCGCTTTCCGGTTTTCGGAAAATTTGGAACTTGTATGCCCATTTACGTCGATATGGAATTTTGTATTCTGCAATTCGAAACCGTGTCAAGCGGCCTTCGATCGCGATTCACCTTCAAATTGAAAAACGGGAGCGCCAGGGCATGACGGCAGAGGAAGACCCGGTCGGGCCGCAGGCGCCCGAGAGCTTCGCAGAGCTGCGCGAGCTGCTGGCCGGGGGCACGGTGAAATTGCCCAAGCGCCTGAAGCAGGTCGCCTCCTTCGCGCTCGCGCAGCCCGACGAGATCGCGCTCGGCACGGTCACGAGCATCGCGGAAAAGGCGGAGGTGCAGCCCTCGACGCTGATCCGCTTCAGCCAGGCCCTCGGCTTTGCGGGCTTTTCCGATCTCCAGACCCTGTTTCGCGAGCGCCTGCGCAATCAGGTGTCGAACTATGACGACCGGCTCCTGTCGCTGCGCGGCCGCAACGGCGACGCCTCGCGCTCGGCCGCCCTGTTCGACGGGTTCTGCGAGGCTTCGACGCGCTCCATCTCCGGGATGCACGACCGGCTCGACATGAGCCAGATGGACCGGGCGATTCGCGTCCTGGCCGAGGCGGAGACGATCTATCTCATCGCCCAGCGCCGCTCCTTCCCCGTCACGGCCTATGTCAGCTACGCGCTCGGCAAGCTTGGCATCCGCAATGTCCTGATCGGCTCGGCGGTCGGCACCGACGCCGAGACGGTGTCCTTCGCGACGCCGCGCGACGCCGCGCTCGCGATCTCCTTCACGCCCTATGCCTCCACAACCGTCAGCTTCGCGCGGCAGATCGCCGATCAGGGCGCGCCGCTCGTCGTCATCACCGACAGCCCGTTCAGCCCGCTCGTCGCCGAAGGGCGGCTCTGGTTCGAGGTGGTGGAGGCCGATTTCCAGGGCTTCCGCTCGCTCGCCGCCAGCATGGCGCTGGCCATGACGCTCGTCGTCGGGATCGCCGAGCACCGGCGCGGGCCGGGGCGGGAGCAAGGCGACTGAA
Organism: Aureimonas ureilytica DSM 18598 = NBRC 106430; assembly: GCF_000382705.1. Taxonomy (GTDB): domain Bacteria; phylum Pseudomonadota; class Alphaproteobacteria; order Rhizobiales; family Rhizobiaceae; genus Aureimonas; species Aureimonas ureilytica. The sequence goes on along the minus strand of NZ_ARQE01000008.1, from coordinate 16,549 downwards.
CCGACGTTATTTGGAATTGAAATTCCATATTGACGCAGTTTGTACCACGTGCTTCATCTAATCTTCGAGAGGGGCGAGGCCCGACCCGTCGGCATCGCCGCCGGATCGAGGCGTCCGTCCCCCATGTTCATCCCATGAGAAGGAAGAGGCACATGGCCAAGGCGCTCGACGTGGTCACGATCGGCCGTTGTTCGGTGGACCTCTACGGCCAGCAGATCGGCTCGCGGCTGGAGGATATCGGCTCCTTCGCCAAATCCGTCGGCGGCTGCCCCGCCAATATCGCCATCGGCACGGCGCGGCTCGGGCTCAAGTCGGCGCTGCTGACACGCGTCGGCGCCGAACAGATGGGCCGCTTCGTGCGCGAGCAGCTGGTGCGCGAGGGCGTCGAGACGGCGGGCGTGACCGTCGATCCCGAGCGGCTGACGGCGCTCGTGCTTCTCGCGGTCGAGGACGAGGGCGTCTCGCCCATGATCTTCTATCGCTCCGACTGCGCCGACATGGCGCTCTGCGAGGCCGACGTTTCCGAAAGCCTCGTCGCCTCGGCGGCCTCGATCGTCGTCACCGGCACGCATTTCTCCAAGCCCAACACCGAAGCGGCCCAGCTCAAGGCGATCCGCATCGCCAAGGCCCATGGCGGCAAGGTCGTGTTCGACGTGGACTACCGCCCCAATCTCTGGGGCCTCGCCGGCCACGCGGCGGGCTTCGAGCGCTATGTCGCCTCCGACGCCGTGTCGCGGAAGATGCAAGCCATCCTCCCCGATTGCGATCTCGTGGTCGGCACGGAAGAGGAAATGATGATCGCCGGCGGCGTCGGTGATCCGCTGGCGGCGCTGAAGGCGATTCGCGCGGTGTCCTCGGCGACGCTGGTTCTGAAGCGCGGCGCCATGGGCTGCATCGTCTTCGAGGGGCCGATCGAGACGCTGGAGGACGGCATCGCCGGGCGCGGCTTCCCGATCGAGGTGTTCAACGTGCTCGGCGCGGGGGACGCCTTCATGTCCGGCCTTCTGGCGGGCTGGCTGCGCGGCAGGCCGGCCGCCGAATGCGCCACCATGGCCAATGCCTGCGGCGCCTTCGCCGTGTCGCGCCTTCTCTGCTCGCCGGAATATCCGACCTCGGCCGAGCTCGACGCGTTTCTCGCCAAGAGTGCGATCCAGCGTCGCCTGCGCCGGGACGAGGAGCTGAACCACATCCACTGGGCGACGACGCGCCGGCCCGGGCCGGACCGGCTCATGGCGCTCGCCTGCGACCACCGGATGCAGATCGAGGAAATGGCGGATGCGGCCGGCGCGTCGCGCGAGCGCATCGAGGATTTCAAGGTCCTGGCGGTGGAAGCCGCGGCGCGCGTCGCCGGCGACGATCCGGGCTTCGGCATGTTGCTCGACGGGATCTACGGCCAGAAGGCGCTCTATCGCGCCGCCGCCAAGGGTTTCTGGATCGGCCGGCCGGTAGAAAAGCCGGGCTCGCGCCCGCTGGAATTCGATCACATGGCCGATCTCGGAAGCCATCTCACCGAATGGCCCGTGGATCAGGTCATCAAGTGCCTGTGCTTCTACCACCCGGACGATCCGGCCGAGTTGCGCGAGCGCCAAGACCGCGAGCTTCTGCGCCTGTGGGATGCCGCGCGCACCGTCGGACGCGAGCTTCTGGTGGAGATCATCGCCGGCAAGCATGGCGCGCTCGGCGAGACCACGGTCGCCGAGATCGTGCAGCATGTCTACGATCTCGGCATCAAGCCGGACTGGTGGAAGCTGGAGCCGCAGACGAGCGTCGGCGCCTGGCGCCGCATCGAGACCACGATCGCGGCCAATGATCGCTATTGCCGGGGCATCGTCCTCCTCGGGCTCGATGCGCCCGAAGCCGAGTTGAAGGCCGCCTTCGCCGCCGTCGCCGAGGTGCCGATGGTTAGGGGATTCGCGGTCGGCCGCACCATCTTCGCCGACGCCGCGCGCCGCTGGCTGCGCGGGGAGATCGACGACGAGGCGGCGATCGCGGACATGGCCCGTCGCTTCGGCGCGCTGGTAGACGCCTGGCGCGGGGCGGCGCAAAGCATCAAGGCCGCGTGAGCGGCGGCCACATCGAGGACCGGGCGGCGGCACCCCGCGCCCAGCGATATCAGGACAGTCTGGGAGGAAGCATGATCCGTATTGGCGCGAACCCGATCTGCTGGAGCAATGACGACCGGCAGGACATCGGCGGCCATATCAGCCTCGAACAATGCCTGTCGGAGGCGAGCGCGATCGGCATCGAGGGCATGGAACTCGGCCACAAGTTCCCGCGCGAGCCGGGGGCGCTGAAGGCCAAGCTCGGCGAATACGGCATGGATTTCGTCGGCGGTTGGTACTCGACCTTCCTTCTCGACCGCGACGCCGAGGCCGAGTTCGAGGCCGCGCGCGACCATATCGCCCTCGTGAAGGGCGCGGGCACCGACATTTTCATCGTCTGCGAATGCACCCGCACCGTGCATGGCGACGAGGCCTCCCCGCTTCACGCTCGGCCCGTTCTCACGGAAGAGGAATGGGAGCGCTTCCTGCCGCGCCTTACCCGCTTTGCCGAGCTTCTGAAGGCCGAAGGGCTGCGCATCGCCTATCATCACCATATGGGAACGGTGATCCAGACCGGCGCGGAGATCGACCGGATGATGGCGGGCACGGGACCTGCCTTCACCCTTCTTCTCGATACGGGCCATGCCACCTGGGGCGGGGCGGACCCGGCCGATCTCGCGCGCCGCTACAAGGATCGCATCGTCCATGTCCATGTGAAGGACGTGCGCACCGATGTGGCCCGGCAGGCCGCGCAGGAGGACTGGAGCTTCCTCACCTCGGTTCTCGCCGGCGTCTATACGGTGCCGGGCGACGGGTCGGTGGACTATGTCTCGGTGTTCAGGGCACTGCCCGACTATTCCGGCTGGGTGGTGATCGAGGCCGAGCAGGACCCCGACAAGGCCCATCCCGCAACCTATGTGAAACTCGGCTACGACAACCTGACCCGTTTTCTCGCCGAAGCCGGCCTGAAGCGCTGAGGGAGAGCCCATGTCCAAGCTTCTCGTCAAACCCTCCGGCATCGAGGGCCGGGTCGTCGATGTCACGCCCGATAGCGCCGGCTGGACCTATGTCGGGTTCGCTCTTCACAAGCTGAAGCCCGGCGAAACCGTCACGGGCGGCGAGGCGACCCGCGAGACCTGCCTCGTGCTCGTGTCGGGCAAGGCCGACATCAAGGCGGGCGACACAGAGTTCGGCACGCTCGGCCGGCGCATGTCGCCCTTCGACGGCAAGCCCTCCTCGGTCTATGTGCCGGCCGGGATGGAATGGCGCGTCACCGCCGAGACCGATCTGGAACTCGCCGTCTGCACCGCGCCGGGCACGCCGGGCGCGCGGCCCCCGCGCCTGATCGGCGAGGAGGACAACACGCAGGAGGTGCGCGGGCGCGGCAACAATGTGCGCCACGTCACCAATATCCTGCCGGAAACGGCCGAGGCCGACGGGCTGCTCGTGGTGGAGGTGATCACCCCGGCCGGCAACACGTCGAGCTATCCGCCTCACAAGCACGACCAAGACGATCTGCCCCAGGAATCCTATCTCGAGGAAACCTATTACCACCGCATCAACCCGCCGCAGGGCTTCGCCTTCCAGCGCGTCTACACCGACGACCGCTCGCTGGACGAGGCCATGGCGGTGGAGGACGGCGACGTGACGCTCGTTCCCAAGGGCTACCACCCCTGCGCCACGATCCACGGCTACGATCTCTATTATCTCAACGTCATGGCCGGGCCGAAGCGGACGTGGAAATTCCACAACGCGCCCGAACACGAGTGGCTGCTGAAGCCTTGAACGAAGCGGGGCGGCTCGAAGCCGCCCCGATCGTTTCCCTCAGCGCAGGTGATGGACCTCTTGCAGGCCGTAGACCGGCGTCGCGATCCCCTCCATCCGTGCTTTCAACTGCAGCGCCAGATAGAGCGAGTAATGGCGCGACTGGTGCAGGTTGCCGCCGTGGAACCAGAGCGCCTCCTGCTGCGTCGGCTTCCACATGTTGCGCTGCTCGCCCTCCCAGGGGCCGGGGTCTTTCGGCGTGTCGGAGCCGAGGCCCCAGACCTTGCCGACCTTGTCGGCGACCTCCTGGCTGATGAGGTCGGCCGCCCAGCCGTTCATCGAGCCGTAGCCCGTGGCATAGACGATGACGTCGGCGGGCAGTTCCGTGCCGTCGTCGAGCTTCACGCCGGTCTCGGTGATCTCCTCGACTTGCCCTGCCTTCAGCTTGATGCGGCCGTCGATGATCATCTGGCTGGCGCCGACATCGATATAGTAGCCCGAGCCCCGGCGCAGATATTTCATGAAGAGGCCCGAGCCGTCCGCGCCCCAGTCGAGCCGGAAGCCCGCCTTTTCGAGGTCGCGGTAGAAGTCGGCATCCACCTCCGCGATCTTCCGGTAAACCGGGATCTGGAACTCGTGCATGATCCGGTAGGGCAGCGAGGCGAAGATGAGGTCGGCCTTCTGCGTCGTCACGCCGTTGGCGAGCGCGCGCTCGGAATAGAGATCGCCGAGCCCGTGTTCCATGAGGGATTCCGAGCGCACGATATGGGTGGTCGAGCGCTGGACCATGGTGACGTCGACGCCGTTTTCGGCGAGCGCGGCGCAGATGTCATGGGCCGAGTTGTTGGAGCCGATGACGACGACGCGCTTGTCCTTGTAGCCGTCCGGTCCCGGATGTTCAGACGAGTGGTGCTGCTCGCCCCGGAAGCGGTCCATGCCCGGAAAATTCGGCCAGTTCGCCTTGCCGGACATGCCGGTCGCCAGCACGAGCTGTTTCGGCCGCAGCGTGATCTCCTCGCCGCCGCGCTCGACCACGACCTCCCATTCGCCCTTCGCTTCGTCGTAGCGGGCGGATTTGGCCGTTGTCGAGCCCCAGTAGTTCAGCTCCATGACCTTGGCGTACATTTCCAGCCAGTCGCCGATCTTGTCTTTCGGCGCGAAGACCGGCCAGTTCTTGGGGAAGTCGATATAGGGAAGGTGGTCGTACCAGACGGGATCGTGCAGGCAGAGCGACTTGTAGCGCTTGCGCCATTGATCGCCCGGCCGCTCGTGCCGGTCGATCACGATCGTGGGCACGCCGAGCTGGCCGAGCCGGGCGGACAGCGCGATGCCGCCCTGCCCGCCGCCGATCACGAGAACATAGGGCTGGCGCGTGTTTCCGAGTTCGCGCGCCTCCGCCTCGCGCCGCTCCAGCCAGGATTGCCGGTTGGCCGAGACGCCGTGCTGCGCGCCCATCGGCCGGCGCTCGTTCATCGGCTCCTCGAAACCCTTCAGCTCATGGAGCGTCGTCAGGAAGGTCCAGGCCTTGCCGTCCTTCAGACGCAGCAGCCCCTTGCCGCGTCCGACATCGGTCTCGAAACGGAACCAGGCGGTGACGACGCCCCCGTCCTCGGTCGGCTCCTCCTCCAGCTCGAAACGCGAGGCGCTCATGCCGGGCAGCTGCGCCGCCAGCATGTCGCCGACGCCATCAGGCCCTTCCACGGTCTTGATGTTCCAGGTGAAGGACACGAGGTCGCGCCAGAAACTGTCCTCGGCAAACAGGCTGGCGGCTTGCGCGGCGTCCTTGGCGCCGAGCGCCGCCTCGAAGGCGGACAGCCAGGTCTCGGCGGCGCGGCGCGCCGTGTTGTCGGTCTCGGGGCTCCGCGTGACGGGGCGTTCCAGAGTTTCGCTCATGAAGGGTTCCTCCCAGGAGATTGTCGGAGGGCGGGGCGCTTCTGCGAGCGCTCCCGCCGGCATTTTTCAAGATTCCAGATCGATCATGATCTTCAGCTGCGTGCCGGCCGGGTCGAGCAGCGCGTCGAAACCCTCGCGCACGGCGTCCTTGAGCTGGATGCGGCGGGTGACGACTTTCGAGGCCGGCAGGCGGCCGGTCGCGATGAGGTCCATGACGCGCGGCCAGGACGTCGTCGGATAGGCCCAGGAGCCACGGACATCGATGTCCTTGCAGGTGACGGTGAACCAGTCGAGCTTGGACGGGCCGGGATGGAGGCCGACCTGCACCACGACGCCCTGCCGGCGTACGGCCTCGACGCAGTCGCCGAGCGCCCGCTCGTTGCCCACCGCTTCGATGGCTACATCGGCGCCGACGCCTCCGTCCGTCCCTTCGCGCAGGCGCTCGGCGACCGAGGTCTTGGTCGGATCGATCACCACCAGATCGGGATCGATCGTCCGCGCGATCTCGAGCCGGGTCGGGTTGGGGTCGGACAGGAAGACCCGCGTCGCGCCCGCCGCCCGTGCGGCCAGCACCGTGAGAAGGCCGATCGGCCCCGCGCCCGTGACGAGGACGCTGGAGCCGGCGCGAACGCCCGCCCGGTCGCAGGCATAGACGGCGACGGCGGTGGGCTCGACGAGCGCGGCTTCCTCCGCGCTCATGGCGTCGGGAATCCTGTAGACATTGTAGTCGTTCAGCAGCGCATAGTCGGCCATGCCGCCCCAGGGCCAGGAGAGGCCCGCCAGCGCCAGCTTCTCCGACAGGAAGAACAGGCCGCGATCGGCGTAATATTCGTTGTCGCGCGGCATGATCAGCGGCTGGACCGACACCCGATCCCCCGGCGCGACGCGCGTCACCCCCTCGCCCACATCGGTGACGACGCCGCCGAACTCGTGGCCGAGAATCTGGACGCCCGAGGCGCCGGTGAAGGGATGAGGCTCTTTCGGCACGAAGATCGGGCCATAGGCATATTCGTGCAGATCCGTGCCGCAGATGCCGACCCGCGTGTTGCGGATGCGAACCTCGCCCGGCCCCGGCCGGCCGGGCTCGGCCACGGTCTCGACGCGAAGATCCTTGGCGGCATGGAATCGTAAGGCTTGCATGGTCATCGGCGGTCCTCCCGCTGAAGGAATTGCAAGCGCCGTGCCAAGGCCGGGAACTCGGCGTTTTCCGGGGGCGCGCGGCCGATCCGGCCACCCTCGGGCAAGGCCCGCCACGGCGCGTGCCGCACCTGTGGCGCCGCAGGTTCAGTGCGGCGGCGCGACGCCGAGCCGGCGCATCCGCCGATGCACCGTGGTGCGGTCGCAGCCGAGCCGGCGCGCGGCTTCCGACACGTTCCAGCGGCAGTCGGCGAGAACGGCGCGAAGCGTGTTCGCCTCGCCCGGTTCGCCCTCGTCCTTCTCCGCGTCCGGTCGGATCGCGGCGGCGGAGATCGGCGCCAGGATCGCGTCCGGCAGGTCGGCCAGGCCGATCGCGCCCCCCTCGGCCAGCGCCGCGCCGACCTCCAGCGCGTTGCGCAGCTCGCGAATGTTGCCGGGCCAGGCATGGGCGAGAAGCGCGGCGCGCGCGTCCGGCCTCAGGGTCGCGCCGCCCGTCTCTGTGAGAAGCCGGTCGATGAGCCAGTCGAGATCGCTGCGCTCCCGCAAGGCCGGCAGGCGCAGCGTCGCGGCGTTGAGGCGGTAGAGAAGGTCCTCGCGGAAGCGGCCCTCGCGCACCAGCGCCCCGAGGTCGCGATGCGAGGCGGAGAGGACGCGGAGATTCAAGGGCACGGGCGTGCGCGCGCCGACCGGCACGATCTCGCGCTCGGAGAGAACGCGCAGGAGGCGCGACTGGAGAAGGAGCGGCATGTCGCCGATCTCGTCCAGAAACAGCGTCCCGCCGTTCGCCGCCTCGATCAGCCCGCGCCGCCCCTTCGGGCCGGCCCCGGTGAAGGCGCCGGGCGCATGGCCGAACAGCTCGGCCTCGATCAGCGTTTCGGGGAGCGCCGCGCAGTTCAGCGCCACGAAGGGCGTCTGCGCGCCCCGGCAGCGGTGGATGGCGCGCGCCAGCACCTCCTTGCCGGTGCCCGTCTCGCCCTGGAGACAGATCGGGATCGCGGTCGGCGCGAGACGCGCGGCCTTCTGGAGAAGCGAGGCCATCGCCGCATCGCCGCCCGTGAGCGCCGAGAGCGCGGCCGGCAAGGCGCCGCTCGCGGGCGGGGGAACGGGCACGGGCGCGCGCGGCGCGGGCTTCGCCACGATGGGTCTCGGCGGGGCGATCGCATGGGCGAAGACGCCGTTGCCGTCACGCGCGGCCAGAAGCCGCGTTTCACTCGGCCGGTCGCGGGTCAGAAGCGGCAGCCCGTCGAGGTCGAGATCGAGGAAGTCGCCGATCGGGCGGCCGAGAAGCACGGTGGCCGGATCGCGCCAGGGCGCGCCGACGGCTTCGGCGAGGAACTTGTGGCCGGCATGGGTGAAGCCCGAGATGCGTCCCGACGCATCGAGCGAGACGGCGCCTTCGGGATCGACGTCGAGAAAGTCCGGCGAGCGCGAGAAGCGGATCACCCAGTCGCCGCGCGAGCGCGCCATGAGATTGGCGAGTTCGATCCGCCGGGCCGCGGCCGAGACGAGATGCAGGACCAGCGCCTGACTGACCTTGGCTTCCGGGGAGCGCAGGGCCGAAATGTCGAGAACGGCGGCGAGCGTGCCGTCCGTGTCGTAGATCGGCGCGGCCGAGCAGGTGAGCGGCGTGTGGGTGAGGTCGAAATGATCGCTCTGATGGATGGTCAGCGCCTCGCCGATCGCGATGCAGGAGCCGACCGCGCAGGTGCCGGCACGCGGCTCCGACCATTCCGAGCCGAGATAAAGGCCGGCGCGGCGCAGCTGGTTGTCGAAGGTCGGATCGCCGACGAAATCCACCGTCACGCCCTGCGCGTCCGACAGGAGAAGCACGTAGCCCTGGCCGCCCATCTGCCCGTGCAGCGTTTCCAGCCCCGAGCGGGCGGTGCGGATCAGCTCCTCGGAGCGCTGGCGGTGCTCGCGCAGCCGCGTTTCGGGCAGGATATAGGCTTCGCAGGCGCGGGCCGGATCGAGCCGATAGGTCTCGATGCAGCGCTGCCAGCTCTGGCGCACCGCCGCGTCGCGCGGCGAGGCCGCGCCGAGCGCCACCGTCTCGATTTCCTTGATATGCTGAAGGCCGAGTCCGAGCCCCATGGCAACCCATCGCGGCGCCGCTCGCCGCTCTTGCCGTCGGCTGGTCGTGCCGTCCTCCCGTTTGCTGGACAGGAGCATCGCACCGGGACGAAGCCTTGCCAATCCCTTCCGGATGTTACCCCGGGACCCGCCGTCCGGCCCCGCCGATCACTCTTGCTCGCGCTCCGATCACGATGGATCAAAACCTCTTGACCTCCCCTTTACGAAGGGACATGGGTCTTGCGCCTCGTCGACCCCTCGACCGGCGCGATGGCGAATGACGGGTAAGCAAAGTTCGAAAGCCTCTGGCACCTGGGTCGGGTCCGCCGCGCGGACGCGCCCGGCCGGGCGCTGCCTTGCGTTGCGGGCCTGGTGTCGCCGCGATATCTGACGAGATCTTGCGAACCAGCCGATGCCCAAACTCAACACCCAAGCGGCCCTCTCCGTTGCCGAAGGTCCTGCGCGAATGCCGGACCACGCTTCCATTCTGAAGGGGGCATCCTTCCGCGCGGACGGGCCGCCGGACCAGCGGCTCGACGCCTTCTTCGCCCAGCGCGCCGCGCGCTACGGCGCGCTGCCGGCCGTGGTGTCGGACGGGCGCACCTGGTCCTATGCCGAGATCGACGCCCGGGCCAACCAGCTCGCCCATGCGCTCGTGCGGCGCGGCGTGCGCCCGGGCAACCGGGTCGGCCTTCTGCTCGACCGCTCGGCCATGACCTATGTGGCGATCCTGGCGGTGATGAAGGCGGGCGCGGTCTTCGTGCCGCTCGCCACCGCCTTTCCCCCCGAGCGCATGGCGCTGATCGTCGAGGACGCCGCGATCGAGCTGGTGATCACGGTCTCGGCCTATGCGCTGAATGTCGAGCGCCTGCCGGTCGCCCCGCTGTTTCTGGATCAGGCGCAGGCCGAGATCGACGCCGAAACGGCCGACGCGCCCTTCCTCGGCGCGCTTGTCGATGACAGCTGCTACATTCTCTACACGTCCGGCACCACGGGCCGCCCCAAGGGCGTCGTGATCCGGCACCCGAGCATCACCAATTTCGTGCAGGTCGCAGCCGCCGCCTATGGCTACAAGCTGGGCGACCGCGTCTACCAGGGCATGACCGTCGCCTTCGACTTCTCGACCGAGGAGATCTGGGTGCCGCTCGCGGCCGGCTGCACGATCTATCCCGCGCCCGGCCGCCTGACGCTGGTGGGCGAGGAACTGTCCGACTTCCTGCGCGCCCATTCGATCACCTGCATGGCCTGCAGCCCGACGCTTCTCTCCTCGATCGAGAGCGACGTGCCGAGCCTGCGCCTGCTTCTGGTGGGAGGCGAGGCCTGCCCGCAGAACCTCGTGCAGCGCTGGGAGCAGCCGGGGCGCGAGATCCTCAACACCTACGGCCCGACCGAGGCGACCGTGACGGCGACGATGGGCCGGCTCGTGGCCGACCGCGCCGTGACCATCGGCGCGCCCCTGCCCTCCTACACGATCGTTCTTCTCGACGCCGCCGAGCCCAGGCTCGCCGAGCCCGGCGAGATGGGCGAGATCGGCATCGCCGGCATCGGCCTGGCGGCCGGCTATCTCAACCGCGACGACCTGACGGCCGAGAAGTTCATTCCCGACTTTCTCGACCTGCCGGACAACCCCTCGCACCGCATCTATCGCACCGGCGATCTCGGCCGCATCAATGCCGAGGGCGAGGTCGAGTATCACGGGCGCATCGACACGCAGATCAAGATCCGGGGCTACCGCATCGAGCTCGGCGAGATCGAGGCCGCGCTGCTCGACCAGCCCGGCATCGCGCAGGCCGCCGTCACGGCGGTCGAGCTGCAGCCCGGCCGCACGGAACTCGTCGCCTATTATGCGCCCAAAGCCGGAAGCTGCCTGCTCGCCAAGGGCGAGATCTCGGCCGAGCTGAAGCGCCGCCTGCCCGACTACATGGTGCCGACCTATCTGGAGGAGCTCGACGCCCTGCCGATGACGGTCGCCAACAAGGTGGACCTTCGCCAGCTGCCGAAACCCAAGGGCGGCCCCGTCGCGCTGGAACGGCCCGTGACGCCGCCGCGCAACGAGGACGAGCGCTTCCTTCTGGACGCGGCGAAAACGGTGCTCGGGCTCGACGAGATTTCGGTCGAGGATCACTTCTTCGACGATCTCGGCGCCAATTCGCTCTTGATGGCGCGCTTCTGCGCCCGCGTGCGCGCCAAGCCCGCCTGGGCGACGACGTCCATGCGCGACATCTATCTCTTCCCGTCCGTGGCGCTTCTGGCCGAGCATCTGCGCACGCCCGAGGAGATCGCGGAGGCGACGCACGAGTCCGTCTTGACCCATCGCGCCACGGACTTCGCCTATTGGGCGACGGGCGCCGCGCAGCTCCTGTTCTACGGGCTCTACAGCTATTTCGGCCTGTGGGTCTTCGACCGTGGGCTCGACTGGGTCTATGTGGCGCTCGATCAGCCCTGGCAGCTCTACCTGCGCTGCGTGGCGCTGTCGGCCTTCCTGTTCTTCGGCATGTCGGGCCTCGCGGTCGGCGCCAAATGGCTCCTGATCGGGCGCTGGAAGCCGGAAGCCTTCCCGCTCTGGGGCCTTCGCTACTACCGCTTCTGGGTGGTGCAGACGCTGATCCGCACCGCGCCGGTTGTGCTGTTCAAGGGCAGCCCGCTCTACAGCCTCTATCTCAAGCTTCTCGGCGCGCGGATCGGCCACAACACGATCATCGAATGCCGCACGATCCCGGTCTGCACGGACCTGATCCGCATCGGCGACAACGCCATCCTGCGCAAGGAGTCGATGATTCTGGGCTATCATGCGCGCGCCGGCTACATGCACACCGGCCCGGTGGAAGTCGGGCACGGCGCGTTCGTGGGCGTCGGCTGCGTTCTCGATATCGACACGCGGATCGGCGACAACGCCCAGCTCGGCCATTCCTCCTCGCTGCAGCGCGGTCAGACCATCCCCGATGGCGAACGCTGGCACGGCTCGCCGGCGGTGCCGACCGACGCCGACTATTGCAAGGTGCGCAGCCGCCCGATCTCGGAAATGCGGCGCATCCTGTTCGAGGTCGTGCAGCTCGTGCTGCTCTTCGCCATCGTCACGCCCTTCCCGCTTCTGTTCCACTCCTACTGGCAGAATGTCAGCGACAACTATCAGGAAACGATCGGCATCGTGGCGATCGGCACCACGGTCACGCTCGTCGGCATCATCGCCCTGTCGCTGGCGGTCGCCCTTCTCCTGCCGCGCCTCGCCCGCTTCGTCCTGAAGCCGGGGCGGACCTACACGCTCTACGGCTTCCACTATCTCGTTCAGAACGCGGTGGAGTTCTGTACGAATTCGCGCATCCTCAATCTCCTGTTCGGTGACAGCTCGGCCGCCGTCCACTACCTGCGCGCGCTCGGCTGGAACCTCAACGAGATCACCCAGACCGGCTCGAATTTCGGCAGCAACCAGGTTCAGGAAAACCCGCTCCTGTGCGAGATCGGCAGCCAGACCATGGTGTCGGACGGCCTGTTCATGATCAACATGCACAAGTCCGCCTCCTCCTTCCAGCTGGAGCACACGCGCGTCGGCGAGCGGAACTACTTCGGCAACAACATCTTCTTCCCGGCCGACAGCCGCACCGGAGACAACGTCCTGCTCGGCACCAAGGTCATGGTGCCGATCGACGGTCCGGTGCGCGAGAATGTCGGTCTTCTCGGCTCGCCGCCCTTCGAGATCCCGCGCATGGTGTCGCGCGACAAGGAGCTGATCGCCGGCGTCAGCGAGGCCGAGCGGCGCGTGCGCGTGCGCAAGAAGAACCGCCACAACGCCCTGACGGCGCTGTTCTTCCTGGGAACGCAGTGGCTCGAGCTCTTCATCGCGCTCGTGATCGCCGACCGGGCGCTCAACTATTACGACGAATGGGGCGCGACGGCCCTGTTCGTCGGCACGATCCTCGTCATGGCGATCGAATTGCCGCTGCATGTCCTGATCGAACGGGCGAGCCTTCGCTTCGGCAAGCTCCGGCCGCGCATGACGACGATCTACGACCGCTATTTCTGGTTCCACGAGCGGCACTGGAAACTGTCGGATTCGCCGGTCATCAACCTCTTCCCGGGCACGCCCTTCCGCCCGCTCATGCTGCGGCTTCTCGGCACCGAGGTCGGCCGGCGCGTCTATGACGGCGGCGCCAACCTGACCGAACGCTCGCTGGTCTCGATCGGCGACGACGCGACGCTCAACGAGCGCTGCGTCATCCAGGCCCATTCGCTGGAGGAAGGCGCCTTCAAGTCCGACACGATCCGCATCGGCAATGGCTGCACGGTCGGCCCCGCCGCCTTCGTCCATTACGGCGTGACGATGGGCGACGAGGCCATCGTGGACACCGATTCCTTCGTCATGAAGGGCGAGGTGCTGGAGCCCGGCTCGATCTGGCGCGGCAACCCGGCGACGCTCCATCGCTTCGCCGCGCCGGTGCGCAGCAAGGGCCTGCGCCGGGGCGCCGCGTGAGCGGTCCCGACCAGCTCCTTCCCCGACCGGAGGCCCCCCGACCGGAGGCCCCCCGACCGGAGCCCCTTCGATCGGAACCCGTGCGCCTCGCGCCCGTGCGGCCGGAAGACCGCGCGGCGCTGGCCGCGCTCCGCGTCGCGCCCGAACAGGCCTCCTTCGTCGCCACCAACGCCGCCTCGCTGGCCGAGGCCGACGAGGACCCCGGCGCCTGCCCGCGCGCGATCCTCGCGGGCGAGCGGCTGGTCGGTTTCCTGATGTACGACGCGACCGAGACCGAGGGCGAGGCGCGCATCTATCGCTTCATGATCGACCGGGCCGAGCAGGGTCGGGGCTATGGCCGCGCCGCGCTCGGCGCCGCCTTGCGCGAGATCGAGGCGCTGGAGCACGTGCGCGCCGTCACCATCTGCTACGAGCCCGCCAACGTGGCGGCGCGGCGGATGTATGCGGCGGCGGGCTTCAGGGAGGAAGGGCTCGACGAGGACGGCGAGATGATCGCCCGCCTCGCCGGCTTCCGGGCCTGACATGAGCCGCGTCGGTCTCGGCCTAGGGGCGGAAGGCCCAGATGCGGACGAGGCGGCGCTGCAACGGGCGTTGGATGCGATGGCCCCCGCCGGCGTCGCGCTCGCCTGCCGCGCCATTCGCGCGGGCGACGAGGCGGCTTTGCTACCGGCCGAGGCGGTCACGATCGCCTCGACGCGGCTCGACCGCCGGCGCGCGAGCGGCGCGGCGCGGCTGGCGGCGCGTGATCTCCTGCGCGCGCGGGGCATCGGCGCGTGCGCGATCCCCCGCGCGCCTTCCGGCGAGCCGATCTGGCCGGAGGGGTGGACCGGCTCGCTCGCGCATGATCGCATATGGGCCGTCGCGGCGCTCGGGCGGCTCGGCGAGGTCGGATCGATCGGGATCGACGTGGAGCCGGCCGACCCCCTGCCGGACGATATCCTCGCGCTGGTGGTGCGGCCCGACGATCGCCTCCCCGCCCCCGGCTCGGCCCTCGACGCGCGCCTCGTGTTTTCCGCGAAAGAGGCGGTCTACAAGGCGACCTTTCCGCTCCATCGACGCATTCTCGACTATGACGACATCGCCATCGACCTGCCGCGCTGCTCGGCGACGACCCGGACCGGCCATGCGGCGCGCCTGTTTCACACGAGCGCGCCCTGCATCGTGACCCTCGCCGTGGTCGAGCCGTAGGCGCCAAGTGCGTCGACGCGCGGCTTTCGCCGGGCGGTCAGACGCGCTGGCGCGGCAGAAGGGTCAGCGTGCTCGCGGCGAAGGCGAGAAGGACGATCAAGGCCCAGGTCACGAGGAGCGGGGCCGCGCCGACCGTGCCGTTCAGCTCCTTCGCGGTTCCCAGAAAGGCGGCGAAGCACCAGGACACGCTCGACACGCTGCCGCTGAAGAGCATGAGGGTGCGCGTCGGCCGCGAGAGCTTGGCCATGAGCGGCGGCGTCAGGTCGCTCATCAGGCGCGGCAGGCAGACGCGGTGGATCAGGACGCCGTTGAGGCTGAGCGCCAGAACCACGGCGATCTTGGCGATCAGCTTGGGATTGCTCGCAAACGTCGCGCCGACAGGCCCGGCCAGAAGCAGAAGGCCGATCCCGCTGATCCAGAGAAGCAGCAGGCCGAGCGTCGTGGTCTGCGACAGGATCCAGACCATGTTGGCGTTGCGCGGGTGGAAATGCCGCCGCAGCGTCGCCTTCAGAAGAAGAATGTCGAGAACGAACACGCCGCCGAGCCCGAAGCACAGGCCGGCGAGGTGAAGGCTGACGAGAAGCGTGTGCAGCCGCAGCGGCGGGAGCCAGGGAACCAGCGCGACCGCCATGTCCCGCGCCGTCGGCAGGATATGCGACACATCCAGCCCGACGCTCGGCCGCAGCTCCCACAGGATCGGGCCGGCGGCGAGCGAGGCGCCGGTCAGCCCGATGAGCGCGAGAAGAAGGACGGGCAGCGAAAGCAGGGCTCGATGCGCGCGCATGACCTTTAAAATCCCCCTTTCGCTTGCCGTCTCGTTGTCGTCCGAGCCGTTCCCATCCACCGGACGATCGTCCACCAGGCTCCGATGGATAAAGGGTAAGCGTTAAGGCGCGGTTGGGCGCGTGGGGGCGCTTAGAGCGCGTTCGCGTGGAGGGCCGACGCGCCCCCGCCCTTTGCGCGGAAGGGGCTCGGTCGCCCGCGCCGGGGTTTTCCACAGGCTTGGTGCCGATTGCGTGAGGCCGATCGATGGTCAACGCTTCGGAAACTTCTCGCTGCGCATTTTGCCGACATGAGTGATCATGCCAAGCGTCTGCTTCCGCTTCTCGCCGTGCTCGCCCTGTCCGGTTGCGCGTCGATCCCGAGGAACACCGCCAACACCTGCGCGATCTTCGCCGAGCGCAGCGGGTTCGTGACGAACTGGCGCCGCGACGCCGAGCGGGCGTCCGCCGAGTTCGGCATTCCCGTGTCCGTGCTGATGGCGACGATCCAGGCGGAATCGAATTTCGAGGCCCGCGCCCGGCCGCCGCGCCGCTGGATTCTGGGTTTCATCCCAGGCCCGCGCATTTCCACCGCCTATGGCTATGCGCAGGTGCTGGACGGAACCTGGGAAGACTATCAGCGCAAGACCGGCCGCTATTCCGACCGGCGCTACGATTTCGCCGACGCGATCCGCTTCATCGGCTGGTATCACGCCAACAGCGCGCGCATTCTCGGCATTTCCAAGTCCGACGCCTATCGGCTCTATCTCGCCTATCATTCCGGCCATGCCGGCTATGGGCGCGGCGTCTGGCGCGACCGGCCGGAAGCGCTGCGCGGAGCAAAACGAGCGCAGACCATGGCGAGCCGCTACGCCGCGCAGCTCCAGCGCTGCCGCTGACGCGGGGCCTGAGAACCTGTTTGACAACGCGACCGGGTCGGCCCGGCGAGTTGTGAAACAGGCTCCTAGAGCGTTTCGGGTTTTATCGGAATCGACTTGTGGTTCCGATCGCGGCTGATGTGTGATTCAAGATGCTGACTGGATGGGAGGCCGGCATCGGATGACAGCACCTCTTTCGCATGATCTTCGCCAGCGGGTCGTTGGTGCGATCGAAGCCGGCGAGAGCTGCCGATCTGCGGCCACGCGGTTTGGGGTCGCGGTGTCCTCGGCGGTAAAGTGGTCGCAACGTTATCGCACGACGGGCTCGTTGGCTCCGGGCAAGATGGG
>NZ_ARQE01000007.1 GCF_000382705.1 Aureimonas ureilytica DSM 18598 = NBRC 106430 | reverse complement strand
TGGCCTGCCCCCATTAGGTGGCCCGGTTCAATTCTAATGCATGGTAGGCTTGGCGACCACGGTTGAGGTGGCCGGCGAAGCGGGTTGGGGCAGCGCAGCCGGCCATGGCGCGGCGGCGGGTGCCGGTGGACGGTAGCCAAGCGAGGAATGCGGTCGCTTCGTGTTGTAGTGCTGGCGCCAGCCCTCGATGACGATCCGGGCCTCGGCGAGGCTGTAGAAGATCTCGCCGTTCAGAAGTTCGTCCCGGAGCTTGGAGTTGAAGCTTTCACAGTAGCCGTTCTCCCAAGGCGAGCCCGGTTCGATGAACGCAGTCCTGGCGCCGACCGCCGTGATCCAGTCGCGCACCGCCTTGGCGATGAACTCGGGACCGTTGTCGGAGCGAACGTGCCCCGGCACGCCGCGCACGATGAAGAGGTCCGACAACACGTCGATAACGTCGGTGGATTTCAGCTTGCGGTCGATCCGGATACACAGGCATTCGCGGGTGAACTCGTCGATCAGATTGAGCATGCGGAACTTGCGACCGTTGTGGGTTCGGCCCTCGACGAAGTCATAGGACCACACGTGGTTCGCCCGCTCTGGCCGAAGCCGAACGCACGAGCCGTCGTTCAGCCAAAGTCGCCCTCGCTTGGGCTGCCTGGCCGGCACCTTCAGACCTTCCTGCCGCCAGATCCGCTCGACACGCTTCACGTTGACCAGCCATCCGGCATCCCGCAGCAGGGCCGCGATCCGACGGTAGCCGTAGCGTCCATACTGTCTCGCCAACTCGATGATGTCGGCCGTCAGCGCCGCATCGTCAGCTCGTCCCTTCGGCGCCTTGCGCTGTGTTGATCGGTGCTGCCCCAGGACCCGGCACGCCAAACGCTCCTTTACGCCATGCTTCTTCATGACGTGTTCGATGCATTGGCGACGGCGGGCGGGGCTCACCAGTTTCCCGAGGCGGCCTCTTTCAGGATCAGCTTCTCCAGCGTCAGGTCGGACACGGCCTTACGCAACCGCTCGTTCTCCTTCTCGAGGTCCTTCAGACGCTTCACCTGGTCGGACTTCAGCCCACCGAACTCTTTCCGCCACCGGTAGTAGGTGAACGGCGTCACGCTGATCGTGCGGATCGCTTCCGCCACCGGGCGACCCTGCGAAAGCAGGACGTCAACCTGCCTCAGCTTGGCGACAATCTCTTCCGGCTTGTGCTTCTTCTGTCCCATTCTCATGTCCTCCAGCGGCTCAAAAGCCTACTTCAGGGAGGGCCACTTTTCAGGGGGCAGACCATTTTCGGCTGGTCCAACCTCCACATCGAGGCAGTCCCACAACGAAATCGTAAGCGTGATTGTGCTCGGCTCCTTAGCCATAGCGCCCTCCAACGATGATGGATTGAAACCAGATATTCACTGATGTCGGTGTATCACTTTTGGAGGTGAATTTGGCAAGGGGTTTGGGGATGGTCCGCGAAAAATCTATGGAGACGAGAAAGATCGTATCCATCACTGCCGACATGGCAGAAGCGATTTCGAATTTCAGATTTGAGAACCGGATTAGCTCTGAGTCTGAGGCGATAAGGCGCTTGATTGAAATGGGTTTGGCAGCTGCCAAGACGAAACCCGCATAGTAGCCAGGACGGGGCGCACTGTGAGGTGATGCATGCCTCAGACCTCACGCATTCGTGAAGCCGGTAACGTGCATAACCAGCGATCACGCAAATTCTACGATTGGCATTTATAACGTTCCCGAGAACACTACCTCCGATTGCTCGGACAGTGGTGGGGACGCGGACACATGGCCTGCCTTCGAAAATGCATTCTCGCTTTTGTTGCAGCCCTGTTTTCAACCCATGCTCTAGCCGGGATCAATCTCATTCCCGGTACGACGGATAGCGGTATTCGCTACATCGTTCTGAGTGGGGATTTCGTCGCGGGTGATGACGCGTCCGAGTTCCTTTCGAAAGCTCTTGAGCTAGATTCGAACGTGATCTCGTTCGATTCTCCAGGCGGCAACGTCGCCTCGGCAATGCGCTATGGAAAGGTAATACGGGCGCTTGGTCTTAAGACGATGCAGCCAAGGTCCCTGAACTGCGCTTCAGCCTGTGCTCTGGCATTCCTGGGCGGAACCGAGCGCTATGCGGAAACGGGATCGATTGGTGTTCACCGTGCTTCGTTCTCATCGGACACCGGCATAAGCTCAGAGGTTGCAGTTGCTGCGATCCAAGCCGGTACAGCAGACCTCATTGGCTACCTGTCTGATATGGGCGTTGACCCGAAGCTCCTACAGCTTAGCCTCTCGATTGACAGCTCTGATATGCGCTACCTCACCTCGTCCGAGATGCAGGAATATCGTGTCGTATCAATTGGGGGAGGGGCAGGCGAGTCATCCAAGACGACTGCATATGCTAGCCCTTCAGTCTCTCATACGAGCTTGCCCAGTCAGCTCAACCCAACACCAAGGGCCGATACGGACCTAGCGCCACAAGAGCAGGCGTCCCTTCAGCCTCAGCCTAGCCTTTCTCCTATCGACACTAACCGCCCTGCCAAACTGGCCCTTTATCGAGGGCTGGATTTCATCGGTCGGGATATCCGCTCGCTTTCGGTAGGCGATGCCCCAACATGTGCCATGGAATGCGCTGGGGAGCGGTCCTGTAAGGCTTTTACCTTCAACAGCGCCACTCCTATGGGTCGTGGACCTAATTGCTTTCTGAAGGACAGCAGGGGGCAGATGGATGGAAATTCCGTGGCCGTGTCCGGTCTCATGCTTGGACGAATGGAGCCGAACGCCGAAACCGTCACTTTCGGGATCATCGATCCTGCCCGTAACCTCTACAATGACACGGATGTCGTAGGTAACGACCTCTCAAAGAGGCCACACGCTAGCGCCAGGACGCCGTTCGATTGTCGGATAGCCTGCATCAATGAATCGCTCTGCGCGGCCTTCAGCTTCGTCCAGACAAAGAAGCAATGCTGGCTGAAGCGAGGGGTGGGACAAACCCGCATCAAGGCGGGTGTCATCAGTGGCGCGAAGACGGCTCAGACGTTCGAGCCTACCCATGTGGATCTAACGCAATGATGAAGCGATTCGCGTTGGAAACTGCGCGGAGGGTGGTCGGCAAACTTCGGTTCGGAATGCGATACACATGCGTTACAAGACGGTTAGAAAATCGTCTAACGTTCTGTTTTCACGGCATAAAATGATCATGTCGTAGAGTATAGAGCTCGCCGTCGCTCATCGTATAGAGTTCGCCCCCGCCGGATGGGCCGCGTCCGAGCTGATCGGCGCTCGGCGTGTCGTTGTAGACCAAGGCGGCGTCGTCTTCGATCGGCGCGCCGACCGTGCCTTCGCGCTGAAGGAGGGCCGCCGTCATCCTGGCGCCTGCCTCCGCATTCTCGGCGATCCTGATCTTCTGGTCGCCGAGCGCGGCGAACGTGATGTTGTAGGCCCGCCCGGGGCTGATCATCTTGACGCTTTCGACCTGCCGGGTTTGCTTGAACATCTTTTTGCTCGAAGCGGCACCCGGGTCCGTCATGACGAATGTGACACAGTAATATCTGCCCGCCAAAAGCAGGACGAGCGTGGTGACCACCACGGTGCCTCGCATTCCCGTGGTCCGATCGAGAACGAACAGAACCTTCGGATCGGTCAGCTTGGGCTTCAGGTCCCTCGCGCGACCTTTCTTCACCGCATTCGGAAGGGCGCCCTTGCTCGGGTCCCACCCTCCCTTCAGTTGGCTGAGCGAAGACAGTTCCTCGAGAACGATGGACTGCATCACGGGCGAGCGGAGCGAGACGACAATGGCGAAGTTGAAGCTGATCGACATCCTTGTTTCCTGTTCTGAGAGGCTGCGCCGCTCTCGGCTCGTCGCGCCAAGTCAGGTCGTCTCCTGAGCGGAACAGCAATCGATCCCGGCATGGGCATGCAACAGACCCGGCTTTCCGGGGCGAACGGGCCGGCCGACGACGAGAGGGGTCATGACCCGTCCCTTCGGGGCTGACGACGTCCCTGGTTCGGCGGGGTTCGCAGGCACGGTCCTCGTCCCGGAAAGCCTTGGTTGCCGCAGCGATCCTCGGGGCACGCCCGACTGTCAACGACGGAATGAAGACCGGTCAGATCGCATCTTCCATCCCCGAAGATTGGCATGAAATGTCCGGGCGTCCGCGTGTAATTTGGGCCGCTTCCCACGGTCCCCTCGTCGGAAGCGTCCTGTTCGCTCGCCGCTTGATCGGATTGCGCCCATGAGCCCCGCGTCTCTCCTCACGCTCGATCGCCGGCACCGCACCTCGATCCACAGCGGGTCCGCAGCCGAGCGGGTCGCCGCCTGGAAGGCTTTCCTGCGGGTCAGCGGACATGCCGAGATCGACCCGGCGATCGCCGACGGCTTCACGGCGGACGTGCGCACCTACACGCTGGGCGACGCGCTGACGTTCAAGATCGTGTCCGACACGTTCCGGCTTCTGCGCAGCAAGGAGGAGGCGGGACGGGTGGTGCGCGACCAGCTCTTCGTCAATTTCGTGGAGCGGGGCCGCATCATCGGCCGCCTGGCGAACCGGCGCATCGTCGCGGAGGCGGGCAGCGTCCTCGTTTCGCGGCTCGGCATGGTGATGGATCTGCGCTTCGAGGAGACGAGCTGGTACGGGTTCATCGTGCCGGTCTCCGAGATTTCCCGGCCAATGGGCCGCACGGCGTCGCTCGGTCCCAGAGTGTTCGAGCCGGGCAGCGCTTCGGCGGTGCTGCTGAGCTTCCACATCCGCTCGCTTCTCGAACTGCCGGACGTTCTGTCCGCCGCGCAGGCCAAGCGCATCGCGAGCGAAAGCGTGCGCTTCCTCCGGCCGCATCTGGGATGCGCGCCCGTCGACGACGCCCGTTCCCCGCCGGAGGACGAGGAGGAGCCGACGATCGCCATCAAGCGCTTCATCACCGAGCGCCTGTCCGACCCGGAGTTGCGGGGCGACATGATCTGCCGCGAGTTCGCGATCTCGCGCTCGACGCTCTATCGGCTTCTGCGGGGCACCGTGGGCCTGCCCTTGCGCCTCGATAATGCCGTGCAGTCCCCAAACGGCGTTTCCGCGCTGATCCGCCGTCTGCGCCTCCTTTGCGCCCACCGCGACATCGAGCGATCCGCCGCGCAGGACCCGGAGACCTTCGCCGCCATCGGGAAACGTTGGGGCATGCCGGAAGAGCGCACGTTCCGCCGCGCCTTCGCGGCCGAGTTCGGCTATCCACCCTCGCAAGCGCGGCGCCGGAAAGGGAGCGATGCGTCACAAGCCGCGCCGGTCAGGGCAGACGCCGCGCGCGAAATCGAGCGCTGGTTCGAAGCGTGGCACTGAGAGACCGTTGCACGATGGCGAGACTGGGTGGGGCGGCGGGGTGAGAGGGGAGGTCTCAAGCGTCTCAGGCGTGTCGGACGCTTCCGAGATCGCCCTAGGTGGACCCCTTCGGGCCGTGCGCCGCTTGCGCGTTCGCCCGATGCCCGTGCCAGCTCGCCGAGCGACGCGGCGTGGAGTGTCGTGATGCCGTTCCAGCCTGTCCCGGCTCGGTCGACGTGACCGAGCCGCGCCGCCGATGGCGAGCGGGACGCGCCCGCCCGCCCTCAGCCGCGCCGTTCTCGCTCAGAACTCGAACGAGGCCGAGACCAGCACCGTGCGCGGTGCGCCGGCGGCGAGGAAGCCGCGCGCGGAGGAGGCCCAGTAGTTCTCGTTGAAGACGTTCTCCACCTGCGCCTTCAGTTCCACCGGCTTGTCGTAGGGGCCGGTGAAGGCGTAGCGGGCGCCGAGATCGACGCGCGTCCAGCCATCGACGCGCTGCGTGTTGGCCTGATCGTAGCGCGTGCCGCTGCTGTAGACGACGCGGCCGGTGGCGGTGAGGCCTTGCGTGATCCAGGGCAGGTCGAGTTCGCCATAGAGGTTGAAGGCGGTTTTGGGCACGCCCGGCACGCTGTTGCCGTCGAAGCGCCCGCCCGCCGTGCGCGTCAGTTCCGCCTCAAGGAAGGTGACGCCGCCGAGCAGCCGCAGATGCTCGGTCACCTCGCCGAACATCGAAAGTTCCAGACCCCGGTTGGTCTGCAGCCCGTCCACCGAGAAGAGGCGCGTTGCGGGGTTGGTGAAACCGCTCGGCAGCTCGATCTCGAAGAGCGCGGAGGTGAAGCCGAAGGTCCCGAAATCGTATTTGACGCCGACTTCCTTCTGCTTGCTGACGATCGGCGCGAAGATTTCGTTGGCGTTCAGCGCGGTGGAGGGCGCGGTCGGCCCCTCGTTGAGCGCCTCGATATAATTGCCGTAGACCGAGAGCTGCTCGGTGACGCGCACCAGCGCGCCGACCGCCGGGCTGAGGCGCGAGTCCTCGTAGAAATAGTTCTGAGCGCCGACCGGGGCGGTAGGAATGCCCGGCCGCGTGTTGAAGCCGCGCGAGCGGATTTCCTGGTAGCGCCCGCCGAGCGTCAGCTGGAACCGATCGTCGCCGAAGGACAAGGTGTCGGACAGAGCGAGGCTGTTGGCGAGGATGTCGGCGAAGGGAATGAGATCGCTGGCGGTCGGCAGGCCCGCAAGGCTCGGCGGGTTGCCGACGAGGAAGGTCGGGTCGTAGATGTTCGTCGTGTAGGACGGAAAGCGCAGATTGCGCGGGTTGAACTCGCCGCGATGGTTCTCGTTGCGCGCTGATGACGCCGAGACGCTGATCTGGTGCCCGACCGGGCCGGTGTCGAAGGCCGAGCGCAGGCCGACCTCGCCCGAACGCCCTTCGATCTCCTGCGGGTTGAAGCCGAAGTCGATCTGCGCGTCGCCGGGGCGGGGGTTGCGGATGCGGCTGTCGCCGATCGTGTAGGACGAGGTGATGAAGTCCTCGCGATAGCGGCTGACGCCGCCGGCGGCGTAGATCGTCGTGTCGTCGGTGACGTCGAACTCCACGCGGCCTGCGGCCATGTTGTAGGTGGAATCGATGAACTCGAAGGAATTCGACGTGTTGACGCGCCCGCTCGGCGCGCGCGGAATGGCGATGCCGGGGGCAGCGGCGTTGAAGAGCGAGGTCGGCGCGTCGATCTTCTGGTCGGAATGGTTGAGGTCGATCGAGGCGCGGACCCGCTCGCCGCGATAATCGGCGCCGAGCGAGCCGACGGTGACTTCCGTCTCGTTGCGGTCGAGCGCGGTGTCGCCCGCGCGATAGGAGCCGTTGACCCGCACGCCCCATTCGCCGTTCGGCC
This sequence comes from Aureimonas ureilytica DSM 18598 = NBRC 106430, assembly GCF_000382705.1. Lineage (GTDB taxonomy): Bacteria > Pseudomonadota > Alphaproteobacteria > Rhizobiales > Rhizobiaceae > Aureimonas > Aureimonas ureilytica. The sequence goes on along the minus strand of NZ_ARQE01000007.1, from coordinate 265,006 downwards.
CGTAGCGGCGGCCGATGTCGAATTGCGGCCAGAGCTGGCTGTCGGAGAGATAGGTCGTGGTGAGGCGGGTGATCGGCTGATCGGTCGCGCGCTTCGGCACGAGATTGATCGTGCCGCCGACGCGCCCGACGCCGCCGTTCAGCAGCGCCGAGGGTCCCTTGATGACCTCGACCCGCTCGATGCCTTCGAGGAAGGAGCGGCGCGGGTTGGCGAGATAGAAGAGCCCGTCATAGGCCGTGTCGAGATTGACCACCGAGAAGCCGCGAATGAAGAAACTGTCGCGCTCGCTGAAGGCCGGCGCGTCGTTGCGCACGGAGGGATCGTTGAGCACCACGTCGGCGATGGTGCGGGCCTGCTGGTCGCGGATCAGCTTCTCGGTGAAGCCGGTGACGCTGAAGGGCGTTTCCAGCGTGTCGCGATTGCCGAGCGCGCCGAGCCGCGCGCCGGTCGCGACCTGCCCGCCGGCATAGGGCGCGGGCGGCTGGCCGAGCGTGCCGGTGGCCGGCGGCTGGCCGGCGGCGCCCGAGCCCTCGACCACCACCGTGTCGAGCACGACACTGTTGGCGGGCGCCGCGTTGGCGCGGGCGCGCGAGCCATCCTGCGCTCCGGCCGGGGCCGCCGCCGCGATCGCCAGGAACGAGGCGCCCATCAGGACGAGACGGGAGCGGACGGGCGCGGGCGCAGGCATGGAGGTCTCCGAGACAGGCGGCTTGGGGCCGGGAAAGGATCGCATCCGGTGTAGCGACCACCCGTCCGACGCCTCAACGAAGAACGTTTCTAAAACATGAGAATCATGATCATGTTTTGCGGAAATGTCACAGCAAGTCACGTTCCCGTCAGCGCGTGTCTTGCGAAGAGCTTGGTGCGGAGGCGGGGTTTCATAGCCCAGCCCCTTTGCCCTTGGGGCAGGAGCCTATTCGTAGAACAGGCAGACGCGGCGCCCACTGACCGCGTGGACGGCGATGTCCATGTCGTAGATCGCGCGAAGCGCCTCCTCGCGGATGATCTCGTCCGGCGAGCCCTGACGGCAGACGCGACCCTCGCGCATGGCGACGAGATGGTCGGAATGCCAGGAGGCGAAGTTGATGTCGTGGAGCACGATCACGACGGTCTTGCCGAGCTCGTCGCAGGCCCTCCGCCACAGCCGCATCATGCTCGCGGCATGACGCATGTCGAGATTGTTCAAGGGCTCGTCGAGAAGAACGTAGTCGGTGTCCTGGCAGAGCGCCATGGCGACGAAGGCGCGCTGGCGCTGGCCACCGGACAGCTCGTCGAGGAAGCGACCGGCGAGATCCTCCAGCGAGAGATAGGCCAGCGCACGCTCCACATGCGCCTCGTCCTCTTTCGACGGACGGCCCTTCGAATGGGGATAGCGGCCGAAGGCGACGAGGTCGCGCACGGTGAGGCGGGCGGTGAGGTGGTTGTCCTGCCGCAGGATCGCGAGCCGGCGCGCGAGCACCGCACCGGGCGTCGCGGCGACGTCGAGGCCGCCGACATGGATCGACCCGGCATCGAGCCCGGCGAGCCGGGCGATCATCGACAGCAGCGTCGACTTGCCCGCCCCGTTCGGGCCGATGATCGAGGTGATGCCGCCCCGGGGGATGGCGAGCGTCACGTCGTCCACCACGAGGGAGCGGCCATAGCGCTTGCTGACGCCCTTCGCCTCGATCATCGCGCGGCCCCCCGCAGCACCAGGACGAGAAACACGAGCCCGCCGAGGAACTCAACGATGATGGACAGCGCCGTGTCGAAGCGGAACACGCGCTCCAGGATCGTCTGTCCGCCGACCAGCACCACCACGGCCAGAAGCGCGGCGGCGGGCAGGACGAAGCGATGGCGCGCGTCACCCACCAGCGCGCGGGCAAGGCTCGCGACGAGCAGGCCGAAGAAGGTGACGGGGCCGACGAGGGCGGTGGAGACCGCGACCAGCACCGACACCGATACGAGAACGGTCATGACCGTGCGATGATGGTCGAGCCCGAGGCTGATCGCATGGGAGCGGCCGAGCGCGAGCACGTCGAACCGATGGCCGATGCGCCAGAGCACCAGCGAGGCCGCGCCCGCCAGCGCCAGCGAGACGCCGAGAAGGCTCGTGTCGGCGCGCGAGAAGCTGGCGAAGAGCGTGTCCTGCAGGACCTGGAAACTGTTGGGGTCGAGCACGCGCTGCAGGAAGGTGGAGAGCGAGCGGAAGAGAATGCCGAGGACGATGCCGACAAGGACGAGCCGGTGCAGGCTCTCGGTTTCCCTCAAAAACAGCCAGCGGAAGAGGAGGAGCGAGAAGCCGGTCATCAGCACGACATTCGCGGCAAAGCGCGCGAGCGGATCGAGCGAGACGAGGGCGCCTTGCCCGAGCGCGAAGACGAGGCCCGTCTGGACGAGCACGTAGAGGGCGTCGAAGCCCATGATCGAGGGCGTCAGGATGCGGTTCTCGGTGACGGTCTGGAACAGGATCGTGGAGACGGCGACCGCGAAGGCGACGAGCGCCAGCGCCAGGAGGCGGCGGCCGCGCAGCGACAGGACGAGGCTCCAGCTTCCCCGCGCGCCGAGCGTCAGGAACAGAGCGGCGCAGGCGAGCGCCAGGAGGCCGAGCGCGAGGAGGACGAGGCGCGGCCGGTCGAGCGCGAGAGCCTCACGCATGGCGGTCGCGGCCCTTGAGGATCAGCGCGAGAAAGAGCGCGCTGCCGAGAACGCCGACCATCGTGCCGACGGGTATCTCGTAAGGGTAGCGCAGGAGGCGGCCGAGAAGGTCGCAGGCGAGCACGAAGAGCGCGCCGAGGACGGCGACCCAGGGCACGGTGAGGCGCATGTTGTCGCCGACGAGGAGGCTGACGACATTGGGCACGACGAGCCCGAGAAACGGAATGGCGCCGACCGAGACGAGCGTCACGGCGGCGATGGTGGAAACGAGCGCGAGACCCATCGCGAGGACGCTTTCATGCGACAGGCCGAGGCTGGTGGCGACGTCCCGCCCCATGCCGGCGAGCGTGAAGCGGTCGGCCAGGAGCATGGCGAGGATCGCCGCCCCGAGGCCGAGCCAGAGAAGCTCGTAGCGCCCGCGCAGGACGCCCGAGAAATCCCCCGTGGTCCAGGCGAGGAGCGAGGGCAGGAGGCCGAAGCGATAGGCGAGGAAGGTCGTGACCGCGCCGATCACGCCGCCAAGCATCAGGCCGACGAGGGGAACCAGCATGGCGTCGCGCAGCGGCACGGCGCGCAGGATACGCAGGAACAGCGCCGTCCCGGCGAAGGCGAAGAGCGCGGCGATCCCCATCTTGGCCATGACCGGCCAGGACGGGACCAGCAGCGTGGCCGTGAGGAAGCCGAGCGAGGCCGATTCCGTCGTGCCGGCCGTGGAGGGTTCCACGAAGCGGTTGCGCACGAGCGTCTGCATGAGAAGGCCCGCGACCGCGAGCGAGGCCCCGGCCAGAAGCAGGGCGAGCGTGCGGGGAAGGCGGCTGACGAGAAGGATCTGCAGCGCCTGTCGCTCCTCGCCGCCCGCCCAGAGCCGCTCCGGCGTCACCGCGCCGACGCCGACGAAAAGGCTGAGGACCGAGAGGATCGAGGTCAGCGCGAGAGCGAGGATCAGCGCGACGCGCCCGACGGGTGAGGCGCGCCCGCGCGGAAGGCCGGGTCGCGGCATCGGCTCAGGATGCGTCTTGCGCGCGCGCGATGATCTGGTCGAGCATCAGCATGAGGCCGGACACCCCGTGCATCGTGACATAGGCGGCGGCGGGGTCGAGATAGACGATGCGCTTCTCGCGCCAGAACCTGGTGCCCCGGATCAGCTCGTTGTCGAGCACCTGATGCGCGGTTCCGGCATTGCCGATGCCGGCGTCGCGGTCCACCACGAAGAGCCAGTCGGGATTGCGCTCCACGAGATATTCGAAGGACACGGCGTCACCGCCATGGTCGCGGCTGTCCGTCGCGCCCGACGCCGGGGGCACGCCGAGCGCTTCGAAGATCCAGGCCGTGCGCGAGCCCGGCCCGTAGACGCCGAGCCGCCCGCCATTGACCACCAGAACGAGGCCGGTGCCCTTGCCGGCGAGCGCCGCGCGCGCCTCGGCGATCCTGGCGTCCAGCGCGGCGACGAGTTCGCCCGCCTTGGCTTCGCGCGCGAAGATGCGACCATATTCGAGGAGATTGGCGCGCACGCCGCCCACGAGATCGGCATTGTCCACGGTCATGTCGATCGTCGGCGCGACCTGGGAAAGCGTCGGCAGGGCGGTGCGCGAGCGCGAGGCGACGATCACGAGATCGGGCGCTTCCGCCGCGATCGCCTCGACGTCCGGTTCCTGCAGCGAGCCGACGCGCGGCACGTCCGCGCCGATCCGGGAGCCGAGATAGGGCGGCGTCGCCGAGCCCGGCACGCCCGCGACGGGAACGCCGAGCGCGTCGAGATTGTCGAAGGCCGCCCAGTCCGTCACCACGACCTTGGCCGGCACGCCGGGCAGCACCGTCTGCCCTTGAGCGTGTCGAACGGTGATCGGCTCGGCGACGGCGACCGTTGCGAGGGCGGCGGTCGCGAGCACCAGCCCGGCACAGACGAGGGAGCGGAGGCGACGTCGGGTCATGGCGCGAACTCGAAACCGGGACAGAGGGTCGGGCCGTGGCTACAAATGCGGAGTGTGGTTGTCAAGTTTCAGGGCAAGGGCGCGGGCGCACCGCCTCCCGCGCGTTCCGGGGGCGACGCGTTCCATGAGGACCGCGAGGTCGGACACGCGTCGGCGTTGCGAAGGCCTCCCTGCGCTCCGTCAAAAGCGTGTCGTGCAAGCGGGCGAGCCGGAACGGGGGCAGGCGTCAGCGCAGGAGGATGGGGCGTTGCCGGCCGCATTCGTTGGCGCCTGATATGGGAGGGTGGTGGATGCCCTCCAACCAACTGACAGAACAGGACAATCCAGTAAGCGTGTAATTTACATTATGGAATTTGAAGGACGTTTCGTACCCGGAAATTGGCGGGTTGAAACGACCGAGCGGCCCGGCGAGACACACGCTCGCCGGGTCGCTTCGCCTCGGGATCGGCCGCCGATGGCGGCCCGAGCGGTCAGGCCTTCCTGGGCTGGAGGTCCGTCGACCAGAGGGCCGCGTCGGCGGTATCGCGCAGCGTCACGGTCATGACCTCGCTCGCCGCGTCGATCCTCACATGGCCGAAGAACTGAAGGCCGGCGGCGGGCGAGAGGTTCTGGCCCTGCTCCGCCGAGGGCGCCTTCACGTAGCGAAGCTCGGGGCCGAAGGTCATGTCGAGATCGTTCGGGCCGAACGTGCCGGAATGAAGCGGCCCCGAGACGAACTCCCAGAAGGGCTCGAAATCCTGGAAGGCCGCCTTCTCGGGATTGTAGTAGTGGGCGGCGGTGTAATGCACGTCGGCCGTCAGCCACACCGTGTTGGCGATCTTCTCGTCCTTGATGAACTTCAGGAGCGCGGCGAATTCCAGCTCGCGGCCGAGCGGCTGGCCATTGTCGCTGTTGGCGACCGCCTCGAAGCCTTGTCGGTTCTTGTAGTCGTCCCAGACCACGAGCGAGAGCGGCATGTCGGCGGCGATCACCTTCCAGGTCGCCCGGGAGGCCTTCAGCTCGCGCTTCAGCCAAGCGAGCTGGACCGGGCCGAGAAAGGCGCTGACGGGCCCTTCCTCGGCTTCCAGATTGGCGCCGTTCGGGCCGCGATAGGTGCGCATGTCCAGGAAGAAGACATCGAGCAGCGGACCATAGGCGACCTTGCGATAGACGCGCTGCGGCTCCTGCGGCGTGATCGCGATCGGCATCATCTCGTGAAAGGCGCGGGTGGCGTTCGCCGAGAGGGCATGGATCGACTTCTGCGTATAGGCGTCGCCGAGCACCTTCGAATCCGACCAGTTGTTGGTCACTTCATGGTCGTCCCACTGGGCGAGCATCGGCACTTCGGCGTTGAAGGCGCGCAGGTTCGCGTCCATCAGATTGTAGAGATACTGGCCGCGAAACTCCTCCAGCGTCTCCGCCACCTTGGACTTTGCCGGGGTGACGATGTTCCTCCACTTGGTGCCGTCGGGAAGGTCCACCTCCTCCTTGATCGGGCCATCGGCATAGACCGTGTCGCCGGAATGGAGGAAGAAGTCCGGCCGGTGCTTCAGCATGGTGGAATAGATGGTCATGCCGCCGCGGCTCTCGTCGATGCCCCAGCCCTGGCCGGCCGTGTCGCCGCTCCAGACGAAGGAAATGTCGCGCTTCCGCGTCGGCGCGGTGCGGAAATGGCCGATCATGGGCTCCGATACGGCGTTCACGTCGGACAGATCGGCGAAGACGGCGCGCCAGAAGATGTCCTGATCGGACGGCAGTCCCTTGGCGAGGATCTTCACCGCGCCGTCGGTCTCGGGCAGAGCGTCGAGGGCCGGCAGACGATGCGCGTCCTTGAAGCTTTCGGTGGTGGACCATTCGATGAAGCAGCGCGACAGACGGTCGGCCCGCGCCCACATCACGCCGCGATCGGCGCCGATATCGCCGGACTGGAGGCCGCTCGGCATCTGGGGGCGCGACGCCGCGCGCGAATAGCCGGGCAGCGCCAGACCGCCCGCCGCCAGCGTCAGGGCGCCGGTCGCGGCCGTGCCGAGAAAGCGGCGGCGCGACAGGTTGCTTTGGATCGTGATGGCCATGAGAGCCCCCTTCATCGAAACGATGGGGCTGGATTAGAACCGTTCGATGACACGAAGTTGAACCTGCCCTCATGGTTCGATGACGTTACGGAAAGCTCCGCGAGCCGCGGGCGGGTGTCGTCTCGCGCCGGTGACGAGGCCGGGGTCGGGCAATGCGGAAGCGCGGGGGCGCGGGGAGCCGAGCGGCGCCTGTGCGAAGACGGGCGGTCCGACCATCTCGCGGATTTTTCCCGAGACCGTCCGCTCCCTCCGGCGCCCGGACCCAGCCCTCAAGCGGGATCGACCCGAAGCTGGGCGCGGCCGTTCGTCAGATCGCTGACGAGGCGGGACATGGCCTCCAGGCGCTCCACCGGCACCGCGAGCGTCCAATCGGCGCCCGTCTCGCCGAAGCGCGTGTCGTGGATCTCGACGCCCTCCTGGGCGGCGAGCCGCGCCTGAAGGAGGGCGAGATCGGCGAAGACGCAGGTCAGGGTCGCCGGCACCCTTTCGCGCAGCGGCACCTTCTCCGCGCCGCGCAGGCAGAGCGCGGCGGTGCCGCCATAGGCGCGCACGAGACCGCCCGTGCCCAGGCGAATGCCGCCGAACCAGCGCGTCACCACCACCGCGACGCGGTCCATCCCCTGCCCGTCGATCGCGCCGAGGATCGGCTTGCCGGCCGTGCCGGTCGGCTCGCCGTCGTCCGAAAAGCGATAGGCCTGCCCGATCCGCCATGCCCAGCAATTGTGATGGGCGCCCGGATCGCCTTGGCCCGCGACGAAGGCCTGGGCCGCCTCCGGGTCCGACACGGCGCCGGCCACGGCCAGGAACCGGCTTTTCTTGATGTCCTGCTCGGCGCGCGAGGTGCCCGCCAGCGTGTGGAATGTGCTCATCGATCGCCATGGAGGCTGGAATCCGTCGAGACCGTGGACTGTAGCGAAGCGCGGCAAGGCCGCCAATCGGGCCGCGCGACGAAAGGCGGGACCGACCCCCTGCCCCGCCCTTCGGGCTGGCCGGACCGGCTCGCAAGGGAACGGGAGGCCCGTCTCGAGGCGGTCGGGACTCTCGCCGCCGCCGCCTGAGGGTGATGCGCGCGCCGGAGAGCGGCCGCCGGCACTTTTTCGCCGCGCGCCCCTTGGAACGATCCCTCGGCGGCTAATCTTCCGCGCCAGGACGGACGCTGCAAGGACTGGAAGACCCATGCTGGAAGACCGCTACGATGTGGTGATCGTGGGCTCCGGCCCCGGCGGCGCGACGATGGCCTGGCGGCTGGCGCAGACCGGCAAGCGCGTGCTTCTGGTGGAGCGCGGCGACTATCTGAAGCGCGAGCGCGAGAACTGGAGCACCGAGGCCGTCTTCGCGAAGGGGCGCTATCAGGTCGACGAGACCTGGACCTCGGCGTCCGGCGACACGTTCAAGCCGGGCCTTCACTACTTCGTCGGCGGCAATTCCAAGGTCTATGGCGCGGCGCTGTTTCGGCTGCGGCTGGAGGATTTCGGCGCGGTGCGCCATCCGGACGGGATCGCGCCGGAATGGCCGGTCAAATACGACGTGTTCGAGCCCTATTATCAGGCCGCCGAGGAGCTGTTCCAGGTGCGCGGTCGGCGCGGCGAGGACCCGACCGAGCCCCCCGCGCCTAAGCCCTACGCGCACGAGCCGATCCGCCACGAGCCGCGCATCGCGGAACTTGCGGATGGCCTCACGCGCGAGGGCCTCCACCCGTTCCACCTGCCGATCGGCGGCCTGATCGACCAGGACGAGACCGGCGCGGCCAAGCCTCATTCGAAGCTCCTGCGCTGCGACCCGTTCGACGGTTATCCGAGCCTCACCAACGGCAAGGCCGACGCGCAGGTCATCTGCGTCGACCCCGCGCTCGAAGCCCATCCGAACCTCACGCTCCTGAAGAACGCGTATGTGGACCGTCTCCTGACGGACGCGTCCGGGCGCTCGATCGCGGGGCTGGAGACCGTGATCGAAGGGCGGCGGCACACGATCCGGGGCGATATCGTGGTGGTCGCCTGCGGCGCGCTCTCCTCCGCGCTCCTGTTCCTGCGCTCGGCGAACGAGCAGCACCCGGACGGGCTCGCCAATTCCTCGGGGCAGGTCGGGCGCAACTACATGCGCCACAACAACGCCACGGTGCTCGCCATCTCGCGCACGCCGAACCCGACCGAGTTCCAGAAGACGCTGGGCGTGAACGATTTCTACCATTCCCACGCCAGGTCGCCGGCCAATCCGTTCGAGTTTCCGCTCGGCCATATCCAGATGGTCGGCAAGTCCGACGGCACGCAGATCGAGGCGGAGGGCCTGCCCGCCTTCCTGCAATGGCTGCCCGAACAGCCCTTCGACTGGATCGCGAAACACTCGATCGACTTCTGGCTGACCTCGGAAGACCTGCCGATCCCCGAAAACCGCATCTATTACCGGAACGGTCAGGTGCATCTCGATCTGACGCAGACCAACATGGAAGCGCACGGGCACCTGCGCGAGATGCTTCGGCAGATCTGCGGCAAGGTGGACATCCACCCGCATCTCATGGACCGCAAGCTGTATCTCGGCAAGAACACGCCGATCGGCGGCACGGCGCATCAGGCCGGCACGCTGCGCTTCGGCGAGGACGCGACGCAAAACGTCCTCGATCTCGACTGCCGCGCGCACGGGATCGACAATCTCTATGTCACCGATGCCAGCTTCTTTCCCTCGATCGGCGCGGTGAACCCGACGCTCACGATCATCGCGAACGCGCTGCGCGTCGCCGACCACATCGCCGGGCGGCTCGGCGCATGAACGCGTCGGCCGAGCCCGCGCCGATCTTCGACACGGTGGAAGGCCGGCGCCTGCGCGAGGCGGAGTGCGCCGGCTGGCGGCGCTGGGGGCCGTATCTCGCCGAGCGCCAATGGGGCACGGTGCGCGAGGATTACAGCGCCGACGGCGACGCCTGGGCCTCGTTTCCGCACGACCACGCCCGCTCGCGCGCCTATCGCTGGGGCGAGGACGGGATCGCGGGCTTTTCCGACGAGCGCCAGCGCTGGTGCCTGTCGCTCGCGCTCTGGAACGGGGCGGACCCGATCCTGAAAGAACGGCTCTTCGGCCTCACCAATGCGGAAGGCAACCATGGCGAGGACGTGAAGGAGCTCTGGTGGCATCTCGACGCGACGCCCACCCATTCCTTCCAGCGCATGCTCTACCGCTACCCCCAGGCGGCCTTTCCCTACGAGGCGCTGGTCGCCGAGAACGCGCGGCGACGGGGCACGGATCAGCCGGAATACGAGCTGTCCGACACCGGCGTCCTCGACGGCAACCGCGTCTTCGACGTCGAGATCACCTATGCCAAGGCGGGGCCGGACGAGATCCTGATGCGGGTCGTCGCCCATAATCGCGGACCGGACGACGCGACGCTCCACATCCTGCCGCAGCTCGTCGCGCGCAATATCTGGAGCTGGACGGGCGATGCGGCCGGGAAGCCCCATCTCGCATCAGAGGGGGCCGGCGTGCGCGCCACCCATCCGAGCCTCCCGCCGCTGCGCTTCGAGGCGCTGGGGGAGGCGCGCTGGCTCTTCTGCGAGAACGAGACCAACGCGCGCCGCCTCTACGGCAGCGGGCCGGAGGGCGCGTTCAAGGACGCGATCAACGATCATGTCGTCGGCGGCTCCACCTCGCCGCTGCCGAACGCCGGCACGAAATGCGCGGCGCATTCGGCCCACCGCATCGGCGGGGGCGAGCGCGTCACCTTGCGCTTTCGCTTGGGGCCGGACGGGGCCGCGCCGATCGATGCGAGCGGTTTCGACGCCGTGATGAAAGCGCGCGAGGGCGAGGCCGACGCCTTCTATGCCGCGCTTCAGGAGGGGATCGCCGAGCCCGACGCGCGGCTCGTGCAGCGCCGGGCGCTGGCGGGGCTTCTCTGGTCCAAGCAGTTCTACCGCTACGATGTGAAGCGCTGGCTGGACGGCGACCCGGCCGAGCCCCCTCCCCCGGCCGCCCGCCGGCACGGGCGCAACAGCGACTGGACGCATCTCGACAATGCCGAGGTGATCCTGATGCCGGACACCTGGGAATATCCCTGGTACGCCTCCTGGGACCTCGCCTTCCACGCCATGACAGTGGCGATGATCGACCCCGCCTTCGCCAAGGCGCAGCTCCTGCTTCTGACGCGCGAATGGTACATGCATCCGAGCGGGCAGTTTCCTGCCTATGAATGGGCCTTCGGGGACGCCAATCCGCCGATCCAGGCCTTCGCGGCCCTGCGGGTCTATCGCATGGACGCCGCGCTCACCGGCCGCGCCGACCGCGCCTTTCTGGAGCGCGTCTTCCACAAGCTGATGATCAACTTCACCTGGTGGGTGAACCGCAAGGACGCCTCGGGTCGCAATCTCTTCCAGGGCGGGTTTCTCGGCCTCGACAATATCGGCGTCTTCGATCGTTCCGCGCCGGTCCCGGGCGGGGGCACGATCGAGCAGGCGGACGGCACGGCCTGGATGGCCCTCTATGCGCTGAACCTCATGCGCATGGCGCTGGAGCTTGCCGAGGAGAACCCCGTCTATGACGACGTCGCCTCGAAATTCTTCGAACATTTCCTCCTGATCGCCTCGGCCATGACCCATGTCGGCGGCACGGAGGCCGACAAGGACACGCGCGAGGACGGCGGGCGCGGCCTCTGGGACGAGACGGACGGCTTCTTCTACGACGCGCTGATCCTGCCGGACGGAACCGAGACGACGCTGCGCGTGCGCTCGCTGGTCGGGCTCATTCCGCTCTGCGCGGTGGAGGTTCTCGACGCCGATCTCGCCGCGCGGCATCCGGCCTTCGCCGAGCGGCTCGGCTGGATGCTGCGCCATCGCCCGGACCTCACGGGCCAGGTCTCGCGCTATGGCGAAGCCGGGCAGGACGGGCGCCTTCTTCTCTCGCTGCTCCGCCGCCAGCGCATGACGGCGCTGCTCCGCCGGATGCTGGACGAGGGCGAGTTCCTCTCCCCCTTCGGCCTGCGCTCCCTGTCCAAGGCCCATGCGGACGCGCCTTTCGCGCTGGAGCGCGACGGGCATCGCTTCGAGGTGCATTACGAGCCCGGCACCTCGGCGAGCGGCATTTTCGGGGGCAACAGCAATTGGCGCGGGCCGGTCTGGATGCCGCTCAACGTCATGATCGTGGAAGCGCTTCTGGAGTTCGAGCGCTTCTATGGCGCGGATTTCGAAGTGGAATGCCCGACCGGCTCAGGGGTCAAAGCGACGCTCTGCGACATCGCGAGCGAGCTGAGCCGCCGCCTCTGCGCCCTGTTCCTGAGGGACGCCGAGGGTCGCCGCCCGGCGCTCGGAGAGGCGCCGGCCCGTGCGGGCGACGGCGACCTCATCGCCTTCAACGAGTTCTTCCACGGCGAAACGGGCCTCGGCCTCGGCGCCTCGCACCAGACCGGCTGGACCGCGCTCGTCGCCCTCCTCCTCCAGCCCCGCCGCACCGTGCGCGGGCAGAAGCTGGCGGTGGACACGCGGTGAAAGCAATAAGGCCGTTCAGTAGATTCCCATCCGATCGGGATCGAATGTATACGCGGCCAGAAGAAGCTTCAGATATTGGGTTTGCCGGGCGAAGACCGGATTGGGCTGAACCATTTGGTCCGGATTTAGGAAACTGTTGGGATAATCCGGCATCCCGTCGATTATATTGAATGCGATCGCCTCTTCAAGATTATCATACATCTCGGACCCGGCATTGATCGTCGATGATTTCCGGCGCAAAGGCGTAAAGAGCGAGGCGAACCCGCCCTTCGAACTCGACGGCGGCGTTTGGGGCAAGGAACTGGCGAGAGGAATCGATGCCATTATCGATTCCCTCTTCTTCAGATTGATTTCAGTGATGAAGGATTTGCTTTCGAGTTCTTTCGGGATCTGGTCATTGATGAACCACTGCTCGATCAGCTCGGCCTGCCGACGCTCCCCGGATTCCCTGAAACTGCGCAACATCAGCCAGGCGATCGGTTCGTTCTGCGCGTAAACCACTGTTGCGCTACAGAAGAGATTGTGCCGTCTTTTCCTCGTGTTCGTCTTCGAAATCAAGGTATTGTTGATTTCCGACATACCTGTTGCCACCTGAAAGCTAAATTAAAACAAGAAAAAAACGGTACGTCTCGCGCCCCCGTCGGCGTCAGGAAGGTAGGGGCGAGCGCCTGTTCCTGTCGATAGCTTGGCGTGATCTTGGGACGTTTCGTCGAAAGGATGGGACGATCTTGGGGACGCGATCGACCTCGCGTCGATCCGGTTGCGAGCAGCGGCGGGTTCGGGGCCGCGAGGGCTTGCTGCGTTCGTCGCGCCGGCAAGGCGGTGTCCTGCGATATCTGCTCTGGCAGGACAGCGAAGCGGCGCGGTCGATCTCGCCCCCGAAGCCTCACTCACGAGACCTCGTTTTGCGCTTGGCCGGCGAAGCCTGTTTCCTCGGGGTGAGGAACCCGGCACAAGCTGCACCGTCCGATCGAAGTCCCCAGGGAGGCGCATGTTCAGTTTCGACGACGCAAAGGTCTTCGTGCGGGTCATCGAGCTCGGCTCGATCTCGTCGGGCGGGCGCGATCTCCTCATCTCGCCGGCGGTCGCCTCGCACCGCATCCGCGAGCTGGAGAAGCACCTGGGCGTGCGCCTTCTCAACCGGACCACGCGCCGCGTGACGCCGACCGAGCACGGCCGCATCTTCTACGCCGACGCCAAGCGCGTTCTGGAAGCCGTCGCCGAGGCGGAGGCCAATGTCGCCGCCCTTTCGGAAAGCCCGCGCGGGACGATCCACGTCACCGCGCCGCTCGGCTTCGGGCGGCGCTTCATCGCCTCGGGCATTCCCGACTTCCGCGCCCTCTACCCCGATATCGAGGTGCGGCTGCGCCTGTCCGACCATCACGTCGACATGCTGAAGGAGGGGATCGACCTCGCCTTCCGGCTGGGGCTGCTGGAGGATTCCAGCCTGAAGATGCGCAGCATCCTCGAATGCGAGCGCGTCTTCGTCGCCTCGCCCGCCTATCTGGAGCGCCACGGCGTTCCGCGCGCGCCCGCCGATCTCGTGTCGCAGTCGCATCAATGCCTGCTCCTGCGATTTCCCGGCTCGCCGGAACTCCACTGGACCCTGCGCGGGCCGAACGGGCCGGAGCGGATCGACGCGGCCGGGCCGTTCGATTCCGACGATGGCGACGTCCTGACCGACTGGGCGCTGATGGGCCACGGCATCGCGATGAAGCCGCGCTTCGAGGTCGAGCCGATGATCCGCTCCGGGCAGCTGGTGCCGATCCTCGCCGAGTTTCCGCCGCTGCCCGTGCAGCTCGCGGCGGTTTATCCGCACCGCAAGTTCCAGGACCCCAAGCTGCGCCTCTTCCTCGACTTCATGAGCGAGCGGTGCCAGCGCCTGATCCGCGCCATCTGGGCCGGACCCTGAGCGCCTAACCCGTGCTTTGTGCGCAAGTCCTTCAAAGCGGCGCCGGGTAATCGCCCCCGCGCTTTCGTCCTACGCTCACCGACCGGAGACGTCGGGGAGGACGGGATATGGGTGCAGCACCGCGATATGTGCGCGATATGCGCGGCTATGGGGAGAACCCGCCGAACGCCAACTGGCCGGGCGGGGCCAACATCGCCGTGTCCTTCGTCGTCAATTACGAGGAAGGCGGCGAGAACAGCATTCTCCATGGCGATGCCGCCTCGGAAGCCTTCCTGTCCGAGATCGTCGGCGCCGCGCCCTGGCCGGGCAAGCGCCACTGGAACATGGAATCCATCTACGAATATGGCGCGCGGGTCGGCTTCTGGCGCCTCCATCGCCTGTTCACCCGCGCCGAGGTGCCGATCACCGTCTATGGCGTGGCGACGGCGCTCGCCCGCTCGCCCGAGCAGGTCGCCGCCATGCGGCGCGCCGACTGGGAGATCGCCTCGCACGGGCTGCGCTGGATCGACTATCGCGACCACGCGGAAGCCGACGAGCGCGCCGATCTCGCCGAGGCGATCCGCCTTCACCGCGAGGTCGTCGGCGAGCGCCCGACCGGGCTCTATCTCGGCCGCACCTCGGTCCATTCCGTGAAGCTCGCGGCGGAGGACAAGGGCTTCACCTGGATCTCCGACACCTATGACGACGAGCTGCCCTATTGGCTCGACCATGACGGGCACGGCCGCCCGATCGATCCGCAGCTCGTGCTGCCCTATACGCTGGACGCGAACGACATGCGCTTCGCGACGCCCCAGGGCTTCAACTCGGGCGACCAGTTCTTCTCCTATCTGAAGGACGCCTTCGACGTTCAATATGCCGAAGGCGAGGAGGGCCGGCCCTCCATGATGACGATCGGTCTTCATTGCCGCCTGATCGGACGCCCCGGCCGCTTCGCCGCGCTGAAGCGCTTCGTGGATTACGTCAAAAGCCACGACAAGGTCTGGCTGGCCCGCCGGATCGACATCGCCGAGCATTGGCGGACCGTTCATCCCTACCGAGCACCGGCGCTCCGCCCCTCGCGCCTGTCGCGCGAAGACTTCACGCGCGAGTTCGGCGCGTTGTTCGGCGCCTCGCCCACCGTCGCGGCGCGCACCTGCGAGTTGGAACTCGGCCCCGCCCATGACAGCGCCGAGGGTCTGCACAACGCGATGGTGCGCGCCTTCCGCTCCATGAGCCCGGAGCAGCGCCGCGATGTGCTCGGCTCCTTCGAGACCGTGTCGGCGGACGGAGACGACGCGGCCCTCGAGCGCGCTTGCGGGGAAGTCGAGCGGATCGTGCGGAAGCGCATTGAGGAGAAGTTCGGAGCATGAGCCAGCCCCCCAAGACCCGGTCCTATTACGCGCCGAAGGGCGGCCTGCCGCCGCAGACGCAGCTTCTCACCGACCGCGCGGTGTTCACGGAGAGTTACGCCGTCATCCCCAAGGGCACGATGAGCGACATCGTGACGAGCTTCCTGCCGCATTGGGAGAAGACGCGGCTCTGGGTTCTGGCGCGGCCCCTGTCGGGTTTCGCCGAGACCTTCTCGCAATATATCATGGAGGTGCAGCCGGGCGGCGGGTCGCAGCACCCCGAAAGCGACGAGGAAGCCGAAGGCGTCCTCTTCGTGGTGGAGGGCGAGGTGAGCGTCACGCTGGACGGCGCGGCGCACCGGCTGACGCCCGGCGGCTATGCCTATCTGCCGGCGGGCAGCGGCTGGACGCTGCGCAACGAGACGCAAGGCGCCGCGCGCTTTCATTGGGTGCGCAAGGCCTACGAGCCGGTGCCGGGCCTCGACAAGCCCGACCCGCTCTTCCTCAACGAAAACGACATCGCGCCGAGCCCGATGCCGGACACCGAGGGCGCCTGGGCGACGACGCGCTTCGTCGATCCGAACGATCTGCGCCACGACATGCATGTCACCATCGTCACGCTGCAGCCGGGCGGGGTCATCCCCTTTGCCGAAACGCATGTGATGGAGCACGGGCTCTACGTGCTGGAAGGCAAGGCGGTCTATCACCTGAACCAGGATTGGGTGGAGGTGGAAGCCGGCGACTTCATGTGGTTGCGCGCCTTCTGTCCGCAGGCCTGCTATGCGGGCGGCCCCGGCCCGTTCCGCTATCTTCTCTACAAGGACGTGAACCGCCACGCGGCGCTCAAGCCGGGCGCCCGGCGATGAGCCGGGAGATCGTCGCCCACCCGCTGACCCGCGCCGCCTTCGCCCCGTTCGGCGAGGTCCTGGACACCGATTGGGCGCATCACTACCCGATCAATAGGGGGCGCTGCGAGCGCTTCCACGAGCTTGCCCGCGTCGAAACGTCGGGTGAAGAAGGGGGCGAGGACGGGCGCGCCATCCTCTCGATCTTCCGGGGCACGCCCTACGCGTTGCCGCTGCGGCTCGATCTCGTGGAGCGCCATCCGCTCGGCAGCCAGGCCTTCATGCCGCTGGATGCGCGGCCCTTTCTCGTCATCGTCTGCCCGGACGAGGGAGGCCGGCCGGGCGAGCCGCAGGCCTTCCTCACCGCGCCCGGCCAGGGCGTGAACTATCGCCGCAATGTCTGGCACGGCGTTCTGACGCCGATCAGCGGGCCGCAGGATTTCCTCGTGGTGGATCGCGGCGGCGCCGGCGTCAATCTGGAGGAGTTTCCCCTTCCCGAGCCCTGGACGATCCGCCTGCCCCCGACCGCGAGCCGGGCGGCATGATGCGCGCGGCGGCTTCCCTTTGTTCGATCGCGCGGGAAGCCGCCGGCGAGTCGCGCCTAGCCCCGGCGCGGTGCGAGGCCGAACTGGGTGAGGGCGCAGGCCTGCGAGACGACGCAGGCGAGGGAATCCAGAAGCGTGACCGGCGCGCGCGGGGCGAGCTTTTCGGCAAATCCGACGAGACCCGCGCCGCCGAGGATCACCACGTCCGCGCCGGCCGCATGGGCCTGGCGGACCTCTTCGAGAACGACGTTTTCCGCCCCTTCCGGGTCGGCCGCGATCATGTCTCCGGTGAGTTCCAGCGTGCGCACGCCGGCAAAGCGGGAGGCAAGGCCGATCCGCTCCACGAAGGTCTCCAGCATCGGGCCCCAGGCGCGCCCGCCGGTGACGATGGCGAAGCGCTGGCCGAGCTGGGCCGCGACGTGGCAGGAGGCATCGGCCATGCCGAGCACGGGGACGGAAAGGATTTCACGCGCTTCGAAGAGGCCGGGATCGCCGAAGCAGGAGATCATGACGGCGTCGGGCGTGTCGCCGGCGGCGAAGCGCTCGGCCATGCCGGCGACGATCTCGCCCGCGCGCGCGGCGGCTTCCGGCGTCGAGATATAGGGCGCGCCTTCGGGCGCCGTGTGGCCCTCGATCGTGACGCCCGCCGGGGCGAGCGCCTGCGCCATGCGCACCATTCGATCGGTCATCGCCTGCGTCGTGTTGGCGTTGACGAGCGCGATCCGAAATTCCCTCATGGCGTCCTCCCCTCGTGTTGGATGTATTTCGATAATACTCATTGCAAACGGAAGTCAAACGAAATATAGTATAAATCGTTTCCAGAAAAATACTTCAGTCAATCGCATGAAGGCGAAGCGTCTATTGCCGAGGTGGTGTTGGACATCGTCGAAACCGACAAAGGAAAACAACCGAGCGTCCCGCATCCGCTGGAGGACGCTCACCGGCGGTCACGGCTCGCGCCGGCGTAGAGGTTCGAAAGCTCGAACCCTCACGCCAGGGCGACGGGACGGCCGGCTCTTCAGGCAAAACGGGAGGTAAGCCTGTGATGAACGAAACCATCTACGAGATCGACGGGGATCGCAGCCTCGTCGGCGCTCTCGAAAACCGCATGCCGCCGGGGGTCTCCCCCACGCTCTACAACGCCGATCTCGCGCCGACGAAACGGGTCGGGAGGACCTGGAACACCTACAATATCTTCGCGCTCTGGGCGAACGACACCCATAGTCTGGGCAATTACGCCTTCGCCATCGGCCTCTTCGCGCTCGGGCTCGGCGCGTGGCAGATCCTGCTCGTCATGCTGCTCGGCAGCGTCTTCCTGTTCCTGCTCCTCAACCTGTCGGGCTATATGGGCCTGAAGACGGGCGTACCCTTCCCGGTGATGAGCCGCATCAGCTTCGGCGTGCGCGGGGCGCAGATTCCCTCGCTGATCCGTGGCGGCGTCGCGATCGTCTGGTTCGGCATCCAGACCTATCTCGCCTCCATGGTGCTCGACGTTCTCCTGATCGCGCTCGCCCCCGGCCTCGCGCCGCTGGCCGACCAGATGGTGCTCGGCCTTTCCGTGCTCGGCTGGATCAGCTTCTCCATCCTCTGGGTCGTTCAGGTCGTCATCGCCTGCTACGGCATGGAAAGCATCCGCCGCTACGAGGCCTTCGCCGGGCCGGTGATCCTCTTCACCTTCCTGGCGCTCGCGGCCTGGGTGCTCTACCGCTCGGGCGGCCAATTGCAGCTGACCCCGCCCAACGCCGTCACCGGCGGCACGATGTGGCTGCAGATTCTGGGCGGCGCCTCGCTCTGGGTCGCGATCTACGGAACCTTCGTCCTCAACTTCTGCGACTTCACGCGCGGCGCGACCTCGCGTCGGGCGATCTCGGTCGGCAATTTCTGGGGCATCCCGATCAACATGCTCTTCTTCGGCGTGATGGTGGTGATCCTCGCCGGCGGCCAGCTGTCGATCGACGGGCGCCTGATCCAGAGCCCGACCGACATCGTGCAGAGCATTCCGAACACCCTGTTCCTCGTCCTGGCGAGCCTGTCGCTCTTGATCCTGACGATCGCCGTCAATCTCATGGCGAATTTCGTCGCGCCGGCCTTCGCGCTCGCCAATCTCATGCCGAAATACCTGAGCTTCCGCCGCGCGGTCGTGGTGAGCGGCGTCATCGGCTTCGTGATCCTGCCCTGGAACCTCTACAATTCGCCGATCGTCATCCTCTACTTCCTCGGCGGCCTCGGCGCCCTGCTCGGCCCCCTGTTCGGCATCGTGATGGCCGACTACTGGCTGATCCGCCGCCAGCGCATCGACGTGCCCGCCCTCTACTCGGCGGACCCGAACGGCCCCTATTTCTACCGTAACGGCGTGAACCCCAAGGCCATTCAGGCGCTGGTTCCCTCCGCCATCATCTCGCTCCTCTTCGCCTTCCTGCCGGCGCTGGCACCGCTGTCGCACTTCTCCTGGTTCATCGCGGCCGGGCTCGGCGCCCTCTTCTACTATGCGATCGCCCCGAAGAACGGGAGCTATGTGGATCAGGACGGCGAGGCCATCGCGGTGGCGGTCCGCCACTGAACCCGGGCGGCCGGATCGGCCGCTCCTTCGAGCCGACACGAAAGGGCCTCCGGGCCCTTTCTCTCGTTTCATGCGGTGCGCTCGGCTGAGGTCGGATGCGCGCCGGTTCCGCGCCCGCACGGCAGGAGGCCTCTTCTTGGATCAACTCGCGAGCCTGCGCATCTTCGCGCGCGTCGTGGAACTCGGCAGCTTCTCGCGAACCGCCGACAGCCTCGATCTGTCGCAATCCACCGTCACCAAGAACGTCGCCTGGCTGGAGGCGCATGTCGGCGCGCGGCTGATCAACCGCAACACGCGCGGCGCGCATCCGAGCGAACTCGGCCTCGCCTATTACGAGAAGTGCAAGGCGATCCTGGAGCTGATCGACGGGGCGGACGATCTCGTGCGGCGGCAGGACGCCCATCTCGAAGGCTCCTTGCGGCTGTCGACCTCCGTGGCGCTCGGCGAGGCCGTGGTCGGGCCGATGCTCGTGCCCTTCATGCGCGCCAATCCGCGCCTGCGGATCGAGCTCGTCTGCGAGGATGCCTATGTCGATCTGATCGCGCGGGGCATCGACGTCGCCCTGCGCATGGGGCGGCTCGAGGATTCCTCGCTCGGCGTGCGGCATCTCGGCGTCAACCCCTGGGTCATGGTGGCCGCCCCCGCCTATCTCGCGCGGCGCGGCGCGCCAGCCGCCCCGGCCGACCTCGTCGACCACGACTGCATCACCTATTCGAGCGTCCATGGCGACGCGGTCTGGCGGCTGCGCGGCGAAGGGGGCGAGGACGAGCCCCGCGCCGTCAGCGGCTTCTTCCGCTCCAACAACCTGCCGGCGCTTCTCTCGGCGGCGCGCTCGGGGCTCGGCGTCGCCATCCTGCCGCGTTACGTCGCCGAGGACGCGCTGGCATCGGGCGAACTCGTGCGCGTCATGCCCGGCCACGCGCTGCCCGAACAGACGCTCACCGCCGTCTTCCCCTCGCCCCGGCTCGTGCCGCGCAAGGTGCGCGCGCTGATCGACCATCTGGCGCGCCATTTCCAGGGCGAGTGGTGGAGCAGCGAGCGCGCCTCCCCGTCCGGCCATTCCCCGTCCGGTCATTCCAGGCAGGAATAAATCAAATCGGCGCGTCGCACTTCTGCCCGTGCCGCCGGGACCGCACAGTGAGGCCTCACCAAGCGATGGGAGGTCAACATGGCGAGAATGCGCGCAGTCGATGCGGCGGTCTTGGTTCTGGAGCGCGAAGGGGTGGACTGCGCCTTCGGCGTGCCCGGCGCGGCGATCAATCCCCTCTATTCCGCCCTCAAGGCGCGCGGCAGCATCCGCCATATCCTGGCGCGCCATGTCGAGGCCGCCTCGCACATGGCCGAGGGCTACACGCGGGCGAAAGCCGGCAAGATCGGCGTCTGCATCGGCACGTCCGGCCCGGCCGGCACGGACATGATCACAGGCCTTTATTCGGCTTCCGCCGATTCCATCCCCATCCTCTGCATCACCGGACAGGCGCCGCGCGCCAAGCTCCACAAGGAAGACTTCCAGGCCGTCGATATCGAGGCCATCGCCAAGCCGCTCGCCAAATGGGCCGTGACCGTGCGCGAGCCCGCGCTCGTGCCGCAGGTCTTCAGCCAAGCCTTCCACCTGATGCGCTCGGGCCGGCCCGGCCCGGTTCTCGTCGATCTGCCGATCGACGTGCAGCTCGCCGAGATCGAGTTCGACATCGACAGCTACGAGCCGCTCGCGCCCCACAAGCCGGCCTGTTCGCGCCGGCAGGCCGAGCGCGCGCTGGCCATGCTGAACGAGGCCGAGCGCCCCCTGATCGTGGCGGGCGGCGGCATCATCAACGCCGATGCGGCCGACCGGCTGGTGGAATTCGCCGAACTCACGGGCATTCCGGTGATCCCGACGCTGATGGGCTGGGGCGCGATCCCCGACGATCATCCGCTCATGGTCGGCATGGTCGGGCTGCAGACGAGCCATCGCTACGGCAACCGGACCTTCCTCGCCTCCGACTTCGTGCTCGGCATCGGCAATCGCTGGGCCAACCGGCATACGGGCTCGATCGAGGTCTACACGCGCGGCCGGCGCTTCGTTCACGTCGATATCGAGCCGACGCAGATCGGGCGGGTGTTCGGCCCCGATCTCGGCATCGTCTCGGATGCGGGCCTGGCGCTCGACATGTTCATCTCGGTCGCGCGCGAGATGAAGGCGCGCGGAAGCCTGCGCGATCGCTCGGACTGGGCCGATCAATGCGCCCATCGCAAGGCCAGCATGCTGCGCCGGAGCCATTTCGATCAGGTGCCGCTGAAGCCCCAGCGCGTCTATCAGGAGATGAACGAGGCCTTCGGCCGCGACACCTGCTACGTCACGACGATCGGCCTGTCGCA
Organism: Aureimonas ureilytica DSM 18598 = NBRC 106430; assembly: GCF_000382705.1. Lineage (GTDB taxonomy): Bacteria > Pseudomonadota > Alphaproteobacteria > Rhizobiales > Rhizobiaceae > Aureimonas > Aureimonas ureilytica. The sequence goes on along the minus strand of NZ_ARQE01000007.1, from coordinate 243,377 downwards.
GATCGCGGGGGCGCAGTTCCTGCGGGTCTTCGAGCCGCGCAACTGGATCAATTGCGGGCAGGCCGGCCCGCTCGGCTGGACCCTGCCGGCGGCGCTCGGCGTGCGCGCGGCCGACCCCGACCGGCGCATCGTCGCGCTGTCGGGCGACTACGACTTCCAGTTCATGATCGAGGAACTGGCGGTCGGGGCGCAGCACAAGCTGCCCTTCCTGCATGTGGTCGTGAACAATTCCTATCTCGGCCTGATCCGCCAGTCGCAGCGCGGCTTCGAGATGGATTTCGAGGTGAGTCTTGCCTTCGAGAACATCAACGCCGCTCCGGGCGAGGACGCGCTGGCCGGCTACGGCGTCGATCATGTGGCGGTGGCCGAAGGGCTCGGCTGCAAGGCGATCCGGGTGCGGAGCCCGAACGAGTTCAAGGACGCCTTCGCGCGGGCCGAAGCGCTGATGGCCGAGCACCGGGTCCCGGTCGTCCTCGAATTCATCCTGGAGCGCGTCACCAATATCGCCATGGGCACCGAGATCGACGGGGTCAACGAGTTCGAGGACATCCTCTGCCTCGACCCTTCGCTGACGCCGGCCCCCGCCCTCGCCTGCGCCTGACCGACAAGGCCGCCCGGCATCCGTGCCGGGCCACTCGCCCCTCCGACCCCTCAGGAGACCCCGCGTGCCGAAATTCTGCGCCAATCTCACGATGCTGTTCAACGAACACGACTTTCTCGACCGCTTCGCGCACGCGCGCCGCGCGGGCTTCGAGGGCGTCGAGTTCCTGTTTCCCTATGCCTTCGCCAAGGAGGAGATCGCGAGGCGCCTGGCCGACAACGGCCTGACGCAGGTGCTCCACAACATGCCGGCGGGCGACTGGGCCAAGGGCGAGCGGGGCCTTGCGATCCTGCCCGACCGCCGCTCCGAGTTCCGGGCCGGCGTCGCGCAGGCGATCGACTATGCCGCCGCGCTCGGCTGCGGCCAGGTCAACTGCCTCGTCGGCGTCGCCCCGGAGGGTGCCGACCCGGCGCGCCTGCGCGAAACCTTGGTCGAAAACCTCGCCCATGCCGCCGCGGAGCTGAAGCGCGCGGGCCTCCGCCTTCTGATCGAGCCGATCAACACGCGCGACATTCCGGGCTTCTACCTGAACGGCACGGTTCAGGCCCTCGCCCTCATGGACGAGGTCGGGTCGGACAATCTCTTCCTGCAATACGACATCTACCACATGCAGATCATGGAGGGCGATCTCGCCCCGACGCTCCAGGCGCATCTCTCCCGCATCGCCCATATCCAGATCGCCGACACGCCCGGCCGCCACGAACCGGGCACCGGCGAGATCAACTATCCCTTCCTGTTCGATCACCTCGACCGGCTCGGCTACGCGGGCTGGGTGGGCTGCGAATACAAGCCCGCCGGCCGCACCACGGAGGGGCTCGGCTGGTTCGAACAGGCGAGAACCCAAGCCCAGCCATCCCGGAGGAAAAGCGCATGACGACGATCGGATTCATCGGCCTCGGCACGATGGGGCGCCCCATGGCCGCCCATCTCCTGAAGGCGGGTCACACGCTCCTTCTCAAAAGCGGACGGCAGGTGCCCGCCGACCTCGTGGACGCCGGCGGCAAGGCCTGCGCCAGCGCGCGGGAGGTCGCGGAGGGCGCCGAGATCGTCGTCACCATGCTGCCCGACACGCCCGATGTCGAAGCGGTTCTCTTCGGCGAGGGCGGCGTTGCCGAGGGGCTGTCGCCCGGCAAGCTCGTGATCGACATGAGCTCGATCTCGCCGATCGCGACGAAGACTTTCGCCGAGCGCATCCGGGCGCTCGGCTGCGACTATCTCGACGCGCCCGTCTCGGGCGGCGAGGTCGGCGCCAAGGCCGCGAGCCTCACGATCATGGTCGGCGGCCCGGACAGCGCCTTCGAGCGCGCCCGCCCGCTTTTCGAGGCGATGGGCAAGACCATCACGCTCGTCGGCGAGAACGGCGCGGGGCAGACCACCAAGGTCGCCAACCAGATCATCGTCGCGCTCAACATCGAGGCCGTCGCCGAGGCGCTGCTCTTTGCCTCCCGCGCGGGCGCCGACCCGGCGCGGGTGCGCGAGGCGCTGATGGGCGGCTTTGCCACGTCCCGCGTTCTGGAAGTGCATGGCGAGCGCATGGTGAAGCGCAGCTTCGCGCCGGGCTTTCGCATCGAGCTGCATCAGAAGGACCTGAACCTCGCGCTCGAGAACGGGCGCGCGCTCGGCGTGCCGCTCCCCAACACGGCGGCGACGCAGCAGCTCTTTTCCGCCTGCGCCGCGCAGGGCGGCAAGGGCTGGGACCATTCGGCGGTCATCAAGGCCCTGGAGGGGATGGCCGCCCACGAGATCGGCTGACGAAGCCGAGCCACGCCGAAGCGGCCCCGGCCGCTTCGCATCCGCATATGCCGGACCGGCCGAGCGCAAGGCAGGCCGTTCCGTTCAACCATGGGAAGACGGACGATGACCGAGGTGGTCAAAATCGAACAACTGACGATCGCGCGCGAGCTGCGCGATTTCATCGAAACCGAGGCCCTGCCCGGCACGGGCGTCGAGGCCGCGGTCTTCTGGCGCGCGCTCGCCGCGATCCTCACCGATCTGACGCCGCGCAACCGCGCGCTTCTGGCGGTGCGCGACGACATGCAGGCGCAAATCGACGCCTGGTGCCGGGCGCATCGCGGCCAGGCGGTGGACGGCGCGGAAGCCGAACGCTTCCTACGCGAGATCGGCTATGTCGTCCCGGAGGGCGAGGCGTTTTGCGTCGAGACGGCGAATGTCGATCCGGAGATCGCCGCCATCGGCGGGCCGCAGCTCGTCGTGCCCGTGCTCAATGCCCGCTTCGCCCTGAACGCGGCGAACGCCCGTTGGGGCTCGCTCTATGATGCGCTCTACGGCACGGACGCGATTTCCGAAGAAGACGGCGCGACGCGCGGCGGCGGCTACAATCCGACGCGCGGCGCCAAGGTCGTCGCCTGGGCGCGCGCCTTTCTCGACCGCTCCGCGCCCCTCGCCGGGGCGTCGTGGACGGACGCCACGGGCTTTTCGGTCGAGGGCGGCACGCTCACCGTGCGGCTGGAGACGGGCGAAACCGGCCTTGCCTCGCCCGAGCAGTTCGCGGGCACTCGCGGCGCGGCGGACAAGCCCGACGCGATCCTCCTCCAGACCAACGGCCTCCACGCCGAACTGGTGATCGACGCCTCGACGCCGATCGGCCGTCTCGACCGCGCGGGGATCTCCGACGTGATCCTGGAGAGCGCCGTCACGACGATCCAGGATTGCGAGGATTCCGTCGCGGCCGTGGATGCCGAGGACAAGGTCGCCGTTTATCGCAACTGGCTCGGCCTCATGAAGGGCGACCTAGCCGAGACCTTCGAGAAGGGCGGCAAGACGCTGACGCGCCGGCTCAACCCCGACCGGGACTACACGGCGCCGGACGGCTCGACGCTGACGCTGCCCGGCCGCTCGCTGATGCTGGTGCGCAATGTCGGCCACCTCATGACCAACCCCGCCGTGCTCCTGCCCGACGGCTCCGAGGCGCCGGAAGGCATTCTCGACGCGATGATCACGACGCTGATCGCGATGCACGATCTCCGCAAGACGGAAGGGCCGAGGAACAGCCGCGCCGGCTCCGTCTACATCGTGAAGCCCAAGATGCACGGGCCGGACGAGGTCGAGTTCGCCGACGAGATCTTTGCCCGCGTCGAAGCCGCGCTGGGTCTTCAGCCCAACACGGTCAAGATGGGCATCATGGACGAGGAACGCCGCACCACGGTGAACCTCAAGGAATGCATCCGCCGCGCCCGCAAGCGCGTCGTCTTCATCAACACCGGCTTCCTCGACCGCACCGGCGACGAGATGCATACCTCGATGGAACTCGGACCCATGATCCGCAAGGGGGACATGAAGGCCTCCACCTGGATCAAGGCCTACGAGGACCGCAACGTCGACACCGGCCTTGCCTGCGGCCTGAAGGGCCATGCCCAGATCGGCAAGGGCATGTGGGCCATGCCCGACAAGATGGCGGCCATGCTGGAGCAGAAGGTCGGCCACCCCAAGGCCGGCGCCAACACGGCCTGGGTGCCTTCGCCGACCGCCGCGACGCTGCATGCGACGCACTATCACGAGGTGGACGTCGCCGAGGTGCAGGGCAAGCTGGAAGGCCATCCGCGCACGCAGCTCACCGACATCCTCACCATTCCCGTCGCCGTGCGCCCGAACTGGACGCCGGAGGACGTGCAGGCCGAGCTCGACAACAATGCGCAGGGGATTCTCGGCTATGTCGTGCGCTGGGTGGACCAGGGCGTCGGCTGCTCCAAGGTGCCCGACATCAACGATGTCGGCCTGATGGAGGACCGCGCGACCTGCCGCATCTCCTCGCAGCACATCGCCAACTGGCTGCTGCACGGCGTCGTCAGCGAGGCCCAGGTCGTCGAGACCATGCAGCGCATGGCGGCGGTCGTCGATCAGCAGAACGCGGGCGATGCGGCCTACGAACCGATGGCGGCGGATTTCGAGGGCTCGATCGCCTTCCAGGCCGCGCTCGATCTCGTCTTGAAGGGCCGCGAACAGCCGAACGGCTACACCGAGCCCGTCCTGCATCGCCGCCGCTTGGAGAAGAAGGCCGCCGGCCGGCGCGGCTGAGCGGCGATGCCGAAGCCTCGGACCCGAGAGGGTTCGAGGTTTTTCGCCGCGTAGCGAGACGAGACCCGCCGCAACGGGCCTTCGCAACGCTCTGACCGGCGAAGGCCCCGGCCAGCCGACCCCGCGAGAGTTCGGCCCCGGCACTTGCAGCTTGAAGGGGCGCGCCATTCGTGCGCCCCTTCGCCCGGCGCGAATCTGCACGCTCGCGCCTGTCACGAGTTCTGGGAGGATGCCGTGAGCCGGTATGACGCATTGCGGGCGCGAGCCCTCGACCTGTTCCGCGCGGGCGTCGAGGCCGCCGATCCCTCGCATTCCGTTGTGCGATCGCTGCGCGAGGCCCCGCTGCCGGCCCCCGGCCCGGGCGGGCGCGTCTCGGTCGTCGCCTTCGGCAAGGCGGCGCCCTTGATGGCCAGGGCCGCGCTATCCGTGATCGACGCGGACGAGACGCTGATCGTCACCGTGGACGGTCTTGCGGTGGATCTTCCGGGCGCGGACGTTCACTTCGCCTCCCACCCCGTCCCGGACAAGCGGGGCGAGGCGGCGGCGCGCGAGGTTCTGCGCCGCGCGCAGGCGCTCGGGCCGCAGGACCGGCTGCTGGCGCTCGTGTCGGGCGGCGCTTCGGCGCTCCTGCCGGCGCCGGTCGAGGGCGTGTCGCTCGCCGACAAGATCGCCGTCAACCGCCTGCTTCTCGCCTCTGGGGCGGAGATCGGCGAAACCAATCTCGTGCGCCAGTCGCTGTCGCGCCTCAAGGGCGGCGGGCTCGCCCGCGCCGCCGCGCCGGCGGGCATCCTGTCGCTCATCCTGTCGGACGTGGTGGAAGGCGATCTCGGCATCGTCGCGAGCGGCCCGACCGCCGCTCCGCTCGGCTCGGAAGCCGACGCCGCCGCGCTTCTGCGCCGGTTCGGCCTCTGGGAAAAGGTGCCGGACACCGTGCGCCGCCATCTGGAGCGCGCCCATCCGCCCCGCTCTCTGCCGCCCGTGGACAATCGGCTGATCGGCTCGAACGCGCTGTCGCTCGCGGCCATGGCGCGGGCCTGCGCCGGGGCGAAACAGGTCGCCGAGCCGCTCGTCGGCGACGTGTCGGATGCGGCGGAAACGGTGCTCGCGCACTGGCCGCAGCCGGGCGGCGCGGTTCTCTTCGGCGGCGAAACCACGGTGCGGATCGCCGGCGACGGGCTCGGCGGGCGCAACCAGGAACTCAGCCTGCGTGTCGCGGCGCTCGCGCGGGCGCGCGGCCTCCCCGGCGACTTCGTGTTCCTGTCGGGCGGAACCGACGGGCGCGACGGGCCGACCGATGCCGCCGGCGGCCTCGTGGACGGCGCGACGCTCTCGCGGATGCGCGAGGCGGGCGTCGATCCGACCGAAGCGCTCGCCCGCAACGACAGCTATCACGCCCTGAAGGCCTCCGGCGATCTCATCCTGATGCCGCCGACCGGCACGAATGTCGCCGACCTCCAAGTCCTGCTGCGTCTCTAGCCTGCCCGAAGGCGCAGACGACGGCGCCACGGGGCGCCGCCGCGTTCGGCGGGTCGAAGGGCCGGCTTGGAGCGCCTAACAATACCCCGGAGGTTTTGTTGGACGCTCTCAGGCGCGCACGATTTCCAGCGGGCCGTGATCGTCGCAATGGTCGCCATGCTGGTGGTGGAGGCGGCCGTTGACGAGATAGTCGATATGGTCGCCGTGCGGCACGGCCTCGTGGCCGCAGCCCGGGCCGTGCACATGGCCGGCCTCGTGGCCTTCGTGGCCGTTCTCGGGCGTGCAGCGCGACGGGTTGGTCTCGCTCACCTCGATCACGTGCTCGGTCACGCCGTCGCCGTCCGGATGGTGCAGATGGCCGTCGTGGAGATAGTCCACATGGTCCTTGTGCTTGACCGCGATGTGCCCGCAGGTCGGGCCATGCTCGTGCGGATGCTCGTCGTGGGACAGATGGTCGTGGCTCATGGAATCGTCCTCGGTTGGCGGGTGGTCATGGGCGCAGCCAAGCCCGTTGGCATGGTCGATGGCGGCGCGGATGATCTGAAGAACATGGCTGTCGGCGAGCCCGTAATGGATCGACTGGCCGGTGCGGCGGCGGGACACGAGCGCGGCGGCATGGAGCACCTTCAGCCGTGCCGAGACCGTCCCGACCTTTTCCTCGCTGAGCGCCGCGAGCTCCGTCACCGTTCGCTCGCCCGTCGCCAGGATCAGAAGCGTGCGCAGGCGTTGCGGGTCGGAAAGGGAGCGCAGGAGTTCGGCACCTCGCTCCAATTGTTCCTGATCCACCTGCATCGCCACCTCATGTTCTATAGATCGATAGAATAATGGATCATTGCGGCCGGGTCAATGCACAGCTAACGAATCACAGCATCGGTCTTGTAATAATATAACGTATCGGTTATCGCGGCGCCGAACGGAGCGTTTTGCGTGGCCTCTTGCCCTCTTTCCATTCGGGATCTGTGCCTGGACCTTTCCGGGCAGCGGATTCTTCGCAACGTGTCCTTCGCGATCGGGGCGGGCGAGCGCGTCTGTCTCCTCGGCGCCTCGGGCTCGGGCAAGTCGCTGACGGCCGGGGCCATCGTCGGGCTCCTCGCGCCGGACGCGCGCTGCACGGGCCGCATCGAGGTCGCCGGATGCGACGTGACGGGCCTGCGCGTGCCCCAGCGCCCGCGCGAGGCGCGCGTCGCTCTCGTGTCGCAGGACTCGGCCTCGGCGCTGAACCCGCTCGTTTCGATCGGCGTCCAGCTCGCCGAGCCGCTGCGCCGCCATGCCGGCCTTTCGAAGCCCGAGGCGCGGCAAGCCGCGCTCGATCTCCTGCGCGCTGTCGATCTGCCGGCGACCGACGCCTTCCTGAGGACGAGCCCGGCCGAAATCTCGGGCGGCCAGCGCCAGCGCGTCTGCATCGCCGTCGCGCTCGCCTGCCGCACGCCGCTCGTCGTCGCCGACGAACCGACCACCGCGCTCGATCTCGTCACGCAGGGCAAGGTGCTCGGCGTGCTGCGCGAGCGGACCGGCGGCGAGGCGGGGCCGGCGCTGCTTCTCGTCACCCACGATCTGTCGGCCGCATCCATGACCTGCGAACGCGTTCTGGTTCTCGCCGAAGGGCGGATCGTCGAGGATGGCCCGATCGAGGCCATTCTGGCGCGCCCCGCCCATCCCTTCACCCGCGAACTGGTGGCCTGTTTCGAGGCCGACCGGCTGCCCGACGCGGCCTGAGCGATGACCGGTCCCAGCCTCAACGCGGACGGCTCGCTCCTGTCCGTCCAGGGTCTCGCCCGCAGCTATGTCGAGCCGGCGCCGGCCTTCTGGCGACGCGCCCGGCGCCGTCCGGTGCTTGCCGACATCGACCTCGCCATCCATCCGGGCGAGCGCGTGGCGCTGATCGGCGCGTCGGGCGCCGGCAAGACGACGCTCCTGCGCACGCTGCTCGCGATCGAGGAGCCCGATTGCGGCCATATCCTGTGCCAGTGCCAGCCGGTGAAACCGGCGGGCCCGGCGGCGCTGCGCTGGTATCGCCGACAGGTCCAGTACATCCCGCAGGACCCCGCCGCCTCGCTCGACCCGCGCATGAGCGTCCTCGCGCAGGTCCGCGAACCCCTGCACCGGCTGGATGTCGATTGCGACTGCCGCTCGCGCGCCGCCGAGGCGCTGGCCTCGGTCGGGCTCGGCCCGGAGTTCCACGAGCGGCGGCGCGCCGAGCTTTCCGGCGGTCAGGCGCAGCGCGTGGCGATCGCCCGGGCCATCGCGACGCGCCCCGCCCTCCTCGTCGCGGACGAGCCGGTGAGCGGGCTCGACCTGCCGATCCGCCGGCAGGTGTCGGACGTCCTCCTGCGCCTGTCGAAGGCGCGCGGCACCGCGCTTCTCGTCGTGTCGCACGATCTCGCCTCCGTCGCGCGTCTGTGCGAGCGCATCCTCGTCATGAGCGAGGGGCGGATCGTCGAGGATCGCCCGACCGGCGAGCTCGTCGCCGCGCCCCGGCATCCGAGCACCCGCGCCCTGGTCGAGGCCGCGCGCCTTGCCCATTCCCGCCCCGGCTGACGCCGACCGCTTCTTTTTCCCTTCTTCGACCGACCCGTTTCCTGGAGGACCCGCCATGGCCCATCCGACGACCTCGCTTCTCCTTCGCCTCGCCACCGCGCTGTCGCTCGGGGCCGGCGCCCTCGCGCTGCCGGGCGCCGCCCTGGCGCAGGAGGCCGCCACGGCGCCCCGCGCGCGCCTCGCCATGCTCCAGCCGCCGCGCTCCGGCCTGTCGCCGCTTTCCGACGACGCGTTCAAGCTGTCGCGCTGGAGCGCGGCGGAAACGCTGGTGCGGCTCGACGCCGACGGCACGCCCCAGCCGCTTCTCGCCACCGGCTGGGAGCGCCGCGACGACCGCACCTGGCGCTTCGCGATCCGCGAGGGAGTCCTGTTCCACGACGGCAGCCAGCTCACGCCCGAGCGCGTCGTCGCCTCGCTGGTGGCGGCCACCAAGGCCGCGCCCAAGCCCCGCATTCTCGACGGCGTCGAGCTCGAGATCACGGCGGACGGCGACGGCGGCGTCATCGTGCGCAGCGCCGCCGTCGATCCGCTGATCCCCAACCGCCTGTCGAGCCCGCAGCTCGCGATCCTCGCCGAGCGCGCCTACCGCGCGGACGGGCGCGTCAGCCCGATCGAGGCCGGCACCGGACCCTTCGTCCTGAAGGAGATCAACGGCACGACCAGCGCCCGGCTCGACCGGTTCGACGGCTATTGGGGCGAGCCCGCCCGGCTTTCGGGGATCGACGCCGACTACGTCTCGGACGGGACGGCGCGCGCGGCGGCGCTGCGCACCGGCGTCGCCGACATCGTGGAAGCGATCCCGGTGTCGCAGGCGGCGCTGATCGACCCGGCCCTGATCCACGAAGTGCCGATGCCCCGCACCAACACGCTCTATCTCAACACCAAGCGCGGCCCCTTCGCCGACGCGCGGCTGCGCCGGCTCGCGGCCGGGGCCGTGGACCGCGCCGCCCTGGTGCGGATCGTCTACGAGGGCCGCGCCGACGTCGCGAGCGGCCTTCTCGGACCGGCCCTGCCATGGGCGGCCGGGCTGCGCGGCAAGCCGGAGGCGAGCGCGCCGCAAGGCGACGCGGGCGGCGCGGAGATCGTGCTCGCGACCTTCACCGACCGGGCCGAGCTGCCCGAGGTCGCCGTCCTCCTCGAACAGCAGCTGACGGCGGCCGGCTTCCGCGTGCGCCAGGACGTGCGCCAGTATCACCAGATCGAGGCCGACGCCCTCGCGGGCCGGTTCGACGCCTTCATCCTGTCGCGCGCCACCGTGCTCGATTCCGGCGATCCGGTCTCCTACATGGTCAGCGACTTCTCCTGCGCCGGCTCGTTCAACATCGCGCAGCTCTGCAACGCCGATGTGGACGCCACGCTCGCCCGCGCCAGCGCGCTGCCCGCCGGCCCCGAGCGCCAGACGGCGATCATCGAGGCGGAAGCCGCGATCCTCGCCACCGGCGCCGCCGTTCCCATGCTGCACGAGCGCGTCATTCAGGGTGAGCAGGCCGGCGTTTCGGCGGCCGCGCGCGATCCGCGCGAGCGCGAACTCGTCCGGCCCGCGACCGCGATCGCCGCAAAGGCGCAATGACCGACGCCGTGCCTCCTACTGCAACACCGATCCTCGGGACGTCGCGCGCGCTCGCGCGGCGTTTCTCGCCGTTCCTGCCCGCCCTGTCGCGCGCGGTGACGCTTCTCGGCGTCCTCGTTCTCGTCGCTCTCCTGCCCTGGCTTTCGGGGCGCGACCCCGCGCTCTCGATCCTGCGCGCGCGCTCGGGCGACCAGGAAGCCACCGCCGAGGCGCTCGGGGCCATCCGGGCGCAGCTCGGCCTCGATCGCGGGCCGTGGGAGGCGCTTCTCACCTGGTTCGCCGGCCTCGCGCGGGGCGATGCCGGCACGTCCTGGATTTCCGGCGCGCCGGTTTTGCCCGGCATGATCGAGGCGACCGGCACGTCGCTCGTCCTGATGGCCTGCGCGCTGCCGGTGGTCCTCCTCGTTCTCGCCCTCGTCTGCGCGCCGACGGTCCGCGCGGGGCTCGGCGGAGAGGCACGGCGCGGCTCGGGACTGGCGGGCGCGGTGTTCACCTCGCTCCCCGAATTCGTTCTGGCGACCTCGCTTCTCGTGGTCTTCGCGGTCTGGCTCGGCTGGTTCCCGCCCTATGGCTGGACCGACTGGCGCCATGTCGTCCTGCCCGCGCTCGCCATGGGCCTTCCCGCCGGCGGGCTTCTCGGACGGCTGTTCTCGGACGGGCTCGCCGCGACCTTCTCGGAGCGCTGGGTCGCGACCTGGAGCATCGCCGGCTTCTCGCGCGGGCGCATTCTTCTCGCGGTCGTCCAGCGCACCCTGCCGGGCCTCCTGCCGCAGGTCGGCATGGTGCTGATCGGGCTGACGGGCGGCGCGGTGGCGGTGGAGCAGGTCTTCGCCATTCCGGGCCTCGGCCGCGCGACGCTCGGCGCGGCGACGGCGCAGGACCTTCCCGCGCTCCAGACCGGCATCCTCATCCTTCTTCTTCTCGCGGTCGGGCTCGGCTCGCTCGCCAATCTCCTGTCGGCCCATCTCCTGCGGCCCGCCCTGCGCACCGGCTCGCTGCCCGTCGCCGCCCCGGAGGCGGTCTCGCGCCCGGCGGCGCTTCTCGTTCCGGCGCTGGCGCTGGCGCTGCTGGCCGTCCTGATCCTCGCCGGTCTCGGGCGCGACCCCTTCACCTCGGCGCATCTGAGGCTCGAAGCGCCGAGCCTCGCCCTGCCGCTCGGGGCGGACGGCACGGGGCGCGATCTTCTGGCGCGCGTCTCGCACGGCGCCGCGAGCACGATCGTCACGGCCTCGATCACCGCCGGTCTCGCCCTCCTGATCGCGCTTTTCGCCGGCTCCATGCCGCGCCTCATGGCGGGGCCGATCGAGATCACCAAGGCGACGCCGCCCATCCTCGCCGGGCTCTTCGTCGCCGCGATCACGGGGCCGAGCCAGAACGGGGCGATGCTCGCCGTCCTTCTGACCGCCTGGGCGCCGCTCGCCGCCCATGTCGCGGCCCTGTCGAAGGAGGCGCGCGCCCAGCCGCATGTGCGCATCGCGCCCTTGCTCGGCGTCGGCCCGGTGCGCACGACGGTCCGCTACGTGATCCCGGCCCTGTTCGGCCCGGTCCTGCGCCATGCCATGCTGCGGCTGCCCGGCATCGCGCTGGCGCTCGCCGCGCTCGGCTTTCTCGGCCTCGGCGCCCGTCCCCCCGCGCCGGAATGGGGCCTCGTGCTGGCCGAGGGCCTGCCCTATGTCGAGCGCGCGCCCTTCGCCGTCTTCGTGCCCACGGGGGCGCTCGTGCTTCTCGCCGTCTTCGCGGTGTCCGCCGCCAGCCTCAGGGGCCGGCGCTGGCGGGGACGAGCGCCCGAACCGCGCCGGAGCCACGCCGGTTCGAACCCGGTCGCGGACATCTGACGCCCACCGCCCCCGAGGCTTACAGGCCGGACTACGCCAAGGCCGGTGCTGCGGGCTGCGACGCCCGGCGACGGTTCGCGAGCGCCGACATCACCGCCGCGCAGAGAGACTCGACGGGTTGGTCGCAGTCGAGCGTCAGGGCGCCCTCCTCCTCGCCGGGCGCTTCCAGCGCCTCCATCTGGCTCTGGAGCAGCGAGGGCGGCATGTAGTGATCGCTGCGCGCCGACAGGCGCGCCCCGATCGTGCCGCGCGAGCCCGCGAGATGAACGAACAGCGCCGGGTCGCAGCCGGCCGCGAGCCGCGTGCGATAGCGCGCCTTCAGGGCGGAGCAGGCGAGCACGGTCGGCGCCGTCGCTGCGGCCAGGAGCTCGGACAGGCGCTCGAGCCAGGGCGCGCGGTCGGCATCGTCGAGCGGCACGCCCGAGCGCATCTTCGCGACGTTTTCGGTCGGATGGAAATCGTCGGCATCGAGGAAGCGGAAGCCGTGCCGCGCCGCCAGCGCCTCGCCGAGCGTCGTCTTGCCCGAACCGGACACGCCCATGAAGATCACGACCGGCGCGGGATCGACTTCGATCTCCGCCGCTGCGAGCGCCGCCGCGCTCATACGAGCGCGCTGGGCATCTCGCGGCCCGCGAAATGCGCGTCGAGATTGGCGAGCACGAGATCGGCCATGGCCTGGCGGGTCTCGTGCGTGGCGCTCGCCATATGGGGCGTCAGCACGACGTTCGGCAGCGCAAGCAAGCGCTCCGGCACGCGCGGCTCGTCGGCGAAGACGTCGAGCGCGGCGCCCGCGATGCGGCCGGTTTCGAGAGCGTCGAGGAGCGCCGGTTCGTCCACCAGCGAGCCGCGCGCGACGTTGACGAGCACGCCCTTGGGGCCGAGCGCATTGAAAACCTGCGCGTCGACGATGTTGCGCGTCTCCGCCGAGGCGGAGGCGGCGATCACGAGGACGTCGCTCCAGGCGGCCAGCTCATGCAAGCTTCCCGCGTTGCGAACCGTCGTCTCGACGGGCGAGCGGCTGGCATAGGCGAGTTCGGCGTCGAAACCCTCCAGCCGGCGCGCGATGGCCTGCCCGATGCGCCCGAAGCCGAAAATGCCGTAGCGGCGGCGCGAGACCTTGGAGCCGAGGGCCAAGTCGCCTGAGGGCCAGCGCCCGGCGCGCACATGCGCGTCGCCGCGCGGGATCTGCCGCAGCGCCGAGATGATGAGGCCGATCGCGAGGTCCGCCACGTCTTCGGTCAGGACATCGGGCGTGTTGGACACGCGCACGCCGCGCCGCTTGGCCTCGAGAAGATCCACCTTGTCGAAGCCGACGCCGTTGATGGCGACGATTTCGAGCGCCGGCAGCCGGGCGGCAAGCTCCGTGGGAATGCCGATATGCCCGCCCGTGACGACGCCGCGCAGGCGCTCGGCGTGCTCGCCCAAGAACGCGTCGGGATCAGCGGCCTCGAAGAAGCGGTGGACGGTGAAGCGCTCGCTCAGCGCCTTTTCCAGCGCGGGCATGAGCGGGCAGAGTTGCAGGATGTTGGCGGTCATGGGAGGGCTCACTTCACGTCGGAGCGCACGAACTGCGCCAGCTCGGGGGTCTTGGGGTTCTCGAAAAGCTCGCGCGAGGGGCCGGCCTCGTGGATGCGGCCCTGGTGCATGAAGACGGTCGTGTTGGCGACGCGCCGGGCAAAGCCCATCTCATGCGTGACGAGAAGCATGGTCATGCCGCCGCGCGCCAGCTGCTCCATGACGGCCAGCACCTCGCCGGTGAGTTCGGGGTCCAGCGCCGAGGTCACCTCGTCGAAGAGCATGACCTTGGGGCGCATGGCGAGCGAGCGCGCGATGGCGACGCGCTGCTGCTGGCCGCCCGAAAGCTCGTCCGGGTAGGCGTCGAACTTCTCGGACAGGCCGACAAGCGCCAGCACCTCCTCGGCGGTGGCGCGGCTTTCGCCTTTCGCCACGTCCTTCACGATGCGCGGGGCGAGCATGATGTTCTGACCGACGCTCAAATGCGGGAAGAGATTGTAGCTCTGGAAGACGATGCCGACATCGCGGCGGAGCGCGCGCAAGGCCGCCTTGTCGGTGCCGACCTTGTGCCCGGCGATCTCGATCGACCCGGCATTGATCTTTTCCAGCCCGTTGACGCAGCGGAGCAGCGTGGACTTGCCCGAGCCCGAGCGCCCGATCAGCGCCGTGACCTCGCCGCGCCCGACCTCCAGATTGATGCCCTTCAGCACCTCCACCGCGCCGAAGCTCTTGCGCACGTCCCGAATGGCGACCTCAGGCATGGAACCTCCTTTCCAGCCGCCGGGACAGGAGCGACAGCGGATAACAGACGATGAAGTAAAGCGCGGCGACCACCAGGAAGACCCGGAAGGGCTGGAAGGTCGCGTTGTTGACGAGCTGGCCGGCGCGGGCGAGTTCCACGAAGCCGATCAGCGAGGCGATCGAAGTGTTCTTGACCACCTGCACGGCAAAGCCGACCGTGGAGGGCAGGGACAGGCGCACGGCCTGCGGCAGGATCACATAGCGATATTGCTGAACCCGCGTCATGGCGAGCGACTCGGAGGCTTCCCATTGCTGCTTGGCGACGGATTGGATCGAACCGCGCCAGATTTCGCCCAGGTAAGCCGAGGCATAGACCGTCATCGAAATGCCGGCGGCAATCAGCGGCGGCAGGCGGAAGCCGAGCAGCGCCAGTCCGTAGAAGGACAGGAACAGGATCATCAGAACGGGAATGCCCTGGATGACCTGAATATAAAGCCCCGCCAGAAAGCGCAGCCAAGGGAGCGTCGAGGCACGGGCGAGCGCCAGGAAGAAGCCGACGAAGCCGCCGCCGGCGAGCGCGAGAGCCGTGAGGATCAGCGTCCACTGGAGGGATTCGATCAGGAACAGGAATTCGGACGGACCGAAGGAGCGGAAGATCATGCCGATGCCTCCACCACGGATTTCAGCGCGCGCCGCGCCGTTCGCCGACCGAAGAGCCAGAGCCCGACAAGCGCGAGGATGCCGCGCAGGATGAGCGCCAGCACGAGATAGAGCGCGGTCACGGCGAGATAGACTTCGAAGGAGCGATAGCTCTGCGACTGGACGAAGGAGGCCGCTGCCGTCAGCTCGTTCACCGAAATGGCCGAGCAGATCGAGGTCGCCAGCATCATCAGGACGAATTGCGACGAGAGGGCCGGATAGACCTTCTGCAACGCGGGGATGAGGATGACATGGCGGAAGATCTGGACTTGCGTGAAGCCCAGCGCCTCGCCCGCCTCGATCTGGCTCTTATGGACGGCCTCGATGCCGGCGCGGATGATCTCGGTGGAATAGGCCGCGAGATTGATCGTCACCCCGATCAGCGCCGCCGTGATGGCGCTGACGCGTAACCCACCGGCGGGCAAGCCGAAATAGATGATGAAGAGCTGCACCAGGAAGGGCGTGTTGCGGATCAGCTCGACATAGGCGTCGATCAGGATGCGAACGGGCCGCCCGGCGACCGAGCGCAGCGAGGCGAAGAGAATGCCGAAGGCGGTGCCGCAGATGATGGCAAAGGCGGAAATCTGGACGGTGAGCCACAGGCCCGCCAGAAGCTGGCTCTGGTACTGAGCCAGCACGCCGAACTGGAACGTGTAATTCATGGAGAAAACCCCCGCGCTGGGAAGGAGGACGCCGGCTGGGACCAACCGGCGTCCAAGCGGGTCAGAAAGCCGGGAGCGTCGGGGGCAGCGGGTCGCCGGTCCATTTCACGGCGATCTTGTCGAGTTCGCCGGAGACCTTCATCAGGTAGATCGAGGTGTTGAGATATTGCAGCAGCTCGAAATCGCCCGGCTGCACCGCCATGGAATTGCCCTGGCGGAAGAAGGTGAAGCCGATCTGGAGGCCCGCCTGCGGAGCCTGCCGCAGAAGCCCCTGGGCGACCGTGGAGGGCAGCGCGGTCGCGTCCACCTGCCCCGCGACGAGAGCCTGCGCGGAGGTTGAATCGTCCTCGAAGACGACGATCTCCAGCCCTTCCACATTGGCGCGGCGCAGCGCGGTTTCCTGCGAGGAGCCGCGATTGACCGCGACGCGCTTGCCCTTGAGCTGGTCGAGGTTCTCGAACTTGGCGTTCGGGCCCGACACGATCACCATGTTGAAGGCCGAATAGGGCGAGGTGAACATGACGGATTTCGCCCGCTCGCCCGTCGGCGCGAGGGTCGCGACGAGGAAGTCCACCTGCCCCGTCTGAAGCGCGGGAATGCGGGCCGGCGGCGTCAGCGGGACCAGTTCGACGGGCAGGCCCATGTACTGGCCGATCTGGTTGGCGACGTCGACGTCGTAGCCGCTCGGATTGCCGCGCTCGTCGATCATGCCCATGGGCGGAGCGCCCGTGAGGACGCCGATCTTGACCGTGCCGCGGCCCTGGATGTCGGCGAGCGTCACGGCCTCGGCCGAACCCGGCATCGCCGCCATCACGGTCGCAACCGTGAGCGATCCGAGGAACGCGGCCTTCATCACGGCGCGTCGTGTCGTGTTGGTCATACCCATGCCTCCCATGGCATTTCAAAAAGGATCGGATGCGCCCGGGCGGCCTCCCAGCGGCCGGGCGCATGAACGGTCACAGCGTGGCGAGCACCCCGCCATCGACATAGACGATCTGCCCGTTGACGAAGGTGGCGGCGTCGGAGGCGAGGAAGATGCAGGCGCCCTGCAACTCCTCGACCTTGCCCCAGCGGCCCGTCGGCGTGCGGATCTTGAGCCATTCGGTGAACTTCGGATCGTCCACCAGCGCCTGGTTCAGCGGCGTTTCGAAATAGCCGGGGCCGATCGCGTTGATCTGCAGCCCGTGGCGCGCCCAGTCGGTGCACATGCCCTTGGTGAGGTTGAGCACCGCGCCCTTGGTGGCGGTGTAGGGCGCGATGGAATAGCGCGCGGCCTGCGCCTGAAGGCTGGCGATGTTGATGATCCGGCCGCGCTTGCGGGCGATCATGTGTTTCGCCACCGCCTGTCCGACGAAGAAGACCGAATCGACATTGGCCCGCATGATCTCGGACCACGTCTCGGCCGGATAGTCCTCCAGCGGCGCGCGGCGCTGGATGCCGGCATTGTTGACGAGAATGTCGATCGGCCCGATCTCGGCCTCGATGCGATCGACCCCGGCCTCGACGGCGGCGTGATCGGTCACATCGAAGGCGGCTGTCTCGACCACGATGCCCTCGGAGCGCAGGCGCTCGGCCGCCGCGTCGAGCTTGGCCGCGTCGCGCCCGTTGAGCACGACACGCGCCCCGGCGCGTCCGAGCCCTTCGGCCAGCGAATAGCCAATGCCTTGGCCCGAGCCGGTGACGAGGGCCGTGCGGCCCGTGAGATCGAAAAGCTTCAGGGACATGATTCCCCCTTCCCCTACACTGTCAGCTTACATGATACCGATAACACCGCAAGTCGATTCACGCGAGCGTGATCGCGCACGGGGGTGTCAGGCCTGCGGCCAGCGGTGGTGGAAGACGCCCTCGCGATCGAGCCGGCGGAACGTGTGCGCGCCGAAGAGATCGCGCTGGCCCTGCGTCAGGTTGGTGGTGCCGCGCGCCCGGCGGTAGTCGTCGAAATAGGCGAGCGCGGCCGAGAGCGCGGGCACCGGAATGCCCGCCAGCGCCGCCTTGGCGACGGTGCGCCGCAGCGACTCCTGCCCCGCCTCGATACGCGCGGTGAAGCTCGGCGCGTGCAGGAGATTGACGACGTCCCCGGCCTCGTAGGCGCGCGTGATGTCGTCGAGGAAGCGCGAGCGGATGATGCAGCCGGCCCGCCAGATGCGCGCGATTTCGCCGAGCGGCAGGTTCCAGGAGAATTCTCTGGAGGCCTCGGCGAGCGTCGCATAGCCCTGCGCATAGGCGATGATCTTGGCCGTCACCAGCGCGTGTTCCAGCTCGGCCAGCCCGTCATGGTCGGCGTGGAACTCGGCGCGCGCCGTGGTCACGTTGCCGAAGATACGCGCGGCCTCGGCCCGTTCCTGCCGGCGCGAGGAGACGCCGCGCGCCGAAACGGCGGCTTCGAGCGTGGTCGCGCCGATGCCGAGCTTCTGCGCCTCGATGACGGACCAGCGTCCCGTCCCCTTCTGGCCGGCCTCGTCTACGATGAGATCGACCAGCGCCCCGCCCGTGTCCGGGTCGCGCTCGGCCAGCACGAGCGCGGAAATCTCGATCAGGTAGGACTGGAGATCGCGCCGGTTCCAGTCGGCGAAGATGTCGGCCATCTCTTGCGGCTGGAGGCCGACCGCATCGCGCAGGATGCCGTAGATTTCGGCGATCATCTGCATGTCGGCATATTCGATGCCGTTGTGGATGGTCTTGACGAAATGGCCCGCGCCGTCCGGCCCCAGCCAGTCGACGCAGGGCGTGTTGTCGAACTTGGCGGAGATCGGCTCCAGGAGGGGTTTCAGCCGCTCCCAGACCGCCTTGTCGCCGCCCACCATGATGGACGGCCCGTGGCGCGCGCCGACCTCGCCGCCCGACACGCCCATGCCCACGAAATGGATGCCGGTCGGCTTCACTTGTGCCTCGCGGCGCACCGTGTCGTTGAAATCGGCATTGCCGGCGTCGATCAGGATGTCGCCCAGTTCGAGATGCGGCAGGACGAGCGCCATCTGGTCGTCCACCGGCTTTCCGGCATTCACCATCAGGACGACGACGCGCGGGCTCTTGAGGGTGGAGACGAAATGCTCGATCGAGTCCGTCGGCACGAGGCGGGCGGCCAGCTCCGGGTTCTCGTCCCGTACGCCATAGGCCTTTTCCACCGTGCGATTGCCAAGAGCGACCGTGAAGCCGCCATTGTCGGCGAAGTTCAGCGCGAGGCTCGCGCCCATCGTGCCCATGCCCAGAACGCCGAGATCGGCGGTGCGCTCGCTCATGGCGAAGCTCCAGTCTGTTGTGTTGGGAAAAAGGTCAGCCGCGCCCGACGAAGGGCATGTCGGACGCCATCACCGTCATCTGGAAGACATTGGCTTCCGGCGGCAGCGAGGCCATGAGGACGATGCTGCGCGCGACATTCTCCATCGCCATGACGGGCTCGGGCGCGATGCCGCCATGGGCCTGGAGCACGCCTCCCCCCATGCGGCTCGTCATGTCGGAGGCGACATTGCCGATGTCGATCTGGCCGACCGCGATGTTATGGGCGCGCCCGTCGAGCGAGCCTGACTTGGTGAGACCCGTCACGCCATGCTTGGTGGCGGTATAGGGCGCCGAATAGGGCCGAGGCACCTGCGAGGAGATCGAGCCGTTGTTGACGATGCGCCCGCCCCCCGGCTCCTGCCGCTTCATGACGCGGAAGGCCTCGCGCATGCACAGGAACACGCCGGTCAGATTGGCCGAGACGACGCGCGTCCATTCGGACACGGGCAATTCGTCCATCGGCACGGCGGATGTGTTGGTGCCGGCATTGTTGAAGACGAAATCGACGCGGCCGAAGTGCGCGACGGCCCCGTCGAACAGGGCGGCGACATCGCCTTCCACGGTCACGTCGGTCGGCACGACCAGCGTCTCAGTCCCGCCCGCCAGCGCCGCCGTTTCCTCCAGCGCCTCGCGCCGCCGACCGGCCAGGACGACGCGCCAGCCCTCGCTTGCCAGAGCCAGCGCCGAGGCGCGCCCGATGCCGCTGCCCGCGCCCGTGACGATCGCGACGCCGCGTCTTGGGGGGTTCTGTTCCATCACTGCGCCTTTCCGAAATCGAAGAGTTTCATATAGGCCGCGCTGTCCTCGTGGCCGATGCCGGCAGCGACCATCATGCGGTGGAGGTCGGCGATGAGGTTGGTGAGCGGCATCGGCGTGCGCAGGCCCATCGAGAAGCGCTGCGTCGCCTCGAGATCCTTCAGCATGTTGTCGATCCGCCCGGTCGGTGTCAGGTCGAAACGGGCCATCTTGCCCATGAATTCCTGCAGGATGCGGCTGTCGGCGCGCCCGCCGGCCAGCGCCGCGGGGATGCGCTCGGCATCGACGCCGGCATCGAGCGCGAGGCGCGTGGCTTCGGCCACGGCCATGAAATTGCAGGCGCAGAGCACCTGATTGATGAGCTTCGTCGTCTGCCCCGCGCCTGATGGCCCCATATGGGTCATGTTGGCCGCGACCGCCGAGAGGACGCCCTTCGCGCGCTCGACTTCCCCTTCCTCGCCGCCCATCATCAGGGTCAGCCGGCCTTGCGTTGCCGCCGGCGCGCCGCCGGACAGCGGCGCGTCCACCCAGCCCATGCCCGTCTCGGCGCGCAGGCGCGCCGCCATCTCGGCGGTGGCCTTCGGGTCGGTCGAGGACATGTCGATCAGAAGAAGGTCCGGCCGCACATGGGCGGCCAGCCCGTCCTCGCCGAACACCACGGCCTCGACGATCTCGGCCGTGTTGAGGCTGAGGATGACGACGTCGCTCGAAGCCACGAGGTCTCCCATGCCGGCCGCGACACCCGCGCCCCTGGCCGCCAGCGGCGCGGTCTTCTCGGGGTCGCGATCCCGGAGCGTGACCCTGTGCCCCGTCTCCAGGAAGCGGCCCGCGATGGCGCTCCCCATGACGCCCACTCCGACGACGCCGATGCGCGTTTGGCTCATGATGGTCTCTCTCGAAAACTGTGGAGTTCAGGGGGCGTGGCGACGCGGCGCGGCGGTGGTGCCGCGCGGCACGACCTCGATGCCGAGATCGATCGAGGGTGGGAGGTCCGCACCCCGGCCGTCGAAGAGCTCGCGCAGGAGTTCGCCCGCCTTGGTGCCGATGCCCTTGGCATCGACGCGGATGGTGGAGATCGCCGGCTCGCATTCACGGCCGAGCTCGAAATCGCCGAAGCCCATGAGGCTGAGGCGGCCGGGCACGTCGATCCCCTGCCTTCGGCACTCCATCAGCGCGCCGAAGGCCGAACCGTCCGACACGGCGAAGACGCCCTCGACATCCGGCCTTTCGGCGAGAAGCAGCTTCATCGCCGCCGCGCCGTGGGCGTAGGAGACGGGCGCCGCGCCGTGGCGCAGGATGACGCCGGTCTCGACGCCCTCCTCCTTGAGGACGGCGGCAAAGCCCTGCAGGCGCGCCTCGCCGCGCGCGTCGCGCACGTCCCCTTCCGCCTCCGAGCCGATGGCGGCGATGCGCCGGAGCCCCAACGAGAGGAGATGGCGCGCGGCGGCGCGGCCCGCCTCGAAATTGGAGAAGCCGACGGCGCGGTCGAGCGGGGCCGAGGGCGCGTCCCAGATTTCGATGACCGGGATGCCGGCATTCATCAGCATCCGCCGCGTCGAGGCGGTGTGCAGCGTGCCGGCGACGACGATGCCCTGCGGACGGCGCGCCAGAAGCGAGCGCACCAGCCGCTCCTCCTCGCCCGCCTGATAAAGCGTGTAGCCGATGAGGAGCTGGTAGCTCGCCCCCAAGGCTTCCGCGAGACCCTGCGCGGTGTCGGCGAAGTTGGAATTGGTCAGCGTCGGCAGGATCAGCCCGACGAAGTTGGTGCGGCGCGAGGAGAGCGAGCCGGCGACGAGATCCGGGACATAGCCGAGCTGGTCCACCGCCCGCATGACGCGCTCGCGCGTCTCGGGCGCGACGATCGAGGGGTCGGCCAGCACCCGGCTCACCGTCATGGTGGAGACGCCGGCAAGCTTCGAGACGTCCCGCATCGTGGGCTTGGTCGGGGCCTCGGCAGGCAGGCCGGCCTTCTTCTGTCGGGCCATCGTCGTTCTCTTTCAAGGATCGGCCGGGCCGCCTCAGGCGAGGCGGCGGTAGACGATATGGCGGAGCGTTCCGTCGAAGAGCGTCATGAGCTTTTCCATGACCGGCGCCCCGCGCGCCCGCACCGGCGAGACCTCGGCTTCCGCCACGGCCTCGGCCGAGGGATAGTCGATCTCCTGCACCAGAACGAGCGCGGGCGCCCCGTCCTCGCGCCGCTCGGTGCGCAATACGCGCACGGCGAGCGCCCCCGGCATCGCCTGCCAGACCGGCATCAGCTCGGCCATGACGAGGCCGTAGAAGGCCTCCTCGCAGCCGGGGCGGATCGTGCCCTCGAAGAGGGCGCTGCGCGTGTGGATGGTCATGTCAAAAATGCAGATGCACCTTGATGGCGCGTTTGCGGTCGGCCGCCATCTCGAAGGCGGGGCCGAGCTCGCTCATCGGCATCTCGGCGGACATGACCGGCTTCACGTCGATCCGGTCGTTCGCCAGCCAGTCGACGGCGGTGTGGAACTCCTCGCAGAAGCGGAAGGCGCCGACGAGGTCGATCTCCTGCGCCATCAGGACGTTGACGAGAACACCGACCTCGCCCGGCGGCATCATGCCGAGCTGCACGATGCGCCCGCCCGGACGGATCGCGCGCACCAGGGAGGCGAGCGCGGGCGGCGCGCCCGTCGCCTCGAAGCCGACGTCGAAGGAGCCCTTGTTGGCCTCGAACGCGACGAGCCGCTCCGGGGCGGTCGCGACGTTGATCGTCTCGTCCGCACCCGCTCGGGCCGCCAGCGCCAGCGGCTCGTCCACGAGGTCGGTGACCGCCACGAAGCTCGCGCCGGCATGGCGCACGGCGAGCGTCAGGAGCATGCCGATCGGCCCCGCGCCGGTGATGAGAACGCGCTTGCCCAAGAGATCGCCCGCGCGGGTGAGGCCGTGGATCGCGACCGAGAGCGGTTCGGCGAGCGCGGCCTTGGCGAGCGGCATGTCGGGCGGCACCGGCACCGCCTGGTCGGCGCGGCAGGTGAAGCGCTCGGCAAAGCCGCCCTGCACATGCGGAAACATCGCCGCCGAGCCGAAGAAGCGCATGTTGCGGCAGAGATTGGAGCGCCCGGCGCGGCAGTAGTCGCAATGGAGGCAGGGTCGGCTCGGGTTGATCGCGACGCGCTGGCCGATCGCGAGGCCCGAGACCCCCTCGCCCAGCGCCTCAATCTCGCCCGCCACCTCGTGGCCGAGCACGAGGGGTTCGCGCAACGCGAAGTCGCCGACGCGCCCCTTGCCCCAGTAGGACAGGTCCGAGCCGCAGATGCCGCCCGCCCCGAAGCGCACGAGAACGTCGCCGGGCCCAAGCGTCGGCTCGGGGCGCTCGTCGAGGCGCAGGTCCTTGGCGGCATGGATCACGGCGGCGCGCATGGGTTCGGTCTCCTTGGTGCGACTCTCCCGGGCCGCGTCGTCACTGTTATCGGTAACAAATGTGAGTGGATTTGGAAAGGGCTTGTTTGCTTCGCCGGCGGCTCAATCCCGCCAGCCGTCCCCATGCGCGTTGACATAGATCGCGTAGAGCGAGGTCTGCGCGGTGATGTAGAGGCGGTTCTTCTTCGCGCCGCCGAAGCAGAGATTGGAGACCATCTCCTCCACCGGGATCGAGCCGATATGTGTGCCATCCGGTGCATAGACGCAGACCGCGTCGGCGTTGGAGGCCCAGATATTGCCCGCCGTGTCGCAGCGGAACCCGTCGAAGAAGCCGCTCGGCGAGCGCGCGAAGAGACGCCCCTCCCCCAGCGTCCGCCCGTCCCGAACCGGATAGGCCCGGATCGCCGGCTCGCAGGCCGGATCGTGCGTGCGGCCCGTCTCGGAGACATAGAGGATCGTCTCGTCCGGCGAGAAGCAGAGCCCGTTGGGCTTCAGCATGTCGGTGACGACGGCCGTCGCCTCGCCCGTTTCGGGGTCGAGCCGGTAGACGTTGGAGGCGCCGATCTCGGACGGGGCGCGATGGCCCTCGTAATGGCTGTCGATGCCGTAGGTCGGGTCGGAGAACCAGACCGTGCCGTCGCGCTTCACCACGACGTCGTTCGGCGAATTGAGGCGCTTGGTTCCTACATGCGAGACGAGGCTGCGCCAGACGCCGTCATGACCCAGCCGCGAGACGCGCCGCCCGCCATGCTCGCAGGCGACGACGCGGCCTGCCAAGTCCAGCGTATGGCCGTTTTGATAGCCGCAGGGGCTCTCGAAGACCGAGACCGAGCCGTCGCACTCGTCGAAGCGCATCACCCGGTCGTTCGGAATGTCCGACCAGAGGACGGATTTGGCTGATGGCACATGCACCGGCCCTTCCACCCAGCGCCCGCCGGTCCACAACCTCTCCAGCCTGGCATGGCCGATGAAGAGGGCGCGGAAGCGGTCGTCGTGGACGATGTAGGTCTCGCTCATCGGCGTTCAGTCCGTCGGCAGGGCGTAATCGTCGGCGCGGAAGACGGTGTGGAAGATGTCGCCCTCGTAGAGCTCCAGCAGGCCCTTCGTCACCTCGCGGGATTCATAGCGCACGTCGGAGGCGAGCGCCGTCTCGATCGCCTCGCGCGAGGGATAGCGGACCTGCAGCACCATCTCGAAATGCGGGTCCGAAACATCGGCCTCCTCCTGGCGCAGGACCCGCACTTCCTCGATGCCGGGAAAGCGCGTCCAGAGCGGCACGAG
Source organism: Aureimonas ureilytica DSM 18598 = NBRC 106430 (assembly GCF_000382705.1). Lineage (GTDB taxonomy): Bacteria > Pseudomonadota > Alphaproteobacteria > Rhizobiales > Rhizobiaceae > Aureimonas > Aureimonas ureilytica. The sequence continues at coordinate 219,005 of NZ_ARQE01000007.1, read as the reverse complement.
CTTTTCGCGGACGTAAGCGGTGAATTCGGCCTCGCGGCCGGGCTTGGCGCGGCCGCGAAAGAAGGCGCAGCGGATGAACATGAGAGCATTCCGATCGGTTGGGTCGAGGAGAAGCCCGGCGCGAGCGTGCGCGCCGGGCGGGTGGCCGTGTTACTTCACGCCCCAGATGGTCTTGTAGGCGTCGCGATAGCCGTTCTCGGGGTCGAAGGCGTTGGTCGGTCCGCCGTCGAACTCGATGTTCGCCTTGGTGACGATGTGGAGCGGCGAGACGTAGCCGGACCATTTTTCGCCCGCGAAGGCGCGGTTCAACTCGTCCACCAGCTGCCAGCCCTGGAGCTTCAAGGGCTCGGCGACTGTGACGGCCTGGAACTGGCCGGAGCGAATGCGCTGGTAGGCCGATTCCGAGCCGTCGCCCGCCGCGACGTTCACCGGCTTGCCGTCGCCCGCGATGCCGGCGGCCGCCAGCGAGGGGCCCATGAAGTCGAAATAGAGATCGTTGATCGCGAGCGAGTGCGTCCAAGCCTCGCCATGGCGCTGGAGGAGCGAGGTGGTGAGCTGCGGCATGCGCGTCGAGGTCTCGGCGATGGGCGTGTCGACATATTCCACAACCGTGCCGCCGAGCTTTTCGATCTCCGCCTTCATCGCGTCGGCCTTGGCGATGGCGACCGCGTAGGTCGAGTCGGTGAAGATCACGACGCCCGGCTTGCCCTTCGCATCGACATAGGCCCAGTCGGCGGCGGCCTTGGCGACCTGCATCGGGTCGGTCGTCACATTGGCGAAGACGCCGGCCGAGGCGACGGGGCCGACCTCGGGCGCCGTGTGCCAGGCGACGATCGGAATCTTGGCGTTCTTCGCCTGCTCGAGGCCCGCCTGCTGCTCCACCGCGTCGAAGCCGGCGACGACGATCCCGTCGGGGTTGAGGGCGATGCCCTGGCCGACGGCCGCCGTGCGGCCCGAGATCGAGCCCGCGCCGTCGATCGTGCGGACCGTCCAGCCGGCGGCCTTGGCCGCTTCCTCGATGCCCGAGACGACGCCGAGAATGCCGCCGTTCTTCATGTCGCCGGCCAGAACCACGATCGTCTTGTCGGCCGCGATCTTCGGGCCTGATGTCGGCCCGTCCCAGGTCGTGACGCGCGAGGCGTATTTGTCCACGGTCGCCTGGGCGTCCGCCATCGCGTCGGCCCGGGCGCCGGGCGCGGCGGCGACGAGAAGGGCGCCGCCGAGCAGCAAGGCGGAGAGAAGCGTCTTCATGTGGGGTTCCTCCCTTGGGGTGATGGCGGCCCGCCCGTTTCCTCCCGGCGGGCGAATGGCGTCATTTCGCGCCGCGCCGGCGCTGGGCGTAGGCGGCGATGCCGATGGCGACGAGGAGCGTCATGCCGTTGAAGAGGGGCTCGACATAGAAGGAGCCGCCGAACTGCTGGATGCCGGAAATGCCGACCGCCAGAACGATCACGCCGACCACCGTGCCCCAGACATTGACGCGGCCGGGCTTGATCGTGGTCGAGCCGAGAAAGGCGCCGACCAGCGCCGGCAGGAGATATTCGAGGCCGACGCTCGCCTGCCCGATGCGCAGCTTGGAGGCGAGGAGCACGCCGGTCAGCGCCGTGAGGAAGCCGGAGGCGACGAAAGTCGCCATGGTGAAGCGGCGCACCGGGATGCCGTTGAGGGCGGCGGCCTTGGGGTTGGCGCCGATGGCGTAGAGATAGCGGCCGACGGGCGTGTATTCGAGGACGAGCCAGAGGAAGACGGCGAGGCCCAGCACATAGAAGCCGCCGATGGGCAGGCCGAAGACCATCGTCCCGTTCAGCGCGAGGAAGCCCTCCGGCAAGGGCGCCACGACCTGCCGCCCGCCGGTGTACCAGAGCGCCAGCGCATAGAGCACGGTGCCCATGCCGAGCGTCGCGATGAAACTGTCGATCTGCGCGACCTCGACGAGGAGGCCGTTGAGGAGGCCGACCAGGGCTCCCAGCGCCAGCACGATCAGCACCGCGACGACCCAAGGAATGCCGAAGGCCGTCTGCAGCGAGATCGCCAGGATATGCCAGAGCACGATGCCGTAGCCGACGGTCAGGTCGATCTTGCCGGCCGTCATCGGGATCATGGCGGCGAGCGCCAGAAGCGCGATGATCGACTTGTCCGAGACGATCGAGCGCAGGTTGAGAAGCGTCGGGAAGGTGCGCGGCAGGAGGATCGCAAAGAGCAGGATCAGCGCCAGCGTCAGGATCGGCAGGCCGTAGACCGGCAGGAGGCGCAGGGCGCCCTGCGAGCGCGACAGGCCGCGCATCTCCGCGCGCGTCGGCTCCAGCGCATTGGACTTGATGGAGTTCATGGGGACGGTCTCCCGAGCGCGCCGAAAAGGCGGGGCGGTGAAGGGGTCAGGCGGCTTCGGAGGCGCTGGCGGCGGCGATCACGCGCTCGGTCGTCACCGCGTCGCCGGAGAGTTCCGCGATGATCGTGCCGCGGTTGAAGACGAGGGCGCGGTGGCAGAGCGTCGCCACTTCCTCGAAGTCGGTGGAGACGACGAGGACGGCGAGGCCGGCCGCGACGGCGGCTTCCACGAGGCGATAGATCTCGGCCTTGGCGCCGACATCGACGCCCGCCGTCGGGTCCTCGAGGATCAGGAGCCGGCGGCCGGTCTCCAGCCAGCGGCCGACGATGACCTTCTGCTGGTTGCCGCCCGACAGGCCCTCGATGGCAAGGTCCGGGTCGTTGGGGCGAAGGCCGATGCGGCGTCCGAGCTCGCGCGCTTCCTCTCGCTCGCGCCCCGGCGAGCGGACGGACAGGAGCCTGCGGCCGAAGGCGCCGGGATTGAGGAAGGCGTTCTCGCGCACCGAAAGCGCGGCGGCGACCGACTCCTCCGCCCGGTCGCGCGCGACGAGGCCGATGCCGCTCCGGAGCGCCGCGCGCATGGAGGAAAGGTCCGGCGCCGCGCCGTCGATCGTGACCGCGCCGCCATGCGCCTGCGCCCCGAAGAGCGCGCGGCCGACCGCCTCCTGACCCGCGCCGCGCAAGCCGACGAGGCCGAGGATCTCGCCCTCGCGGATGTCGAAACCGACCGGCCCGGCCCCGGCCGTCGTCAGGCCGCGCACCGTGACGCGGGCCTTGGCGTTTTCGGGCGCCGGCCGCTTCTCGTAGAGCTTCAGCGAGCCGGTACCGACGATCTGGGCGATGAGGTCTTTGGACGTGAGGTCGGCGATCCGCCCCTCCCCCGCCAGCGCGCCGTCGCGCAGGACCACGGCCCGGTCGGCGACGCGGAAGATCTCGTCCAGCCGGTGCGAGACGTAGATGACGCCGACGCCCCCGGCCGCGAGCCGGCGCACCGCCTGCATCAGCTTCTCCACCTCGTCGGCGGGAAGGCTCGCCGTCGGCTCATCGAGAACCAGGAATGCGCAATCGGTGGCGAGCGCGCGTGCGATCGCTACCAGAGACTTTTCCGTGCGTGACAGGGAGGCGACGCGCGTGTCGGGGTCGAAGTCGCAGCCGAGCCGCGCCAGCGCCTCCACGGCCTGCCCCCGCACGCGCTCCCAGTCCACGAGCCCGCGCTTTCCCCCGCCGCGCCGGGGATAGCCGTTGGCGAGGGCGACGTTCTCGGCGATCGTCATCCATTCGATGAGGCCGAGATCCTGATGGACGAAGGCGACCGCGCGCCTGGCGCCCGCGGTGCCCCGGGCCTCGTGGCTGTAGGGCGTGCCGTCGATGGCGATCCGCCCGGCATCCGCCTTGTGGATGCCCCCGAGGATCTTGATGACGGTGGACTTGCCCGCCCCGTTCTCGCCGAGCAGCGCCACGACCTCGCCCGAGCGCACGGAAAAGCTGACGCCCTTCAATGCCTGCGTGCCGCCGAACCGCTTGGCGACGTCCTCAAATCGAAGCTCGCTCACGACAACCTCCCAATCATCGAGTGCGGCTGATGTTATCGATAACTCAATAGGTGTCAATCGAGTTTTGGGGTATTTTCACGCGGCCCTGGGAACCGACTGCGATCGGGGTGTTACCGCCCGTCATGCGGCTCGGGCGGGCGAGGTGGCGCAGGCGTGCGTCCGCGCCATGGGCATGGCCCGAAGCGAGAACCCGTCCTCGTCCGGCCTGTCGGCGCTGGCCCCTCCCCGACCGTGCGGGTCGAAGCGAACATGCCGGCTTCACCGCGACGGCAGCCCGATCCGCACGACGGGCCCTGGCGTCACGTCTGGCTTGGCTCAGCGGCTGAAGCGCGTCGACAGGATGATCGAGGACTGGGTGCGCTCGACGCCCTCGATCGCGCCGATCTCGTCGAGAAGCCGGTCGAGTTCGCCGATCGAGGGCGCGGCGATCAGGGCGATCAGGTCGAAGGCGCCGCTCACCGAATGCAGCGCCGTGACCGCCTGGACGCGGCCGATCGAGGCGGTGACGGCAGCCAGCGATTTTGGCGCGATGGTGATGAGGATATGGGCGCGCACGAGGCTGGATTCGTAAGCGTCCGACAGGCGCACGCCATAGCCCGCGATGATGCCGCTCCGCTCCAGCCGCTCCAGCCGCGCCTGCGCCGTGGTGCGCGACAGGGACAGGCGGCGAGCGAGGGTCGCGACGGGCATGCGCGCGTCTTCGGCCAGAAGCGCCAGCAGCGCGCGATCCTTCTCGGTGAGGTCCATTCCGGGCGATCCGTCCAATCCATTCGTCGTATTGTCTAATCACGCCGTACGATCCGCGCAAATCCCCGCTTCCATCCGGCAAGCCCCGCCTTATCCTCGCCTCATGCAAGCGAGCGCGGAGAGACGAGCATGAAGGACGTCGTGATCATCGGGGCCGGCAAGATCGGCGGAGCCATCGCCCTCCTGCTGGCCGACAGCGGCAGCTACCGCGTGACGGTGGCCGACCGCCGCGCCGAGCAACTGGCGGAGCTCGCGCCCCATCCCTCCGTCTCGGCGCTGCTGCTCGACATTGCCGACGAGGCGGCCCTGCAAGCGGCGCTCGAGGGGCGCTTCGCCGTTCTCTCGGCCGCGCCCTTCCACGGGACGGGGCGGATCGCGAAGGCCGCGCGGGCGGCGGGCGTCCATTATCTCGACCTCACCGAGGATGTCGCCACGACGCGGCAGGTCGAGGCGCTGGCGGAAGGCGCCGACACCGCCTTCATTCCGCAATGCGGCCTCGCGCCGGGCTTCATCTCGATCGTCGCCCACGATCTCACCGAGCGCTTCGACACGTTCGACAGCGTGCGCATGCGCGTCGGCGCGCTGCCGCAATATCCGTCCAACGCCTTGAACTACAATCTGACCTGGAGCACGGACGGGCTCATCAACGAATATATCGAGCCCTGCGAGGCGGTGGTGGAAGGCCGGCTCGTGTCGGTGCCGGCCCTCGAGGAGCGCGAGGAATTCTCGCTCGACGGCGTCGCCTACGAGGCCTTCAACACGTCGGGCGGCCTCGGCACGCTCGCCCGCACGCTGGAAGGCCGGGTGCGGACGCTGAACTACCGGACGATCCGCTATCCCGGCCATCAGGCCATCGTGAAGGCGCTTCTCAACGATCTCGACCTGCGCAACCGGCGCGACGTGTTGAAGGACCTTCTGGAACACGCCCTGCCGGCGACGATGCAGGACGTCGTGGTGATCTTCGTCACGGTCTGCGGCTGGCGCGAGGGGCGCTATCTGCAGGAAACCCATGCGAGCAAGGTCTATGCCGGAATCGTGGCGGGCCGGCGCATGAGCGCCATCCAGATCACCACGGCAGCGGGCATCGCGACCGTGCTCGACCTCCTGGCGGAGGGGCGCATCCGCACGAGCGGCTTTGTGCGCCAGGAGGAGATCGCCCTTGCCGAATTCCTCGCCAACCGCTTCGGCCGGGTCTACGACGCGGACGCCGATAGGCTGCGCCGGGCGAGTTGAGCCGTTCGAAGGAGCCAGGCCAGCAAGGCTCTGCCGGCGACGCCTTCGCCGCGACGGCGGGCGGGGCGGCGACCCCGGTCCATTCGGCAACGAAACATCCCAAACATGCGACGTTCCGTTTCGTTCGTCCGATTCTTTTTGAACTCCGATCGGCGGTGACTTAGGCCTTTCCATAAAGTCTGCCGAATTGTCTCGACAGTTCTTACTTCATCGTCGTCGGCAGATGACGCGCGGAACGAACAGGATGACCTGCCATGGGCCTCAACAAGATTCTGGTCCCCGTCTACGACAAGACGACGCCCAACAAGGAGATGCTTGGGCAGGCTTCGCAGACCATCCTCCCCGCTGGATTGCCGGATTACAAGTACGAAGACCGCAAAGCTGGAGACATCTTCTTTCATTACAAAGAAAACGTGATGATCGGCCATGTGAACATGGTGGCATCGAACGTCTACTGCAAACTGGACGCCGTACTCGACAAGAAGGGGGGCGCGGGCGGCGGCATTCGGTATATCGATATGATCATGGACGATAACACCAGTATCGTCTTCAGGTTTCACGACCCCGACGTGGCATTGAGCGCCGCGAAATTGGCAGAAAGCTGGAGCCTCTACAGCAAGGTCGGCTATTCGAGCTTTGGTGCTGGCGGCATCACGAAAAGAGGCCTCGGTCTTCTGTTCGGGCCTTGCAATTTCGGCAAGGGCGCTCAGGGCCGGTTGTTGAAGTATCGAAGCCGGCCCGACCTCGCTCCCAGCAACGTGACGTGCCCGGAAATGTGTCTCCTCGCATATCAACTGAACTTGCTGGAGAGCAGCGCCGACTTCCCGAAGCTCGACGCAAAGTTCGCTTCACCTCCTACGCTTTTCAAATATTTCGTTCAAAACCCGCAATACTGGAAGCCCGTTGGTATCCGCCGCAATGGGGACTAACGCGAGGCTCCCTGACGGATCGTGACCTCGTTCGCACGGCGGGGACATGCGCTTCCGACGCCTCGTGGCGAGCGCCGCATCGACAAAGCCAGGCCCTCGTCACGCTCGAATGAGCACTGACCGGCATAGGGCGATTTCGCCGGGTGTTTCGAACCGAACGACCTATGACACCCGGGCGGACCGGGTCGGCCCCCTGGCTGCGCCTCCGGTTGCCGGCAAGTGCGCGGCATGGCATGTCCGGCCGATGTCCTCGCCCTTCTCCGCCCCCATCCTCGCGCGCGCCTATGCGCTCGCCGATCGGGACGCCTGTCTCGCGCTGTTCGACGGCAATGTGCCGCGCTTCTTCGCGCCCGGCGAGCGCGGCGACTTCGAGCGGTTTCTCGGCGGCACCGCGCTCGTCTCGCCCTATCGGGTGCTCCTGCGCGACAATCGCATCGTCGCCTGCGGCGGTTTCCTGATCGAGACCGGCGAGGAAGCGCATCTGTGCTGGGGCATGGTGGATCGCGCTCTACAGGGCCAAGGCCTCGGCGCCAGACTGACCGAGGCGCGGCTCGCGGCGGCCCGCGCGACGCCGGGGCTTCGTCGCGTCCGGCTCGACACGAGCCAGCACACGCAGGGCTTCTACGCGCGGTTCGGATTTCAGGTGGTGAGCGTCACGCCGGACGGATACGGGCCGGGGCTCGAGCGCTGGGACATGGTTCTGGAGCTTTGAGCGCCGGGTCCGCCGTCAGCCGTGATAAGCCCAGGGGTCGATCACGGTGAGCCCTGCCGCCTCGAAGGCGCTGCGGTCGCGTGTCGCGACGGCGAAGCCGGCGGCGGCGGCGATCGCCGCGATATAGCCGTCCGGCGTTGGAAAGCCCCGGCCTGCCCGGCGCGCCGCCATGGCGAGGTCGCCATGGCGGCGCGCGGCGGCCGCGTCGAAGGCGAGCGTGCGCCCTTCGAACAGGGCGAGAAGCCCCTCCACCGCCTGGCCGAGCCCGTCCCGCCGCCGCCCGGCGGGGAGCGCGGCGACGCCGAAGCGAAGATCGGCCACCGTCACGCTGGACAGAAAGAGGGTCTCGGCCGCCTGCGCGTCGAGCCAGGCGAGAAGGGCTCGGTCCGGCTCGGGCTTCATCGCCTCGCTGACGACATTCGTGTCGAGAAGGATCATGCGGGAGTGTCAACCGAAGGAATGCGGCTCGGCGGGCGCGCGCGCTCGCGCTTCTTCAAGCGCCTCGAAATCGGCATTGGAAAGCCCGGCGCGGCGGCCGAGATCGGAGAGGAGCGTGCCGAGGCGCGGGCGCTCGGGCGGCCGCACGGCGCGCTCCAGAATGTCGCGCATCTCGGCCTCGGCGCTGCGCCCGTGCCGGGCCGCCCGCACCTTCAGCGCGCGATGGGTTTCCTGGGACAGGTTGCGGATGGTGACGGCGGGCATGATGGCGGCTCGGACACTCGGATGGCGATGCCATCAAGCTAAGGCGAATGCTATCACATCGCAAGACGCGCGGCGGTCTCGCGGCCGAGCCGCCGTGCGCCCTTCAGCCCCGTCCGAGCAGCGGCTCGCCTCGAAACATCGGCCCGAAACTCTCGGCCTCGCGGCGGATGAAATCGGCCAGGAGCCGGAGGCGCGGGGCGGGCGCGAGGTCTTCGTGGATGCTCATCCAGTAGGTACGCTCCAGATGCGCGGCCTCGGGGAAGAGCGGCACGAGATCGGCATGGCGCGAGGCGAGGAAGAAGGGGAGGATGCCGACGCCGAAGCCCGCCAGAACCGCGCCGAGCTGCGCCTGGATGCTGGAGCTCTGGTAGCCCGCCCGCATCCCCGGCAGGATTTCCGGGAGATAGTCGAGGCCGGGCGTGAAGATCATGTCCTCGACATAGCCGACCAGCGGATGGGCGGCGATGTCGGCGCGCGAGCGGATCGGCCCGTGCCGGGCGAGATAGTCGCGCGAAGCGTAGAGAAACAGGCGATAGGTCGCGACCGGCTCGCTGCGATAGGGGCCGGCGCTTGGTGCGCTCAGCGTCACCGACAGGTCCGCCTCGCGCCGCGACAGGGAAACGATCTGCTGGATCGTCACGAATTCCACGAGAAGGCCGGGATGGGCGCGCGCGAAACCCGGCAGGCGCTCGGCCAGGAAGAAATTCCCGAAGCCCTCCGGCGTCGACAGGCGCGCCACGCCCCGCGCCCATTCGGCCGGATCGGGCAGCGCCTCGCCGAAGCGCTCCACCTCGCCTTCCATGCGCTCGGCATGCGACACGAGCCGCTCGCCCAGCACCGTCAGCGTGTAGCCGCGCGGCGAGCGCTCGAAGAGGCGCATGGAGAGCGACTGTTCAAGGCGGTCGATGCGGCGCGACACGGTGACGTGATTGCTGCGCAGCCGGCGGGCGGCGGCGGACAATTGGCCGGTGCGCGCGACCGCCAGGAAATAGCGCAGATCGTCCCAGTCGAACCGCATGGCTGACAGTTCCTCCCTTTGCATTTTCGTACAATGGCTGCACGAAAATGACCATTCTTGAGCAGGAAATCTGGTGTTAGCCTTCCCCCATTCCCGCCGCCGCCTGGGAGGGTGAGGAGCGGGACGGCCTTTGACGCGCGCGGCAAGACGGGCGCAAGGGCGGGGAGGACGATCCGGGCCGGAGGGCGAAAGCCGCCATCGCCCCCGCGCGCCGCGCGGGCGGGCTGCCCCGTCGCGCCGGTGCTTCTTCCCCTTTTCGAGACCATGCGATCGGGCGATCCGACGAAAGGGAGGGACGATGACGGTTTCCGGCAAGTTCAAGACGAGCGTTCTGGCGGGCTCCTGCGCCGCGCTTCTGGCGGCGGCGAGCGCCCTGCCCGCGCGGGCGCAGGAGGTCTCCGACGACATCGTCAAGATCGGCATTCTGAACGACCAGTCGGGCGTCTATGCCGATTTCGGCGGGCGCTGGAGCTTCGAGGCCGCCAAGATGGCCGTCGAGGATTTCGGCGGCACGGTGCTCGGCAAGAAGATCGAGGTCATCACCGCCGACCATCAGAACAAGCCCGACATCGCCTCCAACATCGCGCGCCAATGGTACGACACCGAAAAGGTGGACGCGATCATGGAGCTGACCACCTCCTCCGTCGCGCTGGCCGTGCAGGGCCTGTCCAAGGAGAAGAAGAAGATCGACATCGTCACCGGCGCGGCGACCTCCGATCTCACCGGCAAGGCCTGCAGCCCCTACGGCTTCCACTGGGCCTATGACACGCACGCGCTCGCGGTCGGCACCGGCGGCGCGCTGGTGAAACAGGGCGGCGACTCGTGGTTCTTCCTCACCGCCGACTACGCCTTCGGCTATTCGCTGGAGGAGCAGACCTCGAATTTCGTGAAGGCCAGCGGCGGCAAGGTGCTCGGCTCGGTGCGCCATCCCCTGTCCAACACCGACTATTCCTCCTTCCTCCTCCAGGCGCAGTCCTCCGGCGCCAAGGTGATCGGCCTCGCCAATGCCGGCCTCGACACGGCGAACGCGGTGAAGCAGGCGGCCGAGTTCGGCATCGTGGCCGGCGGCCAGCGCCTCGCCGCGCTTCTCTTCACGCTGGCCGAGGTCCACGGGCTCGGGCTGGAAGCGGCGCAGGGCCTGACGCTGACGGAAGGCTTCTACTGGGACCGCGACGACGAATCGCGCGCCTTCTCCCAGAAGTTCTTCGAGCGCACGCAGCGCATGCCCAACATGATCCAGGCCGGCACCTATTCGGCCGTGCTCCAGTATCTGAAGGCCGTGGACAAGGCCAAGACCGACGCGACCGAGCCCGTTTCGGCGGCGCTGCACGAGATGCCCGTGGATGACGTGTTCGGCCGGGGCGGCAAGGTCGCCGCCAACGGGCGCATGATCTACGACATGTATCTTCTGGAGGTGAAGAAGCCTTCCGAGAGCACCAAGCCCTGGGACTATTTCAAGGTTCTGGCGACCGTGCCGGGCGACACGGCCTATATGGACCCGGCCAAGAGCAACTGCCCGCTGGTCAAGCCTTGAGCGCCGGGTCGCCCGCGATGAGCGCCGCTGAGCCAAGACAGGCCGCGCCCCGCCCGCTGACCGCGGGCGGCCCCCTCTCCTCCAGCCCTGCCGGGTCGCCCGCGAAAGGCGACACGGTTCTCGCCTGCCGGGGCCTGCGGCGCGATTTCGGCGGTTTCACCGCCGTGCGCGACGTCGATCTCGACATCGCCCATGCCGAGGTCCACGCGCTGATCGGGCCGAACGGCGCCGGCAAGACCACGGTCTTCAACCTTCTCACCAAGTTCCTGCAGCCGACCTCCGGGCAGATCACGCTGCTCGGCGAGGACATCACCCGCACGCCGCCCGCGAAAGTGGCGCGGCTCGGGCTCGTGCGCTCCTTCCAGATCTCGGCGACCTTTCCCCATCTCACGGTTCTGGAAAACGTGCGTGTCGCCCTGCAGCGGCAGAATGGCCTCGCCGTCCAGTTCTGGCGCTCGCTGGACAGTCTGAAACGGCTCGACGGGCGCGCCATGGAGCTGATCGAGGCGGTGGGCCTTGCCGAGGCGCGCGACCGCCCGGCCGCCAGCCTTTCCTACGGGCGCAAGCGCGTGCTGGAGATCGCGACCACGCTGGCGCTGGAGCCCAAGGTCCTGCTTCTCGACGAGCCCATGGCCGGGATGGGGCACGAGGATGTCGAGGTGATCGCCGCGATCATCCGCGACGTCGCCCGTCGGCACGCGGTTCTGATGGTGGAGCACAATCTGAAGGTCGTGGCCGATCTCTGCGACCGCGTCACCGTGCTCCAGCGCGGCGAGATCCTGGCGGCGGGCGACTATCGCACCGTGTCCTCGGACGAGCGGGTGCGCACGGCCTATATGGGGACCGACCATGCTTGAGCGCCCGGACATGTCCACGCGGCCCTTGAAGGCGCCCGGCGTGGAGCCGCTTCTGACGCTGCGCGGCCTGAAGGGCTGGTATGGCGAAAGCCAGGCGCTGCACGGCGTCGATCTCGACATCTTCCCCGGCGAGACCGTCACGCTGCTCGGGCGCAACGGCGTCGGCAAGACCACGACGCTGCGCGCCATCATGGGCCTTCTGCCCAAGCGCGAGGGCACGCTGCGCTTTGCCGGCCGCGATCTCCTCGCCGTGCCGCTGCATCGCGTCGCGGGCCTCGGCATCGGCTTCGTGCCGGAAGAGCGCGGCATCTTCGCGACACTGTCCGTCGAGGAGAACCTTCTCCTGCCGCCCATCGTGGCGCCGGGCGGCATGAGCGTCGAGGAAATCTACACGCTGTTTCCCAATCTCAAGGAGCGGCGGCAGAGCGGCGGCACGCGCCTGTCGGGCGGCGAGCAGCAGATGCTCGCCATCGCTCGCATCCTGCGCTCGGGCGTCAAGCTCCTCCTCCTCGACGAGCCGACCGAGGGGCTCGCGCCCGTCATCGTCCAGCGCATCGGCGAAATCCTCCAGATGCTGAAGGCGCGTGGCATGACCGTGCTCCTCGTGGAGCAGAATTTCCGCTTCGCGGCCAAGGTCGCCGACCGCTTCTACCTGATGGATCACGGGCGGGTGCTCGACGGGTTCCCGGTCGAGGAACTGCCGCGCCGCATGGCGCAGATGACCGAAACGCTGGGGGTCTGACGGCCATGACGATGATTTTCGGCGTTCCCATCCAGGCCTTTCTCGGCCAGCTTCTGGTGGGGCTCATCAACGGCTCCTTCTACGCCATGCTGAGCCTCGGGCTGGCCGTGATCTTCGGCCTCCTGCGCATCATCAACTTCGCCCATGGCGCGCAATACATGCTCGGCGCGTTCGTCGGCTATCTGCTGCTGGCCAAGGCCGGCATCGGCTTCTGGCCGGCGCTGATCCTCGCGCCGCTCGCGGTCGGTCTGGTGGGCATCGTGGTGGAGCGCGTCGCCTTGCGCCGGCTCTACGATCTCGACCCGCTCTACGGCCTTCTCTTCACCTTCGGCCTCGCGCTCGTGATCGAGGGCCTGTTCCGCTACCAGTACGGCGCCTCGGGCCAGCCCTACGCCCCGCCCGCGCAGCTCGCCGGCGGCACCAATCTCGGCTTCATGTTCCTGCCGAACTATCGCGGCTTCATCGTCGTCGCCTCGCTTCTCGTCTGCCTGTCGACCTGGGCCTTGATCGAGCGCACGCGGCTCGGCGCCTATCTTCGAGCCGCCACCGAAAACCCGCAGCTCGTGCGCGCCTTCGGCATCAACGTGCCGCTGCTCCTGATGCTGACCTACGGGTTCGGCGCGGCGCTGGCGGGCCTGGCCGGCATTCTGGCGGCGCCGATCTATCAGGTGAGCCCGCTCATGGGCAGCAACATCATCATCGTCGTCTTCGCCGTGGTGGTGATCGGGGGCATGGGCTCGATCGGCGGGGCGATCGCCACCGGCTATCTCCTCGGCCTCTGCGAGGGTCTCACCAAGGTCTTCTACCCGGAAGCCTCCAGCATCGTCGTCTTCGTCATCATGGCCGTGGTTCTTCTGATCCGCCCGGCCGGACTGTTCGGGAGGGTCGCATGACGAGCCTGTCCATGACCTCCGAAACGCAGGCGCGCTCCGGCGCCGGTGCGCTGCGCCTCGCGCTGATCGTCCTCGGCGTCGCGCTTCTCGCCGCCGCGCCCTTCTTCTTCTACCCGATCTTCCTGATGAAGATCCTGTGCTTCGCCCTGTTCGCCGCCGCCTTCAACCTGCTTCTCGGCTATACGGGCCTTCTGTCCTTCGGCCATGCCGCCTTTTTCGGCGGCGCGGCCTATGTGACCGCCTACAGCGTCAAGGAATGGGGCCTCTCGCCCGAACTCGGCGTCCTTCTCGGCGCGCTGGCGGCGGCGGGGCTCGGCCTTGCCATCGGGGCGCTGGCGATCCGCCGGCAGGGCATCTACTTCGCCATGATCACGCTGGCGCTGTCGCAGATGGTGTTCTTCTTCTGCCTCCAGGCCCCGTTCACCGGTGGCGAGGACGGCTTGCAGGGCGTGCCGCGCGGCTATCTCTTCGGGATCATTGATCTCTCGCAGCCGCTGGCGATGTATTTCTTCGTGCTCGGCACCTTCCTCCTGGCGCTCTTCGCCATCCACCGCATCGTTCATTCGCCCTTCGGCACGATCCTGCGCTCGATCCGCGAGAACGAGCAACGCGCCATCTCGCTCGGCTATTCGGTCGGGGCCTACAAGCTCTCGGCCTTCGTCATGTCGGCGGCGCTGGCGGGCGTCGCGGGCGGGCTGAAGGCCATCGTCTTCCAGTTCGCGACGCTGACCGACGTCACCTGGCAGATGTCCGGCGAGGTCATCCTGATGACGCTGCTGGGCGGCATCGGCACCATGCTCGGCCCCGTGGTCGGCGCCGGCCTCGTGGTCGCGATCCAGAACAGTCTGGCGACCTCGGCCTTTCCGGTGACGGTCATCACCGGCGTCATCTTCATGGTCTGCGTTCTCCTGTTCCGGCGCGGCCTTGTCGGCGAGCTTCTGGCCTCGCGTCTCGGGCGGCGGCTCGGCGCGGGCGGCGCGTGATCCGATGGAACGCGACTTCGACTATATCGTCGTCGGCGGCGGCACGGCGGGCTGCGCCCTCGCCAACCGCCTCTCGGCCGACCCTTCCGCCAGCGTCCTCCTTCTCGAAGCCGGCGGGCGGGACAATTACGCTTGGGTCCACATTCCCGTCGGCTATCTCTTCTGCATCGGCAATCCGCGCACCGACTGGTGCTTCCAGACCGAGGCCGAGCCGGGCCTGAACGGACGGAGTCTGGCCTATCCGCGCGGCAAGGTGCTCGGCGGCTGCTCCTCGATCAACGGCATGATCTACATGCGCGGACAGGCGCGCGACTACGATCTGTGGCGGCAGATGGGCTGCACCGGCTGGGGCTGGGACGACGTTCTGCCGCTCTTCAAGCGCTCGGAAGACTATTTCGCCGGGGCCGACGAGATGCACGGCGTCGGCGGCGAATGGCGGGTGGAGCCGGCGCGCCTCCATTGGGATATTCTCGACGCCTTCCGCACCGCCGCCGAACAGGCCGGCATTCCGCGCACCGAGGATTTCAACCGGGGCGACAACGAGGGCTCCTCCTATTTCAAGGTGAACCAGCGGCGCGGCGTGCGCTGGAACGCGGTGAAGGCGTTTCTGCGCCCGGCCCGGCATCGCGCCAATCTCACGATCGTCACCGGCGCGCATGTCCGCCGCCTCCTGATCACCGAGGGCGAAGTGCGGGGCGTCTGTTTCGAAGCGGGGGGCGAGACGCTGGACGTCGCCTGTCGGCGCGAAGTCGTGCTCGCCGCGGGCGCGGTCGGCTCGCCGCATCTCCTCGAACTCTCCGGCGTCGGGCGGGGCGAAATCCTGGCGGAGGCCGGCGTGCCCGTGGTGCTGGAGCGGCGCGAGGTCGGCGAGAACCTGCAGGACCATCTGCAACTGCGCTGCGCCTATAAGGTCAGCGGCATCCGCACCCTCAACGAGCGGGCAAGCTCGCTGGTCGGCAAGGCCTCGATCGCGCTCGAATATGCGCTGAAGCGTTCCGGGCCGATGTCCATGGCGCCGAGCCAGCTCGGCGTCTTCACGCGCTCCGACCCGTCCTTCGAGACGGCCAATCTGCAATATCACGTCCAGCCGCTGAGCCTCGAGCGCTTCGGCGAGGGGGTGCATCCCTTCCCCGCCTTCACCGCCAGCGTCTGCAACCTGCGGCCCGAAAGCCGGGGCAGCGTGCATCTGCGCGGGAAGGAACCGGGCGGCCCCCCGGCGATCCGGCCGAACTATCTCTCGACCGAGACCGACCGGCGCGTCGCCGCCGACGCGATCCGCCTGACGCGCCGCATCGTCGCGCAGCCCGCGCTCGCCCCCTATCGCCCGGAAGAGTTCAAGCCGGGGCCGGGCTTCGAGGACGAGGCCGCGCTGGTCGAGGCCGCCGGCGCCATCGGCACCACGATCTTCCACCCCGCCGGCACCTGCCGCATGGGCGCGGACGAGGGCTCCGTGGTCGATCCCGAACTCCGGGTGCGCGGCGTGAAGCGCCTTCGCGTCGCCGACGCCTCGATCATGCCCGCCATCGTTTCCGGCAACACCAATTCGCCGACGCTGATGATCGCGGAAAAAGCCGCCGAGATGATCCGCGCCGCCTGGCGCTGACGGGGCCTCTGGAGCCTTTCCAGCGAAGGCCGAGCCGGCTTTCGCACTTGGACAATGCGAGAAACAAGGAGCTGGAGCCTGCCCGGCGAACCTCTGTTCGATGATCAGGCTCGGCGCGGGCAAAAGCCCCCTCCCCTTTCCGACGCCGCTCGAGAAAAGCGGCCCAACCCATTGATATCGTTCAGCCCGAAGGAGTTCCCATGAGCCCTCACCGCGTCGCCTTCATCGGCCTTGGTCACATGGGCCGCCCCATGGCGCGCAATCTCCACGCCGCCGGCCATCCCGTCACCGCGTTCGACCTGTCGGACGCGGCGCGCGCGGAAGCGCAATCCGACGGGCTCGCGGTCGCCGGCTCGCTGGAGGACGCGCTGCGGGACGCCGAGGTGATGCTGACCATGCTGCCCGCCGGCAAGCATGTTCTCTCGGTCTGGCGGGAGGCGCTGCCGCAACTCAAGCCCGGCACGCTCCTGATCGACTGCTCCACGATCGACACGGTGAGCGCCAGTGCGGCGCACGATCTCGCGCGGGACGCGGGCTTCGCTTCGCTCGACGCGCCCGTCTCGGGCGGCACCAAAGGGGCGGATGCCGGGACGCTCACCTTCATGGCGGGCGGCGAGCCGGAGGCCTTCGCCCGCGCCCGGCCGCTTCTCGAGGCGATGGGGGCGCGCATCGTCCATTGCGGGGCGGCGGGCGCGGGTCAGGCCGCCAAGATCTGCAACAACATGATCCTCGGCGTTTCGATGATCGCGGTGGCGGAGGCCTTCGTTCTCGCCGAACGGCTCGGCCTGTCGGCCCAGGCGCTGTTCGACGTCGCCTCGACCTCGTCCGGCCAATGCTGGTCGCTGACGAGCTATTGCCCGGTTCCCGGCCCCGTCCCCGCCTCGCCCGCCAACAACGACTACCGCCCGGGCTTTGCGGCAAGCCTCATGCTGAAGGACCTCGGCCTCGCCCGCGACGCCGCCCAGGCGAGCGGCGCCACGACCCCGCTCGGCCAGCACGCCCATGCGATCTACGAGGCTTTCGTGGACGCGGGCGGCGGCGAGGCGGATTTCTCGGCGATCATCCGGCGGTTGCGCGAGGGCGGGACGGCGGTGGGTTGAGAGCGGTCGGCCGAGTCGTGTTGGGCGTCGTTGGCTGAGGCGACGGGGTGGTGAGCCGGTGGACGCGTGGATTGCGGGCGTCGGCTTCCTCCCCGGCTTCGCCTTCTACAGCGTCAGCGAGCGGCGCGGCGTGTCCGACCATCTGCCCCGGAGCCAGCGGCCAGGGCGCAGCGCCGCTCTTCGTCCTGGGGCTCGGTTCGACAACACCCTCGCTCTGCGCCCTGCCGACAGTCACAGTCCGAACCGCGTCCCTTGAACCGGCGGCGTCGATGGATCGGGTCTCGCCGCTGCGGGTGAGCCATGCCCGCCCCGAAGACTGTCGCGAATGTCCGGCCTCGGTTCCGATCATCGCCCACGCTCGGTGTTTCGCGCCAAGGAGCAGGACGCAGGACCATCCCTTCCGCCCGGCAGCGACATCGGACTCCCCGAAACCAGGAAAAGCAGACTTGGCCCCAGCGTCTCGGCCCGTCCGAAGACCGCCCCCGCCGCCGCGTCACGGCGCCTTCGCCCGCGCCTCCTCGATCAAGATGCGCATGAAGCGCGCCGCGTCCTCGTCGCTCCGCGTCCGATAGCTCGCGAGCAGCGCCTCGCGTTTGGCGCGGGCCACGTCGCTCGCATAGAAGGCCGCGAGCGTCGCGACATCGGCTTCCGGCAGCCGCGACAGGAGGGAGCGGATCGCCTGGCGGCTCGTCTCGCGCATGAGCTCCCGTCGCAGCGGCGGCGCGCCCTCATAGCCTTCCAGCGTGCGGCTGCGCTGGAGAAGGTCCGCAATGCCCGCCTCGATCTCCTGCTCGCTCATGGCGCGCAACTGCGTGTCGCTGCCGGCGAGAAGCGGCTCGTAGATCCATTTGACGCGCAGGCCCGTCACGGCCAATTCGCCCGCGAGGTCCGGCCGCGCCATGGCCTCGCTCACCGCGTCGATGCGAGCACGATCGGGCCGCGCCTCGTAGCGCGCCTCTGCGGCGGCGGCATCGGCGACCCGTTCGGCGGGGTCGCGCGCGGCATCCTGCGCTTCCAGCGCCCGCATTCGCCCGGTGATCTCGGCGATGTCCCCGGGCACCTCGCCCGGCCACGACGCGAGAGCCGCGCGAAACGCCGCCATCGCGCGCTCCGGCGAGAACACCTCGTCCGCCAAAGCCTGCCCGCGCGTGCGCAGGGCGTCTCCCTCCGGCGTGTCCTCCACCTCCAGGACCGGCCATCGCATGGAGGCGAAACCCGACATCTCCCGATAGGCGCGCTCCGCGCCTTCCAGCTGGAGATAGCGCTCGTCCCCGGCGGGATCGGCCAACGCCTTCGACATCGGCAGGAGACCGCTCAGAGCGACGGCGATCAGAAGGGCGAAGGCCACCCTTGCGCGTCGCGCTCGGGGTTTCGTCTCGGCAAGTGTGCCTGCGCGCATCCGCTCAGACCGACCGCATCAGGCCGCCATCGACGCGGATGTTCTGGCCGGTGATGTAGCCCGCGCCGTCCGAGGCGAGGAAGCTGATCGTCGCGGCGACTTCCTCCGCCCGGCCATAGCGGCCCATGGGCACGCCCTGCCGACGCTCCTCGGTCGCGGGCAGACTGTCGATCCAGCCGGGCAGGACATTGTTCATGCGAATGCCCTCGGCGGCGTGAGCGTCGGCGAAAAGTTTCGTGTAGGCGGCAAGCCCCGCGCGGAACACGGCCGAGGTCGGAAACTGCGCGCTCGGCTCGAAGGCCCAGGCGGTCGAGACATTGACGATCGCGCCGCTCTGCTGCGCCCGCATGATCGGCGCGACGAGCCGGGTCGGGCGCACGACGTTCAGGAGATAGACATCGAGCCCCTTGTGCCAGTCCTCGTCCGTGATCTCGGTGATCGGCGCGCGCGGCCCGTGTCCGGCGCTGTTGACGAGAACATCCACCCGGCCCCAGCGCTCCATCACCCCGTCCACGAGGCGCTGGAGATCGTCCACCGACTGGTTCGAGCCGGTGACGCCGAAGCCCCCGAGTTCCTCCGCCAGCGCTTCGCCCTTGCCCGAGGACGAGAGGATCGCGATCTTGTAGCCGTCCTCGGCCAGACGCCGCGCCGCCGCCGCGCCCATGCCGCTGCCCCCGGCCGTGACGATCGCTGTCTTCTCGCTCATGCCCTGTCTCCCGTCTCGACGTATTGGATCTCGTCAGTCAGCATAGGCCCAGCGATCGAAGCTTGGCACCCTGTTTCGACAGGGCGTGACTCCGCGCTCTCTCCGGAGAAAGAGGACGCCTGCTCGGCTTTGCAGCGCCCGACAGGGACGCGGGGAGTTCAGAGAACCGGCACGGCGCTTGCCCTTCCTTCCCTCCAGAGCTTCTTGAGCCCCTTGAACGCGTCGATCACCGGATGATCGCAGCTCTTCAAGGAAAGATTCATTGGAACTTGGTTTCTGGGTGTCGCCGATGTCACCCCAGCTCTAGCGGGATCGAACAGCCCCGCGAAGCGACGCGCGCCCGCCTCCGGCACCTCCGCCAGCCAGCGGCCGAGCTGACGCATGTCCTCGTAGAAGGGCGTGACGAGATCGGTGAGCGTGACGGTGAGGCCGAGATGCAGCCCCCGCCCGTTCACGCGGATGCGCAGCTCGATATAGCCGAAGCGCACGAGGTCGGCGAGATAGCGACGGATGGTGCGGGGCGAGCGCGCCATGATGTTGGCGGCCGTGCCCTTGGTGATCGTGGTCTGGCGGCCCTTGCCGCAGCGCGCGCGAAGAACCTGCAGGAAGGCCTTGGCATTGGGCGTCAGTCGATCGTCGCGCGCGGCTGTCGTCGCCATGGACTGCGCGTATTGGCGGCTCTCCTGCGGCGCGGGGCGCTTGTGGCGGGCAAGCGCGCGCGGGCGCGGCGCTTTCGGCAGAGCGGGCGCCTGGGGGCGCGAGGAGGCTTGGCGGGCCACCGGCTCCGCGCCGATCAGGCTGGAGCGACGCCGCGCCTCGGCAAGCGAGATCAAGCCGGCGCGATGCTCGCGCCAGATCGCCGCACGCGCCAGGAAGTCCGGGTGCGGCGCCTCGACGAGCGCAGCCTCCAGGCCATAGGCTCTCGCTCCGTCACTCCCGCCATCAGGCGCGAGGATCGGTCCGCGCACGCTCCAGGGCGTGCGGGAATGTTCTTCCGTCATGGCGTCTCCCTTGCGCGAGGCAAAGCGAGGCCGTGGCGGGAAGCCGCGATGTCACTTGACGATGGGGTCTGGGAGAGCTAAACCTGCAAACAGCGACGAATACAGATGAAGGCTCCGGCGGCTCCCGCTTCGGGGCCTTTTTCTTTGCCTATGGCGTCTCCTCGTTGATGATCGGCTGCGGCCGGGCGCGAGACGCGCAACCGGCCGAATGAGACAGCGCGCGGAACACCGCGCGCGACAAGGGGCGCCGACCGCGAGCGGTCCGGTCGCCGCGCGGGCGCCCTCCCCGCTTGGTCAGCGCCGCGCTCATGACGAACCGCCCCGCGAGGGGTCGGAGCCCCGTTCGCGCTCATAGGCGTCGAAGAGATCGGGCAGGCGCTCGGCCAGGAAATCGGCAAAGCCGGTGCCGGCCTCGCGATCGATCACCAGCCTGGCATCCCGCTCGCTGCGCGTCAGCGTCGCCACCCGCCGACCGGACCGGGCGAGGATCGGCCGCTCCGCCGGGGCGGGGGGCGCAGCTGTCGGCGCGCGCTTGGCTGCGGCGAGAACCGCCGTGAAGCGCTCGTCGGAGGTGAGACCGGTGGGCGCGGTATGACAATGCGCCTCGACCCGCTCCAAGGCCCCCTCGCCTTTCAGCGCTTCCACCAGCGCCTGCCAGCGCGTGCGCCCCACCTTCGGCGCGCGGCCGATATGCCGTGCGAGCGCATCCGGCACGGCGCGCGCCGTCGCGATCAGCTTGGAGACCTCGGCCTTGTCGACATTCAGCGCCCGGCCGATCACCTGCCGGTTCTGCCCGGCATCCTCCAGCCGCGCGGCGAAGACGGCACGCTCGATGAAGGTCAGGTCCTGGCGCGCCGAGTTCTCGATGCCCTGCGCCAGCGCCAGCGCCTCGTCGTCCATTTCTCTGACGACGGCGCGCACGGGGCGACCGAGCGCCCGCGCCGCGCGCAGGCGGCGATGGCCGAAGGCGGTCTGGAACCGCGCGGGGTCTTGCGGATGGGTGCGCAGGAGAACCGGCACTTCCTGCCCGTTCTCCGCGATCGAGGCCACCAGCGCGTCGAAGGACGTCGGATCGTCCTCGTCATTGAAGCGGTCCGCATAGGGCGAGGGATCGACCAGGAACGGATCGACCTCGACGATGCGCGCGCCCTCCGACAGGCTCTGGCGCAGCGTCTCGTTCTCGCGCTCGATCTGGCTGAAGCTCTCCTTCATGGAGCGCACCGAGCCGGACGAAACGCGAGGCGGCCGAGCGGCGTTGTCAGATGACAACTCTTCCGCTTCCGGCCGCGTGGCGAAGATCGAGGCGATCGATTTGGAGCGCTTGTTCATCGTCCCCAGGCCCCCTGCACCAAGGATTCCACTTCCGCGTTGACGGCATTGACGCTTTCCAGCGCGCGGTCATAGGCGGCCCGGCCCACCGCGCCGCGATCGAGCTCGTAGAGCGACTGCTTGGTGAGCCCGGCATTGGCGATGGCGGTCGACTTCCAGGCTGTCGCAGCCAGCACGTCCTCGCGGAACAGGCCGCGCAGAAGCGCGACGATCTGCGCTTCCGGCACGTCGTTCGGATCATGGCGCGTCACGACATAGCGCACGAAATCGAGATCGAGCTTGCCGCCGGCATCCTCCACGACGCTCATGAGATCGGCCGTCATCAGCAGAAACTGGCTCATCGAGGCGACGTCCACCATCTGCGGATGGATGGTGACGAGAAGCGCCGTCGCGGCGTTCAACGCGCCGACCGTCAGGAAGCCGAGCTGCGGCGGGCAGTCGATGACGACGATATCGTAATCGGCCTCGACCTCCGCGATGACGCCCGAGACGCGACGGAAGAAGATGTCCCGCCCCCGGTCGCCGCGCATCATGGCGCGCGGCGTCTCGTGCTCGAACTCCATCAGCTCGAGATTGCCGGGCACGAGGTGGATGCCCTCGAAATAGGTCGGGCGGATCACCTCGCGCAAAGGTCGGCGCTCGTCGTCATAGCGGATCGCGCCATAAAGCGTTTCGTTCGCGCCGATGTCGAATTCAGGCTGGTAACCGAACATGGCCGAAAGCGACGCCTGCGGGTCGAGATCGATGGCGAGCACGCGATAGCCCTGCAGCGCCAGATATTGCGCCAGATAGAGCGAGGTCGTGGTCTTGGCCGAGCCGCCCTTGAAATTGGCGACGGCCAGGACCTGCAGCTTTTCGCCCGCGCGCCGGCGGGGGACGAAGGCCAGGGCCTCCTTGGGTCGATGTTGGGAAAGGAAGGTGCGCAGCTCGTTCATCTGACCGAGTGTATAGGAGCGCCGACCCCCCGAGGATAAAGTGGGGACAGGTCCTAACCCATCGAGGGACAGTTGACGCAGGTAACCGTCTGAAACACCTACGATCCGCGCGACTTCACCGGAGGAAAAACTCCGCAAACTCTTCTGCGCTGTCGGCGGAAACATCGCGTCGCGCATGGAGCGAAGCTGCGCCGAAAGCAGCTCGGCATGCTGTGTGATTCGCTGCGTCGCATTGGTCGGCGGCGCAGGCTGGGGCCGGGCGGCTTTCATGTGTCTCTCTAACCTCAGACGGACTAATGGCGTCAGACGGATAAATTCCGTCTGGCATTTGCTCATGATTCCGTCCGAGTCGCAAGCACCCCTTGACAAGTCCACGAAAGCTTCGGCAGTCGCGTGGTTCGAAGCGCAAATCAGCGCGTTCGAAAGGCTGCCGAACCCCCTGCCCTCCCGTGAAATCAAGGACTTGGCAGAATGGAGACTGGCCCGCCCCCTCGCGCCGCGCGAGAGCGAACCAATCCATGCGCTGCGGGAAAACGCGGCGTCGCTCGTGCCGCGCTGACGCCCCGGTGAGTCGCAAGACGACTCGCGCCCACGGGCGGGTTTCTCAAATCTTAATAGCTTCCGCGCCGAGTCGCCACCTGCAGCCTTGTGTGCGACCCGTCTCACCTCCCTTCTCCCGTCTTTGCTCGTTGTCATCTGACAACTCGTCGCGTTCCGACCCGGCAACCCGATCACCCCTCGCGCATTTCCGAAGGCCAGAAGGAGAATGCGGATGATGAAGACAGTCGTCATGACGGGTGCCAGCGCCGGGATCGGGCTCGCCATTGCCGAGCGCTTCGCGCGGGCGCGATGGCAGGTCGCTATTCTCGCGCGCGGCGAGGCGCGGCTGCAGGAGGCGGCACGGCAACTCGAAGCCTATGGCGTTCCGGTTCTCGCCATCCCCTGCGACGTCGCCGACGCCAAAGCCGTCGACGCGGCGGCCGATCGCGTTCAGGCCGAGTTCGGCGGGATCGACGCCTGGGTCAACAATGCCATGTCCACCGTGGTCGCCCCGGCGCACGAGATCACGGCGCAGGAATATCAGCGCGTGACGGCGACCACCTATTTCTCGCAAATCTACGGGACGCTCGCGGCGCTGCGCGTGATGAAGGCGCAGGAGCGCCGGCGCGGTCGCGGGGCGATCATCCAGATATCATCCGGCCTCGCCTTCCGCGCGGCGCCGCTTCAGGCCGCCTATTGCGGGGCCAAGGCGGCGGTCGGCGGCTTCACGGATTCGCTGCGCGCCGAACTCATCGCCGAAGGCTCGCCCATCCGCCTGAGCGTCGTCTATCTGCCGGGCGTCAACACGCCCCAGCCGACCTGGGCGCGCAATCGCACGGGCCATGCGCAGGTCATTCCCGATCCGCTCTTCGATCCGCGCCTCTGCGCCGAGGCCGCCTTCTCGGCCGTCGGCAGCGGCGAGCGCGAAATCTGGGTCGGGCGCTCCACCCTGATGATGGCGCTGGCGCAGGCCATCGCGCCGGGCTTTGCCGATCGGAAGGCGGCGGGCATGAAGGATGCGCAGCAGGGCGCGCCCATGCCGCCGCGCGAGGGCAATCTCGATACGCCCGCGCCAGGCTCGGCGCGCATCGACGGGCCGAGCCGCGACCGCGTCATTCCCACACGCCATGAATTCGTGACGCGCTCGCAGGTCGATCTCCTGAAAGCCGGCGCGCTGGCCGGGCTGCTCTTGGCGGGCGCGGTCGCGCGCGGCGCGATGAAACGGATCGGGCGACACGACCGGATGTGAGAGGCAGGGGGCGGGGGCTTCGAACGAGGCCTCCAGCGTCGAGGCGGGGCGGGCGGTGTCGCCCGCTTTGGGTTCGAGAGCCAAAGACGGGTCTCCGGGCGAAGGATGCTCGGGCGATGTTCGTTCCGCTCACTGGAAGCGAAACGCGGTCGGTGTCGGCGGCACGGTTGGGATTTCGCGATGGTCCTCGCAGTAGGGCAAGCCGCGCGGTTCGCCCGGAGATGCCGGAAAACCTGATCCTCCGACGCCGCGGGTTCCCTCTTTCCGTCTAGGAGACTTTCCGGGCCGCCGCGACGAGGAGATCGCAGAAGCCCGACACCGCGTCGCTCGATGAGCTCAAAGGGCGATGCAAGGCGAGATCGAGCGTGCCGGGCGGCGGCAGGCCGTGGTCCTCGGGCGCCAGCGCGCGCAAGGGGGCGGGCAGGGCGTCGCTGGTGCGCAGGGTGACGCCGAGCCCGGCGCGCACGGCGGCCCAGACGCCAGCGAGACTCGTGGTGGCAAAGCTCGCCCGCCAGGCGATGCCCGCCCGGTCCAGCGCCGCGATGGCGGCGGCGCGAAAGGCGCAGGGCGTGTCCAGGAGCACGAGCGGCAGCGGCGCGTCCGGATCGCGGCGGAACTGGTCGTTGCCGATCCAGAGGAGATTGCGCTGCCCGACGATCTCGCTCTCCACTCGGCCAAGCCGCCCCCAGGTCAGCGCGAGGTCGAGATCGCCGACCGCCACCGCGTCGGCCATGGCCGCGCCGCGATCGGCCCGCGCCTCGATGCGAACGCGCGGATGGGCGCGCTCGAAACCGGCGAGGAGGTCGGGCAGCCAGGTTTCGGCAAAATCCTGGGGCACGCCGACGCGCACCCAGCCCTCGAAGCGGGTGAGGGCGCCGAGCGCCAGGCACGCCTCGTCGTTGAGAACGAGAATGCGGCGCGCATAGGAAGCGAGGCGCTCGCCCGCTTCCGTCAGCACCAGTCCGCGCCCCTGCTTGCGCAGAAGCGGCTGGCCGATCTGATCCTCCAGCTTGCGCAGTTGCAGGCTGACCGCCGAAGGCGAGCGGCCGAGCTGTTCGGCCGCGCGCGCGAAATTCCCGAGATCGAGCCCGGCCACGAAGGTGCGCAGCACGTCCATATCGAGGTTTCGCTTGGGCGCAACCATGCAGGATTCCACAATCCTCGCTTTGGAAAGACGCGATTTTCTTCAGCGAGCATGACGGTCCATGCTCGCCGGGTCAACCTGGAGGAGAAAAACCCGATGCCTTTCGTCCACATTCGCCTTGCCGACGCGCCGCGCTCGATCGAACAGACGCGGCAAATGCAGGCCGAGGTCACGGCGCTCATGGCCACCTGCCTCGGCAAACGCGCCGGTCTGACGGCGGTGCTGATCGAAGGCGCGCCCGAAGGCGCCTGGAGCGTCGGCGGCGCGCCGGTCGATCCGGCGGCGCATCTGGAAGCGACGATCACGGCGGGCACGAACAGCGTCGAGGAAAAGGCGCGCTTCGTGGAACAGGCCCACGCACTGCTTGCCACAGGCGCGGCGGGGGAGTTGCCGCTCGCCACCTATGTGGTCGTCCGCGAGGTCGAAGCAGAGAGCTGGGGCTATGGCGGGCGGACGCAGGCCGCCCGCCGCGCGGGGGCGTGACGGGCGAGGGCAAAATCGGCGCAGCGCTCGCCGCGCGCTGCAAGCGAGACACCGGCGGGGCAGGGGAGGGACGTCGCCCGCCCCTTCCCCCAAGCGTCTTCGCCTTGCGCGCTCCCGGTCAGTTCAGCCCGAGCTTGCCGCGCAGGGTGGAGAGGTCTTCGGCCAGCGTGTTGACATTGGCGGCGAGAATCTTGCGATCGCCGTCCGTCAGCTTCTCGTAATTCTCGTAACCCTCGCCCTTGCGATACTTGGCGAGCGTCGTGTCCACCGTCGCGAAGCTCTTGTCGACCTTGGCGACGAAACCGGCGTCGTCCTTCTCGATCAGCGGGCGCACGAGATCGAAGATCGTCTTGGAGCCGTCGAAATTGGCCTTGAAGTCCCAGAGGTCGGTGCCGCTGTAGCGATCCTCCTCGCCGGAAATCTTGGTCGCGGCGACCTCTTCCATCAGGACGGCCGCGCCGCCCACCACCTTCTCGGGCGGCAGGGCGAGGTCGGCGATGCGCTTTTCGAGATCGGTCACGTCGGCCATCAGCTTGTCGGCGATGGGCGCGAGGCCTTCCGTCGAGTTCTTGGCAAAGAGCCCGTATTCGAGCCGGTGGAAGCCGGTGAAGCCCGGGTCTTCCTCGCGCTTCTCGTGGTCGTCGGCGCGCGAGTCGATCGAGGCGTCGAGATCGGAGAAGAGCTCGGCGATCGGCTCCACGGCCTCGTAGCTCATGCGCGTCGGCGCAAACAGCGATTTGGCCTTCTCGACATCGCCGGCCTTAATGGCGTCGGTGAAGGCCTTCGTGTCCTTCGTCAGCGTCTCCAGCTTCTCCGAGACATAGATCTTGTACTCGGCGACCGGCTGCACGAGGTCGAGGGGCGAGACCTTGGCGAGCGCCAGCGAGGGAGCGGCGAGAAGCGCTGCGAACGCCGCGCCGGCGAGAAGGGTCTTCGTCATGAGATGTCTCCGTCAGGCTTTGAGATCGGCCGCCGCGCGCAGGAGCGAGCCGCCGAGAAAATCGGCCTCGTCGCGAACGCCCGGCAGGGTGAAGAAATAGCCGCCGCCGACCGGCTTGATGTATTCCTCCAGCGGCTCGCCATCGAGGCGGCGCTGGACGGCGATGAAGCCGGCGTCGAGATCGGCCTGATAGCTGATGAAGAGGAGGCCCTGGTCGAGCTGGCCGTTGCGCGTCACGCCGTTGGAATAGTTGAAGGGCCGGCGCAGGATGCGGTTCTTCTGCGTGTCCGGGCGGCGCGGATTGGCGAGGCGGATATGGGCGGTGAGCGGCGTGACGGCGCCCGCCGGATCGGCGGCGTAGTCCGGCAGGTCGGCTTCGGTGCGCCCGCCGCCGAGCGGCGCGCCGCTCGCCTTGCGCCGTCCGAAGATCGCCTCCTGCTCGCCGAGCGGCGTGCGGTCCCAGCGCTCCACGAAATTGCGGATGAGGCGCACCGCCTGATAGGAGCCGGCCTTGGCCCAGTCCGGCTCCTCATGGGCGGCGTTCACCCAGACGAGTTCGTCCATGAGACCCGCATCCTGCGAATTCGGATTGGCCGAACCGTCGCGGAAGCCGAGGAAATTGCGCGCGCTCTCATGCGTGCCGTCCGGGCTCGGCGAGGTGATCGGCACCGTGCCTTCCTGCTTCCAGCGCACGAGGAGGAGATCGGGCAGCGCCTTGATGACGTCGCGCAGCGCGTGGATCGTGGCGTCCGGCGTGTTGGCGCAGATCTGGATCGTGAGATCGCCGTGGCAGAGGTCCGGGTCGAGCGCGTCGTTGCGAAAGGCGATCATGCGCTGGAGATGCCGGGGCTTCAGATCCGTGAGCCAGGGCCGGTTGGCAAAGAAGCTCTCGCCGAGCGACAGGGTCATGGTGAGATTGTCGGGCGCGACCACGGGGCCGAGAATGCCGGAATCGGCGGGCGGCAATTTGGGGTCGAGCTCCGGCACCGGCCCGCCCGCCATGAGAAAGCGGAACCGCTCGGTCAGCGTGCGGAACAGACGCTCGACCTCGTCCGGATTGTCGGCCAGCGTGTCGAAGGCGACCACCATGCCGGCGGCCGGGCGCGGGGTGACGATGCCGCTTTGATGCAGCCCGTGAAAGGGCTGGCTGTCGCGCGCGGCAAGGCTCTGCGGCGCGTCGGCTACCTGCGCTTCCGGGCGCTGTTCCGCCGAGGCGGGGCGCAGGCCGGTCGCGGCGGCGGCCGCCGCCGCGCCGCCCGCAAGGCCGGCCAGAAGCTGGCGCCGGTTGGTGAAGAAACCCTTCGACTTGCTGTCGGTCATGCGTTGTCTCCAGCCGTTCCAAGGGCCGTGTTCAATTGGTCGAAACTCTCGGCCAGCGCGCGGGCGTCGCTCGCCAGCGCCTCGCGCTGCGCAGCGCCCAGCGTGTCGAAGGCGGGAAAGCCGCTCGGTCCTTCCAGCGCCGCGAGTCTGGCTCGGAGCGCGGACAGGCGCGCGTCGACACTCGCGAAGGGTTGCGGCGCGGCCTCCTCGGCGACGGGCTTCAGGAGCGTCGCGATCTTCGCGGCGCCGGCCAGAACCGCTTCGAAATCGGCGAGGTCGGTGCGGGCGTAAAGCTCCGTGCCGCCACCCGCCGTCGTGTCGGCGAGCGCGCGGAGACTGCGCGCGGCGCCATTGGCGAGATCGTCCGGCGCGAGCTTCACCGTGCGCAGCCGCGCGCGAAGCGTTTCGGCATCGGCTTCGAACTTCTGCGCCACGGGGGCGAGCCCGTCGAGGCTGGAGCGGGCAAAGAGCCCGTATTCGATCCGGTGGAAGCCGGTGAAGGCGGGATCGGCCTCGCGCTTTTCGAGATAGGTCGCGAGCGGGTCGATCGTGTTGGCGAGATCGGCCATGCGACCCGCGACGGGAGCGAGGTGCAGATAGGGGGCGCGGGCCTCGCCATAGAGCGCCTTGGCCTTGGCGAGGTCGCCCGCGCGGATGGCCTCACCGAGCGCCTCGGCCTTGCGCGTGAAGTCGCGCGCTTCGAGCGCGAGATAGACCTGATATTCGGCGAGCGGGCCGACAAAGGCGAGAAGGGCCGGGCGCTCGGGCGCGGCATTGTCGGAGGCGGGCGTCACCACGAGCTGGCCGCGCGGATTGGACAGGAGGCCGCAGGTGATCGCGTAGGTGCCGGGCTTGAGGCGCGTCGTCAGCGTCTGCGACAGGCCAGGCGCGATGTTCTCGCGCTCTTCCACCACCATCACGCCGTCGAGGATTTCCCATTCCACCGCGCGGTCGGTCTGGTTGACGATGCGAAAGCTCGTCGCGCCGGCGGGAACGCGGATCTCGTTCGGCTGGCACACCTTGTCGGCGAGCGTCACGGTGACGATGTCCGCGCCGGCCGAGCGCCCGGCGGCGACCTGCGAGGCATAGGCGAAGGCGCCAAGGCCCGCGAGCATCAGGAGCCCCGAGCCCGCCGCGCCCCACCAGAGGACGCGGTTGGAGCCGGCGGGCGGCGAAGGCGGCGGGGAGGGGTGCTGGTCGGTCATCGGGGGCTCTCAGCGCAGCGCGGCGGCCGGGCGCGCGCCGGCGGAACGGGGCGCGGCGGGACGCAGGAAGAGGGTGAGCGCGACGGCGAGATAGAGGACATAGGCCAGAAGTTCGCCGACCCGGGGGCTCGCCATGTAGCCGAAAAGGCCGGCGAGCACGCTGCCGACGAGACCGTCCTCGGGCAGGATCGGGGAGAGATCGAAAGCGACGCCCTGCATCGCGTTCCAGACGCCGGCCTCGTGCAGATGGCGCAGCGCGCCGGCCAGAAGCCCCGCCGCGACGAAGAGGATGAAGACGCCGGTCCAGCGGAAGAAGCGCGCAAGGTCGAGCCGCACGCCGCCGCGATAGATGCCGTAGCCGAGCAGCGCCGAGACGAGAAGGCCGAGAAGCGCGCCGAGCGGCCCGGCCGCGCCGGGGCTCTGCTGGAAGATCGCCAGAAGAAAGAACACCGATTCCAGACCCTCGCGCGCCACGGCGAAGAAGACGAGACCGACGAGCGCCAAGCCCCGGGCGCTGGAGCCGGTCAGCGCGGCATCCACCGAGGTCTGCAACTCGGCCTTCAGCGAGCGGGCGGCCTTGCGCATCCAGAGCACCATGGAGGTGAGAATCGCGACCGCCACGAAGCCGACCCCGGCCTCGAACAGTTCCTGCGTGCGCTGGGGAAACTCGGCGCTGGCCAATTGCAGGCCGGCCCCGACGAAAAGCGCGAGGGCGGCGGCCAGGAAAATGCCGATCCACACGGCGGGCATCCAGGCGGCGCGCCCGCTGCGCGTCAGATAGCCGGCTACGATCCCGACGATCAAGGCAGCTTCCAGCCCCTCGCGGAGCATGATGAGAAACGGGACGAGCATGGTCGGTCCCCCGATGGAGTGCGACGGAACGGGCGGCGGCCCGTGTCGCCCTCTTAATCCTTCACGAATTTGTCAGCAAATATTTTGTTCTGGAACCGTTCCAAACTTGCAACAGCCGAGCGGGCCTGCCGAGGCAAGGCGGGAGTGAGTTGAGCGCGTGCCGGGGCGTGTTCGCGCGGCGCGCGGCGAGCGGCGGCGGGCGCGGCGGATGGTGTGGAAAAAAGCGAAGAGGGGAGGGGAGGGCGCAAGGCGGGACGAGCCGGCGCGTTTCATGCGACCGCTACTGGGGCGAAACCGACTTGCGCTTTTCCGAGACTGCGGCCTTGGCCAATGTCCGCTCAACCCGAGGCTGCGCCCGTCCCGCAGACACTATCGGGCGCTTCAAGCAACGAGAGGCGAGGGGCTCTTTGCATCTGCGCCGCGTCGAAGGCCATCCATGCCAGCGGCCGGGCAAGGGGCAGGGGCAGGGGCAGGGATGAAGCCGAGCGCACAGGGCCCGTCGGACGATTCCGATCGTGCCTTTGAACGGCCTCCCAGCGTCAAACACTTCCGCCACAACCGAGCGGGTCGAGCGCTACGCTTCGGCGTTTGCCGCAGACGCGCCCGATCCCGTCGCAGGGCAGGCGCGGCAAGGCGACCGCCGTCACCGGCCTCCGATCATCCCCGGCGACCTTGCGCCCGGGTCAGTCGATGCCCTTGCGGCCGAGGCCGATGCTCTTGGCGAGCTCCGAGCGCTTGGCGGCGTAGTTGGCGGCGACCATCGGATAGTCGCTCGGCAGGCCCCACTTGGCGCGGTATTCCTCCGGCGTCAGCCCGTATTTGGTGTAGAGATGGCGCTTCAGCGACTTGAAGCTCTTGCCGTCTTCCAGGCAGATGATGTGGTCGGGCGTGATGGACTTCTTGATGGGCACGGCGGGCACGAGCGGCTGCGCGGGCGCCGCTTCCTCCACCTTCGCCGCGCCGACGCCTTTCAGAGCGGCGAACACGTCGCCGATCAACCGCACCAGATCCTCACGCGGAACATGGCTGTTGCTGACATAGGCGGAAACGATCTCCACGGTCTGCTCGAGCGCCTCGGCGTGACTGGTTTCTGACATCTGTAGTTCCTCGAAGAATCGAGACGGCGTGGTAGTCGCTTCGAGGCGTTTAAGCAAGGTTCAAGTCGGCTTAAGTGTTCGCGAGCATAGGTCGCCGCGCGCGAATGTCGAGCCGGCGCGCGGGCCTTGCAACATCGGGCGGAGTCCATGCCTCCGGCCCGGCGAACCTTATGGGTGAGAAAGGCTGGCAAGGCTGGATTCTTCGAGCCGGTCGATCCGGCCGATCCAGCACGGGGAAACATCGGGGAACCGGCGCAACCGGGGCAGGATGAAAAAAGGGCGGCGCTTCCACGCCGCCCTTTCCGGCAGACCCCCATGCGTCAGGCCGGAACGGCCGCGCTCTTCTGCGAAGCGCGCAGGGCGTAGTAGATCGTGCCGGCGATGGCGACGCCGAAGAACCAGCCATAGACGCCCCACCAGGAGGGCATGAGCGAGGTCAGGCCCGGCAGGATCGAGGAAAACACGATGCCGATCCCGGCCGCGACGAGCGCGTTGGTGTGCCAGCCATTGCCGAAGCGGAACTCGCCGTGTTCGCGATACAGGGCCGCGACATCCACCCGGCCCCTGCGGATCAGGTAATAGTCCACCATCATCACGCCGAAGATCGGGCCCATCGTGTTGCCGATCATGTTGACGAAATGCGCCGCGCCGCCTTCCCAGGGCGCGAAGGGATAGAGCACGAGCGCGATCAGCGCCGCGATGTAGCCGCCCTTCTTGAAGTCGATATGCCGGGGAAAGACATTGGCGAAGTCGAAGGCGGGCGAGACGAAATTCGCGACGACATTGATGCCGAGCGTCGCCACCGCGAAGGTGATGGCGGCCAGCAGCGCCAGAACCCAGCTGTCGAACTTGGCCGAGATCTGGTCGGGATGCAGCAGCACCTCGCCATAGACGTTGAAGGCGGCGATCGTGGTGACGCCGGCCACCAGCGAGAACAGGATGAGATTGACCGGCAGGCCCCAGAGATTGCCGACCGTCAGGGAGCGCTCGCTCGGGCAGTAGCGCGAGAAGTCGCAGAAGTTCAGATAGAGCGCCGAGAAATAGGTGACCCAGATCGCCGCGACGGCGGCCAGCGCCGCCGGCGAGCCGGGAAGGCCGGGCACGCCCGCATCCTTGGTCTTCTCCAGAAGCACATCCATCGGGATCGTGTGGTGGAACGAGAAGCCGCCCGACTTCACCACGAGATAGACGGCGAGAAGCAGCATCATGACCCAGACCGCCGGGCCGGCCCAGTCCTGGAACCGGCGCACCGTTTCCATGCCGTTCTGGATGATGAGGAGCTGCAGGCCCCAGATCACGACATAGGAGATGACCTCCAGCGTCGAATGGCCGAGCATGTGGCTCGACTGGTGGAACTGGAGAAGCGCGTCGTTGCGGATCAGGAGCGCCACGATGGCGCCGGACGCGGCCGCCGTCTGCGCGCCGTACCAGAAGCAGGCGACGATGGCGCGCACGATGGCCGGGAAGTTCGCGCCCCAGATGCCGAAGGAGGCGCGGGCGAGAACCGGGAAGGGAACGCCGGTGCGCACGCCGGCCAGACCCACCATGTGCATGAGCGCGAAGATGATGAGCGATCCGACGCCGATCGCCACGAGGAAATTGGCGAAGCTGCCGCAGAACAGGAACAGGCTGGCGGCGAGATAATAGCCCCAGAGGCTGTGAACGTCCGACGTCCAGACGTTGAAGATCGAGAACGCACCCCAGTTGCGCTCGCGCGCCGGCGCGAGATCCTCGTTGCACAGGTTCGGCGACGCATCGGTCAGTTGTGTCATCAGGCCCTCCTCGAACGCGCCGGAACGAATTCCGGCCCGATCGCGGATGCTGACGCGCCGGGTGACCAAAGGCAATGGTCACGCCGACGTTATTTCAAGACCCCCGACCTATCACTTGTGGGTGAGCACCAAGGGCTGCGCTCAGCCGAGCGGCAGGCGGCTGCGCTCGCGTGCCTGACGCTCGGCTTCCCGGGCGGCCTTGAGCTGGGCCTTGGTGTAGATCAGCGCATGGGCGGCGAGGTCGTGGCTGTCCTCCCACAGGTTGCGCCAGATGCCGAGAATGCCTTCCAGCGGCTGGCCGACGACGCGCGAGGAAAAGCTCTCGAAGGTGATCGGCCCCTCGTAGCGGGCGCGCACCAGCGCGCGGAACACGGCGGTCTGGTCGATCGAGCCCGAGCCGAGATAGCCGCGATGCGAGTCGCCCGTGTGGAAATAGCCGATGTCGGGGCCGGTCTCGACGATCGCCGAGGCGATGTCGGATTCCTCGATATTCATGTGGTAGACGTCGAGATGCACCTTGACGTTGGGCTCGCCGACGAGCCGCACCATCTCGACGCCCTGCGCGGCGGTGTTGCAGATATTGGTCTCGTAGCGGTTCACCACTTCCAGCGCGAGCGTGATGCCGCTTCGCGCCGCGATCCGCGCCACTTCGGCCAGCGTTTCGGCCGATTGGCGGATGCCCTCGGCGCTCGGCGGCCGGTCGTATTTGCCGAAGCCCGAATAAAGGATGCCGCCGATCGTGGTGCCGCCGCAGTCGCGGCACACGGCGACCGCGTCCTCCAGCTTCCGCTGGCCGCGCCGTCGCTTCTCCGGGTCCCCGGAGGAGATGTCGCAGTCGAAGCCGAGGCCGAGCGAGAAATTGATGCCGATCCCCGCCTGTTCGAGCTGCCGGCTGGTGAAGACGGGATCGATCAGGCTCGGATCGAGCGCCGGCGCCTCGATGAAGTCGAAGCCGATCTCGGCGGTCTTGCCGATGGCGCGCGCGCATTCCGCCTCGCTCCAGCCCGCTTCCCAGACCAGCGCGTGGACACCCAGCTTGTTCATGCGTTTCCTCCCTCGATCGGCCTGTCCGGCCGGGTTGCGCGTCCCCGAGCGGCGCGTCGGCGCATCGCTCGAGAAGCCGGCGCCCTCCCGCGCCGCCTTGCCCGCCCATGATTGACACCTCGCAAGCCCCTGTCTAGCCTCTCGTGAAACGTTTCATCGAAAGCGCGGCGGATCGTCTCCCTGATGCCTTTCGAGGAGGCCTCCGGGCGACGTATGGGGGAGCTTTCGATGCCGCGAGGGAGCGTGCCGTCGATCCGCATGGTGGCCGCGCGCGCCGGCGTGTCGATCGCCACCGTGTCGAATGTCGTGAACGGCAAGGCGAGCGTCGCCGTGGACGTCGCCGAGCGGGTGCGCGCGGCGATCCGCGAGCTCGGCTATGTCCGCGACGTCAACGCCGCGCGGCTGCGCGCCAAGAAGGCGACGCTCGCCGCCGTGGTGGTTCCCGATCTCGCCAATCCGATGTTCGCCGCCTTCGTCTCGGTTCTCGAACACGAGGCGCGGGGCGACGGGTTCGACCTCGCCGTCCTGTCCTCGCGCAACGATCCGGCCGAGGAGGCGCACCGGCTGGCGAGCCTGCGCGCCTGGCGCCCGGCCGGGCTGATCGTCATTCCCTGCGACGGCGCGCTGGTCGGGCGCCTGCCGGCCGATCACGCCCTGCCGACCGTGGTGGCCGACCGGCTGCCGGACGAGGGGCGCTTCGATCTCGTGGCCGTCGACAACGGCCCGGTCTGCGCCGCCATGGCGGGGCATCTGCGGGAGGCGGGCGCGCGCTCCTGTCTCGTGATCGGCAGCAGCCTTCGCATCGCCAATATCGCCGAGCGCTGGGACGGGTTCCAGGGCGCCGCCGGGCCGCTCACGGCCGAGATGCTGGAGGTCGGCTTCGACGCGGACAGCGTCACCCGCCGGCTCCGGCCGCGCCTGTCCGAACGCCGCCCCGACGCGCTCTTCGCGCTCGATCATCCGTCCTCGCTCGCGAGTTTCCAGCTGATCGGCGCGATGGGGCTCGCGATCCCCCGCGACATCGCCTTCGCCTCGTTCGACGAGATGGACTGGATGCGCCTCGTCACGCCGCCGCTCACCGCCGTGCTTCAGCCGGTGGAGGCGATGGCGAAAGCCGCCTGGGCGCGGCTGCGCGCCCGGCTCGACGGCGACGAGAGCCCAACCGGCGCCATCCGCCTTCCCTGCACCCTGACCCCGCGCGCCTCGACGCGCATCCCTTCTGGAGCGATCCCCCGATGAGTGCCACCGACGACGCCGCCCTTCGCGAGGAGATGGTCGCCACCTGCCGCCGCATGAATGCGAGCGGCATCAACCAGGGCACGGCGGGCAACCTGTCGGTGCGCAACGCCGGGGGCTTTCTGGTCACGCCGACCTCCTTGCCCTACGAGCGGATGCAGCCGAGCGATCTCGTGCAGATGCGCTTCGACGGCACGTTCGAGGGCGCGCGCCGGCCCTCCTCGGAATGGCGCTTCCACCGCGACATTCTCGCCGCGCGGCCCGAGATCGACTGCGTCCTGCATTGCCATTCGGTCTATGCGACGACGCTCGCGGTCCACCACGTCACCATTCCGAGCTTTCACTACATGGTCGCGGTGGCCGGCGGCACGACGATCCGCTGCTCGCGCTACGAGACGTTCGGCACGCAGGCTCTTTCGGATGCCGCGATCGAGGCGCTGGAGGGCCGGCTCGCCTGCCTTCTCGGCCAGCACGGGCAGATCGCCCTCGGCCGCACGCAGGAGGCGGCGCTGGCGCTGGCGATCGAGGTCGAAACCCTCGCGCGGCTCTATGTCCAGGCGCGGGTGCTCGGCGAGCCGACGGTCCTGCCCGACGAGGAAATGGAGCGCGTCCTCCAGCAGATGCGCAACATGAGCTACGGGCACGCGCCGGACCTCGCCGACGTGTCGGACACGCCGCAGGCGCGCTGACGCAGCGCCCCTCGGCGGGCGGACGGGCCGCCCGTGCCGTCGCGCCTCAGCCCATGCGCTCGGAGGCGTGTTCGCCGGGCGAGGCCGGGAAGACCACGGTGCGGTCGCCATTCGGGAAGACGCGGTGATGGATATGGGCGTGGATGGCGCGGGCGAGAACCTGCGCCTCGATGTCCCGGCCGATCGTCACATAGTCGGAGGCCGACTGGGCGTGCGTGACGCGCGCGACGTCCTGCTCGATGATCGGCCCCTCGTCGAGATCGGCGGTGACGTAATGCGCCGTCGCGCCGATCAGCTTCACGCCGCGCTCAAAGGCCTGCTTGTAGGGGTTCGCGCCCTTGAAGCTCGGCAGGAACGAGTGGTGGATGTTGATGATGCGGCCCGACATGTCCCGGCACATCGCGTCGGACAGGACCTGCATGTAGCGCGCGAGCACGATCAGCTCGGTGCCGGCGTCCTGCGCGATCGCGAGGATGCGGGCTTCCGCCTCCGCCTTGTTGGCCTTGGTGACGGGCACGTGGTGGAAGGGAATGTCGTGGTTCACCACGAGCTTCTGATAGTCGAGATGGTTGGAGACGACGCCGACGATGTCGATCGGCAGCGCCCCGATGCGCCAGCGATAGAGGATGTCGTTGAGGCAATGGCCGAAGCGCGACACCATGAGGAGCACCTTCATGCGCCGCGACGTGTCGTGGAAGCTGTAGCGCATGGAAAAGCGCTCGGCGAGTTCGGCAAAGCCGGCCTCGATGGCGGCGAGATCCGGCGTCTCCTCGGCGTCGAAGCCGACGCGCATGAAGAAGCGATCCGCGTCCCGATCCACGAACTGCGCCGAATCCAGGATGTTGCAGCCGCGCGCGGCGAGATGGCTCGACACCGCCGCCACGATGCCGCGCGTCGAGGCGCAGGAGGCGGTGAGGATATATTGGCTCATCTGAAGACCTCGGGGAGCGGGCGGGGGAGGGGCGGCGTCAGCACTCGGGCAGGTTCACGGCAAGGCCGCCGAGGCTGGTTTCCTTGTAGCGATGGTCCATGTCGCGCCCGGTCTGGCGCATGGTCTCGATACAGGCGTCGAGCGGCACGAAATGCAGGCCCTCGCCCTTCATGGCGAGCGAGGCGGCGGTGACGGCCTTCACCGCGCCGAAGGCGTTGCGCTCGATACAGGGCACCTGAACGAGGCCGCGCACGGGATCGCAGGTCATGCCCAGGTGATGCTCCAGCGCGATTTCGGCGGCGTTCTCGACCTGAAGCGGCGTCGCGCCCATCAACGCGGCGAGGCCCGCCGCCGCCATGGCCGAGGCCGAGCCGACCTCGCCCTGGCAGCCGACCTCGGCGCCCGAGATCGAGGCGTTGCGCTTGATGATGCCGCCGATCGCCGCCGAGGTGAGAAGAAAGGCGCGCAGCTCCCGCGCGCCGGCCTCGGGGTGGAAATGCCTGACATATTGCATCACGGCGGGCACGACGCCCGCCGCGCCGTTGGTTGGGGCCGTGACGACCCGCCCGCCGCAGGCATTCTCCTCGTTGACCGCCATGGCGTAGACCGACAGCCAGTCGTTCGCCAGAAGCGGCTGGAAGACGTTGCGCCTGGCGTCCTCCTGCAGGCGGTCGTGGATCGCCTTGGCGCGGCGGCGGATCTTGAGGCCGCCCGGCATGATCCCGTCCTCGCGAAGCCCGCGCCGCACGCAATCGGCCATGGTCTCGGCGATGGCGTCGAGCCGCGCGTCAAGCTCGCGCTCGGACAGGACGGTCAGCTCGTTGGCGCGCTGCATCTCGGCGATCGAGAGCTTCGAGCGCTCGGCCATGGCGAGCATCTCGGCGGCCGACTGGAAGGGGAAGGGGACTTTGGGCGCGTCGCTCGGTGGCGCCGGGTCGTCCTTTCGCTGCAGCTCGTCCTCGTCCACGACGAAGCCGCCGCCGATGGAGTAATAGACGCGGCGCAGCAGCATCAGCCCGTTGCGGTCGAGCGCCTCGAAGGCCATGCCGTTGGCGTGGCCGGGCAGGGCGCGCTCGCGGTCGAACACGAGATCGCGGGCGAAATCGAAGAGGTAGGCGGGATGGCCCTCGGGTCGCACCCGGCCCTCGGCCTTCACCGAGGCGACGACCTCCTCCACCCGGTCCGGGTCGATCGTCGCGGGCTCGAAGCCGGCAAGGCCGAGCACCACGGCGCGGTCGGTCGCGTGGCCGACGCCGGTGAAGGCGAGCGAGCCATGCAGGAAGACGCGCAGCCGCGCCACGCTCGCGCCTTGCGGCCGGGGCCAGTGCCCCTCGCTGACCTCGCGCAGGAAGCGCGCGGCCGCCGTCATCGGCCCCATCGTGTGGGAGCTCGAAGGGCCGATGCCGATCTTGTAGAGGTCGAGAGTGCTGAGAAACATGATTGCCGAAGTCTCCGCTGGCTGGCTGCACTCAAGCGTTCGGGGCCGGGGCCATCGCCCCTCCGCCCGTCTCGCGCTGGCGCACCCGCCATCCGTCGCGCCAGCCTAGAGACCGCCGGGTCCGGGAAACAGGAGATTCACGCCATGTTCGGCGCAGGATCGCGCCATCGCCCTCGAGGCGAAGCGATGGCGGGTTGTTGGCGCGTCAAGCGCTGGTGCGCGCGGCGAAGGCGGCGCGCAGGGCGTCGCGGGGCGTGCCGGCGGCCAGATGCGCCAGAAGCAGGATGCGCGCCTGACCCGGCCGCAGCTCGGCCGAATGGATAGCCCCCGCGCCGGCGAGATCGTGCCCGCCGCCGCCCCCGCCATAGGAGGCGACGAGGCGCCCTTCCGGCACGCGGCTCGACACGACGACCGGAACGCCCCGCGCATGGGCGCGGCCGACCGCCTCCACCACGGCCTGCGTCGCATTGCCCGAGCCGAGCGCGGCGAGAACGATGCCGTCGGCGCCCGCCGCAAGGCTCGCCTCCACCAGCGCGCCGTCGCAGCCCGGATGAATGGACACGATATCGACGCGCAAGGCGCCGATATCGCCGGGCAGCGGCGCCTCGCGCGGATTGTCCTGCGGCAGCGACTGGCGGAAGGCGTCCGGCGCATCCGCCGAGCGCTTGTAGAGGCTCCAGGCCGGCAGGACGCGCCCGCCGAAGGCGAGGAGAACGCCGCGCCCGGCCCCGCCGCCGTCCAGGCCGCCCGCGAGCCGCAGCGCGGCGGCGAGATTGCCCGGACCATCGGCCTCTGGATGGTCGGCGGTGAACTGCGCGCCGGTGAAGACGACGGGGCGCGCGGGCTGATTCTGGAGCTGCACCAGAAGCGCGGTTTCCTCCATCGCGTCCGTGCCGTGGAGCACGACCACGCCGGCAAGGTCCGGGTCGGCCAGAAGCGCGCCGACCTCGGTGCTGACGGCCTGCATGTCGGCCGCCGTCAGGCTGGAGGAGTCCTTGGCCATCAGATCGACCGGCTCGATCGCGAGCCCGATGTCGCCGAGCGCGTCCAGAAGGCTGTCGCCGCCGAGCGACGGGCGGCTCGCGCCGTCCGCCTCCCGCCGGCTGGCGATGGTGCCGCCCGTGGCGACGAGCGCCACGCGGGGCTTCATGATGCTTCCCGTCACAGGATGGGCCGGTCGGTGCCCGCCGACCCTTGCGCGGCGGCGATGGCGGAGATGCGCTCGCGCGCCAGGAACCAGCCGATCACCAGCGTCGGCACGATCACGATGAGCGAGGCCACCGTCCAGCTGCCGATCGGATAGTCGAAGGCCATGAGGACGATGATGCCGAACAGGAAGGCAAGCGTCAGGAGACCGGTATAGGGCGCGCCGAACATGCGGAACTCCGGCCTCTTCATCTCGCCCCGGCGGGCCTTCTGCCAGAGCTTCAGCTGGCACAGGATGATGACCGCCCAGGCGCTGACGATGCCAAGCGCCGCGAGGTTCAGCGCGATCTCGAAGGCCATGGAGGGCAGGACGGCGTTGAGCCCGACGCCGAGCGCTGTGACGGCGGCGGTGACGGCGATGCCGCCATAGGGCACGCCGGCCTTGTTCATTTTCGCCAGCGCCGCCGGGGCCGAGCCCGACAGGGCCATGGAATGGAGAATGCGGCCCGTCGAATAGAGACCGGCATTCAGCGAGGAGAGAACGGCGGTCAGAACCACGAGATTCATCACGACATCCGCGCCCTCGACGCCGATCGAGCCGAAGAAGGTGACGAAGGGGCTCTCGCCCGACTTGTAGGCGCTGTAGGGCAGGAGCAGCGACAGGAGCACGACCGAGCCGACATAGAAGACGAGAAGGCGCACGACCACGGTGCGGATCGCCGCCGGCATGATCTTGCGCGGGTCTTCGGTCTCGCCGGCCGTGGTGCCGATCAGCTCGATCGAGGCATAGGCGAAGACGACGCCCTGGATGATGACGAAGGCCGGCAGGATGCCGTTCGGGAAGAAGCCGCCATTGTCGGTGATCAGGCTGAAGCCGACGACATGGCCCTCCACCGGCGTGCCGAAGGCGACGAAATAGACGCCGACCACGAGGAAGGTGACGAGCGCCAGGACCTTGATCAGGCTGAACCAGAATTCCAGCTCGCCGAAGACCTTCACCGAGAGAAGGTTCATCGCCAGAACCAGAACCAGCGCCACCAGCGCGAAGACCCATTGGTCGATGCCGACAAGGATGGGCAGGTACTGCTTGAAGAAGTTCATGTAGAGCGCGACGGCGGTGACGTCGGCGACCGCCGTCATGGCCCAGTTCAGCCAGTACATCCAGCCGACCGCGAAGGCCATCTTCTCGCCGTAGAACTCGCGGGCATAGGACACGAAGGAGCCCGAGGTCGGGCGATGCATGATGAGCTCGCCGAGCGCGCGCAGCACCAGGAAGGCGAAGAAGCCGCACAGCGCATAGACGAAGATCAGCGCCGGGCCGGCGGTGGCGAGGCGGCCGCCCGCGCCGAGAAACAGGCCGGTTCCGATCGCCCCGCCGATGGCGATCATCTGGATCTGCCGGGGCTTCAGGACCTTCTGGTAGCCCTGGTTCTCGGCAACCTCCAGGGAATGCTCGGCCTTGGCCATGATGGGTGCGCTCAACGCTGTCTCCTCCCGCAAAGCTCGCGGCAGGGGGTCGGCCCTGCATCCGCGATCGGCCCCGCCCGTCCCGGCGGGTGCCCATTTGTCAAGCTGTCATACAGATTGCCGGCGTTCTAAAGCCCGATCTGCCGTTTCGTCAAGCGGCTGGAAATCCGTTTGACGAGGATGATCGACGAGCCTAGCCTGAAAATCTGTCTTACAGCTTGACAGATATTGGAGGAAAACATGGCGATGCGCAAGGAAGTCGATCTCTTGGGTGTGAAGGAGATCCCGGACGGCAGCTATTGGGGCGTGCACACGGCACGGGCGGTGGAGAACTTTCCGATCACCGGCATCCCGATCGGCCGCTATACCCATCTCGTGCGGGGCTTGGCCTTCGTGAAGGAGGCGGCGGCGCTCGCCAACGCCGAACTCGGCCAGCTCGACGAGGCGAGGCGGGATGCCATCGTCGCGGCCTGCCGCGAGATCCGCGCCGGCGCCTTGCATGACCAGTTCGTGGTGGACGTGATCCAGGGCGGTGCGGGCACCTCCACCAACATGAACGCCAACGAGGTGATCGCCAACCGGGCGCTGGAAATCCTCGGCCATGCCAAGGGCGACTATGCGCGCCTTCACCCGAACGACCACGTCAATCTCAGCCAGTCCACCAACGACGCTTATCCGACCGCCATCAATGTCGGGCTGATCGAGGCGATCGACGGGCTCGCCGCAGCGCTCGACCATCTGGAACAGGCCTTCGCGCGCAAGGCGGCGGAGTTCGAGACGATCCTGAAGGTCGGCCGCACCCAGTTGCAGGATGCCGTGCCGATGACGCTCGGCCAGGAATTCCGCGTCTTCGCGGTGATGCTCGGCGAGGACCGGCTGCGTCTTCTGGAATCGGCCAAGCTCCTGCACGAGATCAATCTCGGCGCGACCGCCATCGGCACCGGGCTGAACGCGCCCGCCGGCTATGCCGCGCTCGCCTGCCGCTATCTGGCCGAGCTGACCGGCCGCCCGCTGGAGACCGCCGCCGATCTCATCGAGGCGACGCAGGACCCCGGCGCCTTCGTGCATCTGTCCGGCGTCCTGAAGCGCATCGCGGTGAAGCTGTCCAAGACCTGCAACGACCTGCGGCTTCTCTCGTCCGGTCCGAAGGCGGGCTTCAACGAGATCAACCTGCCGCCGATGCAGGCGGGGTCGAGCATCATGCCCGGCAAGGTCAATCCGGTGATCCCGGAAGTCGTGAACCAGGTCGCCTTCACCGTGATCGGCAACGACATCGCCATCACCATGGCGGCGGAAGCCGGCCAGCTTCAGCTGAACGCCTTCGAGCCGGTGATCATCAGGGGGCTCAGCGACAGCATCGCGCATCTCTCGGCCGCCGCGCGGGTTCTGGCCGATCGCTGCGTCGACGGCATCACCGCCAATCGCGAGGTCATGGCCGAGCGGCTGGCCCATTCGCTCTGCCTGGCCGCCGCGCTGAACCCCTTGATCGGCTATTATCAGGCGAGCGAGATCGCCCGCGACGCGCTCGCGACCGGGCGCACCATCGCCGAGGTCGTCCTGGAGCGCGGGCTCCTGACCGAAGCCGAACTCGCGGCGGCGCTTCAGCCCGAACGGCTCGTGAATCTTCCCGGGTCCGTCCTCGCGCCTCAGGCGCTCGAGGCGGGGCCGATCATGTCGGTGACGACCTCTTCCACCGCGCCGAGGTGACGCGCCATGGCGCGCGAGGCCTCGGCCCGCGCGCCGTCCCGCACCGCGACGGCGATGTCGCGGTGCTCGCGGTTGGAGGCGAGGCGCCGGCTCGCCATCATGTTGACGAGGCCCGACTGCTGCATCAGCGCGTCGCGCACCTCGGCGACGATCTTGGCGAAGACGGCGTTGCCGGAGGCCTCCGCCAAGGCCATGTGGAAATCGGAATCGAGCCGCACCCAGCGATGCGGGTCCTCCTCGCGGTCCATCGCCTCGCAGAGAGCGATCAGCGCCTCTGCCTCGCTCTCGCTGCGCCGCACCGCCGCCCAGCCGGCGGCGGGGACCTCGATGAGCGGCCGCGCTTCCATCAGATCGCGCGCCGAATAGCCGCTATAGCTGAGATCGGAAGAGGGCGCGGGCGTCACCACGAAGGTGCCGCTGCCGGTGCGG
This sequence comes from Aureimonas ureilytica DSM 18598 = NBRC 106430, assembly GCF_000382705.1. Lineage (GTDB taxonomy): Bacteria > Pseudomonadota > Alphaproteobacteria > Rhizobiales > Rhizobiaceae > Aureimonas > Aureimonas ureilytica. The sequence goes on along the minus strand of NZ_ARQE01000007.1, from coordinate 176,012 downwards.
GTCTGCGTCAGTCCGAGCGTCTGGAGCGAGCGCAGCGCCTCGCGGATCACCGGGCGGCTGACCCCGTAGGTCGCGGCGAGGCGCGTTTCGGCCGGCAGCCGCGTGCCCACCGCGATGCGCCCGCCCGTGATGGCCGAACGCAGATCGTCGAACACCGCCTCGGCCGAATTCTTGCGCTGGATGGGGCTTGTTTCCGAAAACCAATCGGGCGTTGCGCTCATGGCCGCAAATTCCGTGATGGGGGATGCCTTGTCAACCGGACGCGCCTTGGTCCGGCGGTCCGCCCGCGCGCGATAAGCGCTCCCTTGCGAAATGGCCGCTTGATTGCCGGCCAAGAACTGTCACTTTCGCCCGCGCGCTTTTGCGCGCGACTCACGAAGACGGGGGATTCGGCGGAGAGGCGCCGGGGCCGGAAGCTCGGGGCGACAGGAGGTCGCCTCGCCGGCTCATCGTCCGATCGGCTTGGCCGGTCGGCTGGGAGGAATGGAAGCTTGATGAAGTTCGCAGTGCCAAGGGAGATCAAGCCGGGCGAGCGGCGCGTCGCGCTGACGCCCGACAGCGTCACGCGGCTGAAAGCGCTCGGCTACGAGTGCCTCGTGGAAACCGGCGCGGGCGACGCCGCGCGCTTTTCCGACGCGGCCTATGAGGCGGCGGGCGCCCGCGTCCTGCCCAATGCCGCCGCGCTCTATGCCGAGGCCGATATCGTCGCCAAGGTGCGCGCGCCCGAGCCCGAGGAAGTGGAGCTGACGCGCGAGGGGCAGATTCTCGTCTCCTTCCTCTACCCCGCACAGAACCCCGAGCTTCTGGAAACCTTGCGCGCGCGCGGCGTCACCGCGCTCGCCATGGACATGGTGCCCCGCATCAGCCGCGCCCAGAAGATGGACGCCCTGTCCTCCATGGCCAATATCGCGGGCTATCGCGCCGTGATCGAGGCCGGCAACCGCTTCGGCCGCTTCTTCACCGGACAGATCACGGCGGCGGGCAAGGTGCCCCCGGCCAAGGTCCTGGTGATCGGCGCGGGCGTCGCGGGTCTGGCCGCGATCGGCGCGGCGCAGTCGCTCGGCGCCGAAGTGCGCGCCTTCGACGTGCGCCCCGAGGTCGCCGAGCAGATCCAGTCCATGGGCGCGAGCTTCCTGTTCCTCGACTTCGCGGAGAGCGCCGACGGCGCGGCGACGGGCGGCTATGCGGCCCCGTCCTCGCCTGAGTTCCGCGCCAAGCAGCTCGAGCTCTTCCGTGCCCAGGCGCCCGAGGTGGACATCGTCATCACGACGGCGCTGATTCCGGGCCGCGACGCGCCCAAGCTTTGGCTCGCCGACATGGTCGCGCTGATGAAGCCGGGCTCGGTCGTGGTCGATCTCGCCGCCGAGCGCGGAGGCAATTGCGACCTCACCGTGCCCGACGAGGTCATCGAGACCGAGAACGGCGTCACCGTCGTCGGCTTCACCGATTATCCGAGCCGCATGGCGACACAGGCCTCCAGCCTCTACGCCACCAATATCCGCCACATGATGGACGACCTGACGCCGAAGAAGGACGGCGTGCCCGTCGTCAACATGGAGGACGACGTCATTCGCGGCGCGACCGTGACCCACGAGGGCGCGATCACCTATCCGCCGCCGCCGCCCAAGATCCAGGCCATCGCCAGGCAGCCCGCCAAGAAGGCGGCCGAGGAAAGCCATGAGGCCAAGGCCGCGCGCGAAGCGGCCGCCGCCAGGAAGAGCGGCCAGCGCCAGATCATGCTGCTCGCCGCCGGCGCGGTGCTCCTGATGCTCATCGGGCTCACGGCCCCGCCGAGCTTCCTGCAGCATTTCGTGGTCTTCGCCCTGTCCTGCTTCGTCGGCTACCACGTCATCTGGAATGTCAGCCACGCGCTGCACACGCCCTTGATGGCCGTCACCAACGCGGTGTCCTCGATCATCATCATCGGCGCGCTGCTGCAGGTCGGGACGTCCGGCTGGCTCGTGTCGGTTCTCGCCGGCCTCGCCATCCTCATGGCCTCGGTCAATATTTTCGGCGGGTTCATGGTGACGCGCCGGATGCTCAAGATGTTCCAGAAGAGCTGAGGAAGGTCGTTCCATGAGCCAAGGTCTCGTCGGCGCGTCCTATATCGTCGCCTCCATTCTCTTCATCCTGTCGCTCGGCGGCCTGTCCAACCAGGAAAGCGCCAAGCGCGCCGTCTGGTACGGCATCGTGGGCATGGCGCTCGCCATCTTCGCCACGATCACCGGGCCGGCGCTCCACGCGCTCTGGCTGGTCGTGCCGCTCATCGTCATCGGCGGTCTCGCCGGCGGCTGGCTGGCGGGCCGCGTGCAGATGACGCAGATGCCCGAACTCGTCGCCGCGCTCCACTCGTTCGTCGGCCTCGCCGCCGTGTTCATCGGCTTCAACGCCGATCTCGAAGCCGCCCATGTCGCCCACGCCGTCCATACCGGCACGGCCGATCTCCTGACGGGCTTCGCCGCGACGCTCGCCACCAAGACGCCGGTGGAACTCGCCATCATGCGGGTCGAGGTGTTTCTCGGCGTCTTCATCGGCGCCGTCACCTTCACCGGCTCGGTGGTCGCCTATGGCAAGCTTTCGGGGCGCATCAACTCCAAGGCGCTGGTTCTGCCCAACCGCCACGCGATCAACCTCGCGGGCGTCGCGGTCGCGCTGCTTCTCGGCCTTCTCTACTTCAACGGAGCGGGGATCTGGACGCTGATCCTCGTCGCGATCCTCGCCGGCGCGCTCGGCTGGCATCTCATCATGGCGATCGGCGGGGCGGACATGCCCGTCGTCGTCTCCATGCTGAACAGCTATTCGGGCTGGGCGGCCGCCGCCATCGGCTTCACGCTCGGAAACGATCTCCTGATCGTCACCGGCGCTCTCGTCGGCTCGTCCGGCGCCATCCTCTCCTACATCATGTGCCGCGCGATGAACCGGAACTTCGTCTCCGTCATTCTCGGCGGCTGGGGCGGCGCGAGCGGCCCGGCGCAGGAGATCACGGGCGAGCAGGTGGCGATCTCGGTCGACGGCGTCGCGCAGGCGCTGGACGAGGCGGACTCCATCGTCATCGTGCCGGGCTACGGCATGGCCGTGGCGCAGGCGCAGGGCTCGATCTCGGAGCTGACGCGCCGGCTGCGCGCCAAGGGCAAGACGGTCCGCTTCGCCATCCACCCGGTCGCCGGCCGCCTGCCGGGGCACATGAACGTGCTTCTGGCCGAGGCCAAGGTTCCCTACGACATCGTTCTGGAAATGGACGAGATCAACGAGGACCTGCCCCAAACCGACGTCGCGATCGTGGTCGGCTCCAACGACATCGTGAATCCGGCCGCCGAGGAGGACCCCAATTCTCCGATCGCCGGCATGCCGGTGATCGAGGTCTGGAAGGCGCGGCGCGTCATCGTGTCGAAGCGCGGCCAGGGCACCGGCTATTCCGGCATCGAGAATCCGCTCTTCTACAAGGAGAACACGCGGATGCTCTATGGCGACGCGAAAAGCTCGATCGACGAGCTTCTGAAGCAGGTCTGAGGGATCGATCCCTCGCGCGCTTGGGGTTCGCCCCGGCGCGCGAGGGGCCGCTTCATTCGGTCTCGGATCGCTTCAGGCGCTCGGCGATCGCGTGCGCGGCTTCCAGGAGCGTCGCCTCGATCAGGCGGCGCAGCATCTCGTGACCCAGGGCCCCGGCGAGATCGCGCGCCTGGATCAGGTGATCCACCAGTTCGCCTTCCTGCGCCTCGGCCGATCGCGGCGGAGCGGGGAGGGAGGGCTCGTCGATCTGCGTCAGGTAGCCGGAAATATGCGTGAGCCGGCCCTGCGCGTCGCGAAAGCAGCGGCCGGTGGAGCGCACCCAGCGGACCCCGTGCAGCTTGCTGAGGATGCGATATTCCGCGCCGAACGTGTTCCGCCCGTCCATCGCCGTCCGCGTGCTCACCATGAGATTGGCCCGGTCGTCCGGGTGGATCGCGGCGATGAAGCGCTCGGGCAGGATGCCGTGCAGGCCCTGTTCGGGCGGCACGTCGATATGCTCGCAGACGCGGTCGCAGGCAATCACCAGATTGTTGCCGATATGCCAGGTCCAGATTCCGATGAGGCCTTGGGCCGCTTCGCCATCCAGAATCCTCATGTTCATGATCGGCTCCTGGTGAACGCGTGAAATCTCCGGTTACCTCCATAGTCACGATCGGGTCTTTTCGGAGGTGCGACAAAATGTCAATATCGCGATGACGCTCGGCAAGGCGGAGTGTCTTTCGTGTCGCGGCACCCGGTGGTAAGCCGCGCCGGTCCGATGTCTGGAGGTGATCCGTGGTTGTGAATCTGCCCGATCCTCGCACCCGAAACGGCGGGCCGGACGCCCCAGCCGGCGCGGCCTTCCCCGCGGACGACGCGGCGCGCGACGTCCGCCGCAGCGCCGACCTCGCGCTCCTGTCGCGTCTCGCGCTCGCTCTTCGACTGCCGCTCGCACGCTTCGAGGAGGCGGCCGAGGGCGCGGCCCGTGTCGGCCAGCCGCGCGGCGCTCTCGATCCCGCCGCGCAGGCCGCGCTGTCGCGCGTCCCCGATCCCCAAGCCCGCGATCTCCTGCGCCGCCGCCTGTCCGAACTGCCCTGACGGGCGGTCTGTGGGCGCGACTTCCCCGGTTCGAGGCGAACGGCGGTCGGCTAGGCGCTCTTGCGCGTCGGCATGGCGAGCGGCGAGGCGAGGGCGCGATGATAGCGGTTCTTGCCAGACCGCTTGGCCTCGTAGAGCGCGCCATCGGCCTTGGCCAGAAGCGTCGCGGCCTCGCGCCCCGAGGCCACCGTCGCCCCGCCGATGCTGACGCCGACCGCCACGGGCCTCGTGGCGCCGATCTCGACCGGACGCGACAGGGCGGCGATGATCCTCGCGGCGATCGCTTCGGTCGTCCGGCTGTCGGTGTCCTTGAGGACGCAGACGAACTCGTCGCCGCCGACGCGGAAGATTTCGTCGTCCTTGCGCACGGCGTGTCGCAGCCGCTCGGCGACCACCTTCAGAAGGAAATCCCCGGCGGCGTGACCATGCGCGTCGTTGACGGCCTTGAACCCGTCGAGATCGAGGCAGAGCGCCGTCAGGCTGGCGGGATCGTTTGTCGTCTCGCTCTCGAACTCGCCCGCCAGCGACCGGTCCAGAGCCTTCCGGTTCGCAAGGCCCGTCAGCGGGTCGGAATGGGCGATGTCGATCAAGGCCCGTTCGGCATCGTATTTGCGAACGAGAAGCCTGTTGTTCTGCATCACGACGGCACACAGACCGAACAGAAGGGCCACCGCGAAACCCGCGATCGACAGCATCGAGGCCTCGGGCCGGCTGGTGATGGCCAGCACGAAGGGCAGTTCGCACAGCACCATGCACAGGATCCCGTATCGGGGCGTGGCGGCGTTCCGGTTCGCGATGAGACTGACCGTTCCCGCGACGTTCAGCGTCGCCAACATCATCAAGGGCGTGAGGCCGCTTGCGATCATGAGGGCGGCCCCGATCCCGAAGACCGTGACCCAGACGAGACCGCCAAGCATGACGACGGCATGTTCGAGTTCCAGCTCGCTCGCGGGCACCCGTCCCGAATTGATGCGGCCGATCCCCCGCAGGCGAACCGTCGTCGCGGCCAGGTCGATGAGCGCCCAAGCCAACGGCCAGAGCTGCCCCGTCAAAGCGTTCGTCAGGCTCGCAGCGAAGAGCGTCATGAGACAGCCCATCACCAGGGTGGCCGACTGAAGCGTCGTCGTCGCCAGCATCCAGACGCGCATGTCCGGGGTGGCGGACCGGGCGGTGGAGGTCAGAAACGTGTAGGCGGCAACCAAGCCTCCGCGAATCGAAGTGCGATACGCGCCTGTGATCGTGCTCAAGTCCTGTGCCTTCTGGTCTCTGACGTCGGGGCGCGAGCCTTCGAATGGCACTATGATCCAGCGCTCTTAAATAAAGTGTGTCGGCATGCCCTTGGGGCAGGTTCGCGCGCCGATTGCTTTTCCGTTCCGGCCTGTGCGACCATCGGCTGTGTCATGCGGCCGAGGGGGTGGCGAGGGGCTTTCTCGTGTCAGGCTCGGCTCGGGCGCTCGCCGCCGCACGGGCGCGCACCGTCCGCGACACTCATTCGCCGATGAACCTGTTCGTCCCTCTGCCCGATGCGGATCGTGGACGCCCCTGTTCGGCGGGTCCGCTGATCGGTCCGCGGCAGGAAAGTGCGTCGGCTCGTGATGGGGGTTCGCGCTGTATGCGTCACCGGCGATCCCACCGTCCGCGCCTTAACGCGCTGCCGGGGCAAAACCCGCCCCTGTCGCACGGCGCCCGTTGGCGAGGGTGACGCCGAGCGCGACCGCCACCACGCCGACGAGCGTCAGCGGGGTCGGCTGTTCGCCGAGGAGGGGAATCGCCGCGCCGGTCACGAGCACCGGCGCCAAGGCGCCCATCGTGGCGCAGCGGAGCGCACCGAGATGGCGCACGGCGACCGCGTAGACCAGCGTCGAGACGAGGCCGGTGCCGATCCCCTGCACGGCCGAGAAGACAAGGAGCTGATGCGGATCGACCGATCCGAGATGCGTCTCGAACACGCCGACCGCTTTCAGGAGCGCGATCGCGATGGCGGACGGATAGGTCACGAGCATGAGGCAGGTCATCGGCGTGACCCCGGCCAGCCGCATTCCCAGCGTATAGCTGCCCCAGAGAAGGCTGGCGCCGAGAAGCAGTGCCGCGCCGGCGAGGACGCGCGCGTCAAGGCCGCCGAGGCCGGCGACGAGCAGCGCGATGCCGAGGACGATCACGGCGAGACCGGGGACGCTCGCGCCCCGCTGCCCCAGGAAGAGGCGGCCGAGGATCGCGACGGCAAGGGGCGCCGTTCCGGCGACGAGCGCGCTGACATGCGCGGCCGAGGTGAAGTGGCTCCCGGCCGCGACGAGCGCGAAGAAGGGCAGGCCCGCGCCGAACGCGATCATCAGCGCCGGTCCGATCCGCACCGCCTTCAACCTGCGCAGGCGCGAGGGGAGGAGCGGCAGGAGGATCAGCGCCGGCACCGCGAAGCGCAGGAGGGCGACGTCGCTCGGGCTCAGCGCCGACGCGCCGATGCCCCGCATCGACAGGCTGAAGCCGGACCAGGTCACGAGCGCCGCGCCCATTGCCGCCCAACCGACGAGCGCGTTCGACAGGGGCGGCGCGACGGCGGTCGTGGCAAATGACATCGGACGGTCCTCGATGGGGAGAGGTCCGCAAAATACCAAGAAAGCCGCGCCATATCCTGCCTATTTCGGCTAGGATCGGCGTCGATCGTGGCAGATTCTGCCACAAACCGAGAGGGCTTCATGGACGAGAAGGACCGGCAGATCATCGCCGAGCTGCAGGCGAACGCCCGGCTGACCAATAGCGAGCTGGCCGAGCGCGTGAACCTGTCGCCTTCGCCCTGCCTGCGCCGCGTGCGTCTTCTGGAGGAGGCGGGGATCCTGAAGGGCTACACGGCGATCGTGGACGCCGAGGCCTGCGGCTATCCCGTGACCGCCTTCGTTCGCATCCGCCTTCAGCCGCACAACAAGGAAACCGTGCAGGCCTTCGAGGCGGCGATCGCGAAGATCGACGTCGTGATGGACAGCTACGTGATGGCCGGAAACGCCGACTACATGCTGCGGGTCGTGGTGAAGAGCCTCAAGCACTACGAGGCCTTCGTCCGCTCGGATCTGCATTCCGTCCCCGGCGTCGCCTCGATCGACACGAGCTTCACCTATGGCCACGTGAAGCACTCGCTGGCGCTTCCGGTGGATTGACGGGCGCATGGGGGGCGCCCGCCGGCGTCGGGAGGCGGTGCGAGGGCTTCACTCGCGCGGCCCCGCCCGCACCTTGGGGGCCCCGCACCCTGGAACCCCCGCACCCTGGAACCCAGGCCGTGGCGCGAGGGCGCCGCGCGCTTCGCGAGGTCGCTTGGACGGTCTTCAGGCCACTGCGATCGCGGGACGGCGATCCATGACCTTTTCCCGGTGAACGGCGTCGCGTCCCACGATCCAATCCTTGATCGCGGCCGCTTCCATCGGACGGCCGGTCAGCCAGCCCTGCGACTGCGTCCAGCCGTTGAGGCACAGCCAGTCGAACTGCTCCTGCGTCTCGACTCCCTCGGCGGTGGTGGTCATCGACAGGGCGCGTCCCATCTCGCCCGCCGCCCGGATGATCGCCTCGGTCTGGGGCGAAGCGCCGATATCGCCCACGAAGCAACGGTCGAGCTTCAGCTTGTCGAACGGGAAGTGACGCAGATAGGAGAGCGAGGAATAGCCCGTGCCGAAATCGTCGAGGGCGATGCGAACGCCGATCTTGCGCAGGGCGTGCAGCATCGCGAGGTTGCGCTCGCTGTCATTCAGCAGCACCGACTCGGTGATCTCCAGTTCCAGGCGTGAAGGATCGATCCCCGCATAGGACAGCGCGTATTGCACGCGCTCGGGCAGGGTTTCGTCTCTGATCTGGACGGGCGAGAGATTGACGGCGATGGTGCAGTCGCTCGGCCAGGACGCGGCCTGAATGCAGGCCTGCCGCAGCACCCAGTCGCCGATCTCGACGATGAGGCCCGTGTCCTCCGCCAGCGGAATGAACTCGGCCGGGGAAATCTCGCCCTTCGAGGGATGGCGCCAGCGCAGAAGCGCCTCGGCGCCCGCGATGCGCCCGGAGGAGATGTCGAGAAGCGGCTGGTAAACGAGGCGCAATTCGCCCAGCACCAACGCCACCTCCAGATCGACCTTCATCGTCTGGCGGGCGTGCAGGCGATCGGCCATGCCGCCGTCGAAGGCGCTGATCGCACCCCGTCCGCCTTCCTTGGCGCGGTAAAGGGCGATATCGGCGGCCTTCAGGAGGTCGTTGGCCGACTCGTGCGTCGGGCAGGACAGGGCCGTTCCGATGCTGGCGGCCAGCTTGATCGCGATGCCGTCGATGAAGAAACAGTCGGTGAAACCGGCCATGAGACGTTCGGCGAGAGCCTCCACGCTGCTCTCGTCCGCATCGAGACGGTGGATCACCGCGAACTCGTCGCCGCCGAGCCGCGCGAAAACGTCCCCTTCGCCGAGCTCGCCCTTCAGACGACCCGCCACGGCGCGCAGCAATTCGTCGCCGACCGCATGGCCGAGCGTGTCGTTGACCTCCTTGAAGAGATCGAGGTCGAGCATGAGAAGGCCGGTGCTGCGCTCGGTGCGCTGCAGGAAGGCCTCTTCCAGCTCCTTGTTGAGCACCGTCCGGTTGGCGAGCCCGGTCAAGGCGTCCTGATGCGCCAGACGCGCGATATCGTCCTGCGCGCGCTTGGTGTCGGTGACGTCGCGAAAGAAGACGGCCAGACCGTCGAGCATCGGGCAGGCGTTGATGTCGAGCCAGATGTCGCCTCGCGCGACATAGGCCTCGAAGCGAACCGGCCGTCCGGTGGCCAGGGCCTGGTGGTAGTTCGTTTCCAGTTTGGTGCCGCGATCCTCGGGGAAGAGGTCCCAGAGAACATCACCGAGCTTGCCGTTCCGCTCCTGGCGGACGAAATCCGCCCACCGCGTGTTCATGAAGGTGACGCGCCAGTCCCGATCGACCACGAAGACGTAATCCGTCGTGCTTTCCAGGACGTTGCGGATCATCGCCTCGCTGGCCTTCAGCGCGTCCTCGGCGACCTTCCAGTCGTGCGTGTCCTCGATCGTGCCGTACCAGCATAGGACCGAGCCGTCGGCCGAAAGGCGCGGCGCGGCCCGGATGTGGAACCAGCGCAGCTCGCCGTTGGAAAGCCTCAGGCGATAGTCGGCCTCCAAGCGCTCCCCGGTCGCAAGCGCGTGCCGCCAGATGGCGAAGGCCTGTTCCCGGTCCTCGGGATACATGGCGGCGCCCCAGCCCGTGCCGACGCTCTCTTCCAGGCTCATGCCCGTCAGCGTCGTCCAGAGCGGCGAGAAGTCCAGGGCCTCGCCGGTCGGTGAAGCGATCCAGGTGATCTGGTTGCTCAGCTCGTTGGCGTAGCGATAGCGGATTTCGCTTTCGCGCAGGCGCGCTTCCAGGTCCGCGTTGGCGCGCTCGAGCGTCGCGACCCGTTCCATCGCGGCCGCAAGATCGAGAGGGCGTGGGCTGGGTCTCAAAGTGACCAGGCTATCCTGCTCAGGCATGTCGAGCACCGGCCTTCCCTGTGTTACTCACCCAATCATTGCTAGCTAAGGATAGGCAGCACGAGCTGAAGATAAGGTTACGGGCCGGCGAGACGGCCGCGCGCCTTGTTGAAGTAGAAACCCTATAAATGGCTGAAGCCTAAGGTTGTATTCGTCCTGCGCGGGACGAGCGGGCCCCCATCCGGCCCGGTCCCTCCAGCGCTGGTCGCCGGCGCGAAAACGCTGTCCGCCCGGAGCCCGCGCGCGTCCCGGCGGCCTGCCTCAGGCTGCGGCCATCGCGGGCGCGGGCCAGGGCCGCATCGCGCCGCGCCGGGTTTCCACGAAGCGCGACATCCGCAGAACCGCCAGATCGGCAAAGCGGGGGCCGACGATCTGGAGCCCGATCGGCATGCCGTTCGCCGCGAAGCCGCAATTGACCGAGGCCGCCGGCTGCTCCGACATGTTCCAGGGAACGGTGAAGGCGATGTGCTCGAAGGGGCGCTGCGGGTCGTTGGTGGGCGAGGCCCATTCGGCTGGATAGGAGACGATCGGATTGGTCGGCGACAGGACGATGTCGACGCCCTGGAACAGGGTCACGCAGGCCTTGCGCATCGCCATGGTCTGGTCGAACCCCCGGATGGCCTCGACGCCGCTGACATCCGCGCCCGCCTTCGCCCAGTCGAGAATATAGGGCAGGATCAGCGCGCGCCGGGATTCCTCCAGCGCCAGCATCTGGCCCCAGAAGCGCGCCCGCCAGAAGGCGTCGAGCCCGTCCAGCATCGCGCGGGTGAGGACCGGCTTCACGTCCACGACCTCGGCGCCCGCCGCCTCGAACCAGCGCGCGGCCTGCCGCACGGCCGCCTCGACTTCCGGCTCCACGGCAAGGCCGCAGCCGGCGTCCATCATGAGGCCGACGCGCAGGCCCCGGACGTCGGCGCCCTCGATATCGGTCCAGTCGATCGCCTCGGGCGGCAGGCTGGTCGCGTCGCGCCAGTCGGGGCGGGACATCGAGGCCATCATCAGCGCGGCGTCCTCCACGGTCCGGGTCATCGGCCCGATGCAGCGCCCGACATAGAAGGGGTCGACGGGAACGCGCCCGTGGCTCGGCTTCAGGCCGAAGGTCCCGGTCCAGCCCGCCGGCAGACGGATGGAGCCGCCGATATCGGTGCCGACATGGAACGGGCCGTAGCTCGCCGCCGCCGCCGCCGACGCGCCGGAACTCGACCCGCCCGGATTGAGCGCGAGGTTCCACGGGTTGCGCGACAGTTTGTGGAAGGAGGACAGGCCGGAGGACAACATGCCGTAGTCCGGGCAGGTCGTCTTGGCGAAGAGGATCGCGCCGTCCTCGCGCAGGCGCGCCGCCGCCGGCGCGTCCACCTCGGCGGGCTGCATCACGGTCGCCGCCGTGCCGAGCGGCACGCCGAGGCCGCGCGTCGCGATGAGTTCCTTGACCGACACGGGCACGCCGTCGAGCGCGCCCACCGGCGCCCCGCGCGCCCAGCGCTCGGTCGAGGCGCGCGCCTCGCGCCTCGCGTCTTCCGGGTCGTAGGCCCAGAGCGCCGCGACATCGGGCTCGAAGGCCGCGATGCGCGTTTCCACCGCCTCCCAATATTCGGAGGGCGACAGCGATCGGTCGCGGAACCGGCGCAGGAGTACGCTCGCGGTCAGGTCGAGAAGGGAGGTCATGCGGATGGGCTCTTTTCGTTCAGAATCGGGGAACCGCGTCGGTTTGCGCCAAGGCCGTCCGTACGCCGTCCCGCCCATGGTGGCAGGCGACGACCCAGTCCGGCTCGCTGGGGGCGGACACCGGGGCCGAGACGGGGGCCTCGCGCCGGCAGATTTCCGTCGCAGCGACGCATCGCGGGCGGAAGGCGCAGCCGTTCCAGTCGGCGGCGTCCTCGGGGAAGGGCGGAACGGCCCCGGCGGCTTGTGGGGCCGAGGCCTCGCGGCCGGGCTCGGCGGCCAGAAGCAGGCGCGTATAGGGATGGCGCGGCGCGTCGAAGACGGCGCGGGTCGCGCCGCTTTCCACGATCCGCCCGCGATACATGACGGCGACCCGGTCGCAGATCGCGTCCACCACCGAGAGGTTGTGGGTGATGAAGAGGAAGGCGACGCCGGTGCGCTCGCGCAGGTCGAGAATGAGGTTCAGGACCTGCGCCTGAACCGAGAGGTCGAGCGCCGACACCGCCTCGTCGGCGATCACGAGATCGGGCCGTGTGACGAGCGCGCGCGCGATCGCGACGCGCTGGCGCTGGCCGCCGGAAAATTCGTGCGGGAAGCGCTTCGCGTCGGCCGCCTTCAGCCCGACCGCCTCCAGCATTTCGGCCACGCGCCGTTCGGTCTCGGCCTTGGACAAGCGGGGCGCGAGGACGCCGAGCGGCTCGGCCACCGACCAGCCGATCCGCCGGCGCGGATCGAGCGAGCCGTAGGGGTCCTGAAACACCATCTGGAACCGGTCGCGCCGGCGCAGCAGCGCGCGCTTGTCCATGGTGAAGAGGTCTTCGCCGTCGAGGAGGACCTGACCCTCTGTCGGCCGGTCGAGCGCGGCGACGACGCGGGCGAGCGTCGATTTTCCGCAGCCGCTTTCGCCGACGATGCCGACGATCTCGCCCTTTTCCACCTGCAGGGACACGCCGTCGACGGCGCGCAGCGGCGTGCCGCGCCCGGCAAGGCCCGAGCCATAGTCGCGAACGAGGCCGCGAAGGGACAGAAGCGGCGCGCTCATCGCAGGACACCTCCGGATTCGGCTCGAATGCAGCGCACGCCATGCCGCTCGCTCAGCCGGCGCCAGGCCGGCTCGCCCGCCTCGCAAGCCTCGATGCGCGCCTCGCAGCGCGGCGCGAAGCGGCAGCCGGGCGGCAGGGCGGTGAGCGGCGGCACGCCGCCCGGAATGGTGAAAAGCCGCTCGCCGGGGGGCAGGCGCCGCGGCATGGCCTTCAGAAGGCCCGCCGTATAGGGATTGGCCGGGCGCTGGAGCAGCTCGACCGTCCGACCTTCCTCCAGCCGCGCCCCCGCATAGAGCACCAGCATCCGCTCGGTCGCGCGGGCGATGACGCCGAGATCGTGGCTGACGAGGATCAGGCCCATGCCGGTCTCGCGCACGAGCTCGGCGACGATGTCGAGAATCTCGGCCTGCACGGTGACGTCGAGCGCGGTGGTCGGCTCGTCGGCAAGGAGAATGTCGGGCTCCAGCGCGAGCGCGATGGCGATGCCGATGCGCTGGCGCTGGCCGCCGGACATTTCGTGCGGATAGGCGTCGATGCGCCGGCGCGCGTCGGGAATGCGCACGCGCTCCAGAAGCTCCAGCACGCGCGGCCGGGCGGCGGAGCGCGACAGGCCCTTGGCACGCACCAGACCTTCGGCGATCTGGTCGCCCACTCGCATTCCCGGATTGAGCGCCGTCATCGGCTCCTGAAAGATCATGCCGATGCGCTGGCCGCGAACCCGGCAGAGCGCCCGGTCGCCCTGCCCGAGAAGCTCCTGTCCGTCCAGGCGGACGGAGCCGGTGGTGACGGCGGACCTTGGCAGAAGGCCGATCAGCGCCAGCGAGAGCATCGACTTGCCGGAGCCCGATTCGCCGACGATCCCGAGCGTCTGGCCGCGCTCCAGCTCGAAGGACACGTCGTCGACGATGCGCAGCGGGGTCTTGCCCGGGCGGGCGATGTCGATGGCGAGATGATCGACGCGAAGGAGAGGGGCGGTCATCGGCCGAGGGTCCGTCGAGGGTCGAGAAGGTCCCGCAAACCATCGCCCAGAAGATTGAGGCCGAGGACGGCGAGGGCGATCGTGGTGCCTGGCACGATGGCGAGCCAGGGGGCGGCGGCCATCTGCACCTGCGCGTCGGCGAGCATCCGCCCCCAGCTCGGCGTCGGCGGCGGGGCGCCGAGGCCGAGAAAGGACAGGCCGGCTTCGGTGAGGATGGCAAGGCCGAGCTGGATCGTCACCTGCACGATGATCTGGCTGGCGATGTTGGGCAGGACATGGGCGAAGGTGATGGCGACCGAGCCTTTGCCCGCCCCGCGCGCGGCGAGAATATAGTCCCTCGACCAGATCTGCAGGGCGGTGGAGCGGGTGACGCGCGCGAAGACCGGCACCATGAAGACCGCGATGGCGGCGATCGCCGTCAGCCGCCCCGGCCCGAGCAGCGCGCCGAGCATCATGGCCGAGACGATGGGCGGGAAGGCGAAGATGACGTCGCAGGCGCGCATCACGAGTTCCTCGACCCGCCCGCGACAGGCCGCCGCGAGAACGCCGAGAAGCGTGCCGCCGATCGCGCCGAGCGCGACGGCGAGCGCGGCGACGCTCAGCGAGTTCTGCGCGCCGACCATCAGGATCGAGAGAACGTCGCGGCCGAACTGGTCGGTGCCGAGAAGGCCGACCTCCAGCGGGGCTTTCAGCTTCTGGGCGATCGCCATGCGCGTCGGCGAGGCGGGCGTCCAGACGAGCGAGACGAGCGCCAGCGCCACCAGAAGACCGACGATCGCGCTGCCCGCGACAAGACGGGGCGACAGCCGCGAGACGAAGCGCCGGGGCGCGGGCTGGGCGATCGCGCTCATTGCGCGGCTCCCGAGCGCAGGCGCGGATCGAGCGCGAGATAGGCCATGTCCACGAGGAAGTTCACGACGATCACGAGGCCGGCGAGAAACAGGACGACGCTCTGCATCACGATGAGGTCGCGCTGCGAGAAGGCCTGATAGGCGAGGCGCCCGAGGCCCGGCAGGCCGAAGACGTTTTCCACCAGCACCGAGCCGGCGACGAGATAGGTGAACTGGAGGCCGAGCATGGTGACGACGGGCAAGAGCGCGTTCGGCACGACATGACGCCAGAGCGCCCGGCGCCGGTCCAGCCCTTTGGCTCGCGCGGTGCGCACGAAATCCTCGTTCAGGATGTCGAGAACCGCCGTTCGGGTGACGCGGGTGAGGATGCCGGCCTGCGGCAGGGCGAGCGCGATGGCGGGAAGGAGGAGGGCAGCGAGCGCCGGGCCGAGGCCCGCCTGCCAGCCGGGAAAGCCGCCCGCCGGCATCCAGCCGAGGCTGACCGAGAAGACGAGGATCAGGAGAAGGCCGATCCAGAAATTGGGCAGCGCGACGCTGCCTTGCGTGAAGACCGTGACCAGTCCGTCGCGCCAGCGCCCCTGGTTGGCGGCGGCGGTGACGCCGAGCGGGATGGAAACGAGGATCGCGATGAGCGTGGAAAGGGCGGCCAGCGGCAGGGTCACGAGCAGCCGCTCGCCGACGAGACCCGCGACCGGCACGCCATAGGTGTAGGAAATGCCGAAATCGCCCGTCAGCGCCCCGCCGATCCAGCGGCCGAAGCGCACCAGCATCGGCGCGTCTAGCCCCATCTGGGTGCGCAGCGCCGCGAGCGTGTCAGGCTGCGCCGAGGTCCCGAGCATGACCGCCGCCGGATCGCCCGGCAGCACGTTCATGGCGAGGAAGATCAGGAACGAGACGACGAGAAGCGTCGAGACGAGGCCGAAGGCCCGTCTTGCCAGGAGACCGAGCATGGAATGCCTGCCGGAGCGGGAGATGCGGGAAAGCGGGAGGGCGCGGCGGCGTTGAAAGCGCCTGACGAAACCTTGCGGGGTCGATCCGACGGTCTCCTTTCCTCGCCGCTGTGTCGCCGGTGCTCGCCCATGCGCTGCATGGTCCGTGCCCGGCTTCTCGCGGCAACGAAAAGATCCTCGCCGGCTTCCCGCCCGGAGGCTTCGTCAGCCACTCTTACTGCGTCCACCGCACTTCCGTCAGATCGTTGGACGGGATCGGCTCGTTGGTCCAGAAACCCTGGAGATTGGCGTTCCAGACGGCGAGCTTGGGCAGCACGAAGAGGTACAGCGCCGGCACGTCCTTGGCGAGGATCGACTGGACCTCGCCATAGGATTTCAGCCGGTCCTCTTCGCTGGTGGCCTGCTCGGCCTGCGAGATCGCGGCGTCCACGGCGGGGTTGGTGTAGCCGAAATAATAGTTCGGCCGCGAATAGATCGCGACGTCCATCGGCTCGGCATGGGCGACGATCGTCATGTCGAAATTCTTGCCCGAGAAGACGTCGGCCACCCAGCGCGCCGGGAACTCGGTCGGCTCGATCGTCATGTTGACGCCGACTTCCGCGAACATGGCCTGCATGATCTCGGCCGAGCGCGTGGCATACGGCATCTGCGGGGCCTTGATGGTGAAGGCCAGCGTGCCGTCATAGCCGGCCTCGGCGAGCAGCGCCTTCGCCTTTTCCGGGTCGTAGGGGTAGACCGAGGTGAGGTCCTGGTAGCCGGGGTCGTTCGGCGTGTAATGGCTGCCGATGGCGGTGCCGAAGCCCGAATAGGCGCCCTCGATCAGGACGTTGCGGTCGATCGCCATCATCAGGGCCTGACGCACGCGCGGATCGGAGAAGGGCTTCTTCGCGCCGTTCAGCCCGGCCACGACCTTCATCTCGGTCTTGCCGACTTCGGTCGTGAAGCGCTTGTCGCTCTGGAGCGTGGTGAACAGCTCGGGCGCGGCAAAGAGGGGGAAGGCGTCGACATCGCCCGACTGCACGGCCGCGAGCTGCGCCTGCGGATCGCCGATGAAGCGGAAGGTCACCTGATCGAGCGCGGCGGCGCCCGCCTTGTCCCAATAGTCGGCGTTCTTCTTCAGAACCACCCGGTCGCCCTTGGCCCAGCTTTCGAAGCGGAAGGGGCCGGTGCCGATCGGCGTCGTCTTGATCGTGTCGGCAGCCTTGGGCGGCACCATGACGGCCGCCGGCCAGCCGAGCCAGTAGAGAAGATTGCTGGCGGGGCGCTTCAGGCGGAGCGTGAGCGTGCCGGCATCGGGCGCATCCACGCTATCGATCACCGCGAAGAAGGGCTTCTGCGGGTTCACCGAGGCCTCGCCGCGCGCCCGGTCCAGCGTGAACTTGGCGGCCGCGCTGTCGAAGGCCTCGCCATCGTGGAAGCTGACGCCAGAACGCAGCTTGAACGTATAGGTCAGGCCATCGGGCGAGACGGTCCAGCTTTCGGCGAGCTGCGGCTGCACCTTGCCGTCGCGGTCGATGCGAACGAGACCCTCATAGACGTTCTGCCAGGTGACCTGGCCGATCGTGACGGGCGCGGCGACGGTCGGGTCGAGGCCGGCGGGCTCGGTGGTCATGCCCAGAACGAGATCGGTGCGCGGCGCGGCCTGCGCGGGGAGGACCGCTGTCAGAAGCATCGCACCGCCCAGAAGCTTTGCGAGATGACGCCTGGAAATGCGCATGACCTGATCCTCCAAGATCGTTCGGGCTGTGGGCCGCGTGACAGCCTGTCGCGAGTGAACAATGTCGCGACTGTTTCGGCTATGCCTATTTCTGGCCTGGGGTGTAGCGGAAAGCGAGACACGATCAAGCGACGGCGCGCGAAGGCGCGGTCCCGCCGAAAGCCGCGCGGGCGCGATCGCGCTCTCGTCCGGCCCGATGTCGAGCCGGCGCGAGCGCGGTACGGGGGCCTTGCGCGGCGAACCAAACCCCAGACGTGCGACGGGTTGATGACGGAGAAACTTCGGGCTGCGCGTGTTCGCCGGCGGCGGTGCCGCGCCGGTGCGGGCATCCGTTCGTTCGCTGAGGCGGGCGGCTCAGGCGTCCTTGCCGAGCAGCGCGTGGAGATGCTGCTCCAGATGGCTGAGGAGCTTGGCTGCGGCAAAGGGGAGGGCGCGGTCGCGCGTCACCGACAGGGCGAGGCGCGTGCGGATCTGCCAGCCGCCCCGGATGGGGATGGCGCAAAGCTCGCCGAGCGCCATTTCGCGGGCGACGGCGAGCGCCGGGAGAATCAGCGCGGCCGAACCCCGGCGGCCGAGTTCCTTCTGGATCTCGATCGAATTGGTGACGAAGAGGCGGTTGAGATCGACCCCGGCCTGCGCCGCGCCCTGTTCGAGCGCCTGGCGCGCGCCGAAGCTCTCGTCGGGAATGGCGAGCGGAAATTCGGCGATCTCGGCGAGCGTGACATGCGGAAGCTTGGCGAGGGGATGGCTGGGGGCGACGATCACCATGTTCTCGACCGCGCCGCCGAGGCGCTCCACCACGTCGGAATGGGCCGGCGTGAACATGGTGAGCGCGAGGTCGGCTTCCGCCCGCGCGAGCTTGTCGATCGCGTCGCTCGCGCTCAGGGTCCGGATGTCGAAGGAGACCTGCGGATAAAGCGCGCTGAAGGAGGCGACGGCCGGGGTCAGGATGCTCGTGGTCAGCGCCCCGTTGGTGACGATCTTCACCTCGCCCCGGCGCAGGCCCTTGAGGTCGTCGATGAAGACCGAGACCTGATCGAGATCGCGAAGGGTGCGCGACAGGCGCTCGGCCAGAAGCTCGCCCGCCGCCGTCAGGCGGATGCCGCGCGGATCGCGGTCCACCAGCGGCGTTCCGAAATGGTGCTCGAGATTGGCGACCTGCCGGCTGATCGCGGTCGGCGCGACGTTGAGGCGCTGGGCCGCCTGCCGCATCGATTTGGAGCGGACGAGTTCGTAGAAATAGATCAGCGACCGGATCTGCATGAGCTTCTTTCCAGCGCCCCGGGCGAGCGCGCGACGAGGATCGGCCGATGCGCGGGGCGGACAGGCGAATGCCGCCCGCCCCCCGCGTCACGATCAAGCTGCGACGGCCTCGCACAGCGCGGCCGTGATCGTCTCCGTGCTCGACGCGCCGCCGATATCGGCGCTGAGGAGCCCGCGTCCGATCGAGGTTTCGACGGCGGCCCGGATGCGCCGCGCGGCCTCGTTCAGCCTCGCATCATCATGGCCATGGCCGAGCCAGTCGAGCATGGAGGCCGCCGAGAGAACCGTGCCGTAGGGGTTGGCGATGCCCTTGCCGGCGATGTCGGGCGCCGAGCCGTGCGCGGCCTGGAAGAAGCCGTTGCTGAGCCCGACTTCCGCCGAAGGGGCCATGCCCATGCCCCCGACCGTGGCGGCCGCGAGATCGGACAGGATGTCGCCGAACATGTTTTCCGTCACGATGACATTGTAGTGGCTGGGCTTCATGACGAGATGCATCGCCATCGCGTCGATCAGCGCGTGTTCCGTCTCGATGTCGGGATAGTCCTTGGCGACGCGATCGAAGATCGAGCGGAAGAAGGCGTAGCTTCGCAGCACATTGGCCTTGTCGCAGCAGGTCACGCGGCGCACGCCGTCGCGCGGCGCGCCATCGGACTGGCGCGCGAGCTCGAAGGCCTTGCGCACGATGCGCTCGACGCCGTGCCGCGTCTGCACGAGCGGATCGATCGCGACCTCGCCCCGGAGCAGGGCGCCGCCGCCGCGCGCGGCGTAGAGGCCCTCGCTGTTCTCGCGCAGGATCACATAGTCGATGTCGCCGGGCTTCACGTCCCGGAGCGGGCTGCGCACGCCCTCATACAGGCGGATCGGGCGGATATTGGCGAAAAGGTCGAGATCGAAGCGAAGCCGCAGCGTGAAGTCGAGGCCGGCTTCCGTCCCGTCGGGATGCACGACGCCCGGAAGACCGCCGGCCCCGTGCAGGATGGCGTCGGCCTGACGGCATCCCTCGAAGCTCGCCTCCGGGAAGCTCTCGCCAGTGCGAAGGAACAGCTCCGCGCCGGCCTCGTATTCGCGGAAGGCGAGGGGGGATGCGGCACCCAGCGCCGCCTCCACGACCCGAACGGCGGCGCGGCAGACTTCAGGGCCGATCCCGTCCCCATGGACGACGGCGATGGTGTAGCGCTTCATCGGACTCTCCTCAGATGCACTTGCCGCCATCGACCAGAAGGTCGACGCCGGTGATCATGCTGGCTTCGTCCGAGCAGAGGAACGCGGCGGCGTTGCCCATGTCGGCGGGCGTCGAAAGGCGGCCGAGCGGGATCGTCGCGACGATGCGCGCGCGGATCTCGTCGGTGTCGCCGCCGATGAAGGTCGAGAGAAGCGGCGTGTCGCCGGCCACGGGGTTGATGGCGTTGACGCGGATGCCGAAGGGCGCGAGTTCCACCGCCATGCCGCGCGTCGCCGCGATCGCCCAGCCCTTGGAGGCGTTGTACCAGGTGAGGTTCGGCCGGGGCGAGATGCCGCCCGTGGAGGCGACGTTCAGGATGTTGCCGCGCCCGTTCGCCTTGAAATGGGGCACGAGCGCCCGCGCGCCGTTGAAGATCGAGCGCATGTTGACGGCGGCCAGGCGGTCGAACAGCTCTTCGCTGACGTCTTCCAGCGGCGTCGGCGACTGCCCGACCCCGGCATTGTTCACGAGAATATCGACCGCGCCGAAGCGCGACTGGCCGAGTTCGAGCGCGGCTTCGAAGCTCTCCAGCCGCGAGACGTCGCCCTCGATGGCGGCGACCGCCTCGCCGAACTCCTCCGCCACGCGGCGGGCGGCGGCGATGTCGCGATCCATCAGGACGACCTTGGCGCCCTCGGCCACGAACTTGCGAACGATGCCCTCGCCGAAGCCCGAGCCGCCGCCGGTGACGATAGCGGTCTTTCCAGAAAGTCTCATGGGTGCGTCCTCCTGCCCCGTCCTATCGCCCATCGTCGCGCGCGCGGGCAGTCAGATAAACTGAACAGCCGTCGCCTTTTTTCGTCCTGACACCGACGGGGCGCAGGCGTAGAGCCGGGAAAGCGTGGCTAGTCGGACGCGGTGAGGGCGTCCCGGAAAATGTCCTTCAAGCGCTCGCAATAGCTGTGCGGGACGTTGCCGGGGGCGGTGAGGAGGCCGATCCAGCGATGGGCTTGCGAGGAAGCGATCGGAACGACGCGAATGGGCGGCGCGGCGTCCACGATGGCGATGCGGGGAAGGACGCAGATGCCAAGACCCGCCTTCGCCAGCGAAAGCGCGGTCGCACTGCCCACCACCTCGTATTGCGGGGCGAGGCGCGTTCCCTCCGAAAGCGCCAGACGCTCCAGCAGCGCCCGCGCGGCGGTGGTGCGGTTGAGAAGGATCAGGGGATGATCGGCGAGTTCGGCGACGCGGAGCGATGCGCCGCCCCGGTCGAACTCGGGCGGGACGCAGGCATAGAGCGGGTCTTCGAGGATCGGCTCGAAGGACAGGTCGGCGGGCTCGTCGAGCTCCGGCCCGACATAGAACTCGACCTCCTGCTTGCGAACCAGAGCGAGGGCCGCCTGCGGCGACACTTCGATCACCTCGACATGGCTGTGCGGATAGCGGCGCTTGAAGGCGGCGAGGATGCCGCCGAGCCGGGTGGAGGCCAGCGTCGGCGCGCAGGCGATGCGAATGCGGCCCTTGCGCCGGGCGACCAGATCGGCGACGTGATCGACGCTGGCGCGGATTTCGCCCATGGATTTCGAAACGGACTCGTAGAGCATCTGCCCCTCCGGCGTCAGCTCGGTCCGCTGCTTCGTGCGAATGAACAGGCTGATCCCGATCTGCTCTTCGAGGTCGCGGATCTGCATGCTGACGGCGGAAGGGGCACGGTTGCTGTCCTTGGCGGCCTGTCGGAAGCTGCCGCTTTCGACGGCGGCGAGAAAGGTCTGGAGAAGCTTGAGGTTGATCGCCGTCACCGCCGTCCTTTCAGGCCCGATCGCCTCGGAATGCCCTTTGAAACCTCGCGGGGCCGGCTCGTGGTTTCGTGGGGCCTTCCAGCCCCGAGCCCGCCCGTCAGCCCATCGAGAGCGCCGGTCCCCGGATAGGGGATCGTCCGATACCAGACAAGACGCCGAGCCCCGCGCCTTTCCAGGACGCGCGACGGGCAAAGCCAGCGACATCAGCGACAAGGACCAAAGACCATGACCGAGCCCGCCGCCAACGCCACCCTTGCGCTGCGCAAGCCGATCGACGGGCGCCACCGCCCCATGTTCATCGACGGGCAGTGGGTGGACAGCGTCTCGGGCGAGCGCCTGGAAACGCGCAATCCGGCGAACGGGCAGGTGCTCGGCACGGTCCCGTCCGGCACGAAGGAGGACGTGGACCGCGCCGTCAAGGCCGCGCGCCGGGCCTTCCACGGCCCGTGGAGCCGGATGAAGCCCTTCGAGCGGCAGGCGATCCTGCTTCGCATCGCCGATCTCTTCGAGAAGCATTGGGAGGAGATCAGCGCCTGCGACACGCAGGACATGGGCCTGCCGATCACCCGCACCCGCGCCAACCGGCTGCGGGTCGTCGGAATGCTGCGCTATTACGCGGGCATGGCGACTGCCATCACCGGCGACACGATCCGGAACTCGATCCCCGGCGACGTGTTCTCGATGACGGTGCGCGAGCCGGTGGGCGTCGTCGGCGCGATCATCCCCTGGAACGCGCCGACCGCCTCCTCGATCTGGAAGATCGGCCCGGCGCTCGCGACCGGCTGCACCATCGTCCTCAAGCCCTCCGAGGAAGCGCCGCTGACGCCGCTCCTGATCGCCGAGATCATGGCGGAGGCCGGCGTGCCGGACGGCGTCGTCAATATCGTGACCGGATATGGCGCGAGCGTCGGCGCGGCGCTCGCCGAGCACCCGGACGTCAACAAGCTCGTCTTCACCGGCTCGACTCTCACGGGTCAGGCCATCGTGCGGGCCTCGGCGACCGGCCCGAAGCGCGTGTCGCTGGAGCTTGGCGGCAAGTCGCCCCTCATCATCTGCGCCGATGCCGATCTCGACAAGGCCGTGCCGATCGCCGCCATGGCCGTCTATGCCCATTCCGGCCAGATCTGCATCGCGGGCTCGCGCCTCTTCGTGGAAGCCTCCGTTCACGAGGAGTTCCTCCAGCGGCTCGTCGCCTTCTCCAAGGCCTTGCGGATCGGCGACGGAATGCGGGCCGAGACGCAGATCGGCCCGGTCGTGTCGCGCCGGCAGCTCGACAAGATCATGTTCTATATCGGCCAGGGCCGCGAGGGCGGAGCGCAGCTCCTGACCGGCGGGCGCGCGCTGACCGACGGCGACCTCGCGGGCGGGAATTTCATCGAGCCCACGATCTTCGCCGATGTCGAGGACGACATGGTGATCGCGCGCGAGGAAATCTTCGGCCCGGTCATCTCGGCGCTGCGTTTCGAGGAGGTGGGCGACGTCATCGCGCGGGCCAACGACACGCCCTATGGCCTTGCCGCCGGCGTCTTCACCCGCGACATCGGCAAGGGGCACCGCATCGCGAACGCGTTGCAGGCGGGCTCGGTCTTCGTCAACGGCTATCACCTGCTCGACCCCGCCGTGCCCTTCGGCGGGTACAAGTCCAGCGGCTACGGCCGCGAGGGCGGCGCCGAGCAGATCGACGGCTATCTCAACACCAAGGCGATCTGGATCGACACCAACTGAGCGCCCCGGCGCTCGCTTGAGCCCCGAACGCCCGGGGGGTGCGGCGGCCTCGGGCCTTCAGGGCTCGCGGCCTCTCCCGTCCGGCGCGGCCGGAGCGAGGCCCTCCGCGAGACGCCGCCCCGCTTCCAGCATCACCGCCTCGATCAGGCGGCCGAGCAGCGTTTCGTCGGCGGCATGGGCGGCTTCGCGGGCGGCGATGAGGTGATCCACAACCTCCGCCGTGGGGGAACGGCCTTCGGTGGAGACGCCGGGCTCCATCGTCACGCCGTGGTAATGGTCCGCCTGGCCCTCCTCGCCCAGAAAGCATTGGCCGGCGGTCGCCACGCGCCGCACGCCATAGAGCGTCTTCACCCGGTAGGTCGTGAAGAAGGGCAGGCCCACGGCCGCCGAGCGGGCCATGTCGGCGCGAAGGCGCGAGCGGTCGTCGGGATGAACGTTGCGCAGGAGCGTTTCCAGCGGAAACGCGCCTTCCGTCTCGGCGGACAGGCCGTAAAGGTCCCGCACGGCCTCGTCGGCATAGACCAGCCCCGTCCGAAACCGGCCGCTCCAGACCCCGACCACGGCACATTGATGGTTCGCGTGCATGACATTCACGGCTCAAGGCACCCTTCGATCATACGGCCAACTTAGAATGTCAAAATCGTACGATCCCGCAAGCAATGCTTGTAGGCGCAACAAACCTAATTGGGTGGGTATGAAACTAACGCGGCTGCGAGGGCATGGTCCTGCGCGATCCCGGCGCGGATCGGCCGCCGATGGATCGGCCTTGCGCGAATGGCGCGCGACGGCGGTCCGTCAGGACGCGCTGCGCGCGAGCGACACGCCGATCAGCCGGTCATATTCGCTTTCCGGCACACCGTAGCAGCCGCCCGCCAGATCCTCCAGCCCGGCCCGGTTCAGGATCTGGATGCGCGCCCGCGTCGCCTTGATGAGCCCGACGCCTTCCAGAATGTGGATTTCGTTGGTGACGCCCGAGCGGCGCACGCCGAGCATCAGGGCCAGGAACTCGTGCGTCAGGGGCAGGTCGTCGGATTCCAGCCGGTCCTGCGACATGAGGAGCCAGCGCGCCAGCCGCTCGTTGATGTTGTAGCGCCCGTTGGCGAGCGCCGACTGCGAGAGTTGCACCTCGTAGGTGTGGATGTAGCGCAGAAGCAGCGAGCGCAGCGTCTCGTCCTCGGAGAGCGCCCGCGTCAGCACCTCGCCGGCCAAGCGCAGGCCGTGCCCGCCCACCTGCATGAAGGTGCGGTGCGGCGTCGTGTCCACGCCATGCGCCAGATGGAAGCCCGCCATGCCCTCGCGCCCGATATGGCCGACCTCGATCTCCTCGCCCTCGGGAAGGCTGCGGGCCACCATGGAGGCGAGGCCGGATTCGAGGAAATGAACATAGGGGGTGGGCGCGCGTTCCTCCACCAGAAGCATCTTCACCGGCAGGTCCACCGGCTCCAGATGCGGCTCCAGACGTGCGAGGCTTTCGCGCGGCAGAACGGACAGAAGCAGGTTGCGAGGGGCGGTGGACAGGGACGGCGGCATGGGGCAGGCTCCTTCGGGCTGAGCCGGGACCTCGTAGGGTCCGACGTTGCGCCCAACCCGCTTATGTGGGAACCGCGCGCGCGCCTCTAGACCGCGCGAGGGCAATGTACGCTTCTGACATTCAAACCGAAATCGCGCGTCGATGTCGCAGCCTCGAAGGCTCCGGCGCTGAATGCCCGATGGGTTTGCGCCTGACTACTTATTTAAATCACCATTCGGCCCCAATAAGGGCGGCTTTGCACCCCGGGACGATGCTTGGGCCGGGTGAGATTCCTATCTGCCGGTACGAGAGCAGACCGGGAAGATCATGCGCTATTATCTTCATATCCGAAACGGCGACGTGCTGATCGAAGATTTCGAGGGCGAGGAATTCCCGGATCTGGACGCGGCACGCCGGGAAGCGGTTCGATGCGTCCGCGAGCTTCTGGCGGAACGGCTGCGGCGCGGCGACGTTCTGGATGGGGAAGCGATCGAGATCTGGGACGAGACGGGGCGTTTCGTGGATAGCGTGAGCTTCCGAAGCCAGCTTCGCCTTCCCGGCAGCGCCAAGGACGGTCTCTAGTGCCCGACAGCTCCAAGCCCGATCGCCCTGTCACACCGGGGCTGACATAGGCCCGTCGAGCCTCCGGCCGACCATGGGACGCCGCCACCAAGGCGCGTGTCCCCGCTTCTTTTCGCCACACCGTGCCGGAACCGTACGAGACCGTACAGAACCGGTCCTTTCATCGAAATCCGAAGGAAGGCGAAATATATATAACGAGAACGATACGGCGTCCTTTCGGTATCGTCTCAGAAGGAAGTCGAAAATGGGTCTAACGCCAGGCCATATCAATGGCACGTTGCTGGGTTCGGCAGACCGAGCGCCGCAACCGCACCAGCAGGACTCGATCCTCTCGACCACCCTTTCGGCCGCCCATGCGGTGCGGACCCTGCTCGGGCTGCGATTGGCGGCGCTGGGGCTGGCGGCGGGGCAGGATCGCTTCCTCCTGGCGCTGGTGCCACGCGGGCGCCTGACGGTCTCGACGCTCGCCGACGAACTGGCGGTGCGACCCTCCACCGTGTCCAAGACGGCCGACCGGCTGGTGGAAAAAGGGCTGGTGACGCGGCTTCTCGACGAGAGCGACGCGCGCCGCATCATTCTCGAGCTGACGCCGGCGGGGCTCGCCCTGTGCCGCAAGGTCGCCGAGATCAGCGAAGAGATCGACGCCGAGCTGACGGCCAGCCTGTCGCAGAGCGAGATCACGCATATCCAGGACAGCCTGTCGCTTCTGGAGCGCACGGCCCATCGTCGCCTGCGCCGCCTCCGCTGATCGCCGCGCCCGCCCTTCGTTTCTCCCACGCCATCGTCCGTCGAATGCCCCGCTGAGCGCGCCTCTACGCGCGGCGCAGCGCCGCTGCGAAGGACACCGACGCGCAGAAGGCCCGGTCGGCATCCACGATCCGAAAGCTTTCGTGCGAGACGTCCAGCCCCTTGCGGATCGCGGTCGCCATGATCTCGCGCGCCGCGTCCACGGCTTCGTCGCGCGCGGCGTCGAGGTCGCGATGCTCGCTGCCTTCGAGATCGAGAATGGCCCGATCCCGCTTCAGGTGATGGAAGTAATAGCGCATCCGCTCAAGGCTTCACGAAAAGGGGCGCGCCTCCCGACCGGGCCGGGCGACGCCCGGACGAGGAGCAGCAGAGAAATCGTATCCCCGGAGTTCGGCGTTTGCGTGACGCGTCGCCTCGAAAGGCGGCGCGCGAGAAGGGCGGTCGTTCGGGCGTGAAACCTTCGGAGCGATATCGCGGGCGGATCGTTGCCTCCCATATCCTCATTCTGGAGCCCTTCATGAGCACCGACCCCCGCACCAGCCAGCCCACACGCTTTCCCGGCGAGGAGCCGCAGGAAAAGCCCGGCTTCGAGACGAAGATGCGCACCAAGCCCGACCATGGCGAGGAGAGCTATGTCGGCAAGGGGCTGCTCCAGGGCCAAGTGGCGCTCATCACGGGCGGGGATTCGGGGATCGGCAAGGCGGTCGCGATCGCCTTCGCGCGCGAAGGAGCCGATGTCGCGCTGTCCTATCTCGAGGCCGAACAGAGCGACGCGGAGGACACGCGGCGCTGGATCGAGACCGCCGGTCGGCGCTGCCTGCTCGTGCCCGGCGACATCGCGGAGCGCGCCGTCTGCGAGCAACTGGTGGCGCGCACCGTCGCCGAATTCGGCCAGCTCGACATTCTCGTCAACAACGCCGCTGCGCAGACCACCAATGACGATCTCGCCGATATCGACGACGACGAGATGCAGAACGCCTTCCAGGTCAATGTCTTCGCCATGCTGCGCCTGGCCAAGGCGGCGGTGCCGCACATGAAGCCGGGCGCCTCGATCGTCAACACGACGAGCATCCAGGCCAAGGTCGCGACCGACAGCATGATCGTCTACGCGACGACGAAGGGCGCGATCTCCAGCCTGACGATCGGCCTGTCGAATCTGCTGGCGCCCAAGGGCATCCGCGTCAACGCCGTGGCCCCCGGCCCGGTCTGGACGCCGATCCAGCCGATCGCCAAGGACGCCGAGACGCTGGAAACGCTCGGCCAGAACACCCCGCTCGGCCGCGCCGGCCAGCCCGCCGAACTCGCCAGCGCCTACGTGCTTCTTGCCTCGCGCGAGGGCAATTACATGTCCGGCGCGGTGGTCCCGATCACCGGCGGCATGCCGATGTATTGAGCCCGACGGGCTGAGGATCGGATCGGGGTGATCGGCTCGCTCGGGCTTTCATGCTGCGCGGGCCGATCCCGACCACCTGAGGGGCAAGGCCTGGAAAACCGGCGTGCTGCCTCGTTCGGTGCCGGGTCCGGCATCACGGGTCGCGGCCTGACCCGGCCCGATCCGACGCGCCTCGTGCCGCGCCTTGCCTCAGCGCCCTTGCAGGATGCGAATGAGCTTGGGGGTGATCTGCCCCGCTCGGATCGTGCGGTAATCCTCGTAGCTCAGCCTGCCGGAGGCTACGCTTTCGACCATCCGCCGGCAAAGGACGGGCACCGGATTGCTTCTGGGCGGCAGGTTCATGACCACGGCCAGCTTCTCGCGCTGGATGGGCGAGGCGCGGTCCCGAAGGTTGCACTGGCGAATTTCCTCGCGCCGCAGCGCCGGGCTGCCCTTGTAGGCTTCCGAAATCGCGGCGTATCTCGTTTCGCTGATGCAGCCACCGAGCGCCAGAAGGCCGAGCAGCAAGGAGCCGCAAGCCGCCAGCCGAACCGTCCGCATGTCCGCTCCCTCCACTCGCCCCCGAACCCGCTTCGACGCTGGGTCCGGTTCGGCTGCGAGGAACTGTGCAGCACAACTGGTGCGGGCGCAATGGTGGCGCGACCCGAACTGTCAGCGTCTGGCAGGGCCTTCTCTCAAGGGAAGAGCCGGTGCCGCTCCCACTCGTCCCGCGCGATGGGCTCGGCGGAGACGATCTCGTACTCGAGGCTTTCGGTGTGGAGGCGGTCCGGCGTCACGGCGCAGCGGAAGCGCAGCTTGAACCAGTTTCCCCGGTTGCGGAACGCCGCGCCGCTGGCCTTCAGCGTGCGGTCCCTGATCTGACCACGCGAGAAGGCGTCCATCACCACGCGGTCGATCTGACGATAGCGCGTCTCGCGGGCGATGCGGTCCTCGAGCTTCAGGTAGCAGACCTGGATCATGCGATCGATCGGAGCGAGCTGCTGCATCTCGGCCGTTTCGCGCGCGCTGAGCGCCTGGGCGGGATGGGTCAGGAGAGGCAGGGCGAGACCCATCGCGGCGAGAGCACGACGCCGGGATGGGGTGGGCTGGAAGAAACGGCGGGTCATTCGCGCTTTGATAAGCAATACGAAGCATATTGGCCACCCCGAACCCTATCCAGCCTTCGAGCCTTCGAGCCTCGCGGCCACGATCGGCCTCCGGTTTCGCCAAGGTTGACTTGGCGGGAGAATCGACCCACCCTCGCGCCCGTCACGGTCCGCCCTCTCGCAAGACGGGGTGGCTAAGAGGGAACCCGGTGAGCCAGCCCGACGAGGGAAGGCGAGTCCGGGGCTGCCCCCGCAACTGTCAGCGGCGAGCCTTCGTCCCCCATAAGCCACTGGAGGTTTCCTCCGGGAAGGCGGGAGGAATGGCCTTGACCCGCGAGCCAGGAGACCTGCCGCGACGGATCGAACTGTCCTCGGGCGGGGTGTCCCGGTGGATCGTGTGCCTGTCGCGGCGTGGATTCCCGTGTTCGGAAGTCCTCGCCCGCCCGTTCGCATACGTCCGCTTGCCGCTCCCGCTTTCGTGCCGGAGCCCTCGCATGTCCTCTTTCCCCGTGTTTGCCGCCGCCCTGCCGACGCAGCCGTTCCGCCCGGAGCGCGAGGCCGTTTTGCGCGCGAGGTGCGCCGTGCGAAGCGAGCGGTCGCGATGGAATCCGCTTGCGATGTTATAATATTACATCGTAGAGCCCAGCCGCGCCCTCCCGTTCAAGGCCTTGCATGCCCTCGCCCCCTCCCTCGTCCGGCCGCATCGAGCTCGTCTCGGTCGACCTCGTCGCGCCCGACCGCCGCGCCCTTCTGGAAGGGATCGACCTTTGCGTGCGCGCGAGCGAGCGGCTGGCGATCGTCGGGCCGAACGGGGCGGGCAAGACTTCGCTTCTGCGCCTTCTGTTCGGCCGCTTCGCCCCGAGCCGGGGCCGCGTCGCGATCGACGGGCGCGATCTCGCCTCGATCCCGCTCGCCGAGCGCGGGCGGCTCGTCGCCGTCGTCGGGCAGAGCGACCAGCCGGACGGACGCCTGACGCTTCATGATTATGTCGGCCTCGGCCGCATCCCGCATCTCGGCCGCTGCGAGGGCGCGCGGCACGCGCGCGTCGTGGCCGAGGCCTGCGAGCGCGTCGGCCTTGCCGGGCTCGGAGGGCGCCGTCTCGCCACGCTGTCGGGCGGCGAGCGCCAGCGCGCCGCGATCGCCCGGGCCGTGGCGCAGGAACCCGCCGTTCTCGTTCTGGACGAGCCGACCAACCATCTCGATCCGCGCGCGCGCGCCGACATGCTGGCGCTCGCGCGCGGGCTCGGCGTCACCGTGGTCGCCGTTCTCCACGACCTCGCGCTCGTCACGCCCTTCGCCGACCGCGTCGCCGTCCTGGAGGCCGGGCGGCTCGTCGCGCTGGGAACGCCCGAAGAGGCGCTGTCGCCCGCGACCGTGCGCGCCGTCTTCGCCATGGACTGCTTCCCCTTCACCAACCCGTCGAACGGCCGCCCGCTTCTGGTCTTCGACACGCCCGATGCCTGACAACAGATGGAGACCGCCATGCGCCGTTCCGCCCTTCTCGCCCTTCTCGGCTCGCTCGCCCTCGCGGCGCCGGCCTTCGCCTTTCCCGTCAGCGTCGAGAATTGCGGGCGCACGCTGACCTTCGACCACGCGCCGCGCCGCGCCGTGGTTCACGATCTCAACATGAGCGAGATGGCCTTCGCGCTGCATCTCCAGCCGGAGATGGCCGGCGTGACCGGGATTTCGGGCTGGTACAAGACGACGCCCGCCTTCGATCGCGAGCGCGGTTCGATCCCCGAACTCGCGCCGAAATATCCCACGATGGAAACGCTGCTCGGCGCCAACGCCGACTTCTTCTTCGCCGGCTGGTATTACGGCATGAAGCCGGGCGGCGAGGTGACGCCCGACACGCTGAGCGAAAAGGGCATCCAGACCTATGTCCTGACCGAGAGCTGCGCCCAGGTCGACAAGACCCGGCCGCGCGCGTCCATGGACCTTCTCTATGGCGACGAGCTCGCGCTCGGCACGATCTTCGGCAAGCGCGCGGAAGCCGAGAGCCTCGTGGACGGCTGGAAAGCGCGGCTCGCGAAGGTCTCTGGCGCGGTGAAGGGCGAGCCGCCCGTTTCGGTCTTCGTCTACGATTCGGGCGAGGACAAGCCCTTCACGTCAGGCAAGTTCGCCATGCCCACCGCCCTCATCGAGGCTGCCGGCGGCACCAATGTGCTGGGCGATCTCGAGATGAGCTGGGGCACGACCTCCTGGGAGGATGTCGCGGTGAAGAACCCGCAATTCCTGATCCTTCTCGATTACCAGGACGGCGCGGGCTACGCCAAGCTCCTCGACTTCCTGAAGCATCACCCGGCCATGAAGGAAACCGACGCCGTGAGGAACGATCGCTTCCTGCCGCTGCGCTACGAGGAGCTGACGCCCGGACCGGCCAATATCCCGGCGATCGAGGCGCTCGCGAAAGCGCTGCACCCCGGCGCCTTCGCGGCGAAGTGACGGCGGGCGTGGCCACGCGCTTCTCGCTGATCTCGCTCGCCGGGCTCCTCGTCCTCCTGGCGCTCGGCTGCGCCGGCATCGCCTTCGGCTCGACGCCGATCGCGCCGGGCGAGGTCGCGCGGGTGCTGGCCGGAGCGCTCGGGCTCGGCGATCCCGTCGCCGGGCCGCTGGCGCGCATCGTTCTCGACCTTCGCCTGCCGCGCGTCCTCCTTTCCGTCGCGGTCGGCATGGGGCTCGCGGTGGTCGGCGTCCTTCTTCAAACCACGACGCGCAACGATCTGGCGGACCCGTTCCTGTTCGGCCTGTCGTCGGGCGCAGCGGCGGGCGCGGTGTCGGTGATCACCATCTTCGGGGATCGGCTCGGCGTCTGGACCCTGCCCGTCGCCGCCTTTGCCGGGGCGCTCGTCTCGGCCGCCGCCGTCCTCGCCCTGATGGCGCGCCAGGACGGGCGCGGGCCGGAGCGGCTGGTGATCGCGGGGCTCGCGGTCTCCTTCCTGTTCGGCGCGCTCACGACCTTTCTGGTCTTTTCGGGCGACCAGCGCGCCGCCTATTCCGTCCTGTTCTGGACGGCGGGGGGCCTCGGCCTCGCGAGCTGGACCAACCTGCCGCTCGGCCTGTTCGGCGCGGGGCTGGCGCTCGCGACGGGTCTTGCCCTGCGGCACAGGCTCGACGCGCTTCTCGGCGGCGAGGAAACCGCCCGCTCGCTCGGCGTCGATGTCGGCCGGTTGCGGCTTCTCGTCTTCGCGCTCGCCGCGCTCGCCACGGCGGCCCTCGTCGCGCTGTCGGGCGTGATCGGCTTCGTCGGCCTCATGGTGCCCCATCTCGCCCGCGCGCTGGTCGGCGTGCGACACGGCGTTCTGGTCGCGACCTCGGCGCTGATCGGCGCGATCCTGCTTCTGGCGAGCGATCTCGTCAGCCGCATCCTCCTCGCCCCGCAGGAACTGCCCGTCGGCATCGTCACCTCCGCCGCCGGCGCGCTCTTCGTTCTGGTGGTCGTGCTGCGCCGTTGAGGGAGCCGCTCGGGCGACGCATCTTGCGCGCTTTTGGCGGCGAAGAGCGCGCTGACCGCCGCTGGCGCCGCCTTCGGAAAGGCGTCGGCGCGTCGGCGCATTTCCTCGTCTGGCGGGAGAAAAAGCTCTGCCGCGAGGTCCGTCGCGGCAGAGCGCGAGGCGGGGTTCAGCCCGCGCGCGCCTCGCGTCTTGCCGGGATCGCGGCGGTCGCCAGTGCCGCGATGAGGCCGACGAGGGCGAAGGCGTAGAAGTTCCAGGCCGTGTCGACGCCGAGCGAGGCGACGTAGCCGCCGAGAAGCGGGCCGCAGAAGGCGCCGATGCGCGCGAAGGAGAGCGCCCAGCCCGTGCCGCCGGCGCGCACGCGGGGGCTCAGATATTGCGCGAGATAGCCGGTCAGGATCAGCGAGCTCGACACGCTGCCGAAGCCCGCGACGGCGACGAAGGCGTAGTTCATCCAGATCGAGCCCTGGAGCGACAGGGCGGCGATGCCGGCCGCGCCGAGGAGATAGGTCAGGAACACCGTGCGACGCACGCCGAAGCGGTCGGCCAGCCGTCCGAGGACGATGCCGCCGATGGCGGACGTGAAGGAGAAGACGGCGAGGAACAGGAGGCTGTCGCCGAGCTCGTAGCCGGAGCGGCGCATGATCTGCGGCAGCCATTGGCCGAGGCCGTAGACGAGGAGGAGGCCCATGAAGAGCGCCGTCCAGAAGGCGATCGTGGCGCGGGCGTTCCGGCGCGAGAAGATCTCGGCGAGGATGGCGCGCCAGCCGATGGTCTCGCCCGGCGCCGCGCGGCGGGTGGGCAGCGGCAGGCCGAGCCTGGCCGCCAGACGCGCGGCGTCTGCCGTGCGGCCCTTCTCGACCAGGAAGTCGAGGCTTTCGGGCAGGCGCCAGATCATGAGCGGGACGATGACGATCGGCAGTGCGCCGACGAGCACCACCGGCCGCCAGCCGTAGTCGGGCAGGAGCGAACGCCCGACGAGGGCGGCCGCGAGGATGCCGAGCGAATAGCCGGAATACATCAGCCCGTAGTTGAGGCTGCGGCGGTGCGGCGGCGAATATTCCACCGTCAGCGCGGCGGCGATCGGGATGATGCCGCCGAGGCCGAGGCCGGCGACAAAGCGGAACAGGCCGAAGATGAGGGGGGTCGGTGCCATGGCGGTCGCCGCCATGCAGACCGTGAAGAGCGACAGGCAGGCGACGAAGAGCGGCTTGCGGCCATAGAGATCGCTGAGCGTGCCCACGAGCAGCCCGCCGATCAGCATGCCGAAGACCGTGTAGCTGCCGAGCGCGCCGAGCTGGATCGGGGTGAGGTTCCAGCCGGCCTCGCTGGAGAGCGCGGGAAGGACGGCGCCGAGGACGCCGATGTCGTAGCCTTCGGCGAGGATCGCGAGCCAGCACAGGAGAAGCACGAGGCGTGTCGTGCGCTGCGCGCTCGGCGGCCAGGCGGTGCCGGGCGCGGGGGCGGTGACAGGGGGTGCGGCGGCCATGCACGTTTCTCCTTTGAATGGGGGATCGGTCGGGGATGCGCGGGGTCTGCGCGGGTCGGCCGAGGGGCCACGGCGGTCCGCGGGCGTCGCTCGGGAGCGGGAGGCGCGTCGCGCGCTCTACCCACGGTGGCTCCCTCGCTCGCAAAAGCAGAACCCCGGCGGACCTTTCGGTGCGCCGGGGTTCCTGTCAGAAGATGCCGGTTTCCGTCGCCACCCGGCGATAGGCGGCCCCGGCGGTGAACCCGCCGTCGATCACGATGTCCTCGCCGGTGATGAAACCGGAGGCGTCGGAGGCGAGGAAGAGGACGAGTTCGGCGATCTCCTCCGGCGCGCCGGAGCGGCGCATCGGCGTCATCTCGATCATCGGCTGGAGATGCGGGCTGTTCTTGTTCAGCTCCGTCACGACGAGGCCGGGGCAGATCGCGTTGACGCGGATGCCGGCCCGCGCGAACTCCATGGCGGACGAGCGCGTGAGGCCCCGAAGTCCCCATTTCGAGGCGGTGTAGGCGGGGTCGTAATGACCCGAGAACCCGCTGTTCGAGGAGATGTTGACGATCGACCCGCCGCCGCTCTCCGTCATCAACGGCACCGCCGACTGGATGCCGAGGAACGCGCCCGTGAGGTTCACGTCCAGCACCCGCTTCCAGGCGTCGAGCCCGGTGGAGGCGACCGTGGTGCGGTTGATGATGCCGGCATTGTTGACGAGAATGTCGAGCCGACCCTTCCAGGTGCGGCAGGTCTCGACGGCCGTCGCCCAGTGCTCGGGATCGGTCACGTCGAGGGCCCGGAACCGCACGTCGAGCCCTTCGGCCGCGAGGGACGCCGCATGCGCCTCGCCGTCCTCGATCAGCACGTCGCCGATCAGGACGCTCGCGCCCTCGCGGGCGAGAAGCGCCGCTTCCGCCGCGCCTTGTCCACGCCCACCGCCGGTGACGATCGCGACGCGGCCTGCGACGCGCCCGCTCATGCCGGCCTCCGATCGCGCGCCGCGACGGTGCGCTGGCGCTGCTCGCCGAGACCCTGAATCCTCAGGCGCATCTCCTGGCCCTCGCGCAGGAAGATCGGCGGCTTGAAGCCGAGGCCGACGCCCGGCGGCGTGCCGGTCGCGATGATGTCGCCGGGCTCCAGCGTCATGAACTCGGAGAGATAGGAGACGAGATGGGCGACGCCGAAGATCATGGTGCGCGTGTTGCCGGTCTGGCGGCGCACGCCGTCCACATCCAGCCAGAGGTCGAGGGCCTGCGGGTCGGGCACCTCGTCCCGCGTCACCAGCCAGGGGCCGGTCGGGCCGAACGTGTCGTGGCTCTTGCCCTTGGTCCACTGGCCGCCGCGCTCCGACTGGAAGGCGCGCTCCGACACGTCGTTGACGAGGCAGTAGCCGGCGACATGGTCGAGCGCGTCGGCTTCGCTGACATATTTCGCGGTCGAACCGATCACGATGCCGAGCTCGACCTCCCAGTCGGTCTTCTGCGACCCGCGCGGGATTTCCACGTCGTCATAGGGCCCCGAAAACGCGCTCGTCGCCTTCATGAAGATGATGGGCTCGGGCGGCGGTTCCTTGCCGGTCTCGCGCGCGTGGTCGGCGTAGTTGAGGCCGATGCAGATGAACTTGCCCGGCCGCGCGACGCAGGGACCGATGCGCGAGCCCTCGGGGGCCAGCGGCAGCGAGGCGGGGTCGAGCGCGGCGAGGCGCGTGAGCGAGGCGGGCGACAGGGCGTCGTCTGCGAGGTCCGGCAGATGGGCGGAGAGGTCGCGGATCGCGCCGCCTGCGTCCAGAAGGCCGGGCTTCTCGGCGCCGGGCGCGCCGAAGCGAAGGAGCTTCATCGCGCGGCCCTCAGCGAGCCGGCGCGACGTAGCCGACGAGGATCTCGTCCGGCACGTCCTCGAGGTTGACGACGATGTTGTCGGGGGTGCGGCAGGTCATCCAGACCAGCTCTTCGGTCGTCGACATGTTGACCTCGACATGGGGCATCATCGGCGGCACGAACACGAAGTCGCCCTCGGCCATGTCGATGAACTCCTCGTAGTTCTCGCCCCAGTAGATGCGGCCCTTGCCCTTCAGCACGTAGCCGCCCGTCTCGGCCTCGCCGTGGTGGTGCGGCAGGGAGCGGTAGCCCGGCTCGTTGGAGACCTTGCCGAACCAGATCTTGGTGGCGGGCGTGTGCTGCGGGCTGACGCCCGAGATGCGCTTGGCGCCGCCGGACTGGCCGGTGCCCGTGTGCTCCTGGTCCTTGCGGGTGACGATGGGCTTGACCGATGCCGTCATGGGGTCCTCCGAGAGTTCGGCGTCCGGGCGCCGTTGGGATGGAAAGGTTTCCGGTATTAGTTTAGATGTCAAGTATTATGGCGTGAGCCGGCTTGGCAGGGGCCGTGCCGGCTGGCATAGCGATGGGCGAGGGCAGGCGAGGCGTCAGAAAAATGAGCGAGACATCAAAGGTTTGGATCGACGCGGAGACCAAGATCGCTGACGCGGTCGGCGACGAGCACGACCAGCTTCGCCTCTGGCTGCGCCTCTACAGCGTCTCGCGCCTCATCGAGAACGAGGTGCGTCGCCGGCTCCTGTCGGAGTTCGACACGACCTTTCCCCGCTTCGACATCCTTTCCCAGATCGAGCGCGCGCCGGACGGGTTGAACCTCGGCGAGCTTTCCCAGCGCTTGATGGTCTCGCCCGGCAACATCACCGCCGTCATCAAGAGGCTGGTGGAGGACGGGCTGATCCGGCGCGAGCAGAACCCGGACGACCGGCGCGAGAGCTTCATCCACATGACCCCGCTCGGCCGCGCCACGTTCGCCGAGATGGCGCGGTCGCACGAGGGTTGGATCCGCTCGCTGACGGCGGGGCTCGACCCCGCCGAGACGCGCCAGATGCTCGGGCTCCTGCGCAAGATGAAGGGCAGGGCCCGGCGGGCGCTGACCGAGGAGCGGGTCAGCTCGGATCGGGAATGACGGCGCTCGCCACGATCTCGATCTTGGCGCGGTCCTCCATGAGGGCCACGACCTGCACCGCCGCCATCGGCGGGAAGTGACGGCCGATGACCGCGCGGTATGCCGCCCCGATCCGCTTCATGCCGGATTTGTAGGCCTCGCGGTCGGTGAAGTACCAGGTCATCTGGACGATGTGCTCGGGTTTGGCGCCGCCCGTTTCCAGAACCCGCACGATGTTCTTCAGCGCCAGTTCCACCTGATCGACGAAATCGTCGGAGTGGAATTCGCAGTTCTCGTCCCAGCCGATCTGGCCGCCGACCTGCAGGAACGTGCCCTTGGCCTTGATGCCGTTGGCGTATCCGATGGGCTTGGCCCAGCCTTCGGGCTGGAGGATCTCGTGGCTCATTCTGCGGGCTCCAGATAGCGGGTGAGGCCGGCGCGGACATCGTCCGGCCAGGGGTGGGACTTGTGGTTCTCGAGCGAGGTCGCGACGATGCGCTGCTTGACGGTCCAGATCGTCTGGCCGCGCACGCTCACCACGGTCTCCAGGTCGAGCGAGGCGCGGCCGACCGCGCGCACATGGACGGCGAAGTCGAGCACGTCGCCATAGGTGGAGGGCGCGACGAAGGTGACGTTCAGCGTCACCGTCGGCAGGCCGATGCGGCGCTCGAACATCAGCTCCTTCCAGGTGACGCCGAAGGAGGCGAACATCGCCTCGTTCACGTCCACCAGCATCCCGAAATAGGCGGGGTGGTAGGCGATGCCGGTGAGGTCGCAGTCGCCGAAGCGGAGCGGCTTGGACTGGGTGAAGGGCATGGGTGTCGTATCCCTGTTATCCGGCCATGACCTCGCCGCCCGCGACGGCGACGGCCTGGCCCGTGATGGCGGAGGCGGAGGGGAGGGCGAGCCAGAGGACCGCGTCGGCCACCTCGGCGGGCGAGACGAGCCGTCCCTGCGGGTTGCTCTTGGTGAACTCCTTCAACGCCTCCACATGGCTGCGCCCGGTCTTGGCGACGATGCGCTCGATGGACTCCGCGATGATCGGCGTGTCGGTGAAGCCGGGGCAGACGGCGTTGACGGTGATGCCGGTCTTGGCGAGTTCGATCGCCAGCGCCCGCGTCAGGCCGACGACGCCATGCTTGGCGGCGCAATAGGCGGTGACATAGGCGTAGCCCGTCAGGCCCGCCGTCGAGGCGACGTTGACGATGCGCCCGCCGGGGCCGCCCGCGCGCAGGTCGGGGAGGGCTCCTTGCGTCACGTTGAAGACGCCGGTCAGGTCCACCGACAGGACCTTCGCCCACATCTCCGCGCTCGTCTTCTCGAAGGGCGCGCTCGGCGCCTCGCCGGCATTGTTGACGAGGATCGAGACGGGCCCGAAAGCCTCCCGCGCCTTATCGAGGCCGCTGGCGATGGCGGCTGCGTCCGTGACGTCGAAGCCGGCGGCAATGAGCGTCTCGCCCCCCAGCCGCTCGGCCACCGCCTTGAGCGGTTCCTCGCGTCGCCCGGCGAGGGTGACGCGCGCGCCGGCCGCCGCGAGGCGCTCGGCGATCGCCGCGCCGATGCCGGACCCCGCGCCCGTGACGAGCGCGTGGCGGCCGAGGAGGGAGCGATCCGCGCTCACTGCGCGGCCGCCCGTTCGAGATTGGTCTCGAACTGCCGCTTGGCGGAGTAGTACTGCTTGGGCCACGGCACGGAGCGGATGCCGATCTTGGCGGCCTCGTGCAGCGTCCAGGCGGGGTCGGCGAGATGCGGCCGCGCGATGGCGCAGAGGTCGGCCCGGCCCGCCGAGATCACGGAGTTGGCGTGGTCGGCTTCCGAGATCGCGCCGACGGCGATGGTGGGAATGCCCACCTCGTTGCGGATCTTGTCGGAGAAGGGCGTCTGGAACAGGCGGCCATAGACCGGCTTCTCCTCCTTCCAGACCTGACCGGACGAGCAGTCGATCATGTCGGCGCCCGCTTCCTTGAAGAGCCTCGCGAAGATCGCGGCGTCGTCGGGCGTGTTGCCGCCCTCGAACCAGTCATGCGCGGAGAGGCGCACCGAGATCGGACGATCCTCCGGCCAGGCCGCGCGCACGGCGCGGAAGACCTCCAGGGGGAAGCGCGCGCGGTTCTCGTGGGAGCCGCCGTATTCGTCCTCGCGCCTGTTCGTCAGCGGCGAGAGGAAGGAGGAGAGGAGATAGCCGTGTGCGCAGTGCAGCTCCAGCCAGTCGACGCCGGCTTCCGCCGCGCGGCGCGTGGCCGCGACGAAGTCGGCGAGCACCCGATCCATGTCGGCCCGGTCCATCGCCTTCGGCACGGCGGAATGCTGGAGATAGGGGAGGGCCGAGGCCGACAGGAGCGGCCATGCGCCTTCGGTCAAAGGCTCGTCGATCCCGTCCCAGGCGAGCTTG
Source organism: Aureimonas ureilytica DSM 18598 = NBRC 106430 (assembly GCF_000382705.1). Lineage (GTDB taxonomy): Bacteria > Pseudomonadota > Alphaproteobacteria > Rhizobiales > Rhizobiaceae > Aureimonas > Aureimonas ureilytica. The sequence goes on along the minus strand of NZ_ARQE01000007.1, from coordinate 137,207 downwards.
GTCGCGCCCTTGCGGCCGGCATGGCCGATCTGGATGCCGAGCTTGGCGTCGCTGTTGGCGTGGACGAAGTCGGCAAGGCGCTTCCAGCCTTGAGCCTGGGTGTCGTTCCAGAGGCCGAGGCAGCCGGGCGTGATGCGCGCATCCGCCGAGACGCAGGTCATCTCGGGGAAGACGAGCGCCGCGCCGCCCATGGCTCGGCTGCCGATATGGACGAGGTGGAAATCGCCGATCTCGCCGTCCGTGGCGGAGTACATCGCCATCGGCGACATGACGATGCGGTTCTTGAGCGTGACGCCGCGCAAGCGATAGGGCGTCAGCATCGGCGGCAGCGGGCGCTCGCCATTCTTGGCCGGCACGCCTGACTGTTCCGCGAACCAGCGCTCGTAGCCTTCCAGCCAGACGGGATCGCGCAGGCGCAGGTTCTCGTGGCTGATGCGCTGCGAGCGCGTCAGCATGGAATACATGAACTGCTGGGGCGGGAGCTGGTCGGCATAGCGCTCGCCCACGACCTCGAACCATTCCATCGCGTTGCGCGCGGCGTTCTGGATGCGGGCGACATCGACGCGGCGGATCGCCTCGTAATCGTCGAGGACCGCAGGGATGGCGTCGCGGCCATGGCCGTGCGCGTTGAACTGGCGCGTCAGTTCGATCGCGTCTTCCAGCGCGAGCTTGGTGCCCGAGCCGATGGCGAAATGGGCGGTGTGGGCGGCGTCGCCCATCAGGACGACATGGCTGTTGCCGTTGAAATGGCTCCACTTGCCGCAGATGAGGCGCGAGAAGTTGAGCCAGGCCGAGCCGCGCATGTGCCGCGCGTTGGTCATCAAGGGCGCGCCGTCCAGCGTGTCGGCGAAGAGGTTTTCGCAGAAGGCGATCGACACGTCCTGGCTCATCGCCTCCAGCCCGTGGGCGGCGAAAGCCTCTTCGGTCGTCTCGACGATGAAGGTCGAGGTCTTGTCGTCGAACTTGTAGATATGGGCCTGGAACCAGCCGTGCTCGGTCTTCTTGAAGTCGAAGGTGAAGGCGTCGAAGAGCTTGTTGGTGCCGAGCCAGACGAAGCGGTTCGGCCGCTTGACGAGGTCGGGCTCGAAGATATCGGCGTATTTGTTGCGCACCTTCGAGTTGAAGCCGTCGGAGGCGATCACGAGGTCGGCGTCGGGGAAGTCCTCGTCGCCGTTCACCTCCGTCTCGAAGCGGAGCTCGACGCCGAGCGCCTCGCAGCGGCTCTGGAGGATGTTGAGAAGCTTCTTGCGCCCGATGCCGACGAAACCGTGGCCGGTGGTGCGCAGCGTCTCGCCCTTGAAGATGAGCTCGATATCGTCCCAGTGGTTGAAGGCGTCCTCGATCTCGGCCGCGCTTTCGGGGTCCCACTGGCGCATCGCGACCATGGTCGCGTCGGAGAAGACGACGCCCCAGCCGAACGTGTCGTAGGGCCGGTTGCGCTCGACCACGGTGATCGAGTGCTCGGGGTGATTCTTCTTCATCAGAAGCGCGAAATACAGGCCGGCAGGGCCGCCGCCGATACAGACGATACGCATGGATGGCCTCCTTGGAGGGGCGTCGGTTCGGGAAATGATTTAGACCTAAAATATTTCGGCGCGGGGCCGCCGTCAAGCGTGTTCGGAAATTATCTGCATCTGCATTCAGATTGAGCAGGTTTGTGCAAATGCGAAGCAGCCTCGTCCATGTATTGCGCTGCAAAACGCTTGAAACCCGTACACCCGGCGACATCGCTCCAAGATTTCGCGTCGGGAGATGCTTGCAATTTCATTGATCGCTCGTCATCCTCCCGTCATGCGACGCGCAGGGATGGCGCCGCGATCCCCTTTCCTTTCTATCGAGGTTGCCGATGTCCGCTGCCGAAAGCCTGTCCGCCGTCGCATCCGCTCTGGCCTCCGGCGCGATCGAGGTGGTCGATCTCACCGCCCCGCTCGGGCCCGAGACGCCGGTCCTCTACCTCCCGCCCGAGTTCGGCCGGAACACGCCGGCCTTCAAGATGAACGAGATCTCCGCCTATGATTCCAACGGTCCCTGGTGGGCCTGGGGCTGGATGGAGCTTGGCGAGCACACGGGCACCCATTTCGACGCGCCCGCGCACTGGATCTCCGGCAAGGACCGGCCCGACAACACGACCGACAAGCTGCCCGCCAAGGATTTCGTCGCGCCTGTCTGCGTGATCGACTGCACGAATGAGGTCGCCGCCGACCCGGACTTCGTGCTGACCGCCGAGGGCGTGAAGGCCTGGGAGGCCGAGCATGGCGCGATTCCCGAAGGCGCCTGGGTCTTCATGCGCTCGGACTGGTATCCGCGCAACAAGTCTGCCGAGAGCTTCCTCAACGGCGGCCACACGCCCGGCCCCTCCGTCGATTGCATCCGCTATCTCGTGGAGAAGAAGATCATCGGCTGGGGCAACGAATGCGTCGGCACCGACGCCGGCATGGCCCACAGCTTCGATCCGCCGTTCCCGGCTCACCACCTGATGCTGGAGGAGGGGCGCTACGGGCTCGCCAGCCTCGTCAATCTCGACAAGCTGCCGCCGACCGGCGCGCTCGTCGTCGCCGCGCCCCTGAAGATCGTGAACGGCACGGGCAGCCCCTTGCGCGTCCTCGCCCTCGTGCCGAAGAACTGAAGGCAGGCGGCGCGTCATGGCCCTCGAGGCGGACTACATCATCGTGGGCAGCGGCATCAACGGGCTGGTGGCCGCCAGCCTCCTCGCCAAGCGCGGCCGAAAGGTCGTGCTTCTCGAGCGCAACGATCGGATCGGCGGCTGCATCCGAACGGAAGCGATCACCGAACCCGGCTTCGTGCATGACGTGATGGCGACGACCTTTGTCCTCTTCACGACCTCGCCGGCCTATGGCGTGCTGAAGGACGATCTCGCCGCGCGAGGGCTGGAATTCTGCGACGCCGCCCATCCGACGGGCGTCCTCATGCCCGACGGGCGGCACGCGACCCTCTCGCGCGAGCGCGCCGCCAACGTCCGGGCGCTCGACGCCCTGTCGCCGGGCGACGGCGCGGCTTTCGACGCCGACATGAACCGCTTCGCGGGCAATGCCGGCTTCGTCTTTTCGCTGCTCGGCAGCGCGCTCTGGTCGCGCGCCACGATGAAGACCGTGGGGCGCGAGCTGCTGCGCCGGGGGCCGCGCGGCCTTGCGCGCTTCTTCGGCGAGGCGATGGTGGATGCCCGCGCCCATCTGGAGACGACCTACAACTCCGAGACGACGCGCGCGCTCTTCGCCCCTTGGGTGCTCCATTGCGGCCTCGGGCCGGAATCGACCTTCTCGGGCGAGATGGTCCGCGTCATCGGCTTCGCGCTGGAGGCGGCAGGCGCGCCGGTCGTGAAGGGCGGGGCGGAGACGATCCTCACCGCCTTCCGCCGCCTGATCGAGGACCATGGCGGCGTCATCCGCACCGGGGCCGACGTCGAGGAGATCGTCCGCAACGCCAGGGGCGAGGCCGAAGGCGTGCGGCTGGCGGGCGGCGAGGTGCTGCGCGCGGGCTCGGGCGTCGTCGTCTCCGCCGCGCCCGGCCAGCTCTATGGCCGCCTCTTGCCGGGCGAGAGCCTGCCGCCCGAGATGAAGGACAGCGCCCGGCGCTATCGCCACGGCAAGGGCAACATGCAGATCCACTACGCCCTGTCGCGCCCGCCGCGCTGGTCCTCGCCGGAGCTCGGCCAGGTCGCGCTCCTGCACGTGACGCCCGGTCTCGACGGCGTGTCGCGCGCCGCGAACGAAGCCGAGCGCGGCATGCTGCCCGCCGAGCCGACGATCTGCGTCGGCCAGCCCGCCATGCTCGATCCCTCGCGCGCGCCGGACGGCGCCTCCATCCTCTGGCTCCAGCTTCCCGAGGCGCCCCGCTTCATCAAGGGCGATGCGGCGGGCATCATTCCGGCGCCGGCCGACGGCGCCTGGACGCCGGAGCTTCGGGAAGCCTATGCCGACCGGATCGAGGCGATTCTGGCCGGCCATATCGAGGGGTTCCGCGAGAGCGTCCTCAAGCGCGTCAGCTATTCGCCCGCCGATCTCGAACGCCTCAACGTCAACCTCGTCGGCGGCGACCCGTATGGCGGGGCCTGTGGGGTGGACCAGTTTTTCCTCTGGCGGCCTTTCAAGGGCTCGGTTAATCACCGGACCCACGTCCCGAAGCTCTATCATATCGGCGCGTCCACCCATCCGGGGCCGGGGCTCGGCGCGGGATCGGGCTTCGCGCTCGCACAGACACTCAGGTAGGTCATGGTCGGCAGGTATCGTCGCGGTGTTCTGGGCGGCGCGGACGAGCGGAAGGGCGCGATCCCCTCGATGGGGGAACTCGGGCTCAACCATTTCGCCCCATACCTCCTCAACCGCGTCGCCGCCCGCTGGAACGCCGACATGTCGGAGGAGCTCAAGGCCTTCGACATGACGACGGCCAAGATGCGCGTTCTGGCCATCCTCAGTGTCTCCAACGGCCTCGCGATCAACGAGCTCAGCGTCTACGCCGTGACCGAGCAGTCCACCATGAGCCGGACGCTCGATGCGATGGAGGAGCAGGGCCTCGTGACCCGCACGCCCCGCGCCGACGACGCGCGCGTGCGCGAGACCTCCATCACGGAAAAGGGCCTCGCGGCCTTCAATGCCGTCTGGCCGACCATGTACGAACGCTATTCGAAGATGTTCGAGGGCGTCTCGGAAGAGGAATACCAGACGCTCGTCGCCCTCCTGCACCGCATCCTCGGCAATATCCGCCGCAACGATCTCTGATCGCTCGGCGATCGATCTCCGATCCCTTCCGGGCGAGATCCCCGAAGGGCTGCCCCGGTTCCGTCTCCCTCCGTCCCCGCCGCACGCCCGGCCGACGCCCGCTCCGCATCGGGTTCGCCCGCCCGGGCCGGGACGCGCATCTTCGTCCGATGCCTGCATTTTCATGCAAATGCCCAAAGCTTAAGCGCCGGTCTCCCGCCGATTGAGCAGTTGCAGCATGAAATATGTTTGACACGGTTCTAAAAAGCATGAGTATGCATGGATATACCCTGCCGCTGAGACGGCATCCCCTTCCCACAACTTGACGAGCGGTCCATGGCGGAACGGTCTTTTGTTCGCGAAGTCGAAGAGCTGAAGCTCGGCGAGGGCGACATCTTTCGCGGCGAGGGCATCCTCGCCATCACCAAGGCGCTGCTGCAGTCCGGCGTCTCCTATGTCGGCGGCTATCAGGGCTCGCCCATCTCGCATCTGATGGACGTCTTGGCCGACGCGCGCGGCGTCATGGACGAACTCGGCGTCCATTTCGAATCCTCGGCCTCGGAAGCGGCCGCCGCCGCCATGCTCTCGGCCTCCGTCATGTATCCCGTGCGCGGGGCCGTGACCTGGAAGTCGACGGCGGGCACCAACGTCGCCTCCGACGCGCTGTCGAACCTGTCGTCCGGCGGCGTCACGGGCGGCGCCCTCGTCATCGTCGGCGAGGATTACGGCGAGGGCTCCTCCATCATGCAGGAGCGCACACATGCGTTTGCGATGAAGTCGCAGATGTGGCTCCTCACCCCGCGCCCGAACCTCACCTCCATCGTCGAGGCCGTCGAGACCGGGTTCGAGCTGTCGGAAGCCTCCAACACGCCGGTCATGCTTCAGGTCGGCATCCGCTCCTGCCACGTGCATGGCGAGTTCGTCGCGAAAGACAACAAGCGTCCCGCCTTCACGCTGAAGGAAGCCGTCGAGAACCCCAAGCGCGACCTGAACCGCATCGTGCTGCCGCCAGCGGCTTACGTCCACGAGAAGGAAAAGCTGGAGAAGCGCTGGCCCGCCGCCGTCGAGTTCGTGGCGAGCCGAAAGCTCAACGAACATTTCGGCCCCGAAACGGGCCGGGTCGGCCTCGTCCTCCAGGGCGGGCTCTACAACAGCGTCATGCGCGCGCTCCAGCATCTCGGCCTCGCCGATGTCTACGGCTCCAGCGCCGTGCCGCTCTATGTGCTCAACGTCTCCTATCCGCTGATCGATCAGGAACTCGTCGCCTTCTGCGCCGGCAAGGACGCCGTCCTGATGATCGAGGAGGGCCAGCCGGAATATATCGAGCAGGCGCTGAGCCTTATCCTGCGCCGTCACGATCTCCAGACCAAGCTTGCCGGCAAGGACCTCCTGCCGCGCGGCGGCGAATACACCTCGCAGGTTCTCGCCAAGGGCCTCACCGCCTTCTTCGACGCCCATGCGGCCGAGCTTCTCGGCAACCGCCCGCCGGTGCCGAGCGCCGACGCCGTGCTCGCCGATCCGAAGGTGAAGGCGCTGAATGGGGTCGTTCCCGCGCGCCCTGCCGGCTTCTGCGTCGGCTGCCCCGAGCGCCCGATCTTCGCGGCCATGAAGCTCGTGGAGAAGGAACTCGGAGCCCACCACGTCTCGGCCGATATCGGCTGCCACCTCTTCTCCATCCTGCCGCCCTTCAATATCGGCGGCACGACGATGGGCTACGGGCTCGGGCCGGCCTCGGCCTCGGCCTTCAACGTCGATGCCAAGAAGCGCCCGATCTCGATCATGGGCGACGGCGGCTTCTGGCATAACGGCTTGAACACCAGCGTCGGCAACGCCGTCTTCAACAAACAGGACGGCGTCATCATGGTAGTGGACAACCACTATGCCGCCGCCACCGGCGGTCAGGACATCCTGTCGTCCCGCGCCGAGAACCCCGACCGCTCCACCAACAATTCCATCGTGACGGCGGTGAAGGGCGTCGGCGCCAAATGGGTGCGCCATGTCGATCGCACCTACGATGTCGCCAAGATGCGCGACACACTGAAGGAGGCGCTGACGAGCCCTGAGAAGGGGCCGAAGGTCATCGTCGCCTCCTCGGAATGCTCGCTCAACAAGCAGCGCCGGGTAAAGCCGATCTTCGCCAAAGCCGTGAAGAACGGCGAGCGGGTGGTGAAGGAGCGTTTCGGCGTGGACGAGGACGTCTGCACCGGCGACCACGCCTGCATCCGCCTCTCGGGCTGTCCCTCGCTCTCGGTCAAGCACACGGCCGACCCCTTGAAGGACGATCCGGTCGCCGCGATCGACAACGGGTGCGTCGGCTGCGGCAATTGCGGCGAGGTGTCGGAAGCGGCGATCCTCTGCCCCTCCTTCTACAAGGCCGACATCGTCTTCAATCCGACGAAGACCGACCGCTTCCTCGCCCGCCTTCGGGAGCGCGTCATCACCTTCCTCCAGCGCCGGCGCGAGACGCGCCGCGTCGCCTTCGCCTGAGGAGACGGTTCCCATGACCATCCATCCGAGTTTCCCGCGCGACCCGGCCCCCGCGCGCCTTTCCACCGACAAGCCCGTCTCGCTCGCCATCCTCGCCATGGGCGGGCAGGGCGGCGGGGTGCTGGCCGACTGGATCGTGGCGACCGCCGAAGGGGCGGGCTGGGTGGCGCAGTCCACTTCGGTGCCCGGCGTCGCCCAGCGCACTGGCGCGACGATCTACTATCTCGAACTGCTTCCGGCCTCGGGCGGCCATCACCCGATCCTGTCGTTGATGCCGACGCCGGGCGATGTCGACGTCGTGCTCGCCGCCGAGTTCATGGAAGCCGGGCGCTCCATGCTGCGCGGGCTCGTGACGCCCGACCGCACCACGCTCATCACCTCCTCGCACCGCTCCTATGCCGTGGGCGAGAAGGAGGTGCCGGGCGACGGTGTGGGCGATCCGGAAAGCGTCGTCGCGGCGGCGGGCGTCGCGGCCAAGCGCATCGTGGCCTTCGACATGCAGACGCTGGCCGAAAAGAACGGCAGCGTGATCTCGGCGACGATGTTCGGCGCGCTCGCCGGCTCGGGCGTCCTGCCCTTCGCGCGCGAGGCCTTCGAGGCGGCGATCCGCGCCGGCGGCAAGGGCGTCGAGCCGAGCCTGAAAGCCTTTGCCGCCGGGTTCGACCGCGTCGGCAGCGACAAGAAGGAAATCGTGCCGAAGGCGCCCGGCAAGGACCTGCCGGAGCCCCCGGCCTCGGTCGGCGTGGCCGAACTCGACGCGCTTCTGTCGCGCATCCACGCGCTGCCCGAAAGCGTGCGCCCGATGGCCTTCGCGGGCGTGAAGCGCCTCGCGGACTATCAGGACGCGGCCTATGCCGGCGAATATCTGACGGTGCTCGAAGCGCTCCACGCCGAGGATCGCAAGCAGGGCGGTGCCGACAAGGCTTGGGCCTTCACCGAAGCCGCCGCGAAATACCTCGCCGTCGCCATGGCCTATGACGACGTGGTGCGCGTTGCCGACCTCAAGACCCGCGCCGCCCGCACGCCCCGCATCCGCCGCGAGGTGGGCGCCAAGGACGGCCAGATCCTCGGCCTCACCGAATACATGCATCCGCGCATGGAGGAGGTGGCGGGCACGCTGCCGGCCCGGATCGGCCACGCCATCGAGAACCGGCCGAAGCTCTTTGCCGCGCTCGACCGTCTCGTCAATCGCGGACGGCGCGTGCGCACCGACCGCATCCACTGGTTCCTGGCGCTCTACCTCGTCGCCGGCCTCAAGCGCTTCCGCCGGGGCTCGCTGCGCCACGAGCGCGAAGTCGAGCACTGGACGCATTGGCTGGAGACGGCGCGCGAGGTGCTGCCCGCGAATTACGACCTCGCCGTCGCGATCCTCGCCGCCCGCCGCCTCGTGAAGGGCTATTCCGACACTCACGCGCGCGGCCATTCCAAGTTCGACCGCGTCCTTTCCGCCGTGCCGCTGCTCCGGCCCCATGCCGATGGCGGCGCCTGGATGCACCGGCTCATCAAGGCCGCGCTCCTCGACGAGGAGGGCAAGGCGCTCGACGGCGCGCTTCTCACCGTCGCCTCCGCCTACGAGCCGATCTGACGGCGCGGCGCCCCGAACGGGGGCGCCCCCAGCCCGCATGCCCATCCGCATTCGCATCCGCATGCCGCATTCCGTCGTCATCTCGGCTTCAGGGGGCCCTCCGCCATGTTCGATCTCAACCGCCGCCAGACCCTCGCGCTCGGCGCGGGCGCGCTGCTGTCCGCCGTCCTGTCGGGCCGGGCCCTCGCCCAGACCGCGACGCCCGGCACGCTGACCATCGCCTACAATGTCAACCTGCCGAGCTTCGATCCGACGGTCGGCGCCTCCGCGGTGAACCCGACGATCCAGGCGATCTACCGCGCCGTCTTCGACCAGTTCGTCGGCCAGAAGCCCGACCTCGCCTTCGAGCCGGGTCTTCTCACCGACTGGGGCTGGAACGAGGACCGCACCAAGGTCCACATGACCGTGCGCGACGGCGTCACCTGGCACGACGGCTCGCCCTTCACGGCCGAGGACGTCGTCTGGTCGCTGGAGCGCGCCGGGAACCCGGCGACCGGCAACCCGATCCAGTTCGTCTGGAGCACGATCGGCAACCTGAAGGCGGACGGCAACCGCATCACCGCCGACGTGAAGCAGTTCGATCCGACGCTCTTCAAGTGGATGGCCTTCCTCACCGGCTACGTGCTGCCCAAGGCCTATTACGAGAAGGTCGGCCCGCAGGGCTTCGAGGCCAAGCCCGTGGGCACCGGGCCCTACATGGTCGACGCCTATGAGGGGAACGCGTATCTGCGCCTCAAGGCCAACCCGAACCACTGGGGCGGCAAGCCGGCTTTCGAGACGGTGGTCTTCAAGTTCGTGACCGACGCGGTCAGCCGCGTCGCGGAGGTCGAGAGCGGCTCGGCCGACATCACGCTCGAAATCCCCTACGAGGAATACGACCGCCTGCGCCAGGGCGGCAAGCTGGAGGGCGTTGCGACGCCGGTCTCCGACATCGGCATGCTCTTCGTGAACAACACCGGCGCCATGCTCGACAAGAACGTGCGCCTCGCGGCCCATCACGCGATCAACAAGAAGGCGATCGTGGACCGGCTTCTGCGCGGCTACGGCGTGCCGATCGACACGCTGGAAGCGCCGGAATACGAGGCCTACGATCCCTCGATCACGGTCGGCTACGACGAGGCCAAGGCGGTCGAGCTTCTCGCCGCCAGCGGCTATTCCAAGAGCAATCCGGCCAGGTTCACCATCCAGACGACGCGCGGCTTCAAGCCCAAGGACTACGAGATGGTCCAGGCCATCGTCGGCATGTGGCGCAAGGTCGGCATCGAGGCGACGATCGAGGTCTACGAGATCGCCAAGCACTACGAGCTGCGCGCCGCCGACCAGCTCGCCGAAACGGCCTTCTACAACTGGGGCAACGCGATCGGCGATCCGACGACCTCGACGGGCTTCGCCATGTTCGGCCCCTCGCCGCATTCGGTCTGGAACACCGACGACCTCGACGCCAAGATCGCGCCGCTCTGGGGCGAGAAGGACGAGGCGAAGCGCATCGCCGGCTGGAAGGCGGTGGACAAGTACATTGCCGAGGAAGGCTACGTCATTCCGCTCCTCCAGTATGTCCAGCCCGTCGTGTTCCGGAAGGGGCTGAAGGTGGTGCCGAACACGTCCGGCGCGCTGCAGCCGACGCTCGTCTCCGTGGCCTGAGCGGACGGCGCGGGATCATGATCGCACGCCTCGTCCTCCACCGGGCGGGACTGGCCGTCGCGACGCTGTTCGGCGTCGCGGTGGTGGTCTTCCTGCTCCTGCGGGTCGCTCCGGGCGACCCGATCGCGATGATGATCGCGCCGGGCGCGAGCCCGGAGGACATCCAGCGCCTGCGCGCCGCCTATGGGCTCGACCGTTCGCTGATCGAGCAGTTCGGCCTCTGGCTCGGCGCGATCGCGCAGGGCGATTTCGGCACTTCGATCTCGCTGCGGGTCGGGGTCGGGGGCGCGCTCCTGTCGCGCCTGCCGGCAACGCTGGAACTCTGCGTCGCGGCGCTCGCCTTCGCCGTCCTCCTCGGCGGCGGCGTCGCGGTTCTCGGCACGCTCCTGGCGCGCAAGACGGGCGAGGCGGTGATCGACGCCGTGAACGGCCTCGTTCTGGCCGTGCCCGACTTCATCTGGGCGCTCGCCTTCGTGATCCTTCTCGGCGTCGTCTATCCCATCCTGCCGCTGTCCGGGCGCATCGACCCGACGCTGCCCGCCGATTTCTCGACGCGCTTCTATCTCCTCGAGAGCCTCGTGACCGGCCAATGGCGCGTGGCGCGGGACGTTCTGGCCCACATGGCGATGCCGGTCCTGGCGCTCGGCCTGCCGCTGGCGGCGGTCATCGCGCGGGTGCTGAAGGCCTCGCTGAACGAGGCCATGCTGCAGGACTACGTGCTTCTCGCCCGCATCCGGGGCCGCTCGCCGCTCGGCCTCGTTCTGGGCGAGGCGCTGCGCAACGCGGCCGGGCCGGCGCTGGCGCTCACCGGCGTCCAGTTCACCTTCCTGATCGGCGGCACGGTGATCGTGGAGCGCATCTTCAGCTATCCCGGCATCGGCAATCTCGCCATCGACGCCGTCATCAATCGCGACCTGCCCCTGATCCAAGGCCTCGTTCTCCTGTTCGGCCTTCTCTTCATCCTGGTCAACATCGCGGTGGATCTCCTTGCCGTCGCGCTCAATCCGAGGCTGCGTCATGGCTGACAGCGCCGCGCTCCACCCCCTGACGCGCGCGCCCCGGCCGGCTCGCCGTCGCCGGGGCGGCATCCTCAACGCCCGCCTCCTGTTCGGCGGGGGCTTCGTGCTCCTCCTCGTCCTCGTCGCCATCCTCGCGCCCTGGATCGCCCCGCACGATCCGCTGGAACAGGACCTGATGCTCGGCACGCTGCCGCCGATGGGGTTCGACGGCGCCGAGCCCGGCTATCTCCTCGGCACCGACAGCCTCGGGCGCGACGTGCTGTCGCGCCTTCTCCATGGCGCGAGCATCGCCATGACCGTCGCCTTCGCGGCGAGCCTCGCCGCCGCCTTCGTCGGCACCGCGCTCGGGCTTCTGGCCGGCTATTTCGGCGGGTGGATCGACACGCTCGTCTCGCGCCTCGTCGAGGTCTGGATGGCCTTCCCGCCGGTTCTCCTGTCGATCCTGATCGTCGCCATTTCCGGCGCGGGGCTTCATTCGGTGATCCTCGCCATCGCCGTCATCGACTGGACGCGCTTTGCCCGCGTGATCCGGGCGGAAACGCAGGCGCAGGCGAAAGCCGACTACGTCACCGCCGCGCGATCGATCGGCTTCGGCAACGCGGCGATCCTTCTGAAGGAAATCCTGCCCAACGTCGCGCCGGTGCTGCTCGTGCTCCTGACGCTGGAAATGGGCATCGCCGTGGTGGTCGAGGCGATCCTCTCCTTCGTCGGCCTCTCGGTGTCGTCCGACACGCCGACCTGGGGCGGCATGATCGCCGAAGGACGGCAGGTCATCTATCAGGGCTGGTGGATCTTCGCGGCGCCCTTGGCGCTCCTCTTCCTCACCGTGATCGCCTTCAACCAGCTCGGCGACGGTCTGCGCCGCGCCTTCGACCCGGTGATGCGCCGATGAGCCCCGTTCTCGAGATCGCCAACCTCTCCGCCCTCTCGATCCGCGACGGCGCGCCGGTGCTGCGCGACGTGTCGCTCACCGTCCAGCCGGGCGAGGTCCATGGGCTGGTGGGCGAAAGCGGGGCGGGCAAGTCCACGATCGGCAAGGCCGTTCTCGACATCCTGCCCGGTACGATCCGCGTCACCGGCGGAACGATCCGCCTCGCGGGCGAGGACCTCGGCGCCCTCAGCGAGACGCGCCGCCGCCAGCGGCTCGCCGAAACCGTCGCGCTGATCCCGCAGGACCCTTTGACGGCGCTGAACCCCGCGCGCCGCATCGAGCCCCAGGTGACGGACGGTCTGCGCCGCCACAAGGGCCTCGGCCGGGCCGAGGCGCGCGACCGGGCTCTGGCGCTCTTTGCCGAAGTCCAGATGCGCGATCCCGAGCGGGTGCTCGCTTCCTATCCGCACGAGCTGTCCGGCGGGATGCGCCAGCGCGTGCTGATCGCCGCCGCCTTCGCGATGGAACCGAGGCTCGTGATCGCCGACGAGCCGACGACCGCGCTCGACGTCACCGTGCAGCGGCAGGTGCTGCGCATTCTCAGAGACCTCCAGCGGCGGCACGGCACGGGCGTCGTCTTCGTCACCCACGATCTCGGCGTCGTCGCGCAGGTCTGCGACCGGACGACGCTCCTCTTCGCCGGCAAGGTTTTCGAGACCGGGCCGACCGCCGATCTCCTGGCGCGGCCCGTCCACCCCTATACGCGCGCGCTGATCGCCGCCAATCCGCGCCCCGACGCCGAGGAGGAGGGGCTCGCGCCCGTGCCCGCCGGCGTCATCCAGCAATGCCGGGGCGAGATCGCCGCCTTCGACCGGGAGCAGGGAACCCATGTCTGACGCCCTGATCGAAGCGCGCGACCTCTCGCTCACCTTTCCCCTGCCGCGCGGGGTGAAGCCCCTGCGCCCGGCGCTCTCCCACGTCTCGGTGCGGGTCGGGCGCGGCGAGATCGTCGGCATCGTCGGCGAGTCCGGCTCCGGCAAGACGACGCTCGGGCGCTGCCTTCTCAATCTCGTGCGCCCGACGAGCGGGCAGGTCTTCTTCGAGGGCCGCGAGATCACCGCGCTGCCCGAGGCCGAGATGCGCCCGCTGCGGCGGCGGATGCAGATGATCTTCCAGGACCCGATGTCCTGCCTCAACCCGCGCCACACGATCCGCCGCATCCTCGCCGAGCCGCTGATCCTGCACGGGCTGGCGCCCGATCGCCGGGCGGCGGAGCGCGAGGTGGAAGCGGTGCTCGGGCGCGTCGGCCTCGACGCGGTGGTTCTCGGCCGCTATCCGCACGAGCTGTCGGGCGGCCAGCGCCAACGCATCGGCATCGCGCGGGCGGCGGTGCTGAAGCCGAGCTTCATCCTCGCCGACGAGATCGTCTCCGGCCTCGACGTCTCGACGCAGGCCCAGACGCTGAACCTCATCAAGGGCCTCGTCGACGAGATGGGCCTCTCCATGGCCTTCATCAGCCACGACCTTTCGGTGATCCGTGCCGTGTGCTCGCGCGTCGTCGTCATGCGCGGCGGCGAGGTGACAGAGGAAGGGCCGACGCGCGAGGTCTTCCGGTCGCCGAAAGCCGCCTATACGCGCACGCTCCTGGACGCCATTCCCCCCGTGCGACCGGACCCCGCCTGGCTGTCGGCCGCTTCCGTCTGACGCTGTTTCCCGCCGCCGCTCCCCGCGCGCGGCGGCCGCGCGGGGAGCGGCCCGATCGACCAGTCCGCCGGACACGAGACATGACAGGCCAAGACACGGGGCGCGCCGCGCCCGGCATCCGAGGCGTCGACCATATCGGCATCACCGTGCCGGACATGGACGAGGCGGTCGCCTTCTTCACCGGGGTTCTCGGCGGCGAGGTCGCCCTGTCCTTCGGCCCGTTTTCCGACGACGCCGGCACCTTCATGACCGATCATCTCGGCGTGGACGCGCGCGCCGTGATCCGGACGATCACCCTCATCCGCTGCGGCAATGGCGCCAATATCGAGCTCTTCCAGTACAGCGCGCCCGATCAATCCGCGCCGCTCCTGCGCAACAGCGACATCGGCGCCCAGCACATCGCCTTCTATGTCGACGACATCGCGGCGATGAAGGCGCATCTCGACGCCCATGGCGTGCGCAGCTTCGCCGGGCCGCTGCCGATCGGCGAGGGTCCGGCGGCGGGCCAGTCGATCCTCTATTTCCTCGCGCCCTGGGGCCTCCAGCTGGAGGCGATCAGCTACCCGAAGGGCATGGCCTACGAGCGCGAAGGCGGCGTCCGGCTCTGGTCGCCCAAGGACGCGGCGTGAGCCCCGCATGCCGCTCCCGATCGGAAAAGGAGAAAGTTCGATGACGTCCCTCAACCCACTCGACCGCCGCGGCCGTTTCAAGCTCGGCATCTTCGCGGCCAACTGCTCCAACGGCATGTCGGTGACGAAAGTCCCCGAGCGCTGGGACGCTTCGTGGGAGTCCAATCTCTCGCTCGCCCGGATGACCGACGAGGCGGGGCTCGACTTCCTGCTGCCGATCGCCCGCTGGATCGGCTATGGCGGGCGCGACATCAACTTCCAGAAGGACGTCCTGGAAACGACGACCTGGGCGGCCGGGCTGCTCGCCTCGACGCGCCGCATCGCCGTGATCTCGACGGTCCACACGGCCGCCAACAATCCGGTCGTCGTCGCCAAGCAGATCGCGACGCTGGACGCCATCGGCAACGGGCGCGCCGGGCTGAACGTCGTCGCCGGCTGGAACGCGCCCGAATACGCCGCGCTCGGCCTCGACCTGCCGGCCTCGCATGTCGAGCGCTACGCCTATGCGCAGGAATGGCTCGACGTGATCGGCCGGCTCTGGGAAACCGAGGGTTCGTTCGATTTCGACGGGCGCTTCTTTCAGCTTCGCGGCGTTCATTCCGATCCCAAGCCGAAGCGCGGCCGGGTGCCGATCGTCAATGCGGCGGGTTCGGGCGAGGGGCGGGGCTTTGCCGTGCGCAACGCCGATTTCCTGTTCACGCCGGCCATCGACCTGTCGCGCTCGGGCGCGGAGATCGCCGAGCTGAAGGCGGCCGGGCGCGAGGCGGGACGGGACGTGGAGGTCCTGACCTTCTCCCATGTCGTCTGCCGGCCGAGCGAGAGCGAGGCCAAGGCCTATTACGATCATTGCCTCGCGCAGACGGATTGGGAGGCGACGGACAATCTCGTCAATCTCCAGTTCGCCCATGCCCATTCCTTCCCGCACGATCTGCTCGCGCTGATCCGCGAACGCATGGCGGCGGGCCATGGCGGCTTCCCGCTGACGGGCACGCCCGATCAGGTGGCGGACGGGATCGAGGCGCTGGTCGAGGCGGGTTTCGGCGGCACGACGCTCTCCTTCGTCAACTATGCAGAGGAGTTTCCCTATTTCCGCGACGAGGTGCTGCCGCGCCTCGAAGAGCGGGGCCTGCGCAGCGCCCAGCCGGACGCCGTCGTGCAGGCCGCCGAATAGGACGGCGCGCCGCTCAGCGGGCGGGCCTGGCCTCGCCCGCCAGACGCTTGCCCACCATGAAGCCGGAGCCGGCACCCGTGCCGGCGCCCGGCCAGGTCGAGGCGCCGACCATGAAGAGACCGTCCGCCGGACCGCGATGCTTCGACCAGCCGAAGGCCGGGCGGAACAGGAAGTTCTGGTCGAGCTGGTGACTGCCCGACAGGCTGTCGCCGCCGACGAGATTGGGATTGTCGCGCTCCAGATCGAGCGGCGAATGGACGGCGCGGGCGAGGATCTTCGCCGAAAGCCCCGGCGCATAGGTTTCGAGCAGCGCGATCGCGCGGTCGGCATAGGCCTCCTTCGCCTCGTCCCAGGTCCGCGCCTGTATCGCTCCGGCGGCGTCGCCCCGGATGTCGGCGGGCAGGACCCGCACCTGCACCCAGAGAATGTGGTGGCCCTCCGGGGCACGGGTCGGATCGATGGCGGTCGGCTGGCCGACCACGAGCACCGGCTCGGCCGGGAGCAGCCCCGCCATGGCCTCGTTGTAGGTCCGACCCATCGTGCCGAAATCCGGCGCGAGATGGACATAGGGGAAGCGGCCGAGGTCGGCCCCGGCGCGCCATTCGGCCGGGCCGTTCAGCGCCAGATGGATCATCATCGTGCCCGGCCCCGCGCGGAAGCCGGCGGTCTTCGCGGCGAAATCGGACGGGCGCCGATCGCCCGCCCTGCCGGCGACGAGCTTTGCCAGACCCTTGGGATGGAGATTGGCGACCACTGCCCGGCGCGCGATCAACCGCTCGCCCGAGGCGAGGCGCACGCCCCGCGCCCGTCCGCCTTCGATCTCGATCGCCTCCACGGGCGCGTCCAGGCGGATGTCGCCGCCGAGCGAGCGCAGATAGCCCGTCATGGCGCGGATGATCGTGTCCGCTCCGCCGCGCCCGAAGACCATGCCGAAGCTCTGGCAGGCGCAGGATTCCAGATAGGGAAACAGCGCGCCGCCCGCGACATCCGGCCCGAAGTCGAGATGGAGCCCCCATGCGCCGAGCATCGCCTTGACCTTGGGATGCTCGAAATGCGCGTCGAGAAAGGCGCGGGGCGAGGACAGGACGAGCTTGGCGATATCGGCGACGCCGGCCACGCCCAGCGCCCGCCAGGCCTTCCACACCGCGCCCATGGCCGCGCGCGAGGGAAGCTCGGCGCCCAGCAGCGCGAAGATGTGGGGCGCCTCGCGTCCGAAGCGGTCCATCAGCGCCCGCCAGTTCCTGGCGTCGGCGGCCGAAAGCGCGGCGATGCGCGCCGTGGTGGTCTCGATGTCCTGGCTGACGCCGAGCCATGTCCCGTCGGGAAAGGCGGTGGCGAAGCCGTCCCGTGAGGGGACGAGCTCCAGCCCATGTTTCAGGAGCCCGTCGCGATGGCTGGCGAAGAAGGGCGAGCCCGCGAACATGGAAAGGTTCATGGCATAGAGGTCGTGCCGGAAGCCGGGCAGCGTCGCTTCCGCCGTCTTCACCGCGCCGCCGGGGGCGCTCGCCTTCTCCACGACGGTCACGGACCAGCCACGGCTCGCCAGATGCACGGCCGTCGCCAGACCGTTGTGCCCCGCACCCACCACCACGGCGTCGAACTCAAGCGTCATGCGCCGATCCCCTCCGGCAAAGCGGGCGAACCGGCCCGCCGAACTATTTTAGACTTGAAACGCTTCCGCCTCAACTATTCCGCGCTGAGCGGATAGGACCCGCGCTGCGCGCATAGCGCCGCATGACGGATTTGCGACGATCGCTTCATCTTCGGGAGGAAGAAGGAGCACGCAGATGCGAAAGATCGGGATCGTGGGAGCCGGGCAGGCGGGTCTGCAACTCGGCCTCGGCCTCATCGCCGACGGCTACGAAGTCGTCATGGTGTCCAATCAGACCGGCGACCAGATCGCCGGAGGGCGGGTGACATCCAGCCAGTGCATGTTCGACCGGGCGCTCGCCAACGAGCGCGAGCTCGGCATCGACTTCTGGGAGGACGCGCCGCCCGTCGAGGGCATCCAGTTCGCGCTGGTGCAGGACGGGGCCACGGCGGTCCGCTGGTCCTCGCGCCTCGACAAGCCCGCCCGCTCCATCGACCAGCGCGTGAAGATGCCGCGCTGGATGGAGGAGTTCGAGCGCGCCGGGGGCGAGCTGCGCATTCAGGACGCGGGCCTCGACGATCTCGAGGCGCTGCATCGCGAATGCGATCTCGTGATCGTTGCCTCCGGAAAGGGCGAGATCGGCAAGCTCTTCCAGCGCGACGCCGAGCGCTCGCCCTTCGACAAGCCGCAGCGCTCTCTCGCGCTGACCTATGTCCACGGCATGGTGCCGCGCGAAAAGCATTCGGCCGTCAACTTCAACCTCGTTCCCGGCGTCGGCGAGTATTTCGTCTTCCCGGCTCTGACCCTGTCCGGCCCGTGCGAGATCATGGTCTTCGAGGGCCTTCCCGGCGGGCCGATGGATCGCTGGGCCGAGGCGAAGACGCCCGAGGCGCATCTGGGCGAGAGCCTGCGCATTCTGAAGGAGTTCGTGCCGGCCGAATACGAGCGCGCCAGGGACGTGGTGCTGACCGACGATCTGGGCACCCTCACGGGCCGCTTCCCGCCGACCGTGCGCAAGCCGATCCTGACGCTGCCCTCCGGCGCGCTGGCGCTCGGCATGGGCGACTCGGTCTGCCTCAACGATCCGATCACCGGCCAGGGCGCCAACAATGCCAGCCATTGCGCGGCCGCCTATCGCGCGGCGATCCTGGCGCATGGCGACCGGCCCTTCGACGCCACGTTCATGCAGGTCTGCTTCGAGCGCTACTGGGACTACGCCAAGTTCGTGGTCGGCTGGACCAACAACATGCTCCTGCCGCCGCCCGAACACATGGTGAAGACGCTGTTCGCCGCGCAGACGAGCCCGCGCGTCGCGCGCTGGTTCACCAACGGGTTCAACGATCCCAGGGACTTCTTCCCGACGATCACCGACCCGGCCCTCACCGAAGCCTTCCTCTCCGAGCGTCAGGGAGAAGCCGCATGAGCCTCCTCGTTCCCAGCATCGACCCCAAGGAACTGCGCCGCGCCTTCGGCATGTTCGCCACCGGCGTCCTCATCGTCACGACGCGCGCGGGCGAGCGCGTCCATGGCATGACCGCCAATTCCTTCACCTCGGTCTCGCTCGACCCGCCGCTGGTCCTGATCTGCATCGACCACCGCGCCTCGATCAAGGAAGCCCTCAACGATCACGGCCATTACGGCCTTTCGGTTCTCTCCGAAGACCAGCAGCACCTGTCGCGCCACTTCTCCTCCCGCGGCAAGGAGCCTCTGGACGTGACCTTCGACGAGCTGAACGGCCTGCCGGTGGTGGAAGGCGCGCTCGCGCAGTTCGCCTGCCGGATCACCCAGGCGACGGACGCCGGCGACCATCTCATCTACATCGCCGAAGTGATCGGCTATCGGCATGGCCCCGGCGAACCGCTTCTTTATTTCGGCGGCGGCTACAAGCAGCTGCACAAGCCCCAGGTCGCGGAGATGCACGCATGAGCGAGTTTCAGGGCAAGGTCGCCATCGTCACCGGCGGCGCGGCCAGCATCGGCCTCGACATCACGCGCGGGCTCGTCAAGGCCGGGTTCAAGGTCGTCGTCGGCTCGCGCAGCGAAGCGGCGGGCGCGGCGCTGACGGCCGAGTTCGGCGAGGCCGTGCGCCATGTCCCGGCCGACATCCGCCGCGACGAAGACCTCGACGCGCTGGTCTCGGCGGCGCTCGGCTGGGGCCGGCTCGACCTCGTCGTCAACAATGCCGCCGTCTACGACGACGAAGGGGCCGCCTCCAGCCGCGCCTCCTGGCTGAACACGCTGGACACCAACCTCGTGTCGAGCGCCATCCTGTCGGAAAAGGCGCGCCCGCACCTGGCCAAGGTGAAGGGCTCGATCGTCAACATCTCCTCGATCAGCGCCTATGCCGCGCAGTCCGGGCGCTGGACCTATCCGGTCTCCAAGGCCGCGATCCTGCACCTCACGCATTCCCAGGCGCTCGACTATGCCAAGGACGGCATCCGCGCCAACAGCGTGATCCTCGGCTGGACCTGGAGCGCGCCGATCGCCGGCCTGTCCGGCAACGACCAGGAAAAGGCCGACCGCGTCGGGGCGCAGTTCCACATTCTCGGCCGTGTCGGGCGCGGGCCGGAGGCGGCGAGCGCCATCCTCTTCCTCGCCTCGGAGGCCGCGAGCTTCACCACGGGGTCGGAGCTGAAGGTCGACGGCGGCTATACCGCGCTCGGGCCGGAAGGGCCGGGACAGGCCATCGCGCTTCTCACGGGCGGCGCGGCCAGCGTTCGCTGAGACCCCGCCCGACCGGCCTGCCCCGCCTTCTCCTCCGAGGCGGGGCAGGCCTCATTCGCGTCAGCGGCGGCGCAGCGTCTCGGAGGGCGTCTCGCCGAACGTCTCGCGATAAAGCGCGGCGAAGCGGCCGAGCTGAAAGAAGCCCCAGCGGGTGGCGACGAGCGTGACGGTGTCCTGCGCGTCGGCCCGCAGAAGGTCCTCGCGCACGCGCCGCAGGCGCACCGCGCGCAGATGGGCGAGGGGAGAGGTGCCGCGAAACCGGCGAAACCCCTCGAACAGCGCGCGCGAACTGACGCCGCCGACCGCGACGAGATCCTCCACCGTCAGCGGCTTCTCGGCATTCTCCTCGATGTAATCTTCCACGAGGCGGACATGGCGCGGCGCGGCGGGGCTTTCGGCGCGCGCCAGCCGGGCGGTCAAGGAATTGGGCTGCTGCTCGATCAGCGTCGCCATCAGCAGCGAGCCCTGAAGGCTCGCGGCGACGGGGCCTGGGGCTTCAGCGAGACGATCCAGCCCGTCCATCGCCAGCCGGACCATGCGCCACCAATGCGCCGCCCCGTCGGTCAGCGGCATGGCGAGGCTGAAGTCGATGCCGCTTGCCGAGCCGCCGCCCAGCATGGCCGACATCTGTCGCTCCAGCGCCTCCCGCTCGATCCGCACCATCAGCTTCGCGCAGTCCGCCGACCAGCGCATCCGCGTGCCCGCGTCGGGCGTCAGGACGGTGGCCTGTGTGGCGTCGGCGACGACCTGCTCCCGGCCATGCCGGACGTCGGCGCTCCCGGCATAGGGCAGCATGACCAGATAGAAGTCCTTCAGCGCGCCCGGATCGATCTCGATCTCCGCGCCGTAGCTCATGGCGCTCAGAGTCACCGGGCCCAGCCGCACGGCGTTCTGCCAGGCATGGAGATGCGGGCTGCCCGCCGTCGAGATCAGCCGATGGTCGCAATAGATGCGCGACACCTCGCTGCGCGCCTCGTCCATATCCGTGGTGACGAAGCGGCGGAACCGGCTGAGGGGCTGCGGCACATCCGGCATCCATCCGACTCCCGTCGCTCGACCAGACATGCCCATCCTACACCGGCCCCGCCACGCTCGGTCAAGCGGCGCCGGTCGGCTCAATGGGTGAGGCCGGCCTCCCCCCTTCCGGGACGGGCTCGAAAGGAGCCGGTCCGCGCCTCGGCCGGAGGGCGAACCGTCCGCGTCGGCTTGATCTTCGACCGACCTGACCGACAAAGGGGAGAGGAGGGGCGGAGCCTGCGCTCCCGCCGTCTCGGAGCATCAGGAGGGAGCTTCATCATGAGCAAACGCATCGTCTTCACCGGCGGCTCCGGCAAGGCCGGCCGACATGCGGTGCAGTATCTGGTCGATCGGGGACACGCCGTCCTCAATGTCGATCTCGCGCCGACCGATGTTCCCGGGGTGAACACGCTCTATGCCGACATCGCCGATAGCGGGCAGATGTTCAACGCGCTGTCGAGCCATTTCGGCTTCGAGGGCTACGACACCGGCCGGTTGCCGGCCGCGCCCGACGCGGTGGTGCATTTCGCGGCCGTGCCTCGCATGCTCCTCAAGCCCGACAACGAGACCTTCCGCATCAACACGATCGGCACCTACAACGTCATCGAGGCGGCGGTGAAGCTCGGCGTGAAGAAGATCGTCATCGCGTCCTCCGAGACCACCTATGGCGTGTGCTTCGCCGAGGGCGACCGGGACTTCCATTCCTTCCCGCTCGAAGAGGACTACGACAGCGATCCGATGGACAGCTACGGCCTGTCGAAGCTCCTGAACGAGAAGACCGCGCGCGCCTTCGCGATGCGCTCAGGGATCGACATCTACGCCCTGCGGATCGGCAACGTGATCGAGCCGCACGAATATGATCGGTTCCCCGGCTTCGTCGCCGATCCGATGTCGCGCAAGCGAAACGCCTGGAGCTATATCGACGCCCGCGATCTCGGGCAGATCGTCCATCGCTGCATCGAGACGGACGGCCTCGGCTTCCAGGTCTTCAACGCGACGAACGACACGATCACGGCCGACATGCCGACGATGGAATTCCTCGCCAAGCACTGCCCGAACGTGCCGGTGACCCGCGAGATGGGGCCGAACGAAGCCCCGCTTTCCAATCGCAAGATCCGGGAGGTGCTCGGCTTCCGGGAAGAGCACGACTGGCGCAAATACGTCTGAGCCGACCGGCCCGGTCTGGGAAAATCCGTCGGTTCGCTGGCAGCGGGGAGGGCTCGTCTTGGCCCTCCTCGCCCCACGTCCGGCTCGGAATCATCAGCGATCGCTTCGCGCGAAATGGCGCGCGACGAGCGCCTTCGCGTGCGCCCACCAGTCGGGCGAGCCCTTTTCGATGACGGGACCGTAGCGCGCCTGGACCTGCGCCTCGCTCACATCGTTCTCGGTCCAGGTCCCGCCGTCGGTGAGCGTGTTCAGGAGAAGCGGCTGGAACCGGTCGAGCGCTCTGGCGAACCGGGCGTCCGGCGTTTCGGCGGCCTCGAACTCGCGCCACAGGCCTTCGAACCGATCCGCAAGATCGCCCGGCAGAAGCCCGAAGAGGCGCTTCGCCGCCGCGTCTTCGGCTTCGGCCACCCCGTCCGCGTCGAACGCGCCGTGCATCGGATTGTCCCCGGCGTCGATCTCGACGAGGTCGTGGAGAAGCAGCATGGCGACGACGCGCGAGACGTCGATGTCGGGCCGCTCAGGTCCGAGCACCAGCGCGAAGAGCGCCAGATGCCAGGAATGTTCGGCGGAGTTCTCGCGCCGCCGACCCTTCACGATGCGCGATTGCCGCTCGACGGCCTTCAGGGCGTCGGCTTCGATCAGAAAGGCGAGCTGCTGTTCCAGGCGTGGGTTCGACATGCGCTCTGCCTAGCACTGCGACGAAAGCCTTGCGAGTCGGGCTCGGACCGGCCCGTCGGCGCGCGACTTCCGGGGCCTCAGGCGGCGCTCGGGCCGCTCGCGGCAATCGGAGGGTGCGAGGCCGTATCCGCCGCGCCGAGCAGCGAAAGAGCGGCTTCCAGGAGGACGGTCGCGCCGGCGACGGCGAAGCGCGGCTCCACGTGTTCGGCCTCGTTGTGGCTGATCCCGTCGCGGCAGGGGCAGAAGATCATCGCGGTCGGGGCGCAGCGGGCGAGGTAGAGCGCATCGTGGAAGGCGCCCGACACGATGCGGCGCGAGGCGAGACCCGCGCGACGCGCGCTCGCCTCGACCCGCTCCACCATGGCCTCGGGAAAGGCGGTCGGCGGCATGTCCACGAGACGGCGGATCGACAGGGCGCAGCCGGCCTCGGCGCAGGCGCTTTCCAAGACGCCGCGAATTCGAAGGGCAAGGGCGGCGAGCTCGCAAGCGTCGGGATGGCGCAGATCGATGGTGAAGCGCACCCGTTCGGGAACCGCGTTGACAGAGCCGGGCTCGGCCTCGATCCGTCCGATGGTGAACCGGGCGTCGGAATCCGCCGGCATGATGCCGCCGTAGAGCTCCGCCATGGCGGCGGCCGCCGCGCGCATCGGATCGCGCCGGAAGCCGAGCGGCGTCGTTCCCGCATGGGCGGCCTGCCCGGTGATCTCGACCTCCAGCCAGAGCGTGCCCTGGATGCCGGTCACGACGCCGATCGGCGTGTCCTCCCGCTCCAGCACCGGCCCCTGTTCGATGTGCAGTTCGAGATAGGCGGCGATCGGAAACCCGAGCGGGGCCAGCGGCACGGGCAGGGCGGCGATCGTCGCGGCGAGTTCGGTGCCGAGCCGCGCCCCGTCGGTCGAGCGCGCCTCCCGCCATTCGGGCGGCAGCGCGCGCGCCGCGAAGGCCTGCGAGCCCATGGCGCCGGGCGCGAAGCGGCTGCCCTCCTCGTTGGTCCAGACCGCGACCTCGGCCGCGCGCTCGGATACGACGCCGGCATCCTCCAGCGCTTCCAGCACTTCGAAGGCGGCCAGAACGCCGAGCGCCCCGTCGAAGCGCCCCCCGGTCGGCTGCGTGTCGAGATGGCTGCCGAGAAGAAGCGGCGGCAGGCCGGCGTCGGTGCCCTCGCGCCGCAGGAAGAGGTTGGCGGCCTCGTCCTGGGCGACGGAAAAGCCGCGTGCGCCGGCAAGACCCGCGAGCATCGCCCGGACCTCCCGGTCGCCCTCGGTGAGCGCCTGCCGGTTGACGCCGCCCTTCGCCGTCGCGCCGATGGCGGCGAAGCGGTCGAGCCGTTCGAGAAGGCGCTCGGCGCGGATCGCGGGCCGCCCGCTCACCGCTTCAGCCCGGCCGTGAAGGCCTTCACCCGGTCGAGATCGACCGAATTCCACCAGACGCCGTCGTGCTTCAAGGAGCTTGCGACGATCACGCCGTCGGCGACCGACAGGATGTCGCGGAGATTCTCTCGCGTCACGCCGCTGCCGACGAGGGTCGGCAGGTTGGCGGCTTCCTTGATCATGCGGATGTAGGAGAGTTCCGCCACGTGGCCGGTGCGCTGGCCGGTGGCGATCACCACGTCGGCGTCGAAGAAGACGAGGTCCTTGACCTGTTCCTCCACCGGCCGGTCGGCGACGATGGCGTGCGCGCCGTGCTTCACATGGGCGTCGGCGAAGATGCGGATGCCCTTGGCGCGCAGCTGCGCCCGGTAGCGCATGGCGCGGGCCGCCTCGCCCTCGACGAAGCCCTCATTGGCGACATAGGCATTGGCCCACTGGTTGACCCGCACGAAACCGGCATTCGCCGCGCTGGCGATGGCGAGCGCCGGAATGGCCGCGTTGGCGAGAACGTTGATGCCGATCGGGCGGCCAAGCTCGCGACGGATGCGGTCGGCGACGACAGCCATATGGGCCGAGGTTTCCGGGCCGATCGCGTCGGGTTTGGAGAAGGGCACGTCGCCGTGGTTCTCGACGATGACGCCGTCGCAGCCCCCTTCGAGATAGGCGCGCGCGTCGTCGAGGCCGCGCTGGTAGATCGTCTCCACCGCCTCGCCGTCGAAGCGCGGGCTGCCGGGGAGCGGCGCGAGATGCACGACGCCGATGATTGCCTGGGCGCGGCCGAAGATCGCCTGGAGCGCGTCGCCTTGGGCCTGTCCGATGGGCTTGGATGGGGTGCTCATACGCTCTCTCGTGTCCGTCCTGTCTGGAATTCGTCGCGGCTCGGGCCGCAACCGAAGGTGCCGGCACGGGTGACGGCGACCGCCGCCGCCCATGCCGAAAGCTCTAGCGCCTGGTCGAGCCCCTGCCCGAGCGACAGGCGCGCGGCCAGCGTGCCGCAGAAGACATCGCCCGCGCCGCTCGTGTCGAGGGGGCGTGCGGGAAAGGCGGGCCGGGCGCGCGGAGCCGAGCCCGGCCCCTCCGCCAGGACATAACCCTCGGGCCCCAGCGTGACCACCGCCGCGCCGCCGGTTCGCGCGCACAGCGCCGCGACGATCCGGCCGGGCTCCCGCTCGCCGGTCAGCGCCTCGCCTTCGACCCGGTTCACCAGGACGAGATCGGGTCGGCCCGCGAGAAGGCCCGCCCCCGGCGCGAGCGGGCTGGCGTTGAGGACGGTCCGCAAGGCCAGCGAGCGGCCGATGTCGAGCACCGCGCGCGTGGCCTCCGGCGCCAGATTCCCTTGCAGGACCACCACGTCCCCGCCGCGCGCTTCCACGTGCCAGCCGGCGGCGGCGGGATCGAAGGTGCGGGCGCAGGCGACGGCGCTTGCGATCATGTTCTCGCCGGACGCATCCACCAGCACGGCCGAGCGGTCGCTTGGCAGCGGCAGGGTGGCGAGGCCTCGGTCGGAGAGGCCCGCGCCGACGAGGCCCTGACGGATGGAGGCGGCTTCCAAATCGTCGCCGACGGCCGACCAGAGCGTCGTCCGCGCGCCCGCCCGGAGCGCGGCGAGCGCCTGGTTGGCGCCCTTGCCGCCGAGCGCGACAGCTGCCTCCCGCGCGTTCAGCGTCTCGCCCGGCTCCGGAAAGCGGGCGAGGCTGAACGTCGTGTCGAGACAGACATTGCCGACGACATGGACCGCCATGCTGGATGCGCCTTATTTCGCCGTCGCCCAGTCGAGCATCGCACCGAACAGCCGGGCGTAGCCGTCCCAGCGGATGAACTCGCCCGGCAGCCAGTGCGGGCCGACATCCGAGGTCCAGACCACCGAGCGGCCCTTGCCATAGGTGCCGGTGACGAGAAGCGGTTGCGAGCCGTATTCGGTGGAGACGGTCGCCAGAACCTCGGCGCCCGGCTTCAGCTCGACCTCGTTGTAGCCGAGAAGCACCGGCCAGTCCGTGCCGAGCCCGTCGAGGATCGGATGCGAGGCCGGGCCGGTGACGACAGGCGCGAAGCCTTCGGGCACTTCCACGCGGTCGTCGAAGCGAAGGCACGTGACGGGCAGGACATCCTCGACCGGCGTGCGGGCATAGCGGGCGCCGCCATTGATGCCCTGGAACGAGTAGTAGCCGCCGAACATCAGGAGCGCGCCGCCCTGATCGACATAGTCGCGCAGGAGCTTCAGGCGGTTGGGCGTCGTCTTGGAGTGAATCCAGGTGTCGGGATGCAGAAGCAGCGTGTTGGCGCCGATATCCGAGAGGATGATCGCCTCGTATTCGTTGAGGGCCTCCATCGTCTGCGGAAAGTCCTTCTGCGCCTGATGGGCGGGCATGAAGGTGATGTCGTAGGCGCTGTCCTTCAGGGCATCCAGAAGCTCGTCCGCGCCCTGGTGGTAGGTGACGGTCGGGAACTGGTCGAAGCCCTTGATATGCGTCGCGGTGGACACCCAGCTTTCGCCGGCGAGGAGGACCTTCTTACGGGACATGCGATTTCCTTCGAGGATCGAAAAGGGGTCAGGCGGCCGAGAAGACGGCGCGCGGATTGTCGGTCATGATCGCGTCGATCACGCTCTCGGGAACGCCGTGGCGTTTGAGGCGCGGCACGAAATGCTTGAGCACATGGGCGTAGCCGAAGCCGCCATAGCGGGTCAGCATCATCTTCAGGAACACGTCCTGGCTGAGGAGGATGCGGTCGGCAAAGCCGGCGTCCACCAGCGACCGGATGGCGCGGGCGTTCTCCTCGTCCGAGGGACACTGCGCGTCCTGATCGGCATAGTAATAGTCCATGCCGATCATGTCGTATTCCAGGAAGGCGCCGCGCTTGGCGAGGCTCGTCTGATAGGCGAGATCGTCGTGGCTCGGGTTCATGTGGCACAGAACCGTGTGGCGGAGATCCGCGCCTTCCGCTTCCACCACGTCCAGCACCTCGTGGGCGAGGCGTTCCCAGCCGGGCAGGTGGATCGACAGGGGAACGCCGGTGCGCGCCGAGGCCCGCGCCGCGCCGCGCAGCGACTTGCGCTCCTCGGGCGTGAAGTCCTTGGAGACGCCGACCTCGCCGATGATCCCGGCCAGAATGTCGGGCCGATCCGCCGTGCCGCCGACATCGCGCGCGATGAACTCGGCGACCTCGTCGACATCCATGCGCTTCAGCCAGTCGGGATGGCTGAATTCGAGATAGAAGCCCGAGCCCATCACGATCTTCAGGCCGCTCATGCGCTGGATGCGGCGCAGGCCTTCGGGGTCGCGGCCGATGCCGAAATTCGTGGGGTCCACCACGGTGTGACCGCCGAGCGCCTGGAACATCTTCAGTTCCGAGAGCGCGAGATCGCCGTCGTCGAGCGAGACGTTGTCGCGGTTCATATAGGGGTTCATGCGCAATTCGCCGATGATCTCGACGCGCACCGGGCCTTCGTTCAGCACCGGATCGGGCGGATGGCACGGACAGCGCCAGCTTTTGGCGCCGTCGAGAAAGATATGCTCGTGCATCAGCGTGACGCCCATGTCAGTGACGGCGATCGGGCCGTCCACCGTCATCACATGGCCCGAGCGCACGCCGATGCCGGAGGGAGCCGGACGCTTGCCGGCGGGGTCCTGAAAGTCGAGCGCCATCGGATCAGCGCCCGCGCGAGGCGCCGCGGAACAGGCGGAAGTTCAGCCAGATCGCGACGAGGATGATGGAGCCGGTAATGATCGGCGTCAGGAAGGGCGACATATGGGCGAGGATCAGGCCGTTGGCGATGACGGCGACCGTCAGCGCGCCGAGCACCGTTCCGACCATCGTGCCGCGCCCGCCGAAGAGCGAGGTGCCGCCGAGAACCACGGCCGCGATCACCTCCAGCTCGAAGCCCTGGCCGGAATTGGAGGAGCCCGAACCGAGCCGCCCGGCCAGAACCACGCCGGCCAGCGCGGCGGCGGTGGAGGAGAGCATGTAGACGAAGAGCAGCGTGCGCTTGGTATCGACGCCCGCGCGCCGCACCGCCTCCTTGTTGGCGCCGATGCCCGTGACATAGCGCCCGAAGCGCGTGCCGTTGAAGGCGAGATAGGCGCCGGCCAGAACGATCAGCGCGATCCAGGCCGGATTGGGCACGCCGAAGAGCCAGCCGCGTCCGAGCGTGACGAAGACGCTGGAGGGATCGATCGGGATGGAATAGCCGCCGGTGATGAGAAGCGCGACGCCCCGGATCACGGAAAGGCCCGCCAGCGTCACGATGAAGGCCGGAATGCCCTCATAGGCGATGAAGAAGCCCTGCACCGCGCCGATGGCCGCGCCGAGCGCCAGCATGGCGAGGATCGTGAGCGGCCAGGGCACGCCGAGCTGCAGCATCGCCGCCGACAGGGCGCAGACCAGCGCCAGGACGGAGCCGACCGACAGATCGATGCCGCCCGTCGTGATCACGAAGGTCATGGAGGCCGCGACGATCAGGAGAGGCGCGGACTGTCGGATGACGTTGAGAAGATTGGGCGTGGAGAGAAACGCGTCCGTCGTCAGGCCGAACAGGAGGCAGACGAGCACGAAGAAGATGGCGATCGAGCCGACCGCGCCATTGGCGATGAAGCGATCGCGCAAGGTCGCCTTGCGCACGCGCGGCGGCGCCGCGGCATGAAGATGGGCGCCTTCGCCCGCGATGCCCGAATTCATGCCCGTGCTCCTTCGCCGTCCTGGCCGCGCGCCGAGCGCGCCTGGAACTTGCGTCCGACGATGAGGTTCACGACCTCCTCGATATTGGTATCCACGATGCGCCGCTCGGCGACGTTGCGGCCCTCGTACATGACCTGGATGCGGTCGCAGACGAGGAAGAGATCCTGCAGCCGGTGGGTGATGAGGATCACCGAGACGCCGCGCGCCGACACGGTGCGGATGAGCTCCAGCACGGCCTCGACCTCGGCGACGGCGAGCGCGGCCGTCGGCTCGTCCATGATGAGGACCTTGGGCTCGAACGAGGCGGCGCGGCCGATGGCGATCGACTGGCGCTGGCCGCCCGACAGGTTCTCGACCATGAGGCGCGTGTCGGCGATGACGATGCCCAGCGTCTCCAGCATGGCCTTGGCCTCGTCATGCATCCGGCGCTTGTCGAGGAGCTTCAGCCCCGCGACCTGCCGGCGCGGCTCGCGGCCGAGGAAGATGTTGCCGGCCACATCCACCGTGTCGCAGAGCGACAGGTCCTGGTAGACCATCTCCACCCGAGCGGCGCGCGCGTCGGCGGGCGAGGCGAAGGCGACCGCCTGTCCGTCGATCTCGATCGTTCCCGAATCCGGCACGACCGCGCCGGACAGGACCTTGGAGAGCGTGGACTTGCCCGCCCCATTGTCGCCGACGAGGCCGAGAACCTCGCCGGGCGCCAGACGGAGGGAAACGTCGCTGAGCGTCTGGATCGGACCGTAACGCTTGGTGATGCCGGTCATCCGGACACGATCGGGGATGGCTGTCATGGCGCCGCTCGGTTGGAGAAAACGGGACGCCAGGCGGGCCGGAGCCCGCCCGGCGGGGCTCGTTACTTGAACATGCCGCGGAACTGGTCGACGTTCTCTTTGGTCACGATCGTCACCGGCACGTTGATGATCGGCTCGACCGTCTCGCCCTTCTTCAGCTTGACGAGGGACTCCACGGCGACCTTGCCTTCGCCGGCGGGGTCCTGCTGCACCACGGCGGCGACCCAGCCCTCGTCGATGCCCTTCACGGCCTGCGCGGTCAGGTCCCAGCCGAAGACCTTCACGTCGCTCTGGCGGCCCTGGCTCTCGACCGCCGAGACGGAGCCGATCAGCGCCGGCTCGCCCGTGGCGTAGAGGGTCGACATGGTCGGGTTGGCGGTCATGAGGTTTTCGGCCGCGCCGAGCGCCACGTCCTGCACGTTCTGGCCGTCCACCGTGTTGAGGAAGGTCACCTTGGCGCCGCTCTCGCCCACCGCCTTCTTGAACCCGTCGAGCCGCTGGTTCTGAATGAAGGAATTGAGCGCGCCGACGACGCCGACCGTCGCCTCGCCCTTCATCTGCGCCTTCACGTAGTCGGCGTAG
This sequence comes from Aureimonas ureilytica DSM 18598 = NBRC 106430, assembly GCF_000382705.1. GTDB lineage: Bacteria > Pseudomonadota > Alphaproteobacteria > Rhizobiales > Rhizobiaceae > Aureimonas > Aureimonas ureilytica. Next base: position 106,792 of record NZ_ARQE01000007.1, on the reverse strand, counting down.
AACTTGCCGATCTCCTCGCCCGCCTTCATGTTGTCGACGCCGACGAAGGAGACATTGTCGCCGTCCGGGATCTGCGCGTCGATCGCGATCACCGGAATGCCGGCCTTCTTCGCCTCTGTGATGGCGGGCTTCACGCCGTTCACGTCGATCGCGATCAGGATGATGCCGTCGACCTTCTGCGTGATGTAGTTCTCGATCGCCGTGTTCTGGGCGGCGGGCACGTTGTTGGCGTCGAAGATCACGAGTTCGGCGCCGGCGGCCTTGGCGGCCGCCTTCGCGCCGTCGTTGATCTGATTGAAGAACAGAGCCTGCTGGTTGATCGTCACCAGCGCGTAGGTGTCGGCGAGCGCCGCCGAGGCGGTGCCGGCCAGAAGCGTCAGAGCGGCGGCGCTGCCGGCGAGGAAATGGGAAAGGCGCATTTTCCGATTCTCCATGATCACGGACCCGATCCATCGGGCCTTTGCCGTCGTCGGCATGCAGGAGAATTCAAGAGACTTGAACAGATGTCAACGACGTTGATGAAGATTGCGTCGCGTTCGAAGGCTGCCGATGGATTGTGCAATGCCGCATGAATTCTGTGCATTGCGAGCGGATCATCAAGCCGCTCCAAACGCGGGCTTTCCCTCCGCCCGCTTTCTCGCCGGTGGTCAGAAAGTCGGCGGCGTGTTGACCCAGAAGATGCTGGCCCGCCTCGTCCCCGTGTTGCGGTAATGGTGCGGCCGCTCGGACTGGAAGGCGAACGAATCACCCTCGCGCAGGTGGAAGGATCGCTCGTCCACGATCAGTTCGACTTCGCCGGCCACGACATAGCCGACCTCTTCGCCGACATGCCGGATCGGCCCGGCACTGGAGCCGCCGGCGTCGATATGATGGATGTTGCACTGGAGGAGATGGCCTGCGGAGTAGGGGATCACCCGTTCGAGCGTCACGCCATCCCCTTGGCGAAGCGGGTCGAGCGTGATGAGAGGCCGCTGCCCCGCGCGGAAGACGATCCCTTCCTCGCCGTCCACCTCGTCGAACATGCGCCCGATATTGGTCTCCAGCGCGCCCACCAGACGATGCAGCATCGGCAGCGAGGGCGAGGCCTTGTTGTTCTCGATCTTGGAGAGAAGGCTTTCGGAACAGCCCGCCGCCTCCGCCAGGCTCTTCAGCGTCATGCCCTTGGTCTGGCGCGCCAGCTTCAGCCGCAAGCCCAGCTTGCCCGACAGACCCGATGCCTCCGGGAGAGAGCCCCGCGCGGATTCAGATGGTTTGAGTTCCGAATTCATACACGCCCCCGTTGCGATCGCTCAAAGACGTGACAGAGCGGAACAGGCCCATCTTTTCAAGTCTGTTGAATGAAATGCAGGTCGGACGCGCGCAATCTCCGAGGCGAAGCGGTCGACCCGGGGCGCGATCGGCGGCGCCCCGCCGGTCTCGATCGAAGGCGGCTGACCCAGCCCTTGCGAGGGTCCGACACCGGCGGCTCGCGTGAAAGGCTGAAACAGCCGGCTCGCCACCGCGATGCCGTCGCGGGTGCCCCGAGCCGCATCGTCTCGGAGGCGGGTGTTGCCGGAACGAACGGTGCGATTTGGGACAGAGGACCGGTCGGGCAATCGACTGACCCGTCCGCGAGGCTCGCGATCGCTGCGCGCTTTCGCCGCTCCCGGCGTCGCACCCCTCGCGCGCCCGCCCTCAGGCCTTGAACCGCTCGCAGGCCGTGAGCCGCTCGACATGGGCGTTCATGCCGCCGGCATAGACCTCGGTTTCCAGGAAGCGCGCTTCTTCGTCCATCGCGTCCTGCGCGATCTCGCGCCACCAGCATTTGGGCTGGCGCCCCGACCCGTCGCTCCAGCGATACCCCCGCGCTTTCAGAATGTCCTTGGTGTGGAAGGGCGAGCCGAGCGCGTGGACGCGAAGACGCGGGGCCGCGGCCGATGCCAGAAGCTGGCGGAAGGCGGGCAGGGCTTGCGTTCGCGAGGGCTGGGCGAGCACTTCGAGGAGCGCATGGCAATCGTCCACCGCCCGGTGTCCATTGTGGAAATAGCCGCACTGGCCGACGAGATAGCCGAGCTTCGTCCCCTCGAAGCCGAGCGCCGTCCAGTCCACCTCCGACACCGAGCAGGCCCAGGGCTTGGCCTCGAAGCCGGGGCAGAGCTTTTCGCAGAAGGGCCGATCGAAGCGAGCGTTGTGGGCGATCACGAGATCGGCGGGCTCCACGAAGCGACGAACCGCCTCGAGGTCGATGCGCTGCCCGGCGACCATCTCGTCCGTGATCCCGGTGATCCGGGTGATATCGGGCGTGATCGGACCCGCCGGCTGCTGGAGCTGGGAGAACACGCCGACGACGTCGCGAACGCCGCTCTCGTCATAGGTGAAGGCGACCATGCCAAGCTCGATGACCTCGTGCGCGGCGTGGTCGAGGCCGGTCGTTTCCGTGTCGAGGACGACGCCGAGGCGGGGCCAGACGCGGGGCGCGCGATCGGCCGGTGGATGGAGATGCGGGAGGACCTCGCGCGGCGCGAGCTTGCGCAGCACGCGGTAGCGGCCGGTGCGCTCCAGACGCTCGACCATCGCCGCCTCGCCCTCGGGCTTCGGCGCCGGGGACGCCGTCGTCTTGGCGGCCGGAACACGACGCATGGGGGCAGGCCGATGAGGCTCCGTGAAGGGCAGGGACGGGGCTACAGTGCTTCCGAACAGATCGATCTGCACGGACCGATCGTTGGCCCCTGGCGTCTTGCGTCTCGTCATGTCGTCATCGCCTCGCCGCGTCCGGTCAACGGACGAGCTCGACCTTTACTCCCGCGAGCTTAGCAATGTCCTTCCAGGCCCGGTCCGTGGTCAGGGCGGGAACGCCGAGGCTGCGGGCGAGCGCGAGGCAGAAACGATCGCCGAGCGACAGTCCGGCCTCCCTCGACAAGCCGCGCAGCCGGGCCGCCTCTTCCGCGACCTCCTGGCCGACCGGCACAACGGTGATGTCGAGATCGGACAGGTCCCGGATCGCCTCTTCTGCATCGAGACCGCGATCGACGAGCTTGGAGAGGACCTCGGTGTAGTTCACGACCGAGATGCTGGCATCACCGAGACGGGCTTCGACTTTGTCGGCCCCCTTCTCGGAAAACAGGAGACACAGGACGGCGGAGGCATCGAGAACGCAGGCCATGCCTTACTCGCCAGCCGCTTCCTGCCGACGATCGGCGATCAGCTCGTCCGCCACCGATCCATTCTCCGGGGCATAGTCCCGCAGCTTGTCCTGCAAACGACGGAGGGCGGACCGCGCGGGTCGGATGCGAAGCTCCTCGCCATGCAGTTCGATCAGGACGGTATCGCCCTTCGCCAGACCCATCGACTTGCGAAAGGCGGCCGGAAGGATCACGCGCCCGCCCTCTACAATCTTGCCTTTTGCCGCCGCCATCGCCCTGACCCTCTCTTCACCCCGAACTCTTCGTACCCGGTTCATGGCACATATGCCAGATTTGCGGAATGGTGCACAAGATCGCACACGGTGCGGCGACGTGCAAAAGCCCTCGCAGAGCTGGACGCCTAATCCGCTTCGATACGGACTGCGCTAAATCGATCGGTTATGAGCAGGGCTCGAGCAACCTGCTCGAAAATAGGCTGTCACGCCTATCGAGCATGCTCTATAATTCCACGACGTTTTCGAGCGGTTTCGAGGCCCGATGTCCCGCGTATTTGCCTATGTCCGCGTCTCCACCAACGGCCAGACCACCGAAAACCAGATCGGCGAGATCCGCGATGCTGGCTTCGAGGTCCATGCCCGCCGCGTCGTGTCTGAAACCGTGTCGGGCTCGCTCGCGGCGAAGGACCGGCAAGGCTTCGCCAAGCTCCTCGACCGCATGGAGGAGGGCGACGTCCTCGTCGTGACGAAGATGGATCGCCTCGGCCGCAACTCGATGGACGTGCGGGCGACCGTCGAGCTTCTGGCCGGCATGGGCGTGAAGGTTCACTGCCTGGCGCTCGGCGGCGTCGATCTGACGAGTTCCACGGGCCGCATGACGATGAGCGTCATCAACGCGGTGGCCGAATTCGAGCGCGACCTCCTGATCGAGCGAACCCAGGCAGGCCTCATCCGAGCCAAGGAACAGGGCAAGGTGCTGGGACGCCCTGCCAAGCTGACACCCGAGCAGAAACGCATGGTGGTCGAACGGATCGGGGAGGGGGCTTCCGTCTCGGCTCTGTCGCGCGAGTTCGCCGTCAGCCGCCTGACGATCCAGCGGGCCCGCGATGGCTCCTATAAACGGGACGAGACCGGCAATTAAGGGTGGTTGGGCGGCTTCTAGGCGTCCGCTAAAGACCGGACCGGGTGGGTTTCGGACCGTCCGCTTATGAGATCGAACCGGCGTTGTGAGCCATTCGTCGTCGCCTCACAGGCCCGACACGGGACGGGTTCCTAGAAGTTCGGTCAAGCGCAGCAGGTAGCCGTCCGGATCCTGGACCAGCATCTCGATCTGTCCGTGCTCGATCTCATCCTGGCGATACCAGACCTCGCTCGGCTCGCGGAACAAGGCGACCGAAGACGAGAGGAGCCGCTGATGGATTGGCTGGAGGGCATCCACCTCGATCTGGAAGTTGATCCCGCGTCCGAGCGGCCGATCCAAGGAACCGACAGTCCACGCACCGGCATGCTCTTCTTCCAGCATGATCTGCGCGGCGCCGAGGCACAGGTAGACGAAGCCGTTCTCGGGCCGCTCGTAGCGCACCTCGAAGCCGAGGAGATCGCAATAGAAGCGCTTGCTGGCCAGAACGCTCGCGCAGGTCAGCTCCGGGACGAGCGCGGCCCATGTCATGTCGGTCATCGCGGTCTCTTGAACTCAGATTTGAGCGAACCCAACGATGTCCGATCTTGGGCTTTGGCGCCAGTGCTTACGACGTCTCAGAGACCGTCCGAAACGTCCGCCGGGTCGGCTAGAGGGGCCTTTCCGCTCCCCCTGCGTTCGGCGCCTCGTGCGTAACGCAAATCCCTCGCCGATCCTGCCCTGGGGACTTTCCGGACGGGCTCTCAGAAGGGTCGTGAGCGGATGGACCGCTTTGGGACGTTTGCTTCCGCAGCGCCGATCGGCTCGACCGGGTGGATAGCAACGGTCGCGCTTTCTCGAAAACGATGGTGTTTTGAGAATGGCCTGGGAGGGGAGTTTCCCGATCGTCAGCTTTTGATAGGTTCAGGAAAAAGCTGTCATTGGTGTTGGAGTACCCTTTGCAAGCAGGGAACGAGCCGTCCTGCCATTTTCATATGCCGGCGGAAAGCGGCTTGCATGAGCGCACGTTCATGCAGTGGCCGTCCGATCCGGCGATTTACGAAGGCGACGAGTTGGATGCGGTTCAGCTTGCGCTCGTTCGCATCGCCAACGCGATCGCCGAACATGAACCCGTCGTGATGTTGACGGATCAGGCAACGCGGGGCGGCAACCGGGCCAAGCTCGCCGGCGCCGTTGAGCTCTGGGACATTCCGACCGACGACCTGTGGTGCCGGGACGCCGGTCCGACTTTCGTCGTCGATGGCGCTGGGGCACTCGCCATCGCCCATCTTCGTTTCAACGGATGGGGCGGGAAGCAGGACCACGGCAACGATGGCCGTATCGCGGCGCGTGTCGCCGAACGCTTGGGGCTTCCCCTGCTCGAAACCGGCCTCGTCGGGGAACAAGGCGGCGTCGAGCACGACGGGGCGGGTCTGGTGCTGGCTCACGCGAGTTCCTGGCTCGGGCCGAGCCGCAACGATCTACCTTTGGCGACGATCGGCGATCGTCTTTGTAAAGCTCTCGGCGGTTCACGCATGATCTGGGCGCCGGGTCTTGTCGGCGAGGATATCACTGACTTCCACATCGATGCCTTGGCTCGCTTCACCGCTCCCGGCCGGTTTCTAATCCAGATCGAGGACAATCCAGATCCCGGTGATGTGTGGTCGATGGCGGCCGCCGAAACGCTAAAGGTGTTGGAGGCAGTGCGCAGCGCCCAGGATCGACCGCTGGAGATCGTGAAACTCACTGGTCCAGGTCATGTCCGGTCGTCGGCGCAGGACTTCGTCGGAAGCTACATCAACTACTATGTCTGCAATGGCGCAGTGATCGCGCCGGAGTTCGGCGACGAGGAGACCGACGCCCAAGCCCGCGAGACGTTGGGCGTCCTTTACCCCGGCCGCGTGGTGCGAATGCTCGACATCGACGCGATCGCGGAGATGGGCGGCGGCATCCACTGCGCGACGCAGCAACAGCCTCGTTCACAGCGATAGATCTCCATGCCAGAGCGCCTTCATATCGATATCGGACCACAGTCGGGCGGTAGCGTTCGCCTCTCCAAGGGCGATACCGTTAGGATCATTGATCCAGAAGGCCAACAGGTGGCGGACCTGTGGGCCTTCGCCGCGGACAGCAAGACTATCGACTGGCTGAGCGTGTCGCAGACCCGCGACATCATCGAGCGCCTTTTCCCGAAGGTGGGGGAGAGCTTCTACAGCGAACGGGCCGAGGCGCTTCTGACGCTGCTCGAGGATAACTCGCCCTGTCCGCATGACATGCTGTTCCCCGCTTGCAATCGGGGCCTCTACGAGCGGGCAGGATACCCGAACCATCCGAACTGCCGGGACAATCTGCTGACGGAGCTTCGGGCCGCCGGCATCGAGGTGCCGGTCGTGCCGGATCCAGTGAACCTGTTCCAGCGGTCCGAGCCCCAGGCTGACGGGCGGCTGGAGGTCCTGGCCTCGGACAACCCGCCCGGCGGGAACGTGCTTCTCCGGGCGGATGCCGATATCTTCCTCGTCGTGACCGCCTGTTCCATCGACTACCATCCGACGAACGGCGACCGATGCACGGGAATCAGGCTTGAGATTTCGGCCCGCGACCGCTGACTGCTGTCGGGCCGGTGACGGCTGCTGAGAATGGAGCGACCGGCTCGCAGCCTACTGATTTGCCCTTCCCGATTGGGAAAGTGTTTCGAGAATGGCCGGGGCGAAAGCGGATGGACCGCTTTCGAGCGTCCGCTTCCGCTTCCCCCTGAGACTGGACGGGGTGATTTGCGGACGGTCTGCTTTCGAGCAGCCTGTAAGATAAGCGGACTTTGGGGATAAGGACGCACGCATCGTTGACTCATACCCTTGTCGTTGCACTATATGCAGCAGTCACGGTCCGCCCCATCGCAAGATGTGGTGGCTAAGAGGGAACCCGGTGAGCCGCAAGGCGAGGCCGGGGCTGCCCCCGCAACTGTAAGCGGCGAGCCATCCGTCCATTCCGCGTCACTGGAGCTTGAGCTCCGGGAAGGCCGGACGGAAGGCGACGACCCGCGAGCCAGGAGACCTGCCGCGACTGGTGTGTATCGTCCCTGGGCGGGGTGTCCCGGTGGATCGTGTGCCTGTCGCGGTGCCGCGTTCCCATCCGGGATCCGCGTGCCGTCCGGTATCGCGTCCGCTCGGCCTTTGCCTCCACTCGCTGGAGCAGCCGAATGTCTCTTCTTCAAGTCCCCGCGGCCCTGCCGCATCCGTTTCCCGCAGCCCTCGCCGCGAATGACGTCTCGCGTCCCGTCCACGCGTCGGCCATCCGCGTGATCCGGCGCAACGGCTCGGTGTCACCCTTCGACGCCTCCAAGATCGCCGTCGCCATGACCAAGGGGTTCCTCGCGGTCGAGGGGCGGCAGGCCGCCGCCTCGACCCGCGTCCAAGACACGGTGCGGGCTTTGACCAACGAGGTCGTCGCCGCGCTCGCCCGACGCTCCGGCGGCGACCGCCTCCTTCACATCGAGGACATCCAGGACCAGGTCGAGCTGGCGCTGATGCGCTCCGAGCACCCGAAGGTTGCCCGCACCTACGTCCTGTACCGCGAGGAGCATGCCCGCGCCCGCGCCGCGCAGGCCGCAGCCTCCGATACGCCCGCCGTGCCAAGCCTGTCCGTCCGGCAGGCGGACGGCACGCTCGCGCCCCTCGACGAGGCCCGGCTCGCGCGTGTCGTGGCGGAAGCGTCCGACGGCCTCGACGGCGTGTCGCCCGACACGATCCTTTCCGAGACGCGGCGCAACCTCTACGACGGCCTCACGCTGGCGGAGCTGGCCGAGGCGCCCGTCATGGCGGCGCGCACCCTGATCGAGACCGAGCCGAACTACGCCTTCGCCTCGGCCCGCCTCCTTCTCGACAAGCTGCGAGGCGAGGCGCTTTCGTTCGTCTCCGGCTCGCCCGTCGCGCCGACGCACGCGGATATGGCGACGCTCTACGGCGAATCCTTCCCGTCCTACCTCGACCGTGGCATCGCGGCCGGGCTGATCGATCCGGAGCTTGCCCGCTTCGACATCGCACGGATCTCGGCCGCATTGATCCCCGAACGCGACCGCCTGTTCCAGTTCCTCGGTCTCCAGACCCTTTACGACCGCTACTTCCTCCAGACGGAGGGCGTGCGCTTCGAACTGCCGCAATGGTTCTTCATGCGCGTCGCCATGGGGCTGGCGCTTCGCGAGGTGGACCGCGAGGCCCGCGCCATCGAGTTCTACGAACTCCTGTCGAGCTTCCGCTTCATGGCTTCGACGCCGACGCTCTTCAACGCAGGCACGCCGCGCCCGCAGCTCTCCTCCTGCTTCCTCACCACCGTCGCCGACGACCTCGGCGGCATCTTCAAGGCGGTGAAGGACAACGCGCTGCTGGCCAAGTACTCCGGTGGCCTCGGCAACGACTGGACGCCCGTGCGTGGCCTCGGCGCCCACATCAGGGGGACGAATGGCCAGAGCCAGGGCATCGTCCCATTCATGAGGGTCGCCAACGACACGGCGATCGCGGTCAACCAGGGCGGCAAGCGCAAGGGCGCGGTCTGCGCCTATCTCGAGACCTGGCACATCGACGTCGAGGAGTTCCTCGACCTCCGGAAGAACACGGGCGACGACCGGCGGCGCACGCACGACATGAACACCGCGCACTGGGTGCCGGACCTCTTCATGCAGCGCGTGGCTCAAGATGGCGACTGGACGCTGTTCTCGCCCGACGAGGTGCCGGGCCTGCACGACCTTTACGGGGCCGCGTTCCGCGAGGCGTACGAGGGCCACGAGGCGCGGACGGCGCGGGGCGAGATCCGCGTCCACAAGCGCGTGAAGGCCGTCGACCTGTGGCGGCGCATGCTGACCATGCTGTTCGAGACCGGACACCCGTGGATCACGTTCAAGGACCCGTGCAACATCCGCTCGCCGCAGGGCCATGTCGGCGTCGTCCACTCGTCGAACCTCTGCACCGAGATCACCCTCAACACCTCGGCCTCCGAGGTCGCGGTCTGCAACCTCGGCTCGGTGAACCTCGCCGCGCACGTGACGGCGGACGGGCTCGACCGGGCGCTCCTGTCGCGGACGGTGAAGACGGCGATGCGCATGCTCGACAACGTCGTCGACATCAACTTCTACACGATCCCCGAGGCGCGGGCCTCGAACCTCCGCCACCGTCCGGTCGGCTTGGGGCTGATGGGCTTCCAGGACGCGCTCCAGGTTGTGCGCCTGCCCTATGCCAGCAAGGCGGCCGTCGCCTTCGCGGACACCAGCATGGAGGCGCTCTCCTACGAGGCGATCTCGGCCTCGGTGGACCTCGCCGCCGAGCGCGGCCGCTACCCGTCCTTCGACGGCTCGCTCTGGTCGAGGGGCATCCTGCCCATCGACTCGGTCGAGCTGCTGTCCGAGGCCCGGGGCGGCGTCCTCGACCTCGACCGCTCGGCGACGCTGGACTGGGAGACGCTGCGCGTCCGCGTCCGCACCGTCGGCATGCGCAACTCCAACACGATGGCGATCGCGCCGACGGCGACGATCTCCAACATCTGCGGCGTGTCGCAGTCGATCGAGCCCGCCTACCAGAACCTCTTCGTCAAGGCGAACATGTCGGGTGACTTCACGGTGGTGAACGCCGCCCTGGTGCACGACCTGAAGGCAAGGGGCCTCTGGGACGAGGTCATGGTCTGCGACCTCAAGTACTACGACGGCTCGCTCGGGCCGATCGACCGCGTGCCGGCGGACCTGAAGCGCCTCTACGCCACGGCCTTCGAGATCGACTCCGCGTGGCTGATCGAGGCGGCCGCCCGGCGCCAGAAATGGATCGACCAGGGGCAGTCCCTGAACCTCTACCTCGCCGCGCCGTCGGGCAAGGCGCTCGACGCGCTCTACCGCCTCGCCTTCGACCGGGGACTGAAGACGACCTACTACCTGCGCACCCGCTCGGCGACGCATGTCGAGAAGTCCACGCTGAAAGTGACTGACGGCAAGCTGAACGCCGTCGCGGCCGCGCCGGTGGCGGTGATGGCCTCGGCGTCCGCGGAGATCCACGCGGCGGACGGGGCATGGGGCAAGGCCTGCTCGATCGACGATCCCGAGTGCGAGGCCTGCCAGTAGGCCGCTCGCCTCCCGGCCCGACCGTCCCGGGCCCGCCGAACGGCGGCGGGTCGCTCCCCCTTTCGAAAGACGCTCCCATGCTCGACTGGAACGATGCCGCCACTGCGGCCGCCCCCTCCATACCCCTCAACGACGACACCGCACCAACCAAGGCCGCTTCGGCCGACGCCGTCGACCGCAACGGTGGCCGCGTCTCGGTGTCGGAGAAGCGCATGATCAACGCCCGCGCCGACGTGAACCAGCTCCTGCCGATGCGCTACGGCTGGGCCTGGGAGAAGTACCTTTCGGCCTGCAACAACCACTGGATGCCGACCGAGGTCTCCATGCAGGCCGACATCGCGCTGTGGAAGTCGGCCGATGGCCTGACCGAGGACGAGCGGCGCATGGTGAAGCGCAACCTCGGCTTCTTCGCCGCCTCGGAGAGCCTCGTCGCCAACAACATCGTGCTCGCGATCTACCGTCACCTGACGAACCCCGAATGCCGCCAGTACCTCCTGCGGCAGGCCTTCGAGGAGGCGGTCCACACGCACACCTTCCAGTACATCGTGGAGAGCCTCGGGCTCGACGAGGGCGAGCTGTTCAACATGTACCGCGAGGTGCCCTCGATCACCGACAAGGCGGCCTGGGCGCTCAAGCACACGCAGGGCATCGAGGATCCGCACTTCCGGACGGGGACGCCGGAGGCCGACCGCGCCTTCCTGAAGGACCTCGTCGCCTTCTACGTCGTGTTCGAGGGCATGTGGTTCTACACGGGCTTCGCGCAGATCCTGTCGCTCGGGCGGCGGGGGAAGATGCAGGGCATCGCCGAGCAGTACCAGTACATCCTGCGCGACGAGTCGATCCACCTGAACTTCGGCATCGACGTCATCAACCAGATCAAGGCGGAGAACCCGCACCTCTGGACGGTTGCCTTTCAGGACGAGCTGCGCGCGATGCTCCGTGAGGGCGCCGAACTTGAGGCCGCCTACGGACGCGACACGATGCCGAACGGCTTCCTGGGGCTGAATGCCTCGTCCTGCGAGGCGTACATGCGCTTCATCGCCAACCGCCGCTGCGCCCAGCTCGGGCTCACCCCCGTGTTCCCGGAGACGGAGAACCCGTTCCCCTGGATGTCGGAGGTCATGGACCTCAAGAAGGAGAAGAATTTCTTCGAGACCCGCGTGATCGAGTACCAAAACGGCGGCGCGCTCGCCTGGGACTGACGTGAGGCGTGTCAGAGAGGGAGGGAGCCGTGAACGAGGCCCCTGCGCCGTTCGTCGCGCTAGGCAAGATATGCGGACATAAAGATGTCCTTATGTCCTCATTGACACCCCGGCTGAGATCGTGTTGAATGGTCGCTGTCGAGGTTCCCCATCCCAGGCATGGCGGTGGGGCTAAGACGGGAAGCCAGTGGCGCCCTTGCGGGCGGAGTCTGGCGCTGCCCCCGCAACTGTAAGCGGCGAGCGGCGGTTTCCTTCGTGTGCCACTGCGCCTTGCAAGAGGCTCGGGAAGGCCGGAGCCGTCGCATTGACCCGTGAGCCAGGAGACCTGCCTCCGACGCAAGACGTTCCTCGGACGGGGGTTCCTCCGGTGGATCGCGCTCGGAAGCCGCGCTCATGGCCAACGCCATAGAGGCACTTCCCTTGCGCGTTCGCCCAATGGCCCCTGCCTGACCAGAGACGGTGGGTCATGACGAACAGCGCCTTTGCCTTCACGATCAGCAGCATTCCCTTCGACGAGGACTACCGTCCCGCCGACCACACGCGCATCACCACGAACTTCGCCAACCTCGCTCGCGGGGACTGTCGTCGGGAGAACCTGCGGAACACGCTGGCGATGATCGACAACCGCTTCAACTCCCTCATGCCTTGGGACAACCCGGCGGGGGACCGTTACGCGGTCGAGCTTGCGATCGTCACGGCCGGCCTGACGGTCGGCACGCGCGACGGGGCCGAGACCTTGCCCCTGATCGAGATTCTGGCGGCGACCGTCGTCGACAGGCGCACCGGCGAGCGGTTCGACGGCATGGTCGGCAACAACCTCTCGTCCTACGTCCGCGACTACGACTTCAGCGTCCGCCTGGCGGACCACCTCCGAGAGCAGCCTGACGGCGGCGCGCCGGAGGGATTCGGCGAGTTGCACGGCAACCTGTTCAAGCGCCTCCTGGCCTCCGGCGCCTATCGGGAACGGTTCGCGAAGCCGCCCGTCGTCTGCCTCAGCGTGTCCAGCCGGGAGACCTACCGCCGGACCGCGAACGCCCACCCCATCCTCGGAGTGGAATACGGGGCCGAACGCCCTTCCAGGACCGACGACTACTTCGCCAGGATGGGGATGCGGGCGCGCTACTTCCTACCGCCGGGCGGCGTCGCGCCGCTCGCCTTCTACCATCTCGGCGACCTGACGGGCGACTATTCCAATGGCGAGCTGGCCAGCACGGTCGCCGTGATGGAGACCTTCCAGAAGATCTACCGCCCGGAGATCTACAATGCGAACTCCCCGGCGGCCGAGCACTACCGACCGAGCCTGACCTGGCAGGACTACTCGCTGACCCGCATCGTCTACGACCGGGACGAGCGCAGCCGGCTGGCCGTCGAGCAGGGCCGCTTTGCCGAACAGCATGTCATCAAGCCGCTTGGCGCCCAGCTCGAACGCTGGTCGGCGACGGCGGACCTATGAACCGAACGGACACGAGAGGACAACCAGCATGACGATCCTGTTGCCGACCACCACCGCGGGCAGCCTGCCGAAGCCCTCCTGGCTGGCCGAGCCTCGGACGCTCTGGTCGCCGTGGAAGCTGGAGGGCGAGGACCTTCTCGCGGGCAAGCGGGATGCCCTGCGCTTGGCCTTGGACGACCAGCGGCAGGCGGGGATCGACATCGTCGGCGACGGCGAGCAGACGCGCCAGCACTTCGTCACCACCTTCGTCGAACATCTCGGCGGCGTCGATTTCGAGAAGCGCGAGGTCGTCCGGATCCGCAACCGCTACGATGCCAGCGTGCCGACCGTGGTCGGCGCCGTCTCGCGCACGAAGCCGGTCTTCGTCGAGGACGCGAGATTCCTGCGGGCGCAGACCGAGCAGCCGATCAAGTGGACGCTTCCGGGTCCCATGACGATGATCGACACGCTCTACGACGCCCACTACCGCAGCCGCGAGAAGCTCGCCTGGGAGTTCGCGTGCATCCTCAACGAGGAGGCGAGGGAACTCGAGGCCGTCGGCGTCGACATCGTCCAGTTCGACGAGCCCGCGTTCAACGTCTTCTTCGACGAGGCGAACGACTGGGGTATCGCAGCACTGGAACGGGCCGCCGAGGGGCTGAAGGCCGAGACCGCGGTCCATATCTGCTACGGCTACGGCATCAAGGCCAACACCGACTGGAAGAAGACCCTCGGCGTGGAATGGCGGCAGTACGAGAAGACCTTCCCCAACCTCCAGAAGTCCACGATCGACATCGTCTCGCTCGAGTGCCGGAACTCGCGCGTTCCGATGGACCTGATCGAGCTCATCCGGGGCAAGAAGGTGATGGTGGGCGCGATCGACGTGGCCACCGCCACGATCGAAACGCCGGAAGAGGTCGCCGACACCCTGCGCAATGCGCTCCGGTTCGTGGACGCCGACAAGCTGATCCCCGCAACGAACTGCGGCATGGCGCCTCTGTCGCGCGACGTGGCGAGGGGCAAGCTGGCGGCTCTGGGCGCCGGCGCGGCGATCGTCCGCGAGGAACTCGCACCATAGTGGACGTCGAGCTTGCCAAGATCTGCCTTCACTCGCCAATCTCAGCGCAAACGGTAAAAATGGCCTAAGAGCGCCTAACAAAACCTCCGGGCGGAGGATGGTCGAGGGATTTTCGTCAGACCGTGCGGAGCAAAGCGCAGTCGATGCCGGCGGCATCGGCGAGCATTTGCGACAGAGCGGCTGGCGAAAAGAACCGATCAGCCGACCCCGCGAGGTATTGTTAGGTGCTCTAAGCCGATTGGAGAGACCCTTTGTCCTCTTCTGAGTAGGAACTGGAAGGGCTGGAACGCATGGATGGGTCGAAAGCGGATGGACCGCTTCTGGACGTCTGCTTCCTCGATCACCTGAGACCAGACGAGGTGGAAAGATTCCTGTCCGCTTTTGACCGGAACTTCTAGATAGCTGCCCTCTGGGATGACCACCGAACCGCAGAGGTAGGTGACCGCCTGACCAACGATGCGGACACGGTCGCCAGACAATTCGCACGACAGGCGCCCCCCACGTGGCGAGCACTGGAATGCCGTCATCCGGTCTTTGCCCAACTTTCGAGACCAGTAGGGAATCAGGGTCGAGTGCGTGGATCCTGTCACCGAATCCTCGGGGACACCGGCGCCGGGCGCGAAGTGACGCGATACGAAGCCGTGTTCATTACCGGGAGCGGTCACCACGAAACTTCTCGGATGCAGCGTCTCGATCGCGGTCAGGTCGGGGACGAACTGTTGCACAGCCTGCTCAGCGGAAAGCTCCACAAACAAACGTCGGGACGTCTGGAAGGCGTGAACGAAGGGGCCACCGATGATCCTCAGCGGCTCTGTTGCGAATAGCGAAAAGGGACGAAATGATCCTGTTTTGTTCCCTTTTCAGGCGATGAACACCTGAAACAACCGTCCGATGTACCGGGCCTCCGACCCACCGGCGAGGCTGTCGACCATTGAACGGAACTGCCCCTTGCGGAACATCCGCATCACGTCGAACTCTCGGATGGCGTTGTGGGCCGTCTTGCGGGACTTGAAGCCACGCACCGGACCGATCCGTTGCTTCAGCTTCCCATGGTCGGACTCGAGCCGATTGTTCAGGAATTTCAACTGACGGTGCTGGCAGGTCGGCGCGCGGCGGCCTTCCTTGCGCAGCGACGCGATCGCCTCGTTGTAGGAGCGGTTCTGTTCGGTCGAAATGACGGAAGGGCGATGGTGCGGCGAGCGGGTCAACGCCTTGCTCAGAAAGCGTTTGGCCGCTCGCCGCGAACCTTTACATAGGTCTCGTCGACATACCAAGTGCTGGTGTGCAGGGGTTTGCACCATTGAACCCGCCGTTCCAATTCCGGCGCATAATGCTGAACCCAACGGTAGATCGTCGTGTGGTCCACCGTCAGATGGCGTTCGGCCATCATCTCTTCGAGATCGCGGTAGCTCAATGCGTACCGGCAGTACCAGCGCATGCAGAGCAGGATGACGTCGGGCGCGAAATGACGGCCTTTGAATGCTGCGCTCCTTCGTCAGGCCCTCGCTCCGGCTTACCTTGGCGCGTTAGCTCGCACCAGCGGCAGCTGCTTTGCAACAGAGCCGTTCAGAACGATCGAGTTTTTCGGGAGCAGATCATATGAGTCAGCCCCCTCATTCCACGCCGATCTCCAAACGGGGCTCTGCCGCAACGGGCTTCCGTCCGGTTCAGGAGACCCGACCGGGCGCGGCGCGCGCCCGACGATCTACGCATCCTCCTCGACAAACGCCTCCTCCCGTCGATAGCGCACCGATGGAAGTAGCATCGCGGAAAACGTCACAACGAGAAGCAGCAGAATGGCAAGGCTAATCGGGCGCTCGACGAAGATTGTCGGATCGCCGCGCGACAGCAGCATGGAGCGACGCATGTTCTCCTCCAGCATTGGCCCGAGCACGAAGCCGAGCAGAAGCGGTGCCGGTTCGCAACCAAGCTTGGTGAACAGGACGCCCAAAACTCCGAACGCAATCATGACAAAGATGTCGAATGCCGAATTGTTCAGGCTGTAGGCGCCGATCGCGCAAAACACGAGGATCGCGGGGAACAGAAAAACATACCGGATCTTCAACAGACGCACCCAGATCCCGATAAGTGGAAGGTTAATCAAGACAAGCATGATGTTGCCGATCCACATCGAGGCGATCAGCCCCCAGAACAGGCCGGGCTGCTGCTGGATCATCATCGGGCCGGGCTGCACGCCCTGAATGATGAAGGCGCCGACGAGAAGCGCCATGACGGCGTTCGTGGGCAGGCCGAGCGTCAGCAGCGGAATGAAGGAGGTCTGCGCGGCGGCGTTGTTGGCCGACTCGGGGCCGGCCACTCCGGCCACCGCGCCCTTTCCAAACATATGCGGCTCGCGGGAAACCTTCTTTTCGAGACTATAGGATGCGAAGGACGAGAGGGTGGCTCCGCCACCCGGCAGGACGCCGAGCAGACTTCCGAGGCCGGTGCCCCGAAGAACCGCCGGTAGAGCGCGTCGGAAGTCGTCGCGCGTCGGCCATAGCCCCGAGAGCTTCTCGACCGTCGCGCTCCCCTCGTCCTTGTGCTCCAGGTTTCGGATGATTTCCGCCACACCGAAGAGCCCCATGGCCAGGGGAACGAAGTCGATGCCGTCGGCCAGTTCGATCGCACCGAAGGTGAAGCGGAACTGCCCGCTCGTCAGATCGATGCCCACGAGCCCGATCGCGACGCCCAGCACGACCATGGCGACCGACTTCAGGACCGATCCGCTGGCCAGCAGGACGGAGACGAGCAGCCCAAACAGTATGAGAGCCGTGTATTCCGGTGCCTGGAACGATAGGGCGACCGACGCGAGAGGCTTTGCGAAAGCCGCCAGGAACAGGGTCGCGACGGAACCTGCGAACAGGGAGCCCAGCGCCGCGATCGCCAAGGCGGCGCCTGCCCTTCCTTGCTTCGCCATCTGATGACCGTCGATCGCTGTGACGACGCTCGAGGTTTCTCCGGGAAGATTGAGCAGGATGGCCGTCGTCGAGCCGCCGTACTGCGCGCCATAATAGATTCCGGCGAGCATGATGACTGCGGCTTCCACCGGCAGGCCGAAGGTCATTGGCAGCAGAAGGGCCATCGTTGCCGTCGGTCCGATGCCCGGCAGGATGCCGATCAGCGTTCCGAGCAGGGCGCCGATGAAGCAGAACAGAAGATTGCTCGGCTGGACGGCGACATGAAGGCCGAGGGCTAGGTTCGACAGGAGATCCATCATGCCGCGAACTCCGGCCAAGTTGGAATGAGCAGGCCCAATCCCAGGATGAAGACCAGCCAGCAGAACGTGGTAATGACCGCCGCGAGCATGAGGCGCTGCAGGATGCTCAGCCTGGTGCCGGCCATCGTCGCGATGAGAACGAGCCCGGCGCAGGCAAGCACGAAGCCGAGACGCTCGACCGCAAGCGCGAACACGGTAAGCGCGCCCACGATGACCACGAGTGGGCGGCAGACGAAGCTCTCCAAAGGCTCGGAGGATGTGAAACCCAGAGCCTTTCCGGCGATCCCGGCCCCCAGAAGAAGCAAGACGCCGAAGACGAGGGCCGGGAAGTAACCCGGCCCCATCTGTCGCGCGCTTCCCATAGTGTATTCGAAGCTCATAGCCAACCCGACCGCGCCGAGCGCGGCAAACACAAGGCCGGAGGCGAAGCTCCTCGTTTTCATTCGATCGATCACTACGATCCTCCCTTCGGACCCTCCCACGCGGTGGGCGTCACTGCTTCTCGACGCCCGCCTTCTCGATTACATCCTTCCACTTCACGATCTCCTGTGAAACGAAGGTTCCGAGCTCCTGAGGAGTGCCGCCACCTGGCGAGCTCCCGCTTGCGATGATCGCCTCGACGACCTCCGGCTTCTTGAGGGCGCGGTTCACCGCCGCGTTAAGGACGTCCACCACCTCGGCCGGGGTGCCCTTGGGAGCGAAAAGCGCCGTCCAGCCCGTCGCGTCGTATGCTTTCAGGTCGACGACCGTCGCCGCCTCGGCCACCGTCGGAATGTCGGGCGCGGCAGGCGAGCGCGTGGCTGAAGTGACCGCGAGGGCACGAAGGTTGCCGCTCTTCACGTGCGGAAAGGCTGACGGCATGTTGTCGAACATCACCTGCGTCTCGCCGGACATGAGAGATGTGACGGCCTGCGCGCTGCCGGGATACGGGATGTGCAGGAAATCGACGCCAGCCTCGGTTTCGAACATCTCGGAGGCCAGATGGATCGATGTTCCGATACCGGCGGAAGCGACATTCAACTCGTCCGGATGTTCCTTGGCGTAGGTGATGAGCTCGTCGATCGACTTGGCCGGGAAGTCGTTGTTCACCACGACGATGTTGGGCTGGGTCTGCAGCATCACGACGGGTTCGAAATCGTTCTGCGCATCGTACTGCAGGGAGCCGTAGAGCGACGGTGCGATGCCGTGGGTTCCGACCGGGCTGACCACCAGCGTGTAGCCGTCCGGTTTGGCGTTCGCCCCGAGCGTGACGCCCAGCGTGCCGCCGGCACCGGGCTTGTTGTCGATCACGAACGTCCTTCCGAGCTCCTTGCTCAGTTGGTAGGCGATCAGCCGAGCGGCGACGTCGGTCGTTCCGCCGGCAGAATAGGGAACGATGATGACCACGTCGCGATCAGGGTAGTTCGACTGCGCCGATGCCGGCCCAGCCAGGCCGAGCCCGCAGCAGAGAGCGACAAGAGCTCGTTCCCAGAGACTTTTCATGCTGCATTTCCTCCCTATGGTTGGCGTCGGCCTGTTCCGAGAACTTCGTGCGCGACCTACTGATCCCAGTTTTTCTTCTTCGTCGTTCGCCCAATGCCTGGGTTCATCGAGTTGGTTGGATCAAGATTTCGATAGAAAGCCTCTAGTTGCGGCTTGGCTCGATAAGAATGGCCAACGTTATGCTCTGATGGATATTCTATACCCATCGAACTGACGTGATCAATCATTCTCTGCTCGAAGGCCTTCAAATCGACCCCTCTCTTTATTGCATAGTCATAATGGAAGACCTGGCAGAAGAAGTGTCCGCAAATCATTTTCTTTTCTATCTGCCGTTCCAGCTCGGCAGGAATGGATTCCCGCCAGTCCAGCGTATTGCGGGGAAGCGCCAGATCAAAGGCCAGGATGTCCTCGACGCTCTGCCGATGGACAGCACGATACCGAACGTTGGCGCCCCCTACGGCATACCGGTGCCGGAAGACATCGCTGGCCTCCTTTTCCGTGCATTCGAAGTAGTTGCCGCTGGCGCTGGGGAAGCGAGCTTCCAGATAGGCCCGCGCTTCTTCGATCCCATTTCCTTCCATCCGCAGCATGATATGATGTTCATACTTGTCGCGGAACGCATTCATGCGTTTCGGAAGGTGGTTGGGAAGGAGGCGGACAAGGAACTGAAGGAGGTGGTCCGAGATCGACTGGCTGAACCCAGCGCGCGCGCATATCGCGTCGAAAGCCGTCTTCATCTTCAAGGCAGATCGTACCCGATGCGTTCCTCCGTACTTCAGAAGAAGGAACAGATCCTTTCCGTAGAACTCCGTCGATCTGTAAGTGTCCCGGTTCACGTATTCGGCCGTCACGGGAATGCTGGCAAAATCGGCCAACATGTGACGACGAAGCTGTGTTAGCTCCGTGTGGTCGTTCGAACCAATGTAGAACGTCTTTGTGGCGCCGTCCATCGGAAAGGTATCCAGTCGCACGGCGAAGACGCAGAGCTTTCCGGCGGACCCGGACACTTCGTGCAGAAGTCGGGGATCGTTGTTGTACCGGGCTGGCGTCGGCGCATTGATATTCCGGATCACTTCGCCGTAATCCTTGTCGGAGGCTAGCCTCCCGTTGGGGATACCGACATCGCTCTTGGAGTATTCGCCTCGGTCAAGACGCCCCAGGATTTCCTCCGGATCCGATCCCAACTCGATGCCGAGATGATTGACGAGGCGAACGGTACCGTCGGCCTCGACCCCTGCGAAAAGAGCGAGCTGCGTGTAGGCAGGACCCCGCTTAAGAAGAGCGCCGCCGGAGTTGTTGCAGATCCCTCCGATCACGGATGCGCCGATCGACGTGGACCCGATCACGGAATGCGGCGTGCGGCCGAAGGGCGCGATCTTTTCCTGAAGTTCGTACAGGGTGGATCCTGGGAGACAGAGAACCTGCCGGCCTGCGTCGAGGATGTCGATCCGGTCGATCCGCATCGTATTGATCAGAACCACGTCGCGGTCGTAGTCCTCGCCATCAGGCGTCGATCCGCCTGTCAGGCCCGTATTGGCCGCCTGCATGATGACGATCGCATTCGCCTCGATGCTAGCTTTGAAGACCTTCCACAGCTCCAGCAACGTGCCAGGCCGGACCACCGCGAGCGCTTCGCCCTGCCCGTGCCGATACCCCTTTGTGAACCCAGAGGCTCCACGATTGGCCGTCAGCACGTGTTCGCGCCCGACGATGCTTTCCAGCGCCGCAACGAGCGTCGAATCGCAGGGTTGCTTGCCAGCCGGCGCGGCCGATTTGCGATGCAGGCCCGAAGAGGGCTCGTAGTGCGCTTGTATGCTCATATGCCGGTTCTTCTCGACAATCACTGTTCTTTGTCAAAGCAAGTTGCGTTTGGATCGGAGGCGGCGCCCGAGCTTGATTCTCGATAAAAGCTCGACCCCGCAGAGCACCAAAGATCCGAGCCGTCCTCAGGGCGCGGCCGACGTCGGATGGCCCCGCCTTTCAGCGCCGGGCTTGGGATCCGATGCCGGGCGGCCTCGACGCCGCCCGTTTCCCGCCAGCTGCCCGACTGATGAGCACGCCCTGGTTCCAGTCTTAGCGTGACGATTCCTGGATCGCCTCAATCGAGCGCTGCTCGAGCTTTTGATAATGCTCGAATTCGTTGAGGACGGGGCCGCCGAGTTCCGTCTCGAACCGTTTCTGACTTGGGCTGGCTTCGATGTCTTGCTGGGCGCCATCCCCGAGGTTTGACTGGAAGATGCCGGCAGCGCTCACAGGTAGGAAATCCTCGTAGACGATCGGGTCGAACCGGACGAACCCATTCGAGATCGCGCTTTCCAGATCGTCCAGGGACTCGCCACCATGCTCCCGGCCCTTCGGCGTCAAGGAGTACTCGAAGTAGCCCAGCCCCTCGCTGCGCAGCCGAGACCAATCGTCCGGGAAGCGCTCAAACACCGATGCGAGCGTGGAGACATACTCCTTTGCATTGGAGCCATCGGCCGCCGGGCGGATCCGGCTGCGCGTCTCCGCCAGGAGCTCGTCGTAGAGAGCGCGTCCTTTCGGTGTCAGCGCGATGCCGCGCTGTTCGATTTCGCCGAAGCGGGCGGTGTGGGAGCCGCGTTGAAATCCTCCGTCCGGGGTCCGGAACAACACCTCCTCTTCGAGTGCCTTGAACGACGTCTGCCGCAGGAGGATCGGACAGCGCCGGGGCGGAGGACCTTCCACAAAGGCCTTCGGCGTGATGCCACGGTTAGGCATATGTGCCTGGATCTTGTCGATATCCAGCGTTCTCGGCGTCAGATGATTGATGTGCGGCCCTTTGAACGAAACGACGTCCGCGATGAGGCGATGCGCATCGTGGAACCGGTGATACATCGTGACGTCCACCTGTGCGTTCCGGTGCCACCGGAACGTTTCGAGGACCTCGTTGACGAAGGCGTTGGCATCGGAGTCCGTAAGCCCGCCGTCGCGCTCGGCCTGCCCTATCAGCTCCACTGCCCGATCGGTGAAGATCCGGCGCTCCGAAAGGATCTCCGAGGCTTGCCGGCGGAGCTCGTCATCCTTGATCAGGTCGAGGCGCAAAAGCGAGGTGAAGACGCGAAAGGGGTTTTGCCGCAAGGCGTCGCCGTCGATCGGCCGAAAGGCCGTCGCATGGACCGGCACACCGGCTTCCGAGAGGTCGTAATAGCCGACCGGAGCCATTCCCATGACCGCGAAGACGCGGCGCATCATCGCAAGCTCGTCCGGTTTGCCAAGACGGATGGCGCCGTGCCGCTCGTCCGAGACGCGTGCGAGCGTGTCCGTGGCCTCTAGGCGCTCGCGCAGATCAGGGTCGATCTCCAGCGTCTCGCGGTTCACGTCGTCGACGAGTTCCATCAGTACTCCGTACGCGGGAACCTCGCGACGGTACATGTCGGACATCGCTGCGGAGAACCGACGGCGGATGTGGCTTGCCGAAACCTTTTCGTCTGTCGGCATGATCCTGTCCATGCTCAAGCAAGAGGCTTCTGATGGCCCCGGCCAAACTCAATTCAGGAAGTGGTCGACGCCGAATCTTCCCATGTTTCAAGCGGAGGCGAGACCAACCCTCGTGCGGAGCGAAGGGAAAACTGTCCGCCATGGACTCGGTACTGCCAGATACCCTTCCACAATGGTCTGCCGGTGCGCAGGCAAAGGCGCCTGACGCGAACACACCCCGCCAACTCGACCTGGACGGCGGCATTGTCGATGATGCCCTGTCGCTCCGAACGACTCGCTGAGCGCGAGCACGTCATCGCAACACCTCGCCAACGCTTCCTGTGGCCGTCGATCGCAACTATGGGCAATGTATGCGCATAACCAAATGCTTGTCAAACGCTCTCAAAAGCGAATGAGACCATCGACTTCTCACAATGGCAATTTTGTCCCCCTCATCATTGAAGAAGCCCCGCGGGCAACTGGTTCCTTTCGTGCTGCCCGTATATGGCCGGGAGAACGTCAATCCCAGATCGCCTAGGTGGTATACGTATACATTGAAGGTGAAGCTTGGCCGGATTCGCTTCCCAGGGAACCCCCGAAATGTTCCCGACACGCAAAGCACAACTATGGAGCGAGTACGAAGGCGTCACTCAGGCTGCCCATAGTGTGGGCGTGGGGCCGGCTGGAAGTTTTGCGGGGCGAGGGCGCGCACCACCGGACAGTCATGGAAGGCGGCTTCCGTGGCCCATGTCCTCGACCCGGTCTGCGAGGTCGCTCGAAACTGTCCGAAGGTCTTGAAGTCATGCTGACTTCCGGCGAACGATCTTGTAGTCCAGCGTGATAACCCTCGCCAGATCGCTATCGCCGTTCAGCTTGGTCAGAAGTGCTTCGGCCGCCATGCGTCCCAACTCGAGACGGTCGACGTGAACCGAAGTGAGGGAGGGTTCGGTGTCGGCCGCAAATTCCTGGTTGCCGAAGCCCACCACCGCGATGTCTTCCGGAACACGAAGGCCACGGTGCGATGCCTCGATCAGCAATCCATGTGCGAACATGTCCGAACTGGCAAACACCAGCCCGTTGCGAAATCCATGCTCGTCCACGAGCCGCCGTAGCACCTCGCGCCCGAGCCCGATCGTCGCCGGTCCAGGCGGATAGTTGATTTGAACGATGGGCGTTCCGGTCAGCTGCTCGAAGCGAGTCGCGAAGCCGTCCCGACGCCGTCCCGTGCGCTGATCGGCCGTGGTCATCGTCGCGCCTTTTTTGTAACCTGCGGCGACGGCGAAGTCGGCGACCATCACCCCCGCCTCATAATGCGAAAAGCCGACGCAGCGATCGATGGGCGTTTCGGTGATGTCCCAGAACTCCACGACCGGAACGTATGCGTTCAGGAGCATGCGACGGGACATGTCGGTGTGGTGAATGCCGGTGAGCAGGAAACCATCGGGCTTGCGCGACAAGTGCGTGGCGATCAGCTTTTCCTCGTCGAGAAGGTCAAACCCAGTCTCCGAGACCATGATCTGATATCCCTGTTCCCTCATCACGTTGGAAAAGGCATGAAGGAGGTTTGCATAGACGAGGTTCGTGATCGAAGGCACCAGAGCTGTGATGAGCCCGCTCTTCTGAGAGGCCAGTGCTCCGGCAATACGGTTCGGAACGAAGCCCGTCGCCTCGATCGCCTCGTTGATGAGTCTCAAGGTCGATTTCGAGACCTTCGACGGATCGGAGAGGGCGCGTGAGACCGTAACCTGCGAGACGCCGACCATCTTGCCGATGGTGGCCATGGTGACTTTCGATCTTGTCGTATTATGGGGCGTCTTCGGCGCTCTACCCATACATCTTAGACCCTTCTGTGCCCATTGGTTGGCATTATAGTTGCGTATTTCGTTTGATATGAGAGACCCGAGCAGCGGGTCATGTCCCGCGAGGTGGTGTAGGAACACCGATTTCGGCAGGGCCGAGTTTGTTCAGACTGCCAGGACAGGCAGCCTGAGGAGGGGATTATCGCTGACGGCGCCGAGCGTTTCCAGCGTCATGTAGCGTCGCGAGACAGCCCACTCGTCGTTGGTCTCGAGCATAAGGGCACCGACGAGACGCACGACGGCCGCATCGTTGGGAAAGATGCCGACACATTAGCGCGGCGCTTGATCTCTCGGTTGAGGCGCTCGATCGGGTTCGTCGACGCGAACTGCGACCAGTGCCCGCGTGGAGGTGACAGGCAGGAAGGCTCCGTTGCAAACCGCCGAGTAGGATGCGAGCGCCCTGTCTTCGGCAGCGATTGATAGGAGTCCCGGCATGAGCGCAGCGTTCAAGGGCCGGCACTTCGCCCCCGACATCATCCTTCTGTGCATGCGCTGGTACGGCCGCTACGCGCTGAGCTACCGCGACCTCGAGGAGATGATGGCCGAGCGCGGCCTGTCAGTGGACCACACCACCATCTACCGGTGGGTCCGACACTACGCTCTTGAACTCGACCGCCGTGTCCAGTGGTGCCGGGACCGCAACAGCGGCAGCTGGTATGTCGACGAGACTTGATGGAAGGTCCGTGGGCAGCGGATGTATCTCTATCGCGCGATCGGCGATCGCGGCGAGACACTTGATTTCCACCTGTCGCAGAAGCGGACCAGCAAAGCCGCCAAGCGCTTTCTCGGCAAGGCGTTGAGCCGCTCTCCGCACCATCGCCCTACGGTGATCTCGACCGACAAGAACCCGGCCACCAACGAAGCGATCGCTGCGCTGAGGCCGGAGGGACGGCTTGCCTCTCACTGCCGACACAGGCAGGTCAAATACCTGAACAACCGGCTCGAGTCCGACCACGGCAAGCTGAAGCAGCGGATCCGCCTGGTGCGGGGCTTCCAGTCGCAAAGGACGGCGCATAACGCCATTCGAGGGTTCGAGACGATGCGCATGTTACGGAAGGGCCAGTTCCGCTCGATGGTGGACAGTCTCGCCGGCGGATCGGAGGCGCGCTTCATCGGAAGGCTATTTCAGGTGTTCATCGCCTGAGAAAAGAACAGAACGGGATCATTGCGGCCCAATCGGCGGTTTGCAACGGAGCCCTCGCGAGCGTGAGGGCTTCGCCAAGCTTCTCGACCGGATGGAGGAAGGCGACGTCCTCGTTGTGACGAAGATGGACCGCCTCGGCCGAAACTCAATGGACGTTCGGGCGACAGTCGAGCATCTCGCCGGCATGGGCGTCAAAGCTCATTGCTTGGCGCTGGATGGGGTGGACCTGACGAGCTCGACGGGCCGCATGACCATGAGCGTCATCAATGCG
The DNA here is from genome assembly GCF_000382705.1 of Aureimonas ureilytica DSM 18598 = NBRC 106430. Classification (GTDB taxonomy): domain Bacteria; phylum Pseudomonadota; class Alphaproteobacteria; order Rhizobiales; family Rhizobiaceae; genus Aureimonas; species Aureimonas ureilytica. Next base: position 81,340 of record NZ_ARQE01000007.1, on the reverse strand, counting down.
GTGGCGGAGTTCGAGCGCGATCTTCTCATAGAGCGCACACAAGCCGGGCTGGTTCGAGCGAAGGAGCAGGTGGAGTGGACCCCGTTTCAGCGGACAGGCGGCGTTTGGGTTTAGGCACTGAGCCTGATGAACTCGCGGGGCGAGTGGAACTTCAGGCCTGAGTGCGGGTGGACCTCGCAATAGTCCTCGATCCATTCGTTGAGCAAGGCGAGGATGGTGTCGGCGTCCGGCAGGATGGTGACGCGAGCGTAGTCGCGTTTCAGGGTTTTGACGAAGGCCTCGGACATGCCGTTGGACTGCGGGCTTCGGACGGGCGTGAAGAGCAGCGTCAGACCGAGGGCCCGGGCCGTGTCGGCCGTGTCCCTGGCGATATAGGCGCTGCCGTTGTCCGAGAGCCATTCGACGGCGTGCGGGACCTTGATGGTGCCGAAGCGACGTTCGACCGCCGTGACCATGAGGTCGCGCACTATCTCGCCGGAGATGCCGGCATTGGCGACGGCCGACCAGGCGATGACCTCTCGGTCGCAGGCGTCCAGCACGAAGAGGATGCGCACTTCCTCGCGGTTGCGGGCGTGGATCTCCAGATGGTCCGAGCACCAGCGGATGTTGGAGCGCAGCGCGATGACGATGCCGTCGTGGGTTCGACCGGGCCGCGAGGCGGTATGGCGTTCGAGCGTCAACCCGTGATGCTGCATGATCCGCAGCACTCGTTTGGCGTTGACGGTCTGCTTCCCCTGAAGGCGCTGTTCCCGGTTCAGCAGCGCCGTGACGCGCCTGTAGCCGTAGCTCGGCCTGACATCGACGATGCCACGGATGGCGGGCAGGATCCCGGCATCCTCGGCCTTGCGATAGGGTCCCCGCGGCGTCACCGTCCTGCCGCGTCGCTCGTTGATGTGGGAACGAGCGACGTTCAGCGTTCGCGCCACGGCCGTAACCGGGAACCGTCCGTCGGACCGCTCCAGGACAGCAAGGGCAAGGTCCGTTTTTTTGGGCGAGCGACGTCGAGCGCCTCTTTGAGGATCTCGTTTTCCATCGTCTTGCGGCCGAGCAGGCGCTCGAGATCACGAACCCGCTTCTCCAGCTCGCGGACCCTCGACGTGCCGACGACATCCTCATCGGCCTGGACGGCAGCATGGCCGCCTTCCAGCATCCGGCGCTTCCAGGCAAAAAGCTGCGAGGGTGAGACGCCAGCCTGACGTGCCACGAAGGACACGCTCATGCCCGGCTGCATCGCCTCCTCGACGAGCCGGACCTTATCGGCGGTCGACCAGCGCCGCCGCCGTTGCACCGAGGTGATGACTTCGACCCGCGAGACCGGGCCGTCAGACGCTTTCGACATAGTCGTACTCATAGGCGAATGCCTATGCCTTGTCGGCTATGCCACCTGCCCGGTCAAAAAGGGGTGCGCTCCATCGCAGACCTTCGGCCGCCATTCGCACGAGGGTTTCGCTATCGGCGCGATCGCCGCTGGCGTGGGCGGCTACAGACTCCGAGGCGCGAACGTCCTCCTGCCCCAAGGCTCCTTGTCCCTAATGAACCCGGACGAGGCTCATTGCGAGGTGAACGGATAGGTGCTGCGCGGCGCCAACGGACAGTTCGTCGCCACAAGGGCGCAGGAGGCGATAGGCGTCTCTTGTCCGCGCGATCTCGCGGCCGTCTCGGCCAGCACGCCGGAGGAGGTGGCGGCCGCTTGGAATCGGATCGCGCTGGAGGCTCCCGAGGCACGCGCGGTAGGCTGACATGGGGTGTCGATCGCGCTGCCCAGCAAGACCGGCCCTTCGACGAATGTCCGGTGTGGAGTGAGCGCATTTGCCGGCTGCTCTGGATCGATACCGAACGCCGCATTCTGAACCAGTTCGATCCTCTAACGGGCAGCAACGAGAGGTTGGGTTTGCCGGATGGGGTCGGCATGGTCGCGGAGCGCGCGGACGGAATGCTGCTCGTCACGCTCGGCTGCGACCTCGCGACCGTGAGCCGTGATGGCATGGTCCACCGGTTTGCAACTGCGACGCATGGAGGGGGGCGCGAATGTCGCCGCTTCTGTTCGTGCTATACGATGGGTTGCGTGACGGTCATCGCCGCCCGAGAAAAGAACAGAACGGGATCTGTTGTGACCTTATTCGCGACTTGCAACGGAGCCATACAGGCTGCTGACAAGGCCGCATCGTATGCGTCTCCTAATTGGCAAATTAGGGAGCCTTGCGCGAGCGGACCCGAGGGGCACGTCACGAGCGTTCTGTCGGTGCGATCGTTCTTAAAAGATCGTGGTCGCGTTCGGTGGGGTTTCGCAGGACGCAGGTGACGCAGAGCGAACCACCCGTGACAGTGTAGTATCTGCAGCATCCGCCACGCACGCGAAATTGGCGAGTGAGGGGCGATGCGCCGTTCCCAGGCTCGAGAGATAGACTTACGAAGCCTGTCTGGCGGTTGCAAAGGGGCGAACCATCCTCCTTCAAGATTGCGAGCGCCGAGGACGTTGCGAATCCAGATCGCGACAGGCGCTCGCCAGCCTGGAGGAAAGCCAGCGCGATAGCGTCCGCGAGTAAACGCCAGAACGCTGACTGTGACAGTCCCGAGCGTTGCGAGAGTTGATGCACGAGCGGGAGGACGTGCGCCTCCGTGCACTCGCGGTAGCGGGTGCACAGTGTCGCCCAATCGGGAGGGTAGGCGGATTTCGCCGTCCCCTCATTCGCCGAAAAGCGCAGCTCTGCTCCGCGGATGGCGTAGGTGCCGTCTCCGGACGCTCCGGAAGGGCCGAAGCGCAAATGGACGGTGTCGGGCGTGAGATCGGGTACCAGTCCGAATTGGACGAAGAGGAAGGCCGTGACGTCCGCGAAGAGATAGGCGTAGTCCGCCATCACGAAGGCAGCAGCTGCCTTCTGATCTGTGCCGTCATACGAGCGCGAACGGTATTCGAGCCAGTTCGCGATCTTGTTCTCGTCGGAAAAAAGCCGGTCGACTGAGTGCCAGCCCGCCAATGCCTCGCCGACCGAGGCAGGAAATCCCGGTATTTGGCTTCTTAGGACTGCGAGCGCCTCGCCGAGGGTCCATTTTCTCCCGTCAGCAATGCTGCCCAGGTGGTCCGCATCGTGATCGGCGACCCCCTTCCGCCCTCTCTCCTTCATCTCGACCATTCCCGAAAGCCCGTATCGTCAACTTGGTCCATCCGGGTGAGCAGGACGAAGACCACTGGCGTGGACACAAGCGCGATTGCCGCGACGCAGCCGAACACGAGGGCATAGCTGGCGACGTGCGCTACCATGCCCATCGCAAGTCCTCCGGTCATGCTGGCGATGCCGTCCGTGCATTGGAGCACAGTGAAGTCCACGCCGGCTTGTCTCGGATCCGAAAGTCGCATGAACTCGGAATAGAGCGCGACGAACCCGATCGAGATGACGCCTGACGAGGAGATGAGTGCAATGGGAACAAGCGCGTCTCTTGGCAGCCCGACGCCGACGGCCATGCCCGCAAGGCTCGCGAGAAGCATGCCCTGTGCGACGAGGGCGAAGACGAGGACCGGTCGGGCGCCGAAGCGCCGGACGAGACCACCCGCCAGCACGGATCCCCCGAGGCCCAGCAACAGGCTGCCCGACCCGTACAGCATTCCGATCGTGGCCAGATCCAGCCCCTCATCGACGAGGAAGGGACCCAGCATGGTCAGGCCCCATTTCTGGCCGACGACGAATAGAATGGTCGCGCCGATCGCGTAGCGCATGTCGCGCCGCGAAAAGGCCGAAGCGAGCGAGGGTCGATGAGGCCTTTCGTCGATGGTGTTCGAACTGCTCGAACTCAACCAGAAAGGCAGGCCAAAGATGAGCACGAGCACGGCCATCACCCAGCAGGCCGGTCCCCAGCCGAGAATCCCGACAAGGACCAGCAGGAGGCCGCCACCGAGCGCCGAGCCAAGATAGGCTCCGCCTACCTGGATGCTATTTGCCCATCCGTGATGGCGTGCAGCAAGGTTCTCCACGGCAAACCCGTCGCAGGCGATGTCCACGGTTGCGGCCACGAAGGCGACCAAAGTCAGGCAAAGGAGAATGGGCAGGAAGCTCATGGGCATGAGTCCCACAAGCGCGATGCCGAGGGCGCAAATCGTGTTCCCGGCAAGAACGATATGGCGCGAGCGATCCCGTCCGTTCATCGGCCGCCGAAATCGATCGAGCCAAGGGGACCAGAGAAATTTGATAGCCCAGGGCAGAACCGCCAAGTGGAGAAGACCCACTGTGTCGAGGGATGCCCCAGCCTCTCTGAGAACCGTCGGCAGACTTACCATTGTCAGCCCGCTGATGACGCTTTGGGCGACGTAGAGGCCGCCGATCGACATCAGAACGCCGATGGCAGCGGGTTTCCTCCCGCTTCCGACGATCGAAACGGGCTCGCTGGTCAGTTCGAAATCGCGCATTGTGTATCCACATTTTGGTCGCTCGGCCGGGCCAACGCCGTCGTCACGGGGCAGATCTCCGCCCCGTACGTTTTCTCACGCGCGCGTAATCGGCGGCTCACGCCGATCCAGCGCCCTGCCGGACGATCGCGAGCGGATTGTCGAGGGTTCCGATGAATTGCAGGCTCTTTTCCGGATCGGCGAGATCGAGCATCTGCTGGTTGTTGGCGATCTGGAGCCGGTTCAGGCAATTCAACGCGAACTGCGAAGCGAAGAGGTCGTAGCGGACATATTTCGCCCCGTATTCGGGATGGCTCGCCTGATAGGTCTCGATGCATTCGGCCACGAGGGCCCAGAAACGGCGTTCATCCAGAAGTCCGACCTCAACGAGAAGGGCCGAGAGGTGGCGGAAGAAGCAATCGAAGACGTCGGTGAAGATGCAATTGGGCTTCATGTCCTCGCGCACCGAGAAAGAGATCCGAGCGATCTCCTCGGGCAGGACGATGTCGCCGTTCAGGATGCCGATCTCCTCGCCGATGTCCTTCATGACAACGCGAACCGGCACGTGGTCCTCGAGAACGAGGATCAGGTTCTCCCCATGAGGCATGAAGGCGAGATCGTACGCATAGAAGCAGTGGATCAGGGGAGAGAGATAGGCGTTCAGCCGCTCGCGCTCCTCCGCCGGCAAGCTGAAGAAGTAGTCGGCATAATCCGGCGACGTCATCTCGAGCGTGAGCTTCGTCAGCTCAAGCGGGAAGTAGCGTGGCGACCGGGTGATCCAGTTCAGGTGGTAGCCATGACGATCGCTCTCCTGCAGCAGATCGCGGAAAATCTCGGCCGCGCTCTGCCCGCTTCCGACCACGGTGATCGAACGCCTTGCCTGCAGCCGGGCCTTGTCGGCGAGATAGGTCGATGAATGGGTGGCGTGATCCATGTCACCCTTCACGCATTCGGGAACATGCGGTGCGTTGCCGGTGCCGATCACCAGCTTCCGAGCGCTATGGGAGTGTCGGCAACCATTGCGGTCGCGGCTGTGGGCGCGATAGCAACGCCCCACCTCGTCGTATTCGACGCGATCGACCGTTTGTCCGAAGAGGACGTTCGGCAGCTGCTCGGCCGCCCAGCGGCAGTACTGGTTGTATTCGTTGCGAAAGAGGAAAAGGTCTTCGCGGATGTAGAACGAGTAGATCCGGTTGTGCAGCTTGGCGTAATTCAGGAAGCTAAAGCGGCTGGTCGGATCCGCGAGGGTGACGAGGTCGCCGAGAAACGGCGTCTGCAACGTCGTTCCGTCGATGAGCATCCCGGGATGCCAATCGAACCGCTCCTTCTGTTCGAGGATGATCCCATTCACCTCGGGGATAGGATCAGTCAGGCAAGCAAGACCCAAATTGAAGGGCCCCGCGCCGATCGCGATGAAGTCGTAGATCACGGAACTCAACTCCTTCGTTTATGTCTCTCGTGGCATGGTCGAAGCAAGCGCGATCGCCGACGCGGCATTACCGTCTGAAAGGCGTGCTGGCGTGCGGGCGATGACGATGATCGCGCGCGGCAACACCCCATTCGCCAACGCTCGACCGAGGTGGCAGACAGGTCTCGGGCAGGACGGGCCCGGTGCCCTAGCGGGCACCGCCGCTTCCTTTCGCAACCAGATTGCCAAGTCTGAGAAAGCTCGGGGTTCGGGTTCCGCTCTCGGAAACTGAACCGCCGGCCCAGTATCTTAGCGAATGATCGGGAAAGCCGGAGGTCGTTCCATCCGGCCGATGCCGTCAGAACCTGTAGCGCACGGACCCGAGCACCTGCCGCTTCTGCTCCTTGTAGCAGAAGCCCTCGGTGCAGACGTCGGCATCCTCGCCGAGGAGGTTGGTGGCGTTCACTTGCAGATGCAGACCGTCGATCTGCGGCACGTCGTAGTGGACGGCTGCATCCACGAAGATCCGGGCATCGTTCGCGAACGTGTTGAGCGCGTCGCCGAAACTCTCGCTCGTGTAGCGGACGCCCGCACCAAAGCCCAGACCGTCGGCAAAGCCGCCTTGGATCGTGTAATCGGCATAGGCTGCGAAGCTGTGGTTGGGCCGCGACGAGATTTCCTTGCCTTCCGTGGCGGCGACCCCTTCGATGACCTCCAGCCTGTTGTAGGCGTAGGAGAGCGTGAGGTTCAGGTCTTCCAGAATCCTTGCCTGCATCGCCACATCGACGCCGTGGCTGCGGAGCGTGTCGAGCTGCACCGAGATCGAGGTGGACCCGTCCGCGCTCGGCTGGATGAAGACGCCATCCTTCTGGTCGATCTGATAGACGGCCGCCGAAATCATCAACGGCAGGGTCGGCGCCTGGTACTTGAGGCCGGCTTCGTACTGTTTCGACGTCGTCGCATCGAAGGCGTTTCCGGCCTCGCCGAACCCGATGTTCGGATTGAACGAGGTGGAGTAGCTGACATAGGGCGAGATGCCGTTGTCGAAGAGGTAGCTGAGGCCGACGCGCCCGGTGACTTGCGCGTCGCGCTTGCGGTCTTCGGGCCCGAGGGCCTGCGGCGTTCCCGAGCGCGTGTCGATCCAAGTCCAGTCATGGCGCAGGCCCGTCACCACCGTCCAGCCGTCGAGGGTGATCGCGTCCTGCGCATAGAGCCCGAACTGCGACTGCCTTTGTGTCTGCGCGACGGAATAGGCCGGGCGGGCGACGGCGCGGGAGAAATCGAGCGTGGCGAGATCGAGCGACGGAGCGCCGCCGAAGCCTTCCGCGTTGTCGAAGCCCAGATGGAAACCGTTCATCCCCATGACAGCGGTGTGGGAGAGCGCGCCCGTCTCGAACTTCGCCTCCAACTGCGTATCGGCAACGCCCGCGTTCAGGCTTTGCTCGACGATCCCCGACCCGCGCCGCAGGATCGGATCGGCTGCCGAATTCAGCGGGTAGAGATATTCCGAAAAGATGTCGATGTGCTGGTAGCGCGCCTTCTGGCGGAAGGTCAGGCGATCCGACAGCCTGTGCTCGAACTCGAAGCCGATGCGTCCCTGGGTCTGGTCGTAATCGTTGAAGTTCGGATCGCCCTGCGGGATGTCGAGCGTTGCAAAACCTTTTGGAGCCTGGACATAGGCGGCGTTGCCGCCGGTTCGCGTGCCCTGGATCTCGCCCAGGACCGAGACGGTCGTATCCGTGTCCGGGGTGTAGGTGAGGGCGGGCGCGAGCAGGAGCGCATCGTCGGAAACGAAGGGGTTGTCGGTGCCCGCGTCGCGCGCGATGCCCGTCATGCGATAGAAGACGTTGCCCGAGGCGCCGAGCGGGCCCGAAGCGTCCAGATTGGCCTGGTAGCGGTCGTTGCTTCCGATCTGGCCTTCCACCTCGTGGAAGGGCGCGACCGTCGGGCGCTTGGAGCGCAGATCGACGATGCCGCCGGTGTTGGACTGGCCGTAGAGGCCGGATGCCGGACCCTTGAGGATGGTGAGGCCTTCGAGACCGTAGGGCTCGACATTGCTGAGCGCGAACCCGTTGGAGAAGTCGCGTAGACCGTCGCGGAAGACACCGGTGTAGCTCGCATCGAAGCCTCGGATGAAGAAGAGGTCGAAGCGCGGGTCGAAGCCGGATTGCCCTGTGCGGACCGAGGCGTCGTAATTGAGCGTCTCCTTGAGGGACTGCGGCTTGCGATCCTCGAGGTTCTTCGGGGTGACGACGGACACCGCCTGGGGCACCCGGATTAGGGGAAGGTCGGTCTTGGTGGCGGCCGAACTCGTCGTCGCCACGTAGCCGTCCGTCTCGAAGGCGCCGTCCGAGTTCCCTGCGGTCGCGCTGATGCCCGTTTCCGGGTCAGCCGCCTGAATGACGATTGGATCGAGGAGGATCGCCTCCTGCGAGACGGCAGGCGATGCGTTGAAGGCGAGGACCGTCGAGCCGCCGAGAAGGGACAGCATTCGGCGCGCTATCCGCGGCCGCTCGCCTTTCGAGGTGATGTTCGCCATGCCTTGCTTCCCTCACGCTTCGGAACGATCCGGCCATGCCCTCGAGCCGGTGCAGGGACGCTTACTAAAACATGACTAACAGAGTCAACTTAAATATCCGCCCTTCAAGCTGGAGAATTCGTGAGATAAGATCTTGTATTAGAATGGTTTTAACTCGAGATCTCAGGTTGGGCATCTCAGCTATTTCATTCGAATATCTTACTATTTTCGGCAATTCAGTTTTGAATTGTTACACCTCGCGGAGGTTCGTCTTTCTGTGCAGCGTGCGGGGCTCGCGGTCGCCGCCACCCGTAGGAAGCGGGAATGACCTGTTGGGCTCTTTTGGGGGCTAGACTGCTTTGGTTGGCCATCAGCAATCCAGCACCCAGGAGGGCTCCGTTGCAAACCGCCGGTTGGGCCGCAATGATCCCGTTCTGTTCTTTTCTCAGGCGATGAACACCTGAAATAGCCGTCCGATGAAGCGCGCCTCCGATCCGCCGGCCAGACTGTCGACCATCGAGCGGAATTGGCCCTTCCGGAACATGCGCATCGTCTCGACCCCCCGAATGGCGTTATGCGCCGTCCTTTGCGACTGGAAGCCCCGCACCGGGCGGATCCGCTGCTTCAGCTTGACATGATCGGACTCAAGCCGGTTGTTCAGGTATTTGGCCTGCCGGTGTCGGCAGCTTGCCGCAAGCCGTCCTTCCCGCCTCAGCGCGGCGATCGCTCCGTTGGTGGCGGGGTTCTTGTCGGTCGAGATCACCGAAGGACGATGGTGCGGAGAGCGGCTCAACGCCTTGCCCAGGAAGTGTTTGGCGGCCTTGGTCGTGCGCTTGGGCGACAGGTGGAAGTCCAGCGTCTCGCCGCGATCGCCGATCGCGCGATAGAGATACATCCACTGCCCACGGACCTTCCATCAAGTCTCGTCGACATACCAGCTGCCGCTGTTGCGGTTGCGGCACCATTGGACACGGCGGTCGAGCTCAGGAGCGTAGTGTCGGACCCACCGATAGATGGTGGTGTGGTCCACGGACAGGCCGCGCTCGGCCATCATCTCCTCGAGGTCGCGGTAGCTCAGCGCGTAGCGGCCGTACCAGCGCATGCACAGAAGGATGATGTCGGGGGCCGAAGTGCCGGCCCTTGAACGCTGCGCTCAGGCCGGGACTCCTATCCGCCGCTATGGGCGGAACGACTCGCACCGGCAACGGTCGTTTGCAACGGAGCCGGCTTGAGCGGGTGGAAACCCGACCGTCCGGCCTCGGGAGAGGAAGTGAGAAAGCGGCCATATCTTGCGAACGCCTGGAGCGGAGCCGAGGGGGCCTGCTCGATGCGCGGATAGAATGAAGGGCGGGACGGTCGGCTGACGTCCCGCCGGTCCGGAAGAGGGACTGGCTTGCCTCCTAATCCGAACGCGCTTCCCACGAGGTGCTGCTCTGCCTCGGGTCATCCCCGCGCGGCCTGGCCTCCTTCTCGATGGGGTCGCCGAGGAACACGGCCAGATCGCCGAGGCGGTCCACTGGGAGTGGTTGTTTCGCCAGCGGAGCGAGAGCCAGGAGCAGCAACAGGACGCCTACCAGCGGCCAGATCATTCGATCCGACGACAGAACCTCGTGATCGCCGCGCGCGTCCATCACGCCTGCAATGCGCGCTGGACGAGGACCGTGTCGACATACTGGACGAACCGAACGATCTGGCCGCCCTGCACCGTCCAGGCATGGACGAAAGGCGCGCGGAAGCTCTTGTTCGTCGCCTTGTACGTTCCGCTGTAGTGCCCGAGCGCGATCACCTCGTCGCCTTCGCTGCCATAGCGGTCCGGTACGGCCTGATAGCCTTCCCATTCGGTCGCCAGCCGGATGAACACGCCATCCACGATGGCCTGCGGGCCACGGAACGTGCCGGCATAGGGGTAGCCTTCCGCTTCCGTCCATTCGATGTCGGGCGACATGCCGGCGAGAACCGCCGGGAGGTCGCCGGAGGCGAAGCCGGCGTAGAGACGCTGGATGACGTCGATGCTCTTCATGGGTCGTTTCCTTCGTTGGCGGTTGCCGGCGCCCTGTCCGGGGCCTCGAAGGAATAGCGTTCGCTCGGATCGCGGCTCGTGTTCGATGCCGACGAACACCTCTCGTCGGATCACCCCCGGTTCGAAGGATGACCGGTCAGAACCGCCAATCGACGGGGGCGGCGGGGCGATAGCAGCAGAAGCTGCCGGTTGCGACCGACAGGGCGAGATGCCGGCCGAGTGCCGGGCAGACGGCCTCGATCTCGGCGATGGCCGCCCTCAGCGTTCGGGTGACGTTGACGCGCATGCGTTCCTGCGGCGAACCGAGGCGCCGGGTCCGTCCGCCGAGTCCGGCATGGCGCGCCAGTTCCCGCGTGACGACGTCGTGCTCGCGCCGCACCCTGTCGCGTTGGTCGTCGTCCAGCGCATCCTCGTCCGCTGCCAGCAATCGTTCGAGAGCGCGCAGGCGCTTGCGATAGGCGGCGAGCGCCTCGCGGTCGAGGGCCGGCTCGCCACGCCCGATCTCGCGCAGGACGCCATCGGCGAGGGCAGCGAGATCCCCGACGGAAATGTCGTCGCCCGGCGACTGGAGAAGATAGCGAAGCTGGCGCAGGCCCTTCGAGTCGGGAAGCATCGCCTGTGCGTCGCCGAGCCCCACGAGCCAGACGGCGGCCTGCCGCCGGAAGGTGCCGATCTCCCGCGTCGGCGTCGCCAGGTCCTCGAGAACCTCTGCCGCAACCGCCCGGGCCGCCATGTCCTGCAAGCGCTCGGCCGTCGCCTCCGCCTCGAGGGCCAGCGCCTTCGCTTGCTCGGGCTCGATTCCGGCTGCCACGCGGATACGAGCGCAGTCGGCGAGAAGCCGCGCGAGCGAACCATGCACATCGCCGAGGCGCGACAGCCCGACGCGCCGGCACAGCGCCAGAGCCTCGTCGTAGAGCGGCACGGCCTCCGCTGCCCTTTCCCGCACTTCGAGGATGCCGGCAAGGCTTTGGGTGCCGATCATCCGCACGACGAGACTGCCGTCCCGCTGCGTGGCGACGACCTCTTCGTAGCAGGCGGCCGCTTGGTCCCGCTCGCCGAGGCGCTCGAAGCCGAAGCCGACATTCCAGGCGGCGAAGCCTTGACCCCATCGGTCCTCCGGGTGGCGCGCGATCAGCGTGGCGCCCTCCTCAGCCCGTTTCAGCCCCGTCTCCGCATCGCCCGATATCGTGTCGCATTCGCCCCGCAGGCAGAGGAGATAGCCGCGCAGGAGATCGGCGCCGGGCGCCTCCAGCCCCGCCAGGAGCGCCAAGCCGCGATCCAGCTCGTGCGCGGCTTCCGCCCAGTCGCCGGTGTCGTGCGCTTCGAGAAAGCCGAGTGCGAACTGTGCCGCCGCCCGCAGCATGGCCGGTGCATCCCCGGCCTCGGCCAAGGCTGCGCGCAGCCAGCCGATGCCCTCGCGATGGCGGCTGGCCGTCCACCAGAACAGGGTCAGGGCGACCGCCGTCTCCAGCGCTTCGACGCCGCGTCCCGTGTCCAGGAGGGTTCGGAGCGCCGCGTGAAGATTGTCGACCTCCGCTTGAAGCCGGGGAAGCCAGGCATCCTCCGGCACGAAGTTCACGGCCCGCGCCTCCAGCGCCAGGGCGGCGAAATGGGCGGCGTGCCGGCTGCGCAGCGTGTCCAGTTCGCCCGCCTCCCGAGCCAGTTCCGCCGCGAACAGCCGCGCCGTATGGAGAAGCCGATAGCGCGCCGTCGGCAGATGGAACTGGACCAGCGAGTGGTCCACGAGCTTGCGTAGCGCCGGCAGGACATCCGTCGGCGCCAACCCGTCGCCAGCGCAGACCGGCGCGACGGCGCTCAAGGGAAAGCCTGCCGGAAAGGCGGCAAGACGCCGGAGAAGCAGGCGCGCGCGCGGCGAAAGAAGCGCGTGGCTCCATCGCATGGTCGCCGTCAGGGTCGCCTGGCGATCCGTCAGGGGGCCGCGACGCTGGAGGATGTCCAGCCCTTCCGAGAGCTGCGCGGCGATCTCGCCGACGGGCAGCACATCCGCCCAGCCCGCCGCAAGCTCGATCGCCAGGGGCAGTCCGTCGACCGCTTGGCAGACGGCGCGCGCGGCGTCCAACGCCCTGCCTTCCAAGACGATATCCGGCGCGCGGCGGCGCGCGCGGGATAGGAAGAGATCGAGCGCGGCCGGCTCGTCCAGCACCGGGAGACGGACCTGGACCTCGTCCGGCAGTCCGAGCGGCACGCGGCTGGTGGCGACGATGCGGAGCTTGCGCGCGCCGCGCGCCAGGGCATCGACCAGGTTGGCGGCCTCCTCGACGACATGCTCGCAATTGTCGAGAACGAGCACCTGTTCGACATCGCGGAGCCATTCCGCGATGGCCTCGCGATACGGCCGTCCCTTCGTCTGCGGCATGTCGACGGCAGCGGCGACGGCGCCGAGCACCGCGGCTTCGCCGGCCAATCCGTCGAACCGTACGGAAGCGGCGCGACAGGCATCCGTCTTGCCCCTGGCGCTCAGCCATTCCAGCACCAACCGGGTCTTGCCGACCCCGCCCGGACCGGTAACGGTGACGATGGCCGAGGAGCGCGCCAGCGCGTCGAGATCCCGCAATGCCGCATCGCGGCCGATAAAGGCATCGCGGCCCGGCCTCATGGCGAACTCCCTCATCGAAAGCGGAACATAGCCAGTTCTCAAACGGCTTGATTGCCGTTTGGCAAGATCGAACCTCACCTCACTGGAATACGAAAGCGCCCTCCTGCATCGATGGCCGGTTTGGGGACCGTCGGAGAGCGGCCGCGCAGTCCGCTCGGGGTCGAAAGCGGATAGGCCGCGTCTGGCCGTGGCCCCTCTTGGCAGCCCGAGAGCGGACGGGGTGGTTTGCGGACCGTCCGGTCTGGAGCATTCTCTGACGAAAGCGGACCTTCCTCCCGATGAGGCACCGGTCAGCTGTCATGGAACCCGTATCGGGCCCAACTCGGCCCCACTTCGTCGGCGAGTTTTCTTGGTGTAGGTCTTCGATCCTAGCTCGATACGTCCGCCAGCGAGGGCCTCCATCCATGCGCATCCTCCTCGTCGAAGACGATCCCGACCTCGCCACCTGGCTCAGCCGCAGCCTCGCGCAACGCGGTTCCGTGGTAGAGTGGGAGGAAGACGGGCGGCTGGCGGAGCTGCGGCTGAAGGGGGAGACCTTCGACGCGATCGTCCTCGACCTCGGCCTGCCGTCCCTCGATGGGGCATCGCTCCTCAAACGCCTGCGCGCCGCCGACGATGCGACGCCGACCCTCATCGTCACGGCCCGCGACGAGTTGTCGAAGCGGGTGGAACTCCTCCATGCCGGGGCGGACGACTTCCTCGCCAAGCCCTTCGCCGTGGAGGAACTGGAAGCGCGGCTCGTCGCCCTGGTGCGGCGCAGCCACGGGCGGGCGCGGGGTGTCTACCAGTGCGGGCCGCTGGTTTTCGACCAGAACGCCCAGCGCTTTATCCTCGACGGCGCGCCGCTGGCGCTGGCGCCGCGCGAGCACGCGATCCTGCGCGAACTCATCCAGCGCGTGGGCGAGCCGCTCACCAAGCAGCAGCTCCTCGATCGGCTCGTATCGACCGACAGCGACCTGCATCTCGAAGCCGTGGAGGTGATGGTCCATCGCCTGCGCCGAAAGCTCGGCGGCGCGAGCGTGCAGATCGTCACGCTGCGGGGGCTCGGCTACTTCCTGGAGGCGACCGACGGTGGAGCCGCCTGACATGTCGGCGACCGCCCGGAACACGTCGCGCCCACTCTGGCTGACGCTCGCCCTCTGGACCCTTCCGGGCCTCGTCTTCCTGCTCGCGGCCGGCCTCTGGCTCTCGGCCGCCTCGCTGCACGACCTCTCCGACAGCGCCTACGACCGCTCGCTCGCGGGCGCCATCCGGGCGATCGACCTCAACGTGTCGACCGAAAGCGGCGGCGTCGGGGTGGAACTGCCCTATCCCCTGTTCGAGAGCTTCCAGGCGACCGCGTCGGGCGAGGTCTACTACCGCATCGCGACCGACGACGGGCTGGTGCAGATCGGCGACGCCCTGCTTCCGCCGCCGCCGCCGCTCGCGGTCGGCGAGATGCGCTTCTACGACGCGACCTATTTCGATCGGCCGATCCGCGTCGCCGCCTTCAAGCGGCCGCTGGACCGCCCGCTCTACGGCGCGGCGAGCGCGCAGAACATCGTCATCGAAGTGGCCGAGACGACGGGCTCGCGCGAGGCGTTCCGCCGCGATCTCATCCGCCGGGCCATCTCGCGCGATGCGCTGGCGGTCCTCGTGGCCGCGACCCTCCTGGCGCTGGGGGTGCGCTTCGCCCTGGCGCCCCTCTCGGCTCTCAAGGATCGGCTCGACCGCCGCGAGCCTGACGATCGCTCGCGCCTCGACGGCGCCGGCCTGCCGCGCGAGGTGCGCCCGCTCGTCGGGGCGATGAACGATCTCCTCCAGCGCCATCGCGAACGGGGCGAAGCCCAGCGGCGCTTCATCGACGACGCCTCGCACCAGCTGAAGACCCCGATCGCCGTCCTCCGGTCGCAGGTCGACTTCGCCATCCGTTCCGCCGATCCGGAGGCGACGCGGCGGACGCTGGAGGCGATGCGCCCGGTCATCGACAGGGCCGGGCGCACGACCACGCAGCTCCTGGCTCTGGCGCGGGCCGAGAATGCGCTGCTGCTCGAACCGTCGCAGGAGGCGGCGGTGGACCTGCCGAGGCTCCTGCGCGAGGTCGCGCGACTTCACCTCGCCGAGGCAAGGCGCGGGCGCATCGATCTGGAGATCGACGCGCCCGAAGAGCCTCTCCTGGCGAATGGGTCCGAGCCTCTTCTCTTCGAAGCGTTGAGCAACCTCCTCGACAATGCGCTGCGGGCCTCGCCGCGCGGCGGCCGTGTCGTCCTCTCGGCCGCGCCGAGCCGGGACGCGGGGTGGCTCGACGTCGAGGTGCGGGACGAGGGGCCGGGGATGGACAAGAACCGGCTGGCACGGGCGGGGGAGCGGTTCGCGACCGGTCCCGACGCGATCGCGGGCGAGGCGGCGGCCCGCACGGGGCTGGGGCTTGCGATCGTCGCCACGATCGCTCGCGCCCATGGCGGCGAGATGCGCCTTCGCAACGGGGTCGAGAAGGGGCTGGTCGCTTCGCTTCGCCTGTCGGCACCCCTCGGCGATGGTGCGGCGCAGCTGAAAGCCGGATGAAAGCTAACAGTCGTTAAGGAGGCTGACGGGCTGGGAGGCCCGCACCGTTCCTTGGGAGGAATCCTTGACGAAGACCCTGATCCGCGCGGCGCTCGCCGTCGGCGCCGCCGCCCTGTCCCTCGCCGCCGTGCCGGCGCTCGCCGAACCCGCCAAGCCCGAATGCATCGCGCCCGCCCAGCCCGGCGGTGGCTTCGACATCACCTGCAAGCTTGCCCAGGCCGCGCTGAAGGAGTCCGGCGCGCTGGAGGCGATGCTGCGCGTGTCCTACATGCCGGGCGGCATCGGTGCCGTCGCCTTCAACACGATCGCCGGCCAGCGCCGGGACGAGCCGGGCACGATCGTCGCCTTCTCGGCCGGCTCGCTCCTCAATCTCGCGCAGGGCAAGTTCGGCGCCCACACGGCCGCCGACGTGCGCTGGGTCGCCTCGGTCGGCACCGACTACGGCGCCGTCGTGGTGGCGGCGGACTCGCCCTGGACCTCGCTGAAGGACATGATGGAGGCGATCAAGGCCGATCCCTCCAAGGTGATCCTGGGCGCCGGCGGCACGATCGGCAGCCAGGATTGGATGAAGGCGGCGCTCACCGCGCGCGCGGCCGGTATCGACCACAAGACCATGCGCTTCGTCGCCTTCGAGGGCGGCGGCGACTGCGCGACCGCGCTCCAGGGCGGCCATGTGCAGGTCTGCATGAACGATGTCGGCGACAGCCAGGCGGCGATCGACGGCGGCGCGCCGTTGAAGCTCCTTGCGATCTATTCGGCCGATCGTCTCGCCGGCAAGCTCGGCCAGGTGCAGACCGCCAAGGAGCAAGGCTACGACATCGAGTGGCCGATCGTGCGCGGCTTCTATGTCGGACCCGAGGTCTCGGACGCGGACTACCAGTGGTGGGCCGATGCCTTCGCCAAGGCGATGGCCGCGCCCGGCTACGCCCAGCTCCTGACCGACCGCAACCTCCTGGCCCTGCCGATGACGGGCGACGCGCTGAAGACCTTCGTCGACGAGCGGGTGGCGACCTACAAGGAACTCGCCTCCGGCTTCGGCCTCGTCGCGAAGTAAGGGGAGCGCCATGAGCAACGATCGGACGCTCGGGGGCCTGGCGGTGCTCATGGCCCTGACGCTCGTCGCCTTCGGATGGGGGCTCGCCGCCCCCTTCGCCTACGAACCCGTCGGCCCCCGCGCCTTTCCGATGATCACGGCGATCCTGATCGGAGCCTGCGGGATCGTGCTCCTCGTCAAGGGCGGCGGCGCGGTCGAGCCCAACGCCGCCGGCGTCAACCGGGGCATCCTCGGCATCGCCGCCACGCTCCTCGCCTACGCGCTCCTGTTCCAGCCGCTCGGCTTCGTCGTCTCGACCGCTCTGATGAGCGCCGTCGTCGCGCGCATCTTCGGCGCGACCTTGGCGCAGAGCGCAGGCACGGGCGTCGTCCTCTCGGTCGGCTCGTTCCTCCTCTTCGACCACGGGCTCGACGTCGTCCTGCCGACGGGCATCCTCGGGGACCTCCTCTGATGGATACGCTCGGCTTTCTCCTCACCGGCTTCTCGGTCGCCGCGACGCCGATGAATCTTGCGCTCGCCGCGCTCGGGGCCGTGGTCGGTACCATGGTCGGCGTTCTTCCGGGCCTCGGGCCGGTCAACGCGGTGGCGATGCTGGTGCCCGTCGTCTTCGCGCTCGGCCTGCCGCCCGAATCCTCCATGATCCTGATGGCGTCGATCTATATCGGCTCAGAATATGGCGGGCGCATCAGCGCCATCCTCATCAACGTGCCGGGCGAGGCCTCGGCGGTGATGACGGCGCTCGAAGGCTATCCGCTGTCGCGCCAGGGCAAGGCGGGCATCGCGCTCTCGCTTTCGGCCTGGACCTCCTTCGTCGGCTCGATGCTGGCCACCGTCGGCATCGTCATCGCCGCGCCCGTCCTATCGCGCTGGGCGCTGGCCTTCGGGCCGGTGGAATACGTGGCGCTGATGGTCTTCGCCTTCGCCTCGCTCGCCGGCCTCCTTGCTGACCAGCCGGTCAAGGCGCTGCTCGCGGTCGGCATCGGCCTCGCGCTCTCCACGGTCGGCATCGATCCGAACTCCGGCGTCTTTCGCTACACGTTCGACATGCCGAACCTCATCGACGGCATCCAGTTCGCCACGATCGTCATCGGCCTCTTCGCGATCTCGGAACTGCTGCTGCTCTACGAGAGCCACCGCGCCGGCATCCCGACGAAGGTCGAGAGCATGGGGCGCAGCCTCTTCAACCTCGCCGAGATGCGCCTCACCAACATGGCGACGCTGCGCGGCTCGGCCATCGGCTTCTTCATCGGCCTGCTGCCGGGCGCCGGCGGCACGGTCGGCTCGGTGCTCGCCTATTCCACCGAGAAGCGCATCGTCGAGCGGCAGGACCCCCAGGGCGCCCGCTTCGGGCGAGGGGACCTTCGCGGTCTCGCCTCGGTCGAGGCGGCCAACAACAGCGCCTCCAACTCCAACTTCATCCCGATGCTGACGCTCGGCATCCCGTCATCGGGCACGACCGCGATCATGCTCGGCGTCCTGACCCTCTACAACATCACGCCCGGCCCGGTGCTCTTCACGAGCCAGCCGGAACTCGTCTGGGGCCTCATCGCCTCGCTCTTCATCGGCAACGTGATGCTGCTCGCGATGAACATCCCCTTCGTCGGTCTCTTCGCCCGCATGCTCTCGGTTCCGGCCTGGACGCTGGTGCCCTTCATCGTGGTGGTGAGCGCGGTCGGCGTTTATTCCGGCAAGTCGGCGGGGTTCGATCTCGTGCTGATGGTCGTCGTCGGCGTCATCGCCTGGTGGCTGCGCAGGCTGTCGGTGCCGATGGCGCCGCTGATCCTCGGCTTTGTGCTCGGCAAGATCCTGGAGCAGAACCTGCGCCGCGCGCTGTCGCTTTCTGCCGGCGAGGTGTCGATCCTCTGGTCGAGCTGGATCGCCGTGGTGCTCTGGACGGCGGCCGCCCTGATGCTGGTCATGCCGATGGTCCTTGCGAGACTTCGCAAGCCGGATGCGCCGCTTGCGGTCGACGCCCGCCTGCCGCCGGAATGAGGGGACCGAGGCCATGAGCTATCTCAACGACCTGTCAACGAAGGAGCCGGCCGGACGCCGGCTCCGCGAGCGCTTGGCCCAGCCGGGCATCCTGCGCCTGCCCGGCGCCCAGAACGGTCTTGCCGCGCTTCAGGCGCGGCGGGCCGGCTTCGAGGCACTGTACCTTTCGGGCGCGGCCATGAGCGCCTCGATGGGCCTGCCCGATCTCGGCATCATGACGGCCGCCGACGTCGCCTTCTTCGTCCGGCAGGTGGCGGGCGCCTCGGGACTGCCCGTGGTGGTCGATGCCGACACGGGGTTCGGCGAGGCGCTGAACGTCATGGCGACGGTCGCGGCGCTGGAGACGGCGGGGGCGGCCGCCATCCACATCGAGGACCAGATCCTGCCGAAGAAATGCGGCCATCTCTCCGACAAGCGGCTGGCGAGCCCCGGCGACATGGCCGCCAAGGTCGCGGCGGCGATCCGGGCACGGCGCGATCTCCTCGTCATCGCCCGCACGGACGCGGCCGCGAGCGAAGGTCTGGAGGCCGCCATCGCCCGCGCCCGGCTCTATCTCGAGGCCGGGGCCGACGCCATCTTCCCCGAGGCCCTGACGAGCGCCGAGATGTTCCGCGCCTTTGCCGACGCGCTGCCGGGCGTGCCGCTTCTCGCCAACATGACCGAGTTCGGCCGCACGCCGGCCTTCACCGCCGCCGAGTTCGAGAGCTTCGGCTATGCGATGGTGATCTGGCCCGTCAGCGCGCTGCGCGTCGCCGCGAAGGCCCAGGAGGCGCTCTATACCGCGATTGCGCGCGACGGCGCTGCTACGGCCATGCTCCCATACATGCAAACGCGCGCCGAGCTCTACGAGACGATCGGCTATTTCGACTACGAGGCGCTCGACGGTCAGATCGCAAAAAGCGCTTTCCCGCCGTTGTCCTCGTAATGGACCGCCAACGCGCAGACGATGTCGCCAGGTCCTGTTCAAGACTGTTCGATGTCCGCTTCGGATCACCCGGCGATGCTCGTCGAAAGTCGCACTCGGGTCGATAGCGGATGGGCTGGTTCGGGACGTCTGCTTTCTCGATCACCTGAGACCGGACCGGGTGGTTAGCGGTCGGTCGGCGCATGAGATCGAGCCGGCGTTGTGAGCCATTCGTCGTCGCCTCACAGGCCCGACACGGGACGCGTTCCCAGGCGTTCCGTCAAGC
Organism: Aureimonas ureilytica DSM 18598 = NBRC 106430; assembly: GCF_000382705.1. Classification (GTDB taxonomy): domain Bacteria; phylum Pseudomonadota; class Alphaproteobacteria; order Rhizobiales; family Rhizobiaceae; genus Aureimonas; species Aureimonas ureilytica. The sequence continues at coordinate 61,616 of NZ_ARQE01000007.1, read as the reverse complement.
GCAGCAGGTAGCCGTCCGGATCTTGGACCGACATCTCGATCTGTCCGTGCTCGATCTCGTTCATCAATCCCGACGGCGCTACCGGCCCGCCGTCGTGACGAAGCCGGGAAACTCCAGCTTCCGGCGGTCCAACGATCGGGAGCAGCTCAGATCAAGACAGGACTCTCACTCCCGCTGGATGAAAAGCGGGGGTCACGTCAGGGTCAGTATACCCGCACATCAACCTTTGCCGCATCGTCGCGCTCGGCTGCGCTGGACCGGGCGCCCGCGATCAGCAGAGATATGTCGTTGGGACCAATCATGAACCGATAGCCCAGAGCGCGCAGATCGCTCCAACCTCGTCCCGCGCCGAGAATCGTGGCCAGTGGCATGCCGGCCGTGGCGGCCGACGCCTCGATCCGCTTCAGCAGTTCCTGGGGCGCCGCCTCTTCCATGCGCTCGAGGTGATCGATCGATCCGGCCAAGTCGTTCGGGCCGACGAAGATCAGGTCGACGCCTGGCACGGCGGCGATCTGCGGCAGGTTCTCGACCGCATCGATGTGCTCGCACTGGAGCATCAGAAGCAGTTCGTCGGCCGCTTCCCGTCGGGCGTAGCCGGATCGCGCGCCCCAGTCCGAGGCGCGAAGGATCGGCGCTGCGTAGCCGCGCCGCCCAAGGCCGGGATAGCGGCAGGACGCGACGATATCCTGTGCTTGGGCCGCCGTGTTGACCATCGGCACGATCAGCGAGCGGAACCCGCGGTCCAGCGCCCGCTTCAGCGTCGTGTCCGCCCCGTCGGGCACGCGCAGCACCACATCCGCACCAGCCGCCTCCGCCGCGCGGGCGACGGCCACCCAGTCGTTGAGGTCGCCGACGCCGTGCTCCCCGTCGATGACAAGCGTATCCCAGCCATGCCGGACCATGATCTCCGCGACATCGGGATTACCGAGTTCGATCCAGGCCGCACCCACCTGCTCGCCGGCGGCGAGACGCTTCTTCAACCGGTTCATGCCATGTCCCTCATGTCGAATACCTTGCCGGGGTTCAGGATAGACTGCGGGTCGAGCGCGGCCTTCAGGCGCCGCATCAGCGCCAATTCCTGCGGATTGCGGGAGTAGGAGAGGTAGGGCTTTTTCAAGAGACCGATGCCGTGCTCGGCCGAGATCGTCCCGCCGAAGTCGCGGACGGTCTCGTAGACCGCAGCCGAGATCTGCGACATCGGCTGTGTCTCGGCGCTGCGCGAGCGCGCCACCAGATGCAGGTTTCCATCGCCGATATGCCCGTAATACACGGACATGGCGTCGGGCACGCGTTCGGCGAGCTGTGCTCGGCAGGCGACCGCGAAATCGTCCATCCGCGCGGCGGAAAGCCCGATGTCGAAGGCGACATGCGGCCCGAGGCGACTGCCGAACTCGGAGCAGGCGTCGCGTGTCGCCCAGAAGGCGGCTACGTCTCCCATGCTCTGCGAGATGGCTGCGTCGGAGACGAGCCCGCTCTCGAACTGCGCCTCGATCCAGCCCTGGAACCTGGGGCCGTCGATCTCGTCGGACAGACCCTGCGCCTCGACGAGCACGTAGAAGCGGTGCTGTCCCGTCAGCGGAGAGCGCACGCCGACCGTCGTGGTCGCTTCGTACCAGTAATCGGCCCACATGACCTCGAAGGCAGAGAGCATCGGTCCGAGGCCGCGCCGCGCCGCGCCCAGAAGCGATACAACGTCGGCATAGTCATCCACGCCGCACAGGGCGGCGTTGACGCAACCGGGGCGCGGCTGCATGCGCAGCACCGCGCGGGTGATCACGCCGAGCGTGCCCTCCGAACCGATGAACAGCTGCTTCAGGTCGTATCCCGCGTTGTTCTTGATCATCTTGTTCAGGCTGGTGACGAGCGTACCGTCCGGCAGCACGTATTCCAGACCGAGCACCATCTCGCGCGCCATGCCGTAACGGATGACGCGGTTGCCGCCGGCATTGGTCCCGAGGTTTCCGCCGATCTGGCACGAGCCGCGTGCCCCGAGGTCCAGGGGAATGAAGAAGCCGGCATCGTCGGCGGCGCGCTGGATCACCTCCAACGGCGTTCCGGCACGCACCGTCAAGGTCGAGGCCGCAGGATCGATATCCTCGATGCCCTGCAGCCGCTCCAGCGACAGCATCACTGCACCGGCGATCGGATGCGCGCCGCCCGCCAGACCCGTGAGACCGCCTTGCGGTACGACCGCGACGCCATGCTGGGCGCAGATCCGGACGGCTTCTGCCACGCCTTCCGGCGTGTCGGGCCGCACGACGGCGAGCGGCATCTGGGGTGGCAGGTAGCTCGTGTCCTGCAGGTTGCGCGCGGGGGTCTCTGCGCCGGGCAGGAAGGCCGAGCCGGAAAAGGCGGAGGCGAGCGCGGCGAGGCAGGCTTGGGCTTCTACTGGCATGATCAACCTTTGGAAGAGGAGCCGTTGCGGCGCAGGGGAGCGCCGCAACGGAAGCGGCAGCGCGGGGTCAGTTGCCCCGCAGCTTTTCGAGTTCGCCCGTCAGACGGTCGTAGTTCTCCCGTCCGACGGTCGACATGGCGGCGTCGTAGACCGGGGCGACGATCTCGCGCAGACGAGCGGTTTCCTCCGGGCCGAGCTCGGACACCGTCATGCCGTGTGTCTTGAGCTCGTTCAGCGCCTCTTCGACTGCGGCGCGAGAGCGTTCGATCTGCTTGACGCGCCCATCCGCGGCGCAGGTACGCATGAGGTCCTGCTCCTCGTTCGTCAGCTTGTCCCAGACCGTCTTGGAGATCAGAACCGGCGTCGGCGAATAGGCATGGCGCGTCAGGGTCAGGTATTTCTGGACTTCGTAGAACCGGCTGGCCTGGATCAGCGGCAGCGGGTTCTCCTGGCCGTCCACGGCGCCCGTCTCCAGCGCGGTGAACACCTCGCCGAAGGCCATGGGCACCGGATTGGCCCCCAAGCGGCGGAAGGTGTCGAGGAAGATCGGGTTCTGCATGACGCGGAAATTGAGGCCCTGGAAGTCCTCGACCTTCTCGATGGCATGCTTGTTGTTGGTCGCGTTGCGGAAGCCGTTCTCCCAGATCGAAAGCAGCACGAGACCGTGCGCCGGCATCTTGGCCGCCACGTGATCGAAGAAGGGACCGGTCATGACCGCGTCCACCTCGGCGTCCGAATTGAACAGGAAGGGGAGCTCGAACGCGCTCATCGCCGGCTCGATCCCGCCGATGGCGGCGGCACCGGTGACGACCATCTCGATCGATCCCGAGCGGACCGACTGCGTGGCCTCCGCGTCGTCACCCAGCTCGCCGTTGTAGAAGCCTCGCAGCTTCATCTTCTTGTCGGTCTTGGTTTCCAGGCACGCCGACATGCCCTTGACGCCTGCGGAGACCGGATGATCCTCCGCCGCCCCGTTCGAGATCTTGAACGTGTGGCGGCCGACCTCCGCGCCGGCCGGGGCCGTCAACGACAAAGCGATGATGGCGGTGCCGAGAAAGGCGCTCATGTTGCGTTTCATTCTTGTTCTCCTCCCGAGAGACGACGTTGGATACTTCGAGGCTCCGTTCAGCGGAGCCATTCCATCGGCCACAGCACCAGCTGCGGAAACAGGACCAGCAGGAACAGGACGCCGATCTGCGCGATCATGAAGGGCAGCGCGCCGATGGAGGCGCGGTGCATGGAGACGCCGGAGACGCCGGAGGCGACCGACAGCGCGATGCCGACCGGCGGCGTGACGAGGCCGATGGCGCAGTTGATGACGAAGAGGACGCCGAAATAGATCGGATCGATCCCCGCTTCCTTGACCACCGGCAGGAGCACCGGGGCGAGGATGAGGATGGTTGGTCCCATATCGAGCGCCGTGCCGACGGCGATGACGAGCAGCATGATGACGGCCATCAGCAGCTTGGGATGCTCGATGAGCGGCTCGACCAACTCCAGGACGATGCCCGAAAGGTCGGCGATCGAGACGAACCACGCGGTGGCCAGCGCGGCGGCCGCAAGCAGCATGACGACCGCCGTGGTCGTCGCGGCGTTTCGGAAGACCTCGAAGAGCTGCGAGGGCTTCAACTCCCGATAGACGACCAGCCCGACGAAGAGCGCGTAGACCACGGCCAGGACCGCCGCCTCGGTGGGCGTGACGATGCCGAAGCGAATTCCGCCGAGAATGATGACCGGCAGGCCGAGGGCCCAGGCCGCCTCGCGCGTCGCCCGTCCGCGCTCGGCCCAGCTGGCGCGGGGAAGCGGCGCCACGTTGTCCAGCCGCGAAACGACCATCCAAGCCGCCAGCGCGCCGGCACCCATCATCACGCCCGGCACGATGCCGGCCATGAAGAGCTGGCTGATCGACAGATTGGTGGCCACCCCGAAGATGATGTAGGCGATGGAAGGCGGGATGATCGGCGCGATGATGCCGCCGGAGGCGAGCAGGCCGACCGAACGCGCCTCGTCGTGGCCGGCTCCTCGCATCATCGGCAGGAGCATGGTCACGAGCGCCGCGGTGTCGGCGGCCGCCGAGCCGGACAGCGACGCCAGGATGATGGCGGCGAAAATCGCGACCACCCCGAGACCGCCGCGGAAATGCCCGGCGAGCGAGATCGCGAAGGCGACGATCCGGCGCGACATGCCGCCCGCATTCATGAGTTCGCCGGCGAGCAGGAAAAAGGGAATGGCCAGAAGCGTGAAGCTGTTAGCGCCCACGATCATCCGCTGCGAAATGATCTGCGGGTCGAACATGTCGAGGGCGAAACCCATGGCGACCGCGCACAGGATCAGGGAGAAGGCAATGGGCACGCCCACGGCCATGGCCGCGCCCAGGACCGCCAGGAAGATGACGAGGCTCATTCGTGCAACTCGCCCTGCGCGACCGGAGCATCGGTCAGGCGGCCACTCGCGTAGCCGATCATGCGCCAGCCGGCCATCAGGCCGATGGCGAGGCTCATCGGCACGGCCACACCGAAGAGCCAGCTCATCGGCATGCCGGTCACCGGCGCGGCGTTCGTGGCGTTGACGTGCCACTGCATGAGCGTACCGGCTAGAAGGAGTAGGCAGCAGGCGAGGATCAGGCCGTTCGCAATTGCCAGGAGGATGCGACGCGTCCTAGGTCCGACCGAGACGACGACGGAATCGAAGCCCATGTGCAGGTCGCGCCGCATGGCGGCGATCGAGCCGAGGAAGATCAGCCAGACGAAGCAGAAGCGCGACATCTCCTCCGAGAAGTCCAGCCCCGAGCCAAAACCGTAACGCAGCACGACATTGCCGAAGACCATCGCCGTCATCGCCGCCAGGAGGGCGACGAGGGCGATGTCGATGGCTCTAAAGAACAAGTGGTTCAGTTGTTTCATTTGCGCCCTCCTCCAACGCGAATGGTTTCTCCCGTGACGTACGGGGCGGCGAAGAGCAGCCACTCGGCGGCCTCCGCCACCTCATCCGGCGTGCCGACCCGGCCGAGCGGAATGCCGGCGGCCGTTGCGTGAAGCGCTTGGCGGTCGGCGAAAACGGCCTTCTGAATGTCCGTGTCGATGATGCCGGGGGCCAGGGCGTTGACACGCACGGCCGGCGCGAGGTCACGCGCCATGGCCTGCGTCAGGGCAAGGAGCGCCGCCTTGGTCGCGCCGTAGAGCGCGTGGCCGGGCGACCCGCCGTTGGTGCCGGCGATCGAGGACATGTTCAGGATGGCGGCGCCCGGATGTGGCAGGCGGGCGCGCAGAAAGGCCGAGGTGGCCAGGAGCGTGCCGGACACGTTGACGGCAAGAACGCGGGCGATCTCGATGGCCTCCATCGCGTCGAGCGGCATGGGCCGACCGAGGATGCCCGCGTTGTTGACGAGATGCGTCGGCGGCCGGCCGGCGAGCGCCGCCTCGGCCTCGGCCAGTGCTGCCTCGTCCGAGACGTCGACGACCTGCGTGCGCGCCGAAGCGCCAAGTCCGGCCCGCGCCGCTTCCAGGGCGCGTTCGTCCCGGTCCCACAGCCAGACGGCGGCGCCCCGGTTCACGGCCCGCCGCGCTATCGCAAGCCCGATGCCCGCAGCGCCGCCGGTGATCAAAACAACCGGGACCGTCACGCTTCGAACTCGTGCGCGAAGGCTTGATGCCCGGCGAGATCGACCAATTGGGAAAAGCGCGCATAGTCGAACCCTTGCGGGTTGGCGGCGATGCGGCGATCGGTGCGCAGGCGTCGCAGCGCCTCGGCCTGTGCCGTAAGGCTCGCCAGAAGCGTGGTCAGCGCGAACAGGCAGATCGAGAAGCCCATGTCCTGCAATTCGTCCAGCCCGAGCCGGGCCGCGTCCGTGCCGTCCACGAGGCTGACCACCTTCGGGTTCGGCAGGGCTCGGGCGACTTCCTCGACCTGGGCTACGGTGCGGATGCCGTCGACGAAAACGAGATCGACGCCGGTATCGCCGTAGCGCCGCGCCCGTTCCAGCGCAGCCTCCATGCCTTCGCTGCCGAGCGCGTCGGTCCGCCCGATCACCAGCATATCACGGCCGCAGGCGTCGCGGGCGGCGATGGCGGCGCGCAGGCGCGCTTCGGCCTCGAGCGGCGGGACTAGCCGCGCGCCGGCCAGCTGGCCGCAGCGCTTGGGCATCTGCTGGTCCTCGACATGGAAGGCGGCGACACCGCTCCGCGCGTAATCGGCCACCGCTCGGCGCAGGTTCAGCGGTCCGCCATAGCCGGTATCGGCATCGGCGATCACCGGAATGTCGGCTGCGGCCGCCATCGCGCGGGCCTGCTCGGCCATTTCGGTTTGGCCAAGCAGACCGAGATCGGGGGCCCCGAGCCGGCTCGCCGTCGCCCCGAGCCCGGTCATGTAGACGGCCGGGAAGCCCGATTGGGCGACCAGTCGCGCCGAAAGCGCATCCGGTGCTCCAGGGGCGGCAACGATCCCCCGCTGCGTCAGAAGTCCCCGCAGAACCTTCGTCTGATCGATCATAAACCGGGTCCCTCCTGCTGTGGCGATAGCGTGGCTGGCAGTCTGTCGCTCCAGTCGGCATGCATCTTGAGCTTGGCGACGAAGCCAGCCTCGTCGCCGTCGAGCAGCCTTTCGGCCATCTCCTGATGCTGGATCAGGCCAGACTCGCGCCGTTCGTCGAAGGGCGCTGTGAGAAGCGTACGCAGCGTCGCGAGCTTCGCCTCAGCCAGCCGATAGGCATCGCGGACGAGGGAGTTGCCGCAGCAGGCGAAAAAGACGCCGTGATAAGCCGTGTCCGCGTGACCATAGGCGCGACGGTCGCCGCCCGTGTGCGCTTGCGACATCTGACGCACCGCCGCCTCGAGCCCGGCCGCCACGTCGTCCCGCGCCACGCGCACCGCCATCAGCGCGGCCTCGCGCTCCAGCATGAACCGGTAATCGCATAGCATCGCGACATCCGTTTCCGTCGGGTTGAAGACGAAGCTGCCGCGCTTCGGGCGCACCTCGACGAGCCCTGTGAACTGCAATGCGTTCAAGGCATCGCGGACGGGCGACCGACTGACACCGAACGCCGCACAGAGCCGTTCTTCGGAGATGTTCTCACCCAAGGCGAACTCCCCGTCGACGATCGCGTCGCGCAGGCGATCCGCCACCATCGCCGCGAGCGACGGCGGCTGCACGATCCGCAGCGTGTTTCGGCCGGGCATGCCCACATCTCCACTTCTAACATGTAACACGTTACATGCTTGGTTGGAGCTTCGCGTGTCAAGGTGGATCGCTTGTGCCGTTTCGCTTCTCGTCGTGAACGCCTGGCCGGCATGGGCGTGAAGGTTCACTAACTGGCTTCGGGCGGCGTCGACCTGACGAGTTCCACGAGCCGCATGACGATGAGCGTCATCAATGCGGTGGCCGAGTTCGAGCGAGACCTTCTGATCGAGCGCACCTAAGCCGGGCTGGTCCGGGCCAGGGAGCAGGGCAAGGTGCTGGGACGTCCGGCAAAGCTGACACCCGAGCAGAAGCGCATAGTGGTCGAACGGATCGGGGAGGGGGCTTCCGTCCCTGCACTGTCCCGCGAGTTCGCGGTCAGCCGCCTGACGATCCAGCGGGCGCGCGATGGCGTCTCCAAACGAGGCGAGACCGTGAGCTAGGGGTGGTTTTCTTCCGTTCTCCTTTCGGGCATTCACTCGATCGAAGCTGACGTCCCGCAGCGAAGCTCGGACGTGTCGCATCGAGAAGGCGTTGAACATGGTCGAACTGCTGGCGGAACTCAGCCGTCTGATCGTCCGCCTTCAAGGCCGGGCCTTCTTTCAACCCCCTGCAAGCGCGAAAGAGATCGCCGACGCCGAAGCTGTGATGGGGCTCTCGCTACCGGAAGCCTACAGGATGTTTCTACGGCTCCACGACGGCGGGTTCATCTCTCCTGATCCGGTGGACGAGGCCGACGAAAGGGCGTTCGCGGACGGATGTTGGAACAGCCATCATCTTCGTGGATGCGCCGATCTCGTCAGGGAATACCAGGACGCCTTTCTGCGGGAGAAGGACATCGACCCCGACCTCGAGGAATGGCCCTACATTCCGTTCTGTCATACCGACGGGCAGGAAGTCCTTGTCTTCGGCCCTCGCGGACCGAACGGCATCGAGCCGGTGCTGGATGCCTGGCATGAAGTCGGTCCCGCCGAATGGGGCGTTCTGGCGGACAGCTTCGCGGACTTCCTGAGGACCTACGTCGATAGCGAAGGCTTTCCGCCAACGATCGGCTCGACGAAAGGGTAGCGGTTCTCACCGCACCGCAGAGGCGTTCAGGTCATGGTCTTATTCCGGGATCCGAAGACCCGCTAGGAAATCGGCGACGATGGGTCGATAGCGGATGGACCGCTTCCGGACGTCCGCCTTTCTGGCGCCGACCGACGCGCATGGATGGTTTTCCGGCGGTCTGCTTCGAGCGACGAGATGCAAGACGCGGACGGGCGGCTCGCACTTTAGGTTTGCCGCGTTTGGTTCGAGGATGTCGGACGCCAAGCTCAGATCAAACGCCGGATCGCTTCGACGCTGTCAGATGCAGATCGTCCAGTTCTCAGTTTGAACCGTTCTTCTCGTCGAAGCTCTTCGTACTAACGCGGCCTCCTCGGCTCCGCCTCAGTGAAACATGCAGGCGCGCCTCAGCTGCGTTGACCTCCCGCAAAGCATCGTGCGTGTACCGGACATGCGCTTCGGCAGCCTCTCCGGCCGCTTCCGCATCCCCTCTTTCGATTGCCTCGTATATTGCCCGATGTTGTGCGCGCAGGGCGTCTCGGGTCTGCGGCCGCTGGAAGAGCTTGCCCCGGTTCTCGATGATGCCCGTTCGCAGCATTCCCGAGAGGGCACGCATCACGTGAAGGACGACGAGGTTGTGGCTCGCCTCGTAGACGGCGATGTGCAGATCGACGTCCGCATCCGCTTCGTCCTGCTCCACGCCTCGTTCGTGCGCCGCGTCGATGGCATCGATGCAGCGCTTGAGCTGTGCCCGGTCGACATCGTTGGCCCGGCGCGCCGCGAGTTCGGCCGCCATCCGTTCGGTCGTGTAGCGAAACTCGAGATAGTCGTCGACGACCATGCCATGGGCCGACATGAGTTCCATGAGGGGATCTGTGATCGCGCGGCCGATGGGGGCTACGATTCGACCTTCCGGCACCGACCGGATCAGGCCGCGATCCTCGATGATCTTGATCGCCAAGCGAAGCGTTGGCCGCGAAACACTCAGTCGGATCGCAAGTTCGCGCTCGGGGAGAAGGAGGTCCCCGGGCGCGAGAGAGCCTTCCAGAACGAGCTCTTCGAGATGTCGAGCCGTTCGTTCGACGACGCTATCCTCCTTCGAGCCGCCTCCATCCGCCTTGAACTTTTCCATGTCGCTCTTGAACCCTCGCTGGGTGCGGTTGACTGGTCTGGTAAAATGATTTTACCAATGGCCTTCGGGGGTGGAGGTGACGCCCGTATAGCGTGAGATTGTATAGCACCGCCGAGCCTGCCTTGCATGCCTTCAGCGGCGCTGAAACACCAACAATTGCCGTCGTCGATGGTCGAACTGGTCTTCCGGCTCTAATGAGGCGGCCGACAGGCCGTACGGGCCGCGCAACGTCGAAGCTTGGTCAAGGCATTTGGCCATTTGCCGGAAAAGGTGGTCCGGCATTGGTGGTCGGCCAGCGCAGGACCATGTTTCGGGAGGAAATCCGTATCATGAATGAAAGCCTGCTGGCCTTGCTGGCCGTGACGCCGATCGCGGTCGTCTTCCTGCTGCTCATGGTGATGCGACGATCCGCCAAACTGGCCATGCTGATGGCCTATCTCGCCACGCTGGCGCTGGCTCTCACGGTCTGGGGACAGTCGTTTTCCGTCGTCGCCGGCGCCACGGCGAACGGCATCGTCACGGCGCTCACGCTGCTCTTCATCATCTTCGGCGCGATCCTCCTTCTCCAGACCGTGGAGGAAAGCGGTGCGATCCGGACGATCCGCCGTGGGTTCAGTGACCTGACCCCGGATCGCCGAATCCAGGCGATCATCATCGCCTGGATGTTCGGCTCGATGATCGAGGGAGCCTCCGGCTTCGGAACCCCTGCGGCCGTTGCCGCTCCGCTTCTCGTCGCCCTCGGCTTCCCGGCCATGGCCGCCGTCCTCGTCACGCTCATCATCCAGTCGGTCCCGGTCTCTTTCGGCGCGGTCGGCACGCCCATGCTCGTCGGCATCAAGATGGGGCTCGGGTCGAGCCCCGAGGTGGCCACGAGCGTCGCTCCGCTGTCGACGGCCGAGTACGTGATCCATGTCGCCGCGAACGTCGCGGTCATCCATGCCGTCGTCGGCTTCGTCATTCCGTTGATGATGGTCGGCATGATGACCCGCTTTTTCGGAGCCAACCGGTCCTTCGCGGACGGCTTCCGCGTCTGGAAGTTCGCCCTGTTCGCCGGCATCGCCTTCACCGTGCCCTATACGATCGTCGCGCAGCTTCTCGGCCCCGAATTCCCTTCGGTGGTGGGCGGTCTCGTCGGCCTTCTCATCGTCGTTCCCGCCGCGCGGGCCGGCTTCCTCATGCCGAAGGACCGCTTCGACTTCCCGGCGCGGGAAGCCGCTAACGATCACTGGTTCGGCTCGATGACGCCCGGCGAGGCAGAGGCCAAGGACGCGGGCGAAGCCCGTCCCATCTCCCTGCTCACAGCCTGGTCGCCCTACATCATCGTCGCCGCACTCCTGATCGCGACGCGCACGATCGCCCCCCTCAAGGCGGCCCTGACGTCCCCGAACGCGACGATCGCCTTCAACGATCTCTTCGGCTCCGGGATCGATGCGTCGTCGCAGCTCCTCCATGCTCCGGGCACGATCCTGATCCTCTCCTCGCTGATCGCGTTCGGGCTCTATCGCATGAGCAGCCGGGCCTACGCACGGGCCTGGTCCCGGTCGGCCGGGACGATGATGGGGGCGGCGGCGGGTCCAACACCGTCTCCAACATGATGTTCGCGCTGTTCCAGTTCTCCGCGGCCGAACAAATCGGGCTGGCCGGGTTCGGCACGATGATCGTCGTCGCCCTCCAGGCGGTCGGCGGCGCGGCCGGAAACATGGTCTGCGTGCACAACGTCGTGGCGGCCTCCGCCGTGGTAGGCCTGAAGGATCGTGAAGGAGAAATCATCCGCATGACGCTGATCCCGATGGCCTACTATGTCGTCCCAGCGGGCCTGATCGGTATGGACCTGATCTACGGCGGACTGTGGCTGGCGCTTGCCGCGGCCTGGCTTGCCATCGTCCTGACGACGATGGCGACGAACAAGGGCCACCTGAGGGCTCGCGCACTCGCCGCCTGATCGGCACAGGAACGAGACGAGGCCCGGCGGAGATTTCCTCCGGGCCCCGCTCACAAGACGGCAACGAACCGCCCGTCGTCAGCCGCATCTTGCCGGAGCGCCCGTTCGTCGTGGGCCGCGCCTTCAAGACGGTTCCGCGACGAACGGATGCTGCCGTTTCGCACACAAGGCCGGTCGCGCCAGCATGGACGCGCGGAGCGCGGCGATCCGGCGGCCATTTCCAGGGAAGATCCAGACACATGCGCCTTCACGACTGCCACAATTTCCATGACTTCCGGCGCCTGGCGAAACGACGTCTTCCGGGGCCGATCTTCAACTATATCGACGGCGCGGCAGACGATGAGGTCACCTATCGCCGGAACACCGCCGCCTTCGAGACCTGCGATCTCCTGCCGAGCGTCCTTCGCGGCGTCCAGACGGTGGATCTGTCCGTGTCGGTGATGGGGCAGAGGCTTGCGCTGCCGTTCTACTGCTCGCCGACGGCGCTCCAGCGGCTCTTCCATCACGACGGCGAGCGAGCGGTGGCCGCGGCCGCCGGCAAGTTCGGCACGATGTTCGGCGTGTCCTCGCTCGGAACCGTCAGCCTCGAAGAGGCTCGCGCGATCAGCTCGGGTCCGCAGGTCTACCAGTTCTACTTCCACAGGGATCGCGGCCTGAACCGGGAGATGATGGCGCGCGCCAAGGAGGCGGGCGTCGAGGTCATGATGCTGACGGTGGACTCGATCACCGGCGGCAATCGCGAGCGCGATAAGCGCACCGGTTTTGCCATTCCCTTCCGGCTCAATGCGGCCGGCATCGCGCAATTCGCGGTCAAGCCCGGCTGGGCGATCAACCATTTCCGGCACGAGAAGTTCAAGCTTCCGCAGCTCGACAGCCACGTGGACATGGGCAGCGGCACGGTCTCGATCAGCCGCTACTTCACGGAGATGCTCGACCCCTCCATGAACTGGGACGACGTCGCCGAGATGGTGGCGCACTGGAACGGTCGGTTCTGCCTGAAGGGCGTCATGACGGTGGAGGATGCCAAGCGCGCCGTCGACATCGGCTGCACCGGCATCGTCCTGTCCAACCACGGCGGGCGCCAGCTCGACGGGTCGCGCAGCGCCTTCGATCAGTTGGCCGAGATCGTGGACGCCGTCGGCGACCGGATCGACGTGATGATGGACGGCGGCGTGCAGCGCGGAACGCATGTGCTGAAGGCCCTGTCCCTCGGCGCCAAGGCCGTCGGGCTCGGGCGCTACTATCTCTTCGCTCTCGCCGCAGCCGGACAGCCGGGCGTGGAACGCGCGCTCGAACTGATGCGGAGCGAGATCGAGCGCTCCATGCGCCTGATGGGCTGCGCCGAGATCGGCGACCTGTCCCGCTCCAACCTGCGCTTCCGTTAGACACGGCCGGTCCGGCGGCTCGTCCGGTTCGCCAGCGCAGATCGATCATCAACGCCATCCGGGGGCATCTGACCGAAGAGGGCAGGGTCGCACCTCCGAGCCCTGCCTCGGTCTCGATGCGCGGCGATCCGCGACGGACCGGAACGCGGCACGGCGTTCGGCTGGTGGGGCGTCATCTTCGGGATCGGCCTCGGCTTCGGCCCGCTGATCGGCGGGCTGGCGATCGCCGTCGCGAGTTGGGAGTGGGCGTTCCTCGTCCATGCGGCGCTGGCGCTCGTCACGCTCGCGCCCGCACGGACGGGCGTGGTCGATTCCTCCAATCCTCATGCCGTCCGGATCGACCTGCCAGGCATGGCGACGCTGTCGCTTGCCGTGTTCCGCCTCGTCCACCTCATCACGCAGGGTCAGGGGCTGGGCGCCGATCGTCTCCGCATCGTGCTGGCCGGCGTCGGAGGGATCAGCTTTCTCACCTTCATCGCCGTGGAGACACGCGCCGCGCGGCCAATGTTCGATTTATGGCTCCGTTGCAACGATTTTCGGACCAGCGGAAACGGAGAAAAGTTGGCCAAAGCAGATCGCCCCGCCTGCAGTTTCCCCTCCAGTTTGGCACCAATGTTTCCAGAATGCCGATATTCCGACGCTGTCGGCCGTCGATGGATGGAGGCGGTCGAACAAGTTTCCAGCCGCCAGACCCCGTGCAACGGAGCCCGAGTTACCGCACCCCGGAAGATTTCCGGGATGTCGGTTGTCGGCCAGATGCCCCCTGAGCTTCGCCTTAGGGTTTCGGCTGATACGTGATGGTGGCGTTGGGCTGCTCGTGGGAGATGGACTTCGGAGCCTCGCTGCGCGTGATCTCGGCGAAGATGTCGTCGGACGAGGAGCGGGGGCCGCCGATGCCGGCTTCCAGGAGCGCCTGGTCGAGCGACGAGCCGCTCTGCAGGGCCTGCAATTCGGCGCCGGCCTCGAGCCGTCCCGCGACGGCCTCCTGCCGCCGCTTGACGCGCTCGAGCGATTCCATCGCGCTGCCGAGCCGCGAGTTGACGCCGGCATGGCTCGAGGCGATCGCCGATTGCGCCTGCAGGAGCGACTCGTTCGCCTTCACGCTCTCCACCTCGCGCCGCATCGTCTGGATGCGCGTCTCGGTGTCCTGCACGGCGCGCAGCATCTGCGCCTGCGCGCCCTGGAGGCGCTGCAATTCGGCCTCGTCGCGGGCCATGTCGGCGCGATTGCGCGACATGCGGTCGGCAAGCTGGCGGGCGAGGTCCTCGCGACCGGCCGCCATCGCCGCACGGGCCGATTCCAGGTCCTTCTGGTCCTTCGCCCGCGCCTCGTCGACGCGGCGCCCGAGCGCCTTGGCCGATGCCATGATGCCGGCGAGATCCGAGCGCGCCTTGCGCAGGGCGTTGTCGGCGTCGCGGATCTCCTGGTCGAGGATGCGCAGGGCCTGCGTGTCGGCCGCGCTTTCGGCCGCCTCGTTGATGCCGCCGCGCACGGCGGAAAACAGTTTGCCCCAGACGCTCATGCCGCGATCTCCCCGTTGCGCCATTCCTCGATGAGCCTTGCCGCATCCTCGGCGTTGCTGGCCAGGACCGCGACCTCCTCCACCACCACGTCGGCCGACGAGCGGGCCGAGAGCGAGCCGAAGAGTTCGTACCACTCCTGGCCGTTCACGATCGAGATGCCGAAGGTGGAGAGCGGCACCAGCTTGTGCGTCTTCAGCGCGAGGCGCTCGAAGGCGCTGCGCTCGGGCACGCTCTCGGCGGGTGCCAGCATGACGCTGGCGAGGATCTGGTCGCCGCCTGCGACGACGAAGACGTCGAGATGGCCCTTCTCCTTCAGCGTGACCCGCAGGACATCACCCTCGATCGTCACGTCGACGTCGCCGAGGGCGGGGGGATCGGAGGCGAAGAGCTCCGTCAGGGATGCGAGATTCAAGTTGGCCACGTCTGCAAACTCCCGTCTCGAACCGTTCCTGCCCTTCCGTCGGGCGGCCAGCATGTCATAAGGGTTGTAGCGAACGGCACAAGGTGGAACGCGATGATCGGACGCATCTTCGGCTGGGGATCGGGCGGCAACCAAGCGGCGCTGCCCGCCGAGCACGGGCCGCTCGGCGTCGCCATCGGGGGCGGGATCGAGATCGACACGCTGAGCCTCCAGGCCATGGCGGTCGGAGCGCAGCCCGCCATGGCGCTGCCGTCCGGCGGCATGATGCTGGTCGCCGCCTATGGCGAGGCGCGGCTCGACGCGCAGACGGTCCTGTCGCGCTACTACGATGCCGACAACACGATCCTCCAGATCCTCTCGACGTCCGCGACGCCCGGCGACGAGCTTCTCGACGTCAGCGTCTACCAACCCTGGGACTCGGTGGTGCCGGCGGGCGCGGCGGACTGGGCGCGCTGGCGCGGCCCCTCCGGCCTCATCGGCCAGCCGCGCTACGACGCAGACGACATCGTCTTCGAGCGCTTCTGGGGCGACGGGACGGGACGGGCCGATCTCGTGGAGTTCGTGGAAACGGTGGACGACGGGGAGAGCCGCCGCGAGATCCACCAGTCCTGCATGCTCTATGCCCGGCCGCTCGGACAGGCGCGCGAGATGCTCTTGATCAATATCGAGCGCGATCTCGGGACGGCGGCCTCGCAAGGCTCCTCGATCGAATTCATCCTCGGCTATGGGCTGATGGCGGCCGACATCCGCCGCCTCTGACCCGTCGGCCCTCGTTCCACGAACACAGGACATTCCGCAGCATGTTCGGCTACGTCGCAGGCCTGCCGGCCTTTCTCGCCTACTTCGCCACCGGGCTCGGCTCGCTCGCCGCCTTCTCGGTCCTCTACTCCGCGCTCACGCCCCAGCACGAGCTGACGCTGATCCGCACCGGCAACGCCACGGCGGTCGTCGCGTTTCTGGGCGCGATCCTCGGCTTCTCGCTGCCGCTCGCTTCGGCCGCCGCCAACTCCGTGTCCCTCGTCGATTTCCTGATCTGGGCGCTGATCGGCGCGATCTTCCAGGCCATCGCCTTCGGGGTCGCCAGCCTGACGATGCGCGGGCTGCCGCAGCGGATCACCAATGGCGAGATGGCGGCGGGGCTCTGGTCCGCCGGCATCTCGCTCGCGGTCGGCATGCTCAATGCCGCCTGCATGACCTATTGAACGGGGAGAGGCCATGACCAGACGCTTCATCTCCAACAGGCCGCCGCTTCTGGCGCTCGGCACCATCGCCGCGAGCGGACTGGCGCTGTCGGGCTGCGGCGACGAGCCGTCCGCCGACACGCTCTTCACCTCGCCGACGCAGTGCATCGAAGCCGGTATCGACAACAATATCTGCAATGCCGAGTATCAGGCGGCCCTCAGCCAGCACCTGCGCGATGCCCCGAAATTCGACGGCCAGGCGGCCTGTGAGACCGAGTATGGGGCCGGTCGATGCATGGAGGTGCCGCGCGACCAGGCCGGCGCCTCGGGCGGGGGAAGCTTCTTCCTGCCCTTCATGACCGGCTACCTGATCTCCTCCGCCGTGCAGCGGATGACCAACTACAATTCCTACGGCAGCTATGTGAGCGGCGGGTCCTATTCGCGCCCGACGCCGATCTTCACCGGCCGGAACGGGACGACCTACCGGTCCGATCCGGTGATCGGCAATAAGGTCGGGACCCCGCGACCGGCCAATGTCAACACCCGCACCGTCTCGCGCAGCGGCTTCGGCGGCCTGTCGTCCAGCCGCAGCGGCTTTTCCTTCGGCGGCTGAGGATGGAGCGCCATCGGATCGAGCCGCGCGAGGGCTGGCAAGCGAAAGCCGAGGCCGTCGGCTTCGGCTTCGGCTTCCACGAGATGTACGGCGAGCCCTACTGGCTCGACGACACCTATTATCGCTTCAGCCTCGCCGAGATCGAGGACGAGATCGAAGCCCCGACGCAGGCTCTGCACGACCTCTGCCTCGACCTCGTGGCGGAGGTGGCGCAGTCCGACGCGCTGATGGCCCAGCTCGACATCCCGCCGGAGCAGTTCGACTTCGTGCGCCGGTCCTTCGCCTCCGGCGAACCCTCGCTCTACGGGCGCTTCGATCTCGCCTATGATGGGCGCGGTCCGGCCAAGCTCCTGGAATACAATGCCGACACGCCGACGGGCATCTTCGAGGCGGCCTATTTCCAGCACAACTGGCTGACCGACCAGATCGAGCTCGGCCGTCTTGCCGGCGACGCCGATCAGTTCAACCTCCTGCAGGAAAGCCTGATCGCGGCCTTCGGCGCCTTTCCGGCCGACCGCATCTTCCATTTCGCGGCGGTGACCGAGAGCGACGAGGATCGCGGAACCGCCGCCTATCTCATGGACTGCGCGGTTCAGGCCGGACATCGCACGGCGCTCATCGACATGGCGGCGATCGGCGTCGACGCGCTGGGCCGCTTCACCGATCCGCAGGACCGCGTGATCGACCGCTGCTTCAAGCTCTACCCCTGGGAAGACATGATGCGCGAGCCCTTCGCGCCCCATCTTTCGGCGTCCGGAACGCAATGGGTCGAGCCCGCCTGGAAGGCGATCCTGTCCAACAAGGGCATCCTGCCGCTCTTGTGGGAGCGGCATCCCGGTCACCCGAACCTCCTTCCGGCCTATTTCGAGGGCGATCCGAGGGCGGCGGCACTCGAACACAGCGTGCGCAAGCCTTTCTTCTCGCGCGAGGGCGAGAACATCTCGATCCTCAAGGCCGGCGAGACCGACGAGGCGACCGACGGCGACTATGGGTCGGGCCGGAGCGTCATCCAGGCGTTGACGTCCTTGTTCGAGGCCGAGGGACAGTTCGCCGTGCTCGGCACTTGGATCGTCGGGACCGAGGCGGCAGGGCTCGGCATCCGGGAGGACCGCTCGCGCATCACCCGCAACCTTTCGCGCTTCGTGCCGCACGTCATTCAGGATTGATCGTCGGTCCCACCCCGCGATCGCGCCCTTCGGATCGACCGTGAAGCGTCAACGTGAACGGCCCTGGCCCTTCGAAACGAAGCGGCAGGATCGGGCGCGAAAGCGCATGGGCTGCTTCCCAGCGCCCGCGTCCGCCGGGCTGATCGGCATGATGGGGTGAAAAGGCGACAGTCAGCTTTCCGGCATCTGGACGGATGAGCGGCCGTTTTCCTCGAGCCCCTGGAAACGACAACACAGCCCGACCCGCTCTTGGCGCGGTCCAGCTTGATGTCGGGGCGGCGCCGGCCTTTGCGCGTCGTGCCAGAACCTTTCGCCTTGTTCCGCCGTCGGGGGCAACCGCTCGCAAGCCGAGCCGCGGTCGGCGCCAGCGCTGCGCGACCTTTCCTCCCTTTCTGGAGCGCAGCTGCCCTGCCGCGGTATTGCATTTGACAAGGCCCGATCGCTCTGCGTCTAATATTGCCTAGAGGTTTAAAGTAGCGCAGAGCGATATTCTGTTGGACAAAGATCCCCGCGAGAGCAAATTGTTCGTAGAGAGCGTCGAGCGTGCGTTCGATGTCCTGCGCGCCTTCAAAGGGCGCGCGTCTCTCAGTCTCACGGAAATCGCGGGCGAAGCCGGGATCACCAAGAGCGCGGCGCAGCGTTTCACGCACACGCTCGAAGTGCTGGGACATCTTCGCAAGGACGAGGCCAAGCGCTGGCGGCTGACGCCGCGCTCGCTCGAGTTCGGGACCTACTACCTCTCGATGGACCCGCTCATCGAGCGCGCGAACCCGCATCTGCACGAACTTAATGATGTGAGCGGCGAGTCGGTGAACCTGTCCGAACCGGACGGCGACGAGATGGTCTATCTTGCCCGGTTCACCGCCAACCGGCAGTTCTTCATCCACATGCCGCTCGGCACGCGCATTCCGATGTACTGCGCCGCGTCCGGACGTGCCTTCCTCTCGACCCTCCCGCGCGAGGACGCCTGGAAGATCGTCGAAGGCGCGCAGAAGCGCCCGTTCACCGCAAAGACCCTCACCGATCCCGAAGCGATCATGCAGCGGGTCGACGAAGCGCGCGAACGCGGCTTCGCGCGGGCGGAGGAGGAGTTCTACGTCGGCGACCTCAATATCGCGGCGCCGGTGATCGGACCGGACGGAAGGACGCTGGGCTGCGTCAACATTTCAGGGCCGACAAGCCGCTGGACCATGGACCGGATGGAAGCCGAACTCGCACCGACGCTCATTCAGACGGTGCGATCGATCTCTTCGGGCAGCTACCTGCATACCAATCGACACCCCCTCGCAAAAAGGACTTCGGCATGATCAGGAAGACATTGCTCGCCGCCACGCTTCTCGTCACGCTCGCCGCGCCCGTGGCTGCCGAGCCCTTGAAGGTCGGGTCCACGCCGACCGGCGTGCCCTTCACCTTCCTCGACGTCGGATCGAACCAGATCCAGGGCATGATGGTCGATCTCGTCAAGGCGGTGGGCGAGGAGGCGGGCTTCGAACCGCAGGTCCAGCCGGTGGATTTCGGCTCCCTGATCCCGGCCCTCACCTCGAACCGCATCGACATCATCTCGGCCGCGATGCTGGCGACGGAGGCCCGCAAGCAGGTCATCGACTTTTCCGACCCTGTCCTGCCGTATGGCGAGGGGATCGTCGTGGCCAAGGGGGGAAGCCAAACCCTGTCCGCCTCCTTCGATGAACTCGCCGGCGAGGTCATCGGGGTCCAGCAGGGGACCGTCTACCTCGAGAACCTGCGAGCCTCCGGCAAGTTCGGTGAGGTGCGCGTCTACGACTCCCTTGCCGACATCCTCGCCGAAGTGAACCGCGGACGCATCAAGGCCGGGATGGGCGACCGTCCGATCATGGCCTACCAGCTTTCGCAGGGTCGCTACCCGAACATCCAGCTCGCCGACTACGAGAGCCAGTATGTCGGCTCGGTCGCTCTCGGCGTGCGCAAGGGCGAGACCGAATTGCTGGGCCGGCTGAATTCGGCCCTCGCCAAGCTCAAGGCGAACGGCACCGTCGACACGCTCGCCGCCAAATGGGGCATCCAGTAAGGGCGCAGGAACCGGGGGGCCAATCGCATGATGCAAGCCATCCACTCCGCAGGACAGTACCTGCCTATCCTGTTCCAGGGTGTCGTGATCACCGTTTCGCTGACAATCGCGGCGCTCGTGGTTTCGACTGTCCTCGGCTTGGTCTGGGCACTGATGCGCTATTCTGGCATCGGGCCGCTGGTGTTCGTGTCGAAGACGGTCGTCAACACCGTGCGCGGCATCCCCATCCTGGTCCAGCTCTTCTACATCTACTTCGTTCTACCGGAGTTCGGTATCGAACTGAGCGCATTCCAGGCCGGCGCGATCGGCCTGGGCATCGCCTATTCCTGCTACATGGCCGAGAACTTCCGGGCAGGCCTCGAAGCCATCGACAAGGGGCAGATCGAGGCGGCCCAGTCGATCGGGATGAAATGGTCCCTGATGATGCGGCGGGTCATCCTGCCTCAGGCCATCCGAACGGTCCTCCCGCCCTACGGCAACACCATGATCATGCTGCTGAAGGATACTTCGCAGGCATCCGTCATCACGGTGGCCGAACTCACCATGCAGGGCAAGCTCGTGGCTGCGTCCACCTTCGACAACATGACCGTCTACACGCTCGTCGCCCTGCTCTACCTCGCACTCTCGATCCCGCTGATCGTTCTCGCGTCCTATCTGGAACGGAGGTACAGCCCGCAATGATCCGACTTCAGAACGTCCACAAGCGGTTCGAAAAGCTGGAGGTCCTCAAGGGTATCGACTGCGAGGTGCGGAAGGGCGAGGTCGTCTGCCTGATCGGCGCGTCCGGCTCCGGGAAGTCCACGCTTCTCCGCTGCATCAACGGGCTGGAAAGCTACGAGGATGGTCTCATCACGATCGATGACGCCAAGGTGGACCGCAGGGACGCCTCGATCCGCGACATGCGCCAGTCCGTCACGATGGTGTTTCAGCGTTTCAACCTGTTTCCCCATCGCACCGCGCTCGAAAACGTCGTGGAGGGCCCGATCCACGTGAAGGGCGAACCACGCGCTCAGGCCGAGGAGCATGGGCGCGAGCTCCTCGCGAAGATGGGCCTGTCGTCCAAGGCGAACAATCTTCCGGCCGCCTTGTCCGGTGGTCAGCAGCAGCGCGTCGCCATCGCGCGGGCACTCGCCATGCGGCCCAAGGCGATCCTCTTCGACGAGCCGACCTCCGCGCTCGATCCCGAACTGGTCGGAGAAGTGCTCGGCGCGATGCGCGAACTGGCCGACGAGGGCATGACCATGCTGGTCGTCACGCATGAGATGGCCTTTGCCCGCGAGGTCGGCGACCGCGTGCTCTTCATGGACGGCGGCCTCATCGTCGAGGAAGGACCCGCCGAGGAGGTTCTCACCGAGCCGCGGCATGAACGCACGCGCGACTTCCTTCGACGCGTTCTCAAACAATAGGCATTCGATCCGTGACCAAGCTCGAACTCCCCCCGTCGCTCTGGGCTGCCACCGCGGCGGAACCGCCGGCCACTTCACCTCTCGCAGACGACATATCCGTCGATGTCGCCGTGATCGGCGGCGGTTACGCGGGTCTGTCCACCGCCCTGCACCTTGCCGAGGCGGGGCGGAGCGTTCAGGTCATCGAAGCGGGCGAGATCGGTTGGGGCGCCTCCGGTCGAAGCGGTGGGCAGGTCATTCCCGGCATCAAGTATGATCCCGACGGGCTCGTGAAGCTTTTCGGAGAAGAGGGGGGAAGGCGGGCGGCCGAACTCTTCGGATCGACGGCCGCCAAGGTCTTCGAACTGATCGACCGTCACGGCATCGATTGCGACGACACGCGCACGGGATGGGCGCAGCCTGCCCACTCGACGGCTGCCGAACCCCTCGCGCTGGATCGCTGCCGACAATGGAAGCGGCTGGGCGCCGACGTCGTGGAACTGACCCGCGAGGAGATGGCCGAGCGTCTCGGCACCGACGTCTATCACGCCGGATGGCTCGATCGGCGCGGCGGCAGCGTCCAACCCCTCAGCTACACCCGTGGTTTGGCGCGTGCCGCCCTGAAGGAAGGGGCGAAGGTCGCGACGCGCACGCGTGCGACCGCCCTCACACCTACGGGCGATCGCTGGCGGATCGGAACCGATCTCGGCCCGGCCGTCACCGCCCGCGACGTGATCGTGTGCACCAATGCGCATTCGACGGGACTTTGGCCGAAGCTCGAACAGTCGATGATTGCCGCCAACAGCTTCCAGGTCGCGACGACCCCTCTGGCCTCGAACCTCAGCGCGACCATCTTGCGGGATGGTGTCGTTGCCTCGGATACGAGACGGCTGCTGTCCTACTTCCGGCGGGATCGCGAGGGGCGTTTCATCATGGGGGGACGCGGCACGTTCGCCGAACCGAGATCGCCAGCCGACTATCGCCATGTGGAACGCATGCTGACCCGCGCGTATCCCGTTCTTTCGGACCAGCCGATCGAGTTCCGCTGGGGTGGCCGCGTCGCGATCACGCGGGATTTTCTGCCGCATCTCCATCGTCCGGCCGACGGACTGTTGATCCTCGTCGGCTGCCAGGGACGGGGCGTCGCGCTGCAGTCGAAAATGGGCGAGTGGATCGGCGACTACCTGGTGTCGGGCGACCCGAACCGTCTTCCGCTGCCCGTGGTGGATATCGAGGCGATCCCGTTTCATGCCCTTCGGAAATTGTACGTCTCCGCCACGCTGGCCTACTACAAGTTCGCCGACATCGTGTCCTGAGCCGTCCGTATCGCCTGACGAGGGTTCGCCGGAGGCTGGGTTGCAGACCGCCCGTCGGGTCGCGATGATCCCGTCCTGTTCGCGTCGCGGGCGTTGAACACCCGGAAGAGCCGTCCGATCCGCCAGCGAGACTGTCCAGCATCCAGCGGAACGGACCCGTCCGGACCCATCCCGCATCGTCTCGAAACCCCGGATCGCCTTGTGCGCCGTCTCCTGCGACTGGAAGCCCCTGACCGGACGGATGCGCTGCGTCAGCCCGCCGGGGTCGGACTCGAGGCGGTCGTTCGGATATTTGACCTGCCGATGCCGGCAATAGGGTGCGCGCCGCCCCTCCCGGCTCGGCATGGCGATCGCCTCGTTGGTGGCCGGGTTCTTGTCGGTCCGGTCTGCCTTCCGCACACGCTGGCTGAAAGCCGCCGTGAGCTCGGCCGGGTGCTGGAGCCTCAGATCGAGCGGATCACGCGACAAGGGCTCCCGACGGCTAGGACATTTGCCGGAAGATCCTTCGTCACGACGCTTCCGGCACCGACCACGGTATTCTCGCCGATCGTCACCCCCGGGCACACGATCGACCGTCCGCCGAGCCATGCTCCGCTCCCGATCACGACGGGAAGGGCGGACTCCCAGCCAGCCCGCCGCGTCGCGGCATCGAGCGGATGCGTGGCGGTGTAGATGTGGACCCCCGGCGCGATCTGGACCTCCTCGCCGATGGTGATCGTGTTGCAGTCGAGAAGGACGCAGTCGTAGTTGACGAAGCTGCGCGCGCCGATCGAGATGTTCCACCCATAGTCGCAGCGCAGCGTCGGCTTGACGATGGCGCCTTCGCCGAGATGCCCGAGCAGTTGGCCGAGAATGCCGGTCAGCCCGTCGACATTGTCGCCCTGCAAGGCGTTGAAGCAGGCGAGAAGGGTTTGCGCACGGGCGTGGGCTGTAGCGAGTTCGGGATCGCTCGCCATGTAGTTCTCGCCCGCGAGCATCCGCTCCTTCTGCGTCGTCATGCCCAAGAGTTTCCTTTGGTCGCGATGTCCGCGTCGAGATATGTCGCGGCGACCGGGGAAGGACAGGGACGGGTCGAAAACCGATGGGCCGCTTTCGGATCAGAGGCTGAACGAAGCGGACGCGCCAGAGAGGCTATGCGGGATGGTTCTCGAATGCCGTGCGGAGCGCCCGCGAGACCGCGATCGGCAGCACCGACATGTGGGTCTCGTTCCCATAGCGCTCGTAGTGAACCCTGAAGTCGGGTAACATCTGGAGACGCATCGCCATCTCGTGGGTCAGATCGAGCGTTCGTGCGAGCCTGGCCTTGGCCAGTCGGGCTTGCGTGTCGTCGCGGTCGAGCTGAAAAGGCGCGAGCGCGTCGCCCTCGAACTCTCCCGCCCCCAGATGGACGACGATCTTGCGTTCTGGCTCGGGGACGAACGTCGCGACGAAGCGTCGCTCGGCCTCCAGGAGAATGGCGTCTTCCCAGTAGATGGTCGGACTGGCCGCCACGAAGCGCGTGAAGCTTCGGGTTCCCTCGAACAGGGCGTAGAGCGCGAAGAGGCCGCCGAATGAATGGCCGAACAGTGTGCGGCGCGTCGCGTGGAGCGGAGCGAGCCTTTCCACGATCGGCAGGACCTCGTTCTCCAGCACGTCGAGGAAGCGGCGGGCCCCGCCCGTGAGGACCGGCGGCCCGTCCGGGGTGAAGGGCGGATAGGTGCGACCGGGCGGCGGCGAAAGATCGAAGGCGCGGCGCAACGGGTCGTGCGTGCCCGGACCCGGATAGCCAATGGCGACAACGACCCCCGGGGTGACGTTGGTCGCGCCTGGATGGGCGCCCTGCAAGCGAAGGGTCTCGACGGCGGTCGCGATCATCGCGTTCCCGTCGGTGATCGCGAGCAGAGGCCATCCGTCCTCGGGCACCGGACCAGAGGGAATATGGACGAAGATGCGCCAGACCCCCGCTTCGATCGCGCTCGGCAGATCGAAGAACTGGGTCTCGGCGAGACCGACGGGCTGGAGGGAAGGCTGGAACGGGGTCAAGACGCGTGACCTTTCTGCTGCACCGATCGGCAATCCGTAAGCGCGAGTGATTTTATGCGGGAGAGACCGTGATCAAGGCCTGAACAAATGTTGACTCAAAAAATCACGTTTCATAGCTGGGAGCCCTGAATTCTTCTTCGCATCTCCGAGGCCCACCTTCATGTCTTCGCACTCCGATCTGTCCCTCCTTCGCCTCGGAATGTTCAGCGTATCCCTCGTTGCGATCTGCGCGGCCGTGCCGGCCACTGCCCAGGACGCGGTGACGCTCGATACGGTGGTCGTGGACGGTGTCGGCGGCAATCCGAGCGTGGGCGTGGGGGGAGGCGTCCAGCAGGATGGCTATGTCGCAACCTCGGCCCGCGTCGGAACCAAGACCGACACCCCGCTCGCCAAGGTCCCCCAGACCGTCAACGTCGTCACGCGCCAGCAGCTCGACGACCGCCGCGTCCAGACGCTCAAGGAGGCGCTCACCTACACGCCCGGCGTTCGCGTCGACGCGTTCGGCTTGGACAACCGGTTCGACGCCTTCTACATCCGCGGCTTCGACGTCACCTATACGGGCGTTTACCGGGACGGGCTGCGCGAGTTGAACGGCGTCTTCTCCCTGTTCAAGACCGAGCCCTACGGCCTGGAGGCGATCAGCGTGCTGAAAGGGCCGAGCTCGGTGCTCTACGGAGGCGGCTCGCCCGGCGGCATCGTCAACCTCGTCACCAAGCGACCGACGGATCAGCCCTTCCACGAGGTCCAGACCCAGATCGGCAACAACAACCGCTACCAGGCCCAGTTCGACGTGTCGGGCCCGGTGAACGGGAACGACAACGTCCTCTATCGCCTGACGGGCTTGGCGCGCAGCGCCGACACCGACCTTCGCTCGGTCCCCGACGACCGGATCTACATCGCGCCCGCGCTGACATTCCGCTCCGAGGACCTTGCGACGTCCTTCACGCTTCTGGGCGAGTATTCGCATTACGAGGTCGGCGGCAACCCGGGCATCTACAACGAGAACGGCCGCTTTACCGGCATCGAGTCGGGCGATCCTGCGCTTGGCACCTTCCTGCAGGATCAGGGACGCGCAGGCTACGAACTCTCGCACGAGTTCAACGAGACCTGGACCCTGCGCCAGAACGTGCGCTACGCCCATATCTACACCGATTCGCCCTACACCACGATCGGCTTCATCCGGCCCGATCGCCTGAGCGCGTCCCGCTCGGCGGTCGTCGTGAACGACAAGCTCGACTCCTTCGCGATCGACAACCAGGCCGAGGCGAAGTTCGCAACGGGCGCGCTGGAGCACACGCTCCTGACGGGGCTCGACTACACCGCGGTCGACGTGCGCCACAAGATCGGCTTCGGGACCGCTCCCGACCTCAGCCTCGTCACCTTCAACTACGGTCAGCAGTTCATCGGACGGCCGAGCTACAATTTCTACGACGTCACGACGCGCCAGGATCAGGTCGGCCTCTATGTCCAGGACCAGGTCGAGTGGAACCGCTTCGTCCTGACGCTCGGAGGACGCCACGACTGGCTCGACACGCAGGACCGGGCCAATAACGGCCTTGGAACCGATGCCGAACAGCGCGACAGCCAATTCTCCGGACGCGTCGGGCTGGGCTACCTCTTCGACAACGGCTTGTCGCCCTACCTCAGCTACTCGACCTCGTTCGCGCCGACCATCGGGCGCAGCTTCGAGGGCGCGTCCTTCGAACCGAGCGAGGGCGAGCAGGTCGAGGCGGGCTTGAAGTACCGGCCGAGCGACCTGAACCTGACTGCCGGCGCGGCCGTGTTCCATATCGTCCAGACCAACGTCCTGGCCGCCGACCCCGTCAACCAGAACTTCCAGATTCAGCGCGGCGAGGTTCGCTCGCAAGGCGTCGAGCTCGAGGCCGCGACGAGCCTTCCGCTCGGCATCGACTTGACGCTCGCCTACACCTATCTCGACCTCGAGATCACGCAGGGCGACAACCAGGGCAAGGTGCCCTCCGGCATCCCCGAGCACAGCGTGTCGCTCTGGGGCGCCTACACGTTCGCCGAGGGTCCGGCCGAAGGGCTGGGTGTGGGGCTCGGCCTGCGCTATGACGGTGAAAGCTACGGCGACGACACCAACACGTTCCGCAACGACGACCGGTTCCTGGTGGATGCCAAGGCCTCCTACGACTTCCGGCGCCTGAACGCACAGCTGGAAGGGGCCGAGGCGCAGATCAACGTCCGCAACGTCTTCGACAAGCGCGACCCGGTCTTCGCGGGCGGCTTCGGCTATTACACCGAAGGACGCCAGGTCATTGGTTCCCTGCGCTACCGCTTCTAACCGAAGGCAAGAGAACAGGATGGATCGCCAGCGTGATCGGGCCGAATGGCATGGGCCCGCAAGGCTGCCGATCGGTCGATCGCGCTCATCGGACGGTCATCCTGTTGTCGTCGGAATGACCGCTTCCGGGCGGCACGCGAGACCGCCCGAGGGACGCAAACGGGCCGGCCCGCGCTTTCAGTCCCTTGCGCTGCGCCGACCGGCGCCGTTCCGGAACCCACGAGGCAGGGCCTTGCGGGCTCGCGGACCCATCGACGCGTCGACACGGCCTGCAAACGCCGAGGGCGCCGGTCAGAAGATCGACGTCACGGGCGTCCCGTCGCCTTTGACGTAACCGCGATACATGCCTTCGGAGTTGAAGGGCAGCGCGACGTTTCCGTGCCGGTCGACCGCGATGAGGCCGCCGGACCCGTCATTGGGCGCGAGAATGCGATGAACGACATGGGCCGTCGCCATATCCAGGCTTTCGCCGAGGTGGCGCATGCGGGCCGAGATCTCGGCGGCGGCGCCGAAGCGGATGAAGACTTCGCCATGGCCGGTCCCGGAGACGGCGCAGACATCGTCGGCGAGCGTCCCCGCGCCGATCACCGGCGTGTCGCCGACCCGCCCCGGCGCCTTGCCTGTCATCCCGCCGGTCGAGGTTGCGGCCGCGAGGTTGCCGAGCCGGTCGCGCGCGACGGCGCCGACCGTGCCGTGCCTGACCGAGGCGTCCTTCGACGTTTCGCCGCGCGCCCGCAACGCCAGTGTTTCCTGCAGCGCGTCCCAGCGCTTCTGCGTGAAGAAGTAGCCCGCCTCCTCGAAGGGCAGGCCCGCATCCCGCGCCAGACGCTCCGCCGCCTCGCCGATCAGGACGACGTGGGGCGTCCGCTCCATGACGGCGCGGGCAGCCCGGACCGGGTTGCGCGGGCCGAAGAGACCGGCCACGGCTCCGGCGCGCCGGTCGGCACCGTTCATGACGGCGGCGTCCATCTCATGGCGGCCGGCGCTGGTGAACACGGCACCCCGTCCGGCATTGAAGAGGGGCTCGTCCTCCAGCGCACAGACCGCCGCCGTCACCGCGTCGAGCGCCGCGCCGCCGTCGCGCAGGACCGCGGCGCCGGCCTCCAGCGCACGGGCGAGGCCGGCATGGGTGGCTCGTTCGATGTCCGGTGTCAGCGCCGCGCGCCCGATGGTGCCGGCGCCGCCGTGAACGGCAAGAGCGAAAGTGTCGGTCATGGCATGGCTTTCTTCAAACGGTCTCACGCGCGTCCGCCGTCCACCGACAGGATCTGTCCGGTGATCCAGGAGGCTTCGAGGCTGAGGAGGAACAGGGCGGCCGCCGCGATATCGTCGGGTGTGCCGAGGCGCCGCATGTGGGTGCCCTTCAAGACCTCGGCCTGCCGCTCGGGGCCGAACGCGTCCCACTGGCGCTCGGTGGAGGGGTTCGACAGGACGAAGCCCGGCGCGACGGAGTTGACGGTGATGCCGGCGGGCCCAAGCTCCAGCGCGAGCTGACGCGTCAGCCCGACGAGCGCGTGCTTGGCCGAGGCATAGGCCTGGATGCCGGTCAGGCTCGGCCGCAGTCCGGCGCCCGAGGAGATCGTGACGATGCGGCCTGCCTCGGACTGTTTCAGGAAGGGCAGGGACGCCTGCGCGCACCAGAGCGCGCTCATCAGGTTGGCGTCGAGGATTGCGGCGAAGTCCTCTTCCGCGATCGTCTCGAGCGGTCGCCCGACCTGGCCCCGCACGCCGCCGGCAGCAGTGACGAGACCGTCGAGGCCGCCCATCGCCGCGGCACTTTCGGCGATGGCGCGCTGCGCGTCCTTGCGCTGGCCGAGGTCGGCGGCGATGCGCGCGGTCGCGCCTTCGACTGCATCGAGGCCGGCGGCGTCGATGTCGAGAACGGCGACACGCGCACCCGAAGCGACGAGATGGGCGGCAATGGCCCGGCCGATGCCCTGCGAGGCGCCGGTCACGACGAAGCGGCGGTCCGCAAGGCTCAGGCGCATGCGGGCAACATCTCGTCGAGAGTGGCGAGCGACTGCTCCCGGCGGCCGGCCTCGAGATCGTGCACGAGTTCGACGAGGCGCGACAGAGCGGGCGTCGCGATGCCGTGACGCCCCCCGATCGCGACGAGCGGCAGAACCTGCGCGTCGACCTCGGTTTGGCGCTTGCGAACGGCCAGATCGCGCCAGATGCCGGAATGGGTCTTGGCGGTGTGGCGATTGTGCTCGGCCATGGCGGCGACCGAACGCCGTGCGGCCTCGGAGCCCGGCGCTCCGGAAAAGGCGTCGGGGTCGAACCCGTTGAATCCGAGCGGCGCCACGCCTTCGGCCCGTGCAAGGCTCATCACTTCGCTTCCAAGCGTGTCGAAGACGGGAAAGTGCGTTTCGCGTGCGAGGGCGTCGGCCATGGAGTCATGGGTCAAGGCGGTCGCGAAGAGGAGCGCGCCATAGGCGAGCTTGCCCCAGAGATAGCCCCAGATGTTGTCGGTCATCACGGCCTGCGGCTCGACGAGCCGGAAGAGCTCGTGCATTTGCGTCAGGCGAGGCGTCGCGGCGCCGTCGAGTTCGCCGAGCGCCATGGCGGCTCGGTTGCCGTAGAGGATGCGGCCGGGCGCCTGCCAGTCGGCCCCGAAGTTCACGAAGCAGCCCATGGTGCGCGCGGCGCCGAGCCGTTTCGCGATGACGGTCTCGTTGAGCCCGTTCTGGGCCGAGACGACGAAGCCGTCTTGCGCGACGTGCGGGGCGAGCATGTCGAGCGCGGCCTCGGTGTGATGGGCCTTCACGGCCAGAACCGTGCGACGGAAACGGCCCTCGACCTCTGCGGGCGTACAGGCGCGGACGCTCTGGCGGAACGCCTCGACCGGCCCCTCGATCGCCAGCCCGTCGCGGTTCATCGCCTCGACGTGATCGCCTGCGACATCCACCAGGAGAACATCCTGCCCGGCACGTTGAAGATAGGCGCCGAGGACGCCGCCGATCGCACCGGCGCCCCAGATCAGGATCGGCTCGCCGGACCGGTTCAACGCCAGTCTCCGTCCAGAAGCGAGCGCGTTTCCTCGACGCCCACGCGCCAGAGAGCCTCCATCTCGGCGTCGTCGCGCTGATAGTAGCCGCCGTAGTTGCCGTCGCCCACGAGTTCGCGAACGCCTTCGGCAGACCGGTCCTTCAGCCGGTCGAAGTCGGCCATCGGCTTCTGCTCGCCGGGAACGGGCCGTCCGGGCAGGCGGGTCCAGGGGAAGTTCTCCATCCAGGACGCGTGGCTGGCCTTCGGGTCGATCTCCTGCACCTTGGCCCAGGCGCGCGGCGCGTTCCACCAGTTGTGGAAGCGGGCGCGGGCGCCGGGCCGCTCGTCCATCCATTCCATGGTCACCGGCTGCACGGGCGAGTTGCCGCCGTGCCCGTTGACGATGAGGACGCGCCGGAAGCCGCTGCGGTAGAGGCTGTCGAGAATGTCGCGCACCACGGCCATGTAGGTGACCGTGCGCAGGGAGACCGTGCCGGGATAGGCGTTGAAATAGGGCGTCAGGCCATAGGCGAGAACCGGAAAGACCGGCACGCCGAGGGGTTCCGCCGCCTCGGTCGCCATGCGCTCGGCCAGGATCGAATCGACCGACAGGCTGAGATAGGCATGCTGCTCGGTCGAGCCGAGCGGCAGCACGCAGCGGTCGTCATGCTTCAGATAGGCTTCGATCTCGAACCAGTTGCTGTCTTCTATCTTCAACGGAGGCTTCCTCGATGCTGGGCGTCTCGCGCCGCGCCTTCATGGCCGGCAGGAGTTCGGTTCGGATCGCGTGGGGATCGGGGGTGTGGCGGTATTCGATGGCCCTCTGACCGGCCGACAGGCGCTCGCGCAGGCTCTCGGCCCCGGTGGCGAAGATCAGCACCTCGCACCGGTCGAGGACCTCGTCGATCTCGGGCGCATCCCACAGGCACGCGTCGGTCGCCGAGACGTGCGGAGCGAAGCGCAGGATGCCGGCGCGCATGAGCGCCAGGAATTCGGCGAAATACGAGACCACGGCGACGCGCGCCTCGGGCGCGATCCGCGCCAGCTCGATGCGCGTCGTTTCGGTCGGGATGAAGGTCATGCCGACCACAGGCAGGCCCGGAAAGAGGCGTTGCGCTTCGGCGCGCACGTTGAGCGGCGTCACCACGAGATCGATGCCCGCGGGCCGCGTGTCCTGCGCGTCGCGCAGCGTTGCGGCCAGCACCTCGTCCCGCTCCGGCAGGTGCGTGCGCAGAACCGCCGCGTAGCTTTGCGTCGCTTCCGGAAAGATGCCGAGCATCAGGATGCGCAGGGCTCGCGGGCGCGCCCGCGCGTTGGCGACGCGCAGCAGGAGCTCCTGGCGATCGAGCCCGAGCCCTTCCGCCAGTTCGACGAGATCCTCGATCCGTGTCTGGAGCAGGCGATGGGCGTCTCCGCCACCCGCCGCGGGGGTGGCGCCCCTCGTGACGAAGCTGCCGGCGCCGACACGCCCTTCCATCAGCCCCGAAGCGCGGAGGGCGGCATAGGCGCCCGACACCGTGACCGGCGATACGCCGAGGCGGGCCGCGAGCGCGCGCACGGACGGCAACTGGGAACCGGCCGGCAGGTCGCCCGACGCGATGCCGTATTCCAGGGCGCCGCGAAGCTGGACGCTGACCGGCACCGACAGGCCACGGTCGATCGCTGCCGCGATGCGGTTTGCCACCTGTTCCAACTGCGTGTCGAGATTGCTCATGTATGTATCAGTGCACCATTACATCGGCGGCATCAAGCCGGATTAAAGCTCTAGAATTGTGCAGTTGCAGCATAAATCTGGCGTAAATTTGGACTTGACCGGCGCTGGAAACGCTCCCTAGTGTTATGGCATAATATAACACTCAAGGGGTTCGCCGGCATGTCACGCAAGTTCCTGCACGCTTCGATCGCCACGCTCGCGCTGATGATGGCCGCGCCCTTGGCGGCCGAGGCCCAGACGCTGACGATCGGCGTCCGGGCCGGCCCCGATTCGATCGACCCGCACTGGTCGACGCTCGGCAGCCAGGCCGAAACGCTTCGCCATGTCTTCGACACGCTGGTCGGCGTCGACAACAACCTGCAGCTCCAGCCGGCCATCGCCACGTCGTGGACCCCGACGGGCGAGGATACGTGGGAGTTCAAGATCCGCGACGGCGTCAAATTCCACAATGGCGAGCCGTTGACCGCCGAAGACGTGAAGTTCTCGATTGAGCGCATTCCGCAGGTCACCGGCCCCATGTCGACGACGATCTACACCAAGCGTGTGAAGTCGGTGGAGGTCGTCGATCCGTATACACTGCGCGTCACGACCAATGGCACCGCACCGTCGCTGCCCAACGACTTCATCCGCCTCTTCATCGTGCCGAAGTCCACCGGCGAGGCCAAGAACGACGCGTTCAACTCCGGCGCCAAGGCGATCGGGTCGGGACCCTACAAGTTCGTGTCCTGGACGCCCAAGGGCGATTTCGTCGCCGAGCGCAACGAGGATTACTGGGGCGAGAAGCCCCACTGGCAGCGCGTGGTGCGCCGTGAGATCCCCGACGACGCCGCCCGCGTCGCAGCCCTGCGCTCGGGCGGCGTCGACCTGATCAACTATGTCCCGGCGAGCGACTACCAGGCGATCAAGGGCGACGGAAGCATGGAGACGTTCATCTCCGACTCGCTCTACATCCTGAACGTTCAGCCCGTTCAGGGGGCGACCCTGCCCCAGAAGGTGAAGGTCGACGGCAAGGAAGTCGATGCCAACCCGTTCGCCGACCTCAAGGTGCGCACCGCGCTCGACAAGGCGATCGACCGCAAGACGCTGGTGCGCGTCGTCCTGGAAGGTCTCGGCAAGCCGGCGAACCAGCTGATGCCGGAGGGTTTCTTCGGCTACTCCACCGAACTCTCCGAGCCCACATACGATCTCAAGGGCGCCAAGGCGCTTCTTGCCGAGGCCGGATATCCCAACGGCTTCGAGTTCGACTTCACCTGCACCAACAACCGCGTGCCGGGCGACTCGGTGGTGTGCGAGGCGCTCGCCCAGATGTGGTCGCGGGCCGGCCTCAAGGTGAATGCCAACGCCCTGAACGGCACGGTCTTCTTCCCCGCCTCGCAGCGCGGCGACTACTCGGTCCAGATGTCGGCCTGGGGCACGATCACGGGCGAGGCGTCCTACACCTACGGATCGATGGTCCACACCGCCGACAAGGCGTTGGGCCTTGGCGCCTTCAACCGCACGGGATACTCCAACAAGGCGTTCGACACGCTCTTCGAGGAGGGCCAGCGCACACTGGACGACGAGAAGCGCCGCAAGATCTTCGAGGAGACGTCGAAGATCGCCATGGAAGATCGCGCCCTGATCCCGACCGTGATCCTGCAGACGGTGTGGGCCGCCAAGGCCGATACGGTCGATTTCCAGCCGCGCGTCGACCAGGAGACCCTGGCCTACCTGATCAAGCCGGCGAAGTAAGATCCGCATTCCCGGCGCTGCGCGACGCGCAGTGCCGGGTTTCATTCCCCTCGACAAAAGGTCCGCGATGGCCGGCTTCGTCCTCCAGCGCCTTTTCCAGGCCGTTATCGTCGTCTTCGCCATGTCGATCATCGTGTTCGTGGGCGTCTACGCCATCGGCAACCCGATCGACGTCCTGATCGACCCGGGCGCCGATCAGGCGACGCGCGCGGCGCTGATCGCGCAATACGGTCTCGACCTGCCGCTCTGGCGCCAGTATGCGAACTTCCTCGCCGGCGTTGCCACCGGCGATCTCGGCCGCAGCCTGATCTACAACGTGCCGGTGGTGGATCTCATCTTCTCGCGCCTGCCGGCGACGCTGGAACTCGTCCTCGTCTCGGTCGCGATCGCGACCGGCGTCGGCGTGCCGCTCGGCCTCTATGCCGGCTACCGGCCGGAATCGGTGCCCGCCAAGGCGATCATGGCCTTCTCGGTGCTCGGCTTCTCCGTGCCGACCTTCTGGATCGGCATGATCCTCATCATGACCTTCGCGGTCGAACTCGGCGTCCTGCCGTCCGGCGGGCGCGGCGCGGTCGGCTCGCTCTTCGGCATCCCCACCTCGCTCGCCACCGCGGATGGCTGGAGCCACGTGATCCTCCCGGCGATCAA
Source organism: Aureimonas ureilytica DSM 18598 = NBRC 106430 (assembly GCF_000382705.1). Classification (GTDB taxonomy): domain Bacteria; phylum Pseudomonadota; class Alphaproteobacteria; order Rhizobiales; family Rhizobiaceae; genus Aureimonas; species Aureimonas ureilytica. The sequence continues at coordinate 27,483 of NZ_ARQE01000007.1, read as the reverse complement.
CCTGTCGCTCTTCAACATGGGCCTGATGATCCGCCTGACGCGCGCCGGCATGGTGGAGGCGATGGGCGCCGAGTACGTGCGTTTTGCCCGCGCGCAGGGCCTCTCGGAAGGGCGCATCGTGCGCTCGCACGTCCTCAAGAACATCTCGATCCCGCTGGTCACCGTGTTCGGCCTCGAGCTTGGCTCGACGCTCGCCTTCGCGGTGGTCACGGAGAGCGTTTTCAACTGGCCGGGCGTGGGCAAGCTGATCATCGATTCCATCCTCCAACTCGACCGCCCCGTCATGGTCGCCTACCTCGTGCTCGTCGTGATCCTCTTCGTGCTGATCAACTTCACGGTCGACCTCGTCTACGCACGGCTCGACCCGCGCGTGCGGCTGGGCGGGGGAGCGAGCGAATGAGCGTCGCCGCCATCGCCCCGCCCGCCGAGACCCGCACCCTGCGCCTTCGCCAGATCTGGAGCGACTACCGCCGCTCGCCGGTGGCGGTGCTGGCCCTCGTCGTGATCGCACTGCTGCTGGTCGCCGCCTTCGGCGCGCCCTGGCTGACGCCTCAGGACCCCTACGACATGGCGGCGCTGGACTGGGCGGACGCCTTCCTGCCGCCGGGCGAGGTCGGATCGGGCGAATACGTGCACTGGCTCGGCACGGACAATGTCGGCCGCGACATGCTGTCCGCCATCCTCTACGGGTTGCGCACGAGCTTCGTGATTGGCCTCACCGCCAACCTTCTGGCGCTCGCCGCCGGCGTCGTGGTCGGCCTCAGCGCCGCCTATTTCGGCGGCCGCTTGGAGGCGCTGCTCATGCGCATCGTCGACCTGCAGCTCTCCATGCCCGCGATCCTGCTCGCGCTCGTGCTGGTGGCCGTGCTCGGGCAGGGCCTCGCGCAGATCATCGTCGCGCTGGTGATCGCGCAATACGCCTATTTCGCCCGCACCACGCACGGCGCGGCATCCGCCGAGCGGCGCAAGGACTATATCGAGGCGGCGCGATCGACGCCGCTTCCCACGAGCCGCGTTCTGTTCCGCCACCTCCTGCCCAACGTCCTGCCGCCGCTGATCGTCGTGGCGAGCGTGCAGGTGGCGAGCGCCATCGCGCTGGAGGCGACGCTCTCCTTCCTGGGCGTCGGCCTCCCCCTCACCGAACCCTCGCTTGGCTCGCTCATTTCCAATGGCTTCAAGTACATCCATTCCGACCGCCACTGGCTGTCGATCTATCCCGGCGTCGCCCTGATGATCGCGGTGATCGCGATCAACCTCGTGGGCGACCGGGTGCGCCATCTCCTCGATCCGAGGCGCCGCCGATGAGCGCGGCGAGGGAGGCAAGCCCGGCTCTCGACGTTCGGGGCCTTGTGACACGCTTCGATACGCGCGCGGGTCCGCTGACGGCGGTGAACGGCGTCAGCTTCCGCGTCGAGCGCGGCCGCATCCTCGGCCTCGTGGGCGAGAGCGGATCGGGCAAGAGCGTGACCGGTTTCTCGATCATAGGCCTCGTGGACGAGCCGGGGGAGGTCTCCAGCGGCGAGGTGCGCGTCGAGGGCGTCGACATGCGCGCCCTCTCGAAGCCTGAGCAGCGCCGCATGCGCGGCAACCGCGTCGCCATGGTCTTCCAGGACCCGATGATGACGCTGAACCCGGTTCTGACGATCGGCGATCAGATGCGCATGGCGGTGCTCGCCCATGCCAGGGTCTCGAAGGCGGAGGCGACCGAGCGGTCCCGCCGGGCGTTGGAGACGGTCGGCATCCCTTCACCGGCCGAGCGCCTGCGCGCCTATCCACACCAGCTCTCGGGCGGCATGCGCCAGCGCGTGGCCATCGCCATCGCCCTCCTGCACAAGCCCGCCGTGATCATCGCCGACGAGCCGACCACCGCGCTCGACGTGTCGATCCAAGGGCAGATCCTCGCCGAAATCCGGCGTCTCGCCGATGAAACCGGCACGGCGGTGGTCTGGATCACGCACGATCTGGCCGTCGTCTCCAGCCTCGCGGACGACATCTGCGTCATGTATGCGGGCCGGATCGTCGAGCGCGGGCCTGCCGAGGCCGTGATCGCGACGCCGCGCCACCCCTACACGCGCGGCCTCATCGATTCGGTTCCGGGGGAGACGGAGCCGGGCGAGCGTCTGCCGCAGATCCCGGGCTCGACTCCCTCTCTCGCCAATCTTCCCAAGGGCTGCCCCTTCCAGCCGCGCTGCGTGCGACGCTCCGACCAGTGTCGTTCGGAGCCGCCGATCCACGAGTTCGGCTCGCAATCCGTTCTCTGCCACCATCCGCTGGAGGTCGTCGCATGAGGGCGGATACGCTTCTCGAACTGTCGGGCGTGTCCAAACGCTTCACCCGTCACCCCGGTCTTGGCGAGCGCCTCGCCGGGGCGTTCCGAGGTGGGGCGAAGCCCGTGGTCGTGCGCGCCGTCAACGAGGTCGATCTGTCCGTCAGCCGGGGCGAGGTGGTCGGCATCGTCGGCGAGTCCGGATGCGGCAAGTCCACGCTCGGGCGCATGGTGTCGGGCATCACCGTGCCGAGCGAAGGGCAGCTCGCCTTCGAGGGCGGGCCCGTCGCGATCGAACATCGCGGCCAGATCTCGAAGGTCACGACGCGTGTCCAGATGATCCACCAGGACCCTTTCGCCTCCCTCAACCCGCGCCGCTCCGTTGGCGACACGATCGGGGAAGGGCCGAAGCTCCACGGGATCGTGCCGTCGCGCGACGCCAGGACCTATGTGCGAGAACTCCTGTCGCAGGTCGGCCTCGATGCCGACTATGCCGACCGGCTGCCGCATCAGTTCTCGGGCGGCCAGCGCCAGCGCGTGGCGATCGCCCGGGCGCTGGCCATGCGCCCCGACCTCCTGGTTCTGGATGAGCCGGTCGCCTCGCTCGACGTGTCGATCCAGGCGCAGGTGCTGAATCTGTTCCAGGACCTGCGCGCCTCGCTCGGCCTCACCGCGCTCTTCGTCAGCCACGATCTCGGCGTGGTGCGCCATGTCAGCGACCGGGTCGCGATCATGTATCTCGGCCGCATCGTGGAACTGGCTTCGGTGAAGGCGATCTATTCCGAGCCTCTGCACCCCTACACCCAGGCGCTCTTCGAGAGCGTGCCGCGCATCGGTGCGGGCCGTGCACGCTTCCGGCCGATCCGGGGCGAGATTCCCTCGCCGATCGCCCCTCCGCCCGGCTGCACGTTCCATCCGCGCTGCCCGCACGCCGGCCCGCGCTGCCGCGTCGAAGTGCCCAAGCTGAAGGAGGCGGCGCGGGGTCATCGCGCCGCCTGTCACCTGCATGACGGTGGAACGGGAGGAGCAGCATGAGCCGCGCGAGCGAGGTCCTGGCCGAAGAGATCGGTGCAATCAACGACATCCTGTGTGCCGTCGCCCTGCTTCAGTGGGACAACCGCACGATGATGCCGACGGGCGGCGCCCAGACGCGCGGGCAGCAGATCGCGACGCTGAAGGGACTCGCGCGCGATCGCCTCATGTCGACCGCGACCCGGCGGGCGGTCGACGGCCTCCTCATCGAAACGGAGGGGTGGGCTGACGACGACCTGAGCCGCCGCGCGGCGCTCACCGTCCAGGCCGCCATCGCTCACCATGAACGCGTCGACGGCGCCATGCTGCGACGCCAGGCCGAACTTGGCCCCGTGGCCGGGGCGGCCTGGGCGAAGGCGCGCGAGACCAATGATTTCGCGTTGTTTCTTCCCTATCTCACCGAAAGCGTCGCGCTCGCCCGCGAGAGCGCGGAGGCGATCGGCCATGACGGCCACCCCTATAGCGCCATGGTCGCGCTCTACGAGCCCGGAGAAACCGCCGGCTCGATCAAGGCATTCTTCTCCACCCTGCGCGCCGGCATCCTTCCGATCCTGGACGCGGCGCGGGGGCGGGCGCGCGACGACCTGTTCGACCGGCGCTTTCCCGTCGAGGCGCAGCGCGCGCTATGCCGCGAATTCGCCGAGCTGACCGGCTACGACTTCGGGCGCGGCCGGATCGACACGGCCGTGCACCCTTTCGAGATTTCGCTGACGCGAAGCGACGTGCGCATCACGACGCGCTACCGCGAAGAATTCCTGCCTGGCGCTCTCTTCGGAACGATGCACGAGGCGGGCCACGGGCTCTACGAGCAGAACGTCTCGCCGAATCTGACCCGCACGGTCTTTGCGACCGACCTGATCCTCCTCTACGCGGTCGGTGGCACGAGCTTTGGCGCGCACGAATCGCAATCGCGACTGTGGGAGAACCATGTCGGCCGCTCTCTTCCCTTCTGGCAGCGCAATCTTCCACGCCTGAAGTCGCATTTCCCGGGTCTTGTCGATGACGTGTCGCCCGAGCGCTTCACCCGCGCCGTCAATTATGTCGAACCGGGCTTCATTCGCGTCGAGGCGGACGAGCTCACCTATGATCTTCATGTCATGCTGCGCGCCGAGATCGAGGCTGCCCTGATGGATGGCTCGCTGCTGCCGTGCGATCTGCCCGGAGCCTGGAACGAGGCGGTCCGCCGCGACCTCGGCTTGGAAGTGCCGGACGACCGGCGCGGCTGCCTGCAGGACGTCCACTGGTCTTCGGGCTATTTCGGCTCCTTCCCCACCTACACGATCGGCAACGTCATGGCCGCCCAGCTCATGGAAGCCCTGCGCGCGAAGGACCCCGGTCTCGACGAGGGTTTGACGGAGGGTGACTATGGCCGGCTGCGCGACCATCTGACGAATGCCGTCTGCCGGCATGGCCGCTCGCGGTCTCGCGACGAGATCCTGCGCGAGGCGACGGGCGAGGCGCTGACGCCCGGGCCATACTTGCGCTATCTCGAAGCGAAGTTCGCGGACCCTGATCGCTGATGGGATGGTCCGCGTCCTGACGGCGCGGCGCGGTCAGCCCCATCCTGATCGCCTTCACCGGGGAGAGCCGTCACGACACAGGTCGCAGCCGTCGGCATCGGCATCGGCCCCCTCCCATCATCGAGAAATCGTGCCCGAAAAGTCTCGCGCAGTCCGAACCCGTTTCACGGGTCGGGACCAACCGTCTCCCGTCCGACCACAGCAAAGGGTCGGGTCGCAAGGCGAGACGATTCAGACGGAAGCCATCGGCAACAGGCCACGCCTGGTCGATCAGGCCGGTCGCGACCGGATCTTGTCTGGGGTGAACAGCCCAGCGAAATCCGCAAGGATCTGGGCATAGTCCTCGACATCGAACTCGTAGGGGAGTTCGAGACGCAGTTCCGAGACGAAGGGCAGAACGGGGTCGCGCGCGAGTTCGTCCAGGATGGCCTCGCAGGAGCCGACGATGTCGGGGCGGAACAACGTGCGGCGACTTCCCTGGGGCGTCAGCGTGCGCTCTTGGCGCGAGGCGGCGAAGGCTTGGAAACGCCGACGCGTCGCGGGCGAGGCGCCGTCGGTCGGCAGGATGACCCGTCCGAGCGCGACCCGAGGCAGGCGTCCCCGTGACCATTCGCGGCGGAAGCGGTCGACCAGGGCCATCTGCGCGATGGCGAAATCATCCGTGCCCTCGCCGCTGACGATGTTGCCGGTCAGAAGATGGAAGCCCGCAGCCCCCGCCCAGGCGGCGGAGGCCTGCGAGCCGCCGCCATACCAGAGGCGCTCGGTCAGGCCCGGGGCGTGCGGTCGAAGGCGCGGCAGTTGCGCGCCGGCCGCGTTGCCGCTGAGAGGCTCCCGAGACAGGGGTTCGCCGGAGAGGGCGCGGGCCAGCCGCTCGGCCCGCCCGTGGCCGTAATCCGCGCCCTCCGCCGGATCGACATAACCCGAGATCAGGGACGCGAAGGGGGGCGGGCCGACGGACACGCCGACCTGGAGCCGCCCGCCCGACAGGACATCGACGGTCGACAGGTCTTCGGCCAGACGAAACGGGTTCTCGTAGCCGAGCTGAATGACGGCCGTCCCGAGGCCAATGCGCGTCGTGCGTTGCGTGGCGGCGGCCAGAAACGTGGCGGCGGAGGAGACGCCGCGCTCCAGATGGCGCTGGCGCACCCAGGCGCTGGCGTAACCCAAGGTCTCGCCAAGCGCGAAAAGGCCGAGCGTGTCGTCCAGGCCGCGCCGCGGGTCCTCGTCCTCGTAATTGCCGGGGACGAGAAAGGCGACATGCTCGATATGGGACAGGGGCATGAAGGGGCGTTCCGAGATTATTCGGCGGCCAGCGGAAGGGGGAAGCGGGCGAGGCGCGCGAGAATGACCCGCTCCTGCTCGGCTTTGATGCGGGAGGCTTCGATCACGGCCGCGTCCGGCGTGGCGCTGGGCTGGCGCGGGCTGGAGCGGCCGGGCTCGCCCGCGCGCGCGCCGATCCGCTTCTCGAAGGGTAGAACCCGGTAAAGGGCGGGGTCCACCGCCTGATCGAAGAGCGGGCGATAGCCGAGCGAGAGATAGAGCGAGACGGCTTCCGGCTGGCGGAACCCCGTCGTCAGGAAGGCGCGGGTGTAGCCGAGCGCGCCCGCCTCCGCTTCCAGCGCCAGAACGATGCGCCGCGCCAGACCCTGCCGGCGCAGGTCGGGATGGGTCCAGATGCGCTTCAGCTCCACGGTTTCGTCATCATGGCTCATGAACGCGCCGCCGCCGATCGTCCATTCGCCGTGCCGCAGCAGGAGAAATGCGCCAAGGGGCGGCGCGAAGGCCTCCGGCGGGTAACGATCGACCTCCGCCCTCGGATCGGCGCGCCCCTGCGAACCATAGCGAAGGATAGACTCGGCCACGAGCCCGTCGAGAACGGGCCGCGCCTCCGGGGCGAGCGGGCTGGAAGCCAGAAGGCGATCGCTCATGGCGCTCGTCTCACGCCGCTGCGCGCAGGGATGCCGCCGCGATCAGCTCGATCGAGCGCAGCCGCTGAACGGGGTCGGCCACCGGGCAGTCCAGAATGAATTCACGGATGCCATGACGGCGCGCGAGATCGGCGAGCTCGGCATGAACGTCGTCCGGCGTGCCGGCGAGGACATGGGGACGACGTTCCTCGACCTTGACGGGCTTGGCGCCATACTGACGCGCATAGGCCTCGACGGCGTCGAGACTGCCGAGATTGACGGCGTGACCGTCGGAGAGATGCAGCTTGAAGATGCGCTGGGCTGCGGCGGCGCGCGCCTCCTCGCGCGTCGGTGCGGCAAAGGCCGCAACGGCGAGGATCGGCTCCGGGCCGCCCTGCCGGGCACGCGCGAGGCTGCGCTCGGTCGCCGGCGCGTCGCCGTCGTGATGGCCGGCATGGACGAAGCCCCAGCCGAGTTCCGCCGCCAGCGCGGCGCTCGCTTCGCTCGCACCCAGAAGAAAGCGCTCGGGCGCAACGGCGGCGCGCGGCAGCGCCTCGGCGCCGGCCAGGGGGTGCCCCTCCGGCGCGGGGCCGCGCAGGAACAGGTCGAGATCGCGCAGCTTGGCCTCGAAGGGCCGGCGCGGCGCGGCGAGCTCGCTTTGCAGCGCGCGCGTGCCGAACGGCAACCCGCCCGGCGCCTTGCCGATGCCCAGATCCACCCGGCCGGGCGCGAGCGTCGAGAGGACGCCGAAGAGCTCGGCCACCTTGTAGGGGCTGTAATGCTGGAGCAGAACGCCGCCCGTGCCGACGCGAATGCGCTTCGTGCGGGCCAGAAGATGCGTGGCGAGAATCTCCGGCGCGGCGCTCGCCAGGGCATCCGTGCCATGATGCTCGGCGACCCAGAAGCGGTGATAGCTGAGCCGGTCGGCAAGGCTTGCATAGGCAAGGCTCGTCGCCAATGCTTCGGCCGGAGAGGTGGCGACGGGGCTCTTGTCGAGAAGGCTGAGACGATAGGTCATGCAAGGGGCCTCGCAAGCGGGAGCATCGGGTCGATCGAAAAGTGGGGGCGAAGCGCGCGGGGCGTGCCTGCGCGCCCAGGTCAATATTTCGGCAGTCCGGGCGGGTTGGTCTGCGAGCGCGGCAGGGCTTCCTCGGTGAGCTGCCAGCGTTCAAGCGATTTTTGGAAGAGCCCCTGATCCATCAGGGCGTTGGTGGCGATCGTCAGCGCTTGCGCCAGTCCCGATCCCTTGCGGGTCGCGATGGCGACGTCGGATTTCAGGGGCCAGCCGGCGCTGAGCGTCCCCGCGCGCTCGATATTGCCGTCCCGTGCGGCGATGAACACGAGCTGGGCGTTGGGGCGGACCACCACGTCGGCGCGCCCCGTCTGGAGCGCCAGGAGACCGGCCGCCTCGTCGTCGTAATATTGCAGCTCGATCGGCTTCAGCCCGGCCTCGACGTCGAGCCGGCTCCATTCGAGAAGAATGCGCTCCTGGTTCGTGCCGGCGCCCACGATGATGCGAAGGCCCGCCGCGTCCTTGGGCTCGGCGATCGGGCCGATGCCGGAGCCTTTCTTGACGAAGAAGCCGTGCAGCCCCTTGCGATAGGTGGAGAAGTCGAACTTCTCCTTGCGCTGTTCGGTGACGCCGACATTCGAGATCACGGCGTCGTATTTGCCCGACGCCAGACCCAGCGGCCAGTCGGCCCAGGCGACAGGCACGAGATCGAGCTGGAGCCCGAGCGCCTCGGCAACGAGCGAGGCATAGTCGGGGTCGGCGCCGACGACGGTGGCCGCATCCGTCGCATAGGTGCCGAGCGGCGGTCCGCCGGGCGTGATCGCGACGGTTAAATGACCGGGGTTCACGAAGCGCGCGTCCTTGGGCAGGGCCGCGATCGCGGCAGGAACGGGCTCGGCATGGACGCGCCCCGCCTGCTCGGGCGAGAGGTCGAAACCCTCGACCGCCCAAGCCGGGGCGGCCAGCAGCGCGGCGAGAAAGAACCCGCCGGCGGCGCGGCGTGCAAGGCTTGCAAGAGACATCGAGGGGAAGCTCCAGTTTGAGACCGAGTGGAAGGCCGCGCCGGCGCGAAAACCGGCGCGGGGGCGCGGGCTCAGCTCTTCGGCAAGCCGGCAGGGTTGGTGCGCGAGTGTTCGATCGCTTCGGACGACAGGTTCCAGCGCGCCAGGACCTTGGCGTAGTTGCCGTTCTCGATCTGCGCATTGATCGCGGCGGTGATCGCCTCCGCCAGACCTGCGCCCTTCCGGGTGGCGACGGCGATTTCGGCCGTCTCGGGCCAGCCGCCGGAGAAGTTGCCCACGAGCCGGGTCTTGCCGTCGCGCGCCGACAGATAGGCGGAGGTGGAGTTCGGCCCAAGATAGGCGTCGATCCGGCCCGACTGAAGCGCGAGCTGGCGCACGGCATCGTCATCGAAATAGACCACTTCGGTCGGCTTCAGGCCCTTCGCTTCGTTGGCCTTGACCCAGCCGAGAAGGATCTGTTCCTGGTTCGTGCCGGACGACACGGCGACCTTCAGCCCGGCGACATCCTCGGGCTTCTCGATTTTCTGGATCTTGCTGTCCAGCGGCACGTAGAAGCCGAGAAGGTCGTTGCGATAGGTCGAGAAGTCGAACTTCTCCTTGCGCGCTTCCGTCACCGTCACGTTGCTGATCACGGCGTCGTATTTGCCGGAGGTGAGGCCGAGCGGCCAGTCGGCCCAGGCGACGCCCTCGATGGCGAGCTTGAGGCCCAGACTGTCGGCGACGAGCTGCGCCAGATCGGGCTCGCCGCCGACGGGCGTCTTGGTGTCGCTGGCATAGACCGAGAAGGGCAACTGGCCGGGGCTGGTCGCGACGGAGAGCGTGCCCGGGGTGACGAGCTTGAGGTCTTTCGGCAGGAGCGCGATCGCGGCGGGAACGGGCTCGGCCCGGATGCGGCCCGGCTGCGCGGGGTCGAGATCGACCGCCACGGGCTGAGCCAAGGCGGCGGTGGCGAGCCCGAGCGAGGCGGCGAGAACGAGCGCCGAAAGGGCGCGCGGAAGCAATGAAGGCACAGCGTGTCTCCTTGGGTTGAGCGGTGGGAGGGGAAAGGGCGGGAGTTGGCGGCGGGGCGGTAGGCCCCCCGGCCGCCACCGGGCGTTCACAGCACCTTGGCGAGGAAGTCTCGGGTGCGGGGATGCTGGGGCGCGCCGAGGACCTGAGCCGGCGGGCCGACTTCGAGCACTTCGCCGCCATCCATGAAGACCACGCGGTCGGCGACCTCACGGGCAAAGCCGATCTCGTGCGTCACGATCACGAGCGTCGTGCCGGAGCGGGCGAGTTCGCGGATGACGGCCAGCACTTCGCCGACGAGTTCGGGGTCGAGCGCCGAGGTCGGCTCGTCGAACAGGAGAACCTTGGGCCGCAAGGCGAGCGCACGGGCGATGGCGACACGCTGCTGCTGGCCGCCCGAAAGCTGGCGGGGATAGGCGTCGGCCTTGGCACCGAGCCCGACACGGGCCAGAAGCTCGCGGCCGAGGGCCTCGGCCTCGGCGCGGGGGAGGCCCTGCGCCGCCATCGGTGCCTCGATGACGTTTTCGAGCGCGGTGAGATGGGGGAAGAGATTGAAGCCCTGAAACACCATGCCGACATCGACGCGGCGCTTCAGCACCTCCTTTTCCGGCAGTTCGTAAAGCGTGTCGCCGTCGCGGCGGTAGCCGATCAGCGAGCCGTCCAGCGTCACGATCCCGTCGTCCAGCCGCTCCAGATGGTTGATCGTGCGCAGGAGCGTGGACTTGCCCGAGCCCGATTGGCCGAGAATGACGGTCACGCTGCCCGGCTCCATGCGAAGCGACACGTCCTTCAGAACCGCGACCTCGCCGAAGCTCTTGCGCGCGTGGCGGATTTCGATTTCCCCGCCGACATCGCTTCGGCTCGTCCACCGAGCGGGAACGGCACCGCTCTCGGCGGAAGCGGGGGTGCCAGCGCGCGTCGGCCAGAGCCGGCTCAGGATCGAAGGCGGCGGGTTGCGAAGGGCGCCCTTGGCATAGTGCCGCTCCACCACGCGCTGGATGAGCGACAGCGCGGTCAGGATGATGAAGTACCAGACCGTCGCCACCATCAGGAGCGGGATCACCTCCAGGTTGCGGCGATAGATCACCTGCACCGTGTAGAAGAGTTCCGGCAGGGCGATGATGTAGACCTGCGAGGTGCCCTTCGCCAGACCGATGATCTGGTTGAACGCCCCCGGCAGGATGGAGCGCATGGCCTGCGGCAGGACGATGCGCCGGGCCTGATGCCCGCGCGGCAGGCCGAGGGCGGCGGCGGCCTCCGTCTGGCCCTGGTCGACCGAGAGAATGCCCCCGCGAATGACTTCGGCGGAATAGGCGCCCTGATTCAGCGTCAGCCCGATCACCGCCGCCGCGAAGGGCGTGATGAGCTGCGTCGTGGACCAGGAGGCGAAGGTGATGTCGGTATAGGGCACGCCGAGGCGCAGCGTCTCGTAGAGATAGCCGAGATTGTTGAGAAGCAGCAGCAGCACGATCAGCGGGATCGAGCGGAACACCCAGACATAGGCGAAGGAGACGGCCGAGATCGCCGGCGAGCCCGAGACGCGGGCGAGCGCCAGAAGCGTGCCGAGCCCGAAGCCCAACAGCGTGCCGATGAGGGTGAGAAGAAACGTGCGGCCAAGGCCGACCAGAACCGGCTCGGCGAAGAACCATTGCGCGAACACGTCCCAACCCCAGCGCGGATTGGTGAGCGTGGACTGGAGCACGGCGGCGACGAGAAGAAGGGCGGCGAGCGTGCCGACCGCGCGCAGCGGGTGGCGCGCGGGCACGATGCGAAAGCGCGTCGGGGCCTCTGCGCGCCCGCCCTTGGCGGAACGGCCAAGCGCCGCGTCGAAGGAAGCGGAGAGGCTCATCGGGCAAGCCCTCCGAGGTCCCGAGAGGGAGCGGCTTGCGCCAAAGCGGCAAGACCGGCGGCAGCGCTCGGCCGAAGAACCTTCTCGAACGGCAGGCGCTGATAGGTCTCGGGATTGGCCTTCGTGTCGAACAGGGCGCCGTAGCCGAGCGACAGATAGAGCTGCACGGCTTCTGGCTGGCGGAAGCCGGTGGTGAGATAGATGCGGCCGTAGCCCTGGGCGGCGGCGAGGCGTTCCAGCTCGGCGAGAACGCGGGCTGCCAGCCCCTGGCGGCGCAGGTCGGGCCGCGTCCACATGCGCTTCACCTCGGCGGTCCCGGCGTCGTAGCGCTTGAACGCGCCGCCGGCGATCGTCTCGCCCCCGCGCAGCACGAGGATGAAATTGCCGTGGGGCGGAACGAAGAGTTCGGCCGGGTAGCGGTTCAATTCCGCTCGCGCGCCTTCCGCGTCGAAATAGGTGCCGTAGCGGCTGTCATATTCGCGAATCAGATCCTCGATCAGCGGCGCGGCGCGCGGGTCGAGCGGCGTGGTCTGGACGATGCGGTCAGCCATGCGGGGTCTCCGGGGATACGAGAAAGGTTTCGGCCAGCGCCGCCCAATAGGTCGCGGCGGGCTCGATCAAGGCGTCGTTGAAGTCGTAGCGGGGGCTGTGGAGCGGGGCGCTGTCGCCATTGCCAACGAAGAAATAGCTGCCCGGCCGCTCCTGCAGCAGGAAGGCGAAATCCTCGCTGGCCGTGCGCGGGGCGAAGTCCGGCTCCACGCCCGCCTCGCCGAAGAGGTCGAGCGCGACACTGCGGGCGAGATCGGTTTCGCGCCGGTGGTTCACGACGCTCGGAAAGCCCTCCTTCCATTCGATATCGGCCAGCGCCCCGAAGCTTTCGGCCTGAAGCGTCGCCACCGTCTTCACGCGCTTTTCGAGAAGCTGCCGGATCTCGGGACGGAAGGCGCGGGTCGTCAGCGTCAGGTCCACCCTGTCGGGAATGACATTGGCCGCCGAGCCGCCGTGGATGGAGCCGACCGTGACGATGGCGAGATCCAGCGGCGCGGCGTTGCGCGAGACGATGGTCTGGAGGCCGGTGACGATATGGGCGGCCGCCACCACGGGATCGACGGCCGAATGCGGCTCGGCGCCATGCCCGCCCCGGCCCGCCACGCGGATGCGCGCCCAGTCCACCGAGGCCATGGCCGGCCCGGCCACGAAACCGAAACGCCCTGCGGAAACGCCCGGCCAATTGTGCAGGCCGAAGACCGCATCGCAGGGGAAGCGGTCGAACAGGCCGTCGGCGATCAACCGGCGCGCGCCCTGGCCGATTTCCTCGGCCGGCTGGAAGATGAGATGCAGCGTGCCGGAAAAGCCGCCCTCCACCGCCAGATAGCGCGCGGCGGCGAGAAGGATCGCCGTGTGCCCGTCATGCCCGCAGGCATGCATGGCCCCGGCCGTCCGGCTGGCATGGGGCAGGCCGGTTTCCTCGGCGATGGGCAGCGCGTCCATGTCGGCGCGCAGTCCCAGCGCGCGCGGCCCGTTGCCCCGGCGCAGCGTGCCGACGACGCCCGTGCCACCGAGCCCCCGCGTCACCTCGTAGCCCCAGCTTTCCAGAAGCGAGGCGACGATCCGGGACGTTCGTTCCTCGGCAAAGGCGAGTTCGGGATGCTGGTGGAGATCGCGGCGCAGCACCACGAATTCCCCCGCATGGCGCGCGATCGATCGCCGCGCTGCCTCGCCTCCTGGGCGCGAGCCGCTCATGCCGAGGCCCGCGACGCCGTCGGCGCATCGGCGGCGGCATGACGGCTCGGCTTGAAGGGCAGGCCGAGATTGCCGCGCAGCGTCGTTTCCGGCAGGGCGCGGTCATAGACGCCGCGCGCTTCCAGAACCGGGATCACATGGCGATCGAAATCGTCGAGCCCCTCCGCCGACACCGGGAAGCCGACGATGAAGCCATCGGCCGCGCCGGCCTCGATCCAGTGGATGATCGTCTCGGCGACCTCCTCTCCCGAGCCGAGGAAATTCGGCCGGGGTGTCGCGGCAGACAAAGCGGCCTCGCGCAGCGTCTGCCCCTTTTCGCGGGCATCGCGCTTGATCCGGTCCGTGGTGGAGCGAAAGCTGTTGGCGCCGAGATCGCCGAGGTCGGGGAAAGCGGCGTCCGGGTCGTATTGCGTGAAATCGTGATGGTCGAAGAAGCGGCCGAGATAGGCGAGCGCGTCCTCCAGCGAGACGAGATCGCGGATGATCTCGTATTTGCGCTCCGCCTCCTCGCGCGTCGCGCCGACGATCGGATGAATGCCCGGCAGCACCTTTACGTCGGCCGAGGCGCGCCCATGCGCTACGGCGCTGGCGCGCACCTGGGCGCGGAAGGCGCGGGTTTCCTCCAGCGAGGGCGAATGGGTGAACACGGCGTCGGCATATTTGCCGGCGAGGCTGACGCCGTCCTCGGAGGAGCCCGCCTGGAAGATGACCGTCTGGCCCTGCGCCGAGCGCTGGATGTTCAGCGGCCCCTCGACCTGGAAGAAGCGACCCTTGTGATCCAGCCGGTGCAGCTTGTCGCGATCGAAGAAGCGGCCGCTCTCGCGATCCCGCTTGAACGCGTCGTCGTCCCAGGAATCCCAGAGCCCCTGCGTCACCTCCAGATATTCGTCGGCGATCTGGTAGCGCAGCGCGTGCTCGGGATGGGGGCGGCCGTAATTGCGGCCCGACCCTTCGAGCGGCGTCGTCACCACGTTCCAGCCCGCGCGCCCGCCGGAGATGAGGTCCAGCGAGGCGAATTGCCGGGCCACCGTGAACGGGTCGCTATAGGAGGTCGAGACCGTTCCCGCGAGGCCGATGCGCGTCGTCGCCGTCGCCAGCGCCGACAGGATGGTGAGCGGTTCGAACCGGTTGAGAAAATGCGGGATGGATTTCTCGTTGATATAGAGCCCGTCGGCCACGAAGACGAAGGCAAAGCCCGCCGCCTCGGCGCGCCGGGTCTGCTCGACATAGAAGGGCAGGTTCACGCTGGCGTCCGCCGGACCGGCCGGATGACGCCAGGAGTTCATGTTGCCGCCCGCTCCGTGCAGCATGAGACCGAGGGTGATGCGCGTGTGCGTCATGAGGAAGAACCTTCCGTTCGCAGGCTGAAGCGGAGTCCGCGCTTCAGGGCGGAGAGGTTCGGCGGGCGGAGGGCCATCGAGATCGCCGGAACCTGATCAGTACATTATTTTCATGTATTGATCGGCGACAACGAATGGAGATCTCATTCGCGCTCGAGGATGGGGATCATTTTACCTCGTTCCGCCGCCTCGTCGCCAAACGGGTCCGGGCGGCGCCACCATGGTCGCGAAGAGGGCAGGGAATCGGCAAAGAGGGCCCCGAGGCCGTCGGCGTCGATATCGTCCAGTTCGACGAGCCGACGTTCAACGTCTTCTTCGACGAGGCGAACGACTGGGGGATGGCAGCCCTCGAACGGGCGGCCGAAGGGCTCAAGGCCGAGACCTCCGTCCACATCTGCTACAGCTACGGCATCAAGGCCAACACCGACTGGAAGAAGACCCTCGGCGCGGAATGGCGGCACTACGAGAAGGCCTTCCCCAACCTCCGCAAGTCCGGGATCGACATTGTCTCACTCGAATGCCGGAACTCGCGCGTGCCGATGGACCTGATCGAGCTCATCCAGGGCAAGAAGGTGATGGTGGGCGCGATCGACGTGGCGACCGACGCGATCGAAACGCCGGAAGAGGTCGCCGATACCCTGCGCACGGCGCTCCGGTTCGTGGACGCGGACAAGCTCATCCCCGCGACGAACTGCGGGATGGCGCCGCTGTCGCGCGACATGGCCCGGGGCAAGCTGGCGGCCCTGGGCGCGGGTGCCGCCATCATCCGCAAGGACCCCGCGCCCCAGGGCGAACGGGGCGTTCCCAAGCGCCTGCTCTCGACCCGCCAGTCCGAAACGAACCGGAGAGAGCGACCTGTCCGAGTGGGAAAACCCTATGTCCGCTCCCGGGTTGAGAGCTGAAAGGCGTGGAACGACGAGCAAGGGTCGATAGCGGATGGGTCGCTTGCCGGTGTCCGTCTTCCCAGGCCTGAAGGCCCCGGCTGCCTGGAAAGGCGGTTGTGGGCTTTCAGCCAGCCTTTTGGATAAAGCCGCCCGCTGCCGGTTCGGCGCGAGCCGGCTTCGAAGCGAGATCGGAAAGAAGCGGACCTCGCCGCTAGACTGACCCTTCATTCAAGGCGCGCCTCAGTCATCGCCCTCCGGCCCTTCAGCGCCCAACGGTTCCGACGCCCCGCGCTGGACGGCCTTGCCCTGACCCCGCTCGACCGTTTGCCGCGCTGCCGCCAATTCGGCGGGTGTGACGGTCCGGCGTTCCGACGGCTCCGGTCCGAGGCACAGTTCCGCCAGCAGCGGCAGATGGTCCGATCCGAACTCCGGCAACACCTCGAGCCTCGCCAGCGTCCAGCGCGGTCCCGGCAGCACGTGGTCGAGCGGCCACTTCAGGAGCGTCCGGTTCGCGTTCCAGGTCACGAACAGACCTCGCCCCACGCGCGGGTCGCGAAAGCCGCCGATATGCTGAAGGCGCGCGGCGATCTCCTCCCAGGGGACGCTGTTCATGTCGCCCATCACGACGTGAGGCAGGGTGTCGTCGTGGGCCTCCAGCGCGACCGCCATCATCTGCCCGTCTCGCTCAGCCGTGCTCTGCCCGACCTGCGGCGGGCGGGGGTGGATGGCGTAGAGCCTCGCCTTGTCGCCGGAGGGCAGCGTCGCCGTCGCGAAGGCCGACGGGTTCCGGGAGTTCGTGAGGTACCGAACCTCCACATCTTCCAGCGGGAGGCGCGAGAACAGGTGGATGCCGTAATAGTTGTCCTGCGTCTCGGCGACGCCGTGCGGCATCGTGTCGGACAGCGGCGCCAGTTCCGCCTCCCACCACGCATTGGTCTCCTGGAACCAGGCGATGTCGGGATCGACGCGCCGGACCATCTCTAAGAGGCGACGGTCCTGGTGGTTGCCCATCTGCACGTTCACCGAGAGGACGCGCAGGCGACGGTCGGCCGGACACCGGCCCGCCTCGACCTCGGGCGTGGGCCAGGGGGCGACCATCGGGGCGAGATAGGGTCCGAGCAGCACCGCGTTCCAGGCGATCGCGACGAGCGAGCACGCGGCTGCCAGCCACGTCGTTCCTGTCCGGCCGGGCGCGACGAGGACCGCCACGAGAAGGGCCAGCATGACGATGGCGACCTGGAGGCGGGGGTAGTCGAGAAAGCGGATCCACCATGTGTCGGTGGGAACGAGGGGTATCGCGGTCGCGGCCAGCCCGAGAACGGAGACCGCGAGAAGGGCGATGCGGACCATGCGCCAGACGATCCGAGACATCAGGCCGCGTCCGCGCGGAGGACGAGCGCCTCCTCGGGTAAGGCCGACGGCCCGACATCGGGGACCCCGAGGAGGCCCGACCAACTCTCCAGAACCATGCGCCGCTCCTCGTCACCTACAAAAAAGGCGGCGCCCGATTGGACGCCGCCGATCGCGAAACCTCCGGAGAGGATCAGTCGCGGTTCTCGTAGGTGAACGCCGGAGCGTTGGTCAGCTCCTCCTTCGAGGTATTCACCATCGCACGCAGCTCGCCGTTCTGGTCGGCGAGGACGATGCTGGAGGGGTCCAGCAGCACGTAGCGGTCGCCGATGCCGAGGAAGCCGCCGACGCTGACGACGACGCCGCTGATCGTCTTGCCGTCCTTGATCACCAGATCCTCGATCTCGCCGATGTCCTCGTTCTGGTTGTTGTAGACGTCGAGGTCCTCGAGGCGCGAGGCCATGATGTCGGCCTCGGACAGCGTCACGTACTTAAGAGCAACGGTCGCCGAGGTGCCCATCATCATGCCGCCCGTGTTGTCCATGGCCGTGCCGGGCGCCGGCGCGGTTGCGGTCATTGGCGCCGTGGTGGCTGCCGGCGCGGCAGGCGTCGCGGTTTGCGCCATGGCGGACGAAGCAACGAACAGTGCGGTGGCGGCAGTCAGGAAGGCGATCTTCATGAGGAATTCCAGATGTTGGCCAAGACGCGATTGGCTCGGCTTCGCCCAGTCAAACACTCCTGCGACGATTTGGTTCACAGCTAAACACCAGAGGGCCGACTCACGCCTCCAGCCGTCGTGCTGGAACTCGCGAGGATGAACCACTGATCCGACCCCATTCGGAAGGCCGCGAGGCTCGCTCCGAGCGGGCCTGCTTTCCTGGCCTACTCGCCTCTCACCGGCTGCGCAGGGGCCGCACGATCCGATCGCCCGGCTCGCGAGGAATCGTGCGGTAAGATGCGGAAGCTGGGGCATTCGAGTTGGCTGTCCGTCACGCCTCCAGTGCGTGCTGGACAAGGACCGTGTCGATATACTGGACGAACCGGACGATCCGCTCATCGCGGACCGTCCCGGCATGGAGGAAGGGCGCGCGGATGCTCTCGTTCTCCGCTTTGTACGTTCCGCTATAGTGCCCGAGCGCGATCAACTCGTCGCCTTCGGTGACGAGGACGAAAGCGTGCTCGCGCCGCACCCGATCGCGCTGGGCGTTCGTCGAGAGCGTCCTCGCCTGGTGTCCGAGCACGGCAAGCTGACGCAGCGTATCCGTCCGGTCCGAGGTTTCCAATCGCAGAAGACGGCGCACAACGCCATTCGAGGGTTCGAGGGCTCGAGGGGCGGGGGTTCGAGACGCGGCGGATGTTCCGGACAGGTCAGTTCCGCTCGATGGTGGACAGCCTCGCAAGCACATCGGACGCACGCTTCATCGCACGGCTCTTCGAGATGTTCGTCGCCCGTGACGTGAACGGCACGGGATCATTGCGATCCGAGCGACTGTTTGCAACGAAGCCTCCGAACCCGTGGACGATGCCCTTGATGCCGAGCGGGAGCGATCGGAGGCATGATGATCGGGTATGAGGGCAACCGTCAGCCTCTGCGTTTGGCAGGGACTAAGCCGGCATCCCGTTCACTCTTCGACGTTCTGGGTGGTGGCGCTCTGCGCATTGGCTCTTCTCGAGTCCATGGGCGCGGTTTGAAAGTGCAGGAGGTCCTGCGCCTGCCATTGCTCCTCGAAATTCGCGATGGAACGCGCGCTTCGTTCGGGATCGATGACGGCGAGTTCGGCGCTGATCCCCTCGACGAGGCAGAGGCCCGGCACGACGGTGGCGAAAAAGGACGCGCTTTCCGCCGGAACCACGAGCAGATGGTCCGAGACCGAAGTCAGTTGCTCGACCGCCGCATCCGTGATGACGCAGACCCTGGCGCCTCGCGCCTTGGCGTCATGGGCGGCCCGGATCGCTGAATTGTACAGGCGCCAGAACGTCGCTACGACGACGATGTCGTTCGGCCCGATATCGCCGAGCGAGTTGGCGATCGCGACCCCGTCCTCGGCCAGTTCGCAGCGATAGCCGATCAACGTCGCATGGTGGGCGAGAATGCGCGCGATGGAGGCGAAGCTCCCCGAGCCGATCACCAGACGTCGTTCGGCTTTGGCGATGCCTTCGGCGACGAGGCGCACGACCTGCCTGTCGGCGCTGCGTCGAAGATCGGCGACCTGCTGGAGATGCCGGTTCACCGTGTCGTCGAAGGGCTGGCCTGTGCCGGCCTCGGCCCGGTGCACGGCGTTCAGCTCGGGCGCCGACAGAGTTCCCAGATAGCGCGCGCGGATTTCCTGGCGCCATTGCGGCCAGCCTGAAAACCCGACGCTTTGCGCCGTGCGCGTGACAGTGGCGACATTGACACCGGCGACGCCCGCAATCTCTGAAGCGGAGGCGTAGGAAGCAAGGTTCGGGTCGCGCACCAAGGCTTGAACCACGTCATGGCCGGCACGGGACAGGTCTCCGGCGGTCTCCAACCGGCGCAACCAGTCCTCGACGCCACCCGTCGCCTGCTTTGCAATAAATTTTGCAGGTTGCATTTCAAAAAAACTCGTTGCAACAATCTTTGCGTGACGGCGATGTGACGACGCGCCCATCATGCATCCAACCCGATCTTAGACGCGCGGAAGGGCCCCCGCCAGCGATCGCACCCTCATGCCTTGCCTTCTTGACCCTTCCTTGCTTTGAAAGGACATCCGCATGCATGCAACGGCCGCACGGCTCGAACGGCTCCCTGTCGGGAAATTTCAATACAAGCTGCTTCTGATGGGCGGCCTCGGCTACATGTTCGAGGCCTGGGACGCGGGCATCATCGCGTTCCTGCTTCCCGCCTTGCGCGTGCAGTGGGAACTGACCAGCCTCCAGGTCGGCTATCTCGCCAGCAGCACCTATGTGGGCTTTCTGGTCGGCGCCTTGATCGCGGGCGGTGTCGGCGACCGCTATGGGCGCAAGAACGTGATGCTCTGGGCGCTCGTCCTGTTCTGCATGTCCAATTTCGCGGGTGCTCTCGTCAACGACTGGCATCAGTTCTTCGCGCTGCGCGTCGTCGGCGGCATCGGCATGGGCGCGGAAGCGGCGATCATTGCCCCCTTCCTGTCGGAATTCGTCGGCGCCCGGTATCGCGGCCGTTTCACGGCCTCGCTCGCGGCCTTCTTCTCCTTCGGGTTCGTGATCTCGGCTGTCGTGGGCTACGTCCTCGTTCCCATGTCCGTGGACGGTTGGCGCTATGCGCTTGTGGTCACCGGTCTGCCGGTCGTCGTGGTGCTCTGGTGGCGCCGCAGCCTGACCGAATCGCCGCGCTGGCTGGAATCGCGCGGACGCCACGCAGAGGCCGACGCCATCGTCTCGGCGATCGAGGCGGACTACCGGGCGCGCGGCATCGCGCTGCCGGAGCCCGAGCCCATGCGCGCCGCGCCAAGCGTCTCGACGGCTTCGCTCATCGACAATTTCAAGGCGCTTCTGTCGCCTCGCTTCCGGCGCATCACCATCATGACCTGGCTGCTCTGGATTTCGGTGACCTTCAGCATCTACGCCTTCATGACGTGGATTCCGAGCCTCCTCGTGGAGCGCGGCATGACGATGACGCGAAGCTTCTCCTTCTCGATCCTGATCTTCGCGGCGCAGATCCCCGGCTACTTCTCCGCCGCCTGGGCCTGCGAGAAGATCGGACGGCCGTACACGATCGTCACCTATATGGCGCTCGCGGCCGTGGCGGCGCTTGGTCTCGCCTTCGCGCAGAGCGACACGCAGGTGATCCTGCTGGCCATGGTTCTGTCCTTCTTCATCAACGGCGTGGCCGCTGGTGAATACGCCTATACGCCGGAGGTCTTCCCGACACGCATCCGCGCGACGGGCGTCGGCACCGCCTCGGCGATCGGGCGCATCGGAGGCATCGCAGCACCGATCCTGGTGGGCGCCGTTTATCCGATCGGCGGTTTCGCGGGGGTCTTCGGCATGACCACGGGCATCCTGCTCGTCGGCGGGCTTTCCGTCCTGCTGCTCGGCATTCCGACCAAGAACCGCTCGCTGGAAGACATCGAGGCGGAAGAGTTCGCCGGATCGAGCTCGCAGAACGGGAACGGCGCCTTCGCCGTCTCCGGTGACCAGATCAGGCATTGAGCAGCACGGCCGGGGAGGGGCATCGGCTCTTCCCTGGCTGCTTCAGTCGAGGACAGTTCCATGAACGACTTCGTTGACCTCACCCGCTCGCTCGGCGAGCCCCGACAACCCGGTCCTTTCTTCGCGCAACTGGATGCGGTCCTGAAGAAGAGGGTCGGCTACATCCTTCTGACGCTTCTGGTCGTGGATGGCGCGGAGGTCGTGCGCCTCTACACGAGCGACCCTGCCAGCTATCCCGTCTCGGGTCGCAAGCCGATGACGGACACGCCTTGGGGCGATCACGTCATCAAACAGGGCCGCAGTTTCCTGGCGCGGGATCGCGAAGGACTTCGCTGGGCCTTCTACGATCATGCCACGATCGAGGCTCTGGGCGGCGGCTCGCAGATCAATGTCCCGATCGTCTACGACGGGCGCTGCATCGGCACGGTGAACCTGACCCACCGCGAACATGTCTACGGCCCCGAGCATCTGGCGGCCGTGGAGGAACTCGCCCCTCTTCTCATTCCCGCTTTCCTTCAGGCCGCTGCGCTTCGCTGACGCCTGCGCCACCCGCATTTTCGAGAGTTTTCCGCATGACCCTGACCCTCCTCAAGAACGCCCGGATCGTCGATGGCTCGCAGGACAGACCGAGCGATCCCGTCGACATCCTCATCGAGGGCGAGACGATCCGCGACGTCGGTCCCGGCATTCGCTCGGCGGCCGAGACCACGATCGACCTCTCCGGCCTCACCGTTCTGCCGGGTCTGATCGACTGCCACGTCCATGTGATCGCGACCAAGCTCGACCTCGGGGCGAATGCCGACCTACCCAATTCGCTCGTCGCCCTTCGCGCGGCACGGATCATGCGGGGCATGCTGCTGCGCGGCTTCACCACGGTCCGCGATCTGGGCGGCGCCGACCATGGCCTCGTCGAAGCGCTCGAGGAAGGCAGCATCGAAGGTCCGCGCCTGGTGATCTGCGGCAAGGCCCTCTCCCAGACCGGTGGTCACACGGACTATCGGGGTCGCCACAACCGCCGCACCGTCGAGCATTATCCCGATCGCCTGGGAGCGCTCGGCCGCATCTGCGACGGCGTGGACGAGGTTCGCCGTGCCTGCCGCGAGGAGATCATGGGGGGCGCGCAGTTCATCAAGCTGATGGCCAATGGCGGTGTCTCGTCCCCGACCGATCCGATCGCCAATCTCGGCTTCTCGCGCGAGGAAGTGTCGGCAGCCGTCGAGGAAGCGCGCAACGCGCAGACCTACGTCTCAGCCCACCTCTACACCGATGAAGCGATCCGCCGCGCGCTGGAATGCGGGGTGATCTCGATCGAGCACGGCAATCTGATCCGCCCGGACACCGCCGCCCTGGCGCGCGAGAAGGGAGCTTTCGTGGTGCCCACCAATATCGTCTATGATCGTCTGGCCAAGGATGGTGCGGCGCTCGGCCTCCCTTCCGCCTCGGTCGCCAAGATCGAAGACGTGCGCAGCGCGGGCCTCGAAGCCTTGTCCATCCTCCACGAGGCCGGCGTCACGATGGTCTACGGCACCGACCTTCTGGGCGAGATGCACGAGCACCAATCGGAGGAGTTCGTCATCCGGGGCGAACGCCTACCCGCGATGAATGTCATTCGCTCCGCGACGTCGGACGCGGCGAAGGCGATCGGACTGGAAGGTCGCGTCGGCACGATCGCGCCGGGTGCCTTCGCGGACATCATCGCGGTCAACGGCAACCCGCTGGACGACTTGGCCTTGCTGACAGGGCAAGGACG
Organism: Aureimonas ureilytica DSM 18598 = NBRC 106430; assembly: GCF_000382705.1. Lineage (GTDB taxonomy): Bacteria > Pseudomonadota > Alphaproteobacteria > Rhizobiales > Rhizobiaceae > Aureimonas > Aureimonas ureilytica. The sequence continues at coordinate 4,648 of NZ_ARQE01000007.1, read as the reverse complement.
CAACATGCCGCTCATCATGAAGGGAGGAATCTCGGTCAAGCGAGTAGAGCAGCATTTCCGGTAACACCGAACGACCGCCTTCAGGCAAGCCGACGGCAAGCAGCCTCGACAGGAGCGGGGCGTGTCGAAGGCGACGGGCGGGATCGGCTCGCCGTCTACGATGCAATGGCCACCGGTCGCGACCCATGCGCGCCGCCGTTCACCTGCGACCGGGCCGTCCGGCTTGCCCAGCGTTCCCCAGGTCAGAGTAAGATCCAGCGCGCCTGCGCTGGGCCAATGTCGTCACGGAGGCGCCCGGACCACGCACGCCGTTCGAGCAGAGCGACAGCGATCGAAAGCTTCGGGCGCGGAACGCGCAAGGCAGGACGGGATCAGCGAGCACGCGGATGCCTGTCCGCCAAATCCTCGGCGTGGACACGGGCACCCGGCACAACATACCGAGCGCCCCGTCCACGCCGATCCGGGATTTGCGTCAGTGCGCCATCATCTCGCTGACGATCTGCGCAGGCTTCAGCGCGGAGGGGTAGTAGGTCGGCCAGTTCGTCACCTCCTTCAGAAGGGCGGCGCGATCGTTGCCCCAGTAGAGGTGGTAGTGGTCGGCCTTGGCCGGGGCGATGCCATGGTCGCTGAACTGGATGAACTGCGGGGCATCGGCGTCGCCCCCCGTCTTCTCGAAGATGAAGCGCACGCCCCGGTTGCCCTTCTTGTAGGTCAGCGTCTCGCGGCCGTCATAGGCGTAAGTTCCCTTCGTCGGCTTGCCGTCCTTGTAGAAGGTGACGACCTCGCCCTCGATGGTGATCCGCTCGACATCGGTGCGGTAGCCGGTCTCGTACTCGGCCTTGTACCCGGCCGCATCCATCGTGCCCTTCTCGGCCTTGTGCTGCCAGACCGGATCGAGCGTGCCGTCCCGAAGATAGGGGTAGACCGACTGCCAGTCGCCTGCGTAGTCCGACAGCGGCCGATCCTGGATCTGGCTGTCCTCGAAATAGCCGGCATAGATCTTCGGGTCGCCATGGGAATGGGCATGGCCCGCATGATCGTGGCCGTCGCCCTCGTGGACGACGCCGCTGCCGCCGACGACGGCGATATTATAGGGCGCGCCCTCGACGGCGATCGTGCCCGCCTCCTTCAGCGTGTCCTTGGCGATGCGGCGGACCACACCCGCCCTGGGATCGCTCATGACGACCTCGTCGCCCGCCATGGCGATGCGCGGGCGCGGATCGTTCCAGTGTCCGTCCATCGAGTAGGGCTCGGTGACGCGGGCGCTCTTGGCGATCCTGCCGTCGAGGACGTCGATCTGGTGCAGCGTGCCGTCCTCGGTCAGCACGTAGCCGAAGCGGGCATTGGCGGGATCGAGCGCGAAGTCGATGCGCCGGAAGGGCAGTTCGATGGGGCGAAAATGGGGCTCGTCGACGGGATCGACGACGACGAGCCCCTTGGCGCCGTAATTGCCGAGGAACACCTGCATCGCCTTCGAGCCGAGCAGCGTTCCGGTGCTTTCGCCTGCGGGCAGGTCGGCGGGATAGGGCAGCATCTTGAAGCTCGGCCCGTCCGTCCCGGCGGTGACCGTCAGGACGCCTTCCTTGCAGCCCGTCGCGAGATAGGCGCCGGAAAAGGCCTCGCCGTGGATGCCGGTGCAGGTCTGCACCTCGCCGACGGGCGTCCCGTCCTCTTTCACCTGCTGGAGACCGAGGCGCTTGGGCGCAGCACCGCCTTCGACGGGCGCGTCGGACGCGACGCTCGTCACCCAGGCGTCGCCGATCGGCGCGACATAGCCGTGATGGGCCCGCGCCTGGGGAAGCCGGGTCGCCTCGACCTTGCCTTCGCCGAGCGCATGCGCGTCGACGATCTCGGCATAGCCCCCGCGATCGAAGTTGATGACGACCTTGCCGTCGTGGTCGATCAGGTGGAACGGGCGCGGTCCGGTGAGCGCCCTGTCCACGGCGGCCGGGTCGGCGATCGAGATGTCCGAATGATCGCCGTGCGAGTGCAGGCTGATGCCGCTGCGGATGAAGTCGACCTTGTCATTGTCGGACTGGACCGCCACGACGGCCGAGCCGTCGTCGATGCCGAACAGCTTGGCTTGTCCGGTCGTCTCGAACGACCAGCGCTTGGCCGGATCGCCGAGGTCGAAGGCCGTGACCTTCGGAGCGTCGTGATCGCCGACGAAGACGCGGTAGAGCGTGACGTCCTCGTGGCCCTGTTCGGCGTCCTGCGCCAGGGCGTGGGCCGCCAGGACGAGCGATAGGCCTGTCGCGCAGGCAAGGGGTCGCAGCATCGTCTTCTCCATTGGAAACGGGATCGGGAAAGGGGAGTCGGGGAAAGGGGAGGGTTGGACCTCAGTCGGAGGCGAGGGCCTTTGCGATGGTCCGCGCGTTGGCGCGCATCATCTCGGCATAGGTCGGCGCGGGACCGTCCGCGGCCGAAAGGGCGTCCGAGTAGAGCGTGCCGCCGAGCTCAAGGCCCGCATCCGACGCGATCCGCTCGATCAGCCTGGTATTCGAGATGTTCTCGGCGAAGACCGCCACGGCGCGCTTCTCGCGGATGTCGCGGATCAGGGCGGCGACATTGGCGGCGGACGCTTCGGACCCCGTCGAGATGCCCTGCGGCGACAGGAAGGTGACGCCGTAATCGCGCTCGAAGTAGCGAAAGGCGTTGTGGCCGACGACGCCGGTTCTCCGGTCCTCCGGCACGGCGGCGAGGGCCGCCTTGATCTCGGCGTCGAGACCGGACAGCTCTTCGCCGTAAGCTTTCGCATTTGCCTCATAGACGGGGCAATGGGACCGGTCCGCGTCGCAGAAGGCTTTGGCGATGTTGCGGACATAGACCTTGGCGTTGGCGATGGACTGCCAGGCGTGCGGATCGTTCGGGGTCGCGTGGAAGACCGCCTTGCCACCGTTGAAATGGTAGTGGCCGCCATTGGGATCGGTCAGGATGTCGGCGCCCTCGCTGAGTTCCACCAGCGGCGCGCTCGCGCCGCTCGCCGCGACGAGGCGCGGCAGGAACCCCTCGAAGGAGAGCCCGTTGGCGAGAATGACGTCGGCCCGGGCGAGCGCCTTCGCGTCGACCGGGCGCGGCTCGTAGACATGCGCGTCGGCGTCCGAGCCGACGAGCGTCGTCAGCGCAATGTGCTCGCCGCCCACCTCTCGGGCGAGATCCCCGATGATCGAGAAGCTGGCGACGACGCGCAGCGGTTCGGCTTCAGCCGTCGCCGGCAAGACGCTGGAGAGGAGCAGTGGCGCGAGGCCGAGGCTCGTCTTCACCGTCCTGCCGAGAAAGCCGCACGAGACGGCGATGAATAGCTTGCGCATGGAAGCTCCACGAAAGACCGTGGCAAGGGCTGTAATGTTATATTATTACGATGACAACCCCGGCTTGATCGCCAGACGCGATTCCGTCGCGCCGGATCGCGCAGGCCGGATGCGCCCGTGCGATGCCGATCGGACGTTCCTGTCCGGAAAGTCAGGGATTGCGCGTGATCGACGCCAGTGGGCCGACAGGGGATGAGCCGCTTCAGGCCGTCTGCTTCTCGGGCGCGGAACGGCGCGCTTGGGTGGAATGCTGTCAGTCTCCTTTTGGAGCATCAGGTTGGATTGCCGATATTCAAAAATTGGGCAAGGCCGCGCCCTGCATTTGCGTGCAGGGGCTCGACCTACCCCATCAGGATCAGCGCGGCGCTCACCACGACGAGAGCGGCCATGATGAGGTTGACGATGCGGGCACTGTTGCCGCCCACCATCAGCCGCTGAAGCGCCTTTCCCGCCAGAACCCAGGCGCTGTTGCAGATCACAGCGGCCACCGCGAAGGTCAGGATCATGATGAGCGCGCGCCTCACAGGATCCGAAGACACCCCGGAATATGCGGCGCTCGCTGCGACCGCCATCATCCAGGCTTTCGGATTGACCCATTGGAACATCGCCGCTTGGAAGAGACTCAAGGGACGCGCCGCTTCTACAGCCGGTTCCGAGGTCAATGCCTTAGTTAGAGGCGTGAGCGCTACGCGAGCGAGCTGCCATGCAAGCCACAGGAGCCAGATTGCACCCACGAACCGCAGCGCCACGAGGATGTGGGGAAATTGCTCCAGGATCGCGCCGAAGCCGAGGACGACGGCACCCATCATGAAAGAGAAGCCGAGCGCGATACCCAGCATGTGCTGAAACGTTCCCCGCCAACCGAAGGCGGCGCCGGACGCCATGACCATGAAGTTGTTCGGCCCNGGCGTGATCGATGTGACGAANGCGAAGTTCGCCANGGCCAANAGGATTCCAGAATGCTCCACGGGATGTCCTCTCCATGAGAAAGGCATTCCCTATATCGCTCGACGCAACCCGCATGTACGCCGTATTATGCAGACTCTCGCTGCACAGATGCAGGTATCATGGTGCGCCGGATTGAATGGGATGACTTGCGCTTCTTGCTGGCGGCGAGCCGAGCCCGCTCCATCACCNAGTTGGCGCGCGAGCAAATGGTCGATGCGACGACTGTCAGCAGACGTTTGAAATCCTTGGAAGCCGCATTGAACGTCTCCCTGTTCGCCCGCGCTCGGGGACGGCTCGAACTGACGGAACAGGCGAGGCACCTCATCGCGCATGCAGAACGGATGGAGGAAGCCGAACTCGGCTTTCGGATGGAAGCACATAAGCTGCAG
>NZ_ARQE01000006.1 GCF_000382705.1 Aureimonas ureilytica DSM 18598 = NBRC 106430 | reverse complement strand
CTGAAACGAGAACCCGACCTTCTCAAGCCGAAATTCGTCGTTCGGACCCCACCAGATGACCTGTGCAGAACCCCACCAGATGCTTTCACCCTCCTTGGGCTCGCGATCAGCAGGCTTGGCGTAAACGCAGGTCTCGTCCTGATACCGATTGATCACGGCGTACCGGATGACGTCTCGACCATCTTCTAGCGTCAGGGGCAGCTTCTCGATAATCCGTCCACCGCCGCTCATGGCTGACCTCCTTGGGAGAGATCGCGGGGTGGGGCGGGAAGGGGGCGCCAGTGGCTTGGGTTATGCCAATAGACGCCGTCGTACTCAGTGCCGTTGCCGCCATTCCATTTATGGTCGCCAAATGCGTTAGGATCGAAGCTGGCGATAGCGATCCAGTCGCAGATGCCGTCTGCGAAGCTTTCGCTGTAGAGCCATGTTCCGCCAGTGATGAGAACCGCCTCCGCATCCCTCGGGGCCGTCTCGATCGGCTGCCAGTCCTCAGCCCCCTTCTTCTCCGCCTCTGCCAGCGCTTCGGAGAGGCGGGCGATGGTGTCCTGTGCGGCGAGCATCCGGTCGCGGACGTCATAAACGAACCCCAGATCGACCAAGACCCGATCAGGGCGAGGTCTTGAGTTCTCGATGTACGATTTCGCCTTCTCGATCAGGTCGCGCTCACTCATCGGACGCGCCCTCCCTGGAAGCGGACCGGGCGGCGCGGGCAATGTCTTTCGCCCTCATGACCTTCAGACTGTCATGGCCAGGAGCGAGCCACAGATTTTCGATTTCGTGCAACGCCGACACAAGACGATCGATCTCACCTTCTGCCGTCTCCAGCGCCTTCCGCGCATCGTCGCGCTCGCGAAGAGCGGAGACGAGAGCGGTCTTGTTCGCTTCGAATGACTCCCCGAGAAGTTCAGCCACTCGCGTCACCCGCTCCAAATCCTCCCGCAGGCGCGCGGCTTCCGGGTCGGGATGGGCGTAGAGCGGGCGGGTGAACTCTCCCCATCTATCCGCCCGGCAATCAATCCAGCCGTCCGCATTGGCGTTGTCGTCGCCAGGGATTACCCACGCGACCGGCTCCACTGCCTCCCCGGCCGGGGCTGGATCGGATGCGAGGGCGGCGAGCTTGTTGCACAGCGCTCCCCAACGCTCCATAGCTTCGACTTCGTTGGCCTTTAGGCCGACGCCCGCATGGTGCGCAAGGTAGACGAGGTGCTTTGCGGATGCGTTCCGCCGAAGTTCATCCAGTTCCCAGGCAGAGAAAAGCGCCTCCCGCACGGCATCTGCCGGCTGGAGCGAAGGGGTGGCGAGGGCGGCGGCTTGCTCGACATGCGCCAACACCTCGTCAAGCTGCACATAGCTGAAGGTCTGGCCGCTGATCGGCTCCCGGCGACGAGGCATCTTCAAGATGGTCTGGTAGAGCGCAGCAAGCGCTCCGGCATCCCCGCCCTTTGCGGCCGGTGAGGGGTTGGGGGCAGGAGCGGCGGCGAGGGCCGCACGGGCGAACCGCCGCCAGCGCTCTTGGTTGATGTCGGCTGTGTCGCGGAAAGCTTCCAACGTCCTCGCCTGCCAGATGGATTTCGGCGTTCCCTCGCGCGCTTCCTCCTGCCAAAGAGCGGCGGCGACGGCCTCTTCACTCTCCACGCTCAGGGCAGGCGTGGCGGTGTCGTGAGAATGGGTCATGCGGCTTCTCCGAAGTTCACTTCGCAGCCCTCATCACAGTCGCCACCGAGATCCAGCGCGAGGGGTGAAAACAGATCGGTCTGATATTCGCGTGCATCATCCGACGCAGGCTCAAACTGCGTGGTTGCAGCAAGGTGGCGGAGATCGGCTACGGTGCGCCGCTCGCGGAAAAACCGTTTAGGCTCATTGCGAGGATTGGAGCCGGCCATAGAATATTTGGCCTCCATGCGCTCCGGGAAGTCGAAAGCTTCTGGCGTTTCCTGCATAATTGTCAGGTGCTTGCGGAGTGATTTCTTCCAGCACCACCAGCAGTTTCCCTGATAGCCTTTGAGGTTGAGGCGGAACGGTGATGGATTGAGTTCGAGCCGAGACAACGGAGGCTGCGACGCCCAAAATTCATTCACGTCGATTTTGCGAAGTCGCCAGTCTGCCATTGGGTAGACGAAGCGCTTTGCACGATGGTCCCGGTTCACCCGATCAATCTCATCGGCCCGAATGCCAATCGCTGTATCGTAGCTACCGGCCTCCCAGCCGATTGAGCGTACATAACTGGTAATCGGCCTTTCCTTCAGTTCGCGGGTACAGTGGAAGAAGCCGGGACCAGGGATGCCGAACTTGGCGATCATGTCTTCGAAAACGCCGCCAGCACGATCAGCGGTAGCGAAGCTGACGATCCGATGTTTGGTGCCCTTGCCAGCTTCTGGATCTACAAGGGCCTCAAGCCAAACGACACCCCATCCGAAGGCATCGTCGCATTGCTGGACGAACCGAAGGGTTTCCTCGTTCTCTTGGCCTGTGTTGGCGAAGACCGTCACGATACGGTCGTAGCGTTCCGCCCAGCGCTCATGGATGAGCTTGGTCATCATGGCCGAAGTCTCGCCGCCCGAAAACGAAATGAGAAGACGACGCTCCTTCATTCCCCTCCCTCCTGGCCAGAAGCGGAGGAAGGAGAACGGCCTTCTGCTTTGGGGAGGGCGGCTCGGTTCTCTACGATTTGCGCTTCGATCTCGGCGCGCGGGCGCTGTTCGTGCAGCATAGCGACCAGAAGCGATTGCGTTTCCCTCAGCGCCTCCATCATTTCGGGCGCTGCGGCGATCAGGTGCGCGCACTCTTCGTCCCCAGGGCCGGCTACGATTCCCTCGCACCCGACGATTTCGGTCCCATCACCTGCAACGATGTCGAAAAACATCTCAGCCGTATCAGTGCTTGGACTTCTTCGGACCGACCAAGGGCCACGGACCTTCGTGATCTCCCCCATGGTCATGCCTCCTTCGAGGAGGGAGAGCGGGCGGTGAGGGCGCGAGCCTCGTAATCGCGCCAAAGATCTTCCTCCGCTAGCGCCGCAAACGCTGCCTCATCAGCTTCTGCGCCGTCGCATCCGTGATCTTCCCATGCGCTTCCGTAGTCGTTCGCAGGGTCGTTGATATCGCGGTCATCTGAGGCGTAGTCGGCCTCTAGGGCTGCAAGTGCATCCGCTCGCGTGAACTGTTCTGCATCCTCTCGGGTGTCGCAGCTCACGGCAGGCCCGCCATTGTTTCGGGTATCGGTCATCGGGTGATCTCCCGGCCCGTCGCGCGGTCGATGCCGGCCTCTTCGGCGCTTAGCGCCTCTTCAGCTTTCCGCTCGTTCTCGAGCTTGCGCATTTCCTGGCTGACGAGCTTCGCCAGCATCGTCCCGAAGTCGCGCCCCTCATGGGCGGCCGCGACATAGGCCGGCGGGAAGGAAAGCTTGTTGTGCTCGTCCGGGTCGTCCTCGTGGGGGAAGCGCACATCGCCAATGCCGAAGCCCTCAGGGTCGAACTCGTCGCGATAGACGGTAACGATGGCAGTCAGCGTGCAGAGTGTCGTCCGCCCGATCATGAGGGGGACTTCCACGGCGATGTCCGTGTGGATCTGGTCGTGCCAGGACGGATGATAGCTGGCGACGAAGTTGTGGGAGAGCATGTTCATTGGGCGACTCCCGCGGTGCGAAACGAACTGAAGCGTTCCTGATCCACCTTCGCGGTCGTCGCAGCATGGCGCTCAGTGGGAATGAGCGACAGCAACATGAATGCGATGATCCCTGCGGCGAGAGCTGTGTAGCTGATCAGCCAGCGGACAAGGCGCGCGCTGCTGGCTCGATCATCCTGCAATATGGACTCGTGACCGGGAAAGGACTCGATCAGGGGAAACTGCGTCGCGTTGCGTGACACGGTAGGGCTCCATCAATGGGCCGGTTTGGCGGGGTGATGGAGTTAATATGAGATAATCGAACAGCAACCGTCAAGCGGATTGTTCGAAAAAAGAACAACCTCGCTTATCCACAGGGCGCGGTGGATAACGGGTTCGGCACTCGACAGTTCGTTCTCATGCCCTCCATATTGGAACAAATGGAGAACAATTCATGCCCTGCGAATCGACGCGCCCCGCCTTCGAGTTGCATCTTCGGTGCTTCAATTGCCGGAAAGATAGAACCAGGCGTTTAGTCGCTCCCGATGAGCCTGACAGCCCGGACACAATCGATGAGCTGCTGGAGAGCACATTTCTGCAAAGGCAGAAATTCCACTGCGTCGAGTGCGACAGTCCGATTGGGACCATCGTATCGGTCAAGATGTCCCGGCCGAGCGCGGTTCTTTAGGAGAGAGGAATGTCGTTCACCACTCGCCGAACGATCGCAAGGATGCGGACGCTAACTCCATCGTCAGCCTCCAGATCGCGATCAATGACAATCGGCTTATGGCGGCTGTTATGGGAGCGTGGGTGGCATTCCACTCGGTCCTCGTAGACCTCGAGCTGTTTGACCGACCACTCCCGTGTGTGGCCGCCGTCGCGGGATCTCTCTACGACAACGACCATACCGTCTCGTAGGGGCAGCGAACGACCAACATCTTCGTATGCGACGCATACGACGCGATCGCCTTCCAGGATCGGGCGCGGCGCCAGTGCGTTCATGGAGTCGCCGACGACGTCGAAGACGGTCACTCTCGCGCTTGGGAATTTATCGTCCGCTGGGACGACGATCTCGAGCCGTTCCGAGTCGTCTTCCAATTCGTCCACTTCACGGAATGCGCCGGCTTCCACCTTGCCGACCACAGGGGCGGATAGGAACTTTGACCGGATAATGAGATCGACATTGGGTCGGTCCTCATCGTCCTCGATCCCGAAGAAAACCCGCGCCTGTTCGTACTCATGCAGCTGGAGCTTGCGGGTTCCGTGCAGCACCTTGTTCACCTTGCCGGGTTCAATCCCAAGGTGTCGTGCGAGGTCGCTCTGGCTTTTCCCAGTTCGTTCTAGGTTGGCCGCAAGCCAATCGCGATACTGCTCCTTGCGCATGTGCGTTTTTTGCACAAAGCGCGGCGATCCGTCTTTGGCGTTTTTCGAACAAGCGGGCTTGACGGCGTCTGTTCGATAATCGCATATAGCCGTATGCGTTACGAACCGGCCTCCACCATCATCGATAAATTCGGCGGAACCCGCGTCGTCGCGGAGATCGCGGAAGTTTCCGTGCACACTGTCATCCGTTGGCGGCTGGCTCGCGAAAAGGGTGGGACAGGCGGTGTGATCCCTCACTGGCACGTCTCGAAGCTCATTCGAGCGGCGCGTGATCGGAATCTCAGCCTTTCAGCATCTGACTTCGTTCTGATGGAGGGGGTCGCAGCGTGACCCAGCCTCGCACCTACACGCGTCCTGACGACACGATCATGACCGAGGTCGATCGTCACGTTTTCGTCTCCCACACTATCGCGAAGCGGCTCGGCATCTTGCCTGCAACCACTGTGAAGCATGGGGTTCAGTGATGTCATTGGCCGCGCTTCACGACGATCGACATGCGCGTAACGCAGAGCGGGGTAGGAGCGCCAATACGGCTTCCGCCACCCTCGCGCTTATCATCGCGCTGATGGTCAAACCCGCAATTCTCATTCGCTGCCGTCATCGCTGCTCTGGTCATGCCCACATTCTGGGTCGTGCTCACGCTGACGTCATTGAAAACTTGGCGCCCCGTGTTTCGGAGCTCGTTCGATGATGGATCTTCGCAAATCGACGGGCGACATGCGGTTGGCCCTGAAGGCTGCTGTTCGGCGCGCCGTTGCGCTGGCCGGCGGCGGGCGATCGGTTGAGAACGCAACACGCGTCAGCCATTCAGTCCTCAGCCGGTACGGTCTCCCCGAACACACGGATCAGCACTGCCCCCTGGACGTCGCCATCGATCTTGATCTCGAGGCCGGGCAGCCCGTCATCCTCGCTGCGCTGGCGGAAATGCAAGGCTATGACATCGTGCGGCGAGAGCCGGTCGCCCCCAGCGATACGCCATGGTGCGCCAAGATAAGCGCGATGGTGCAGCAGGACGGGCGGGTGACGTCCACCCTGCTCGAAGCAATCGCGGACGGCCAGATTTCGCCTGCTGAAGCCCGCTGCATCATTCCCGAACTGGAACGCGAGATCGAATTGCTTCGCCGGGTGCGCGAGCGCGTGATCGCCGAGAGCGGAGTCCGGTCGTGATTGCGGCCGCCACCAATCCGCAGCCCGTGGTGGGGCGCGGTGAGCAGACCGGGGAGGGCATCCCCCGGCTCTCCCCGGTCACCTTCTCTTGCCCAGTGCCGCCCAGTGTCAACGCGATGTTCAAGAACACGCGTCGCGGACGAGCTCGCACGGAAGCCTACGAGGTCTGGCGAATGGAAGCTGCCGCGGCGATCCGCCGGCAGCAGGTTCCAGCCTTTAAAGGCCGGGTTTTGGTCAATATGGCGTTCGAGATCGACCTCCTTCGGGCCGATGCCGACAACCGCATCAAGGCGATGAACGACTTGCTGGTCGAGATCGGCGTCATTCAGGATGACAGCCTGATCCCCGGCGGTCTGTTCTCGAAGCTGCCCCCCACGAACGGGACGGCTCATATCCAGATTTGGCCGGCGCAGTCCGTGACGGCCACTTTCTATCCCTCGCAGGACGGCATGGGCGGCGGATGGATCATCAACATGCCAACCTCAGAACAAGGAGACTGAAATGGCGATCAGCCTTTCAGACCTGCGCACCGTGCGGGCGGATCAGCCACCGCGCATCCTGATCTACGGCAACGAGGGCGTCGGCAAGACCACGCTGGCCTCCGAATTCCCATCTCCCGTCTTTCTTCAGTGTGAGGAAGGGACGCCCGGCGAAGTCGAGTTGGAATCGTTCGGTGTCCTGCCGGATTTCGGCTCTGTCCTCGACTCGATGCGAGCGCTCTACGACGAGGACCACGAGTTCAAGACGGTCGTCGTCGACTCCGTGACCGCCCTGCAGGCGATGATCTTCGCCGAGACGTGTCGGCGCGGGGACGAGCACGGCAATGCCAAGGCCAAGATCGAGGATTTCGGCTACGGCAAGGGCTACGTGAACGCCAAGACAGTCCTGCGCGAGTTCCAGGACGGCTGCGACGCCCTTCGTCGTGATCGCGGCATGGCGATCGTCCTCATCGCCCATAGCGTGGTCACGACGTTCAACGATCCCGAAACGGCCAGCTACGACCGGTACGAGATCGACCTGCACAAGCAGCTGAACGGTCAGATCACCCGCGACCTCGACGCCATCCTGCTTCTGAAGAAGCCGGTCAACATGAAGGTCGAAGAGGGCAAGGGCTTCAATCAGAAGCGCACCCGCGCCGAGGGATCGGCCTCGACCGTTCTCATCCACGCTGTCGGCAAGCCAGCCTTCGTCGCCAAGAACCGGTACGGCATTCCCGAGAGCGTAAGGTTCGATCGCGGGCAGGGATACGACGCCCTGGCTCCGTACCTGCCGCAAGGCGCCTCCAGCACCCCCCTTCAGAACGCTGCATAAGGATCGCGATCATGGTCGACATTTCTGGATTCAACGCTGCCGAGCATGAGCCGACGCAGGAGTTCGAGGCTCTGCCCGAGGGCAAGTACCACGCTGAGATTGTCAGCTCGGAAGAGCGTGACATCGGGAACAGCGGTGAAAAGGGTACGAAGATCACCCTGCAGTGGCGCATCATCACGGGCGCCTGTGAAGGTCGAGTGGTCTTCCAGGACATCCTGCACGCCTACAGCGTGCCGGGCGAAAAGGGTGACAAGACCCGTGACATTGCTGCCCGTCAGCTCTCAGCGATCTGCCACGCTACTGGCAAGATGGCGCCTCGCAGCACTGACGAGCTTCATCACATCCCCTGCGAGCTCTCGGTCGGCTTTCAGAAGCCCCAGATCGATCCGGAGACCGGCAAGCCGAAACTCAACCCGAACACGGGTTACGCCTATGCGCCCCGCAACGAGGTGAAGGGCGTGAAAGCCTGGGGTGGCGCCTCGATCGGCGGCGGTCGTCCGCAGCAGCAGTCCAGCCATTCCGCACCCCCGCAGCAGCAGAAGGCGGCCGGTGGCGGCGGCTGGTCCCGACGCGCCGGCTGATGAAGCGGCCGGGCGGGTCCTGAGATTGGCGTCCTAGCCCCGCCCGGCACCCTCACAAACCACGTCTTTCAACGTCGTTCGGAGATCGAAACGATGAACGGGAATGCTTTGCCCGAGATCGGGCGTCATCACAACCGTCACCCCGTCGACCAGCTCGCTCTGGTCCGGGAGACGATCAAGAACTTGCAGGAGCGCGAAGGCGAACTGAAAGCCGAAGTGGCGGAGGCCATGGGTACGGCCGACAGCCTCGGCGGATCGGAGTTCATCGCCAAACAGACAGTCAGCGAGCGCAAGGGCGGCCTCGACGAGAAGGCGCTGAAAGCCGCTGGCGTGGATGTCGACCAGTTTCGCAAGCCTGCCACGACCGTCTACGCGATCCGCGTCGAACGTCGCGTCTATGACGAGGAGGCGGCGTGATGGACGAGAAGAGGTTTCCTAGCGAACTGTGTGATCAGACGAACGTCCGTTTCCCCGCAGGTATGCGAGACGAGCTGAAGGCTGCGGCAGCCAAGTCGGGTCGCAGTATGAACGCCGAAATCCTGGCTCGGCTTGGTACGGCACAGAAAACACTTCGTGACGAGTTCGCGATGGCGGCGCTCCCAGAAATCCTCCGGCACTGGATCGAAGTCGAAAGCGCGAATACTGAGGACGACGAAGCCAGAGTGAACGCCCAGAACGTTTCACGTCAGGCCTACGCCTTCGCAGACGCGATGCTCTCCGTTCGTTCAGAGGGCGCTCGCTAATGCCCGCCCTCAAACTTCCCCCCATGTCCGCCACGATCGCGGCAATCGACACCGCCCTGGCCGCCCGACAGCGGCCGCGGCACCAGCGCCGCCTATCCGGCTCCATGATCGGAAAGGCGTGCGAGCGCGCGATCTGGTACCAGTTCCGCTGGGCCTACGAGCCCGAGATGTTCTCGGGCCAGATGCTGCGCCTGTTCGAGACGGGCCACCACCGAGAGCCTCGCGCCTTCGCCGAGCTTCGTGCCGCCGGGGTCAAGATTTCTGACGTCGATCCTGAGACCGGCGACCAGTGGACGTTCACCGAGATCGGGGGCCATTTCGTCGTCAAGGTCGATGGCCGTGGAGCGGGTTTCGTCGAGGCGCCCAAGACTGAGCACCTGGTCGGCGTGAAGACGATGAACGCGAAGAACTTCGCGCAGCTCCAGAAGCATGGGATCGCCGTCGCCAAGCCGGATCACATGGCCCAAGCGCAGACCGAGATGCTGTGCAGCGGCATCCACCGCTTCTTCTACTATGCCGTCAACAAGGACACCGACGAGCTCTATGCCGGCGCCGACGTCCGAATCCACTTCGACGTGGCGGCAGCCACGGCGCTGATGGTGAAGGCCGAGCGGGTGCTGCACGCAGCCCGCCCTTTGCCCCGCATTTCGGACGATCCACAAAGTCACCTGTGCCGGTTCTGCAAGGCTCATGCGGTCTGCCATGGCACCGGCTTCGCTCCGCGCAACTGCCGCACCTGCTTGAACTCCACGCCCGAGATGGGCGGCGAGGCTGCATGGCGCTGCGTGCGGGATGACAGCATTCTGTCTGTGGCGGACCAGGAGCGTGGCTGTGCCTTCCACCTGTTCATTCCCGAGCTTGTGCCCGGTGAGCAGGTCGACGCAGACCGGAATTCGGAAACGGTGACCTACCGATTGCCGGACGGCAGTGCATGGGTCGATGGTGCGGGGAGGGCTGCGGCATGACCGTTCTTCGTGTCCTAGCCAAGTTCGCGATCTGCTTAGGGATGACGAAGGCTCTCGATCAGTTTGGCATGTGGAACGGCGCCTCCTTCCTGGCGGGAATCCTGTTCCTTGCGCTCGCCTTGTCAATCGACCGTGTCTGGGGGGCGGCATGACCGTCCTCTCAAGCCCCACCATCCGCAGCATCAAGCCCGTGACCCCGTTCATCGAGGCCACGCAAATTCACGGCATGACCGCCGGCCTTTCGCACTGCGGCTATGACATCCGCATCAAGGATGGGTTCACCCTGCAGTCCGGCCAATTCCGCATCGCCTCGACGGTGGAGCGGTTCGAAATGCCTGACGACGTCATGGCCGTCGTCCACGACAAATCGACATGGGCGCGCCGCGGTCTCTCGGTCTTCAACACGGTGATCGAACCCGGTTGGAAGGGCTTCCTGACGCTGGAGCTCGTCAACAACAGCTTTCGTCCGATCGAGATCGGGGCCGGCTCCCCCATTGCGCAAGTCATCTTCCATCGCCTCGACGCGCCGGTCTCCGGCTACGCGGGCAAGTATCAGCATCAAGCCGATCGTCCGGTGGCGGCGATCCTGGAGGACGCGTGATGTCGCGACCCAAAGCCAACGAACATACGGATACCTGCGACTGGCACCTCGATCAGTACGACAAAGAATGCACGTGCGGCGCAGTCGCGCGGGCGGACGCTGTGAATCATCCGTCTCACTACACCTCGCACCCCAGCGGCGTCGAATGCATCGACGTCACCGAGCACATGACCTTCAACCTCGGGAACGCGGTGAAGTACGTCTGGCGCGCGGGCCTGAAATCGGTCGATCCGATCCAGGATCTGCAGAAGGCTGCTTGGTACATCAACCGCGAGATCGATCGCCTGAAGGCGGCCGGGGGTGCGGCATGAACACTGCACGTCTCGTCGCCATCACGCAGCCGCTTGTTCATGGGTGCAAGACGGCCGAAGAGTTCATCGTATATGCCGCTCGCGTCTCAAACCCTGGCAATCAGGCCAACCGCGAGACCGACGCTCGGCTGTTGGCCTACCTCATCCGCAACAAGCACTGGTCTCCGTTCGAGATGGTGTCGGCCACGGTCGAGATCGTCACCACGCGCGACATTGCCCGGCAGATGCTTCGCCATCGCTCGTTCTCATTCCAAGAGTTCAGCCAGCGATACGGCGAAGCGCCGGTAGGCCATCACCTGCGCGAGGCCCGTGTTCAGCATGAGACGAACAGGCAGCTTTCGGTCGAAACAAATGACGATGGTCTGCACGACTGGTGGAGAAGCGCCCAAGAAAACGCGGACGCTTGGACGTGGGATATTTACGCCGAGGCGTTGGCCCGTGGCATCGCGAAAGAGCAGGCCCGCGCAGTCCTCCCCGAAGGCCTGACGCCGACGACCCTTTACATGGCCGGCACCTTCCGCTCTTGGCTCCACTACCTCGAACAGCGCGAGGCAGAAGGCACTCAGAAGGAGCACCGCGAAGTCGCCAAGGCGATCCGGGCCGAGCTCGCAGCTGCCGCGCCGCTGATCTTCGGGGGCGCGGCATGAGCAGCGTCTTCACCCCCGAACTGGTCAGCACCGCTGCGGCCCTCTGGTCGGAAGGCCTGACGGCGTCGCAGATCGCCAAGCGTCTCGGCGTCAGCCGGAACGGTGTGATCGGCGTCGCAAGCCGCAATCGCCAACTCTTCCCTGGCCGCGGCGAAGGCGCTGCCGAGAAGGAGCAGAAGGACCTGGCAGAGGTCGAGCTTCTGTGGGCCGCTGGTCGAACCCAGGTCGAGATCGCCGAAGTGATGGGCCGGTCGGCTTCTTCGATCCATAAGATCATCAAGTCATGGCCCGATCGCTTTCCCAAGCGCTCCAAGAAGGAGGTTTTGGGAGACTATGCGGTTCAGGTTCAAGACACGGCCTCAATACCTCCGCCGCGCCGGAAGCCAAAGCCTTCGGCCTTCAGCCCTATTGCTGGCCTGACCCCGATGCTCCTTTGGGAGGCGCCGGCCAATGCCTGCCGCTGGCCGGTTTCGACATCGGACAACCCAGAGAAGGCCGTCTGCTTGCACGTTTGCGGCGATCGCGCGGCCCATGGCCCGTACTGTTCGCACCACGCTCGACTTTCGACCGGTCCCGGCACCGCTCCTGAGCGGAATGCCGATCGTCTTCTCCTTGTCCTAGGGAGTGCATGATGGCGCTCGAACTCCGACCCTACCAACGTTCCGCTCTCGACGCCCTGTATGCCTATTGGGATGCCGGACGAGGCTCGCCGCTCATCGTGCTTCCAACCGGTGCCGGGAAGTCGCTCGTGATCGCGAAACTCGTGGAAGAGCTTCTGAGCGCGTATCCGATGCTACGGGTCGCGATCATCACCCATAGCAAGGAGCTGATCGTCCAGAACTTCAAGGAGCTGATCGGCCTGTGGCCCTCGGCGCCTGCCGGCATTTACAGCGCGAGCGTTGGAAAGCGCGACACGCACAGCCGGATCCTGTTTTGCGGCGTCCAATCCGTCTTCAACAAGGTCGAGGCGATCGGTCCGCGCGACCTAATCATCGTGGACGAGGCGCACCTGATCCCGCGCAGCTCGTCGACCATGTACGGCAAGTTCTTCGAGAACATGCAGGCCATCACCGAGGACATGCGAGTGTGCGGTCTCACCGCCACGCCGTACCGCATGGACTCGGGCCGCCTGGATGGCGGAGACGGGGCGATCTTCGATCAGATCGTCTATGAGGCCAACGTCTCCGACTTGATCGAGGACGGCTTTCTGTCTCCGCTCATCTCGAAGGCGACGGCAGCGCAGATCGATCTGCGGGGTGTCGGCACCCGAGCCGGCGACTTCATCGCGTCCGAGATGGAAGCGGCCGCGATGCAGGACGATCTCGTCGAGCGCGCCGTGGCGGAAATGGTCCGGTTCGGCCAGGACCGTCGTGCCTGGCTGGCGTTCTGCCCTGGCGTCGCCCATGCCACTGCGGTCCGGGACGCAATTCGTGCGCAGGGGCTTGCGGCTGAGGTGGTGCATGGTGGTCTGAATCAGGGCGAGCGTGACGCCATCATCGCCCGCTACCGCGCCGGCCACATCCGCTGCCTGACCTCGGTCAATGTGCTCTCGATCGGCTTCAACGTGCCTCACGTTGATCTCGTAGCCCTCATGCGCGGCACGAAGAGCACTGGCATGTACATCCAGCAGGTTGGCCGCGGCTTCCGCCGGGCGCCGGGCAAGGAGAACGCCCTGATCCTCGACTTTGCCGGCGTGATCAGGATGCACGGGCCTGTCGATGCCGTTTCCGTCATGCCGGGAAAGGGCAAAGGCAAGGCGAATGAGCAGAAGGCCGACGTCAACGACATCCGAGCCAAGGAATGCCCCACCTGCGAAGCCCTGGCGGCGCTGAACGCCATCACCTGCCGGGTTTGCGGCCATGAATGGCCGCGGGACGAGAAGCCGGCGCATGAGGCCGAGGCGGACGCGTCCGTTGGCATCCTGTCGTCGGAGCAGACCAAGCCGCAGATGGTGCCGGTCCTCTCATGGAACTGGAAGCGGTGGCAGAAGGAGAGATCGCCAGACTCGATCCGCGTGACCTACATGGCCGGCCTCAGCCAGTACAACGAATGGGTCTGCCCCGAGCACGGCGGCTATGCCGGCCAGAAGGCCGCCGAGTGGTGGGCGAAGCATGGGGGCACGTTGCCGGCTCCGAAGTCGGTGGACGAGGCGATCGGGCGTCGCGGTGAGCTTTCGATCCCGGAGACCATTTCGGTTCGCCCAGCGAAGTCCAACCCCCGCTACTTCGACATCGTGGGCCGGACGTTCCGAGACAACCGGGAGCAGGCAGCATGACCTTCTCCGATCAAGAGCGGCGCATACGCTCCGATGTCGTTTCCCGACTTCGCGTCCTTCTTCCGGGCGCGAGGATCATCCATGAACTGGATGTCGAGAAGGGGGCCGTGCGTGCCGATCTCGCGGCCGTGACGGTGGATCAGCTTTGGCTGGTCGAGATCAAGTCCGAGAAGGACAAGCTGCATCGCCTGTCGCGGCAGATCCAGTTCTTCCACCCGGTTTGCCATGGGCTCTTGGTAGCCGCGCATGAGAAGTGGTGCGGCCGCGCGGCCAACTACCCGAACTGCGACGCGCGCAAGGTGATCGAGTTTCATGGCGCCGGCCATCTCTGGCAGTGGCCTGGGGCGGGCGCCCCGACTTGGACATTGCCGGAGCCTCGTCATCCGTGGACTCGCCGGATGCTCGACCTTCTCTCCGCGGAGGAAGTCAGAGCTGAGGCTGTGCTGGTGGGCTTCGGAACTCCTTCATGCAGCGCAGCCGCCCTAGCGGATCAGATGTGTCTGCGCATGTCCGGGCACGCGGTGACGCAGGCGGTCTGCCGGCAGCTGCGAGCTCGTTCCTTCTCTCGAGCTGATGCGCCGGAGCTTGCTGCATGACCGCCGATCGCTTCGACCCGGCAGTCTGCGGCGTGTGCGCTCGCAATGCGACCGGGCATGGCTATGCCCCGCGCTGGGGGTACGGGCAGCCTGCACCAAAGCCGATTTGGCTTTGCGACGATCCAGAATGCGTAGCTATCGCGAGGAGCACGTACAGCATGAAACAGGACGAGTTTGATCGCATCGAAAAGCTCGCCACTGTCGAGGCCGGCCACAAGCTCGAGACCTACTGCGATGCGATCGGCAAGACCGACTTCGCAGCCTTCACGCAGACCGAGTTCGAGGAGGCTATGCGGGAGGTCGTGGCGGAATACCGGTACGCGATGAAGGTCAAGCTGCGCGACGAGGCGCCGTTCTGATGGCGTTCGGTCTGAGGGCTCAAGATCCGCCAGGCGAGACGACCAATCTGGGCGTAGCGCTATCGCTTGCCGCACGCGGCCTTTCCGTCTTCCCGGTTCATTCCGGGGGGCCGAAGGTCAAGCAGCCCATGCCCTTCTTCCGGTGGCGCGATCATTCATCCACGGACGAGCGCTCCATTCGAGAATGGTGGCGCCGCTGGCCCGATGCCGCGCCAGCCATCGATCTGGGCAAGTCGGGGCTTTTTGTCGTCGATGCCGATCGCCACGACGTCGAGAACGATGGCGTCGCGGCTTGGGCCGAGATCATGGCGAAGGAGGGGGCGTCGCCGGACGGCATCCCACTCGTCGCCACGCCCAACGATGGCAACCACTGGATCTTCCGTCAGGACGGGTCTCTCGGCAACGGCAAGGGGCGGCTGCCGCAAGGCATCGATGTACGCGGGACCGGCGGCTATGTCGTGGCTCCAGGCGCCATCATGGCCGATGGACGAAGCTACGAGGTTCATGGCGATCCCGCCGCAGCCCCGCCTGTCCCGACCTGGTTGACGAAGTGGCTGATGAAGGAGGGGCGGGCGGAGCAGGGAGCGAACAACGTCGTGCCGCTGCGAGCCGAGAGCCGCGGGGCCGATCTCGACGAAGTGGCGGACCTTCTTGGCCACATCCCTCCGGATTGCGGCTACGACGAGTGGGTGCAGGCGCTCATGGCGGTTCATGCCGCAACGGGTGGATCCGGGGCCGGCCAGTCTCTGGCCGATCAGTGGAGCTCGGGCGGGGCCAAGTACAAGCGGGGCGAGGTCGAGCGGAAATGGCGCTCGTTCCGTAACCAGGGCATTAACGGCGCCACCCTTGCCGCCTTGGCCCGGCAGTACGGTGCGGACCTGTCCGAGATCCGTGTCAGGTACATGGATCGGGACGAGGGTCCGGGGACAGCCGAGCATGGGCGGCAGGTCGCGGCCCTTATCTCCGTGCGAACCCTATACGAGCAAGCTGACGGCACGATAAAGGACGAACACGGATCAATCATCGATCCTCCTCGCGCCGCGGCCCCAACGCCCGCAAACGCGTCCGCCTTCCCCGCCGGCCTCGTTGGCGACATCGCGACATGGATTTGTGAGACGTCCAGGCGGCCGCAGCCCAGTCTTGCCCTCGGCGCGGCTCTCGCCATTGTCGGGACCGCGGCGGGGCGCCAGTTCGTCGGACCGACCGGTTCGGGCGTCCACCTCTACGTCCTCGGGCTCGCTCCGACCGGGCAGGGCAAGGACCATGCCGTCCAGCAGATCAGTCGAATCCTGCGCGCTGCGAACCTCGGCCAGCATATCGGCCCGTCCGAGTTCATCTCCATGCCGGCGGTGGTCAACTTCCTGCTGCGCTCGCCCCTTTCGATCTGCCCCATGGACGAGTTCGGCGACTTCATGGCCCGTATCCTGCACAAGAAGGCGTCTTCGTTCGAGCGATCGGTGGCCAAGATCCTGCGCTCCATGTGGGGCATCAGCTTCGGTGAGTACCAGTCGCCGGAATGGGCGGGGCGCCAGGCCGCGACCATCTTTGCGCCGGCCATGTCGATCTACGGGGTATCGACCCCGGAGCAGTTCTGGCGTGCGCTGGAGGGGGCGGCGGTCGAGGACGGTACGGTCAACCGTTTCCTCCTGGTTGGTGGCGACACGAAGAGCCAGGACCGCGATCCGGGGCTCGGCGGGCAGGATGTCCCGGCGTGGATCACGACTGCGCTCCGGGCCCTCTATGAGGCGTCAGGTCCGATGGCCTATGCCATGCGTAACCAGTCAGACATGGACCCGGCGCAGAACCGGAGGCAGGTCGGCTGGGATGAGGGGGCCGAGGAGATCTTCGCAGCGCTGAAATCCGAGATCGAGCCCCTTCTGGAGGACCCGGACGCCGGCCCCTTCTACGCCCGAACGGTGGAGATGTCGGTGCGGATTGCAACCATCGTCGCCCTGGGCCGTGGCGGGCCGCTGGCGGCCGTCCAAGCATCAGACATGGCTTTCGGTGTCGAGACGGCAAAAGCCAGCGCACGGGCCATGATGGCCGGCGCAGAGGACTACCTGTCGAACAGCGAACACCAGTCCAACGCGCAGAGGATCAAGCGCATCATCAAGGCGAAGGGCGGCCGAGTGAAGCGGTCGGCGCTCATGCGATCGATGCAGCACTCCGTGAGGGCTCGAGACCTCAACGACCTGTTGAAAGCGATGGAGGAGACGGAGGAGATCGTTGTCGAGAAGATCGTCCCTGCGGGGGGCGGCACGGCGGTTCAGTGGTACTGCTTGGCGGGGTGAAAGCCCCGCCTTTTCTTTGTGATTTAAGCCCCGCCGGATCGCTATGGGCGGGGCGATCGGCAAATCACAGCAGTCGAACTATGTGGATAACAGTCGGCCTGAGATCGCCGGAATCCGTTGGCTTTTGCTCAAGCACAGCCTCTACCCTGACAATATCGGTCTTCGCCAGGATATCGCGATCAACGGTTGGATATAGCTTCAAGGGAAGACGCTTTGTCGAGAAGCCGGGCATATGCAGCTTGCCAGCCCAACCGTGATCGGCTTTGTCGCGATCCATTGCGCGAACTTCCAGATCCGCCTCCGGGATTGGGGTCGGTACGCTTTCGTCGGTCAGTAGCGCGAGGGTGGCTTCACCAGGGAACGCAGCAGTCGTTTCGCGGGAGATTTCAGGTAAACCACTTGGCTTGATCCGTCCGCTTCCTCCCCGCTTGGCTGGGCGGAAAAAGTCTACAGCTGCACGCGCGACTTTCGGGGCATCCTTCTTGCCGATGGCCTTTGCTAAAGCCCTTTCGATCGACGAGGGTGATAATCCAGTGCGTTCTGCGGCAATGTTCATGTAGACATTGTTGTCGCCTTGGATTGTTGGCGGCACCTCGCCCTTCGCTTTTCGCCCTCCGCCTTCGAACAAGTAGCGCGTGCCGTGAAAGATGATGATCAACACGAGTACGGTGACAATAGCATCGTACTCGTCGGGTATTGGCAAGCCAGTGAGGGATCCGATCATTGCTGGAACCTCCTCAACAAGCTCCTTCTGAAACTCAGAAAAGACTGCCACGAAAAAGTTCTCAGACAAAGAGCCGGAGCGTATTTCTCGGACAGAAAATTCAACCTTATCAACGACTAATCCAGGAGAAAGCTCTTCCAAAAGCCTTCCGATTATGGGCGATAATCGCTCATAGCAAAGAAGCGTAGCTGCTACGTCGAAGAGAGGAATGCTGTGATTGTCGGGATATGAGATTTCATGTCGAAAAACGCTTTTGCTCACGCCTCCCCAAACTCCCGCACAGCCCGCCCCTTTGGCGTCAGCCGAAACCACGCCGTATTGCCCCACCCCAACTCCGAGGTCGCCAGCCCCAACTCGATCAGGTCGAACACGGCCGCGAGGATCGGCGGCGACAGTTCCTCAATCCGGCGGCCGACGCTATCGAGCTCGCCCCCCGGTGTGTCGAGCTTGATCATGGCCCGGATCTGGATGGTGGAGAGGTCGGATAGCGCCGGCATTGCATGTCCCTCGAACCGGCGAATCATGACCCGCGGTTGCCTCCAATGCCGTCCATACAACCCAAAAACAGTCTTCACATCAATCCGTGAAGACCGTGAAATCTGTTGCGCGACCAATGTGAAGACCGTCGTTTCGATGTGAAGACTGTCAGGGCTGAAATGTC
Source organism: Aureimonas ureilytica DSM 18598 = NBRC 106430 (assembly GCF_000382705.1). GTDB lineage: Bacteria > Pseudomonadota > Alphaproteobacteria > Rhizobiales > Rhizobiaceae > Aureimonas > Aureimonas ureilytica. Next base: position 266,622 of record NZ_ARQE01000006.1, on the reverse strand, counting down.
ATACAGAACAATCCCTTATCTCTCTCATCATTCAGTCTTCACAAAAAACGAGACTCTATACCTTTTGGACAGAAAGGGTTGCTATAAGGGGGTTTCTGTCCGAAAATGCTCGAAGTCTCTAATTATGTGAAGACTGCGGTTTTGGGCATGGATCGGTTTTGCGAGCTGGAGGCGAGGGTTGCGGAACTGGAGGCGCTTCTGGCTGCGCATGGCATACCTGTGCCGGGCAACGAGCCAGTGCCTCCACCACCACCGGACTATGCCCTGCTGAACCGCATCGCTCCGATCGCTGCGCGCCTCCTCGTGGACGGACCTGCGACCCATTCGGAGATCAGTCGCAAGGTGAAGGCGTTTGCGACGTCTGCGGAGGTCGAGGCCGTCATGGCTTGGATGGTAGCGGGAGGAGACGTGGTGCGAGAGGTGAGACGCCCCCAAACTGGCCGGCCTTCAACCATCTACCGACTTGCAGCCCGATCGACGCCCCGCTAGAATCCCCCTCGCTCACCGTGCCTGCCACGGGTTTCTCGCCACCACTCGAGGAGCCCGACCGAATGGAATTCACCGATCAGCCGTCCTGGTTCGTCGTTCGCTGCAATCCTCGTTGCGAGGAGCGGGCAGTGGCCGGCCTGCTTGCGCGCAAGTTCCATGTCCATCTGCCCCGCGGCGTGAAGCTCATCCGGCGCCGCCACCTGCGGACCAAGCAGGCCGTCTCCTTCCCGCTACTCACCAGCTACGCCTTCGTCGGCCTATCCACCGAAACACCCACGTTCTACGACCTGCGTCAGGTGGACGGCGTTCACTCCGTGCTGGGGCGTGCGGCACAAGACCCCAACGACACGCGCTGCCGCTACCTTTCCGTGCCCGCATCGATCATCGACGAGTTCAAGCGTTTGGAGCGGGCCGGAAAGTTCTCGGAGGTGAAGCCGGAAGTGGGGAAGGGTCCGGTGATCGCTGGTCCCCGCCACTTCGAGCCCGGTGACAAGGTCGAAATCCTGTCCGGCCCTCTCGCTGGCACGACGTTCGTCTTCGATGACTACTTCGGTCGCAATTCAGCGAGGGTGATGCAGGAGCTTTTCGGGTGCCTGCGCCCAATCGTTATTGGGGATGTTGACTGCTTGGCGCACGCAGCCTAGATTCTTGGTGCTTCGATGTGCGTCGATCCTCGCGGAACCCGAATGGGCGGACCGCAGGGCGCCAGAGGCGGCAGCAGAAGGAAACCTTCCGCGCCCCTGTGCGAAGCTTTGCCGGAAATTCACAGTAGTGCGGGAGAGCCGCGAGGAATGGCCGGCGCTCGGTCATCCCGTAGCCTCCGGTGGTCGAGTCTCCCTAGTGCCATCGGAAACAGCGGCAGAGAGATTAGGACGGCGGTTCGCTGCCGAGCCTCGGCCAATCAGCGACGGCGCCGAGGTGAGTCGGTTAAACGGCAGGGGAAAGCCCGCGTAGACTGCCGGCCCCCGGGCCCGACTGTGGTGCGTCCTGGCAGTGGCCTCATGTGCGAATGGGTGAAATCTGCAAGGCAGACGACGTTCTGAACGTGCTATTCCTCCCGTCCAGAAACCTAGGGAGGGTTGGATGAGGTCCTGGCAGGCAGAAGTGGATGAGACAGAGTTGGAGATCAGCCGGCTGGAGGGCTGGCGGGTAGAAGTTGAGTCCTGTGCTTCAGCGGCCAATGGCATAACCGTCGCGGAGATTGGCGAGCGCATTGCAGTTCAAAGGCAAAGGCTCCGTCTGCTTCTCGATCGGGAAGCGCTGAATTAATAATCTGACACAGCCCCATCGGTTCGCCCGGTGGGGCCTTTCTATAGCCGCCGCGTCCTCAGAAACTCCGCCACCTGCACTTTGACGAGGTTCGCCTCGGTCATGGTCGTGCAGGGGTAAGTCTGCGTCTTCCCGCCCTGCTTCGCTACGACATGCGGGTGGTTGTCGATCAGGGCGACGGAGACGGTGGTCGGCGTAATGGAATCAGAAATCATAGACGGATCATACCATGGCAGAGGACGCCCCTAAGGGCGGCGCCGTCCAGAAGCATCCTGGCGGGCGACCGTCAGACTACAAGCCGGAGTATTGCGATAGGGTGATCGAGGCCATGCGGGCCGGTTTCAGCCTCACCGCATTCGCTGGAATCATCGGTGTATCCCGCGCCACCATCAACAACTGGATGGACGCGCACCCCGAGTTTTTGGAAGCCGTATCGTGCGCGAAGGCTGGTCGGCTCCTCCATTGGGAGGAAGCTGCGATCCGTGTGGCTAAGGACGGCGGGGGCCCAGGCAGTGCCACGCTCATCGTGTTCGGCTTGAAGAACATGGCCCCCGAGGAATACAGCGACACCGCCAAGGTCGAGCATAGCGGCCCCGGTGGCTCGCCGCTTGTGACGCGAGTGGAGCTCGTCAGCCCGGATGACGACAGCTAAGGTAGAGGTCCCGCCGAAGCTCCGGCCAGTGTTCCGAGGCCAAGCCCGATATCGTGGTGCCTACGGCGGCCGCGGCTCGGGCAAAACCCGCACCTTCGCCAAGATGGCTGCGATCCGCGCCTACATCGCCGCGGCGAATGGACAAACAGGCGTCGTCCTGTGCGGCCGCGAGTTCATGAACAGCCTGGACGAAAGCTCGATGAGCGAGGTCAAGGCTGCGATAGCGAGCGAGGCTTGGCTGACGCCGTTCTTCGACGTGGGTGAAAAGTACATCCGTACCGAAGGGCTGCCCGGCCGGGTCGACTTCCGGTTCGTCGGCCTGCGGCACAATCTCGACAGCTTGAAATCGAAGGCGACCGTCATCCTGGCGTGGGTGGACGAAGCCGAGAGCGTGTCCGAGGCGGCATGGCGCAAGCTGACGCCGACAGTGCGCGAAGACAACTCGGAAATCTGGCTGACCTGGAACCCGGAAAAGCTGGACAGCCCGACGAACAAGCGGTTTCGCGAGAGCCCGCCCGACAGCGCCAAGATCGTGGAGATGAATTGGCGGGACAATCCGTGGTTTCCCGATGTGCTGGAGCAGGAGCGGGTCTCAGACCAGCGCCGGCTTGATCCCGACACCTACCACCATGTGTGGGAAGGCGGGTATCTCACCAACTCCGACAGCCAGGTGCTTTCGGGTAAGTGGGAAGTGCAGGATTTCGAGGTCTCGCCCTCATGGGATGGCCCGTATCAGGGCGGCGACTTCGGCTTCAGCCAGGACCCGACTGCGGCCGTGCGCTGCTATGTGGCGGGTGACACCCTGTATGTCAGCCACGAGGCTGGGCGGACCGGTCTCGAGCTCGACCATTACGCGCCGTTCATTGGGGGCAAGATTCCCGACTTCGACAAGCACGTGACCCGATGGGACAGCGCGCAGCCTGGGAACATCTCGTTCATCAAACGCCATGGTCTCCCACGATCTGTGCCGGTCGATAAGTGGAAGGGCAGTGTGGAGGACGGCGTGTCGTTCCTGCGCTCGTTCCGCAAGATCGTCTTCCACTCTCGCTGCCCGGCCATCGCCAAGGAAGCGAGGCTGTATTCGTATAAGATCGATCGCCTGACGCAGGACGTGCTGGCAGACATCGTTGACGCCAACAACCATTACATCGACGCGCTTCGATACGCGGTCGGGCCGATGGTGCGGCAGTCCACCTACACCCTCTCAAACCTCGGGTGACCCCATGGCCTGCAAGCCCTGCGCAGAGCGTCGCAAGATGCTGGCCGAAGCCAGGAAGAAGGATGGCATGAAAGGCGTGGCCAAGGCGGCCCCGGCCGTCATCCGCCACATGCTCCACCGACAACCCAAGGCGAAGTGATGCTCCGAGTTTTCGACACGCTCGCCAACCTGATCACAGGCATGGGCACGGCGAAGGCCAAGTCGTCGGCTTCGGTTTACGCATTCATGCCGACCACGCATGCTGAGCTCGAAGCGGCCTATCGTGGGTCGTGGCTGGCTCGGAAGGTGGTGGATGTGCCGGCCATGGACATGTGCCGCGAGTGGCGCTCCTGGCAGGCGGACGACGCGCAGATCGAGGCGATCGAGGCCGAAGAGGCTCGTCTGGGTCTTCAAGGCAAGGTGCTTGAAGCCAAGATCAAGGCCCGCCTCTATGGGGGCGCGGTCATCGTCATCGGTGACGGCACGATCGACCAAGCGAGCGAGTTGCAGCCCGAACGGATTCGCAAAGGAGGCGTCCTCTATCTCGTGGTTCTCACCGCCAGCCGAGTGAGCGCGGGCGAGATCGAGACAGACGTCGCTTCGAAGTGGTTCGGAACGCCGGCCTACTACGAGATCACGACCAACACCGCGACGCGGGTTCGGATCCACCCCTCACGTGTCGCGCGCTTTGTTGGTGCTCCTGTGCCGGATGAGGCGACCAGCGGTCGGCAGGGCTGGGGTGACAGCATCCTCGAGGCAGTATCCAAGGCTCTGAAGGACGCCGAAAGCGCCGCGGCCAACATCGCCGAGATGACGCATGAGGCGAAGATCGACATCATCCGCATTCCCGGCCTGATGCAGATGGCTTCGGACGCGGACTATGAGGCCCGCTTTCAGCGCCGCACCTCGCTCGCCATGCTGGCGAAGAGCCTCAACAACACGCTGATCCTCGACAAGGAGGAGGAATACGAACAGAAGCAGGTGAGCTTCGGCGCCCTGCCGGACGTTCTCGACCGCTTTCTGCAAATCGCAGCCGGCGCCGCTGACATTCCGATGACACGCCTCCTAGGGCAGTCCCCTGCGGGCATGAACAGCACCGGCGAAAGCGATCTGATCAACTACTACGATCGGATCGGAGCGGGGCAGAAGTTGGAGCTCGGCCCCTCCCTCGCCCATATCGACGAGTGCCTGATCTGGTCCGCTCTCGGGAACCGGCCGCCTGAGATCCACTATCGCTGGAACCCGCTTTGGCAGATGTCCGAGAAGGACCGGGCCGAGGTGGGGCTGAAGAAGGCGCAATCCTTCCAGATCGACGCGAGCAGCGGACTCCTGCCTGACAGCGCACTCTCGAAGGCTCGGGTGAACCAGCTTGTCGAGGACGGCCAATACCCGGGCTTGGAGGCGGCGATGGACGAGGCGCAGGACGAAGGAGATGCGATCGATTTCGGGGCGAAGGCAGAAGAGCCGGAACCCGCTCCGATCTCGAATGTCATCCCCGCACGCATGGCCGCCAACGACGCCACGCCGCGGCCGCTCTACGTCCATCGCAAGGTGAAGAACGGCGCCGAGATCATCGCCTGGGCCAAGCGGCAGGGCTTCACCTCGACGCTCGAGGCCACCGACCTGCACGTGACCATCGCTTTCAGTCGCGCGCCCGTGGACTGGATGGCGGTTGGCGAAAGTTGGGAGAGCGAGATCAAGATCGCTGCCGGCGGCCCGCGCGTCATGGAGCAGTTCGGCGATGCAACGGTCCTGCTGATCTCCTCCAGTTCGCTCAAGTGGCGGCATGAGGAGATGAAGGAGGCCGGCGCATCGTGGGATCACGACAGCTACCAGCCTCACATCACGATCAGCTACGGCGGCGCGCCTGCGGACCTGTCTGCCGTCACGCCTTATCAGGGCGAGATAGTGCTGGGGCCGGAGGTGTTCGAGCCGCTGGACGACGATTGGAAGGCGAAGGTGACGGGCGACTAGTGCTCGTCACCCATGAACGGCAAAGGTCCATCCCCGCCGTAGAAGCGGTCGTTTTCGATACGCCATAGGCCATCCTGCCTAGGGCCATAGAGCCTGCCGTCTTGAATGCGATACCGACCGTCGTTGCGCGGTCCGTAGATCCGGTTGTCCTGGATGCGGAACTCGCCGGCATTCGTGGGGCCGTAGATGCGACCTTGTTGGATCCAGTATTCGCCACTCATGGCGACCTCCCTTATCGATTTGGCGTGCCATGCTTCGATATCGTCTAGCGGACATGGTGGGCAATCGCCGCCGTTCACGGATCGTCCTCTCGCCGATCTATCCCAGCGTCGGCGCCGAGACCGAATACCTGAAGATGCTGAGAGCCATTCTCCGCGCTCTGAGCGAAGAGGTGAAGGCTAGCATCCTGCCTATGGTCGAAGCCGAGATGGAGCGCCAGCGGTCCGGTCTCGTGATCGATGCCATCCCTGGCGGCCTATGGGTGCGGTTCGCGTCCCGGGCTGCGCAGCTTCTGACCCAAGCCGGCTCTCTAGTCCGTGGAATTCTGGGCCTGGAAGCGCGCCGGCACACGTCGAAATGGGCAGCTTCCGTTCGCTCGGCGATCGGCATCGACGTCGCGGCCGTGGTCGCCCAGGAAGACCTGACGGACTACCTTGAGGATGCGAACGAGCGAAACGTCAGCCTCATCACGAAGCTCACCAACGATACGGTCGAGAGCGTGAAGACGGCGGTGATGGACGCGATCCTGCAGGGAAAGACGGCCAAGCAGCTACGAGGCGAACTGACAAGCCGCTTCGCCATCTCAGACAGGAGGGCAAAGGTCATTGCGCGCGATCAGGTGTCCAAGCTGACGAGCGACCTGAACCGTCGGCGCCACACGCAGGCAGGGATCGCCGAGTACATCTGGACGACGAGCCATGACGAGCGGGTTCGGTCGCTGCACAAGTCGCTGGATGGCAAGGAATACCGCTACGGCGAGGAAACAGGGGCAGAGCAGGGGCTTCCGCCCGGCCAGCCCATTCAGTGTCGCTGCGTTGCTCGGGCGATCGTTGTGATCGGTGGCGAACGCTTCACTTAGGCTTGGTGAACTGCGCCATGAGGCCGGCGATGTCGTCCGGCATCTCGGCCAGATCCATGTCGAAGTCCATCTCCATGACCTTGCGGAGTTCTTCGGGGCCGCACCACTCGTACATCGCCTGATGGTGCTGATCGTGCTTCTGCTCCAGCAGACGCAGCCGGCCATCGATGTCGTGATACTTCATCTTCACGTCCAAGACGTGGGTGAGGAGCTTCCGCAGAAGTCCTTCGATCTCGTCGAGCTGTGAACCGGCCATGCGCGGGACGCTACACCACAATTGAGGGCTCCGGCCATGAAATTCATCGACGCCGCGCCGATCGACGGCGTGCGGATGCATGACGACGGCTATCTGGTGGCTGACGCGCGGATCGTCCGCACGGGCATCCAGCATTACACCGGCCGCGAGGTTGGCAAGCCTGAACTCGCCGTCGTCCGCGTCTACCGGCCCGAGAGCGAGGTGTTCCACCGGGATAGCCTCTCCTCGTTCAGCCACATCCCGGTCACCGACGATCACCCGGCCCAAGCCGTCACCGCCGATAACTGGAAGGACCTGGCTGTCGGCGAGACGAGCGGCGAGGTGCTGAGGGACGGCGAGCGCCTTCGCATCCCCCTGATCGTGAAGCACGGCGCGGCCATCCAGAAGGTGAGGGACGGCAAGCGCGAGCTTTCCGCCGGCTACACCTGCGATCTCGTGTTCGAAGACGGGACCACGCCCACAGGCGAGGCCTACGACGCGATCCAGACGAACATCCGCGCAAACCACCTGGCGATCGTCCAGCGCGGTCGTGCGGGCTCGGAATGCCGCATTGGCGATGACGCCGGCGGTTCATGGGGCGCTGCCCCGATTATCATGGACAAGGAACCTCCCATGAGCCTCAAGACGGTTACCGTCGATGGCATCCCGATCGAAGTGACCGATCAGGGCGCCACGGTGATCGGCACGCTGCAGCAGCGCCTTGCCGACTCCGCATCCAAACTCGCCAACGCCGAGACGGCGCATGCCGCCGCTCTCGCCGCGAAGGACAAGGAAATCGCCACCAAGGACGCGGCGATCGATGACGCGAAGGGCAAGATCCTGTCCGACGCCGACCTCGACAAGCGCGTGCAGGAGCGAGCCGACCTCATCGCCCTGGCCGGTGCCATCGCCAAGGACGTGAAGACCGCCGGTCTGTCCGATGCTGCGATCCGCAAGGCCGTGGTGACTGCCAAGCTCGGCGACGCGGCGGTGGCCGGCAAGACCGAAGCCTATCTGGATGCCCGCTTCGACATCCTCGCCGAGGACGCGAAGAAGGCAGCCGGCGCCGACCCGCTGCGCGCCGCGATCGGTGACGCCGCTCCCGCACCGACGAACGTCTCCGACGCCTACACGCAGATGCTCGAGCGTGACCGCAACGCCTGGCGCTCCGACGCCAAGAAGGAGGCCTAACCGATGGCGTTCCCGAATGTGAGCTACACCCGCGAGCCCGTCGCGAAGGGCTATCCCGGCATGATCGCCACGACCGAGCCGAAGTGGATCACGTCCATGATCGGCGAGGCGGGCACCGGCGACATTCCGTTCGGCACGGCTGTGGTCTACGGCGCGACCGATGACACGGTGAAGAAGCCCACGGCGGGCGGCAAGTTCGCCGGCATCGCCGTCGCCGACCGCACCATCCCGGCTGCGCAGGGCAACGTCTTCCGCCAGTACGACCAGCTCGGCTGCCTGCGGAACGGCACGATCTTCGTCACGGCGCTGGTCGCGGTCGCCCAGGGCGATGCGGTCTACATGACCCCGACCGGCGGCCTCACGAATGCTGACAGCGGCAACCAGCTGCTGGCCGGCGCCGAATGGATGGACACGACCACGGGCAACAACGGCCTCGCTCGCGTCCGCTTCAACGTCACCAAGTAAGGGGGGCACGACCATGTTCACCACGGACGCGCCTTCCCTGGCGCTGAACTTCCTGCGAACCGCGCAGAACTACATCGAGCCGGGCATCTACGCCCGCGCTTATCCCGATTTCCAGTACCGGGAGCTCGTGCCGGTCGACAACACCGCGCCGGAGTGGATCAAGCAGATCGACTTCTTCTCGATGGGCGACGACATGGGCGAGGCCCGCGAGTTCGCTGCCGAGGGCGACGACATCCCCTTCGTGGACGTCCAGCTCGACAAGGGCGACAGCCGGGTCACCATGGCCGCGATCGGCTATCGCTACAATCTCGAGGAACTGTCGCACGCTCAGCAGTACGGCATTCGCCTGACGGATGATCGCGCCGACGCAGCCCGTCGCGCCTACGAGCGATACGTCGACAACACTGCGTTCCTCGGCCGCGCCAAGCTCGGCAAGACCGGCCTCGTCAACACGGCGTCGGTGACGGCGCTGGTGGCGGCGAACGGTGCTGCCGGCACCGCGACCTGGGCGACCAAGACGGCTGACGAAATCCTGAAGGACTTCAACACCGTTCTCTCGGCCATCTTCATCGGCTCCAACGGCATCGAGCAGGCCGATACGGTCCTGATCCCGCAGGCTCAGTACGAGCTGATCGCCACCAAGCGCCTCGACCCCACGATGACGACGACGGTGCTGGAGCACATCCAGCGCGCCAACGTCTACACCGTGCGCACCGGCCGCCCGCTGACGATCCGCGCAGTCTGGGGCCTGGAGACGGCAGGCGCAGGCAACTCCGCTCGTCTGGTCGCCTATCGCCGTGATCCGGCGGTGGTGAAGATGCACGTGCCCATGCCGCTGCGCTGGCTGGAGGCCGAGCGTCGCCTGCTGAAGTACGAGGTGCCCGGCATCTTCCGTCTTGGCGGCGTCGAAGTCCGTCGCCCTGGCGCGATGCGCTATCTGGATGGGATCTGAGCCATGAGCACGGTCACCATCAAGAACACGGGCGTCGGCGCCATCGTCCTTCCGGTCCACGGTATCACCGTGCCCGGCAACGGTTCGGCCGAGGTCGATAGCCTCGCGTGGCAGGGCGCGACCGGTCACCCGGTCGTAGCCGCATACCTGAAGGCCAAGCGCCTTATTGTCGGCACCGATGATGAGCCTGAGGCGGTCGCCTACTCCATCAAGGACAAGGGCCAAGGCTGGTTCGTCGTCACAGCGGACGGCGCCGAGGTCACCAAGTCGCTTCGCAAGGAAGCGGTGCAGGGCTTCGACGCCAAGTCCGATGTCGAGAAGGCGGCATTCGTCACCGAGAACAAGGCGGACTGACCATGACCGCTATCAACGTCAAAAACGAGCATGGTGCCGATCTCACGGTTGCCGGCCTCACAATCGGCCCCGGCCGCACGGCTGCGGTTCCTAACTGGGAGCGCGTGAAGGCGGCCGAGCCGGTCAAGTCCTGGGTCTCGCTCGGCATGTTGCACGAGGTCGGCAAATCGCCGGATCCTGAAGCCGAGAAGGACGGCAAAGACGAGCAGCCGACCCCGAAGGTGGGCAAGAGCGAGGTCGCACGCTGATGGCTTTCACCGTCCCGACCTATTCGGACTTCATGACCCGATACCCGGTCTTCGCACCCATAAGCGAACCGCTCGTTCAGGCCGTGCTGGACGAAGCGGCCGGGACGGTGGGTGCGCCTGATCGAACCCGATGGCTGGAGGGTGACTATGCCCCGGCCATCATGCTTCTGACCGCTCACACGCTCATCGTTGACGGTGCCTTATCCGGCGGCGCGACATCGAGCGTTGGTCAGTATGCCGGCCCGATCACGAAGGAGCGCGTTGGTGAGGTCGAAGTGACCTACGGCGCGCAGGGTTCGGGCTCTGGCGGCGCGGCATCGGGGGACGGCCTCGCCTCCACCGTCTACGGCCAGCGCTACCTGGCGCTGATGCGCGCCAACTTCTCCGGTCCCATGGTGGCGTGATGTTCAAGGCTCGTCTCGAACGGCGCATCCAGTGGCTTGGCCATAAGGCACTAGCCGCGCTCTATCGAGGGCCGAGCAAGGTGAAAGTCGGGTTCCCAGCGGGCAAGGCCGGTGCGGACATCGTGCAGCGCGCCGTCTGGAACGAGTTCGGGACGCGGGGCGGCGCATCTGGCGGTGGATGGGGCGGGCCCGTACCGGAACGGCCGTTCATGCGCAATGCCATGCGGGAGAACCGAGATAAGTACCGGCGCGCGATGATCGCTGCTGCCCGATCGACGCTCATGGTCGGCTCTTCTGGCTTCGCTCTGCGGTCTGGCTCGCCACTCCGAAACAGTCTCGACCAGCTCGGCATCCTCGCCCAAGGGCACATCCAAGGCGAAATCACTTCCCTTGCGTCGCCACCTAACAGCCCGGTCACGATCGCGCTCAAGGGCTCCTCCAACCCGCTCATCGACACCGGCGAGATGCGGCAGCGTGTGACGTGGAAGGTGGACGATGCTTGATGTTTCCAAGGTCATCAACTCCGTCACCGGCGGGACGGTCTCTCTGATCCGCAAGAACGGAGCATGGGTGCGCGGGAAGTGGGTCGCCGGGCCCGAGGTCAAAAAAACCATCATCGCGTCTGTGCAGCCCCTAAAAGGCTCGGAGGTGCAGAACCTGCCCGAGGGCATCCGCAACGAGGCACAGGCGTCCATCTTCACTGCAGAGCGGATTGCGGTGAACGACGAAATCGAAGAGGGCGGACAGCGCTATGTCGTCCTGTCGATCGACGACTGGCAGCGCCGCGGCGCATACACGAAGGGCATCCTCGGGCTTCTGAGGCCGCCGACATGACCGAAGACGAGGTAGCTGACAAACTATGGGCCTGGCTCTCGGGTGTGATGGGCGTGCCGCTGATCTATGCCTATCAGGACACCAAGTCCCCGCCTGACCCATATGCGGTGATGAACCTGACCCTCTCGGGGCCGCTCCGGGAGCACCCGACGGACCAGGCGTACACCAAGACGGGCGCCTCGCCGAATGAGCAGCACCGGCAAGCGCCGGTTCGCCCCTGGATGTTCCGGTATTCTCTCAACGTCTACGGCAAAGCTGGACAGGGCGTTCTGCGAAAGGTCAAGACGGCCTCGCAGGTGCTGACGGCGTTGGAAGGTCTTGCGCCGCTCACGATCGCTGAGACGAGCTCGATCCGCGGCGTCACGGAAATCCTGAACGAGCGGTACCAGCCGCGCGCACAGATGGACATCGAAATCCACGCCGAGGTTCGCGACAGCTTGCCGATCGACGTCATCGAGACCGCGCCGTTCGAGTTCGGGCGCGCCTGACACAACCCCAAATCAACCGCCCGAACTAGGGCCATCCAGAGGAGCGCAGCCCCATGGCTGAACTGCCCTATTCGCGCGTCGTCAACGTCACCGTTGACCGCCGCGATGCCTTCCCGGCACGTCGAGGCTTCGGTGTGCCGCTCTTCCTGACGTCCACGGCGAAGACCGGCAAGCTCACTGCCGCTATCCGCACACGGGCCTATGGGTCGATCGACGAGGTGGCGGCCGATTGGACGTCTTCCGAGCCGTTCTATCAGGCAGCGCTGGCGGCGTTCTCGCAGCAGCCGCGGCCGATCCAGGTCAAGGCCGGCTGGTACGACGCAACCGGCATCGATGCGGCGAAGCTTTCCGCCCAGCTCGACCTGATCAAGGAATACGACAACGGCTGGTACTGGATCGATGTCGAGGCCACGCTTCGCGACACGGCCACGCTCGATGGGCTGGTCTCGTGGGCCGAGGCCAACAACAAGCTGAACGTCATCACCTCGAACGCGGCGGGCACCGAGAGCTCGACGGACACGGCCACGCTCGCAGCCCGCAACAAGGGCAAGTACGAGCGCACGGCGGTGTTCTACTCGGCAACCCCGGCGGAATATCCAGGCTTCGCCCTCGCAGCCAAATGCGGCACCTTCACCTTCGACGATGCCGACAGCGGCTACACGGCGAAGTTCAAGGACCTCGCCGGCATCACGCCGCTCGGGAAGGGCTCTGCGGTCGTTCAGGCTGTCACGGGCTTCGTGCCACAACTCGGTCAAAGCCTCGCCGCCGGCCACATGGCGAACGCCTACGTCAACATTGGCGGCCGGAACTTCACCGTCGAGGGATCGACGCTGACGCCGAACGTCTTCATCGACGAGATCCATGCCACAGACTGGATCGTCGCACGCACCGAAGAGGAATTGCTCGGGATCTTCCTGAACAATCCCAAGGTGCCCTTTGACGATGACGGGATGCAGACGCTCGCCTCTGCTGCCCGAACGGTGATGCGCCTGGCGACACGTGCTGGCCTCGTGGCCCGCGATCTCGATGCGAACGGCGACTATTCGCCTGCGGTCGTGATCGATGTGCCCTCGGTCTTCGACGTTCCCGAGGCGCAGCGCAAAGCCCGCATCGCCCCGGCGATCAAGGTGACGTTCCGCTACAGCGGCGCGGTCCACTACTCGACCATCAACTACGTCATGACGTTCTGAGGGAGCCGATAGATGGCCAAGTCCTCCGTTTACTCCTTCCTCCAGACCACCGTGACGGTCGACGGCCGAAAGGCCGACGGCTTCTGGGATGGAGACGATTCGATTAGCGTCACGGAAGGGGCCGACATCGGCACCGGCCTTGTGGGCGCCGACGGCTCGTCGATCTTCTCCCAGAGCGCCGACCGCTCAGCGACGATCGCCCTTCGCCTCCAGCACACCTCGCCCGTCCATGCTCTTCTGATGCGCAAGCTGGCTCGCCAGCGCGAGGGCGTCATCGAGGGCTTCCCGGTCACCATCATCGACCGCGGTTCGGGCGAGGGCGGCGCGACCGACCAGGCCTTCATCCAGCAGGCCCCGGAAGTGCAGAAGGGCACGGCGGCGACCGTGCGAGAATGGCAACTCTGGACCGGCGACTGGCGCGCCGAAATCCCGACGGCTTGAGGTGAGGCATGGCTGAGAAACGCTTCGGGTCGATCACCTACAAGACCGATGCCCTGCCGGCGCGCGAGGCACTCAAGCTCTGGTACCGGCTCATCAAGGCCCTCGGCCCGGCGGTCGAGCGGCTGCCGGAGATTTTCGCTGGTCTCTCCAGCGGGGATGAGGCGGCGAAGGCGAAGGCCAACGCTTCGGCGATCGCCGCCATCATGTCGATCCTCAACGGGATGGACGAAGACCGGATGATGGCGCTGCTGGACGACATCCTCGCTGCCGCAATGCTCAAGCGGCCGTCGGGCTCATGGGACAAGCTCGAGGTCGAAGACTTCGAGGCCAAGCTGTCGGACGTGTTCCCGGTTGCCGCCTGGATCGTGCGGGAGCAGTTCGGGGATTTTTTCTCCGGGCTCCTCAAGGCACGCGACCGAGGGGCGACGGCCCCGGCCTGAGCGAAGCCGAGGTCAAGCGCATCGCCCCGAACCTAGATATGTGGCTGTTCCGCCCGATCCTGGCGGAGCCGCCCATGTTCAGCATCGCCGATCTCGATGATCGGGTGAAGCTGCGGCATGTGCTCGACGCTCACGAGGTCTTAGACCTGAAAGCGGTGATGGCGGAAAAGGCTGATCGGGGGTGAGCCTGTCGTTCGGGGGCGCGTCAGCAGGCCGCTGCATGTCCACCCGGCGGAAACATCGGGGCAAACGAACTCGACGCGCGAACGGCTTTGAAGCTACGCTTCTCATCGGTCGCGATAGCCGAGATCGCTTCTTCGAATCGCTTCGACGTTGCCGGGTCTCGAAGCATGGCAACGATCAGGCCGGACGTCGTGGCTTCTTTGAAGGCGTCTGACAGATCCGGACGAGATTGCATCAGACGACGGGCATCGTCCTTTAGGGTTGTCAGATATTCCGGGGGGTTTTCAACCTTTGCCTCATCGTCACGTAGCACCATCTGCGCCAATTTTCTGGCAGCCGAGGGCGTGGAAATGACCTTCGAGAAAATCGCGATTGCCGTGCGCATAGATTCAGGCGTAGCCGGGTCATCTAGCACCACGTCAACGGCACGACGGTGCGCACTCATAGCGGTGAGCGCGATTGATAGATCACGTTTGCGCCTATCCTCCACCCGAATCCGGAACTTCAGATACGCGACAATGAGAGCCGCCGGAGCGATGACCAGCGACGCTTCGAACCAGAACTGCTCGAGGCCAACCATGGCAATCACCTCTTCACCCTAGGCAGGGACGTTACACCTTTCGGACTGCTGCGGGTATCCCGCTTTTTTGCTGCTGCCTCAACCTTCGCTAGCTGCTTCCGTTCCTCAGCAGCTAGCTGTCGATCAAGAGCTTGGTTCTCGTGGCGCCGTCCCAGAAAGACGTTGGCCATGTACAGGACGTATATAAGGCTGGGTCCGCCTACTGCGTAGCCGCCCGAAACGCCAAACTTAGCGAGCAGGACCATCGCTGCCAGACATGCTGTGATGAGAAGAGCTTCTGGCCGGCTTGCGAGCCCCTTGATGAGGTCGCGCATCGGTTGTTCATATGGCGACGGCATCAAACCTCTAAGTGCTGTAGGCGAAGGTGCGTCAATGGTGATAGCCGGTCACACGCGACAATAGCAATCGCGCCCTCGATCAGTCCCCGGTCTTGCGGCGCGTTGACTAACCCATTTGTCGAGTCCCGACCCCACCCCACTGGAAACGTTTCCAGTGAGCGGGATGTGTCAGTCGGAGGTGGGCGGGCGCCAACCGTTGCGCTCTAGGGCCTTGATGGTTGCGTCAACTATCTTGTTCACATGAGAGTGCGCGTAGCTGGTGCCATCCTTGGTTTCAAATGAGGCTTCAAGGCGCGCAATTATCTCTGCGTGCATGGTCTTTCCGACAGATGCTTCCTGCAGCTTCTCGTAGAGCGATCTGGGTAGACGAAGGCTCGTCCGAACAACTTCTGGCTCATCGGTCATTGGTGCCATTTTGACGCTTGACGTCGATATGACGTCTGTTATGTATGTTGACGTCGATATGACGCCAACAGAGGATTACATGGACGGAGACGATAGGTCGAGTCTGAAGCTGCGGCTACCAGTCCACATCAAACGGTGGCTCGAAAGAGAAGCGGCAGCAAACGGGTGCTCTCAGAACGCTGAGGTGATCCGTTCCATCCGAATGAGGATGCAAAATTCAGAAACAGAAACGGCCGGTGAGACCGCCAAGTCCGCACCGACCGCTTGAGACTGTCGAACCCCGCGCCAACGGGGCCGATCATCCATCAGGTTTTGAAGGAACCACGATGAACACGAACGAATATACGCCGGTCGCCCGGCTTTTCCAAGACGCTCGCCTTCGCGCAGCGTTCTCACGCATCGAACGCGACGCCAGCGGCGCTCTCGTCCTCCCCAAGCGCCCGGAGCCGGTTCTGATCGGCGGTGCGGCGGCTGAGTTGGAGGCCGCGTGATGAACCGTCGTCAGGCACTTGGCGGAATGGCCGTCGCGGTTCTCACATCAACTCAGGTCGCCGCCCAGGCGACGTCGATCAACGATCAGATCGCGGATCACATCATCGAGCTTCATCGACTGCTCGCTGCCCGGGAAGGGGTGCCACTTCGTTTGACCATTGGTGCTGACCATCCGTGCGTCATCGAGGCGATGGAAGGGAAATCCTTTCGACCGTTCGCCGGTGTACCTGCCGACCTCTGGCGGATCGGAGCTTGAACCATGGACGGAGTGACCGAGATGCCGGCCACGATGTCCAGCCGTGAGATTGCCGACCTGACTGGTAAGCGGCACGATCACGTCATTCGAGACATCCGCAACATGCTGGATAAGCTTGGTGAAGAGGGGGGCTCCCCCGATCGGGGGAAGCCCTCTGATCTGCATGAATACCACCGACATGACCGAACCCAGTACAAGTTTTTGACACCTGGGACCATCGATGCGTTCATGGGGTTCATGGAGGGAAAGTCGAAAGCCTACCCATTCGAAGGTGAGTATGTCGATCCACAGAACGGACAAACATATCCGTGCTTCAATTTACCTAGGCGCGAATGTCTTATTCTCGTATCTGGGTATAATATCATACTAAGAGCGAAGATCATCGATCGCTGGGAGGAATTGGAGCGGGAAGTGGCTGAGCACCCGTCAGCCGTGCCGCGTAGCCTTTCCGAGGCTCTCCGAATGGCTGCCGATCTGGCGGAAGAGAATGAGAGCCTTCGGGCAGAGGTTCACAAGCTTGAGCAGGCCGTCCCTAACCTGGACGACCCTCGACACCTGCAACGTCTCTTGCTCCAGCACCTCAATCGAGCTCATCAACTGCCGCTCCTGCCGAATGGCGTTCAACCCAACAAGTCGGCCCACGACATCGTTCTGCGCATCATTCGTCGCGAGGGCGAACTGACACGAAGCCAGTTGACCCGGAAGCTCCATGGTGCGCTACGACCGGAGGAAACCGATCGTGCGATCCAAATACTCGCCGACATTGGCCAGATCGAAGTCACAGAAGAGCGTCCGCGGAGCGGAGGAGCGGTTCTCAGGCGTTATCGCTGGAAGCGTCGCGCTCAGGAGCAAATGAGACTACGAGGCACATGATGCAGGGCCGCTGGGGAGACTCAGCGGCCTTTTCGTCAGGGCTTTAGGCTACAGCGGGCGTAGCCAATGCCTCGCATGTTGTCCTTCGTAACGCTCGCCGCGTCCCAGACCCGCACGACGACGTTGCGTCGCTGAGGTGTGCCCTCAACGAAGCTAAGAGCGCCACAGGCTGAGGTGGCCAAGCCATCCCGGTTTTGACCGTTGTCCATGACGAAAAGCCACAGAGAGCCAGGCTGACCCCACTGGATGTCGACCACTTGAGGAATGCTCGTGCGCAACTGCTTGAGCGCCGAGTCCTCCCATTCTCCAGCGGTTGCCGAAGTGATGGTCATCACTGCTGCGCTGGCTGCCATCATCAGCGTCTTCACGTCTCCAAACATTTGGTACTCCTATGATCGTTGACGAGCTCATCGCCATCCTCGGCTTCGACCTCAAAGGCGAAGGGGACCTTAATAAGTTCAAGGATGGTCTGGAAACCGCTGAGAAGAAGGCTTCAGCCTTTGTCGCAGTCATCACAAAGCTCGGCCTCGCAGCCGCTGCCGGCTTCGCAGCTATCGGCGGCACCGCAGCCGCAGTCAGCTTCGGCAAGGGCTTCGTTCGAGACATCACGAACACCGGCCGCGAATTCGAGAACTTTGGCGTTCGGCTGAAGGCCCTCGAAGGGTCGTCCGAAGGCGCCGAGAAGGCGATGGCGTGGATTCGCCAGTTCGCGATCGAGACGCCGCTGGAGCTTTCTCAGGTCGTTGACGCCTTCGCCAATATGCGCGCGTTCGGCATGGACCCCATGAACGGGTCGCTACGCGCGATCGTGGACGCGATGGCGGCCACCGGCGGCGGCGCTGAAAAGCTCGATGGCATCGTGCTCGCGCTCGGGCAGGCTTGGACGAAGGGCAAGCTGCAGGGCGAGGAAGCCATGCAGTTGCTGGAGCGGGGTGTTCCAGTCTGGGAACTGCTTGGGCAGGCAACCGGCAAGAACGCGGCCCAGCTTCAGGAGCTGGCATCCAAAGGCAAGCTTGGCCGAAAGGAAATCCAGCTCCTCATCGACGCGCTGGGCAAGAAGTACCTCGGCGCTTCCGAGGACGCTGCCAAGACCTTCGACGGTATCCTGTCCAACCTCACTGACAACTGGACGAACTGGCTGCTCGCCATCTCCGAGGCGGGTTACTATGACGACCTGAAGCGCCGGATGCAGGGGCTTCTGGGCTGGGTGAACGGTTTGTGGGAAGGCGGCTTCGCGGATCGCTCGGCAAAGCGGATCTCCGACTTTCTCGTGTCGGCCATGACCAACGCCTCGCATCTAGCGATGCAAGCCTATCGTATCGGCGCGGGTTTCGCGTCGGCTGCGATAGGCGTGAACCGCTTGATCAGCAGCGTCACCGGGCTTGACCAGACCATGACGGCGGCCGGGATCGGCGCAGCCGCGATTGCGTCTTCTGCCTGGGGTCGCGGCGCTCTGATGGCCGTTGCGCGGCGCATCCCGACCGTGGCTGCTCTTCTCGCCCTCGACGACATCGTTTCGGGTCTGAACGGCGATGACAGCCTGATCGGATCGACGGAGGAAGGCCGAGCGGCTCTCGATCGGCTCAAGAAGAGTCTGACGGACCTCGACGCCGCTGCGACGGCCTTTGCCGCCAATCTCGGCAGCGTGCGGGCGTCCATCGTCCAGAACTTGGGGATGCCGGCGGAAGCGTTCTCGACATGAGACGATGCGAAGGCCCGATGGGAGGCGTTCAAGTCCGATTTCTCGAAGCCGGTGAAGATCGGCGGCCTTGATGTCGATTTTGCCAGCGGCGCCTTCGCGCAGGTCGAGACCTGGGCGCAGAACGCCGCTACGAACTTCCGCCTCCTCTTCACCAGCCCGACGGAACTCGCCGTTAAGCTGATGACCGAGGCCGTCGACCGGGTGGCCGGCGCCTTCGAGCGAGTTGGTCAGGTTTTCAGCGCTCTCTCGGCCCCGATCGAGACGGCCAAGTCCATCATCCAGCAGCTGATGGATGCGGTTGGTTCGCTGAAGAGCATTGTCGACCAGGTGTTGGGCGGCGAGAACCCGACCGTCACTGAGGACGCCAGACCTTCTCCGACGGGTGAAGCTTTGACGCCGGCGCCCGATGGCGGCTTGATCGTGCATCAGAGAGCCGAGATCGTCCCGGCGAAGGGAGAGGTGCCGGCGCAGGAGCGACAACCGCAGATCCGTCCTGAAACTCCGCAGGACGCTCCGGCAAGTGCACCTCAAACGCCGACGCCAACTGCGAGCCAGACCGTTGTCGAACCAGGGCAATCGGTCACCCGCCCGGCCGCGCCTGTCGCACAGCCTCGCCCCGCGGAGCCGCAACCAGCCAGCACGCCCATGGCGGATCTCGTTCGCGCCGGGCTGCAGCAGGTCGAGGGCCTGAGCGTCGAGTTCAACCTCTCGGAAGAGCAAATCCGCGAGAAGGTGAACGGCCTCATGTCGTTCATCAACAGCGCCACAGCCACGGCCAAGGCGATGCTCGACATCACGCAGGTCATTGCGCCGGCCAACCAGGCGCGGGCCGCGATGAGCGATCTGGAACGGACCTACACCGCTCGGATCGACGCAGACACGTCGCCGCTCATGGCCAAGCTTGCCCAGGCCAAGACGGCCATCAACGACTTCCGCAGCTCGGTTGGTGGCGGAATGGCAGCCGGCGGAATGCCGCCCGCCCGCATCGCAGCAGGGAATGCAGGACGATGAGCGTTATTGCGATCAGCCGAGCGATCGGACCAGTGCCTTTGGCGGTGGTCTTGGTCGAGCAACACGAAAGCGAGCTCGAGATCACCGAGAACGCGGTCGAGTTCGGGGCCAAGGTGACGGATCACGCCTACAGCCAGCCCAAACGGCTGACGCTGGAGGTGGCCGACAGTTCGGCGACGGCGACATGGCAGGCCCTTAAGCGCCTGCAGGAAAGCCGAGTGCCGTTCAATCTGGTCACAGGTCTCGACCTGTACCGGGATATGCTGATCCGGCGCCTGTCCGCCGATCGCGACTTGAAGACGTCCCAGATCCTCCGGGCGAAGGTCGAACTTCAGGAAGTGATCATCGTGGATACCGCTCAAGCGGCTGCGACCGGCGAGGGCGGCGGCAAGTCTGCTGCGGGCGGCAAAGCCAACCCTGGCGGCAAGGACAGCCGGCGAGCGGCGACGCCTGCTGCCGGGCGATCCAGTGCTGACAACGCGAACCGGGCCGCTGGCGCGGTGAAGCGCGGTGACAACGCGACCAAGACCGTAGCCCCAGAGCGGGGTCGCTCCATCCTCTCTCAGGTGTTCGGCTGATGCAGCAGATCCTCATCACCGACGCGCCAGATCAGCGCCTTTCGGTCGTGATGAACGGCCAGCGCTGCACGCTGCGAATGCGCTTCAACACCCTCGCCGATCGCTGGTTTCTGGACTTGGCGATCGATGACGCGCCGATCATCACCGGTCGGAAGATGGTGCTGAACATCGACTTGCTCGAACCCTTCGACCTTGGCCTCGGGAGCCTGTTCCTTGCGGCCGAGGTCGAGGGTGCGCAACCCGGCCGGTTTGAGCTGCCTGACGGGAGCGTGAGGCTCTACCACGCCACACCGGACGAGATCGCGGCGGCCTGATCCATGCAGCAATATCTGAGGAAAGTTCGCGTCACCCTGTCGGGCGGCGGGGGCGGGCTCGTGGTCAATCCGGGCGATGCTACGGATCGGCAGATGTTCGTCGGCTTCACGGTGGACAAGGACATCTCTGGCAACGCCAACACCGCCCGCATTCAGATCTACAACCTGTCCGAAGGCCATCGCGCGGCGGTCGGCAAGGAGCTCGATAACGTGATGCTGGAGGCAGGGTACATCCCACCGACCGGTGCCTCGAACATCGGGATCATCTTCAAAGGGCAGATGCGGGACGTCCAGCATTACCGCGAGGGCGCCGACATCATCACCGAAATCTCCTGCGGCGACGCTGACAAGGCTCTGCGCAAGGCGGTCATCTCGAAGACCTTCCCACGAGGCACCAGCGTCCAGACCGTCCTCGAAGAGCTTCATAAGCAATTCGAGAAGGAGGGGATCGACAAAGGCGAGTGGAAGGGCGTCGACAGCCTGCCGCCGTATCAGCGGCCGGTCTCGATGTGCGGCTCGTGTTCAAGGGAGATGGACCGGATCGGCCGCTCGCATGGGCTCTACTGGTCGATGCAGAACGAAGCCTTGGAGATCATCCCTGCCGACGGCGCGCTCCAGGCCAGCGTCCACCTCTCGTCCTCCACTGGACTGATCGGGACGCCGACCATCACCGACAACGGCGTGAAGTTCGACGCGCTTCTGAACCCGGAGATCCGGCCAAACCGCATGGTCTCGATCGAAAGCCAGACGCTCGAGATGAATGCAGAAGGCGGAAGCTATCGCGTCTCCACGGCCACCTACACCGGCGACAACGCTCGTGGCGACTTCAAGGTGAGCGCCACGGGCGAGAGCCTGACCGGTGGCAAGGTCGATCAAGGGCTTCCGGCTCTGACGAACATACCCATCCCGACACCCAGACCACAGTGAGGCTCCATGACCGGCTACATCGGAAAGACGACGAACCGGTTCGAGGACACCACGGGGGCAGCGGCGCAGTCGGAGCGCGAGGACATCTTCGGCGAAATGCCGGGGCGCGTCGTCTCCTTTGATCCGAAGACGCAGATGGCGACGATCCAGCCGCTCGCGCGCAAGCGCCTCAACGGTGTGCCGACGGACCTGCCCGAACTGCAGGAAGTGCCAGTGCGGTTCCACCGAGCTGGCGGCTTCATCATGACGACGCCGGTCAAGACGGGCGATCTCGTCTCCCTGAGGCCGATGAGCGGCAACATGGACAACTACCACCGAGAGGGCGGCGCATTCGATGCGGCGGATACTCGATCCTTCTCGCTCTCGGACATGGAAGCGTTCCCGGTGGGCGGCGAGAGCCTTCGCGATCCCATCCCGAACTTTAACAACAAGAACATGGAGCTTCGCTCGTCCGACGGCAGCTTCGCGATGGAGATGAGCGAGGACGGCAAGTTCATGCAGCGAGGCGCGCAGGGGAACGTCTACACGATCGTTGCCGCGGCGCTCCGCAATCTCGCCAACGCCCAGACGATCGTCAGCAAGGGCTCGAGCACCGGTCTCTACGATCACGACCAGAAGGCCGCCGTTCTCGCGCTGGCGGACAAGCTCGACGGAATGGCGCTATGACCGTTGCGCGCGTCACTCTCGCGCTGGCGCCGGCCAACGGAGACGCCCCACACGATCTCTATCTCGATGCGACCGGCAACCTCGCTCTGGCCATGGATGCCAAAGCCGTCGGCCAGCACGCCCGACAACGGATCATGGCCTTCGAAGGGGAATGGTTCCTCGACACGACGGCAGGTCTGCCATGGTTCGACACGATCTTCGGGCGCCGCGAGAACTTGGCGCTCGCCGAAGCCCTCATCAAGAACGAAATCCTCGACACCGACGGCGTGACCGGCATCACCGGGCTATCGGCGCGCTTTGATCCGCACACGCGCTCGATCGCGGTTTCGTCCGCCACCGTCATCACCGAATACGACCAAGAGGCCAGCCTATGAGCGAGACCTATGGCGTCCTGCCGTCCGGCTTCGTGCGGAAAAGCCAAGCCACCATTCTAGACGAGATCGAGCAGCGCAACGTGTCGACTTTCGGCGCCGGCGTCATCCAGACATCGGTTTCGCCGCTCGGCCAGATCAACGGCGTGTTCACCGACGCGGCCGTGGACTTCTGGGAGACCGCGGAGGACGTCTACGCATCGTTCGACCCTGATCAGGCCGATGGCATTCGCCTGGACATCCTCGGCAAGGTGAGGGGCGTTGCACGTCCGTCCGGCGAGGTCGACACCGACTTTCGGCGCCGGGTCACCAACGCAGGACAGGCCGACATCTCTTACACGGCCAACCTGAACCGGCTTCGCGATCTGCCGGGCGTGACCTTCGCGTCGGTGCGGGTCAATTCCGGGCAGGCGGCCGACGCGCTCGGCCTTCCAGCGCACAATGTCGCCTATGCCGTGACCGGCGGTGACGACCAGGATGTGGCACTCGCAGTCTACCAGAACTCCGTCGGTGGCATTGGCCTCTTCGGCAACGTGACCATTCCCGTGACGGCTGACGGCTTTTGCCAACAGGTGAACCTCATCCGCCCGGTCGAAGTGCCGATCCGTGTTGAACTCGACGTGCGGCACATCCCCGACGCCTGCAACTGCGCGCCGCCGACGGTTGGCGTCATCGCGCAAGCCATCATCGATGCCTTCGCCGGTGAGTGCGGCTACCGCAACGGCGACACGGTCCTTGAGAAGCGCGTGGCGTCCGAGGCGGCACAGATCGGCAACCTAGAGATCGTCGAAACGCGGATTGCCCGGAACGCCGATCTCATCGTGGCTGAGGAGATTGAAACGACCCTGTTCGAGCGCCCAGTCATCATCAGCCCCTATGTCTCGGTTCGGTACGTGTGATGGCCTGCATCGATCCTCAAACGCTCATCCAGTCCAAGATCGACCGACGTCTGACGCAGTATCGCGAAAGCCCAAGGCTCGAAGGGGTAATGCGCGCCTATCTGAAGGAAGCGGCCGAGGCGCAAAACCTGGCCTGTCGGATGATCGAGTTCTTCGATCTCGACAAAGCGGTGGGGGACCAGCTCACCATCCTAGGCGGCCTCATCGGCTGGCCACGATGTCACTGTGCCGGCCAGCTTCGTCCCATCTTCGGGTTCGAGTGCATCGACGAATGCGGGCCGCCGACGGTCCCGGTCGCAGGCTTCTGCGAAGCGGAATGGGACTGCGGCGGCCCTGAGTATGTGGAGTTCTGCTTCACCGACGACGAACTCTATCGCGGCTTTCTCAAAGCCCGTGTGATCGCCAACCGTGGGGACTATAGCCGCCACGGCCTCACGCTGGCTGCCAGGGCGGTCTTCGGGCCGGACGCGGTGATCTACATCGAAGGCCAAGGCCGCGTGTCAGTGGCCACTGGAAGGCTTCTGACGAGCATCGAAATCTCGATCGCTCACCTCTACCGCCAAGCCCTGCCAATCGCCCCAGGTGTTCGCCTCGACATTTGGCATGGGAACGGCCCCGCCTTCGGCTTCGGCGATGGCTGGGGCGGTTTCTGCAACGGCGCTTTCCCCGTCCAAATCACCATCAACTAAGAGGGCCATCATGGCTGCATTCGATAACGTGTGGGCGTCGGATGATGACGCTCTCATCACGACGCCGACGGCTGCGCAAGTCCGAGAAGGCTTCAGCTGCGGCCGGGCAGATCCGGGGCTGTTTAACTGGCTCTTCCAGCAGGTTCAATCCGCCATCAATGGCCTCGACCTTTCGGGCGTTGCATCCCGCTTTCGCCGGATCTCGACAACTGAGGGCATCTCCGGCGGCGGCACGCTGGAAGAGGACCGGACGCTGCGTCTGAACTTCCTGGGGCTCGAGGCGAAAGAGACGGCTTCCGGCGCGGACGTCATCGCGGTCTTCGACCCGGTAGCAAACGCACACCGGCGACAGACTCGAGCGCAGTTCGTCGCCGGCCTCGGCGGATCGGGCGGCAGCCTCATCACGACTGGGGCAAACATCGGCGACGGCACCGGGCAGGTATTCTCGGCCGTGGCCACCGACACCATGCAGTTTCGAACACTGAAGAACGGCGGCGGGCTGGCCATTACCACCACAGGCAATGTCGTGAACGTCGCTCTCGCAGATCGCGGCGCCGATCTCACCTTTGCATAAGGGATTCCGACATGGCTGCTTTTTCACCATCAACCCACAAGCTCGTCACCTCTCCAACGCAAAATCCCAAGGATGATCTACGGGCGGACGCCCGAGATGTCCTGACCCGTCTGCTCCTCGACATGGGGCTATTCCGCGTCATGGCGGGCAATACGCCACCGACCAACAAGGATGATCTCTGGTGGCACATCGACGTCCGCCAGGTGAAGCGATGGGACGCCGTGCAAGGCAACTGGTTTGCGGCTACGCCGAACCAGATCGCAATGCATCTGCAACGACGAGCTGTTTTGGGAGCCGTCACGGACATCAGCCTTGAGGCCGGAGACCTATTTACTTTCTGGGACGTCTCTCTCGGCGACGTAAAGATCATCAGTCGTGAGAACCTGATGGCTGCACTCGGCGCTCTGCGGGCGATCAGCACATCTGAGGGAATCCAGGGGGGCGGCACGCTGGCCTCGGATCGGGAGCTCAAACTCAATATCAGTGGGCTGATTGCAAAGCCGACTCCTTCACCAGTCGACTCGCTTGCATTGTTCAGCGCCTCCGAAGGCCTTCATCGAAAAGCTACGATCGCAGCAATTGCGTCTGCCATATCAGCTTCTCAAAGCGGCCAATCCTTCTTCATGTCAGGACATTGAAATGGCTCAGTCTGTCACACTCACGACGATCACCAATGGTCAGCGTTCGCTCCGAATTGGTGGGGCGATCGTTTCATCGGACTGGGGTGCTGGAGCGGCGATTTACACCGTCCCCGCCGGCAAGCGGCTGATCTTGAAGACCCGCTCGACCCTTGTGCCTGCTGACCAAGCAAACACGTTCGAATTCACTGGAGCCAATCTCACTGAAGTTGAAATGAGCTATGTCCTATCTGGTGGTATCATCCTGAAATCGAATGGAAATCAAGGTGTAAGAAATTACGCCACTGGCTTTCTGGAGGATGACATCTAATGAGCATCACTCTAGTCAATTATCTCGTAAGCACAAACGAGGATTGGCGGGACGCGATCGCGCTGGTTCAGGGTGAAGCTGAAGACCCGGTGGACATCACCGACGACGAGTTTGTCGCGCAGCTGCGCCTACCCGTTGAAGCGCTCCACGTTCTCCTTGAAGCCAGTACCACGAACGGTTTCCTGCAAATCGTGCCTCCTGGCACAACTGGCCTTCTAGCTTGGAACGTACCTGCATCCATCATGCGCACGCTTCCGCCGGGGATCTACCCCTACGACATGGTCTGGACGCGAGAGGGCAATGCCATTGATCGCTTTGCGGCTGGCATAGTCACAATCGAACGAGGCGTAACGCGATGACGATCACCAGCGTAGTCCCGAATGTTCAGGTGAAACCGATCGGCCCGCGCGGCGCGGGCGCGACCGTTTCCATCGGTGATGTAGAGACGTTGCCGCCGGGTGCAGAGCCGACGGTGAACAATGTCGGGACATTGACGGATGCGATTCTCGAGTTCGGCATTCCGCAGGGCGCCCCTGGCGTGCCTGGCGTTGATCCAGCCAACTACTACAACAAAGGCGCGACAAACGATCTGTTGGCGCAGAAGGCGCCTGCCGTTCACACACACACCGCAGACCAGATCTCCAACGCCACGGAGGTCGGCACGGCGCTTTTAATTGCCGCATCAGCTGCAGCAGCTCGAGCAGCGCTTGGGCTTGGTAGCGCTGCGACTAAGGCTGCTGGCACTGGTGCTGGGAACGTCTTGCTGTTGGCAGAAGCCGCCAAGTTGCCGGCTCTCGACGGATCGCTGCTGACAAACCTTGCTGCCGGCTCTGCGCCCATTGTGACTTCTGCTCGATCCTCCGACACGCCGCTGGTCCAAGCTGATCAGGGGAAGATGATCGAGCTCACCGGCACTTTCACACAAACGTTCGCAGCGGCGTCGGTGCTTGGCTCGGGATGGTTCGTATATGTCCGGAATGCAGGCAGCGGCGTCATTACCCTAGATCCAAATGGTGGTGAGACCGTCGATGGCAGAACGACGATCCGCGTATATCCGGGAGAATCCCTTCTCATTCAGTCTGACGGTGCGGCGTTCCGCTCTGTAGGCCGCGCGAAAAGCTTTCCCATCGCGCGGACAACAATCTCGACTAGCGTCGCGCAGGTGGATTTGGAGAGTTTCGCCGGAGATGATGAGATCGCAGAGATCTGGTTGTCTCTCTATGGCCTTGATCAGACGCCGACATTGAGGGTCAAGAAAAATGGCAGCTATCAGACATCTGGCTACAACCAGATGTTTGTAGCATATCAGACAGGCAGCGTTGGGGCGAACCAGAGCAGCAATAATAGCAGCGTCAGTTTGTACGATACTTCATCGATAAATGTGACATCTCCATCTGTAACATCTGAAGATGCTGGGCGGATCACCGCATTTACGACAACAAAAAACCTTGCAGTCTGCGGCACTGTTGCGGCGCAGCAATCAAATCTTTCGCCAATTACCGGCATTCGATTCAGCTTCAGCACATCTGCGACGAAGGGTACAATCATCGCTATGGGGAGGCGTGCGTGAAAGCTTACAGAGATGGCATTCTTGTAAATCTCACGAAAGATGAGGAGGCCGCCGTCATCGAGGAAAGGGGAATCATCCTGATCCCCTCGGACACCGACATCAACGCCGAGCGCGACCGCCGCCTCGACCTCGGCGTCACCTTCGCCGGCCACCTCTTCCAGACCGACGACGAAGCCCGCGCTCGCATCAACACCTCCCGCATCTCGGCCATGGCTGCGATCATGGGCGGAGCGCAACCGGGCGATCTTCGCTGGCCGGGCGTCGACAAGGACTTCTTCTGGATCGCGGCCGACGACGTTCGCGTGCCGATGGACGCCCAGACCATGGTTGCCTTCGGCAATGCCGTGGCTGCGCGGGAGGGGCTTCTCATCGTCGCCGGCAACGACCTCAAGCAGCGCATTGCCGCCGGGGAGGCCATCAGCAACATCGGAGACGACAAGCTATGGCCGGCGTAGACCTTCGCGACGTCACCTTGCCAATCGGGCTCCTGCGCCATGCCCTGTTCGATGATCTTGGTCCGGCCTGGCTCCGGCTCGACGGCAAGACCGAATACCAGCGCGCCAGCTATCCCGAGTTCGTCGCAAAGGCGAGCGGGATGGGCTGGTTCCTGGCGGGCTCGACGGCCTCGACCTTCAAGCTGGTCAAGGTGCCCGTCGGGACGGCGACGGTCGCCAGCGGGTTCGACGGGGTGGCGGGCTCACTCATCGGGTCGGATAGCGTGACGCTCACCCTCGCCATGCTGCCCGAGCACGACCACGGCTATGTCGATGACACCGTGGAGATGAAGGCGGGCACAGCCGGGCTCCTGGGTGGCATCCTGCCGCTTCTCACGGGCAGCACAGCCAAGGCGCAATCCAAGACCACAGCCAAGGCGGGCGGTGGCAAGCCCGTTCCGATCAAGCCGCCCGGCTTCGTCGCTCATCTCTTCGTGTTCGCTGGTCGGCCGCGCGTCTGATCAGAGCGCCAACCTCCCACATCCATCTCGCCCGGCCACCGCGCCGGGCTTTTCTTTGCCCGGAGACCACCATGGCCGACTTCAACGGCTTTCGCGGCGCCGCCAAGCCGCTTGATGACATCGACCTTCCTCGCCTCGGATATCGCATCGGCGTCGGCGAGGACGAGATCCACGCCGTGATCGACGTGGAGACCGCAGGAGGGGCGTGGGACGCGAAGGGGCGGCCAAAGCTCCTCTTCGAACCTCATAGGTTTTGGCGCAACCTTGGCCCCGGCGCCAAGCGCGACCGCGCGGTCAAGGCCGGGCTCGCCTATCCCTCATGGGGTGAGCAGCCGTACCCGAAGGACAGCTATCCGCGCCTGATCGAAGCCATGGCGATCGATGAGACGGCGGCGCTCAAGTCCGCGTCCTGGGGGCTCGGCCAGATCCTCGGCGAGAACCATGCCATGGTCGGCTACGACACGGTGCAGGAGATGGTTCTCGCCTCGCTGGACGACGCCGACAAGCACCTCGAGATGATGGTCGCGTTCATCTTGTCGGCCAAGCTCGACGGCAAGCTGCGCGCCCACGATTGGG
Organism: Aureimonas ureilytica DSM 18598 = NBRC 106430; assembly: GCF_000382705.1. Classification (GTDB taxonomy): domain Bacteria; phylum Pseudomonadota; class Alphaproteobacteria; order Rhizobiales; family Rhizobiaceae; genus Aureimonas; species Aureimonas ureilytica. The sequence goes on along the minus strand of NZ_ARQE01000006.1, from coordinate 237,813 downwards.
CCGGGTTCGCCCGCGGCTACAACGGGCCGCAGTATGCCAAGAACGGCTACCACACGAAGCTCGAGGCCGCGTTCAAGCGCTGGTCGAAGATCAGGGACACGCCCTGGTCGCCGGCTGACGAGGTGATTCGGGTGCCTGTGCCGACGCCTCGGCCGGATGATACGCCGGCCACGATCGGCGACAATGGCGGGCCGCCGATAGAGCCGACACTGCCGACAGCGCCCGCGCGAGCTCCGACCGGCGGCCCCCGCGCCAAGGCGAACGGGGCAGGCCTCGGCGTCCTCATCGTCAGCCCGGCGCTCGCGCTGATGGTCCGGTTCGGATGGATCCCTGCTGATGTGGCGAGCGACCCCGAGACGGTGGTGCAGATTACGGCTCTCGTTCTGGCGGGCGCGGCCTATGCCGGCGCTTGGCTCGCCCCGCGCAACGCCGCGACCTAATCCACATCCGCATATCGAAAGGGCAGGCCGGTGAATGGCATCTCTCTTGGCGAATTCGCAGCCGTGATGACGGCCCTTGGCGGCGTGCTGGGGGCTGTCTTCGTCTACACCAAGTCCAACACGGAGGCGCAGGCCAAGACCTATGAGGCCCGCGTTGCAGACCTCCAAGCGTCGCTGAAGCGCATCGAGGACGACGGCGACGAGCGGATGGCCGAGATCCGCCGCGACTTCGAGCGCCAGCTGACGGACGTGAAGGCCGCCATGATGAACCAAGCCCGCACCATCGAGCGGCAGGAGATCATGCTGGCCGACTACTCCCGACACGTCGGCAAGCTCGAGCGCATCATGGCCGGCGCCCAACTCGCAATTCCGGAGTTCGAAACCTCACCCTTCCGCGGAGGAGCATGACATGACGAGGCGAGACCTGATGCTCATCATTGGCGCCATGGCGTGCTTTAGCGCCGCGATCGCCGCGCTGATCATGCTCAACGCGCAGAGCGCGCAGCGTTCGGAGATCAACATCGAGATATTGTGCCGCAAGCTGGTGCAGGTGACGAGCCAGCCCTGCGAACTGGTACAGCCGAGCGATACGGAAACGAAGCTCTTCGCCTTCATCCGCCGGCGCTAACTGGAAACGTTACCAGTCAGCCATCCCTAAGCTATCATCTCAGGCTTAAATTGACGCTTCGAACGCTGGTGAATTGCGCAACAAGCGAGGCTCGCCAGACGAGCCTGAGACATATCCGCACTTGGCCTTATAGTAAGGAATCCTCAATACCTGACGATCAGATTTAAACCGCAGGTTATAGGGGACTGTCGACCATGCCTGGTCTCAACAAGCGAACTGCGGATCTCGTCCAAGCTGATCAGCGAGCAGTTGAGCGTGTTGCTGCGATGAGCACGCAAGTTTGCGAGATCACCGAAATAGCGGCGAAGGCGATAGCGCTGGAACTGTCATATATCGCACACCCTCCGGCTGAACTGGGCGAAATGTACGAGCAGATCGCCAACGTATACCTCAATCTCGCCGATCAAATCAGACTGAAGCGAGTCGGCAGTTAGCCTGCTGGAGCGTTTCGTACGACCTGTCCACGTGGCGTGAGCCTAAACCAAAGGCTGTTGTCCCACCCCCGTGAGCAAACGACCAAGCCCATTCCTGATAGGATCAGCGCCGATAGCAAAGTGCGCGGGCAAAGCTCTTCGATTCGGCGTCCCACGTTATCCTGATAGTCCCCGCCCAGATCGAGCATAATCAGCGTCTCAATCTGGATCGGCGATAGTTCGAAATCTGCAGGCATTACCACTTCCTGAGGCAGAGCTCACGGCGCTGATGGTACGTGTCTGATTATGGACCAACGATGACGGGACCCCGGCGACACATCATCAATACGTGTTTTGGCTAGCTAGCGGCGCCTCCGATCACGACCCCATCTGCGCCAGAAGCCGCTCATGGTCCAGTTCCAGTTGAGCGATCATATCGAGCAGGACGCGAATGGCGAGGCGCGGGTCGCCGGCGTGTTCGGCTATCACGCTATCCACTTCATCGTTGCGGTTGATCCGCGTGGTTGGAACGTAACGGACAGGGCTTGTGGAGCCGAACGACACCCAAGATTCGCCGCCGGTGATCGATCTGGAGAATGCTACGGTCGCGGCTTGAAGAGACAGAACTGCATCATAGTCAGTGCAGTCCGTCCGAAGACTTGCGACCACTGGAGTGCAGTCCTGCCAGAGCTCGTAGGCAAGCTGCATCAGGTGCTTGCGCTGGCCGTCGTAGATCGTTCGAGCTCGCTGGGTTCGCCGGCTCATTTGAAGAGGTCTCGCCTGACATACCCAGCCGAGATCCTGTCGGCATAGGCTTCCTGAAGCGAGCGTTGGCCCAGAATGAGCGCGCCAATCGCCGTGCGGGGATCGCCGCCACAGGTGCGCAGGGCGTCGTCAATTGCCTCCTGCAGATCGTCCTTCAGCGATAGATCGGTGATCCGTTCCGCCAGTCTCGACATGGCCGCAGCCTCCTGATTCGTTGCGGCGATGATGACTCCGTTCGAGAGAATGGGGAAGCTTTTGTTCCTATTCTGTTCACGGTATAGGAATGGCTTCCGAGTCGCAGAAAGGGGCGGTCATGCTGGAGCGCAGAGGGCAGAAGTTCGGGTCCGGCAAGGATGCCGAGACCATCGGCGTCGAGGCGCTGAGCTTCATGGCGTCGAACCCGGAGGTGCTTCGCCGCTTCCTCGACGTGACGGGCATGGAAGCCCGCCAGCTTCGCGAGGCCGCATCCAAGCCGAGCTTCTTCGTCGGGCTGCTCGACTTCATCCTGGCGCACGAGCCAACCGTTCTCGACTTCGCCGCTGCCGCCGAGCTCGACCCGGCTGAGATCGGGATGGCCAGGGAGCGGCTTGCGGCGCCGCGCTCCTGACGCATCGCGAACGATTCTGGGAGAGGGTGCGGCGGATGGTCAGGTGGAGGAAATAAGCCGAGTTGCGCAGACTGTCGAAAGCCGGAAGTCACGCTCGATTTTTTGCCTAGCCGCGCGACGAACTTCCCATTCTGTTCTGACGCGGTTCGCCTCTGTCTCTGACAGGAAGACGCCTAACACTTCCAGACCCTCCCGGTGGAACTCCTCGTGAAGAACCACCGCCCACACTTGCTTTTCCACGTCAGCCTCAGTTCTCATCTCTTGCCTCCGCGAGGAGGGCGCGGCCCGCTGGCGTCACGTCAGCCCGAGCAATTTTGCGGCCAGCGTCTAGTTGGCGCTCCTCGCCAAGTTCAATCAATCCGCGCTCCAGAAGCACCTCGGCTGTGCGGCCCATGACCCTACCTGTGCCCTGTTTCCAGTAATTTTCGGCCCAGGAGTTTCGGTAGTAGGACAAGCCGAGGAGCTCCATTCCGACCAATACGCGCATCTGCGCTTTCGTCAGTTCACGCATCCTGCTTGTCCTCTGCCAGAAGCGCTCGGCCTGCGGTGGTGATCGAACCCCACTCTTGGCTATCACGGTACGAATGGTGCGCTAGCCCTCGCCGCTCCAGAGCCTTTAGCGTCCGAAGGTCAGTGAAACCGTAGCGTGGACCGTCAGCCAGCGAGCGCAACAGGTAGGCTTGATCCTCCGTCAGCTTCATTGCTCTCCCTCCTGTGCGATCTTGGCTCGGAGGAGGGCGGCGACAATCGCCCGGGGCGGTGTGGCCGAATGCCCGTAATCCTCAGTCCGTTGCACATGGCCGCCGTCTGGCGTCCAATTCGACCAGTCTACGAAGCTGAGGACGCATCAATACCGGATGCGATCCGGCTCATAGTAGCGAGGCTCGTAGGCTACCCGCCACCCCGGCAGCACCTTCTCTACGAGATCGACGGCGGCATCGATGGAGGACGTGTAGCGAATGTCTCCCCGCCATCCGGCACCGGCTTGGTCGGAGAAGAAAAGGTAGATGTCCAAATCCAGAACGACATCGGCTCCCTCTCCCTGCTCGACCCGATCTAGGAGAGTGCGGAGGGTGGTGGTCATGGGCGGGGCTCCTTCTGTGCGACCAGGGATAGAAGGAATTCCTCGCCGGTGAGCTTGCCCTTCGCTTGGTTGCAGACCCGGCACGCGAGCACGACGTTGCTGGCCTTGTACGTGCCTCCGCAGAACTTCGGCACGATATGGTCGATGGTGGCTGCGTCTGGCGGGATCGCTCCGCCGTGGCTAGCCAAGACGGTCAGCCGGTTGCAGTAGAAGCAGCGGCCCTTTTGCCGAAAATGAAGCCGCTGACGGATGAGGCGAATGCGATGACGGCTCCTCATTCCGCGCCTCCGCCATGCTGGGGGCGGGGTGAGGGGGTGAAGTCCAGCTTCTCCATCTTGGCGATGCTCTTGCGCAGCGAGGCAATCTTCGCCTTCCGCATCTCTTCGGCGCGGGCCAAAGCTTCAGCCTCGGTGCGGTGCCAGTCCTTGCCGTGTACGTAATGATGAGGTTGGAGGCCTCCTCCACCATCTCTTTCGAGATGTGGAAGCAGTCCCGCACAATGACCCGCTTAATGCCATCGGTGAGGGCGTAGCGGGTGATGAAGGCTTCGAACGTCGTTGGCTCGCCCATCCTCACGCCCTCCCGCCAAGCAGCGGCCGGGAGGCGGGATGCGGAGCCATCAAGCTCGACCCGACACCAAAGCGAGCGATGTGCGCATGGATCGGGCATTTGGAGGCGTTGGGGGAAAATTGGGGGAACGGAGCGCGCAGGCCCTGCGCTGCAACGACATCTTCGCCCCTGCTAAGGGAGTATACCAGAGATGGTATCGTGGGTTCGAATCCCATCCTCTCCGCCATCCCACATCCAAATTCGTCAGCGACCGGTCGAGTGCGTGCCTCTGAGGTTCGTCTCAATCCCCTGTCGGAGCAAGCGTTGCCGTCGCGTCCATCGCGCGTGAGCGGCGGCGGAAGCTCGTCGGGGACTGGCCGACATCCCTTGCGAAGGCGCGCGCGAAATAGGCGGGGTCGGTGAAGCCGAGGGCGTAGGCGATGTCGCAGACCGGCCGGTCGGAATAGACGAGCGCGCGCCGGGCCTCCAGCATCACCCGATCCGTGACGATCCGGCCGGGCGTCGTGTCGGCCACCGCGCGGCAGGCGAGGCGCAGCCGGCCCATCGTGATGCCGAGGCGCCGGCAATAGGCGTCGAGTTCGGCCTGGGTGTGGAAGCTCTCCTCGACCGCCTCGCGGAAGCGCGCGACGATCTCGGCATGCTGGCCGGGCTGGGTCTGAAGGGGCGTGGGCTCGCCCTCCCGCGCGCGGGCGAGCGCGACGAGGACCAGCGTGACATGGGCGACCAGCGCGCCGCGCCGCGCCGTGGCGCCGCCCGCAAGCTCGTCGGCCAGCGCATCGAGCCGAGGCCCGAGCGCCGCGCCGTCGATCGCGGACAGGCGGCGCACCGCCTCGAAGAGGGGCCCGAGCGCCGGGTCGCTGCGCACGATCAGCCGGAACAGGGGCTCCGACAGGGTGAGCACCTTGCCCGCCGTGCCCGCTTCGAACCGGAACCCGTGGACCGTGCCGGCGGGCACGAGAAGGGCGGCGGGGGCGGCGAAGGCGAGCGTCTCGCCTTCGGCCTCGATCACGCCGCCGCCGCTGCGCGCCATGAGGACCTGATGCAGGTCGGCATGGGCATGGGGCAGGATGCGCCAGGCGGCGGGCCGGGCGCGGTCGTCGATCTCCTCCATGTGGAGGAACCGGTCCTCGGGCGCGCGGGGCGGCTCGCCGTAGAGGAAGAAGCGCGGGACGACGGTGGTCGGCATGGGCGTTCCTTCGGGGCTCTGCATGGCGTCGCGATTCCGACGGGTCTGCCGTCCCGCGCGTTTCGAGCGGCGATGTCGATCCTGCGCCGGGACGAGCAAACCGGCTGCAGAAGAAAAGTACCGGAGAATTGCACATTCCTCCATCCCGCTCCGGCCCGGGGCGCGGCAGGATCGTCCTCAGTCCGGCTGGGAGGCCATGAAGGACGGGAGGCAACATCTTGCACACTCAGGTCGCCATCGTCGGCGCCGGGCCGGCCGGCCTGTTTCTGGCCCATCTCCTGCGCGCCCAAGGCATCGAGAGCGTGGTGGTGGAGCGCCGCACCCGCGCCTATGTCGAGGGGCGCGTGCGGGCCGGCGTCCTGGAACAGGGCACGGTGGACGCCCTGTCCCGCCTCGGGCTCGACGCGCGCCTGCGCCGCGAGGGCCTCGCCCACACCGGCACCAACCTTTCGGTGGACGGATCGCATTTCCGCATCGATCTCGCCGCGCTGACCGGCGGGGCGGCGGTCACGGTCTACGGCCAGCAGGAGGTGATGCACGACCTCTTCGAGGCGGCCGAGCGCCACGCCATGCCGATCCTCTTCGAGGCGGAGGACGTGGAACTTCACGACATCGAGGGCGAGCGCCCCGCCGTGACCTATCGCACGGCGGCGGGCGAGGGGCGCATCACCTGCGATTACGTCGCGGGATGCGACGGGTTCCACGGCATCTGCCGGCAGTCCCTGCCGCCCAGCGTTCTGAAGACCTTCGAGCGCGTCTATCCGTTCGGCTGGCTCGGCATCCTCGCCGACGTGCCGCCGGTGGACGAGGAGCTGATCTATGCGAGCCACGCCCACGGCTTCGCGCTCGCCTCCATGCGCTCGCCGACCCGCAGCCGCTACTACCTCCAGTGCCGGATCGACGAGCGGCTGGAGGACTGGCCGGACGAGCGCTTCTTCGACGAGCTGGCGCTTCGGCTCGGGCCGGAGGCGGGCGAGCGGCTGGTGCGCGGGCCTTCCTTCGAGAAGAGCATCGCGCCGCTCCGCTCCTTCGTCGCCGAGCCGATGCGCCATGGCCGGCTGTTTCTCCTCGGCGATGCCGCCCACATCGTGCCGCCGACGGGGGCCAAGGGCATGAACCTGGCCGTGTCCGACGCGCTGATGCTGAGCGAGGCGCTGGACGAGTTCTACGCGCGCGCCTCGCGTGCCGGGATCGAGCGCTATTCCGCCCGCGCGCTCGCCCGCGTCTGGAAGGCGGAGCGCTTTTCCTGGTGGTTCACCGGGCTGACGCACCGCTTTCCCGAGGCCAGCGGCTTCGACCGGCGGATGCAGGTGGCCGAACTGAATTATCTCCGCAGCTCGCGGGCGGCGCAGGCGGGGTTCGCGGAGAACTATGTGGGCCTGCCGTTCGACTGACGCTGTATACAGGCCGGCAGTTCCGGGTGCTGGAATCCACCCGAGAACGCCCAAAACGCGGCCTTACTTGCCGCTTCTTAGAATCGCTCTTGTTCGGGGAATGACGGCATGTATACATATCGCATTCCATCGACTGGGAGGTGATGATGGGAATGAACGCGGCGTTCCCCGTGAACGCATGGTACGCGGCCGCCTGGTCCCACGAGATCGGGCACGCGCTGTCGCCCCGCAAGATCTGCAATCGCGACATGGTGCTCTACCGCAAGAGCGACGGCACCGTGTCGGCGCTGGAGGACGCCTGCTGGCACCGCCTCCTGCCGCTGTCGCTGGGGCGCCTCGAAGGCGACACGGTGATCTGCGGCTATCATGGCCTCGCCTTCGACGGCTCCGGGCGCTGCACCCACATGCCGGCGCAGCGCACGATCAATCCTTCGGCCCGCGTGAAGAGCTATCCGGTGGTCGAGCGCCACCGCCTGCTCTGGGTCTGGCCGGGCGATCCGGCGCTCGCCGACCCCGACCTCATGCCGGATTTCCACTGGAACGACGGCACCGACTGGGTGGGCGAGGGCGGCACCTATTACGGCCTGAAGGCGAACTACCGCCTCATCATCGACAACCTCCTCGACCTCACGCACGAGACCTATGTCCATGCCGGCTCGATCGGCGACGAGCATGTGACGCAGACGCCCTTCGACGTGACCCACACCAACCGCAAGGCCGTGGTCACGCGCTGGATGAAGGGCATCGAGCCGCCGCCCTTCTGGGCGCGCAACCTCGGCAAGCCCGGCCTCGTGGACCGCTGGCAGATCATCCACTTCGAGGCGCCCTCGATCGTGGCGGGCGATGTGGGCGTCGCGCCCGTCGGCACGGGGGCGCCCGAGGGCGACCGCTCGCAAGGCGTGAACGGCTTCTTCCTCGCCGCGATCACGCCGGAAACCGACGGGTCCTGCCATTACTTCTGGAACTTCGTGCGCAGCTTCGCGGTGGAGGACGAGGCGCTGACGGGGCGCATCAACCTCGCCCACGCCAATGCCGAGCGCACCGGGCTCTACGACCAGGATGTCTTCGTGCTCGAAGCGCAGCAGGCGGCGATCGAGAACAATCCGCGCATGCCCTTCTACAATCTCAACATCGACATGGGCTCGCTCTGGGCGCACCGGCTGATCGATCGGATGGTGGAGGCCGAGCGGCCGCGCGGATCCGTCGCGGCCGAGGCCGCCGAGTAGCGGGGGAGGCGCGGACCATGGCCGAGATCGACGACTGGGTGCGGGCGCGGGTGCGCGGGGTTCGGGACTTGGCGCCCGACATCCGCCTGATCGAGATCGAGCCGCCGGCGGGCGCCTTCCAGGCGCCGACGCCCGGCAGCCACCTGCGCTTTTCGCTGGAGATCGCCGGGCGGCCCGACCGGCGCTCCTATTCGGTGGTCGGCCCCTGCGAGGACGGGGTCTGGCGCATCGCGGTGAAGCTTTTACCGACGAGCCGGGGCGGCTCGGCGCATATGTGGTCGCTCGAACCCGGCGCCCCGCTCCTCGTCAGCGGGCCGCACAACCATTTCCCGCTCTCGCGCGGGCGACCGTCCTACTTGCTGATCGCGGGCGGGATCGGCATCACGCCGATCCACTCCATGGCGCTGGCGCTCAGCGCGCGGGGAGCGGACTTCCGCCTCCTCTATGCCGCGCGCTCCAGGGAAGACGCGGCGCTCGCGGACGAGCTGCGGGCCGCGATCGGCGACCGGCTGGACCTCGTGCTCGACGCGCAAGGGCAGCGGATCGACTTCGCCGCCGCCTTCGACGCTCTCGCGCCGGGGGGCGAGGCCTATGTCTGCGGGCCGATCGGGATGCTGGAAGCGGCGCGCCGGGTGTGGGAGGCGAGCGGGCGCCCGCGCGAGGCGCTGCGCTTCGAGACCTTCGGCAACAGCGGCGCCTATGCCTCCGAGGCCTTCCGCATCCGCATCCCGCGCCTCGACCAGGTGATCGAGGTGCCGCCGAACCGGACCATGCTGGAAGCCCTGGAATCGGCGGGGGTCGAGATGATCCACGACTGCCGGCGCGGCGAATGCGGCATCTGCGCGCTCGACATCGTGGCGGTGGACGGCATCGTCGATCACCGCGACGTCTTCTTCTCCGACGAGGAGAAGGCCGGCAACGCCAAGCTCTGCACCTGCGTGTCGCGCGTGGTGAAGGGCGACATCGTGCTCGACACGCCGGACCGCTTCGAATGACGAAGGCGCCCGATCTTCTGGTCGATCGTTCGATGTCGCAGACGGTGCGAGCGCTCTTGGCCATCCGCGAATGGATCCTGGAGGGCAAGCTGCCGCCCGGCGAGCGCATTTCCGAGCTGTCCATGGTGGACCGGATCGGCCTGTCGCGCACGCCGATCCGCGCGGCGCTGATCCGGCTGGAGGAGGAGGGGCTCCTGGAGGCGATCCCGTCCGGCGGCTATGCCGTGCGCGCCTTCACGGAAAAGGAGATCTTCGAGGCGATCGAGATCCGGGGGCTTCTGGAGGGCATGGGCGCGCGTCTCGCGGCGGAACGCGGCGTCTCGCCCGCGCAGCTCCGGCCGATCCGCAAGTGCCTCGCCGAGATCGACGCCCTGATCGCCGAAGGCCGGCTGCCGGGCGATGGCTTCTCGGACTACGTGCCGCTCAACGCGCGCTTCCATGCGCTCCTGCACGGGCTCGCGGATTCGACGCTTCTCGCCCGGCAGATGGAGCGGGCGACGGCGATCCCCTTCGCCTCGCCCTCCGCCTTCGTCATGGCCCAGTCGCAGCTCGCCGAGGCGCGCGTGATCCTCACCATCGCGCAGGAACAGCACCGCGCCGTGGTGGAGGCGATCGAAGCGCGCGAGGGCGCGCGGGCCGAGAGCCTGATGCGCGAACACGCCAAGCTCGCCATCCGAAACCTGCGCCTCGCGCTCGAAAGCCGCCCGGCCTTCGAGATGATCCGGGGCGCCTCGCTGATCCGGCCGAGCGTGCCGGCCTGACCCATGGCTCGGGAGGCGCGCGGAGGGTGGGAGCCCTTCGCGCGGCGGGCCGGCGGAAAAGACGAAACACAAGCGGCGGAAGGCGCCGCGACGGGAGGAGAACCGAACATGAAGCGTCGACAGATCCTGAAGGCCCTTGCGCTGTCCACCGTGCTCGCCTTGCCGGGCGTGCCAAGCGCGATCGCGCAGGAGAGCGTGAAGGTGGGCCTCATCGTGCCCCTCACCGGACCCTTCGCCACGACCGGCCGGCAGGTCGAGGCCGGGGCGAAGCTCTACATGGCGACCCATGGCGACGAGGCGGGCGGCAAGACGATCGAGCTGATCGTGCGCGACGACGCGGCGACCGCCGAGCAGACGCGCCGCATCGCGCAGGAGCTCGTCACGCGCGAGCGCGTCAACGTCATCGCCGGCTTCGGCCACACGCCGCTCGCCATGGCCTCCGCGCCGATCGCCACGCAAGGCAAGGTGCCGATGATCGTCATGGCGGCGGGCACCTCCGTCATCACCGAGAAGTCGCCCTTCATCGTGCGCTCCTCCTTCACCCTGCCGCAGGTGACGGTGCCGCTGGCCGACTGGGCCGCCAAGAACAATCTCAAGAAAGTCGTCACCCTCGTCGCCGACTACGCGCCCGGCCTCGACGCCGAGAAGGCCTTCACCGAGACCTTCACCAAGGCGGGCGGCGAGATCGTCGAATCCATCCGCGTGCCGCTGGCGAACCCCGACTTCGCGCCCTTCCTCCAGCGCGTGCGCGACGCGAAACCCGATGCCGTCTTCTCCTTCGTGCCGTCCGGCGTCGGCTCGGCGCTGATGAAGCAGTTCGACGACCGGGGCCTCGCGGAGGCCGGCATCCGCCTGATCGCGACCGGCGACGTGACCGACGACGACCTTCTCAACGGCATGGGCAAGGCGGCGCTCGGCACCATCACCACGCACCATTATTCGGCCGACCACGATTCGCCCGAGAACAAGGACTTCGTGAAAGCCTTCGAGGCGGCCAACAACGGGATGCGGCCGAACTTCATGGGCGTCGGCGGCTATGACGGCATGCATCTCATCTACGAGGCGCTGAAGAAGACGGGCGGCGACACGAGCGGCCAGGCCATCGTCGACGCGATGAAGGGCCTGCAATGGACCAGCGTGCGCGGGCCGGTCTCGATCGACCCCGAGACGCGCGACATCGTCCAGACCGTCTATTTCCGCGAGGTGAAGGAGAAGGACGGCCAGCTCTGGAACGTCGAGTTCGATAAGGTGGAGGCGGTGAAGGACCCGGTGAAGGCCGCGACGAACTGACCCCGTCCGGCCCGGGCGGCGCATCCGCCCGCCCGGGCCCCACCGCGGAGCCGGCACCGGAGGCGCCATGCTGACCATTCTCTTCGACGGCATCGCCTACGGGATGCTGCTCTTCATCCTCGCCTGCGGCCTCGCCGTGACGCTCGGGCTGATGAACTTCGTCAACCTCGCCCACGGCGCCTTCGCCATGGCGGGCGGCTACATCACCGTGGTCCTGATGGGATGGTACGGCGTGCCGTTCCTCCTGTGCCTGCCGATCGCCTTCGTGTCCGTCGCGCTCATCGGCGCGGTCCTGGAGCGCACGCTCTACCGGCGGCTCTACGATGCCAGCCATCTCGACCAGGTGCTCTTCTCGATCGGCCTCGTCTTCATGTCGATCGCGGCGGTCGACTACGTCATGGGCTCGCGCCAGCAGATCATCCTCCTGCCGGACGTCCTGCGCGGCCGCTTCGATCTCTTCGGCGCCGAGATCGGCGTCTACCGCCTCTTCATCATCCTCGTCTGCGCGGCGCTCACCGTCGCGCTCCAGCTCGCGCTCACCCGCACTTGCTTCGGCAGCCGCCTGCGCGCAGCGGTGGACGACGGGCGCGTGGCGCGCGGCCTCGGCATTCCCGTCGGGCTCGTCTTCTCCACGACCTTCGCGGTCGGCTCGGGCATCGCGGGGCTCGGCGGCGCGATGGGCGGCGAGATCCTCGGCCTCGATCCGTCCTTTCCGCTGAAGTTCATGATCTACTTCCTCGTCGTCGTGACGGTGGGCGGCACGAGTTCGATCACCGGCCCCTTCCTCGCCGCCCTGATCCTCGGCATCGCCGACGTCGCGGGCAAATATTACATGCCCGAATTCGGCGCCTTCACGATCTATGCCGTGACGGTCGCGATCCTTCTCGTGCGCCCGCACGGGCTCCTGACCCGCGAGGCCGGCCGATGAGCGCGTCCGTGGACCACATCGCCGCGTCCGCGACCGTGGCCGGCACGACCGAGGCCCGCGTGCCGGGGCTGGAGGCGCTGCGCCGCCGCTCGCGCTGGCGCATGACCGAGATCGGCTTCTGGCTGGCCGCCCTTGTCAGCCTCTTCCTGCTGCCGGACCATCTCCTCCTTCTCAACGAGATCGCGATCCTGGCGCTCTTCGCGCTCTCGCTCGACCTCATCCTCGGCTATGCCGGCATCGTCTCGCTCGGCCACGCCGCCTTCTTCGGCTTCGGCGCCTATGCGGCGGGCCTCTTCGCCCGCGACATCTACGGCGAGCCGGTGACGGGGCTGCTCGTGGCGGGCGCGGCGTCGGGGCTTCTCGGCTTCGCGACGAGCTTCCTCGTCCTGCGCGGCTCGGACCTCACGCGGCTGATGATCACGCTCGGCCTCGCCCTGATGCTGTTCGAGGCGGCCAATCGCTTCGCGGGGCTGACCGGCGGGGCGGACGGGCTCCTCGGCATCACCATGCTGCCGATCCTCGGGCTCTTCGAGTTCGACCTCTGGGGGCAGGTCGCCACCAGCTACAGCCTCGCGGTGCTCTTCGTGCTCTTCCTTCTCGCGCGGCGGATCGTCCATTCGCCGTTCGGCCTGTCCTTGAAGGCGATCCGCAACAACCCGTTGCGCGCCGCCGCCCTCGGCATGGCGCCCAAGCGCCGGCTCGTCGCGGTCTATACGATCGCCGCCGCCTATGCGGGCGTCGCGGGCGCGCTTCTCGCCCAGACCACGCAGTTCGTCTCGCTCGACGTGCTGGCGCTGCACCGCTCGGCCGACGCGCTCCTCGTGCTGGTGCTCGGCGGCGTCGGCACGCTCTACGGCGGCATCGTCGGCGCGGTGATCTTCCGCGTGCTGCAGGAATGGCTCTCGGGCATCACGGCGCAATACTGGCAGTTCTGGATCGGCTTTATCCTCGTCGCGATCGTGCTCGTCGGGCGCGACCGGCTGACCGGGGCGCCGCGCCGGCTCCTCTCAGGCATGCGCCACCGCCTCAAGGGGAGGGCGGCATGAGCGCGGTTCTCGAAACCCACGCCATCGAGAAGCGCTTCGGCGGCCTCGTGGCGACGAACAAGGTCTCGCTGTCCCTCGAACGGGGCGCGCGGCACGCCCTGATCGGGCCGAACGGCGCGGGCAAGACGACGCTCATCAATCTCCTCACGGGCGTCCTGTCGGTGAGTTCGGGCGCGATCCGGCTGGAGGGGGAGGACATCACCCATCTCAAGCAGGACGGGCGCGTGCGTCGGGGCCTGACGCGCACCTTCCAGATCAACCAGCTCTTCGCCGACCTGACGCCGCTCGAGACGATCTGCCTCGCGATCTCGGAACGCGAGCGCGGCGGCGGGCGCTGGTGGGCGCCGCTCGCCGCCCACAAGGCGACGGTGCGCGAGGCCGGCGAGATCATCGAGCGCTTCCTTCTCGCGGACGTCTGCAACGAGCGGACGGGCGACCTTGCCTACGGCAAGCAGCGCCTTCTGGAGATCGCCACCGCCGTGGCCTTGAGGCCGCGCGTGCTCCTGCTCGACGAGCCGGCGGCCGGCGTGCCGGAGGAGGAGCGCCACGAGATCCTCGGCATCGTGAAGGCGCTGCCCTCGGACGTGACGATCCTCCTGATCGAGCACGACATGGACCTCGTCTTCGCCTTCGCCGACCGCATCTCGGTTCTCGTCTCGGGCGCTCTCCTGACGGAAGGCACGGCGGCGGAGATCGCCGCCGATCCGCGCGTGCGAACGGCCTATCTCGGGGAGGACGGGGATGACTGAACTCCTGACGGTCGAACGGCTGGAGGCCGGCTACGGCGAGGCGCGGGTGCTCGGCGGCGTGTCCTTCGCCATGAAGCAAGGCGAGACGCTGGCGCTTCTCGGCCGCAACGGGACGGGCAAGACGACGCTCATCAACTCGATCGTCGGCGTGACCACCCACCAGGGCGGCAGCTTGCGCTTTCGCGGCGAGGACGTGACGCGCCGCTCGCCGGAAGCGCGCGCCGCGCTCGGCATCGGCTGGGTGCCGCAGGAGCGCAACATCTTCCGCTCCCTCACGGTGGAGGAGAACCTGACCGCGGTGGCAAGGCCCGGCCCCTGGACCGTGGAGCGCGCCTTCGACATGTTCCCGCGCCTTCGCGAGCGCCGCGCCAATCTCGGCAACCAGCTTTCGGGCGGCGAGCAGCAGATGCTCGCCGTCACCCGCGCCCTCGTCCTCAACCCGAAACTCCTGCTCCTCGACGAGCCGCTCGAAGGGCTCGCCCCGGTGGTGGCGGACGAGCTTCTGCGCGCGCTCGCGCGGATCGTGAAGGGCGAGGGCCTGTCGGCCATCATCGTGGAGCAGAAGGCGAAGAAGATCCTGAAGCTCGCCGACCAGGCGATCGTCCTCGATCGCGGGCAGGTGGTGGAGCGCGGCACGGGCGCCGGCTTCCTCGCCGACCCGGCTATTCTCGAGCGTCACCTCGGCGTTGGCGCCGGAACGCGGCCGCCGGCGGGGGTGCCGGCCTGAGGCGCCCGCTCCTGAAGGCGCGCCGGTCAGCCGCGACGGATGTCGGCGGCGACGCCGCGCAGCTCGTCGAGGAGAACGGCGGCGGCGGGCGAGGGCACGTCGCCCGCGCGCATCGTGATGCCGACCGGCCCCCGTGTCTCCGCCGTGTCGACGGCGAGGCGATCGAGCGTGCCGCGATGGAGGTCTTCGAGAACGACGCCTTCGGAGATCAGCCAGATCGCGTCGGTCGCCAGGATATAGGCGCGCGAGAAGGCGAGCGATACGGTCTCGACCACGCGCGCGGGCGTCGGCAGGTTCGCGGCGGTGAAGAGCCGGTCCACGGTCGGGCGGATCACCGAGCCCGGCGGCGGCAGCAGGAATTCGAAGGGCAGCACCGTTTCGGGGCGCAGCGTGCCACCCGCGAGCGGATGGCCCGCGCGCACGGCGAAGACGATCACCTCCGAATAAAGATGCTCGAAGGCGAGACCCGTCATGGTCTCGGGCTCGCCCATGCGCCCGATGACGATATCGAGTGCGCCTTCGCGCAATTGCGCCGTCAGATAGGCGGTCGGGCCGGTGACGATGCGCGGAACGGCGCCGAGACTGTGGGCGAGATAGCGCCGGATCGCGAGCGGCAGGAGACGGGCCGAAACGGTGGGCAGCGCACCGACGCGCACCGGCAGCGCGCTCGGCGAGGCGGCATCCGCCACGTCTTCCAGGCCCCGGCGCAGGGATGCCAGACTCGCCTCCGCATGGCGCAGGAAAATCTCCCCATAGGGCGAGAGCAGCGCGCCGCCGCGTTCCCGCGCGAGAAGCGGCGCGCCGAGAATCGTCTCCAACTCCTTGATCGCCTTGGAGACGGCGGGCTGCGTGATCGCCAATTCCTCCGCCGCCCGCCCGACGCTGCCCTGCCGGGCGACCGCGACGAAGGTCCTCAGGTGACGCAGGCGAAGGGCGGAAGAGAGCATCGTCATAACCTGTGAGTTATCGTCGGCGCACGAATCCTCATTTTACAGGCCGTTTCAAGCGGCCTAATCCGAAAGGCAGGGAGGACGGTTTCATGGCATTCGTGACCGCGAACGGCATTTCGATCCACCATCGCATCGAAGGGCGGAGAGGCGCGCCGCGCCTCGTCTTCCTCAACTCGCTCGGCTCGGACCTCAGGATCTGGGCCGACGTGGCGGATCGTCTGCGGGATCGTTTCGAGATCCTCCTGGTCGACAAGCGCGGCCACGGCCTGACCGAGGCGACGCCCGGCCCCTATTCCATTCCGCTTCTCGCCGAGGACCTGACCGCGCTGCTCGACGCGCTCGGTTGGCGCAAGACCTCGATCGTCGGCCTGTCGATCGGCGGGCTCATCGCGCAGCATGTCGCGATCCACGCGCCGGAGCGGGTCGAAAGCCTCGTCCTGATGGACACGGCCGCCCGCATCGGCGAGGCGCAGGCCTGGAACGACCGGATCGCCACTGTCCAGAAAAGCGGCGTCGCGGCGATCGGCGAGGCCGTTGCGTCGCGCTGGTTCTCCGAAGCCTTTCCCGCCGAGCATCCCGCCCGTTTTGCCGCATGGCGCGCCATGCTGGAGGCGACGCCGCGCGAGGGGTATGCCGGGGCCTGCGCGGCGGTGCGGGACGCGGATTATCTCGGGGAGGTCCCGCGCATCGCCGCGGCGGTTCTCGCCATCGTCGGCGATGCCGACAAGCCGACCTCGCCGGACCTCGTGAAGGGGACCGCCGACCTCATTCCCGGCGCGCGCTTCGCCGTTGTCGCGGGCGCGGGCCATCTGCCCTGCCTGGAGCGGCCGGCGGAGGTCGCCGCGCTCATTGCCGATCACGTCGAGGCCAGCCGCGCGACGACCGCCGCGACGCGCTTCGACGCCGGCATGGCGGTGCGTCGGCAGGTGCTCGGCGACGCGCATGTGGACCGCGCGAGCGCGGCGATCACGCCCTTCGACGCGCCCTTCCAGCACTTCATCACGGAAGGCGCCTGGGGTTCGGTCTGGGCCGGCGACCGGTTCACGCGGCGCGAGCGCTCGATCGTGACCATCGCGCTCCTCGCCGCGCTCGGTCAGGACGACGAGGTGGCGATGCATGTGCGCGCGACCCGCAACACGGGCGCGAGCGCCGAGGACATTGCCGAAGCGCTGATGCACGTTGCCGTCTATGCCGGCGTGCCGGCGGCCAATCACGCGATCAAGATCGCTAAGAAGACCTATGCCGAGATGGAGGACGCGGCCCGATGAGCGGTTCCTATTTCCAACGCGACCGCGACTGGCACCCGCCGGCGCTGACGCCGACCTACAAGACCTCCGTCCTGCGCGCGCCCCGTCAGGCGCTTCTGTCGCTGCCGACCACGATGTCCGAGGAAACCGGCCCGGTCTTCGGTCATGACGTGCTCGGTCCGCTCGACAACGACCTGATCCGCAACTTCTCCAAGGACGGCGGCGAGGCGATCGGCCAGCGCATCGTCGTCTATGGCCGGGTGCTGGACGAAGCCGGCCGGCCGGTGCGCGGGGCGCTCGTCGAGTTCTGGCAGGCCAATGCAGGCGGGCGCTACCGCCACAAGAAGGAAAGCTATCTCGCCGCGATCGACCCGAATTTCGGCGGCTGCGGGCGCGCGATCACTGACGACGAGGGGCGCTACTCGTTCCGAACCGTGAAGCCCGGCGCCTACCCCTGGCCGAACGGCGTCAACGACTGGCGCCCGGCCCATATCCACTTCTCGGTCTTCGGCCACGCCTTCGCGCAGCGCCTCATCACCCAGATGTATTTCGAGGGCGATCCGATGATCTGGCAATGCCCGATCGTGAAGACCATTCCCGACCGGGCCGCGATCGACCAGCTCGTCGCCGCGCTCGACCGACATGCCACGATCCCGATGGACAGTCTCGCCTACAAGTTCGACATCGTCCTGCGCGGCCGCCGCTCCACGATGTTCGAGAACCGGATGGAGGGCAACTGATGGCGCAACGTCTCGACTATCTGAAAGAGTCCCCGTCGCAGACCGCCGGCCCTTACGTCCATATCGGCACCAATCCGAACTGGGTGGAGATCACGGGCGTCTGGAAGGACGATCTCGGTCTGGTTCTCGTCGGGCCCGAGACCAAGGGCGAGCGCGTGATCATCGAGGGCACGGTCACGGACGGCGCCGGCAATCTGGTGCGCGATGCCCTGATCGAAATCTGGCAGGCCGACGCCGAGGGCCTGCACAATTCGCCGCAGGAAACGCGCGGGACCGCCGACCCGGCCTTCGCCGGGTGGGCGCGCCAGCCCGTCTCCGAGAAGGACGGCACGTTCCGTTTCGAGACGATCCGCCCGGGCCGCGTGCCCTGGCCGGACGGGCGATCCCAGGCGCCCCACGTCACGATCTGGATCGTCGCGCGCGGCATCAATCTCGGCCTGCACACGCGCCTCTACTTCGGCGACGAGGTGGAGGCCAACGCCGCCGACCCGCTCCTCAACCGCATCCCCGAGCCGGCACGGCGCGCGACGCTGGTCGCGCCCCGATCGATGCGCGACGGGCTTCCCGTCTTCACCTTCGACATCCGCCTTCAGGGCGAGAACGAAACCGTCTTCCTGGATATGTGAGCCCATGGACAAGACCCTTTCCAGCCTCCAAGAGGCGGTCGCCGCTATCCGAGACGGCGACGTGGTGATGATCGGCGGCTTCGGCGGCTCGGGCGCGCCGATCGAGCTGATCCACTCGCTGATCGACCGCTTCCTCGCGACCGGCTCGCCGAAGGACCTCACGATCGTCAACAACAACGCGGGCAACGGCCATGTCGGCCTCGCCGCCCTGATCGAGCAGGGCATGGTACGGAAGCTCATCTGCTCCTTCCCGCGCTCGGCCGACCCGCGCGTTTTCACCGAGCGGTATCTCGCCGGTGAGATCGAGCTGGAGCTGGTGCCGCAGGGCACGCTCGCCGAGCGCATCCGCGCCGGCGGGGCAGGCATTCCGGCCTTCTACACGCCGACGAGCTACGGCACGGATCTGGCCAAGGGCAAGCCGGTCGAAGAGTTCGAGGGGCGGCCGTATGTGCGCGAGAACTGGCTGAAGGCGGACGTCGCCCTCATCAAGGCCCATCGCGGCGACCGGCTCGGCAATCTCGTCTTCAACAAGGCGGCGCGCAACTTCAACCCGCTGATGGCGACGGCCGCGGCGGTGACAATCGCGCAGGTGTCTGAGATCGTCGAGCCGGGCGCGATCGACCCGGAAAGCGTCGTGACGCCGGGCATTTTCGTGCAAGGCGTGGTCGAGGTCGCGAACCCCGCGCAGGAAGAAGAGCTGAACCGCGCCAACGCCGTCTACGCGGAGCAGGCCGCATGAGTGCGAAACTCTCATCCACCCAGATCGCCTGGCGCGCCGCGCAGGACATCGCGGACGGTGCCTACGTCAATCTCGGCATCGGCTTCCCCGAGATGGTGGCGAAGTTCCAGCCGCCGGGCCGCGAGGCGATCTTCCACACCGAGAACGGCATCCTCGGCTTCGGCGAGGCCCCGAAGGCCGGCGAGGAGGACTGGGACCTCATCAACGCCGGCAAGAAGGCCGTGACCCTGAAGCCCGGCACCGCCTTCTTCCACCATGCCGACAGTTTCGCCATGGTGCGCGGCGGTCATCTCGACGTCGCGATCCTCGGCGCCTACGAGGTGGCCGAGACGGGGGATCTTGCCAACTGGTCCACCGGGCCGAAGGGCGTGCCGGCGGTCGGCGGGGCGATGGACCTCGTCCACGGCGCCAAGCGCGTCGCCGTCATCACCGAGCATGTGACCAAGGACGGCAAGCCGAAGCTCGTGAAGCGCTGCTCCCTGCCGCTGACGGGCGTTGCTTGCGTCACTCGCGTCTACACGAGCCTTGCCGTCATCGACATCGAGGGCGGCCGCTTCGTCCTGCGCGAGAAGCTGCCGTCCCTGTCGGTCGACGAACTCCAGGCGATGACCGGGGCCGAACTCGTCGTCCCCGGCACGGTCGCCGACCTTATCGTCCCGGAGCTTTGAAATGAGCGAAGCCTATATCTGCGCCTATCTGCGCACGCCCATCGGCCGCTTCGGCGGGTCGCTCTCGTCCGTCCGGGCCGACGACCTCGGCGCCGTTCCGCTCAAGGCCCTGATGGAGCGGCATCCATCATTGGACTTTGCCGCCGTTGACGAGGTGATCTACGGCTGCGCCAACCAGGCGGGCGAGGACAACCGCAACGTCGCGCGCATGTCGCTGCTGCTGGCTGGGCTCCCCGAGACGGTCCCCGGCACGACGGTGAACCGCCTCTGCGGCTCGGGCATGGACGCGCTCATCATCGCGGCGCGCGCCATCAAGGCCGGCGAGGCAGAGCTCGTGATCGCGGGTGGCGTGGAGAGCATGTCCCGTGCGCCCTTCGTCATGCCGAAGGCCGAAACGGCCTTCTCCCGCCATGCCGAGATCCACGACACCACGATCGGCTGGCGCTTCGTCAATCCGCTGATGAAGCAGCAATACGGCGTCGATTCCATGCCGGAGACCGGCGAGAACGTCGCGGAGGATTTCGGCATCTCCCGCGAGGACCAGGACGCCTTCGCCGTGCGCTCGCAGAACAAGGCGGCGGAAGCGCAGGCGAACGGGCGGCTGGCGCGGGAGATCGTCCCGGTGACGATCCCGCAGCGCAAGGGCGATCCGAAGGTCGTGGACACTGACGAGCATCCGCGCGCCACCACGATCGAGACGCTGGCCAAGCTCCCGACCCCGTTCCGCAAGGGCGGCACGGTGACGGCGGGCAATGCGTCCGGCGTCAACGACGGGGCGGCGGCGCTGATCGTGGCGTCGGAGGCCGCGATGAAGCGCCACGGCCTCACCCCCATCGCCCGCGTCCTCGGCGGGGAGACGGCGGGTGTCGCGCCCCGCATCATGGGCTTCGGCCCGTCGCCGGCCTCGAAGAAGCTGATGGAGCGGCTGGGGCTCGCCCAGACCGATTTCGACGTGATCGAGTTGAACGAGGCCTTCGCCAGCCAAGGCCTCGCGACGCTCCGCCACCTCGGCATCGCCGACGACGACATCAGGGTGAACCCGAACGGCGGGGCGATCGCGCTCGGCCACCCGCTCGGCATGTCGGGCGCGCGCATCGCCGGGACGGCCGCCCTGGAACTCCAGCTCAACGGTGGCCGCCGCGCGCTCGCCACCATGTGCATCGGCGTCGGCCAGGGCATCGCCGTGGCGCTGGAACGGGTCTGACCGCATGGCGCCGCTTCTCGACGCCCTGACCGGCGATCCCGAAATCGCGGACCTCTTCGCGCCGGAGGCCGAGATCGCCGCGCTCCTGCGCGTCGAGGCGGCGCTGGCCGAGGCGCAAGGCGCGCTCGGCACGATCGATCCCGCTGCGGCCGCGCGCATCGGCGCGGCGGTGCGGGCCTTCACGCCCGACGAAGCGGCCCTCCGCCGTGGCCTTTCGCGCGATGGCGTCGTCATCCCCGAACTCGTGCGCCAGCTTCGCGGCGCTGCGGGTGAGGCGGGCCCGAGCGTTCATCAGGGCGCCACCAGCCAGGACGTGATCGACACCGGCCTCATGCTGCGGCTGCAAGGTCTCCTCGGCCTCCTCGGTGCCCGTACCGACGCGGTGCTGACCGAGATCGCGCGGCTGTGCGCGGAGGAGGGCGACAGGCCGCTGATGGCGCAGACGCGGATGCAGGCGGCGCTTCCCTTCACCGTCGCCGACAAGCTGGCGACCTGGGCACGGCCCCTCCGGAGCCATCGCGAGCGCCTTGGCGAACTCGCCCGCTCGCTTCCGATCCAGCTCGGCGGTCCGATCGGGAATGGCGGCAGCTTCGGCCCGTCCTACGAGGCCCTGCGGGCCGACATGGCGACGCGCCTCGGATTGCGCGACGCCGCGCCCTGGCATTCCGACCGCACGCCGATCCTCGACATCGCCCAGGGCCTCGCGCTCCTGTCCGGCACGCTCGGCAAGATCGGGCAGGACCTCGCATTGATGGCGCAGAGCGAGGTCGGCGCGGTGAAACTGTCCGGCGGCGGGGGATCGTCGGCCATGGCGCACAAGCAGAATCCTGTCGGCGCGGAGGTTCTCGTGACGCTCGCGCGGCTGAACGCCGGCCTGCTCGGCACGCTTTCCCAATCCATGGTCCACGAGAACGAGCGCTCCGGCGCCGCCTGGACGCTCGAATGGATGGTGCTGCCTGCTATGGCGGAGGCAACGGGAGCCGCGACGCGGCACGCGCATGCGCTTCTCTTGGGCCTGCATTTCCGGGAGAGTTGAGCGCGCTTGCGAGCGGGCTTTGAAGGTTCAGCCCACGCTGACGATCTCGTCGGAAGAACCCGCCGCGCCTCCCGTCTCGCAAAAACCCCCGCTCGGCACCGATCCGTCCGTCGCCTCGCGCAGACATGCGAGAAGCCATTCGACGCCGGGATCGTGCTTCGAGCGCGCGGCGACATGGGCGCCGATCTGGGCGGGCGGATTGAGCGTCGAGATCGGGATGGACCGCAACTGGTGGCCGAGATGCGAGCGGGTCGCGATGCGGCTCGGCACGAGCGCCGCGAAGCCGTTTTCCAGAACCAGAACGAGGGCGCTCAGACTGTCGGGAACGATCACGGCCGGCTCGCAGGCCGGCTCGTTCGCGCAGCCCTGCCGCTCGCGATCGATCAGGTCGGCATAGGCCGTGCGGTTTCGCTCCCCGACCTGCTGGGACCAGAGATCGGGCGTGAGAATCCGCGCGAAGGGAATGGTTCTCAGCCGCTCATGGGTCATGCCCTCGCGGATCGCCGGATGATCGGCGCGGACCACCCAGACCAGCGATTCCTCGAAAAGGACATGGCATTCCATGCCGTCGTGCTCGCCGCGCACGCGGGTCACGATCACGTCGATCTCGCCGTTCTGCAGATCGCGCATCGAATGATCCGTCAAGCGCACGGTGCGCAGCCGGACATGCGGCGCCTCTCGATGAAGAACGCGCAGAAGCGGGGGAATCACGACGAGCGAGACGTAAGGAACCGTCGCGATCACGAATTCCCGCGTGCTCTCGGCGGGAACGAAACTCTTGCTTTCCAGAACGTCCTGAAGCTGGCGCAGGATTTCGAGGATCGAGGGCGCAATCTCCAGAGCGCGCTGCGTCGGCACCATCTTGCCGGGAACGCGGATGAAGAGCGGGTCGCCCAGTGCCTCGCGCAGGCGCGCCGTCGCATGGCTGACGGCCGATGGGCTGAGCCCCAGCCGACGACCCGCGAGAGTGGCGTTGCGATCCTCGTAAAGGGCTTCGAAGACCCGCAGGAGATTCAGATCGAACAGCCGGAAGTGCATGAAATTCACACCGACCCTGACAACACTTCAGTTCCATTCATAACGCAGCTGCGTCATCTTGTTGTCAAGGATCGCGGCGCTGTCGAGTTCGAAGCGGCGATCTTTCTGGCAAGGACGAAATATCATGAAGATCGTTACCCTCATCGCGCTCGCCTCGATGGCCGCGACTGCCGCTCCCGCTTTTGCCGATTCCATCGTGCCGGGCTCCGACGCCTCCTTCTATTCGCAGGCGACGCCCGCTCCGATCCACAGCTCGACCAGCCGCTACGGCATGCCCCGCACGGCCGCGACGGGCGGCGCACTCGCGACCGTGTTCGACGGTACGCTGGTTCCCGGTTCCGACGCGGCCTTCGAAGGCCCCGCGCCGAAGGCTCCCGTGATGCACAAGGTCGTTCAGCCGGCCGTCGGCATCGATCAGGACATGGTGCCCGGTTCGGACGCCGCGTTTCTGAACTGATCGCTGGCTGAACCGACCCTTGGACGATCGGATCGCCATCCGGTCGCCTCCTGCCTCAACGCCTGCCATCCCGTTTCGCGTCGCTTCTCCCAGGCGCGAAACGGGAGGCAGGCGTTTTTCGCTTTTCGGGGGATCAGCCTTTCGCTGCGGGAGCGAAGAGTGAGGGCTGGGGACGGAGCGATGCCAAAAGCGCGTGCCGATCGACGGCCGACAACGACGCGGGACGCCAGACCGGATTGCGATCCTTCTCGATCACGGCGGCGCGGACGCCCTCGTAGAAGTCGTGCCCTTCGAGAATAGCGACATCCGCCGCATATTCGCGATCGAGACAGGTTTCGAGATCGGGCGCGCCGATCGCCTCCTGCAGGAGATGCAGCGTCAGGACGAGGCTCGTCGGCGATTTCGCGTCGAGAAGCGCCAGCGTTTCCATCGCGAAGTCCGACGCATCCGCTCGAAGCGAATCGAGGATCGCCGCCATCTCGGCGCCCGCGAAGGCCGACTGGATAAGCGCTGCGTTCTCGCGCAGGCGCGAGGGGCCGGGATCGACGGCACGGGCGGCGATCGCCTCCTCGACCGGACGGCCGGCGGCAAGATCGGCGAGGAGCGTGGGCAAATCGTCCGAGCGCAGCATCGCATCCGCGAGACCCGCCGCGATCGTGTCCGCCGCGCCGACCGCCGCGCCCGTCAGCCCCAACCAGAAGCCCAGCCGATTGGGCGCGCGCGAGAGGGCATAGGTGCCGCCGACATCGGGGAAATAGCCGATCCCGGTCTCGGGCATGGCGAAGCGCGTGCGCTCCGTGACGACGCGATGGCTGCCATGAACGGACAGCCCGACGCCCCCGCCCATGCAGATGCCGTCCATGATCGCGACCCAGGGCTTGGGCGCTCGCGCGATCCGCGCGTTCAGCCGATATTCCTCGGCCCAGAAGGCGAGCGCCGCGTCCGGTTCGCTGCGGCCGGTGCGCCAGATCATCTTGATGTCGCCGCCCGCGCACAGGGCGCGGCCTTCGCCCGTCAGCGCCACGGCGCGCACGCGATCGTCGGCCTCGAACCCGTCCAGCGCTTGCGCGATGGTTCTGACCATGTCGAGGTCGAGACTGTTCAGCGCCTCGGGCCGGTCGAGATGCACGCGCCCGAGGGCGCCGTCGATCGTGGCGCGAACGAAGGGCGTCGTCATGCCCCGCGCTCCGCCGCCTCGTCCGGCTCGTGGAACCGGGCAGGGCGCTTTTCCAGGAAGGCCGCCATGCCCTCGCGCTGGTCCTTCGTGCCGAAGAGGCGGTGGAACAGGGCGCGCTCGTAGCGCACGCCCTCGCCGAGCGGCAGTTCCTCGGCCTTCGCCACGGCCTCTCGCGCAAGGCGCACCGCCGCGCGGGAATGGGCGGCGATCTCGGCCGCCGCCGCCATGGCGGTGGACACGACCTCGGCGTCCGGCACGACGCGGGCCACGAGCCCTGCGCGCAGCGCTTCGTCCGCCCGCATGGTGCGCCCGGTCAGATGCAGATCCATGGCGAGCGAGCGGCCGATCAGCCGGGTCATGCGCTGCGTTCCGCCCATGCCGGCGATGACGCCGAGCCGCACCTCGGGCTGGCCGAAGCGCGCGCCTTCGCCGGCAATGGCGAAATCGCACATCATCACGACCTCGCAGCCGCCGCCGAGCGCATAGCCGTTCACCGCCGCGATCTTCGGGATGCGGGCGGCGGCGAAGCGGTCCCAGATCGCGAAGAAGTCGCGCTCCACCATGTCCTCGGCGCTCTTGTCGGCCATCTCCGCGATGTCGGCTCCGGCGGCGAAGGCCTTGTCCGAGCCGGTCAGAACCATGGCGCCGACGCTCCGGTCGGCGGCGAGCGCTTCGGTGGCCGCGACGAGTTCTTCCGCGAGGGCGAGGTTCAGCGCATTGAGTTGCGCGGGGCGGTTCAGCCGGACGAGGGCGACCCGGCCCTCGCGCGTGATCTCGATCAGATTCGGCATGGAACTCTCCTCAAAGCGCGCGGGCGATCACGAGGCGCTGCACCTCGCTCGTGCCCTCGTAGATCTGACAGATGCGAACGTCGCGATAGATGCGCTCCACCGGATAGTCGGCTAGATAGCCATAGCCGCCATGGACCTGGATCGCCGCCGAGCAGACCTTCTCCGCCATTTCGGAGGCGAAGAGCTTGGCCATGGAGGCCTCCTGCAAACAGGGCTGGCCGGCTTCCTTGAGCGCGGCGGCATGGAGAACGAGCTGGCGCGCGGCCGCGATCTGCGTCGCCATGTCGGCCAGCGAGAAGCCGACCGCCTGATGCTCGATGATCGTCTTACCGAAGCTCTGCCGCTCCTTGGCATAGCGCGTCGCGGCCTCGAAGGCGGCGCGCGCCATGCCGACGGCCTGCGCGGCGATGCCGATGCGCCCGCCCTCCAGATTGGCGAGCGCGATCCGGTAGCCTTCGCCTTCCGCGCCGAGCCGGTTCTCGGCGGGAATGCGCATCCCGTCGAAGGCGAGGGCGCAGGTGTCCGAACTGTGCAGCCCGAGCTTGTGCTCGACGGTGACGACCTCGTAGCCCGGCGTGTCGGTCGGTACGATGAAGGCGGAAATGCCCTTCTTGCCCGCATCGGGATCGGTCACGGCGAAGACGATCACCATCTGGCCGTTGCGGCCGGAAGTGATGAACTGCTTGGAGCCGTCGATCACGTAATGATCGCCCTCGCGCCGGGCGCGGGTGCGCAGCGCCGAGGCGTCCGAGCCGGCCTGCGCCTCGGTCAGCGCGAAACCGCCGATCCATTCGCCGGACGCGAGTTTGGGCAGAAAGCGCGCCTTCTGCTCGTCCGTGCCAAAGCGCAGGATCGGAACGCAGCCGACCGAGGAATGAACCGAGACGATGGTGGAACAGGCACCGTCCGCCGCCGCGATCTCTTCCAGCGCCAGCGCATAGGCGACGGTTCCGGCGTCCGAGCCGCCATAGTCCTCTGACACCAGCATTCCGAGAAAGCCGAGTTCGCCCATCTCGCGAAGCTCGTCGCGCGGGAAGCGGCTTTCCCGGTCGCGCAGGGCTGCACCGGGCGCTAGCCGCTCCTGCGCAAAATCCCGGGCGGCGTCGCGGATCTGCGTCTGAAGATCGGTCAAAAGCATCAGTGCATCCTCTCGATCGCGACGGCCGTCGCCTCGCCGCCGCCGATGCATACGGAGGCCATGCCGCGTTCCAGCCCGCGATCCCGCAGGGCGGCGAGGAGCGTCACGAGAATGCGCGCGCCCGATGCGCCGATCGGATGGCCGAGCGCGCAGGCGCCGCCGTTCACGTTCACCTTATCGTGCGGAAGCGAGAGGTCGCGCATCGCCGCCAGCGCCACCACGGCGAAAGCCTCGTTGACCTCGAAGAGATCGACATCGCCGAGCGCCCAGCCCGTGCGCTCGCTCAAGCGGCGCAGCGCGCCGACGGGAGCCGTCGGAAACAGCGCGGGCTTGTCGGCGAATGTCGCATGGCCGACGAGCCGTGCCTGAGGCGTCAGTCCCCGCCGCTCGGCCTGCGAGGCGCGCATCAGGAGAAGCGCCGCCGCGCCGTCCGAAATGGAGGAGGCGTTGGCCGCCGTCACCGTGCCGCCGTCGCGAAAGGCGGGGCGCAGCGTCGGGATCTTGTCGGGCCGCGCCTTGCCGGGCTGCTCGTCTTCCTCGACACGGAGCGTCGCGCGGCCGGATGGGGCATCGACCGGCACGATCTCGCTCGCGAACCGACCTTCCGCGATCGCGGCCTGCGCGCGGGCGAGGGAGGCGAGGGCATAGGCGTCCTGCGCCTCGCGGGTGAACTGATAGCTCTCGGCGCAATCCTCGGCGAACGTGCCCATGAGCCGGCCGCGATCATAGGCGTCCTCCAGCCCGTCGCAGAACATGTGGTCGATCACTTCGGAATGGCCCATGCGCTGGCCGACGCGCATCCGGGGCAGGAGATGCGGGGCGTTCGACATGCTCTCCATGCCGCCGGCCACCACGATGTCGGCCGAGCCGGCGAGGAGCAGGTCATGCGCGAGCATCGCCGCCTTCATGCCCGAGCCGCACATCTTGTTGACCGTGGTCGCGCCCGTGCCGAGCGGCAGGCCGGCGCCGAGCGCGGCCTGGCGCGCGGGCGCCTGGCCCTGGCCGGCCGTGAGGACGCAGCCCATCACGACCTCCGACACGGCATCCGGCGCGAGCCCTGCGCGCTGGAGCGTGCCGGCGATGGCCGCCGCGCCGAGATCGGCGCTCGGCAGGCCCGACAGGGCGCCCATGAAGCCGCCCATGGCGGTTCGCGCGGCCGACACGATGACCACCGGATCGCGTTCGCTCATCCTCGGTTTCCTTCCTGTCTCGATACTGCGGGCGGGCTCTCAGCGCGGCGGCATGCGCAGCGCGCCGTCGAGGCGGATGACCTCGCCGTTCAACATCGGATTTTCCACGATATGGCGCACCAGCGCGGCGTATTCCGATGGCTGGCCGAAGCGGGCCGGGAAGGGGACGGAGGCGCCGAGCGTGTCCTGCACCTCCTGCGGCATGCCGGCCACCATCGGCGTTTCGAACATGCCGGGCGCGATCGACACGACGCGGATGCCGTGTCGCGCCAGATCGCGCGCGGCCGGCAGCGTCATCGCCGCGACGCCGCCCTTGGACGCGGCATAGGCGGCCTGCCCGATCTGCCCTTCGAAGGCGGCGACCGAGGCGGTGTTGACGATCACGCCTCGCTCGCCCGCCTCATTGGGGTCCTGCTTCGCCATCGCGTCGGCGCAGAGGCGGAGCATGTTGAACGTGCCGATCAGATTGACGGCGACGACCCGCGTGAAGAGATCGAGATCGTGGGGCCCCTCGCGCCCGACGATCCGCTGGCCGGGCACGATGCCGGCGCAGTTCACGAGCACGTCGATCCGCCCGAAGGCGTCGAGCGCCGACTTCACGGCGGCCATGCCCTCGTCTTCGCGCGTCACGTCCACCCGGCAGGCCCGCGCGTTCGGCCCGAGGCCCGCCGCGACGGCCTCGACCGCTGACTGATTGATATCGGCGAGAAGAACCCGCGCGCCGGCGGCGATCGCCATGGCGGCGACGCCCGCGCCGAGGCCGGAACCGGCGCCGGTGACGAGGAAGACGCTGTCGGTGATGATCATCCGTGCCTCCTCATGCGCGGCCGAGCCGTTCGATCTCGGCCTTGCGCAGAACGAAGCGCTGGATCTTGCCGCTCGGCGTCTTTGGCAATTCGTCCAGAAACTCGACGGCGCGCGGATAGGCGTGCGCCGAGAGGCGCGTCTTGACATGCTGCGCCAGTTCCTCGGCGAGCGCCGGGGAACCGTCGAACCCGTCGGCGAGAACCACGAAGGCTTTGACGATCTCCGTGCGGTCGGGATCGGGAACGCCGATCACCGCGGTTTCCACCACGGCCGGATGCTCGATCAGCGCGCTTTCCACGTCGAACGGGCCGATGCGGTAGCCGGACGAGGTGATGAGGTCGTCGGAGCGGCCGATGAAGCTGACCGAGCCATCGGGCTCGAGTTCCACCGTGTCGCCGGTGCGATAATAGCCTCCGCCGATGGCCGGCGTGTCCTGGTTCAGATAGCCCCGGAACCAGAGAAGCGGCGAATGCGCGATATCGACCGCCAGAACGCCGGGCTGGTTCGGCCCGAGTTCGCGGCCCGCCTCGTCCAGAACCGCCATGCGATAGCCCGGCATCGGGAAGCCCGCCGAGCCCGGCCGCACGGGATGGGTCAGGCCATGGTGGTTGTTCACCATCATGCCGTTCTCGGTCTGCCCGTAATGGTCGTGGATCGGCACCGCCAAATGTTCGGCGAACCAGCGGAAGACTTCCGGGTTCAGCGGCTCGCCGGCGCTGCTGCACACGCGCAGGCGCCCCTTCACAGGCTCCGCCGCCCTCGGCCCGGCTGCCACGAGAAGGCGATAGGCCGTGGGCGAGCCGGCGAGATTGGTGACGCCCATGCGCCGGACGATGCGATAGGTGCTCTCCGCCGTGAACCCGCCCTCGTAGAGGATCGTCACTCGCCCGAGCATCAGCGGTCCGGTGATTGCGTAATAGAGCCCGTAGGCCCAGCCCGGATCGGCGATGTTCCAGAAAGTGTCGTCTTCGCGCAGGTCGATCGCGTAGCGCATATAGGCGGAAAAGGCGTTCAGCGCCTTCAGCGGCACGGGCACGCCCTTGGCATGGCCCGTCGTGCCGGAGGTCGACATGAGCATGAAGAGATCGTCGCCCCGGCGCATCACCGGCGCCGTCGTGGGCTCGGCGGCGGCGAGCTCATTGCGGAAATCGAGATCGCCGGGCGGGACCGCACCGGGCTCCGCCACGGTCGCGACGCGAAACGCGCCCGCGATCCCCTTGAGCTTGGAGCGGTTGGCCGGATTGGTGACGACGAGTTTTGCCCCGCTCAAGCCCAGTCGGTGCTCGATCGCCTTCGGCCCGAAGGCCGTGAACAGCGGCTGGTAGACCGCGCCAAGCCGCCATGCGCCGAGGATCGCGACCACGAGTTCGGGCGTCCTCGGCAGAAGGCCGGAGACGACGTCGCCGGGGCCGATGCCGGCGGCCCGGAACACGGTCGCGGCCCGCGCCGACAGGTCCCGCAGTTCCTCGAACGTGACTTCGCGCAGGGTCTCGTCGGACGACAGGCAGCGCAGCGCGACCCGCTCGCCGCCGACATGTCGGTCGCAGCATTCCACACAGGCATTGATGGCCTCGTCGAGATCGCCCGCGAGCCGGGCGCTCGCGTCTTCCAGCCGGAAGTTTTCGTATTCGTGGGCGTAGTCCGGCACCGCAGCGGTCGCAGATGGGATTGGCATCCGTTCCTCCCTGATCCCCGTCCGTTGGACGCCTCCATGGGATCGCCCCGACGCTATCCGTTTTGGACTGGCGTACAATGGCCCATACGGTCACGATGCCTGATCGGATTTGCCAGAGGGACGGGCGGATCATGCGACGGATGATTTCGCCCGGCTTCGTGGAGGACGCGCTCGACAGCTTGCGTCGCGCCGGGATCGATCCGGCGCCGGTGCTGGCCGAACTAGGGCTTGCCTTTCCCGTGACGGCTCCGGTCTCCAACCTTCAATATGGCACGCTCTGGCTGCGGATCGCGGACGTCCTCCAGGACGAATTCTTCGGCAATGGCGCGCGCCCGATGCGGCCCGGCAGCTTCAAGCTCCTGTGTCACAGCGTGCTGAGCGCGCGGAGCCTGGAACAGGCGCTGCGGCGTGCGCTGCGCTTCTTGGAGATCGTGCTGGACGACCCGACCGGCGAGCTTCACCATCGCGGCGGACAGGCCGAGATCCTCTTGCGGACCCGAGGCGCGCCCTGCTCGGCCTTCGCCTATCGAACTTATTGGCTCATTCTTTTGGGCGTTCTGTGCTGGCTGATCGGTCGGCGCGTTCCGCTTCTGCAGGTGGATTTCGCCTGTTCCGCGCCGGAAAACCGAGCGGATTACCACCAGTTCTTCGGCGCGCCGGTGCGCTTCGACCAGCCTTCCTGCCGGCTCGCCTTCAACGCCTCCTATCTGGCGCTGCCGATCATCCGGGACGATAAGGCGCTCGGCCCTTTCCTGCGGGCCGCGCCCGCGAACATCCTGCTCGGCTATCGCCACGACCAGAGCGTTTCGGCGCGGGTGCGCAGCCGTCTCCAGGCGACGCCTCTCGCCGAGTGGCCGGACTTCGATCGCGTGGCGGCCGATATGCGCCTGTCGCCGGCGACCTTGCGCCGCCGCTTGCGGGACGAGGGGCAGAGCTTCACGCTGATCCGCGACGAACTGCGCTTCGTGCTGGCGCGGGACCTCCTGTCCCGGCCCGGCCGGACGATCGCCGACATCGCCGCGCTGCTCGGCTATGCCGAGCCGACCGCCTTCTACCGCGCCTTCCAGAAATGGTCCGGCCTGACGCCGGCCGTCTTTCGCGCCGCGCAAAGCGGTGCGGCCGGCGCCGAGCCGAGAGCCTAGCTCAGCGGTTGAGCGGCAAGGCCGTAGATGCCGGGCCGGCCGGGCTCGACCTTGGGAAGCGGCGCGCCGCGCGTGAGGGTCCTCACCGTGTCGAACACCGCAAGACCGGACGCCAGGAGGAACGACCGGAGGCGCCCTTCGGGCTGGCGCGTGTCGACGCGCGCGAAGCGTCCTTCGAGATCGGCAAGGAGCGGTGCGGCGAGGGCGATCGCGTCCTCTTCGCTCTGTGCGACGATCGGCCCGATAACCTGACCGCGACCAAAGGCCCGTCGCATCGCGTAGCCTTGCAACACGCCGTCGCGGCGCAGGCCGACAATGCGCGACAAGGGCGCGAGACGCGACACGAGATTGGTGCGATCCGAGCCGAAGGCCGCCCGGTCGAGGGCGAGGAGGGCGGGGAGTTCGGCGGGGGTGATCTCCTCGACACCCTCCGTGCCGAGCGCCGCGAGGGCCGCGGCGGCGCGCACCGTCCCCTGCATCTGCTGCACCACGGCCTGGAACTCGAAGCCAAGCGAGATGTAGAGCGCATAGCCCGCGCGGGTGGAATTGACGATCACCCGGCGATCCCCGCATTCGTCCAGCATGCGTTCCATCATCCAGCGGCCGCCGCCATGGGTCTGGACGCGGGGCGAGGTGATGACCATGCCGATCGTCGCGCAATCCTCGCCATGGCTGAACCACATGCTGGAGCTGAAGACGCGCCCGATCTCGTCCAGCGCCACGAGGCCTTGACCCACGGATCGCAGGAATTGCCAGTCTACCTGCCGATGCGGCCAGCCGACGCTGATGGACAGCGCGTGGAGCGCGTTGAGATCCACCGTCGAGATGTCCTGCGTCGCGAGATCGTAGGACTGCAAGTGCAGCGTGTCCGACTTTGCCACTACCGTTTTCCCGTCCGCAGCCGGTCGGTCGATTCGGGCGGGCCGCTGCTGGAGCCCGGCGCGATGGCATGAGCCGCCATGATGTCTCGTCGAGATGGAGAATGTCCGAACGCGCGCGGAACTTCACGCTGGAATTGAAGGGCGATTCGACATGTTCGGCCAAAGCGCCTGGCCGAGCGGCACGAAAATCTCTCGTGCCGCTCTGAACGCCGCCGGGTTCGAGCGTGGCTTCCTCGCAGCGCTACCGATGACCCTCAGCGGATCTTGTCGAGCATCTTGTAGTAGAGGCCGACCATGGGCAGGAACCAGGGCTTGCCGGAATAGCCGGCGATGGTCGGCCAATCGAGACCGTCCACCGGATTGCGGTTCTCACGGCCGAGGATCGCGTCGGCCAGGATGAGGCCCATCTCCACCGACATCTGCGCGCCGTGGCCCGAATAGCCCATGGCGAACCACATGCCGTCTGCGAAACCCGCGCGCGGAAAGCGATCCTGCGTCATGTCCACGAGCCCACCCCAGCAATAGTCGATCTCGATATCGGCGAGATGGGGGAAGAACTGTTTGAGGCTCGCCCGTAGGATGTCGCCGCTGCGCGCGTCCGAGGTCTGGTCGGACGTGGTCGAGAATCGGGCGCGTCCGCCGAAGATCAGGCGCCCGTCCGGCGCGAGGCGGAAATAATTCCCGATGTTCATGGACGTCACGTAGGTCCGGTTGCCGGGCAGCGTGCGCGCGATCTCGTCCGGCGTCAGCGGGCGCGTCGCCAGCAGGAAGCTGCCGACCGGAATGATGCGGCGGCGGAAATGCGAGAAGCCTTCGGTCGTATAGGCGCCCGTCGCCAGGAGCACGGTTTGGGCCGTGACCGTCCCGCGCGATGTGACGATCCGGCTGCGGCCGTCCTCCACCCTGCGTTCGGAAACGACCGCGTTCTCGTAGATCGCGGCGCCATGGCGCACGGCGGCCTCGGCGAGGCCCACGACGAAGCGGCCCATATGCATCATGCCGCTCTTCTTGGAGAGCATGGCGCCGTGGAACGCGTCGGAGCCGATTTCGGCGCGAAGGTCCTCCCGGCTCAGAAAGGCCGTGTCGGGATCGACTTCGGCATGAACAAGCTCGAAATTGCTGCGGATGGCGGCGACATGGCCCGGCTTGGACGCGAGCTTCAGCTTCCCGGCGCGGCGGAAATTGCAGTCGATGCCTTCCTCGCGCACGATCCGTTCGATCGAATCCACCGCGTCGTCATAGGTCTTGTAGAGCTGTTTGGCGCGCTCGGCGCCCAGATGGGCCTTGGCGCTCGCATAGCCGTGGGCGATGCCATTGTTGAGATGGCCGCCATTGCGCCCGGACGCGCCCGCGCCGACCGTTCCGCCCTCGACCACGATGACGCGCACGCCGGACTTGGCGAGGTGCAGCGCTGCCGAAAGCCCGGTGAAGCCGGCGCCGATCACGGCGACGTCGTAATGCCCCTCCACGGGACCCGCAGACCCGCCTGCGAAACGAGGGGCCGTGTCGTGCCAGTAGGACTTGAACTGCATGGGTGCGTTTCCCGGCTGAGAGCCATGAGGAGCCCGGCGGCCGCGTGGCCGCCGGGCCGGCGCTTCGGTGGATGGCTCAGAGGCCGACGACGCCCGGCAGTCCGCCGATGTCCTTGATCTCGGTGTAGCCGTAATAGGGGTTGGCCGGCTCGTGGCCGCGATTGACCCAGACCTTGTTCTTGATGCCGAGGTCGTGCGCCGTCATCAGATCGTAGCGGAACGACGAGGAGACGTGGAGGATGTCCTCCGGGCGCGCGTTGAGCTGATCGAGCATGTACTCGAAGCCCCGCATGCGCGGCTTGTAGGATTGGGCCTGCTGCGCGGTGAACACGGCGTGGAACGGAGCGCCGAGCTTCTCGACATTGTGCGGAATCTGCTCGTCCATGGCGTTGGACAGGATCACGAGCGGGATTTCCTTGGCGACCTTCGCCAGGCCCGCCGGCACGTCCGCATGCGGGCCCCAGCTCGGGACCTTCTCGTAGATCTTGCGCGCGTCGGCCGGGTCGAAGGCGACGCCATTGCGCTTGCAGGTGCGCTCGACGGCGTTGTGCACCACTTCGTTGTAGGGCTTCCAGTCGCCGAGAATCTCGTCGAGTCGGTAGGCCGAGAAGTTCTTGATGAACTCGCGCATCCGCTCTTCGCTCAGCTGCGCGCCGTAGATCTCCTGTGCGGCTTCCGCCATCTGGAAATTGGTCAGCGTGCCGTAGCAGTCGAAGGTGATGAATTTCGGCCGGAACTGGCTCATGAGGCGATCCTTGGGGAAATGGCGACGGCAGGCTTTGCCGAACGACCCGATCATAAGGACCTCGATTTCGGAGGTTCGACCGCTTTACCCGCGTCGCGAAGCAGAATGTTGCGTATCCTCTGATCGGGGCGGCAGAGAGTTTCTCGCTCGCTGCGTTCCGTCCCGGTCAAGACGCGGCGGAGAAGGCCGCGACCGGCCGTCTGCGGCATAAGATGCGGAAGGGAACGGCGCTTTAGGCGCGAAACGCTGGGGCCGCATAGGCAACTTGAAAGCCGCTGCCGGCTCGGCTGGTCTATTCCTTCTTCAGCAACTTCGCCCTGGTGTTTCGGGCGCTCGGCTGAACAGGAGCCTTCCCATGCTGATGAATTCGCTGGTCGAACTGGACCGGGCCCATCTGGTTCACCCCGTCGCCTCCTATCGCGGTCACGAGAAGGCGGGCGTGCGGGTTCTGGCTTCGGGCAAGGGCGCGCGCGTCAAGGACGCCTCCGGCCACGAGCTGATCGACGGCTTCGCCGGCCTGTGGTGCGTCAACGCCGGCTATGGGCAGGACAAGATCATCGAGGCGGCCACGCGCCAGCTGCGCGAGCTGCCCTATGCGACGGCCTATTTCGGCCTCGGCTCCGAGCCCGCCATCCGCCTCGCGTCCGAGCTCGCCGACCGCGCGCCGGGCGATCTCAACCATGTCTACTTCACGCTGGGCGGTTCGGACGCGGTGGATTCCACCGTGCGCTTCATCCGCTACTACTACCATTCGCTCGGCAAGCCGGAGAAAGACCAGTTCATTTCGGTCATGAACGGCTATCACGGCTCTTCCACGGTCGGCGCTGGCCTCACCGCGCTGCCGGCCTTCCACGCTGGTTTCGGTCTGCCCTACGATTGGCAGCACAAGATTCCGTCGCACTACAGCTACCGCAATCCGGTCGGCTCCGACCCGCAGGCGATCATCGACGCTTCGGTGGCTGCCCTGCGCGCCAAGGTCGAGGAACTCGGCGCCGAGCGCGTCGCGGCCTTCTATATCGAGCCGATCCAGGGATCGGGCGGCGTGCTCGTGCCGCCCGATGGCTGGCTGAAGGCCATGTGGGACACCTGCCGCGAACTGGACATCCTGTTCGTGGCCGATGAGGTCATCACCGGCTTCGGCCGCACCGGCCCGCTCTTCGCCTGTGCCGACGACGGCGTGGTGCCCGATCTCATGACCACGGCCAAGGGCCTCACCTCGGGCTATTGCCCGATGGGGGCGGTGTTCCTGTCGGACAAGGTCTACAACACCATTGCCGACGGCGCGGGCGCGGCGGCGGTGGGTCACGGCTACACCTATTCGGCGCATCCGGTCAGCGCCGCCATCGGCCTCGCCTGCCTCGATCTCTACGAGAACGGCCTTCTAGAAAACGGGCAGCGCGCGGGACAGCGTCTGATGGCGGGGCTCAACGCCTTGGCCGATCACCCGCTCGTCGGCGATGTTCGCGGTCGCGGGATGCTGGCGGCCATCGAACTCGTGACCGACAAGGCGAACAAGACGCCACTCCCCGCGAGCGCCGAGCCCGCCAAGCGCGTGTTCGATCGTGCCTGGGACAACGGCCTCGTCGTGCGGGCCTTCCCGACCGGCGTCATGGGCTACGCGCCGCCGCTCTGCTGCACGGACGGCGACATCGACCTGATCCTGGAGCGCACGCGACTGACGCTCGACCAGACGCTGGCCGACCCGGAGGTCCGCGCTGCTATGCGAGACTGATCGTTTTCTGCGCAGCTGCAGCATCTGCCTGGATTCTGCCTAGCTGTCATATTCGCAATATTGTGCCGTCGGCCGATCGCATTTCGGCGCAATTCGCGAAGGCCGAACGGCAAACTCGATCCTAACGGAATCTTCCGGACCCGATCGGATGTGAGGGTTCGGAAGACGACGCGAAAACCAAACGTCGCCAGAGCGGCAGGGAAGGGAAATTCATGGCAAAAGACCTCCAATCGTTCCGCTACATGACGTTCGATGTCGTCGGCACCCTCATCGATTTCGAAGGCGGGCTCGTGACCTCGCTGCAGAAGATTGGCGCGAAGGCTGGCGTCGAGGTCGATGGCGAGCAGGCGCTGGCCCTTTACCGCAAGGCTCGCACCGACAAGGATGCCGGACTGTTTCCCGACGATTTCCTGCGCGTGTATCAGATCATCGCGCCGACGCTCGGCCTGCCGACCGGGCGCGAGCACGGCCTTGCCATTCGCGAGGACGTGAAGACCTGGAGCGCTTTCCCGGATAGCGCCGAGGCGATGGCGCGCCTTGCCAAGCGCTACCGTCTGATCGCCATGACCAATGCGCAGCGCTGGGCCTTCGAGGGCTTTTCGCGGACGCTCGGCGAACCCTTCTACGCCAGCTTCACCACCGACGACACGGGCACCGAAAAGCCGGACCCGGTCTTTTTCCAGAAGGTCTTCGCCTTCGTGGAAAGCGAGGGCCATTCCAAGGACGACATCCTGCATGTCGCCCAGAGCCAGTACCATGACATCGGCGTCTCCCGCCAACTCGGGATGACCAACTGCTGGATCGAGCGCCGCCACGGGCGGGAAGGCTATGGCGGTTCGATCGAACCGAGCGCCTTCACCCAGCCGGACTACCATTTCACCACGTTGGCGGCTCTCGCCGACGCGGCGGAAGCCTGAAATCCCGCTTCACCCTCAACCGACCTTCTGTCGTCAACCCAGGGGAAATGCCATGTCCGATAAGATTGCCAACTGGTCGTCTCGCGACGATGCGATGGTCGAAAATGCGATTCGGCGGGGCGC
Organism: Aureimonas ureilytica DSM 18598 = NBRC 106430; assembly: GCF_000382705.1. GTDB lineage: Bacteria > Pseudomonadota > Alphaproteobacteria > Rhizobiales > Rhizobiaceae > Aureimonas > Aureimonas ureilytica. The sequence goes on along the minus strand of NZ_ARQE01000006.1, from coordinate 200,449 downwards.
CAATCGCCGTGAGCTTCTGCAGATGATGCTCATGGGCGGCGTCGCGCTCGCGGCCGGCACCACGATCCTCGGCCGCGCCACGGCGGCGCTCGCCGCCGAGCCGGTCAAGGGCGGGCATCTGCGTGCGGCCGGCTGGACCTCGTCCACGGCCGACACGCTGGACCCGGCGAAGGCGTCGAACTCCACCGACTATTCGCGCATCTGCTGCGTCTACAATCGCCTGACCTTCATCGACGGGTCCGGCAAGGCGACGATGGAACTGGCCGAAAGCATCGAAAGCCAGGACGCCAAGGTCTGGACGATCAAGCTGCGCAAGGGCGTGACCTTCCACGACGGCAAGAGCCTGACGGCCAAGGACGTCGTGTTCTCGCTCAAGCGCCATCTCGACCCGGCCGTCGGCTCCAAGGTCAATGCGATCGCCAAGCAGTTCGCCGACGTGAAGGCGGTCGACGACGCCACCGTCGAGATCACGCTCAACGCGCCGAACGCCGATCTGCCGACCATCCTCGGCTTGCATCACTTCATGATCGTGGCCGACGGCACGAGCGACTTCTCCAAGGGCAACGGCACCGGACCCTTCAAGCTCCGCGAGTTCCAGCCGGGCATGCGCGCGGTGGTGGAGCGCAACGAGAACTACTGGAAGGAAAACGGCCCCTATCTGGACTCCTTCGAGTCCTTCGCCATCGCGGACGAGACGGCGCGCCGCAATGCGCTCCTTTCCGGCGATATCGGCCTTGCCGCCAATCTCAACCCGCGCTCCGTGCGCGCGCTCGAGAACGACCCGGCCGCTCAGCTCTTCGTCTCGAAGCTCGGCACCTATACCAACCTGAACATCCGCCTGGATGCGGCACCGGGCGACAAGGCCGGCGTCATCGAAGGCTTCAAGTATCTCGTCAATCGCGAGACCATCCAGAAGTCGGTGATGCGCGGGCTGGCGGAACTGGCCAACGACCATCCGATTCCGTCCTGGAACCCCTATTTCAACGCCGAACTGAAACAGCGCGAGTTCGACCCCGAGCGCGCCAAGTCGCTGTTCCAGAAGGCGGGCGTGATGGGTCAGGAAATCCACGTCACCGCGTCGGAAGCGGCGACCGCATCGCTCGACTATGCGGCGGTGGTCCAGCAGGCGGCGGGCCAGATCGGCCTCAACATGGTGATCGATCGGGTTCCCTCCGACGGCTACTGGTCCAACCATTGGATCAAGGACGCGGCGCATTTCGGCAATATCAACGCCCGTCCGACGCCCGACATCCTCTTCTCGCTGCTCTACCAGTCCGAGGCGGCGTGGAACGAAAGCGGCTACAAGTCGCCGAAGTTCGACTCCATGCTTCTCGAAGCGCGCGGTCTTCTGGACGAGGCCAAGCGCAAGGAGATCTACGGCGAGATGCAGGCCATGATCCACAACGACGCCGGCACGATCATTCCGGTCTTCCAGTCCAATGTCGACGGCGTGGCGCCCAAGCTGAGGGGCCTCGTGTCCAACCCGCTGGGTGGCCAGATGGGCTTCAACGCCGCCGCCTACGTCTGGTTCGAAGCCTGATCCGATCCCTGTCCACCCGGGCGAGGGCGCATGTCGCGCCTTCGCCCGGTCATCCATTTCCCTCGTCGCAACGGATGGGCCGCTCATGAACTCTCTCATCCTGCGCTTGATCGCGGGCCGTATCCTCGTCGCACTCGTGACGTTGCTCATCGTTGCGGTCACGATCTTCTGCGCCACCGCCCTGCTGCCAGGTGACGTCGCCGAGATTCTGCTGGGTCAGGCAGCGACGCCCGAGGCGGTCGCCGGACTTCGGACCGCCATGAATCTCGACCAGCCCGCCTTCGTGCGGTTCTTCCTCTGGCTCGGAAACCTCGCCACCGGCGATCTCGGCGTTTCCTACGTCAACAACATGCCGATTGCCGATCTGATCGGCTCGCGTCTGGTCAACTCGTTGAAGCTCGCAGGCATCACCGCCGCGCTTTCGGTTCCCGTCGCACTCACGCTCGGCATCGCCGCCGCGATCCTGCGCGGCACGGTCTATGACCGGATCATCTCCTTTCTGACCATCGGCGTCATTTCGGTCCCCGAATTCATGGTGGCGACGCTCGCCGTGATCGTCTTCGCCGTCTATCTCGGCTGGCTGCCGGCCCTCTCGATGACGGGCGACGTCACGACCTTCGCGGGGCTTCTGAAGGCGTTCGCGATGCCGGTCATCACGCTGAGCTTCGTGATCTCGGCGCAGATGATCCGCATGACGCGCGCCGCCGTGATCGAGACGCTGAACGCGCCCTATGTCGAAATGGCGCTTCTGAAGGGCGCCTCGCGTCGGCGCATGGTTCTTCATCACGCCCTGCCCAACGCACTCGGCCCGATCGTCAACGCCGTCGCGCTGTCGCTGTCCTATCTCCTGGGCGGCGTCATCATCGTGGAGACGATCTTCAACTATCCCGGCATCGCCAAGCTGATGCTCGACGCCGTTTCGACGCGCGACCTGCCGCTGATCCAGAGCTGCGCGATGATCTTCTGCATCGCCTATCTCCTCCTCATCACGATCGCCGATCTCGTCGCCATCGTCTCCAACCCGAGGCTCCGCCGGTCATGACCCTTTCGATTCCGAGCGCGGGCAAGCCGCGCCGCAGCCGTTTCGGCTACCGCGTCAACGCCATCGGCGTCCTCGCCTTTCTCGTGATCCTCGGCTGGGCGGTCGTCGCGATCCTCGCGCCCTGGATCGCGCCCCATCCGGTCGGCGAGATCGTGGATTTCGACTTCTTCGGCCCGATCTCCGCGCAGTATCCGGCCGGAACCGACTATCTCGGCCGTGACGTCCTGTCCCGTATCATCCACGGCGCGCGCTACACGGTCGGCATCTCACTGGCGGCCGTCACCATCGCCTGCGTCTGCGGCGTGACGCTCGGCATGACGGCGGCGGTGATCGGCGGCTGGTTCGACAGCGCGCTCAGCCGCTTCCTCGACGCCCTGACCTCGATCCCCAACAAGATCCTGGCGCTGGTTCTGGTGGCGGCGGTCGGCTCCTCGATCCCGATCCTGATCGCGACGCTCGCCTTCATCTACATCCCCGGCTGCTACCGCTTCGCGCGCGCCCTTTCGGTCAACATCAACGCGATGGACTACGTGACCGTGGCGCGGGCGCGTGGCGAGCGGCTCGGCTATCTCATCCGCGCCGAGATCCTGCCGGGCATCATCGGTCCGGTGCTGGCCGATGTCGGCCTGCGTTTCGTGTTCATCGTGCTTCTCCTGTCGAGCCTGTCCTTCCTCGGCCTCGGCGTGCAGCCGCCCAATGCGGACTGGGGCGCGCTGGTGAAGGAGAATATCGGCGGTCTGTCCTTTGCCGCGCCAGCCGTGATCTTTCCCTCGATCGCCATCGCCAGCCTGACGATCAGCGTGAACCTCCTGATCGACAATCTGCCCCGCAAGATCCGCGACCGGAGCGAAGAAGCATGAGCCGTCTCGTCGAAGTTCGCGACCTCAAGATCGAAGCCCGCACCGATTCCGGCCGCAATGTCGAGATCATTCGCGGCGTGTCGTTCGACATCGCCGAGGGCGAGATCGTCGCCCTGATCGGCGAGAGCGGATCGGGCAAGACGACGATCGCGCTCAATCTCATGGGCTACACGCGGCCAGGGTGCCGCGTGACCGGAGGCTCCGTGCGCTTCGAGGGCGACGACATGGTGGCGCTCAGCGAGCGCCAGCGGGCCGAAAAGCGCGGCTCGGACGTGTCCTACGTGCCCCAAAGCGCGGCAGCGGCCTTCAACCCCGCCCATCGCATCATGGATCAGGTCGTGGAGGTCACGCGCATCCATGGCTCGATGCCCGTGGCCGAGGCGCGCCGCAAGGCGGTCGAACTCTTCCGCGCGCTGGCGCTTCCCAACCCCGAGACGATCGGCGACCGCTTTCCGCATCAGGTGTCGGGCGGCCAGCTGCAGCGCCTGTCGGCGGCCATGGCGCTGATCGGCGACCCGAAGCTCGTGATCTTCGACGAGCCGACCACGGCGCTCGACGTGACGACGCAGGTCGAGGTGCTGCACGCCTTCAAGTCGGTGATGAAGAAGGGCGGCGTCGCCGGCGTCTACGTCTCGCACGATCTCGCCGTCGTGGCGCAGATCGCCGACCGCATCATCGTCCTTCGCCATGGCGAGGTGCAGGAAGAGGGGACGACGCAGGACATTCTGGACCGTCCGCAGCATCCCTACACACGCGAGCTTCTGGCCGCCTTCCGCCCCAAGGCGACGGCGCGCGCGTCGGACGCCGGCATCGAGACGCCGGCCCCCTTGCTCGTCGTCAAGAACATCGTCGCGGGTTACGGCGATCTCCTGCCCGACGGCACGCCCAAGATCCGCGTTCTCGACGATGTCAGCCTGGAGCTGCATCGCGGTCGCAATCTCGGCATCATCGGCGAGTCCGGCTGCGGGAAATCGACGCTCGCCCGGGTCATCGCAGGCATTCTACCCGCCACGGCGGGCGAGGTCGTGTTCGACGGCAAACCGCTGGCGCGGGATTTGCGCCAGCGCAGCCGCGAGGAACTGCGCGATCTGCAGATCGTGTTCCAGTTCGCGGACACCTCGCTCAATCCGTCGAAATCGATCGACGAGATCCTGGCCCGGCCGTTGATCTTCTATCACGGCATGGGCGCGCGCGCGCGCGAGGCGCGGATCGGCGAGCTCTTGGACATGGTGCATCTGCCGCGCGCCCTGCGCCACCGCCGCCCCGGCGAGCTGTCGGGCGGCCAGAAGCAGCGCGTCAACTTCGCGCGGGCGCTCGCCGCCGATGCCAAGCTGATCCTGTGCGACGAGATCACCTCGGCGTTGGACACGGTGGTGGCCGCCGCGATCATCGACCTCCTGAAGGAGCTGCAGCGCGAGCTGTCGCTGTCCTACCTCTTCATCAGCCACGATCTCACGACGGTCCGCGCGATCTGCGATGAAGTGGTGGTCATGTACAAGGGCCAGAAGATCGAGCAGCTGACGCCCGAACTCGACGGCGGGCGCGCGAGCCACCCCTATTCGCGGCTTCTCTTCTCGTCCGTGCCGCAACTGCGCACCGGCTGGCTCGACAGTCTGGAGCAGGACCCGGAACTCCTGCGCGCCTTCGCGCAGCGCTGAAAGCTCAGGCGGGAAACATCGTGTCCAGCGACAGATGGGTGCGGATCAAGGGGGACTTCAGGACGATGAAGCTGAAATACTTCTCGATCCCGATATCCATTTCCAGAAGCCGCTCCATCGTCGTCTGGTACTCGACGATGCCGGGCATCATGAATTTCAGGAGATAGTCGTAGCCGCCCGAAATCAGGTGGCATTCCATCACGCCGTCCACCTTCTCGATCGCGGTCAGGAAGCGGGCGAAGTCGCTGCGGCGGTGGTTCTTGAGCGTGACCTCGGTGAAAACCGTGAGGGTCTGACCGAGTTTCGAGATATCGATCTGCGCCGAGTAGTTGAGGATATAGCCCTCGCTCTGGAGCTTCTTGACCCGCATGAGGCAGGGGCTCGGCGACAGGTGAACCAACTCGGCCAGCTCGACATTCGTGATGCGGCCGTTCTTCTGCAGCTCGGATAAAATTCTGAGATCGATCCGGTCGAGCTTCATGGTCCTCGGTCTGGCTCCCTTCCTGCCTGATCCTTAAAGCAGCTTCCGCGACGGCTCGCCATGGGATGGGTTCGGCCTGTGCGAAACAATCCCCCGTTCGGCGAGCGGCGAACGATAGGATATGCGGACGCGGACCTGTCCTGCGCAGTCCAATTTTCTCGCCGCGTCGCTATCGTGCCGGCCGACGGCAAGGAGACTTCATGCGCGCGCCATTGATGCAGATCGAGTCGAGCCCCAGGCTCCCGGAGGAAGCCGACGCGGTGGTGATCGGCGGCGGCGTCGCGGGCGTCTTTTCGGCCTATTATCTAGCCCGGCGGGGGCTGAAGGTCGCGCTGGTCGAGAAGGGGCGCGTCGGCGCCGAACAGTCCAGCCGCAATTGGGGCTGGTGCCGCCAGCAGAACCGCGACGCGCGCGAGCTTCCAATCTCGACCAAGAGCCTCGATCTCTGGGATCGTCTGGCCGAGGAGACCGGCGAGGATGTCGGCTTCCGCCGCTGCGGCCTGTTCTACCTGTCGCAGAACGAGGCCGAGCTGGAAGGCTGGGCGAAATGGCGCGACTTCGCCCGCACGGTCGGCGTCACCACGCATATGCTGTCACCCGCCGAGGCCACCGAGCGCGGCCATGCCACGGGCCGCGCCTGGAAGGGCGGCGTCTTTTCGCCGAGCGACGGCACGGCCGATCCCTCACGGGCCGTGCCGGTGGTCGCGCGCGCGATCATCGCGGCCGGCGGCTCGGTGCATCAGAACTGCGCGGCGCGCGGTCTCGAACTCAACGGCGGGCGCGTCAGCGCGGTCGTGACCGAAAAGCGCACGATCCGCACCAAGGTCGCGATCATGGCGGGCGGCGCCTGGGCCTCGTCCTTCTGCCGCCAGCTCGGCCTGCGCTTCCCGCAGGCGGCGGTGCGCTCCTCGATCCTCGCGGTGTCGCCCGGCGCCAACGATCTGCCGGACGCCCTGCACACGGCCGATGTCTCCGTCACGCGGCGCGGCAATGGCGGCTACACGCTTGCGATCAGCGGGCGCGCTCGCGTCGACCCGACGCCGCAGCAGTTGCGCTTCTCGCGCGAATTCGTGCCCATGTTCGCCCGCCGCTGGAAGAGCCTTGCGCCCGGCGGTCTGGAAGGCTGGACCTCCGGCCACGAGACCTTGCGCCGCTGGCGGCTGGACGAGGTGACGCCGATGGAGCGAAACCGCATTCTCGACCCCAAGCCCGACGCGAAGCAGATCCGGCTCACCCATGAGCGCGCGCTCGACCTTCTGCCGGGCCTGCGCCAGACGACGATCACCCATAGCTGGGCCGGCTATATCGATTCCACGCCCGATGGCGTGCCGGCGATCGGCGAGATCGCGGCGGTGCCGGGCTTCATCCTCGCGGCCGGCTTCAGCGGGCACGGCTTCGGCATCGGGCCGGGCGCGGGCCATCTCGTCGCCGATCTCGTGACCGGCGCCGAGCCCATCGTCGATCCGCGTCCCTACGATCCGGCGCGGCTCGACAAATCCGCCTGGGGCAAGGTCGCCGAGTTCTGAGGCGCCTCGCGCCGCGAGGCTGGCCTCCGGCTCGGCCGGTCGAGGGCCGCGAGCGGCGAGCTGACGCCTTCGCTCAACCGAAAAGCACACGGCGCTCGTAGGATCGAGCGCCGCGTTACGGCTTGGCTTCGGCGAGGCGTTCGATGGCGGCGACATCGCTGTCGTCCTTGAGGCGAACGCCGCTCGTACCCGACGCCGAGGCCTGACGAACGAGCCAGCTCAGCTTGAAGGCGGCCGCGTCCGGGCTCAGGCCGCCGCTTCGAATATTGGAAACGCAGTTTCGCTCCGCATCCGTTCGGCCCACGCGCGGCGCGAAGGTGAGATAGGCGCCGAGACTGTCGGCCGCCGAAAGGCCAGGCCGCTCCCCGATCAGAACGAGCGAGAGACGCGCGCCCATCGCCTCACCGATCTCGTCTGCCAGCGCGACGCGCGCCTGCGAGGCGAGAACGATCGGCGCGACGGTGAGCTTGTCCGCCTCGAATTGGCGCATCAGCCCGGCGATCAGCGGCGCGGCACCCTGTTGCACGGCGGTCGAGGACAGGCCGTCGCCGACCATGATGACGAGATCGGCCGTGTCCGGCTGGCGATCTTGGAGGAGGGCGCGCGAGGCGTCCGACAGTTTTCGTCCGAAATCGGGGCGTCGCAGATAGGTCTGCCGGTCGGGCGCGGCGCTTTCCACGCGGATCGTTTCCAGGCCGAGCGCGCGCAGATCGTCTGCCAGGGCTTCGAAGTCGAGCGCGGTGTGAACGGCGTCGCGGGCGCGGGCGTGATCCAGCGCGAAGGCCAGAACCGCCTTGGTCGGCTGGCTGGCGCCGACGCGGCCGAGCGCGAGGCGGGCGGCGGTCACACCCTCCGGCAAGCCGAGACGATCGGACACCGGCTCGGCCGACCAAGGCTGAAGCGTGGTTTCTGTCTCGTTCGTCATGCGGGCAACAGTCTCATGGCTTCGAACTGCAGCGGATGGTTCGTCTTCACCGGCTTCAGGCGGCCGCTTTCGTCGCAGAGATCCATCCGCTCCAGCCATTCGGCGAATTCCGGGGCGCGGCGAAGTTTCAGGACCTCACGGACATAGAGCTGATCGTGGAACGAGGTGGACTGGTAGTTCAGCATGATGTCGTCGGCGCCCGGCACCGCCATGACGAAACTGACCCCGGCCGTTCCCAGAAGCGTCAGGAGCGTGTCCATGTCGTCCTGATCGGCTTCCGCGTGATTGGTGTAGCAGATGTCGCATCCGAGCGGCACGCCGAGCAGCTTGCCGCAGAAATGGTCCTCCAGCCCGGCCCGGATGATCTGCTTGCCGTCATAGAGATATTCGGGCCCGATGAAGCCGACCACCGTGTTGACGAGAAGCGGCTTGAACGGGCGGCAGACGGCATAGGCGCGCGCCTCGCAGGTCTGCTGGTCGACGCCGTGATGGGCGTTGGCCGACAGGCAGGAGCCCTGGCCCGTCTCGAAATACATGACGTTCTCGCCGATCGTCCCGCGCTTCATCGACAGGCCGGCGTCATGGGCTTCCTTCAGGATGGCGAGGGAAACGCCGAAGGAGGCGTTCGCCGCCTGCGTGCCCGCGACGGACTGGAACACGAGATCCACCGGCACCTTGCGCTCGATCAGCTCGATCGAGGTCGTGGCATGGGTGAGGACGCAGGATTGCGTCGGAATGTCGAAGCGGGCGATCAGCTCGTCCAGAAGGCGGACGAGATCGGCGACGGCCTTGGGCGAGTCCGAGGCCGGATTGATGCCGATCACCGCATCGCCGCAGCCGTAGCTCAAACCCTCCAGGGTGGAGGCGAGGACGCCGCGCGGATCGTCGGTCGGGTGGTTGGGCTGCAGGCGCGTCGCCATCGTGCCGGAGAGGCCGATCGTGCTGCGGAAACGGGTCGTCACCCGCACCTTGCTTGCGGCCAGGATCAGGTCCTGATTGCGCATGAGCTTCGACACGGCCGCCGCCATTTCCGGCGTCAGACCGGGGGCGAGTGCGGCGAGACGCTCGGTCGTGGCCTGGTCCGACAGAAGCCAGTCGCGAAACTCGCCCACCGTGAAATGGGCGATCGGCCGGAAGGCGGCCTCGTCGTGACTGTCGACGATGAGCCGCGTCACCTCGTCGGTCTCGTAGGGGATCAGGAGTTCGGTCAGAAAGGTGCGCAGCGGCACGTCCGCCAGCACGATGCGGGCCGCCGCCGCTTCTTGCGCCGAACCCGCCGCGATGCCGGCTAGAAGATCGCCCGACCGCAGCGGCGTCGCCTTCGCCATCAGTTCCTTCAGGTCCGCAAAGACCCAGGTCTGGCCACCGAGCGAAACCTTGTATGCCATCCTTGCGGACCTCGAACATGGATCGGATCGCTGACCATCCGCGCCGTGAAAAGGGCCGATGTCAACCCGGCCGCTCTTGCACCGCAAAACGGCCCGCGCCGCTCGCCAGACTGCGCAGCGCAGTTGCGAAATGAATCGCCGTCCTGACCCCAAGGGAAGCTCAGTATTTCATCGTGCAGTGCATGAAAAAGAGGCGTTGCGAGTGAAGTTTGACCAAGAGATCAAAATATTTGACGGTCTCTAAAATTCGGATCATTCTAATCTGAACCGGTTCCAAAGAAGGGGCCGGACGGGTCGAGGAAACGAGGTTCGCAATGAACGAGATATCCCCCGTCAAACCCGATATCGCGCCCGGACGACTGGGGGAAAGCGATCTCGCCCGCAACTTCGACGACCTTCATCCACCCCTGGAAAAGCACGAGGCGCTGGTCGAGGCGGATCGCTGCTATTTCTGCTACGACGCGCCCTGCATGGAGGCCTGCCCGACCTCGATCGACGTGCCTTTGTTCATCCGGCAGATCCAGGCGAACAATCCGACCGGCGCGGCCAAGACGATCCTGTCGGCCAATATTCTCGGCGGCATGTGCGCACGGGTCTGCCCCACCGAAACGCTCTGCGAGGAAGCCTGCGTGCGCGAGGCCGCCGAGGGCAAGCCGGTGAAGATCGGGATGCTGCAACGCTACGCGACCGATCATCTGATCGGGGGCGGTCGTCATCCCTTCACCCGCGCGGCCGAAACGGGCCGGCGGATCGCCGTGGTCGGCGCGGGGCCGGCCAGCCTGTCCTGCGCCCATCGCCTCGCGATGCACGGGCATTCGGTGACGATCTTCGAGTCGCGGCCGAAGCCCGGCGGCCTCAACGAATATGGCATCGCCGCCTACAAGGCGACGCGCAACTTCGCGCAGGCCGAGGTGGACTTCATCCTCTCCATCGGCGGCATTACGATCGAGACCGGCAAGGCGCTCGGCCGCGACCTCCATCTCGACCAGCTCCGCCAGGAATTCGATGCCGTGTTTCTCGGCCTCGGTCTTGCCGGCGTCAACGCGCTCGGAGCGGAAGGCGAGGGCGAAAGCGGCAGCCATGACGCCGTCGCCTGGATCGCCGACCTCCGGCAGACGACCGAACTCGGCAGCCTGCCTGTCGGCCGCCGCGTCGTCGTGATCGGCGGCGGCATGACGGCGGTGGACGCGGCCGTGCAGGCGAAGGCGCTCGGCGCGGAGGAGGTGACGCTCGCCTATCGGCGCGGACGCGACGCCATGAACGCCTCGCGCTACGAGCAGGACCTCGCGCAGACGCGCGGCGTGACGATCCGCTGCCATCTCCAGCCCAAGCGCCTCATCGCCCATGCGGGGCACATCGCCGCCATCGAATTCGAGCGCACGCGGATGGAGGGCGATCGGCTCGTCGCGACCGGCGAAAGCGTGGTGATCGAGGCCGATCAGGTCTTCAAGGCCATCGGACAGAGCTTTGCGCCGGACGGCGTCTCGGCCGAGGCGGCGAGGCTCGATCTCGAGCGCGGGCGCATCAAGGTGGACGCCGCGCGCCGCACCAGCATGGCCGGCGTCTGGGCGGGTGGCGACTGCATTTCCGAGGGCGACGATCTCACCGTGATCGCCGTCGAGGACGGCAAGATCGCGGCCGAGGACATCCATCGCGAACTGACGAGCCGCATGGCGGAGATCGCGACGCTCGGTGCCGGGCAGTGGCCGCAAGCGGCCTCTGCCTTCGTGCCCGGCGCGCTCTGAGGGAGGAAGACATGGCCGACCTTTCCACGAACTTCCTCGGCATCCGCTCGCCGAATCCGTTCTGGCTCGCCTCCGCGCCGCCGACGGACAAGGAATACAACGTCAATCGCGCCTTCGAGGCGGGGTGGGGCGGCGTCGTCTGGAAGACGCTCGGCTCCGCCGGCACGCCGCTCGTCAATGTCAACGGCCCGCGCTACGGCGCGATCCACGGACCCGACCGACGGCTCCTCGGCTTTAACAATATCGAACTGATCACCGACCGCGATCTCGAGACCAATCTCGAAGAGATGGCGCGGGTGAAGCGCAACTGGCCGGACCGCGCGCTGATCGCCTCGCTGATGGTACCCTGCGACGAGGAAAGCTGGAGGGCGATCCTCTCGCGCGTCGACCGCACGGTCTGCGACGGGGTGGAGCTGAACTTCGGCTGCCCGCACGGCATGAGCGAGCGCGGCATGGGCTCGGCGGTCGGTCAGGTGCCCGACTATATCGAGATGGTCGCCCGATGGTGCAAACTGCACTCCGACCTGCCGGTGATCGTGAAGCTGACGCCGAACATCACGGACATCCGCTTTCCGGCGCGCGCGGCGAAGAAGGGCGGGGCGGACGCCGTTTCGCTCATCAACACGATCTCCTCCATCGTCTCGATCGATCTCGACAATTTCGCGCCGACGCCCACCATCGACGGCAAGGGCTCGCATGGTGGCTATTGCGGCCCGGCCGTGAAGCCGATCGCGCTCAACATGGTCGCGGAAATCGCGCGCGATCGCGAGACCTACGACCTGCCAATTTCCGGCATCGGCGGGATCACGACCTGGCGGGACGCGGCCGAGTTCATCTCGCTCGGCTGCGGCACGGTGCAGGTCTGCACGGCCGCCATGACCTACGGTTTCAAGGTCGTGCAGGAGATGACGGCCGGCTTGTCCGACTGGATGGACGAGAAGGGCTATGCCTCGATCGAGGATTTTCGCGGACGCGCCACCCGCAACGTCACGGAATGGCAGTATCTGAACCTCAGTTACGTCACCAAGGCGCGGATCGACCAGGATCTCTGCATCAAATGCGGGCGCTGCCACATCGCCTGCGAGGACACGTCGCACCAAGCCATCACCTCGATGCTGGACGGCGCGCGGCATTTCGAGGTGATCGACGAGGAATGCGTCGGCTGCAATCTCTGCGTCAATGTCTGCCCGGTCGAGAACTGCATCACGATGGAGCGGATCGAGGGGTTCGATCCGCGTACCCAGCGCCCGATCCCGGCCGAATACACGAACTGGACGGCGCATCCGAACAATCCGATGCGCAAGGAGGCGATGCAGTTCGCGCCCGAGCCCATGGTTCGCGAGGCCGAACCGGCGGAGTGAGGCGCGGCTTTCGCCAGGGGAACCGTGGGCGACGGAAGGATGGTCGCCGCCCGCACCTTCTCCCTCTGCCGGAGGCAAGGTTGCGCGGGCGGGGGTGACCTCCTGCGCGACTGAAAGGATCGGCGTCCGCAGGGCGATCCCGGCGCGAAGTTCGACGGCTTTCGTTCGGATCGTCGCGCCGGAATTCTTCTCGATGCTGATCGTCTCGACACAGACTTAACTGTGCTTGACCGGCCCCCGACGCCCTTCTAGCCTCCCTTTTGACCCGTCAGTCAAGAATTCGGCCCGGCCTCTTCTTTGGCTCCGCCGCGTTCGTCGGAGACCCGCCATGACCGAGATGTCGCCTGTCCAGACCAACAATCTGGAAGCCTTCTGGATGCCGTTTTCGGCGAACCGGCAGTTCAAGCAAGCGCCCCGCATGTTCGTCGGCGCCAAGGACATGCACTACACGACGGCCGACGGGCGGCAGGTGCTGGACGGCACGGCGGGGCTCTGGTGCGTCAATGCCGGGCATTGCCGACCAAAGATCACCGAGGCCATTCAGAAGCAGGCCGCCGAACTCGACTATGCGCCGGCCTTCCAGATGGGCCATCCCAAAGCCTTCGAACTCGCCTCGAAGCTCGTGTCCATCGCGCCGCAAGGCCTCGACCATGTCTTCTATACGAATTCCGGTTCGGAATCGGTCGACACCGCGCTGAAGATCGCGCTCGCCTATCACCGCGTGCGCGGCGAGGGCGCGCGCTTCCGGCTGATCGGGCGCGAGCGCGGCTATCACGGCGTCAATTTCGGCGGCATCTCGGTCGGCGGCATCGTCGGCAATCGCAAGATGTTCGGCACGCTCCTGACCGGCGTCGATCACATGCGCCACACGCACGACCCGGAGCGCAATCCCTATCCGCAGGGCGAGACGGAGAACGGCGCCGAGCTTGCCGAGGACCTGCTGCGCATCGCGACGCTGCACGACCCTTCCACGATCGCGGCCGTCATCGTCGAGCCGGTGGCGGGCTCGACCGGCGTGCTGCCGCCACCCAAAGGGTATCTCAAACGCCTGCGCGAGATTTGCGACCAGCACGGCATCCTTCTCATCTTCGACGAGGTCATCACCGGCTATGGCCGTCTCGGCACGGCCTTCGCCTCGGATTACTTCGATGTGGTGCCGGACATCATGGTGACGGCCAAGGGCCTCACCAACGGCGTCATTCCGATGGGCGCGGTGTTCGTGAAGGACACGATCTACGAGGCCTTCATGCAAGGCCCCGAGCATGTGATCGAATTCGCGCATGGCTATACCTATTCCGGCAACCCGATCGCGTCCGCCGCCGCGCTTGCGACGATCGAGACCTACAAGGAAGAGGGCCTGTTCGAGCGCGCGAAGGCGCTGACGCCCGCCTGGACGGATGCGATCCATTCGCTGAAGGGCGCGCGCCACGTCATCGACATCCGCACCATCGGTCTGATCGGCGCGATCGAACTGGAGCCCATCCCGGGCCAGCCGACCAAGCGCGCCTTCTCGGCCTTCGTGAAGGCCTACGAGAAGGGCCTCCTGATCCGCACGACGGGCGACATCATCGCCCTGTCGCCCCCGCTCATCATCGAGGAACGGCAGATCGCCGAGATCGTCGATACGTTGAAGCCGATCCTCGAAAGCCTGGACTGAACGCGCGATGGCGCTCGAATCCAACCTCCAGATCGACGGCGACCGGCTCTGGGACTCGCTGATGGACATGGCGAAGATCGGCCCCGGCATTGCCGGCGGCAACAATCGCCAGACGCTGACCGACGCCGATGGCGAAGGGCGGCATCTCTTCCGGCGCTGGTGCGAGGCCGCCGGCATGGCGATGTCCGTGGACACGATGGGCAACATGTTCGCGCGCCGCGAAGGCGCCGAGCCCGACCTGCCGCCGGTCTATGTCGGCAGCCATCTCGATACGCAGCCGACCGGCGGCAAATATGACGGCGTGCTCGGCGTTCTCGCCGGCCTCGAACTCGTCCGCTCCCTCAACGATCTCAACATTCGGACGAAACACCCGATCGTCGTCGTCAACTGGACGAACGAGGAGGGGACGCGCTTCGCCCCGGCGATGCTTTCCTCCGGCGTCTTTGCCGGCCTTCACGAGGAGGCCTGGGCGAAGGATCGCAAGGACGCCTCGGGCAAGCGCTTCGGCGACGAGTTGAAGCGCATCGGCTGGGAGGGCGACGAGCCGGTCGGGCAGCGGCCGATCAGGGCGCTGTTCGAATATCATATCGAGCAGGGGCCGATCCTCGAGGACGAGGGGATCGATATCGGCGTCGTGACGCACGGCCAGGGCCTCTGGTGGCTGGAAGTGACGCTGACCGGCAAGGAGTCGCATACCGGCTCGACGCCGATGCGCAAGCGCCGCAACGCGGGCCTGGGTCTGGCGCGCATCACCGAACTCGTCCACGAGACCGCCATGGCGCATCAGCCGAACGCGGTCGGCGCGATCGGCCATGTCGAGGTCTACCCGAACTCGCGCAACATCATTCCCGGCCGCGTCGTCTTCACGATCGACATCCGCTCGCCGGACAAGGCCGTGCTGGACGCGATGCGCGAGCGGATCGAGGCGGGCGTCGTCCTCATCGCGGACGAGCTCCAGCTCGGCCATTCGATCGAGCCGACGGGCCATTTCGATCCCGTGACCTTCGACGAGACCTGCGTCGCCGCCGTGCGCCGCGCGGCCGAGACGCTCGGGCTTTCGCATCGGAACATCGTGTCGGGCGCCGGTCACGACGCCTGCTGGATCAACCGTATCGCGCCGACCGCGATGATCTTCTGCCCCTGCGTCGATGGCCTCAGCCACAACGAGGCCGAGGAGATCACCAAGGACTGGGCGAAACGCGGCGCGGATGTCCTGTTCCATGCCGTGCTCGAGACGGCCGGCATCTCGGACTAGGCTTTCACAGCGCCGTCGGGAGACAGGGCGATCCCGACGGCTCTCTCAATCGAAATGCCTCGAATTCGACCATGCAAATTAAATCAGCAACTCAATTGACGCCGGTGCGCGAACGTCCTTGAATGGTTCCACGCCGGACGGGTGCAGGGAGGATGGAATGTCCATCGCGATCAAGGGTGGTACGGTCGTCACCGCCGATCTGACGCATCGCGCCGACGTGCTGGTGGAGAACGGTCGGATCGTCGCGGTCGGGCCGGACCTGTCGGGCGACGAGGTGATCGACGCGTCGGGCGCCTATGTCATGCCGGGCGGGATCGACCCGCACACTCACCTCGAAATGCCCTTCATGGGCACGTTTTCCTCCGATGATTTCGACACGGGGACGGCCGCAGCGCTCGCCGGCGGCACGACGATGGTGGTGGATTTCTGCCTGCCCGCGCCGAACCAGAGCCTGATCGAGGCCCTGCAGGACTGGCACCAGAAGGCCGGTAAGGCGCGGACCGACTATTCCTTCCACATGGCGATCACCTGGTGGGGGAAACAGGTCTTCGACGAGATGCCGGAGGTCGTCAGCCGGGGCATCAACACGTTCAAGCACTTCATGGCCTATAAGGGCGCCTTGATGGTGAACGACGACGAGATGTTCGCCTCGTTCCAGCGCTGCGCCGAACTCGGCGCGATGCCGCTCGTCCATGCCGAAAACGGCGACGTCGTCGCCTCGCTCCAGCAGAAGCTTCTGGCCGAGGGCAATCGCGGGCCGGAAGCGCATGGCTACTCGCGCCCGCCGCAGGTGGAGGGGGAGGCGACGAACCGCGCCATCATGATCGCCGATCAGGCGGGCGTGCCGCTCTATGTCGTTCACGTATCCTGCGAGGAAAGTCACGAGGCGATCCGCCGCGCGCGACAGGCCGGGATGCGCGTTTTCGGCGAGCCGCTGATCCAGCACCTGACGCTGGACGAGGGCGAATATCTGAACCCTGACTGGGACTATGCCGCGCGGCGCGTGATGAGCCCGCCTTTCCGCAACCGGAAGCATCAGGATTCGCTCTGGTCGGGCCTTGCCAGCGGCTCGCTTCAGGTCGTCGCGACCGATCACTGCGCCTTCACCACCGAGCAAAAGCGCTTCGGCGTCGGTGACTTCACCAAGATTCCGAACGGCACCGGAGGCTTGGAGGATCGTCTGGCGGTTCTCTGGTCGAAGGGCGTCAACACGGGCCGGCTGACGATGAACGAATTCGTCGCCGTGACCTCGACCAACATCGCCAAGATTCTCAACGTCTATCCGCGCAAGGGCGCGATCCTGCCCGGCGCCGATGCCGACATCGTCGTTTTCGACCCGGCCGCGACGAAGACCGTGCGGGCGGCGACGCAGAAATCCGCGATCGACTACAACGTCTTCGAAGGGTTCGAGCTGAAAGGCCTGCCGAAGATCGTGCTGTCCGGCGGCAAGGTGGCCTATCGCGACGGCGACGTGCGAGCCGAGACTGGCTCGGGGCGCTTCGTCGAGCGCCCGGCCAACGCGCCGGTCAATAAGGCGCTTTCGACCTGGAAGGAACTCGTCGCCCCGCGCCCGGTCGAGCGCGCCGGCATTCCGGCGGGCGTGTAACCAGATGTTGCAGGTGGTGCCGAGTCCCAAGGCCGAGATCGATGGCGGACGGGTGGTGATCGAGGCGAAGGCGCTGTCGCTCACCTTCCGAACCGCCGACGGCCCGGTCCACGCCTTGAAGGATGTGGACCTGACGGTGCGGGAAGGGGAGTTCATCTCCTTCATCGGTCCGTCCGGCTGCGGGAAGACGACGCTTCTGCGCGTCATCGCCGATCTGGAGCAGCCGAGTTCGGGCGCGATCTCGGTCAACGGCATGACGCCGGACGAGGCGAGGCGCGCGCGCGCCTATGGCTACGTGTTTCAGGCGGCGGCGCTTTATCCCTGGCGGACGATCGCCGGCAATGTCGGCCTGCCGCTCGAGATCATGGGGCATGACAAGGCCGAGCGGGCGCGGCGGGTGGAAGCGGGGCTCGATCTCGTCGGGCTCTCTGGCTTCGGTCGCAAATTCCCGTGGCAGCTGTCCGGCGGCATGCAGCAGCGCGCCTCGATCGCCCGCGCG
This sequence comes from Aureimonas ureilytica DSM 18598 = NBRC 106430, assembly GCF_000382705.1. Classification (GTDB taxonomy): domain Bacteria; phylum Pseudomonadota; class Alphaproteobacteria; order Rhizobiales; family Rhizobiaceae; genus Aureimonas; species Aureimonas ureilytica. The sequence goes on along the minus strand of NZ_ARQE01000006.1, from coordinate 182,906 downwards.
CTGTCCTTCGATCCGCAACTCCTCCTGATGGACGAGCCCTTCGGCGCCCTGGACGAGATCGTGCGCGACCGGCTCAACGAGGAATTGCTGAAGCTCTGGGCCAAGACGCGCAAGACCGTGATCTTCGTCACGCATTCGATCCCCGAGGCGGTGTTCCTGTCCACCCGCATCGTCGTCATGAGCCCGCGACCCGGGCGCATCCACGAGATCGTGGACTGCGACCTCGGGCCCGAGCGCCCGCTCGAAATCCGCGAAACGCCGCGCTTCCTCGAAATCGCCCAGCGCGTCCGCGAAGGGCTGAAGGCGGGGCATAGCTATGATTGAGGGGGAATTCCGAAGCGGAAAGCCGCAGGTCTTGTCGCTGGGCCTGGAAGAGAATTCGTCTCCAGCGAGGGAGCGTCGCGGATGACCGTCGCGCCGATTGCGGAGCCTGGGGCGGGGATCGGGCGCAGCGGCGAGGTGAGCCTTCTCACCCGGGCCATGAGCGGCAAGGCTCTGCCGATCCTCATCGTCGTCCTTGCGATCGTCGCGATCTGGTATGCCGGCGCGGTCTGGCTGAACTGGCAGACGGTGGCGGATCGTCTCGCGCGCAGCGGCACGGCGCCGGACATGCTGACGATCCTTGCGGGCACGATGGCCTCCGATCGTCCCATCCTCCCGGCGCCGCATCAGGTGGCGCTCGATCTCTGGAAGACGATCGTCGAGACGCGGCCGACCTCGCCGCGCTCGCTCCTCTTTCATGCCTGGGTGACGCTGTCTTCGACCTTGCTCGGCTTTGCGATCGGCACCGCGCTCGGCATTCTCCTGGCGGTCGGGATCCTTCATTCGCGCACGCTCGACAAGAGCCTGATGCCCTGGATCATCACCAGCCAGACCATTCCGATCCTCGCCATCGCGCCGATGATCATCGTCGTCCTGTCCTCGATCGGCGTCACGGGTCTTCTGCCGAAGGCGGTGATCTCGACCTACCTGTCCTTCTTTCCGGTCACGGTCGGCATGGTGAAGGGGCTGCGCTCGCCCGACACGATGCTGATCGATCTCATGCACACCTACAGCGCCAGTCGGGGCCAGGTTCTGGCGAAGCTACGCCTGCCGGCCTCGCTGCCCTTCCTCTTCGCCTCCATGAAGATCGCGGTCGCCGCCGCGCTCGTCGGCGCGATCGTCGGCGAATTGCCGACGGGGGCGCAGGCGGGGCTCGGCGCGCGGCTTCTGGCCGGCTCCTATTACGGGCAGACCGTGCAGATCTGGTCGGCGCTGGTCATGGCCTCGGTTCTGGCCGGAACGCTCGTGGCCCTCGTGGGCTTGGCCGAGACGGCGGTGCTCAAGCGGACGGGCGCGCGATGAGTGCGATCCTCCCCAGACTTCGCGGCGGCTTTCTCGTTCCCCTCATCCTGTCGCTCGCCGGCATCGCAGCCCTGTTCGCCTCGCTGGAACGGGGCGAAGTCGACGCCTTCTTCTGGCTGCTTCTTGTCGCCTTCTGGCTGGTCGCCTGGCAGTTGACGGCACGGCTCGCCGGCCTTCGTCCGCACCATGCCTGGGGCGCGAGGGTTGCCGACACGGCGGTGCCCATCGCCTTCGGCGTGACGCTCCTCGTTCTCTGGGAATGCATCGTGCGCGGGCTCGCGGTCCCCTCGGTCCTCCTGCCGCCCCCGTCCGCGATCGGTGCGCGGATCGCCGGCTCCCTGCCGATCCTCTGGGCCGATTTTCGCCAGACTTATCTGAAGGCCGTGCTCGCCGGCTATGCGATCGGCTGCGGCGCGGGCTTTCTCGCGGCGATCCTGATCGACCGATCGCCCTTCCTGAAACGCGGCCTCCTGCCGGTCGGCAATCTCGTCTCGGCGCTGCCGATCATCGGCATCGCGCCGATCATGGTGATGTGGTTCGGCTTCGACTGGCCCTCGAAGGCGGCGGTCGTCGTGGTGATGACCTTCTTCCCGATGCTGGTGAACACGCTGGCGGGTCTCACAGTCGCGGGCGCGATGGAACGCGACCTCATGAAGACCTATGCGGCGAGCGATCGTCAGGCGCTTCTGAAGCTCCGCCTGCCGGCCGCCTTGCCCTTCGTGTTCAACGCGCTGAAGATCAATTCGACCCTCGCGCTGATCGGCGCGATCGTCGCCGAGTTCTTCGGCACGCCGATCGTCGGCATGGGCTTTCGCATCTCCGCCGAGATCGGCCGGATGAACACCGACATGGTCTGGGCCGAGATCGCCGTGGCCGCGCTGGCCGGCTCGCTTGGCTACGGCCTCCTATCCGTCGTCGAGCGGCTCTCGACATTCTGGCATCCGTCCTTCCGCGCTCGATAGGGCGGACCTCGAACAAGGAGCATAGGGGTCATGAAGTCGCTGAAACTCGCCGGTCTCGCGCTGGCATTCTCGGCTGCCGCGTCCGCGCAGGCGCTCGCCGCCGACCCGCTGACGCTCCAGCTCAAATGGGTCGCCCAGGCCCAGTTCGCCGGCTATTACGTCGCGCAGGAGAAGGGCTACTACACGGATGCCGGTCTCGACGTGACGATCAAGCCGGGCGGCCCGGACGTCGCACCCGAGCAGGTGATCGCGGGCGGCGGCGCCGACGTGATCGTGGACTGGATGCCGGCCGCGCTCTCGGCGCGCGAAAAGGGCCTGCCCCTCGTCAACATCGCCCAGCCCTTCGCGAAATCCGGGTTGATGCTGACCTGCCGGAAGGACACCGGGATCGCCTCGCCGGCCGATTTCAAGGGCAAGACGCTCGGCGTCTGGTTCTCCGGCAACGAATATCCCTTTCTCGCCTGGATGGCGAAGCTCGGCCTCAAGACCGATGGCGGTCCGGACGGTGTGACCGTGGTGAAGCAGGGCTTCAACGTCGATCCGCTCCTGCAGAAGCAGGCCGACTGCATTTCCACCATGACCTACAACGAATACGGGCAGGTGCTGGACGCCGGCCTCAAGCCCGAGGATCTCGTCGTGTTCCGATACGAGGATCAGGGCGTCGCGACGCTGGAGGACGGGCTCTATACGACCGAAAAGGAACTCGACGATCCCAAGAAGGTCGATGCCCTCGCGCGCTTCGTCGCCGCCTCGATGAAGGGCTGGCAATATGCCAAGGCGCACCCGGACGAGGCGGCGGAGATCGTTCTCGACAACGACACGACCGGCGCGCAGACCGAAGCGCATCAGAAATTCATGATGTCGGAAGTCGCCAAGCTCCTCGGCGACACGCCGAAGCTCGACACGGCGACCGCCGACACCACGGTGAAGGTCCTCATGTCCGGCGGCTCGGCCCCCGTGATCTCCAAGGCGCCCGAGGGGGCCTGGACGTCGAAAGTCACGGATGCGATCAAGTAGCGACGAGCACTGAGGCGCCTCGGGTTCGCTCGCGCGAGCCGGAGAGGGGTGATCGGTTCTGATGGTGAATTGGCGGTGCTGGCCAGATCAAGGGCCGGCATCGCGTCGTCGTATTCGTTCTCTCTGATGGAGATAGGGATCAGTCCTGACGCGCGGGGGTCGAAACCGCCCGGTGACGCCACTCCCTCGGGCTGCAATCATAGGCGGCCCGAAACACCTTGTTGAACGTGTCGCTTCGCGGGATGCCGACGCTATAGGCGATCTCGGAGATGAGGCGGCGATCCTGCGGGTCCTGCAAGGCTGCGGCGGCCTTGCGCAGGCGGAGATTGTGGAGGGCCGCCGCAATGCCGGTCGAGCCGCCGAACGCGCGGTAGAGCGTGGCGCGGGAGACGCCGGCGAGGCTCGCGATCTTGTCGATGTCGAGATCGGCTTCCCGATACCGCTGCTCCAGGATCCAGCAGATCTCCGTCTTGAGACGCCGCTTGGCCGCGTCCGCGGACAGGGTGCAGAGTTCGGACTGACCGAGGCATGACAGAAAGGTCCCGGTCAGCCTTTCTCCAAGAGTGGTCCCGGCCGCGTCTTCCAGCGAGGAGAGCTGTTCGAGGTCCTGCAAAACCTGATGCACCAGGGGTTCGGCATCCCGGCCGGACAGGACGAGACCGTGAAGCGTTCCGATGCGCGGGACCAGCTTCTCCACCGTTCCGCGATGGAAGCTCAGGCTGATGACGCGCGCGTTGGTGAAGGACTGGTCGAAGGGCACGCTCATGTCGCCGATCAGCACGCTCCCGGCGGCGCCGCGAAAGGAGGTGGCGGGCGTTTCGCCATGGAAACGCCCTTCGAGGACGAGGGCCAAGGTCACGACATCGAACCCGTCGGACCGGATCATGGACGTGGTGCGAACATAGCCTTGGCCCGCCATCCTCGTGTCCGAGAACTCGAGTATTCCCAGATTGAACGTACGGGAATGCGAGTAGAATTCGCCCGGCGAGCGCTCCGTTCGCAGGATATGGGCGTAGCTCGGCCAGGGCCGCCCGCGCCAGGCATCGTAACGCTCCTGAGGCCTTACACAGTCGGTGGTGAAATCAAGCGAGCGCATGCGGCCGATCGAGCGTCGGAGTGAACTCTCATCCCTGACCTCATGCGAGGTCGGAGGTTGGAGCTTGTAAGTCGGCCCCGATCAATTCGATCCCTCGAATGGACGAAACGTTTCCTCGTGTCGTGCGACCGGACGAGAACCTCGCGAACCGCCTCCGCTTGCCCGTTTCGTCCTTGGCTCGAAGGCCCTTCCTGTTGGCCATCACGCCATCCGACTCATCGCCAATCCGCAACCCGGCGCCTTCGGCAATCGCAGCATGGACGCGGTCTTCAGCGCGATCTCGAAGACGGGCTGGCGGCAGAAAACTCCGCGCGATGTCCACCGCAACTGGCCGAGGATGCCGTGAACGACACGAATCGGGAAAGGAAGGCGTGGATGAGGGCCGGGGGGGGGGGCGATACGCTCGGCCCGGCGGGGAAGACCGCCATCGGGATTTTACTGCGGTCGGGCATCTTGACGCAGGGCGCGCTCGCAGAGGGCAGGCGACACCGTCCCTGCGAACCTGCTTATCACGAGTTCGCCCGCGACCTATCCGGTGCGGCATGGGTCTCAGCTAGCGATGAGAAGACGACGTCTCGCCAACTCCAACCGACCGCGAACGCGTCTTTGTCGCCGTGACGCGCGGGTGAAAGCAGCGTAGACCGGGTGAGGGGCGTGGCTTGTCCGTCCGCCTTCCGGGGGGTGAAACGTGTTCGATACGCAGTCTCAGCTCTTTCGGCAGGCCCTCGCGGACGGCGGCGCTTGCGGCGCGCTGATCGCGTCCGAAAACTGGGAAGACACTCCCCTCGGGGCCCTTGCGACCTGGCCCGTCAGCCTGCGCATGGCGGTCTCGCTGATGCTGCGCTCGCCCGTTCCCATGGTTATCCTGTGGGGCGAAGACGGCATCATGCTCTACAACGACGCCTATTCCCGCTTTGCGGGAAAGCGGCATCCGGACCTCCTCGGCGCGAAGGTGCATGACGGATGGCCCGAGGTCGCCGCCTTCAACCGCAACGTCCTGCAGGTCGTCCTGGCGGGCGGCACGTTGCAGTACCGGGATCAGGAGTTCACGCTCGATCGCACCGGGCGCCTGGAGCCGGTCTGGCTGAATCTCGACTTCTCGCCCATTCCCGACGAGGCGGGACGGCCGGGCGGCGTCCTCTGCGTTCTCGGCGAAACGACGGATCGCATCAGGGCCGAGCGGCAGCGGGACGCGGCCCGTGTCGCGCTGCGGGAAACGGACGCGCAGTTCCAACTCATGGTGAACTCCGTTCCGCAGATCATCTGGATCGCGGATGGTGACGGGCGGATGGAGTACCTGAACCGTCAGTTCACCGAATATACCGGCGCCGGCTTCTCATCGATGTCGCCGAGCGAAATCGCCGGCGCGTTCATCCATCCCGCCGACGCTCCGAAGGTCGTCGCCGCGTTCCAGTCGGCCCGCGACGAGGGCAAGCCGCACAGTTGCGAACACCGGATTCGGTCCGCGTCCGGCGAGTATCGCTGGTTCCTCGACCGCGCCGAACCCTATCGCGACCAGCGAACCGGACGGATCACGCGCTGGTTCGGGTCCTCCGTCGATATTCACGACCGAAAGATCGCGGAAGATCGTCTGCGCGCCGCCAATGACGGCCTGACGGAACGGGTGGCCGAACGAACGGCCGAGCGCGATATCCTCGCGACGCTCGTCGAGCACACCGACATTCTGGTCATGGCGGTGGACCTCGACTTCAACATCCTCGCCCTCAACGCCGCCAATGCCGACGAGTTCGAACGGATCTTCGGCATCCGCCCGAAGGCGGGCGACAACATGCTGGCGCTTCTCGCCGATCAGCCACAGCATCAGGAAGAGGTTCGCGCCGGCTGGGCGCGGGGCCTGAGCGGCGAGCATGTGGATTTCGTCGAGACATTCGGCGATCCGAACCGGGCGCGCCCCTATTACGAGATCAAGTTTCGACCGCTCTTCGACGAAGGCGGAAGGCTGATCGGCGCCTATCAGTTCGTCATCGACGTCTCGGACCGGCTCCGGCGCGAGGCGCAACTGGCCGAGGCGCAACTGGCCTTGCGGCAAAGCCAGAAGATGGAGGCGATCGGACAGCTGACGGGCGGCGTCGCGCACGACTTCAACAATCTCCTGATGGCCGTGCTCGGCAATCTGGAACTCTTGCGCAAGCACGCCGATCCCGACCCGAGAACCAGGCGCTTGATCGACGGCGCGATGAGCGGCGCGCAGCGCGGCGCGGCCTTGACGCAGCGCCTTCTCGCCTTCGCCCGCCGTCAGGACCTCCAGCTGGAGCCGAGAAATCTCGCCGATCTCGTGAAGGGCATGGTGGAACTGCTCGAGCAATCCATCGGCGCGGCCGTCGAACTCAGGCTTCTGCCGCCGGACGTGGCGGCTGTGGCCCTCGTGGACGCCAACCAGCTGGAGCTGGCGATCCTGAACCTTGCCGTCAACGCGCGAGATGCCATGCCGAACGGCGGGGAGCTGACGATCGCGATCGAGCGCCGCGCCGGCGATGGCGAGCTCGCGCCCGGCGACTATGTCTGTCTCACCGTATCCGACACCGGAAGCGGAATGGACGCCGACACGCTCAAGCGATCGACCGAACCGTTCTTCTCGACCAAGGGGGTCGGCAAGGGGACAGGGCTCGGCCTGTCGATGATCCATGGACTGGCGGTTCAGCTCAACGGCGCGCTGCGCCTGTCCAGCGTCCCGGGCCAGGGAACCCGCGCCGAACTCTGGCTCCCCGCGGCCGAGAGCAAAACCGATATCGAAGTGCCGATCCCCACCGCGCCCGCTTCGACCCGTGACCACAAGCCGACCCGCGCGCGGATTCTGGTGGTCGACGACGACATGCTGATCGCCATGAGCACGCTCGATATGCTGCAGGATCTCGGTCACGAGACCGTCGAGGCCAATTCCGGTCAGGAAGCGCTCGACATCCTTCGCAGCGGCGCCGTCTTCGATCTGATGATCACCGATTTCGCCATGCCCCGGATGAATGGCGGCGAACTGGCGGAAGCCGCGCTCGCGCTCCGGCCCGACCTCCCCATCCTCCTGGCGACCGGCTATGCCGAACTACCCCCGGGAATGCGTCTCGACCTTCCGCGCCTCGGCAAGCCCTACAGCCAGAGCCAGCTGGCAAACGAGATCAACCGGCTTCTCGCGAGCTGAGAGCGGGGCGGCTTTTGCCCGACGGGCGGCTAGCGGGTTTCCGTCAGCTGGAAGTTCGCTTCTGCCTTCCGGACCACACCGAGGCCACGAAAAGCAAAAGGGGCTAGCGAATGAACGCTAACCCCTCGAAACTGCTGGTGCCGCTTAGGTGACTCGAACACCTGACCCCATCATTACGAATGATGTGCTCTACCGACTGAGCTAAAGCGGCTTGGCTTGGCGTTGTCCGCCGGCCGTGAGCGGGTTACTAGCCAATTCCTCCGAGCGGCGCAACAGGAAAATGACGGGCTCGAAGAGATGATCGAAGGGGCGGTTGTAAGGCTCTGATGCGCCTCACGGTTTCGCCGTGGGGGAGAGAAGCTTTTCGCGGGCTCGGGCGTATTCCGAGGCGAGGCGGTCGACGAGCGTGCCGGCCGGAACGATGGAATCGACCGCGCCGATTCCCTGGCCGGCGCCCCAGATGTCCTTCCACGCCTTGGCGGCCTTCTCGCCGCCGAAATCCATTTTCGACGGATCGGATTCCGGGAGGTTGTCCGGGTCCAGCCCAGAGGCCTCGATCGAGGCGCGCAGATAATTGCCGTGAACGCCGGTGAAGAGGTTGCTGTAGACGATGTCGGTCGCGTGGCCTGCGACGACGGCGTCCTTGTAGGCGGCCGCCGCGTTCGCTTCCTCGGTGGCGATGAAGGCCGAGCCGATATAGGCGCCGTCGGCCCCCATGGCTTCGGCCGCCAGGATACCGGCGCCGGTCGCGATCGCGCCGGAGAGGAAGAGGGGCCCGTCGAACCAGCGGCGGATTTCGGAAACGAGCGCGAAGGGCGAAAGCGTGCCCGCATGGCCGCCGGCCCCGGCGGCAACGGCGATCAACCCGTCCGCGCCCTTTTCGATGGCCTTGTGGGCGAAGCGGTCGTTGATGACGTCGTGCAGAACGATGCCGCCGTAGGAATGCACGGCCTGATTGACCTCCTCGACCGCGCCGAGCGAGGTGATCACGATGGGCACCTTGTGGTCGACGCAGACGCGAAGGTCCGCGTCGAGCCGCGCGTTGGAGCGGTGGACGATCTGGTTCACCGCGAAGGGGGCGGAGGGCCGGTCGGGATGGGCGGCGTCATGCGCGGCCAGCGCCTCTGCGATCTCCGACAGCCACTCGCTCAAACGTTCGGCCGGCCGGGCGTTGAGGGCCGGAAAGGCTCCGACGATGCCGGCCCTGCACTGGGCGATCGTCAGCGCCGGATTGGAGATGATGAAGAGCGGCGCGGCGATCGCGGGAAGGCGCAGGCGCCCGTGGAGCGAGGTGGGCAGGGACAAGGCTTCCTCCGCATCTAACGTAAACGTAAGACAAGAGCTAACGCAGCCTGGGACGCCTGCCAAGAGGTTTCCGGGCTCGGCGCTGCGGGAGGCTAGCGAAACGCTCCGCTAACCATCGTTGCTGCTTCGCAACAGAGCTGTGGATTCGCCGGCGGGCTGGCCCCGGAATGGGCTCATTCGCGTTGGAAGTCTGTCTCGCTCGATACGGAAGGCCCGCCCATGTCATCTCGCTCCACCCGCTTTGCCATCGCCTCGCTCGGCATTCTCGGCTTTTGCGGTTTGGGCGCGGCGATGAGCGGTTTCTCCATCGCCGCCGATGCCGACAGTCCGGCGGTGACGCGCGGGGTTCCCGACGCGAGCGCGCCCGCCGCCGTTTCCGCGCCGCAGGATCTCGCCGCCCCCTTCGGCGGCAGTTGCTCGGAGGAATGTGAGAATACACTGTCGCTCCTGTCCGACAGCGACCGCGAAGGGCTGATCGATCTGCCTTCGCGCGTGGAACGCACGCTCGCAGCCATCGGGCCGATCAAGGGCGATGGCGGCACGAAGGCCGCCGCGAGCGTCGCTATGCGCCTCGATGACATCGACGCCTCCGGCACCGTGGCCGAACCGGGCGTCGAGGAGACATTGGCCGCGCCGATCGACATCCAGGCGGGAGAAGCCGACTGCACGCTGCGCTGGTTCGGCTTCCTGGACGAAGCCAGCCGGACGGTTGGCACCCATCGCTGCCGGATCGAGAAGGCGGGAGACGGCACCGTGACCATCGAGAAGCTGACCGGCGAAAGATTCCTCGTTCATCTCGCGCCGCTGAACGACCGCTTCTCGGCCGCCATCGGCCGGTCCTATCTCGCCGAGCAGCCGGAGCGCGACTACGATCTCAAGGCTCCGCTCAACGCCGGAAACGCCAATTTCGGCAATGTCTCGGGTCTGGCGACCTTGAGCGGCGGGCAGATCGTGTTGATCGGCGGCGCGGAACTCGGGATGAAGCCGGCGGACGACACGTTCTTTTCGGTGCTGACCATCGCCGGTCATTGAACCGATTGCCGCACAGGTCTTGCGATAGGGCGCGAAGCGGCCGATTTTGACCGTCATGGACTCACTCTTCCCCGCGTCTCCCCTCACGCCGCAGCTCTTTCCGGACATGGGCCCGACAACCGTGCGGGTGATCGATACGGAAACCGCCGGCCAGAAGCTGGAGGAGGACGCGGTGATCGAGATCGGCTCGGTCGATCTCGATCTCGCAACGGGCCGCATCGTCAACCCGATGCAGACGCTGGCCGATCCGGCCGGCGTCGAGATCAATCCGCACGCCCGCCGCGTTCACAAGATCACCGACGAGATGCTGGAAGGCGCGCCGCCCTTCGCGGAAGCCGTCCAGCCCTTCGCCGATATAAGGCTGTTCGCCGCCCAGCGCGCGAGCTTCGATCGCTCGCGCCTGCGCCTCGCCGGCACCTGGCTCTGTACCTACAAGCTGGCGCTGCGGGCCTTCCCGGATGTGAGGGCGCACGGGCTGCAGTCACTGGTGAAATACGTGCCGCTCGATCTCAGCGACGTCGCGCCCGATCTGGAGGGGCTGCATCCGCACCGGGCCCTGTTCGATGCGCTTTGCACGGCGGTTCTGCTGCGACGGATCACGGCCGAGCTTCTGCCGCGCTGCCGCGACCTCGCCGATTTTCTGGAGCGCGCCGAGCGCGTGTCGAACGAGCCGGCGCTTCTGGCGCGGCTGCGCTTCGGCCGGCATCGCAACATCGCCTTGCGCGACGTGCCGACGGACTATCTGGAATGGCTGATCCGCGAGCCGGGGATGGACGCGGACGCCGTGTTCACGGCGCGCCATCATCTCCAGAAGCGCACGGAAAAGGCGCTGTCGGCCTTCGCGCGGCCTCTGCCCGCCGCGTGACGCCTTCCGGGTGCGGGTTCGGGCGCTAGGTATCGTCGCCTAGAGGCCCACCGTGGAGCCAGCCGCCTTGCAGCGCTTTGCCGAACTTCTCGATCGTCTGGTTCTCACGCCGTCGCGCAACGGCAAGCTGAAGCTGATGGTGGATTATTTCCGCTCGGTGCCCGATCCCGAGCGCGGCTACGCGCTGGCGGCGCTCACCGGCGAACTCGACATCCGCTCCGTGAAGCCCGCGATGCTGCGCGATCTGATGGCGAGCCGGATGGACGAAGTCCTGTTCGGCTATTCCTACGATTATGTCGGCGATCTCGCGGAAACGATCGCGCTCGTCTGGCCTTCGCCGCACGATGGCGAGGCGAGGGGGCGCAACGACGTTCCGAGCCTGTCGGAGGTCGTCACCACGCTCGACGCCGCGAGCCGCACTGAGGGACCGAAGCTCGTGGAGGACTGGCTCAACCGGCTGGATTCGTCCGGCCGCTACGCCCTTTTGAAGCTCGTGACCGGTGCGCTGCGCATCGGCGTGTCCTCGCGCCTCGCCAAACAGGCGCTGGCCGATTTCGGGGCCAAGGAGATCGCCGAGATCGAGGAACTCTGGCACGGGCTGCGCGCGCCCTACGAGGAGCTTTTCGCCTGGCTGGAGGGCGACGCCGAGAAGCCCGTTTCCGCCGCTGCCGCGCCGTTCCGGCCGGTGATGCTGTCGCAGCCGCTGGAAGCGCCCGACTACGGCCGGATCGATCCCGAGACCTATGCCGCCGAATGGAAGTGGGACGGAATCCGCGTGCAGGCGACGGTGGAGCGCGGCGTGCGCCGGCTCTATTCGCGCACGGGCGACGACATTTCCGGTGCCTTTCCCGATCTCTTGGACTTCATGACCTATGACGGCTCGCTCGACGGCGAGTTGCTGGTGGCGCGGCCGTCCGGCAAGAGCGGCGCGCCGAAGGTCGAGCATGAGAGCGGCGCGGTGCGCGACGATATCGTGGTCGGCACCTTTTCCGATCTTCAGCAGCGGCTGAACCGCAAGACCGTCTCGGCGGCGGTGATGAAGAAGCATCCGGTCTTCCTGCGGACCTACGATCTCCTGCAGGACGGCGCGGACGACCTGCGAACGCTTCCCTTCGCCGAGCGGCGCAAGCGGCTGGACCGGTTCGTCGCCGATCTGGAGCCGACCCGCTTCGACATCTCGCCCTTCGTGCCCTTTGCCGATTTCGAGGCGTTGTCGCGCCTGCGCGCCGAGCCGCCCCATCCGGTGATCGAAGGCCTGATGCTGAAGCGCTGGGACTCGGCCTATGTGCCGGGCCGGCCGAAAGGTCCGTGGTTCAAGTGGAAGCAGGACCCGCATCTCATCGATGCCGTCCTGATGTATGCCCAACGCGGGCACGGGAAGCGGTCGAGCTTCTATTCCGACTACACGTTCGGGGTCTGGACCGGGCCGGCCGATCAGCCGGAACTCGTGCCCGTCGGCAAGGCCTATTTCGGCTTCACCGACGAGGAACTGAAGCAGCTCGACAAATATATCCGCGACAACACGATCGACCGCTTCGGCCCGGTGCGCTCGGTGCGGGCCGAGCCCGATCATGGGCTGGTGCTCGAAGTGGCCTTCGAGGGGCTGGCGCGCTCGACGCGCCACAAGTCGGGCGTCGCCATGCGCTTTCCGCGCGTGTCACGCCTGCGCTGGGACAAGCCCGCCTTCGAGGCGGATCGGCTGGAAACGCTTCAGGCCATGCTGGAATGAGCCACGCCTTGCATCGCCACAATCGCGCCTTTACCTCCAAGGTCTGAAACCGGGCCGAGAAGAGGTGCCATGTCCAGCCGATTGACGACTTTTCTGGGTGGCTCGCCCTTGGGCGTGATCGTGCGCCTTCTGGTCATCTCGCTTCTGGTGGGCGTCGTCCTGTCCTGGCTCGACCTGCGGCCGGCCGAAATCCTCGACAGCCTTGTGAATCTCGTCCACTGGGCCTGGGTCAGCGTCTTCGGTTCGCTGAACCGCGCGGTCGACTACGTGCTCATGGGCGCGGCGATCGTCGTTCCGATCTTCCTGATCTCGCGCCTCCTGAAGACGCGCGGCGTCTGAGCACTCGGCTCAGACGAACTCCGCCGCCGTGCGATGCAGGATCGTGTGGCGGCGGGACAGCGCCTCGATGTCGCGCGAATAACCACCGCCGATGACGCCGACGATGGGAATGCCGCGCTCGCGAAAGAAGCCGATGACGCGGCGGTCGCGTTCGGCCAGCCCTTCGTCCGAGAGGGCGAGACGCCCCAGCCGGTCGTCCCGGTGCGGATCGACGCCGGCATTGTAGAAGACGAGATCGGGCCGCGCTGCCGCGAGGCTGTGGGCGAGGAGATCGGGCAGAAGCGCCAGATAGGCCTCGTCCTCCATCCCGTCCGGCAGCGGCACGTCGCAGTCCGAGCGCGCCTTCTCGTGCGGATAGTTGCGCTCGCCATGCATGGACAGCGTGTAGACGAGCGGATCGCCCTCGAAGATGCGCGCGGTGCCGTCGCCCTGATGAACGTCGCAGTCGAACACGAGAACGCGCCCGAGCGTCCCCTCGTGCAGGAGCGTCGCGGCGGCCACCGCCACGTCGTTGAAGACGGAAAAGCCCGCGCCCCCCTCGCGGCTCGCGTGATGGCTGCCGCCCGCCGTGTTGCAGGCGAGCCCGCCGTCGAGCGCTAGCCGGGCGGCAAGAAGCGTGCCACCCGTGGCGCAGCGCGAGCGCAGGGCGACCCGCGCGTCCACCGGAAAGCCGATGGCCTTTTCGGTCGCGCTCGGCACGGTCTGCGTCAGGACCGCTTCGACATAGGCGGGGTCATGCGCGAGTTCGAGCTCGTCCGGCGAGGCCGGCGCCGGCACATGGAAGCCAGCCGGCACCAGACCGTCCTCCACCAGAATTTCGGCAAGCCGCGTGAACTTGCGCATGGGGAAGCGATGCGCCTCGTCGAAGAGCGCGTCGAAGGCCGGGTGATGCACGAGCGGCAGCGGCATGGCGGCGCCCCCGCCTCAGACCCGTTCCTGCTCCCAGCCGAGCGGCGGCGTGCCGGCGAGGATGTCGTCCACCTTCGAATCTCTGAGATGTGCGATCGTGTCGAGCCCGGTCTTGTCGAGAAAGCGGATCATGTCCTTGAGGATGCGGATCGGCAGCTCCGGTCCGCCATAGACCATCGCGCTGTAGAGCTGCACGAGGTCGGCGCCGGCCTCGATCTTGGCGAGCGCCGTGCGCCCGTTCTCGACGCCGCCCGCGCCGATCAGCGGAAATTCGGGGCCGAGCGCGCGGCGGAAGGCGGCGAGAACATAGGTCGAGCGCGCAAAGAGCGGCCGGCCCGACAGGCCGCCGATCTCGTTGGCGAGGGGGCTGCCTTCCACGCCATGGCGCGACAGCGTCGTGTTGGAGACGATCAGCCCGTCCACCTTGCGGCGCTTGGCCGTCTCGGCAATGGCCTCCACCTCGTCCAGCGTCAGGTCGGGCGCGACCTTGAGGAAGAGGGGCTTGCGATCGGTCGCCGTCAGTGCCGCCGCGCCGTCGCGCGCCGCCACCGCGTTGGACAGGAGATCGTCGAGATCCGAGCCCTTCTGGAGATTGCGCAGGCCCGGCGTGTTGGGCGAGGAAATGTTGATCGTCAGATAGCGGGCGAGTTCCGCGAAGCGGTGGATGCCCGTGACGTAATCGGCGATGCGATCGGCCGAATCCTTGTTGGCGCCGATATTGACACCGACGAGACCGGGCTTGCGCGCGCGCTTTTCCAGCCGTTCGGCGACTTCGGCATGGCCCTCGTTGTTGAAGCCGAGCCGGTTGATGACGGCGGCCTTCTCGGGAATGCGGAAGATGCGCGGCTTGGCGTTGCCCTCCTGCGGCAGCGGCGTCACCGTGCCGATCTCCACGAAGCCGAAGCCGAGCCGAAGCATGGCGTCCGGCACCTCGGCGTTCTTGTCGAAGCCGGCGGCCAGACCCAGCGGATTGCCGAAGGAGAGGCCCGCGACCTCGACACGCAGGCGCGCGTCGAGCGGAATGTCCTGCCGGCGCACGAGCCCGCGCTTCAGCGCTTCGATCGCCAGCTTGTGCGCGCGCTCGGCGTCGAGCTGGAAGACGAGAGGGCGGGCCAGATCGTAGAGACTCATCGAACGCTTTCCGGGAAGAGATGTACGCCGTCTTCGCCGAGCGGCAGATCGCGCACATAGAGCACCGCGTCGAGCGAGAGCGGCGCGTAGAGATGCGGGAAGAGCGCGCCGCCGCGCGAGGGCTCCCAGCGCAGCGCGTCGCCGAGCGCGCCCGGGTCCACCGCCACGAGGAGCAGCGTCGTCTCGCCCGTGAAATGCTTGGCCGCCGTTTCGCGCACCTGCTCGGCGGTGGAGAAGTGAATATAGCCGTCGGCGAGGTCCACCGGCGCGCCATCGAACCGGCCGGTCGCCTCGGCTTCCAGCCAGTCGCTCCGGGGCGTCAACTTATAGATGGGGGCTTGCGTGCTCATGATCGTTCCGCTGCCAGACCTTGCCAGCAAAAGCAATTTCCTGGTGTCCACGCAATCACCAAAGCTCGTGGGCGCCGTCCCGGGAGCGAGCCGGCTCGCGCCTGCGACCGCGCGTCTTTCCGCCTGACGGCGCTGACCTATCGTAGCCCGGCGAGGACCCAAGGGAAGGAAGCGCATCATGCAACGGGCGGACCGGCAGTTCATCGAGACCCTTGCCATCGACACGCGCGGGCGCGGCTTCACGGACATTTCGCGCCGCGTGAACGAAGTGCTGGCGGCGGAAGGGGCCGGCGATGGGCTCGCGACGCTCTTCATCCGCCACACCTCGGCCTCCCTCACCATTCAGGAAAACGCCGATCCGGACGTGCGCACCGATCTTCTCGCCGCCTTCGATCGGCTGGCGCCGGAAAACGCGCCCTATGTCCACACGATGGAGGGGCCTGATGACATGCCCGCCCATATCAAGACGGCGCTGACCGACACGAGCCTGTCGATCCCGGTTTCACGCGGGTGTCTGATGCTCGGCACGTGGCAGGGGATCTACCTGTTCGAACACCGCGCCCGCCCGCACCGGCGCGAGGTCGTCGTGCATTTTCTGGGGTCCGAGCGCGCGTAGAGCGGGTGGCGGCATCTTGCCGCGCGGNGNGCGAGCCACACCTCCTCATTCAACGCGGGCCGATGGGGGATGGCAATGCTCAAGGAGTTTCGGGAATTCGCCCTGAAGGGCAACATGGTCGATCTGGCGATCGGCATCATCATCGGCGCGGCCTTCTCCGGCCTCGTCAATTCGGTGGTGGCCGACCTCTTCATGCCGCTGATCGGCCTCGTGACGGGCGGCGTGGATTTCACCAACAAGTTCGTCGCGCTCAGCGGCAATGTCACCGCCTCGAGCCTCGCGCAGGCGAGAGAGCAGGGGCCGGTTCTCGCCTATGGCAACTTCCTGACGCTCCTGATCAATTTCGTGATCGTCGCCTTCGTGCTCTTTCTCGTGGTGAAGGGCATGAACCGCCTCAAGCGCAAGGAAGAGGCCAAGCCGCCGGAACAGAAGAAGGTCCCCCGCGAGGAGGAGCTTCTGGAGGAGATCCGCGATCTTCTGGCGGCCGGGCGCGGCGCGCGGCCGGGACAGGTGCCCGGCACCGGGCTTTGACGGTTCCTTCCGGGCGTTACACGGCTCGAAGGGCTTGACGGGCGCGCTGGAAAGACCGACTCCCCGGCTGTCGCTCGCCGGGTGGTCGGCGGAGCGAAGCATTGGGGCGAGTTTCGCGACGTGAGCCATCTTCATCGACTTCGAGCCGGCGCCTTGGCCGCTCCCGAAAGCGGCATCGTGGCCGTCATCAATCATGCGCGCGGGCGCGACGGGCTGATCCCGCTCTGGGCAGGCGAGGGCGATCTGGCAACGCCCTCCTTCATCGCCGATGCCGCGGCCGAAAGCCTGAAGGCGGGCGAGACCTTCTACACCTGGCAGCGCGGTCTTCCCGAACTGCGCGCCGCCCTGGCGTCCTATACCGAACGCCTCTACGGGCGTGCGACCTCGCCCGAGCGCATCTTCGTGACCGGCTCGGGCATGCACGCGATCCAGACGGTGGTCTCCGCCCTGGTCGGCGCCGGGGACGAGATCGTCTTCATCGCGCCGCTCTGGCCGAATTTCGAGGCGGCGGCGGCGCTGTCCGGTGCCAAGCCCGTGCCGGTGGAACTGCGGTTCGACGGCACCGACTGGCGCTTCGACGCCGAGCGCCTGCGCGCCGCGATCACGCCGCGCACCCGCGCCATCTTCGTCAACACGCCCAACAATCCGACCGGCTGGACGGCCGATCGCGAGACGATCCGCGCGATCCTGTCGGTCGCCCGCGAGGCCGGCATCTTCGTGATCGCCGACGAAATCTACGCCCGCTTCTTCTACGAGGGCGGCCGCGCGCCGTCCTTCCATGACGAGATGCGGGACGACGACGCGGTGATCTTCGTCAACTCCTTCTCCAAGAATTGGGCGATGACGGGCTGGCGCGTCGGCTGGATCGAGGGGCCGAAGGAACTCGGCAATCTGATCGAGAACCTCATTCAATATTCCAACTCCGGGGTCGCGGCCTTCATGCAGCGCGGCGCGGTGGCCGCGATCGAGCAGGGCGACGCCTTCGTGGAGGAGCAGATCGCGCGCGCCCATAAGGCGCGGGACATCTTCTCGCAGGCGCTTCTCTCCACCAACCGCGTCCGCCTCGCGCCGCCGTCCGGCGCCTTCTACGCCTTCTTCGCGATCGACGGTATCGACGACGGCTACAAGGCCGCCTTCCGCATCGCCGACGAGGCGGGCGTCGGCCTCGCGCCCGGCACCGCCTTCGGAACGGGAACGCGGGCCTATCTGCGCGCCTGCTTCCACCGCCGCCTCGACGAGGTGGAGGAGGCCGCGCGGCGTCTGGCGCACTGGATCGGAACCGAGGCTTGAGCCCCGCTCAGGCGGGGGTGAGATTCGCCACGACCCTTGCCCTCGGAACGCTCGGCGGCGCGCTCGCCGATCTGTCCGGCCTGCCGGTGGCCTGGCTGCTCGGCGCGACGATCACGATCGCCGTCGCCAGCCTGTCGGGCGTTCCGGTCTTCATCCCGACCCGGCTGCGCGACGTGACCTTCTTCATTCTGGGCATCCAGGCCGGCTCGGGCGTGACGCCCGACGTCGTGAACCAGCTGGCGCTCTGGCCGCTGTCCTTCCTGATCCAGATGGTCGGCGTCGCCTGCGTCGTCGTCGTCACCAACGTCTTCCTGCAGCGCGCCTTCGGCTGGGACCGCGAGACGGCGCTTTTCGCCTCCTTGCCCGGCGCGCTGTCCTTCGTGCTCGCCGCCGCGTCGGAAACCAAGGCCGACATGACGCGCATCATCGTGGTGCAGTCGACGCGCCTCCTGCTTCTGATCGGCGCCTTGACGCCGCTTCTCGGCTGGCTGGAAGGCGGGGAGGTCGTCAATGACGGTCTTCGTGGCGGCATCGTCGGCTCGCCGCTGCAATATGGGCTCCTGATCGGTTCCGCGCTGCTTCTTGCCTGGCTCGGGGTGCGCTCGCGCGTGCCGGGCGGGCTGATCCTCGGCGCGCTGCTCGCCAGTGCCTTCATGCACGGCACGGAGATCGCCCCGGTGGCGATCCCAACCTGGATCGCGACGCCGGCCCTGATCGTCCTCGGCTGCACCATTGGAGCGCGGCTGCGGCGGGAGGATCGCAACGCGATGTTCCAGCTTCTGCCGGCCTCGCTCGGAGCCTTTGCGATCGGTATCGTCCTGTCGGGTCTGGCGGGGCTCACGGCCCTTGCGCTTCTCGGCATTTCCTTGGGCAAGATCGCGCTCGCCTATGCGCCCGGCGCGCTGGAAGCGCTGACGGTTCTGGCCTTCCAGTTCGATCTCGACCCGGCCTATGTCGCCGCGCACCATGTCGTGCGCTTCATGTGCCTCGCCCTGGTCGTGCCCTTGCTCGCCAAGCGCCTGCCGCGCCAGCGCACCGAGCGCAACATCGTCCAGCGCGAGGCGGCGCCCGATGCCGACGCGCGCGACACGAGCGGCCCCGACACGCCGGCCTGAAGCAAAAGCTCCCTCAGACACGAAAACGCCGGGCGCGAAGCCCGGCGTTTTCATTTGGATAGCTTGACCGAGAGCGGCTCAGCCGCCGGCCTGCGCGACCACGAGCGAGGTCACGTCCTCGCGGCGCTCCTCGCCCTCGGGCCGGTCGGACGCGAAGGGAATGCCGAGCGCCGTCCAGGTTTCCACCAGCGCGTCGCGGAGCGTCGCGATCAGCGCGTCGCTGTGCAGCGGCGTCGGCGTGATGCGCAGGCGCTCGGTGCCGCGCGGCACGGTCGGGTAGTTGATCGGCTGGATGTAGATGTCGTGGACCTTCAGGAGGCGGTCGCTCGCCTGCTTGCAGAGGTCGGCGTCGCCGACGAGCACGGGCACGATATGCGTGTCCGAAGGCATGACGGGGAGGTCGGCCGCCGCGAACTCGGCTTTCGCCTGCGCGGCCTGACGCTGCTGTCCGTCGCGCTCGGCCTGCGAGCCCTTGAGGTGACGGATCGAGGCAACGGCGGCGGCGGCGAGCGCCGGGGGCAGGGCGGTGGTGAAGATGAAACCGGGGGCGTAGGAGCGCACCGCGTCGATCAGCGCGCGGCTGCCCGTGATATAGCCGCCGAGAACGCCGAAGGCCTTGGCCAGCGTTCCCTCGATCACGTCGAGCCGATGTGCGACGCCGTCACGCTCCGAGATGCCGCCGCCGCGATGGCCGTACATGCCGACCGCATGAACCTCGTCGATATAGGTCATGGCGTTGTAGCGCTCGGCGAGATCGCAGATTTCGGCGATCGGCGCGATGTCGCCGTCCATGGAATAGACGCTCTCGAAGACGACGAGCTTGGGGCGCTCGGGATCGGCCGCCTTCAGAAGCTCTTCGAGATGCTGGAGGTCGTTGTGCCGGAAGACATGCTTGCGGCAGCCCGACTTGCGCACGCCCTCGATCATCGAGGCGTGGTTCAGCTCGTCGGAGAAGATCAGGCAATCGGGAAGGAGCTTGGCGATCGTGGAGATCGACGCCTCGTTCGACACGAAGCCCGAGGTGAAGACGAGCGCGGCTTCCTTGCCATGCAGGTCGGCGAGCTCGCGCTCCAGCTCGACCAGGGGATGGTTGGTGCCCGAAATGTTGCGCGTGCCGCCGGCGCCCGAGCCCATGCTGGTCGCCGTGCGGGTCATCGCGTCGAGAACGCCCGGATGCTGGCCCATGCCGAGATAGTCGTTGGAACACCAGACGGTGATTTCCCGCGCCTCGCCCTCGTTGCGCCAGAGGGCGGTGGGGAAGCGACCGACGATGCGTTCCAGATCCGCGAAGACCCGGTAGCGCTTTTCGGCATGAAGAGCTTCGATCGCGGACTCGAAATGGGACTGATAGTCGATCATCCGGAACTCCTTCGTGAGAAGGGTTCTAAGGTTCTCGACCCTCAAAGTCCACCTGTCGCAGACCTGTCGAGCAAGGTCGAAGCGGGATTGTCCCATGCAGGAATGCATGGCCCACTTATCAGGCCCCTAGGCCTCGTTTTCGGCGTCCTCGTCGCTCGGCATCAGGCCCGGCCGCTCGGCCGTTTCGCTGCGCGAGCGCGCCTGTGCCTTGCGGCGCCGGAGGTTCTCCTTCAGCGTTTCCTCGAGTCGCTTCTGGCGCTGGATCTTGGCGGGGTCGGTGGGCGTATGAGCTGACATGTCGCACAATCTACAGAAGGGCGTGGGGCTTCATCAAGACCGCTGCGGGGCCGAGTCGGACAAGGCGTCGCGCAGTCCTTCATCCAGCGTCTGCGGCGGCGTCCAACCGGCGCGGCGGAGCTTCGTCGTCTCGGCTTCCAGCCCGGCGAAGAGCCGGTCATGGACCTCGCTCTTTCCGAGTGCGCGCGCCGCCGCGCGCAGGAGACCGCCCGGCAAGGTCACGAGACTCGGCGAGCGCCCCCGAAGCGTTCGCACGCGGGCGACGAACTCGCCGAGCCGCAGCGCCTCGCTGTCCGCCACAAGAAAGGTCTCACCCGCCGCCCGCTCGTCCGTCAGCGCGAAGGCGATCGCATCCGCCGCATTCCGCCGCGACAGGAAGCTGCGCCGCGCCCCGCCGCCGAAGGGCAGGGGCAGGGGCCCCTGCGCCAGCCGAAGCAGCGCATGAACGCCGCCGCGCCCGCCCTCGCCATAGACAGGCGCGAGACGCAGCACCGTGCCACTCGTCGCGCTGCCTTCCACGGCGCGCCGGAGCGCGGTTTCGGCGGCGAGCTTCGAGGCGGCATAGCTGTTCTGCGGCGCGGTCGGGCTATCCTCCCGGATCGGCGCGGGACTGAACGGGTGAACGAGAAGCGTCGAGGCGAGAACGAACCGGCGGGCGCCGCTCCGCACCGCGCGATCGGCGAGCGCCATCGTCGCCGCGACATTGGCGCGCATGAGGGCTGCGTCATCGCGCGAGGCCGCGTCGCCGCGTTCGGGGTTGAGGGCGGCCAGATGCGCCACGGCGTCGAGCCGGTCCGGCCAGTCGGCCCAGCCGTCGATGGCGGCGAGATCGCCGGGAAAGCCGCTTTCGCCCCGGCGCGGGGCCAGAACCTCGTGCCCCTGTGCGCGCAGAAGGGGAACGAGCGCGCGGCCGATGAAGCCGTGGCCGCCGGTGACGAGAATGCGCATGGGCTCGACTTTCCCTGACCTCTGGCCGCGTGCCGCTTGCCCTTGGGGGCCGGTTGCGGCAATCGCTGCGTCATGAAGCGTGTGTTCGACATTCTGGCAAGCCTTGCCGGCCTTCTGGCTCTCGGCTGGTTGATCGGTCTCCTCGTGATCCTGGTGCGCCGGGACAGCGAGGGGCCGGGTCTTTTCGCGCAAACACGGGTCGGCCGGCAGGGGCGACCCTTCACCTGCTACAAGCTGCGCACGATGCGGCAGGGCACGGCATCCGTCGCCACCCACGAAATGTCGAGCTCGGCCGTCACGCCGCTCGGCAAGAAGCTTCGGCGCTGGAAGCTGGACGAACTGCCCCAGCTCTGGAACGTCCTGCGCGGCGACATGAGCTTCGTCGGCCCGAGACCTTGCCTGCCCGTCCAGCGCGAGGTGATCGAGGAGCGCGAGACGCGCGGCGTGCTGGCGCTGCGGCCGGGCATCACGGGTCTGGCGCAGGTGCGGGGCATCGACATGTCGACGCCGGTTCTCCTCGCCGAAACCGACGCAGCCTACCTCACAGGTCGCAGCTTCACGGGCGATCTCGTCCTGATCCTGAAGACCGTCACCGGCAGCGGGCAGGGAGACCATGTCCGCTAGCGGCGCGCTGCGCGTCGCGACCTGGAACATCCACGGCTTCTTCGGCGAGGGGCGACGGCCCGATTTCGAACGCACGATCCGCCTGATCCGCGCGATCGACGCCGACATCATCGCCCTGCAGGAAGTGGACGGGCGCGCCCATCTCGGGCGCGAGCCCTTCGCCTTCGAACGCCTGCGCGAGGCGCTCGCAGATCATGTCGCGGAGGCGCGGCTCTTCGGAGCGCGCGGACGAGACTACGGCCATCTCCTCTGGTCCCGCCATCCGCTGCGCGACGTCAAGGTCCACGCGCTGCCGGGACCCGGCTTCGAGCCGCGCGCGGTGATCGAGGCGGAGGCGGAGACACCGCTCGGCCGGGTCCGCTGCCTTGCCGCGCATTTCGGCCTGCGCCCGGCCGCGCGGCAGCGGCAGGCGGCGTTCCTGTCGGGTCTCGTGCGGCCCGGCGAGGCAGCGATCGCGCTCGGAGACTTCAACGAATGGCGCGCGTCGGGGGCAGTGGACGCCGAACTCCGCGCCGTGCTGCCGCAGGTCGTCCAGCGGCCGAGCTGGCCGGCCAAGCGGCCTTTCATGCCGATGGACCGGATCTATGCGAGCGCGGACTTGCAGCTCGAAAGCGCCGAAGCCTTCCACGACGCCGCGCCCGGCTCCGACCACCTTCCGGTGGTCGCGAGCTTTTCCCTCCGTCGCTAGAGCCGCGTCAGCGGACCCAGCGCACATCCGTCAGATCATTGGAAGGGATCGGCTCGTTGTGCCAGAGCCCCTGCAGATCGGTGTTCCAGAGGCCGAGCTTCGGCATGACAAAGAGGTAGAGCGCCGGCACGTCGCGCGCCAGGATCTCCTGCGCCTTGCCATAGAGCGCGAGCCGGTCCTTGTCGTTCACCGTGCGCTGCGCCTCGCCGATCACCTTGTCGAACTCCGGGTTGGCGAAGCCGAAATAATAGTCGGGCCGCGCGTAGATGCCGATGTCGAGCGGCTCGGCATGGGCGACGATCGTCATCTCGAAATCGTGGCCCTTCAAGACCTGATCCACCCAGACGGCCGGAAACTCGGTCGGCACGATGCGAAGCGTGACGCCGATCTCCGCGAGCATCGCCTGGAGGATTTCCGAGCTGCGCGTCGCATAGCTCATCTGCGGCGAGCGGATGCTCAGCTCGAACCCGTTGGGATAGCCGGCTTCCGCCAGGAGCGCCCTAGCCTTGGCCGGGTCGTAGGGCAGAACACCCGTGAGGTCACGATAGCCGGGGTCGTTCGGCGTGTAATGGCTGCCGATCGGCGTCCCGAAGCCGCCCCAGGCGCCGTCGATAAGCGTCTGGCGGTCCACCGCCATCATCAGGGCCTGGCGCACGCGCACGTCGCTCAGCGGCTTCACGCGGCTGTTGAGGCCGGCCACGACCTTCAGTTCCGTGTTGCCGACGACCTGCGCGAATTTCGGATCGGCCTTGAACGTGTCGTAGAGTTCCGGCGCGCCGAATTCAGGGAAGGCGTCGACGTCGCCCGCCTTCAGGGCGGCGCTCTGGGCGGTCGGATCGCTGATGAAGCGGAAGGTCGCGCGGGCGAGCGCCGGCTTGTCCTCCGCGTTCCAATATCCGTCGAACCGCTGCAACGTCAGCCGATCGCCCGCGCGCCATTCGGCGAAGCGGAACGGGCCGGTGCCGACCGGATCGGTGCGGTTGCTGGCCGCGCTCTTGGGCTCGACCATGACCGAGGAGGGCCAGCCCAGCCAGTAGAGGAGGTTGCCCGAGGGCTCGCGCAGCTTCAAAACCAGCGTCGCCGCGTCGGGCGTCTCCACCGCATCGATGACCGAGAAGAAGGCCTTCTGCGGATTGGTGGAATCGGCCGACCGCGCCCGGTCCAGCGTGAACTTCGCAGTCGCGGAATCGAAGGCGGCGCCATTGTGGAAGCGGACATTGGCGCGCAGCTTGAAGGTGAGGGTCTTGCCGTCCTCGCTCATGGTCCAGCTCTGCGCGAGCTGGGGCAGAACCTTGCCGGTCTCGTCGATCCGGGTCAGGCCTTCGAAGACGTTCTGCCAGACGACCTGCCCGATCGCCACGGGCGCGGCGATCGTCGGATCGAGGCCGGACGGCTCGATCGCCATGCCGATCGTCACATCGTCGCGCGGTGCGGCCTCGGCGAATCCGCTGGGGCCGAAGGCGAGGGAAAGCGCCACGAGGGCCGGGCCGAGAAGAAAGCGGCGAAGACGCATAGGCAGATAGGCTCCTCGTCTGGACAGGAGGCGTGGTGCGGCCGACTGCCGCGCCGCCTCGAACGGAGCGAAGGGCAACACAAGCCCGCGCCAAAGTCGAGCGCCGTCCCGTCTCCGAAATATGACTGTGTCTGTCATCTTTATTGACGAGCCGGTGAGCACCGCGTTAGACGGGCAGCGTCCCCCCGCCTCGCGGTGGCGGCCACCGCAGTCCACCGGACGAAGATCGCATGACCTCTGCATTCCTGGCGCATCTCGGCGTGCCGCTGGACGATCCGAACTGGTTCCTCCGGGAACTCGCCCGCCATCTGCCCGACGACATGCCGACCGAGGTCGATCCCGCGCGCGAGACCGTTCTGCCGGTTCACGGCGGGGCGCTCGCCCGCATTCGATTCACAGAGGGCCGCGCGACCATCGCGCTGGAAGCCGATGACGCCGCCCGCCATGGCGTCGCCAAGGGCATCGTCGCCTATTACGTGCAGAGCGTGTTCGGGTCGGCCTGCCCACCGCTCGTCTGGACCGGCGACGGCGCGGGCACGACCGAACTGCCGCATTTCCGGGAAATGCGGGTCGTCGGCGCCGAGACGATCAGCCCCAACATGCGTCGCGTGCATCTGTCCGGCGAGCGCCTCGAGCGCTTCGTCAGCGGCGGGTTGCATGTGCGCCTTCTGTTTCCGCCCGAAGGCCGCGAGCCGGTCTGGCCCACCGCCGGCCCGGCGGCGCTACCGATCTGGCCGGAAGGCGAGGACACGTTGAAGACACGCGTCTACACGGTGCGCAGCGTCGATCCGGCGGGCGGGCGCATGGCCGTGGACGTGGTGCTGCACACGCCGCCGGGGGCGGGATGCCGCTGGGCGCGCACGGCGCAGCCGGGAGACCGCGTCGGCCTGCTCGGCCCGGGCGGCGGCGAAATTCCCTCGGTCGGCTGGGTGCTGGCGCTCGGCGACGAATCGGCGCTGCCCGCCATCGCCCGCTCTCTGGAGGAGATGGGGCCGGAGGCGCGGGGCGAGGTCTTCGTCGAGGTGGACGGGCCTGCCGACGAACTGCCGCTCACGAAGCCCGATGGCGTGCGCCTTCGCTGGCTGCACCGGGCGGGCCAACCGGCCGGCACGACCTCGCTGCTCGTGGACGCCGCCCGGTCCGTGATCTGGCCGGGCGGACCGGATGTCTTCGTCTGGGCCGCCGCGGAGTTCAACGCCTTCAAGGACATCCGCCAGTTCTGCCGCAAGGAGCGCGGCCTGAAGAAGAACCAGCACCTCGTGGTCGCCTATTGGCGGCGCGGCCTATCGCAGGATGCGGAGGGCGCGTCCGAAGACTGACCCCGCCTTAAACGCTGGTCGTCGGCCTCGGGCGCGAGCCGTCGGAGAAGCGCGACAGGCGGAAGGCGGCGGGGTCCACCAGGGGCGTGGAACCCGTGACGAGATCGGCACACAGGCGGCCCGCCGCCGGGGCGATGCCGAACCCATGGCCCGAAAAGCCGGTCGCGATGAAGAAGCCGGGGAGGGACTTCACGCCGGAGATGACGGGCAAGGCGTCGGGCGTCACGTCGATCATGCCGGCCCATTGCTGCTCGATCCGCGCCTTGGCGAAGGCGGGAAAGGCGCGCGCGGCCGCCGCCATCGCGGCGCGGTTCATGTCCTCGATCGGCGCCGGGTCGAGCACGCGCACCCGCTCGAAATGCGAGATTTCATCGGGCGCTTTGGGCGTCCATTCCTGCAGTTCCTCGCGGAAGCGGCCGTCAAGCCGCACCCGCAGCGAGCGCCATTCGAGCTGGAGCGCGGGCAGGAAGTCACGCAGGAAGCGGAAACTGTCCGGCACGACCGACACGAGATTGCTGGCCCCGTTGGCGATCGTGTAGCCGCCGTCGAGCCGCTTGCGAAAGGCGAAGTCGCTCATCCAGGCCGCGCCCTCCGGCCCGTCCAGCGCGCCCGTTCGCAGCGCGGTCGCATGGACCTTGAGCTGCGGCAGGCGCAGATCGAGCGGCATGGTGAAGAGGCGCGACCACGCGCCGCCCGCCAGAACCACGGCGTCGGCGGCCACGCGCCCACGCTCGGTGACGATGCCGACCACGCGGCCGCCCGCCGTGTCGAGCGCGCGAACCGCGCAGCGCGCGACGACCGTCGCGCCCATGCGCCGCAACGCGCCGGCAATGGCGGGGCCGGCCTTCTGCGGCTCGGCACGGCCGTCGCCGGGCGTGTAGAGCGCGCCTTTCACCGGGCGTTGCAGGCCATCGAGAAGCCGGGCCGCCTCGGCGCCGCCGACCATGCGCGAGGTGAGCTGATAGGGGCGCGCGGCGTCGAGCCAGGTTTCGCAGCGCTCGAGCTCGTCCTCGCTGTCGCTGGTGAAAAGGATGCCGCTCTGGCGAAAGCCGGTCTCGGCCCCGACCACGGCGTTCATGCGCGACCACATCTGAACCGCTTCGGCGGCCAGAGCGATCTCGCGCGGGTCGCGCCGGCTGGCGCGGCACCAGCCCCAATTCCGGCTGGACTGTTCGCCGGCGATTTCGCCCTTCTCGCAGACGAGGACGCTGAGCCCACGCTCCGTGAGCGAAAGGGCGGTGCAGAGCCCGATAATGCCGCCGCCGATAATGGCGACATCGACGCGGGCGGGAAGCGTCTCGTCCGTTTCGACCGGATCGATCGGGGGGCTCGGCATGGGTGGTGTCTCTTATCGAATGGGGCGACGCGATCAGGGTCCGGATGTCGCTCAGTCAGACCAACGAAGCAAGCGGGGGCATCGCAGAGCGATAAGTTGACATTATCAGTCCGGATTTCTACTGCCCTACGGGGTGCTTTCCCGCGTCGTGCCATTTTCGCCGATCTGGCCTATGCACGCCCGATCATGCCGAAAGGACGAAGGCCGATGTTGTCGCGCTTCTTCAGCTATTACGCGCCCTGGCGCGGGCTGTTCATTCTGGATTTCTCCTGCGCGGTTCTGGCCGGCCTTCTCGAACTCGCCTTTCCGGTCGCGGTGAAGCTCTTCGTCGACAATCTCCTGCCGAGCGGGGAATGGGCGCTGATCGTCTTCGCCTCGCTGGGGCTCCTTCTCATCTACGTCCTCAACACGGGGCTGAACGCGGTGGTCACCTATTGGGGCCACATGCTCGGCATCAATATCGAGACGGAGATGCGCGCCCGCGCCTTCGACCACCTCCAGAAGCTCTCCTTCGGCTTTTTCGACAATCAGAAGACGGGCCATCTCGTCGGCCGCCTGACCAAGGATCTCGAGGAGATCGGCGAGGTCGCCCATCATGGGCCGGAAGACCTCTTCATCGCCGTGATGACCTTCGTCGGCGCGTTCCTGCTCATGCTTTCGGTGCATGTGGAACTCGCGCTCATCACCGCCGTGATCGTCCCCGTCGGCACCTGGGCGACCGTCCATTACGGCGCGCGCATGACGACGACCTGGCAGTCGATCTACCGAAGCGTCGGCGACTTCAACGCCAGGATCGAGGAGAATGTCGGCGGCATTCGGGTGGTGAAGAGCTTCGCCAACGAGGCGCACGAGCGCGAACTTTTCGCCGTCAACAACCAAGGCTACCGCGCCCGTAAGCTCGACGCTTATCGCATCATGGCCTTCAGCCAGTCGCTGAACTACCTGTCGATGCGCCTGACGCAGATCATCGTCATGGTGGCCGGCACGTGGTTCGTGATCTCGGGCGACCTGTCCTATGGCGGCTTCGTCGGCTTCCTGCTTCTCGTGAACGTCTTCTTCCGCCCGGTCGAGAAGATCGCGGCCGTGCTCGAATCCTACCCCAAGGGCATTGCCGGCTTTCGCCGCTATCTCGACTTCATCGACACGCGCCCGGACATCGCGGACGCGCCCGATGCGGTGGAGCTTGCGCCCGGCGTCGGCGCGGTGGAATTCGACCGCGTCGAGTTCGGCTATCCGACGCGCGGCGCGGTGCTGAAGGGCATCGACTTGTCCATCCGGCCGGGGGAGACCGTCGCCTTCGTCGGCCCGTCCGGCGCCGGCAAGACGACGATCTGCTCGCTCGTGCCGCGCTTCTACGACGTGTCGGCCGGGGCGATCCGCATCGACGGGCTCGACGTGCGCAAGGTCACGCTCGCCTCGCTGCGCCGGCGCGTCGGCGTCGTCAGCCAGGACGTGTTCCTGTTCGGCGGCACGGTGCGCGAGAACATCGCCTATGGAAGGCTCGACGCGTCGGAAGCCGACATTCTCGCCGCCGTCGAACGCGCGCATCTGACGGGCACGATCGCGGCGCTTCCGCAGGGTCTCGACACTGTGGTGGGCGAGCGCGGCGTGAAGCTCTCGGGCGGCCAGAAGCAGCGGCTGTCGATCGCCCGCATGTTCCTGAAGAACCCGGACATCCTCATCCTCGACGAGGCGACTTCGGCGCTCGACACCGAGACGGAGCGGATGATCCAGGCCTCGCTCGCGGAACTCGCGCAGGGACGCACGACCCTCATCATCGCCCACCGGCTGTCCACCGTGCGCCATGCCGACCGCATCGTGGTCGTCTCCGACGGCCGGATCCTGGAGGAAGGGAGCCATGCGGAACTGATGGACCGCAAGGGTGCCTATCATCGGCTGGTGGAAGCGCAGAACGGAATTTTCGACGATGAGCGCGAGGCGGCCGAGTAGGCCTTGCGACCTTCTCGATAGGCCGCCGCTCCGGTCGATGCGTCAGGCGGCGCGGGCCTGGGGCGGCGTGTCGTTCGCGACAGTGCCGGCCTGCGCGACGCGGTTTCGGCCGTGTTGCTTGGCCCGGTAAAGGGCCTCGTCCGCCATTGCGAAGAGCGTCTCCCGGCTGATGCCGTCCGCCGTCTCGCAATGCGCGAGACCGACGCTGGTCGAGACGAAGATCGTCTCGCCCTTCCAGTTCACGCCCGTTTCCATCAGCGAAACGCGAATGTCCTCCACGCGGGCCAGCGCGTGCCGCGCGGCTTCGGGTGGAACGTAGAGAACGAACTCCTCTCCCCCGATCCGCGCCACGATCTCGCCGGGCCTCACGCATCGCTCGATCACACGCGCGAAAGCGATCAGCACCCGGTCCCCGCCGGGATGGCCGTATCGGTCGTTGATCGCCTTGAACAGGTCGAGGTCGAACACCGCGAGCGCGCTGCCGTTCGGCAGATGGGCCGGAACCTGGGCGTGGAAACCCTGGCGGTTCAGGGTTCCGGTGAGGGCGTCGGTGAGCGAGACACGCCGATAACGTTCCTCGCGACGCTCCCGCACGAAGGAAACCACGAGGGCGGAAATGGCGAAATGCAGCATCATCGTCAGGGCGAAGCCCTGCGCGAGCGTCGTGGGGGTCGCGAGCCCGAGAGCCAGAAGCGGGATTTGCGCGCCATAGATGGCGGCGCAGGCGAACAGAGCCACGGCGAGGGGACAGCGCGAGGGCAACGGCTCGGCACGGCGATGGGCGCAAAGGCTCAGGCCGCCGAGCAGCGAACCGAGGCCGGCCGTCACGTGGAAGGCAAGCGCGCGGGTCTCGTTATGGGAGAAGAGTTCCGTCCATATGCCGATGGCGAGCGCGAACGGCGTGAGAAGGCCGAACCAGCGCAACGCGCCGACCCGCCGGTCGAGCCTGCGCATCCCGAGCCAGAGAAGCGTATAGGCGCCGACTGCGATCGCCATGCTCGTGTCGCGCCACACGGCCGTCGGAATGAGCCTGGTTTCTCCGAGCCCCGCCAGAATGGCGCCGACCGCGAGCCAGCCGAGCGCCGCCGCGATCATCGCCACCGCCGGCGGGCGCTCCGTGCGAAACCACACGAGAAGCAGCGTCGCGCTGCCCGCCAGAAGCGACGTCTTGTGCAGAAGGATCACGGTTCCGAGATCGAGTGGTGTCAAGGCAGGCCTCGGCGCGAGGGGCGTGTCGGGCCACGCACGCGGTCTGCGAAATCCCGATCCCACTGACGTATGGGCATCTGCCCCTAAAAAACCTTTTAGCGGACGAGTGAATCGCGTCCGCTCGCCTGGAAATTCAGCGTGCCGACCCCGTGCGAGGTGGATGACGAGGGGCGACATGCGCCCCTCGTCCTCGGCAAAGGCCGCGGTGTCAGAAGTTGAAATGCGCCTTGAGGAGACCCGAGCGGCCCTCGGCATAGCCGCAGGTGACGGCGGTCTGGCAACCCGCGACATATTTCTTGTCGAAGACGTTGTTCACGTTCAGCGAAACGCCCCAGGTCTCGCGGTCGTAGCGCACGGCCGCGTCGAGCACGGTCGCATCCGGCACCTTCAGCGTGTTGGCGTTGTCGGCATAGCTGTCGCCCTGGTAGCGGATACCGCCGCCGAGCGAGAGCCCGTCGAGCTGGCCACCCTTCACCGTGTAGTCGAGCCAGAGCGAGGCGAGGACTTCCGGCACGAGGAAGGGGCGCTTGCCGATCAGCGTGGGGTCGGCATCGTCCTCGATCGTCAGGTCGAAGGCGGTGAAGGCGCCCGTGACGCGCCAGTTCTCGTCGATATTGACCTTGGCCTCCAGCTCGACGCCGCGCGAATTGATCTCGCCGACCGTGCGCGGAATGAAGAGCGGCGCGACCGACTGCAGCGTGTTGCGGCGGGTGAGGTCGAAGAGCGAGGCCGTGAACACGCCGTCGACGAAGGTCGGGGCGTATTTCAGGCCGATCTCGTACTGCTCGCCTTCCTCCGGCACGACGCCGTTGCCGCTCGCATCCGTGCCGATCTGCGGGTTGAAGAAGCGCGAGGCGCTGACATAGGGCACAAGCCCGTTCGCGAATTCGTAGGCCAGCCCCGCGCGTCCGCTGAAGGCGCCCTGGCGGCTGTCGTAGTCGGCATCGGCGCTCGACCGGTCGTCGCGATCGATCCAGACGCCGTCATAGCGCCCGTTCAGGGTCAGGATGAAGCCATCACCGAACTTCGCCTGCTCCTGCGCGTAGACGCCGAGCTGGTTGAGGTCGATCACCTCGTTCAGATAGGGCGCGTAGAGCGGCGCCAGACGGTTGGTGTAGACAGGGTTGGTCGGGCTCAGCGGGTCGGCCGCGCCCACCGCCTGCACCTGATCGATGCGGAAGAACTTGTAGTCGACGCCCGCCATCAGCGTGTGGTCCACCGCGCCCGTCGTGAAGTCGAAGCTGGCGCGATTGTCGGTGGTGAACGTGTCCACCTCGGTGTCGTGGTCGAAATTCAGACGGTTCAGGAGGAAGGGCGGGCCGACCGGCTTTTCGAAACCGCCATAGCCCAGTGCGCTGTCGTACCAGCCGTAGAAATAGGGTCCGTATTCGTTGCGCTGCGAATGGCCGTAGCGGGCGTTCGAGGTGAGCGTGACGCCGTCGTCGGTCTTGTGCTCGAACTCGTAGCCGACCAGCACCTGCCGGTTGAGGAACGTGTCGAGATCGGGCTCGGAATAGAACAGATGCTCGCTGATCCGGCCGAAGGGGGCCGGAACGACGCTGCCGTAATAGGGCAGGAAGCCGTTTACGTGGTTCTGGTCGTCATACTGGTAGTTCGCATAGAGGTTCAGCCGCGTGGCCGCGTCCGGCGCATAGGTGAGGTTGGGCGCGATCAGCCCGCGGAAGTTCTGCGCGTAGTCGGTGTCCGTGTCGCCGCCCTTCACCTTGCCGAGCAGGCGGTAGCTCCACACGCCGTCTTCGGTCAGCTTGTCGGCGAGATCGAAGGCGACATAGCCGTTCGGGTCGTCGTCGATCCCGGTTTCGACGTAGCGGATGCGGTCGCCCGTCGCGCGCTTCGACACGGAATTGACGAGGCCGCCCGGGTTGCTGCCGCCGTAGAGAACCGAGGCCGGCCCGCGCAGAACCTCGATCCGCTCTAGAAGGAAGGGGTCGATGATGAAGCCGCCGAACGCGTAGGAATAGAGGTTCATGCCGTCGAGATAGACGCCGGTCTGCGTCGCGTTGAACCCGCGAATATAGACCCAGTCCGTGTCCGTATCCTCGCCGAAGGGCTGGGCGAAGACGCCGGGCGTGTAGCGCAGCGCTTCGTCCACCTTCTGAACGCCGCGATCGGACAGTTCCTCCTGGCCGAGCACCGACACCGACTGCGGCACTTCGATGAGCGGGGTGTCGCTCTTGGAGCCCGTCGTCGTTTCCTTCGCGACATAGCCGTTCACCGGGCCGGTCGCGGCGCTCGTGCCGTTTCCGGTTCCGCCGCCGCTGCCTTCCACGGTCACGGTGTCGAGAACCACCGTGTCCTGCGCGAGAGCCGAGGCCGGCAGATGAAACAGGGCGCAGCCGATCAACAGCGCGCGTCGGAAGGGGAGCGGGGCGGGCATGGAGGACTCCGATAAAAACCAGAGCCTTGCTTAGCGTTCACAACATGAGCGCGGGAGTCATGTTTTTCGCGCGATTGAATTCGGGGCGGGGAATGTGACGAAAGCAACACGCGATTTCGAGCCGTTCCAAACTGCAAGGCGGGGGAGATGGTTGATTCGGCGGGGATCGCGAGGGCCGTGCCCGGATGAACCGGCTCTTTGCGGCGGCCACATGCCCGCTTCGGCTCGGCTGAGGTCGCATTGAATCGGTTTATAGGGATTGCGATCCGTTTTTCGCGGTTTTCCTCATGGATCGGCAAGACCAATCGCGCTAAGGCCCGCCGCAGACCAAGCGGGTCCCCACCAGGAGCGAAAGGTATTCCCATGACGCAGCCCAAACGCATCGCCGTCACCGGCGCGGCCGGCCAGATCTGCTACTCCCTGTTGTTCCGCATCGCCAATGGCGACGTCTATGGCAAGGACACGCCGGTCGCGCTTCAGCTCCTCGACCTGCCCCAGGCCCAGAAGGCCGTGAAGGGCGTGGTGATGGAACTGGAAGACTGCGCCTTCCCGCTCCTGCAGGACGTCGTCATCACCGACGACCCGAAGGCCGCCTTCCGCGACATCGACGCCGGCTTCTTCGTGGGCTCGCGCCCGCGCACGCAGGGCATGGAACGCCGCGATCTCCTCAACGCCAATGCCGAGATCTTCCGCGTGCAGGGCGAGGCCCTGAACGAGGGCGCCAAGCGCGACGCCAAGGTGATCGTGGTCGGCAACCCCGCCAACACCAACGCGATGATCCTGGCCGCCAACGCCAAGGACTTCCCGACCGAGAACATCACCGCGATGCTCCGGCTCGACCACAACCGCGCCCTCACGCAGTTCGCCCAGAAGGCGGGCGTGTCGGTGGACGCGATCAAGAAGTTCGTCGTCTGGGGCAACCACTCGCCGACCATGTTCGCCGACTGGGCCAATGCCACGGCGGAAGGTCGCAAGCTCTCCGAAGTGATCGGCGACGAAGCCTGGTACAAGGACACGCTGATCCCGACCGTCGCCAAGCGCGGCACGGCGATCATCGAAGCGCGCGGCGCTTCCTCGGCGGCTTCGGCCGCGAACGCCGCGATCGACCACATGCGCGACTGGATCCAGGGCTCGAACGGCGACTGGGTCTCGATGGGCATTTCCTCGGACGGCTCCTACGGCATTCCGGAAGGCCTGATGGCTGGCGTGCCGGTGATCTGCGAGAACGGCACCTACAAGCGCGTGACCGGCCTCGAGATCGGCGCGTTCCAGCAGCAGATGCTCGACCGCACCGTGGCCGAGCTGTCGGAAGAGCGCGAAGCCGTTTCGGCGCTCCTCTAAGTTTCGCCTCTTTCGAAGGGTTCACGAAGGGCGCCCCGCTGCACGAGCGGGGCGCCCTTTGCCGTTTTCGCCAATGGAAACGGCCCGTTAAGCATCCGCTGCGAGACTTGGGGCTTCGAGGACACACCGCCCTTTGGAAATGCCATGCGCCGCAGCCGCTCCGTTTCGATCTCCCTGGCGCTGGCGGGTCTGGCGCTTCTCGGCGGCTGCGCGACGCGCCCCACGCCGATGAGTTCGCAAGAGTGCCTCGCGCGCGCCATGTATTTCGAGAGCAACCGCTCCAGCGAAGACGGAATGCTGGCGGTCGGAACGGTGGTGATGAACCGGCTGGAATCCGGCCGCTATCCCAAATCCGTCTGCGGCGTGGTGGGCCAGAAAGGGCAGTTCGCGGACGGCGTTCTGACGAAGCCCCTCGGGCGCGGCAGCGAACTCGCCACGCGCACCGCGCGCCGGGTCCTCAGCGGCGAGCGCCATGCCCGCGTCGAGAAGGCCATGTTCTTCCACACGGCCGGCTATTCCTACCCGTACAAGAACATGCAGTACCTGACGATCCAGGGCGGCAATGCCTTCTACGAGAAGCGCCGCGACGCCACGGTGACGCAACGCATGGTGGCCGAGCGCGAGAAAGCCGAGCGGGAAGGGCGGCTGCCCTTCAATCCGCCCGCGCGCGGCAGCAGCCTGGCCCCGGCGGGCGTGCAGACGCTCGCGCCCGCCGTCATGCGCACGCCCGTTCAGCAAAGCCGCATCGCGCGCCGGATGGCCGGCGGCAAGGCATCGACCCTGCCGCCGCCCGCCGAGCGCGGGATCGTCCCGGAAGCGGCCTCGATCGAGGACCTGATCCGGGCGAATGGCGGCTGATCAGGCGGGGAAGTCGGCCGAAAGGCTTTCGTCCTTCAGGCGTTCGATCTCGGCCAGCCGCTCCCGCAGCTTGGCGGTGACGCCCTCATAGGCGATCTTACCGAGCACGAGATGGCGCGGCGGATTCTCCATCTGCGTCACGCGGATCATCGCTTCGCCGGCGCGCACCGGATCGCCCGCCTGCTTGCCGCTGATGTCCGACGTGCCCTTCAGTCGCGCGCCGGCGGTCGGCGCATAGGCCTCGATCCGGTTCGGCGTCTGGCGCAGCGAGCGGCCCGCCCAGTCCGTGCGGAAGGGGCCGGGAGCGACGCAGGTGACATGGAGCCCGAGCGGCTTCACCTCCGCCAGAAGCGCGTCCGAGAAGCCCTCCACCGCGTGCTTCGTCGCCGCGTAATATCCCGAGCCCGGATAGCCGATGAAGCCGGCCTGCGAGGTGAGGTTGAGGATATGGCCGCGCCCCTGCCGCCGCATGATCGGCAGCACGGCGCGGGTCATGGCGAAGAGGCCGAAGACATTGGCGTCGAACTGGTCGCGGATTTCGCGCTCGTCTCCCTCCTCGATCGAGGACTGGTAGCCATAGCCCGCATTGTTGACGAGAACGTCGATCCGCCCGAAGCGCGCTTCGGCGGCCTTGACGGAGGCGTCCACCGCGCTCCGGTCGGTCACGTCGAGATCGATCGCGAGCGCCCGGTCGCCATGCTCCTCCACGAAATCGGAGAGGCGCGATTTGTCGCGCGCCGTGACGACCGCCCGCCAGCCGCGACGCAGAACCAGTTGCGCGAGGTCCCGGCCGAAGCCGGTGGAGCAGCCCGTGATGAACCAGACGGGCGTTTCTTGAGATGACATGAGGAGGGTCCTTTTCGCGAGCGAGCGATCGGGGCGGCGACGTCCTATGGCGGGAATGGCGCTCGGCCCGGTCGCCTGCTTAACTGGAACGAAACCAAGATGGGACCACCTTCTGGCCTGAGCGTATCGACCGGGCAATCGGGTCGCGCGCCCGTTTCGAAGCGCTGCCCCCGCGCGGCTCACATATCGGACCCTTCCTCGTGCCGCTGACCTTCTTCGCCTCGCGCCCGCGCGCGCCGTCCCGCCTTCTCGCGGCCCTTCTGGCGCTGGGTCTGGCGGGCTGCCAGTCCGTCGATCTGTCGCGCAACGATCTGGCGGCCGGACTCGCGGCGGGCTCGAAGGCGCCGGCCTTCTCGGTGGCGAGCGGCGAGGTGGTCCCGGTACGCGCCGCCTCCGCGATCGTCGTGGATGCCGACACGGGCCGCGTTCTCTACAGCGAGGACCCGGACGGGCTGCGCCATCCGGCCTCCCTGTCGAAGCTGATGACGCTCTATCTCCTGTTCGAGGCGATCGAAGCCAAGCGCGTGACGCTCGACACCGAACTCGTGGTCTCCACGAACGCGGCCGCCAAACCCCCGTCCAAGCTCGGCCTGCGCGCTGGCTCCACGATCCGCGTGCGCGACGCGATGTATGCTCTTGCGGTGAAGTCCGCCAACGATGTCGCGAGCGTCGTGGCCGAGAATCTCGGCGACGGATCGGAACAGGCCTTCGCCCGGCAGATGACGGTGAAGGCGCGCCAACTCGGCATGAACCGCTCGAACTTCGTCACGCCGTCCGGCCTGCCGGACGATCTGCAGATTTCGACGGCGCGCGACATGGCCGTGCTGGCGCTCCAGATCCGCAAGCGCTTCCCGGGCTTCGTGCCGCTCTTCTCCACCGAGAGCTTCGACTATGCCGGCCGGCACTATGTCTCGACCAACAAGCTTCTCGGCCGCGTGCCGGGCGTCGATGGCATGAAGACGGGTTTCGTCAACGCGTCGGGCTTCAACCTCGTCGCCTCCGCGCGCCGCAACGGACGCGGGGTGATCGTGGTGGTGATCGGCGGGCAGACCGGCCGTTCCAGAGACGCGCGGGTCGAGCAGCTGATCGACACCTATCTCGGCCCGGCCGTCTGACCCTCGCGCTTGGCTGATCAGTCCGAATAGCGCTCTTCGGCCCAGGGGTCGCCGCGGTTGTGATAGCCGCGCACCTCCCAGAAGCCCGGCTGGTCGCGCGTGCGGAACTCGATGCCGCGCAGCCATTTTGCGCTTTTCCAGAAGTAGAGATGCGGCACCATGAGACGCACCGGGCCGCCATGCTCGGGCGTCAGCTTCTCGCCCTCCCACGTGTGGACGAGCATGGCGCCGGGCG
This sequence comes from Aureimonas ureilytica DSM 18598 = NBRC 106430, assembly GCF_000382705.1. Taxonomy (GTDB): domain Bacteria; phylum Pseudomonadota; class Alphaproteobacteria; order Rhizobiales; family Rhizobiaceae; genus Aureimonas; species Aureimonas ureilytica. The sequence continues at coordinate 146,085 of NZ_ARQE01000006.1, read as the reverse complement.
CGGCGAAATCCTCCAGCGCCAGATTGGTCGTGTAGCCGTCGTAGGAGGAGAGGACGACGAAGGCCGCCTCCGGTTTCGGCTGGACGATGTCGAGAAGATCGCGCGTGCGAACGCCCCGCCAATGGTTGTCGTAGCGCGACCATGTGGTGACGCAGTGGATGTCAGTCACGTCCTCGCTCTGGGGCTTCGCCTGAAAGGCGGCCCAGTCCCAGACCTGAACATGCTCCACCGCGCCGTTGATGGTGAGCTTCCACTGGCTCTCGGTCACCTGCGGAAGGAGGCCGAGATCGAGAACGGGCCAGTTCTTCACGAGATGCTGGCCGGGCGGCAGGCGCTCGGTCTCCGGCCGCGCCTGACGGCCCGTGAGGAAGCGCCCCTCGCGCGCCCAGCTTTCCTTGGTGCGCGTCAGCTTGGTGTCCGGATGGTCGGGCTCGCTCGGGTCCGTCATGGAATTGTCTCCTGTCTGCGGGGAGACGTGGCGATCCGGCCGCGCAAGACAAGGGGATGGCATCCGGGCGCTCCTCGCCGAAACCCTTCGGGCGACCCATCATTACCGATGATGCGATGCCGGCCTCCGCGCGGCGGGGCGGGTCGCCGGGAAGGACGAGGATCGAACCCATGAACGCGATGAATCACGACATGAGCGCCTGCATCAAGGCCTGTCTCGACTGCTACAGCACCTGCCTTTCGACCGCGACGCATCATTGCCTGGAAGCAGGCGGCAAGCACACCGAGCCCGCGCATTTCCGCCTGATGCTCGCCTGCGCCGAGATGTGCCGCGCCAGCGCGCAGATCATGCTCACCGGCTCGCCCGCCCACAAACATTCCTGCGCGGCCTATTGCGAACGGGTGGGGGACATGGAGCGCTGCGTCGCGGCCTGTCATGCCTGCGCCGAGGAATGCCGCAAGATGGCGGCCTGACCGATGCGGCGCGCAGCCCTTTCCCTCGCGGTCGCCGCGTTCGCTCTCTCGCCCGCGCTGGCGCAGGATCATTCCGGCCACGGCGGTCACGCGGCCACAACCGGCGATGCCGGGACGAGCGAAAGCAAGACGTCCCAAGCCTATATGCAGGCCATGAAGCGCATGGACGACGAGATGGCGTCGATGCCCATGTCCGGCCAGCCGGGCGTCGATTTTGCCCGCATGATGATCCCGCATCACCAGAGCGCGATCGACATGGCCAAGGCCTATCTCGAAAGCGGCGAGACCGATCCGACCATCTCGCGGATCGCCCGCGATGTGGTGGCTTCGCAGGAGCGTGAGATCGCCGAACTGCGCGAATGGCTGATGGCGCACGAGGCCAGATAAACAATTCGACAGCCGGCCCGACGACCGGCTCCCACCTCTCGCCGGATGTGTGCCCAGCTATATGTTGGGCTCATGATCGACCCACCGTCCGAGGGCGCCGCCGCGCCGCTTTCCCGTTTTCGCCGCCTTCCGATCCTGGGACGGATCGAGGCCAAGCTCCTTATCTGGTTTCTCGGCCTGTCCGGGGCGTTGCTCGGCTTCGTGTCGATCGCGGGCGAGGTGCGCGAGGGCGACACGCACGCGTTCGACGACGCGATCCTGCGCGCGCTGCGCCAGCCCGGCGACATGCACGATCCGATCGGGCCGTTCTGGGTGGAGGCCTCGTTTCGCGACATCACGGCGCTCGGCGGATACACCGTTCTCTCGATGATCCTCGCCGCCGCGGTGGCCTATCTCATGCTCAACGGAAAGCGGGCCTCGGCGCTTCTCGTCTTCGGCGCCGTCGTCGGCGGAACCGCTTTGTCCAACGTCTTGAAGTTGTTCTTCGACCGGCAGCGGCCCGATGTCGTCGGCCACCTCGTGGACGTTCACAGCCTGTCCTTTCCGAGCGGACATGCCATGCTTTCGGCCGTCACCTATCTGACGCTCGGCGCGCTTCTGGCGCGGACCGAAAAGCGGCTCGTCATGCGGCTCTACTTCATCTGCGTCGCCGTCGCCCTCACGCTCCTGATCGGCGCCAGCCGCGTCTATCTCGGCGTGCATTATCCGACCGACGTTCTGGCCGGCTGGTGCGCCGGCGCGGCCTGGGCCTTCATCTGCCTTCTCGTCGCGCGCTGGCTCCAGCATCGCGGCACGGTCGAACCGTCGAACTGAAAGAGGGGCGGCGCGGCCCCTTGGGAGCCGCGCCGGTCTTCGTCAGAAGTCGAAATTGTTGATGTCGGCCTTGGTGAAGACCTTCGGCGCGCCGAGCAGGATCTGGCTCTGGTTGATGACCTGCAGATCGCCGAGGCGCCCGGCCTTGAAGCTCGTGTCGCCCGGCTTCAACGTGCCGTCCGCCACCGCGCGCATGGCGAGACCGGCGGCATAGCCGAGATCGACCGTCGACCAGAGCACCGTCGACTTGATGCAGTCGCCGTTGATATAGGGCTTCATCGCGTTCGGCAGGGCGAGGCCGACCACCGAGACCTTGCCGCAGAGCTTGTTCTGCTGAACGGCTTCGGCGGCGGCGGGCGTCGCGACCGAGGTCATGCCGAGAATGCCCTTCAGCTCGTCGCCATACTTGTTGATCAGCGTCTGCGCCTGGTTGAAGGACAGGATGTTGTCCTCCTGCGCTTCCACCGTCTCCAGGAATTTCAGCTTCGGATGGCACTTCTCGGCATAGCCCTGCATCTCGCTGATCCAGCGGGACTGGTTGGGCGTCGTGAAGGTCGAGGTGACGATGGCGAACGAGCCTTCCTCGCCGATCTCGGAGGCGAGCTGGTCGAGCAGCGCCTTGGCGACGCCGTTCGGCTGCGCCTGGTTGACGAACCACTGGCGGGCGTCGGGCTCGGCGTCCGCGTCGTAGCCGACCACGTTGATGCCGGCTTCCAGCGCGCGCTTCAGAACCGGGGCGATCGCCACCGGATCGTTGGCGGCGAAGAGAATGCCGTCGACGCCGGACGTGATGTAATTGTCGATGAAGGTGATCTGCTCGTCGATATTGGCCTTGGTCGGACCGTCCGTCGTGACGGTCATGGAGCCGAGTTCCTTGGCCGCGTCCTGAATGCCCTGCGCGGTCGAGTTGAAGTAGCCGACGCCGACGAGCTTCGGAATGTCCACGACCTTGAGCGGCTTGCCCTTGCGGTCCGGCGCGCCGGTCGGGCTGCCGCCATTGTAGTCGCCCGGCGGAACCGGCGTCACCGAGGCGTCGCAGGCGAGCGGATTGGCCGGCTGGCCGTCGCCGCCGGTCCAGGCGCTCTGCGCCATGGCGGGGGCGGAAAGAAGGCTGGTGCCCAGAAGAAGGGCGAGAAGCGTGCGCATGATGGTCCTCCCAGAGTGGTCTGCGATGGGCCCGGCGCCTCTCCCAAGACGCCGGACAAGGTCCCTCAATCGGTCGAATAGCGCTTGAGGAGATTGGAGATCAGGACGGCGGCGATCAGCACGAAGCCGATGATGACGATCGTGCCGTCGCCTTTGACGCCGGACAGGGCGAGGCCGTTTTTCAGAACCTGCACGAGGCAGAGGCCGATCAGCGTGCCGACCACGAGGCCGCGCCCGCCGAAGATCGAGGTGCCGCCGAGAACGACGGCCGTGATCACGTCGAGCTCGATGCCCGTGCCCATGTCCGAGCGCGTGGTGGACACGCGCGACACGAAGACGAGGGCGGCGAGCGCCGAGACGAAGCCCGAGGCGGAATAGATCAGGAGCTTGGTCCGCACGACGTCGATGCCGGAGAACTCGGCGCCCATCTCGTTGTTGCCGATCGCGTAGGTCGCGCGGCCGAAGGCGGTGAAGCGCAGGATGAAGAAGCCCACCAACGCGACCAGCGCCAGAAGCCAGAGCTGCGTCGGAATGCCCAGGAAATTGCCCTGGCCGAGCACGAAGAACCACGAAGGGTAGCCGCGGATCGACTGGGCCTGGCTGATGCCCTCCGCCAGACCGCGATAGAGCGCCAGCGTCGCGAGCGTCGCGATCAGCGGCGGCACGCGAAAGCGCGTGATGATGAGCCCGTTGACGAAACCGGCGAGCGTGCCGACCACGAGGCAGAGCGCCATGGCGACGGGCAGGGGCAGGCCGAGCGTCTTCCAGAAGACGCCGACCAGAATGGCGCAGAGGCCGAGGATGGAGCCGACCGAAAGATCGATGCCGCCGGTGATGATGACGAAGGTCATGACCACGGCGATCAGGCCAACCTCCGTCATCAGGCGCCCCTGGTTGAGGAGATTGGCGGCGGTGAAGAAGCGCTCGTTGTCGACGGCGAGAACGGCGAGCGCGACGGCGAGGATGAGGGCGAGAAGCGCCTCGTGGCGCAGAAGGGAGCGAAGGGCCATGGTGATGTTCCCCTTCAGCCGGTTCGCCCGCGCCGCGCCATGTCGATCAGCACGGTGGCGAGGATGAGAATGCCCTGCACGGCGCGCAGCCAGTAGGCCGAGACGTTCAGGAAGATGAGCGAGGAGCCGATGGCCGCGAAGAGAATAGCGGCGAGCGTCGAGCCCGTCACCGTGCCGATGCCGCCCAAGATCGAAACGCCGCCGACCACGGAAGCCGTGATGATGATCAGCTCCAGCCCGTTCGGCACGGTGGACTGGATGACCTGAAGCTGCGTCGCGAAGAGAATGGCGGACACGCCGGCGATCATGCCGTGAAGAGCGAAGACCTTCACGATCGTCCGGTTGTAGGGAATGCCCTCGGCCTCCGCCGCCTCGCCATTGCCGCCGACCGCGTAGATCGAGCGGCCGAAGGCGGTGTTGCGCAGGAGAAAGGCCGCGACGATCGTCATCACGATCATGAACCAGACCGGCGAGGGGATGTCGAACAGGCGGAACTGGGCGAGCTGGTAGCCGGGCGGCAGGCCGGAGATCCAGGCGCCGCCCGTCGCCGTGATGAGCCCGCCGCGCAGGATCGAGAGCATGGCGAGCGTCGCGATGATCGAGGGCACCTTGAGATAGGCGATCACGGCGCCGACCAGCGCATTCACCGCCCCGCCGATCAGGACGGGCAGGAGCCAGGCGACCCAGATCGGATAGCCATTGGTGACGAGTAGACCGCTGACGGTGGCGAGCACGCCGATCAGCGCGCCGACGGACACGTCGATATGGCCGGAGATGATGACCATGGACATGCCAATCGCGGCGACCGCGATATAGGCGTTGCCGACGAAGATCGAGGTCAGGTTGTTCTGCGAGACGAAGCGCGGATTGACCCAGCCGACGACGAGGAACAGGGCGACGATGGCGAGAAGCAGGAGGATTTCCTGCCCCGAGCCGGACAGACGGCGGGACAGCGAGGGGCCGGTCATGCCGCGTGTCCCGTCATCATGGCCGAGCCGACCGCCTCGGGCGTCGCCTGTGCGCGCGGCAGGATCGCGGACATGCGCCCGCCATTCATCACCAGCACCCGGTCGCTCATGCCCAGCACTTCGGGCAGCTCGCTGGAGATCATGATGATGGCGAGCCCCTGCGCGGCGAGTTGGTTCATCAGCTTGTGGATTTCGGTCTTGGCGCCGACATCGACGCCGCGCGTCGGCTCATCGAGAATGAGAATGCGCGGATCGGTGGCGAGCCATTTGGCGATCACCACCTTCTGCTGATTGCCGCCCGAGAGCTGAGCGACGACCTGACCCGGGCCGCGCGCGCGGATGGCGAAGCGCTGGATGGCGTCGGCCGCGATCTGCGTTTCGCGCGCGGTGTCCACCACGCCGCGCCGCGTCAGCCGGTTGAGGATCGCCATGGAGACGTTCTCCCGGATCGTCTGCGGGCGCACGAGCCCGTGCTGCGCGCGATCCTCCGGCACATAGGCGATGCGATGGGCGATCGCCTCGCGCACGCTGCCGACCGTGACCGGCCGCCCGTCGATCAGGATTTCGCCCGAGGTCGCCGGCGTCACGCCGAAGATCGTCTGCGCGAGTTCCGTCCGGCCCGAGCCGACGAGCCCGGCAATGCCGAGGATTTCGCCCGCGCGCACGGAAAAGGACACCTCGCGCACCTTGCCGGCATGGGCGAGGTTCCGGACCTCCAGCACTGTCTCGCCGAGCGGGATCGTGTCCTTCGGGAAGAGCTGGTCGATGTCGCGACCGACCATCATGGACACGAGCGCGGCTTCGGTCACGTCGTCGGCGTCGCGCGTGTCGATCGTCTTGCCGTCGCGCAGCACGGTGATGCGGTCGGCGATCTCGAAAATCTCGTTCATGCGATGGCTGACATAGACGATGCCGACGCCCTCGCTGCGAAGCGAGCGCACGACGTCGAGCAACCGCCGCACGTCGGCTTCCGCGAGCGCGGCGGTCGGCTCGTCCATGATGAGAACGCGCGCGTCGCGGGACAGGGCGCGGGCGATCTCGACGCGCTGCCGGTTGGCGACGGAGAGATGCGAGACCTTGTCGTCCACATCGAGTTCGGGGCAGTCGAGCCGGTCCAGAATGGCGCGCGCCTTGCGGCGCATCTCGTTCCAGTCGAGAAGGCCGCGACCGTTTCGCGGCGCATGGCCGAGAAAGATGTTCTCGGCGACCGTCATGGCCGGGAAGAGAAGCAATTCCTGATGGACGACGGCGATCCCGGCCGCCTTGGCCTCGCCGGGGCCGGCAAAGCGCACGGGCGAGCCGTCCACTTCCACCGTGCCGGTGTTGGGTTGGTGCGCGCCCGACATGAGCCGGATCATGGTGGACTTGCCCGCGCCGTTCTCGCCCATGAGGGCATGGACCTCGCCCGGCCGCAGGTCGAAATCGACGCCGCGCAGCACCTGAACCGGGCCGAAGGACTTCTCGATGCCGCGCAGCGCGACGATGGGCGCTCCGTCAATTGGCAAGGAAGCCTCCGTCGATCGGAAGCGTCACGCCGGTCAGCATGGCGGCGGCATCGCTGAGGAGGAAGAGAATGACCTCCGCCACGTCCTCCGTCTCGGCGAAACGGCCGATCGGCGTGCGGGCGAGCATCGGGCCGCCCTTTTCCGGCGCTTCCCAGGCGACGCGGGCGAGATCGGTCAGCGTGATGCCGGGCGCGACGGAATTGACGCGAATGCCGTGCGGCCCGAGCTCGTTGGCCATGACGCGCGTCAGCCCGTCCATCGCGCCCTTGGAGGCGCAATAGGCGGCGTGCTCGCGAAAGCCGAGAAAGGAGGAGATGGAGGAGACGTTGACGATGGCGCCCTTGGCCTTTCGCGCCACGAGATCCCGCGCGAAGACCTGCGAGACGACGGCGACCGAGCGCACGTTCACCGCCTGAATCCGGTCGAAGGATTCGTCCTTCATGTCGAGGAAGGGCTCGAGAATGTTGATGCCGGCGCAGTTGACGAGGAGGTCGGCGGGCAGCGCGTCGGCCAGAACGGCGCGGGTCTGCGCGACGTCCTCCAACTCGACCTGAAGCGTGCGCGCGCCGGTCTCGGCCCCCAGCGCGTCCAGATCGGCCTGCGAGCGGGACAGCGCGACGACCTGTGCGCCCCGCTGCCGCAACAATTCCACGGTGCGCCGCCCGATGCCCTTGCCGGCCCCGGTCACGATCACCGTCTTTCCTTCGAACCTCATCCTCGCTCCTCCCAAAGCTCGATGACTGTGCGGACCCGCCGCTATTTCCCGGGAAGACCCATGGTGATCTGCATCTTCACCTGACCCTTCGGCGCGCTCGCCGCGTCCTCGAAGGCCTCGACGCTGCGCTCGAACGGATAGGTCCGGGTGATCAGCGGCGAAACGTCGATCGCCCCGGAGGCGAGCATGGCGACGCAGCGCGGGAAGACATGGGCGTAGCGGAACACATGCTCGACGCGCGCTTCCTTCAGCATCGCCGCAGCGACATCGTAGGCGGCGGGTTTCATGGGAATGCCGACGAAAACCACGGTGCCGCCCGGGCAGAGCGGCTCGAAAATGCCGGCGATGGCGCGCTCGGAGCCGGCGCATTCGTAGATTACGTCCGCGCCCCAGCCCTCGGTGCGCGCTTTCACGACCTCCGCCAGATCCTCGCGCGTGACGTTCACCGTCGACACCGAGCCGAGCCCTTTGGCAATCTCGAGCTTGGTGTCGTCCACGTCCGAGACGATCACATGCGCGCAGCCGCCGGCGAGCGCGGCGAGCACCGTGACGAGGCCGATCGGTCCCGCGCCGATGACCACCGCGACATGGCCCGGCGCGGCCTTCGCCTTGGTGACCGCGTGGACGCCGACGGCCAGCGGCTCCACCATGGCGGCGGCGGCGAAGGAGACGTTATCAGGCAGCTTGAAGGTGAAGGCTTCCGGGTGAACGACGCTCGGGCGCAACACGCCATGGATCGGCGGCGTCGCCCAGAAACGCACGGCGGGGTCGAGATTGTAGAGGCCGAGACGGGTGGCGCGTCCGTTCGGGTCCGGCAGGCCCGGCTCCATGCAGACCCGATCGCCCGGCTTCAGCGTCGTCACCGCCGAGCCGGTCTCGGTGACGATGCCCGACGCCTCGTGGCCGAGGATCATCGGCTCGCGCACCACGAAGGGGCCAATGGAGCCGTGCGTGAAATAATGAACGTCCGAGCCGCAGATGCCGACCGTGTGGATCGCGATCCGCACGTCATGAGGCCCGAGCGGCTCGTCGAGAGGGAAGTCGCGCAGCGACAGCCGGTCCTTTTCTTCCAGAACCAGGGCGCGGGCATCGGTGGGGTCGATGCGGGGAAGGTCGGCGGCGGAGGACATGGGTCGGTCTTTCGCGGATGGGTTCTCTCTTGAGGGGATGCTAGGCAGTCGGTCTCCTGCCGGCGACGTGGATTCCGGCAGGTTTGCAAACTTTCTTGGCTCTTTGTGCCATCATGCGGCGGAGGCTTCGGTCGGCTCGACATGCTGCACCGCACGCGCACCCGCGCGATAGGCGCTCGGCGTGACACCGCAGACCACGAAGAAGCGTCGGTTGAAATTGGCGGTGTTGTTGAAGCCGGTCTCGAAGCAGATATCGGTCACCGACTTGTCGGTGGAGGCCAGAAGCTGGCAGGCCGCCTGCACGCGCAGATGGTTCACATAGGCGGAAAAATTGTGCCCTGTCTGATGCTTGAAGAAGCGCGAGAAGGCCGTCGCCTCCATGGTGCAGATGTCGGCGGCTTCCTGAAGCGTGATGTCGCGGCGGAACTGCGCCCCGACGAAGGCGATGACCCGCTCCAGCTTTCGCGTGGCGGGCGTGTGCTGCCCGAGCGCGGGCGCGCAGCGCGACAGTGTGCGGCGGTCGGCGCGGCGGGCGGCCAGCGTCGCCATCAGGTCGAGAAAGGCGAGCAGCCGGTGCGCGCCTTCCAGAGTGCCGATCTCGCAAAGTTTCTTGCGTCCAACCTCCGCCGTCTCGCCGGTGAACTCGACGCCGAAAGCGGCTTCCTCGAGAAGCTGCGCGATGTCGGAGAATTCGGGGAAAGCGTGCGACAGCGTGTCGGCGACCTCGCCGGTGAACTGCACCAGAACGTCCCGGCCCCGGATCGTCGCGCCAGGCTCCAAGGCGCTCACCCAATTGTGCGGAAGGTTGGGGCCGGTCAGGATCAGGCTGCCCGGCTCGAAGGCGCCGACATGATCCCCGATCATCATCCGGCCGGCGCCTTCGCGCACCAGATGCAGCTCGTATTCCGGATGGTGATGCCACTTGGCGAGGTGATGCGGATAATCGTGCGTCGCCCAGCGAAAGGATTCGCGCGGTCCGCACAGGATGAGTTCCAGCGCGGGGCCGGTGGACGGCGATCCGTCGGCGGAGCGAAGGCGCGGGGACGGGCCAGGGCGGTTCATCATCGGCCCGACCTCCGCTCGCGCACGTGCTCGCGCCAGCGCGCCGCATAGGCGGCAAGGCCGGGGATGGGCGCGGCCGGCACCGCCGCTTCGCTCGGGCCGCCCGTCTGCGGGTCACCAGGCCCGAGAGCCAGAAGCGCCGCGCCGGCGCTCGTGCCCGTGCCATGGGTCGGCGCGAAAATCGGCCGCCCGACGAGGAGGCCGAGCGCGCGAAGAAAGAGGGCGTTGCGCGCGAAGGGGCCTTCCACCACGACCGGCCCATCGGCTCCGATCAGCTGAAGGCTCTCGCTCGTCATCAGCGCCACGTAGAGGCTTGCGGCGGCGGTGCGCTCTTCGGAAGAAAGGTCAGTTTCGCTCACCGACCAGCCGCCTTCGGCATTCGGGAAGGGACCCGTGCCGCGTGCGATCGCCGGCAAAACCATCACGCCGCCATCCACGGTCCGGCCGATCGCCGCTTCCGAGGGTTCGGCCGGGACGCGCCCGGTCAAAAGATCGAACTCCCGCCCGCCCATGAAGAGCGTCGAGGGCACCGGGCGACCGAACGCATCCACATAGGCCAGCATGTTGCGCGAGGCGTCGAGCGAAGCGGCATGACCGCCGATCGAGAAGCTGACGACCCAGGTGCCGGTCGAGACGACGGCGAACGGGGCGCGCTGCGATTGAAGATGCGGCAGAAGCGAGGCGTTGGAATCGTGAAGGCCGCAGAAGACGGGAATGCTCCGCTCGCCCACGCCGATGCGCTCCGCCCATTCCGGCTTGAGGCGCCCGATGACGTCGAAGGGCCGGCGGAGGGGCGCGAAGCGGTCGCGCCAGCCCATGCGGTCGACCAGCGAGGAGAAGTCGCGCCGCTCCGGCGCCCAGAGGTCGGTGTGACAGCCGAGCGACGTGGCCTCGCAGGCAGCCTCTCCCGTCAGCCGATAGGCCCAATATTGGGGATAGGTGAGGATGTACCGGACTTCGGCGAACTCCCCGGGGAAATGGTGCTGCAGCCAGTAGAGCTGCCACCCGACATTCAGCCCGTTGGCCATGGGCGGCGAGAAGGTCTCGTTGAACGGGGGGCGAACGTCTTCGTAGTCTTCCGCGTTCGTCAGCTCCGCCTCGTAGTCAAGAACCGGCAGCGCCAGATCCGTCTCGCCCACCAGCGTGATCGCGGCGCCGTGGGTCGTGATCGAAATCGCGTCGATCGGATGCGCGGAAGCGAAGGCGGCAAGCCCGTCGAGGATGAAGTCGAACAGGGCGTCCGTGTCGAAATGCGGGTAGGGGCCGTCCTGCCTCACGACATTGGGCATGGAGCGGACATCGACGTCGTGACGCTCGCCGAGATCGTGCAACACGACCTTGGCGTTGGTCTTGCCGATATCGATCACGGCGACGAAGCGGGGTCCCTCGCGCATCGGATCAGGCCATGTGGAACATGGGAACGAGCGGCACGCAGACCGGCTCGTTGCTCGGATGGGTGTCCATGATGTCGGCCATCGCGGCCCACCAGCGCTGCATCGCCGGATGCTCCGGCAGCGCAGCCATGCCGTGCTCGCGCGGCCGCTTCAGAATGGCGAAGAGCGCATGGGTCTCGGGGTCGAGATAGATCGAGTAATCGCTGATGCCGGCTTCCCGCAGCAAGACGACGAGTTCGCCGGGAATCGCGTCGTGCCGCTGCCGATAGGCCTCGGCCTGACCGGGATGGAGCTGCATTCGGAAAGCGTAGGTCTCAAGCCTCGGGTCGCTCATGCCTCGCTCCTCGTTTCCAGCTTGGCGACGACGAGGCGAAGGCCGGCGCCTTCCACCATCGCCGCCGCGCGGTCGTCGATCCGCTCGTCCGTGATCAGAATGTCGGCCCGCTCCAGCGGCGCGATGATGAAGCTGGAGCGATCGGCGAATTTGCTGGCGTCGGCCATGACGACGAGTTCGTCCGCCTGTCGCATCAACCGCTGCTCCGACTGGATGATGAGCGGATCGGACTCGGCAAAGCCCAGCGGCGAGATGCCCTGCGCGCCCATGAACATGCGCCGCGCGCGAAAATGCGCGATCCCGTCCGTCTCGAAGGGCGAAAGGATCAGTCCCTGTTCGCGATAGACGGCGCCCGCCGGCAGAAGAACGCTCGACTGCGAATGCTGGAGGAGATGCTCGGCGATCGGGAAGGAGTTGGTCAGGATCTGGAGCCGAAGGCGCGTCAGATAATGCACCAGCCCGAAGGTCGTGGTGCCGCCATTGATGATGACGGAATCCTCGTCCGCGCAAAGCGCCGCCGCCTCGCGGGCGATGGCGAGCTTCTGCGGCGCGTTGCGGCCCTGAAGCGTGCCGAAGCTCTCGCCGGCCACCGCGCGCGGCAGGGGCGACTTCAAGGCCTCCGCGCCGCCCCGGACGCGCCGCAGCTTCTTCTGGGAATCGAGAAGCGCGATGTCGCGCCGGATCGTCGCCTCCGACGCGCCCGTCAGCGCCGCGAAGTCCTGCACGGTCGCGACCGGGCGTCCTTCGATCGCGCTCAAGATCATGCGATGGCGCTCGCGCTCGTGCATGACGGCTCCTCCCGGCGCCAAGGTTCGACTCTTCCATGGGTCTTGTCAATCATCTTCGATCAAGATCGATCGTATTGCATTGCAACATGATCGAATATGATCGTTTCTGTTGACAGGTCGGTCCTGTCGGCGGATGGTTCGCGCCGTCGCGAGGGCTGTTCGCGATCCGGCCGGAGGAGGCTTCGCGCATGACCATCACGCTTCTCGAAAATCTCTGGGACGAGGCCAAGGCGGCCGGCATGAGCGAGCCGGAACGGCTGCTCTACCGCTCCAACCTGCTCGGCTCCGACAAGCGCATCACCAATTACGGCGGCGGCAACACCTCGGCCAAGGTCAGGGAGCGCGACCCGCTGACGGGCGAGAGCGTGACGGTGCTCTGGGTCAAGGGCTCGGGCGGCGATGTCGGCACGATGAAGCTCGACGGGTTCGCGACCCTCTATCAGGACAAGCTCGAGCAGCTTCGCGGCCTCTATCGCGGGCAAGCGCACGAAGACGAGATGGTCGGGCTGCTCAGCCACTGCACCTTCAATCTCAATCCGCGCGCGTCCTCGATCGACACGCCGCTTCACGCCTATCTGCCTTACGCCCATGTCGATCACATGCACCCGGACGCAGTGATTGCCATTGCCGCGACCGGCCGCTCGCGCGAGCTGACCCGCGAAATCTACGGCGATGAGATCGGCTGGCTTCCCTGGCGTCGGCCGGGCTTCCAGCTCGGGCTCGACCTCTCGCGCTTTGCCGCCGAGAACCCGAACGCGAAGGGCGTCGTGCTGGAAAGCCACGGGCTCTTCACCTGGGGAGATACGGCGCAGGGCAGCTACGAGACGACGCTGCGCATCATCAACCGCGCCATCGAATGGTTCGACCAGCAGCTGGCCGGCAAGCCTGCCTTCGGCGGCGAGAAGCAGCCGGCGCGCGATGCGGCGGAGCGCCGCGCGGTCGCCGCGCGTCTGATGCCGGAAATCCGCGCACGCATCGGCGGCGCGGAGCGCAAGATCGGCCATTTCGACGATTCGCCGGCGGTGCTCGAGTTCGTCGGGTCGCAGCGCATGGAAGAGTTGGCGGCGCTCGGCACGTCCTGCCCCGATCATTTCCTGCGCACCAAGATCCGCCCGCTGGTCCTGCCCTATGATGGCGATGTGGACGCCGTGGTGGCTGGTCTCGACGGCGCGATCGAAACCTATCGCGAGGGCTATCGCGCCTATTACGAGCGCTGCCGGCACGACAACAGCCCGGCGATCCGCGACCCCAACGCCGTGATCTATCTCGTGCCGGGCGTCGGCATGCTGTCCTTCGCCAAGGACAAGGCGACGGCGCGCATCGCCTCGGAATTCTACGTCAACGCCATCAACGTGATGCGCGGGGCGTCGGGCGTCGACACCTATCAGGGCCTGCCCGAACAGGAGGCCTTCGACATCGAATACTGGCTTCTGGAAGAGGCCAAGCTTCAGCGCATGCCCAAGCCGAAATCGCTCGCCGGGCGCGTCGCCTTCGTGACGGGCGGCGCGGGCGGCATCGGCCGCGCGACGGCCGAGCGTCTGGCGGGCGAGGGCGCCTGCGTGGTGCTCGCCGATATCGATGCCGGTGCGCTGGACGCGGCAAAGGCCGATTTCACCAAGCGCTTCGGCGCCGATCAGGTGCGCGGCGTGATCGCCAATGTCACCGACGAGGGCGCCGTCGCCAAGGCCTTCGAAGCCGCCGTGACGGAGTTCGGCGGGCTCGACATTCTCGTCTCCAATGCCGGAATCGCCTCGGCCGCACCGATCGAGGATACGACGCTGGAGGTCTGGAACCGCAATATCGACATTCTGGCGACCGGCTATTTCCTCGTCTCGCGCGAGGCCTTCCGCCTGTTCCGGCGGCAGAAGCTCGGCGGCTCGATCGTCTTCATCGCCTCGAAGAACGGGCTCGCGGCCTCGGCGGGCGCCTCCGCCTATTGCACCGCGAAGGCGGCCGAAATCCATCTCGCCCGCTGCTTGGCGCTGGAAGGCGCGGAGGCAGGCATCCGCGTCAACACGGTGAACCCGGACGCGGTGCTGCGCGGCTCCAAGATCTGGAGCGGCGAATGGCGCGAGCAGCGCGCCGCCTCCAGCAAGATCGGCGAGGAGCAGTTGGAGGAACATTACCGCCAACGCTCGCTCCTCAAGCGCTCGGTCTTTCCGGAGGACATCGCCGAAGCCGTCTATTTCCTGGCGAGCGATCTCTCGGCGAAGTCCACCGGCAACATCGTCAATGTGGATGCGGGCAACCAGATCTCGTTCACACGCTGATCGGGCACGCGCTGCTCGGGCACGCGCTGATCGAATTGGGCATGTCCGGCGGCGGGAGGATGCCGCCGGGCGCTTTCGAAACGGGGAGGACGGCGCATGACCACGCGCATCGATCGCAGCATCATCGATAAGAGCAACGACGAGCGCCGCGCGGCGCTGGACGAAGACTATGCCGCGCTCGGCGCGCGGCTCGACCGGCAAGGCGTGTCGATCGACGACGTGACCCGCAAGGTCGCCGGCTTCACCGTGGCCGTGCCCTCCTGGGGCGTCGGCACCGGCGGCACGCGCTTTGCGCGTTTCCCAGGCGGCGGCGAGCCGCGCGGCATTTTCGAGAAGCTGGACGATTGCGCCGTCATCAACGATCTCGGTCGCGCGACGCCCGCCGTCTCGCTCCACATTCCCTGGGACAAGGCCGACCCGGCCGATCTGCGCGCCAAGGCCGAAGAGTTGGGGCTCGGCTTCGACGCCATGAACTCCAACACATTCCAGGATCACCCGGACGATCCCAGACAGCCACTGTCCTACAGGTATGGCTCACTGTCCCATACGGATGCGTCAGTACGGCGGCAGGCTGTAGAGCACAATTTGGAAACCGTATCGATCGGCAATGCGATCGGTTCGAAGGCGCTGACGGTCTGGATCGGTGACGGTTCGAACTTTCCGGGGCAGAGCGATCTCGGCCGCGCCTTCGAGCGCTATCTCGGCGCCATGAAGGAAATCGTCGCCGGATTGCCGGCGGATTGGCGCATCTTTTCCGAGCACAAGATGTACGAGCCGGCCTTCTATTCCACGGTCGTGCAGGACTGGGGCACGAGCTATCTGACGGCGGTCGAGCTTGGCGAGAAGGCCTTCTGCCTCGTGGATCTCGGCCACCACGCCCCGAACGTGAACATCGAGCAGATCGTCTCGCGGCTCATCCACACCGGCAAGCTCGGCGGTTTCCACTTCAACGATTCCAAATATGGCGACGACGATCTCGACGCCGGCTCGATCGATCCGTTCCGCCTCTTCCTCGTCTTCAACGAACTGGTCGGGGCCGGGGCGCGTCTCGACGCCTTGCAGCCGAGCTACATGATCGACCAATCGCACAATGTCACCGATCCGATCGAAAGCCTGATCCGCACCGCCGGCGAAATCCGCCGCGCCTATGCGCAGGCGCTTCTGGTGGACCGCGCGGCGCTCGCCGGGTTCCAGGACGAGAACGACGCGCTCATGGCCTCCGAAACGCTGAAGGCCGGGTTCCGTCTCGATGTCGAGCCGATCCTGGCCAAGGCGCGGCTGGAGGCGGGCGGAGCGATCGATCCGATCGCGGCCTATCGGGCCAGTGGCTACCGCCGCCGCGTTTCGGACGAGCGACCGGCCTCGCGTGGGTCGGGCGGCGGAATCGTGTGAGGGCGAGGCTATGAGCGATCTTTACCGTGCCGCCATCGACGAACTTCACACCGCCGTCTCTGGCATCGACGATGCGGCGGTCGATGTAGCCTGCCGCGAAATCGCGGGGGCGCGCCATGTCTGCGTCTATGCGGGCGGCCGTGAGGGGCTTCAACTCAGAGGCTTCGCCATGCGCCTGTTCCATATGGGGCGCTCGGTTTCGGTCGTCGGTGACATGACGACGCCTCCGCTTGGGCCGGGCGATCTGTTCCTCGTGGTCTGCGGCCCCGGCGAAATCTCGACTTCGGTGGCGCTCGTCGGCGTCGCGAAAGCGGCCGGCGCGCGCGTTCTCGTCGTCACCGCCCAGCCTTCCGGCCGGGTGCCGCAGATGGCGGATGTCGTGCTGACCATCCCGGCACAGACCATGGCGGACGATCAGGGCGCGAGCGCACGCTCCGTCCTGCCGATGGGCTCGCTGTTCGAGGGCGCACTCTTCGTTCTCTTCGAGGTCATGGTCCTGAAGCTCAAGACCTCGCTGGGTCTCACGGCCGAAGCGATGCGAGCCAACCACACGAACATGGAATAGCGCCGCGCCGGGCATGCGGAACCTGCGTCGGCAGGGCCGGTTTCCCCTGATTGGAAGCGCAGGAGGAAACGCCATGCCGCGTGGAGACAAGTCGAAATACACCGACAAGCAGGAGCGAAAGGCCGATCATATCGCGGAAGGGTATGAGGCGCGCGGCGTGTCGGAGAAGGAAGCCGAGCGCCGCGCCTGGGCGACGGTGAACAAGGAAAGCGGGGGCGGCAACAAGAGCGGGTCCGGTCGGGGCCATCCCGAGAACCACGCGTCTTCGAAGAAGGGCGGCGAGAAGGGCGGAAAGGCTTCGGCCTCGCGCACGGCGGCCGAGCGCTCCGCCTCCGCCAAGAAGGCAGCCGAAACCCGCAAGCGCAACGCGGAGAAAGCCGCGCACGCGCACCATTAGGAGGCGAGGACCTCGTCTCCGATCGCGTCTGGGAGATCGCTCCGTTGCAGGCGAAAACGCAAAAAAAAAGGGCGGCTCAGGAGCCGCCCTTTCTCGTTGGGGAGAAAGCCTACTTGGCCGTCGGGAGCGCGTCTTCACCGGCGCTCGTGCCCGGAACCGGGTTGGCCGTATCGGTCGGCACGGCTGTCGCGTCGCCGGTCGTCGTCTTCGGGCGGAGCGGCTGGGTGCTGTCGATGCCGGAGGTGTTGCCGGGGACCGGTACGCTGCTGGTCGATTCCTTGGTGTCGACCGGCGCGGCATCGCGGTTGGTGGTCACGGTGCTGGCTGCGGCAGCGGGCATTTCCGACTTTTCGCCGGCGCTGGTGCCGGGGACGGGATTGCTCGTCATGTTCGACTGGGCCATGGCCGATCCGGCCATGAGGAGAGTCAGCGAAGCGGCTGCGAGAAAGGTCTTTTTCATCCTGTCGGGCTCCAGTTCGTTTCCTCGAAGCGCGTGGTTTCGCTCCGTTGTGTCGAATGAACCGGCCAGGGAAGGAATGGTTCCATAAGGTATGGTGGCGTTACGCGCTTCGGCCGGCGGACTCGGTCTGATCCGACATGGCGCTTTCCAGCGTCTTCAGGAGAACGCGCCCCTCGCAGGGCTTGTTGCAGACGGCGACGCCTGGATAGCGCTTGGCGAGAAGCGTCTGTTCGCCCTGTCCGGTGTGGAAGACGAAGGGAACGTCATGCTCGCTGAGATAGTCCGCGAGCGGATAGGACGTCTCGCCATGCAGGTTGAGATCGAGAACCACGGCGTCGAACCCGCCGGACTTCACCACCCCGGTCGCCTGATGCAGGGTGCTCGCGCATGTCACCTGCGCGCCGGATTCTTCGAGTTCGCATTCGAGATCCAGTGCGACGAGAAACTCGTCCTCGACCACGAGAACGCGTTTGCCCTGAAGACCACCGGCATGATGCATGAGTTAGGCCCTTCTTGAAGCCGGCAGGCCAGTGCAGCCGGGTTCCGCTCCGTCTCGGTCGAGAACGACAGGTCCGAAAGCCAGGGGTTCACGCCACCCTCGCATCTTCTCGCGGTCGCTATCGAACCACGCTTCATACAGCGCGGCCATCGGTAATGTAGAAAGATTCCGGGGAGGGGAAGTTGTGAAATTGTCACGGCGGTGCTGCGTCGTGGCGAAGCTTGCGCGAGGCCGCGTGTTCAAGGGGTTTACTGAGCGGCCAAGCCTTGCCGCCACCGGCCTTCGAGAGCCACGAACCGCGCGCTCATGAGGATCGCCGCGACGAGAAGACCGGCCGCCAGACCCCACCAGACGCCGAGACCGCCCCAGCCGAGGCCGAAGGCGAGCCCATAGGCGACCGGCATCCCGATCAGCCAGTAGCTGGCGACCGCGATGAACATGGGGAGCCGCGTGTCCTTCATGCCGCGCAGGATGCCGCTGGCCGTGACCTGAAGCGAGTCGACGATCTGGAAGGCGGCGGCGACCGCCAGAAGCGGCACTGCGGCGACGAGAACCTCGGCGGCATTGGGTTGGCGCATGTCGAGATAAAGCCCGATCAGCGCCGCCGGCGCGATCCAGAAGGCCGCTGCGGCCGTGCAGGAAATGACGCCGGCCACCAGAAGGGAGGTGCGGGCCGCGCGCGCGAGATTCGGCGCGTCGTGACGCCCGAAGGCCGTGCCGACGCGCACGGTCGCGGCGCTGGCGAGGCCGAGCGGCACCATGAAGGAGATCGACGCGAGCTGAAGCGCGATGCCGTGGGCGGCGAGTTCCAGCGTGCCGATCCAGCCCATCATGATCGACGCCGCCGTGAACAGGCCGACCTCGGCGAGGATCGTCGCACCGATCGGCCAGCCCAGGCGCAGCACTTCGAAGAAGGCCGGCCAGTCCGGGGCGTGAAAGCGGCGCCAGAGATCGAAGATCTCGAGGCCGCGCGCGCGCCGCGTATAGGCGATGAGCAGCAGAAGGGTCGCGATCGAGGTGCCGACCGAGGCGATGCCCGAGCCGGGCAGGCCGAGCGCCGGCGCGCCGAAATGACCGAAGATCAGGATGTAGTTGAACAGCGCGTTGAGACCTGCGCCGAGAAGCGTGATGAAGAGGACCACATTGGGCCGCTCCAAGGCGCTGAGATAGGAACGCAGAACGAAGGTCGAGAGATAGGGCAGCATCGACCATTGCAGGAAACGCACATAGCCGCCCGCCTCGGCGGCGATGCTCGGCTCCTGCCCGAGCGCCACTAGGATCGCCTCGGTGAACCAGAGCGGGATCATGACGAGAAGGCTGTAGAGCGCGACGACCCAGAGCCCCATGCGCACCGACCGGCGCACGGCCCGCGTGTCCCGATTGCCGTGCGCGGCCGCCGCAAGCGGCATCACCGCATAGGCGAAGCCCGAGCCGAACATCCAGAAGACGTAGAAGGTCTGCGTGGCGAGCACCGCCGCCGCCAGTTCGGCGGCGCCGAGCTGGCCGATCATGACCGTGTTCGTCACGTTGATGGACATCTGCGCGAGTTGCGCGCCGACCAGCGGTAAACCGAGCGCGAAGGTCGCCTTGATATGGCTCGCCCAGGAAAGAGGTGCGCGCCCCATCGTCTCGTCAATATGCGAGGTCATGTCGGCCTGCCTGGGAAGCTATCGATCACCGGTTCGTTAATCGGGGACGATAACCTTGTCGAGTCGCGTGGCGCTGCGGCTTTCGCGGTGCAGCGACGATTTCCCGGTTGCGTTCCCGCCAACGGCGCGCACTCTCATTGACAAGGTTGGAGCCGTTCGAAATAACGCAGACAATTGGATCGCGCATTCTCCCGCTGCGGCGGCGCGATCCGGCCCTTCCACTGAGCGAACGGATCGACCGGCAATGGCACTTCGGCTTCTTCAGGTGAAACTCGGCGGCGCGCTGACCGTGGTGGCGAGCGACGACCAGGGCGTGGCCTACGCGGTGCCCGGCTTCCAGTCGGTCTACGATCTGGCGCAGGCCGCGATCGCGGAAGGGGTCGATCTGGCAACGAAGGTCGCGTCCGCCGGGCGTGGAGAATCGGTCGATCTGGGCGCGGCGCTGGCGGAGGGCCGCATCGGCCTGCCGATCCACCATGCCGATCCCGCCCATTTCGTGGTCGCGGGCACGGGTCTGACCCATCTCGGTTCGGCCGACGGCCGCGACAAGATGCACAAGTCGGCGGCGGGCGAGCACATCACCGATTCGATGAAGATGTTCCGGATGGGCCTCGAAGGCGGCAAGCCGGCGGCGGGTGAGACCGGCGTCCAGCCCGAATGGTTCTACAAGGGCGACGGCTCCTGCCTCGTGGGCCCCGGCGAAGCGCTGACATCGCCGAGCTTTGCGCTCGACGGCGGCGAAGAGCCGGAACTTGCCGGCATCTACCTGATCGGCCCCGACGGCACGCCCTTCCGCCTTGGTTTCTGCCTCGCCAACGAGTTCTCCGACCACGTGACCGAGCGCGGCAACTATCTTTGGCTTGCCCATTCCAAGCTGCGTCAGGCTTCGCTCGGGCCGGAGCTTCTGGTCGGCGAACTGCCCGAGAGCGTCGAAGGCTCCTCGCGCATCCGTCGGGGCGAAGAGGTGATCTTCGACAAGCCTTTCCTGTCGGGCGAGGCGAACATGTCGCATTCGATCCGCAATCTCGAACACCACCATTTCAAGTACGACCTGTTCCGTCGGCCGGGCGACCTGCACGTCCATTTCTTCGGCACGGCGACGCTCTCGGTGACGCATGGCGTGAAGACCGAGGACGGCGACCGCTTCGAGATCGAGGCGCATCCGTTCCGCCTGCCGCTCGTGAACACGCTGGCGACGGCGTCGCCCGCGCCGGTTTCGGTCAAGGCACTCTGAGGTCGACCCAATGAGCTTGCGCACCGCCATCGTGGGTCTCGGCAAGATCGCCCGCGACCAGCATGTTCCCTCCATCGCGAAGGTGGAGGGCGTCGAACTCGCCGCCATCGCCAGCCGCAACGCCTCGATCGACGGCCTGCCGTCCTTTCCCGACGTGCAGGCGCTTCTCGCCGCTGTCGGCGGCGAGATCGACGCGGTGTCGCTCTGCACCCCGCCGCAGGGGCGCAACGCGCAGGCCGAAGCCGCGCTGCGCGCCGGCAAGCATGTGATGCTGGAAAAGCCGCCGGGCGCGACGGTGAGCGAGCTCGCGCCGCTCGTCTCGCTGGCGAAGGAAAAGGGCGTCACGCTCTTCGCCACCTGGCATTCGCGCTACGCTTCGGCGGTCGAGCCGGCGCGCGCCTTCCTCGCCGATGCCGACATCCGCTCGGTTCATGTCGAGTGGAAGGAAAACGTGCGCAAGTGGCACCCGAACCAGGACTGGATCTGGCAGCCGGGCGGCCTCGGCGTGTTCGATCCGGGCATC
This sequence comes from Aureimonas ureilytica DSM 18598 = NBRC 106430, assembly GCF_000382705.1. Taxonomy (GTDB): domain Bacteria; phylum Pseudomonadota; class Alphaproteobacteria; order Rhizobiales; family Rhizobiaceae; genus Aureimonas; species Aureimonas ureilytica. The sequence goes on along the minus strand of NZ_ARQE01000006.1, from coordinate 124,923 downwards.
AACGCGCTGTCGATCGTCACCGCGATCCTGCCGCGTCCGATGTTCCTCCTGCGCTCCGATCTCTCGTTCCCCGAGAACCGTGCCGCGCCGATCGCCGCCGATCTCGAGTTCACGGACGCGGTGGGCACGCCGATTCGCGCCGAGTTCGACTGGCGCGAGACCGGCGGCGAGACCTGGAACGTCCATGTCGAGACCAATATGGGGCGCCTCAGCCTTCGCGAGGGCGGCAAGAAGCTGTTCATCGACGACGTGCTTCAGGTCGACCAGGCGGACGAGGAATATGTCGGCCTCTACAAGCGCTTCGTCGAGCTGACGCGGACCGGCGCACTCGACGTCGATCTGTCGCCGCTGCAGCATGTCGCGGACGCTTTCCTGCTCGGCCGTCGCCATGCGGTCGAAGCCTTCATCGAGGATTGATCCATGACGGCTGGAGTTTCCCGCGCCCCGTTCGGCACGCTGCCGTCAGGCGAAGCCGTTGAGATCGTCACGCTGCGCACCGAGGGGGTCGAAGCGCGGGTTCTGACCTTCGGCGCGACGCTCCAGGCGCTCATCGTGCCGGATCGCGCGGGCGCGCTCGCCGACATTCTTCTCGGCCATGACGATCTGGCCGGCTATATCGAGCATCGCGGCTTCTTCGGCGCCACGATCGGCCGCTATGCCAACCGGATCGCCAAGGGCCGGTTCGAGCTGGACGGCACGAGCCACCATGTCGAGCCGAACGATGGCGCCAACGCCCTGCATGGCGGGGCGGAGGGCTTCGATCAGAAAGTCTGGCACATTGCTGCGACGGGCGATGCGGCCGATCCGTTCGTGACGCTGACCCGCACCAGCCCGGACGGCGAGGGCGGTTTTCCGGGCACGCTCAACGTCTCCGTGACCTATCGGCTGCGGGCGGGCGAGCTGGAGATCGCGTTCGAGGCTGAAAGCGATCGCGCCACGATCGTGAACCTCACCAACCACGCCTTCTTCAATCTCGGCGGCGCGGCCGAGCCGACGGATATCCTGTTGCATCGCATTCGGATCGCGGCCGAGACCTATCTGCCGATCGACGCCGGATCGATCCCCGAGGGCGAGCCGACGCCGGTGGCGGGGACGCCTTTCGACTTGCGCGAGCCGCAGCTGATCGGCGCGCGCCTGCGCGAAACGCATCCGCAGATCCTGCGCGGTCGCGGCTACGACCACAATTACTGCCTCGACGGCGGTGTCGCCGACGCGCCGCGTTTGGCGGCTCGGGTGGAAGACGCGCAGAGCGGCCGCGTGATGGAACTGTGGACGGACCAGCCGGGCCTCCAGTTCTATTCCGGCAATTTCCTGAACGGCACGGTGGCCGGCAAGAACGGCCGCGCCTATCGCATGGGCGACGCCTTCTGCCTGGAGCCGCAACTCTATCCCGACACGCCGAACCGCCCGGACTTTCCCTCGGCGCGTCTCGATGCGGGGGCGACCTATCGCCACCGCTCGCTCTACAAGTTTTCCACGATCTGACCGATCGGCCTCGCCCGGCAGCGGGAGGGAGGCCAGGCTAGAAAACCCCGAAGGGGAGAAGAGCCCATGAGCACCGAACTCACCACGCCGAACGGCAACGCCCCGCATGGCCGCGCGCAGACCAAGCTGCGCTCGCGCGCCTGGTTCGACAATCCGGCCAATGCCGACATGACCGCGCTCTATCTGGAGCGCTACATGAATTTCGGCCTCAGCCAGGAAGAGCTGCAGTCGGGCCGCCCGATCATCGGCATCGCGCAGACGGGCTCCGACCTTTCGCCCTGCAACCGCCACCATCTCGAACTCGCCAACCGTCTGCGCGAGGGCATTCGCGAGGCGGGCGGCATCGCGATCGAGTTCCCGGTTCACCCGATCCAGGAAACCGGCAAGCGCCCGACCGCCGGTCTCGACCGCAATCTGGCCTATCTCGGCCTCGTCGAAGTGCTCTACGGCTACCCGCTCGACGGCGTCGTTCTGACGATCGGCTGCGACAAGACCACGCCCGCCTGCCTCATGGCGGCCGCGACCGTGAACATTCCCGCGATCGCCCTGTCGGTCGGCCCCATGCTGAACGGCTGGTTCCGTGGCCAGCGCACCGGCTCGGGCACGATCGTCTGGAAGGCGCGCGAGCTGATGGCCAAGGGCGAGATCGACTATGCGGGCTTCGTGAAGCTCGTCGCCTCGTCGGCGCCCTCCACCGGCTATTGCAACACGATGGGCACGGCCACCACGATGAACTCGCTGGCCGAGGCGCTGGGAATGCAGTTGCCGGGCTCGGCGGCGATCCCCGCGCCCTATCGCGACCGCCAGGAGGTCGCCTATCGCACCGGCCTTCGCATCGTGGACATGGTGCGCGAGGACCTGAAGCCCTCCGACATCATGACGCGCGAAGCCTTCATCAACGCGATCCGCGTCAACTCGGCGATCGGCGGCTCCACCAACGCGCCGATCCACCTGAACGCGCTCGCCCGCCACATCGGCGTCGAACTGTCGATCGACGACTGGCAGGAATTCGGCGAGGAAATTCCGCTCCTCGTCAATCTCCAGCCCGCCGGCGAATATCTCGGCGAGGACTATTACCACGCGGGCGGCGTGCCGGCGGTCGTGAACCAGCTCATGACCAAGGGTCTGATCCACGAGAACGCGATGACCGCCAATGGTCGCACGATCGGCGACAATTGCCGGGGCGCGATCATCGAGGACGAGAACGTCATCAAGACCTACGACAAGCCGCTGAAGGAAAAGGCGGGCTTCCTGGTCCTGAAGGGCAATCTCTTCTCCTCCGCGATCATGAAGACCTCGGTGATCTCGCCGGAGTTCCGCGAGCGATACCTCAACAACCCGAACGATCCGAACGCCTTCGAGGGCAAGGCCGTCGTGTTCGACGGCCCGGAGGACTACCACCACCGGATCGACGATCCCGCGCTCGGCATCGACGAGAACACGGTTCTCTTCATGCGCGGCGCCGGCCCGATCGGCTATCCCGGCGCGGCCGAGGTCGTGAACATGCGCGCGCCCGACTACCTCATCAAGAAGGGCGTCACCTCGCTCGCCTGTATCGGTGACGGTCGCCAGTCCGGCACGTCGGGCTCGCCCTCGATCCTGAACGCGTCGCCGGAAGCGGCGGCGGGCGGCAATCTCGCGGTGCTGAAGACGGGCGACCGGGTCCGCATCGATCTCGGACGCGGTTCGGCCAACATCCTCATTTCCGACGAGGAGCTCGCCGAGCGCCGCGCCGCGCTGAAGGCCGAGGGCGGCTACAAGTATCCCGAGCACCAGACCCCCTGGCAGGAGATCCAGCGCACGCTGGTGGGCCAGATGGAGACTGGCGCGGTTCTCGAAAACGCGGTCCAATACCAGCGACTCGCGCAGACGCGCGGCGTGCCTCGCGACAACCACTGAGCAGAGACGGCGCGAGCGAAAAGGGGAACGCGGCTTGAGTGACGTTGCGATCGAAATTCTATCGGATCATCGCTGCCATCTGGGGGAGGGCCCGTCCTATGACGGGCGCACCAACACCGCATGGTGGTTCGATATCGTCGAGTGCAAACTCTTCGAAGCGCGCTTGGGCGACGGTTCGGTGCAGGCTCACGATCTTCCCTTCATGGGAAGCGTGCTCGCGCCGATCGACGACAAGCGCCAGCTGATCGCAAGCTCCGATGGTCTGTTCGTTCGCGACCGGGCCAGCGGGCGGCTCGATCTGCTCACGCATCTCGAGTCCGACAATTCGGTGACGCGCTCCAATGACGGGCGCGTCCATCCGGCGGGTGCGCTGTGGATCGGAACGATGGGCCGCTCCGCCGAACAGGGCGCCGGCTCGATCTACTGGTTCCGGGATGGCGAACTCCGCCGTCTCTTTTCCGACATTTCCATTCCGAACGGCATCTGCTTCTCGCCGGACGGCCGCACCGGCTATTTCACCGACAGCCGGGTGAACCTGTTCCATCGCGTGCCGCTCGATCCCGATACGGGCCTGCCCATCGGCCAGCCCTCGGTTCTCTACGACCATCGCGGCGGCGAGGGCGGGTTGGACGGCGCTGTCGTGGATTCAGAGGGCCTGATCTGGAACGCCCGGTGGGGCGCTTCGGCTGTTGACGTCTATACGCCGGAGGGCGACCGGGTGCGGACCATCCGCGTGCCCGCGACGCGGCCGAGCTGCCCGAGCTTCATCGGACCGGATCTCGATCGCCTCCTGGTGACGACGGCTTGGGAAGGCATGAGCGAAGACGAGAAGAAGGCCGATCCGAACGCCGGAATGACCCTGGTGCTCGATGTCCATGCGCGCGGTATTCCCGAGCCGAGCGTGCGGATCAGCGCATGACGACGCCGACCTACGCAGCCGTCGATTGGGGGACCACCTCCTTTCGGGCCTGGGCCATCGGCGGGGATGGCACGGTGCTCGGAGAAACGCGTGCCAAGGACGGTCTGACGACCGCGGCGGAGCGCGGCTTCGAAACCGTGCTGGAAGGGCATCTCGCGGCGCTCGGTCTCGGGCCGGACGCGCCCGCGATCCTCTGCGGCATGGTGGGTTCGCGCGCCGGATGGATCGAGGCGGCCTATCTCGACACGCCGCTTGAACTCGGTGATCTCGGGGCCCGTGCCACGAAAGTGCCGGGCATCGCCCGTCCGGTCTACATTCTGCCCGGCCTCGCGCAGCGCGCGGCCTGGGAGCCGGACGTCATGCGCGGCGAGGAAACGCAGCTCCTCGGCGTCGTGGCGGAGGGCTATCGCTCGGGTCTCGTCTGCATGCCCGGTACCCATTCCAAATGGGTGTCGCTGACCGATGGCGTGATCGACGCCTTCTCGACCTTCATGACGGGCGAGCTGTTCCAGCTTCTGCGCTCGCATTCCATCCTGCGTCAGGCCGTCGAAGGGGAAGCCGCGGTCTCGGCCTCGCCCGACTTCCTCGACGGCGTGCGGCGGGCCTTCGAGGCGCCGGCGCTGGCCACCAATTTCCTGTTCTCGATCCGGGCCGGCTGGCTCCTGCACGGCGCCGAGCCTCAGGCGCAGGCCGCGCGGCTGTCGGGCCTTCTTCTGGGTCTCGAACTTGCCGGCGCGGCCGAGCGCCATGGCAGCCTGAAGGGCGCGGCGCTTCTGGCGTCCGGTCCGATCGCCGAGCTTTACGCCGCCGCCTTCGAGGCGATCGGCATGGGTGCCTTCCGCCGTCTCGACGCCGACAGCTGCGTCAGGCACGGTCTCGCCCAGGCCGCGCGGTCCCTTTTCTCAGCGGAGAGCTGATTCCGATGTCATCCAATCGAGTCCCGTGGCCGCAGCTTCGCCGCTCCCTGGTCGCCATCCTGCGCGGCATTCAGCCGGAGGAGGCCGAGGCCGTCGTATCCGAGCTGATGGAAGCCGGCTTCGAGGCGATCGAGATCCCCTTGAACTCGCCCGACGCCTTCCGCTCGATCGAGACGGCGGTTCGAATCGCGTCCGGCCATCATTGGATCGGGGCCGGCACCGTTCTGTCGGTCGAGAATGTCGATCGTCTGGCCGATGCGGGCGGTCGCCTGCTCGTCTCGCCCAATGTCGATCCGGCTGTGCTCGGCCGGGCAGGGGCGCATGGCATGGTGACGATGCCCGGCGTCTTCACGCCCACCGAGGCCTTCCAGGCGCTCGCCGCCGGCGCTTCGGCGTTGAAGTTCTTTCCCGCCAACGTGCTCGGCCCGACCGGCGTTGCGGCCATTCGCGCCGTCCTTCCCAAGGATTGCGAAGTCGGCGTCGTCGGCGGCGTTTCGGAGAAGGATTTCGAAGCCTTCTCGAAGGTCGGCGTGCGCTCCTTCGGCCTCGGCTCCTCGCTCTACAAGCCAGGGATGACGGCACAAGAAATACGTGCGCGAGCCGACGCAGCCGTCTTGCTCTACGACCGCATATTCGGTTTAGGATAAATCAGTCGGGTGGAAGAACTCCATTGTTCGCGTGCGAGCGATGGGTTAATCATCAGACAAATCAGGCCTGGGTTGAGGAGAGTTGTCCGGGCCAGATCGAAATCGGGGGCGTCGGTCGAGCCGCGAGCCGGCAGGCCGGTTGGGTCCTTTCGGGAGGAATGACATGAAGATGATGAAGACCTTGCTGGCCGCTGCGGCGATCGGCGCCATGGCCTTCGCGGGTTCGGCTTCGGCACAGGACAAGGGCACGGTCGGCGTCTCGATGCCCGACAAGTCCGTCGCGCGCTGGATCGCGGACGGCGCCAACATGGTGAAGACCCTGAAGGAGAAGGGCTACGACGCCGATCTCCAATATGCCGAGGACGACGTCTCCACGCAGCTGTCGCAGATCGAGAACATGGTCACCAAGGGCGCCAAGGTGCTCGTGATCGCGCCGGTCGACGGCACGACCATGACCGACATTCTCCAGCAGGCGGCCGACAGCGGCATCAAGGTCATCGCCTATGACCGCCTGATCCGCAATTCGCCCAATGTCAGCTATTACGCGACCTTCGACAATTATCAGGTCGGCGTGCTCCAGGCGACGTCGATCGTCGATGCGCTCGGCCTGAAGGACGGCAAGGGCCCCTTCAATATCGAGCTCTTCGGCGGCTCGCCGGACGACAACAACGCCTTCTTCTTCTACAACGGCGCGATGAGCGTGCTGCAGCCCTATATCGACCAGGGCAAGCTCGTGATCCCGTCGGGCCAGACCGGCATGAACGTCGTCGGCACGCTGCGCTGGGACGCCGCGACCGCGCAGGCCCGCATGGACAACCTCCTGTCGGCCAATTACACCGACAAGAAGGTGGACGCGGTTCTGGCGCCGAACGACGTGCTCGCCATCGGCATCATCTCTTCGCTGAAGGGCGTCGGCTACGGCACGGGCGACAAGAAGATGCCGGTGATCACCGGTCAGGACGCCGAGTTGCCGTCGGTCAAGGCGATCCTCGCCGGCAACCAGACCTCGACGATATTCAAGGACACGCGCGATCTCGCCAAGGCTGCCGTCGACATGGTCGACGCGACGCTGGGCGGCAAGGAAGTCGCCGTGAACGACACCAAGACCTACGACAACGGCGTCAAGGTCGTGCCGGCCGAGCTTCTGAAGCCGATCCTCATCACCAAGGACAATGCGGTCAAGGTGCTGGTGGACAGCGGCTACTACACGGCCGATCAGCTGAAGTAAGCTCGGCGGGGCGCCGGCCCAGCGCCGGCGCTCCACGGTCCGCCGCGATGCCCCGCGCTCCGGCGATGCGCGTTTCGAAACGATAGGCGATGCGTCTGACACGATGCGCATCCGCCGAGGCTACGATCGTCTTCCTACGGCCGTTCGGGATGGCCGCGACCTTAGATAGGCGCGGGCTGGAGGGGCGGAAGGAGGAGGGTCGCGAACTCGCGCGACGGCCGGGCCGTGGCGCGTCTTTCAAAGGGGAGAAGCATGAAGTCTCTGAAGATCCTGGCGGCGGGCGTCGCCCTCGGTCTCACGCTGATGTCGGGCGCTTTCGCGCAGGACAAGGGCGTCGTCGGCATCGCCATGCCGACCAAGTCGTCCACCCGCTGGATCGCCGACGGCGACAACATGGTGAAGGTGCTCCAGGAGCGCGGCTACAAGACCGACCTCCAGTACGCCGAAGACGACATTCCGACCCAGCTCTCGCAGATCGAGAACATGGTCACCAAGGGCGCCAAGGTGCTCGTGATCGCCTCGATCGACGGCACGACGCTGACGGACGTCCTTCAGCAGGCCGCCGACAGCGGCATCAAGGTCATCGCCTATGACCGTCTGATCCGCAATTCGGGCAATGTCGACTACTACGCGACCTTCGACAATTTCCAGGTCGGCGTGCTCCAGGCGACGTCGATCGTCGACTCGCTCGGCCTGAAGGACGGCAAGGGTCCCTTCAACATCGAGCTCTTCGGCGGCTCGCCGGACGACAACAACGCCTTCTTCTTCTACAACGGCGCGATGAGCGTGCTGCAGCCCTACATCGACTCGGGCAAGCTCGTGATCCCGTCGGGCCAGAAGGGCATGGACACGGTCGGCACGCTGCGTTGGGACCCCTCGGTCGCCCAGGCGCGCATGGACAACCTCCTGTCGGCCTACTACACCGACAAGAACGTCGATGCGGTTCTCTCGCCCTATGACGGCCTGTCGATCGGCATCATCTCCTCGCTGCGCGGCGTCGGCTACGGTTCGGGCGACAAGAAGATGCCCGTCATCACCGGTCAGGACGCCGAGCTGCCGTCGGTGAAGGCGATCCTCGCCGGCAACCAGACCTCGACGATCTTCAAGGACACGCGCGAGCTGGCCAAGGTCACGGTCGACATGGTCGACGCGATGGCCGCCGGCAAGGACGTTCCGGTCAACGACACCAAGACCTACGAGAACGGCGTCAAGACCGTGCCGTCCTACCTCCTGAAGCCGGTCCTCGTCACCAAGGACAACGTGACCCAGGCGCTGGTCGACAGCGGCTACTACAAGGCCGACGAAATCAAGTAACGTCAGCATCCGGCGGGGCGGGGGGCTTTCCCTCGCCCCGTCTTCGATACGTGCCGACGCCCCGAAGCGAGGGGTGTGGCCAACAGGATTCGAGGTCGCCGATGGCTCCCATTCTAGAAATGCGCGGCATCACCAAGACGTTTCCAGGCGTGAAGGCGCTGGACAACGTCAATCTTTCGGTCGAAGCCGGCGAAATCCATGCCATCTGCGGCGAAAACGGCGCCGGCAAGTCGACGCTGATGAAGGTGCTGTCGGGCGTGTACCCGCACGGCACCTACGAGGGCGACATCCACTTCGAGAACGAAGTGCGGTCCTTCAAGGACATTTCCGATTCCGAGAAGCTCGGCATCATCATCATCCACCAGGAGCTGGCGCTCGTGCCGCTCCTGTCGATCGCCGAGAATATGTTCCTCGGCAACGAGGTCGCGAAGTGGGGGGTGATCGACTGGGACGCAGCGCACGCGCGCACGCGCGAACTGCTGGCCCAGGTCGGGCTCAAGGAATCCCCGATGACCCTGATCAAGGATCTGGGCATCGGCAAGCAGCAGCTGGTCGAGATCGCCAAGGCGCTCGCCAAGAAGGTGCGCCTCCTCATTCTGGACGAGCCGACCGCGAGCTTGAACGAAAGCGACAGCCAGGCGCTGCTCGATCTCCTCTTGGAGTTCAAGAAGCAGGGCATGTCCTCGATCATCATTTCGCACAAGCTGAATGAGATCGCGCGCGTCGCCGATTCCATCACCGTCATCCGCGACGGAACGACGGTATCCACGATCGATTGCCGCGCAGAACCCATCTCGGAAGACCGCATCATCAGAGACATGGTCGGCCGCTCGCTGGAGGACCGCTATCCCAAGCGCGAGCCCAAGATCGGCGAGATGCTGTTCGAGGTGAAGGACTGGAATGCCTATCACCATCTGAATTCCAGCCGGCAGGTTCTGAAGAACGTGTCGCTGAACGTGCGGCGCGGCGAGATCGTCGGCATTGCCGGCCTGATGGGCGCGGGCCGCACGGAACTCGCCATGAGCGTGTTCGGCCGCTCCTACGGGCGCAACGTGTCGGGCGAAGTCCGCATGGGTGGCAAGCCCGTGGACGTCTCGACCATCAACCGCGCGATCGACGCGGGCATCGCCTATGTCACCGAGGACCGCAAGCATCTCGGCCTGATCCTCAGCGACGACATCAAGCAGAACATCTCGCTCGCCAATCTGGAGGGCGTCAGCTCGGGCGGCATCATCGATCCGCACAAGGAGCAGGACGTGGCGGAGGATTACCGCCGCCAGCTCAAGATCCGCTCCTCGGGCATTCTGCAGAAGACCCTCAACCTTTCGGGCGGCAACCAGCAAAAGGTCGTTCTGTCGAAATGGCTCTTCTCGAACCCCGATCTTCTGATCCTCGACGAGCCGACGCGCGGCATCGACGTCGGCGCCAAGTTCGAGATTTATTCGATCATCAACAAGCTGGCTGATGAAGGGAAGGCCGTTCTCATGATCTCGTCGGAAATGCCGGAGCTGCTCGGCATGTGCGACCGGATCTACGTGATGAACGAAGGCCGGATCGTCGCGGAGATGACGGCCGCCGAAGCCTCCCAGGAAAACATCATGCGAGCCATCATTCGCTCCGGAGCACAGACCCATGAGCATTAAGACCGTCGACGAGACAGAACGGGGCGGAGGCAAGGGTGCCGCCTGGGGCGTGCTGAGCGGCCATATCCGCGAATACGGAATGCTGATGGCGCTGGTCGTCATCATGGCCTTCTTCCAGTTCATGACGGGCGGCGTTCTCATGCGCCCGCTGAACCTGACGAACCTCATCCTGCAGAACAGCTACATCGTCATCATGGCGATCGGCATGCTGCTCATCATCATCACCGGCCATATCGACCTGTCGGTCGGCTCGGTCGCCGGCTTCATCGGCGGTCTCGGCGCCGTGTTGATGGTGAACCACGGCTTCAGCGGCCTGACGGCGGCCGGCATCGGCCTTCTCGCGGGCGCGCTGATCGGCGCGGCGCAGGGCTATCTCGTCGCCTATTTCAAGGTTCCGTCCTTCATCGTGACGCTGGCGGGCATGTTGGTGTTCCGCGGCCTCACCCTGAAGGTGCTGGGTTCGGCCTCGATCGGCCCGTTCCCGGAAGGCTTCCAGAAGCTGTCCAAGGGCTTCATCCCGGACTTCCTCGGCGGCACCGGCGGTCTCCACATGACGACGCTTCTGATCGGTGCCATTGCCGCCGGAACGATCGTCGTCCTGTCGATGCGCAAGCGCGCCAAGCAGGCGAAGGCCGGTCACGTGGACGAGCCGATGGGCCTGTTCGCGGGCCGCAATATCTTCATCGCCGCCGCGATCATGCTCATCACCTATCTGATGGCGTCCTATAACGGCTTCCCGAACGTCCTCATCGTCATGGCGCTGCTCATTGCGGTCTATGGCTTCATGACGACGCGCACCACGGCGGGCCGCCGCATCTACGCCGTCGGCGGCAACGAGAAGGCCGCCAAGCTTTCGGGCATCCGCACCGAGCGCCTGACCTTCTTCACCTTCGTCAACATGGGCGTTCTGGCCGCGCTCGCCGGCCTGATCTTCGCGGCGCGCCTCAACTCCGCCACGCCGAAGGCCGGCGTCGGCTTCGAGCTCGACGTCATCGCGGCCTGCTTCATCGGCGGCGCCTCGGCCTATGGCGGCGTCGGCAAGGTCATGGGCGCGGTGGTCGGCGCCTTCATCATGGGCGTCATGAACAACGGCATGTCGATCCTCGGCATCGGCATCGACGACCAGCAGGTCATCAAGGGCCTCGTGCTTCTCGCCGCTGTCTGCTTCGACGTCTACAACCGCAACAAGGCCTGATATTTCCGAGCCTTGCGGGCGAATGCGAAGGTGCCGGGAGCGATCCCGGCACCTTTTTTGTTGGCGCTCACATCAAGGCCCTGGCAAACGCGGAGGACAGCGCCTCGATCCTCCTGTAGGACGAGCGGCATAAGTTGACGACAGAGGTCATGAATATGCCGACCAGCCGAGCCGAGGTTTCGACCGAACACGCGAGCCGCTATCTCCAGCAGCTCTGCAAGCATTGGGCACACAAGTTTCCAGTGGAGTTCACGCCCGAGCATGGCGAAATCACGCTGCCGAGCGGGGTCACCGTGATGGACGCCGCCTCGGATCGGCTGACGGTCGCGCTGCGCGCCGAGGATGCGGCCGCGCTCGATCAGTTGGAGCGCGTCGTCGCGGATCACATCACCCGCTTCGCCTTCCGCGAGGAGCTGACCTTCGACTGGACGCGCGACGCCTGAGCCGCGCTCAGGCGCGCGGCTCCGAGCGCTGGAGAAGGCCGCGATAGATTTCCTCGTCGTCGCACAGGCCGGCGAGGCGGCCGAGATCGTCCACGAGGAGGATCGGGTGGTTGGTCTGGCGCTTCAGCGCGATCGCCGCGCGCAGCTTCAGATCGACCGGCGCGACGATGACGTCGCAGGGGTGATCGACCTGTCCCTCGTCGCCATCGGCATGGCCGAGCGTTCCGCCATGGCCTTCGATGTGAACGCTGACGGGACGATCCGACGCGTCGACCTCAAGCCGCACGCCGCCGGCCTCGTCGAGAAGCAGCGCGCCGGCTTCGCGCTTGATGGCGCGCACCGGCCGCATGACGGCGGAGCCTCGAAGGACGTTCAGCGGGTTCATGTGCCGCACGAACTCGGCGACGTAAGGCGTCGCGGGCGAGAGGAGAATGTCCTCCGGCTGGCCCGCCTGAACGATCCGTCCGTCCTGCATGATCGCGATCCGGTTGCCGAGCTTCATCGCCTCGTCCAGATCGTGGCTGACGAAAAGGATGGTCTTGCGGATCGACTGCTGCAGTTCGAGAAGCTCGTCCTGAAGCTTGGCACGGATCAGCGGATCGAGCGCCGAGAAGGGCTCGTCCATGAGAAGGATGTCGGCGTCGGTGGCGAAGGCGCGCGCGAGACCGACGCGCTGCTGCATGCCGCCTGAGAGTTCGTGGGCGTATTTGTCCGCCCATTTGGTGAGGCCGACCATCGCGAGCTTCTCGTCCACGATGCGGTTGCGCTCGCTGACTGACAGGCCTTGAAGCTCCAGCCCGAGCCCTGCGTTCTGACGGACGGTGCGCCAGGGCAGGAGGGCGAATTGCTGGAACACCATGGAGACGGTGTGGGTGCGGATGTCCCTCAGCACACGCTCGTCGCAGCGCGCGACATCCACCGGCCGGTCACGGTGAAGGACGTGGACTTCGCCTCTCGCCACCTCGTTCAGCCGGTTCACGGCGCGCAGAATGGTGGACTTGCCCGAGCCCGACAGACCCATGAGCACGCAGATCTCGCCGCGACGCACCGACAGGTTGACGCCCGCCGCGCCGAGAACCGAGTCCGTCGCCTTCAGGATTTCGTCGCGCGTCTTTCCGGCATCGATCAGCCGAAGGGCCTCGGCCTGCTTGTCGCCGAAGACGATATCGACATTGCGGAATTCGATCGCGGGACGCTCATCGGCGGTCATGGTCAGCGTCCTTTCGCGCGGCGCGGCTCGGGCGCCTTGCAGATGCGGTCGAGCAGGATGGCGAGAATGACGATGGCGAGGCCCGCTTCGAAGCCCATGCCGATATTGACCGTGTTCAACGCGCGCACCACGGGCTTGCCGAGGCCGTCCGCGCCCACGAGCGCGGCGATCACGACCATGGAGAGGCTCAGCATGATGCATTGCGTGACGCCGGCCATGATCGTCGGCAGCGCGTGCGGCAGTTCGACCTTGAACAGGAGCTGGCGCTTGGTCGCGCCGAAGGCGCTGGCCGCCTCGCGAAGGCTCAAGGGCACGGCCGAGATGCCGAGATAGGTGAGCCGGATCGGCGCGGGAACGGCGAAGATCACGGTGGAGATGAGCCCCGGCACGGCACCGAGGCCGAAGAGAACGAGGGTCGGGATCAGATAGACGAAGGTCGGGATCGTCTGCATCAGGTCGAGAAAGGGCCGCAGCGCCGTGTAGACCCAGGGGCGATGGGCGGCGGCGATGCCGAGCGGCACGCCGATGACCACGCAGACGAGCGTCGCGCAGAACACGAGCGACAGTGTCTGGATCGTTTCCGTCCAATAGCCGAGATTGACGATCAGAAGCAGCGACAGGATGGCGAAGCCGGCCAGTGCCAGCGACCGGTGGAGAAGCCAGGCGCCGCCCGCGACGAGCAGGATGAAGACGAGCGGCGGCACGGCCGACAGGAGGCTGGTCAGCCCGTCGATCAGCGAGCCGAGGACCAGCGAGATCGTGTCGAAGACATTCTGCCCGTGCGTGGTCAACTGGTTCACGAAATCGCGGAGCCAGAGCCCCAGCGGAATCTTGTGATCGGCGATCCAGTCGAGCATTCCGGACGATCCTTGCGAGTGGGGTTCGGGCGCCAGACCGCGCCCGCGAATGCGGGTCGAGATGGCCGGCGCTCCCGGCGGGAGCGCCGCATGCGAATGCGGATGGTTCAGTCCGCGAGAGCGGCGCTCACGGCTTCGAGCCCGGGCTTGCCGTCGAAGCTCATGACGTTCTGCAGCCACGGCTTCCAGCTATCGGGATGCTTGGAGAGCCAATCCTTGGCGGCGGCGTCCGGCGTCTTCCCGTCGTTGAGGATGGCGCCCATGATCTCGTTTTCCATCGGCAGCGAGAAGACGACATTCTTCAGGAACTGACCGAGATTGGGGCATTCCTCGCTCAAGCCCTTGCGCGCCAGCGTGTAGATCGTCGCGCCGCCATAGTTCGGCCCGAACACGTCGTCGCCGCCCGACAGGTAGGAGAGCTTGAAATTGGCGTTCATCGGATGGGGCTCCCAGCCGAGGAAGACGATCGGCTTGTCGCCGCGCGTCTGGCGCGCCACCTGTGCCAGCATGCCCTGCTCGGAGGATTCCACGAGCTCGAACTTGCCGAGGCCGAACTTGTTCTCCTCGATCATCTTGAGGATCAGCCGGTTTCCGTCATTGCCCGGCTCGATCCCGTAGATCTTGCCGTCGAGCTGATCCTGGAACTTGGCGATATCGGCAAAGCTCTTGAGGCCCTGGTCGTAGAGATAGGTCGGAACCGCGAGCGTGTATTTGGCGCCTTCGAGATTGACGCGGATCGTCTCGATCGAGCCCTCTTTCTTGTAGGGGGCGAGATCGGCTTCCATCGTCGGCATCCAGTTGCCGAGGAAGACATCAATATCGCCGTTCTTCAGCGAGGCGAAGGTGACGGGCAGGGCGAGAATGTCGGTTTTCGGCTGATAGCCGAGCGCCGAGAGAATTGTGGAAACGGACGCGGTGGTCGCCGTGATGTCCGTCCATCCGACATCCGCGAAGCGCACCGCCCGGCACGAGGCCGGATCGGCCGCGTTTGCCGGCAGCGCGCAGGCGACGAAGGCGAGGGCGAGGCAAGCCTTTGTCATAGGGCGGGACATCATCATTCGATATGCTCCTATCGAGGGGACGGTTGGTCTCGTGGGCGCAAACTACACGATGTCGATCGTTGATCGGTCGAACAATCGACCCATAGATGCGCATTCGGCAATCGATCCTCCGCGCTGTCAAGGTGCAAATTGAACATCCGTTCAATTGTTGAGCGCACCGTCTCGAATGGGTGAAAACCCTGCAAGCGACTGCGTGATATTTGTGCGGTGCATGATGAATAGTTGCGCATCCGCAGGGCACCTGTCGATCCCTCAGGGCCGCCGAACGGCTCGATCCGCTGATTGAATGAACGATCAATTTTTGCTATCGGCGGGATGAGGTGGAGACGAAACCATGGCTCGCACAGAGACAGTGACCCGATTCGGGACCGAAGACCAGCGCCGTCGCCAATTGGTGGAGGCGACGATCGACGCCCTCGCGGATGTCGGCTTCGCGGCTTCCAGCCTGTCGGAGATCGCGGGCCGGGCCGGCGTCGCGCCGTCGCTGGTGGCGCATTATTTCGGGGACAAGGAAGGCCTGCTGGAAGCCACGCTTCGCCATCTGGCGAGCCGTGTGTCCGACAGCGCCCGGCTGCGCCTGGCGCGCGCCGAAGGGTCTCGCGAGCGCATTCAGGCCGTCATCGACGCCAATCTCGCCCCCGAGGAGTTCGACGCCCGGACCTGCTCCGTCTGGCTCGCCTTCTGGGGGCAGGTCCTCCATTCGCCGCGCCTGAAGCGCGTTCAGCGCGTTTATCAGCGGCGCATGTTGTCCAACCTGCGCTTCGATCTGAAGGCGCTGTGCAGCGACGAGGACGCCAAGCGCATCGCCGTCGCGATCGCCGCCGTGATCGACGGGCTCTGGCTGCGCTCGACGCTGTCGGATGTCGGCGAGACCGACAGTCTGTCCGCGCGTTCGATCGCGACCGCCTTTGCCGACTCGCAGATCGCCTCGGCCCGCCCGCGCGACGCCGCCAAGCCCAAGCCGCGCCGGTTGGACGGTACGCGGGTCCTGACCAGCCATGTCGGCGGAGATTATTCCGCCCTCGATCCCGCCGCCGAAACCTTCACCACCATCAATCCCGCGACGTCGGAAATCCTCGCGGAGATCGCCATCGCCGGCGAGGCGGAGGTCGATCGCGCGGTGGCCCTGGCCCGCGAGGCGCAGCGCGAATGGGGTGCGAAGACGGGCGCCGAGCGCGGCCGCATCCTCAACCGCGTCGCCGCGCGTCTGCGCGAGCGCAATGGCGAGCTGGCGCTTCTGGAAACGCGCGACACCGGCAAGCCCATCCAGGAAACCGAAGCCGTGGACGTTCTGTCCGGCGCCGATTGCATCGAATATTTCGCGGGGCTCGCCGCCGGCCTCGCCGGAGAGCATGTCGATCTCGGGCCGAACGCCTTCGGCTATGTCCGGCGCGAGCCGCTCGGCGTCGTCGCCGGCATCGGCGCCTGGAACTATCCGCTTCAGATCGCCTGCTGGAAGGCCGCGCCCGCCTTGGCCGCCGGCAACAGCGTCATCTTCAAGCCGGCCGAACTCACCCCGCTGACCGCCCTGAAACTCGCCGAGATCATGACCGAATGCGGCGTGCCGGCGGGCGTCTTCAACGTCGTGCAGGGGGATGGGCGAACCGGGCGGCTTCTGTCGCGCCATCCGGGCATCGCCAAGATTTCGCTGACCGGCGAGGTCGGCACCGGCAAGAAGGTGATGGCGGATGCGAGCGCGACGCTGAAGCAGGTGACGCTGGAACTCGGCGGCAAGTCGCCGCTGATCGTCTTCGCCGATGCCGATCTCGACGACGCGGTCGGCGGGGCGATGCTCGCCAATTTCTACTCGGCGGGCGAGGTCTGCTCCAACGGAACGCGCGTCTTCGTCCACGACGATGTCCGCGCCGCCTTTCTGGACAAGCTCGCCGCGCGCACCCGCGCCATGGTCGTCGGGGACCCCTGCGATCCCGCCACGCAGGTCGGCGCGTTGATCTCCGAAGCGCATATGCTGAAGGTCCTGTCCTATATCGAGGAGGGCCAGCGCGAAGGCGCGCTTCTTCTGGCCGGCGGCGAGCGGGTGACGTCGAACGGTCTCGGCAAGGGCTTCTTCGTGCGGCCCGCGATCTTCGACGGCTGCGCGGATTCCATGCGCATCGTGCGCGAGGAAATCTTCGGTCCGGTCATGACCGTCTTGTCGTTCCGCGACGAGGACGAGGTGATCGCGCGCGCCAACGACACGCGCTTCGGCCTCGCGGCCGGCGTCTTCACCCGCGATCTGGCGCGCGCGCACCGGGTCGTGGCGCGGCTCGAAGCCGGCACGACCTGGATCAACACCTACAACATCACGCCGATCGAACTGCCCTTCGGCGGCGCCAAGGAGTCGGGCCTCGGGCGCGAGAACGGCCGCTCGGCGCTCATCGCGCATACGCAAGCCAAGAGCGTCTATGTCAATCTCGGGCGCGTCGACGCACCCTACTGATCGGAGAAGGCGATGAGGGTCGAAAGCTTCGATTACGTGATCGTCGGAGCCGGCTCGGCGGGCTGCGTGCTCGCCAACCGGCTGACCGAGGATGGCCGGACCACGGTTCTGCTCCTGGAATTCGGCGGCTCGGACCGCTCGCTCCTGATCCAGATGCCGAGCGCGCTTTCGATTCCCATGAACATGAAGAAGTACAATTGGGGCTATTGGTCCGAGCCCGAGCCCCATCTCGGCGGCCGCCGGCTGAATTGCCCGCGCGGTAAGGTTCTGGGCGGATCGTCCTCGATCAACGGCATGGTCTATGTACGCGGCGCGCCGGCCGATTTCGACCGCTGGGAGCGGGAAGGAGCGGCGGGCTGGAGCTACCCGGACGTCCTGCCCTATTTCCGCAAGGCCGAACATCGCCGGACGGGCGGCGACCCCTATCGCGGCGACGAGGGCGCGCTTCACACGACCTACGGCACACTCGAAAACCCGCTCTACGAGGCCTTCGTGGAAGCGGCGGGGCAAGCCGGTCACGCCATGAACCAGGACATCAACGGAGCGACGCAGGAAGGCTTCGGCCGCATGGACATGACCGTCCATGAAGGGCGCCGCTGGTCCACCGCCAATGCCTATCTGAAGCCGGCGCTCGGGCGGCCCAATCTCAAGGTCGAGATTCACGCGCTGGTGGAGCGGGTTCTGTTCGACGGCAAGAGCGCGTCCGGGGTTCTCTATCGCGTCGGCGGCGAGGAGCG
Source organism: Aureimonas ureilytica DSM 18598 = NBRC 106430 (assembly GCF_000382705.1). Lineage (GTDB taxonomy): Bacteria > Pseudomonadota > Alphaproteobacteria > Rhizobiales > Rhizobiaceae > Aureimonas > Aureimonas ureilytica. The sequence goes on along the minus strand of NZ_ARQE01000006.1, from coordinate 106,928 downwards.
ACAGGCCTTCGCGCGGCGCGAGGTCATCCTGTCGGCGGGCTCGATCAATTCGCCCAAGCTCCTGAAACTGTCGGGCATCGGTCCGGCGGCCGAACTTAGGGACCATGGGATCGAAATCGTCGCGGAAAGGCCGGGCGTCGGCGAGAACCTGCAGGATCATCTGGAATTCTACTTCCAGGTCGCCTGCCAACTGCCGATCACGCTGTTTTCCGCCATGACGCCCTTCGCCAAGGGCGCGATCGGCGCGCGCTGGCTCTTCACCAAGAAGGGGCTCGGCGCCACCAACCATTTCGAGAGCTGCGGCTTCATCCGCTCGCGGCCCGATGTCCAGCATGCCGACATCCAATACCACTTCCTGCCGCTGGCCGTGACCTATGACGGGCGCGGGCTCGCCTCCGAGCACGGGTTCCAAGCCCATGTCGGGCCGATGCGCTCGAAATCGCGCGGCCATGTGCGGCTGGCCTCGGGCGACCCGACTGAGCCGCCGCGCATTCTGTTCAACTATATGAGCCACCCGGACGATTGGGCGGAAATGCGCGCCTGCGTGCGGCTGACGCGGCAGATCTTCTCGCAGCCCGCCTTCGATCGCTATCGCGGACGCGAGATCCAGCCGGGCGAGGCGGTGCAGACCGACGAGGAAATCGACGCCTTCATCACCGAGCATGTGGAAAGCGCCTATCATCCGTCCTGCTCCTGCCGGATGGGGGATGCGGCCGATCCGTTCGCGGTGGTCGATCCGCAGACGCGCGTTATCGGCGTCGACCGGCTGCGCGTCGTGGATTCCTCGATCATGCCCTCGATCACGACCGGCAATCTCAACGCCCCGACGATCATGATCGCGGAGAAGGCCGCCGACATCATTCGCGGGCGCGAGGCGCTGCCGCGCGCCGACGTGCCCTATGAGCGCGTCGCCTTCCTGCCGGCGCCCGCGCAAGGGGTGATGTAGCCGCTTCGGCTTAAAGGGCGGACCGGCCGCCCGGCACCGCGCCGATGGCCCGCAGATGAGCGAGAATCGCACGGGCCGCCGTTTCCGGGTCGGGATCGACGAGAAGCTGACCGCCCTTGGCGCTCGCGCTTTCCGTCGCGGCGCGAAGCCGATCCGCCGCGCTGCCGCCGGCCGCGCCCGGCTTGACCTTGGCGCGCTGGCGCATCGCGCGCTCCTGCGGGCGCTCGGACGCCGCTTCGCTCGCCACGCCGTCCCGCACGTCGATCGCGCCGCGTCGCTCCTGCGCGAAGGCATAGGGCCGGGGCGGCGGGGCGGCGGGGTGGATCGTCGCGACCAGAGGACTGGTTTCGCGCAGGCGAAGTCGCTCGCCCTTGGGAAGCGCGCAGGCGAGGTCGAACCCGTCCGCATCGGCGCGAAGGTTCAGGACGTCGGCAAGGATCGGCCAGCCCAAGGCTTCGGCGAGGCGATAGGGGACGAGGCCCGTTTCGTCGCCGCCGACCGAGCGAGGGCCGGCGAAAACGAGATCGGGGCGAAACTCGGCAAGCGCTTCCGCGAGCGCCGGAACGGGATCGCTGCCTTCGGGGACGCGAAGATGAACAAGACGCGGCAGACCGTGCCCCAGCGCGGCACGCGGCGCCTCGAGGCTCGGGCCGGCGTGGAAGCCGACGACCTCGCCGCCGAGCGACAAGGCGAGCGCCACGGCTTGCGCTTCGGTGCGTGCCAGAGCCGGCTGCCCGGACGTGGGATGCAGGCTGGCGGAGAGGAGAACGGCGATCCTCATGCGTCCTCCTTCAAGAGCCGAAGCAAGGCTTCCATCACCGGATGGGCGTCCGCGACGATGGCGAGTTCGGCGCGTTCCACCATCGCGGCGTGAAGATCGGTGTTGACGGCGAGAACATGCTCGCAACCGGCGATGCCCTGGAGATGCTGCGGCGCGCCGGCGATGCCGAGCGCCAGATAGCAGTCGGCGGCGAGCACCGTTCCCGATGCGCCGACCTGCGCCGCGCGGGGCATGTCGCCGCTGTCGCAGACGACGCGGCTCGCGCCCGGCGTGCCGCCGAGCGCAGCGGCCACGGCGCGGAACAGGTCGAAGTCGCGGATGCCGTTGCCGGCAGAGACGACGAAATCCGTGTCCATGAGGGAGAGCGAGCCGCGCTCGGGCTTCACGCGCTCCACCTGCCGCGACGGCGGGGCGAGGTCGAGAGCGATCGCCTTGGCTCCGCGCGGTGCGTCGGCGCGCTGCGGCACCATGTCGGGGATGAGCGTGATCACGCTCGCAAGGTCGGCGCGCTCCTGGTCCACCTTGCGGCCGCGAACGGCGCGGACCATGCCGCGCGCGCCGATCTGCTCGACGCCGGGAAAGAAGGACAGGCCGAACCGCGCTGCGAGACGCCGCGCGAGATCGCCACCAGCGGCTGTTTCCGGCAGGACGAGATGCGGCAATGCGAGGGCGCGGTGAAGGGTGGTGACGGCGTCGAAGCGATCCGCCGGATGCAGTGTGTCGGGTAGGAGCACGACGCGGTCCGCCCCCGCTTCGCCCGCGTCCTCCACCGCGCGGTCGATGGCGAGAACGACGCCGCCTTCCTTGCCGACGGCCAGTCGCGCGGCGGCGAGGAGTTGGCGATCGAGGGCGGTGAGCCCGCCCTTGCCGGGATCGGCGATCACGAGAGCGCGGAGCGCCGTATCCGGGACCGCGACGATCGCCGCAACCGGCTTTGCGGTGGGTGACGATGCGGCGGGCGCGATCGAGCTCGCCGCGCCGTGCTGGAGCCGGTCGAGGCGCAGGCGCGGCTGATGCCGAACCACCTGCGCCGCCATCTCGCCGCGTGGGTCGCGCCGGGGTCGGCCGCTGCGCACGGCGAGATCGAAGCGGGGGCGCCCGTCGCCATGCGTGACGAGATGGGAGGCGCGCTCCGTGCGTGGGTCGCGGCGCGGGCGCATCAGGCGGGCTCCCCGATCCGGGCCGGCTTCACGGCGTCGGCGGGCGCGGTGTCGAGCGCGCGCAGAACGAGTTCCGCGACGTCGAACACATCCGGCCTGTCGCCCACGACGCCTTCCAGCATGGCCGTGCATTGCGGGCAGGCGACCGCGACGAGTTCGGCTTTCGTGTCCTTGGCCTGCGCCATGCGAAGGTCGGGGATGCGCTGTTCGCCCGCGATGTCGGTCACCGGCGCGCCGCCCCCGCCGCCACAGCACATGGAGCGTTTGCGCGAGCGCTCCATTTCGCGCCGTTCCAGGCCGAGCCGGTCGAGGAGCCGACGCGGCGCGTCGAACTCGCCATTGTAACGTCCGAGATAGCAGGGGTCGTGATAGGTCACGGGCGTCGGCCCGAGCGCGCGGAGGGCCAAGCGCCTGGCTTCCACCAGCTCGTCCAGATAGGCCGTGTGGTGGACGACGTCGAATTGGCCGCCAAAGGCCGGATATTCATTGCGCAGCACATGAAGGGAATGGGGGTCGGCGGTGACGATGCGCTGGAAGCGATAGCGTTTCAGCGTTTCGACGTTCAGCCGCGCCAGCCGCTGGAAGCTCGCTTCGTCGCCGAGCCGGCGGGCGAGATCGCCGCAATCGCGCTCTTCCTCGCCGAGAACCGCGAAATCGACCTTCGCCGCCTGGAGAAGCTGCACCAGCGCCCGGAGTGTTCGGCCGGTGCGCATGTCGAAGGCGTTGGTCCCGAGCCAGAGCAGCACGTCCGCTTCGCCCTTGCGCGCCATGAGCGGCACGTCGAGGCCGCCCGCGAAGTCGGCGCGTGCGCCGAGCGGGGCACCGCCGGGCTCGTCCGCGCCGCGAATGTCGGCGAGAACCAGTTCGGCCTTTTCGGGAACCGCGCCAAGCTCCAAGGTCTGGAACCGCCGGAGATCGACGATCGCATCGACATGCTCGATCATCATCGGGCATTCCTCGACGCAGGCGCGGCAGGTCGTGCAGCTCCACAGCGTGTCGGGATGAACCATCGCGTCCGCGCCGATGATGGCCTGACCGAACCCGCTGACGCCGGCCACCGGCCGGGCCTGCGGATAGTCGCTGCCGGCATAGGACGGGTTGCCGCCCGGTGTCATGGACGCGGCGAGATCCTGGATCAGGCGCTTCGGGTTGAGCGGCTGGCCCGCTGCGAAAGCCGGGCAGGCGGCTTCGCAGCGCCCGCACTGGATGCAGGCGTCGAAACCCAGAAGCCGGTTCCAGGAGAAATCCGCAGGCGCCTCCACGCCGAGCTTCGGGGCATCGAGATCGAGCGGGCGAAGCGCCGTTTCGCGCTGGCCCTCGAACCGGCCGGACCGCGGATGGGCGGCGAGATGCAAGGCGCCCGTCAGCGCATGGCGCATCGGCCCCTTCCCGGTCTGCCAGGCGAGGCCGAGCCCGCCGAAGGCGGCGATGATCAGACCGAGCGCGAAAACGGCCGAGGGCAGCGCGAGCGCGAGCGAACCCGCCGCGAGTGCTCCGCCGAACGCATAGGCGAGCAGAAGCACGGGAAGCACCTGAAACGCGCCGCCCGACAGGCGTTTCGGCCGTTGCGGCACGCGCCGCGCGCCGACCGCCAGCGCGCCGCCGAGCATCGACAGAAACAGGATCGCGACGAGACCCCAGAAGAGGCGGGACGCACCGAGCGGCGGCACGAAACCGATCAGCGCCAGCGCGGTGGCCCCGATCAGACCGCCCGCCACCGCCGCATGCATCCGCGCGGCATAGGGATCGCGCGCGACGACATGGTGCACGTCTACCAGATAGCGACGCGGCACGGCGGCGAGGCCTCGCGCCCAATCCACCGGCGCGGCGCGGCCCGCCCGCCAGAGCGCCACGCGGGGCGCGAAACGGGTGGCCGCCAGCGCGATCATCGCGAGAACGAGAAGCGGAAGAGCGAAGCTCATGCGAGGCTCCTCCGGCTGCGGGGGCGAAGCGCGCCGCCCATCGTTACAGATCCTTGCAGAGACGAAGGGCGTCGTAGAGCGCGGCGTGGATGTTGCGCCCGGCGACGGCGTCGCCGAGCCGGAAAAGCTGGAACCCGTCGCCACTCTTGGGCTGCGGCCGACCTTCGACGAGGGCGTCCTGATCGATCTGCCCGCGATTGGCGGATTGCGCCTTCAGGTCGAAATAGAGCCCGTCCACCGGCAGCGTGCCGTAATCCACCACGACCCGGTCCACCACGCGCTCTTCCTCGGCGTCGGTATGCGTGTTGCGCAGCGCGGCGACCAGCCGGTTGCCTTCGGGATAGACCTCGATCAGCTCCATGTTCGGCGTCATCATGACGCCCAGCTTGTAGAGTTCGCGAATGTGGATCGGCTGGTTGGTGGTGCCGATCTCCTCGCCGATCATCCGGTCATGCGTCGCGATCTCCACGAGACAGCCGCGCTTGGCCATGAACTCGGCGGTGGAGGCGGCGTTGTGCTGCCCTTGCTCGTCGTAGAGGAGGATGGAGCCTGTCGGCTCGACCTTGCCGTTCAAGACGTCCCAGGTCGAGATCACGTGTTCCGCCGCGCCCTTGGCATGGCCGAGATTGGGAAGGCCGCCCGTCGCGACGATCACCACATCGGGTTTTTCCGCGAGGATTGCGGCCTCTGTCGCCTCGGCGCCGAGCCGGACATCGACGCCGAGCTTCGTCACCTGCGAGCGCAGCCAGCGCGGAATGCCCGACAGCGCCTCGCGCCACGTGCCCTTGGCGGCGACGTTGATCTGGCCGCCGAGCTGCGCCTGCTTCTCGAAGAGAACGACGCGATGGCCGCGCTCGGCCGAAACGCGCGCCGCTTCCAGCCCGGCCGGACCGCCGCCGACGACGACGACGGTCTTGCCCGGCGCGTCCGATTTCGGAATGACATGGGGCATCCTCGCTTCGCGGCCCGTCGCCGCGTTCTGCAGGCAGAGCGCGTCGCCGCCGACATAGATGCGGTCGATGCAGTAGCCCGCGCCCACGCATTGGCGGATGTCGTCGGCGCGGCCTTCCTGCAGCTTCTTCACGAGATGCGGATCGGCGATATGGGCGCGCGTCATGGCGACCATGTCGACATGGCCTTCGTGAACGGCGCGCGCGGCGGTGGCGAGGTCGGTCACGCGCTGGGCGTGGAACACCGGCACGTCCACTTCGCGCTTCACCGCGCTCGGCAGGAACAGGAAGGGCGCGACCGGAAAGCTCATGTTCGGCAGCGACACGGCATGGGCGATGTGGTCGCGCGCCTGACCGCCCATGACGTTGAGAAAGTCCACGAGCCCGCGCCGGGAATATTCCGTTGCGATGGTCATGAGATCTTCCTGGCTGAGCCCGTCCGCGACCATCTCGTCGCCGGACATGCGCATGCCGATCAGGAAGTCCTCCCCGGCCGCCTCGCGCATGGCTTCCAACACTTCGATGCCGAAGCGCATCCGGTTTTCGAGGGAGCCGCCATATTCGTCGGTCCGCTGGTTGACCGAGGGAGACCAGAACTGGTCCACGAGATGGCCATGCGCGGCTGATATCTCGCAGCCGTCGAGCCGGCCTTCGCGGGCGCGGCGCGCGGCTTCGGCGAAGCTGCGCACGACGCGCTGGATGTCTTCCTTCTCCATTTCCTTGGGAACGGAGCGGGAGGCCGGCTCCCGCCGCACCGAGGGCGCGATGGTCGGCATCCAGTTGTCGGTGTTGTCCTTCGTTCGCCGACCCATGTGCGTGACCTGGATCATCAGCTTCGCGCCGTGGCGATGGATGCGGTCGGCAAAGCTCTGGAAATACGGGACGACGCTGTCGTCGGTCAGCGAAATCTGCGCCCAAGGGGTGGCCGGACTGTCGATCGCGACGGAGGACGAGCCGCCGAACATGGTAAGGCCGATGCCGCCCTTGGCCTTTTCCTCGTGATAAAGCTGGTACCGCTCCTGCGGCTTGCCGTCCTGCCCGTAGCCCGGCGCATGGCTCGTGGACATGACGCGGTTTCGGAAGGTCACGCCCCGGATCGTCAGGGGTTTCAGCAGGGCTTCGGCATGAGCGATCATGGCACGGACTCCGCGAGCGGAACGGACGGGGAAGGAGACAGGCGGCCGACGCCGCGCTCGGTGCGCGGGGCATGACCGAAACGCCGCCGATAGGCGGCCGAGAAATGCGCCGAGGACACGAAGCCCGAGGCGACGCCGACCGCCGTCACGGCAAGATCGGACTGGCGCAGGAGCTCGCGTGCATGGTCGAGCCGCAGCGCCATCGAAAATTCTGCCGGGCCGAGGCCCGTGTGGTGCCGGAACAGGCGTTCCAGCTGGCGCGGCGACAGGCCGACCCGCGCGGCGACGGCCGCGACCGTCAGCGGCGCGCCGATCGTCTTGGCCATCAAGGCGCCGGCCTGTTCCAGGGCGGGATGGCGCAGGCCCTTGGAGCGGATCGGCGCGTGCTGCGGCTCGGCCCCGCCGCGCAGGCGATCCAGCACGAACTGTTCGGACATGCGCTCGGCGACGGGCCGCCCGAGCTTGGCCTCGATAAAGGCGCCCATCATGTCGAAGGGCGCGGAGCCGCCCGAACAGGTGAAGCGGTCGCGGTCGATCACGAAGAGATCGTCGACGAAATCGACGTTCTCGAACTCCTCCCGGATCGCGCCGAGATTTTCCCAATGGATGGCGCAGCGATAGCCATCGAGCAGTCCGGCGTCGGCCAGCGCGAAACTGCCGGTGCAGAGCGCGCCGAGCGGCACCCCGCGCCGGGCGAGGCGACGCAGCTCCTCCAGCGTGCGCCGGTCCACGGCATGGCGAACGTCGATGCCGCCGCACACGAAGACGGCGTCGAGGGGGCCGGCCTCGGCAAGCGGGACGGTCGGCCCGAGGGCGAGCCCGCCCGAGGCCTTGGCCGGCGTGCCGTCGAGCGTCAGCACCTGCCAGGAATAGACGTCGCGCCGGGCGACATAATTCGCCATGCGGCAGGCTTCGATGGCGGCCGAAACGGCGATCAGCGAATAGTTGGAAAGGGTGAGGAAGCCGAAGCGGGTGAGGCTGGCAAGCGGGGGTGCGCCGGCGCCCATGGCGTCACCGCTCGATCACGACGTCGGAGCGGGGCTGGGCGCAGCAGATGAGGATCTGGCCGGCGTCGATCTCGCGCTGCCGGATGCCGCCCTGGTGGTTCATCTCGACGTCACCAGACACTTTCTTGGACTTGCAGGTGCCACACAGTCCCTTGGTGCAGGAGGAGGGTAGGCGCAGGCCCGCGCGCCGCGCGGCCTCGAGGATCGGCATGTCCTCCGGGCATTCCACCACGCGCTTGGTCTTGGCGAATTCGATGCGGAAGGTGCGCGCGGCGGGCGCCATCTCGTCGGTCGCGGTCTGCACCTCGGCCTGCGCGCCGGCCGACAGGTCCTCGAAGTTGAAGCTTTCCTCGTGATACCGGCTCATGTCGAGCCCGGCCTCCTTGAGGATCGCGCGCACCGCCGACATGAAGGGCACGGGGCCGCAGACGAAGACCTCGCGCTCGCGGAAATCCGGCGCGGCGGCTTCCAGCATGCCGAGCGTAAGGCGGCCGCGAAAGCCGGTCCAGCCATGGCCGGGCGCGTCCGCCTCGCAGATATGGGCGACGCGGATCGAGCGGTTGCGTCGGCTCATCACGGCCAGTTCGTCCTCGAACACGATGTCGGCCGGCGTACGCGCGGCGTGGAGGAACACGACGTTGCGGATTTCCGCCAGATCGTAGGCCGAGCGGGTCATGGACATCATCGGCGTGACGCCGCTGCCGCCCGAAACCAGGAGATACTTGCCCGTCGCCGAGCCATGGCGCGCCCAGGAGAACTCGCCCATCGGGCCGGTGGCCTTGAGGCTCATGCCCGGCTTGAAATGATCGTGCAGCCAGTTCGACACCGGGCCGTTCGGCACGCGCTTCACGGTGATGGCGCAGGTGTCGGGGCGGGTCGGCGAGGCGGAGATCGTGTAGCAGCGATAGATGGTCTCGCCGTCGATCTCGAATTCGAAGGTCAGGAACTGGCCGGGATCGAAGACGAATTGCCGACGGGTGCGCGGCGCGAAGACGAAGGTCTTCACGTCGGCGGTTTCCTCGCGCACGGCGCGGCAGACGAGAACGTCGTCCTCTTCCGGGTCCCAATGGTGGAAGCCGGTCGGCTGGGGAGCGTTGGGCGTGTCCATGGCGCGGCCCTCAGCCTTCCGGGGCGGACGGGTCGAAATGCGCGCGCATTCGCCCGACATACCAGTTGCAGAACTTCTCCACGAGCATCTCGGTGTGCGGCGAATAGGGGCCGGGCTCGTAGGCGGCGGTGCGCGCGCCCTTCTGGCAGAAGCCGACGAGCTCGGAATCCTGCGCGTTCGTGGCCATCCAGACGCTGATGAGATTTTCGAGGTCGTAATCCACGCCCTCCACCGCGTCCTTATGGACCAGCCATTTCGTGCGCAGGAGCGAGTGCTCGGCGTCGATCGGGATCACCGAGAAGGTGACGGCGTGATCGCCCATGAAATGGTGCCAGGAATTGGGCTGGGTCCAGAAATGCAGGCCGCCCATCCGGGCGCTCGGAAACTGGCCCATGGGAATGCGGCAGGCCGCCTTGGTGTCCATCGTGTGGGACTCGCCGTCACCGTCGAGCGGCAGGCGCTCAGTGCGATAGCCCGTCACCATGTCGTCCAGATGCTCCAGCATCCGGCTCGGAATGCCCGCCTTTTCCCAGTCGGCATGGCTGTTGTCGACGAGGCAGCCGTAGCGCTCGGCCTGGGCGCGCTCGGCTTCGTCCAGCTCTTCCGGCGCGAAGCCGAAGCCGTAGGCGAAGAGCGGCACGGTCAGTTCGGGATGGTTCGCCCCGCAATGGTAGCACTCGCGGTTGTTCTCCATCGTCAGCTTCCAGTTGCCCGGCTCGATCAGATCGTGCTGGTAGGCGACCTTGCTGTTTCGGATGTCGTGCGGCGCGAGATAGGGACCCATCGCGGCGGCCATCTCGTCGAAATCGGCCGGCGGCTCGTCCGCGAGGCAGATGAAGATCAGGCCTTCGAGCGAACGGATATGGACGGGCTTCAAGCCATGGCACTTGCGGTCGAAACCTTCGCCCATGTGCTCGGCATGAATCAGCGCGCCGGAGAGATCGTAGGTCCAGGAATGGTAGCGGCAGACGAGATTGCCGACGGTCGTCTTCTCGTCGTGAACGAGGCGCGCGCCGCGGTGGCGGCAGACATTGTGGAAGGCGCGGACCTGCATGTCGTCGTCGCGCACGATCAGGATCGCGTTCGCGCCGATATCCACCGTCATCGCGTCGCCCGGCTCGGGTACATCCGGCTCGACGCCGACGAAGAGCCAGGTCTGCTCGAAGATCGCCTCCAGATCGGCGGCGAAGATCTCGGGGCTGGTGTAGAACGGGGCTTCCAGCGTGTAGCCGGGCCGGCGTCGGCGAATCAGCGAAAGCAGCGGCGGAGCGGTGCGGTCCAGCATTGACGGTTCCCCAGGAACGGGTGGCGACGTCGATCAGTCTGGAACCATTCCGAAGCAGCGACTTCCATATTCGCGACAGAAACTGTCAAAAACGCGACATGACCGAACTTAGTCGCGGCGCCGATTTTTTGTGCAATGCGAAGGGGTTAGGGGTTGGTATGGCGCAAATGCGAAGCGGCGCCGGCCGCTGGGCCGACGCCGCTTTGGAACGTGTCCGAGCGGTCACCCGTGCTGGCGGGCGGCCTCGATCAGATAGCCCAGCGTGTACCCCACAAACGAGCGCCAGACGTCGATCTGAAAGCTCTCATGGCCGGTTCGTTGCAGGATGATCTCGGTCTTGCCGAGAACCGTGCGCGTCGCCATGCCGACCGGAAAGGCGCGCCGATCGAGATCGAGCGGGCAGCCGCTCGCCAGGACGCTTTCGGCCGCACGACCCGACAGCGTGAAGCCGAGCGAGCGATGGCTGACCTCGACCAGCGAATGGGCGACGCCGCTCAATCCGGCTTCCAGCTCTTCACCGAGCCTCGTCGCCTCGTCATAGGGCGCAACGAGCAACCATTCGTCGGGCCCGAGCCACAGCGCGCGCCGCTCGCCCTGCTCGTTGAAACGGCAGGCCTCGCGCGGCAGGGCGACGCCGAAGCGCTCGCCGAGGCTCGCAATGCCCGCCTCGTCGCGCAGGCGCAGCGCGAAGCGGGCGCGAGAGCCGATCGCTTCGATGCGGACGGGGGAGTTCGCCGAGCCGAAGGGCAGGGTGATGGGCCGAGGACCGGGGGAGATCGCGACAGCGTCAAGCATCGAGGCGCTCATTGGCTTTGTCGTGGAACACGGGATCGACGATCACGGCGGGAATGCGCCCGCCGGGCATGGGAATGTCCACCGTCTCGCCGATCCGGGCGCGCCCGTTGCGAACGAGGGCGAGCGCGATCGAGCGGCCGAGCGTTTCGGAGCGATAGGACGAGGTGACATGGCCGAGCGCGGGGATGGTCGCGGCCGCACCGGCATTGGGCACGTGGTCGACGACCTGCGCGCCTTCTTCCAGGATGGTCCCCGGCTCGCTTGTCAGAAGGCCGACCATCTGCTTGCGATCTTTCGCCGAGAGTGCGGGCCGGGCGAGCGAGCGCATGCCGACGAAGTCGTGCTTCTTCTTGGCGACGGCCCAGCCGAGGCCGACATCGTCCGGCACCGCCGTTCCGTCGGTTTCCTGGCCGACGATGATATAGCCCTTCTCGGCGCGCTGGACGTGCATCGTTTCCGTGCCGTAGGGCGTGATGCCGAAAGGCTGGCCGGCCGCGAAGACGGCCTCCCAGACGCGCCGGCCTTCGCTTGCCGGCACGTTGATCTCGAAGCCGAGTTCGCCGGTGAAGGAGACGCGCCACAGGCGCATCGGCGCCCCCGCGATCCGCCCCGCGCGCCAGGTCATGTGCGGCATGGCGTCCTTGGAGAGATCGACCCCTTCCACCAGGGGTTCGATGACGCGGCGGGCATCCGGCCCCTGCACGGCGATCGTCGCCCATTCCTCGGTGGTCGAAGTCAGCCAGACGTCGAGATCGGGGAATTCGGTCTGGAGATAGTCCTCCATGTGGTTGAGGACGCGCGGCGCGCCGCCGGTCGTGGTGGTCAGGTGGAAGCGGTCTTCGGCGATGCGCGCGACGACGCCGTCATCCATGACGAACCCGTCCTCGCGCAGCATGACGCCATAGCGCAGGCTGCCGACCGCCAGCTTCTTGAACGGGTTGGTGTAGAGCCGGTCCACGAATTCCGCCGCGTCCGGCCCCACGACTTCGATCTTGCCGAGCGTCGACGCGTCGAAAATGCCGACGCCGGAGCGCACCGCGCGGCATTCGCGCGCGACCGCCGCGTGCAGATCCTCGCCGGGCTTCGGGAAGAAATGCGCGCGCTTCCAGATGCCGACATCCTCGAAATGCGCGCCGTTCTCGACGGCCCATTCGTGAATCGGCGTGGTGCGCACCGGGTCGAACAAAGGCCCGCGCGCGATGCCGGCGAAATTGCCGAAGGTCGTCGGCGAGTAGGGCGGACGGAAAGTGGTGAGGCCGATCGCGGTTTCCGGCCGCTTCAGCTCCTGCGAGACGATGGCGAGCGCGTTGATGTTGGACAGGCGGCCCTGGTCGGTCGCCATGCCGGTCGTGGTGTAGCGCTTCACATGCTCGATGGAGCGGAAGCCCTCCTGCGTCGCAAGCCGCACGTCCTTGGCGGTCACGTCGTTCTGGAAGTCCACGAAGGCCTTCACCTTGCGCGGATCGCGATTGTGGAACGTCGCGCCCCGGAACGCGGCATGACCGACCGGCTCTTCCTCGACCTGATAGGGGGTCGCATCGCCACTGCCACCCGCCGCGTGCCCGTCCGCCAGCGCGCCGGCAAGGTCGAACACGCCCCGGCAGGCGCCCACCGAGCACTCGTTCTCGACGGATTCGGCCGGCACATAGGCTTCCACCGCCTCGTCCCAGCGCATCTTGCCGCGCGACTGGGAGAAGAGCGAGATGGTCGGCGTGAAGCCGCCGGACATGAGAAGGCAGTCGCACTCCACCGTCTCGCCCTGCGTCCAGCCCCTGCGGGCGAGCGTCGCGGAGCGGATGCGCAGGCGGCCCGACGTCGCGGACACCGAGGTGCCCGGATAGATGGGAATGCCCGCCGCGCGCGCCTTCTCGACATAGGGCCCGTTCGGCGCGTCGCGCAGATCCGCGATCGCGGCGATCTCGACACCGAGGGCCTTCAGGTCGAGCGCGGCGCGATAGGCGCTGTCGCCCGCCGTGAACACCACGGCGCGGAGGCCCGGAAGCGCGCCGTAGCGCAGCGCGTAGAGGCGCGCGGCTTCCGCCATGAGAATGCCCGGGCGGTCGTTGTCGGGGAAGACGAGGGGGCGCTCGATCGAGCCGGTGGCAAACACGATCCGCCCGGCGCGCACCTGCCACATCCGCTCGCGCGGGAGATGGGCGGCCGGCACGGAGAGATGCTCGGTGACGCGCTCGGTGAGGCCGACGAGATTGTGCGGGTAGAAGCCGAAAGCCGTCGTGCGCGGCAGGAGCGTCACGTTCGGCCGGGCACGCAGCTTGTGCAGCATGTGCATGGCAAAGAGCGGCGGCGTGTGGCCGTCGATCGCGGCGCCCGTCTCGTGCAGGAGCCAGCCGCCCATCTCGCTCTGCTCGTCGCAGAGGATCACGCGCTGCGAGGCATCTTCCGAGGCGGCGAGGGCGGCGGCGAGGCCGGCCGGGCCGGCACCGACCACCAGCACCTCGCAATGGGCGAAACGCTGGGCGTAATGGTCTGGGTCGGGCAGGGTCGGCGCATTGCCGAGGCCCGCCGCGCGACGGATGAAGGGCTCGTAGAGCTTCTCCCAGGCCGAGCGCGGCCACATGAAGGTCTTGTAGTAGAAGCCGGCCGATAGGAACTTGCCCATCACGTCGTTCACGGCGCCGACGTCGTAGTTGAGCGAGGGCCAGCGGTTCTGGCTTTCCGCCGAGAGGCCGGAATAAAGCTCGACCTGCGTGGCGCGAAGGTTCGGGGCGACGCGGGCCGCGTCCCGTTTCACGGTGACGAGCGCGTTCGGCTCTTCCGAGCCGGCGGTCACGATGCCGCGCGGGCGGTGATATTTGAACGAGCGGCCGAGAAGATGAACGCCGTTGGCGATCAGGGCGGAGGCCAGCGTGTCGCCCTCGTAGCCGCGATAGGTCTCGCCGTCGAAAGTAAAGGGAACGGCGACCGAGCGGTCGATCCGCCCGCCGGAGGAGGTGCGGAAGCGGTTCATCGGGCGACCTCCCCGGACCAGGTGCCGACATTGTCGCCGCTGAGCGCGGGCTGATGCGCTTCCGCGCCGTCCGGCCTCGGCTCGCCGACCTTGTAGGTCGCGGTGAAGAAGTCGGTCCGCGTGTCGCGCAGCGCGTTGAAGAAGCGCGCGCAGCCATGAATGTGGCGCCAGCGCTCGGCATGGAGGCCGCGCGGATTGGCGCGGGTGTAGAGGAACTCGCCCCATGCCTCGGCGCCGACGTCGGACGGCGTCTCGGCGCGCACGACATGGGCTTCGCCGGCATAGCGGAATTCAAGTTCGGGGCGGGGGCCGCAATAGGGGCAGGTAATCAGAAGCATCGGGTCGGCCTCGCGGGGAGGAGGGGTCGGGTCAGTGCGCGACGGCGGCGGCCGCCGCCTCGTCGATCAGCACGCCATCGCGGAAACGCTCGATCGTGAAGGGTGCGTTGATCCTGTGCGGTTCGTCGCGCGCGATCGTGTGGGCGAAGAGATTGCCGGAGCCCGGCGTCGCCTTGAACCCGCCCGTGCCCCAGCCGCAATTGACGTAGAGGCCCGGAACGGTGGTCTTGGCGAGAATAGGGGAGCGGTCGGGCGTGACGTCCACGATGCCGCCCCAGGAGCGCAGCATGCGCACCCGGCGGAACTCGGGGAAGAGGTCGCAGATCGCGTCCAGCGTATGGTTGGCGATATGGAGGCCGCCGCGCTGGGTGTAGGACGTGTAGGCGTCGGTTCCCGCGCCGATCACGAGCTCGCCCTTGTCGGACTGCGAGATATAGGCGTGGATCGTGTTGGACATGACGACGCACGGCACGACCGGCTTCAAGGGCTCGGACACCAGCGCCTGGAGCGGGTAGCTTTCGAGCGGCATGCGAAGGCCGGCCATCGCCATCACGACCGACGTGTTGCCCGCCGCCACGACGCCGACCTTGCCGGCCTCGATCGAGCCGCGCGTCGTCTCGACGCCCGTCACCGCGCCGTTCGCGCCGCGCCGGATGCCGGTGACCTCGCAGTTCTGGATGATGTCGACGCCGAGCGCCGAAGCCGCGCGGGCATAGCCCCAGGCCACCGCGTCGTGGCGCGCCGTGCCGCCACGCCGCTGCAGCGCGCCGCCGAGCACGGGATAGCGCATGGTGGAGGCGTCGATATTCAGCGGCGGGCAGTAGTCCTTGCATTCCTGCGCGGTCAGCCACTCGTTGTCGACGCCCGCCAGCCGGTTGGCGTGGACATGGCGCTTGAACACCTGAATGTCGTGAATGTTATGGGCGAGCATCAGCACGCCGCGCGGGCTGAACATCACGTTGTAGTTCAGGTCCTGCGAGAGGCCTTCCCACAGTTTCACGGCATGGTCGTAGAGCGCCGCCGATTCCTCGAACAGGTAGTTCGAGCGGATGATCGTGGTGTTGCGGCCCGTGTTGCCACCGCCGATCCAGCCCTTCTCCAGGATCGCGACATTGCGGATGCCATGCTCCTTGGCAAGGTAATAGGCCGTCGCGAGGCCGTGCCCGCCGCCGCCGACGATCACCACGTCGTAGCGGCTCTTGGGGCTCGCGTCGCGCCACTGCGCCTGCCAGCCCTTATTGGAGCCGAAGGCTTTGGCGATCACGGAAAGGCCAGAGAATCTTTGCATGGATCGGTCCGATCTGCGTGTGCGGACCCGACATTGGCACCCGGAAAAGTCGGGGCGCGATGACGGAAGCGGCGTCGGTTTTGTACAAATCCGACATGTTTGGTCGATGCGACATCGCAGCCCGGTCCGCGCCTTCACCCATGCCTTGCCGCGCATGCGAAAAAGCCGACCGTCCTCCCTCTTTTCTGCTGCATCGCGCGCCGCCATCGCCTAACACCGAAGGACCACCTCGACACTGGAGTCGTTTCAAACGCCGGGAGACGCCGTCGATGCTGCACGAGATGCCGCTGATCGAAACCATCGTCGCGGGTCTGGGCCTCGCCTTCGTGCTCGGCATGATCGCGCAGCGGCTCGGCGCCTCGCCGATCGTCGGCTATCTTCTGGCGGGCGTCGCCGCCGGGCCCTTCACGCCGGGCTTCGTGGCCGATCAGGGGCTGGCGGGCGAACTCTCCGAACTCGGCGTGATTCTCCTGATGTTCGGCGTCGGCCTTCATTTTTCGTTGGGCGATCTCCTGTCCGTGCGCGCCATCGCGCTGCCGGGCGCCATCGTGCAGATCGCGGCCGCGACGCTGTTCGGCATGGGGCTCGCCTGGCTTCTCGGCTGGACGATGGGGGCGGGGCTCGTCTTCGGTCTGGCGCTGTCCGTCGCCTCCACCGTGGTGCTTCTGCGCGCCATGCAGGAGAGGCGGCTGATCGAGACGGGGCGGGGCCGCATCGCCGTCGGCTGGCTGATCGTCGAAGACCTCGCCATGGTGCTGGCGCTGGTTCTTCTTCCGGCCTTTGCCGGTCCGCTCGGGGGCGAGCCGGCCGCCAGCCACGGGGTCGGCACCGATCTCGGGCTCGGCGTGCCCGGCATTCTCCTCGTCACGATCTTCAAGCTCTGCATCTTCGTGGTGCTGATGCTCGTGGTCGGCCGGCGCCTCATCCCCTGGCTTCTGCAACTGACGGCGGCGTCCGGCTCGCGCGAATTGTTCCGCCTTGCCGTGCTCGCCATCGCGCTCGGCGTCGCCTTCGGCGCGGCGAGCCTTTTCGGCGTGTCGCTGGCGCTCGGCGCCTTCTTCGCCGGCATGATCATGAGCGAGTCCGATCTCAGCCATCGCGCGGCGGAGGATTCGCTGCCGCTGCGCGACGCGTTCGCCGTCCTGTTCTTCGTGTCGGTCGGCATGTTGTTCGACCCGCTCTCGCTGATCGAGGACCCGCTGCCGATCCTCGCGACGCTCCTCATCATCGTGATCGGCAAGTCGGTCGTCGCCTTCGGTCTCGTGCGCCTGTTCGGGCATCCGACGTCGACGGCGCTCACCATCTCCGTGTCGCTGGCGCAGATCGGCGAGTTCTCCTTCATTCTCGCGACGCTCGGCCTCAACCTGAAGATCCTGCCGCCGGAAGCCAAGAACCTGATCCTCGCCGGCGCGATCCTCTCGATCGTCCTCAACCCGTTCCTGTTCGCCTGGGTGGATCGCTGGCGGCAATCGCAAGAGCGCAGCGCGCCGGCCCTGCCAGCGGAGGAGGCGGGCGAGGCTGCACCCGGCCCGACGCCGGACGCCCCGACGCATATTCCGAGCGGCAGCGTCGCGATCGAGGACGACGTGCTCCGGCGCACCGATCTCGCCGATCATCTCGTGCTCGTCGGCTACGGCCGGGTCGGCTCGAAGATCGCGCGCCGCCTCGCCGATGCCGGCCGGTCCTTCGTGGTGATCGAGGATGCCGACAAGCGGGTCGCGCGGGTGCGCGCGGCCGGCTTCGAGACCGTGGTCGGAAACGCCGTGAAGTCGGAAGTGCTGGAAGCCGCCAATGTCGCCGGCGCGCGCGATCTCGTTCTCGCCTTTCCCAACAGTTTCGAGGCGGTTGCTATGATCGCCGCCGCCAAGGCGGCCAATCCCGAAATTCGCGTGACGGCCCGCGTTCACTCGGGCGAACAGCGCGAACGGCTGATCCAGGCTGGGGCGGAGATGGTCGTCAATGGCGACGAGGTGACGGCGCAGGCGATCGCGGATCATCTGCTGCGGCCGGAGTCCGACGCGCCGGGCGCGCGCGGGCCGCTTCTCGCCGACGACGCGCCGATCCTCCCCGAACCGGACGCGCCGGATTCGCCCGAGTTGACACGCCCGGCCGAACCCTTACCTTGAGCGCATCCAGGGGGAGTTCCGCCAGATCGGGAACTGAGAGGCCGACGATATGCTCGGCGACCCCACGAACCTGATCCAGTTCGCACTGGCGTAGGGATGGAGCGATGGCGACTCCGGCAGGCAAGGCGATTCGGACGACCGGTCCGACGAACAGGCCTGCGGGGAACGGTTGGTCCGCCCCTGTGCGTGGCGAGCGCTGGTCCCGCGAACGGAGACGGCCCTTGGGCGCGACGCTGCCATTTCTCGACCCCGACCGCTCGGCCGCGCGATGACCGTCCATGTTCTGGGCGCGGGCGTCGCCGGGCTCACCACCGCCGCGCGGCTGGTGGAAGCGGGGCGCGAGGTCGTCGTTCACGAGGCCTCGGCCGAGATCGGCGCGAAGGCCGCCTCCTGGCTCGCGGGGGGCATGCTCGCGCCCTATTGCGAGGCTGCGACGGCCGAGCCCAGCATCATCGAGCCGGGCCTCGATGGCATCGACTTCTGGAGCGAGCGCACGCCCGTCGCGCGCAAGGGAACGCTCGTGCTCGCCGCGCCGCGCGATGCGGCCGACCTTCGCCAATTCGCGGCGCGAACGCGCGGTCATCGCCTGCTCGACGCGGACGCGGTCGCCGAACTCGAACCCGACCTTGCCGGCCGGTTCCGCCAGGCCCTCTTCTATGCCGAAGAGGCGCATCTCGACCCGCGCACGGCGCTCGCCCGGCTTCGCGCGCGGATCGAAGAGCGCGGCGGCACGGTTCTGTTCGGGTCGCAAGCCGAGCCCTGCGCCTTCGCCGGCGAGGCCGTGGTGGACTGCCGGGGGATCGGCGCGAAGGCCGAGGGGCTTCGGGGCGTGCGCGGCGAAATGGTGCTGATCCGCAGCCGCGATATCAGGCTCGACCGGCCGGTCCGCCTCCTTCATCCGCGCTGGCCGATCTACATCGTGCCGCGCGAGGAGGGCGTCTTCATGGTCGGCGCCACGATGATCGAGAGCGAGCGCGCGGGGCCGATCACGCTTCGCTCGGCGGTGGAGCTGCTTTCGGCCGCGTTCGCTCTTCATCCGGCCTTTGCCGAGGCGGAAATCCTGGAAACCGGCGCGGCCTGCCGGCCCGCCTTCGCCGACAATCTGCCGCGCGTGACCCGGCAGGGGCCGGTCGTCACGTTCGCGGGTCTTTATCGCCACGGCTTCCTTCTGGCGCCGGCGCTGTCCGCCCGCGCCGTCGAGGAAGTTCAATCGCTTCTGGAGGCAGCATGATCCTTTTGATCAACGGGGAGCGGCGCGAGGTGGACGCCGTCCAGCTCGAGGCGCTTCTCACCGAACTCGGCCTCGAGCCAACGACCGTCGCCACCGCCGTGAACCGCGAATTCGTGCCGCGCACCGAGCGCGCCGACATCGCCCTGTCGGAGGGCGACGCGGTGGAACTCCTCAGCCCCATGCAGGGAGGCTAACCATGCAGATCTATGACCGCACCTACGCGTCCCGCATGATGCTGGGGACGGCGCTCTATCCATCCCCCGCCGTGATGCGCGAGGCGATCCGCGCGGCGGAGCCGGCGCTCGTGACCGTGTCGCTCCGCCGCGAGCAGAATATGGGCGCCGCGCGCGGCCCCGGCTTCTGGGACGAGCTTCGCGATCTCGGCGTCGACTTTCTGCCGAACACCGCCGGCTGCCACACGGTCAAGGAAGCGGTGACGACGGCGCGGATGGGGCGGGAACTGCTTGGCACCGCTCTCGTCAAGCTGGAGGTGATCGGCCATGCCGACACGCTCCAGCCCGATGTCTACGGCCTTGTCGAGGCGGCCCGTATCCTCACCGAGGATGGATTCGAGGTGTTGCCCTACACGACCGAGGATCTCGTCGTCGCCGACCGACTTCTGGAAGCGGGATGCCGGGTGCTCATGCCCTGGGCTTCGCCCATCGGCTCGGGCCTCGGCCTGAACAACCGCTACGGCCTGCGATCCCTGCGAGCGCAGTTTCCCGATGTGACGCTGATCGTGGATGCCGGGCTCGGGCGGCCAAGCCATGCGGCTGAAGCTCTGGAACTCGGCTATGACGGCGTGCTCCTGAACACCGCCGTCGCCTCCTCGGGCGATCCGGTCGCCATGGCGCGCGCCTTCCGCCTGGCCGTGGAAGCCGGTCGCTTGAGCTTCGAAGCCGGCGCGATGGAGCCGCGCGACATGGCCGCGCCGTCGACGCCCGTTTTCGGGAGGGCCGTTCTGTGAGTCGTCGCCCGCTTCAGCTCGACCCGTTCTACCCGGTCATGCCGGATGCCGCCTGGATCGAGCGCATCGTTCCGCTCGGCGTTCGCCTCGTCCAACTGCGCGCCAAGGATATGCCGGAAAGCCGCCTGCGCGAGGAAATCCGCCGCTCGCTGGCCGTCTGCCGCGCTCATGACGCCCAGTTGATCGTCAACGACCATTGGCAGATCGCGGCCGACGAGGGGGCGGATTTCGTGCATCTCGGCCAGGAGGATCTGGCCGCGACCGATCTCGCGGCGCTCCGGGCCTCCGGACTGCGGCTCGGCCTCTCGACGCATGACGAGGCCGAACTGGAAACCGCGCTGGCCGCAGAGCCCGATTATGTGGCGCTCGGCCCGGTCTGGCCGACGATCCTGAAGCAGATGCCCTGGGCGCCGCAGACGCCGGAACGCCTCGCCCATTGGCGTCGGAGGATCGGCGATCTGCCGCTCGTCGCCATCGGCGGCCTGCGACCGGACCGGGCGGCCGAGGTTTTCCGATACGGCGCAAGCAGCGCCGCCGTCGTGACCGACATCACCCTCCATGCCGACCCGGACGCGCGGGTGCGCGAATGGATCGCCACGCTGCGCGGGATCGATGCAACCCGATACAACTTTTAATGGGGGGAATTCAGCACTTTTAGGTTGCAATGTTCTGCAACCTCCATAACGTTCCCTGTGCAGGATATCAATCAGGGAATGTAGATGTCGCTTACGAAACCGTTCAACACGCGACCGCTTTATCAGCAGGTCGCCGACGAGTTCGTGTCCCGGATCGTGTCCCGCACCTGGGCGCCCGGGCAGCTGATCGAGAACGAGGCGGAGATCGCGCGCTCCCTCGGCATCAGCCTCGGCACCGTGCGCAAGGCCTTCGATATCCTGACCGAAAACAAGCTTCTGGAGCGGCATCAGGGCCGGGGAACGGTGGTCGTCGATTTCGAAAGCGAGAAGATGCGAAGCCGCTTCTCCAACATTTCGGACAAGGACGGCCAGCGTGTGTCCGGCGAGATCACCCATGGCGCGGTCGAGATCGTCCTGCCGAGCGCGGATGTCGCGGCCCGGTTGCAAGTGAGCGAGCAAACGCCGGTGCTCGCCTTCGAGCGCCGTCGCGCCCATGCGGGACGGCTTTTCATGGTGGAGGACGTGTTCCTGCGCGTCGCTCCCACGGCCGGACCGCTCAGCGCCGCCGAGTGCGAGCGTCTGGCGCGGGCGCGCTGGAGCCGGCAGGACATTGCAACCTACAAGATCGAGAAGGTCGGTTGTGCCCTTTCGACGGAAGCCGACCGTGACGCTTTCGGCCTCCAAGCCGACACTGCGCTCCTGACGCTGGAGCGCGTCGTCTATTCCTACCAGAGCCGCGCCCTCGAACTGCGCTTTGCCCGCTGCCATCTCGGGAACGATCTCAGCTACAGCGCGGACTGAGGCAGGGCCGGAATCGATCTCAGCTAGAGCGTTGCGGGCGTTACCCCGTCTTGCGCGCGGCGCAGGACTCGATGAAGCGGCGCAGCTCGCTTACGGCTTCGCTGCGCATCGGCTCGGCCTCGTTCAGCGTCTCATGCCGGGCGCCGGCCACGATATGGCAATGGACGTCGAGGCTTCCCGCTTCCTCGAGCCGCCCCGCGAAGCGCCGCACCGCCGCGCCGCCGGCGGTGGCCGGGTCTTCCGTCCCGCCGAGACAATGGATCGGCAGCCGTCGCGGCAGGTCGGAAAGAAGCACAGGGTCCGCGCCGGTTCCCTGCCAGTCCAGAATGTCCTCCACCATGGAGATGGTCGGCGTCCAGCCGCAGAGCGGATCGGCCCGGTAGCGATCGACCACCGCTTCGTCATGGCTCAGCCAGTCGCTTTCGGTGCGGCGCGGGTTCACCGAACGTCCCCAGGCCTCGAAGGTGGAGCGCGCGAAAAGGGCGCTCGCGACGTCCGATCCCTTCAGCGCCTTTTCCGCCTTCAGCGCGACGAGGCCGACGCGCTCGGCCATCCCACGCTCGAAGCTCGCGTTCCAGAGCGCCAGTCCCGCCAATCCTTCGCCGAACGTTCTTGCGTGGTTCAGCGCGATATGCGCGCCCATGGAATGGCCGAGCACGACGATCGGAACGCCCGGCCAATCGGCTTCCGCCTTGTGCCGGACGGCCTGGACGTCCCGCAGCACCTTGGCCCGTCCGCCGCGCCCGCCGAAGCGCCGGAGCGGCGCATCGACCGCCGTGGTCGACCCATGGCCGCGATGGTCATGCGCATAGACGGCGATTCCCTCGGCGGCGAGTTCGGTGCCGAGGCGCTCGTAGCGCCCCGCATGCTCCGCGAGGCCGTGGAGCACCATCAGCACGGCACGGGGCGTGCCGGCTGGCGCGAAACGGTAGAGGCGCAGCGCGGCGCCGGTCGGACTGTCGAGGACGGTGGAGCTAGCGGACACGTCGGGAAAGCCGGTATGGATGCGGGACATCGGTGAGGTTTGGCCTATCTCGGCTGGAAGGCAACCGATACGCGAAAATTCATGGGGATGGCGGGATGCGTGGATACGAATGGGCCCTCGGCTGCGCCGCGTCTTTCGTCATGATGGCCGGGCCGGCTTCGGGCCAGGTGCCGATGATCGGCCAGTTCGTGGCCGAGGCGAGTTGCTTCGCGACGCCCTCGATCCGCTCCGACAACAATCCGGGGCGGATCGTCACCGAGCCCGGCCGCAGCTACGACCTCATCGGCCGCAACGCCGTTCCCGGCAGTCATTATCTGATCCAGGTCCCCGGGGCCGACCCCGAGCGTCGCTGGGTGCCCTATGGCTGCGGCCGGGTGAATGACGGCACCTCGTCGGCCGGGCTCGGCAAACCGAACGCGAAGGGGCGGGAGGAGCGGGACGCCTACGTTCTTGCCGCAAGCTGGCACCCGGCCTTCTGCGAAACGCGCCCGCGCCGCGCGGATTGCCGCTCGGGCGGCGAGGCGGCACACGGCTTTTCTCTGCATGGGCTGTGGCCGCAGCCGCGCGGTCGCGAATATTGCGGCGTTCCGGCTGCGATTCGCGCCGCCGACGAGGCCGGCCGTTGGCGCGACCTGCCGCCCGTCGAGATCAGCGAGACCACTCGCAAGGCCCTGGCGCGCGTCATGCCGGGCACCGTCTCGCAGCTTGATCGGCACGAATACTGGACGCACGGAACCTGCTTCTCGGGCGATGCGGACGCCTATTTCGTTCAGTCGATCCGCCTCATCGACGAACTCAACGCCTCGCCGATCCGCGCGCTGTTCGAGGGATCGATCGGTCGCGAGCTGTCCGCGTCGGATATTCGCGCGGCTTTCGACGCGGCCTTCGGCAGGGGGGCGGGGAGCCGCGTTCTTCTCGACTGCGAGAGCGACGGGGCCGGGCGCCGGTTGGCGGGCGAGCTGCGCATTTCCCTTCGCGGCGTTCTCGGCGAAGGCGCGAGCCTCGGCACCCTGATCCTGGCCGGTGACCCGCTCCAGCCGGGCTGCCGCGCCGGGCGGGTCGACGCACCCGGCTTCGGCTGAAACGTCCGATCAGGCCCGGTCGGGCACTTCGTAGTCGGCCGAATAGCGGATCTCGCGCAAGGGGCGGACGGTGCGCGTCGAAGCCTCGTAGATCGGATCGGCCTTGTAGGCGGCGAGCGCGGCGCGGTCCCTGAACTCGGCATAGACGACGAGATCGACATCGTTGCCCATCGGATCGACACGCGCATTCTCGACGACCTCGAAATGCTCGTGATGCGCGATGGCACCGAGCGTCGAGAGGCCCGCCTTGATGCGGGGCAGGTCGGCCTTGTCCTTGGCGCTGAAGAAGACGATGTGCCGGATCATGTCGGCTCCGCTGCTGAAGGGTTGCTGACCGCTGCATCCGCTCTCGCGGCCGGCGCGTCAAGCCGTGAGGCCGCATGGCGTGGCGGCGGAGCGCTCATTGGCGCGGCTCATTTTCCTCGCCGCCTTTGTTGCTCATCGCAGCGCCATGCCTTACCTGTGCGCCAACTCATGCCAATTCCTACCTTGCGGAGACGCGCGCTCGATGGCTCGCCAATTCATCTACCATATGGCCGACCTCACCAAGGCCTACGGCACTAAGAAGGTTTTGGAGAACATCCATCTCTCCTTCTACCCCAACGCCAAGATCGGCATTCTCGGACCGAACGGCGCGGGTAAGTCGACCCTCCTCAAGATCATGGCCGGCGTCGACAAGGACTATTCGGGCGAGGCCTGGGCGGCCGAAGGCGCGACCGTCGGCTATCTTGCCCAGGAGCCCAAACTCGACGAATCGAAGACCGTCTTCGAGAACGTCATGGAAGGCGTCGCCGACAAGAAGGCGATCCTCGACCGCTACAACGAACTGATGATGAACTACTCCGACGAGACCGCGGAGGAGGGCGCCAAGCTTCAGGACGTCATCGACGCGCAGAATCTCTGGGATCTCGAAAGCCAGGTCGAAATGGCCATGGACGCCCTGCGCTGCCCGCCGGGCGACGCGGCGGTCGGCCCGCTCTCGGGCGGCGAAAAGCGCCGCGTGGCGCTGTGCAAGCTGCTCCTGTCGAAGCCCGACATCCTGCTTCTCGACGAACCGACCAACCATCTGGACGCCGAGACCATCTCCTGGCTCGAAAAGCACCTTCGCGAGTACGAAGGCGCCGTCCTGATGATCACGCACGATCGCTACTTCCTCGACAACGTGACGGGCTGGATTCTGGAGCTCGATCGCGGTCGCGGCATTCCCTACGAGGGCAACTACTCGGCCTATCTGGAGAAGAAGGCCAAGCGCATGGTCCAGGAAGGCCGCGAGGAAGATGCGCGCGGCCGCGCCATCGCTCGCGAGCGCGAGTGGATTCAGCAGGGCGCCAAGGCCCGCCAGACCAAGTCCAAGGCCCGCATCAAGGCCTATAACGAGCTGGTCGAACTCGCCGAGAACCGCAAGCCGGCCGATGGCCGGATCGTCATCCCGACCTCGGAGCGCCTCGGCAACCGCGTCATCGAGGTCGAGAACCTGTCGAAGGGCTATGGCGACCGCCTCCTGATCGAGAACCTCTCGTTCAAGCTGCCGGCGGGCGGCATCGTCGGCATCATCGGTCCGAACGGCGCGGGCAAGTCCACGCTGTTCAAGATGATCACGGGTCAGGAGAAGCCCGATTCCGGCGAGATCAAGATCGGCGAGACCGTCGATCTCGGTTATGTCGACCAGAGCCGCGACCATCTCGAAGGCTCCAAGACCGTCTGGGAGGAAATCTCCGGCGGCGTCGACATCATGAAGCTCGGCAAATACGACATGAACAGCCGCGCCTATGTCGGCAACTTCAACTTCAAGGGCCAGGACCAGCAGCAGAAGGTCGGCACGCTCTCGGGCGGCCAGCGCAACCGCGTGCATCTGGCCAAGATGCTGAAGTCCGGCGGCAACGTCATCCTGCTCGACGAGCCGACCAACGATCTCGACACGGAAACGCTCGCGGCGCTGGAGGATGCGCTGGAGGAATACGCCGGCTGCGCCGTGGTGATCAGCCACGACCGCATGTTCCTCGACCGTCTGGCGACGCATATCCTCGCCTACGAGGGCGATAGCCACTGGGAGTGGTTCGAAGGAAACTTCGAGGATTACGAGCAGGACAAGATCCGTCGCCTCGGTCCCGAATCGGTCAACCCGAAGCGTCCGACCTACAAGCGCCTGACGCGCTGAACGATCGAACGGGGGAAGCCACTTTTCAAAGCCGGCTTCCCCTCTACACTTCGCCCAGGGGCAATGTCGCCTCGGACCTTTTGCGGGAAAGGGGAGACCAGTTGGATCGCATCAGCTTTCAACAGTTGTTCAATGCGCTCCCCAGCCCGCATATGCTCCTCGACACGCAGCTGAACTTCGTCGCCGTCAATCCCGCCTACGAAGTCGCCACGGACCAGCCCGGCCGCAATCTCATCGGACGGAACCTGTTCGAGGCCTTCCCGAGCGAAGGCGAGGCGCGGCGGCGTCTGGAGCAGTCCCTGCAGCGCGCGATCGAGACCGGCGAGCCCGATACGCTCGCCTATATCGAATACGATATTCCCGTTCCGCCCGAAAAGGGCGGTGGAATGGCCAAGCGCTATTGGACCGCCGTCCATACGCCGCTATGCGACGCGGCCGGCACGGTCGTCTTCATCCTGCAGAACACGGTCGACATCACCGAAATCGTGCTTTTGCGCGAGGCGGCGTCCATGCCGAGCTCGCTGTTTTCGGGCGGTGTCGCGCTGGTGCAGCGCGCGCGCGAGGCGGAGCAGGCGATCCGGGGCGGAACCGGACCGACGCAGCAATTCCGTGCCCTGTTCGAGGACGCGCCCGGCATGGTGGCGCTTCTCCATGGCGCAGAACATCATTTCACCTACGCGAACCGCGCCTATCGCAAATTCGTCGGCGCGCGCGACGTGATCGGCTTTCCCGTGCGCGACGTCTTTCCCGAGATCGAAGGCGAGGGTTTCTTCGAGCGGCTGGACGACGCCTACCGGACGGGCGAAGCGGCCCTCGGCTTCGAAAGCCGCCTCATGTTGCGCGATCCGCAGACGGGCGAGGCGCGCGAGTATTTCATCGACTTCTCCTACCATCCGATCACGGCGGCGGACGGGTCGATCTCCGGTATCCTGGTGCAGGGCTACGATCGAACCGACAGCGTGCGAGCGCAGCGGCGGCAACGGCTTCTCCTGGACGAGCTCAACCACCGTGTGAAGAACACGCTCTCCACCGTCCAGTCGCTGGCGCGCCGCAGCTTCCGCGCGACGACCGACCGGGAGGAGGCGCGCCGGGTCTTCGAAGGGCGTATCCTGGCTTTGTCCAACGCTCACAATCTCCTCAGCGAGCAGCATTGGGAATCGGCCGATCTCGCCTCGATCGCGAGACTCGAACTTTCGGCCCTCGGGTCGGATCGTTTCGAGCTGCGGGGGGCGCCGATCCGGCTCAACTCCAAGGCGGCGATCGCGCTTGCCATGATCTTTCACGAGCTTGCCTCCAACGCGATCAAATACGGGGTTCTCTCCGGTCGCGAGGGGAGCCTCGCCTTGTGTTGGTCCGTCAGGGACGAAGCCCTGCGCCTCGTCTGGAGGGAGAGCGGGACGAAGGCGCCCGTTGCGCTGCAGGATCTGAAGCCCGGCTTTGGAATGCGAATGCTGGAGCGCATCGTCACCGGCGAGCTGGAAGGCATTCTGGAGTTCAAGGTGGACGATCGCGACCTCCAGTGGATCATGCTCATTCCCATGGCGGAACTCGCCGCCGCCAGGACGCTGCCGCATGTCTGACCTGACCTCGCTCGCGGGCCTTCGCGTCTTCGCCGTCGAGGACGAATCCCTCGTCGCCATGCAGCTCGAGGACATTCTCGACGATCTGGCCTGCACCAATGCGGGCTTTGCGATGCGGGTGGACCGGGCCCTGTCGATGATCGACGCCGCGCCGGGCATCGACGCGGCCATTCTCGACATGAACGTCGCCGGTGTGAAGGTCTATCCGGTGGCCGAGCGGCTTCGCAGTCTCGACATCCCGATCGTCTTCGCGACCGGCTACGGGCTCGACGGCATCGACACCGAGTGGCGCGTCTATCCCGTTCTTCAGAAGCCCTACACGGCCGAGCAGATCGGCCGCGCCCTGCAGGACGCGCTTCGGCTGACAAACAAGTGATCGCCTGAAGCGGGCGGGTCGGCCTTCTGCCCGGCCTCGCGTCCCGCTTGCCCCTGCGCAGCGAGTGGCAGCGTCCTATCTCGCCGAGCGGGTCTTCTCGCATTCCCCCAGCGCAAGGTACGCCGTCCATGGATCAGTTCGTTCAGGGTCTCATGCAGGATTTCGGCGTGTTCGGAATCGCCTTCCTGATGTTCCTCGAGAACATCTTCCCGCCGATCCCGTCCGAGATCATCATGCCCCTGGCGGGCTATCAGGCCGCGACCGGCCAGCATTCGATCTGGGCCGTCATTCTGGCCGGGACGATCGGATCGATCCTCGGCATTCTTCCCTGGTACTATCTCGGCCTCGTGGTCGGCGAGCAGCGCATCGTCAAACTGGCCGACCGCTTCGGCCGGTGGATCACCATGACCGCCGACGATGTGGAAGCGGCCGACCGCTGGTTCCGCCGCTACGGCATCTGGGCCGTCCTGTTCGGCCGCCTCGTTCCGACCGTGCGCACGCTGATCTCCATTCCGGCGGGTCTGGCGCGGATGCCGCTGCCGACCTTCCTTCTCTTCTCCGCCATTGGAACGCTGGCCTGGACGGCGGGCCTCGCCTTCGCGGGCTATCTCCTCGCACAGCAATACGAGGTGGTGGACCAGTATGTCGGGCCGGTCTCGAATTTCGTCATCGTCGCGGTCGTGGTGATCTATCTCTACCGCGTCATCACCTTTAAACCCGCCAAGCGGAGCCGGCCGATCGACCTGAAGTCGGACGAGCATCCGCACCGGCACGGTTGAGGGTCCTCATGCGCAAATCCGCCATCAAGCTTCGTGGAACGATCGGCGGACTGTACAAGGCTGCGGGCGACGGGTTCGTCACCGCGCCGGTGGAGGGGCTGGCTCTCGGCTTCGACGGCATCGAGGGAGATTTCCACAGTGGCGCCACGCGGCGCACCGGAGGCCGCGAGCCCTGGTATCCGCGCGGCACGCAAATCCGCAACGAGCGCCAGCTTTCGATCCTGAGCTTTGCGGAACTTGCCGAAGTGGCGGAAAGCCTCGGTGTTCCGAGCGTTCTGCCCGAATGGATCGGTGGCAATCTCGTGCTGGACGGCATTCCGCGCCTCAGCCAGCTGCCGCCGCGAACCCTCCTGTTCTTCGAGAACGGCGTGACGCTGAAGATCGATGGCGACAACGGCCCCTGCCGCCTGTCCGGCCGCTCCATCGCCGGCCATTATCCGGATCACGACGGTCTCGACCTCGCCTTCGTGCGCGCGGCCAAGCACAAGCGCGGGCTGGTGGCCTGGGTCGAGAAGCCGGGAACCTTGACGATCGGCGAGGGCTTCGAGGCGCGTCTGCCCGAGCAATGGATCTACGACCCGAGCGAGGGCTGAGCCTCAGTCCGCGTCGGGGCGCGGCCTCCGCGCGGGCGGCAGGGCCGACGCTTCGCCGTCCTCCATGTCGGTTTCGCTCTCGTCCGTCTCACCCTCGTCCGGCCAATCCTCGTCGCCGTCCGGTTCCGACACGAGATGCCGCGTTGCGCCCCACTGGTCGAGCACGGCGTTGATCGCGTCCACCACGAAGAAGCGCGCCTCGTCCTTCTCGTATCCCTCGTCGCGCAGCTCGTCATAATCGGTGTGCTGGTGGCGCACATGGGCGAGCGTCGCCAGCCAGATGGCGCTGGCGGGCGAAAGGCTGCGCATATGCTTCGAGCCAGCGGCGCTGCGGATCGCTTCGGCGTCGAGGAACGGCACGCGCGGGATCAGCGCCGTCAGGTTCTTCGCGATCGACTTCTGACGCTCCGTCGCCATCAGACGTCCTCCGGCCGGTCGACCGACGCAAAATAGGGTTTGATGTCGAGAAGCGGCGTTCCGTCGATCGCGTCGATCGCGTCGATCACCAGGCGTCCGGCTTCGAGGTCGATGGACACGAGTCGAACGAGATGCAGCCCGATCGGATTGGGGCGCACTGGCGAGCGAAGGGCGAAGGTGCCCGACGCGTCCTCCGCGTGGCGCGGCTTCTGCAGGGCGAGGTCGCGCCGCGAGCGATCGAGCCATGTCAGGAGGTGGAGGTGAGCGCCGGCCTCCAGCCGCGACAGGGCCGGGCGGTAGGGCGGCGCGATCAGGATCTCCGCGTTTTCGCCCCGTTCGCGCGCCGCGCGCATGTTCTTCGGACACGCCGCCGGCTCGCGCCAGGGCGATCGAATCGTGCCGATAAAGGCGAGGCGCGCGTCGTCGGCCTCGGCGGCGTCGAACGTCAGAAGGCTTTCGCCGGGACGGACTGGGAAGTCATCGCTCATCTTTTGACCCTATAGAGCGGGACGAACCTGCGCAAAGGTCGAGCCATCGCCCTTGCGTCGTAGGCTGGAAACACATAAACATATCTTTATATGATTTGCGCGAAAGGAGGCGCAGCCATGAGCGCTTCGTTCGACGCGACGGTGGAAATCCTCAAGGCCCTGGGCGAGCCGACCCGGCTGCGTCTCGTCATGCTCCTGTCGGGTCACGACCTGACGGTTTCGGACCTGACCTCCATTCTCGGCCAGTCGCAGCCTCGCATCTCGCGCCATCTCAAGCTTCTCGTCGAATCCGGCGTCGTGCATCGCTACCAGGAAGGGGCCTGGGCCTATTTCCGGCGCAGCGACGATCCGCTGGTCGCCCGTCTCGCTGACGCGCTCCTCGAGGGCGTGGTGGACGAGGACGGACGTCTGGCGGGCGATCGCGAGAAGCTGGAGGACGTGCGGCGCGAGCGCGCCGAGCGCGCCGCCCATTATTTCAGCCGCAACGCCGAGCAGTGGGACCGGATTCGCTCGCTTCATGTGCCGGACGCCGAGGTGGAAGCGGCGCTTCTGGACCTCTTGGGCACGGACAGCATCGAAGCCCTGCTCGATGTCGGCACCGGCACGGGTCGCCTCCTGGAACTCCTCGCGCCTCGCTCGGAGCGGGCGCTCGGCATCGACGCCTCGCGCGAGATGCTCTCCATCGCGCGGGCGAAGCTCGACGCGGCCGGCCTCAGCCGCGCCACCGTGCGCCAGGGCGACGCCTATCGTCTGCCCGTGCCGCGCGGCAGCTTCGATCTCGTGACCCTGCATCAGGTGCTGCACTATCTCGACGATCCGGCAGCGGCCGTCCGCGAGGCGGCGGCGGCTCTAGGGCCGGGCGGTCGCCTCGCGATCATCGATTTCGCGCCGCATGGGCATGAGATCCTGCGCGCCGAGCACGCCCATCTTCGTCTCGGCTTCAGCGAGGAGGCGCTCGGCGCCTATGCGCAGGCCGCCGGCCTTCAGGTCGAAACGATCCGCGCCCTGCCGCCGCAGGGCAGCCGCGCCGATTCCCTGACCGTTCTCATTCTCGTCGCCCGTCGCCCCCGCGCGGCGTCCATCCTCGATCCGGCGTCGCGGCCGGTCGAGGCAGCTTGAAGGAAAGAAGCATGATCCAGCGTCGCTCGCGCAGCGCGCCCTTCCGGGTGTCGTTCGAATTCTTTCCGCCCAAGACCGCGACCATGGAGGAGGGGCTCTGGGCGTCGATCCAGCGCCTCGCGCCGCTCTCGCCCGATTTCGTGTCCGTGACCTATGGCGCGGGCGGCTCGACCCGCGAGCGCACCCATCACACGGTGAAGCGCCTTCTGGCCGAGACGGACCTGAAGCCGGCCGCCCATCTGACCTGCGTGGATGCGACGCGCGAGGAGGTGGACGACGTGGTCCGCCAGTATCGCGAAACCGGCGTGCGCCATTTCGTGGCGCTGCGCGGCGACGGGCAGGGGGGCGCGGGCGGCGCCTACGAGGCCCATCCGGGCGGCTATCGCAACGCGGTGGACCTCACGGCCGGGATCAAGGCGATCGATCCCGAGATCGAGGTCTCGGTGTCAGCCTATCCCGAAAAGCACCCGGAAAGCCCGGATTTCGCGACCGATATCGACCTTTTGAAGCGCAAGGTCGACAATGGCGCGACGCGCGCCATCACCCAGTTCTTCTTCGATAACGATCTGTTCGAGCGCTATGTCGAGCGCGTTCGCCGGGCCGGCATCTATATCCCGATCGTTCCCGGCATCGTGCCGATCCACGACTTCACCAAGATCGCGCGGTTCTCGGCGGCGACCGGCGCGTCCATCCCGCTCTGGCTGGCCGAGCGGTTCGAAGGTCTGGAGAAGGACCCGCAGACCCACAGCCATGTCGCGGCGGCGGTCTGTGCGGAGCAGGTCCTGGATCTTGCCGAGCGCGGGATCGGCGACTTCCATTTCTACACGATGAACCGCGCCGACCTCGTCTACTCGATCTGCCACATTCTGGGCCTTCGTCCGGGCGGGACCGGCGGGGAGAACAAGGTCACAGAGGTCGAACAGGCCGCATAAAAAAAGGGCCAGCGAAACTGGCCCTTCTTCCTTTATCGGCCCGGCTCGCGCCCGGCGGCATCAGGATATGACGCCCATCACCATTGCGCCGAGAAAGGCGAAGGCGGCGGTGGCCATCAGCAGATTCAGAGGTCGCACCCGTTCCAAAACGATCTCCTCCTCACAGGATGTTACCAGTCTTCATGATCCTGTTAACATCGTAAAGGGGGTTTCGGTTCGCAAGGCGCCCGAGGAAATCGTCTCTCGGCGAAAGCAAGGTCGAAACAGGCACTTGCGATGGTTAAAAATTGTCGGGAAATCCGAATGCGACAGGCCGGTAATACAGGCTCGACGCGTCATCGGAGGGCGAGTCGGCCCTCCAGGAGGGCTGCGGCCGCCAATGCTCTCGCGTCCTGACCGAACCGTGCGATCACGCTGACGCCCAGGGGCAGACCGTCCTCCGTTCGGCCGACGGGTACGTTGACGCAAGGCACGCCGGCCAGCGTCCAGAGACGGTTGAAGGCCGGGTCGCCCATTCCCTCGTCGCGATGCGGGGCGGGGCCGGGGGCGGACGGGGCGAGGAGAATGTCGCAGAGATCGAACAGGCGCGTCGTCTCGCGCCGCCCCGCGCGGGCGGCCCGCCGGGCCTGATCGTAGTCCCCCGGCGGGATCGCCGCGCCTTCGGCCAGAATGGCCCGCAGGCCGGCATTCATTCGCTCGCCATGATGGCGGTGCTCGTGCAGCAGGGATACGGCGCCCTCGAAAAGCTGAATGCGCCCCTGCGCGGTGCGGGCGGCTGCGAGCGTTTCGCTTTCCTCGATGTCGAGAAGCGTGCAGCCGCAAGCCTCCAGCGCGTGCGCCGCCCGTTCCCAGGCGTCCAGCATGGCGGGATGAAGCTGCCCATCGATCGTCGAGCGATACAGCCCGACGCGAAGGCGCGGCCCATCGTCGTCCCGGATGCGCAGCGGACGCCCCGAGAGGTGGTCGGCGAGAAGAGCGACATCCCGCACGCCGGCTGCGAACAGCCCCGCCGTGTCGAGCGACCAGGCGAAACTCTTCAGCCCGACCGTCGGCAGCAGGCGGAAGCTCGGCTTGAAGCCCGCGACGCCGCAGAAGGAGGCGGGCCGGATCACCGAACCGGCCGTCTGCGAACCGAGAGCGGCGGGGACGAGACCGGCCGCCACCGCCGCCGCGGAACCCGCCGACGAAGCGCCCGGCGTGTGGTCCGGGTGATGCGGGTTACGGGTCGGGACCTCGCTCGCGAAGGCGAATTCCGTCGTCACCGTCTTGCCGGCAATCGTCGCGCCGAGCGCCCGAGCCTGCGCGACGAGCGCGGCGTCGGCGGGCGGTTGGTGCCCCGCATGGATCGGGGAGCCATAATCCGTCACCATGTCGAACGTGTCGAACATGTCCTTGACGCCGAGCGCGACGCCCGCGAGAGGGCCGGCTGTGGCGGGCGCGGCGAAACGTTCCGTCGGTGCCAGTCGGCTGAAGCTTGAAACCTCCGCGTCGGCCGCCAGAATTCGCTCATACGCCTCGCCGATTTCGCGCGCGGGCGTCGAGCGGCCCGTGCCGATGCGCTCCAGAAGCGCCTCCAGCGAGACCGGGGGAAAACCGAGCGTTCGGCGGGTCGTGTCCTGCATCCGCCCCTTGTGGCAGATGCTTCACAACCCTGCCATCGGTTTGCGCTCTTATCGCGCGGATGGCTTCCATCGTGCGAATGGCTTTCGCGCGGTCGGCGGGAGGTCTATGTCGGGACAGGCCGCGACAGGGAAGGATACGAGTGTTGCAGAAGTTCGAGACGGCCCGAGACGCGGCCCTGACGCTTCGCCCGGACGTTCCGGTCTACTGCTTCCGCCCCGAGGTCCTGCGCGCCGACGCCCGCGCCTTCATGGACGCGTTTCCGGGCGAAACGGCCTATGCGGTGAAGACCAATGGCGAACCGATGGTGTTGGAGACGCTGGCGGCCGCCGGCGTGAAGGTCTTCGACGTCGCCTCGCCCGGCGAGTTCGCGGCGGTGCGTGCCGTCGCGCCGGACGCCGAGATGCTCTACATGCATCCGATCAAGGCGCAGTCCGACATTCGCCTCGCGCTCGAAACCTACGGCATCCGCACCCTTTCGCTCGACCATGAGGACGAGGTCGCGAAAATCCTGCGCATCGTGCGCGCGCTCGATCTCGACCCCGCGACGATCACCGTCTTCGTTCGGCTCCAGACCAAGGGCCACGCGATGTACGAATTGTCGAAGAAGTTCGGTGCCGCGCCCGCCCATGCGGTCGAGCTTCTGCAGCGCTGCCACCGCATCGGCTTCAAGGTCGGGATCTGCTTCCATGTCGGCTCGCAGATCGAGGATGCCGATACCTACGAGCGCGCGCTCGCCTCGGCGGACTGGGTGCGCAACCGCGCCGACGTGCCCCTGGCCGGGCTCGATGTCGGCGGCGGCTTTCCGGCCGAGTACGGCTACGACCCGCGCCGCAAGAAGCCCAACATTCCCGGCACGCCGGAAATCCTCACGCAGCTGAAATCGGACCTCGCCGAATGGGGCTTTTCCGATCTGCCGCTCGTGGCCGAGCCGGGCCGCGTCGTCGTTGCCCGCGCCTTCTCGCTGATCGTGCGGGTGCTGCTGCGCAAGGGGCGGCGGCTCTATATCAACGACGGCATCTGGGCGTCGCTCTCGGATTCCTGGACGGGCAAGATCACCCTGCCGGCCCGCTTCATTCCCGACCCCGCCCGCGTCGCGCGCAAGGGCGATCCGAAGACGGTCAGCGCCTTCCGCGTCTGCGGCGCGACGTGCGATTCGGTCGATATCCTTTCACGCCCGTTCTGGCTGCCCGAGACGGTGGACACCGGCGACTGGATCGAGATCGGCCATATCGGCGCCTATTCGCTGTCGCTGCGCACGCGCTTCAACGGCTTCTATCCCGACACGTTCGTGGAGGTCGCGCAGCCCTTCGACGAGGGCGGCGCGGCCGATGGCTTCGCCAGTCTGGAGACGATGGCCGATTGAGCGCTACCGGCGCGGCGGCGTGACGTCCTTGATGTCGCGCCGTTCCAAGTCGAAATGATCCAGGATGATCTGGATGTTGCGCTTGTGGGCCTTGAAGTAGACGTCGAACAGGTCGCCCGCCAAAGGCACGGCGCCGAGCGTCGCGTCCACGCCGAGATTGGCCACCATGCGCGCGAGCTTGCGCTTGGGCAGGCCGAGGCGTCGCGCCTCGTTGACGATGTAGAGGCCGATCAGGGCACCGCCAGCATCGCCGATGCCGGGCACGAGGCCGATCAGCGCATCCGCGCCGAAGCGGATGTTGGTGCCGGGCACCTGAATGGCCGTATCCATCAGCCGCGCCAGCCCGTTCAGGCGCGCGAGGCGACGGGTCAGGTCCGGCGTCATCGTGTCGGTGCCGAAACCGGAGGCATAGGCGGTGGCGATCATCGTCCGTTGAACTCCCGAAAGGCTCGCGTTCGGAGCCTGCGAGAAGACAGATGGTGAACGATCAAGCGCTCTGCGAGGGGTCGTACGTCAGGCTGCCATTTCCGATGCGCCTTGCGCGCCTATCTCACCCTTCACGAAGTCGTGGTCGGTAGGGGAGAAGCGCGATGGAATGGCGCGGTCGTCGCGAGAGCAACAATATCGAGGATCGTCGCGGCAGCGGCGGGGGCTTCGGTGGGGGCGGGGGCGGAATGCGCATTCCGATCCGTGCCGGCGGAGGCGGCATCGGCCTCCTCATCATCCTCGGCATTCTGTGGATCGGCTTCGGCATCAATCCGCTGTCGGTGATCGGCATGGACGACGGCACCCAG
Source organism: Aureimonas ureilytica DSM 18598 = NBRC 106430 (assembly GCF_000382705.1). Taxonomy (GTDB): domain Bacteria; phylum Pseudomonadota; class Alphaproteobacteria; order Rhizobiales; family Rhizobiaceae; genus Aureimonas; species Aureimonas ureilytica. The sequence goes on along the minus strand of NZ_ARQE01000006.1, from coordinate 71,195 downwards.
CAGACGCAGACCCAGACCGCGAACCGAGGCCCCGGCGTCGGCGGCACGGCCGACGAAACCGACAATTTCGTCGCCGTCGTTCTGGGCGACACGGAAGATGTCTGGAACCGCCGCTTCGCCGATATGGGCCGCCAGTATCGCGAGCCGACGCTCGTCCTCTTCAACGACCGCGTGGCTTCCGCCTGCGGCAATGCGAGTTCGGCGTCCGGTCCCTTCTACTGCCCGAATGACCAGAAGCTCTATCTGGACCTCGGCTTCTTCCGGCAGCTCGACAGCGATCTCGGCGCGTCCGGCGACTTCGCGCAGGCCTATGTGATCGCGCACGAGGTCGGCCATCACGTCCAGAACATGACCGGCATTCTCCAGCGCACGACCGAGATGCGCCAGCGCATGTCGGAGACCGAGGCCAATGCCGTGTCGGTGCGCGTCGAGCTGCAGGCCGATTGCTATGCCGGCATCTGGGCGCACGACACGCAGCAGGCCGGCTTTCTAGAGCAGGGCGATCTGGAAGAGGCGCTGAACGCGGCCAGCAAGATCGGCGACGACACGCTCCAGCGCCGTTCGCAGGGCACGGTCGTTCCCGACAGCTTCACCCATGGCACCTCGGCGCAGCGCGTCGAATGGTTCAAGCGGGGTGCCACCTCGGGCGACATGAACCAGTGCGATACGTTCAACGGACGCATCTGAACGCAATCGGCTTGCATTCGGAGGGTCGGCATGGTGAGACGCGGCGAAAAGCGATCCAGCCGCGAAGCGAACCATGCCCGATCTTCTTCTTGAACTCCGCTCCGAAGAAATCCCCGCCCGCATGCAGCGCAAGGCCGCGGGCGACCTGCGCAAGGCGGTGACGGACGCGCTGGTCGAAGCGGGTCTGACCTATGAGGGCGCGCGCGAATATTGGACGCCGCGCCGTCTCACCCTCGACATTCGCGGCCTCGACGCGCGCTCCAAGGATGTGCGCGAAGACCGCAAGGGACCGCGCACCGACGCCAACGAGAAGGCGATCGAGGGCTTTCTGCGATCAGTGGGCCTCACCTCCATCGATCAGGCGCACAAGCATTCCGACGGCAAGAAGGGCGAATTCTACGTCGCCCATATCGTGAAGCCCGGCCGGGCGGCGGAAGAGATCATCGCCGACATCCTGCCCGGGATCATCCGCGAATTCCCCTGGCCGAAGTCGATGCGCTGGGGCGCGGCGTCGCGCGAGCCCGGCTCGCTGCGCTGGGTGCGTCCGCTCCAGTCGATCCTCTGCCTGTTCGGCCCGGAAGTCGGCGAGACGGTCGTCGTCGATTTCGAAGTGTCCGGCATCCGCTCGGGCGATCGCACGGTCGGCCATCGCTTCCATGCGCCGGGCGAAATCCGCGTGCGGCGCTTCGACGACTATGTGCAGAGCCTGGAGCGCGCGCGCGTCGTGCTCGACGCCGATCGCCGCAAGGACATCATCCGCGCCGATGCCCAGAACCTCGCCTTCGCGCAGGGGCTGGAGCTGGTCGAGGACGAGGGGCTTCTGGAAGAAGTGTCCGGCCTCGTGGAATGGCCGGTCGTTCTCATGGGCGAGTTCGAGGAAGCCTTCCTCGCCATTCCGCCCGAGATGATCCAGCTGACCATCCGCACCAACCAGAAGTGTTTCGTGACGCGGCATCGCGGGCAGGGCGCGCTGGCGAACCGCTTCCTCCTCGTCTCCAATATCGAGGCGAGCGACGGCGGCGCGGAAATCGCACGCGGCAACGGCAAGGTCGTGCGCGCGCGCCTGTCGGACGCGCTCTATTTCTGGCGCACCGATCAGAACCCGCTGCCCGATCTCGGCGCGCTGGAGGCTTCGGCCGCGCGCTTCGGCCTCGACCTCGGCAAGCCGCTCGACCAGCGCATGGCCAAGCTCGACGCGCTCGGCGTGACCTTCCACGCCAAGCTCGGCACGCAGGGCGCGCGCGTGGCGCGCATCGCCGATCTCGCCGAAGTGCTGGCGCCGATGGTGGGGGCCGACGCCGCGCTGTCGCGCCGCGCTGCGCTTCTCGCCAAGGCCGATCTCACGACCGAAGCCGTCGGCGAGTTCCCTGAGCTTCAGGGCCTCATGGGCCGCAAATATGCGCGCCTGCAGAACGAGCACACCTCGGTTCAGGCGGCGATCGAGGACCATTACAAGCCGCAGGGACCGGGCGACCGCGTACCGACGGACAAGACCGCGCTCGCCGTGGCGCTTGCCGACAAGCTGGACACGCTGGTCGGCTTCTGGGCGATCGACGAGAAGCCGACCGGCTCGAAGGACCCCTATGCGCTGCGCCGCGCCGCGCTCGGCGTCATCCGCATCATCCTTGAGAACGAGCTGCGCCTGCGGCTCGGCACGCTCATCACCTCGGGCGATCTCCTGTCCTTCTTCCACGATCGCCTGAAGGTTCAGCTTCGCGATTCCGGCGCGCGCCACGATCTCGTGGACGCCGTGCTCGCGGGCGGCTCGGACGGCGCGGCGAAGGACGACCTTCTGGACATCGCGCGGCGCGTCGCCGAACTCGGCCGCCTTCTCGAAACCGAGGACGGTCGCAATCTCCTCGCCGCCTATCGCCGCGCGGCCAACATCCTCGCCGCCGAGGAGAAGAAGGGCACGCGCGTCGCCGGGGCCGTCGATCCCGCCTTGCTCGTCGAAGAGGAAGAGCGCGTTCTCTCAAGCGCGGTGGAGCAGGCCGAGCGGGAACTCGACGAAGCGCTCGCGAGCGAGAACTATGCCAGTGCCGCCGCCGCGCTCGCCCGGTTGCGCAGCCCGGCAGACGCCTTCTTCGACAAGGTGCTGGTGAACGCCGAGGACGAAGCGATCAGGGCCAACCGCCTGGCGCTGCTCGCGCGCATCCGCGCCGCCACGCAGCGCGTCGCCGACTTCTCGAAGATCGCGGGCTGATCTTGCCGGCCTGGAGCGATAGCCGCCGGATCGGCGAGATCCAGTGGCTGCGAGCCGTTGCCGCCCTCATGGTGGTTGCGGCCCATATCAAGATCGCTCTCGACCTTCGCTATTACGGACTGACCTTCGAGCAATCGCCGGTCAGCCCGTTTCCCTTCGTCGCCGGCGTCGACGTCTTCTTCGTCATCTCCGGCTTCGTGATGGCGCATTCCTCGCGCTCGCTGCATGGGCGAGGGGGCGCCTGGCGGACCTTTCTCTTGCGTCGTCTCGCCCGCGTCGCACCGCTTTACTGGCTGATGACGGCGCTCTTGATCGTGCTGCTCGAGGTGATGCGCGTTCCCATCTGGGCCGAGACGACCCCGAAGCAGATCGTCGCCTCGTTCCTGTTCCTTCCCGTCGCCAACCCTGACGGCGTGCCCCTGCCGCTTCTCGATATCGGCTGGAGCCTCAATTACGAGATGCTCTTCTACGCCGTCTTCGCACTCTTCGTCGGGTGGCGGCAGCGCGTGGCGCTGGGAGGCGTCGCACTCGTGCTCGTGGTCGGCGTCCTCGCGGGGCGCTGGTTCCCGCCTTCCAGCCTCGCGCTGCGCTTCTGGAGCGACCCGATCGTCCTGGAATTCCTTCTGGGGATCGCGATCTATGGCCTCGTCTACCGAGGCTTCCGCCTGTCCGACGCGGCACGCTGGGTCGTCGGTCTCGGCGGCCTTGCCCTGTTCTTCGCCTTTCCGCAGATCGACTTCACCTGGCGCTTCCTGCAATGGGGCGTGCCGGCCGGGCTGATGGTGCTCGCCGCCGTGTCCGGCCATCGCGACACCCGCTCCTCCCTTGCCGAATGGGCGGGGAACACGTCCTATGCCATCTACCTCTCCCATTTCTTCGTGATCCGCGCGCTTCTGTTCGGGCTCGAACATCTCGGCATCCGCGAGCCGATCATCTGGCTCGTCGGCTTTCCGCTCGCGGTTCTTCTCGGCACGCTCGCGGTCTCCACGGTGCTGCATTACGGATTCGAGCGTCCGGTTTTGCGCTGGGTGCGCCGCCGCTTCGACCGAAACGTCACCGAAGGCGTCGGCGCGCCCGCCGCGCCCTGACCGTCCGCGGGACGTCGGCGTCAGGCTGAGACAAGCCGCCCGTCGTTCAATGAATTGGCCTGCCGGCGTTCCTGTCCCATGGGATTCGCCGGTTCGCGACGATGGATGTCGCGCGGTGTCAATGGACCTTCGGCTGAGATGCCGATCCCGGAGACGAAACGCCGAGAAGGCCTGACGCCTCTGTGTTCCCGGTTGATCGAAATCGCCGGGTTAAGTCATGAGAAAGCCTCGTTTTCTCAATTTATGACGGCCAGTCATCAAGAGTGATGATCGCTGCCACCGGCTCGCCGGATTGGTTGTGGAAAACGGTTCCGGTTGGCGAAGGGGATGGCCCCTTCAGGACTCGAGGGACAGCGGCGCTGACGCGGCGCCGTTCGACGGACATTGCATCGCCACCGCCGGCCTTCGGCCTTGCGCGGCGACGACGAGGGGACGAACCCGAATGCCTGACCTGAGCGCCGCTCGCGCGGCCGCCCTGCGCTGGATGTGCGCGATTGCCGCCAGCGCGCTTCTCCTTGGCGTGGTGCCTGCGAGCGCCGATTGGAACAAGCCCTGGACCGACAAAGATCGCGCCCTCGTGATCGACGCCTACGAGTTCAATCCGATCAACTGGAAGTCGCTGACTTCGGACAAGCGCATCGCCGGCTTCATCAGCAAGGCGTCCGACGGACTGCCGCCGGAATGGTCCTGCGGCAAGCTTTCGGGCGATCTGCTCAATCTCTGCAAGAACCGCTGGTGGAAATACTCGGTCACGCAGGAGCTCTACCTGACGCGCCGCGAGATGGCGAAGACGCTCGGCCTCAAATGGGGCGCCTACCATCTCGGCCGTCCCGGCAATCCGCGCGAACAGGCGGACCATTTCGTCGATTTCGCGCAGCCTGACGAAGACGACCTGATCGCCCTCGACATCGAGGACAACACGGACGAGTGGATGTCGCTCGCCGACGCCGAGATCTTCGCGCAGCAGATCAAGATCCGCCTCGGCCGCTATCCGGTCCTCTACACCAACGGAAACACCGCCGATTTCATCGCCCGCAATCAGGCTGAATATCCGCTCCTGTCGCGGCTGCCGCTCTGGTACGCTCGCTATCGCGACGACATCACGGGCGTCTTTCCTGCCGGCAATTGGGACAATTACGCCCTCTGGCAGTTCTCCTCCATGCACAATTGCAACAGCCGTTCCTGCCCCTATCGCGTGGCCGGGGCGAAGGCCGATATCGACGTCAACGTCTCGCCGCTCACCGTTGCTGAACTCAAGGACGCCTGGCCGTTCAACGATCTGGTCGGCAAGGACCCGACCGACACGCCGAACGCCGGTGCTCTGATCGCCTCCGTCTCCGACGCCGCCAAGAAGGCCGTCTCCGACGTGGCGGAGACCGAAATCGCCGAGGCCGCTCCGTCTCCCGCCGTGCCCGGCACGCTCGCCGCCGCTTACGGATCGAGCGGACGCCAGCCGATCGATCCGCTGAAGCTTCTGACCGAGGCGGCGCGCCAGGAACACAAGGGCAAGCCGAATGCGCCGGTTCTCTCCGCGCTGACCGACGCGCAGAAGGTGAACCCGCCGCCGCCGGGCGACGCACCCGCGCTGAAGCCGACGCAGGCGACCAAGCTGATCGACGCCGTAACGCAGTTGAAGCAGGAAATGCAGGCGGTTCGCGAGATCCTCCACGACGCGCAAGCCACCGGCGCACCGCTCGAACAGCGCTCCGAGGTGCGGGACCATCTGAAGTCCCGCATCGCCGAACTGATGAAGAAGGCGCAGGCGACCGTCCTCAGCGTCCCCGCCAACCATTTCATCGGCCCGCAGCGGCCGGACGAACGCGCGGAAGTCGAGACGGGGCGCGACAGCTGGACCTCGCTCGCCAGCCTGGCCAAGCCCGACCGCCGTGTCGTCAAGGCCTTCGACACGACGCGCTGAGCGTCGCTGCCACGCCTCGACGTCCAAGACGGAGGGTGTGATGCCAGCGAAACTCCAGAATGATTCTCTAAAAGCTCACGCCGCGCTGGGGAACACCCGGCGCTTTTGCGTGTTCTTGGCCCGTCAGACGCCGTGTGAGGCGTCATCGTGAAGGGTTGAGTATCATGGGTAGAGCTCTGGGTTGGATCATCGGTCTCGTCGTGATCGTGGGTGTGGCGTGGTTCGCCTACAACATGGTCAGCGTGCGCCAGACGCAGGAGGCCGAACTGCCGAACGTGACCGTGACGGGCGGTCAGCTCCCCAAGGCGGATGTGGATGTCGGCAGCGTTTCGGTCGGCTCCGAAACCCGCACCGTCGAAGTGCCGACGATCAACGTGACGCCGCCGGCGCAGAACGGCGCCACCGCCAACTAAACGCGGCGGAACCATGGATCGAAGGCGGCGGCGTCCGAGAGGGCGCCGTCGCTTTTTTCTTTGCGGGCCGCGCGCGGCGTCGTAGGGGAGGATCATGCGGACGACACGGCGGATCGACCTGAAGGATGACGGCGCCATCGCAGCGCTTCTGATGTGCCTGCGCGAGGGCGGCCTCGCGGCGGTGCCGACGGAAACCGTCTATGGCCTTGCCGCCGACGCGGCCAATGGGCAGGCCGTCGCCGGCATTTTCGAGGCCAAGGGCCGGCCCCGCTTCAATCCGTTGATCTGCCATGTCAGCGATCTCGCCATGGCGGAGCGCTATGCCCGTTTCGACGATGTGTCGCGCCGGCTGGCCGAACGCTTCTGGCCGGGGCCCCTGACCCTCGTTCTGCCGGCCATCCCCAATGCGGGACTTCATCCCCTCGTGATGGGCGGTCTCGACACGGTCGCGCTGCGCGCGCCGCAGGGACCCTTCCGCTCGGTGATCTCGGCGCTCGGGCGACCGATCGCGGCACCCAGCGCCAATCGCTCCGGCCGCGTCAGCCCGACCACGGCGGAGCACGTTCTGCGCACGCTGGAAGGGCGGATCGACCTCGTGGCCGATGGCGGGGCGACGGAGGAGGGGCTGGAATCCACCATCGTCCGCGCTTTCGACGACCATATCCGTCTCCTGCGACCCGGTACGCTGACGGCCGAGCGGATCGAAGCCGAAGTGGGCTTCCCCGTCCTGCGACGGGACGAGAGCGACGCGATCTCAGCGCCCGGCCAGCTTCTCTCGCATTACGCCCCCGCCGGCCGCGTGCGCCTGGGCGCGCGCGCGCCCGAGCCGGGCGAATACTGGATCGGCTTCGGACCAGAGCCCGATGCGGGGCTGGAATCCGCCGGCGGGTCCTTCAATCTCAGCCCGAGCGGCGATCTGCGCGAGGCGGCCAGCCGCCTGTTCGCGGCGCTGTCGGCGTTCGACGCGCCGGAGATCGAGCGTATCGCCGTCGCCTCGATCCCGTCCGACGGCCTGGGCGAGGCGATCAACGACCGTCTGCGGCGCGCGGCAGCCGACCGCTGATCTCGACGTTAACCCTGATCCGGTCTAGCGTTCGCGCATGGACACGATCGATTCCGCCGCCCTTTCCGACGACCTTCGCGCTCGTTTCGCCTCGCTTCTGCCATCCGGCCGGGCGCTGATCGAACCCGGCGATATCGCGCCTTTCGTTCACGAGGAGCGCGACAAGTTCATGGGCCGCACGCGGCTCGTGCTGCGTCCCTCTACGGTGGAGGAGGTGTCGGCCATTTTGCGGCTCGCGTCGGAGACGCGCACGCCCGTCGTGCCGCAGGGCGGCAATACGGGGCTCGTCGGCGGGCAGGTGCCGCGCTCCGACGCCGAGATCGTTCTGTCCTTGCAGAAGCTCGATCGCATCCGCGAGGTCGATCCGGTCGGCCGCACGATGACGCTCGATGCCGGCGTCATTCTGAAGCGCGCGCAGGAGGCCGCCGACGATGCGGGGCTCTTCTTCCCTCTGTCCCTCGGCTCGGAAGGCTCCTGCCAGATCGGCGGCAATCTCGCCGCCAATGCCGGCGGCACGGCGGTTCTCGCCTATGGCAACACGCGCGATCTGTGCTTGGGGGTCGAGGCCGTGCTGCCGTCCGGCGAGATCTTCCACGGTCTGCGCCGGCTGAAGAAGGACAATCGCGGCTATGACCTGCGCAATCTCCTGATCGGCTCGGAGGGCACGCTCGCCGTCATCACCGGCGCGGTTCTCAAGCTCTTCCCCAAGCCCGCCGGCCGCGAGGTCGCCTATGTCGGGCTGAGCAGCCCTCGCGAGGCGCTGAAGCTGCTCACACGCGCCGAGGCGCTGGCGGGCGGGCGGTTGACGGCCTTCGAGCTCATGCCGCGCATCGGCCTCGAATTCACCATCCGTCATACGCAGGGCGCGCGCGATCCGCTGTCGCAGCCCTATCCCTGGTATGTCCTCGTGGAAATCTCCTCGCCCGTTTCGGGCGAGGATGCGCGCACGGTTCTGGAAGGCATTCTGGAAGGCGCGTTCGAGGCGGGCGAGGTCGAGGACGCCGCCGTCGCGCAGTCCATGGCGGATGCGGCGACCTTCTGGCGGATGCGCGAGGAGATGAGCTGGGCGCAGAAGCCCGAGGGCGGCTCCATCAAGCACGACGTCTCGGTTCCCGTCGCGCTCGTGCCGGAGTTTCTGGAACGGGCGAACGCGCTGGTGGAGGACGCGATTCCCGGCTCGCGCATCGTTTCCTTCGGACATCTCGGCGACGGCAACATCCATTACAACATTTCGCAGCCCGTCGGCGCGGACAAGGACGCCTTTCTGGCCCGCTGGGGCGAAATCAACGTCCTCGTTCACGGCGTCGTCGCGGAACTCGGCGGCAGCTTTTCGGCCGAACACGGCATCGGACAGCTGAAGCGCGAGGAGCTGGCGCGCACCAAGGACCCGGCCGAGCTGGCATTGATGCGTGGAATCAAAGGCTTGTTCGATCCTTATGGGATTATGAACCCGGGGAAGCTCCTTTAAAGTTTTATTCGAAGTTACATTTTGAAAACCCTGAATATGGTCAGGAACACTTAACTGCGTTTATTAGGTGAGGCGAAATAAGCCTCCGCTAGTCTCCAAGCATCGAAAGCCGGGATACATCGGCTGAAAGGGAGGGCTCCTGAAACGGGAGCCTCCGACAGAGAGACGAGAGGCGCGACCATGAGCCTGGTGACCAATCCGACGTCGGTGAAGCCCGAGTGGGCGAACATGCCTATCCGCCTGGACCCGACCCAGGTGGATCGCAAGCAGACCTTCCAGACCTTCGAGGGTGACGAGACCATCACCTACCGCGTCGATCATCGCGGCGCGGTGATCCGGCGCAAGCTGGACCTCAGCGGCATCCCCGTGGCGATCGCCCTGGCGCCCCGTTCCTTCAAGGGCGTCGCCGCCCGCGCGATGGAGGACGGCGAGGGCGAGGTGACGGTGACGCTCGAGCTTCACCACGAAAACCCGAAGCTCTCGGTGCCCCTCCTGGTGGCCTGCGATCTCTTCGACGTGGCGGCCGACTGGCGCAGCTGGTCGGAACTCTTCGACCTGCCGATGCTGATGGTGGAATCGGATGGCCGCGTGACGGCGCTGGAGGAGACCTTCGGCAAGCTGCGCACGGCGGAGCCTTCCACGCGCCGCCGCTCCAGCCATCGCGGTCGTCGCCCGCGCTTCCTCGCTCGCCGCAAGCCGGGTGGTCTGGGCATGCGCATGGTTCTGGCCGGCGAAGAGATCATCGCCCGCTCCTGACGGCGGATCGCTCTCTCGTCAGACGGGCTTGGGGAAGGACAGGACCCAGAGGCTGGAAAAGACCAGCCCGAGGAAGATGATCCATCCGAACAGCGCGTTCGACTTGAACAGCTTCAAGCATTGCTCGCCATCGTCGATGTCGAGCCGGCCGATCTGCCACTGCATCTGCACCGCGCCGATCGCGATTCCCGCATAGGCGGGCCAGGCCGGGCCGGACGGGCCGACCCCGGTGGCGACGAAGGCGAGCGTGAAGAGCACGAGCGTCCCGCCATAGAGCAGGATCAGCGCGCGCTTGGTGTGGCGGCCGAACAGGCGGGCCGTCGAGCGCACGCCGACGAGCGCGTCGTCTTCCCGGTCCTGATGGGCGTAGATCGTGTCGTAGCCGATCGTCCACAGGACGGAGCCGACATAGAGAAGAACGGGCGCGAGGCCGAGCGTGCCCCAGAAGGCCGCCCAGCCCATCAGCGCGCCCCATGAGAAGCACAGGCCGAGGCCGAGCTGCGGCCAGTCCGTGACGCGCTTCAGGAACGGATAGGTCGCGACGATCGCGAGCGAGGCGATGCCGAGCCCGATCGCGAATCCGTTGAACTGCAAGAGCACCAGAAGCCCGACCAGCGCCTGCGCCAGCAGGAAGAGCTTGGCGTTGCGGCTCGAAACGCGGCCCGAGGGCAGGGGGCGCGAGCGCGTGCGCGCGACCTTCGCGTCGATGTCCTGATCCACGAGATCGTTATAGGTGCAGCCCGCCCCGCGCATGGCGATGGCGCCGATCACAAACAGAACGAGATGCCGCAGGTCCGGCAGGCCGGTGTGAACCGCCGAGGGCGCGGCCCATTGCGGTGCCAGCGCCGCCGACCAGAAGCACGGCCACAGCAGCAATTGCCAGCCGATCGGCCGGTCCCACCGCGCCAGCTGCGCATAGGGCCAGAGCGCACGCGGCAGCACGCGATAAACGAAATTGTCGGACGGGGCGTCCGCAACGCGATCTCTTGAGCCGTCGGATGGTGCGTCGGGTGTTTGCATGGAACGGGAAAAGCCCGCCCGAGGCCGATCCGTCAAGGGCTAAGAGTGGCTAACAAGACCTCCGGGCGGAGAGCCGGCGAGGATCTTTTCGTTGCCGTGAGGAGCCGGGCGCAGACCATGCAGCGCATGGGTGAGCACCGGCACCAAAGCGGCGACGGAAAGGGACCGGCGGATCGACCCCTCGAGGTTTTGTTAGGCACTCCAAGAGCCGACGCGCGCGGGTCGAGGCTTGACCCTTCCCGCCGCCGCCTCGTAATCCCGGCCAGGATGCGGCCGTGTGGGCCGCCGCGCGGCTGCGACCCCCGGAGGCAGAAATGACCATGGACGTTCTCTTGATCGGCTCGGGCGGCCGCGAACATGCATTGGCCTGGAAGCTCGCCCAGTCGCCGGAGCTCGGACGTCTCTATGCCGCGCCCGGCAATCCCGGCATTGCCGGCTCGGCAGAATGCGTCGCGCTCGACATCGCCGACCATGCGGCGGTCGTTGCCTTCTGTGAGGAGAAGCGGATCGGCCTCGTGGTGGTCGGCCCTGAAGTGCCGCTCGTCGCCGGTCTCGCCGACAGTCTGCGCGAAGCCTCGATTCCGGTCTTCGGGCCGAGCGCGGCGGCGGCGCGGCTGGAGGGCTCCAAAGGCTTCACCAAGGACCTTTGCACGCTGAAATCCATTCCGACCGCGCGTTACGAGCGGTTCTCGCAGGCCGATGCCGCCAAGGACTATGTTCGCCGCGAAGGCGCGCCGATCGTCGTGAAGGCAGACGGCCTGGCCGCCGGCAAGGGCGTCACGGTGGCATCGAGCGTCGAGGAAGCGTTGGCCGCGATCGACGATTGCTTCGGCGGCTCGCTCGCGTCCGCCGGCGTCGAAGTGGTGATCGAGGAGTGCATGACCGGCCCCGAGGCCTCGCTCTTCTGCCTGTGCGACGGCGATCGGGCCGTCCTCTTCGGCACGGCCGAGGATCACAAGCGCGCCTTCGACGGCGACAAGGGGCCGAACACCGGCGGCATGGGCGCCTATTCGCCCTCCTATCTCATGACGCCCGACCTCATCGAGCGCACGATGGCCGAGATCATCCGTCCGACGCTGGAGGGCATGCGCGAGAAGGGCGCGCCCTTCCGGGGCGTCCTCTATGCCGGTCTGATGCTGACCGAGGAGGGGCCTAAGCTCATCGAATACAATGTGCGCTTCGGCGACCCTGAATGTCAGGTGCTGATGATGCGCCTGACGAGCGATCTTCTGCCGGTTCTCTTCGCGGCCGCGACCGGCTCGCTCGAGGCGGTCCAACTCGGATGGTCGCCGGAGCCCGCCGTCACGGTGGTTCTCGCTTCCAAAGGGTATCCCGGCGACTACGCGAGGAACACGCCGATCCGCTCGCTGCCCGAAACCGGCGATGGCGAAATGATCTTTCACGCCGGCACGGCGCTCCGGGAGGGCCAGCTCGTCGCCACGGGCGGGCGCGTCCTCAACGTGACGGCGCGGGCGGACGAGGTGGCCGAGGCGGTCGATAAGGTCTACGCTCTCGTGGATCGCGTCGAATGGAGCGAAGGCTTCTGCCGCCGAGACATCGCCCACCGCGCCCGGCGTTGACGAAGGCTTGAGCGCCGGTTCGCTAGGGTGGGGTGGGAATCGGCGTTCTTCCCATTACGTAAGATGTTATCGAGGCGAAGAACGCATAGTCTATCAGGGAGAAAGCGCATGTCGTTCCGCAAGGACCGTTTGACCCGACCGATCTTTCGCTGGGCGAAGACGGCCATGCCCGCCATTTCCGAAACCGAGGAAAAGGCGATCGACGCGGGAACGGTGTGGTGGGACGGCGAGCTTTTCGGCGGCGCCCCCGACTGGGGCAAGCTGATCGCCATGCCGCCCGCGCGCCTGACGGACGAGGAGCGCGCCTTTCTCGACGGTCCCGTCGAGGAACTCTGCGCGATGCTGGACGACTGGCAGATCACCTGGAAGGATCGCGACCTCTCGCCCGAGGTCTGGGACTTCATGAAGAGCCGCAAGTTCTTCGGGATGGTGATCCCGAAGCAATATGGCGGGCTCGGCTTCTCCAACACCGCCCATTCGGAGGTCGTGCGCAAGGTCTCCTCCGCCAGCGTCGCGGCGGGCGTGACGGTCATGGTGCCGAACTCGCTCGGACCGGGCGAGCTGATGCTGCATTTCGGCACGCAGGCGCAGCGGGACCATTGGCTGCCGCGTCTGGCGGATGGGCGTGAGGTTCCCTGCTTCGGCCTGACTTCGGCCGATGCCGGCTCCGACGCCGCCGCGATGCGCGATGTCGGCATCGTCGAATATGGCGAGCACGAGGGCGAGCGGGTGCTCGGCATCCGCCTAAACTTCGACAAGCGCTACATCACGCTGGCGCCGGTCGCGACGGTCATGGGCCTCGCCTTCAAGCTGCAGGACCCGGACAATCATCTCGGTCGCGGCAAGCATTTGGGCATCACCGTCGCGCTTCTGCCGACCTCGACGCCGGGCGTCCGGCATGGCGACCGGCATATCCCGCAATTCACCTTCTTCCAGAACGGACCGATCTCCGGGCGCGACGTCTTCATCCCGCTCGACTGGGTTCTGGGCGGACCGGAGCGGGTCGGCGAGGGCTGGACCATGCTGATGACGGCGCTCGCCGCCGGGCGCGGCATCTCGCTTCCCTCGCAGTCGGCCGCCGCCGCCGCGATGGCCGCGCGGCTGACCGGCGCCTATGCGCGGGTTCGCACGCAGTTCAACCTGCCGATCGGTCTCTTCGAGGGCATTCAGGAGCCGCTCGCGGAACTCGCCGCCAACGCCTACCAGATCGACGCCGCGCGCCGGCTGACGGTGGCGGCGCTGGATGAAGGCCACCGCCCGTCGGTCGTCTCCGCGATCATGAAATACAACGCCACCGAACTGATGCGCCGCTCGGTCGAGAAGGCGATGGACGTGCATGGCGGCAAGGGCATCATCGACGGCCCGATGAACATGCTCGGCGCACAGCACAAATCCGTGCCGATCGGCATCACGGTGGAAGGCGCGAACATCCTGACGCGCAACCTGATGATCTTCGGGCAGGGCGCGATCCGCGCCCATCCCTTCATGCTGGCCGAGATGCGCGCCTTGTCCGACCCCGACCCGGAAAAGGGTCTCGACCGGTTCGACGAGGCCTTCTGGGGCCATGTCGGCCATTCGCTCGCCAATGCGGCGCGCACCGCCCTGTTCGGCTGGACCGGCGGCCTTGCCGCGCCGGCCCCGCGCGGCGCGGCCTTCCTCAGCCATTGGCGGCAATTGTCGCGCTACAGCGCAGCCTTCGCCATGCTCGCCGACTTCGCGCTTCTGACGCTCGGCGGCGCGCTGAAGCGGCGCGAGATGATCTCGGCGCGGCTCGGCGACATCCTGTCCGAACTCTATCTTCTCGGCGCGACCCTGAAGCGTTTCGAGACGGACGGGCGGCCCGAGGCGGATCGCCCGATCGTCGAATATGTCATGCAGCGCGGCTACAATCGGATGGGCCTCGCCTTCAGCGGCGTCTTCGTGAACCTGCCGAGCCGCTGGGCCTCGGTCGCCGCGCGGCTCCTGTCGTTCCCGCTCGGCGTTCCCCTGCGCCCGCCCGCCGACGAACTGGTGCGCGAAGTCGCCGATATCCTGATGCGTCCGTCCTCGCAGCGCGACCGGCTCTGTGCCGATCTCTATCTCGGCGAGGGTCGGGCGGACTATCCGGTCGCCGTCCTGGAAAACGCCTTCCGTCTGGTGGTGGAGGCCGCGCCGATCGACAAGCGTCTGCGCGAGGCCAAGACCCGCGACGCCGCCAAGGCCCATGCGGACGGTCTCATCGACGAAACGGAACTGGCTCTCCTGCGCGAGCGCGACGAGGCGGTCGCTCGCGTCGTCGCGGTGGACGCCTTCCCAATGGAAGAAGTGTCGCCGATCGCCGCGCAGCACCGCCGCCCGCCTGAACAGCGGACGGATAACCCGAGAGCGGAGGCGGCCGAATGAGCCGAGCGGTCTATCTCGTCGACGGCGCGCGCACGCCTTTCATCAAGGCGCGCGGCAAGCCGGGGCCGTTCACGCCGGTGGACCTCGCCGTTCAATGCGGGCGTCCGCTTCTGATGCGCCAGCGCTTCGACCCGGCACTGATCGACTTCGTCGTGCTCGGCTGCGTCAATGTCGTGGCCGAGGAGATGAACCCGGCCCGCGTCGCGGCGCTGCGTCTCGGTCTTCCCGAACAGGTGCCGGCCTATACGGTGCAGATCAATTGCGGCTCGGGCATGCTGTCGATCGACGAGGCGTTCCGCGCGGTCGAATCGGGACGCTCCCAGATCGCGCTCGCCGGCGGGGCGGAAGCACTCAGCCATTCGCCGCTGGTGCTTCAGCGCGGCGCGGTGGACTGGTTCGCCCGGTTGAACGGCGCGCGGACGCCCGCCGCCAAACTCAAGGCCGTCTCGACGCTGAGGCCGGATTTCCTGAAGCCGGTGATCGGCCTGGAGCGCGGGCTCACCGATCCGATCACCTCCTTGAACATGGGGCAGACCGCCGAGAAGATCGGTCATCTCTTCGGCGTCACCCGGCGGGAAGCCGACGAATACGCGTCCGAGAGCCATCGCCGTCTGGCCAAAGCGCAGAGCGAAGGCACCCTGGTCGGCGAAGTTCTGCCCGCCTTCGCACGGGACGGGCGCGTCTACGATCACGATGACGGCGTGCGACCCGATTCGACGGCCAAGGCCCTGTCCGGTTTGAAGCCCGTTTTCGAGCGGCCCTATGGCAATGTCACGGCCGGCAACTCCTCGCAGATCACCGATGGCGCGAGCTGGACGATCCTCGCCAACGAGGACGCCGTGCGCGAGCATGGGCTGGAGCCGATCGCGCGGATCGTGGACGCGCACTGGGCGGGGCTCGATCCCTCGATCATGGGTCTCGGTCCGGTCGTGTCGATGGCCGGCCTTCTGCGCAAGCGCGGCCTGACGCTCGGCGATATCGATCTGTTCGAGATCAACGAGGCCTTCGCGGCGCAGGTCCTCGCCTGCCTTCGCGCCTTCGAAAGCGACAAGGTCGGCCGCGAGGTGCTCGGCTTCGACGGCGCGCTCGGCACGATCTCGCGCGATCGCCTGAATGTCGATGGCGGCGCCATCGCGCTCGGCCACCCGGTCGGCACCAGTGGAAACCGCATCACGCTGCATCTCGCCCGCGCCATGCGCAAGCGCGGCGCGCGCCTCGGCCTCGCCTCGCAATGCATCGGCGGCGGCCTCGGCGGTGCCATGCTCCTCGAAGCGGCGTGAAGGGAGAACGTCCCATGGATACGATGCTGAACGTGCTCGAGGATCGCGCCCTCGAACCGTCGGTCGCGCGCGATGCCGCGCCAGAGGGCAATTGGCGCATCGCCCGCGACGACGAGAACATCGCCTGGCTGGTGCTCGACCGGCCGGGCAAGTCGGTCAACACGATCGATCGCAGCGTTCTCGAAGAACTGGACCTGCATCTCGCCGCGCTCGAAGCCGACCGGCCGCGTGGCCTCGTGATCCGATCCGCCAAGCCCGGCGGGTTCGCGGCGGGCGCCGACATCAACGGCTTCGTCGGCGCCTCGCGCCAGGCGGTTCGCGAAATGCTGGGCGAGGGGCATCGCGTTCTCGACCGGCTCGCCGCACTGCCCTTCGCGAGCGTCGCGGTGGTGCATGGCCATTGCCTCGGCGCGGGGCTCGAACTCGCGCTCGCCTGCCGGATGCGGATTGCCGTGTCGAACGCGACGCTCGGCTTCCCGGAAGTGATGCTCGGTCTCCATCCCGGGCTCGGCGGAACCTTCCGCTCCATCGCGCTGGCCGACCCGGTGGAGGCGATGAGCCTCATGCTGACCGGCAAGTCCGCGCCCGCCCGCAAGGCCAGGAAGATCGGTCTGGTGGATGCCGTGGTGGAAGAACGGCATGTGAATAACGCCGTTCACGCCGCGATCTTCGGCGATCTCGTCCGGCCCGATCCGAGCCTTCGCTCCAAGGCCTTCTCGCTCAAACCCGCTCGGGCCTTCGCGGCCCGGCAGATGCGCGCAAAGGCCCGAGAGAAAGCCCGACCCGAGACCTATCCCGCCCCCTTCGCCCTGATCGACCTTTGGGAAGAGCATGGCGGGCGCCCCGATCGGATGCGCGAGGCCGAGCTGGAAAGCTTCGCCAAGCTCATCGAAACGCCGACGGCGCAGAATCTCGTGCGCGTCTTCTTCCTGCGCGAGACGATGCGCGGTCTGCGCCGGGGCAAAAGCGGCATCCGGCGTGTGCATGTGATCGGCGCGGGCGCGATGGGCGGCGACATCGCCGCCTGGGCCGCTCGGGAAGGCTTCGCGGTCACGCTGCAGGATATCGCGCTGGAGCCGATCGGCCGGGCCGTGAAGTCCGCGTCGAAAATGCTGGAAGCGACGCTCAAGGACCCGCTAAAGGTTCGCGACGCGTTGGATCGGCTCGTGCCCGATCCGGAAGGGCAGGGCGTTCTCGGCGCCGATCTCGTGATCGAGGCCGCGCCGGAAAAGATCGATCTCAAGCGAAAGATTCTGCAGGACGCCGAATCGCGCATGAAGCCCGGCGCGATCCTGGCGACGAACACGTCGGCCCTGCCGCTGCCTGACCTGGCCGAAACCTTGGCGGACCCGTCCCGCTTCGTCGGCATCCACTTCTTCAATCCGGTGTCGCGGATGCAGCTCGTGGAAATCGTGCGCCACGAGGCCGTCTCGGACGAGACGCTGCGCCGCGCGACGGGCTTCGTCGTGGAGCTTTCGCGCCTTCCGGCTCCCGTGCGCCCGAGCGCTGGCTTCCTCGTGAACCGCGCGCTGACGCCCTATATCGCCGAAGCGCTGAAAATGGTGGACGAGGGCATTCCGAAAGAGCGCATCGACGCGCGCGCCGAGGAATTCGGCATGCCCATGGGGCCGATCGAACTCGCCGATCAGGTCGGGCTCGACATCGCCGTCGAGGTTGCCGACACGCTGCGCGAGCGGCTTCACATGCCGCTGCCCGAAACGCCCGGCTGGATGCACGAGATGATCCGCGAGGGTCGGCTCGGCCGCAAGACCGGGCGCGGGCTCTACGACTACGACGCGGACGGCAAGCCCAAGAAGGCCAAGCTCGAAGCGCTGCCGGACGGCTCGCCCGACGACGCGGCGCTGATCGACCGGCTGATCCTGCCGATGCTCAACACCCTGGTCGCGGCCTTGCGCGAGGGCGTCGCCGAAAGCGAGGAGATCGTGGACGGTGCCATGGTGTTCGGCACGGGGTTCGCGCCCTTCCGGGGCGGGCCGATGCGCTATGCGCGCGAGCGGGGCGTCGACCAGATCGTCGCGCGGCTGACCGAACTCGAAACCTCGCACGGGACGCGGTTCCGGCCCGACAAGGGTTGGGATCGTCTCTGATCCCTCCGATCGGCCCTCCCATCGCGCGGGCCGATCCTTCGCGGCTTATCCCTGGATGCAGACATAGTCCTGCTGGCCAAGGCCGTCGCAGCCCAGGATCATCCGGTCGCCCGGCGCCAGAAAGCGGGGCGGATCGTGCGAGAGACCAACCCCCGCCGGCGTGCCGGTCATGATCACGTCGCCCGGCTCCAGTCGCAGAAAGCGCGACAGATAGGAGATGAGATAGGGGACCTTGAAGATCATCCGGCTCGTTTCGCCCTCCTGCATCCGCTCGCCGTTCACGTCGAGCCAGACGGTGAGGTCGTGATAGTTCGGGAGTTCGTCCGGCGTCACGAGCCACGGGCCGATCGGCGCGAACGTGTCGTGCGACTTGCCCTTGAACCACTGCCCGCCGCGCTGCAGCTGGAAATTGCGCTCGGTCAGATCGTTGGAGAGGGTGAAGCCGGCCACATGCTGCATGGCGGCTTCGACGCTGATATATTTGGCGGTGCGACCGATCACCACGGCGAGTTCCACGCCCCAGTCGGTCCGCGTGGACAGGCGCGGAATCTCGATCGGATCGTTCGGACCGCTGACGGCGGTCGCCGCCTTCATGAAGAGGGTCGGCTCCGGATTGACCTTGAAGCCGGCGAGCCGCGCGCTCTCATGATAGTTCGGGCCGACGCCGATGATCTTCCTGACGTCGCTGACCGGCGGCCCCAGACGGCTTCCGGCCGGGGCTTCGGGGAAACGCGTGATATCGAGCGAACGCAGCTTTTCCAAGGCCACGGGATCGATGAAGCCGTCCCGCCAGTCCTCGACCTCGGAAGACAGATCTCGGATGCGTCCTTCGCTGTCCAGAGCCCCTGGCTTCTCGGCGCCTCTCGCGCCGAACCGCACCAGCCGCATTCTCGCTACTCCCACGCTGCCTTGGGGCGGGAAATGGAACAGGCGGCGGGTTCTTCCAACCTTTTGTTTTGACGTTTACGTTCAAGTCCTGAATTGGTTCTTCAGCCGGCATCGGACCCGGCGCGCCTTGGGAGGAAAACTCGGTGTACCAAGCCCCGATCGACGACATCGCCTTCACCCTTCGCCACATCGTCGGCCTGGATCGGGCCATGGCGGAGGGCCGCGCGGGCGACCTCAGCGACGATCTCCTCGACGCGATCCTGGCCGAGGCGGCGCGCTTCGCAGAAGGCGAGATCGCGCCGCTGGCAGCTGGCGGAGACCGCGAGGGTGCGCGCTTCGCGGACGGGCGCGTGACCATGCCCGCCGGCTGGAAGGCGCTCTACCACGCATGGCGCGATGGCGGCTGGAACGGGCTTTCGGCGCCGGTGGATCATGGCGGGCAGGGCCTTCCGCTGTCCCTCGCGGTCGCGGCCTCGGAAATGTGGAACGGCGCTTCCATGGCCTTCGGCATCGGTCCGACGCTGACCATGGGCGCGATCGAGGCGCTGGAAGCGCACGGTTCGGACGAGTTGAAGGACCGCTACCTGTCGAAGCTCGTGTCCGGCGAATGGATGGGCACGATGAACCTCACCGAGCCGCAGGCCGGCTCGGACCTGTCCACCCTGCGCACCCGCGCCGAACGCAGCGGCGACGGCACCTACCGGATCTTCGGCCAGAAGATCTACATCACCTATGGCGAGCACGATCTGACGGAGAATATCGTTCATCTCGTCCTCGCCCGCCTGCCGGACGCGCCGGAGGGCGTGAAGGGCATCTCGCTGTTTCTCGTGCCGAAGTTCCTGCCGGGCGAGGACGGCGCGCTCGGCGCCCGCAATGACGCTTTCTGCCACGCGATCGAGCACAAGCTCGGCATCCACGCCTCGCCGACCTGCACGATGATCTTCGGCGACGGACGCGGCGACAGCGGCGAGCCGGGTGCGGTCGGCTGGCTCGTCGGGGAGGAGAATCGTGGCCTTGCCTGCATGTTCACGATGATGAACTCGGCGCGGCTCTTCGTCGGCACGCAAGGGTTGGGCGTCGCCGAGGCGGCCTATGGCAAGGCGCTCGCCTATGCGCGCGAGCGCCGGCAGGGCCGCTCCACGCTTCTCGCTAGGGATAGGGCCGAACCGGCCTCGCGCGACATGTCGCCGATCATCGAGCACCCCGACGTCGCGCGCACGCTGCTGACCATGAAGGCGCTGGTCGGCGCGGCCCGCGCCATCGCCTATAGCTGCGGCCATGCGCTCGATCAGGCCGCTCAGGCGACGAGCGAGGACGAAGCGCGCTTCTGGCGCGAGCGCGCCAATCTCCTGACACCGCTCGCCAAATCCTTCCCGACCGATGTCGGCGTCGACGTCGCCTCCATGGGCATCCAGATCCATGGCGGCATGGGCTATGTCGAGGAGACGGGCGCGGCCCGACTTCTGCGCGATGCGCGCATCGCGCCGATCTACGAAGGCACGAACGGCATCCAGGCGATCGATCTGGTGACCCGCAAGCTCCCGCAATCGGGGGGCGAGGCGGTGCGCGCCTATCTCTCCGAACTGCGCGATATCGCCTCTGACGCCGGCGGGCGCAACGAGCCGGGCTTCGCGGCGCTGGCGCAGCGGCTGAACGAGAGCCTTTCCGACCTCACCGAGGCGACCGACCAGCTTCTCGTCTGGCTCGGCGAAGGCCGTACGGGGGACGCGCTGGCCTATGCCACGCCCTACCAGCGGCTCTTCTCGCTGGTCGCCGGCAATTGCTATCTCGCCAAGGGCGCGCTGGCCGAGACCGAGGGCACCGCCCGCCTGTCGCTCGCGCGCTTCATGGCCGATACGCTCCTCAGCGAAACGGGCGGGCTGAAGCGTCAGGTCCTCACCGGTGTCGAAGGTCTGAACGCAGCCAGGGAGGCCCTGTGATGAGCGAGACCGATCTCATCCAGCGCGACGTTCGCGACGGCGTCCTGTCGCTGCGCATGAACCGCCCGGACAAGAAGAACGCGCTGAACCGGGCCATGTATGCCGGTCTGTCGGACGCGCTGGAAGCGGCCAATGGGGACGAGACGATCCGTGCCGTCCTCCTTCTCGGCGGCGCTGGCGCCTTCTCCTCGGGCAACGACATCGCGGATTTCGCCGGTTTCGATGCCAAGGCGGGTCTCGGCGAGGTGATGCGCTTCCTGCGGGCGCTGACGGCGCTCGAAAAGCCGCTCGTCGCGGCCGTGGACGGGCTGGCGGTCGGGATCGGCACGACGGTCCTGTTCCATTGCGACCTCGCCTATGCGACCCCGCGCTCCACCTTCCGCACGCCGTTTCTCGACCTCGGTTTGGTGCCAGAAGCCGGTTCCAGCCTCCTGGCGCCGGCGACCATGGGCTATCAGCGCGCCTTCGCGCTCCTGGTGCTCGGCGATGCCCTTTCGGCAGAACAGGCGCGAGAGGCGGGCCTTGTCCTGGCGGTCAGCGATGCGGCGGAAGACGAATCGCGCCGTGCCGCCGCTCGCCTTGCGGCCAAGCCGCCCGAGGCGCTTCGCATCGCGCGTCGGTTGATGCGCGGGGATGGTGCCGCCCTGAACGAGCGGATCGAAGCGGAGGCTCGCGCCTTTGCCGAGCGCCTGACCTCAGCCGAGGCGCGGGCCGCCTTCGCCGCCTTCCTGGGGCGAAGAGGCTGACGAATCAGGCGCTTCCTGAAGTTTCCTGACGCTCTTGCGGAACTTGAAGATCGTCGCGGCCGTGAAGAACAGGAACACGGCCGCGAGCGCTGCATAGGCCCAGGGGCTGCCATGAAGATAGGTGTTGATCCGGTCGCCTAGAATATACGAGCCGAACCCGTAGGCGCTCGACCAGAGCGCGGCGCCGAGCGCGTTGTAGAGCAGGAACTCCCAGCAGGGGAAACGCAGCGTGCCCGAGACGAAGCCCGCGAGCTGACGCAGGATCAGGACGAAGCGCGCGATCAGAACGATCGGCGGCCCGACGGTGCGGAAGCGATCTTCCACGAGCTTGAACTTCTCGGGCGTGACCCGGAAGCGCGCGCCGTAGCGATCCACGAAGCGGCGCCCGAAGCGATGGCCGATATAATAGCCGAGATTGTCGCCCATCGTGCCGCCGAACCAGGCGGAGAACACGACGCCCCAGACATTCAACTCGCCATGGCCGGCCATGATGCCGGCCGCGATCAGGATGCTTTCACCGGGAAAGGGCAGACCTGTCGATTCCAGGAAAATCGACACGAAGACGGCGACATAGCCGTAAGTCTGCAGAAACCCGGTGAGCGTTTCCAGCATTTCAGCGCTCGAACAGGGCGACCGCTTCGACGTGGTGCGACCAGAGAAACTGGTCGATCGGCGTCACCGACAGAAGCTTGTAGCCGCCCTCCACGAGGATCGCCGCGTCGCGCGCCAGCGTCGTCGGATTGCAGGATACGGCGGCGACGCGCTTGACGGTCGAGCGCGCGAGTTCCCGGCACTGGGCCTCCGCGCCCGCGCGCGGCGGGTCGAACAGGACGCCATCGAACCGCGACAGGTCCCTGGTGGTCAGAGGGCGGCGGTAGAGATCGCGGCGTTCCGTGGTGATCGGCTTCAGGCCCGGCACGCCGCGATGCGCGGCATCGAGCGCGGCGAGGGCCGGCGTGTCGAATTCGACGCCGTGAACGGCCTGACGCCGCGCCAGCCGCAGCGTGAAAGTTCCGACACCGCAGAAGAGATCGGCCACGCGCTTGGCTTTCGCCAGATGCGCCAGCGCCACCTCGGCCATCGCGCGCTCGGCCTGCGCCACCGCCTGAAGAAACGCGCCGGGCGGCAGCGAAACGCCGAGCCCGTCCACGTCGAGGCGCGGGGCTTGCGGCTCGACGATCGTCTCGCCGTCCACCGACAGCCGGGCGATGCCGGGCGCCAGCGCGAGTTCGAGGACGCGCTGGCGCAGCCGCCCATCGACCTTCGCCGCGTCGGAGACGGCGATGTCGAGCCCGGCGGCGGTGTGCGTCACCACCATGCGAAGCTCGCGCTTGCGATCGATCAGCGCGACGGCCAGCTTTTCCAGAAAGGCGAGGCGCGTCGCGATCTCCGGCACCACGACGAGACAGGTGTGGATCGAGACGATGCGGTGGCTGAGCGCCTCGTGAAAGCCGAAGAGAACGCGGTTGTCTATGCGCAGCGCCGAGAACACGGCGCGGCGGCGCGAGGCGGGCGCACAGGGCACGAGGTCCGCCACTTGTGCGTCCAGGCCGGCGCGACGGAAGGCCTCCGTCACGGTGCCGCGCTTGAAGCTGCGATAGGCGTCCTCGCTCATATGCTGCAGCTCGCAGCCGCCGCAGACGCCGAAATGCGGGCAGGGCGCGGGCACCCGCTCGGGCGACGGCGTCTCGACACTCAGCAGCCGGGCCCGCGCGCCGTCGCGACTGACGGTGACCGTCTCGCCCGGTAGCGTGAAGGGGACGAAGATCGCGGCGCCGCCTTCATGGGCGATGCCGTCGCCCTTCTGGCCGAGCGTTTCGATGGTGATGCGATCGCTCATGCCTTGCGTCCTACGAGGAGATATTCGCGGTTGCCGTCTCCGCCGTCGATCGGCGAGGGAACGGGGGGATGGGCGTTCCAGCCCTCGGTCTCGCGCAGCCAGAGGGCCATGTCCTCGGCGATCCGCTGCCCCAGCGCTGCGTCGCGCAGAAGACCGTTCTTGCCGATCGCGTCGCGCCCGGCTTCAAATTGCGGTTTCACCAGAAACACGCCGTCCGCGCCCGCTCGCGCCAGCGCCAAGGCGGGCGGAAGCGCGAGACGCATGGAGATGAAGGATACGTCGCAGACGACGAGATCGATGGCGTGGCCGCCGAGATGCTCGGCCGTCAGCTCTCGCGCGTTCAACCCTTCGAGGCAGGACACACGCGGGTCATCCTTCAGGCTCGGGTGCATCTGGTCGTGGCCGACATCGATCGCCACCACATGCGCCGCTCCGCGCCGGAGCAGGACTTCGGTGAAGCCGCCCGTGGAGGCGCCGACATCGAGCGCGGTGCGCCCCTCCACCGCGATCCCGAACGCATCGAGCCCCGCCGCGAGCTTCAACGCCGCGCGCGACACATAGTCCGCCGCCGGGTCGGTGAGGGTGATCGAAGCATCGGAGCGGACGAGCTGTCCCGGCTTGGTCACGGGCTCTCCGTCCACCCGCACATGACCGCGCAAGATCGAGTCGCGCGCGCGGGCGCGGCTCGGCGAGCGGCCCGTCTCGGCCAGGAGCAGGTCGAGACGAACGCGCGTGTCGGCGGAGGGCGAGGCCATCAGAGGAGGCGAGACCGGGGCATCAGGCCTGCAGCACGCGCCGCGCGCCATCGCCCAGCGCACGGAACACGGCGTCGACGATGCCGGCCTTGTCGAGACCCGAGCCCTTCACCATCGCCTCGGGCGCGGCATGGTCGACGAACCGATCGGGCATGGTGAGCGGGCGCACCTTGAGGCCATGATCGAGAAGGCCATTGCGGGCGAGATGCTCCAGCACCTGCGCCGCGAAGCCGCCCGAGGCGCCTTCCTCGATCAGCACGAGAACCTCGTGATGGCGCGCGAGCTGAGCGATCAGCTCGCCGTCGAGCGGCTTGGCGAAGCGCGCGTCGGCCACCGTCGTGGAAAGGCCGAAGCCCTCCAGATCCTCGGCCGCCGCGACGGCGTCGGCCAGGCGCGAGCCGAAGGACAGAAGCGCGACCTTGGTGCCCTCCCTGACGATGCGGCCCTTGCCGATCGGCAAGATCGAGCCCCGCTCCGGCAGATCGACGCCGGTGCCATTGCCGCGCGGATAGCGGAAGGAGATCGGGCCGTCGTCATAAGCCGCCGCCGTGCGGATCATGTGCCGCAGCTCGGCCTCGTCCGAGGCGGCCATCACCACCATGTCCGGCAAGGGGCACAGGAAGCCGGTGTCGAACGAGCCCGCATGGGTCGGGCCGTCCGCGCCCACGAAGCCGGCGCGGTCGATGGCGAAGCGCACGGGCAGATGCTGGATCGCGACATCGTGGACGATCTGATCGTAGGCGCGCTGCAGGAAGGTCGAGTAGATCGCGACGAACGGCTTGTAGCCTTCGGTCGCCAGACCCGCCGCGAAGGTGACGGCGTGCTGTTCGGCGATGCCGACATCGAAGGTGCGCTTGGGAAAGGCCTGCTCGAACAGATCGAGGCCCGTGCCGTCCGGCATGGCCGCGTGGATCGCGATGATCTTCTCGTCCTCGCGCGCTTCCTGCACGAGGCTTTCGGCGAAGATCTTGGTGTAGGTCGGCGCGTTCGCCTTGGGCTTCGACTGCGCGCCGGTCACCACGTCGAATTTCGACACGCCATGATATTTGTCGGCGCTGGCTTCTGCGGGCGGGTAGCCCTTGCCCTTCTTGGTCACGACGTGAACCAGAACCGGACCGTTGCTCGTGTCGCGCACGTTCTTCAGAACGGGGAGCAGGTGGTCGAGATCGTGCCCGTCGATCGGCCCGACATAGAAGAAGCCGAGCTCCTCGAAGAGCGTGCCGCCGGTGAGCAGGCCGCGCGTATATTCCTCGGTGCGCCGCGCACCCTCGCGCATGAATTCGGGGAGATGCCGGGTGAAGGCCTTGGCCCGCTCGCGCAGCGAGCGATAGGCCTTGCCGGACACGAGCCGCGCCAGATAGGCGCTCATCGCGCCGGTCGGCGGGGCGATCGACATGTCGTTGTCGTTGAGGATGACGACGAGCCGCGCGTCGAGCGCGCCGGCATTGTTCATCGCCTCATAGGCCATGCCGGCGCTCATCGCGCCGTCGCCGATCACCGCGATCACATTGTTGCGACGCCCGTCCAGCTCGCTCGCCACGGCCATGCCGAGGCCTGCGGAGATCGAGGTCGAGGAATGGCCCGCGCCGAACGGGTCGAACTCGCTTTCCGTGCGCTTGGCGAAGCCCGACAGGCCGCCTTCCTGGCGCACGGTGCGCATCGCCTCGCGCCGCCCGGTCAGGATCTTGTGCGGATAGGCCTGATGGCCGACATCCCAGATCAGGCGGTCGCGCGGCGTGTCGAACACGGCGTGGATCGCGACCGTCAGTTCCACGACGCCGAGCCCGGCGCCCAGATGCCCGCCCGTCTTCGACACGGCGTCGATCAGATCGGCGCGCAGCTCGTCCGCCACCTGCCGCAGTTCGGAGTGCGGCAGCTGGCGAAGGTCCTCGGGCGAGGCGATCCGATCGAGAAGCGGCGTCGAGAGGGTGGGGGACAAAAACGGTCTCCTGAAGAGCGAACGCCTCGCGCGGGCCGGTCACGAACGAGTTGCGGGCACGAATTGCGGGCGGCGTCGGAGCATTCGAAGAAATGCCCTTAGAGCCGTTTCAAATAGGGTTGTCCATCCGCGCCTTCCAGCGGCTTCGCGGCTTGGCCCGATCAGGCGGGGTCGAGGGGCTCCGTGCCGCTCGGCTTGCCGGCGCGCGAAAGCTTGATCTTCTCCACCTTGTCCTCGGCTGCCGAAAGGAGCCGGTCGCAATGGCTCTTCAGCTTCTCGCCGCGCTCATAGATGCGAATCGACATTTCCAGCGGCACGTCGCCGCGCTCCAGGTCCGAGACGATGCGCTCCAGGGCCGCGAGCGCTTCCTCGAAGCTCATGCGCTTGATGTCGGAATCGTCGGCGGGAATCGCGTGGGCGGTGTCGGACATGGGATTTCCTTCGAGATGCGGGCGGGTCAGCCGACCATCAGGCGCTTCACATGGGCCGCCACCGACTGAGACAAGCCCTGAAGGTCGTAGCCGCCCTCCAGAATGCTGACGAGCCGGTGATTTCCATGGCGCCCGGCGATGTCGAGCAGCTTGCCCGTCGCCCAGTCGAAATCGGCTTCGGTGAGGTTCAGGCCGCCGAGCGGATCGCGATGATGGGCGTCGAAGCCCGCCGAGATGATGACGAGATCGGGTCGGAAGTTTTCGAGCGCGGGCAGAACCACGTCCGAGAAGGCGGCACGGAACTCGTCGGTGCCGTCGTCGTCGCGCAGCGGCACGTTGACGATGTTGCCCGCGCCCGTCTCGTCGCGTGCGCCCGTGCCGGGAAAGAGCGGCATCTGATGGGTGGAGACGTAGAGGACACTCGGATCGCTCCAGAAAATGTCCTGCGTGCCGTTGCCGTGATGGACGTCCCAATCGACGATCGCGACGCGCTCCAGCCCATGCGCGGCCTGGGCATGACGCGCCGCGACGGCGGCCTGGTTGAACAGGCAGAAGCCCATCGCGGTTTCGCGCTCGGCATGATGGCCGGGCGGCCGGGCGGCGACGAAGACGTTGCGCGCTTCGCCGCTCATCACGTCGTCCACGCCCGCGCAGGCCGCGCCGACCCCATGCAGCGCCGCCGCGAAGCTGCGGGGGCTCACCACCGTGTCGCCGTCGATCCGTGCGATGCCCTCTTCGGGAATGGTGCGGGCGATGCGCCGGACGTAATCGACGCCATGACAGCGATAGACCGCCTCGACCGCGCCTTCGGGCGCCAGAACGCGGTCGAGATTCTGGAAGGCCTCCGCCTCCAGCGCCGCTTCCACGGCCACGATCCGCTCGGGCCGCTCCGGGTGCCCCGGCGTCGTCAGATGCTCCCGAAAGACCGGATGGTGATAAAGGCGCGTCAACATGGGCAAGTCCCCGGCGGGAGGGAAGGCGGCGCGAAGAGATGGGATCAGATGCGGCCGGTCTGGCCGCGATGACGCAGGAAATGGTCCGCGATGGCACAGGCGACCATGGCCTCGCCGATCGGGACCGCGCGAATGCCGACGCAGGGATCGTGCCGGCCCTTGGTCATCACATCGACTTCCTGCCCGTCCGCATCGACCGAGCGGCGCGGGGTCAGGATGGAGGAGGTGGGCTTCACCACGAAACGCGCGACGATCGGCTGCCCCGTGCTGATGCCGCCGAGAATGCCGCCTGCGTGGTTCGTCAGGAACACCGGCTTGCCGTCGTTGCCGATGCGGATTTCATCGGCGTTCTCCTCGCCCGACAAGGCGGCGGAGGCGAAGCCGTCGCCGATCTCGACGCCCTTCACGGCGTTGATCGACATGAGATTGGCGGCGATATCCGCGTCGAGCTTGCCGTAGATCGGCGCGCCGAGGCCCGCCGGCATGCCTTCGGCGACGATCTCGACCACGGCGCCGATCGACGAGCCGGCCTTGCGAACGGTGTCGAGGAGCGCGGCCCAGCGCTCGGCCGTCTGGGCGTCCGGGCAGAAGAACGGGTTGCGGCGCGTTTCATCCCAGTCGAAGCGCGAGCGGTCGATGGCGATGTCGCCGATCTGCACGAGGGCGCCGCGCACGACGAGGCCGGGCACGACCTGACGCGCGATGGCGCCCGCCGCGACGCGCATCGCGGTTTCGCGCGCCGAGGATCGCCCGCCGCCGCGATAGTCGCGCAAGCCGTATTTGATGTCGTAGGTGATATCGGCATGGCCCGGCCGGTAGCGCCGCGCGATGTCGCCGTAATCCTTGGAGCGCTGGTCGACATTCTGGATTTCCAGCGCGATGGGCGTGCCCGTCGCGATCAGCTCGCCCTCGGTCTCGCCGGGCATGGTGCCGGAGAGAACGCGCACCTGATCGGGCTCCTGGCGCTGGGTCGTGTAGCGCGACTGGCCGGGGCGGCGCTCGTCCAGGAAATGCTGGATCATGGCTTCCGACAGCTTGGTTCCGGGCGGCGTGCCGTCCACCACGCAGCCGATCGCCGGACCATGGCTCTCGCCCCAGGTCGTGACGCGGAACAGGTGGCCGAAGCTGTTGTGAGACATGATGCGACAGGTCCGATGGAAAGGCGGTGGGCTCGTTTACGACCTGCTAACCGGGCGCGTCAAATCGGACCTCGCTTCGCTGCGTTCGGGCCGATAAAAACCACAATCGGGATCGAATTCTTCTAAATTGTCCGACGAATCGCCCCGCACCGTCCGTCCGAGAGATCCGCGCCCATGACCCGACGTATCGTCGCCTTCTTCGCCTGCTCCGTGCTTTCCGTTTCCATGAGCATTTCGGCGCAGGCCGAGGAAACGGGCGGAGTGGTGGACAAGGTCGATCACGAAGGGGAGGTGCTGAAGCTCAGCGACGGTCAGGTCTATCTTCTGCCGAAGGATCTCGGTGTCGAGGCGATCCGACCGGGGATGGAAGTCCACATCATCCACGAACCGCTCGCCTGAGACGGGGACACCTCAGACCCAGGCGAACTCGCCCCGGTCGAAGCGCAGGATGCGATCCTGCGGAATATCCAGCGTTTCCGCCTCGCTGCGCGACAGGCCGACGAAGCGCTGAAGGAAGGCGCGCGTCACGCCGCCATGGGCCGTGACGATGGACGGCCGCTCCAAGCTCTCGAAGACGGGCGCGACCCGCTCCGCCAGAGCTTCGTAGGTTTCCGCGCCCGCACCGGGCGGCAGGAAGTTCCACTTGTCCGCGTGCCGAATTTCCACGAGGGCCGGTTCCGAGGCTGCAAGCTCCTTGAGCGTGTAGCCCTGCCAATCCCCGAAATGGATTTCCCGAAGCCGCTCGTCGGTCGCGAAGGCCTCCGGGTCGAGACCCATCTCGCGACGGATGATGCGCATCGTGTCGGCCGCGCGCTGCATCGGGCTCGACAGGAAGTCGAACTCGAAGCCCGAGGCGCCGAGCACGTTGCGCAGATAGCGTCCGTTGCGGCGAGCCTGACCCTGCCCATAGCTGTTCAGCGGAATGTCGCTCTGGCCCTGAAGGCGGCGTTCGGCATTCCAGTCGGTCTGACCGTGGCGGCAGAGATAAAGAAGCGGCAGCGTCACGGGGAAGGGATCAGTCCTTGACGACGGAAATGTCGGGCGCGTCCACAGCCTTCATGCCGACGACATGGTAGCCGGAATCGGCGTGATGCACCTCGCCGGTGACGGACCGCGAGAGGTCGGACAGGAGGTACAGGCCGACATCGCCCACTTCCTCGATCGTCACCGTGCGACGGAGCGGCGCGTTGTACTCGTTCCACTTCAGAATGTAGCGGAAGTCGCCGATGCCGGAGGCGGCCAGCGTCTTGATCGGACCGGCCGAGATGGCGTTGACGCGGATGTTCTTCGGGCCGAGATCGACCGCCAGATACTTCACGCTCGCCTCGAGCGCGGCCTTCGCGACGCCCATGACGTTGTAGTTCGGCATGACCTTCTCGGCGCCGTAATAGGTCAGCGTCAGCATCGAGCCGCCGTCGGTCATCAACTTCTCGGCGCGCTGGGCGACCGCCGTGAAGGAATAGACCGAGATGTTCATGGTCTTGTTGAAATTGGCTTCGCTCGTATCGACGTAGCGGCCGGTCAGCTCGTCCTTGTCGGAGAAGCCGATGGCGTGGACGAGGAAGTCGATCTTGCCCCACTTCTCTTCGAGCGCCTTGAAGCAGGCGTCGATCGTGGCGGCGTCGCCGACATCGCAGTGACCGCAGACGAAGGCGCCAAGTTCGGCCGCCAGCGGCTCGACGCGCTTGCGCAGCGCGTCGCC
Organism: Aureimonas ureilytica DSM 18598 = NBRC 106430; assembly: GCF_000382705.1. Classification (GTDB taxonomy): domain Bacteria; phylum Pseudomonadota; class Alphaproteobacteria; order Rhizobiales; family Rhizobiaceae; genus Aureimonas; species Aureimonas ureilytica. The sequence continues at coordinate 40,896 of NZ_ARQE01000006.1, read as the reverse complement.
CTGATAGGTGAGGGCGATTTCGGCGCCCTGGTCGGCCAAGGCCTTGGCGATGCCATAGGCGATCGAGCGATTGTTCGCGACGCCCATGATGAGGCCGCGCTTGCCCTTCATGAGGCCGACCGATTCAACCATGGTGCCGCTCCTGTTCGATTCCGACAGACCTTATTGCGGCGGCGGTATGGCATAGGCAACCCAGACCAGCAAGCTTGCCTGACGCTTCCTTCACCCGCCGCGTCGCAAACGCGTGGCCCGATCAGCCCCTCGCGTCGCGATGCTTTTGCATGAGCGCGACCAGATCCGGGTCGGGTGAGGCGGGAAGCGACACGACCAGCGAGACGAGAATATCGCCGCGCCCGCCATCTTTCCGCGTCAGGCCTTTTCCTTTCAACCGCAACGTCTTGCCGGTGTTGGTCCAGGGTTGGATCTTCGTCGCGACCCGGCCTTCCAGCGTGTCGATCGTGATTCGCCCGCCCAGAACCGCGTCTTCCAACTCGACGGTCTGTTCGGCCACGAGGTCGCGGCCTTCGACGCTGAAGCGGGCGTGATCGACGAACTGGATCGTCACCAGCGCATCGCCCGGCTGGCCGCCCGCGACCGGCGCCGGCTGGCCCTGGCCGCGCAGGCGGATCACTTGCCCATCCTCGACGCCTTCCGGCAGCCGGATGGCGAGTCGCTTGCCGGTCGGAAACACCGCCTCGACCTTTTCGTCCGACACGACGTCTTCGAGGCGCACGCGCAGCGTCGCGTTGATGTCCTCGCCCTTGGTGGCGCCGTTGCGCGCCGAGGAGAACCCCCCGCCGGCCCGGCCCGCCTTGCGGCCGCCGAAGGCCTGGTCGAAGAAGTCCGAGAAGATGCCCTCGCCGAACTCGGCGCCGCCGTTCCGGAAGTCGAACCCGCCGCCCGTGCCCCGCGTCTGGCCGAACGGATTACCGCCCGCGCCCGCGCCGCCACCGAACCCGCCGAAGCCCTGAAACTTCGGCTTGCCCTCCGCGTCGATCTCGCCGTTGTCGAACTTCTCGCGCTTTTCCTTGTCGCCGAGAATCTCGTAGGCCTGATTGGCCTCGTTGAAGCGGGAGGCGGCGGAGGGGTCGTCCGCATTGGCGTCGGGATGGTATTTCTTGGCGAGCTTGCGGAAGGCGGATTTGATCTCGCTTTCCGTGGCGGTCTTGGCGACGCCGAGAACGGTATAGGGGTCGCGCATGGAGTGTCGGAATCCTGTCTGATGCTTGGGCGCGCGAAGCCATCCGGCTCGGCGCAACCGGCTTTCGATTGGCGTTGACCGCTATATGGCGAGAGTCGGAAAAGAAATGAAGTCCCGCATTTTTCGCGATTTACGCGCCGAAATGCCGTGCGGATGCGCGCTGAGTCGGCCGAAACGGCTCAGCCGCCCTCGTTGAAGCGGGTCAGCGTCCATTCCCCGCTGCCGCGCGTGCAGGCCTCGCCATTGTAGACGGCGACGCCGTCGAATCGCTGGCGCGAGGTCTTGAAGCTGCGGCAGATCTGGTCGCCGGCGCGCGTTTCCTGAATGCCGGTGATCGTGCCGGTCGCGCCCGTATCGGTGTTGCTCCAGGCCAGAGGCTCGGCCGAAGCGCGATCGAGATTGGCCGCCGACACGGCGTTGCGCACGGTCAGCCCGTCGGACTGCGTCTCCGGCGACGGAAGGGACTCGTCCGGCTTCACGGATGCCGTGTGGAGCGAGTGATCGACCTTGGCCGCTTCCTCCAGCGCCGCACCCGATATCACGGTGCAGCCGCCCAGAAGCGTCAGAGCGCAAGTCGCCGCCAGGGCCTTCCAAATCCCGTGCATGTCGCCGTTTAACCTTTACCGTTCGGTTCGTTCGGTTCTACGAAGCCGAAACGGGAACAGGAGAGTGCGGGAATGATGCTCAAAACGGCCTTAACGTTTGGTGAAACCGAGTTGCCGGCCGATCCGTTCGCGGCCTTCGAGATCTGGCTCCGCGAGGCGGAAAGCACCGAACTCAACGATCCCAACGCCATGTCGTTGGCGAGCGTGGACGCGGATGGATTGCCCGATGTGAGAACGGTGCTCCTGAAGGGCGTCGATGCCCGTGGCTTCGTGTTCTACACGAATTTCGAGAGTCGGAAAGGGGAGGAACTGCTCGGCCAGCGCAAGGCGGCACTCCTCTTCCATTGGAAGTCCCGGCGCCGTCAGGTGCGGGTGCGCGGCACGGTCGAGACCGTCAGCGATGCGGAGGCCGACGCTTATTTCCAGACCCGCGCGCGGGTCAGCCGTCTTGGCGCCTGGGCCTCGCAGCAATCCCGGCCGCTCGCCTCGCGCGAGGAGCTGGAACAGCGCGTCGCGGAACTCGATCGCCGCTTTCCCGGCGATGACATTCCGCGCCCGCCGCACTGGTCCGGCTTGCGCGTCATTCCCGTCCAGTTCGAGTTCTGGCAGGACGGCGCCTTCCGTCTTCATGACAGCTATCGTCTCCTGAAGGACGAGAGCGGGGAGTGGGCCGCGACGCGGCTCAACCCTTAAAGAAAGAGGGGAGGGAGGAAGGCCTCGCTTCCGCCCGGTCGGCGCCGTTCAGGCTTCCGTTCCGCCCACGGTGATCTGATCCATGCGCAGATGCGGCTGGCCGACGCCGACCGGCACCCATTGGCCGGCCTTGCCGCAATTGCCGATCCCGGCGTCGAGTTCGAGATCGTTGCCGACCATGGACACGCGGTGCATCGCGTCCGGCCCGTTGCCGATGAGCATGACGCCCTTCAGGGGCTCGCCGACCTTCCCGTCGCGCAGGCGGTAGGCTTCGGTGCAGTTGAAGACGAACTTGCCCGAGGTAATGTCCACCTGACCGCCGTTGAAGGAAACGCAGTAGATGCCGTCCTTCACGGATTCCAGGATTTCCGCCGGCGCGTGCGAGCCGGCCAGCATCATCGTGTTGGTCATGCGCGGCATCGGCGCATGGGCGTAGGACTGCCTCCGTCCGTTGCCGGTCGCCTCCATGCCCATCAGGCGCGCGTTCTGGCGGTCCTGCATATAGTTGACGAGCTTGCCGTCCTCGATCAGCACGGTGCGGTTGGTCGGCGTGCCCTCGTCGTCGATCGTCAGCGATCCGCGACGCTCGGTGATCGTGCCGTCGTCCACGACGGTCACGCCCTTGGCGGCGACGTTCTCGCCGAGAAGGCCGGAGAAGGCGGACGTCTTCTTGCGGTTGAAGTCGCCCTCCAGCCCGTGGCCCACGGCTTCATGCAGCATGACGCCCGGCCAGCCGGCGGCGAGGACGATGTCGAAGGTTCCGGCGGGCGCGGCGACCGCTTCCAGATTGACCTTCGCGCAGCGCAGCGCCTCGTCGGCCAGAGCCTGCCAGCGATCGACCGCGATGAACCCGTCGAAGCCGAGCCGTCCGCCCGCTCCCGCCGATCCGGTCTCCTGCCGGTTGCCGCGCCCGGCGACGACCGCGATGTTCACGCGCACCATGGGGCGGGTGTCCTGCATCCACTGCCCGTCGGCGCGCAGGATCTCGACCACCTGCCATTGCGCGGCGACGGACACGCTGACCTGCCGCACCTCTTCGTCCTTCGTGCGAAGATAGCTGTCAATGTCCTGGAGAAGTTTGACCTTCGCTTCGAAGCTCGGCGTGGGGATCGGGTTCTCGTCGCCATACAGACGACGATTCGTGCCGCGCGGCGCTTCGGCCGCGACACCCTCATGGCCGGTTCGCACGGCCGTCACGGTGCTGGCCGCGCGGCGAAGCGCCGCGTCGGACAGGTCGCCCGCATGCGCGTAGCCGATCGCTTCGCCCGCCACGCAGCGCAGGCCGAAGCCCTGGTCGGTGGAAAAGTCGCCGGCCTTCAGACGGCCATTGTCGAACACGAGCGATTCCTGCTCGCGATATTCCAGAAACAGCTCGCCATCGTCGGCGCCCCGCAACGTGTCGGAAACGAGCGCTTCGAGCTGCGCGCGGGACATGTCGAAGCGATCGACGAGGGAAAGGGACATGGCAAGGCTCCGCAGGGGATGACGTGGCTTCCAGATAGGGACGCCGCCGCCGCCTGTCATCCGCGTTTCACGCCGGAGCCGTCAAAGAGAGCCGCTCAGGGAACGGTCAGGGGAGGGCGGCGAAGCCTTCCGCAAAGCCGTTCAGCTCGACCGGAATGCCGATGCCCTCTTCCGGCGTCTGGAACACGATGAAGGTGGCGGCCTTGCCGGTAGACAGGGTCTGGCGCAGCGTGTCGTCGAGAATGACCTCGGCGTAGCACCCGTCCTCGAAGCAGCGCACGAACTGTGCGCGGCCGATATCCTTGCCGTCCACATAAAGACCGAGGCCGTTGGGCAGGAGAATGCCGAGCGGCGCGAGAACCCGCAGGATCTGCGCCTTGCCGTCGGCGGTCTTCAGCGCAAGGACCGACAGCCCGACCTCGGGCCGGTCTTCGGCCACGACGTTCTGCAGGAGCGCGCATTGCTCGCCCGCAGCGCCCGCCGGCTGGTCGCACACCACAGCCCAGGCGCCATGCTGCGATTTCACCGTTCCGGTTTGTGCCTTCGCCGCCATGGGCATCATGAACAGGAGGGCGGCGGCCGAGGCGAGGAGGGTCTTCATTGGGTCTTCCCGGTGCGACGCCATCCGGAATCAGCGTCAGAATGAAAGCAAAGGTTAAAGCATGACGGCGCGCGGCGTCGAGACGGCGCGCGCCGACGACGCCTCAAGGGAGGCAACGCGGCCACAGACCCGCTTATGTCGCAACGGCGCGTGGCGCCGTCTTGTTGCGAAGGCGGCGGTTTCATGGTTGAACCAAGCTCTAGCTGCACATTAGCGGCATTCGAATTCCTGGGAGGTTTCACCGGGATTCGGGTGCCGATGATTCGTTCGGCAGATCGGGTTCATATGCTTCCACGAGGGGGAGATTCGTGAAGAGAACAGCCCTTGCCGCCCTGTTTCTGGCCACAGCGCCGGTGGCCGCGTCGGCGCAGGATTCCGCGATTCATCCCGGACAGCCGCATCCCTGGCAGATGGGCCTTCAGGAGGCCTTGTCGCCTATCGAAGCGCAGATTCACTGGTTCAGTGATTATACGCTCTGGTTCATCGTACCGATTACGATCTTCGTCGCGGCGCTGCTGGCCTATGTCAGCGTGCGCTACGCCGAGGCGCGCAATCCGAACCCGTCGCGCACGAGCCACAACACCACGATCGAGATCATCTGGACCGTCGCTCCGGTTCTGATTCTCCTGTGCCTCGCCATTCCCTCGTTTCAGCTTCTGACGTCGCAATACAATCCGCCCCGCGAGCCGGAACTGACCGTGAAGGCGACGGGCTACCAGTGGTACTGGGGCTACGAGTATCAGCCGGCGCAGACGAACCCGGCCGCGGCCTCCGCCGCAGCCGGCACGGCGGCGAACCCGGCCGCGCCCGAGGCTCAGCCCGTGTCCTTCCTGTCCTATCCGCTCGCGGAGGACGCGCGCGACGGCGCCGGCAAGCAGGACAAGGGCCTCTACCCGCGCCTTCTCGCCGTGGACAACGAGATGGTGATTCCGGTCGATACCGTGGTGCGCCTTCTCTCGACGGCCGGTGACGTCATCCATTCCTTCGCTCTGCCTTCGCTCGGCGTGAAAGTGGACGCGGTTCCCGGTCGCCTGAACGAATACTGGTTCGAGGCGAACCGCGAGGGGATCTTCTACGGCCAGTGCTCGGAACTCTGCGGCGCCAGCCATTACAATATGCCGATCGCCGTGCGCGTGGTCAGTCGGGCCCAGTTCGACACCTGGCTCGCCAATGCCGCGACGAATGTACAGAACGCCAACGCCCAGCTTTCGGCCGAGATCGCCCAACAGGCGCCGGTCGTGGCGGCGCGCTGAGAAAGCCGGGGGAAGCACCGATGGATCACGCCACTCCGCACCATCACGCTCATGACGACCACGCCCATCCGAAAGGCTGGGTTCGCTGGGTCTATTCGACCAACAACAAGGACATCGGCATCCTCTATCTGATCTTCGCGATCGTCGCGGGGATTATCGGTGCCAGCCTGTCGATCGCGATCCGCGCCGAGCTCCAGCAGCCCGGCCTCCAGATCTTCGGCAATCCGCAGGTCTTCAACGTCTTCACCACGGCGCATGGTCTGGTGATGGTGTTCTTCCTCGTCATGCCCGCGCTGATCGGCGGCTTCGGAAACTATTTCGTGCCGATCATGATCGGCGCGCCGGACACGGCCTTCCCGCGCATCAACAACATCGCCTTCTGGATGCTGCCGCCCTCGCTGCTGCTTCTGATCCTGTCGATGTTCGTGGAAGGTGCCCCCGGCGCGAACGGCGCGGGAACGGGTTGGACGCTCTACCCGCCTCTGTCCACCGCCGGTCATCCCGGGCCGGCCGTCGATCTCGCGATCTTCGCGCTGCATCTCTCGGGCGCTTCATCGATCCTCGGCGCGATCAACATGATCACGACGATCCTCAACATGCGCGCTCCCGGCATGACGCTGCACAAGATGCCGCTCTTCGCCTGGTCGCAGCTCGTGACCGCCTTCCTGCTGCTGCTCTCGCTCCCGGTTCTCGCCGGTGCGATCACCATGCTTCTGACGGACCGCAATTTCGGCACGACCTTCTTCGCGCCGGAAGGCGGCGGCGACCCGATCCTCTACCAGCATCTGTTCTGGTTCTTCGGTCACCCCGAAGTCTACATCATGATCCTGCCGGCCTTCGGCATCGTCAGCCACATCATCTCGACCTTCTCGCGCAAGCCGGTCTTCGGTTATCTCGGCATGGCCTACGCCATGGTCGCGATCGGCGTCGTCGGCTTCGTCGTGTGGGCGCACCACATGTACACGACGGGCATCTCGCTCAACACGCAGCGCTATTTCGTGTTCGCGACGATGGTCATCGCCATTCCCACGGGCATCAAGATCTTCTCCTGGATCGCGACCATGTGGGGCGGCTCGCTGCGCTTCACGACGCCGATGCTCTGGTCGATCGGCTTCATCTTCCTGTTCACGGTCGGCGGCGTGACGGGCGTCAAGCTCGCCAATGCCGGCATGGACCGCGTGCTCCACGACACCTACTACGTCGTCGCGCACTTCCATTACGTGCTGTCGCTTGGCGCCGTGTTTGCCATCTTCGCCGGCTGGTATTATTGGCTGCCGAAAATGAGCGGCTACATGTATGACGAGCGGATCGGGAAGATCCACTTCTGGGTCATGTTCGTGGGCGTGAACCTCGTGTTCTTCCCGCAGCATTTCCTCGGCGCCGCCGGCATGCCGCGCCGCTACGCAGACTATCCGGATGCGTTCGCCGGCTGGAACTTCGTGTCCTCGATGGGCTCCTATGTCTCGGGTGTCTCGGTGCTGATCTTCCTCTATGGTGTCTACGACACCTTCGCGAAGAAACGGCTGGCAGGGGCCAATCCCTGGGGTCCGGGCGCGACCACGCTGGAATGGCAGCTGTCTTCGCCGCCGCCCTTCCACCAGTGGGAAGAGCTGCCGCGCATTCGCTGACGGCGCGGCCACAAGGTCGATCCCGCTTCCGGGCGGGATCGCTCGCCGGAATGAGGCCGGCGATCGGACGGATCGAGGCGCGGCTTGTCGCGCTTCGCCAATGAACAGGAACGTTTCATGAGTGCGATCGACGCGACGGCCATTCGGACCGCTCGTCCGGGGATCAGTCTCGCCGAACCGGGCGACTTCCTGGAGCTTCTGAAGCCACGCGTGATGTCGCTCGTGGTGCTGACCGCCGTCACCGGCTTTCTCGCCGCCCCAGGCCACATGCACCCCGTTCTCGGCTTCGTGTCGCTCCTGGCCATCGCGCTCGGCGCCGGTGGCTCGGGCGCCCTGAACATGTGGTACGACGCCGATATCGATCGCATCATGAAGCGCACCGCCGGGCGGCCCGTGCCCTCGGGTCGGATCACGCCGGGGGGCGCTCTGGCCTTCGGCCTGTCTCTTTCGGTTCTGTCGGTGATGCTTCTCGGCCTCGCGTCGAACTGGTTCGCCGCCGCGTTTCTCGCCTTCACCATCGCCTTCTACGCCGTGTTCTACACGATGGGTCTGAAGCGCCGCACGGCGCAGAACATCGTGATCGGCGGGGCCGCCGGCGCCTTCCCTCCGATGGTCGCCTGGGCGGCGGTCACGGGTGGCGTCTCGGTCGAGAGTTTCGTCCTCTTCCTCATCATCTTCCTCTGGACGCCTCCCCATTTCTGGGCGCTGGCGCTGTTCAAGATGAAGGACTACGGCGCGGCGGGCATTCCGATGCTGCCGAATGTCGCCGGCGAGCGGTCCACCCGCCGGCATATCTTCGCCTATTCGCTGATCCTCGTCCCCGTCGGCGTCCTGCCCTGGGCGCTCGGCTTCGCTGGTCCGGTCTATGGCGTCGCCTCGGTGCTGCTGGGCCTGGAATTCGTGCGCCGCGCCGCGCTCGTGCTGCGGATGCAGGACGGCGATGCAGCCATGGTGCCGGCCAAGAAGCTCTTCGCCTTCTCGATCCTCTATCTCTTCGCGCTCTTCGCCCTTCTGCTCGGCGAAAGCGTCGTCGCCCTGTGGGTCGCCTGACCATGGGTGACGAGGGGGAGAAGGATCACATGCGCCTGACGCAGGAAGAACGCCAGTCTCAGCGTCGTCGGTCGGTGGCGATCGCCATCACGCTGACGGCTCTCGTCGTGCTCTTCTACATCGTGACGCTGTTCAAGATGGCGGGTAACCATGCGTGAGACCGGGGTCGATAAGGGCGGCAAGCTTCGGCGCTACCGCGTCACGGCATTCGGCTGTGCGGCCTTCGTGTGCGGCATGCTCGGTGCCGCCTATGCGTCCGTTCCGCTCTACCAGCTGTTCTGTCAGGTCACGGGCTACGGCGGCACGACGCAGCGCAGCGAAGTCGGCGCGTCGCACGTATCGGACCAGATAGTGAAGGTGCGTTTCGACAGCAACGCCGTCTCGAGCGTGCCTTGGGCCTTCCAGCCGAACGAGCGCGAGATCACGCTGCGGCTCGGCGAAACGCGCCAGACCTCCTACCGGGTGCGGAACACGTCCGCCCATGAGGTCACGGCTCGTGCGACCTTCAACGTGACCCCGCTGCTGGCGGGAGCGTATTTCAACAAGATCCAGTGCTTCTGCTTCACGGATCAGACACTGAAGTCGGGCGAAGAGGTCGACATGCCCGTCGTCTTCTTCGTCGATCCGGCGATCCTGGACGACGCCGATGTCGGCACCTTGCCGACGATCACCTTGTCCTACACCTTCTTTCCGGTCGAGCCGAAGAAGACGCCGGTGGCGGACGCGGCAAGCGAAACGAAGCCGAGCGGGCGCCTCTAGCGCACACCCGGCAAATCGAAGACAGTGAAGTCCCGGCCGCCAGGGACGGTTCGAGGGCGGCAGCGAGGGGGAGAGCGATGGCCGACACGGCACATACGAAGCATCACGACTATCACATGGTCGATCCGAGCCCGTGGCCGGCTCTGGCTTCGCTGGGCGCGTTCTTTCTCCTGTTCGGCGCCGTCGGCCTGTTCCGCTTTCACGCGGGCACGCCCTTCCTCCTGTTCGGCCTGAACTTCGCGACGCCCTGGATCTTTTATGTCGGTCTCGCGATCGTCCTCTACACGATGTACGCGTGGTGGTCCGATACGATCCGCGAAAGCCGGCAGGGCGCCCATACGCCCGTCGTGTCCATGCACCTGCGCTACGGCATGATCATGTTCATCGCCTCGGAGGTGATGTTCTTCGTGGCGTGGTTCTGGGCTTTCTTCGACGCCAGCCTGTTCCCGGGCGAGGCGATCCAGGCGGCGCGCACGCAGGCGCTGGGGGGCGTCTGGCCGCCGAAGGGGATCGAGGTTCTCGACCCGCTCCATCTGCCGCTCTTCAACACGATCACGCTGCTCCTGTCCGGCACGACCGTGACCTGGGCGCACCACGCGATGCTGGAGGACGACCGCAAGTCGCTGATCACCGGCCTCGCGCTCACGGTGGCGCTCGGCGCGATCTTCTCCTTCGTCCAGTACATCGAATACGCTCATGCGCCCTTCGCGTTCAGCGGCTCGATCTATGGCGCGACCTTCTTCATGGCGACCGGCTTCCACGGGTTCCACGTCTTCGTCGGCGTGATCTTCCTCGCCGTCTGCCTTCTGCGGGCCGTGCGGGGGCACTTCACGCCGCACAAGCATTTCGGCTTCGAAGCCGCCGCCTGGTACTGGCATTTCGTGGACGTCGTCTGGCTCTTCCTCTTCTTCGCCGTCTATGTCTGGGGCGGCTGGGGCGGTCAGATCCACGGAGCCTGATCGGACCGAGGTCCGCGACATCTTGAGCGAGAAAGGCGGCCTGGCCGCCTTTTTCATTTCCGCCTTCAAGCCTCGAGGGAAGGGTCCCCATGGACGAGCCCAACCAGCCTTATCCCGGCGTCGATCCGCCTCGGGCCGGTCTTGCGGGGCGCTGCCCGCGCTGTGGCAAGGGGCGGCTTTTCGCGGGCTATCTCCGGCTCGAACCCGTCTGCTCGCGATGCGGCCTCGATCTCGCGCCGCTCGACCAGGCCGATGGCCCGGCCTTCTTCGTCATGTCGATCGTCAGCTTCGTCGTGGTGGGGCTCGCGCTTTACACCGAAGTGACCTTCAGCCCGCCGCTCACCGTGCATCTCCTTCTCTGGATTCCGCTGGCCTTCATCCTGGCGGCGCCGCTGATGCGGCTGGCCAAGGGCTTGATGGTCGGCCTGCAGTTCCGCTCCAGCGCGGCCGAAGGCCGGTGGCACGCGCATGACGACGAGCGCTGACGGCGAGGGCGCGCGGCCTGCCCTGCGCCTCGGGCGAGGGCGAGTCGTGGCGATCTTCGTCACCGGCTTCTGCGCACTCGCGGTGCTGATCGCGCTCGGCGCTTGGCAGGTCGAGCGCATGGGGTGGAAGGATTCGCTTCTCGCCACGATCGACCACCGCATTCACCAGCCGCCCCGTTCGATCGACGCGCTGCTCGCCGGCGAAGCGGCAGGGGAACCCATCGACTACGTGCCTGTGAGCTTGAGCGGCACGTTCGACCATGCGGGCGAGCGCTATTTTCTGGCCACACGCGAGGGTCAGGCGGGCTGGCATGTCTATACGCCGCTTCACCTCCTGGGCTCGGAGCGTTGGCTCTTCGTCAATCGCGGCTTCGTTCCCTATGCGATGAAGGATGTGGCGACACGGTCTGCGGGCAATCCGGCCGGGCTGGTGGACATTACCGGCCTTGCCAGAACCGCGCCGACGGAAAAGCCGGGCTCCTTCCTGCCCGACAACGATCCGAAGCAGAACGTCTTCTTCTGGCGCAACGTCGCGGACATGGAGCAAGGCCTGTCCCTGCCTGCCGACGCGGCCTTGCCGTTCTTCGTGGATGCCGGTTCGGCTTCGTCCACGCCGGGCGGGCCGGTCGGCGGCGTGACGGTGGTCGATCTTCCGAACAACCATCTTCAATATGCGATCACCTGGTTCAGCCTCGCCGCGGCGCTCTTCGTGATGCTCGCGCTCTTCGTGCGGCATCTCCTCACGCGGCCGCGCGACGCGCGGATGGGTTGACAGGACGGGGTGCGATCCCCTCATTCGGGACGAAACCTCCGACCGGAGATCGCCTTGTCCGCGCTCGAAACCAAGCCCCCCCTGACCATCCGCCTGTGCGAACCGCGAGGCTTCTGCGCCGGGGTGGATCGTGCCATCCAGATCGTCGTCCTGGCGCTGAAGCGCTACGGCGCTCCGGTCTATGTGCGGCATGAGATCGTCCACAACAAATATGTCGTGGACGGCCTGCGCCAGATGGGCGCGGTCTTCGTGAAGGAACTCGACGCCATTCCCGACGACGGTCAGCCAGTCGTGTTCTCGGCCCATGGCGTGCCGAAGACCGTGCCGGCCGAGGCCGAGCGCCGCGAGATGCTCTATCTCGACGCGACCTGCCCATTGGTCTCCAAGGTTCACAAGCAGGCCATGCGCCATATGCGGCTCGGGCGGCAGGTGCTCCTGATCGGCCATCGCGGCCACCCGGAGGTCATTGGCACGATGGGCCAGTTGCCCGAAGGCGCCGTGGTGCTGATCGAGACGGAAGAGGATGTCGCGGCCTTCGAACCGGCCGACACGTCCGCGCTCGGCTTCGTGACGCAGACGACGCTGTCGGTGGACGACACGGCTGGAATTCTGGCCGCTCTCCAGGCGAAATTCCCCGAGCTTCATGCACCGGCGTCCGAATCGATCTGCTACGCGACGACCAACCGGCAGGATGCGGTGAAGGCGTCGGCGCCGGGCACCGATCTCTTTTTGATCGTCGGCGCTCCGAATTCTAGCAATTCGCGCCGTTTGGTCGAGGTTGCCGAGAAGGCCGGCTCGCGGCGCGGGCTTCTGGTACAGGGTCCCTCCGAGCTTCCGCTGGACGACTTGAAGCCTGGGCAGATGATCGGCATGTCGGCGGGGGCCTCCGCGCCGGAGGTGCTGACGGACGGCATTCTTGACGCACTGCGCGAGCGGTTCGACGTGCGGATCGAGATCGTGCAGACAGCGATCGAGAACGAGAACTTTCCGGTGATGCGGTCCTTGCGCGACGTGCCACTGACCTCGGCCGACATGGCCTTCGTCAACGGCAACCGCCCGCTGCCCGGCGAAAGGACGAACTGACATGGCCGTCTACACCGAAGTCGGCGAAGCCGAACTCTCCGCGTTCCTGGCCCGCTACGACGTGGGGCGGCTCCTGTCCTACAAGGGCATCGCGGAAGGCGTGGAGAATTCGAACTTTCTCCTGCGGTCCGAAGGCGGCACCTTCATTCTGACGCTCTATGAGAAGCGGGTAAACCGGGCGGACCTGCCGTTTTTCGTCGGCCTGATGGAGCATCTGGCGGGCAAGGGCCTGTCCTGTCCGCTGCCGGTTCAGCCGCGCGAAGGCGACGCGCTCGGCGAACTCGCCGGTCGCCCGGCGGCGCTCTTCACCTTTCTGGAAGGCATGTGGTCGCGCCGCCCGACGGCCGATCAGTGCGGCGCGCTCGGCAAGGCTTTGGCGGGCATGCATCTCGCCGCGAGCGACTTTGCGCTCCGCCGCGAGAACAGCCTGTCCGTCGGCGCCTGGCGCCCGCTGCTCGACGCTTGCGGCGTGGATGCCGACCGGGTGGAGGAGGGGCTCCGGGCCGAGATCGAAGCCGAGCTGAGCGAGCTTGAAGAAGCTTGGCCGAAGGATCTGCCGAGCGGCGTCATCCATGCGGACCTTTTTCCCGACAACGTCTTCTTCCTTCAGGGCGAGCTCTCGGGGCTGATCGACTTCTACTTCGCCTGCAACGACATCCTCGCCTACGATCTGGCGATCTGCCTTTGCGCGTGGTGTTTCGAGCTGGACGGCGCGTTCAACGTCACCAAGGGCCGAGCCCTGATCGAAGGCTACGAGAGCGTTCGCCCCCTGAGCGAGGCGGAACGCACGGCTCTGCCGCTTCTGGCACGGGGCGCGTCGGTGCGGTTTCTCCTGACGCGGTTGTTCGACTGGATCAACACGCCGGCCGATTCCTTCGTGACCAAGAAGGACCCGAAGGAATATCTCCGCAAGTCCCGCTTCCATCGGCAGGTTCAGAGCCTCGCCGATTACGGCGTTTCCACCAAGGCCTGACCGCATGACCGAAATGACCCGAGTCGATATCTTCACCGACGGCGCCTGCTCCGGCAATCCTGGGCCGGGCGGCTGGGGCGCGATCCTGCGGCATGGCGACACCGAGCGCGAGCTTTCGGGCGGGGAGGCGCACACGACCAACAATCGCATGGAGCTTCTGGCGGCCATCGAAGGGCTGGCGGCGCTGAAGCGCGGCTGCGCCGTGCATCTTCATTCCGACTCGCAATATCTGCGCGACGGCATCACGAAATGGATTCACGGCTGGAAGCGCAATGGCTGGCGCACGGCCGACAAGAAGCCGGTGAAGAATGCCGAACTCTGGCAGCGGCTGGACGAGGAGCGCAACCGCCACGAGGTGACGTTCCACTGGGTCAAGGGCCATGCCGGCCATGCCGAGAACGAGCGCGCGGACGAACTGGCGCGCGCCGGCATGGAGCCCTTCAAGCGCAAGCCGGCGAGAATGGCCTCGCCGGCCTGATCGCCGTCTCAGAGCTGCGCCAGAAGCGCCGAGGCCGAAGAGGTCTCGGCCTGTCCGGGCGAGGCTTCGATATTGAGGGCTGCGACCACGCCGTCCCGAACGATCATCGAATAGCGCTTGGAGCGAAGGCCGAGACCGCCGCCCGACAGGTCCGCCTCGAGACCTGCGGCCCGCGTGAAATCGGCGCTGCCGTCCGCGAGGAACAGGATGTGGTCGCCCGCCTCGGTCGCCTTCGCCCAAGCCTTCATGACGAAGACGTCGTTGACCGACACGACCGCGATCGTATCGACACCCTTGGCCTTGAACGCGTCGGCCTGTTCCAGGAAGCCGGGCAGATGGTTCATGGTGCAGGTCGGCGTGAAGGCGCCGGGAACCGCGAAGAGCACCACCGTCTTGCCGGCGAAAATGTCGTTGGTCGTGACGACCTTGGGGCCGTCCTCGCCCGGCGTGCGGAAGTTGGCCTCTGGTAGGCGATCACCGATCGAAAGGGTCATGATGGTCCTTTGCCGTCATTGAGTCGGTCCGTTTCGACCGACCGGAAGCGCGCGGATTAGCTCGCTCTTCTCCCCATCCGTCAACACGAGATCGACCCGATCGAGGCGCGGCGCGGAAGCGGGAGCCGCGAGAACCGGGACGTTCGCGACCGCTTGGCCACCGTCCCGATCGAATTCGGGTGGTCCGAAGGCCCAACTCTCCGGTGCGGCGACGAAGAGGTCGCGCGCGCGGTCGAGCGCAGCCGGAGCACCCTCGATGACCAACCTCTTCTCGTCGCTGGATAGATCGGCTTTCCAGCCGGCGCCGCTCTCGCTCTCGATGGGCAGGGCGTCGAAGGCGCGGCGCACGGCGGCGCGGGTTCCGAGCGAGGCGTCGGGCTCGGCCTCCAGCTGCAACTGAACGGGGACGCAGATGTCGCGGCAGAGCCCGATCAGGAGGCTCGCGCGCAGGATCGGCCGGGCCCCCGCCTGAGGGCTCGCCTCGATCGCGAAGCCGACGGGTTCGGTGTAGCCGAGGCTCTCGATCTCGCCTTCGCGAAAACGCGTGGGGGCGGGGTAGACGAGCTGCGGCGACGCGATGCCCTCGCTCGCACTGAAATCGATCCGGGGCGCGAGGCCGACCGGGCCGGGCGAGACCCAATAGGTCTTCCAGCCCGGCTTCAGATCGATCTCGAGGACGCCGCGCAGCGTCGCCCCGTTGGCCAAGACATGAAGGCTGACACGAGCGCCGTCGACCTCCGCCTCGGATGCGGCCCTAGCGGGGGATGTGAAGGCGCTTGTCGTCAGATAGAAAACCGTGAGGAGGGCGAACGGGAGCCGTCCGCGCCCACCGGACCGGTGCGGAGAATTTTTACGGGACGACACGACTTCTCTCCTGCCGCAGGTGCAAAACGCCTCGGACATCTTTATCTTAGGTCGCATGGACTTCCAGCACATCCGCAGCCAATCCGACGAAGCCTCTTCCCTCGAAGGGCATTTCCTGATCGCCATGCCGGGCATGGAAGATGAGCGCTTCGCGCGATCCGTCGTCTATGTCTGCGCGCATTCGGCGAGCGGGGCGATGGGCTTCATCGTCAACAAGGCCCAGCCATTGAGCTTCGGGACGCTGTTGACGCAGCTCGAAATCGTCAGCGACCCCGACGAAATCCGCCTGCCCGCCAAGGGCGACGAGGTTCCGGTCTGCAATGGCGGCCCGGTGGAGCGGGGGCGCGGTTTCGTTTTGCATTCGGCCGATTACGATTCCGAATCCACGGTCAATGTGGACGAGGGCATCGCGCTGACGCCGACGCTCGATATCCTCAAGGCCATGTCGAATGGCGTCGGTCCGTCCACCGCGATCATGGTTCTCGGCTATGCCGGCTGGGGCGCGGGTCAGTTGGAGGCCGAGATCGCGGCCAATGGCTGGCTCACCTGCCGCGCCGAACTGGACATCGTCTTCGACGCCGAACTCGACAACAAATACACCCGGGCACTCGGCCTTCTCGGCATCAATCCGGCCTTCCTGACGAGCGAAGCCGGCCACGCCTGAGGCGGCCGGTTTCGAGAGGCCTGCGGCGCGGATCGGCTGAAGATCAGCCGACCGCGAGCTTGCGGCCCTGGCGCTCCTGCAACCGCCGGCGCGCTTCCTCCGCCGTCAAGGGCGGCGAGAACATGTAGCTCTGGACATATTCGCAGTTGAGCTGACGAAGGCGCTGCGCGTCGGTTTCGTTGTCGACGCCCTCCGCCACGACCGCGAGCCCGAGCTCGTGCGCCATGGTGACGATCGACTGCACGATGATCGGCTTTTGCGGATGCGCATCGCCCCGCAGGAAGGACTGGTCGATCTTCAGCGTATCGAACGGGAAGCGCATCAGATAGGAGAGGGCGGAATAGCCCGTCCCGAAATCGTCCAGCGACAGGCCGACGCCGATTTCCTTCAACCGCTCCAGAAGCTTGGCCGAGCGCTCGGGATTGTCCATCACGAGCGATTCCGTCAGCTCCAGCTTCAGCGTCTCGGGCGGCAGGGCGTAGCGCTTCAGGATGTGGCGGATGTCGGTCAGGAGATCCTGCCGGATCAGCTGGCGGCTGGAGATGTTGACCGAGCAGAAGAGCTTGGACTGGCCCGGCAGCTTCTGCCAGTCGGACAGGCGCCGCGTCGCCTCGTCGAGCGCGAACTGCCCGAGCTGCACGATGAGGCCCGTGCTTTCCGCCATCGGAATGAACTCGACCGGCGAGACCGGGCCGCGCTTGGCGTGGTTCCAGCGCAGGAGCGCTTCGAAACCGACAATGTCGCCCGTCGAGAGCTTCACGATCGGCTGGAACATCAGCGACAATTCGTTGCGCCCGAAGGCGCGGCGCAGATCGGACTCGAGTTCCACGCGGCCCGTCGAATGCGTCTTGTAGGCCGGGCGGAAGGGCTCGATCCGGTCGCCGCCCAATCGCTTGGCCTGATACATGGCAAGCTCGGCGTCGCGCAGGACCTCGTCGGCGCTGGCGCCGTCCGTCCAGCCCGTCAGGCCGACCGAACAGGTCAGGATGATGTCGCGCTCGCCGAAGGCGATCGGCGCGCGCACGACCTCCCGCAGCGTTTCGGCGAAGGTGCCGACCGCGCCGATTTCGGTCTCCGACATGAGGATCAGGCCGAACTGGTCGCCCGTCAGGCGCGCCAGCGAATCCTGCGGCTTCAGGACGCGCTTCAGGCGGCGGCCGACCGTCAGGAGGATCGTGTCGCCGGTCGCCATGCCGAAATCGTCGTTCACCTGCTTGAAGCGATCGAGATCGATGACGAACAGGGTCGGCCGCACGTCGGGATGGCTCGTGGCGAGCGCCGCGATGGAGTTCAGGCGGTCAATGAAGAGTTCGCGATTGGGCAGGCCCGTGAGCTGGTCGTGGAGCGCATCATGCAGCAGGCGCTCTTCGGCCTTCTTGCGATCCGTGACGTCCTTCAGCGTGCCGACGCAGCGCACCACTTCGCCGTTGGAGCCGAGCACCGGGCGCGCCTGGAGGTTCATCCAGTGGTAATGGCCATCATCGCTGCGGATGCGGAAGTCCTGCGCGATGCGTCCGCGTCGATGCTCCAGGATCGTGTCCAGCGTCACCTTGAACCGGTCGCGGTCGTCCGGGTGCAGGATCGGGAGCCAGTCGCGCGCCGGCCCGTTCATCGCCGCGACCGGCATCCCTGCCAGCCCGTCCGTGTCGGACCCGGCGAAGATGCGGTCCCGCGCGACGTCCCAGTCCCAGATCGCATCGCCCGTGCCGGCCAGCGCCAGGGCGCGGCGCTCCATGTCGGACAGGAGCCCGCTGCCGAAACTGCCATTGCCGGCAAAGGCATGCTGCATCACCGTGAAGCCGATCAGGAGAACGATCAGCACGAGACCGCCGCCGAGCGCGGGCTGGATGATGTCGTTGCGCACCTCGCCCGAGATCGTCAGCCAACCGGTCGCGAGCCAGGCGATGATGAGGAGCCAGGTCGGGATCAGCATGATCGCGCGGTCGTAGCGCACGAAGGAGAGATAGAGGATCAGAAGAAGCCCGACGCCCGCCGTGGTCGCGATCGACATGCGCGCGATGCCGGACGCCATGGGCGGATCGAAGGCGGCCAGACCGCCGAGGCCGAGAAGGCCGACCAGCCAGAGCGCGGTGAAGGCCGACAGAATGCCGTGCCAGCGGTTCAGGTTGAGATAGGCGTAGAGGAAGACGACGAGCGTGAAGGCGAGCGCGACTTCCGTGCCGGCGCGCCAGATGCGCTCCTCGCCCGGCACGATCGGCACGAGCTTCTGCCAGAAGTCGAAGTCGATGCAGATATAGGCCAGCACCGCCCAGGCGAGGGCGGCGGTCGCCGGGAACATCGGCGAGCCCTTCACCACGAAGAGGATGGTGAGGAACACCGCCAGGAGGCCAGCGATGCCGAGCACGATGCCGCGATAGAGCGTGAAGGCGTTGACCGTGTCCTTGTAGGCGTTCGGCTCCCATAGGCGGATTTCGGGCAGCTTGTCGCTGGCGAGTTCCGCGACGAAGGTGATGACCGAGCCGGGGTCGAGCGTGACCAGAAAGACGTCGGCCTCGGGGCTTTCCTGCCGGTCGAGCGCGAAGCCTTCAGACGGCGTGATGGCCACGATGCGCTGCGAGCCGAGATCGGGCCAGATCAGGCCTGACCCGGACAGCCGGAAATGGGGCGCGACGACGAGCCGGTCGATCTGCTCGTCCGTGTTGTTGGAGAGGGCGAAGACGGCCCAGTTGCCGGAGGGCTTGGGCGAACTGGATTCCACCTCGATGCGGCGGACAATGCCGTCCGGCCCTGGAATGGTCGAGACCTGGAAGTTCGCGCCGCGGCCGCGATGGATTTCCACGGCGGGCGCCAGATCGATCGCGACATCCTCGCGCCCGATGCTGACCGGCGAGAAGGCCTGGGCCGGCAGGGCGCCGGCAAGGGCGACGAGCAACCATCCGAACAGCGCGAGAAGCAGCACCGAGGGACGAGCGATTGGGGGCGTGGAGAGCGTCAAAGCTTTGTCCCGGCGAGCGAAAGGTCTGGCTGCGATTCGGCACGATAGCCAGCACTGGCTGCCCAGTCTTCAGCCAGCAAAGAATACAGAAGATGATCCTCCCAGACACCGGCGATTTTCAGGTAGCGCCGCAGATGACCCTCCCGGCGGAACCCGCAGGATTCCAGAAGCGCGATCGACCGAGCATTGCTCGGCACGCAGGCCGCCTCGATGCGGTGCAGCCCTTCGATCTCGAACGCGAAAATCGAGATCGTCCGAACCGCGCGGCTCATGATGCCGCGCCCGGCATGGCGCTCGCCCATCCAATAGCCGAGCGTTCCCGCCTGTGCCACCCCCCGTTGGATGCGTCCGAGGGTGAGGCCCCCATAGAGCGTTTCTCCGGACGGATCGAACACGAAGAAGGTGAAGCTCGACCTCTCGCGGGCATCTCGTCGGTAGCGGCTCAGCCGAAGGCGAAACGCGGTCCGGCTGAGTTCGCTTCCGCTCCAGCTCGGCTCCCAGGGGGTGAGAAAGGCGCGGCTTGCGTCCCGGAGCTCGCGCCAGCGCTCGTAGTCGCCCCGCCGCGGCATCCGCAGGAGGATGCCGGGACCGCTGAGAACAGGCTGCGAGGAAGCCTGGACCCAATCCAGCCAACCCATGTGGTGAGAGTCAGCGGTTGGTGTTGGCCGTCCGCGCCAGGGCGGACGGAACGGGCGCGGCGCCCTGCATCAGCGCTTCGACGGGCGGCAGGCGCGACACCGGGCCGATGGCGGCCAGCGTCGGGACGGCGTCGATGAAGGTCGCCCCCGCGAGGCTCGCCAGTCGCTCGGCGGAAATCGCGTCGAGCCGATCCAGAAGCTCGGTGTTGGAGATGATCGCGCCGTTGAACATGAGCTGACGGGCGATCTGGCCCGCGCGCGAGGCGGGGCTTTCCTGGCTCATGAGAAGGCTGGAGCGCATCTGCGCGCGGGCGCGCACGACCTCCTTCTCGGTGATGCCTTCGGCGGCGCGCACGAGCTGCTCCACGATGACGGGCGCGAGCTCGGCCAGCTCTTCCTCGCCGGTCGCGGCATGGACGCCGAAAATGCCGCTGTCGGAGAAGCTCCAGTGGAAGGCCGAGATCGCGTAGCAGAGACCGCGCGTTTCACGGACTTCCTGGAACAGGCGCGAGGACATGCCGCCGCCCAGGATGATGGACAGGACCTGCGCCGCGTAGAAATCGCGCTGGTAATAGGGCCGGCCCTTGAAGCCGAGCACCATCTGCGCGTCCGACAGGTCGCGCTCTTCGCGGAACTCGCCGCCCGTGTAGAGCGCGGGCGCGCGCTCGATCGGGGAGACGCCGGAGGCGCTTTCGGTGCCGAAGGCGGCCGACACGCGATCCACGATGTCCTGATGCGACACCGCGCCGGCGGCCGAGACCACCATCCGGTCCGGCCCGTAATGGCGCTTCAGATAGGTGCGCAGATCGTCCGGCGTGAAGGAGCGCACGCTTTCGCGGGTTCCGAGGATCGGACGGCCGATCACCTGATCGGCGAAGGCGCATTGCTGGAAATGATCGAAGACGATGTCGTCCGGCGTGTCCTCGGCGGCGCCGAGTTCCTGCAGGACGACCTGCTGCTCGCGCTCCAGCTCTTCCTCGTCGAAGCGCGAATCGAGAAGGATGTCGGAGAGAATGTCGAGCGCCAGCGGCACGTCGTTCTTCATGACGCGGGCGTAGAAGGCCGTGGTCTCGACGCTGGTCGAGGCGTTCAGCTCGCCGCCGACATCCTCGATCTCCTCGGCGATCTGCCGCGCCGAGCGGCGCGACGTGCCCTTGAAGGCCATGTGCTCAAGAAGATGCGCGATGCCGTGCTCGCGCTCGGTCTCGTCACGCGCCCCGGCCTTGACCCAGATGCCCAGCGCCGCGCTTTCCAGCGTCGGCATGGTTTCGGTCGCGACCGTCAGTCCGTTGGAAAGGCGCGTGATTTCGACGCTCATGCGGCGGCCCCGTGACGAACGGCGCGGCTGCGCTCGCGAATATAGGTCTTCAGCGCGTCGAGATCGTTCGGCAGAACGTCGAAGCGCTCGTCGCGGCTCATGAGATCGGCATGGCTCGGCGGCAGCGGCGGCTCGAAGCCGCAGGCCGCCTTCACGGAGGCCGGGAACTTCGCGGGATGCGCGGTGCCGAGCGTGATCATCGCGACATCGCCCATGAAGCGATCGGCCACCGACACGCCGACCGCCGTGTGCGGGTCGAGAAGATAGGCCGTCGTGCCGAGATAGGATCGGATCGTCTCGGCCGTTCCGGTCTCGTCGGTGCGACCGGCGTCGAACTCGGAACGGATCGCGGCGATCATTTCCTCGGGGAGGGTGAAGGCGCGCGACTGCTGGAGCTGCTGCATCAGACGGCGGACGGTGGCCGCGTCGCGTCCGCTCGTCTCGAACAGGAGGCGCTCGAAATTCGAGGAGATCTCGATGTCCATGGACGGGGACATCGTGGCGTGGACGCCTTCCATCTCGTAGCGGCCGGTCTGGAGCGTGCGCTCCAGAATGTCGTTCTGGTTGGTCGCGATCACCAGACGCTCGACCGGCAGGCCCATGCGCTTGGCGGCATAGCCGGCGAAGATGTCGCCGAAATTGCCGGTGGGCACGGTGAAGGACACCGGCCGACGCGGCGCGCCGACGCTGGCGGCGGCGGTGAAGTAATAGACGATCTGGGCCATGATGCGGGCCCAGTTGATCGAATTGACGCCCGACAGCGCGGATTCGGCGCGGAAGGGCGCGTCGTTGAACATCGCCTTCACGAGCGCCTGGCAGTCGTCGAACGTGCCCTCGACCGCGACGGCATGGACATTGTCCATGCCCGCCGTCGTCATCTGCCGCTGCTGGACAGGCGACACGCGGCCCTTGGGGAAGAGAATGAACATGTCCGTGCGCGAGCTGCCGGCGAAGGCCGCGATCGCCGCGCCGCCCGTGTCGCCCGAGGTCGCGCCGACGATCGTCGCGCGCCGCTCGCGCTTGGCGAGGACATGGTCCATCAGCCGCGACAGGAGCTGCATGGCGACGTCCTTGAAGGCGAGCGTCGGACCATGGAAGAGTTCGAGCACGAAATGCCGGTCGCCGATCTGAACCAGCGGCGCCACCGCCGGGTGGCGGAAGGTCGCATAGGCCTCGCGCACCATGCGCTCGAGATCGGCCGGAGCGATGTCGTCGCCCACGAAGGGCGAGAGGATGTCCAGCGCGACGTCGGCATAGGGACGACCGGCGAAGGAGGCGATCGTCTCGGGCGAAAGCGTCGGCCAGGTTTCCGGAACGTAGAGGCCGCCATCCGTCGCGAGGCCTGCCAGGAGGACATCCGCAAAACCAAGGGTCGGAGCGTCGCCCCGCGAACTCACATATCTCAAAGATGACTCCCGTCGGCCCTTTCGGGCCACTCGTTCCGGCAGGTCGGGACGCGCGCCCGTTCCATGCCGAGATTGGTCGCAACTCGGCTGGGTGCCTGATATAGACCGAGCGACCATCCTATGGGAAGAACCGGCCGATGCATATGTCGACACGCAGACCCGTCCCTCATCTGCTTCTCGTTTCGTTGGCGGCCTTCGGCGTCGCCGGCTGCTCCACGTCCGGCGGTGGACTGGCCCCTGCGCCGGCCGCCAATGTCAGCCTTCCGGCCTCGCCCTCGCAGGTCGCCAGCGCGGGCAAGGTTCCCGATTATTGCCCGCAGGTGGCACTACGTGAGGGAACGGCGATCCTGCGCAAGGGCGCCGGGGATTCGATCGACTATGTCGCCTCGATCACCGGCACGACGCGTTCCTGCCGCGAGCGCGACGGCGAGTATCTGATGGAAGTCGGCGTGTCCGGCCGCGTCGTGCCGGGGCCGGTCTCGAAGGGTGGAACGGTCAATCTGCCGGTGCGCGTCGCGATCGTGGACAATGGCAAGGTGGTCTACAGCCAGCTCGGGCAGCAGGGCGTGCTTCTGGATTCCAACGGCGGCGCGATCAACTTCTCCTATGTCGATCGGGCCATCCGCTTCGCGGTCCCCGTGGGGCGCAATCTCACGATTTATGCCGGGTTCGACGAAGGGCCGGCCCCCACGGGCGGCGCGGCCAAGACGGCCAGCCGCCGCTAGAGGCCGGGGAGGCGGCCCTCAGGCCTCCTCCCAGCTCGACAGCGCCTCCACGACGGCGGGAAATTCCGACAATTTGCGGATGACCGTTTCCGCGCCGGCTTCGGCGAGGGCATGACCGTGCCCAGCATAGCTGTGCTGGCCGCCGGTGAAGCCGACCACGCGGCAACCGGCGGCGACGGCCGCCGCGACGCCATGGACCGAATCCTCCAGAACCACGGTCTGGCGCGGTTCGGCGTCGAACTGGCGGCACCCGTAGAGATAGACGTCCGGCGCGGGCTTCGGCCGCTTGGTGCCGACCTCGCGCGACGCATAGACATAGGGGCGGAACCGGTCCCAGAGGCGGGTCGGTTCGAGAACGATCTTCAGCCGTTCGGACGAGGAGTTCGAGCAGATAGCGCGCGGCAGGTCGAGCCGGTCCAGCATGTCGTGGACGCCTGGAATCTCGGTGATCTCGGCGGCAAGACGCCGGTCGAGTTCGACCTTCTGGCGCTCGGCATAATCTTCCGGAAAGCGGATCCCGGCCTCCGCCGTCAGAAGCTCCAGGATGCGATCCTGCGTCAGGCCGGCGAAGCGCTCGGCGACCTCGCCGGCCGAAATCTCGTAGCCGAGTTCCTTCAGAAGCGCCGCGTCGACCTTGGCGGAAATGATTTCCGAATCGACGAGAACGCCGTCGCAATCGAACAGGATCAGGGAAAGAGCCATCGAGACTGCCTTTCAGGAGCGTGCCGGGCACCGGGAGAAACGCCGTCGGCATCGAAGGCGCCGTGCGTCGTTGGGACCATCCCGCCGAACGCTCGGCTCGGCTGCGTCGGACGGTCGTCGAACGTCCGGCGGACCTAGCATGGCGGGCGCCGGATGGCCAATCCGCCCGGCGCTTCACCCGCTATTAACCCTCTTCGGTAACCATGTTGGGGAAAGGTCGCGGCTTGGGTTCGCGGCTTGTGTTGGGTGTTTGAGTGGGTGTGCGCCATGGCTGGAGCTGCAGCGGTCCGGGTCTCTCGTTCGGTGGCGGGCGGAGCGGGAAGCGCGTCAGTGCCGCTCGTCGCCCCTGGGGCTCCTGGCGAGGCGCAGGCCAAGCCCGAATGGCTCGACACGATTATCAAGGGCGACTGCGTGTCCCGCATGGCGATGCTGCCCGCCGGCAGCGTCGACGCGATCTTCGCCGACCCGCCCTATAACCTCCAGCTCGGCGGCGATCTGACCCGGCCCGACCAGTCGCGCGTCGATGCCGTCAACGAGGACTGGGACCGCTTCGAGAGCTTCGAGGCCTATGACGCCTTCACGCGGGCCTGGCTGCTGGCGGCCCGTCGGCTCCTGAAGCCCAATGGCACGATCTGGGTGATCGGCTCCTACCACAACATCTTCCGCGTCGGCGCGATCATGCAGGATCTCGGCTTCTGGATGCTGAACGACATCGTCTGGCGCAAGACCAACCCGATGCCGAACTTCCGGGGCCGTCGCTTCCAGAACGCGCACGAGACGATGATCTGGGCGTCCCGCTCGTCCGAGGCCAAGAGCTACACGTTCAACTACGATGCCATGAAGGCGGCCAATGACGACACGCAGATGCGGTCCGACTGGCTGTTTCCGATCTGCTCGGGCTCGGAGCGGCTGCGCGACGAGGACGGCGGCAAGGTGCACCCCACCCAGAAGCCCGAGGCGCTTCTGGCGCGGGTGATCCTGTCCTCCACCAAGCCCGGCGACACGATCCTCGACCCGTTCTTCGGCACCGGCACGACCGGCGCGGTGGCCAAGCGCCTCGGCCGCCACTTCGTCGGCATCGAGCGCGAGGACAGCTATATCGAGGCGGCGGCCGAGCGCATTCTGGAAGTGGAGCCCCTGTCGGCGGCGGCGCTGGCGTCCAACGGCGGCAAGCGGGCCGAGCCGCGCGTGCCTTTCGCCGCCCTTCTCGACATGGGCCTCGTGCAGCCGGGCGCGGAGCTGACCTGCGCCAAGGGCCGGCATGTGGCGCATGTGCAGGCGGACGGGACGATCCGGTCGGGCGAGGGCGAGCCGGCCTCGATCCACAAGATCGGCGCGCGGGTGCAGGGGCTCGATGCCTGCAACGGCTGGACCTTCTGGTATCTGCGCGAGGGCGCGCGCCTCACCCCGATCGACGCTTTCCGCCAAACCGTGCGCGAGGCGATCGCCAAAGCCGGGCTCTGAGGGGGCGGGGTTTTACCCCGTCTGTTTCTCCATGCCGCGCAGGGCGGTTTCCACCGCCTTGCGCATCAACGTCGGAAGCCCCGCCTCGTCCAGCCGGTCGGCGCGAACCCAGAGGCCGAAACCGTCCGGGGCGTCCGCCACATCCGCCCGCCAGACCTCCAGCACGAGGTCGAAATGGGTGAAGCCGTGGGCGACGGCGCCCGCTTCCCGCCAGTCGGCCCGGAAGGGCGCGGCACCCGCGCCCGTCGCGCCGTCGGCCTTGGCGCTCCACTCGGTTGTGAAGGGCTCGGCCATGCCGCCGAGCATCCCGGAGGCCGGGCGGCGACGCAGCAGCACCGCGCCGTCGCTCTGTCGGACCGCCACGAAGGCGGCGCCGCGCCGGGCGCGTTTGGGCTTCTTGGCGGCTTTCTTCGGAAACTCTTCCTGCCGCCGCTCGATCCGCGCGGCGCAATCCTCCGATACCGGGCACAGGATGCAGGAGGGCGAACGCGGCGTGCAGATCGTCGCGCCGAGATCCATCATCGCCTGCGCGAAGTCGCCCGCGCGCCGGAGCGGCGTCATCGCCGCGACGTGCACGCGGATCGCCTTGCGCGCGGCCGGCAGCGGCGTCTCGATCGCATGGCGCCGGGTCGTGACGCGCTCGATATTGCCGTCCACCACCGGCGCCGGCTCGTCGAAGGCGATGGACGCGATGGCGGCGGACGTGTAGTCGCCGATGCCCGGCAGGTCGCGAAGCGCTGCCGCCGTTTCGGGGAAGCGGCCGTTGCGATGGCGGGTCACCTCGCGCGCGCAGGCCAGAAGGTTTCGCGCCCTCGCATAATAGCCAAGGCCTGCCCAGGCGCCCATGACCTCCTCGTCCTCGGCGCCCGCCAAGGCCTGCACCGTCGGCCAGCGCGTGGTGAAGGCCGCGAAATAGCTCTTCACCGCCGCGACCGTGGTCTGCTGCAGCATGACCTCCGAGAGCCAAACGCGATACGGGTCCGGCCGGACGCCGCGCGCGCGATCCGCCGGCGACACGCGCCAGGGAAGCGTGCGGGCGTGCCGATCGTACCAGTCGAGAAGCCGATCGGACACCGGGGGCAGGGCGCTCATGCCGCGTGCCTCGCTTGACTTCGGGCGGTGGGGCGTCCATCCGACCCCACCAACTGCCGGGTCCGATGACGTCCTGCGGCCCATGCCAAACGGGAATTGTGCGTGAAGATCGACTTCTTCGTCATCAACCTCGACCGATCGCCCGAACGCCTTGCCGCCATCCAGAGCGAGGCGGCGGCGCTCGGCGTCGATCTGATACGGGTCCCGGCCGTGGATGGAAAGACCGTCGCGGAGGCCGATCAAACGGCGCTCGATCGGCCGGGCTTCCTGCGCGATCACGGAAAACGCCCGATGCCCGGCGAATATGGCTGCTATGTCAGCCATGTCGCGGCGCTACGTCGCATCGCGGCGGGCGAGGCCGAAGCCGGCGTCGTGTTCGAGGACGACGTTCGCCCGCTTCCCGACCTTCTGCCGGTTCTGGATTCGCTCGGCGAGGCCGACGACTGGGATCTGGTGCGCTTCGCCCATCATCGGCAGGTGAAGCGCAAGACCTTGCGCCAGCTGGCGCATGGGCGCGAACTCTGCGCCACCTATCTCGGCCCGACCGGCAGCGCGGCGGCCTATATCGTCCGGCGCGAGGCGGCGGGGCGGCTGGCGGACGCGATGCTGCCGATGCGCCTGCCCTACGATGTCGCGCTGGAGCGCGGCTGGGCGACGGGCGTGCGCGCGCTCGACATCTGGCCCGATCTCGTCGCCTTCGGCGTCCTTTCGAAAACCAGCCTCACGCAGGAAAGCCGTCGCTACGGCGCGATGAAGCTGCCTGCCTGGCGGCGTTGGCCGACGCTTCTCTTCCGGGCCGGCGATCTCGCGCGGCGCATCGCCCGCACGGCGCGTCTGCCGAGGACCGGCGCGTGACCTCGCTTCGCTCCCTTCTCCTCAAGCGTCGGCGGATCGATCCGCTGGTCTTGAGCGCGGGCATCCTGCTCCTCGGTCTGATGATCGGGGTCGGCAAGGTCGTCTTTCTCCTGTTCGCACTCTGCGGGCTGTATCTGGCGCTCGCGCGTCATCGCGCGGCGCGGCGAAGCTGGACGCTCTATGGCACGATGCTCGTCGCCTGGGCGCTCTGGCAGATCGGCCTCAGCCTCCTGCGCGGCGAGCCTTTGGCGGGAAACCGCGTCCTGTCCTATGCAGCGATCGAACTCGGCATGGCCTTCGTGCCGGCGGGCCTGTGCCTGGTGCGCCGCCCCCTCGACGCTCTGGCGATCGGCGCGCGGCTCGCGCTCCTGGCCCTGCTCGTCGCCGCCCCGATCGACTCCGTCTTGTCGGACGGGCGCGTCGGCCTTGGCGCGAACGAGGCGCTTTTCGCCTTCGTCGCCGGCGTGATCGGCATCGCTGCGCGCCTGCCCGCGCGCAGCCCACCACGCTGGCTGCCGAACGGCGCGGCCTGGACCTATCTCAGCGCCGTCCCGATCCTCCTGTCCGGCACGCGCGCGGCCTTCGTGGTGATCGCGCTCGCCGCGCTGGTCGATCTCCTTCGCCTGTTCGGCCGAGGGGTGGGGCGACCGTCGAAACGCGTGATCGCGCTTTCGCTCCTCGGGCTTGCCGTGATCGCCTATCCGACCGCGCAGATCATCGGCCAGCGCTATGAGAGCGGCGTCAACGAGCTGCGGAACTTCGAGGCGACGGGCCGGGCCGCCGGCTCGGTGGATGCGCGGCTGGTCATGTGGACATCGGCATGGGCGGTGATCCGCGAGCATTCGCTCCTCGGCGTCGGCGGCACGCACAAGATGGAAGCGGCGGGCGAGAAGGCGGGCGCCAACGGCTTCATGGTCACCTACTACCAGCACCTCCACAATTTCATTCTGGACGAGACGATCTCGAGCGGCGTCATCGGGCTCGCGCTGATGCTCTCGGTTTTCGTCGCCTTCCTCGCCACCGTGTTTCGCCGCACGCGGGAGCGGACGCTTCGCGAAGCCGCGCTGCTTCTCGTCGGCTTTCTTCTCACCTTCGGCTCCTTCCATGGCGTCCTTCTGAACGAGTGGACGCTGATCGCGTTGTTCGGCACGATGGGCGGGCTCGTCGCCTCGCTTTGCAGAGCGGGCACGGGCGCAGGAGCAAGGGCGCGCGGATGAGCGAGGACAGAAGCGACGACAAGCCACAGGGCCGTAAACCCCCGCGCGGACCGCGCCCGCTCAGCGATCTCGTATCCGATCTGGTCGATCCGATCGTCGCGCGAAAGGCGGGCATGACCTCCGGCCTCCTGTCCTCCTGGCCGGAAATCGCGGGCCTGCGCCTTCAGGAAGGCTCCCGCCCGGAAAAGCTGATCTGGCCGCCTCGGCGCAGCGAGAACGATCCGTTCGATCAGGCGACGCTCGTGGTCGCCTGCGAGGGCGCTTTCGTGCTTCGCTTGCAGCACGAGTCGCGCGAGCTGATCGGCCGGGTGAACGCCTATTTCGGCTATCCTGCCGTCGCCCGGTTGAAGATCGTCCAACGCCCGGTTCAAACCGTTCGGCCGACGCGCAAGGTGCCGGTGAAGCCCCTGACGCCGCGCGACCGACGGGCGATTTCCGAAGCGACCTCGCGAATCGAGAGCCCGCGCCTGCGCGCCGCCCTGGAGCGGTTCGGTGAGGCCGTGCTCGGGCGCAACGCCGCAGAGCGCGAGCGAAACGGCGGCTAATTCGCGATTCTGACGCGCTTTTGCGGGTTCCGACCCGTTGAAGTGTTGGATTTGCCACATTCGCTACGCTAGGTCGGGCTCGGTTGAAGCCATCGGGGCTTCCTGCGCAAAGGGCCGAGTTCAGACCATGACCCATCCGAACGACACGAACCGCCTGTCCGCCAGCGGTGCGAAGCTGCGCCGGGGCACGGCCCTTCTCGCCGCAACGGCGCTTCTGGCGATCGGTGCGACGGGCGCGGCCTGGAGCCAGACCGCAACGCCGGCCGAGACCGCTCCGGCCGCGACCTCCGCCCCGGCCACGAGCGAGCCGGCCGCGCGCGCCACCAACCCGTCCGCCGCCACGGTGCCCGCGCCGGAAGGCACGGTCGACGTGTCGAAGCTCATGAGCCCGCAAGCGCTGCCCGACGTCATCGTCGGCAAGGCCGACGCGCCGGTGACGATCGTCGAGTACGCCTCGATGACCTGCTCGCATTGCCGGGACTTCCACTCGGAAAGCTATCCGGCGATCAAGAAGGACTATCTCGACACCGGAAAGGCCAAGCTGATCCTGCGTGAGTTTCCGTTCGATCCGCGCGCGATGGCCGCTTTCATGCTGGCGCGCTGCGTGGGCGACGAGCGCCGCACGGCCATGGTGGACGTCCTCTTCGATCAGCAGCGCGATTGGGCCGGTGCCGAGAACGCCTCCGTCGCGCTTCTCAAGATCGCCCAGCTCGCCGGCATGAGCGAGGACCAGTTCCGCGCCTGCCTGCAGAACACCGAGCTTCAGGGCAAGGTCGTCGCCGTACAGAAGGCGGGGCAGGAGGAGTTCGGCGTCTCCGCCACGCCGACCTTCTTCATCAATGGCGAGAAATATGCCGGCGCGATGTCCGCCGACGAGATGGCCGCCATCATCGAAAAGCACCTGCCGAAGTAGGAAACGGCGTTTTCGCGCCGGAATCGAACGCCGGTTGCGGGAATCGAGACAGGATGCCGCGTTGCAGCATTGGCGCGGCGTCCGCATTTGCGTAAGGTCGGCGTTCCGTAGCGATCGCGGCGACCGTGCCGCGCCGGGGTGCCAAGATATCCGATGGCCAAGAGACTGTTCACCTTCCGAAAGGGCGCAGCCGATCGCACGGCCGATGCGACGGAGGCGCTTGGCCTGAAGGGCGCCAATCTCGCGCTCCTGGCGTCGTTGGATCTGCCCGTGCCGCCGGGCTTCACCATCTCCACCACCGCCTGGCGCGAGGCGGTCGCCGGCCCGGACCTGCCGCCCGCGCTGCGCAACGAGACGCTGGCCGCGATCGAATGGCTGGAAGGGGTGACCGGCCGTCTCTTCGACGGAGCCGACAAGCCGCTGCTTCTGGCGGTTCGTACGAGCGCTCGCGCCATCATGCCGGGTCTTGCCGACACCGTTCTCGACATCGGCCTGAACAACCGGACCGTGGAGCGTCTTGCCGGTGAACTCGGCGATCTCGGCTTCGCCTTCCGCTGCTACCGGCGCTTCATCGAGAGCTATTGCGCGCTCGTCTACAGCATGGACCCCGGCGAGTTCGACGATGTCGCCGATGCCGAGCGCGAACGCGCCGGCTGGCAGGGCGCGGAGCCGCACTCCCTGGTTGACTGGCGGGCGCTGATCGCCGCTTATCTTGCCTTCGTCGAGGACGAAGTGGGCGAGGCCATGCCCCAATCGCCGCTCGAACAGCTTTACCGCGTCGTCGAGGCGAGCTTCGCCAGCTGGCGCGGGCCCGTCGCGCGGGCCTTCCGCATGGTGCATGGGATCGGCGAGAACGCCGGCCTTGCCGTCACCGTCCATGCGATGATCTTCAACGAGCGCGGCGAGAAATCGGGCACGGGCCGCGCCCTGTCGCGCGACGTCAAGACCGGCGAGCCGCGCCTCACCGGCGAGTTCGTGCTCGGCGGGCGGGGCGGGGACGAGATCGGGCCGCAGGTGCCGTCGATCGATCTCGGCGCCAGCACGGCAACGGATCTCTTTCCGGCCGATCTCGGCGCCTTGGCCCAGCATGCCCGCCGGATCGAGGAGCATATGGGCGATGCCTGCGAGCTCGACTTCATGGTCGGCGACGGCGAGCTGTTCCTGCTCCAATCGCGCATACTGAAGCGCAGCGTGGCCGAGGGGATTCGCATCGCCGTCGCCATGACGCGCGAGGGGATGATCGGCGAGCAGGACGCGCTTCTGCGCATCGAGCCCTCGGCGCTCGACCAGCTTCTCCATCCGACGATCGAGCGCGGCGAGGAAATCACCGTGATCGGCAAGGGCATGCCGGCCTCGCCGGGTGCTGCGAGCGGGCAGATCGTCTTTTCCTCCGAACAGGCCATCGCGCTGGCGGCGGAGGGCAAGAAATCCATTCTCGTGCGCAACGAGACGCTGCCGGAGGACGTGCATGGAATGCATGTCACCGAAGGCGTTCTCACCGTGCGCGGCGGCACGACGAGCCATGCGGCCGTGGTCGCACGCGGCATCGGCAAGCCTTGCGTCACGGGCGCCGGCGCGCTGCGCGTCAATGCCGAAGCGGGGACGCTGACGGCGGCTGGCCGCGTTCTCCAGCATGGCGACTGGCTGACCATCGACGGAACGACGGGCGAGGTGATCGCCGGCGCGCCGAAGCTCAAACGCCCCTCGCTGACCGGCGATTTCGCGACCTTGATGGAATTTTCCGACCGGGCGCGGCGGATGCGCGTGCGCACCAATGCCGAAACGCCCGCCGAGGCCCGCGCGGCGCGCGCCTTCGGCGCGGAGGGCATCGGATTGTGCCGCACCGAGCACATGTTCTTCGAGGGCGAGCGCATTTCCATGATGCGCGAGATGATCCTTGCCCGCGACGAAGCCGGTCGCCGCGCCGCGCTGGAAAAGCTCCTGCCGATCCAGCGCTCCGACTTCATCGAACTGTTCGAGATCATGGCCGGAATGCCCGTCATGATCCGCCTTCTCGACCCGCCCTTGCACGAGTTTCTGCCGAAGGGCGATCAGGAGATCGCCGAAACGGCGTCCTCGCTCGGCATCAGCATCGCGGTCGTCAACGAGCGGATCGACGCCCTGCACGAGTTCAACCCGATGCTCGGCCATCGCGGCTGCCGCCTCGCCATCTCGCATCCCGAGATCGTCGAGATGCAGGCGCGCGCGATCTTCGAGGCGGCGATCGAGGCCGGCGAGCGCAAGGGCAAGGCGGTCGTTCCCGAGATCATGGTGCCGCTGGTCGGCCTGCGCAAGGAACTCGACTTCGTGAAGGCGCGGGTGGACGAGGTCGCCCAACTCGTCATGGCCGAGCGCAAGCGCGAGATCACCTATCTGGTCGGCACGATGATCGAACTGCCGCGCGCCATCGTGCGCGCCGACACGATCGCCGAAGTGGCCGACTTCTTTTCCTTCGGCACCAACGATCTGACGCAGACCGTCTACGGCATCTCGCGCGACGACGCCGCGAACTTCCTGTCCTCCTATGAGCGGCAGGGAATCATCGAGCGCGACCCGTTCCAGACGCTCGATATCGAGGGTGTCGGCGAGCTCATCGCGCTCGGCGTCGAGAAGGCGCGTCGCACCCGGCCCGACATTCCGCTCGGCGTCTGCGGCGAGCAGGGGGGCGATCCGAATTCCATCGCCTTCTTCGAGCGCACCGGGCTCGATTACGTGTCCTGCTCGCCCTACCGCGTACCGATCGCCCGGCTCGCCGCCGCGCAGGCCGCGATCCGCTTCGAGCGCGCGCTGCGCACGGCTGCGACACCGAAGACCCGCACCCGGCTCTAGATACGCTCACGGCTCCGTCATGAGACGCGGGCTTGGAGGCGCTGGACAAGCCCGCCGAACTTCTCAACTCTACCTCCCAGACGCCGGCCAACGGCGCGAGTGGGAGGAGAGTTCGGATGCTCGGATTGATGCAGGAATGGCCGCTTCTGTGCACGAAGGTCATCGACCATGCGGCGCGCAACCACGGCATGCGCGAGGTCGTGTCGCGCTCGGTGGAAGGCCCGATCCATCGGACCACCTATGCGGATATCCGCCAGCGCTCGCTGCGTCTCGCCAAGCGTCTTCAGGCTGACGGCGTCCGGCCGGGCGCGCGAATCGGAACGCTCGCCTGGAACACCTGGCGCCATCTCGAATGCTGGTATGGCATTCTCGGCGCTGGCGCGATCTATCACACGCTGAATCCGCGCCTGTTCCCCGATCAGATCGCCTGGATCATGAACGACGCCGAGGACGAGATCGTCTTCGCGGACCTCACCTTCATCCCGCTTCTGGAAGCCATCGCGCCGCGCGTGCCGAGCCTGAAGCGCATCGTCGTCCTGACCGATGCCGCGCATCTGCCGCAGACGACGCTCGATGTCGTGCCCTACGAGGAATGGCTGGCCGAGGCGGACGACGATTTTACCTGGTTGGAGGCGGACGAGCGGGACGCCGCCGGCATGTGCTACACGTCGGGCACGACGGGAATGCCGAAGGGCGTCGTCTACTCCCATCGCTCCAACGTTCTTCATTCCATGATCGCGACGCAGCCTGACGCGATGAACCTGTCCAGTCGCGACCGCGTCATGCCCGTCGTGCCGCTGTTCCACGCCAATGGCTGGGGCATCGCCTTTTCCTGCCCGATGGTCGGCGCGGCGATGATCATGCCCGGTCCCAAGATGGACGGCGCGTCGATCCACGAACTCCTGAGCGCCGAGCGCGTGAGCTTCAGCGCGGCGGTGCCCACCGTCTGGATGATGCTTCTCCAGCATCTCCAGTCGAGCGGCGCGACGGTGCCCGATCTCAAGCGCGTCGTGATCGGCGGGGCGGCCTGTCCGCGCGTCGTCTGCGAGGCCTTCGAGAAGCGCTACGGCGTGGAGGTGGTCCATGCCTGGGGCATGACCGAGATGAGCCCGCTCGGCACGCTGAACGTGCCGACGCCCGATTGGGACGGGCTGGACGACGACGCGCTCTATCGCCTCAAGGAGAAGCAGGGCCGCGTTCCCTTCGGCGTCGAGATGAAGGTGACCGACGACGAGAACCGGGAACTGCCGGGCGACGGACGCAGCTTCGGCCGGCTGAAGGTGCGCGGCCCGGCCGTGTCCTCGGCCTATTACAAGGGCGCCGGCGCGGAAGCGTTCGGGCCGGAGGGCTGGTTCGACACGGGTGATGTCGCCCATATCGACCCTCAAGGCACGATGCAGATCACCGACAGGGCGAAGGACGTCATCAAGTCGGGCGGCGAATGGATTTCGACCATCGAGCTGGAAAATCTCGCGGTCGGACATCCCGACGTGGCCGAGGCGGCGGTGATCGGCGTGCCCCATCCCAAATGGGACGAACGGCCGCTTCTCGTCGTCGTGCCGCGCGAAGGGGCGTCGCTGACCCGCGAGGCGATGCTGACCTATCTCGAAGGGCGTGTCGCGCGCTGGTGGATGCCCGATGACGTCGCCTTCGTGGAGGCGATCCCACACACCGCGACGGGCAAGATCCAGAAGATGGAACTGCGCAAGAGCTTTGCGAACTATCGTCTGCCGAGTGCCGAAGCGCTGACTTGAACTGTCGCCTCTGTCCCGCATCTGCTAGCACTTGCGGGACAGAGCAGCGCACAGGGGCGGCGAGGTGGCGGGACATTATCTGACGCGGCGAAGCCGAAGCGCGACCTGGGCCTGGAACCTGTCGATCTTCGCGCTGGCGCTGCTGCCGATTTCCGTCGCCTTCTTCCGGCTTCACGTGCTCGATCAGGCGGCCTTGTCGCTGTCGCTGCTTCTGGCCGGCGGCATCGCCGCGCTCGGCCTTCTCCTGGCGCTCTTTGCCATTCTCCTGATCTGGCGGGGCGGCGCGCGGGGCGGGGGCCGGGCCGTCGCCGCCTTGATGGCGGGCTGCATCGCCGCCATTCCGTTTCTGGGCGCGGCCTATCTCTTCTCGAAATATCCGAACGGCCATTTCGCCGAGACGACCGGGATGCGGCAGGCCCTCGCCGAAACCGCTGCGCCCGTTGCGCCGATCTCGACGCTCGACGGAGTCCTCGTCGGCCGCAATTTCCAGGCGACCGCCTCGACCGTTTATCAGGCGGCCCGCGCGGCCCTCGAAAAGAGCGGCATGACGCTGGTCGATGTGCAGACGCCCGAGATGCTGCGCCCGCAGGGGCCGGATCTCGGCGTCTCCGGCACGGTCACGGTTCCGATCCCAACGCTGCGCGACTCGCTGAATCTCGACGAGGACGAAGACGAGACGAGCGACGATCCCTATGCCGATCTCGACTCCGACGACTATACCATTCGGGCCGTCGGCTACGTTCCGCTCTTCGGTTTTCCGAGCGACGCGACGATCCGCATCGTTGAAACGGACGGCACGACCTATGTCGACATGCGCTCGGTCTCGCGCAATCTGGAGCGCGATCTCGGCCAAAACCGGCGGCTCATCCAGGGCTTCCTGAACCGGCTGGACGAGGCGATGAAGATCGAGGAAGGCATCACGCCGGACAGCTGAGCGCCGGCGTCAGGCCGGCTCGAAGCGGGTCTCGAGATCGACGCCCTGCGGCGCGCGGAGGAACCCGCGTTCGCACAGGTCTTCCAGATGCGCCAGAACCGACAGGGCCGCCGCGCCGTGCAGGGCTTTGGGCGTCGTGCGATAGATCGCCGCGACCATCTCCGAGACGAGCCGATCCCCGGCGCGGACGCGCTCCAGGATGGCCTGTTCGCGCATCCGCCGATGCGTGCGCATCGCTCGCAGGAAGGCGGCCGGCCGCTCCACCGGGCCGCCATGGCCGGGAAGGTAGAGCGTTTCCGTGCGTCCCATGAGCTTGTCGAGCGAGACCATGTAATCGGCCATGCGGCCGTCCGGCGGGGCGACGATCGTGGTCGACCACGCCATGACATGATCGCCCGAGAAGAGGACGCCCTGTCCTTCCAGCGCATAGGCCATGTGATTGGCCGTGTGTCCGGGCGTCGCGATGCCGAGGATGCGACCCGCCGCCGTCTCCAGCGCCTCGCCGTCGCCGAGCACGATGTCGGGCTGGAACGCATGGTCGGCGGCGGCGTCGAGCAGATTGACCTCGCCGGGCGCCAGAGGCCGCGAGGTTCGGTGCGGCCCTTCGGCGACGAGCGGCGCGCCGGTGGCGCGCTTCAGCGCGGCGCAAAGGCCCGTGTGGTCGAGATGGGTGTGCGTCGCGAGAATGGCCTCGACCGGCCGCCCGCCGATGGCGCGCAGGATCGCCTCGAGATGGCGCTCGTCCTCCGGACCGGGGTCGATGACGACGACACGATCCTTCCCAAGGAGATAGGTGTTGGTGCCGGTGAAGGTCATCGGACCGCTGTTCGAAGCGGTCAATCGGAAGACGCCCGGCGCGACTTCGTCGGGTTGCTCGGGTTCGGGCCGGAAGGTCGTGTCGAGATCGAGGCTCATGGCGTCAGGAGTTCGGTCGTTCCCGAAGCCAAGTCAAGCCGCGTTTGATACGCGCCGGCCCAGGCGGTATAGGGCAGCATGACCTGGACCATCGTCGCCCTCTACCGTTTCGTCGCCATTCCCGATCTGGCCGCGCTGCGCGCCCATCTGTTCGAATTTGCCGAGACGCGCGGCATCTTCGGCACGCTGCTTCTGGCGAGCGAGGGCATCAACGGCACCGTCGCCGGGCCGGACGCGGCGATCGGCGAGCTGGTGGACGAGCTCGACCGGACGCTGAACGTGCGCAAGGGCGAGGTGAAGTTCTCGACCGCGCGCGAGCGGCCTTTCGCGCGGTTGAAGGTCCGCATTCGCCCCGAGATCATCACGATGCGCGCGCCGGAAGCGGACCCGACGCGGCAGGTCGGGACCTATGTCGAGCCGAAGGACTGGAACGCCCTTCTGGCGGACCCCGACGTTCTCGTCATCGACACGCGCAATCGCTACGAGACCCGTGTCGGCACGTTCGAGAACGCCGTCGATCCGGAGATCGACAGCTTCACCGAGTTCAAGGACTTCGTGAAGGAGCGCCTCGATCCGGCGCGTCAGCCCAAGGTCGCGATGTTCTGCACCGGCGGCATTCGCTGCGAGAAGGCGTCGAGCTTCATGCTCGCGCATGGGTTCGAGGAGGTGTTTCATCTGAAGGGCGGCATTCTCCAATATCTCGAGGATGTGCCGGCCGAGGAGAGCCGCTGGTCGGGCGAATGCTACGTCTTCGACGGACGCACCGCCGTCGGCCACGAACTCAAGCAGACGGCGGAGTGGGGGCGGTGCTTTGGCTGCGGCTCGCCCGTGACGGTGGAGGAGCAGGCTGATTCGGCTTTCGAGCCCGGCGTCTCCTGCCCGCACTGCATCGATCGGCTGACGCCCGAGCGCGCCAGCGCCTTGCGGATGCGCCAAACGCAGATGAGCCGGGCCGGCGCGCAGAAATCGGTGGAAGACCCGCTTCCGTAGCGGCGACGCGAAAGGTTTTTTCACCGCGCTGCAACAATCCCGAAGTAAAAGCCTTCGATCCCTGGCAGGTGAGCGGAGGCGTCGATGCAAGCGTTTCGTGACCGTAGAATGCAAATTGCCGGCGTCGCCGGTCTCTGTGGGACAGCGGCGCTGCTTCTGTCGGACCGGATCGACGTGATCCCCTTCGCGCGTGGCGCGACCGATATCCAGCATCGGATTTCGGCTCTTCAGGAAACATTGCCCGCCGACCAGGGCGACGGCAGCCTTCTGGAAGAAGTGACCTTCGACGGCCGCGTCGTCACGCTCCAGCTTCTGGCGGACGCGCGGGTCGGCATGGATGCCTGGCGCAATCGCAAGGACGCGACGCGCTGCCAGATGTGGAAGAGCGCGCTGCGCTCGCGTCAGGTCTCGGCGGTGGAATATCGCTACCGCGTGGCGGGCAGCGTGTCCTCGGTCTTCATCGACCGCGGCGTCTGCGGCTGATTTCGTTTCGCGATCCGGCTGAGCCAAGGCCCGGCCGGATCGCTCGGCTGACCTCAGCTCGTCTTCAAAGCCTTGACGATCTCGTCGGCATTGTTGCGGAACATGTCCAGATAGGTGGGCGCCGGGCCACCGGCGGGTGACAGCGCGTCCGAGAACAGGGCGCCGCCGACCTTGGCGTCGGTTTCGCGGCTGATCTGGTCGATCAGGCGGGGATCGGAGATGTTTTCCACGAAGACGGCACGGATGTTCTGCTTGCGGATCTGGTCGATGATCTCGGCGACATCCCGTGCCGAGGCTTCCGACTCCGTCGAGACGCCCTGCGGGGCGATGAAGCGGATGCCGTAGGCCTGGCCGAAATAGCCGAAGGCGTCGTGCGAGGTGACGATCAAGCGCTGCTGCTCCGGCACCTGATCGATCTCGGCGCGGATCTTCGTGTCCAGAGCCTTCATCTCGGCGATATAGGCGTCGCCGCGCTCGCGGTATTCCTTCGCATGGGCCGGGTCCGCCTTGGCGAGCCCGTCGGCGATGTTCCTGGCGTAGATCTCTCCGTTCGGCAGGCTCTGCCAGGCGTGCGGATCGACCGCGCCATGATCGTGGCCGTGATCGTGGTCGTGGTCATGATCGGCCTCGGCGTGACCTTCGGCCTTGTGATCGTGGGCTTCCTCGGCCTCTTCCATCGCCAGCTCCTCCGGCGTGAGGTCGCGCGGCTTCACGCCGGTGGAGGCGGTGATGGTCTCGCCGGAAAACCCGGACGCCTTCACGAGGCGGGGCATCCAGCCTTCGAAATCGAGGCCGTTCTCGACCAGGACCTTGGCCTCGCCGAGCGCTTTGGCATCCTTGGGCGTCGGCTCGAAGACATGGGCGTCGCCGTCCGGCCCGACCAAAGTGGTGACGGCGACGTCGTCGCCGCCGATCTGCTTCACCATGTCGCCGAGGATCGAGAAGGACGCCACGACCTTCAGGGGCTCGGCCATGGCCGGCGAGAAGGCGAGGGTGGAGGCGGCAAGCGCCAAGGCGAGGGAAAGAGAGCGAGTTACCATCGAAGTGTCCTCGAAGGGGACGGCCTTGTTCAGTGATGGTGGCGGAGCTGCACGCTGCGCGCCGCGACGCTGTCGATCCGGCCGACGATGACCGACAGCGCGTAGATGACGCTGGCCGAAAGGATGATGGCCGGCGATGCGGGCAGGTTCTGATGGTAGGAGATCAGAAGCCCGACATAGGAGGAAACGAGGCCGATCGCCGCCGCGACGATCATCTGGCCGGTGACGCTGGCGGACCAGAAGCGGCTGGCGGTGGCAGGCAGCATCATGATGCCGACCACCATGAGCGTTCCGAGCGCCTGGAACCCGCCCACGAGATTGAGCACGACCAGCGCCACGAAGGCCATGTGGACGAAGCCGCCGCCGCCGCCGACGGCCCGCAGGAATTGCGGGTCGAGGCATTCCACGACGAGTGGTCGATAAAGGAAGGCGAGAAGCACCAGCGTGACCGTCGCGATCGCGGCGATCAGAAGGATCGCGGCATCGTCCAGTCCCAGAACCGTTCCGAAGAGGACGTGCAGGAGATCGACGCTAGAGCCATGAACCGACACGAGCAGAACACCGATGCCGAGCGAGGCCAGATAGAAGGCCGCAAAGCTCGCGTCTTCGCGCAGGGGCGTGAAGCGCGACACGATGCCGGCGAGCCCCGCGACGAGAAGGCCCGTCAGAATGCCGCCGACCGTCATCGCGAAGAGCGAGAAGCCCGCGATCAGGAAGCCCACCGCCGCGCCGGGCAGGATGGCATGCGACATGGCATCGCCGACGAGGCTCATGCGGCGCAGCACGAGAAGCACGCCGAGCGGGCAGGCGCCGAGCGAGAGCGCGACGCAGCCGACCATGGCCCGGCGCATGAAACCGTAATCCAGAAAGGGGCTGGCGAAGAAATCGAACAGCGTCATGCCGCGGCGCCTTCGAACGGATCGACCCAGCTTTCCGACAGGTTGCGCGCTTCGCGCAAACGCT
Organism: Aureimonas ureilytica DSM 18598 = NBRC 106430; assembly: GCF_000382705.1. Classification (GTDB taxonomy): domain Bacteria; phylum Pseudomonadota; class Alphaproteobacteria; order Rhizobiales; family Rhizobiaceae; genus Aureimonas; species Aureimonas ureilytica. The sequence continues at coordinate 1,131 of NZ_ARQE01000006.1, read as the reverse complement.
CCTTGGTGAGAACGTCCGCCGTGCGACCCCAACCGATCAGCTCGCGCGCGATCAGCAGCGTTTGCGGAAAATGCTCGCGCACGAGTTCGATATCGTGGAGCACGGCGACGATCGTGCGCCCCTCGGCGTTCCAGTCGCGCACGAGACGCAGGAGGTCCGCCGTGGTACGCGCGTCGATCGCGGTGAACGGCTCGTCGAGAAGCAGGAGCTTGGCGTCCTGCACCAGCATCCGTGCGAAGAGGGCGCGCTGCAACTGGCCGCCGGACAGCGAGCCGATCGTGCGGCGCTCGAAGCCTTCGAGCCCGACGGCGCGGATCGCCTCGAAGACGCGCTCCAGATGCTTGCCCGTGACCCGCCCAAGGAAGCCGACCTTGCGCCAGGCGCCGAGCGAAACGAGATCCACCACGTCGATCGGAAAGCTGCGGTCGATCTCGGCGCTTTGCGGAAGATAGGCGACGTCGCGCCGGGAAATGCCGTCGAGTTCGATCTTTCCCTCGGACACCGGCACGATGCCCATCAGGCCTTTCAGCAGCGTCGATTTCCCCGCGCCGTTCGGCCCGACGATCGCCGTCAGCGAGCCCGAGGCGAAGCGGCCGGAAACGTGATGGACCGCCGGATGCCGGTGATAGGCAAGGGTCAGGTCGTGAAGGGAAACGGATGCGGTCATCGCCTTCAAGCCCACAGAACGAGAGCCACGAGGCCCCAGAGAACGAGAATGGGAACGGCGACGAAGGCCAGACGCTGCCACGCGGATCGGCGAAGCGCGGACGGGCGAAGGTCTGGCGAAGGGGATGTGGGCTGCAGCATGGGATCGGAACCGGTCATCTGCGGGAACTGTTATAACGTAACATCGCGGATGGCTAGAGCGTTTCGGGTTTTATCGGAATCGACTTGTGGTTCCGATCGCGGCTGATGTGTGATTCAAGATGCTGACTGGATGGGAGGCCGGCATCGGATGACAGCACCTCTTTCGCATGATCTTCGCCAGCGGGTCGTTGGTGCGATCGAAGCCGGCGAGAGCTGCCGATCTGCGGCCACGCGGTTTGGGGTCGCGGTGTCCTCGGCGGTAAAGTGGTCGCAACGTTATCGCACGACGGGCTCGTTGGCTCCGGGCAAGATGGGCGGTCACCG
>NZ_ARQE01000005.1 GCF_000382705.1 Aureimonas ureilytica DSM 18598 = NBRC 106430 | reverse complement strand
ATCCGCGGCGTTCTTGACGGGGAGAGGGAGCGCTTCAATCGCGCCTTTGGTAGTGGGTAAGTCGGGCACTCTTGGACGTCCTTGGACGGGTATTGGACGGATGCAGCCGTCCAGCCGCTGACATCAAGAAGCATCGTGAAACGCAATCGTCAACAAAACAAGGGTTTCGATAGTGTTTTGACACCTAGGAAACTCTCTGAAACAATTCTTCCTATAGCTTCCCAAGCTGGATGTCGTGGGTTCGATCCCCATCGCCCGCTCCAACATGTCCTCCGCTCTTCCCCGACGCTTACTGGCCGAGAACCCGACCTTCATCGGCATGACGCCCAACGAGGATCAGGCGTCGTTTTTCCGTCACGAAGCCTCTTGCATTCCGGAAGGGGATGGCGCATAAGCCGCTCATCCGCAGCGCCTTCGGGTGGCGGATACGAGAGCGGGCGGGCGTAGCTCAGGGGTAGAGCACAACCTTGCCAAGGTTGGGGTCGTGGGTTCGAATCCCATCGCCCGCTCCAGTTTTTTCCTAGTACAATTCGATGTTTTTGGACTGGCCTGCATGGCTGGTGTCGCGCTTTGCGAGGCGTCGACTGATTTGCTCGGTGTCGGCGTCTGACCGCGGCGGCTGGCGCGCACTCTCTTGCCCGTTCATCACCCGAAAAAGGCGCGAGATCGCGCATCGTCCGCCTTCGAGGGGCGCTCTGGCAGGGGGGCGTCCGTTGATGCTCGGCATGATCGCGGCTCGGCGCCGAACGCGTCAACGCCTTCCGCTCGCAGGAAAAGAGTCCGTGCGAGCGAAAGGCGCTTCTGCGTTCCTGTCCGAGGCCGCGCCGCCGGGCGTCCGTCGCCCGGCCGCTTTCGTCGAGGCGCCGGCGGGTCTCCTCCCGCCCGCGCGGTCGAATCAGGGCTGGCTGACCGCCACGCGGCGCGGTCCGTCGAAGAGGTTGGAGCCCCAGGCCCGCGCCGAGACCATGGCGGGGAAGGGGGAGGCGGGCCACTCGGCGCTCGGGGCGACGCCGAGGATCGGCAGGACGCGGGAGATGATCTTGCCGGTCACCGGCACGACGTTCCAGCCGGACGTGCGGAAGCCGTAGGTCTCGGGCAGGGGCTTGGGCTCGTCGAGGATCGTCATGAAGAGATAGCGGGGCGCGTGGGCGGGCGCGATTCCCATGAAGGCGGTCAGCACCGTGCCACTGTCATAGCGACCGTTCACGACCTTCTCCGACGTGCCCGTCTTTCCGCCGATGAAATAGCCTTCCACATCCGCCTTGCCGGCCGAGCCGACGCGGGCGTTGAGGCGCATCAGGAAGCGCAGCGCCTCGCTCGTGCGCTGCGACACGACGCCTTCTGTCACGATGCGCTCCTCTACCTCCGCGCCCTTCACGAAGGTCGGGCGCAGGAGGCGGCCCCCGTTCACGACGGCGGCGATGCCCATGCTCGCCTGAAGCGGCGTCACGGCGATGCCATGGCCGAAGGAGATCGTCGCGGTGTTCAGATCCCCCCATTTGGCGGGGTAGAGCGGGCTGGCGGTCTCGGGAAGCTCGGTGACGAGCCGGTCGAGCTGCCCCAGCCGCTTGAGGAAGGAGCGGTGATGCTCCGGGCCGACCGCCATGGCGATCTTGCCCATGACGATGTTGGAGGAGTGGATGAAGGATTCGGGAATGTTCAGCGGCCGGTTCTGGCCGCGATAATCCCGGATCGAGAAGCGCCCGAAGCGCAGCGGGGTGCTCGCATCCACCACGGAGCGCAGGTCGAACTGCCCCGATTCCAGCGCCATCGCCGTCGTCATGGCCTTGAAGGTCGAGCCCATCTCGTAGGTGCCGACATTGACGCGATTGATGCGGTCCGGCTTCAAGGCGTCCGTCGGCGTGTTGGGATCGAAATCGGGCAGCGAGGCAAGGGCGATGATCTCGCCATTCGTGATGTCCATGATCACCCCGGCGCCGGCGATAGCCTGGAATTTCTCGACGCCCGCGGCGAGCTCGACGCTCAAGGCATGTTGCGCGCGCAGGTCGAGGCTGAGCTGGATCGGCTCCAGATTGTCGCTGTCGAGGTCGAGCCCCGCGCCGCGCAGCGCCTGAAGCCCCTGGCCGTCCACCCATTTCTCGATCCCGGCAATGCCGATATTGTCGACATTCACCGCGCCGAGGACATGCGCCGCCGCGCGTCCGTTGGGATAAAGGCGGCGCAGCTCGTCGCGAAAGCCGACGCCGGGAATGCCGAGCGCCCAGAGCGCGTCGCGCTCGGCACGGGTCGTGGTGCGCTTGATCCAGGTGAAGGCGGAGCGGCTGGACAGGCGCTTCTGCAGATCCACCGGATCGAGATCCGGGAAGACCCGCATCAAGCCCTCGATCGCCTCGTCCACGTCCACCATCTTGCGCGGCTCGGCATAGACGGAGGCGCTCGGAACATCCATCGCGAGAACTTCGCCGTTGCGGTCGAGAATGTCCGGCCGCGCCTTCGAGGGCGGGGAGGGCCAGGCGACGGGCGTCGGCTCCTCCAGGGCGCCGAGCATGACGAGGCGCCCACCGATCACGAGATAGATCGCCGCAAAGAGCGCGACGACGAGACTGGTGCGAAGGCGCACATAGGCCGGGCGGCGCGTCAGGAGCTCCGGCGCGGAAGCGGGAATCAGGCGGGCAAGGAAATCGAAGCGCATGGGGAGGGCGTCCGCGAGGGGAGGTCGAGCGGCCCGGTGGGCCAACGGCATCGCGGAAGGCGCGGGGGGAAGGATGGGCTCGCGGGGATCGAACGCGTCAGGCGAGGGCCTGGCCGGGCGGGACGGGCGGACGGGTCAGGCCTCCCGTTGGGGGAGGCGTCGTCCGCAGGCGGTCCGGCCTGTTTCGATATCAGCGCGGCTCAGAGAATCCCGAGCGGTCCGCTCCGAAAGTCGGAGCCGGCGCGCGGAGGAGGGCGGTCGGGGCCGTAAAGGCGGGGGGCCGCGCCGAGCCGATGATGAAGGGACGCGACGACGGCGCGCGGCGGCGGAGACAGGTGCCAGACCGGCGGCGTCACCGCGTCGTGGCTATGCGTGTCGTCCTGATCGGCCTGGGCTTGCGCGGCATGATCGGAAAGCGGCTCGCTGTCGTGCGATGCGCTCTGGAGAAACGGTGCCGTATCGAGCGCGAAGCTGCCCGGCGACGTCACGAAGCCGACCAGCATCAACGCCGCGAAGGCGAAGAGCGTGCTGGCGATCCGGATCGAGACGCGAGCGAGCAAGGGCGACATGGCCGCAGACTCGCTCAAGTCTGGTTAACGCGCGGTAAACGCGGGCGGGCGCTTTCGCGCGCCGGCCCGCGTCGGACATTTAGGGATTGCCGCTCGGGTTGGTCGGCGCGGTCGGCTGCGACATGGAAATGCGTGCCGTTTGCGGATCGGTGGTCGGGCTGCCCGCAACGAGCGTGGTGATCATGGCCGCGAACAAGGCGGCCAGGAACGCGACGATCGCGATGCGCAGCTTCGGCCCCATGGGCTTGCCATGCGAGATCACGCGATCCTGTTCGACAGAGGGAATGGTCATCGGCTGATCCTCCAAACCGTATGGGAGGAAAACGCGAGCGCTCTTCCAAGCGTTCCATGACCGAATTTTAAGGAGTGGCTCCCCGGGCCGGATTCGAACCAGCGACCGATCGATTAACAGTCGATTGCTCTACCACTGAGCTACCGGGGAATGACGCGCTGTTACCAAGGATGACGGCGGGACGCAATCGGAAAATGACATTTTCATGCCAAAGACGATGACCCCGTCGCAGGGCTGTGTCTTGCGCAAGGTCTGCCGCCCGGCCCAGACAGACACAGTCGGGCGGAGCGGCAGGAGCCAATCCATGGGAGGACCTCGCGCCAGGACGATGACGGCTCGAGCCCCGCAAGTCCAGGCTTTTCCCGTCGGGACGATCCCGACAGGACGCCGTGTTCTCCGGTCCGATCGCCGCGAGAGCTGCGGGGAGGGAACCCTTCACCCACCGGCCGCTTTCCAGTGGGAAGCCAAGGAGAACGGTTCCATGAACGACAATCGCAAGCGCGTCGGACCGGAAGACGAGTCGCGGGAAAGCCAGGTCGAGCACGCGCCCGGCTCGTCCTCGGCGGGCGATCTCGAGCCTTCCGACGAACGCGGCCGTGTCGATCCGAAGGGCGACGGCAATCCCTATGTGACGGGCGACGTGCGCAAGGGCTGACGGCCCTCCAAACGAAACGGGGCCGCTTGGCGGCGGCCCCGATCCAGACTGCTTGAGGAGTGGCGCGTCACGCGCTGAGGCGTTCGAACGCTTCGCCGCTCGATCCTTCGGGGGCGAGGTCGAGATCGAAGCCGGAGGAAGAACGGGCCTTCGGACGCGGCGCGAGGGCGGGCGTCGCGGCTCTCCTGGTCGGAGGGCGCGGTGTGGCCTTGGGCGAGGCGGCTTCGGGCGAGGCGGCCTTGGGTTTTGCGGCTTCGCTGCGAGGCGTGGCGGCGGCATGGCCGGTCTCGGCCGCAGTCGATTCCCGAGCCTGCGTTGCGGCGATGCGGAAATAACCCGCGCGCTCTTCCAGCTGCCCGGCTTCCTCCGCGAGTTGCTCGGCGGTCGCCGTCATCTCGCCGGCCGCGCCGGCATTGGCCTGCGTCACCTGATCCAGCTGCTGAATGGCCTGGTTGATCTGCTCCACGCCGATCGACTGTTCGCGGCAGGCGGCCGAGATCTCGGAGACGAGTTCCGCCGTCTTTCGGATATCGGGCACCAGACGCTCCAGACGCGAGCCCGCTTCCTCGGCGACCACCAGCGTCTTGGTCGAGAGATCGCTGATTTCGCTGGAGGCCGCCTGGGAGCGCTCGGCGAGCTTGCGCACTTCCGACGCGACGACCGCAAAACCCTTGCCATGCTGGCCGGCACGGGCCGCCTCGATGGCGGCGTTCAGGGCGAGCAGGTCGGTCTGGCGGGCGATCTCCTGCACCACGGCGATCTTCTCGGCGATCTCGCGCATCGCCTTGGTGGACTGCGCCACGGCCTCGCCGGTCGTGCCGGCGTACTCGGAGGCCTGGGCGGCGATCTTCTCCGTGGTCGAGGCGTTGTCGGCGTTCTGGCGGATATTGGCGCTCATCTGTTCGATCGCGGCGGAGGCCTGTTCGGAGGCCGCCGCCTGTTCCGTCGAGCCCGACGACAGGCGCTCGGCGGTCTCGGCCGAGCGAGCCGAACCGGCGGCGACGAGCGAGGAGGAGGAGCGCACGCCCGAGACGATCTCGGAGAGTTTCACGGTCATGTCGCCCATCGCCCGCTGCAACTCGGCGATCTCGTCCCGGCCCTTGGACGCTTTCACGCCCTGCGAGAGATCGCCCCCCGCCATGCGCAGGACGTCCTCGCGCAGGACGCCGAGCGGGCGCAGCATCGGTCCGGTCAGGACATAGGTGAGAAGGCCGACACCGACGAGAATGGCCGCGTTGAGGACGGCCATATGCGTCAGCAACTCGTTCACGCGGCCGAGCAGGGTGGCCATCTCCACACCGACGAAGAGAATGCCGATCGTGTTGCCGGCCTCGTCCTTGATGGGATCATAGGCGGTGGAATAGGGCTTGCCGAGAATGTCCGCCATGCCGCGATAGGGCTTGCCATTCTTGAGCACGGCGTCGATCACGGCCGGCGAGGTCAGCTTGGTGCCGACCGCGCGGGTGCCGTCCGCCTTGATGACATTCGTGGCGATGCGGGTGTCGCCCGAAAAGATCGTGGCCACACCGCCGACCAGTTCCTTCACCTTGTCGACCGGCTCGAAGAATCCGTCGAGCTTGCGCAGACCGATATAGAGCTCTCCGTTGACGCTGCGGTACTGCGTTCCGTAGCGTTGGAGCACCTCTCGGGCCACCCGCAGATTGGATTCCTGCTGCGTGTCCGCCTTGGCCTGCGCGTCGTCCAGCAACGTATTGCGGACCTGCCAGAAACTGATGCCGGACAGGAGAAGCAATCCCGCCAGGATCAGCATCGTCATCTTGAGACGGACGGTCAGTCTGGGAAGCCGGAACATGGGCAGCCTTGTCATCGGGTTGGGAACACACGACCATGTGCGATACCAGGACCTCGAAGACTGCCCGCGGCTGGTTGGAACTTGATGAACGACCAGAGGCCTGTAACCACAAGTTTTGGAACAAGCCTAATGCTGCCTTACTGATCGTCGGGCGCTTCACCCATCCGCGTTCTCGCTGGCCGCTTCCGCCAGGGGTTGGCGCGTGAAGCCGGCAAGATCGCCGCTCTGCTTCAAGTCGCGCTCGATCTCCAGCGAGGACACGGCATAGGCGGTGAGAAGCTCGGCGAGCGAGCGCAGCGCGTCCATATGAATACGCTCCCAGCCGTGCGAGGCATCGACGCCGAAGGTGACGAGCGCGGTGCGCACGTCGTGCCCGGCTTCGACGGCTGAGGCGGAGTCCGAGCGGTAGTAGCGGAACACGTCCTTCTGGAAGCGAATGTCCTCGTCGCGGCACAGGCGCGCCAGCTTGCGCGTCAGATGATAGTCGAACGGGCCGGTCTGGTCGGCCATGGCGAGCGTGACGCCGAATTCCGACGAATTCTGCCCCGGCGCGCTGGTGCCGTTGTCCACCGCCACCATGGAGGCGACCTCGGGCTTCAGGATCGAGGCGGCACCGACGCCCACTTCCTCGGCGATGGTGAAGAGCCAGTGGATGTCCACCGGCGTCTGCGAACCCGCGCGCTCCATGGCGTCGAGCGCGGCGAGCATGACGGCGACGCCAGCCTTGTTGTCGAGATGGCGGGACACGATGAAGCCGTTGTCGAGGAATTCCGGCTGCGGGTCGATCGCCACCGTGTCGCCGACATCGATGCCGAGCCGCGCGACGTCGGCCGCGTCCCGCACGATCTCGTCGATGCGCAGCTCCACATGCGGCCAGCCGATCGGCGCGGTGTCCACTTCCTCGTTGAACGTGTGGCCCGACGCCTTCAGCGGCAGGATCGTGCCGCGATAGGTCGTCTCCTCGGCAAAGATCGTCGCCCGCGCGCCCTCCGCAAAGCGTGCCGACCAGGTGCCGATCGGCACGAGTTCCAGCCGCCCGTTGGATTTGAGGCCCTTCACCTGCGCCCCGAGCGTGTCGAGATGGCTGACGATGGCGCGCGCCGCCGCGCGGCGCGAGCCTTGCCGGACCGCGCGGATGGCGCCTCGGCGCGTCAGCTCCACGTCGAGGCCGAAGCGCTGAAGCTCCTCAGTGACGTGCCGCACCACCGTGTCGGTGTAGCCGGTCGGGCTCGGGATCGCGAGAAGGGTGCGCAGCTGCGCTTCCAGATAGTCGGTGTCGATGGAATGGCGGGCCATGGGCGTGAGGTCAGTCCAGACGGCGCTTCAGCCGCGCGGTGCGCGCCGAAGCGGGGATGGAAAGCGGGAACAGGAGGTCGATGAAGCGCTCGGCGGTCGGCTGCGGCTCGTGATTGGCAAGGCCCGGCCGCTCGTTCGCCTCGATGAAGACATAGGGCTCGCGCGAGGGGTCCTCGACCATGAGGTCGATGCCGCAGACAGGAATGTCGATGGCGCGGGCCGCCGCGACCGCCGCTTCCACGAGGCGCGGATGCACGATGTCGGTGACGTCGTGGATCGTGCCGCCGGTGTGGAGATTGGCGGTGCGGCGCACGGTCAGGCGCTCGCCCTCGGGCAGAACCGCGTCCATCGCAAAGCCAGCCGCGCGCACGGTGCGCTCGGTCTCGGCGTCGAGCGGCACGGTGCTTTCGCCTGATGTCGCGCTCTGGCGACGGCGCGACAATTGCTCGATCAGCTCGCGCACCGTGTCCGACCCGTTGCCGGTGACGGCCGGCGGCTCGCGGATCGCGGCGGCGACCAGCCGGAAGTCGATCACCACGAGGCGAAGGTCGCGCCCCTGGAAGCAGCTTTCCACCAGCACCCGGTCGCATTCGCGCCGGGCCGTCTCGATCGCGGCTTTGGCGTCCTCCAGCGTCGAGAGGCCGACCGAGATGCCGCGACCCTGCTCGCCGCGCGCGGGCTTCACCACGATCTGGCCGTGGCTGTCGAGAAAGGCCTGAAGCTCCGCCTCGTCGCCCGCCACGATCTGCTCGGGCACCACCACGCCGGCATCGGCCACGAGGCGGCGCGTCACGCTCTTGTCGTCGCAGATCGACAGCGCTACGGCGGAGGTGAGGTCCGACAGGCTTTCGCGGCAGCGCAGGCTACGCCCGCCATAGGTCAGGCGGAAGAAGCCGCCCTTGGCGTCGAGCAGTTCGGCATGGATGCCGCGCCGGCGCGCCTCGTCCACGATGATCCGCGCATAGGGGTTCAGCGCCTCGTCGGCGCTGGGCGTGCCAGTGAAGAGGCGCTCGTTGATCGGGTTGCGCCGCTTCACCGCGAAGGTCGGCAGGCGGTGGAAGCCGAGCCGCTCGTAGAGGCCGATCGCGGCCGCGTTGTCATGCATGACGGAAAGATCGAGCGTGCGGCGCCCAGCCTTGTGGAACCGGCCGGCGAGCCCGCGCACCAGGGCTTCGCCGAGGCCGGGATAGACGGCCTGCGCGTCGATCGCCAGGCACCAGAGCGAGGTGCCGTTGTCGGGGTCGCCGAAGGCCGCGACGTGATCGACGCCCGTCACCGTGCCGATCACCGCGCCGGTGCGCTCGTCCTCGGCCACGAGATAGGTCAGCGCCGATCCCTCGCGATGGCTCCAGAGAAAGCCGGGATCGACCTCCACCATGTTGCGCACCCGGTAGATCCGATTGATCGCCGCCGCGTCGCTTTCCCGCTCGATGGGGCGGATGCGAAAGCCCGCCGGGCTGCGCAAGGAGGGCTTCAGCGCGTCAAGATCGAGCCGATAGGTGTGCGAGGGATCGAGAAAGAGATCGATCGGCGCCTGCGCCAGAAGGACGTGCGGTTCCGAGACGTAAAAGGCGATGTCGCGCCGGGCCGGGCCTTCCTCCTCCAGCGAGCGGGCGAGATGCGCCGGATCGGCGAAGGTCTGGGCAAAGCAGAGCCGCCCCCAGCCGCAGTCGAGAGACACGTCGGCGGCCGGGCCGGCGGGGTCGGAAGCTTGCACCATCGGGTCGGGCGTCCTTGTCGCGGCCATGCTCAAAGCCCCTGCTCCTGAAGCCAGAGTTCCAGAAGCGCCACCTGCCAGAGCTCGGAGCCCTGAAGCGGGGTGATGTGGCTCGCCGGATCGGCAAAGAGCGTGTCGAGATAGGCGGGGTCGAACAGGCCGCGCTCGCGCGCCCGGGCCGAGCCCATCGTGTCCCTGACCATGTCGAGCGTCGGCCCCGACAGGTATTTCAGCTGCGGAACCGGGAAATAGCCCTTCTTGCGATCGATCACCTCGGAGGGGATGATGCGCCGGGCCACGTCCTTCAGGATGCCCTTGCCGCCGCCCTTGAGCTTCTCGGCGGAGGGAATGCGGGCGGCGAGTTCGGCCAGTTCGTGGTCGAGGAAGGGCACGCGCGCTTCGAGGCCCCAGGCCATGGTCATGTTGTCGACGCGCTTGACGGGATCGTCCACCAGCATGACCTGCGCATCGATGCGCAGCGCCTTCGCCACGGGGTCGTCCGCGCCGGGCAGGGCGAAATGATCGCGCACGAAGGCGCCGCTCGCATCCGCCCCGCCGCGCCAGCGGGGGCCGAGCTGGCGCTGCAGCGTGTCGTGCGAGCGGTCGAAGAAATGGCCGCGATAGGTCTCGAACGGGTCGGCGGCGCCCGCCATCGGCGGATACCAATGGTAACCGGCGAGAATTTCGTCCGCGCCCTGGCCGGACTGCACGACCTTGATGTGCTTCGAGACTTCCCGCGACAGAAGGAAGAAGCCGATATTGTCGTAGGAGACCATGGGCTCCGACATGGCGCGGATCGCCGCCGGCAGGTTTTCGAGAAGCTCGGAGCCGGGCACGAAGATGCGGTGATGCTTCGTGCCGTAATGCCGGGCGATGAGGTCGGAATATTCGAACTCGTTGCCGACCTCGCCATTGGCGTCCTCGAAGCCGATCGAGAAGGTCGAAAGGCCCGTCTGTCCGGCTTCGGCGAGAAGGCCGACGATGAGGGAGGAATCGACGCCGCCCGACAGGAGGACGCCCACCGGCACGTCCGCCACCATGCGCCGCTCCACCGCGCGCCGGAGGTGAGCCAGAAGCTCGTCTTCCCAGTCGCGCGTGGTCTTGCCGGCATCATCTGCCGCCGGGCCGAAGGCGGGCGCCCAATAGGTCACGTCGTCGAAGCGCCCGTCCGGCTCGACCAGGCGGGTCGTCGCCGGCGGCAGCTTGCGCACGCCCTTGAGGATCGTCAGCGGGGCGGGCACCACGGCGTGAAAGCTCATGTAATGGTGGAGCGCGTCGGGGTCGATCGAGGTGTCGACACCGCCCGCCGCCACGATCGAGGGCAGGGAGGAGGCAAAAAGCAGCCGGTCCTTGTCCTGCGAGAGATAGAGCGGCTTGATGCCGAAGCGGTCGCGCCCCAGGCAGACGCGGCCCGTTTCGCGCTCGTGGATGGCGAAGGCGAACATGCCGTGGAAGCGCTTCACGCAGTCCCGGCCCCAGGCGTGGTAGCTCTTCAGGATCACTTCCGTGTCGCCATGCGAGAAGAAGCGATATCCTATCCCTTCCAGTTCGCGGCGCAGCTCCGGATAGTTGTAGATGCAGCCGTTGAAGGCGAGCGTCAGCCCGAGATCGGGGTCCTCCATCGGCTGGGCGGACTGTTCGGTGAGGTCGATGATCTTCAGCCGGCGATGGCCGAGGCCCACCCGCCCGCGCACCACCACGCCCGATCCGTCCGGCCCGCGCGGCGCGAGACAGGAGGCCATGGCGCCCAGCGTTTCGGGAGAAGCGAAGCGGCCGTCGAAGCGGATCTCACCGCAGAGTCCACACATGAGTTTCCTTTCCGTGGGAGGTCTTTGGGATGGTCGGTCGCGCCCCTAGCTAGGGCAGGTTTCGCGGCGACCCAGAGAAAAACCGGACGTTTCGCGAAAGGGCAGGCGTGGCCATCGCGCGGCGGACGCTCTATGAACCCCGAGCGAACCGGACGTTTCAGGACAGGCCATGACCGCGACGACCGCCCCGAAGGGCCCCACTCTCGTGCCGATCGAGACCTATCGCACGCATCTCGACGGCGAGAGCTTCGTGTCCGACTGGCTGGTGGTCGACCAGCGGATGATCGACACGTTCGCCGACGCCACGCACGATCATCAGTTCATCCATGTGGACCCGGAGCGCGCGGCGGCCGAGACGCCCTTCGGCGGCACGATCGCCCATGGCTTCCTGACGCTCTCGCTCCTGTCGATCCTCGCCTATGGCGCGATGCCGGGTGTCACCGGCACGAAGATGGGCATCAATTACGGCTTCGAGAAAGTCCGCTTCATCACGCCGGTCAAATCCGGCGCGCGGGTGCGCGGCCGCTTCCGGCTGGTCGGGCTGACCGAGCGGGCCGTGTCGATCCAGTCCGCCTGGGAGGCGGCGATCGAGATCGAGAACGCGCTGAAGCCGGCGCTGACAGCCCATTGGATCACGCTCGCCGTGATCGAACCGCCCGCCGACTGAGGAGACATTCATGTCCGACGCATCCTGGCCGAAGGCCGTCCTCTTCGATCTCGACGGCACGCTGATCGACTCGCTGCCCGATATCCATGCGGCGCTGAACGAGACCCTGGCGAGCTACGGCGAGCCGCCCTTCATGCCGGAGGCCGTCGCCGCGATGGTGGGCGCGGGCGTGCAGGCCTTGATCGAGCGCGCCTATGCCGCGCTCGGCAAGGCGATCGACCCGGCCTCGCGCGACAAGGTCGTGGCGCGTTATCTGTCGATCTACGGCGCGCGCGCGACCGAGCTGACGACGTTGAACGCCGGCGCCAGCGACGCGCTCCGGCTTCTGGACGAGGGCGGCTTTCGCCTGGGCGTCGTCACCAACAAGCCGCGCGTCGAGACCGACGACATCCTCCGCCATTTCGGCATTCTCGACCGCATGGCGCTCGTGGTCGGCGGCGATGCCGGCCCGCGCAAGAAGCCCGCGCCCGACCTCCTGCTTTTTGCGGCCGAGGAACTGGCGCTGGAGCCCGCCGACATCGTGTTCGTCGGCGATTCCGAGAACGACGTGGAAGCCGCCAAGGGCGCCGGCATCAAGGTGATCGCGCTGCGCGGCGGCTACACGACGCTCGGCGCTGATGCGCTCGGGGCCGATCTCGTGCTCGATCGGCTCGACGAAATCCCGGCCCGCCTCGCCGACCTCCGGGGCTGATCGCCGCTTTTTCGCCGCAATCGGACTCGCCTCGCGCCGCCTCGCCGCTATCGTTTCTCTTGGCAAGCGAAGGAAACGGGAGAGGGCGATGACGGATACGGACGGACATGCCAGGCTGAAACGCGCGGTCGGCCTGCCGCAGGTCGCCTTGTTCGGGCTCGGCTCCATGCTGGGCGCGGGCATTTACGGGCTGATCGGCGAAGCGGCCGGGGAACTCGGCAGCGCGATCTGGATCGCCTTTCTCGTCTCCATGGTCGCGGCGCTCCTGACCGGCCTGTCCTATGCCTCGATCGCCTCGCGCTATCCCCGCGCCGGCGGGGCCGCCTATGTCACGCAGCGCGCCTATGGCCGGCCCATGCTGTCCTATCTCGTAGGGCTCGCGGTGGTCTGCTCGGGCCTCACCTCGATCGCCACCCAGAGCAATGTCGTGGCGCGCAATTTCATGGGCGTCACCGGCATCGACGCGCCGCAGAGCGTGCTCGCGATCGGCTTTCTCGTGCTTCTCGCCGGCGTCCTGTTCCGGGGCATCTCGGAATCGCTCTGGCTGAACGCGCTCTGCACCGTGATCGAAGCCTTCGGCCTCATCCTCGTGATCGCGGTCGGGATGTCCTATTGGGGCGAGGCCGATCTTCTGGAGTTCCCGACCGGCGCGGGCGGCGAGCCGCTGAGCGGGTCCGTGGTGCTTCTCGTCGCGCAGGGCGCGGTTCTGACCTTCTTCTCCTTCATCGGCTTCGAGGACATGCTGAACGTCTCGGAGGAGGTGCGCGAGCCCGAGCGCACCATGCCGATCGCCATTCTCTCGGCGATGCTGGCGGCCACCGCGATCTATATCGCCGTCGCGATCACGGCGGTCTCGGTCGTGCCCTGGCGCGAGCTTGCCGAGGCACCCGGCCCGCTGATCCTCGTCGTGGAGCGCGCCGCGCCCTGGTTCCCGACCGGCATCTATGCCGCGATCACCATCTTCGCTGTCGCCAACACGGCGCTCGTCAACTACGTGATGGCCTCGCGCCTTCTCTACGGCATGTCGCGCCAAGGCCTTCTGCCGGAGGCGTTCGGACGGGTGCATCGCACGCGCCACACGCCCTATGTCGCGATCGGCGCGCTGCTTCTGATCGTGGTCGCCCTGTCGCTCGTCGGCGATATCGGCGCGCTCGCGGCCTCCACGGTGCTCCTGCTTCTCACCGTCTTCACCGTGGTCAACATCGCGCTGCTCGTGCTCCAGCGCCGCAAGGGCGAGGCGAAGGGCCGGTTCGAGATCCCGAGCCTCGTGCCGATTCTGGGCGCGGGTCTCTGCGCGACGCTGATCGTGGTGCGCATCGCGGAAGGCGACTGGGCGGCGCCGCTGATCGCCGGCGGTCTTCTTCTGGCGATCCTCGTTCTCTACTTCGTGACGGGCGCGGGCCGGAACGGGCGCATCGACGCCTTTCTGGAATCGGAAAAGGCCGGCTAGGCCGGCCTTCGTGTCGCACCGCGATGCAACGGGCCGCCTTCGGGGCGGCCCTTCTCGTTCGAGCCAGACGCTCGTTCGGAATCAGATATCCTGGAAGTCGTCGCCGCCGAAGCCCGGATCGTCGTAACCCGCGTCCTGCATGCCGTTGCCGTCGATGCCGCTATCGAAATTGCCGCTGTCGAAATTCCCGTTGTCGGACACGTCCTGGGGGGCGGGGGCCTCGTTGATGACCTCGACATTCTCGACATTGGTGTTTTCCACGATGCCGCCTTCCGCGCCGGGATTGAGGAAGGAATGCGTGCCGCCGAACATGTTGCCGAGCATGTTGCCGAGCACCACGCCGCCGGCGACGCCCACCGCCGTCTGCGCCGCGCCGGCCAGGAACCCGCCGCCGCGCCCGCCCTGCATCGGCGGCTGGTAGCCGGCCGGCCCACTGTAACCCTGCGGCGCGCCGTATCCGGTCTGCGGCGCCCCGCCATAGGCCGGTTGGCCGTAGGGCGCGGCCTGGGGAGCGGCCTGCGGCGCGCTGCCCCAGGGGCCGCGCGGCGGCGGGGCGCCGTAGCTCTGGTCCTCGCGGCCGCGATAGCCCTGAGGGACGCCCATCGGGCGCGTGTCGCGCGGCGTGGAGGAGGAGCCGAACAAGCCGCTGAGGAAGCCGCCGCCGCCGCTGCTCGGCGCGGGGCGCTCGCGCTCGGCGCGTTCCAGTTCCTCGATGCGCGCCTGGGCGGCCTTCAGCGCCTCGTCCTGCACGATGATCGTCTGCGCCATGTAATAGGGCAGGTGCGGCGCGCTGGAGACCCGATCGCGGATGAAACCTTCCGCCTCGCCATCGCGCGGCGGGGCGCCCCGCTCCGTCTCGCTGAGGCGCGAGAAGAGGCTTTGCAGCATCTGACGTTCTTCGCTGTTCATCTCGGTCGCTCGCTCGCAAGCCGCCCCAGCGGCTTTCCCTTCGTCCTCGGCCGGGATCGGGAATCGCCGGCGGACGGGCCAGAAGATGGGCGCGCGATTGTGGCGCTTCCAGCAGCCGGACGCAGATTCTTCACAAGCGCTTGATCGGACCCTGCCCGAAGGTGGAGCCTCGCGACCCGAGCCGCGCCACGTAGGGCCTCGCGGGTGGCGCGGGGGGCGGGGCTGGTCTATCGCTCTCCCGCAGACCCCTTGCGGCCTTTCGCGACCCCCTTGGGATTCCTCAGGCCGCGCCTTGATTTCGGGAGTGCTTCGCGATGCGTCTTCGCCGAACCGGGCTTGCCGCCGCCGCTTGGGCAACGAGCGGACTTCTTCTTTTCGCTTCTGTCGGGCACGCGGCCCCGCCTTCCGCCCAAGCCCCCGTGTCGCGCGAGGCCCCCGTTTCGCGCGAGGCCGTCGTGCAGCGGGCGATCGAGGGCGTGATCCGGCCGGGCTACGAGCAGCTCGACAAGGCCGGCGAAGCGGAGGCGAAGACTTTCGCGGCCCTCTGCGCCAAGCCGAGCGCGGAGGCTTTGCGCGAGGCGCGCGAGGGTTTTGCGAGTTTCAGCGAGGCGTTCGGCGCGGTGGAGTTCATCCGCTTCGGTCCGATCATGGAAGGCGAGCGCTTCGATCGTTTCCTGTTCTGGCCGGACCGGCGCGAGGCGACGCAGCGCCAGGCGCAGATCATCGTCAACCGGCGCGACGTGGACGCGACGACGAGCGATCTCCTGCCGCGCAAGAGCGCCGCCGTTCAAGGCCTGACGGCGCTGGAATATGTCCTGTTCGGCCGGGGCTCGGACATGCTCGCCGACCGGTCCGGCGCGTTCCGCTGCCGCTACGGCGCGACGATCGTCGACAATCTCGGGCAGATTTCCGACGCGGTGGCCGAACAATGGCGCGATCCGCACGGGATTTCGGAGCGTCTTCTCAAGCCGAGCCCGTCCGATCCGAGGTTCCGCAGCGAGACCGACGCGCTGAAGGCGATCCTCGACGCCGCCATCTCGGGGCTCCGGACGATCCGCGAAGAGCGCATCGTTCCCGGCCTCGACGCGCGCGACGGCGCGACGGCGGCCAATCTCTTCCTGTTCGGCCGCAGCGGCCATGCGACGGCCATGCTCGCGGCCGATCTCGGCGGCATCCGTGCGCTACTCGAGGGATCGGGGCTTTTGGACCTCGCGTCGGCTCCCGCCCCATCGCCCGGCGCGGAACTCGGGGCGATCGCCCTGTCCTTGCGCACGCTCGGTCCCGAACTCGGCGATGTCTCGGAAACCTCGAAGGGCGAGGCGGTGCTGCGCGAGGCGCTCGCGCGGATCGAAGCGGTGGAACAGTCGCTCACCACCGAGGTCGCGCTTGCCCTGGGTCTGCCCGCAGAATCCCAGCCTTGAGGAGCGGCGGGCCGGAACGCCGGCCCGCGAAAATTTTGGTGTCAGGCGAGGGCGCGTCTCGACGAGCGTCGGAACGCCCGCTGTTCCAGGGCGCGGGCGGCGACCTGAAGCTCCAGGGGCTTGGCCAGAACCGGCAGCACCGCGCTTTCCCAAACCTGTCGCTCGTCCGGCGTCAGCCGTCGCTGGCCCTCGACCGCCACGCGCCGGGCGATCTCGATTTCCCGCGAACCGGGCGCCAGAAGACCGGCGTCGATGACATCGGCTATAAGCTGGGACAGTTCGGGGTCGGCGCGCATGGGAAACTCCGGAAACACACCCCCTTTGATGTAGGGCCGGCCTTGCGGTTTTCCACAGCGCGAGGCGGGGTTGCGACGCCGCCTCGCGCTGAATTTCCAGCCTCCTAGAACTCGATCTTGCGGGGCACGTAGCCGCCGCGCTGGACGATCGAGGCGATCGCCAGCTGTTCGCGGATCGGCTTGGCGAGAATCGGCAGGACGCGCGTCTCGAACAGGTCGCGCTCCTCCGGCGTCAGGGCTCCCAGACCTTCACTGCCGACGCGCATCGCCACGACGTGCTCGGGCGAGCCGGGCTTGATCAGCCGGGCCTCGATCACCTCACGGATCAGCGCGTTCAGTTCGGGGTCTACGATCTTCGTCATATGCGATGCCTTGCGATTGCGCAGCGAGAGGTAGCGAGCGAACGTGGCGCTGTCGAGAAAGCCGGACGGCAGTTTTTTAACGGTGCCCTCCATCGCCCTTGCGCGAAACTTTGCCGCTGCGGGGGAGCCAATCGCGCCGCGCTCCATTCGTTCCCTTGAACGCCATCACCCAGAAGGAACGCTTTCATGAGCCAGCAGACCCTTAGCGATCACGCGCTCTCCATCCTCACCTTCGCCGCCTATCACTCTCTTGTCAGCGGCGAAGTGGTGACGCGCGTCGTGCTCGACGACGGCAAGGGCCACAAGGCCGATTCGGCCGGCGTCGAGGAAATGGAAAAGGCCGGCCTCCTCGAGGCGGAAGGCGAGCGCGGCACGCTGACCGAGGCCGGCTCGCAGCGCCTCGGCCAGCTGATCGACGCCATTCGCCAGAGCGCCGCGGTCTGACACCTATCGGCAGCGCACGGCGGGCGGCGTCAGCCCTCGCCCGCGAAGTCGCGACGGCTGATGCCGTGGCGCTGGAGCTTGTCGTAGAAGGTCTTGCGCGGAATGCCGAGGGCTTCGATCGTGCGCTTCACGTCGCCATTGGCCTCTTCGAGGGCGGCGCGGATCGTGTCGGCCTCGAACGCGTCCACCCGCTCGGGCAGCGTCAGGCCGGCGCGGGCCGGCTCGCTCGCCTCCGCGAGGTCCCCGATGCCGAGCGCCACGCGCTCGGCGAAATGGACGAGTTCGCGCACATTGCCCGGCCAGTCGTGTTCGCGCAGATGGCGCGCGACGGAGGGCGAAAGCGGCGGCGGCTCGCGCCGGAATCGCTTGGCCGCCCGGTCGAGAAAGGTCGCGAACAGAAGCGGCACGTCGTCCCGCCGCTCGCGCAAGGGCGGGATCTGCACGGTGACGACGTTCAGCCGATAGAACAGGTCCTCGCGGAAATAGGCGCGCGCCTCGACCGAGCCGAGATCGACCTTGGCGGCGGCGACGACGCGCAGGTCCACCGGCCGGCGCTCGTTGGTGCCGAGCGGGTCCACCTCGCGCGTTTCCAGAACCCGCAGGAGCTTCACCTGCAGCGCCGGCGGCATGGATTCGATCTCGTCCAGAAACAGCGTGCCGCCGCTCGAATGCTCGATCCGCCCGACGCGCCGCTTGGCGGCGCCCGTGAAGGCGCCGCTTTCATGGCCGAACAGCTCGCTTTCGATGACCGTTTCGGGCAGCGCGCCGCAGTTCAGTGCGACGAACGGGCGGGTGGCGCGCCGGCTCCAGCCATGGAGAGCGCTCGCCACGACCTCCTTGCCGGAGCCCGTTTCGCCTTCCACCAGAACGTCCACATCGGCATCGGCGATCTGGCGCAGCGTGCGGCGAAGGCGCTGCATGGCCGGGCTTTCGCCGATCAGGGGCGCGTCCGCCTCGCCCCCCTGGCGGGCGAGTTCGCGAAGGCGGCGGTTTTCGAGAACGAGCCGCCGCTTCTCGCCCGCGCGCCGCACCGCGTCCATCAGCCGGGCGGCCGGGTAGGGCTTGGCGATGAAATCGTAGACGCCCTCGTGCAGGGCGTCCACGGCGGTCGCGACGTCGCCATGACCGGTGACGAGGATCACCGGCAGGTCCGGGTCCACCTCCTTCAGACGGCGGAACAGGTCGAGGCCGCTGAGACAGGGCATCCGAAGATCGGTGACGACGACGCCCTCGAACTCCGGGCCGATCGTGGCAAGCAGCGCTTCGGCGCGGTCGAACAGAAGGGGGCGATAACCGGCCAGAAGCAGCGACTGCTCGTTGGCGGCTCGAAGCTCGGCCTCGTCGTCCACGAAGGCGACGGGCAGGGAAGGGACTTCGCTCATGAGGATGATCCCGGTTCGGGCGCGCGCCGGAGGCGGGCCGTGAAGCGCGCCCCCTGGCCCGGCTCGCTTCGCGCGGTGAGTTCGCCGCCCCATTCGGCGAGAATGTCGCGCGAGATGACGAGGCCGAGGCCGAGGCCACGCGGCTTGGCGGTGGAGAAGGGCGTGAACAGGCGGGGCAGAACGGCGGGGTCGATGCCGGGGCC
The DNA here is from genome assembly GCF_000382705.1 of Aureimonas ureilytica DSM 18598 = NBRC 106430. GTDB lineage: Bacteria > Pseudomonadota > Alphaproteobacteria > Rhizobiales > Rhizobiaceae > Aureimonas > Aureimonas ureilytica. The sequence goes on along the minus strand of NZ_ARQE01000005.1, from coordinate 308,078 downwards.
GTTGTCGCAGACGCTGAGATCGATCGTCTCGCCCCGTCCCGTCGCGCGCAAGGCGATGCGCGGGGCGGGACGGTCGGCCACCGCGTCGAGCGCGTTCTGAAGGAGGTTCACGAGAACCTGTTCCAGGCGGATCGGCTCGGCGAGGACGCTGGCGCCCCAGGCGTCGCCCTCGCGCAACAGTGTCACGTCGGCCCCCGAAAGACGGTTGTGTAGGAGCATCTCGGCCCCCTCCGCCGCGCTTTCCAGCGAGACCGGGCCGAGCGGCTGCGAGCCGCGCCGCGAGAAATTGCGCAAGGTCGCGGTGATCGCGCCGATGCGATCGGTGAGGCCGACGACGAGCTTCAGATTGTCGGATGTGCGCGCCATGTCGCCCCGGTCGAGAAACAGGCCCGCATTCTCGCCATAGGTGCGGATCGCGGCGAGCGGCTGGTTGATCTCGTGCGCGACGCCGGCCGCGATCTGGCCGAGCGTCGCCAGCCGGGCGGCCTGGTCGAGTTCCTCGCGCAGCTCGCCCGCCCGCTGCTCGGAGCGCTCGCGCGCGTCCATCTCCTGCCGCAGCCGCTGGTTCGCCTCCGCGATCTCGGCCGTGCGCTCACCAACGCGCCGCTCCAGCTCGGCCGCCGTCGCGGCGAGCTCGCGCTGGCGTCGCTGCGAGCGCTCGCGCCGCCGATACAGCGCGATGGCCGGGCCGGCGACGGCCAGAAGCAGGGCGTAGCCGACGAGCCGCGCCGAGCGTTGCGCTTCGCCCAGCGTGTCGTCGGCAGGCAGCATGACGTAGAGACGCCAGTTGAGCATCGGGTCGGCCAGCGGCCGGTCCGCCTCGAAGACGCGGTCGCGCATGCCTTCCTCCCGCAGGACCCAGTAGCGCCCGTCGCGCGCGGCGAGCGCCTCCAGCGGGGTGAGCGGTGCGGCGCCGAACTGGAGCGTTTCGCGAATGGCGTTGCGCTCGTCCGGGGGCAGGGGCGCCAGCGTGTGGAAGCGCCAGTCCGGCTCGGTGGTTGCGAGGATCACGCTGTCCGGGTCGGCGGCGATGATCCGGTTGCCGCTGGCGCGCCAGGTGTCCTCGACCGAATCCAGCTCCATCTTCAGGACCACGACGCCGAGCGGCACCGCCGCGCTGCCCACCCGCCGCGCGATGTAGAGGCCCGGCCGGCGGCTCACCGAGCCGAGCGCGTATTGCTCGGCCGCGCCGTTTTTCATCGAGGCGGAATAATAGCTGCGGAAGCGGTAGTCGTTGCCGACGAAGCTCTGTGGCTCGTCGTAATTGCTGGAGGCCACCGCGAAGCCCGTTCCCGAAACGAGATAGATGACGCTCGCGCCGGTCGTGTCGGTGAGGGTCGCGAGACGGCGGTTGATGCGGAAAAGGCCGGCCTCGGTCGGCCAGCGCAAGGCGCTGACCACTTCCGGGTCCTCGGCGAGGACGCTCGGCACGGCACGCTGCTTGGCGATCTCGCTGCGCAGAACGGAGGACGAGGCGGCGAGCGCGCTGTCGGCGCGGGTCGCGAGCTGCCCTTCGGCCTGCCGCCGTCCGACCTCGCCGCCCGCGATCCAGACGAGGGCGACCATCGCGAGCGCGGCCAAGGCGACAAGCGCCCGCCGGAACGACGAGCGGCGCGCGAAAGCGAAAGGGAGGGATAGGTTGCGATCCATCTGTGCGGATTATCGCACAATCATGCCGGTTCGTTGAGTGGAATTCCGCACAAGTCAGAAAAGTCCAAGGATTTTCAGGGAGCGTCAGCCTTGCGCACTGGGCATATCAGCCGTGCAGAGCAGTTGGCACGATGCTTGCAATGAGTATTGGCATGGGGCTTCGCGGGCAGCGCGCCGGCCTCCAAGACGCGATCGGGATGGATCGCGACAAAAACCCGTTGGGAGGCATTCATGGCATCCATACCCGTCGTCCGGAGCGAGCCCGCTCCGCGCAAGCCGTTCTACGCGCAGCTCTATGTCCAGGTTCTGGCCGCGATCGCCGTCGGCATCCTGCTCGGCCATTTCTACCCGCAGACCGGCGAGTCGATGAAGCCGCTCGGCGACGCCTTCATCAAGCTCGTCAAGATGATCATCGCCCCGGTCATCTTCCTGACCATCGTGACCGGCATCGCCGGCATGAGCGACCTGAAGAAGGTCGGCCGCGTCGCGGGCAAGGCGATGCTCTACTTCCTCACCTTCTCGACGCTGGCCCTCATCATCGGCCTGATCGTCGGCAACGTGATCCAGCCGGGCGCCGGCCTCAACATCGACCCGGCCTCGCTCGACGGCAAGGCGGTCGCCGACTACGCCGTGAAGGCGCATGAGCAGACCATCACGGGCTTCCTGCAGAACATCATCCCGACCACGATCGTCGGGGCCTTCGCCTCGGGCGACATTCTCCAGGTCCTGTTCTTCTCCGTCCTGTTCGGCCTCGCGCTCGGCATGGTCGGCGAAAAGGGCCAGCCGGTCATCGGCTTCCTGCAGGCCGTCTCGGCGCCGATGTTCAAGCTCGTCGGCATCCTGATGAAGGCCGCCCCGATCGGCGCCTTCGGCGCCATGGCCTTCACCATCGGCAAGTACGGCATCTCCTCGGTCGCCAATCTCGCCATGCTGATCGGCACCTTCTACATCACCGCCTTCCTGTTCGTGTTCGTCGTGCTCGGCGCGGTCTGCCGCTACAACGGCTTCTCGATCATCGCGCTCGTCCGCTACATCAAGGAAGAGCTGCTGCTCGTCCTCGGCACCTCCTCCTCGGAAGCCGCTCTGCCCTCGCTCATGGAGAAGATGGAAGCGGCGGGCGCCAAGAAGTCGGTGGTCGGCCTCGTGATCCCGACGGGCTACTCGTTCAACCTCGACGGCACCAACATCTACATGACGCTGGCCGCCCTCTTCATCGCGCAGGCCACGGGCATCCATCTCTCGCTGGGCGAGCAGGTTCTGCTTCTCCTCGTCGCCATGCTCTCCTCCAAGGGCGCGGCGGGCATCACGGGCGCCGGCTTCATCACGCTCGCCGCGACGCTCTCGGTCGTCCCCTCGGTTCCGGTCGCCGGCATGGCGCTGATTCTGGGCATCGACCGCTTCATGTCGGAATGCCGCGCGCTGACCAATCTCGTCGGCAATGCCGTGGCGACGCTCGTCGTCGCCCGCTGGGAAGGCGAGCTGGACACCGACCGTCTCCATGCCGCGCTGAACGGCAAGATCGAGCCGGTCGGCCCCGCCACGGCCGAAACCGGTCCGATCCAGGTCGTCCCGGCCGAGTGATCCGCCCGATATTCACCTGAAGACACGAGAAGGCTCGCCCCGAGCGATCGGGGCGGGCCTTTTCGTGATCCGCGGTCAGGCGCCGAGCGCGGCGGTGATCCGGTCGGGGCGCAAGGGAAGGTCGCGAAGGCGCACGCCCGCCGCCTGCGCCAGCGCATTGCCGATCGCCGCCGCCATCGGCCCCTGCGCGGCCTCGCCGGTGCCAAGGAACGGCTCGCCGACGCGGTCCACCAGATGCACCTCGATCGAGGCGGGCACGTCGGCAAAGCGCAGGATCGGATAGGTCCCCCAATCGCGCGAGGCGGGGCCGGCCGCGTCGAAGGCGACCTCCTCGAACAGGGTCCAGCTCGCGGCCTGCACGATCCCGCCCTCGATCTGGTTGCGGATGCCGTCCGGGTTCACGGCCTCGCCGCTGTCGCAGGCCGCGACGACCCGGCCGAGCCGCACGCGGCCCGTGTCGCGGTCGAGACCGAGTTCCAGCGCGACGGCGCAATAGGCCGCCAGATTCTTGTAGCGCGCATAGCCGAAGCCCCGGCCGCTCATGCCCCCGCGCGGCGTCCAGCTGTCCCAGCCGAAGCGCTTGGCCGCCGCTTCCACCACCGCGCGGGCGCGCGGATCGCTCAGATGCGCGAGGCGGAAGGCGACCGGATCGACGCCGGCCCGCAGCGCCAGCTCGTCCAGAAAGCTCTCCAGCGCGAAGACGTTGTGATAGGCGCCGAGCGAGCGCAGCGCGGACACGCGCACCGGCATCTCGGCGACGAAATGGTTGCGCACGCTGAGATTGGGAAAGTCGTAGCCGGGAATGGCGTTGCGGTCGCCGCCGCCGGCGGGCTGCGGGATGGGGCGCGGCGCCTCCATCTCGAAGGGCGGCTCGACGAGCTGGCCGGCCAGGAGATTGCCCGCCGTGCCCGGCCGGGTCGAATGGGGCATCGACCAGACATCGGTGCTCCACTCGGTTATCCGTCCCTCGCGCGACAGGCGCGCGGCGTGCTGCGAGATCATGGCGGACCCATAGGGCTCGAACCCGTGCTCGTCCTCGCGCATCCATTGAAGGCGCACCGGCCGGCCGGGCAGGGCGAGTGCCAGAAGCGCGGCGTCGGCCGCCGCGTCGTCCGCGCCATTGTGGCCATAGCAGCCCGCGCCCTCGGCATGGATCACGCGCACCTGGGATTGCGGCAGGCGGGTCAGCTCCGCGATGGCGTCGCGGTCGGGAAAGACGCCCTGCGTGTGGCTCCAGACGGTGAGCTGGCCGTCGCGGAATTCGGCGAGCGCGCAGGACGGGCCGATCGAGCCATGCATCTGATAGGCCCGGCGATAGGTGGCGGCGATCCGCTCGCCCTCCGGGGGCAGACCCGCCGTCTCGGCGATCACGTTCGTCTCGGCCGGGGCCTGCCGCAGCCACTCGTGCACCGCGCCCGGCGCAGGCCGGGCGGGCGGCGCGTCCCACTGCGCGAGGCCGATCAGCTTGCGCCGCGCCTCGATCGCGCCCCATTCGGTTTCTGCGATGACGCCCAGAAAGCTGCCGTTCCGCACGACTTTGAGAACGCCGGGCAGGGCCTCCACCTCCCCGAGCGCCACCTCGCGCAGCCGCGCGCCTTGCACGGGCGGGCGCACGACGCGGGCGTGAACGAGGCCCTCCGGGCGCATGTCCTGAAGATAGGCCTCGCGGCCGGTGAGCTTGGCGGGAATGTCGAGCCGGGGCGTCGGCTGGCCGACGAAGCGCCGCTCCGCGCCGCTGACGAGCCGCGCGCCGGGCGTGGCGTTCACTGCCAGGTCCAGCCCCTCCACCAGCGCCGCATAGGACAGGCTGCGCCCGTCCGGGGCACGGATCGCGCCGTTTTCGGCGGTGAGCGTGCCGGCCTCCGCGCCGAGCCGCCCGGCGGCGCGCGAAACGAGGATCGCGCGGACTTCGGCCGCCGCATGGCCGATCGCCGCGCCGCTTTCGCTGAGCGACTGGCTGCCGGCAGTGAAGCCTTCGTCGGGCGTCGTGCCGGTGTCGGCCGTCCGCAGCGTGAGGTCGGCGGGCTTGATGCAAAGCTGCTCCACGGCGATCTGCCAGAGCGCGGTGCGAATTCCTTGGCCGAGTTCGGCCTTGCCGGTGAAGACCGTCGCCGTTCCGTCCGCATGAAGGCTTATCCAGCTGTCGAGCCTCGGCGTGTCCGCCAGACTGCCGGGCAGTCGCCCGCCCGCCGCCGCGCCTTCGCCACCGGGGGCGTCGTCGCGGGCTAGGCCCGAGCCGGGGCGAAGCGCGAAGAACAGGGTGAGGCCGCCCCCCGCCTTCAGGAGCGAGCGGCGCGAAAGGTCGGCGCTCACCGGCCGGGCTCCGAGGCGCCGGCGGGCGGCGTGGTGACGCGCAGCGCGGCGCGCAGGATGCGCGCATGGGTGCCGCAGCGGCAGAGATGCGGCTCCAGAGCGGCGCGGATTTCGGGCTCGCCGGGCGAGGGTGTCTGCCGCAGGAGGCCTTCCACCGCGATGATCATGCCGGGGATGCAATAGCCGCATTGCGCGGCCTGCTCGGCGATGAAGGCCGCCTGCACCGCGCCGGGCTTGTCGCCCGCGCCGAGCCCTTCCAGCGTCACCACCTCGCGCCCTTCCAGCGCGGCCACCGGCAGGAGGCAGGAAAAGGTGGAGCGCCCATCCACCAGCACGGCGCAGGAGCCGCACTGACCGACGCCGCAGCCATATTTGGCGCCGTTCAGGGCGAGGTCGCCGCGAAGCAGATAGAGAAGCGGCATGGCGGGGTCGGCCTGCGTCTCGACGCGCCGACCGTTGACGGTGAAGCTCACCATGATCCCCAGCTCCTGTTCTCGCGCCCGGTCATGGCACACCCGCCCGGTCGGCGATCTCGTCGACGCTCTCGCCTAGCTTGGAAAAGGGCGGCTCGGCGGAATAGCGCGCCCGGACATAGGCCGCGATCTCGGCCACCTGCGCGCGGGTCAGAACGCCGGCAAAGCCCGGCATGGCCGGCCCCGTGTCGCCTCGGGCGGGCTGGCGACCGTGGAGAATGAAGTTCACGAGATTGCGCGGCGTCTCGGCATGGACGGTGCCGCTTTGCGCCAGCGGCAGGCCTTGCGAGGCGCCGGCGGCCGAACCGCCATGGCAACGGGCGCAGGCGCCCGCAAAGAGCGGCGCGCCGGGAAGCGCTTCGGCTTGCGCGGCCCGAGCCGGGTCGAGGGCAGGGCGCACGCTCTGGTCCATGACCGACAGGAGATAGGCCGCGATCGCCTGCGCATCTTCCTCGGGCGTGCGCGCCAGGTTGAAGCCGACCGGCTGCATGGGACCCGCGCCCGCGCCGTGGTCGCGCGCATAGCCGTCGCGCAGATAGGTCGTCAGCGTTTCCGCCGTCCAAGGCGCAGACACGGAGATCGCGCCGGCGATGGCGGGCGCCGACCAGCCGCCGGACTGGCCGCCCTCCAGCGCCTTCGAGGCGATCTCGGCCTGGATCAGGTTGCGCGGCGTGTGGCAGGCGCCGCAATGGGCCGCGCCTTCCACGAGATAGCGTCCATAATCGACGGCCGGGTCGAGCGCGGCATCGGGAACGAAGCGACCATCGGAAAACGCCAGGAGCTTCCACCCCGCCAGAAGCGGGCGGAAGCGCAGAAGGGCCGGGAGATCGTTCTCCGGCGTCTCGCGCCGCACCGGCTCGCGCGACATCAGGAAGGCGTAGAGCGCGGCGATGTCGCCGTCCGAGAGCTTGGTGAAATGGTCGTAGGGAAAGGCCGGGTAGAGATGCTCGCCGCGCGCGCCGATCCCCTCGCGCATGGCCCGCTCGAAGGCCGCGAGCGACCAATGGCCGATGCCGGTCTCCTCGTCGGGCGTGATGTTGGTGCCGTAGATCGTGCCGAAGGGCGTCTCCACCCCGTAGCCGCCGGCATAGGAGGGGCCGCCTGCCGCCGTGTGGCAGGTCTGGCAATTGCCGATCCGCGCCAGCCGCGCGCCGCGCTCGACGGCAAGGCTCGAAAGCGACGTGGGCGCGGGGCGCGGCACGGGCTCGATCGCGGTCGGGCTCAGCGCGTAGGCGAGAAAGGCGAGCCCCGCGACGACAGGCAGACCCAGAAGGATAAGGACGGTTCGAATCAAACCCGCAAGGCCTCGATGCGTCGGACGGTTCGCGCTTTAGAGCACCTGACAAGACCTCGCGGGGTCGGCTGATCGATTCTTTTCGCCAGCCGCCTCTTCGCAAATGCTCGCCGATGCTGACCTCGCATCGACTGCGCTTTGCTCCACGCGGCCTGACGAAAACCCCTCGACCATCCTCCGCCCGGAGGTCTTGTCAGGTGCTCTTAGATGCCGCAGCGGGGCGGCATGGCCAGTGGCATGCCGAAAGGGTGACGCGGCATCTCAGTCGGACACCGCGTAGAAGCGGCCGGCGATCCGGTTGCGCTCCTGGTCGTCCACCGCGAAGCCCGGCGCCAGGAAGACGAGGCCGAGTTCCGCCCCGCTCGCCCAGACGATGCGGGCGCGATGCTTGTAGGATTCGATCTCCTCGAACAGGAAGAGATCTTCCGGCAGGAGCGTCGTCACCGGCGCGAAGGCGCGAATGCGCGCGCCGCTTTGGGAGCGCTCGATCACGGTGCAGTCGCACAGGAACTCGCCGCCTTCGGTGACGAGCTTGCCCGGCCTCAGGCGCGTCTTTCGGCGGCCTTCGCGGCGCCGGTTCGGGGGCGTTTCGGCCTGCATGGTCTTGAGGGGTCTCCGGCGGAACAGAGCCGATTTATGGTTGGCTAACCCTAATCTTTGATTGAGTTCGCGTCGATGCGCCGTGCACGATCTTCGTTAACGGGCCAAGCGCAACCCTCGGGCAAGCCACGCATCGAGGACCCTGCCCATGTCGAACATCGCCTTTGAGGATCTGGACGAAAAGAAGGACCTGCCGCGAAAGCGCCTGCGCGAGCGGCTGACGGCCGGCACGTTCTCGGCGGAATGGACGCTGGCGGACTGGCTGGTCGGCACGGCCTCCGTCACGCTCGCAGTCGCCTCGGCGAGCTTCTTCTGCTGGTCCTTCGCCGTGTCGCTCCAGTCGCCCGACTATTTCCAGCAGGCCGCGCTCGCCAACATGCCGCCCAAGCTCGACCAGATCCAGACGGGCTCGATCGACACGTCGAACGCGATGCCCGCGCCCGAGATCGTGCGCCTGCGCGAGCCGACGCCGGAAGACTATCAGATCGTGATGGTGTTCAGGAACGAGGCGCTGCTGGCGACCCGCGACGAGCTGGTGCGCGTCAAGGTCGGCTCCGTAGTGCCGGGCCTCGGCTCGATCCGGACGATCGACGCCGAGGCGGGCAGCCCGACCGTCGTCGCCGAGAACGCCACGCTGCGCGGCGTCGCCAACACCAACGCCAAGCCCTGAGGCGTCAGGCCTTCTTGTTCTCCAGCAAGATCTGCCCTTCGGAGCGGATCTTGCCGGTCAGCTTGCCGGCGAGCGAGGCGAGGAAGCCCGGCAGGTCGAGTTCGATATGGACATGGTCGTCATGGATATCGAGCCGGCCGACGACGCGCTGGCCGAGCATTCCGGCGCGAAAGTCGAGATGGTCGCCGGTCCACTGATCCTCGAACTTCAACATGCCGCCCGTGGCGTCGGACCGGACGCGGTCGAACCCTTCGGTGATCCGCTGGCGCGCGACCTCGCGGGTCAGCTTGTGAGGGATGTCGACCTTCACGGTCTCGGCCATGATTCTGTCCTTGGATGGAAGCTGTCTCGTCCCTGCATATGGGGGCCGGGGCGAGAGGCGCAACATGGCAGCGCCGGTTACACAAAAGGGGCCTTTCGGCCCCTTTCGTTCGTCTGATTGAAACGGGCGATATCAGCCCGCCGCGCGCGAGCCGCCCTGGGGACGACCGCCGCGACGCCGCGGCGTGCGGTTGCGGTTCGGCTGGCTGTCGCGCTCCTCGCCGCGCGGCGCGCCGCTCTCGTTGCGCTGGGCCGGGCGGCCATGCTCGCCATGCGGGCGACGCTCGCCGGACGGCGCGCCGCGACCGCCGCGACCCGCGCCGCCGCCGGGGCGGCCGGAGCGCTGGGGACGGGGGCCGCGCTCGCCGCGCGGCTCCTCGGGCGCCGCCGAGGCGTCGGAGAACTCGTTGGTCTGCACGTCGAAGCGCAGGCCCGTGATCTTCTCGACCTGGCGCAGCTTGGAGCGCTCGGACGGATCGCAGAGCGTCACCGCGATGCCCGACTTGCCGGCGCGCGCCGTGCGGCCGATGCGGTGCACGTAGCTTTCCGGCTCTTCCGGCAGGTCGAAATTCACGACATGGCTGATGTCGTCGACATGGATGCCGCGCGCCACGATGTCGGTGGCGACGAGAACCCGCAGCTTGCCGGCATGGAACTCCGAGAGCGCGCGCTGGCGGGCGCCCTGGCTCTTGTTGCCGTGGATCGCGAGCGCGCCGATGCCGGCCTTCTCGAGATCTTCCGACAGACGGTTCGCGCCATGCTTGGTGCGGGTGAAGATGACAGTTTTTTCGAAGCCCGGCAGATGCTTGATCAGCCAGTGCTTCTTCATCTTCTGCGGCACGAGGAAGACGCTCTGGTCGATCTTCTCGACGGTCACGACTTCCGGCGTCACCTCGACGCGCACCGGCGACTTCAGGAACTTCGCCGCCAGCGAGGCGATGTTGTCGGGCATGGTGGCCGAGAACAGGAGCGACTGACGGTTGGTCGGCAGCATCTTCACGATGCGGGTGATGTCGCGGATGAAGCCCATGTCGAGCATCCGGTCCGCCTCGTCGAACACGACGTGGCTGATGTCGGCGAGCGTCAGGCCGCGCTGGTCGATGAGGTCGAGAAGGCGGCCGGGGGTCGCGATCACGATGTCGACGCCGCGACGGGCGGCTTCCATCTGCGGACGGATCGACACGCCGCCGAAGACGGTCATGTGGCGGATCGGCGTGCCGGCCGTGAAGCCCTTGACGTTGTCGGCGATCTGGATGGCCAGTTCGCGCGTCGGGGCGAGCACCAGCACCTTGGCGGAGCCGGATTTCGGCTTGCCGCCGGCGCGCAGCAGCTGGTCGATGATCGGGAGCGAGAAGGCGGCGGTCTTGCCGGTTCCGGTCTGCGCGATGCCGAGCACGTCGCGGTTCTTCAGAACGGCGGGAATGGCCTGCGCCTGGATCGGCGTCGGCACGGTGAAGTCCATCGCCGCAAGGGCGGACAGAAGCGCGTCGGCAAGGCCGAGCGCCTGGAAATTCGTCTGGGTCAAGGAATGCCTTTGACTGGCTTCGGCCTCTGAAAGGCCGATAAACGGCTGACCGTTCCTGCGCGGGAACAGATCAACGCGGACCGCGGCTGGCAAATGCGACCAGCAGGCGTCCGGCAAGATCGAACCCGAGATTCGGGAGAGGGCGGACGCAGCGCAAACGCGGCGAATACGGCCCTCATATCGGCGCAAGCACGCCCGCCGTCAAGTTCTTTCGGCGCAAGCCCCCAATCCACAAGAGGATCTTATTTCTTCCAGGCTAGCGAGCGTTCCGCCGCCGACTCTTCCCTTTCACCCCGTCATGCGGAATAAGGAAAGGGAGGGACGTCTTGAAAGGCAGGCCAAGGTTGTCAGAAGAAACGGTGCCGTGCACCGGCGACGACGCGAGCCCGGATTTCCTCAAGGGGGGAGGCGAGTCCGGCGCTTTGATCCGGTGCTTCGACTGGTGCACCACGTCGCTCGGACCTGTCCAAACCTGGCCGCAGAGCCTGCGCACCGTGGTCGGCATCATGCTCGGCTCGCGCCAGCCCATGCTCGTGGTCTGGGGGCCGGACCGGATCACCCTCTACAATGACGGCTATGCCGCGATGTGCGGCCAGCGGCACCCGCGAGCGCTCGGGCGTCCGTTCCAGGATCTCTGGTTCGACCTGTGGGATGTCGTGGAGCCCATTCTCGACCGGGCCTATGCGGGCGTGTCCACGCATATGGACGACATCGAGTTCACGATGCACCGCAACGGCTATCCCGAGGAAACGCATTTCGCCTTTTCCTATACGCCGGTGCGCGTCGAGAACGGCGACGTCGGCGGCATGTTCTGCGCCTGCACGGAAACCACCGGCGAGGTGATCGCCCGGCGCGAGGTGCTGGCTGAGCGCGCGGGCTTCAAGGAGATGTTCCAGCAGGCGCCGAGCTTCATGGCCATGCTGCGCGGCCCCGAGCATCGCTTCGAATGGATCAATCCGACCTATCAAAGGCTGGTGGGCGCAAGGCAGATCGTCGGGCGCACCGTAGCCGAAGCGCTGCCCGACGCGATGCAGCAGGGCTATGGGACGCTGCTCGACGAGGTCTTTGCGAGCGGCAAGGCGCAGACCCGGACGGGCGCGCGCTACGCCATCCAGGTCGAGCCCGGCGCGGCCCCGGTGGAGCGCTTTCTCGACTTCGTCTACCAGCCCGTGCGCAATCAGGCCGATGTGGTCACCGGCATTCTGGTCGAGGGCTACGACGTCACCTCGCGCATCATGGCCGATCAGCAGCGCATCGTGCTGATGCGCGAGATGGCCCATCGCATGAAGAATTCCATGGCCATGGTCCAGGCCATCGCGAGCCAGACGCTGCGCCAGGTCAAAACCGTCGAGGAAGGGCGCGAGGCCATTTCCGGGCGGATCGCCGCGCTCGCCCGCGCGCAGGACGTCCTGACGCGGACCGATTGGGAAACGGCCGACATCCGCGAGGTGATCGACGTCGCGCTCGGCGCGCTCGATCATGCCCGCAGCCGGTTCCACCTGTCGGGCGGGCAGGTCATCCTCGGCAGCCAACAGGCGCTCGGCCTTTCGCTGGCGCTGCACGAGCTCGCCACCAATGCCGTCAAATACGGCGCCCTTTCCAACGACACGGGCGAGGTCGAGCTTGCCTGGAGCGTGACGGGTGATGGGGTGTTCAACCTCGAGTGGCGGGAGCGGGGCGGCCCGCCCGTCGTCGCGCCGGAGCGCAAGGGGTTCGGAAGCCGCCTGATTCAGCGGATCGTCGCCCCTTATTTCGATGGTTCGGCGTCCATGAATTTCACAACCCAGGGTCTCTATTTCACCCTGTGTGGAAAGGTGAGCGCAAGCCAGTCGTAATAGGGTCCTCTTCAACCAAGGCGGCGAGGGCCGACCTTTCCTTAGTCGAAGGAACTCCCCTTTGAGCCGTTTCAGCCTCTCCCAACGCTTTGGCGCCGTGATCGTCGACGACAACACGCTTCTGATGATGGACGCCATGGATCTGGCGGAAGAGGCCGGGCTGGTTTCCTATGGCGCGCGCAACGCCGACGAGGCCATCCGCCTTCTGGAAACGCAGTCCGACATCCGCATCCTCTTCACCGACGTGCAGATGTCGGGTTCCATGGACGGTTACCGCTTGGCGGCGACCGTGCGCGAGCGCTGGCCGCTGGTGCGCATCATCGTGACATCAGGCGTGCGCCCGCCGCAGGCCGACGATCTGCCCGAGGACAGCCTGTTCTTCTTCAAGCCCTACCCGCACAACGCCGTGGTGGACGCCATGGCGCAGATGACGCACTGAGCGGAAGGGGCGCTCCCCGCAGACAAGGGTCGATCTCGCCCGGCCGTCACTGGAAATGGCCGAGGACCGTGTTCTGAATGCGCTGGAAAAGGCTGGCTTCCTCGATGGCGCGCGCCGCATAGAGCGGCTCTTCCCGCAGCACCTTGCCGCCCTGCAGAACCTTCAATTGTGCCACGCGCCGCCCTTCGGGAACCGGCGCATCGATAATGCCGATCGGCACGATCTCCTTCGTGACCGGGCCGCCGCTCTCGCCGCGCGGTTGCAGGAAGCGGATGTCGCCGCCCGTGCGCACCGGCACGCTCGGCTCCGCGCCGTTCTTCACGGGAACGTCGCCGAGCGCCTCGCCGGCCTTGGCCACCGTGATCGATTCGAAGCCGCGAAGCCCCGCCGTCATCATGGCGCGGGCCTGTTCGGCGCGCTCCTTCACGCTCTTCATCCCGGTCAGGGCGAAGACGATGCGCCGGCCCGTGTCGTCCTTGGCGGAGGCGACGAGACCGTAGCCGGCCTCGGACGTGTGGCCGGTCTTCAGCCCGTCGGCGCCGAGCGGCAGGAGCGGGTTGCGCGAGCGCTGCGTGATGCCGTTGAAGGTGAAGCTTTCCTCCGAGAACAGCGGATATTGCTCGGGAAACTCGCGGATCAGGTAGCTTGCGAGCGTCACGAGATCATGCGCCGAGACATATTGGCCGGGATCGGGCAGGCCGTGCGGATTGACGAAATGCGAATGGGTCAGCCCCAGTTCGCGCGCCTTGCGGTTCATCATCTCGGCAAAGGCCGGCACGGAGCCGGCGATGCCTTCGGCGGCGACGATCGTCGCGTCGTTGCCCGACTGGATGGCGATGCCCTTGATGAGATCGCCAAGGCTGACCTGCGAATTGAGCGGCAGGAACATGGTGGAGCCGCCGGAGGCCGCGCCGCCGGTGCGCCAGGCATGTTCGGACACGGCGAAGGTCTCGTCGAGGCGCACGGAGCCCTTGCGCAACTCGTCGAAGATCACCGCGAGCGTCATCAGCTTGGAAAGGCTCGCCGGCGGCACTTGCTGATCGGCGTTCTTTTCGAACAGAACCGTGTCGGAGCCGAGATCCACCATATAGGCGGCATGCGCCGTCGTCTCGATCGCATGGGCCGGCTGGCCGAGAACGAGAAGGAGACCGGCGACGCCGAAGAGCCGGGCCACCATTCCTCGCGGCGAATCGATCCTCGCGCCCGTGTGCATGGCCTGTCTCCCTCGCTGCCGCATTCTCCGCCGGTTCCGGCGGTCCTGCGGAAAGTGTGCATCGCGGGACGCAAAAGGAAAGCGCTCATCACGCACGATCTCGTTGGGCGGGCGCAGCCTGTGTATGAACGGCAACGGATCGACGCTTCGGGGAGACGGATCGCATGAGCATCGGATTGATCGCACTTCTGGACGATGTCGCGGCCCTGTCGAAAGTGGCGGCCGCCTCGCTCGACGATGTCGGCGCGCAGGCCGCCAAGGCGGGCGCGAAGGCCGCCGGCGTCGTGATAGACGACGCGGCCGTCACGCCGCGCTATGTCGTGGGCTTTGCGGCCGAGCGCGAACTGCCGATCGTCTGGCGCATCGCCAAGGGCTCGGTGCGCAACAAGCTCCTGTTTCTCCTGCCGATCGCGCTTCTGCTCGAAGCCTTCGCGCCTTGGGCGATCACCCCGCTTCTGATGCTCGGCGGCTGCTATCTCTCCTATGAGGGCGCCGAGAAGATCTACGAGAAACTCGTGCCCCATGCCGCGCATGGCGCCGCCGACCACGCCGCCGCGCCGGTCGCGGCCGATGCCGCGCTTCTGGAAGAGCAGCGCGTGGCGAGCGCGGTGAAGACCGACTTCATCCTCTCGGCCGAGATCATGGCGATCACGCTGGCCGGCCTGCCGGACGGGAGCATCTGGACCAAGGCCGTGGTCATGGCGATCGTCGCGGTCGGCATCACCGCCGTCGTCTACGGCGCGGTGGCGCTGATCGTGAAGGCGGACGATGTCGGCATCGCTCTCGCCCGCCGGGGCACGGGCGCGCTCGCCGCCTTCGGGCGCGGGCTCGTGCGCTTCATGCCGCATTTCCTGCGCGCTCTCGCCGTGGTCGGCACGGCGGCGATGGTCTGGGTCGGCGGCGGCATTCTCGTCCACGGCTTGGCCGGATACGGCATCGACGGGATCGAACACGTGATCCACGACACCAGCCTCACCGTTGCGAATCTCGCGCCCGGCATCGGCGGCGCGCTCGGCTGGTTGGTCACCGCGCTCGGCTCAGGTCTCGTCGGCCTCGTCGTGGGCTTCGCGCTGATCCCGATCGTCGGCCGGGTGATCGCCCCGGCCTGGAAGGCGGTGAAGGGCGTCCGAGCGTAAAGCTCGGCCGGGCTGAACGGTTCGGGTTCAGCCTTCCATCTCGGCGCGGAGCATTTCCAGCTCCAGCCACTCGTCCTCGGCCTTGGCGAGCGCCGCGCGGTCCTTCTCGCTGGCGCTCGCCAGCTTGGCGAAGCGATCCGGGTTCTTGGCAAAGAGCGCCGGGTCCGCCATCTCGGCTTCCGCCTTGGCGATCGCCGCTTCCAGCTTGGCGATCTCCTTGGGCAGGTTCTCCAGCGCGAATTTCTGCTTGAAGGAGAGTTTCGTCGCGGCCGCCGCCGGCTTCGGCGCGTCCTTCGCGGTCGTGCCGGTGCTTGCCGTCTTGGGCTTCTCGGCCTTGCGCGCTTCCTTCTGCGCGCCGCGCCGCTGCGCCACCATGTCGGAATAGCCGCCGGCATAGTCGAGCCAGCGTCCGTTCTCCTCCGGCGAGATCGTGCTCGTCACCGTGCGGTCGAGAAAGTCGCGATCGTGGCTGACGAGAAGCACCGTGCCGGGATAGTTGGCGATCAGCTCCTGCAGGAGGTCCAGCGTCTCCATGTCGAGATCGTTGGTCGGCTCGTCCAGAACGAGAATGTTGGCGGGCGTCGCGAGCGTTTTCGCCAGAAGCAGGCGCGCGCGCTCGCCGCCCGACAGATTGCCGACGGGCGTGCGGATCTGCTCGGCCTGGAACAGGAAGTCCTTGAGATAGCCCGCGACATGGCGCGGCTCGCCATTCACCATGACCTGATCGCCGCGCCCGTCCGTCAGCGCGTCGGCGACGGACAGTTCGTCGTTGAGGCCGGCGCGCTTCTGGTCGAGAAAGGCGAGGTCGAGATTGGTGCCGAGGCGCACCGTGCCGGAATCGGGCTCGGCTTCCCCGATCAGGATCTTGAGCAGCGTCGTCTTGCCTGCGCCGTTCGGGCCGACGAGGCCGATCCGGTCTCCGCGCTGGATGCGGGTGGAGAAATCCTCGATCAGGACGCGCTCGCCATAACGCTTGGAGACGTGCTTCGCCTCGATCACCAGCTTGCCGCTTTCGCGCGTTTCGCCGACGGCCATCTCCACCGTGCCGACGGCGCGGCGGGCGTTCTTGCGGTCGGCGCGCAGCTGGTGCAGGCCGGCCAGACGCCGCTCGTTGCGCGTGCGCCGGGCGGTGACGCCGTAGCGCAGCCAGTGCTCCTCGCGCACGATCTTGCGGTCGAGCTTCTGAAGGTCGCGCTCTTCCTCCTCGAGGATCTTGTCGCGCCAGGCCTCGAAGCCGGCAAAGCCTTCGTTCAGGCGCCGCGCCGAGCCGCGATCGAGCCAGACGGTCGCCTCGGTCACGCGCTCCAGAAAGCGACGGTCGTGGCTGATCGTGACGACCGCCGAGCGCATGCCGCGAATTTCCTCTTCCAGCCATTCGATGGTCGGAAGGTCCAGGTGGTTGGTCGGCTCGTCCAGAAGCACGATGTCGGGTTCGGGCGCGAGCACGCGGGCGAGCGCGGCGCGGCGCGCTTCGCCGCCGGAGAGATCGCCCGGCCGCGCGTCGGGGCGAAGGCCGAGGCCCTCCATCAGGCGCGTCACGCGATAGGGATCGTCGGCCGGCCCGAGCCCGGCCGCGACATAGGCCTCCACCGTCTCGGCCGCGCCGAAATCGGGCTCCTGCGCGAGATAGCGGATGGTCGCGCCCGGCTGGCGGAAGACCTCGCCGCCATCGGGCTCGACGATGCCGGCGGCGATCTTCAGGAGGGTCGACTTGCCCGAGCCGTTGCGCCCGACCAGCGCGATCCGGTCTTCCGGCAGGACGCCGAGTTCCACATGGGTGAGAAGGGGGGTGCCGCCGAAAGTGAGGCGCACGCCGTCGAGACGAAGAAGCGGGGGAGGGGCCATGGCCGGCTTCTACCCGATCCCTTCCGCGCTTGAAAGATCGCCGTCCGCCGTCGGGAAATGCGAGAGCAGCCAATCTCGAAAGGCGCGGATTTTGGGAACAGTCCGCCGGGCCGTGGGATAAACGAGATAGTAGCCTCGTCCGATCGGATAGAGTTCACGGAAGGGCTGGACGAGACGGCCCGCCGCGATCTCGTCGGCATAGAAGAAGGGGGTCAGCAAGGATGCGCCCTGACCCGCAAGAGCCGCGACCGCTTCCAGGTCTTGGCTGCCCAGTGTGGGACCCGACCTTCGGTCAATGCCTTGCTGGGTGATGCCCATCATCGAGAACCAGAGGTCCCACCATTCGTGCGTCGTGTTCACGAGCGGAAAGCGTAGCAGCTCCGTGGCCGACTTCGGCAGCCCTCCGAAGCGGTTCGCAAGATCGGGACTGAGCATGGGCGTGTAATCGACGGCGACCAGAAGATGCGCCGTCAGGCCCGGCCAGGACCCCGTGCCGGCACGGATCGCGATGTCCACCGGCTCGCGTTCGAAGTCGGTGACGTGCCGGGTGCTCGTCAACTGCACGGCCGTCTCGGGATGTTCGAGCTGGAACGATCCGAGATGGCGGGCGAGCCAATATGTGGCGAAGGTCGGAACCGAACTGATCGACAACATGCCCGCCGCCGACCCGCGGAGGTCGTCGTAGGCCGCCGACAGGCGCTCGAACGAGGACGTGCATTCCGCGGCAAAGCGCGCCCCCTCCGCCGTCAACGCGATCTGCCGCCGGCCGCGCAGAAACAGGGGCGTGCCGACGCGCTCCTCCAGCACCTTGATCTGGTAGCTGACGGCGGCCTGCGTCATGCCGAGCTCCTCGGCGGCGCGGGTGAAGCTGAGATGCCGCGCGGCGGCCTCGAAGGCGCGGAGCGCGGCGAGCGGCGGCAGGTGTCGGGCCATGATGCATAAACTCCCCTTATGCATCATGCGGGAGCTTCGATTGGACGGGCAAGCCCTCCCGCGCGATCTGTGAGGCCGCATAGAGCGGAGAACGAGAACATGTCGACCGGATCGATCGAACGGGCGGGCGTGCCGAGCGCGCGCGGCCTGACGGGTAAGCTCGCCTTATGGATGGCGTTCCTGCGGCAGCGTTTCGTTCTTCGCGCGCAGACCTGTCGCGAGGACGAGATGCCCGACTGGATCCAGCGCGACATCGGCTGGCGCGACGGCCCGGCCGACGCGCCCCGCGCCGTGGTGGAGGGCTGGGATCGCCCGGCCGCGAAAGCGCCGCGCCGGTCGCGCTGACGCTCGACGCTTAGGGGAGACGAAGGGCGGGGCGATGCCCGCCCGGCCCGTCAGCCGCCGCCCATGCCCGCCTTGAGACGGCGCGAGAGTTCCTCGAAGGGCCGTTCGCTCGGCCCGTCCGCCGGCCCCTGCATCAGCCCGCCATAGACATGGGGCACGAGGTCCACGGCCTGGTCGAGCGTCTGGTCGGCGCCGCGCTGGTAGCCGCCGAGAAGCCGCAGGTCGCGCGTGTCCTCGAACCTTGCGATCATGGCGCGCAGCCGCGAGACGAGCTCCCGCTCCTCCGAACTCCAGGAGAGGTCGGCAAGGCGCGAAATGGATTTCAGGACGTCCACCGCCGGAAAGCGGCCTTCCTCGGCGATCGCGCGGTTGAGCACGATATGCCCGTCCAGCGTGCCGCGAATGGAATCGGCCACCGGCTCGTTGTGGTCGTCGCCGTCCACCAGCACCGCGAAGAGGCCGGTGATCGTGCCGCCGTCCGGCGCGCCGGGGCCGGCGCGCTCCAGAAGGCGGGGCAGTTCGGAAAAGACGCTCGGCGGATAGCCGCGCGCCACCGGCGGCTCGCCGGCGGCGAGCGCCACGTCGCGCGCGGCATGGGCGAGGCGCGTCACCGAATCGACGATGAGGAGGACGTGGTCGCCCCGGTCGCGGAAATATTCGGCGACCGTCATCGCGGTCTTGGGCGCCAGACGACGCATCATCGGGCTTTCGTCGCCGGTCGCGACCACGGTCACGACGCGCTCCAGCTGGCCCGCCATGGTGACTTCCAGGAACTCGCGCACCTCGCGGCCGCGCTCGCCGACCAGCGCCACGACCACCGTATCGAAGCCTTCGGCCCGCGCCAGCATGCCCATCAGCGTCGACTTGCCGACGCCCGAGCCCGCGAAGATGCCCATGCGCTGGCCCCGGATCAGGGGCGTGAAGATGTCGATCGCCTTGACGCCGGTGGACACCTTGTCCTTGACGCGGCCGCGCCGCATGGCCGCGTCCGGCAGCGTGTCGGTGAGATAGGAGACGGGACCCTGTTCCAGGGGGCCGAGATCGTCGCAGGGACGGCCGAAGGCGTCGATCGTGCGCCCGCGCCAGCTCGGCGAGGGCGCGACGGTGACGGGGCCGGTGCGCCAGGCGAGCGTGCGCACGCCGCTCTGGAACCGCACGGCGAAGGGCTTCACCGTCGCCGCCGCTTCCTCGACGCGCACGATCTCTCCCAGCTCCTCGCCCTCCGGCCCGTTGCACACGACGCAGTCGCCGAGCTTCACGAAGGGACTGAGGCCTGCCACGCGAAAGGCCTGCGCCGAGACGTCCACGATATGGCCGCTGACGCGGATGAGCGGGCCGCCGAGCGCGCTCATGTCCACCTTCTGCCGCTGACCCGTCATTACTTCGTGGTCCCGAGCTGGGTCACGGCGGTGTTGAGCGAGGTCTCGGAGGTCTGGATGAGGTTGGCGGCCTGTTCGAAGGCGCGCTGCACTTCAATGAGGCGCGTCATTTCGAGGATCGGGTTGACGTTGGAGCCCTCGACATAGCCCTGCACCACCGAGGTGTTCTCGAAATCGACGATCGGCTGGGCCGCGCGGTCGGGAACGACGCCGGACGTGCCGGCGCGCTGGAGATTGGCGCCGACCGGCATCTTGAACAGGCCGACCGCGCCGACCTGCACGTTCTTCTGGGTGATCATGCCGTCATGCGCGATGGAGATCGGGCCGCCCGACGGGTCGATCAGCAGCGGCGCGCCGCCGACGTCGAGGAAGGGCTCGCCATTGACGGTGACGAGTTCGCCGGTGGTCTTCATCTGCATGCGCCCGTCGCGCGTATAGACGGTGCCCTTCGGCGTCTGGATGGCGAAGAAGGCCTCGCCGTTCACCGCCATGTCCAGCTTGTTGCCGGTCTGGGTCATCTCGCCCATGCGCGTGGAGAGATAGCGCTCGCCGCCCGAGGTGAAGGCGACGCTCTCGGGCGCCGTGCGCGACAGGTAGCTTTCGAATTTCACCTCTTCGGCGCGAAAGCCGACCGTGCGCAGGTTGGCCAGATTGTTGGCGATCGTATCGAGGCGCTTTTCCGTGGCGAGCTGGCCGGAAAGAGCGACGGGAAGCGAAGTCTGCATGGGAAGGGCCTTGGGTCGCGAGAGGATGCCGGCTCTTCGCGGGGAAGACCCGACCGACGCATCCGCCGGGGGCGGGACGTTCCGTTCACCGCCAGTTAACCCGCTGCAAATGGCCCGAAGCTGACCCCGGCACGGAACGTCTGGAACCTTTCGCAACGCACAGTCTCGCGCAAGTCGGCGACCCTATGCGTTAACAAATTCCTTCTTCTTCAGAGGCACCCGATGGGTATTCTTCTCGGCCTTATCGTCACCATCGGCTGCGTGTTGGGCGGTTACGTCGCAGCCGGCGGCCATCTCTACGTTCTCTGGCAGCCTTACGAGCTCCTGATCATTCTGGGCGCCTCGCTCGGCACGTTCCTCGTCGCCAACAACATGAAGGTGGTCAAGGACACGGGCAAGGCGCTGGGCGAGGCCTTCAAGGACGCCGTTCCCAAGCAGCGCGACTATCTCGACCTTCTCAGCCTTCTCCATTCGCTGATGCGCGAGATGCGCTCCAAGTCGCGCTCGGAAGTGGAAGCCCATGTCGACAACCCGGCCGAATCGGCGATCTTCAGCGCGTTTCCGAACATCCTGAAGAACCAGGCGATGACCAACTTCATCTGCGACTATTGCCGCCTGATCATCATCGGCAACGCTCGTCCGCACGAGATCGAGGCGCTGATGGACGAGGAAATCCACACCGTCCAGCACGACAAGATGAAACCCAAGCACGCGGTTCAGGAAGTCGCCGACGGTCTTCCCGCGCTCGGCATCGTCGCGGCCGTTCTCGGTATCGTTCACGCCATGGGCGCGCTCGACCAGTCGCCCGAAGTGCTCGGCCATCTCGTCGGCGCGGCGCTCGTCGGTACCTTCGCGGGCATTTTCTTCTCCTACGGCGTGTTCGCGCCGCTCGCCGCCAAGATCAAGTCGGTGCGCGAGAAGCAGATGCGCATGTACATCATCATCAAGCAGACGCTGATCGCCTACATGAACGGCGCTCTCCCGCAGGTCGCGCTCGAATACGGCCGCAAGGCGATCTCCGCCTATGACCGTCCGACGATCGACCAGGTCGAGGCCGAGACCATCGGCGGCGGCGCGCCGGCACCGGCGGCATAAGGAGGCTCCATGGAAACCGTTACCGACCGTCGCATCGGGGAGCGGCTTCGCTCGGCGGCCCGGATCGAGCCGGACCGCTATCCCCGCCTCAAGGTCATCGGCGCGAGCTGGGCCGAGGCCGCAAGCGCCAAGCTGAACGCCTCCTACGCCTCGCCGCTGAAGATCGAGTTCGCCGACCTGTCGAACTTCACCTTCGACGCCCGCGCGATGGAACAGGCCGATACGCAGATCGTCCTCACCGTGCGCTCGCCCAAATGGCGCGAGACGGTTCTGGTGGCCGGCGGTGCGCTCTTCGCCGACACGGTGGCCGAAGCGGCCTTCGGCGGTGACGGGCGCAACAAGCTGGATGCCGGCCGGCCACTCACCAGCGTCGGCAAGTTCTTCGCCGACACCGCGCTGCGCGCCTTCGTGGACACCGGCAATGCCGTGTTCGGCGACATCGCGCCGATGCAGATGGCGCCGGACCGGCTCGTGGTGGAGGAGATCGGCGCCAAGCTCGACGCCCTGGTTCCCGCCGACGCGCGCCAGTTCGTGGAGTTCCGCTTCGAAGTGTCGATCGGGCGCTGCGTGGCGGCGCTGCGGATCGCGATCCCCGAGGCGGTGCTGGCGCTGCACAAGCGCGCGCTCGCCGTGCTTCCCGACAACAGTCCCTCGATCGTCGACGAAAGCTGGACCAAGGATCTGGAAGCGGGCTTCCAGAAGGCGGACATGCGCGTCAGCGCGCTTCTGGCCGAGCATCCGACGACGCTCGGCGAGGTCGCCACGTTCCAGATCGGTCAGACGATCCCGCTCTCGGTGACCATGGAAAGCCTGCTCGTCCTCGAATGCGAGGGCCAGCGCCTGTTCCGAGGCCATATGGGCCGCTCGCGCGACAGCTACATGGTGCGGATCGAGGAAGCGGTCGACCCGACGGAGGAGTTCATCGATGACATCCTTGCTGATTGACGCCCTGCTCGTCGCGGCCCTCGTCGTCACCAGCTGGCGCACGGGCTCCATGTATCGCGAACTGCGCCGCCTGCGCTCCGACGAAACGGCGCTTCGCGGCGCCCTCGTCGAGGCCGACCAGTCGATCAACCGCGCGGCCAACGCCGTGGTGCTTCTGAAGACCGAGGGCGTGCGCACGCTTCAGGCGCTGGAAGAGCGCATGGCCGAGGCGCAGGACCTGGCCGAGCGCCTCGACATCATTCTCGACAGCTACGAGCGCCGGCGCGTGGCGCCTGCCAACGACGCGGACGCCGTGTCCCGCTTCGCGTCAGTTCCAGTCGCTATTCGTTAATAAATAGGGTCGCTTCGACCCGGAGATTTTCCGAAGGACCTGTTCTCCCATGGCCAACCAGACGATCGACCTCGAGACCGAAACGACCTTCAATCCGACGTTCGGCGTGGAGGACACCGAGTTCACCGACGAGACCGAGAGCGAGATGGAGTTCGGCGCCGAGAACGGCTTCATGGCCGAAAGCTACGAGGACGCGGCGCCCGCCGCCGACCTTCCGCCGGTTCAGCCCAATCTCGACGTCATCATGAACATCCCGGTCACGATGCAGGTCGTGCTCGGCTCCACGGTGATGCCGGTCGCCAACCTGATGAAGCTCGGACGCGGCGCCGTGGTGAAGCTCGACACCAATGTCTCCGACCCGGTGGACCTCATGGTGAACGGGCGCATCGTGGCGCGCGGCGAGGTCGTGGTGCTCGAGAACGAGGACCAGCGCTTCGGCATCACGCTGACGGAGATCGTGTCGCCGGCTGCTCGCCAGCCGCGCTCGAAGTCCGCCGGCGCCGTCTGACGGTATCGCCATGTTGGGGGCCTACACACCACTGGAACTCGAGGGTCCGCAGAAGTCGGGCGCGGCCAAGGCCGCCATCCTGCTCCTGACGCTCGGCGGCGAGGGGGCGGCCAAGCTCCTCAAGCACTTCACCCCGGACGAGATCCGCACGTTGCGCCAGGGCGCCTCGCAGCAGAAGCCGGTCAGCTCCATCGAACTCGACGCCATCGTCGCCGATTTCCAGGACGCCTTCCGCTCCGGCCCCGGCCTGATCGGTCTCGACACGGAACTCTCCAAGCTCCTGCGCTCCTCGCTGTCCAGCGAGGAACAGGCGCTGGTCTTCGACCGCGACGAAGCGATCGACGACGGCGACGCGCTGCCGGTCTGGTACGAGATGGAGCAGCTCGGCGCGCAGGCGATCACGGCGCTGCTCCAGCGCGAGCATCCGCAGATCATCGCCTACGCGATCCAGCGCCTCAAGGCCGAGATCGCCGCGCAGGTCGTGGCGAGCCTCGAGGGGCCGCTGCGCAACGACGTGGTGCGCCGCATGCTCTCGGCCAAGCCGCCGAGCGAGCAGATGGCGCGCATGATCGAGCACCGCTTCCGCGAGTCCTTCGTGGCCAGCGGCAACGGCGCCGAGCGCAAGCAGCGCCACGCCACGCTCGCCGAGATCGTCAACCGCATGGAAAAGCGGCAGACCGACGATCTCCTGGAAGCGATCGAGACGAGCGAGCCGGAAGAAGCCAAGGAACTGCGCAAGCTGCTCTTCGCCTTCGAGGACATTCCGGGCCTGCCGAAGAAGTCGCGTCTCCTCCTGTTCGATGCGATCCCGACCGAAACCGTCACGCAGGCCCTGTCCGGCACGGACGAGACGATGCGCGAGGCGGTCCTGGCCGCGCTCGGCGCGCGCGCCCGCCGCATGGTCGAGGCCGAGCTCGGCCGCAACGAGGCCGTGGCGGCGAGTGCCGTTCACGACGCCCGGCGCTCCATCGCGGCCGCCGCCCTTCGCCTGTCGGCCGAAGGACGGCTCGACCTTACCGAAAAGGGCGAATAACGACCGGCGAGGCCGGGCGCGGACCATGAGGGTCCGCGCCCGGCCTCGCTTCATGCGCGATCGGGAGCGGACGGACCATGGCGGACGGTGCGGACAAAGAGTCCCAAACAGAAGAACCGACAGAGAAGAAAATCCGCGACACGGTGGAGAAGGGCAACCTTCCCGTCTCGCGCGAGGCGCCCATCCTCGCCTCGCTTCTCGCCGCCATCTGCGTCGTCGTCTTCCAGGCGCGCAACAATGCCGCGCAACTTTTCAGCGACCTGAAGGTTACCTTCGAGAACCCGACGCAATGGTCGCTCGGAAACGGTTACGATGCCCTGCGCTTTCTCCACGCCACGACGCTCCAGGCGGCGCATTTCATCTTGCCCGCCACCGGCCTCTTCATCGTGGCCGGCGTTCTCGCGTCGCTGCTTCAGAACCCGCCTCAGATCAACCTTGAGCGAATTCGTCCCAAGGCCTCCAATATTTCGCTAACCCAAGGCTGGGGAAGGCTCTTCGGTAAGCGCGGGTTCACCGAGTTCGCTAAGGCCCTCTTCAAGTTCTTCGGCGTAACGATCATCGTCGGATGGATACTTTCCGAGGAATTGCCCCTCTTGGTGACGACGATGTTCTCAGACCCGCTGCAGCTCCCGGAAACCATTCTCGGCCTCTCGATGCGGCTCCTCGCCGCCGTGTCGGTCGCGACGATCCTCCTGGTGGCCGCCGACCTCCTCTTCTCCCGCATCCTGTGGCGGCGCGACCTGCGCATGTCCAAGCAGGAAATCAAGGACGAGATGAAGCAGTCGGAAGGCGACCCGATGGTCAAGGCGCGCCAGCGCCAGATCGCCCGCGAGCGCACCAAGCGCCGCATGATGGCCTCCGTTCCCAAGGCGACCGTGGTGATCGCCAACCCGACCCACTACGCGATCGCACTGCGCTATGTGCGCGAGGAAGGCGGCGCGCCGCTGGTCGTGGCCAAGGGCGTCGATGCCATGGCCTTGAAAATTCGCGAGATTGCCGAGACGCATGACATTCCCGTGGTGGAGGACAAGCTCTTGGCAAGGTCGATGTACGATCATGTGGAAGTCGATCAGATGATTCCCCCGCAGTTCTTCAAGGCGGTCGCGGAAGTCATCTACTATCTCCACGAGCGTTCAGGCACGCGGATGGAAATTGGGGTCGCCTAACGCTCCGCGGCATTGCTTCGTCGCCCGGACCGCCACGTTCTTCTTCCGAGTAAAGGTTCTCCATGGGCGCCCAAGTCATGCTTAACGTTCGCAACAAGCACGCAGCGGATCGGGAACGTCTGGTGGCGAACGGCATCCGGGAGGTCGTGGCGGAGTTGCGGCTGGTGGAGGCGATCGACTATGTCGCGTTTCTGCGCATGGAGGCCTACGGCAACATCGCCGATATCGTGGATTCCTCCACGCAGCTCTTTCTCCAGCCCGGCGCGCTGCGCTTTGCGGACGGGGGCGAAATCCATCTGACCTGGGGCACCCCGCCTGCGATCGATCTCGACATGGAACTGCGCCTGCCCGAGGTCAGCGTGCATTTCCGTCTGAGCCTGTCGGCCACGCGCTCCAACGTCCACATCAACTACATCGCCTTCGCCGAGCCCGATCTCGAGCCGGGCATCAACACCCAGCGGCTTGCCAAGGCGATCGAGGCCGCGCGGCTGCGCGTCGAGCCTCGGGTCTGATCCCCCTTCCTCTTCGGCTTCATCTATCCAGGCCCCGCCCATGGCGGGGCCTTTTCATTTGGCCGGAAGTATTAATCCCTGTTAACCATGGTTAACGCTTGATTAACAAAAGGTTTTTGTTCCGTTAGCCAGTTTCGGACAAGTGGCTTTCCTTAAAACGCGGTTACGAGACCAGTCTCGAGGATCTACCGCGCAATGAGCGATTTATATCTCTTCGGCCTTTCCTCCACCCGCGCCGACTGGCTGTCGCAGCGCCAGGCCGTGGTCGCCGAAAACGTCGCCAACGCCAACACGCCGGGCTACCGCGCCAAGGACGTTTCGGCCTTCTCGACGGTTCTGGAAACCACGAAGCTGGACCTTGCCGCCTCCAGCGCGAACCATCTCGTCGCCTCGGCCGGCCGCGAGTTCGGCGTGGACGCCGCCCGCCAGACGCCCTGGGACGTCACCCATTCGGGCAACTCCGTGAGCCTCGAGCAGGAAATGCTGAAGGCGGGCGAAATCTCGCGCGACTACGCGCTCGACACGTCCATCGCCAAGGCCTTCCACCGCATGTACCTCTCCACGCTGAAGGGCTGACGACCGATGACCGACGCGATCTCCTCCGCCCTTCGCATCGCCGCCAGCGGCCTCGAGGCCCAATCGACGCGCCTGCGCGTCGTGTCCGAAAACGTCGCGAACGCGCGCTCGACCGGCGAAACGCCGGGCTCGGACCCCTATCGCCGCAAGACCGTGACCTTCGCGTCCGAAATCGACCGGATGACGGGCGCCGAGATCGTCCACGTCAAGGAAATCGGCCTCGACCGCGCGCAGTTCAAGTCGGAATACGACCCCGGCAATCCGGCGGCCGACGCCGACGGCTACGTCAAGATGCCCAATGTCAGCCCGCTCGTCGAAATGGCCGACATGCGCGAGGCGAACCGCTCCTACGAGGCCAATCTCCAGGTCATCAAGCAGGCGCGCGAGCTGATCAATCTCACCATCGATCTCATGCGAGGCTGAACGCCATGATTTCCGCCCTCACCAACGCGGCCACACGCGTCGACAGTTTCCGCCTGGACAAGGTCGCCACCGCCGGAGCCGGCGAGACCGCCAGCGCCGGCCAGGGCTTCGCCGCCGCCATGGCCGACATGGCCCGCGAGGCCAACCAGACCATGAAGGGCGCCGAGGCGACCTCCATCCAGGGCGTCAACGGCAAGGCCTCGACCCAGGCCGTCGTGGACGCGGTGATGGGCGCCGAGCGCACCCTTCAGACGGCCATCGCGATCCGCGACAAGGTCGTCTCCGCCTATCTCGAACTTTCCCGCATGTCGATCTAACGAAAGTAAAAGCCCATGCGCGCCCTTGCGATCGCCGCGACCGGCATGAACGCCCAGCAGACCAATGTCGAAGTGATCGCGAACAATATCGCGAACATCAACACGACCGGCTTCAAGCGCGCCCGCGCCGAGTTCACCGACCTTCTCTATCAGGTCGAGCGGGCGCAGGGCATCCCGGCGCGCGGCGGCGAGAACACGATCCCCGAGGGCGTGCAGATCGGCCTCGGCGTGCGCACGGCCGCCGTGCGCACCGTCCACATCCAGGGCGCTTTGGAGCAGACCGGCAACGATCTCGACCTCGCGATCAACGGCCAGGGCTATTTCCAGATCCAGGGCCCGGGCGGCGAGACGCTCTACACGCGCGACGGCGCCTTCAACAAGAGCGCCACCGGCCAGATCGTGACGCTCGACGGCTTCACGGTCGATCCCGGCCTCACCATCCCGCAGAACGCCACGCAGGTCTCGATCAACGAGGCCGGCCAGGTCTATGCCAAGGTGGACGGCGAGGATCAGCTCATCGGCCAGCTCAGCCTCGTCAACTTCGCCAACGAGCCGGGCCTCGCCGCGCAGGGCAACAACCTGTTCCGCGAGACCGCCGCTTCCGGCGCGCCGATCGCCGGCGTGCCGGGCGATCCGGGCTACGGCGTCATCAAGCAGGCCTATCTGGAAAACTCCAACGTGGATCCGGTCAAGGAAATCTCCGAGCTGATCTCGGCGCAGCGCGCCTACGAGATGAACTCCAAGGTCATTCAGGCGGCGGACGAAATGGCCGGCGTCGTGTCGAAGGGTCTTCGCTAAGCCATGGTCGCAGCCTCGCTACTCCGCCGACTTTCCCTCGCGGCTTCGCTGGGCGCGGGGCTCGCCATCACCGTTTCGTCGCCCGTCCGGGCGGCGGACCTCAACCTGCCGGTGCCGACCTCGGTCATCTATCCCGGACAGAGCGTTCTCGACAAAGGCGTCATGCCCATGCGCTTCACCGTGCCGGGCGAGCAGCTCTCGGCCTATGTCGTGGAGGAGGGGATGCTGCGCAACCGGCTCGCCCGGCGCACGCTCCTGCCCAACCAGCCGATCCTCCTGTCCGACCTGAAGTCGCCCGACACGGTGACGGCGGGCGTGCCGACCAAGCTCGTCTACCGCGAAACCGGCCTCCTCATCACAGGCATGGGCACGCCGCTCCAGTCCGCGGGCGCCGGCCAGGCGGTGCGCGTGCGCAACACCGACAGCGGCGTCACCATTTCCGGCGTCGCCATGGAAGACGGCACGATCGAGGTGTCCGCCCAATGAGACACGCCCTCCGCCTCGCGCTTCTCGCCACGATCGCCTCCTTCGGCTTCACCTCCGCCTTCGCCGCCGATTACGGCGGGGCCGGCTACAGCCAGGCCGGGATCGGCGCGCGCGAGAACTTCAACATGGTGCTCCCGCGCGTGCGCCCCTCGGGCGGCGTGCGCATCAAGGACATCACCACGATCAAGGGCGTGCGCGACAACCAGCTCGTCGGCTACGGTCTGGTGATCGGCCTTCAGGGCACGGGCGACAGCTTGCGCAACTCGCCCTTCACCGAGCAGTCGCTCCAGTCCATGCTGGATCGCATGGGCGTCAACGTGCGCTCGGCCAATCCGCGCACGCGCAACGTGGCGGCCGTCGTCGTCACGGCCGACCTGCCGGCCTTCTCGGGCATCGGCTCGCGCATCGACATCAACGTCTCCTCGCTCGGCGACGCCTCCTCGCTGATGGGCGGCACGCTCGTCATGACACCGCTTTACGGCCCCGACGGCGAGATCTACGCGGTCGGCCAGGGCGCGCTCGCCGTCAGCGGCTTCTCCTCGGAAGGCACCAACGAGAGCCTGACGCAGGGCACGCCGACCACCGGCCGCATCGCCGGCGGCGCCCTCATCGAGCGCGAAGTGCCGCGCGCCAATGTCGACACGCCGACCATCACGATGGAACTGCGCAATCCCGACTACCGCACGGCGATCCGGGTGGTGGACGCGATCAACGCCTTTGCGGTCGGCGCCTATGGCAAGCCGGTGGCGCGCGAGCAGGACTTCCGCAACATCACGCTGACGCGCCCGACCAAGCTCTCCTCCACCCGCTTCATCGCCGATCTCGGCGATCTCCAGATCGCGCCCGACCAGGCCGCGCGCGTGGTGATCGACGAGCGCACCGGAACCGTGGTGATCGGACAGGACGTGAAGATCTCGACCGTCGCGGTGACGCATGGCAGCCTGACGGTGCGCATCACCGACACGCCCAACGTCTCGCAGCCCGCGCCCTTCTCCAACGGCCAGACCGTCGTGACGAAGGACACGAATGTCAGCGCCGAGCAGGGCGGCGGCAATCTCGCCATCGTCCAGGGCGCCAATCTCGACGCCGTGGTGCGCGGGCTCAATCGCCTCGGCCTCAAGCCGACCGGCATCATCGCCATTCTCCAGGCCATCAAGACCTCGGGCGCCCTCCAGGCCGACCTCGTGGTTCAGTGAGACCCGCCATGACCCTTTCGCCGATCTCCCGCCGCTCCTCGCTGTCCACCGCGCTTCTCGCCGGCGCCGTGCTCCTGGCCGGCCTCTCGGGGGTCCGAGCCGAATCCGCCAAGGAACCGGCCGCGCCGCCCCCGACCACCAACAAGCTGCGCGTCATCGGCTCCGACGGCACGGAGCAGTCGGTTCCCGTGCAGGCGACGACCGACGTCCAGCGCTACTGCTCCAACATCGCCGATCCCGCGCTCGACGCGCGCAACGCGCTGCAGCTCGCCAAGGTCAAGGAAGCGGAGGACCAGCTTTCGGCCCGCATCCAGGAACTCGACGCCAAGCGCAAGGAAGTCGAGACCTGGCTTTCGGAGCGCAAGGCCTTCATCGAATCGACCTCCGAGACGATGATCAACATCTATTCGGGCATGAAGGCGGACGCCGCCGCCGGTCAGCTCGCCGGCATGGAGCGCCCGGTCGCCGCCTCGCTTCTCACCCGGCTGAAGCCGCGTCAGGCGAGCGCGATCCTCGCCGAGATGCCCGCGCCGGTGGCCGCCGAGCTCGCCAACATCATCACCGAGAAGACCGACCGCGCGGCCCAGGCCAGCGCCGCGGGCGCGCCCGCCGCCGACGAAGGACAGAAGTCGTGAGAATCCTCGCCTGCCTTCTCGCCACCGGCGTTCTCGCCGGCTGCACCACGACCCGCGAAGACCTGATGAAGGAGCCCGTGCTGACCCCGGTCGGCACCGGCCTGCACCAGTTCCCGCCCGTGGTTCAGCCCCAGGCCGCCTATTCGCCCGAGCCGCCGCGCCACGTGAACTCGCTCTGGACCGGCCGCAACGCCGATTTCTTCCGCGACACGCGCGCGCTCAACGTCGGCGACATCGTCACGGTCAAGATCAAGATCGACGACAAGGCGACGCTCGACAACAACACCAAGCGCTCGCGCGATTCGGGTGTCAGCGTCGGCGCCGATCTCAAGGGATCGTTCGGCTCCTGGGGGCTGCCGACCGTCGGCACGACCCTCGGCCTGAAGAACGGCACCAAGGCCACCGGCAAGGGCACCGTGGACCGCAAGGAAGAGATCAACGTCTCCGTCGCCGCCGTGGTGACGCAGGTCCTGCCCAACGGCAATCTCTACATTGCCGGCCAGCAGGAAGTGCGCGTCAATTTCGAGGTTCGCGTTCTGTCGATCGCCGGCATCATCCGCCCGGGCGACATCTTGCCCAACAACACGATCTCCTACGAGAAGATCGCCGAAGCGCGCATCTCCTACGGCGGCCGGGGTCGCCTGTCGGAAGTGCAGCAGCCGGGCTGGGGCCAGCAGATCCTCGACAACGCGCTTCCCTACTGAGGCGCGCCGAGGCGGCCGCCCAGGCCTCCCACCTCCTTACCTTCGCATCCCAGCGGGCCGGCACTTGCCGGCCCGTTTTTGCGTTTCGATCCTCCGCAAGGCTCGGGCCAGCACGATTTCTTAACACTTCCTTGCCGGCCACGATCCGCGCGCCCGTCGACAGCGTCGGGCCTCGTGTGGCTGCCGCGAGAGGGAAGGCCCCTCGAGCGGCCCTGCGGCAGGAATTTTGAGAAGTCCTTCCCCCGGAGCGGCCGATGACCGACCTGACCCCCGAAGCGCTCGCCATTCTCGCGGGCGGCGACCAGCAAGCCAAAAAGGGCGGGCGGATGCAGACGATCGCCGTTGTGGCGGGTCTGACGCTCCTGGCGGCCGGCGGCGGCGCCGCGCTCGGCTTTCTTCTGAAACCCGCGCCCGCGCCGGCGCCCGCCGCCGAAACCCCTGCCGCTGCCCCGCACGCCGAGGCGAAGGGCGCGGAGGGTCATTCCGGCAAGGCCGAGACCGGCGCCGAAGGCTCGCTCGCCAACAAGGAAAGCGCCGGCGAGCCGGTGAAGGAATCCTTCGTCGAGATCCCCGCGATCCTCACCGATCTCTCCGCGCCCGTCGGCGCGCAGCTTCGCCTCGAAATGGGCCTCGTCCTGCGCCCGGGCGACGAGAAGGTGGACGAGGCGGTTCTCACGACGCAGATCCAGGCCGATACGCTGGTCTTCCTGCGCACGCTGGAACTCGCGCAGATCGAGGGCTCGCGCGGCCTTCTGCACCTGAAGGAAGACCTTCTGGAGCGCGCCCGCCTTCGCTCGCCCGCCGTGGTCGACGTCGCCGTCCGTTCGCTGGTGGTGAAGTGAGACCGGCGCTTCCCGCGGCGGCGCTTCTGGCGGCGCTGCTTCTGGCCGTGCCCGCTCACGCGCAGGACGCGGTGGCCAACGCCGCCAATGATCTCGCCTCGCTGATTCCGGCCGGCGACGGCGCGGTCTCGGGCCGCATCGTCCAGCTCTTCGGCATCGTCACGGTCCTCTCGGTGGCGCCGGGCCTTCTCGTCATGGTGACGGCCTTCACCCGCGTCGTGATCGCGCTCTCGATCCTGCGGTCCGGTCTCGGTCTCCAGACGACGCCCGCCAATCTCATCATCATCTCGCTGTCGCTCTTCATCACCTTCTTCGTGATGATGCCGACTTTCGACCAGAGCTGGCGCGACGGGCTTCAGCCCCTCATGAAGGGCGAGATCACCGAACAGGAAGCGCTGCCGCGAATCGCCGAGCCCTTCCGCGAATTCATGCTGGATCAGGTGCGCAGCCAGGATCTGGCGCTGTTTTCCGATTTCAGCCAGTCCGCCAACCGCGACCGCCTGCCGGAAGTGCAGCAGGGCGCGGGCGAGGGGCAGGAGGTCGATTTCCGCGTCCTCGTTCCCGCCTTCATGATCTCCGAGCTGCGCCGGGGCTTCGAGATCGGCTTCCTGATCGTCCTGCCGTTCCTCGTGATCGACCTGATCGTCGCCACCCTCACCATGTCCATGGGCATGATGATGCTTCCGCCGACCGTGATTTCCCTGCCGTTCAAGATCCTGTTCTTCGTGTTGATCGACGGCTGGAACATGCTGACGGGGAGCCTGGTGCGCTCGTTCATGTAGCGAAGCTGTACTGAAACTGATTTCACGCGAGACGTGCAAAACTTTGGCCGTTCCGGCTCTCCGTTTTACCGAGTTTTAAAACTCGCCCCCTAGTTTCGAGCCCATAGAAGGTTGATCGCCCAGTTACCCCAAGGGGCCGCGATCATAGGCATGATGCCGGACTTCTATGCCGGCTCGATCCGGTCTGTCCCAACGATTTGATTTATCGGGACATCCTCATGACCTCCGTGAACACGAACGCCGCAGCTCTTACCGCTCTGCGCACGCTTCAGAACACCAACAGCCAGCTGGAATCCGTCCAGAGCCGCATCTCGACGGGCCTGAAGATCGGCGAAGCCAAGGACAACGCGGCTTACTGGTCGATCGCCACGACGCTGAAGTCGGACAACAAGTCCCTTTCGACCGTCAAGGACGCTCTCAGCCTCGGCTCCGCCACCGTCGACACGGCTTACCAGGGCCTCAACAAGGCCAAGGACGTTCTCGACGAGATCAAGTCCAAGCTGACCGCCGCCACGCAGGACGGCGTCGACCGCTCCAAGATCCAGTCGGAAATCACCGAGCTTCAGAAGCAGCTGACCTCGATCGCTTCGTCCTCGACCTTCTCGGGCGAGAACTGGCTTTCGGTCGACTCCTCGGTCGCCTCCTACAACGCGACGAAGTCGGTCGTCTCGTCCTTCTCGCGCGACGCTTCGGGCGCGGTTTCGATCGGCTCGATCGACGTCAACATCACGAACGTCAAGCTGTTCGACAAGAGCGGTTCGGCCGATGGTATCCTGGACGGCAAGTCCACGCTGAAGAAGGCGGACGGCACCACCCTGATGGCCGGCGGCCTTCCGGGCGGCACCCCCCCGGTCACGACGGCGCTGAGCTTCGGCAACACGCCGGCTCTGGCGAGTGCCGGCGGTTCCGCTGGCGTCGCTTCGATCAACCTCGGCACGCTCGACATGACCGGCGTGACGCAGGGCGACAAGCTCAGCTTCACGCTCAACGTCAACGGAACGTCCAACCTCGTCCGGCTGGACACGACGGGCCTCACCGCCGCGAACTTCGCTTCGAAGCTTCAGGGCGCTGTCAACCTCGCCCTCACGGGCTCGGCTTCGACCGCCGCCCCCGCGACCGTGAAGGTCGGCGGAAACGTGGCCGGCACGTCGGGCGCCGTGACCATCGAAACCAGCGCGGTTGGCACCTCGG
The DNA here is from genome assembly GCF_000382705.1 of Aureimonas ureilytica DSM 18598 = NBRC 106430. Lineage (GTDB taxonomy): Bacteria > Pseudomonadota > Alphaproteobacteria > Rhizobiales > Rhizobiaceae > Aureimonas > Aureimonas ureilytica. Next base: position 274,261 of record NZ_ARQE01000005.1, on the reverse strand, counting down.
CCACGATTTCGGCCAGCGCCGTGACGCGGACGGACGGCGACGGCGTGACCACGAGCGTCGGCGGCCTGCTGACGGGCGGCTCGCTGCCGGCTCCGAAGTTCGGCACGGAATACGAGGCTTCCGCCTCGATGCAGGGCACGACCGCTACCGCGTTCGCGACCCCGGCCGCTTCCGGCAGCCCGACGGTTGTGGCTGTCACTCTTGGCACCTATGCGAACAACGCGGTGACCATCACCGATGCTACCGACAAGGTTGAGTTCAGCCTGAACTTCAACGGCGTGCCGAAGACGATCACCGCCGACGGTTTCAGCGCCGGTACCCTGGCGAAGGCTGACCTCATCCTAAAGCTCCAGGATAAGATCGACCAGCAGTTCGCCGGCACCTTCTCGCAGACGAATGGACGTGCCTACCAGGCCGGCGACATCGTCGTGTCCAATACCTCCGGTGACACCATCGACATCAAGACCAAGGCTGGGATCGTCGGCTCGCAGGAGTCGCTGCAGCTCGGCACGGTCACCAAGACCAATGGCTTCGCGGCTTCTGGCGGCAACGCCATCGCGGCCAGCTCGACGAGCGTCGTGAAGGGTACGGGTACGGGTGCGGGTATCGTCGCGGGCGATACGTTCTCGATGGATGTGCAGTACGGCTCGACCGTGAAGCGGATCACCCACACGTTCCAGACGGTCGACTTCCTCGCAGGTGGTCTCGTTGCCAACTGGGCGACCAAGGGCCAGCCGACGGCAACCGAGTTCGCGGCCTTCCTCCAGGCGAAGATCGACGCCAACACGACCGGCTTCGGCCTCTCCCAGTTCAACGGGACCGGCGCGACCTATAATCAGGGCGACATCAAGGTCGTCACGGACGGTGCGGGCCACTTCAGCGTCGAGACCAAGAAGAAGGGTGCCGACATGGCTGTCGGTATCAGCAACGTCCAGGCCACCATCAACGGAACGGCTTCTGTTGCCGGTACCGCGAGCGCTACCAGCCGCTTGGGCTTCGCCGAGAACTCGACGTCCAATTACTACGCCTCTGGCGTGAAGACGGCCAGCACCACGGGTGGTGTGGTCGGTTACGGTAGTGCGACGGCTCCGACGCAGTCCATCGGCACCTTCGACAACACCGGTATCAAGAACAACGACCGCATCTCGCTGACGATCAACAACGGCGGGACGCAGAAGACGATCACGATCTCGACCGACGGCATGACGGGCGATACCTCGACCGCCGGTAAGCTGGCCGATGCCGCAATCTTCAAGACCCGCGTGCAGTCCGCCCTGAACGACAGCGTGACAGGCTTCGGCGGCGCGGTGTTGTTCGATGTCGACACCGGCAGCTCCCCGACCTACGCCATGACGCTGAAGACCGTCGCCACGGGCTCCCAGGCCTATCTGGCGATCTCGAACGTTCAGGCGCAGGACGGCAGCGGTACCGACACGGCGTTCGCCGGCCTCACCGCCGGTGCCGTCAGCGGCACGGGAACGCCCTCGTCCACAACGTCCACCGCGGTTCTCACGAGCACGGCGAACTTCGCCGGCCCGCAGACGATCGGTGCGAACGATGTCATCTCGTTCAACGTCGTCGTGGACAACGTGTCCAAGGCGGTCACGATCGACCGGGCTCGCGTCGATGCGGCTCTGCCGGGTCAGAACGGCGTGATCGGCAGCGTGACGGACTACGCGGCAGTGCTGACCAGCGCCTTCACGGCGGCCGGCGTCCAGGCTTCGGTATCGACGACGGGACCGAGCGGTGCTCTGGTCATCACCCGCACCGCAGCTCCGGCTTCCGGCTCGCTGCTGGTGACCGGCCTGACCGCTGCGAACGGTGGCAACACGATGTCGGTCGACAAGATCGACGTCTCGGACGCCGCGCTGACCACGGCCGGCGTGACCAGTGCCAACCGCAAGGACGTCTTCGCGGCCTACATCTCGCTGGTCAACGACGCGATCAACAAGGTCACGACGGCTGCCGCTTCGCTGGGTTCGGTCGCCTCGCGCATCGACATGCAGAAGAACTTCGTGAACACGCTGATGGACACGATCGAGAAGGGCGTCGGCAACCTCGTGGACGCCGACATGACCGAAGAGTCGACCAAGCTGCAGGCTCTGCAGGTCAAGTCGCAGCTCGGCGTTCAGTCGCTCTCGATCGCCAACCAGTCCGCTCAGAGCGTCCTCTCGCTCTTCCGCGGCTGATCCAGCGATCGAAGACGGATCGGCGGGAAACCCCCGCCGGTTCACGCCTACTTCAAAGGCACCCCTCGCACCTTGCGGTCCGGGGGGTGTTTTCGTTTCGCAACAGCAACGGCGCGAATTGGGGTCGTTGCTGGAGGGGAGGGGCCAGGGTGGCCCTGAACCTTGCCGGTTGGTTAAACCGATCACGTCCGCACAAGCTTGCGCGCCCAAAGATGCCTCATCACTCCCCGCATCCGCAGGCGAACGTATATGGCGATGGTCGCTCGGGCAGAGGCCCAGAAACTCCTCTCGAACCTTCAGGCGCTCGGCGGCCGAAAGCTCGGCGCGCTGGCCATGGTCGGCGTCGTGGCGATCGCCCTCGTGAGCCTGGCGGCCTGGACGCTGTCGAAGCCGACGATGGAGGTCCTGTATTCGGGCCTCGACCGGCAGGACGTGGCGCGCATCGGCACCGCGCTCCAGGAAGCCGGCATTCCCTTCGACGTGAACGCCACCGGCGACACGGTCTCCACCAATTTCTCGCAGACCGCGACGGCACGCATGCTGCTCGCCGAAAAGAGCCTGCCGCGCTCCGACAAGGCCGGCTACGAGCTCTTCGACACGATGGGCTCGATGGGCCTCACCACCTTCATGCAGGAGGTGACCAAGGTCCGCGCGCTGGAGGGCGAGCTCGCCCGCACCATCCAGACGCTGAAGGACGTGCGCGCCGCCCGCGTCCACATCGTCCTGCCCGAGCAGGGCTCGTTCCGCCGCGAACAGCAGCCCCCGTCCGCCAGCGTCGTGATCCGCACCGACAATGTCGAGGATTTCGCCAACGCGCAGGCCATCCGCCATCTTGTCGCGTCCGCCATTCCCGGCATGAAGGTCGATCAGGTGACGGTGCTCAACACCGACGGCCGCCTCCTGGCCTCGGGCGACGATTCCTCGACCGCCGGCTCCTCCAAGCAGCTCGGCATGGAATCGGTCGTCTCCTCCTCGATCGAGGACTCGATCCGCCGCACGCTCGCGCCCTATCTCGGCGTCGGCAACTTCCAGTCCTCGGTCATCGCCCGGCTCGACACCGACCGCAAGCAGACCAACGCCCGCATCTTCGACCCCGAGGGCCGCGTCGAGCGCTCCACCCGCACGGTGCGCGAAACCGGACAGTCGAACGACACGGCCGGCAACAATCCCGCCACCGCCGGCCAGAACGTGCCGCAGGCGCAGCCGCAGGCCAACGCGCCCGGCAACAGCTCGTCGGAAGCCAAGGACCGGCGCGAGGAACTGACGAACTACGAGATCAACGAGACCACGACGCAGACCGTTTCCGACGGCTACAACGTCAAGAAGCTCTCGGTCGCCGTGGTGGTCAACCGCGCCCGCCTCGCCGCGACGCTCGGCGAGAACCCGACGCCCGAGCAGATCGACGCCGCGCTGGCCGAGGTCCGCAAGCTCGTCGCCTCCGCCTCCGGCATCTCCGACGCGCGCGGCGACCAGCTGGAAGTGACGGCGGTGGACTTCGTCTCCAACGGCCGCGATCTCGAGCCCGTGCCCGCGCCGAGCTACGCCGAGATGCTGCTCAAGCAGTCCGGCACGGTGGTCAACGCCCTCACCATCCTCGTGGTCGCGGTTCTCGTGATCTGGTTCGGCCTCAAGCCCGCCATTCGCGCCATCGCCGGCCCGTCCGCCTCCAACGACAATGCCGCGCTCGGCTCGGACGACACGATCGAGCTGCACAATCCCTCCCTCGACGTTCCTGAAATCATGGGAATTCCCGGCGCCATGAGCTTCTCCGAAGACCTCGCCGCCTCGCTCGGCTATGGCGACCCCAACAGCTCCGACGACCTCCTCGACGAACTGACCCGCAACCGCGCCAACTCGCCCAAGGTCCGCCTGGAGAAGCTCGTCGAGTTCGACGAAGCCCAAGCGGCGGCCATCCTGAAGCAGTGGATCCACGAGAAAGAAGCGGCCTAATCCATGATCCCTCTCTCGCAACTCCTGGCCGACCAGTCCGGCGACGAATTCGTCCCCTTCCGCGCTCCGGTGCGCCGCCCGGCCGCCGCCGCCCTGCAGCCCAAGGCCGTGACCCGGCCGCTCGAAAACGCCCTGCCGCGCATCGCGAGCCCGGCGCCTGCCAGAGCCCCGCAGGCGCCCGCCAAGGCTGCGGGCGTCGCCGGCCGCCCGCAGGCGCCGCTGCGCCCTGTCACCGAGCCGCGCGTTCCCCTGCGCGAGCTGGAAGCCGAGCGCGAGGCCTGGGCGGCCGAGCGCGAAGCGCTGCTCGAGGAGCGCGAGGCCGCGCTCGAGGACGCGCGCCGCCAGGCCGCCGAGGAAACCGAAACGCTGCGCCAGGATTTGGAGCGCGTGTCGGCCGGGCGCATCGAGGAGCTTCGCCGGCAGCTCGCCGCCGAACAGGCCTCGACGCTGGCGGACACGCGCCGGAGCTGGGTCGAGAACGAGGGCGACCGGCTGGCCGACCTCGTGATCCTGCAGATGGCCGTGTTCGAGGACGCGCTGAAGTCGACGCTGACCTCGCTCCTGCGCCCGCTCGTTCTCGACGCGCGCAAGCGCCAGACGGTCGATGAACTCGCCGGCGCGGTGAAGACGATCGCCTTCGACGGCGCCTCCGTGAAGATCGCCGCGTCCGGCCCGAGCGACCTTCTCCAGGCTCTGGAAACCAAGCTCGGCGATCATGCCCGTCATGTGTCCTTCGACGCCAACGAGGCTGAAACGGACGTGCGCATCGACGCCAATCAGACCGTGATCGAGACCCGGCTCGCCGCCTGGCTGAAGGCGGTGGAAGAGGCATTGTCGTGAGCACGACCGATCCCGGCCACCACCACCAGAGCATCATCATCGTTCGCCGCGGCGGCGGACACGAGGACGGCCATCACGGCGGCGCCTGGAAGATCGCCTTCGCCGACTTCATGACGGCGATGATGGCCTTCTTCCTCGTGATGTGGCTGACCTCCGTATCCGACCAGTCGACCAAGAAGCAGATCGCGCAGTATTTCAACCCGATCGAACTGAACAGCGACGTTCCGCCGACGGACGGCCTGACCAAGACCGACAACGCGCCGAAAGCCCCGCCGGAAGCGGCGACCGGCCCCAATTCCCAACCCGGCCAGCCGGGCGGCAAGCCCGTCGGCGGCAGCGCCGAGGGCGGCGAGGATCAGGCGCTGTTCCGCGACCCTTATGCCGTTCTCGCCGAGATCGTCGCCGAAGGCGGCCCGGCGGTGGAGAAGGGAACGGCCAAGGGCAAGCCGGACGGCAGCGGGCTGCCCGGCCTGAACGGCGGCGACGCCTATCGCGATCCGTTCGATCCGAGCTCCTGGCAGCTTCAGCCGAACATGGTGGCGAGCGCCTCCGATCTCTCCGACAAGCCCTTGAGCGAGAATCTGCCCCCGGCTTCGGCCGACGAGTTCAAGACGGTGGCGAGCACCAACACGCCGCCGCCGAGCACCAAGCCGCAGACCGCGCAGGACATCGACGCCGCCAAGCTGCAGAAGGAGATCGCCGCCAGCGCTCCCGACGCGGCGGCCGCCGCCGACGTCGCGGTGAAGGCGGGCAGCCCGGGCTCGGGAACGGTGACGATCTCGCTCGCCGATACGCTCGACACCGGCATGTTCCAGATCGGCTCCGCCCGGCCCACCGCCGACGCGATCCGCCTGATGGAAAAGATCGCCGCGATCCTGAAGGACCGGCCTGGCGAAATCGTCATTCGCGGCCACACGGACGCGCGCCCCTATGCGGGCAAGAGCGGCGAGCTCGACAACTGGCGCCTGTCCACCGACCGTGCGCACATGGCCTATTACATGCTCATGCGCGGCGGGCTCGACGACAAGCGCGTCGAGGCGATCGAGGGCGTGGCCGACCGCCAGCCCAGCAATCCGTCCGATCCCGAAGCGGCCAGCAACCGTCGCATCGAAATCCTTCTGAAAGAGCCAAAGGCGTGAAGACAGTGTTCGGAGTGGCCTTGTGCGCCCTGATCCTCGGGACCGGAGCCCTCCGGGCCGAGGGCGGGGGACACGGCGAAGCGGCCGCTTCGGGCGGTCATGGAGTTGCGGCTTCGGCCGCGGCCGCGACGGACGCCGCCTCGCCCGCCGAGGGAGGGGAGGGCGCCGAGCATTGGGCGACGACCCGGGCGCCCATGCCCTTCGACGTCATGCGCTCGGTGCAGTTCCTGCAGGATCAGGTGGCGCGCGGCAACGGCCGGGCGATCCGGGTGCAGGCGCTGCTCCTGCGCCGCTTCGGACGCACCTTCCTCGAGGCCGATCCGGCGGTCTGGCGCGACCCGCGCAATTTCCGCTCCGTCGTTCTCTTCGCCCTCAGCGGCGGCACGCCCGACGTGCTCGAGCGTCTGATGCGCGAGAAGCTTCTCGACGAAACGCAGATGCCGCTCCTGGAAGGGACGCTGGCCTATGTGAACAACAATCTCGACAAGGCGCGCAAGAAGTTCGCCGAAGTTCACTTCGAGGGCATGGAGCCGGTTCTGGCGGCGCAGCTTCATCTGGTGATGGGGCAGATCGATCAGATCGACCATCCCGAAAAGGCCATTCCCCATCTCGACCAGGCGCGCTTGCTGGCGCCCGGCACGCTGATCGAGGAAGCGTCGCTGCGTCTCGGCGCCATGCTGGTGGACGCGTCCGGCGACCATGCGCGCGCCGACCAGCTGGCCCGCCGCTATTTCGACCGCTTCGCCGACAGCACCTATGCCGGCAATTTCGAGGCCCGCTTCACCGCCATGGTGACCAGCCGGGCGAGCGAGCAGGCCGATGAGGCGCTGGCCGATATGTCCGACGTGATCGCCAGCCTGCCGGATGCGCGTCGTCAGACGCTTTATCTCGCGGCCGCGCGCCGCTCGCTCGTGGAAGGCAATCTGCACTTCGCCAAGGCGGCCGCCGACGCCGCGCTCGCGCTGCCCGGACTTGCGCCCGCCGATCAGGATCGCGCCGAGCTCTATGCGACCGCGTCCTCGCTCGGCTCCCTGAAGCCGGCGGAGGCGCGCGCGACGCTCGATGCGATCGACCGCGCCCAGCTCCATCCCGAAGACGGCAAGCTTCTGGACGCGGCCTATGCCGTGCTCGACTCGATCGACGCGACGCTCGCGCAGATGCCGCCCGGGGCCGCCGCGCCCGCCGGCGCTGGCGAAGCCGCCCCCGCCATCCTGGCGCAGGCCGAAGCCGCGCTCGCCCAATCCTCCCAAGTCCTGAAGCCCTGAGCCCTCATGAAGATCGACCTATCTCCGCCGAAGACCGACCGCGAGCCGGCGATCAAATCGGCGCCGCAGGACAATGGCGCGCGCCGCGACCAGGGGCGCGCCTTCGATGCGGCCATCCGCGACGCCAAGCCGCCGCAACGCGACGCCGCCTCCGGGCAGGACGCGGCCAAGCCTGACGCTGCGGCCGGGCCGCAGAAAACGCCCGCGAAGTCCCCCGAGCCGAAGGCCGAGACCGGCGGCGCCTCGGCCAGCGTGGCGGCGAATGCGAGCGAGGACACTTCGACTGTTTCGGCCGATGAAACGGCGGCCGACGAGACAAAGACGGACGAGACGGCCACCGACGGCAAGGACGCGCGCTCGCTCCAGTCGCTTCTCGGCCTCCTGACGCAGGCAGCGGCCGCGAGCGCCAAAGACAAGGCCCCGTCGAAGGACGAGGACGCCCATGTCGCGCGCACGCTGGTGCCGGACGACAAGGCGGCTCAGATCGACCCGGACGCGGCCGAGGAATTGTCCGGCGGCAAGGCCGTGCGTCTCGACGTTCTGAAGATGGAAACGCATTTCGAGCCGCATCAGGACGGCATGGTTCTGGTGCGCGCGGACGCCGAGACCGAGAAGGCGGCGGCCGAGGCCGCAGCCACGAAGCAGGCCAAGGGTGCGGGCAAGGGGGCGGCCGACGAGACGGCGTCGCTCCTGGCCGGGCTCGCGGACAAGAAAAGCGCCCAGATCGCGGCAAAGGACGCCTCCGACACGTCTCGCGCCGGCGAGGCGAAGGACGCGAAGGACGCGAAAGATACGACGACCGCCGGCTCGGATGGCGAGGCGGAACTGCCGGTTCGTTTCGACGAAGCCCTGGCGCGCTTGTCGGGCCGCGGCCGCACGAGCGGCGGCAGCGGCGGCGATGCGGCGGGAGGGCGCGGAGATCGGCGCGAGGCGGCGGCCGACGCTGCGGCCCGCTCCGCCGATGCGTCCACCACCAAGACGAAGGACGTCGCGGCCAATCCCGCGCTCGCGGGGGCCGGCGGCCTCGGTCTTGCCACCCAGATCGCCGACCGGATGCTGGAAGTGCTCGGCGAGCCGGCGGCGCGCCCGGCGCCCAGCGCCGGCACCGACAGCCAGGAGCATCTTCGCATGCGCGCGGGCGGCGCCGCGTTGAAGACGCTCACCATTCAGCTCAAGCCCGAGCATCTGGGCACGCTCGACGTTTCCATGCGCCTGTCGGAAGGACGCCTCACCGTGGAACTCGCGGCGAGCCGCGCCGACACGGCGGTTCTCCTGTCGGAGGATCGCGGCGCCCTGCGGCAGCTCCTGGAGCGCGCCGGATTCTCGGTGGACGATGCGGCGATCACCGTGGTCGCCAAGGACATCCAGCCCAATGCCACACGCGCGGCCGACGGCTCGGCGGGGACGGGGGGCGGTGACGGTTCGGGCGGCGGAACCTCCTCGGGCCAGACCTTCCGCGAGGGCTCGGAGAGCCGGGGCGGGGAGGGCGGCCGGAGCCCCCGCCGCGAGGAGGGGGGCGCTCCGGCCGGGCGCGACGAGACCCCGGCGCGGGCCCGTTCCTCCACCTATCTCTGATCCGGGATCGGCGTTCACATCGAAGGCGGGAAAGGGCGACCTTTCCCGCCTTTTGCGTTGCAAAAAATAGCGTTCCGAGCCCCTTGATATGGTTAACGCATTGAAAACGCGTTGACTTATTTGCAACGCCTTCAGGGGGCGTTAACCCTATAGTGATTTTTGGGGATAGGCCGATTCGGGGTGCGGGGGTAACTTTTCCCTAACGAAACGCAAGACACTCGGCAGGGCCAGATGATTGTAGTTGTTGATAACCGCGAGCTCGTCACCAACGGCTACAAGTCGCTCTTCTCGCAGGAAGGCGTCTCCTCGGCCGGCTTCGGCGTGGACGAATTCCGGGATTGGGTCGAGTCGGCTTCGGAAACCGACATCTCGGCGGTGGAAGCCTTCCTGCTCGGCGACTTCCCCGAGCGCGGCACCTTCACCCGTCTCGTCCGCAGCCGCTCCACCGCGCCGATGATCGCGCTGGCCGAGACCAAGGCCCTCAACTCGACGCTCGATCTCTTCGCTGCCGGCATCGACGACGTCGTCGCCAAGCCGGTCCATGTCAAGGAAATCCTCGCCCGCGTCGGCGCCATCCGTCGCCGCGACGTGGCGGTCGATCGCAGCCGCACCTCGGTGGACGAGATCTGCGTCTTCACCGATGGCCGCGACGCCGAAGTCGGCGGCGAGCCCCTCGTCCTGCCGCGCCGCGAGCGCCGCATCCTCGAATACCTCGTTGCCAACAAGGGCCGCCGCGTGTCGAAGCAGCAGCTCTTCAGCGCGATCTACGGCATCTTCGACGAGAACGTCGAAGAGAACGTCATCGAAAGCCACATCTCCAAGCTGCGCAAGAAGCTCAAGATGCGCCTTGGCTACGACCCGGTCTCCTCCAAGCGCTATCTCGGCTACGGCATCGGCGTTTGATTTCAAACAAATTAACGTAAAATGAAAACCCGGCCCTTGCGCCGGGTTTATTTATGTTTATTGATAGAACGTTAATTTCTATTCAGGGTTAACAGTTCGTAGTGCAGTTTGACGCAAGCCTTGCTCGGTAGTTTGACGGCAATTCCCCGCCTCGTCATCAAGGAGCAGGCATGAGCATCGGCGGACTAATGCGCACGAGCGTTTCGGGCATGGGCGCGCAGGCAAACCGCCTCAGCGCCGTCTCGGATAACATCGCGAACTCCAGCACAACCGGATACAAGAAGCAGGAAACCGAGTTTTCCTCGCTCGTTCTGGCCTCCAGCCCCGGTCAGTACAATTCCGGTATGGTCGAGGCGGAAACGCGCACGCTGGTCAGCGAGCAGGGCGGCGTCAGCTATACGACGAACAAGGGCAGCACCAAGGCCGTCGATCTGGCGATCCAGGGACCCGGCTTCTTCGTCGTCAGCGACAACCAGGGCAACAAGGTTCTGACGCGAGCCGGCGCCTTCCGCAACGACGGTCAGGGCAATCTGCGCAACGCCGCCGGCTACATCCTCCAGGGCTATCCGCTCCCCGGGAACGGCGCTGGCGTCCTCAACGGTTATGCCGGCCTGCAGAACGTCACGATCGACGACCGCAAGATGATCACCACGCCGACGACGGCGGGAACGCTGTCGGTCACGCTCAACAAGGGCGCGGACAAGGTTCCGAGCCTCGTGCCCGGCACGGGTACGGCTGCTGAGGCTGCGGCGGCTGTCCAGGCGAATGCCTTCGGCATCAGCACGGCTCCGGCCACGGCCACTGAGCTGACCTTCACCGTTAGCATCGACGGGACGGACACGGACATTACAATCCCAAAGCCGGCTGCCGGATTTGAGACGGTGACGGCGAAGGATGTCGTTAAGGCCATCAATGACGTCGTTGCCGGTGTCGCCTTCGTCGGGACGAGTGGGCAGATCGTTCTGAAGTCCACAACAACTCCGGCCGCGACCGCCGACGAAAGCTCGGTGAAGCTGAGTGGCGTGAAGTTCACCGACGGGACGGACCCAGTCACGGGCGGTTCCATCAAGGGCCTCGACGCCATCGCCTTGACAGAAGGCAAGCTGGCCGTAGACGCGCAATTTGCAGGGACGCTGCCGAGCGAGAACAAGATCGACGCCTCCTACACGTCGATGAAGTCGATCGTGGCCTACGACACGACAGGCAAGGAAGTCACGTTCGACGTCTACATGACGAAGACGGGCGACAACGCCTGGGAATATGCGATCTACAACCGTGCCGACGCTTCGACCGGCAAGACCGCGCCGTTCCCCTACGCCAATCCGCCCGTCACCACGATGCCGGTGACCTTCAACGCCACGGGCGCGCTGCTCTCTCCCGCGGATGGGGCGATCAACTTCCAGGTGCCGGGTGGCGAGCTGATGAAGCTCGACATCACCGGGACCCAGCAGGTCAATGGATCCTTCCAGGTTCGCGACTCGAAGGTCAACGGCAACCCGCCCCAGCTCGTGCAGGAAGTGTCGATCGCCACCGACGGCACGATCTATGCGAACTTCGCGTCCGGCACCCGCATCGCGCTTTTCAAGATCCCGATGGCGCAGGTCCAGAGCCCGGACAACATGCAGCAGATCAGCGGCAACGCCTTCAAGCCGAGCCTGGAATCGGGAACCGTTCTGCTCGGTTTCGGCGGCGAAAGCGGTCTGGGCCAGATCCAGCACGGTGCCCTGGAAAACTCCACGGTCGACATCGCCAACGAACTGACCACGATGATCGAGTCCCAGCGCTCCTACACGGCCAATTCCAAGGTCTTCCAGACCGGTTCGGAAATCCTGGACGTCCTTGTCAATCTGAAGCGCTAAGCCGGGGTGCGCCCCTCCAGGGCGCGCTCTGATTTAAGGCACGGCCGCCAGATGGGCGGCCGGCCTCCGAAAATCACCTCCATCGCGGACGCCCTCCATGACCCTCTCGTCTGCCCTCAACACGGCGACGTCGTCGCTACAGTCTGCCCAAACGCAGACGGCCCTCGTATCGCGCAACATCGCCAATGCGAATGTCGCCGGCGCGACGCGCAAATACGTCAACGTCTCCACCGGACCCGAAGGCCGCGTCGAGGTGCGCTCGATCGCGCAGTCCGGCAACTCGGCTCTGTTTCGCAACGTTCTGAACGGCACGGCGGACGTTGCCAAGTCGAGCATCGTTGCGGGCGGCCTCGATCGGCTCAACGAGGTGGTGGGCGATACGAACGCGAAAGATTCCGCCGTCGCTCTCGTATCGGCGCTGTCGGACGCCCTGTCAGCCTATCGCGCTTCGCCGGCCAATTACCAGGTGGGCATGAGCGCCATTTCGACGGCGCAGAAGTTGGCGAGTTCGTTGAACTCCGTCAGTGCGACGGTCAACGACATCCGGCGTGACGCCGACGACGAGATGGCACAGGCCGCTCTCGACATGAAGGACATCCTGGGACAGATCGACCAGCTGAACCAGCGGATCGTCGCCGGCACGAACCTCAACGTCGATGTGACGGATGACGTCGACAAGCGCGATCAGGCGATCCAGAAGCTGTCCGGCTATGTCGGGATCAGTGTCCAGATGCGCGGCAACAACGATGTCGTGATCCACACGGACAGCGGCGTGACGCTCTACGACCGGTCGCCGCGCAACATCGAATTCACCCGCACCTATCCGTTGGCGCCGGGCCAGACAGGCGGTGTTTTCCGCATCGACAACGTGCCGGTCACCGGCGACACGGCGACCATGCCGATCACGAGCGGCAAGATCGCGGGTCTCGCCGATCTCCGTGATAAGGTCACGACCAGTTTTCAGAACCAGATCGATACGATCGCGCGGGGCCTCATCACGGCCTTCGCCGAAAGCTACACGGACGCATCCAACGTCACGACCGTGAAGCAGGGGCTGTTCCAGGCCGACGACACGAGCATCGGCGTCGCGGGTCGGCTGAAGCTGGCCTCGTCCGCCCTCGGCGATCCGACATTCCTTCGAGATGGCGGGATCAACGGCTGGCTCTATCGCTCCAATCCCGATCAGGCAGCCACAGGCTTTACGGCGCGCTTGTCGGACTTGTCGAATGCCTTGAACGCCGACCGCTCCTTCAACGTCGCCGATGTGACGCCCTCGGGGACGCTTGCCCGATTTGCGGCTTCGTCCATGAGCTGGCTGCAAGGCATGCGCTCCACGACGGCTGCGACGAACCAGTATCAGCAGACCCTGCTCGACAAGAGCCAGTCGACGCTTTCCAACGAGACCGGCATCGACCTGAACTCGGAGCTGACCCGGCTTCTCGACCTGCAGCGGTCCTTCCAAGCATCCTCGAAAATCATCACCACGGTGGACCAGATGATGGCCGCCCTTCTGCAAGCCGTCTGAGAAGGCCCGATACTATGGCGATTTCCAGCCTGACACTCAGTAACTTCTCGCGGTCGACCATCCAGCGGGTCCAGACGCAACTCGCCGATGCGCAGAAGGAACTCAATACGGGTCGGCACGCGGATGTCGGGATGACCCTTGGTTACGTCACGGGCTCGGCTGTGACCTATCACACGCAGGAATCCAGCCTGAAGAGCATGCTGGAAACCAACAAGCTGACGAACAACCGCTTTTCGCTGATGGCCAACGCGTTGGGCGCAGTGCGCGATGGAGCGGACGACTATTCCAAGGCTCTGCTCAACGGCTCCGCCACGGGAACGGGCGTCTCGGCGCTCATGACCAGCGCTACGCAAGGGTTGCAGCAGATCTTCGGTGCCATCAACACGACCGATGGACGAGCCTATGTCTTCTCCGGCACGCATAGCGACACGGCGCCCGTGAAGAGCGATACGACGGCGCTCACCGACGATATCAAGGCGAAGTTTCTGAGCGCCCTCGGCATCAGCGACGTCTCGCAAGCGACCGCCGATCAGGTGACGGCCTATTTCGGCGACGACGGCTACGCGATTCCTCCGTCGACCACGAAACACAGCTTCAAGAACGATTTCGAGACGTCCTGGCAGACCGTGGCCAGCGCTGCGGGCGGCGTATCGACGGTCAACATCTCCAAGTCCGAAGCGATCGAGACGTCGGTCAGCGCCAATCAGGCTGCCTTCAAGAACTCGGTGGCAGCTTACGCCATGGTCAGCGCGCTGGGCGTCGACAAGATGGGTGACGATGCCCGCAAGCAACTGACCATGGCCGCTCAGAGCAAGTTGAAGGCGGGTCAGGACGGAATCGTGAAGCTGCAAGCCGATATCGGCGTGCGCCAGAACCGCATCACGGCCGCCAACGATATCCTGACCAAGCAGATCGATCTGGTCGGAGATGCCTACGGCCGGCTGGAAGACGTCGACTCGACCGAGGCGAGCCTTCAAGTCAACCAGCTGATGACGCAGCTGAACGTGAGTTTCGCCGTCACCGGCAAGCTGCAGGGTCTCAGCATCCTCAACTATCTCTGACCGCGGTTCCGGCCGCTCGATACCCCGCACAAAAGGGCATGATTGCCCGCCGCTTTGAGGAATGGGAATGTATCAATTCTCCTACGCCGAGGTCACGCAGGACAGTTCGGCCACCGCCCGCGACCAGGAGCGGGAGGCGCTGGACCGCATGGTGGACGCGCTCAAGCGCGCCGATGCCGCCGGGCCGCGCTCGCGCGAGGCGATCGAGGCCATCTATCTGACCCGCAATCTCTGGTCGCTCCTGGTGGAAGACCTGGCCACCCCGGGCAACGCGCTGCCGGACGAACTGCGCGCCAGCCTGATCTCGATCGGCCTTTGGGTCATGCGGGAAGCGGAGGCCATTCGTCTCGGCCAGCGCGACAATTTCTCGGCCATGATCGAAGTCACCAGCATGATCCGCGACGGACTGGGGGAGTAGAGGTGTCGACGCTTCGCATCACGCTTCGCGCCGGCGAGCGCATCTTCGTCAACGGGGCGGTCATGCGCGTCGATCGCAAGACCCATCTGGAATTCCTGAACGACGTGACCTTCCTTCTGGAAAGCCACGTCATGCAGGCCGAAGACGCGACGACGCCCATCCGCCAGCTCTACTTCGTCGTTCAGCTCATGCTGATCGACCCGGCCGCCGCCACGGAGACGCGCAAGATCTTCGATCGCAGCTTCCCCGCGCTGATGGCGGCCTTCTCCTCGCCCGCCGTGCGCTCCGGCCTGCAGGACGCGGCCGAGCTGATCGAGCGGGACCGCGTGTTCGAGGCGCTCAAGCGCGTGCGCTCGCTGATCGCGCTGGAAGACGCGATCCTGGCGGCCGCCGCCGGGACGGACGAGCCGGCCAATCTTTCCGCCATCACCTTGCCGGACCGCGCGCCGGTCGCCATGGGAGCTCGCTGAGCCATGTCCGTTACCGGGGTCACGTCCTCCAACAACGCGGCGGCCACCACCGCGACGAACTCCTCGTCTTCGACCTCTTCGGAGCTGAAGACCGGTCTCGACTACAACGCCTTCCTGCAGCTCCTCGTCTCGCAGATGAAGAACCAGGACCCGTTGAACCCGACCGATCCGACCCAGCAGATGAGCCAGCTCGCCTCGTTCTCCAACGTGGAACAGTCGATCAAGCTGAACCAGAAGCTGGAAGCGATGACGACGCTGACCGCGCTCACCAGCGCCAATCTCCTGATCGGTCGCACCGTGACGAACGGCGACGCCTCGGTCAGCGGCACGGTGAAGTCGATCCAGGTGACGAGCAACGGCACGATCGCCACGCTCACCTCGGGCCAGGACCTGACGCTCGGCAACGGCGTGAAGGTCGAGTAGCCATGAACGAGGCCGATGCCATCGATATCGTCCAGCACGCGATCTGGACCGTCGTTCTCGCCTGCGGCCCGGCGGTCGCCGGCGCCATGCTGGTCGGCATCCTGATCGCGCTGTTCCAGGCGCTGACGCAGATCCAGGAAGTGACGCTGACCTTCGTGCCGAAGATCCTGGCGATCTTCGTCATCATCGCGCTCACCGCCGGATTCACCGGCGCGCAGGTCTATGCCTTCACGCAGGAAAGCTATTCGCGGATCGAGCACGGGTTCTGAGCAAGCCCGACGGATAACCGGAACGCCCGCCCGACCCGTTCGGGCGGGCGTTTTTCGTTGGAGCGCGGCGCTGGGCGCCCGCGCCAGCCCGGCACCAGTCCCCTTTGAAATAAAGCGTTAAGGATTACGCCCGCGGCCAGTCGCGCGGGCCTCACGTCCGCCCGCACCACCGTTTCCCGGGGAATGCGCCGCATGTCGGTCGATACGCTCAAGATCGCGCCCAGCCTGCCCAAGAATTCAAGACGCGACATCGGCTTCGCCGCCGGCATCGTGGCGATGCTGGCGGTGCTGTTCGTTCCCATCCCCGCCTTCGTGATCGACATGGGGCTGGTGATCTCGATCGCCCTGTCGATCCTGATCCTGATGGTGGCGCTCTGGATCGAGAAGCCGCTGGACTTCTCGGCCTTTCCGACCGTCCTGCTCCTGGCCACGATGTTGCGCCTGTCGCTCAACATCGCCACGACCCGCGTCATCCTCAGCCATGGCGACCAGGGCCACAACGCCGCCGGCTACGTGATCGGCGGCTTCTCGCAGTTCGTCATGGGCGGCGATTTCGTCATCGGCATCGTGGTCTTCATCATCCTGATCACGGTCAACTTCCTCGTCATCACCAAGGGCGCGACGCGTATCGCGGAAGTCGGCGCGCGCTTCACGCTCGACGCCATTCCCGGCAAGCAGATGGCGATCGATGCCGATCTCTCGGCCGGCCTCATCGACGAGAAGCAGGCCCAGACCCGCCGCCAGGAGCTGGAAGAGGAAAGCTCCTTCTTCGGCTCGATGGACGGTGCCTCGAAATTCGTGCGCGGCGACGCGATCGCCGGCCTCATCATCACCGCCATCAACATTTTCGGCGGCATCATCATCGGCGTGACCCGCCACGGCATGGACGCGGCCCATGCCGCCGACGTCTTCGTCAAGCTCTCGGTCGGCGACGGTCTCGTCACGCAGATTCCGGCCCTGATCGTTTCGCTCGCCGCCGGCCTTCTCGTCTCGAAGGGCGGAACGCGCGGCGCGGCCGAAAAGGCGATCATGACGCAGCTCGGGCATTACCCGCGCGCGCTGATGGTGGCCGCAGCGCTTCTGGGCCTGCTCGCGCTTCTGCCGGGCCTTCCCTTCCTTCCCTTCGCCATCGCCAGCTTCGGACTCGCGTCGCTCGCTTACGTCATCCCGCGTCGTCGCGCCGAAGTGGTGCAGCGCGAGGAGGCCGAGAAGAAGGCCGTCGAGGAAAAGGCGATCGAGGTCGAACGCCAGTCGGTCAAGGAATCGCTGCGCATCATCGAAGTGGAACTGGTGCTCGGCAAGCAGGTCTCGGCCCATCTGAACTTCGCGCGCGACGAGCTGGCCAATCGCGTCGCCAAGATGCGCCGCCGCTTCGCCTCGCGCTACGGTTTCGTCATTCCCGAGATCAAGCTGTCGGACGATCTGGCGGTGGACCCGCGCTCCTATTCGATCAAGGTCCATGGCACGACGGTCGCGAGCCAGCAGATTCGCCTGGGCGATCTCCTGATCGTGCTCGGCGAGGCGCCCGCGCCCGACATTCCGCACGATCTCACCAAGGAGCCGGCCTTCGGCCTGCGCGCCGCCTGGATTTCCGACACGTTCGCCGCCGCCGCGCGCCGCGCGGGCTTCGAGCCGGTGGACACGCTCTCGATCATCCTGACGCATCTGTCCGAAGTGATCCGCAACAACCTCGCCCATCTTCTGTCCTACAAGGACATGCGCCTGCTGCTCGACCGGCTGGAGCCCGAATACAAGCGTCTGATCGACGAGATCGTGCCCGCCCATATGAGCTATTCGGGCCTGCAGGCGGTGCTGAAGCTGCTCCTGGCCGAGCGCGTCTCGGTGCGCAACCTCACGCTGATCCTCGAAGCCATCGCCGAAATCGCGCCGCATGTGCGTCGCTCCGAGCGCATCGTGGAACATGTGCGCACCCGCATGGCGCAGCAGATCTGCGGCGATCTCCTTCACAACGGGCAGCTCGGCGTCCTGCGCCTCGGCAATCGCTGGGATCTGGCCTTCCATCAGGCGCTCAAGCGCGACGCGAAGGGCGACGTCATCGAGTTCGACATCGACCCGCGCCTCGTGGAGCAGTTCGCGGGGGAGGCCACCAAGGTCATCCGCGAGAAGACCGACCAGGGCGAGAATTTCGTGCTCGTCGCCTCGCCGGACGCGCGCCCCTATGTGCGCATGATGATCGAGCGCATCTTCGTGAACCTGCCGGTGCTCTCGCATCTCGAAATCGCGCGCGGCGTCGACATCAAGGCGCTCGGATCGATCTCGTGAGCGCCGACGCCCAGGCCCTCGTCATCGCGCTCTTCCTGATCTTCTGCCGCATCGGCTCGTGCCTGATGGTGCTGCCGGGCTATTCCAGCGCGCGCATCCCCCAGCACATCCGCCTGTTCGTGGCGATCGCGGTGGCGCTGGCCGTCTCGCCCCGGCTCCTGCCGCAGGTTCTGCCGCTGGTGCAGGGGGCGAGCGACGATCTGCGCATCGCCATGACGGCGGGAGAGATCCTGAACGGCCTCCTGATCGGGCTTCTCGGCCGCGTCTTCATGATCGCGCTGCAGTTCTCCGGGTCCATCGTGGCGAATGCCATCGGCATGGGCCAGTCGCTCGGCGTGCCCCTGGAAGGGCACGAGGCCGACCCGGCGCTCGTTTCGCTGGTGACGCTGACGGCGACCGTGATGATCTTCTCGCTGAACCTCCATGCCGAGATCGTCAACGCACTGGTCGCCTCCTACAAGGCCGTGCCCGTGGAACTCGGCTTCTCGATCCGCTCGGGCCTGGATGCGCTTGTCGACAATCTCGGCCAGACCTTCATGCTGTGCCTGCGCATCGCCAGCCCCTTCGTGGTCTATGCCGTGGTGGTCAATTTCGCGATCGGCCTCGCCAACAAGATGACGCCGCAGATCCCAATCTACTTCATCTCCATGCCCTTCGTTCTGGCGGGCGGTCTTTTCCTTCTGTGGTTCTGCGTCGGCAACTTCCTGTCGATCTTCGCGGACGCCTATCACCGCTGGGTTCTGTTCGGATGAGCGACGGCAAGAGATCGGATCGCCTCGCGCGCGTGCTCGCGGTTCAGGAGCGCAAGCGCCAGCTCGCCGAATGGGCCCTGTCCGACCTTGTGCGCGAGGAAAAGCGGCTGGAGGACACGCGCGTCGAGCTTCTCGACACGCTCGGCGCCCAATCCCTGATGCAGGGCCTGTTTCTCGACGCCAAGGTCTCGGCGCTCAAGCGCAACGAGGTGGCGCTCGCAGCCGTCCTGAAACAGAAGGACGAAGCGCGCGAGCGCGTGCAGGCGGAAAGTCTGGCTGAAAAGCGCGTCGAGCGGGCCGCCAACGCGGCGCTGGTCGAGGATCGCGCCACCGAAGAGGCCGCAGCGCTCGCTCTGACGCTCGACGACTATCTCGTCGGGCGCGCCGCAAGCCTGGAATAAGTGGCGGCACGTAAAAGAAAGAGAACCACGGCCCGCCGTGTCTCGAAGCAGAAGTCGGCTCCCATGATCCTGTCCTCCCTCGCATCGTCCGTATCCGCCTCCGCGATCGAGCGGCCCGCCGCCGCGCCGGCTGCCGCGAACGCGGCCGGGGCGTCGGACTTCGCCGGCCTCGTGTCGGCCCGCCAGGCCGAGGCGGCGGCGGAAGCGGCGCGCGACGAGGCCGCGCGCTTCCATCACCAGACCTCGCGCAGCGGCGAGCTGGAGCTCTTGCAGCGCTTCGAGAGCTTCGTCCTGCGCTCCTTCGTGGAGAGCATGTTGCCCGACAAGAACACGAGCTTCTTCGGCACGGGCACGGCCGGGCAGATCTGGAAATCCATGCTCGCCGAGCGCATCGGCGACGAAATGGCCGCGTCGGGCGGCATCGGCATCGCCGACATGCTCGCCAAGCGCGAGGCGAGCGCGACGCCGGCCGACATGAAATGAGACCGGCCGGCCGGCGCCCGGCAAGGGCACCGGCATGGGCGAGGAACGGGCGGCCCGCCCGCATCAGCAAGAGGTAAGAGCAAGTGGAAGCGGTTCTGTTTCAGGCCATCAATCGGTTGGAAGCCGTCCTGGCAGGTGAGAGCCTCGCGCTGCGTTCGGGCGACAGCACGGGCCTTGGCGACATCAGCAATCGCAAGAACCAGAGCCTTCTCGAGTTGACGCGCATCTCGCGCGGGATCGAGCCGGCGGGCTTCAGCGACGAGATGCGCGAACGTCTGGGAACGCTTCGCGAGCGTCTCGACGACAACAGCCGCCTTCTCCAGATGCATATCGAGGCCACCGCCGAGGTCGCCGACGTGATCACCAAGGCCATGGCCGCCGCCGAATCCGACGGCACCTATGGCGCCCATGTCTCGGGAGCGCGGTCGGCCAGATGATCAAGCTTCTGGGGATCGGCGTCTGGGTGATGGTCGTCACGCTGGGCGCCGGCTACGCCATGGCGAGCTTCAGCGGCGGGGGCGAGGCGCCCGCGCCCAAACAGCCGACCTATTTCGAGGGGCTCGACTACAAGAAGACCACCAGCATTGCCGTTCCCCTGATCTCGGACAACGCGATCCAGGGCTACGTTCTGGCGCGCTTCGTCTACACGATCGACGGGAAGCTGGCTTCGACGCTGGCGGTTCCGCCCGATCCGATCATTCTCGACGAGGCGTTCCGCGCGGTCTACTCGGTGTCGGGCTTCGATTTCCACAATCCCGAGCGCTACGATCTCGCCGCGCTTCTGGGATCGATCAAGGAAACCGTCAACAAGCGCTACGGCCAGAAGGTCGTGGAAGACGTGATGGTGGACCAGTTCGACTTCCTGCCCAAGAGCCAGATGACCCCCCAGACCGGCGGCGGCGACGTCTCCAAGGGCGAAATCGAGCAGATGCGGGCAGGCGGTCGCAAGTCCTGATCCTCGGCTGCCTTTACGCCGCGTAAACCCTGTTTCGCTAGAGTTTTGCCCACATGCGCCCGGCCTTCATGGCCGGCGCCTGCACGTTTGGAGACTGGTGGTGATCTCGACCCTTCTGAACTATCGGCTCTACACGAACAACATGGCCCAGACGCTGGAGCGCCTGTCGAGCCAGGAGCAGGTGAAGCGTGACAAGAGCTATTACGAAGAGAACATCGGCAAGGTCACCTCGGTCGATCAGTTCCTCGGCGACTACAAGCTCTACAGCTACGCGATGAAGGCCTATGGGCTGGAGGATCAGATCTCCGCCAAGGGCATGATCCGCAAGGTGCTGCAGAGCGACCTGACGGATTCCTCGAGCTATGCCAACAAGCTCGCCGACCAGCGCTACCGCGACTTCGCCTCGGCCTTCAGCTTCGGTTCGAGCAAGGCGCCGACGGCCCAGTCGAGCGCGCAGACCGAGCGTCTGACGGAAGCCTATGCCGAGCGGGTCGATACGTCCGCGCCGATCGCGGCCAAGGCGACGAGCTATTACTCCGACCATATCGGCGCGATCACCTCGATCGACGAGTTCGTGGCCGATCGCGGCCTGCTCGATGTCGCGCTTCGCGCCTCGGGCTTTCCGGAGCCGAGCATCATTTCGTCCGACTATGCCAAGCAGGTGCTGACCGGCGACGCGTCCAATGGCGACGCGTCCTGGGCGACGCTGCGCACGCAGTTCTCGGCCGCGACGGGCAGCGGCACGGCGCGCAGCTGGGTCGCCCAAACCGCCAAGATGGCGTCGAACCTCGTCTATACCTACAATGCGCAGACCGGCAACGCGACGAGCCCGCAGGCCAAGCAGGCCGACACCGATTATCTGAACGCCTTCTTTTCCGCCGACAACGCCACCAAGACCGTCTCCGCCTTCACCGGCGACGAGCGGCTTTTGAAATTCGCGCTGACCGCGATGGGCTCGGAGATCGTCTATGCCTCCGGTTCGGCGGCGAGCTATCTTCAGGACCCGTCCTCGATCCCGAGCACGGTGTCCAGCGTCGAGAAAGCGCGCTTCCAGTCGCTCCACGACATGCTGGGCGTCCAGAGCGACGGCACGATGTCACCGCCCTCGGACGGGCTGGACAAGGTGATTTCGGGCTACGAGACCAATTACAAGACCGCCTTCAACAAGTCGGTGAACTTCGACACGACCGAGTTCAGGGCCTCGCTGGCCGACGTCAAGTCCGTGACCGATCTGATGGCGGCCTCGTCGGTGGACGGCAAGCGGCGCACGTTGAACTACGTCTTGAAGGCCGTCGGCATCGACCCGAACACCGTCAGCTTCACCAAGATCCGGGCCGTTCTGACGAGCGATCCGACCGATCCCAACAGCTACGTCTCCAAGCTGAAGGACGAGCGCTACACGCAGCTCGCCGCCGCGTTCAATTTCGACGAGAACGGCAAGCTGCGGCCCGAGCGGCTCATTCAGTCCACTTCCGATCAGACGCGAACCGGAACGCTCTATGCCGCGACCTTTGGCAAGGACCTGAACGAAGCGACGAAGGCGCAGATCAAGGCGGACACCAAGACCTATCTCGCCGCTGTCGGCTCGGCGGTCTCGCTGAACGATCTCCTCGGCGACAAGAAGGCGATCCAGTACGCGCTCACCGCCTATGGCGTGAAGAACAAGGACCTGTCGAAGGACGAGCTGCGCAAGATCCTGACGAGCGATCTCGCCGACCCGAAGAGCTATGCCAACACGCAGACCGACAAGGCCATCGCCAAGTTCGCGGCTGCGTTCAACTTCGAGACGGACGGCAGCGTGCGCGCCACGGACACGGGCGGCCAGCAGGGCGCCGACCGCCTGGCGACCGACAAGCTCTATCTTCTCCAGACGCTGGAAGAGCAGGCGGGCGAGACCAGCGAGGGCACGCGTCTGGCGCTCTACTTCCTGCGCAAGGCGCCCGCTCTCACCAGCGCCTACGGCATTCTGGCCGACAAGGCGCTGTATCAGGTCGTGCGCACCGCGCTCGGCCTGCCGGACGGCATGGTGGCCATGGACACCGACAAGCAGGCCGCGATGATCCAGCGCAAGCTCGACGTGAAGGATTTCACCGACGAGAAGAAGCTCGACAAGTTCGTCTCGCGCTTCGCCGGCATGTACGACGTCGCGAACCAGGATTCCTCGTCCAACCCGGTGGTCCAGCTCTTCGGCGGGGGATCGGGTTCGGGCATTCTCGGCATCTTCTGACGATCCGTCGCGCCCTCGTCCAGGGAACCCGTTCGGCCGGCCAAGCGTCCTCCTGTCAGGAACACGAGGGAGATTGGCCATGAACGACAATGAACCGAACCGCCTGAACGACGCGCAGCTCGATGCGGATGTGAGCGTTCTCGGCGACGATCGCGGCGGCGAGCCCAAGGTCGCGCGCGTCGGCTCGGCGCCCGCCCCCGAGGGCGATGCCGGTCTGCACGAGACGCTGTCGGACGGCACGGCGCGGCCCGAAGGGCAGAGCGGCGAGGACCAGATCACCCGCGAGCGCATCGCCAAGGACGCGCAGCGCGACGTGGTGGATCGCGTCAACAAGAGCTGACGAGGGCGCCGAGCCTTCTTCGCGGCGACCTTCACGACGCCCGGCCCGATCTCGGCCGGGCGCTTTCGTGTCCGAAAATGGCCACGCCGGGGCCGCGCAGAGGCCGTCCGCCACGGGCAGGGGAGCTCCGACCCGCGATCCCCGGCCTTTCGCTTCGCCGAAAAATCGTTAGAAAGCCCCGACGAGGCGAGCATCGGCTCGCCGGATGCCCACGCGCATCCCGATTTTTCGCAGGGTTCGGCCGCCTATGAGCAACGACATCTTCATCCGCGAGGTGAACGAGGAGCTTCGCCAGGAGCGCGTCCGCGCCCTTTGGCTGCGCTACGGCACGATCGCGGTGGCGGTCGCTGTCGTGATCGTGCTCGCCGTCGGCGGCTATGTTCTCTGGCAGCGCCATCAGCGCAGCCTGGAAGCGGCAGCCGGCGATCAGCTTCTGGCCGCCAGCACCTTCATCGAAGAGGGTAAGCCCGCTGAAGCGCGCACGATCCTCGAAGACCTCTCGCGCGGCGGCGTCGGCGCCTATCCCGCGCTCGCGCGCCTGCGTCTGGCCGAACTCGAACTCGGCAACGATCCCGCCAAGGCGGTCGCGGCCTTCGACGCCATCGCTGCCGACACCGGCGTCTCGCAGAGCCTGCGCGACATGGCGAGCCTGCGCGCGGCCTATGCGCTGGTGGATCATGGCTCGCTTGCCGACGTGCGCGCCCGCGCCGAGCGCCTGACCTCGGACGGCGAGGCGCTGCGCTACGGCGCGCGCGAGGCGATCGGCCTTGCCGCCTGGAAGGCGGGGGACGTGGACACCGCGCGCGATCTCTTCACGCAGCTTCAGGAAGATTTCGGCACGCCCGCCGGCATCAAGCGCCGCGCCGGATTGATGGTGGAACTGATCGAGGCCGAGCACGGCGCAAAGCCCGGCACCACCGCATCCGCCACCGCTCCGGCCACGCCGCAGAGCGACGAAGCCGAGACGAGCGAAGCCGCATCCGCGCCCGAGCCGACCGCGCCGGCCGCTCCGGCGCCGGCTCCTGCAGGCGCCGCGCCCGAGGCCGCCGCACCGAGCCCTTCGACGCCCGGCGAGACCGCGCCCTCCGCCACCGCGCCGGCCACGCCCGCGAGCCCGGCCCCCGCCGCACCGGCGGCGACGAGCCCGAGCCCGCCCGCCGCCGAGCCCGCGCCCGCCGCGCCGGCCGCCAACCAGCCCCCGGCCTGACCTTTAGAGGAGCGAGACCCAGCCATGGTGACGATCGCCATCATCGGACGGCCGAATGTCGGCAAGTCCACGCTCTTCAACCGCCTCGTCGGCCGCAAGCTCGCGCTGGTGGACGACCGGCCCGGCGTCACGCGCGACCGGCGCGAGGGCGAGGCGACGCTTCAGGATCTGGAGTTTCGCGTCATCGACACGGCCGGCCTCGAGGAAGCCACCGCCGATTCCCTGGAAGGGCGGATGCGCGCGCAGACCGAGCGCGCCATCGACGACGCCGACCTTTCGCTCTTCGTGGTGGACGCCAAGAGCGGCATGACCCCGCAGGACGAAGTGTTCGGCGAACTGCTGCGCCGCCGCAACAAGCCGGTCGTTCTGGTCGCCAACAAGTCCGAGGCGCGCGGCTCCGAAGGCGGCTTCTACGACGCCTTCGCCCTCGGCCTCGGCGACCCCTGCGCGATCTCGGCCGAGCATGGCGAGGGCATGGCCGATCTGCGCGACGCGATCGTCGAGAAGCTCGGCCTCTCCGCCTTCCGCGAGGAGGGCGAGGACGAGGCCGATGGCGAGGAGACGATCGAGTTCGACGAGGATGGCGAGCCCATCCAGCGCTACGACGCCACCAAGCCGCTGAACATCGCCATCGTCGGACGGCCGAACGCCGGCAAGTCGACCCTGGTGAACCGCTTCCTCGGCGAGGATCGGCTTCTGACCGGGCCGGAAGCGGGCATCACCCGTGATTCGATCTCGGTCGAATGGGAATGGCGCGGCCGCAAGGTGAAGATGTTCGACACGGCTGGCATGCGCCGCCGCGCGCGCGTCGAGGAGAAGCTGGAAAAGCTCTCCGTCGCCGACGCGCTGCGCGCCATGCGCTTTGCCGAAGTCGTGATCATCGTTCTCGACGCCACGGTTCCGTTCGAAAAGCAGGACCTGTCGATCGCCGACCTGATCTCGCGCGAGGGCCGCGCGCCGGTTCTGGCCTTCAACAAATGGGATCTCATCGAGGACCGCCAGGCGCTTCTCGCCGAGCTTCGCGAGAAGACCGACCGGCTCCTGCCGCAGATGCGCGGCGTGAAGGCCGTCACCGTTTCGGGCGAAACGGGCGAGGGGCTCGACCGGCTGATGAAGGCGGTGACCGAGACGCACGAGATCTGGAACAAGCGCGTGTCCACCGCCAAGCTCAACCAGTGGCTCGAGCGCATGGTCGCGCACCATCCGCCTCCGGCCGTCGCCGGGCGCCGCGTGAACATCAAGTACATCACGCAGGTGAAGACGCGCCCGCCGACCTTCATCCTTTCCACCTCGCGGCCCGAGGCGGTCGGCACGGCCTATATGCGCTACCTCATCAACGGGCTGCGCGAGCAGTTCGGCATGACCGGCATTCCGATCCGCATCACCATGCGCAAGTCGGACAATCCCTACGCGCACAAGGCGAAGAAGTTCTGAGGCGAGGCTGGCGGCGCAAGGCGCGCGCCAGCCCCCGTTAACCTTCCACTAAGGTTAATAAGAGATGGTCGGCTTCTCAGGGAACCTTGGGAGCCGACGATGGCCGTTCACGCTCGATCCACGAAGACGAGGCGCTCGCGCGGTTCGCGACCGAGCCGTGCGCCCGCGCGTCTCGTGCGATCGCTGCCGCTGGCTCTGCTCGCGCTTCCCATGTTTCCCTCCATCGCCGTTCTGACGCCCGCGCCGTCGCCGCTCGGCTTCGAAGCCGAGCTCGCGGAAGCGCCGCTGGATCGCGCCGGCCTCGCGCTGGCAGGGACAGGCGAGGAGCCCGCTCTTTACGTGCGCGACCCCAATGCGCGCGTTCCGGCCGTGAGGGGAGGGCGCGTCGGCCCGACGCCGCTCGCGACCGTCCAGCCGAAATTCGCCGCCGGCCGCCTCGTCGATCCGGCGAACCTGTTGCGGGCCGGCATCGCGCTCGGCGACGAGAACCTGCGCACCGCCTTCGCCCCGGAAGCCGCCTCGGGCGACTATCAGGTCGCCGCGAGCTTCGCGCCCAAACCCGGCGAATCGAAGCCGGGCAAGGATCGGTCGAAGGGCGGTGGGGCGTTGATGGCCGTCGCCGCGCTGTCGGGCAAGGGCCTCGAAAGAGAGACCGCCGGCTCGCCGGTCGCCGCCGCCTATGCGGGCGAAGCGCGGCCGGGCCTTTCGACGCTGTTCGACGCGGTGCTCGGCCCGACGCGCGGCTTCGTGCCGCCCAAGGGCGAGAACGATCACGACTGGGTCGCAACGCCGCTTCCCGCCTCCGCCTATACGCCGGAGGAACAGACCTGTCTGGCCAAGGCCGTGTATTTCGAGGCGCGGGGCGAAACCGACCAGGGCCAAGCCGCGGTCGCGCAGGTCGTTCTCAACCGCGTGCGCAATCCGAGCTATCCCAAGACGATCTGCGGCGTCGTCTATCAGAACGCCGACTGGTTCGGCCGCTGCCAGTTCTCGTTCGCCTGCGACGGCATCAAGGACATCATCTGGAATCGCCCGTCTTACGTGAAGGCCGAACGAATCGCCCGCGAGGCGACGAATGGCGAGGTCTGGCTGCCCGAAGTCGGCTCGGCGACCCATTACCACGCCACCTATGTCCATCCGCGATGGGCCAAAACGATGGAAAAGGTCGACAAGATCGGCCTTCACATCTTCTACCGCACCTTCGGCGGGGGCTGGCGTTAGCCGGCCCTTTTCGTTTCGGGGACGACGCTCCTATCTTGAAGAGAGGGCGATGGCCCCTCGCGAACACGCAAACTTGAACCGCCTTTGTTTCGCCATGCCTTGAGCGGACACATCGGCCGCATGGACGGATGACGATGAGCGAACCCGACCCCCGGAGCGATGCCGAACTCGACGCCGACAGCCGGAAACTGCAGGAGCGGATCGACCGGCTGAAAGCCGCCACGGCCGAGCCCGAACTCCCGGCGCAAGGGCAGGGCGGCTACCAAGGAATGGCCCAGGGCCTCAAGATCGCAAGCGAATTCATCGCGGGCATCATGGTGGGCGGGGCCATCGGCTACGGGATCGATCGCCTGTTCGGTGTCTCACCCTTCGGGCTCATCGTTTTCCTCATGCTGGGCTTTGCGGCGGGCGTTCTCAACGTCGTGCGCTCGGCCAGCGGCGAGAAGGAGCCGACCGAACGACGCTAGCGGAGCGATCGTTCGGAAAGCACAGGTGCATTTCGCGGTCAGGGAGTTGCGAAGCGCGGTTCGGGACGCTATGGCAGTGGCGCTCTCGAAGGGCTCCGCATCAAGAGGACCAGACGTTTTGGCGAACGATCCGCTTCACCAGTTCCAGATTTCTCGGCTCGTTCCGATCGAGATCGGCGGCCTTGATCTGTCGTTCACCAACTCGGCCCTGTTCATGGTCGCCACAGTGGCAGTCGCCACGGGCTTCCTGTTCTGGTCGACGCGGGGACGCGGTCTGGTTCCGAACCGCGCGCAGTCGGTGACCGAACTCTCCTACGAGTTCATCGCCAAGATGCTGCGCGACGCGACGGGCTCGCACGGGATGCAGTTCTTCCCGCTCGTGTTCTCGCTCTTCATGTTCATCCTGGTGGCCAACCTCATCGGGATGTTCCCCTACTTCTTCACCCTCACCAGCCATCTGATCGTCACCTTCGCGCTGGCGATGCTGGTGATCGGCACGGTCGTCGTCTACGGCATCCGTCACAACGGCCTTGGGTGGTTCAAGGTCTTCGTTCCCTCGGGCGTTCCGGGCGCCGTTCTGCCCTTCGTGGTGCTGATCGAGGTCATCTCGTTCCTGTCGCGCCCCGTTTCGCTCTCGGTTCGTCTCTTCGCCAACATGCTGGCCGGTCACATCACCCTCAAGGTCTTCGCGGGCTTCGTGGTGTCGATGGGCAGCATGGGCGCGCTCGGTTTCCTTGGCGCCATTCTCCCGCTCCTGATGACCGTGGGCATCACGGCGCTCGAGTTCCTGGTCGCCTTCCTGCAGGCCTACGTCTTCGCGGTCCTGACCTGCATGTACCTCAACGACGCGGTTCACGTTCACCACTGACCGTCGTTTTCCCTTTCGCGGTCGCTTGGCGCCGCGGATCCTACCCCGCACGATCCAACCAAAGGAGTTCCCCATGGACGCGGAAGCTGCACGTTACATCGGCGCTGGTCTCGCTTGCTTCGGCATGGCCGGCACCGCTCTCGCGCTCGGCAACATCTTCTCGAGCTTCCTCACGGGCGCGCTGCGCAACCCGTCGGCGGCCGACGGCCAGTTCGGCCGTCTCGTGTTCGGCTTCGCCGTCACGGAAGCTCTCGGCATCTTCTCGCTCCTGATCGCGCTCCTGCTGCTCTTCGTCTAAGCAGGTCGTTTTAGGGATTGTGCAGCCGGCCGCCCTTGTGAGGGGCGGCCGGACCCGTATCATCGGAGTCCGACATGTTCGTCACCCAGGCTAGCGCCCAGGTTCAATCGCCAGATGCAGGTCCGACCCTGATGGAAACACCCGTTCCTCCGACCGGCGAAGCGATCGCTCTCCAGCCGGGCGATCATCACGAGGAAGCCGGCTTCCCGCCGATGAATCCCGAGTTCTTTGCGTCCCAGATCCTCTGGCTCGCGATCACGTTCGGCGTCTTCTACTACGTCCTCTCCAAGACGATCGTGCCCCGCATCTCCACCGTGTTGGAGAACCGCCGCGAGCGCATCGCCCTCGACCTCCAGGCCGCCGAGCGCATGCGCCAGGACGCCGACGAGGCGCAGGCCGCCTATGAGCAGGAACTCGCCTCCGCTCGCAAGAATTCCGCCCGCATCGCCGGCGAGGCCCGCGACAAGGCTCGCGCCGACGCCGATGCGCAGCGCAAGTCGATCGAAGCCGATCTCGACGCCCGCCTCGAAAGCGCGCAGGCCCGCATCGCCGACGTGAAGGCTCGGGCTCTCGCCGATGTCGGCACGATCGCCGAAGACGCCGCCGAAGCGATCCTCAACGACATCGCCGGTCTCGGCGTGTCGCGCGAGGACGTGTCGCGCGCCGTCCAATCCGTTCGTTCGTAAGAGGGCGTCGTCATGGCTTTCGACAATTCGTTCTGGGCTCTCGTCGGCCTCGTCCTGTTCCTCGCGCTGATCGCCTATCTCAGGGCACCGGCCATGATGGCGAAGGCGCTCGACAAGCGCGCCACGCAGATCCGCAACGAGCTGGACGAAGCGCGCGAGCTGAAGGAAGAGGCCAAGCAGCAGCTGGCCGAATATCAGCGCCGCCGCCGCGAGGCCGAGGCCGAGGCGCAGGAAATCCTCGCCATCGCCCAGCGCGAGGCCGATGGAATCGTGACCGACGCCCGCGTCAAGAGCGAGGAATATGTCGCTCGCCGCACCGAGGTCGCCGAGCAGAAGATCAAGCAGGCCGAGATCGAGGCCGTGTCCGAAGTGCGCGCCCGCGCCGTGGACATCGCGATCGACGCCGCGACCCGCGTCATGGCCGAGCGCAATGTCGGCGCCGATCCGCGCATGACCGACCAGTCGATCGCGGAAGTCCGCCGCCGTCTCAACTGACCGAAGTCGATACGATCTGATCAAAAGGCCGGCTGCGAAGCCGGCCTTTTTCGTTTGCGGTGTCTGGAAGGGCGCGAAGGCGTCGCGCACCTGTGCGGCACTAACCTTCGCCGTTCAGCGCCTGCGCGAGCGCCTTGACCGGGCCGAAGCTGCGGCGGTGATGCGGGCCGATGCCGTGCAGCGCCAGGGCCGCGCGATGGGCTTCGGTCGGATAGCCCATGTGTCGGCCGAAGCCGTAGCACGGATCGTCCCGGCAGAGAGCGGTCATGATCCGGTCGCGCGTCACCTTGGCGATCACGGAGGCCGCCGCGATCGAAAGCGACAGGGCGTCGCCGCCGATCACCGCCGAAGCCGAGCAGGCAAGGCCGGGGGGCACGTCCCGTCCGTCGATGAGGGCGTGGTCCGCCGCGCGCGGTAGCGCGGCAAGGGCCCGGCGCATGGCCAGAAACGTCGCCTGGCGGATGTTGAAGCGATCGATCTCCGCCGCGCTGGCGCAGCCGATGCCGATCTCGGCATCGGTCAGGAGGTCCTCGAACAGACGCTCGCGGTCGGCAGCGGTCAGCTTCTTGGAATCATCGAGCCCATCCGGAATGCGATCCGGCCGAAGGATCACGGCCGCGGCGACGACCGGGCCGGCGAGAGGCCCACGCCCGGCCTCGTCGATGCCGGCGATACGAAGCCGCCCATCGGGAGCGAGGAGCAATTCGCGGGAGAAGTCCGGGCCGGAGCGCGCGGAACGGGGGCGGGAAAGGGTGGGAGAATCGGAGGAACGGCGAGCCATGGTGCGGCGAGACTCGCGCATTCTCCGATTCTCCTCAAGGCTCGCGCGCCGGATGCGGGCAGCGCGCGAGAGATCCGGCGCGTGGGGTCGAACGCCGGAAGCGGGCGGCCGACCGGGCGAGCCGGTCGGCCGAAAGGTCAAAGCAGCGAGAGCTGGACGCCAGCGCCCTTGGGCGCACGGAACAGGTCGGTGCGAAGCTTGGTGCGCTCCAGATTGAGGTCGAAGCGGCGGGCCGCCATCTCGAAGCGGTGCTTGATCTGCATCGCATAGGGGCCACGGCCGGACATGCGCTTGCCCCATTCGGCGTCGTAATCCTTGCCGCCCCGCATGGAGCGCAGAAGCGACAGGACATGCCGATAACGATCGGGATAGTGCTGCAGCAGCCAGTCCTTGAAGAGCGGCGCGACCTCCAGCGGCAGACGCAGCAGCACGTAGCCGACCTCGCGCGCGCCGGCCTCGGCCGCCGCTTCCAGAAGCCGCTCAATCTCCTGGTCCGTCAGGCCCGGAATGATCGGCGCGGTCATCACCATGGTCGGCACGCCGGCCTTGGTCAGCTCGCGCACCGCTTCCAGACGCTTGGCGGGCGTCGCGGCGCGCGGCTCCATCGTGCGAGCGAGCCGGCGGTCGAGCGTCGTGACCGACAGCGCGACCTTGGCGAGACCCTTGGCGGCCATGCGCGAGAGAATGTCGAGATCGCGCAGCACCAGCGCCGATTTCGTGACGATGCCGACCGGATGGTTGGCGGCCTCCAGCACTTCCAGCATCTGGCGCATGATGCGCCGCTCGCGCTCGATCGGCTGGTAGGGATCGGTGTTGGTGCCGATGGCGATGGCCTTCGGCTCGTAGCCGGGCCGCGCGATCTCCTCCTCCAGAAGCTCCGCCGCGTTGGGCTTGGCAAAGAGCTTGGTCTCGAAATCGAGCCCGGGCGAGAGCCCGACGAAACTATGGGTCGGCCGCGCGAAACAATAGATGCAGCCGTGCTCGCAGCCGCGATAGGGGTTCACCGAGCGGTCGAAGGAGATGTCCGGCGAATTGTTCCGCGTGATGACGGTGCGGGCCATCTCGGTCTGCACCTCGGTCCGAAAGCTCGGCAGCTCGTCCATCGTCGCCCAGCCATCGTCGAAGACGGAGCGCGCGAAGGGCTCGAACCGGCCGCTCGGGTTGAGGCCGGCGCCCCGGCCGCGCCGGCGCTCGAAACCGACGCGAAGGCCGGATTGGGCGACGACATGCTGGGCCATATCGAGACCGTCCCGGCCGGACATGGCGAGGCGATCGGCAGTGCGGATCTCTTGCATGGGACAACCTTCCGTTCGGTTGCGCGCGTTGTGACCATAGTCCTATTCATCGAATGAGAACATTTCAAGAACAAAGTGAAGAATCCTCGTCGCCTTCTGGTCAGCGCCGTGCCGCTCGGCTAAGCGCAGATCATGCTGAGCGTTCTCGTTTTCGATGCGGAGGAGCCCTTCGCCCTGAGCGTCACCCTGTCCTCCCTCGTAGGTGGCGTGGTGGAGGGCGTCCTGCGCGAGGTCGTGGTGGTCGCGCCGGGCGGCGAGGGCGTCTCGAAGGTCGCCGACCATGCCGGCTGCGCGATGCAGACGCTGGAGGATCTGCGGCAGAGCGCTTCGACCCTGAAAGGCGATTGGGTGCTGGTGCTGCGGGCGGGCGACAGGCTGCCGGCCGATTGGCCGGAGCGCGCGGCGCTTCACATCGAGGGCGAGGCGCGCGGCTCCAAGCTGCGGGCCGGGCAGTTCCCGCTTTCGTCGCGGCCCGCCTCCGGCTGGCGTCGCTGGGTGCGTCGCAAGACGAGCGCGCCACTCGTGCCCCGGTCGCATCTCGCCAAGCGGCTGGCGGAAGGGGCACCGCTCGATGTCGTGGCGCGCGGCATCGCCAGCCTGCGCCTGGCGCGGCGCGAGGACTGAGGGACGGGCTTTAGGGGCGGATCGTCAGGCGGCGGAGCCGCCCTTGCGCCGGAGATGCTCGTCCAATCGCGGCATGATCTCGACGAAGTTGCAGGGCTTGTGCCGGTAGTCCAACTGCGCCTTCAGGATGTGATCCCAGGCGTCGCGGCAGGCGCCGGGCGAGCCGGGCAGCACGAAGACGAAGGTCGCGTTCACGACGCCGCCCGTCGCGCGGGACTGGATCGTGGACACGCCGATCGTCTCGAAGGACACGCGGTGGAAGACGGCCGAGAATCCGTCCATGCGCTTGTCGAAGATCGGCTCCAGCGCGTCGGGCGTCACGTCGCGGCCGGTGAAGCCGGTGCCGCCCGTCGTGATCACGACATCGACCGTCGCATCGCGCGACCAACCGAGGACGGTGTCGCGGATGGCGTCGCGATCATCGGGCACGATCGCGCGCGCGGCGAGATGGTGCCCCGCCTCCGTCAGCCGCGCGACGAGCGTGTCGCCGGAGCGATCGTCCGTCGCCGTGCGCGTGTCGGATACGGTAAGAACGGCGATGCCGAGGGGCACGAAGGCGCGTTCGGTTACGGACATGGCCGGACTTCCCGTTCTGCAACGCTGGAGGCCATCGCCCACCAGCGGGGATGGCGCGACTGGAGGCGCGAGACGGCGGCTCGCGCCGCCCCGTCGGTTTCGAAGAGGGCGAAGACCGTTGCCCCCGAGCCGGACATGCGCTGGAACAGGGCGCCTTCGCCCGCCAAAGCGGCCGACACATCCGCGATTTCGGGAACGAGGCCGAGAGCGGGCGCTTCGAGATCGTTTCGCGTCTGGCGCAGATAGGCGATAAGGGCGCCGAGATCACCGAACCCGGCCTCGGGCAAGGGCGGCAGGGCCGGATTGTCACGCCGCTCCAGCGCCGCGAAGGCGGCGGGGGTCGAGACGGGCGCACCGCAATTGACGAGAACAAGGGCGAAGCGCGGCAGGCGCGGGACCGGCGCGGCGATTTCCCCGACGCCCCGCACACGCGCGGCCTGTCCCGACAGGCACATCGGCACGTCCGCGCCGAGCGCCAGGGCTTCGTCCGCCAGCGCGGCGCCGAGCGCGGGCCAGCGCTCGGTGACGAGGCGCAGGAGCGCGGCCGCATCGGCCGATCCACCGCCGATGCCAGAAGCCAGGGGCAGGTTCTTTTCCAGATGAATGCGGAGCGGCGGAAGGGCGAGACCGGAACGCGCCGCGACGCTGCGGGCAAGGTCCAGCGCGCGCAGGACGAGATTGCCCCGGTCGAGCGGCAGGCCGGCGGCGAATGGCCCGTCGATCGTCAGCCGGTCGGCGTCGGCGGCTTCGATCCAAAGCCGGTCGCCATGCTCGGCGAAGACCACGAGGCTGTCGAGATCATGATAGCCATTCTCGCGCCGCCCGGTGACGTGCAGCGCGAGATTGATCTTGGCGGGAGCCAGCGCGACGCTTCGAAGCGTCTGCGCCGGGCGCTCGGACAGGTCCACCTTTTGGCGCCCGGATCAGTTCGGGCGCGTCGTCGTGGCGGCCGGGGCCTCGTTGGCGGCGCGCTGCGCGTCGGCGTTCGGCGCGGCGCCCGTGGCGGGCTTCGAAGCGTCGGCGGTCAGCCCGTCGGCAAGCTTGCGCTTGATCGATTCCACGACGTCCTCGGTCGGCTTGGGCTCGCCCACCAGCGCGCGGTTCCACTGGAAGCGGGCCTCGCGCGTGCGGCCGACGCGCCAATAGGCGTCGCCCAGATGGTCGTTGATCGTCGGATCGGCCGGGGTCAGGAGAATGGCGCGCTCGAGCTGCTCCACCGCGTCCGGGTAGCGCCCGAGGCGGTAATAGGCCCAGCCCAGCGAGTCGATGATGTAGCCGTCGTTCGGCCGCAGATCGACGGCCCTGCGGATCATCTTCAGACCCTCGTC
Source organism: Aureimonas ureilytica DSM 18598 = NBRC 106430 (assembly GCF_000382705.1). Taxonomy (GTDB): domain Bacteria; phylum Pseudomonadota; class Alphaproteobacteria; order Rhizobiales; family Rhizobiaceae; genus Aureimonas; species Aureimonas ureilytica. The sequence continues at coordinate 239,654 of NZ_ARQE01000005.1, read as the reverse complement.
GAGATTGCGGTTCATGTCGACCCAGCTGTAGCCGAGATAGTTCAGGACCTGCGGCTGGTCGGGCGAAAGCTCCAGCGCCTTCTTGAAGTCCGGCTCGGCCTTGTCCCATTCCTTCAGCCGCTCGAAGGCGATGCCGCGCTGGAAATAGATGTTCCAGAGCGTCGGCGAGTCCTTCGGGGCGAGTTCCAGTGCCCGGTCGAGCAGCGCCACGGCTTCGCCATAGGATTTGTCCGCCGACAGGACATCGGCAAACGCGAGATGGGCCTGAAGGTCGTTCGGATAATCCTTCACGGCCTTGCGCAGATGCTCCTTGGCCTCTTCCTTGCGGTCGGCCTGCCAGAGGTCGAGGCCCATCTGGAGCTCGGCCGTGCGGCGATAGGCGGAGTTCTTCGGGATCTGCGCGTAATAGGAGAGGGCGAGATCGATCTGCTGCGTGCGATCGGCGATCCCCGCCATGGCGGTGAGGAGCTTGGGATCGAGCGTCGGCGAAACCGCCTTGGCGAACTGGAAGTAGAGAAGGGCCACGTCCTGCCCGTCGCCCCGGTTGATCGCCTGTCCGAGGATGTAGAGCGTCTCGGCCGCGCCGTCCTGCGCGTTCTCGATCGGCGGGGCGACCTTCTTGCCGCCGTCCACCTCGGCGCGCAGCTGCACCAGCGGGTCGTAACTGGGGGCGAGGTCGAGGCCCTTGTCGATCGCGGCGAGCGCATCGGCCTTGCGACCGGCGCGCGCTTCGAGCCGGCCGAGCGCCTCGGCGGCGCCGAGGAAGGCGTCCACCGAGGTCTGGGCCGAGGGCTGATCGGAGATGACGCTGTTCAGCGCCGTGCGCGCGGCGGGCAGATTGCCGGCGAGCCCGGCGAGGAGCCCGGTCTGATACTGGTTGAACACAGCGAACCAGGACGCGCCGGCCAGCGACTGGACGCGCGCCAGGGCATCCTTCGGGCGGCCCGCGCCGATCTCGGCCCAGGAGGAGAGATGGCCGACGAGCAGCGTGTCGAGATCGCTCGTGTCGTCCAGCTTGAACTGGTTGATCGCCGCGTCGAAGCGGCTGGCGCGCAGGGCATCGAGGCCGAGCGCGATATGGGCGACCTTGCCGACATCCTCGTTGTTGGCGAGCTTGGCGGCGAGCTTCACGCCTTCCGCGAAGCGCCCGTCCGCGAGATAGGCGAACATGGCTTCCTGCTGCAGCGTCTCCGAAGTCGGGTCGAGCGCGAGGGCCTTTTCGTAATATTGGGCGGCGACGTCGGGCTTGCGATCCTCGCGCGCCTGCTTCGCCGCGAGATAGGCGCCCGACAGCGTGTTCACCTCGATCGGCGGCTTGGCGCTGGCGGCGGGGACAGTCTCGCCCGTCTTCGCCTGCGCGCCGGCCGCGCCGATCGCCATCATCGAGGCCGCGAGCGCCGCCCGGAGAGCGATCCGCGAAATGCGCGATGTATCCACGTCGAATTCCTTTGCGAGGGGCAAGAGCGGCCCGGACCGGCGGCGCGGGCGCGGCTCATGAGGCCGCCGCCTCAGACGGATCGCCAAACGCCGCCCGGTTCCCTTGTCAAGCCAGCTTGTTCATTTTGGGGCCGGGCGCAAGAGCACCTGCGAAACGCGGCTCAAGAAATGCGGTCGATCGAGAACTCGACCACCGCCTCCAGCGCGTCGCGCACCGGGCCGGCGGGCATGGCGTCCAGCGCCTGCGCGGCGAGGCGCCCTTCGTCGCGGGCGCGCTGCTTGGTCGCTTCCAGCGCGCCGTGGCGCTCCATGATCTCGCGCGCGCGGCTGAGCGCCGCATCGTCGTTGCGACCCTCTTCCATGGCCTCGCGCCAGAAGCCGCGCTCGGTCTCGTCGCCCGCCGCGTAGGCGAGGATGACGGGAAGCGTGATCTTGCCCTCGCGGAAGTCGTCGCCGACATTCTTGCCGAGATCGCTGGCCGAGCCGCCATAGTCGAGAACGTCGTCCACGAGCTGGAAGGCCATGCCGAGATGCATGCCATAGGCGCGCATGGCGCGGACGGCCTCGTCGCCGGCCTCGGCAATCACCGGCCCCACTTCGGCGGCGGCGGCGAAGAGCTCGGCCGTCTTGGCGCCGATCACGGCGCGATAGTCGGCTTCGGTCGTCGTCATCTTCTTGGCGGCCGACAGCTGCCAAACCTCGCCTTCGGCGATCACGGCCGAGGCGTTGGAAAGGATGGCGAGCGCCCGCATGGAGCCGACCTCGACCATCGTCTTGAAGGCCTGACCGAGCAGGAAGTCGCCGACGAGAACGCTCGCCTGGTTGCCCCAGATGGTGCGCGCCGTCTTGCGGCCCCGGCGAAGGTCGCTCTCGTCCACCACGTCGTCGTGCAGGAGCGTGGCCGTGTGCAGGAACTCGACGCTGGCGGCGAGCTTCACGTGACCCTCGCCCCGATAGCCGAAGAGAAGCGCTGAGGCGATGGTCAGCATCGGGCGCAGGCGCTTGCCGCCGGACGAGATCAGATGCTCGGCGATCTCGGGGATCAACTCGACATTCGACCCCGCCATGGCGAAGATCATGTCGTTCACGCGGCCCATGTCGGCGCGCGTGAGATCGAGGATCGGGTCGATCGAGGCGACTGGCCGCTTCGGTCCCACGGGGCTGGCTAGGCTCACGACATCCTCCATTCGGTTGTCGGGGCAATAGCGGGGCCGGGAGCCAGCGGCAAGAGCGAATGCCGGGACAAACTGCCCATGCGGGCGAAACCGCGTCCGTGCGGGCTTGCGGCGCGAGGGGCTTTCGCGGCAAGTCGGACCCATGATCGAACTCCTGCGCTCCAACGACCCGGTGCTTCTGTCCTTCCTGTCGGCGCTCCTGAAGGACGCGGGCATCGCCCATTTCGTGGCGGACGGCCATATGAGCATTCTCGACGGCTCGATCGGCGCCATCCCGCGCCGGCTCCTCGTGGACGAGGATGGGCTGGAGGAAGCCCGCAGCCTCCTGCGCGACGCGGAACTCGGCCATGAATTCTCCGACCGAAGCTGACGAGGCCGCGCCCGGCGCGTCGCCCACGGGCGAGGTGTCGAAGGACGCATTTCTCGGTGGCGGCTTTCATCTTCTCCAGCCGGCGCGCGGCGGCTTTCGCGCCGGTCACGACGCGCTGCTTCTGGCGGCCTGCGTGCCCCGCGAGGCAAGGGGTGAGGCGCTCGACATGGGGAGCGGGGCGGGGGCCGTGGCCTTCGCGGCGGCGAGCCGCGCGAGCGGCTTGCGCCTCACGCTCGCCGAGCGCAGCCCGGTCATGGCGCAGCTGGCGCGAGACAGCGTGGCGCTCGGCGAAAACGCGGCGCTGGCGGGCCGGCTGCGCGTGACCGAGCTCGATCTTTTGGCGCCCCGTGCGGCGCGCGAGGCGGCGGGCCTGCCAGACAACGGCTTCGACTGGGTTCTGTCCAATCCGCCCTTTCATCCGCCGGGCGGGCGCGTGTCGCCCGACGCGCTGCGCGGCGCGGCGAAATCCCTGGCCTCGCCCGAGATGCTCACGCGCTGGCTGGCGGTAGCCGGCGCGCTCGCGCGCCATGGCGCGTCGCTTGTCCTGATCGTGCGGCCCGACACGCTCGGCTCGGTTCTGGAGGGCGCGGAGGGGCGCTTCGGCGCCTTGACGCTGCGCGCGGTGCATTCCGCGCCGGACGCCCCGGCGCTGCGGCTTCTCGTGTCGGGAATGCGCGGCTCGCGCGCGCCGCTGCGCATCCTGCCGCCGGTGATCCTCGACGCGGACCTGCGGGCGGCGGTGTCGCGGGGCGAGGCCGATCTCTCCCTTTCTTAGAGTACCTAACAATACCTCCGGGCGGAGGATGGTCGAGGGATTTTCGTCAGACGGCGCGGAGCAAGGCGCAGTCGATGCCGGCGGCATCGGCGAGCATTTGCGACAAAGCGGCCGGCGAAAAGAACCGATCAGCCGACCCCGCGAGGTTTTGTTAGGTACTCTTAAGGCCCGGCGCTTGGCGGCGGCGCGTGGCGCTTCCTACATGGAGCCTCACGATTCGCGATCCGAGGTTTGCCCGTGCCCAGCCGCCTGACGAAGCTTCTCCCCAAACGCTTCCGCTCCGAAGGGACGGTGATCCCCGTGGTGCGCCTTCAGGGCGTTATCATGGCCGGCGCGTCCGGGCCGTTCCGCCAGTCGATCTCGCTCGCCTCCGTCGCCCCGCTTCTGGAGCGGGCCTTTTCGATGAAGGACGCGCCGGCCGTCGCCATCTCCATCAATTCGCCGGGCGGCTCGCCGGTGCAGTCGCGCCTCGTGTTCCAGCGCATCCGCGATCTCGCCGAGGAAAAGAAGAAGCATGTCATCATCGCCTGCGAGGATGTCGCGGCATCCGGCGGCTACATGATCGCCTGCGCGGGCGACGAGATCGTGGCCGACCCGTCCACCGTGGTCGGCTCGATCGGCGTCGTGTCCGGCGGCTTCGGCTTCGTGGAGCTGATCCGCAAGATCGGCGTCGAGCGCCGCGTCCACACGGCGGGGCAGAACAAGGCGACGCTGGACCCGTTCCGGCCCGAGCGGCCGGAGGACGTGGAGCACCTGAAGTCGCTCCAGCTCGACGTCCACCAGACCTTCATCGACCTCGTGAAGAGCCGGCGCGGCGCCAAGCTCGCCGATCATCCCGACCTCTTCACCGGTCTGTTCTGGTCGGGCCTGCGCGGCCTCGATCTCGGCCTCGTGGATCGCCTGGGCGATCTGCGCACGGTTCTGCGCGACCATTACGGCGAGACGGTCAAGCTCCAGCTCATCGGCCAGAAGCGCGGCCTGTTCGGCCTGCGCGGCGGGGCCGGGGCGAGCCGGCTCACGGGCGGAGCGACCCTGCAGGATGTCGGCGCGACGCTCGCCTCGGGTCTTGCCGACGCCGCCGAGGAGCGCGCTCTCTGGGCGCGCTACGGGCTCTGAGCCGCCCGCGCCTCGCGCAAGCGCCGCGCCTTGCCTTTGCCGGCTTTCGCGGCGACGATCGGCGGGAGTGAACCATGGCGGATCTGATGCCCATCCTGCTTTTCGGCCTCGTCGGCGCGGCGGCCTATTTCGGATACCAGCAGATGCAGCGCGACGCCGCGCGCGTATCGGAGCGCAACCGCCGCTCCGAAGCCGAGATGCGCACCGGCGCGCAAGGAACGCTGGTGCGCGGCGAGGACGGCGTGTTCCGCCTCGAGCGGGACTGATCGCGCCATCGCGGCGGGAGAGGCTTGACCCTTCCGCCGGCTCCGTGGCAACTCGCGCGCAAAAGGCCGAGTGCCGCCCGTCCGCGCGCTGACGCCGCTGCCAGTCAAGAGGTGCCCCATGTCCGAACTCGCCCCCCACATGCGGCCCGAACGCTCCTTTCAGGGGCTGATCCTCGCGCTTCATCGCTATTGGGCCGATTACGGCTGCGTCGTGCTTCAGCCCTACGACATGGAAGTGGGCGCCGGCACGTTCCACCCTGCGACGACGCTTCGCGCCCTAGGGCCCCGCCCGTGGAACGCCGCCTATGTCCAGCCCTCGCGCCGGCCGAAGGACGGGCGCTACGGCGAGAACCCCAACCGCCTCCAGCACTACTACCAGTATCAGGTCATCCTGAAGCCCAACCCGTCGAACCTCCAGGAGCTTTATCTCGGCTCCCTGAAGGCGATCGGCGTCGACATGGCGCTGCACGACATCCGCTTCGTCGAGGACGACTGGGAAAGCCCGACGCTCGGCGCCTGGGGACTTGGCTGGGAATGCTGGTGCGACGGGATGGAAGTCTCGCAGTTCACCTATTTCCAGCAGGTCTGCGGCATCGAGTGCGCGCCGGTCGCGGGTGAATTGACCTATGGTCTCGAGCGCCTCGCTATGTATGTGCAGAACGTCGACAACGTCTACGACCTGAACTTCAACGGCCGCGAGGGCGCCGAGAAGGTCACCTACGGCGACGTCTTCCTGCAGGCCGAGCAGGAATATTCCCGCTTCAACTTCGAGATCGCCGACACGAAGATGCTCTTGCAGCATTTCGACGACGCCGAGCGCGAATGCGCCGCGATCCTGGCCGCCGGCGCGCCGGACGCGGCCGGCGCCTTCCACCGCTGCGTCCTGCCGGCCTACGATCAGGCCATCAAGGCCAGCCACGCCTTCAACCTTCTGGATGCGCGCGGCGTCATCTCCGTCACCGAGCGCCAGAGCTACATCCTGCGCGTTCGCACCCTCGCCAAGGCCTGCGGCGAAGCCTTCCTGCTCACCGAAGCGGGCGGCGCGGGGTGGAAGGCCGTCGCCTGATCGCGGTCCCGGCGCGAGCCGCCGAGGCGGCTCGCGACCCGAGTACGACGTACTCGTGATGGTCCTTTCGCTCCGGAAGTTGCCATTCCTTCGATCAAACCTTGGACGGCTTTTCCCTCAGCAGGCCCGCCGCCATAAGGCTGAAAGCCCCTACGGCCTTTGGCAGGGCGGACTGCGGCTCGTCGCTGGCAGCAACCCATAGGGCAGCGGTCAAGGCTGCTCCGCTTAGAAGACGTGCAGCAGCCTCGATATCGACAGGTTTCAGCACCTTGCTCGAGACCAGTCCGGCGACCGTCCGCTTGGTCATATCCAGACAGGCGTTCTGGCTCGGCCAGCGAGACGGGTCACCAAGGAAGGCGGGACCGTCCAGCAGAACGATCCGACGAACCTCTGGATCGAGAGCCATGCCGATATAGGCTGCGCCCTCGGCAATCAGGGCATCCCAGTCGTTTGACGCGCCGGCCGCCGCCTCTCGAGCCCGTTCCGCCATCTCGCCGTCCACTTGCGCAACCACGGCGGCAAGCAGTCCCTTCTTGTCGCCGAAGCTGTGATAGAGGGCTCCTCGCGTCAGCCCGACATCGGCCGTCAGGTCGTCCATCGACGCGTCCGCGAACCCTTTCTTGGCAAAGGCCCGGCGGGCTGCGCTGATAAGTTTGGCGCGGTTTTCCTCCATAGCGTCCGCCCTTCTCTTCGGTGCCAAAACGCCCCCTCTTTCCCATACGCTGCGTATGCCATTGACATACGGAGCGTATGAATTACCTTCGCATACGCGCCGTATATCATTTTGTTCGGCATTCCTGAAGCTTCTTCGTGTCTCACCGAACGATCGGGATCGACGCGACATTTCCAATAAGGCTCTCGCTATGACCAAACGTGACGCTGTGTTTCCCGCCGACCGTCACGCCCTCTACGAGGCGCATGGCTACTCTGCTGCGATCCGCTCCAGCGATCTTCTGTTTGTGTCCGGTCAGGTGGGAAGCCGTTCGGATGGGACGCCCGAACCCGACTTCGGCGAGCAGGTTCGCCTTGCCTTTTCAAATCTCGAGCGGACGCTGGAAGCTGCGGGATGCACCTTCGACGATATCGTCGACGTGACGACATTCCATACCGATCCAGAAAAGCAGTTCCCGACGATTATGGAGGTGAAAAGCAAAGCGTTCCCGCAGACACCCTACCCGAACTGGACCGCGATCGGCGTCAACTGGCTCGCCGGGTTCGACTTCGAGATCAAGGTCATCGCCCGCATCCCGACCGGCACGAGTGTGCCTTCGAACTGAAAAGCCAACTCAGTCCGGAAACGGCGGCTTTTCGACTAACACGGCTGAAACCGGACTGTCGGTAAACCACCCAACTCCGCCCTTACTCCCCAAGTTTCCTCGCCCTCCGGCCCATCATCCCGGCCGCGATCGGTGGTGCGAGCGCTTTGCGCGTGTCGCCGTCCGGGCCCTTGGCACTCACCCGCCCAGCCCCCATGTCCCGGCTTCGTTGCCCAAGACCGAAAGGACGGACATGAAAAGCGCAGCCCACGAGACGTTCGGCGATCCCGCCGAGGTTCTGCACCTTGCGGACAGCCCGCTGCCGGAGCCCGGGCCGGGCGAGGTGCGCGTGCGCACGATCCTGTCGCCGATCCACAATCACGACCTTTGGACCGTGCGCGGTTCCTATGGCTACAAGCCCGAGCTTCCCGCGATCGGCGGCTCGGAAGCCGTCGGCACGATCGAGGCGGTGGGCGAGGGGGTCGACGGCGCGATGGTCGGCCGGCGCGTGGCGGTCGCCGGCGTCCACGGCACCTGGGCCGAGGCGTTCCTCGCGAAAGCCGGCGGCGTCATGCCCGTGCCGGACGAGATGGCCGACGAGGCCGCCGCGCAGCTCATCGCCATGCCCTTCAGCGCCATCACGCTTCTGGAAATGCTGGACGTGAAGGCGGGCGACTGGGTCGTCCAGAACGCCGCCAACGGCGCGGTCGGGCGCACGCTCGCGGCCCTTGCGCAGGCGCGCGGCGTCCATGTCGTCAATCTCGTGCGCCGCGAGGAGGGCGTCGCCGAAATGGAGGCGGCGGGCATCGCCCACACCATCTCCACGGCCGGCGACGGCTGGAAGGACAAGGTGCGCGCGCTGACGGGCGGCGCGCCGATCAAGGCGGGCGTCGATTCCGTCGGCGGCCAGTCGAGCGCCGACCTCGCCGATCTCCTTGCCGAGAACGGGCTCTTCGTCTGCTTCGGTTCGATGACCGGCGAGCCGATGATCATTCCGTCCGGCGCGGTGATCTTCAAACAGCTGGTGGTGAAGGGCTTCTGGGGCGCGAAGGTCATGCCCGCGACCTCGCCGGAGGACCGCAAGCGCCTGATGGGCGAACTCGTCTCGCGCGTTCTCAAGGGCGAGCTAAAGCTTCAGGCCGACGAGATCGTGCCGCTGGCCGACATCGCCCGCGCCGTGAAGGCCTCGCTCGCGCCCGGCAAGGTGGGCAAGGTTCTCCTGAAGCCCTGATGCCGAAAGGGCGGGCCACGAGGACCCGCCCTTTTTCAAATGGCGTCCGAGCTTCGCGTCGCGAAGGTCGGGCGGGCGCGGCGCCCGCCCGTTCGGCCTAGCCGAGCTTGGCGAGAAGCTCGTCCGTCGGCCAGCCGTCCGGCGCCATGCCGTGCTTGCGTTGCTCGCTCGCCACCGCGGCGCGGGTGTTGGCGCCCAGAATCCCGTCCACCTTGCCGACATCGTAGCCGAGCGAGACGAGGCGCTGCTGCAGCTGCTTCATCTTCTCGCCGTCGAGGCCGGGCTGCGGATTGCCGACCGCGACCTCCGGGTCGCCCGCGAGCCGCGTGCCGAAATAGGCGGCTGTCAGCGAATAGGTCAGCGAGTTGTTCCACTGGAGATAGATGTCGAAATTCGGAAAGGCGAGGAAGGCCGGGCCGCCCTTGCCCTGCGGCAGGATGATCGAGGCCATCATGCCGTCGCGCTCGAGCGGCGAGCCGTCCGACTTGGTGACGCCGAGCTTGGCGAATTCGGAGCGCGGCTCCTTGTTCACCAGCGCGGCGCGGTCGTAGGGGAAGTCGGCGGGCATGCGGATGGCTTCGAGCCAGGGCTCGCCCTTGCGCCAGCCCATGGACTGGATGAACTTGCCGGTGGTCATCAGGACGTCGGGCACGTCGGTCAGAAGGTTGATCTGGCCGTTGCCGTCCTGGTCCGTGCCGAAGGCGATGTAGTCTTCCGGCAGGATCTGGGTCTGGCCGAGCTCGCCGGCCCAGGCGCCCTTCATCTGGTCGGGCGTCAGGTAGCCGCGATCCACCAGCTCGATCGCGCCGATGAGATGGGGGCGGAAGATTTCCGGGCGGCGGCAGTCATGGGCGAGCGTCGCCAGCGCCGACAGCGTGTCGAAATCGCCGAGCACCGCGCCGTAATCGGTCTCGAGGCCCCAGAAGCTCGCGATCACCGGGCCGGGCACGCCGGTCTTGGCCTCCACGTCGCGGAAGGTCGAGGCGTATTTCTGGATGTTGGCCTTGCCGCGCGCCAGCCGATCCTTGTTGACCATGCGGCCCTGGAAGCGCAGCCATTCCTGCTGGAACACGGCCTGACCCCGGTCGCGCGCCAGAACCTTCTCGTCCTGGCGGACATGGGCGAGCGCCCGGTCGACGCCGGCCTGCGACAGACCCTTGGCCAGCGCCTCGGCCCGCACGCCCTGGAGAAAGGCGTTCCAGTCCCCGCCGCATTGCGCGCCCTGCGCGGCGGCCGTGCCGACGCCGGCCAGCGCGAGGATCGAGGCGAGAGCCAGGGGTTTGAGCGAGAAGGTCATGAGAGGTCCGTTTCGAGACAATGGGATCGCCCGGCCTAACAGATAAACTGCGGCGCTTTGAAGAAGCGGGTTCAGGAGGCGGGCCGATGCGCCTTCAGCCAGAGGTCCCAATCGGCCCGCGTGCCGGAAAAGGCGTTGCGGTCGACGCCGCCCTTGACGCCCGGCACGGTGCCCGTGGCCGTCCACTGCCAGAAGCGCCAGTCGCGGCCCGGATAGTTCTCGCTCGGATGGTCCTTCACGCCGCGCAGCCAGAACTGGTGCTTGGGAAAGGTGCCGACGAGCCGGTCGCGGTGAATGTCGATCGGAGCGTAGATGATGGGCCGCACGCCGTAATAACGCTCCAGCGCGTTCAGGAAGGCGCTCATCTCGCGCACCATCTCCTCGCGTGGCGGGCGGCGGGTGCAGGTCGGCGAATCGGGCGTCCACTCCACGTCCAGCACCGGGGGGAGGGCTTCCGGGTCGCGCGGCACGTTCTCGATGAACCAGCGCGCCTGCTCGATGCCCGGCCGGCACCAGTAGAAGAAATGATAGGCGCCGCGCGGCACGCCGGCGGCCTTGGCATATTTCCAGTTGCGCGCGAAGGCGTCGTCGACCCGGTCCCCGCCCTCGGTGGACTTGATATAGGCGAAGGCGACCCCTCCGGCGCGCGCCGCGTTCCAATCGACATCGCCCTGGTACTTCGACACGTCGATGCCGTGAACGGGATAGTGCTCGGGTTTGGAGCCCGAAATGCCGGTCAGCCCCAGTTCGCCCGCGTCGAGCGACACGGAACGGCAGCTCGACAGCGCAAGGCAGGCGAGCGCGAGGAGCGCCGCGATCCGCGCGCCCGATCGCCGTTCGGCGCGGTCGGTTCTCTGGCCCTGCCGCATCCTGTTCTCTCCACATGCCGAGTCCGGCGGCAAACTGCGGGCGGGACCTTACCTCGGGCTGGCCTCGCGGCCGGGCTCACCGAAGGGTGAGCTGGCGCGAATGTAACAGATGTAATGCAGCGTGATGATGCGAGAGGCGAACCGAACCGAACGTCGCTCGTTGTGGCAGCAACGGACCGCAAACAGGAGACTTGCGATGAAGACGATTTCTCTGGCTCTCGGCGCTGCCGCCCTTCTGGCCCTGTCGGCCTGCTCCGACAACAACAGCACCTCGTCCACCACGCCGGCCACCACCACGCCTCCGGCCGCGACGGACACGACCACGACGACGCCCGCGACGGGCACGACCGGCACCACGGGCATGACCGCGACGCCGCCGGCCACCGGCACCACGGGAACGACCGGCACCACGGGCACCACGACGACGCAGTAAGCCGCACCGAGCGCACGGAACGTCGAGACGGGCTCGCGCCAGCCAGCGCGAGCCCGTTTCTTTTGCCGGCCCCGCTGGGGGAAGACCACGCTTTCGCTGTTGCGAAGGCGCGGGCTGCGATAAGGTGCCGAGTCGAAAGGCGCCCTTCGCGGCGTGGCGGAACACGAAGAGCCCATGTCGATCTATTCGAGCCTCGCGCAATTGGTGCGGGATCTCGCCGCCAGTGGGGCGGCCACCGTTGAAGCCCTGGTCGAGCGCATCCGCGCCGGGTTCGCGGCCGACCGCGAGACGCGCAAGCGGGTCGCCTTTTCCGTCGCGATGATCGCGCTTTCGGCCAAGATGGCCAAAGCCGACGGCGTCGTCAGCCAGAACGAGATCAACGCCTTCCGCCGCATCTTCGCGATTCCGCCCGAGGAAGTGCGCAACGTCTTCCGGCTCTACGATCTCGCCCGGCAGGACACGGCCGGCTTCGAGGCCTATGCGCTGCGGATGCGCTCGCTCTGCGGCAGCGGCCATGGCGACTGCGCGCTTCTGATCGACGTTCTCGACGGGCTGTTCCACATCGCGGGCGCGGACGGGTTCGTCCACGAGCGCGAGCTTCAGTTCCTCCACCGTGTCGCCGAGCTTTTCGAGATCAGCGAGCGCGAGTTCTCGCGTCTGAAGGCCCGCCATATCGTCGGCGGGGAGGCGGGGGCCTATGCCGTGCTCGGCGTCGAGCCGACCGACAGTCCCGAGGTGATCCGCCGCCGCTATCTGGAACTGGTCAAGGAGAACCATCCGGATAGGCTCGTGGCGCGCGGGGTTCCGCAGGAGTTCATGGCGATCGCGACCGAGCGCATGAAGGCGATCAACGCGGCCTGGGCGACGGTCGGCAAGCTGGCGCCGGCGCAGTGAAAGCCGACACGCCGCTCGTCTCGCGCCTCGTTCCTTCGCCAAGCCACAACGAGCGACGCGGCGTAGCGGGCCCCGACATCCTGCTTCTCCACTACACGGGCATGCGCAGCGGCGCGGCGGCGCTGGAACGGCTGACCGATGCCGCCAGCGAAGTGTCGGCCCATTATCTCGTGGAGGAGGATGGCGAAATTTTTCAACTTGTGCCCGAGGCGCGGCGCGCCTGGCACGCGGGGCGGGGAAGCTGGCAGGGACACAGCGACATCAACTCGCGCGCCATCGGCATCGAGATCGTCAATCCCGGCCATGAGCACGGCTATCGCCCGTTTCCCGATCCGCAGATCGCTTCGGTGATCGAATTGTGCAGGGATTGTGGCGAAAGATGGCAAATCGCGCCGCATTTGGTGCTGGCGCATTCCGATATCGCGCCCGATCGCAAGGAAGACCCCGGCGAGTTGTTCCCTTGGGATCAACTTTTTTCGGCCGGCATCGGTCTCTGGTGCGCGATCGATCATAAGCCGGGCGAAGTTTTGCTCTGGATGGGCGATCGGGGGTCCCTCGTCGAGGCCTATCAGCGGCAGCTCGCAACCTTCGGATATGGCCTGCGAAAGGACGGGATCTTCGGGGAGGAGACCCGTCTCGTGACGCTCGCCTTCCAGCGCCATTTCCGACCCGCGCGCCTTACCGGAGCGGTCGATGCGCAGACGCAGGACAGGCTCCTGCGCCTCCTTCAATCGATCTGATTTGGGGCGCTGAAACGCGCTGGCGAGCGTTCCGTTCAAGCGCGTTTTGTTTCAACCGTTAACATTCCGTTACCGCCGCGTCCCATTCCCGGTCGAATTTGGCCGGCAGAAGGAGCCCGCACCGCCGCTGAGGATTTGCGGCCGAGAGGGGACGATGCAGCCGGCGTGTTGAGCCGGCCGCACCGAAGACCACAGGACTGAAATGAGACGACTGCCTGCCATGGCCACCGCCGTGACACTCGCGCTTGCGCCGATTTCCGCCGCCAACGCCGATACCGCCTCTTCCACTTCCACCGCTCCGATCGAAAAGACCAGCCTCGACACCACCCTGACCGATCCCGCTGCCAAGCTCGTCGCGCCGGCCGATGCCGACGGGGCGGAGGGCGACGAGGCCGAGCGTCTTTCGGATCGGCCCTTTGCCGACATTATCGAGCGCGAAGCCAAGGCCAACGGCGTACCCGTGGAGCTTGCCCACGCCATCGTCTCGGTGGAAAGCAATTACCGCATCGAGGTCACCGGCCGGGCCGGCGAGATCGGCCTGATGCAGATCAAGCCTGCCACCGCCCGCGACATGGGCTTCGTCGGCGACAAGACCGACCTCTACAATCCCGAGGTCAACATCAAATACGGCATGAAATATCTGGCGGGCGCCGAGCGTCGCGGTGGCGGAACGCTGTGCGGCACGATCCTGAAATACAATGCCGGCCATTATTCCAAGCGCATGAACCCCACCTCGGCGCGCTACTGCGAGAAGGTGAAGCTGGTTCTGGCCTCGCTCTAAGAGTCCGTCCGGAACGTCACCGGCGGAGGATCGCCGAGGAATTTTCGTCGCGATCGAGGCGCCGAACGCAGTCGATGCGGGTGGCATCGGCGAGGATCGGCAACGAGGAGGGCGGCGAAAAGACCCGGCGAGCCGACCCGGCGGACTTTTCGGACGGGCTCTAAGCCGATCCTCGCTTGACAGCTAGGGCCGCGCGGGCGACATCACGCCCGCCAGCCGGCCGGGCGGCCGCTCCCGTCATATGTCGAAAGACGGCGGGGGAGGAAAGTCCGGGCTCCACGGAGAAACGGTGCCGGGTAACGCCCGGCGGGGGTGACCCCAGGGAAAGTGCCACAGAAAACAAACCGCCCTCGGCTTCGGCTCGGGGGTAAGGGTGAAACGGTGGGGTAAGAGCCCACCGCGCTTCCAGCAATGGCGGCGGCAGGGCAAACCCCACCGGGAGCAAAACCGAATAGGAACGACGCGGCGGGAAACCGCCAGCCCTTCTCCGGGTCGGTCGTTCGGGTGGGTTGCTTGAGGCGCCGCGCGAGCGGCGTCCCAGAGGAATGGTCGCCGGGCGGCGCAAGCCGTCGCACAGAACCCGGCTTATAGGCCGGCTGGCCTTCGACCATCGCCGCACCCGTCGCCTCCGCTTTAGGATCGGGATGGGACGGCGTCCCACACATCATGGGACGATCCCCCACGGGGGGAGGGCGCGCTTGCCGCGACCCTTCGCGCATCCGGCCTATCGAGGGCGCATGGCGCAACGGACGGCTACATTTCCCTTTGCCGAAAACTTCAAGCCCGTCTCGCCGCATTTTGCGCGAACGCTTTGACGCGCCATGAAAAAAATGCAGACCAGCCCGTCAAAATGCTGGCCCTCCGTTACCCCTTGTAAACACTGGCTTCACCCGGCGCCGGCGGCGCCCTCCGACTGCGGCGACCGCTCGGTTTTGACGTTCCAGCATTGCTTCCGCAAGGCGCGTTAAGTCTCTGGAAAGATTGGTTAACGAAAGCGCCTGCGGCAGGCCTGCAACAGGTGCGGCGCGACCGTGCGGGCGGGGCGTTCCCATTGACCCCCATGGGGGCCCATGATATCCCAAACCCATCCTGAAGGCCCGCTTCCCGGGCCGAATTCAAACATTGGCGAGCATCGGTTCCAGCGTGTTTCGGCTGGGCTGCGCGGACGGTTTTGGCCGTCTCGCGGGTGAGTTTGTGTGCTGATTTCGGCCATGAAGGCGGGCGGAGGTGTCGTGAGGGGACGAGGGAAAGAAGGGGCGGTCGACGGCGACGATGGACCGGTTCCTTTCCAACTCGGTCAACAATATCGACGCCAAGGGGCGGGTGTCCGTGCCGGCGCCGTTTCGGCAGGTGCTGGCCGCGCGCGGGTTTCGCGAGCTCTACGCCTTGCAGGCGATCGGGCAGCCGGCGATCGACGTCGGCGGCATGGACCTTCTGGAGCGCTACGAAACGCGCATGGCGCAGGAGGACCCCTTCAGCGAGGACTATTCGGACATGTCGCTCTTTGCCTATGGCGATGGCGCCTTTCTGAAATTCGATGCCGAGGGGCGCATCATGGTGTCGGACTTCATTCGCACCCACACGGGCATCACCGATCGCGTGGCCTTCGTGGGTCGCAACCATTTCTTCCAACTCTGGGAGCCGTCCCGGTTCGAGGCCTATCGAGCGGAAGCGCGCGCACGTCTGACGGCGCGTCGCACCGGCCGAGGCATGTCCGAGGGTGCGCCGGAATGATGACGGATCACGGCACGGTCGAGGAACCTGCCGATGGCGGACCGGTTCGTCACATTCCGGTGCTCCTCCGGCCTGTTTTGGAAGCCTTGGACCCCCGACCCGGCGAGGTGATCGTCGATGGGACCTTCGGGGCGGGCGGCTATTCGGCCGCCCTTCTCGCGTCCGGCGCCAGCGTTCTCGGCATCGATCGCGACCCGACGGCCATCGCCGCCGCCGCGCCCATGCTGGCGGCCCATCCTGGCTTGCGTCTCGTTCACGGCCGCTTCGGCGATCTCCAGTCGATCGTCGAGACCGAGGCCGACGGCGCGGTGGATGGCGTCGTTCTCGATATCGGCGTCTCCTCCATGCAGATCGACGAGGCCGAGCGCGGCTTCTCCTTCCAGAAGGACGGGCCGCTCGACATGCGCATGAGCCGCTCGGGCCCGAGCGCGGCCGATGTGGTGAACCGCCTGAAGGTCGGCGATCTCGCGCGCGTCCTGAATTTCCTCGGCGAAGAGCGGCAGGCCGGGCGCATCGCGCGCGCCATCGAGGCGCGCCGCGCCGAGCGCCCCTTCGAGCGCACGCTCGATCTCGCGCAGGTCGTCGGCCGGGTTCTCGGGCGCTCGCCCAAGGATCGGATCGATCCGGCGACGCGCACCTTCCAGGCCCTGCGCATCTATGTGAACGACGAACTCGGAGAGCTCGCCCGCGCGCTGGTCGCGGCCGAGCGCGTGCTGAAGCCCGGCGGCCGGCTGGCGGTCGTCACCTTCCATTCCCTGGAAGACCGGATCGTGAAACGCTTCCTGCGCGATCGATCCGAAGCGGCGTCCACGTCGCGGCATTTACCGGATGTTCAGCATAAGGACCGCACATTCGAATCTCGTAATCGGCCGGTGGCGGGTGAGGAGGACGAGATCGCCTCCAATCCTCGGGCCCGCTCGGCCAAGCTGCGATCCGCCGTCCGCACCGAGGCGCCCGCGCGCGCCGAAGGGGAGGCGACGGACTTCATCGATCTGCCGTCGCTCGCCGACCTGCCGTCCGGAGCTTGAATCGTCCCATGTCGAAGACGCTCGACGTCCTTCTCGTCGTTCTCATGCTGGGCGCGGCCGCCTGGACCTTCGGCCAGAAGTATCAGGCCGAGGCGGTGGAGCATCAGATCTCGCTGCTCGACCGCAAGATCGCGCTCGAAAAGGAGACGCTCCAGCTTCTGGACGCCGACTGGAGCCTTCTCAACCAGCCCAACCGCCTGGAGCAGCTCGCCAAGGCGTTTCAGGACACGTTGAAGCTCGACCCGACCGATCCCGAGCAGATCGTCGAGCCCAACCAGCTTCCTTCGCCGCCGGTGCCCGAAGCGCCGGCCGACCAGAAGCCCCATGATCGCTTCGCCGCCATGGACCGGAGCAAGTCCCGATGATCGATTTCCGTCGCAAGCTGGCCTTTCTCGGCGGCAAGCACGCCGCGCAGCCGGGCGTGGGCACCGGGCTGCGTCCGCGCCGGGCGGAAGCGCCGCGCAACAAGGCGCGCTTCCTGATCGCGACCGGCCTGTTCTGCTCCATCTACGGCGTCATCGGCATGCGCCTTCTGATGTGGGGCGCGGTCGCCGACACCGGCGACATCTATCGCGCCATGGCCAATAACGGGCCGGTGACGCGCCCCGACCTCGTGGATCGCAACGGCGAGGTTCTGGCGACCGACATCAAGACCGCCTCGCTCTTCGCCGAGCCGCGCCGCATCGTGGATGCGGACGAGGCGACCGAGGCGCTGCTGACCGTCCTGCCCGATCTCAACCCCAAGGTTCTGCACGACCGCCTGTCGTCCAAGGCGGGCTTCGCCTGGCTAAAGCGCGAGCTGACGCCGCGCCAGCAGCAGGAAATCCTGGCGCTCGGCATTCCCGGCATCGGCTTTCGCACCGAGAAGCGCCGCTTCTATCCGGGCGGCTCGACCGCGTCGCATATCGTGGGTCTCACGAATATCGACAATCAGGGCATCGCCGGCATGGAGAAATATGTCGACGACAGCGGCTTCCGCGCCCTGCAGGCCAACGGGCTCGCCGCGGGCGACGACCTGAAGCCGGTGAAGCTCTCGATCGACCTTCGCGTCCAGCACATCGTGCGCGACGAACTCGTCTCCGCGATGCAGAAATATCGTGCCGTCGCCGCCGGCGGCCTCGTTCTCGACGTCAACACGGGCGAGGTCATCGCGATGGCCTCGCTGCCCGACTACGACCCCAACAGTCCGGGCGACGCGCTCAAGAAGGAAAACCTCAACCGCTTCTCGGCCGGCACGTTCGAGATGGGGTCGACCTTCAAGATCTTCACCACCGCCATGGCGCTCGACTTCGGCAAGGTGTCGATCAACTCCATGGTCGACACGCGCCCCTTCTTCGTGGCCGGTCACACGATCAAGGAGTTCCACAACAAGGGCGCGGCGCTGTCGGTCACCGACATCTTCAAATACTCGTCCAATGTCGGCTCGGCCCGCGAAGCCGACATGGTGGGCCTGGAAAACCACCAGGAATTCCTGACGCGCCTCGGGCTGCTGACGCGCCTCAAGACCGAGCTGCCGGAAGTGGCCGTGCCGACCCAGCCGCGCACCTGGAAGAAGATCAACTCCATGACCATCGCCTTCGGTCACGGCGTCTCCACGACCCCCCTCAACACGGCGGTGGCGGCGGCTTCGATCATCAATGGCGGCTATTACGTTCCCCCGACCTTCCTGCCGCGCACGCAGGAGGAAGCCGATCAGGTCAAGCATCGCGTCGTGCGCGAGCAGACCGCGCTCGACATGCGCACGATCTTCCGCATCAACGGCGAGGAGGGCTCGGGCCGCGCGGCGAACGTGGCGGGCTACCATGTGGGCGGCAAGACGGGCACGGCCGAGAAGGTCATGAACGGCCGCTATTCCAAGGACCACCGCTTCAACGCCTATGTCGGCGCCTTCCCGATCGAGAAGCCGCGCTACATCGTGATGTCGATCGTCGACGATCCGCAGGTCGAGCAGGGCAAGCCGAACGCACAGGCCGGCTGGAACGCCGCGCCGATCGTGGGCAACATCGTGCGCCGCGCCGCGACCTTCCTGAACGTGAAGCCCGACTTCGGCGATGGCGGAAAGCAGCTCCTGGTGTCCTACTGACGCCAAAACGCTTCAATCGCCCGGCTGTGTGTTCTAAGAACCCGGCGGGACGAAAACCTTGGAAAGCCGGCGGCTCGCCGCCGGCTTTTTTCTGCGACCTGGAAGATGGTGAATGAAGCTTTGCGACCTCGCCGGTGAATTCGGAACCGGCTTCGACGGAGCCAATGTCGAGATCACGGGGCTGACCTCGGACTCCCGAACGGTGGAACCCGGCTTCCTGTTCGCCGCCCATGCGGGCACGAAGGGCCATGGCGAAAGCTTCGTGGCGGACGCCGAGCGGCGCGGCGCGGCGGCGCTCCTCCTGTCCGAGACGGCAGAGGTGGAGAGCGCCTTGCCGATCCTGCGCGTGTCCGACACGCGGCGCGCGCTCTCGCTCATGGCGGCGCGCTTCTACGGCCGGCAGCCGGACTGCGTCGTCGCCGTCACAGGCACGAGCGGCAAGACCTCGATCGCGGCCTTCACGCGCCAGATCTGGGCCGCCGCCGGCCATGCGAGCGCCTCGATCGGCACGACCGGCGTCGTGTCGCCCAAGCGCGACGACTACGGCACGCTGACGACGCCCGAGCCCGTGGCCCTCGCCCGGCTCATGGCCGAACTCGCCGACGAGGGCGTCACCCACGCCGCGATGGAAGCCTCGAGCCATGGCCTCGAACAGCGCCGCCTCGACGGTGTGCGTCTCTCGGCGGCAGCCTTCATCAATCTCGGCCGCGACCACATGGACTATCACCCGACGGTCGAGGACTATTTCCAGGCCAAGATGCGCTTGTTCGAGGCGCTGCTGCCCAAGGGCGCGCCCGCCGTCATCTATGCCGACGACGCGTGGACCGCGCGGGCGGTGGACGCCGCCAGGGCGGCCGGCGCCGATGTGCGCCTCGTCGGGCGCGCGGGCGACTTCCTGGTGCTGAAGCGCCTGGAGCACGAGCGCCATCGTCAGGTCGCCGAGATCGAGGCGGGCGGTCACATCCACCGCATCGTCCTGCCGCTCGCGGGCGAGTTCCAGATGGCCAATGCGCTCGTCGCGGCGGGTCTTGCCATCTCCACCGGCGTCGCGCCGGCGACGGCGATCAAGGCGCTCGAAGGCCTGCGCGGCGCGCCGGGGCGGCTCGACCTCGCCGGCACGACGCAGGGCGGCGCGCCGGTCTTCGTGGATTACGCCCACAAGCCCGAGGCGCTCGAAAACGTGCTTCAGTCCGTGCGCCCCTTCACCAGCGGCCGCGTGATCCTCGTCTTCGGCTGCGGCGGAGATCGCGACACCGGCAAGCGCCCGATCATGGGCGCGATCGCCGCGCGCCTTGCCGATATCGCCATCGTCACCGACGACAATCCGCGCTCCGAAGAGCCGGCCGCGATCCGCGCCGCCATTCTCGCCGCCGCGCCCGGCGCGCGCGAGATCGGCGATCGCCGCGAGGCGATCCGCGCCGCCGTCGCCCTCGCCGGGCCGGGCGACACGGTGATCGTCGCCGGCAAGGGCCACGAGAACGGACAGACCGTGGGAGGCAGCACCTTGCCCTTCAGCGACCACGAGGAAGTGCGCGCCGCCGTCGGCGGAAAGGAGACCGCATGACCCTCGCGCTCTGGACCGGGTCGGAGATGGCGGAAGCCACCGGCGGGCGCCCCGTCGGCGCGCTGCCCTCCGTGATTTCCGGCATCTCGATCGACACGCGCACGCTCCAGCCGGGCGAGGCCTTCTTCGCCATCAAGGGCGAGAGCTTCGACGGACACGCCTTCCTGCGGCAGGCGATCGCCGCCGGCGCCGGGCTTCTGGTGGTGGCCGAAAAGAAGCTGCCGGCGCTCGGCAGCGTCACCGTGCCGCTTCTCGTCGTGGACGATGTCCTGAAGGCGCTGGAGCGTCTGGCGGTCGCGGCCCGCGCGCGGTCGCAGGCGCGCATCGTCGCCGTGACGGGCAGCGTCGGCAAGACCACCACCAAGGACGCGCTCACCCATGTTCTGGAGCGCCAGGGCGAGGTCCATGCCTCGCTCGCCTCCTTCAACAATCATTGGGGCGTGCCGCTGACGCTGGCGCGCCTGCCGCGCGAGGCGGCCTTTGCCGTGTTCGAGATCGGCATGAACCATCCGAACGAGATCCGGCCGCTGGTGAAGATGGTGCGCCCGCATGTCGCCATCATCACGCTGATCGCGCCCGCCCATCTCGGCTTCTTCCGCGACATCGACGAGATCGCCGAGGCCAAGGCGGAAATCTTCGAAGGCTTGGTGCCGGGCGGAACCGCCGTTCTCAACGCCGACGATCCGCAGCTCGAGCATCTCTCGCGGCGCGCCCGCGCGGCCGGCGTCACGCGCATCACGACCTTCGGCGAGGCGGCGGACGCGGATTACCGCCTGACCGCGCTTCGCTCCACCGGCTCCGGCCAGCGCCTCGCCGCGCGGATCGACGGAACCGACGTCACGGTCGAGATCGGCTCGGGCGGTCGTCACATCGCCCAGAACGTCCTGGCTGTGCTCGGCGCCGCCGACCTCACCGGCGCCGATGTCGAAACGGCAGCGGCGGATCTCGCCTCCTGGCGCGCCGGCAAGGGGCGCGGTGCGCGCGTCACTTTGCCGCTGCCGGACGGCGGCGGCGAGTGGACGCTGATCGACGAGAGCTACAACGCCAACCCGGCCTCAATGCGCGCCGCTCTTTCGCTTCTGGCGCAGTCGGCCGCCGGCACGGACGCCCGGCGGATCGCGGTTCTCGGCGACATGCTGGAGCTCGGCGCCCATTCGCGCAACCTCCATGTCGAGCTTGCCTCGGCGGTTCTCGACGCCCATCCCGATCTCGTGCTCCTGGCGGGAACCGAGATGACGGCGCTCGACGCGGCGCTGGAGCGTCTCGTGCGCCATGAATGGCATTCCTCGACCGACGAGCTTCGCGCAAGCCTCCTGCGCCACCTTCGACCGGGTGACGTCGTGATGATCAAGGCGTCGAAGAGCATCGGTTTCTCGAAGGTCGTGGACGATCTGATCGGCCAGTTCGCGCCGCAAGCCGCCCCTCGATCGGGCGAACCTGCCTCCAACCCACCTCGGCAGGGAGCCTGACCGCATGTTCACCTATCTCGCCGCGCTGACCGACGACGCTCAGGTCTTCAACGTCTTCCGCTACATCACCTTCCGAACCGGCGGCGCGATGATCACCTCGTTCATCGTGGTGTTCCTGTTCGGCCCGGCCATCATCGCCAATCTGCGCATCCGGCAGGGGCGGGGGCAGCCGATCCGCGCCGACGGGCCGCAGACCCATTTCAAGAAGGCCGGCACGCCCACGATGGGCGGCCTCATGATCCTCGCCGGCTTCCTGGTCGCGACGCTTCTCTGGGCCGATCTCAGCAATCTCTATGTCTGGACGGTGCTGCTCGTCACGATGGGCTTCGGCGCCATCGGCTTCTACGACGATTACCTGAAGGTCACGAAGCAGAGCCACAAGGGCTTTTCCGGCAAGGCGCGGCTCGGCATCGAGTTCGCCATCGCGCTCGTCGCCGGCGTCCTCATCATCATGGCGCAGTCCGGCAGCTTCGCGACGTCCTTGTCGGTGCCCTTCATCAAGTCGCTCCTGATCGATCTCGGCTGGTTCTACGCCGCCTTCGCCGCCGTCGTGGTGGTGGGCGCGGCCAATGCCGTGAATCTCACGGACGGGCTCGACGGGCTCGCCATCATGCCGATCATGATCGCCTCCGCCGCCTTCGCGCTGATCGCCTATCTCGCGGGCAACACCAATTTCGCCAACTACCTGCAGATCCACTATGTCGTCGGCACCGGCGAGCTCGCCGTGGTCTGCGGCGCGGTGATCGGCGCGGGGCTTGGCTTCCTCTGGTTCAACGCGCCGCCCGCCGCGATCTTCATGGGCGACACCGGCTCTCTGGCGCTCGGCGGACTGGTGGGCACGGTGGCCGTCGCCACCAAGCACGAGCTGGTGCTGGTGGTGATCGGCGGCCTCTTCGTCATGGAAGCGCTGTCGGTCATCATTCAGGTCGCCTCCTTCAAGCTCACCGGCAAGCGCGTCTTCCTGATGGCGCCGATCCACCACCATTTCGAGAAGCTCGGCTGGACCGAGAGCCAGGTCGTGGTCCGCTTCTGGATCATCGCGCTGATGCTCGCCTTCGTGGGCCTGTCCACGCTCAAGCTGCGTTGAGGAGGGGACGATGATCCCGGCGACGAGTTTTTCGGGCAAGCGGGTCGCCCTGTTCGGCCTCGGCGGGTCCGGGCTCGCCACGGCGCGCGCGCTGAAGGCGGGCGGCGCCGACCTCACCGTGTTCGACGACAACCCGAAAAGCGTCGAGGCCGCCGCGAGCGAAGGCCTGCCGGCCGGCGATCTCCATGCGCTCGACTGGCGCGGCGTCGACGCGCTCGTTCTCTCGCCCGGCGTGCCGCTGACGCATCCCAAACCCCATTGGGCGGCGGAGCTGGCGCGCGAAGCCGGCGTGCCGATCATCGGGGACATCGAGATCTTCGTGCGCGAGCGCGCCGCGACGAGCCCGCGCGCGCCCTTCGTCGCGATCACCGGCACCAACGGCAAGTCCACCACCACGGCGCTGATCGCCCATTGCCTGGCGCATGCGGGCCGCGACACGCAGCTCGGCGGCAATATCGGCGTCGCCGTCCTGACGCTGGAGCCGCCCGCGCCCGAGCGCCATTACGTGGTGGAGTGCTCCTCCTACCAGATCGATCTCGCGCCCTCGATCGCGCCGACCGTCGGCATTCTCCTCAACCTGTCGCCCGATCATCTCGACCGGCATGGGACGATGGAGAACTATGCCGCGATCAAGGCCCGGCTTCTGAAGGACGCGGGAACCGCCGTGATCGGCGTCGACGACGAGTATGGCGCCGGCATCGCCGACTGGCACGAGAGCGAGGGCAATATCGTCCTGCGCATCTCCAAGGAAAAGGAACTCGAGGACGGCGTCTTCTACCGCGACGGCACGCTCGTCGTGGCGCGCGATGGCGCGACCGTCAAGGACTATCGCCTGACCGGCATCGGCTCGCTGCGCGGCCGGCACAACGGCCAGAACGCGGCCGCCGCCGTCGCGGCGCTCGGTGTCCTCGGCCTGTCGCACGGCGAGATCCAGGCCGGGCTCGAAAGCTTTCCGGGCCTCGTTCATCGCATGGAACAGGTGGCGCAGGCCGGCCCGGTTCTCTTCGTCAACGATTCCAAGGCCACCAACGCGGACGCGGCGGCCCCGGCGCTCGCGAGCTTCGAGCGCATCCACTGGATCGCGGGCGGCCTTCCGAAAGAGGGCGGCATCGCGCCGCTGGAGCCGCTCTTCTCGCGCATCGCCAAGGCCTATCTGATCGGCGAGGCGGCGCCCGCCTTCGCGGCGACTCTTGGTGAACGAATTCCTTACGAAATTTCGGGTACGCTGGACGTCGCGGTCGAAAACGCGGCGCGCGACGCCGCGCGGTCCGGCGAGGCGGAGGTCGTTCTCCTTTCGCCGGCCTGTGCCAGCTTCGACCAGTTCCGCAATTTCGAAGTTCGAGGCGAGCGCTTCCGGCAATTGGTGGAAGCCTTGCCGGGCGTCGATGTCTTCCGCAAAGGGTAGGTCATGGTCAGTCGCGCCAAGAAGGGTGTCATCACGGACTGGTGGCGGTCGATCGACCGCTGGTTCCTGGCCGCCTTCCTGATCCTGATGATCGGGGGCATGGTCCTGTCCTTCGCGGCGAGCCCGCCGGTGGCCGAGCGCATCGGCCTCGAGCCCTTCCACTTCGTGAAGCGCCACGCCCTGTTCCTGTTTCCCTCGATCGGCGTTATGCTGGCGACCTCACTTCTGAGCCCACGCGGCATCCGCTGCATGTCGGTCGCCATGCTCTGCGGCGCGCTCGGCCTCATGGTGATCGCGCTGTTCTTCGGAACGGAAGTGAAGGGCGCGCGGCGCTGGGTCGAGATCGGCCCGCTCAGCGTCCAGCCTTCCGAGTTCATGAAGCCCGCCTTCGTCGTGGTCTGCGCCTGGCTCTTCGCCGAGCATTCGCGCCGCAAGGACATTCCGGGCAATCTCTTCTCGATCCTGATCCTCATGGTCGTCTGCGCGCTTCTCGTGGCGCAGCCCGATCTCGGCCAGACCATCCTGTCCACCTCGGTCTGGGGCGGCCTGTTCTTCATGGCCGGCCTGCCCTGGATGTGGATCGTCATGCTCGGCAGCATCGGCGTCGTCGGCTTCTGCTCGGCCTATTTCGTCTTCCCGCACGTCGCCTCGCGTATCGACCGCTTCATGACGGGCGAAGGCGACACGTTCCAGACCGACACGGCGCGCGAGGCCATCATGCGCGGCGGCTGGTTCGGCCAGGGGCCGGGCGAGGGGACCGTGAAGCGCATCCTGCCCGACAGCCACACCGACTTCGCCTATTCGGTGATCGCCGAGGAATTCGGCATCATCTCCTGCATGGCGCTGACCGCGATCTTCGCCTTCATCGTGATCCGCGGCCTGTCGATCGCCTTCCGCCAGCGCGACACGTTCTGCCGTCTCGCGATCTCGGGCCTCGTCATGCTGTTCGGCCTCCAGTCGATCATCAACATGGCCGTGAACCTTCATCTCATGCCCGCCAAGGGCATGACGCTGCCCTTCATCTCCTATGGCGGCTCCTCCATGATGGCGGTCGCCATCACGGCCGGCTTCGTCTTGGCGCTGACCCGCAAGCGCGCCGAGAACGTCTCGCAGACCGACCGGCTGGTGGATCGCACGCTCATCTTCCAGAATTCGCTGGGCCTGCGGTAATGGCGGTGCAAGGACCCATTCTCCTCTGCGCCGGCGGCACGGGCGGTCATCTCTTCCCGGCCGAGGCCCTGGCGCACGAGCTGCGGGCGCGCGGCCTCGCCGTTCATCTGGCGACGGACGAGCGGGCGGGGCGCTATGCCGGGAGCTTTCCGGCCGATGCGACGCATGTCGTGCCGTCCGCCACCTTCGGCTCGAAGAACCCTCTGGCGCTCCTGCGCTCGGGGCTGAAGCTCCTCAACGGCTACCGCGAGGCGCGGGCGCTGATGCGCCGGCTGCGCCCCGCCGCCGTCGTCGGATTCGGCGGCTATCCGACCGTGCCGCCCATGCTCGCCGCCGCCAAGGCCGGCCTGCCGACGATGATCCACGAGCAGAACGCGGTGATGGGGCGGGCCAACCGCTTCCTCGCCGGGCGCGTGCGCGCCATCGCCGCCGGTATTCCGCAGAGCGAGGCCGATGCCGCGATCGCCGCCAAACTGGTGGTGACGGGCAATCCGGTACGCCCCGCCGTCCTGAAGGCGGCGGAAACCCCTTACGAGGCGAGCCGGGGCGACGCGCCTTTCCATCTCGTCGTGTTCGGTGGAAGCCAGGGTGCTCAGTTCTTCTCCAAGGCCGTGCCGGCCGCGATCGAGGCTCTGCCCGCGCCGCTCCAGGCGCGCCTGCGTGTGACGCAGCAGGCCCGGCGCGAGGACGAGGCCGAGGTGCGCGCCTTCTTCGAGCGCATGGGCATTCCCGCCGAGGTCTCGCCCTTCTTCGGCGACATGGCCGAGCGCATCGGCCACGCCCATCTCGTGGTCAGCCGCTCGGGCGCGTCCACCGTCTCGGAAATCTGCGTGATCGGCCGCCCCTCGATCCTCGTGCCCTATCCTTACGCGCTCGACCACGATCAGGCGGCCAATGCCGCGCGCCTGACGGAAGGCGGCGGCGCGGTGCTGGCGCAGCAGTCCGAGCTGAGCACCGAGCGCTTGGCCGCCCATATCCGCGAGGTCGCGGAAGACCCGACCTTCGCCGAAGCCATGGCGACGGTCGCCCGTTCGGTCGGCATTCCCGACGCCGCGCGCCAGCTCGCCGACCGCGTCGTGGCGCTGACCGGGGCCGCTTCGGCCCGATGATTCAACTCGTTTCCAAGAAGGAGCGCGTCATGAAGATGCCGCCCAATATCGGCCCTGTGCATTTCATCGGGATCGGGGGCATCGGCATGAGCGGCATCGCCGAGGTGCTGGTCAATCTCGGCTACACGGTGCAGGGCTCGGATGCGTCCGAGAACGCCAACGTCCAGCGCCTGCGCGACAAGGGCGTCACCGTCCATATCGGCCATGCCGCCGAGAATCTGGGGCTCGCCGAGGTCGTGGTCGTGTCCACCGCGATCAAGCGCACCAACCCCGAACTCTCGGCCGCCCGCGCGCGGCTTCTGCCGATCGTGCGCCGCGCCGAGATGCTGGCCGAGCTGATGCGCTTCCAGCAGGCCATCGCCATCGGTGGCACGCATGGCAAGACCACGACCACCTCGATGGTCGCGACGCTGCTCGACGCCGGCGGCATGGACCCGACCGTGGTGAACGGCGGCATCATCAACGCCTATGGCACCAATGCCCGCATGGGCGCGGGCGACTGGATGGTGGTGGAAGCCGACGAAAGCGACGGCACCTTCCTGAAGCTGCCGGCCGACGTGGCGGTCGTCACCAATATCGACCCCGAGCATCTCGACCATTACGGCACCTTCGACAAGGTGCGCGCGGCGTTCCGCGCCTTTGTCGAGAACGTGCCCTTCTACGGTTTCGCGGTCATGTGCCTCGACCACCCGGAGGTGCAGACGCTGGTGGCCGAGATCGAGGACCGCCGCATCATCACCTATGGCGAGAACCTTCAGGCCGACGTGCGCTTCCAGAACATCCGCATGGAAGGCGCGCGTTCGATCTTCGACGTGACGATCCGCGACCGCGTCACCGGGCGCTCGCACGAGCTGACCGACCTCGTCCTGCCCATGCCCGGCCGGCACAATGTCTCCAATGCCACCGCCGCGCTGGCCGTGGCCCATCGCATCGGCATCACCGACGAGGCGATCCGCAAGGGGCTTGGGGCTTTCGGCGGCGTGAAGCGGCGCTTCACCCATACGGGCCAGTCCAACGGCATCGACGTCTATGACGACTACGGCCACCATCCCGTGGAAATCCGCGCCGTCCTTTCGGCCGCGCGCTCGGCGGCTTCGGGCCGTGTCATCGCCGTCGTCCAGCCGCATCGCTATTCGCGCCTCCAGAGTCTGTTCGCCGATTTCGCGGCCTGCTTCAACGACGCCGACACGGTGATCCTCGCGCCCGTCTATGCGGCGGGCGAGGAGCCGATCGAGTTCGTCAATTCCGAGATGCTGGCCGAGCGCCTGCGCCTCGGCGGCCATCGCGACGCACAGCTCATCGACGGGCCGCAGGACCTCGCTCCGCTCGTCCACCGCGTGGCGCAGCCGGGCGACATGGTCGTCTGCCTTGGGGCAGGCTCGATCACGCAATGGGCCTATGCCCTGCCGAAGGAGCTGGACGCCCTGGGCGCGCGGGCGTGAGCCCGCTGCGCGATCACCTGAGCGATCCCGCGCTCGGCCTTCGCGGCAAGCTCGCCGCGCAGGCGGACCTGTCGAAGATCACATGGTTCCGCACCGGCGGGCCGGCCGATCTCTTCTATCAGCCTGCGGACGAGGCCGATCTCGAAGCCTTCCTCAAGGCGCTGCCGACGGATGTGGCTTTGACGCTGGTCGGCATCGGCTCCAATCTTCTGGTGCGGGACGGCGGCGTCGGCGGCGTCACGCTGCGTCTTCCCGCCAAGGGCTTCGGCGAAGTCGAGGCGCTCGGTGCGGGCCGCATTCGCGCGGGCGCTGCGGCGAGCGACAAGCGTCTCGCGGCCGTGGCGCTGGAGGCCGGCATCGGCGGGTTTCACTTCTTCCACGGCATTCCCGGCTCGGTCGGCGGGGCGATCCGCATGAATGGCGGGGCCAATGGCGTCGAGACCGCCGACCGGCTGGTCGAGGCGGCGGCCTATGACCGCTCGGGCCATCGCCACGTCCTGTCCCGCGCCGACATGGGCTACAGCTATCGCCATGCCGACGCGCCGGAAGACCTGATCTTCGTCTCCGCCCTGTTCGAAGGGCCGGAAACGGAGCGCGAGGCGATCCGGGCGGCGATGGACGAGGTGCAGCATCACCGCGAGACGGTGCAGCCGGTGCGCGAGAAGACGGGGGGCTCGACCTTCAAGAACCCGCCCGGAACCTCGGCCTGGAAGGAGATCGATCGCGCCGGCTGCCGAGGCTTGCGGATCGGCGGCGCCGAGATGTCGGCGCTCCACTGCAATTTCATGATCAATGCCGAGGACGCCACCGGGCACGATCTGGAGCTTCTGGGCGAGACGGTGCGCCGGCGCGTCTTCGAGACCTCCGGCCTTCTTCTCGAATGGGAGATCCGCCGGCTCGGCCGGTTCGGCGCCGGTGGCGAGGTGGAACCGTTCCACCCGTGAGGGCTGCCGGCAAATCGTTAACGAAGGGCGCCGCGAGGGCGCCCTTTTTCGTTGCGAGAGAGGGGAGCGGATGGCCCGGGGCCCCTTCCGGCATGGCCGAAACGCCACAGCGCCAAAGGGTTAACGGCCGGTTCCGAAACGGCCTTACGATTTTGTTTCACTGGAGCGGTTTGATTAACCTTCGTTTAACCAAACCGGCCCCAAGAATGATCCCTGAAATATCGTTGATGGGATCGTGGGTCGATGACCTTGCATGTGGCGGTGCTGTTGGGAGGCTTCTCGTCGGAACGGCCTGTGAGCCTGAATTCCGGCAAGGCGTGCGCCGACGCGCTGGAGGCCGAAGGCTTCCGCGTCAGCCGCATCGATGTCGGCCATGACATCGCGCAGGTTCTGAGCGAGCTGAAGCCGGACGTGGCCTTCAACGCGCTGCACGGGCCGTTCGGCGAGGACGGCGCCATTCAGGGCCTCCTCGAATTCCTGCAGATTCCCTACACCCATTCGGGCGTCCTCGCCTCCGCGCTCGCCATGAACAAGGTGAAGGCCAAGGCCATCGCGCGCGCCGCCGGCGTGCCGGTTCTCGACACGCTCGTGGTGAACCGTCGCAAGGCGGCCGAAGCCCATGTGATCCCCGCGCCCTACGTGGTGAAGCCGATCGCGGAAGGGTCGTCCTTCGGCGTCCTCATCGTGCGCGAGGATCAGGCCCATCCGCCGCAGGAGCTTCATGGCGCGGACTGGGGCTTCGGCGAAGAGGTGATGATCGAGCGCTTCGTGGCCGGACGCGAGCTGACC
Source organism: Aureimonas ureilytica DSM 18598 = NBRC 106430 (assembly GCF_000382705.1). GTDB lineage: Bacteria > Pseudomonadota > Alphaproteobacteria > Rhizobiales > Rhizobiaceae > Aureimonas > Aureimonas ureilytica. Next base: position 210,124 of record NZ_ARQE01000005.1, on the reverse strand, counting down.
TGCGCCGTCATGGGCGACGTGGCGCTGCCGGTCTGCGAGATCACGACGGAAGGCCATGCCTTCTACGACTACGAGTCCAAATATCTGCCGGGCGGCTCGAAGCACGTCATCCCGGCCGAGATTTCGCCGGCGGTGACGAAGCGCGTGCAGGAAGCCGCGCTCGCCGCGCACCGCGCCATCGGCTGCCGGGGCGTGTCGCGCTCGGACTTTCGCTACGACGACCGCTTCGGCGAGGGGGGCGAGCTGGTCTGGCTGGAGGTCAACACCCAGCCCGGCATGACCGCCACCTCGCTCGTGCCCGACATCGCGCGCGCGGCCGGCCATTCCTTCGGCGAACTCCTGAGCTGGATGGTGAGGGACGCCTCATGCAAGCGCTGAACCGCCGCCTTTCTCTGACCGATTTCGAGCGGATGCATCCGCTGGCGCTGCGCGCCCAGCGCCTGGGCCGCAAGATCATCGTCTGGATCAAGAATCTGCGGGAGATGTCGCTGCCGCGCTTCCGCACCATGACGATCGGGCTTCTCGGCTCCACCGCGCTCTACGGCATGGTGCTCGGCCATCACACGGTCGCCGTGGTCAACACGGTGTCCGAGCCGCTCGGCCTGTCGATCGAGCGCGTGGACGTGTCCGGCTATTCGGAAACCAGCGAGATCGACGTTCTGCAGGAACTCTGGGCGACGGGCGCCACGACCCTGCCGGCGCTCGATGTCGATGCCGCGCGAAAGGCGATCGAGGCCATGCCCTGGATCGAGAGCGCCAAGATCGAGAAGGAATACCCCAACCGCGTGAAGATCGCGCTGGTGGAGAAGAAGCCCTTCGCCCTCTGGCAGCGCGACAAGGATCTCTGGATCGTCGATCGCGACGGCAAGGAGATCGTGCCCTACGCCACGACGCGCTTCACCGATCTGCCCTTCGTGGTGGGCCCGGGCGCGGCGCGCGAGGCGACCGACATTCTCGACAAGATGGCGCTGGTGCCCGAGCTCGACCAGCGCATCAAGGCCTATGTGCGCGTCGGCGACCGGCGCTGGGACCTGCGCCTCGACAATGGCGTGGTGATCCGCCTGCCCGAACTCGACCCGATCGAGGCCGCCGCCGCCGTGATGCGGCTCGACCGCGACGAGGGTCTGCTTTCCCGCGACATCGAAGCCGTCGACATGCGGCTCGAGGATCGCATCGTCATCAAACTGACGCCGGCGGCGCAGGAGCGACGCCTCAAGGCGCTGAAGGAACGGGACAAGATCGTGAAGCAGGCCCGCAAGGAGAAGCCGGTATGACGCTGTTCTCCAAACCCGTGGACCAACTTCCGCGCATGAAGAAGCCCTCGGACCGCCGTCCGCGCACCATTTCGGTGCTCGACATCGGCTCGTCCAAGGTCACTTGCCTCATCGCCAAGCTGAAGCCGCGCCCCGAAAGCGAAGTTCTGCCCGGCCGAACCCATGTGGTCGAGGTCATCGGCATCGGCCACCAGCGCTCGCGCGGCGTGAAGTCGGGCGTCGTGGTGGACCTCGAAGCCGCCGAGAAGTCGATCCGCTACTGCGTGGACGCGGCCGAGCGCATGGCCGGCCTCACCATCGAATCGCTGATCGTCTCGGTCTGCGCCGGGCGCCTGAAGAGCCTTCGCGGCTCGGCGCGCGCGCAGGTCGAGGGCACCGAGGTCTCCGATCTCGATCTCAAGCGCGTCCTCAACCAGGCGGCCCGCACGCCGCTGCGCGAGGGGCGCGTCGCGCTGCACCGCGTGCCGTTCGACCTGATGCTGGACAACGAGACGGGTCTCGAAAATCCCGTCGGCATGACCGGCACGGAACTCGGCGCCGAGCTGCACATCCTGTCGGCCGAGGAAACGCCGCTGCGCAATCTGGAAGCGGCGATCAACCGGGCGCATCTCGTGGTCGAGGCCTTCGTGGCCACGCCCTATGCGAGCGGCCTCTCGACGCTGGTCGACGACGAAGCCGTGATGGGCTCGGCCTGCATCGACATGGGCGCCGGCTCCACCACGATCTCGATCTTCCAGAACGGCCATTTCGCCTATGCCGACGCCGTGGCGCTCGGCGGCCATCACATCACGATGGATCTGGCGCGCGGCCTGTCGATTCGGCCAGAACAGGCCGAACGCCTCAAGGTCATGCATGGCAACGCGCTGCCGAGCATGATGGCCGATGGCGACACGGTGTCGGTCGAGCCGCTCGGCGACGAGGGCAACGAGGCGACGATCCAGGTGTCTCGCTCGCTGATCGCGCGCATCATCCGCCCCCGCGTCGAAGAAACGCTGGAGCTGATCCGCGACCGGCTTCACGCCTCCAATCTCGGACATGTGATCGGCAAGCGCGTGGTGCTGACGGGCGGCGCGAGCCAGCTCGCGGGCCTTGGCGACGCGGCCCGTTCCATCCTCAACCGCAATGTCCGCCTCGGCCGCCCGGTCGGCGTGGCGGGCCTTGCGGCAGCCAACAAAAGCCCCGCCTTCGCGACCTCGGTGGGCCTTCTGATCTATCCCCAGGTCTCGATGCTCGAACACGTTCCCGAGCATTCGGTCCTCGACTTCGCCTTCGACCGGCGCACGCGGGTCGGGCGCTTCGGCTCGTGGCTCCGGCAGAGCTTCTGACCAGCTTCGACCGAGTTTCTGACAAGGTTCGCGTGGGAAACTAAACGACGACCATTTCAACCCCGACGCCTCCCAGCGCGTCGGGCGGGTTTAAACCTTCAGGCCGGCGCGGCGGTCCGGCCCCTCCGAAAGGCAACGAGATGAGCATCACCCTGCAGAAGCCCGACATCACCGAGCTCAAGCCCCGGATCACGGTCTTCGGCGTCGGCGGTGGCGGCTGCAACGCCGTCAACAACATGATCAATGCCGGCCTCGAAGGCGTCGAGTTCGTGATCGCCAACACGGACGCGCAGGCTCTGCGCTCCTCGCGCGCCGAACGCGTCATCCAGATGGGCGTCGCCGTCACCGAGGGTCTCGGCGCCGGCTCGCAGCCCGAGGTCGGCCGCGCGGCCGCCGAAGAGTCGCTCGACGAGATCTGCGATCACCTCCTCGGCTCGCACATGTGCTTCGTCACCGCCGGCATGGGCGGCGGCACGGGCACGGGCGCGGCTCCCGTCGTCGCCCGCGCCGCGCGCGAAAAGGGCATCCTGACGGTCGGCGTCGTCACCAAGCCCTTCCACTTCGAGGGCCAGCGCCGCCTGCGCATCGCCGAGCAGGGCATCGAAGAGCTGCAGAAGAATGTCGATACGCTCATCGTCATTCCGAACCAGAACCTCTTCCGCATCGCCAACGACAAGACGACCTTCGCCGACGCCTTCGGCATGGCCGATCAGGTCCTCTATTCGGGCGTCGCCTGCATCACCGACCTGATGGTCAAGGAAGGCCTCATCAACCTCGACTTCGCGGACGTTCGCTCCGTGATGCGCGAGATGGGCAAGGCCATGATGGGCACGGGCGAAGCGTCCGGCGAGGGCCGCGCCATGGCCGCCGCCGAGGCCGCGATCGCCAACCCGCTGCTCGACGAGACCTCGATGAAGGGCGCCAAGGGCCTCCTCATCTCCATCACCGGCGGGCGTGACCTCACGCTCTTCGAGGTGGACGAAGCGGCGACCCGCATCCGCGAGGAAGTCGACCAGGACGCCAACATCATCCTCGGCGCGACCTTCGACGAGAACCTGGAAGGCGTGATCCGCGTGTCGGTCGTCGCCACCGGCATCGACAAGGCCGCCATGGAAGTCTACGAGCGCGCCGCCGAAACGCGGGCCGCCGCCGCCCGCGCCAGCGCGCCGGCCGCCCAGCCCGCGCCGCAGCCGGCCCCCGTGGCCGCCGCTCCCGTGCTCCAGCCGGCCGCGACCGTCGCCGCGCCGCAGCCGGTCCAGCAGCCGCGCCCCGCCCCGGCCCCCGCCGCCACGACGCACGACATGGAGGACGACTTCACCGCCGCTCTCCAGGCCGAGATCGCCCAGGTTCAGCCGCGCCAGCCCGCGCCCCGTGCCCCGATCACCCAGGCCGCCCAGACCCGGATGCCGCGCGTGGAAGACTTCCCGCCCGTGGTGCAGGCCGAGATCGAGCGCCGCAGCGCCTCGATGGAGCCGGTGGCCGAGGATCGCGGCCCGATGGGTCTCCTGCGCCGCCTGACCACCGGCCTGTCGCGCCGCGAAGAGGACGAGGTCGTGCTCAGCGATCAGGTCCGCCAGCCGCGCCAGCAGGCCGAGCGTCGCCCGGCCGAGGCCAGCCCCTATGCGCCGCGCCGCGCGGCCGCCGATTCCGCGGCCCGTCCGCAGACGGCCACGCGCCCGGTCGGCGAAGAGGACCAGCTCGAAATCCCGGCCTTCCTGCGCCGCCAGTCGAACTGATCTTCACAAACCCGTCGCAAAAGCCTTAACGAGCCCGCCCCGCAAGGGGCGGGCTCTTTCGTTCGTGCGCCATGGAATCCGGGGGGTAGGAGGGACTTAACCAAGCGTCCGGTAACAACGGGTAACCAAGCGTGATTTGGCCACAATCGACCCCGGACCTAGTTTGCTCTCCAAGGATCGATCGCCGTTTGCCGCAATGCAGCATCCCGCGCGCCATCGAGTGACGAGTAGCCGAGCCCGCCCGCCCGACGCCTCCGGCGAGGGCGGCATCGGGCACCGGCAGTGAGTAGGATAGAGTAACGTGATCACGAAGCAGCACACGATTGGCGCGCGGATCGGCTTCGAGGGCGTGGGCGTCCATAGCGGTGCCATGGTCGAGCTGTCGCTGCACCCCGCCGAGCCCGATACGGGCGTCGTGTTCCATGTCTTCGAGCCCTCGGGCCTCATCCAGGAAATCCGCGCCGTTTCGGCCAATGTCTCGTCCACGGACCTGTCGACCATCGTCGGCGATCTGAAGGGCGCGCATGTCGCCACGATCGAGCATCTCATGGCCGCGCTCTACGCCATGGAAGTCGACAATGTCGTGGTCCAGATCGAGGGCCGCGAGGTTCCGATCATGGATGGCGGGGCAGGGGCCTTCGTGCGCGCCATCGAGCAGGCCGGTCTCGTCGCGCAGCGCGCGCCGCGCCGCTTCATCCGCGTCCTGAAGACCGTGCGCGTCGAGCGCAATGGCGGCTTTGCCGAGTACCGTCCCTATGACGGCACGCGCTTCGAGGTCGATATCGAGTTCGCGACCGCCGCGATCGGCCGCCAGAGCTTCGCCGCCGATCTGACGCCGACCCTGTTCCGCGACGAGCTGGCCAATGCCCGCACCTTCGGCTTCATGAAGGATGTCGAGCGCCTCTGGGCCTCGGGCCACGCGCTCGGCTCCTCGCTCGAGAACTCCGTCGTGATCGGCGATGACGACAAGGTCATCAATCCGGGCGGCCTGCGCTACACGGACGAGTTCGTGCGTCACAAGACGCTGGACGCGGTGGGCGATCAGGCCTTGGTCGGCGCGCGCATCCTCGGCTGCTACCGCTCGTTCCGGGGCGGCCACCGTTTGAACGCCATGGCGCTGGAAGCGCTGATGGCCGATCGCTCGGCCTACGAGATCGTGGATGGCGGCACGCGCGCCTCGCCGCTGCGCCAGTCGCCGCTGGTCGCCGCCGCGGCGCCGACCTTCGGCCCGCAGATTCTGTGACGGGTTTTTTCGTTTCGTGATCTTTCAGGAGGGCGGCGGGACGCGGTGATGCGCGGCCCGCCGCCCTTCTCGTTTCGGTGGGCAAGCCGCCGAGCCGGGGAAACGCCACAAAAAAGGCGTGTTAACTCGCCTTGAACCGTTGTATGCGCTCGCGCCCTCGCGGTAGTAGGAGCGAGGCGGAACGCCGTGAGACCGGCGTTTGGAAAAGCCAGGGGGACTTGAGTTCGATGGGTATCAAGATGCCGCTGTTCGGCCGCGGTCGCGCGGCCCCGATGGCGCTGGCTCTGGCTGCGTCCACCGTGCTGCTCTCGGGCTGCATGACGTCCAAGGACAATGACATCGACGCGCTGGCTCTCGCCTCGCAGACCGAACCGGCCGACGTGCTCTATAATCAGGGGCTGGCCAATCTCGAGGCGGGGCGCCTGGGCGAAGCCGCCAAGAAGTTCGACGCGGTCGACAAGCAGCATCCCTATTCGGAATACGCCCGCAAGGCGCTGGTGATGCGCGCCTTCGCCGCCTATCGCAAGGGCGACTACGACGACGCCGTGTCCTCGTCCCGGCGCTATCTGTCGACCTATCCGGGGTCGAGCGAGGCGGCCTATGCGCAGTACATCATCGGCCTGTCCTACTTCCGCCGCATCCCCGACGTGACGCGCGACCAGACCGACACGGCCCGCGCCGTCGCCGCCATGCAGGAAGTGGTCGATCGCTATCCCAATTCCGAATATGTCGAGGACGCCAAGTCCAAGATCCGCATCGGCCGCGACCAGCTCGCCGGCAAGGAGATGCAGGTCGGTCGCTATTATCTGGAGCGGCGCGAGTACATCGCGGCCATCAACCGCTTCAAGAACGTCGTCGACACCTATCCCCAGACCCGCCATGTCGAAGAAGCGCTGGCGCGCCTGACGGAAGCCTATTACGCGATGGGCCTGACCAACGAAGCCCAGGCCTCCGCCTCGGTGCTCGGTCAGAACTTCCCGGAATCGCAGTGGTACAAGGACTCCTACAGCCTTCTCCAGTCCAACGGCCTCCAGCCGCGCGCCGGCACCGGCTCGTCCTGGTTCGGCAACGCGACGCGCCTCATCACCGGCGCGGATCGCGATCCGGCGCCGGACGCACAGGCCGCCAAGACCGAGGTCGGCGCCCCGCGCGTCTGAGCGCGGTCAGCCCGAAACGAGATCGAGGCCGGCGTTTCGCCGGCCTTTTTCATGCGCGAAGCCAGGCGCCCCTTCCGCCCCTCCCTCATCGACCATATCTTCGCGCTTGCCTTGCGTCCCAACACGGACTAGCCCTTCGCGCGCATGCTTGTTCACCTTTCGATCCGCGACATCGTTCTCATCGACCGGCTCGATCTCGGGCTCGCCCAGGGGCTTTCCGTGCTGACCGGCGAGACCGGCGCCGGCAAGTCGATCCTGCTCGACGCGCTCTCGCTGGCGCTCGGCGGGCGGGGCGATGGCGACCTCGTGCGCCATGGCTCCAAACAGGGCGAGGTGTCGGCCGTCTTCGATCTGCCGGCCGCCCATCCCGCGCGCCGCCTGCTCCTCGACAACGGGTTCGACGACGACGGCGACGTGATCTTGCGCCGCGTGCAGAGCGCCGACGGGCGCACCCGCGTCTTCATCAACGACCGCCCCTCCAGCGTCGGCCTGATGCGCGAGATCGGCGCGACGCTGGTGGAAATCCACGGCCAGCATGACGACCGCGCGCTGGTCGATCCCGAGGCCCATCGCCGGCTTCTCGACGAATATGGCGGGCTCGCCACCGAGGCTGGAGCCGTCGCCGAAGCCTTCGGCGCGTGGCGCAAGGCCGAGACCGAATTGTCGCGCCACCGCGCCCGTGTGGAAGCGGCGGCGCGCGAGGCCGACTATCTGCGCGCCAGCGTCGAGGAGCTGACGACGCTCGCCCCGCTCGCCGGCGAGGAAGAGGAACTCGCCGAAAAGCGCCAGACCATGATGCGCTCGGAAAAGATCGCGACCGACGTCAACGACGCGCATGAGGAACTGGCCGGGCCGCAATCGCCCATTCCCGGCCTCGCGAGCCTTTTGCGTCGTCTCGACCGCAAGAAGGACGAGCTGCCCGGTCTTCTGGACGAGGCGCTGGCACGGGTGGAGACCGCCGTCGATGCCCTGTCCGACGCGCAGATGAGCTTGCAGGGCGCGCTGCGCACCCTGGAGTTCGACCCGCGTGCGCTGGAGCAATGCGAGGAGCGCTTGTTCGCACTGCGCGCGGCGGGGCGCAAATACAATGTGCCGGTGGACGATCTCGCCGATCTCACCGCCAAGATGGTGGCCGACCTCGCCGATCTCGATGCGGGCGAAGAGCGGCTGGTGAAGCTCGGCGCGGAAGTGGCCGAGCGGCGCGAGGTGTTCGATCGTCTCGCCGTCGACCTCTCGGCCAAGCGCCGCGAAACGGCAGGGCTCTTGGAAGCGGCCGTCATGGCGGAGCTGCCGGACATGAAGCTCGAGCGCGCCGCCTTCATTGTGGAACTGACGAGCGACCCGGAGGCCCGCGCCGCGAGCGGCATCGACACGGCCGAGTTCTGGGTGCGCACCAATCCGGGCACCCGTGCCGGGCCGATGATGAAGGTCGCCTCGGGCGGCGAGCTGTCGCGCTTTCTCCTGGCGCTGAAAGTCGCGCTCGCCGACAAGGGCTCGGCCCCGACCCTCGTGTTCGACGAAATCGACACGGGCGTCGGCGGCGCGGTGGCCGATGCGATCGGCCGCCGTCTGGCGCGCCTCGCCGGCACGGTGCAGGTTCTCTCGGTCACCCACGCCCCGCAGGTGGCGGCCCGCGCGACGACGCATCTCCTGATTTCCAAGGCGGAAGCGACGCCGGGCGACGAGCGCCTGTCGACCCGCGTCATGACGATCGACGTGCCGGCGCGACGCGAGGAGATCGCGCGGATGCTCGCGGGCGACATCGTGACCGACGAGGCGCGCGCGGCGGCGGCGCGACTGATCGGCGTCGCGGGCTGACTTATCTGTCGGGCCGCCCCAGAATCGGTGTATCGCTTGCCCGATTCCGTTTGCTTGAGCTGATGCCGCCATGCCCGACTTTGCCGATCTCGACACGATGACCAAAGACGAGGCGGCGGCCGAGCTGGAACGGCTCGCCGCCGAGATGGCCGAGCACGACCGGCGCTATTACGAAGACGACGCGCCCGAGATCACCGATGCCGAGTTCGACGCCCTGCGCCGACGCAACGCGGCGATCGAGGCGCGCTTCCCCGATCTCGTGCGGGCGGATTCGCCCTCGCGAAAGGTCGGCTCGGCGCCATCGGCCAAATTCGCCAAGATCCGGCACGCCGTGCCGATGCTCTCGCTCGACAACGCCTTCTCGGACGAGGACGTCGCGGACTTCGCCCGCCGCGTGCGCCGCTTTCTCGGCCTGTCCGAGGCCGCGCCCCTCGCCATCACGGCCGAGCCCAAGATCGACGGCCTGTCGCTCTCGCTGCGCTACGAGAAGGGCCGGCTCGTGTCGGCCGCGACGCGCGGCGACGGGCAGGTGGGCGAGGACGTGACGGCTAATGCCCGCACGCTGGACGACATTCCCGCCAAGCTGACGGGCTATGCGCCTGATATCTTCGAGGTGCGCGGTGAGGTCTACATGACCCATGCCGATTTCGCCGCGCTCAACGCCCGGCTGCTGGCCGAGGCGGGCGAGGGGGAGGACGCGAAAGCGGCGCGCCAGTTCGCCAATCCGCGCAACGCCGCCGCCGGCTCGCTGCGCCAGAAGGACGCCAAGGTCACGAAGTCCCGGCCGCTGCGCTTCTTCGCCTATGCCTGGGGAGAGACGAGCGAGCTGCCCGGCGCGACGCAGAGCGAGATCGTCGCCGCGCTTCAGGGGATGGGCTTCCAGACCAACACCGTGCCGCAATTCGGCAAGAGCGAACCGCTGATGCAGCGCTTCGAGACGGTGGAGGGCCTGATCGAGCACTACCGCCGCATCGAGGCGGAGCGGGCGACGCTCGGCTACGATATCGACGGCGTCGTCTACAAGGTGGACGATCTTGACCAGCAGCGCGAACTCGGCTTCGTCTCTCGCGCGCCGCGCTGGGCCATCGCGCACAAGTTCTCCGCCGAGCAGGCGACGACGACGGTCGAGGCAATCGTCATCAATGTCGGGCGCACGGGCAAGCTCGCCCCGCTCGCCAAGCTGACGCCGGTGACGGTCGGCGGCGTCGTCGTGTCCAACGTCACGCTCCACAACGAGGACTATGTGGCGGGCCGCGACGCAGACGGCCAGCCCATCCGCGGCGGGCGGGACGTGCGGATCGGCGACACGGTCGTCATCCAGCGCGCGGGCGACGTGATCCCGCAGGTCGTGGATGTCGTGATCGAGAAGCGCCCGGCCGGTGCCGAGCCGTTCCGCTATCCCGACCATTGCCCGATCTGCGGCTCCAAGGCCGAGCGCGAGATCAACCCGCGCACGGGACGGCTGGATTCGGTGCGCCGCTGCACGGCGGCGATGACGTGCCCGGCGCAGGCCAAGGAAGGCCTCAAGCATTTCGTCTCGCGCAACGCCTTCGACATCGAAGGACTCGGCGAGACCTTCATGGAGGAGCTGTTCGACGCAGGGCTCGTGCGCCAGCCGGCTGATATTTTCCGCATGGAGTTCGAGCCCTTGCGCGAGGCGATCGAGGCGCGGCGGCGCGCGCTGTCCGAGGCGCGGCGGCAGGCGGAAGGCAAGGCCGAGCCGGCCAAGACGCCCAAGAAGGGCGAGACCACCAAGGCGATCGACAATCTTCTGGCCGCGATCGACGCGCGGCGCACCGTGTCGCTCGACCGGTTCATCTTCGCGCTCGGAATCCCCGAGATCGGCGAAAGCTCGGCCAAGGCGTTGGCACGCCATTTCGACGACGTGCGCGCCTTTATCGACGGAGTGGACGCCGCGCGCGCCGCGCAGCCGGGCGAGGACTGGGCGGAACTCAGCGCGCTGCGCACGATCGGCGGAACGACCTTCGAGCGCCTGATGGCGGTGGACGAGGCCAAACTCGCCGATCCCGACTGGAAGCCGCTGCGCGACGGCGAACTGGGGCTGAAGGCCAACCAGCGCGTCGCCCTGCGCGAGCGCTATGGCGAGGAGGCGGAAGGCTTTCCCGAGGCCCTGCGCCGCGCCAAGGCCGGCGCTCCGGGCGAGGCCTTCCTGGCGCTCACCCGCGACGGCGATATCGGCACGGTCGCGACGCTCTCGGTGATCCATTTCTTCGAGGAGCGGCACAACCGCGAGGCGGTGGAGGCGCTCTTGGAGGCGGGCGTTTCCACCACCAACGAGCGCGCCGCGCCGCCGCCGTCCTCTTCGCCCGTCATGGGCCTCACCGTGGTCTTCACCGGCACGCTGGAGAAGATGACGCGCTCCGAGGCCAAGGAGCGCGCCGAAGCGCTGGGGGCCAAGGTCGCGGGCTCGGTGTCCAAGAAGACCGATCTCGTGGTGGCCGGGCCGGGCGCGGGCTCCAAGCTGGCGGACGCGCAGAAACATGGGGTGCGCGTTCTGACCGAGGACGAGTGGCTGGCGATGATCGCCTGATCCCGGCTTGATCGCGGGGCCGGCGAAGGCGTAGGGTCCGGCCGTTAACGCATTGAAAGAACGGCATGACCATCCTCGCCATCGACTTCGAGACCGCCACGAGCGAGGCGGCGAGCGCTTGCGCGGTCGGCCTCGCCTTCGTGGAAGGCTGCGAGGTCACGCAGCGGCATTACACGCTGATCCGCCCGGCCGATCTACGCTTCGACCCCGGCAATATCCGCGTCCATGGCATCCGCCCGCATGACGTTCTCGACGCACCGAGCTTCCCGGAGGTCTTCGCCGGCTTTGCGGATCGGCTGGAGGGCGCGCTCGTGGTCGCGCACAATGCGAGCTTCGATCTGAAGGTGCTCGGCGCCTGCCTGTCGCTCTACGGCCTCGCCCAGCCGCGCTTTTCGGCGCTCTGCACCGTGGCCGTGTCCCGCCGCCTCTGGCCGGATTCGCCCAACCACAAGCTGTCCACCATGGCCGCGCGCTTCGGCGTCGGCTTTCGCCATCACCATGCCGGCGACGACGCTTTCGCCTGCGCGACGATCGCGCTGGAGGGGGTTCAGGCGGCGGGCGCGCGGGACGTGCGGGATCTCGCCGACCGGCTCGGGCTGCGCCGCGAGGTCGCCGCGCGGCGCGAGCGGGCCTTGGGCGGCATCGCCGACCGCGCGCTCGCCTCGCAGCTCCGGCCCCCAAGCGCGGGGCGCGGGCCGTTCCGCTACACGGTGCGCGGTTCGCGCGGCACGCCCTATGACGTGCTTCTGGCGCAGTTCGGGCAGGCCGGGGCGTGGCGGCTGGCCTGTTCCTGCCCCGGCGCGCGCTTCCGGGCCGAATGCCGTCATGTGCGCGCGCTGCACGAGGGCGACTTCACCGATCTCGCCCCCACCGAGGCACCCGCCCTGGCGCATCTGGAGCGCTTCGTTCTGGACCGCGCCAAGCTCTGAAAGTCCGGCGTGGGAAAAACGCCCGGGCGGCTGTTCCCTCCGGGCGGGAGGTTCTAGAAGGGCGCATCCGCTGTTTCCATCGGGTTTGCTCGTGTCCCGCTCTTCCGAATTTCGCGCGGGCGTCGCCCATTCGGCGCCGCTGCTTCTGGCTCTCGTGCCCTTCGGGGCGGTCTATGGCGCGCTGGCGACGCGCACCGGCTTCACGCTCTCCGAGACGCTCGGCTTCTCGCTCAGCGTCTATGCCGGGTCCAGCCAGTTCCTGGCGCTGCAGATGATCGGCACGGGCGCCCCGGTCTGGGCGATCCTGATCGGCGTCTTCGCCATCAACTTCCGCCATGTCCTGTATTCCGCGTCGGTCGGGCGGCATCTCTCGCGCTTCGACGGCGTCGAAAAGGCGCTGGCCTTCTTTCTTCTGGTGGACCCGTCCTTCGCGGCGGCGGAAGCGCGGGCCGGCGACGGCGTCGTCCGCAAGACCTATTATTTCGCCTTCGCGCTCATGCTCTATGTCGGCTGGGCGCTGGCATCGTTGCTCGGCGCCCTGTTCGGCCGCCTGATCGAGAATCCCGAGCGCTATGCGCTGGACTTCGCGCTGCCGATCTATTTCCTCGCGCAGACCATGGCCTTCCGCCACCGTCGGCAGTTCTGGCCGGTGGCCGGCACCAGCGCGATCGTCGCGCTCCTGGCCTATGCGACGCTCGGCACGCCCTGGCATGTCACGCTGGGCGGTCTCGCCGGCATTCTCGTCGCGTCCCTGCGCACGCCCGAAACGCCGGCAAAGGCGGAGGGCGAAGCGGCATGAGCGAGACCTGGTTCCTGATCCTCGGCTCGGCGGTTCTGACCTATCTGACGCGCATCGGCGGCTATCTCGTTCTCGCCCGCTTCGAGCGCGTGCATCCGCGCGTCGAGGCGGCGCTCGACGCCGTGCCGGCCGCCGTCCTCACCGCCATCGTCATGCCGGTCTTCGTCGAGGGCGACAGGGCGGAGAAGGTCGTGATCCTCCTTTGCGCCGTGCTCGCGCTGCGCCTGTCGCTCCTGACGACGGTGATCCTCGGCACGGTGCTGGTGGCGCTCGCCCGCGCGGCGGGTCTGAGTTGAAGCGGCAGGCGAGGCGCCTATCGTCTTTGCGGCGTGAACGCGCGTCGATCGCGCGGTGAAGAAGGCCTTGCCGATGGTTCGTCGCTTGATCGTGAGCCTTCTCATGGCGCTTTGTCTCGCCGCTTGGCCGGCCCAGGCGGAGCCCTGGCCGGAGGGCGCCGAGACCCTTGCGAAGGCCCATCCGAGCGAACTCGTCGCGAAGGCGCCGGCCCTGATGGCGGCGGGCCGGCCGGAGGAGGCGACCTTCTGGTTCTATGCCGGGCAGCTCCGCTGGCACGCGCGCCTGGCGGCGAACCCCGCGCAGGACCCGAGCGGGGAGCCGGCGCTCTTCGCCTCGCTCTTCGAGACGATCGGGCCGGAGGTGAACGGCTGGGCCTTCGGCGATATCCCCGCGCTCCAGAAGACGATCGACGCGGTGCTCGCCTGGGACGCGCGCTATCCCGGCCCGTCCCTGCCGGCGGCAAGCGTCGCGTCCACCCGCGCGGGGCTCGTCAAGCTGCGCGACCAGATCGGGCGCGAGGCGGACAAGATCCGCGCCGGGCGTGAGGCGGCGGGGCTCCCCAACCGATAGGGTCGGGCGCGGGTCTCTCGTCAGCCCGCGAAGATCGCGGCGAGATCGGCTTGCGTGAGCCGGCGGATCGCGCCGGGTTCGAGATCGGCCGGCAGCGTCAGCCCGCCGACGGATTCGCGGTGCAGCGCTTCCACGTGATTGCCGGCCGCCGCGAACATGCGGCGCACCTGATGATAGCGCCCTTCGTGAACCTGCAGGATGGCTTCCTGCGGGCCGACGACCTCCAGCTCGGCCGGCGCGAGCGGCTTGTCCTCGCCCTCCAGCAGGAGCGTGCCGGAGGCGAAGAGCGCGCCTTCCGCGCCGGTGAGCGGGCGCGCGAGATGGGCGCGGTAGCGCTTGGGAACGTGGCGGCTCGGCGAGATGATGCGATGGAGCAGCGCGCCGTCGTCGGTCATCAGGAGAAGGCCCGAGGTTTCCTTGTCGAGACGGCCGACCGTCGAGATGGCCGGGTCGCGCCGCCGCCAGCGCGTCGGCAGGAGATCGTAGACGAGCGGACCGGCTTCCTTGTGCGAGCAGGTGACGCCGAGCGGCTTGTTGACCATGAGCGCGAAGCCCGGCAGCGGGTCGAGCGCCTCGCCGTCCACCACCAGCCGCGTTTCGAGATCGGGCGTCAGCGCGATGCGCTCGTCGGCGCGCGGAACCGGCGCTCCGTCGAGCCGGATGCGGCCGTTCTTGGCCAGAAGCTGGATCTCGCGGCGCGAGGCATAGCCCATATTGGCCAGCAGCTTGTCGAGGCGGGAAGTGGGTGTCTTGGTCATTTGCGCGCTTCGAAAATCTTGTAGCCGGCCGCCTCGGCCGTCACGTCCACGCTGCGGAAGGCCGAGCGCAGCACCGCCTCGTAGGGCATGTGCCGGTTGGCGACGAGAAGGAGCGTGCCGGAGCGGCGCAGCATCCGCGCCGCCGCCGTGATGAAGCTCTGGCCGAGGCCGCGATCCTCGATCCCCTCCGCATGGAAGGGCGGGTTCGACACGACGAAGTCGAGAGCGGCAAGCGCCGCCTCTCGCGCGTCGGCCCATAGGAAGCGGGCGCGCGGATCATCGACGTTCTGCCGCGAGGCTTCCACGGCGCGCCGGTCGAGTTCCACGAGGGTCAGTTCCTCGACCTTCGAGGAGGCGAGAACGGCGCGCGAGAGAATGCCGAGCCCCGCGCCGAGATCGGCGCCGCGTCCCGCGAAGGCCGGCAGATGCGCCAGAAGAAGCGCCGAGCCGGGGTCCACGCGGTTCCAGGAGAAGACGCCCGGCTGCGATCGAAGGCCGATCTCCTCGACCATTGCCGGCGCGCCCTCGCGGATCGCCTCGGCAAGGCCTGTCGGCGCGGCCGGGCGCGTCGCCACGCAGATGCGCTGGCGCGCCTTGGAGCGCTCCGCCACGTCGCAGCCGAAGGCTTCGAGCTCGGCGCGCAGGCGCTGGCCGCCCTTGTCCTTGGCGCCGAGCGCCGTCAGCGCGCCGCCGGGCTCGAGCGCGCGCAGCGCCTGGGCGAGCACGAAGCGCCGCTCGATCGAGCCGGGCGGCGCGGCGATCACGATCTCAGCCAACGTGGCGTCGGGCAGCGCTTCCAGCGCGTCCGCGCCGGGATGAAGGGGCGAGACCTGCCGCGCGCCGTCCGGCACGTCCACGAGGTCGAGCGGCGGCATTCCGTAAACGGCGCTGCGGGGCGAGGGGGCGGGGGGATCGATCTCTATCACGCGCGGAGCCATAGCAGCTTTGCGGCGCGTGCCAAAAGCCCCCGGTTGGACCGAGGCCCAGCGGCGCATGGGCTCACCGCGAGCGGTGTGCGGAGGTTAAATCGACGACAGGTCGGGAGCCAGGGGCCGCGTGTCGCGTTCCAGAGCCGGCGCACGATCCGGGGAGGGGCGGGCGCGCCGGCGAAACCTGAGGGGGCCTCATGACCTTCGAGATGTTCCTGATCTTTGCGAGCCGCTTGTCGCTCGTGCTTCTGTTCCTGCCCTTCAGCGCGCTCGACAAGGTGCTGAACTTCGGCGCCGCCGTCGGTCAGGCGGGTCAGGCGACGAGCAACGCCACGCTCGCCCGAGCCCTGATCCTCACCGGCCTCTTCGTGGAGGTCGTGATGTCGCTCGGCGTTCTCACCGGCGTCGCCGACCGGCTCGCCGCCTTCATCCTCGCCGGCTACTGCGCGGCGACGGCGGTTCTCTTCAAGCAGTTCTGGCGCGCGCCCGACTTTCGCCTGCGCGGCCCCTCCAAGGGGCGCGAGACCATGTGGGACTTCCTGAAGAACTTCGCCGTGGCCGGTGGCTTCCTCCTGATCACCTTCGGCACGCAGGCCGGCGAGGCCGGGCATTTCTTCGCCGATCCCCTGTCGTCCACCCATCCCTATGAACAAGGAGCCGCGTTTTGAGCGACCAGAGCCCCCGCGTTCCCTATTGGCATCTCCACACCGACGCCGACGGCGTCAGCCGCCAGACGCGCTGCGAGATGACCGAGTTCGAGCTGAAATCCATGCAGCCGCCCGCGAGCCCGCAATGGCAGGGCCAGAAGCATCACGACGGGATGACCGTGATGGTCACGGTACAGCCGGTCGGCTGGGAAGGGGCGTGGCACGAGAACCCCGCGCCGCAATGGATCATCCCCCTGTCGGGCCGCTGGTATGTGGAAAGCATGGACGGCACGCGGGTCGAGATGGGACCGGGCGAGATTTCCTTCGGCGAGGACCAGGGCACGCGCGAAAAGGACGGGCGCAAAGGGCACAAGTCCGGCACGGTGGGCGACGAGCCGGCGGTTCTGATGGTGGTGCAGTTCGACACGGCGCGGGACGAGACGACGCCCTGCCGCTTCCGCTGAGGGCGCCGGCATGAGCGAGGACACCGGCTTCGACATCATCGACAAGCGCTTTGCGCAATATGTTCTCGGCAACGCGCCGATCGAGAAACTGGCGGACGGCATCCGCTGGATCGAAGGGCTCGTCTGGATGGGCGACTGGAACACGCTCCTGTTCCAGGACCTGCCGCGCGACCGGACGCTGATGTGGAGCGAAACGGGCGGCCTGTCGGTCTGGCGCTTTCCCTCCGGCCAGGCCAACGGGCAGGCGCGCGACCGGCAGGGCCGCGTCGTCTTCTGCTCCAACCGCGAACGCGCCCTGTGCCGCGTCGAGCATGACGGGAGCGTGCGCGTGCTCGCCGACCGTTTCGAGGGCCGGCGGCTGAACTCGCCCAACGACGTCGTGGTGAAGAGCGACGGCACGATCTGGTTCACCGATCCCGTCTACGGCATTTCCAACGATTTCGAGGGCACGCGGCAGGCGTCCGAAACCGCGCCGGGCGTCTATCGGCTGGACCCGGATTCGAGCGAGCTGACGCTTCTGTCCGACGCGTTCGACGGACCGAACGGCATCGCCTTCTCGCCGGACGAGCGGCGACTCTATGTCGCCGAAACCGGCGACCAGACGAAGGGCGATCCGGTCCAGGTGCTCCGGGTCTTCGATGTCGGGGCGGACGGGCGCTCGCTCACGTCCGTCAGGGACTTCGCCAAGGTCTCGCCCGGCTACACGGACGGGATGGCGATCGACGAGGACGGCAATGTCTGGGCGAGCGCGGGCGACGGCGTGCATTGCCTGTCGCCGGAGGGCGAACTCCTCGGCCGCATCCACCTTCCCGGCACGGTGTCGAACCTCTGCTTCGGCGGCTCGCCGCATCTCAACCGGCTCTTCATCGGCGTCAGCCATTCGCTCTATGCCGTATTCCTGAACCGGCGCGGGGCGCGCTGGCCATGAGCGGGACTCGCATCGCCGCGATCCGGCTCCCGTGCGTCGATCTCGACGCGACGGAAGCGTTCTATGTCGAAGCCTTCGGTTGCGTGCGAGAGACGCGCGAGACTGCGCGGCGCGTGATCCGCCTCGGCAATCAGCGGATCGAACTCGTGCTCGCGTCAGGCGCGCCGGCGGCGCCCGCGCCCTCCAACGCCACCGGCTTCCAGCATTGCGCGATCATCGTCGCCGACATGGACGCCGCCATGGCGCGGCTTCGGCAATCACACGTCTGGTCGCCCATCTCGCGGAATGGGCCGGAACAGCTGCCGCAAGCCTCCGGCGGGGCGACGGCCTTCAAGTTTCGCGACCCGGACGGCCACCCGCTGGAGCTTCTCCAGTTCGCGCCGGGCCAAGTGCCGGAGATCTGGCAGGCGCAGGGTGGAGCGGTGTTTCGAGGGGTCGACCATTCGGCGATCACCGTTTCGCAGACCGACGAAGCCATCGCCTTCTATCGCGGCCTCGGCTTCGACCCCTCGGAGCGCCATCTCAACCGGGGCGTGGAACAGGCGCGGCTCGACGGGCTCGCGCTCGAAGAGGCGCTGGTCGAGGTGACGACGCTGCGCCCGGCCGGCGGCGCGCCGCCGCATCTGGAGCTTCTGTGCTACCGCGACCCGCCCGGCCTTTCCGCGCCCGCGCCGGACGGTTCGGTGCTGGCGACGGTGCTCCGCCTCGAAGGCGTGCCGGCGCGAGACGGCGACGCTCCGC
This sequence comes from Aureimonas ureilytica DSM 18598 = NBRC 106430, assembly GCF_000382705.1. Classification (GTDB taxonomy): domain Bacteria; phylum Pseudomonadota; class Alphaproteobacteria; order Rhizobiales; family Rhizobiaceae; genus Aureimonas; species Aureimonas ureilytica. The sequence goes on along the minus strand of NZ_ARQE01000005.1, from coordinate 191,958 downwards.
GCGCGTTGCGCGACCCGGACGGTCATCGGCTCGACATTGCCGAAGCGTGAAACGCCGCCCGGTCCGCCCCGATCGTAAGGCTCAAGGCCTGTTCAAACCACGCGCCAGCTTCTAGGCTCCCGCCGGGGATCGCAGGAGGGGCGGCAATGCGCATCGCACGGCTTTGGCAGGGGCTTGTTCTCGGGTGGGTCGCGGTCGCAGCGCTCCCCGGCCTCGGTCTTGCGCAGGAGAGCGAGCGCCAGATCGTGCCGGCGCGCAACGCCGATTATTACGGGCACGACTACGACATCCTGAAGGATGCCGATCAGAATCTCTGCGAAACGGCCTGCCTTGCCGACAACCAGTGCCGCGCCTTCACCTTCAACACCGCCAAGGGCTGGTGCTTCCTGAAAAGCGATGTGGGTGAGCTGCGCGCCGCCTCTGGCGTCGTGTCGGGCCGCATCACGCTCGCCTCCACGGCCGCCGCCCGTGACCCGCGCGAGCGGGAAGCGGACCTCGCCTTCCTGTCTCGCGAGAGCCTCGACGCCGCGCGCCAGTTTCGCCTGGGGCTCGCCGAGGAGGAGCGCGACGCCGCCATCCCCTCGGGCGAGGCGCTCTGGCCCCATGCCGACGCCGCGCTGGAGCGGCGCGACTTCGGCGCGGCCATGGCGAGCTATCGCGAGGCCCTGCGGCGCGATCCGCAATCGGCCCGAGCCTGGCTCGGCCTCGCCCTGTCGAGCCTCGAATTCGACTCCGGCGAGTCCGACGCGATGCAGGCCGCGCGGGACGCGCGCCAGCCCGCCGCGATCAACGCCTATCTGACGGCCGCCGAGGACCGCCAGAAGGCCGCCGCGCTGGATTTCGTCGCGCAAGGATTCGCGGCCGACGAGAACTGGAAAGAGGCCATCCGCACGTGGCGCGCGGCGCTCGCCATCACCGAGCGACCCGACGCGCGCAAGCGCCTCGACGCCGCCGTCGCCGAACACGGGTTCCGCATCGTCGACAACACGGTGGACAACAACGCCGCGCAGCCGCGCATCTGCCTGAACTTCTCCGAGCCCCTGAGCCCCTCGCTCACGGCGGGCGAGGGGGCGGGCGACTTCGTCAAGGTCGAGGGCGGCGACACGCTGCCCGTCTCGGCGACGGGCTCGCAGATCTGCGTCGATGGCGTCACGCATGGCGCGCGCTACCGGATCGTGGCGCGCAAGGGCATTGCGGCGGCAAGCGGCGAGGTCCTCGCCCGGAGCGCCGAAATCTCGGTCTATGTGCGCGACCGCGATCCCTCCGTGCGCCTGTCGGGCAATGCCTATGTCCTGCCGGCGGGGGGCGAGGCCTCCATGCCGATCACCAGCGTCAACACCGACACGATCGAGGCGCGGCTGCTGCGCATCGGCGACCGGGCCCTGGCGCGAACGATCGGCGCAAGCCGCTTTCTCGGCCAGCTCGCCACCTACGAGATCGACGAGGTGAAGGGCAATGACGGCGAGGAGGTCTGGACCGGCTTCGTGGACGTCAAGCGCGTCGCCAACGAGGAGGTGACGACGGCCATTCCCGTCGCCGCGATCCTCAAGGAGCGCCAGCCGGGCGTTTACATCCTCTCCGCCAAGCCCAAGAACGCGCGCGGCACCGACGACACGCCGGCGACGCAATGGTTCGTGCTCACCGATATCGGCCTCACGAGCTTTTCGGGGCAGGACGGGTTCCACGTCATCGCCCGCTCGCTCGGCTCGGCCGAGCCGATGCCGGGCCTGAAGCTCGATCTCGTCGCCGCCAACAACGAGATTCTCGGCAGCGTCGAGACCGACGCGGCGGGCCATGCGCGCCTCGCGCCGGGCCTTCTGAAGGGCACCGGCGGCGACCGGCCGGCGCTTCTCATGGCGAACGGGGCGGAAGGCGACTTCTCCTTCCTCGACCTCACCGCCGCGCCCTTCGATCTGACCGACCGGGGCGTCGAGGGGCGCGAGCCGGCCGGCGCGCTGGACGTGTTCCTGACCACGGAACGCGGCATCTATCGCGCCGGCGACACCGCCCATGTCACCGCGCTCCTCCGCGATGCGCTCGGCCGCGCCGCCGAGAACCTCACCGTCACCGCGATCCTGACGCGCCCGGACGGGATGGAGGATCGCCGCATGGTTCTCCAGGCCAAGGACGCCGGGGGCCTCGCCTTCGACGTGCCGCTCGGGGGCGGCGCCATGCGCGGCCTCTGGAAGCTCGCCCTTCACACCGACCCGAAGGCGGCGGCGCTCGCCACGACGAGCCTGCGCGTCGAGGATTTCGAGCCCGAAAAGATCGATTTCGACCTGACGCTGGCGGATGCGCCGATCGACCCGGCCGCGCCTCCCGCGCTCGACGTTTCGGTGCGCTACCTCTTCGGCGCGCCCGCAGTGGGGCTCGGCGTCTCCGGCGAAACGGTGCTGACCGCGACGGACACGCTCGAAGCCTATCCGACCTATCGCTTCGGCCTGAAGGACGACCAGCCGACGCTGGTGCGCCAGCCCTTCGAGGCCGATCCGACCGGCGAGGACGGCGCGGTCTCCGTCGCGCTCGCGCCCTTGGAGATGCCAGCGACCACCAAGCCGATCAAGGCGTCGATCCAGCTTCGCGTGACGGATGCGGGCGGCCGGCCGGTGGAGCGCAGCGTGTCGCGGCCCGTTCGCGGCGAGAAGGCTCGCCTTGGCGTGCGCCCGCTCTTCGATGGCGCGCTCAGTGAGAATTCGCAAGGCGGGTTCGAGCTGATCGCCGTCGGCGCGGACGGCGCGCGCATGGCGCGGGCGGGCGTCGAATGGGTGCTGAACAAGGTCTCCACCGACTTCCAATGGTATTCCGCCAATGGGCGGTGGAACTACGAGCCGATCGAGCGGCGCGAGCGCGTCGCGAGCGGCCGGGCCGATCTCGGCGCCGCCGATACGGCGCGGCTTTCGGTGCCCGTCGCCTGGGGCAGCTACGAGCTGATCCTCACCGACCCGAGCGGCGAGGCGCTGCCCGCGAGCGTCGGGTTCGAGGCGGGCTGGTATGTCGCCGCGCGCTCCATGGAAACGCCCGACATCCTGAAAGTCTCGCTCGACAAGCCGCGCTATGTGGTGGGCGATAAGGCCATCGTCCATATCGAGCCGCGCTTTGCCGGCAAGGCGGAAGTGCTCGTCATGGACGAGCGCGTCGTCGCGCGTGTCGCGGCCGACATTCCCGCCGGCGGCGGCGACGTCGCGCTGGACGTGACGCGCGACTGGGGGCCGAGCGCCTATGTCGTGGCGGTCCTGTATCGCCCGATGGAGATCGCCGAGAAACGCATGCCCGGCCGCGCGCTCGGCCTCGCCCATGCCGGCGTCGAGCCGGGGACACGTGCGCTCACCGTCGCCATCGACGCGCCCGAGCGCATCACGCCGCGCACAACGCTCGATATCGGCCTGCAGCTCGGCAATGTGCAGCCCGGCGAAACGGCCTATGTGACGCTCGCGGCGGTGGATGTCGGCATTCTCAACATCACCCAATTCACGCCGCCATCGCCGCAGGGCTGGTATTTCGGCCAGCGCCGGCTCGGCGTCGAAATCCGCGATCTCTATTCCCGCCTGATCGACCGGATGCAGGGCGCGCCGGGCTCGGTGCGCTCGGGCGGCGACGCGGGCGCCGACGGATCGCGCCCGCCGCCGATGGACCAGCTCGTCGCCCTGTTCTCAGGCGTCGTCGCGGTCGGCCCGGACGGGCGCGCCCGCGTGCCGCTCGACGTGCCGGACTTCAACGGCACCTTGAAGCTCATGGCCGTCGCCTGGTCGCGCTCGGGCGTCGGCGAGGCGGATCGCGACCTTCTGGTGCGCGATCCCGTGGTGGCACAGGTCAGCCGGCCGGCCTTCCTCAGCCCCGGCGACCGCTCGCGCATCCAGATCGATCTCAACCATGTGGAAGGCCCGGCCGGCACGGTTCACCTGTCGCTGTCGGGCGGCGGCGAGGCGTTGCGGATCGAAGACAACGCGGAAGCCGACCTCGTGCTCGCCGAGAACGGGCGCGCCCGTCTTCTCGTGCCGGTGGAAGCGCTCGGCACCGGCGAGGGGGCCTTGGAACTGGCGCTGACGACGCCCGGCGGCGAGCGGCTCACCAAGAGCTTCGCGCTGCCCGTTCGCTCCATCCAGCCGCGCGACGTGAAGAAGAGCCGCTTCGAGATCGCCTCCGGCGCGTCGCTTTCGCTTGGACCCGACATCCTTGCCGGCTTCCAGCCGGGCACCGGCAGCGCCACGCTTTCGGTGACGCGCTTCGGCGGGTTCGATGTGGCCGGCGTCGTCGCCGCGCTGGATCGCTATCCCTATGGCTGCACGGAACAGCTGACGAGCCGCGCCCTGCCGCTCCTTTATCTCGACGAAACGGTGCTCGCCGCCGGTCTGCCGGGAACCGAGGACGTGCGCGAGCGGGTGGCCACCGCCATTCGCGGCGTTCTCGCCAATCAGAGCGCTTCGGGCAGTTTCGGCCTTTGGGCGCCGGGCAACGGCGATCTCTGGCTCGACGCCTATGTCACGGACTTCCTGACCCGCGCCAAGGAGGCCGGCCACGACGTGCCGGCCGAAGGGCTGACGCTGGCGCTCGACAATCTCGCCAACCAGATCGCCTATCTGCCGGACCAGCCCGACTGGTCCAAGGCGGCCTATGCCTATTACGTCCTCGCCCGCAACGGTCGCGCGGCGATCGGCGATCTGCGCTACACGGCGGACAATGCCGCCGCCGGCTTCAAGACGCCGCTGGCGCAGGCCCAGCTCGGCGCGGCGCTCGCCTTCTATGGCGACGCCACCCGCGCGGGCGCGCTGATGCGCCAGGCCGCCGCGCGCGCGGCGGACAGACACGACGTGGCCGAGCGCGACGATTACGGCACGCCGCTGCGCGACGGCGCGGCGGTGGCGACGCTGGCGATCGAAACCGGCGTCGAGGGCGTCGACCTGACGCCGCTGATCGCCTCGATCGGCGCGCAGCGCGAGGCCAAGCGCCACACGTCGACGCAGGAGGATGTCTGGTCGCTCCTCGCCGCCCATGCCGCGCTCGCCCGCCAGCCGCCCAAGCTCGCGGTGAACGGCGCGGCGCAGAGCGGGGGCTATTCGGCCAGGCTCGACGCCGCGCGGCTCGCGGAGGGCCTGCGCATCGACAACCAGGGCGAGGCGCCGGTTTCCGCCGCCGTGACGCTGGCCGGCGTGCCGGATGTCGCGCCGCCCGCCGAGACTTCCGGCTACGAGATCAGGCGCTCCTACTACACGCTGTCGGGCGAAGAGGCCGATCCGGGTCAGATCAAGCAGGGCGACCGGCTCGTCGCGGTTCTCGACGTTCTGCCCGTGGACAGGCAAGCCGCGCGCCTGATGATCGACGATCCGCTGCCGGCCGGCATGGCGATCGACAATCCTTCCATCCTGAAGGGCGGCGACGTCGCCGCGCTGGACTTTCTGGAACTGACCGGCGAGGCGGCGCATACCGAGTTCCGCGCCGATCGCTTCCTCGTGGCGGTGGACAAACCGGCGGGTTCCACGAGCGCCCTGCGCTTTGCCTATGTCGTGCGCGCCCTGTCGCCGGGCGAGTTCGTGCATCCGGCGGCGATCGTGGAAGACATGTACCGACCCGAGCGGCGCGGGCGCACCGACGAAGGACGTGTCGCGATCCTCGGCCCCTTGCGTTGAGGAAAGGGATGGGACGCCGCAGCCCGCGCCGAAGGCTCGGCGCCGCCCTGGCGGCGGCGCTCGTGGCCGGCCTTGGCCTTGCCGGTTGGGCAGGTCTGGAGCGCGAGGTTGCGACGCGCGCCGCTGCCCTTCGCGCGCCCGACACCGGCTTTCTCGTGGAAGCGCGGGACGGAGCCTTGCTTCGGGCCTTTGCGGTGCGCGACGGTCGCTGGCGCATGGCGGCTCAAGTCTCCGATGTCGATCCGCGCTTCCTGCGAATGCTCCAGGGCTGGGAGGACAAGCGCTTCGGCGAGCATGGCGGGATCGATGCTCTGGCGCTCCTGCGCTCCGTCTTGGAATCGGCGCGGCGGGGGTGGATCGTCTCGGGCGGCTCGACGCTGACCATGCAGGTCGCCCGGCTGAACGACCGGCTTCCGACCGGGAGTGTCCGCGCCAAGGCGAGCCAGTTTCTCGGTGCGCTGGCGCTGGAGCGGGCGTTGACCAAGGACGAAATCCTCTCGCTCTATCTTCAGCTCGCGCCCTATGGCGGCAATATCGAGGGGGTTCGCGCCGCGAGCCTCACCTGGTTCGGCCATGAGCCCAAGCGCCTGACGGCGGGCGAAGCCGCGCTTCTCGTCGCCCTGCCGCAGAGCCCGGAGCGGCTGCGGCCCGACCTTCATCCCGAACGCGCCCGCAAGGCACGCGACCGTGTGCTGGATCGCATGGCCGAGATCGGCCTCCTGCCATCCTCGGAAGCCACCCGCGCCAAGCGCGAGCCGGTGCCGACCACCCGCCGTGCCATGCCCATGCTCGCCGCGCATGCGGCCGAGGCGGCGCGGCTGGCCGAAGTGCGCAGCGGCCGGCGCAGCGCGCGGCTGACGGTCGACGCCGCGCTTCAGGCCCGGCTCGAGATCTATGCACGCGACAAGGTCGCGACCCTGCCCAAGCCCCAGAGCCTCGCGATCGTCGTCGCCGATCATGAGACCGGCGAGATCCTCGCGAGCGTCGGCTCGCCCCATCTCTTCGACACGGCGCGGCAGGGCTATGTGGACCTCACCAAGGCGCAGCGCTCGCCGGGCTCCACGCTGAAGCCGCTGATCTACGGGCTCGCCTTCGAGCGCGGCGTCGCGCATCCCGAATCCCTCATGGACGACCGGCCGACCTCCTTTGCGGGGTATAGCCCCGGCAATTTCGACGGCCGGTTCGAGGGGATGTTGACGGCGCGCCGGGCGCTGCAGCTCTCGCGCAACCTGCCGGCCGTGGAGCTTCTGGCGGCGGTCGGCCCGTCGCGCCTCGTGGATCGCATCCGCCGCACGGGCGCCTCGCTCGAACTCGGCAACCGCTCCCTGCCGGGCCTCGCCATCGGCCTCGGCGGGCTCGGCATCTCGCTGGAAGACCTCGTGCGCCTGTATGCGGGCCTCGCCAATGGCGGCGTCGCCAAGCCGCTGCGCATCGACGCCTCGCCTGCGAGCGCGCTGACGGCCGGCCCCGGACGGCGCATCCTGTCGCCGCAAGCCGCATGGTATGTGGCCTCGATCCTGGCCGGCGCGCCCACAACGGCCAAGGGCTCGCCCGGCACGATCGCCTTCAAGACCGGCACGTCCTTCGGCTATCGCGACGCCTGGACGCTCGCCTATGACGGGCGCCATGTCGTGGGCGTCTGGCTCGGGCGGCCCGACGGCGCGCCGGTGCCGGGCCTCGTGGGGCAAGACGCGGCGGTGCCTGTCATGCGCGACGTCTTCGCGCGGATCGGCGCGCCCGAAAAGCTTCCCGGCCCGCCGCCGGGCATCCTGGTCAGCGCCGCGCGCCTGCCGCCGGCCATGCGCCGCCTGTCGCCCAAGGGCGCGGTGGCGCGGGCCGACGCGCCGGAGATCGTCTTTCCGCCCAAGGGCGCGCGCATCGAACTCGGCCTGTCGGACGGCGCGGGCATGGACCTGTCCCTGAAGGTGCGCAACGGCCGACCCCCCTTCACATGGTATGTGGATGGAAAGGCCGCCCTTCAGGGCCTGTTCGACCGTCAGGCCTCCTGGCACCCGCGCGAGCCGGGCTTTGTGGACATTTCCGTCGTGGATGCGGCCGGCGGGGCGGCGACGACGCGGGTCTTTCTGGAATAGGCGGGGCGCCGCAGTGAGGAGCATGGTGAAAGGAACGGAGCCGGAATGCTGACGACGGCGTTCGGAAACGCGGCCGCGCGAGGCAACTGGGCGCGAGGCGGCCGGGCGCGACGGGAGGCGGTGTGTCTTGAGGGGCGCGCCCTTTGTCTGTGCGCGCAACCCGACGAGCGCTCGATCCGCTCGGCCTGCCGCGCTGACATCGCGTGCCCGTGACACGCGACCTCTCACCCGGCGAGGCGCGCCGGATCGCGCTCACCAGCCAGGGCTTCAATGCGCGCGAGCGCGACGGGCGGCCGGACCTGGCGCGTCTGCGCAAGGCCATCGCGCGGCTCGGGCTTCTACAGATCGACAGCGTCAACGTCCTCGCGCGCGCCCATTACCTGCCGCTCTTCTCGCGCCTCGGGGTCTATGAGCGCGCGCTTCTCGACGTCATCATGAGCGAGCGTCCCAAGCGCTTCTTCGAATATTGGGGGCACGAAGCCTCGCTCCTGCCGGTGGATTGCCATCCGCTGCTGCGCTGGCGCATGGAGGAAGCGCGCACGGGCCAGGGGCTTTGGCGCTCGCTCGCCGCGTTCGCGGGCGCGCGGCGAGGGGAGGCCGACGCGCTTCTGGCGCGCATCGAGGACATGGGCCCGCTCGCGGCCTCCGATCTCGACAGCGTCAAGACCCGCACGGGCATGTGGGCCTGGAGCGAGGGCAAGCAGGCGCTGGAATGGCTGTTCTGGTCGGGCCTCGTCGCCGCCACGCATCGGCGCGGCAGTTTCGAGCGTGTCTACGATCTCCCCGAGCGCGTCCTGCCGCGCGCCGTTCTGGCGGAGCCGACCCCGACGCCGGCGGAAGCGCGGCGCGCGCTGATGGCGCGGGCCGCAAGGGCGCTCGGCGTCGCGACCCTTGCCGATCTGCGCGACTATTATCGCCTTTCGGCGACGGACGCGCCGGTCGCCCTTGCCGACCTCCTGGAGGAGGGCACCGTCGAGCCCGTGCAGGTGCGCGGCTGGCGGCACATGGCCTATCTTCACCGCGACGCCCGCGCCGGGCGGCGGATCGAGGGACCGGCCCTTCTGTCGCCCTTCGATCCGCTCGTGTGGAACCGGGATCGTACGGAGCGCCTGTTCGGCTTTCGCTATCGGCTGGAAATCTACACGCCCGCCCACAAGCGCGAGCACGGCTATTACGTGCTGCCCTTCCTTCTCGACGGCGCGCTCGTTGCCCGCGTCGATCTGAAGGCCGACCGAAAGGCGGGAGCGCTCCTCGTCCAGCAGGCCTCGCTCGAACCCGGCGCGCCCGGCCACACGCGGGACGCGCTGCGGGGCGAGCTCTGGCGCATGGCCGATTGGCTGGGGCTGGACAGGGTCGAGGCCACCGCGCTCGACGCGCTTTAGCCTGAGCGCGTCGCTGGTCCGACGCGCCGCCCGTCGCTTCGGCGCGGGCGCGAACGGTCAGGCGAAGGCGGCGAGCCTCGGGGCCTCCGAACTGCGGCCGCGTGTCTGGGTTTTCGGCGCAGGCGCGGGCGCCGGGGCCGTTTCGCCGAGCTGGCACCAGGCGTCGAACATGGAGCGGATCGTGCCCAGCTTGGTGACGCCGCTCGTGCGCGCCTCGCGCGGCGAGCAGCCGAAGCGGCGGCGAAACGCCTTGCTGAAGGTCGCCGTGCTTTCGAAGCCGAGCGTTTCGGCGAGCTCCCCGACGCTGCGATGCTCTTCGGGATGGAACAGAAGCTCGCAGGCCGTGTCCAGCCGGCGCAGCTGGATGTGGCTGGAAATGCCGCCGAGCGAGGAAAAGGCACGGTAGAGCGAGGAGCGCGCGATGCCGAGATCGCGCGAGATCGTATCGGGCGTCAGGTCGTGCGAGGAAAGGTTCTGCTCGATATAGCGCTCGACACGCATCCGTACCGCCGGCAGCAGAGGCGCGCTCGTCTTGTCGGACAGCGGGCTGTCCTCGATCTCGCACAGCGCCGCGCCGATCAGGCTGAGGCTGCCGCGCGAGATGCGGCCCGCTTCGTCCTCGGTGAGGGAGGGAACATAGCGCGACAGCGTGTCGAGATGGGCGGCCAGAACGTGCCCGCTCGGCGAGCGCAGGATGCGCCCGTGCAGCGAGGGCACCTTCGCCATGAGCCGGGTCAGCGCCTCGCGCGGCAGGATCAGGAAGACGTAGCGCGACAGCGTGCTGGTCAGATGGAACGTGTGCGAGGAGTCGAGGCAGAGAATGTCGCCCGCCTGGCACCGCACCGTGTAGCCGTCGATCTCGCCCTGCCACTGGCCGGCGGCGACATAGAGAAGGCAGACATGGTTCTGCCCGTCCATCAGCTGGTCCGGCTCGCGCGACAGGCGCACCGAGGAGAGATGCCCCGAGCACAGGATCATCGAGCCCAGAAGCCAGGCCGAAACGTCCACGAAGAAATCGTCGCCGGAGCGTCCGTTCAGATCGGTCCGGAACTGCGGCAAGGCCTCCCGCCACAGGCGCAGCGCGTTTCGGGGGCCGATCTTGTCGCTGCTGAGCCGAAGCGAGGGCAATCTGTCGTTCATCGGGAGATCCCTCCTAGCCGGCGAAAATCGGGGCGCGATCCGACGGCGGCGCGCCGGGAACGGCACTCGCCATAGGCTCCACAGCCCACCGGCGACCCAACGCGGCTGGCTGCGGCATCGCGGCACGATGCTTCTTCAGTTCATGAGGTGACAAAACGAAGACAGTAACGGCGCGAAGATCGAAGCCGAAGAGGCCGAATTCCGTGCATTCGTTAACGAGTTCGTTTGTCGAAGACTGTTGTTCCGAGCGTCGAGTTCAAGTCGCACGACCGCCCGTCAACGTCAACGGCTCGAGCGGGGGACGGACGATCCGTGCCCGCAGAATGTGTGATATGAGACGAAATGCCCATTCTTAGGGACGAAATGTCGAACCGTGTCCAACACCCCGCCCTCTAGCCTCCAGCTGATCCTCGATCGCCGTCACGACACCGCCGCCGCGCGGATCGCGGCCTGGGGCAAGGTCATGTCCGCGAGCGGGCGCGTCGAGGTCGCCGAGGCGGATGCGGACGGCTTCGAAGGCCGGTTCCTCGCCCGCACCCTGGGGGAGGTCCGGGTCATGCAGGTGGCCTCCAAGCGCTTCCGCTTCGAACGGAGCCCGAAGATGGCCGCGAACATGGTGCGCGACCATCTCCTCGTCAACGTCGTGGAGGCGGGGCGGATCGAAGGACGGATCGCTGAACGCGCGATCAGGGCGGAGGCCGGGGCGCTCGTTCTCTCGCGGATGGCGACGCCCATGGACGTGGTGCTCGACGGCGTGTCCTGGCTCGCCCTCATCATTCCCAAGGATATTCTGGACCGCCACATGATCTGGCGGCGGTCGCTGGACGGGCGCGTCTTCGCCCCGGGCTCCGCCCCGGCGCTGCTTCTGGCGGCGCATATGCGCGCGCTTCTGGCGCTGCCCGATCCGGTGCCTCCGGCCGAGACGGAGCTCGTCGCCCGCTCGTCCCTCGCGCTCCTGTCGACGAGCCTCGGCGCCGCGCCGCGCACGGGGCCGGCCTCGAACGTCGACGGACCCGATGTCGCCCAGCTCGTGCGCCGCTTCATCTTCGAGCATCTGCGCGATCCCGAACTCGACGTCGCCATGATCTGCGCGCGCTTTTCCCTGTCGCGCTCCAGCCTCTATCGCCTGATGGGCGAGCGGTCCGATATCGCCGGCCTGATCCGGGACCTGCGCCTTCGCGGTGCGAAGCGGGACATTCTGTCGGGCCATTTCGCCGATCGCCCGATCGAGGAGATCGGCCGGCGCTGGGGTCTTTCCGACGAGCGCAGCTTCCGGCGCGCCTTCGTGCGCGCCTTCGGCCAATCGCCCTCGCATCTGCGCCGCAGCGTTCGGGCCGGCGTGCCGCTCGCGCTCCAATCCTCGCTCGGCGTCGAGGACGAGTTGGAGCGGTGGTTCACGGGTCTTTAGCTATAGCCGCAAGCAATCGCCGACTGGCACGGAACGTCCGGTTTTGAGATGGGCGGACGACGACAGAGCGGCGAGGAGCGATTAGGCTGGGAGCCTACCGATGGCCGCCCGGCATCCTGATGTCGCGCCGCGTGCGTGGACGCAGGGTGCCGATCGTCATTCCAGAAAAGTTGCCGCGCCTTGAATGTCGTGGGGAACGGGAGAGAGCCGGTCAGAGACGCCGCGCCGGAGCCTCGCGATGCGCGGCTTTCGCGCCTGACGCGAGTCTCGCCGGCTTCCCCTTCTGTCCCGCCGCGATGCCAGCCTGGAGCACATCCAACGGACATGGGTTCGTCGGACATTCTCCGGGTCCTTGTTTCTCGCATTGTCCGGGCGCGAAAGCCGCTCGGCTTTCGCTGGAAATGCTCTAGCAGGACAGACCGTTCGATGCAGACCGCCACCTTGACCGCCGAGGCGCCGACCAAACGGCTGCGTTGGACGATCCGCCTGCGTTTCGCGCTCGCCGCGCTGACGGTTCTCGTCCTGGCGCAGCTCCTGTCCGGCGTGCTCACCGTGTCGGCCATCCAGAAGACCGCCTTCGACGGAACTGTGACGGCGGTGCGCATCGTCGGCCACGACTGGTCCTTCCGCATCCAGAACGCGCTGCGCTTCGGCAAGCCCATCACGCAGATGTTCGGCCTGCCGGAAATCCTCGCCGGCATTCGCGACGACCTGCCCTTCGTGTCGGGCGCGCTCGTGACGCTGCCGGACGGATCGGTGGTGGAAAGCAACGCGGCGGCGCGCCTCCCGGCCGGGCTCGGCGCGCTGGTGGCCGAGAAGCTCTCGGCGACGACCCCCGCGCCGGCCGCGCAGGGCAGGGGTCTCGCGCAAGGGCGGCTCGGCACGGACACCGTCTTCGTTCTGCCCGTGTCGGGCGCCGGGGGGAGTCTGGCCGGCGCGCTGGTGATGATCGTGCCCGACGCGGTAATCGCCGAGGCGACGGCCGATCCGGTGGCGGATGCGGTGGTCTCGCTCATCGTCACGACGCTGGCGGGCGTCGCGGCCTTGATCGTCGCCGCCATGGTTCTGCCGCTCGGCACGGACGGCACGGTGGACCGCTGGAAGCTCCTCCTCGTTCCCGCGCTCGTGCTGGTTCTCGTCCAGGGCAGCGCGTCCTGGCGCAACATCACGACCTTCCGCGACGCCTATGTGCAGGCCGCGACCGAGAACGTGCAGCGCTCGGTGGACCGCTTCGGCACCGATCTTCAGCGCCTCGTGGACCGGGGCGTGCGGCTCGACCGCCTGTCGGACTACGCCTCGCCCTTCGGCCGCATGGCCGCCGACATTCCCGAACTGGCCTCGGTTCGGCTGGAGCGGCCGTCCGGCGAGGTGATCGCCGCGCTCGACGCCAAGAACGAGGCCCCCTCCAGCCGCGCGTCGATCCGCTACGACATCCATGCCGACGGCAGCGCCGAGCCTTTGGCGCGTCTCGACGCCCGCCTGTCGGAAACCGCGATCGCGGACGGCGTCTGGCACCGCGCGCTCGACGCCGGAACGGTGCTTCTGACCTCCGCCTTGTTCGGTTTCGAGCTTCTGGTTCTCTTCGGCATCCTGATGCGCCGCCTTGCCGCGCGAAGCGAGGAGGCCGGCGCGGTGGATCGCGACGGGCACCATCTTCTGGCGCGGCCCGCCGCCTTTCTTCTCGTCTTCGGCTGGGCGCTGCCCTTGTCCTTCGTGCCGCTGCAAATGGGCTCGCTCACCACCGAACCGCTATTCGGCCTGTCGCGCGCCATCACGCTCGCCCTGCCGATCTCGGCCGAGATGGGATGCGCGCTCATTACCGCGCTGATCGCCGGCGTCCTCACCGACCGTCGCGGCTGGCATGTGCCCTTCGTCGTCGGCGGCATCGTCTGCGCGGCCGGCGCGCTCGCCGCGACGCTCGCCACCGGGCCGCTCAGCTACATCGCGGCGCGCGCCGTGGTGGGGCTTGGATACGGCCTCGCCTGGATGGGCATCCAGGGCTACATCTTCTCCTGGTCGAGCCCGCGCACGCGCACCCAGGCCGTCGCCAATCTCGTCGCCGGCATCTTCGCGGGGCAGATCTGCGGCAATGTCACCGGCGCCATGCTGGCCGACCAGATCGGCTTCTCCTCGGTCTTCGTCGTGGCGGCGGTTCTCGGCCTCGCGCCGATCCTCTTCGCCTTCGGCTTCATGCGCCCCTATTTCGGCCGGCCGGCCGTGGCGCCGGCGCAGCCCGCCGCCGCGCCCGTGCCCCTGCCGCTCGCGCCGGAAACCGGCTCGGCGCTCGGCGGGCTCCTGAAGGACCGCAACTTCCTGGCGCTCCTGCTTCTCAGCGTCGTGCCCTTCTCGGTCGCCCAGGTCGGGCTCCTCTACTACACGCTGCCCGTCTACCTGTCGCAGCAGGGAATCGAGCAGGGCAATATCGGCCGCATCATGATGATCTACGGCCTGTCGGTCATCTATATCGCGCCGATCCTCGGCCGCTGGGTGGACCGGCACGTGCGCAAGAAGCCCTTCATCGTCATGGGCGGCCTCCTCGGCGGGCTGGGCCTCGCCTTCACCTATCTCGATGTCGGGCTCGCCGCGCTCGTCGCCTCGGTCTTCCTGCTCGGGCTCGCCAGCAGTCTCGGCGGCCCGGCGCAGTCGAGCTTCGCCCTGCATCTGCCGAGCGTCCAGCGGCTCGGCACCGGCCGCGCCATGGGCATCCAGCGCGCCGCCGACAAGCTCGGCCAGATGATCGGCCCGATCGCGGTCGGCGCCCTGTTCACCCTGATGGGCACGCGCGACGGGCTCGCCATCACCGGCGTCTATTATCTGGGCTCCACGCTCCTCTTCTTCCTGATCGCGCGCGATCACCTCGTCCCTCCCGCATCGACACGAAAGGGGGCGGCCGGTCATGGCTGACATGCGCACCTATCCGACGCTCGGCGTCGAACTGGAAATGCCGATCGTCGATCTCACGACCGGCGCGAGCTTCGACGCGCGCGAGGTCTTCGCCCTCGTTCTCGACGCGCGGCGGCGGCGCGGCGAGCCGGTCGTGCCGGTTCTGGCCTCGGGCAATCTGATCGGGGTCGCCGGGCCGCAGGTCGTCTCCTCCGTCGACAACGGCTTCAACAATCTGGAAAGCGCCATCGGCATCGTCGGCGGGCCGGACCATCCAGGCTCCAATCTCAACGATCTCGCCGGCCTCGTGCAGCGCGAGATGACGGAACTCGTCGCCTGCCTCGGCGAACTCGGCGCGGGCGTCGCGAACCTTTCCGAGCACCCGGCGACGCCGATCAGCGAGCCCTTCTATCAGGCGATGCGCGCGCCCAAGCCCATCTATGATTACTGGCGCGACGTGCGCGGCTGGCGGCACGAAGCGGGCATGGACGCCAAGGCCCAGAACGGGCCGACAACGGGCGTCCTGGCCGAAGACGCCGTGGCCGCGCTCAATCTGGCGCTTCTCGCGGCGCCCGCGCTGATCGCGCTCTTCGCCAACAGCCCGTTCGAGGCGGGCGAGGCGACGGGCTGCAAGGAAAATCGCCTGCGCATCTGGACGCGCATGTTCGCCGAGCCGGCCTTTGCCGGCGATCGCACGACGCACCGCCCGCCCGTGCGCCCCTTCGAGGACATGGCGCATTACCTCCAGTGGATGTTCGGGGGCGATCGCGCCATGCAGGCGCTGCCGCTCGGGGCCAATTCCTACAAGGGCTTCGGCGAGCTTGCCCGCATGGACGGCGACCCGGCGCTTCTCGACTTCCTGCGGGCGCCGAGCTGGCCCGGCGCGCGCCTGTGCGACGGCGCGACGGTGGAGGTGACGCCGGACCTGCGCCATCTCGAAAGCCTTCAGTTCTCGCAGTTTTCCGACGCCCGCATCCGCTTCCAGTTCGGCACGGCGCCGAGCGTCGAGGCCTTTTTCGACGCCCTGGCCGAGCGACGCGTCGAGGCGCTCTTCTCCGAGCATTGCCAGTCGCTTTATATCGAGGGCCGGGCGGCGGGCGCGAATTTCGCCGACGCCGCGCTTTGCGATCTCGCCGATCCGCTGGTTCCCGCTTCCGTCGCGATGGCGCCCTCGGCCCTCCAGAAGGGACTTCAGTGCAACCCGGACAGTTTCGCGCGCCTGAGCCGGCTTTTGCCCTGGGAGGACCTGCGCTCGAGCCGCGAGGAGGCGATCCGCCACGGGCTCGAGGGCCGGGCCGGCCCGATCTCGCTCGCCCGCTTCGCCAGCGCCGTGGTGGACGAGGCGGAAGCCGGGCTCGCGCCGAGCGAGCGCTGGATGCTGGCCTATCCCCGCCATGTCCTTCGCACCGGGCAGACCGGTGCGGACCGCGCGCTCGCCGCCTTCGAGCGCGCGAGCGGCGGGCGGGCAGAGCGCCTGCGCGGGCTGGTCGTCGCCAGCACGCTGCGCCGCGTGCCGCCGGTGCCTTTTCCGCAGATCGAGTGGGGCGCGGACGTGCCCGCGCTCGCTACTGCGTGCGTTGCATGAGATCGACGCCGAAAATCTCGTCGCTCGCCAGGAGAATGTCGACGGAGGGGTCGTAGCCGATCTCCTCCGCCGTATGGAGGTTCAGCGCGATCTTGGCCGGCGCCTGCCAGACCTGCGGCAGGTCGCGCGGCCTGGCGCCGTTGAAAATGCGGGCGATCGTCTCGGCATGGAAGCGGCCGACATAGACGAAGTCGGACTGCGCGACGCTCATCAGGGCGCCGAGCCGCACTTCGGATTCGCCCGCCATGGAGAAGGTCGGCAGGTCGTGCGCGATCAAGGGCGCGACCGCCTTCGGAAAGGAGGTTTCCGTCAGGCCGCGATGCACGGTGATATAGACCGCATCGCTCTTGCCGGAGATCTCGTTGTAGCAGGCCTCGACCTTCGCCTCGGCCTCGGCTTGCGGAATGTTGTTGAACGGGGCGAAGCAGGGCACGATCTCGAAGCCGCGCTCGCGGGCGATGCGCTCGATATCGTCCACCGCCGCGAAGGTGCGCCCTTCCGGGCTGTTCTCGTAGACGAGGCCGAGCTTCTTGAAGTGGAAGATGTCGTCGAACAGCTCCACCTGCCGCGCGTAGCGCTGCGGCTCGACCTTGGCGGTGAGGTGGTCGTGGCCTGAATCCGTCTCGCTCGCGATGATCTTGGAGCCGATCGGGTCGCTGGTCGAGGCGACGACGACGGGCGTCGAGATGTCGTCGGTGGAAAGGTCCTGGCCCGCCCAGGTGCCGAGCGCCAGCATCAGGTCGAGATCGTGCTGCGACTTCAGGCGGTCGAGGAGGGCGGTCCGGACCTCGGGGCGCTTTTCCTTGTCGAAATTGCCGGCCGCGTAATAGGCGTCCGCCGGAAACTCGACATAGTCGCTGACCGCATGGGCCGAGAGCCAGCGCCAGAATCCGCCCGCTTCGGGATCGTTGCCGACCGGCAGGTCCATCGGCTTGATCCAGCCGATCGCCATGAGGCCGCGCACGGTCGCCTTCAGGATCACCTCGTAATCCTTGTACTGCCCGCCCTCGTAATAGCCGATGCGCCATTTCTTGCCGTCCGGCTTCAAGCGCGGCTCGGACGGCCAGACGCGGATGCCCGTCGGCACGCTGCCGACCGCCGGCACGCTGCCGACCGCCGGAGCGGTCGCGGCCGGCGACGGCGTCTGGGCGAGCGCCGTGAGCGAGGAGGCGGACAGGAGCGCGAGGCCGGCGAGAGCGGGGCGCAGAAGGGCAAGACGGATCATGACGGCCTCTTCGAAGGCTTGTGGAAACGAAGGGCGACAAGCGTGATGTCGTCCGATTGCGGGGTGTCGCCGGCATGGGCGTGGACGTCGCTCATGATCCGCTCCACCAGCCGTTCGGCCGGCATGAACGGGTCCTGCGATTCCAGGAGATGCAGGAGCCGGTCGTCCTCGTAGAGTTCGCCGCGCGCGTTCATCGCCTCGGTCACGCCGTCCGTGTAGAGAACCAGCGTCTCGCCGGGCTCCAGCTTCATGGCGAGCGGCTCGTAGTCCATGCCCTCCACGACGCCGAGCGCCGGGCCGCTGATCGGGCGCAAGCACTCCACGCGCCCGCCCTCGCGGATCACCAGCGGCGGATTGTGCCCGCCATTGCAGTAGCGGATGTCGCCGGTCACGCAGTCGAGAATGCCGATCAGGCTTGTCACGAAGATCGAGTTCGGATTGTCGCTCGCCAGCGTGTCGTTGACCGCCGCCATCATCTGCCAGGGTTCGGCGAAGCGGTCGGCCGCCGATTTGATCAGCGTCTTGGTGATCGCCATGAAGAGCGCGGCGGGCACGCCCTTGCCGGCCACGTCGCCGATCGTGAAGCAGAGATGCCGCTCGTCGATGAAGTAGAAGTCGTAGAGATCGCCGCCGACCTCCTTGGCCGAGACGAGCGCGGCGTGGATGTCGATCTCGGAGCGGTGCGGGAAGGCCGGGAAGATCTTCGGCAGGAGGCCGAGCTGGATGTCGCGCGCGACGTTCAATTCGCCTTCGATGCGCTCGCGCTCCTGCGTCACGCGCATCACCGTCTGCACGTTGCGATAGAGCGAATCCTCCATGAAGGAGAAGGCGCTGGCGAGCCGGCCGATCTCGTCGCCCCCCGCGCGCGTCGGAGGCGCGGCACGCTCGGGCGGGCTTTGCGTGAAGTCCACTTCGGGCAGCGCCCGCGCGCGGTGGGTCAGCGCCACGAGCGGCCGGCTGATGCGCTGGGCGAGGAACCAGGCGAGAATGGCGGCGAGAAGGATGCCGCCCGCGAAGACCAGCCCCTGGTTGAAGATCAGGTCCTGCGCGGGCTTGGCGAGCGCGGAGGAGGAGACGATCGCCGCGACATACCAGTCGAGCGCCTTCAGCCGGAAGACCTGCGCCTCGACCCCGCCCTCGGCGCCGGCCGAGGGGAGGGGCGCGAGGCGGCCGGAGGCGTCGCCATCCGAGGCCATGGCCTTCAGCTCGGCGAGAACGGCGGGCTTCGTCCAGTCCGTCTCGCCGGACTGGGGCGCGATCACCGGGCGGTCGCTGCCGTCGAACACGAAGACGAAGCCGTCGCCCGCCATTTTGAGGGCGCGCAGGCTCCCCGTCAGCCGCTCCACCAGCTCGGCCCGGCGCTGGTCGGTCACCCGTTGCAGCGCGCCGACATCGCCGACGATGCCGATCATCCAGCCCCAGCGCGGAAACGGCACGAAGAGCCCGTATTTCTGCTCCGTGGCCGAACCCTTCAGCGACTTCCAGCCATAGGTGAGGAAGGACGAGCCGTAGAGTTCGCTGTCGCTCCAGGCGGCCTGCGTCACCGGCCGGCCCCTGATGTCGCGAAAGCCCGAGAGGTCCTGCCCGACCATCGCCTGGTCGGGATAGATCACGGCGCGGCCCGCGCGGTCGAAGGCGAAGATATAGTCGCCCGAAACGGGTGCGAGGCCGGACAGCCAGTCGAGCGCGTTGGCCCGGGCAGCTTCCTCGCTCATGCCTGAGCGCCTGGCCTGCAGGGCCAGCGTTTCCAGCGTCGAGCGAACGGTCTGCCCGAACTGGCGGAAGGCTTCCTTGCGGTCCTGGATCGTGCCGACCTTGTCGGACAGGAGCTGGAGATACTGGCTGCGAATGGCCAGTTCCGCCATCTGGAGCACGTTCTCCACCGAGCGCTGCTCGGCCTCCACCATGGCCGAGCGCACGGCGCGCGACGAGTAGGCCATGATGCCTCCCGCCATGAGCGCCAGAATGGCGATGACGCCCACGAAGATCTTGACCCTGAGGCTGTTCACGCGCCGAATCCTGTCTGGGAAGGCCGCAACATACTCCAGGGGGACGGAACAAATCTTGTCCGAAACGCGCATGGATGCGCCTGAGCGTCCCACGGATTTTCCCTGCGTCCCAAAAGGGCGACTTGCGTCTGGGCGCAAAGTGCCGGGTTGTGGAATGGAAGAGTGGTTGTGCGAGGCCGCGCGCGGCCGGTAAGGTGACGTCCATGGAACGATTGAGATACGCCGCTCTGGCCTTGGCTCTCCTGTCGACGGGGGGCGGCGTCGCGCTTTCGGCCACCGCTCCGCCGAGCCCGGCCGCGCAGGGCGTCGAGGGCGATCTCGCCACGGCGCGCATGTTGGCCGCCATGCTCCAGTCGGCGCGCGGCGTCGTGTCCGCGCATCAGAGCGAGATCAACGATCCCGCGACCGGCGACAAGCATCTGCCGGGCCGCCGGGTCCTCGCCGAGGCGGTGGACCGCTTCCGGGCGCAGACCGGCCTCGATCCGAACGCGGTGGACCCGAAATCCTATGCCGGCCGGCTCCTGCGCGCGCAGATGGACGCCATCATCGAGGTGATGGACGCCAACCAGACCACGATCAATCAGGAGGGCGTGGGCTTCAAGGGCTTCATTCCCGCGACCTTCGCCCGTCTCGTGAACGAGGCCTTCGAGCGCCGCGTCGGCGGCGAGGCGAGCATCAAGGTCACGGCCCCGCTTCCGCTCGTGCGCAACCGGCAGTCGCGGCCCGACCCCTGGGAGGTCGCGACCATCGCCGATCATTTCGAGACGGCGAACTGGCCGAAGGGCGAGCTGTTCTCGCAGGTGACGGGCGAGGGGAAGAACCAGCGCGTGCGCGTCGCCGTGCCCGAATATTACGCCGAATCCTGCCTGTCCTGCCACGGCTCGCCGGCCGGCGAACTCGACATCACCGGCTATCCGCGCGAGGGCGCCAAGCTCGGCGATCTCGGCGGGGTGATCTCGATCCAGCTCATGCCGCAATGAGCGCGGCGGCCGAGCCCCCCATGCCCCCCATGCCCGCCGCGTCCCGCGCGCTGGGCGGGCTGCAGGCGCTGCGGCGGTTTTCGATCCGCGCGCGTCTCATCGTTCTCGCCGCCGGCTTCTTCGTCGCCATGATCGGCGCCAGCCTCTATGTCGGCAGCATGCTCGCCCGGTCCTGGGACACGGCGGCGGGCGCGAGCCGCATCGCCGCGACGATCGAGGTCGCCGACCGCGCCCGCACGGCCTTCAACGACCTGCGCTATTGGCAGGCCGATCTTGCGGTGAGCCTCCTCACCCTGTCGGAACGCAACGCGGCCTCCGCGCGCGCCCGGCTGAAGACCGAGCTGGCGCTGCTCGCCGAGACCCATCCCGACGTGTCAGCCGCGATCGCGCGCGATGCCGAGCGCTTCGACACGCTCGCCCAGTCCGCCGTCGACGCCTATACGGACGACCAGCGCGTCATCGGCAACACCCAGTTCGCGCAAGCGCGCCAGTTCGGCATCGCCGTGGACAAGGCCTTCTCGGACCTGTCCACGAGCCTGATGCACGAGGCGCAGGAAGCGCGCGCCGGCATTCTCGACCAGTTCGCCTCCGCCGCCCGCGTGTCGGCGCTCGTCACGCTCGCGGCGGTGCTGATCGGCGCGGTGATGACGCTGGTCGTGCTGGCCTCGATCCTGCGCCCCCTGCGCGGCATCGTGGCGGCCGTCACCGCCATCACGCGCGGCGAAACCGACGTCGCGCTGCCGCCGCCCTCGCGCGACGAGCTCGGCCGCGTCACCGAAGCGCTTCAGCTCCTGCGCGAAAGCCTGGCCGAGCGGGCGCGCCTCACCCTCGAGGCGGAGCGGCAGCGCTCCACCCTCTCGGACGCGATCGAGAGCATCGCGCAGGGCTTTGCCCTTTACGGGCCGGACAACCGGCTGCGGGCGACCAATGCGCGCTTCCGCTCCTTCCATCCGGGCTTCGGGGCCATGGCCGCCGCGCACGCCACCTTCGAGGAGGTCGTCGCTCTCGCCGGCCGTGATCTGATCGACACGCAGGACGATCCGGACACCTGGCTCGCCTCGCGCCTGTCCACCCATGGCGCCAAGGAAAGCCGGATCGACCGGTTCCGCGACGGGCGCTGGATGCAGATCACCGAGCGGCCGACCCACG
Organism: Aureimonas ureilytica DSM 18598 = NBRC 106430; assembly: GCF_000382705.1. Classification (GTDB taxonomy): domain Bacteria; phylum Pseudomonadota; class Alphaproteobacteria; order Rhizobiales; family Rhizobiaceae; genus Aureimonas; species Aureimonas ureilytica. The sequence continues at coordinate 170,480 of NZ_ARQE01000005.1, read as the reverse complement.
AGGGCGGCTTCACCGTTCTTTATGCCGATATCAGCGAGTTGCGGCAGCGCCAGAGCGAACTGGAGGAAGCGCGCGACGAGGCCGAACGGGCGACGCGCGTGAAGTCCGAATTCCTCGCCAATATGAGCCACGAGCTGCGCACGCCGCTGAACGCCATCATCGGCTACAGCCAGATCCTGCAGGAGGACGCGCGCGACGACGGGCTCGACGCCTTCCTGCCCGATCTCGCCAAGATCGAGTCGGCCGGCAACCATCTTCTCGGCCTCATCAACGGCATTCTCGATCTGTCCAAGATCGAGGCGGGCCGGATGGAGGTCTACGACGAGAGCTTCCCGGTGGAGGCCATGCTGCGCGACGTGGAGTCGCTGATCCGCCCGCTGGCGCGCCAGAACAACAACGAACTCGTGCTGGCGATCGAACCCGATCTCGGCTCGATCGTCTCGGATGCGACCAAGGTCAAGCAGGCGGTCATCAACCTTCTCAGCAACGCCTCGAAGTTCACCAAGGAAGGCACCGTCACGCTTCGCGCCGAGGCGGTGGAGGAGCACGGCAGCCGCTGGCTCCACGTCTCCGTCGCCGATACGGGCATCGGCATGAGCGAGGAGCAGATGGCGCGCCTGTTCCAGGCCTTCAGCCAGGCCGACAATTCCACGACGCGCAAGTTCGGCGGCACGGGGCTCGGCCTTGCGATCAGCCGCTCCTTCGCGCGCATGCTCGGCGGGGACATCACCGTGTCGAGCCGGCCGGGCGAGGGGTCGACCTTCGTCCTGTCCTTGCCCTTCGACCCGGCCGACCGCGACGCCAGGCCCCAGCCGGGCGCCGCGTCCGAGACGACGCGCGCCGGCGGCTCCGGTCTCGTCCTCGTGGTGGACGACGATCCGGCGAGCGCCCACATCATCGGCTCGCATCTGACGCGGGAGGGCTATCGCCTGATCTACGCCTCGGATGGGCGGGAAGCGCTGGAACTCGCCCGGCAGGAGCGGCCCGATATCGTGACGCTCGACATTCTCATGCCGCAGCTCGACGGCTGGAGCACGCTCAGCGCCTTCAAGAACGACCCGGCGCTCGCCGACATTCCCGTCGTGATCGTCAGCGTGTCCAACGAGAAGGCGCTCGGCTTCTCGCTCGGCGCCTCGGCGATGATGACCAAACCCATCGACCGCAACGCGCTCAGCGAAGTGGTGCGCCGGCTGGCGGGACCGAGCGGCGAGGGCACGGTTCTCGTCGTGGAGGACGACGGCGCGACCCGCGAACTGATGGCGCGCGCGGTGGAGCGGCTCGGCCTGTCCGTCGCCCTGACCCTCCACGGCCGCGAGGCGCTGGATTGGCTGGGCGCGCACGAGCCGCCCTCGGCCATTCTCCTCGATCTCCAGATGCCCGAGATGGACGGGTTCGAATTCCTGGCGCGGATGCGCTCCGAGCCGCGCTGGGCGGCGATCCCGGTCGTGGTGGTGACCGCCAAGGAGCTGACGCTGGAGGAGCGCCGCGTGTTGGAAGCGGGCACGCAGCGCATCGTCGCCAAGGGCAAGGCGGCCTATCTGGAACTCACCGACGCACTGCGTCAGGCGCGCTCGGCCGAGGCGCGGGCGCCGGCAGTGGAGGGGGCGGCATGACGCGGATTCTTCTGGTCGAGGACAACGAGCTGAACCGGGACATGCTGTCCCGCCGCCTCCTGCGCGCCGGCTTCGAGGTGACCTTCGCCCATGACGGGCAAGAGGCGGTGGACGGTGTTCCGAAAGACGCGCCGGATCTCGTCCTCATGGATCTCGGCCTGCCGGATTTCGACGGGTGGGAAGCCACGCGCCGCATCCGCGCCGCCGGCTGGACCGGGCCGGTCATCGCGCTCACCGCCCATGCGATGAGCGGCGAGCGCGAGCGGGCGCTGGAGGCGGGCTGCGACGATTTCGACACCAAGCCGGTCGATATCAACCGGCTCCTGGAGAAGATCCGGGCGCTCCTGCCGGGGGCCTAAGGGCTCGTTTCAGCCGCCTCCGATGCGCCGGATCGCGACCATGGTCACGTCGTCGAAGGGCGGCGCGCCGTCGGCAAAGAGCCGTGCCGCGTCCGTCAGTCCTTCCAGCGCCTCCGAAGCCTGCGCGCCCGAAAGCGTTGCGGCGAGCGACAGGATGCGCTCGTTCTCCAGCGCCTCGCCGGCCGGGTTCTGCGTGTCGCCGAGCCCGTCGGTCGCCAGAAGCAGCGTTTCGCCGGGCTCGATCACCATGTCGTGGTCGGCGAAGGGGAAGTCCTCGACGACGCCGAGCGCCGGGTCGGCGGGCGTCACGATCTCCTCCGCCCCGCGCGAGGCGCTGATCCGCAGCGGATAGACATGGCCGGCATTGCAGAAATCGAGCCGGCCGGTTTCCAGATCGAGCAGCCCGACGAAGAGCGTGACGAAGGTCGTGTCCGGGTTGTTCTTGCAAAGCTCTGAATTCAGCAGGCCCGCGATCTGCGAGGGGCGCGGAGGCGCGCCGGCGAGCGCCACATGCTGGAGCAGCCCGGCGCGCAGGAGGCTGCGGGCGCGCGCCATGAAGAGGCCCGCCGGCATGCCCTTGCCGGCGACGTCGCCGATCGCCACGCAGAGCATTCCCGGCCGCACCTCGAAGAGGTCGTAGAGATCGCCGCCGATCTCCAGCGCCGGCTCCATCCGGCCGGCAATGTCCCAGCGCGCGGGGTCGAAATCCGCATGGTCGGGCATCATGCGCAGCTGCAGGATGCGGGCGCGTTCCAGCTCGCCGGTCATGCGCTCGAACTGGCGGCGGTTTTCGGTGCGCAGGTGCCGGCGCTCCAGCGCCGCGCGCACGCGCGCCGCGAGCAGCGCCGGGTTGAAGGGCTTGGGCAGATAGTCCTCCGCGCCAAGCTCGATACATTCCACGACCTTCTCGATCTCGGAGGCGGCCGAGATCATCACCACGGGCATGTCGGCGAGCCGGCCTTCCTCGCGCAAGGCCCGCAGCACCTCGATGCCGCTCATCTCGGGCATCATGACGTCGAGAAGAACGAGGTCGAAACTGTCCTCCCGGATGCGCGCCAGTGCCTCGCGCCCGTCGCCGGCCTCGACCGTGTCGGTGAGCTGCATTCGCTTCAGGCGCCGGATGAGGAGGTCGCGGTTTTCCGCGACGTCGTCCACCACGAGAATGCGGGAAGGGGGAAGGGCCACGGGGACGCTCACATTCTGGCAAGGGCGAAGGCGGGCTTCGGCCGATCGGGTCTTCTCTCGTTATAATGCGCCCGGCGCGGGGGCAAATCGCCCGGTGTCGCGGAATGTCTCAAGAAGCGTCGCCGCGCTCGGCCGCGCGCTCGGGTCCGAGGCGAGACAGCGCGGAAGAATGGCGCCGAGCGGCTCGGGTGCTTGCGTCCAACCCGCCTCGCCCGCGCACCACCCCGCGAGGCGAGCGAGCGACCAGATGTCGGCCGCCGGCCTCGGCGCCGCGCCTGCCCATTGCTCGGGGGAGGCCCAGGCCTCGGCGCCCACCGCCTCGCGCCCAATGATCGGATCGTCCGCCACGAGCCCGGCCGCGCCGAGATCGACCAGCACCGCGCGGGAGCCGCGAAAAAGGATATGGGCGGGCTTCACGTCCTGATGAACGACGCCACGCCCGTGCAGATAGGTCAGGGTCTGCGCGATCCCGGCGAGAAGCGGCACGAGCTTCGCCCAATCCGCGAAGGTTTCGCGCCGGTCGACGAGCGAGGGCGCCAGCCATTCGAACAGGAGCCAATCCTCGCCGCTCGCCAGAAGCGCGGCGAGGCCGGGATGAGCGAGGAGCCGCGCCAAACGCGCTTCGCGCTGGAATCGCAGCCGCGTGAGCGGGTCGGGCGCCGCGCGGTCCAGCCGCTTCAGAAGCGCGACGCGCCCGTCCGAATGCTCGGCGCGGTGAACATGCGTTCCGTTGCGGCTCGACAGGCACGCGCCGACCCGCCAGCCGGGCGGCGGACCGGCGAGATCGGGTGCCGGCCCGTCAGATGGCACCGACGCGGCGCCAGACCGGCAGGTGGTTCGAAAGAAGGATGGCGACGCTGTTCTGCATGCCGGCGCGGACCTCGTCCGGGTCGGTCATCACCTCGCCGTCGCGCCGCAAACTCTCGCCGCGCGCGTGGAGAAGATCGAGGCAGCGCTGCGCCAGCGGTTCGGCTTCAGCGGGCGTGCCGGTCGCCAGCGCCTCGTAGACGAGCATCGGGATGAGGGCGAACTGGACGCCGCTTTCGATGGCGAGCGCGGCGAGCGTGACCGTGGAGCGGCCCTGTTCGATCGCGTTGCGCACGAGGGCGAGGTTCACCGCGCGCACCCGGTCGAGCCCGCTCTGCGTCGGCTGGCGATGCACGGTGACGGCGTTGCGGGTCTCCAGCCCGACTGCCAGAAGCTCCTCGCCGGAGGGGGCGGGCGGGGCGTCCGGTCGGGCGCGAAGCTCGGCGAGCGAGGCGTCGCCCTCGGTCAGGGCCTCTGCCATGAAGGCGTAGAAGGGCGACTTGAACCCGATCTCGCCGCTCGACAGCGTGAGCTTGGGCTGATGCTGCGCTTTCGGCGCGGCGAGCGTCAGGCGCGTGTCGTCCATCATCTGCGCCTTTGCCAGGGGCGCCAGCGCGCGCGCGCCGCGCACGAAGACGTCGCGCCGGAAGATGCGCGGGTTGAAATGGTCCTTCACCATTTCCCGCATGGTCGCCGGGGCGGCGGCGACCAGCGCGCGCTGTTCCTCGCTGAGGAAGATCGGCGGGAAGTTTTCCAGCACCGTCGCGCTGCCGACATAGCTGAGCTTGGCGCGCGCCATGTCGGCGGCGAGATCGGCGTGATAGACCGGCTTCCACGAGCCGTTCAGATATTCGTGCGCGAGATAGGTGAGGCCGCGCTCGCGCTTGGCCATGTTCACCTCCACGAATTCGCCTTCGAGGGCGAGCGAGCCGGCCTTGCGCACGGCATCGGCAAAGCCGAGCGCCTCGAAGACGCGGGCGTCGCTGCGCCCTTCGCGCGTCGCGGCGTAATCGTGCAGGAGGCGCTGAAGCGGCATCTGCCGGCTCCAGCCGGGCTGCGCGTTGTAGGTCACGGCGACGACGCCGCCCGGTCGCAGGAAGCGCGACAGGATATCGACGACTTCGAGCTGATGCTCGCGCGCGATCCAGGTCCAGATACCGTGCAGCGTGATGTAGTCGAATGGCGGCAGCGCGCCTTCGGGAAGGGCCGCGAGTTCCCCGAATGAGCGCTCGGCGAAATGGACGTTGCCAAGACCCGCCCGCCGGGCGGTTTCGCTGGCATAGGCGATATGGGCGGGGTTGAAGTCGAAGGCGTGGACCTCGGCTTCCGGGTGGCAGGCGGCGAGCGTCAGCGCGGTTTCGCCGAGGCCGCAGCCGAGTTCGCAATAGGTGAAGCGCTCGCCCGCGCGGCGCGGCGCGTGGACGCCCTGGATCAGGCAGACGAGATCGAGATGCGCCGGCATCTGCTCGGCATAGAAACCCGGAACATAATCGAGATCGGCGACATAGCCGGAAGCCCAGTCGGTCATTGCGAACCCTTCGCATGGGATAGGAGTGCGGAAGCCGGCGCGATGTCGACGACGCCCGGCGCCCGGCGCGGCCCGCTCGTGCCGATCCAGGTGTTCCAGCCGAGGCGGCTGGCGCCGAGCGCGTTGCGCGGCCCGCCAAGGCGCAGCGGCGGCACGGCGGGCGCCTTCACGGTGAGGCGCTGGACGAAGGAGAGGTCCGGCCCGAGCGAGAAGGCGGCGAGATCGGCGAGGCGCTTCTGCCGCCAGCCGCCGGGGAGAAAACTGTCGAACACGTCGCCGTCGAGCGGGCCGATCAGAAGACGCACGCGGCCCTGCACGCTCCAGCTCTTGCGCCCGACGACGGCGTCGCGGCCGAGGCTGGAAAAGGCGCCGCCGCTAAGACCCGGCCGGCCGAGGCGCGTGCGCTCGGCCGGCACGATCGGCAGCCATTCGCCGACGAACTGCTCCACCCGGATCGGCTGGCCGAAGGCGTTGGAGAGAACCTTCTCCACCGCATGGGCCGAGCGGGTCCGCGGGCCGAGCAGCCCGGCGTGATGGATCATCACGCTGTCGGGCAGGTCGAGCCGCTCGGTGACGGAGCGCATCGCGAGGCCGACCACGGCGCGCATCGCCTCGTCGCTCGTCGCCTTGCCGGTCAGCGGCCGGCGCTCGGCCTCGATCACCGGGCGGTATTTGGCGAAGGCCTCGAACAGAAAGGCGGCGAGCCGGTCGTTGAAGAGGTCGAGAAAGTCGCGAAGCCCGGTGTTGCGCTCGCGCAGCGAGGTCTGCACCATCTCGCTGAAGGCGTGCGGCATCGCCCCGCCCGCCCCGGTGAGGCCGATCACGCCTTGCGTCAGCCGCGCCGGCCCGCCCGGATCGAAACGCACGCGCGTGACTTCCTTGGCGGCGAAGGACAGGCTGGAAGTCGCCTCGATGCGCAGGGCGGCCTCGCGCGGATCGACGCCGCGCCCGACCGCGTCCGGCAGCGCGTGTCCGGCGCGCTCGCGCTCGCGCGCGACGACGCGCTCGGCCAGACGGATCGCCTGAAACAGCTCGAACCCGCCGGGGTCGCGCTCCAGCGCGTCGATCAGAGAAGAACGCGGTCGCCGGCTCGGCTTGGCCATTGGCGCAGAACTCCGGTGCGGCCCTTGATGCGGGCCGTCAGGCGGGAAAAGGAATTGACCGACGTGTAGAGGCCGAGAAAGCGCTCCAGAATGCTGGCCAGGAGAAAGACGCTGGAGCCCGAGAAATTGGCGTCGTCGAAGGTGATCTCGACATCGACGCCCCGGCAGAAGGCGATCTGGTCCGCCCCGCGCAGCCGGGCCGAGCCGAGCCGGGAGGAGACCGAAAGGACGCCGTCGATCAGCGCGCGCGTTTCGGCTGAGTCCTTCACGTCGTAGAGCGTCAGGAGTTCGCGGATGGCGCTCGCGTCCTCGGCTTCCACGAGCGAGAGATGGTTGAGCGCCAGATGCGAGATCAGCCGCCAGCGCCCGGTCTGGCCGAAGAGATTGCGCAAGGTCGGCGTCGGCGGCGTGAGGAGGCGCAGCCGCGCGATGGCGGGCGAGGGTTTGACCATGGACAGGCGCGGCTGCGCCCCGCCGAAGGGCAGCCGCTCGGGCAGGTCCTGGTTGAAGCAGATCGTGTCGACCGAGAGGACCTCGTCGGGCAGGTTCTGCGGATCGAAGAACGGGTCCACCAGCGAGATCTGCGTCTGCGCGCCGGATTGGCCGGCGCCGCGCTCCTGCCGCGAGGCCAGCCACCAGACCTCGTGCGAGCGGTCTTCCGTGCGCCCCTGCGAGGCGTCGGCATGGCTGAGGCTGTAGAAGGGAAAGGCCTCCTGCGGCGCGTCGCGCCCGCCGCCGCTCAGCCACACGCTCTCGACGCTATAGACCTCCATCGCGCCCTGACGCCGGCTGTCGGGCACAACGCGGTACTCGCTCTTGCGATGGTCGAGCCGGATCGGCTCCGCCGGCTGGCGGAAGAGGTTGACGACGGGCGTGCAGCCGAGCGCGAAGGCTTCGGGCGACACGGCGCGCTCGATCGAGGGCGCCGAGCGCTTGAGATACACGAAGACGTCGAGGCGGCGGGCCTCGGGGTCGAGGCGGGCGGCCTCGGGAAGCTCCAGATCCACGAACAGGAACTTCTCGGGAAAGACGAAGAACTCGGTGAGCAGACGATAGCCCGCATGGGCGTTCTCGGGATAAAGCAGCAGCCCTTCGTCCGTGCCGAAACCGACCGGCTGGAGCGCGGAGGCCTCGGCCACGACGGGGGCGGGGTCGCTCGGCCCGTTGGCGAAGGCGACGGCCACCGCGTCGTTCAGGAGAAGCTCGTGCAGCTCGTAGGTCAGCGCCGGCTGGCCACGCAGGAAGACGCGAAGGCGCCCCGGCGCCACCTCGGCGAAGCTGCGCTCGCTGGCGCTCGGCTCCAGCGTCAGGCGCAGGCACGAGACCGCGCCCGCCGCCCCCGGCACGACGGGGGCCTGAAACGGACGGCTTGCTAGGCTCGCGCCCGAGAGGCGGATCGGGTGCAGCTCCACCGGATAGGCCGTGCGGAAGCGGCAGGGCTCGCCTTCCACGGGCTCGGTGTCGAGAAGCGCGCCGGCCTCGACCCGGTAGCTCGCCTGGAGATCGGCCGGCGGCTCGATCTGCAGCACCGACATGGAGGGAACCGGTCGCTGGTAATGGGGATAGAGCATCCCGATCAGCGCGTCGGTCAGTTCGGGAAAGTCGTCATCGAGCTTCTGGCGCACGCGCGCGGTCAGAAAGGCGAAGCTCTCGATCAGCCGGCCGACCGAGGGGTCCTCCACCGCGTCGGCCGAAACGCGCAGCCGCCCGGCGATGCGCGGATGCTCGGCGGCGAAATCGGCCGCCGCGCGGCGGATCGCCAGGAGTTCGCGATTGTAATGCGTCAGGAACGTATCGGACATTTCGCTTCTTCTGCCGCTTACAGGCCGCCGGCTTCGACGCCGGTGATCGACAGGTTGCGCGCCGCCGGATCGACCGCCGTGTCGTAGACGATCGCCTCCGCACCCGCTTCCGTTACCAGAAGGCCCCGGATGCGAAACCGCAAGGTCCGATCGAGCGGATTGTTGGCTTTCGGCATTTCGACGCTCACCTCGCGCAGGCGCGGCTCGAAACGGCGGATCATCTCCTCGAACTGCCGGCGGAAGGTTTCGCGCTGGCTTTCCGAGGCCATGGAGCGGGTCTGCAAATCGCTGAGCCCGTAGGTGAGGAGCGAGGTGCGCAGCTCGTCGAGGCCGGGCGGGGCGGAGACCTGACAGGGGCGGGTGTTGAACAGGGCTTCCAGATCGCGCCGAACGCTGTTGCGCAGCGCCGCGACGCCGGCCGCGCCCTCGCGGCCCGTATCGGGCGTGTCGCCGGCCAGCAGACGGTCGAGCAGCGACAGGCGGATCGGGGGGCGGGAGCGGGTGTTGGACATCGAGGCTCTCAGCGCACGCGCAAGCCGCTCAGCTCCGTGTGGAGGCGGAACGAGGCGACCATCTGGTCGATCTGGAAATGCGGCTTCAGCTGCATCACGCAGGCGAACGAGCCGGGCTTGCCGGGCAGTTCGCGGATTTCCACGCTGGAGCTGTTCAAGGGATATTGCGCCTTCAGCTCGTCCGGCGCGTCGGAATTGCCGGTCACATATTGCTGGAGCCAGCTGCTGAGGCGCGTCTGCAATTCCTCGGCGGTGGTGAAGGCGCCCATCGCGTCGCGCGCGATGACCTTGATGTAATGGGCAAAGCGGCTGACGCAGAGAATGTATTGCAGCATGGCCGAGATGCGCTCGTTGGCGCCGCGCGCATCCGTGCCGCCGCCGGCCGCCGGCGCATGGAGCGAGGGCGCGCCGAGAAAGGCGGAATTCGGCGTGTAGCGGCAGGGGCTGAGCGCCATCAGGCCGATCTCCTCCATCTGCTTCTGCTTGCGGTCGGTCAGCTCCACTTCCAGCGGTCGGCGATAGGCCCGCGCCTCGCCGGTGGAAAAGGGCGCGATCGGCATGTTCTCGACGAGACCCGCGCCGCTTTCGTCCTGCCGTGTGCCGCGAATGTCGGCGAACCAGCTCCAGTCGCGGAAGGCCTGGATCACCACCGCGCCGAAGGCATAGACCGCGTTGCCGAAGAGCCAGTCGTCGATACCGAGGCCGCGCCGGCCTTCCTCGAAGCGGAAGGGCTCGGCCCGCGTGCCGTCCTCGGCATGGCGGCGGCGCATCAGGACGCGCGGCGCGGTGACGGCGAGGAAGCGGCTGTCGTCGCGCGCCTGGAGCGCGCGCCAGCGGGCATAGTCCGCGCCCCGGAAGGGCAGGCCGATATCCTGCGCGAAGGACAGTTCGGAAAAGTCCTCGACGCCGAGAAGCGCCGGGCTCGCTCCGATGATGCAAGGGGCGAAGGCCGCAGCCGCGACGCCGGCGAGCGAGGAGAGCGTGGAAATGTCGTCGGCCGCCGCGCCGCTGCGCGTGCCGTGCCGATGCTGGATCTCGTAGTCGCACAGGACCAGCCCGTAGGGCAGGCCGCCGGGCATGCCGAATTCGTCGCTGTAGAGGCGCTCGAAGAGGAGGCTGCGGTCGAACTCGGCGGCGCGGTTGAAGTCGCGCCCGATCTCGGCCCAGGTGGCCGAGAGGATGCGCACCACGATGCGCTCGTCGGCGCCGGCCGCGTCGAGAAGCTGGTCGAGCCCGAGCCAGGAGGCTTCGAGCGTCTGGAAGTCGGAATGGTGCAGGATCGTCTCGACTTGCGCCGAGAGCATTTCGTCGATCGCCGCGATGTCGCGGTCGATCGAGGCGCGAAGGCCTGCTCCGCCGCGCGTCAGGAGCGGCTCCAGCCGCTCGCCGTACCAGAGCGACAGCGCCTCGGCGGCGTCGTCGCAGGCGAGGAAACGGGCGAGATCGCTCTCGCCCGCCTCATCCGTTTCGAACAGGGCTTCGGTCAACCGAAGCCCCAGAGGCCGCGCGGCGGCGCCGGCTGGCTTCACCTCGCCGGGCGAGGAGGACTGATCCGCCAGCACGCCGCGCCGCCCGTCAGGCCGAAGCCGGGATGCGGGCCACGAGGCGCATGGAGGTGGTGAGTTCCTCCATCTGCAGCCAGGGACGCAGATAGGCGACGGCGTTGTAGGAGCCGGGCGCGCCCGGGACTTCCTTCACGGTCACCTTCGCCTCGGCCAGCGGGAAGCGGGCCTTGGTCTCGGGGCCGGCGGCCGCGTTGCCGTTGACGTAGTTGCCGATCCAGCGGTTCAGCCAGGCCTCGGCGTCGCTCGCTTCCATGAAGGAGCCGACCTTGTCGCGGCCCATGACCTTCAGGTAGTGCGCGATGCGGCCGGTCGCCATGATGTAGGGCAGGCGCGAGGAGATGGCGGCATTGGCCGTCGCCTCGGGCGTGTCGTACTTCTTGGGCTTCTGGGTGGTCTGCGCGCCGAAGAACACGGCATAGTCGGTGTTCTTGTAGTGGCAGAGCGGCAGGAAGCCGAGCTTGGAGAGCTCCGCTTCGCGGCGATCGGTGATGCCGATCTCGGTCGGGCACTGCTGGTCCGTGTCGCCGCTGTCGGAGACGAAGCTAAAGCTCGGCAGGTTCTCGACCTTGCCGCCGCCTTCCGCGCCGCGGATCGCGGTGCACCAGCCGGTCTGGGCGAAGGCGTCGGTGAGGCGCGCGCCGAGCGAGAAGGCGGCGTTCGTCCAGGTGAACTTGTCGGGCGTCATGGCCGTGGTGCGGCCGCTGGCGTCGACGGGAGCTTCCTGGAAGTCGAACTCCTCGACCTGCGTGCCGGCCGCGCCGTAGGGCAGGCGCGACAGGACGCGGGGCATGGCGAGCGTCACGAAGCGGCTGTCCTCGCTTTCGCGGAACGAGCGCCACTTGATGTAGTCGGGCGTCTCGAAGATCTTTTCCAGATCGCGCGGCTTGGAGAGTTCGGTGAAGGATTCCAGGCCGAACATCTGCGGCGAGGCCGCCGCGATGAAGGGCGCGAAAGCCGCCGCCGCGACGTTCGACATGCTCTGCAGCGTGGACAGGTCGTCGGCGCCCGGGCCGAAGTCGTAATTGCCGATCAGCGCGCCGTAGGGCTCGCCGCCCGACAGGCCGAACTCGTTCTCGTAGATCTTCTTGAAGATCATGCTCTGATCGAATTCGGCGGCCTTCGAGAGATCCTTGCCCAGCTCCTTCTTGGAGATGTTGAGCAGGCGGATCTTCAGGTTGGAGCCCGTCTCGGAATTCTTGACGAGGTAGTTCAGCCCGCGCCACGAGCCCTCGAGCTCCTGGAACTCGGGATGATGCATGATCGCCGACAGCTGCTTGGAGATCTTGTCGTCGATCGCCGCGATGGCCTTCTGGAACGTGACGGCGAGGTTCTTGTTGAACGTCACCGTGCCGTTCATGGCCTCCTGCGTCAGGTTGCGCAGAAGGTCCTGGACCTCGTTGGCATCGGTGTTGCGGGTCACGCCGATGGCCTGGTCGAGAAGGCTACCGGAGGTGGCGGTGGCTTCCGCGCCGCCGGCCGACTTCAGCTGGGTCTCGCTCATCACTCGTCTCCCTTGCCCGAATCCGTGCCGAGCTGGCTGGCCAGGGCCTGGATCTGGTCGGTGTTCTTCAGGACTTCCTCGAGCAGGTTCTCCAGCTCTTCGGAGCGGTCGACCTTGGTCATGAGGTCGCGCAGCTTGTTGCGCGCTTCGAGAAGCTTGCGCAGCGGCTCGACCTGCTGAACGATCGCGGCCGGCTCGAAATCGGCCATGGACTTGAACTTCAGGTCCACGGCGAGTTCCGAACCGTCGTCCGACAGCGTGTTGTCGACGCGGAACTGAGCGCCCGGCGTCAGGCGCTGCAGCGTCTCGTCGAAATTGTCGCGGTCGATCTGCGTGAACTTGCGCTCGCGCAGCGGCTTCTGGGGCTCGTAGGACTTGCCGGAGAAGTCGCCGAGCACGCCGACGACGAAGGGCAGTTCCTTGCGGACTTCGGCGCCTTCCGTCTCGACATCGTAGGTGATGTGAACGCGGGGCTTCCGCACCCGGTTCAGTTTATGCTGCAAGCTTTCGGACATAGCCCTCTCCAGTATTGAAGCGATTACCACCCATCGTTCGAGTCCGGCTTGCTTTCGCTATAGCTGCTGCCGCCGCCGCTGTAGGACGGAGCGGCGGAGGCGACCGGTTGAACCTGGGCAATTTCGGTGATGCCGTCGCGGCGCATGCCGGCGGCCAGAATGAAGCGGCTGATATGCGATGCGTCGTTGGAGAGCTCCTCGAGGAGCTCGGGCAACGACATGCGCGCGCGGCGCACCGCCTCGATCAGCGTATAGGAAATCGGCGCCTGCGGCTCGGTGCGCTGGAAATACTCGGCAAGCTGCAGAACGGCGTGCAGCGCCTCCTCGCGATTGGCGAAACCGTTGGTGCGCGGCGCGGCGACGCCGCTCGCCACCACCACCATGCCGGCGGCGGGCGCGTCGCCGGAAGTCACTGTAGGGGGCGGGGCGGCGGCGGCTGCGCTCGCGGCCGAAGCCTTGTCCTGCGCCTTTTCCTGGGCGGCGATCTTCTCGGCGCCGAAATGGCGGATCGAGCCGGCGACATGCTCCAGAAGCTCACGCAGCGGCGTGAAGGACGGCGCGTCGTAGCCGGCCGCCGTGTCGAGCGAGGTGCCAAGCGCGGCCAGCGCCTTCAGCGCCTCCTCGACCGTCTTCAGGAGGTCGTAGAGATCGCGTCCGGGGGTTTCGGCGAGACTCTCGCGGAACTGCTCCAGCGACATTGAACCGCTGGACATCCGCGCCGCCTTGCGGGCCGGATCGGTGATTTTCTCCAGCTCCATCGCCTGATCGTAGTTCCAGATCGAGGCGGTGCGCGTCAGGCCGACGAGCGGCAGGGTGCGAAGGGTCTGGGCGAGCGTGCCGGCCGCGCCCGCGCCGCTGAGCGCCGCGATGGCCGTCAGGCGCCCCTCGTTGCCGTCTTCCTCGTCCGGCAGCGGATGAACCGTCTCCCAGAACCCGTCGACGAGGGCGGTGAGGAGCTGCAACCCGTCGCGCAGGCCGGCAAAGCCCTCGAGGCGCGTCAGCGCCTCGGTGGTCCAGGCAGCGATCTCGAGGTCCTTGGCCTGTTCGGCCAGAAGGTCGAGCCCGCTCTGCTGCACGGTCGCCCAGGTTTCGGGCGGCAGGGCGCCGGCATCCACATTGGCGCGCTCGGCCGCGCGCGAGGCGGAGCGGGCGTCCTTCACGCGGTAGTAGAGCGACTGGCCGGAACTGTCGGCGCGCGGATCGCTCCCCGACGGCGCGTCGTCGCCGAAGGGCCGGGACAGGGTCTCGAGATCGATCACGGCGGGAAGCGACATCAGTTCGGCACTCTGTTGGAGAAGGACCGCGCGCCGCCCGGCTGGCGGCCGTCGCCGCCATTGCCGATATCGACGCCGCGGCGGATCGCATCGCGGAAGAAGCCCTCCGCGCCGGCCGGATCGCCGGCGGCGACCGCAAGGAGGATCGAGGCGGCGACGCCGGTCGGCGCGAGCACGGGGTCGGGCACGACTTCGGGCAGGCCCTCGGGCGCCATGCTGCCGCCCGACCAGAAGGCGGCGAGCGCGGCATAGGCGCCGGGCGTGGCGGACTGCACGCTCTCGGCCGCGCGCAGGCACAGGAAGCGCCGCTCGTCGCTCGTGTCGTAGACCCAGTCCTGCGCCGCCGAATAGGCGGGGTCGGGGTCCGCCGAGGTCGCGCCCGGAATGGCGAGGCCCGTCATGCAGGCCCACCAGACGCCCTCGCGCACCGGCAGCGCGAAGGCCAGAAAGCGAACGGCGTCGGAGAAGTGGCCGCCCCGGTCGAGGAGCGTCAGAAAGCTCTGGGGCGAAAGCGAGGGCGTGAGATAGGCGCAGGCGTCGGCGCTGAGCGCCACGCGTCCGCAGACTTCGGCGGCGGACGCGGCGCTGATCTTGCGAATGGGGGCGAGAGAAAGCGTCATGGTCAGTTGATCTTCACCAGGCCGCCATTGACCTGCGTCATGCCCGAGCCCTTCACGTCGACCATGAGACCGGAGAGCTCGGCCTTGGCGGTGGCCTGCGCCGTGATCATCGGGCCCTTGATGGTCACGCCCTGCGGCGTGACCTCGATCGTGCTCTGCCCGCATTTCAGGGTGATGCCCTGCAACGCCTCGATCGTCACCTTGCCGGCGGTGCAGACCTGCGACAGGTTGCCCGCCTGCAGCTCGACATTCATGTTGCCGCCCTGCAGCGCGATCGAGAGGTTGCCGGACCCCAGTTTCAGACTGTCGTTTCCTTGCGTCAACGTCACGGTTCGATTGCCCTGGCTGATCTCCAGCGTTTCGTTCCCTTGCGAGATCGTTTCGGAGCGATTGCCTTTTGACAAGGTAAACTTATCGTTTCCGTCCGAGATCGTGGTGGTCCGGTCGTTCTTGATCGTGCGGGTCTGGTCGTGACCGACATCGAGCACGTCGTCGTTCTCGACCACGCGCTTGAAGTCCTTCTGGGCGTGGAACAGGACCTGTTCCTTGTCCTTGGTGTCGTCGAAGGACAGTTCGCTGAAGGTCTCGGTGTTGCCCGACTTGGTGGAGCGGGTCCGCAGGCCGCTCTTGTTCATCTCGCCGGGCAGGGCGAAGGGCGGCGTCAGGTCGCCATTGTAGAGCGCGCCGGTGACGAGCGGCTGGTCCGGGTCGCCGTTCAGGAAGTGAACCACGACCTCCATGCCGACACGCGGAACGAACTGCATGCCCCAGCTCTTGCCGGCCCAGCTCTGGGCCACGCGAATGAAGCAGGAGCTCTGCTCGTCCTTCTTGCCGAGCCGGTCCCAATGGAACTGGACGCGCACGCGGCCATGCTTGTCGGTGTAGATTTCCGAATCCGACGGGCCGACCACGGTCGCCGTCTGCGGCCCGTGGGCGCGGGGCTTGGCCGTGTGGATGGCGGGGCGGGCGGTGCGGCCGGCGGGAATGGCGCGGAAGCGGTTGGAATAGGTCGCCTTGCCCTCCTGCTTGGGCCGGCTGTTGAAGAAGGACGGGTCGATCAGGTGATGCTCGACCGAAACGGTGACGAAGCTCTCGCCCGAGAACGCGGCGCCTTCCAGAAGCGTCACGTCGTCATGCGTGTCGCTCTCGATGGAGAACTTCTTTCCCGGAACGAGCGAGGCGGCGGTGGACTGGCCGTCCAGCTCCTCGGTCATCGCGTCGGCGGCGTCCATGTTGCGGCCGCCTTGCGCCTTCTGCTGCGCCTCGACCGCCTCGCCCTCGCCATAGGCGAAATGCTCCCAGCCGCTCCAGGCGCTGGTCAGCGACAGGCTGCTTTCGCTGGAGCCGTCGATCGGCGTCGCGGGGGCGGTGAAGTCGAACTGGCGAAAGGCCCATTTCGTGTCGGCCATCCGGCGGTCGAGCGCGACGGACTGAACGAGGCGCTCGCCCTCGGTGCTGTTCTCCGAATGGCGAAGCGCCGCGCCGGACGCGGCGGCGTATTTCACGGCGCTGTTGGCGACCACCAGCGTGTGGGCGCTCGCCGCGTGCTCGAAATAGAAGAAATAGCCTTCCTCCTCGAAGAGGCGGGAGACGAAGGCGAGGTCGGTTTCGCCGAACTGGACGCAGTAAGGACGCGGCGTCTTGGCGCCGACGATCTCGAAGCGGAAATCGGTGATCTTGCGCTCGCCGAAGATCGCGGTCGCGATGTCGACGACGCTCTGCTCCTGGAAGATGCGGTAGTTCGAGGAATGGCCGAGCACCGAGAGGCTCGGCTCGACATCGATCTCGTAGCGGCGATAGCCGCTGCGCAGGCGCGGGCCGAAGCGCAGGTTTGTCACGATCCCGTGGATGTACCGCGTCTCGGTGGAATAGCGCGCCAGCGTCAGGCCGACGCCCTGGCCCAGAAGATCGGCGGGCGCGAAGGGGCGGCTGCACAGGCCGCGCAGACGGAAGGCGAAGAGCCGCGAAAGAGATTCGCGGCCCTCCATTTCCTCGACCACGAGCACATCCTGGCCGAGCGGCGTTTGAAGCCGCAACCAGCGCTGATCCTGCGACAGGGAAACCGTCGACATGGGGACCTTTCAGGATGACGTCGGGGACGTTGCGAGGACGAAGATCAGGCGCTCTTGCGGGTCGCCATGTCGTAGGTCGTGGTCTGGGCTTCGCCCGTGTTGTCGATCTTGGCGACCGAGTTCTTCATCATGACCTTCGTGAAGTTGAAGGACAGGCTCTCCGTCGGACGGTCGCCACCCGAGGAGATCGAGTAGCCCGAGGTCATCGTGTTGGTGAGCTCGTAGCGCAGGAACTCTTCCTCGCCGTCCTTCTTGGTGCGGGTGAGGGCGATCTCGACCTTCACCGGCTGGCCGTAGAGGGCCTCTTCCAGAAGCTTGTGCGAAACCTTGTCGAGCTGCTTGGTCACGCTGACCTCGCTGACCGAAGCGGCCGAGCTTTCGCGCACGCCGGACGTGCCGTCGGCCGAACCGATGCCACGGCCGACGCCCCACTGCATGCTGCCCAGCTCGATCCACTTCTCGAAGCCGGCGGCGGTGACGTTGCCTTCGAGGTCGTTGTACTTCAGGTAGATAGCCATGAATGCGGTTCCTTCGTTATGAAAAGCAGGATGAGAGAGGCGGGCGACGACGCGGTTATTCAGCCGCGACCGGTTCTTCGACCGGGAGCAGGTCCCCCTCCGCCGCGTCGGCGGGGGTAAAGGTGAAGCTGCCCTGCGGATCGATCGCGATCCGAACGTCGGGCACTTCGCGATCTTCCGAAATCCAGGCGAGGACCTGCGCCGAAAGCTGGGGCAGGAGGCTGCGCGACAGGATGTATTCGATGTTGCGCGCGCCGCTCTCGACCTCGGTGCAGCGGGCCGCGATGGCGGCGACGAGCGCGTCGTCCCACACGAGGCGCGCCTTGTAGGTCTCGGCGAAGCGCTTGGCGATGCGCTTGAGCTGAAGCTCCACGATCTGGCGGATCACGTCGTCGGCGAGCGGGAAATAGGGGATCACCGAGCAGCGGCCGAGGAAGGCCGGCTTGAAGTTCTTCAGAAGCTCGGGGCGCAGCGCCTCGGCCAGATCCTCCGGGCTCGGCCGCGTCGCCGGATTGGCGCAGAGGCGATGGATGAGGTCCGTGCCCGCGTTCGAGGTCAGGATGATGACCGTGTTCTTGAAGTCGATGTCGCGCCCTTCGCCGTCGCGCAGCATGCCCTTGTCGAACACCTGATAGAACACGTCCTGCACGCCCGGATGCGCCTTCTCGACCTCGTCGAGCAGGATCACCGAATAGGGGCGGCGACGAACGGCCTCGGTCAGGACGCCGCCTTCGCCATAGCCGACATAGCCGGGAGGCGAGCCGACGAGCATGGAGACCTTATGCTCTTCCTTGAACTCCGACATGTTGATGACGGTGAGGTTCTGCTCGCCGCCATAAAGGAGTTCGGCGACGGCCAGCGCCGTTTCGGTCTTGCCGACGCCGGACGTGCCGACCATCAGGAAGACGCCGATCGGCTTGCGCGGGTCGGACAGCTTGGCGCGCGAGGTGCGGATCGTCTCGGCGATCGCTTCGAGCGCCTGCGGCTGGCCGATGACGCGCTCTTCGAGGCGCGGCTTGAGGTTCAGGACCGTCTTGATCTCGTTGGAGATCATCCGGCCGACCGGAATGCCCGTCCAGTTGGCGATCACTTCGGCGATGGCCTGGCTGTCGACGGTGACGCGCATCAGGGGGTGCTCGCCCTGGAGCGCGGTCAGCTCGTCGCTCAAGGTCCGCAGCTCGGCGCGCAGCGCGTCCGGATCGGCCGTGTCGCCTTCGGGGCGCTCGGCCTGGCCGAGATCGTCATGGAGCGCGCGCATGCGGTCGACCAGCGTCTTCTCGCGCTCGAACTGGCCTTCGAGCTCCGCGAGGCGCTCCTGCGTCTTGGCGCGGCGCTCCTCCAGCTCGCCCATGCGGGCGGCATGGTCGGCGCCGATGCGGGTTTCACGGCCGAGCACGGCAAGGTCCGTGTCGAGCATCTGGATCTGGCGCCTTGCGTCCTCGATCGCGGCGGGCGTCGAGTTGCTGGCGACGGCCACGCGCCCCGCCGCCGTGTCGAGAAGGCTCACCGCCTTGTCGGGAAGCTGGCGGCTCGGAATGTAGCGGCGCGACATGCGAACCGCGTCTTCCACCGCTTCCGACAGGATGCGCACGCCATGGTGGCGCTCCAGCGTCGGCACGAGGCCGCGCATCATGGCGATCGCCGCCTCGTCGCCGGGCTCCTCGACCTTCACCACCTGGAAGCGGCGGGTGAGGGCAGGGTCGCGCTCGAAATATTTCTTGTACTCGGCCCAGGTCGTGGCCGCGATCGTGCGCATCTCGCCGCGCGCCAGCGCCGGCTTCAGAAGGTTGGCCGCGTCGTTCTGGCCCGCCGCGCCGCCGGCGCCGATCAGCGTATGGGCTTCGTCGATGAACATGATGATCGGCTTGGCCGAGGCCTTCACGCCCTCGATCACGTTCTTCAGGCGGTTTTCGAACTCGCCCTTCATGCCGGCCCCGGCCTGGAGCAGGCCGAGATCGAGCGACAGAAGCTCGACGTCCTTCAGGCTGTCGGGCACGTCGCCCGACGCGATCTTCAGCGCGAAGCCTTCCACGACCGCCGTCTTGCCGACGCCGGCCTCGCCGGTGAGGATCGGGTTGTTCTGGCGGCGGCGCGTCAGGATGTCGATGATCTGACGCGTTTCGGCGTCGCGGCCGAGAACCGGATCGATCTGCCCGTCGCGGGCACGGGCCGTCAGGTTGACGGTGTACTGCTCGAGCGCCGCGCCGGCCGCGCTGGTGGCGGCGCGCGGACGGGCCGTCTCGCCCTTGGCCGCGCCGTCCTGCGGCGCTTCGGAGGAGGAGGCGGTGATCGTGGCGAGCGCGGCCTTCAGGTCCTCGCCCTTGATCTTGGCGAGTTCGCGCGAGGCGTCCCGCGCCACGGCCGACAGCGTGTCGTCGCCCATCAGCGCCGCCAGGATATGGCCGCTGCGAACGCTCGCCTCGCCCGATTCCAGCGAGGCCAGGAGCCAGGCTTCGCGCATCAGGCGGATGATGTTGGGCGCCAGCGACGGCGCGCGGCTGTTGCCGGTCTTGAAGCGGTCGAGGACGCGGGTCAGGTCGGCCTGGAGGCGCGAAACGTCGACGCCGAAATGGCGCAGGATCGCGGCGGCATCCGTGTCGGCGGGCTCGGCCAGCTTGGTCAGCCAGTGCTCGATCTCGACATTGTAGTGCGTGCGCGAAAGGGTCAGACCCACCGCGGCTTCGAGGGATGCGCGGGTGGGCGCGTTGAGGCGCCCCACGAGAACCTGCAGATCGACAGCCAATGGACTCTCCTGGTGCCTGAGCCTGACCGAGGCCTTGCCGGGTTCGTTGGAACCGAGGGGCGAGGCGTCGCGTTACAGGAGAGGTACACCTTAAGTGCGGCCTTGTTCGACCCCACCGGAGCGCCGGTATTTGGCCCTGCGTCTCAGAAGCTTCTGAATTGTCCAATCGTGCCGGATGATTTTCGCGGAGCCAGCCGCACGCCGTGCGCGCGGCCTGACCAAGAGCCGAATCGCGCCCTCAGGCGACCGCCTCGTCCACGCTCGCGAAGACCGGAAACAGGCGCAGGAAGCCGCTCATCTCGAACACGAGGCGGATTCGGCTGTTGAGGCCGGCCAGCGCCAGCGAGCCGCCCGGCACCGGCTTGATCTTCTTGGCGGCGGACAAAAACACCGACAATCCCGTGCTGCTGATATAGTCGACGCCGGTCAGGTCGAGCACCAGCCGCGTGTCGCCGCGCTGGATCACCGCCGACAGATGGCGGTCGAGAAGGGGCGCCGTGCCGCTGTCGAGACGGCCGACGAGAGCCACAACGAGCCGATCGTTGCGCCGAACTTCGGTGATATTCATGATACGATCCCAAAAACTCGCTCTGAACCGACGTCGTCAAGGCTTCGTCAATTCAGTTTCTATGTTCTACTCATCGAACAGCTCTCTTACAAATGCGTTTCATGACCGCTTCGTCCGTTACGCCGCATGCCCGCACGCCCGACGAGCGGCTCGCCGCCGAGATCGCGCGCCTGTTGCGGCCGCAACGTTTCCCCAGCCGGCGCGACCTGGAACTGGCCGGCGTCGCGGGCGAGGGCGCTGGCGCATACGCCTTCTATGATGCGTTCTGGCTGCCGGGCCGCGTTCTGGCGTTGGGGGCCGCGCAGGTCCGGCGCGGCGGCACGGCGGGCGCCTTGCGGGCGAGCGCGCTCCATCGCCTCCTGCGCGCCGCGCTCGCGCTCCAGGTCGAGCCCGCCGAAACGCTCGATCTCGCCGAATCGGCTTACGCTGCGGAATTTCCCGGCGACGACTTCGATCTCGCCTTCGCGACGCTCGATCCGGCGACGGGTCGCTTCGCCGGCTTCGGGCGGGGCCATTATTGCCTGAGCGTCGGCGCACAAGCGTCGGAAGGCGAGGGGCTGCTGCCGGAGGGCTCGGTTCTCTGGCTCGCCGTCGGCGCGCGCACGCTCGGTGCCGTCGCGGCGGAGGCACCCGAATTCGGCATGGACGATCTCGCCGCGCGCCTGCGCGAAGCGAGCGGGCCCGGCGCGGCGCTGGTCGGCGTGACGCTGCGCTCCCTCAAGCGAAAGGGCGCGCACGATTTCGCCATTCCCAACGATCTCGCCGCGATCGCGGGTCTCGTGTCCGACATCGAGGCGACCCTCTCGCGCGAGGAGGTGCCCGACATGGTCGGCGCCGCGCTCGGCCTCGCCTTGGACGAGCTTCTGACCAACACGGTCAGCTACGGCTATCCCGACAACGGCTGGCACGAGATTCTCGTCGATCTCGAAGTGACGCCCGGCTGCGTCGATCTCACCGTGCGCGACGACGGGCGGGCCTTCGATCCGCTCCAGTCGCCCGAGCCGGACCTCTCCGGCGAGATCGAGGATCGCGAGGTCGGCGGGCTCGGAATCCACTTCGTTCGCACGCTGGCGGACGAGCTTTCCTATGCCCGTGAGAGAGGATGGAATGTTTTGAGACTGAGGAAGCGATTCGCCCCCGAGGCGGCGCTTGATTCGTCTGGCGGTTGATTCCACGAGAGTCTAAGCAAAATCCGTCGAGTCCCGCAGCACCGTCTGCGCAAGGTTCCTTTCATGCCGCCAGCCGCCCGAATGACCGATATGGTGCTTCAGGACGCACCGCATTGTCATGCGCCCATCCATCCGGCGGCCCCCGTTCCCGCGCCCGCGCCCCATCCGGCCATGCCCCTGCCGATCGTCATGGGCCAGCCCAATGTCCTGATCGGCGGCCTGCCGGCCGCGCGCCTCACCGACATGACGCAGCCCTGCGTCTTGGCCGGCTGCGCACCGGGCGGGCCGGGCATGTTGTCGCTCGGCTCGGCGACCGTCCTCATCGGCGGCCTGCCGGCGGGCCGCGTGTCGGACCTCACGACCCACCCGGCCTGTGTCGCGCCGATCCCGAGCCCGACCGGCAAGGTTCTGCCGCCCGGCTGCCCCGTCGTGCTCATCGGGGGCTGAATGCGGCTCGCCCATTTCCATGCGCTTCGTCCGGTCTGCCCGGCCTGCCGCCTTCAGGGCACGCTGGCGCCCCTGGCGCTCGCCTGCGTGGAAGAGGAGCGGGACGAGATCGTGTGCTCGGGTGTCCTCGGATGCGAGGCCTGCGGCAACCGCTATCCCATTCTCGACGGGCTGCCGGTTCTGGTGCCCGATCTGCCGCGCTTCCTGTCGGACAATCTCTTCTACCTGACCATGCGCCGCGACCTGACGCCGGGCGTCACGGCGCTCCTGGCCGAGGCGACCGGGCCGGGCGCCGGGATCGACGCGATCCGCCAGCATGTCTCCTCCTATGGCTGGGATCATTGGGCCGATCAGGACCCGGCCGAAGCGGGGGGCGAGCAGGTCGAGCCGGGGCAGGTGTCGCGCGTCCTCTCGCAGCTTCTGGACGGTCTGCCCGCGCCGCTTCCCGATGGCCCCATCCTCGATCTCGGCTGTGGCGCGGGGCGCACCACGGCGGATCTCGCCGAGCGCACCGGGCAACTGGTGCTCGGCGTCGATCTCTCGGTACCGCTCGCGCGCGTCGCATGGGATGCCGTGGTCGGCGGCCATGTCGCCTATGAGCGGCGCCGCGCCGGTCTTCATTTCGAGCGGCGCAGCTTTTCCGTGCGGGCTGAAGGCAAGGCCGACATCTGGATCGCCGATGCGCTCGCGCTGCCCTTCGCGGACGAGAGCTTCGCGCTCGTCACCGCCCTGAACCTTCTGGACTGCCTGCGCGACCCCAAGGCCGCGCTCGCCGAGTTCGGCCGCGTCCTGACGCCGGGCGGCGCCTGCGCGCTCGCCACCCCGTTCGACTGGAGCGGCGCGGCGACGCCGCTCGCGAACTGGCTGGGCGGGCGCGGCGCGCAAGGGGGCGAGGGCGCGCGCTGCGACCTCGCCTTGGACGCGCTCCTCTCGGAAGGGCCGAGTGCGGCCGGCGCGCTTCGTCGCAGCCGCGCGCCGGGCGAGGCGGAATGGCGCATCCGCCTGCACGACCGCTCGGCCATGCAGTATCTGACGCATCTCTCCTGGTCCGCCAAGGGCCAGCCGGGTCTTGCGGCTTGACGGGCCTTGACGCATGGTCAACGCGGCCGAAGGCCGGTGCGCAGGGTGCAAGCCCGCCGCCGGCGGCTGACGGCCGTTCGGCCCGTCCGCCCGGCTCGGGTCTTCGATCCAATCTTCGACATCCGCCGCTTCCGGCGGAAGGGGCCGGGTCTCGGCCCGACAACGATCGCGGCGCGGCAAAGAGCATGCTTCTCACCCTTACCCTCCAGGGACCTTCGCGCCTGATGGGGGCGGCCCGGTCCAGGACCCTCAGCGCCGGCAGCCTGCTGATCGGCCGCTCGCCCGTCTGCGACTGGGTGCTGCCCGATCCCGAGCGCGTCGTGTCCGGCCGCCATTGCCGGATCGACGCCGAGCCGAACCGCTTCGTTCTGACCGATCTCTCCACCAACGGCGTGTTTCTCGGCGAAGCCGGCGAGCCGCTGGGGCCAGGCGGCGTCGCGGAACTGCGGGACGGGCAGGTGCTGCGCCTCGGCGACGCGCGCATTCTGGTCGCCCTGTCGGGCGAGGCGGGCGAGACGGGCGAGGCGCAAGGCGCGCAGGCCGACAGGCTGATCGCCGACGACTGGTTCGCGCCGACAGCGGCGGTCGAGGCGCCGATGCCGATGCCAATCCCCCTACCGGCCACGACCACGCCCGTGATCCCCGATTTCGACGATCTTCTGGTGGAGGAACTGACCGCCCCGCCGATGCCCGCATCGGCGCTGCCGGCGATGCCGTTCGAGCCCTTCGCCTCCGAGCCGGCCGCCCCCTTCCGTCCCGATGCGCCGTCGGGCGCGGAGGTCATGGCGGCGCTCGACGAGGCGCTCGTGTTCTGGGAGCCGGAGGCCGCCGCGCGGCTGCGGGCCGATCTGGCGCGGGCGCTGGCGCGGCGCGGCCTGTCCGGTCCGGCGCTCGGCTCTGGCGAGATCGGCCCTGGCGAGATCGGCCCTGGCGAGATCGGCCCCGGCGAGATCGGGCATGCGTGAGATGGGTCTCAACCGCCGCCACCTCCTCGCCCTCGCGCTTCTTCTTCCCGTCGCGGGTTGCAGCCTCCTGAAGAAGGACGAGCCGCCGCCGGCCAAGGAAATCGAGATCAAGAAGCCCGCCGAGGGCGCCAAGATCGACTTCCTCGCCACCGCTTCGCCGCTCGTCAACCCGGGGCGCGACGGCGTGCCGTCGCCGGTCCAGCTGCGGCTCTACATCCTCTCGGCGCCCGATCTCTTCACCGAAGCGAACTTCTTCGAGCTTTGGGAAAAGGACGAGGCGACGCTGAAGGCGACGATGCTCGGCAAGAAGGAACTCTTCCTCATTCCGGGCGACGTGCAGCGCATTTCCGCGCCGCTTGCGCCCGACGCGCTGGCGGTCGGCGTCACTGTCGGCTTCGAGGATTTCCAGAAGGCCAAATGGCGGGCGATCATTCCGCTTCAGGGCGAGAAGACATTGAAGATCCGCGCCAAGATCGAGAGCGACTCGGTCACGCTCGGTCCGCAGGACGATTGAGAACAAGAGCCTTCGCCCGCGTGGGGACGCGCGACGAGGGAGCGAAGGGGGCTGGAACGTCATGGCATTTGCGAACAGGGTCGTCTGGTCCGAGGGCATGTTCATTCGCGCCCAGCATTTTCAGCAGGACCTGCGCTATGTGGAACGCCTCGTGCGCGGGCGCGCGGCCGGGCTTCGCGGCTATGGCTGGGGGCTGACCGAGCTGAAGCTCAACCACGAGCTTCTTTCCACCGGGCGCTTCGCGGTGGAGCGTGTGGCCGGTGTCTTCGAGGACGGCACGCCCTTCGTCATGCCCGACGACACGGCCCATCCCGAGCCACTGCTTCTGCCGGCTGCCACGCGCAACTGCATCGTCTATCTTTCCGTGCCGATCAGCCAGCCCGGCGGCTTCGAGGCGGCCGGCCCGAACGGCGAGGCGACGACACGCTTTCGCGTCGTGGAGCGGGACGTGCCCGATTCCAATGCCGGCGAAACCGAACTCGCGCCGATCCAGGTCGGCGAGCTGCGCCTGTCCTACACGCTGGAAACCGCCGAGCGCGCGGGCTTCCACCATATCGGCCTCGCGCGCGTCATCGAGGTGCGCTCCGACAACAGCGTCGTTCTCGACAACAACTACGTGCCGCCGCTCCTCGACAGCGCGGCCTCGCCCTATCTCGCCGCCCTTCTGAACGAGGTGGTCGGCCTCCTGAACCATCGCGGCGAGGCGATCGCCGGGCGGCTCGTGGCGGGCGGCGGGGCAGGAACCGTGTCGGACATGACCGATCTCCTGATGCTGCAGGTGGTCAATCGCTGGCAGCCGGTCTTCGAGCATCTGGCGGGAGCCTCCACCGCCCATCCCGAAACCGTCTTCACCGCCGTCGCCTCGCTCGCGGGCGAACTCTCGACCTTCACGAGCGCCGAGCGCCGGCCGCGCCCGCTGCCGGCCTATCGCCACGACCAGCTTCAGCCGACCTTCGCTCCCGTGGTGATGGCGCTGCGGCAGGCGCTGTCGACCGTTCTCGATCAGGGCGCCATGGCGATCCCGCTCACCGAACATCGCTACGGCATCCGCGTCGCGCAGGTGCCCGAGCGCTCCATGTTCGCCAAATACAGCTTCTTCCTGGCGGCCAAGGCCAACATGCCCGCCGACACGCTGGTTCGCGGTCTCGTGGGTCAGGTCAAGATCGGGCCGGTCGAGCAGATCCGCGAGCTCGTCAACACGGCGCTGCCCGGCGTGCCCTTGCGCGGCCTGCCCGTCGCGCCCCGGCAGATCCCCTATCACACCGGCAAGGCCTATTGCGAACTCGACCGCTCCTCGCCCCTGTGGCGGCAGTTCGCGACGTCGAGCGGCATGGCGCTGCATGTAGGCGGCGACTTTCCGGGTCTCGAACTCGAACTCTGGGCGGTGAAGGACTAAGCCGTGCAGACGAGACCGCCCAACCCCTTCGCCGATCCGCTGGCCGGCGACACCGGCTCCGACGCGACGATCCGCCGTCCGCTGCCCGGCGCCGCGCCCTATCCGCCCCAAAGCGGCCAGGGCTCCTTCGGCGCCGCGTCCGACTGGAACGCGCCGAGCCCGGGCTTCTCGCCCTTCGGCGGCGCGCCGCGCTCCGATCCGTTCGGCCAGCCGGGCCCCGGGCGCGATCCCCTCGATTTCGGCCTCGGCGGGCCGGCGCCCTTCGGCGGCGCGCCAGGGTCCTACCGCTCCGATCTCGGGCCGCTGGCCGGCTCGATCCGGCTCGGGCCGGATTCCCATGTCGAGCAGGCTTTCGAGCTGGCGGCGCTCAATCCGCTGGTCGCGGTCGCCTCGCCGCTGCTCTGGCTCGCCGCGCGGCTTAACGAGAGCCTGCCGGTGGACGACGTCGCCCAGTTCCGCGCGCGGGTGATGGAGGACGTCTCGCGCTTCGAGACCAATGCGATGACGCGCGGCGTCGCGCCCCGGCTCGCCCGCGTCGCCCGCTACGCGCTCTGCGCCACGATCGACGACATCATCCTCAACACCGCCTGGGGCGGCCAGTCGGACTGGCCGGCCAAGGGCCTGGTCAGCACCTTCTATCAGGAGACCTGGGGCGGCGAGCGCTTCTTCGATCTGCTCGGCCAGCTCTACGCCCAGCCGGAAGACAATCTCGACGCGCTCGAGCTGATGGCGCTCTGCCTGTCGATCGGGTTCGTCGGCAAATACCGGGTGGGGGAGGGGGGCGCGGCGCATCTGGCGCGGCTGCGCGGCGAGCTTTACCGCACCATCCGCCGCCTGCGCGGGCCGCACGAGCGGCGATTGTCGGCCGGTTTCGCGACGGTGGACGCGCCCTATCGGCCGCCCGCGCGCATGATCTGGTTCTGGGTTCTGTCGGCCGCCGCGATCGCGGCGCTGATCGCGCTCTATCTCGTTCTCGGTTTCCTCCTGTCCTGGCGGGTGGATGCGGCGGCCGAGCGCGTCGCGGCGCTGCCGCCGGCCATGCCCGTCTTCGTCGGCGCGCCGGATGTGCCCGCCGTTCCCGAGCCCTTCGCGCCGGAAGCGCAGACGCAGCTCCAGCGCGTTCAGGCCGCGCTCGGCGCCGACATCGCCAGCGGCGAGGTCGAGGTGGTCGAGGAGAACGGCGACATCGTCGCGCGGCTCCTGCGCGCGTCCTTCCCGACGGGCGGCACGGCGATCGGGGAAACCGAAGCGCCGCTCCTGCGCCGCATCGCCGCCGCCTTGAACCCCGAGCCCGGCCCGATCACCGTCGTCGGCCATACCGACAACGTGCCGATCGCCAATCCCTCGCCGACGCGCAACAACGACACGCTGTCGCGCGACCGCGCCGCGTCCGCCGCGGCCATGCTGCAACGCTTCCTCACCGAGCCCGGCCGCGTCACCTTCCTCGGCCGAGGCGACAGCGCGCCGATCGCCTCCAACGCCACGGCGGAAGGGCGCGCGCGCAACCGCCGCGTCGAGTTCCGCATCCAGGCGGAGGACGCCACGCCGTGACACCGCGCCATCTCGCGGCCTGGATGCTCGGTCTCCTCCTGGCGCTCGGCGCCGGGCTCGTCGTCTGGCGTCTGGCGCCGATCGGCTCCGACGACGCGCGCCTCGTTCTCGCCGCCGCGCCGATCGTCGTCTGGGCGATCCTCCTCCTGTTCTTCGGCGGCGCGCGCACGAGCGCGGGCTCGGCACCCGAGATCCAGGCCGAGCCCGAAGTCGCGCGCGAATGGCGCTCGGCCTTGGCGGCGCGGCGCCTTGCCGGCCCGCATCAGCGCTATCGCCTGCCGCTCTTCGTGCTGATCGGCCCGCCCGGCATGGGCAAGTCGCAGCTTCTGGAGCGCTCCGGACTCGATCTCGACGCGCCGGTGGAAGCCGACGGCGCGCGCTGGTGGATCGGCTCGGAAGCGATCTTCGTGGAGATCGGGAGCGAACCCGCCGCCGTCGAGCGTCTGGCCGCCGCCCTCCATCGCTTCCGGCCGGCCTGTCCGCTGAACGGCGTGATCCTCACCGTCAGCCCCGCCGATCTGACGCTCGCCGATGCGCTGGAGCGCCGCGAGATCGGGGAGGGGCTCGCCGCGAGCCTCGCCGCCCTGGAGGCGCGCCTTCGCTCGCGCCCGCCCGTCTATGTCGTGCTCACCAAGATCGATCTCGCTCCCGGCTTCGTGGAAGGGTTCGAGACGCTGGAGCCGGGCGAGCGGCACCAGCCCTGGGGCTTCTCCTTTCCGCTCTCGCTGCGCGACGGCGCCAAGACGGCCGATGTCGTGGACGCCTTCCATGCCGGCGTGCGCAGCCTCGTGGAGTCGACGCGCAACCGGCTTCTCGATGCGCTGGCGCGGGTGGACGATCCTCTGCGGGGCGGCCGGCTGATCGGCTTCGGCGCGCAGGTCGCCGCGATGGACCCGATCGTGGACACAGTTCTGCGGCCGATCCTTCCCTCCGACGTGCGCCGACGCAAGGGCGCGTTCCTGCGCGGCGTTTATTTGACAAGCTCGCAGCAGGACCCGCTGACGATCGACGCGCTTCTGCCCGATCTCGCCGCGCGCTACGCCATGCCGCGCAGCGGCACGCTCCCCGATATCGACATGGGCGATGCCGAGCACGGGTTCTTCGTGGCCGGAATGCTGCGCGACGCGGTGATCCGCGAGGCGGGGCTCGTCGGCCTCGCGCGGCCGCCCTGGTTCCGCCGTCCCGTGTTCGGGCTTCTCGTGCTCGTCCTGTGCCTGACCCTCTCGCTGCTCGGCGCGACCTGGCTGCGCTTCAGCTACGATCGCGCGCAGGGGCGCATCGAGCGCTTCGAAGCCCAGCTCGCCCGGATCGACGCGACGAAGCTCGCCTCGCGCGAGGCCAATCTCGAAACGCTCGGTGCCGTCGCCGCGACCACCGACCGTCTCGGCCGCCTGGACGAGGGCGAGGGGCTCGGCGCGCCGTTCCAGCCCTTTGCCGGCCACGAGCTTCGGGCCGCGATCGACGCCGCGCATGAGCGGGCGCTGCGCAACAGTCTTGCCCCGCATCTCACCGCGCGCCTCGCGGCCGATCTCGTGGACCGCGACGCCGATCCGTCCGCTCTGGCGCAGAGCCTCAGCGCCGCTTCGTCCGAAGCCGCCGACCATGCAGAGGCGCTCGCCGGCTGGATCGAGAGCACCGCCGCCGCGCTGCCGGACGCTTCCGCTCGCGCGGCCTTCCTGCACGAGGCGCCGCTGGCGCTGGCGCTCGTGCCGGCCCGGCCGGAGCCTGTCTATCTCGACACGGCGCGCCGCATCATCGCCTGGAAGGAAAGCCAGCCATGAGCGCGCCCGGTTCGCGCGGCCGCGTCCGGCGCTTCTTCACCCATCCGCTGACCTGGATCAGTTTCGCCGCGCTCGTGCTCGCCGCGCTGGTCTGGTTCGTCGCGCCGCTGATCTCGGCGGGCGAAACGCGGCCGCTGGCCGACGCCGCGCCGCGCCTCGCGCTGCTTCTCGTGCTGGTGCTCGTCTGGGGCATCGCCGCCGCGCTTCTCGGCTGGCGAAAATCCGGCGCGGACCAGCGGCTGGTCTCGTCGCTGCGGATGCAGGAGGCCGAAGCCTCGGCCAATAGCGAGCGCGATCGCTCCGAAACCGACCGGCGCTTTTCCGTGATCCGCCGCAAGGCCGACGAGACGCTGGCGCGACTGGGGCGGGACGGCGGGCGCGGCCGGATCGGCCGGCGCATCTTCCGCTTGCCCTGGTATCTGGTGATCGGGCCGGAGGGCGCTGGCAAGACGGCGCTGCTTCTCAACGCCGATCTCAGCCTGCCCTTCGGCCCGCCGCAGGGCGCGGGCGGGCCGACCGAGGATGTCGATTTCCTTCTGGCCGAGAACGCCGTCTATCTCGACCTGTCCGGCCGCCTCACCAATGGCGGGCGGGACGCCGCGCTCGAAGCGCAGCTCTGGCTGCGGCTCCTCGATCTCGTGCGGCGCCTGCGCCGACGCCAGCCGGCCTGCGGCATCGTTCTCGTGGTGGACGCGGCGAGCTTTGCCGAACTCGGCGAGGAAGGGCGGCGCGCGCTCGCCAAGACGCTGCGCCGCCGCTTGGACGAGGCGGGCGAGCGGTTTCGCGCGCGCCCTCCCGTCTATCTCGTCTTCTCCAAGATCGATCGGCTCCTCGGCTTTTCCGGCTTCTTCGAGACGGCCGACCGCAGCGAGCGCGAAAGCGCCTGGGGCATGCCCTTCCTCGCCTCGGAGGACGAGCGCGAATTCGCGCCCGCCGAGCGCTTCCGACAGGGCTTTGCCGACCTTGCCAAGCGCGCCGCCGAATGGCGCCTGCCGCGCCTTCAGGAAGAGCCGGACGCCCGCCGCCGCGCTCTGGTCTACGAGTTTCCCGAGCAGTTCGCCGCACTCGGCGATCTCGCCGCGCCCTTCATCCAGATCCTCGCCGTTCCGCATCGCTTCGATCGCCCGCCCTTCCTGCGCGGCGTCTTCTTCGCCTCCGCCCGGCAGGACGCGCCGCCGATCGACCTTCTGGGCCTTGCGGCCGGCGAGAGCTTCGGCGCGCCGTCCGGCCTGCCGCGCCCCGGCGAAGGCGCGCCCGCGCGCTCGAGGCCCTTCTTCCTGCACGAGCTTCTGGCCTCGCTCGCCCCCGGCGAGGCGGTGCGCAGCGGCTTGTCGGCCACCGCGCGCCGGTTCACGCAGCGCTGGCAGGCGATCGCCGCCGTGCTCGTGGTTCTCGGCGCTCTCGGGTTTGCCGCGCATATGATCGCCCGCCACGAGGCGGCCGTCGCCTATGCGCGGGACATCGAGAGCCAGGCCGCCCTCGTCGAGGAGCAATTGTCGGCGACGCGCTTCGGGCCGCGTCTGCCGCCCTTCCGCGACATCCTGCCGATCCTCAACAATCTGCGCGCGCTCGCGGGCCGCGAGCCCGGCGAAGAGGCCGAGCGCGTGGCGGAAGTGCCGGCGCTCGAAGAGGACGCCGAAGCGGCTTACTCCGCCGGGCTCGACCGGCTCTTCGTGCCCTATCTCGCCGCCGGCCTGCAGGCGACGCTGGAGAGCGACGCGACGGGCGCGGCCGATCTCTACCAAGGCTTGAAGCTGACGCTCGCGCTCGGCGGCGAGCGCCCGCTCGCCTCGCTCGACCTGCCGCGCCTGGGCGCATGGCTCGCCCATCTCTGGCTCGGCGGGCACCCGGAAGCCGATCAGGCGGCCTTCGCGGCGCATGTCGTGGCGCTCGGCACCCATGCCGTGACCCCGCGCCCGGCCGACCCGGCGCTGATCGCCGAGACGCGGCGGCGCATCGCCGCCTATACGCTGGCGCAGCTCGCGCTGGATCTCGCCCGCGCACAGCCGGAGGTCGCCGCGCTCGCGCCCTGGCGGCCGAGCGACCACAGCGGCGCGTCCGGCTCGCTCGTC
The DNA here is from genome assembly GCF_000382705.1 of Aureimonas ureilytica DSM 18598 = NBRC 106430. Lineage (GTDB taxonomy): Bacteria > Pseudomonadota > Alphaproteobacteria > Rhizobiales > Rhizobiaceae > Aureimonas > Aureimonas ureilytica. The sequence continues at coordinate 139,220 of NZ_ARQE01000005.1, read as the reverse complement.
CTGGCGCGGCTCGGCGGCGCCTCGCTCTGGGACGGGCTGCCGGGCTTCTTCACCGCGAGCGCCTTCCGCGCCGTCTCGCTGCCGGCGCTGCGCGCAGGCGCCAGCGAGATCGAGCGCGACGCCTGGGTTCTGGGACCCGGCCAGGGCACCGACGCGCGCGCCATTCTGGAGGGCACGCTCGCGCTCTACAGCGCCGAGGCGATCCGCCTGTGGGACGGGCTCCTGTCCGATCTGACCGTGCGGCCGATGCCGACGGCCGCCGACGGCGCGCGCGTTCTTTCGGTTCTCGTCACGCAGCCATCGCCCGTCACCGAACTCCTCTCGGCGGTGGCCAGGGAAACCGATTTCTCGCCGCCCGCCGCGCCACCCGCCGTCGCGGGCGCGCTCGCCACGGCGCTCGCGCCGGCCGCCGACACGCTCGGCCTCTCGGTTTCGGCCAACCCGGCGCGGGCGATCACCGAGGCCTTCGCCCCGCTGCGGCAGGCGAGTGCCGCGCCGGAAGGCGGCACGTCGCAGGTCGCGGGCGTTCTCGCCGCGTTCGAACCGCTCTATCGCCAGCTCAATCACATCGCCAAAGGCGGCAACGTTCTGGAACTCGGCGCCGAGCCGCAGACGGTGTCGGCGCAGATCGACACGCTGGTGGCCGCGCTTCCGCCCTCGCTCCAGCCCTTCTTCCGGCGGCTGCAATCGGCGGCGATGGACCTGATCCTCGGCGCCTCGGGCGAGCGCCTGCGCGAGGTCTGGAACACGACGGTCCTGCCGGCCTGTCAGGCGGCGACCGCGAACCGCTTTCCCTTCAGCGCGCGCGCGGCCAACGACACGCCCTTCGAGGATTTCAAGGCGATGTTCGGGCCGCAGGGGCAGATCGCGACCTTCCGCGAGAGCTATCTGAAGCCTTTGATCGACACGACCGCGCGGCCCTGGGTCTGGCGGCCGGGCCGGGCCGAGGAACTCTCGCTGAACGACGCGGCGCTGCGCGGTTTCGAGCGCGCCGACGCGATTTCGCAGGCCTTCTTCCCCGGCGGCGACGGGCCGGCCGCGCGTTTCACGCTCCTGCCGGTGCGCCTGGACGCGCGGGTGTCGAGCGCCCGGTTCGACATCGGCGGCCAGACGCTGCGCTATGCCAACGGACCCGCCGTGCCGATGAGCGGGCAATGGCCGCCGGCCGTGCCCAACGCGCCGGCCGTTCTCACCATGACGCCCGAGATCGACGGCGCCGCGAACATGAAGATGGGGGAGGGCCCTTGGGCGCTGTTCCGCCTGCTCGATCAGGCCGACCAGCGCCGGCTGGTGGACGGCAACGCGCTTCTGGCGACCTTCTCGCTTGCCGGACGGGCCTTCACCTTGAAGCTGACGCCGGCCGTGTCCCGCAGCCCGTTCGAACTCAAGCTCACGGAAAGTTTCCGCTGCCCGCAGCTCTGACTGCCCCCTGAACGCCGTCGAGGCCGGGCCGGATCGGCAGGACGGGAGAACGTCTCCTTGACGAAGCGTGGGGCAATCGGGTTCAGGTCGAACCGGACTGGGTGATCGCCGAAAGGCGTTCGTCCCGGATCGAAGCGCCATTGCGACGAGCCTGATGCGGTTTCTGGAACTGACCACCAACGGGATCGCCGCGAGCGAGAGATACGATGCCTGGCGCGAACGGGCCTGGCCAAGTCTCGCCCGGATGATGCGCACCAGCCGGCCGCCGGGCGAGTTCTATTCCCATTCCCGCCTGTTCCGCCTCGGCCGGGTCATCTTCAACGACACGCGCATGGCCGGCCAGTCCTACGAGCGGACTTCGTCGCTCATCCGCTCCGACGGTTTCAACGGGATCAGCATCGCGGTCAATCTGGCCGGGCGCTTTCACGGCGAAACCGCCGCCGGGACCTATCGCGGCGGTCCGGGCAGTGTTCTGTTCGGCGATCTCTCCGCGCCCTTCCGACAATCCTCCACCAATGCGCGCTGCGTCACGCTGGTCTTCGACCGCGAGACGATCGAAGAGCTCGTTCCCCGTTTCGACGGGTTGCATGGCCTCGTTCTGTCCGGCCTCGACGCCGCGCCGCTCGTGAACCAAGTGTCGTCGCTGGTCGACGATCTCTCAGGTCTCGAAGAAGGGCTCGCGGAGAGCACGGGCGAGGCGGTGATCGGCACGTTCCTGTCGGTGCTCGGCTCCACGGGCGCCGTCTCCTTGAGCGAGGAGGCCCATCTCGCGCGCCTTCGCGCGGAGGTCCGGTGGATCATCGAGCAGCGCTATCGCGAGCCCGATCTCGACATCACGCGCATCGCGACGCTGGCCCGCGTGTCGCGCGCGACGCTCTACCGGGCGTTCGCCGATCTGGAGGGCATCTCGGCCTATGTGACGCGGCTGCGCCTGGAGCGGGCCGCCGAAGCGCTTCGCGACGAGACGGACAGGCGGCAGATCGGCGAGATCGCGCTCGCCGTCGGCTTCGATCAGCCCTGCACCTTCAACCGCGCCTTTCGCCGACGCTTCGGCTGCACCCCGCGCGACTGGCGCGCGGACCGGTCGGCCCTGACGTTTTCGCCAAGGTGATCCCTCGAACCGAACCTTGCCGGCCTTCGTTGCAGGAAAAGGCGGGCGCATCGTGACGCCGCCTCGCCCCGCAGGATAAGGACGTGGCGATCCGGCCGCGCCACGACGACGACAGGGAATTGGCCATGACGACCCACGCGCTCTTCGACAACAGCTATGTTCGTCTCGGCTCCGCGTTTCATCGCCCGACCCGGCCGACGCCCGTTGCCGCGCCCCTTCTCCTGAAGCTCAACCGGCCGCTTGCGGCGGAACTCGGGCTCGACATCGCCGAACTCGACGGCGCCGATGGCGCGGCGCTCCTGTCCGGCAACCGCGTCCTTCCCGGCGCCGAGCCGATCGCCGCCGCCTATGCCGGGCACCAGTTCGGCAATTTCGTGCCGCAGCTCGGCGACGGACGCGCGATCCTTCTCGGCGAGGTCGTGGACCGAAACGGTCGGCGGCGCGACATCCAGCTCAAGGGCTCCGGCCCGACCCCCTTTTCGCGCGGGGGTGACGGGCGCGCGGCGATCGGCCCGGTCCTGCGCGAATATCTCGTCAGCGAAGCCATGGCGGCCTTGGGCGTTCCAACCACCCGCGCGCTCGCGGCCGTCGCGACGGGCGAACCCGTGTATCGCGAGGTGACGCTGCCGGGCGCGATCCTAACGCGCGTCGCCTCCAGCCATATTCGCGTCGGCACGTTTCAGTTCTTCGCCGCGCGCGGCGACGAGGCCTCGATCACTCGCCTCGCGGATTACGTCATCGAGCGGCATTATCCGGACGCGGCAGGCGCGCCCAACCCCTATCGCGCGCTTCTGGAGGGCGTCTGCGCCCGTCAGGCGGCGCTGGTGGCGCACTGGATGCGGATCGGCTTCATCCATGGCGTGATGAACACCGACAACATGTCGATCGCGGGCGAGACGATCGACTACGGCCCCTGCGCCTTCATGGACGCCTACGACCCGGCGACGGTGTTCTCCTCGATCGACCGGACCGGGCGCTACGCCTATGCCAACCAGCCGCGCATCGCACAGTGGAACCTGGCGCGCCTCGCCGAAACGCTGCTCGCCCCGCTCGACCCGGATGAGAGCCGCGCAGTGGAGATCGCGCATGAAATCCTCACCGGCTTTGCCGAGACGTTCCAGACGGCGCAGCTCGACGGGTTCCGGCGCAAGATCGGACTGCGCCGCGCGCGCGAGGAGGATGCGGCTCTCATCGGCGATCTTCTGGCTCATATGGCCGAGGAGCGCGCGGACTTCACCCTGACCTTCCGGGGGCTCGGCGCGGCGGCCGAAAGCGCCGAGGCCGACACGGCGCTGCGCGCGCTTTTCACCAACCCGGCCGCCTTCGACGCCTGGGTGCAGCGCTGGCGCGCCCGGCTGGCCTTCGAAGAGGAAACGCCGGCGGAGCGCCGCGCCGCGATGGATGCGGTGAACCCCGCGCTGATCCCGCGCAATCACCTCGTAGAAGCCGCGCTTTCGGCCGCGCGAGACGGCGATCTCGCGCCCTTCGAGCGGCTGAACGCGGCGCTCGCCGACCCGTGTCATGTCGATCCGGGCGACGCCGATCTCGCGGCCCTGCCGCCGATGCCCGAGGCCGCCTATCGGACCTTCTGCGGAACCTGAGGCCGGCAAGGCCGGGCCGGACGCCCGGTCTCGGCCCGGCCGTTCGTTTTGCCTCATGCGGGACATTGTGAGCCCGCGTGATGAGGGTTAAGCAAAGGTTGCATTGCCAGTCGGGAGGACCTGCATGAAGACCCTAGCGATCTCGTCGCGCACCATTTGCGGCATCGAGGAACTGCCCGTTCACAGCAAGTCGGGCGTCACGCACGTCCTGTCGATCCTCGATCCCGGCCATCCCGATATCCATCATTTCGAGGCCTTTTCGAAGCACCTGCGCACCACGCTTCGGTTTCACGACATCATCGACCCGCTGCCGGGGCAGATCATGCCGGCCAAGGAGCATGTCGCCGCCATCCTCGCCTTCGGCGCGTCGCTGGACAAGGGCGCGGTGGAAGGCACGGCCGGCCATCTTCTCGTTCATTGCCACATGGGCATCTCGCGCTCCACGGCGGCGATGATCACCCTGATGGCGCAGGGCGATCCGAAGGCGAGCGAGGAAGAGCTGTTCGAGCGCCTTCGCCAGATCCGCGGCAAGGCCTGGCCGAACTCGGTGATGATCGCCCTGGCCGACGAGAAGCTCGACCGGGGCGGGCGGCTGGTGGCGGCGCTGCGCCGCCACTACGCGCACCAGCTCGCCCAAAAGCCGGAATACGCGCAGTGGATGCGCGATCTCGGGCGCGGCCGCGAAGTCGAGATGGCAGAAGCGGCCTGAAGCTTGGGCGCTCGCGCCTGCTTTGGGCGAGGCTTGATCAGGCCGGGGACGTCTCGGCCTGCGCGCCCTCCTCGGGAAGAAGCCATCCGGTGAGTTCGTAGATCACGCCGGAGGGCTCGAAGCGCATGTCCGCGTGGCCGCCGAAATAGCCGGGCACGACGCGTTCGGTCAGCCGGGAGCCGAAGCCCCGCCGCTGCGGCGGGGTGACGGGCGGTCCGCCCCGTTCGCGCCATTCGAAGACAAACCCGCCTTCTTGGGTCACGCTCCAGGAGATCGCGACCGTTCCGGTCTCGACGGAAAGCGCGCCGTATTTCGTGGCGTTGGTGGCGAGTTCGTGGATCGCGAGCGCGAGGCCGAGCGCATGGCGCGCTTCGACCTCGACATTGGGTCCCGTCACGGTGATCCGGTCCCGGCCATCCACCAGGGGCGCGACCGCCGCCTTGACCACATCGGCGAGAGCGGAGGCGGCCCAGTCGGTCGCGGTCAGCACGTCCTGCGCGCGGGCCAGCGCCTGGATGCGGGCGGCCGCCATCGCCGCCGCTTCCTTCGGGTCGGTCGCGTTCTTCAGGCTCTGCGACACCACGGCCTGCACCATGGCCAGCGTGTTCTTCATCCGGTGCGAAAGCTCCCGCTGCAGCAGCAATTGCTGCCTTTGCCGGGCCTTCAGTTCCTGAACATGCGCGCTCTGCTGCTCCAGCAAACGCTGATTGACGGCCCGCTCGGCTTCGAGGTCTTCGAGCGCCTCATGCATGACATGGATCAGCACGATATCGACGCCGACCACGAAGACGTAGAATGCGAGGGCGATCAGAACCGAAGGGCCGACCGCGAAGGTCGCATGCGGTGCGATGAACCAGTACCAAGCGGAAAAGCCGCTGAGGACGGCGCAGAGAAGGCCCGGCCAGACACCTGCGAAGAAGGTCGTGAGGATCACGGCCGGAAAGAAGGTGAGGTAGGGAAAGCCCGCCGGGAGCGAGGTGTCGGTGGCAAAACGCGTCGCCAGAGCCACCGCGAAGGCCACGAGCGACAAGCCCCAAGCGCGCGCCGGCGACGAACGAACCCATGTCGCGATAGTGAACATCATTCCGGCGACCCCCGGCATCTCTTGCCAAAGGCCCTCTAGCGCGTGTCGCGGCGCGGCGCCATTGCGACGGGGCGACCTCGAGGCGCATCGTGCGTTTTCTCTCGACGCCGGCGAAAGGAGCGGGCGTCCGCGAAGGCCGGGAACCGCCCGATAGGCCCGCTGGAAAAGGCCGCCCGCAAAGGAAGGGGCGGCCCGAAGGGCGGGTCAGAAGAAGCCGAGCTTCTTGGGCGAATAGCTGACGAGCATGTTCTTGGTCTGCTGGTAGTGATCCAGCATCATCTTGTGCGTTTCGCGCCCGATGCCGGACTGCTTGTAGCCGCCGAAGGCCGCATGGGCGGGATAGGCATGGTAGCAATTGGTCCAGACGCGGCCCGCCTTGATGGCGCGGCCCATGCGATAGGCGCGCGTGCCGTCGCGCGTCCACACGCCGGCGCCGAGGCCGTAGAGCGTGTCGTTGGCGATGGCGAGCGCTTCGGCGTCGTCCCGGAAGGTCGCGACCGAGACGACCGGCCCGAAGATTTCCTCCTGAAAGACGCGCATCCGGTTGTTGCCGTGAAGGACGGTCGGCTGCACGTAATAGCCCTCCAGTCCGCCGATCTCGGCCCGCGCGCCGCCGGTCAGAACCTTGGCCCCTTCGGCGCGGCCGATGTCGAAATAGGAGAGGATCTTCTCCATCTGCTCGGCCGAGGCCTGCGCGCCGACCATGGTCGCGGGGTCGAGCGGATCGCCCTGCACCATGGCCTCGACGCGCTTCACGGCGCGCTCCATGAAGCGGTCGTAGATGGACTCGTGAACGAGGGTCCGGCTCGGGCAGGTGCAGACCTCGCCCTGGTTCAGGGCGAACATGGCGAAGCCTTCGAGCGCCTTGTCGAAGAACTCGTCATCCTCGGCCGCGACGTCGGCGAAGAAGATGTTGGGGCTCTTGCCGCCGAGCTCCAGCGTCACCGGAATGAGATTGGCCGAGGCATATTCCATGATGAGCCGGCCGGTGGAGGTCTCGCCGGTGAAGGCGATCTTGGCGATGCGCTTGGACTGGGCGAGCGGCTTGCCGGCTTCCAGGCCGAACCCGTTCACCACATTGACGACGCCGGGCGGCAGGAGATCGCCGATCAGCTCCATGAGGACGAGGATCGAGGCCGGGGTCTGCTCGGCGGGTTTCAGCACCACGCAATTGCCCGCCGCCAGCGCCGGCGCGAGCTTCCACACCGCCATCAGCAGCGGGAAGTTCCAGGGGATGATCTGGCCGACCACGCCGAGCGGCTCGTGGAAATGATAGGCGACCGTGTCGTGGTCGATCTCCGAGAGCGAGCCTTCCTGCGAGCGCAGGCAGCCCGCGAAATAGCGGAAATGGTCGATCGCGAGCGGCAGGTCGGCGGCGCGCGTTTCGCGGATCGGCTTGCCGTTGTCCCAGGTCTCGGCGGTGGCGAGGAGGTCGAGATTTTCCTCCATCCGGTCGGCGATGCGCAGGAGCATCAGGGAGCGCTCCGCCACGCTGGTGCGGCCCCAGCTGTCCGCCGCCGCATGCGCGGCGTCCAGCGCGCGCTCGATATCCTCCGCGCCGCTGCGGGCGACCTCGCAGAGAATACGACCGTCGACCGGCGAGCGGTTCTCGAAGGTGCGCCCGTCGGCGGCCTCCGTCCAGCGGCCGCCGACGAAATTGCCGTAGCGCGCCTTGAACGGGGCCGAGCGGGTGGTGATGGGTAGCTGGATCGTCATGGAACCTCCTCATTCCTCGCGATGAGCAGGATCGAGGGTCGGCCTCGCGGCGGGCCGTCGCAAGCACGGGATGGACCGGGACGCCGCGATGTGATGAACTTTCGCAACGGTCCATGCAGCATTCGATGCAGCGCGCGACAGTAAAACCAGCCGGTGTCGCAACTTGCGACAGTCGGGGGAGGGGAAGGCGTCATGGAGAGCGGCGACATGATCTCGGCGCGGCAGGCGTTCTTCCACGAAGGACAATTGCCGAGTGCTGCGGTGCGGCAGCCCGTCTTGCGATCCTGGTTGCGTTGCAGCGATCTCGGCCTTGCCGAACAGCGCCCGCCCGCGCTTCAACCTCTGACCGACAGTGAGCTGCGCCTTCTGCATCAGCGCCACGACGCGCTGCGGCGCCTGTGCCGCCCGGAGCTGGAAATGCTGGCGGGCGAGGCGCGAGACACGATGAGCGTCGCCATCCTCACCGATGGCGACGGCATGATCCTCGATACGATCGGCGATGCGGGCTTCGCCTCGCGCGCGGCGGCCGTGGCCCTGCGCCCTGGCGTTTCCTGGAAGGAAGCGAGCACGGGCACCAACGCGATCGGCACGGCGCTGGCCGAGCGGCGCGCCATCGCGGTCAACGGCGCCGAACATTTCTTTCCCGACCACCGCGTTCTCAGCTGCGCGGCGACACCGATCACCGATCCGCGCGGCGCCCTGATCGGCGCGCTCGATCTCACCGGCCCGTCCAGCCATGGCCATGGCCACGCGCTGGGGCTGATCCGGCTGGCGGTGGACCAGATCGAGCACCGCCTGTTCCGCCGTCACTTTCAGGACTGCCGCCTCCTGCGCTTCCACAGCGATCCGGCCATGCTCGGCACCAGCCGGGAGGGCATTCTGGTGTTTCGCGAGGAGCGGCTGGTGGCCGGCAACCGGCGCGGCCTGTCGCTCGCGGGCCTGTCCTGGGACGCGCTGGACGACGCCCTGTTCGAGACCATCCTCACCGTCGATGGCACGGCCCGCGAGGGCCTGCGCCTGCGCCTGCCATCGGGTGCGACGGCGCTCGGCCAGTGGGACGCCGACCACGCCCTGCCGCGCGCGGGCGATCTCGACCTCGGCGCCCGGTCCGCGTCCGAGCCGGGCGCGGCGACGATGGAAGCGCGCGAGGCCGAAGCGATCGGCGCGGCGCTCGCCGCCAATAGTGGCAATGTCAGCCGCGCGGCCCGCCAGCTCGGCATTCACCGCAGCACGATCCATCGCTATCGCAAGCGCGGGCTCGTCTGACGGGGGCGAGGGGCGCGACCCTTCTCCTCGATCGGGAACGCTTTGCCTCCGGCGCGTCTTGCTCTCTTACGAAGACAGGAGAGCACCATGTCCAACATACCGACCAGCGACCGCAGACAAGAGGACGAGATCGTCGCCGAACAGTTCGAAGGGCTCGACAACGACCTGATGGATGTCGGCAAGGTCACGGACGGGCCGGCAGAAGTAAGCCAGACGGACGAGGGGGGCGGAAAGCCGCGCGATGAGAACACCACCCCTTGAAACCGCCGCGTCGCTCACCCATATCGAGTTCAACAGCGCGTCCCGTCAAAGGTTGAGGCGCTGTGGAGACCCTGCGGATCGTCCGACCACGGATGTACTGGCGTTCTGATGAAGCAGGGTCGATCTCGAAAGAGACGCTGGAGCCGTTGGGTGAAATCCCCAGCGGCTTTTTCGTGTCGGGGGTTCAGCGCGAACGAACGGGCTGAGGTGCTTTTCCCCTTGGCCGTTACGGGTCGGAGCCGCGTCGACGCCTCGCCGCGCCCCGCTCCTTTCTGAACGGCTGAGCTTATTTCTGCTGTGCAGGCTGCGCTGCCTGCGAGGCCTGGGCCGCCTGTTGCTTGGCGTCCTTGCGGGCCTCGACCTTGGCGCGGTGATGACCGATCGCGCATCCGACCGCCGCGCCCGCGACGGAATGGCCCTTGCCGACGAAATGCCCGCCGACCGCGCCCACCGCCGCGCCCTTGAGGCAGCCTGCGGCATAGGACGGAGCGGCGGTGACGGTGAGAAGGGCGAAGAGGGCGAGGGCGGCTGTCTTGCGCATGGTGACCTCCGAGACTGGACCTGAGACGGGCCGCAATGGGCCGACGGCGAGACGCCTCCGAGCTTTTCGGGAAGCCGTCAGGTTCATTCGACCGCCCGTATAACTCGCGCCCGAGCCTCGCAGTTCCCGAAAAGTTGATCGCACGAACGGGCGGCGGCCTCCTCGAAGCCTCCGCCCATTTCAGAATTCACACAGTGCCATCGGCCGGGAGATCAGAGCCCGCCCGGCATTCCCGGCACGGCTGGGCCCGGCCGCGTCGGGTCGGGCTCCCCGGCCGGGTTCGGCTCGACCGGCCTGGTCGGCATATCCTCGCCGATCCCCGGTCCCACATCGGGACGCCCGATCGCGTCGTCGTCGCCGGTGCCCGGCAGAACGGGCGTCGGCAGATCCTGGCCCGGCTGGTTGATCGTTCTGGACATGCATCCTCCTGTGTCGCTTCAAAGGAGGACGCCGGAACGCCTTCCGGGGTTCCGGCCGAAGGGCGCTCTGACGCATGGTCAACGGACCGTGCCAGCCGCCGAATGCCAGCCGCGCGAGCGAAGGAGGGCTACGCCTTCAAATAGTCCTTGAGCGCGGCTTCGACGCCGTGTTCCCTGATGAAGCGAAGCTTCTGCGCGAAGAGCGCGACGAACGCCTCGTGGTGAACGAGATCGCCATAGACGTCCGAAAGGCCGATGAAGGCTTTGGGGTCGTCGCTCGCGGCTTGTGCGGCGGGGCGGATCTTGTCCATGTTGGGGTCGACGAGCGGCATGTCCCGCCCGGTTTCGGACTGGCCCGCGAGCGCGCGGCACCAGAGCGCCGAGACGAGCGCCAGACCGGAAATGTCATGGCCCGCCGCGAGCCCGTCGCGGATCAGCGGCACGATGAATTTCGGCTGCCGGTTCGAACCGTCCAGCGCCAGGCGCGCGACGGTGTCGCCGACCTTGGGGTTCGCGAAGCGCCGGACGATCAGCTTGCGATAGTCCTCGAGCACCACGCCGGGCACCGGCGGAACGAAGGGAATGATCTCCTCCTTGTTCAGCTTCTCCAGGAACGCCTCGATCAGCGGATGCGCCATGGCGTCATGGACGAAGTGAATGTCGAGGAGAATGGCCGGATAGGCGATCGCGGCATGGCTGCCGTTGAGGATGCGGATTTTCATGTTCTCGTAGGGCGCAACGTCCTCCACGAAGGTGACGCCCGCCTTTTCGAAGGCGGGGCGACCGGTCGGAAACGTGTCCTCGATCACCCACTGCCGGAATTCCTCGCAATAAACGGGCGCCTGGTCGACGACGCCGAACTCGGTTTCCAGCGCCTCGATCTGCGCGGGGATCGTGGCCGGCGTGATGCGATCCACCATGGAATTGGGGAAGGCGACCTTGGACCTGATCCAGTTCGCGAAGTCGGGATCGGACAGCTGCGCGACGCCCGCCACGGCGTCGCGCGTGACCTTGCCGTTATGGGGAATGTTGTCGCAGCACATGATGCTGAACGGGGCGACGCCATCAGCGCGGCGGCGCTTCAGGCCGGCGGCGATCAGGCCGAACACCGTGCTCGGCTTGTCCGGGTTCGCGCCGTCGGCGGCGATCGCCGGATGGGCCGGGTCGAAATGGCCCGTGGAATCGATGAAATAGCCGCCCTCGGTGATCGTGAGGGACACGATGCGGATCGCCGGGTCGGCGAGCTTGGCGATGATCGCCTCGCCGTCGCCGACCGGCAGATACTCGACCATCGGGCCGATCACCCGAGCCGAGGTATGGTTGTTGTCCTGTTCCACGACGGTGGTCAGGAGATCCTGCGCGACCAGACGATCGCGCATGGCGGCTTCGGAAGGGAGAACGCCGGCGCCGACGATGCCCCAGTCCAGCGCCTCGCCCTGGTTGAAGAGATCGTCGAGATACAGCGCCTGATGCGCCCGGTGGAAGTTTCCGACGCCGAAATGAAGGATGCCCGGCCGCAGCTGCGAGCGGTCATAGGCCGGGCGGTTCACGGTCTCGGGCAAGGACGAGAGAGTGGCGTTGGACAGCTTCACGCTCATCGGGCGAACTCCTGGAAGGGTGACGGGTCGAGAAGCGGATGCGATGCATCACGCTTTCGGGTCGGTGATCGAAATCGTCGAAAAACGGCGCGGGGCGGGACCGGGACGGGCGCCTCGCCGTCTCCGGCCATAACGACGCGAGGGTTCCTTTGCCGGCGTCCGCCGGGAGGCGAATGGGGCGGGTAGACGGGGAGGGCGATCCCGGAGCGCGGCGGCGGGGCCGACGCTCCGGGGGCTCGAACCCTCAGGCCTTGACCGCGAGCCCTTGCGCGTCGAACCGGTGCAGATGCGCCGTATCGGGCGTCAGCCAGACCGGATCGCCATGGCGAACGCGATAATCGCCCGGCACGCGCGCGGTGACGCTTTCGCCCGAATCCATCTTCACATGGACAAACGTGTCGGAGCCGAGATGCTCGGAGACGCCCGCCGTGCCCTTCAGCGGGCCGTCCGTGGTGGAGAGCGTCAGATGTTCCGGGCGCACGCCGATCGTCGCCGCGCCATGCTGCGCCGCATGGGCGCCGCCGAGGAAGTTCATCTTCGGCGAGCCGATGAAGCCGGCGACGAACATGTTGCGCGGGTTGCTGTAGAGTTCGAGCGGCGAGCCGACCTGCTCGATATTGCCCCGGTTCAGCACCACGATCTTGTCGGCCATGGTCATGGCCTCGACCTGATCGTGGGTCACGTAGATCATCGTGGTCTTGAGCTGGGCGTGCAGTTCGGAAATCTCGAGCCGCATGTTGACGCGCAGCGCCGCGTCGAGGTTCGACAGGGGCTCGTCGAAGAGGAAGCCCTTCGGCGAGCGCACGATGGCCCGGCCGATGGCGACGCGCTGGCGCTGGCCGCCCGACAGGTCGCGCGGCTTGCGCTGGAGATAGTCGGTGAGGTTCAAGGTGGCGGCCGCGGCCTTCACCTTGCGCTCGATCACGTCCTTCGGCTCGCCCGCCATCTTCAGCGGGAAGCCGATATTGGCGCCGACCGACATGTGCGGATAAAGCGCGTAGGACTGGAACACCATGGCGAGGCCCCGGCCCGCCGGCGGCACGTTGGTCACGTCCCGTCCGTCGATCGAGATCGTGCCGCCCGACGTGTCCTCGAGCCCCGCGATGAGGCGGAGCAGCGTGGACTTGCCGCAGCCCGAGGGGCCGACGAAGACGACGAACTCGCCGTCCTGAATGTCGAGATGGATGCCGGGAATGATGACCGCGTCGCCGAAGCGCTTGCTGACATTCTGAAGCTGGATCGATGCCATGTGGTCTGAACCCTTACTTGACGGCGCCGAAGGTCAGACCGCGAACGAGCTGCTTCTGCGAGAACCAACCGATGATGAGGATCGGCGCGATCGCGAGCGTCGAGGCGGCCGAAAGCTTCGCGTAGAAATTGCCCTGCGGGCTGGAGAAGGAGGCGATGAAGGCGCTGAGCGGCGCGGCGTTCGTCGTGGTGAGAAGCAGCGTCCAGAAGGCCTCGTTCCAGGCGAGGATGACGTTGAGGAGAATGGTCGAGGCGATGCCGGGCACGGCCATCGGGGCGAGGACCCGGAAGAGCTCCTGGCGCAGGTTGGCGCCGTCCATGCGGGCCGCCTCGAGGATTTCGCCGGGGATTTCCTTGAAGTAGGTGTAGAGCATCCAGACCACGATCGGCAGGTTGATCAGCGCCAGGATGACGATCATTCCGATGCGGCTGTCGAGAAGGCCGAGCGTGCGGAACAGGATGGTGATCGGCACCAGCGCGCCGACCGCCGGCATCATCTTGGTGGACAGCATCCAGAGGAGGACGTCCTTGGTGCGCTTGGTCGGCGAGAAGGCCATGGCCCAGGCGGCGGGGATCGCGAAGAGAAGGCCGAGCAGCGTCGAGCCGAGCGACAGGTAGATCGAGTTCATCAGGAACGAGAAGTAGTTCCGCTGTTCCTGAATGGCGGTGTAGTTCTCCGTCGTCCAGTTGAAGAAGACGAATTTCGGCGGGATCGCGATGGCTTCGATCTCGGGCTTGAACGAGGTCAGGATCGTCCAGAGGATCGGGAAGAAGATCAGGAAGCCGACGGTCCAGGCGAGGATCGTCACGAGAATCTTGCGGCGGGGTGAGACGGCGCGCGCCATGGATCAGGCCTCCAGATTCTTGCCGACGAGGCGGACGAGGAAGAGCGACACGATATTGGCGAGGATGACGGCGACGATCGCGCCGGCGGAGGCCGTTCCGACATCGCCTTCCAGCGAGATGATCGAGGCGATCAGGAAGGGGAGGTTGGAGGAGGCTTCGCCACCGCCGGTGGTCACGAAGATTTCGGCATAGACCGAGAGAAGGAAGATCGTCTGGATCAGGATCACCACGGTGATCGCGCGCTTCATGTGCGGCAGCGTGATGTAGAAGAAGGAGGCGATCGGCCCGGCGCCGTCCATTTCGGCGGCTTCCTTCTGCTCTTCCGAGAGCGATTGCAGCGCGGTCAGGAGGATCAGGGTCGCGAAGGGCAGCCACTGCCAGGCGACGATGATGATGATCGACAGAAGCGGATAGTCGGTCAGCCAGTTGATCGGCTGCAGCCCGACGGAGGTGAGAGCCCAGGCGACGACGCCGTTCACCGGGTTCATGATCATGTTCTTCCAGACCAGCGCCGCCACGGTCGGCATGACGAAGAAGGGCGCGAGCACGAGAAGCCGCACCACCGTCTGCCCGTAGAAGACCTGATCGAGAAGAAGAGCGATCAGCACGCCGCCGATCATGGTGATCGCCAGAACCCCCGCGACGAGGATCAGCGTGTTCTGGAAGGCGCTGATGAAGCGCGGATCGGACAGGAAGTAGCTGTAGTTCTCGATGCCGACAAAGGGCGTCAGCGGGTCGTAATAGGTATAGCGCAGCGTGGAGAAGTAGAGCGTCAGAGCGAGCGGCACGATCATCCAGATGAAGAGTGCCACGACCGAGGGCATCATCATCCAGCGTGCGACGGATTTCGTGTGCGTTGTCGCCATAGTTCCCTCCCCATGCGACGTGCCCGCGTTCTATGCGCGGACTTCAATCGGAAAATGCGCGACCGAGACGGCGCGCCGCGCGAGCGGCGAGCCTTGATGGGTGAATGGGTCCGAGCGGTCGGACGCAGGTCAGGCCGCCGGCCGGCGCGAAGCCGGCCGGGGCGTGGGGCCTTGGGCCTACTTGATGTAGCCGGCGCGCGTCATTTCGCGGGTCGCCTGGGCCTGCGCGGCGGCGAGCGCCTGATCCACCGTGACCGAACCCGAGAGGGCGGACGCCATCTGCTGGCCGACGGCCGTGCCGAGACCCTGGAACTCGGGAATGGCGGCGAACTGCAGGCCGACATAGGGCTTGTTTTCGGTGATCGCCGGATTGGCCTTGTCGATCGAGTTCAGCGTCTGCTGCGCGAAGGGCGCGGCCTTCAGATACTCGGCGTTCTTGTAGAGCGACTGGCGCGTGCCGGGAGGCACGTTGGCGAGGCCCTTTTCCTTGGCGACGAGATCGAGATAGGCCTTGGAGGTCGCCCAGGAGACGAAGGTCTCGGCGGCTTCCTTCTTCTGCGACGAAGCGGGGATGGCGAGCGACCAGGCCCAGAGCCAGTTCGCGCCCTCATTGGGGCAGTTGTCGATGCCGCAGGGGGCCGGGGCGAAGCCCACCTTGTCGGGCACCTGGCTCTGCTTGGGGTCCGTCACGAAGGAAGCGGCGACCGTGGCATCCATCCACATGCCGCACTTGCCCTGGCCGAACAGCGAGAGCGTCTCGTTGAAGCCGTTGGACGCCGCGCCCGGAGGGCCGTATTTGGTCATGAGATCGACATAGAGGGAGACGGCCTTCTTCCAGCCCTCGCTCTCGAACTGCGGCTTCCAGCCGGCGTCGAAATAATTGGCGCCGAAGGAGCGGGCCATGTTGCCGAGGAAGGCCATGTTCTCGCCCCAGCCGGCCTTGCCGCGCAGGCAGATGCCGTAAACGCCGGCCGACTTGTCGGTCATCTTCTCCGCGGCTTCCGCGATGAAGGCCCAGGTCGGCTTTTCCGGCATGGTCAGGCCGGCCTTCTCCAGAAGGTCCTTGCGGTACATGGTCATCACGCTCTCGGCGTAGAACGGAGCCGCATAGAGCTTGCCGTCGGTCGAGAGCGCCGAGCGGATCGGCGGCAGGAGGTCGTCGGCATCGTAGTCCGGGCCGAGCGCCTCGAGCGGCGCGAGCCAGCCCTTGCCGGACCAGATCGGAACCTCGTAGGTGCCGATCGTCATGATGTCGAACTGGCCGCCCTTGGTGGCGATGTCGGTGGTGACGCGCTGGCGCAGCACGTTCTCCTCGAGCGTCACCCAGTTCACCTGGATATCCGGGTGAGCCTTGGTGAACTCGCCCGTCAGGCTCTGCATGACGATCATGTCATTGTTGTTGACGGTGCCGATCGTGAGCGTTTCCGCGTTCGCCGATCCCGCCAGCGCAAGCGTGGAGACCGCGGCCGCCAGTACGTGCCGAAAACCCATGTTGTCCTCCCAAAGACCCCTGAGCAATTGATCAGGTCGAGAGCAATTGTTCAGGATGTTGAACGGACTGTCAAGCGTCGCTCCGTTCCCGCGCTTTGTCGCCGCGACATGTCCACGCTCCTTCGACGCGTGCTGCAGGGCAGCATTCGGCCTGCCCCGCTGTGGAGGCGGGGTTGGCTGCAGAGGGCGTCGGCTGGGGGATGGTTTTGCAGGGAGGGGAGGTCGCAAGGCGTGTCGGGCGGAGAAACGAAGCTCGTCTCGCGCGACGGTGCTCGGCTTGTCGGCGTGGCGTTCCGCCGGGCCATGTCAGGCGCAGGTTTCCATGCCGGCCGGGAGCGGCGCGCCCGGCATGTCGCGCCGTTTCTTCGGCGAACGCTCTTTGCGTCGAGGGAGGTTACCGCCCGAGGAGAGACCGCGCGGTTCGCTCGTCCGTGATGACGCCGTTGACGAGGCGGCCGAGCGCAGCCGCGAGCGCCGGCTTCTTGGCGGGACCCATCGCGACGGCGATCACTTCGCAGCGGTCGACCGAGGGGATCGGCACGCTGGCGACGCGGGCGTTGAAGGCGCAGTCGAGGATCGTGCCCCCGGCATCGTAGAGCCAGCCGCAGATTTCTCCCACGGCTCCGGCCTTCTGCACCTCCGTCACTTCGTCCGGCGTGATGTAGCCGTCGAGCACGAGCGGCGCCTGCGGCCCGACATCGCCGATGCCGACAAAGGCGCTTTGCGCGTCCATCGCCAGTTGCAGCGTCGAGCGCACGCCGCTCAACTCGTGAAGGAGCGTGCGCTCCTTGGGCGAGGAAGCGACCACGGGCACCGGCATGGGATAGTGCGGCGCCTGAACTTTGTCGGCCATGGAGAAGACGACGTTGTAGACCGAGGCAGACCCGTCCAGCCCGACATTGCCCGCCAGCGACACGATGCGATGCTGCGGGCAATGCATGGAGGGCATGCGCTTGACCGCCTCCTTCAAGGTTCGCCCGGTGCCGACCGCCAGCACGGTCGGTTCGCCGACCGACAGGCGCCGCTCCATCTCGCTGGCGCAGGCCTCGGCGATGCCGAGAACGGTGGACGCGGAGGTCGGGTCGCTCAGCGTCACCTCGGCGAAGGACAGGCCGAATTTCGCCTTCAACTCGTCCGCCAGTTCCATGCAGGAGCTGATCGGATGGTCGATCCGCATCTTGACCAGCCCCGCGCTCATGGAGAGCGACACGAGCCGCTGGACGCTCGGGCGGGAGAGCTTCAGGATCTGCGCGATCTCTTCCTGCGTCTTGCCGGCGACGTAGTAGAGCCATCCCGCTTTCGCGGCGATATCCAAGCGCGATGTCTCTTCGCCCAATGAGCGCCCCATTCCATGCCCTCCATTCCGCCGGAGAGGTATGCTTCAATGGGCCGCCCTGGCAAGATAGGAAGCCCGCGTCGCGCGGTGCGATCGAAAGGGCGTCGATCGAACGCCGATCCGATCTCGGCATGTCCCGGCAGCGAGGCGGGCCGGATGACGCGCCGCCGGCTCGCAAAGCCGCCCTCGTCCAGGACGCGTCAGGCACCCAGGCGTTTGCCGTCCGCGCCAAACGCATGGAGCGCGGCGCTGGGGGCGAAGACCGCGACCCGCTCGCCCATGTCGAGCCGCGTGCGGCCGGGAACGCGGAAGGTGAGGGGCGTCGCGCTGTTCTCGATCGTGCCATGGACATAGCTTTCCGCTCCGACCAGCTCGACGGCGGTGACGACGACATTCGCCGAGAACCCGTCCGTTCCCTCGCCGAGAACGAAGGCTTCGGGGCGAACGCCGAGCGTGTACGGCCCGTCGCCCGTCGGCGCGAAGCGGGGAACCGCGAGCGGGCCGCCCCCGGCGCCGCCAGATGATGCGAGAAGGTTCATGCCGGGCGAGCCGACGAAGCCCGCGACGAACAGGCTGGCCGGCCGCTCGTAGAGATCGATCGGCGCGCCGACCTGCTCGACGAGGCCGCCGTTCAGGACGACGAGGCGATCGGCCAGCGTCATCGCCTCCATCTGGTCGTGCGTGACATAGACGCTGGTCGTGTCGAGCGCGCGCTGGAGGCGGCGGATTTCGACGCGCATCTGCACGCGCAGCTTGGCGTCGAGATTGGACAAGGGCTCGTCGAACAGGAAGGCCGCGGGCTCGCGCACGATGGCCCGGCCCATGGCGACGCGCTGGCGCTGGCCGCCCGAGAGCTGGCCGGGCTTGCGGTCGAGGAAGGCGGCGATCTCCAGAGACTTCGCCGCGTCCGCGACGCGCCGCTCGATCTCGGCCGCCTTCATGCCCCGGTTCTTCAGCCCGTAGGACAGATTCTGGCGCACCGTCATGTGCGGGTAGAGCGCGTAGTTCTGGAACACCATGGCGATGTTCCGATCGGCGGGCTCGACATCGTTGACCACGCGATCCCCGATGCGGATCGTGCCCGATGTGATGGATTCGAGGCCCGCGATCATGCGCAGCAGCGTGGACTTGCCGCAGCCCGACGGGCCGACCAGCACGAGCAATTCGCCGTCTCGGATATCGAGCGAGACGCCGCGCACGGCCTCCGTCTCGCCATAGCGCTTGCGGACGTCGTCGAGGGTGATGGAGGCCATGGGGTTACTTCTCGGACTCGACCAGTCCCTTGACGAACCAGCGCTGCATGAGCACCACGACAAGGACCGGGGGAAGGATGGCGAAGATCGCGGTGACCATGACGAGGTTCCACGGAGTTTCGGCGTCGGCGAAGGAGACCATCTTCTTCAACGCAATGACGATCGTGTTCATCGAATTGTCGTTCGTGATCAGAAGCGGCCAGAGATACTGCGTCCAGCCATAGATGAAGAGGATCACGAAGAGCGCCGCGATATTGGTCTTAGAGAGCGGGATCAGGATGTCGCGCAGGAAGCGCAGCGGACCCGCCGCGTCGATGCGCGCGGCCTCCACCAGCTCGGCCGGGATCGTCATGAAGAACTGGCGGAACAGGAAGGTGGCCGTGGCCGAGGCCATGAGCGGCAGCGTGAGGCCCGTATAGGTGTCGATCAGGCCGAGATCGACGATCACCTTGTAGGTCGGCAGGATGCGCACTTCCACCGGCAGCATCAGCGTGATGAAGATCAGCCAGAAGGCCACCATCCGGCCGGGAAAGCGGAAATAGACGATGGCGAAGGCCGAGAGGATCGAGATCACGATCTTGCCGACCGCGATGGCGGTCGCCACCACGGCGGTGTTCCACAGGAGCCGCGCGATGCTGACGCCGCCGATCTGACTGACGCCCGAAAACAGCGCCGTGCCGTAATTGTCGGCGAACTCTCCGCCGGGCGTCAGCGGCAGGGGCGGCGAGAGAATGGTCTGGAGCGTCTGCGTCGAGGCGACGAACGTATAGTAGATCGGGAAGGCGACGATGAGGACGCCGAGGATCAGGACGAGATGGGCGAAAGCCCGGGCGAGGGGGCGCTGTTCGACCATCAGGCGTAATGAACCTTGCGCTCGACGAAACGGAACTGGACGGCGGTGAGGGCGATCACGATCGCCATGAGGATCACGGACTGGGCCGCCGAGGAGCCGAGGTCGAGATTCACGAAGCCGTCGTTATAGACCTTGTAGACCAGCGTTTCGGTCGCCTTGGCGGGCCCGCCGCCCGTCACGGCATGGATGATGCCGAACGTGTCGAAAAAGGCGTAGACGCAGTTCACCACCAGAAGAAAGAAACTGGTCGGCGCGATCAGCGGGAAGACGATCGTCCAGAAGCGCTTGGGGCCGCGCGCGCCGTCGATGGCGGCGGCCTCGATCAGGGAGCGGGGCACGGACTGGAGCGCCGCGACGAAGAACAGGAAATTGTAGCTGATCTGCTTCCAGGCTGCCGCGACCACCACCATGACCATGGCCTGATCGCCGTTGAGGAGCGGGTCCCAATTGTAGCCGGTGGCCCGCAGCATATAGGCGAAGGTGCCCATGGTCGGGCTGAACATGAAGAGCCAGAGAAGGCCCGCGACGGCGGGCGCCACCGCATAGGGCCAGATCAGGAGCGTGCGGTAGATGCCCTTGCCACGCACGACCGTCTCGGCCGCCGAGGCGAGAAAGAGCGACAGGCCCATGGCGAGCGCCGCCGTCGCGAAGCTGAAGACCAGCGTCACCCGAAGCGAATGCAGATAGTTCGGATCGGACAGCACGGCCTGGAAGTTCGCGAGCCCGACGAATTCGGTGGCGAGCCCGAAGGCGTCCTCGCGCAGGGTCGACTGGTAGAGCGCCTGCGCGCTCGGCCAGTAGAAGAAGACCAGCGTCAGCGCGATCTGCGGTGCGAGCAGGAGATAGGGCAGCACCTTGTTGGGAAAGACGACGCGAGGAGAGGCCATCTTGTAAGCCTTGGGTCTCTGGAGATGGGGTGACGACCCGGCAGCGCGGGGTCGCTAAGGGATGGTTCGCCCTTCGCAGGAATGCTTGGGAACGGGCGACGCGAGGCCGCATCGACCCCCTGGCCCGAAGCATCGGGGGACAAGCGCCGGCGGGTGGACCCCACCGGCGGGCGGGCGGACCCGGCCGACGCTCGTGCCGTTTCTTAACGTGTGGCCGAGGCGATCGCGGCGTCGGCGCGCTGCTTGGCCTTGGTGAGCGCGGTCTTGGCGTCCTGGCTGCCGTTCAGCATGGCCTCGAACTCCTCGTTCTCGATGTCGCGCACCTGCGGCAGGTTGATGAGGCGCACGCCCTTGGAGTTCTCGGTCGGTGCCTTGCCCATCATCTGGCTGATCGGCGTTTCACGACCCGGGTTCTTCTCGTAGAAGCCGCTCGCCTTGGTGGCCTCGTAGGCCGCCAGCGTCACCGGAAGATAGCCCGACTTCTGATGCAGGCGGGACTGGATGTCGGTCTGCGACAGGAAGTTGAAGAACTGAGCGATGCCCTTGTACTCGGCGTCGCTCTTGCCGCCGAAGACCCAGAGGCTCGCGCCGCCGGGCGTCGTGTTCTGCGGGGCGTTGACCCCCTTCGTGTCGTAGGGAAGCTGGCCGATGCCGTAGTTCATGCCCGACTTCACGACGTCGCCGAGGCCGCCCGAGGACTCGGTCAGGATGCCGCATTCGCCCGACAGGAAGAGCTGCTTGGCCTCCGAGGTCCGGCCGCCGTAGCGGAAGACGCCTTCCTTGGCGAGATCGGCGATCGCCTGGAAATGGTCGACATAGATCGGCGCGTCGATCGCCAGTTCCACCTTGCCGCCGGCAAGACCATTCTCGCCGCTCGCATAGGACACATTGTTCCAGGCCGCGAAATTCTCCAGGTGAATCCAGGTCAGCCAGGTCGAGGTGTAGCCGCAGGGCGCGGCGCCGCTTTCCTTGATCTTGCGCGCGGCCGCGAAGACATCGTCCCAGGTCTTGGGCGGGTTGTTGGCATCCAGGCCCGCCTTCTGGAACGTATCCTTGTTGTAGTAGAGGATCGGCGAGGAGGAATTGTAGGGGAAGGACAGCATCGTCCCGTCGGGCTTGGAATAGTAGTTCACGATGCCCGGCAGATATTGCGACTTGTCGAACGTGTAGCCGCCCTGTTCCAGCACCTCGGCCACCGGCTTGATCGCGCCGCTCGCGCCCATCATCACGCCCGTGCCGACGTCGAAGACCTGGATGATGGCCGGCGTCTGCTTGGCGCGGAAGGCGGCGATGCCGGCGTTCAGCGTTTCGGGATAGGTGCCCTTGAAGACGGGCTTGATGACATAGTCGCTTTGGCTGGCGTTGAACTCCTTGGCGAGTTCTTCCACCACTTCGTTGTTGGCGCCGTTCATGGCGTGCCACCATTGAAGCTCGGTCGCGGCAAAGGCCGACGACGAGGTGAAGGCGACGCCCATGGTCAGGGCAAGCGTCAGCGCGCGTGCGGTCATATCAGTCCTCCCCAGGCGCCGGCGGCCTCGATCCCCAAGCGGGCGGCCACGGATCGCCAATTCATGTCTCCGGCGGTCTCGCGCCGCCTTTTCGATCTTCGAGACAAGCCATGCGCAGGTCTGGACGTCAACCTGACAATCAGTCGTCCATCATATGATCTGTTGAAGAGGCGATCAGCCGACCTTCGTGGGAGCGGGGCGCGGGCGATCCTCGGGATCGCGATCCCCATCGGCGGGGCGGCAAGGAACGCCGGCTTGATAAGGTCGCCTTCCCAAGGACGCGATCATCTGCGACGTTGAAGCACCCTCCGCCGGACCCCGTTCCCGCGCGAGTCGCCACTCCCTTTCTCCGCTGCGTCACAGGACCCGCCCGTCCGCATTTCGCCCTTTCCGTTCCTCTCCAATCCTTCAAGAATGCGCCATGCAGTCCGTACTCGTCATGATCAATCTCGCAGGCGCCGTGGCCCTGCTTCTGTTCGGGCTGTCGGAGGTCAAACAGGGCGTTCTCCAGGCCTTCGGCGGGCGGCTCCGAGCGGTTCTCGCGGCGGGCACGCAGCAGTCCTGGCGGGCGCTCCTGTCGGGGATCGGCGCGACCCTGGCGCTCCAGAGTTCGACGGCGACCGGCCTGATGACGGCTTCCTTCGTGGAACGCGGGCTCGTCGATCCGCGCATGGCGCAGGTCGTGCTTCTCGGCGCCAATATCGGCACGGCGCTGACGGCCTGGATCGTGGCGGCCGGCATCGAATGGCTGTCGCCGGTCCTCCTCCTCGTCGGCTTCGCGCTGCGCCGCAATGGCGTCGGCCCCCGGCAGGGGGCGGGCATTGCCCTGATGGGCGTCGGGCTCCTTCTCCTGTCGCTGCATCTCCTCAGCCTCGCCACCGAGCCGATGCGCGCTTCGCCGGCGCTCGGGGCCTTTATCGGGCTTCTCGACGATGCCTGGCCGGTCGCCCTGCTTCTGTCGGCCGCGCTGGCTCTCGCGGCGGCGAGCAGTCTGGCCGTGGTAATTCTCGTCACCGCGCTCGGCGCGGCCGGCATCCTGTCGGACGGGTTGATCGTGGTTCTCGTGCTCGGAGCCAATCTCGGGGGTGCGATCCCGCCGCTTCTGGCGACTTCGCGCGAGCCCGTCGCGGCCCGGCGCGTGGTTCTCGGCAATCTCGTCGCGCGGGCCTGCGGTGTCCTCGCCATCCTGCCGCTGGCCGACCATGTCGGCGCCGCGCTGTCGGGCCTCGGCCTCGGCGCGGCCAACCTGCCGGTGGATGTCCACCTCCTGTTCAATCTCGTGCTCGCCCTCGTGTTCTGGCCGCTGGCCGGACCGCTCGCCGACCAGATGCGGCGCCTCCTGCCCGACGCGCCGCAGGAGCGGAACGCGCCGAAATTCCTCGACCCGGAGGAGCTTTCGACGCCGGTCGTGGCCCTCGCCAGCGCGACGCGCGAGGTTCTGGGCGTCGGCGATCTCGTGGAGACCATGCTGTGCGACGTGCAGGAGGCCTTCCGGCGGCGCGACCTGACGCTCCTGCGCGGCATTGCGCCCCTCGAAAAGGACGTCGACCGGCTGCAACAGGCGGTGAAGATCTACATCGCCCAAATCGCGGAGGGCGAGGCCGGGGACAAGGCGCACGGGCGCTCGGCCGAGATCGTCGATTACGCGATCAATCTCGAGCATATCGGCGACATCGTCGAGAAGGGCCTCGTCCATGAGGTCCACAAGATGGTCAGTTTCGACCTCTGGTTCTCGGACGAAGGCTTTCGCGAACTCGACGCCTTCATGGACACGACGATCGAGAACCTGCGCATGGCGCAGTCCATCTTCGTGACGCGCGACCTCGACCTGTCGCGCCGGCTGATGGACGCCAAGCTGACGGTCCGGCAGATCGAGAAGCGCTCGGCCGCGCGGCATTTCCAGCGCCTGCGCGAGAACAAGCGGGCGAGCATCGAGACGAGTTCGCTTCATTTGGACATGCTGCGCGACCTCAAGCGCATCAACGCCCATATTGTCTCGGTCGCCCATCCGATCATGAGCGCCGAGGGTCTTCTGGTGGAAAGCCGGGTGCGGCACGAGGCGAGCAGCCGTTCGGTCGACACGACCCCGGTCTGATCTCGACCGAAGGCCCCCGCCGGGCCGTGCGGCGGAGGTGAGCTTGGCGCTAAGCCGCGTCGCCGGCGACGATGCGCAGAAGATCGGCCCTTGTGCCCGGCGAGCCCGCGACGACGGGGCCGCCATCCATCAGGCCGCTCCACTCTGTGGGATCGACGATCCAGCCGCCCGCTTCTTCCACGAGAAGAAAGCCGGCATAGCAGTCCCAGGCGTTCATATGCGGCTCCCAATAGGCTGCCAGACGCCCGGCCGCGACATAGGCCAGCATCAGCGCGCCCGAGCCGTTGCGGATGAACATGCCGCCTTCGGCGAGAAGCTGCTCCACGACGCGCGAGACGGTGGCGGCGGGAACGCGGTGATTGGCGCCGAGCCCCAGAACGCCGTTCTGGAGCGTTGCGCTTTCCAGAACATGGATCGGCTGGCCGTTCATCGTCGCGCCCGCGCCGCGCCGCGCCGAATACAGCTCGTCCGTCGTCGGCGCGTAGATGACGCCCGCGACGATCCGCTCGCTCTGCATGACCGCGATCGACACGCACCAGGCCGGAATGCCGAACACGAAGGGGCTCGTGCCGTCGATCGGGTCCATCACCCAGCGAAAGCCGGATGTGCCTTCCTGAAGCCCGTATTCCTCGCCGAGAAGGCCATCATCGGGGAAACTCGCCGCGATGCGCTCGCGCAGCAAGGTCTCTACCTCCTTGTCGGCGATCGAGACGACATCCTGCCCGTTCATCTTCTGGTCGACCGTCAGGCGCGAGCGGTCGCGGAAATAGGAAAGCGCAACGCGCCCGCCCTCCCGCGCGATGGCTTCGGCCAGCGTCTGTCGTGCGCGGATGGCGCTGTCGTTTGTCTCTGTCATGTCGGTCATGATGTCTCTCAAGCCGGGATCAGCGCGACGCCGCGCTCGTGCAGGCCGATGCCGATGGCGCTGGAAACGGGGCGCACGGTCTCGATGGCGGTATCCACCACGAAAAGGCGGCCGAGCGCAGTTTCCACCTCGTATTCGATGTGATCGCCCAGATACGCCGCGCTGGCGACGCGCCCGTCCAGACGGTCGGGCCGGGGTTCGCCCAGCGTAATGGCGTTCGGGCGGATCGCAAGCTGGGCCGCGCCCTCGCGGGCCGTTGCCGCGCGGATCGGGTGGCGCAGGCCCCCGAGCCGCGCTTCCAGCCCGCCATCGCCGGCCCGCGCGACCTCGCAGGGCACGACATTGGCCTCGCCGATGAAGTCGGCGATAAAGGAGGAGGCGGGCGTCTCATACAATTCGCGCGGCGAGCCGGCCTGCGCGATCTCGCCGCTTTTCATCACCACGATCCGATCGGACACGGCCAGCGCCTCCTCCTGATCGTGCGTCACGTAAACGGCGGTGAAGCCGAGGCGCTGCTGCAATTCGCGGATTTCGGTGCGCACATGGCGGCGCAGCCGCGCGTCGAGATTGGAGAGCGGCTCGTCCAGAAGCAGGACCTGCGGCTCCAGGACGAGCGCGCGCGCGACGGCCACGCGCTGCTGCTGGCCGCCCGACAGTTCGCTCGGCAGGCGCTCGGCGAAGCCTTCGAGGCCGACCAGCGCCAGACCATCCTTCGCCCGCTCCAGCGCCTCGCGCTTGGAGCTTCCGCCCGAGCGCAAGCCATAGGCGACGTTCTCGCCGACGCTCATATGCGGAAACAGCGCGTAAGACTGGAACACCATCGAGACGTCGCGCTCGTTGGCGGGCAGGTTGGTGACGTCCCGCCCGCCGATCAGGATGCGCCCGGCGGTCGGCTGTTCGAGCCCCGCCAGCATCCGCAGCGTCGTGGTCTTGCCGCAGCCCGAGGGGCCGAGCAGCGTCACCAGCGTTCCCGGCTCGATGTCGAAGGACAGGGAGCGGATGGCGACGACGGAGCCGAAGCGCTTTTCGACGGCTTCGAAACGGACGGAGCCCTTGGCGGCGGTCTGGGTCATGCGACCTTCTCCTGCGAAAGCGTGGCGGCACTCGTGGGGGCTGCGGCGGCCGGCGCGGTGTTGCGCGTTTCGCGCCGCAGCGTTCGCTTGCCGACCAGAAGCTGGAACAGGCCGATGACGACGACCATCACCGCGATCAGCATGGTGGAATAGGCGATGGCGACGCCGTATTCGCCGTTTTCCGTCAGGCCGACGATATAGGAGGTCGCCATGTTGTACTGCGCGCTGACGAGGAAGATCACGGCGCTGATCGAGGTGATCGAGCGCACGAAGGAATAGACGAGCGCCGCCACGATGGCGGGCTTCAGGAGCGGCAGCACGACGCGCCGAAGCGTGGTGAAGGAATTGGCGCCCAGCGTCAGCGAGGCCTCGTCGAGGCTCCGGTCGAGCTGGCTCATGGCCGCGATGCCGCCGCGCACGCCCACCGGCATGTTGCGGAAGACGAAGCAGATCACGAGGATCATCGCCGTGCCCGTCATCTCGATCGGCGGCAGGTTGAAGGCGAGCACATAGGACACGCCGATCACCGTGCCGGGAATGGCGAAGGAGAGCATCAGCACGAATTCCAGCATCTCGCGGCCCGCAAAGCGCTGGCGCACCAGAAGATAGGCCGAGAGAAGGCCGACAAGGGCGGTGAGTGGCGCGGCGATCAGCGCGATCTCCATCGTCGTCCAGAACGAGTTCCAGGCGACGCCCGTCCAGCGCAAGCCGCTTTCGCCCGAGGAGACCGAGAAGGCCTTGGCGTAGTGGTCGAGCGTCAGCGTGTTGTCGAGGCCGAGCGTGCGCACGAAACTGCCGAAGACGATCATGGCATAGACGGTGAGCGTGAAGACGACCCAGACCGAAACCGCGCTGACGACGATGGCGCGCAATTTGGGGTCGAGCGGCACATGGCGGCCGGAATCGCCCTTGCCGGTGACGGTCGTGTAGGAGCGCCCGCGCAGCCAGAGGCGCTGGAGGAAGAAGGCCGAGAGCGTGAAGGCGAGAAGCACGAGGGCGAGCACCGCCGCGCGGGCCGGGTCGTTCTGCGCGCCGACGACCGCGAAGAAGATTTCCGTCGAAAGGACGCCATGGCTGCCGCCGAGCACGAGCGGATTGCCGAAATCGGCCATGCTTTCGATGAAGCCGACGAGGAAGGCGTTGGCGAGGCCGGGGCGCATGAGGGGGAAGGTCACGGTCCAGAAGGTGCGCCAGCGGTTGGCGCGCATGGTCTGCGCGGCCTCTTCCATGGCGGGGCTGATGCCTTCCATGACGCCGATCAGCACCATGAAGGCGATCGGCGTGAAGCTCAGCATCTGCGCGATCCAGATGCCGGGCAGGCCATAGAGCCAGCGCCCGCCATCAAGGCCGGTCAGGGTCAGGATCGCTTGCGTGACGACGCCCGAGCGCCCGAACAGGAGGATGAGCGCCAAGCCGATCACGAAGGGCGGCGTGATGATCGGCAGGATCGTCAGTAGCCGCAGGAGGCGCTTGAAGGGAAAGCCTGTGCGCGTCGCCACCAGCGCGAAGGCAAGGCCGAGGATCGTCGTGCCGAGGCCCGTGCAGATCGCGAGCGTCACCGTGCGCCAGGCGAGGCCGCAATTGCCCGAGCCCGTCAGGCAGCTGAGCGACCAGATCGACGGGTCCTGAATGTTGGTGAGGAAGCTCGTGGCGTCGAACGAGCCGTCGAGCGCCTGGAACGCGCCCGCAAACAGGCTCGCCAGAGGATACAGAACGAAGGCCGTGACCAGCGCGACGACGAGCGCGATGGCCGAGAGCACGAAGGCGTCGCCCCGCAGGCGACCGCGCTCGGCAAGGCCGAAGGAGAGAAACAGGAGAAAGGCGAGCGCGAGGGCGAAGGCGCCGAGGCCGAAGGGCGGCTGTCCGTCCTCCAGCGGGCCGAAAAGGGATTCCCAGCCGCTCCAGTTCCAGCCGCCATAGCCGATCGAAAGGCCTTCCACGACGAGACAGGCAAGGCCGATGCCGCCCACAGTTGCGAGCCACCGGCCGCGCCGCTCGCCGGGCGGCGTGAAGCGCAGGGCGAGCGCGGCACCGATCGTGAGCGCCAGCGGCACGAGCCAGAACGCCGAGCGCACGCCGATCTGCGCGAGGCCGGGCGCGGCCTCCGGCGCGAGCGGCCAGGAGGCGAGCCAGCGTCCGTTCCAGATGCCGCCTTCCAGCCCGTACCAGGGCAGGAGCGCGAAGGCGACGAGAGCGAGGATGAGGGCGCCGTCGAGCCGGCGAACGCGCGAATCCATGGAGCCGAATCCTCCCGAACGATGGAGCCGGCGCGCGCCACGGCGACGCGCGCCAGGACGGGATCAGTTGGCGGAGGCGCCGATTTCGCGGTCCCAGCGCTCCAGAAGCGCCTTGCGGGTGTCGGCATTGCCGTATTTGGCGAAGTCGTAGTCGATCAGCTTGATCTCGCCGAGCTTGGGTGCCTCGGGCGGCACGGTGGCGCTCTTGTTGGAGGGCAGCTGGAAGCTGTCGGCCTCGGCGGCCTTGGACTGCACCTCGGCCGAGAGCGCCCAGTCGTAGAAGATCTTGGCGTTCTCGAGATTCTTGGCGCCCTTGACGATCGACATGGAGCCGACCTCGAAGCCGGTTCCCTCGCACGGGGCGACGGTCTTCACCGGGAAGCCCTGCTTGGTCATGGCCACCGCGTCATGCATGAAGACGATGCCGATGCCGGTTTCGCCGCGCGCTGCCGCCTTCACCGGGGCCGAGCCGGACTTGGTGTATTGCGTGACATTGGCGTTCAGCGCCTTCTGATAGGCGAAGGCTTCGTCCTCGCCCATCAGCTGCACGAGCGTCGCGAGCGCCGTATAGGCGGTGCCCGACGAGTTCGGGTTGGCGATCTGGATCTCGCCCTTGTACTTCGCGTCCGTCAGGTCCTTCCAGCAGGCCGGGGCGTCCAGGCCCTTCTTGGCGAGGATGTCGGTGTTGTAGCCCCAGCCGAGCGCGCCGGAATAGATGCCCACCGTGCGGTAGCCCGAAACCTCGGCCTGTTTCTGCGCCCAGGGCTGGAGCTGGTCCAGCATGGGCGACTTGTATTCCACCGTCAGCTTGTCGTCGGCCGCCTGAAGATGCGGGTCGCCCGTGCCCGCCCACCAGAGGTCGGTCTTGGGGTTGCGCGCTTCGGCGCGAAGGCGGGCATAGGCCTCGCCCGAACTCATGCGCACCATGTTGACGTCGATGTCGTGGCTGGCCTCGAACTCCCGCTCCATCAGCTCGCACCATTTCACGTCGGCGGCGCAGATGAGGTTCAGCGTCCCGGCCGCCTGGGCGGGAAGGGGAGCGAAGGCCGCTCCCAAGAGCATGGCGGCGGTCAGAAGTTTGGTGCGCATTGTCGAGCCTCCCAGCATCGTTGGTACTTTGCACTCCTGTGCAAGCTCGACGTTTGCAGGATGATTGTCAACTGTCGGGCAGCCTGCCATTGTTGCGCGGGTAAGGGTGCACGGCTTTGCAGAGCGAAACATGACGGAACACAAGGGAAGGCCGGAGGCCGGGCGGCCGGTCGCCTTTGCGAGCGCGCAGGAAGTGGCGCGGCTGGCGGGCGTCTCGCGCTCGGCGGTGTCGCGCGCCTTCACGCCGGGCGCCAGCATCTCTCCCGACACGCGCGCCAAGGTCGAGGCCGCCGCGGCCGAGCTCGGCTACCATGTCAACCATCTGGCGCGGGGCCTGATGCGCCAGCAGACGGGCATCGTCTGCCTCATCGTGGCCGACATCCACACGCCCTACCTGTCGAGTCTCATCGAAACCCTGTCGCGCGTCCTGCAGGAAGCCGGCAAGGTCGTCATGGTGCTGAACGCGGGGCGGGCCTCCGGCAATGTGGAAGCGGCGCTCCGCCAGACGCTGAACTACCGGGCCGACGCCACGATCGTGCTTTCGGGCACGCCCTATCGCTCGATCGCGCAAAGCTGCCTCGACAGCGGCCAGCGGCTGATCCTCCTCAACCGCGACGATCACCTGCCCGGCACGATCAACCTGTCGGTGGACAATGCGCGCGCCGCCCGCACCGCCGCCAACCTGTTTCTGCGCGCGGGCTATCGGCGCCTCGCGCTCGTCACCTCCGCGATCGGAACCCCCAGTCTGAAGGCCCGGCGGGACTGTTTCCTCGCCGCCGCGCGCGAGGCGGGGCAGGAGGTCGCCGTCTGGGAAGGCGGGGCCACGGCCTATGAAAGCGGCCTACAGGGCGGAACCGAGCTTTTCGCGTCCGACGATCCGCCCGA
The DNA here is from genome assembly GCF_000382705.1 of Aureimonas ureilytica DSM 18598 = NBRC 106430. Classification (GTDB taxonomy): domain Bacteria; phylum Pseudomonadota; class Alphaproteobacteria; order Rhizobiales; family Rhizobiaceae; genus Aureimonas; species Aureimonas ureilytica. Next base: position 108,960 of record NZ_ARQE01000005.1, on the reverse strand, counting down.
CGCCGTCTTCGCCGTGACCGATCTTCTGGCCTGCGGCGTTCTCGACGCCGCGCGCCATCGCTTCGGCCGCAGCGTGCCGCGCGAGGTCGGGGTGATCGGGTTCGACGACATCGAGCAGGCGGGCTGGGCCTCCTATGATCTCACGACCTTCGCGCAGCCCGTTTCCGCCATCACCGACTGGATGGTGCGCCTCGTCGCCGATGGCGTCGTCGAGGAGCCGGCGGACCGGGTGTTCGACGTCTCGCTCGTCTGGCGATCGTCGGTTGCACGCGCTCCCTGACGAAGCATCGACAGCCGGCCTGTGCGTCCGCGTTTCGCGGATCGACCGCGCAACGCTGCCTCAGCTGTAGAAGATACCTCCGTCGACATTCAGCGCCTGTCCCGTGACGAATGCGGAATCGTCGGAGGCGAAGAAGGCGACGGGGCCGACCACGTCTTCCGGCTGGCCGAGGCGATGAACGTCGGTGATCTTCTCGAAATAGGCGACGCGCTCGGGATCGCGCAGGTTGTTCTTGCCCATCTCGGTGAGGATGATCCCCGGGCACACCGCGTTCACGGTGATGCCGTGTCCGGCGAACTCCATCGACGAGACGCGGGTGAAGCCGACAACGGCCGATTTCGAGGCCGAGTAATGGGCCTGACCGGGGCCGCCGGTGCGCGCGGCGAGCGAAGCGATGTTGACGATGCGGCCGTAGCGGCGCTCCTTCATGTGGCCGATCACGGCCTGCGTCATCTGGAAGACGCCCCGCGTGTTGACCGCGAAGGTCTGATCCCAGGTCTCGGGCGTCATCTCCTCGATCATCGCCAGGCGCAGGATGCCCGCATTGTTGACGAGGACGTCGATATGGCCGAGCCCTTCGACGGCTTCCCGAACCGCCCGGCGGCAGTCCTCCAGCTGGCTGACATCGGCGAGGACGCGCACGCAGCGTCGGCCGAGCGCTTCGATCATCGCTGCGGTTTCGCCGAGATCGCCGTCCTGCGCCGCGATGTCGTTGAGCGCGAGATCGTAGCCGCGCTCCGCAAGGCCGAGGGCGATGGCGCGGCCGATGCCGCGGCTGGCGCCCGTCACGATGGCATGTCTGGTCATGGCTGTTGCTTTCGGTTGGATGGCTCGACGGGGTGAAGGGCCTGTCTCAGGCGCCCTTCACCGGCAGCGTGTTCATGGCGTGGACGGTTTCTTCGAAGGACACGAGATTGGCGCCCGAGCCGACGCCCGTCGCCACGATCGCCGAGGTCGCGGTGGCAAGTCGGGCGCAGTCGAGAAGATCCCAGCCGCGCACGAGGCCGGCGATGAAGCCGCCCGTGTAGGAATCGCCGCAGCCCGACGTGTCGCGAACCGTGATGTCGAAGGCGGGCACGGTGAAGCTTCGCCCCTCGCGCGTCTGGATGTAGGAGCCGTCGGCTCCCAGCGAGATCGCGCAGGCGCCGGCCCCCTTGCCGATGAAGAACTCTGCGCAGGCTCGCGGATCGGGGCTTCCCACCATCACCGCCGCCTCGTCGATGCTCGGCATGAAGAAGTCGGTGAAGGGCAGGAGCGGCTCCACGAGCGACAGCGTCTCGTCGCGCGCCGAGATGAGGTCGAGCGTCGTGACGCAACCCTTGGCCTTTGCCATCTCCAGAAGCGCGCGGGAGGGCTCGCCATCCATCGCCAGGATCGAGCCGACACCACCGAGATGCAGCACCTGGGCTTGGCAGGCCGCCTCCTGCACCTCGGGGGAGATGCGCCAGCGGGCCGAGGCGCCGCGCGCGTGCAGCGCCGGGCGTGAGCCGTCGGGGCGGATCGGCAGGATCGTCGCCGAGGTCGGCACGCCCGCCATGCGCTCCATCCGGGACACGTCGATCCCGTCGCGGCGCATCGCATCCAGCACCCAATCGGCCTTTTCGTCCGATCCGACCGCGCCCACCGCCAGCGCCTGGAGGCCGAGGCGCGCGCAGGGAACCACCGTGCCGCCGGCCGTTCCCGCCACCGACAGGCGGATTTCCTCGATCAGGGCGCGCCCGCCGCCCGCCGGCGTTTCCGTGACCGGAAACCCGCAGATGTCGAGAATGTAGCTGCCGCAAACGCTGACGTCGTGGGTGTGCGCCATGAAGGCCGCTCCTGCTGGATGAAGGGGGAGGGGAAAGGGTCGCCGTCAGGCGGCCTCGATGGCGGGCCTGTCGCGCAACCCGTACTGGCCCCAGCGTTCGAGGATGCTGTCGATCTCGGCATCGGGCAGAAGCGGCGGTTCGCCGATCTGGAGGCAGCCGTGATACTGGCGCGCGAGCGTCTCGACCTCGACCGCCAGCCACAGCGCCTTGCGCAGATGCGGGCCGGTCGCGATCAGGCCGTGATGGGCCAGGAGGCAGGCCCGCCGTTCGGTCAAGGCTGCGACGGCCGCATCGGAAAGCTCCGACGTGCCGTATTGGGCGTAGGGCGCGCAGGGGATGTCGTTTCCCCCGCCGACCGCGATCATGTAGTGGATCGCGGGGATCGGCCGGTTGAGAATGGCGAGGATCGTGCAATAGGTCGGATGGGCGTGAACCACCGCGTTCACCTCGGGCTTGGCCCTGAGGATGTCGAGGTGAAAGCGCCATTCGCTGGAGGGAACGTTGCCGGGCGTCGCATCCCAGGAGCCGTCCCATCGCATGAACACGATATCCTCGGGCTCCATCTCGTCATAGGCGCGGCCGGACGGGGTGACGAAGAGGCCCCCCTCGACCCGGACGCTGATATTGCCGGATGTGCCCTGGTTGATGCCGAGCGCCGTCATCTGGCGGCAGGCCGCGACGATGTCCCGTCGGTGCTGGAGGTCCGTTTCGCTCACCCCGGTCATGCGGGCTCCCTTTGCGTCAGGAGGGCGGACAGCTTTTCCCCATAGATGTCGATCGCGTCGCCGGCGTCTCCCGCGAAGGGCTCCACGTGAACGAGACAGGTATGGGCCGAGCAGCCCTGGCCGAAGCGCGAGGTGCCGACATCGAGCGTCAGAACGTTCGGGTTGCCGGCGATCTCGAGGCCGCTATTGCCGGTCGGGGTGAACCAGGCGCCGGTCGGCAGAACCACGACGCCCTCGCGAACCGTATCGGACAGGTCGGCGGTGGCGAGACACGCGCCGCGCTCGTTCCACAGGCGGATCGCCTGCCCGTCGCCGATGCCGCGCCTTCGCGCGTCGTCCGGATGAAGGCGCGCCGTTTCGCGGCCGTCGCGCTTCTGCGCCATGCTGGCCGCGCCGGTTTCGAGCTGGCTGTGAAGGCGGCCGGGCGGCTGGTGCGAAATGAGATGCAGCCGGTCGTCCTCGGACCCGGACCGCAGCCACTCGGCCGGTTCGATCCAAGCGGCATGGGCGCGGCAATCCTCGTAGCCGAGACGCTCCAGCGTCTGGCTGCCCAGAACGATCCGACCGCTTTCGGTGGCGAGCGGATGCTCGTCCGGCCGGGCGCGGAATTCCTGAAGATAGACATTGTGCGACTTCACCGGGCAGCGGGCGTAGCCCTGTTCCCAGAACGTGTCGAAGTCCGGCATGTCGAAGTCGAGGCGCTCGCGCGCATCGGTGCGGCTCGCCTCGTAGAGATGGCGCAGCCAGCCCATCTCGTCGCGGCCCTCGTTGAAGGCCGCGCCGACGCCGAGCTTTCCGGCGATCTCGTCGAAAATGTCGAAGTCGGAGCGCGACTGGCCGAGCGAGGGGATCGCCCGGTGCATGGCGATCACGAAATCCGAGCGCTTGTTGCCGGCCAGATCGTTGCGCTCGATCGACGTGTTGGCGGGCAGCACGATGTCGGCGCGCTGGGCGGTCGCGGTGAACATCGGGTCCTGGACGATGATCGTCTCGGGCCGGGTCCAGGCCTCCGACAAGCGGTTCAGATCCTGGTGGTGGTGGAAGGGATTGCCGCCCGCCCAATAAACGAGGCGCGCATCGGGATAGGTGCGCGTCTGCCCCTCGTAGGTGAACTCGGCGCCGGGATGAAGCAGCATGTCGCTGATGCGGGCGACGGGAATGAAGCTGTCGATGGGCTTGCGAAGCTGCGAGATGGCGGGCGACTTGCCGAGATTGATGGGCGCGCCGTTGCCGCCGAGCGATGCGTAGCCGAAGCCCATTCCGCCGCCCGGCAGCCCGATCTGCCCGACGATCGAGGCGAGGCTCAGCGCGGCCCAGAAGGGCTGCTCGCCATGGTGCGCCCGCTGCAGGCTCCAGCTGACCGTCAGCATGGAGCGCGTTTCGACGAGTTGCCGGGCAAGGCCCGCGATCTTCCCGGCGTCGAGCCCGGTGATGCGCGCGGCCCAGGCCGCGTCCTTGCACTCGCCGTCGGTCGAGCCGTCGAGATAGGCGAGGAGCTTGTCCGCCCCGCTGGTGCAGCGATCCAGAAACGCCGTGTCGTGGCGATCGGCCTTCACGATCTCGCCGGCCAGACCCAGCATGAGCGCGGTATCGGTGTTGGGGCGGATCGGCCACCATTCGGCGTCCACGAAATCGGGCAGATCGTCGCGCAGGGGCGACACGAGAACCACCTTCACGCCGCGCTGGGTGAGCTGCTTGAGATAGATTTCGAGGGAATGGGTGGCGATGCCGCCCGCTTCGCTCTGGGCCGTGCGCGGCGAGAGCGAGCCGAAAACCACCAGTGTCTCGGTGTTCTCGGCCACCGTGTCGAGCGTGTTGGCCTGACCACCGCAGGCGCGATCGTCGCCGAGCGTGTGCCGCAGGATCACCGGTCCGGCGGCGATCGAATAGGTGTCGACATGGCCCGTATAGCCGCCCGACAGGTTCATCATGCGCTTCAGGAGCGACGAGGCGTGGTGGAAGCGCCCGCAGCTCGTCCAGCCGTAGGAGCCGGCGAAGATCGATGCGTTGCCGAACGTCCCCGCGACCCGCCGGATCTCGTCGGCGACGAGCGTCGTCGCCTCGTCCCAGCTCACCGGCACGAAGCTCTCGGTGCCGCGTCCGCGCCGGTCGCTGCCTTCGCGCTTCGCCAGCCAGCCGGCGCGCACCATCGGCTGGAGCACGCGGCGTTCGGGGCGGGCCCATTCGCGCACGGAGTGGATGATGGGCGAGGGCGCGGGATCGAACGCGAAGGGCTCGACGCCGGCGATCGTCTCGCCGTCCATCAGGATGGTGTAGGCGCCCCAATGGCTGCAATGGGGGACGCGCTTGATCGTGGCCATGGTTCCGCCTCCTGTCAGATCGCCGCTTCGATAAGGAACGGGCCGGGCCGCGAAAAGGCGATTTTCAGAAGATCCTCGAAGGTCTCGACCGTTTCGGCCCGCGCGGCTTCGACGCCCATGCTTTGGGCCAGCGACACCCAGTCGATCGCGGGATCGTCGAGATCGAGCATCCGGCTGGCGTTGCGGCCCGGTGCGCCCGCGCCGACATTCGCCAACTCGCCCAGGAGAATCTGATAGCGCCGGTTGGAGAAGACGATGGTGCAGATGTCGAGCCGCTCCCGGGCATGGGTCCAGAGCGCCTGCACCGTGTACATGCCGCTCCCGTCCGCCTGCAGCACCACGACCTTGCGATCGGGGCAGGCGATCGCGGCGCCCGCCGCCAGGGGCAGGCCGATGCCGATGGCCCCGCCCGTCAGCTGCAGGAAGTCGTGGGGCTCGGCCCCGTGCGTGACGTTGAAGAAATCCCGCCCCGAACTCACCGACTCGTCGCAGACGATGCTGTCGGGGGGCATGTGATGCGCCAGAACGGCGGCGATCGCATCCGGGGTCAGCTTGCCCTGCGGCACGGGCGGGCGGTGGCGGACCCCCAAGCGCGGCGCGATGCCGGAAATGCCGACTTCGTCCGCGAGCGCCCGGATCGCGGCGGAGAGATCGGCGCCCTCATCCGTGAGATCGAGAACCACGCAGCCTTCCGGCAGCATGCTGCTCGGCTTGCCGGGATAGGCGAAGAAGCCGACCGGGGTCCTGGCGCCCACCAGAACGACCTGCTCGGTTTCGCGGAAGGCCGCCAGCGCCTTGTCGATGACATAGGGAACCCGGTCCACCGACACGCGGCCCGCGCCGCGATGCATGCGGCCGTTGGACTGCTGGGCCATCAGCCGGGCGCCGGTTCGCGACGCGATCCGGTCGAGAAGCGCCAGTTCCTCCTCGCGGAGCGCCCGGCCGCTCGCCAGGATCGTGGTGTTGCGGCCGAGCGCCAGGGCGCGGGCGGCGGCCGCGATGCGCGCGCCGTCGGGAGCGGCGGGGGAGGGAGGCGCCGAGGGCGTCGGCACGCTCGCCCGGGTCTCGGTCCAGGCCGCGTCGGCATGGAGGATCAGCGTCGAGATGTGGCCGGGCGCGGAGCGCGCGGCGCGGATCGCCTCCTGCGTGCGCTGGCCGATGCCGTCCGCCGTCTCGGCGCGGCCGACCCAATGCGACATGGGCTTTGCTAGCGACTCGATGTCGGAGGTCAGCGGCGCATCAAAGGGCAGGTGATCGACCGCGTGGTCCCCCACGACGTTGACGATGGGCGAGCGGGCCCGGCGCGCGTTGTGCAGGTTCGCCAGACCGTTGGCGAGCCCGGGCCCGAGATGCAGGAGCGTGGCCGCCGGCTTGTCCGCCATGCGGGCGTAGCCGTCGGCCGCTCCGGTCACGACCCCCTCGAAGAGGCCGAGAATGCAGCGCATGCGCGGCTGGCGGTCGAGCGCCGCCACGAAATGCATTTCGGACGTGCCCGGATTGGCGAAGCAGATGTCGATACCGTCGGCGAGAAGCGTCTCGCATAAAAGGTCGGCGCCATTCATGGTGGCTGGTCCCCAAAAGAGCTGACACGGTCGCGAGTGGGCGCCCCATCCTCGCGGGCGGTACGGAAACGTCAGGCGATCCGGGCGCGGGGCTTGTGCGCAAGGCCCGGCAGCACCGCTCGGTAGCCCTCCGCGTCGATCGACGCTTCCGCGAGGATCGCATCCGTGTGCTCGGCGAATTGCGGCGGCGCGCGGCGATAGGAAGCCGGGGTCCGCGCCATCTTGATGGGCGTTCCGGTGCCGCGATAGGCGTCGATGTCGACCACCATCTCGCGATGGATCGTGTGGGGATCGGCCAAAACCTGGTCGATCGTGCGCACCGCCCCGCAGGGAACGCCCGCCTTGATGAGGCGATCGGCCAGCGGCGCGCATTCGAACGCGCTCAGGGCGCTTTCCAGCTCGATCTTCAGGGCGTCCCGGTGGACGTTGCGCGTGCCGTTGGTGGCAAAGCGCGCGTCGTCCGGCAGGTCGGGCCGCCCCAGGACCGCGCAGAGGCTCGCGAACTGCCGGTTGTTTCCGACCGCCAGGAAGATCTTGGCGTCGGCCGTCGCGAACGTGTCGTAGGGGCAGATGTTGGGATGGGCGTTGCCGGTGGGCTTGGCGACCTTGCCGGAAAGGTAGTGATTGGGCAGATGGGGATGGAGCAGCGAGATGGCGCAGTCGTAGAGCGCCGCCTCGACGAACTGGCCCCGTCCGCTGGTCTGGCGCTCGTTCAGCGCCATCAGGATGCCGATCGCGGCGTTGAGGCCGGTGACCATGTCCACCACCGGCAGACCGACGCGCAAGGGCTCGCCCCCGACCTCGCCGTTGACGCTCATGATGCCGGCCGAGGCCTGGATGGCCGCATCATAGCCGGGCATGCCGCCCATCGGTCCGTCGGAGCCGAAGCCGGACACGCGGCAATGCACGAGGCGAGGAAAGCGGCGCTCCAGTTCCTCGCGCGTCAGGCCCCAGCGCTCCAGCGTGCCGGTCTTGAAGTTCTCGATGAAGACATCGGCCGTTTCGAGCAGGGTCAGAAGGAGCTCCTGACCGGCGGGCTGCGACATGTCGAGCGCCATGCCTCGCTTGTTGCGGTTGAGCCCGAGGAAGTAGCTTGCCGTGCTGTCCAGAAAGGGAGGGCCCCAGCCGCGCGTCTCGTCGCCGGCCGGCGGCTCGATCTTGACGACGTCGGCGCCATGGTCGGCGAGGATCTGTCCACAATAGGGGCCGCCGAGCACGCGACTGGCGTCAATGACCCGGATGTTGGCGAGCGAGCCGTGGTTCGACATGGATCGGTTGTCCTCTCAGGAGGCGAGCGAGCGGGACGCCGCAAGAGCGTCGATGTCTCGCGACATCTGGCCGGCGAACTCGGGATAGGTTTCGGAAAGCTCGTCGAGCACGCGTGTGCGAAGCAGCGCGAGCGTCGGCGCGTCGGGCCGTTCGGTCTCCCGGGGCGTTTCGTCATGGGCGAAGCGAAAGCCGGTGGCCGCCCGGATGTCGGCGAGGCTGTGGCCGGGATGCGTGCTTTCCAGCGCGAAGCGGCCTTCGCTCCGGTCGAAGCGGAACAGGCCCATGCCGGTGAGAAGGGCATGCGGGCCGCCGGTCCGGGGCACGTTGGCGGGGCTGACGCCCGGCGCGCTCACGAAATCGACCGCCTCCACGAGGACGCGGGGGCTGTGTTCCTCGCGGAACAGGATGACGCGCGGCACCACGAAATAAAGATAGGCCGATCCGAAGGAGCCGGGCCAGCGCACCTTGGAGCGCGGATAGTCGCCGACGCCGACGAGATTGATGTTGCCCTGGCCGTCGATCTGCCCGCCGCCGAGGAAGAAGGCGTCGATGCGTCCCTGGCCGGCACAGTCGAACAGCTCGGCCGAACCGTTGGTGAAGAAGTTGTGCTCCACCGAACCGAGGATCGACAGGCGCACGGGCGGGGCGCCGGACGTCTCGTTCAGGGCGCGGCGCAGCATGGCGCCGGCGGCGGGAATGGGCGAGGACGCCCCGACCGCGACGTGGCGCACGCCCTCCAGCAGCCGGGCGATGGAGACGATCAGGATTTCGCGCGGCAGGATCAGCATGACAGGGCAGGCTCCGTGCCGGGCCGATCCGCGACGGGGCGATCCGCCGGGGAGCGATCCACCCCGGGGCGATCCACGATGGAGCGATCCATGTAGCGGGCAAAACCCTCCGGCGTGCGCGCGGCGGCGGCATAGGCGGCGAGCTCCGCCGCGTCGGGCGCATATTCGCCCCACAATCCGTAGGGCCAGGCGCCCTTGGGGGCCTCGGCCACCGCGTCGACATAGAGCGACGGCAGCACGCCGGCGGCCGTCGTCTCCTGCGCGAGGAGGTTCGTTTCCACGACGCGCTCGACGGTGACGAGGGTGCGGCGGGCGGCATAGGCCATGGCGGCCAGTTCGCGCCGCCGTCCGATCCAGACATTGCCGAAGCGGTCGGCCATCGGCGCATGGAAGATGGCGACATCCGGCAGGATCGCGGGGATGAGGACGATCGGCTCGGGCGTCGGCGCGAACGGATCGTCGATCACGCGCCAATCCGGCCGGTGTTTCAGGATGTCCGTGCCGATCAGGCCGCGAATGGGGATGAACGGCACGCCCTTCTGGGCGGCCATCAGGCCGGCATGAATGGCGGGACAGGTCGCGTCCATCACCTGGACCGTTCCGTCCTTGACCGCCTGGTTGAAGCACGGCGCGCCGCCGGCCTCTCCCAGCGACACGGCGCTCGTCTCCACGGTACGCACCAGGCCGGCGCCGATCAGCTGATCGACCTGCAGGCCGCCGGTCGGCACGCACACGAGATGCAGGTCTCGCGCGCCGGTCTCGATCAGGGGGCGGGTGAGGGCCATGGAGACGCCGGCATAGTCCACCGGCAGCGCCACCTGCATGCCCGAACGCACGAAACTGGCCATCGATCGCAGATCCGTCAGCACTCGCACCTCCCTGCAAGACTTTCGAGCTGTCGCCACAATGTTCCACAATTTGGAACACTATTCTGAATTGCAGAATATCGGCGGGGGAATGGCTTGACAAGAGAAATTCGCAAGTAGAACATAAATTCGAAAAGCTGTTCTAAATAATAGAACATCGGGAGGAGAGACATGGCTGACGGTTCCGCTTGGCGCAGCGAGCGCCAGGAAGGCACGTCCGATCGGACGGCGCCTTCTCGCCAGGTCATAGGCAGCAGCATCGCGGTGCGCGACGTCGTCAAGACCTACGGGAGCTTTCGGGCCGCCGACAACATCAGCCTGGACGTGCAGCCCGGCGAGTTCATCACGCTGCTCGGGCCGTCCGGCAGCGGCAAGACCACGCTTCTCAACCTCGTGGCCGGCTTCCAGAAGATCAATGGCGGCGAAATCCTCGTCGACGGCAGGCCCATCCACAACGTGCCGACCCATCGGCGCGGCTTCGGCATGGTGTTCCAGAGCTACGCTCTCTTCCCGAACATGACGGTGACGCAGAACGTCGCCTTCCCCATGCGCATGGCGGGGCTCGACCGCCAGACGACCGAACGGCGCGTGGCCGAGACGCTGGAGATGATGCGTCTCTCCGAACACGCGGCCAAGCTGCCGACGCAGATGTCCGGCGGCCAGCAGCAGCGGGTGGCGATCGCCCGCGCCATCGTCATGCGGCCCAAGGTCGTTCTGATGGACGAGCCGCTCAGCGCCCTGGATCGGCGCCTTCGCGAGTCCATCCAGATCGAACTGCGCGATCTGCATCAGCGGCTCGGCAGCACCATCCTGTTCGTCACGCACGACCAGGGCGAGGCGCTCACCATGAGCGACCGGATCGCGGTCCTCGACGGGGGTCGCATCGTTCAGGTCGGCAATCCCGTGGACATCTACCGCCACCCCGCCAATCGCTTCGTGGCCTCCTTCGTCGGCGAGAGCAATCTGATCGACGCCGAGATCATGCAGAAGCGCGGGTCGACGATGACCCTCAGGACGAGGGGCGGATACGTGTTCGCGGCCGAAAGCGCGAGCGGGATCGACGTCGGCCGCGCGACCGTCCTGGTGCGGCCCGAGCGGATCGTCGTCGGCGACGCGCCGCTCGCCAACACGATGCCGGTCACGGTGACCTCGGCTCTGTTTCTGGGCGAAATCCTGCGCATCGAGGCGCGCACGGCGAGCGGCGAGACGCTTCTCATCCGCAGCGCCGACGGCGCCGACCGGCGCCTGCCCTCCGTCGGCGAGACGCTCCACGTGGGCTGGCGCGCCGAAGACTGCTGGGTGCTGGCATGAGCAGCCTGACCCGCACGTCCGAACGGCGCGGCATCGACCTGTCCGACTGGCGCCAAAGGGTGAAGAGCCCCGCCTGGCTGCTTCTGCCGGCCGCCTTGTTCCTCGGTTCGATCTACCTTCTGCCGTTGATCGATCTCGTTCGCATCAGCTTCGCCGGCGCGACGCCCTGGGGCTATTTCGAGCGCATCTTCGCGACCTCGCTCTACTGGGACGCGCTGGTTCGCACGATGCAGATCGCGCTCACCGTTTCGGGGCTCTGCCTCCTGTTCGGCTATCCCGCCGCCTTCCTGATCCACCGCACCCGGGGCCTCACGCAGCTTCTCGTCGCGACGGCGGTGGTTCTTCCCTATTTCATCGCGATCCTCATCCGGACCTATGCCTGGATGGTGCTGCTCGGCCGCAACGGGCCGATCAACAAGCTCCTCGTCCAGATCGGCATTCTCGGCGAGCCGGCCCAGCTTCTGTTCAATCGCGGCACGGTGCTTCTCGGCATGACGGCCGTGCTCCTGCCCATCATGGTCCTGTCGATCTATTCCAGCGTGTCGCGGCTGGACCCCGCCCTCACGCGGGCCGCGCAGGCCTCGGGCGCGGGCCCGCTCGCGACCTTCTGGCGTGTGCTCCTGCCCTTGACGCTGCCGGGCGCGGGCGCTGGCTTCCTTCTCGTCTTCGTGTCGGCGATCGGCTTCTTCATCACGCCGACGCTGCTGGGCGGTCCGGGCGACATGATGTTCGCCATGCACATCACCCAGCAGGCGGACTTCGCGACGAGCGAGGGCTTTCTTCAGGCGCTGGCCGTGGTGCTCCTGACCATCACGCTCATTGTGGTGGCGATCGCCGGCCGCATCCTCGGATTCGAGTTCATCTGGGGCGGCGCCAAGCTGGAGGAGGCGGCGTCCAAACCCGTCGCCTCAGCCAGGACGGCGGAGCGAACGCGGACCTCCGCGCGCTCCCGGCTCGGCATGGCCCTTGCGGACCGCCTGGGCTGGCCGATCCTGCGCGCCCTGTCGGCGCTGCCCGGCTGGGTCGGATCGCTGACCATCCGTGGCATGGGCGGTCTCGTGATCGCGACCCTCGTCCTGCCGATCGTCATCGTGGGGATCATCTCCTTCTCGAGCGCCATCTATCTCACCTTTCCGCCGCCCGGGTTCTCGGTCCGGTGGTACGCCAAGTTCTTTTCCGATCCGCAATGGATGGCGGCCTTCCGCAACTCGGCGATGATCGCCTTCCTGTCGGCGGCGATCGCGGTCACGCTCGGAACGGCGGCGGCGATGGGCGTGGTGCGCAGCCGCATCCCGGGAAAATCGGTCGTCATGCTGCTTCTGGTCAGCCCGGTGATCGTCCCCCCCGTGGTGCTCGGCCTGTCGCTCTACTCTCTCTTCGTGCGCTGGGACCTGGTCGGCTCGGTCTGGGGCCTGGCGGGCGCGCACGCGATCGGCGGCCTGCCCATCGTCGTGGTGATCCTGTGCGCCTCGCTGCAGGGCGTCGACACGCGCCTGGAACAGGCAGCCGCCGTTCATGGAGCCTCGCCGCTCACCGTGTTCCGCACCGTCACGCTTCCGTCGATCGCGCCGGGTCTCGGCGCCGCGGCCTTCTTCGCCTTCCTTCATTCCTTCGACGAGCTGGTTCTGACCATGTTCCTGTCGAGCCCCTACCTCCAGACCCTGCCGCTGCGCCTCTGGGCCGACATCAACTACCAGCTCAACCCTGTGCTGGCGGTGGTCTCGACGCTCGAAGTGCTGCTGGTGATCGGCGGGATCGCGCTGGCCCGGCCCGTGCTCGCCCGCTCGCGCGGCGTCGCCTGACGGGCGGCGCGCCACGAGAAAGCCGGGTGCGACTCCATGAAGCCGCACCCGCTTTGCCCGGTGGGCCACGACGCCGCCGGCTACAGCCCACCCGCGTCCGCGTGGCGCGATGATGTCCATGTCACCATTGTTCTGGGAGAAACGATGATGCGAATGAACTCGGGCCTCAAGCCCTTCGCCGGCGGGATCGTCGCGGCGGCCCTCTGGATGGGAGCGGCGTCCACGGCGCTCGCGCAGAGCGGCGAGGTCGTGATGCAGGACCCCGGCGGCGGCTATGGCGAGGCGCTGCGCCAAGTGATGTACGGCCCCTTCGAGAAGGAAACGGGGATCAGGGTCGTCACCGTGCAGGAGGCGCGCAGCGGGCCGAAGATCAAGGCGCAGGTCGAGGCCGGCAAGACCGAATGGGACCTCACCTTCATCTTCGATCAGGAAACCAAGCTTCTGGGCGACTGCTGCCTCGCCGACATCGACTATTCCAAGCTGTCGGATACGGCCCAGAAGACGCTGGCCGCCATGCCCGACAATCTCAAGCGCCCGAAGGGCGTCGCGCTTCAGGTGATCGGCGTCAGCCTCGCCTACAACACCGAGAAATACTCCGGCGACGACGCGCCCAAGAGCTGGGCCGACTTCTGGAACACCGAGAAGTTTCCCGGCCGCCGCTGCCTGCCGGCCTGGCCGCGCTTCGTGATGGAAGCGGCGCTGATGGCCGATGGGGTCGAGAAGGACAAGCTCTACCCGATCGACATGGAGCGCGCGCTCAAGAAGGTCGCCGAGATCAAGCCGCAGGTGGTGAAGTGGTGGACGACCTCGGCCCAGCCGCCGCAGCTCCTGCTCGACGGCGAAGCGGACATGTGCATGGCCTACACGGGCTCGATGAGCAAGCTCGCGCTGGACGGCGCGCCGCTGGAGGTCGAGTGGAACCAGGGCTTCGTGTATTACGACTTCTTCTCGATCCCGAAGGGCGCGCCACACTACGACAACGCGCTGAAGCTCCTGTCCTGGCGCCTCGACGCCGAACGCGCCGCACGCCTGACGGAGGCCTATCCGGTCGCCCTGCCGTCGCCCGTCGTGTTCGAGGCCGCCAACAAGGACCTTTCGATCTACTGGGCCAACAATCCGACCAACCTCGCAAAGGCCATCGAGTGGAGCCCGGACTATTGGGGCGCCGTTTCCCCGGACGGGAAGTCCACCAACGAGGAATATGCGCAGGAGAAGATCAACGCGCTTCTCGCGCAGTAAGGCGATGCGCCACGCCCCCCGAACGCGGCTCGGGGGGCGCCGGCACGGCTGCCCGTCAGGGATCGCAGGGCGGGGCAAGCATTTAGCCGTCTCCGTTCCTATGGTAGAGGCGGGTGACGAGGTTGACCGCCAGCGGTGGATTGAAGCAGCGGCATGGACAAGACATTCATCAAGGGCCTCCGGCTTCTCGAGATCCTCGCCTTCAGCGAAACGCCGCGCGGCGTGACGGATCTCGCCAAGGAACTCGCCTTCACCAAGAGCAATGTCCACCGGCTGCTGACGACCCTTGTCGGTCAGGGCTACGTGCGTCAGGTCCCGGTCACGAACGCCTACGAGCTGACGAACAAGATCCTGGAACTCGGCAGCGCCGCCAATCGGCGCCTCGACCTCGTGCAGGTGGCGCGACCGTCGCTCGTGACGCTGGCGCAGACGACGGGCGAAACCGTTCACCTGTCGGTTCTGGACGAGACGGATGTCGTCTATATCGACAAGATCGAAAGCGCTCATCACATCCGCGCCCATACGAGCGTCGGGATGCGGGCTCCCGCCTTCACCATGGCGACCGGCAAGGCCATGCTGGCCCATATGCCCGACGCCTATCTCGAACGCTTCGTGCCCTTGTTCAAATCCTATACGAGCACGACGCGCACCAACCTCGAGGACCTCAGGGCGGATGTCGAACTGGCGCGCCGCAAAGGCTATGCGGCGGTCGCCCATGGCGAATGGCGCGAGGGCATCGCGGCCTGCGCCGCCGCGATCCGCAACCGATCCGGCGAGGTGGTCGGCGCCGTCGGCCTGTCCGGGCCGGACTCGCGCGTCAAGCGCAAGCAATTGCGCGAGTTCTCCGATGACGTGATGAACGCCGCCCGGACCATCAGTCTGGCTCTCGGTTTCGTGCCCCGCTAGGGGCGGGTGATCGAGACGCCTCCGGATCGGGCGGCCCTGACCTTCGCCTCCCGCGTCGCGCCGGCCGGCCGCCAGGCCCGGCGGGCGGTCGCACGCCTCCATCGTCCTATCGACTGGAATTGGAATTTCCGATGACAACGACCTATCCCGACACGCAGCTCTTCATCGCCGGGCAATGGCGCGGCGCCCGCGACGGCCGTTCCATCGAGGTTCAGAACCCCGCGACGGGCGAGGCGATCGGCCGGCTGGCCTATGCCGGGCGGGACGATCTCGACGCGGCGCTCGAAGCCGCCGAGGCGGGCTTCGAGGTCTGGAGCCGCACGGGCGCGCTGGAACGCTCGCAAGTGATGCGGCGTGCCGCGGCGCTCCTGCGCGAGCGCGCGGACGCCATCGCCCCGATGATGACGATGGAACAGGGCAAGCCGTTGGCCGAGGCGCGCGGCGAGGTCCTGAGCGGGGCGGACATCATCGAATGGTTCGCCGAGGAGGCGCGCCGCACCTATGGGCAGATCATCCCCGCGCGTGCGCCCGGCGTCCTGCAGATGGCCGTGAAGCTGCCGGTCGGCCCGGTGGCGGCCTTCACGCCCTGGAACTTTCCCATCAATCAGGTGGTGCGCAAGCTGTCGGCCGCGATCGCGGCCGGGTGCTCGATCATTGTGAAGGCGCCCGAGGAGACACCGGCCGCGCCCGCCGCCTTGATCCGGGCCTTCGCCGATGCCGGACTGCCGTCGGGCGCCGTCAATCTCGTCTTCGGCTCCCCGGCCGAGATTTCGGACTATCTCATCGCCCATCCCACGATCCGCAAGATCTCGTTCACGGGATCGACGCCGGTGGGCAAGCATCTGGCGGCGCTGGCCGGCCGGCACATGAAGCGCGCCACGATGGAACTCGGCGGCCACGCCCCGGCGATCGTCTGCGCGGACGCCAATATCGACAAGGCCGTGTCGCTGCTGGCGGCCTCGAAGTTCCGCAATGCGGGACAGGTCTGCATATCTCCGACCCGCTTCCTGGTCGAGGACGGCGTGTTCGATCGCTTCCTTCAAGGTTTCACGCAAGCCGCGCGCGCGATCAAGGTCGGCAACGGTCTCGACGAGGCGAGCCGCATGGGGCCCTTGGCCAACGAGCGGCGCATTCCCGCGCTCGAAGGCATGATCGCGGATGCGGTGGAGCGTGGCGCGAAGCTCGAGACCGGCGGCAACCGGATCGGCAACCAGGGCCATTTCTTCGAGCCGACGGTTCTCTCCAACGTGCCGGTCGAGGCGCGCATCATGAACGAGGAGCCTTTCGGCCCGGTGGCGGTGGTCAACCGCTTCGCAACGCTGGGCGAGGCGATCACCGAGGCCAACCGGCTGCCCTATGGTCTGGCGGCCTACGCTTTCGCCGGGTCGGCCGCCAGTGTCGAGGCGATCGGGTCGCGGGTCGAGGCCGGCATGACGACGATCAACCACATGGGCCTCGCCTTGCCCGAGGTGCCGTTCGGCGGCGTGCGCGACTCCGGCTACGGAACCGAGGGCGGATCGGAAGCGATCGAGGCTTATCTCGTCACCCGCTTCGTCACGCAGACGAGCGCCTAGGAGCCGCCGAGCCGGCTGCCGGAGCGGCGGTCCTGCCGCTCCTTTTTCCCCGAAGGTCGAAGGTGACGCCGCCATGTCCGTTTCCCGAGCGAAGGCCTCCGTCGGACAAGGGCCCGACGGGCCGCTCCTGGATCGATTGTCGTCCCTCTTGCCCGCCCAGGCCCTCCTGGTGGGCGACGCGATCGGCGCGGGCTATCGCGAGGACCTGCGCGCGAAGCCCTCGGCGGTGCCTCGCTTCGTCCTGCGGCCGGGCACGACGCAAGAGGTCGCGGCCTGCCTCAAGCTCTGCGATGCCGCCGGCCAGCCGCTCGCCGTTCAGGGCGGTCGGACCGGGCTTTCGGGCGGCCACCGGATCGTGGAGGGCGAGGCCGTCCTGTCCACCGAGCGGATGACGGAGCTCGGGGCGATCGAGGAGGCAGGCGCCACGGTGCTGGCCGCTGCCGGCACGCCCTTGCAGCGGGTGCAGGAGGCGGCGCAGGCCGCAGGCTTCCTCGTCGGGGTGGATCTCGGCGCGCGCGGCACGGCGACGGTCGGCGGCAACATCGCCACCAATGCCGGGGGCATCCGCGTGCTGCGCTACGGCATGTTCCGGGCGCAGGTGGCGGGGCTGGAGGCTGTCCTCGCCGACGGCACGGTTCTGTCCTCGCTGCGGGGGCTGGCGAAGGACAACACGGGATACGATCTGAACCAGCTCTTCATCGGCAGCGAGGGCACGCTCGGGGTCGTCACGAGGGCGCGCCTGCGTCTCCACCCCCTGCCGCGCCGCGAGGTCGCCGCGCTTCTGGCCGTTCCCTCAGTGGAGGCCGGGCTCGCGCTTCTGCACCGGCTGCGAGCCGCGTTCGGCTCCAGCCTGTCCGCCTTCGAGTTCATGGGCGCGGCGATCTTCGAGGGGATTCTCGGTTTTCTCGGCAGGGCCGCGCCGCTCGAAACCCGCGCGCCGATCTACATCCTGACCGAAATCCAGGCCTTCGGCGAGGAAGGCGTCGTGGACGGGTTCGAGGCCGCCTTGATGGCGGCGATCGAGGATGGGGTCGCCTTGGATGCGGTCGTCTCGCAATCCCAGCGCGAGTTCGCATCCCTCTGGACGATCCGCGACAGCGGCAGCGATTTCGTCCGTACGATGGACCACATCATCAGCGGCGACGTCAGCGTTCCCGTCGATCGAACGGCCGTCTTCCTGGAAGAAAGCCAGGCGGCGGTTCGACGGATCGACCCGCACACGGACTTCTTCCTCTTCGGCCATATGGGGGACGGGAACGTGCATTACGTGATCCGCACCCCAAAGGGCCTCGAGGCCATGGACGCGGTCTATCGCTGCGCGGCGGCTTGCGGCGGCTCGATCTCCGCCGAACACGGCATCGGTTTCGACAAGAAGCCCTGGCTGCATCTCACGCGCAGCGAAGCCGAGATCGAGGCGATGCGCCGGCTGAAACGGGCATTCGATCCCAACAACATCCTCAACCCGGGCCGCATCTTCGACAGGGCGTCACCCGCCTGAGGCGGCAAGCGATCGGGGAGGGCGCCTAAGGGCGGATCGGCTCGCTCCCGGACGCCTCCTCAGCGATCGCCTGGAAGATCGCGCGGACGGACGCTTCCAGCACCGTGGACCGATGGTTGACATGCTCGATCAGGGAGAGACGACGCGACTGGGCGGGCGCGCCGAAGGGGAGACACTGGAGCCGGTCGCCCAAGGGCTGTGACAGGAGGCGCTGCGGAACGACCGACACGCCGAAGCCCTCCGCCACGAGTTCCTCGATCGTGTCGAGGGAATCGACGTCCATGCCCTCGCGAAGAGGGATCGCGCGCGACTGCAGCTCGGCGGCGATCTTCTGTCCGAGCCAGGCGCGCTTGTTGAAGGAGATGAAGGGCAGGGCGGCGAGGAGTTCGGCGTCCGAGCCGATGTGACGGAGCGACAAGGGGCCGATGGCGACGAGCGGCTCGCGCGCGATCTCGTGGACCGAGACGTTCTCGATCGGTCCGGGCGGCGCGGTGATCAGGGCGAAGTCCATCTCCCGTCGCATGACGGCGGCTGCCAACTCGCCCGACAAGCCGGACTTGATGTTGATCTGAAGCTCGGGATAAGCCTCGCGCAAGCGGCCGACGACCCTTGGCAGGATGCGCGTCAGCGTCGTCGGCACGAAGCCGATCGTGATGCCCTGCGCGATCGTCTGCCCCCGCGCGATGCGGCGGATGCGCTCCTCCAGCTCCAG
The DNA here is from genome assembly GCF_000382705.1 of Aureimonas ureilytica DSM 18598 = NBRC 106430. Classification (GTDB taxonomy): domain Bacteria; phylum Pseudomonadota; class Alphaproteobacteria; order Rhizobiales; family Rhizobiaceae; genus Aureimonas; species Aureimonas ureilytica. The sequence goes on along the minus strand of NZ_ARQE01000005.1, from coordinate 90,299 downwards.
GATTTCCCGCGCGACCCGCGCGATCTCCACGCCCTGCGTCGTCAGCGTCGGCGGGCGCGTCGAGCGATCGAAGACCGCGATGCCGAGCTCGGCCTCCAGCCGCAGCATCTGGATGCTGATGGCCGACGGGCTGAGACCGACGCGATCGCTCGTCGCCGCGAAGCTCTGCTGCTCCAGAAACGCCGCCACCGTCCGCAGCTGTCGCATATTCATCGATGGCCTCCCGCACCGCCCTTATTAGCGACAATTTCTGTCACGTAACAATCCATCAATATCCGCTTTCGCCACTTCCGTTCAGCTTCTAAGCTTTGGTCATGAGCGATCTTCCTCCCATGCCGCACCGACCGGGGCCTCTCGACGGGGTCCGCGTTCTCGACCTGTCCCGCATTCTGGCCGGCCCGACCTGCACCCAGCTTCTGGGCGACATGGGCGCCGACATCCTGAAGATCGAGCGGCCCGGCGAGGGCGACGACACGAGAAGCTGGGGTCCGCCCTTCGTTCGCGATCACGCCGGGCGGCCGACGCAGGAGAGCGCCTATTATCTCTGCGCCAACCGCAACAAGCGCTCGCTCGCCCTCGACATCGCCGACCCCGCCGATGCCCAGACGATCCGTCGTCTGGTGCGCGAGTGCGATATCGTGATCGAGAACTTCAAGGTCGGCGGCCTCGCCAAATACGGGCTCGACTACGAGAGCCTCGCCCGCGAGAAGCCGGACATCGTCTATTGCTCGATCACCGGCTTCGGGCAAACCGGCCCCAACGCGGCCAAGCCCGGCTACGACCTTCTCGCCCAGGCCTATGGCGGCATCATGAGCCTGACCGGCGTGCCGGAGGGAGAGCCTATGAAGGTCGGGGTCGGCATCGCCGACGTCGTGTGCGGCCTCTACGCCTCCAACGCCATTCTCGCCGCCCTTCGCCATCGCGACCGGACGGGCGAGGGTCAGCAGATCGACATCGCGCTGGTGGACGCGCAGATCGCCTGGCTGGTGAACGCGGGAACCAACTATCTCCTGTCGGGGCAGGCCCCGCGCCGGCTCGGCAACCAGCATCCCAACATCGTGCCCTATCAGGTCTTCGAAACGCGCGACGGCCACGCCGTCGTGGCGGCCGGCAACGACCGGCAATATCGCAGCTTCTGCGATCTCATCGGACGCCCGGATCTGGCGAGCGATCCGCGCTTTTGCACCAACAACCAGCGCATCGAAAACCGCGAGGCGCTGATCGACCTGATCGCGGGCGAGTTGCGGCAATGGGAGAAGGCCAAGCTCGTCGAGGGACTGGAGGCGGCCGGCGTCCCCGGCGGACCGATCAACCGGCTGGACGAGGTCTTCGCCTCCGATCAGGTCGCGAGCCGCGGCATGAGGGTGACGATTCCCTATCCCGACGCAGAGACCGGCACGGTGGAACTGATCGGCAATCCGATCAAGTTCAGCCGCACCCCCGTCACCTACCGCCGCCCGCCGCCCACCTGCGGGCAGCACACGCAAGACGTTCTCGAGGAATTCGGCCTGACCACCAGGGCCACGGCAAGCGCCGCAGAATAAGGATACGTGTCGCGATGAATGCTGCAACCCCTGTGACCAGCGACCTGATGGCGGCCGCGCGCGACCTCGCCGAGCGCGAGTTCCGCCCCCGCGCGGCGGAGGTGGACCGGACGGAAGCCTATCCGTGGGAGAGCGTCGGAAAGCTCGCCGAAGCCGGCTTCATGGGCATGACGATCCCGCAGGCCTATGGCGGCCGGGGCCTGTCCTATGCCGACACGGTGATGGTGATCGAGGAAATGGCGCGCTGCTGCGGCGCCATGGGCCGCATCACGGTGGAAGCCAATATGGGCGGAATCGGTGCGATCATGCGCTACGGCTCGGAGAAGCAGAAGCGCTTGGCGGCCGAACTCGTCCTGTCCGGCGACAAGCCCGCCATCTGCATCACCGAACCGGAGGCGGGCAGCGCCGCCACGGAGATGACCACCGTCGCGGTCAGGAAGGGCGACCGATACGTCATCAACGGAAAGAAGCACTGGATCACCGGCGGCGGCGTGTCCAAGCTGCATCTCGTCTTCGCGCGGCTGATGGAGGACGGACGATCCAGGGGCATCGCCGGCTTCATCGCGGTGCGCGACGAAACGCCGGGCCTCGTGATCGGCCGGCGCGAACCGGCCATGGGCCTGCGCGGCATTCCCGAAACCGAGGTCCTGTTTCAGGACATGGAGGTCGGCGAGGACATGATCGTGGTCCCGCCCGAGGGGATCGAGCGGGGCTTTGCCGGGCTGATGCGGGCCTATAACGCGCAGCGGGTGGGGGCGGGCACCGTGGCGCTCGGAATCGCGCAAGGCGCCTACGAGGCGGCGGCCGACTATGCCATGACGCGCGAGCAGTTCGGGCGCCCGATCGGGGAGTTCCAGGGCCTTCAGTGGATGATCGCCGACATGTCGATCGCGCTGGCCGCCGCGCGCGGCCTGCTGCGCTCGGCCGCCGCGACGCTGGTGGACGGCTTCCCCGAAATCCGCGCGGCGGCCCAGGCCAAGATCCTGGCGTCCGAGTCGGCCCAGACCGTGACCAACGCCGCGCTTCAGATGCATGGCGCGATGGGCTATTCTCGCAATCTGCCGTTGGAGCGCATGGCGCGCGACGCCCGCATGTTCACGATCGCCGGAGGCACGGCCCAGATCCTGCGCACGCAGGTCGCCGGTTCGATCCTCGGCATCAAGACGCCCCAGACGCGCCATGGCTATGCCGAACTCGAGAGGGCGGCGGCGTCCCGCCCCGAGCTTCGCGTCGCCAACGCGCATTGAGGATCATTCCATGCAGCAATTTGCCAATGCGGACGGACTGCAATTCACGGCGTCCTCGCCCGACAGCGCGGCCCGGCTGACGGAGTTCGGCTCGGCCTATATGGGGTTTCGGCGCGACACGGGCGCCATCCTGAAATCCCTGCGCGAAAGCGACCCCGACATGCCGATGGCCCAGTGCGCCACCGGATATCTCGCCAAGCTCTTCGGCAGTTCCAACCAGTCGACCAAGGCCAAGGCGATCTCCGACGGCCTGCCCGATCTCCTGGCGCGCACCGGGGCGAACGACCGCGAGCGGGCGCATGCGGCGGCGCTCGCGGCCTGGTGCGATCACGATCTGGAAGCGGCGACCGATCTCTGGGAGGGCATCGTCCTCGATCATCCGCAGGACAGCCTCGCGCTGCGCCTGGCACACTTCACCCATTTCTACTCCGGCGACCCTCGTCGCATGCGCGACTCCATGGCGCGCATCCTGCCGCTCTGGTCGCCCGAGCACCGCGACTACGGCTTTCTCCTGGGGATGTACGCGTTCGGCCTTGAGGAAAGCGGCGAATACGCCAAGGCGGAAGACTACGGCCGCCGGGCGGTGGAGCGCAATTCCGCCGACGCCTGGTCGATCCATTCGGTTGCCCACGTCCTCGAAATGACCGAGCGCATGGAGGAGGGGATCCAATGGGTGTCGGGGCTCGAGGAGAGCTGGTCCGGCGTCAACAATTTCCGCTTCCACCTCTACTGGCACCGCTGCCTCTATCATCTGGAGCGGGGCGAGTTCGAGACGGTCCTGAAGCTCTACGACGAGCAGATCGTCTCCGACATCGACTCGAACTTCTATCTCGACATCTGCAACGCCTCCTCGCTCCTGTGGCGGCTCGAGATGTTCGGCATCGACGTGGGGAACCGCTGGAGCCGGCTTCTCGACGTCTCGCGCAAGCATGTCGAGGACACCGACCTGATCTTCGTCTCGCTGCATTACCTGATGGCCCTCATCGCCGGCGGGGACGCGCAGGCCGCCGACCGGATGATCACCAACATCCAGCAATGGTCGACCTTGCCGGGAACGCAGGCGCGCGTCTGCGCGGAATCGGGTCTCGCGCTCGCAAGGGGCCTCAAGCTCGCGCGGGCCGGCCATCACCGGGAGGCGCTCGAGATCATGGGGCCGGTGCGCTACCGGCTCGACCGGATCGGTGGCAGCCGCGCGCAGCGCGACGTCTTCCACATGATCCTGCTCGATGTCACCAAGGCCAGCCGGGACGCCCTGCGCGCTCGCGGCCTGTTTGCCGAGCGGCTCGGCCACAAGGCCCATTCGAGCTGGTCGTGGAAGGGATACGGCGATATTCTCGAAACGCTCGGGCAGGACGATCAGGCCCGGGAAGCCCGCGCCCGCGCGGCGGCGCTCCTCGCGCGAAACTGAGCCCCGGTCGGGATTCTCGGCGTTCGGCATGAGCGAGCGGCAAGGCGCAAGGGCTCGGGTCCCATGCTCCATCGAATCGGGGACGGTCGATGGACGCTATGTCATTGAGATCGCCGCATGATCGCGCGAGGGCGAGGCATGCGGTCGGATACCAGCACAGGAGACCGCGCATGGCGCATGAGCATCCGCATTCCCACGGCGAGCCGCGCTGGAAGCACGACGGGGTTCGGGTCATCCGGGGCGATGCGCTCGATTCCAACACGCCGCAGACGCCCGGCATGTTCCGGCAGGCCGCGATCAATGCCGCCCGAGTCGGCGCACAGCGCATCTGGGCCGGAACGGTGCAGATCGCGCCCGACGCCAAGACCGGCGTTCACCATCATGGCGAGCTCGAGAGCGTCATCTACGTCGTCAGCGGTCGGGCGCGCCTGAGATGGGGCGACCGGCTGGAATTCGTCGCGGAGGCGGGTCCGGGCGACTTCATCTTCGTGCCGCCCTTCGTGCCCCACCAGGAAATCAACGCCGACCCCTCGCAGCCGCTCCAATGCGTGCTCGTGCGCTCCGACAACGAAGCGGTGGTGGTAAACATCACCGATGTCGATCCGGTGGAGCAGCCGGAAGAGGTGTACTGGGTGGATCCGATCCACAAACACCCCTGAGGCTACAGCCTCAGGGCCAACAGGGTCGGCCCTATCGGAAAGCGCCATTCCGAAGCGATGACGCTGGGAAACGCTGCGGGGTCGGCGCCGGAAGCGGGGCCGGCCCCGCTGCCGCTCGCCCATCCGTTGCCGGCGATCTCGCCCTGCGCCCCACTCGCCCGGAAAGCCGAACAGCGATGCGGACGATCCAAACGCAGCCGACCGACTGGTGCGCCCTCGCGACGACAGGGCGCTCCTTTCTGGTTGGCGGGTTCTCGGCCAGACGGCCGCCGTGTCTACAGGAACACCACGCCACCCAGCGCCACGAGACTGATGAAGACCCAGCCGAACGCGCCGAGAGCCAGCGGGCGCAATCCCTTGGCCCGGAGCTTCCGAAGGTCCGTCGTCAGCCCCATCGCGGCGAGCGCCATGGCGAGCAGGAAGGAGGTTCCCGGCACGAGCACGCCGCGGGCGGCCTCCGGCAGGGCGACGAGGCTGTTGAGGACGACCATGGCCATGAAGCCGAAGACGAACCAGGGCATCGGCGCGCGTCCACCCTGCGAACCCCTGGCGCGCGAGGCGAGCGCGCCGATCAGCAGGATCATCGGCGCGAGCAGGAGGACGCGGCTGAGCTTGGCGACAGTGCCGAACTGGCCGGCCTCGTCCCCGCCCTGGAACGCCGCGCCCACGACCTGCGCCACTTCGTGAACGGAGGCGCCGACCCAGAGCCCATAGGAGGCGGCATCCAGCCCCAAAGCCTGGTTGGCCAGAGGCAGCAGGAGCATGGACAGCGTTCCGAACAGGGTCACGCAGGCGATGGCATAGGCGACATCCTCGTCGCGCGCCCGCGTCACCGTGTTGGTCGCGATCACCGCCGAGGCGCCGCAGATCGACGTGCCGGCGGCGATCAGCTCGGCCAAACCGCGCTCCACCCCCAACAGGCGGCCCGCGAGCTTGATGGCGAAGAAGGTCCCGATGAGAGACAGGACGATCACCGCGAGCGCGCCGAGCCCGAGATCGCCGATCTGCCGGACGGTCAGTTGCAGCCCCAGAAGCACGATCGCAAAGCGTAAGATTCGCCGCATCGAAAAGGCGACGCCCTCCGCGCTCCCCTCGACCGGCCCCAGAAGGTTTCGCAAGCCGATCCCGATCACCATCGCGACCACGAGCGGGCTCAACGCGGGCAGGCCGAGGAGGCGGGGAAGGAGAACCGCGACGGCCGCGACACAGGCGGTCAGCGCGACGCCCGGCAGAATGCGCCGCGCCGATACAAGCACGGTGTCGACAGGACTGACATGGAAGGGGATCGACATGGGGCACGACGCTGATGAGAAGGGGAAGGTCGCCGTTTCGCTGGCGACGCCCCGACTATCCGCCTGGCAAGCATGTTTGATCCAATTTATTCCTCTTGTTGAAACGTTTCGTTCTCGCGATCGATGATCCATGACATTCGAACAGCTCCGCATCTTCCTCGCCGTCGCCGAGCGCCTCCACGTCACGCAGGCCGCCAGCCACCTCAACCTGACCCAATCCGCCGTCAGCGCCTCCATCGCTCAGCTCGAAAGCCAGCATGGCGTCCGCCTCTTCGATCGGATCGGTCGTCGCATCGAGCTGACGGAAGCGGGGCGTCTCTTCGCGGCGGAAGCGCGCGCTCTTCTGGAACGGGTCGCACAGACGCGGCGCACGCTCGATGAACTGGGGGAAGAGGTGCGCGGTCAGCTGCGCATCCATGCCAGCCAGACGGTCGCCAGCTACTGGCTGGCGCCCCGTCTTCTGGAACTGCGCACGCGCCATCCCGCGCTCGAAATCGCGCTGACCGTCGCCAACACGGCGCTCGTCTCCTCCGCCGTGGCCGAGGGCACGGCCGATATCGGCTTCGTGGAAGGGGCCGTCCGGCAGAACGATCTCATGCAGCGCGTCGTCGCGCGCGACGAGCTGCACCTCGTGGTGGGGCGTGACCATCCCTGGGCGGCTCGAACCATGGTGGACCCGGCGGACTACGCCTCGCAAGCCTGGGTGCTGCGCGAGCCTGGGTCGGGCACGCGCGCCGAGTTCGAAACCCATGCCGCAAGCGCGGGCGTCGCGATGGAGAGCCTGCGCATCCTTCTGGAACTTCCCTCCAACGAGGCGGTTCTGAGCGCGGTCGCGACGGGCCTTGCCGCCAGCGTCCTGTCGCGCCGCGCCGTGGCGAGCGCGCTGGCGGCCGGCGAGGTCCGGTCGATCCCGGTCGACCATCCCGCCCGACCCTTCACCGTCCTCACCCATCCCGAACGCCATCGCACGCGCGCCGTCGAAACGCTTCTGACGATCGTCGCGGCGTGAGCCGTTCGGGTTCGCCAGAGCGCCGCATGGCGCCGAGTTCGCCGGTGGGGGACGTGCGCATCACGCTGATCAAGACCGACGTGGCGACGGTTCGACCCCTCTGCCGGGCCGGCGCCTGATCGACGAGTTCGAGCGGGTTCCGAAGGACATCACCGCGTAAGCGGTGCTCACCGGGCGAAAGTCGGATCGGCCGGGCCGAGTGTAAGGGCGACCGTCTGTTGCTTGTTGTGAAATCGGGAGCAGCGTGTCGAGGACAGCAATTTCACGCTCGCGCACGGCGAACCCCGGCGGTTCGCAGTTCTGTGCCGAAATGGCGCACCCGACAGGATTCGAACCTGTGACCTTCGCCTTCGGAGGGCGACACTCTATCCAGCTGAGCTACGGGTGCCCGACCTTGCGGCCTGGTTCCGAGACTGGTTCGGAACCTGATGCGATGCTTACAGGAGGATGGGCGGGCAGGCAAGGCGGGTTTGGTTGGTTTGGCGGTGCGATGGGCGCGACCTGCATTCAGATGACGCGGGCGAGGCGGGTTTCGAGCCAGGACAGGGCGTCGTGCAGGAGGATGGCGAGCGCGCCGACGATGGCGCCGCCCTGGACCACGAAGGCCAGATTGTCGGACAGGAGCCCGGCGATGACGACTTCTCCGAGCGTGCGCGCGCCGACCGTCGAGCCGATCGTGGCGGTGCCCAAGCCGATCACCGCCGAGAGGCGCACGCCCGCAACGACGAGGGGGAGGGCGAGCGGCAGTTCCACGCGCAGGAGGCGTTGCCAGGGCGTCATGCCGACGCCGCGCGCCGCTTCCAGAACGGGGCCGGACACGCCGGTGAGGCCGGCGATCGTCGTCTCGAAGATCGGCAGGAGGCCGTAGAGAAAGAGCGCGACGAGCGTCGGTGCCTCGCCGAAGCCGATGGCCGGCACGGCCAGGGCGAGCACGGCGACGGGTGGGAAGGTCTGGCCGACATTCACGATCGAGCGCGACAGCGGCAGGAAGTCCGCGCCCGCGCGCCGCGTCACGAAGATCGCCATGGAGACCGCCAGCAGCGCGGCGGCGAGCGTCGCGAGCCCCGTGATCTTCAGATGCGACAGGGTGAGCGACAGGAGATCGCCCTTGTCGTAGATCGCCGGCGCGCCGTTGCGCGTCAGCGGCTGGAGCAGCGGCGCGAACAGGCCCGGGCGGATCAGGAAGGTCAGAAGCAGGGCGAAGAGGGCGAGGCGCCAGAGCCGCGCCGGAAGTCGTGTCACGAAGCGGGCCTCGCGGCGGAGCGCAGGAGGGTGGAGGTGCGCACGATGCCGAGCAGCCGGCCGGTCGCGTCCGCCACGGGCGCGGCGCCCCGGTTGGACCAGAGGAGATCGGCGAGCGCGTCGCGCCGGTTGGTGTCGGTGGAGAGCGGCGCGCCCGAGGCCGCGCCCGGCTCCACGAGATCGGCGAGGGTCCCCAGCGACAGGAGCTTGAAGGCGCGGTCGTTGGAGCCGAGCATTTCCTCGACATAGGCATCCGCCGGCCGCGCCAGGATTTCGGCCGGCGAGGCGCATTGGCGCAGCCGCCCGTTTTCCATGACGGCGATGCGGTGGCCGAGATGCACGGCTTCTTCCATGTCGTGCGTCACGAGGACGACCGTCGTGCCCGTCGCCTTCTGGACGGCGAGGAGATCGGCCTGCGCGCGGGCGCGGATGATCGGATCGAGCGCGCCGAAGGGCTCGTCCATCAGGAGAATGGAGGGACGGGCCGCAAGCGCGCGGGCAACGCCAACGCGCTGCTGCTGGCCGCCCGAAAGCTGATGCGGGTAGCGCGCGGCATAGTCGGCCGGATCGAGGCCGAAGAGATGGAGAAGCTCTTCCACGCGTGCCTCGACGCGGGGTTTCTCCCATTTTAGGAGAAGCGGCACGGTCGCGATGTTTTCGGCGACGGTGCGGTGGGGAAACAGGCCGTGGTTCTGGATCACGTAGCCGATGCGGCGGCGCAGCTCCGGCCCCTTGATCGTGCGGTTGTCCTCGCCGTCGATCAGGACCGCGCCCGCGCTCGGCTCGGTCATCCGGTTCACCATCCGCATCAGCGTCGTCTTGCCCGACCCCGACGTGCCGACGATCGTGCAGATCGTGCGCGGCTCGACCGTGAGGCTGACGCCGTCCACCACGCGGTGCCCGTCATAGATTTTCGAGACGTCGCGAAACTCGATCATACGGACGATCCTTGGCTGGGAACTTGGGCGAGTTCGACGGCGGCGTCGAGCAGGACGGCAGCGGAAAAGGCGAGGGCGACGGTCGGCAGCGCGCCGAGAAGGACGAGGTCCATCGCGGTCTGCCCGAGGCCCTGGAACACGAAGACGCCGAGGCCGCCGCCGCCGATCAGCGCGGCGACCGTGGCGAGGCCGATATTCTGGACGAGCGTGATGCGCACGCCCGTCAGGATCACCGGCAGGGCGAGCGGCAGCTCGACGCGAAACAGGCGCTGGCGGCCGGTCATGCCGAGACCGCGCGCCGCGTCGTGCGCGCTGAAGGGTACGGCGGCAAGGCCCGCGACCGTGTTGGCCGCCATGGGCAGCAGCGAGTAGAGGAACAGCGCGACGAGCGCTGGCGCCGCGCCAATGCCGCCGATGCCGATTTCGCGCGCGCCCGGCACGTTCAGCGCGACCCAGCCGAGCGGCGCGATCAGAAGGCCGAACAGGGCGATGGACGGGATCGTCTGCACGACGTTGAGCGTGCCGAGAACGGGCTCGCGCAGCGCGTCGACCCGGTGGCAGAGAATGCCGAGCGGCAGGCCGACGGCGACGGCGGCCGCAAGCGAGCCGAGCGCCAGAACCACATGCGTGCCGGCTTCGCGCGCGAAGCTGTCGGCGCGGGGGCGGTATTCCTTCATCACCGAAAGCCCGTCCCAGACGCCTAAGCGAAAGAAGACGAAGAGCGCGGCGCCGGCCGCGAGAAGCAGCGCGACGCGTGCCAGCGGCGGCGGGCGCATTCGCGCGAGCGCATCGGTCGCCAGAAGCGCGAGGGCGAAAACGAGGAGCCAGAAGCCCGAGCCCGGCGCGACGCGGGCATAGCTGTTGCCGGCCGGCGTGAGATGGGCGGGCGCCGCGCCGATCGCGGCGAGGAGGAAACCGAGGCCCCCGAGCGCCACGACGAGACGCGGCAAGGGGGGGCCGCGCAGGAGAGCGACGAGAGCCACCAGCGCCAGCGCTGCCGCGAGCGTCGAAGCGAGCGCGGGCGAAAGCGCCTCGAAAACGGAATGGCCCTGACCCGGCACGATGCGATTGGCCCGAAAGGTCGCGAAGGGCAGGAAGAGAAGCGCCGCCGCGCCGATGCCGACGAGGAGAAGCCCGAGACGATCGAGGCCCGGCGCGAAGGCGCGGCCGGGTTCGTCCATCTCCGCCTCGGTGGAAGTCATCGGCTGCTCGGTCTCCGTTCCGCGAGCCGGCGGAACATGCAACGGATTTGTGATCCGCGCATTTCCTTGTGTGGCTCGTTCCTTGAGATTATGGGGCGGCAAGCGCGCGCGTCAGCGCCTCCGCGTCAGAATCCATCGGTCGCGACGAAGGACAGAGTGCCGCGCCAATGGCGCTCCGCCAAGTGCTTGACGCGGCTCTCCCCGATCCTCACGTCACGCCAAGGCCGTTCTTTGCGCCTAGTGGCTGGCTGCGTCTTTTGAAATTCGGGTAGAGTTGGCATGGCCGGAAGGCTCCGCACAGGTTTGATCGTGGTTCTCCTCGCGGGAGGTCTGGCCGGCGCCATCGGGTGGAGCCGCGCGCGCGAGGCCGCTCCGCCCACCGCTCAACAGGCCTCGCAGGCCCCTGTCGCGGCGGGTGTCGAGCTGGCGGGCGCCGAGGTCTCCAAGGTCGCGCCGCAGACGCTGACGCGCACGGTGCGCGTGTCGGGCTCGGCCGAGCCGCGCCGCGTCGGCGCTGTGAACGCGCAGGTCTCCGGCCAATTGGCCGAGGTGAGCGCCGAGGTGGGCGACAAGGTGACGGCAGGCGAGGTGATCGCGCGTTTCGACACGGTGGTCTTGCGATCGGCCCTCGCCGCGCAGGAAGCGACGCTGGAGGCCAAGCAGGCACAGCGGCGTCTCGCCGCCTCGACGCTGGAGCGCAGCCGCAGGCTCGGCTCGGCCGGCATCTCCTCCGAAGCGGCGCTCTTGCAGGCCGAGGCCGAGCTTCTGTCGCTGGAAGCGGAAGTGCGCGGCTTGGAAGCGGGCGTCGCCGACGCGCGCAAGGCGCTTGGCGATGCCGAGGTGAAGGCGCCTTTCGACGGAACCGTGTCGCAGCGCTCGGTCGAGCCGGGGCAGAGCGTACCGGTGAACACCGAACTGTTCCAGGTCGTGGACCTCAACGAAATGCAGATCGAGGCGCTGGTGCCGACCAGCCGCATTTCCGAGGTGCGCGTCGGCCAGCGGGCGCAAATGCGCATCGAGGGCTCTGCGGGCCGCGTGGTGGAAGCCAAGGTCGCGCGCATCGCGCCGGTCGCCGTCGCCGGCTCGCGCGCCGTGCGCGTGTTCCTGAGTGTCCCGAACGGAGAGGGGCTGCTGCGCGGCGGATTGTTCGCCACGGGGGAGATCGAGGTCGAAAGCTACCCGGACGTGATCGCGCTTCCCTCCGCCGCCATCCGGCGGGACGAGGAGGGCGCCTTCGTGCTCGCCGCGCGCGGCGGTCGCCTGCACCGCCAGCCGGTCCAGCTCGGCGCCGCGTTCGCCGATCGCGGGCTCGTGGAAGTGGCGCGCGGGCTGGCGGAAGGCGATGTGATCGTCACCGCGCCCTTGCCTGATCTGAAACCCGACACCGACGTCACCATCGCGGATCTGGGCTAGACATGTTCCTCACCCGCATCAGCGTCGCCCATCCCGTCTTCGCGACGATGATGATGGCGGCGATCGTCGTGATCGGCCTGTTCGGCTATTCGCGCCTCGGCGTCGAGCAGTTCCCTGAGGTGGACCTGCCCGTCGTCGTCGTCTCGACCAGCTACACCGGCGCCTCGCCCGAGACCGTGGAATCGGAGGTGACGCGGCCGATCGAGCAGGCGGTGAACACGATCGGCGGCGTGGACACCGTGTCGTCCCAGACCTTCGAGGGGCGCTCGCTGGTCATCGTGGAGTTCACGCTGGAAACCGATTCCGGCGTCGCCGCGCAGGAGGTGCGCGATCGCGTCTCCCGGCTCGAAGCCGGTTTCGCCGATGGCGTGGACACGCCGCAGGTCACGCGCTTCAACCCCGACGACCAGCCGATCCTCTCGCTCGCCATCTCCTCGGCCACCCATTCGCTGACCGATATCACCACGATCGCCGACCAGATCGTCACCAAGCGGCTGAACGTCGTGGCGGGCGTCGGCCAGACCTCGATCGTTGGCGGCGCGAAGCGGCAGGTGCAGGTTCTGCTCGATCCCGAGCGCATGGAGGCGCTGGGCGTCGGCACCTCGGCCGTGCTCGACGCCATCCGCCGCGAGAACCAGGACATCGCCGCCGGTACGCTCGTCTCGGGCATCGACGAGCGCACGGTGACGGTGGAGGGCCGGATCGACGACGTGGCGGGCTTCGAGCGCATCATCGTGGCGACGGAGGGCGGCGCGCCGATCTATCTGGCTGACCTTGCGACCGTGCGCGAAGGCGGCGCGGAACTGACGAGCCGCGCGGCCCGCAACGGCGTCCAGTCGCTCGGCGTCGACGTCGTGAAGGTGCAAGGGGCGAACACGGTTCAGGTCGCCCAGGCGCTCCGCGCCGAGATCGCCAAGCTCCAGACCGAGCTGGGGCCGCAGGGCTATGATCTCGCGGTCTCGCGCGACAATTCGCGAGCCATCTCGGCGCAGGTCTCCGAGGTGCAGCGCACGCTGATCGAGGGCGCGTGCCTGACGGTCGCGATCGTCTTCCTCTTCCTCAACTCCTGGCGCTCGACCGTCATCACCGGCCTGACCCTGCCGATCTCGGTGATCGGCACCTTCGCGATCATCTACGCGCTCGGCTTCACGCTGAACACGATGACGCTTCTGGCCCTGTCGCTCGCCATCGGCATCCTGATCGACGACGCGATCGTGGTGCGCGAGAACATCACGCGCCATCTTGCCATGGGCAAGAGCCACCGGCAGGCCGCGCTCGACGGCACGAACGAAATCGGCCTCGCGGTTCTGGCGACGACGCTGTCCATCGTCGCGGTGTTCCTGCCCGTCGCCTTCATGGGCGGCATTATCGGGCGCTTCTTTCTCCAGTTCGGCGTCACGGTTTCGGTTGCCGTCCTCATCTCGCTCTTCGTCTCCTTCACGCTCGACCCGATGCTCTCCAGCGTCTGGTACGATCCGCACGCCCATCCCGGCGCCAAGCGCGGGCCGGTCGGGCGGCTGGTGGCGCGCTTCGACCGGGGGTTCGAGCGCCTGTCGGGTGGCTATGCGCGCGTCATTCGCTGGAGCTTCCGGCACCGCATCCTGACGGTGTTCGCGACGCTCGCGATCTTCGTGGCGAGCCTCATGCTGGTGCCGCGCATTGGCGCGGAGTTCCTGCCCGAGGGCGACAATGGCGAGTTCACCGTCTCGCTGGAAGCGCCCGAGGGCTCCTCGCTCGAATACACGGCGATGAAGGTCGCGCAGGTCGAGCGCGTGCTTCGCGCCCAGCCCGAGGTGATGACGACCTATTCCACCATCAATTCCGGCGGCTCGCGCGGCTTCAATGCGGCCAATGTCGCCGTGACGCTGAAGCCCATCGCGGAGCGCACGCGCTCCACCGCCGATGTGGTCGAGCCGCTGCGCCCGGCGCTCTCGCGCATCGCGGGGCTGACCGTTTCGATCAACCAGAGCGCCATGGGCGGCGGCGGGGGCGGCGGCGCGTCCGCCAAGCCCCTGCAATTCTCGGTGCTCGGCGAAAGCCCGGCCGAATTGAAGCGCCTGTCCACCCAGTTGACCGCCGCGCTACGCGCCATTCCCGGCGCGATCGAGGTCGAATCCTCCATCGAGGACGAGCAGCCGACGCTGGCGATCCGCGTGCGGCGCGAGGCGGCGAGCGATCTCGGCATCACGCTGACCCAGATTGGCGACACGCTGCGCCCCCTCGTGGCGGGCGATGCCGTCTCCGTCTGGAACGCGCCGGATGGAGAAACCTATGATGTGATGGTGCGCCTGCCCGAAGAGGGTCGTGCAAGGGCGGAGCAGCTTCGCGCGCTCACCATCGCCACCGGCCGGCGCGACGCGGAAAACCGGCCCGTCACGGTCGCGCTCGATCAGGTGGCCGATGTCGTGGACAGCGTGGCGGCGAGTTCCATCAACCGGCGCGATCTCCAGCGCGAAGTGCGCATCTCCGCCAATGTCTCGGGCCGGGCGCTGGGCGAGGTGACGTCCGATCTCCAGCGCGAGATCGCCAAGCTCCAGCTGCCGCCGGGCTATCGCATCTCCTTCGGGGGCGATGCCGAGAACATGGCGGAAAGCACGGGCTATGCGCTCCAGGCGCTGGGGCTCGCGGTGATCTTCATCTACCTGATCCTCGCCTCGCAGTTCGGCTCCTTCCTCCAGCCGGTGGCGATCATGATGTCGCTGCCGCTCTCCCTGATCGGCGTGCTGCTCGGCCTCTACGCCACGGGCTCGACGCTCAACATCTTCTCCATCATCGGCTTCATCATGCTGATGGGCCTTGTGACCAAGAACGCGATCCTGCTGGTGGACTATTCCAACCAGGCGCGGGCAAGGGGCGTGGAACTGCGCGAGAGCTTGGCGGAGGCGGGCGCGGTGCGCCTGCGGCCGATCGTGATGACGACGCTCGCCATGATCTTCGGCATGGTGCCGCTGGCACTTGGCCTCGGCGAGGGGGGCGAGCAGCGCGCGCCGATGGCCCATGCCGTGATCGGCGGGCTGATTTCCTCGACCATCCTCACGCTGATCTTCGTGCCGGTGGTGCTCACCTATATCGAGGGCTTCAAGCGCCGCACGCGCCGTTTCCTGCCGCGCTCGGCCGATGATCCGGCTTTGGCCGAAAAGCTGGCCTCAGAGCGCTGAGGGGGCCTTGCGCCGACGTGGCGGCTTAGCGGCCCCCGCGCGCAAGGCCGCTTCGAAGGCGAGCCTGACCCAGTGCGCCAGCGCCTCGGGGTCGTCCAACGCCTCGTCGGGGATCGACCAGTAGGGCATGAGAACCGGTCGCCCGGTCTGGCCCTCATAAGTCCATTGGCGCGCGCCGGCCTCTGCAAAAAGCGGGGCGCTCGTCGCGTCGGCCTTGAGAAGAATCTCGTCGCGAAAGTCGACCGCGACGATCAGGCCGGCGTGATAGACGCCCTTGCCGCCGAACATGCGGCGGATGGTCACGGGTCCGAGGCCCTCGAACATCTCGGCTATGTGGTCCTCGTCCATCGCGCTCCATGCTCCCTGCGTTGCGCGCCGCCACGTCGGTTCGTTCTCAACCGCGCCCGGTCTTGCGAAAACGGGCAGGGCGAGCATAGCGCGTCCTCTTTCCGCGGTGCAGAGCGAAGGAAAGGACCTTGAAAGCCGGCTGGGTCTCGGTCCTGATAAGCAATCGATAAGGCGTCCCGACGACGGCCTTCCAGAATCGAGGTTTTTCGATGCTCCGTTCCGCCCGCTTCGCCGTCGCCGCGCTCGCCGCCGCCGTCGCGCTTCCAAGCGCCGCCTTCGCCGCCGATCCGGCCGCCTGCAAGATGGTGCGCATGTCGGACCCCGGCTGGAGCGACATCACCTCCACCAACGCGCTGGCGAGCACCGTTCTCGACGGCCTCGGCTACACCGCCAAGATCGAGACGCTCGGCGTGCCCGTCGGCTATCAGGCGCTCGCCAACAAGCAGACCGACGTCTTCCTCGGCAACTGGATGCCGGCGCAGAAGAAGTTCCGCGACGAGCTGGAGGCCAAGAAGGCGGCCGACGTTGTCACCAAGAATCTGGAAGGCGCCAAGTTCACGCTGGCCGTGCCGAACTATGTGGCCGAAGCGGGCGTCAAGGACGTGAAGGACCTCGCGGCCAACGCCGACAAGTTCAAGTCCGAGGTCTACGGCATCGAGCCCGGCGCGCCGGCCAACACCAACATCCAGTCGATGATCGATGCGCCGGCCTATGGCCTGAAGGGCTGGAAGCTCGTCGACAGTTCCGAACAGGGCATGCTCGCGCAGGTGCAGCGCGCCGAGCGGTCCAAGGACTGGATCGTGTTCCTCGGCTGGGCGCCCCATCCGATGAACAATATGGGCATCACCTATCTTTCGGGCGCGGACGAGTTTTTCGGCCCGAACTATGGCGGCGCCGAGGTCTATACGCTGGCCCGCACGGGCTATGCGAGCGAATGCCCCAACGCGGCCAAGCTCTTCTCGCAGATGCATTTCACCGTCGAGATGGAAAACGAGATGATGGCCGCGCTCGCCGAGGGCACCGACCCGAACAAGGCGGCCAAGGCCTGGCTCGCCAAGAACCCGGCCGTTCTGGAGCCCTGGCTCGCCGGCATCACCACGCTGGACGGACAGCCGGGTCTGGCCGCCGTCAAGGCCAAGATCGGCGCCTGATCGACCCCATCCTGTTTCGCGGCGGCGCTTCTCGAAAGGCGCCGCCGTTTCTTGTGTTTTGAGACCTGAGAGAGCGCCATGACCGACGCCCGCCGCCCCAACATCCTCGTCATCATGGTGGACCAGCTCAACGGCACCTTCTTTCCCGACGGGCCGGCGCCTTTCCTTCATGCGCCGAACCTCAAGGCGCTGGCTGAGCGCTCGGCGCGCTTCGTCAACACCTATACGGCGAGCCCGCTCTGCGCCCCGGCCCGCGCCTCCTTCATGAGCGCGCAGCTTCCGTCCAAGACGCGCGTCTATGACAATGCCGCCGAATTCGCCTCGGATATCCCGACCTTCGCGCATTATCTGCGCCGCGCGGGCTATCGCACGGCGCTGTCCGGCAAGATGCATTTCGTCGGGCCGGACCAGCTTCACGGCTTCGAGGAGCGGCTGACGACCGATGTCTATCCCGCCGATTTCGGCTGGACGCCCGACTACACCAAGCCCGGCGAGCGGATCGACTGGTGGTATCACAATCTCGGCTCCGTCACCGGGGCGGGAGTGGCCGAGATCACCAACCAGCTCGAATATGACGACGAGGTCGCCTATCACGCCAAGGCCAAGCTCTATGACCTCAGCCGTGGTCACGACGAGCGGCCCTTCTGCCTGACCGTGTCCTTCACCCATCCGCACGACCCTTACGTCGCGCGCCGGCGCTTCTTCGATCTCTACGAGGGCGCGCCTCATCTCCTGCCCGAAATCGGCCGCCTGCCCGACGAGGCGCAGGACCCGCATTCGCGCCGTCTCATGGCCGCCTGCAACGATCAGGACTACGACATCACGGACGAGATGATCGCCCGCTCGCGCCGGGCCTATTTCGCCAATATCTCCTATATCGACGAGAAGGTCGGCGAGCTGATCGAGGTGCTGGAGGCCACGCGGCTGGCCGACAACACCGCCATCCTCTTCGTCTCCGACCATGGCGACATGCTGGGCGAGCGCGGTCTCTGGTTCAAGATGAACTTCTTCGAAGGCTCGGCGCGCGTGCCCATGATGCTGGCCGCGCCGGGAATGGCCGGCGGCACCTTCCGCCAGCCCGTTTCGACGCTCGACGTCCTGCCGACGCTCGCCGATCTTGCCGGCATCGATCTCGGCTCGGGCGCGGACTGGATCGACGGCGTGTCGCTGATCGACACGATGGCGCGCGGCGAGCGGCGCGAGGCGGTTCCGATGGAATATGCCGCCGAAGGCTCGGTCGCGCCCATGGTCTCGATCCGCGAAGGGCGCTGGAAGTTCAACCGCTGCGCCGCTGACCCGGACCAGCTTTTCGATCTCGACGCCGATCCGCACGAGCTGACCGATCTGGCCGGCGATCCGGCTCAGGCCGAGACGCTCGCAGGTTTTGCGAAGAAGGCCGAATCGCTCTGGGATCTCCCCCGCTTCGACCGCGAGGTGCGCCAGAGCCAGGCGCGCCGGCACGTCACCTACGAGGCGCTGCGCAACGGCGCCTATTACCCCTGGGATTTCCAGCCGCTCCAGAAGGCCTCCGAGCGCTACATGCGCAACCATATGGACCTGAACATTCTGGAGGAAGCGCAGCGCTTCCCGCGCGGCGAGTAGAATTGCTTTCGTTTTGGGCAGAATGCCTCAACTGAGGCAGGGTCTGCCGGCTCTTCGCGCTTGCTGCGGCATGGGATGTCGCGTATCTGTAAGTCCATATCGCTGCATGCGGGAGAGACCGGCATCTGCCGGCGCCGAAGGAGCAACCGCCCCGGAAACTCTCAGGCAAAAGGACCGCGCAGCGCGAACACACATCCGGAGAGTGACGGCGATTCCACGCAGCCGTCCGCCGAAGGAGAAAGCGGCGAGGGGGCTGATCCTCGTGCCGTGAAACTCTCAGGCCAATGACGGAGGGGCACGACCAGACCCGATGCGATCGGGCGAAGGATGATCGTGACCTCTGTTGCCGTTATTGGCGCCGGTATCACCGGCGTGACCACTGCCTATAAGCTCATGTCCCAGGGCCTCGACGTGACGGTCTTCGACCGCAACGCCTATTCGGCCATGGAAACCTCCTTCGCCAATGGCGGCCAGCTTTCGGCCTCCAATGCCGAAGTCTGGAACTCGCCTTCCACCTTCCTGAAGGGCATCAAGTGGATGCTCAAGAAGGACGCGCCGCTGCTCGTTCATCCGAGCCCGACCTGGCACAAGCTGTCCTGGATGGCGGAATTCGTGCTCGCCGCGCGCTCCTACGAGGAGAACACGGTCGCGACCGTGAAGATGGCGATCGCGGCCCGCCAGCATCTGATGGACATGGCCGAGCGCGAGGGCTTCGACTTCGACTGCGTGAAGCGCGGCATTCTCCACGTCTATGAGACGGAATCGGAGTTCCGCCACGCGCTCCGCGTCAACGATCTGTATGCCAAGGGCGGCCTGCACCGCGACGTGCTCGACAATGCCGGCATCCACCAGATCGAGCCCGCGCTTGCCGGCAAGTTCCACGGTGGCTTCTTCACCGAGAGCGACTTCACCGGCGACATCCACAAATACACGCGCGGTCTTTCGGCCGCCTGCGAGCGCAAGGGCGTCTCCTTCCGCTACGAGGCGAATATCACGCAGCTTTCCACCCGCGAGGGCGGGGGCGTCGCGGTCTTCTCGCGCAAGGCGGGAACGGAGGACGAGGCGGTCCGTCAGGATTTCGACGCGGCCGTGATCTGCGCCGGCGTCGGCTCGCGCCGCTTCGCCGCCATGCTGGGCGACCGCGTGAACGTCTATCCCGTGAAGGGCTATTCGATCACCGTCAATCTCGAGGACGAGGCGAGCCGCGAGGGCGCGCCCTATGTCTCGCTGCTCGACGACAAGGCCAAGATCGTCACCAGCCGCCTCGGCCCCAATCGCCTGCGCATCGCCGGCACGGCGGAGTTCGCGGGCGAGAACCGCGACATCCGCATGGCCCGCATCAAGCCGCTGGTGGACTGGTGCCGCTACCGCTTCCCCGGCGTGTCGACCGCCTCGGTCGTGCCCTGGGCGGGCCTGCGCCCGATGATGCCGGACATGATGCCGCGCGTCGGCCGGGGCAAGGCGAAGGGCGTCTATTACAACACCGGCCACGGCCATCTCGGCTGGACGCTCTCGGCCATCACGGCCGACACGATCGCCGCCGAAGTCGCGGGCGACTACAAGGCCTCCGGCACGCCCGTGCGCGGCGAGCTGAAGCCGGTGGACACGGTTCGCGCCGAGGCCGAACGGTTGACCGAAGCGGCCTGACCGGACTTCTTCCGGCCTCGCGCGAGCGGCGCCGGAAAGCCCATATCTCCGCAATCTGTCCTCATTTTATCCCCGCCCGCTGGCGAGCCCCCATCCTGGGGCTCGTTCAACGGGCGGGGTTTTTCATGTCGATCTCCAGAGACGTTCTCGATGCCGCGCGCGAGGTCGAACGCGCGACCGGCACGCCGGCCGCAGCGCTCGTCGCCATCGCCATCGTGGAAACCAATGCGCGCGCCTTCGCGCCGGTGGGCGAGAAGCGCGAGCCGCTGATCCGCTTCGAGGGCCATGTGTTCGACCGGCGATTGAGCGACGACAAGCGCCGGATCGCGCGCACGGCCGGCCTGTCCGCCCCGCGCGCCGGCCAGATCCGCAACCCGGCGGGGCAGGAGGCGCGCTGGCGCCTCTTGGCCCGAGCGGCGGCGATCGATGCGAACGCCGCCTATGAGGCGACCTCCTGGGGCTTGGGCCAAGTGATGGGCCTGCACTGGCCAAGGCTCGGCTATGCGAGCGCCGCCGCGCTGGCCGAGGACGCGCGCCGATCCGCCGAGGGGCAGTTCGCGCTCGTCGCGCGCTTCCTCAAGACCGGGCCCTTTGCGGAGCGGCTGGAGCGGGGCGACTGGGCGGGCTTCGCGCGGCTTTACAACGGCCCGGGCTTTGCCGCCAACGCGTATGACCGAAAGATCGCCGGCGCCTTCCGGCAGGCCTCGCGCCTTCTGGCGAACACGGTCTGATCGGCAAAGCGGCGCTTTTGCGGCGCCCGCATGTTCCCGAATCGGCGGGGGGGCCTATGTCGGGTGGCATGAACCTTCCGCCTCCGATCGACCCCGCCCGCCACGCGCTGTTCATCGACTTCGACGGAACGCTCGTGGACCTCGTGGACGACCCGACACGGGTCGCCATTTCGCCCGAGGCCGTCCAGCGCCTCGGCGAGTTGCAGAGCGAATGCGACGGCGCCTTCGCCGTCGTCAGCGGTCGGCGCATCGCCGATCTCGACCATTTCCTCCGGCCCCTCCACTTCGCGGCCGCCGGCGTCCACGGGCTGGAGCGGCGCGACAGGCCGGGCGAGCCGGTGGTTCCGCTGGCCGGGCCGGAAGGGTTGGAGCCGATCCGCCTCGCGCTCAGCGCCGGCGTCGTGGAGGAGCCGCGCCTGCGCCTGGAAGACAAGGGAACGGCGCTCGTCGTCCATTATCGCGGCTTTCCCGAGTTGCAGGAAGCGGCGGTGCGCCTCGTCTCGGCGGCGGTGAACGAGCAGCCGGGCTTTGCGGTCATGCAGGGCGACCATATCGTCGAGGTGCATCTGGCCGGCATGGACAAGGGCAAGGCCATCGAAGCGCTGATGGCCCATGCCCCGTTCCAGGGCCGCGTTCCCATCTATCTCGGGGACGACACGACCGACGAATTCGGCTTCTATGCCGTTCGCAAACTGGGAGGAGTTTCGATCAAGGTCGGCGAGGGGCCGACGGAAGCGGAGTTTCGCCTGGCCTCGGTGGATTCGGTCCATCGCTGGCTCGGCGTCGGGAGGCAGGAGGCCTCCGGGGAAACGGAAGGGGAATGACATCCATGGCGGACACCAACCAGCGGCTTGTCGTCGTCTCGAACCGGGTCGGACCGCTCAGCGACGAGGGCAAGGCCGGGGGGCTGGCGGTCGGTCTGGCCGACGCCCTGAGGCGGCGCGGCGGTCTATGGTTCGGCTGGAGCGGGGAAACCTCGGCGGAGGGAACCGGCAGCGAATATCGCACCGAAACCCACGGCCACACCTCGCTGACCACGATCGACATGAGCGTCGAGGAACTGGACGGCTTCTACTACGGCTACGCCAACCGCTCGCTCTGGCCGCTTCTGCATTACCGGCTCGACATCGCCTCCTTCGACCGGAGCTCGGCCCGCATCTATCGCGAGGTGAACCGCCGCTTCGCCGAACGGCTGAACCCGCTTCTGACGCCCGACGATCTCGTCTGGGTCCACGACTACCACTTCTTCTTCATGGGCCAGGAGCTGCGCCGCTGCGGCTATGACGGGCGCCTCGGCTTCTTCCTCCATATTCCCTTCTGCCCGCCCGATCTCCTTTCCGCGCTGCCGGGCAGCCAGGACCTCGTGCGCGCCATGCTGGCCTATGACGTGATCGGCTTCCAGACCGATGGCGACCGGCGTAATTTCGTGGCCTTCTGCGTGCAGGAACTGGGCGCCGAGGACATCGACGGCGACCGGGTGCGCACGCAGGACGGGCGCATCGTGCGCGCCTCGGCCTTCCCGATCGGCATCGACGCGCATGGCTTTGCGGAATTCGCCCAGTCCGACGAGGCGCGCGAACACGAGGCGATGGTGCGCGACATCTCGCACGGCCGCCACCAGATCGTCGGCGTCGATCGCATGGACTATTCCAAGGGCCTGCCGGAGCGCTTTCGCGGCTTCGAGCAGCTTCTGGAGGACGAGCCGAACCAGCGGGGGAATGTGCAGTTTTTGCAGGTCGCGCCGCTCTCGCGCTCCGAACTCGAAGCCTATGCCGAGTTGCGGGTGGAGCTGGAGGGGCTCGCCGGCAACATCAACGGCCGCTTCGCGACGCTCGACTGGAACCCGATCCAGATCATGGTGAACGGCTTCACGCGCCGCGCGCTCGCCGGCATCTACCGCGCCGCGCAGATCTGCATGGTGACGCCGCTGCGCGACGGCATGAACCTCGTCGCCAAGGAATTCATCGCCGCGCAGGACCCGGCCGATCCGGGCGTCCTCATCCTGTCGCGCTTTGCCGGCGCGGTGGCCGAGCTGCCCGAGGCGCTGATCGTCAATCCCTATTCCACCGACGAGATCGCCCACGCCCTGTCGCGCGCCGTGGCCATGCCGCTCGAGGAGCGGCGCGAGCGGCACGAGGCGATGCGCGCGCGCGTCTTCGCCAACACGGCGCAGCAATGGTGCGAGAGCTTCCTCGCCGTTCTCGACGACGGGCACGAGCGCGATCTCCAGCCGCGCTCCTGGTGGCATCGCCTCGGCTTCGGCGGGCCTCAGACGCGCTTTCCCTCGATTTTCTGAGCGCTCATCCGCGTCAGTCGGCCCCAAACGCCTTTCCGAGGGGCGTTCGGGCGGCCAAGCGGCTGCGGGGGAGTTTCGAGCGCCGCGTCGATGGTCTATGGAAGCCGCGACACTTCCCGACCTGCCGCCCGAAGGGACGCGACCCCGATGACCCAGAAGACCCATGCGCTGCTCGAAATCCTGGAAGTCCAGCCGGTCATGCCGGTGGTGGCGGTGGAAAGCGCCGCGGATGGCGTGAAGCTCGCCCGCGCGCTCGCGGCGGGCGGCCTGCCCGCCATCGAGGTGACGCTGCGCACCCCGGCGGCGCTCGACGCGATCCGCGCCATCTCGGCCGAAGTGCCCGAGGCGATCTGCGGCGCGGGCACGATCCTGACGCCGCGCCAGTTCGACGAGGCCGTCGAGGCCGGTTCGCGCTTCATCGTCTCGCCCGGCACGACGCATGAAGTGCTCGACGCCGCCAAGTCCTCGGACGTGCCGCTTCTGCCGGGCGCGGCGACGCCGAGCGAGCTGATGGCCATGATCGAGGAAGGCTACGAGATCCTGAAGTTCTTCCCGGCCGAGCAGCTCGGCGGCATTCCCTATCTGAAGTCGCTCGCCCCGGTCTTCCCGAAGATCCGCTTCTGCCCGACGGGCGGCGTGTCGCCGAGCAATGTCGGCGACTATCTGGCGCTGCCGAACGTCATCTGCGTCGGCGGTTCCTGGGTCGCGCCCAAGGACATGGTGGCGGAAGGCCGCTTCGACACGATCACCCAGCTCGCCCGCGAGGCCTCGGCGCTGCGCGCCCGCTGACGGACCGGACCGCCGCCCTCCCGCATCGGCCCAAGAGGCCAGGGGAGGGCGGCGGTTTCTTCCCGGCTGACGGGAGTGTGCTCGCTTTCGCCTGAAGGCGCGCCATGTTCTGCGCCGGGCTCTCCAGCGGATCGGTCATGTCGCGCTTTCTTCCTCGCCTTCTCGGCCTCGTGTCCTTGTGCGTTCTGGCCGGCTGCTCGGCGCCGGCCTTCCTCAACGCCGTCACCTCCCGCGCCGGTTTCGAAACCGTGCGCGATCTGCGCTACGCCCCCGGCGAGCGCGGCACCTACGATCTCTACGTGCCCGACGGGGCGAGCGCTCGGACGCCGATCGTCGTCTTCGTCCATGGCGGAAGCTGGGACGGCGGCTCCAAGGCGCTCTATCCCTTCGTCGGGCAGTCGCTCGCCTCCGCCGGCTTCGTCGTCGCGATCCCCAATTACCGGATCTATCCGCAGGTCACCTTTCCGGGCTTCGTGGACGATGGCGCAAGCGCCGTCGCGGCGGTGGCCAAGCTCGGGCGCGACGGCGGCCCTGGGCTGCCGGCGGGGCGGCATCCGCTCTTCCTGATGGGCCATTCGGCCGGCGCGCAGATCGCGGCGCTGCTCGCCTTCGACGAGCGCTATCTTCGCCGCGTCGGGCTGAATGCGCGCGACCTCTCGGGCTTCGTGGGCCTTGCCGGCCCCTATGATTTCCTGCCGATCCAGGAGGAGCGCTACAAGCGCATCTTCCCGGCCGCGACGCGCGAGGCGAGCCAGCCGGTGCGCTTCGTGGACGGGCGCGAGCCGCCCGCGCTTCTGATCTCGGGTCTCGCCGACACGACCGTGAACCCCGAGGAAACGCGCTCCATGGCGCGCGCGATCGTCGCCAGGGGCGGGCGCGTCGAGACCCGCTATTATCCCGGCCTCGACCATGTGGGTGCGGTCAGCTCCCTTGCCACGGCGCTGCCGCTCGGCAACCCTGATCTGCGGGACACCGTGATTCGTTTTCTGAAAGCGCACGCAAGATGACGCAGACGCCCCTCGCGAACTGGCAGCCGAGACCGCTTCCCGGAAACGAGCCGCTGATCGGGTGCCATGTCCGGGTCGAGCCCCTCGTGGACGAGCGGCATTTCGCCGATCTGGAGACCGCGTTTCGCGGCCACCACGCGCTCTGGGATTATCTCGCCTATGGCCCGTTCGACGGGGCGGAGGCCTTTCATGGCTTCGCGGCCGCGACCTATCTCGCCCCCGATCCGAAGTTTCATGCGATCATCCCGGCCGGCTCCGGCAAGGCGGAGGGTGTCGCGGCCCTGATGCGGCTCGACCCCGTGCATGGCGTCGCCGAGATCGGCCATATCTGCCTCGCGCCCTCGCTCCAGAAGACGCGCGCATCCACGGAGGCCTTCGCGCTTCTCTACGGGCGCGTCTTCGACGAGCTCGGCTATCGCCGCCTCGAATGGAAATGCGAGAGCACCAACGCGCCCTCCCGCCGGGCCGCCGCGCGCTACGGCTTCCAGTACGAGAGCCTGTTCCGCCAGCATATGGTGGTGAAGGGTCGCAACCGCGACACGGCGTGGTTCTCGATCATCGATTCGGAATGGCCGAGCGTGAAAGCCGGGTTCGAGCGCTGGCTGGCGGACGAGAATTTCGACGGCGAAGGCCGGCAGCGCCGATCCCTTCAGGCCTGCCGCGAGGGCTGAAACGACAAACGGCGCCGAAAGGCGCCGTTTCGATTCATGGCACGGGCCGAACTCAGCTGCGCGCCGCGACGATCGTGATCAGCGCATTGTTCGGGTAGACGCTCTCGAAGAGCACGCCGTCGCCCGGCATGAACTCCAGAACCGTTTCGCCCTTGTGGTCGGTCATGACCAGCGAACCATCGTCCTTGGTTTCCCAATAGGCGACGCGGGCGAGGTCGGGCGACTTGGCGCAGGCCGGGCCGATCGGCAGGCGCTGCGGGCCATCCTCGTCCATGGACGCGTTGACCTTGCAGGTCGCGCCGTTGCGAAGGTCGATGAGGCGGACGGTCTCGGCCTGCGGAGCGGCCGCCTCGGCGGCGATGGAGGCGGTGATCTCGGGCGAGGGGGACATGGCGGCGACCAGACTGTCGGTCGAGGCGACGGCCGGCCCCTGAAGATAGGAAGCCATGATCGTACCCGCGAATCCGACAACGAGCGCGACGGGGGCGAACCTCATATTCGATCTCCTGCGGCACAGGCCCCGCCGGCAGGCCATTGGCCATGCTCGATCGGGTGTCCTGAAAATCGAGGCGGATGGGGATCGCATCCGAACCCCGCCCGCTGGAGGACCACTATCACTCCATTAATCTTACCTGAAGGTTAACGGATGGAGTTTTCGGCGAGTTTTTCGCAAATGCGAAGGATCGGTTGGGCGTCCGGGCGCGGCGAGGCGGCTCTTTTAGAACTTCCCGCTGATCTTCATTTCCAACGAGGACTGGGCTGACGCATCCTCCCAGACGGTCTTGTGCTCGATGCGGGCGCTCCAGTCCGGCGCGATGTCGGCGCGGATGCCGGGGGTGAAGGAGAGGCTGGCGAGACCGGACCGGCCGAAGATATCGTCCGCGCCCGACATCTGCGTGCGGGCGAGATCGCGCGTCAGCTCGACGCGCAGGCCCGGCTTGAAGGAGAAGCCGTAGGCCTTCATCGCATAGTCGGTGCGCAGGCCCGCGATGGCCGAGGCCCGGCTGGCGCCGACGCCGTTCAGCCCGCCGCCGAGCGCGGGCAGAAGATCGGCGCCGAGCCGCGACACCTGCGCGCGACCATAGGGCGAGATCATCCAGGGTCCGCGCCGATGCTCGTAGCCGAAGGTCAGCGCGCCGAAGCCCTGCAGGAGGCCTCCGACGAAGGCGGGCGCCTCCGCGCTCCGCGTCTCGGCAAGGCGCGAGGCCCCGGCCACCATGTCGACGAAGGTGCTCGCGGTCGGATGGAAGCTGCCATAGGTCGCAAGGCTGAGCGCGCTGACGGTGGAGTCGCCGATGCGCTGGTCGAGGCCCAGCGCCATGCCGAGCGAGGTGCGGTTGGAGGGGGAGAGGTCGAACCCGCCCGAAAGGCCGGCGAGGCTGCGCCGCCCGTCGAGCATGCCCGATCCGTCCCGCCCGACCTCGACTTCGCCTGTGGTCCAGAGGTTGAGCGGCGTCTCGCTTTGCGCGCTCCGCCGGATTTCCAGCGAACGGTTCGGCGCCTCGCGCGCCTTGAACTCACTGTCGAGATAGAGACTCGGCAGCTCGGGCATGGGCACGGCGTCGAGGATCGGCGCGAGCGTGCGGTCGGCGTCCATCGGGGCGATGCGCAGCGTCAGGTCGAGATCGCTGTTGGCCACTTCGCCGGGGTCGCGAATGTCCTCCATCCGCTCGCCCAGCCGCGCGATCGTGGCGGTGGCGAGATCGCCCGCAAGACCGGTCGAACCTTCCACGCTCTGTGCGGCGGCGGCGGGCAGGACGGTGGACAGGCCAAGCACAGCCGCACCCGAAAGGGCGCGCCAGGGCAGGGGCCAGGACAGTGGCCAGAACAGGGAAGGAACGGAGCGCAACGCAAGGGTCGAGCGTAAGGTGTCGGTCATCAACCGCCTCCTTGCGTTTCGAGGGCCGCTATCTATCGCAGTGCAATATGGATCGAAGCTGGCAGCGGCACCAGCCTCGCGTCGCGCGGGTCAGCCATGCCGATCCCGGGGGATCGACATGGGCTTTGTGGGAAGCGGGGGTCAGGCGCGGCTCGTCAGGCCGGCGTCCTGGCTTTCCGGCACCGGCGTTTCCAGAGCCTCGCCCGCGAACCAGCGCGACAGGTTGTCGGCCACGAGATTGCCCATGAGAATGCGCGTGTCGCGCGAGGCGGAGGCGACATGCGGCAGGAGCACCGTGTTCCGCAGGTTTCGCAGCCGCTCGGGGATGCGCGGCTCGTCGGCGAAGACGTCGAGTCCGGCCGCCGCGATCGTGCCCTGTTCCAGAGCGTCGATCAGCGCCGGCTCGTCCACGGTCGAGCCGCGCCCGACATTGATCAGAATCCCGTCCGGCCCGAGCGCCCGCAGCACCCCCGCATCGATCGCCTTGTCCGTGCTGGCGCCGCCGGGCGCCACGTTGAGAAGGATGTCGGACGATTGGGCGAGGGCTTCGAGGCTCGGATCGTAAGGATAGGCGACGTCGGTGCGCTCGGAGCGATTGTGGTAGCGGATCGCGACGCCGAAGCTTTCGAGACGCCGCGCGATGGCCAGGCCGATCCGGCCGAGACCCATGATGCCGACCGTCTTGCCGCGCAGCGAGAAGCGCGTGAGCGGATAGGCACCCTTGCGCTCCCATTCGCCCGAACGCGCATGGGCTTCGGCATGGTGCAGCTCGCGCACGGTCATCAGCACCAGCGCGACGGCCGTGTCGGCGACTTCCTCGGTGAGGACATCCGGCGTGTTGGTGACCGCGATGCCGCGCTCTGCTGCGTGACGCGCATCGACGCCGTCATATCCGACGCCGAAATGTCCGACGATCTCCAGCGCCGGCAGCGCGTCCATCACCGCGTTCGGCAGGTGGCCGGCGACCGCCACGGCCCGAACCTCTCCGCGTTCCGCTTCGGAAAGCTCGCCCGGATCGCGCGAGGCGAGGTGGCGCACGTCGAAGCGGCGGCCAAGCTCGGCCAGACCGTCCGCATTATAGGGGCCGTAGACGAGAACGAGGGGCTGGGTGCTCGTGGGCAAGGGGTCGTCCTTCAGGTCGTGTGCGGGTCGGTGCCGCTGAGGCCGAGGCGGCTGGAGCGGCGGATGCGCAGCTCGGGCTTGATGAGTTCGACGCGTTCCACCGCCGGTTCGCCGTTGAGCCGGGCAAGAAGGGCGCCGGCGGCGCGCTCGCCCACTTCGCTCTGCCCGTTCGACACGGTGGTCAGCGGCGGCATGGCGATGGCCGCCTCGTCGATATCGTCATAGCCGCAAACGGCGAGATCGACGCCTGGCCTCAGGCCCGCGCGCGACAGGCCGTACATCAGGCCGAGGGCCACGAGGTCGGAAAAGCAGACCACGGCGTCCGGCCGGTCGGGCAGTTCGAGAAATTCGGTGGCGGCGTCGAAGCCGGAATGGCGCGAGCGCGGCCCGCGAATCCACCATTCCGGACGGACCTCGAGGCCCGCCGCTTCCAGCGCGTTCTGGTAGCCGCGCTGCCGGTCGCGCCCGGTCGAGGTCTGGTCGGTGCCCCCGATCAGGGCGATCTTGCGATGCCCTTCCTCGATCAGATGGTTCACGACGAGGGTCATGCCGTAGGTGTCGTCGCCCCGGAAGGAGGTGACGCCCGAGCCCTCCACCGTGCGCGCGATCAGCGTCACCGGCAGGTCGTTGGTTTCGGCGAGATGGATGTCGGAGGGCGGGGTGCCGATGGCCGGCGACAGGATCAAGCCGTCCGCGCCGAGCTGCAGGAGCGTGTCCAGAAAGGCGCGCTGCTTGGCGAGATCGTCGTAATGGTTGCACAGAATGAAGGTCTGGCGATGGCGGCCGAGCTCGTCCTCGATCGACTTCAGAATCTCGCCGTAGAACGGGTTCATGATGTCGTGGACGCAGACGCCGACGATGCCTGAACGGGAGGTGCGAAGGCTCGCCGCGCGCCGGTTGTAGATATAGCCGGACTGACGCGCCTCTTCCTTGATGCGCTCGCGGGTCGCTTCGGCGACGAGCGGGCTGTCGCGCAGCGCGAGCGAGACGGTCGCCGTCGACAGACCGAGCGCATCGGCGATCGTGGAGAGTTTGACCTTCTGAGCCACCTATTCGCCGTTCCGCATTCGTCCGCTTCTCCCTCGTCTCATCGGTTTAAGGATTGGCCGGGCGGGGCGCAACAGGGGGCGAGGCGCTCCGGTCTCCGACGCGGGCGCGTCGAACGCTTCGTTCAATCGTCCTCGCCCTCCGCCGGCGTCAGTTCCGCCGCGCCGAGATTGCGCTGGATGCGGCGCAGGAGCTTGCCGAGCGTCTTGCGCTGTTTGGCCGAGAGACCCGCGAAAGCCAGCCGCTCGGTTTCGCCCTGCGCGCGGCGCACGCCTTCCACCAGCGATTCGCCCCGCTCGGTCAGATGCACCGTGCTGCCGCGCCGCTCGGCGGTGCCGGGGCGCTTTTCCACGAGCGACTGGGCGGCGAGGCGGTTGGTCGTCTTGGTCACGGTCGGCGGGCGCACGGCGAGCTTTTCGGCGAGCTCGCGCAGGGTGATGGCCTTGCCTTCCGCGATGGCGAGAAGCGCCGCGTCCTGCCCCGGATGGAGCCCCTCTTCGGCCAGGCGCGCCGACAGGCTGGTGCGCGCGGCACGCGAGGCGAGCGTCAACTGGCCGAGGAGATGCCGCTTCTTCTTCTTGCCCGCCATGCCGCGCCCTTGCTTTGCCGGGCGCAGAATGACCCGGAGGCAGCACCCGAGTCCATGGCGAAAGCCCGCGCGTCCCCGGTTTGCAGGCCGCGCGCCGCGCACGTAAGACCTGAGGAGACAAGGGCTGCGCAGGAGCAACGAACCGCCATGGCGACGCTGGCACGACGCTTCGAGGAGAACACCAGCGCGGATCTCGCCGCGCTCGGGGGCGCGCTGGCGGAGGCCGTCGCCGTCCTGCCCGTCGCGGCGATCGAGCAGCACGGTACGCATCTGCCGCTCGGCACGGACGCGATCATCGCCGACCATATGGTGGCGCAGGCGCTGGCGCTCCTGCCTTCGTCGCTCGAAGCGACCTTCCTGCCCGTGCAGCGGATCGGGACCTCGGACGAGCATTCGAGCTTTCCCGGCACGCTCTCGCTCGACTGGCGCACCGGCGTCGAAACCCTGCTGCGGATCGGCGAAGGGCTGGCGCATGCCGGGTTCCGGCGCCTGTGCATCGTCTCCTCGCATGGGGGCAACACGCAGGCCATGGAGCTGGCCGCGCTGGATCTGCGCCGCCGCTTCGGCCTCCTTTGCGCCACCGCCGGCTGGCAGCGATTCGGCCTGCCGGACGGGCTGGTGCCGGATGCCGAGCGCGCGGTCGGCATCCATGGCGGGGCGGTGGAAACCGCGCTCATGCTCGCCTTCCGCCCCGATCTCGTGCGCAGCGAGCGGGTGGCCGACCAGCCCTCGCGCCAGAGCGAGATAGCGGCGGACTTCACCCATCTTCGCGCCCATGGCCGGCTCGGCTTCGGCTGGCTCGCCGAGGACCTGAACCCGGTCGGCACGGTCGGCGACGCGCGGCTCGGCACGGCGGCGATGGGCGAGGCGATCGCCCGGCATCAAGCCCGAGCCTTCGTGGAGTTTCTCGGCGAGATCGCGCGCTTCGATCTTCGCGCCGGCCCCGTGCAATCGGCGGCGGGCGGGACTATATCGGGCGCACCTTTCATGGAGTGACCTCGATGTCCGAAACCGCTCGCGGCTCCGAAAACCAGATCCCCGTCACCGTCCTCACCGGCTATCTCGGCTCTGGCAAGACGACGCTTCTCAACCGCATCCTGTCCGACAACCATGGCCAGCGATACGCCGTGATCGTGAACGAGTTCGGCGAGATCGGCATCGACAACGACCTCATCGTCGAGACCGACGAAGAGATCTACGAGATGAACAATGGCTGCGTGTGCTGCACCGTGCGCGGCGATCTCGTGCGCGTGGTGGAGAACCTCACCAAGCGCCCCGGCCGCTTCGACGCGATCATCGTGGAGACGACGGGCCTCGCCGATCCGGTGCCTGTCGCGCAGACCTTCTTCATGGACGACGACGTGCGCGCCAAGACGCGGCTCGACGCCGTGGTGGCGCTGGTGGACGCCAAGCACCTGCCGCTGCGCCTGAAGGACTCGCGCGAGGCCGAAGACCAGATCGCCTTCGCCGACGTCGTTCTCATCAACAAGACCGATCTCGTGTCGCCCGAGGAACTCGCGCGCATCGAGGCGACGGTGCGCGCCATCAACCCCCATGCCGTGATCCATCGCACCGAGCGCTCCTCGATCGATCCGACGCGGGTTCTCGGCCAGGGCGCGTTCGACCTGAAGCGCGTGCTCGATCAGGACCCGGAATTCCTCGAGGAAGCCGCCCACGGCCATGACGACCATGTCTGCGGCCCGGACTGCGATCACGACCATCACCACCACGGCCACGATCATCACGCGCACGATCATGACCACCATGGGCACGATCACCATGGGCACGATCATCACGGGCATGACCATCATCACGACCACCACCATGGCGAGGCCTCGCCGATCCATGACGTGACGGTGAAGTCGGTCTCGCTGCGCGGCGGCGAGGTGGACCAGCGCAAGTTCTTCCCCTGGATTCAGAACCTGACCCAGACGGAAGGCCCGAACATCCTGCGCCTCAAGGGCATCATGGCCTTTGCGGGCGATCCCGACCGCTATGTCGTGCAGGGCGTCCACATGATCATCGAAGGCGATCACCAGCGCCCCTGGCGCGAGGGCGAGGCGCGCGAAAGCCGGCTCGTCTTCATCGGACGCGAGCTGGACGCCGCGCGTCTGGAACGCGAGTTCCAGGCCTGCTTCGCCAAGACGCCCGCTTCCGCCTGATGCCGCAGGTCGTTCCCTACGAGTTCGACAATCATGTCGAAACGGCGCTCTTCCTCGGTGACGCGCCGGTCTTCGCCCTGTCGGACGGCACGATCCGCTTTCCGGCGGGCGGCGAGCGGGTGGTCGAGGCCCATAAGGGCGGTCTCGTCACCGCCCGCTTCGACGCCTTCTCCAACCGTCTCCTGACGGGCGGCGAGGACGGGCGCGTCACCGCCGTTCTGCCCGACGCCACGTCCAGCGAACTCGGCTCGGCCGGTCGCAAATGGATCACGGCGGTGGCGGGCGGTCCCGGCGGCGCGGTCGGCTTTGCGGCCGGTCGTTCGGCCTTCGTGCGCGAGGCGAAGGGCGCGGTGCGCGAGTTCGCCCATCCGCGCACGGTGGAGGATGTCGCCTTTGCGCCGAAGGGCCTGCGCCTCGCCACGGCGCGCTATGACGGGGCCAATCTCTTCTTCGTGGCCACCGACGCCAAGCCGCAGGAGCTGGACTGGAAGGGCGCCCATACGGATGTGTTCTTCTCGCCCGACGGGCGCTTCCTCGTCACCGTCATGCAGGAAAACGCCCTGCATGGCTGGCGGCTGGAAGACGGCAAGCACATGCGCATGACCGGCTATCCGGCCAAGGTGAAGAGCTGGTCCTGGTCCGCCAAGGGCAAGTTCCTGGCGACCTCGGGCGCGCCGGCCGCCATTCTCTGGCCCTTTTCTGCCAAGGACGGCCCGATGAACAAGGCGCCGCTGGAGCTTGGCACGCGCGGCGACACGATGGTCGTGTCCGTCGCCTGCCACCCGACCGACGACATCGTCGCCATCGGCTATGCCGACGGCATGGTGCTCGCCGTGCGCTTTGCCGATTCGAAGGAAGCGCTGCTTCGGCGCGGCGGGTCGAGCGCGGTGCGCACGATGGGCTGGGACAAGGCCGGCCGCTTCCTCGCCTTCGGGACGGAAAGCGGCGAGGCGGGCGTCGTGGACATCGCGGCCTGAGACTTGGGGCCGGCCGCGCCTCCGGGTTTCGCACCTGAGCGACGCGACGGGGCGCATTTTGGAAGGCAAAACGGCCGCCGGAGCGATCCGGCGGCCGTTTTCGATTCGATCGATGCGATGCGCAGCCTATGCGGCTTCCGCCCGAACCTCCTGCGCCGCCTCGCGCCCTGTCGGCACGATCAGCCCTTGCGCGCCGGCCAGCGCGCCCGGCGCAAGTTCCAGCCCGAGCAGGCGATGCCGCTCGAAGGGGCCGGGCATGGTGAGACCCGCCGCCGCCTCCGCCGAAAAGCCGAAGCGCTCGTAAAAGGGCGCGTCGCCCACGAGAACGATCGCCTTGTGCCCCCGGAACGTCGCTTCCGCGACCGCGCGGCGCATCAGGCTGGAGCCGAGACCGAAGCCGTCGAACCCCGGCAGAACCGCGAGCGGCCCGAGGAGAAGCGCCGGAACGGTCGCGTCCGCAAGCTCGCCCGCCGCGACAGGCCACAGGCGCACGGTGCCGACGAGAAGGCCGTCCTCGGTCTCGGCCACGAGCGCCAGGCCTTCCGCCGGAAGCCGGCCCCGGCGCAGCGCCTCGGAGGACTTGCGCACGCGCCCCGGACCCATCGCGGCGTCGAGAAGCTGCTCGCGCACGCCGACATCGCCCGCCTCTTCCTGGCGAAGGCGCATCTCGGGCTGCGAGCGCAGAAGGTCGGAGAGGGAAACGGGACGCGCGGCCATGGGGCGATCCTCGAAACGGGGGCGAGCGAACTCGCGCGTCGGCTTGGGAGCGGACGCGCGCGCGGGAAGAGGCGGCCGGGCAGGGCGGGAGGCCGCGTCCGGGCATGGCAGCGATGGGATCAGCGCGAAGCGCCGAGGGCGCGCGAGCGCCATCGGACGGAAGATCGAGCGCCAAGGCCATGCGGCCTCGGCGATGTCATGAGGGGATCGAACCTGTCGGCCGCTTCTTTAGCGCGGCCGGATCACGGTCAGATGACGTAGGAGCGCAGCGGCTCGAAGCCGTTGAACGCGACGGCCGAATAGGTCGTCGTGTAGGCGCCCGTGCCCTCGATCAGAACCTCGTCGCCCACCGTCAGCGAGATCGGCAGGGGATAGGGGGTCTTCTCGTAGAGAACGTCGGCCGAATCGCAGGTCGGGCCGGCGAGCACGCAGGGCTCCTTGCGGTCCTCGTCGCGCGCCGTGACGATCGGGTAGCGGATCGCCTCGTCCATCGTCTCGGCGAGACCGCCGAACTTGCCGATGTCGAGGAAGACCCAGCGGTTGGCGTCCTCGGCCGACTTCTTCGACACAAGCACGACCTCGGCCTTGATGACGCCGGCGTCGCCCACCATGCCGCGACCCGGCTCGATGATCGTCTCCGGCAGGCGGTTGCCGAAATGGCGGCAAAGGCTGGCGAAGATCGCGCGGCCATAGGCCTGCGCGGTCGGCACGTCCTTCAGGTAGCGCGTCGGGAAGCCGCCGCCCATGTTGACGAGGGTCAGCGTGATGCCGCGCTCGGCCAGCGTGTTGAACACGAAGGCCGCGTCGGCCAGCGCGCCGTCCCAGGCCTGCGTGTCGCATTGCTGCGAGCCGACATGGAAGGACACGCCGGTCGCCACGAGACCAAGCGCCTGCGCATGGGTCAGAACGTCCACCGCCATGGCGGGAACGCAGCCGAACTTGCGCGACAGCGGCCATTCGGCGCCGGCGCCATCCGTCAGGACGCGGCAGAAGACGCGCGCGCCGGGCGCGGCGCGGGCCACCTTCTCGACCTCTTCCACGCAGTCGACCGCGAAGAGCGAGACGCCGAGCGCATGGGCGGCCGCGACGTCGCGCTCCTTCTTGATCGTGTTGCCGTAGGAGATGCGGTTCGCGGTCGCGCCGGCATTCAGCGCCATCTCGATTTCGGCGACGGACGCGCAATCGAAATTGGAGCCGAGCGAGGCGAGGAGGCGCAGGATCTCGGGCGCCGGGTTGGCCTTCACCGCGTAGTAGATCGCCGAATCGGGCAGCGCGCGACGGAAGGCCTGGTAATTGTCTTCCACCACGTCGAGATCGACCACGAGGCAAGGGCCGGTGGGACGTCGGGTGGCGAGGAAATCGATGATGCGCTGCGTGGCCATGGGTCAGCTCCGGTGAACCGCTGAGGTTGACGAGGAGCGCACGCGATCGATGCCACGAGCGGCCGGTGGAGACCCCGCTCATGGACCAAACGCGAAACGCGACAAGACTCCGCTTCGAACGGTCGAGCGACCGCGCAAAACAGACATGGGTGCCATGGCTTGGAGGGCTTGAACCCGCCGCACTTCAGGCAAGGATGGTGTGCCTCTGCAGTATTCCCGGAGATGGAGACCGGGAGAGACCAGAAAGGCCCGCACCGTCGTTGCTTCAAGGCGTCCACGATTTCGCCAGCAGCGAAACCGACCTGGAGGGTGACTCCAGTGACCGACCCGGTGTTCTTCGCATTCGAAGGACCGGGGGACGCCCACAGGCACGTGCGACATTGGGCAAAGCGGGATATAGGACCCGCCGAACCCGCGTACAAGCAAAAAATTCACCCTCTCCTGCGGTTTCGAACCTGCTACAGAACGGGGCCGTCCGGTGTCGTCCGACGGCAACACAGGTCGGTTTTGGGCAAGGATATTGTGCCGATGGATACGTTGACCCGGATGCGCGCCTTTCTGGCCGTGGTCGAGAACGAAGGCTTCTCCGCCGCCGCGCGCAAGACCGGTCGCTCCAAGGCGCTCCTGTCCAAATATGTGCGCGAGCTGGAAGACGAGCTCGGCGTGCTCCTGATCAACCGCACCACCCGCCAGGTCGCTCTCACGGCCTCGGGCGAGGTCTATGTGGCGCGTGCTTCGGCGATTCTTGCCGATCTCGAAGCGCTCAACGAGGAAGCCCGCGAGGCCACCGGCGAGGCGAGGGGCGCCCTGCGCGTCACCGCCGCGCGCACCTTCGGCGATGCCGAACTGGGGCTCAGCCTCGTCGAGTTCTCCGCCGCCCATCCCGACATCACGCTCGACCTTCATCTCAACGACAGTTTCGTCAATCTCGTGGAGGAGGGGTTCGACGTCGCCATCCGCATGACGCGGCTCACCGATTCGGCCATGATCGCGCGCCGCCTCGGGCAGCTCGACTTCGCCATCTGCGCGACGCCCGAATTCCTGGAACGGCACGGCACGCCGACGCATCCGACCGAAATCTCGCGAATGCCGGCGGTGATCGATTCCAACGCCAAGACGCTCTACAACTGGACCTTCCGCGATCCCAAGACGGGCGATGCGATCCCGATCAACGTGTCGGGCCGCTTTTCCGCCAACTCGCCCTATACGGTGCGGGCGGCGACGCTCGCCGGCCTCGGCGTCGCGCTCATTCCCGAATTCGTGGTGCGGCAGGACATCGCCGACGGGCGGCTCGTGACGATTCTCGATGAATTCGTGCCACACGATGCCGGCATCTACGCGGTTTTTCCGCATCGGCGGCATTTGCCGGCGCGAACGCGCGTGTTTGTTGACTTCTTGGCAACCTGGTTTCGAAAGAATTGCCCGGGTCGCGAGCCCTCCGCTTGACCGTCAGGGTCGCGGCGTGCCCGCTTTGATCGAGGTCATCCCATGCTCCGCTTCCGCGCCCTCGCTGCCTGCGCCGCTCTCGTCCTTTCCACCATGCTGGGTTCCGTCGCCGCCGAGGCCGCCGCCGGCGGGCGGCAGGAAACCCTGTTTCTGGGCGACTATGAGCCCGGCACGATCGTGGTCTTCACCGGCGCGCGCCAGCTCTTCCTCGTCACCGGCCACGAGCGCGCGCTGAAATACGACATCGCCGTCGGCAAGCCGAGCGAGCAGTGGTTCGGAACGAGCTGGGTGTCGAAGAAGCGCCTCAACCCGATCTGGGTGCCGACGCCCTCCATGCGCGAGGCCAAACCCACGCTTCCCACTTCGGTCGGCCCCGGCCCCAGCAATCCGCTCGGCAAGCGGGCGATGAATCTTGGCTGGGGCACCTATCGCATCCACGGCACCAACTCGCCGAACTCGATCGGCTCGGCCGCCTCCGCCGGCTGCTTCCGCATGCGCAATGCGGATGTGGAAGACCTGTTCGAGCGCGTCCATGTCGGCGCGCAGGTCGTCGTTCTCCAGTAGCAAGCCGCGTGTAGGACGGGTAAGGGCCATCAGCGCAGCTTGGCACTTGCTTCGTCCCCAATTTGGCCGCTCTTTGCGCTTCCAACGGGCCGAAGCCAACGGGGACGGCAGGATGAACGCGAAACGGATGAGCCGGATCGGCGCGGTGGCGCTCGGCCTGTGTCTGGCCGCGACCGGTCTGGCACAGGCGCATCCGCATGTCTTTGCCGATTCCAAAATGGAAATCGTCGGCAATGCGGAGGGCAAGCTCCTCTCCGTGCGCAACATCTGGCGCTTCGACGAACTCTTCTCCTCCTCGGTCGTCGTGGATTTCGACAAGAACGGCAATGGCAAGCTCGACCCGCCCGAGCTGGAGGAGGTCGGCAAGACGGTTCTCGGATCGATCGCCGAATGGGAATTCTACACCTTCGTCACGGTGGACGGGCGCGACATCAAGCTGACGCCGCCCAAGCAGATCCGTGGCCTCTACGATCATGGCCAGATCACGCTTTTCTTCGAGATGACGCCCGCCGAGCCGGTGGACCTGACGAAGAAGAAAGTGACCTTCTCGGTCTATGACGAGAGCTATTTCGTGGCCTTCGATTTTGCCGACGAGAACGCCTACCAGCTCCTCGACCTGCCCAAGGCCTGCCGCAAGAGCTTCACCAAGCCGGACCCGGACGCCGACGCGTCGGAATGGATGAACTCGGTTTCCATGCTGAAGCCCGACCAGAAGATCCCCGACGACGGCGTGAACTTCTCGCAGCTCATCGCGACCCGCATCGACGTCACCTGCGCGCCCTGACGCGCGCCGCCCCTCGAACGAACCGCCCCCGCTTCCGAGCGATCCCCGAAAGGCCCGTCCATGCGTTCGCCCCTGCGCCTCGCCGGTCCCCTCCTGGCTTTCCTGTGCCTCGTCTCGACCGCGGCGCTCGCCCAGTCCTCGCTCGGCATCGGAAACGCGGAAGTGACGGCCGTTCCGGGCGGCCCCTTCGCCGGGCTCTTCGTGGAAATCCTGCGCATCCAGCGCGGCTTCTTCGTCGACCTGCGGCACGCGCTCGTCAGCATTCGCGACGGGCAGGGCGGGTTGCCCTGGCTCGTCGGTCTGTCCTTCGTCTACGGCATCTTCCATGCGGCCGGGCCGGGCCACGGCAAGGCGGTGATCTCCACCTACATGCTCGCCAACGAGGTGGAGCTGAAGCGCGGCGTCGTCCTCTCCTTCGCCTCGGCCCTGGCGCAGGCGATCTCGGCGGGCCTCATCGTCACCGTCGGCTGGCTGGTCCTGCGCGGCACGGCCCTGTCCATGACCAATGTGGCCTATGGGCTGGAGCTTCTGTCCTATCTCGCGATCGGTCTGATCGGCCTCTGGCTGGCGCTGCGCAAGGGCGGAACGCTCCTGCGCCGGCTGCCGCTGCCCTCGCTCCCGGTTCTGCGCTCGGCCTCGCGCGGGCCGGATGGCCTCGCCTTCGCGGGGGCGGGCACGTTCACAGACGGTCGTGCCACCAAGCGCGCCTCGACCCTGCCGCGCGCCTCGGGCGGCTATGGCGCCGATGTCTGCGACGATGCGGCGGGCGATGATTGCGACTGCGGGCGCCCGCATATCCTGGGCCCGGCGACGCTCGGCGCGCCCGGCTTTTCCTGGCGCTCGGGGCTTGCTGCCGTCGTCGCCATCGGCCTTCGCCCCTGTTCGGGCGCGATCGTGGTTCTGACCTTCGCCATGCTGAACGAGCTTTACGGCAGCGGCGCGCTCTCGGTCGCGGCCATGGCGCTCGGCTCGGCGATCACGGTGTCGCTGCTCGCCACGCTCGCCGTCCTGTCGAAGGACGCCGTTCTGTGGCTCGGGCGCGGCACCCAGCGGCTGCGTCCGCTCCGCGCCGCCGTGGAACTCGGCGGCGCCCTGCTTCTCGTCTTTCTCGGCTTCGGAATGTTCCTGACGGCGCTCGGCTGAGCCTTCAGCCCCGCGCGTCGCGCCGCGCGCGGCAGGCGTGTGCGAAGGCTTCGAAGATCGCGCGGGACGGCCCGTCGCTCGTCGCCCAATATTCGGGATGCCACTGAACGCCGAGCGTAAAGGCTCCCGCGCCCGCGACCGACACGGCCTCGATCGTCCCGTCTTCGGCGCGCGCCTCGACGCTTAAAGCGTCCGCCATCCGGTCGATCGCCTGACGATGAAGCGAGTTGACCGGGAAGGGCGCGTCGCCGACGAGGGCGGCGAGCTTGCCGCCCGGCTCGGGGCGGACGGGATGGCGCAGCGCAAAGCGGCCGTCCTGCTCGGGATGCTCGGGCGCGCGATGGTCCATCCGTCCGTCGGCTTCCTG
Organism: Aureimonas ureilytica DSM 18598 = NBRC 106430; assembly: GCF_000382705.1. Classification (GTDB taxonomy): domain Bacteria; phylum Pseudomonadota; class Alphaproteobacteria; order Rhizobiales; family Rhizobiaceae; genus Aureimonas; species Aureimonas ureilytica. Next base: position 50,766 of record NZ_ARQE01000005.1, on the reverse strand, counting down.
GATTTCGGTGGCGAGCGAGCCGCCGAGCGCGACGTTCAACTCCTGATGGCCGCGGCAGATCGCCAGAAGCGGCACGTCCTTCTCGATCGCCTTGCGGATCATGGCGAGCGACAGCCGGTCGCGCTCGCCGTCGAAGGGCTCGTGCGCGGGCGTGGCCTCGACCCCGTAGAGAGAGGGGTGGACGTTGGAAACCGAGCCGGTGACGAGCACGCCGTCGATCCGCTCGAACAGAAGGTCGAGATCGGCGTCCGTCGCGAGCGTCGGCACGATCAGGGGCAGGGCGCCCGCGACGTCGCGGATCGCCTGAAGATAGGTGCTGGGGCTGGCGTGCCAGCGATAGTTTTCGAAGCTGCGCATATCGGCCGGCACCGCCACGAGAAGCCCGTTCGCACCCATGAAACCCCTCAAATCCCTCTCCAGCGGCGCCGATCCGGCGCGCGAGGCTGTCGCGTGGCATACGCGGAACGGGCTGACAAGCCCCGCATCAGCCGCAGCGCCCGCGCGCGCCGAGGCGTTAACACCTCGTTAACCCTAACAGAAGTTTAATCAATCCAACGAGGGACTTAGCGGCCGATCCCGCTTTTCGGCCGGTTCTTCAGACGGTTAGACTTCAACCCCAGCGCGACGCCACGGCTCCTGTGCGCTTGAGCTTTTGCGCGCCTTGCGAAAGGCATGCCATGATTCCCGTTCTGTCCATCGGGTCTCTCAAGACCTCCGGCTCCTCCACCCTCGCGCTGGCTCTGGCGAGCGTCGCGTCGGCCGCCGACATTCCCGTGGTGCTGATCGACGCCTCGCGCGACAAGGACATCGCCGCCTGGGGCGCCAAGCCCGGCCGGCCCGAGCGCTGCACCGTGGAGATCGCCGACGACGAGATGGCGCTGGAGCGCCTGGTGCGCGCGGCGCGCCGTCGCGGCGAAGTGGCCATCATCGACGCCGGCGACAATGCCGATCTCCTGCGCGCCGGCGCGCGCCTCGCCGACAAGGCGCTGATCCCCGTGCGCTTCTCGCCGCTTTCGGCCTATGCGGCGCTCGCCACCGACCAGCTCCTGCGCATGGAAGCGGGCAAGGGCCGCCGCGACCGCGACTGGGCCTTCGTCGCCAGCGCCGTGACCACGATCCCGAGCCGCATCGCCCGCAGCATCGAAACCATGATCGAGCGCTCGCCGACGCCGCGCCTGGAGACCGGCCTCGTGCAGCGCGCCGCCTATGAGGCGCCCTTCATGCATGGCGGCACCTTGTTCAACCTCACGGAAGAGCATGTCTCCGGCCTCGACCGCGCGCAGACCGAGGCGACCATGCTGGCCTACGAAGTCGGCCTTCTCGGCGGCCAGATCGGCGCGCGCCAAAGCGCTCCCGCGATCGGCGGCTACGCTCGCGCCGCCTGATCGCGCGGCCTGCTATTCAATCGGGAGGGCCGGTGCGCGCGCATCGGCCTTCCGTCGTTTCAGCCTGTCGCCCTTGGTGCGGAGAGGCAAGCGCCCTATAGGCTTGTTGCATGCGCCGACCGAACCCCACCGACGAGCCCAAGCCGCCAAGGCCCATCACGGGCGACTGGCTGTTTCGCGCCGCTGCGCATTATCTGGAGCGCTACGCCGCCAGCACGGCGCATCTGAAGCGCGTTCTGGAGCGCAAGGTCCTGCGCCGCGCCATGCTGCGGGGGGAGGACCCGGCCGAGTTCGCGGGGCTGGTGGACGAAACGGTCGCGCGCTTCGTGGAGCTGAAGCTTCTCGACGACCGCGCCTTTGCCGAGGCCAAGCTCGCCAGTCTTAGGCGGCGCGGCGCCTCGCGCCGCCACAGCGCGCTGAAGCTCAGCGAGAAGGGCGTCGATCGCGAGACGGTCGCGAGCGTGCTCGAAGCCGACGAGACCGACGAGGAGGCCGCCGCCCGCGCCCTCGCCAAGCGGCGGCGCCTCGGGCCGCATCGCCTTCGCGAGCGCACCGAGCGCCGCGACAAGGACGTGGCCGCGCTGATGCGGGCCGGCTTTTCCTATTCCGTGGCCGCCGCCGCGATCGACGCGGACCCCGAGCCCGACGCCTTCTAGATCGGCGCTCGGCTTCGCCTTCATCCTGAAAGGCAAGGTCTGCCAACGGGTTCGCGGCAATGGCGACCGGCCGCGCTTCGACCGCAGGGCGTCGTTCCGGGTCTCGGCTCCCCGGTGGAACCATCCCCCAAAGCCTCCGTTAGCCCCTTCGAACGGCCGGGCACCGCCGCAGCTTCAAGCCGGCGCCGCCCTTCGAAGGCCGATATCCAACAGAGGTTTTCCCATGACGTCCATCAACCAGGCCAAGATCGCGATTCTCGCCACCGACGGGTTCGAGCAGTCCGAACTCACCGTGCCGCTCGAGAAGCTGAAGGCGGCCGGCGCCACCGTGCACGTCGTCTCGCTGGAGAAGGGCGAGATCAAGGGTTGGGACCAGACCGACTGGGGGCAGAGCGTTCCCGTCGACAAGACCCTGTCCGAGGTCACGGTCGCCGATTACGACGCGCTCGTCCTGCCGGGCGGCCAGATCAACCCCGACAAGCTGCGGGCCGAAGAAAAGGCCGTGTCCTTCATCCGCGACTTCTACAATTCCAAGAAGACGCTGGCCGCGATCTGCCACGCGCCCTGGCTCCTGATCGAGGCGGGCGTCATCAAGGGGCGTGACGTCACGTCCTTCAAGTCGATCAAGACCGATGTCGAGAACGCCGGGGGCCGCTGGCACGACGAAACGGTCGTGACCGATCAGGCGCTGATCACCTCGCGCAATCCGGGCGATCTCGACGCCTTCGTCGCCAAGATCATCGAGGAGGTCGAGGAAGGCCGCCACGAGAAGCGCGAAGCCGCCTGATCGGGCGGGTGAAGCGAGAGAGGAGTGCGGAGCGCCCACAAGGCGCTCCGTTTGCGTTTCGGCACAGCCCTTCGATTGCCCGAAGCCGGGCTTTTGGCTATTCAGGACGAACGTGGGTTTTGCGATCGGGGAGAAGAGGATGGCGGAGCAGTCGGGATACGAGGTCGGCCAAAGCGCGCCGATGGATTACCGCGAGCACAAGCGCACCTATTCCGGCTTTCTGTGGCTGGTGAAGTACGGCACGGCCGGTGTGATCGCGATCCTTCTTTTCATGTTGATGTTCCTGATCGTCGGCGCCGGGCTCATCATGAGCTTGGTCGGTGTCGTCATCTTCCTGGTTCTCATGCACTTCCTGGTGCTGAAGTCCGAAGAGGTATCGATGACGCATTGAGGCGATCCGCCTCGAATCGTCGTCAAAGAAAAGCCCCGCCGGCGAGCACTCGCGGCGGGGCTTCCTTTTGTCCGAAACGTTCGGCCTCGGCTCAGGGCTTGTAGACGATTCGGGCCGGCGCGGCCTCTTCCAGCGTCAGGCGGGCGACGCCGACCGTGGCGTTGACGCCTTCCTGGATCTGCAGGCTCGTCGGCTGCAGCGTGAAGCCGCGATCCGGCCCGCCGATCAGCGACTTACCACCGACACCCGCCGCGAAGGACGCGTCGATGCTCGTGCCGTAGTAGCGGCCGGCCAACGACTGCGGCTCGCCCGACGTGAAGCTCGCGGCCAGGACCGACCAGACCATGCGCGTGCGGCCGGTGATGCCGAGATCGATGCCATAGGTGTCGAGCGTGCCGACATAGGTCTCGGTCGGCTTGAAGCGGCCGAACGGCGTGTAATTGCAGAGAACCGTCTCGCTCGAGGTGACGATCTGGTTGATCGTGCCCTGGCTGCTGCAGGTGAGGGTGCCGACCTTGGCGCCGGCCGAAGCGGGCAGGACGGAGGCGGCGAGGACGAGCGCGCCGAGCGCGGCTGTGAGTCGGAGTTTCATGGTCTGCGATACTCGTGTTGACTACTCGGATAGGCCAACAACCCCAGAACAGACCGTCCGGTTTCGCAACGCGGTAAGATTTCGTTCACAAAGATTAACAAGCGCCGCATCGCGTGATGCTTTCGCGCGTCCGATCGCCCTCAGTCCAGCAGCGGGGCGCACGAAAAAGCCGCCGCAGCGGCGAGGCTGCGACGGCTCGATGGGAAGAGACGTTCTTGGTCGGATGCGGGTCCCGTCAGGACCCGGCGGCGCTTCTCGTGCGCGACACGCCGTCCTTGGCCGGCTGGTAGTTCGGGTCGAGAAGCGAGGCGTGCGAGAAGGAGCGGAAGGCCTTGGCCTTGTCGCCGCGCGCTTCGAGCACGAGGCCCTGGTTGACCCAGAACTCCGCGCGCTTGCCGTCGAGCTGGATGGCACGATTGATGTCGTCCGCCGCGTCCTCGACATTGCCGAGCGCCAGATAGGAGATGGCGCGGCCCGAATAGGGCTCGGGCGCGTTGGCGTCCATGGAGATCGCGGTCGAGAAATCCTCGATCGCCTGCCGGTGCTGGCCGTCGAGCTGATACAGAAGGCCGCGATTGTGATAGGCGCGCGGATCGGTCGTGTTGAGATCGATGGCCCGCTGGAAGTCGGCCAGCGCCTCGCGGTTGCGGTTGGCCAGACGATAGATATTGCCCCGGCCGATATAAGCCGTGTCGTATTTCGGGTTGATCTGGAGCGCGCGATTGTAGTCCGCGACGGCTTCCGGATTGCGGTTCATCTGCCGCAGCACCAGCGCCCGGTTGGCATAGGCCTGATAAAAATTCGCGTCGAGCTGGATGGCGGTCGAGAAGTCCTTGATCGCCCGGTCGTTGTCGCCCGAGCGGCCATAGGCGATGCCGCGCACGTTGTAGACTTCCGGGTTGCTCGGGCTGGCGTTCACCGCCGCCGTCAGCGAGGACAGGTTCTCGGCCGAGCCCTGCGCCTGATCGAGCGCGATTGATTGCAGCGCCGGGCCGGTCTGGCAGGCCGAAAGGGCGAGGCCGGACGCGACGAGCAGGAAGGCGGCGAGGGGACGAGCGGGCGTCCGGGCGGTCTTCAGACGGTGGAACACGCGGCGACTTCCTTCAAGGCACGGCAATCAAAGCCGGACGAATCCGGCGAGATGGTCTTGGATCGGGCGCGGGCAAGAGCCAGAGGCTTCCAGCCGGCGCGCCAGACTAGGGATGCAAGCTTGCGCGGAACCGGCGAGGCCGGCCCCCAACGAAGGCGGTGAGACGGTCGGATCGTCGCCGCTCTCGCCACATCGCTTCTGACGCCCAAAACGCGAGAAGGCGACGCGGCCGATTGGCGCGTCGCCTTCCCTGTCACGCTCTAGGCGAAACGTGCGATCAGCGAGCCGCAGCCGGCTTGGCGCGGCCACCAGCGACGAGGCCTTCGCGCTGCGCCTGCTTGCGAGCCAGCTTGCGAGCGCGACGAACCGCCTCGGCCTTCTCGCGAACGCGCTTCTCCGAGGGCTTCTCGTAGAAGTTGCGCATCTTCATTTCACGGAAGACGCCTTCCCGCTGAAGCTTCTTCTTGAGCGCGCGGAGAGCCTGATCGACGTTGTTGTCGCGAACGAGTACCTGCACAGAATAATCCGTTTCCAAGGGTTCGAATGGTGGCGTGGAGAAACAGCGAAACGCGCCGAACCTCCCGCGGGAAGCAATCTTCCCGTGATCGTGGCGGCTTCCTTACCAGACGGTCGAGCCCATGTCGAGCGTCAAGGCCGCGACGCCTCGCTCTTTGAGACGCTCGCTGGCTTGTCGGTCTCGCCCAATGCCTGACGAAGAATATGGCGCAGCGCGTGAAGGGCGAGGGTGGCGTCCGGCGCTTCCAGATCGCGGCTCTGCGCCAGCGCCTCGGTCGGGGTGAGGGCGACCGGACCGCTCTGGCGGAAGAAGTTGCCGCTGCCCGAGCGCAAGGCGGCAATATCGGCCCTGCATTCGGTGATCCGCGCCTCGATTTCGGCCCCGTCGCCGGTCGTGCTGCCCTCCGCCTTGGAATCACGCGCGGCGGAATCACCCGCCGCGCTCGCCAGCCGATGGCCCCAATAGGCGAGGGCGGCGAGACGCAGCAGCCCGAGCCGTACGAGGCGGCGGCGCGGCGCGGCGATCCAGCCGCTTTCGAGGGGCCGCACGGCGGCCACGATATCGAGATGGCGCCGGTCGAGCGCGCGCGTCACCGCCAGCACCTTCCAGGCCGAGGCGTTGCCGCGCCGATTCTCGAAGGTGATCTCGAGCAGCCGGTCGAGTTCGGCGAGAAACCGATCCACCGCGCCCCGGGAAATGTTCTCCGTGCGCTGCGGGAAGACGAAGAACGAGACGCTCATGCCGGCCAGCGCGCCCACCAGCGTTTCCTTCAGCCTGAGAACGAGGAGGTCCGGCGTGAAGCTGCCGAGAAGCCCGTAGATCAGCGACAGGCTTATCGTCACGAAGAAGGTCAGCGCGCCGTAGGACACCTGCACCAGATAGAAGCCGACGAAGACGCAAGCGATCACCAGCGCGATCGAAATCGCGAAGGCGCCGTTCACCAGCGTCGCGACGAGAATGCCGACCACGATGCCGGCGGCGGTGCCGAGCGCGCGGTCGATGCCGCGCAGCACCGTGTCGCCGCGCGACTGCGTGTTGACGAAGACCAGAAAGGCCGTGAGCACCGCCCAGAACCAGCGCTGCTCGGACACCCAGAGACCGCCGGCCATGGCGATGGCGCAGGCGAGCGTCACCTGGATCGCCAGCCGCAGGGCGGGTTCGCGGTGCCAGGGCATGGTGGAGCCGCCGCTCTTGGGCAGGGCCAGCGCGGGACCCGCAAAATCGGCTGATGTCAGCCCCTTGGCCGAGCGGCGCAGATCGAGCCGTGCTTTCGCGAGCCGATCGAGCGCCGGGGTCAGGTGAAGGCCGGGGCGCTCCGTGTCCTGCGGCTCGTCCAAGGCGGTGGCGAGCGTCGTTTCGGTGGCAAGATGCAGGTCGAAGAGCTTGATCGCGAGGCGGGAGGCCGAGGTTTCGCGCGTCGCCCCTTCCGCGTCGTCGGGCAGGAGAGCCTCGGCGACGGCGATCGCGTCCTTCACCTTCTGCTCGGCGGCGATTGCCGCGCGGCGGGCTTCCGGCGGCCAGCCGAGGCGCCGCCCGGCCCGAATGCGCGACACGAGCCCGCCGATGCGCTCCTCCACCGCCCGCAGCGTGCGCGCGAAGTCGCGGGCGGGCCGGTCGGGAATGAGATGCTCGCGCACGCCATGGGCCACCAGGCCCGACAGGCACAACGACAGGGCGATCGTGGGAAGGTCGCCGAAGCCGGGCCGGAAATAGGCGCCGGCAAAACAGGCCATGAAGCCGAACATGCCGACCGCATTCCAGCGCGGCCCCCATTTGCGGGCATAGACGGCGAGAAAGGTGACGAGAAGAAAGAATCCGTCGACGAGGCGCGTCTGATTCTCCAGCGCCGGAATGACGAGGAGCGTGCCGAAGCCGGAGAGAGCGCAGCAAAGGCGCGTGCGCAGCCGATCCTTGCGCGTCCTGTCCTTGATCGCGAGCGCGTTCTGCATGGCGAGAATGAGCCCGACCGAGATGCTCGCGACCGGCAGAGGCTGCACGGTGTGGAGCGCGACGAGGGCGAGGCCGACGAGAAGAACCGTCAGCGTCACGCGCGTCGCCATGCGCAGCCGAACGAAGCCGGGGTCCGCGCCCGCCAGACGACCCAGCGCGCGTTGAAGGAGAAGCCCGAGGGAGAAGCGATCGGCCGAGTTCATGCGCCATGGCTTGGGGCGGCACCCATGCCGCGTCAACCGGCCCGGTGATTCGCGACAAGGGCGCGAGGCGGTTTTTTCGAGACCAAAGGCAGCCGGCCAAGAAAAAGCCGCGCGCGCATCTGGAAGCGCGCGCATCCCGACCATTTAGCAGTTTATGGCGCCTTTTTGGCAGGCGCTTCCTTTGTCCGCGCCCCTTCGAGGCGGCGCGCTAGTTTGGAGTTGAGGCATGGTGGATATCGTTGATCGCGGCGTGGCCGCCAACGTCGGGGTGCGTCGCATTTCCTGGGGCGCCATTATTGCCGGGACGATCCTCACGCTCGTCGTGCAGATCATGCTGGCGTTGCTGGGTCTGGGCATCGGCTTGGCGACGATCGACCCGAATTCGAACGGGTCGCCGTCGATCAGCACCTTTTCTTCGGCCGGCGGCATCTGGACCGCGCTGACCGTTCTGATCGCCACCTTCGTCGGCGGCTATGCCGCGGCGCGCTTCGCCGGCTCGACCAACCGCCGCGACGCGGCCCTGCATGGCATCACCACCTGGGCGACCTCGACCCTCGTCGTCGTCTATCTCCTGACCAGCGGCGTTTCGGCGCTCGTTTCCAACGCCTTCGGCGCGCTCGGCTCCACCATCTCGACGCTCGGCTCGGCCGCGACCTCCGTCGTGCCGAACTCGATCGATTCCCTGCCGCCGCAGCTTCGCGATCAGGCCCGCCAGCTTCTGGCTCGCGGTCAGCAGCAGGCCGATCAGGCCGTCGATGCCGCGCAGAACGAAGCCAACCAGGCGGCTCAGAACGCCCGTCAGGCGGCCGGCACGCAGGATCTCGGCGCGGCGGTCTCCGAAATCTTCCAGGGCCTCGGCCGCGACGCGACGCCCGAGCAGCGTTCTGCCGCCGTCAACGCGATTTCCTCGCAGGCCGGCATCAGCCAGCAGGAAGCCGAACAGCGTCTGAACCAGTTCCAGGGCCAGTACGATCAGGCGATGGCGGAAGCCCGCGAGGCCGCCGCGAAGGCCGCCGACACGGCGTCCACCACGGCTTTCGTCGCCTTCGTCGGCCTGCTTCTCGGCCTGATCGTCGGCGCGCTCGGAGGCGTCGTCGGCCGCACGGAGCGCGTGGTCGGTTACTACCGCGACTGATCCTCGATCCGAGAAACGTGGGAATGAGAAAGGCGGGCTCTAGCCCGCCTTTTTTCATGCGCTTCGCCGTTTCGAGGCGAGGGCATCGGCGTGCCGCGCAAGAGGTGTGCGGAATTTCGGGCCAAGCGAAAATACGCCGCCCGCTCCCCCTGAAATTTCAGTCGGCGCTCTCAGAAATAGTTCAGGAAATAAAGGCTGGAGGCGAGCGCGACGCCGAGGACGACGGAGGGCCAGAACACGGAGACCGAGCCGTTACGCCGCGTCCGCGCCTGTTCTTCGAGCTCCTCGATGCGTCGGGGCAGGGGCGCGCGAGCGATGCGGACCGGGCCGGGACGAGGGTCGGGCTGGATGGCGAGCGTCGGGGCGATCGGGCCGCGCGCGTCGCGCCGCCTTGGAGACGCGGCTCCGCCGCTCGCCAAGGTCGGATCGCATCCGAAGCCTGCGGGAAACTTCGTCTGCCCTTGCATGGCCCTGTTCTCCGACGTTCTGCAGGAGAAACGAGAGGCAAGCGAAAACGGTTGCGCGCCGCTCGGGCTGCGGGCTCGAAATTTCAAACGATTTTAATGTGTTGCGCTGCCGATCGATGGGTTTACGCCCCGCATGGGACCCGGCAAAAGGCAAGTCTCGGCCGCCGACACGCGCGCGGCTCACGGGAACTCTGGGGGAAATTGATGCTGAGAACCGACACCGTCCGCAAGATCCTGTCTTGGTACGAGGGCGAAACGCCGGGCCTGAAGTCCAATCTGTCCCGCCTCCTCATGCACGGACGCCTCGCGGGAACGGGCCGTCTGGTGATCCTTCCAGTCGACCAGGGCTTCGAGCACGGGCCGGCCCGCTCCTTCGCGCCGAACCCGGCCGCCTACGACCCGCATTACCTCTATGAACTCGCGATCGAATCGGGCGTTTCCGGCTATGCCGCGCCGCTCGGTCTTCTGGAACAGGGCGCCGACACGTTCGCCGGCGAGGTGCCGCTGATCCTCAAGCTGAACAGCGGCAATTCGCTCGTCACCCGCCAGGATCAGGCCCTGACCGGCACGGTCGAGGACGCCCTGCGCCTCGGCTGCGTGGGCGTCGGCTTCACGATCTATCCGGGCGCCGACGAATCCTACGGCATGATGGAGGAGCTGCGCGAGATCACGCTCCAGGCCAAGTCGCGCGGCCTGATGACCGTGGTCTGGTCCTACCCGCGCGGCGGCAAGGTGACGAAGGCCGGCGAGACGGGCCTCGACATCATCGCCTATGCCGCCCACATGGCGGCGCTGCTCGGCGCGACGATCATCAAGGTCAAGCTGCCGTCCGACCATATCGATCTCGCCGAAGCGAAGTCGACCTACGAGAAGAACGACATCGCGACCACGAGCGCCGCCGATCGCGTGCGCCACATCATGCAGGCGTCCTTCGCCGGCAAGCGCATCGTGGTCTTCTCGGGCGGCGCGGCCAAGAACACGGACGAGCTGCTGGACGAAGTCCGCGCCATCCGCGACGGCGGCGGCAATGGCTCGATCATCGGCCGCAACAGCTTCCAGCGCTCGCGCGAGGACGCGCTGAAGCTCCTGGCCGAAGTCATGGACCTCTACGCCTGAGACGAAACACGCCGCCGCTTGTACTCGGGCAGGCGGGCCGCTACCTCCAAGGCGGAGGGACGACATGTCCCTCCGCCTTTTCACGTTCGGGGACAGACTGTTCGAGACCGCGTCCCTCGAAGCCGAGGGAGCCCGCCGCGGCATGACCAACGAACAGCGCCTGACCCGCAACGAGACCCTGGTCCTCACCGTCCTGCGCGAAACCGCGAGCCCGCAGACGGCCTACCAGCTCCTCGACCGGCTGCGCGGCGACGGGCTGAAGGCGCCGCTCCAGGTCTACCGCGCGCTGCGCTCCCTGTCGGAGCGCCATCTCGTGCATCGCCTCGAAAGCCTCAACGCCTTCATGGCCTGCAACCACCATCATGGCGATCATCATCACGCGGCGGTGTTCCTGATCTGCCAGACCTGCGGCCGGGTCAGCGAGGCGACGGACCCGGCGCTGGACGAAGCGCTGGCAGGCCTTGCCCGTCGCGGCCGGTTCGCCCTGCACGATGCGGCCGTGGAAATGCGTGGCCTTTGCGCCGAGTGCGCCGCGACTCGCAACGAGGACGCCGCGCTCGCCTGATCTGACGTTCGGCCCGATCTCTCGTTCGGCCCGATCTTTGTTTGGAAAGTGGCAAGCATTGGGGCCGAAACGTGGCGAGGGCGGGGCGGGAGCCGGCCTCGCCGACGAGGGCGGTCAGCCCGATCGGGGTCCTCTCCAGCGCCGGACAAGCCCGATCGGCCATCCAAATGGGTTCTGCCGTGCGACGGGTGTTCAACTCTTCATTACAGCTGTTGCCGTGTGTGATGCGCCGCGATGTGAAGCGGAAGATCCCTGCGATTACAATGGTTTGTGGCGATCGCAAGGGGCGCTCTGAGTTAAGCAAAGCTTAACATAGTAGCTGTATTTCTCATTCGAACGCTGATGGGGGTCGAGGGCCATGTTGCCGCGCTGCCACACAGCGGTCGGTATCGAGAACGGTGCCATTGTTCGGGCACGGTGTCGAACCATAAATCACCCCAACCCCGAGACAATCGGGACCAACCTTCCGGGTCACAAGATCCGGCAGCACGAACGTCGCCCCGGCGACAGTGGAGTATCGAACATGAAACGCTTTGCCCTTCTTCTCGCTTCGACCGCCTTCGTCACGCCGGCTCTCGCCGCTGACGTCGTCTACCAGGAGCCCGCTGCCCCGGTGGTCGCCCTGGCTCCGGCTTACAGCTGGACCGGCTTCTACATCGGTGGTCAGGCTGGCGTGGCCTTCAACCGCGATGCCGGCGACGTTCGCTACAACCCCGGCACGGGCGTGTTCTCGTCCACCGCTTTCACCGGCGGTTCGGACAACAGCGATGACGCGGCCTTCATCGGCGGCGTGCACATCGGCTACGACTACCAGATCAACAACTTCCTGATCGGTGCGATCGCCGACATCAACTACATCGACGCTTCGTCGACCTCGACCTACACGATCACGTCGGGTCCGGGCGTTGTCGACACGTTCGGCCTGTCGAACGACATCAACTTCGTCGGCACCGTCCGTGCGAAGGTCGGTGTGACCGCTGACCGCTTCGCCGTCTACGCAACGGGCGGTCTCGCCTACGCCGACACGGACACCGAGTACTTCGCTCCGGGCTCGCTCCGCGCGACCAACGGCTTCGTCCCGACCGTCGACTCGAACTCGGATGACGTCGGCTACGCCGTCGGCGCCGGTGTCGACTACCTCGTCACGCCGAACCTCTCGCTCGGCCTCGAGTACCTCTACACCGACCTCGGCAAGACCGACACGAAGGTCACCTACACGAACGGCATCACGCGCGCTTCGTTCGACGCCAACTCGTCGAGCGACCTCGACTTCCACACCGTGTGGGCCAAGGCTTCGTTCCGCTTCAACTAAGACTTGCGAAACCGGCTTCTTCGGAAGCCGGTCTCCTTTCAAGCCCGTCGCGATCCTGTCGCGGCGGGTTTTTTCGTTTCGGACGCCAACTCAAGCGAAAAAAACCACGCGGCGCGGGCCGCGTGGTTCGAGCGGGAAGTCAGGCGGTTCAGGCGAGGGGGGCGAGGTCTAGGTCGGCGCGGCGGGGCAGGTCGGCCCCGCGCCGCGAGCAGGTGATGGCCGCCGCGCGCACCGCAAAGCCGAGGAGTTCGCCCAAGGCTTCCTCACCGAGCGAGCCGGCGGCTTCGGCCGAAAGATGGCCGCCTTCCTTGAGGCCGGCCAGAAGCGCGGCCTGGAACGTGTCGCCGGCGCCCACCGTGTCCGCCACGGTGATCGAACGGCCCGGCGAGCGGGCGGTGACACCCGAGCGCGTCGCGGCCACCGCGCCATGTTCGCCGAGCGTCACGACGGCGAGCGACGCGCCCGCCGTGATCCAGTCCGCCAGAACCGACTCGACGCTGCGGCCGGGATAGACCTGCTCCAGATCCTCCTCGCTCGCCTTCACCAGCGCCGCCAGCGGCACGGTCGCGCCGATGCGCGAGCGCCAGATGTCGAGATCGGGCTCGATGCTCGCGCGGATATTGGGGTCGTAGGAGATGAAGCGCCGCCCATGCTCCTGCGCGGCGAGCCGGGCAAGCGCGCTGGCGGTCGGCTCGGTGACCGTGGAGTAGGAGGCGAGATGAATGGCTTCCACCGCGTCGGGCAGCGCGCTCGGCACTTCGCCGGGCTCGATCGAGCGATCCGCCGTGCCCTCGATATAGAAGTCGTAGCGCGGTGTGCCGGCGCTCGACAGCGAGACCATGGCGAGCGTCGTATTGCGCGTCGTCTCGATCAGGAACTGCTGGTCGATGCCCTCGCGCTCCATGAAGGCGCGGATGCGCCGTCCGAACGGATCGCCGGAGACCTTGGTGAAATAGGCCGTGGGATGGCCGAGCCGGGCAAGGCCGAGCGCGACGTTCAGGGGCGATCCGCCGATCCGCCCCGACAAGGCGATGGAGGCGACATCGGCTTCCTCGCCGCCGGCAAATAGGTCGAACAAGGCATCGCCGCAGCTCAGGAACATCCGCTTCCCCCAGGTTTCGCGTCAGGAGCCCGTTGGCTAGCAAATATGCGCGGGTCTGGAAATGCGGCCGCGACCCGCCCGCCCGTCAGAGCGAGCGCGGCGCCAGCGAATAGGCGCCGAAGGCCGGAATCTTGATCTGCCAGCGGAACGGGTCGATGCCCGCCACGAGGCCCAGGAGATTGACCTCGAACCCGCTCTGCGCCCCGATCGCAAGGCCGGCATAGCCGAAGAGCGAGGCGCGGAATTCGCCGGCCTCCCGGTCGATGCGCAGGAGACGCCCGTCGGTCGGATAATCGCGCCCGACGGCGGCCGGCGGAAGAACCGCGCCGAGCGCCGGCACCTGCCGCAGGACATGCGCGACGAAGCTGTTGGAGTTCGGCCCCGGAAAGATGTGATAGCCGCCGCGCGCCGCGAACGGATAGGACGCGATCGCCGCCTCGACCTCAGGCATAGCCCGCTCGGCGGCCTCGCCCTCGAGCTTGGCGACGAGCCGCGGCTCGTTGGAATACCAGCGACCGTCGGCCGCATAGCCGTTGCGCCGGATCGGCATGCCCCAGCCGACCTTGTCGTAACGCTCGTATCGCGCCGCCCCGCGCGCCTTGGTCACGATCCAGGAATGTTCCGACAGGGCACCCTTCAGCCCGCCGGTGCGCGCGGCCAGCACGTAGATCGCCGCCGCCTCGCTCGCATCGGCCTTCGGCAGGAGAGCCGCCGAACTCCAGTCGGCATCCCGCCACGAGGCCGGATGGCTTCCGCTCCACCACAGAAGCGTCGCGAGCGCGGCGGGAAGGAGATAGATGAGGAGGAAACCGATCAGAAGAGGTCGCAGTACGATCATGACTCGCGTTCGGTGGCAGGGCGCGGCGACGCCGTGCTAAATCGGGAGAAGGAAGCGGCAAGAGGCCGGGCGGCGGGTGCGGGGCGAGACAGGCGAAGAGGCCGGGCCATTCGCCGGACGCGCCCGGCTCGGTCGAGATCGCGGCTTACCCGCTGAAAACGCCAGGAAAGAGGCCATCCCATGCCCGAGCTCGCGGTCGAAGTCACACGCGGCCCTCTCGTCGAAAGTCGCCACCGCGTCAGCCTTGCGGTGGTGGACGGAGCGGGGCGGGACGTCCTGCGGGCCGGCGATGTGGCGGCCCCCGTGTTTCCACGCTCGGCGGTAAAGGTCTTCCAGGCCCTGCCGCTCGTCGAAAGCGGCGCGGCCGATCGCTTCGGTTTCACGCAGGGCGACCTGTCGCTCGCCTGCGCGTCGCATTCGGGCGAGGCGGGGCATGTCGAGCGGGTCGGGGCGATCCTGGCGCGGGCGGGGCTCGGAGAGGGCGATCTCGAATGCGGCTGTCACTGGCCCTTCGACGCGCCGGTCGCCCGCGATCTGGCACGAAGCGGCGAGACGCCGACGCAGCTTCACAACAATTGCTCGGGCAAGCATGCCGGCTTTCTCTGCACCGCCGTGCATCTTGGCGAAGACACCTCGCGCTATGTCACGCCCGGGCACGCGGTTCAGCGCCGGGTTCGCGCGGTGCTCGCCGATCTCGTCGGCCTGCCCGAGGATGCGCTCCCGATGGGCATCGACGGTTGTTCCATCCCGACCTTCGCCGCGCCCTTGCGCGGGTTTGCCGCCGGCTTCGCCGCGCTCGCGAGCGGGCAGGGCGTCGCGCCCGAGCGCGGGGCGGCGGGACAGCGGCTGATGGATGCCTGCATGGCCGAGCCCTGGTTGATGTCGGGCACGGGGCGCGCCTGCCTGCGCCTGATGGAAGCCGCGCCCGGCCGCGTCTTCGCCAAGACCGGCGCGGAAGGCGTGTTCTGCGGCGCGGTGCCCGAGCTGGGCGTGGGCTTCGCCTTGAAGGCGGAGGACGGCACGACCCGCGCGGCGGAGGCCGCCGTCGCCGCCGTTCTGGCGCATCTCTTCGAAACGGAAGACCCGGCTCTCTCAGCGCTCTATGGCGACCAGGCGCGGCCCGCCCTGCGGAACTGGGAAGGCGTCGAGGTCGGCGGCCTGCGCGTCGTCGGCCTCGGCTCGCGGGCCGGCGCCTTCTAGCTGCCCTGCGCGACGGGCGGGGGCTCCGGCGTGCGGCCGGCCGGGCGTTCGGGCTGCTGCCTTTCGCGCGCGAGGCGCTCGAGGCTGGCATCGGCCGACAAGGGGCGGTCGAACAGATAGCCCTGTCCGAGCCGCCCGCCCGCCATCAGAACGACCTTGCGGTTCTCCTCGGTCTCGACGCCCTCGGCGACGATCTCGAGAGCCAGCCGATCGGCGAGTTCGCAGACGGTACGGATGATCGCGACGTCTTCGTCCGAACCGCCGCGCAGGAAGAACTGGTCGATCTTGAGCTTGCTGAAGGGGAAGCGCCGGAGATAGCTGAGCGAGGCGTAGCCGGTGCCGAAGTCGTCGAGCGAGAAGCGGCACCCGAGATCGCGCAGCCGGTGCAGCAGCGTCAGCGCTTCGGCGTCGTTCTCGATCAGGACGCCTTCGGTGATTTCGAATTCCAGGCGGGACGGGCGGATTCCATGGCGCAGGAGACTCTCGCCGACGACGTCCGGGAGCATGACGTCGCCCAATTGTCGCGCCGACATGTTGACCGCCACGAAGATGTCGTCGGGCCAGAGACGCGCCTGCCGCAGGGCCTGTTCCACGACCCAGCGCCCGATCGGGACGATCAGTCCGGTTTCTTCCGCCAGCGGCACGAACTCGGCGGGCGAGATCGACCCGAAGGCCGGATGGGTCCAGCGCAGAAGCGCTTCGAAGCCGCGCGTGCGCCGATCGCCGAGGTCCACGATCGGCTGAAACACGAGATGAAGTTCGCCGCGCTCCACCGCGTCCCGGAGATCCTCGCGCAGGCGCTCCCGAAGGCGACCGGTCGTCCGCATGCCATCGTGAAAGGCGTGGATCTGCCCGCGACCGTTCGCCTTGGCGGCCTGCAGCGCGATGTCGGCATTCTTGAGGAGGGAGGCCTCCGGCGTGTCGACGCCCGCCGCAAGGCCGATCGTCACGCCGACACGCAGGCGCTCCCCGGCTAGGCGAAGCGGCTCCGCGAGGCTGGACAGGACGCGTTGCGCGGCGACCCAGGCCTGTTCCTCCGCCTGCGGGCCAAGGTGCAGCAAGGCGAATTCGTCGCCTCCCACCCGGGCCATGATCCGAGCCGAGGGCGCGGCGCTCTCGATGCGCTCGCACAGCGCCAGAAGCACGGCGTCGGCGGCCTCATGCCCCAACGCGTTGTTGATCGTCTTGAAATGCGTGACGTCCACGAGAACGATCGCCGAGGGCTCGCCCCGGACGTTGCGGAGCGCCGCGATGAAGGCGAGGCGGTTCGGCCGGAGGGTCAGGGCGTCGGTCGTCGCGATGCGCTCCAGCTCGCGCGTATGCCGGGCGACGGTTGCCAGGAGGATCGCTCCGCAACCGAAGAGCGTGGCGGCCAGGAGCGACTGGCTGATCGATCCGAAGGCCACCACATTGAGCACCGCCAGAGCCATGAGAAGCAGGGCGACGCTCGCGAGGGCGATGCGGATTCGGTTGCCATCGGGCGGACCGAAGGTCTTGGACGTCGCCTTCATCGGGACCGCGCCATCGGCCGGGAAGACAAGCGAGCGCGCCGTCCGGAGGCGGCAACGGGAGCGGTGTGAGCCCGCCGAGCGGGCACGACCCACCGCTTCGACCCGACGAGTGTCCCGCCTCCCTTGATCAAATGCCGCTCCATCCCTTGGCCTCGCGACGTCGTCAACGATCGCGCCCGGCCTCGAAAGGCCCGGCGCGGATCATTCCCGTCCGTCCGGCAAGCCGCGCCTAGCAGCCCATCACCGCGACCAACATCCCACTCAAGTCTTAATCGGCCCTGAGGCGGGAGGCTAAAGAACGATCGAAGGTTCGATCGACCTATCGCTGCGTCAATCTGCCGGGGAGGCGGTCAGATGTCGCGGCCACGTTCGAGAAGAACACGGCTCGTCGCGGACCGTTTTACGTTCGATGGTCTTTGCGGGCGTCGGACGTCGTCTCGTTCAGCCAGCAATCCACGCCGACGCCGGCCGCGCGGCCGGTCGCGAGACAGGCGGTCAGGAGATAGCCGCCGGTCGGCGCTTCCCAATCCAGCATCTCGCCGGCCGCGAAGACGCCGGGCCGGCGTGTCAGCATCCCGTTCTCGTCGAGCTCCCCCAGGCCGAGCCCCCCGGCCGAGGAGATTGCCTCCGCCAGCGGTCGGCAGGCGTCGAGCCGAAGCGGCAGAGCCTTCACGAGGCCTGCGAGGCGAGCCGGGTCGCCCCGATCCTCCGGACCCGACACCTCGCGCAGGAGGGCGATCTTCACCGGGTCGAGGCCCGCGCCCTTGCGCAGTCTGGTCGCAAAGCTCGCCTTGGCAGGCTGGCGGGCGAGCGCGAGTGCCAATTGTTCAGCAGAGCGACCGGGCGCCAAGTCGAGTTCGAGGATCGCCGAGCCGTCCCGCTCGATGGTGTCGCGCAGCGCGCTCGCATGGGCATAGACGAGGCTGCCCTCGATACCCGTGCGGGTCAGCACGAATTCGCCCTGCAGCCGGCCCGCTGCCGACCGCGCGGTGACGGCCTTGACCGGGGCGCCCGCGAAGCGCTCCGCGATCTCGGCGCTCCACGCGACGTCGAAGCCGCAATTGGCGGGGCGCAGGGGCGCGACCCCGAGGCCGAGCGCTTCGAGGTGAGGCACCCAGGCGCCATCCGAGCCGAGCTTGGGCCAGCTCGCACCGCCGAGCGCCAGAAGCGTGGCTTGGGCGCTGACATGGATTTCGCCCTCCGGCGTTGCGAAGCGAAGCCGCTCGCCATCGAAGCCAAGCCAGCGATGACGCGGGTGAAAGGTGACGCCCGCCTCGCGCAGCCGCGCCAGCCAGGCGCGCAGCAGGGGCGAGGCCTTCATGGCGGTCGGGAACACCCGACCCGACGAGCCGACGAGGGTCGGCGATCCCAGTGCCTCGGCCCATTGGCGCACGGCGTCGGGCGGAAAGGCGTCGAGCGCTTGTGCCAGTTGCGCGTTGGCCGCGCCAAAGCGGGTGCGGAACCGCTCATAGGGTTCGGAATGCGTGAGATTGAGGCCGGACTTTCCGGCGAGCAGGAACTTGCGCCCGAAGCTCGGCATGGCGTCGAACACGCAGACCCCGCGCCCGCGCGCGGCCAAAGTTTCGGCGGCGGCAAGGCCCGCCGGGCCACCGCCGATAATGGCGATCTCGATCTGTCGGTCGGCTTGCGTCATGGCGGGGATGTGACCTTTTCCACGCGCGCGAACAAGGGGACGGGCGCGCCTCCTCGCGTTCGTTTGAGCGTGTTTTGCCGGCACCCGCCCCTAGCCGAAGGCCGAGCGTGGCCTTTATGGGGCTTTCATCCGGCCGTTCCCCCGTGAACGGCGCTTCATCAAGGGTCGCTCCGCATGGCCAAGCTCATCCATTCCATGATTCGGGTTCTCGAAGAGGATCGCTCGGTCGCCTTCTATCGCACCGCCTTCGGGCTCGAGGTCGCGGAGCGGATCGAGTTCGACCGCTTCACGCTGATCTACCTGCGCAATGCCGAGAGCGAGTTCGAGCTGGAACTGACCGTCAACAAGGGCCAGGCCGGCGCCTATGATCTGGGCAATGGCTATGGCCATCTTGCCGTCTCCGTCGCTGATCTGGAAGCCGAGCACGAGCGGCTGAAGGCCGGCGGCCTGACGCCCAAGGATATCAAGGAGTTGAACACGCCTGATGGGCACAAGGCGCGGTTCTTCTTCATCGAAGACCCCGACGGCTACAAGATCGAGGTTCTCGAGCGGAGCTGGCGCTTCGCCTGATCGAGGCCGATCGGCGCCGCCTTCGAGCCTGGGTGATCCGCCGCCATTTCGCAAGCATGGTTGGCTCCGGCATCGCCCAGCGGAGAATCGCGCCGCAAAAACGATCGCCGCTCGCTGCTGCATTGCAACGCAGGGAAACTTGTCGTTAGCTCCCACCCGAAACGTCGATTTGGGGGAATGGGCAGTTGGCGATAGCGAAGATTCTCGTGGCGAACCGGTCGGAAATCGCGATCCGCGTTTTCCGGGCAGCGAACGAGTTGGGCCTGAAGACCGTCGCGATCTGGGCGGAAGAAGACAAATACGCCCTGCATCGCTTCAAGGCCGATGAGAGCTATCAGGTGGGACGCGGCCCGCATCTCTCCCGCGATCTCGGCCCCATCGAGAGCTATCTGTCGATCGAGGAGGTCATCCGCGTCGCCAAGCAGTCGGGCGCGGATGCGATCCATCCCGGCTACGGCCTCCTGTCCGAGAGCCCGGAATTCGCCGACGCATGCCGCGAGAACGGCATCACCTTCATCGGCCCCACGCCCGAGACGATGCGCCGGCTCGGCAACAAGGTCGCCGCGCGCAATCTCGCGATCGAAGTCGGCGTGCCCGTCGTGCCGGCCACCGATCCGCTGCCCGACGACATGGCGGAAGTCGCGCGCCTTGCCGAAGAGATCGGCTATCCCGTGATGCTCAAGGCTTCCTGGGGCGGCGGCGGGCGCGGCATGCGCGCCATCCGCAAGGCCGAGGACTTGGCGCGCGAGGTGCTGGAAGCCAAGCGCGAGGCCAAGGCCGCCTTCGGCAAGGACGAGGTTTATCTCGAGAAGCTGGTGGAGCGCGCTCGCCATGTCGAGGTGCAGATCCTTGGCGACACGCATGGCAACGTCGTCGATCTCTTCGAGCGCGACTGCTCGATCCAGCGCCGCAACCAGAAGGTCGTTGAGCGCGCGCCCGCGCCTTACCTGAACGACGAGCGCCGGCGGGAACTTGCCGCCTATGCGCGCACGATCTGCGCGGCGACCGATTATGTCGGCGCAGGCACGGTCGAGTTCCTGATGGATGCCGATTCGGGCGAGTTCTACTTCATCGAGGTGAACCCGCGCATTCAGGTCGAGCACACGGTGACGGAAGTCGTCACCGGCATCGACATCGTGAAGGCGCAGATTCACATTCTCGACGGCGCGGCCATCGGCACGCCGGAATCGGGGGTCCCGCCGCAGGAGGAGATCAAGCTCAACGGTCACGCGCTGCAGTGCCGCATCACGACCGAGGACCCCGAGCAGAACTTCATTCCCGACTATGGCCGCATCACCGCCTATCGCGGCGCGACGGGCTTCGGCATTCGCCTCGACGGCGGCACGGCCTATTCGGGCGCGATCATCACGCGCTTCTACGATCCGCTTCTGGAAAAGGTGACGGCCTGGGCGCCGAGCCCTCAAGAAGCGATCGCGCGCATGCACCGCGCGCTGCGCGAGTTCCGCATCCGGGGCGTGGCGACGAACCTCACCTTCCTCGAAGCGATCATCACGCACCCGGCCTTTGCCGACAATTCCTACACGACGCGCTTCATCGACACGACGCCGGAACTCTTCGCGCAGGTGAAGCGGCGCGACCGCGCGACGAAGCTCCTGACCTATCTCGCCGACGTCACCGTCAACGGCCATCCCGAGACCAAGAACCGCCCGCGCCCGGCCGCCGACGCGCGTCTGCCCGTCGCGCCGCAGTTCCGGGGCGAGATCCGGCCGGGCACCCGCCAGAAGCTGGAAGAGCTGGGCGCCAAGGGCTTCGCCGAGTGGATGCGCGCGCAGCCCCAGGTGCTCGTCACCGACACGACGATGCGCGACGGGCATCAGTCGCTGCTCGCGACGCGCGTTCGCACCCATGACATCGTCGGCATCGCGGACGCCTATGCGAGAGCGCTGCCGCAGCTTCTGTCGCTCGAATGCTGGGGCGGGGCGACCTTCGACGTCGCCATGCGCTTCCTGACGGAAGACCCTTGGGAGCGCCTGTCGCTGATCCGCGAAAAGGCGCCCAACATCCTTCTGCAGATGCTGCTGCGCGGCTCCAACGGCGTCGGCTACACCAATTATCCCGACAATGTGGTGAAGCAGTTCGTGCGCGAGGCCGCAAGCGGCGGCGTCGATTTGTTCCGCGTCTTCGACTGCCTGAACTGGGTCGAGAACATGCGCGTCTCGATGGACGCGGTGCTGGAATCGGGCAAGCTCTGCGAGGGCGCGATCTGCTACACGGGCGATCTCTTCGATCCGGCCCGCTCCAAGTATGATCTGAAATACTACGTCAATCTCGCCAAGGAGATGGAGCGCGCGGGCGCGCATATTCTCGGCCTCAAGGACATGGCGGGTCTGCTCAAGCCCGCTGCCGCGCGTGTGCTGGTCAAGGCGCTGAAGGAGGAGGTGGGCCTGCCCATCCATTTCCACACGCATGACACGTCGGGCATCGCGGCGGCCACCATCCTCGCCGCCGTGGACGCGGGCGTCGATGCCGTGGACGCGGCGATGGACGCGCTGTCCGGCAACACCTCCCAGGCCTGCCTCGGCTCGCTGAACGAGGCGCTGCATGGCTCCGAGCGCGACCCCGGCCTCGACAAGCAAGCGATCCGCCGCATCAGCTTCTATTGGGAAGCGGTGCGCAACCAGTACGCCGCCTTCGAGAGCGATCTGAAGGGGCCGGCTTCGGAAGTCTATCTCCACGAAATGCCGGGCGGCCAGTTCACCAACCTGAAGGAACAGGCGCGCTCGCTCGGGCTGGAGACCCGCTGGCACGAGGTGGCGCAGGCCTATGCCGACGCCAACGCCATGTTCGGCGACATCGTGAAGGTCACGCCCTCGTCCAAGGTCGTCGGCGACATGGCGCTGATGATGGTGGCGCAGGACCTGACGGTGGCGGACGTGGAAAGCCCGACCCGCGACATCGCTTTCCCGGACTCGGTGGTCGCCATGCTGCGCGGCGATCTCGGCCAGCCTCCCGGCGGCTGGCCGGAAGGCTTGCAGCGGAAGGCCCTGAAGGGCGAAGCGCCGATCGCGGTTCGTCCGGGCTCGCTGATCCCCGACGCCGATCTCGCCGCCGAGCGCGCCAAGATCGAGGAGAAGCTCGGCCGCAAGATTTCGGATCAGGAGTTCGCCTCCTATCTGATGTATCCCAAGGTTTTCACGGATTTTGCCCTGGCGGCCGAAACCTATGGGCCGGTCTCGACCCTGCCGACCGCCAACTATTTCTACGGTATCGGCACGGAAGAGGAGATCCTGGTCGATCTCGAACCCGGCAAGACGCTGGTCGTGCGCTGCCTCGGCACCGCCGACACGGACGAGAAGGGCCGTCGCACGGTCTTCTTCGAGTTGAACGGCCAGCCGCGCCGAGTGAAGGTGCCCGACCGGTCCAAGGCGGGCGGAGCGGGGGCAATGCGCCCGAAGGCGGAAGCGGGCAACCCGGCCCATGTCGCGGCCCCCATGCCCGGCGTCGTCTCGACGCTCGCCGTGCAGCCGGGCCAGGTGGTGAAGGCTGGCGACATTCTCCTCTCCATCGAGGCGATGAAGATGGAAACCGCGCTTCATGCCGAGCGGGACGGAACGATCTCTGCCGTGCATGTGCGCTCGGGCGATCAGATCGACGCCAAGGACCTGCTCGTGGTCTTCGCGGCTTGAGACAGAAAGGCGGCCTCCGGGCCGCCTTTTTCATGATCGGAGGTCGCGCATGAAGCCGCGCCGAACCAAGTCTTCGGACGACTGGAAGCGCAGCGAGCCCTCGTAGCGGAAGTCCGTGTGCGGGCCGAACCCGTCGCTCTGCACGATCGCCTTGTAGAATTCCGCGCCGTTGAAATGCGCTTCCTCACCGGCCAGCGTGCGGAAGATTTCCACCGCGCCGGGCGCGAATTTCTGGTGCAGCAGCACCGCGTCGGGCGGCGCGAAATTGCGCGCGAGCGGCAGCGGGCCATGGGCGGTGTTGGTCGCAAAATGCAGCGCCGCGTCGGCGTAGAGAAGCGGGAACTTCGTCATCCGCATCTGCGTCCCGAAAACGCGGTTGCGTGGGCCGCCCCGGATCGAGGTGCAGAACTTCTCGTCCGCCACCTCGTAATGCGAGCCGTCGAAAAGCGGGCAGAGCGTGGTCGGCGGGCTCAGCGCGTCGGCTGGCGGTTCGACCTCGCCGATCGGTCCTTCCGGGTAGAGATCGATCATCGGCGCCATGGCGCGCTTCAGCCCGGCGCGTTCGAGATCGGCCACGAAGCTCTGGAGCGGGCGGGTCTCGCAGCCGGGGAAGACCAGATATTCGTCGCTGTCGATCGAGAGAACCCAGCGCCCCCGGCCGATCCGGTCCAGCATCAGGTCGCGCCAGACGAGACCGCCACCCGATGTCAGGAAATTGCCGGCGGAGGTGAAGAGCGCGAGGTCCGGCTGCGCTTCGAGGAAAGCGCGGCTGCCGTCCGTCGAAGCGTCGTCCACGACCGCGAAATGCCGAACGCCCATTCGCCGGTAATGGTCGAGGAAGGACGGCAGCGTCGCCATGGCATTGCGCACGACCGTGATGAGAACGATATCGCGCGGCCCTGGCGCGGCGGCCATCGGCTTGATCTCGGTCAGGCGGCAATCGCCCGTCGCCTTGCCCCGCTGGCGATAGCGCCGCTCGCGCCAGACGAGCTGAAGCCGCGCCAGCAAGCCGAGCGCGCCGTAGCGCAGCCAGAGCGCAGGGTCGGGGTTCGGGTAGGGCAGGGCGGCCCGCCCGTTCGCGCCGGGCGGGGTCTTGGATGCGCGCAAGGCCGGCTTCCTATCGACGCTTGAAGGCGTCGGCGAGCGCCGCACCGAAGCCGCCGATCTGGGGCGCGGCGGGCTTCGCTTCCCGCCGCTCCGGCCGGGCCTGGCCTTTGGACGCGCCGGCCTCGTCACGCTTGCGAGGGGCGGCATCCGGCTCGACCTGCGTCTTCATCGACAGCGAAATGCGCTTGCGCTTCTCGTCCACCTCGACCACGCGCACCCGCACGACCTGACCGGCCTTCACCACCTCGGCCGGGTCCTTCACGAACCGGTCGGCGATCTGCGAGACATGGACGAGCCCGTCCTGATGGACGCCGATATCCACGAAGGCACCGAAGGCCGCGACATTCGTCACCGTGCCTTCCAGCATCATGCCGGGACGCAAATCCCGAATTTCGTTGACCCCTTCGGCAAAGCTCGCCGTGCGGAAGGCGGGTCGCGGGTCGCGGCCGGGCTTTTCGAGTTCGGCCAGAATGTCCCTCACCGTCGGCAGGCCGAACCCGTCGCCGACGAAGCGCTGCGGATCGAGCGTCTTCAGCGCCGCGCCGTCGCCCATGAGCGAGCGGAGGTCCCGCCCGCAGGCTTCCACGATCTTGCGCGCCACGGGATAGGCTTCCGGGTGAACGGCCGAGGCGTCCAGGGGCTCCGTGCCGCCCTGGATGCGCAGGAAGCCGGCGCATTGCTCGAAGGCCTTCGGCCCCAGGCGCGGCACTTTCAGAAGCGAGCGGCGCGTCTTGAACGGGCCTTCCTTGTCCCGGTGCGCGACGATCGCATCGGCCAGCGACGGGCCGATGCCGGAGACATGCGACAGGAGCGCGGCCGATGCCGTGTTCACATCCACGCCGACCGCGTTCACGGCGTCTTCCACCACGGTTTCCAGCGCGCGGGAGAGGGCGGGCTGATCGACATCATGCTGATACTGGCCGACGCCGATAGCCTTCGGGTCCACCTTCACGATCTCGGCCAGCGGGTCCTGCAGGCGGCGGGCGATCGAGGCCGCGCCGCGCAAGGAGACATCGACACCTGGCAACTCGCGCGAGGCGATTTCTGACGCCGAATAGACGGACGCGCCGGCTTCCGACACCACGACCTTGGTGGGCTTGGCCCCCGGCAGCTTGGCGATGACGTCCGCCGCGAGCTTCTCTGTCTCGCGGCTGGCCGTGCCGTTGCCGATGGCGACGAGTTCGACCTTGTGCTTCTCGATCAGGCCGGCCAGCACCATCATGGCACCCGCCACGTCGTTGCGGGGCTGGAAGGGATAGACGGTCGCGGTGTCCACCAGCCGCCCGGTCCCGTCCACGACCGCGACCTTGACGCCGGTGCGGATGCCCGGGTCGAGGCCCATCGTGGCCTTCGGCCCGGCCGGCGCGGCGAGGAGAATATCCTTCAGATTGCGCGAGAAGACGCGGATCGCCTCGGCATCCGCCCCTTCCTTCATGGTCGCCATCATCTCGTTGGAGAGCGAGCCGTGAATTTTCTGTCGCCACGCCCAGCGCGCGACGTCCATCAGCCAGCGCTCGGCCGGCGTGCCGCCCTGCGTCTTCACGCGGAACTCGCGCGCGATCATCGCTTCCACCGGCTTCACCGGCGAGGGATCGTCGGCATCCACTTCGATGTCGAGCGAGATGACGCCTTCCTTTTGCGCGCGCAGGATTGCCAGGACGCGGTGGCTCGGGGCGCTCGCCCATTTCTCCTCATGGTCGAAATAGTCGGAGAACTTGGCGCCGGCCTCCTCCTTGCCCTTCTGCACCTTGGCGCGGATGCGCGCCTTCGACACGAGATGCGTGCGGATCGCGCCGACCAGCGCGGGCGTCTCGGCCATGGTCTCGGCCACGATGTCGCGCGCGCCCTCCAGCGCCGACTTGGTGTCGGCCACCTGATCTCCGAGGAAGCGCTTGGCCAGCGCTTCCGGGTCGGCGGAGCGATCGGTCAGGAGGGTTTCGGCCAGCGGCCCGAGGCCCTTTTCGCGCGCGGCGTCCGCGCGGGTGCGGCGCTTGGGGCGGAAGGGGAGGTAGAGGTCTTCCAGCGTCGCGCGGGTCGTCGCGCCTTCGATCTGGCGCGAGAGCGCATCCGTCAGCTTGCCCTGCTCGCGGATGGAGCGCAGCACCGTCTCGCGCCGCGATTCCAGTTCGCGCAGATAGGTGAGCCGCACCTCCAGCGTTCGGAGCTGCGCGTCGTCCAGCCCGCCCGTCGCTTCCTTGCGGTAGCGCGCGACGAAGGGAACCGTCGCGCCCCCGTCGAGCAGCGCGACGGCGGCCGCGACCTGCACCTCCCGCGCGCCGATCTCTGCGGCAATGAGGCTGTCGATGGATGGGCGCGGGGCGGTCATGGGCGTTGGTCTCCTCGGTCGGGCGAGGCTTACCCTCAAGCGCGGCCAGACGGCAAGAAAGAGGCGTTGCCGCTCAAGGCCGCCTCATGCGATGCCGGGCCTGATCCACCATCTCAGGAAAGGCGTCGGCCATGACACAACGCTCGTATTTCTCGCCGCCCGGCGGTCTGCCGGGGCAGGACCAGCTTCTGTCCGGCAAGGCGGTCTTCACCAATGCCTATGCGGTGATCCCGCGCGGCGTCTACAGCGACATCGTGACGAGTTTCCTGCCGCATTGGGAGAAGACGCGGCTCTGGATCATCGCGCGGCCGATGACCGGCTTTTCCGAGACCTTCTCGCAATACATCATGGAAGTGCAGCCGGGCGGCGGCAGCGCCAAGCCGGAGCCGGACGAGGAAGCGCAGGGCGCGCTGTTCGTCGTCTCCGGCGAGATCGCGGTGACGCTCGGTGGCGAGACGCACCGCCTCGCGCCCGGCGGTTTCGCCTATCTGCCGGCGGGCGCCGCCTGGACCCTGCGCAACGAGGGCGAGGCCGCGGCGACCTTTCATTGGATCCGCAAGCGCTACGAGGCCGCCGAGGGGATCGCCAAACCCGACCCGATCTTCACCAGTGAGAAGGACATCGCGCCGACGCCGATGCCCGACACGAACGGCGCCTGGGCGACGACGCGCTTCGTCGACCCGAGCGATCTGCGCCACGACATGCATGTGACCATCGTCACCTTCCAGCCGGGCGGCATCATTCCCTTCATGGAAACCCATGTCATGGAGCACGGGCTTTATGTTCTGGAGGGCAAGGCCGTGTATCGCCTGAACTCCGACTGGGTCGAGGTCGAAGCCGGCGATTTCATGTGGCTGCGCGCCTTCTGCCCGCAGGCCTGCTATGCGGGCGGCCCCGGCCCGTTCCGCTACCTTCTC
The DNA here is from genome assembly GCF_000382705.1 of Aureimonas ureilytica DSM 18598 = NBRC 106430. Lineage (GTDB taxonomy): Bacteria > Pseudomonadota > Alphaproteobacteria > Rhizobiales > Rhizobiaceae > Aureimonas > Aureimonas ureilytica. The sequence goes on along the minus strand of NZ_ARQE01000005.1, from coordinate 23,728 downwards.
TACAAGGACGTGAACCGCCACGCCGCGCTCTGGTAGATCTCGCGATGTCGGCGGGTCGGCTTCCCTAGCGGACCCGCCGAGGCGGTGGGGAGCCTTTAGTGACTCGGAAGGGTTAATATGAACCCCGCTCCTCGACCTCCAGTCGTGAAAATGAATCCTAAGCTTTAGATGTTTGGATTGCCGGCATTGTCACTGCCTTTTCGTTTCGTGCGGATCAAGGGAGACTTCAAATGCCGCGACCTTCCCGAGTGAAGTCGTCCCTTCTGCCGCATGTGTTCGCGGCTTTGCTGTTGCAGGGCGCGATGATCGCGCCTGCTTGCGCCCAGACGATCGGGCTCGTGATGCCCGTCGCCAACGACACGTTCCGCGATACGATCGCCGCTGGCGTCGCGGCGGCCGCCAAGGCGGCAGGCTATCAGGTCACCCAGACCGACGCGCAGGGTGACGAGAGCCTTCAGATCGCCAATGCCAAGCAGCAGATCGCCGACGGCGCCTCCGCGCTCGTCGTGCTCGGCCTTGCCGATAGCGTCGAGACGCAGATCGCCGCGCTGGCGCGCTCAGCCAAGGTGCCCCTCGTTTTCGTCAACCACGAACCCGACCATGCGCTTCTGGGGAACGGCGTCGCCTATGTCGGCTCCGAGGAAAAGGTCGCCGGCACGCTGGAAACGGAAGAGGCCTGCCGGCTCATGGGCGGCAAGGGAACGGCTGTCGTCCTCATCGGCGAACTGACCCACCCGGCGGCCCGCACCCGCACCCGCTACGTCCACGAGGTTCTCGCCCGGCCCGAATGCAAGGGCATCGAGATTCTGGAGGAGCAGGGCGGAAATTGGGACCGCGCGGAAGCCAAGGCGCTGATGCAGTCCTTCCTGGATGCCGGGCTGCGGCCCGATGGCGTGATCTCCAACAATGACGAGATGGCCCTTGGCGCCATCGACGCGCTGAAGCCCGCCGGGTTGAAATCCGTCGTCACCGGCATCGACGCGACGAACGACGGCCTGGAGGCGATGAAGGCCGGCGATCTGTCCGCCACCGTGCTTCAGGACGGGCAAGCGCAGGGCGCCCTCAGCGTCGCGCTCGTCGGCAAGATGCTCGCCGGCGAAGCGGTCGAACCGCTGAACTGGATACCTTTCGTGCTCGTCCGGCCCGGAGACGTCGCCGCGCTCCAAGCCAAACGCACCACGAACTGACGCGCTCTCCTTTCAGGACTTTCCCATGCGCATCCGCACCCGCCTTTTCGTCTCCTTCGGCGCCGTTCTCGTTCTGGCCAGCGCCTCCGGCCTTCTCGGCATCCAGAAGCTCGCCGAGGGCAACGACCGAATGGAGGCCTTCGTCGCCGGCCCCTTCGACCGGAGCCTCAAGATCGCCGCGCTGCGCGACACGGTCGCCCAGGCGCGCCAGACGGCCAACGACACGATCCTGTCGCATGTCGATCAGGAGATCGCCGATGGCCAGGCGCGTTACGACGGGCTGATCAAATCGGTGCAGGCCCAGCTCGAGGCGCTGCGGGTCGGGGCCTCGGCCGACACCGGCAGCGATCTCGATCGGATGAAGGGCGAGCTTCAACAGTTCGACATTCTGGCGCGCAAGGCCTCCGGCCTCGCCGCTCAAAACGACTCGGCGCGCGCGTCCGAGCTCGACCGTGACAAGATCCGCCCCATCGGCGGCCGGCTCGATCTGTCGATCGGCAGCTTGCGCGACGAGATCGTGCTTCTCGACGGCCCGGAAACCGCGATCACGACGGCAGGGCAGTTGCGCGCCGACGTGCCGACGCTCCGCCGTCTTCTGATCCGCAGCCTGTCGGAAACCGACGATGCCGCGCTCGGCCAACTCGCGGAGCGCGCGCAGACCTTCGTCGTGGCGATCGACCAGAAGCTCGCCCGCCTTACCAAGGCGCTTGCCGTCGCCAAGATCGACGCGCCGGCCATGCCGCGCGTGCAGGCGCTCTGGACCGAATTCAAGCCGCTGGCGAACGAGCTTCTGCAGCGGGGCGTCGCCAATTCCACCTTCCATGCAAGCCAGATCCTGCGCGCCGACATCGCGCCGATCCTGGCGCGCATCCAGGACGACCTGACCCGCTTCAGCGAGGCGGAGCAGCGGGCCGCCGAGGCGACCGTCGCGAAGGATCGGGCGGCCTTCGAGGCGACGCGCCTTCTCCTGATCGCCTGCTGCGGCCTCGCGGTGCTCTTCGGTCTGTTCGCGGCGTTCCGCATGTCGGTTTCCGTGGCGCGCGGTCTCAAGCGCTCGCTCGACATGGCCAGGACGATCGGCTCGGGCGATCTGACCCGTGTCGAGGACGTGAAGGCCCGCGACGAGTTCGGCGACCTGCAGCGCGCCACCAATGCCATGACGCTGCAGCTGCGCGAGATCGTCGGCGACGTCGTCGGCTCGGCCCGGCAGGTGACGTCCGGCGCCGTGCAATCGGCGACGGCCTCCGAGCAGCTGTCCTCCGGCGCCACGGAACAGGCGGCGGCCTCCGAGCAGGCCTCGGCCGCGATCGAGGAAATGGCGGCCAATGTCCGCCATACGTCGGAAAACGCCGTCACCACCGAGAAGATCGCCTCCCAGGCCTCGACCCGCGCTGCCAAGGGCGGCGAGGCCGTCACGCGCTCGGTCGACGCCATGCGCACGATCGCCGAAAAGATCGCGATCATCCAGGAAATCGCCCGCCAGACCGACCTTCTGGCCCTCAACGCGGCCATCGAGGCGGCGCGCGCGGGCCAGCACGGCAAGGGCTTCGCGGTCGTGGCCTCGGAAGTGCGCAAGCTCGCCGAGCGCTCGCAGAAGGCGGCGGCCGAGATCGGCACGCTGTCGGTCGAAACGCTTCATGTCTCGGAAGAAGCGGGCGAGATGCTGAACCAGCTCGTTCCCGACATCCGCAAGACGGCCGAACTCGTGACCGAAATCTCGGCGGCCTGCCGCGAACAATCGGTCGGCGTGGACCAGATCAACCAGGCGATCCAGCAGCTCGATCAGGTGACGCAGTCCAACGCGGGCGCCGCCAACGAGATGGCGGCGACGGCCGAGCGGCTATCCCTGGAAGCGGGGCGCCTGGAAACGCGCGCCGGTTTCTTCAAGCTGAGCGAGACGGCTGGGGTGCCGCCGACGGAGGCCTCGATGTCCGCCGCGTCCGGCACGGTCACGCCCCTGCCGGCACGCCGCGCTCCCGTCCGCGCGCCTGCCCAAAAGGCGAGCGGTCCAGCCGACCGAGCGAACGGATTCGACCTCGACATGGAAATGGATTTCGACCGACTCAGCGCCTGACATCGCGACCGGTCGGACTTCAAAAGGAGGGCGCGCCCGCGATCGGCGCGCCCTCTGCGTTTCAGGCGCCCGCATTGGCGGCGATGGGACGGGCAAAGGGGAGGTGACCTCTGCGACCCACCTCGACCAGAAACCGAAAAGCGCGAAAGCGATCGAGCGCGGGCAAGCGACCGGTTGCGGCCAGATGACCGACTGTATCGGGACCATGCGAGACGATCGCCTCACTTGGGTGCGCCAACTCGGTTGAAGATGCTTTGCTCGACAATCAACGGAAGCGGTCGATTGGAAAGGCCTCGGATTGACGGACCATTCTTCCTATGACCACGATTGAACGGTTGCCGGACTTATACAGCGGTTGATACTTCCTCTTCCGCGCTGATATTTTTGGAGCAGGAAGCGCAATGCCGATATCTTACCTTTATATAGTCGATCGTACTATGGCATCTGCCGCACAACAAATCTGGAGAGATCAGGAGTTTTTCGCGATCGAGCAGCAGACGTCCTACCCGGATGCTTCGCAGGGCGGTATCAGAAAAGCGGCTGCGGGTGGCGTCAGCAGTATGGAAAAACTACCGCCAGCTACAGCAGGCTACGTTTTCTTCATCGATCAGTCCACGTCGATCGTACCGGAAGCTTCATCCCATTACGTCATCAAAAACACCCTCATGTATGGCGGCGATTTCTACGTTGCGACCATTTTGAATGCGCTGGGGGTTTATACTGTCAAGAGCATCGTCAAGTCGCCGTTCGAGCCGGTATCTCTTACGGAGAGGGTGATCGCGAAAAATATGACGCGTGAACAGATTCGCTTGGCGATGCAGGTGACGCCTGCCCAAATCCAGTCGATGATGGAGGGCCAATACGTTTCAGAGGGTCCAGGCAGCGAGTCCACGCCGCCGTCCAGGTCCCAAGCACCCGCAAACGCTCAGCAGAGGTTCGCTCCGGGGAAGCCTGGCGCTGGAGCCCATGCGCCGCGGCTGGGAATCGGGTCGCATCGGCGGCCTCCCGCGAAAGGGACGGATCTCCCCTGAGAACCGTTGCATGAAATGGTTGAAGGCGTCCGCCATCGTCGCGGATGCTCGCCAAGCGCGGACGGATGTCCGCCTCAGGTCCGCCGGACATGTCAGGCGAGCCCTCGTCGGGTGGCGTCGTCTGTCCGCAGCCGTCAGCGGCCACACCCGTCTCGCCTTCTCCGATCCCGCCGAGGTCGTATCCGATCTGGATGGAAATCGAGCAACTCGAAAACGCGGACGGCTTCAAGATAGCGGTCGTCGTGGAAAATTGCGAAGCAAGCGCACGCTCGCGCTGAACGGGCCGGGAACAAACTGTGCCGGGTTTTCGCGCGCCACATCGCGCACTGAGGCTCGGTCTGTCTGATCTCTCGTGAAGGTGGAACCCCTAACTTCTCAGAGGTTTTGCTGGCTGGGGAACCTGGATTCGAACCAAGACTAGCGGAGTCAGAGTCCGCTGTTCTACCCTTAAACTATTCCCCAGCATGGAGCGTATCGCAGTTTCGATCCGCTCCGCTCGCCTCGGTCAGCTTGGCTGTCCGTTGCGGCGATGAAGGGGCATGTAGTCGATTCGATTGGAGGCGTCAATCGGTTTTCGACATCGGGCCTCGTCATCGACGCGTCGTCGACGTGTCGTCGACGTGTCGTCGACGGGGATGGGGCGCGCGACGAGGGCCCGGATCGGGAGCCCTGCCGCGAAAATCCGTGGGGCGGGTGCTGCGGTGGCCAAGGGGTGCCTTGTGAAAAAATGGCGGATGGCTACACTTCGATCCAACGAAACGGCCCCTCGCGGGCCGAGGGAGCGCGCCTTGCGCCGCTCCGGAGATTTGAAGTGATCCATGACACGAGACAGGGGCGATCAGCGAAGAAGGTAAAGGACGGAAGCGGGTTCGGGATCGAAGGGTTTTCCGGGCAGCCCAGCGGCGGTGAACGACGGGGAGGGGAGCCGAACGAGGCCCGCTCGCCGCGCCCGCCCGCCGGCGCGCCCGACAGCAAGCCTGCCGGGGCCAAACCGTCCAAGCGCCAGAAGCGCCGTCGCCGCAAGAACAACGCTCCCGCCGCTCCGCCGTCCAGCGGAGGGGCTTTGCGCGAGCTTCCGCCCGCTCTCGGCGCCAAGGTGGCCGAGGCCGAACGCGTCCTGCGCGAGCGCAAGGGCGGCGCACAGGCGCGCCCCGCGCCGGCCAAGAATCGCCGCCGCCGAAAGGGGCGCGCGGGCTTTCCGCCGGCGCCCGCCGGGGGCGGCGCGCCCGCCGCCCGGCCCGCCGCGCCGCCCGCCATCGAGGCGCCGGCCGTCGCGCGGTCTGCCGCGTCCGGCGGCGCGCATCGCGTTCCCGCCTATGCGGCGCTGGATCTCGGCACCAACAATTGCCGCCTCCTGATCGCGGTGCCGACGCGCCCGGGGCAGTTCCGGGTGATCGACGCCTTCTCGCGCATCGTGCGGCTCGGCGAAGGTCTGGGGCGCACGGGCAGCCTGGCGGCGACCGCGATGGACCGCGCCGTGGCGGCGCTCGAAATCTGCAGTCAGAAGCTCTCGGCGCGCGAGATTCGCGGCGCGCGGCTGATCGCGACGGAAGCCTGCCGCTCGGCCGCCAACGGGCGCGAGTTCATCTCCCGCGTCCAGCGCGAAACCGGGCTGCGGCTCGAAATCGTCAGCCGCGAGACCGAGGCGCGGCTCGCCGTCTCCGGCTGCGGCTCGCTGATCGACCGGACGGCGCGCGGCGCGGTCCTGTTCGACATCGGCGGCGGCTCGTCGGAAGTGGCGCTGCTCGATCTCAGGCGCGGCGCCAGCCGGCGGCTCGCCAACAATATCGTCGGCTGGACCTCGCTTCCGGTCGGCGTCGTGACGCTGGCCGAGCGCCATGGCGGGCGCAACGTGACGCCCGAACTGTTCGAGCGCATGGTGAGCGAGGTCGAGGCCATGATCCAGGCCTTCCCCGGGCGCAACCGGCTGGCCGACATCGTGGGGCGCGACGGGTTCCACCTTCTGGGGACGTCCGGCACGGTGACGACGCTGGCCGGAATCCAGCTCGAACTCGAGCGCTACGACCGGCGGCAGGTGGACGGGCTCTGGCTCGCCGACAAGGACGTGGACACGCTGGTCAATCGACTGCTCGGCTGGAGCTTCGAAGAGCGCGTCGCCAACCCTTGCATCGGCTCTGATCGGGCCGATCTGGTTCTGGCGGGCTGCGCGATCCTTCAGGCGATCCGCCGGGCGTGGCCGGCCAAGGTCCTGCGCGTGGCCGATCGGGGCCTGCGCGAAGGATTGCTGACGGAAATGATGGTGGCGGACGGCGTGTGGCGCCGGCCGTCTTATGCAGGCACAGGACAGACGGGATCGGGCGCGTGACGGGTTCGGGACGAGGCGACGATCGCGGGCTGACGGTCCGCGTCAAGAAGAAGCGCGGGTTGAAGGTCTCCTCCCGCCGCTGGCTGGAGCGCCAGTTGAACGATCCCTATGTGCGCCGCGCCAAGGCGGACGGGTATCGCTCGCGCGCGGCCTACAAGCTGATCGAGATGGACGACCGCTACAAGCTCCTGAAGAAGGGGATGCGCATCGTCGATCTCGGCGCTGCCCCCGGCGGCTGGTGCCAGGTGGCGGTGGAGCGCACGGCGCTGAAGCCGGACGACGCACTGGTGGTCGGCATCGACTATCTGCCGGTCGACCCCATCCCCGGCGCGACGATCCTGGAGCTCGACTTCCTGGACGACAGCGCGCCCGAACGGCTGATCGAGGCGCTCGGCGGCGACCCCGACATTGTCCTGTCCGACATGGCGGCCCCGACCACGGGTCATCGGCGCACGGACCATCTTCGCACGCTGCACCTGTGCGAAGTGGCGGCGGATTTCGCGATCCGCACGCTTCGCCCCGGCGGCCACTTCCTGACGAAGACCTTCCAGGGCGGCACGGAAGGCGAGCTGCTGGCGCTTCTCAAGAAGAACTTCCGCTCGGTCCACCATGTGAAGCCGCCGGCCTCGCGCGACGGGTCGGTGGAGCTTTACGTTCTCGCCAAGGATTTTCGCGGGCGTCGCAAGGCGGATGCGGAGGGCGACGAGGACGAGGGCGAAGAGGCTTCGTCGGAGGACTGAGCTCTTCCACAGGATCAGCCACAAGAAAGGGGCGGCTCGCGGAGCCGCCCCTTTTTTCGTTGGCGATCGCCTATTCGGCGGGAACGCGCCGCCCGGCGACCTCCGCCCCGGCATCGGCCGGAAGGCGCAGGAAGGCGAGGGTGGAGAGGAGCGCCGCGGCGCCGACCACGAAGAAGGCGAGCGAGAAGTCGCCGAGCGTCGCGGCCTCGCGCCCATGCCAGATCATGCTGGCTTCCAGCACCGCGCCGGCCGTCGCGACGCCGCCCGCGATGGCGATCTGCTGGAAGGCGGCGAGAAGCGCCGTGGCGTCGCCCGTCCGCGCCTGAGGCACGTCGGCGAAGGCCATCGTGTTGACGCTCGTGAAGAAGAGCGAGCGGAAGAAGCCGCCGATCAGGAGAAGAAGCAGGAGAACCACGAGCGGGATGTCGGGCCGGTAGAAGCCGAGCGCGCCCATCAGGAGCCCGCCGACCACGCCGGCGCCGAGCAAGGTGACCCGGAAGCCGAACTGCTTGAGAATCGGCTTCACCAGCGTCTTCATCATCATGGCGCCGCCGATCGAGACCGCGCTGATGAGCCCCGATTCGAAGGGGGAATAGTCGAGCCCGAGCTGCAGCATCAGCGGGAACAGGAAGGGCACGGCGCCCGCGCCGATCCGAAACACGCCGCCGCCGACCACCGCCGCCCGCAGCGTCGGAATGCGGAACAGACGCAGTTCCACGACCGGACGCTCATGCCGCCGGGCATGGCGGACATAGACGAGCGCGAAGGCGAGGCCGATCACCGTCGTCGCGACGCCGACCGAGGGCGGCAGGGCCGGCAGGGAAACGACCGAGAGGCCGAACACGACGCCCGCGCAGGCGAGTCCGGACAGGACGAAGCCCGTCCAGTCGAACCGAACCTCGGGCATCGGCTCGATGAAGGGGAGGAAGCGCTGCGCGAGCATCATGCCGATGATGCCGATCGGCAGGTTGATGAAGAAGATCCAGCGCCAATCCGCATAGGTCGAGATCGCGCCGCCGAGCGGCGGGCCGATCAGGGGGCCGATCAGGGCGGGAATCGTGAACCAGGCCATGGCCGAGACGAGATCGGAACGCGGCACGGCGCGAACGAGAAGAAGCCGGCCGACCGGCGTCATCATGGCGCCGCCGATCCCCTGGAGGAAGCGCGCCGCGACGAAACCCTCCAGCGAATTGGCGAAACCGCAGGCGAGCGAGCCGAGCATGAACACGCCGATTGCCATCTGGAACACGGCGCGCGCGCCGAACCGATCCGCCATGCGCCCCGAGATCGGAATGAACACGGCGAGCGAGACGTAGTAGCTGGTCAGCGCCAGCTTCAGCGCGATCGGGCTCGTGCCGATGTCGCGGGCGATGGTGGCGAGCGAGGTGGCGATGACCGTCGAATCGATGTTCTCCATGAACAAGGCGACGGCGAGAACCACGGGAACGATGCGTTTCACGGGACGAGTATCCGAGGCGAGCGGAACGGACAAATTCGGGCGACGGGACGACGAAGAGAGACGCTCTTCGTGGGCCGCCACCCGAGCTGGCGCGGGGACGCGCAGTCCGGCTTCCCTTGGGGCCCGGCTGATCCGGCGAGCGGGCGAGAGCCGCTTGTCGTCGGGCGGGCCACGAGTGAAGCCGGCGCGGATCGCCCCTTGCGCCGACGAAAAGATAAGTGCGCCGTAACAACGGCGAAACGGCGGAAGCGTTGCCCCTCGGAGATGACACGGCCGGCTTGTCACGAAAAGGGGAGCGGCTTGCCGGTGCGGGCTCAAATCGTATGTAGCTCTGACATTGCCGGTGACATCCGCACCGAGACTGGCGCTTTCGTCGGTCGCGCCTAGCTTTGGGGAGAAGCCTTATGTCTCGAACCCTCCGCTTCAATCGCCGCGAGGCGATCGCCCTGACCGCGAGCGGTCTGGCGGCCACGGGTCTGGGGCTTGGCCCCGCTGCGGCGCAGACCGCGCCGGCGGAGGCGACAACATCGGAGACGATCATGACGAGCGAGGACACCCATCCCCTGGCGCCCGGCTGGCACCGCCTCTCGCTGGGCGAGGCCCGCGTGACGGTCGTGCTCGACGGCGTTCGCCCCGGCGAAGGGCCGCATCCGACTTTCGGCGAGGACCAGACCGCCGAGGCGGTCGGTGATCTCATGGCGGCGAACCGCCTACCGCGCGACCGTTTCGTCAATTTCTTCAACGTGGTGATCGTGGAGACGGGCGGGCAGACCGTGCTGGTCGACACGGGCTTTGGCGAAGGCGGCCGCGCCAACGGCATGGGCCTTCTGCGCCAGCGCATGCAGGCCGCCGGCTACCAGCCGGAGGATATCGACGTCGTCGCGCTCACCCATCTGCATGGCGATCATATCGGCGGCTTGAGCGAAGGTGGCGCACCGGCCTTCCCCAATGCCTCCTATGTCGTCGGCCGGCAGGAAATGGAGTTCTGGACCTCGGACGAGGCCAGGAACGGCCCGCGCGCCGAGAATGCCAAGGCTGTCGAGGCAAAGCTCGGCCCTCTGAAGGACAAGACCCGCCTCGTCGAGGATGGCGGCGAGGTCGTGCCGGGAATGATCGCGCGCGCCGCCTTCGGCCACACGCCCGGCATGCTCTGCTTCGAGGTCGGCTCGGGCGACACGATGGTCGTGCTGACGGCCGACACGTTCTCGCAGTTCGTCGTGTCCTTCCAGAAGCCGGACTGGCAGGTGCGCTTCGATCAGGACAAGAACGCCGCGGCCGAAACGCGCCGGCGCTGGGCGGACAAGCTCGCGCAATCCGGCACGCCGCTCATCGGCTATCACCTGCCGTTCCCGGGGATCGGCTATGTGCAGGACGAGGGCGACTCCTTCCGCTTCGTGCCGGAAACATACCAGACCCTCGTTTCCGGCTAGGCGCAGCGGCTTTCCTTCCGGGAGGCTCCGTGCTACGAGCCCGTGCCAATCCTCGACAATCCGGCGCCCCCTAAAGGCGCCGCATTCCATTTAAGGACTGGCCCATGGCTCGCATCATCGAAACAGCCACCGGTGCGCTCGCGCTCACCTTCGACGACGTGCTGCTGCAGCCGGGTCATTCCGAGGTCATGCCGGGGCAGGTCGATGTGCGTACCCGGATCACCCGCTCGCTCCATCTGAACATTCCGATGCTTTCCGCCGCCATGGACACGGTGACGGAATCGCGCCTCGCCATCGCCATGGCGCAGGCCGGTGGCATCGGCGTCATCCACCGCAACCTGACCCCGGCCGAGCAGGCCGAAGAGGTCCGGCAGGTGAAGAAGTTCGAATCGGGCATGGTGGTGAACCCCGTCACGATCGGCCCCGACGCGACGCTCGGTGACGCGCGCGCCCTCATGCAGATCCACCGCATTTCCGGCATTCCGGTGGTCGAGAACGGCGGCAAGGGCGGCCAGACCAAGGGCCGGCTCGTCGGCATCCTGACCAATCGCGACGTGCGCTTCGCTTCCGACGATCGCCAGAAGATCTTCGAGCTGATGACGCGCGAGAATCTCATCACCGTGCGCGAGAATGTCGATCAGGCCGAGGCCAAGCGCCTTCTGCACAAGCATCGCATCGAGAAGCTGCTCGTGGTGGACGGCGAGGGCCATTGCATCGGCCTCATCACCGTCAAGGACATCGAGAAGTCGCAGCTGAACCCCAACGCCGCCAAGGATGCGCAGGGTCGTCTCCTCGCGGCCGCCGCGACCAGCGTCGGCGATGACGGGTTCGAGCGCGCCGAGCGCCTGATCGACGCCGGCATCGATCTCATCGTCATCGACACCGCGCATGGCCATTCGCAGCGCGTGCTGGACGCGGTGGCCCGCGTCAAGAAAATGTCCAACGAAGTCCAGATCATCGCCGGCAATGTCGCGACGCCGGGTGGCACGCAGGCGCTGATCGACGCGGGCGCGGACGGCGTGAAGGTCGGCATCGGCCCGGGCTCGATCTGCACGACGCGCATCGTGGCCGGCGTCGGCGTGCCGCAGCTCTCGGCGATCATGGATGCGGTCAATGTCGCCGACAAGGCGGGCGTGCCCATCATCGCCGATGGCGGCATCAAGTTCTCCGGCGATCTCGCCAAGGCGCTGGCGGCGGGCGCCTCGGCGGCCATGGTCGGCTCGCTTCTGGCCGGCACCGAGGAAAGCCCCGGCGAGGTCTATCTGCACCAGGGCCGCTCGTTCAAAGCCTATCGCGGTATGGGCTCCGTCGGCGCCATGGCGCGCGGCTCGGCCGATCGCTACTTCCAGGCCGAAGTGCGCGACACGCTGAAGCTCGTGCCGGAAGGCATCGAGGGGCAGGTGCCCTACAAGGGCCCGGTCGGCAACGTCATTCACCAGCTGACCGGCGGCCTGCGCGCCGCCATGGGCTATACGGGCGCGGCGACGCTCGAGGAGTTCCGCCAGAAGGCGACCTTCGTGCGCATCTCCAACGCAGGCCTGCGCGAGAGCCACGCCCATGACGTGACGATCACCCGCGAAAGCCCGAACTATCCGGGCTTCGGCGCCTAAGGCTCCGCGACGATCCGATCAGATCGAGGCCGGCGATGCTCGTGTGTCGCCGGCCTTGTCATGTCCGCTTCCCTCACTGGGGCCGAGGCAGGCGCGGATCATTTCGGCGAGCCGCTCGAAATCGGAGCGCCGGCCCGACGAGGTGCGAAAGGCGAGCGCCAGATGGCGCGAGGGAACGGGCGCTTCGAAGGGCAGGAAGCGGATGCCCCCGGCGCGCGCTTCGGTCTCCACCGCGCTCTGCGGCACGAGCGTGACGCCGAGGCCGCCGGCGACCATGCGCATCAGCGTGGTGAGGCTCGTCGCCCCCAGCGTCGCCAGATCGCGCTGTTCCACGATGCGGCAGACATCCAGCGCCTGGTCGCGCAGGCAATGGCCTTCCTCCAGAAGAATCAGCCGCTCGTTTTCCAACTGGCCGGGGGAGACCGGAACGGGAATGCGATCACCGCTCCCTTCCGGCACGGCCAGAAGAAACGGGTCCTCGCAGAGGGCAATGGTGGAGACGCCCTTGCGCTCCACCGGCAGAGCCTGAACCACGCAGTCGAGATCGCCGCGCGAGAGTTCGTCGGCGAGCACCGCCGTCACGTTCTCGCGCACACCGACCGTGAGGCGCGGATAGGAACGGGCGAGCTCGGCCAGAAGACCGGGCAGGAGATAGGGCGCGAGCGAGGCGATGATGCCGATGCGCAATTGGCCGACCAGAAGCTCGCCATGGGCCTCGGTGAGTGCTTCGAGGTCGCGCACCTCGGCGAGAATCCGCCGCACCCGCCGCTTCACCCGCTCGCCCTCCGGCGTCAGCGCGACGCCCGTGGACCGGCGCTCGAAGAGAGCGGCGCCGAAATGCTCTTCGAGCTGCGCGATCTGCGCCGAAAGCGCGGGCTGGGAAATGTTGAGACGGCGCGCGGCCTGCCCGAAATGCAGGGTCTCGCTGAGGGCCTCGAAATAGCGGAGCTGGCGGAGCGTGAGCATGCCGATCAGATAAACTGATCGGGAGGCATTGGAAATACGATTGGAAATTATCGAGAGAATCGGTTGGAATGGTTCTCAACTTCATATGGAGGCCATGATGACCGACAGACCCCGGTTGACGACCACCGCTGGCGCGCCGCTTTCGAGCAACCAGAATTCCAAGACCGTCGGCCGCAACGGCCCCGTGCTTCTGGAAGACTATCAGCTCATCGAGAAGCTGGCCCACCAGAACCGCGAGCGCGTTCCCGAGCGCGTCGTCCACGCCAAGGGCTGGGGCGCTTTCGGCACGCTGACCGTGACCGAGGACATCACGCGCTATTCGCGCGCGAAGGTCTTCTCCGAAGTCGGCAAGAAGACCGAGATGCTGGCCCGCTTCTCGACGGTGGCCGGCGAGCAGGGCGCGGCGGATGCCGAGCGCGACGTGCGCGGCTTCTCGCTGAAGTTCTACACCGAGGAAGGCAACTGGGACATCGTCGGCAACAACACGCCGGTCTTCTTCGTCGCCGACCCCTACAAGTTCCCGGACTTCATCCACACGCAGAAGCGCCATCCGCGCACCAACCTGCGCTCGGCCACGGCCATGTGGGACTTCTGGTCGCTCTGCCCGGAATCGCTGCATCAGGTGACGATCCTGATGTCGGATCGCGGCATCCCGGTCGACCCCTCGCGCATGAACGGCTACGGCTCGCACACGTTCTCCTTCTGGAACGATCAGGGCGAGCGCTTCTGGGTGAAGTTCCACTTCAAGACGAAGCAGGGTCACAAGACCTTCACGAACGAAGAGGCCGAAAAGGTCATCGCCAAGTCGCGCGAGAGCTACCAGGAAGCGCTCTACGGCATGATCGAGGACGGCCAGTTCCCGAAGTGGGACTTCTTCGTGCAGATCATGCCGGAGCTGGAAGCCGAGGAGTTCGAGAAGAAGACCGGCTGGAGCGCGTTCGACCTCACCAAGGTCTGGCCGCACGGCCTGTACCCGCTCATCAAGGTCGGCGAGTTCGAGCTGAACCGCAACCCGGACAACTACTTCACCGATATCGAGCAGTCGGCCTTCAACCCGTCCAACGTGGTGCCGGGCATCGGCTTCTCGCCGGACAAGATGCTGCAGGGCCGTCTCTTCTCGTATCCGGACGCGCACCGCTACCGCATCGGCGTCCACTACGAGTCGCTCGAGGTCAACAAGCCGCGTTCGCCGGTGAACCACTACAATCGCGACGGCTCGATGCCCTTCGGCCTGCGGACCAACCCGGACGCCTATTACGAGCCCAACTCGTTCGGCGGCCCGGTGGAAGACCCGAGCGTGGAAGAGCCGCCGCACCGCTATAGCGGCCAGGTCGGCCGCTACGAGTATCGCGCCGAGGCCGATCACTACTCGCAGCCCCGCGCGCTGTTCCAGATGTTCGACGACGCCCACAAGGAGCGCCTGTTCAAGACGATCGCGGGCGCCATGCAGGGCGTGCCGGAGTTCATCGTGGAGCGTCAGCTCGGCCATTTCGAGAAGGTCCATGCGGACTACGGCGCCGGCATCCGCCGCGCGCTGGCCGCCCAGGGCCGCGACGACGAGCAGGCCAGCCTGACCACCAGCCACTCGGCCGCCGCCGAGTAAGCGGGGCGATCGATCCGAGATGAAGAGGGCCGGGAGCGATCCCGGCCCTTTTGCTTTTGCGCCATCCCCTTCGTGCCGATGGCTTGAGATTGCGCCGCCGCGAAACTACCAAGCAGGTCAGAGACGAGAAGAAGGAAGCCATCATGCGGCTGGGCGGACGGATCGCGGCGGCGGTCGAGGTGATCGAGGACATGACGGCACGCCGCCGTCCGGTGGCCGACGCGCTGAAGGACTGGGGCCTCGCCCATCGCTTCGCCGGCTCGGGCGACCGATCGGCCATCGGCAACATGGTCTATGACGTCCTGCGCCGACGCCGCTCGCTGGCGCACCGCATGGGAAGCGATGCGCCGGCCGCGCTCGTCTTCGGCGCCGTGCTCGACGCGGGCCAGACGCCCGACGGCCTGCGGGCCGCGCTGGAGGGCGATCGCTTCGCCCCGCCGCTGCCGGGCGAGGACGTGCTCCAGCGTTTCCTGTCGGGTGACGGTTTGAAGGACGCCCCGGAGGTGGTCGCCGCCGATGTGCCGGACTGGCTGGGCCAACCGCTTGAAGCCTCGCTCGGGGCCGATTGGGTCGCGGAAGCACGCGCCCTGTCCGACCGGCCGCCGCTCGACATGCGCGCCAATCTCCTGAAGGCGCAGCGGGACGACGTTCTGGCGGAGCTGAAGCCCTTCGCGGCCGAGCCCATGCCGCTCTCGCCCTGGGGGCTGCGCATCGCGCCGATCGAAGGCGAGGGGCGTCATCCCAACGTCCAGGTCGAGCGTGGCTTCCAGACCGGCCTCTTCGAGATTCAGGACGAGGGCTCGCAGATCGCCGCGCTTCTCGCGGGGGCCGAACCCGAGACCCGCATTCTCGACTATTGCGCCGGCGCGGGCGGCAAGACGCTGGCGCTCGCCGCCGCCAGCGGTAACGCGGCCGAGATCCACGCCTTCGACGCCGACCGCCAGCGCCTCGCGCCAATCTGGGATCGCCTCGCGCGCGCCGGAGCGGAGGGCGTCGAGGTTCACAACCCCCGCGACGATCTCGCCCCGCTGCATGGCACCATGGACCTCGTTCTGGTGGACGCGCCTTGCACGGGCGCGGGCACCTGGCGCCGTCGGCCGGACGCGAAATGGCGGCTGAGCGAAGCGCAACTGCAAAAGCGCATGGGCGAACAGGACGCGGTTCTCCAGAAGGCCTCCGCCTTCGTGAAGCCCGGCGGTCGTCTCGCCTATGTCACCTGTTCGGTGCTGCGCGAGGAAAATGCAGCCCGTGTGGAGGCTTTCCTGGCCGCCCATTCCGCGTTCCGGCTTTGCGACGCAGAGGCGATCTGGGCCGAGACGCTGCCGGATGCGCCCAAAGCCTACCATGCCGAGCGGCTGGCGGACGGCGCGGTGCTGACGCTGACGCCGCTGCGCTCGGGAACCGACGGTTTCTTCTTCGCCCTGTTGGAGCGCGCGGCATGAAGTCGGCGATCGCCCTTGTCGTCTTCCTCGCCGTCTCGCTCGGCGGCGGCGCCTGGATCGGCACGATCGCCCGGCCGGACGGCTGGTATCGCCATCTCGACAAGCCCTGGTTCAACCCGCCGGACTGGATCTTCGCGCCGGTCTGGTCAGTGCTCTATGTGCTGATCGCGCTCGCCGGCTGGCGCGTCTGGCAATCCGGCAACCGGAAGGCGCTGACGGCCTGGATGATCCAGATGGCGCTGAACTTCCTTTGGCCGCCGCTCTTCTTCAACGCCCATGCAACCCTGCCGGCCCTCGTCATCATTCTCGGCTTGCTCGCGTCGATCCTGATTTTTCTGGCGCGCGCCGGGGCGCGGGACCGCTTCGCCTTCTGGTGCTTCGTGCCCTATGCCATGTGGGTGTCCTATGCCGCGCTGCTCAACGCCGCGATCCTGAGGCTGAACGGATGAGCGAGGCCGCAACCCACGCACTCGAGACCTGGGGCGGCCGACGGCTCCTCTTCGTCATGGCGGCGCCTGCCGAATATGGCCCGGAGCTTCAACGCCGCATCCGCCCGTTGATGACCGGCATCGGCCCGATCGAAGCCGCGCTCGAAACCGGCATTGCCCTTCAGCGCCTGCGGGATCAGGGCACGCCGCCCGATCTCCTCGTCTCGCTCGGCTCGGCCGGCGCGCGCCATCTGGAGCAGGGGCGCGTTTATCAGGCCTCCAGCGTCTCCTGGCGCGACATCGACGCCTCACCGCTCGGCTTCACCAGGGGCGTGACGCCGCTGGTGGATCATCCCGTCGCCGTGCCGCTCGCGACGCCCTTGCCGGGCATTCCGGCCGCGCGGCTTTCCACGGGCGGCAATGTCGTGTCGGGCCTCGGCTACGAGACGATCGACGCCGATATGGTGGACATGGAGACCTTCGCCGTGTGGCGCGCGGCGCATCGCTTCGCGGTGCCGCTTCTGGCGCTTCGCGGCATTTCGGACGGTGTGGAGGAACTCCGCCAATACACCGACTGGACGGCGCTTCTTCCGACGCTCGACCGCGAACTGGCGCTCGCGCTCGATCTTTTGAAGCGTGGCCTCGAGGAGAACGCGCTGACCTTCTGAAAGTGGCCGGAGGCGTTGAGCCCCCGGCCGCTCGATTTTATTCGGCCTTCAGGAAGTCGCCGACTTCGAGCTTCACGAACTCGTTGTCGTCGGCCTTGTCGAGCGCGCGACCGGCCGAGAAGGGGAAGTTGTTGTCGTTGCCGACGATGATATGTGTCTCGTCCAGTCGGTCGACATTCTCGATCGTGACGAAGGGCATGTCGTAGACGCCGTCTTTGGAGCCCTGGCTTGCGACGCCCTTCGGGTCCTTGATGTCCAGAAGATCGATATAGCCGATCTTGCGCACCGCCTTGCCGACCGTCTCGTCGTCGAGCGCGATCTTGTAGACGCGCTTGACCTTGGCGGGCGTCGCGAAGCAATCGAGCTTCGCCTCGCCCTGGCAGGCCTGTGCCGCGCGGCCGGCGCCATTGTCGCGCTCGATCACGAGGCCGGTCTTCTCGTCCAGCATGTTGAAATCGCCGATCGCGGCGCCGCCGGCGCTCAGCGGATAAAGCCAGGAGCGCCCGGTCCAGTCGCCCGTCTTGACGTCGAACTCGGCGATGCGAAGGGCGGTGCGTCCGTCCTCGGTCTTCTCCGGCGCGCCGTCCTTGAAGATCGGCCCTTCCAGGAGCGCGAGAAGGTGCGTGCCGTCCTTGGACAGGGCCATGCCCTCGAAACCGCCCGAGCGCTTCAGATTGAAGGCGGGGAGGGGCTTCGTCGGATCGGCCGGCAGGTTCAGCGTCGGATTGTCGGGCGAGCGGACGGTGACGTCGCCGATCTTCGTCTCATGGACGGAGAGCAGCTTGCCGGTCTTGTCGACATGCAGGAGATAGGGGCCGAACTCCTCGCCGATCCAGAACCCGTCCTCGGTCGGCTGGATGGATTCGACGTCGAAATCGGCGCCGGTCAGATAGCGCTTCTCCGCGCCTTCCAGAACGATCGGGAAGGGCGCGACATGGTCGGGGTCGGTGAGGAAGATCGTTTCCTGCCGCTCCACGCCGCCCTTCTCCCAGTCGATGCGCAGCTTGTGCAGCATCAGCGCGGCGTCGCTGGAATTGGCCTTGGTGCCGAAGCCGTTGTCGGAAAGGCTCCAGAACGTGCCGTCCGGCATGGTCCTGATGCCGGAAAAGCCCTGCACGGCCTGACCATCCAACGGCAGGCCGTAGCCGGTCGCGCGCAGGCCGTCCTTGCCGGGCACGGAGCCGAGCGCCACCGTGCGCTTGCGGTCGGGCGTCGTGAACTTGCCGGCCTGGCGCAGATGCTCGGGCGCGTCCGCAGGTGCGGGTAGCGTCGTGTCGGCGGGGAGCACGGCCTGCGCTTCCAGCGTCGCAGGGAAGGCGCGGCCTTCGAGGGCCTCGTCGGCGAAGGCCGGGAAGGCGCCGAGCGCGAGAAGGGCGGTGAGCGTGAGAATCGGTTTCATAGGATGTCTCCGAGGGGGCGGAATGCGGCGGAGAACACAAGGGAACCATGACAGGAGGGCTACGAGCCGGCGACGCTTGCGTGACAAAACGCGTCGCGGCGGCCCGCCGGACCGGCAGGCTCTTGCCTTTTGCAGCGCCTTATCTAGAAGTCCGCCATGACCCAGCACCTCGATACCATCCTCATCGTCGATTTCGGCTCCCAGGTCACGCAGCTCATTGCGCGGCGCGTGCGCGAGGCCGGCGTCTATTCCGAGATCGTGCCGTTCCAGTCGGCGGAAGAAGGCTTCCGCCGGTTGAACCCGAAGGCCGTGATCCTCTCCGGCTCGCCCGCGTCCACCACCGAGGAAAACTCGCCGCGCGCGCCCGAGATCATCTTCTCGTCCGGCATTCCGGTTCTCGGCATCTGCTACGGCCAGCAGACCATGTGCGCCCAGCTCGGCGGCCGGATCGAAGGCGGGCTGCATCGCGAATTCGGCCGCGCCTTCCTCGAAGTGCAGAAAGCCTCGCCGCTCTTCGACGGCATCTGGGCCGAGGGCACGCGCCATCAGGTCTGGATGAGCCATGGCGACCGCGTCACCGCGCTGCCCAAGGGTTTCGAAATCATCGCCGCCTCGCCGGGCGCGCCCTTCGCCGCCATCGCCGACGAAGCCCGCCGCTTCTACGGCGTGCAGTTCCACCCGGAAGTCGTCCACACGCCGGATGGCGCCAAGCTCATTTCCAATTTCGTCCACCGCATCGCGGGTCTCAAGGGCGACTGGACCATGGCCGCCTTCCGCGAGCAGGCGGTGCAGGAAATCCGCGCCAAGGTCGGCGATGCCCGCGTCATCTGCGGCCTGTCGGGCGGCGTCGATTCCTCGGTCGCGGCCATCCTCATCCATGAGGCGATCGGCGATCAGCTGACCTGCATCTTCGTGGATCACGGTCTCCTGCGCATGGGCGAGGCAGAGCAGGTCGTCGGCATGTTCCGCGACCATTACAACATCCCGCTCGTCCACGTTCAGGCGCAGGACCTCTTCATCGGCGCGCTCGAAGGCGAGATGGACCCCGAGGTCAAGCGCAAGACGATCGGCCGCCTCTTCATCGAGACCTTCGAGGCCGAGGCGAAGAAGATCGGCGGCGCCGACTTCCTGGCGCAGGGCACGCTCTATCCGGACGTCATCGAAAGCGTGTCCTTCACCGGCGGTCCGTCGGTGACGATCAAGTCGCACCACAATGTCGGCGGTCTGCCCGAGCGCATGAACATGAAGCTCGTGGAGCCGCTGCGCGAGCTCTTCAAGGACGAGGTGCGCGAGCTTGGCCGCGAACTCGGCCTGCCCGAGCAGTTCGTCGGTCGCCATCCGTTCCCCGGCCCGGGTCTCGCCATCCGCTGCCCCGGCGGCATCACGCGCGAGAAGCTGGAGATCCTGCGTCAGGCGGATGCGATCTATCTCGACGAAATCCGCAAGGCCGGCCTCTACGACGCGATCTGGCAGGCCTTCGCCGTGCTCCTTCCCGTTCAGACGGTCGGTGTCATGGGCGACGGGCGCACCTACGAGTTCGTCTGCGCCCTGCGCGCCGTGACCTCGGTGGACGGCATGACGGCGGATTTCTACGCCTTCGACATGGAGTTCCTCGGCAATGCCGCGACCCGCATCATCAACGAGGTCAAGGGCATCAACCGCGTCGTCTACGACGTGACGTCCAAGCCGCCCGGCACGATCGAGTGGGAATGATCCGCTCGCCCGGCTAGGGCGACGACGGATCGGCAGGACCAAAGCGCCGGCGGACCTCGACAGGACCGCCGGCGTTTTTGCGTTCGGAGGAGGGGCTGGGAGCGCTGGACGGAGGAGAGGCCAACATCATGCCGGTTTGGGGCCGGATACGCTGTGCGGGCCGCGATGGCGGGCAGAGGGCTTCTCGGGAAGGTGTTCCCGGATCGAGTTGGGAAGCGCCCGTCGTAAAGGCTCTTCAGGGGTCGGATTGGGTGCGCCCTCGCATCACCTCGTCGCGGCGTCGATCGCATGGAGGGAGCTGAACGGACGCGTTGGATCCATCTGCGAGCAGAGGAAGCTTGCGGTCGGATCGGGGGCGAATGACGAGGTCCGACTGCCCAGTAAGGGGCTGGAAACCTCGAGGGCTCGAATGGTGGGCGTGACAGGGATTGAACCTGTGACCCCTACGATGTCAACGTAGTGCTCTCCCGCTGAGCTACACGCCCATTCGATGAAGCGCATAGACCATGACGGCGGCCGGTCGTCAAGGATGAATCGCGCGAAATCCATGGCGCGAAGCGGGACGTGCGCGACGCTGCGCGTTGCATATCCAGGAAGGGAAGGAAGGGGTCGGATGGTGGGCGTGACAGGGATTGAACCTGTGACCCCTACGATGTCAACGTAGTGCTCTCCCGCTGAGCTACACGCCCAACCGACGAGGCGGATAGACCATGGATCGCGTGAGTCGTCAAGAATGTGAAAGCGGCGTGACAGGCTGAAACGCGACGGGAAACACCGAACACCGCCGCTCGATTACGACGGTACGAAGAATGATGATGATGGAATGACATTTCGAATGGTGGGCGTGACAGGGATTGAACCTGTGACCCCTACGATGTCAACGTAGTGCTCTCCCGCTGAGCTACACGCCCATTCGATGACGCGCTTATGACCATGTCACGGCGGCGAGGTCAAGCGATTCCCGCCGCCGATCGATGGTGTCAGGCGGCGTCCTGGAGCATCTTGCCGACTTCCTCGACCAGCTCGCGCAGGTGGAAGGGCTTGGACAGGATCTTGGCGTCTTTCGGCGCCTTGGAGTCCGGGTTCAGAGCGACGGCGGCGAAGCCCGTGATGAACATGACCTTGAGGTCGGGGTCGAGCTCGGTGGCGCGGCGCGCCAGTTCGATGCCGTCCATCTCGGGCATGACGATGTCGGTGAGCAGGAGCGAGAAGGGCTCTTCGCGCAGCCGCTCGTAGGCCGAGCCGCCATTGTCGTAGGCCGTCACCTCGTAGCCCGCCTTTTCGAGCGCCTTGGCGAGGAAGCGGCGCATGTCGTTGTCGTCTTCGGCCAAAAGGATTTTGTACATTCGTCCATGTCCGTCTGCCGGGATGGAGCCCCGGATGAAAGCCCGTTTCCAACAATCCATTTAGCAGATTGCTTAAACAAGGGCTAAGTGGAATGTTCAGGAGAATTCCCGACCTTATATTCGACGCAGAAGGCTTAAGAAAGGGGAAGGAGCACCGTTGCAGACCGCCATACCGAGCTTCGAAACGGCGGCCGGCGCATGCCCAGCCTTCGAGATCGTCGAACCCACCGACCAGACCCTTCCCTTCGTCTTCTGCTCGCCCCATAGCGGCCGGGCCTATCCGAGCCGCTTCATCGCGCAGAGCCGTCTCGGACCGGACGCCATCCGGCGCTCGGAAGACCTGTTCGTCGATCAGCTGTTCGACTTCGTGCCGGCGCTCGGCGCGCCCTTTCTCCTCGCGCGGTTTCCGCGCGCCTATCTCGACGTCAATCGCGAGCCCTACGAGCTCGACCCCGGCATGTTCGACGGGCCGCTGCCCGATTTCGTGAACGCGGCCTCCGTGCGGGTCGCCGGCGGTCTCGGCACGATCCCGCGCATCGTGGCCGAGCGCGAGGAAATCTACGGCACGAAGCTGCCGCTGACGGAAATCACGGATCGCGTCGACGCGATCTATTTCCCGTTTCACGAGGCGCTGGAAGCGCTGATCGAGCGCACGCGCCGCCGCTTCGGCTTCGCGATCCTCGTGGACTGCCATTCCATGCCGTCCTCGGTTCGGCTCCTGCCGGGCGGCCGGCGGGCGGACATGGTGGTGGGCGATCGGTTCGGCACAAGCGCGCTGCACGCCTATGTCGTGATGGTGACGCAGCGCCTCGGCGCCATGGGCTACGAAGTGACACGCAACAAGCCCTATGCGGGCGGCTTCATCACCGAGCGCTACGGCCGGCCGCGACGCGGCGTCCACGCCATCCAGATCGAGATCAACCGCGCGCTCTATGCCGACGAGGCGGCCTTCTTGCCCCATGACGGGTTCGGAGCGCTTCGGCGCGACCTGTGGAGCCTCGTGACCTGTTTCGCCGACGAGGTGGAAACCGGCTGGCGCGGCGAGATGGCGGCGGCGGCGGAATAGCAGAGCGCCGCCGCGCGACGCGATTTCGGCGCGAGGCGGCTTGGCCTCGCCCCGCGCGCGGGTCCATATGGGCGGCGCTTCTGCCGAGAGGATTCGCCCATGCAACTCCCCGATGCCGACTTTCTCTTCCGCCTCGCCGACGTGGCGGCCAAGGAAACGCTGCCGCGTTTTCGCCAGCCGCTGCTCATCGATAACAAGCCGCGCGAGGGCTATACGTTCGACCCGGTGACGGAAGCCGATCGCGAAGCCGAAAAGGCGATCCGCCGCGTGATCGAGGAGGTGTTTCCCGCCCACGCAATTCTCGGCGAGGAATTCGGCCGCACGGGCGAGGGCGATCTGCTCTGGGTGATCGACCCGGTGGACGGAACGCGGCCCTTCATCTGCGGCGTTCCCGTCTGGGGCACGTTGATCGGCCTCACCGTGAAGGGCGTCGCCCAGTTCGGCATCATGAGCCAGCCCTATACGGGCGAGCGCTTCTGGGCGACGCCGGAGGGGGCCTGGAGCGACGGGCCGCTCGGCCGGCGCACGCTGCAGGTGCGCGATATCGGAGGCCTGGAAAGCGCGACGCTCTTCTCCTCTGCGCCCGAGCTGTTCCATTCGCCGCTCAAGGAGCGGTTCCAGTCGCTGGTGGATTCGGTTCGCCTGACGCGTTTCGGCGCCGATTGCTACGCCTTCGCCATGCTGGCCTCGGGCCATGTCGATATCTGCGTCGAGCCCGGCTTGCAGCCCTACGACATCGTGGCGCTGACGCCGCTCGTGGAGAAGGCGGGCGGCGTCATCACGACCTTCGATGGCGGGCGTCCCGAGGAGGGCGGCGACGTCATCGCCGCCGCGACGCCGAAGCTGCACGAAGCGGCGCTGCGAATCCTCAACGGCTGATCGGCTGGAGCGGGCGGACTAGTCCGCCCCGGCGGAGCGATCCGCCCAAGCGGCTCAGTCCGCCCGGGCGGACTAGAGCGTTTCAGGTTTTGACGGAAGCATAGCCTGCGTTTTCGAAGTAGTTTGCGCATTCGTCGGACGGGATGGTGGTGACGAGGTGGCCGACGTGTCGCCACGTTTCCTCGATGGTCCGCTTCTGGGCCATGCGCATCCAATGCTTGATCTTGGCGAAGGCCTGTTCGATCGGATTGAGGTCGGGCGAGTAGGGCGGCAGGTACCAGAGCCGTGCCCCGGCCGCCTGGATCATCCGGCGGATCTCGGCCGACTTGTGCGAGCCGAGGTTATCCATGACGACG
Source organism: Aureimonas ureilytica DSM 18598 = NBRC 106430 (assembly GCF_000382705.1). Taxonomy (GTDB): domain Bacteria; phylum Pseudomonadota; class Alphaproteobacteria; order Rhizobiales; family Rhizobiaceae; genus Aureimonas; species Aureimonas ureilytica. The sequence goes on along the minus strand of NZ_ARQE01000005.1, from coordinate 5 downwards.
ATGTC
>NZ_ARQE01000004.1 GCF_000382705.1 Aureimonas ureilytica DSM 18598 = NBRC 106430 | reverse complement strand
ACATCGTCGTCATGGATAACCTCGGCTCGCACAAGTCGGCCGAGATCCGCCGGATGATCCAGGCGGCCGGGGCACGGCTCTGGTACCTGCCGCCCTACTCGCCCGACCTCAATCCGATCGAACAGGCCTTCGCCAAGATCAAGCATTGGATGCGCATGGCCCAGAAGCGGACCATCGAGGAAACGTGGCGACACGTCGGCCACCTCGTCACCACCATCCCGTCCGACGAATGCGCAAACTACTTCGAAAACGCAGGCTATGCTTCCGTCAAAACCTGAAACGCTCTAGAGGCTGTTACGGACCCTGGACGAGGCTCGTGCTGCGAGCCCCGGCCCCCGCGAGGGGCCGGAGCGCCAGGGCGGCACGCCCGAGTTCGAGCGCCTGATGGCTCAGACCGTCACCGCGTCCGGCAGGCCGGCCTGATGCACCACGATCGGACTGCCGTCCCGCACCTCGTCGAAAAGATGGATGACGTCCTGGTTCAGGAGCCGGATGCAGCCCGAGGAAACGGCCTTGCCGATCGACCAGGGCTGGAACGTCCCGTGCAGCCGATACAGCGTGTCCGTTCCGTTCTGGTGGATATAGAGGGCGCGCGCGCCGAGCGGATTGCGCGGGCCGGGGTCCATGCCGCCATTGGCGATGCTGTAGGGCCGCAGTTCCGGCTGGCGTGCCACCATGCTGTCGGGCGGCGTCCAGCGCGGCCAGCGCCGCTTGTAGGCGATGATGGCGCGCCCCTCCCAGGAGAAGCCCTCGCGCCCGACGCCGATCCCGTAGCGCATGGCCGTGCCGCCGGGGCGCACATGGTAGAGATGCTTGGCCTGCGTATCGACGATCACCGTGCCCGGCGCTTCCGACGTGACGAAGGGCACCTCGCGCCGCCAGTAGCGCTCGGGAATCTTTGTGGGATCGACGGCGGCGACCTCGAACGGCTCGCCCTCCGCCGCGCGGTACATGAGGGGCACGGCGGCCGGCAGGGGCGGCGGGGGCGCCGGGACGCTCGGGAGCAAGGCGGGCGCGGGCGTCTGCGCGGTGACGCAGCCGCCGAGAAACAGCGTGCTGCCGCCCACCAGAAAGGCGCGGCGCGACAGGCGGGCGCGCGGCCCGGACGAAGAAAGGGTCATGAGAAGGAACTCAAGCAGAGATCGCCGCGCACGCCGAAACCGGCGCACTATGGGGCGAGCGAAAGGGAAAGCGCCCGGGTGAGGAGCGCGGCGCGAGCGGGACGCGAGAAGGGGCCAAGCACTTGTCGCCACGCCAGAGGGCGGGCGAAACGCTCGGCGGCGCGTCGTCTCAGGCGGCCTGTCGCGGCGGGCGTTCTCGCGGGGCGACGGTGCGCGACAGAAGCGGGCTTTCGCGCGGGGCGTCCATCGCGCGGGTGAGGCGCGGGCGCTTGGGGCTGATCTCCGAGGGCAGGATGCTGGAGGCGACCTGACAGAACAGATGCCGCGCCGCATCCGTGCTCGGCGTGTCGGCATCCCCCGCGCTGGTCACGCCAAGGCTCGCACCGCAATCGGCCCACGCGACGGCACGCTCGGCCGCGGCGAGCGACCCCGTGAACGTCATGCAGACGAAGATCAGAGCAAGAAGGCGAATCCAGACAGCCATGGTGTGAAAGACGCGAGGGACCTCTTTGTGGCGCAGGTCGCGCGCTTTCGTCGGCAAGGTCGATTCGACGCATGCGACGAGGCGCTGACGGATGCGGTCGTGCCATGCAAACGCGGCGGAAAGGCGTCGGGCGCCGCCGCTCTCGCGGCTTCGTCACCGACGTTGCTCCTCTGCCACAGGGCGGCGAGCGGCGACGACCCGTGGCTCGTCGGCAGCACAGGACCGGGGCGGTGCTTGCGAGCCCATTCGCCTTCCCTACAAGACGCCGCCTCGATCGATCTCGCATCGAACGTCGTCGCCCGTCGCGACGGCGCGCAAAGCCGTGTCGCCTTTCGGCGGGAAGCGTCCGGACGGGTCTTCAGCGCGCGGTGAGGATCGACAGACGGCGCACGAGTTCGACCTGCCCGTCGCTGCCCGTCTTGCCATAGGCGCTCTTGGCGAAGGAGCGCACGGTCTCGTAGCTGAGGCCGTCGCGCGCGGCGATCTCGCGGAGGCTCGAGCCGCCGAGAATCGCCAGCGCCACCTTCGCCTCGGACCGGGTGAGGTCGTAGAGCGTGCGCAGGAGACGGGTGGAATCGGTGGTTTCGCCGACGCGCATCACCCGCGAGGCGAGAAGAATCGCCGCCCCCAGCGGAGCGAGGTCGCGCGCGTTCCGGCGCAAGGGCAGGACATGCAGCACGAAGGCGTCGGCGCTTTCCGTCCCAGGCACGGCGATGGAGCGCACCGTCTCGGGGGAGATGTCGGCGAGCGCCGTCTGCAACTGGAGGCGCACGGGCGCATCGGAGGGCAGAAGCTGGTCGCGGGCGGTGATCGGCAATTGCGCGTCGAGCGTCTCGAACTCGGCATTGGCGGCGACGATCCGCCCGCTCCCCGAGACGATCGCGGCGGCAAGGCCCGCAAGGGACAGGCTGTCGAGCATGGTCTGCGCCTGCTGGCGCTGCGAGGCTTCCTGAAGCACGAGGGCGCGCGCCATGTGCGGGCGCAGCCGGTCGAGGCGCTGGATCGTTTCGGCCGACACCGGCCCTTCGCGCAGCAGGCGCTCCAGGGCGACGATGATCTGGGTGCGGCCGGGCGTCGAGATCAGCGTGCCCGCGCCGTAGCCATGGCCGCGCGGAAAGAGAAACTCGCGATAAAGCGGCGAGGTTTCCCACTCCTCGGGCGTGAACAGGTCGAAATCCTGTACGAAGGAACAGGAATTGAGCTGAAGGATGCGCGTCATGCGCTCGTTGCGCGCCGGCCAGCCCCCGGCCGCGAACTCCATCGAGATGCTCTTCATGGTCGGCGTGTAGATCCAGCTTTCCGCTGCCTCGGACCGCATGGTCACGAGGCCGCCCATGAAGCCTAGATCCTCGCAAAGCCGCGACAGAACCGCCGGCCACAGGGTGGGGAGCAGCGCTGCCTCGTAGATCGCAGAAACGGTTTCATCGAACCGATCGTCGCTCATCGTCTTGTCCCGCCTCGGCCTGATCTTGAACGAATACTTCGAAAGCGGGGCCTGACGACAGGGAAGTTTGTGCCAAATTGGGGGATAATCTGTCCCCCGCACAGGTGAATCGACGAAATGTCCGGCTCAGGGGGCCCCCGCGTGTCGAAGGGGCGCCTCCCGCCCTCAGAACAGATCGCCCTGAACCTCCTCGATCTGCTCGCGCCGGGCCCGCTTGGCGCCCTTGGCCGGGCGGGCGGTCGGCTGGACGTCCGCGTCGAGGGAGCCGGCGACGGCGGCCCGGCGATGGCCGCGCGCGAACTCGATCTGGAAATGCGAGCCCGGCACGAGGTCCTCGGCGCGGGTGATCGGCACGTCGTTCTCGCCGCGCACGATGGCATAGCCGCGCTCCAGCACCTGACGCGGATCGAGACTGGAGGCGACGCGCCAGGCGCCGGCGAGCGCGGCGCGGCGCCGGTCCTGCAGCATGGCGAAGGCACGGTCCATCCGGTCGGAGGCCACCACCAGCCGGTGGCGCGCTTCGCCGCTGCGCTGCGCCACGACATGCGGGCGCAGGGCGGAGGCGAGCCGGTCCAGCGCATGGCGCTGCTGGCGGAGCCCCGCGTCGAGCCGGTGGATCAGAACGGAATCGAGATGGCGCAGGTCCGCGCGCTTGTCGCGGATCGCCGCTTCCAGCCGCGAGGGCGAAAGCTGGAAGGCGGATTCGGCGAGGCGCCGCCGACGCTCGCCGAGAAGAAGCCGCTGGTTGCGCTCCAGCGCGCCGTCCGCCTCGTCGAGCCGCCGTCGCGGCAGGGCGAGCAGCATGTCGGGCGAGGGCAGGGCGCGCGCCAGATTGCCGACCGCGCGCCGCTCGGCCTGCAGCGTGCGCGAGATCGCCGCGCCGCTGCGCGCTTCGATCGCCGCCAGCACCGCCAGAAGCTCGGCGCGCACGGGAACGGCCATTTCGGCAGCGCCCGTCGGCGTCGGCGCGCGCCGGTCGGCGGCATGGTCGATCAGCGTCCAGTCGGTTTCGTGGCCGACCGCCGAGATCAGCGGGATCGCGGAGGCGGCCGCCGCGCGCACCACGGCTTCGTCGTTGAAGCCCCAGAGGTCTTCGAGGCTGCCGCCGCCGCGCGCCACGATCAGTAGGTCGGGGCGCGGGATCTTGGCCCCCGGCGCGATGGCATTGAAACCCTCGATCGCCGCCGCGACCTCGGCGCCACAGGTCTCGCCCTGAACGCGCACCGGCCAGACGAGGACATGGAGCGGAAACCGGTCGGCGATGCGGTGGCGGATATCGCGGATCACCGCGCCGGTGGGCGAGGTGACGACGCCGATGACGCGCGGCAGGAAGGGCAGGGCGCGCTTGCGCTCGGCGGCGAACAGCCCTTCGGCTTCGAGCTTCAGACGGCGCTCGTTGAGGAGCGCCATGAGCGCGCCCGCGCCCGCCGGCTCCATCGCCTCGATGACGATCTGGTACTTGGACGAGCCGGGGAAGGTCGTGAGCCGGCCGGTGGCGATGACCTCCAGCCCTTCCTCGGGCTTGAAGGCGAGCTTGCCGAAGCTGCCGCGCCAGACCACGGCTTCCAGCCGCGCCTTGTCGTCCTTCAGCGCGAAATAGGCATGGCCCGAGGAATGCGGGCCGCGATAGCCGGAAATCTCGCCGCGCACGCGCACATGGGCGAACGTGTCCTCCACCGTGCGCTTCAGCGCCCCGGAAATCTCCGACACGGAATATTCCGCGACATTGCTTGCCGCTGGTTCCATCAGGTCGCTCATGCGCTCACCAGCCCGCCACGCCGACGCTCGGGCGCAGCCGCTGCGAGCGGATCAGGCGCGTTTCCGGCAGGCGGCTCTGGCTTTGCGCCGGGACGGGCGGCGCGAGATTCTGAAGGGACTCGCGAATGTGATCCACCAGCGCGGCGATCACCGGCGATTCCGTGTTGCGCCCGCGCATGACGGCGATCTGCGCGGGGTCGAGCGAGGGAAACCCGTCGACCGTGCCGAGAACGCGCATGCCCGGCCGCAGCGCGCATTCGGGCAGGACGCTGACGGCGAGCCCGGCGAGAACCGCCGAGGTGACGATCTGCGCCGACCAGGAGGTGAACAGGACGCGGTGCGCGCGGCCGATGCCGTTCAGGGCGTCGATGCCCTGCTTGCGCCAGGCGCAGTCGGCGCGGCCGATGGCGAGCGGCAGCACGGCCTCCTCGTGGACGCTGTGCGCGGCCGAGGTGACGAAATGCAGCGGCTCGGTGCGCACGATCTCGGACCAGGCCTGGGTCTTGGAGGGGCAGACCAGCGCGACGTCGAGATGGCCCTTGTCGATATGCTCGATGAGGCTCGACGTCGTCTCGCAGGCGATCTGCAATTCGACGCGCGGATTGGAGCGGACGAAGCGGGCCATGATCTCGGGCAGGAAGCGCTCGGCATAATCGTCCGGCAGGCCGATTCGCACATGGCCCTCGATCGTCTGCTCGTCGAAGGCCGAGAGCGTTTCCTGGCTGAGCGAAAGCATCCGGCGGGCATAGGACAGAAGCCGTCCGCCCGCTTCCGTCAGCTTCACGGCCCGGCCGGAGCGCTCGAACAGGTCGGTGCCCAGCCGCTCTTCCAGGCGGCGCACCTGCATGGAAACGGCGGACTGCGTCTTGAACACTTCCTCCGCCGCGCGGGTGAAGCTGCCGGTGTCGACGATCGCGACGAAGGTGCGGAGCTGGTCCAGATCGAGCGGGGCGGCCATGCGCGTCACCTATAATGATCGGTGATGATGGGCATAAGAAACATTCGTTGGTCTGATCCGTCAAGCCGGACTATCTCCAGTCTCGACAGCCAGAGTGGAGAGCGCGAAACCGGGTGGCTTGCCCATCCGATCGCGTGAAAAGGTGGTCTGCCAAAGGCAGATGCGCCGCATACGACGTTCGAACGACTCCGTTCGAGCGAGCGCTCCCGCTTTGCCTGACGCGCCGAAAATGGCTTCTGAAAGGAGAACCGGCCATGACGCTCGCTTCGAAGACCCGCGCCCCTTCCGGGGAAACCCTCGTCCAGCCGATCCGCAATGCGATGCTGGCGCTTCGAGCGATCGTCCGCACGCTGCGCAATCGCCGGGCCGCCTATCACGTGGCCGAATTGCCGGATTATCTCCTCAACGATCTCGGCCTGAAAAGGGACGACGTTCACGCCGCGCTCCACGCCGATTGGCGCGAGGACCCGACCTACAGGCTGGCGATGACCGCCAGCGAGCGCCGCCGCTCGCTCTGAGCGCCCGGCCCGAAAGGGCCATTTATCGAAAAAGCCCGCCGCGACGATCTCGCGGCGGGCTTTTTCATGGGGAATGGGGTGGCGCGTGACGGGGCGGCAAGGGGGCTCAGGCCTCCTCGCGCGCGACCTCCATCTCACCGAGCTGCGAGGCGAGGATCTTGTCCACGCGCCGGCCGTCGAGATCCACGACCTCGAAGCGCCAGGAGCCGTACTGGATGAACTCGCCGACCTCGGGAATGTGGCCGAACTGGTCGAGAATGAAGCCCGCGAGCGTTTCGTAGTCGCGTTCCTTGGGCAGGCTGCCGGCGCCCAGACGCCGTTCCACGTCGTCGATCGGCATCCCGGCGTCGATGAGATAGGAGCCGTCCTCGCGCTGCACGACGGAATAATCCTCCTCGGCCCCTTCCGGCATGGAGCCGGCGATCGAGGCGAGGATGTCGGTCGGCGTCACGACGCCCTCGAAGGAGCCGTATTCGTCGATCACGATCGCCATGTGGATGTTCACGGAGCGGAAGCGGTCGAGCAGCTTCAGGACCGGCATGGTCTCGTTGACATAGAGCGGCTCGCGCACGGCGGCCTTCACGTCGATCGTGCCGGTGCGGCGATACTGCTCCAGCAGATCCTTGGCCTGAACGACGCCGACGAGATCGTCCACGTCCTCCTTGGCGACGGGAAAGCGCGAGTGGCCGCTGGAATGGATCTCGTCGAGAATCGCGTTCGGATCGTCGGCGAGCGAAATCCAGGCCACGTCCGGGCGCGGCACCATGATCGAGCGCACGTTGCGGTCGGCGATGCGCAGGACGCCTTCCAGCATCTCGCGCTCCTTTTCCTCGAAGACGCCCGATTCGGTGCCCTCGGCGATCATCGCCTTCACTTCCTCTTCCGTGACCGAATTCTCGGACACGGCGCTGGCGCCGACGAGCTTGCTGACCGTCTCGGTGGAGACGCGCAGGAACCAGACGATCGGCGCGCCGATCAGCGCCAGGAGGCGCATGGACGGGGCGACGAAGGCGGCGATCGATTCGGCATGGGCGAGCGCGAAGCGCTTGGGCACCAGCTCGCCGAGAATCAGCGAGAAATAGGTGATGAGCACGACCACCAGCACGAAGGCCACGGTCTCGGCATAGGGCGCGATCAGCGGCACTTCGGCCAGGGCGGCCGCCACGGGACCCGAAAAGGCCGAGGCGCCGAACGCGCCGGCGAAGATGCCGACCAGCGTGATGCCGACCTGAACCGTGGACAGGAAGCCGGTCGGGTCGTCCACCAGCTTCAGGGCTGCCGCTGCCCCTCTGCTGCCGTTCTGTGCCATTTGCTGGAGCCGAATGCGCCGGGCCGAGACCATGGCCAGCTCCGACATTGCAAAGAACCCGTTCAAGAAGATCAGGAAAACGACGATCAGAAGGTTGACGATCAGCATCCGGTGTCCATGGAGGCGCACCGGCCTCCCGTTGAAGATTTCGGGAGTATAGGGGGTAGGTTCGTCATGATCCAATAGATCGAAGCCAAACTTTTGCGCCCGGCCCCGGAAATCTAGGCCTGTCGAAGGCGCGAGGTGTTCCACCCCGCCGCCGCTTTCAAGGCTTGGGATCGGTGTTTTTCTCGAAAAGCCGCACCATGGACTTCATGTAGTCCGCCTGGAGCGATTGCGCGTTTGTGATCATGTCGAGCACCGGATCGCGCCGCGTTTCGCGCGAATCAGGCGCCTTTGCCGGGGCCGGGGCCGGCGCGGGGGCGGGCGGCGCGAAGGCCTGCGTCATGGCGCTCATCATCCCGAACGGATCGAAGGGCGAGGCGGGCGCGGCCGGTGCGGCGCGCGGCGTTTGCGGCAGCCAGGGAAAGGCGCTGCGCCAGGCGTCCGAGAAGAGGTTCATCATCGCGGCGGGCGTGCCCGGAAGGGCCGCCGCGCCCGTGTCGGACGGGCGGTGGAAGGCTTCCACCGCATTGGCCGAGCGGCGCATGGCTTCGGCCAGCGCCTGCCCCGCCGTGTCGGTGGCGTAGCCCTTCGGCCAGTTCGCCACGCCCGCCGCCATGGTCTGCAGCGCCGCGCCGAACACCACGGCGCCGAAGGGCGCCATCATCTTCTGCAGCGTGTCGGGCGCCTGGCCGGTCAGGAGCGAGGCGTTGCGCGCGATCGCGGCGGTGAGGTCGGGGCCGAACAGCGAGCGCGTCACGAGTTCGCCCGCCGGGCCGGGCAGGAAGCCGTTGGCGCCGAAGCCCCCGACCTTGCCGAAACGCTCCGCCAGTTCGGCCCAGCTCTGGGGGTCGATCATGGCGCGCTGCATGCCCAGAATATAGGCCGGCACCAGCGCGTCGGTGGTGGCGCGCATTTCCTCGGGGCTCAGGCGAAACTGGAGGGCGAGCTTGTCCGCCGCCTCGCCCGCGCCGGCGGCCTTCAGCCAGTCGAAGAAATCCGTCATTCCGCCTCCCATCCGCCGCAACCGGCCGGGGCCGGCGGCGCGCGACCCGCTATCGGCCGCAAGGATGGGCGCGCAAGGCCGCGCTGCCAAGGCGAAACCGCGTCGGCCCCTCTGTCTTCACAGGATGCTGGCCGATCGGGGCGGCGCGAAAGCCGCCCGCTCGCGCCTCAGAAGCGTCGCGCGGCGAAGAGATCGCCGAAGCTGCCGGCCCATTCGCCCTCGAATCGGGCAAGGAGATCGTCCGCCGCCGTGCGGCCGGTCGCCACGCGCTCGCGGAGCGGCTGCAGATAGATCGCCTCGCTCTGCCCTTCCGCGTCGCGCCGGTCGCGTCGCTCCAGGCCGGCCTCGGCCAGCGGCAGGATGCGGCGGGCGACGTCGAGAAGCGTGCCCTCGCGGAACGGCGCGTTGAGCGCGAGGCGCGGCACGGCCGAGCGCAGCCGGTCCACCTCCTCGAAGCTCCAGTCCGCGACCAGCGCTTCGGCCTCGTCGAGGCTCGCCGCGTCGTAGAGAAGGCCGCACCAGAAGGCGGGGAGGGCGACGATATCGGCGAGCGGCCCGCCGTCGGCGCCGCGCATTTCCAGGAAGCGCTTGAGGCGCACGTCGGGAAACACGGTGGAGAGATGGTTGGCCCAGTCGCCCATATTGGGCTCGGGATCGGGCACCTCGCCCTTGAGCGCGCCGTCCAGCATCTGCCGGAAGGTGACGTGCGTGGCGTCGTGATAGCGCCCGTCGCGCATCACGAAATACATGGGCACGTCGAGCGCCCATTCGACATAGTCGCGATAGCCGAAGCCTTCTTCGAAGGCGAAGGGCAGGAGGCCGGAGCGCTGGTTGTCGACGTCGAGCCAGACGCCCGAGCGCCAGGACAGGAAGCCGTTGGGCTTGCCCTCGGTGAAGGGCGAATTGGCGAAGAGCGCCGAGGCGAGCGGCTGGAGCTTGAGGCCCAGGCGCATCTTGCGCGCCATGTCGCGCTCGTCGGAGAAGTCCATGTTCACCTGGATCGTGCAGGTGCGGAACATCATGTCGAGTCCGCGCGTGCCGACTTTCGGCATGTAGCGCTTCATGATGTTGTAGCGCGATTTCGGCATGACCGGCGTCTCCGCCAGCGTCCAGAGCGGACTGCCGCCGAGGCCGAGGAAGCCGAGCCCGAGCCCGTCCGCGATGGCCTTCACATGGGAGAGATGCGTCTGCGTTTCGTCGAGCGTCTCGTGCAGCGTTTCGAGCGGCGCGCCGGAAAGCTCGAACTGCCCGCCCGGCTCCAGCGAGATCGCGCCTTCGCCCGAACCGCCGGCGAGCCCGATGATGCGCCCGTCATCGACGATCGGCTCCCAGCCGGTGCGCGCCTGCAATTCGTCGAGAAGCCGGCGGATGCCGTCCTCGCCCTCGTAGGGAACCGGCGAGAGATCGGCCAAACGATAGCCGAATTTCTCGTGCTCCGTCCCCAGGCGGAAGGCCGAGGCCGGCTTCTCGCCCGCGCGGATATGGTCCACCAGTTCGTCCAGCGAGCGGATCGGGGTGAGGTCGGTCGTGTCGCGCGCCATCGAGAGCTCCGGGACGGAAACGGTTCAGGACGCCGGCGCCGGGATCGGCGCGGCGGAAAGAGGGACACCGGGGCCTCGCCCATCCCCGGCCGGGGCGGGACGAGCCCAATCTTTCGGGTGTCTGTCCGCTTTCCCGCGCGGACGCAAGAGCCCGGCGGTGAACGCTGCGGACGCTGATCCGTTCATGCCGATGACTCGCTGCGCCAATCCCCCGCCGCCGCCTGGATCACGGCGAGCGCCGCGACCGCCGCCGTGTCGGCGCGAAGGATGCGGGGGCCGAGCGAGATCGGCGTCACGAAGGGGAGGGCGAGCAGCCTGTCGCGCTCGTCCCGTGAGAAGCCGCCCTCCGGCCCGATCAGGAGCGACAGGGGCTTGCCGGCGAGCGGCGCCAGCGTTTCGAGAGGGCTCGCCGCACCCGCGCGCTCGTCGCAGAAGAGAAGCGTGCGCCCCTCGTCCCAGCCCGCCAGAACCTTGTCGAGCCGCAGGATGTCGCGGCATTCGGGCACCGCGAGAACGCCGCATTGCTCGGCCGCTTCCACCGCGTTCGCCTGCGCGCGCTCGGTGTTGAAGCGCGGCGCCTGGCAATGCTGCGTCATCACCGGCTGGATCAGCCCCACGCCCATTTCCACGGCCTTCTGCACCATGTAGTCGAGCCGCGCGCTTTTCAGCGGCGCGAAGAGCCAGTGGAGGTCCGGGCGCGGCGTCTGGTCGCGCAGCTTCTCTTCGGGCACCAGCGACAGACGCTTCTTGGCTTCGCGCTGGAGGCGCGCGCGCCATTCGCCTTCCCGCCCGTTGAAGACGAGAATCGAGGCGCCGTCCTCCAGACGCAGGACGTTCAGGAGATAATTCACCTGCGCCGGGCTCGCCTCGACGGCGGCACCCGCCACGAGCGGCGCGTCCAGAAACAGGCGTTGGCCGGAAATGTCGTAGTCTGGCATCGAACCTCGGAGCCGGCGGCCTGTTCGGGTCGGCGAAACCATCCGCCGGACCCTTCGTTGTGCCGGCAGAGACCGGCTTCGACCCCAAGCGTTTTAGCCAAACCGGCCGCGGTTTCCAGCCGTCGCGCGGCTTTGCCCGCCGTTTGCGCTGGGGCCAGCGTTTTCCTCAAGGAGTTTTCCATCGATGGATCTGAGAATCAGCGGGCGCGTCGCGCTCATCACCGGCGCCGATGGCGGCATGGGTTTTGCCGTGGCGAAGCTTCTGGCCAACGAGGGCGTGAAGCTCGTTCTGGCCGACAGGACGCTCACCGAGGCCGAAGCGCGGCGGGGCGAACTGCCCGGCGACACGCTTCTGGTGAAGGCCGATCTGACGGCGGGCGGCGAGGCCGAGCGCATCGTCGCCGAGGCGCTCGCCCGCTTCGGCAAGCTCGACATCGCCGTTCACACGGCGGGCATAACCGGCGCCAAGGGCGATCCGCTGGAACTGACCGATGCCGACTACGAGGAAGCCTGGCAGAGCGATTTCATGTCGGCCGTGCGCGTCGCGCGCGCCGCGATCCCTGAGATGAAGAAGGGCGGCTGGGGCCGCTTCGTGGCCATCACCTCGGAAAACGCCGTGCAGCCCTATTGGGAAGAGGCGACCTACAACGCCGCCAAGGCCGCGCTCGCCGCCTTCTGTAAGGGCCTGTCCTACAAGCTGGCGGCGGACGGCGTGCTGGTCAACACGGTCGCCCCGGCCTTCATCGAGACGGCGATGACCGACGAGATGATGGACAAGCGCGCCGAGGAAAACGGCACCAGCAAGGAAGAGGCGATCCGCTCCTTCCTGGAGGAAGAGCGCCCCGGCATCGTGCAGCAGCGGCGCGGGACGGTGGACGAGGTCGCGGCGGCCGTCGCGCTCCTCGTGTCGGACCGCGCCTCCTTCATCAACGGCGCCAATATCCGGGTCGATGGCGGCTCGGTCCAGGCGGTGCAGAACTGAGCGCAAACGAAACGGGCGGCCCGAAGGCCGCCCGATCCCTTATCTCGAGGGCGCCGCGCTCAGGCGTGCTTGCCGGGGTCGATCGCGGGGCCGTCGATGCGGCTCGGCGCGATCGGGTCGGAGGTCGGGAAGGTTTCCTCCAGCGCCTCGTCGAGCTTTTCGTCCTCCGTCATCGGGCGGTGCTGCCCGCCGGGCGTCACGCCTTCCGTGGAGGGGCGGCCGGTCTCGGGGTCGAGCGGGGTCTGCTTGGTGTCGCTATCGGTCATGAGGGGTCTCCCTGTTCCCGGAAGGAATGGAGGCGGGCCCGCTCGCGTTCCCGGTCGCGGCGCGAAGATGCCGCGCTTTTTAGCGTCCTGGCACCTGTCAATGGGTGAGTGCAGCCTTTAGCATCGTTCCAAACAGGCGGCGTCGAGCGAGCCGCCGGTGTCGTGGAGGACGGGAGAAAGCCATGACGATCGCCATGCCCAAGCCGAGCGGCGACATCCTGCGCCGGCGCGAGGAGATCGTGTCCGCGCTGCGCGCCATCGTGCCGGGCGAGGGCGTGGTGGATGCGAGCGTCGAGATGCGCGTCTTCGAGACGGACGCGCTGACCGCCTATCGGCAATTGCCGCTCGCCGTGGTGCTGCCCGAGACGGTGGCCGAAGTCGCCGCCGTCCTGCGCTATTGCCATGCGGAGCGCATTCCGGTCGTGCCGCGCGGCTCGGGCACCTCGCTCTCGGGCGGCTCGCTGCCGCTGGAAGACGGCGTGCTTCTCGTCCTGTCGCGCTTCAACCGCATTCTCGACGTCGATTTCGACAATCGCTGCGCCGTGGTGCAGCCGGGCGTCACCAATCTCGGCATCACCAAAGCCGTCGAGCATGCCGGCTTCTACTACGCGCCCGACCCGTCCTCGCAGATCGCCTGTTCCATCGGCGGCAACGTGGCGGAGAATTCCGGTGGCGTGCACTGCCTGAAATACGGGCTGACGGCCAACAATGTGCTGGGCGTCGAGTTCGTCACCATGGAAGGCGAGGTGATCCGCCTGGGCGGCAAGCGTTTGGACGCCGAGGGCTACGATCTTCTCGGCCTGATGACGGGCTCGGAAGGCCTGCTCGGCGTCGTCACCGAAGTCACCGTGCGCATTCTCCAGGCGCCCGAAACCGCGCGCGCCGTCCTGATCGGCTTCCCGACCTCGGAACAGGCGGGAGCCTGCGTCGCCGAGATCATCGCCAAGGGCATCATTCCCGGCGGCATGGAGATGATGGACCGGCCGGCGATCCACGCGGCGGAAGCCTTCGTCCATGCCGGCTATCCGCTCGATGTCGAGGCGCTCCTGATCGTCGAGCTCGACGGGGTGAAGGCCGAGGTCGACCATCTCCTGTCCGAAGTCGAGCGCATCGCCACGAAGAACGGCGCGACCACGGCGCGCGTGTCGCAATCGGCCGAGGAGCGGATGCGCTTCTGGGCCGGGCGCAAGGCGGCCTTCCCGGCGGTCGGCCGCATCTCGCCCGATTACCTCTGCATGGACGGCACGATCCCGCGAAAGGAGCTGCCGCGCGTTCTCGCCGGCATGAAGGCGCTGTCGGAGAAATACGGGCTCGGCGTCGCCAATGTCTTTCATGCCGGCGACGGCAATCTCCATCCGCTCATCCTCTACGACGCGTCCAAGAGCGACGAGCTGCAACGGGCGGAGGATTTCGGCGCCGACATCCTGCGCCTTTGCGTGGAGGTCGGCGGGGTACTGACCGGCGAACACGGGGTCGGCATCGAGAAGCGCGACCTCATGCCCGAAATGTTCGGCGAGGACGATCTGAAACATCAGATCCGCGTCAAATGCGCCTTCGACGAGCGCCATCTCCTCAATCCCGGCAAGGTCTTCCCCGTGCTGCATCGCTGCGCCGAGCTCGGCCGGCTGCATGTCCACAAGGGCCAATTGCCCTTTCCCGACCTGCCGAGGTTCTGACGCGCATGTCCCTTTCCCCCAACCCGGCTGCCCATCTCACCCCCGAAGCCGATCCGGTCCGGCCCGACAGCGTCGAGGCGCTGCGCGACGTGCTCGCCGAGGCCTTGGCCCGAGAGGAGCCGCTCGCCGTCGAGGGCCGGGGCTCCAAGGCCGGGCTCGGCCGCCCGGTGCAGGCGGCCCGCACGCTCTCCATTTCGGCGCTCACGGGCGTCAATTTCTACGAGCCGGAAGAGCTGGTGATCTCCGCCAAGGCCGGCACGCCGATCGCCGAGATCGAGTCGCTTCTCGCCGAGCACAACCAGCGCTTCGACTTCGAGCCGATGGATTACGGCCCGCTCCATGGCCGCCCGGCCGGCGAGGGGACGATCGGCGGCGTTCTCGCCTGCAATCTCGCCGGCCCGCGCCGCTTGAAGCAGGGCGCTGCGCGCGATCATATTCTCGGCGTCACCGCCGTATCGGGGCGCGCCGAAATCTTCCGCTCGGGCGGGCGCGTCGTGAAGAACGTCACCGGCTACGACCTGTCCAAGGGCATGGCCGGCTCCTTCGGCACGCTCGCGGTGTTCTCCGACGTCATCTTCAAGACCATGCCGCGCTCCTCGGCCGAGACGACGCTGCTCCTGCGCGGCCTTAGCGACGAGGAGGCCATGCAGGCGATGAGCGCCGCCATGGGCTCCTCCGTCGAAGCCTCGGGCGCGGCGCATCTGCCCTATGGCGTGGCGGGACGCGTTCTCACGGGCGAGCTCGGGCGCGACGCCGCCACCGCGATCCGGCTCGACGGGTTCGGCCCCTCCGTCGCCGCGCGCGCGGCGCATCTCGGCGCGGGTCTCTCGCGCATCGGCCCGCTGGAGCAGTTGGAGGGCGAGCGCTCGGAGGCCTTCTGGCGCGATGTCCGGGATGTCGCGCCCTTTGCCGACGGAACGCAGAGCCCGGTCTGGCGCGTCTCGCTGCCGCCCATGTCCGGCGCCGAGTTCGTCATGGCGCTGCGCATGAACGCGGCGGCGGACGCCTTCTACGACTGGCAGGGTGGCCTCGTCTGGCTGCGCATGGACGGGGGCGCGGCGGAAGCCGATCTCCTGCGCGCGCTTCTCGATCGCCATGGCGGCGGCCACGCGACGCTGGTGCGCGCCTCCGAGGCCGAGCGCTTGGCCGTGCCGGTCTTCCAGCCGCAGCCCGGCCCGCTCGCCGCCCTGTCCCGCCGCCTCAAGGATCAGTTCGATCCGCGCGGCCTCCTCAATCCCGGCCGGATGGCTTGACCCGATGCAGACCGCCTTCACCCCCACGGCTCTCGCCGATCCCGACACCGCCGAAAGCGCCTCGATCATCCGCAAATGCGTGCATTGCGGCTTCTGCACGGCGACGTGCCCGACCTATGTCACGCTCGGCAACGAGCTCGACAGCCCGCGCGGGCGCATCTACCTCGTCAAGGAGATGCTGGAGAACAACCGCCCGGCCGACGAGCGCACCGTCAAGCATATCGACCGCTGCCTGTCCTGCCTGTCCTGCATGTCGACCTGCCCCTCGGGCGTGAACTACATGCATCTTGTGGACCACGCCCGCGCCCATATCGAGCGGACCTACAAGCGGCCCCTCATGGACCGGGTGATTCGCGAGGTCCTGGCGCATGTCCTGCCCTACCCGGAGCGCTTCCGCTGGAGCCTGAAACTGGCGCGTGTCGCGCGGCCCTTCGCCGACGCGCTGGCCGGCATCAAGCCGCTGAAGCCGCTCGGTGCCATGCTGAAGCTCGCGCCCCCGCATGTTCCGGCCGCCTCGCCGAACGACCGGCCGGGCCGGCGCGAGGCGAAGGGGCCGGCGCTCAAACGCGTGGCCCTGCTGCGCGGCTGCGCCCAGTCCGTGCTCGACCCCGGCATCAACGAGGCGACGGTGCGGCTTCTCAACCGGCTCGGCGTCGAGATCGTGCTGCCCGAGGGCGAGGGCTGCTGCGGCGCGCTGACCCATCACATGGGCCGCGAGGAGGAAGCGCTGGATTTCGCCCGTCGCAATGTCGATGTCTGGGCGGCGGAAGCCGAGCGCTCCCAGCTCGACGCGATCGTCGTCACGGCGTCCGGCTGCGGCACGGTGATCAAGGATTACGGCCACATGCTGCGGCTCGACCCGGCCTATGCCGAGAAGGCGGCACGCGTGTCGGCTCTCGCGAAGGACGTGACGGAGTTTCTGGCGACGCTCGATCTGCCCGTGCCGGCGAACCCGGTCGAGGCCGTGGTCGCCTATCACTCGGCCTGCTCCATGCAGCACGGACAGAAGATCACGAGCGCGCCCAAAGTGCTGCTCGCGCAGGCCGGCTTCACGGTGCGCGACGTGCCGGAAGGGCATCTCTGCTGCGGTTCGGCCGGCACCTACAACATCCTGCAGCCCGAGATTTCCGCCAAGCTGCGGGACCGCAAGGTCGCCAATATCGAGCGCGTGAAGCCCGACCTCATCGCCACCGGCAATATCGGCTGCATGACGCAGATCGGCTCGGCGACGGGGATTCCGATCCTCCACACGGTGGAGCTTCTCGACTGGGCCTTCGGCGGCGAGAAGCCGGCCAAGCTCGGGGATCGCGCCTTCGCGCGGCTGGCGCGAGCCACCGCCGCCGAGTGAGCGGAAACGAAAAAGGCCCGCCTTTCGGCGGGCCTTTCGATGTCGGAAGACGGCTGGCTCAGCCGCCGAACACGGCGGCGAGAAGGCCGCGGCCGGCCGGGCGCATCGTGCCGGTTTCGGCATAGACGCCCTTGCCGGACTGGCCGGGGCCGAGAACGATGACCTTGGTGCCGCGATCGGCGCGGCTGTAGAGATGGGTCACGTCCTCGTTCATCATGCGGATGCAGCCCGAGGACATGTTGAGACCGATCGTCCAGGGCTGGTTGGTGCCGTGGATGCGGAACATGGAATCGCCGCCGCCGCGATAGAGGTACATGGCGCGCGCGCCGAGCGGGTTCTCCGGGCCGCCCGCCATATAGGCCGGCAGGATATGGCCCTTGGCGCGCTCGCGGGCGATCATGGCGGCCGGCGGCGTCCAGCCCGGCCATTCGGCCTTGCGGCCGATCTTCATCGTGCCGCCCCAGGCAAAGCCTTCCTTGCCGACGCCGACGCCATAGCGCGTCGCCCGGCCGCCCGCTTCCACGAAGTAGAGGAACTTGCGGTCCGTATCGATGATGATCGTGCCGGGCTTCTCGCTCGTGGACAGGCGGACTTCCTGGCGCTTGAAGCGCGGGTCCACCGTGCGCATGGCCTGCGGCTGGCGCGCGACGCGGACCGGGGCGCGACCATTGCTCACGGTTGCGCGCTCGGGCGTACCCGTGCGGATCGCGGCGCGCCCGTTGGCGCCCGTCGTCACCCAGGTCTGGGAGGAGTGGTCGAAATAGCGCGCTTCGGCGCTGGCCGCGCCGGTCAGCGCCAAGGTGGCAAGGCCCGCCAGGGCCGCCGCTTTCAAACTCGGAAGACGCATCGAACAACCCCTCGGAACGGACGAAAATTTGAATGAAAACAAGACCGTGATGGTGGAAGCTTTGCCGGCCTTACTGTGCGGGGAACATGGGGCGCGGGACAGGCCGGGCAGCGCCCGCGCGTGCCTTTTGCGCCCCCTGTTGCTCTCAGAGCACAACGACCCGCGCGCCGACGGGCACGCGCTCGTAGAGATCGGTCACGTCCTCGTTTCGCATGCGGATGCAACCCGAGGACACGGCCTGACCGATCGTCCAGGGCTGGTTGGTGCCGTGGATGCGATAGAGCGAGGAGCCGAGATAAAGCGCGCGCGCGCCGAGCGGGTTGTCGAGGCCGCCGTCCATGCGCGCGGGCAGGATGCGGCCCTTGGCGCGCTCGCGGGCGATCATCTCGGATGGGGGCGTCCAGTCCGGCCACTCCGCCTTGCGGGTGACGCGGTGCGTGCCGGCCCATTCGAAGCCCGGCTTGCCGACGCCGACGCCATAGCGCATCGCCCGGCCCTGCGGCTCGACGAGATACAGGAAGCGCGCGCGCGTATCGATCACGATCGTGCCGGGCGCATAGCCGGAATAGGCGACCTCCTGCGGCAGGAAGGCGGGGTCGAGGCCGCGCGGTTGCGTGCGGCGGGGCTCGGCGGCGCGGCGCGGCTCCGCCATCCGACGCGCGGGCGCGGCGGCGGCGCTGGCGAAGAGCGGCTGGCGCGCCATGCGGCGCTCGGCGCGCGGGCGCGGCGGGGCCGGCTCGGCGCCGAGAACGATGGGCTGTGCGTGACGATAGGAGCCGAGCGGCTCCACCGGGCCGCCGTCGCGTCTGACGACGCCGACCGGAATATTGCCTTCGAACACGACGGTGCCGGCCGGATAGGCCTGGGCGAGCGTCGGGCGCTGGTAGCCCGGAACGACGCCGCTGCCGGGCGACAATTGCAGGACACGCTGGGTCGCGTCGTCCCGGTCGAGATAGAGCGGGCGGTGGTCGCGCGCCTCGGCGCCCGATGCGGCGGCAAGAACGAGCGAAAGCGCCAGAACACGGCGAACGAACATCGGCGGGCACCTCGGAAGACCACGGGTGGGCTCGGATGGCCGAGCCGCTTCGGGGCAGGATGCCGCCGCAAATCCGAGCGATTGGTGAATCCGAGCCGCTTCCCGGCACGTTCCACCCCTTGCCGTCCGATCGTGGTGAACGCGCCGCTAACGCTCCGTCACAGGCGCAGGCGGCGCTTGGCGTCCTTCAGGACGGCCGGCAGGAGAGGGCGCGCCTCTTCAAGGCTCATGCCCGGCCGCAGGCGCTCGTCATAGAGCATGTTGACGATCAGCCGGTCGTAGGGCGTGAAATTGGTCAGGCGCGAGGTGTCGTTGAAGACGCTCTGGGGCGCGTCGGTGTTTTCGTTGAGCGGCCCGAGCCCCTGCAGCACCTCCTCGATCAGGCAGCGACGGAACAGGCGGTCGCCCTCGTCCGACACCACGATCGCGTCGGAGCGCGTGATGCCGCCCCGTCCATAGCTGGAGCGCACGATGCAATTGCCGGGCGTGTGGCCGAAGGGCCGATGATAGACCTGACGCCCGACGCGCTGGTAGTCGTCGCGATCCACCACATGAACCACGAAATTGGCCGCTTCGCCCCGGCCCGCCATGGCGATGTCGAGCCCGTCCACGTCGCGGTTCAGCTGGCGCACGAAGCCGGCGACGGCGGCTTTGCGGTCGATCTCGGCGGGGTTCTCGACCCGAACGCGCACCGGCCCCGCGAATTTCTTCAGGTAGCTGGAATCGCTGAACGCGCCGGTGATCTCGGCGCCGAACACCACCGCCTCGAAGCCGCGAATCAGGCCCGCGTCGTTGGGAAGCGACTGCGCCCCCGCCGGCAGGGCGAGAAACGCGAGGAGAAGGGCGAGCGCCGCAGCAACGGCCGGGCGGGCGCGAAACAGCGGGAATGGCGAAAAACGGGCAGGGAAAGCGCGGGCGGTCATGGTGGGCTCGTTGGGCGGCGTCCCCTTGTTTGTGCGGCGCAAGACTTGCCGAATGCAAGTCGCCTTCGGGTGAAGAATGGGGATCATCGCTTGCGCCGGGCCTCGGCTCGGCGGCACAAGGATCGGCATGAGCGAACTTGACGAGACGCCCGCCGAATCGGGTCTTCTGTTCGAGCCGGCCGGCACGGCGCGCTGCGCCTGGGCCGGCACAGGCGAGGACTATGTCCGCTACCATGACGCGGAATGGGGCCGGCCGAGCGCCGACGACACGAGGCTCTTCGAGAAACTCTGCCTCGAAGGCTTTCAGTCGGGCCTCTCCTGGATCACGATCCTGCGCAAGCGTGAGCGGTTCCGCGAGCGTTTCGAAGGGTTCGAGATCGAGCGCGTCGCCGGTTTCGACGAGGCGCGGATCGAATCCCTTCTCGCCGATCCCGGCATCGTGCGCCATCGCGGCAAGATCGCTTCCACCATCAACAATGCGCGCCGCGCGCTGGCGCTGCGCGAGAAGACGGGCGCGAGCCTCGCCAGCTTTCTCTGGCGCTTCGAGCCGCCGCCCGAGGAGCGGCCGGAGCGCATGACGCTGGCCTGGGCGCGCGCCAATCCCGAGACGCCCGCCTCGAAGCGCCTGTCCAAGGCGCTGCGAGCCGAGGGCTTCAGCTTCGTCGGCCCGACCACGGCCTATGCCTTCCTGCAATCCATGGGCTTCGTGAACGACCATATGGACGGCTGCTGCGTGCGGGGCGAATGCGAGGCGGCGCGCAAGGCCTTCGTGCGGCCCGTCTGAAACCGCGCGCGGCTTGGGGGGCGCGCGAAGCTCAAGGACGCGCGAAGCTTGCCGCTGCGGCTCGCGATGGGCTAGGACGCCGGGTAACTCAGTCCTTACCTATCTCGCAGGCAATCCCATGGCCCCCAAGAAGCCCACCCGCGTCAAGGCGCGCCAGCCGCGCGGCTTCGTGGATCGCAGCGCCGCCGATCTCTACGCGCAGGACAAGATGTTGGCGACGATCCGCCATGTCTACGAGACCTATGGTTTCGAGCCGGTGGAGACGCCCTTCTTCGAATACACCGACGCGCTCGGCAAGTTCCTGCCCGATAGCGACCGTCCCAACGAGGGCGTCTTCTCGTTGCAGGACGACGACGAGGAATGGCTCTCGCTGCGCTACGACCTGACCGCGCCGCTCGCGCGTCACGTGGCCGAGAATTTCGAGGAACTGCCCAAGCCCTACCGCTCCTACCGGGCGGGCTATGTCTTCCGCAACGAGAAGCCCGGCCCCGGCCGCTTCCGCCAGTTCATGCAGTTCGACGCCGACATCGTCGGCGCGCCCAACGTCTCGGCCGATGCCGAGATGGCCATGATGATGGCCGACACGATGGAAGCGCTCGGCATTGCGCGCGGGCAATATGTCATCCGCGTCAACAACCGGAAGGTGCTCGACGGCATCCTCGACGCGATTGGCCTCGAGGGCGACCAGGGCCGCCGCCTCACGGTGCTGCGCGCGCTCGACAAGTTCGACAAGTTCGGCGCGGAGGGCGTGCGCCTTCTCCTCGGCGCCGGGCGGTTGGACGAAAGCGGCGGCAAGGGCGACTTCACCAAGGGCGCGGAGCTCGACGCCGAGACGATCGCGCGCGTTCTCAAGATCTTCGACGCGGACGGCCTGTCGGGCGTGCGCGAGGCCTTCGGCGGCCATGCCGGAGTCGATGGCGGTTTGGACGAACTCGCGCAGATCGAGAGCTTCGCGCGCACGGCCGGCTACGAGGCGGACCGCGTGAAGATCGACCCCTCCGTCGTGCGCGGCCTCGAATATTACACCGGCCCCGTCTTCGAAGCCGAGCTTCTGTTCGACGTCGTCAACGAGAAGGGCCAGAAGGTGCAGTTCGGCTCGGTCGGCGGCGGCGGGCGCTATGACGGGCTCGTGTCGCGCTTCCTTTCGACTCCCGTGCCGGCCACCGGCTTTTCCATCGGCGTCTCGCGCCTCCAGACCGCTTTGAAGAATCTCGGCCGTCTCGACGGCGAAAAGCGCGCCGGTCCCGTCGTCGTTACCGTGATGGATCGTGACCGGATGGCCGACTATCAGGCGATGGCGACCAAGCTTCGCGCGGCGCTGAACGGCCCCGGCCAGCCCGTCGTGCCCGTCGAGGTGTTCCAGGGCAATCCGAAGCAGTTCGGCAAGCAGTTGCAATATGCCGACCGGCGCGGCGCGCCCGTCGTCGTCATCCAGGGCGGCGACGAGAAGGCGGCTGGTAAGGTGCAGGTCAAGGATCTCGCGCTCGGCAAGGAGCTTTCGGCCGGCGTCGAGGACAATGCCGAATGGCGCGAGATGCGCGCGGGACAGGAACTCGTGGACGAGGCCGATCTGGTTTCGGCCGTGAAGGCGATCCTCACCCGCGCCGGCGGGGCGGCCTGACGCTATGAGCCTTCTCACCGGTTCCGGGGCGGCGCGGCCGGGCGGCGGCGCTTCGCCCTTCGACGCCGAGCTTTCCGCTCTGTTCGATCGGCTCGGCGCCGTTCTCGTCGAGACGCCGCTCCTTCAGCGCGCCGAGCCCTATCTCGACACGGCCGGCGAGGATCTACGCCGCCGTATCTTTCTGACGCGCGGCGAGGGCGGCGAGACGCTCTGCCTGCGGCCCGATTTCACGATCCCCGTCTGCCTCGCCCATATCGAGGGTGCGGCCGGCCTGCCGCGCCGCTATGCCTATAATGGCGCGGTCTTCCGCCAGCGGCGGGGCGAGCCGGCGGAGTTCCGTCAGGCCGGCATCGAAAATCTCGGGGAGACCGACCGCGCCACGGCCGACGCCCACGCGCTCGCCGAAGCGCTGGCGGCGTTGCGCGCCTGCGGCCTCGAGGGTTCGCTCCTCGTCACCGTCGGCGATCAGGCGCTGTTCGAGGCCTTCCTGACCGCGCTCGACCTGCCGGCCGGCTGGCAGCGCCGGCTCGTGCGCTGCTTCGGGCGCGACGATCTTCTTCGGAACGCGCTGGCCGCCCTGTCGCGCGAGGCCGACGGCGATCCGCTCGACCTCGATCCGACGATCCGCGCGCTCCTGCGCGCGGGCTCGGCCGAGGCGCTGGCCGCCCATGTGCGCGCCATGATGGAAGAGGGCGGTCTGCCGCCCAACCGGGGCCGCAGCCCGGAAGAGATCGCCGAGCGGCTGATCGAGAAGATGGCGCTCGCCAACACGCGGCTGCGCACGGCCTATCTGGAACGCCTCAGCGCCTTCCTGGCGCTCGACTGTCCCATGAGCGAAGCCGCCGAACGGCTGGAGGAGATGGGCGCGGCCTCGGGGCTGGAATTCGGCGGCGCGCTGGCCTTCCTGAAGGCCCGCAACGCGGCGCTGACGGCGGCGGGCGTCGATCTCTCCACGATCCGCTACCGCGCCGCCTTCGGCCGCACGCTCGACTATTACACGGGCCTCGTCTTCGAGATCGCGGCTTCCGCCGACGGCGCGCCGCTGGTCGGCGGCGGGCGCTACGACCGGCTGGTCTCCTATCTCGGCGCGGCCGAGCCGATCCCGGCCGTCGGCTTCGCGCTCGACCTCGATCGCATCGCCGCCGCACGGGAGGTCCGGTCGTGACCCTGACGCTCGCCATCCCCTCCAAGGGCCGCCTCAAGGACCAGTGCGTCGGCGCGCTGGCCAAGGCCGGCATCACCGTGCACCCCAGCGAGGACGCGCGCTCCTACCGCACCCGCGTCGAGGGCGCGGACGGCTTGGAGGTTCTGCTCCTCTCGGCTTCCGAGATCGCGCGCGAGCTGCGCGACGGGGCGATCGATCTCGGCGTGACCGGCGAGGACTTGCTGCGCGAGACCATGCCCGATTTCGACGCGCGCGGGCGCATCGTCTCGCGCCTCGGCTTCGGCCATGCCGATGTCGTGGTGGCCGTGCCCGACAGCTGGATCGACGTCGACACGATGGAAGACCTCGGCGACGTCGCGGCTTCCTTCCGCCAGCGCCATGGACGCCGCCTGCGCATCGCCACGAAATACTGGCGGCTCTGCCAGGGTTTCTTCACGAGAAGCCACGGCATCCAGAGCTACCGGATCGTGGAAAGCCTCGGCGCCACCGAAGGCGCACCGGCGGCGGGCTCGGCCGACATCATCGTCGACATCACCTCCACCGGATCGACGCTGACGGCGAACCACCTACGCGTCCTGAAGGACGGGGTGATCCTGCGCTCCGAAGCCTGTCTGGCCTTGACGACGACACCGCGCTCTGCGGGCGACGACGCGGCGCTCGCCGATCTTCTGCGCCGTTTCGAGGGCTGACGAAACGAAAGCGGCCGCCCGAAGGCGGCCGCGGCGAAAGCTCGAGGGAGCAGGTGTCAGGCGCGACGCGAGCGGCCGTCCACCGAATAGGCACCGGCGCCGGCGGCCGCGAGGGCCAGGAAGCCGCCGCACAGGCCGAGATTCTTCATCAGGGCCGTGGACTGGTCCGGGCCCATATGGGCGACCAGAGCCGTCGCCACGCAGAAGGCGCCGAGCACATAGGCGACGAGCCGCGTCTGGAAGCCGACGAGAATGGCGAGGCCGCCGAAGAACTCCAAGGCGCCGACGAGATAGGCCATGGCCACGCCGCCCGGGATGCCGAGATTGCCGAGATAGCCGGCGAAGCCGGCAGCGCCCGCCAGCTTGCCGAAGCCGGCCACGATGAAGAGAATCGACAGAAGGATGCGGGCGAGAAGCAGGAGACCGGAATTCATGGGTTCGTCCATCGGAGCGGTGTTGCGATGGCGCGCACAGTGCCGAAGGCCCGCCCTTTGCGATAGAGATTCTTTGCGCGACTGATCGTCAAAGAAAAGCGTCCCAATCCGGGGGATTGGGACGCCTCATCAGACCAATCGTCTGGGGAAACGCGATCAGCCCGGACGGGTCATCGCCGCCGGATCGACGATCCGGTCATAGTCCTCGCCCGAGACGAGGCCGGAGGCGAGGGCCTCCTCGCGCAGGGTCGTGCCCTTCTTGTGGGCCGTCTTGGCGATGGTCGCGGCATTGTCGTAGCCGATGGTCGGGGCGAGCGCCGTGACCAGCATGAGCGACTGCTGCATGAGGTCCTTGATGCGGTCCTCGTTGGCCTTGATGCCGTCGACGCAATGCTCGCGGAAGCTATCCATGCCGTCGGCGAGAAGCCGGATCGAGGAGATCACGGCATTGGCGATCACCGGCTTGAAGACGTTCAGCTCGAAATGGCCCTGGGAGGCCGCGACCGTCACGGTCGTCTCGTGGCCGAAGACCTCGGCCGCGACCATGGTCAGCGCTTCGCACTGGGTCGGGTTGACCTTGCCCGGCATGATCGAGGAGCCCGGCTCGTTCTCGGGCAGCGAGAGCTCGCCGAGGCCCGAGCGCGGGCCGGAGCCGAGGAAGCGGATGTCGTTGGCGATCTTGAAGAGATCGGTCGCCAGCGCGTTGAGAGAGCCGTGGAAGAAGGCGAGCGCGCCGTGCGAGGCGAGCGCCTCGAACTTGTTCTCGGCCGTGCGGAAGGGCAGGCCCGTGAGCTTGGCGATTTCCTCGGCGATCTTCACGTCGAAGCCGACCGGGGCGTTGAGGCCGGTGCCGACGGCGGTGCCGCCCTGCGCCAGCGCATAGACGTCCTCGATCGCCTGTTCGATGCGGCGCTTGCCCAGCTTCAACGCGGCGGCATAGCCGGAGAACTCCTGGCCGAGCGTGATCGGCGTCGCATCCTGCGTGTGCGTGCGGCCGATCTTGATGATGGGATCGAACTCGCGCGCCTTCGCGTCGAGCGAGGCGTGGAGCGCGTCGATCGCCGGCAGGATGCGCTTGGTCGCCTCGATGGCGACGGCGACGTGAATGGCCGTCGGGAACACGTCGTTGGACGACTGGCCCATATTGACGTGGTCGTTCGGGTGGATCGGCTTCTTGGAGCCCATCTCGCCGCCGAGCATCTCGATGCCCCGGTTCGAGATCACCTCGTTGACGTTCATGTTGGTCTGCGTGCCCGAGCCGGTCTGGTAGACCACGAGCGGGAAGTGATCGTCGAGCTTGCCGGAGATGACCTCGTCGGCGGCCGCTTCGATCGTCTCGGCGATCTTGCCGTCCAGCTTGCCCATGGCGGTGTTGACGCGCGCGGCGGCCTTCTTGACGGTGGCCAGGGCGTGGATCACGGCGATCGGCTGCTTGTCCGTGCCGATGCGGAAATTGTTGAGCGAGCGCTCCGTCTGGGCGCCCCAGTAGCGGTCGCTCGCGACGTCGATCGCGCCGATGGAATCGGTCTCGCGTCTGGTGCTGGTCATCGGTCTTCCCCTCGCGACAAGGCGCCCCAAGCTTTTCGAGTCTCGAAAGCGGCGCACTCGCGCGGTTATCACGACAGATGCGGGGGGCGAAACCCTTCCCGTGCGCGAGAAGGCTCCGCACCAACGAAAAGAGCCAGCCTTGCGGCTGGCTCCTACGCAATTCACGCAACTGAAGACTCGGTCGGTCTGGCTCAGTGCTTCGAGCCGACCTGATCCTTCACGGCGTCCTTGACCTTGCCGTAGTTCTTCTCGGTCTTGCCTTCGACCTGGTCGGCCATGCCTTCGGCGCGCAGGCGGTCGTTGCCGACCAGCTTGCCGACGCCTTCCTTGATCTTGCCACCGAGTTCCTTGGCGCCGCCGGAGATTTCGTTCTTGTCGACCATGTCAGTCTCCCGAAATTTGATCGGACGCCGTGTCCGATTTTCGAGAAGGAGAACACGCATCGCGGACGATCCGTTCCCGGCTCCGTATTACATTTTAGACAGGATTCCGTAGATCTGCTGGAGCGCCAGCCCGCAGATCAGAAACCCGACGATGCGCAGAAGCAGCCGCTCGGGGATGCGTTTCACGGCATAGCCGGCGAGGGGCGCGGCGAGGACGCCGCCCGCGATCAGGCCGAGCACCGAGAGGGCATGGTCGGACAGATCGCCCGCTTCCTCCCAATGCCCGGTCAGGAGCGCGGCGAGAAAGGCCAGCGAGACCGAGAGCGTGACGAGGAACTCCGCCGCGTTCACCGTGCCGATGACGTAGCGCGGCTGACCGCCGGCGCCGAGGAGACCGGAGGTGACGATCGGCCCCCAGCCGCCACCGCCGACCGAATCCAGAAAGCCGCCGGCCGCGCCGAGCGGCGGCACGAGCGCCATCGGCGTCTGCGCCCGCGGCATCTTGCGGAAGGATCGCAGCGTCAGCATCACGCCGATCACCGCCAGATAGGCCGCGACGAAGGGACGGATCGTGGAGCCGTCGATCGAGGTGAGGACATAGGTGCCGAGCACGCCGCCGAGGATGCCGAAGGGCACGAGGCGCCAGAACAGCTTCCAGTCGATATTGCGATTGGCGATATGCGCCGTGCCCGACGCCGCCGTGGTGAAGAGCTCGGCCGTGTGGACCGAGGCCGAGGCGACCGATGGCGGCACGCCGAAGCTCATCAGGACCGTCGAGGAGATGACGCCATAGGCCATGCCGAGCGCGCCGTCGACCAGCTGCGCCAGCGACCCCACGAAGAAGAAGATGAAGAATTCACTCAAACGAACCGCCCCCGCAATGCGACCGAAGGCTTATTGGCGCGGGGAGGGGGCGCTGACAATGCACAGGCCCGTGCAAAACGACGGTGGGAACGCTAGATTCGGAGGGAACGGGAAAGGGAAGCGCCGCCCATGAGCCTTGCCAAGGAAAAACCCTATTTCGCCTCGCCGACCGACTACGAGGACGATTTCCACGCCTGGGCCTTCGAGCAGGCCGAGCTGCTGCGTCTCAAGCGGTTCGGGGAAGTCGATCTCGCCAATCTCGTGGAAGAGGTGGAAAGCATGGGGCGCGAGCAGCGCAATGCGCTTCGGTCGAGCTACCGCGTCCTGATCGCGCATCTTCTCAAATGGCAGTTCCAGCCGGCGCGGCGCTCGCGGTCGTGGCAGCTCACGATCGTGCGCGAGCGGGGCAACATCCTGGACCGCGAGCAGGACAATCCCTCCCTCAAGGCGACGGCGGAGACGATTGCGGACGAAGCCTACCGGACGGCGCGCCGTGAAGCGTCCGTCGAAACGCGGCTAGGGCTCGACATTTTTCCGCGCGGTTGCCCCTATTCGCTCGACCAGCTTCGCGATCAGGATTTCCTGCCGGAGTAACCCGGCCCATCGCATCCGGCTTCGCACAACGCCCGACACGAAAAAGCCCGGCGGATCGCTCCGCCGGGCTTTTCGATTTCGGGGCCTGCTGGCCGACCGGACTTAGAAGTCCATGCCGCCCATGCCGCCCATGCCGCCGCCGCCGGGCATCGACGGAGCGCCGGAGTCCTTGCGGGGCGCTTCGGAGATCATGGCCTCGGTGGTGACGAGAAGGCCGGCGACCGAAGCCGCGTCCTGCAGAGCCGAGCGGACGACCTTCACCGGATCGACGATACCGGCCTGGATCATGTCGCCATACTCGCCCGTCTGGGCGTTGTAGCCGAAGGTCAGCGAGCCGTTGTCGAGGATCTTGCCGACCACGATCGAGCCTTCGCCACCGGCGTTCTGGACGATCTGACGGATCGGAGCCTGGAGCGCCTTGCGGACGATCGCGATGCCGGCGTCCTGATCGGCGTTCTCGCCCTTCAGGTCGACCGCGTTGGACGCGCGCAGCAGAGCCACGCCGCCGCCGGGGACGATGCCTTCTTCCACGGCCGCGCGGGTCGCGTTGAGCGCGTCGTCAACGCGGTCCTTCTTTTCCTTGACTTCGACTTCCGTCGAGCCGCCGACGCGGATCACCGCGACGCCGCCGGCGAGCTTGGCCAGGCGCTCCTGGAGCTTCTCGCGGTCGTAGTCCGAAGAGGTCTCTTCGATCTGCTGCTTGATCTGGGCGACGCGCGCCTTGATGCCGTCGGCTTCACCATTGCCGTCGACGATCGTGGTGTTCTCCTTGGTGATGGAGACCTTCTTGGCGCGGCCGAGCATGTCGAGCGTGACGCTCTCGAGCTTGATGCCGAGGTCTTCGGAGATGACCTGACCGCCCGTGAGGATCGCGATGTCCTCGAGCATGGCCTTGCGGCGATCGCCGAAGCCCGGCGCCTTGACGGCGGCGATCTTCAGGCCGCCACGCAGCTTGTTGACGACGAGCGTGGCCAAAGCCTCGCCTTCCACGTCCTCGGCGATGATGACGAGCGGACGGCCCGACTGCACGACGGCTTCGAGAACCGGGAGCATCGCCTGGAGGTTGGAGAGCTTCTTCTCGTGCAGGAGGATGTAGGCGTCCTCGAGCTCGGCGACCATCTTCTCGGCGTTGGTCACGAAGTAGGGCGAGAGGTAGCCGCGGTCGAACTGCATGCCTTCGACGACTTCGAGCTCGGTCTCGGCGGTCTTGGCTTCCTCAACGGTGATGACACCCTCGTTGCCGACCTTCTGCATCGCCGAGGCGATCATCTGGCCGATTTCCTTCTCGCCATTGGCGGAGATGGTGCCGACCTGAGCGACCTCGTCGGAGGTCTCGATCTTGCGAGCCGAGGAGACGAGCGTCTCGACGACCTTGGCGACAGCCGCGTCGATGCCGCGCTTGACGTCCATCGGGTTCATGCCGGCGGCAACCGCCTTGGCGCCCTCGCGGACGATGGCCTGGGCCAGAACCGTCGCGGTGGTGGTGCCGTCACCGGCCTTGTCGTTGGTCTTCGAGGCCACTTCGCGCACCATCTGGGCGCCCATGTTCTCGAACTTGTCCTCGAGCTCGATCTCCTTGGCGACGGACACGCCGTCCTTGGTGATGCGAGGCGCGCCGAACGACTTGTCGATCACGACGTTGCGGCCCTTGGGGCCGAGCGTGACCTTCACCGCGTCGGCGAGGATGTCGACGCCGCGCAGCATGCGCTCGCGGGCGTCACGACCGAATTTTACGTCCTTGGCAGCCATGTTCTCGTCTCCTCGGCGCGCCGGAAAGCGGTCCGCGCCGTTTCAAGAAAGGGGATGGGGAAAGAAGCCGGGTCGATCGCTCGACCCTCGGGGTGATCGCTCAACCCCGAACGACAGCTCAGCCGACGATGCCGAGAATGTCGGATTCCTTCATGATGAGCAGGTCTTCGCCGCCGAGCTTGATCTCGGTGCCCGACCACTTGCCGAACAGGATGCGGTCGCCGGCCTTGACCTCGAGCGGGTTGACCTTGCCGGTCTCGTCACGCGCGCCGGCGCCGACGGCGACGATCTCGCCTTCCTGCGGCTTTTCCTTCGCGGTGTCCGGGATGATGATGCCGCCAGCCGTCTTGCTCTCGGACTCGACGCGCCGCACCACGACCCGATCGTGCAGGGGGCGGAAGTTCACGTTGGCCATCTCAGTCGAACCTTCTTGGCTTTGGGGGGATCGCGCGCCGGAGGCGGCGATCCGGGAACTTGGCACTCGCTGACGTGGAGTGCTAACGAGCCGCTAGATAGGAGAGCGGGTACGGCACTGTCAAGGCGGACGCAACGGCAAAGCGGTCGGGTCGCGCGACTGTAACCGATATGGTGAACGCGGCGAGTTCGACCGATTGCGGCAGAGGTTTCGAAAGATTCCCGGCCCATAAATCGGGTGAGGGAGGGTCGCGCCGGAAGGAATGCGCGCGGCCAACGATCGGAGTCGCATGGATCGTTCGTCGCATTCGTCGAAAAGCGCGCTCGGCGCCGCGCGCCGCTTCCGAGCGGATCGGGGCGGCAATTTCGCCATCGTCACGGCCGTGGTCTTCGTGCCGCTCCTTATGTCGATCGCCGCCGTCGCCGATATCAGCCTCTTCTATAGGGACCGGACGGCGGTGCAGAGCGCGGCGGACGCGGCGGCGCTGGCGGCCGCCAAGCAGTTCGCCCTGACCCCGGACGCGGCCGAGCTGCAGCGCTACGCGCAAAGCGTCTTCAGCGCCAACACCCAAGGGCTCACCCGCACCACCAGCGTCCTGAAATACGAGGGAACGGAGTGGACGCCGGGGGGCACGCGCGAGCTGCGCATTTCCGCCTGTTCCAGCTACGACCCGTTCTTCCTCTCCGCGCTGCGGATCTCCTTTCCCGGATTGAAGGGATCGGACTGCTCGCAGATGCAGAGCGTCGTCGCGGTCGGCTCGACCACGGTCGAGGTGGCTTTCGTTCTGGATACGTCGGGTTCGATGGGCGACAGCCCGGCCGCCGGCGGCGAGGCCAAGATCGCGACCCTGCGCACGCAGGCGACGAAGGCGATCAACACGATCTTCGGCTCGGGCGGCCCCTCCGGCTCGGAAGACCCCGTGCGCGTCGGCATCGTGCCGTTCTCGGGCGGGGTGAATGTCGGGCCGGAGCATCTCAACGACTGGTGGATGGACCCCAAGGGCCTGTCGCCGATCCACCACGAGAATCTGAGTTGGGGCGGTTCCGATCTTCTGCCAGGCATGGCTCCGGGGGTCATTCGAACACGCCAGCTCATCTACGCCTCGCTCGGCTCGAAGAACGCCGACTGGGCCTATCGCGGCTGCGTGGAATCGCGACCTGCGAAACATGCCCTTCTGGATACGCCGCCCACCGAACTCGACCCCACGACGCTGTATGTTCCCTTCTTTGCGCCAGACGAGCCGGACGATTCTCCATATAGTTTTCGCAACAGCTACGTGCGGGACGGAGTCGGTGGCCTTTGGAGCAATCCATCGTATGAAGAAAAAACCCGAAAGGTTGGAAAATACTTCCTCAACGTTCAGTCGCACGGCAGGTTGGGTGCGAACTACATCAACTCGCCGAGTTTCATGTGTGATTCGCCATCGCTGACCCCTCTGACCAAGGATAAATCCAAGGCACTCGGGGCCGTGCGAAATCTGACGGCGAGCGGCGCCACCAACGTGCCGCAGGGCGTCGAATGGGGCTGGAAGGTTCTGTCGAAGAACGAACCCTTCACGGAAGGGCGCGCGGCGGGAGAAGAGAACAACATCAAGGCGATGATCGTCATGACCGACGGTCAGAACACCTATTACAACTCCTACAGTCCAGCCGTTTCGGCCTTTGGCGCCTATGGCTACACCGGCTACGACGAACCCGGCCGGCCCAGCCCGGGCGTTCCGCGCCTGTTCGACTAC
Organism: Aureimonas ureilytica DSM 18598 = NBRC 106430; assembly: GCF_000382705.1. GTDB lineage: Bacteria > Pseudomonadota > Alphaproteobacteria > Rhizobiales > Rhizobiaceae > Aureimonas > Aureimonas ureilytica. Next base: position 421,121 of record NZ_ARQE01000004.1, on the reverse strand, counting down.
AAGGCCGGAGTCTCGACGGCGACGACCGACGCGAACTACACGGCGGCCCTCAACGGGCGGCTGGCGGCCATCTGCGAGAACGCCAAGGGCGACGGCCGGATCAAGCTGAAGGACGGTTCGGGCGCGCAGCTGAAGGACGAGCGGGGGCCGGTGTCGCGCGACGGAATCCTGATCTACACGATCGCCTTCGACATCCCGCTTCAGTACCGGACCATGGTCAACGGTCTTCTGCAGGGCTGCGCCTCCTACAAGCTCAACGATCTGCGCAACACGAGCCTGCCGTATCGCGACAAGGGCAAGTATTTCTACAGCGCCTCCAACGCCAAGGATCTCGAAACGGCGTTCAGCGATATCATGGCGTCGCTGACCAACCTGCGCATCGCGCGCTGAGCGCGGCGGGCGGGGCAACGGGCCGCCTTGACCCGTCCCCGGCCGCTCCGATATCGCGGGGGCGCAGGACACGGGCGAAAAGCGAGAGCGCATATGGGGCAGACACTGGAAGCGATCGATCGGCTGACCGACGTGTCGGGCCGCTACGGCGCCGTGTTCTGCGACGTGTGGGGCGTGGTGCATGACGGCGTGGCGCAGAACCCGCCGGCGGTCGCCGCGCTCGCGGAGGCGCGCCGGGGCGGGGCGCAGGTGATTCTCCTCACCAACTCGCCGCGCCCGGCCGAGGGCGTGCGCGAACAGCTCGACGCGCTCGGCGTCCCGCGCGACGCTTATGACGCGATCGTCACCTCGGGCGACGCGACGCGCGCGCTGATCTCGGCCAATTCCCGTCGCGTCTTCCATATCGGCACGAAGCGCAACGAGGACCTGTTCGACGGGCTGCATCTGGAGCTTCTGGAGCCGGAACAGGCCGACCTCGTGGTCGCCACCGGTCTTTTCGACGACGAGGCCGAGACGCCCGAGGACTACGCCGCGCTGCTCGATCGGCTGGCCGCGCGCGACCTGCCCATGATCTGCGCCAATCCCGACATCGTCGTGCATCGCGGCGAGCGGCTGATCTATTGCGCCGGCGCGATCGCCAAGGTCTATGCCGAACGGGGGCAGGTGGTGCATCTCGCCGGCAAGCCGCATCCGCCGATCTACGATGTCGCGCGCTCGCTCCTGCCCAGAGGCGACGTGCCGATCCTGTGCATCGGCGACGGCATGTTCACCGACGTGAAGGGCGCCAACACGCTCGGCGCCGACTGCCTGTTCATTTCCGACGGCATTCATCGCGACGCGCTCGCCGAGGCCGGCGACGATCCCGCGCGCCTTGCCGAGGCGCTGGCGCGCGAGGGGCTGACGGCCCGTTTCGTCCAGCCGTTCCTGCGCTGACATGAGCGCGCTCGCGACGCCGATTGCGCGCTTCGGCTCGGCCGGCGACCTGCCGGAGCATCTGCGCGGAGGCGTCGTCGCCATCGGCAATTTCGACGGCGTGCATCGTGGCCATCAGGCCGTGATCGAGGCGGCGCGCACGGTGGCCGAGGCCGAAGGGCGGCCGCTCCTCTGCCTCACCTTCGAGCCGCATCCGCGCAGCGTCTTCCGCCCGCAGGCGCCGGTCTCGCGTCTGACGCCCGCGCCCCTGAAGGCGCGGCTTCTCGGCGCGCTCGGCGTCGAGGCCGTGGTGGAGCAGCGCTTCGATCTCGACTACGCGGCCCATCCGGCCGAGGCCTTCGTGACCGACACCCTGGCGCGCGATCTCGGCGCCGCGCATGTCGTGGTCGGCTTCGACTTCCGCTTCGGCGCGCGGCGGCAGGGCGACCTGCGCTTCCTGAAGGAAAGCGGCGCGCGGCTCGGCTTCGGCGTCTCGGCGGTGGAAGCCTTTGCCGACGAGGGGGCGCTCGTCGTCTCCTCCTCGCGCATTCGCGAGGACCTGATGAACGGCGACGTGGCGGCCGCGGCGGGGCTTTTGGGCTATCGCTGGACCTTCGAGGGCACGATCGGGCACGGCGCCAAGCTCGGGCGCACGCTCGGCTATCCCACCGCCAACATGATGCTCGGCGAGGACTGCGTGCTCGCCCATGGCATCTATGCCGTGCGCCTGCGCCGGGCGGACGGCGCGCTGCACGATGGCGTGGCGAGCTTCGGCCGCCGCCCGACCTTCGACAACGGCGCGGCGCTGTTCGAGACCTATCTCTTCGACTTCTCGGGCGATCTCTATGGCGAGGCCGCCAGCGTCTCGCTGTTCGGCTTCATCCGGGGCGAGGAGCGCTTCGACAGCGTCGAGGCCCTGGTGCGGCGCATGGATGTGGATGCCGAGGAGGCGAGGGCGCTTCTCTCCGGGGTGCGGCCCCTCTCGGCGCTGGATGCCGCGATCGCCTTTTGAACGGGCTTTATTCCGCGCGGCGCGGTTGATAGAGAGGGCGCATGCGGAACCCGAACGCTCCCCGTTTTCCCCGGCGAATTAGTCGCCCGGCCTGCGCCGCCCGCTGACACCGGCGGGGGCGAGGGTCGGGATGCGCCTGAAGCGGCCCGCCTGGCGGCGCCGAGTTCCCACGAGACTTTTCCAGTTGAGACACGCCTTTCCGGGCGCCCCTTGCCCGATGCAGGCCCGTTCGAAAGCGGACCCATGACCGGACCCCAGACTGAAGCGACGGCCGAAACGCCCGACTATTCCAAGACCCTGTATCTGCCCGAGACGGCCTTTCCCATGCGCGCCGGCCTGCCGCAGGCCGAGCCGCAGTGGATCGCCAAATGGGACGCGATGGACCTCTACGGCACGCTGCGCCGCGAATCCGCCGGGCGTCCGAAATACGTGCTGCATGACGGCCCGCCCTATGCCAATGGCCATCTCCATATCGGCCATGCGCTGAACAAGGTTCTGAAGGACGCGATCACCCGCTCCTTCCAGATGCGCGGCTTCGATTCCAACTACGTTCCGGGCTGGGACTGTCACGGCCTGCCGATCGAGTGGAAGATCGAGGAAGAGAACTACCGCGCCAAGGGCAAGCCCAAGCCCGACCTTCTCGATTCGGCCGCCATGCTCGCCTTCCGCCGCGAATGCCGCGCCTATGCCGAACATTGGGTCGGCGTGCAGTCGGGCGAGTTCCGTCGCCTGGGTGTCGAGGGCGACTTCAAGACCCCCTATCTCACGATGAATTACGGGGCCGAGTCGGTGATCGCCGGCGAACTCCTGAAATTCGCCATGTCCGGCCAGCTTTATCGCGGCTCCAAGCCCGTCATGTGGTCGGTGGTCGAGAAGACCGCGCTCGCCGAAGCCGAGGTCGAGTATCACGACCACGAGTCCGACACGATCTGGGTGAAATTCCCGGTGCGTCCGGCCGCGACCGGATACGCCGCAGCCTTCGGCGGAGCCTTGTCGAGCTTTCCCAAGGCCGGCGCGCCCGAGGTCGGGCCGCTCGATGGCGCGCGCATCGTCATCTGGACGACCACGCCCTGGACCATCCCCGGCAACCGCGCCGTCGCCTATTCGGATCGCGTCGCCTACGGCCTCTACGAGGTGACGGCGCCGGACGATTCCGAGAACCCGCGCTGGGCGCGCCATGGCGAGCGGCTGGTTCTGGCCGATGCGCTGGCCGCCGACGCCTTCGCGAAGGCGCGCGTGCCGGACGGCGGCTTCCGACGCTTGCGCGACGTGTCCGCCGCCGATCTCGCCGGGCTCCTGTGCGACCACCCGCTGAAGGGGCTGGCCGGCGGTTACGAGTTCGCGGTGCCGCTCTTGCCCGGCGATCATGTGACCGACGATGCCGGCACCGGCTTCGTCCACACCGCGCCGAGCCACGGCCGCGAGGATTTCGACGTCTGGATCAACTCGCGCCGGGATCTCGAAGCGCGCGGCATCGACTCCACGATCCCGTTCCCGGTGGACGATGACGGCTTCTACACAAAGGACGCGCCGGGCTTCGGGCCGGACAGTGAGGGCGGCGCGGCGCGCGTCATCGACGACAAGGGCAAGAAGGGCGACGCCAACAAGCGCGTGATGGACGCGCTGGTCGCGGTCGGCCATCTCCTGGCGCGCGGGCGCTTGAAGCATTCCTACCCGCATTCCTGGCGCTCGAAGAAGCCGGTGATCTTCCGCAACACGCCGCAATGGTTCGTCCATATGGACAAGGACCTGAACGGCTATGGTTCCGACAAGCCCGTGGCCGGGCAGGACACGCTGCGCGAACGTGCCCTCAAGGCCATCTCGGAAACACGCTTCGTCCCGGCCGCCGGGCAGAACCGCCTCCACGCCATGATCGCGGACCGGCCGGACTGGGTCCTGTCGCGCCAGCGCGCCTGGGGCGTGCCGATCTGCGTCTTCGTGGACGAGAACGGCGAGGTCCTCAAAGACGAGGCGGTCAATGCCCGCATCCTCGCGGCCTTCGATCAGGAGGGCGCGGACGCCTGGTTCGCGGAAGGCGCCAAGGAGCGCTTCCTCGGCAACGAGCATGACGGCCAGAAATGGACCATGGTGCGCGACATCCTGGACGTCTGGTTCGATTCAGGGAGCACCCACGCCTTCTGCCTGGAAAAGCGCCCCGACCTGAAATGGCCGGCCGATCTCTATCTGGAAGGCTCCGACCAGCATCGCGGCTGGTTCCATTCCTCGCTTCTGGAAGCCTGCGGCACACGTGGCCGCGCGCCCTACGACGCGGTGCTGACGCACGGCTTCGTCATGGACGAGGAAGGGCGCAAGATGTCCAAATCGCTCGGCAATGTCGTCACCCCGCAGGAGGTGATCAACCAGTCGGGCGCCGACATCCTGCGCCTCTGGGTGGTGTCGTCCGATTATTCGGAAGACCTGCGCCTCGGCAAGACGATCCTCCAGACCAATATCGACAGCTACCGCAAGCTGCGCAACACGATCCGCTGGATGCTCGGCACGCTGGCGCATGACGACGGCTCGGATGTCGCGCTCGCCGACATGCCGGAGCTGGAGCGCCTGATGCTGCATCGCCTCGGCGAGATCGAGGACGTGGTGCTGAAGGCCTATGACGCCTTCGACTTCAAGCGCATCGCCCGCACGCTTCTCGACTTCATGGTGGTGGAGCTTTCGGCCTTCTATTTCGACATCCGCAAGGACGCGCTTTATTGCGACGCGCCGTCCTCAACCCGTCGCCGGGCCGCGCTCCAGGTCGTGCGCATCCTGTTCGACCGGCTGGTGACGTGGCTGGCGCCGCTCCTGCCCTTCACGATGGAGGAAGCCTGGCTGTCGCGCCATCCGGACGCCCGCTCGGTGCATCTGGAGCAGTTCCGCGCCTGCGACCCCGCCTGGCGGGACGCCGCGCTCGCAGAGCGCTGGGCGAAGATCCGCCGGGTGCGCCGCGTCGTCACCGGCGCGCTGGAGGAGGAGCGGCGCGCCAAGCGCATCGGCTCCTCGCTGGAAGCCGCGCCCGTGGTGCATGTCGAGGACGAGGCTTTGCGCGCGCTTCTGGCCGGCGTCGATTTCGCCGAGATCGCGATCACGAGCGATCTGACCCTCAGCGAAGGGGCGGGGCCGGAGGGCGCCTTCCGCCTCGCCGACACGCCGGGCGTCGCCGTGGTGCCGGCGCGGGCCGAGGGGCGCAAGTGCCAGCGTTCGTGGAAGATCTCGCCCGAGGTCGGCAGCGATCCGGAGTTCCCGGACGTGACGCCGCGCGACGCGCAAGCGCTTCGCGAGCTCGGCGCCCTGCGCAGCGCCGCCTGAAACAGGCGTTGAGAGAAACTTAACGTTTCTGGACGGGGAAGCGGCTTTGAGCTAAAGCCGCTTCTCAAAATCGCCGGAATGTCGTGGGATCGCGCGAAATAAGGTTTCGAGGCCGCTTGTCGAGGGCGGGCGGCTCGAGGCGTGAGGGGAAGAATCCAGCATGACGTCTGCAACGGCCCGCCTGCGGGTTCTCGCTCTTCTGGGCTGCGCCTTTGCCGCGACCGGCTGCATGGGTCCGACCTATGGCACCGGCGTCAGCCAGGGCCAGCAGCTGTTCAACGATCTCGACAGCGCCGTGACGCTCGGCTCCTCCAAGCCGCGCGTCGACTATTCGCCGCGCGCCGAGCTGGTGAAGCCGAAATCCATCGGACCGCTGCCGCCGCCGCGCGAGGCGAGCGTCGATCCCAACCTGCCCGAAACGCCCGAAATGCGCCGCGCGCGCCTTCAGGCCGCCGCGCCCAATTCCGACGGCCCGCTGCCGGTCGGCTTCATGACCGCGCAGAAGGAAGGCATGGAGGCCGAAACGCCGGCCGCCAAGTTCCGCACGCGGCAGGAAGAGGACAATAGCTGGCTGAGCCCGAAGGACATGGCGGGGCAGCGCGTCGCCGCGCAGCAGCGCCAGAGCATCGGCCGCCAGGGCAGCCCGGACCAGCGCAAGTACCTGTCCGAGCCGCCGCTCGCCTACCGCCAGCCCTCCGCCACCGCGCCGGTCGGCGACCAGGGCGTGGACGAGGAGGTCAAGGCGCGCCGCGCCCAGGGCGACACGTCGCTCGGCTCCAAGCTGAAGGGCCTTCTGCCCTTCTGATCGCGCCGCCGGCTCAGCGCCGGGCGCGGAAGAAATCGCGAAGCAGGTCGGCGGATTCGCGTTCGCCGATCCCGGAATAAACCTCCGGCGCATGGTGGCAGGTCGGCTGGGCGTAGAAGCGCGGCCCGTTCTCCACCGCACCGCCCTTCGGGTCGGGAGCGCCGAAATACAGCCGCCGGATGCGGGCGAAGGAGATCGCCGCCGCGCACATGGCGCAGGGCTCCAGCGTCACGTAGAGATCGAAGCCGGGCAGGCGTTCCTCGCCCACCAGCTCGCAGGCGCGGCGGATCGCCAGAACTTCGGCATGGGCGGTCGGGTCGCGCCGGGCGCGGGTTTCATTCCCCGCTCGCGCGATGATCCGGTCCTCGAACACGATCACGGCGCCGACGGGCGTCTCGTCCCGGCCGGCGGCCAGACGGGCCTCGATTAACGCCTCATCCATAGAACTCAAGCGGGACACGCGGTTTCCCTCGTTTCAACGACGGGTTTTTGATATGCGTCGCGCGAAACAAGGCATAGCGAAAAGATGAGCGACGACACGCAAGGCCCTTCGGGCGGCAAAGGCAAGGGTGGTTCCACGCGCGGCGGCAGCGGCAAGGGCGGCCCACGGGGCGCACGGCCGGGCACCGGCAGGACGGGCGCACCGCGCGGCGACAAGCCGGCGGGCGCGGCCGGCAAGGGCGCACGGGGAGAGCGGGGCGATCGGCCCTTCCGCGCCAAGCCGGAAGGCGCCGCCGGCGAAGGCCGGCCGGCGCGCTCGCGCTTGCCAGGCGGCGAGGGTCGCGCGCCCCGCGCGCGCAGCGAGGGCGGCGAGCGCACGTTCCGCCCGCGCGGCGAAGGCGGTGAGGGCCGCGCGCCACGTGCCCGCTCCGAAGGCGGTGACAAGCCGTTCCGCGGCCGCTCCGAGGGCGGCGCGCCCCGTTCCCGCTCCGAAGGGGGCGATCGTCCGTTCCGTCCCCGGCCCGATCGCTCGGAAGGCGGCGAAGGCCGTCCGTTCCGCTCGCGCGAGGGTGGCCGGGCGAACCGTGAGGGCGGCGAGGGCCGGGGCGAGGGCGGCGACAAGCCGTTCGTTCCGCGCTCGCGCGGCATGTACAGCCATGGCGGCAACGTGCGCGGCGGGGAAGGCGGCAAGGTCGACAAGCCCCGCTCCTATGGCCGCCTGTCGCATGGCACCAGCGGCGACCGCAAGCCGCGCGCCGTGTCCGGCGAGGATCGCGGCGGCGAGCGCCCGCGTCGCTTCGAGGCGCGTCCGATGCGCGAGGATCGCTCGCCCCGTCCGGCGGCGACGTCCGGCGACGACACGATGCGCATCGCCAAGCGTCTGGCGCGCGCCGGCATCGCCTCGCGCCGCGACGCGGAAGGCATGATCGCCGACGGCCGCGTGACGCTCAACGGCAAGCGGCTGGATTCGCCGGCGATCGACGTCAAGATGAGCGACCGGATCGAGATCGACGGGCGTCCGCTTCCGGCGATCGAGCGCACCCGCCTGTGGCTGTTCCACAAGCCGGCCGGGCTCGTCACCACCAATCGCGACCCCGAAGGGCGCCCGACCGTGTTCGACCGCCTGCCGGAGGACATGCCGCGCGTCCTGACCATCGGCCGGCTCGACATCAACACCGAGGGGCTTCTGCTTCTCACCAATGATGGCGGTCTCGCCCGCACGCTGGAGCTGCCCGCCACCGGCTGGATGCGGCGCTACCGCGTGCGTGCCCATGGCGAGATCGACCAGGCCAAGCTCGACGAGCTGCGCAACGGCGTGGCCGTGGAGGGCGTCTTCTATGGCGCGATCGAGGCGACGCTCGACCGCAAGCAGGGCTCCAATGTCTGGCTGACGCTCGGCCTTCGCGAGGGCAAGAACCGCGAGGTCAAGCGCGTGCTCGGCCATCTCGGTCTTGAGGTGAACCGCCTGATCCGCCTGAGCTTCGGACCCTTCCAGCTCGGCGAGCTGGAAGAGGGCGCGGTGCAGGAGATCAATGGCCGCACGCTGCGCGAGCAGCTCGGCCCGACCCTGATCGAGGAATCGGGCGCCGATTTCGACGCGCCGATCGTCAATCCCTTCTCCAACAAGCCCGTTGTCGCCGAACGCCGCTCGACCGACAGCGCGGCGGATGGCCAGGACAAGCCCAAGCGCGCCGGCCGCGAATGGATCTCGGCCTCCGACGTGACGCCCAACCGCAAGAAGTTCGGCGCCGCCAAGCGCGAGGACGCGCTGGCGCGCATGGACACGCGCGCGCCGCGCGGTCCCCGCACCGGGCGCGATGGCGATGGCGAGCGGGGCTCGCGCCCCTTCCGCCCGGCCCGCGAGGGTGCCGATCGCGGCGATCGAGGCGATCGCGGGCGGGATGACCGGGACGGTGCGCGCAAGCCCTTCCGCGCGCGTCCCAATGAGGGCGCGGAGGCCGGCGAGCGTCCGGCCCGCCGCCCGAGTGCGGCCCCGTCCAAGCGCTCGTCCAATGTCTGGATGGCGCCCGGCGCCCGCGCCATGGGCGAGAAGAAGAAGCGCGAGCGCGAAGAGCGCCTCGCGGAGCGCGACGCCAAGCCCCGCACCTTCCGCCCCCGCGCGGAGGGCGCGAGCGAGCGGCCTCGCGGCGAGCGCCCGGGTGGAGATCGCTCGCGCGGCGAGCGCCCGAGTGGAGATCGCCCGCGTGGCGACCGGCCTTTCGGGGGCGAGCGCTCCGGCGGCGACCGGCCGCGCACGCCACGTCCGGCCGGCGGCTCGCGTCCCGGCGGCAGCGATCGTCCGCGCGGTCCGCGCCCGGGCGGCAGCGGCGGCGGTCGTCCGCCGCGCGGCGATCGGTCCTGACGCCGCATGGCCATGCGCATCGTGGCGGGCGCCCTGAAAGGGCGTCCGCTGGCCACACCCAAGGGGGAGGGCATCCGCCCGACCTCGGAGCGCCATCGCGGCGCCCTGTTCGACATTCTCCAGCACGGGCTCGGCTTCCGCTTCGACGGAACGCGGGTGCTCGACCTCTTCGCCGGAACCGGCGCGCTGGGCCTGGAGGCGATCTCGCGCGGCTGCCGGTTCGGCACCTTCGTGGAGGAGGGTGTCGAGGCGCGCGGTCTCATCCGCACCAATATCGAGAATTTCGGCCTTGGTGGCTGCACCAAGATCCTGCGGCGCGACGCGACGAAGCTCGGCCCGGCGGGCACGATCGAGCCCTTCGACCTCGTTCTTCTCGACCCGCCCTATGGCAAGCGCCTCGGCGAAGCCGCCCTTGCAGGCGCGCTTGGCGGCGGCTGGCTAAAGCCGGACGCGCTCGTCGTTCTGGAAGAAGCCCTGAACGCGCCCTTCGAGCCGGTGGCCGGTCTCGGCCTCGTGGACGAGCGCGCCATGGGCGAAACGCGGCTGCGCTTCCTGCGACCCGCCGCCGCCTGAGCGCAGGGGCATCGGCCGGAGACCGCCTCCATCCCTTTGGCGGCAAGGCGAGGACCTGGAGCCGGGCGCGGCCATGGCCGCGCCGTTTCGTCCCGCTCTTGCCGAAAGCCCAGTCCTTACAAAAACGTAATTGGTGCCTTTTGCTGTCAGCGGGCATATCGGCAACCTGACCGACGAAGACCCGAACGCGAGGAACAGCCCTTTCATGACGTCTCCTCTTCGCCGCCTGCGCGCATCCTGCCTTGCCGCTCTTCTGGGCGGCTCCATGCTGACGCCCGCCTTCGCGCAAGCGCCTGCGCCCCAACCCGCCGCGCCGGCACCCACCGCGCAGACACAGACGACGACCAGCGCCGAAGCCGAGGCCAAGCGGCCGAAGATCGAGAGCTTCACGCTGGAGAACGGCCTGCAGGTCGTCGTCCTGCCCGACCACCGTGCGCCGATCGCCACGCAGATGGTCTGGTACAAGGTCGGCTCGGCCGACGAGACGCCGGGCGTCAGCGGCATCGCGCATTTTCTCGAACATCTCATGTTCAAGGGCACCAAGACCCACAAGGAGGGCGAGTTCTCCAGCGCCGTGTCGTCGATCGGCGGCGAGGAGAACGCCTTCACCTCCTACGACTACACCGCCTACTACCAGCAGGTGCCGGTGGAGCAGCTGAAGGAGATGATGGGCTTCGAGGCGGACCGGATGGAAAATCTGGTGCTGACCGACGAGGTCGTCCTGCCCGAGCGCGACGTGATCCTGGAAGAGCGCCGGATGCGCATCGACAACGATCCGGGCGCGCAGCTGTCCGAGGCCGTGGACGCCGCCCTGTTCCAGAATTCGCACTATGGCATTCCGGTGATCGGCTGGCGGCACGAGATGGAGAAGCTCTCGCGCGAGGACGCGATCCGCTTCTACGACAAGTATTACACGCCCAACAACGCGACGCTGCTGATCGCCGGCGACGTGACGATCGATCAGGTCCGCGCCATGGCCGAGGAGACCTTCGGCAAGGTGAAGCGCCGCGCCGCGCCCGGCGAGCGCCTGCGCCCGCAGGAGCCCGAGCCGCGCGCCGCGCGCACCGTCACCCTGTCGGACCCGCGCGTGACGCAGCCGAGCGTCCAGACCACCTATCTCGTGCCCTCCGACAACACGGCCAAGGACGGCGAGTCGGAAGCGCTGGATCTTCTGGCCGACATTCTGGGCGGCGGGGCGACCAGCCGTCTCTACCGCTCGCTCGTGGTGGAGCAGGGGATCGCCGCCGGCACCGGCGCCTATTACCAGGGCACCGCGCTCGATGACGGCCAGTTCATGACCTATGGCACGCCGCGCGGCGATGCCACGCTGGAGCAGGTGCAGAAGGGCGTCGATGCCGAGGTGGACAAGCTCGTGCGCGAGGGCGTCACCGAGGCCGAGCTCGACGCCGCCAAGAACCGGGTGCGCAAGGCGCTGATCTACCTAGCCGACAACCAGGCCGCCATGGCGCGGCGCTACGGCGCGGCGCTCTCCACCGGGCAGACAATCGCCGAGATCGAGAGCTGGCCGGAGCGGATCGAGGCCGTGACCGTGGATCAGGTGAACGCGGCCGCGCGCACCTATCTCCAGAAGAAGCGCGCGGTGGTCGGCACGCTCCTGCCGGCCTCGGCCGAGACCAGCGCCGAAGCCAAGGCGCCGGAAGGCTCGCCCGCCGCCAGCGGCGCGGTGGACCCGACCGCCGGCGCGCCGGTGCCCGGCGACACCCGCTCCTGACGTATCGCAGAGGGATTTCAGCCATGACCGCTTTCACCGCGCCCCTGCGCCGCGCCGCCGCCATGCTCGGCCTTGCCGCCGCCGGCTTCCTTTCGGTCAACACCGCCGCCGAGGCGGTGGAGATAAAGGAAGTGACCAGCCCCGGCGGCATTCACGCCCTTCTGGTCGAGGACTACACCAACCCGCTGATCGCCATGCGCTTCGCCTTCAAGGGCGCGGGCTCGACGCAGGATGCGCCCGGCAAGGAGGGCACGGCCAATCTCCTGTCCGGCCTTCTGGACGAGGGCGCCGGCGACATCACGAGCCAGGCCTTCCAGGCCAAGCTCGACGAGCTCGGCGTCGCGCTCTCCTATGACGCGGGCTACGACAATTTCTCCGGCAATTTCCGCACCATCGTCGAGAACGAGGACGAGGCCTTCAAGCTTCTGAAGCTCTCGCTCAACGAGCCGCGCTTCGACGAGGAGCCGGTGGCGCGCATCCGGGGGCAGATCGCAGCCAATATCCGCGCCAACGAGCAGGATCCCGGCACGCTCGCCTCGCGCGCCTTCCGCCGCACCGTGTTCCCGGACCATCCTTACGCGCGCCCGTCCGATGGCACGCAGGAATCGCTGGCCGCCGTCACGGCCGACGATCTGAAGAGCTTCCGCTCGACGCATTTCGGCCGCGACAATCTCGTGGTCGGCGTCGTCGGCGCGATCAGCCCGGAAACCCTCAAGCGGCGGCTGGACGAGACCTTCGGCCCCTTGCGCGAGAAGGCCGAGCTGGCGGACATCGCGGACATCACGCCGGCGGCCGGCAAGAGCGAGGCGGTGACGCTCGACGTGCCGCAGACGCAGATCCAGTTCGCGCTGCCGGGCGTCCAGCGCAAGGACCCGGACTTCTTCGCCGCCTATCTCGTGAACCATGTGCTGGGTGGCGGCACGTTCTCGTCGCGCCTTTACCAGGAAATCCGCGAGAAGCGGGGTCTGGCCTATGGCGTCGGAACCGGCCTCTCGAGCTTCGACCACGCCGCCATGCTGGCCGGCTCCACTGCGACACGCGCCGACAAGGCCAACGAGAGCGTCGCGATCATCCGCGCCGAGCTGAAGCGCATGGCCGAGAACGGCCCGACCGCCGAGGAGCTCGCCAAGGCCAAGGCCTTCGTGAAGGGCTCCTACGCGGTGCAGAACCTGTCCTCGTCGCTCGCCATCGCCTCGACGCTGGTCGGCATTCAGCTCGAAGACCTCGGCGTCGACTATATCGACAAGCGCCAGGGCTTGATCGACGCGGTCACGCTGGACGACACCAAGCGGGTCGCCAAGGAGCTTCTGAGCGCCGATCCGACGATCATCACGGTCGGGCCGGCCGGAAGCTGACCGGCATTCCTTCCGAAGGCTTGGCGAGCGGCCATCGGCGTCCCATGTTCGAGGCGCCGCCACGAGCCGAGCCGACGATCGCCATGAGCCAGCCCCTTGCCGCTTCCCCTTCGTCCTCGCCCCGCCTCGGCCTTGCGCTCGGCGGCGGCGGGGCGCGGGGGATCGCCCATATCCATGTCCTGCGCGCGCTGGACGAACTCGGGCTGCGCCCTGCCCATATCGCGGGAACCTCGATCGGTGCCCTGATCGGCGCGGCCTACGCGGCGGGTCTGACGGGTCTCGAGATCGAGGACCACGTTCTCCAGTCGCTCGCCCATCGCCGTCTCGTGGTCGGCAAGCTCTGGCGCACGCGACCGACCAGCCTCGGCGAATTCCTGGCCGATGGCGGCTTCCGCTTCGGCCAGCTGAACGCCGAGCGCGTCGTCTCCGTCTTCCTGCCGGACGCCGTGCCGAAAAAGCTCGAAGAGCTTCGCACGCCGCTCACCGTCATGGCGACGAGCTTTTTCGCGGGCTGCGAGCGGCCCTTGCGCGAGGGGGACCTGCCGAGCGCGGTCGGCGCCTCGGTGGCGCTGCCGGCCGTGTTCCGGCCCGTGCGGCGCGACGGGGAGGTGCTGATCGACGGCGGCATCAGCAATCCCTTGCCCTTCGACATCGTGGCCGAGCATACCGATTTCGTGGTGGCCTCCGACGTCACCGGCGGGCCGCTGGATTCCGGCTCGGTTCTGCCCTCGCCCATGGAGGCGATGTTCGGCGCCTCGCAGCTCATGATGCACGCGATCATCCGCGCCAAGCTCGGCTGCGTCGCGCCCGACGTCCTGATCCGGCCGGAGGTCTCGACCTACAAGGTGCTCGACTTCATGCGCGCCCGGCTGATCCTGGAAGAAACCGCGCCGGTGCGGGAAGAAACCAAGCGCTGCATTGGCGAGGCGCTGGAAGCGCGGCTGAGCCTTGCCGGATAGGCCTTAGAGCCGGGGCCGAAACCTCCAGCCGACCCCGCGAGGTTTTGGCCCGGGCTCTCAAGGTCAGTGCGTCGCGGTTTCCTCCAGAAACCGCATGAGGCCGCTTTCCGCCTTGGTCAGCCCGTCGCGGCAGCGTCCTTTCAGGAGATCGCGCGGCAGGCGCTCCTCCTCGAAGGCCGAGACGATCTCGGGATGGACGTAGGACGCGCGCGCGACGGCCGGCGTGTTGCGCAGCATCTCGCTCACCGCCTTCATCGCCTTGGCGATGACCCGGCGGCGCTTGGCCTCGGTGTCCGCTTCCGCCGGCTTCACCTCCTCGATCAGGAAGCGCAGCGCCTCGGCCGAGCCGTGGAAGGTGCGGAAGTCCTTGGCCGAAATCTTCGCCCGCGCCGCGTCCTTCAGATAGTCGTTGAGGCGCGTCGCTGTGAGGTCGTGCGCCTTGGCGTCCTCGCCGCGATAGCGAAACAGGCGCTTGCCCTTCTGGGCGCGCATCTTTTCGAGCGAGCGCACGAGCGGGCGATCCTCGATCTCCACGAGGTTCAGCTTGGAGGATTTGCCGACGAAGCGCAGCGTCGCGCGGCTCTTGCCGAGGCGCAGATTGGTCTTGCGCAGCGAGGCGACGCCGCGCCCGCCGTCCTCGGCATATTTCTCGTGGCCGGGGCGCATGGCCGCGACGTCGATCAGCCGCGCCGCGACGGCCGATGTCGTCTGCCGGTCCAGTTCGCGGCGGCGGAGATCCTTGCGGATGCGGCGGCGGAGTTTGGGCAGCGAGCGCCCGAAGCGCAGCAGGCGCTCGGTCTTCACCGCGTTGCGCACGCCGACCCAGCTGTCGTGGTAGCGATACTGGATGCGGCCCTTCTCGTCGCGCCCGACCGCCTGGATATGGCCGTTCTCCTCGACGCAGATGCGCACGTCCGACCAGGCGGGCGGGATCACCAGCGCCTTGATCCGTGCCTTGATGCGCTTGTCGGTGACGGTCTCGCCCGAGGCGAAGCAGACGCGGTTGCCCCGCCCGTGCCGGCGCTGGACGATTTCGAACTGGCTGGGATCGACCATCACGAGGCCGAGCCGATCGGCGTGGAATTCGAGGCGCTTGTTCATGAGGCGGACACTGGGGGCGGATACTGGGGAATGCGGCGGGTCAGCCAAAACTCCGCCGCGCGGCCCGAGTTCCGCCCTGCGGCATCAGGACGGGGGCGCGGTTTGCGCCTCCTCGCGAAGCGCGGCGTCCTGCAGGTGGCGGGGCGGAGCACCGCGCGGCTGGCGCTCGGCGCCGTCCGCCCGGTGCGGGCGGGTGAGCGGTTCGGGCGAGACGCGCGAGGGGGCGAGCACGCTGCCGCCGCCAACGCCCGCGCCCCGCGCCTGCTGAAGGGCGAGGCGCTCGGCGTCGCGCCGGCGCACGTCGTCCACGATCTCGCGGGCGCGCGCATCGTCGAGGCCGAGCTCGCGCAGCGTCTCGCCGCCGAAGCGCAGGGCCGATTCCAGCGTTTCGCGCAGCTCGAAGGCGACGCCGCGCTCGCGAAGGCTCAGCGAGTGGTTGCGGTCGTAGGAGCGCACGAAGAGCCGCGTGTCGGGAAATTCCGAGCGGATCAGATCCACGATCCCGTTGGTGACCTCCGGCTTGTTGGTGCAGACCAGCACGACCTTGGCCTGCCGGATGCCGGCGGCGGCCAGGACGTCGCGCCGCAGCCCGGAGCCGAAATAGATGCGGAAGCCGAAGCGGCCGGCCGACTTGATGCGCTCGGCCGAGGAATCGATGATCGTCATGTCCTGTCCGCTCGACAGGAGCACCTGCGCGGCCATCTGGCCGAAGCGCGAGAAGCCGATCATCAGGATGCCGGCGCCCGCGCCCGCGAAATCCTCCTCCAGCTCTTCCAGCTCTTCGTCCTCGCCGGTGAGGCGGCGGCCGAGATAGGCGGTGAGCGGCGTCAGCGCCATGGAGAGGGTGACGATCGAGACGAGAAGCGAGCCGATCTGCCCGTCGAAGATCGCGGCCGAGGACGCGGCGGAGAAGAGCACGAAGGCGAACTCGCCGCCCTGCGGCAGGATCAGGGCCGTGCGCAGCGCCGTCTGCCGGCTTTCGCCGAAGAGAAGGCAGAGCGGGGCGAGGATCGCGGCCTTCACCAGCATGAGGGCGGGCGCGGCCAGAAGAATGATCCACCAATTGTCGCGGATCACGCCGAGATCGAGCGACAGGCCGACGGCGATGAAGAACAGGCCGAGAAGCAGGCCGCGGAACGGGTCGATATTGGCTTCCAGCTCGTGCCGGTAGTTCGATTCGGCCAGCAGCACGCCGGCGATGAAGGCGCCCATGGCCATGGAGAAGCCGGCGAGCGCCATCAGGAGCGCCGAGGCCAGAACCACGAAGAGCGCCGCGCCGATCATCACCTCGCGCGCACCGGAATTGGCGAGAATCCGAAACAGCGGATTGATGAGATAGCGGCCCGACAGAACCAGCGCGCCGAGCGCGGCAAAGCTCATGGCGACTTCGCGAAGGTCGATCCCCGCATCGTTGCCCCCGCCCGGCGCCAGAAGCGGCAGCGCCGCTAGAAGCGGCACGATGGCAAGGTCCTGAAACAGGAGAACCGAGAAGGAGGTCTGGCCGAAGCGCGTGTTGAGTTCACCCGCTTCCTCCAGAAGCTGCAAGGCGAAGGCCGTGGAGGAAAGCGCGAAGCCAAAGCCGATCACCGCCGCCGCGCCCCAGCCGAGCGACAGGAAGGACAGGCCGAGCGTCAGCGCCGCGCCGGTCAGGACGACCTGCGCCAGACCGAGGCCGAAGATCTGCCGGCGCAGCGACCAGAGGCGCGAGGGCTTGAGTTCGAGCCCGATGATGAACAAAAGGAAGACGACGCCGAGTTCGCCGATATGCAGGATCTCGTTCTGGCCGCTTTCCACCACGCGCAGGAGCGGCCCGAGCACGATCCCGGCGAAGAGATAGCCCAGAACCGTGCCGAGGCCGATGCGCTTGAACAGCGTGCCGGCCACGATCCCGCCGCCCAGGATGAGAAGGATTTCCAGAAACAACGGGACGGTTTGTTCCATGGGAATCCTCCAGGGCATGTCGGGCGAGTCGGCTTGAAGGCAGCGAATGGCATAATAGATGGTGCAAGTGCAAAAGTTTCGGCGGTTCCCCCATGAATGACGATATCCCGCGCCTCCTGGACCTCGGCGCCCGGCTCGTGGAGGCCGCCCGCAAGAGCGGCGCGGACGCGGCCGACGCGGCCGTGGTGAGCGCGCGCTCGCGCTCCGCGCAGGTGCGCATGGGCCGCGTGGAGGAGCTGGAATCCAGTGAAAGCGACGAGGTCTCGCTGCGTGTCTTCGTCGGCCGGCGCGTGGCGACCGTGTCCTCGGACCTGCGCTCCGATCCCGAGCGCCTCGCCGAGCGCGCCGTCGCCATGGCGCGCGTGTCGCCGGAAGACCCCTATGCCGGGCTCGGCGATCCCGAGCGCTTCTCGGACGGCGCCGATGGGCTCGACCTCTTCGACCCGACCGAACCCTCCGGCGACAGTCTCGCCGAGGAAGCCAAGGCGCTGGAAGCTTCGGCGCTCGCCGTGTCCGGCGTGTCGAATTCCAGCGGCGCCACGGCGGGCTTCGGCACGTCCGGCCTCGTGCTCGTCACCTCCACCGGCTTTTCCGGCGCGCGCCGCCGCTCGGGCTTCTCGCGCTCGGTCAGCGTTCTGGCCGGCGAGGGGACGGGCATGGAGCGCGACTATGATTTCGATTCGCGCCTGCATTCTGCCGATCTGGAAGCACCCGAGACGATCGGCCGTCGCGCCGGCGAGCGGGCCGTGCGGCGGCTGCGTCCCGCCAAGGTCGCGACCGGGCGCTACACGATCGTTCTCGATCCGCGCGTGTCGCGCTCGCTGATCGGCGCGCTGGTCGGCGCGCTCAACGGCGCCTCGATCGCGCGGCGCACCAGCTTCCTGCGCGAGCGCATGGGCGAACAGGTCCTGCCCGAAGGGCTCGACCTCGTGGACGATCCGCTCCTGCCGCGCCGGCCGGGCTCGCGCCCCTTCGACGGCGAAGGCTTGCGCGGCGAGCGCCTCCTGCTGGTCGAGAACGGCATCTTGCGCAACTGGACGCTCGACAGCGCCACGGCGCGCGAGCTTGGCCTTCGCTCCAACGGGCGCGCCGCGCGCTCGTCCGGCGGCGTGTCTCCGACCTCCACCAATGTCACGCTGACGCACGGCGCGCGCACGCCGGCCGAGCTGATCCGCGACACCGGCCAGGGCCTCTACATCACCGAAACGATCGGCCACGGCGCCAATCTCGTGACCGGCGACTACAGCTGCGGCGCGTCCGGCTTCCTGATCGAGAACGGCGAGCTGACCGGCCCCATCTCGGAATTCACCATCGCCGGCCATTTGAGCGACATGTTCCGGTCGATCGAGCCCGCCAATGACGGCGACACGCGCTTCTCGCTGACCGTGCCGACCTTGCGCATCGGCGAGATGACGGTGGCGGGTCGCTAGCGGCATGTTCACGCCCGACGAGGACCTTGCCCTGATCCGAACCGCCGCCGCCGAGGCCGGGCGCATCGCGCTCGGCTTCTGGAAGCGCGAGCCGGAAGTGTGGTGGAAGGGCTCCTCGCCCGTGTCGGAGGCGGATTTCGCCGCCGACGCCCATCTGCGGCGCGTGCTTCTGGAGGCGCGGCCGCATTACGGCTGGATTTCGGAGGAAACCGCCGCGCAGGCCGCCGATGCGGGCGAGCAGCGCTTCTTCGTGGTGGACCCGATCGACGGGACGCGCGCCTTTCTGCGGGGCGAGACGACCTGGTGCATCTCCGTCGCCGTGATCGGCGCGGGGCGGCCCGTCGCCGGCGTTCTCGACGCCCCGGCGCTCGGCGAGGTCTTCTCGGCGACGAAGGACGGGCCGGCGACGTTGAACGGCCAGCCGATCGCGGTGTCCGGCGCCGGGCGCAAGCGCAAGCTGCTTCTGTCCATGCCCGATTCCATGCGCCGCAAGCTGGAGGCACCGCGCAGCGAGGAGATCGATTTCGCCCCGAACGTCCCTTCGCTCGCCTACCGCCTCGCCATGGTCGCGAGCGGCCGGCTCGACGGAACGCTGGTCGGCGCGCGCGCCAACGACTGGGACATCGCGGCCGGCGATCTGATCCTGGAGCGGGCCGGCGGGCGTCTCGTGCGCGCCGACGGACAGCCGCATCTTTACAATCCCGCGCCGGAAAGGCATGGCGTCCTCGTGGCCGGCGCCGATGGCTCGATGGCGCGCCTGCTCGGCTACGGCGCCGAAGCCCTCGGCTGAATGAGCGCCCGAACCGGCGCCTGAACGGGCGATCGACCCGATCCACGCCTCGCGAAACTGGAGACTGTTCGAATGGTCAGCGAAGAAAAGCCCAAGCAGCTGCTTCACCTCGTGTTCGGCGGCGAACTGATCAGCCTCGACACGGTCGATTTCCGCGATCTGTCGCAGCTCGATATCGTCGGCATCTTCCCGGACTACGCCTCGGCGCTCGCCGCCTGGCGCGGCAAGGCGCAGTCGACGGTCGACAACGCGGCCATGCGCTATTTCATCGTCCACATGCACCGGCTGCTCGACCCGCAGGGCCAGTGACCGAGCCCGAAGGCCCGGCGGCGCCGGCCGCTTCCGCGCCCGAAACCGCATCCGGCGAAGCGCGGCCGAAGCGTCGCCGCTGGCGCGTGCGCGTCCAGCGCCGGCTGAAGGCGGCCTCGCGCTCGCCGGCCGCCGTGCGCCTCGTCGGACGCCTGATCTTCGAGGCCCTGCGCGGGCTTCGCGCCTCGCAGCGCGAGGCGGAGGGCTCGAGCGACTTCCGCGCGATCCTCCATGCGCGGCATCCCGCGATCGTGGCGCTCTGGCATGGGCAGCATCTCCTCGCGCCCTTCTTCCGGCCGCGCGAGTTGCCTTATCTGGCGCTCCTGTCGCGCAGCGCCGATGCCGAGATCAACGCCGCCGTGGTGGAGCGTTTCGGCATCGAGACGGTGCGCGGCTCGGGCGGGCGGGTGCGCGAGGCGGCGTCCGAAAAGGGCGGCGTGCGCGCGCTGCTGCGCATGAAACGCGCGCTCGACGAGGGGTTCGGCATCTGCATGATCGCCGACGTGCCGAAGGGCACCCCGCGTGAGGCAGGCCTCGGCATCGTCACGCTCGCCCGCCTGTCGGGCCGGCCCATCGTGCCGAGCGCGGCGGTGACGAGCCGGCGGCGCGTCCTCGAAAAAACCTGGGACAAGACCACCATTCCGCTGCCCTTCGGCCGCATTGCCGTGGTCATGGAAGAGCCGATCTTCGTTCCGTCCGATGCCGGCGCGGAGGAGTTGGAGGCGATTCGCGCCCAGCTGACGCTCGCCATCGAACGGGCGAACCGGCGGGCGGCGGAATTGGCGGACCGAAAGACGAATCATTGAACGACAGATGGGCCAAGGCGGCCTTGACCGCCTATCGCGTCGCCGGCTCGCTCGCCTATCCGGCCGTCGGCTCCTATGTGAGCTGGCGCGCGTCCAAGGGCAAGGAAGACAAGGAGCGCCGGCGCGAGCGCTACGGCGTGCCGAGCGAAATCCGGCCGCCCGGCGTGCCGCTGGTCTGGGTCCATGCCGCCTCCATGGGCGAGAGCGCGGCGGTGGCGCCCGTCGTCTCGGCGATCGCCGAGGACGGCATCACGGTGGTGATGACGACGGGCACCGTGACCTCGGCCGCCACGGTGCGCGAGCGCCTCGGCGACCGCGTCATCCATCAATATGTTCCGCTCGACCTCAAGCCCTGCGTGTCGCGCTTTCTCGACCATTGGCAGCCGGAACTCGCCATCGTCGCCGAAAGCGAGATCTGGCCGACCACGATGACGGAGCTCGCCGCGCGCCGCATTCCGCAGGTTCTCGTCAATGCGCGCCTGTCGGACCGCTCGTTCAAGCGCTGGAAGTCGGCGCCGGGCGTCGCCGAGGCGCTTCTCTCCAAGCTCGCCCATGTGGTGGCGCAGTCCGAGATCGACGGCGAGCGCTACCATCTTCTCGGGGCGCGCGCCGTGACCGTCGCCGGCAATCTGAAGGCCGATGTCGGCGCGCCGCCGGTGAACCGCGAGGATCTCGAGGAAACCCGCCGGAGCATCGGGATGCGCCCCGTCTGGGCGGCACTTTCGACCCATGAGGGCGAGGAGGAGATCGCCGCCAACATCCACATGCGCCTGCGCGAGGAGCGCGGCCGGCTGCTCACCGTGATCGTGCCGCGCCATGTGGACCGGGCGGACGCGATCACGCGCGATCTCGAAGCGCGCGGCCTTCAGGTGGCGCGCTGGAGCCGGGGCGAGCTGCCCCTGCCGACCACCGACATCTTTCTCGGCGACACGATGGGCGACATGGGCTTCTACGCCCGGCTGAGCGAGATCGCCTTTGTCGGCAAGTCGATCAGCGGCGAGGGCGGGCAGAACCCGCTGGAAGCCGCCATGCTCGGCACGGCGATCCTGTCGGGCCGCTATGTGCAGAATTTCCGCGAGGTCTATCACCGCCTGATCGACAAGGGCGGGGCCTGGATCGTGCAGGACGAGGCCGAACTCGGCGCCGCCGTGTCGGAGCTGTTCGACCGGCCTGCCGCGCGCCGGCAGATGATCGAGGCGGCCCGCGAAAGCGTCGCCGACATGGGCGGCGCGCTGAAGCGCACCATGGCGGCGCTCGACCCGTTCCTCCTGCCGCTGCGCCTGTCCTGCCGCATGGATTGGGGCGGCTGACAATGCCCTTGTTCGGGACCGCTCCCGGCTTCTGGTGGCGCGAGCCGGGCCTCCTGTCCCGCGCCCTCACGCTGCCCTCGCTCGCCTATGGCGCGGTGTCCCGGCGCAATCTGGAGCGCGGGCCGCGCGTGCGCGTTCCGCTTCCCGTCGTCTGTGTCGGCAATCTGACGGTCGGCGGCGGCGGCAAGACGCCGACGGCGCTGGCGCTCGGGCGCGCGGCGCTGGCGATCGGCCGCCGGCCCGGCTTCCTGTCGCGCGGCCATGGCGGGCAGGCCAGAGCCGCGCTTCTGGTGGACTCCGCTCGGCACGACGCGGATCTCGTGGGCGACGAGCCGCTGTTGCTCGCCGGCCTCGCGCCGACCGTCGTCGCGAAGGACCGCGCGGCGGGCGCGGCGCTTCTCAATCAAGCCGGCTGCGATCTGATCGTCATGGATGACGGGTTCCAGAGCGCCCGCCTCCGCTTCGATCTGGCTCTTCTCGTCGTGGATGCGAGGCGCGGGCTCGGCAATGGCGCGCTTCTGCCCGCCGGCCCCTTGCGCGCGCCGCTCGACACGCAGCTCGCTCATGCCGACGCGCTGCTCGTGGTGGGCGAGGGGCCGCGCGGCGACGCGCTGGGGAGAAGGCTCGCCGAAAGCGGCCTGCCGGTTCACCGCGCCCGTTTGGCTGCGCCCAACGCGGCGGAGTTCCAGGGGCGGCGCTGCCTCGCCTTCGCGGGCATCGCCGACCCCGGCAAGTTCTTCGCCTCGCTGCGCAATGCGGGGGCCGAGATCGTCGTCGCCCGGTCCTTCCCGGACCATCACACGCTCAGCGAAAGCGAGGCGCGGGAGCTCTTGAGCGAGGCCGACAGTCTCGGTCTCGACCTTGTCACCACGGCCAAGGACCGGGCGCGCTTCGGCCGGAGCGAGGGCGGCCCGATGCGCGGCCTGAACCGCCTCGCCCGCGTGCTGGAGGTCGAGCTGGAATGGGCCGAGCCCGGCGCGGCCGAGGCGCTGCTTTCCAAAGCGCTCGAGCGTTTCGAGCGGGGCTGACGCGTTTCGAGCGGCGCTGACGTCGAGCGTCGGCGCTGACGCCTACTTGCGACGCTGCGGGGCGAGGTCGAGTTCGCGCTGGAGCGAGGCGCCCGCGTCGCGATAGGCTTCCTGACGCTCGACATTCCAGTACCGCAGGAGATCGAGCGCGATCGGCTCGCCCGTCACCGCGCAGCGCACGAAGGCGCCGGGGCGCACGACCTCGAAATCGCCGTCGCCATAATGCAGCTTGGCCTCGCCGCCGCTGTCCATCCGGTTCATCATTCTGTGGTCCATGGTCTGGAGCATTTCCCGGCAAAGCGGACACGCTTGGCCCTCGAAAATGCGGCAACATCGTCAATGCGGGTCCGGCCGTCGGCCGGGCGTCATGAAACTGTGTTCGGCCTGATGCGGGCCGATGTCAACGCCGGCCGAACAGGCGCTCGATATCGGCGAGCTTCAGTTCGATGAAGGTCGGCCGCCCGTGATTGCACTGGCCCGAGCCCGGCGTGCGTTCCATCTGGCGCAGGAGTGCGTTCATCTCGGCCGGCTGGAGCCTTCGCCCCGAGCGCACCGAGCCATGGCAGGCCATGGTCGCCGCCACATGGTCGATCCGCGCCTTGAGGCCGACCTGACCGCCCTCGAAGAGTTCGTCCGCGAGATCGCGCAGGAGCGCCTTGGCATCGACTTCGCCGAGAATCGCCGGCGTGCCGCGCACCATGATCGCGCCGGGGCCGAAACGCTCGATCACAAGGCCGAAGCGCGACAGCGTCTCGGCTTCCTCTGATAGCCGCTCGGCCTCGCTTTCGGAACAGTCCACGACATCGGGGATGAGCAGCATCTGCGCGGGGATGGCGTCGGCATGAAGCGCGTGTTTCAGCGCCTCGTAGACCAGCCGCTCATGCGCGGCGTGCTGGTCGACGATCACCAGGCTGTCGGTCGTTTCGGCGACGATGAAGGCCTTGTCGATCTGCGCCCGCGCCGCGCCGAGCGGAAACTCGGCGCTGGCCGGCGCCGGGGCCTGTTCGCTCTCGCGCACCGGGCGCGCCTGCGGCTCGAAGCCGCTCATGCGCGGCGCAGGCTCGCGCGGGGTGGCAGGCGTTTCCAGCGGTCGGAAGAAGCTCGTCCCGGCGTCGAAAGGCGCCTCGCTCCGCTCGCGGAACCCGCCCGAGCGGCGGCCGAGAACGACGGAGGCCGCGCGCGCGCCGATGCCGGCTTGCAGAGCGGCGGGACGCGGGGCGAAGGCGGGAGAGGCGCCCGGCCCGGCGGCGGGGAAGGGGGCGTCCGTCGCGCCGGGGCCGGGGCCTTCGGCCATGCCGCCGCCCATGCCGCCGGGGCGAAAGCGCGCCATCAGCCCCTCGGCGCCTTCCGTCGAGGCACGCAGGCTCATGCCGCCGAGCGCCTGCCGGATCGCCCCGACGATGAGGCCGCGCACCAGCGCCGGGTCGCGAAAGCGCACATCCGCCTTGGCGGGATGAACGTTCACATCGACGTCGCGCGGATCGACGTCGAGAAAGAGGACGCAGACCGGGCAGCGGTCGCGCGGCACGAAGTCGACATAGGCGCCGCGAATGGCCGAGAGGATCATCTTGTCGCGCACCGGCCGCCCGTTCACATAGGCATATTGATGCTGCGCATTGCCACGATGATAGGTCGGCAGGCCCGCCCAGCCGGTGAGCCGGACGCCCTCGCGCAGGGCATCGAGCTCCACCGCGTTCTCGGTGAATTCCGTGCCGACGATCTGCGCGATGCGCGCCTGCGGGCTGCCGGCGGCGAGCACCGTCTCGGTGCGGTCCTCGCCGGCCAGCTCGAAGCGCACGGCCGGAAAGGCGATGGCGATGCGCTTGACCGTCTCGGTGATGGCTGCGGCTTCCGCGCGGTCGCTTTTGAGAAACTTCAGCCGCGCGGGCACGCAGTGAAAGAGATCGCGCACCTCGACCATCGTGCCGACCGACAGGGGTGCCGGGCGCGGGCCGTCCTGCACGCCGTTGTCAACGCGGATTTCATGCGCGCCCTCCGCGCCGCGCGCGCGGGACCGCAGGGTCAGCCGCGCCACCGAGCCGATCGAGGGCAGCGCCTCGCCGCGAAAGCCGAGCGTGTCGATCGCGTCGAGACCGCCCTCCATCTTGGAGGTGCAATGGCGGCGGATGGCGAGCGGGAGTTCGGCAGAGGGAATGCCGCAGCCGTCGTCGCTGATGCGAAGCAGGCTCTTGCCGCCGCCCGCCGTGACGATCTCGACGCGCCGCGCGCCGGCGTCCAGCGCGTTTTCCAGAAGCTCCTTCACGACGCTCGCCGGCCGCTCGACCACCTCGCCGGCGGCGATCTGGTCGATGAGCGTTTCGGGCAGGAGCTGGATCGGCATGGGGCACGCGGTTCCGAAGGGCGGATCGATCCGATGTAGGCGCTCGGGCCCCCCGGCGCAAAGGGGCGCGCCGCGCTATCCCAAGCTCGATACCGCCGGGGCGGGATCGCTCCGGCCTACGGCTATCCCTCGCGCAGGATGGCGACGGCGCGCGCGCCGAGCTGGAACGCGCCGCTCGCCAGCGGGCGGGCTTCGGCGTCCGGCCGGTCCGACAGGAGTTCCAGCCAATGGCTGCGCCCGTCCCTTGGCGTCGGCAGTTGAATGTCCACCGGCGCCTGGCCCCGGTTGAGATAGACGAGCGCGGCTTCCCGCTCGCCGGCAAGGCGAAGGCCGAGAAGGGCGCGCCCGGCATCGGCCCAATCCGCATCCGCCATCGCCGCGCCATCCGCGCGCAGCCAGACGACGTCGGGCTCGCCGCCGACCGTCTCTCCCGTCAGGAAGCGGTCGCGCGACAAGGGCTCCAGCGCGCGGCGCAGGCGCTGGAGCCGCGCGGTGAAACCGATCAGCGCCTCGTCGGCGCTCGCCCAGTCGAGCCAGAAGGTCTCGTTGTCCTGCGCATAGGCGTTGTTGTTGCCCCCTTGCGTGCGGCCGATCTCGTCGCCCGCGACGATCATCGGATTGCCGCGCGCCACGAACAGGGTGGCCAGCAGGGCCCGCACGTCGCGCCGGCGGCGCTCGATGATGGCGGGATCGCTTGTTTCGCCTTCCACCCCATTGTTCCAGGAATGGTTGTCGCCATGGCCGTCGCGATTGGCCTCGCCATTGGCCTCGTTGTGCTTCTGCTTGTAGCTGACGAGATCGCGCAGCGTGAACCCGTCATGGGCGTCGATGAAATTGACGCCGTCGGAGGGCAGGCGCGATTTCGGGTCGAAGAGGTCCGGCGAGCCGGACAGGCGCGTCGCCAGCGCCGAGACGGTGCCCGCATCGCCGCGCCAGAAGCGCCTGATATCGTCGCGGAACCGGTCCTGCCATTCGAGGAAGGGCTTGGGAAAGGCGCCGACCTGATAGCCGCCGGGGCCGATGTCCCAGGGCTCGGCGACATGGACGCGATCTCTCAAAACCGGATCGGCCGCGATCATCGTGAGAAGCGGCGCGTCCGGCCGGAAGCCCTCCGGCGTGCGGCCGAGCACCGTGCCGAGATCGTAGCGGAACCCGTCGATGCCGCCGACCTCGACCCAGGTCTTCAGGGCGTCCAGCGCCATGCGGGCCACCGGCTCGCGCCAGAGCGCGAACGTGTTGCCAGTGCCCGTGTCGTTGACGAGCGTGCCCGGATCGTCGGCCGAGGTGGCGTAATAGGTGAGACTGTCGAGCCCGCGATAGGAGAGCGTCGGGCCAAACCGGTCGCTTTCGCCCGAATGGTTCAGGACCACGTCGAGAAGCACGCGGATGCCGCGCGCATGGAGCGCGTCCACGGTGCGCCGCACCTCCGCCCAGCCGCCCGGCACAAGGCGCGGGCAGGGCGCGGCATGGGCGATGGGGTTGTAGCCCCAGGCATTGGTGAGGCCGAGGGCGACGAGATGGCGCTCGTCGATCGCGGCGGCGAGGGGCATGAGTTCGACCGTTTCGACGCCGAGCCGCGTCAGATGGTCGAGCGAGGCGGGCTCGGCGAGCGCCGCCAGCGTGCCGCGCAGCCGCTCGGGGATTTCGGCGCGGGTTTGGGAGAAGGCGCGAACGGGCAGCTCGTAGGTGAAGCCAGGTTTGGCGAAAGGGAGGGGCGCGGCGTCGCGAGCCGGATCTTCCACCACCGCGCGCGGCACGAAGGGCGCGGTGTCGATGCCGCGCTCCGGGGGCGCCGCCATCAGCGAATGGTAGACGAAGGGCCGGTCGAGCCGCGTCGCATAGGGGTCTACGAGGAGCTTCGCGGCGTCGAAGCGATGGCCGCGCTCGGGCGCGAAGGGGCCATGCGCGCGAAGCCCGTAGAGCGCGCCCGCCGCCAGACCCGGCACGAAGCCGAAATGGATGCCCTCGCTCGTTCTTCCCGGCAGCACCAGCCGGATGCGCTCGCGCGTTTCGCCGGGCTCGAAGAGGCAGAGCTCGATCCGTTCGCCATGGGCGGAGAAGACGGCGACATGGACGCCGTCGCGATCCACCGTCGCGCCCAGCCGGGCGGGCGCGCCGCGCTCCGAAGTGATACCCGTCACGACCTGGCTTTCCACGACTTCGCCTCTCACGACTTGGCTCCTCGACCCACGGCGTCCGGCAGCCGAGCCGTCAGGCGCCGCCCTGCCACGCCTTCACGGCGTCCAGCGGGTAGAGAAGCATGAGGACGTTCAAGGTGAGGTTATCGCGGATCAGCCAGCCGGTCAGAATCTCGAAGCCGAGCGCGATCGCGACCGTCAGCCAGACCGGCAGGCGCGCGGCCAGAAGAAAGCCAAGGATCATGAAGCCGATGTCGGAGACGGAGTTGAGAACGCTGTCGCCGAAATAATCGAGCGAGATGGTCGTCTCGCGATAATGCCGGATCACCGCATCGGTGTTTTCCACGATCTCCCAGGCCGCCTCGATGAGCGTCGCCAGAACCAGCCGGCGGCCGAGCGGCCAGCGCCGGGCGACCAGCCAGAGCGCGCCGTAGAACAGGAAGCCGTGGATGAGGTGCGAGGGGGAGTACCAGTCGGCGATGTGCTGGGAGTTTTCCGAGCTTTGCACCGCGCCGTGCCACAGCTTCACGGTTCCGCATTCGCAGATCGGAACCCGGCCCATGAGAAGAAGGGTCGCGGCGGCGAGCGCCACGACCCCGAGAGTGAGAGCCCAGTGAACGGGGCGGATCGCCCGCCACTTTGAGGCGACGGGCGAAAGCTCTTGCGCGCTCATGTGCGCACGTCAGGCTCCGCGCGGCCCGTGCGCTTGGTGATCTCGCCGATCGCGTCCGCCGTGCGCACGAGTTCGCCGAGCGCTTCCTCGATCGTCAGATCATGCTTGGCCGGGTCGGGCTCGAAACGCTCGATATAGACGCGCAGCGTCGCGCCGACCGTGCCCGTGCCCGACAGGCGGAAGACGATGCGCGAGCCGCCCGAGAACACGATGCGCACGCCCTGGCCGGTGGAGACCGAACCGTCGATCGGGTCCTTGTAGGAGAAGTCGTCGGCTTCCGAGACGACGAGCGTGCCGAAGCGCTGCCCGGCCATGGAGGCCAGACGATCGCGCAGGCTTTCCATGAGCCCTTCGGCCGCCGCCTTGTCCACTTCCTCGTAGTCGTGGCGCTGGTAGTAGTTGCGGCCGAACTCGGCCCAGTGCGACTTGACGATCTCGGCGACCGATTCTTTACGCACCGCGAGAATGTTCAGCCAGAGGAGGACGGCCCAGAGCCCGTCCTTCTCGCGCACATGGTCCGAGCCCGTGCCGGCGCTTTCCTCGCCGCAGATCGTCACCTTGCCGGCGTCGAGGAGATTGCCGAAGAACTTCCAGCCGGTCGGCGTTTCGTAGATGCCGATGCCGCGCTTCTTGGCCACGCGATCCGCCGCGCCGCTGGTCGGCATGGAGCGGGCGATGCCCGCGATGCCCTTTGCATAGCCCGGCGCGAGATGCGCGTTGGCGGCGAGAACCGCAAGCGAGTCCGAGGGCGTCACCACGATGCCGCGCCCCAGAATCATGTTCCGGTCGCCGTCGCCGTCCGACGCCGCGCCGAAATCCGGGGCCGTCGGACCGAGAAGGAGATCGACGAGCGGCGCGGCCCAGACGACGTTCGGATCGGGATGGCCGCCGCCGAAATCCTCCGACGGCACGCCGTTCAGGACCGTACCGTCCGGCGCGCCGAGGCGCTTCTCCAGGATTTCCTTGGCATAGGGGCCGGTGACGGCGTGCATGGCGTCGAAGCGCAGCGTGAGACCGCCTGCGATCGCCTCGCGGATCGCCGCGAAGTCGAACAGCTCTTCCATCAGGCGCGCATAGTCGGCGACGGGATCGACGATCTCGACCTCCGTCTCGCCGAGGCGCGAGGTGCCGACGACGGAAAGGTCCGGCGCGTCCTCCTCGACGATCTTGTATTCCGAGATCTCGCGCGTGCGCTTGTAGATCGCGTCGGTCACGCCCTCGGGGGCCGGGCCGCCGTTCGAGATGTTGTACTTGATGCCGAAATCGCCGTCCGGCCCGCCCGGATTGTGCGAGGCCGAGAGGATGATGCCGCCCGCCGCCTTGCGCTGGCGGATCAGGTTGGAGGCGGCGGGCGTCGAGAGAAGGCCGTTCTGGCCGACGATCACCTTGGCGACGCCATTGGCGGCGGCCATGCGGATCGCCTTGCGCACCACTTCGGCGTTGAAGAAGCGCCCGTCGCCGCCGATCACCAGCGAGGCGCCGGCCGGCCGCTCGGTCGCGTCGAAGATCGCCTGAAGGAAGTTCTCGGCATAGTTGGGCTGCTGGAAATGCGGCACCTTCTTGCGCAGGCCCGACGTGCCGGGCTTCTGGTCGGAATAGGGCGTCGTCGCAACGGTGCGGATCATCGGGGGCTTTCCTCGGAAAGGCTCGAGTAGAGGTCGGCATAGCGCCGTGCGCTGGCGGTCCAGGAGACGTCGCCCGCCATGGCGGAGCGCTGGAGATCGCGCCAGAGCGAGGGATCGGCGTAAAGGCGGGTGATGCGGGTGATGCCGTCGAGAAGCGCGTCGCGCGTTACCGGCGCGAAGATGACGCCGGTCGCGACGCCCGCCGCGAGCGCGGCGAAATTGGCGTCGATGACGGTGTCGGCGAGGCCGCCGACGCGGCTCACCACCGGCAGGCAGCCATAGCGCAGCGCGTAGAGCTGCGTGAGGCCGCAGGGCTCGAAGCGCGAGGGCACGATCAGCGCGTCCGCGCCCGCCTGCACCCGGTGCGACAGGAGTTCGTCATAGCCGATGCGAACGCCGACGCGCCCCGCATGGCGTGCCGCGCCGCTGAGAAACGCGCCTTCCAGAAGCCGGTCGCCCGAGCCGACGACGACGAGCCGGCAGCCGGCCGCCACCACGTCGTCCACCGCCTCGGCGAGGATGTCGAGGCCCTTCTGCCAGGTCAGGCGGCTGACCACGGCGAGAATCGGCGTGTCGTCCTCGTCCAGCGCGAATTCCGCTTCCAGCGCCCGCTTGTTGATCGCGCGGCGGAACAGCTCGTCGCGCGTGAAGGTCGCGGGGATCGTCGGGTCGGTCGCCGGATTCCAGATGTCCGTGTCGATGCCGTTGACGATGCCCGTCAGGCGATCGGACCGGCCGCGCAGGAGCCCGTCGAGCCCCATGCCGCCGGCCGGCTGGAGAATCTCGTCGGCATAGTTGGGGCTGACCGTGGTAATCCGGTCCGCCGCGCGAAGGCCGCCCTTGAGAAAGCCGACCGAGCCGTAATACTCGACTCCGTCGATGCCCCAGAAGCTGGCGGGCAGGCCGAGTTCGGCAAAGATCGTCTGCGGAAAGGCGCCCTGGAAGGCGAGATTGTGGATGGTCAGGATGGTGCGCGGCCGCTCCTCGCCCTCCGCCTCGAGATAGACGGGCGCGAGCGCGGCCTGCCAGTCGTGGGCGTGGACGATGTCGGGGCGATAGTCCGGCACGAGACCCATCCCGATTTCGGCCGCCGCCTTGCCGAGCGCGGCGAAGCGCGCCCAGTTGTCGGGATGGTCGTAGCCGTTCGGCCCGACATAGGGGCCGCCCGGCCGGTCGAAGAGATGCGGCGCGTCGAGAAGCAGGAGGTCGAGCCCGGCATGGCGCGCGGCGAGTATCCGCGCCGGACCGCCGAAGAGATCGGCGATCTCGGCGACGGGCGCGGTGTCCCCCACCTCCGCCAGAAGGCTCGGATAGGCCGGCACGAGGCTGCGCACGGCGACGCCCAGCGGCTCCAGCGCGAGCGGCAGGGCGCCGGTCACGTCCGCGAGGCCCCCCGTCTTCACCAGGGGGAAGATTTCCGATGCGACGGAAAGAACGGATGTCATCTGTAGTTGAGCCGGTCGATCATCGGCTTGGTGACGAGACAGACGCCGTTGGATGTGCGCCGGAAGCGCTGCGCGTCGAGCTCGGGGTCCTCGCCGATCACCAGACCGTCCGGAATATGGACGCCGCGATCCACCACCGCGCGGGTGATGCGGGTGCCGCGCCCGATATGGCAACCCGGCAGGATCACCGCTTCGTCGAGCTTGGAATAGCTGTTCTGGCGAACGCCGGTGAAGAGCAGGGAGCGATGCAGCGTGCCGCCGGAGATGATGCAGTCGCCCGAGACGAGCGAGGAGATCGCCATGCCGCGGCGCCCGTCCTCGTCATGGACGAATTTCGCCGGCGGCGTCACGTCGGCATAGGTCCAGATCGGCCAGTCGCGGTCGTAGATGTCGAGCTGCGGCACCACGTCGGTGAGGTCGATATTGGCCTGCCAATAGGCGTCCACCGTGCCGACGTCGCGCCAATAGGCGCCGTATTCGGCGGCCGAGCGCACGACGGAGGTGTTGAAGGAGTGCGCCCAGGCCGTGCCGTGCTTCACGATATGGGGGATGATGTCCTTGCCGAAATCGCGGCTGGACTTCGGATCGGCCGCGTCGCGGCGTAGCTGGTCGGCGAGGAAGGCCGTGTTGAAGACATAGATGCCCATGGAGGCGAGCGCCGTGTCCGGCCGGCCGGGGATCGCGGGCGGATCGGCCGGCTTCTCGATGAAGTCGGTGATCTGGCCCTTCTCGTCCACATGCATGACGCCGAAACCGACCGCTTCCATGCGCGGGACTTCGAGACAGCCGACGGTCACGTCGGCCCCCGTGTCCACATGCTGCTGGAGCATGATCTCGTAGTCCATCTTGTAGACGTGGTCGCCCGCCAGGATGATGATGTATTTGGGGGCGTAGGCCTCGATGATGTCGATGTTCTGATACACGGCGTCGGCCGTGCCGGCATACCACTGGTCTTCCGACACGCGCTGCGAGGCGGGCAGGACGTCGAAGCTCTCGTTGCGGCCCGGACGCAGGAAGTTCCAGCCCCGATGCAGGTGCCGGATCAGCGAGTGGGCCTTGTACTGCGTGGCGACGCCGATGCGGCGGATGCCGGAATTGACCGCATTCGAGAGGGCGAAGTCGATGATGCGCGACTTGCCGCCGAAATAGACCGCGGGCTTGGCGCGGTCATCCGTCAATTCCATCAATCGCGAGCCGCGACCCCCGGCCAGAACATAGGCCATGGTGTCGCGCGCGATCGGTGCCACTCGCCGGCTATCGCCCATCCTGAAAACTCCCCCCAACGCATCGTTGCGCGCCCGGCCTTGCCGGCGACTTCTTGCAGAGGCCGATGCGCGTCCATCGGAAGCAAGATAGCGTGGCCGCGCAAACCTTCCATCTAGGGGAACGCTGCGCCCCCACGTTTTTTCGCCGCGATCTTGTCGCGGCGAAAAAAGAGCGGGAGAGGGGAGCGGCTCGGCGGGTCAGCCCGCCTTCGGGCCGGCGCGCCAGATGTCGCGGGCATACTCGTCGATCGAGCGATCGGACGAGAACCAGCTCATGCGCGCCGTGTTGCGAACCGCGATCGCGTCCCACTTGGCGCGGTCCTTCCAGACCATGTCGAGCTGGCGCTGCGTGTCCCAATAGGCGCGGAAGTCGGCCGCGATCATCCACCAGTCGCGGTCGCGGATCGAGTTCATGAGATTGGCGTAGCGGTTCGGGTCGTCCTGGCTGAAGACGCCGGCCGAGATCGAATCGATCGCCGAGCGCAGCATGGGCTGCTTGTCGATCACGCCCTGGCCCCGATGGCCCTCGGCGCGAAGGCGCGCCACCTCGTCGGCCTTGAGGCCGAAGATGAAGATGTTGTCCTCGCCCAGGTGCTCCAGCATCTCGACATTGGCGCCGTCGAGCGTGCCGATGGTGAGAGCGCCGTTGAGCGCGAACTTCATGTTGCCCGTGCCGGAGGCCTCCAAGCCTGCGGTCGAGATCTGCTCCGACACGTCGGCGGCCGGCATGATGATTTCGGCGAGACTGACATTGTAGTTCGGGATGAACACGACCTTCAGGAGGCCGCGCACGGTCGGGTCGGAATTGATGACCCGCGCCACGTCGCCGGCGAGATGGATGATCTCCTTGGCCTGCACGTAGGACGGGGCCGCCTTGCCGGCGAAGATCTTGACGCGCGGCGTCCAGTCGAGATGGGGCAGCGAGCGGATCTGCTCGTAGAGCGCGACCGTCTCCAGGATGTTCAGGAGCTGGCGCTTGTACTCGTGGATGCGCTTGACCTGAATGTCGAAGATCGCGTTCGGATCGAGATGGATCGCGAGGCGCTCTTCGACGAGATTGGCGAGGCGCTCCTTGTTCTGGCGCTTCACCGCCGCGAAGCGCTCGCGGAAGCCCGCGTCCTCGGCATGCGGGTCGAGCTTGGCGAGCTCGGTGATGTCGTCCTTGAAGCCCGTGCCGATCGCGTCCTCGATCAGCTTGGTGAGGCCCGGATTGGACTGGAACAGCCAGCGACGCGGCGTCACGCCGTTGGTCTTGTTCTCGATGCGCGTCGGGAAGACCTTGTGCAGGTCGTGGAACACGGTTTCCTTCATCAGCTCCGTGTGCAGAGCCGAGACGCCGTTCACCGCATGGCTGCCGACGAAGGCGAGCTGGCCCATGCGCACGCGCCGGCCGTTGTTCTCGTCGATCAGCGAGATCGCCGAGATCGTGCCGTCGTCGAGCTGCTTGCCAGTGGTCGCCTCGCGCAGGACCTCGGCATTGATCTGGTAGATGATCTGCATCTGGCGCGGCAGAAGGCGCTCGAAGAGATGGATCGGCCAGGTTTCCAGGGCTTCCGGCAGAAGCGTGTGGTTGGTGTAGCTGAACGTGTCGCGCGTCACGCGCCAGGCCGCGTCCCACTCCATCCCGTGCACGTCGACGAGAAGGCGCATCAACTCGGCGACCGACACGGCCGGATGCGTGTCGTTCAGCTGGATCGCGACCTTGTCGGCAAGGTTCGTCAGGTCGTCATGCTGCGCCAGATGGCGGCGGATGATGTCCTGCAGCGAGGCCGAGGAGAAGAAATACTCCTGGCGCAGGCGCAGCTCCTGGCCGGCCTGATGCGAATCGGCGGGGTAGAGGACGCGGGTGATCGCCTCCGCCTTGTTGGATTCCAGAAGCGCGCCGATATGGTCGCCCGCGTTGAAGGCGTCGAGCAGGATCGGGTCGAGCGACTGCGCGCTCCACAGGCGCAGCGTGTTGACGTGGCTCCCGCGCCAGCCGACCACCGGCGTGTCGTAGGCGACGGCGAGCACGCGCTCGGCCGGGCGCCAGACGAAGCGCGGCTTGCCGTTCTCCTCGATCGAGGAGACCTTGCCGCCGAAACCGATCTCGTAGGAGCTTTCGCGGCGCTCGAACTCCCAGGGGTTGCCGTGCTTCAGCCAGGTTTCCGGCAGCTCGACCTGCGCGCCGTCGACCACTTCCTGGCGGAAGAAGCCGTGCACATAGCGGATGCCGTAGCCGAAGCCCGGAACGCCGGTCGTCGCCATGGATTCCATGAAGCAGGCGGCGAGGCGGCCGAGACCGCCATTGCCGAGCGCGGCGTCCGGCTCCAGAAGCTCCACGAGGTTGAGGTCGACATCGTAGCGCGCCAGCGCCTCGCGGATCGGATCGGTGAGGCCGAGATTGCTGATCGCGTCGCGCAGGAGGCGGCCGATCAGGAACTCCATCGACAGGTAGCAGACGCGCTTGTCCTGCCGCTCGTAGGTCTTGATCGTGGAATCGAACCAATTGTCGATGATGCGGTCGCGCACGACGAGGGTCGTGGCTTCCAGCCAGTCGTGAATGCGCGCGGCCTTCACGGTCTTGCCGATCGAATAGGTCAGCTTCTCCACGATCTCCGTGGCGATCGTGTCGGCGTCGTTGAGGCGGGGTTCGGGCTTCTCCACGGTGGAGGAGCGGGCGAGATTGCTGGCAGGCGTCATCAAATCAGCTCCGAAGTGCGGCGATCGCGGCCACGAGGCCGGCGGTGGAGGAATCGCGGGATTGAGGGGACTGGGTGCCCTGGATCACGGGAAGGAGGCCGGTGGCCAGTTCCTTGCCGAGTTCCACGCCCCATTGGTCGAAGGCGTTGATGCCGAAGAGCTGCGCTTCCACGAAGACGCGGTGCTCGTAGAGCGCCACGAGGCGGCCGAAGGCGAAGGGCGTCAGCTTGTCGTGGAGAATGGTGATCGAGGGGCGATCGCCCGAGAACTCGCGATGCGGCGCGATGCGCTCGGCCTCTTCGGGCGAGCGGCCGGCCTTCAGGAGCTGCTCGCGCGCTTCCTCCAGCGTGCGGCCCTTCATCAGGGCTTCCGACTGGGCGAGGCAGTTGGCCAGCAGCAGGTCCTGATGGACGCGCATCTCCGGATCGCTCTCGTGCGGATTGGCGCCGACGATGAACTCGACCGGCACGATGTCCGTGCCCTGGTGGAGAAGCTGGAAGAAGGCGTGCTGGCCGTTGGTGCCCGGCTCGCCCCAGACGACCGGACCCGTCACGGTCGGCGTCTTCAAGCCGTCGAGGCCGACATGCTTGCCGTTGGATTCCATGTCGAGCTGCTGGAGATAGGCCGGTAGGCGGGCGAGGCGCTGGTCATAGGGGATGATGGCGCGCGAGGGGTGGTTCTGCGCCACGCGGTGCCACCAGCCGGCGAGGCCGAGCAGCATCGGCAGGTTCTCGCGCGCCGGAGCCGAGCGGAAATGTCGGTCCATGTCGCGCGCGCCGTCGAGAAACGCGCGGAAATGCTCGGGCCCGATGGCGATCATGAGCGGCAGGCCGATCGCCGACCAGACCGAATAGCGACCGCCCACCCAGTCCCAGAAGCCGAAGGTGCGATCGGTGCCGATGCCGAAGGCCGAGACCTTGTCGAGCGCCGTCGAGACCGCGCAGAAATGCGCGCCGACCGCCGCCTCGCCGAGCGCGCCGGCGACGAAGCGCCGCGCGGTCTGCGCATTGGTCATGGTCTCGATCGTGGTGAAGGTCTTGGACGCCACGATGAAGAGCACGGTCTGCGGATCGACGAGCTTCAGCGTGTCCGCCATATGCGCGCCGTCGATATTGGAGACGAAATGCGTGCGCGGGCCGTCATGATAGGGCGAGAGCGCGATCGCGGCCATGACCGGGCCGAGATCGGAGCCGCCGATGCCGATATTGACGATATCGGTGATGCGCTTGCCCGTCGCGCCCCGGATCGACCCGTCCCGGATGCCGCTCGCAAAGCGCGACATGGCCTGGAGAACGCTCTCGACGGCCTCGCCCACCGGCTCGCCGTCGGCCTTGAACCCGTCCTCGACATGGGCGCGCAGCGCCACATGGAGAACCGAGCGGTTCTCGGTCGTGTTGATGCGCGCGCCCGCATACATGGCGTCGCGCCGCGCTTCCACGCCGACGACCCCGGCATAGTCGATCAGCGCCGAGAGATCGTCCGGCGACAGGGCGCATTTCGACAGGTCGAGCGTGAGATCGTCATGCCGGAAGGAGAGATGGGCGAAACGGTCGGTATCGGCGGCGAAGAGGGCGCGGATGCCGGTCTCCAGCGCTTTCGAACCGCGCGCCTTCAGCGCGTCGAGGGTGATGTCGGCATGGGGCTGGCTGGTCACGCTTGCTGATCCGTCGCTGGGCCGATCTCGCGAGCGAGCTCGGCGTATCTGAAGGTCTAAGGTCTGAGGGAGATAGACCAGACGGCCCGGAAGCAAACCGGCCCGATCCGTCCCGGTCAAGTCCCAGGGCATCCATGCGTTCAGTGCATGTCTAACATGAGGAGTCTTTCGAATTTACATCAAGCTTGAATGGTCCCCCAACATGGCGAACCGGACATGAAAAAGCCGCCCGGGCGGGGCGGCTCGTTCATCATGGGGGCGTGGGAGGGGCGGTTACGTGCCGAGGCCGGCGAGACGCTCGATGGCCTGGTCCAGCTGATGGTCCATCGTGTCGATCCCGTCCGCGCGGTTATGGGCGGCCACGCGGCGCTTCCATTCCTCGAGGATCGAATGCTTCTCGCCGTTCGGCAAGCGGGCATCGGACATCACGGCCTCGGGCGAATCGTAGCTCGTTCCGTCGTGATGATCGAACTTGGCGTATTTCAGGGACTCGGTGCTCATGGCGTTCGCTCCTTGCTCGAGCGGGCGGCCGGCTCCATAGGCCGGCTGTCCGTTGCCGAATTGAACGTGTTGCCCGGCCAAATGTTGCGCGCGGCTCAATATTCCTTCTCATAGAAGATGCCGACCTCGCCGCCGCCATTGGCCGTCACCGCGCCGCGCGCCTTGATGTCCCTGCCGAGGTCGAGATCGATCGACACGCGGCCGGTGGAATCGACGCCGACATAGGTGTTCTCGTTGAGATAGCGCCCGACGCCCACCGCCGCCTGCCCATCGGCCGTGGTGCGGATGTCCAGATCGTCGACGCCGAGCTGCGAGCGCAGATTGTCGAGAAGCCCTGTGGAGCCGCCGACGCCGGCGAGCTGCGCCGCCGCGCTCGCGAGCTGGGCGATCTGCACGGGGGAGAGGTCCGCCGTGCCCTGACCGAAGATCAGCCGCGCCAGCACCTCGTCCTGCGGCAGGGCAGGGGAGGAGGTGAAGGAGAAGCTCGGGCTCGCCGCCGGTCCGGTGATCGCCACATAGACCGTGGCTTCGCCCGTGTCGGACGAGGCCAGGAGGTCCAGCGTCGGCACGAGATTGCCGTCGAAGGTCAGCGTCGCGCGCTCGAACTGAAGGCGGCGCGACAGGAGCTGGAACCGCCCGCGCCGCAGGTCGAAGGCGCCGTCGATGCCGAGATTGGCGATCGGCCCGGTGATGCGGATCGTGCCGCCGAGTTCGAGGTCGAGACCTCGGCCGCGCACGAAGACGCGGCCCGGCGCGTTCAAGGTGACGTCGAGGCTGATGCCGCCCGAGCTCGACGCGCCGCTCGCCCCGCTGTTCGGGTCGATCTCGCGCAGCTGCTTGAGAACGGCGGGCGGCGTGTTGCGCCGCTCCAGATCGATGCGCGAAATCGAGGTCGGCAGGTTGTCGGGAACGAGGATCGCGATTTCCTGGGCGTTGATCGTGCCCGCCAGAACGGCCGCGCCCGTCAGCGGACCCGTCAGCGTCAGCCCGGCGTCGAGCCGGATGGTGACGAGTTCGCCGTCGCTGTAGCGCCCGTTCTGGACGCGGATCGCGAGATCGGCCGGGAAGCCCGCGCCGATCCCGATCGTGCCCGTGACCGACACGGTGCCGCCGCCGCCGAGCTGCGCGGTGACGCCCTGGAGCGTCGCCGTCTGGCCGTTCAGCGCGATCGTGGCGTTGATGTTGTTGACCGCCAGATTGGCGCCCGTGTCCACGAAGCTCGCCCCCGCCGTCGAGACCGTGCCGACGACGTTCGGATTGGCGGCGGTGCCGGTGACGGTGGCGTTGATGCGCGCCGTGCCGTTCACCGAACGGCCGTTCTCGGCGAGAATTCGGTTGGCGAGCGACAGCGGCGCGGTGCCGTCGAGCCGCAGGTCGAAGCTCGGCGTGCCCGCGATGTTGACCGAGCCGTTGGCCGCGAACTGGAGGCCCGAGCCCGACAGCGTCGAATCCACCGTCACGCGGTTGTCGGCGAACTGGCCGTTGGCGTTGATCGCGAGCGCCCCGACGCCCGCGTCGCGCGTCGGCTGCACCGAGAAGCCGGAGAGCGCCAGATCGTACTCGACCTGAGGCGCGGCGATCGTGCCGCCGGCGCGCACGCGCCCGTTCAAGGTGCCCTGGGGGGCGAGGTCGGGCGCGGCGGCAGCCGCGATCGAGGCCGGAATGTTCACGAGCTGCACGTCGAGACCGAGCCGCTCGCCGACCGTGCCCGTCGCTTCCAGACGGCCGGAGCCGAGCGTGACGCGGGCGGTGCGAAGCGTCGCCGTGCCGTCGGCGAAGCTCCCCTGCGCCACCGCGTCCACCGCCGGCGCGCCGGCCTCACGGGTTTGGGCCACCGACACGTCGTCGGCGCTGAGGTCGAACTCGGCGGAGGGCGCGGAAAGCGAGCCCGTGGCGCGAGCCGTGCCCGAGAGGGTGCCGCGCGCGCCGAGATCGGAGCGCACCGCGTTGGCGAGCGCCACCGGTAGCCGGTCGAGCGTCACCTGTAGATCGAGCGCGCGGCCGACCGAGCCGGCGAGGTCGAGCGACCCGTCGCCGACATCGACGCGCCCGCGCTCGATGCGCGCCGTGCCGTCGCCATAGGTGCCGGCCACATCGAGCTGCACCGGGCGCAGGCCGGATTGGCGCAGCGGCGCGGCGCTGAGATCGCGGCCCGTAAGCGCGAAGCGCGCGTCGGGATTGCTGATCGAGCCGGTTGCCGTCGCCGTGCCGTTGATCGTGCCGGACGCGCCGAGACCGGGGCGGGCGGCATCGGCGAGCGCCGCCGGCAGGTCCACGATCCGCAGTTGGAGGTCGAGATCGCGCCCGACGCTGCCGGTGGCTTCCAGCCGGCCGGAGCCGACATCGACGCGCGCCGTTTCGAGCCGCACCGTGGCGCCGCGATAAAGGCCCGACAGGTCGAGCGTCACCGGCGCGATCCCGCTGCGGCGAAGGTCCGCCGTGGTGAGGCCCGAGCCCGCGACGTCGAAGGTGACGGCCGGATTTTCCAGAGAGCCGGTGGCCTTCGCCGTGCCGTTCAGGAGGCCCGTCGCGTCCAGCCCGGACACGAAGCCGTTGGCGAGCGCGACCGGAATGTCGGTGAGCCGAAGGTCGAGATCGAGCGAGCGACCAAGCGTGCCGGTCGCCTCGACGGAGCCTTGCCCGAGATCGACGCGGGCGGTGCGCAGCGTCGCCGTTGCGTCGCGATACTGGCCGGCGAGCGCGGCATCGACGCCCCCCTCCAGCTTGGCGGCGCGGGTCTGGCTGGTGCGCACGTCAGAGGCGCGAAGGTCGAAGTCGAGATCGGGCGCGGATGCCAGCCCGCCGACTTCGAGCGTGCCAGTGAGCGTGCCCGAGGCGTCGAGCCCCTGGGCGAAGGGATTGGCGAGCGCCAGCGGCAGCTGGTTCAGCGTGAGGTCGAGATCGAGCCGATCCGCCAGGGTACCGGAGGCGGTGAGCGAGCCGGAGCCCGCATCGAAGCGAAGGGTGCCGAGCGTCGTGCGCACCGAGCCGAGCGTCACCGTGGCGGGCTCCGTGAGGACGAGCCGGGCGTTCGGAATGTCGGCGGTGAGCGTGCGAAGCGCGATCACCGTGCCGGCATCCGTGAAGGCGACATCGCCCGCAAAGCGCGTCGGCACGTCGTTGAGTTCGGCGCTCGCCTCGATCGCGGTGGCGTCACCGGCGGCCTCCAACGTGGCGTCGAGCGCCTCGATCCGCTGCCCGCCCGCTTCCAGCGCTCCCGCGCGGATCGTGCCGGCGGCGAGCGGCGCCTGAAGGAAGTTCTGGACGCGCAGGTCGATGCGCGCGTTGCGCAAGCGGTTCTCCCCGAGCGTCACGCCGCCGGAGGTCAGGTCCACGTCGGCCACCGGCGTGCCGCCATTGCCGACCGCGAAGGCGAGACGACCGCGCAGATCGCCCGAGCCGGTCTGCCCGGCGAGCGCCAGAAGCGTCGAGGCATCCGGCACGTCGATCGCAAGATCGCCGGACGGGCGGTTTTCGCCGTCGAGCGACAGCGTGCCCGAGACATTGTTGCGGCCCTGACGAAGGAGGAGGTTACGCAGGGAGCGCACCGCGCCCTCGGTGGCGAGGTCCGCCGTCAGCGCGAGCGGCGCGCCGTTATAGGTGCCGTTCACCGCGATCGTGCCGCTCGGAGCATCGGGCGCGAACGTGCCGTCGATGCGCGCTTCCAGCGCCTCCAGCCGCCGCCCGGCGACTTCGAGATCGCGCGCGCTGGCCGTAAGGTTCACCTGCGGCGCGGAAACCGTGCCGGCGGCGTTGAGCGTGAAATTCGCCTGACCCTTCAGCGCAGAGTCCGCAATGGCGGCCTGATCGAGCCGGCCGGTGATGGCGGCGGCGATCGTCTCGCCCGTCAGGCTCGCCGAGCCCGCGATTTCCAGCGCGTCGCCGTCCACCACGAGGTCGCTGACCCCGAGGCTGCCGTCTTCGGCCCGCCGCGCCTGCCCGTTGATGGCGACGCGCTGGCCGACATAGGGCACGGCCTCGGGCGAGAGCGCGGCCGTCTCGAAGCTGGAGCGGATGTTGAGAAGGAAGGTCGAGAAGTTCAGCGCCGCCTGTCCGTCGAGCGACAGATCCGCCGCGCCGGTGGTGAGCGTCGCCTTCTTGAAGCTCAGGCCCTCGCTCGTCAGCGCGCCGTCGGCATCGAGCGCGATCGGCCCTTCCAGAACGCGCGAGGCGACGAGCGCGACCTGCGAATTGGCGGTGTTCGAAACGCTCGCATTGCGCGCATCGACCTTGAGTGCGACGGGGCCGACGAGATTGTTGAGATCGAAACTGTCCGAGCGCGCCGTCGCGCCGACCTCGTTCAGAACATAGGTCTCGAAACCGGCGGTGCGGGCCTTGGCGGCGAGGTCCAGCCCGGCCGAGGCGAAGGCGCCGGTGAGCTTGGCGTCGAGCGAGGTGAGTTCCAGCGCCGTTCGCGCGCCCTGCGACCCGAAGGCGATCGGAATCGGATCGCCCGAACCCGTGCGAAGCGCGACCGTCAGATCGTTGGTGGAGCCGCTGCGGTCGAGCGTGCCCTCAGCCGTCAGGTCGAGCGGGCCGGACTGAAGGCGGCCGGTCTCGATGGCGATCGCGCCGTCGTTGCGCAGGAGCACGTTGGCGTTGAGGGTCAGGTCCTCGCCGACCGAGCCGAGATAGGCTTCCGGGACGAAGGGCTGCGTCTTGGCGGAAAGCTCGGCGGTGATGCGG
The DNA here is from genome assembly GCF_000382705.1 of Aureimonas ureilytica DSM 18598 = NBRC 106430. GTDB lineage: Bacteria > Pseudomonadota > Alphaproteobacteria > Rhizobiales > Rhizobiaceae > Aureimonas > Aureimonas ureilytica. The sequence goes on along the minus strand of NZ_ARQE01000004.1, from coordinate 379,552 downwards.
CGTCCGTCCGCGCCCGTGTCGGTGGTGGCCGTCAGTGTCGCGGCGCGTTCGGAGCCGAGGTCGAGCGTGCCGTTGGCGGCGAAATTGTCGAAGGGGCCAGAGCCCTGGATCGTCAGCGACACGGGCGGCGCGCCCGGCAGCTTCAGGAGATTGGCGACGAGGCCGCCCGCCGGTTCGCTCGCCGCGACGTTCAGCTCCAGCCGGTTGGCGGCGGGCTGGAAGCCGAGTTTCAGCGTGATCTCGCCGCCCTGGTCGAGCCGGCGGATCGCCAGATTGGCGTCGAGCTGGGCCGGGTCGCTCGCGAGCGTCAGCGAGCCCTCCGCCGACAGCCGCGCGGCGACGCCCGCCACGGCTTCGTTCAGCACGAATTCGTTGATCGCGATGCGGCCGACATTGGCGGTGATGTCGGGCAGCGAGAAGCCGCCGGAGGACGTGTCCTCGGTCGGCGGCGCGGCGCGCGGCAGGCGCGCCAGCGTGATCGAGCCGGCCGTGAGGCTCTGGATCTCGACATTCTTGCGCACCAGCGCCAGCGGCGACCAGTCGAGCGCCAGATCGCGCGCCGTCAGCCAGACGCCGTCGCGGTCCGACACCGTGACCTCCTCGATGCGCACATTGCCGCTAAGCGCACCGGAGAGGCCCTCGATCTTCACCTGCCGGTCCTCGGTGGACAGGAGGTTTTCCAGCTGGCCCGCGAGGAACTGCGCACGGGCGGGCTGCGTCGCGGCGAGCGAGGCGAGGGCGCAGGCCAGAAGAACGAGAGCGGCGCGAAGGCGCAGCGCGCGGGCGAATATCTGTCGCATCGTCATCATCAGAAGGCCTGTCCGATGCCGGCATAAATCTGGAAGTCGCTGTCGCGCGGGCCGGGATCGAGCGGCACGCCGACATCGATGCGGATCGGGCCGAAGCTCGTGATGTAGCGCGCGCCGACGCCTGCGCCGATCTTCAGCTTGCTGAAGTCGGGCGCGAAATCGTCGCCCACCGCGCCCGCGTCCACGAAGGGCACGATCTGGATGTTGTCGGTCACCTTGAAGCGCAGCTCGGCCGAAGCCTCGAAGAGCGAAAGCCCGCCGCTCGGCGTGTCCACGAAGCGACGGTTGGTGCCCGGGGGCGCGAAGCTCGGATAATAGGGGCCGATCGACTGGAACACGTAGCCGCGCACCGAGCCGCCGCCGCCGGCGAAGAAGCGGCGGTCGTTCGGAACGTCCGCGAGATCGGCGCCCGCCACGATGCCGTAGCCGACGCGGCCCGCGAGCACGAAGCGGCTCTCCTCGTCGAAGGAAAGATAGGCCGAGGCGTCGGCCCGCGCCTTCACGAAGGGCACCGAGGTCTCGAACTCGTAGGTCGGCTCGGCCGAGAGCGAGGCGAGGAAGCCCTTGGTCGGGTTCAGCTTGTTGTCGCGCGCGTCGAACGTATAGGTCAGCGGCACGGAGGCGAGAAGGAACTCCTTCTCGGTCACGAGATAGTCGGTGATCGTCTCGTATTCGGCCTTCACCGCGACGGTCAGCCGCTGCCGGTCGTCGATCGAATATTCCACCCCGTTGGACAGGGCGACGGAGGTGCGGTCGTAGGCCAGCGGCTGCTCGGTGAGCGCCGTCAGCGAGCCGATATAGACCGAATCCGGGCCGAGAACGCCCGGCTTCTTGAAGGTCACCGAAGCCTTGTAGTCGAAACCCTCGGTTTCGCGGCCGGTGGTGCTGATCGTGTCGGCGCCGATGCGCGACACCGCGCCTTCGATGCGCAGGCTCTCCGCCCGGCCGAAGAGGTTGCGATGCTCCCAATAGGCGTTGGCGCCGCCCCCTTCGGTGTTGGAGAAGGTCGCGCCCGCGCCGAAGACGCGCAGCTTGCGCTCGGCCACCGTCACCTGAACCGGCAGCGTGCCGTCGGCGACCTGCGCGTCGCCGGCCTTGACCGAAACAGTGGAGAAGACGCCGAGATCGACGAGACGCTTGCGGGCCTTGTCGAGCGTCGCGGTGGAGAAGGTCGAGCCCGGCTCTATGCCGGCCATGAAGGCCACGAAGCCCGGCTCCATGCGCTCCGTGCCGGTGACATAGGTCTGGCCGAAGGGCACCGGCGGGCCGGGCGAGACGGTGAGGTCGATATCGATCCGGTCGGTGGCGCTGTCGGCGACGATGTTGCGGTTCGTCACCGCGACGAAGGGCCGGCCCTCGTTGCGAAGGTCTTCCAGAAGCCGGGCTTCCGAGGCGAGGATGCGCGTGGAATCGGCGGAGGAGCCAGGCGTCAGATCGTAGGGCGCGGCATCCACCGGCACGCCGTTGGCGCTGATGCGCACCGTGCCGAGCGTGAAGAGCGGGCCGGGCTGCACGGTGATCTCGACCGGAACCGGGCGGGACGTGTCGAACGTGGCGTCGGGCGCGAGATCGGCGATGTCGCGACCCTCGATGCGGATCGTGACGAGCCCGTCATAGCGCGAATTCTCGTAGAGCGTGGCGACGAGACGCCGGCGGTCGTTGCGCGCCTTGGCCAGGAGCCCGAGCGAGCCCGAAACGGACTCGTCCTCGTCGGCCACCAGCGAGGACGCGCGCTCCAGCACCTTCTGCAGCCCGTCGACATCCGGCGAGACCGTCAGCGTCGCCGTGTAGTTGATCGGGTCGGGCAGATCGCTCGTGTCCTCTTCCTTCGAGCCGAAGAGGTTGAACGGGTCGAGAAATTTCGGCAGCGCCTCGGCCGGCGCGGGCGCGCCCGACAGAGCGACGGCGAAGGCCATGGCGGGCAGGCCGAAGGCCGTCCCGGCCCAACGCTTCAATCCTGACATCAACGCGGAACGCTCTCTTTGCCGGACGCTTTGGGGTGGGGGCAGAGCGGCCGGAGCGCTTGCGCGCTCCACGAAAACCTCCCCGATCACTCCGGCCCGCTGGCCGCAGCTCCCCCGAGCTTGTCCTTCAAAATGCCGGCTCTCCCGCAAATAACAACCGCGTGGCGCAGTCGGCGAAGGATTCCCCGAAGCTTTTGTGGGACTTGCGCCACACATTCTTAACGCCGATCGCCGGCGCTGCTTAACGCCCGCGCGGGAACCGGGGCATAGTGCCGCACGAGCCCGCGCCCCGGGCTCTGGAATGGTTCCAGAAAGTGCTTGCCGAGGCTTGCGAGCCGGGGCAGTCTTCCCCCAGCCGAACGGCCGAGAACGGCGCGGGGGATGCTTCGAGCTCCCAAACGCGCGCCGGCCGAGATCGCCCCTTTTAGAGGGCGTTTCGGCCGATGGTCTCGGGAGGAACGGATGACCGAAATTTCTCTGGTGGTGAACGGGCGCGCGGTGAAGGGGCAGGCGGAGGGCCGCGTCCTTCTCGTGCAGTTTCTGCGCGAAACGCTCGGTCTCACCGGCACCCATGTCGGCTGCGACACGTCGCAATGCGGCGCCTGCGTCGTGCATGTGGACGGACGGGCGGTGAAGTCCTGCACCATGCTCGCCGCGCAGGCCGACGGCAGCCAGATCACCACGATCGAGGGCATCGCCAGGGGGCAGGACCTGCATCCCGTCCAGGCCGCGTTCCGCGAGCATCACGGGCTCCAGTGCGGCTATTGCACGCCGGGCATGATCATGACCGCCGTGGACATGATCCGTCGCCATGACGGCGTTCTCGACGAGAAGACGGTGCGCGACGAGCTGGACGGCAATATCTGCCGCTGCACCGGCTACCACAATATCGTGAAGGCGGTTCTGGCCGCGGCCGAGGCCATGCGCGTCGAGCCCGCCAGCCAGCGCGTCGCCGCCGAATAGGCCGTCCGCCGGGCGGCCTCGCGCCGCCGGTCTCGCATCATCACGGGGCGCTCCGATGCGCCGGCCTCGCGCGCATCCCGCCCGCCCCGATCAGCATCTCGGGAGGATGGAACATGGGTATCGAAGGGTTCGGCGCGCGGGTCCTGCGCAAGGAGGACCGCCGCTTCATCACGGGCCGGGGGCGCTACACCGACGACATGGTGGTGCCCGGCATGAAATTCGCCGCCTTCGTGCGCTCGCCCCACGCCCATGCGCGGATCAAGGGGATCGACGCCGAGGCCGCGCGGGCCATGCCCGGCGTGATCGACATTCTCTCCGGCGATCAGTTGAAGGCCGACGGCATCGGCAATCTGATCTGCGGCTGGGCCGTCACCTCCAAGGACGGTTCGCCCATGAAGATGGGCGAATGGCCGGCGCTGGCGGTCGGCACCGTGCGCCATGTCGGCCAGGCCGTCGCCGTGGTCGTGGCCGAAACCCGGCTTCAGGCGCGCGACGCGGCGGAAGCCGTCGAGATCGACTACGAGCTTCTCGACGCGGTGGTGGAAGGGCCGGCGGCGCTGGAGGCGGGCGCGCCCGAAATCCACCCCGAGGCCCCCGGCAATCTCTGCTTCGACTGGGAACTCGGCGACGCCCGCGCCACGGAGGAGGCCTTCTCGCGCGCCGCGCATGTGACGCGGCTCGACATCGTGAACAACCGTCTCGTGCCGAACGCCATGGAGCCGCGCGCGGCACTCGGCGTCTACGATCCGGCTGACGATCACTACACGGTCTGGACGACGTCGCAGAACCCGCATGTGGCGCGGCTCGTCATGAGCGCCTTCTACAATGTCGCGCCCGAGCACAAGCTGCGCGTCATCGCGCCCGATGTCGGCGGCGGCTTCGGCTCCAAGATCTATATCTATCCCGAAGAGATCGTCTGCCTCTGGGCGTCCAAGCGCACCGGCGTTCCCGTCAAATGGACCTCCGATCGCTCCGAGGCCTTCCTGACGGACGCGCATGGGCGCGACCATCACACCCATGTCGAGATGGCCATCGACGCCGACCACAAGGTGATCGGCCTGCGGGTCGAGACGGTCGCCAATCTCGGCGCCTACATGTCGCTCTTCTCCTCGGCGACCCCGACCTATCTCTACGCGACGCTGCTCTCGGGCCAGTATGACATCCCGGCGATCTACGCGAATGTGAAGGCCGTCTACACCAACACGGTGCCGGTGGACGCCTATCGCGGCGCGGGGCGGCCGGAGGCGACCTATGTGATCGAGCGCACGATGGAAACGGCAGCGCGCGAGCTGGGCCTTGCGCCGGACGAATTCCGCCGCAAGAACTTCATCACCAGCTTCCCGCACCAGACGCCCGTCATCATGAACTACGACACGGGCGATTTCGCCGCGACGCTGGACGCCGCGAAGAAGGCGGCCGATGTCGACGGCTTCGAGGCGCGCCGCGCCGAGGCGAAGGCCAAGGGCAAGCTCCGGGGCCTCGGCTATAGCTGCTATATCGAGGCCTGCGGCATCGCGCCGTCCAAGGCGGTCGGCTCGCTCGGCGCAGGCGTCGGCCTGTGGGAATCGGCCGAAGTGCGCGTCAATCCCGTCGGCACGATCGAAATCCTCACCGGCTCCCACAGCCACGGTCAGGGCCACGAGACGACCTTCGCTCAGCTCGTCGCCGAGCGCTTCGGCCTGCCGGTGGACAATGTCCAGGTCATCCATGGCGACACCGACAAGGTGCAGTTCGGCATGGGCACCTATGGCTCGCGCTCCGGCGCGGTCGGCATGTCGGCCATCGCCAAGGCGCTCGACAAGGTGGAGGTGAAGGCCAAGAAGATCGCCGCCCATCTTCTGGAAGCTTCCGACGACGACATCGTGATCGAGAACGGCGAGGTGAAGGTCGCGGGCACCGACCGCAAGCTCGCCTGGCACGAGGTCGCGCTCGGCGCCTATACGGGCCACAACCTGCCCGATGGCATGGAGCCGGGCCTGAAGGAGGGCGCTTTCTACGATCCGCAGAACTTCACCTTCCCGGCCGGCTGCTACATCTGCGAAGTCGAGGTGGACTCCGAGACGGGCAAGGTGGAGGTCGTGCAGTTCGTCGCCGCCGACGATTTCGGCCGCATCGTCAATCCGATGATCGTCGAAGGGCAGGTCCATGGCGGCCTCGCTCAAGGGATCGGGCAGGCGCTTCTGGAAGGCGTCCATTACGACGCGTCGGGCCAGCTCGTGACCGCCAGCTACAACGACTACGCCATGCCCCGCGCCTGGGACCTGCCGATGTTCGAGGTGCTGACCACGGAGACGCCCTGCACCACCAATCCCTTGGGCATCAAGGGTTGCGGCGAGGCCGGCGCGATCGGCTCGCCGCCGGCGGTCATCAACGCCATCACCGACGCGATCGGCACCAACGAGCTGACCATGCCGGCAACGCCGCAGAAGGTCTGGCGCGCCCTGCGCTCGGCCGGCACGGCGAACTGAGGGAGGGGAGAGGCATGTACGAGACCCAATATCATCGCGCGACCTCGCTCAGCGAGGCCGCCCAGCTTCTCTCCGGGGCTGGCGAGGAGGCGAAATATCTCGGCGGCGGCATGACGCTGATCCCGACCATGAAGGCGCGGCTCGCCGCGCCCTCGGCGCTGATCGATCTGCGGCATGTCGCGGAGATGAAGGGCATTTCCGTGGAGGGGCGGAGCGTTCGCATCGGCGGCGGCACGACGCATTTCGAAGTGGCCAATTCCGACGCGATCGAAGCGGTCGCGCCGGGCTTCACGGAGCTCGCCCAGCTGATCGGCGATCCGGCCGTGCGCCATATGGGCACGATCGGCGGCGTCTGCGCCAATTTCGACCCGGCGGCGGATTATCCCGCCGCGCTTCTGGCGCTGAACGGCACGATCGAGACCGATCGCGGCGAATATTCCGCCGACGACTTCTTTCTCGGCCTGTTCGAAACGGCGCTGGGCGAGGGCGAGATCGTGAAGGCTATCAGCTTCGAAGCCCCCGATGCCTCGGCCTACGAGAAGTTCCGCAACCCGGCCTCGCGCTATGCCATGTGCGGCGTCTATGTCGCCCGGCGGGGCGGCGAGGTCCGCGTGGCGGTGACGGGCGCGGGCTCGAACGGGGCCTTCCGCTGGCACGAGGCGGAAGCGGCCCTGTCGGCGCGCTTCGAGCCGGAGGCGATCGACGGCTTGAGCGTGCCGGAAGGCGACATGATCGGCGATCTGCACGGCTCGTCGGACTATCGCGCGGCGCTGGTTCCCGTCGTCGCCAAGCGGGCCGTGCGCAAGGCGCGCTGAGAGACGGTGAACCCATCCCACGAAAAAGGCGCCCGGCGATGAACCGGGCGCCTTTTTCGTTTCAGATCATCCGGTTCGGCGGAGCCGCCCGCTACCAGATGTTGCAGCGATGGCGATAGCCGTCATTGCCGATATAGGTGTCGGTGCGCGCGTCGTAGGAGCGGTAGCGCGCGAAGCAGGCGTCCACATGCGCCTGACGCGTGTTGGTGCCGTAATCGTCGTAGTACCGGGCCTGTCGCGGCTGGCGATAGGTGCGACGGGCCGGAACCGTGTCCTCATAGCTCGGCGGGGCGACGCCATAGGCCGGATAGCTCTGGCGCGGCGGGTCGTAGGTCGGCGCGGGCGCCTGCTGGGGCTGCGACAGGGCCGAGCCGAGAAGCGCGCCGGCGGCAAGGCCGATGGCGCCGCCCAGAAGCGCGTCGCCCGCATCGATACCGCCGCGATGGTGACGGCGGGGTGCTTCCCGATAATAGCCGCGCGGCGGCGGCGGCGGCTCGCCGATATAGCCGGGGCCATTGTCCCAGACCTGAGCCTGCGCGGTGCCGAGGCTCGTTGTCAGCGTGCAGGCGGTCAGAACGGCAAGAAGAATGCGCATGGTGCGAACTCCGGAGCGACGGATGCGCCGCTCTTCAAACTCCCGGACGATCCGAGGCGACGAAGCGGCTTCAGTGCGGTCAATCTACCGGCGGCATCCTGAATGACGGCTGAATGCGATCGCGATCATTTGATCGCTTCCCGACAAAAGAAAAGGGGCCGGCATGGCGCCGACCCCTGTTCGTCCGCTCGTCGGCTGCCCGCTCAGAGGCGGCAGATGCGACGCTCGCCCGCGCTGTTGGCGACATAGGTGTTGGTGCGCGGGTCGTAGGTCCGGTAGCGGGCGGCGCAGCGGGCCACCTGATCGCGGCTCACCACCGCGCCGTTCGAGGCACCACCGGCGGCCGCCGCGCCGAGCGCGGCACCGGCGGCGAAGCCGAAGATCGCCGCGGCGCCCGAATTGTCGCGACGGTCCCGATAATTGTCGCGGTACCAGCGATTGTAGCGGCGGTTGTCCCAGCGGCGCGCATCGCGACGGAACTCGCGGCAGTCGCGGGCGCCCGGATTGCGGGCGCAGAAGCGCTCGACGAAGCGTTGACGCTCGCGGAACCCCTGAGCCTCGGCGGGGGCCGAGAAGGTGACGCTGCCGGTTCCCAGAACCACGAGCGCCATGAAGACCTGACTGAAACGACGCATGAAAAAACTTCTCCCTTGAAACGACCCGCCGGACGGAGGGGACGAGCCGGGCGAACGCCCGATCGCTCCACCGGTTCCGGCCGATGATGAATGCAAGCTAGGCTTACGGTTCTGAACCTCACCTGAACGGGCCGCGACCGCGCGTCACAGGTGCGGGCGGTGGAAAAGGCGCGGAGCTCGATGGCCGGAACGAAAGGGGAACTCTATATGGGTGGGATGGCCAAGATGACCTTGATGGACAAGCTCGCCATCCTCAGCGATGCGGCGAAATACGATGCGTCCTGCGCGTCCAGCGGCACGTCGAAGCGCGATTCGATGAAGTCCGGCGGCATCGGCTCGACGGAGGGCTCGGGAATCTGCCACGCCTATGCGCCGGACGGGCGGTGCATTTCGCTCCTCAAGATCCTGATGACGAATTTCTGCATCTACGACTGCGTCTACTGCGTGAACCGCTCTTCCTCCAACGTGGCGCGGGCGCGCTTCAGCGTGGAGGAAGTGGTGAAGCTCACCATGGCCTTCTACAAGCGCAACTATATCGAGGGCCTGTTTCTCTCCTCCGGCATCATCCGCAGCTCCGACCACACGATGGAGGAGATGGTGCGCATTGCCCGCAAGCTGCGGATGGAGGAGAACTTCTCGGGCTATATCCATCTGAAGACCATTCCCGACGCGTCGCCCAAGCTCATCGAGGACGCGGGCCTCTTCGCCGACCGCCTGTCGATCAATATCGAGCTGCCGACCGACGTCGCGCTCGAAAGCCTCGCGCCCGAAAAGAAGCCGCGCGACATCCGCCGCTCCATGGGCCATCTGCGCATGAAGATCGACGAGGGGAGGGGCGAGAAGCGCGAGCGCGTGAAGCCGCCGCGCTTTGCGCCGGGCGGCCAGTCCACGCAGATGATCGTCGGGGCCGACGGCGCCGACGACGCGACGATCCTCACCCGCTCGGAAAATCTCTACGGCAACTATCGGTTGCGGCGCGTCTACTATTCCGCGTTCTCGCCCATTCCCGACGCGTCGAACCGGTTGCCCTCCGCCAAGCCGCCTCTCATGCGCGAGCATCGCCTCTATCAGGCGGACTGGCTGATGCGCTTCTACGGGTTCGAGCGCGCCGAGATCGTGTCGTCGGGCGAGAACGGGATGCTGGATCTCGCGATCGACCCCAAGCTCGCCTGGGCGCTGCGCCATCGCGACCGCTTTCCGGTGGACGTGAATCGGGCCGATCGCGAGATGCTCCTGCGCGTTCCGGGCCTTGGAACGCGTTCGGTGGATGCGATTCTCTCCTCGCGCCGTCACCGCACCCTGCGGCTCGACGACGTGGCGCGGCTGTGCCGCTCGATGGACAAGGTCCGGCCCTTCGTCTGCGCGCTGGACTGGACGCCGGGCGCGCGCCTCGACGAAGAAAACCTGAGAAGCCGGCTGACCGGACGAGCCAAGGCCGAGCAGCTTTCGCTTTTTTGACGTGCAGGCTGCCTTTTTTCCCTTATCATTTATCCCCGGGTTCTATTAAGCATGGCGCGCGAAGGTTGCAGTCTGCCGGGGTGGGGATCACAATTTCGTCACCGCCGCGCTATCATGTCGGCAGTCGAATCGAACTGGAATAGGCAACGCAGGCCGGACCGATCTCTTGCCCCTGGGGTTGGGTGATCGGTCGTCCCACTCACGCTTGTTGCATTTCCGCTCTGGGCCCGGATGGAAGATGGTCGAAATGCAGTATGAGGTGTCCGAGTTGAAGGCCGAGCGGGATCCAATCGACGTGCAGGTGGGCGCGCGTCTTCGTTTGATTCGCACGTCACGCCGCGTATCGCTCGAGGAACTGGGGCGCCGGATCGGCGTGACTTATCAGCAGATCCAGAAATACGAGACCGGCGCCAACCGCATCAGCGCCAGCACGCTCTACCGTATCGCCAAGGCCTTCGAGACCAGCCCGATGTTCTTCTTCGAAGGACTGGACGAGAGCGAGCCGGCGCAGCCCGTGGCGAGCCGCGAGACGCTCCAGTCCTCGCTCGCTCTTTCGCGCATTCCCGATATCGAAGTGCGCCATCGCCTGCGCGCGCTGATCGAGGCGCTGGACCCCGAAGGCGTTCGCTGAACCTCGTCTTCCTCTCTTCGACGAATAGGAGCCGGCGTCGTCGCCGGCTTTTTCGTGTCGGGTGTCCGAGAACGGCTCACGCCGCCAGGGGCAGGGCCTGCTCCGTCAGCGCCACCCAATAGGCGACGCCGAAGGGCGCGGCCTCGTCGGCGAAATCGTAGCGCGGATGATGGAGCCCGGCGCTCGGTCCGTTGCCGATGAACAGGAAGGCGCCCGGCCGTCGCTCCAGCATGAAGGAGAAGTCCTCGCCGCCCATCAGGGCGGGGACGGCGCGCTCGACCTTGGCATCGCCGACGACGCTCGCCGCCACGTCGCCGCAGAAGCGCGCCTTCTCGGCGTCGTTCTGCGTCACCGGATAGTTTCTGGCATAGCGGCTTTCGGCCGTGAGCCCGTGCGCGGCGGCGATGCCGGCGGCGATCTCGCCGATGCGGGTTTCGGCGAAATCCTGCGTCGCGTGGCGCAGCGAGCGCACCGTGCCGGAGACCGTCGCGCTTTCGGGAAGGACGTTGCGCGCGAAGCCCGAATGGAACTGCGTCACCGAGACGACGAGCGAATCCAGCGGGTCGACATTGCGCGAGACGATCTGCTGCAGCGCCTGCACCAGGGCGGCGCCCGCCAGGATCGGATCGCGCGTCTGGTGCGGGATCGCGGCATGGCCGCCGCGCCCGGACAGCTCGATCGAGAATTCGTCGGTCGCCGCCATGATCGGGCCGGGATTGATCGCGAACGTGCCGACCGGCAGGCCCGGCAGGTTGTGCATCCCGTAGACCTCCTCGATCCCGAAACGCTCCAGAAGTCCGTCCTCGATCATCGCGCGCGCGCCGGCGCCCCCTTCTTCGGCGGGCTGGAACACGAAGGCGACCCGGCCGGCGAAGCGGCGCGTCGCGCACAATTGGCGCGCGGCGCCGAGCAGCATGGCCATGTGCCCGTCATGGCCGCAGGCATGCATCTGGCCGGGGCGGCGCGAGGCATAGGGAAGGGACGTGTCCTCCACGATCGGCAGCGCGTCCATGTCGGCGCGCAGCGCGATCGTGCGCCCGGGCGCCTGGCCGTTCGCCAGGCCCACGACGCCGGTGCGCCCGAGGCCCGTCACCACCTCGTCGCAGCCGAACTCGCGCAGCCGCGCCGCCACGAAGGCCGCCGTGTCGTGCACCTCGTAGAGGAGTTCGGGCATGGCATGCAGCGTCTGGCGCCAGATGGCGAGGTCGGAAGCTTGGTCGAGGCTCTGCGAAACGGGCATGGGAAGTTCCGGGCGGTGCCATAGAATGGCGACAAATGAACCTTCTTAAAACGTTCGCCCTATCCTGACACGAGTCGGGTGCAGGTGCGAAGAGGCTGGACGCGGCCGTTTTTCGCACGTCGCTGGAAAAAGAAAGAGGACGAGGATGCGGGCGAAGGCTCAGCTCAGGAGTTTCGTTCTGGCCGCCGTCATGGCGGCCTTGCCGTTCGCGGGCGCGGCGGAGGCCGCCAACACGATCGCGATCGACGTCGCCACCGGCAAGGTCCTGTCCCAGAACAACGCCACCCAGCGCTGGTTTCCCGCCTCCACCACCAAGCTGATGACCGCCTATCTCGCGCTGAAGGCGCTGGAGGAGGGAAGCGCCCAGCTCGACACGCCCGTCGTCATGACGCGCGACGCGGCCCGGCAGGCGCCCTCCAAGATGGGCTTTCCGCCCGGCTCGGTGATGCGCCTCGACATGGCGCTGCGCATGATGCTCGTGAAGTCGGCCAACGACGTCGCCTATTCCATCGCCCAGACGCTCGGCGGCGGCTCGACCGAGGTCTTCGTCGGCGCGATGAACCGCGCGGCGGCCGATCTCGGCATGCAGGACACGCATTTCATCAATCCGAACGGCCTGCCGGGCGAGGGGCAATATTCCAGCGCCAAGGATCTGGGCCTCCTCGCCGTCGCCATCCGCCGCGAGTTTCCCGCCTTCACCGACTATTTCTCCACCGAGGCGATCACGATGGGGCAGGCCGTGATCAAGAACGGCAACGGGCTGCTCGGCCGCTACAAGGGCGCCGACGGCATGAAGACGGGCTATATCTGCGCCTCCGGCTTCAATCTCGTGGCCTCGGCCACGCGCGACAATCGCACGATCGTCGCGGTGGTGCTGGGCGCCGAAGGGCCGATCGTGCGCGAGCGTCTGGCGGCCGAAGTCATCGAGAACGGCTTCAACACCAATCCGCGCTCGATCCGCGAGACGGTGCAGGACCTGCCGCATTCGGAAGGGCCGCCGGTCGATGTCAGCGCCGCGATCTGCTCGGCCGCCGGCCGCACGCAGCGCGCCAACGAGCGCGAAAGCGAGGAAACCCGGCCCGAGACCTTCGGCTCGCCCTATATGAGCGAGCTGACGCGCCCGCCCGCCTCCGTGCCGGTGGCGCTCGGCGGCGCGGCGGCGGGGCGCGGCTTTCCGGCCGGCATTTCCATGGTCGCCGCCTATGGCATCCCGATCCCGACGCCGCGCCCGACCGACACGGGCGAGGCCGCCGCGCCCGCCCGCCGCGCCCTGCGCGAGGGCGACGCCGACGCGATGCGTCCGGGCGCCGACATTCTGGGCGCGCGGATTCGCGTGGCGGGTGAGGCCCGATGAGCGCCTTTTCTCCTGCGGGTCCCGTGCCGGTCACGGTGCTGACGGGCTTCCTCGGCGCGGGCAAGACGAGCTTCCTCAACCGGCTTCTTCGCTCGCCGGAAGCGCGCGACACGGCCGTCATCGTCAACGAGTTCGGCGAGGTCGGGATCGACCATCTCCTCGTGGAAACGGCCCGCGAGGGCGTGATCGAACTTGCCGACGGCTGCATCTGCTGCACCGTGCGCGGCGATCTCGTGGACACGCTGGCCGAACTCGTGGACCGCGTGCAGACGCAGCGCCTCGCGCCCTTCCGCCGCGTGGTGATCGAAACCACGGGGCTGGCCGACCCGACGCCGATCCTCGCCATGCTCATGGCGCATCCGGTGCTTCTCCAGCATTTCGCGCTCGACGGCGTGGTGACGCTGGTGGACGCGGTGACGGGCGCGGCCTCGCTCGCCGAGCGGCCGGAAGCGCAGCGCCAGGTCGCCTGCGCCGATCGCATCCTCGTCAGCAAGACCGATCTCGCGCCCGACTGGGCCGGGCTCGCCGGCGCGATCCGCGCCTTCAACCCGCGCGCGCCGATCCGCCAGGCGCAGGCGGCCGGCGCGGCCGAGGCCTTCGGCTGCGGGCTCCTCGATCCCGAAACGCGCAAGGCCGATCTCGCCCGCTGGATGGGCGAGGAGGGGCAGGATCGTCAAGACCACGGGCATGACCACGATCACGCCCATCCCCACGATCACGATCATTACCATGATCACGACCACGAGTGCGGTCACGATCACGGCGGCGCCTGCGCGCATCCGAGCCACAATCGGCCCCATGCCCATGGCGGCGTCGCCTCCTTCGCGCTGACGCACGCCGCGCCGATCGCATCGAGCGATCTGGAGGCCTTTCTGGATCTTTTGTTCCTGCGGCAGGGCGAGCGGCTCCTGCGCATGAAGGCGGTGGTGCGCCTGCGCGAGGACGAGGCGCATCCGCTCGTGCTGCACGGGGTTCGCACCTATCTGCATCCGCCCGTGCGCCTGCCGGCCTGGCCGGACGGCGAGGCCCCCGGCTCGCGCCTCGTCCTGATCGGCGACGGGCTGGACGAGCGGCTGGTGCGCGATCTCTTCGCCGCCTTCACCGGCGCGCCGCGCATCGACGCGCCGGACCGGGCCGCGCTTCTGGACAATCCGCTCTCGCTCGGCAGCCGGGGCTACTGATCGGCCGCCCCCAGCCCCTTGCGGATGGAAAACCGCCAGCCGCCCCCGCTCAAGGGGGCGGGCGGCTCGGCCTCGTGACCTTCGCTGCGGCAGAGATGCAGGAGATCGAGCCGGGCCAGCGGGTCGTCGGCGAGAACCACCAGCCACGCGCCGGGCGCGCGCCGGCCGAGCGCCTTCTTCGTGCGCAGCACGGGCAGCGGACATTTCAGGCCGCGAAGATCGAGCCGATCCTCAAGTTCGGCTTTGTCCTCCTTGCAGGCGTTCCTATCTAACCCGTCAGTCCCCATCGATCCTCAACCTCCGCCGAAGCGAGCCCATGAGCGATTACTCGATCGACCCGCAGACCATCGTCGATTTCTGGCGCGATCTCGGCCCCGAGCGCTGGTTCGCCCGCGACGACGAACTGGACGCGACGATCGCCCAGCGCTTCGGCGATGTCTATGAGCGCGCCGCGCTCGGCGAACTCGACCATTGGGCCGAGGAGCCGAACGGCGCGCTGGCGCTGGTTCTCCTGCTCGACCAGTTCCCGCGCAACATGTTCCGCGGCACGCCGCGCGCCTTCGCCACCGACGAAAAGGCGCTGGCGCTCGCCAAGGCGGCGCTCGCGCGCGGCGACCATTATCATGTGGGCGAGGACATCAACCAGTTCCTCGCCATGCCGCTCATGCATTCCGAAGAGCTCGGTGATCAGGAAGCCTGCGTGCGCTGGATGCAGGAGATCGGCGAGGAGAACGTGCCCTTCGCCGAGGAGCATCGCGACATCGTCGCGCGCTTCGGCCGCTTTCCCCATCGCAACCCGATCCTCGGCCGCATGACCACGCCGGACGAGCAGGCCTATCTCGACGGGGGCGGCTTTGCGGGCTGAGGGCGTCGGATGGCCGGCCACAGAATTGGGTGAGCGGCCTTCGGCTCGCTTGGTTATAAAGCGTGCCTTAACGAGCGCGGCGTAATTTTTGCAAATGGCAAGTCTGGCAACGCGGCGTAGAGGCGTTTGATGAGCAACGCCGAGCAGGTGTTGGAAGAGGAAGCGTTGGATCGGTCTCACCCCTCGGACGCCGGTGCCGATGAGGGACAGGCACCGCGCGCGGAGCGGCTTCGCCTTCTACCCGGAGAGCCGAACCAAGCCGAGCGGTTCACGGGAACGCGGCGCATCTCCATCTACAAGCCGCATGACGCCTTCTCGCTGGTGGACGAACTGCGCCACCTGTCGCGGCGCGCCATCGAGGCCAATGTGTTTTTCGAGCCGCGCTTTCTCGTGCCCGCCATGCCCCGGCTGGACGAAAAGGCGGTTCGGCTCATCGTGGTGCGCGACGAAGAGGGCGAGCGCAGCCGCCTGCGCTTCTTCATGCCCTTTTCCGTGGAGGCCGCCGCCTCCTTCGGCCGGCGCAAGGTCGTGCGCGGCTGGACCCATCCGTTCGGCCGCCTCGGCGTGCCGCCGCTCGACACGGACGACCCGGAGGCGACGGTCGCCGGCCTCTTCGAGGCGATGGGCTCGCCGACGCGCCGCGTGCCGCCGCTCCTCGTCCTGCCCGACCTGCCGCTGGAAGGCGCGCTGGCGCGGCTCGTGATCCGCACGGCCTTGTCGCGCGGCCTCGCCATGGCCTTGTCGGACCGGAGCAGCCGCGCCGTTCTCGACGCCTCGATAGGCCCGGCCGAGACCTATCTGCGCCGGGTGCTCGGACCCAAGCGCCATCGCGACCACGGGCGCCGGCTGCGCATCCTCAAGGCCATGGGCTCCTTGTCCTTCGAGGCGGCGTCGGACCCGCTTTCGGTGCGCGAGGCCTTCGAGGATTTTCTCTATCTGGAGGCTTCGGGCTGGAAGGGCCGCGCCGGCAGCGCCCTCCTACAGGACCGCCATCGCACCGCCTTCGCGCGCGAGGCGGTGAATGGCCTCGCGGCGCAGGACGGCGCGCGCGTCTATTCGCTGCGCCTCGACGGCGAGGCGATCGGCAGTCTCGTGGTGCTGCTTTCGAATGGGCGGGGCGTCGCCTGGAAGACGGCCTTTGACGAGCGCTTCGCCCGCGCCCGGCCCGGAGCCTTGGTCGCGTCCCTCGCGACCGAAGCCATGATCGCCGATCCCACCATCCTGTCGGTGGACAGTTGCGCGGTGCCCGACCACGGCATTCTCAATCCGCTCTGGCGCGACCGCGTCGAGGTCGGCACGCTCGTGATCTCGCTCGATCCGGCCGCGAACAAGGACGTGCCGCGCGTCGCCGCCGATCTCGACGATCGGCGCCGCCGCCTCCACCGCCGCTGGAAATGGCGTTCGCGCCTGAAGGATTTCATGGCGCGCCTCGCCAGCCGCTGAGAGTCCTTTCATGTCGCCGCGCGTCAGCCACGCGTTTCGGCCTCGGCGCGCAGAATGGCCTCGCGAATGCGCCCGTCCGAGGCTTCCAGCGCCGCGCGGGCGCGCTCCAACCCGCATTGCGTGACATCGGCCACCATGCGCTCGGCTCGTCGGCGCAGCTTTTCGTTGCTGGGGCGCATGTCCACCATGCGACCGCGAAACACCTTGCCGAGCCTGATCATGACGGCGGTGGACAGGAGGTTCAGCGCGATCTTCTGCGCGGTGCCGGCGGCGAGCCGCGTCGATCCCGCCAGCGCCTCCGCCCCGGTCCGCAGAAGGATGGGACATTCGCTGGAGTGAAGGAGCGGCGCGTCCGGGTCGTTGGCGAGGCCGACGGTGAGGGCGCCGCGCTCGCGCGCCGCCTGGACCGAGGCGAGCGTGAAGGGGGTGCGCCCGCTGGCCGCCACGCCGATCACCACGTCGCGCGCGCAGACGCCGCTCTCGGCGATCAGGGCGCGGGCGGTGTCCGTGTCGTCCTCGGCCCCTTCGCGGGCGAGCGCGAGACTGGTGACGCCGCCTGCCAGCAGAAACACCGCGCGCTCCGCCGGCCAGTTGAAGGTCGGCCCGAGTTCCACCCCGTCCTGCATCGCAAGGCGCCCCGACGTGCCTGCTCCGCAATAAACGAGCCGGGAGGCGCGATCGCCGCCGAGCCGTCGGGCGACCGCTTCCGTCGCCCGTTCGATCGCGGGCAGGGCGGCTTCCACGGCGGCGACGGCGCCCGCCTGCCCGCCGAGAAGGGCTTCGAGAAGGCCGGCCGTCGAGCGGGTTTCCAGATCGCGAAAGCGCGGATCGGCGCGCTCCGTTTCCGGCAGGGATTCGGAGGCGGACGGGGGAGGGGGCGAGGGGGGCTGGGAAACCGTCATGGCCGGACTTGAGAGCTTTCGACTGCGAATGCTCCAGAACCGCTCGGCCCCGGGAAAGGGTTCCCGACGCTCATCAGGCGCGGGAGCCCGAGACGATGGCAACCAAGGCCTGGAACACGTCGCGTGGCCGGTTTCGACCATTTTTTCCGAAACCCGATCGATCCCCGCTCGTTGCTCCCATGAACCTCGAAAGGGAGACGAACCATGTCGGCAGGACAATCCAACGGCACCGGCGCGATGACCGAACTTCAGGACGAGAAGGTCAACAAGAATCAGATCCTCAGCAATCGCGACAAGGCGCAGCGCGAGGACAGTTTCGGCCTGGACAGCCGGGGCGTGAAGATCGACGAATACAAGGACGTGCCGTCCAACAAGCGCGGCGACGCCTGACGCCAGGCGCCGCGTTCCGGCAGGATGGGGGCTCGCCACGCAGGAGGCGGGCCCCTTTCGCATTGCGCGCCGGCGCGACCCTGCGACCTTGCCTCCGGCCGGGCGGCGCAGGACAATCCGCCCCGAATCGGCGCCCGGCGCCGGAGGTTTTGGAGGAGGGGGTAATGCAGCCCGATCGCGTTCCCGACGTCGTCTTTTCCACGCGCGTGCGCAACGACGCCCTTGGCGGGCCGAACCCGTTCGAGTGGAAGCACCTCACCACGGCGGAGGTTTTCTCGGGCAAGCGCATCGTCCTCTTCGCGGTGCCCGGCGCCTTCACGCCCGCCTGCTCCGAGACGCACCTGCCGGGCTTCGAGACCCATTACGACGACTTCCGCGCGCTCGGCGTGGACGAGGTGATCTGCCTGTCGGTGAACGACGCCTTCGTCCTGTTCCAGTGGGCGCGCAGCGCCAAAGTCGAGAAGGTCTTCATGCTGCCGGACGGCAATGGCGACTTCACGCGCCGCATGGGCCTTCTCGTGCAGCGCACGCGCACCGGCATGGGCCTGCGCAGCTGGCGCTATTCCATGCTGGTGGAGGACGGCGCGATCGTGAAGCTCTTCGCCGAGCCCGGCGTGCGGGACGAGCCGGAGGGCGTCGGCGTCGACGTATCGGACGCGGGCACGATGCTCGCCTTCCTGCGCGAGCGCGCAGGCATCTGAGCCCGCCTGAGCCCGCTTGAGAAACCAAGGATCGCTGCCCCGATGAGCCCTCTTCCGACGACGAACGCGCTGAAATTCTACATCGACGGAGCCTTCGTCGATCCCGCGACCCCGAAGACCCTGGCGGTCGTCGATCCCTCCACCGAAGAGCCCTGCGCCACGATTTCGCTCGGATCGGCGGCGGATGTGGACCGCGCGGTGACGGCCGCGCGCCGCGCCTTCGAGACCTATGCGCTGACGAGCCGCGAGGAGCGCCTGTCGATCCTGCGCCGGCTTCTGGCGGTCTACGAGGGCCGCGCCGACGAAATGGCCGCACTCATCAGCCGCGAGATGGGCGCGCCCTTGCCCTTCGCGCGCGCTTCGCAGGTCGGGTCGGGCCTGCGGCATCTCCAGGTCGCGATCGAGACGCTGGAGCGCTTCTCCTTCGAGACGCTGCGCGGCACGACGCTGGTGGCGCAGGAGCCGATCGGCGTCGTCGGCATGATCACGCCCTGGAACTGGCCGATGAACCAGATCATGTGCAAGGTCGCGCCCGCGCTCGCGGCCGGCTGCACCATGGTCCTGAAGCCCTCCGAACTCGCGCCGCTCAACGCGCTCCTCTTTGCCGAGATCGTGGACGAGGCGGGCGTTCCGCCGGGCGTCTTCAACCTCGTCAACGGCGACGGGCCGGGCGTCGGCGAGGCGATCTCGCGCCATCCCGACATCGACATGGTGTCCTTCACGGGCTCGACCCGCGCCGGCATCCTCGTCGCCAAGGCGGCGGCCGACACGATCAAGCGCGTGCATCAGGAACTCGGCGGCAAGTCCGCCAATATCCTCCTGCCGGATGTCGATCTGGAAATGGCGGTGACGAAGGGCGTGGCCGGCTGCTTCGGCAATACGGGCCAGAGCTGCAACGCGCCGACGCGCATGTTCGTGCCGGCCGATCGGCACGAGGAAGCCGCCGACATCGCCGCGCGCGCCGCCGCGCGCTTCAAGGTCGGCCCGGCCGACGCGCAAGGCATCGATCTCGGCCCGGTGATCGGCGGCGCGCAATACGAGAAGATCCAGGGCCTGATCGACACCGCGATCGCGGAAGGGGCGCGGCTGGTGGCCGGCGGCCCGGGCCGGCCGGACGGCATGAACCGGGGCTATTTCGTCAGGCCGACGGTCTTCGCCGAGGTGACACCGGACATGACCATCGCCCGCGAGGAGGTGTTCGGGCCGGTTCTCTCCATCCTCTCCTACGAGAGCGAGGACGAGGTCGCGCGCCTCGCCAACGACACGGTCTACGGTCTCGCCTCCTATATCCAGTCGGCCGACCCCGAGCGCGCCCGGCGCATGGCGCGGCGGATGCGCTCGGGCAATGTCTATCTGAACTATCCGGCCTGGGACCCGGAAGCCCCGTTCGGCGGCTACAAGCAGTCCGGCAACGGGCGCGAATATGGCGTGTTCGGGCTGGAATCCTTCCTGGAGATCAAGGGCATCGTCGGCTACGGCGCGGCCTGACCAGCCGCCCTCGCGCGCTGGCGCAGCGCTCGGAGCGCAGCCCCCGGCGCGTCCTGCCGGGGCGCGGGCCCCGGCGCCATCTCGAACACCGACCGGCGCAGGAGCTCGGTCAGCGCGCGCCCGTCCGCCGCCTCGAGGGGCCGGATCGGCGCGCCGACGGTCAGGCGGATCGGGCGCCCGTAAAGCCGACGGAACGCGCCGAGCAGAAGCCCGTAGCGCAGGGTCTGCGACCACTTGCTGACGAGATGGAAGAGCGGTCCGTTCTGCCCGTGGACATGGACCGGCAGCACGGTCGCGCCGCCCCGGCGCACCAGCTTGGCGGTGAACTGCTTCCAGGGCAGGTCCTCGGCCCGGCCGAACATGGCGCCGGCCGTGGCGACGCCGCCAGCCGGAAACACGATGATCGCGACGCCCTCTGCTAGAAGGCGCATGGCCTCGCGCCGCGTGTTCAGGGTCAGCGCCTGCGCCTCGCGCGTTTCCTCGAAGGCGATGGGCAGGCCGCACTCGGCCATTTCCTCGATCCGCATCAGGTCGTTGCTGACGAGGATGCGAAAGGGCCGGCCGAGCGTCTCGGCGAGCGCCAGAAGCGCCGCGCCGTCGCCGATGCCGAACGGATGGTTGGCGACGATGACGAGCGGTTCGTTTGGGGCGATGTCCGGCGGGAAGCTGCCGCCGATGTCGAGCCGGATGCGCATCAGATCGAGCATGGCGCGAAAGCGCGTCCGCGGTTCGCGCCGCGCCGTCTCGCGCCACTCGGCGTAAAGGCGCGCCAGCTTGCGCCGTCCCACGGCCTGTTCCACGGAGCGGATCACGACGCGGCGCAGAAGCGGGTCGTGAGGGCGGGCATAGCTCAGTTCGGGAAACAGCATCGGCACCGGGCGACTTCGGGTCTGGCGGGTCGAGTCTAGGCCGCGCGCCTGACGGTTCCATGACAGGCGTATCAGTCGAGGTCGCGGTCCCAGGGCGGGGTCGGCCCGAAGCGCTCGGCGAGGAAGTCGAACAGCGCGCGCACCTTGGCGGGCGGGCGGCGGTTCATGGCGTGAACCGCGAAGACGCCGGGCAGTTCGGACGGGGGATGGTCGAGCCGCAGCTGCACGAGGCGGCCGGCGCGCAGCTCGTCGCCGAGAAGAAAGGTCGGCTCGTAGACGATGCCCTGTCCCGCGAGCGCCGCGGCGACCAGCGCATCGCCATTGTTGGCGCGCAAGGACCCGGAGATCGCCACCGCCACCGCGCCGTCGGGCCCGAACTGCCAGCGGTCGGCCCCGAGCATGGGCGAGAGCGTGTAGCCGAGGCACTCATGCGCGGCGAGGTCCGCGACGCGCCTGGGCGTGCCGCGCGCGGCGAGATAGTGGGGCGAGGCGGCGAGCGCGAGGCGGCAGGGCGCCAGCCGGCGGGCCATCAGGTCCGGCCCGCGCAGGCGCCCGATGCGGATCGCCGCGTCCCATCCTTCCTCCACGAGATCCACCACGCGGTCGCTGAGGCCAAGATCGACGGTGAGATGGGGGTGCAGCCTCGCGAAGTCGGCGAGCAACGGCGCGACCTCGCGCACGCCGAAGGACACGGGCACGTTGAGCCGCAGCGTGCCCGAGACGTCCAGCCGCTCCGCCGCCGCGCTCGCCTCCGCCTCGCTGAAATCCGACAGAATGCGCTCGACGCTTTCGAGATAGTGCCGGCCGGGCTCGGTCAGCGCCACCTTGCGCGTCGTGCGATGCAGGAGCTTGACGCCGAGCCGCTCTTCCAGCGCCGCCATGTGCTTGGTCGCCATGGTCTGCGACATGCCGAGCGCCCGCGCGGCGGCCGACAGGCTTCCGAGCCCGGCCACCCGCGCGAACACTTCCAACCCGGTCAGGCGATCCAGCATCGACTCACTCTCCTGGTTGGAAGTCTTATGCCAGGCGGCCGGATTATCAAACCCGAGGGGAAGGCGCATATCAGGGATACGTTTTCTCTACGAGGCGCAAGGAATCCGATCATGACCCTGCAGAGCCCATCCGCCTTCCCGTCCGACGCCGATCCGATCCTCGCCGGGGCGCCCCACCGCATCGGCCGCGTCAGCCTGACGGTTCACGACCTGGCTGGGGTCGGCCGCTTCTACACCGAAGCGCTCGGGCTCGATCGGATCGAGGAGACCGCCGAGCGGGCCACGCTCGGCATCGATGGCCGCGTGCTTCTGGACCTCCGCCGCGACCCCGCCGCGCGCCAGCGCTCGCCGCGCGAGGCCGGTCTTTTCCACACGGCCTTCCTCCTGCCGAGCCGCGCCGATCTCGGCGCCTGGCTCGCCCATGCCGGCCGGTCCGGCCTTCGCCTTCAAGGCGCGGCCGACCATCTGGTCAGCGAGGCGGTCTATCTCGCCGATCCCGAAGGCAACGGGATCGAGGTCTATGCCGATCGGCCGAGCGCGATCTGGCCGCGCGCCGACGGGCAGATCGAGATGGACAACGCGCCGCTCGACGCAGAGGGGCTGATCACCGAGGGCGCCGCGCGTCCCTGGGGCGGCTTTCCCAAGGGCGGATCGGTCGGCCATGTCCATCTTCAGGTCGGCGCGCTGGAGGCGGCGGAGGCGTTCTACGGCGGGCTCCTCGGCTTCGACGTGACCTGCCGCTATCCGGGCGGCACGTTCTTCGGCTCGGGTGGCTATCATCACCAGCTCGCCACCAATGTCTGGAACAGCCGGGGCGCCGGCCCGCGCGCCTTCCCGTCCACGGGCCTTGCGGAGGTCGAGATCCTGACACACCCGGACGCGATCGAGCGGGTGCGCGCCCGCCTGCCGGCCGGGACGGAGGCCGGCGAGGAAGCGGGCCGCCTGACGCTGCGCGACCCCTGGGGCACGGCGATCGCC
Source organism: Aureimonas ureilytica DSM 18598 = NBRC 106430 (assembly GCF_000382705.1). Taxonomy (GTDB): domain Bacteria; phylum Pseudomonadota; class Alphaproteobacteria; order Rhizobiales; family Rhizobiaceae; genus Aureimonas; species Aureimonas ureilytica. The sequence continues at coordinate 356,811 of NZ_ARQE01000004.1, read as the reverse complement.
CTGGTCGCGAGCGCGCGTTAGCCCGAGCGCCAGCCGGCCACCGGACGCGCGGTGGACAGGCCCGGCGCGAACGGGCAGAAGCGCGAAGACCCCCGGCCGCCCGTCGAAGGCGGCCGGCTTCTTCCGCTCCTGCACGAGGCCCGGCCATGGCGCGCATCCAGCTCATCACGACCGGCGGAACCATCGCCTCGCGCCCCGGCGGCGCGCGCTCCGACGTCGTGGCCGAGATGTCCGGCGAGGAACTGCGGGCCGGGCTGCACGACCGGCTGGAGGGGATCGAACTCGCGGTGGACGATTTCTGCCGCGTCGGCTCCTCGGCGATCGACCTGCCGCTCGCCTTCTCGATCGCCCGGCGCATTGCCGAACATGTCGGCCGGCCCGATTGCGACGGCGTCGTCGTCACCCATGGCACCGACACGATGGAGGAAAGCGCCTTTCTGGCCGATCTTCTGGTCGGCGGCACCAAACCCGTCGTGTTCACGGGCGCGCAGCGCAGCGCCGACGCCCCCGACACGGACGGGCCGCGCAACATCGCGCAGTCGGTGCGCCTCGCCGCGTCTCCCTTGGCGCGGGGGCTCGGCGCGCTGGTCTGCTTCGAGGACGAATTCCACGCCGCGCGGGACGTCACGAAGACCCACACGTCGCGAACCGACACGTTCCGCTCGGGCGAGCATGGCAAGCTCGGCGAGGTGGACGGCGAGGACGTGATCCTCCATCGCCGCCCGCTGATCCGGCGGACCTACGCTCCGGCGCGGCTCGAAACCGAAGTGGAACTCGTGAAGCTCGGCCTCGGCACGGGCGACAAGGTGCTTCGCTATCTCGCCGCGAGCGGCACGAAGGCGATCGTGATCGAGGGGTTCGGGCGCGGCAACTGCCTGCCCTCGGTCACCGAGGCGATCGGCGAGATCGTCGCGGGCGGGGTTCCCGTCATCATGTGCTCGCGCTGCCCGGAAGGCCGCGTCAAGCCGATCTACGGCAATGGCGCGGGCAAGGACGTGGCGCGCAAGGGCGGCCTCTTCGCGGGCGATCTCACCGGCGTTAAGGCGCGCATCCTCGCGTCCGTCGTGCTCGGCCTCGAGGACGGGCCGGCGCGCCTTCGCGAAGAGATCGCCTTTTTCGGCGGGTAGCGCCCCGCCGGTCCGGCCCCGGCGAGGCGCTGTTCGCCTAATCCTCGAACGCGCCGCCCGGCGCATTTCCAGCGAAAGCCTAAAAGGCTTTCGCGCCCGGACAATGCGAGAAACAAGGATTTGGAGCATGTCCGGCGAACTTATGTTCGATGGACGTGCTCCAGTCCGGCGACCAGGGCGCGCCAGCGCTCGTCCTCGGGGCCCTTCTCGTCGCGTACGCCGAAGAACTGCACCGCCAGCGAGCCGGCCGCGTCGTAGAGTTCCACGGATGTCAGCGCGCCCCAGCGCGTCGGCTTGCGCACGGCGAAGGCCTCCGCCACGAGGTCCTCGCGCAGATGCAGGTCGAAGCCGGGGTCGAGCACGTTGATCCAGGGGCCCATGGCGCGGATGCGCTCGACCGGGCCTGAATGGATCTGGATGCAGCCCCGGCTGCCGACGAAGCACATGATTGGCAGGGCGCCGGCGCTCGCCGCTTCCAGAAGCTGCGTCGCGGCCTTCGCCCCGAGCGGGCGCGCATGCGCCTCGCCCATCAGCGCCAGCGCGCCGCGCCGGCCGAGCTTGTGGCGGCGCAGGAGGGGCACGAACTCGTGGACATCCGCCATGGCCGCGAAGTCGCGGCGGAAGGCCTCCTCGTCGATCGCCTCCGCCACGGGGTCCGCCGGATAGGGCGTGACGACGAGCGGCCCGCGCTCCGCGACGGCGAAGCGCGCCCGGAGCGCCTCGAAGGCGGCGACATCGGAGGCGGGGCGCAGATGGATCTTCAGCGCGGCATGGCCGGCGCGGTCGAAGATCTGGATCGAGCGGCGCGGCTCCCCTTCGCCGGGAATCTCGACCGCGAAGGCCGAGGCCCAGGCCTTCGGAAACAGGCGCAGGTCGAGCGGCGGGTTGATGACGAGCCCGGCTTCCTTCCCGAAGCGGATGCCGCCGAACCGGCCGACCTTCTCGTGAACCGCCACGTCGTTGCGGGTCAGAACCATGATCTCGCCGAGCGCGGGCAGCGCGTTGACCAGCGCTTCGGCCTCCAACGCGAGGCGCACGACCTCCGGCCCGTCATGCGCGGCGAGAAGCTCGGCTTCCGACAGGCCGAGTTCGGCGGCGAGATCGCGGCTGCGCTTGCCGGTGGCGAAGAAGGGCGTCGCGGAGGGCTGCGCGGGGTCGGTCAATGTATCCATTCGGAGGTCCTCGAAAGCGGTGCCGCCGTCTGCGGCAGAACGAAGGGTTGAGGCGGGAAGGGCGTCGCGCCGACGGGCAGCCGGACCCCGAAGACCTCTTCCACCAGCGCGTCGGTGAGAATGGCGGCGGGCGGCCCGTCGGCGGCGATCTGTCCCAGCGAGAGCGCGATCAAGCGGTCGGCATAGCCGGCCGCGAGGTTGAGGTCGTGCAGCACGGCGACCACGGCGCCGCCGCCCCGCGCGAAGTCGCGCGCCAGCCCCAACACGGCGAGCTGGTGGCGGATGTCGAGGCTGGAGACCGGCTCGTCCAGAAACAGAAGCGCCGGCTTGCCGTGCCGCACCGGCGCGCCGATCTGGCAGAGCACCCGCGCCAGATGCACGCGCTGCTGCTCGCCGCCGGACAATTCGCCATAGAAGCGGGCGCCGAAGCTCGCCAGATCGACGCGCGCGAGCGCGCCCCGGATGGCGGCCGGATCGCGCGCCCGCCCGGCCGCCTCCAGGCCGAAGCTCACGACTTCGGCGACGGTGAAGGGAAAGGCGAGGCTGGAGCCCTGCGGCAGCACGGCGCGCCGCCGCGCGAGGCGCTCGGGCGCCATGCGGGCGAGGTTTTCGCCGTCGAGCCGCACCGAACCGGAAGCCGGCTCCATCTCGCCCGTCATCAGCTTCAGCAGGCTGGACTTGCCGGCCCCGTTCGGCCCGATCACCACGGTGAATTCGCCCGCGCGGATGGTGAGCGAAAGCGGGCTGAGAACGAGGCGTCCCCGGTATTGCAGGCTCACGTCTTGAAGATCGAGCATGGGCAGCCTCAAAATCCCGCGAGGCCGCGACGGCGCAGGAGTATCCACAGGAAGACCGGCGCGCCGATCGCGGCGGTGAGAATGCCGATCGGCAGTTCCGCCGGGGCCACCAGCGTGCGCGCGACCATGTCGGCGAGAAGCAGGAGGATCGCCCCGCCGAGCGCGGCATTGGGCAGAAGCGTGCGATGGTCGGGCCCGAACCCGAGGCGCAGGAGATGCGGCACGACGATGCCGACGAAGCCGATCGTGCCCGACACCGCGACGGCGGCGCCGGTCGCCAGCGCGACGGTGAGGATCGTCAGCCGCTTCAGCCGCTGGACGCGGATGCCCAGATGATAGGCCTCCGCTTCGCCGAGCACGATGCCGTTCAGCCCGCGCGCCAGGAAAGGGGCGGCGAGAAGCGCCGCGCCCATCATCGGCAGCGCCGCCCAGAGCTTGCCCCAGGTCGCGCCGCCAAGCCCCCCGAGGCTCCAGAAGGTCAGGTCGCGCAACTGGTTGTCGTCGCTGAGATAAACGAGGAAGCCCGTGCCGGCGGCGGCGAAGGCCCCGAGCGCGATGCCGGCGAGAAGGATCAGCGCGACCGAGGAGCGCCCGGCCCGCGTGCCCACACGGTAGATCACCAGCGTCGCCGCCAGACCGCCGCCGAAGGCCGCGACGGGCAGGGCGTAGAGGCCGAACAGCGCCGCGAAGGGCGCGAGCGCGCCGCCCGACAGGACGATGGTCGCCACCGCCGCGAAGGCCGCGCCCGAGGACACGCCGATCAGGCCGGGATCGGCGAGGGGATTGCGGAACAGGCCCTGCATCATGGCGCCGACCAACGCCAGCGACGCCCCGACGAGCGCGCCGAGAAGCACGCGCGGCAGGCGGATCTGCCAGACGATCACCGTGTCGGCGAGCGAGGCGACCTGCCCCTTGGGGCCGGCGGCGAGGATGGCGGCGACCTTGCCGGGCGACAGGAAGGCCGGCCCCGTGCCGAGCGCGGCGAGAAACGTGGCGAGGAGAAGCGCGGCGAGGCCGAGCGTCGCGAGCCGGGCGCGGCGGCTGCGGTCGCCGGACAGCGCGGGCTCGCTCGCGGGCCGGGCGGCGTCGCTCGAAGCCTCCCTCTGTTCCGAGCGCATGGCCCTGCGCGCCTGCCGGACGGCGCCGAGGGCCTCAACGGACAAGGGAGGCTCCAAGCCCGGCCTCCGGGTAGAACCGGGTGGCGAGATCGCGCAGGGCGCCCGGCGTGCGTGGGCCGAAGCCGAGAAGATAGGAGGCGTCCATGCGGATCACCGCGCCCGCCTGTCCGGCGGGCGTCGCGGCCAGCGCGGGAGGGGCGAGCGGATCGCCGCTGCTCGGGCCGCCGCGATCCAGCATCAGGATGATGTCTGGCGCGAGCGCGGCGGCGGCTTCCGGCGACAGCGTCTTGTAGCCCTCGACGCCCGAAAAGACGTTCTCTCCGCCCGCGAGGCGGATCACCGCGTCGGCGCCCGTGCCGCGCCCGGCGGCGTTGGCGCGCCCGTCGGCGATCGACAGGATGAAGAGAACCCGGCGCTTGCGCTCGATCGGAGCGAGGTCGGTGGCGAGCCGGTCCAGCGCCGCCTTCATGTCGGCCGCCATGGCCTCGCCCTTGCTCTCCTCGCCGACCGAGGCCGCGACGAGGCGCACCTTCTCCAGGAGGTCCGGCACGGAATGGCCGCTCGGGACGTGCCGAACGGGCACGCCGGCCGCGTCGATCAGCGCCACGGCCTCCTTCGGCCCGGCCCCGTTCTCCATGAGGATGAGGTCCGGCGACAGCGACAGGACGCCCTCCGCCGAAAGCGCGCGCATGTAGCCGATATCGGGCTTGGTCTGGAGCGCGGCCGGCGGATGGACGCTCGTCGTGTCCACCGCCGCGATGCGGCTTTCGGCGCCCAGCGCATAGAGAATTTCCGTGACCGCCCCGCCGATCGACACGATGCGGCCGGGCAGCGGATCGGCCGAAGCGGCGCCGGCCGCGAGGGTCAGAAGCAGGGCGAGAAGGGGCAGGCGCATGGCGAAGCGTCCCAAAGGCTGGCTTAGGAAGAGGCCTGAGTAATGACGAATGCGCCGACGCGTCAAGTCATTACGAAATATAATGTAAGTCTAAAATCGTTCTAAGAGCGTTTCTGAATTGGATTCATTCCATTTTTGAACGATTATAATGTTATAATCCTGCATTTTATTTGTTTGACTCCTGTTTGCCGGCGTCGATACACAGCGTTCCGACTGCTTGGCCACGGGAATTCATGGAACGATTCCAATTCGATGGCGCGGTTCACGACAATCGGTCGATCGGAAGGAAAAGTCCCGTGATGCAATCTCTGGCGGTTCGAGCTTTGATGGCGGGCGTCGCGACCGCCGCGCTTCTTTCGGGCGCCCCGGCGCGGGCGCAGACGGCGGCCCCTGCCGCCGGCGACACGGTGCAGCTCGAAACGGTGACGGTGGAATCCGGCGAGGCGGGCGCCAGCGAAGGCGCGGCCGGCACGGTGACGACCTCCACCACGAGCCGCGCCACGATCGACACCAAGCTGATCGACGACATTCAGGATCTCGGCCGCACGCAGGAAGCCGGCATTTCCTTCAACCGCACCACCAACAGCATCAACATTCGCGGCCTCGAAGGGTCGCGCGTCCTCACCACGATCGATGGCGTCCGCGTGCCCTATCTCGCCGACGCGACGCGCGGCGCGAACGGGGGCGCCGACAGTTTCGACTTCAACACGCTGTCCGCGCTGGACGTGACGCGCGGCGCCGATCCGCTGCTCGGCTCGGGCGCGCTCGGCGGCGTTCTGGCCCTGCGCACGCTGGAGCCGGACGATCTTCTGCTCGGCGGGCGCCGCATCGGCACGCTCTCGAAGAGCGGATTCGATTCGGCCGATCGCAGCGGCTTTACGAGCCATGCCGTCGCGGCGCGGACCGGCGACACCTCGGTCCTCCTTCAGGGCGGCTATCGCGGCGGCAACGAAACCGACACGATGGGCACGCTCGATGTCCTCGGCCCCGCGCGCACGGCCGCGAACCCCAGAGATTACGAGCAGTATGATCTTCTGGGGAAGGTCTACCAGAGCGTCGAGGGCGGCCATCGCTTCGGCCTCACCGGCGAGATCTTCCATCGCGACGAGGATTTCGACGGGCGCACCAGCCAGAGCGCGACCGGCAATTACCGCGCCGGCCAGTATTTCACCGGCGAGGAGGTCGAGCGGCGCAAGGCGGCGCTGACCTATGATTTCGACACGCCGGATGGAGAGGGCTGGATCGACACGGCGCGGGCGGTTCTCTATTATCAGGACATCGCGCGCGACACGCGCGTCGACGCCTATCGCTCGACCTCGGTGATCGGCCCGTTCGAGCGCGACAACTCGCTCGACGAGAAAGCCTTCGGCCTCAACGCCTATGGCGCCAAGCGCTTCGACACGGGCGCGGTGCAGCACCGCGTCACGCTCGGCACCGAGCTTCGCACCGCCGACACGACGCAATATTCCGCCGGCAAGGACAGCTGCGCGCTCGGCCGGGCGCGCGATCGCTTCTCCTGCGGCATGCTCCACACCAACCAGGCCGACGCGCCGGATGTCACGAGCCGCCTCATCGGCCTTTATGGCGAGGACGAGGTGGCGCTTCTGTCCGGCCGCTTGCGCGTGACGCCGGGCCTGCGCTTCGACTGGTATCGCAACGCGCCCGAATCATCGCCCGAATATCGCGCCAGCGCCGCCTATGACGGGCGCCTTCCGCCCGAGAACAGCGACCACGCCTTTTCGCCCAAGCTCGGGCTGGAATACGATCTCCTGCCCGAACTCACCGCTTACGCGCAGTACACGCGAGGCTTCCGCGCGCCGACGGTGGGCGAGCTTTATTCGCGCTATGGCGCGGTCGGCACCTATCTGCGCCGGGGCAATGCCGATCTCGAAGCCGAGACGAGCGACGGGTTCGATCTCGGCCTGCGCTATGGCGACGAGGCGCTCGGCGCGCGGATCAACGTCTTCTCGACGCGCTATCAGAACTTCATCGACACGGTGCAGCTCACCCAGCCGGGCGGCGAATATCCGCTGGGCGGCATTTCGAGCTACAAAAACATCCCGGACGCGCGGATTTCAGGTGTCGAACTCGGCGCGCACGCCCGCCTTCACGACCATTGGACGGCGCGCGCCTCGCTGGCTTACGCCGAAGGGCGCAACCTCACCGACGACACCTATCTTGACAGCGTGCCGCCGATGACCGCGATCCTCGGCCTCGGCTATGCGCAGGCCCATTGGGGCGGCGAAGTCACCACCAAGCTCGCCGCGCGGCGCGACAAGGTCGATAACGGGTTCGAGGCGCCGGGCTACGGGGTGGTGGACGTCACCGCCTATCTGGAGCCCGAGCAACTGCCGGGCCTGAAGATCGCGGCGGGCGTCTTCAACCTCTTCGACAAGACCTATTACGACGCCGTCACCGTGCCCGAAACGCGGGCGCAGCCGGACCTCTTCTATTCCGAGCCCGGCCGCTCCTTCCGCATCAACGCGACCTATCGGTTCTGAACGGGCCGCAACGATCCCGCCGGCCGGCCAGCCGCGAATGCGCGGCCGGCCGGTTTGTTTTCAGAGGGCCGTTCCGTGGGTGCGGTCGTAGCGGTTGACGGCGGGCGGCGCCCAGCCGGCCGGCAGGCGCGCCGGCTTGTAGACCTCCACGAGGAGTGGGTAGCAGGCCGCCACATCCGACGAATGGACCGTCGAGCAGTCGCCGCCCGGGCAGGCGGACATGCAGCCGAGAAGATCGATCTCGGCGAAAAATTCGAGATAATCCCCCGGCCGCACCGGGCTCGCCTTCATGAAATACTGCCCGGTGTCGCGCGTGAAGCCGGTGCACATGAAGACGTTGAGCACGTCATGGACATGCCGCTCGGCCTCGGGCAGCGGCAGGCCGGTTTCCTCGGCTAGCGCGCGCGTCAGGTTGGAATGGCAGCAATGGTGATAGATGCCGCCGTCGCTGAGGAGCGAATGCGTATAGGGGTCGCAGCGCGTGCCGATCACGTCGTGGACACCGCCGCCGAAGGCGTCGAACCCGTACCAGTCGAGCGTGTCGTGCGTGATCGTCGCCATCGGGCGCAGCGTCGGGAAGCTGGAAAAGAGCTGGTCGCCCGGCCCGACATGGGTGCCGCAGAGCGCGCGCGTCTTGCCGCTGTAGAAGCGCTCGGTGAGGTCCGCCGCGTTGAAGAGGTTGAGGTCGCCGACCTGCGGCCCTTCGACGGAGAGGATGCGGACGAAATGCCCGGCCGGCGCATGGAAGCAGGCGGCCTCGCGCGCTGGCACCGTGACCCGTTCCACCAGGGTCCAATCCTCGCGAACGGCGCGATAGGCGCCAAGATCCGGCCGGGGCAGCCGTTCCACGGGATAGCAGACGACGGGCGCGACCGCCTTGCGGCTTTCGGCGTCCGAAGGGGCGGAGGTCAGGGGCTGGGGCTTCACGAAGGGCTCCGATCTCAAGCGGCAGTGAAATCGGGGTAGCGCGATCGGGCCGGCCTTGCCAATGCCGGAATGATCGGGGCCGCGCGCTTGGCGGCGGAGAGGCCCGATCCGGGCGCCGGGTGCGGGCGCGGGCGGAGGAGGGGGGCGGCTCCCCTGCGAGCGAAGCACGGACGCGCCGCTTGCTCGGCCGGCGAACGCACCCGCCGGGCTCGCTCGCCCATTGATCTCCGAGCGGGAGCGCCCGACGGGCCGGATCGATGCCGCTCGCTCGCCCCCGGCAAGCCAAGCCGACCGACCTCAGGAGGACAGGGCCCGACTTCAAGCGCCCGTCGCCTCCCCGCGCAGCGCTTCGGCGAGACTGCGCGCGATGAGGGCGAGCGAGACGGCGCCGGCGTCGGGATGACCGAGGCTCTTGGCCGCCAGCGGCCGGGCGCGGCCAAGACGGGGCGCGAGGTCCTTCGTAGCCTCGGCGGCCCGCGTGGCGGCCTCGGCGGCCGTGGCCCAGGCGGACGGCAGGTCGCGGCCCGCGCCGGTTTCGCGCTCCAGCGCCTCCACGAAGGGCACGAGCGCATCCACCAGCGTCTTGTCGCCGAGCCGGGCGCGGCCGAGCGCGGTGACGGCCTCGAGACCCGCCCGCGCACCGGCGGCCACGTCCGCCGCGCCGGGCTTCTCCTCATCGCCGAGCGCCGTGCCGAAGGCGCGCAGCATCAGGCCCCAGATGGCGCCGGACGTGCCGCCCGCCGTGTCGGCCCAGCGGTCGCCCGCATGGGCCAGAAGCGAGCCCGCCCCCGCGCCGAGCGCCAGCGCCGCGCGTCCGCCCTCGACGGCGGCGGCCGAGCCGCGCCGCATGCCCTGCCCATGGTCGCCGTCGCCGGCGATCGCGTCGATCCGGCCGAGCTCGTCCTCGGCGGCCGCGAGCGCTCGCGCCATCGTTTCCAGCAGGGCCTGAACGCGCGCGGCCGCCTCGCGCGAGGGCTCGCCGGCCGGCGCGAAGCGCGGCGTCTCCTCGGCGTCCTCGGCGGGCTTGGGCGCGCGGGCAGCGGGCGCGACCTGCCCGCGCCGGAAGGCGGCGGTCTCGGCCGGGGCAAGCCAGAGCGGCTCCAACTCCTCGTCGAGCCAGGTCAAGGTCAGCGAGCAGCCGGCCATGTCGAGGCTGGTCACGAGTTCGCCGACCTCCGGCGCGACGGGCTCCAGACCGCCCGCGCGCAAGCCCTCGGCGACCTGCGTCCAGAGAACGAAGAGTTCCTCGTATTTGGTGGCGCCGAGCCCGTTGAGGAGGACGGCGACGCGCCCGCTCGCCCCGTCCGGCCGCTCGGCGAGAAGCGGGGCGACCAGAAGCTCGGCGAGCTTGGCGGCGGGCATGCGCGGCTCGTCGCGGACCCCCGGCTCGCCGTGGATGCCGAGGCCCACGGCGAGTTTGGACGGGTCCACGGTGAAGAGCGGCGCGTCGGCGCCCGGTAGGGTGCAGCCCGAATAGGCGACGCCGAGCGAGACGGTGCGCGCATTGGCGAGGCGCGCCAGGCGTTCCACCTCGTCCAGCGACAGGCCGGCTTCCGCCGCCGCGCCCGCGATCTTGAACACGGGGATGTCACCCGCCACGCCCCGGCGCTTGCTCTTCTCCGTGGGCGGTGCGCTCGCCACGTCGTCGGTGACGGCGAGGATGCGCACGTCGATCCCTTCGCCGCGCAGCCGCTCGGCCGCCGCGCCGAAATTCAGGACGTCCCCGGCGTAATTGCCGAAGCCGAGCACGATGCCGCCGCCGCGATGGGCCTGCCGGCAGATGCGCGCGACGCTCTCGGTGGAGGGCGAGGCGAAGACGTCGCCCGCGACGGCGGCATCCGCCAGCCCCGCGCCGACATAGCCGGCGAAGGCGGGGTAATGGCCCGAGCCGCCGCCGATCACGAGCGCGACCTTGCCCTCCGGCGTCTGGCTGGCGCGCAGCGCGCCGCCGCGCAGGCCGTGGACGAGATGGCTGTGAACGTCGCAGAAGCCGGCAAGGGCAGTGGCGGCGAAACGCTCCGGCTCGTCGAAGATCGACGTCATGCTTGAACTCCCAATCTGCAAAGGCGGCGGCGGAAAGGGCTTGAGGAGGCCGCGCTCCCGCCGAGCCCGTCTCCGCCATGATAGGCGAGGGAAAAGGCGGAGCGAAAGGCGTGGGGGTGGATCGAGACGTCGGGGTGCCGCCGATAAGGGCTCCACCAGCCCGTCGCTTGCACGGGGGCCATGCGCACCGGTCGCTGCATCGATCCTTCGGAACCCGCGCGCTTTGCGCCTCGCAAACCTCTGCAACAAGGCCGATCCCGTCGCATCCGCCCTTGCATCCGCGCGCCCGGCCGGCAGACTCAATCCCGACGATCCCGGCCGGTTGCGGAGGCGCCCCTTGAAGAAGCTCATCAACGACCCGAAGACCCTCGTGTCCGAAATGCTGGAAGGCGCGGTCGCGCTCGCACCCGCCCAAGCGCTGCTAGCGGACGAATCGGTCGTGATCCGCCATCCCCTGCCGGAGCCGGAGGCGCGCCGGGTCGCCGTCCTGTCGGGCGGCGGCAGCGGCCACGAGCCCGCCCATGCCGGCTACGTCGGGGAGGGGATGCTGACGGCGGCGGTGGCCGGCGACGTCTTCACCTCGCCCTCGACGGACGCGGTTCTGGCCGGGCTGGAGGCGGCGACGGGCGCGGCCGGCGCGCTCCTGATCGTCAAGAACTACACAGGCGACCGGCTGAATTTCGGCCTCGCGGCGGAAATGATGCGGGCGCGCGGCCAGGAGGTCGAGATCGTCGTGGTGGCCGACGACGTGGCGCTGCGCGACACCGTCCCGAAGGATCGGCGGCGCGGCATCGCCGGCACGATCCTCGTTCACAAGATCGCGGGCGCTTCGGCCGAGCGGGGCGACGCGCTCGCCACGGTCGCCGCGCTGGTGCGCGCGGCGGCGGCCGATCTCGGCACGATGGGCCTCGCGCTCGAACCCTGCACGGTGCCCGCCGCCGGCAAACCGAATTTCGAGCTGGCCGAAGGCGAGATCGAACTCGGACTCGGCATCCATGGCGAACCGGGCGTGCGCCGCGCGCCCTTGAAGCCCGCCGGCGCGCTGGTGGAGGAACTGCTGGCCGCCATCGTCGACGACCTCCACCTTACGGAGGGCGAGCGCTGCGTGCTTCTCGTCAACGGTCTCGGCGGCACGCCGCCGATGGAACTCGACATCGTCGCGCACGAGGCGCTCCGCCAGTTGGCGGCGCGAGGCTTGCGGGTCGAGCGTGCCTGGTGCGGCACGCTGCTTTCGGCCCTCGACATGCGTGGCTGCTCGCTCTCGCTCCTGCGCGTGGACGACGAACGACTGGCGCTGCTCGACGCGCCGACCGCGGCGCCCGCCTGGCCGGGCCGGGGCCATCTCAACCGAACCGTCCGCCTGCCGTCAACCGCGCCCAAATCGCCCGCGCCCGCAGCGGCCGGGCAGGAGGCCCGGCCCGGCATGGACAGGATGCGGCGCGCCGTGCTGGCGGCGGCCTCCGCGCTCGAAGCGGCTGAGGGCGCGTTGACCGATCTCGACGCGCGGGCCGGCGACGGCGATCTCGGCGCCAGTCTGGCGCGTGGGGCGGCGGCCCTTCGCGCGCTGCCGGATGCCGCCTGGACGAGCCCTGACGGCGCGCTCCAGGCCATGGCCGACGCGCTGCGCCGGGCGATCGCCGGAAGCTCGGGCCCCTTCTACGCGACGGGCCTCATGCGCGCGGCGCGCCATCTGGCCGACGCGCCGGCGGGTTCGGGCGCGAGCGCCGAAGCCTTCGCGGCGGCGGTGGAGGCGATTTCCGAACTCGGCGGCGCCAGGCCGGGCGATCGCACCATGCTGGACGCGCTCCAACCGGCGGCCGACGCCCTCCGGCGCGCCGCCGAGGCGAATCGGACGCCGGCCGAGGCCTGGGCCGACGCCGCGCGCGCGGCGGAGGAGGGCGCGGCGAGAACTGAGGCCATGAGCCCGCGCCTCGGCCGCGCCAGCTATCTCGGCGCCCGCGCGCTCGGCATCCCCGATGGCGGCGCGGTCGCCGTGTCGATCTGGCTGAAGGCGGTGGCCGGCGCGCTTTAGAGCACCGACGAAACCTTGCGGGGTTGGGGCCGTCGGACCATGGGGCGAGCTATGCGGCTCGTCCGCCAGCCAGGACCGGCGGAAGCGTGACCCTGCTGATCTTCCAGCGACAGAGCTCTGCTCTCTGGCGCTACGAAAAATTTTCCAGCCATGATTCTCCGCTGAGAGGTTTCGGCAGGCGCTTGTAGCGAGGGGAGGGGCTGCCAAGCTCGGCGGAGATTCGGCGGGGCGCGGTCCTAGGGCACGGTCGCTATTCGCGCGAATCGAAACACGAAGATTCGGAGCGTGGAGCATGGGCGCTTGTCGACGCGACGACAGGCTGAGCCGAACACAAGCTAGCGGCTCAGCGTCAAGCCGAACCAGTCCATCAGATTGAAAACCAGGAAAATGGTGCCCAAGGGCGGAATCGAACCACCGACACTGCGATTTTCAGTCGCATGCTCTACCAACTGAGCTACTTGGGCCAGCAGCGCCGCTTCGTTCGAACCGTGCTGCGTTGGTGAGGGCCTTATAGGCGTCGCGAAAAAGACTGTCTAGCCTTTTCGCATGTCGGCACGATGAAAAAGATCGCGCAATCCGACTTGCCTTCCCTGAAGCCTTATGGCAAACAGCCGCCATCGAAGCGCTGCGGTAGCTCAGTGGTAGAGCACTCCATTGGTAATGGAGAGGTCGAGAGTTCAATCCTCTCTCGCAGCACCATCTTCCCCCTGACAATACAGTATCTAGGCGCGTGGTTCGGCTTTTAGATTGGCTGACACCTGACAGATACGCAAATTCGGGCGGTCAGACGCTTCGTATCCGGTTGATGGACTGGCTCGGTTCGCCTAGGTGGCTTCTCATGCGGCGAGAAGCGCACCGAGCCGTTGTCTCACGATCACTGCACTCTCACGATCACTGCACTCTCTTGTGTGCGGCGCGCGCTCAGTCGCGCCGGTGCGAAAGCCTGTCGGGCCAACGGCGCGAGGCGGCGCGATTCGTGGCGAGCTGGGTGATCGCGGTGCCGCTGGCGAGGACGATCGCGTCTTCCACAAGGCCCGTGCGGGTCTGCCCGTAGCGCGCCATGGCGCGCTTGCGCAGGGCAAGGCCGAGGAAGGACGCACCGATCGCCGCGGCGGCGGCGAGTGCGGCGCCCTCCACCTGCCGGCCGCGCGGCGCGAACGCCGCGCCGGCGAGCGCCGCCGTCAGGCTGCGGGCTATGAGGCCCGAGGGCACGGTGCGATCGGGCGCGGAGGGGAGCTTGTCGCCGGCCATCTCGCCGGCCGCGAGCGCCGTCGCGCCGAGCCGGGCGAGCGGATGGGCGAGCCATCGCGCGCCCGGCGCGCCCGGCGGCAGAAGGCCCCGGCCCGCCGCATCGGCCACGAGCGCCAGCGGGGTCATGGCGCGCTGGCCGGCGACCAGACCGATCAGAAGGGAAGCGAGCATTCGGGTTCCTCGGCGTCGAACGGATGATTTTTCACACAACTCGCGAAGGTGCGGATCGTATCCGTCGAGGGTGCGAATCGCTTCGTGCTCCCGGACCCTCGTCTCTCGAACCGCTTCGAGAGACGACCGAAAGGCGGGCGCGCCGATCCGCACGCGCTCCGCCATCCGTCAGGGCAGGACCCGGCCCAGGAGCGCGCCGAGATGGGTGGCGAGTGCGTCGGCGCCTTGGTCTGCCGGTCCGCTATTGTCGATGCGCAGGAAGCTGATGGTCTGCGGCGGCGGGCTGAGCGGCGCGGAGCGGGCGATGCGGGCGCGGATGTCGGCTTCGGTTTCGCGGCCCCGCGCGGCGATGCGCGCGACGAGGACCTCCGGCGGCGCGGTGATCTCGACGATGCCGAGCCGGCCGAAGCGCGCCCCTGCTTCACCGATTGCACGGCGCGAGAGATTGGCGAGGACGATCTGGCCGGCACCGACCTGCTGCTCGATGCGCGTCGGCAGGCCATAGGCGAGACCGTGCGCGCGCCAGCTGAGGCAGAAGGCGCCCTCGGTCTCGGCCTTGGCGAAACCGGCCTCGTCCAGACTGTCGTGCTCTTCCGACTGGCCATCGCAGGGCCGGGTGACGACGCGGCGGGCGAGCGCAAGGCGCGGCTCCCCCCCCAAGCGCTCCAGCGCGAGGCGGATCAGCGTGTCCTTTCCCGCCCCGCTCGGGCCGACCACGGCGACGAGGAGGCCAGCGCCCGGGGCGAGCGGGCTCGGGTTCCCGCCGGGCGACAGGCTCCGGTCAGGCGACACGTCGGCCCTCGCGCCAGACGCCGCGCACCACCGGCGTCGCCGCCCTCGTGCTCGGCGCATGAACCCGTACGAGATCGGCGCGCAGACCGGACGCGATGGCGCCTCGGTCGGTGAAGCCGGCGACGCGGGCGGGCGCCTGGCTCACCATGCGCACGGCGGCGGGCAGGCCGATCCGCTCGGCCAGAACGAAGCTCGCTTGGATCAGGCTGAAGGGCACGTAGTCCGAGGACAGGACGTCGAGAAGGCCCGCTTCCACCAGCGCGATCGCCGAGACATTGCCCGAATGCGAGCCGCCGCGCACGACATTGGGCGCGCCCATCAGAACCGCGAGGCCGCTTTCGTGCGAGGCGCGCGCGGCCTCCAGCGTGGTCGGGAATTCGGCGAGCGCGACGCCGAGGGCGCGGCTTTCCTCGACATGGGCGAGCGTGGCATCGTCATGCGAGGCGAGCGTGATGCCGGCGGCGCGGCAGCGCTCCGACAGAAGCAGGCGATGGCCGGGGGAATGGGCTTCCGACTGCTCGATGCGCCGGGCGCAGAACTCCGCGAAGACCGGGTCCGACATGCCGGTCTTGCCCTGATAGTAGACGCGGTAGGTTTCGAGATCCACGAACTGCCGCTGGCCGGGCGCATGGTCCATCAGCGAGGCGAGGCGCACGCAGGGGTTGGCGGCGAGCCCGTCGAAGGCTTCCATCACGTCCGGCGCCGAGACTTCGCAGCGCAGGTGGAGATAGTGATCGGCGCGCAGGTCCCCGGCTTCCTTGGCGGCGAGGATCGCATCGGCCATGAGGCGCATGTCGGCAATGCCGAGCTGGGCGTCCTCGTCGAGCCCCGCGCGCAGCGCGTCGAACACGGTGGTGATGCCGGAGGCCGCGATCTCCGCGTCATGCGCCTGCAGCGCGGCATGGATGTTCCAGCGCACCTTGGGGCGCGGAAGGTAATGGCCCTCCAGATTGTCGGTGTGCAGTTCCACGAGGCCGGGCAGGAGATGGTCGCCCTCGCAATCCACCCCGCCGCGCGCCGGGCCGCTGGAAATGTCGGCGATCCGCCCCTCGCGCACGAGGAGGCTGCCCTCGACGACCTCGTCGGGCAGCACGATGGCGGCGTTGGTGAAGACCTGTTCGGTGGACGTGGTGGTCATGGTGATCGCGTTCATGGCTCGATGCGCAGCGGATGGCGGGATTGGACGGTGAAGGGGGCGCCGGGCGCGTCCTCGCAAAACAGGGCGAGCCCGTCGACGGGAAGCGGGCGCCCGAGCACGGGCTCGAAGCGCGCCAGAAGCACCGCCTCGACGGCGGGCGCCGCTTCGTCGGGAACGCGGCCCGTCAGCGTCATGTGGAAGCGAAACGCCTCGAAGACGTAGGGATAGCCCCATTCGGCGAGATGGGCGCGCTGGCGCTCGCTCAGGCTCTCGGGCTTGCGGCGCGCGAATTCGGCCGGGCTCAAGCCTGCCCGAAACGGCTCGAAGCGGCGCACCGTCTGCGCGGCCAGCGCGTCGAGCTCGGGCTCGGCCTGATCGGGCACGAGCGCGAAGAAGCCGGATATGCGGCGCAGCGCGAGCGAGCGGATCGTCGGCGCCGCCCGCTCGGCGCAGAAGGCGGCGAGCGCCGCGTCCAGCGCCTCTGCGGACATGCCGTCGGCGAGCCGGAAAGGGGCCTTCATCGTGGCGTGGAAGCCGTAGCGCGCGGGCTCGGCGACGAGCGGCGCGAGCCAGGGCTCGGGCGCCCGCAGGGGGACGGAGGAGGAGGCGAAGGCGTCGCGGCCGAGCCACGCGGCGGCGAGATGCGTCAGCGGCGCGTCGGCGGGCGGTGTGAAATAGATCGCGGCTCTCATCAGATGACGCGCTTTCGCAGGAACTGGGACAGGAGGTCCATGAGAGAAACCGTCAGGACGACGATGATCAGCATGGCCGAGGCCTGCGGATAGTAGAAGCCCCGGATCGACTCGAACAGGATCTGCCCGATGCCGCCCGCCCCGATGACGCCGAGGACGGTGGCCGAGCGCACGTTGGATTCCAGCCGGTAGAGCGAGAAGGAAATCCAGAGCGGCAGGACCTGCGGGATAACGCCGTAGATCACCTGTTGCAGCCGCGAGGCGCCCGTCGTGCGGATCGCCTCCACCGGTCGCGGGTCGATCGCCTCCACGGCTTCGGAAAACAGCTTGGCGAGAATGCCGGTCGTGTGAACGAAGAGCGCCATGACGCCCGCGAACGGCCCGAGGCCGACCGCGACGACGAAGAGCACGGCGAAGACGACCTCGTGAATGGCGCGGAAGAAATCCATGAGCCGGCGCGCGGGATGATACACCCAGGCGGGGGCCATGTTCTCGGCCGACAGGATGCCGAAGGGCACCGACAGGACGACAGCGAGGAACGTGCCCCAGATCGCGATCTGCACGGTGACGATCATCTCGTGGAGATAGATCCGCCACTCCGCGAAGTCAGGGCGCAGGAAGCCGCTGGCATATTCGGCCATGTTCGCCGAATCGGTGAAGAGATAGGTCCAGCGGCCCATATCGGCCGGCGTCCAGCTCCAGGCGAGCGCGCCCGCGACGAGCGCCAGCGTGGCGAGCGAGCCGAAGGAGCCGCGCGCGCCCTGTGCGATCGAAGCCTTGCCGGTCTCGGAGATCGTGTTCGCTTGGGTCATGAGGTCTCGCCTGCGAGGACGGGAAGGGCGCCGGGGCGAAAGGCCGCCCCGGCGCGGGAAGGACGGATCAGCCCTGCGGAAGCTTGGCGAGCGCGGCCTCGTAGGCGGCCTTCTTCTCTTCCAGCGGCTTGATCTTCTCGGCCTTCTCGGCGTCCGACAGCTTGGCGTCGCCCTTGGCCTGCGCGATCGACTTCGTCAGTTCCATGATGCGGACCGGCAGGAGCTGGTCGTCGTTGGAGGGGCGGAAGGTGGTCCATTGCAGCTCGTTCAGAACCGCCAGCTCATGGGCCTTGTCGCCCTTGGAGCGGTCGGTGCCGTAGTCGAGGATGAAGGTCCGCAGCTTCTCCTTGGTCTCCGGGGCGAGGTCCTTGGCCCAGACCAGCGGATCGGACGGGATCAGCGGCGACTTCCAGATGACCTTGACCTTGCCGTAGGCCGCGGGCTGGTTCTTTTCCAGAAGCTCCAGGTTTTCCGTGTTGTTGGCGGCCGCGTCCAGCTGGCCGTTGGCGACGCCCATCGCGTTGGTTTCGTGATTGGCGTTGGTGACGTTCTTGAAGCAGGTCTTGGGGTCGATGTTGCGGGCCGAGAAGACGAAGGTCATCGGCACGAGATAGCCGGACGTCGAGTTCGGATCGCCCAAGCCGAAGTTCAGCGACTTGTCGCATTTGAGGAGATCGTCCAGCGAATTCAGCTTGGACGAGGCCGGCGCGAGGATCACCGACCAGTAGCCCGGCGTGCCGTCGGCATGGACGGTCTGGGCGAAAATCTCGCCCTTGGCGCGGTCCACCGCTTCCATCGCGGACTTGTTGCCGTACCAGGCGAGCTGCACCTTGCCGAAGCGCATCCCTTCGATGACGCCGGCATAGTCGGAGGCGAAGAAGGGCTTGATGTCGAGCCCGGTCTGCTTCGTCATGTCGGCGAGGAACGGCTCCCACTTGGTGCGCAGG
Source organism: Aureimonas ureilytica DSM 18598 = NBRC 106430 (assembly GCF_000382705.1). Classification (GTDB taxonomy): domain Bacteria; phylum Pseudomonadota; class Alphaproteobacteria; order Rhizobiales; family Rhizobiaceae; genus Aureimonas; species Aureimonas ureilytica. The sequence goes on along the minus strand of NZ_ARQE01000004.1, from coordinate 338,396 downwards.
TTCTGCTGCGATTCCGTGGAAATGATGCCGAAATTGACGGTCTCGGCGAGAGCCGAACCGGCGAAGGCGGAGGCGAGCATAAGCCCCGCCAGACCCTTGAGGATTGCGTTCATGGCAGTCTCCGATCGTGTCAGACAAACTCAGACGGCCTCGAGGGCTCCGAGCGAGGGATGGCGCACCGGCTCCGGCCGGCGCGGGGGCGCTGCCGCCGGGGCGTCCGGCAGGAGCAGTTCTTCCGAGGCCGAGCCGTAGAGCTCGGACAGGAACGCGTTGGTGAGCGCGGATGACGGCCCGTCATAGACGACGCGCCCGTCCCGCATGGCGACCGTGCGCGGGAAGTAGCGCCGGGCGTAATCGACCTGATGCAGCGACACGAGAACGGTGATCTTGTCGTCGCGGTTGATCGAGGCGAGCACGTCCATCACGCGCTTGGCCGAGGCCGGGTCGAGCGAGGCGATGGGCTCGTCGGCGATCAGGATGCGCGCGCCCTGCACCAGCGTCCGGGCGATCGCGGCGCGCTGCTGCTGGCCGCCGGACAGCGTCGAGGCGCGCTGCGGCCCGGCATGGCCGATGCCGACGCGCTCCAGCGCTTCGCGCGCCCTCGTCTTCTCGGAAGCGCCGAACAGGCCGAGCGTGCCGCGCCAGCGGGGAAGGCGGCCGAGCGCGCCGATCAGGACATTGGTGAGGACGCTCAGGCGATGCACCAGATTGAACTGCTGGAAGATCACCGACACGTCGCCGCGCACCGCCTTCGCGCCCTTCAGCATCCGCCCGCCGGCCTGGACGGGCGTACCGAAGATCGCGATGCCGCTCGCCTCGCCCTCGCCGGTCTCCAGGCCGGCGATGTGGCGGATCAGGGTCGACTTGCCCGAGCCGGACGCGCCGATCAGCGCCACCATCTCGCCGGCTTCGACCGAGAGGCTGACATCGCTGAGCGCTTGCGTGGTCCCAAATCGCTTGGACAGTCGAGTGACGCGGATCGCGGTCATGACATCGTCCCTCATCTCGTTTCGGCGGACCATGTCACGCCGAGTTGGGCTGTCGGTGACATCCGGATTAAGGTTTGGTGACAGTCTCGTAGGCGTCGAGAAACGCCTCCGCTTCGAGGCGGCGGAAATCCTCCAGCGCGCGGAAGAGCGTCTCGTGCGGCCAGTCCCACCAGGCGAGCGCATCCATGCGCGCGCCGATGCCGGGGCCGAAGCGCTCGCGGATCAGGCGCGCCGGCACGCCGCCCGAGATCGTGTAGGGCGCGACGTCCCGCGTCACCACCGCGCCCGAGCCGATCACCGCGCCATTGCCGATGGTGACGCCCGGCAGGACGGTGACGCCATGGCCGATCCAGACATCGTGGCCGATGGTCACGACATTGTCGCGCCGCGCCTCGAAGAAGTCCGCCTCGTCCTCGGCCCCGTCGAAATAGTCGCCGGCGCGATAGGTGAAGTGGTGCAGCGTCGCGCGCCAGACCGGATGGTTGGTCGCGTTGATGCGCACGGAGGCCGCGATGTTGACGAACTTGCCGATGCGCGCGGCGAAGATCCGGCAATCCTGCATCGCGTAGGAATAGTCGCCGAGCACGGTCTCGGTCAGGACGCTGCGCGCCTCGACCTCGGTGAAGCGGCCGAGCGTCGAGTTCTCGATCTCGGCGCTCGGATGAACGAGCGGGACATGTTCGCTGAGCTTCGGCATCAGGCGGCCTTTCGGGCGGAAAAGGCGGAGACGTCGAGAATGCGGGTGGCGACCGCCGCGCGCACCGGCTCGTCGTGGAAGATGCCGAGGATCGCGACGCCGGCATTGAGCTTCTCGCGGATCATCAGCACCACCACGTCGCGATTGGCGGCGTCGAGCGAGGCGGTGGGCTCGTCCAGAAGCAGGATCGGGTGATCGGTGAGGAAGCCGCGCGCGATGTTGACGCGCTGCTTCTCGCCGCCTGAAAAGGTGGCGGGGGGCAGGTCGTAGAGGGCTTCCGGCAGGTTCAGGCGGCGCAGCATCGCGGCGGCCCGCGCGCCGGCCTCCTCGCGTGGGCTCCCGAGGCGCACCAGCGGATCGGCCACGACGTCCAGCGCCGAAGCGCGGGGCACGGCGCGCAGGAACTGGCTGACATAGCCGATCGAGCGCTCGCGCAGCGCCAGCACGGTGCGCGGATCGCCGGCGCCGAGATCGCGCATTGCGCCATTGGCGGCGTCGCGCACGAGGATCGCGCCGCGATCCACGGAATAATTGCCGTAGATCATGCGCAGGATCGAGCTCTTGCCGACGCCCGACGGGCCGCCGAGCACGACGCATTCGCCGGGATGAAGCTGGAAGGCGACGTTCTCCACCACGGGAAGCTGGACGCCGCCGCGCAGATGCATGGTGAAGGACTTGGCGACGCCGTCGACGGAGAGAAGAGGGGCGACAGTCGGAAGAGGGGCCACGGTCGGAAGAGGAGAGGACATCGTCAGGACTCCGGGATCGAGGCGACGAGGAGCTGGGTGTAGGGATGGTGCGGGTCGTCGAGGACGCGGTCGGTCAGACCTTCCTCCACCACGCGCCCGCTCTTCATGACGATCATGCGCTGCGACAGGAGCCGGGCGACGGCGAGATCGTGGGTCACGATGATGACGGAAAGGCCGAGATCGGCGACGAGCGCGCGCAGGAGGTCGAGGACGCGCGCCTGAACGGAGACGTCGAGCCCGCCGGTCGGCTCGTCCATGAAGACGAGGCGCGGATGGGTGACGAGATTGCGGGCGATCTGCAGCCGCTGGCGCATGCCGCCCGAGAACTCGGTCGGCCGGTCGTCGATGCGCCCCGGATCGATCTCAACGCGGCCGAGCCAGTCGGTGGCGCTGTCGCGCAGCCGCCCGTAATGACGCTCGCCCACCGCCATCAGCCGCTCGCCGACATTGGCGCCCGCCGACACGCGCATCCGCAGGCCGTCAGTGGGGTTCTGGTGCACGAAGCCCCAGTCGGTGCGCATCAGGAAGCGGCGCTCGGCCTCGGTGAGATCGGCGAGGTCGCGCATCGCGCCGTCGCGCATGGCATAGTGGACGCTACCGGAACTCGGCGCGAGGCGGGCCGACAGGCAGGAGAGAAGCGTCGTCTTGCCCGAACCCGATTCGCCGACGATCGCCAGAACCTCGCCCGGCCAGAGGTCGAGCGACACGCCCGTGCAGCCGATCCGCGCGCCGTAGCGCTTTTCCAGATCGCGAACGCGAAGAAGAGGAGTGTCCGCGCTCATGCGTCCGCCTTTCCCAGAAGCGCGCCGCGATGGCCGTCCGCCTGGCGTGTCTCGCAATGGTCCGTGTCGGAGCAGACGAACATGCGTCCGCCCCGGTCGTCGGTGACCACCTCGTCGAGATAGACCCCCTTCGCCCCGCACAGGGCGCAAGGGCTTTCGAAATGCTGGATCGCGAAGGGATGGTCCTCGAAATCGAGGCTCAGAACGTCCGTGAAGGGCGGCAGGGCGTAGATGCGCTTCTCGCGGCCCGCGCCGAAGAGCTGGAGCGCCGGCGAGCGGTGCATCTTCGGATTGTCGAATTTCGGGATGGGCGAGGGGTCCATCACGTAGCGCCCCTCGACCTTCACCGGATAGGCATAGGTCGTGGCGATATGGCCGTGGCGGGCGATGTCCTCGTAGAGCTTCACATGCATGAGCCCGTATTCCTCCAGCGCGTGGAGCGTGCGCGTCTCGCTTTCGCGCGGCTCCAGAAAGCGCAAGGGTTCGGGGATCGGCACCTGATAGACGACGGTCTGCCCCGCCTTCAGCGGCGCTTCGGGCAGGCGGTGGCGCGTCTGGATGATCGAGGCCTCGCCGGTGCGGGTCGTGGTGGCGACCCCGGCCACCTTCTCGAAGAAGGCACGGATGGACACGGCGTTGGTCGTGTCGTCGGCGCCCTGGTCGATGACTTTCAGCACGTCGCTCGGCCCGACGATCGCGGCCGTCACCTGCACGCCGCCCGTGCCCCAGCCGTAGGGCATGGGCATTTCGCGGCTGGCGAAGGGCACCTGATAGCCGGGAATGGCGATGCCCTTGAGGATAGCGCGGCGGATCATCCGCTTCGTCGCCTCGTCGAGATAGGCGAAGTTGATGGCGGGAAGGGTGAGGGTCATTCCGCGGCCTCCGCGCGCACGGTGCCTGCGTCCATGTCCTCGGGTTCCCGCGCCTCCGCCCGGCGCCCGGCGTTCAGCGTGCGCAGAAGGTGAAGCTCGGCCTGGAAGTCGACGTAATGGGGCAGTTTCAGATGTTCCACGAAGCCGGTCGAGGCGACGTTGTCGCAATGGGCGAGCACGAATTCCTCGTCCTGCGCCGGGGCGCGGCGCTCCTCGTCGAACTCGTCGGCGCGCAGCGCGCGGTCCACGAGGCTCATCGCCATGGCCTTGCGCTCGCTCTGGCCGAAGACCAGCCCGTAGCCGCGCGTGAAGCGGGCGTCCTCGCCCTCCGGCGCAGCGAATTGCGACACCATCTGGCACTCGGTGACGCGCAGGCGCCCGACCACCACCGGAAAGCCGAGTTCGGGCAGGTCCACCTCGACCTCCACCAGCCCGATGCGCACTTCGCCGACGAACGGATGGTTGCGCCCGTAGCCGCGCTGCGTCGAATAGCCGAGCGCCAGGAGAAAGCCCTCGTCGCCGCGCGCCAGCGCCTGAAGCCGCAGGTCGCGCCCGGCCGGGAAGTCGAGCGGATCGCGCGTGATGTCGCCGGGCTCGCCCCAGCCCTCGCAAGGGGGCGTGCCGTCCGGCTCGATCAGCCCTTCCGTGCCGAGAAGATCGGTGACGCGCGGCGCGGTGCAGTCGGCCTCCGGCGCCTCGCGCCGTTCGGGCTCCGGGACCTGCTCGTCGCCGGCCATGGCGGGGTCGAGAAGGCGATGCGTGTAGTCGAAGGTCGGCCCGAGAAGCTGCCCACCCGGCAGGTCCTTGTAGGTGGCGGACACGCGGCGCTCCAGCTGCATGGCGCCGGTGTCGATCGGCTCGGCGGCGCGAAAGCGCGGCAGCGTGGTGCGATAGGCGCGCAGGAGAAAGATCGCCTCGATCATGTCGCCCCGCGCCTGCCGGATGGCGATCGCGGCAAGTTCGGGGTCGTAGAGCGAGCCTTCCGCCATGACGCGGTCGACGGCGAGCGAAAGCTGCCCGGTGATCTGGCCGAGCGAAAGGGCCGGCACGTCCCGGTCTCCGCGCCGGCGGTCGGCGAGAAGCGCGTGGGCGTTGCGGATGGCGGATTCTCCGCCCTTGACGGCGACATACATGGTCAGACCCCCCGAATGCGCGTGGTGCGCGGCAGGGCGACCAGCTCTTCGCCGCAGACGAGAACGAGATCGTGGCCGCGGGGGAAGAGCGCCGCGTTCGCCGCGCGCGCGGCGAGGAAACCCTCCGGCAGCCCGCGTGGGCCGAACTGGCGCGTGGTCTCGATGCCGGGGCCCGCGAGGGTGAGCGGCGCGCCGCCCTGAAGGCTCGCCACCGGCAGGATCAAGGTCGCCGCGCGGTCGGGATAGCTGTCGGTGCCGAGCGAGAAACGCGCCCAGCCGGCGGGGTCGGACCCCTCGCCAAGGACCGCGAAACTCGCGCCTTCCGGCTCTTGGGTGATCTCGGCGCCGGTATGGAAGCCGAGCCAGCCGGGCACCGCGCCGCCCGCCAGCGCGGGGTCGAGGAAGACCGGCGCGTCGGCGTCGGCCAGCGTCAGGAGAAGCACGGCGGCGGCCGGAACAAGCGACGCCGGCGCCTCGACGGGATGGGGGAGGGTCACGATCGTGCCGGGCTCGGCGAAGGCGGTCATGATCCGGCGGAACGCGTCCTGCGCGCCGAGCACGGGGTCGAAGAAGCCGCCCGAAACCGTTTGGGTGGAGAGTTTCGTGTCCATCAGGCCTGATCCTCGCCCCGCACGACGGTGAAGAAATCCACCCGCGTCGCCTCGGTCTCGGCGGATCGCCGGGCGGCGTCGGCCGCGTCGGCGGCGAGCGCCGGCTCGACGATCTCGCTCTCGATCCGCTCGCGCCAGTCCGGGTGCTGCCAGAGCGCGTCGAGATGGGCGGCGAGCCGTGTCTTCTCGGCGTCGCGCCCGAGGATCATCGCATGGCCGACCTCGCCGCTGCCGAGCCGGACCGTGGCGCGGCAGACGCTGGCTTCGCCCAGGTTGAACGGCGCACCGCCGCCGCCCGCCCGCCCGCGCAGCATGACCAGGCCGATCTGCGGCCCGCGCACGGGATGGGCCTGCGGCAGGTCGGCCGGCAGGCGGTCGCGCAGCTGAAGGAGCAGCGCGGCGGGGGCGAGCGCGAAGGCGCCCATCGCCCTTTGGCGGGGCGCCGCGCTGGGATCGGGGGAAGCGTCGGAAGCTGCAAGCATCGGTTCGTCCGGTAATTGGTCTAGTTGTTTAGACATCTAGTCTGGACGAGACACGTCTAGCAGTCCATCGGTGACGCCAGTATGACGGCGCGAAAGAATGGCGAGGGGGCCAAGTTTGAACGGGATGGACGAGGGCGTGACGCGCTGGCGCCGGGTGGCCGACCGGATTCGCCTGGATATCGCGGAAGGGGCGCTGACCGAGCGCCTGCCGCCCGAGATCGATCTGGCCGAACGCTTCGGGGTGAATCGCCACACGGTGCGCCGGGCGATCCAGTCGCTGGCGGTGGAGGGCCTGCTGCGCGTCGAGCGCGGGCGCGGCACCTTCGTCAACGCGCCGGTGCAGCGGCTCGCCTATCCGATCGGGCCGCGCACGCGCTTTTCGGAAAACGTCCTGGCACAGGGGCGCACGCCCGGCGGCCGGTTGATCCGGGCCGACGCCGCGCGCGCCGACGCGGAGCTGTCAGCGCTTCTGGGCTGCGCCGTCGGCGCGCCGCTGCATCGGCTGGAGACCTTGAGCGTCGCCAATGGCGTGCCCCTGTCGATCGCCACCTCGCATTTCTCGGCCGAGCGCTTTCCCGGCATCGTGCGCGCCTATGCCGAAACCGGCTCGGTGACGGAGGCCTTGAAGCTGGAAGGGCTCGCGGATTATCGCCGCCGCGAAACGCGGGTCATCGCCGAGCGGGTCCACCCGCTCGACGCCGACCATCTGGCGACTTCGCCCGACAGCATCGTTCTGGTCTCGACGGCGATCGACGTCGATGGCGAGGATCGCCCGGTTCAGGTGATCCGAACGCGCTTCCACGCCGAGCGGATGGAACTCGTGCTGCGCCCGTAAGAACGACCGCTCAGGCCTCGATGCGCAGCTCCGCCTGATCGAACAGGTGATATTTGCCGGGGGCGGGCGCGACATGGAGAATGTCGCCGCGCGTCACGGCGATCTGGCCGGGCTTGTGGATCAGGATCGGCTCGCCATTCGGCAGCGTCCCGTGCAGATAGCTGTTGGCGCCGTGCTGTTCGGCGACGGCGATCTCGACCGGCCAGCCGCTGTCGCCGATCAGGAAATCCTCCGGGCGGATGCCGAGCTTGCCGCTCTGCTTCGCGACCGCACCGCCCGCATGGTCCATGGCGACCGGCGGCAAGCCATCGGCCTGGAAGCGAAAGGCTCCGTCGCCGGCCGAGAAGGTGCCGTCCAGGAGGTTCATGCGCGGCGAGCCGATGAAGCCGGCGACGAACGTGTTGCGCGGCCGGTTGTAGAGTTCGAGCGGCGCGCCGACCTGTTCCACCACGCCCTTGCGCAGCACCACGATCTTGTCGGCCATGGTCATGGCCTCGATCTGGTCGTGCGTGACGTAGATCATCGTGTTGCCGAGCCGCTCGTGCAGCCGGGTGATTTCGAGGCGCATGTGGACGCGCAGCTCGGCGTCGAGATTGGAGAGCGGCTCGTCGAAGAGGAAGATCTTCGGATCGCGGGTGATCGCCCGGCCGATCGCGACGCGCTGGCGCTGGCCGCCCGAAAGCTGGCGCGGCTGGCGGTCGAGAAGCTGGTCGATCTGCAGGAGTTTCGCCGCCGCATCGACACGGGCGGCGATCTCGGCCTTGGGCATCTTGATGTTTTCGAGCCCGAAGGAGAGATTCTGGCGCACCGTCATATGCGGATAGAGCGCATAGGACTGGAACACCATGGCGACGCCCCGGTCGGCGGCGGGCGTATGCGCGACGTTCTGCCCGTCGATCAGGATGTCGCCGGAGCTGATCTCCTCGAGCCCGGCGATGAGGCGCAGAAGCGTCGATTTTCCGCAGCCCGACGGCCCGACGAAGACGACGAACTCGCCGTCCTTGATGTCGAGATCGATGCTCGGGATGACCGCGTGCGAACCGAAGGTCTTGTTGACGTTTTTGAGAACGAGATCGGCCATGGGGTTCCGCTCACTTGATGCCGGTCGAGGCGATGCCGGTGGTGATGTAGCGTTGCAGGAAGAGGAAGGCGGCCGCGAGCGGCAGCGCCGTCAGCGTCGTCATCGCGAGCAGCAGGTCGTAGCGCAGCTCGAATTCGCCCTGGAAGGAATTGAGGGCGAGCTGGAGCGTGTAGACCTCGCGCTTGTTGAGAACGACGAGCGGCAGAAGGAAGTCGTTCCAGCGCGACAGGATCGAGAAGATCGCGACGACGGCGAGCGCCGGCGCGGACAGCGGCATGACGATGCGCCAGAAGATCAGCCATTCGCTGGCATGGTCCATGCGCGCGGCCTCGATCAGCTCGTCGGGAATGGTCAGCATATATTGGCGCAGGAGAAACACGCCGGTGGGGGTCGCGACCGTCGGCAGGATGACGCCCCAGAGATTGCCGACGAGACCCAGCTCCGAGACGATCAGGAAGGTCGGCACGAGAACCACGGTGGCCGGGATCATCAGCGTCGCCAGAATGGCGAGCAACGCCACCTGACTGCCCCGGAAACGGTATTTCGACAGGGCGAAGGCCGCCATCGAGTTCATGACGACGGTGATCAGCGTCGCGACGATGGTGATGTAGAGGCTGTTATAGACATAGGTCCCGAGCGCCTTGCCGGAATCGGCGAAGAGGCTGGTGTAGTTCTCGGTGGCCAGACGCACATGGCGCACCGCCACGGCATTCTCGACCGGCACGGTCACGCGCCCGGCCGCCGGATTGTCGGGGTCGATCATCTGCGCGTTCTTGCCGACGCGCCGGATCTGGGCGAGGCGGTCGCTCGTGCCGTCCTTCAGGGTCACATCGTAGAGCGGCAGCGGCTCGTCGAAGCCGGGCACGACCGCCGTTTCGGCGGAGTAGGGCAGGACGGTCGGCGGGAATTCCAGAAGGTTCGACTGCGTCTTGAAGGACGAGATGACCACCCAGACGATCGGGCTGAACATCACGAGAAGGCCGAGGATCAGGAACCCGTAGGTCAGCCAGTCGCTGAGATCGGCCCGACGCCCGCCGCGCTTACGAAACAGGAAGCCCCGCGCGCTGCGGTCCGGCATGTCGGAGGAAAGGCTCGTCATGTCAGGAATTCCTCGACAGGCGGAGCTGCACCGCGGTGAAGATCAGGAGAACGATGCCGAGGATCAGCGAGGCGGCGGCGGCGAGGCCGAAATTGCGGGGCTGAACGGCGAAGCCGACTTCGTAGATATATTGGACGATCAGCATCGTGGCCGATCCCGGCCCGCCGCCGGTCAGGACGTAGAGCTCGTCGAAGGTCTGCACCGAGCGGATGACGCAGAGCACGAAGACGACGAGCAGGACGGGTTTGAGAAGCGGCACGGTGATGCGCGAGAAGACGCGCCAGGTGGAGGCCTTGTCCATGCGGGCGGCCTCGTAGACATCGCCCGGAATGGCCTGGAGGCCGGCGAGCAGCATGATCGTGTAGAAGCCCATATGGGCCCAGACCGTGACGAAGACGGTCCAGAAGAAGGCGGTGTCGGGAAAGGCCAGCCAGTTGGCGCCGGGCAGGCCGAGCGCATTGAGAAGCCCGTTCAGCGCGCCGTTTCGCTGCAGGATCCACTGCCAGGTCAGCGCCACCACGACGGGCGAGAGCATGACCGGGAAGAAGAAGATCGCCCGGAAGAAGCCCCGGCCACGGATCTTGCGGTTGAGGCAGATCGCCGCCAGCAGCGAGACGCCGATCATGCAGGTGACCTGCACCGGCACGAAGAGCATCGTGTTGCGCACCGCCCGCCAGAAGAGGTCCGCCCGGCAGGAGGCGGGGTCGAGATAGCTGGCGCAGTCGAGAAGCGTCGCGAAATTCTCCGAGCCGATATAGGGCCGCTCGGAAGGGTAGAGGCGGTCGCTGCCGGTCAGCGAATAGAAGACGTTGATGCCCACCGGCAGGAGCGAGAAGAGAAGCACGGCCGTCAGGTTCGGCACGAGGAAGACCCAGGGCATCCTCCTCGCGCCGATCAACTTCTGCACCCGCAGCATGATCGGTTCGATGGCGCGGGCGGGCAGGGCGAAGACCCCGCCGACCGCGTGTTTCAAGCCTTGCGTGACGGCCATGATCGCTCTCCCCGGCCTTACTTGGCGGCGGCCTGCAGGGCCATTTCGGTGTCCTGCTTGATGCGCGACAGCGCCGTGTCGACGTCGAGTTCGCCGTTGATGACCTGGCTGATGCGCGTGGTCATGGCGTTCATCATGGCGCGCTGGTAGCGCCAGCCCTGGAAGCGGAAGGCGGCCGGGGCCATCTTGGGCACCTGCGCGGCGAAGGTCTTCAGAGATTCGCGCGTGCGCTCGGAGGCGCCCGGATAGTCGAGCCCCTTGTCGATGAGGGATTTCGAGGCCGGGATCTCGACGGCAGCGACCACCATCTCGGCATTGTTCTCGGGCAGCGACATGAACTCGATGAGCTTGCCGACCGCTTCCGGGCTCTTGGTCTGCTTGAAGCCGACCAGCGCGCCGCCGCCCGGCATCACCGTGCAGGAACCCGGGCCGCAGGGGGCGGGCGCGACCTCCCAGTCGAAGAGGTCGCCGACCTCCTTGTCCATCTTGTTGAGGGTCCAGGAGCCGCCGAAATAGAGCACCGTCTTGGCGTTCAGGAAGTCGGCGAACAGCTCGCGATGCGTCGCGCCGCCGACCGCGCCCCAGAGGTCGAGCGGCATCGTGCCATCCTTGTGCCAGGCGACGAACTGCTCGATGGCTTTCTTCAGGCCCTCGTCCACGACGGGCTGGCCCTTGTCGTCCACAAGCTGCGCGCCGTAGCTGATCGCAAGGCTCGCGAAGCGATGGCCCGAGCGGTCCATTTCCATGGCGTATTCGGTGTTGGTGGCTTTGGCGACCTTGCGCGTCGCCTCGGCCCAGTCCGCCCAGGTCGCGCCTTCCTTCGGCACGGGCACGCCGGCCTGATCGAAGAGCGAGAGGTTCACATAGGCGCCGTTGACGGTGAGCGTCGTCGGCATGCCGTTGATGGCCTTGCCCGTCGGGTCCGCGCCGCGCAGCCAGGAGAGCGTCTGGGGATATTCCGCCTCGAAGCGGGCGGCGTCCACATAGGGGCGCAGGTCCAGATAGAAGCGGCTGAGGCCACCGAGATCGGTGACGACCGCCATGTCCGGGCCCTGGCCGGATTCCAGCTGAACGGGGAGGCTTTCCACCAGAGACTGGTAGGGGACGTTCTCGACCTTGACCGTGATGTCCGGGTTCGCAGCCTCGAAGCGCTTGATCACCGGCGCCATGGCCGTGCAGCCGAAGCCGACATCCTGGCAGGCGAGGGTGATCTCGGCCGCGAAGGCGCGGGACGACAGGGCCGTGGAAGCGCCGAGCGCGCAAAGGGCCAGGAGCGGTAGATGCCGCTTTTTCATGCTGAACTTCCTCCCAGAATGCCGGCGAGCCCTCCCGCTCGATCGGCCGTGCTGATCAGAATGCTTGGTCTTACCAGATTGTCAACTGGCTACATAAGCGTGCCCGACAGCGCAGAGATCTCCACCCGGTGGGGCGTCTTGACAATCCCCGATGTGGCGTGTCTGGTCTGACCAGCGGCGTGCTTTTAGCGTTTCGTCGCGTCGGTCCGTGACGGGAGGAGCATTCGGACATGCTGAGATTTGCGGCTGTGGGCATCGACCATGGGCATATTTTCGACCACATCAAGGGCCTGATCGCGGCGGGCTGCGAGTTCGTCGGCTATTGCCCTGAAACCACCGCGCCCGGCGTCCTGAAAGCGCTCGAAACCGATTATCCGAACGCGCCCAAGCTCGATCGCGACGCGATCTTCGCGGACGCCTCGATCGACATCATCTGCATCGCCGCCATTCCCGCCGACCGCGCCGGGCTCGCCGTGCGCGCCATGAAGGCGGGCAAGGACGTGATGACCGACAAGCCGGGCGTCACCACCTTCGCCCAGCTCGAGGAGGTCCGCCGCACCGTCGAGGAGACGGGCAAGATCTTCTCGGTCTGCTTCACCGAGCGCCACAGCGTGCGCTCCGCCGTGAAGGCCGGCGAGCTCGTGCGCGAGGGCCGCATCGGCCAGGTCGTGCAGACCATGGGCATGGGGCCGCACCGCCTCCAGCTCGCCACGCGCCCCGACTGGTTCTTCGATCCCGACCGCTTCGGCGGCATCATCGTGGACATCGCGTCCCACCAGATCGACCAGTTCCTGTACTACACCGGCTCCGAGACGGCCGAGATCGTGTCGAGCGCGATCGGCAATTTCGCCATGCCGGACAAGCCCCGCTTCGAGGATTACGGCGAGATCCTGCTGCGCTCCGACAAGGCCTCGGGCTTCGTGCGCGTCGACTGGTTCACGCCCGACGCGCTCGGCACCTGGGGCGACGGGCGCCTGACGATTCTCGGCACCGAGGGCTATATCGAGCTGCGCAAATATATCGACATTTCCGGCCGTCCGGGGAAGGACCACCTCTTCCTCGTCAACGGGACCGAGAACGTCCATATCGACTGCAGCGAAGAGAAGCTGCCCTATTTCCAGGCCTTCGCCGACGACGTGAAGGACCGGACCGAAACCGCCATGCCGCAGCGCCACGTCTTCGAGGTGTGCCGCCTGTCGCTGGAAGCGCAGGCCAACGCCGTGCGCATCGGCAATCGCTGAAGGGGAGGGCGCATCATGACCCGGAAACTGCGCGTCGGCATCGTCGGCGCCGGCATCGCCGAGCGGCATCTGGCCGGCTTCGACTGGATCAAGGACCTCTTCGAGGTCGTCGTCCTCTGCTCGCTGGACGAGGATCGCGGTCGCAGGCTCTGCGACCAATATGCCATTCCCGAATACACGCAGGACGTCGCGACGCTGATCGCGCGCGACGATCTCGACCTCATCGACATCTGCACGCCGCCCGATTCGCATTTCGACCTGTGCCGGCGCGTGATCGAGGCCGGCAAGCATGTGATCTGCGAGAAGCCGCTCTTCGGCTCCATCGCGGAAGTCGACGAGATGGCCGCGATCGTGGATCGCGCGGCGGGCCCCAAGCTCATGCCGATCTTCCAGTATCGCTACGGCACCGGCCTGCAGAAGCTGAAATTCCTGATCGAGAAGGGGCTGACGGGCCGTCCGTTCCTCACCACGATCGAGACGCATTGGTGGCGCGGCCCGGCCTATTACGAGGTGCCCTGGCGCGGCAAGTGGAAGTCGGAACTCGGCGGCGGCCTTCTCGGCCACGCGATCCACGCCCATGACATGCTGAACTATGTCCATGGCGCCTGCGCCGAGGTCTTCGCCTATGGCGCGACGCTGGTGAACCCGATCGAGGTCGAGGACACGGCCGCGCTTTCGGTGAAGATGGCGAACGGCTCGCTCGCCAGCCTCTCCATGACGCTCGGCTCGCGCAAGGAAATCTCGCGCCTGCGCTTCTGCTTCCACGATCTCGTGGCCGAAAGCATTCTCGAGCCCTACACGATGGGCCGCGATCCCTGGACCTTCATCGCCGGGGACGAGGCGCATCAGGCGCGGGTGGACGCGGCGTTGGCCACTTACGAAGTCCGCGAGGACGGCTATACGCGCCAGTTCGAGCTGTTCCACGAGGCGATCGTCTCCGGCGGCGAGCCGCCCGTGACGCTCCAGGACGCGCGCAACTCGCTCGAACTCGTGACGGCGGCCTATCATTCGCAGCGCACCGGCCAGCCGACGCCGCTGCCGATCACGGCCGATCATCCGCTCTACCGCTCCTGGCTGCCGGACGCGGCCAAGACGCAGGACGCGGCCTGACACCCACCGGGTGAGGCGCCATCCCCGGCGGGGTGGCGCCCTGAAAGGACGACATGGACGGCGACACACGCATTCGCGGCGGCAACGAGCGCCTGTATCAGGTGGTCGCGCGCCGCATCGCCCGGATGATCGAGGAGAAGTCCGGCGATCCCGATTGGCGCATGCCCTCCGAGCGCGAGCTCGCCGAGGAGCTGGAGGTCAGCCGTCCGGTCGTGCGCGAAGCGGTGATCGCCCTCGAAATGCGCGGCATCGTCGAGGTGAAGGGGCGCACGGGGATCACGGTTCTTCCCGTGCGCGGCAGCCAGATCCAGTTCGACAAGATCGGCGCCGATGCCGGCCCCGGCCCGTTCGAGCTTCTGGAAGCGCGGCTCGCGGTGGAGGCGAGCGCCGCCGCCATGGCGGCCGAGCGCGCCACGAGCTACGATCTGGCCTTTCTGGAAGATTGCATCGCGCGCATGGAGCACGAGGCGCAGGCGCTCCTTCTCAACGAGAAGGGCGACCGCGATTTCCATCTCGCCATCGCGCGCATGACGGGCAACGCCATCATCGTCTCCATGGTGGAAACGCTCTGGGTGCAGCGCGACCAGTCGCTGATGTGGAAGAAGCTGCACGAGCACATCCACGCGCCCACCGTGCGCCCGCTCTGGATCGGCGATCACCACGCGGTTCTGACCGCGCTTCGCCTGCGCAACCCGGAAGCGGCCTACAAGGCCATGGCGCGCCATATCCGCAACGTCATGAGCGAGCTGATGGAAGCCGACGAACGCGGCCGGCTCATCACCGGCGGCTGATCGCGGGCGCGGCGAGAGCTTCAGGCGGGCGCACTTTCGGTCGCCAAGCGAAAGCGACCCGGGCGCTGGCCCGCGAGCCGACGCTCGATTAACGTCCGCCCGCATCGCCGGGTGAGACCGAAACGGGCTCGGCCGGCGCACCGATGGTTCGCGCGGCTCCGGTCGCGCTTTTCTCGCCTTGGAGAGCCCGCCTTGAAGGTCTTCGACGGACACAACGACGCGCTGCTGCGCATTTATCAGGACCCGACGCCCGCGACGTTCGAGGCCTTTCTCGCCGGCGGCTCCAGTCTCCATATCGATCTCGCCAAGGCCAGGACCGGCGGCCTCGTCGGCGGTCTCTTCGCGATCTTCCCGCCCTCGCCGATGGCGGGCGATCTCGCCGACCTCCTGGGCGGTCCGGGCTACGACCTGCCGCTGCCCGACCCGCTCGCCCATCCGGTCGGCGCCGACAGCACGATCGCCATGGCCTCGATCCTCCTGCGCCTCGAAACGGCTTCGAAGGGCGGGCTGACGGTCTGCCGCAGCGTCGCCGAGATCGAGGCGGCGATCGCGCGGGGCAGCCTTGCGGCGGTTCTCCACATCGAGGGTGCCGAGGCGATCGACCCCGATCTCCACATGCTCGACGTGCTCTATGCCGCCGGCCTGCGTTCGGTCGGCATGGTGTGGAGCCGCAACAATCATTTCGCCCATGGCGTGCCCATGCGCTTTCCCTCCTCGCCCGACACGGGACCGGGCCTTCTGGAACCCGGGCGGCGGCTGGTGAAGCGCTGCAACGAGCTCGGCGTCCTTCTCGACCTGTCGCATCTCAACGAGCGCGGCTTCTGGGACGTCGCCGAGCTGTCCGACGCGCCGCTCGTCGCCACCCATTCCAACGTCCACGCCCTGTGCCCGGTCAGCCGCAATCTGACCAACGAGCAGCTCGACGCCGTGGCGCGCTCGCGCGGCGTCGTCGGCCTGAACTTCGCGACCGCCTTCCTGCGCGAGGACGGGCGCATGGACCCCGACACCCCGCTCGACACGATGCGCCGCCACCTCGACGCGCTTCTGGAACGCCTCGGCGAAGACGGCGTCGCGCTGGGCTCGGATTTCGACGGCGCGACGATCCCGAACGCCATCGGCTCCTCCGCCGGCCTCCCCGCCCTGATCGATCATCTCGCCGCAGCCGGCTATTCCGAAGCCCTGATCGAGCGCATCAGCTGGCGCAACTGGCTCTCGGTTCTCGACCGCACCTGGAAGGCGTGACGATGCGCCCGGATTTTGTGCAGTGCACACGCTTGCCGACGCATTAATCATCGCATAGCGTTCCCTCGTCGGGCGCGGGGAATCGGCTTTTCGCCGCGCCGATCCGTTCACCGAACCCGACGAGGTTGTCCGTGTCGCATTCTCTTTCCCGTTCGCTCAGCCGCCGCCTGTTTGCCGGAACCGTGCTTCTGGGGGCTGTCGCCATGGGATCGGCGGCTCTTGCCGAGACGCCGGCCGACACGTTGGTGATCGCCAACGGCATCGACGACATGAAGTCGCTCGACCCGGCGGAAAGCTTTGAGTTCTCGGGCCAGGACCAGATCAACAACATCTACGAGACGCTGGTCGAGATCGATCCGAACACGCTGAAGCCGATCCCCGGTCTCGCGTCGAGCTGGTCGGTCAGCGAGGACGGCCGCACCTATACGTTCAAGATGGCCGAAGGGCGCAAGTTCGCCTCGGGCAATCCGATCACCGCCGAGGACGCCGCCTTCTCGCTCCAGCGCGTCGTAAAGCTCGATCAGACGCCCGCCTTCATCCTCACCCAGTTCGGCCTGACCAAGGACAATGTGGATCAGACCGTGAAGGCCGTGGACGCCTCGACGCTCCAGATCGTCACCGACAAGCCCTATGCGCCGTCCTTCCTCTACAACGCGCTGACGGCGGAGGTCGGCTCGATCGTCGACAAGGCCGTGGTGATGGAACATGCCGGCGAGGATTTCGGCAATTCCTGGCTCGACACCCATTCGGCGGGCTCGGGCGCCTATGTCCTGCGCGCCTGGAAGCCGAACGAATCCGTCGTGCTCGACGCCAATCCCAATTTCAACCACGAGGTCGCGATGAAGCGTGTCTTCGTGCGCCATGTCGTGGAGCCCGCGACCCAGCTTCTGCTCTTGCAGAAGGGCGACGTGGACGTGGCCCGCAATCTCGGCCCGACCGACATCGCGGTCATCGAGAAGGACGCCAATCTCAAGATCCAGACCGAGCTGCGCGGGCAGGTCTATTACCTCTCGGGCAACCAGAAGGACGAGATCCTCGCCAAGCCCAAGGTCATGGAGGCGGTCAAGTATCTGATCGACTATGACGGCATCACCAGCCAGCTCCTGAAGGGTCAGGAACAGACGCATCAGTCCTTCCTGCCGGCCGGCTTCCTCGGCGCGATCGAGGACAAGCCCTTCAAGCTCGACGTGGCGAAAGCCAAGGCGCTTCTGGCCGAAGCCGGCTATCCCAACGGGTTCGAGACCGAAATCCTGATCCGCAACGAGAAGGAGCGTGTGGATATCGCGCAGGCCATCCAGGGCACGCTCGCCCAGGCCGGCATCAAGGCCGCGCTTCGCTCGGTGACCGGCGCCGAGGCTTTGTCGATCTACCGCGCGCGAAACCACAAGCTGACGCTCCAGACCTGGGGGCCGGACTATCCCGATCCGCAGACCAACGCCTCCGTCTTCGCGTCCAACCCGGACAATTCCGACGCGGGCAATCTCGTCGGCAATCTCGCCTGGCGCAACGCCTATCCCGCAACGGTGACGACGCCGATGGTGGCGGCCGCCGTGATCGAGAAGGACGAGGCCAAGCGCGCGGGCATGTACGAGGAGATGCAGCGCCACGAGCAGATGGCGTCGCCGATCGCGGTTCTGTTCCAGCGCTCCGAGCAGCCCGCGCTTCGCAAGGGGGTGGACGGGTTCCACACCGGCGGCGCCGTGGCGTCGGCCTTCTACTGGACCGTGACCAAAGCCGCGAAGTGATCCCTTGCGCATTCCAGGCATGAGGGCGGGCGCATGAGCCCGCCCGTTCTCGACGAACCCGCTCTCGATCCGACCCGCGCGCCCACCGGGGGAGGGCTGGCCGTGCCGAGGGCGCTCCGGCGGGGAGCGGGCCTGTTCTTCAGCCTCCTCGTCACCCTGTTCGGCCTTCTCTTCGTCACCTTCCTGATCGCGCGGGTCGTGCCGCTCGATCCGGTTCTGGCGGTGGTCGGCGATCGCTCCACGCAGGCGCAATACGACGCGGCCAAGGTCGCGCTCGGGCTGGACCAGCCGCTGCCGATCCAGTTCGTGCGCTATCTCGGCGATGTCGTGACCGGCGATCTCGGGCGCTCCAACCTGACCTCGCGGCCGGTGCTCGAGGACATCGCCAACGCGTTTCCCGCAACGCTGGAACTCGCCACGCTCGCGACCCTCATCGGCGTCTTCGTCGGCGTGCCGGCCGGTGTGTTCGGCGCGGTCCACCAAGGCCGCTGGCCCGATCAGGTGATCCGCGTCGTCGGGCTTCTCGGCTATTCCATGCCGGTCTTCTGGCTCGGCCTCATCGCGCTTCTCGTGTTCTACGGGCAGCTCGGCTGGGTCGGCGGCCCCGGCCGGCTCGATGTCTCCTACGAACTGGCCTACGAATTCGACGTCACGCGCGTCACCGGCTCGATCCTCATCGACAGCGCCCTGTCGGGCGCCTGGGACGTGTTCCGCAACGCCCTATCGCATCTCGTTCTGCCGGCGCTGGTGCTCGGCTATTTCTCGCTCGCCTATATCTCCCGAATGACCCGATCCTTCATGCTCGAACAGCTCGGCCAGGATTACATCACCGCCGCCCGCGTGAAGGGCGTCTCGGAGCGGCGTGTCGTCTGGGTCCACGCGCTCGGCAACGCCATGGTGCCGCTCGTCACGGTGATCGCCCTGTCCTACGCCGCGCTTCTGGAAGGCTCGGTCCTGACCGAGACCGTCTTCGCCTGGCCGGGGCTCGGCCTCTATATCACGCAGGCCCTGTTCGCGGCCGACTTCAACGCAGTGCTCGGCGGAACGCTGGTGATCGGCGCGGCCTTCATCGTGCTCAATCTCCTGTCCGACGTCGTCTACACGCTGGTCGATCCGAGGGCGCGATGAGCAAGGCTTTGCAAGGCTCCGGCTGGCGCGGCTGGCTGACGACCGACACGCCTCGCTCGCGCCTTCAGGCCCGCGCCGTCGCGCTCTGGCAAGGCTGGCTGACGCTGCGCTCCAACGCGCTGGCGATGATCGGGCTCGGTTTGATCGCGCTTCTCGTCCTCATGGCGATCTTCGCGCCGCTTCTGGCGACCCACGCTCCCAACGCGCAGAATCTCGACACGCGCCTCCTGCCGCCCGGTCCCGGCCATTGGCTCGGAACGGACGAGCTCGGCCGCGACGTCTGGAGCCGGCTCGTCTACGGCTCGCGCGTCACGCTCTATGTCGTGGCGCTGGTGGCGCTGACGGCGCCGGTGATCGGCCTCGTGATCGGAACCGTGGCCGGCACGCTCGGCGGCTGGACCGACCGGGTCCTGATGCGCGTCACCGACATCTTCCTTGCCTTCCCCCGCCTCATCCTGGCGCTCGCCTTCGTCGCGGCGCTCGGGCCCGGCATCGAGAACGCCATTCTCGCCATCGCGCTCACCGCCTGGCCGCCCTATGCGCGTGTCGCGCGCGCCGAAACGCTGACCGTGCGGCGCTCCGACTATATCGCCGCCGCCCGGCTCCAGGGCGCGGGAACGCTGCGCATCATCACCGGCCATATCATGCCCATGTGCCTGTCCTCGGTGATCGTGCGCATCACGCTCGACATGGCCGGCATCATCCTGACGGCGGCCGGCCTCGGCTTTCTCGGTCTCGGCGCGCAGCCCCCGCTCGCCGAATGGGGCGCGATGATCTCGTCGGGCCGGCAATATCTCCTGACCCATTGGTGGGTGGCGACGATTCCGGGCGTCGCGATCCTGCTCGTCAGCCTCGCCTTCAACCTTCTGGGCGATGCGCTGCGCGACATTCTCGATCCGAGGAGCGCGCAGCGATGACGGGTGGGCTTCCTTCAACCGGGCCGCTTCTGGAGGTGAGGAACCTTCGGGTCGGCTTCGACACCCGGCGCGGTCTCGTCGAGGCCGTGCGGGGCGTGTCCTTCACGGTCGGGCGCGAGCGCGTCGCGATCGTGGGCGAGTCCGGTTCCGGCAAGTCGATGACGGGCCGGGCCATCCTGCGGCTCGTGCGCGCGCCGGGCCATGTCGCGGCCGACAGACTGGCCTTTCGAAACACCGATCTCCTGGCCTTGCCCGAGCGCGACATGCGCGCCCTTCGCGGGCGCCGCATCGCCATGGTGATGCAGGACCCGAAATACTCGCTGAACCCGGTCATGCGCATCGACCGGCAGCTCGGCGAAGCGCTGCGCGCCCATGGGCGGCTTTCGGCGCGCGAGGCCAGGGCCCGCATGATCGCAATGCTGGAGGATGTCCAGATCCGCGATCCCGAACGCGTGCTGCGCGCCTATCCGCACGAGCTTTCGGGCGGCATGGGCCAAAGGGTGATGATCGCGATGATGCTGATCCCCGAGCCCGAGCTTCTGATCGCCGACGAACCGACCTCGGCGCTCGACGTCACCGTGCAGCTCGAAATCCTGCGCATTCTCGATGGTCTCGTGCGCGGCCGAGGCATGGGTCTTCTGTTCATCAGCCACGATCTGCGGCTCGTCTCCACCTTCTGCGATCGGGTTCTCGTCATGTATCGCGGGCGCATCGTGGAGGAGATCGGGGCGGCCCGGCTGTCGGAGGCTCGCCATCCCTATACGCAGGGGCTTCTGGCCTGCCTGCCGCGCATCGGCGGCGGCCACGACATGCTGCCCGTTCTCGACCGCCAGCCCGAATGGGAAGAGGCATGAGCACCGTTCCCCGCATCGAAGTGACGGATCTGCGCATCAGCTTCGGCCAAGGGCGCGGGCGCGTCGATGCCGTGAAGGGCGTGACCTTCGCGGTGGCGCCCGGCGAGAGCTTCGGGCTCGTGGGGGAATCGGGCTCGGGCAAGTCCACGATCCTGCGCGCCCTTTGCGGTCTCGCTCCGGTTTCGGGCGGCGAGGTCAGGGTGGACGGCGTTCCCCTCGACGCACGGCGGGACAAGGCCTTCGCCGCCAAGGTGCAGATGGTGTTTCAGGACCCCTACGGTTCGCTTCATCCGCGCCACACGGTCGACCGCATCCTCGCCGAGCCGCTGGCGATCCATGGGTTGAAGGACCGCGACGGGCGCATCCTGCGCGCGCTCGCCGATGTCGGGCTCGATGCGGCCTTCCGCTTCCGCCTGCCGCATCAGCTTTCGGGCGGGCAGCGCCAGCGCATTGCGATCGCGAGAGCCCTGATTCTCGAACCGGCGATCCTGCTTCTGGACGAGCCGACCTCGGCGCTCGACGCCTCGATCCAGGCCGAGGTCCTGAACCTTCTGACGCGCCTGCGATCCGAGCGGAACCTGACCTATCTCTTCGTCAGCCACGATCTCGCCGTGATCGACCACATGTGCGAGCGGCTTCTCGTGATGCGCGGAGGCGAGGCGGTGGAGGCGCTGGAACAGGGACATCTCGCCCGGCGCGAGGTGCGCTCGGACTATGCGCGCCGGCTGATGGTGGCGAGCGACGGGTTCGTGCGTCCGGCCGGGAGAAGCCCGGCGCCGCTTTGATCAACCGACGAGCCGTCCCGCATCAGCGGTTGGTGAGGTCGGCGTCTTCGCCCGTGCCGCCTTCCGCGCCGTCGCGGCCGAGGGTGGCGATGCGGAAGCCGCCGGGGGCGGCTTCGTAGCGGTAGGCGCGGCCCCAGGGGTCCTGAAGGCCGGTGGCGCTTTTCAGATAGGGGCCGTTCCAGCCGGGCGCGCCGTCGCTCGCGGTGAGCGCGGCAAGGCCCTTGTCGGCGGCCGGATAGGCGCCCGTGTCGAGGTAATACAGCTCCACCGCGTTGGCGAGGTTCTGAAGCTGCGTCTTGGCCGTGTCGGCCTTGGCGGTGCCGATATAGCCGAGGACGCGGGGGCCGACGAGCGTGCCGATCAGCGCGATGATGGCGAGCACCACGAGAAGCTCGACGAGCGTGAAGCCCTCGTCCGAGCCTTCGGTCTCCGCCGCGCGATTTCGAAAGCTGAGCATCCGCCCCGTCCCGTGTCTCGTTCCCTTGCGGCACGCTAGGCGATCTTGATGTGCGATCCGTAAAGCGCGGCGTGGCGATTTTCGCGGGTTCACGCGCCTTCAACGCCTTTTGCCGTTTGATCCCTCCGCTTGGGGAAGTGCGGTGCTGCGGCGGGCTGGGGAGGAGCGATGATCGGCGACGTGACGGCCCTCGCCCTGCTGGCGCCGATGCTTCTCCTCGTCGGGCTCGTCGACGGGCGAACCGGGCGCATTCCCGATGCGCTGAATGCCGGGATCGCGGGGCTCGGCCTCCTGCGTCTGGCGATGGGCTCGCCGGAAACGCTCCTCGCGCATGGTCTCGACGCGGCGATCGTCGGCGGGCTTCTTCTTCTCCTGCGCCGTCTCTACCGCGTCTGGCGCGGGCGCACGGGGCTCGGGCTCGGGGACGTCAAGTTCCTGGTGGCGGCGACGCTCTGGACCGGGCTCGAGGCGCTGCCGCTGGTGGTGCTTCTCGCCTCGCTCTCCGGGCTGGCGATGGTCGGGCTTCAGGCCTTGCGAGGCGGCGCGATCCGGGCCGATCGGCGCCTGCGCTTCGGCCCGCATCTGGCGCTCGCGCTGATGGCGGTTCTTCTTCTCGACCGCTTCACGGGCTGAGGGTGGCGCTCGCCGCTTCGCGTGCCGTTCCGAGAGCCGTCGCGAGAAGAGAGCAGAAGGCGTCGCCCTGCGATGGCGCTGCGCTCGTCTTGTCCTCGCCGAAGGGCGGGCGCGACCAGCGCAGGACGCGCAATTCGCCATTGTCCGGCCCGCCGAAGGTAACGAGCGCGCGCCGCCCGGCCGCGAGGCTCCCGTCGCCCCGCCGCAGCCGGGCGTCCACCGCGAAATTCGTGCGCGAACTCGCCAATTGCCATCGCTTGAGGTTCGGCCGCTCGGTGGCCTCCGGCGGCAGGACGCCGTGCGAGGCAGCGGGCGTCAGCGCGAGGTCGAGGCCGGCGCGCGGATTCTGGACGGTGAGGAGCGGGCGCAGGCGCGCGAGCAGCGCCGGCGTGACGGAAGGCAGGCGCGCGACCTCCTCCACATCCACGAAGGGCCGGTTCGCCGGTCCCCAGGCCAGTCCCGCCTGCCAATATTGCGCGCGCTCCCCGATGCCGTTGCTCTGCGGATCGTCGTCGGGGTCGCGGAAGTCGCCGATCTCCTCGGCCAACCGCCGCGCCGTCTCGCCGCCGAGGCCGGCGGCCTCGAAGAAATCGCGCAGCATGGGCACGGACGCGCCGTTGAGATCGAGAAGCGCGCCCTGGTCCACGGCCGACAGCTCCAGCCGGCCGCCGCCGCCGCCGGGCAGCGCGCAGGAGAGGGGCGTCCCGTCGAAGGGCAGCGGCAGGGGCTCGGGCGGCGGGGCGGCCGTCGCCTCACCCGACAGCGCGGCGGCGAGAATGGCCTGCGATGTGGGGGCCTGGCGCGGGGGCGGGCGCAGCGCGTCGGCGACGAACAGGGCCGCGCCGTCCGCCAGCGCCTGCGCCCTTGCGAGTTCGCTCCTGTTGCCGGTTTGAAGCGTCACGAGCCGGGCGCGCACGGCAAAGCTCGCGGCCACCCCGACGAACAGGATCGCGGCCAGAAGCACCGAAAGAAGCACGAAGCCGGCTTCGCCGTCCTCGTCGCCGGTCTCGCGCTTACGCTCCGCCTCGGGCGCGCTTCTGCGCCGGCGCGTCATGACAGCCTCTAGCGGGTGATGCGCTGGAAGGTGGACGGGTTGCCTTCGTCCAGCCCGAGCCGCGCCAGCCCGTCGCGGAACTCGCGGGTGATGGCTTCGGCTTCCGTCCCGTTCCGCATGACGCGGGGGCGGATGAAGATCACGAGTTCGGTGCGCTTCTTCACGTCGCTGCGGTTGCGGAAGGCCGCGCCGAGCACCGGCACGTCGCCGAGCACCGGCACCTTGTCGTTGCCCTTCTCGCGCGAATCCTGAACGAGGCCGCCGAGCGCGATGCTCTGCCCGTCGTCCACCGAAACGGTGGTGGATACCTTGCGCTGGCGGATCGTCGGCGAATCTATGCCGGACGAGGTGGTGCGCACGACGTCGCTCACTTCCTGCTCGATGTTGAGAAGGACATGGCCGTTGGAATTGATGCGCGGCGTGACCGACAGGATGACGCCGGTGTCCTTCATCTCCACCCGGTTGACGATCGGCGCGTCGATCGAGGCGGAGGTGGCAGTGGCGGTCTGGGTCACGATCGGCACCTGGTCGCCGATCTGGAGCCGGGCGGTGCGGTTGTCGAGAACGGTGAGGGTCGGCGAGGAGATGACCTTGACGTTGGTCACGGAGGCCAGCGCGTTGATCACGAGCTGGAAGTCGGCCTTGGCGAGCATGTAGGAGAAGCCCGGCGCGAGAGCCGACACGGCGCCGCTGACGGCGTCCGACAGCTTCAGCTTGCCGCCGCCGCCATGTTCGAAGAACCAGCGCAGGCCGAACTTCAACTGGTCGTTCAGCGTCACTTCCGCGATCACCGCCTCGATCAGCACCTGATTGGCCATGCGGTCGGAGGAGGCGAGGATCGGCAGGAGCCGGTCGTATTGCGGCTTGGTCGCCACGATGATCAGCGCGTTGTTCGGCTCGTCCGCCACCACGGTCATCTTGCCCGCGCCGAAGGCGGGGGTCTGCGAGGCGGCGATGCCGCTCGCGGCGTCGGATGGTGCGTCGCCGGCCTCGCCGCCGCGCAGGTCCGTTTCGCCCATGCCGACGCTGGTGCGCAGCGCCGTCAGGCTGCTCGCAACGCCCGAGCCCTCGATCCCCGACAACATGCCCTGGACGATCGTCGCCAGCTCCTTGGCCGGGCGGTTCTCCACCTTGTAGACGAAGGTTCGCTGGCCGCTTTCGGAGGCCACGAAGTCGAACTTGAGGATATAGTCCCGCGCGCGGTCGAGCTGGCGCCGGTTGGCCGCGATCACCAGGATCGAGTTCAGCTCGCGGCTCGGCACGAAGCGCACCGTGCCCTGCGCCGGGCCTTCCGCGCCGCCATAGACGGCCTCGAGCTGCTTGGCGATGGCGTTCGGATCGCCGCCGCCGGTCAGCGGGAAGATCGCGGCGGACTGGTTGCGCATCCAGTCGACATCGAACAGACCGATGGTCTCGCGCATCGTGCGGATCTGCTCGGCCGTGCCGGTGAGCACGAGAATGTTGCGCGCGGGATCGGCCCGCACGATGCCGTTCGGCGCGATCGGCTTTAGGATGCGCTCCATCTCCAGCGCGGAGACGGATTTCAGCGGCACGATCTGCGCCCCGGTGCCGACCTGAAGGTCGCCCGGCTGCGTGAAGCCGACGCTGCCGGTCTCTAGGGAATCGGTCCCCATGGCAATGCGATAGATCTCGCCGGTCTTCTGGATCGTCAGGCCCTTGCCGGCGAGAACGGATTCGAACGCGTCCACCAGCGCCTGCCGGCTCACGGGGCGCGCCGTCTGGAGAGTCACCGTGCCCGCGACATCGTCGGCCATGATGAAGTTGGAGCGCAGGATTTCCACGAAGATCGCGTTGGCGGCGGCCCGGATCGGCACATCGACGAGGTTCAGCGTCACCTTGTCGCCCGCTTCCCTGTAGAGCGGCGCGCCGCCGGCCGGGCCGGACGCGCCGCCGGACAGGACGACCTCGGACGGCGTGCCACGGCGCATCCCGCCGAAGATCCCCTCGCGCCGGGCCGCGCGCGGGGCGCCGAGCGAGCGCGTGGCTTCCAGCCCGCTGCGCGCTTCGACGGTGCGGGAGTTCGGCGTGGTGCAGGCCGTCAGAATCTGGGACAGGGCGAGAAGCGCAAAGCCGGAGCGCCGCAGGCGGCGCTGTCCCCTCGCAGTCTCCGTCCGATCCTTGGATTCCATGCCTGCCGTTCCCCGGACCGTTGCCGCACGGTCAAGCCGATCCGAAGCACAAGGGCCCTTCGTTAGGAAATCATTAGGGACCCAAGATGGACCGAAACTGGTTCACCCGGCGCGGCGGGCTGGACAGACGGCTGGCAAGGTCCAGAGGCGCCGGTCAGCCTTCGGGCAGGAAAGCGCCTTGCGCCTCGTCGGAAGGGCTTTGGCTTAGCCGGTCCGGCGGCACGGGCGAGGCGAGGGGATGAACGAGGAGCGGCGCGAAGCGCCGCCGGTCGGACGCGGGGAAGCTGAGCTCGATCGACACGAGCGCCGGCAGGACGCCGCGCTGCCGCCACGTCTCGCGCCATAGGATGGACCCGTCTGGGCCGGCTTCCCCATAGCGCAGACGCAGCGATCGCACGCCCGGCACGAGCAGGGTGAGGCTGCCCGAAAGCGCGAGATCGCCGCCCGCCACCGCGCGGCGCTCCACCATGTCGAACCCGCCGCCCGCGACGGGCGCGAGCATCAGCGTGACGGCGTTGAGGCCGCCGATTTCCAGGATCGGGTCGGCCGGGGCCAGAAAGCGAAGCGCCTCGCTCGCCCCGTCGAACGGCGCGCCGCCGACAAGGCCGAGATCGGCCACCGCCTCGCCGAGCGTGCGGCGCAGATGCTCGCGCGCGGCCTCGATATCCATGGCCGCCTCGATGCGCCGGCCGACCGGCGCCATCTGGCGGATCGCGTCGATGCCCTGCCCGATGAAGAGGGCGATCAGCGACAGGAGCGCCAGCGCCACGAGAAGCTCGACCAGCGTCGTGCCGGCTTCCGGGTCGTCCGCTTCGCGGCAGGGGGGCGCCTCCGCCGACTTGGCCGATCGAGTCGCCAGGGCCCGGCTAGCGGCCATCGGACCCTCGCGCGAGGATCAGAGTGGAGAGAAGGGCGGACGCGGGTTTGGCGCCGTGCGGATCGACCCCGACCGAAAGGCGAAAGAGGCGCGGCGTGCCGGCGGGCGGCGCGAGGCCGGCGCTCTCGACGGGTTCGGTCAGCGCCCACCAGTCGAGCCCGTTCTCGCGGCCCTCGCGCCGGCCGGGCTCCATGGGGTCGCGGGCGCGCTCGGTTTCAATGATTCGCGCGGCGAGATCCATCCGCGCCTCATGGCCGGCGCTGCGCGACAGGGCGAGCGAGGTGCCGGAAAAGGCGCGCATCATGGCGAGCGTGACGAGCGCCAGGATCGCGAAGGCGACCAGCACCTCCGCCAGGGTGAAACCCTCCTCGGCGCTCTCGCCTGCCTGTTCGTCGCGGCGCTCGCTCATAGGGGCTCGCTCATGGCCCCTCGCGGCGCACCGCGCCGGTCAGCCAGTTCACCTCGACCCTGCGCTCTCCGCCGCCGAGGCGCAGCGAGACGCGCCCGCCGGTGGAGCGGCCGTCCGGCAGAAAGGCGATGGTCGGCGCGCCGCTGTCCCCGCCACCACCGAGCCGCGCTTCGCCGGCGGTGGTGAGGTCGAGCCCCACGCCGTCCGGCAGCGGCACGGGCGCGGCGCCCTCGCGTTGCCAGCGCCGCTCTCCAGCATCGAAGGCGAGATGGCGCATCCGGCCGAGCCGCATCGCGTCGATGCGCGTGCGCTGGAGGTCGGCGACGAGCTGGTCCGTGACCGTGCTGAGAACGCCGGCCGGGCGGTTGTTGGCAAAGCTGGAGGCGGCGGCCGTGGCGGCGAGCGCCAGAAGGGCGAGCACCACCAGCATCTCGGCCAGCGTGAAGCCCGCGTCGCCCGCCTCCGCCTCGCTCATTGGGCCGCGAGATCGTTGACGGACAGGATGGCGCTCATGACGGACAGGATCAGCCCGCCGACGAGAAGTCCGAGGCCGGCGGTGATGAGCGGCGTCATGACCGCGAACAGCCGCCCGATGCGCGTTTCCACGGCTTCCTCGTGCAGTTCGGCGGCGCGCATCAGCATATGCGGCACGCGGTTCACCTCCTCGCCGACCGCGATCATCTGAAGCGTCAGCGGCGACAGGGCTTCCAGCCCGGCAAGCGCGGGGGCGAGCCGCGCGCCCTCGGGAATGCGCCGCGCGGCCTCGTCGAGCACGCGGCGAAACGCGAGGCGCTTGGGCACGAGGCGCGTCGCGGCGATCGCGGCGGGCAGGCCGACCTCGGCGCCGAGCAGCGTGCCGAGCGTGCGGCACAGGCGCCCGGCCTCGATGCCGACTAGAACCGGGCCGAGAAGCGGCAGCTTCAACAGCGCCGCCTCGCGCCATTCCACGAATCCGGGCCTTCCCCAGAGTGCGGCGAGGAGGGCGGCGAGCGCGCCGAACGCGCCGAGCACGAGGACCCAGTTCGCGCCGAGAAAGCGCTCCATCGACTGCGTCAGCACGATCACCGCCGGCGGTTCGATGCCGGGCTGGTCGAACAAGGGCGCGAGCGAGGGAACGAGCAGCCCCACCACGAGCCCGACGATGCCGAGCGCCATGACGAGGAGGAGCAGCGGATAGATCAGCGCCGAGACCACCGTGCGCCGGATCGCGTCCGCGCGCGCCAGCGACACCGCGAGATCGCCGAGCACGCGGCCGAGCGTGCCGGTCAGCTCGCCCGCCGCCGTCACCTCCACGATCTCGCGCGAGAAGACCTTGGGATGGCGGGCGAAGGCGCGCGACAAGGGCTGGCCGCCCAGAACGTCGGCCAGCACCGTTTCCAGCGTTTCGGTGAGGCTGCGGGGCGACTGGCGAATGGCGAGCCGCAGCGCGCGGTCGATGGTGAGCTCCGCTCCCAGAAGCGTCGCGAGGTCCTTCACGAAGGACAGAAGCTCGGTGCGCTTCACCCCGCCCGTGCCGAAGAGGTCCCGCTGCCAGATGCTGGCGGTCTGAGGCACCGGCTCGACCTTCAGGACGCGCAGGCCCCCGGCGGAGGCGAGCGCGAGCGCGCGGGCGCGGTCTTCCGCTTCGACCCGCCCGGCGCGCTTCAGCCCGCGCCCGTCCACCGCCTCGAAGCGATAGAGCGTCATGCGCCGTCTCCGCCGCCGAGGCTGCGCAGGACCTCTTCCAGGCTCGTTTCCAGCGCCAGCGCCTTGTCGATCCCGTGGCCGAGCAGCGTCTGCATGCCCTCCCGGCGCGCCGTTTCCTCGATCTCGGCCTCGTTGCGGCGCGCGGCGATCATCGCCGACAGGCCCCGCCCGATCTCCAGCCCCTCGGCGACCACCGTCCGGCCGCGATAGCCCGTGTTGTTGCAATGCGGGCAGCCGACGGGATGGGCGAGGCGCAGCACCGGCGCGCCCGCAAGGTCCGGCCGATGGCGCTCGATCCGCGCGCGCTCGGCGGCGCTGGCCGGCGCGACCTCGCGGCATTCGGGGCACAGGAGGCGCAGGAGGCGCTGGGCGAGGACGCCGTTCAGGACGGCGGCGAGGAGATAAGGCTCGACGCCCATGTCGATCAGCCGGGTCGTGGCGGCGGCGGCGGAATTGGTGTGCAGCGTCGAGAGCACGAGATGGCCGGTCAGCGCCGCCTGCACGGCGATGCGCGCCGTCTCGCCGTCGCGGATTTCACCGACCATCACGATGTCGGGGTCCTGGCGCAGGATGGAGCGCAAGGCGGCGGCGAAGTCGAGACCGATCGCGGCATGGGTCTGGACCTGCGTGACGCCGGCCATCCGATATTCCACGGGGTCCTCGACCGTGATGATCTTGGCGGTGCGGTCGTTCAGCCGTTGCAGGAGCGTGTAGAGCGTCGTGGTCTTGCCCGAGCCGGTCGGGCCGGTGATCAGGAAGATGCCGTTCGGCCGGTCGGCCATGGCGTCGATGCGCGCGGCGAGCGGGGCGGGAAAGCCCAGCGCCTCGTAGCTGCCTTCCTTGCGCGACTGGCCGAGAAGGCGCAGCACCAGCGCCTCGCCATGGGCTGTCGGCAGCACGGACACGCGCACGTCCACCTCGCGGCCCCGGTCCACGACCTTCATGCGCCCGTCCTGCGGCAGGCGCCGCTCGGCGATGTTGAGTTCGGCGAGAATTTTGATGCGGGTGGCGAGGCCCGTGTGAACCGCCTTCGGCAGGGTCTCGGGCCGCACCAGGACACCATCGACGCGGTAGCGCGCCGTGAGGTCGGTCTCGCCCGGCTCGATATGGATGTCGGACGCGCCGAGCTCGAAGGCGGTGCGGAACAGCGAATGGGCAAGGCGAATGATCGGCGCCTGGCGCGCGGCGTCTTCCAGCCGCTCGCGGTCGCTGCCGAGCCCGTCCTCGGCGTCCTCGCCGAGTTCGTTCGCATCCGCTTCGCCGAACAAGCGGCGCGCGGCGGCCTCGAACGTGCTCGGGCCGATCAGCCGGAAGCTCGCCCCGCCCAGCGAATAGGCTAGCGCCGCCATGAGGTCGGTCGCGAACGGGTCCACCACGCCGACCATGGGCGGCGGCCCGTCGCGCAGCGCGAGGACGCGGGCGCGGCGGCAATAGGCGCCGCCCATCCGATCGCCAAGAACCGGCTCGGCGGGCAGCGTGTCGGCCGCCGCCGCCGGCAGGCCGGTGAAGTCTTCCAGCGCCGCGAGGAGATCGGCTTCCGACAGGAGGCCGAGTTCGGTGATGACGATCGGCAGCGAGCCATGCGTCTCGAAGGCGAGGCGCGCGCGCTCGGCGGCGGGCGGCTCCATCAGCCCTTGGGCCTGAAGATGGTCGAGAAAGCCGAGGGCGGTCGGGCCGGCTGCCGCGCGGGTGCCCTGGCGCCGGTCGGTGGCGGGCGATCCGGGCCGCCTCTTCGATCCCCAAACAAGCATGGCCGTTCCGATCCGAATCCCGCGCGGCTGCCTTGAACCAGGGGCGAGGGGGGAGGTCGGATCGGCGAAGCCGGGCTCGGCGGAGCCCAAGGCCTCAGCGTGTCCGCGCGGCCGGCGGAGGGCGCGAGGCTCGTCCCTGGTTCAAGACGCCCCCTCAAAAAAGCACGCGTTTGCTTAACAATCCGTAGAAATTTGCCGGCTAGGCTTTGTGCGACTGCGATCGATCGAGGGTACGGGGCGGGTGGCCGGACGGGGCGTGACAGCGGAAACCAACATGCGGCCGAGCCTCACCGACATCGCCCGGCGCGGCTGGTCCTGGTGGCGGGACGAGATCGCCGCCCTGGTGCCGAACGGGTTGCGCGCCCGCGCCAGCGGCGCGCGCGCCGAGATCGATTGCGTGCTCCTGTCGGACGGGCGCGTCGCGGCGGCGCGGGCCGCCTCTCCCGGTGGGGCTCTGCCTTCGCCGGATGGAGCGCTCGCGCCGGGCGAGGCGCTTTCGCGGCATCTCGCCGAGCTTGCCGAGGCCGCGCCGCAGGGCACGGTGCGGCTCTGCGTTCCGCGCGATCTGTGCTTCCTGCGCCGCTCCCAATTGCCGCGCCGCGCCCTGCCGCATGCCGGCGCGCTGCTCCGCCTCGAGGCCGAGGCGCTTCTGCCCTTCGAGCCGGGCGAGATCTTCAGCGACTGGTATGTCGAGACCGAGAATGTCGCGACGCGTGAGCTGGAGGTGATCCACGTCATCCTGGCGCGCGAGCGCATCCGGGCGGTGGAAGAGGCCTGTGCGGGTGCGGGGCTCGCGCTCGTGCGGGTCAGCGTCGGGGATGCCGAAGGCCGGCCGATGCCGGTGGACCTCCTGTCGCGGCAGGAGGCGAGCTTTCGGGCCGCGCTCGCCCGGCTTTCGCCGCTCGCGCGCTGGCTCGGCGCTGCGGCGCTCCTCCTGGCGCTCGCCACGCCCTTTCTCCTGATCGCGCGGCAGGACGCGGCGCTGGCCGAGCTGAGCGCGGCGCGGGCGGCGCTGCCCAAGGCTTCGCCGACCGCCCAGTCCGCGACAGCGGTCGCCGATTTTCTGGACGCGCGCGCGAGCCGCGTTCCGGTATCGATGCTGCTCGACGAGCTCGCGCGCCGCCTGCCGCCCGGCACCACGCTCACGGCGCTTCGCCTGGAGGGAAAGCGGCTCCTGATCGATCTGCAAGGCGGGGGGAGTGGGGCGGTGCGCGCGGCGCTCGCCGGCAGTCCGCTTCTCTCGGAAGGGACCGACACCGCGCCCGGCCAACTCGCCTTCGAGCTGCGTCCGCTGCCCGAGCGGCCGGCGCGGGAGGAGCGCGCGCGATGACCGCCGAACGCTTTCTCGCCTCGCCCGCCGCCCGGCGCTTCGCGGCGCTTGCCCTTCTGTTCGCGATGCTCTGGCTCGTTTCGCCCCTTTTGACGGGCCCGTGGACGCGGTGGAGCGAAGGGCGCGAGGCGCTTGCCCGCGAAACCGCGCTGGCAGAGCGGCTTGCGCGCTTGGACGCCCGGCGCGCGCTGGTCGGCGGGCTCGCGACGCAGCCGGACGCGCCCTTTCTCACGGCCCCCGATGCCGGCACGGCGGCCGGGCTCCTGTCGCAGCGGCTCACAATGGCCGCTCCCGCCGGCGCGTTTCGCATCGACACGCTGAACGCCGATGCCACCGACGAGCGCCCCGGCGCGCCGGTTCGCGCGGGGATCGCCTTCACCGCCACGCAAGGCGCGCTCTACGCGTTTCTGGCCGATCTCGAGACCCGCCCGCCCTTTCTCAGCGTCGACGACCTCGTTCTCACGCAGCGCCGCGAGGTGGACGGATCGCTGGTCCTGTCGGGAACCCTCTCGGTGTCCACCGTCCCTTTGATGCGGAAGCAGCCGTGATGCGCGAGGGGCTATTCCTGTCGGGGCCGGGCGAGCGAGGCGCCGCGCTCGTGCTTGTCCTTGTCGGGGTGCTCGCCGCTCTCGCCCTCACCGCGTCGCTCGAAGCACCTGCGCCCGGCGCACCGGAGGTGCCTGCCCGCATGGTCTCGCCGCTGCGGCTGGAGGGTAGCGCCTTCTCGCGCGCGCCGCCCTTCGACCCCGCGCGAGCGCCGCTGGACGGTGTGGGTCGGCTCGCTTCCGAAACGCCGCCGATCGCCGCCGCCCCGGTGGAGCCGCCGCTGCGGCTCGTCGGAATCCTCGCGGACAGCGCGGTGCGGCGCGTTCTGTTTGCGGGTGTCGACACCTGGCTGGAGGAAGGCGGCACGGCCTGGGGCTGGACGATCGACCTGATCGAGCCGAGGCGGGTCACGGTTCATCGCGGCTCGGAGCGGCGGGTGATCGACGCCAGCGAGGCGCTGAGCCCCTGACGCGGGTCTCTCGAAAGTGTTCGGCGGGGCGGGCGCCCGCCTGAGGTCGAAACGCCCAGACGATCCCCCTCGATGCGAAAAGGGCCGCCGGCTTTCGCCGACGGCCCTTCGTTCGTCTTGCAAGTCGGAGTTCGCGTGGGCTCAGGAGCCCTGGATCGCCGAGAGCTTCCACTCGCCGCCGCGCTCGCGCACGAAGGTCCAGACTTCGGTGGACTCGACGGGGTTCGTCTCGTCGCCTTCCACGATCCGGCCCGACTGGCGGTCCCTCACGACGTCGATCATGCCGTAGCGCATGGCGACGGTCGCATAATCGCGCGTGCCCTCGCGCCAGCTTTCGGCCACGTCGCCCTGCAGAAGCTCGACGTCGCGCGCCTCGTTGCGCACGCCGCGCGCGGCGTTCTGTGCCAGCTCCTGGCTGAGATAGGACACGACTTCCGGCGTCGCGATCTGCTCGAGCGCGTCGTAATCCTCGCGGCTATAGGCGGCCTGCAGCGCCTTGAGGCGGCTTTCGAAAATGCCGAGATCCTGCGGTGTCACGCCGATCTCGTCGCGCCCGACGCCGGGCTTGTTTGCTGCGGCCGAGCGGCTGCCGAGGCCCGAGCCATAGGCGTTGCGGCCGGCATTGGGGTCCTGGCCGGTATAGGCGTTGCGGTTGCCGTTCATCGGGTTCGGGCCGCCGGCCGCGGCCGTCTGGTTGCGGCGCGAGCGGAAGAAGCGAACCGCGAGCATCACGAGAAGGCCGATCAGCGCCACCTGCACGAGAAGGCCGAGCATGCCGGCGAGACCGCCGAAGCCCGAGCCCATGAACAGCCCGAACAGACCGCCGATCAGAAGGCCGCGCATCAGGGCGCCGCCGAAGCCGCCACCGAAGAGGCCCGAGCGCTGGCCGGCGGCCGGACGCGCGGCGGCCGCCGCGCTG
Organism: Aureimonas ureilytica DSM 18598 = NBRC 106430; assembly: GCF_000382705.1. Lineage (GTDB taxonomy): Bacteria > Pseudomonadota > Alphaproteobacteria > Rhizobiales > Rhizobiaceae > Aureimonas > Aureimonas ureilytica. Next base: position 304,686 of record NZ_ARQE01000004.1, on the reverse strand, counting down.
GAGGCCTGGCCCGGCGAGGTCATGGAGCGCTGGACGGGCGCGGCGGCCGGCGCCGTGTTGGTCGCCGGCGCGGACTGGTAGGTGCGGCCGCCACGGCTGCCGAAGCTGCCGCCACGGCGGGCTTCGGCATAGTCCACGACCATCGTCGAGAAGACCAGCGTCATCACGGCGAGGAGAGCCGTGTAACGTCCGGTTCGGGAGGGGTTCATGGAAAGGTCCTTCGGCAAGCGTTGAATGTCGGTCCTCTCCATATAGGAAGCCGAAGACCGGCCTGAGAAGCGCTGGAGGGGGAACGAGTCGGGGAGGGGCGATCAAGATTTCGCCATCGCCCGCCCGCCGAGTGCCTTCCGCCGGTGGGAAGGGAGGCGTAAGGGACAGTCAAGCTGACCCATCAAGTCGCCCATCAAGCCATCCAAGGGAGCGTCGATCGTGACCTCGCCGAACCTTGCTCGACCGACCGAATCCAGCCGCACCGCCCCTGAGGGCGCCGCGCCGCGCCTGTCGCGCGCCGCGGCCTTCGCCATGGCGCTGTCGGCCGGCGCGCTCGCGGCCAATCTCTATTACGCCCAGCCGGTGGTGGCGCTGATCGGCGCCGATCTCGGCATGAGCCCGGCCATGGAAAGCCTGATCGTCACCGCCTCGCAGATCGGCTACGCGCTCGGCCTCGTCTGTCTCGTGCCGCTCGGCGACGTCGTGGAAAACCGGCGGCTCATCCTTCTCACCATGGCCGCCGCCGCGCTCGGCCTCGTCGCGCTGGCGCTGACGCCCAGCCTGCCGCTTCTTCTCGCACTCACGCTTCTGGTCGGCGTCGCTTCCACCGCCGCGCAGATGATCGTGCCGCTCGCGGCCAGCTTCGCGCCGGCCGAGGAGCGCGGGCGCATCGTCGGCAACATCATGACCGGCCTTCTCGGCGGCATCCTCCTGGCGCGGCCGGTGTCGAGCTTCGTGGCGGGCTTTGCCGGCTGGCGGGGCATCTTCCTTCTCTCGGCGCTTCTCGTGGCGGGTCTGGCCCTGGCCGGAAGCCGCCTGTTTCCCGCGCGCCGCCCGGCGGGGCGCGAGCGCTACGGGACGCTGATCCGCTCGCTCGGGCGCCTGTTCCTGACCGAGCCCGTCCTGCGTCGCCGCGCCCTCTATCATGCCGGGCTCTTTGCCGCTTTCGGCGCCTTCTGGACCGGCGCGCCGATCCTTCTCCTGCGCGAGCCCTACAATCTCTCGCCGCAATGGGTGGCGCTCTTCACCTTGAGCGGCGCGCTCGGCGTTCTGGCCGCGCCGGTGGCGGGCCGCATGGCCGATCGCGGCCATTCGCGCCGGGGCACGCTGATCGCCATCTCGCTGGTTCTCGTGGCCATGCTGATCGCGTTTCTCGGCACCCATTCGCTGGCCGCGCTGGTGGTCGCCGGCATTCTCGTCGATCTCGGCGTGCAGGCCAATCTGGTGATCGGCCAGCGCGAGATCTTTCAGCTCGACGCCGCGATCCGCAACCGGCTGAACGCCGTCTACATGACGACCTTCTTTCTCGGCGGCGCGCTCGGGTCGAGCCTCACCAGCCCCATTCTGGAGCGCTTCGGCTGGCAGGGCGTCGCCGCGCTCGGCGGCTTCTTTCCCGCGCTCGCGCTTCTCTACTTCCTCACGGCGGAGCGTCGGGGCTGAGAGCGCGCTCTTCCCAGCGTGCGAGGAAATGCTCGATCGGCAGCGTCTGCATGTCGGGGATCGCCTCGAACAGACGCTCGCGCGGCCAGTCCCACCAGGCGAGGCGCAGGAGGCGCTCAGCGATCTCGGGCGCAAAGCGCATCCGCAGGGGGCGCGCCGGCACGCCCGCCACGATCGCATAAGGTGCGACGTCGCGCGTCACCACCGCGCCGGCCCCGATCACCGCGCCGGTTCCGACCGTGACGCCCGGCAGGATCACCGCGCCATGGCCGATCCAGACATCGTGGCCGATCGAAACGCGCCGCGCCGCCCGGCGTTCGCGAAAGCCGTGGTCGACGCCGAGAAAGCGGAAATACTCGTTCGGGCGATAGGTGATCTTGTGCGTGGTGACGCGCTCGGTCGGATGTTCCAGCGCGTTGATGCGCACATGGGCGGCGATCGAGCCGAACTTGCCGATATCCGTCTGCACGGCTTCGCCGCCGCGCTCGAAATAGGTGTAGTCGCCGACCGTCACGTCGCGCAGCTTCACCCGCTGCCCGATGTCGCAGAAGCGGCCGAGCCTGGTGTCCTTCAGCTCCGCGCTCGGATGCTGCTTGGGTTCGTCGGCCCGGAAGCGCAGATCGGGCTCGGCGAGTTGGGTCATCGAAGGGCCTCGGCGCGCGGGAAGGGGAGAGGCGGCTTTGCCGCCCGGCCCGGCTGATGTATCCGATGAGCCGAGACAGGAGCAAACGCCATGGCCCGACCCGAACCGACCCCCCGTCGCAGCCGCGCCCGCGCGCTGCGCTATGCGCTGTGGTTTCTCGTGGCCGCCGTCCTGGCGCTCATGATCCTCGTCTTCGCGCTCGGTCGCAAGGAGGTCGGCGACGCGATGAGCGGCCCGGCCTATGGCGGCCCGTTCCAGCTCGTGGACCAGCGCGGCGCCCCGGTGACGGAGGCCGTCCTGCGCGGACGCCCCACCGCCCTGTTCTTCGGCTTCACCCATTGCCCGGACGTCTGCCCGACGACGCTGTACGAACTGGCGGGCTACCAGAAGGCGCTGAAGGCGGACGGGCGCGACCTCAATATCGTCTTCGTCACCGTCGATCCCGCGCGCGACACGCCGGAGATCCTGCGCACCTATGTCGGCGCCTTGTCCGACGACGTGACCGCGCTGACCGGCGACGACGCGCAAGTCGAGGCCATGCTGAAGAGCTACGGCATCTATTTCAAGAAGGTGCCGCAGGGCGCGGACTACACGATGGACCACACCGCCTCGGTCCTGCTTCTCGACCGGACCGGCGCGCTGCGGGGCACGATCGCCTTTGGCGAGGACCCGGCCACCGCGAAGCTCAAGCTGGAGCGCCTCGGCGCCTGATCGATCCGTTACAACCACCAGGAAGGGACCGCCCTTGGGCCAGGTTCGTTATTTTGCCCGTGGCGGCAAACAGGTCACGCAAGCGCTCTACGAGCGCCTCGACGCCGCCTTCGCGGACGAGGGCTGGCCGATCGCCCATATCGAGATCGACGAGGATGCCGATCTCCACGAGGCCTCGGTTTATTTCGAGGGCGAGGCGGACACCGACGCGCAGACCCTCGATGCCGCCTTCGCGCCGCTGGAGCCGACCCGCGAGGATCTGCCCGATATCGATTGGATGGCGCAGGTCCTGGCGGACCTGAAGCCCGTGCGCGCCGGCCGCTTCCTGGTGCATGGCGCGCATGACCGCGACAAGGTGCGCCCGCACGACCTGTCGATCGAGATCGAGGCGGGGCAGGCCTTCGGCACGGGACATCACGGCACCACGGCGGGCTGCCTGTCGATGATCGAGGAGGTGGTGCGCCGCCGCCGGCCGGTGAATGCGCTGGATCTCGGCACGGGCAGCGCGGTTCTGGCGATCGCCATCGCCAAGCTCGCGCGCGTGCCGGTTCTGGCGACCGATATCGATCCGGTCGCGACGCTGGTGGCGAGAGAGAACATCCGCGCCAACGGCCAGCACAATTTCGTGCGCGCCGAAACGGCGAAGGGCTTCGACGGCCCGGCCTTCGCGGCCTATGCGCCCTTTTCGCTGATCGTCGCCAATATCCTGGCGCGGCCCTTGATGATGCTCGCTCCGCAGATGGCGCGCCAACTTGGCGATGGAGGCGATCTCGTCCTGTCCGGCATTCTCGCCAAGCAGCGCGATGCGGTGCTGGCCGCCTATCGCGTGCAGGGCCTGTTCCATCGCAAGACGCTGCGCCGCGACGAATGGGTGACGCTGCATCTCACCCGCAACGATCGGCCGCTGGACTGACCGGCGCCGCGCCCGGAAGGGCGCGGCGGCCCTCCACGAACGAAACGGGGTCGCGAACGCAACGAGGCCACAAACGAAACGAGCCCGGCTGCTCTCGAAGAGCGGCCGGGCTCGCGATCAGGGAAAATGGTCGGCCCAGCCTTTCGGCGGGGCCTTGCGGGCTTAGAAGCGCTGGGGCGCGGCCGACTCGAACATGGAGCCGCGCAGACCGGAGAGATTGGTCAGCGGGTCCATTTCCAGGAAGACGGCACGGCCGCTCTGCAGCGAACGATTCGACGGACGCGAACGGTCCGCACCGGCAGGGCGGCGCGAGGAGTAGCCGAGATGGGCCGGCTGGGCTCCGTGGCGTTCGGTTTGGGCGGTCATCATAAAAGCCTCGATAGGATAGGGGTCTGTTCAACTCCCATCCCCAATATGATGCACCGCAGCACGAAGAGCTATGCGTAGGAGTGCATAGGTCGCCTTACTCAAATGCACGGCTGTTTCGCCAATTCCTTCATAATTCGTTCATAGGTGATGGCTGCGACCCGTAAGGGTGCCCGCGCCGCAGGGCTTTGCGGCACGAAAGCGCCTGAAAGGCGCCGCAGATCAGCCGAGTTTGGTGAGGCAGTTCTGCACGAAGTCCGTCGTCAGGCGCATGGCTTCAAGCGACTCCTCGATCTCGCGCTTCTGGTCCTGCAGGATCTGGCGCTGCTCCTCGAAGCGCACCAGCGCCGTCTTGAGCTGCTTGCGCTGCCCGTCGGACTGTTCGCGAAGGTCGATGAGCTGCTTGGCCTCGGTCAGGGAGAAGCCGAGAATCTTGGCGAGCAGGACCAGCCGCAGGCGCATCCGGTCGCGCCGCGAATAGATGCGCGTCGTGCCGCGCCGTTCGGGCGAAAGGAGGCCGCGATCCTCGTAGAAGCGCAGCGTGCGAAGCGTCACCCCGAATTCGCGCGACAGGTCGCCGATCCGGAATTCCTCCAGCTTGTCCCGGCCCGGGTCGTCGAAGCTGAGCAATTGGTCCGCCGTGATGCGGAATTCCTGCTCGCTCGTGTCCTCATTGGGTTGCGTCATACATCTTCGCGCCTCTCAGCGCGCCTGCCATTTCGTGTCCGCGCGGGTGACCTCACCCGTCCGATTCATAAACCTGTAGGAATTTCACCCATTGCCGCCAAGCGCTCGCCCGACAGGAATCCAGCTTCAATCCCGGTTGTCTTTATAGTCCCTTAACAAAAGGGTTCGACCTTAATCGATCGTCAACCCACCGGAGCGGCGGTTCGGTTCTTTTCCCAAGAGCCGCGCGACCACGACGGGACCTTGGACCAAGAGGAAGACGGCATGTCGCGCAACGATCCGCATTTGAAGGCACGGTCCGATGCCGAGGCGCCCATGGCGGAAGGGTCCTTTACCTCCCTGTCCAAGACGTTGGAAGATTTGGAAGCCCGGCTGACGCGGCTTTCCATGGGCAAGCGGCCGGCCGGCGACGCGGCGGAAACCGTGGCGGCCGAGCAGCCGGCGCGCGATGCCGCCGCCCGTCTTCGCTCCATCGCCGCCGCCCGCCGCGCCGCGCGCCCGGCGCTCGATGCCGCCGCCTCGCCGCTGGCGCTCGAGCGTCGAATGGACGCAGCCCCCGCCGCCAAGCGCCCCGCCGCCCGCGCGCCGCAGCCCGCCGACAAGCGGCTCGGCTCGATCGCGGGAGAGATCGGCGATCTTCAGGCCCAGGGCGCGGCGCTTTCCGTGATCAAGGAACTGGCGGCCGACGTCACCGCGCTGCGCGGCGAAATCCAGACCAGCGTCGTCGGCGGTCATCTGGTGCAGCGCTTCGAGGAGATGCGGGCCTCGCTCGGCGAGATCAAGCGCCTCGTCGGCGAGTCCAAGGGCGCCGACAAGATCGGCGCCGAAATCTTCGCGCTGATGGAGCAGCTCACCGAGCTGACGGCGAGCAATGCCGATCAGGCCTCGCTGATGGAGCTGCGGGCCGAGCTCGACACCGTCTCGACCATGGTCTCGCAGATGGCGCGCGAGGAATCCGTCCAGGCCGTGCAGCAGCGCTGGGACGAGTTCGAGGCGCGCATCGCCGACCGGATCGAACTCGACAGCCAGGCCAAGCGCGACCTGCGCGTGGAGCTGGAGCGCCTGCGCGGCTCGCTGCGCTCGCTCTCCACCGAAGAGCAGATCCAGGCCGTCCAGCAGCGCTGGGAGGAATTCGAAGCGCGCTATGTCGACACGGTCCGCACCCAGACCGAGGAAACGCTGACGCGCGTCCTGAAGGGCGAGCTCGACACGCTTCGCTCCAAGCTCGACGAGCTGTCCAGCGAAGCCAGCGGCGCGGCGATCGAGGCGCGCTTCGAGGCGATGACCGCCAAGCTGCCGATCCGCGAGCTGGAAGCGGGCATCGGCCGCCTGTCGGAGCGCATGGGCGAGATCGAGAAGGCGCTGGTCGGCCTGCCCGAGACGCTGCATCTCGACCAGATGGAAGCGCGCATCCAGGCGCTGTCCTCCAGCGTCGAGCAGCTCGCCGCCGAAATCCGCGAGCCCGATCTCAGCCATTTTGCGGTTCTGGAGGAGCGCCTCGACGAAATCTCCGCCGCGATCCTGTCAGGTGGCCTCGCCTCGGCCGGGGAAAGCGCGAGCGGCCCCCTGCAGCGCATCGAGGCGCGCGTCGCCGAGCTCGCCGGCCGGGTCGACCGGATCGCCGAAACGGGCGACGCCGAGCTTCTGTCGGCGCAGATCGCCGCCCTGTCGGAACAGATCGAGGAACTCTCCGCCCGCCCGGCCGCCGACGAGATCGGCGCGCGGATCGACCGTTTGAGCGAGCGCGTCGAGCGCCTGTTCCGCACCACCGGCGGCGAGCTCGCCTCCAACGCGCTGGAAGCCCGCCTTCAGGCGCTGGCCGACCGGCTGGAACAGTCGGCCGGCGCGGTCGGCGTCGACAATGACGTGATCCGCTCGCTGGAGAACCAGATCGGCCGTCTGGCCGAGGTGCTGGCCGGCGCCCCCGCGCTGATGGACGTCGATTCCTCCGAAGTCTCCCGCCGCCTGGAAGCGCTGGAGCGCAAGTTCGACAGCGACCGCGACAGCGTCGTCGCCGCCGCCCGCGCCGCTGCCGAAGAGGCCGTGCGCCGGATGCAGGCCGGCGAGGACAATCGCCAGAACGCCTATGTGCGCGATCTCGCCGGTGACCTGCGCCGCCTCGAAGACCTTTGCCGCCAGTCCGACGAGCGTGCGGTCGGCGTGTTCGACGCCGTTCACACGACGCTGGTGAAGATCGTCGATCGCCTGACCGCGATCGAGAGCGAGCTTCGCACCGAGCCCGCGCGCGGCGCATCCATGTCCGTCGCGCCGGTTCTGCCGGCCATGGCGATGGCCCCGGCCATGACGCCGGCCGACGCGGACGCATCCCAGGAGGCGGAGGAGCCGCGCGGCCTGCGCGGGGCGCTCTCGCGCCTGCGCCGCCCCGAGCGCAACGCCGCGGCCGCCGAGCCGATGCCGAGCCTCGCCGAGCGCATCCGGCCGACGCCCGTCGTGCCCGTGCCGCCGATGGCGCGCGCCCAGCCGACCACCGAGATCGACGCGCCCTCGCTCGACGCCGCCGACAGCGTCGTGTCGCGCGAGGCCGACCGTCCGCTGGAGCCCGGCTCCGGCGCGCCCGACATCGCGGCCCTGATCGAGCGCGTGCGCACCCAGCAGCGCGCCGGGGCCGAGAGCGCCGATTCCGTCGCCAAGGCCGACTTCATCGCCGCCGCCCGCAAGGCCGCCATGGCCGCTGCCGCCGAAGCCGAAGCGCTGAAGGCCGAGCCGCTGCTCGGCGAGAACGAAAGCGAGCGCGGCAGCCGTCGTCGCAAGCCCATTCTGATGGCGGTCGGCGCCGTGCTTCTGGCGCTCATGGCCATTCCGCTCGGCCAGCGCTACCTCGCCGGCCAGCCGGATGAGACGCAGAGCGCCGTTTCCGCGCCCGCCGCGTCGATCGAGGTCGCCCCCCGCGCCCCCGCTCTTCCCGTCCCCGCGCTGGAAGCGCCGACCTTTGCCCCCGCCGCGCCCGCGATCACGCCGCCGGCCGCCGAGCCGCAGCGCCTCGGCAGCGCCGAGCCCGCAGCTACGGCCGCGCCCGAAATCATGAGCGAGACCGCCGCGCAAGCGCCGATGGAGGCCGCCGAACCCGCGGCCGCCATGGCCGCCGCGCCGGAGGCTCCGGCCGCCGTCGCCGTCCCGGCGGTTGCCCCAGCGGTTGCCGAAGTCGCGACGCCCGAGGCGAGCGAGCCCGCTGCCGCCGCCGCGCCGGTGGTCGCCGCGTCCCTCGCGCCGGCCGCCACCAATGCCGACGCTTCGCCGCTTCTGGCCACCGCCGAAGCCCGCCTGCCGGCCGAGGCACGCGGCGCGCTGCCGGCCATGCCCGGCAAGATCGGCCCGCAGGCGCTGACGAACGCCGCCACCCAGGGCGATCCGATGGCGATGTTCGAGATCGGCCTGCGCCTCATGGAAGGGCGCACCGCGCCGTCCGACCCGAAGGCGGCCATGGTCTGGTTCGCCCAGGCCGCTTCGCGCGGCTATGCGCCGGCCCAGTACAGCGTGGGCACCCTGTTCGAGAAGGGCAACGGCGTCGCCCGCGACACGGGCGCGGCGCGCGACTGGTATCGCCTCGCGGCCGACCAGGGCAACATCCGCGCCATGCACAATCTGGCGGTTCTCTACGCCACGGGAATCGAAGGCGCATCCGAGCCCAAGACCGCGGCCGAATGGTTCCTGCGCGCCGCCCAGCACGGGATGCGCGACAGCCAGTACAATCTCGGCATCCTTTATGCCCGGGGCGTCGGCGTGGAACAGAATCTCGGCGAGTCCTACCGCTGGTTCCGCATCGTCGGCGCCGCCGGCGACAAGGACGCGCAGAACAAGTCCGAAGAGGTCGGCAAGTCGCTCGCGCCCGAGCTTCGCAAGGAGATCGACGCGCAGACGGCCGATTGGAAGCCCGAGCCGCGCATCGACGCCGTCAACACGGTCAACATTCCCGCCAGCTGGACCGAGAAGTCCGGCCAGACCGCCTCGGTGGACATGACCAAGGCGATCCGCAACGTTCAGGCCATCCTCCTGAAGCTCGGCTACAATCCGGGCCGCCCGGACGGCGTGGTCGGCGAGCAGACCACCGCCGCCATCCGCAAGTTCCAGGAAAAGGCCGGCCTCCAGGCCACCGGCCAGATCGACGAGCCGCTGATCCGCGCGCTTCTCGACCGCAAGGACGCCTGATCCGAACCTCAGCGCTCGGGAAGGCCCGATGGCATTTGACTTGACGCGAAGGGCAGCCCTAAGACGGGGCTGCCCTTTTTTCGTGCCCGAACCTTTCGAGCGTTCCAGCAGCCTCCAGTCGGCGAGTTGAAACCCGTGACGCTCTATCTTCCGATCGCCGAGATCTCGGTCAACATTTTCGTCATCGTCGGGATGGGCGCGGCGGTCGGCTTTCTGTCGGGCATGTTCGGAGTGGGCGGCGGCTTCCTGATCACGCCGCTTCTGATCTTCTACAACATCCCCCCGGCCGTCGCCGTCGCCACCGGCGCCAATCAGGTCATCGCCTCGTCCGTCTCCGGCGCGCTCGCCCATTACAAGCGCGGGACGGTGGATCTGAAGCTCGGCCTGATGTTGATCCTCGGAGGCGCGGTGGGCTCGGGCGTCGGCGTCTGGCTGTTCACATTGCTGCGCCGGCTCGGCCAGCTCGATTTCGCCGTTTCGGTCCTCTACGTCCTCCTCCTCGGCACGGTGGGCGGCCTGATGCTGGCCGAAAGCATCCGCGCCATCCGCCGCGTGAAGGGCGGCGGCTCGGGCGAGGTGCGGCGCACGGGCCAGCACAGCTGGGTCCACGGCCTGCCGTTCAAGATGCGCTTCAAGCGCTCCAAGCTCTATGTCTCGGTCGTGCCGGTGCTCGGCCTCGGCTTCGCGATCGGCGTTCTCGGCTCGGTCATGGGCGTCGGCGGCGGCTTCATCATGGTGCCCGCCATGATCTACCTCCTGCGCGTGCCGACCAGCGTCGTGATCGGCACCTCGCTGGTGCAGATCATGTTCACGGCGGCGGTGACGACGGTTCTCCAGTCCGCCACCAACGGGACGGTGGACGTGGTTCTGGCCTTTCTCCTGATGATCGGGGGCGTCGTCGGCGCGCAGTTCGGCGCCGAAGCCGGTCGCAAGCTGCGCGGCGAGCAGCTTCGCGCGCTTCTGGCGCTCCTCGTTCTCGCGGTCGCCGTGCGCCTTTTCGTGGAGCTCGTCGTGGTGCCGACCGACATTTTCACGATCAGCCTGCCGAGCGGCGAAAGCGGATGAGGCGGCTGGCGCTCCTTCTCGGGCTCTCTCTCCTCGCCACCGCCGCAGGGGCGCAGACGCGCGCGCCGGTCCCCACTCCGGCGGCAACAGCTCCGGCCGCCGATCCGCCGCCCGTGCCCGAAAGCTTCCAGATCGGCCTCTCCACCGAGATGATCGCGGTCGGCTCGAATTTCGGCGGCACACGGCTCGTCGTGTTCGGCGCGCTCGACAATGCCGATCCGCGCATCATGCGCCAGGGGCGCTACGATATCGTGGTGATCCTGGAGGGGCCGCGCAGCAATCTCGTTGTGCGCGAGAAGAAGCGCACCTTCGGCATCTGGCTCAATCGCGGCTCGGAGCGCTTCGAAAGCGTGCCGGCCTCCTATTCGCTCGTCTCGACGCGCCCGATCCAGGACATCGCGCCCGGCGTCACGCTGCGCCAGCTCGGCATCGGCGTCGCCAACCAGGCCTTCGAGCGCACGCCCTCGCGCAACGGCTCTCCCACCGACACGCAGCTCTATGCCGACGCCCTGGTCGAAGCCAAGAAGGCCGCCGGTCTCTACGCCGAGACCTCGGGCGCGATCGAGTTCGTCAGCGCCACCTTGTTTCGCGCCAATCTGACCCTGCCGCCCGATATGCCGGTGGGCCGCCACGTCGCGCGCGCTATTTTGTTCCGCGAGGGGAGTTTCGTGCGCGAGCGCTCGGAAGACCTCTGGGTGGTGAAGACGGGGATCGAAAGCCAGATTTCCGTGTTTGCCGCTCGCAACGGCGCGCTTTACGGCCTCGTGGCCGTTCTGGTCGCCGTGTTCACCGGCTGGTTCGGCCGCATCATCTTCAAACGGGACTGACCTTCATGCAGACTTTCGCTCAGGACGCGCCGGCCCGCAGCCGGGCCGACCAACTCGTCCGCGCCGGCTGGATTCTGGGCGTCGGCGGCCTCGTGCCCTTCGTGGTCGGAACGCTGCTGATCGCCACCTATTCGGAGATCGCGGACCCGTCCTATCTCTGGCTCGCCGTGTCCGCCTGGGCCGCCGTGATCCTGTCGTTTCTCGGCGGCGCGCGCTGGGGCGCGGCCCTGAACGAGACCGCGCGCAAGAGCCCGACGACCCTTGCCCTGTCGGTGATCCCCTCGCTCGCGGCCTGGGTCTTCGTGCAGCTTCCCCAGCCCTGGAACTTCGTCGGCTTCGCCGTCGCCTTCAGCGTGCAGGGCGTCTGGGACTACACCGCGACCCGCGAAGGGCGCATCGAAACGCCCTGGTACGCCCAGCTGCGCCTCGTGCTCACCGTCGTCGTCGTGCTCTGCATGGTCGCGGTCGCCTTCGCGACGGCACAGCCCGTGGCGCTCTAAGCCTTACGCCGAGAGAGCACCGAACGGGATCGGATAGATCCGCGTCGTGCCGATCACCAGCGCCTTCGCCCGCTCGCGGGCGAAGAGTCCGTCGAAGGCGCGGTCCAGCACGTTGAGCCCGCCCGTGGTGACGCCGAAGGACGGCATCACCATGCGCGAGCCGTCGGTCGCGAAACACGCCCCCCGCACCGAGCGGCCCCGGCCGGAAACCCGCGCGACGGGGTGGAGATGGCCGGCGATCTCGCCCGCCCGCGCATGGGGGGAGGGCTCGTGGCGCAGGAGCCAGGGGCCGAGCGCGATCTCCTCCGCCACCTCGCCGGAAAGGCCGGCCGGCGGCTCGGGGTCGTGGTTTCCCGAAATCCAGGTCCAGCGCCGGCCCGCCACGAGGCCGGCCAGACGCTCGCGAAACGGAGCGGGCATGAGCGCCGCGCCATGCCGGTCGTGGAAACTGTCGCCGAGCGCCACGACATGGGTGGGCGCGTAGCGCGCGAGCGCCGCGTCCAGAAGCGCCAGCGTCGCCGCCGTGTCGTAGGGCGGCAGCATCATGCCGCGCCGTGCGAACGCCGCGCCCTTTTCCAGATGGAGGTCCGACACGATCAAGAGCCCGAACTCGGGCGAGAAGACGATGCCCGACGGGTCGCAGACGAGGCGGCCGCCATTGACGGTGGTCTCGACGCCTTCGCCGCCCGCTTGCCGGAATCGTCGGTCGATCATGTTCATCGGTCGCGCTTGCTTTACCGTTTGTTCCAGTCCTGTTCCTGTCTCAAATCCAAATTGGTGGCGAAGGCAAGGCGGTGCGACTCCGAGGCCCGGCTTGATTCGCCGGATAAAATAAGGCAGTCAGACCGGGCACAAGGACTTGGGGCTCCCAAGTGGCTATGCCGGGCGCCTATCCCTCGGCCAATCCAGACGACGTTGAGAATGTGATGCGACCGCCGCCCGCCTTGAGCGAGCCGGCAGGACGTCGTCGAGATTTCGTTGTTTCCGATGTTCACCACACGCAATTGGCAGGCCGACTGGTTCGGCAATGTCCGGGGCGACCTCCTGTCCGGGCTGGTCGTCGCATTGGCGCTGATCCCCGAGGCCATCGCCTTTTCCATCATCGCGGGCGTCGATCCGAAGGTCGGCCTCTACGCCTCCTTCTCCATCGCCGTCCTGATTTCCATCTTCGGCGGCCGGCCCGGCATGATCTCGGCCGCGACCGCCGCGACCGCCGTTCTCATGGTTACGCTCGTGCGCGACCACGGGCTGCAATATCTTTTCGCCGCGACGGTCTTCGCCGGCCTCATCCAGATCGTGGCCGGCTTCTGCCGGCTCGGCGATCTCATGCGCTTCGTGTCGCGCTCGGTCATGACCGGCTTCGTCAACGCGCTGGCGATCCTCATCTTTCTGGCGCAATTGCCCGAGCTCATCGGCGTGCCCGCCATGACCTATGTGCTCTGCGCGGCGGCGCTCGCCATCATCTATCTCTTTCCGCGCATCACCAAGGCCGTGCCGTCGCCGCTCGTCGCGATCGTGGTGATCACGGGTGCCGCGCTCGCCTTCGGCATCGAGGTGCGCACGGTCGGCGACATGGGGCAGCTGCCCTCCAGCCTGCCGGTCTTCCTCCTGCCGGACGTGCCCTTCGACCTGGAAACGCTGCGCATCATTGCCCCCTATTCCGTGGGCATCGCGCTGGTCGGCCTTCTGGAATCGCTGATGACCGCGCAGGTCGTGGACGATCTCACCGACACGGGCTCGGACAAGAACCGCGAATGCGTCGGCCAGGGCATCGCCAACACCGTGACCGGTTTCTTCGGCGGCATGGCGGGCTGCGCCATGATCGGCCAGAGCGGCATCAACATCCGCTCCGGCGGGCGCGGGCGGCTGTCCTGCTTCTTCGCGGGCGTCGCGCTCCTGTTCCTCATCGTGGTGCTCGGAGACTGGGTCGCCGTGATCCCCATGCCGGCGCTCGTCGCCATCATGATCATGGTGTCCATCGGCACGTTCGACTGGGGCTCCTTGAAGAGCCTCGTCACCCATCCGCGCCGCTCCTCCGTCGTCATGGTGGCGACCGTGGTGATCGTGGTCTGGACGCACAATCTGGCGCTCGGCGTCTTTGCGGGCGTGCTTCTGTCCGGCCTCTTCTTCGCCTCCAAGATCGCGCAGATCTTTCGCGTTTCGTCGGAGCTGTCGGATAATGGGCGGACGCGGACCTACCGCGTGGAAGGCCAGGTCTTCTTCGCCTCGGCCGGGCGCTTCGTCGAGAGCTTCGATGTCCGGGAGAAGCTGGAGCGCGTCGTGATCGACGTGACCCACGCCCATATCTGGGACCTCACCGGCGTCGGCGCGCTGGACAAGGTCGTGCTGCGCTTCCGCAAGGCGGGGGTCGAGGTGGAAACCGTCGGCCTCAACGAAGCCTCGCGCACGATCGTCGACAAGCTGACCATCCAGAACCGGGCGGACGCCCTGGAACTGACCGCCGGTCACTGACCCACTCGGCCCGCCGCACCCTTAAGCCGGCGGGCCGAGCTTCCGAGCCTCTTGGCGAAGCATCACGCTCCGGTGATAAGGGGCACCATGAGTGTCTTCGCCTCCTTTCTTCCCTCGTCCCCGCCGGTCAGCTTCAGGGAGCGGCTTCGCTCCGCCTTCGGCGCGCTGATCGGCATTCTCCTCACCGGCCTCGTCTGCCGCTTCGCGCTCGGACCGGGAACGGCGCTGCCGATCCTGATCGCGCCGATGGGCGCCTCGGCCGTCCTCCTTTTCGCCGTGCCGGCGAGCCCGCTCGCCCAGCCCTGGTCGCTGATCGGCGGCAATCTCGTGTCCTCGCTGGTCGGCGTCACGGTCGGGCTTCTCGTGCCCGATCCGTTCCTGGCCGCCGCGCTCGCCATCGGCATCGCCATCGGCCTCATGATGGGCCTTCGCTGCCTGCATCCGCCGAGCGGCGCGGTGGCGCTGACGGCGGTGCTTGGCGGCCCCGGCATTCACGCGCTCGGCTACGGCTTCGTGATCTGGCCGGTCATGGCCAATTCCGTCCTGATGCTGATCGCGGCCATTCTCTACAACCGCATGGCCGGGCGCACCTATCCGCATCGGCCATTAGCCGTCGCCGCCGGGCACCAGACCCGGGACAGGCCGGCCGCCGCGCGCGTCGGCTTCACCTCCGAAGACCTCGACGCGGTTCTGGCGGAATACGACCAGCTTCTCGACGTCGATCGCGGCGATCTCGAAGCGATCCTGCGTCAGGCCGAAATCCGATCCTATCGCCGCCGCTCGGGGCAGATGACCTGCGCCTCGATCATGTCGCGCGACGTCGTCGCCATCGCGCCCGATGCGCCGATCGCGGAGGCGCTGGAGCTTCTGCGCTCGCACCACATCAAGACCCTGCCGGTGACGAGCGAGGACGCGCGCGTCGTCGGCATCGTCACGCAGACCGATCTCCTGGACAAGCCGACCTGGGGGCCGCGCGGCCCGAGGCTCGGCGTCGGGCTTCGGCTGCAACTGACGCTCAATCGGATGCGCGCCCCCAACGGCTCGATCGAGGACATCATGACGAGCCCGGTGCGCACGGTCTCGCCGGACACGCTGCTTGCCGATATCGTGCGCCTCATGGCCGCGACGGGCCTTCATCACCTGCCGGTGGTGGAAGCGGACGGCCGCCTCGCCGGCATCGTCTCGCAATCCGACCTCATCGTCGCGCTGCTGGCCGAAAGCGACCGCCGGGCGGAGGAAGCGGCTCAGCCGAGATAGTTCGAGCGGAAATCCTTCACCTCGCCGAGCGCCTTGATGATGAGTTCCTCTTCCATGGCCTCGGCGAGCAGGTCGTCGCGCGCCTCGCCCTCGATCCGCTCGCGGCCCGCCTCCAGCATGATCGGCACGGCCAGCGGCGAAATCTCCTCGAGATTCTTGTGCAGGATGTGCCGCTTGATGCGCCCGAGGAGGTCCGAGACGCGGCGCACGTCGAGAAGGCCGGTCGCGGCATCCGCCCAGGTGGCGCGCAGGAGGATGTGGTCGGGCTCGTGCGCGCGCAGCACGTCATAGACGAGATCGGACGAGACGGTCATCTGCCGCCCGGTCTTCTCGCGCCCCGGCTGGTTCTTCATGACGAGACCGCTGATGACAGCGCATTGGCGGAAGGTGCGTTTGAGCAGCCAGGAATCGGCCATCCAGGCTTCCAGATCGTCGCCCAGCATGTCCTCGTCGAAGAGATCGTCGAGCGACAGGCGTCCGTCGGCGATCATCGCGCCCATATCGGCCCGGCCCCAGATGGAGAGGGCATAGTCGGTCGCGACGAAGCCGAGGGGCTTGGCGCGGGCGCGCTCCAGCCGGCGGGTCAGCAACATGCCGAGCGTCTGGTGCGCAAGGCGTCCCTCGAAGGGATAGGCCACCAGAAAGAAGCGGTTGCCGTTCGGAAAGGTCTCGATCAACAGATCGTTCGGGCCGGGAATGGCGCTCTTGCGCTTCTGGATCGCCAGCCATTCGCCGACCTGAGAGGGCAGGCTGCCCCATTTGGCGGGATCGGCCAGCATCTCGCGGACCTTCTCGGCCAGGAAGGTCGTGAGCGGGAATTTCTGCCCGCCGTAATAGGGCACCTTGGCTTCGTCGTCCTGCGTCTTGGTGACGAGACATTCCATCTCGTGAATGCCCTCGAAGCGCAGGACCTGGCCGGAGAAGAGAAACGTGTCGCCGTTGGCGAGCGTCTCCAGGAAGTTTTCCTCGATCTTGCCGAGAACCGGGCCGCCGCGCGCCATGCCGGATTTCGTCTTGGCGCGGATGAGGCGCACGAGAAGCGATTCGGACTCGATGATCGTGCCGGCATTCATCCGATAGGCCTGCGCGACGGAGGGGTGCGTGATCCGCCACGTCCCGTCCTCCGTCAGCCGGATCTTGGCGTAGCGCTCGTAGACGCGCAGCGCGTAGCCGCCGGTCGCCACGAAATCCACCACGCGGTCGAAGGTCTCGCGGTCGAGCTCGCGATAGGGCAGGGCCATGGTCACTTCGCGGTGCAGATCGTCGGCGCGGAAGGGCGCGGCAACGGCCATGCCGAGGACATGCTGGGCGAGCACGTCGAGACAGCCCTCGCGCATCGGCGGCGAATCCTGATCGCCGAGATAGTTGGCGTCGAGCGCCGCCTGGCATTCCATGACCTCGAACCGGTTGGCCGGAACGAGGATGGCCTTCGACGCCTCGTCCATCCGGTGGTTGGCGCGGCCGATGCGCTGGGCGAGACGCGAGGCCCCCTTGGGCGCGCCGACATGCACCACGAGATCGACATCGCCCCAGTCGATGCCGAGATCGAGCGTCGAGGTGGCGACCACCGCGCGCAGCTCGTTGGCCGCCATGGCCGCTTCCACGCGCCGGCGCTGCGTCACGTCCAGCGAGCCATGATGGAGCGCGATGGGCAGCGTGTCCTCGTTGATGCGCCAAAGCTCCTGAAACAGAAGCTCGGCCTGGCTTCGCGTGTTGACGAAGAGCAGCGTCGTGCGGTGCGCCTGAATCGCCTCGTAGATTTCGGGCATGGCATAGCGCGCCATATGCCCCTGCCAGGGCACGCGGGCCGAGGATTTGAGGATCGTGATCTCCGGCTTCACGCCGCCGTCGACGGTCACGAGATCGGCCATGGGCGCGGTGCCCGGCGCCTGCGCCACCAGCCATTGGCGCAGCTCGTCGGGGTTGGAGACCGTGGCCGACAGGCCGACCGTGCGCAATTCGGGCCGCAGCTTGCGAAGGCGCGCGAGGCCCAGCGCCAGAAGATGCCCGCGCTTGGAGGCGACGAGCGAATGCAGCTCGTCGAAGATCACGGTCTTGAGGTCGGAGAAGAAGATGTCGGCGTCCGGGCTCGCGATCAGGAGCGCGAGCTGCTCGGGCGTGGTCAGAAGAATGTCGGGCGGCTTCAGCTTCTGGCGCTGGCGCCTGGATTGCGACGTGTCGCCGGTGCGCGCTTCCATGGAGATGGAGAGGCCCATCTCCTCCACCGGCTTTTCCAGATTGCGGCGAATGTCGGTGGCGAGCGCCTTCAGGGGCGAGATGTAGAGCGTGTGGACGCCCGGCGGCTTGCGGCCGGGAACGCGCTTCGGCCGGCGCGACAGGTCGATCAGCGAGGGCAGGAAGCCCGCCAGCGTCTTGCCCGCCCCGGTCGGCGCGATCAGGAGAACCGAGGCGCCCTTTTCAGCCCGCTCCAGAAGGTCGAGCTGATGGGCGCGCGGGCTCCAGCCCTTGGCTGCGAACCAGCGCAGAAAGGGCTCGGGGAGAGCGAAGACGAGATCGGACGGGGCGGGGGCGGGAAAGGGCGCGGTCACGCCCGATTAGGTAAGGCCGGCCTTGCCGCACGCCAAGGCCGGCGCGGCGGATCGCCCGCCCGAACCTGACCGCGCCAGCTGAACCTTACCGCGCGAGGTAGCGGTCAGCCCGGTGGTTGATCGCGAGGAAGAGGTTGAGGACCAACGCGCCGAGGACGGAATAGAGAACCGCGAGCGGCGAGACGGCGAGAAAGGCCGTGACCAGCACGAGAAGATCGACACCGAGCTGCGTCAGCCCCGCGCGCCAGCCGAAGCGGTCCTGCAGATAGACGGCGAGAATGCCGACGCCGCCGGCCGAGGCGCGGTGGCGGAACAGAGCCAGCAGCCCGAAGCCGATCAGAAGGCCACCGAGACAGGCGCCGAGCAGCGGTTGGACACCGGCAAAGCGGATGAGATCGCCGCTGAAGGCCGTCATGACCGAGAGAAGCGCGACGGCGAAGGCGGTCTTGACCGTGAAGGCCCGCCCCATGCGCCCGATGGCGAGCACGTAGAAGGGCAGGTTGAGGACGAAGAAGACGAGGCCGAAATTCCAGCCGGTCCAGTAATGGACCACGAAGGCGAGACCCGCCATGCCGCCCGTCAGAAAGCCGAGATGGCCGAGCATGGCGATGCCGAGCGCCGTCAGCGTCACGCCCGCGACGACGCCGAGCACGTCTTCCCAGGGGCTGTGCTTCGTCGCCGTGGCGGCCCAGACGCCGAAGCGATGGGCGCGGCGCAGGGTCTCTTCCTCCAGCCGGCCGGCTTCGATTCCGTTCGAAAGGTCCGAGGGCTGTTCGAGGGATATGGTCACACGCCTGCTCCATGCCGGGCCAAGGCGGCACGCTACAATCGCCCGGTTCCCCGGCAAAGCCCGAGAGAACGCATGGAAGCCATGCGCCGCGCGAAAGGCGGCTCGGCCTCCGCTCAGCCCCGGCGCGCGAGGATCACGGCGCCGCGCACGGGCTCGCCCCGATCGCGGCGGATGTCGAGGCCGGACTCGGCGACGGCGGTGAAGCCCTGCGCTTGCAGGAGCTGGGTGAGAAATCCGGTCGAATGGACATAGCGCAGGGACGGCCGCAGCGCGTAGCCGCCATCGGCCGGGTCGTGCGTGGTCTCGACGGAAAAGGCGAGCAGCCCGCCGGGTGCCAGCAGCTGCCGCGCGCGGGCAAAGACGGGGGAGAGGTCGCCGAGATAGTTCATCACGTCGGTCGCCGTGACGATGTCGTAAGGTAGGCCGTCCGGCGCCTGCGCTTGCGCGACGTCGCCCTCGCTCAGATGATCGTAGAGCCGCTTGCGCCGCGCCTGCTCCAACATGCCCACCGAGAGATCGAGCCCGTGCAGCGTGTCGGTCACGGGGCGCAGCCGCTCGCCCATCAGACCCGTGCCGCACCCGAGATCCATTGCCCGGCGGAAGCGCAAGGGCGCGCAATGCGAGCCGAGCAGGGCGAAGAGATGGTCCGGCACGCAATAGCCGAGGCGCTGGACGAGCGAGGTCTCGAAGCTTTCGGCATATTGGTCGAACAGGCCGGCGACGAAGGCGGGCGGTGGCGCGTCCGGCACCGGGGCGGCACCCATCGCGGCGAGCTTCAGTCCGGCGCCGTAGGGGTCGGCCGCGTCCTCGGCCAGAACCGCGCGGTAGAGCGCGACCGCCTCGTTTCGCTCGCCCACCTCCTCCAGAAAGGCGGCGAGCCGCACGCGGCCGAGCGTCCAGCCGGGCGCGAGGTCCACCGCCTGTCGCATCAGGTCGGCGGCGGCGGCATAGTCGCGCGCGCCGGCATAGGATTCGGCATAGTCGGCGCGCCGGTCGGCGAGCGTGTTGCCGGAGCGGTGAGGGTTCTGAGGCACGGGTGTCATCCGGGGGCGGGGCGAGCGCTTATCGGGCGCGGGCCGGTCGGGCGCAAGCGGATTTTCGCGGGCGCTTCCGCTTGCGCGCCCCGCGCCTATCTTCCAGCCCATGGCCCGTTTCGAAGACCTGCTTCGCCCGACGCCCAACGGGCTTTATTGCCCGCCCGGCGATTTCTACATCGACCCGGTGCGCCCGGTGGAGCGCGCCCTGATCACCCATGGCCATGCCGACCATGCGCGTTCGGGCCACAGCCATGTCACGGCGACGCGCCGCACGCTCGCCATCATGGCGCTGCGCTACGGCGAGGATTTCGCCGGCGCGCGCCAGGAAGCCCCCTGGGGCGAGGTGCTGACGGTGAACGGCGTTCGCGTGTCCTTTCACCCCGCCGGTCACGTGCTCGGCTCGGCGCAGATTCTGGTCGAATGGGAGGGAATGCGGATCGTCGCGTCCGGGGACTACAAGCGGCGCGAGGACCCGACCGCCGAGCCCTTCGAGCCGGTGCCCTGCGATGTCTTTATCACCGAGGCGACCTTCGCGCTGCCGGTGTTCCGTCACCCGGATTCGCGCGGCGAGGTGCGAAAGCTCATCGCCTCCACCAAGCAGTTTCCCGAGCGCGCCCATCTCGTCGGCGCCTATGCGCTGGGCAAGGCGCAGCGGGTCATTCGGATGCTGCGGGAGGAGGGCTACCGCGAGCCGATCTATATCCACGGCGCCCTCAAGAAGCTCTGCGACTTCTACGAGAGCGAGGGGATCGACTTGGGCGAGCTGCGCCCCGCCACGATCGCGCGGGGCAAGAGCGACGAGGGTGCCGCAAAGCAGGAGTTCGCGGGCGCCATCGTCGTCGGCCCGCCCTCCGCCTTCGCCGACAAATGGGCGCGGCGCTTTCCCGATCCGGTCGCCTGTTTCGCGTCCGGCTGGATGCGCGTGCGCGGGCGGGCGCGCCAGCGCGGCGTCGAGCTGCCGCTGATCCTGTCGGATCATTGCGACTGGGACGAGCTGATCGAGACCATCGCGGAGATCGCCCCGCAGGAGGTCTGGGTCACGCATGGGCGCGAGGAAGCCTTGGTGCGCTGGTGCTCACTTCGCGGTGTGCGCGCCCGCCCGCTCCATCTCGTCGGCTACGAGGACGAGTCGGAATAGAGGCGTCAGTCGAGGTGGAGTCAGGGCGAGGCGGGATCGCCCGCGACGGCCGAGGGGTCCATCCACATGACCTCCCAGATATGCCCGTCCAGGTCCTCGTAGGAACGCCAATACATGAAGCCGAACTCCTGCGTCGGCGTCGGATCGGCGATGCCGCCCGCCTCGACGGCGTCGGCGACGCGCGCGTCCACCGCCGCGCGGCTCTCCGTCGACAGGCAGAAGAGCGCCTGCGCGCTCGCGTGCGCATCAGTGATCGGGCGCGGCGAGAACTTCATGAACTTCGCATGGGTCAGGAGCATGACGTGGATCACATCCGACACCACGATGCAGGCGGCCGTCTCGTCTGAGAATTGCGGGTTCCGCCGGAAGCCGAGCGCCTCGTAGAAGGCGACGGCGCGCGAGAGATCGCGCACGGCCAGATTGATGAAGATCAAGGGCTGCATGCTGTGTCCTCCCTGGTCGCCCCGCAGCCTTGTTGGAAGGGAGCGGGGCCGACCCCGCTCCATCCTAATCTTATTCCGCGGCCTCGCGGAACGTCTCGGCGTCGTTGTCCTGCACGACCTCGGGCAGGGGCCGGCGCAGCGAGGAAACGCCGGCGTCGCGGGCGAGACCGGCGAAGACGCCGCCCTGCGCCACCAGCTCGTCGAACGTGCCGGTTTCCACGATCGAGCCGTTGTCGAGCACGATGATCCGGTCGGCCGAGCGGATCGTGGACAGGCGATGGGCGATCACGAAGGTCGTGCGGCCCTTGCGCAGCCGCTCCAGCGCGGCCTGGAGGCGGGTTTCGGTCGCGGTGTCGAGCGCCGAGGTCGCCTCGTCGAGGATCAGGATCGGCGCGTCCTTCAGGAGCGCGCGGGCGATGGCGAGGCGCTGGCGCTCGCCGCCCGACAGGCCCGCGCCGCGCTCGCCCACCATGGAGGCGAACCCGTCCTCCTTGCGCTGGATGAAGTCGAAGGCACCGGCAAGCTTCGCCGCCTCCTCGATCTCGGCCATCGTGGCTTCCGGCCGGCCGATCGCGATGTTCTCCTGGATGGTGCGGCTGAAGAGGCCGGCTTCCTGGAACACGACGCCGATCGAGCCGCGCAGCGAATTCAGCGTGACGTTGCGGATGTCCTCTCCGTCGATCGTGATGCGGCCCTGCTCGGGGTCGTAGGCGCGCTGGAGAAGGGCGAGCGCGGTGGACTTGCCCGAGCCCGTCGGGCCGACGATCGCGACGGTCTCGCCGGGTGCGGCCTCGAAGGACAGGCCGCGCACCGCGCCCGAGCCCTCCGGGTAGCGGAAGGTCACGTTCTCGAAGCGCACGCGCCCTTCGGTGATGGGGAGCGGCTTGGCGTCGGTGAATTCCACGACATCGGTGCGCTCGCGCAGGACGCCGAAGAACTGCACCAGCATGGGCGCGCGGCCGAACAGGCCCATGAGAAAGCCGGTGAACTGGTCGAGCCGGCCGATCAGGAGTGTCGCGAAGCCGACGAAGGAGACGATCTCGCCGACCGTGGTCAGCCCGCGCGAGGCGAGAAAGGCGCCATAGGCGAAGATCGAGACGATGGAGATGGACGAGGCGCCGCGCGTCAGCACCGACATGACCGCCCACCAGTTGAGAACCGGATATTGCGCGGCCAGGATGCGGTCGAGCGAGGAGCGCACCGAATGGATCTCGCGCGGCACGGCGAGGAAGCTCTGGAGCATGGGCACGTTGCCGAACAGCTCGCCGACCGTGCCGGAGACTTCCGTGAAGCGGCCTTCGACCTGGCTCTGGCCGCCCGAGGTGCGGCGCACGACGGCGAGATTCACCAGCGTGTAGATGACGATCAGCGCGCCGAGGAGCGAGGCGAGGCGCCAGTTCATCCAGAAGGCGACGGGCAGGAGCACGGTGAGCGCCACCATGTTGCCGATCTGCTCGCGAAACAGCGGCAGCCAGAAGCCGAACAGCGTGTCGACGCCCGAGATCATCACCCGCATCAAGCGCCCCGACTGCGAGCGCGAATGGAACGAGGCGGGGAGCGCCAGCACATGTTCCAGGAAGGTCGCCATGGCCGCGAGACGGCGGCGATGCATCAGCCTGTCGGCCAGAAGCGAGATCACCATGGCCGAGAGAAAGGACACGAAGCTCGCCGCGCCCCAGACGAGCACGAGCGACACGGCGTCGCCGCCCGACAGAAGCGCGTTGATCGCATGGCCGAACAGGACCGGCTCGGCGACCTGGATGCCCGCGACGGCCATGCCGGCGAAGACGATGCCGAGCGCCTTGCCGCGCTCGGCGCGAAGAAGCGCGAGCGCCTGGGAATAGGCGGAGAAGGTTTGGGAAAGAGCCGACATGGCGAAACATCCGAAATCGCGTCGATCCATCAGGGGATCGGGGATGAAGCTGACGGCGCGGCTTTGGGTCGCCGGAGCTTCAGAAAACGCGAGAGCGTGTCTTGAAACCGTGAGAGGCTGCGCTAGCGCGCTTCGTATCGCAGGGATGCGGCGCAAATCTTGTCCTAAAGCATCGCGCCCGATGAAATTTTCTTAAGCTTTGTTACGGGCCGATCGCTTCCCGTGATGCTGCGGCGCATTCAGGCGCGCGGGCCTGCGGCCGGCCCAAGGGGGCGGCAGGTGGCCGGTCGCTGAAGGCGAGGATCATCGAGGAGGGGGGAAGGGCCGTCCGCCGGGCGGTCGGGCGGGGCCGATCACGCGTCGCGCGACTCGCCCAGGCAGTAGTTCGCCAGATGTCCGGCGACATAGACATGGCCCTCGGCCGAGGCATGGAACCCGTCGCGCGAGAAGCCGGCCGGCTCGACGCGGGGGATTTGCGTGGCGGGAATGGCCCCACGCTCGACGCAAAGCCGCGCGCCGACGCGGCGCAGGATGCGGCTGCGCAGTTCCAGAACGAGGGCGAGGCCGCGCGGCAAGGCCGGCACGCGCAGCATGTCCACCGGCTGCGACCAGACGATGCGCGCATCCGGCCAGCGGGCGCGCAGCGCATAGAGAAGCGTCCCGAAGCTGCGCTTGAAGCGCCGCGCCGAGTGGAAGTTCTTCACGTCGTTCGTGCCGATCGACAGGACGATATGGGTGAAGGCCTCGCGCGCCACATTGGGCACCACGAAGTCGCGCACCTCCGAGCAGACGGCCGAATTGGCCCCCGCCGCCCGCCAGGCGACGACGCGGCCCGTCAGCGCATAGAGCCGTTCGGCGAGGCGCGGCGCGAGACTTTCCTCGATCCGCTCGACGCCGACGCCGGCCGCCGAGGAATCCCCGATCACCAGAAGCCGGATGGCCGGTGCCTCTTCGCTCACGCCCACGCATCCATATTGCGCGCCGGCGGGCGGCGGCATCCGCTCCACGCGGCGGCGGATGCCGAGGCCCTGCCAGACATAGACGGGCAGGAGAAGCCAGGAGAGAAGCGTGTCCTTCACGAAAACCCCCCGCTTGTCAGCCGATCAGGCCTTGAGCGCTTCGACGCCCGGCAGGGCCTTGCCTTCCATCCACTCCAGGAATGCGCCGCCCGCCGTGGAGACATAGGTGAAGCGCTCGGCGACGCCCGCCTGATTGAGCGCGGCCACCGTGTCGCCGCCGCCGGCGACCGACACGAGCTGGCCGGCATCCGTGCGATCGGCCGCGTGGCGCGCCGCCGCCATGGTGGCGCGGTCGAAGGGCTCGATCTCGAAGGCGCCGAGCGGGCCGTTCCAGACGAGGGTCTTCGACTTGTCGATCCAGGCCGAGATCGCCTCGACGCTGGCGGGGCCGACATCGAGGATCATCGCGTCGGACGGAACGGCCGAGACGGCCACCGACTCGTTCGCGGCATTGGCCTTGAACTCGCGCGCCACGACCGCGTCGGTCGGCAGGAGGATGGTGCAGTTGGCGGCTTTCGCCTTTTCCAGGATCTGGCGGGCCGTGTCGGCGAGATCGTGCTCGCAGAGCGACTTGCCGACATCGATCCCTTGCGCGGCCAGGAACGTGTTGGCCATGCCGCCGCCGATCACGAGGCAGTCGACCTTGGCGACGAGGTTCTGGAGAAGGTCGATCTTGGTCGAGACCTTGGCGCCGCCGACAATGGCGATGACCGGCTTCTCGGGGTTGCCGAGGCCCTTTTCGAGCGCTTCCAGTTCGGCCTGCATCGTGCGCCCGCAATAGGAGGGCAGGTGATGGGCGAGGCCTTCGGTCGAGGCATGGGCGCGGTGCGCGGCCGAGAAGGCGTCGTTCACGTAGACATCGCCGAGCGAGGCGAGTTGCGCGACGAAGGTCTCGTCGTTCTTTTCCTCGCCGGCATGGAAGCGGGTGTTCTCCAGAAGCAGAACGTCGCCGTCCGTCATGTTGGCGACGATGCCGTCCGCCACCGGGCCGACGCAGTCTTCCGCAAAGCCGACCGGGCGGCCGAGCTTTTCGCTGAGAACCGGCGCGATGGGGCCGAGCGACTGTTCGGGATCGGGCTTGCCCTTGGGGCGGCCGAAATGGGCGAGAAGCAGGACGCGGCCGCCCTTGTCGGAAATCTCGCGGATCGTCGGCAGGATGCGGTCGATGCGCGTGGCATCGCTCACCTTGCCGTCCTTCATGGGCACGTTGAGGTCCACCCGCACGAGAACGCGCTTGCCCTGAAGGTCGGCAGTGTCGAGCGTCTTGAAGAGGGTCATCTCATGGCTCCAAGGAAAGGAAGAACGCGGTTGAACGCGCAAGAACTACAGGCGTTTGAACAGGGTCGGATAGTCGATGACGAGACCGTCCTCGTCCACGGGGAGATCCACCGCGAAGCTGCGGTCCACCGCCTCGTAGCGGAACAGACGCTCCGAAAGCTTGATGTAGCGCTGAGCGTCGACAAGAGGCTCGAACGTGTCGAAGGGCACGTAGAGCATCCGAAGCTCGGTCGGCTCGGACAGGTGTTCGCCGAGCCGGCGGATCGGCAGCGTGTTGGTGAAGGGCGTGCCGGCGAGATCGATGTCGAGGCAGCCGGCGAGGTCCGTGCGCTCGGTGCCATCGGGGCCGATCCAGAAGCCCGGCGCGCTCTGCGTCAGCGCCAGCCGGTCGCCATGGGCGGCGCGGATGTCGAAGCTCTGGACCTGCCAGTCGGCGTCGAGGCGGATTTCGTAGGACACGCCGTAGGGGCGGCCGCCGCGCTCGCCGATGACCGCCGAGCGAGCGACGACGCCGTCCGGCGTCGTCGTCAGATGCAGATGCTCCAGCCCCGCTTCGGACACGGGCGCCCAGCGGACATCGCGCGCGAGAAGGGGCTGGAAGCTCATGGCTCTCAGCCGGCCTTGTGCATGGCGATCGCGGTGTCCGACATGCGGTTGGAGAAGCCCCACTCGTTGTCGTACCAGGAGAGGATGCGCACGAAAGTGCCGTCCATGACCTTGGTCTGGTCCATGGCGAAGACCGAGGAATGCGGGTCGTGGTTGAAGTCGGTCGAGACGTTCGGGTCGAGCGTGTAGCCGAGAATGCCCTTCAGCGGACCGTCGGCGGCGGCGCGGATGGCGTCCTGCACTTCCTGGATCGAGGTCGCGCGCTTGGCGACGAACTTGAAGTCCACCACCGAGACGTTCGGGGTCGGCACGCGGATCGACGAGCCGTCGAGCTTGCCCTTCAGTTCGGGCAGGACGAGGCCGAGCGCCTTGGCCGCGCCGGTCGAGGTCGGGATCATCGACAAGGCCGCCGCGCGGGCGCGGTAGAGGTCCTTGTGCATCGTGTCGAGCGTCGGCTGGTCGCCCGTGTAGGAGTGGATCGTCGTCATGAAGCCGGTGTCGATGCCGATCGCTTCATGCAGGACCTTGGCGACCGGCGCGAGGCAGTTGGTCGTGCAGGACGCGTTGGAGACGATCTTGTCGTTGGCGGTCAGGGTCTCGTGGTTGACGCCGTAGACGACGGTCTTCTCGTCGGCCGCGTTGGTGAGCGGGCCGGAGATCAGCACCTTCTTGGCGCCGGCTTCCAGATGCGCCGAGGCCTTGGCCGGGTCGGTGAAGATGCCCGTGCATTCGAAGGCGATGTCGATGCCGAGTTCGCCCCAGGGGAGGTTCTTCGGGTCGCGCTCGGCGGTCACGCGCATCGGGCCGCGGCCGACGTCGATCGTGTTGCCGTCGACCTTCACCGTGCCGGGGAAGCGGCCATGGACCGAATCGTAGCGGATGAGATGGGCGTTGGTTTCCACCGGGCCGAGATCGTTGATCGCGACGACCTCGATGTCGGTGCGGCCCGACTCCACGATGGCGCGGAGAACGTTGCGGCCGATGCGGCCGAATCCGTTGATGGCGACACGTACTGCCATGGTCTTCCTTTCCTGAAGGGCGAAGCCACCGAGGCCCCGTCCCGTTTCGCCGGCGCGAAGGGCGCGCAACGGCGGGCTGCGATGGCGTTAGAGCCGGCAGGGCGCCGGGTGAGGATGGAGCGGACGAGAACGCGCGGGAAGAGCGGGCCTTCTGGGCAAAGGCATGGGGTCGAACGTCCTCCCGGATGCGTCGCGCGCGCGGCGGGCGCGCCGCCTTTGCCGCGCACTCATCATAGGTTCTTCGCGCCTGTCAATCATCGCGGCGCGTTGCTCCGGCGTGGAAAAGCTTTTCACGCCCTTGCGTTCCCGTTAAAGCGGGGAGGCGACCCGGTCCGGCACCCTTCAGGCCGGGTCGCGCGAGTTCTCAAGGCTGACGGGAAAAGGGGTTTTTATGCCGGACGCGGGCCCGCTGACCGACGCGACGAATCGCCTTCAAGCGGCTCTGGAACGTTTGGAGCGCGCGGTGGAGCGGCGTGTGTCGCGAGACCATATCGTCATCTCGGCCGAAGAGGAGGTGCAGCGCATGACCGCCGACCGATCCCGCCTCGCCGCCGACCTCGACGCGGCGCTGACGCGCGCCTCGCGGCTCGACGCCGCCAATCGCGAAGTGTCGCGCCGGCTGGTCACGGCCATGGAGACGATCCGCGACGTCCTGGCCCAGCGCCGGGGCTAGCCCCGCCGTCCCTTCGCCCGCCGCCGCCGAACCACCGAAAGACACCCATGCCCCAGATCGTCGTTTCCATCGATGGCAAGACCTACCGGATGGCCTGCGCCGACGGCGAGGAAGCGCATCTGACGGGGCTCGCCGCCGATCTCGACGGCCGCATCGGCGAGCTGCGCGGCGCCTTCGGCGAGATCGGGGACCTGCGCATCACGGTCATGGCCGCGATCATGGTGAGCGACGAGCTGTCCGAGCAGCGCCGGCGCGTGGCCGAACTCGAGGCCGAGCTGGCGCGCCTCGGCGCGGGCGGCGGCGACACCGCGCGCGCCGCCTCGACCGGCGACCAGCGTCTGATCGAGCATCTTCTCGGCGTCAGCGACATCGTGGAGCGGCTGGCCGAACAGCTGGAGACCGGCCGCTGACGCCGCGATGACGCCCGATTTCGACGAGGCCTTTCGCGCCGGGCTCCTCGATCTCTTCGCCTGGCGGCGCGATGTCCGCCACTTCCGACCCGACCCTCTGCCCGACGGCACGCTCGCGCGACTGATCGCGCTTTCGACGCTCGCCCCCTCGGTCGGCCTTTGCGAGCCCTGGCGCTTCGTGGTGGTGGACGAGCCGGCGCGCCGCTCGGCGATCCGCGCCGACTTCGCGCGCGAGAACTTGGCTGCGGCCCGCGAGCAGCGCGAGGACCGCGCCGCGCTTTATGCTCGCCTGAAGCTCGAAGGAATGGAAACCGCGCCGGCGCAATTCGCGCTCTTTGCCGACGCCGACCCCACGCAGGGCGGCGGTCTCGGCCGGCGCACCATGCCGGAAATGGCGGCCTATAGCGCGGTTCTCGCCGCGCACACGCTCTGGCTCGCCGCCCGCGCCGAGGGGCTGGGCCTCGGCTGGGTCTCGATCCTCGATCCCGTCCGCGTCGCGCAAGCCCTGGAGGTGCCAGCCGACTGGCACTTCATCGGCTACTTTTGCCTCGGCTATCCGAAGGAGGAGGCCGAGACGCCCGAGCTGCAGCGCGCCGGCTGGGAGCGCCGCCGGGGGCTCGAGGGCAAGCTCTTCCAACGCTGAGCGCGGCAAAGACGCCGCGCGCCGAAAGCGGGCCGGGGACCTCTGGCGCTCGGGCGCGCGAGGGCCTATATTCGGTCTCGGCGGGCTGCGCGGTTCGACAGGGATAACTTATTCCCCGGGGCCTTACTCATCCCTTAGGGAGCTGTCCCTGCTGCGGTCCGTGGACTGCGGCACACGGCGCCCACCTACTTTGTAGGTTCCCGGGATCGACTTTCTCATCGGCCGAGGTGGCTCGCCACTATCCTCTTCCCTCCGATCGATCAAAATCCGACCCGCGCTGCGTGGGGGCGGGTGCATCGGCTTGGTCGCCGCTCGGGCGATCTGCTAGACCCCGTGGGATGCTGAGGGACTATCGGGGAGTGGCATGGCGGACGTGCTGGACGAGAAGACGCTTTTGCGCCGGCGCATGAAGGCGTTGCGCGACGCGCTGCCGGCCGGCGCGCGGATCGAGGCCTCGCTCGCCATCGCCGATCATGCCGACCCCGCGCTCCGCTTCGAGCCGGGCACCGCGATCGGCGCCTTTCTGCCCATCGGCTCCGAAGTCGACCCACGCCCGCTCATGGCCCGGCTGCAGGATCGCGGCGCGCGTCTGGCGCTGCCCTGCATCGTCCGGGGCGATCTCGTGTTTCGCGAGCTTCGGCGCGGAGCCGAGCTCGTGCCGCAGGGCTTCGGCACGCATGGCCCGGGCGAGGATGCGCCCGAACTCGATCCGGCGATCCTCCTCGTGCCGCTTCTCGCCTTCGACCGGCGCGGCGGGCGGATCGGCTATGGGCGCGGCTTCTACGACCGGGCCATCGCGCGCGTCGCCGAGCGCTTGGGCTCCGTCGAGACGCTGGGTCTCGGCTTCGACGCGCAGGAAGTGGCTCAGGTGCCGATGGAAGCGAGCGACCGCTTTCTCGACCGCATCGTCAGGGAAAGCGGAGTTCTGGTCCCCAGCGCATCGGCGTCTGGCTGACCGCGACCGGGGCGTCGGGTTTCGGTGCCCCGAAAATCTGCGTCCAGTAGGTCGGGCCACCCTCGCGCAGCTTGCCGCCGGCAAAGCCCATCTCGGTCACGTTGGGGTTCAGGAGATTGCGCCGGTGGCCGGGCGAGTTGATCCAGCCCACCATGGCCGCGCCATAGTTGGAATAGTTGCGACCGATATTCTCCGCCACCGTCGACCATTCGTAGCCGAAGCGCGCGACGCGCCCGGGCAAGGCGCCGGCCACGGCATGGTCCATCCGGTTGCGCTCCGCCATCGCGGCGGTCTGCCAGCTCGCCGCCTGCATCAGCTTCTCGTTGATGCGCAGCGGCTTCAAGCCGTTGCGGGCGCGAAACTCGTTGACGAGGGCCAGCCCTTGCGCGCGCTCGATCAGGAGCGGCGCGGTGCGGCTCGTGTCCACGGGCTTGACGCTCGCGCAGGCCGAGAGACCGAGCGCGGCGGCGCAAAGAAGGAAGGCGGGGAGGGAAGGTCGCGTCACGTCTCGTCTTTCCGGCCCGTGCGGGCGTCTGGGTCTGGCGCCGCCCTTGGGCAAACTCCCGAGGGCGGCGATTTTTCTCGTAAAAGGCCGCTCCCCCTTTGGCCGCTCCTACGTTAGAGCCCAAACCAATGGAAAAGCGGAGAGCACGGGTGATCGAGCTTTACACCTGGACGACGCCGAACGGCGAAAAGCCTGTCCTCATGCTGGAGGAATGCGGGCTCGACTACGACCTGCGCCTCGTCGATATCTCGACCGGACAACAGAAGGAATCGGGCTTTCTTGCGATCAACCCGAACGGGCGCATTCCCGCGATTCTCGATCGGGACGCGGGCGAGGGGTACCGGGTCTTCGAATCCGGCGCGATCCTCGTTCATCTCGCCGAGAAGACCGGGCGCTTCCTGGCCCCCGGCGGCATGGCCCGCGCCGAGACCTTCGCCTGGACCTTCTTCCAGGCCGGCGGCACCGGGCCGATGATCGGGCAGATCCATTACTTCCGCAACGCGGACGAGCGCAGCGATTTCGCCATCAAGCGCTTCGAGCGCGAGGGCGAGCGCCTGCTCGGCGTTCTCGACACGCGACTGTCTGAGGTGGACTATCTCGCCGGCGACTATTCGATCGCCGACATGATGAACTGGAGCTGGGCGCGCTCGGGGCTGAACGATCTCGACGCGCGCGCCCGCTTTCCCGCGCTCGCCGCCTGGGTCGACCGGGTCGGCGCGCGCCCCGCCGTCGTCCGGGCGCTGGAGCGCCTTCAGGAGGCCAAGCGCCTCGCCGCCGAGAAGGCTTCGAACGCATGAGATTTCTGTTTCTGGGCGACATGGTGGGCCGCAGCGGACGCAGCGCCGTCTATGAGCGCCTGCCCGGTCTCATTTCCGACTGGAAGCTCGATTTCGTCGTGGTGAACGGCGAAAACGCCGCCGGCGGCTTCGGCGTGACCGAAGACATTTTCGAGGAAACGATCCAGGCCGGCGCCGACGTGATGACCACCGGCAACCATGTGTTTGATCAGCGCGAGGCGCTGGTCTTCGCCGCGCGGCACGATCGGTTCCTGCGCCCGGCCAACTATCCGCCCGGCACGCCCGGCAAGGGCTCGGGCTTCTATGAGGCGCGCAACGGCGCGCGGGTGCTGGTGGCCAATCTCATGGGCCGCGCCTTCATGCATCCCGAACTCGACGACCCGTTCCGCGCCGCCGGCGAGATCGTCGCGGCCTGCCCGATGGGCGAACAGGCCGACGCCATCATCATCGACATGCATGCCGAGGCGACGAGCGAGAAACAGGCCATGGGCCATTATCTCGACGGGCGCGTGTCGGTCGTCGTCGGCACGCACACGCATGTGCCGACGGGCGATCACCAGATCCTCGTCAACGGCACGGCCTATCAGTCCGACGCCGGCATGTGCGGCGACTACGACTCCTCGCTCGGCATGGAGAAGGAGGAGCCGCTGAACCGCTTCCTCACCCGCATTCCGCGCGGGCGCTTCGAGGCGGCGAGCGGCCCGGCGACGATCTGCGGCCTCGCCGTGGAGATTTCCGACCGCACGGGGCTCGCCGAGAAGGTCTCGGCCGTGCGGATCGGGCCCCGGCTTGAAGAGGTCGTGCCGAGCTTCTGGTGACGCCCTATTGATGCCGTGAAGCGCGGCTCTTCTGCCCTGCGAAACGCCCGGTGGGGTCTCGGGCTTTTCGTGGCAGGGGGGTCATGCCATCCAACCGCTTCCTTTCCAGTCTGGGCCTCGTTCTGGCCTCGATCGCGTCCGTCACATCCCTTCCGGGATGCCCACGGCTGCCGCATCACCGCCTCGCCCTGCATGCGCCCCTCTTCTCGCAGCTGGACGACGACGAGGATCGCGAGGTCCTGCTGCCGATGGCGGAGAGCGAGGAAAAGGACGAGGAGGACGATCCCGATCCGCTCGAAGCGGCGGCGTGAGGGCGGCGAAGCTCTTCGGTCCGGCAAGGCTTGTCGGTCCGTTCAGTCTTCGTCGCCGGTGAAGAGGCTCGCCTGCACGCCCTGATAGGTCGCGGGCACGGCGAGGCCGAGATGCCGGAAGGCGTGCTGGGTCAGGAGCCGCCCGCGCGGCGTGCGCTGGATGAAGCCCTGCTGCAGGAGATAGGGCTCCACGATGTCCTCGATCGCGTCGCGCGGCTCCGACAGGGCGGCGGCGATCGTCTCGATGCCGACCGGGCCGCCGCCGAAATTGAGGGCGATGAGGTCGAGATAGCGCCGGTCGAGCTGGTCGAGCCCGACGCTGTCGACGTCGAGCCGCGTCAGGGCCTCGTCGGCGGTGCGCCGGTCCACCACCTCGGCGCCGGCCATGGTCGCGAAATCGCGCACGCGGCGCAGGAGGCGGCCGGCGATGCGCGGCGTGCCGCGCGCGCGCCTTGCGATCTCGCGCGCTCCGTCCTCGCTCATCGGCAGGCTCATCAGCCGCGCCCCGCGCTTCACGATATGTTCGAGTTCGTCCACCGTGTAGAAATTCAGGCGGACGGGAATGCCGAAGCGATCGCGCAGCGGCGTCGTCAGAAGGCCGAGGCGCGTCGTCGCCGCCACCAGCGTGAACTTGGACAGGTCGATCTTCACCGAGCGCGCCGCCGGCCCCTCGCCGATGATGAGGTCGAGCTGGAAATCCTCCATCGCCGGATAGAGGATTTCCTCCACCGCCGGCGAAAGGCGGTGAATCTCGTCGATGAACAGGACGTCGCGCTCTTCGAGATTGGTGAGGAGCGCGGCGAGATCGCCGGCTTTGGCGATGACCGGGCCGGAGGTCGAGCGAAAATTGACGCCGAGTTCCTTGGCCATGATCTGCGCCAGCGTCGTCTTGCCGAGGCCCGGCGGACCGACGAAGAGCACGTGGTCCAGCGCTTCGCCGCGCGTCTTGGCCGCTTCGATGAAGATCTTCAGATTGGCGCGCGCCGCCGCCTGGCCGACGAAATCGTCGAGCCTTTGCGGGCGCAGCGTCGCATCGACGTCCTCGCCGCGCTTTTCCGGGGTGATGAGGCGGGTGTCGCTCATGGGTCTCGTCCGTTCCGCTCCCATCGGGGAGCGGCCTTCTCGTTATCGGCTGAGAGCCTTCAGGCCAAGCCGGATCAGCGCCGTGGACGCCGCGCCTTCGCCGGCCTCTTTGAGCGCGGTCGCGACGGCGCCCGCCGCCTGCTCGCGCGAATAGCCGAGATTGACGAGCGCCGACACCGCGTCCGCCACCGGGGCGGGCGCGACGCCCTCGCCGATCTCGCGCTTGAGGCCGAGCGTCTCGTCGCCGCCCGCGCCCGAAAAGGCCGGCACCTTGTCCTTCAACTCGGCCACGATGCGCGCGGCGACCTTCGGCCCGACGCCCGGCGCGCGCGCCACCGTGGCGCGGTCCTGCAGGGCGACGGCATTGGCGAGATCGCCCGGCGTCAGCGTGCCGACGACGGCCAGCGCCACCTTGGCGCCGACCCCCTGCACGCTCTGAAGCAGGCGGAACCATTCGCGCTCGGCCTTGGTGGAAAAGCCGTAGAGGCGGATCATGTCCTCGCGCACATAGGTCTCGACGAAGAGCTCCACCGCCTCGCCGCGCCCCGGCAGATGGGCGAGCGTCCTCGCGCCGCAGAAGGCGACATAGCCGACGCCATGCACGTCGATCGTCGCGCTTTCCTCGTCACTCTCGTCCACCGTGCCTTTCAGCTTGCCGATCAAGGATGCGTCTCCGGGCAGATGAGGATGAGGTCGGGAAAATAGTCGCGATAGCGGCTGCCGTCGCGCGTCAGCAGGCGGTGTCCAGCGACCTTTGCATGGGCGCCGATCAGGAAGTCCGGCAGGGTGCGTTCGCGCCGGCCGCCGCGCCGGCGATAAAGGCGATGGGCCTCTCCGGCAGGCCATGCGGCCGCATAGGGAAACGTCTCCCGCTTGGGCTGAAGCCATGCGAAAGCCTGCGCCAACTGAAATTCCTGAAAACGCGGGTCGGCCAGTTCGGCCCAGACGATCGCGCTGAAAACGATCGGCCCTTCCGTCGTGCAACGCTTCATTTGTGCAAGGGACCAAGGCCGCGTCGCGGCATCGGCTGGGCTCAGGAGATCGATCAGGACATTGGTGTCAATGAGAGTCGAGATCGTCACGCGGACCTCTCAGCCATTCCATGTATTCGTCCGTCGTCATGCCGCCGAGGTCCAGCGTGCCGGCCACGCTGTCGGCCCATTCTTCGAAACTCTTCGGGGCGCTGTCGCTCGCCGGTCCCGAACGGGCTTCGAGCACCACGACATTGTCTCCCCGGTCCACGAAGGCGACTTCACTTCCGGGGCCGATTCCCAGCTTGTCGCGGATCGGCTTGGGGATCGTCACCTGGCCTTTTTCCGTCACGCGCATAAAGACCTCGCGGTGTAATACCTAATTGGTATTACCTAGCTGCGAGATGCGAACAAGTCAAGAACATCACAGGCCGGCAAAGGCCGCCCGGGCCTGCGCGGACTGGCGGTGATGCGTGTGGCAGATGGCGATGGCGAGCGCGTCGGCGGCGTCGTCGCCCTCGAAGGTCGCGCGCGGCATCAGCACCTTCACCATCATGTGGATCTGCGCCTTTTCGCCGTGGCCGACCCCGATCACCGCCTTCTTCACGGCGTTCGGCGCGTATTCGGCGACGGGCAGGCCAGCGAGCGCGGGCACCAGCAGCGCCACGCCGCGCGCCTGGCCGAGCTTGAGCGTCGCCACCGCGTCCTTGTTGACGAAGGTCTGCTCCACCGCCGCCTCGTCGGGCCGGTGGTGATGAACCACGGCCGAGAGCCCGTCATGGATCTGGCGCAGGCGCGAGGCGAGGTCGAGCTTGGCGTCGGACGTGACCGTGCCGCTCGCCACGAAGCGCAGCGAATTGCCCACGGTCTCCACGACGCCCCAACCCGTGCGGCGAAGGCCGGGGTCGATGCCGATGATCCTGATGGTCCGCTCCTGCAGCATGAACACGCGCCCCGAAATGCTTAACGGATTTCGACGCTAAAGACAAAGAGTGAACGGATCGAAAACGAAGCGGAACAAAGCGAAAGGCGGGGGATCAAGTTGCGGTGACGCGCCCTGTCGATGGCCCGCGCGGCTCGCCATCTGGGATTCATGATCGGCAAAACCTTCGCGACGCTCGCCCTTGTCGGTGGCCTCCTCCTGTCTTCAGCCCTGGCGCAGGACACGGCGCCCGGTTCCGAACCCTCAAGGGTTCCGCCCGATGCGCGGGGCTCACAGGCCGGGGCGCCCGCTGTGGCCGATTTCGGTGCGGTGCGCGAGCGCGCGAGCGGCCTCGCCGCGCTGGAAACGCTGCTCGTCGCGCAAGGTGGCGAGACCGTGCTGGAGGAGGGGTTCCGTGGCAATCGGACGGACCGCGCCACCAACATCAAGTCGGCCTCGAAATCCGTGGTCGCGTCCCTCGTCGGCATCGCCATCGACAAGGGCGCGATCAAGGGGACGGACCAGAAGATCGCGGATTTCCTTCGCCCCGACTTCCCCGCCGATCCCGATCCGCGCTTGTTTCATGTCACGGTCGGTCATCTCCTGTCGATGCAGGCGGGGCTGGAGCGCACCTCGGGCGGCAATTACGGCGCCTGGATTTCCTCGCGCAACTGGGTGCGCGACGCGCTGCGCCGGCCCTTCGTCAGCGATCCCGGTGGCCCGATGCTCTATTCCACCGGCTCGACCCATCTCCTGTCGGCGATCCTCACCAAGGCCACCGGTCGCTCGACCCTGCAACTGTCGCGCGACTGGCTGGGGCCGGCGGGCGTGCGCGTGAGCGATTGGGAGCGCGATCCGCAAGGCCTCTATCTCGGCGGCAACCAGATGGCGATGACGCCGCGCTCGCTCCTGGCCTTCGGCGAGTTGTACCGGCGCGGCGGCACGGCGGCGGATGGAACGCGCGTCCTGTCGAAGAGCTGGATCGATCAAAGCTGGACGCCCCGCACCACCTCGCGCTTCCATGACGGGCGCTACGGCTATGGCTGGTTCATCGACCGCTTCGCCGGCCATGAGGGCTTCTATGGCTGGGGTTATGGCGGACAGATGATCTACGTGATCCCCGACCTCGCGCTCACCGTCGCCATCACCTCCGACGAGACGCAACCCTCCGCCCGCTCCGGCTACGTCGCCGATCTGCACCGGCTGGTGTCGGAAGCGATCATCCCGGCGGCGAGGGCGAAAGGGGTTAATGCTCCACCCAGGAGCCTCTG
The DNA here is from genome assembly GCF_000382705.1 of Aureimonas ureilytica DSM 18598 = NBRC 106430. GTDB lineage: Bacteria > Pseudomonadota > Alphaproteobacteria > Rhizobiales > Rhizobiaceae > Aureimonas > Aureimonas ureilytica. The sequence continues at coordinate 268,317 of NZ_ARQE01000004.1, read as the reverse complement.
AGGCGCGGCGTCCTTTGCACATCGCAGCGCGCGCCGTGCGAGCAGCTCCCGCCTCCCGGATGCTCGGGGCGCGCCGTCCCTTTCCGAAGCACCCGAGCACTTTCGACCGGGGGCCTGTTTGACGTAACGGAATCTCCCCATCGAATCCGATATGCGCTCCGGACCCGGGGGGCATCCCGAATGGGAGTTCCAAAGGGGAGGCGGATCAGCTAGAGGCGGCAAGGCTTCCCGAGGATCATCCGGGATGGATGCCGTCCTTTACGCTGAATATCGAGATCGAACCCGCATCATGACGGACGCGCCGCTCCGCAAGTCGCCGCTCTTCGGACGCTTCACCCTTCAGCACTTCGTGGCCTGTTTGCTGATCGCCTATGTCTGCTACGCATCGGCGATCATTCTGCCCGCCTTCAATGCCGACGACATCATTCAGACCCAGAGCGTCAGTGGCGACTACATGACCTTCGCCCAGCAAGGGCGCTGGGGCTATTTCCTGATCTACGGGTATCTGTTCGACGCCAATCCGGCAGGCCCGTTCGCGCTCATGGCGGGCGTTGCGATCCTGTGCGGAGCGGGTGTCGTCGCGGCCCGGACCATCGGCGCGTCGACCGCTCTGTCCTACGGCAGTTTCGTTCTGATCACGGCCGTCTCGATCTATTTCGCGATCTGCTTCTCCTTCGACAGCACGCGCATCGCCTATCCGCTGTCGGTCGCCGTCGCCGCTCTCGCCGTTCACGGGATGCTGTCGCGGCGCTGGATCGCCGGTGCGCTCCTGTTCGCACTCGCCCCGGCCTTGTTTCCGGCGTCCGTCCAGGTCGGCCTCACCATCATTCTCGCGGCGTCCCTGGCGACGCTTCTGTCGGAGCGACGTGTCGCGCCGGCGCTCCGAAAAGCGGTGATCGGCGCAGCCGGCGTCGTCTGCGGTCTCGCGCTCTATCTCGTGCTGACCAAGCTTTCGCCCTTCTGGACGGGCGTCCCGCTCAGTCCGCGTTCGTCGGTGGATATTCTGGGCGCCCTGGCCGAGTACGGTCGCTTCTGGAAGATCCTGACCGGTCACGCTGTGCCGAGCGGCGATGACATCTCGCACTTCAACCTGTTGATGCAGCTGTCGATCTGGGCGCTGATCGCCCTGCTCGTCGCGGTGGTCGTCTCGCTCGCTTCCTCGGGCGGCGGGCTGGCGCTGACGCTTTTCGCAGCGCTTCTGGCCATCGGCCTGTTCGTCACGCCCTTCTGTCTGGCCTTCGCCTCGCCGATCGATGATTTCGGTCCGCGCGCCCTCATCGCCTATTCGATCACCCATGCCTCGATCGCGGTTCTGGCGATCGAGACGGCGAGACGCTGGCGCTTATCCTTTGCGCTGGTGCCGGCCGTGGTCGCCGGGTGCCTCGTTCTGGGAACGTCCGTCGCCATCTCGCAGAACGCCTTCGACGAATACCTGACCTCGCGAAACGATTTCCTCGCGACGAACCGGATCATGGCCCGCGTGGAAGAAGCCGCCGCCGAGGCAGGGCTGTCCATGCAAGGACCGATCCCTCTCGTGGTGCGCTACGAAAAGCCCTTTTCCCTGGCCTCGACCGGGGTGCCGTCGACATCGCGCGCAACGCTCTGGTCGCAGGAATGGATCTTCCGCCATATCGACCCGCGCATCGCGCCCATCACCGGAGCCCGCCGCGAGGACATTCTGCGCGCGGCCGGCGAGCGTCCGGAATGGCCGCGTTCCGGCTCCGTCTTCGTGATCGACGGCACCGTGGTGGTGAACATCAACTGAGAACCGCGTGCCCGAATGGGCGGGCAACGGACGCCACGAAAAAAGGCCGCGCCGTGTGAACCGGCGCGGCCTTCTTGCAGAGCGAGATGAAAGGGATCAGGCGGCGGAAAGCTTCGCCATGACCTCTTCGTCCACTTCGAAATTGGCGTAGACGTTCTGCACGTCGTCATCGTCCTCGAGATTGGCGATGAGGCGCAGGACGCTCTGGGCCTTGTCCTCGTCCACCGGCACGCCGGTCTGCGGGCGCCAGATGATCTTGACGCTTTCGGCCTCGCCCAGCGTCTTTTCCAGCGCCGCCGACACGTCGCCGAGATCGGCGAAGGCGGTGAGGATGCGGTGGCCGTCCTCGTCGGACTGGACGTCGTCCGCGCCGGCCTCGATCGCGGCTTCCATCACCTTGTCCGCGTCGCCGGCCTTGGCGGAATAGACGATCTCGCCGACGCGGTCCCACAGGAAGGACACGGAATTGGTTTCGCCGAGCGCGCCGCCGGACTTGGTGAAGTAGGAGCGCACGTTGGAGGCGGTGCGGTTGCGGTTGTCGGTCAGCGCCTCGACGATGACGGCGACGCCGCCGGGACCGTAGCCCTCGTAGCGGACCTCGTCGTAGTTCTCGGTGTCGGCGCCCGAGCCCTTCGAAATGGCGCGCTGGATGTTGTCCTTGGGCATGGACTGCGCCTTGGCGTTGTTGATCGCCAGGCGCAGGCGCGGATTCATGTCGGGATCGGGCGTGCCGCTCTTGGCCGCCACCGTGATTTCGCGTGCCAGCTTGGAGAACATCTTGGAGCGCACGGCATCCTGCCGGCCCTTGCGATGCATGATGTTCTTGAATTGGGAATGACCGGCCATCGGGCACCTGTCTCGTCAAGATTTCAGATGAATGGTGTTTCTATAGGTTTTCGGCCCGCGATCGTCCAGCGCGAGGCCGGCTTGTCCTCGCGGGAATATGACTTGGCCGCGCGCCGCCCGGAGGTAAGCTGAGGTTAGCAAATGCCTCCGTCCGAAAGGCGATGCGATGCGACGGCTTCTTCTGGCCTTGAGCTTTCTCGTTCCGATGCAAGCCGCCATGGCGCAAGACGGGGAGGGGGCGCCGAGCACCTGCCTTGCCGTCGCCGAGCGCGCGGGCGTCCGCACCGCCTCGCTGGACGCCACCGCCCCATGGCGCGTGGCGGCGAGAACGTTGGGCGAGGTGCGTATCACCTTTGTCCACCACGCGACCTATCTCATCGAAACCGGGCAGGGGGTGCGGATCGCCACCGACTATGCCGGTTTTTCGGGCGCGGGGCCGGTGCCCGACGTCGTCACCATGAACAAGGCCCATTCGACCCATTACACCGACTTTCCCGACCCCGCGATCGGCACGGTGCTGCGGGGCTGGAATCCGGCGGGTGGCGCGGCCCGGCATAATGTCACCGTCGGCGATGTCCTGATCCGCAATGTCCCGACCGACATCAACCGCTTCGGCACGTTCGAGGCGGACGGCAATTCCATCTTCATCTTCGAGGCGGACGGGCTGTGCATCGGGCATCTCGGCCATCTCCACCACAAGCTGACCGAGGAGGACTATGCCGCGATCGGGCGGCTCGACGTGCTCATGGTGCCGGTGGACGGGTCCTGGACCATGAGCCAGCGCGGCATGGGCGAGATCGCCGAGCGGCTTCATGCCTCCGTGGTCCTGCCGATGCACCGCTTCCGCACGCCCATCGAGCGGTTTCTGGAGCAAATTCCCGATTTCGGCGTGGAACGACGCGCAGAGGACACGTTGACCCTCTCGGCCCGCACCCTGCCGAGACAGCCGACGGTCATCCTCCTGAAGGGCGTGTGATCGAGACGAGCAAGGCCGGCGGATCGCTCCGCCGGCCCTGAGATTCCCGTCGAACGGATGGGCGTTTACTTCGCGAGCGAAGCGGATTTTTCGGTCACGTTGCCGATCTTGAGGAACAGGGTCTCGCCGGAGGAATCGTCCACGCCGTCATTGTCGGTGACGACCGTCATCTCGCCCTTGTCGTCGATCGCGAGCCCTTCGACCTTGTCCACGACATAGCCATGCGTCGCTTCGGTGAGGAGCGGCAGGAGATCGCGCACCTTTTCCTTCGTGACGACGGGCAGCGCGCCGCCGAGCGGCGCGGGCTTCAGCTCCGAAAGCTTGACGCGCGTGATCGCCTTCAGCGCGGCCTTGTCGCCGATCTGGTTGTCGCGCTCGATGAAATAGGCGTGGTCGCCATGGACGGTCATTTCCGACAGGCCGTTCCAGGCGCCGTCCTTGGCCGGGTCGAGCGGGTAGAGCACGGCACCCCATTCCTTGGTCGCCGGGTCGTAGGCGAGAAGCTTGGTCTCGTTCTTTGGGTCGTCCGTCCAGGGGCGCTGGATGGCGATCCAGATCTTGCCGCCGGCGAGCGCGACGCCTTCCGCGCCGAAGCGCGTCTGCGAGGCGAGGAGCCCTTCGGGGAAGGTGACCTCCTCCTCGATCGCGCCCTTGCCGTCGACATGGACCAGCGCGTGCGGCACCTCCTTTTCCGGATTGCCTTCGCTGGCGAGCCAGAAGCCGCCCTTGCCGTCCGGCGTGATGCCTTCGAGGTCGAGCTTCGCCGCGGCCTTGCCGTCGCGCGTCACGTCGATCGCCGAGACGATGCGGGCGGGCTTGGTCGCCGCGTCCACCGCATAGATGCGGGGCATCTTGCCGTAGACGCTGTCGCTGACCGCATAGAAGCGGTTCGGCTCGCCGGCCGAGGCGAGACCCGACAGAGCGCCGAAGCCGATCGGGTTGCCGCTCTTGTCGTCGGTCGAGACGATGGTCGGATAGGCCGCCTCGCCCTCCGCCCGCTCGTAGATCATCACATGCGAGCGCGCGCCGCCCTTTTCGCCGAGATCGGCCTCGTTGGCGGTGACGAGAAGGTTGCGCTGGGGGATCGCCACCGCGCCTTCGGGCGAAATGCCCGACGGCAGGATCTGCGTCAGTTCGGGCTCCGCGCCCGTGTCGCGATAGACGGCCACCACCGAGGCACGCTCGGCGAGCACGAAGAGGAAGGTCTCGCCTCCGAACGTGCCGGTGGCCAGGCCCTCGGGCTCGATGCCCTTCTTGTCGGCCCGCTTATCGGGGAAGTGGCCGAGGCGCGCGACCTCGCGCTCCAGCGAGGCGCCCGATTCATAGGCGACCGTGCCGTCGCGGTTGAAGATGGTGAAGCCGCGCGTGCCGCCCTTCCAGTCGCCCTCGTCGGCGGCGGCGATGCGCCCGTCCTTCAGCCATTTCACGGCGTCGGGCTCGCGCGGGCGCGCCTCGACCTTGCCGGTGAAATCGAGCTTGCCGTCCTTCTCGGTGTCGACCCCGTCCAGCGCAACGCTGCCGGCCGAGAAATGAGCGGTCACCTTGCCGCTCGCGCCGTCGACGATGGCGATATGGTTGTTTTCCTGGAGCGACACCACGACCTCGTTGCGGTCGTTGATGTCGACGAATTCGGGCTCGGGGTCTTCGGGCGCGATTTCAGTCAGGCCGGTCAGCTCGACGCGGCGAAGGGTCGAGCAATCGGGCGCCCCGTCCTTCAAGGCGACGAGCGCCAGGAAGCCGGCCGGCATCTGGGGCAGGGCTCCGTCGTTGACCGTCTCGTCCCGCTCGTTCTCGATGGCGATCGCCGCGAAGCTGCGGTCGGGCGACACCGCCACGCTGTCGGGCTGGCCGCCGAGGTCGCAAGTCTCGCCCGCCGTCTTGGCCGCCAGATCCACCGCGACGAGCTGCCCGCTCGGCTCCGCCTTGCTCTTCGACGTGTTGAGGCCGACGAGGACATGACCGCGCGCGACCGCCACGGAGGTCGGCTCGCCCTCGAGCTTCAGATAGCCGGCGGGCTTCGGGGCATGAGGCTCGGCGATGTCGATGAAACCGATGCCGCCATGCGGGCTGTCGGAATAGACGAGCGTGTTGCCGTCCTCGGAGGCCGTCACGATCTCGGCGGAGGTCGCGGTCTTCTCGTCCGCGCCGGCGTGCAGGTTGCGGACGACCGAGAAGGAGCCGACGCGGTTGAACACGGGCTGTGCGAAGGCGGCGGCCGGCAGCGCCGTGGAGGCGAGAAGCGTCAGGGTGACGGCGAGACGGGGCGACATGCGAATCTCCTGGGTCGAGCGGCGGACTGCGTTCGAGGTCAATCAGGCTCCGGCAAAACACAGGTGACGGTTTTGCGACGGTTGCATGACAGGGCGGGGGATGGTGGCGCGTGGCTCGGCGGATCGCTATGACGTCCACCATGACAGATCAGCTTGCCGGCCGGCTGACGGAGTTCGGCCATCGTCTCGACGTGCGGGTGTATTTCGAGGACACGGATTTTTCCGGCGTCGTCTACCATGCGCGCTATCTGCATTTCCTGGAGCGCGGGCGCACCGACTATCTGCGCCTGCATGGCATCGGCCATCGCGAGCTGATGGAGGGCGCCTTCGGTGAGCCGATGGCCTTCGCGGTGCGGCGCATGGAGATCGAGTTCCTGCGCCCCGCCCGGATCGACGATGTCTTGACCGTGGAAACCCGCACCGCGCTTCTCGGCGGCGCGCGCGTCGTGCTCGACCAGCGCATCCTGAACGGCGAGGAGGTCCTGATCGAGGCCAAGGTGAAGGTCGCCGTCATCTCCCCCGAAGGCAAGCCCCGCCGCATGCCCCCGCTCGTGGCCGAGCGGCTCCAGCCGGGGGGAGCGGGCGGGGAGTAGACACGGCCTCGGCCGTCCGTCTCGCTCGATCCGCGCACGGGTTATCGGCCGGAAACGGATTGTTAACCCTAATGGTGCTTCATGAGCGTCGCGCCCGAAGCTGTTGCCGCGCCATTCTTTTACCGGATTCGACGGTGAAAGGACGGGCGGGGGCGCAGCGGCTTCGGCGCGTGGTCCATGGCGTGTGGCGCCTCGATCGGCGCCGTGGCGCGAACGGGCCGCCGGCTTTACGAATTCGAGGGACTCGAGGATGAACGACGTCGCACAGACTGCGCTCGCCGCCCATGGCAGCGACATGTCTTTGATGGGGCTTTTCTGGCAGGCCGGCTTCGTCGTGAAGTTCGTCATGCTGGGGCTTCTCGCCGCGTCGGTCTGGACCTGGGCGATCATCTTCGACAAATGGGCGCGCTTCGGCCGTTTCCGCCGGCAGCTCAACAGTTTCGAGAGCAATTTCTGGAGCGGCCAGTCGCTGGAAGAGCTCTACCACACCCTGTCCGACCGCAAGACGTCCGGCATGGGCGCCTTGTTCGTGGCCGCCATGCGCGAATGGAAGAAGAGCTTCGAGAAGGGCGCCCGTTCGCCGATCGGCCTTCAGACCCGCATCGAGAAGGCCATGGACGTGACCATGGCGCGCGAGATGGACGAGTTGGAATCGCGCCTCGGCTTCCTTGCCACCGTCGGCTCGGCCTCGCCCTTTATCGGCCTGTTCGGCACGGTGGTCGGCATCATGACCGCCTTCCAGGGCATCGCGGCGTCGGAGCAGACGAGCCTTGCCGTGGTCGCGCCCGGCATCGCCGAAGCGCTGCTCGCGACCGCGATCGGCCTCGTGGCCGCCATTCCCGCCGTCATCGCCTACAACAAGCTCTCGGCCGACGCGAGCAAGCTCGGCATGCGGCTCGAAGCCTTCGCGGACGAGTTTTCCTCCATCCTGTCGCGTCAGATCGACGAGAAGGCGAGCGCCGGGCGCTGATCGCGCGGCGCTTATCGGCCAGAAGAGACGAGGGGATCAGACACAATGGGCATGTCGACGGGCGCCGCATCATCGGGCGGGGGATCACGACGCCGCCGCGGCAAGCGCCGGCAGCCGATGGCCGAAATCAACATGACGCCCATGGTGGACGTCATGCTGGTTCTGCTCATCATCTTCATGGTGGCGGCGCCCCTGATGACGGTGGGCGTGCCGCTCGAACTGCCCAAGACGGCCGCCAAGGCGCTCAGCGCCGACAAGCAGCCGATCACCATTTCGGTGCAGCGCGGCGGCGAAATCTATCTGCAGGAAACGCCGGTCCAGGCGGACGCGGTGGTGGAGCAGCTCAAGGCCATCGCGGAAGCGGGCTACGAGGAGCGCATCTTCCTGCGCGCCGACGGCGAAGCGAGCTACGGCACGGTGATGCAGGTCATGGCCCGCATTTCGGCCGCCGGCTTCAAGAATATCGGCCTCGTCACCTCGCAGGAAAAGGCCGCCTCCAAGGCCTCTGCCGCCACCACTGGAGCCCCCAAGACCGGGGCCAAGAGCTGACGCGCCCATGAAGTCGTCGCTTTCAACCTCCGTTGCGGTTCACGTCGTCCTCCTCACCTGGGGGCTCTGGTCGCTGGGCGCGCCCGAAAAGCTCGACATGGGCAGCGAGGCCGTGCCCGTCGAACTCGTGACCGAAGTCAGCCAGTCGATGATCGGCGACGAGAAGGCGCCGCAGACCGACACGCCCGCGCCCCAGCCGACCAAGACCGAATCCAAGCTTCCGATGCCGGCGCAGAATGTCGGCGACAACGAGGTCGACCTTCCGACGCCGCCCGCGCCCAAGGCCGCGCCGCGCGAAAGCGTGAAGACCACGGTGGACGAGGCACCGCCTCCGCCGCCGCCGCCCCCTGCCGCCAAGCCGCCCGAGCCCAAGCCCGAGCCCGTGAAGGTGCCCGAGCCGACGCCGCCGCCGCCCGAACCCGAGCCGGAAACGGAAGAGGCCGACAGCGCGCCGGAGATCGATCCGCTCGCCGCCGAGATCGCCAAGGCCGAGGCCGAGAAGCCGCCGGCCCCGCCCCGGAACGTGCCCGCGCCCCAGGCCAAGCCGAAGCCGCCCGAGCCCAAGCCGCCCGAGCCGGTGAAAGTGGCCGAGAAGAAGCCGGAGCCGGTGAAGGAAAAGCCGCCCGAGAAGCCCAAGATGCCGGACAAGAGCAAGGCGACCGAAGCCTCGAAGGAAAAGCCGAAGGAAACCAAGAAGCCCGGCACCCGCGCGTCCGAGCGCGATCCGCTGGAGGACGCGGTTCTGGCGGCGCTGAAGAACACGCAGGATTCGGCCGGCGGCGGCGCCAAGCGCTCGACCCAAACGGCATCGCTCGGCGGCAAGACGCAGACGGGTGGGCAGCTCTCGCAGAGCGAGATGGACGCGCTGCGCGGCCAGATCTCCAAATGCTGGAACCCGCCGGCCGGCAATACGGATGCGGGCTCGTTCCAGGTGAAGATTTCGATGCAGCTCGACCCGTCCGGCGCGGTCCAGGGCATGCCGCAGATCGAAGAGGGCGGCGGTGCGTCTCCGGCCCAGCGGGCAGCGGCGGAAGCCGCGATCCGTGCGGTTCGTCGCTGCGCGCCCTACAACCTGCCGGCGGAGAAATACGAGACCTGGGCGGACGTCACCGTCAATTTCGACCCGAGCCAGATGTTCTGACCTCATTTCGCCATCGCGGCGGCGTCCAAGCGCCGCCTCGCCTCCACACCTCCAAGAGCACGGGTGCGCCGCAAGGCGCGACAAGCGCCCGGTGATCGAACGGGAAGGTTTCTCCCCATGACTCTCACCACCAAGCCTCGCACCAGCATGACCCGCACCATGAAATTCCTGAGCTTGGCCCTCGCCGCCACCGTCGCGGGCCTCGCCGTCGCCGCCCCGGCTCAGGCGAAGGTCGAGATCAACGTCAACCAGGGCAATGTCCAGCCGCTGCCGATCGCGCTGCCGGCCTTCCAGTCGCGCGACGGGCTCGGCGCCAAGCTGATGGAAGTCGTCGCGGCCGACCTGAAGCGCTCCGGCCTCTTCGCGCCGATCAACCCGGCGGCCTTCATCCAGAAGGACCTGTCGCCCGACCAGACGCCGCGCTTCCAGGACTGGACCGTCATCAACGCGCAGGCCCTCGTGTCGGGCCGCGTGACGCCGGAGGCCGACGGGCGGCTGCGCGTCGAGTTCCGCCTGTGGGACACCTATGCCGGCGGCCAGCTCGACGGGCAGCAGTTCTATGCGAGCCCCGACAACTGGCGCCGCATCGCCCATATCATCGCCGACGCGATCTACGAGCGGCTGACGGGCGAGAAGGGCTATTTCGACACGCGCATCGTGTTCGTGGACGAGACCGGCGCCAAGGACAAGCGCCGCAAGCGCCTCGCCATCATGGACCAGGACGGCGCGAACGTGCGCTATCTCAGCCAGGGCAACGACCTCGTGCTGACGCCGCGCTTCTCCCCGAACCGGCAGGAAATCACCTATATGTCGTTCGGCCAGGGCGAGCCGCGCGTCTACCTCCTGCAGCTGGAAACCGGTCAGCGCGAGGTGGTCGGCAACTTCCCCGGCATGACCTTCGCGCCGCGCTTCTCGCCGGACGGCCAGAAGGTGGTGATGAGCCTCCAGCAGGACGGCAACGCCAATCTCTACGCCATGGACCTGCGCTCTCGGGCGACGACGCGCCTGACCTCGACCGGCGCGATCGACACCTCGCCCTCCTATTCGCCCGACGGCACGAAGATCGTCTTCGAATCGGATCGTGGCGGGCGGCCGCAGATCTATTCGATGAATGCCGACGGCTCGGGCCAGCAGCGCATCTCCTTCGGCCAGGGCAGCTACAACACGCCCGTCTGGAGCCCGCGCGGCGATCTGATCGCCTTCACCAAGCAGTCGGGCGGCCAGTTCCAGATCGGCGTCATGAAGCCGGACGGGTCGGGCGAGCGCATCCTCACCTCCTCGTTCCACGCCGAAGGGCCGACCTGGGCGCCGAACGGCCGCGTCATCATGTTCTTCCGCGATCAGGGCGGCGGTCCGCAGCTCTATTCGATCGACCTGACCGGCCGGAACGAGCAGCGCGTCGCCACGCCCAACTTCGCCTCGGACCCGGCCTGGTCGCCCGCGCTGGAATAGCTCCGGCCAACAATTTCAACGGCTTGTTGACGGGTCGTTAACCCTGAAAATGGTAAACGACACGTCACAGACATCCATACATCGAAGGAGACGGCCATGCGCCGCATCGCTACTGGGGTCCATGGTCGAATTGCCCTCGCGCTCGTTGCAGCGCTGGCGCTTTCGGCTTGCGCCAAGAAGAACAACGCTCTTCCCGACAACGCGGCGGGCCTCGGCCTCGGCGGCGCGGGCGGTGCCGGCGGCTATGGCGGCGCCGGTGGCGCGGGCGGCTCGGCCGCGCCGGGCACCAGCCAGGACTTCACGGTCAATGTCGGCGACCGCATCTTCTTCGACACGGACTCGACCTCGATCCGCGCCGACGCCCAGCAGACGCTCGCCCGTCAGGCCCAGTGGCTGAACCAGTATCCGCGCTACCAGATCGTCGTGGAAGGCCATGCCGACGAGCGCGGCACGCGCGAATACAACCTCGCGCTCGGCGCCCGCCGCGCCGCCGCGACGCGCGACTTCCTCGCGTCGAAGGGCGTTTCGGCCAACCGGATGCGCACGATCTCCTACGGCAAGGAACGCCCGGTCGCCGTTTGCGACGACATTTCCTGCTGGTCGCAGAACCGCCGCGCCGTCACGGTGCTCTCGGGCGCCGGCTCCTGAAGCATTTCGGCAACAATGCCCCTGTCGAAACGGCCCTTCGGGGCCGTTTTGCGTTGCAGGACAAAGGGGCGTGATAGAAGCGGACAAATTTTGGACGCCTTCCCGTTCCGTAAAGCGGCGAGGACGTCGACAGGGCGCCGAAGCCGCCACCGCTTTCGCGGGCCGCCCTTCGCGCCAGGGAAGGGATAACGCATGGCTGGCTCGCTCGTTTCACGCTTTCTCGTCACAGGTGTCGCCCTGGCGGCGCTGGCCGGACCGGCCGGTGCGCTGGAACTGCCTTTCGGCTTCAGCGGCTCTGCACCGCGCGCCGAGACCCGCGAGGCGGCGCCCCCGGTGCGCATGGCGCAGATGTCGGACGCCACGGTCCGCATCAGCCAGATGGAAGACGAGATGCGCCGGCTGACCGGCAAGGTGGAGGAATTGTCCTTCCTCGTGCTGCAGCTTCAGGAACAGCTGCGCAAGACGCAGGAAGACAACGAGTTCCGCTTCCAGGATCTGGAAAAGAAGGGTGGCGGCGGTGCCGCGCCAGCCGCTCCGCAGCGCCGCTCCGAGGCCGAGCCGGCACCGAGCCTTCCCGGCGCGGCGGACGCGCCCTCGCGCGTCGCCTCCGCCACGCCGCCCTCGATGAGCGATGCGCCCTCGCGCGCGCCCGCCTCCGCGCAGGCGGGCGGCGACGAGATCGGCGCCCTGATCGGCTCGGGCTCGGCGGCGTCCAAGCCAGCCGCCCCGGCGCCCGACCAGATGCAGGTCGCCTCGATCAAGGGCAAGGCGCCGGGCGAGCTTTACGGGCTCGGTTACAATTACATGCTGTCGGGCGACTACGCGCAGGCCGAGCAGACCTTCCGCCAGTACACGCAGACCTATCCGAACGCGAGCGACACGCCGGACGCCCAGTACTGGCTCGGCGAAAGCCTTTACGCGCAGTCGAAATACCGGGAAGCCGCCGAGGTCTTCCTGAACGCGCAGAAGGCCCATCCGCAGACGCCCAAGGCGCCGGAAATGATGTTGAAGCTCGGCATGTCGCTCGTGCATCTCGACAATCGCGAGACCGCCTGCATCACCTATTCCGAGATCAACAAGCGCTATCCGAACATGAGCGCCAATGTGAAGCGCAAGGTGCAGGCCGAGGAAAAGACGGCCCGCTGCGGCTGATGCGCGACGGCGGCTCCGCGCCGGGTGGCGCCGGGCCGCTCGACGCCGCGATTCTCGCCCTTCAGGCCGCGCTCGCATCTTGCCCTCCCGATCGCCGCCATGGCGGCCTGCTTCTCGCCGTTTCCGGCGGGCCGGATTCCCTGGCGCTGCTTCTCGCCGGTGCCGAAGCGCGGGCGTCGGGCCGTCTGCCCCGAGCGATCGAGGTCGCGACCGTCGATCATGGCTTGCGGCCAGAGAGCGCGGCGGAAGCGGCCGAAGTCGCGCGGATCGCCCGAAGCCTCGATCTGCCGCATCGCACGCTATTCTGGAATCGCACCGCGCCGCTGCGCGGGAACGTCTCGGCCAAGGCCCGCGCGGCGCGCTACGAGCGACTAGCCGCGCACGCTCATGCGATCGGCGCGGGCGCGATTCTCACCGCCCATCACCGCGACGACCAGATCGAAACGTATCTCCTGGCGCGGGAGCGCGGGGCACGCGGCACGGCGCTCGCGGGAATGCGCGCCTGGCGCGATCTCGAACCCGGCTTGGTGCTCCTGCGCCCGTTTCTGACGCTTCCGAAGCGCGACCTCGTTGCGATCGTCGAAAGGGCCGGCGTGTGCGCCGCAGATGATCCGACCAATCGCGACCTTCGATTTGCCCGCGCCCGGCTGCGTGCCGCGCCGCACTCGCCGAGCGAAGAGCGCGCGATTCTCGCGGCGCTGGATGCGGCTGGACGGCTGCGGACGGTCGAGGATGAGGACCTGGCGGCTCGGCTGGACGCGCTCGTCGCGCGCGGCGACCTCGCGGTGTCCCCGCTCGGCGAGGTCGAATGGCCGACGCAGGCGACTGATGCCCGTCTCCTGTCGCGCGCCGTGACGGCGGCCGGCGGCGCGCTCTATCCGCCCGCCGCCGAGGCGCTCGACCGTCTCGCCCGCCGGATCGACACGGAGCCGCAGGGCGCGTCGACGCTCGGTGGGGCGCGTGTGGAATGGCGGGCGGGACATGTGCGCGCCGGCCGCGAATATGGCCGCGAGGGGCCGCCCGATCTCCTATGGCCGTCAAACGCGCCCCGCGCCTGTTTCGACCGGAGGTTCGACATCGAGCGATCCCCCGAGGATTCATGGGGGCGGATCGCCGCCTATGGTCGTTCGGGCAGGGGAGGGGCACGGTACGGCACCCTGCCGATCACGCTGGACGAGGCCGGGGTGATCCGCGCCGTGCATCCCGATTTGACCCGTCGCGCGGGGGACGCGGCGGCAGTGCCCTTGCGCCTGTCCTGCCGGGTCGGCTGGCGCGTTTGCGCGGATTTGGTCTTCCCGGCGCGGGCCGCGTTAACCGGCCGGCTCCAAAATGCCGCAAATCACGGTGAACCTGTTGGCAAGGGGGTGGCGTACACCTACATTCGAGGGCAAGTCGAAGCCTCCTGCGTCGATGGACGCACGGTCGCCAGGGCGCATTTCCAGGACGGATGATGAACCAGAACTTCCGCAATTTCGCCGTTTGGGCGATCATAGCGCTTCTGCTGATCGCGTTGTTTCAGCTTTTCTCGAACGGGTCGCCGAACTCGAACTCGCGCGAAGTGCCCTATTCGCAGTTCCTGTCCGATGTCGATTCCGGTCGCGTGCGCTCCGTCACGATCCAGGGCCAGCGCATTTCCGGCTCGTACACGGACGGCGCGACGCCGTTCCAGACCTATTCGCCGGGCGATCCGCAGCTCGTCAGCCGGCTTGAGCAGCGCAACGTCCAGATCAACGCGAGCCCGCCCTCGGACAATGTCAATCCGATCTGGTCGATCCTGATCTCCTTCGGTCCGATCCTCCTGATTCTCGGCGTCTGGATCTTCCTGATGCGCCAGATGCAGGGCGGCGCGGGCGGTAAGGCCATGGGCTTCGGCAAGTCCAAGGCCAAGCTCCTGACCGAGGCGCATGGCCGCGTCACCTTCGCGGATGTCGCGGGCGTGGACGAGGCCAAGGCGGATCTCGAGGAGATCGTGGAGTTCCTGCGCGAGCCGCAGAAGTTCCAGCGCCTCGGCGGCAAGATCCCGCGCGGCGTCCTCCTCGTCGGCCCTCCGGGCACGGGTAAGACGCTGACGGCGCGCGCCGTCGCGGGCGAGGCCAACGTGCCCTTCTTCACCATCTCGGGCTCTGACTTCGTGGAAATGTTCGTCGGCGTCGGCGCGAGCCGCGTGCGCGACATGTTCGAGCAGGCCAAGAAGAACGCCCCTTGCATCATTTTCATCGACGAAATCGACGCCGTCGGCCGCCATCGCGGCGCGGGCCTCGGCGGCGGCAATGACGAGCGCGAGCAGACGCTGAACCAGCTTCTCGTGGAGATGGACGGGTTCGAGGCGAACGAGGGCATCATCCTCATCGCCGCGACCAACCGTCCCGACGTTCTCGACCCGGCGCTTCTGCGTCCGGGCCGCTTCGACCGTCAGGTCATGGTGCCGAACCCCGATGTCGGTGGCCGCGAGAAGATCCTGAAGGTCCATGTTCGCAACGTGCCGCTGGCCCCCAATGTCGACCTGCGCACCATCGCGCGCGGCACGCCGGGCTTCTCGGGCGCCGATCTCGCCAATCTCGTGAACGAGGCCGCGCTGATGGCGGCTCGCCGCTCCAAGCGCCTCGTCACGATGCTGGAGTTCGAGGACGCCAAGGACAAGGTCATGATGGGCGCCGAGCGCCGGTCCATGGCCATGACTGAGGAAGAGAAGAAGCTGACCGCCTATCATGAGGCCGGCCACGCGCTCGTCGGTATCCACGTGCCCGGCAACGACCCGCTGCACAAGGTCACGATCATCCCGCGCGGCCGGGCGCTCGGCGTCACCATGAACCTGCCGGAGCGCGACCGCTACGGCATGAAGAAGATGGAGATGGAAGCGCGCCTTGCCATGATCTTCGGCGGCCGCGCGGCCGAGGAGATCATCTACGGTCTCGACAACGTCACCACTGGCGCGTCCAACGACATCCAGCAGGCCACCAACATGGCCCGCGCGATGGTCATGGAATACGGCATGAGCGACAAGCTCGGCCGCCTGCGCTACCGCCAGAACCAGGAAGAGGTCTTCCTTGGCCATTCGGTGTCGCAGCAGCAGAACATGTCGGAAGAAACCGCGCGTCTGATCGACTCCGAGGTGCGCGGCATCATCGAGGTCGCCGAGAACCGCGCCCGCGCCGTCCTGCGCGAGCATATCGACCAGCTGCACACGCTGACCAACGGCCTTCTCGAATACGAGACCCTCTCGGGCGACGAGGTGCGCGATCTCCTGGCCGGCAAGCCGCTCGCCCGCGACATGGGCGACGACACGCCGCCCTCGCGTGGTTCGGCCGTGCCGAAGGCCGGCTCCACTAAGCCGAGCGGTCCGCGCGACGACACGGACGGCGGTCTGGAGCCGCAGCCGACCGCCTGAGGCGGCAGAGGAACCATCGAGCGAAAGGCGGGCCTCGGCCCGCCTTTTTTGGTGAAGGGCACGGGATCGCAGGCGGGGGACGCCGCGATCTCGCATCCCGCCCTCGCAGGCCCACGACCGATCGGGGGCGCGGCTAGGGCAGGGAACGAGACGGCGAGGGGAACACCATGGCCAAATCCTATTTCGGCACCGACGGCATTCGCGGCCGCGTCAACCGCCATCCGATGACGCCGGAAATCGCCATGAAGGTCGGCATGGCCGCCGGCCTTGCCTTCCAGCGCGGCAACTACCGGCACCGCGTCGTGATCGGCAAGGACACGCGCCTGTCCGGCTACATGCTGGAGCCGGCGCTCTGCGCGGGCTTCACGGCCGTGGGCGTCGACGTGCTGATGCTCGGTCCGATTCCCACGCCGGCCGTCGCCATGCTGACGCGCTCCATGCGCGCCGATATCGGCGTCATGATCTCCGCCTCGCACAATCCGTTCGAGGACAATGGCATCAAGCTCTTCGGGCCGGACGGCTACAAGCTGTCGGACGAACTGGAGGCCGAGATCAACCGGCTGATCGACGAGGATCTGAGCTCGCGCCTGTCGGTCGGCTCGCATCTCGGCCGCGCCAAGCATTACGACGATGGCGGCCGGGACCGCTATGCCGAGTTCGCCAAGCGCACGCTGCCGCGCGAGCTGTCGCTGGATGGCGTCAGGGTCGCCATCGACTGCGCCAATGGCGCGGCCTATCGCGTCGCGCCCGACGTTCTCTGGGAGCTCGGCGCCGAAGTGGTGAAGCTCGGCGTCGAGCCGAACGGCACCAATATCAATCTCAATTGCGGCTCCACCAGCCCGGACGCGCTCCGCTCCAAGGTGCGCGAAGTGCGCGCCGATATCGGCATCGCGCTCGATGGCGACGCCGACCGAGTGCTGATCGTGGACGAGCACGGCGAGATCGTCGACGGCGACCAGATCATGGCGGTGATCGGCGAAGCCTGGTCCGAGGACGGGCGCCTCGCCGCCGGCGGCGTGGTGGCGACGATCATGTCCAATCTCGGTCTGGAGCGCTTCTTCAATGACCGCCAGATCCAGCTCGCCCGCACCAAGGTCGGCGATCGCTATGTCGTGGAGCACATGCGCCAGCATGGCTACAATGTCGGCGGCGAGCAGAGCGGCCATATCGTCCTGTCGGATTTCGGCACGACGGGCGACGGGCTCGTCTCGGCGCTGCAGGTGCTCGCCGTGGTGCGCAAGGCCGGCGGCACCGTGTCCGAGGTCTGTCGCAAGTTCGAGCCGGTGCCGCAGGTCCTGAAGAACGTGCGCTTCGGCGGCGGCGCGCCGCTGGAACTGCCGAGCGTGCAGGACGTCATCAATCTCGGCCGCGAGCGGCTCGGCCAGTCCGGCCGCCTCGTGATCCGTCCGTCCGGCACCGAGCCCTTGATCCGCGTCATGGCCGAAGGCGACGACGCGCGCCTCGTCTCGGACGTGGTGGACGATATCGTGGACGTCCTGCGCCGCACCGCGGCCTGAGAGGCGGTCGGCAAAGCCCGCCGGCTCGGTTCGGCGGGTTTAGTCCATCGCTCGCGTTCCGGTGTCTCGACCGCGTCGGACAACCCCTTTCGGCCTCCGGCCGAGGACGCTTCACCCAGATTGGGGACGTGGCGGCCGATCTCTCTTTTGGGGGAGGGCAAGGGGCGTGGCCCTCTCAGACCCCCGGCAGACCCTCGGCTTGCACGCGCACTGTTGCGCTCAAGCCACGGACTGGGCCTCTGCCCCAACGGAAGGTAATCTTCGGTTAATCATTAATCTTTAGATTTGAAGGCACTGCGGAACCCAAGCCGCTGCGTGTTCGAAGTCTGGAGATCTTTGATATGAACCGGCTTGCTGTCGCCCTTCTGGCGAGCGCCTTCCTTTCCCCCATGGCTGCCAAGGCCGCCGACATCATCGAGCCGATCCCGGTCGTTGACGCGCCCGCCGACTACAGCGGCTGGTACATCCGCGCGGACGCCGGCTACGCGTTCTCGAGCGAGACCTCGGGGTCCTACCGCTATTTCGACGCCCATAGCGGCCTCTATGGCGACGATTTCCGTTACTCCTCGATCGAGTTCAAGGACGGCTACAGCGTCGGCGGCGGCGTCGGCTATCGTTGGGCCGACCATTTCCGCACCGATCTGACCGCCGACTACTACAATTTCAAGGTCAAGGGCTCGAGCGACTGCGCCTACTCGTTCGGCTATTCCGGCTGCCGCTTCAACGACAGCTCGAAGGCCGATCTCTGGACCGTCATGGCCAACGCCTATGTCGATCTCGGCTATTTCGGCGCGGTCACGCCCTATATCGGCGCCGGCGTCGGCTTCGCGAATGTCAGCTACGGCGAGATGCGCAACGAAGTCTGCGCGCCGAACTGCGGCGATGCCAACAACTATGTCGGCATCCATGAAGGCCTCGACAGCTGGCGCTTCGCCGCCTCGCTCATGGCGGGCGCGAGCATCGACCTGACCCACTCCCTCGCGCTCGACGTCGGCTATCGCTACACCCGCGTTTCGGAAGGCGAGGCCTTCGCCTTCGACGCCGGCGACCGCGCCGCTGGCGCCACGGGCGTCCAGGGCCGCGACAACGGCTTCAACCTCCACGCCATCCGCGCGGGTCTGCGCTACTCCTTCTACTAAGACCTTCGGCCTCCGGCCGAGTGTCTGACAGGCATCGAAGGGCCGCTCTTCCCGGATGGGGAGGGCGGCCTTTTTCGTGGCGGCGAGAGCACTTCGTAACCCGAGCGAACCATCGTGGCAGGGTTAAGGAACAGGGTTAACCCGCAGTTAAGCATTGTCCGGCATGGTTAACGCAGCAAGCGGGCTGCGATCCGCTTCCAACGCATCTTTCGTTTCGAGGCCGATCGCGATGACCCTCAAGACCCTTCTCCTCCTCGGCGCCGCCGCGCTTTCCCTGCCGGGTGCAGCCCTGGCTGCCGATCTCGGGCCGATCTACCGCGAGGCGCCCGAATTGCAGCCGGTCGAGATCGGCACGGGCTGGTATCTGCGCGGCGACGTGACCTACGACTTCCGCTCCGATCTCGACGGCGAGCGCACGCTGCGCGCGCCCTTCTCCTCGCAAAGCGAAGCCTATCGCGACGCCAGCCTCGACGAGACCTTCGGCGGCGGCGTCGGCATCGGTTACCGCCTGACCGACATGCTGCGGACCGACGTGACCGCGCGCTACTCCAAGCCGGACTTCAACGGCTTCACGCAGGCCTCCCTCTACTGCGGCGCGGGCTGCAACCTGCGCGATCGGGGCGAGGCCTCGATGTGGGACGTGATGGCCAACGCCTATGTCGATCTCGGCACGGTCGCCGGCTTCACGCCCTATGTCGGCGGCGGCGTCGGCGCGGTGCACCTGAACTACGATTCGCCCACCCTCGAAGCCTGCTCGGCGGTCTTCTGCGCCACCACCCCGCTCAAGGGCGAGGAATCCTGGCGCTTCGCCTGGTCGGTCTCGGCGGGTGTCGCCTACGACATCTCCAAGAACCTCCAGCTCGATGTCGGCTACCGCTACATGAACGTGGAAGGCGGCGACAATTACAAGCTCGGCGGCGACAAGGTCGGCCTGCCCGGCCAGACGGTCACGGGCTCGGACGGCGGCTTCGACCGCCACACGATCTCGGCGGGCCTGCGCTACAGCCTCTGGTAGGACCGGGCGCGGTTCCTCCACGTTTCGATGGGTGAAGAAGGGCGGGGCAACCCGCCCTTTTTGCTGTTTCGGGCCTGACGCGGCACGCCCTGTCATCGCGGCGTCACTTGACTGGGAAAGGAACTCCCCGTATTCCCGTCCGTGGGACACGCCTCCCCAACGAGGCGCTTCTATCTGTAAGGGTAGCCACTTATGGCACAGATCGCCAAGCCGACCACGCGTCCGGCCAATCCCCGTTTTTCCTCTGGTCCTTGCGCCAAGCGTCCCGGTTGGACGCTGGAAGCCCTGAGCGACGCCGCTCTCGGTCGCTCGCACCGCGCCAAGCTCGGCAAGACCAAGCTCGCGCAGGCCATCGAGGACACCCGCGAGATTCTTCAGGTTCCCGCCGATTATCGCATCGGCATCGTTCCCGCGTCCGACACCGGTGCGGTCGAGATGGCGATGTGGTCGCTGCTCGGCGCTCGCCCGGTCGACATGGTCGCCTGGGAAAGCTTCGGCTCGGGCTGGGTGACGGATGCCGTCAAGCAGCTCAAGCTCACCGACGCCCGCGTTCTGGAAGCGGGCTATGGCGAGATCGTCGATTTCGCCGACGTGAACTTCGACAACGACGTCGTCTTCACCTGGAACGGCACGACCTCCGGCGTGCGCGTGCCCAACGGCGACAAGATCCCGGCCGATCGCCAGGGTCTCACCATCTGCGACGCGACCTCGGCCGCCTTCGCGCAGGACCTGCCCTGGGACAAGCTCGATGTCGTGACCTTCTCCTGGCAGAAGGTCATGGGCGGCGAAGCGGCCCATGGCATGCTGATCCTCAGCCCCCGAGCCGTCGAGCGTCTTCTGACCTACAAGCCGGCCTGGCCGCTGCCGAAGATCTTCCGCCTGACCTCGGGCGGCAAGCTGATCGAGGGCATCTTCAAGGGCGAGACGATCAACACGCCCTCGATGCTCTGCGTCGAGGATTATCTGGACGCGCTCCAGTGGGGCAAGTCGGTCGGCGGGCTGGAAGGCCTGAAGGAGCGCGCCAACGCCAATCTCGCGGTGATCGAACGCTTCGTCGAGGCCAACGGCTGGATCGGTTTCCTCGCCAAGTCGGCCGAGATCCGCTCCAACACCTCGGTCTGCCTCCAGTTCACCGACCCGGCGCTGACGGCCTTGCCGAAGGACGCGCAGGAAGCCTTCGCCAAGGGCGTCGCCTCGCTTCTGGAGAAGGAGGGCGTCGCCCTCGATATCGGCGCCTATCGCGATGCGCCCGCCGGCCTTCGCATCTGGACCGGCGCGACCGTCGAGACGGTGGATGTCGAAGCGCTCATGCCCTGGCTCGCCTATGCCTACGAGACGCAGAAGGCGTCCCTGGCGCAGGCCGCCTGAGCTCGATCCTTGTTCGGCCCTCCTGACCGGAGGGCCGCTTGCGGCGCCTCGCGCGCCCCGATCGCTGATCCCCGGAGCGGCCCCCTCGTGGCGGGCTCCGGCTCGCGCATCCCCTTTCCCTTTCGTTTCATCTTCGCTCGCACCGCGTTTCGCGCCCGTGCGCCCGGCAGAGGACTTCCCCCATGGCACCCCGCGTTCTCGTTTCCGACAAGCTTTCCCCCACCGCCGTCCAGATCTTCAAGGATCGCGGCGTCGAGGTCGACTACCTGCCCGACCTCGGCAAGGACAAGGAGAAGCTCCTCGAGGTGATCGGCCAGTATGACGGCCTCGCCATCCGCTCGGCGACCAAGGTCACCGAGAAGATCATCGACGCCGCCACGAACCTCAAGGTCATCGGCCGCGCCGGCATCGGCGTCGACAATGTCGACATTCCGGCCGCCAGCCGGAAGGGCATCATCGTGATGAACACGCCCTTCGGCAATTCCATCACCACGGCCGAGCACGCCGTCGCCATGATGTTCGCGACCGCCCGCCAGCTGCCCGCCGCCGACGCCTCCACCCAGGCCGGCAAGTGGGAGAAGAACCGCTTCATGGGCGTCGAGATCACCGGCAAGGTGCTGGGCGTCATCGGCTGCGGCAATATCGGCTCGATCGTCGCGTCGCGCGGCGTCGGCCTCAAGATGAAGGTGATCGGCTTCGACCCGTTCCTGTCGGAAGAGCGGGCGCGCGAGATGGGCATCGAGAAGGTCGAGCTGGAAGACCTCTTCAAGCGTGCCGACTTCATCACGCTGCACACGCCGCTGACCGACAAGACGCGCAACATCATCGACGCCAAGGCGATCGCCACGATGAAGAAGGGCGTGCGCATCATCAACTGCGCGCGCGGCGGACTGATCGTCGAGAAGGACCTGGCGGACGCGATCAAGGCCGGCCATGTGGCAGGCGCGGGCATCGACGTGTTCGAGGTCGAGCCGGCGACAGACTCGCCGCTCTTCGGCCTCGACAACGTGGTCTGCACGCCGCATCTCGGCGCCTCCACCACGGAAGCGCAGGAGAACGTGGCGCTCCAGGTGGCCGAGCAGATGGCCGACTACCTCGTCAACGGCGCGGTGTCGAACGCGCTCAACATGCCCTCGATCACCGCCGAAGAGGCGCCGATCCTGACGCCCTACGTGAAGCTCGCCGAAATCCTCGGCTCCTTCGCCGGCCAGCTGACGGAAGAGGCGATCGACGCGGTGGAGATCGTCTATGACGGCGCGCCGGGCACGATGAACACCCGCGCCCTGACGGCCGCCGCGATTGCCGGCCTTCTCAAGGCGCAGGTGCAGACGGTCAACATGGTCTCCGCGCCGCTCATGGCCAAGGAGCGCGGCATCGCCGTCTCCGAGGTGCGCCGCGACAAGACCGGCGTGTTCGACGGCTATGTCATGGTCACGGTGAAGACCAAGAAGCAGACGCGCTCGGTGGCGGGCACGACCTTCTCGGACGGCAAGCCGCGCTTCATCCAGATCAAGGGCATCAACATGGAGGCCGATGTCGGCCGCTACATGCTCTACACGGCCAATAAGGACGTTCCGGGCGTCATCGGCCAGCTCGGCACCGCCTTCGGCAAGGCCGGCATCAACATCGCCAACTTCCATCTCGGCCGCGACGAGCAGGGCGGCAGCGCCATCGCCGTGATCTATCTGGACGAGCCGCTGAGCGAGGAGTTCCTCGAGGAGATCCGCGGCCTCAACGCCATCGGTCAGGCCAAGATGCTGACCTTCGAGGTCTGATCGGACCGATCGAGTTTGATTTGAAGGGGCAGGGCGGGCGACCGCTCTGCCCCTTTTCGTTTGCTTTGGGGGTGGTCAGCGCGCGGGCTTCGGCCGATTGGCGAGGCGCTGGCCGCGCTTGCCGGCTTCCGCCAGCATGATGCCGCCCAGAACCAGCGTCAGCGCGACGACATGATAGGCGTAGAGCGGCTCGCCGAGGATCGCGACCGCCAGCAGCGTGCCGAAGATCGGCACGAGATTGACGAAGAGATTGGCCCGGTTCGCGCCGATCATCTCGATGCTCCGGATATAAAGGCTCTGCGAGATGATGGAGGGCAGGAGGACGCTGAAGACGACCACGGCCCAGCCCTGGGCGTCCGGCCATTGCAGATAGCCCATCGCGGCTTCCGCGATCGCGATCGGCAGCGAGGTGAGGGCGGCGACGAGCGAGATCAGGAAGATCGAGCTCAGCCAATGGACGTTCGGCTTGCGCGACAGGAGGATCGTGTAGGCGCCGAAGGTGAGAACCGCGACCAGCATCAGCGCGTCGCCCCGGTTCACTTCGAGATGCAGGAGCGTCGCCGGCTCGCCATGGGCGGCGGTGAGAAGGACGCCGATCAGCGTCAGCCCGAAGCCGACGACCTGCAGCGCCGTGGTGCGCGCGCGAAACAGGGCGAACATGCCGACGAAGACCACGAGCGGCATGGAGGACTGCACGATCATCGCATGGATGGCGCTCGTGTAGGAAAGGGCGAGATAGAAGATCGAGTTGAAGCCCGTGAAGCCGAGAAGGCCGATCAGGAGAAAATAGCCGAAGCGCCCCTTCAGCGCCTCGCGGTCGCGTTTCAGATGCGGCCGAACGAAGGGCAGGAGCACCACCACTGCGATCGACCAGCGCAGGAAGGTCAGGAGCATGGGCGAGACATGGCCGACCGCGAGCTTGCCGGCCACCGCGTTGGCGCCCCAGATCAGCGCGGTGGCGCCCAGAAGGATGTACGGGTGGCCGAGGCGGGCGAGCATGGCAGTCTCTCAAGTGACACGGGGAGATCCGTGCGCTTCCCTTAGCGGTCTTTGCCGGCGATGCAAAAGGCGAAGGCCGGCGGCGGCCGGCGCCGTCCTCCACAGATCGCTTGCCGCTCCGCCGGAAATAGTGATGCTCCGCCCTCGCAAGTCGCTCTTCGCTTCTTTATAGTCCGGCCGAAGTGTGCGTCGGAATCTCCAAGGGGATTCCGCGTGTTTTGGCGCGTCCCCGCTCTGGCGGGCGCGAGCGGAACGGGCCGCAAAAGGCCGCCGAGGAGCATCAATGGCAAACGTCGTCGTCGTCGGATCGCAGTGGGGTGACGAAGGAAAGGGCAAGATCGTGGACTGGCTGTCGGAGCGCGCCGACGTCGTCGTGCGCTTCCAGGGCGGTCACAATGCCGGTCACACGCTGGTCGTGGACGGCGTGTCCTACAAGCTGTCGCTTCTGCCCTCGGGCGTCGTGCGCCAGGGCAAGCTGTCGGTGATCGGCAACGGCGTGGTCTTCGACCCGCACGCTTTCGTCGCCGAAAAGAAGCGCATCGAGGCGCAGGGCATCCAGATCGGCCCGAAGACGCTGCGCATCGCCGACAACGCCGCGCTGATCCTGTCGCTCCACCGCGAGCTCGACGCCGCGCGCGAATCGGCGGCCTCCGGCACCAAGATCGGCACGACCGGCCGGGGCATCGGCCCGGCCTACGAGGACAAGGTCGGCCGCCGCGCCATCCGCATCATGGATCTGGCCGAGCTCGACGTCCTGCCCGAGCGCATCGAGCGCCTCCTTGCCCATCACAATCCGCTGCGGCGCGGCCTCGGCCAGCCGGAGGTTTCGGCTGAGGCGATCCTCGAAGAGCTGACCTCGGTGGCGGCCGAGATCACGCCCTATATCGACCGCGTGTGGCGCCTTCTCGACGAGCGCCGCAAGGCCGGCGACCGCATCCTGTTCGAGGGCGCGCAGGGCACGCTTCTCGACATCGACCACGGCACCTACCCCTATGTGACCTCGTCCAACACCGTGGCGGGGCAGGCGGCGGCGGGCTCGGGCCTCGGCCCCTCGGCGGCCGGCTTCGTGCTCGGCATCACCAAGGCCTACACGACGCGTGTCGGCGAAGGTCCGTTCCCGACCGAGCAGGACAACGAGGTCGGCGAGTTCCTGGGCACCAAGGGCCACGAGTTCGGCACGGTGACGGGCCGCAAGCGCCGCTGCGGCTGGTTCGACGCGGTTCTGGTGCGCCAGGCCGTCGCCATCAACGGCATCCACGGCCTCGCGCTGACCAAGCTCGACGTGCTCGACGGCATGGACGAGATCAGGATCTGCGTCGGCTACGAACTCGACGGCGAGCGGATCGACTATTTCCCGGCGAGCCTCGGCGCGCAGCGCCGCGTCGTGCCGATCTACGAGAGCTTCGAGGGCTGGAAGGGCACGACGGCGGGCGCGCGCTCCTGGGCCGACCTGCCGGCACAGGCGGTCAAATATGTCCGGCAGATCGAGGAGCTGGTCGGCGCGCCCGTCACGCTCCTGTCGACCTCGCCCGAGCGCGACGACACGATCCTTGTCCGTGATCCGTTTCAGGATTAAGGAAGGGTTGATATAAAATCTCCGTACCGTTCGATCTTTCGGGCGAAGCTCCGGGCCCTGTGCCCTTGGCGGTCCTTTCCTTGCCGCAGTTTTCGGCTAGGAACAGGACCGCTTGGGGTTTAAGGCGCGTCCATGTCCCGACAGTCTCGGACAGGGTCGAGCTGATGGGGTCACGGGCGTTTCTCGACGGCTCGCGCGGTGCGCAGCCATACAGCTTAGCGAGTGCAGCTATCCATGGCGAACCTGACCGCCGTTCTGCGAAAGACGATCGACGGACTGCCCAACGCGTCGCCGCAATTGCGCGCGAAGGTCTACGAAAAGGCGCGGGCTGCGATCACGCGGCAGATCGAAGCCGCCAATCCGCCGTTGGAGGACCACGTCGTCGAGGCGCGCTATCGCGTGCTGGAAGACGCGATTCGCGAGACCGAGGCGCATTACGCGCCGCCGCCTGAGGCGCCCGAGCCCGAGGCGCCGCCCGCGCCCGCCCCCGCGCCTGTCATGGACGCGATGCCGGACGCCCCGCGCGCCGCGCCGGACCCGCTTCCCTCGCCGCCCGAGAGCGAGCCCTATTCTCCGCCCGCGCCCTTCGAGCCGGCCCCGCCGATGGCGAGCCCGCGCGCGCCGGAGCCCGGCAGTTTCGCGCCGCGCGGCCTGCCGCCGCGCTCCCTGACGCCGCCGCCGGTGCCGGCGCCGATCGAGCCCGCGTCGGAGCCCCTGGCCGAGGAATGGGCCGTGCCGGCGCGCAGCGACGAGCGCCGTCCGGTCGCCGCGCCGCCGGCCAATGAGCGCCAGCCGCAGCCCGCTTTCCCGCGTGCGACGCCCACGACGCGCCCGCCCGCGTTCCCCGCCTTTCCGCGCGTGCCGTCTCCGGCCGAGCCGAGCAGCGGCGCGCCCGCCTCCGAGCCGACGCTCGACCGGCCGGCCCTGCCCAATCGCACCGGACCTGTCGACCGCGCCCCGCGCGCGCCCGAGCCCCTGGACGACGCGCCGCGTGTCGGCGAGATCGGACCGACGGACGGGGCGTCGCCCGCCCTAGCGGAGGCGCCCGGCGCGCGCCAGCTTCGCCCCGCGACGATCCCGCCGCGCGCGCCCGTGCGCGAAGCCGCGCTCTCCGCCGGCATTCCCGAGCCCGATCTCGCCGCGCCGCGCTACCCGGCGCGCCGCGCCCGCTCCAAGGACCGTTCGCGTCTCGGACTGGGCGTTGCGGGCGCGGCGATCGTCGTGCTCGGCGCGGCCGGCTGGTTCTATCTCGACGACATCCGCTCCGTCGTGACCGGGAGCGGGGAGACGCAGGTCGCGACCACGACGCCGAACACGACCGATGAGGGCGAGCCGCCCGCCGCTGTTCCCGCCGATCAGGCGCCGGCCACCGCCGCCGCGCCGCAGGGAACGCCGAGCGACACCGCGCCCGCGGCCGCTGGTGCCTCCGCCAACGGCGTGCGCCCGCGCCAGTTCACGCAGCGCCTTCAGGCCGACGGCAGCGAAGTGGACGAGGGTCCGGGCGTCAACGTCGCCAATGCCTTCGAGGAAGGCACGAATGTCGTCGCCGCCGAGGTGAGCCCGGCGCCCGATCAGGCGCGGGATGCGGCCGCGACCCCGGCACCCACCCCCGCCACGCCGCCCGCCGCCGCCGCCAACACGGCCCCGACGGCCACCAACGCGCCGATCGCGGTCGGCCAGCGCGCCGTGTTCTACGAGGAGCGCTCCGCCGACCGGGAAGGCACGCAGCAGGACGGCAATATCGTCTGGAGCCTCGTGCGCGAGCCCCCGGCCGAAGGGCAGCCGGCAGAGCCCGCGATCCGTGCCGTTGCCGAGATCCCCTCGACCGGCATGAAGATGACCATGACGATCCGTCGCAACGCCGACCAGACGCTGCCGGCGAGCCATGTGATCGAGATCATGTTCGACACGCCGAATGGCCCGCCGGGCGGGGGCATCGAGAATGTCCAGCGTCTGGCCCTGAAGCCCACCGAGCAGGCGCGCGGCGAGCCGTTGATCGGCATTTCCGGCAAGATCTCGGACGGGTTCTTCATCATCGCGCTGAACGATCTGGAACAGGCCGTGCGCAGCAATCTCGCCCTTCTCGGCCGCGAGGAGTGGATCGACATTCCGCTCGCCTATGCGAGCGGCCAGCGCGCGCTGATGTCGATCGAGAAGGGCATTCCCGGCGATCGCGTCTTCAAGGAAGCGCTGGACGCCTGGGCCGCCAAGACCTGATCCCTGAGCCCCCGCTTCGGCGGGGGCTTTTTTTTTGCCCGCCGCCCGACGAGGATTCTCCCGTCTCGCTCCGAAGGGGGCGATCCGTGGGATCGGCTTTCGGCGAACCCACGGATCGCGCGGCGGCAACCGCCTGCCAACCGGGTCCTGCGCCCTCAGGGCAGCGCTTCCTCGGCTTCCTGAAGGGCCTGGAGGAACATCTCGCCGTAGCGCTCCAGCTTGGCGACGCCGACGCCCGGCACCTCGCCCATGAGGCGCAGCGTGCGCGGGCGCATCTCGGCCATGGCGCGCAGCGTCGCGTCGGAGAAGACCATATAGGCCGGCAGGCCCTGCTCGCGCGACAGGCGCGCGCGCAGGCGGCGCAGCGCTTCGAAGACGAAGGCGGCCTCCTGATCCAGCCCGCTCGTCGCCGCGCCCGGCGTGCGGCGGAATTCGGTCGCCTTGCGCGAGCGATCCTTGCGCAGGACGACGCGCCGCTCGCCCTTGAACACGGCCCGTGCGCCTTCGCCGAGATAAAGCGCGCCATAGGCCTGGTGATCGACCAGAAGCAGGCTCGCCGCCGTCAGCTGGCGCGCCACCGAGTTCCAGGCGCGGGCGTCGAGATCGCAGCCCTGTCCGAAGACGGGGATCGTGTCGTGCCCGTTCTGGCGCACCTTGTCGTTTGCCTTGCCGGTGAGGACGTCGATCACATAGGCGAGGCCGAAGCGCTCGCCCGTGCGATAGACGGCGGCCATGAGCTTCACGGCGGCGTCGGTTCCGTCCCAGGTTTCAACCGGAGAGAGGCAAGTGTCGCAATTGCCGCAATGCCCGTCATGCGCTTCGCCGAAATGCCGGAGGATCGCCGCGCGCCGGCATTGCGGCGTCTCGCAGATGCCGAGCAGCGCGTCGAGCTTGCCGCGCTCGACGCGCTTGATCGCGTCCTCCGCGCTGCTTTCGTCGATCATGCGCCGGCGCTGCACCACGTCCTGGAGGCCATAGGCCATCCAGGCTTCGGAGGGCTGGCCGTCGCGGCCCGCGCGGCCGGTCTCCTG
Source organism: Aureimonas ureilytica DSM 18598 = NBRC 106430 (assembly GCF_000382705.1). Lineage (GTDB taxonomy): Bacteria > Pseudomonadota > Alphaproteobacteria > Rhizobiales > Rhizobiaceae > Aureimonas > Aureimonas ureilytica. Next base: position 239,930 of record NZ_ARQE01000004.1, on the reverse strand, counting down.
GTAGTAGGCCTCAACCGAGGAAGGCAGGTCGAGATGGGCGACGAAGCGCACGTCCGGCTTGTCGATGCCCATGCCGAAGGCGACGGTCGCGACGAGGCAGACCGTTTCCTCGCGCAGGAACGCGTCCTGATGGCGCGCCTTCACCGCCGGCTCCATGCCCGCGTGGTAGGGCAGGGCGTAGATGCCTTGCGCGTTCAGCCACTCGGCGGTCTCCTCCACCTTGCGGCGTGACAGGCAGTAGACGATGCCGCTATTGCCCTTGTGCCCCTGGAGAAAGTGGAGAAGCTGCTTGCGGGCGTTGTCGCGCTCCACGATGGCGTAGCGGATGTTCGGCCGATCGAAGGACGTGGCAAAGACCGGCGCGTCCTCGAGGCGAAGGCGCTCGGCGATGTCGGCGCGGGTGGCGGCGTCGGCCGTCGCTGTGAGGGCGACGCGCGGCACGTGCGGAAACTCGTCCGCAAGGCTGGCAAGCTCGCGATATTCGGGGCGGAAATCGTGGCCCCACTGGCTGACGCAATGCGCCTCGTCGATGGCGAAGAGCGCGATGTCGAGCCGCGACAGGCTGCGGCGGAAACCCTCCGCCGTCAGACGTTCGGGCGTCACATAGAGAAGATCGAGCTGGCCGCTCGTGAGATCGCGCCAGACGGCGTTGCGCTCGTCCTCGCTGAGCGTCGAGTTCAGCGAGGCGGCGCGCACGCCCACCTGCCGCAGCGCTTGCACCTGATCGCGCATGAGGGCGATCAGGGGCGAGACGACGATGGCGACGCCCGGCCGGCAAAGGGCCGGCACCTGATAGCAGAGCGACTTGCCGGCGCCCGTCGGAAACAGGACCAGCGCGTCGCCGCCCGACACGATCTGCTCCACCACCGCTTCCTGCTGGCCGCGAAAGCCCTCGTGGCCGAACACGGTCTTCAGGACGTCGAGCGGCTTGGGCTGGGTGCCTCGCGCAAAGAGCACGTCGCTGGCGCTGGATCGCGCCGGGGCGCGTCCTGGATCGGGCATCGAAAAACTCCGCATTGTCAGGGCGGAATGTCGTGGATCGCTTCCCCGATCGCAAGCATCCGGCCCCGTCTTTTCGGCCGGCGCGCGCCCAAAGAAAAAGCCCCCGGCGGCGCCGGAGGCTTGGATGTCTGGGACGGGACCGTGAGAGCGGTCAGGCGGTCGCTTCGCTGACCACGCGCAGCTGCCGGCGGGCGGCCTCGGCCGTGTCCTTCACGGCCTTCTGCACCTTCTCGAAGGCGCGCACCTCGATCTGGCGCACGCGCTCGCGGCTGATGTCGAACTCGCCGGACAGGGCTTCCAGCGTGATCGGGTCCTCGGCGAGGCGGCGCGCCTCGAAGATACGGCGCTCGCGGTCGTTGAGGACGTTCATGGCCGAGCGCAGCATACCGCGCCGCTGGTTCATCTCGTCCTGCTCGACGAGGACGTCTTCCTGGTTTTCCGACTGGTCCACCAGCCAGTCCTGCCATTCGCCGCTTTCGCCCTCGGTCGCGCGGATCGGCGCGTTGAGCGAAGCGTCGCCCGACAGGCGGCGGTTCATGGAAATGACCTCTTCCTCGGACACGCCGAGCGAAGTGGCGATCTGCTGAACCTGCTCGGGGCGAAGATCGCCCTCGTCCAGCGCCTGGATGCGGCTCTTCATCTTGCGCAGATTGAAGAACAGGCGCTTCTGGTTGGCCGTGGTGCCCATTTTCACGAGGCTCCACGAACGCAGGATATATTCCTGGATCGAAGCCTTGATCCACCACATGGCATAGGTCGCCAGACGGAAGCCGCGGTCGGCGTCGAAACGCTTGACCGCCTGCATCAGGCCGACATTGCCCTCCGACACGACCTCGCCGATCGGCAGGCCGTAGCCGCGATAGCCCATCGCGATCTTCGCCACGAGGCGCAGATGGCTCGTCACCAGCCGGTGCGCCGCGTCACGATCGTCGTGCTCGGCATAGCGCTTGGCCAGCATGTACTCTTCGTTCGGCTCCAACATGGGAAACCGGCGGATCTCATCGAGATAGCGCGCCAGACCACCTTCGCCCGACGCAATGCTCGGAAGATTGGCTCTCGCCATAAGGGAACCCTCCTTCTCATCGGCGACCGCTCGAAACCGAGCCGATCGCAAGGCGAGCTGCCCGGTAGGCGCAACTCGCTCCAACCCGATATGGTGATGCAGTCGCCGCATTGCACGGCCTGAACATGGCGAAAACGATTACAAATCGTTCACCTGACGAAGACGCTCGGAGGCGGGGCGTTTCGAACTCGCTGCGACCCGCTGCCCTCAAGTGGCGTCGGGTGTGAAATGTCGAAGCGCCTCCACGAGTTCCGAGAGATCGTCGGGAAGTTCGGTCTCGAATTCCATCGCCTCGCCGGTGGAGGGATGCTCGAAGGCGAGGCGGAAGGCGTGGAGCGCCTGACGCGGAAAACCCGCGACGGTTTCGGCTGCAGTGCCGAACTTGCGCGCCTTGCTCTTGAAATGCGCGCCGTAGGTTTCGTCGCCGATCAGCGGATGGTCGATATGGGCCATGTGGACGCGGATCTGATGCGTGCGCCCTGTTTCGAGAATGCAGGCGACGAGCGAGGCGCTGGTGTTGCCCTCGCCATAGCGCTCCAGCACCTCGAAATGCGTCACCGCATGGCGCGCGTCGGGGCGGCCGGCCGGCACGACGGTGCGCTTGGTGCGGTCGGAATTGGAGCGGCCGAGCGCGGCCTCCACCGTGCCGATCGGGCGCGAGGGAATGCCCCAGACCACGGCCTGATAGGCGCGCTCCATGCGCCCGTCCGCGCCATGGGCGGCGAACTGTTCGGCGAGCGAGCGATGGGCGAGGTCGTTCTTGGCGACCACCATGACGCCGCTCGTGTCCTTGTCGAGCCGATGCACGATGCCCGGCCGGCGCACGCCGCCGATGCCCGACAGCGTGTCGCCGCAATGGAAGAGGAGCGCGTTGACGAGCGTTCCCGTCCAGTTGCCCGGCCCCGGATGGACGACGAGCCCCGCCGGCTTGTCGAGCACCACGAGGTCGGCGTCCTCGTAGAGGATGTCGAGCGGAATGTTCTCGGGCTCGGGGTCGGGCGCTTCCGGCTCGGGCATGACGAGCGCGACGCTTTCGCCCGGCTGCACCCGGCGCTTGGGCGACAGGGCGGCGACGTCGTCGACGCTCACCTGGCCGGCCTCGATCAGCGACTGGACGCGCGAGCGCGACAGGTCGCCGGCGAGGGCCTGCGCCAGGAACTGGTCGAGCCGCTTGCCGGCATCCTCATCGGAAACGAGGAAGCGGCTTGCGCCCGCTTCCGGTCCGCTTGTACCAACAGCCGGAATGGGAACCTCCACGAGTATCTGGACAATAACGGCATGAGCGACGAAACGGGTGCGCAGCCCCCCCTGGACCCGGCCTTCGAGAAGATCCGTCGCAAGATGGTGCGGCTTCTGGCGCTATCGATCGCCGTGCTTTTCGTCGGCCTTATCGCGGTTCTGAGCGCCGTTGTCTATCGCAGCGCCGGCCCGGCCACCGCGTCGTTGGCCGAAGGCGGCGGGCCGATCTCGCTGCCCGTCGGCGCCCGCGTCGTGGAGACGAGCCTCAGCGGCGAGACGATCCTCCTTCGGGTGGCGATCGGCGATTCGGAGGAAATTCTCCTCGTGGACCGGCCCTCGCGCCGTATCCTCTCGCGCTACCCGCTCGTTTTCGACGGATCGGAGAAAAATTCGTCCGCGCAATAAAAGCGCTTGCCACGCCCGAACGGCGCGGCTATACACCCTCTCACTGGTTCGCGCCCATCGTCTAGCGGTTAGGACGGCGCCCTCTCACGGCGCAAACAGGGGTTCGATTCCCCTTGGGCGTACCAGTCAAATTTCCCCATCAGTTTTGATTTGTTGTGCTCCAAGCGGCATTCGGCTCGTCTGTCGAGCTTGTCGGCGTCGAGTCGGGATCGTCGTGCCTCGCGACGGTGTGGCGTCGTGAAATTCAGGCGGCCTGTTCGTCACCTCGAAACGCTTCCGCAACCGCTGGCCGCTAGGCTTTTACGGAACGCGGATCGCGCGTTTCGGCGCGGAAGGGTAGCGCAGAATGGATCCAGGCCTCGGCTTCGCCGTGCCCGTGGTGATGGCGGCCTTCGGGGTCCTGTTTCTCGCCGCACGAAAGCTGGGCGCGGCGCGGGAGTCCCTCTTCTGGGGGCTCGGCTTCCTCCTGTCGGCGGCGGCGTTCGGTTTCCCCGCGACGGACGTCCTGATTCCCACCCAGATCATCGCCTTCATGGCCGACGCGTTCTTCGCGCTGGCCTTCTTCAGCTATGCCTGCGCCGTCGTGTTTCGCTTCGGCGGCCCGCGCCTGTTTCGCGCGCGGATCGCCCTTCTGGGGGTCGGGATCGTCGCGCCGGCCTACGGCATCTTCGTCGCCGAAAGCCTGCCGGCGGAAACGCTCGCCTCGGACCTGACCTGCGCGCTGCAACTGGGATTCGCGCTCGTCACCGCGCGGTGCTGGCCGGCGAGGCGGATCGATCGAGGGCTTCTCGTGGTCCTGTGGGTCGTCGTGATCCAGAACGTGCTTCTGGCCGCGAGCGTGCAGCTGACCGTCGGGGACGCTCGTCCCGAGGCCTTCTTCACCACGGACTATAGCGAGCTGATGTTCGGCGGGGCGCTTTTGACGAGCCTCGTCTTCGCCATCCTCGCCCTCTCCGGCACCGTGTCGGATCTCGTGGACGGCTATCGCCGGGACGCGCTCGTCGATCCGCTGACAGGCCTTCTGAACCGCCGCGGCCTTGCGGCGATCGCCGGCCGTGCAACGGCGGGGCAGGCCGGCGGGGTGATCTGCTGCGATCTCGACCGCTTCAAGCAGGTGAACGACACCTGGGGCCACGAGGCCGGCGACCGTTTGCTCGTGGCCTTCGCCGATCTCGCGCAGGACGTCGTCGGATCGTCCGGCGTCGTCTCGCGAACCGGCGGCGAGGAGTTCGTCGTCCACCTCGCCGACATGCCCGCCCGCCATGTCCGCGCCACGGCGGAAAGCCTTCGCGCCGCCATGCGGCGCTTCGACTGGTCGCCGACGGGGATTGCGGGACATCAGACGGCGTCCTTCGGGGCGACGATGCGCGCTGAGGCCGAGCCGCTGGAAGATGCTTTGCGGCGGGCGGACCGCCTCGTCTACGAGGCCAAGCGCAACGGGCGAGACCGGATCGAGGACGACCTGCCGTCCCAGCGCCTCAGCCTCGCGGTGGTCAATCGCTGACGCTTCTCGCCGGGCGCGGGACCTGCCACGCAGTTCTCTCGGCCAGTGCAAGCCACGGGCCGATCGGCTTCACTGGAAAGCCCGAGAGAGCCGCGCCTTTCCGGGCGGCGGCCCGATGCTGGAAAACCGGGAGGACCCGCCTCGGCTCGCTTATCGCTTGCGCGACTTGGCCGTCACCTTGGCGGGCGCGCGCGCCGGGCGGGCGGCCTGAAGCACGGCCGCTGCGCCCAGAAGGGCGGTGGCGATGGTGGCGATGAGGATCGGCTCCATGATGGCGTCCTTTTGTCCCCTGACCGCCCCGGCAAGGGGCGGCGTTGCGAATCGTCAGGTTAACGACGCCATGCGGCGCCGTCTTCCCCCTATTTGGGATATCGAAACGCTTCTTTGCAGGGGTGCGGCAAGGCGCGCGCCGGAAAGCGCGGTTCCGCTCCGCTCCGAATCGCGCCCGATGGGCGTCGGGCAGGGAACGGCTTGCGTCGCCAAACGTCTTCCGCTTGAGTTTTCGCGCTTGTCTGGCGTGTCCTTGACGGAGGAGCCTCGTTGATCGCAGGGGAGGGCGTCTTGTCCGAGCGCCGCAGGGCCGAGCCGGAAATGGGGAGCGACGCACCGGGCGCGCTTCGTCCGGCGCCCGGGCCGCTCGCGCGGCTTCTCTACCGGGGCCTCGGCTTCGCCTGTCTGGCGCTCGCCGTCGCGGGCGTGATCCTGCCGGGCCTGCCGGCGACGCCCTTCGCGCTTCTGGCCGTGTGGGCCTTCGGGCGCGGGTCTCCCGAATGGGCGGCCCGGGTGGAGCGGGACCCGCGCTTCGGCCCGCATCTGCGCGACTGGCGCGAGCGGCGCGCCGTGCCCCGCCGCGCCAAGGGTCTCGCCGTCCTGTCCATGACGGCGAGCTTTGCGCTTCTGGCGCTGACCGGAGCCTCCCCCATGCTATTGGCGGGCGTCGGGGTGGTTCTCCTCGGGGTCGCGACCTATCTCTTGACGAGACCGTCGTGACACGTGGGTTTCGCCGCCGGACTGCGGCCCGAGCCGGTGTCTGGCAATCGATTGTTTCGTGGACGAACGGAGGAAAATCCGTGCAGGCAGGACTCTGTTGAGCCTTCATCGGCAAACTCGAAACCGGCTCGAAGCCTCATGCCTCGTCCTCTGAACCAGAACACCCGCTGCAACATTCTTTTCTCCATGGCCCAGTCTTTCGATCCCAACACATTCGCCGTTCTCGTGGTGGAAGATGAGCCGCTTCTCCTGTGGGACGCCGTCGATCTCGTGGAAGAAGCCGGGTTCAAGGCCTATGCGGCCTCCAACGCGGACGAGGCGATCCGACTTCTCGAACGCCATTCCGACATTCGCGTCCTGTTCACCGACGTGGACATGCCCGGCTCGATGGACGGGCTGAAGCTCGCGCGCGCCGTGCGGGACCGCTGGCCCCCGGTCTCGATCTTCATCGCCTCCGGTCATGTGAAGGTCGCCAAGGAAGACCTGCCCGAAAACGGGCTCTTCTTCGCCAAGCCCTATCCGCCCGCCTCGATCGTGCGGGCCTTGCGCGACATCTCGGTCAAGATTTCGGGCTGATCTCGTCCCGCTTCGCGCGCCGTCGCCGCGACACGAGAATCTCCGGCAGCGTGACCGGCCGGAATCGGAAGACATCCACCCCCACGTCGTACTGACCCGTCATCGGCGCCAGCCGCCCATGCGAATGACCATGCAGATCGAGCGCGCCCTTGCCGCTGCCGTTCCAGGTGCGGAAGGCGTAATGGCAGAGCACCAGCTTCCGCCCGTCCAGCTCCATCTCACGATAGGCCGAGACGCTTTCCCATCCGCCCGCCCGCGCCGTCGCCTCGTCGTCATTGTTGCCGAGCACGAGATGCTTGCGGCCGTGAAGGCGGCCGAGCAGCGCCGCCTTGTGGTCGGCGCCGCCGCGCGCGAAATCGCCGAGATGCCAGACGTCGTCATCCTCGCCGACGGCGGCGTTCCAGGCTTCGATCAGCGCCGCGTCATGCGTGGCGAGATCGGGAAAGGGGCGCTTGTCCAGGCGCAGGACGCGCGGGTCGGTGAAATGCGTGTCGGCGGTGAAGAAGATCATGCCTCCCGCAACGCAGGCAGCGGCGCTTCGTTCGCCAATGCCGGAGCCAAAGCCGGAGCTGGAGCCGGAATGGGTGCAGGCTGCGGCCAGCGCGCCAAGGCCTCGACGCCGGCCGGCGTCAACGCATAGACGCCGCGCGCGGTGTTCTCGAACCAGCCATAGACGTTGCGGGCGAGAATCGTCTGGGCGCGCGGGCAGGCGGGGCGCAGATCGCGCGGGCGGCTGGCGCCCGCCGCGAGCCCCGCCGCGCAGCGCAGCGCCTCCTGCCGATAGGCCGTCATGATCGGCCGACGCGTGACCCCGCCGACGGACGGATCGCCCTCGCGCCGCCGGTGCTCGGCGAGAAGCCGCGAGCGGCGCTTGGCGTTGCGACGCGGGGCAGGGGATTCGGGCGACAGGAGCACATGCACCCGGTCGCTCGCATCGACGCCGATGAGGCCGAAGCCGAGCCGCCGGCAGAGATCGCGAAAGCGCCGGTCGCCTTCGCGCCCCTTGCCGCGCGTCGACAGGCGCGCCGCGAGCCAGACCTCGTCCACGGCCGGCGCGCGGTCGACGCCTTGCAGCACGAGTTCGAGGTTGAACTGAAGCTTCAGCTCGCAGACCACGGCGAAGACGGGCTTTCCGTCGCGCAGGCCGAGAAGGTCGCAGGCGCCGATCTCGCCCTTCACGTCGAAGCCGAGCGTTTCCAGAAAGGCTTTGACGGGGCCGTAGAGCGCGGTTTCGCCGCTTTGGGTCTCGATGCTGGACATGGGAGCGTCCATACAGGACAAGCCTTGCCGGCGCATGGCCTTCCCGCGCCGCCCGACGCTTCGTCGCACCCTTGCCTCGCCTTCTCGTCTGAAAGTCAGGACGCCATGAGACAACCCTTGCGCATTCTCGATCCGGCCGATCCGCGCATCGAGCCGTTTCGGGCGGTGCGCGATCGGGACGTGCGCGGGCGCGACGGGTTCATCGGGGAGGGGAGCGTCGTTCTCGACCAACTCGCCCGCTCCACGCGCTTTCGCACGCGGGCGCTCCTGATCCTGGAAAACCGCCTGGAGGGCCTGTCGGAGCGTCTGGCGCCCTTCGGGCCGGACGTGCCGATCTATATCGCGGGGGCGGAGGTCTTCGACGCCATCGCCGGCTTCCCGGTGCATCGCGGCGTTCTGGCCTATGGAGAGCCGGCACCCGACCCGGAGGAGGACTGGGACCGGCGCTTGGCGGCGATCCGGGACGAGGCGGGCGTCGTCGTGGTGGCCTGCGGTCTGTCCAACCACGACAATATGGGCGCGCTGTTCCGCAATGCCGATGCGTTCGGCGCCGGGGCGATCCTTCTCGACGAGCGCGCCTGCGACCCGCTCTACCGCAAGGCCATTCGCGTGTCGGTCGGCTCGGTGCTGACGGTGCCCTTCCGCCGGATGGGCGCGCCGGACGCGATCCGGACAAGGCTCGCGGCGCTCGGCTTCGAATGCCTGTTCTTCTCGCCCGGCGGGGCGAAGGCGCTGCATGGCTTGCGCGACACCAAGCCCCGCGCCCTGTTCCTGGGAACGGAAGGCGATGGGCTCGACGCCGCGCTTCTGGCGCGCGGCGAGACCTTGCGCATCGCCATGGCGCCGGGCCTCGACAGTCTCAACGTCGCGACTTCGGCCGCGATCGCCCTCCACCATTTCTTTTCGCTGCGCCAGAAGCCGGCTTAGCCACCACGGTTGGGGCGGGGGCCGGCGGCGCGTCGGGCGTCGTGGCCGCCAGAAGCGCGGCGGGCGCGGGCATGGGCGCGGCTTCGCGCGAAGGCGCGCTGTCGCCGGGGCTCGCTTCGCCTGCCGAAAGAAGCGCCCGAACGCGACTCGCCAGGCTCGGCGCGCCCTCGCGCACCGGCTCGGGCTGTTCGATGAGCGCGCGCAGCGGCGAGTTCGCGCCCTCCGTTTCGATTTCCTTCTGGATCACGCGGGCGGCGATGTCGCTGATCCGCTCGCGGATCTCGGCATTCTCGTTTCCATCCGCCGCGAAGCTCGCGGGCGCGGCGACGGGGTTCGGCATGGGGACGGGCGCGGCTACGGGCAGCGGCGCTGCGGGCGTGCCGACATCCGCCCGGCTTTTCAGCACGGCGCGCAGCCGCTCGCTGCCGCTGCGGGGCGTCCCGCCGCGCTCCGGCTTCGCGGCAATGGGAGCGGCTTCGATCGGTGGGGCGGGTTGCGGCGGCGGGGGCGGCGGCGCGACGGCGCTCGGCTTCGCGCTCGGGAGCGTGGGGGCGCCGGGTGCGCGCGCGAGGCGCAGAGCCTCTTCCAGCTTGGCGATATGCGCGTCGGCCAAGCCGAGGCGCTGGTGGTCTTCCGCCGCGCGCTCCTTCAGCGCCTGATGGCGCAGCGCGAGGGCTTCGAGTTCCTCCGAGCGCCCTTGCAGCCGCGCGCGCAGCTCCTGATGCGCGCGCAACAGCTCGTCGCGCTCGCCGACCACGGCGCGCAACCGCTCGTCTAGCGCCGAGACATGCATGTCGCGCTGGGTGAGCGTTTCTTCCAGCTCCTTCTGGCGTGCCAGAAGATGGCCGTTCTCGAGGATCACGCGGCCGGCTTCGCCGCGCTCTCGCGCCGCCTTCTCGCTGACCTCCCGCGCCCGCCGCTCCTCGCGCCGCAGCGAAAAGGCGGAGGTGGCGCGCACGAGATCCATCTCGGCGCGAATCTCGTTGACGCTGGTCGGGATGGTCGCGTCGAACTCGCGCCGCGCGAGGCGCTGGGCGCGCCGCCAGACCAGCGGCACGAACAACAGCGCGATCAGACTGGCGCACAGGGCGCCCAGACAGAAGATAAGGGCGGTCGCGATCATCAAAGTCCCTGCGCTCCCGGGCGCGGTCGCCGAAGGTCCGAACCCTTCGCCTCTCTACGCCAGTCCTGGCGATCGTGGCTAGGCTCGCCGGCGTTCGGAGCCTGTCTGAAAACCCGGCCGGGCCAGCCTGCCGCGTTTTCAGACAGGCTCCAGGCGCCGGGTCATCCGCCTATATGGCGGCGCCGCGCCGCTCGGGTAGCGTGGAGCTTTAGAACGGGTTCCAGGTCGGGGCGGGCGTCAGCTTGAGATAGCCGATATTGACGCCGAGCCGGGCGCCGACGCCGGTGCGGATCGGCACCAGCGTGACCGCTTCGCGCTGCAGGAAGGTCATGCCGATGCCGCCCACGAGATAGGCGCTGCCCGACACGCCCGCATAGCGGCCGAAGAGGCTGTTCACCGAAGGCAGGTCGTAGACCAGCATCATGGTGCGCGCGCCGTCGCCGCCGGCATCCAGCCCGATCGAGGGGCCCTGCCAATAGACCCTGTGCTCGCCCGCGTTCTTGGTGAAGAGCGTGCCCTCGCCGAAGCGCAAGCCGCCGATGAACGCGCCCGAGCCTTCCTCGCCGAGAATGTAGCCGTTCGGCAGGCCGCGCTCCTGGAACGCCCGCTCCACCGCCGTGGCGAGGCCGCCGGACGTCGCGCCGAAGAAGCGGTGTCCCTCGGTGACGATCTCCTGCATCGTGTAGCCGCCGGAGGATTGCTGCGCGCTGGCCGGCGCGAGGGCCGACGGCGCGAGAACGGCACCGAGCGTCAGGAAGGCGAGCGACAGGGGGCGGATGTGCCGGAGAAGGCGCTGCATGGAGCCGGTTCCTCTATAACGAGCGGACGCGCGCGGCTGCGCTTTTCGAGCCCGCAGCCTAGAAGCGGCATGGTTGCCGAAATGCTAAGACAACGGCACAAAGGCGCGAAAAAGCCGCGCCTACCTTCGCCGGGCGGACAGTCACGTCCCCCAATTGGGCGGCGAAAGCGGCCGGCCCTGTTGCTTTTGCCGCACGGCTCGGCCCGAAATGGGTGTCGGCGCGCATCCGGCCTCGTCGGGCGGGCTCGCTCATGTTAGGCGCGCTATCAGACAATTTTAACGAACGGGACGAACGGAGCTCCGATGACGACCCTGCCCGACTTGTCCGCGCCGGATCTGGCCGCGCTTCTCGCCAGCCGCCTGTGCCACGACATCATCTCCCCCGTGGGGGCCGTGCAGGCCGGTCTGGAACTTCTGGACGAGATGCCGAACGACCCGGAGGCCATGGCGCTCGTGCGGCGTTCGACGCAGAGCGCGGTCGCCAAGCTCCAGTTCGCCCGCATCGCCTACGGCTCGTCCGGCTCCACCGTCGCGCAGATCGACATGGGCGACGCCAAGACCGTCGCCGAGGGCTTCATGTCCTTCGAGAAGGCGGAACTGAGCTGGGAAGGGCAGCGGGCCTATGTTCCCAAGAACGTCGCCAAGTTGGTTCTGAATCTCGTGCTGATCGCCAACGCCTCCGTGCCGCGCGGCCGGCGCGTCGAGGTGCGGGTGGAGGAACTCGAGCCGCGCCTTCGCATCACCGTCACGGCCAATGGCAAGCCGCTGCGCGTTCCCGCGACGTTCCGGGCGCTCTTGGCCGACGAGCCGCTGGCCGAGCCGATCGACGCGCATGGCGTGCAGCAGTATTACACGCTGCTTCTGGCGCGCGAATGCGGCGCCACGGTTTCCCTCGCGCTGGACACCGAAGCGGCCGTCATCACGGTCGAGCGGGACTGATCGGTCCAATTTGACGCGCGGCGTTCATGCTTCCTTCGCCGCGTTTGGGAACCGATCGGAAAAGCTGCCGACGCTAGGGTCGTTTCATCGCCTTGCGTCGGGAGTCTCGCGCCATGCCGTCCTGCCTCGTTATCGACGAGAACAATATCGTTCAGAAGGTCGCCAGCCGAATTCTCTCCGGCATCCGTATCGACACGGTCGGCGTGTCGGGCTTGCAGGAGGCGGAGGGGCTTCTGGGTATGACCAAGACGTCGTTCGACCTCGTTCTCCTGTCCTCGACCCTGCCGGGCACGCCGGTCGACGTCGCCTTGCGGTCCTTGCGCGGCAGCCCGGTCGGCAAGGCGCCGATCCTCGTCTCGCTGGTGGAATCCAATCTCGGCCTGATGACCCGCGCCAAGCGCGCCGGGGCCAGCGGCTTCATCTTCCGCCCCTTCGACCGCGCCAGCCTGACGGCCTGGGTCGAACCCTTCCTCGTCGTCGCGGCCTGAGCCGTTCCACCGGCATCCGATCCGCCCGACCGCCCGCTGCCTAGCGCCGGACGCCGATCGGCGCGCCCAGGAAGAAGCCCTGTCCCGCGTCGATGCCGAGCGCCTTCAGGGCGTGGAGCTGGGCCGGCGTCTCGATGCCTTCCGCCACCACGCGGCTCTCGATCGCATGGGCGAAGCCGACGAGACCGCTGATCAGGGCGTGGATCGCCTCGCTTCCGATCAGACCGCGCGTCAGCGAGATATCGAGCTTCACGACATCGGGCCGAAGATGGATGAGGTGCTGCAGATCGGCATGGCCGGCGCCGACATCGTCCACCGCGACGCGAAGACCCCTGGCCCGCAACGGGCCGAGCGCCTCGTTCAGCGCGGCGTAGTTCTCGACGGGACGGTGTTCGGTGAGTTCCAGGACGATCCGTCGCGGGTCGATCCGCTCGAAGATCGGCAGGATCGCGCCGGTGAGAACCGCGCCCGGCGAGGCGTTCACCGAGAGATAGAGACCGGGCGGCAGGATGCGCAGGGCCCGGATGGCGCAGCCGATCGTATCGGCCTCCAGCCGGTCTCCCAAACCCGCTTCCGCCGCTTCCAGAAACCAGGTGTCCGGCGAGCGGTCGCCCGACGCGTCGAACCGCGTCAGGCATTCGAACCCCTCGATCGTGGAGGTCGAGAGATCGACGATCGGCTGATAGGCCGAGCGGTACGCACGGTTCTGGATGATGCGGTGGATGACGCGCGCTCCGGCGCGTCGCGGGCTGGCGTCTGTGAGGGTGTGTGCAGGCACTTCAGCGAGATGGGACATGCCGGCCTCGTTGGCGGGGGCGTCGTGAATGCTGCGGGATGAGAGGGCGCCGGGCGGAGCGCGGCAGAGGGGCACGAGCTTGGCCCTGCCCGGCGCCGGCGCGGATCAGGCCGCGTCGACGTAGTAGGCGATGCCTTCGTATTTGAACTGGGGCAGGGCCTGGACGACCTGGGCGACTTCCTGCTCGCTGGTCGTGTAGAAATGCGCGCCGGTGTCGGTGTTGTAGAAGCGATAGAGCGCTTCGTGCTTGCCGCCGCCGTCGTCCGCGTAGGCCGTGTAGGCGGGGCCTTCATATTGATACTGGCTGAGATTGGCGCGCACGCTGTCGCGCTCGACCTCGCTCGCCGTATAGAAATGCGTCTTGGTTTGCACGTTGTAGAAGCGATAGACCTCCGGGCCGGCGCCGACATCGGTCGTCACGTCGAAGGCGTTCCCCTCGTATTTGAACTGGGGCAGGTTCTGCACCACGCTGTCGCGCTCGGCGACGCTGGCCGTGTAGAAATGAACGCCCGTCTCCACGTTGTAGAAGCGGAACACGTCCTGCGTCGGCGCGGCCGCGCCCGGAGTGGGGACCGAGATGATCGATCCGTCCGAGCCGATCCCGAGATTGAGATCGATCAGCGACCCGCCCGGCCCCTGCGACAGAATCTTGCCGCCGACCGAAATCAGCGAGTTACCACCGGTTGCGGAACTTCCGATATCCAGCCCGAGATCGAGAAGTGAGCCGCCGGACTGCTTCATGACGTTGCCGTCCTTGACGACGAGGCTTTCGCCGACGCCGAGGGACGCTTTCACGTTCAAGAGATTCAGAGCGTCGAGATTGAGAATGGCCGATAGGCCAGGCGTGTTCGCCGTGGTGGGGTTGGCAGGTGTCATGCCCGAACCGCCGCTGCTCCCCCCTCCCAGGAGGGCGTCCACGAGATTGATGGTGGTCGGCAGAAGGTTGCTCAGCATATCCGTCTCCACAAGATACGAGTGCGGGTTAGAACCCTGAGTTATAATCTCGCAGCAGAGGTTGCGGTTTCAAGTGTTATCTGAGGTTATGTTTTTCGTCCTTCCGACGCGGTAAACGGAGCCCTACTCCAAACCGTCGAGTGTGCTGGAAATCCGTAGGGGTCACGCGGACCGCAATCGAGGCTAGGGCTAGGGCTATGGCTAGGGAGGGGTGGGACGCGTGGCGCGCAGGCTCGACGCGCGTCAGCGCCGCGCCTCGCCCCGTGTTCACTCGGTCCTCGCGAGCACCGCGAGCCCGTTCGCGAAACGAAAAAAGCCCGCGGCCTGAACGGCGCGCGGGCTTTGCGTTTGGGAAAGGCGAGGGGATCAGGCGGCGCGGGTGTCGGCTTCCGGCTCGCGCAGCACGTAGCCGCGGCCCCAGACCGTCTCGATATAGTTCTTGCCGTCGGTGGCGGTCGCCAGCTTCTTGCGCAGCTTGCAGATGAAGACGTCGATGATCTTCAGTTCCGGCTCGTCCATCCCGCCATAGAGATGGTTGAGGAACATTTCCTTGGTCAGGGTCGTGCCCTTGCGGAGCGAGAGAAGCTCCAGCATGGCGTATTCCTTGCCCGTCAGATGGACGCGCTGGCCGTTAACCTCGACCGTCTTGGCGTCGAGATTGACCGTCAGGTCGCCGGTCACGATGACCGACTGGGCATGGCCCTTGGAGCGGCGCACGATGGCGTGGATGCGCGCCACCAGCTCGTCCTTGTGGAAGGGCTTGGTCATGTAGTCGTCGGCGCCGAAGCCGAGGCCGCGAACCTTGTCCTCGATTCCGGCCATGCCGGAGAGAATGAGGATCGGCGTCTTGACCTTGGCCAGACGCAGCGTCCGCAGGACTTCGTAGCCGGACATGTCCGGCAGATTGAGGTCGAGCAGAATAATGTCGTAGTCGTAGAGCTTGCCGAGATCGACGCCTTCTTCGCCCAAGTCCGTCGTATACACGTTGAAGCTCTCGGACTTCAGCATGAGTTCGATGCTTTGCGCGACGGCGCTGTCATCCTCGATCAAAAGAACGCGCATCACTTATCCCTCTGCGTCAGCCCGGTCGATCGCCTTGAAATCGACAAGGTTGGTGTTCGTGCCCTGATGGATTGGAGCTTGGCACTGAATGGTTAACAATCGCTTCAATTTCCGGTCTCACTTCGAACTGTTCTGATGATGGAAGTTTAAGTTCGAGGGCGTTGCCGTAAAGTCACATTCGGGGCGGCGCGCCGGTGGAGAAGGGAAGCGTTTGAACCGTTCGATTTACTCAGCCTTAAATCCTCGCCGCATATGATTAACGGCGCGCGTAAACAGGTGGTTAAAGCTAGCTTTCGAGCCTTGCCCGAAACCACCCCTCGCGACGCGGCTCGGGGCTTCATGATGCGAAGCCCTAGAACAGGAGAGTGAACCGTGATGCCGAAACGTGAGAACCTGATGCGACTCAGCCGTTTCAAGGTGACGGAAAAGCGCCGGCAGGTCGAGCAGCTCCAGCTCATGTTGAACGAGTTCGAGCGCATGGCCGCCGAATTGGACGCCCAGATCGCCAACGAGGAAAAGAAGTCGGGAATCACCGACGTCACGCATTTCGCCTATCCGACCTTCGCCAAGGCCGCCCGCACCCGGCGCGACAATCTGATGAACTCGGTCGGCGACCTGCGCATTCAGATGAATGCCGCGCGTTTGTCCCTCGAGGAAGCCGAGGCGGAATTCGCCAATGCCGAGAAGCTGGAACAGCGCGAGGCCGTCGAGGATCGTCGCCCCGCCGTCGCCTGAGGACGCTCGGAGGGCGGCTCGCCCCATCCGATCTCCCGATACGCCACCCCACAAAAAAAGGCCCGTGCGCGCGAGCGCCGGGCCTTTTGTCATGCAAGCCTGGAACAAGCCTGTCGGGCTAGACCGTAAGGGCTCGAGAATGAAGCGAGGCGCCCATAAAAAAGGACCGGCTCGCGCCAGTCCTTCTTGAAAACCCATGGGCCACCCAGGCGGGGCGCGGCTGACCTTCAGTGGAGGTCGGCCTTCTTGCGGTATTCCTGGATCTGCGTGGTGCGAAGGCCGGCCAGGCCGTGACTGTCGATCGAAACCTGCCAGGACAGGAATTCCTCGACGGTCAGCGTATAGCGCGAGCAAGCTTCATCGAGACTGAGGAGACCCCCGCGCACCGCGGCAACCACCTCGGCCTTGCGTCGGATCACCCAGCGCCTTGTGTTGGACGGGGGAAGATCGGCAATCGTCAGCGGGCTCCCGTCCGGGCCGATGACGTATTTCACTCTTGGTCTAACCTGATCGGTCATTGAACTCTCTACACTCACGCAAAGACCTAATCGCTGAATCAAACCTAGCCCTTAGCTTCTAAAAAATCCGCTAAACCCCTTGAAAGACTTTGATAAGAGGTTGTCTCAACTCCGCCGAACCGGTGCCGGGACCCTCCCCGTTTCGTAAGTGAAGCGAAAAGCCGTGCGCCCTCAGACGGTTGGCATGGCGCGCGTGAGCGCTTACATACGCGCTTTGACCGGCCGCCGCGTGCGGTTCTTCGCAGAGTCCATGCCATGTTGAACAGCCTCGATCTTCCGAAGGCGCCCGCCGATACGCGGGTCGTGGTCGCCATGTCCGGCGGCGTCGATTCGTCCGTCACCGCCGCGATCCTGAAGGACGAGGGCTACGACGTCGTCGGCATCACGCTGCAGCTCTATGACGGCGGCGCGACGCCCAAGCGCGCCGGCGCCTGCTGCGCCGGGCAGGACATCGCGGATGCGCGCCGCACGGCCGAGATTCTCGGCATTCCCCATTACGTGCTCGACTACGAGGACAAGTTCCGCCAGTCGGTCATCAACCCGTTCGCGGAAAGCTATCTGGCGGGCGAGACGCCGATTCCCTGCGTCGCCTGCAACCAGACCGTCAAGTTCCGCGACCTTCTGGCCACCGCGCAGGATCTGGGCGCCGACGCGCTGGCCACCGGCCATTACATCGAGTCGCGCGCCAATGGCGGCCGTCGCAGCCTGTTCCGGCCCGCCGATCTCGACCGCGACCAGAGCTATTTTTTGTATGCCACGACGCAAGCGCAGATCGACTTCCTGCGCTTTCCCCTCGGCCGGCTGACCAAGCCCGAGACGCGCGAGATCGCCGCGCGCTTCGGGCTCGGCGTCGCCTCCAAGCCCGACAGCCAGGATATCTGCTTCGTCGCCAACGGGCGCTATAGCGACGTGATCGCCAAGCTGAAGCCCGATGCGGGGGCGCCGGGCGATCTCGTTCATGTGGACGGGCGCCATCTCGGCCAGCATTCGGGCATCGTCAACTTTACGATCGGCCAGCGGCGCGGGCTCGGCGTCTCGTCGGGCGAGCCGCTTTACGTCGTGGCGATCGACGCGCGCAGCCGCACCGTCACGGTCGGCCCGCGCGAGGCGCTGGCGACGCGCCGTCTGGCGCTGCGCGACGTGAACTGGCTGGGAGCCGAGAGCTTCGCGACCGCGGCGGAGCGCGGCGAGCCGCTCTTCGTCAAGATTCGCTCCACCCGCCCGCCCGCGCCGGCGCGCCTCGTTGCGGAGGGCGAGCAGGTCCTGGTGGAACTCGCCATGGGCGAGGAGGGCGTTTCGCCCGGACAGGCCTGCGTCTTCTATGCCGGCGAGGGCGCCGGGGCGCAGGTGCTCGGCGGGGGCGTCATCGCCCGCACCGAGCCGGTGAGCCAGACCTCGCGCGCCGCCTGAGCGGCGGCGCACCCCCTCGAAGCGGCGCGCCTGCGATCAGGCCGGCGCCGCGCGAGGCGAGGCGAGATTGAGGATGCGCACGGTTTCCACCGCTTCCGCCGAACCCGTGCGCGGCTCCTGGCGCGTTTCGATGCAGTGGAGAAAATGCCGCAGCTCGCGGTCGAGCGGCAGGCCCGGCTCGGTCGGCTGGTAGTCGGCATCCGCGCCCCGGAAGGCGAAATGCGATCCGTCGCGCCAGACCTCGTGCCCGTAGAACGCGAGCTTCTGACCCTCGGGCGCGAGATCGTCGAAGGTGATCATGCCCTTGGTGCCGATCACCGAAAAGCGCCGGTCGCGATAGGGCGAGATGCGGGACACGTGGATTTCGCCCGTCAGCCCGCCCGGGAAGCGCAGCGCGATGTCGGCGGCGTCGGTCTCGTCGCTGAGAACGGTTCGCCGCAGCGTGTCCACCGCGTCCGGCGCGCCGCCCGCCATGTGCAGAACCAACGAGAGATCGTGCGGCGCAAGGTCCCAGACCGCGTCCATGCCGAGAAAGCGCCCGAGGCCGAGCCGCGTCGACACGATATGCCGCACCGTGCCGATGCGGCCCTCGCGCACCAGCGCATCGAGCGCCTCGAACACGGGATGGAAGCGCAGGACGTGCCCGACCATCAGAAGCCGGCCTTCGGCCTTGGCGACGCGGGCCGTTTCCTGCGCATCGGCCAGGTCGAGCCCGATGGGTTTCTCGATCAGGACGTCCTTGCCGGCCCGGAACGCCGCGCGCGCCGTCGGCCCGTGCAGGCGGGGCGGCAGCGCCAGGACGACGCCGGCGATCCCGGGATCGGCGAGGACCTCGTCCACCGTGCGGGCGGGCACCTCGAACCGCTGCGACAGGGCGCTCGCACGCTCGGCATTTCCGTCCGCGATCGCCGCCAGCGCGCCGATCTCCTTCAGGGTGCGAACGTGATTCTGCCCCCATTGGCCACAGCCGATCACGGCCAGTCGCGTCGTCATGGATCTATCCTTCTCGCGCCTCGTGGATCGAACCCGCTGCGAAACGGATTCGACACCCGCCCCTCATGGCCCCAGACGGCCGGAAATGCCAGACGAGCGCCACGACGTCTGTGCACGAGGATCGATAGATGGAAGGGGTAAGGGAGGATGGTGGCGGTGGGTGGACTTGAACCACCGACCTTCGGGTTATGAATCCGACGCTCTAACCAGCTGAGCTACACTGCCAATCCAAATCACGCGGCCTCGGCCGCGACATCCCGATCCGGCTTGCGCCACGATCGAAAGGGCCCGTCGCCGTGGGGCGTGTCGAGCATGGGCGCGATATACGAAGGGGAGGGCCGCGCTGTCAAGCCCCGCCGCGAGAGCGCGCCGCCGAAATCGGGTTGATCGAAGCGCGAGCGAGGGCTTGAGAACCAGACCCGCCGGATCGGCGTTGCCGATCCTGATGCCGCCTCGCGACGGACCCGCCTCATGACCCTGCCTTCTTCCGACCCGTCGCCCTTTCCCGCCGAATGGTTCGCCCTCGACGCGGTGACGCTGGCCACCCGGCTGATCGGGGCGGGGCTCTATCTCGACGGGGTGGGCGGGCTCATCGTGGAAACCGAGGCCTATCGGCGGGACGATCCGGCCTCGCACAGCTTTCGCGGCGAAACGGAGCGCAACCGCGCCATGTTCGGCGCGGTCGGGCGCGCCTATGTCTACCGCTCCTATGGCATCCACTGGTGCCTCAACGTGGTCTGCGACGCGCGGGAGCCCGGCAGCGCCGTCCTGATTCGCGCGCTGGAGCCGCGCGCCGGGCTGGAGCGCATGGCCGAGCGGCGCGGAACCGAGGCGCCGCGCCTTCTCTGCTCGGGGCCCGGACGCCTCGCGCAGGCGCTCGGCATCAGCCGCGCGCAGGATGGCGCGGATCTTCTGGAGGCGCCCTTTCGGATGACCGCGCCCGGTCCCGAACTCGCGCTGGCGACGGGGCCGCGCATCGGCATCACCAAGGGCGTCGAGCAGCCCTGGCGCTTCGGCCACGCGGGCTCGCGCTATCTCAGCCGCGCCTTTCGCGCGGGATCGCCGGCCTGACTTCGGGCGACCACGCGGACGATGCGACCCCCAAGGAAATCAGGCGCCTCGCGGCGGCAATTTCGCTTGGAGGGCGATGATCATCGGTATAGGCGCTGGTTGTGCGCGCTTTCGGAGCGCCGGCCCCCGGAAACTGTCCCATGAACTCCTCGTCGCCCCTTTCGAAGACTTCGCCCAGCACGCTTCTCGGCGTCGGATTCATGATGCTCGGCGTCTTCCTGTTCTCGGTGAACGACGCGATGGGCAAATGGCTGGTCGGCACCTACACGGTCGGGCAGATCCTGCTTCTGCGCAGCATCGCCGCCCTGATCGTCGTCGCGCCCTTCGTGCATCGCGAAGGCTGGGGGCGGGTGCTGCGACCCGCGCGACCGGGGCTTCAGATCCTGCGCGCGGCGGGCTCGACGCTGGAGGTCGGCTTCTTCTACTGGGCGCTGAGCTATCTGCCGCTCGCCAATGTCATGACCTTCTATCTGGCTGGGCCGATCTACGTGACGGCGCTCTCCGCGGTGATCCTGAAGGAGCGGGTCGGCTGGGTGCGCTGGAGTGCGGTTCTCTGCGGTTTCGCCGGCGTTCTCGTCGCGCTCGGTCCCGATCTCGCCAGCGCCGGCTGGCCGGCGATGATCGCGGTGGCCGGCAGCTTCTGCTACGCGCTCCTGATGATCTCGACGCGCATTCTCGCCAAGAGCGGCGAGGCGACGCTGATCGCGTGGCAGACGACGGCGGCCTTGATCGCCGGTGCCGTTCTCGCGCCGATCGGCTGGGTTCAGCCCAGCGGCTTCGATCTCGGTTTCCTCGGCCTTCTCGGCATCGTGTCGATGGTGGCCCATGCCTGCGTCAATCGCTCGCTCCTGATCGCGCCGGCCTCGGTGGTCGTGCCCTATCAATACACGCTGATCGTCTGGGCGATCCTGTTCGGCGTGGTGCTGTTCGGGGAAACGCCGCGGATCAGCCTGCTTCTCGGCGCGGCCGTCATCACGGCGTCCGGGGTCTTCATCTTCCTGCGCGAGCAGAAGCTGAGCGTCGCGACGACGGCCTCCGGCGCGGCCGCGACGTCCGGCGCGCCCGACGCGGTGCAGATCGTAGACCGGCCGAACCCCTGAGGAAGCGCGCCGATCTTTCCACGATCTGTCCGCGATCTTTCCGCAGGGCTCGCGCCTGCCCGTAAGCTTCGGCCTTCCCGAAACCGCACGGAAAGCGCCGCCCATGTCCCGCTCGCCTCGTCTCGATCTGCCCTTCGTCCTGCCGCAGCAGGCGCAGAAGCACCTCACCGTCAACGACGCCATGCGCCGGCTCGACGCGCTGGTGCAGACGGCGGTGGTCTCGGCCAGCCTTGGCGTCGAACCGGCGAGCGCCGCCGAAGGCGCGCTGTTCATCCTGCCGGCGGGCGCGTCCGGCGCGCGCTGGTCCTCGATGACGACCGGCGCGCTGGCGCTCTTCGAGGATGGCGGCTTCGTCGAGATTGCGCCCGTCGCGGGGCAGATCGCCTATGTCGCGGACACCGGCGCCTTTCTCCTGTTCGACGGCGCGGCCTGGACGGATCGCCCGTTCCGGCCCCGCCAGGTCGACCAGTTCGGAGTGAACGCCGAGCCTTCCGCATACAACAAGCTGACGGTCGCGGCCGATGCCGAGCTTCTGACCCATGACGCGCGCACGCCCGGCAGCGGCGACGCGCGCAAGGTGATCAACAAGGCCGCGCCCGGCCGCACGGCCTCCGTCCTGTTCCAGTCCAACTGGTCGGGCCGGGCCGAGATCGGGCTCACCGGCCATGACGATCTCTCGATCCGCGTTTCGGCCGATGGCGGCAGCTTTCGCGACGCCTTGCGCGTTTCGGCCGGCTCGGGCCGCGTCGGCATCGGGCGCAGAGAGGCGCCGATCTGCGCGCTCGATGTCGGCGGGCCGGTTCGCGTGGGCGCCTATGCGCGCGCCGATCTGCCTGATGCGGCAGGGGGCGCGGGGCAGATCGTCTATGTCTCCGACGAGGCGGGCGGCGCGGTTCTGGCCTTCAGCGACGGGGCGCGTTGGCGCCGGGTCACGGACCGCGCGCCGGTCGGCTGACCTCAGCGGCGGACCGACCGGACGCGGGTTGGAACCCATGGTCAGTTTGGCACGAACGCTCCCATGCGATAGCCAAGGGCAAACTCTCGCTTCGATTCGGGAAAGCACGCATGGCAATCTGGGCGATCGGTCTGATGACCGGAACGGTGTTGGACGGCAATGTCGACATTGCCATGCTGCGCACGGATGGCGAGCGGATCGAGGAATTCGGCCCGACCCTGCTCGCCCCCTATCGCCGCGACATCCGTCCTCTTCTCAAGGAAACCTTGGCCGAGGCCGCCGAATGGGGCTTCGAAGGGCCCGAGCCCGAGATCTTCGCGGAAGCCGAGCGGGCGCTCACCATCGCCCAGGCCGATGCCATCGCCGCCATGATGGAGGACGAGGGCGTCTCGGCCGAGGATGTCGGCGTGATCGGCTTCCATGGGCAGACCGTGCTGCACCGGGCGCGCACGCCCGAACGCCGGGGCGCAACGCGCCAGCTCGGCGACGGCCGGCTGATGGCCGAACGGCTCGGCATTCCCGTGGTCTATGATTTCCGCTCGGCCGATGTGGCGGCGGGCGGGCAGGGCGCGCCGCTCGCGCCGCTTTATCACCGCGCGCTTCTGCGCCGCATCGGGGCGGGCGAGGACACGGCCTTCCTCAATCTCGGGGGCGTCGCCAACGTCACCTGGGTCGCCGCCGACGGCACGATGCAGGCCTTCGACACCGGCCCCGCCAACGCCCCGCTCAACGACTGGATGGACCGGCGGATGGGCGCGGACATGGACCGCGACGGCCAGTTCGCCGCCAAGGGGCATGTGGACGAGGCGCGGCTGGAAAGCATTCTCGCCAACCCCTATTGCTCGCGGCCCTATCCCAAATCCCTCGACCGCAACGACTTCTCGGCCGGCATGGCGGAGGGCCTGTCCACCGAGGACGGCGCGGCGCTGCTGACGGCCGTGACGGCCGGCATGGTGGGGCGCGGGCTCGACCTCCTGCCGCACCGTCCGACCCGGCTGGTGGTGGGCGGCGGCGGGCGGCGCAACCCGGTCCTGATGCGCGAGATCGCCAAACGCGCGCGGGTCGAGGTCGAGAATGCCGACGCGCTCGGTCTGCGCGGCGACACGGTGGAGGCCGAGTGCTTCGCCTATCTCGCGGTGCGCTCGCTGCGCGGCCTGCCGATCAGCTATCCAACCACGACCGGCGCGCCGGAGCCGATGACCGGCGGCCGCCTCGCCCTGCCGCCCGGGCGCAAGGCGCCGGAGGTCGAGGAAGGCTGACCGACAAAGGCTGGCCGGGGGCTGCGCTTTCGCGCCACGCTCCTTCGCCCCATCGCTTCCCGGCTACCGAACACGCGGCGCAAAAGGGCTGCGCGCGAATGTCCATGCACCCATCCCGCTCTAGCTGCGTTGTCCAATCTGGAAACGTTACAAGGAGCGGCATCGGTCATGCGACTGAACGTCAATGGAGCCGACCACGAGTTGGACCTCGACCCCCGGACCTCGCTGCTCGACGCCCTGCGTGAGCATCTTGGGCTGACGGGAAGCAAGAAGGGCTGCGACCACGGCCAGTGCGGCGCCTGCACCATTCTCGTGAACGGCCGGCGCATCAATTCCTGCCTGACGCTCGCCGTCATGCACGAGGGCGACGAAATCACCACGATCGAGGGGCTGGGCGCGCCGGGCCACCTGCATCCGATGCAGGAAAGCTTTCTTCATCACGACGGCTACCAGTGCGGCTATTGCACGCCGGGCCAGATCGTCTCCGCCGTCGGGATGCTCGGCGAGGCCAAGGAGAACTGGCCGAGCCACGTTACGGAGGCGCTGGACGGCAAGGTCGATCTCAGCGACGCCGAGATTTCCGAGCGCATGAGCGGCAATATCTGCCGCTGTTCGGCCTATCCCAACATCGTCGACGCCATCCGCACGGCGAGCGGAAAGGCCTCGGCATGAGACAGTTCGATTATGTCCGCGCCGCGAGCCCGAGCGAGGCCGCCCATGTCGCCTCCGAGGCGAGCGCCAAGTTCATCGCCGGCGGCACCAATCTTCTCGACCTGATGAAGCTTCAGGTGGAAGTGCCGGACAAGCTCGTCGACATCACGCGCCTGTCGCTGAAGTCGATCGAGGAGGTGGGCGGAGGCCTGCGCATCGGCGCGCTCGTCACCAACAGCGATCTGGCCGCCGACGAGCGGGTGCGGCGCGACTACGAGGTTCTTTCCCGCGCGCTTCTGGCCGGCGCTTCGGGCCAGCTGCGCAACAAGGCGACGACGGGGGGCAATCTCCTTCAGCGCACGCGCTGCGGCTATTTCTACGAGACGACGGCCCGCTGCAACAAGCGCGAGCCGGGCTCGGGCTGCGACGGGCGCGAGGGTTTCAATCGCATTCTCGCCGTTCTCGGCACGTCGGAAAGCTGCATCGCGACCCATCCGTCCGACATGGCGGTTGCCATGCGCGCGCTCGACGCCGTCGTGGAAACGCTGAAAAGCGACGGCTCGACCCGCGAAATCCCGATCGCCGAGCTTCACCGCCTGCCGGGCGCGACGCCCCAGATCGAGACCTCGCTGGAGCCCGGCGAACTCATCACGGCCGTGCGCCTGCCCAAGCCCGTCGAGGGCGTGCATCTCTATCGCAAGGTGCGCGACCGCGCGTCCTACGCCTTCGCGCTCGTCTCCGTCGCCGCGATCGTGCGGATGGACGGGGGGCGCATCGCCGAGGCCAGGCTCGCCTTCGGCGGTCTCGGCACGGTGCCCTGGCGCGATCCGGCGGTGGAAGCGGCCCTGAAAGGGCAGGCGCCGAGCGACGCCCTCTTTGCCGAAGCGGCCGATCTTCTTCTGAAGGACGCCAAGGGCTTCGGCGACAACGACTTCAAGCTCGAACTGACGCGCCGCACGCTGCCGGCCGTTCTGCACGACGCGACGCGGGGAGAGAACTGATGGACACGTTCGACCTCAAGATGAACGAGCCGGTCGGCGAGACGCGGCTCGACGCGGGCGTGCAGAACGTCATCGGCAAGGGCATCGACCGATTCGAAGGCCCGCTGAAAGTCTCGGGCCAAGCGCGCTACGCCTACGAGAACATGCATGGCGGCAATGTCGCCTATGGCTTCGTCGTCACGGCCGGCACGGGCGCTGCGCGCATCAAGCGCGTCGACACGATGGCCGCGCTCGCCAAGGCGGGCGTGCTCGACGTGATCTACGAGGCGGACGGGCCGCGTGCCTCGGCCGACCCGAACGACAACATGCCCGCCGCGATCAAGGGCGAGGTGGTCCATTACGGCCAGCCGATCTGCTTGGTCGTCGCGACGAGCTTCGAGATCGCCCGCGACGCGGCGCGCCTCGTGGTGATCGAATACGAGGCGGAGGAGGGCGTGTTCGACCTCCAGGCCGAGCAGAACAAGGCCTACGAGCCGCCGAAGGGCTCGGGCGCCATGCCCTCGACCGTGAAGCGCGGCGATTTCGACAAGGCCTTCGCTGCGGCCGACGTTCAGTTCGACGTGACCTACACGACGCCGAGCCAGAGCCATTCCGCCATGGAGCCCCATTCGGCCATCGCGGACTGGAAGGACGGCGAGCTGACGCTTTACGGCTGCTACCAGCTGGTTTCGACCAATGTGAGCCAGCTCGCCAAGGCGCTCGGCATTTCGCCGTCCAAGGTTCACATGGTGAACCGCTATATCGGCGGCGGCTTCGGCGGCAAGCTCGGCATCGGCCCGGAAAGCGTCTTCGCGTCCATGGCGTCGCGCAAGCTGGGGCGGCCGGTCAAGGTCATGCTAACGCGCCAGCAGGTCTATCAGGCGACCTCGCGCCGCTCTGACACGATCCAGCGCGTGCGGCTCGGCACCGACAAGTCCGGCCGCATCCAGGCGATCGCCCATGACACGATCACCAGCAATTCGCGCGGCGACGAGTTCTTCGAGCCGGCGGGCATCTCGACCGTGTTCCTCTATGCCGGCGAGAACCGGCAGGTGACGCACCGAAAGGTGAACCTCAACCTGCTTCTGTCCTCCTCAATGCGCGCGCCGGGCGAGGCGGTCGGCATGCTGGCGCTCGAAAACGCCATGGACGAGATGGCCGAACAGCTGGGGCTCGATCCGATCGAATTCCGCAAGCGCAACGAGCCGGAGGTCGATCCGCAGGACGGGCTGCCCTTCTCCTCGCGCATGCTGGTGGACTGCATGGAGGAGGGCGCCCGCCGCTTCGGCTGGAAGGAGCGCCGCTCCAAGCCCGGCACGCGGCGCGAGGGCGAGTGGCTGATCGGCATGGGCATGGCCGCCGCCTCGCGCAAGAACATGCTGCAGCAGGCCTCGGCCCGCGTTACGCTGCTCGGCAGCGGGCGAGCCACGGTCGAAACCGACATGACCGATATCGGCACCGGCACCTACACAATCCTTCAGCAGATCGCCGCCGAGATGCTGGGCCTGCCGCATGAGCAGGTCGAGGTCATGCTCGGCGATTCGCGGCTGCCGCAGGCGCCGGGCTCCGGCGGCTCCTGGGGCGCGAACTCCTCGGGCTCGGCCGTCTACACGGCCTGCGAGGGCATCGTCGAGGCGCTCGCCAAGAAGCTCGGCGTCAAGGCCGAGGACATGACGCTGAAGGACGGGACGGTCATATCAGGCAACCGCCAGACGCCGCTGTCGCAGGTTCTCTCCGACGGTCCGATCGTGATGACCGGCAATTTCAAGCCGGGAAAGACCTCTCAGAACACCCATCAGGCGAGCTATGGCGCGCATTTCTGCGAGGTCGGGGTCAACGCCGTCACCGGCGAAGTGCGGGTGCGGCGGATGCTCACCGTCGGCACGGCGGGGCGCATTCTCAACGAGAAGACGGCGACCTCGCAGTGCTATGGCGGCCAGATCTTCGGCATCGGCTCGGCGCTGACCGAAGAGCTGGTCGTGGACGTGCGCAGCGGCCTCCTCGTGAACCACGATCTGGCCGAATATCACGTGCCCGTGAATGCCGACATTCCGCAGCTCGAAGTGGTGCTCCTGCCGGAGCGCGACCATGCGGCGAGCCCGCTGGCCGGCAAGGGCATCGGGGAACTCGCGATCTGCGGCGTCGGCGCTGCGGTGACGAACGCGGTCTACAATGCCTGCGGCGTGCGTGTGCGCGACTATCCGATGACGCTGGACAAGATCCTCGCGGGTCTCCCGGCGAACGGGCATCGCATCGCCGCCGAGTGATCGGCCGGGCGATGGAATCGAAAAAGGCGCCGGAGCGATCCGGCGCCTTTCTGTTGTCAGCTTTCGCTTCTCAGCTTTCTCGCGGGCCTTGCGCCCACCATGTCGCCTCGCGCGGAACGATCGCGCCATATTCGCCGATCACGGCGCTTGCCATGCGATGGCCCGCCCGCGCGGCCTCTTCCAGGCTGGCGCCGCTGACGAGGGCGGCGAGCGCCGCACCGTTGAAACTGTCGCCGGCCGACGTCGTGTCGACGATGCGCGGTGCCTTGACGCCTGCCACTTCGCGAAGGCCCGAGGCGTCGCCGAGAAGCGCCGGGTCGCCGCCCGATTTCACGATGGCGCTGGTCGCGCCGAGCTTGAGCAGCCGTTGCACGGCGCCTTGCGCATCGGCGTCGGCATAGAGAACCTGCTCGTCGTCGAGGCCCGGCAGGCTCAGGCTGGCGCGGGCATGGGCGCGCGCGATGGTCTCCGCCGCCTCTTCCTTCGAGGCCCAGAGCCGAGGGCGATAATTGCCGTCGAAGGCGACGATGCGCCCCGCCGCCTTCATGCGCTCGGCGAGCGCCAGAAGCCGTTCGCGTCCTTCGGGCGACAGGATGGCGAGCGAGATGCCGGAATAGACCAGCCCGTCGAAACTCTCGAGTTCGGCTTCCAGCGCCTCGTCGCGGCCATCGGTGAAGAGGCGACGCGCGGCCGAGGCCGAGCGCCAATAGGAAAAGGAGCGCTCGCCCTCGTCGTCCCGCGAGATGGCATAGAGCCCGGTCGTCTCGCCCTTGGCGATCTCGACATGATCCGTGCGGACGTCTTCGGCCTCGATGAAGCCGGGGATTTCGAGGCCGAAGGCGTCGTCACCCACGCGGGTCACGTAATGAACCTCGGCCGCGCCGGTGTCGCCCAGCGCGCGGCGGCAATAGACGGCGGCGTTCAGCGTGTCGCCGCCGACCGTGCGCCGCATGACGCCCGCTTCGTCGCCGGGGCGGTGATAGAGTTCGACCATGCACTCGCCGAGAAAGGCGATGCGCGGCTTGGGGGAAGCGGCCATCAAGCCTGCCCCCCGGTGAGGAACGCGTCGATCGCCTCGGCCTTCGGCATGGCGCTGCGCGCGCCGAAGGACAGGCAGGCGAGCGAAGCGGCGGCGACCGCGCGTTGCGTGGCATCGGACAGGGTCAGGCCGGCACCGAGACCGGCGGCCAGAACGCCGCAGAGCGTGTCGCCCGCGCCGGTCGTGTCCACCGGCTCGATGGCCGGCGCGCGGAACCGCTCGCTCATGCCCTGGCCGGTCGCGATCAGCGCGCCGTCGCCGCCGAGCGTCGCGAGAACGGTAATGCCCGCCTCGCTCGCCAAGGCGTTGGCGAGCGCGTCGGCATCCCCGCCCGTGACGGACAGGATCGCGGCCGATTCGGCGAGCTCGTGCTCGTTGACGATCAGAATGTCGCTCGCCGCGAAGAGCGCCCGCAGCGAGGCCGAATCGACGCCCACCGGCACGGGGGCGAGGTTGAGAACGACGCGCACCCCATGGTCGCGCGCCTCGCGCGCCGCCCGCAGGGTTTCCTCGAAGGGCAGTTCCATCTGCAGGAGGAGCGCGGAGGGCTCTTGGGCCCAGACCGAGGCGAGGCTCGCGGCATCGGCCAGCCGGTTGGCGCCGCTCGCCACCGTGATGGCGTTCTCGCCATCGGCGGCCACCGTGATGAAGGCGCAGCCCGTCGCTTCCTCGACGCGGGCGAGCGTGGACACGTCGATCCCCTCGCGCTCCAGGATCGCGGCCTCTTCTTCGCCGAAGGCGTCGCGCCCGACCGCGCCGGCAAAGAGCGTGCGCGCGCCCGCGCGCGCGGCGGCGGTCGCCTGGTTGGCGCCCTTGCCGCCGGGCATGCGCTCGTAGCGCGGGGCGAGCACGGTTTCGCCGGGCTTGGGAATGGTCTCGACCCGGCAGACGAGATCCACGTTCAACGAGCCGAAGACGACGATCATAGGCGAAACTCTCCCAAGCCTTGGTGCTCCGATCCCTAGACAACAACGATTCCGGCCACAAGCGGGGCGACGTGCCGGGCCGAAGGGAAGGCAGGCGACAATCAGCCAGGCTTTTGTTTTTCCCTGGCCGTTGCGAGGCCCTGGCATATATCTCGCGCGCGACCGGTTTTTCCGAATCGGTGCGCCAGAAGGAATTGCACCATGACACCCAGCTACGGTTTTGCCTGCACGGAAGCCGGCGCTCCGATGAAGCCCTGGAGCTTCGAGCGACGCGACCTTCGCGAGGACGACGTCCGCATCGAGATCACCCATTGCGGCGTCTGCCATTCCGACATCCATCAGGCTCGCAACGACTGGGGTTGGGCGAGCTATCCGCTGGTTCCCGGCCACGAGATCGTCGGCCGCGTCGCCGAGGTCGGCTCGGCCGTCACCGGCTACAAGGTGGGCGACAAGGTCGGCGTCGGCTGCATGGTCGATTCCTGCCAGGATTGCTCGTCCTGCGCGGACGGGCTGGAGCAATACTGCGAAAACGGCATGACGCAGACCTATGCCGACAAGGACCGCCGCGACGGCCAGACGACCTATGGCGGCTATAGCGACCAGATCATCGTTCGCGACAAGTTCGTTCTGCGCATGCCCGAGACTCTCGATCTCGCCGCTGCCGCGCCGCTTCTGTGCGCGGGCATCACGACCTATTCGCCGCTGAAGCATGTGGGTCTCGCCAAGGGCCACAAGCTCGCCGTGGTCGGCCTCGGCGGTCTCGGCCACATGGGGATCAAGTTCGGCGTCGCCATGGGCGCGGAGGTGACGCTGTTCACCCGCTCGCCCGCCAAGGAAGCCGAAGCGCGCGAACTCGGCTGCACCAATGTCGTGCTTTCCACCGACGAGGCGCAGATGCAGGCCGTGGCCGGCTCGTTCGACTTCATCCTCGACACGGTGCCCGTGCCGCACGACCTCAATCCCTATATTTCGACGCTGAAGCGCGACGGCACGCATATCATCGTCGGCGTGATCGGCCCGCTCGACCCGCCGGTGAGCGGCGTCAATCTGATCCTCGGCCGCAAGTCGGTGATCGGCTCCTTGATCGGCGGCATCGCCGAAACGCAGGAAATGCTCGACTTCTGC
Source organism: Aureimonas ureilytica DSM 18598 = NBRC 106430 (assembly GCF_000382705.1). Lineage (GTDB taxonomy): Bacteria > Pseudomonadota > Alphaproteobacteria > Rhizobiales > Rhizobiaceae > Aureimonas > Aureimonas ureilytica. The sequence continues at coordinate 209,774 of NZ_ARQE01000004.1, read as the reverse complement.
GCCGAGCACGGGATTTCCTGCGATATCGAGACGATCAAGATCGCCGAGATCAACGAAGCCTTCGATCGCACGGTGAAGGGCGATGTCCACTATCGCTTCGTGATCGACATGGCCTCGCTCGCCGAGACCAGGCAGGCGGCCTGACGCGCCTCCTGTCGTCGACATCCGGAACGCCGGCCTTCGGGCCGGCGTTTTCGTTTTCTCTTCTCCCTGACGAAAGCGATTGCCTGTGAAGCCTCATATTCTCTGCCTCATGATGACCTCCGTCGACGGCCGCGTGCTGACGGACGGATGGGCGATCGACGCGCCTTCCGACATTTTCGAATCGGCCCATGAGGAGCTGAAGGGCGAGGCCTGGCTGGTCGGCCGCGTGACGATGGAGGAGGATTTCGACGCGGGCGGCGAATGGGAGCGCGGGCTCGCCACCGGGCCGATCGAGCGCACGAACTGGTACGCGCAGCCCGATGCCGGCAAGTTCGCCATCGCGGTGGATCGCTCCGGCAAGCTGAACTGGAAGCGCGACAACATCGACGGCGAGCATTTCGTCGCCATTCTCGGTGATGGCGTTCCGGACGATTACCTCGCCTTTCTGCGCAAGCGCGGCGTGTCCTACATTTTCGGCGGCCGGGACGAGATCGATTTCACTGATGTCATGGATACGCTTGCCCGCGATCTCGGCATCAGGCGCCTGCTTCTGGAAGGCGGGGGCGGGGTCAACGGGTCGGTGCTGAATGCGGGGCTGGTCGACGAGATCGTGCAGTTCGTCCTGCCGCTGACGGACGGGCGGCCGGACGCGCCGAGCCTGTTCGACATCCGGCCGGACTGGCGCGGCTCGCGCAAGCTGGAGCTTCTGTCCTGCGAGCCGGGGGAGCGGGGCATCGTGAAGCTGCATTACCGCGTCCACAACGACTGACGCAGGATGCAAGGGGCTCTCGCGATCCGCCGCCCCGCTCGCTACAAAGGGCGACGGAACGCGAGACCCCGATGGACGACGACGCGAACTCTCCCGCAGCTTCCCCGCGCCTGGCGTCTCACGTCACGCGCCTGCGCTTCGTGTTCGGCGACAAGCAGGTGCTCGGTCCCGGCCGGGTCGATCTCCTGGAAGGGATCGGCGCGACCGGCTCGATCGCGGCGGCCGGGCGGCGCATGGGCATGAGCTACAAGCGCGCCTGGACACTGGTGGAAGAGTTGAACGCCACGTTCGACGCCCCGCTGGTCGAGATGCACCGGGGCGGGGCGGGCCATGGCGGGGCGCGGCTGACCGCGTTCGGAGACGAGGTCGTCGCGCGCTATCGGCAGATGCAGGCGGCGAGCGACCGCGCCATCGCCGCCGACCTCGAAGCGCTTCTCAGCCGGCTCGGGCCATCGGGCGCCGAGCCGGACTGACGCTCTTGCGCTCCGGCGGCGCCGCGCGCGGGCCGTGACGGCGAAAGCACGTGTTCAACTCGCGGCCCGACAGGGGCTTGTCGGCCGTCGGCACCGGCGGGGCGGCGATCTGACTTTCGTCCGGCGCGAGCGCGTTCAGGGCGCGGCGCAGGGCGATGTGGCGGCCGAGATCGTAGCCCGGCGCATTGCGGCGCGCGGCGCGGGCAAGTCGCCGGTTCTCCTCCTCCAGCCTTGCTTTGAGCGCGCGGCGCGTCGCGGCCCCGAGGGTGGCAAGGCTCGTCGGCTCGCCCTCCAGAAAGCCGTAGCGGCGGGCAAAGCCGAGCGCCGCGCTGTCCGAGGATGCCCCAGGGCCGAGGCTGCGGGCCGCGAACATCTCGGCGGACTGGCGCAGGCGCGCCTCGAAGCGATCGATCGCGCTGGCGAAGGGGACGGACGACATGGCGGGGACACTCCCTGAAGCGGAAACGGCCTTCAGGGTGCGGCCAGTGGCGGACGCGGGGATAAGTTGGCCGGAATTTCGCGTCGCGCTTGTGGAAAAGTCCGGCCGAAACCCTTGGAGCGCAGGGGTTTGATGCTAGAACAAAAAGAGAACAGATAAGAAAATAATCCTACAACGACGGATCGGCCGTAGCCTGTCGCCCTGTGTCTGCAGCGAGGAGCCTCATGTCCATCCACCGCCATCGGCCGAATCAGGGGGCCCGGTCGCATCCCTGCTTCCTGCCCGTCTCGCCGGTTCAGCGCCGGTTGCAGTGCCATGTGGCGGCCGAGATCGTCGCGGCCTTTCTCGGCATTCCGGCCGAGGACATCCTGTCGGCGCGGCGCGCGCGGGCCGACATCGCCCATGCCCGCCACACGGCCATCTATCTGGCCCATGTCGCCTTTCAGCTTCCCCCGCTTCTCGTGGCCGAGGGCTTCGGGCGGGATCGCTCCAGCGTCGGCTACGCCTTGCAGCGGATCGAGAACCAGCGCGACGACGCCGATTTCGACCGGCTGCTCACGCGCATGGAATCGCTGGCGCGCGCCTGCCGCCGCCTCACCGTTCCCAACGAAGACAAGGAGTAACTCGGCTCATGACGTCTCGAACCATCAGCGACGAATCGCCCCTGGCGCGTCTGGCGACAAGGCGCGGGCCGGACGGCACGCCCTGGTTGTCCGCGCCCGAGGCGGAAGCGGGCGAGCGGTTGCGGCGGGACTGGACGCGGGGCGCCCTGATGCCGAGCGTCACGCAGCGCTGGGACCGGCCGCCGGGTGGCGGGGGAAGCCGCGCGGCGGGCTCCGATCTCGGCGATGCGGCGCTCGATTCGCGCCAGCGCGTCGGCGCCGCGCTCGACGCCGTCGGGCCGGAACTCTCCGGCATTCTCGTGGATGTCTGCTGCTTCCTGAAGGGCACGGAACAGGTGGAGCGCGAGCGGCAATGGCCGGTGCGCTCGGCCAAACTCCTGCTCAAGGCCGGGCTCGGCGCGCTCGCCCGTCATTACGGGCTGGTTCACCGGGCGGGTGAGGGGCGCGGCACGCTGCGCGGCTGGAAGGCGGGCGAGGCGGGCGCGCCCTGATCAGGCGGCGGCCGCGTCCATCGCGGCCTTCGCGTCGCTCTGGATGCGGGCCACCATGGAGCGAAGGCCGTTGGAGCGCTGCGGCGTCAGGTGCTCCTTCAGGCCAAGGTTCTTGAAGATCGTCTCGGCTTCGGTTTCGAGAATCTCGGGCGCGCTGCGGCCGGAATAAAGCGCGAGCGCGATGGCGACGAGGCCGCGCACGATATGGGCGTCCGATTCGCCCCGGAAGGTCAGATGCGGCGGGCTCGCCCCGTCGCTCTGGCTGGTCAGCCAGACCTGACTGACGCAGCCCGGGACCTTGGTGTGCTCGTTGCGGTCTTCCTCGGGCATGGGCGGCAGCTCGCGCCCGAGTTCGATCACGTAGCGATAGCGATCTTCCCAATCGTCCAGAAGCTCGAAGTCCGTCCGGATGTCGTCGATCGTTCTCATGCTGCCGATTCCCTTCGCGCCGCGCCCGCCTGTTTGCCCCCATATATGGAGAGCGGGGGCGCTTGTCAGGCGCGGGGCGCGAAACGCGGCACGGGCGCGCGCTCAGGGGGAATGATCTCGAGCGGCATCGGATGCAGGGCCTCGCGCGCGCCGCCGGCCATGGCGGGCATACGGAACGGCTTGGGGCTGCCCGGCACATGGTCGAGCTGCGGCGGCGCGATCGCGGCGGTGCGAGCCGGCTCCCTGGCGGGCGTTGCTTCCTTCGCGTGCGCCTTGGCCGACTGAGGGGCGGGCTTGGCCGGCGCGGCCTTGGCGGCGGGCGTCGAACCCGGCGAGATCGGCTGGCGATAGGGCTGCGGCGGGCGGAACTCGGTGGCGGGCGTGGAGCCGGCCGGCTCGCCGGCTGCCGGGCGCGCCGAAGCCGGGCGCTCGACCTGCGGCGAGGCCGAGAGAGCCGCGCGGGTCTGCGCGGGACCGCCGGCGGCGTTGCCGGGCGAAAGGGCGCCGGTCACGATGTCGCCCCCGTTGCCGCCGTCGCGTCCGGGCGCGGGCGGGCTGTAGGAGCGAGGGGCGGGGTAGGGGTCCTCGACCGCGCGCGCCGGCTCACCCGCGTGAGGCGCGATCTTGTCGCGCACCATCGCATAGCCGATCGCCGCGCCCTCGGCGATGCGCTCGCCCACGAAGCTCGCCGCGTCGCGCGCCGTGGCGCAGGCCGCCGGCGAGCGGTCGCAGAAGCCGCCGAGATCGGTGAAGGCCTGCTGCACGCCGTAGAGAAGCACGACCGGCGACAGGCCCGGATCGCCCGGCGCGCCGTCCTTGGGCCGTCCCGGCAGGAACAGCGCCACCAGGCCGACGAGAAGAGCGAGCTTGATGAGGAAGCGCATGGTGGAAAGACCCGTGGGACCCGGTTCCGGTTGATGATCGCGTCGCGTCCAATTTGCCTTCAATTCGCGTCGAATTGCGAGGGGTCGCAGGCGCAAGTCACGGAAAAACAGGGCTGAATTGGCGTTCTCGCCACAGAGGGCAAGCGGCTAAGCATCGGAAAATCCGTCGTTAATCGACGGTTAACCATGGCGCGAGATCGCGCCGGGGATGAGGCTCCGATGTCACCTTCGCGCGATCCCGGCGCGCCGTTTATGCCTTCCTTAAAAGGTTAAGAGCCAAGATCGGTCCCATCTTGAATGACGGTACGGTGGCGTCATGACGACGCCGGATGCCCCGACCAGAGACGTGGATCGATAATGATTCCATTGGACAACGCGCACACCGAGGGACATGCAGGCGTCCTTCGCCGCGCGGGCAAGGCATGGGCCGACCGCTGCCAGGCGATGATCGACCCTCCCGCTTCCAGCCGTGCGGCCAAGCGCCGGCTCGCCTCGATCTGCGGCGCCCTGGTGCTCGCGGGTCTCGTCTGCGCCCTGGCCGCTCCCGCGCTCGGCATGGCCGGCTTCGGCACGCCGGCGATCGCCTCCGTCGCCGTGCTCGGCTTCGGCGCGCTTCTGTCGGCCGTGGCCGTGGCCGCGAGTGGCGAGACGGACCTTGCGGCGGCCGGTCTCTACACGCTTCTCGCGGCGCTCCTGGCGGTTCTTTCGGTCGAGATCGACAGTTTCTGGCCGCTGACGCTGCTGGCGATCGGCCCGGTGGAAGCGCGGCTCGCGGGCCAGCGCCTCCTGTTCCGGCTCATGCTGCCGGCGGTGTTTCTCGGCGCCGGTCTCGTCGGCTTCCTGTCGCTGCACGGGCTCGGACCGAGCGACCAGGGCTTTGCCGGCACCACGCTCGCGCTGCCGCTGATCACCGCCTATGCCGGTTTCGTCCTGCATCGCCTCGCCGTGCGCCCGGCACGGGAGACCGAAGAGGATCGCACCGCCTCGATCGTGCTTCTCGACGCGGAAGGCCGCGTTCTTGGCGGCGCGGGCGCGGGCTCGGCCTTTAGCCAGCGGCTTCATCTTCTCGACCGGGTGGCCTTCCTGAAGGTGCTCGACGCCATGCGCCACGGGCGGGGCGAGAGCGAGCTTTCGCTGCGCCTGCGTGGCGAGGAGCCGGGCTCCTTCCGCGCGACGCCCGTGCGCCTCGTTCCGTGCCGCTCGGCCGAGGGCGAGCTCCTGCAGGTCGAAGCGCATCTGCCCGAAGGCGAGAATGAGCCGGCCGGCGCCGAGGAGGGCGAGACCTCCGCGACGCGCGCCCAAAGCGCCTTTCTCGCGACGATCTCGCACGAGCTGCGCACGCCCCTCAACGCCATCATCGGCTTTTCGGAACTGCTCGACCGCGAGACGTTCGGCCCCTTCTCCGACCCGCGTCAGAAGGAATATGTCGGCCTGATCCATCGCTCCGGGCAACATCTCCTCGACATCGTCAACGGCCTTCTCGACATGTCCAAGATCGAGGCGGGTCGCTACGATCTGGCCATGGAAAGCTTTTCCGTGGCTCACGTGGCGCGCGCGGCGGCCGAGATGATCGGCGGCGAGGCGGATCGCAAGGGGCTGCGGCTCGTGGTCCGCACCGGCGAGCCGGCCGAATGCGTGACCGCCGACCGGCGCGTCTGCCGACAGATACTCGTCAATCTCCTCGCCAATGCCGTGAAGTTCACGGATGCGGGCACGGTGTGCCTCAGCGCGCGGGTCGAGAAGGACGAACTCGTGCTCGCAGTGTCGGATACCGGAATCGGCATCGCCGAGGCCGACATCGCCCGCCTCGGACGGCCCTTCGTCCAGCTGTCGCAGGGCCCCAGCCGTCGCTACGAGGGAACCGGCCTCGGCCTGTCGCTCGTGCGGGGCTTTGCCGAACTTCACCACGGAACCATGGAGATCGAGAGCCAAGAGGGACGCGGCACCACCGTCACGGTGCGCATCCCCACCGATTGTGCCGAGCGCCCGCGCTTCGGCGAAACCCCTCCCGAAAATGTCGTTGCCCTGACCCATGCCCGCCAAAAAGCCAGTCTCTCCTCGCAAGTCTTCCCGACCCGCCGCTCGGCCTGAACGGTCCGACGGTCTGGGCGCGGCGGCAGGCCGCGCCGGAGCCCTCGCGCTTCTCGCCGGGGCGCGGATCGTCGCCGCCCGTCCCGTCCTGTTCGGCAGCCTCGCCTTGTTCTCGACGCTGGCCGGAATCGTGGCCGACAACGCGCTCAACCGGCAGGCCGGACGCCACGCGCATCCCATGCTCGTGACGCGCGGCGCCGACACGACGCGCCTTGCCTCCGCGCAGCTGACGAGCCCGGCCCAGGCCGCGCCCATCCCGGTGTCGCGCGCGGCGGTGGCCGAGCCGGTGATCGCCAACGACCCGCGCATCGTGCCCTTTCCGCTCGTGAAGGAAGCCCAGCAGCTCCTGTCCAGGCAAGGCTATTACACGGCCGAGATCGACGGGCGCGCCGGTCAGGCGACCGACATGGCGATCCGCGACTTCCAGTCCGCCCGCGGGCTGAAGGTGGACGGCATGGCGACGCCGCTGCTTCTGTCGCAGCTGCGGCAGGCGGCCAACCCGCCGGCCTCGCTCGCCGACGATCCGATCGCGCAGCTGGCGGGCGGGGGCAATGTGGACCTCGGGTCCACCGGCGGCATCGGCTCTGACGGCTCGAGCGAACTCGTGCGCCAGATTCAGGCCAAGCTCGCCGAAGCGCGGGTGGCGGACCTGAAGGCCGACGGCATTCTCGGCGAGCGCACGCGCGCAGCCATCCGCACCTTCCAGGCGCTGGAAAGTCTCGACGTGAATGGCGAGCCCTCGCAGGAGGTGCTCGCGCGCCTCAACGAGACCGGCGCCTCGGCCATGCGATAACGGCGAGCGGATGCGGCTCACCAGCGAGATCTTCGTCGCGGCGCTCGTGCGCCGCGTCTTTTCCGAAGGCGGTTTTGCGGCGGTGGAGCGGCGCGGCGCGGAGGCGGCCGGGGCGGTGTTCGTCGTGGCGCGGGATCGGGCAGGGGGGCTTCAGCTCTTCGGCCCGGCGCCCCAGACGCTCGCGCTCGAAGGCGGCGGTCGCGCGTTCCTGCGTGAAGCCGCACGCGACGAGGCGGAGCTCGCCAAGCGCCTGGCGCGCGAAGCGCGCTTCGACCCGGATTTCTGGGTGGTCGAGATCGAGACCGAGACCCCCGAGACCTATCTGACCCTCGTGACGGACGAGAGCGGCACCCCCTAACCGGAGGGGCGAGCGATCGGTGCCGAGGGGGCAGGTCTGCCTTCTCGGCTGAGCGATCCGCCCCCGCCGGTTCACAAGAGATGCCGCGAGAGAAGCGCGTGCCCGGCTGCAGGCTCGTTTAGCTGGGGACGTCGTGACGGCGGCCGTGATCGCGCAAGAGCATTACGGGCGGTGCGGCGCGCGAGGCCGCTTGGTGCGCCGGGTCTGACCAGCGCTGGTGGCGCGGACGTGCCGCACGCACCGTTTCCTTTCCTTCGAGACGTCCGCCCAAGGGGCTCCGCGCCCGTCAGCGCTCGAAGAGAATGTGGGACTTCCCCTTGGGACAAATCCCGTTTCGGAGGGGCACTCAGCCCTTGGCTTCGCGCGCGGCGGGGCGCTGGGAGCGGCGGCCGAAATCGCGCCTTGTGGCTTCGTTCGACCCAAAGGCTTCCGGCGAGGTGAGCGGCATGTGGCGGGCACTGGCGCGCGCCGCGTCGATCACCGCGCGGCAGTCTTCCGGCTTCAGGGCGGCGTAGAAACGCGCCATGGAATCGAAGGTCGCGACGTCGAGGCCGACCGCCGGCTTCATCAGCATCAGGATGCTCAAGGCATCGGCAGAACTCGCCTTCAAGGCGCGCAGGGCGACGGCCAGCGTCTCGCCGGAGGGCTCCTCGATCAGCCGCGACAGGGTCGCCGGGTCGAAGGCGAAGATCTCGCTGAGCGTCTCGTAGAACAGGACGTCCTCGCGCGCGAAGGCGGCGTTCATCAGCTCGGGCAGGCCGGCCGGCTCGCGCTTGGGCTGGCCGCGCCCGGCGGTCGCCAGCCGGCGCAGAAGCTCGCGCGCCTCGTCGGCATTGCGTGGGGGCAGGCGGCGGCCGGGCGAGGGGGCGCGGGCGTTGAAGGGCGTCTCGGACAGGAAATCCGCCGCGAGCGAGGGCGTCTCGATCTCGGGCGGGCCGGAGCGGGTTTGGCTCGCAGCCTCCGCCTCGGCGGGCGTCTCCGTCGCGGGGCGTTTCGCCGTGTCGCCGGGCGCGGCGGCTTCGGGGCGGGAGCGCTCGGTGGGAAGAGCGGCCGGCTCGGCGGGGGCTGCCGCGACGGGTTCGGTCGAGGGCGCGATCGATGGCGCGGTCGGGGCCGCCGGGGGCTGCGTGCCGCGCGCGTCGCGATTGCGCACGAGGCGCGCCACGCGCTCGTCGGCGGACAGCGCCAGCCGGGCGAGATCGTGGTCCGTCAGGGCCGGGCTCGACACCAGGAAGGGCGCGGAGACTTCGACCGGGCTCTCTAGGAGAAGCTCCACCAGCGAGCGGGGCACCCGCCGCGCATGGGACAGCGAGGCGGCCACGTTGCGCTTGGTCTCATCCCGCGTGCGCTGCCAGAGCGGCACCACGAGACGGCTGAGATCCTCCACCTGCGCCGCGCTCGGATTGCGCAGGGAGCCGAAGGTCGCGACGGCGGCGGCCACGACGGTGTCGAATTCCCCGAGTCCGAACTGACGTTCGAGGGATCGGAAGATACGCGGTGCTGCGTCCTTCATGGTGCTCCAGAAGCTACAGTGTGGCGGCCATGCAACCGCCAGGATTAGAGCAAATTTCTTAGCAACCTGTTAACCTTGCAAATGTGTAATCGTCCCTGTTCGAGGCGCGTTGCGAAAGGGCTGCAAGGCCCGCGTCAGCCTCGGATCACATGCCGCCGCAAGTCGGGTTGTTTCCCCATCGGCGGACCATAGATCGGGTCTCGGAACGGCCGGCTCGCAGAGCGAGCCAGCGGGGCCGGTGACCTCGTCGAAACGGGCGGGGCGTCGTTGGAAGGAGTGGTCGCCCAGCCGCAACCGGGAAGGGGAAACACATGGCAGAGGTTCATCAGCTCGTCCCGCCGCCGAGGCCCTATCTGGCCACGCGGCCCTGGCGAGGACCGGAGGGCGGCAATATCGTCATCCTGCCCTGCATCCGCCGCGAGCGCCTGTCCGACCACAGGTCGATGACGATGGAAGAGCGCTGCATGGCGCTGCGCGCCGTCGCCCTCGTGCAGGACGAACAAAGCGCCTGACGCGACCGGCCGAGCCGGCGCGGGAGGACGAGCGGTCCGATCGCGAGCGAGGCGTCAGGACGCCGGGGTGCCGGCTTCCTCGGGTGTCGCGGGGCGGCAGGTCACGGAACGCGCGAAGCGATCGGCGAAGGGCCGGGCGCTTTCGGACGCGACGAGCACCCGCACGGTGAGGTAGCCCTCGTCGCCGGTGATCGCGACGGGCACGGTCGGGATGTCGTTGGACGAGCCTTCGACGCGCGCGAGATCGAGCTGCTCGGCGGTGCCGACCAGAAGGTCGAGCCGACCGTCCAGCGCCACGCGCTCGCTGATCGAATAGAGATTGTCGCCGTTGCGCCCGTAGATCGACGCCGTCCAGAAGCGCGTCTTCTCGTCCGAGAAGAGCCGCACCGGACCGTCCTCCACCGAGAAGCGACAGGCGACGTCGATAAAGGCGGGGTCCACGAAGACGAAGCCGGCCGGCGAGGCGACATGGCCTTCGGGCGCGGGTTCCTCGAAGCCGATCCGCACCGTCTGGAGCACGGGCCCGAGGCGCGACAGACGGCTCCAGGCATCGTTCTCGGCCTGACCGGGAAGGGAGAGGATGATCGCGATATGGACGATCCCGGCGCCCACGAGACCGATCAGGATCGCCAGAAGAAGCTTACCCATTCGCTTGGCAATCCGTCTTCACGATATGGGGCATGGCGATCGGCGCGGCGCCGCTGTCGGTGCTGACCGGCGTGTCGTAGAAGGTGAGGGCGAGGATGTAGCCGCCATCGCCCACCGTCGCCAGCCAGTTGCCCGGCCGCGCCACCGGGCCGACGGCGATCACGGCCGAATTGTCGTCCTCGCGCATCCAGTTGAGCGACACGAGATGGTCGGGGCGCTCGTTGCCGGCCTCGATCAGGCGGCCCTCGAAATCATAGGCGGCGAGCGTCGCGACGCGGGCGGGCGGATAGGCGCCCTCCAGGCGGTAGGAGCATTCGCGGCGCAGTTCGGCGCCTTGCGAATCGACGCGCGCGCGAAAGGCGACGCCTTCGCCCAGACCCAGCGTCAGGTTGCCGCTGCGGGCCTGCCGCGCCTTGGCATAGGGGTCGGCGGCCGGCGAGCCGGCGGTGCGGTCGGCGTGCCAGGGGCCGACCACGACGGTTTCGGTGCCCTCGAAATGGTCGATCATCCAGGCCGCCGAATAGGTGCCGAGACCGAGCGCGATGGCGAGGGACAGAAGGGTCAGGAACAGAAAGCGCATCGCGGCCTCTATCGCCCGGCGCGCGCCGACGCGCCAGAGCCTTGCTCGAAGGAGGTCACGGGTTGGCGACGGGCCGCGCGGGCGGAATGGGCGACGCCCCGGTGGCGGAGGCGAGCTTTTCGGGCGGCACGGGCGGGGCCGAGCGCAGCATGTGCTCCAGATCGCTCAGCACCTTCTGCGCGGCGTTGTTGACGAGGCTGGGGCGCGTGATGCGCGGCAGATCGCCCTCGTTCTCGGCTTTCGCCACCTCCACCGAGCCCGGCGCGGGAATCGGATTGTCGATATAGGGGATCGGACGAAGCTCGATGCCCTGATGCGCCGCTTCCATGAAACGCTGCCATGTCATGGCCGGCAGGCCGCCGCCGGTCAGCTTGTTGGTCGGCTTGAAACTGTCATTGCCGTACCAGACGGCGGCGGTGAAATTGCCGGTGAAGCCGACGAACCAGGCGTCGCGATAGCCCTGCGTGGTGCCCGTCTTGCCGGCGGCGCGCGTCATGGGCAGGCGGGCGCGGCGGGCCGTGCCGATCTCGGGAATGCGCACGAACATCTCGTTCATGCTCTTGGTCGCCTGCTCCGACAGGACGCGGTGGCGCGGCGGCAGGTTGCGACGCGCGTCCCACAGGACCGTGCCGTCGGCCATCGCGATCTGCTCGATCGAATGGCGCTGCGAGGATAGGCCGCCCGCCGGAAACACCGAATAGCCGGTCGCCTGATCCAGAACGGTCACCTCGTTGGTGCCGAGCGCGATGGTCTTGTCGCCGCGCAGCGGCGTCTCGACGCCGAAGGACTTGGCGAGCGCCGCGACCTTGCCCGGCCCGGTTTCCTGGCTGAGCTTGACGGCGACCGTGTTCAGCGAGCGGGCCATCGCGTCCTGGATCTGGATGCGGCCGGCGAAGGAATTGCCGTAGTTCTGCGGCATCCAGTTGCCGACGCGCACCGGCCCGTCCACGATGAAGTCGGTCGGCTTGTGGCCGTTCTCCATCGCGGCCGCATAGACATAGGCCTTGAAGGACGAGCCCGGCTGGCGGAGCGCGCGCGTGGCGCGGTTGAACTGCGACAGGCCGTAGTCCCGGCCGCCCACCAGCGCGACGATGCCGCCTTCGTCGTCGATCACGGCCATGGCGCCTTCCTCCACGCCATAGGTCTTGCCGTATTGGCGCAGGTGGAAGTCGACGCTTTCGTCGGCGAGCTTTTGCAGGCCGACATCGATCGTGGTGCGCGCGACGAAGGTGCGCTGCGGGAAATCGGCGGCGATGCGCTGGATCTCGTCGAAGGCGTAGTCGAGGAAATAGTCCGGCGACTGCATGACGGAGGCGCGGTCGACGGCGGTGGCCGGATGGCGGCGCGCGGCGACGACCTGGCCCTCGGTCATGAAGCCGGCATCCACCATGGCGCCGAGCACGACATTGGCGCGGGCGCGGGCGGCGGGAAGATTGTTGTGCGGGGCGTATTGCGTCGGCGCCTTGAAGAGGCCCGCCAGCATCGCCGCTTCGGCGAGATTCACGTCGCGGATGTTCTTGCCGAAATAGAACTCGGCCGCCGCCGCCGCGCCGTTGGTGCCGCCGCCCATATAGGCGCGGTCGAGATACATGCCGAGAATCTCGCGCTTGGTCAGATTGGCTTCGAGCCAGAGCGAGAGGAAGGCCTCGTTGATCTTGCGCTCCAGCGAGCGCTCGTTGGACAGGAAGACGTTCTTGGCGAGCTGCTGCGTCAGCGTCGAGCCGCCCTGGACGACGCCGCCGGCGCGCGCGTTCTCGCCGAGCGCGCGGGCGAGGCCCAGAAAGTCGATGCCCCAATGCTCGAAGAAGCGGCGGTCTTCCGTCGCCAGAACCGCTTTCACGAAATGATCGGGCATCTCGTCGATCGGAACCGCGTTGGCCTTCAGAATGCCGCGCCGCCCGATCTCGTTGCCGTGCCGGTCGAGAAACTGGACGGAGAAGTCGGCCTGCTGCGGCAGGCCGTGGCGGGTCATCTTCATGGCCGGCTGGGCGAGGGCGGCGAGCACCACGAAACCGGCGAGGCCGAGCGTCAGCGCCTCGCAGCACAGCTCGACGGCGACGCGATTGGCGCCGCGCACGCGAAAGCGGCGCGAAAAGATCGACACGCTTTCCCAAAAGCTGGCAAGGCCATGAAAAAACCGCCACAAGCTGGTGTCCAGCCAGGCGTCGATCTCGATCAGGCCGAAGGGAAGCTTGCGTCTGCCGGGCTTGCGCGGGATCTGTTCAGGCACGGTCTACACCATCCTCCGGCGGGTTTTCATGGCCCGTCGGCCCATTCTACAGGAAGCGGTTCGCGAGACAATCGAACCTGTCCGCGCCGCCGCTCTCCTTCGTGGGGGAAGAGGTGTGGAGATTGCGTGGCGGAACAAGGCCGAAAGTGGAATTCATGAAGCAAATCGTCAGGTGCGGTCTTTGAGCAACATACCCTTCTGGAAGCGCAAGACGCTGGAGGAGATGACGTCGGCGGAGTGGGAATCGCTCTGCGACGGCTGCGGGCGCTGCTGCCTCAACAAGCTGGAAGACTGGGACACCGGCGAGATCATCTGGACCCATCTCGCCTGCAAGCTCCTGGACGGCGAGAGCTGCCGCTGCTCCAACTATGTCGACCGGTTCGAGAGCGTGCCGGACTGCGTCGCGCTCGACCCCGCGACGGTGCGCTCCATCCCCTGGCTGCCGCCGAGCTGCGGCTATCGGCTGGTGGCCGAAGGGCGCGACCTGCGCTGGTGGCATCCTCTGATTTCGGGCGATCCGGAAACCGTCCATCTCGCGGGCATCTCGGTGCAGGGCCAGACGGTGAGCGAGGAAGGGCTGAAGCCGGAGGATTACGAGGATCACCTGGCGAGCTGGCCGGGCGACGATCCGGGCGACGGCTATGTTCCGGCCGAGCGGACGATTGCGAAATAGGAAAATAGTCCTTGACTGCGTGACGGTGGTCGGATAGGTTTCAGACACAATCGAGAGAGTGGGTTCGAAGGCGGTGGTTCCGAAGGGAACGGCCGCCTTTTGCTTTGGGGGACGGACATGGCGAAGCGGGCGCGACCCAAGACGCTGCTTTCGGACCGGCTTCTGCGCGCCCTGACGCAGGAACTGGCGCGCCTCGAAAAGGGCCGCCCGGCGCGCGGACGGTCGAGCGAGGAGGAGGGCGGCGCGGCGGCGCGAGGGGTGGACGCGAAGGCGCGGATCGAGGCGATCGGCCATCTAACGCGCAGCCTGGAAAAGCTTCTGGAACTGCGGGAGATCGAGGCGCTCGGCCACCGCGCCGCCGAGGACGGCGATGACGCCGAAACCGAGCGGCTGCGGGACGAGATGCTGAAGCGGTTGCGCGCCCTGGACGCGCGGCGGCCGGGTGGCGGGGGCTTGTTTGGGGACGCGGCCTCGCCGGAGCCCGGCGCTTGAGCGAGGCGGGCGAGGCGGGTTTCTGGCGCGAGGTGGAGGCGGAGATCGGCCGGCAGCCGAAACGGGTTCTCCTGCGCGCCATGCCGGACTGGGCGCAATGCGCGCGCCCCGCGCAGCTGCCCCCCGAGGGCGACTGGCGGCAATGGCTTCTGATCGGCGGGCGCGGGTCGGGCAAGACGCGGGCCGGGGCGGAATGGGTGCGGGCGCTGGCGCTCGGCCGCGCGCCGCTGGCGGGCCGGGTTCACGGGCGCATCGCGCTTGTCGCGGAAACGCTCGGCGACGCGCGCGAAGTGATGATCGAGGGCGAGAGCGGGTTGCGCGCGCTTCACTACGAAACGCGGCCCGTCTTCGAAGCGACGCGGCGGCGGCTCGTCTTCGCCAACGGGGCGGTGGCGCAAATCTTCTCTTCGGAGGACCCGGACGCCCTGCGCGGCTACCAGTTCGACGCGGCCTGGGGCGACGAACTCGCCAAATGGACCCATGCCGATGCCTGTTTCGACAATCTGCAACTGGCGCTGCGGCTGGGCACGAGCCCGCGCATGGCGCTGACCACGACGCCGCGCGCCGTGCCGCTTCTGAAACGCCTGATGGCCGAGCCCGGAACGCGCGTGACGCATATGCGAACGCGGGAAAACGCGGCGCATCTCGCGCCGGGTTTCCTCGCGGCGATGGAGGCGCGCTATGGCGGCTCGCGGCTCGGGCGGCAGGAACTCGACGGCGAACTGGTGGACGGGCGCGAGGACGCGCTGTTTTCGCGCGCCGCGATCGACCGCAGCCGGGTGCGCGCCGCGCCGCCCTTGCGGCGCGTCGTGGTGGCGGTGGACCCGCCGGCCACGGCCACGCAGCGCTCCGACGCCTGCGGGCTCGTCGCCGCCGGGATGGGCGAGGACGGGATCGTCTATGTGCTGGCCGATCGCAGCCGGCGCGGCCTGAAGCCGGTGGACTGGGCGGCGCGGGCCGTGGCGCTGTTTTCGGAGGTCGAGGCCGACCGGATCGTCGCCGAGGTGAACCAGGGCGGCGACATGGTGGAAACCGTGATCCGCACGGTCGCGCCGCATCTGCCCGTCTCCACCGTGCGGGCGACGCGCGGCAAGTGGCTGCGCGCCGAGCCGGTCGCGACGCTCTACGAGCAAGGGCGCGTGCGCCATGCTGGCAGCTTCGCCGAGCTGGAAGACGAGATGTGCGACTTCGGGCCGGACGGCCTGTCGAACGGGCGTTCGCCCGACCGGCTGGACGCGCTCGTCTGGGCCGTGACCGCGCTGACGCAGGCGCAGGCCGCCCCGCGCATCCGCTCGCTCTGAGAGTCTGCTCCTCCGCCTGAGCGCCGACCCGCGCGCGGCCAAGCGGGTTTTCACCTTCACACGATCGGAGACATCCATGGGACTGGCTTCACGGCTGCGGGCGCTCGCGCGCCTCGGCGGCGAGGGCGCGCGCGTGCCCGAACGCAAATCCACGGGCGGATCGCTCGTCTTCGGGGGCGGCTCGCCGGACGCGGCCTTCTGGAGCGAGCGCTCCTACCCAGCGCTGTCGCGGGCCGGCTTCCAGCAGAACCCGGTCGTCTACCGCTGCGTGCGGCTGATCGCCGAAACCGCGAGCGCCGTGCCGCCGCTTCTCTACGAAGGCAATCGGGAGGTCGAGACGCATCCGATCCTCGACCTTCTGCGCCGGCCGAACCCGGCACAGGACGGGCCGGGCTTTCTGGAAGGGCTTTGCGGCTATCTTCTCCTTTCGGGCACGGCCCATGTGGAAGCGGTGTCGCTCGGCGGCCAGCCGCGCCAGCTTCACGCGCTGCGGCCGGACCGGGTTCGGGTGATCTGCGCCGCCGACGGCTGGCCGCAGGCGGTGGAATATCGCGCGGGCTCGGCGGTGCGACGACTGCCTCTCGAAGCCGACGAGGGCATGGCGCCGGTTCTGGCGATCCGCTTGTTTCATCCGCTCGGCGAGGGCGAGGGGTTCGCGCCGCTTCAAGCCGCGCAGACCGCGCTCGACCTGCACAATGCGGCGACGCGCTGGAACAAGGCGCTTCTCGACAACTCGGCCCGGCCTTCCGGCGCCCTCGTCTATCAGGCCGGCGACGGCGGCAATCTCTCGGCCGACCAGTTCGACCGGCTGAAGGCGGAACTCGAAAGCGGCTATGCGGGCGCGGCGCGGGCCGGGCGTCCGATGCTCCTGGAGGGCGGGTTGGACTGGAAGTCCATGGCGCTGAGCCCGCGCGACATGGATTTCATCGAGGCGCGCAACGGAGCGGCGCGCGACATCGCCACCGCCTTCGGCGTGCCGCCCATGCTGCTCGGCATTCCCGGCGACGCCACCTACGCCAACCTCGCCGAGGCGAACCGGGCGCTCTACCGGCTCACCGTCCTGCCGCTTCTGGCGCGGCTTCTCGGCGCGCTCGGCGACTGGCTGGCCGAGGGGTTCGAACCCGGCCGGCGCTTGCGGCTCGGCTTCGACGCCGACCGGATCGAGGGGCTCTCGGCCGAGCGCGAGGCACTCTGGGCGCGGCTCGGGGCCGCGAGCTTCCTCGACGAGGACGAAAAGCGCGAGGCGGTCGGCTACGGGCCGCGCCGGCGCGGAACCTGACACAAGGGGAGTTCTGCCATGGACACGATCACGGGCGAGGTCGTTTCGCCGCTCGCGCTCTGGGGCGCGAAACTCGCCGGCGCGGTCGGCGGATCGGTGATCTCGATCGCCTATCTCCTGCCGGCCGGCCGGCGCGAGGCGGCGGTGCGCTTTCTGGCCGGAGCTGTGACGGGCCTCGTCTTCGGCGGGCCGTCCGGCCTGGCGCTCGGCGACCAGCTCGGCTTCACGGAGCGGATCGGCGCGGCGGAGCTGGCACTGATCGGCTCGGCCAGCGCCAGCCTCTGCGCCTGGTGGGCGCTCGGCGTGCTCCAGCGCTTCGCCGACGGGCTGGCGCTGGCGGCCGGGCGGCGCGGAGGCGGCGCATGAGGAGCGTTCCCGCAGTCGGTCGCGCCCCCGGCGCGCGCGAGCCGCCGGCGGGCTTCGTGTCGGGCTATGCGAGCCTTTTCGACCGCACCGATCTCTCGGGCGACCGCATCCGGCCAGGCGCCTTCGCACGGGCCTTGCGCGAGCGCGGCGCGGCGGGCGTGCGGATGCTCTGGCAGCACGACCCCTCGCGGCCGATCGGCGTGTGGACGCGCCTCGTCGAGGACGAGCGCGGGCTTCTGGCCGAGGGGCGGCTCGCGCTCGACACGGCGCAAGGGCGCGAGGCCTTCGCGCTCCTGCGCGCGCAGGCGCTGGACGGCCTCTCCATCGGCTTTCGCACGCGGGCCAGCCGGCCGCTGCGCGGCGCAGCCCGGCGGCTGCTTCTCGATATCGACCTTCTGGAGATCTCCATCGTGACCTTCCCCATGCAGGAAGCGGCGCGGGTGCGCGAAGCGCGCGGCGATCTCTTGTCCCGTTTCGCGAGCGCCGCCCGGCGGATCGCGGAGGCCACCTGTTCCAACTCCCCGAAGGAGATCCCATGCAGACGATGACGAGCGGCGCGATCGAGACCAAGGCCGGTGCCGGCGCGGAAGGGCCGGACGCGCTGGACGAGCTGATGCGCGCCTTCGAGGCCTTTCGCGAGGCGAACGACGAGCGCCTCGACCAGATCGAGCGGCGCATGAGCGCCGATCCGGTGACGGACGAGAAGGTCGACCGCCTGTCCAAGGCGATGGACGAGCACGAAAAGCGCATGGAACGCCTCGTCCTGCGCAATCTGCGCCCGCCGGTCGGCGGCGGCGAGGGCGCGCCGAACCTGCCGAGCGAGCACCGCTCGGCCTTCGAGGCCTATGTGCGGGCCGGCGACGAGGGGCGGATGCGCCGGCTCGAGGAAAAGGCGATGTCGGGGCTGGTCGGGGCGGACGGCGGCTTCCTCGTGCCGCCCGAAACCGAGGCCGAGATCGGCCGACGCCTCGCCAATGTCTCGCCGATCCGCGCCATCAGCGGGCTGCGCACCGTGTCCTCCGCCGTTCTGAAGAAGCCCTTCGCGCTCAGCGGTGCGCAGACGGGCTGGGTCGGCGAAACCGACGCGCGGCCCCAGACGGCGCAGCCGCAGCTCGGCGAGCTCGTGTTCCCGACCATGGAACTCTACGCCATGCCGGCGGCGACCAATTCGCTGCTCGACGACGCGGCCGTGGATATCGACGCCTGGATCGGCGAGGAGGTGGAACAGGCCTTCGCCGCGCAGGAAGGCGTCGCCTTCGTGACGGGCGACGGCGTCGCCAAGCCCAAGGGCTTCATGGCCTATGACACGGTGCCCGAGGCGCAATGGGCCTGGGGCAAGGTCGGCACGGTCTCGACCGGCGTGAACGGCGGCTTCGCGGCCTCGGGCGGGTCCGACGCGCTGATCGACCTCGTCTATGCGCTGAAGGCCGGCTACCGGCAGAACGCCGCCTTCGTGATGAACCGGCGCACGCAGAGCGCGGTGCGCAAGCTGAAGGACGCGGAGGGCAACTATCTCTGGCAGCCGCCGGCGGCGGCCGGCGCCAAGGCGAGCCTCATGGGCTTCGCGGTGGTGGAGGCGGAAGCCATGCCGGACATCGCGAACGGCGCGAGCGCCATCGCCTTCGGCGACTTCTCGCGCTTCTACCTCGTGGTGGACCGGCAGGGCGTGCGGGTCTTGCGCGATCCGTATTCCGCCAAGCCCTACGTCCTCTTCTACACGACGAAGCGCGTCGGCGGCGGCATCCAGGATTTCGACGCCGCGAAATACCTCAGGTTCGCCGCCTGATCGAAACGCGCGAGGAGCAACCGGGCCGGGCGGCGACGCCCGGCCTTCTTTGTTTCGAGGGGAAGGCGAGCGGACATGATCTGGATCGAATGGGACAAGAGCGGCGAGGAGCCGGTGTCGCTCGGCGAGGTGAAGCGCTTTCTGCGGCTGGAGCGGGACGACGAGGACGCGATCGTCGCGCGCTGCATCAGTGCCGCGCGCGAGGCGGTGGAAGCGCAGACCGGCCTCGTCCTGACCGAGCGCCGCCTGCGCCTGTCCTTCGAGGCGGACCCCGCGCGGGACCGGTTGGCGCTGCATCGTCGGCCCTTGCGGGATGTCGCCGAGGCGATCGGCTATGACGAGGTGGGCGCGGCGGTGCCGCTGGAGCCCGCGAGCTTCCGGCTCGATCCCCAGCCCTTCGGCGCGTGGCTGCATCTGCCGGCGGGGCTCGCCGCCCGAGCGTCGAACGGCGTCGAGCTGGAATTGCGGGCAGGAGAGGCGCCGGACGACGTGCCCGAAGCGCTGAAGCTCGCGATCGTCAGGCTGGCGGGCGCGGCCTTCGAGACACGCGGCGCGGTTTCCCTCGCGCTGCAGCCGGCCTTCATGCCACCGCTCGCCCGCGCGCTGATCGCGCCGTTTCGCACGCCGAGGCTCTGACATGGTGCCCGTGTTTCTGGACCCCGGCCTCCTGACCAAGCGGGCGCTGATCGAGCGCAACGAGCCCCTGCCGGACGCGATGGGCGGCGCGCGGGAGCGCTGGCTGGAGGTCGGCGAAACCTCGGTGCGCGTCGAGCCGCTGACCGGCAAGGTGGAGGAGGAACTCGGCCAGCGCATCGGCGTGCTGACGCATCGCGTCACCTTGCGGGCGCGCGACGGCCTGTCGCGCGGCATGGCGTTTCGGCTGGGGGCGCGGCGACTTCTGATCCGCAGCCTTCACGACCCGGACGAGACGGGGCGCTGGCTCGTCTGCCGGTGCGAGGAGGAGACGTGATCGCGCTTGGGGCCTTCCGCCTGCCGGTCGAGGCGCTGCGCCGCGCGCTGCGCGAGCGGGTCCGGCGCGAGGTGGAACGGCAGATGGACGAGCGGGAGGCGGCCGTGTCCCGCGATGCGCGGCCATCGGCGGGCGAACCTCACTCAATTTTAATGAATCCGCAATGGCGCGGTTAGCGGTCACGGCATATTATCGAATGTATCCGACGTGAACGCAGGCATCGAAAGGTTTCGCAGCATGTCGCATCCTTCAGCGGAATTGCAGACGACGATCGTTGGCGCGCTGACGGCCGACGCGGGCCTGACCAAGCTCCTGGGCGGGCCGAAGATCTTCGACCATGTGCCCGAGCGCGCGAGCTTTCCCTATCTGACGCTCGGCCGCACGGCGGTCATCGACTGGTCCACCGGCACGGAAGACGGCGCGGAGCATATTCTCACCCTGCATGTCTGGGCCAAGGGCGGCTCGAAGCAGGAAACCTACGAGATCATGGACAAGATCGCCGAGCGGCTGAACGACGCGACCTTGCCGCTGGAAACCCATCGGCTGGTGAACCTGCGGCTTCAGTTCGCCGAGGCGCGGCAGGCGCCGGACTCGCCCGCCTATCACGGCATCCTGCGCTTTCGCGCGGTGACGGAGCCGCTGGCGTCGTAGGACGACCTCATACTTCCACGGATCACAAGGGCGGCCCTCGGGCCGCCCTTTTTCGTTTCACGACACGGAGGCGGGCATGGGCGCGCAAAAGGGCAAGGACTTTCTCCTCAAGCTCGACGCGGAGAATGATGGGACATTCCAGACCGTGGCGGGGCTTCGCTCGCGCCGCATCTCGTTCAATGCCGAGACGGTGGACGTGACCGACAGCGACAGCGCCGGACGCTGGCGCGAGCTTCTGGGCGGGGCCGGCGTGCAGCGCGCCGCCCTGTCGGGCGCGGGCATCTTCAAGGACGCGGCTTCCGACATGGCGGTGCGCCAGCTGTTCTTCGAAGGGCGCATCGCGCCGTTTCAGGCGGTGATCCCGGATTTCGGACGCGTGAGCGGCCCGTTCCAGGTGACGGCGCTCGAATATTCCGGCGAGCACAATGGCGAGATCGCCTTCGAGCTGACGCTGGAATCGGCCGGCGCGCTCAGCTTCGAGGCGATCTGATGGCGGCGAACCGACGACGCGGCGAGGTGGCCGCCACCATCGACGGGCGCGAGCGGCGCCTGTGCCTGACGCTCGGCGCGCTGGCCGAACTGGAGGAGGCTTTCGCGCTCGACGACATCTCGGCGCTCGCCGCGCGCTTCGGCTCGGGACGCCTCGCTGCGCGCGATCTCGTGCGCGTCATCGGCGCGGGCCTGCGCGGCGCCGGCGAGGCGGTGAGCGACGAGGAGGTCGCCGCCATGCGCTTCGAGCGGGGCGCGGCAGGCGCGGCGGCGCTCGCGACCGCGCTTCTGGAAGCGGCCTTCGGCGTGGAGGAGGCCGCCACCGCCCGCCCTTGAGCGCCGCCGCGCCGGACCCGAGCGAGCCGGGCGGCGCGGCGGCCTTTCCCTGGGACGAGGCGATGGCGCTCTGCTTCGGCACGTTTCGCCTGTCCCCCCGCGACTTCTGGGCCTTGAGCCCGCGCGAGCTGGCGGCGCTGGCTCGCCCCTTGGGCCGGCGCTCGGCCGCGCCGACCCGCGAGCGGCTCGACGCCCTTCTGCAACTCTATCCCGACCGGAGGTGACATGGACCCGTCCGTGGACACGATGCGCATTGCCGTGGAGGCCGATACCAGCGGCTTCGAGCGTGCCCTTTCCGACCTGTCCTCGCGCGCCGACCGGTTCGGCGCGGCGATGAGCGCGGCGCTGAAAGGCGCGGTCGGCGGCGGGCGCTCGCTCGACACCGTCTTGCGCGGCCTCGGCAGCCGCTTGTCGGCGATCGCGCTCGACGCGGCCTTGAAGCCGCTCTCCCAACTCGCGGGCGGGGCGGTCGGCTCGCTCCTGTCAGGCCTTGGCGGCGGCGCGCCGGGGGCAAGTGCCCAACCGGGGCCGAGCGTCGTTCCCTTCGCCAAGGGGGGCGTCGTGCGCGCGCCGAGCTTCTTTCCTGCGGGCGGTCAGGTCGGCCTGATGGGCGAGGCGGGGGCGGAGGCGATCATGCCCCTGAAGCGCGGGGCGGACGGCTCGCTCGGCGTCGCCGTGGAGGGCGGGCGGCGCGGCGGCGCGAACGTCACCTTCAACGTCTCGACGCCGGACGCGCCGAGCTTCCGCCGCGCCGAAACGCAGATCCAGGCCATGCTCGCGCGCGCCGCGCTGCGCGGCCAAAGGGGGCTCTGAGATGGTGGCCTCCTTCAGCGAGGAGCGGTTTCCGCTTTCGGTCGCCTTCGGCACGTCGGGCGGGCCGGAGCGGCGCACCGACATCGTGCGCCTGTCCACCGGCTACGAGAACCGCAACCAGCGCACGCGCCATTCCTGGCGGCGCTACGATGCCGGCTCGGGCGTCAAGAGCCTCGCCGACCTGATCCGCGTCCTCGACTTCTTCGAGGCGCGGCGCGGGCGGCTCGTCGGCTTCCGCTTCCGCGACCCGTTCGACGCCGCCTCGGCGCGCTGGGGACAGGCGGCGACGGCGCTCGATCAGTTGCTCGGCACGGGCGACGGCGAGACGCGGAGCTTCCAGCTCGCGAAGCGCTACGGCGCGGGCGAGGACGCCTATGTCAGGCCGATCCGCAAGCCGGTCTCCGGCACGGTGCGCCTTGCCGTGGACGGTGTGGCGGCGAATGCCAGCGTCGAGGCGACAAGCGGTCTCGTCACCTTCGCCAGCCCGCCGCCGCCGGGCAGCCGGATCACCGCCGGCTTCGAGTTCGACGTGCCGGTGCGCTTCGACATCGACCATCTCGCGCTCAACGTCGCCGCCTTCGAAGCCGGCGACATCCCGACCATTCCGCTCGTGGAGATCCGGCCATGAAGACCCTGTCCGCCGCGTTTCGGGAGAGACTGAACCAGCCGGCGACGACGCTGGCGAGCGCCTGGCGGCTGACGCGGCGCGACGGCGTGGTCTTCGGCTTCACCGACCATGACGAGGACCTGCGCTTTGCCGGGACGCTGTTTCGCGCCCGCACCGGCTGGACCGCCGGCGAGGGCGAGGCGGCGCGGGGGCTCGGCGCCGGCACCGAGGCGGTGGATGGCGGCTTCAGCGACGAGGCGATCCGCGAGAGCGACGTGGAGCGCGGCCTGTTCGACGGCGCCAGCATCGAGAGCTTTCGCGTCGATTGGCGCGAGCCGGGCCACCACGTCCTGATGGAGGTCGCCGATCTCGGCGAGGTGACGCGGGGGGCGGGCAGCTTTCGCGCCGAGCTGCGCGGGCTCGCCGCCCGGCTCGACCGGCCGCGCGGGCGCACCTACCGCCGCCGCTGCGACGCCGTCCTCGGCGATGCCAGATGCAAGGTCGATCTGGCGCGCTGGACGCGGTCTGCGGAGGTCCTCGACGCGGCGGACGACGAGATCACCGTGCGCCCGGTGCTGGCCTTCTCGCGGGACGAGGAAGGCTTGTTCGCGCAAGGGCGGTTGATGCTCGGCGAGGGCGCGGAGCCGGTGCCGCTGCGGGGCCTCGTCGAGGGAGCGGCGCCGGGTGCGGTCAGGCTCTTTCCGCATCGGCCGCCCGCGCGCCTGCCGACCGTGGGCGAGCGGGTCGCGCTCGTGGCGGGCTGCGACCGCGCCTTTTCGACCTGCCGGGACCGGTTCGGCAACGGCGTGAACTTTCGCGGCTTTCCGCATCTGCCGGGTGCCGACGCGGCGCTCGGGGTCGCCAAGAGCGACGGGCGGCACGACGGCTCGCCGGTGGTGCCCTGATGCGCGGGCGTGTGCTTCGGGCGGCGCGCGGCTTTCTCGGCACGCCCTATCGCCACCAGGGAAGCCGGGCGGGCGTCGGCTGCGACTGCCTCGGCCTCGTTCGCGGCGTCTGGCGGGAGGTCTATGGCACGGAGCCCGAGCACCCCGGCCCCTACAGCGCCGACTGGGCCGAGACGGGCGAGGGCGATCCGATGCTGGAGGCCGCGCGGCGCCTGTTTCGCGAAGTCGAGCGAGGAGACGCGCGGCCGGGCGATCTCGTCCTGTTTCGCTGGCGCGAGGGGCGGCCGGCCAAGCATTGCGGCCTTCTCGACGAGGCCGAAGGCGAAAGGCTGCGGCTGATCCACGCCTATGAGGGCGCGGCGGTCGTCTCCTCGCTGCTGACGCCCGGCTGGGCGCGGCGCATCGCCGGCTGTTTTCAATTCATCGACCGGAGCTGACCCATGGCGACGATCCTTCTTCAGGCGGCGGGCGGGGCGCTCGGCGGGCTCGTCGGCGGCCCGTTCGGCATGATGGCGGGGCGGGCGCTCGGCGCGCTCGGCGGCTCGCTCGTCGACAACACCCTGTTCGGGGGCAAGGCGAAGCGCGAAGGGCCGCGTCTCGCCGGCCGCCGCATCATGGAAGCGGACGAGGGGGGCGGCGTCGCGCGCCTTTACGGCACGGCGCGGATCGCCGGTCAGGTGATCTGGACGACGCGCTTCGAGGAAGTCGCGACCACGGAGCGCTCGGGCGGCAAGGGCACGCGCGGCGGCGGCGAGACGACGAGCTACAGCTATTTCGGCCATGTCGCGATCGGCTTGTGCGAGGGGCCGATCGCCCATGTTCGCCGCATCTGGGCCGATGGCGAGGAGCTTGACCTGTCGCTCGTCACCGTTCGGTTGCACAAGGGCGGCGAGAGCCAAGAGCCCGACCCGCTGATCGAGGCGCGGCAGGGGCGGGGCAACGCGCCGGCCTATCGCGGGCTCGCCTATCTCGTGTTCGAGCATTTGCCGCTGGAGCGCTGGGGCAACCGCATTCCCCGGATCAGCTGCGAGGTGATCCGGCCCGTCGGCGAACTGGAAGCGGGGCTTCGGGCGGTCACGATCATTCCCGGCGCGACGGAACACGGGCTCGACCCGAGCGTGGTGCGCGAGCGCGTCGGGCCGGGCGAGGACCGGCTGCTCAACCGCAACATGCTGCATGGCGCGAGCGATTTCGACGCGTCGCTGGAGGAACTGACGGCGCTCTGCCCGCGTCTGGAGCGCGCGGCGCTCGTGGTGAGCTGGTTCGCGGACGACCTGCGCGTCGGCCGAGCGAGCGTTCGGCCGGGCATCGAAGTGCGAACCCGCGACGAGACCATCCCCTGGCGCGCGGGCGATGTCGGGCGGGACGAGGCTCATCTCGTCAGCCGGATCGACGGGGCGCCGGCCTATGGCGGCACGCCGTCCGACGCGGGCGTCCTGCGGGCCATCGCGGCGCTGCGTGCGCGCGGGCTCGGCGTGACCTTCTACCCGTTCCTGATGATGGACGTGCCCGCCGGCAACGGCTTGCCCGACCCCCATGGCGGCGCGGAACAGGCGCCCTATCCCTGGCGCGGGCGCATGACCTTGGATGTAGTGCCGGGACGCGCCGGGTCGGCCGACCGGACGGACGAGGCACGGGCCCACATCGCCCGCTTCGTCGGCTCCGCCACGCTCGCCGACTTTCGCATCGAGAACGGAGCGGTCGTCTATGCTGGCGCGACTGAATGGTCCTATCGCCGCATGATCCTTCATGCCGCGCATCTCGCCAAGCTGTCCGGCGGGGTTGATGCCTTCGTGATCGGCTCGGAAATGCGCGGGCTGACGGTTCTGCGCGACGAGACGGGGCGCTTCCCCTTCGTGGACGCGCTGGTGGCGCTGGCGCGGGACGTGAAGGCGCTCCTGCCCGGGGCGCTCGTCACCTATGCCGCCGATTGGAGCGAGTATTTCGGCTATCATCCGGCCGACGGTTCGGGCGACGTCTTCTTCCATCTCGATCCGCTCTGGGCCTCGCCCGATATCGGCGCGGTCGGGATCGACAATTACCTGCCGCTCGCCGACTGGCGCGACGAGGGGGAGGCGGGGGAGATGGCCTCGCCCTATGATCGCGACGCCCTGCGGGCCGGCCTCTCCTCGGGCGAATATTTCGACTGGTATTATCCTGATGAGGCGGCGCGGCGCACAGGCGCGCGCGCGCCCATCACGGACGGGCTCGGCAAGGCCTGGACCTTCCGGCCGAAGGATCTGAAGAGCTGGTGGGAGAACCCGCATGTCGAGCGGCGCGGCGGGGTGGAACGCGCTGAGCCGACCGACTGGGTGCCCCGCTCCAAGCCGATCTGGCTCACCGAACTCGGCTGCCCGGCGATCGACAAGGGCGCCAACCAGCCCAATGTCTTCTTCGACCCCAAATCCTCCGAAAGCCACTGGCCCTATTTCTCGACGGGCGAGCGGGACGATCTGGCGCAGCGGCGCTTTCTGGAAGCGCATCTGCGGCATTGGGACCCCGCATCGCCGCATTTTCGCGAGGCTGACAATCCGGTCTCGCCCCTCTATGGCGGGCGGATGGTGCCGCCGGAGGCGATCCATCTCTGGTGCTGGGACGCGCGGCCCGCCCCGGCCTTTCCCGACCGCGCGGATGTCTGGGCCGACGGCGCGAACTGGGAGCGCGGGCATTGGCTGACCGGGCGGCTCGGGCGCGCGCCGCTGGACGCGCTGGTCGCGCGGCTGCTCGCCGATCATGGTTTCGAGGCCGGGCGGGTCGACGAGGTCGACGCCGATCTCGGCGGCTTCCTCGTTTCGGGACCGGGCTCGGCGCGCGCCGAACTCGAAGACCTCCTGCGGCTCACGGGAACCGAGGTGCGCACGGAAGGCGGCAGGCTCTGCTTCCGCTCGCTCGCCCGGCGCGGCGACCCCATCCTGCTGGACGCGCTCGCGGATGCCGACGAGGCGCCGCGTTTCGAGATTCGCCGCAGCGAGCCGGTGGACCGGGTGGAGGAGGTGCTGGTCGGCTTCAGCGATCCGGCGCGCGCCTATCAGACGGGCGTCGCGGACGCCGCGCTCGGTGAGGCGGATCGGCCCCGGCAGACCAGCGTCGAACTGCCGGTGATCCTCGCGGAAGGGCAGGCACGGCGCTTCGCCGCCGAGCTTCTCGACCGCGAGACCGGCGAGCGGGAGACGGCAAGCTTTGCCGTTTCACCGAGCGAGCTTGCGCTTTCGCCGGGCGATTGCGTCCGGGTGGCGGGCGAGGCCGGCGTCTGGCGGATCGAGCGGATCGAGGATGGGGCGACGCGCCGGGTGGAGGCGCGCCGGGTGCGCCGGGCGGCCTCGCGGGTCGCCTCGCCCGCATCGGCAGCGCCGCCCGCGCCCGCGCTGCCGGTTCAGGCGTCGCGGCCGGTCGTGTTCTGGATGGACCTGCCGACCCTAGATGGCGGGGGCGGGGGCGGCGCCGTGGTGGCGGCCGCCGCGCGGCCCTTCGTGCCGCTGGACCTTCTCGCTTCGCCGACCGGCACAGGGTTCCAGAGCTTCGGGCGGGTGACGCGGCCGGCGACGCTCGGCTTCCTGCGCCAGCCGCTCGCGCCGGGGCGGGAAGGGGTGATCGACCGCGCCAACCGCCTGGAGGTCGATCTCGCCTGGGGCGCTCTGTCCTCGGTGACCGACGCGGCGCTGCTCGCGGGCGCCAATCGCGCGGCGGTCCGTGCCCCCAGCGGGGCGTGGGAGGTCCTGCAGTTTCGCGATGCGGAGGAGGTCGCGCCCGGACGCTTCCGGCTGGGGCGGCTGGTGCGCGCGCTCGGCGGCACGGGCGACGCGATGGGTGAGGGCCATCCGGCGGGCGCGGCCTTCGTGCTTCTGGACGCGGCCTGCCTGTCCGTGCCCGAAACCGTCGCGGGCCTTGGCGCGGAGCGGCAATGGCTGGCCGTGCCGGCCGGGCGCGGGCTCGACGATGCCGCGGCGGATCGGCAGGCGGCGGCGCTCGGGCGCCGTGCGCTGCGTCCGCTTTCGCCCGCGCATCTCGCGGGCCGCGTCGGCGATGACGGCACGCTGCATCTCACCTGGCGGCGGCGCAGCCGCGCGGTGCTGGATGGCTGGGACGAAGCGGACCCGCCGCTTTGGGAGGAGAACGAGACCTATCGCGTCACGCTCCGGTCGGCGGCCGGAGCCTCGCTCGACCTCCTTGCAAGCACGCCGCGCCTCGATGTGGAGGCCTCGCTCTGGCGTCCGCTTCTGGCGGATGGCGGGCGGCGTTTGACTGTTTCGGTCGTGCAGATGAGCGCCAGCGTCGGGGTGGGTGCGCCCGCCCGGCTGGGCCTGACGCTGCCCGCCTGACGCTTTTCCCCCTCGCTCGCTTCACAAAGGAGAGACCCATGGATCAGACCAAGGAATGGTGGAAGTCGAAGACCGTTTGGGGCGCGCTGGTGGCGCTCGGCGCCAGTCTCGCCGCCTTGTTCGGCTATCAGCTGGACGGCGGCGCGCAGGATCAGCTGGCCGGCGCGCTGGCGGCGGGCGCTTCGGCGGTCGGCGCCGTGGTCGCCATTCTCGGGCGCTTTCAGGCCGAGGCGGAGATTCGCTGAGGCGACATTTGCCGCCCATTCATTCGACATTCAGCGGCCGAGGCCTAGAAGAAGGGGGACAGAAAACGGGACGTCCGATGAACCGCCGCACCCTCGCTTTCCCTCTTCTTGCCGGCTTCTGGCTGTGGACGGCCGCCGCGCCGGCCTTGGCCAGCTGGTCCGCGCCGGGCGTGGGCACGGTGTCGGCGCTCGCAAACAGCGCGCCGGAGCCGGCCGAGACGCCGCGCCTCGTCGCGCAGGGCGGCTGCTCGGCCGCCGCCGCCGAAGCCGCCGCGCAGACGGGCGGACAGGTCCTGTCCGTCCAGATGGCCGAACAGGGCGGGCGCACGGTCTGCGTCGTCACCGTCCTCGTGCCGGCGCGGGACGGCAGCCGGCCCCGCCGTCAGACGATCACGATTCCCCAGTAAGCCCCTTCGCGAATCGAAACCGCCGACCGGAGACAAGATGCGCATCCTGATCGTCGAGGACGACGCCCAACTCAGCCGTCAGCTCGGCGAGGCCCTTCGCGCGGCCGGCTACGTGGTGGACAGCGCCGCGGATGGCGAGGACGGCCATTTCCTCGGCGACACCGAGCCTTACGACGCGGTGATCCTGGATGTCGGCCTGCCGAAGATGGACGGCATCAGCGTTCTGGAGCGCTGGCGGCGCGACGGGCGCACCATGCCGGTTCTTCTGCTGACGGCGCGCGACCGCTGGAGCGACAAGGTGGCGGGCATCGACGCGGGCGCCGACGATTATGTCGCCAAGCCCTTCCACATGGAGG
Organism: Aureimonas ureilytica DSM 18598 = NBRC 106430; assembly: GCF_000382705.1. Lineage (GTDB taxonomy): Bacteria > Pseudomonadota > Alphaproteobacteria > Rhizobiales > Rhizobiaceae > Aureimonas > Aureimonas ureilytica. Next base: position 180,802 of record NZ_ARQE01000004.1, on the reverse strand, counting down.
AGGTGCTGGCGCGCCTTCGCGCCCTGATCCGCCGCGCGGCGGGCCATGCCTCGTCCGAAATCCACTGCGGCCCCTTGCGCCTGGACACCAAATCCTCGCGCGCGACGGTGGACGGAACGCCGCTGAAACTGACCTCGCACGAGTATCGACTGCTGGCCTATCTCATGCACCATCAGGGCGAGATCGTTTCGCGCAGCGAACTCACCGAGCACATGTACGACCAGGATTTCGACCGCGATTCCAATACGATCGAGGTCTTTGTCGGGCGTCTTCGCCGCAAGATCGGCCTCGACCTGATCGAGACGGTTCGCGGGCTCGGCTACCGGATGAACCGGGATGCGTGACGCCTTGCCGGGCCGGAGCGCGCGTCCTTGAGCGGTGCGTCGCGGACGCAGCGCCTCTTCGGGAGTCTCGCCGCGCGCGTCGTCGGCATGTCGAGCCTCTGGGCGATCGCGGCCTTTCTCGTGGTGGGGGGCCTCATCTCCTCGCTCTACGAGCGCACCGCCCAATCCGGCTTCGAAGCCGTGGTGCGGGCGCAGCTCTTCAACCTCATCAACGCCGTGACCGTCGACAAGGACGGCATCCTGCGCGGCGTGCCCGATCTCGGCGATCTCGCCTATTCGCAGCCCTTGTCGGGCTGGTACTGGGAGGTGCTGCCCGCGAGCGCCAACACGACGGGCCGCTTGTCCTCCTTCTCGCTCGGGCGCGCGCGCATCGCCGACGTGCCGGAAGCGCAAGCGCCGTTCGACATGCAGTATCGGCGCGACTACCGCGTGCCAGGGCTCGACGGCGAAACGCTCTATGTCGAGGAAGCGGAGGTCGTGCTCGACAGCGACAACCATGCCGCGCGGTTCCGCGTCATGGGCAATGCCAGCACGCTGGATGCCGACATCGCCGCGTTCAACCGGTCGCTGACGCTCTATCTCGGCCTGTTCGGCTTGGGCTCGACGGTGATCAACGCGCTCGCGATCCTCTATGGGCTGCGCCCGCTTTCCGTCGTCCAGCGCTCGCTCGCCGCCGTGCGGACGGGCGAGAAGGAGCGGCTGGAAGGGCGCTTCCCGTCCGAAATCCAGCCGCTGGCGAGCGAGATGAACGCGCTGATCGACAGCAATCGGCGCATCGTGGAGCGCGCGCGGACGCAGGTCGGCAATCTCGCCCATGCGCTGAAGACGCCGGTCGCCGTGATCCTGAACGAAGCCGGCGCGATCGGCGGAGAGAAGGGCCGCGTTCTCCGCGACCAGGGCGAGCGGATGCGCACTCATGTGCAGCACTATCTCGACCGCGCTCGGATCGCGGCGGGCGGCGAGAGCGTGATCGCCCGCACGCCGGTCAAGCCCGTGGTGGAGCGGTTGGTGCGGGTCGTCTCCAAGCTCAATCCGGGTTTTCGCGTGGACACGCAGATCGCGCCTGGCGCGGAGCGGGCCGTGTTCGCCGGCGAGCAGCAGGATCTGGAGGAGATGCTCGGCAATCTTCTGGAGAACGCCGCGAAATACGGGCGCAGCCGGATCGTGCTCTCGCTGGTGGTGCCGGACGGCTCGCGGTTCTCGGTCGCGGTCTCCGACGACGGGCCGGGCCTCCAGCCTCAGGAGATGGCCGAGGCGACGAAGCGCGGCAAGCGGTTCGACGAAACGGTGCCCGGCAGCGGGCTCGGTCTGTCCATCGTCGCTGAGACCGTTTTGCAATACCGGGGCGATTTTCGGCTGGAGCGCTCCGAATTCGGGGGACTGAAAGCCGAACTGATCTTGCCTCGCTCCCCGGATGCGCCGATTTCCTGAACTGTTGGTGAAATCGGGGCTCGCCCCGGTCGGTATCAGGCTGGCCCATGCGTCGTGCGTTTCAGACCTTTGCAGCCCTCGTCTCCATGCTCGCGCTCGGTGGATGTCTATCGTCCGGCGCGTCGCTGACTGCTGCTCCCGCGCCGGCCCTGCCGGCGAGCGCGCTCGCGCTGCGGCCCAGCCTGCCCAAAAGCGGCGATGTCGCGCTGTCGGGGCGCGCCGAGCAGGGCGCGCTTCTCGCCCAGTATCAGGCGCTGCAGTTCGGCTCGGTGGGCCAGGCCGTTCCCTGGTCGGCCGGCGCCTATCGCGGCGAGGTGACGCCGACGCAGCTTTATCGCATCGGCTCGCAGGATTGCCGGGGCTACACGCATGTCGTCACGCGCGGCAACGCGACGACGCGGCAGGTGGGCACCGCCTGCCGGACAGGCGCCGACACCTGGACGCCGGTCGGCTGACGCGACATTCTTTCTAAGGATGTGAATAGGCAGGCGCGCTTGCCCTTGATAGACCTTCTCTCGCTTTGCCGGCCGCCGGTTTTCGCGGCGACCGCTCACGGGATGATGACGTTTGTTCTGGCTTGCCGCCGCCCTCATGACGCTCGTCGCGACGATCGCGACCGTCCGCCCACTTCTGCGCGGCAAACCCGCCTCCGTCGAGCCGCGCTCGCGCCATGACGCCGAGGTCTATCGCGCACAGCTCGCCGAGCTCGAGACCGACCGCGCGCGCGGCGCCATCGGCGAGCCGGACGCGGCGACCGCCCGCGCCGAGATCGCGCGCCGCCTCCTGAGGGCGGAAAGCGCCTCGCAAGCGGCCACGTTGAACGGGCAGGGGCGCGCCGCGATCGTGGCCGGTCTCTTCGTGGCGCTTCTCCTGCCGGCCGCGACCTTTCTCTTCTATGACCGCGCCGGGTCGCCCGAACTCGGCGACATGCCCTTGGCGAGCCGCGAAAGCGAACCGGCACCCACCGGGGAGATCGGCAACATGCTCGCGGCGGTCGAGCGTCGTTTGGCGGAAAAGCCGGACGATGGCACCGGCTGGAGCGTCGTCGCGCCCGTCTATTTGCGCATGGGCGAGCCCGACAAGGCCGTCACCGCCTATCGCAACGCGCTTCGCCTGACGCCGCCGACGGCCGACATGCGGGTCGGCCTCGGCGAGGCCCTGGTGCAGCAGGCGCATGGACAGATCACGGACGAGGCGCGGCAGGCGTTTCGATCCGCCCTCGCGCTCGACGCGAACTCCTATGCCGCGCGCTTCTATCTGGCGCTCGATCTGTCGCAGGCGGGGCGCTATGCGGAGGCCCGCGACGCCTGGAGCGCGCTCGTCGCCTCCTCGCCGCCCGATGCGCCCTGGCTGGGGCTGGCGCGCTCCGCGCTCGCCGATGCGCAGGCGCAACTCGGCGGCGCGCCCGCGCCCGCCATCGCTTCCCTCACGCTCGAGGCACCGGGGCCGAGCACCACTGATGTGGCGGCGGCCGAGGCGCTCAGCGCAGACAATCGCCGCGCGATGATCGAAGGCATGGTGTCGCAGCTCGCGGGCAAGCTGCAGGCCGCGCCCGAGGACGCGGAGGGATGGCGGCGCCTGATGCGATCCTATGTCGTTCTTGGCCGCCGCGACGAGGCGGCTGCGGCAGGACGCCAGGCGCTCGGCACCTTCTCACCCGAGACGGCCGAGGGTAAGAACATCCTGGCCTTTGCGCAGTCGCTCGGCCTCAGCCTGAGAGGGGACGCCGCGACGCCATGACCCGCAAGCAGAAGCGCCTTTCCTCTATCTTCGCCATTCTCTTCGTCGTCGGCGCGGCCTTCGCGCTCGTGCTGACGGCCCTGTCTGATAGCGTCGCCTTCTTCAATTCGCCGACCGATCTGGCGTCCCATCCGCCTGTCGAAGGCCAGCGCATCCGCCTGGGCGGCCTTGTGGAAAGCGGCTCGGTGGAGCGGGGCACGGGGCAGGCGGTGCGGTTCCGCGTGACGGACACGGTGGAAAGCGTCGCCGTGCGCTATGCCGGACTTCTGCCCGATCTCTTCCGCGAAGGGCAGGGCGTCGTCGCCGAAGGCACGATCGGGCCCGATCGCGTCTTCGTCGCGGACACCGTTCTGGCCAAGCACGACGAGACCTACATGCCCAAGGAAGTCGTGGACGACATGAAGGCGCGCGGTCTCTGGAAGGACGGAACGGTGGTGGCGCGCGAGGCCGCCATGCCCGAACCCGGCGCTTCGACGCCCGCTTCGGCGGCAGGGGGAGCGGGCCTGTGATCGTCGAACTCGGCCATTTCGCGCTGGTCCTGGCGCTGGGCCTTGCCCTCGTTCAATCCGTTCTGCCGGTTCTCGGCAGCCGGCTGGGCGACACGAGGCTGATGGAAACCGGCACGATCACGTCGCTCGGCTGCTTCGCGCTTCTCGCCTTCGCCTTCGGCGCGCTGACGGCGGCCTATGTGACGTCGGATTTCTCCGTCGCGAACGTCGTGGAGAACAGCCATTCGCTGAAGCCCATGCTCTACAAGGTCACCGGCGTCTGGGGGAACCACGAAGGCTCGATGCTGCTCTGGGTCCTGATCCTCGCCCTGTTCGGGGCGCTGGTGGCCTCGTTCGGCATGGACCTGCCGGCGAGCCTCAAGGCCAATGTCCTGTCCGTCCAGGCCTGGATTCTGGTCGCCTTCCTCCTGTTCATCCTCCTTACCTCCAACCCGTTCACGCGCGTCGTGCCGGCGCCCCTGGAAGGGCAGGATCTCAATCCGATCCTTCAGGACATCGGCCTCGCGATCCATCCGCCGCTTCTGTATCTCGGCTATGTCGGCTTCTCGATCGCCTTCTCCTTCGCCGTCGCGGCGCTGATCGACGGGCGCATCGATGCCGCCTGGGCGCGCTGGGTGCGGCCCTGGACGCTGATCGCCTGGGTGTTCCTGACGGGCGGCATCGCGATGGGCTCCTACTGGGCCTATTACGAACTCGGCTGGGGCGGCTGGTGGTTCTGGGACCCGGTGGAGAACGCCTCTTTCATGCCCTGGCTGTCGGGCACGGCGCTGCTTCACTCCGCGCTCGTCATGGAAAAGCGCTCGGCGCTGAAGGTCTGGACGGTGCTTCTCGCCATCCTCACCTTCTCGCTCTCGCTCCTCGGCACGTTCCTCGTGCGCTCGGGCGTCCTCACCTCGGTTCACGCCTTCGCGGTGGACCCGGAGCGCGGCGTCTTCATTCTCGCCATTCTCTGCGTCTTCATCGGCGGTTCGCTGGCGCTCTTCGCCTGGCGCTCGAGCGAACTGGAGAGCGGCGGTCTCTTCGCGCCCATCTCGCGGGAAGGGGCGCTCGTCTTCAACAATCTGTTCCTCACCACCGCCATGGCGACGGTGCTGACCGGCACGCTCTATCCCCTGGCGCTCGAAACCGTCACCGGCACCAAGATCTCGGTCGGCGCGCCTTTCTTCAACGCGACCTTCGGCCCGCTCATGGTGCCGCTGCTCTTCGCGGTTCCCTTCGGCCCGCTTCTTGCCTGGAAACGGGGCGATCTCCTGGCCGCCGCGCAGCGCCTCTACGCCGCCGTCGGCGCGGCCTTCCTGACGATCGTCGTCGTCCTCGCCCTCACAGAGGGGACACGCATTCTCGCCGCCTTCGGCTTCGGCCTTGCCGTCTGGCTTCTGGTCGGCAGCCTTTGTGATCTGGCGGCCCGTGCCGGCCTGCCGAAGGCCGGCCCCGCCCTCGCATGGCGACGGTTGCGCGGCCTGCCGCGCTCGGCCTTCGGCACGGCGATCGCCCATTTCGGCGTGGGGGTGACGCTGCTCGGCATCGTCTCGGTCGGCGCCTTCTCGACGGAAACGATCACCACCATGGCGCCGGACGATCGCATCGAGGCCGGTGGCGTGCAGATCCGCTTCGACGGGATCGCGCCCCGCCAGGGGCCGAACTACCAGGAGGAGGTCGGCCGCTTCACTCTGATCCGGGGCGCGAGCGAAACGCCGCTCGAATCCTCCAAGCGCCTTTATCCGGCCCGGCAGATGCCCACCACGGAAGCGGGCATCCATACGCACTGGTTCAGCCAGATCTACATCTCGCTCGGCGACGCCGCGGCCAATGGTGGGGCCACCGTGGTGCGTATCTGGTACAAGCCGCTCGTCACGCTGATCTGGCTGGGCGCCGTGGCCATGGCCTTCGGCGGTGTCGTGTCGCTGGCCGATCGGCGGCTGCGTGTCGGCGCCCCGGCCCGTTCGCGCCGCGCCCGGGCCGTGGAGGCCTGAGCCGATGGCGATACGAGCCCTCTCCGTCGGGCGAGCCGCTCTCGCCGGCCTGTGCCTCCTCGCCGCCGTCCCGGCCGGCGCGGTGCAGCCGAGCGAGATGCTGCCCGATCCCGCGATGGAAAAGCGCGCGCGCGCCCTGTCGTCCGAACTGCGCTGCATGGTCTGCCAGAACCAGTCGATCGACGATTCCGACGCCGATCTCGCAAAGGACCTGCGGGTCCTCGTCCGCCAGCGCATCCAGGCGGGCGACAGCGATGGAGAGGTGCTCGATTATCTCGTCGCGCGATACGGGCAGTTCGTGCTTCTGCGCCCGCGCTTCGAGCCGCAGACGCTGCTCCTCTGGGGAATGCCGGTCGCGCTTCTCCTGGCAGGCGGCACCTATCTCGTGATCTCGCGCCGTCGCCCGGCGGGTGCCGCGCCCGCGCCCCTGTCGGCGGACGAAGAGAAGGCGGTGGCCGCCGTGCTCGAACGGCTGGAGCGCGACGAGGGGGCCGGCGACCTTACGAAGCTTTCACGTGGCTGAAAACTTGCCGTAATCTTCGATCCTCTAGGTTCCCAACCACAGACACGACGGGCTTCCCGCCGCGCCAGACCGGAACCAACGAGGGTATCCATGACGAACTCGATCACCAACAAGACCAAGCGCCGCCTGACCGCCGCGGCTCTGGCGGCGGGCGTGGCTGGCCTGGCGTTCAGCGGCGGCGTGATGACGACGGTCAATCCGTCCTATGCGCAGGCCGTGCAGGTCGCCCCGACCGCGCAGAATACGGGCTTTGCCGACGTGGTCGAGAAAGTGTCGCCCGCCGTCGTCTCCGTCCGCGTCAAGGAAAAGATCGTCGACGCCTCGGACCGCGACAGCAATCTCCAGGGCTCGCCTTTCGAGAACCTGCCGGAAGGCCATCCGCTGCGCCGCTTCTTCGAGTTCGGCAACCCGAACGGCCCGGCCACACCGGGCCAGCGCACCCCGCGCCGGGCGCCGCGCGAGGGCATGGCCCAGGGCTCCGGCTTCTTCATCTCCGATGACGGCTATGTCGTCACCAACAACCACGTCGTCGAGGGCGGCACGACCTACACGGTCGTCATGAACGACGGGACCGAGTATCAGGCCAAGCTCGTGGGCGCCGACAAGCGCACCGATCTGGCGCTGCTGAAGGTCGACGCGCCCAACACCAAGTTCACCTATGTGAACTGGGCCGACGATTCCAAGGTGCGCGTCGGCGACTGGGTCGTGGCTGTCGGCAATCCGTTCGGCCTCGGCGGCTCGGTGACGTCGGGCATCGTCTCGGCGCGCGGCCGCGACATCGGCGCCGGTCCCTATGACGACTTCATCCAGATCGACGCGCCGGTGAACCGGGGCAATTCGGGCGGCCCGGCCTTCAACATGCAGGGCCAGGTGATCGGCATCAACACGGCGATCTTCTCGCCCTCGGGCGGCTCGGTCGGCATCGGCTTCGCGATCCCTGCGTCCTCGGCTCAGTCGGTGATCCAGTCGCTTCGCGAAAGCGGCAATGTCCAGCGCGGCTGGCTCGGCGTCCAGATCGCGCCGGTGACCAAGGACATCGCCGAGGCGCTCGGCCTTGGCAGCACCAACGGCGCCATCGTCACGCTGCCCGACAACGAGACGCCCGCCACCAAGGCCGGCATCCGCACCGGCGACGTGATCACGGCAGTCAACGGCGACACCGTGTCCAGCCCGCGCGAGCTGGCCCGCAAGGTGGCCGAGTTCAAGCCCGGCGCGTCGATCGACGTGACGGTCTGGCGCGACAACGCCGCCCAGCAGATCAAGGTCCAGCTCGGCAATCTCGCCTCGCTCGACGAAGCCTCCAACCAGGGCTCGAACAGCAACGTGCCGGTGAACCCGTCCTCGCTGCGCGGTTATGGCCTGACGCTGACCCCCTCGGACGATGGGCAGGGCGTGGTCGTGACCGACGTGGACCCGGACTCCGAAGCCGCCACGCGCGGCGTATCGGCCGGCGACACGATCGTGGCGGTGAACGGCACGCAGGTGAAGTCGCAGCGCGAAGTCGAGGCCGCGATCAAGAGCGCCTCCACGAGCGGTCGCAAGGCGGCGCTCTTCCAGCTGCGCAACGGCGACCAGAACCGCTTCGTCGCCCTGCCGATCTCCGGCAGCTGAGCTCGCGGAGGGGAGGCCAAGGCCTCCCCTTCCACGCGTCCCGGCGGCGCTCCACCGTGGGGCGCCGTTTCTTTTTCGATGAAATCGCCCGATCCCGACGGAGGGGACAGATGACGCTGCAAGCGGTTTCGCCTACATCCGACACCATGCGTATCCTCCTGATCGAAGACGACAAGGAAGCCGCCGCCTATCTCCAGAAGGCGTTTCGCGAATCGGGCCATGTGCCCGATCACGCGGCCGACGGCGAGACCGGCCTCCACATGGCGGAAAGCCAGAACTACGACGTTCTCGTCGTGGATCGGATGCTGCCGCAGCGCGACGGGTTGTCGGTCATCTCGGCGCTTCGCGAAAAGGGCGACATGACGCCGGCGCTGATCCTGTCGGCGCTTGGCCAGGTGGACGACCGCGTCACCGGCCTGCGCGCGGGCGGCGACGATTATCTCGCCAAGCCCTACGCCTTTTCCGAGCTGCTCGCCCGCGTCGAGGTTCTGGGTCGGCGCCGCGCCACCAAGGAGATCGAGACGGTCTACCGGGTCGGCGATCTCGAACTCGATCGCCTGTCCCACGAGGTCAAGCGCGGCGGCAAGACCGTGGTGCTCCAGCCGCGCGAGTTCCGCCTTCTCGAATATCTCATGAAGAATGCCGGTCAGGTGGTGACGCGCACCATGCTGCTCGAAAACGTCTGGGACTACCATTTCGACCCCCAGACCAACGTGATCGACGTCCATATCTCGCGCCTGCGCTCCAAGATCGAGCGCGATGTCGGCGAGCCGCTGCTGCATACGGTGCGCGGCTCGGGCTACATCCTGCGCGCGGGGCAGGGGTGATCGCCCTTTCGGCGCGCCCCGCTCGATCATGCAAAGGTTCAATCGCATCCGGGACCTCTGGCGGGTCACGGCCTTTCGCCTGTCGGCGATCTATCTCTGCCTCTTCGCCGTCTTCGCGGCGATCCTTCTCTTCTATGTCACGGGATCGGCCGCCTCGATCCTCCAGACCCAGAACCGCGAGACGATCAACGAGGAGATCGCCGATCTCGGGCGCGTCTATCAGAACACCGGGATCGTCGGCCTCGTGCGCAGCATCGACCGGCGCTCGCGCCAGCCCGGCGCCTCGCTCTATCTCATGACGGACGCGACGGGGCGCATTCTCGCCGGCAATGTCGAGAGCCTGGAAGCGGGCGTGCTCGACGATCCCGGCTTCGTCGGCCGGGCCTTCCGCTACGCGCGCTTCACCGAGGACGCGGGCGATCGCTACCACACGGCGATCGCGCAGGTGATCCAGCTGCCGAACGGGCTGCGCATTCTCGTCGGGCGCGATCAGACCGAGCTCGACCGCATTCGTCTCGTCGTGCGCAACGCCCTGATCCTGGCGCTCTGCCTGATGAGCGTCGGCGCGCTGATCGCCTGGTTCCTGGTCGGGCGCACGGCGCTGCACCGCCTCAACAACATGTCGCTCGCCACCGCGCGCATCATGGGCGGCGATCTCGACGAGCGCCTGCCGGTGGCCGGCACGGGCGACGAGTTCGATCGCCTGTCGGAAAACCTCAACGTGCTTCTCGCCCGCATCTCGCTTCTGCAGGAAGGGCTGCGACAGGTCTCCGACAACATCGCGCACGATCTCAAGACGCCGCTGACGCGGCTGCGCAACCGCATCGAGGCGGCGCTGCGCGAGCGCGAGGACGCGACACCCGCAGAGCTGCGCGGCGCGCTGGAAGGCGTGATGGCGGAAGCCGACGGGATGATCCGCACCTTCGACGCGCTCCTCATGATCAGCCGCGTCGAGGCGGGCTCGCATCCGGCCCTGAAGACCGAGGTCGATGTCGCGGCGATCGTGCGGGACGTCACCGAGCTTTACGAGCCCTCGGCCGAGGATGCAGGCGGCACGCTGGAGGTGGAGGCGCCCGAGAGCTTGACGGCCGAGGTCAGCCGCGAGCTGATCGCGCAAGGCCTGTCCAATCTCATCGACAACGCCCTGAAATACGGCGTGCCGACGGAAGGGCCCTTGCGCATCCGCGTGCGGCTCGCGCCCGAGGAGCGCGGCTTCTCGTTGTCCGTCGCGGACAACGGCCCAGGCATCGCCGCCGACAAGCGCGAGCGGGTGCTGGAGCGCTTCTACCGGCTGGACGAAAGCCGCACCAAGCCCGGCTCCGGCCTCGGCCTGTCCCTGGTGCAGGCGATCGCCTCCATCCATGACGGACGAATGACTCTGGACGACGCCGCCCCCGGCCTTATCGTGACACTCACGATTCCGGCCGAGGGAGGCAAGGCGAGCGATGACACTTGAAGGCAGGGACGCGCTGCGTATCGGAGGGGCGCTTCCCCTGGTGCCGCTTTCGCCGGAGAAGGCGCGTTCTTGCCTCGCCGATCTCGCCGCTGCCGCAACAGCGCAGGACCTCGACCGCCTCGCCGCCTGGGCCGCGCTGGACGGCCCCGAGCAGCAGCGGCTCGGCGCGGCCCTGTCGCTTTCGCCCCATCTCGAAGGCCTCGCGCTGCGCGCGCCCCAATGGCTCGACCGCTTGTTCGAGGAGGAGGCCGGCGCGCGCGTCGAGGCGCTGATCGCGGCGCTGGGAGCGCCGGTGCCCGAAGGCGCGAGCGAGGCCTCGCTCATGACGGAGCTGCGCCTTTCGAAGAACGAGGCGAGCCTCCTGATCGCGCTGCGCGATCTCTTCGGCGCCGCCCCGCCCGACGTCACGACGCGCCATCTGTCCGGCGTGGCGGAGGGCGCGGTGAAGCGCGCCTTGCGCTTTGCGCTTCTCGATCTCCATCGCCGCGGGCAGTTGCGGCTTCCCGATCTTGCCCATCCCGAGCGGGGCTCGGGCCTCTTCGTTCTCGGCATGGGCAAGCTCGGCGGCGAGGAGCTGAACTATTCCAGCGATATCGACCTCGTGGTCCTGTTCGAGCCGGAAGCCGAGGCCGTGCTCGATCCGCCCGAAAGCGTCGAGATGTATTCGCGCCTCGCCCGGCGCCTCGTGAAGATGATCGGCGAGCGCTCCAGGGACGGCTACGTCTTTCGCACCGACCTGCGCCTGCGTCCCGATCCGTCCGCCATGCCGCTCGCCGTGCCCGTGCCGACCGCGCTCGTCTATTACGAGAGCTCGGGGCGGGACTGGGAGCGCGCCGCCATGATCAAGGCGCGCCCGATCGCCGGAGACGAGGAGGCGTCGACCGCCTTCCTGCGCGACATCACCCCCTTCGTCTGGCGCCGCTATCTCGACTTCGTCGCGATCGGCGACATCCACGCGATGAAGATGCGGATCGACCGGCATCGCGGTTTCGAGAGCATCATGGTCGCCGGGCAGAACGTGAAGCTCGGGCGCGGCGGCATCCGCGAGATCGAGTTCTTCGCGCAGGCCCAGCAGCTCATCGCCGGCGGCCGCAATCCGGCGCTGCGCCTGCGCCGCACCGACGACGCCCTCGCCCAGCTCGCGCGCGAAGGCTGGATCGAGCCGGCGGCGGCCGAGGAGATGACACAGGCCTACTGGTTCCTGCGCCGGGTCGAGCACGCCGTGCAGATGGTGGCGGACGAGCAGACGCACACGCTGCCCGAGACCGAGGGCGATCTCCTGCGCGTCGCGCGCCTGTGCAATTTCGAGACGCTGGCAGAATTTTCGGCGGCCTTGATCGCGCGGCTCGAAACCGTCGAGGCGCGGTTTTCGGCGCTCTTTGCCGAGCACGCGCCGGTGCGCAGCGACGAGGGCGCGATCGCGCTCCTGTCGGATGCCGAAGACCCCGGCGCGCTCGCCTGGCTCGAGCGTGTCGGCTATCGCCGAACCGGCGATATCGGGCGCATCGTGCATGGCTGGGCCGGCGGGCGCTACCGGGCGACGCGCTCGGAAGCGGCGCGCGATCAGCTCGTGCGCGTCCTGCCCTCGCTTCTGGAGGCCTTCGCGCGGGGGCGGGACCCGGACGCCGCGCTCGCCGGTTTCGACCGCTTCCTGTTCGGCCTACCGTCCGGCCTTCAGTTCTTTTCGCTGATCGCCTCCAACCCGCGCCTTCTGGAGCTTCTGGCGCTGGCGATCTCGTCCGCGCCGCGACTGGCCGACACGATCTCGCTGCGTCCGCACGTGTTCGACGCGCTGCTCGATCCGGCCTTCTACCGCGAAATCCCAACCCGGGCGCTGCTGCGCGAACGCCTTGCGCTGTTCCTGCGCGACGCGCAGTTCTTCGAGGAGCGTCTAGCCCGGCTCCGCATCTTCGCTTCCGAGCAGCGCTTCCTGGTCGGCATCCGGCTTCTGGCCGGCGCGATCGAGGGCGAGGCGGCGGGCGGCGCCTTCACGGCGCTCGCCGACGCGGTTCTGGAAGCGCTGGTCGAGGGCGTCGAAGCCGAGTTCCGCCGCGCGCACGGGCGCGTGCCGGGCGGCCGGCTCGTGGTGCTCGGCCTCGGCCGGCTCGGTAGCGGCGAGATGACGGCGAGTTCCGATGTCGATCTCATGCTGCTCTACGACCACGACCCGGAGGCCGAGACCTCGGACGGCGACCGGCCGCTTCCGGTCTCGACCTATTATACGCGGCTGACCCAGCGCCTCATCGCCGCGCTCACCGCGCCCATGGCCGACGGCGTTCTCTACGAGGTGGATTTCCGCCTTCGCCCGTCCGGCAACAAGGGACCGCTCGCCACCCATATCGACGCCTTCCGCAAATACCAGCGCGAGGCCTGGACCTGGGAGCGCATGGCCCTGACGCGCTCGCGCTCGCTCGCGGGCGATGCCGCCTTGACCCATGAGATCGGCGAGGCGATCCGCGCAGCGATCGAGAGCCACGCGAGCGACCCGCTGCTCGGCTACGACATCGCCGACATGCGCGCCCGGCTGGAAGTGCAGAAGCCGGCGCGGGGAGCTCTCGACCTCAAGCGGCTGGTGGGCGGGCTCACCGATCTCGAATTCATTGCCCAATGGGCGATCCTGTCGGGCGCGGTGCCGCTGTCCTTCATCGGGCGCAGCACGGAACGGGTCCTGGCGGAACTTGCCCGCCGCCATCCCGATCTGCCGGGCGTCGAGGCGCTGCCCGCCGCGATGACCGATCTCACCCGCGTCGTTCATCTGCACCGGCTGGGGCCGGGCACGGCCTTTCGCGTGGCGGACCTGCCGCCGGGCCTTGCCGACCGGCTCGCCAGATCGCTCGACCTCGCCGATCAGGCGGGCATCGAGCCGCATATCCTCGATCTCGCCGAGCGCGTGCGCGCGTCCTTCGCCGCCCTGCTTCCGTTCGAGGGCGCGGGCGACGAGCGTCTGCCGCGAGGCTAGACTTCCCCCCAGCGAAGCCCCGGCCTCGCCAGCGAAGCGCCTGGGACTCTAGGCGGGATCAGGCGGCGACGGGAACCGGAAGCTGCTGCATCTCGGCCGCTTGCGCGCAGGGGAGGCGGATCGAGACCGCCGTGCCCCGGCCGGGCGTCGAGGCGATGCGCATCCGGCCGCCCTGAAGCTCCACGAGCGAGCGGGCGATGGCGAGGCCGAGGCCCGTGCCCTTGTGCGTGCGCGTCAGCTCGTTCTCGACCTGCTCGAACGGGCGGCCGAGGCTTTTGAGCGCCGAGCGGGGAATGCCGATGCCATTGTCGGCGATGGTGACGACCACATGGTTCTGCCGCACGCGGGAGCGCACGCGCACCTCGCCGCCGGCGCCCGTGAACTTCACGGCATTGGCGATCAGATTGAGAAGGATCTGCTTGGCGGCGCGCCGGTCGCCGATCAGCGTCAGGCTTTCGGGGCTTTCGACGCGCAGGCTGAGATTCTTCGAGCCGGCCTGAACCTCGACGATCTTGGTCGCCTCGGCGAGAATGGCCGGGAAGTTCACGAGTTCGCGCGCCAGGACCATGCGGCCCGCCTCGATCTTCGACATGTCGAGAATGTCGTTGATGAGCTTCAGGAGGTAATGGCCGCTCTGATGGATGTCGGCGGCGTATTCGGTGTATTTCGCGTTGCCGATCGGGCCGAAGCTTTCCTCGTGCATGATCTCGGAAAAGCCGATGATGGCGTTGAGCGGCGTGCGCAGCTCGTGGCTCATATTGGCGAGGAAGGTCGTCTTGGCCTGGTTCGCGCTTTCGGCGCGCTCCTTCTCGATCATGTATTTGTGGTTCAGCTCGGCGAGCTCGCGCGCCTTGGCCTCGGCGTCGCGCCGCGAGGCGGAGAGGTCGTTGATCGTCGCCATGAGGCGGCGCTCGGAATCGCTGAGCCGCTCCTGATGGACCTTCAACTGCGTGACGTCGGTGCCGATCGCCACATGGCTGCCGTCGGGCATGGTGCGCTCGGAAATCTGCAGCCAGCGCCCGTCCGCCAGAAGCGTTTCGGAGGCGCGCTCGCCCTTCACGAAGGTCGAGCTGGTCAGCTTGCGCTCGGCGATCGGCTTGCGGCCCTTGGCGCGCACCGCTTCGAAGGCGGAGCCGAGCTGCACATCGCCATCGGTGAGGCCGAAGACCTCCTGATATTTCGAGTTGCAGAGAACGAGACGATTGTCCGCGTCCCACAGGACGAAGGTCTCGGAAATGTTCTCGATGGCGTTCTGGAGGCGGGTGTTCGCCTCGTCCGTCATGCGCGCCAGAAGCTGGTTCTCGCTGACGTCGACGGCGACGCCGATCAGATGGATCTCGTTGTTGGGCGTGCGCACCACCTCGGCGCGCGCGCGCAGCCAGAGGAACTGCCCGTCGGCCCGTCGCATCCGGAAGGAGCGCTCGAAATGGCCGACCGAGCCCGACGCGATCTGCCGGGCGAATTCGAAGAAGGAGCCGTCTTCGGGATGCAGGAGCGCGGCGACCTCGGCGAAGGACAGGACCTCCTCGCGCGGGGCCATGCCGAGGATTTCGTACATAGAGCGCGACCAGTACATGCGCCCGCGCGCCAGATCCCAGTCCCACAAGCCGCAGCGACCGCGCGACAGGGCGGTCTCGACCCGCTTGTGCTGGTCGAGAAGCAGGCGGTCCGCCGTGCCGGCGCGCAGGGCCTGCCGATAATAGGCGACGAGAATGGCGAGGAAGACGAGGCAGGTCAGGCAGAAGAGCGTGACGTTCAGCGAAGCCGAGCGGCGCCAGTCCGCGAAGGTCTGGGCCTCGACGCGAATGAGGATGACGTTGCCGAGGGGGGCGTCGAGCTGCGCCGAGGAGGCGCGGGCCTTGGCGCCGTTCAGCGCGACGCGCATGACGCCGGCGCGCTCGCCGAAGACCGACAAGGGCTGGCTGCCGTCCACCACCGTGTCGAGGCTGCGGCCGACGGCGTCCTCATGGCCGAAGGTCGTGGCGACGATGCGGCCCTGCCGATCGGTCACGAGCGCGACGAGGCCGTCATCCTTCAGGAACAGGGGAAGCGTGGCGGCGAGGAGCTGCGTGGCGCGCTGGCGCGGGTCGCGCATCGCCTCGTCGAGGCCGCCATCCTCGGCGCGCAGAAGGCTCGCCACGACGCGCAGTTCGTTGGCCGTGCGCGCTTCGATCGCCTCGCCTTCATCGATCAGCGAGATCACGCGCACGAGCGCCATGACCACCAGAAACACGATGACGCAATAGGGAATGAGATTGCGCAGAAGGGGCTCGTATTCGCCCAGCCGATCACGAAAAGACAGAAGGATTGGGTTCGAAACCCTTTGCGACAAGCTGCGAAGCCATCCCGAAATTCGGGACGAATCCGTTCTTGCCGGCACGCTGGTAGCGTCCGACCTCATCCAACCGACCCCTCGTCCGTCGACCTTGATCCCGGCTCCGCCAGCCCGAATCGGGGTTCAATCAAACAGAGCGCGACTCGCTTGTCCAGCGCGCGGGAGAGCGAAGCGCAGGCTGGGAGCAAGCCTCAAATCTTGCTGTTGCGCCTCGCTTACAGGGGTTACGCCCGCTTTTCCCTCAACAGCCTTAACAAAACGTGAACGGGTGAAATTATCGAAGCGCGGGGCCCTTTCGAGGGGTTCCGCGCTTCGCGAGAAGTCAAGGGGAACGGGTGAATTTTTCCCGTCGCTGAGCGCTCATTCAAGCGTGCGCGTCAGGATGTCGGACAGGTCGCGCGACAGGTCCTTGCGCCCGGCAAGTTCCCGCAAGGCCGCTTCCGCCACAGCGCGGCGCGGCGCGTCGAAGGAGCGCCAGGAGCGGAAGGCGGTGGCAAGGCGCGCCGCCGTCTGCGGGTTCAGGCGGTCGAGTTCGGCGAGCCGCTCGGCCACCCAGCGATAGCCGGCGCCGTCGGCGCGGTTGAAGCCGCGCTGATTGCCCGTGGCAAAGCCGCCGATCAGCGCGCGGGCGCGGTTCGGATTGCCGAGATCGAACTTGGGATGGGCGCGCAGCCGCTCCACGGCTTCCACGATGTCGTCGGTCGGGGCGGTCGCCTGCAGCGTGAACCATTTGTCGAGCACCAGCGCGTCCGTCTCGAACCGCCCGAAAAAGGCGGCGAGCGCGGCTTGCGCCTCCGCGCTCGCCGGGAAGACGTGAACGAGCGCCGTGATCGCGGCGAGCCGGTCGGTCATGTTGCCGGCTGCTTCGAACTCGCCGAGCAGGGGAGCGGGCGAGGCGAGGCCGGAGGCGACGACGGGCAGAAGCGCGGCGCGCAAGGCGCGCCGTCCGGCGCTCGCCGCATCCGGGCTGAAGGCGCCGGCCGGCTCGGCCAGTGTGCTCCGCAGCGCCTGGAAGCCGGCGCCGCCGGCCGCGTTCAGCGCCCGCAAGGCGCCGCGCCGGGCGCGGTGGATCGCCTCCGGGTCGATCTCGCTGCCGACGAGACGGGCGATCTCCGCTTCGCCTGGCAGCGTGACCATGAGGGCCCGCAAGGCGGGCTCGAGCGCCGCGTCGCCCGCCGAGCGGCAAAGAGCGTCGAGCACCGCCTCGTCGTATCGCACGGCGCGGCCCGCGCCTTCGGCCAGCGCCGCCTCGCGCAGCATCTCGCCGACGAGATCGGTGAGGGCGCGCCAGCGGCCGAACGGGTTCGGATCGAGCCGCGCCAGCGCCAGCCGGTCTTCCCGCCGCTGGTCGTGACGCAGCGTGACGGGGGCGGAGAAGTCGCGCAGGATCGAGACGAGCGGTCGCGTCTCGCCCGTATCGAAGACGATCTCGGCGCTTCTTTCGGTCAGGTGGATGACGTCGCCCTCGACCTCCGCATCGCCCGCCACGGGCTCCAGCGCGAGATCATGGCCTTGCGCATCGACCAGCCCGAAGCGGATCGGCATGTGGAAGGGTTCGGTTCCCGTGCCCGCCGCGCCCTTGGGCAGGTCCTGTTCCAGACGGAGCGTCAGCTGCCCGTTCGCGAAGCGCTCGCTCACGGTCAGAACCGGCGTGCCCGCCTGGTGATACCAGCGCGAGAATTGCCAGAGATCGATCCCGCCGGCTTCCTCGAAGCAGCGGAGGAAATCCTCGATCGTCGCGGCGTCGCCGTCATGGCGCTCGAAATAAAGGTCCATTCCGGCGCGAAAGCGCGCCGCGCCGAGGATCGTCTCGATCATGCGCACGAGCTCTGCGCCCTTCTCGTAGACGGTCGCCGTGTAGAAGTTGTTGATCTCGCGGTAGCGCGTCGGGCGCACGGGATGCTGGAGCGGCCCCTGATCCTCGGGGAACTGCTGCGCCTTCAAGCCGTGGACCGAGCTGATGCGCTTGACCGGGCGCGAGCGCTCGTCGGCCGAGAATTCCTGGTCGCGATAGACCGTCAGCCCTTCTTTCAGGCAGAGCTGGAACCAGTCGCGGCAGGTGATGCGATTGCCCGTCCAGTTGTGGAAATATTCGTGCGCGATCACGGTTTCGACGCCCGCATAGTCGCCATCCGTCGCCGTGTCGGGGTCGAGCAGCACGTATTTGTGGTTGAAGACGTTGAGACCCTTGTTCTCCATCGCCCCCATGTTGAAGGCGGAGATCGCGACGATGTTGAAGACGTCGAGATCGTATTCGCGCCCGAAGCGCCGCTCGTCCCAGATCATGGAGCGCTTCAGCGCGTCCATCGCATAGGCCGCGCGTCCGCTGAGACCCTTTTCCGTATAGATGGCGAGCGCCACGTCGCGCCCGCTCGCGGTCGTGAAGCGATCGTGCAGCGCATCGAGATCGCCGGCCACCAGCGCGAAGAGATAGGAGGGCTTGGGATGCGGGTCGTCCCAGACGGCGAAGTGCCGCCCCTCTCCCAGATCGCCGGATTCCAGCGGGTTGCCGTTGGCGAGAAGGATCGGCGCGCTCGCGCGGTCCGCCTCGAGGCGCACGCGATAGGTGGCGAGCACGTCCGGCCGGTCGAGGAAATAGGTGATGCGGCGAAAGCCCTCCGCCTCGCATTGGGTGCACCAGACGCCGTCCGAGCGGTAGAGACCCATGAGCTGCGTGTTGGTCTCGGGCGACAGGCGCGTCTCGATCCGCAGGCCGAAGGGACCGCGCGCGGGCAGGTCGCGCAGCACGAGCCGCTCGGGCGTCGCGTCGAAGCGCTCGGGTGCGACCGGCTCGCCGTCGAGCCAAAGGCCGGTCAGCACCAGTTCGTCGCCGTCGAGAACGAGCGGGGCGCTCATGGCCACGCCCTCGCGCCGCTCCAGGCGGATATCGGCCCGGATCTCTGCCGCGCCGTCCCGAAGGCGGACGAGCATGTCGACGTGATGAACGGCGAAATCGGTCGGTCGATAATCCTCGAGGCGAATGGTCTGTCCGTCGTCGGTTCGCAGCATGGAGAGGGTCGCCTTCCGAAAAAGCCAGGGTGGCTCCGGGGATAGCGCCGAACCCGTCGCTTTGCCAGCGGGGCGCCGGGCGCGGCCCGCGTTCACGCGATATGTCCGCCGCGAATGGAAGTTTCCCGAACCCGTGCGCTTCTAGGGTCGACGCATGGGGGCGACTTACCTATCACCTTTTCAGAGACGGTTTGACAACTCGGCTGCACAAGGGCCGGCGGGACGCATCTCGCCGCGCAAGCGCCTTCCCGTGTCGAAGCCGGCAGGCCGATGCGATACGCATCGATCGACCCGGCGCACGCGCGCGGAGGAAAGGCAAAGGCGGGCCTTGGGGCCGGGTTGCCGAACGGGTCTCGCCATCTCCCAGCCGCCGCCCGGACCGTTCCGGCTCGGGCCGGCGCGCGCATCGCCTGACGGCTTCCGGCCGCAAGGCCAGCCGAAGCATGAGTCCGATGAGCGCAACCTCCCTCGTTCCGTCCCCCCAGCCGATGCTCGGGATCGGGCTCAAGGTCTTCTCGGTGGTCGTCTTCGTGGCGATGCAGACCTCCCTGAAGACGCTCGGAGAGGAGATCCCGGCGGGGCAGCTCGTCTTCTTCCGATCCTTCTTCGCCCTGGTGCCGGTCGCGATCTATCTCGCCTATCTCGGCGAAATCCGAACCGCGCTCAGAACCGACGATATCGGCGGCCATTTCCTGCGCGGCATCATCGGCGTCTCGTCCATGGGGCTCGGCTTCTTCGCCCTGTCGCGTCTGCCCTATCCCGAATGGATCGCGATCTCCTACGCGACGCCTCTCCTGACGGTGATCTTCGCCGCGCTCTTCCTGAAGGAAACGGTGCGCGCCTATCGCTGGGCGGCGGTGCTAATCGGCCTGTGCGGCATTCTCGTTGTCGCCGTGCCGAACTTCACGCTGGGAGCCGAGGCGGCCGACCCCGACCGGGCCTATGGAATGCTCGCCTCGCTCGGCGGGGCGGGCTTCGCGGCGATCGCGATGATCCAGGTGCGGCGTCTGGTGCGCAAGGAACGCACGCCGACGATCGTGGTCTATTTCTCGCTGACCTCCAGCCTCGTCGCCCTGTCCACCATCCTGTTCGGCTGGGTCTGGCCGAGCCCGGCGCAGCTCGTGGCGCTGGTCGTGGCGGGTCTGTGCGGGGGCGTCGGGCAGCTTCTCCTGACCGGCTGCTATCGCTATGCCGACACGTCCACGATCGCGCCCTTCGAATACACCTCGATGCTGTTCGCCATCGCCATCGGCGTCCAGTTCTTCGGCGAGGAAATCCAGAGCACGACGCTGGTCGGCGCCTGCATCGTGATCGGCTCGGGCATCTTCATCATCTATCGCGAGCACCGGCTCGGCATCGAGCGGCGCAAGGCGCGCCGCGTGTCCTCGCCGCAGGGATGAGGAGGGCGGCTCACGCGCCCGGGGCGTTGCCCTCGGCGCGCGGGTCGAGTTCGAAGGAGGCGGGGGTCTGCGTCCGCGCGAAGGGCACGGACTTGAAGTCCTCCCGCTCCTCGGCCGGCAGCGCCTGCCGACGCGCCATGCGGAAGGCGGCATAGCCGGCCAGCGCCACATGCGCGCCGCCTGTCGCCAAGAAGATGCCGCTCGGCCCGCCGCGCTCCATCAGCCAGGCCGCGAGCATCGGACCGCCCATCGTGCCGAAGCCGTAGAGGATCAGGAGCCCGCCGGAGATCTTCACGAAATCGGCCGCGTCGGCGAAGTCGTTGGCATGGGCGACGGCGAGCGAATAGGCGGGATAGATCACGCCGCCCATCACGAAGGCGATGGCGAAGAGCGTCAGGACGTTGCCCGACCAGAAGGTGAGCGCGAAGGTGGAGGCGCCGAGGCCGATGAGGCCGGCCAGCACCATCACCGCGCGCCGGTCGATCCGGTCCGACAAGCGGCCGAGCGGCACCTGCAGCACCGCGCCGCCCGCCATGGTGGAGACGAGCAGCGTCGAGATCTCGGCGGTGGAGAGCCCGATCTTCTGGCCGAGCACGGGGGCCATGTTGGTCCAGGCGCCCGACAGGATGCCGGAGGCGAAGACGCCCATCACGGCGGCCGGCGAGTTGCGATAGATCGTGCCGAGGTCGAGCTTCACCTGCGTCAGCGGCTTGGGGCTTTCGGCGCGCGACAGGGCGGTCGGGATCACCGCGAGCGCATAGAGAATGGCGCAGATCATGAAGCCGGCGGCGAGTTCCGGCCTTGCGATCGGCATGGCGAACTGCCCCCCGATCATCGCCGCCATGGAGATCACCATGTAGATCGAGAAGATGCGCCCGCGCGTCTCGTTGGTGACGCGCTCGTTCAGCCAGCTTTCGATCACCATGTAGGCGCCCGCCAGCGCGAAGCCGGCGAGGCCGCGCGCCAGAATCCAGGCCACGGGATGGATGATCAGCCCGTTCAGGAGAACCGAGATGGCGAGCAGCGCGGCGAGCGAGGAGAAGGTGCGCACATGCCCGGCCGAGCGCACGATCGCCGGCATGACGACGCAGCCCAGCGTGAAGAACACGGCATAGCCCGTGCCCATCAGGCCGATCTCGTAGGGGCTCCAGCCCTCGATCGAGGCGCGCACCGGCAGGAGAATGCCCTGAAGACCGGCGCCCGCCATGAGAAAGAAGGTGGAAAGAAGCAGCGAGACGATCGGCAGGAGGTCGGCGCGCATGGGGCATCGTCCGGTTGGGCAGCGTGGTGACGCATCACCTAGCGCGTTCCTCGCTGCAGCGCACCCTGATTAACGACGCAGCGTGTCGGCTTGCCGACAGCGCGGCGAAACGCCGATCATTCCTTCGTGTCGAGCTTCTGGCGAAGGCTGAGAAGGTCGCGCCAGGCGAGGCGCTTCTGGCTCGGCTGGCGCAGGAGATAGGCCGGATGGAGCATGGCCATGGTCGGCACCGCGACGCCGTTCGGCAGCGTCACGCTCGCCCAGCGACCGCGCAGCCGCATGATCCCTTCCTCGGAGCGCAGAAGGGCCTTGGTGGAGGGCGAGCCGAGGCAGATCAGAAAGCGCGGATTGACCAGCTCGATATGGCGCAGCGTGAAGGGCAGGCAGGTTTCGGTCTCGGCCGGCGTCGGCGTGCGGTTGCCGGGCGGGCGCCAGGGCACCGTGTTGGTGACACGCACATCCTCGCGCTTGATGGCGATCGCGGCGAGCATCCGGTCGAGGAGCCGGCCCGAGCGCCCGACGAAGGGCTCGCCCGCCAGATCCTCGTCGCGCCCCGGCGCTTCGCCGACGAACATGATCTCGGCGGTTTCCGCGCCATTGCCGAAGACGAGGTTCTTGGCGGTGGCCTTGAGGCCGCAGCCGGTGAAATCGGCGAGCAGCGCTTGAAGCTCGGCGAGATTCGTGGCTTTCGCCGCCGCCTCGCGCGCTTCGCTCGCCAGGGCTTCGTCGGAGCGCAGCGCGATCGAAGGGGCGCGCGGGCGTGGCGGCGGGGCCGCCGCGCGGCGTTCGGGAAGGGCGGCGCTGCCTTGCGGCTGAGGCCCGGCGCCCGGCGCCACGCCCTGCGCGGCGGAGGCCGGTCGTGCCAGACGGCGGCGCTCGGTCTCGGCCTCGGTTTCGGCGAAGCGGTCGCGCGGGCGGTCCGACGCGAAGGTGGACACCCCGGCGCGCGCATACCAGCCGAGCAAGGCGTCCAGCGCCTCGCCCATCCGTTCGTCCGCTTCTGGCTCCGCCCTCGTCATGCGTCTCGTCTTATCGGATCGGCTTGCGCGCGGGAACCGCCCGCGGGCGGGGGAAAAGCGTCACAAACCCGTTCAGCCCGTTTCAACGGGAAGACATCGGCATGAAGATTCCGTTAGAAGCGTTCGAGAAAAGAAATCAGCGCGGAGGAAACACCAGTGGCGAGCGAGGCGATCCCGGAGCGGGAATCCATGGAGTTCGACGTGGTGATCGTGGGCGCCGGCCCGGCCGGCCTGTCGGCCGCGATCCGGTTGAAGCAGGTCAATCCCGATCTCTCGGTGGTCGTTCTCGAAAAGGGCGCGGAGGTCGGTGCGCATATCCTGTCGGGCTGCGTGCTCGATCCGTCCTCGCTGGACAAGCTCCTGCCCGAATGGCGCGGCGAGGAAACCCCGATCCGCCAGCCGGTGACGGAAGACCGCTTCTATATCTACGGCTCGCATGGCGGCGTGCGCCTGCCCAACGCCTTCATGCCGAAGCTCATGAGCAATCACGGCAATTTCGTCGTCTCGCTCGGCCTCGTCTGCAAATGGCTGGCGCAAAAGGCCGAAGCGCTCGGCGTCGAGATCTATCCGGGCTTTGCCGCGACCGAGCTGCTGACCGACGGGGAAGACCGCGTGATCGGCGTCGCCACCGGCGACATGGGAATCGAGCGCTCCGGCGAGCCCGGCCCGAACTTCCAGCGCGGCATGGCTCTCATGGGCAAATACGTGCTGATCGGAGAGGGCGTGCGCGGCTCGCTCGCCAAGCAGCTCATTCGCCATCATGGGCTCGACGTGAACCGCGAGCCGCAGAAATTCGGCATCGGCATCAAGGAGCTCTGGCAGATCGACCCGGCCAAGGCCAAGCCCGGCCTGATCCAGCATTCGTTCGGCTGGCCGCTGGATCTCGCCACCGGCGGCGGCTCGTTCCTGTACCATCTCGAAAACAATCAGGTCTATGTCGGCTTCGTCACGCACCTGAACTACAAGAACCCCTATCTGAACCCGTTCGAGGAGTTCCAGCGCTTCAAGACGCATCCCGACATCGCGGAGCTTCTGGAAGGCGGCAAGCGTCTGACCTATGGCGCGCGGGCGATCACGGAAGGCGGCTACCAGTCGGTGCCGAAGCTTGTCTTCCCGGGTGGCGCGCTCATCGGCTGCTCGGCCGGCTTCGTCAACGTGCCGCGCATCAAGGGCGTTCACAATGCGATTTCTTCAGGGATGCAGGCCGCCGAAGCGGCGGCGGCGGCGATCGCCGAAGGGCGCTCGGCCGATCTCCTGAAGACCTATGAGAGCGGCTGGCGCGCCTCGCCGATCGGGCAGGACCTCTACGCCGTGCGCAACGTGAAGCCGCTCTGGTCGCGCTTCGGCACGGGTGTCGGCGTCGCGCTCGGCGCGCTCGACATGTGGATGAACCAACTCGTCGGCTTCTCCTTCTTCGGCACGATGCCGCACGGCAAGACCGACGCCGAGTCGACCGAGCCGGCCGACCAGCACAAGCCGATCGTCTATCCCAAGCCCGACGGCGTCCTCACCTTCGACAAGACCTCCTCGGTCTTCCTGTCCAACACCAATCACGAGGAGGACCAGCCGGTTCATCTCAAGGTGAAGGACATGGCGCTTCAGAAAAGCTCGGAGCACGATCGCTATGCCGGCCTGTCGCAGCGCTATTGCCCGGCGGCGGTCTACGAGTGGGACGAGAGCAACCCGGCCGATCCGCGCTACGTGATCAACGCGCAGAACTGCGTCCACTGCAAGACCTGCGACATCAAGGACCCGAACGGCAACATCACCTGGGTTCCGCCGCAGGGCGGCGAAGGGCCGGTCTACGGGACGATGTGACCGGCCGGCCCGCCGTCCTCACTCGGCGGCGGGAAGGGCCGCGCCGTAGGCGGGGACGGGCGTGTCCGTCCCGATCATCCCCTCGAAGGCGCGCAGGCGCTTGAAGATGGACAGAAGCTCCACGATCGTGGTCCAGCTCGTCACCAGATACTGGAACGAGCTGCGCACCTGCTCGAAGGCGTTGAGGATCTGGTTCATGACGCCGAGCGTGATCGCGCCCGCCGCGATGGTCGGTGCCAGAACCAGATAGGGGAAGATCACGTCCGCCTGCAGGTAGAAGATGCGCGCGACGTTGAAGTACATGTAGTGGAAGTAGAGGCGGAAATAGTTCTGCCGGACATCGGCGAACAGCGCTCGCACCGTCGGCGGCTGGGCGCGGTCGGCGCGATCCTCGCCGATGACGAGTTCCTTGCGATAGGCGGCCTCGACCTTCTGGTTGCTGAACTCGAGACCCGGCAGCCTGACGCCGACCAGCGCCAGGAAGCTCGTCCCGAACAGCGACCAGAGCAGCGCCGCGATCACCAGCGCATGGGGCACCTCGCCGACGAGGGGCAGGGAGCGGATGGCGGAGGAAAGGCCGAGCAGGATCGGCAGGAAGGCGATGAGGGTCAGCACCGCCTGGATCAGGCTGACGCCGAGATTTTCCACCGTGGTCGCAAAGCGCATCGTGTCTTCCTGGATGCGCTGCGAGGCGCCTTCCACCCCGCGCAGCGCCGACCAGTGCGCCATGTAGAATTCGTTCATCGCCTGCCGCCAGCGGAACACGTAATGGCTGACGAAGAAGCTGGTGAGAACGCCGACCGAGACGGCGACGAGCGCCAGCCCGCCGAAGGTCAGGAAGCTGCGATAGATGTCGCCGGTCGTGACCGGATGCTCGTGCGAGAGCGCGGCCTGGATGAGGTCGTAGAACGGCCCGTACCACGTGTTCACGGCGACCGAGATCTGCACCTGGAAATAGGTCAGAAACAGGATCAGCGCCGAGCCGAGGATCGACCAGCGCGCCCAGGGGTGCGGAGCGATGCGCTGCCAGACGCTGGCGAACAGCGACACGCAGGCCGCGAAATAAAGATAGAACCAGAGAAAGGCCGGCGACCAGAAGGCGGAGATGCCGACGGCGTCCGCGCCCTCGCCGAACCCCAGATGATGCGTGAGCGGCCGCGCGGCCCCGTACCACAGGCCCGCGCAGAGGAGCGTCCAGACGAGCGCGGAGGAAAAGAACAGGCGGGGGCGGGGGAAGAAGGAAACGAACATCGGCAAGGACCCTCTGACGAGGCGAACCTTGGCAGAGGGCAGGCGGCCGATCCCGTTAAGCTTCTGTCATGACCAAGTTTTCATCTTCGGTCTTCGGTCTTCGGTCTTCGGTCTTCGGTCTTCATGCCTGCGTGCGCGGGCGGGCGCGTATCACGCGCTGCCCGGACTGGCGCTTCGGTCGGCTTGCGCGGATGCGGTGGCCGGTGGCTGGCTCTCCGGCGTCGTGGCCGGCACTTTGGACGCGAGCGAGAAGCGCAGAAGCACGGGCAGGTGGTCCGAACTCGTGCGCTCCAGCACATGCACCTCGTCCACGATCACGTCGGACGAGGCGAGAAGCTGATCCAGCGGCAGGCCGAGCCAGCGCGGCCAAAGCTCGCTGAAGCGCATGGTCAGCCAGGTCGGTCCGATCCCGCCGACGACGCGAAGGCCGTTGTTCTCGGCGACGGTGCCGACCGCCGCGCTCCAGGGCGCGGCGTTGAAGTCGCCGCCGAGAAGCGATGGGCCGTCCGCGCGGCGCAGCGTGTCTCCGATGCCGCGAATCTGGCGCCACTGGTGCCGGGGCCAGGGCCAGTCGAGATGAAGCGAAGTGACGGCGAGGACGCGCCCGTTGAGATCGACGCCTTGCGTGACGCGCCCGTTGCGCGGCTGGCACAGGGCCTCGCCGACGAAGGGGCGACGCGACAGGATGGCGATCCCGTCGCGATCCTCCTTCAAGCCGCAATAGGTCTGGAACGGATAGGTCTCGGCCAGAAGCCCGAAGGTCTCCCGCCACTCGTCCGTGACCTCCTGCAGCGTCACGACATCGGGCCGCGCTTCGCCGATGCGCCGCAGCGCTCCCGCCTTGTCGGCGGCGTCGTAGCGAAGGTTCATCTGCAGCAGCGTGTAGCTCGGCTGGCCCTCTCTCGCCGGCTGGGCCCGCCCGGGCAGGAGCCAGGGCAGCGTGAAGGCGAAGCCGAGACCGGCAAAGCCGAGCGCGACACCCATAGCCAGCCAGGCGCGCGTTCCCAGGGCAACAAAGGCAAGGAGCACCAGGGCGATCGAGAGAAGCAGCCGGAAATGGGCCACGCTGTCGAACGGGTGGACGCGCGCTCCGAAGAAACCCGCGAGGATGCCCAGCCCGCCCGCGAACGCGGCCAGGACGAGCAGCCCCTTCCAAAGCGCGGCAAAACCCATGGAGCCTACTGGAACGCCGTTTCGAAGAAGGAGCGCAGCTTGCGCGAATGGAGGCGCTCGTGCGGCATGTCGGCCAGGCTCTGCATCGTGCGGATGCCGATCTCCAGATGCTGCGAGACCTGCCGCTTGTAGAACTCGGTCGCCATGCCCGGCAGCTTCAACTCGCCATGGAGCGGCTTGTCGGACACGCAGAGCAGCGTGCCGTAGGGAACGCGGAAGCGATAGCCATTGGCGGCGATCGTCGCCGATTCCATGTCGAGCGCGATGGCGCGCGACTGCGACAGGCGCTGCACCGGCCCGGTCTGGTCGCGCAGCTCCCAGTTGCGGTTGTCGATCGTGGCGACCGTACCCGTGCGCATGATGCGCTTCAGGTCGTAGCCCGACAGGCCGGTGACGTCGGCCACCGCGCGCTCCAGCGCCACCTGCACCTCGGCGAGCGGGGGAACCGGTACCCAGACCGGCAGATCGGCGTCGAGAACGTGATCTTCCCGCACATAGGCATGGGCGAGCACGTAGTCGCCAAGGGCCTGCGTGTTGCGAAGGCCGGCGCAATGCCCGAGCATCAGCCAGGCATGGGGGCGCAGCACGGCCACGTGGTCGGTGATCGTCTTGGCGTTGCTCGGGCCGACACCGATATTGACCATGGTGATGCCGCTGCCGTCCGGCCGCGTCAGGTGATAGGCGGGCATCTGCGGCATGCGCACGGGCGCGACGCCGCTTTCGGGCTCGGAGGCGCCGGCGCGCGTCAGGATGTTGCCGGGCTCCACGAACCCGTCATAGCCGCGCCCGCCCTCGTCCATCAGCCGCCGGGCCATGACGCAGAACTCGTCCACATAGAACTGGTAGTTCGTGAACAGGACGAAGTTCTGGAAATGGCGGGGGCTCGTCGCCGTGTAATGGGCGAGCCGCATCAGCGAATAATCGACGCGCTGCGCCGTGAAGGGCGCGAGCGGCAGGGGCTCGCCGGGCTCCGGCTCGAAATTGCCGTTGACGATCCGGTCGTCGGTCGCGGCAAGATCGGGCACGTCGAAGATATCGCGCAGCGGCTTGTCGAGTTTCTCGGCCAGCGCCCCGTCCACATAGGTGCCTTCCGGCAGCGCGAAATGTAAGGGAATGGGCGTCTGCGACAGGCCGACCTGGATCGGCTGGCCGTGGTTCTTGAGAAGCTGTTCCAGCTGCTCGACGAGGTAGTGGTCGAAGAGGTCCGGCCGCGTCACGGTCGTCGCGTAGATGCCGGGGCCGGGCACGAAGCCGAAGGCGAGACGCGAGTCCACCCGCGCATGGCCCGCCGTCTCGATCCGCACCTCCGGGTAGAAGGCCCGGAAGCGGCGCGACGTGTCGCCCGAGGTCAGAACCTCGTCGAAGCGGTCGCACAGGAATTCGGCGGATAGCCGGTAAAGGCGGGTCAGCTCCGCCACGGCCGCTTCGGCCTCCATGAAGGCGCGCGGCGCGCCGGACGGGGGAGAAACGAATTGCGGCACGGTCGAACTCGCGAATGGCTCGGTCATGCTCCCTCATACAAGAGGGGCGTGTCTTCGGGAATGCCGGGCGCCCGCGAAACTTGCCTGACGCCGGGGGATCAATCGGCCGATGGCTTCACGCAGACCATGCCGCGATCGAGGCAGCCCGCGCTCGCCACGCCGATGCCCGGCACGCGCTGCTTGGATTCGACGAGTTCCGAAAAGCCGAAGGCGAACAGAGCGAACAGGCTGCACACGATGGCAAGGCGAAGCGGCATCGAAATCTCCTCCGGGGCGTGTGCCGAACCTTGCCCGACGAAGCTGAACCCGGACTGGGGAAGGCCTTAAGCATTCGTTCAGATTTCGCGGGACTGCCCGGCTTCGGCGCGGTTCCCCTGTTCGTCGGCGCACGGCGTGCCTAGATTGCGTGCCCAGTCGTAGAAGGAAGCCATGCGCCATGACAGAGCAGACCAAGCCGATCGAACTTCACTACTGGCCGACGCCCAACGGCTGGAAGGTCTCGATCATGCTGGAGGAACTCGGCGTGCCCTACGAGCTGAAGCTCGTGAACATCGGGGCGGGAGACCAGTTCAAGCCGGACTTCCTGGCCATTGCCCCCAACAACCGGATGCCCGCGATCGTCGATCCCGAAGGCCCCGGCGGCGAGCCGATCTCGGTCTTCGAATCGGGCGCGATCCTGCAATATCTCGGCCGCAAGTTCGCGCGCTTCTATCCGAGCGACGAGCGCGCGCGCGTCGCCGTCGAGGAATGGCTGTTCTGGCAGGTCGGCGGGCTCGGCCCGATGGCGGGGCAGGCGCATCATTTCCGCCAATATGCGCCCGAGAAGATCGCCTATGGCATCGATCGCTACACCAACGAGGTCAACCGCCTCTATGGGGTCATGAACAAGCGTCTGTCGGGCCGCGACTTCCTGGCCGGCGAGTATTCCATCGCCGACATGGCCTCGATCGGCTGGATCGTGCCGCACGCCAATCAGGGCCAGTCGCTGGAGGATTTCCCCGATCTGAAAGCGTGGTTCGAGCGCATGAAGGCGCGGCCGGCCGTGGAGCGGGGTCTCGCGGTCGGCAAGGAAGAGCGCGAGAAGCTGAATCTGGCCGCCGACAAGAACGCGCAGAGCGTTCTGTTCGGGCAGAAGGCGCGCTGAACGGCGGCTTCGAACCCCTCGACATTCGACTTCACGAGAGGGGCCGCGCCGATGGTGCGGCACCCTCGGGGCCTGTTCGACGGCCTGATCGGATCGGCGCGAAAGGGACGTTTGCTTCGCGGCGTCGTTGCCGATGCCCGCCGAACCCGATGCTCGCCGAAGCCGCTGGCCGTGACGGTGCCTCGCGAGACGCGGGGCGAGAGCCCAGCCCGGCTCTCACCCGATTCATCGGTCTCAGCCGTCAGCGGCGCGTCCAGGTCTGCGACCGGCAGAAGACGCGCGCGACGCAGCCGGTCAGCACGAGCCGGTCGCCCTCCACGCTGGCGCGCCCGTCATAGCTCTTGCCGTCGCGCGGATCGATCACGGTGCCCTTGTAGAGCGGCGCCGAGCCTTCCATCCGACCGACCGACTGGCCCTTGTAGCGTCCCGTATCGACGGTCGAGCAGAAGGCCGCACCGCAGCGCGAATAGGTCACGGTTTCCCCGTTCGAAAGCCGCCACGTGCCCAGAAGCGGCTCCGCGCTGGCGGTGACGACGCCGCACAGAAGAAGCAGCGGAGCGAGAAGGAAGGGGTGAAGCATGGAAACTCCCGGTGCGAACCGGGCTTCACATGCGCGCCGATCGCGGCGCTTCAAGGGGGGGGCAGGGCCGCAGGGCCCGCTCCCCGGCATCTCCGCGAGGAACGGGAGGTGAGGCGCGTTGCTGCGTCGGCCAAAGGGCCTTCAACGACGAAAGCCGTCCCGCAGACGCGGAACGGCTCCCTATTCCAGCCAAAGTGTGGACGAAACGACTTTGGCTCATGCGCGACTTGCTGGAGGCAGGTCATGATGCCGGAGACCGGCGGGGTTGCCTGCGGGCCGGAGCCCGCAGGGCAGCTCTGGATCAGAAGCTGCGCTGGAAGCGCAGGAAGCCCGAGACCTGGTCGACGTCGCCAGCAGGACCGCCGAAGTCGACGCTCTTGTAGGAGACTTCGCCGAGCGTCGCGAAGTTGTTGGTGATCTGGTAGCCGACATTGGCGACGGCCGCCCAGTATTCGCCCTGGTCGACCGTGGTGCGGCGGGTGCGCGGGTCGAAGCGCGACATGTCGAACGTCTCGCCATACTGGCCGGAGATCGCGAAGCCGACCTTGCCGACCTTCTGCGCATAGCCCGCACCGACGGCCCATTCGAGGAGGATCGGAACGCCGCCATTGGTCAGCTGATTGGCTGCCAGCGTCGAGACCGTGTCGATGGCCGTGATGCCGGCATAGACGGTCGGGTCGAAGGCGTAGTGACCTTCGAGCTTGAACTGCGTGTCCGGCGCGACGAGATTCTTCAGGAGCACGCCGCCCTTCAGAGCGAAGGCGTCGTTGTTGCCGTTCTGGAGAAGGGTCGGGAACGTGCCGTTCACGGCGACGGTCACGCCGTTGATCGTGATCGCGCTCGGAATGTCGTTGCGGTTGTTGGTCTCGTCATAGACGGCCGACAGGTAAACGCCGCCCCAGTCGCCGGTGTAGACGAGCTTGGCATGGACGTCGGGAACGACGTCGCCGGTGCGGTCGTCTTCGAGGCCGAGCGTGGCCGCGAAGCCGCCGGACGTGAAGGTGTAGTTGATCTGGTTGGTGCCGATGTCGCCGACGGCGAGACCGGTGTCGGTCAGAAGGCCGTCTTCCAGACCGCCGATGCCCGAGCTCCAGAGCGTGTCACGGTAGCCCATGAGGAGGCCGCCGAGCTGGATATAGGCCTGGTCCATCACATAGCTGGCGCCGAGCCCCGAATCCGGCTGTGCGATCGTGTTGTTGGTGGCCTGGACGCGGGCGAAGGCGCGCAGCGTGCCGAGCTCGGTTTCTTCGCGGGCGTCGAAATCGATGCGAGCCTGAACCGAGGAGCCGGCCTGGTACTTGTCGCCTTCCCGATTGCGGGCCGGGTCGCCGGCGACGTTGTACTGGAAGCGGACATAGCCGCCGATGTTGAGGCAGGTCTGCGTGCCCGGGATGTAGTAGAAGCCCTTGCCGTAGACGTCGCAGACGCGAACGTAGTCGACGGGCTCGGGCTCGGCAACCACGACGGCATCGGCCGCACGGGCGCCGGTTACTGCCACGAGGGCCGCGGCGGAGCCGAGAAGAAGGCTCTTGATGTTCATGATCATTTCTCCAGTCAACATTCGGATCAAGCTTCTTGGGGCTTGTTCGGTTCGTTGGCGAAAGCCTGCCGTAGCGTCGTGGCCCTCGCTAAAACGTGTAACATGAACTTTTTTTCATACGAGAGTCATTTTCTGGTCGTGAAAGCTTCGCAACAGCTAGCGAAATGGATGAGTTGTAGCTTTGCATCACAAAATAAGCATAACTAACAAAGTATGTTGCACGAGCTAACGTTGCGTCTTCTTTCACCCAGTCCACCTCTTTGAGGCGAAGCGACACCCAAATGGGGAGGCTTCGGGGTGAAGCGTTCTCGCGCGATGAAGCATGCGTTTGAGGTGTTGCGCCCGATTGAGCGTGCGGGCCCGTGCCGCCAGCGTCTCGCTCGACGGTTCCCTTGGCGCAGAGCCTGCCGGCGTCGCGGGCGCACGAAGGGCGCAGGCCGCGTCTCTTCCGCTTCGCTACGGGCGGCTCTGGCAATTCGTCCGTCCGAGCCCGCAAAGGCCGAAAGCCGTCCCGCTGACGCGGAACGGCTCCCTATCCGGGCCAAAGTGTGGACGAAAGATCTTTGGCCTATGCGCGACTTGCTGGAGGCAGGTCATGGTGCCGGAGACCGGCGGGTTTGCCTGCGGGCCGGAGCCCGCAGGGCAGCTCTGGATCAGAAGTTGCGCTGGAAGCGCAGGAAGCCCGAGACCTGATCGATGTCGCCAGCAGGACCGCCGAAATCGACGTTCTTGTAGGAGACTTCGGCCAGCGTCGCGAAGTTGTTGGTGATCTGGTAGCCGACATTGGCGACGGCCGCCCAGTATTCGCCCTGATCGATCGTCGTACGACCGGTGCGCGCGTTGAAGAGGCGCATGTCGAACGTCTCGCCGTACTGGCCGGAGATCGCGAAGCCGAACTTGCCGAACTTCTGCGCGTAGCCCGCACCAGCGGCCCACTCGAGGAGGATCGGAACGCCAGCATTGGTCAGCTGGCTGGTCGACAGGGTGGAGAGCGTGTCGATCGCCGTGAGGCCGGCATAGACGGTCGGGTCGAAGGCGTAGTGACCTTCGATCTTCAGCTGCGAGTCGGCCGCGATCAGGTTCTTCAGGAGCACGCCGCCCTTCAGGGCGAAGGCGTCGTTGTTGCCGTCCTGAACCAGCGTCGGGTACGTGCCGTTGATCGCGACGGTCACGCCGTTGAGCGTGATCGTGCGCGGCAGGTTGTTGCTGTTGTAGGTCTCGTCATAGACGGCCGACAGGTAGGCACCGCCCCAGGCGCCCGAGTAGACGAGCTTGGCGTGGACGTCGGGAACGACATCGCCGGTGCGGTCGTCTTCGAGGCCGATCGTGGCCGAGAAGCCGTTCGCAGCGAACGTGTAGCTGATCTGGTTGGTGTTGAAGCTGCCGACCACGAGGTCCGTGTCGGTGAGCAGGCCGTCTTCCAGACCGCCGATGCCCGAGCTCCACAGCGTGTCACGGTAGCCCATGAGCAGGCCGCCGAGCTGAATGTAGGCCTGGTCCATCACGTAGCTGGCGCCGAGCGACGAATCCGGCTGGGCGATCGTGTTGTTGGTGGCCTGGACGCGGGCGAAGGCGCGCAGCGTGCCGAGCTCGGTTTCTTCGCGGGCGTCGAAGTTCAGACGGGCGCGGACCGAAGAACCGGCCTGGTAGTCGTCGCCTTCCAGGTTACGAGCCGGGTCGCCGGCGACGTTGTACTGGAAGCGGACATAGCCGCCGATGCTGAGGCAGGTCTGCGTGCCCGGGATGTAGTAGAAGCCCTTGCCGTAGACGTCGCAGACGCGAACGTAGTCGACGGGCTCGGGCTCAGCCACGACGACGGCATCGGCCGCACGGGCGCCGGTCACTGCCACGAGGGCCGCAGCGGAGCCGAGAAGAAGGCTCTTGATGTTCATGTTCTTTCTCCAGTCAACATTCAGATCAAGCTTCTTGGGGCTTGTTCGGTTCGTTGGCGAAAGCCTGCAGCAGTGTCGAGGCCTTCTAGGAGCCGTTTAACATGAACGTTTGTTGAGATGAGACTCATTTCCGGCTTGGGAAGATTTATGACAGCTTGTCACAGAGCCGAGTTGTAGCTTTGCATCACAAAATAAGTTTGCAAAACGAATAATGTTACATTGGCTAAGGATGCGCTCGATCCCGTTTTCCCCGCCTGGAAAAGAAAGCGGCGGCCCTCGCATGAGGGCCGCCGGAGCGCGATTTCCGATGCGGGACGATAGGGCGCGTCAGATGCGCTTGAGTTCCTGCGAGCGGCAGATGAGACCGCCCAGCACGCAGCCCGACACCGAGAGCGTGTCGCCCGACAATTTGCCCTTGCCGCTGAACTCGCGACCGTTGCGGGTGTAATCCGTCACAGTTCCTTCATAGGTGCCCGTGCCCGCGGCGCTCATCTTGCCGAACCGCTTTCCCTTCAGGGGGCCGTTGACATAGGTCAGGCAGAAGTCGGAGCCGCAGGGCGCGATCGTGGCGTCGTTGCCGGAGGGCATCTTCCAGCGGCCTTCGATCGGATCGGCCTGCACCAGGGTAGGGATGCCAAGGCTCGCTAAAACGAGCAGCAGCGACAAGGTCTTCTTCATGATGTCCTCCCAGACAGGGCGTCCTGCGCCCTTGACCGGAGGCTAAGCGGCTTTCGGCTTCATGCAAGAGGGCATCGCGCCGAACCCTCTGCTTTCATCCGACATCATGCGTTCAAGTCGATCGTCCCCGTTTTGAGGTCCGGTTAAGGTTTCCGCGCCGGTGCGAATGTTTTATCTCAAATTATCCAAGTCTTTTAGAGACCCGTTCAGTCGCAGCCCGCATTCTCGGGGCATGAACCGCCGAAGGGGCGGCCGCACAGGAGGGAACGGATCATGGCTCGCTTCGAACTTCAGGACGCCCATTTCGGCACCGCGCTCGGCACGGCGGTTCCGCTCGGCGAGACGCTCTTCGCCATGGGCCTGCGCATGGCCGCCAACCCGCGCGAGCTCGTGTCGGCCCATATGTACTTCAATCTCGCCGACCGCATGGGCGTCGAGGACGCCGCGTTCCACCGGCAGGATCTCGCCGCCGGCATGACGCGCGTCCAGATCGCCCGCGCCCAGCGCGCGGCGCGCGAATGGCTCGCCCGCAACTGACCCTCCTCGCAGCCGAACACGGGCCGATCGTCCGGCGGATCGGGTCAGGCCTTCGCCAGCGCCGTTTCGAGCGCGGCGGCGAAGAGGTCGAGATCCTCGTCGGGGCCGACGGTGACGCGGATCAGGCGATCCAGCGGCGCCACGCCCGGCATGCGGATGAAGACGCGCTCGTTCAGGACGCCCTCCAGCACGCGCCGCGCGAAGGCGCCGTCGCGGCCGCAATCGATGGCGACGAAATTCGTGGCTGACGGCAGCGGGCGCAGGCCCGCCCCTGTTGCGATCTCGGCGAGGCGCGTTCGGGCGTGCTCGATCCGCGCGACCGTTTCGCGAAGATAGGCCTGATCGGACAGCGCGGCGATCGCGCCGGCCTGGGCCATGCGCGACAGGCCGAAATGATTGCGCACCTTGTCGAACTGCCGGACGACGTCCGGCGCGCCGATCGCATAGGCGACGCGTACGCCTGCCATGCCATAGGCCTTGGAGAAGGTGCGAAAGCGCAGGACATTATGGCGAAGCGGCTGAAGCGGGGGCAGGGCGCTCGCCGGCGCCAGATCGCTATAGGCCTCGTCGAGGACCAGAAGCGTCTCCTCCGGAATCGCGTCCATCAGACGCTCCACCGCCGCCGCCTCGTGCCAGCTGCCGGTCGGATTGTCGGGATTGGCGACATAGACGAGCTTGGGGCGCAGCCTCGCTGCGCGCTCGGCCAGCGCGTCCCAATCTTCCCGGTCGTCCCGGTAGGGCGTGAAGTCCAGAACGCCCCCATGCCCGGTCACATGATAGTTGAAGGTCGGATAGGCGCCGAGCGAGGTGACGACCGTGTCGCCGGGATCGAGCGTGAGCTGCGCCAGAAGACCGAACAATCCGTCGATCCCCTCGCCGGCGACGAAGCAATCCGGCTCCAGCCCGTGATGGCGGGCGAGCGCGGCCTTCAGGTCGTGATGCTCGGGATCGCCATAGGCCCAGCTTTCGCGCGCCGCCGAGGCCATGGCCTCGAGCACGCGGGGCGAGGGGCCGAACACGCTCTCGTTCGCCCCCAGCCGCGCCCGGAAGCGAAAGCCCAGGCGTCGTTCAAGGGCTTCGGGGCCCACGAAGGGAACGGTTGCCGGAAGAGCCTGTGTGCGGGACGTGAACGGCATGGGCAGCGCGCCTTCTGAAACGGAAGCAAGGGGGACGGCCGCGAGACGGCGCCGCCCGGAACCCGTCATAGAACCTGCGGCGCGCCTTTTGAATGCGCTTCGTCGCAGCGACGCAGGCTTCGGACGAAGCCCTCGCGTCCCGTTTCCAGGCCGATTCGTCCCCTTGGCGAAGCCGAAAGGGTCGACTGAATCTGTGGGGCTGACCCTAACCTGACCTCCCGAGGCGATTTTGGGTCAGGCGGAAATCGGCCTGTTTTGCGCGACGCCGCAAGCGAAGGCGGCGTGGGTGAGGGCGGCGGAAAACCTCACGCCGTCTCAAGGGCATCGTTAAAAGTGTAGCGGATAGAAGACGTTGCGTTGGTCGCTCCGAAATCGTTTCGGGTTCGGCGGTGCAGCATCGGCGGTCCCTCCGAGCGTCGGGCGAACCGTGTCCCTGCGGGCACAAGCGGAGCCGAGACGTGTCACCCAAAGCTCAGTGTGTCCTTTCTGCAATTGCGCATGACGGGTCCGTGAATATTCTGGGGCAAGAAAGAGCGGGGGACGACCCGGGCTTTCTGAAGGGTATGGGGCAGGGAAGGCTGTCCTTCGAAACAAGGCCCAACCCTATCCATAACTTGACTGGAGGTCAGGACATGAACATCAAGAGCCTTCTTCTCGGCTCCGCTGCCGCCCTCGTTGCAGTGACCGGCGCTCGCGCGGCTGACGCTGTCGTCGTGGCCGAGCCTGAGCCCGTTGATTACGTCCGCGTTTGCGACGTCTACGGCAAGGGCTTCTACTACATCCCGGGCACCGAGACGTGCCTCAGCATCGGCGGCTATGTCCGCTTCCAGTACAACGTCGCCGGCGACCCGGCTCGTAACCTGGAAGGCGACGACTACCAGGCCGGTTCTTCGGTCCGCGCCCGTCTGAACTTCGACGCCCGCGAAGAAACCGAGCTCGGCACGCTGCGCGCTTTCGCCCGCGTCCAGGCCCAGAACAACACGATCGCCAACCAGGATTCGTCGCTCGGCGCCAGCTACGTGATGGACCAGGCCTACATCCAGCTCGGCGGCCTGCTCATGGGCTACCGTGACTCGCTCTGGACCTCCGGCATCGGCGGCCTGGAAGACGGCCTGCTCACCGACACGGACCTCGTGGTCGGCGACATCAACACCAACCAGATCAGCTACACGTTCGCCGCGAACGGCTTCTCGGCCACGCTCGGCCTCGAAGACGACCGCACCGGCGATGTCGTTCCCGACGTCCATGCCAAGCTCGTCTACTCGGGCGCCTGGGGCGGTGCCTACCTGTCGGCCGTCTATGACGAGACCAACAACCTCGGCGATATCCCGGGCGCCGTCGTCATCAACGGCGTGACCGTGAACCTCAACGGCACGTTCCCGACGCTCCTCCAGGACGGCAACAACGACGCCTTCGCTCTGAAGGGCGGCGTGCTCCTGAAGAACCTCGTCGCGGCTGACTCGCAGCTGAAGATCGAGGGTCACTACGCCTTCGATCCCACGATCTACGCCGGCATCACGGGCATCGACACGCTGTCGTCGCTCGCCACGAACCGCCTGACCAACGCTGGCGTTCCGATCCTCCTCGAGTGGGCCGCTGGTGCGGGCTACGCGCAGAGCTTCGGCAAGCTCGGCCTCGCGGTTTCGGGTCAGTACGGCGAGACCTTCGACGTCCGTCTGTTCAACCCGCGCACCGGCCTGACCTCGGTCGACCAGGGCGAGTACTGGGCCGCCGTCGCCAACGTCGGCTACCAGATCACCAACAACTTCGCGACGCTCGGCGAAGTCTCCTACAAGAACGTCGACTTCGGCGGTCCTGCTGGCGACATCGACCAGGTGTCCGGCTTCCTGCGCTTCCAGCGCGACTTCTAATCGGCATCGCCGATCGGATACGAAAAGGCCCGGTGAAAGCCGGGCCTTTTTGCGTTTGGCCGCAAGGGACGCTCGGTCGGCTATGAGCGAACATCCGATCGAGCGACGCGCACGAACTGCGAACGCAAAACGCCGCCGTTCCGGCTCGACGGACGGTCGAGGCAGAACGGCGGCGTTTCATCGGGAGGGGGCGGAGACGCGGAGGCGCCTCGGCGGAATGGTGCGACGGGGGAGGGGCGGTGTCGCCGCTCCCGTCCCGTCCGGGCTCAGGGTCGTCCCCTGAGGGTCGTCCTCTGAGAACTGCCGGCGAAGAGAACGTCGCCGGAAGCGCCTTTCATCCTGTGCGCATGCGGGAGCCGAGCGCGAACACGGCTCCAGCCCGCAGAGGCACCCCGTTCAGTCTTCGAGCCGGATCGTGTCGCCGATCTCGATGCCGAAGCCGGTCAGGCCGACATAGTCGCGCTCCTTGGACGACATGACGCCGATGGAAAGGACGCCGAGATCGCGCAGGATCTGCGCGCCGACGCCGACCTCGCGCCAACGCTGCGTGCGCGCGCGCGCGCTGGCGTGCTTCTCGCCATCGGAGACGCCCGCCGCGTTGGGCTCGATCCGGGCTTCCACCTCGGTCTCGAACTCGTCCACATTGGCGGTGCGCAGGAGCATGAGAATGCCGCGCCCTTCGCGCCGGATGGGCTCCAGCGCCGCGTCCACCCAGGATTTCCGGCTGGTGCCGCCGCGCGAGAACAGATCGACCACCGGCTGCTCGCGATGGATGCGCGTCGGCACGTTGCGCTCGCCGCGCACGTCGCCGAACACGACCACGACATGCTGGATCGGATCGAACGGGGTCTGGTAGATCTTCACGCGGCCCTTGAGCCCGCCGACCACCATCTCCTCGTCGCGCACGCTCGTCACGAAGCTTTCGCGCCGGATGCGATAGGAAATGAGATCCTCGATCGAAACGATGCGAAGATCGTGTTCCTTGGCGAAGACGAGGAGTTCGGGCAGGCGCTTCACGGTGCCGTCGTCATTGACGACTTCGGCCAGAATGCCGGCCGGGGCGAGGCCCGCGAGCTTGGCGAGATCGACGCCCGCTTCCGTGTGGCCCGAGCGCGTGAGGACGCCGCCTTCGCGCGCGATCAGCGGGAACATGTGCCCCGGGCGGATGAAGTCGGAGCCGACCGCGTTGTCGTTGACGAGGGCGCGAGCCGTGTTGGCGCGTTCCTCGCCCGAGATGCCCGTGGTCATGCCGACCTTGTAGTCCACCGAAACGGTGAAGGCGGTGCGCATCGGGTCGAGATTGTTGGCGACCATGGGCGGCAGGTTGAGCTGCGCCGCCCGCTCGCCGGTCATGGGAACGCAGAGAATGCCGCTCGTGTGGCGGATCATGAAGGCCATCTTCTCCGGCGTCGCCTTGCCGGCAGCCATGATCAGATCGCCTTCGTTCTCCCGGTCCGTGTCGTCGACCACCACGACGAGCTCGCCCGCCGCGATGGCCTTGATGGCGTCTTCGATTCGATCCAGTTGCATGGCGCTCCCCTTCTTGATCGCTCGGCATTAGGCCGAGCCGGGGTCGCGATCAACCGGAACGGTGCGTTCGCTATCCGCGTCCGCGATAGGTCGGCGCGCCCTGGTCGGGCAGGAACACGCCGGCGGGCGGCGCGCCTGTCTGCCAGAACACGTCGATCGGGATGCCGCCGCGCGGATACCAGTAGCCACCGATGCGCAGCCAGAGCGGGCGCGTCGCCTCCACGATGCGCTGGCCGATCATGACCGTGCAATCCTCATGGAAGGCGCCATGGTTGCGAAAGCTCGTGAGAAAGAGCTTCAGCGACTTGGATTCCACCAGCCGCTCGTCCGGCACGTAGTCGATCACGAGATGCGCGAAGTCCGGCTGGCCGGTCACCGGGCAGAGCGAGGTGAATTCGGGGCAGGTGAAACGCACCACCGCGGCCGGGTCCGTGCGCCGCGCGAAGGGCACGGTTTCGAGAACGGCGTCTTCGGGGCTCGCGGCCGGGCGCGCGTCCCGGCCGAGTTGCGTGAGGTCGGTGGTCAATGAACGGTTCCTCCGATCGGAATGCCCGAGCAGTAGCTCGACAGCGACTGGACATGGCAGGCCACGTCGTCCCAGCCGTGATAGATCATGCGCAGCGCCACGAAGAAGATGACGGCGAGGCCGACCCAGGCGATCCAGCGGTATTTATGCAGGAGATTGGCGATCAATGTGGCGGCGGCGCCCATGAGCACCACGGAGATCAGGAGGCCGATCACCAGAACCGTCAGATGATCGCGCGCCGCGCCCGCGACGGCGAGCACGTTGTCCAGCGACATGGACACGTCGGCGATGATGATCTGGAACAGCGCCTGACCGAAGGTCTTGTGCTTCCTGCTTTCTTCCGCGATCGCGGCGGCCTCGTCCTCCGCGCTGCCGCTTTCGCGGATTTCGCGGAACATCTTCCAGCAGACCCAGAGAAGCAGCAGGCCGCCCGCGAGCGTCAGGCCGACGATGGCCAGAAGCTGGACGGCGACCAGCGCGAAGAGAATGCGCAGCACCACCGCGCCGGCGATGCCGAGGAAGATGACCTTGCGGCGGATGGCGGGATCGACGCCGGCGGCGGCGAGGCCGACCACCACGGCATTGTCGCCCGCGAGCAC
Organism: Aureimonas ureilytica DSM 18598 = NBRC 106430; assembly: GCF_000382705.1. Lineage (GTDB taxonomy): Bacteria > Pseudomonadota > Alphaproteobacteria > Rhizobiales > Rhizobiaceae > Aureimonas > Aureimonas ureilytica. The sequence continues at coordinate 140,649 of NZ_ARQE01000004.1, read as the reverse complement.
GATGTCGATGAAGAGAACCTGGAGAAGGGCCGCCAGCTCGGCGGACAGAAAGTCGCTCACGGGTTTGACACACCTAGTTGAAAGGACGTGGCGGGTTCTTCCTTCAGTTTCTCGTGATTGTCGATGACAAACGCGTCACCTCTTCGTGTAGGACGCGAGGGGGGCATGGCCTTTGCCCGATCCGACCTTTCGGGTGACATCTTTTTGCAACGAAGTGGGCCGGACCGGCGATGTCGAACTGTTCGCCTGCGGTCGCGCGGCAGGCATGATCCTTGCGACCGAGCCATCGTCCGCAATTCGTGGTCATGCCTCCATGGGAAATCTAACCGCACGGGTCCGCCTTGGTTTAAAACCCCAGATCGGGCGCGAAGCGGCGCGCCACCTGCAACCGGGAGACTTGCCTTGGTCGAAAGTTTTCGAGCCGCGCCGATCCTTGCCTGGCGAAACGGGCGTTTCGTCGCGACGGAGCGGAGCGTGCCGGCCGAGACGGCGGTCGCTCTGTCGGTGAACGGCTCGACCCATGCCGTGATGATGGCGACGCCCGATGATCTCGAGGACTTCGCCGTGGGCCTCGCCCTCAACGAGCGGATCGTCCGTCATCCCGACGAGATCGAGGCTCTGGAGATCGAGGAAGCGGAGGGCGGCTACGATTGCCGCTTGTGGCTCGACGCCTCGCGCGCCGCGACCTATGTCGCGCAGCGCCGTCTCATGACCGGGCCGGTCGGCTGCGGCCTGTGCGGGGCGGAAAGCCTGGAGAAGACGCGGCCGGACCTGCCCCGGCTGAGCGACCGCCTCCGCGTCGCGCCGGAGGCGATCGGCCGGGCCATGGAAGAACTCGGTGCGCGCCAAGTGCTGGGTGCCAGGACCCGCGCGGTCCATGCCGCCGCTTTCGCGAGCGCGGACGGCACGATCGAAGTGGTTCGCGAGGATGTCGGGCGGCACAACGCGCTCGACAAGGTGGCCGGCTGGCTCGCGCGCTCGCAGCGACGCGCCGGGGGCGGATTCCTGGTGATGACGAGCCGCGTCTCGGTGGAACTCGTCCAGAAGGCAGCGGTGATGGGCTGCGAGCTCATGGCCGCCGTTTCCGCGCCGACCGCGCTCGCGCTCGACAGCGCCGAGGAAGCCGGCCTTACGCTGGCCGTCGTGGCGCGCGGCGCCGATTTCGAACTGGCCAGCCATCCGCACCGCATCCGGGGCGCGGAGGCCGAAAGCTAAGCGCGGGCCATCGCCCGCGCGTTCACGATGCGGAAGGCGCGCTCAGCGTTTGCCCCATCGAGCGCAGGATGTCGGCGAGTTCAGGCTCGAGCACGGCCGCCGCCGCGTCCTCCGTGCTGAACCATTGCCGCTTGCGTTCGGCGGCCTCCGGCCATTTGGAGACGAGCTTTCTCACCTGCATCGGATAGACCTTGACGCGGCACGAGACGATTTCGCCGTTGCGCAGGGTCTTGGGATAGCGATAGGAGCCGGCCGCCTTCTTGGCGATCGAGCCTTCCACGCCGGCTTCCTCGAAAGCCTCCTGCGCGGCCGCCTGATGCGGCTGCTTGGACTTCATCGGCCAGCCCTTGGGGATCACCCAGCGGCCGGTCTCGCGCGACGTCACCAAGAGAATGCGCAGACCCGCGTCGGCGTCGTTGGAATAGGCGATCGCGCCAATCTGCCTGCGCTCTTTCATGGTCTGGGCTCTCGTTCGATGCGGCCTCTTATGAAGGCGTATTCTAATGGTGTCAGGCTGGATTTCGACGCGCCATGTTGTTCGCCACGACCCGAGGTGGGCGCTACCGGACGTTGTCGCTGTCGAGATTTCAAGGCTGCGGTTTGATCGCATGGATGCCTTATGAAGGCATATAACGATTTGAATCTGCTTTGGAAGAGGTTGCCTCTGGCTGGCGGTAAAATCTCTAACACAAACGCCGGAGTTTCGGGCCGCAAAAGATGAGGGATGCCCGCGACGATCGGTCTCGCCGGATCGGGGAACCTTGCCCCGTCTCGCGGACGAGCGTTCCGGCCGAGTTGCGTTGAACGCTCATTCAGGCGCGATGGGCTGGCCTTCGCGCCGCGCTGTTCCAGCTTTCCCTCCAGCTTTGAACAGAGTGCAGCGCGTCCCCGACGCCCATCCGAGGAGAAGACCCGATGTCGAACATCCGCTACGAAGTCGTCGAGCACGATGGCGGTTGGGCCTACAAGGTCGGCGACGTGTTTTCCGAGACGTTCCGGTCGCATGACGCGGCGCTCGCCGCCGCGCGCGACGCCTCCGCGCGTCAGGAACTGGCGGGCGAAACCGAGGGCATCGTCTATCAGGACCGCGACGGCGGCTGGCACGAGGAGATCGCGCGCGGCGACGACCGGCCCCATGCCGAGGTCGTGGATCGCGACTGACCGGAACGGCGCGAGCCGAGGCGCGACGTCTCGGCTCGATCGGAGTGAGGCTCGAACCCTCCGCCGTGGATCATCGCGGCGGGGGCTCTTCCATATGCCGAATGTCAGGATGTCGACAGGTGATGTCCTGCGTCCGGCAGCGGCCGCGCGGCGGTGGGCCCGTGCGGGGTCTTTTCCCAGTGGTGCGGCTTGTGCAGGAGTTGCAGCGCCGCGCGCATTCCGGCGAAGCTCACCATCAGCCAATAGAACCAGAGCGACCAGAGGCGCCGCAAAAGGCGGTGCTCGCTTCGCGGCGTCACGCGGCTGGCAAGGCCGATGAAGGCAGCATAGGCGAGGATGATGTTGGACACGTCGAGAAACGCCAGAAGGCCGAAGACGAGCGATGTCTGCTGGCCGGCCGCATAGGCGAGCGCTTGGGCGACGAGATGGATTCCGAAGACGACGTGCAGCAGGCTGGACGCCACCATGCCGCCGAACACGAGCTGGAACGAGAGAAGGTTGCGCCAGCCGAGATCCCGCACCAGACGGCCGGGATTGCGCATGTGAACCAGCCAGGTCTGCATCCAGCCCTTGATCCAACGGGTGCGCTGATTGCGCCAGTCGCGCCAGCGTCCCGTCGCCGTTTCCGAGGTCGGCGCGTCGATCACCCCGGTCCGGCAGCCCGCGCGGGCCAGCCGAATGCCGAGATCGGCATCCTCGGCGACATTGTGACTGTCCCACCCGCCGACATCCACGAGCGCTTCGCGGCGAAAATGGTTCGACGTGCCGCCGAGCGGAATGGGAAGGTTGTGGGCGGCGAGCCAGGGGAGGGTCGCCTTGAACAGGACGTCGTATTCCAGTGCGAAAAGCGTCTCGAACCAGCCGGCCCGCGCGTTGCGGATGGTGAGCGGGGCCTGAACGCAGGCAAGGTCCGGCGCGGCGCTGCGGAAGGTCTCGAAGGCGGCGCGCAGCTGGCGCGGGGCCGGGCGGTCCTCCGCGTCGTAGAGCACGAGGAATTCGCCGCGCGCGAGCGGCAGCGTGAAGTTCAGCGCCTTGGGTTTGGTGAGGGGATCGCTGCGGGGCGTCGCGATCACCGAGAAATTCGGCTCGCCCGCGATGGCGCGTTCCACCGCATGAACCGTCTCCGGATCGGACGCCTCGCAGACGAAGAACACTTCGAGCTTGGAGCGCGGCCAGTCGAGCGCGGCCATGGCCTCGACGATGGACGGGGCCATGTCGGCCTCGCGATGCAGGGCGACGAGCACCGAATAAACGGGCAGGCCGTCGATCTCGTCGAGTGGGTCGGGAAGGTCCGGCGGAGAAGGCCGGCTCGGCTCCTCTTCGATCGGCGGCGTTTCGGAGAGAACCGCCAGCCGGAAGGTGGTGAGCACCATGGCCGTCAGGCTGCAAAGCACATGGACCGCGTTCCAGAACCAGGGCAGGAGAGCCCAGGCGAGAACGACGGTTGTCGCGATCAGCGTTGCGACCATCGCCTGAAACGCGGTCATCACCTCGCGCGCGGACAGGTGGTTCCGGTCGGCGGCCAAGCTCAACCGGGCGCGGTCGGCGCGTTCCTGCTGGGTGAAATCGGCGCGGGCGCGGGCGATGTCGCCGCGCGTGGCGACGCAGAGCGCCGTCCGCCTCGGGCCGAGCGCCGCGATCCGCCGGGCGGTGCCGGCAAGGTCGTCGAGCGCCGGGCTGATGAAAAGCCGCGCGTCGAAGCCGAGGCCGCACCCTTTGAGGTGCCGCTGGCCGCTTTGCCACTCGCCGCGCCCGTTGCGCAGGATGGTGATGCCCGGCTCGATCCGGGCGAAGGGAAGGTCGAGCGTCCGAGCGATCGCTGCGGCGAGGCGCTCTTCCGTCAGCACCCCGCTGGCGACGAGCTCCTCGTCCACCGCGGCGCCGTGGCGGCGCGCACGGTTCGCGGTTTCGGCATAGATGTGTTCGTCGAGGCCGGCATGGGCTAGGAAGGCGTCGAGCAGCCGCGCGTCCCGGCCCTCGATGATGAGCGGATGCGCCGGCTCGATGAGGAGGTCGGCCGGCTTGCCGAGCTCTTGCCACGCGCCATACAAAGGCTCTGCCCGTGCGCCGGACCCGTCTTCCCACTCATCTGCGGACTTTGGAACCGACACGCGCCACCCCACGAGGACCCCGCCCGATGGTTTCGGAATGATGCGCTTGAAGAAACCAACCCAGAAGCGAACCCTGACGAATCTTGCGGCTCTTTGTTTATCCCTGGTTGCATTCTGGGCGGTATCTCCGGCTCAGGCGCAGTCGGCCGTCGAAACGCCGAATTTCCGCGACCAGACGCTGCGAATCACGCAGCCCGACCTTTCGGCGCGCACGCGCATTCGCTTCCTGACGGCCGTCGACTATCCGCCGTTCAACTTTCTGGACCAGCGCGGCCGGCTGACCGGCTTCCATGTCGATCTCGCGCGCGCCATCTGCGAGGAGTTGAACGTCACCGCGATCTGCCAGATCGAGGCGCGGCCCTTCGCCGATCTCGGCGCGGCACTGGAATCGGGGGAGGGCGACGCCGTCGTCGCCGGGCTCGCGATCAGCGCCGACAACCGCGCGCGCTTCGCCTTCACGCAGCCCTTCTTCCGCTATCCCGCGCGCTTTATGGTTCGGCGGGGGACGGACCTGACGCAACCTCTGCAAGGCGGGCTGGTGGGCGTCGATGTCGGTGTCGTCACCGGCAGCGCGCACGAAGCGATGCTGCGCTCCTTCTTTCCCAAGGCCAAGCCCGTTCCCTTCGACACGCTGGCGAACGCGCAGGAGGCCCTGCGCGCCGGGCGCGTGAAGGCCTTGTTCGGCGATGGGGTCGCCTCGTCCTTCTGGCTCGGCAGCGAAGCCTCGGCCGATTGCTGCGAGTTCGCGGGCGGTCCCTATCTGTCCGACCGCTTTCTCGGCGAGGGGCTGGGTATCGCGGTGCGCGGCGACGACCCGCAACTTGCCAGCGCCTTCGACTACGCGATCGGGCGCATCGTGAGGGACGGGCGCATGTCCGAACTCCTGCTTCGCTATTTTCCGATCAGCGCGTTCTGAACGCGATTTGTTGACGACGGACCGTCTGCGCCCCTAGACGGACGTCAACGCGGCGCTCGATGCGCCGCCCTGATTTCGAAGGAACTCGAACGAATGTCCGACGCGCCGCGGCCTTCCGTCTATCACGATGCCACGATCCATGCGGAGGCGCTCGGCTCCAATGCCTGGCCCTTCGAGGAAGCGCGCAAGATCGTGAAGCGGCTGGAGCGGACGGGCAAGACGGAAGCCCTGTTCGAGACCGGCTACGGCCCTTCGGGCCTGCCGCATATCGGCACGTTCGGCGAGGTCGCGCGCACCACGATGGTGCGCAACGCCTTCCGCATCCTGACGGAAGACAAGGTGCCGACGCGGCTGATCTGCTTCTCGGACGACATGGACGGGATGCGCAAGATCCCCGACAACGTGCCCGACCGCGCCGCGCTGGAGCCCTATCTCCAGAAGCCGCTGACCGACGTGCCCAATCCGTTCGGCGGCGAGGCCGAGAGCTTTGCCGAGCACAACAACGCCATGCTCTGCCGCTTCCTCGACACGTTCGGCTTCGAATACGAGTTCGCGAGCGCGACGGATTATTACCGCTCCGGCCGGTTCGACGAGGTGCTCTTGCGCGCGGCCGAGCGCTACGACGACATCATGGGCGTCATGCTGCCGACGCTCGGGCCCGAGCGTCAGGCGACCTATAGCCCCTTCCTGCCGATCTCGCCCAAGACCGGACGCGTCCTCTACGTCCCTATGAAGCATGTCGACGCCAAGGCGGGCACCGTCACCTTCCTCGACGAGGACGGCACGGAAACCACGCTGCCGGTCACGGGCGGCGCGGTGAAGCTGCAGTGGAAGCCCGATTTCGGCATGCGCTGGGCGGCGCTCGGCGTCGATTTCGAGATGTTCGGCAAGGACCACCAGACCAATGCCGGCGTCTACGACAGGATCTGCGAGATTCTCGGCGGCGAGGCGCCGGAGCATTTCGTCTACGAACTCTTCCTCGACGCCGAGGGCGCGAAGATCTCGAAGTCGAAGGGCAACGGCCTGTCGATCGAGGAATGGCTGACCTATGCCTCGCCCGAAAGCCTCGGCCTCTACATGTTCAACAAGCCGCGCGCCGCCAAGCGCCTGCATTTCGACGTGATCCCGAAGGCGGTGGAGGACTATTACGCCTTCGCCTCGGCCTTCGACCGGCAGGACGCGAAGTCCCGCCTGCAGAACCCGGTCTTCCACATCCACAATGGCGAGCCGCCGGTGAAGGGCATCGCCGTGCCCTTCGCGCTGCTTCTGAACCTCGTGTCGGCCTCGAATGCGTCGGACGCCAAGACGCTCTGGGGCTTCATCTCGCGCTATGCGCCGGGCGTCACCGCCGAGACCGATCCCGAACTCGACCGGCTCGTCGCCTATGCGCTGCGCTATTTCGAGGACTTCGTTCGCCCGACCAAGCGCTTCCGCGCGCCCGACGAGGTGGAGCGCGCCGCGCTCGAAACGCTGGAGCAGAAGCTCGGCGCGCTGGCGCCGGACGCCGACGCGGGTGCGATCCAGGATGCGGTTCTCGACGTCGCGCGGCCCATCGAGCGCTATCAGGACACCAAGAAGAAGGGCCCGGACGGCGGCCCGGGCGTGTCGCTCGAGTGGTTCTCGGCGCTCTACCAGATCCTGATCGGACAGGAGCGGGGACCGCGCTTCGGCTCCTTCGTGGCGCTCTACGGCATCGAGGAAACGCGCAAGCTGATCCGCGACGCGCTGGAAGGTCGTCTCCAGCCGCTCGCCTGACGAGACAAGGAGCGCGGCGGCGACGCCGTGCTCTTCGCTCCGCAGCGCCTCTCCTGGGGAAGGGGCGGCGCTGACCGGGCAAACGTCGCCTTACTGAACGGCGCCCTGCCGCGTCACCTCGAACTGCCAGACGCCCCGGCCGGCCTGTCTTGCGGCCTGCGCCTCGCGCTCGTAGCGGCTGCCGGGCTCGGCATTGGCCCAGCCATTGCGCACCAGCCAGTCGCCGACATCCTCTTCGCCCAGCCGGCAGGCGGTCGGCGCATCCGGCGTCGCGGCTTCGGCCGGGTCGCAGGTGAGGGTGCGCCCGCGCAGCCAGGCCCGGAATTCGGTTCTGGCCCGCACGCCGCAGGGCCAGGAGCGCGGCCCGTCGGCACAGCGCGTTTCCGGCGCGATCGGCGCGATGCCCGCGATCTGGATCGTCTCCTCGCCGGAGCGGATCGTTCCCGTGTCGAGTGCGATCGGCGCGGGAAGGCGGCGCACCTGCGGTGCGTCCGGGGTCGGGGATACCGCCGCCGTCTCGGCCGGGTCGGGTTCCGGAGCGGGTGCCGCCTCGGCGGCCCCGGCCAGTGCGACCTGCGCCGGCCGTTCGGCGATGGGAGGCTCCGCTGCGCCGCTCGCCACCGCCGGCAGGCGTTGAAGCGCGCCGTCGATCTCCACCGCGACGGGGCCGATCGTTCGCACCGGAGCGGCAGCGGCGTCCACCGTTTCCACGACGGGCGCGGATGCGGGCGCGGGCGAGGCAGTCGCGGCTGGTGTGGCGACGGGGCGGGCTTCCACGATATCCCGCTCCACGGGGCCGAGCGCTGCGGGCGGCAGAAGAAACATCCAGGCCAGAAGAAGCGCGCAGAGCCCCAGCGCGATTCGAAACGCTTGCATGTCCGTTCCTCGGTTGTACCCTTGGAAACCTAGGGCGTGCCGCCTGAAAGCCGAGTCCGGATAGGCGCCCGGATCGGGTTCAGCCGGACCGCTCACCCCCGGTCGCTGTGACGAAACGGCGGAGCCTACTGGCTGGCCCAGAGAATGCGCGCGATCCATTCGATCTCGGACGCGGCGAACTGGCGGTCGGGGAAGTCCGGATTCACGGAGGCGAGTTCCACCGTCCTAGCGGTCTGGCGCTGGAGGATTTTCACCATGACCTCGCCGTCGCGCGTCTTGGCGACGACCCGGTCGCCGCGCCGAACCGAGGCGCCGGGCGAGACGATCACGACGTCGCCCTCGCGATAGAGCGGCAGCATGGACTGGCCGGACACTTCCAGCGCATAGAGCGTCCCGTCCTGGCCGGGCAGTTCGATCTCGTCCCAGCCCTGGCCGACCGGGAAGCCGGCATCGTCGAAGAAGCCGCCGGCGCCGGCTTGCGCGAAGCCGATCAGCGGGACGGCGGCCGGCGCGCGCGCGGGCAGGGCGGCCGGAGACAGGCCGCTGCCGAGAAACGAGGAGAATTCCGAGAAGGACACGCCCGTCGCTTCCAGGATCTTGGCGATCGATTCGGTGGAGGGCCAGCGCGGACGCCCGTCGGCGGCGAAGCGCTTGGAGCGGTTGAACGTGGTCGGGTCCAGCCCCGCCCGCCGCGCCAGACCCGAAGCGGACAGCTTGCAGCGGGCGGCCAGTAGATCGATCGCGGTCCAGATGCGCTCGTGGGAAAACATGCGGATCGTCTCGGAGGGATCGAAGGAGCGGAGTGAGAGATCAAGGAATATTATCCTTGACGTTTCGACTTTTACGATCCCACGCCCGCCCTGTCGAGGGGAAGCGCACGCGAAGGGCTAGGTTTTCCACGCCCGCTTGCCGAGCTTGCGCGAAACCGGCCCGTCGGTGGCTTCTCCACAGGCAAGGCGGGAACCGTCTGGCGAAATGCGGCATTTCCGTGGGTTCGATGGCCGCGACGCGGCTGGAGTTCCTGCTGGAGACGACCATGCCTGTGCCGGGCCTGCGCTTTGCCCCGAACACGACCGAGGAAATCCGGCGCCGCGCCAGCGAACCGGGGCGCGGTCGTGACGCGCGAGGCCCGCTCGGCATTCCCTGGAAGGGCTGGAAGGACATCGCCTGGCGGCTCTGGTACTCGTTCTTCGAGGACCGGGTGATGCTGATCGCGGCCGGCGCGACCTTCTATCTCCTGCTGGCGCTGTTTCCCGCGCTCGCCGTTTTCGTGTCCTTCTACGGCATCGTGGCGGACCCGACGACGATCGCGGACCACATCGCCTATGTCGGCCAGTTCCTCCCGCGCGCGGGCACCGAAATCCTCACGTCGCAGCTCGAGAACCTCGTGACGCGCGATCCCGCCTCGCTGTCGATCGGCTTCGTCTCGGGCCTTCTCTTCTCGCTCTGGAGCGCCAACAACGGCGTGAAGACGCTGTTCGAGGCGATGAACGTCGCCTATGGCGAGCAGGAAATGCGCTCCTTCCTCAAGCTCAACGCGGTCGCCTTCCTGTTCACCATGGGCGCTGTCTTCATCGGCACGGTCATGTTCGTCTCGGTCGGCGTGGTGCCGATCCTCATGAACCTGATCGGGGCCGAGAGCCTGACGGACGAACTGATCGCCGCCGCGCGCTGGCCGATCGTCTTCGCGCTGGCGGTCGGGGGCATCAGCATGGTCTATCGCTACGGGCCGAGCCGGGCGCGGGCGCGCTGGAAATGGGTGTTCTTCGGAGCGACGCTGACCGCCGCGATCTGGCTCGCTGCCTCGATGGGTTTCTCCTGGTATCTCCAGAACTTCGCCAATTACGGCGCGACCTACGGCTCGCTCGGCGCGGTGGTCGGCTTCATGATGTGGGTCTGGCTGTCCTCGACCATCTTCATCGTCGGCGCCGAGATCAATGCCGAGATGGAGCATCAGACGGCGGTCGACACGACCGACGAGCCGGAAAAGCCGCTCGGCGTGCGCGGCGCGCGCGTCGCCGACACGATCGGCCGCAGCCTCGCCAAGGAAAAGCGCGCGGGCTGAAACGAAAAGGGGCGGCCCCGAAGAGCCGCCCCCTGATCCGGGTCCGTCTGGCGATGTCGCCTCAGGCCGCTTCCACCAAGGCCGCCGCGCCGAAGCGCGAATAGAAGCTCTCGCCCCTCTCGGCCATCTCGCGCAGGAGCGGCGTCGGGCGGAAGCGCTCGCCATGCTTGGCTTCGAGCGTCTCGCACAGGGCCACGAAGGTCTTCACGCCCATCCCGTCGATATAGGAGATGGTGCCGCCCGTATAAGGCGCGTAGCCGAAGCCTAGGATCGAGCCGACATCGGCCTCGCGCGGGTCGGTCACGACGCCTTCCTCCATCGTGCGCGCCGCTTCCAGCGCCATGGTCACGAGGAAGCGCTGCTTGAGTTCGGTGAAGTCGACCTCCTCCGGGCGCTTCTGCGGGAAGAGGTTCTTCAAGCCGGGCCAGAGATGCTTCTTGGCGGGCTTCTCCGGATAGTCGTAGAAGCCCTTGCCGCCCTTGCGGCCGATCCGGCCTTCGGCCACCAGCGCATCGACCAGCTTGAGATGGCCGGCATCGACGGCCGCTTCGCCGAGGTCCGCGATCGTGGCGCGCATGATCTTCTGGCTGAGGTCGATGGCCACTTCGTCATTGAGGGCGAGCGGGCCGACGGGCATGCCCGCGCCGCGCGCCGCGTTCTCGATCATCGCCGCCGGCACGCCCTCGATCAGCATGTCGTAGGCTTCCGACATGTAGCGAAGCACGCAGCGATTGGCGAAGAAGCCGCGCGTGTCGTTGACGACGATCGGCGTCTTCTTGATGGCCCGCACGAAGTCGAGCGCGGTGGCGAGCGCCTGCGAGCCTGTTTCCTCGCCCATGATGATCTCGGTCAGCATCATCTTCTCCACCGGCGAGAAGAAATGGATACCGATGAAACGCTGCGGATCGGGGAAGCTTTCGGCCAGACTCGTGATCGGGATGGTGGAGGTGTTGGAAGCGAAGATCGCGCCGGGCTTCATCGCCTCGGCGGCGCGCTTCGTCACCTCGGCCTTGACCTTGCGGTCCTCGAACACGGCTTCCACCACGAGATCGACGTCACCGAGCGCGGCGTAGTCGGGGGTCGCGGTGATGCGCGACAGAAGCGCCTCGGCCTCCTCCTTGGTGGCGCGGCCCTTCTTCACGAGCCCTTCCATGACGGTCGCGGAATGGGCCCGGCCCTTGTCGGCGGCCTCCTGGTCGCGGTCGAGAAGCACGACCGAAAGGCCGGCCTTGGCCGCCACATGGGCGATGCCCGCGCCCATGAAGCCGGCGCCGATCACCGCGATCTTGCCGAGCTCGGTCGGGCCGACGTCCTTGGGGCGGCGCGCGCCCTTGTTCAGCGCCTGCATGGAAACGAAGAGCGAGCGGATCATCATCGCCGCTTCGGTGGTCTGCAGAACCTCGGTGAAGTAGCGCTGCTCGACCTTCAATGCCTGGTCGATCGGCAGGAGCAGGCCTTCATAGACGCATTTCACGATGGCGCGGGCGCCCGGATAATTGTCGCTGGTCTCCTTGCGGTAGAGCGAGGCGACGGCCGGCCAGACCTGCGCGCCCGCCGGCGAATAGACCGGGCCGGAGGGCAGCTTGAAGCCCTTCTCGTCCCAGGCCTTCACCGGCTTCAGGCCGGCGCGCAGCATGTCCTTGGCTTTCTCCACCAGCTGATCGGCGGGCACGACCTCGTCGATCAGCTTCATCCCCTTGGCCTTGGCGGCCGAGAGCGTTTCGCCCTTCAGGAGCATCTGGAGCGCGGACTGCGTGTCGGTGAGGCGCGGCACGCGCTGCGTGCCGCCGGCGCCCGGGAAGATGCCGACCTTCACTTCCGGCAGGCCCATCTTGGCGCTGTCGGCGGCGACGCGGCCGTGGCAGGCCAGCGCCAGCTCGAAGCCGCCGCCCATGCAGGTGCCGTTGATCGCCGCGACATAAGGCTTGCCGGAGGTTTCCAGCTTGCGCCAGATCCGGCCCATCTCGCCGCAACGGGTGAAGAGTTCGGCGACCGCCGCGTCCTTATCCTCACGACGCTTGGCCTCGAAGGCGTCGAACATGCCGCGCAGCATCTTCAGATCGGCGCCGCCGGTGAAGGAGCCCGCCTTGCCCGAGGTGAAGACGACGCCCTTCACCGATTCGTCGGCGGCGAAGGCGTCCACCATCGCGTCGATCTCGCCCATCACCTCTTCGGTGAAGACGTTCATCGACCGGTCCGGCATGTCCCAGGTGACGACGACGATGCCCTCTTCATTCGGGCCGAGCGTGAAGTTCTTGTAGGTCATGCCTGTTTCCCGGAAAGAACGATGGAAAATGGGAGATGGATTTGGTGCACCGGCTAAGGAAGAGCCGGATGGACTTCAGGTTTTACTAAGGGACGAGCCTTAAGGTTAAAGCCGAGAAACCGCGAAACGGAGCCAGCCCCATGAGCGTCGAATGCGAAGGATGCCGGTCGGGCGAGGCGCTCGACTTCGACTTTTCCATGGCCTTTCAGCCGATCTACGATCTGCGCGAGAACCGGGTCTGGGGCTACGAGGCGCTGATCCGGGGCCTGGGCGGCGAGGGGGCCTACAGCATCCTGTCGCAGGTTCGCGCCGAGCAGAAATACCGCTTCGACCAGCGCTGCCGCGTGAAGGCGATCGAGCTCGCCTCCCGCCTCTTCCCGCGCGGCGACGATCTTCGCCTGTCGATCAACTTCCTGCCCAACGCCGTCTATGAGCCGGCGGCCTGCCTGCGCGCGACGCTTCTGGCCGCGCGCCGCCACGACTTCCCGCTCGGCGCCCTGATGTTCGAGTTCACCGAGAACGAGGAGATCGTCGACACCGGCCATCTCCAGCGCATCCTCTCCGAATATCGCCGGCAGGGCTTCATCACCGCGCTGGACGATTTCGGGGCGGGCTTTGCCGGGCTCGGGCTTCTCGTGGATTTCCAGCCCGACCTCATCAAGCTCGACATGAAGCTCGTGCGCGGCATCGACGCGAGCTATCCGCGGCAGGTCGTGGTCGCCTCGATCGCCACGGCCGCCCGGGCGCTCGGCATCGAGGTTCTCGCCGAAGGCGTCGAGACGGAAGCCGAGTTCACGATCCTGCAGGTCGCTGGCATCCATCTCTTCCAGGGCTATTACTTCGCCCGTCCCGCCTTCGAGGCCCTGCCGCATCTCAACCTCACCAGCGCCCACGCCATGGCCGCCGAACTCGGCATCCAGGTCTGCTGAACGCCTGACGCGTTCGGCCGGGCGCGGGAGGAGGCGAGGGGCGGTCACGCTCGCCCGCCTCAGACGCGTTCGATGACGGTGGCCGTGCCCATGCCGGCGCCGATGCAGAGCGTGACGAGCGCGGTCTGCTTGTCCTGACGCTCCAGCTCGTCCAGCACCGTGCCGAGGATCATCGCGCCGGTCGCGCCGAGCGGATGGCCCATGGCGATGGCGCCGCCATTGACGTTCATCACGGCCGGATCGATCTCGAAGGCCTGAAGATAGCGCAGCACCACGGCCGCGAAGGCCTCGTTCAGCTCGAAGAGGTCGATATCCGACAGCGCCATGCCGGAGCGCTCCAGAAGCTTCTTCGTCACGTCCACCGGCCCGGTCAGCATCAGGGCGGGGTCGGAGCCGATATTGGCGAAGGAGCGGATGCGCGCGCGCGGCTTCAGGCCGAGCGTTTCGCCCGCCCGCTTGGAGCCGAGAAGCACCGCGCCCGCGCCGTCCACGATCCCCGACGAGTTGCCGGCGTGGTGAACATGGGTCACGCTTTCCAGCTCGGGATGCGCCTGGATCGCCACCGCATCGTAGCCGCCCATTTCGCCATGCATGGCGAAGGAGGCGTTGAGGCTGCCGAGCGACTGCATGTCCGTGGACGGGCGCATGTGCTCGTCGCGGTCGAGGATCACGAGCCCGTTCTGGTCGCGCACGGGGACGACGGATTTGGCGAAGCGCCCGTCGCCCCAGGCTTCCGCCGCGCGGCGCTGCGATTCCACGGCATAGGCGTCCACGTCGTCGCGCGAGAAGCCGTATTTCGTGGCGATCAGATCGGCCGAAATGCCCTGCGGCATGAAATAGGCGGGAATGCCGACGGACGGGTCCATGATCCAGGCGCCGCCCGACATGCCCATGCCGACGCGCGACATGGATTCCACGCCGCCGGCGATCACGATGTCGTCGGCGCCGAAGGCGATCTTGGACGCGCCGAGATTCACCGCGTCGAGGCCGGACGCGCAGAAGCGCGAGATCTGCATGCCGGGCGCGGCGAAATCGTAGCCCGCCTCGAAGGCGGCAGCCTTGGGGATCACCGAGCCGGCTTCGCCGACCGGATCGACGCAGCCGAAGATGATGTCGTCCACCTTGGCCGTGTCGAGCCCGTTGCGCTCGCGCAGCGATTCCAGGACGCGGGCGGCGAGGCGAACGGCGGGCACCTCGTGGAGGGAGCCGTCCTTCTTGCCTCGGCCGCGCGGCGTGCGGACATGATCGTAGATATAAGCTTCGGTCATCTCAGGCTCTCTTCGGATCGTGGCCGGGGCGGTTCGGGTGGACGGGTCAGAAAGCGCCGGCATCCAGCGCCATGGTCGAGGTGGAGCCCGACGAGATGCGGGCAAGATGCGCGGCGGTTTCCGGCATCAGGCGGTCCATGAAGAAGCGCGCCGTCACGAGCTTGGCTTCCAGGAACTCCGCGTTCACGGCTCCTCCCTCGCTGAGCTTGTCGGACGCCACCTTCGCCATCTGCCCCCACATGTAGCCGAGCGCCACGAGGCCGAACAGGTGCATGTAGTCGGTCGAGGCCGCGCCGGCATTGTCGGGCTTGCCCATGGCGTTGCCCATCAGCCAGAGCGTCGCCGCCTGCAGGTCGTTCAGGCCCTTCTTCAGGCCCTTGGTGAAGGGCGCCATGCGCTCGTCGGCGCGGTGCGTCTCGCAGAAGGCGCCGACTTCGGCAAAGAAGCTCTGCACCGCCCGGCCGTTGTTCAGCGCCAGCTTGCGGCCGACGAGATCGAGCGCCTGGATGCCGTTGGCGCCCTCGTAGATCTGCGCGATGCGCGCGTCGCGCACATACTGCTCCATGCCCCATTCGGCGATATAGCCATGGCCGCCGAAGATCTGCTGCGCCATCACGGCGTTCTCGAAGCCCTTGTCAGTGAGAACGCCCTTGATCACGGGCGTCATCAGGCCGAGCCAGTCGTCGGCGGCCTCGCGCTCCTTGGCGTCTTCGCTGAGATGGAAGAGATCGCCCTTCAGCGCGGTCGAGAGGATCAGCGCGCGGCCGGCTTCGTTGACGGCGCGGATCGTCATCAGCATCCGGCGCACGTCCGGGTGCACGATGATCGGATCGGCACGCTTGTCGGGCGCCTTGGTGCCGGAGAGCGAGCGGCCCTGAAGGCGCTCGCGGGCATAGGCGACAGCGTTCTGATAGGCGACCTCGGACACCGCGAGCCCCTGAACGCCGACGCCGAGCCGCGCCTCGTTCATCATGGTGAACATGGCGCGCAGGCCCTTGTCGGCCTCGCCAACCAGCCAGCCCGTCGCCCCGTCGTAGTTCATGACGCAGGTGGCGTTGGCGTGGATGCCCATCTTCTCCTCGATCGAGCCGCAGGAGAGCGCGTTGCGCGCGCCGGGCTGGCCGGACGCGTCGGGCAGGAACTTCGGCACCACGAAGAGCGAAATGCCCTTCACGCCTTCCGGCGCGCCCTCGATGCGGGCGAGAACGAGATGGATGATGTTGTCGGAGAGGTCGTGCTCGCCGGCCGAGATGAAGATCTTCTGCCCGGTGATCTGGTAGGAGCCGTCGCCCTGAGGCACGGCCTTGGTGCGCAGGAGGCCGAGATCGGTGCCGCAATGGGGCTCCGTCAGGTTCATCGTGCCGGTCCAGATGCCCTCGACCATCTTGGGCAGATAAAGCTGCTTCTGCTCGTCCGTGCCGTGCAGTTCGAGCGCCGCGATCGCGCCGCGCGTGAGGCCCGGATACATGGCGAAGGCCATGTTGGCGGAGGAGAGATATTCGTTGACGGCGGCCGCGACCGTATGCGGCAGGCCCTGGCCGCCATAGGCGGCGTCGATCGAAAGCCCGCCCCAGCCCGCCTCGCGGAACTGCTGGTAGGCTTCGCGGAATCCCTTCGGCGTCGTCACCGAACCGTCGTCGGCGCGGTGGCAGCCCTCGCGGTCGCCCGACTGGTTCAGCGGAAAGAACACCTCCTGCGCGAAGCGCCCGGCTTCGCCGAGCACGGCTTCCACGATGTCGGGCGAGGCTTCGGCGAAAGCGGGCAGGTTGCTGTGCCGCTCCATTCCCAAGAGATCATTGAGCACGAACAGCGTATCGGCCACGGGCGCCTGGTAGACCGGCATCGCGAACCCTCCCCGGTAGAGCAACTTTGACGTTTGCGTAAACGTAAGATCGAACATAGCCAGCCTCCGCGATCCGCGCAAGCGCCCGCCGGCGATCCTTTTTTCGCTTGAGCCCGGCCAGGGGATTTGAAACAGACGGGGGAAACGGGGCAGGGCGCCTCCCGGCGCCGCGTTGCCCTGAACCGGGGAAGGCCGCCATGTTCCAGGATTTCGACGACACGTCCGACGCCACTGAAACGGCCTCGCGGGTCGAGCGCCTGCGGGCCGCGCTTCGCGAAGCGGGCGTCGACGGATTCGTGATCCCGCGCGCCGACGAGCACCAGGGCGAATACATCCCGCCTTCCGCCGACCGCTTGCGCTGGATGACCGGCTTCACCGGCTCGGCCGGCACCGCGCTGGTGCTGCCGGGCAGCGCCGCCCTCTTCGTGGACGGGCGCTACACGGTGCAGGCGCGCGCGCAGATCGACGGCGCCGTGTTCGCGCCGGAAAGCTCGGTAGACACGCCGCTCGCCACCTATCTCGGCGAGCACGCCAAGGGCCTTCGCATCGGCGTCGACCCCTGGCTGCACACGATCGCCGAGGTGAAGGCGCTCTCCAAGGCCATGGAGGCGGCGGGCGGCGCGCTCGTGCCTCTCCCGCACAATCCGGTGGATCGCATCTGGCAGTCGCGGCCGAGTGCGCCGAAGGGCCGCGTCACTCTCCAGCCCGTCGCCTATGCCGGCGTCGAGGCGGCCGAGAAGCTCGCGATCCTCCGCAAGGCGCTCGACGTCGCCAAGGCCGATGCGGTGGTGCTGACCGATCCGAGTTCGGTCGCCTGGGTCTTCAACATTCGCGGCGGCGACGTCGCCCACACGCCGCTGCCCTTGTCCTTCGCGCTGGTGCCGAACGAGGGGCGGCCAACCCTCTTCATCGACGCGGGCAAGCTCGACGCCGAGGCGCGCGCCTATCTGTCCGATCTCGTCGAGATCGAGGCGCCGGATCAGTTGGAACTGCAGCTCGCGGATTTCGCGCGCGACAAGGCGGTAATGCTCGATCCGGCCCTCGCAGCGGAGCGGCTGGCGCGGATCGTCGCGGAGGCAGGCGGCCGCGTGGTGGAGAAGGAAGACCCCGCCCGGCTGCCGCGCGCCCGCAAGAACCCGGTCGAGATCGAGGGCTCGCGCCGCGCGCATCTGCGCGATGGGGCGGCGATGGTCGCCTTCCTGTCCTGGCTCGACCGCCAGCCCGCCGGCACGATCACCGAGATCGACGCCGCGCAGAAGCTCGAAGCCATCCGCGCGGAGTTCGGCGAGCGCGACGGGATGCCGCTGCGCGATCTTTCCTTCGACACGATCTCGGCCGCCGGCCCCAACGCGGCGCTGCCGCACTACCGGGTCAACCGCGCTTCCAACCGCACGATCAGTGACGGCGAGATTTTCCTGATTGATTCCGGCGCGCAATATCAGGACGGCACCACCGATATCACCCGCACCGTGGCGGTCGGCGTGGTGCCGGACGAGGCGCGCCGGAAATTCACGCTGGTGCTCAAGGGCATGATCGCCATCGCCACGGCCCGCTTTCCCAAGGGCACGCGCGGGGTTGATCTCGACCCGCTCGCGCGCATCGCGCTCTGGCGCGCGGGCTGCGATTTCGCGCATGGCACGGGCCATGGAATCGGCTCGTTCCTGGCGGTTCACGAGGGGCCGCAATCCATCTCGCGCCGGGGCATGGCGGTCCTGGAGCCCGGCATGATCCTGTCCGACGAGCCCGGCTATTATCGGGAAGGGGCCTTCGGCATCCGCATCGAGAACCTGCTTCTCACGCTGGAGGCCGCGCCGATCGAGGGCGGCGACCTGCCGATGCATGGGTTCGAAACGCTGACCTTCGTGCCGATCGACCGCCGCCTCGTGGTGCGCTCGCTTCTGGAGCCGGGCGAGATCGAATGGCTGAATGGCTACCATGCCGAGGTCGCGGCCCGGATCGGCCCGCGCCTCGACAGCGAGGAGGATCGCCGCTGGCTCGACCTCGCGACCCGTCCTTTGCCGCTTTGACAGGGGACGCTGGCCGTCAGCGGCAGAGGCGGCGCGGGCCTGCGTTCGGCTGGAAGGTTCCGGTTTCGCGGTCGAAGGAGCGGTAGCGCGTTTCGCAATAGCGATACCATTCGCCGCTGAAGGGCGCGGGGCGGGCGCTCCCGCGCTCGATCCGCCGCACGGTTTCGGCGCGGGCGAGCGCGGCGTTCTGGTCGAAGGCGAGCGTCGCGCCCGCTTCCACGAGGGGGTCGGGACGATAGAAGCCGGGCACCGGGGGCGCGGGCGTCGCGTAGTAGAGCGGGCCGGCCACCGCAGGGCCGCCGAACTGGCCGACCGTCTTGCGATAATGAGGGCCGGTGACGATGCTCGGCACGATGGGGAAGCGCGCGTCGCGCGCATAGACCGGGCGGTTATAGGGATCGAGCCCGACGAACTCGCCGGCCGAGGCCTGCGCCGGCAGGCCGATCGATCCCGCAATCGCTCCGAAAAGCGCCACCGCCGCCAGCTTCAGTCCCCACTGCGTCTTCATGTCGCCGCCTCCCCAGCCCTTGCGTCAACCTTGTGAAAGGGAAATGCGGCGCGGGGCTCGGCGGTTCCTCCAACGAAGAACGGCCGCGCCCGGAGCAGGGCGCGGCCGTTCTCATGTCGTTGGATGCCGCTCAGCGGCACATCTGGCGCGGGCCGTTATAGGGCTGGAACGTGCCCGAACGCGCGTCGAACGAGCGGTAGCGGTTCGAGCAATAGCGGTACCATTCCGGCGTCCACGGACGCAGACCGTAGCTCGGCGCGGCATAGCGCGGCGCGACGTAGCGCGGCTGGTTGGCGCTGGCGATGGCCGCACCGACGCCGAGGCCGAGAATCGCGCCCGCGACGGCCGCGCCGCCATTGTTGTGGCGGCGATAATGGCGCGGGCCGCCGTAATAGCGCTGGCCGCCATAATAACGAGGGCCGCCATAGTAGCGAGGACCGCCGTAATAGCCGGGCCCGCCGCGATAATAGCCGCCGCCACGGTAATGGTGTCGGCCATGGCCGCCCCAATAGGGATCGGCCTTGGCGGCGCTGCCGCCCACGAGCGGGACATTGGCCGGGAGGGCGGCGGGCAGCATCGTCAGCGCAATGGCGACGGCCAAGACCTTACCCCCGAGCATTCTTGCGATGCGCATGATTCACTCCGGCTGGATTGTTCGAGTTCCTTAAAAACAAGGTCGGACCTGAACGGTTCCTGAACGGCCTCGGGACTCGGGTTCGCGCCATCATTTCCGCGTGATAACGCGGCGGAACATCGTCGTTCGGGTGACGAATGAGTGAGGTTTCAAAACGACAATTTGAGGAAAACTTCGTTTCGGAAATCTTAATCCAATTGCGTCCCCGCCCCCGAGGCGTCAAGACAGAGCGTGAAGCCGCTGCCTCCGGGGTCCCGTTCCATGACGTCACCTTTGTCCTTCCTGTTCCGGCTCGGCGGACATCGACCGGACACGGTCGGCGCCGTGGAAGGCGAAGCGCGGGCGCCGGCCCCGCCGCAGGCACAACCGCCGGCCCCGCCCGTTTGGAGAGCGCCCCCCGTGGAGACCAAACCCGCGGCAAGCGTCCTGCCGCCCCTCGACGGCATCGGCCAGCGCAACGAGATGCTGCGGGTGCGGATCGGCGAGATGTCGGAGCGCCTCGGCGAGCTGCGCACCCTGACCGACGACTTCTCGCTTCTGATCGCGCCGATCGAGACGATCGCCGGCGAACTGTCGCAGACCAAGGCGCGGGTTCTGGAGCTCGAAGCGCTCCTGTCGCAGGAAGTCGACGGCAACCAGTCGCTTCGCCGCGAGGTGGACGATCTTCTCAGCCGCAATTCGCAGGCGCTCGCCGATCTCAACGCCGCCTCGGGCCGCGTCGGCCGTCTCGAAGCGACGCTGCGCGAGAACGAGACGCTGATGGACGAGCAGCGCCTGTCGCTGCGCGAGCGCACCTCGCATGCCAATGCGCTGGAGCGCCAGCTCCTCGCCGAGGTCGAGCAGAACCAGTCGCTGTCGCTCGAAGTGAAGACGCTGCGCGCCGAAGCGCAGATTTCGGAGCAGGCCCTCAACGAGGCCGAGCGGATGCTCGCCGAAACCGAGGAGAAGCGGCAGATTCTCGACGGGGAGAACCGCCGCCTGCAGCTTCTGGCCGAGGAACAATCGGCCGAGCTCGTCGGCCTCTATGGCCGGCTGAGCGAGATCGAGCAGCAGGTCGATCAGAATCTCCAGACCATCTCCACGCTGGAAACGCAGCTCGCCTCCGAACAGGCCGCGCGCCAGCGCAGCGTCGCCCAGCACGAGGCCGATCTCGGCGCGCTGAAGACCGAGCGCGCCAATTCCACCATGAAGATCGAGACGCTGACCGCCCGGCTGGCGGCCACCGATCAGATTCTCGTGCAGGTGCGCAACCAGTTGCGCGAGCGCGAGGAAACCGTGCGCTCGGCCGACCGCGCGGTGAAGGAAGCCTCCGCCGACCGCATCACCCTGGAGCGCCGCGTCGAGAGCCTGCGCGCTGACAATGGGCGCCTGTCCACCATGCTCGGGGAGGCCGACAAGGGCCGCAACGAGATGGAAGCGCGCTGCGACATGCTGGTGAAGGCGCTGGCGGCCAAGGACGCCTCGCTCGAAAGCGTCAATGCGCGCGCGGCCAACCTGTCGGACCGCGTCGAGGCGCTGACGCTCCGCTTCGAGCAGGAGCGCATGGCGCTCGAGGTCGCTAACCGTCGTTTGATCGAGGAGTTGCAGAACGAGCGCGCCGAACGCACACTTGCCCAAGGTGCGCTCGACATCGCCCGCGAAAGTCGCTCCGCGCTGCAGCGGCAGAACGAAAGCCTGAAGCGCGCGACGCGGCTTCGCCATGGCGAGGGGGCGATCGACCTGCCGTCCGAGCCGGTCGCGCGCGAGGAGAAGCCATCCAACGTGCGCCCCTTCACGGCGCCCGACAAGAACGATTGAGCGCTTTCGGGCGTTTCGAGGACTGCGGCAAGGGACGAGGGGAAACCGACGCATGACCATCAGAGGAAACGAGGAGATCGGCCTGAGCCTGCGTCAGAGCCTCGCCGACATGGCCGAGGACCGGGGCGAGCCGAACTACTCGCTGGTCGCGCCGGGCGGCGAGCCGAAGCGGGACTGGTCGGCGGCGCTCGACCTCGTGCGCGAGGCGAGCGAGGCGATCCGCATCCGCGACGAGCGCGCGACGGAACTCGAGATCGAGCATCGTCTGGAAGCCGAGCGCGCGGCCGAGGAAATCCGCTCGCTTCAGGAGCAGCTCGACGAAACCGAAGTGCGCCTTGCCGAGTCGGAAGCGCGGGCGCGCCGGGCCGAGGCCCGCGCCAGCGAGGCCGAAGCCTGGCTCGCCAAGATGCACGACGCCATCATCGGCAGTTTCAGCAAGGTCGTCGGCTCGGACAATGACGACGCACAGGTCGAAGCGGACCTTCGGGCCGCGTTCCTCGGCACGACGCAGGGAGATGACGAATGAGCGCGATCCGCACCGAGGTTTCGGACGATCTGGACCTCGATCCGGGCCAGCCCGATCGCCCGTCCGCGCTGTTCGACATGGCCGCCGAGGAACTCGGCAGCCTGTTCCGGGGCGGCGAACCCCTGCCGCTGCGCGAGGGTGATATTCCGCCCCCCGCCAACGAGGGCAGCGGCGTCGTGCCCGTCGCTCCGTCGACGGAACTGGTGCAGCCCGCCAAGCTGCCGCTCGACGCGCCGGGTGGAGACTGGACGCAGACGCTCACCATGGTGGAGCAGGCGGCCGGCACGATCCGCAGCTACGAGAAGCGCTTCGTTCAGCTCGAAAAGCAGAACCGGGCTCTCGCCGACCGCGCCGCCGAGGAGCATCAGCGTGCCCAGTCGCAGATCCTGATGCTGGAAGAGCGCCTGAAGCAGGCGGACGAGAAGATCGCCGGCGCCGAAGTCGCGCTGCGCAACGCCGAATACAACGAGTGGGAAACAAATGTGCGCGCCAAGCGCGCCGAGCAACGGGCCGAAGAGGCCGAAGCGCGCGCCCAGCAGGCCGAGGCCTATCTGCGCCGCGTCCACGAGCTTCTGGCCGGCCTGTCCTGACACTAGGCTAGCGCCACGCGCGCAGCCTTGGAAAAAGAAACGCCCGGTTTCCCATGAGGGGAACCGGGCGTTTTCGTTGGAAGGCGAAGCGCCGTCAGATCGCCGAGACGAACCCGTCCAGAACCCGCTTCTGGCCCGCCCGGTCGAAATCCACCGTGAGCTTGTTGCCCTCCACGATCGCCACGGTTCCGTTGCCGAACTTCATGTGGAAGACGCGGTCGCCGATGGCGAAGCGGCTTTCCTCGTCGGCCACCGACTTGGCGACGAGCGTGCCCTCGATCTCGCGCGGGCCGCCGCTCTTGGCCGAGGAATAGAGCCCGCCGCCCTTGCGCGGCGGCTGGTTGGAGCCGCGCGAGCGCTGCGCGGAATGGGGCTCTTCGAGCCGTCCGGCAAAACCGCTGCGCTCGGACGAGCCCGCGCCGCCATCGCGGGAAATATACTTGTCGGCGGTGGCGGAAGCCCGCGCGCCCGAACCCGATACGCCGCCCTCGTTATATTCGATGCGCCGGCCGCGCCCGCCCTCATAGGTGCCGGACCCGCCCATGCCGCCGGCCGCCTGCGCGCGGCGCCAGCCGGGCGTGCCGTAGGAGGAGGCGGAAAAGGCGTTCGCGTCCCAGCGCGAGGCGCCATAGCCGCCCATGCCGCCGGCGCCGTAGCCGCCATAGGACGCGGAGGCCTCGATCACCTCGACATGGTCCTCCGGCAGCTCGTCCAGAAAGCGCGAGGGAATGGTGGTCTGCCACATGCCGTGGATGCGGCGGTTGGACACGAAGGTGATCTTCACCCGCCGCTTGCCGCGCGTGATGCCGACATAGGCAAGACGCCGTTCCTCCTCGAGCCCCGAGCGCCCGCCCTCGTCGAGCGAGCGCTGATGCGGAAACAGGCCTTCCTCCCAGCCGGGCAGGAACACGGTCTCGAATTCCAGGCCCTTGGCCGAGTGCAGCGTCATGATCGAGACCGCGTCGGTCTCGGCGTTCTGCTCGGTGTCCATGACGAGGGCGATATGCTCCAGAAAGCCGGGCAGGCTTTCGTAATCGTCCATGGAGCGGATGAGCTCCTTCAGGTTTTCCAGCCGCCCCGGCGCTTCGGCCGAGCGGTCCGCCTGCCACATTTCCGTGTAGCCGGATTCGTCGAGGATCATCTCGGCGAGGTCCGTATGCCGCATGGTCGAGAGGAGGCCGGACCAGCGGTCGAAATTGCGCGCGACATCGGCGAGCGCCGCGCGCGGGCGCGGCTTCAGCTCGTCGCCCTGCACGAGATCGCCGGCGGCGGCCAGAAGCGGCATTCCCTTGGCGCGGGCATATTCGTGCAGCAGCTTCAGCGCCGCGTCGCCGAGGCCGCGCTTGGGCGTGTTGACGATGCGCTCGAAGGCCAGATCGTCGGCCGGCTGGCAGACGCAGCGGAAATAGGCGAGCGCGTCGCGGATTTCCTGCCGCTCGTAGAAGCGCGGGCCGCCGATGACGCGATAATTCAGGCCGAGCGTGACGAAGCGATCTTCGAACTCGCGCATCTGGAACGAGGCACGCACGAGGATCGCCATGTCGTTCAGCTTGTGGCCCTTGTGCTGAAGCTGCTCGATCTCCTCGCCGATCGTGCGCGCTTCCTCTTCCGAGTCCCAGCCGGCGTTGACCGAGACCTTTTCGTGCTCGGGGTCGTGGAAATCGGTGAAGAGCGTCTTGCCGAGCCGATCCTCGTTGACGGCGATGAGGCCGGAGGCGGCGCCCAGGATATGCGCCGTGGAGCGATAGTTGCGCTCCAGCCGGATCACGGTCGCGCCCGGAAAGTCCTTCTCGAAGCGCAGGATGTTGTCCACCTCCGCGCCGCGCCAGCCATAGATCGACTGGTCGTCGTCGCCGACGCAGCAGACATTCACCGTCTCCTGGCCCGCCTGCCGGCGCACCTCCGAGCTTTGCGCCAGAAGCCGCAGCCAGAGATATTGCGCGACATTGGTGTCCTGATACTCGTCCACCAGAATGTAGCGGAAGCGCTTGTGATACTCGGCGAGAATGTCGGGATGGTCGCGGAAGATGGCGATCGGATGGAGGAGAAGATCGCCGAAATCCGTGGCGTTCAGCGTCGCCAGCCGCGCCTGATAGGCGCGGTAGAGCTCGCGCCCCTTGCCGTTGCCGAAGGAGCGCGCGTCGCCCTCGGGGATCGTGTCGGGCGTCAGGCCCTTGTTCTTCCAGCCGTCGAGGAGATTGGCGAAGGTGCGGGCCGGCCAGCGCTTGTCGTCGAGATTCTCCGCCTGCAGCAATTGCTTGATGAGGCGGATCTGGTCGTCCGTGTCGAGAATCGTGAAGTTCGATTTGAGCCCCACCAGCTCGGCATGGCGGCGCAGGATCTTCACGCCGATCGAGTGGAACGTGCCGAGCCAGGGCATCCCCTCGACCTCGCCGCCGACGAGAAGCCCGATGCGCGTCTTCATCTCGCGCGCGGCCTTGTTGGTGAAGGTCACGGCCAGGATCTGCGAGGGGTAGGCGAGGCGCTGCGACAGGATATGGGCGATGCGCGTCGTCAGAACGCGCGTCTTGCCCGTGCCCGCGCCCGCCAGAACCAGGACCGGGCCTTCCGTGGTTTCCACGGCGGCGCGCTGTTCGGGGTTCAGGCCCGAAAGGTAATCCGCGACGGGCGCGCCCACCGGCCCGCCACGGGCGGCGAGGGCGCGGGCGGCGATGCCGGGTTTCTTCGGGGCGGGCGGCGCGAACGGATCGGACGGGTCGGTCATGGCGGACTACTTAATGGATTCTGCGGGGAACACTAGGGGAACAAGGCGGCTCGCGACACCGCCGGCTCGAGTTGATCGGCGCGGCGCGCAAGCCGCATGACCGGCGCGGGGCGGACCTGCTAGGGTTTGGGCCAGGAGGGGCCGACCGCCCCGTGATTCGACGCGGCAAGGGAAATTCGAAGCGTTGCGGCTGTTTATCGTCCTCGGCGGCTTGTTGATCGCGTGTCTGCTGGTGCTTCTCGTCGGTCCGCGCTTCGTGGACTGGACGGGATACCGGACCGCGTTCGAGACCGAAGCCTCGCGCCTCGTCGGCCGCCCGGTCGCCGTGCGCGGCGCGGTGTCCGCCCAGCTTCTGCCGTTTCCCTCGATCGCCTTCAACGATGTCGTGGTGGGGGACCCGCAAGACCCGATCCTGACCGTGTCGGCCTTCAAGATGGATGCCGAACTCGCGCCCTTCCTGTCGGGCGAAGTGCGCATCTTCGACACCGAGCTCGACGCGCCGCAGCTCTTCCTTTCCATCGATGCGGGCGGCCGCGTCCGCTGGCCGATCGCGACCTCCAGCCTGTCCACCAGCCTGCCGGTCGTGTTCGAAAAGGTCCGCATTGCCGACGGAACGGTGCTCCTGACCGACCGTCGCCTCGACCGGCGCGTGCGGCTCGACGCGATCGACGCCGATCTGTCGGCCCGCTCTCTGCTCGGGCCGATTTCCGGGACGGGAATGCTTTCCCTCGACGGCCGGCCGCTGCGGGTGAGCCTGTCCACCGGCGTCGCGCCCGGCGACGGGACGCTGCCGGTCCGCGTCACGGTGGAGGGCGACGCGCCGAGCCTGTCCGTGACGGTGGCGGGCATCGCGTCGGGCGCCGCCGACAAGCCACTTCTCGACGGCACCCTGGCGTTGCGCACGCCGCTTGCCGGCGCCGCCGCCGGCTGGCCGGCGATCCAGATGCAGGGAGGTTTCCAGCTTTCGCCCCAGCGCGTCGCCCTGTCGGATCTGCGGGCCTCCGTCGGGGAGGGCGAGGCGCCCTATCTCGTGACCGGCGCGGCCTCGCTCAGCTTTGCGCCGATCCCGCATTTCGACGTCGATCTGTCCGGCCAGGACATCGATCTCGACCGGCTCGCCCCGGCCTCCGCCAACCCCGGCGGCGCGGCGCCGAGCCTTGCCGCGCGGGTCGAGGCGGTGCGCGCGGCGCTGTCGCGCCTGCCGGCGAGCCCGCTGCCGGGCCGGGTGCGCCTCGCCCTGCCGATCGTCACGATCGGCGACACGCCCATTCGCGAGGTGCGCTTTTCCGGCTCGCCCTCGCAAGAGGGCTGGTCGATCGAGCGCATGTCGGGCGAGTTTCCGGGGCGCACGCTGGTGGAAGCCTCGGGGCTGGCGGAACTCGGACAAACGCCGGGCTTTCGCGGCTCGCTTCTGGTGGCCGCGCGCCAGCCCGCCACCTTCTTCACCTGGGCGGGGCTCGGCGATGTCGGCGCGCTCGCGCAGCTTTCGCAGGCGGGCCTCCAGAGCAAGGTGGACCTTACGGCCGCCACGCAACGCTTCGACGGGCTCGAACTCGATCTCGGCGGCCGCTCGCTGCGCGGGGCGATCGCCCGCGCCGTCCGCCCCGAGGGCACCACGACCTCGGTTGAGCTTCGCGGCGAGGCGGTGGACCTCGAACCGCTTCTGGCGCTGTCGCAGCTGCACCCGGCCGCCACCAGCGCGAGGGATCGGCTGGAGCTGCAATTCGCTGCCGCGCCGCTCCGCTATCAGGGCGTACAGGCCGACAGTCTGGAAGCCGATCTCGCGCTGACCGGCGATCTTCTCGACATCAGCGCCTTCGACGCCAATGGGCTCGTGGGCGCGGATATCCATGCCGAGGGCACGATCGCCGCGCTCACCGGCGCGCCCATGCCCGACCTGAGCTTCGATGTGTCGGCGGAGGACCCGGCGCGCTTTCTGGCCTTCCTGCGCGCGCGCCTGGCCGAAAGCCCGCTTCTCGAAGCCGTGGCCGCGCGGGGCGGGGCTTTGGGTCCCCTCGCGCTCAGCGGCACGGCCTCGCCCATCACCGTCGCCGGCCGCGAGGACCTCGTGGCGAATCTCTCCGGCAAGGCAGGCGAGACGGACGTTTCCGCCAAGCTCGCGCTGGAAAACGGTCTGGCCGCTGCCTGGAAGGACGGGCGCTTCGGCCTGGAACTCGCGCTTCGCAACGAAAAGCCGGTGGCGCTTCTTTCGCAACTCGGGCTCGCCGGGCTCGATCTCGGCGCGCCCGGACCCTTGTCGCTGACGCTCTCCTCCTCCGGCGCGCCGAGCGATGGCGCGAGCGTTTCCTTGAAAGCCGAGGCGCCGGGCTCCCGCGTGTCGCTGGAGGGAACCGCCGCGCTCGGAGCCAGCGGGCTCCGCTCGCTCGATGCCCGGCTCGACGGCCGGAGCGAGGATGCCGCTCTCTGGGCGACGGTGCTCGGCCTTGCGCTCGGCCAGGGCGTCGAGGCGCTGCCGGCCGAGGCTTCGGCGCATCTCAAATGGTTCGGGGGCGATTGGGTTCTGGACGGCGCCAAGGGGCAGCTCGCCGGCAATCGCTTCGAAGCGCAGCTTTCGGCGGCCGGCGGCAGCGACGTGATCGGCCGTCTGCGCGTCGATCGCCTGTCCGCCGACTGGTTGAAGACCGTTCTCACCGGCGTCTCGCAGGATGGCACGGACGCCGACACGCGGCCCTTCGCGGCGCCCTTTCTGCCGAACTGGCCGTTCCGCCTCGCGCTGGAAGCCAGCGCACTCGTGGGCGCGCCCCTGGCGGTGGACGAGCTGACAGCCACCGTGATCGGCTCACCGAGCGAACTCGCGCTCAGCGAATTCGCGGCGCGGATCAGCGCCGGGAGCGTCGAGGGCAGCGGGCGCTTCAGCAATGTCGGCGGGCTCGTTGGCACGGAATGGACGTGGCGCGTCGCGGATCGTCCCGTGCAACTTGGCGAGGGGGTAGGCGCGATCCTGTCCGGCCGGCTCGACGGACGCATGACATGGCGGGCCGGCGGCCAATCCTGGCAGGCTTTGCGCCTCTCGGCCGAAGGATCGGGCGAGGCGAGCCTCCACGAGACGCGGCTCTCTGACGCCTCGCCGGGCGTGATGCAGAGCGTTCTGGCAAAAGCCAACGAGCCGGGCTTTTCGGCGAGCGACGAGCGCGTCGCGCCGCTCGTGGCGGCGGCGAGCGCGGGCCAGAGCCTCGACCTCGGCACGGTCTCGGCCGATCTCCGGCTCGCCAATGGCGTCCTGCATATCGGGCCGGCCGAGGCGAAGGCGGGCGAACTCGCTCTATCCGGACAAGCGAGCATCGCGCTCGCCGATCGCGCGCTTCAGGGGCGGATCGACCTCACACTTCCCAAGCCCGAGGAAGAGGACGTCGTGGACGCGCCCGATCCGGCCGTCGTCTATGATCTCTCGGGCACGCTGGCGGAGCCGCGTCGAACGAGCGATGTCGCGCCGCTGACGAGCTATCTCGCCTCGCGGGCCTATCAGATCGAGCAGGCGCGCGTGCGCGGCCTGGAGGAGGCGCTGCGCGAGAGCGTGCGCCTTCGACGCGAAGTGCGGCTCTACGAGGCGCGCGAGAAGCAGCGCGAGGCCATTCGCGACGCGCGGCTCGAGGCCGAGGAGACGGAGCGTCGCAAGGCGGCCGAGCGGGCCGAAGCGGAGGAAGCCGAGCGCCGCAAGGCCGCCGAGCGGGCCGAGGCCGAGCGCGCGGCCGCCGAGCGACGTCGCCTCACGGAGGAAGCCGCCCGCGCCGCCGCCACCACGCCGCCGCGTCCCAGCCCGTCGCGCGCCGAGGACGGGCTCGATCTCGAAGCGCCGCCCGTCGCCGTGCCCGCCCCGCCGCCCGTGCAGCCCAACACCTTCCCGAGCCTGCCGGGCGTTCAGAACCCGACCCGGTTCTAGGGGATTTTGGGAGAGGAGGGACGGTCGAACCGCAGTTCTTCCGCCGCTGCTGCCTCACCCATGCGTTGCCGGTGCTAACGGGCTCGACCGCATTTGGCATCCCGCGACGCCCTAAGCGCCTTCGCCGTACCATTTCCCAAGCCGCCTCTTGGGGGCGCGGACTGGTTCAAATGCGCTCTGCGCCTTGCGAGGCCCAGGCTCCACGTGCCGCCGGCTTTGACCGGTCCTCGAACGGCCCGTTGGCCTCCCTGAGGTCGTTCGAGCCGCGCATCGTCGCTCATCCCGGCCGCAACGCGTCGATGACGTGGAGGCTCGGTCCGCCCGATGAGGCTTTCCCTATGCGCCTGTCGAAGCTGAACGCTCCGGTCTCAGGAAGCGGACGCTACCGCATCTCCGGTTCCGGCCGGTGGCAGGCGAGGCCGATCTTGTTGCCGTCGGGATCGCGGAAATAGGCGCCGTAATAATGGGGGTGGTAGTGCGGGCGCGGGCCCGGCGCGCCTTCGTCCTGACCGCCCAGCGCCAGGGCGAGCGCATGGGTCTTGTCCACCGCCTCGCGCGAGCCGAGCTGGAAGGCCACCATGGCGCCGTTGCCGACGGAGGCGGGCTCGCCGTCGAAGGGGCGGCCGATCAGAAAGAGCGGGCGGTCCGCTTCGGCGGGCTGCCATCCGGCCCAGCCGCGCTCGGGCTCCTCGAAGCGAAAGCGCAGGTTCATCTCGCGCGCGACGGCGGCCCAGAAGCGCAGGGCGCGGTCGAAATCGCGAACGCCGATATAGACATGCGACAGCATGACATGGGCGGGATCGCCACGCTCGAACGGCGTTTCGGCGCGCGCCTGCGTCGCGGCGAGAACATGGAGGCGGATCGCGGAGGACAGATTGGTGTCGGGATCGCGCTCGCCGTCGATCGCGGCCACGAGATCGGCCAGAGAGCGGCCCCGGCGCGCGGCGAGGCGCTTCAACTCCGCCCAGAAGGGTTCTTCGATGCTGATGGAGGTACGATGGCCCCGAATCGAGAGCGAGCGCTTCTCGGTCATTCCCGGCGCTCAGTCCGGCTTCGAGGGTGGATCGCGGCGCGCGCCGTCGAGATCGCGCTCGGCCCGGCTCTTCTCGATGGCTTCGCGTTCGCGCTCGGCCTTGCCGCGCCCGTGCCGGGCGCGGTTCTCGGCGGCCCTGGTTTCGGCCGCCGCCCGCTCGGAGCGCTTGCGCGCGAGGCGCAGGTTCACGACCTCGCCCATGCCGGATCAGGTCTTCTTGCGGAAGGCGTCCAGCGAAACGACGTCGGCGGATTTCTCGGCCGGCTTCTCCTCTGCGGGAGCAGCCTCGCCGGCAGCTTCCTTCGGCGCGTCCTTGCCAGCGGCCTTGGCTGAACCCGCGCTCTTGGCGGGCGCCTTGGCCGGCGCCACGGCGACGACCGGGGCAGGGGTGCTCGGCACAGGGGCGAGCGCGGTCGGCGCGGAGGGCTCCTCGTTCTGCGAATTCGCCGCGTCCATGTCGCGCACGTCGAATTCCAGCTCGAAATTGACGGCCGGATCGTAGAAGCCGCGAATCGCGCTGAACGGAATCAGCAGGCGCTCCGGGATATCGGAGAAGGAAAGGCCGACCTCGAAGGCCGTGTCGTTGACCGACAGGTCCCAATATTGATGCTGGATGACGATGGTCATCAGCTCGGGATACTTCTCGCGCAGGCGCGACGACACGCGCACGCCGGGAGCCGAGGTCAGGAAGGTGATGAAGAAGTGATGATCTCCGGGCAGGCCGGTCTTCACGACCTCGCCCAGCACCTTGCGGATGACACCGCGCAGCGCGTCCTGCGCCAGAACATCGTAACGGATAAGATCCTGACCCATCGGTCGTCCTGAACTCGCAGACATGGCACCTCGCGGGCGCCCTAGAAACAAGTGGAGGCTTCTGTTGCCAGGCGCCTCCGAGCCCCGCCTAGAAGTGCGAACCACTAGGGCTTGAATTGAAGCTATCGCACCGCATTAAGCGGCGAGACGGGCTTCCGCATAGTTGTCGTTGGCAACTATTTTAACAGCCCGATGACGGTGGTACCATGCCGAGCAAAAGTCCGATCTTTACGCCCTCGTCGATCCTATTTCGCCCCCGCCTCAACCCACGAGCGCAAGCTCGCCGGTGGGCTCAGGTGGAGGCGCCGGGTACCGCCCCCGGGTCCGAAAGGTTTATTACATCGGCCGTTTATTGCCATAGCCGGATCAAGTCCGGCACGGCCAATATAGGCATTCGCGGCAGAGGTGGAAAGGGCAGAAATCGCATCCTGCAATCTCTGCGTAAGGATCGCTCGCCCCGCGCATCGGCATCGGCATCGGCATCGGGCACGATCCTGCGGCGGGAGGGATCAGGCCGGGGAGGCGGCGAGGTCCGGCAGGGTCAGCTCGATCCGGGTTCCTCCGCCCTCGGCGGCCGAAATCAGGGGTTCGCCGCCGAACTGGCGCGTCAGGCGCGTGATGAGCTTGGTGCCGAGGCTCCCCCGGCCGCCGCCCCCGTCCGGCATTCCGCGCCCGTCATCCTCCACCACGAGGCGGATGCCCGCGTCGGCCTGGCCGAGCGTGACGCGGATGCGCCCGCCCTCGCGCCCCTCGAAGGCGTGTTTCACCGCGTTCATGGCGATCTCGTTGGTGAGAATCGCCAGATGGATCGCGTCGCGCCCGTCCATCGCGAGGGGCTCCAGCCGGGTCTCGATCTCGATCGGCCGGTCGTGACCGAGCGTCGCGCGAAGATCGGCGATCGTGTTCGCCACGATCTCGTCGGCACGCGTGGAGGACAGGTCGTCGCGCAGCCGCAAGCGGCGCTGGGCGTTGGCGATCGTCGCGACGCGCTCCTGCGCCGCGCGCAATTGCCGCTTGGTGTCGGCGTCGGCGGTGGCAGAAATCTGGAGGCCGAGCATCCCCGAGACCATGGCGAGATTGTTGCCGACGCGGTGATTGACGTCCTGCAGGAGAAGCTCGACACGCGAGCGCTCCGCCACGGCGCGCTCGGCTTCGCGGATGGCCTCGGCGCGCGCCGCCTCCGCCTCGGCGGTGCGCCGTTCCACCTCGTTTTCCAGCCGATCGTTGGCCTCGGCCAGTCGAAGACGCATGTCCTCGGACACCGCGAACTGCCGTTGCCCGAGCCGGAAGGTGACGGCGACGAGAACGAGGGCGACCAGCGCGGAGGCGGCGATCGCCAGCGTCGACAGGCGCGTCCAGTGCGCCAGCTCCGTCTCGCGCTCGATCTGCTTCATGTCCTCGGTTTCGAGGATGTGGCGCACGAGAAGGCGGATGTCGTCCATCGCCTCCTTGCCGCCGGCGGCCGACACCAGGGCGAGCGCATCGGCCCGCCGGTTCTCGCGCACCAGCATGACGGTGCGGGTCAGTTCCTCGATCTTGCGCGCCAGAAGCCCGTCGAGCCGCGCGACCTCGCGCATCAGGTCGGGATCATCGGATGTCGCGGACTTCAGCCGCGCCAGATCGGACGGCACCAGCCCGACCGATCGTTCGTAGGGTTCCAGAAAGGACGCATTGCCGGTGAGAAGATAGCCGCGCTGGCCGGTTTCGGCGTCCTGAAGGCGGCTGAGAAAGGTCAGCGCGCTCGACTGCACGACCGAGGTTTCCCGCAGGCCTTCCACGCCGCCGCGCGCCATGGTGCTCGACCAGATGGCGACGGAGGCGACGATCAGGAGGAGAACGGACGAGACGCCCGCCAGAACCACGGTGAGCGGCAGCGTGGGAATCGCCCGTTGTGCGCTTGTCGTCCCCGCGGCCATCCCTCGTCCTCGCTCGGTTAAGCGACGGGAAGATAGGGCGGCGCGCCCGTACTGCGAGCGAGGTTGCGGGAGGAGGAAGAGGAAATCAGCGCGGGGCCGCTGCGCCTTCCTCGAGATCGAGAACGGCGCAAAGCTCGCCCCATTCGCGCTTGGTGAGTCCGCTCGACACTTGATCGAGCGTCTCGCCTGCGATCATTCGGCGCACGGCGGCGAGCGCGGTCGCCGAAAGATGCGCCGCGCCGAAGCGGTGCTCCAGGAAAGCCTCGTGCGTGATCGGCACCCAGCGCTTCAGAATGTCGATCATCACATCGGCATAGGCGCGGATTTCGTACTGCGCGTGCGGATCGGCGCGCAGGCGCAGGAAGCTCATGAAATTGTGCAGGTCCGCCTTCCAGTACCATTGGGTATAGAAGTTGAGCGACAGGTT
This sequence comes from Aureimonas ureilytica DSM 18598 = NBRC 106430, assembly GCF_000382705.1. Lineage (GTDB taxonomy): Bacteria > Pseudomonadota > Alphaproteobacteria > Rhizobiales > Rhizobiaceae > Aureimonas > Aureimonas ureilytica. The sequence continues at coordinate 107,347 of NZ_ARQE01000004.1, read as the reverse complement.
CATGCGCGCCAGCTCGCGCGCCAGACCCTTGCGGCCGGCATCCGTGCCGTCCTCGTTCAGCATCAAGGCGTAGTCGTCATAGGCGCGGCCCGCGTCGCGGCGCAGGAGATCGAGCACCTCGGCGGCCTCGTCGCCTTCCAGGATCTCGCCGCGCCCCTGCCGGTTGGAGGCGGACTGGGCGGCCAGATGCTGCGGCTCGGGGATGTAGAACTCGCGGTCGAGCACGGAGTAGCGCGCGGAATATTCGTTCACGCTCGCCATGCGGTGGCGAATCCACTGGCGCGCCACGAAGATCGGCAGCTTCACGTGAAGCTTGATCTCCGCCATTTCGAAGGGCGTCGTGTGCCAATGGCGCAGGAGATAGTTGATGAGGCCGCGATCTTCCGAGACGCGCTTGGTGCCGCGCCCGTAGGACACGCGGGCCGCCTGCACCACGGCGTCGTCATTGCCCATATAGTCGACGACGCGCACGAAGCCGTGGTCGAGCACGGGAATGGGCTGATGGAGAATCGCCTCCAGCCCTTCCGACACGGGACGGATGGTCGCCGAGCGCGCCGCGCGCAGCTGTTCGATCTCCGCGATCTGCTCGCTGGTGAACTGGCTCACGGATCGGCCTCCTGTTCCGGCGCGCCGGCTCAGGTGCCGGACCCGACGCTCGGCTGCGGGTTGTCTTGCTTCGCCTCCTTTATGAAAGGCGCGTCGTTAAGGTCTCCCTAATCATGCCGATGCGACGCGCTTGCGACGCCGCGAGCCGAGGCGAACGCTACCTTTGACGCAGGGCGTTTCTAGGTAAGGGCGGACCAACGGAAAGCGTCCCCCATGTCCCAGCCCGATCCTCTCCCCCAGCTCGTCGCGGTCGTCGCCATGGCCAGGAACCGCGTGATCGGCCGGCGCGGCGAGATGCCCTGGACGCTGCCGACCGATCTCCGGCATTTCCGCGAACGCACGCTCGGCCGGCCGATGATCATGGGCCGCAAGACCTTCGAGAGCATCGGCAAGGCGCTGGAGGGCCGGGACACGATCGTCCTCACCCGGCAGGCCGGCTTCGAGGCGCCGGGCGTCCTCGCCGTGACGGACGCGGAGACGGCGATCAAGGCCGCCCGGATGATGGCCGCCTCGCGCGGCGCGAACGAAATCGTGATGGCGGGGGGAGGGGAACTCTACCGCGCCTTTCTGCCGCTGACCGACCGGATCGAACTCACCCGCGTCGATGCCGAGCCCGAGGGCGACACGTTCTTTCCGGTCTTCGAGGATCAAGGCTTCCAGTTGCTGGAAACCCGGACTCCGCCACGAAATCCGAGGGATAGCGCCGCGATCCGCTTCGAGACCTGGGCGCGTCCCAGCGTCTCCGCCGCGCGCTGAAGCGGGGCGAGGCGCAAGCGCGACCAAGCGAAGCGCGCCGCTAACCATGCCTTGCACGCGGCGCCCGAAACGGAGGGGCCCGCGTTGAAAGCGTATTTTCGAGTTCCTATAAGCATTTCGACGACTTTGACGTGCCAGGGCGCCCATGCGCGCCCGGCCATCGACCGGAAGGACATTCATGCCCTGGAGCAATCAGACGGGGAAGGGCGGCGGCGGCGGCGGCCCATGGGGCCAGGGGCCGCAAGGACCAAGGCCCGGCGGCAACAACTCGCCTGATCTCGAGGACATCCTGCGCCGTGGTCAGGACCGGCTGCGCCGCGCCATGCCCGGCGGCTCCGGTTCGGGCGGTTCGGGCGGCGGCCTCGCCATCGCCGGCCTCGCGGTCGCGGGTCTGGCGGTCGTCTGGCTGATGAACGCCGTCTACACCGTCCAGCCGGACGAGGTCGGCGTCGAGCTCCTGTTCGGCAAGCCGCGCCAGGAACTCTCCGAGCCCGGCCTTCACTTCGTGATGTGGCCCTTCGAAACGGTCGAGACGGTTCCGATCGTCGAAAACCAGATCACGATCGGCAGCGGCCAGCGCGGCGTCGATTCCTCCGGCCTGATGCTGTCGGGCGATCAGAACATCGTCGATGTCCAGTTCGCCGTGCTCTACGCGGTAGAGGACCCTCGGGCCTATCTGTTCAACGTGCAGGACCCGCAGTCGCTTCTGCGTCAGGTCGCCGAGAGCGCAATGCGCGAAGTGGTCGGCCGCCGTCCGGTGGAGGACGTCTTCCGCGACGATCGCGCCGGCATCGCCGAGCAGGTCCGCCAGATCACGCAGACGACGCTCAACGCCTACGGCACGGGCCTCGTGGTGAACGCGATCTCGATCGAGGAAGCCGCGCCTCCGTCCGAAGTCGCCGATGCGTTCGAAGAGGTGCAGCGCGCCGAACAGAACGAATCGCAGTTCATCGAGGAAGCGCGCCTTTATTCGAACGAGCAGATCGGCCGCGCCCAGGGCGAGGCCGTGCAGGTTCGCGAGGACGCCGCCGCCTACAAGGACCGCGTCGTGCAGGAAGCGCAGGGTGACGCGCAGCGCTTCACCGCGATCCTCGAACAATATCGCCGGTCGCCCGCCATCGTGCGCGAACGTCTCTATCTGGAAACGATGGAGAGCGTGCTCGGCAATTCCAACAAGGTCATCATGGATCGCCAGACCTCGGGCGGATCGGGCGTCGTTCCCTATCTGCCGCTGAACGAACTGCAGCAGCCGCGCCAGCCCGGCGCAGGCGCCCCGGCCGGCACGACAGGCCAGACCAGCGCGCCCGCCAACGTCTCGGCGCGCGCGCCGGCCGTCTCCGCCGGCAGCAACACGGGCACGACGACGCTCGGACAGGGGGGCAACCGATGAGCAATCGCTTCTATGGCGTTCTCGTCGCGATCGCCCTCGTTCTGTTCGTGGTGTGGAATTCCGCCTTCGTGGTGCGCGAGGGCGAGCAGGGCGTGGTCACGCGCTTCGGTCAGATCCAGCGCGTCGTCACGGAGCCCGGCCTGAACTTCAAGCTGCCCTTCTCCTTCGCCGGCGCCGACAATGTCAGCATGCTGCCGAACCGCCTCCTGCGGCTCGATCTCGACAATATCCGCGTTCAGGTTTCGGGTGGCGCCTTCTACGAGGTGGACGCCTTCCTCGTGTACCGCATCTCCGACGCGGCCCGCTTCCGACAGACCCTGTCGGGCTCGGTGCAGCAGGCCGAACAGCGGTTGCGCACGCGCTTCGACGCGGCGATCCGCCGGGTCTACGGTCTTCGCGACTTCCAGTCGGCCCTATCGGAAGAGCGCGGGCAGATGATGGTGGAAGTGCGCGATCAGATCCGCCCCGACGCGGCTCAGCTCGGCCTCGATCTCATCGATGTGCGCATCCGCCGCACCGACCTGACCCAGGAAGTCTCGCAGCAGACCTATGCCCGGATGCGCGCCGAGCGTCTGGCCGAGGCCGAGCGGGTTCGTGCCCGTGGCCGCGTGTCGGCGCGCGAGATCCGCGCCGGCGCCGATCGTCAGGTGACGCAGACCGTCGCCGCCGCACGGCGCGACGCCACCATCCTTCAGGGTGAGGGCGAGGCCGAGCGCAACTCGATCCTGGCCGCCGCCTATCAGGGCGACCCGGAGTTCTTCGAGTTCTACCGCTCGCTCCAGGCCTATCGCGAGGCCATGTCGAAGGGCGGGACGACCATGGTCCTGTCGCCCGACACGGACTTCTTCCGCTACTTCGAATCCGGCACCGCGCGGGGCAACCTGACGTCGCGGCCGGCCTCGACCGGAGCGGGGGCGGACGCCTCCGCTGCGCCAGCGGCGGCGACCCCGCCGGAGGCTCCCGCGGCTCCCGCCGCCCCGGCAGCGCCTCCCGCGGCTCCGCCCGCCGCACCGGACGCGGCGCCGGCCGCCGCGCCCGCCAACTGAGACGGATCGACCCTGCCGCCCGCGTCGCAAGACGCGGGCGGTTTCGTTTCGGGGGCCTCGCCTTCGCCCTCGCCCTTGTCCGGGCCCTTAACCACCTGCGACCGAGAGACCGGGGGATGGCGGCCCGGGCTTCTTGATTCGGTCGCTTTTATCCGCTTGCCTCACACAATGGCCGAATCCCGCGTCGGCCCGCTCGGGCCTTGCGCGCGGCGATCAGAGCGCGGCGACCCCTCTGGCTGAAACGGCACGGAACGCTTGATGAACGAGACACCCTCCCGCCGCCCGCGTCGGTCTGTTCGTGCCCTGGCCCTGCTTCTGGCCTCGGTCGCCGCGATGCCGCTGCCGGCCTTCGCGCAAGGGGTGATCGCGCCGCCCTCCGAAGGCCAGTCCATCGCGCCCCAGCCGCCGGCCGCCGAGGGCGTGAACCCGAATGCCGCCGGGGTCCCGGCCGCGCCGCCCGCGCCCGGCTCCGCCCAGCCGCGCATGCAGGGGCCGGCCTCGGTCGCCGATCTCGCCGAACGGCTGCTCGGCGCCGTCGTCAACATCTCCACCTCGCAGACCGTGGAGAAGGGGGACGCCGCCGACGACGAAGACGACGAGACCGACGGCGAGGACACGCCCGCCCCGTCCGCGCCCGTGCCGCCGCTCAACGCGCCCGACGGCTCTCCCTTGCAGAAGTTCTTCGACGACCTGCTGCAGGGCGAGAATTCGGACGGCACGCGCAAGGTGCAGTCGCTTGGCTCGGGCTTCGTGATCGACCCGTCCGGCATCATCGTCACCAACAATCACGTCATCGCCGATGCCGACGAGATCAGCGTCAACTTCGCAGACGGCAAGAAGCTCGACGCCAAGATCCTCGGCATCGACAGCAAGACCGACATCGCCGTCCTGAAGGTCGAGCCCGAAGCGCCGCTGCCCGCCGTTCCGTTCGGCGACAGCGAACAGGTTCGGATCGGCGACTGGGTCATGGCGATCGGCAATCCGTTCGGCCTCGGCGGCTCGGTCACGGTCGGCATCGTTTCGGCGCGCGGGCGCAACATCAATGCCGGTCCCTACGACAATTTCATCCAGACCGACGCCGCCATCAATCGCGGCAATTCGGGTGGCCCGCTTTTCGACATGTATGGCCGGGTGGTCGGCATCAACACGGCGATCATCTCGCCCACCGGCGGCTCGATCGGCATCGGCTTCGCCATTCCCTCGCTTCTGGCGCAGAACGTCGTCGCCCAGCTTCGCGAATTCGGCGAAACGCGGCGCGGCTGGCTCGGCCTCCGGCTTCAGGAAGTGACGGACGAGATCGCGGAGAGCCTGGGCCTGCCGAGCGCGGCCGGCGCGCTGGTGATGGGCGTCGTGCCCCAGGGGCCGTCCGACACCGGCAAGATCGAGATCGGCGACGTCATTCGCGAGTTCGACGGCAAGCGCGTCGCGACCTCGCGCGACCTGCCGCGCATGGTCGCCGAAACGCCGGTCGGCAAGGTCGTGAAACTCGCGATCCTGCGCAAGCAGAGCCTCGACGCGCCGGCCGTTCCGGTCGAGGTCGAGGTGACGCTCGGCCGCTTGGAGGAGGCGGGCGACGAGGCCGAGAACCAGACCGACCAGGGCGAGGAGCAGAGTGTCGAGGACGGCGAGGAGGCCGCGCCCGGCCCGATGCTCGGCCTCACCGTCGGCGATCTCAGCGACGAGACGCGCAAGCGCTTCGACCTGCCGGCCGAGGCCTCGGGCGTCGTCATCACCGAGGTCGAGGCCAATTCGGCGGCCGCCGAAAAGGGGCTCGAGGCGGGCATGACGATCCGCGAGATCGGTCAGGAGAAGGTGCAGACCGCCGAGGACGCGCGCGCCAAGCTCGCCAAGGCCAAGTCGGACGGTCGCAAGAACGCGCTGCTTCTGGTGGCCGACCGCTCCGGCGACCTTCGCCTCGTCGTGGTGCCGATCGACTGAGAGGCCGCTTCAGGCGCGCTCCAGCCATTCCTCGCGCCGCAGCCCGTGGAGGCTGTGGCGCAGGAGATGCGGATGGGCGCGCGCCACGATGCGAGGATGATCGAACGTCCGGCGAAAGCGCAGGCCGAGCCGCTCCATCACGGCCGAAGACGCGACGTTCTCCGCCACGCATTGCGAGACGATCTCGGGCAGTGCCAGCATCCCGAAGCCGAAGGCGAGGCAGGCGCGAGCGCCCTCGGTGGCATAGCCGTGCCCTTGCGCCTCCGGCAGGAGACGCCAGCCGATCTGGACGCTGGGCGCGAAATCGTAGATCGGCTCGGTCACGGGGGCCAGGCCGATCACGCCGACGATGCGGCGATCGTCGCGCCGCACGGCGGCGAGAAAGCTCATGCCGTCCGCTTCCAGATCGGCGTTCCAGCGGTCCATCGTGGCGTCCGCCTCGGCCCGGCTCATGCGCTGCGGAAAGAAGCGCATGACCTCGGGGTCGCTGTTCAAACGGTGAAAGACGGCGCGGTCGCTTTCCAGCCAGCGCCGCAGCATCAGCCGTTCGGTGCGCAGGCCCTCCATCGGCGTCGCCTCTCCCTTCAGCTCCGGAAGTCGCTCGCCCGGTAGCCCTGGATGAACAGGAGGGCGGTGAGGTCGCCATGGTCGATGCGGATCGGCGCCTTGGCCGCGACGGCGGGCTTGGCGTGGATGGCGACGCCCGTGCCCGCTTCCAGGATCATCGGCAGGTCGTTGGCACCGTCGCCGACCGCGATCGCGTCGGCCGGCGAAAGGCCGAGCTTGGCGGCCATCTCGCGCAGCGCCAGAAGCTTGGCCTCGGCGCCGAGGATCGGCTCGGCCACCGTTCCGTCCAGCCGGTCGGCGGTCATGTTGAGGATATTGGCGCGGTTTTCCGCAAAGCCGAGCCGGCCCGCGATGACCGACGTGAAGGCCGTGAAACCGCCGGAGACGAGCGCGGTGTGCGCGCCGTTGGCGTTCATCGTGGCCACGAGCTCCCGCCCGCCTTCGGCCAGCGTGATATGCCGCTCGATCACGTCCGCGATGGTCGAGCTCGGCAGGTCGCGCAGGAGCGCGACGCGCTCGCGCAGCGCCGGCTCGAAGGCGATCTCGCCGTTCATGGCGCGCGCCGTGATTCCCGCCACCTGATCCTTGATGCCGATCGCGGCGGCCAGCTCGTCGATGCATTCCTGCTCGATCATGGTGGAGTCCATGTCGGCGATCAGAATCCGCTTGCGCCGCCCGGCTGCCTCCTGCACCACGCAGTCCACCGCCTCGTCCAGCGCCAGCCGCCGCAGCCGGTCCACGGTCTCATCCGAGGGCTTTGCGCGCGTGACGAGATCGCAGGCGATGTCGGGCTCCAGCCATTGAATCTCGGCTTCGCCGATCTCGTCGGCGGCGGCATTCACCAGGGTGCGCGACACGCGGGGCGCGCGCCGCGACGACAGAAGGGTGACGACAAACATGGGGAACGGGGCCTGAGAATGGAAAAGCCGGAGGCGATCCTGATAGCGGGGCCGACCGCGAGCGGCAAGTCGGCCCTCGCGGTGGAACTGGCGCGCCGCGTCGGGGGCGTCGTCGTCAATGCCGATTCCATGCAGGTCTACGAGGGTCTGCGCATCCTCAGCGCGCGTCCGACCCCGGAGGAGATGGGCGGGGTCGAGCACCGTCTCTACGGCCATGTCGCGCCGGGCGAGCCCTATTCGGCCGGTGCTTGGCTGCGCGAGGTGGAGGCGCTCTTGCCCGAGCTTCGCGCGCGCGGCCTCGTGCCGGTCTTCTGCGGCGGAACGGGGCTTTACTTTCGCGCGCTCACCGGCGGCTTCGACGACCTGCCGGAGGTTCCGGCCCTGATCCGCGAGCGCTGGCGCGCGCGCATGGCCGAGGAGGGGCCGGCCGCGCTGCACGCGGTGCTTTCCGAGCGTGACCCGGAGGCCGCCGCCAAACTGCGGCCGAGCGACCCGCAGCGCATCCTTCGGGCGCTGGAACTCTTCGAGACGACGGGCGCGCCGCTGAGCCGGCTGCAACGCGGCGCGGGTGCCGGGCTGGTGGACGGCGCGGCGGCGCTGAAGCTCGTTCTCGCGCCGGACCGCGCGCTCCTGCGCGAGCGCATCGCCCGGCGCTTCGACGCCATGCTGGCGGACGGGGCCGAGGCGGAAGCCGCCGCCTTCGCCGCGCGGCCGGGCGCCGCGACGGGCCTTGCGGCCAGCGCGATCGGCGTTTCGGAACTCGCGCGCGTGCGGGCGGGCGAACTGACCCTCGCCGAGGCGCGCGACCTTTCCGTCACCCGCACACGCCAATATGCCAAGCGCCAGGAAACCTGGTTCCGCAACCAGTTCGACGCGAGCTGGCTGCGCTTTGCCGACCCGGCCGAGGCGCTGGCGAGACTTTCCCGATCTGCCGGGAAGGGGGCGGGCGAGGGGGAAACCGGATGACGCCCGAGCAGGTCCTGCGATAGCCTCGGATCGAGCCCACTTTCCTGCCCCCCGAAGGTTGCCCCGATGAAGAGACTCGCCACCGCCCTCCTTGCCGCGACGCTCCTGGCACCGCCTGCCTTCGCCACTGACGGGCCGAGCCGGCTCGACCAGATCGTCGAGCGCAAGGTGCTGAACGTCTGCACCACGGGCGACTATCGGCCCTTCTCCTACCGGGCGGACGATCAGGGCGAGTTCGTGGGCATCGACATCGATCTCGCCCGCTCGCTCGCCCAGTCGCTCGACGCCGAGCCGGTCTTCGTGCCGACCAAATGGTCCGATCTTCTCGCCGACTTCCAGGCCAAGTGCGACGTGGCCTTGAGCGGCATTTCCGTGACGCTGCCGCGTCAGCGACAGGTCGCCTTCAGCCAGATGTATCTCGTCAACGGCAAGGCGCCGATCGTGCGCTGCGAGGACGTGTCGAAATACCAGAGCGTCGCCGCGATCGACCAGCCGGGCACGCGGGTCGTCGTCAACCCGGGCGGCACGAACGAGAAATTCGCCCGCGCCCATTTCACCAAGGCCGAGATCCGGCTGTTTCCCGACAACCGCGTCATCTTCAAGGAAATCCTAGAAGGGCGGGCGGACGTGATGGTGGCGGAATCGGTGGAGGTGAAGCTGCAGGAAAAGCTCCATCCGGGCCTGTGCGCCGTGAACCCCGACCAGCCCCTGCAATATGGCGAGATGGGTATCGTGCTGCCGCGCGGCGACGTCGCCTTCAAGGCCTATGTCGATCAATGGCTGCATCTGGCGAAAGCCACCGGCGAGTTCGACCGGATCGTGGACGCCAACTTGAAGTAAGGCGGGCTGCCTTCGCGCCTGGGAACCGGGCGAGCCGACCCTTCGTTCTCAGCGGATCGGAGGGGGTAAGCATGTCCACGACGCCAGTCGGTATTCACGACCATCGCGACGCGATCGAGAAGGGCGCGCGGCTCGGCTATCTCGCGCGGGCCGCCGTCTTCATCACGATCGGCTATTTCGCCTTCCGAACGGCCTTTGCCAGCGGTTCGACCTTGAGCGAGGAGGAGGCGATCTCGCGCATCGTCGGCTCGCCCTTCGGCGGCGTCATGCTCGTTCTCCTGGTGATCGCTCTGCCCTGTTTCGCGCTCTGGCGCTTCATCCAGGCGATCTTCGACGCGGACGGATACGGCACGGGGGCCAAGGGCATCTTCGTGCGCATCGGCCGCTTCGTGTCGGGCCTCGCCTATACGTTCCTGGCGCTCTACGCCGCCTCGCTCCTGTTCGGTGTCTCGACCGGCGGCGGGCAGGGCGGGTCCGACATCCTGAACCGCTGGGGCGCGATCCTCGGCCCCTGGTTCACGCTGCCGGCGGCCGCGGTCATGCTGGGTGTCGCCGGCGCGCAGGTGAAGAAGGCCTGGGACGGCAGCTTCCTGCGCTTTCTCTCGCTGCCGCCCGCCCATGCGCGCTGGATGATCGCCATCTGCCGCTTCGGGCTCGCCGCGCGCGGAATGGTCTTCGCCGCCATCGCCGTCCTGTTCTTCACCGGCGCTTCGCGCTGGACACCGGACCACCGGCCGGGGCTGGAGGATGCGCTCGGCGAGATCGGCTCCTGGCCCTATGGCTGGCTGCTCCTGTCGGCCACGGGACTGGGGCTCGTCGCCTTCGGCGCCTATGCGCTGCTTCTGGCGCGCTACGGGCGCATTCGCTCGCCGGACCTCGATCCCAGCGAGGTCATTCAAAAGGCGCGTTCGGGCGCTTGACGGGGAGGGGATCGAGGAATAACGTCCAGCACCATGTCGAAGAAGCTCATTCTCCTCGTAAGCAGGCGCACACGCGAGACGGTCTAAGGGCCGTCCGGCTCTTGCCACGTGTGCGCAACCCAAGGCCCCTCGGAGGGCCTTTTTTATTGCCCAGATTTCCCAAGCGATAGCGCCGACCGGCACGAAGAAGACGAAGGCCGCACAATGAACGATCTGATGATGGAGACGGGCCCCCGCAAGATGACGGGCGCTCAGATGGTGGTTCAGGCCATGAAGGATCATGGCGTCGAGCACCTGTTCGGCTATCCGGGCGGCGCGGTTCTTCCCATCTACGACGTTCTGTTCCAGCAGAGCGCGGTCAAGCACATTCTGGTTCGCCACGAGCAGGGCGCCGGCCACGCGGCCGAAGGCTATGCCCGCTCCACCGGCAAGCCGGGCGTCATGCTGGTCACGTCCGGCCCCGGCGCGACCAATGCCGTCACGCCGCTGCAGGACGCGCTGATGGATTCCATCCCGCTCGTCTGCATCACGGGTCAGGTCCCGACGACGCTGATCGGCTCCGACGCCTTCCAGGAATGCGACACGGTCGGCATCACGCGCCCCTGCACCAAGCACAATTGGCTGGTGAAGAGCGTCGAGGATCTGGCCGAGATCCTGCACGAGGCCTTCCATGTCGCGACCTCCGGCCGGCCCGGCCCGGTCGTCGTCGATATTCCGAAGGACGTCCAGTTCGCGACCGGCACCTACACGCCGCCGAACCACTCGCGCGCCCTGCAGCGCTATCAGCCCAAGCGCGAGGCCGAGCGCGGCCGCATCCAGGCGGCGGTCGAGCTGATGCGCTCGGCCAAGCGTCCGGTCTTCTACACGGGCGGCGGCGTCATCAATTCCGGGCCGGAAGCCTCGCGCCTCCTGCGCGAGATCGTCGGCCTCACCGGCTTCCCGATCACCTCGACCCTGATGGGCCTCGGCGCCTATCCGGCGTCGGGCGAGAAGTGGCTGGGCATGCTCGGCATGCACGGCACCTACGAGGCCAATCTGGCGATGCACGAGTGCGACGTCATGATCTGCGTCGGCGCGCGCTTCGACGATCGCATCACCGGCCGGCTGGACGCCTTCTCGCCCAATTCCAAGAAGATCCATATCGACATCGACCCATCCTCCATCAACAAGAACGTCCGCGTCGATCTGCCGATCATCGGCGATGTCGCGAATGTCCTGGAGGCCATGGTCTCGATCTGGCGCGACAGCGGGGCGAAGGCCGACGAGGCCGCGCTCGCCGACTGGAACGCGAAGATCGCCCGCTGGAAGGCGCGCAATTGCCTGGCCTATCGCCAGGAAGGCGACATCATCCTGCCGCAGCACGCGATCAAGCGGCTCTACGAGAAGACCAAGGACCGCAAGACCTTCATCACCACGGAGGTCGGCCAGCATCAGATGTGGGCCGCGCAGTTCTACGGTTTCGAGGAGCCGAACCGCTGGATGACGTCCGGGGGCCTCGGCACGATGGGCTACGGCCTGCCTGCGGCGGTCGGCGTCCAGATCGCGCACCCAGATGCGCTCGTCATCGACATCGCCGGCGATGCCTCGATCCAGATGATGACGCAGGAACTCTCGACGGCGGTCCAGCACGGCGCGCCGGTCAAGGTCTTCATCCTGAACAACCAGTATATGGGCATGGTCCGCCAGTGGCAGCAGCTGCTCCACGGCAACCGCCTGTCGAACAGCTATTCGGAGGCGATGCCGGACTTCGTGAAGCTGGCGGAAGCCTATGGCGGCGTCGGCATCCGCACGGAAAAGGCGGGCGATCTGGATGCGGCGATCGACGAGATGATCTCGGTCGACCGGCCGGTCATCTTCGACTGCTGCGTCGCCAATCTGGAAAACTGCTTCCCGATGATCCCGAGCGGCAAGGCGCATAACGAGATCCTGCTTCCCGACGAGGCGAGCGACGAGGTGGTGGCGAACGCGATCGACGCCAAGGGCAAGGCTCTGGTCTGACATCGCGCGGCGGGGCATAAGCCCCGCCAATCCCCGTTCGTTCTTCGAGAAGCATCCGTCATGAATCTACCCGTCCAGCCGCCGGCCTCCGCCTATTTCATCACCGACGAGAAGCCCTCCGTCGAATCGCGCACCCTGTCGATCGTGGTCGACAACGAGCCGGGCGTGCTCGCGCGCGTCATCGGCCTGTTCTCGGGGCGCGGCTACAATATCGAGAGCCTGACCGTCTCCGAGACCGACCACAACAAGCACCTGTCGCGCATCACGGTGGTGACGCGCGGCGCGCCGCCGGTCATCGAGCAGCTGAAAAGCCAGCTCGACCGCATCGTTCCGGTTCACCGCGTGGTGGACCTCACCAAGACCGCCATGGGCCTCGGCGACGATGGTCCGATCGAGCGCGAGCTGGCGCTGGTGAAGGTCGCCGGCAAGGGCGACGACCGCGTCGAGGCGCTGCGCCTGTCGGACGTGTTCCGCGCCAAGGTGGTGGATTCGACGACCGACCATTTCGTCTTCGAGATCACCGGCAAGGGCTCCAAGATCGAGAAGTTCATCCAGATCATGGCGCCGCTCGGCCTCGTAGAGGTCTGCCGCACGGGCGTCGCCGCCATGGCGCGCGGCCGCGACGCGGCCCACGAGAGCTGATGATTTCCGACCGATCCCCTTTCGACGTCTGACGCCGCCCGATCCGGGCGGCGCGATGGCGCGCGCCCGGAGTTTCCCATGCCGTTCGATCTGTTTCTCGGCCTTCTCGTCTACGCCTTCGTCTCCTCGGTCACGCCGGGGCCGAACAACATGATGCTCATGGCATCGGGCGTGAATTTCGGCTTTCGCCGCACGATCCCGCATATGCTGGGCATCGCCATCGGCTTCTTCGTCCTGCTTCTGTCGGTCGGTTTCGGATTGGGCGCGCTGCTTCACGCCGTTCCCGCGCTCCAGACGGGGCTGAAACTCGCGAGCCTCGTCTACATGCTCTGGCTCGCGTGGAAGATCGCGACCTCGGGCGCGATGGGCGAGGCGCGGGCGAGCGGCCAGCCTTTGACCTTCGGGCAGGCGGCGGCGTTCCAATGGGTCAACCCGAAGGCCTGGGCCATGGCTCTCGTCGCCATGGGCGCCTACACGCAGGCCGACGCGCCGGTTCTTTCCGTCGTCCTCGTCGGCACGGCCTTCGCCATCGTGAACCTGCCGAGCGTTTCGGTCTGGGCCGGCTTCGGCGTCGCCCTGCGCGGTTTCCTGTCGGACCCCAGGCGCCTTCGCATCTTCAACATCGCCATGGGCCTCGCGCTCGTCGCCTCGATCTGGCCCATGCTGCGCTGATCCCGGCCGAGCGCGTCGAGGGCTCGGCCGAAAGCGCGTTCGGTCAGGCGGCCTGCGCGCGCGTGTTGACGAGGTCGGCGAGCTTGCGGGCGCGCTCCAGGCAGGCCGGCTGCTCGGCGGCGAAGCGGCCCGAATCGATCTCCATGATGAGCGTCGTGTCGGGCAGGAAGGTGAGTTCGGAGAAGATGTCCTCCCAGGCGATGTCGCCCCAGCCGAGCGGCAGGTGCAGATCGCCGATGCCGAGTGCCGTCGCTTCCGCCGGGTGGTAGAAGGTCTTCATCGTGTAGGGCAGGCCGAAACTGTCATGCACATGGAGATGGCCCGCGACCTCGGCCATGGCGCGAAGCTCCTGGCGGAAGTCGAGGCCCTTGTAGCTCGATTCGATATAGGCATGGCTGAAGTCGATCAGCGCGGCGAGATGGCTGTGGCCGACGGCGCGCACGGTCGCCGCGACTTCGCTGGGTGTCTGGCGATACTGGCCGGGCGCGGTGGTGAAGATGTTTTCCAGAACGATGCGCGTGCCGTAGCCCTTGGCCAGTTCGGCCATCTCGTGGAGGGCCTCGCGCTCCATCCGGTCGAGATCTCCGGCGTTTTCGCCTTCCGCCAGTTGAGCAGAGCCGCAATGATGCACGAGAACGCCCGCGCCGAGCCGGTCGCAGAGTTCGAGCATGGCCCGCACGACGCGCTTCTGGAGATGCAGGTTCTCGCGGTCCATGAAGTTGGACACGATCTGCCCGTGCAGCGAGAGTTTGCGGAACGAATACTGGCCGGCGATGGCGGAGACGCGCTTCAGCCGCTCCTCGATGATGCGCCCGCCCGCCACGATCTCCTCGGCATAGATGCCGATCTCGCAGGCGTCGGCGCCCGTGTCGGCGACCGCGCGCAAGGAAGCGTCGAGCGTCGACAGGTCGCCCGGTCCGGTGTGATTGCAGAAGCCGACGGCGGAAATGATGCCGGACATGGGATGATCCTTCGGGTCGCACGCTGTGAGAAGCCGGCGGCGGGCGGCCCGATCTTTCGGGCTCGCGGGCCCACCGGCGGCGAGCGGGTTCATAGTTCGCTTGCGTGACGGTTTTGCAATGGCCCATGAAGTGAGACGAGAACAGAACGAGACCGCTTGGCAAATGGGGCGATTTCTGCGACCCCTCGGCGCATGAAGTTCTCTCCGCAGCAGGACGAGGCGCTGACGCGTGTGGCCGACTGGCTCCGGCGCGGCGACCAGCCGATCTTCCGCCTGTTCGGCTATGCCGGAACGGGCAAGACGACGCTCGCGCGTCACTTCGCCGAAGGGGTGGAAGGGGGCGTGCAGTTCGCCGCCTTCACCGGCAAGGCCGCGCAGGTGCTGCGCTCCAAGGGCGCGAAATCCGCCAAGACCCTCCATTCGCTCATCTATCGCCCGCGCGGCGAGGAAGCGCTGGAGGACGAGACGACCGGCACGGCCCGCGTGTCGCCGACCTTCTCGCTGAACCGCCAGAGCCCCGTCGCCAAGGCCAAGCTCGTTGTGGTGGACGAATGCTCCATGGTGGACGAGGCGCTGGGGCGCGATCTCCTCTCCTTCGGCACGCCGATTCTGGTGCTGGGCGATCCTGGCCAGCTGCCGCCCGTGTCGGGCGGGGGCTTCTTCACCGAGGCCGAGCCCGATTTCCTTCTGACGGAAATCCACCGCCAAGCCCGCGACAATCCGATTCTGGAACTGGCGCTCGACGCGCGCGAAGGGCGCGAGCTGAAGCTTGGGGACTACGGCGCGGCCCGCGTTATCACCAAGCGCGAGGTGGACCGCGACGAGGTGCTTGGCGCCGATCAGGTTCTGGTGGGCACCAACCGGACGCGCCGCCTCTACAACAATCGCCTGCGCGAGCTGAAAGGCTTTACCGGCGCGCTGCCGCAATCGGGCGACAAGCTGGTTTGTCTCAGGAACGACCCGACCAAGGGCCTTCTCAACGGCTCGCTCTGGCAGGTGATGACCGCCTCGCCCGAGACGACGAAGCCCGGCACCAATCTTCTCGTGAAACCCGACGATGACGACATCGACAAGGGCATGGCCAAGATCAAGCTCCTGAAGCAGGTCTTCGAGGACCCGACGGCCGAGGTCGCCTGGGCCCTGAAGCGGCGCTACGACGATTTCGACTATGGCTATGCGCTGACCGTCCACAAGGCGCAGGGCTCGCAATGGGACGACGTCATGCTCTTCGACGAGAGCTGGGCCTTCAAGGATTCGCGCGAGCGCTGGCTCTACACGGCCATCACCCGCGCGGCGGAGCGGCTGACCATCGTGAAATAAGGGCGAGCGCGCGCTTCCCCTCTTGCCTCCGCTTCGTGGCTTGTGTAGTGCGAACCGTAACGTACGGTACGTGCTTTGCGGCCGGCGAGAGCGAGTGGCGATGAGTGCAACCCTCCCCATGGACGAGGCCCTGAGCGAGCGCCAGAAGGCGGTTCTCGACGCGGCCCTGTCGCTTCTCGTGGAGGATGGCGACAAGCTGACCATGACGGCCGTCGCCCGCCGCGCCAGCTGCTCCAAGGAAACGCTCTACAAGTGGTTCGGCGGCCGCGACGGTCTCCTCACCGCGACGGTGCAATGGCAGGCCGCGAAGGTGAGGGCGGTTCCCGTCCGCCGCGAGACGCTGTGCCCGCAATCGCTGGTGCAGGGGCTGGAGCAGTTCGCCTCCGACTGGCTGCGCGTCATCGCCAGCCGCACGTCGATCGCGCTCAACCGCGTCGCCGTCGGTCAGGCGGGAACCGACAAGCACGATCTCGGCCTCATCGTCCTGGAGAACGGCCCGGTCGCCCTCCGCGCCCGCCTGCGCCCCTTCCTGGAAGTCGCGCGCGAAGCCGGGCTTCTCGAATTCGACACGGCGGACGAGGCCTTCGGCACCTTCTTCGGCCTCGTCGTGCGCGATCTTCAGATTCGCCTTCTGCTCGGCGATCGCACCCCCATCACTGACGCGGAGATCGACCGGGACGCCCGGCGCGCGACGCAGCAGTTTCTGTCCCTGCACGGGGCACAATCAACGGCTCCGGCAACGGCTCCGGCCACATCCAACAACGAGAGAGGAAACGTCCATGCGCGTGTATTATGATCGTGATGCCGATCTGAACCTGATCAAGTCCAAGAACGTCGCGATCGTCGGCTACGGCAGCCAGGGCCGCGCCCACGCGCTGAACCTGAAGGACTCGGGCGCCACGAACGTCGCGATCGCGCTCAAGGCCGGCTCGCCCACGATCAAGAAGGCCG
Organism: Aureimonas ureilytica DSM 18598 = NBRC 106430; assembly: GCF_000382705.1. Lineage (GTDB taxonomy): Bacteria > Pseudomonadota > Alphaproteobacteria > Rhizobiales > Rhizobiaceae > Aureimonas > Aureimonas ureilytica. The sequence continues at coordinate 90,875 of NZ_ARQE01000004.1, read as the reverse complement.
AGGCCGACGGCTTCAAGGTCATGACCGTGGCCGAGGCCGCCAAGTGGGCCGACCTCCTCATGATGGCGACGCCGGACGAGCTGCAGGCCGACATCTACAAGGCCGACATCGAGGGCAACATCCGCGACGGCGCGGCGATCGCCTTCGCCCACGGCCTCAACGTTCATTTCGGCCTGATCGAGCCGAAGAAGTCGGTCGACGTCGTCATGATCGCGCCCAAGGGCCCCGGCCACACGGTGCGCGGCGAATACCAGAAGGGCGGCGGCGTGCCCTGCCTCGTGGCCGTCCACCAGGACGCGTCCGGCAACGCGCTCGACCTCGCTCTGTCCTACGCCTGCGGCGTCGGCGGCGGCCGCTCGGGCATCATCGAGACCAACTTCAAGGAAGAGTGCGAGACCGATCTCTTCGGTGAGCAGGTCGTTCTCTGCGGCGGTCTGGTCGAGCTGATCCGCGCCGGCTTCGAGACGCTGGTCGAGGGCGGCTACGCCCCCGAGATGGCCTATTTCGAGTGCCTCCACGAGGTGAAGCTCATCGTCGACCTCATCTACGAGGGCGGCATCGCGAACATGAACTACTCGATCTCGAACACGGCCGAGTGGGGCGAGTACGTCACCGGCCCGCGGATCATCACGGACGAGACCAAGGCCGAGATGAAGCGCGTCCTCAAGGACATCCAGACCGGCAAGTTCACCTCCGACTGGATGCAGGAGTATCGTTCCGGCGCCGCCCGCTTCAAGGGCATCCGCCGCGTCAACGACAGCCACCAGATCGAGGAAGTCGGCGCCAAGCTGCGCGGCATGATGCCCTGGATCGCCAAGAACCAGCTGGTCGACAAGGCCCGCAACTAAGCTCCCCTCGAGCTGAAGACAGGCGGCGCCCGCCGCCTGTTCCGTTCTCCCCGCCCGCCGGATGCACGCACGCGTCCGGCGGGCGATTTCGTTCGCGGGGGAGGGCGAATCCTTCGCCCCTTTCGGGTTCCACCCTCCTTACGGGTGATGGATTCAAGGTTTACGAACCATTTTCCCGTTAGGTCATGAGGGAGAATTCTTCCAGGGAGACCTGATCCATGGCCCTTGTGCAACCGGATTCCGACGGCAGCGAACGCCGGGTCGCCCCGCGCACCCGCACCTTCAAGCGCGCCCAGATCCTCTTCAACAATCGGTTTTCGACCGTCGATTGCATCGTTCGCAACATCTCCGCGACCGGCGCTCTCCTGACGATCGACGGCTCCGTGCCGCTGCCCAAGCAGTTCGAGTTCCGCATCGGCGACGACGAGGTGCCGCGGCCCGCCAAGCTCGTGTATCGCCGCGAACTGTTCGCCGGCATCCATTTCCTCGACGTGCCGCAAGACGAGGAACAGACGGTCGGAATCACCCCGCGCGTCGTTTCCAGCGTATCGGCGGGAGAGGAGGGGCTGCGCATCACGCCCAAGCCGCTGCCGGTTGCGCTCGTGGCGCGGTTTCGCTGGTCGGACGTCTGAGCCCCGGCGATTTCCAAGAAAAATGCGCCGGGCGCGAAAAAGGCACTGGACAGGTCCGATCGCCCTGCGTATACACCGCCTCACAGACGCCGACCGGCACTGAAGAGCGCAAAAACAAGCGCTTCGGGTGATTAGCTCAGTTGGTAGAGCAGCTGACTCTTAATCAGCGGGTCGTAGGTTCGATCCCTACATCACCCACCATTCCCTATGCCTTATCAGGCAAAGGGTTCGGTTTAAACTTCGGCAGCGTCTGTTTTTTCTTCCGATCAGGTTTGTTTGGCATCCTCCATCGCGCCGTTTCGGCGGGTTCGATAGGGGCATCATGACCTTCGCCCTGTCCGCGATTCGCGACCGGCTTCGAGGAATCCCTTCATGACGGCGGACCTCGACAGTTCCTTCGACTGCCAGAGCTGCGGCGCGTGCTGCGCCTATTCGTCGGACTGGCCGCGCTTCTCGCTGGAGACCGACGAGGAGCTCGACCGCATTCCCGCCGAACTCGTCGCCGAGGACCTGTCGGGGATGCGCTGCGAGGGCGAGCGCTGCGCGGCCCTCACAGGCGTCGTCGGGGAAAGGACGGGCTGCGGCATCTATGCCGTGCGCCCGCATGTCTGCCGCACCTGCCAGCCCGGCGACGAGGAATGCCTGATGGCCCGCGCCGCCCATGGCCTTGCAGTCTGACTGCCGCCGTAAGCCTTTCCTTAACGTCAACTTCAGATCGCGGGCTCGTGAGGCCGGGGTTTACGCGACCGAAACCCGCGCGGGTTGAAGCATAGGGTCCGATTTCACAAGCGACGACGGCCCTCGATATGGATACGCTCAGCGCGAAAGCCGATCGGCCTCTCTATGTCGACCTGGACGGGACGCTCGTTCGCAGCGACCTGTTGTGGGAAAGCCTGTTCCTGTTCGCCCGCCAGAAGCCGCTGGAGGTCTGGCGTGTGTTCGGCTGGGCGCTGGCCGGCAAGGCGCGGCTGAAGGCCGAACTCGCCGGGCGTATCGAGGTCGATCCGGCGACCTGGCCCTATCGCGAGGACGTCGTCGAGACGCTGCGCACCGAGCGCGAGGCGGGGCGTCGCATCGTGCTCGCCACCGCCGCCGACGAGCGTCTGGCAAAAGGCGTCGCGGATCATCTGGGGTTTTTCGACGAGGTGATCGCCAGCGACGGCGAGACCAATCTGTCGGCCGAGCGCAAGCTGGAGCGCATCCGGGCCGATCGCGCCGGCGCGCCCTTCGACTATATGGGCAATTCGCGCGACGATCTCTGCCTGTTCGAGGCGGCCGAACATGCGACCGTGGTGCAGCCGGACCGGCACGCCGCGCGCTGGCATCGCGGCGCGACGCGCGAGTGCCGCCTGATCCGCGACGAGAAGCCCGTCTCGCGCAGCCTTCTCAAGGCCATGCGCCCGCACCAGTGGATGAAGAACGTCCTGATCTTCGTCCCGATCGTCCTGAACCATGAGTATCTCGACATCCCCATGGTGCTGGCGGGGCTGCTCGCCTTCGTTTGCTTCTCCATGGCGGCGTCTTCGGTCTATCTCTTCAACGACCTTCTCGACCTCGCGGCCGACCGTCGCCACAGCACCAAGCGCCATCGCCCCTTCGCCAGCGGGCAGGTGCCCATTCCGATCGGCGTCGGCGCGGCGGTCGGGCTGCTGGTCGGCGCGTTCGGCCTCAGTCTCCTTCTGCCCGCCGGCTTCACGATCGTCCTCGCCGCCTATCTCGGGCTGACGACGGCCTATTCGCTGGCGCTGAAGCGGATGCTCCTGATCGACGTCCTGACGCTGGCGAGCCTCTACACGCTGCGTATCCTCGCCGGCGCGGCCTCGGCCGATACGGTGGAGTCCTTCTGGCTCCTGGCCTTCTCCCTGTTCTTCTTCTTCTCGCTGGCGCTGGTGAAGCGCTATGTCGAGCTCGCCGAGTTCGGGGAAGGGGCCTCGCGGCAGACCACCGGGCGAGGCTACGTGCCCGCCGATCTCGACACGCTGGCCCAGGCCGGCATGGCCTCGGGCTTTTCCTCGGTGCTGGTGCTCGCGCTCTATATCGACAGCGCGGAAATCCGCCAGCTTCAGGCCCATCCCTATCTGATCTGGCCGCTCTGCCCGCTGGTTCTCTACATCATCGTGCGCATCTGGGTTCTGGCCAAGCGCAACGAGATGCATGACGACCCGGTCGTGTTCATCCTGCGCGACTGGCGCTCGCAGATCATGGTCGGCTCCGGCGCTCTGCTCTTCCTCGCGGCCGCCTATGCGTGAGGCCGGTTTCAACTGGGGCGGAACGCTCGCGCCGCCGCCGGGCGGCCGGCGTCACCGCGCCTTCGACGGGCAGATGGGCGGAGCCGCGGGCAGCGTCCTGCCACATGGCAACGGGCGCTCCTACGGCGACAGCGGGCTGAACGATGCGGGCCTTCTGCTGACGCCCGCCGAGCCCGCGCGCATCCACCATTTCGACGCGCAGACGGGCGTGATCGACGCCGATAGCGGCGTTCTGCTGCGGGACGTGACCGAGCGCGTGGTGCCGGCGGGCTGGTTTCTGCCCGTGACGCCCGGCACGCAGTTCGTAACGCTCGGCGGCGCGCTCGCCAACGATGTCCACGGCAAGAACCACCATCGGCGTGGCACGTTCGGGCGATGGGTCGAGAGCTTCGACCTCCGGCGCTCCGACCGGCCGGACGCGCTCCTGTGTTCGCGCGATGAGAACGCCGACCTGTTCCACGCCACGATCGGCGGGATGGGGCTGACGGGCTTCGTCACGCGCCTGCGGCTTCGTCTCATGCGGGTCGGCTCGGCCTCGATCGAGGAAGTGACGCACCGCTTCGACCGGCTCGCCGACTATTTCGCCCAAGCCGAGGCGGCGGACGCGCGCCACGAATATGCCGTCGCCTGGATCGATTCGCTCGCGCGCGGCTCCGCTTTCGGGCGCGGACATCTGATCTGCGGGGACCATGCCCTTAAGGGGGATCGCGTCGGCAAGGCGCGCGCGCCGCTCGCCAGCGTGCCCTGGACGCCGCCCGTCAGCCCGCTTCGAGGGCTCGGGCTTCGCGCCTTCAACGAGGCCTATTTCCGCAAGGCGGCGCGCGGCACGAGCCGCCGCACCGTGCCCTTCGACGGGTTCTTCTATCCGCTGGACCGGGTCGGCGGGTGGAACCGGCTCTATGGCCCGCGCGGGCTGCACCAGCATCAGAGCGTCGTGCCGGAAGCCGGCGCGCCCGAGACGATCCGCGCGCTCATGGAAACCGCGCTGGCGCACGGCCAGGGCTCGTTCCTGACGGTGCTGAAGCGCTTCGGCGCGCTGGAAGGGGCGGGCCTCCTCAGCTTCCCGATGGCGGGCTATACGCTGACGCTCGACTTCCCGCATTTGGGCGAGCGCACCGAGCGCCTGCTCGAAGCGCTGGACGCGATCGTGGTAGCGGCGAGGGGGCGGGTGAACCCCTACAAGGACGCCCGCATGTCGCCCGCCACCTTCGCGGCGTCCTTTCCGCGCTGGCGCGAGCTGGAAGCGCTGCGCGACCCGACGTGCCTCTCCGACTTCTGGCGACGCACGGCGTTGCGCCTGGAGGCCGCACCCACCGCAACGCGGGCGTGTGATCGGAAAGCGTTTGTTGAGCCTTTGCGCGAAGACTTGCGCGACCTTAACCGCCCAACAGGTCCCGAGCGTCATTCTGTAAGGCATTCGAACGAACGGGAGCGATCATGAGCCGCTATATTCCCTTCATCCTCTTCACGGTGTTCACGAACGCGGCGGCGCAGCTTCTCCTGAAGCATGGCATGATGCAGCTCGGCCCGTTGAGCTTCGCGGGCGTGAACCCGATCCTGAAGCTTCTCCAGATCGTCTTCAGCCCTTTCGTGTTCCTGGGCCTCCTGACCTTCGTCGTCTCCATGGCCTCGCACCTCTTCGTCCTGTCGAAGGTGGACCTGTCCTACGCCTATCCCTTCCTGTCGCTCGCCTATGTCGTGGTGGCCTTCGCCGCCTGGGGCCTGTTCGGCGAGGACCTCACGCTCGCCCGCATGGGCGGCATCGCACTCATCTGCGTCGGCACCGTCTTCATCGCCTGGGACGGCGGCGAGACGGGGCACGACGGCGCGCTCCGGGCGACCGAGACGCACCCAACATCGGCTGAAGGAAACCGTTGATGAAACACGTGATCTTCGGCGGCGACGGCTTCGTCGGCCGCCATCTGGCGCAGAAGCTCTCCGGCGAGGGGGCCGAGGTCGTCGTTCTCGACATCGCCAAGAGCGATCTGCCGCATTACGCCGAAGTGGCCCATATCGCGCTCGACGTGACCGATCGGCAGGCCGTGATGAAGGCGCCGATCGCGCCGGATGACATGGTCTACAACCTGTCGGCCAAGATGCTTTCGCCGATCCAGGTGCGCGCCAAGCGCCACGACTTCTTCTATCCCGTCAATTACGACGGCACGAAGCACATCATGGAAGCGATGGACAAGGCGGGCGCCTCGCGCCTCGTCCACTTCACCACCGACATGATCTACGGCCACACGGTGACGACGCCGATGACCGAGGACCATCCTGTGGCCCCGCTCGGCGAATACGGCCAGTCCAAGCTCGACACCGAGCATCTGGCGGCCGAATGGCGCGAGCGCGGCATGCGCATCTCGCTCTTCCGCCCGCGCCTCATCATCGGCCCGGGGCGCTTGGGCATCCTGGAGAAGCTGTTCAAGCTGATCGACGCCAACCTGCCGGTGCCGATGATCGGCTCGGGGCGCAATCCCTATCAGTTCATCTCGGTCTTCGACTGCGCGGAGGCCGCGCGCCTCGCCTGGAAGGCGGATGTCCCGAACGAGGCCTACAATCTCGGCTCGCTGAACCCGCCGCCGGTGCGCAAGCTTCTCGGCGATCTCGTGCGCCATGCCGGCTCGAAGTCGATCCTGATCCCGACGCCGGGCTTCGCGGTGAAGCGCACGCTCGATTTCCTGGATTGGCTGAACATGCCGATCATGGACCCCGAGCAGTATCTGATCGCCGACGAGGAATGCGTTCTCGACGTGTCCAAGGGCAAGCGCGATCTCGGCTGGGTGCCGCAATACCGCGACGAGGACATGCTGATCGCGGCCTATTCCGAATATCGCGCGAAGAAGGAAGGTCGCTCGGCCTCCGGCTCCGCCTTCCCCCATCCGGCCGAGTGAGGACTGAATCGTGATGCTGGATCGCCCGATCATGACCGCGCCCCGTCTCGACAGCGCCGAGGCGCCCGCCCCCCGGCACGGGCCGCCCAAGCCCGCCATGCTCACCCTCGAACAGGCCAAGGCGATGGACGTCGCCACCATGGCGGACCTGTTCAAGGAGCACATCAACCCCGGCCAGTTTCATTTCATGAAGCTGCTCGGCTTTCACAAGGTGAAGGTCGAACGCGCCGAGGGAATGTTCTACATCGACCAGAACGGCCGGAAGATCCTCGACTTCTTCGGCGGCTTCGGCTCGCTCGCCTTCGGCCACAACCATCCGCGCATCCTCAACGCCCGCAAGCAGTTCCAGGACGAGAAGCGCCACGAGATCGCCATCGCCTTCCTGTCGCAATATGCGGCGGCGCTGGCCAAGAACGTCGCCGCCTGCTCGCCCGGCGATCTCGACATGGTCTTCCTCGGCTCGTCGGGCTCGGAAGCCATGGAGGCCGCGATCAAGGTGGCCGAGCGGGCGTCGGGCCGCAAGAACTGCAAGATCGTCCATGCCGAGAATTCGTTTCACGGCAAGACCAAGGGCGTCCTTTCGATCACCGACTCGCCGCTCTACAAGGGCGAGTTCAAGCTGGTCGAGAACACCTATCGCGTGCCCTTCGGCGACCTGAAGGCGCTGACGGCGGTCGTGCGCTCCGACCCCGATGTCGGCGTCGTCGTCCTGGAAACGGTGCAGGGTGGCGGCGGCATCATCGAGGCGCCGACGGACTATTGGCAGGGCGTGCGCGCGCTCTGCGACCAGCACAAGGTCATCTGGGTGGCCGACGAGGTTCAGTGCGGCTACGGGCGCACGGGCCGTTTCTACGCCTTCGAGCATCACGGCGTGATCCCCGACGTCACCGCGCTCGCCAAGAGCTTCGGCGGCGGCAAGGCGGCGATGGCGGCCATGGTCGCGCGGCGCGACGTCTACATGAAGGCCTATGGCACGCCGAAGACGGCGATGATCCACGCCCATGCCACGTTCGGGGGCATCGGCGAGGGCTGCGCCACCTCGATCGAGGCGCTGAACACGCTCTATGACGAGGACCTGATCGGCAATGCGGCGGCGGTCGGCACCTATCTGAAGGACAGGCTGACGGCGATCCAGGCGAAATATCCGAGCATCGTGAAGGATGTGCGCGGACGCGGCCTGATGATCGGCCTCGAGTTCCACGACTTCTCGCAGACGCTTCCCTTCGCGCTGCGCCCCATGGTGGCGCTGCTCGACGACAAGCTGAAGGGCTCGCTTTCGGGCTTCGTCGGCGCGCTGCTCCTCAAGGATTACGACTGCCTCGTCGCCTTCACCGAGTACAATCGCAACGTCATCCGTCTGGAGCCGCCGCTGATCTGCACGCATGAGAATGTCGACCAGTTCTGCGACGCGCTGGACGCGCTTCTCGGCCGGGGCATCGTGTCGATCGTCAAGGATTTCGTGAAGACGCAGATCGGCTGATCCAGGCCGACGAGACGACGAACGAAAAGGCCGGGTCCCCGAAGGGCCCGGCCTTTTTCGTCGGAAGATGCGCCCCGTCTCAGCGTGCGCCCTGTCTCAGCGCCGGAGCGTCAGCGCGTCCCTGACATAGCCGATCCAGCAGGGCGAAAGCTCCACCGGGTGATGGCCGACCAGCCCCGCCTCGTAGATCGTGCGAAGGCGCATATTGGCGGGCGTGACCGGGCAGGTCGGGTAGAGGATGAGGTCCGTCGCCCGCACGGCCGCGATCGTCTCGGCATCCGGCGCCGGAACGGCGCGGCTCGGATCGGCGCCGATCGCGATATGGCGGGGCGCCTGCCGATCGAGGAGATAGGGATAGGGATTGGTGAAGTTCAGCGTCATGATCGTCTCGAAGCGCACGCCGTTCCGCGCCTCGAAGGCGCGGATCGCGCGCACCGCCTGATCCGTCCCGAGAAGCCAGGTCGCCTGAAAGTCGATATCGGCATAGAGCGAATAGAAGGGCAGGAGCCCCCGATCGGCGAAGAGCGTGTAGGTCTCCTCGTGCTCGCCGAGGATCTCCAGGCTGGTCTGCGCGCGCTCGACGAGTTCGGGCCGCTGGTTGACCTGCCCGAGGATCTTCAGATCCGGCAGCGGCAAGGCGACGTATTTCACCTGACCGATCACCGCCCGCGCCGCGCGATGGGCGACGTTGACGGTCGGCGGCAGGGCGACCGCACCCGCGAGAACGAGGATCGGCAGGCGCCGTCCCTCGGGGCCTGAGAGAATGCGCAGGAGCAGCGGCCAGAGGAAGATGAAGGCCTGATCGCCGGTGTTTTGCGACTCGAAGAAGATGCCGCCCGCGAGCAGCACGGCGAGCCAGACCACGTCCTGATCGAGCGCGGCGTTGAGCGAGGCGAGATCGCGGCGCTCCGCCAGCGCCGCGAAGCGCGCGCAGACGCTCGTCCAGCCCATCGCGAGAAGGGCAACGAGCAGAAGCGCGCCCGAGCCGACGAAGCCGAAATGGATCGATGCGGCCTGGACGAGCCGGCCGGCGATGCCGCCCTCGTTGAGCCGCACCAGTGTCAGAATGTCCGCCATGTAATGGCTGACGAGGCCGAAGCCGAGTTCCAGCGCGGCGAGCGTGGCGACGAAGGCCCCGAGCGCGCCCAGCGCCACGCGCAGCGGCACCCGGCCGGCGGCAAAGGCGAGAAGACAGACGAGCCCCGCGACGATGAAGCCGGTGATCTTCAGGAGAAACAGCGTCGTGCAGCACCAGGCGATCGCGAACAGGAGAGGCCCGGCGCGGCGCTCGAACAGGAGCGTGGCGACGAGCACGTAGAGAACCTGCGCCACCTGCCGGTTGTACATGCCGTAGCCGTCGAAGCTCGGAAAGGTCGAGAACTGTTCGACGTTCAGCGGCACGAGCTGGAAGAAGAGAAGCGGCAGAAGCAGCGCCCAGGCAAGGCCCGCCCGATCCCGCGCCAGGCGCAGGACGAGAGGCAGAAAGGGCGGCAGCGTCACCGCGAACATCATCCAGTGGGCGAGAAGCAGCGGCTGGGGCGTGGGAAACAGGGCGAGCCCCGCCGCGAAGAGCCAGTAGCCGAGCGCGCCGACCGGCGCGAAGAAGTCCACCGAGGGAATCTGCCCGGACAGAACGCGGTTGCCGCCGTCGAGATACAGGACCGTGTCCCAGTAGAAGGGGCCGAGCGGCACCGACAGGCGCAGCCAGAGCCCGAGCGTGCAGAGCGCGAGAACCAGAAGAACGAGAGGCAGATGGCCGCGCCGAACGAGCGGCTCGAAGCGCGACGGGCGGGCCACACCCGGCGGCTGCGATATCGGGGGCGTGGACATATCCGCAAGCTCCGGTGGGGAAACAATCCAGACGCATCCTGCCCAAGAGCTTCTAACAAAAGCTGGCGATACCGACCCGTCACGGTCGACCCTTTGGGCTTTTGACGCTCGAACCATGCGGAGAAGGGGCAACGTCCGAAAGGCCGGGACATCCAACGACGGAAGCGCGGGCAAAACCCCCCGCGTTTACGACAATGTGAACGAGAGAAACGAGGCTGCGGAAGCGTCGTTGGCCGCGCTCGCGCAGGGACTCGCGACCGCGTCCATGCAGGCAGCGACATTTTGCGCCGGCCCGGGCGAGGGGGCATCACGGCCAAGGCCGTTGCGCGCGCGCCGAAGAGGGATCACCATTCCCCGATGCGCTCCCTGTGGACCCCGTTCCTGTGGTGTCTCGCTCTTCTCGCTGCGGAAGGGCCGGGCCGGGCTGCGGCCGAGGACCTGCCGGTCGATGTCGAACTGGTCCTGGCGGTCGATATCTCCTGGTCGATGGATCAGGAGGAGCAGGACATTCAGCGGCAGGGCTATGTCGCCGCCTGGCGCAGCAAGGAGGTGCTCGACGCGATCCTCGACGGATTGCACGCGCGCGTTGCCGTCACCTATGTCGAATGGGCGGGCGACCTGTCGCAGACCGTCGTCGTTCCCTGGATGCTGATCGATGGGCGCGAAAGCGCCGATCGCTTCGCGTATCGCCTTTCGACGGCGCGGTTCGACCGGCAGCGCCGCACCTCGATCTCGGCGGCGATCGACTTCTCCGCCGGGCTGTTCGACCGCAACGGGTTCGAGGGCCTTCGGCGCGTCATCGACGTGTCGGGCGACGGCGCCAACAACCAGGGACGGCCGGTGACGGAAGCGCGCGACGCGGCCGTGCGGGCGGGCGTCACGATCAACGGCCTGCCGCTGATGACCTCGGGCGCGGAGGAGGGACCCTATTCCTGGGGCCCGATGCCCGATCTCGATCGCTATTACGGACACTGCGTGATCGGCGGGCCGGGCGCGTTCCTGATCCCGGTGACGCGCTGGGAGCAATTCCCCGACGCGATCCGCCGCAAGCTGGTCCTGGAACTGGCCGGGCTCGAGCCCCCGGCGGCGCCACGGCCGGCGCGGGTCGTGCTCACGGCCGGTGCCGCGGCGATCCCGCCCAATTGCCTGTCGGGCGAGCGCATGTGGCGCGTTCCGCCAGGTGGCGGGCCGGCGCCGAACTAGCGCTTGTCCCTCGCCTCGATCCCTCGTCCGGCCTCAGGAGGGGCGGTCGGCGGAGCGCCGGCGCCAGAGGGCGCTCTGCTCGAACACGAGAACGAGCACGATGGCGATCGCGAAGGGGATCAGGAGATAGAGAATTCGGAACACGAGAAGCGCGGCCAGGACATGCGTTTCCGGCACGTCGGAGAGGCCCGCGAGGAAGGTCACTTCGAGAACGCCGAGGCCGCCGGGCGCATGGGACACCAGCGCCAGCGTGAAGGAGATCACGAAGATCGCGAGAACCACGACGAAGCCCGGATTGTGCTCGGCCGGCAGCGCGAAATAGATGATGCCGGCGGCGGCCACGATCTCCAGCGGCGCGGCGATGAGCTGCCGGATCACCACATCGCGGCGCGGATAATGAAGGTGGAACTTGCCGATCGTGAGCGGCTGGAACCCCTTGAAGCTGCCGAACGCATAGAAGGCGATGGCGACCACGATCGCGCCGGCGATGAAGACCGGCACCGAGGAGTGGATGTCGAAATAGCGCTGGATGATATCGGGCTGGATCAGCAGCGACACCGCGCTGACCAGAAGAACGCCGACGCCGAAGGTGAACGAGCAGAAGGCGATCAGAAGCGCGATTTCCGAGCCCGACAGTCCGCGCGAGCGATAGGCGCGGTAGCGCACCACGGCGCCGGAAAAGACCGACGCGCCGATATTGTGGGACAGGGCGTAGGTGGCGAACGAAGTGGCGGCGACGAAGGGGAAGGACACCGAGCGGCCGATATGGCGCAAGGCCAGCCGGTCGTAATAGGCGAGCACGATATAGGCGACGATCGCGCTCGCCACGGAACAGGTCCATTGCAGCGGCGTGATCGCGACGAAGCTCGCCCAGATCTGGTCGAGAGAGATCGTCCGCACTTCGCGGAACAGGAGCCAACAGGAAAAGATCACGGCGCCAATGCCGATCAGGGGCCAGATGGCATCCTTGAACTTCATGCGAATCCCTTCCCGCCCAGGTCTCCCGCGCGCCGTTCGACGCTCGCTCGGCGCGGCGTCCCGTCGCCTGTGCCCCTGCCACATAAGCCATTGAAAAAGTGAAGGCAAAGCAAACAGGGACGACACGCGGCCGTGAGCCATCCCGTCTCACCCGCCAGGAGACCCGATCGACGCTTCGTCGGCAAGGCGCAAACGGTCCGGGTGAATCAGACGGCGATCTTTCGCGCGCGATCTTTCCCCGCGTGATTAGCGCCCGGGAATGACCGGGCCATGTCGCGAAAGTGACGAAATTGTGGGAACCAAACGACCGGGGACCCGTTCTTGCGACGAAGCATTCGTTCAAAGGAGCGCAGTATGCCCCGTCGCGTCACTTCCGTCGCCATCGCCCTCGTTGCAACCCTGGCGCTGTCGGCATGCGCCAACACCGTGCGCGGCGTCGGCCGCGATGTCGGCAACACGGTCGATGCGACCGGCGCGGCCGTGAAGGACGTCGCGCGCTAAGCGGCGCTTGCGCTCACCATCCTCTATCCGAACGGCCGGACCGCTGGAAACGCGGTCCGGCCGTTTCGTTTCAAGGCCTTGCGGGAGCGCCGCTCCGCTGGCCATCGACAGTTCAGTCCGAACGAAAGCGCGCCGCGTCCCATCGAGACCGCGGCGCGCTGTCGCCCGGACGGGATGCCGCGCTCATGCGGCGGTGGTGAGAAGGCGGTGAATATCGGCGGCCCGGAACGGCTTGGCGATGCTCGGAATGCGACGCATCGCCGGGGGGAGGTCCGACAGGCTGCCCGACACGAAGCAGAAGGGGATGGCCTCGGCCTGCAGGCGCAGGGCGACCGGCAGCGAGGTCTGGTGCCCGAGGTCGAAATCGAGCAGCGCGAAATCCACGCCGCGCGCGACCTGCATCAACCCGCCCGCCACGTCGCGAGCCCAGACGCAATCCACGTCGGACGCTTCGTGCAGAATGTCTTCCAAGTCCATGGCGATCAGAGGCTCGTCTTCGACGATCAGGATACGCATCACACAACTCCCATGCCTTGAGAAGAGAACGGACTCGGGTTGATTGGGTTCGGGCCTCTTGCAGAAATATTTCTCTATGGAAGTAAAGATGCGTTAAGAATTCGACCCGCTCGCCTGACTATAGCAGGCGAGTGCGAGTGAATACTCAACGTCTATGGTGAAGAAAGCGCGGCGGCCGGTTGGCGGGCGCGGTTTGCGGGGGTAGGGACGATCGCATCCTCACCCTTACCTGCCCTGTCAGGCGGCGCGCTCGGCCTGCGGCTTCGACGGCAGGGCGGTCGGCATGTCGAGCTGGTTCAAGGGCTTGGGCCGCGCGAAGTGGAAGCCCTGCAGCGAGTCGCAGTTCAACTGGGCGAGCATTTGCGCCTGTTCGGCGGTCTCCACGCCTTCGGTGGTCACGCGCATCCCGAGATTGTGCGCGAGCGAGATGATCGTCTCCAGGATCTGCGGCACGTTCGCTTCGCCCGCCTCGAAAGCCAGCATGAAGGACTGGTCGATCTTCACCGTGTCGAACGGGAAGCGCCAGAGATAGCCGAGCGAGGAATAGCCCGTGCCGAAATCGTCCATCGCGATGGAGATGCCGAGATCCTTCAGGCCGCGCAACTGATGCAGGACGGGGTCGCTTCGTTCCAGAAGCAGCGTTTCCACCACCTCGATCTGGAGCCTGCGACCGGCGACGCCATGGCGCCGGAGGGTCGCGCCGATGAGCTGCACGAGATCGTCGTCGCGGAACTGCGCCGGGGAAAGATTGATCGAGACGTAAAGCGGCTCCGGCCAGCGGGAAACCGCGCGGATGCTTTCCTCGATCACCCAATCGCTGATCGGCTTCATCAGATCGCGCGCTTCGGCGATGGGAATGAACTGGGCCGGAGAAATGTAGCCGCCCTGTCCGTCGGGCAGACGGATCAGCGCTTCGAAGCCTTTGGGAACCCCGTCCTGCGCGCCGACGATCGGCTGATAGAACAGCTCGAAGCGTCCGGAGCGCAGCGCCATGCGCATTTCGTGCTCGATCCGCCGGCGCCGATGCGCCTCGACATCCATGGACGGTTCGAAGACCGTGTAGAAGCCGGCCCGCGTTTCGCGTTCTGCCGCCTGCGCCAGATCGGCATGGCGGGCGAGATCGGAAAAGGTGCGGCCGTGATCGGGCGCCAAGACCACGCCGATCGACAATCTGGGAACGATGACATGGCCGGCGATCTCGATCGGCACGGCGAGGCTCTGCCGGATCGTCTGAGCCAGGCGGTCGATCGGCTCCACGCCGCTCGGCTTGTTGCGCTGAAGCAGGCGGAAGTCGCCGCCGCCCATCCGCCCGAACAGGTCGTTCTTGTCGATGACACGGGCGATGCGATCGGAAATCGCGCGCAGGAGATCGTCGCCCGTCTGCTGGCCCATGCCGCTGTTGATTTCCGACAGGCCGACGACGCTGATGGCCCAGAGCGCCGTGCGCTCGCGCGTGGCACGCGTCGTCGCCAGAATGCGGTCGGTCTCTTCCTGAAAACGCTTGCGGTTGAGGAGATGCGTCAACGGGTCGAAATTGTCGAGGAACTCGATCCGCTCGTTGGCCTGATCGATCCGTCTCCGGCGCAGGAAGACCATCGCCGCCGGTCCGCCCACCGCGATCGCCGCCGCGCAGAACAGGCTGATGGCGATCAGCCGGACCACGGATTCGAATCGTTCGATCGCCGCGGTCATGTTCGGGCTGGCCGACAGGAAGCCGATCCGCTCGCCGTTGCGCTCCAAAGGCAGGATCGCGGTCGGCCGGGGGCCGTCGAGCCCCTCCACCGCGATCCAGGGACCGGGCTTGGCGATATAGTCGGCCGACAGGCTGGCGCCCGTCGCGGTGCCGCCGGGGCGCTCGCGCAGCAACCATTCCTGCTGCATCGAGCGGGGCGTGAAGACTTCACGACCCGTCTTGTCGAAAACGGAGAAGGTCAGGAGACCAGCGGCCTTGCTGGCCGTGCGGGCGTCGACCTCGGCGTCGGAGGTCCGCGAAATGCCGGTGAGCAGGGCATTGAGCTGCCCGTTCTGTTCGAGCAGGAAGTCCGAGAAAGCGCGGCCGCGGCTTTCCGTCTGCCCCCGCACCAGCATTTCGACGGCGATCTTGCTGGAATAAAGGGCCGCACCGCCGACCACGGTCAGGAGCGCGATCGCTCCCACCGCTGTCGAGGCATATTTGCGTCCCAGTTTCCGGAGCATTACCCAATCCCTTTGCAGACAGGGTTAGGGCATGTTCCTTAAGAAAGTCTGGGTCGGCGGCGAGAAAGCGCGAATTCCCTCGGCTTCGCGTCAGGTCTGCCAGCGACGGTGGAACCACATCCACTGGTCGGGATGCTCCCGGACCCAGGATTCCACGACATCGTTGAGGCGCTGGCAGCTCGCGGCGACATCGATCTCGCCCGTCTCGAGGCGCGGCAGATCGAGGCGCGGATGCAGCTCCAGCCGGTAGCGGCCGTTCGGTAGGCGGATCGAGCGCGTGGGATAGACGTCGCAGTCGAACTGCCGGACCAGCTTGGGAAGAAGCGGATTGGTGCGGCAGGCCCGACCGAAGAAGGTCGTCGGCACGCCCTTGGCGAATTTCTGGTCGACGAGCATGCCGACCTTGCCGCCGCGATCGAGAATGCTCGCCAGCGCCCAGGCGGCGCCCGCCTTGGACGGCACGAGATGCCCGCCGCGTGTCTTGCGGGCGGCGAGAACCTCGCGCGCCACGTAGCGATTGTTGGGCTGGCGGAACAGGGCGGTGACGTCGAGCCCGAACGTCGCCGCGCAGATCGGCAGCAGCTCGAAACAGCCGAGATGCGCGGTGAAGAAGACGACCGGCCGCTCGCTGTTGCGAAGCTCGGCGAAGAGCTCGATCCCCTCCACCTCGATCAGGCCTTCGCCTGCCGGACGCTCGGGGTCGAAGTCGAAGATCTCGTCCAGAAACACGTATTCGGCCGCGATGCGCCCCATCTGGCCCCAGTTCGAGCGCGCGGTGGCCTCGACCCAGGCCGCATCCTTCTCGGGGTAGGCGAGCGTGAGGTTCTCGACGGCCAGCTTGTGGCGCGAGGTGAGGGGGCCGATCAGGCGCGCCAGACGGTCGGCCGCGTCCAGCCCCTTGCGGGCCGGAAACAAACGCAGGACGCGCAGGATCGCGAAGAGCGCCTTGGCGGCGACGAAGTCGCGCGTCTTCTTCTGGAGCTTCCAGGCCTTGGCGAGCGTCGGATTCATCCCGCAGCGGCCGTGTCGCTGCTCATGTGGAGGATGATCTTGCCGAAGACGCGGCGGCCTTCCATCCGGTCGAGCGCGACGGCGATGTCGTCCAGCCCGACCTCGGTGTCGATCACGGGTTTCACGAGGCCGCGCGCCATCTTCTGCATGGCGTCCGCCATGTTCTCCATGCGGCAGCCGAAGGAGCCGAGAAGCTTCAGCTGCTGCTGGAACAGCATCATCAGATTGACCTCGGTCGAGACGCCCGAGGTCGAGCCGCAGGTGACGAGCCGTCCGCCGCGCTTGAGGCAGAGCATGGAGCCGGCGAACGTGTCCTTGCCGACATGCTCGAACACGACGTCGACGCCCTTCTTCTTGGTCAGCTTGCGCACGACGCCCTCGAAGCGGTCGGTGCGGTAGTTGATGACGTGGTCGGCGCCGAGCGCGCGCGCCGGCTCGATCTTGTCGTCGGAGCCGACCGTCGTGATGACCGTCGCGCCATGGCGCTTGGCGAGCTGGATCGCCGCCGTGCCGATGCCTGAGCCGCCGGCATGAACGAGGATCGTCTCGCCGGGCTGAAGCTTGGCATTGTCGAAGAGCATGTGCTCGACCGTGCCGAAGGTGACGGGCGCGAGCGCCGCGCCGACCGCGTCGCAGCCGGGAGGGGCGGGAACGAGAAGCCGCGCGGGCAGGTTCACGAGTTCCTGCGCGAACCCGTCGAGATGGAAGCCGTGGACGCCCGAAACGTGCTCGCAGAGATTGTCGCGGCTCTCGCGGCAGCTCTTGCACAGGCCGCAGGTGCGCGCGCCATAGATCGACACGAGCTGGCCGGGAACGAGGCCGGACGTGCCGGCGCCCAGGCGCTCGACCACGCCCGACGCTTCCGCGCCGATCGTGAGCGGCATCTTGCGCTTGGCGAAGGCCATGCCGCGCCAGCCCCAGACGTCGATATGATTGAGCGCGACGACCTTGATGCGGACGGTGACTTCGCCCGGGCCGGGCGCGCCGGGTTCATCGATCTCGACGCGGCGAAGATCCTTGTCTCCGACGAGCTGCAAAGCCTGCATGTTCTGACTCTTCTGTTAGCCGCGCGGCTCGCGCCCGATCACGAGCGAAACGTTCTGGCCGCCGAAGCCGAAGGAATTGGACAGGACCGCCGCGACATCCGCCGAACGGGCCGTGTTGGGCACCATGTCGAGCGGAATGGCCGGGTCCGGCTGGTCGTGATTGATCGTCGGCGGCAGCGTGCCCTCGCGCATCGAGAGGACCGAGAACACCGCCTCGATCGCGCCGGCGGCCGTCAGCGTGTGACCGATCATCGACTTGTTGGAGGAAACGGGTGTCGCACGCAGCGCGTCGCCGAACACGGCGGAAAGGCCGGTATATTCCATCCGGTCGTTCTCGGGCGTCGAGGTGCCGTGGGCGTTGACGTAGCCGATGTCCTCGGGCTTCAGCCCGGCATCAACGAGCCCGGCGCGGATGGTCGCGATGATCGGCGAGCCGTCGGGCTTGGAGCGGGTGCGGTGGAAATCGTCGGCCTTTTCGCCGACGCCGAGCAGCACGCCGAGAATGGTGGCGCCGCGCGCCTTGGCCGCGCTCAAGGATTCCAAGACCAGCGCGCCCGCGCCCTCGGCCATGACGAAGCCGTCGCGGTCCTTCGAGAAGGGCTTGGACGCCTTTTCGGGCCGATCGTTCTGCGTCGAGAGCGCCGACAGGAGCGAGAAGCGGATCAGCGCTTCGGCGCCCACCGAACCGTCCGTGCCGATGGCGATGCAGCGGTCCGCATCGCCCCGGCGGATGGCCTCGACGCCGAGCTGGATGGCGCTCGCGCCGGACGCGCAGGCGGTGGAGAGCGTCACGGGCAGGCCGCGCGTACCGAGCTTGTCGGCAAGGCGCTCCGAAATGCCGCCGAACAGCGTGAGGTCGTAGACCGCGCGCGAGCGATGGCTGCGGGCGAGTTCCATCAGGCGATCATAGCCCGCTTCCTCGCGCGCCTCGCCGGTCAGCTTGTCGAGCGCGAGGCGCTGCGACCATTCCAGCTCGATCGGCGGGGCGGCCAGAAACAGGGGCGCGTCGAACGCGGCCGGGTCGAGGCCGGCCATGGCGATGGCCTCCGTGCCGGCCGCTTCCGCCAGCGCGTAGGAGAGGTCGATGCCGCTCCAGGGCTCGACGCTCATGAAGTCCACGGTGCCGGCGATCGTGGTGCGCAGATTGTCGGTGGCAAAGCGCGTGATCGTATGGATGCCGGAGCGGCCCGAGACGAGCGCCGCCCAATTGTCGGCGACGCCGCGCCCCAGCGAGGACACGACGCCGATGCCGGTGACGGCGACCACCGGCCGGCCGAGAAAGTCGAGATCGCTTGAAGCCATGATCGTGTTTTCGTCCCTGGCGCGGATCAGCCGCGCTCAAATCTTAACCGGCGGCCGGGCCGCCTCAGACCGCTTCCATCAGGCAGACGCCTTCGCCGCGCACATGGCCGACGCCGGTCACGAGCGCGCGCTTGGGCTCGAAGGCGGCCGGCCGCTCGTCGCCGCCCATTTCGGCGGGCAGGCGGCGCGCGGAGAGAAACGCGGCGGCAAGCGCGACGCCGGCCGGGAAATGCGCCTCGAACCCATGGCCGATCGCCGTGCCATAGGCGCGGTGGGCGGCCTGCGGATAATGCTCGCGCAGAAGCTCGGCTTCGCCCTGCGTCGCGCCATCGAGGCCCGCCGCGCCGGACAGGACGAGAAGCCCGTCGTCGGAGGCGCCCGCCTCGTCCAGAAGCCGGCCGAGGCGGCGACGGAAGGGCGCGTCCTCGCGCGAGCCGCGATCGCCCGCCACGAAGCGCAGCCTGGCATAGGCCGTCGCATGGCGCGCGGCGGCGTGTTCGGCGTCTTCCAGGATCAGGAACGCGCCCATGCTGCCGGGCGCAAGGCCCGCGGTCTCGCCGGAGCGGGCGGAGACCGGCAGCCAATGATCGCGCAGGAGGAAGCCGCCGAGCTGGTAATTGGTCAGGAGATCCTTGCGCTCGGCCGAGAAGGCGCCGCCGACGAGGCAGATGCGGCTCTGACCCGAGCGGATGCGGGCGCTCGCGATCTGCACCGCCGATAGGCCGGCGCTTTCCTCGCCCATGAAGGTGCGCGACGAGCCCGTGACCTTATGGACGATCGAGATATTGCCGGCCATCAGGTTGGAGAGCTGGGCCAGAAACAGGGTCGGGCGAAGCTCGCTCGACAGAAGCTCGTTCATCAGCGGCTGCGGATCGGCAAGGCCACGCGCGCGCGACATGATCAGCGCGTCGACCTCCGGGTCCCGCTCGCCGCCGCCCGCCGAGACGATCATGTCGATGCCGGCGCGCATGGCTTCGTCGGCGGGAATGCCGGCATCCTCCAGCGCGAGGCCGGCGGCATAGACGCCGAGCTTCTGCCAGGTCTCCATCTGCCGCTGATCGCCCTTCTTGGGGATCTGGCGGCTCCAGTCGATCTGCGGCAGCGGGTGGAGGAAATAGGGGGCGAAGCGCTCGGCCTCGATGGTCGGCTGCGGCGCGGAGGTGCCGCCGAGCTGTGCCACATGCGCCTCCACCCCTTCTCCGAGGGAGGAAACCAGTCCCAGTCCGGTGATCAGAACGTCGCGGGCGGCTTGCGTCATGGGTCGTCTCTCAGAACGAGCCGGACGCGGGATCGCCGGATCGGGGGCGCGGACGCCGCGCGCCCGCCGAACAGGTCAGGCTCGGCCGTATCGCGGATGCGCTGCCTGGGGGCGCATCCGAAGAGGAGGGGGTCTCAGGCGCCCTTGGCGGCGCGCAGCTCGTCGATCTTGGCGCAGAGGTTCTTCATCACGAAGTATTCCTCCGTGTTGGCCTCGCCCTCGTTGACGCGCTGCGTCCACTTCTCGAGCGGGATCTTGATGCCGAATTCCTTGTCGATCGCGAAGACGATGTCGAGGAAGTCGAGGGAGTCGATGCCCAGATCGTCGATCGTGTGGCTTTCGGGCGTGATGCTGTCCCGATCGATCTCGCTCGTTTCGGCGATGATGTCGGCAACCCGGTCGAACGTGGAGGTCAAGTCGGTTTCCTTCGCAAAGGCGCTGGCTAGTCGAGTCGGGACCCTATAGGCAATCATGGCGATTTTGCAAAGCACGCCGCCGGGCCGGCCAGGGGAAGACGCACCGTTCACGAGGACGGCGCGCGGCCCGGCCAGCCGCAAAACCCTTGGAACGGGTAGCGCAACCGTGTCTTGTCGCGCATATAGATTTAAAGCCAAGACAGGTCGCCGCCAAGACCGTTCGTCCCAGTTCTGGGGCCCGGAAAAGAGTTCGCGTTTGAAAAAGGACAGCGCGGCGCCAGACCCACAAGAGCCGAACACCACCATGCCCGCCGCCCGCCCCGCCCATTACGCTTCCGGTCCGCTCTTCGCCGTCGCGCCGATGATCGATTGGACCGACCGTCATTGCCGCTTCTTTCATCGCCAGCTCGCGCCCGATGCGCTGCTCTACACCGAGATGATCGTGGCCGACGCGGTTCTGCATGGGGATCGCGAGCGTCTGCTCGGGTTCGATGCCGCCGAGCATCCGCTCGCCCTGCAACTGGGTGGCTCCGACCCGGCCAAGCTCGCGGAGGCCGCTCGGATCGCCGAAGGCTTCGGCTATGACGAGGTGAACCTCAATGTCGGCTGCCCCTCCGACCGGGTGCAATCGGGGGCCTTCGGCGCCTGTCTGATGCGCCAGCCGGAGCTCGTCGGCGAGTGCCTTGCCGCGATGCGAGCAGTGGTGTCGATCCCGGTCACGGTGAAGTGCCGCATCGGCGTCGACGACCAGGACCCCGAGGCGGCGCTGGACGCGCTGGCGGACGAGGCGGTGGCGGCCGACGTCTCGGCGATCTGGGTTCATGCCCGCAAGGCCTGGCTCCAAGGGCTCAGCCCCAAGGAGAACCGGGACATCCCGCCGCTCGACTATGACCGCGTCCACCGGCTGAAGGCGCGCCTGCCCGACATGTTCATCGGCCTCAACGGCGGTCTTGCCAGCGTCGCCATGGCGGCCGAGGAGCGCAAGGGGTTGGACGGAGTCATGCTCGGGCGCGCCGCCTATGGCAATCCGTCCGACCTCGCCGAGGTCGGCCCGCGCCTTCATGGCCGGCCGGCCGTCGCGGTGGATTACGAGGCTCTCTTGCAGCGGATGGCCGACTACGCCGGCGCGCACATGGCGCGGGGCGGTCGCCTCGCGCAGGTCACGCGGCATATGGTCGGCCTGTTCGGCGGAATGCCCGGCGCGCGCCGCTGGCGGCAGGTCCTGTCCGAGCGCGCCGTTCGCCCCGACGCGACGCCCGATCTGATCCTGGAGGCCTTCCGTCATGTCGATCTTGGCGGCCAGCCCGCAGAAACGGCGGCCTGACGCGATGGCCGGAAACACACCGCCCCGTAAGAGGACCCAAGCCTTGAAGACCGATAGCCCTTCGACGCCGCCCGTCGCCTTCGAGAAGCCCAAGCGCTCTCCGCTCTGGTTCTTTATCTGGGCCGTGCTCGCCATCGGCCTGATCGGGAATATTTCGATCGTCGCCTACTTGTTCCTTGGCATGGTCTGGCGCTGATCGCGCCTGTCCTCAGTCGCGCAGGATGAGACGATCGCCGCGGAACTCGAACGAGTCGAGCGAGCCGAGGAAGCTCATGCCGAGAAGACTGGTGCCGATGCCCGGCCCGTCCGTCACCACGGCGCGGACATTGCGTCGCTCGATCGAGCCGACGCGCAGTGTGTCCAACGTGACGGGCGCGGCGCGGGCGACGCCATTGGCCGTCTGGATGCGGCTGGAATAGGCGAGGGCGTCCGGGTCGACGCCGATGCGGCGCGCCACGGCCGGGTCGATGGCGACGACGCTCGCGCCCGTGTCCACCAGGAACGAGACGGGCGTTCCGTTAACGACGGCGTCCACATGGAAATGCCGGTCGTCGGCGCGCACCGCTAGGACCTCGCCCGCCGTGCACGACGTCACCGCGTAACCGGGCCACAGTTCTGCCAGAACCCGGTCGCGCACCGTGCCGAACTCGCCCCGAAACGCATAGGCGCCGATCAGAACGAGAAAGGCGAGGCCCCAGATCAGGAGATTGCGCACCGCCTCGCCCCAGCGGTTGCGGAAGAGAACCACGACGCTGCTCGACAGGAGCATGCCCCAGACGCCGAGATAAAGGAGCGACGCCATTCGGTCGCCGTCGAGGCCGCCCCAGTCCGGCGCCCCGTTTCGCGACAGGGCGAAGAGGGCGGCGCCGGCGAGAAGCGCGACGAGGACGGCGAGGCCCCGCATGTCAGGCCTCCACCGGGACAGTCGGCAGGTTTGTCATCCGCGCCGGCAGCCCGTCCATCACGGCCAGCCGCTCGGCCTCGCTGAGCGAGCCCCAGCCGGCGATCTCGTCGAGCGTTCGCCCGCAGCCGACGCACCAGCCGCTTTGGGGGTCGAGCACGCAGATCTTGATGCAGGGGGAGGAAGGCGTCGTGGGCATGACCGGAAGATGGGTTTGCGCTGAAGGCTTCGCAAATGAAGGTTTCGTCAGGCGAAGTCCTGCATGGCGGGCATGACTTCCAGAACGCGCGAATGCGGGAAGATGGCGATGGCCTCGGTGCCCTGGCCGACGCGCGAGCGCAGATCGAAGCGGCCATTGTGAAGCGCCATCAGCGCCTGGACGATCGGCAGGCCGAGACCCGTGCCTTGTTCGGCCGACTTGATGGCGCTCGAGCCCTGGCCGAACGAGGAGAGGACGGTCGGCAATTCGTCTTCGGGAATGCCGGGGCCGTTGTCGGTGACGGAGACATATTGCCCGCCGCCCGCCGTCCAGCCGACCCGGCAGACGATCCGCCCGCCCTCCGGCGTGAACTTCACGGCGTTGGACAGGAGGTTCAGCACGACCTGACGCAGCGAGCGCGGATCGCCCCAGAGCTGCGGCAGGTCCGGCTCGAATTCGGAGACGATCGAGATGCGCTTGGTGTCGGCTTTGAGCTGGATATAGCCGATGCCCTCGCGGGCCTTGTCGGCCAGCAGCATGGGCTCTTCGTTGAGCGTATAGCGGCCCGCCTCGACGCGCGAGAGGTCGAGGATCTCGTTGATGAGGTCGAGAAGGTGCTGCCCGGAATGGTGGATGTCGCGCACATATTCGCGATAGGTGTCGTTGCCGACCGGCCCGAGGATCTCGTTGTTGATGACCTCGGAGAAGCCGAGGATCGCGTTCAGCGGCGTGCGCAACTCGTGGCTCATCGTGGCCAGGAACTGAGACTTGGCGAGATTGGCGTGCTCGGCGCGCTGGCGCGCCTCGTCGGACTGGATGCGCGCCGTCTCGATCTCCGACACGAGCTGGTCCTTCTCCGCCTTGTGGCGCAGGCGCTCGACCATGCCCCGGCGAAGCCGCTCGGCCACCAACGTGAAGAAGGGCACGGCGCCGATCAGAAGCCCGTGCAGCGCCTGTTCCATCGGGGCCGTGCCCGAGGCCAGGCGGTAGAGAAGCGCGCCCACGAGCGGCAGGCAGCTCGCCACCACGACGCCGCCGAGCGCCGCGCCGATGATCGCCATCGTCGCGATCGCGCCCATGGAGGCCGCAAAGCGTAGGGCATCCGTGTCCACGAAGCCGCAGCTCTCGCAGAGTGGCCAGAGCCAGAGCAGCGCGAAGGGCAGGCCGGCCAGGAAATGGCCCGCCAGAAACAGGCGCTTCCAGGCCAGCGCCTGAAAGATCGGCCGGCTCGACGCTTCGAAGCGCAAAACGGTGAACACGAGGAGGCCCGACGCCACGAGATTGGCGGCGATCCAGCTCCAGGCGAACAGCGTTTCGCGCAGGCCCACGGCGATCGCCACGGTCGCCACGATCGTCGCGATGACCGGCAGGCCGAGAAAGAGATGCGCGACATGCTGGCGCAGGAGGGCGAGCTCGATGCGCGGCGGCAGGCCGGCGGGCGACAGGAGCCGGTCCCGCGCCGAGCGCACCGTATCGGCCATATCCGCGCGGCGCGACGCCTGCCCGCGACGGGGCAGCTTCTCGTTCAGGGAAGGAGGGGCCGCAAGGGACATGAACTCGAGAACGCTGTCGTTGCGCGGAAAGGCACCGCCCCATGCTCTTGCGAAAAGCTTAAGAAATTGGATTAAGAGGCGGTGACAAACAGCCTTCTTGCCGCCGCGCCGCCGGAAATCTCGAGCGCCGCCTCCCGACCCGCCGGGCCTTCCGATGCGCGGGAGCGCTCGCTGGATGAGCTTTGCGCGCGCATCCGAGCCTGCCGCATGTGCCGGGACGCGCCGCTCGGGACGCCGCTCGAGCGCGAGCCGAACCCGGTCTTCGTTCTCTCCCCCACCGCCCGCATCTGCATTGCGGGTCAAGCGCCCGGCAATCTCGCGGATCGATCCGGCCGGCCCTTCACCGACCCGTCCGGCGTGCGGCTGCGAGCCTGGATGGGGGTCGGCGAGGACGTGTTCTACGATTCGCGGCGCGTTGCGATCGTGCCCATGGGCTTCTGCTTTCCCGGCACCGATCCGAAGGGCGGCGACCGACCGCCGCGCCCGGAATGCCGCCGGCTGTGGCACGCGGAGGTCTTCGCCGCCATGCCCCAGCTTTCGCTCATTCTGGCGGTCGGGCGCGCGGCGCAGAGCTGGCATCTCGGCCCGCAAGGGCTGGCGGGGCGGAGCGTGGCGGAGGCGCTGGAGCTCTGGATGGAGCGCCGGTCCGAATCGCGGGAGGGGCCGACGATCCTGCCGCTTCCTCACCCGTCCTGGCGCAACAGCGGATGGATTTCGCGCAATCCCTGGTTCGAGGAGACGATTTTGCCCGAACTTCGCCAGCGGATCGCGGCGCTGGTCTGACAGCGGGGCCGCGCCTGTTGTACAAACAGCCTTTGTACCAGGAGTGGGGCGCGGCGATGGACCGTTTGGACAAGAAGATCCTGAGACTGCTTCAGGAGGATGCGACGCTGGCGGTGGCCGACATCGCCAAGCGGGTCGGCCTGTCCACCACGCCCTGCTGGCGCCGCATCCAGAAGCTGGAGGAAGAGGGCGTCATCCGCCGGCGCGTCGCCATTCTCGACCCCGACAAGGTGAACACGCGCGTCACCGTCTTCGTCTCGATCCGCACCCATTCGCATTCGGCCGAATGGCTGAAGCGCTTTTCGGAAGTGGTGAACGAGTTTCCCGAAGTCGTCGACTTCTACCGGATGAGCGGCGACGTGGACTATCTCCTGCGCGTCGTCGTGCCCGACATCGCCGCCTATGACGCGTTCTACAAGCGGCTGATCTCGCGCATCGACATTCGCGACGTGTCCTCCGCCTTCGCCATGGAGCGGATCAAGACCACGACCGAGCTGCCACTCGATTACATGATCCTGGAAAAGGAGCAGCGGGAGCCCTCCTGAAAGCGTTCTCCGGCGCCCGATGCGGCGCCGGAGGGACGCTTTCAAGACCCCCGCCGGTCATCAGCCATGCGTCATCAGCGATTGAGGCGGGCGAGAAGCGAGGACGTGTCCCAGCGCTTGCCGCCGAGGCTCTCGACCTCGGCATAGAACTGGTCCACCAGCGCCGTGACGGGCAGGGACGCGCCGTTGCGGCGCGCCTCGCTCAGGCAGATGCCGAGGTCCTTGCGCATCCATTCCACCGCGAAGCCGAACTCGTACTGGCCGGCCGCCATGGTCTTGTGACGGTTTTCCATCTGCCAGGACCCGGCCGCGCCCTTGGAGATGACGTCGATCACGGTGGCGATGTCGAGCCCGGCCTTCTGGCCGAAATGCACCGCTTCGGAGAGCCCTTCCACGAGCCCGGCGATGCAGATCTGGTTCATCATCTTGGCGAGCTGGCCGGACCCGGCCGGTCCCATCAGTCCGACCATGCGCGCATAGGACTGGATCACCGGCCGCGCCGCCTCGAAGGTCTCCGCCTCGCCGCCGACCATGACGGTGAGAACGCCGTTCTCGGCCCCGGCCTGACCGCCCGAAACAGGCGCGTCGAGAAAGCGCAGGCCCCGTTCGCGCGCCGCCGCGTCGAGCTCGCGGGCGAGCTCCGCCGAGGCCGTCGTGTGGTCGACGAGAACCGCGCCCGGCTTCATGCCAGCGAGCGCGCCGGTCTCGCCGAGAACGACCGAACGCACGTCGTCGTCATTGCCGACGCAGACGAAGACGAAATCCGCGCCCTCGGCCGCTTCGCGTGGGGTGGCATGGGCGGTTCCGCCATGCTCGCTCGCCCAGCGCTCGGCCTTCGCGCCCGTGCGGTTGAACACCGCGACCTCGTGGCCGCCCTTGGCCTTGAGATGGCCGGCCATGGGAAAGCCCATGACGCCCAGTCCGATGAAAGCCGTCTTCGCCATGCCGCTTCCTTTCGCCTCCGCTTGGATCACGCGAAGCGACATAGCAGCTTTCCCGCGAGGCTGCAGGGGAGACAGGCTCTAGCGCTGAAGGTGGCGCGTCAGGCGCTTTTCGGCGCGGGCGGTGAGATTGCGCACGATCTCGACGATGACGAGATAGAACAAGGCCGCCCAGATATAGGTCTGGAAGTCGAAGGTGCGCGAGAAGGCGCGGCGCGTTTCGCCGAAGAGATCGAACACGGTGATGATGGCGACGATGGCGGAGGCCTTCACCAGAAGGATCAGCTCGTTGGCATAGGGGCGCAGCGCCACCATGAGGGCCTGCGGCGCGATGATCCGGCGCAGCGTGACCGAGCGGGGCAGGGCGAGCGAGCGCGCGCCCTCCCACTGGCCCTTGGGAATGCTGAGGATCGCCCCGCGCAGGATCTCGCTCTGATAGGCCGCCGTGTTGAGCGCCAGCGCCAGAACCCCGCAATACCAGGCTTCGCGGAAGAACCACCAGAGGCCGACCGCCTCGAAGGCCGGGCGGAAGGTGCCGAAGCCGTAATAGATCAGGAAGAGCTGGGCGATCAGCGGCGTGCCGCGAAAGAAGCCGACATAGGCCGAGCTGACCCCGCGTGCGACGCGGTTCTTCGACAGGCGGCCGGCGGCGATCGGCACGGACAGCGCCATGCCGCAGAGAAAGGACAGCGACACGAGGATCAGCGTCGTGCGCAGGCCCTGAAGATAGAGCGGGCCGTAGCGCGCCACGAGCTCGGGGTCCCAGACGGCGACGAGGTAGAGCGCGAGGCCGATGCCGCCGCCGAGCCAGACGAGAAGCGTCAGAAGGCCGAGCCAGCTCGAGCAGGAGACGAAACGCGCCAAGGTCATCGCGCCGCCTCCCCACGCCGGGTCCAGCGCTCCAGCCAGCCGAGCGCCAGCGAGGAAACGAAGGTCAGAAGGAGATAAAGGACGCAGGCCAATCCGAAGAAGAAGAAGGCGTCGCGCGTGACCCGCGCGGCCACGCCCGTCTGGCGCATGATGTCGGCGAGCCCGACCACGGACACGAGCGAGGTGTCCTTCAGGAGATTGAGCCAGACATTGGACAGGCCCGGCAGGCTGATGCGCAGGAGCTGCGGAAACACCACCAGCCGGAAGATGCGCCGCTCGCGAAGGCCGAGCGCGCGCCCGCCTTCCCATTGTCCGGCGGGGATCGCCTGAAAGGCCGAAAGGAAAACTTCGCTGGAATAGGCCGCGAACACGAAGCCGAGCGCGATCATGCCGGCGAGAAAGCTGGAAATCTCCAGATTGCCGAAGCCGAGCGCACCGCTCACCGAATTCAGGAGGTTCTGCCCGCCGTAGTAGACGAGAAAGAGCGTCAGGAGCTCGGGCAGGCCGCGAAACAGCGTCGTGTAGATATTGGCCGACAAGGCGAGAGCCGGATCGGCGCTGCGCTTGGCGAGCGCGAGGCCGAGGCCGAGGATCAGGCCGAGCGGCAGCGTGGCGAGCGCCAGCGAGAAGGTCACGGCAAGGCCGGACAGAAGCTCGTCGCCCCAGCCGTCGGCACCGTAGGAAAGAAGGGTGAGATAATCGGTCACAAGGGGCACCGGTCAGGGTGACATACGCCTGGGCGGACTGATGTCATCGGGTCCCGGGCCTTCGGAAATGGAGCGCTGCTGGTAACACCTCTCGCCCGTCTGCGAAAGGCGGGGGAGCCTCGAGCGGGCGAGCCCTTGGCAAAAGCCCTGGGGCACCGGCGCCGGGTCACATGGGGGAACCCGCCAGGGGAAGCCCGCGAACGGAAGGCGGCGAGGGGAAGGCCGGGCGGGCCGGCCTCCCCCGATGGCGGGACGCTTATTTTCCGTAGACGTCGAACTTGAAATACTTGTCCTGGATTTGCTTGTAGGTGCCATTGGCGCGGATGGCGACGATCGCGTCGTCGAACATCTTCTTCAGCTTGGTGTCGCCCTTGCGCAGCGCGATGCCGGCGCCACGGCCGTAGATGCTCTCATCGGCCGGCAGCGAGCCGAGGACCTTGCAGCAGGCGCCTTCGGGGCTTTCGACCCACTGCGAGAGAACCACGACATCGTCGCTGACCGCGTCGAGACGGCCGTTCTCGATGTCGAGCTTGTATTCCTCGGCGGTTGGATAAACGCGCACGTCGGCGTCGGGCAGGAACTTCTCGACGGCCTGGGAGTGGGTGGTCGAGCCCTGAACGCCGACCGTCTTGCCCTTGAAGGAGGCATCCGACGTGTCGGGGATGGTCGAGTCCTTTGGCACGGCGATGGCGCCGGGCGTGTTGTAGTATTTGTTGGTGAAGAGGACCTGCTTCTCGCGCTCGGGCGTGATCGACATGGAGGCGATCACCGCGTCGAACCGGTCGTTCTGGAGGGCCGGGATCATGCCGTCCCAATCCTGCGTGACGAAGGTGCATTTCACCTTCATCTCGTCGCAGAGCGCGTTGGCGATGTCGATGTCGAAGCCGCTGAGCTTGCCCGAGGAATCGAGAACGTTGAAGGGCGGATAGGCGCCTTCCGATCCGATGCGGACCTCCGTCCAGGTCTTGTTGGCGTCGCCGTCCTGCGCCGCGACGAGGGAGGAGGTGGCCGCCAGCGCGGACAGGGCGAAGAGAACCGTCTTGATGGATCGCATGGTCAACCTTCTCGCAGATGCGAGGCAGCCCGACAAACGGGCATGCCCATTCAGCAAGCAATAATGGGCAGGTCGCGGGATTGGCAAGCCTTGCGGACGACTGCCCTCAGCTTTCCACCGCGTCGACCGCCGCACGGGCGCGGGCCAGATCATCCGGCGTGTTGACGTTGAAGAAGGGATCGCCGTCCGGCGCGCCCGGGGCGGGGGGGAACTCCACCGTCTCGTGAGGATGCCGTTCGATCCAGCCGCGAAGCGAGCGGTCCGCCGGTTCGGCGTCGAGCCATGCGCCGAGGCCTGCCAGGGCCTCCCCCGGCCAGAGCGCGATCGTCGGCTGCCATCGGCCGCGAGAGGCGGCGATGCGCACATGGCCCGGCGCGGCGCCGGTGAGGAGCCGGGCGCCGAGATCATCCGGCAGAAAGGGCGTGTCGCCGGGCACCACGAGCAGCCGGAAGGGGTCTTCGGTTTCGCGCCGGATAGCGCGGTGAAGGGCGGCAAGACCCGCCAATGGGCCGAGCCGTTCCGGTCGCCCGTCCTCCACCGCGAGAAGGCCGAGCGGTTCGAACAGGGCGGGCCGGTCGGTCGAGACGAAAAGACGCTCCGTCCGATCGCGCAATGGCTGAAGCGCCCGCTCGGCCATCGTCCGGCCGCCGATCAGGAGGAGCGGCTTGGCGACGCCGCCGAGGCGCGAGGCCGCGCCGCCCGCCAGAAGCGCGCCGAAGGTTCTCACGCGGTTCCCTTGCGCGAGCGCCGGTTCAGGCCCTCGCGGTGAATCGTATAGGCGCCGCTCGCGACCACGATCGCCGAGCCGAGAAGTTCGAACGCATCCGGCCGCTCGCCGAAGACCAGGGCGCCGAGCAGCATGGCGAAAAGGAGGATCGTGTAGCGGAAGGGCGCGACGAAGCTCATGTCGCCCACCCGCATGGAGGCGACGATCAGGATATAGCCGCTTCCGATGGCGAAGGCGGCGAACAGGAGCGTCAGCCAGTTGAGGGCCGTCACCGGCGCCCAGCCGACCGCGGGGAGCATGGCGAAGCCGGTGAGCGCGACGGCGATCGAGGTGACGGTCGCCACCTGGAGCGACGAGATGGTGGTCGGCATGCGCCGCGTGACGAGATCGCGCATCGCGGCGAAGACCACCGACACGAGCACCCAGAGCGCATAGGTGTTGAACCCGTCGCCCGTCGGGCGAAGGATGACGAGCACGCCGACGAAACCCACGGCGATCGCGGCCCAGCGCCGCCAGCCGACCTTCTCGCCCAGAAACAAGGCGGCGCCGATCGTGATCGTGAAGGGCAAGGCCTGAAAGACCGCAGAGGCGTTGCCGAGCGGCAGATGCTTGAGCGCCGAGATGTAGGAAACGGTGGTCAGGATGTCGGCCATCGTGCGCAGGAAAACGGTGCGGTGGCGCAAGGCGCCGAGCGAGCGCAGCGCGCCGCGTTGCAGCGAGAGCGCGATCAGAAGGCTCGACACCAGAAGACCCCGTAGCGCCATGATCTGCGGCGCTTCCATGGAGGCCGAGAGAAGCTTCACCATGAGGTCGTTCAAGGAGAAGCAGGCCATCGCGCCAGTCATCAGAAGGCTTGCGCGAGCGTTCTCTCCGGCCAGGAGGGCGCCTGTGAACGACATGCGAGTTCCGCTTCGGCTCGGTTCTGGGGGCTCAAAGGGTGGGACGAGGTCTCGGGCGACGCACGCCCGAGGCTCCATTCTCTTCTAGGGCCGGGCGGCGCGGCTGGCCAGCGATGATCGTTTTCCCACGTGCGTTTCGGCACGATCCATCAAATCCGAACGATTGGGCAAAGGGATCGGCAAGCGGCTCGCGCTAAGGTGAGGGCGTTGGCGGCAACCGGCCTCTTGCCGAGCCGTTTGACGGACAGACACCGCCAACCTCACCGGGACACCCGCCATGATCGATCGATTGGCACAGACGGAAGACCTTCAGCGCAGCCAGCGCCTGGCGCAGTGGCGCGCGAACTGGAACTCGCCCTACGCAAACGCGCCGACCGCAAACACGCAGGGCCCAGGCGCGCCCCTGGATGCGTCCGCCGCGACGCCCGTCGGCCCGTCCGAGATCGCTGCCGCGAGCGCCATGGTGGCCAGCGCGCTGCCGCTCCCCTTCGCGGCCGCCTCGCCGACGACGCTTTCAGGTGGCGCCTACGCCATCTCGGCGACATCGGCCTCCCGCGCCTATCACGAAGACCGCAACTAAGCCTTCAGCGCTTCCCCAGCGGGAAGCGCCGCCGGCCGTCATGCTCGGCTCAATCTCACCCGAGCATACGAAAACCCCCGCGTCCGGGAAGGGGTACCCGGACGCGGGGGTTTTCGCTTCCCGTGCGGGAAGAGCGATCGTCAGTAACGGTAGTAAGGCCCGTTCGCGCGACGGCCGGACTCGCGACCGATGAGCGCGCCCGCGGTGCCGCCCGCGACGCCGCCGATGATCGCTCCACCCGAACCGCCGATCGCGTTGCCGACAGCCGCGCCACCGACGCCGCCGATCGCCGCGCCGCCGATCGTGCGTTCGGTCGTGGTGCAACCTGCGGCGAGCATCATGATCGCGCCGAGGGCGATGGAGGATTTAACGAGAGGTTTCATGGACGGCCTTCCGAACGCTGGCGTTAACGTTTCGATCAAACGCCGATGCGCCCGGAGAGTTCCGCAGCCCGAAATCTCTCAGCCGCCGGTCACGCTCATGTGACGCGAAACGGCGGGGCGCTTGGTCGCCCGGTCGATGACGAAATCGTGGCCCTTGGGCTTGCGCCCGATCGCCTCGTCGATCGCCTGATGCAGCGCCTCGTCGCCTTCCGACCGGCGCATGGCGCCGCGAAGGTCCGCCGCGTCCTCCTGACCGAGGCACATGAAGAGCGTGCCCGTGCAGGTGACGCGCACCCGGTTGCAGCTTTCGCAGAAATTGTGCGTCATCGGCGTGATGAAACCGAGCCGTCCGCCGGTTTCGGCCACCTCGACATAGCGCGCCGGGCCGCCGGTCTTGTAGGGAATGTCGCGCAAGGTGAAGCGCTCGGCGAGGCGGCTCCGCACGAGATCGAGCGGCAGATAGCGGTCGGTGCGGTCTTCATCGATCTCGCCGAGCGGCATGGTCTCGATGACCGTCATGTCCATGCCCCGCTCGTGCGCCCAGGCCATCATGAAGGCCAGTTCGCCCTCGTTGAAGTTCTTGAGCGCCACCGCGTTGAGCTTGACCTTGATGCCGGCCGCGAGCGCCGCCTCGATGCCGGCCAGCACGACGGGGAGATCGCCCCGCCGCGTGATGAAGCGGAACTTGTCGGGGTCGAGCGTGTCGAGCGACACGTTGAGCCGCCGCACGCCGCAATCGGCCAGCTCGCCCGCGAAGCGCTGAAGCTGCGATCCGTTGGTGGTCAGCGTCAGCTCGTCCAGAAGCCCGCTTTTCAGATGGCGCGACAGCGAGCGGATGAGGCTCATGACGTTGCGCCGCACCAAGGGCTCGCCCCCCGTCAGCCGCAGCCGCCGCACGCCACGCTCGATAAAGGCGGTGGACAGGCGGTCGAGCTCTTCCAGCGTCAGAAGATCGCGCTTGGGCAGGAACTCCATATCCTCCGCCATGCAATAGGTGCAGCGGAAATCGCAGCGATCCGTGACCGACACCCTCAGATAGGTGATCGCCCGCTGGAACGGGTCGATCAGGGCGGGCTTGCCGACGGCGGGGGCGAGAGGCGCGATGATGCTCATGATGGGCAGCCGAAGCCGCCGTCCTTTCCTTGCGTCTGGCTCGAATGTGGAAAGGCTTGCCAAGCGGGTCAAGCGGGCGCATCACCGCGCGCGAGGAGAAAGCCCATGGCCACAGCCCCCATCCCCCAGGAAATTCGCGTTTCGGCCGATCGCCGGACCCTCGTCCTGCGCTTCCCGAGCGCGCCGGGCGCGGAGATTTCGGCCGAGATGCTGCGCGTCCTTTCGCCCTCGGCCGAAGTGCAGGGCCATTCGCCGGACCAGCGCGTCACGGTCGGCGGCAAGCGCAACGTGGCGATCAGCAACGTCTTTCCGGTCGGCCATTATGCCGTGCGCATCGTCTTCGACGACGGGCACGACACGGGCATCTACACCTGGTCCTACCTGTTCCAGCTCGCGCGCGACGGCGAGCGGCATTGGACCGGCTATCTCACCGAGCTCGAAGCCAAGGGCCTCAGCCGCGACGCCTGAAGGCGAGGGCTCAGCCCTCGGCCCGCGTCGGCGCGAAGGGCGGAAGCCGGTCGAAGGCCGATTTCAGCGCGTCGCCCCAGCCTTCCGAAATCTGCCGGTAATAGGGGTCGCGATCGTCGAAGCGCTGGCGATGGCCGGCCTCGAGCGTGTCGGTCTCGTAGAGCTGGAGGTCGATCGGCAGGCCGACGGAAAGATTCGACTTGATGGTCGAATCGAAGGACACGAGCAGGAGCTTCACCGCGTCCTCCAGCGCCATGTCCGAATCATAGGTGCGCACCAGGATCGGCCTGCCGTATTTGTGCTCGCCGATCTGGAAGAACGGATTGTCCGGCCCGGCCTCGATGAAGTTGCCTTCCGGGTAGATCATGAAGAGGCGCGGGCGCCCGCCCTTGATCTGGCCGCCGAGGATGAAGGAACCGAGGAAGCGGCTTCCGCCCCCATCACCGTCGTTCGTATAGGAAATCACCTCGCGCAGCGTTTCGCCGACGAGCTTGGCGGTCTGGAACATGGTCGGCTGCGTCAGGAGTTTCGGCTTGCGCTGCTGCGTGGCAACGCCCCGCTCTTCCAGAAGCGAGATGGTGGACTGCGTGGTGGCGAGGTTGCCCGCCGACATCAGGCAGATGAACCGATCGCCCGGCACGTTCCAGGTGCGCAGCTTGGTCACGACCGAGATGTTGTCGATCCCGGCATTGGTCCGTGTGTCGGACATGAAGACCATGCCGCGATTGAGAAGAAGACCGACGCAATAGGTCACTTCAGATGCTCCCCCAGGGCAAACCACGCCCTCCGCCGGGCTCACGGGCGCGAGGATATGCCGGGGGCGGCGGGGGATCGCAAGCCCGCATTTTGATGGGACGGCCGCCCCGGAGGCCTGAGCGCCTCCACCGCGCAAGCGTCAGGAAGAGCGGCGCAAGCTTCAGGAATAGAAGCTGAAGTCGCGCGCGATCTCGTTGGACAGGCGGTTGTTGTCGATGATGAGCGTTTCCAGGAACTCGTGCAGGCCGGTCTCCAGGACTTCGGTGACGGTCTGCTGCTCCAGCCGGTTCGCGATCTGCCGGGCCGTCGCGTGGCAGTCGCACTCCTGCCCGTAGGCGCGGGCGAGATAGTCGAGACTGTCGTTGATGCAGCGATAGGAATAGGCGAGCGATCGCGGCATCCGGCGATTGAGAAGCAGGAAGTCGATGATGTCGACCGCGCGCAGATCCGCGTCGTATTCCCAGGCATAGGAGCGCAGCGCCGAGACCGAGCGCAGGATCGAGCCCCATTGGTAATTGTCGAGCGAGGAGCCGACCGAGGAATGCTGGGGCATGAGCACCCAGTATTTCACGTCGAGAATGCGGGCCGTGTTGTCGGCGCGCTCCACGAAGGTGCCGAGATTGCAGAAATCGAAGATCGGGTTGCGCAGCATCGTGCCGTAGAACGAGCCGCGAATGAGCGCCGTGCGCGCCTTCACGAGATCCAGAAGCGCGGGCAGTTCCTCCACCGGCTTCGACAAGTGCTGGCGCAGGATCAGCCAGCTTTCGTTGATCGCCTCCCAGGTCTCGCGCGTCAGCGCCGTGCGCACCATGCGCCCGTTGGTGCGCGCGATGCCGATGGAGGAGAGAACGCTCGACGGATTGTCGAGATCGCGCAGCATGTAGTCGATGATCTGCGCGGGCTCGAAGCTCTGGTACTTGGCGAGATACCCCGTCTCGACGCCGGCCGAGACCAGGACCGACTGCCATTCGTCGGGCTCGGCCGAGAGATTGGTCAGGGACAGACGCAGGCCCGCGTCGAGAAGCCGGGCCATGTTCTCGGCCCGCTCGATATAGCGTTGCATCCAGAAGAGGCCGTTGGCGGTGCGTCCGAGTAGTGCCATCTGTCGCGATTCTGATCCGATAAGAGCGGCGCGCCGCCGGTAAGTTCGAGCATCGGGCGGGCGCGGCGGCAAGAGCCGACGCGCCGGGGAGGGCGGTCAGTCCTCCAGAACCCAGGTATCCTTGGTGCCGCCGCCCTGGCTGGAATTCACCACGAGCGAGCCTTCCTTCAGCGCGACGCGCGTCAGGCCGCCCGGAATGATCTTCACGCTGTCGGACACGAGAACGAAGGGCCGAAGGTCCACATGGCGGGGCGCCAGACCCTTCTCGGTCAGGATCGGGACGGTGGAGAGCGCCAGCGTCGGCTGGGCGATGTAGTTGCCGGGGCGGGCGCGCAGCTTGGCGGCGAAGGCCTCGCGCTCGGCCTTCGAAGCGGCGGGGCCGACCAGCATTCCGTAGCCGCCCGAGCCGTGAACCTCCTTCACGACCAGCTCTTCGAGATGCTCCAGCACATAGGCGAGGCTTTGCTCCTCGGCGCAGCGCCAGGTCGGCACGTTCTCGAGGATCGCCGGCCGGCCCGTGTAGAATTCCACGATCTCCGGCATGTAGGAATAGATGGCCTTGTCGTCCGAAATGCCGGTGCCGGGCGCATTGGCGATGGTGATCCCGCCGTTGCGATAGACCTCCATGATGCCGGGAACGCCGAGAACGGATTCGGGATTGAAGACCTCCGGGTCGAGATAGGCATCGTCCACGCGGCGGTAGAGAACGTCGATCGGCAGATAGCCCTGCGTGGTGCGCATGGCGATGCGCCCGTCCACGAGCTTCAGATCGGTGCCCTCGACGAGTTCGACGCCCATCTGGTCGGCGAGGAAGGCGTGTTCGTAATAGGCCGAATTGTGGATGCCCGGCGTCAGCACGGCGACGCGGGGCGTGCCCTTGCAGGCGGGCGGGGCGACGGCCTGCAGCGAGCGGCGCAGGTGCCGGGGATAGGTTTCCACCGGGCGCACGCGGTTCTGCGCGAAGAGCTCGGGGAACATCTGCATCATCGTTTCGCGGTTCTCGATCATGTACGAGACACCGGACGGCGTGCGGGCGTTGTCCTCCAGGACATAGAACTGGTTCTCGGCGGTGCGAACGATGTCGACGCCGATGATGTGCGTGTAGACGCCGCCGGGCGGCCGGAAGCCGACCATCTGCGGAATGAAGGCCTCGTTGCCCTTGATCAGACGTTCGGGAACGATGCCGGCCTTCACGATCTCCTGATCGTGGTAGATGTCGTCCAGAAAGGCGTTGAGCCCGCGCACGCGCTGCTCGATGCCCTCGGCGAGCTTGGCCCATTCGGAGCCCGCGATGATGCGCGGCACGAGATCGAAGGGAATCAGGCGCTCGGCCGCTTCCTGCTCGCCATAGACATTGAAGGTGATGCCGGTGCGCCGGAAAAAGCCTTCGGCCTCGCCGGCCTTGACCGCCAGCGACTGGGGAACCTGCGTCTTGAACCAGGCATGAAACCGCCGATAGGGGTCGCGGACGCCGGTTTCCCCTGCCAGCATTTCGTCGAATGGACTCAACCCAAACCCCCCTCGCTACCGCCCCTCAACAATGGCTCAAACCGCGCAAATGCCAAGCCTTCGCGAGGTGGCTAAACGAGATTCCCGCAAGTCGGGCGGGGAAGGAGCCCAAGTCTTCGGCAGGGCGTCCACGGCTTGGGCGGCGGGTGCCCGATTCCCGGGCGGCCGCTCGCCTCAGCCGCCGGCGAGCGAGGCCTGATAGGCGGCGAGCACCTCTTCGATTCCGCCATGCATGCGCATCCGGCCATGCTCCATCCAGATGCCGGTCTGGCACCATTGGCGCAGCATGTCGTCGGCATGGGAGGCGAGCACGAGAAGCCCGGCTTCGCCGACGAAGGTGCGCATGCGCTCGCGCGCCTGGGCGATGAAGGCCGCGTCGCCCGCGCCGATGCCCTCGTCGATGAGGAGGATGTCGGGCTGGATCGAGGTGGAGACGGCGAAGGCGAGGCGCGTCGACATGCCCGCCGAATAGGTGCGCAGGGGCATGTCCAGGAACTCGCCGAGATCGCTGACGAGGGCGATGTCGTGGGCCTTGGCCTGAATCTCGCGCTTGGAATAGCCGAGCAGCATGCCGCGCAGGATGATGTTGTCCCAGCCCGTCGCGTCCGGGTCCATGCCGAAGCCGATGTCGAACATCGGGGCGACGTCGCCCTCGACGCTGACCCGCCCGCCGGTCGGCGTGTAGATGCCGGCGATGACGCGCAGCATGGTGGACTTGCCGGCGCCGTTATGGCCGATCAGCCCGACCCGCGTGCCGTGGGTCAGCTCGAGCGACAGATCGTCGATGGCGCGCACCGCGATGCGCCCGCTGTCGCGCGGCTGGATCTGGCCGCCCGTGGCGGCGGAGAGGACATTGTTCTTCAGCGAGCGGTTGCTGGCGTTGAAGACGGGAATGTCGACCGAGACGTTCTCGAACGTGATCGAAGCCATGCGGCGTCAGGCCCAATATGCGATGCGCGGCCGGAAGCGCGCGTAGAAGCGGAAGGAAACGAAGCCCATCACCAGCGTAATGGCGAGGCACACGAGCCAGTTTTCGAGCGAGGGCGCGCGGCCGAGCAGCGGGTCGCGGATGATCTCGATGAAGTGGTAGAACGGATTGGCCTGCAGGAAGATCGCGCGCTGGGGGATGAGCTTGGGGTCCCACAGGATCGGCGTCATGAAGAAGACGATCTGCACGACGCTCTGGACGATCATCGGAATGTCGCGGAAGCGGGCGCAGAGCGGGGCGAGGATCATCGCGCCGAAGAAGCCGTTGAGGATGATCAGCACCAGCGCGGGCAGCACCATCAGCCCGTTCAGCCCCGGCCAGATGCCGAAGAACAGGGCCACCGCGACATAGATGATGAAGTTGTGGCCGAAGGTGATGATCTGCCGCCAGACGAACTGGAAGAGATAGATGCTGAGCGGCATCCGCACCTGCCGCACGGAGGCGGCGGCGCTCGAATAGATGTCGCAGGCGCCGATGATGAGGCCGCTGATCAGGCCCCAGACGATGAAGCCGATCGCCAGGAAGGGCAGGTAGTCGTGGATCGCCTGGCCGAAGATCTGCGAATAGAGGACGCCGAGGCCGAGCACCATGAGACCCATGGAGAGCGTCAGCCAGAACGGTCCGAGGATCGAGCGCTGGTAGTGCTTGCGCACGTCGCGCCAGCCGAGAAACAGCCAGAGCTCGCGCATCGCCAAGCCCTTGCGGAAATCCGCGAGGCATTCGCGCATGCGCGAGGCGCTGTCTGAATGTCCGGTGGTGACGAAGACAGGCGTGTCCGTCGAAGCCATTCTGATGAAGGTCCTTCTGGCCGGGCCTCGCGGTCCCGGCGCGGCCGGTTTGGGAAGCGGAGCGCGAACGCGGGCGATGCCGCGCTCAGGCGTTTCCGCGCAGCGCCGGCCCTTGGCGGAAGGGCGCGGCGGCGTTTGGCGTCAGAGGCCGCCCTGGGCGATCCGCTGCAGATAGATGCCGTACTGGCTCTTGCCCAGTTCCTTGCCGAGGCGGGCCAGCTGGTCGGCGTCGATGAAGCCGAGATTGAAGGCGATTTCCTCGGGGCAGCAGACCTTGAAGCCCTGGCGGTGTTCGAGCGTGCGCACGAACTCGGCCGCCTGGAGGAGGGAGTCCGGCGTGCCCGTGTCGAGCCAGGCGAAGCCCCGGCCCATGCACTCGACGCTGAGCGTACCCTCGTCGAGATAGAGACGGTTGAGATCGGTGATCTCCAGCTCGCCGCGCGGCGAGGGCTTCAGCGAGCGGGCAAATTCCGAGGCGCGCCCGTCATAGAAGTAGAGCCCGGTCACGGCCCAGTTGGAGGCCGGCTTCAGCGGCTTTTCCTCGATCGAGGTGGCGCGGCCGGCCCCGTCGAAGGCCACGACGCCGTAACGCTCGGGATCGTTGACGTGATAGGCGAAGACGCTGGCGCCCTTGTCCCGCTTCACCGCGCTGCCGAGGAGCTCCGGCAGGCCGTGGCCGTAGAAGACGTTGTCGCCGAGGATCAGCGCCGAGCTTTCGCCGGCCACGAACTCCTCGCCGATCAGATAGGCCTGCGCCAGCCCGTCCGGGCTCGGCTGTTCGGCATAGGTGAACTTCATGCCCCAGCGCTCGCCCGTGCCGAGCAGCGCGCGGAAGCGGGGCAGGTCGTGCGGCGTCGAGATGATCAGGATGTCGCGGATGCCGGTCAGCATCAGAACCGACAAGGGATAATAGATCATCGGCTTGTCGTAGATCGGAAGGAGCTGCTTGGACGCGGTCAGCGTCATCGGGTGCAGCCGCGTGCCGCTTCCGCCCGCCAGAATGATGCCTTTCATCGCCTCAAGCTCCGTCCGTCCGTTATGCCGGCCTCACTCCCGGGCCGGGCGCAGGCTGCGCCGCTTCCCGTCTTGCCGCAAGCCGGGCAATAGCGGTAAACGCATCCGAAACCAACAGGCGAAGGTTGTTTCATGCTCGAAGTCCGCGCGCTGGCTATCCCGGACGTATTGGAAATCGTGCCCAGGAAATTCGGGGACGAACGCGGCTTCTTCTCCGAAACCTTCAATCGCGAGCGTCTGCGCGCCAGCAATGTCGACAAGGACTGGATGCAGGACAACCAGTCCTATTCGGCCGAGGCGTTCACGCTGCGCGGCCTGCACTATCAGGAACCGCCTTTCGCGCAGGACAAGCTGGTGCGCGTCCTGCGCGGCAAGATCCTCGATGTCGCCGTCGACATCCGCCGGGGATCGCCGACCTACGGGAAGTGGGTTGCGCTCGAGCTTTCGGCCGAAAGCTTCAACCAGATCCTCGTGCCGGTCGGCTTCGCGCACGGCTTCCTGACGCTCGTCCCGCATACGGAAGTCTTCTACAAGGTGAGCGCGCCCTATAGCGGGCAGCACGACCGTTCCATCCGCTTCGACGATCCCGACTTCGCCATCGACTGGCCGCTCGGCGGGCGCACGCCCATCCTCTCGGCCAAGGACGAGGCCGCTCCCCATCTTCGCGATATCGAATCGCCCTTCGTGTTCGAGGCCTGAAGACCCATGAAGATCCTCGTCACCGGCGGCGCCGGCTTCATCGGATCGGCCGTCTGCCGCCATCTCGTCGAGGACACGGACCATTCCGTCGTCAATCTCGACAAGCTGACCTATGCGGCCAGCCTTTCCTCGCTGGATTCGATCGCCTCGGACCCGCGCTATACGTTCGTGAAGGGCGACATTCTCGACCGCGCCTTCGTGCTCGATCTCCTGCGCCGCGAACAGGTTGATGCGATCATGCATCTGGCGGCCGAAAGCCATGTGGATCGCTCGATCGACGGGCCGGGCGACTTCATCCAGACCAACATCGTGGGCACCTACGAACTTCTGGAAGCGGCGCGCGCCTATTGGTCGGGCCTGGAGGGCGAGAAGAAGGCGGCTTTCCGCTTCCACCACATCTCGACCGACGAGGTCTTCGGCGATCTGCCGCTGGACGACAGCCTCTTCACCGAGGACACGCCCTATGCGCCGTCCTCGCCCTATTCGGCCTCCAAGGCCGCGTCCGACCATCTGGCGATGGCCTGGCATCACACCTACCATCTGCCGGTGGTGCTCTCGAACTGCTCGAACAATTACGGGCCGTATCACTTCCCCGAAAAGCTCATTCCGCTGATCATCCTGAACGGGCTGGAGGGCAAGCGCCTGCCGGTCTACGGCAAGGGCGAGAACGTGCGCGACTGGCTCTATGTGCGCGATCACGCCCGCGCGCTGGTGATGGTCGCGACCAAGGGCGAACTCGGCCGCTCCTACAATATCGGCGGCCGAAACGAGCGCTCCAATCTCGAGGTCGTGCAGACGATCTGCGACACGCTGGACCGCCTGTCGCCGCTGGAGAGTGGCACGCCGCGCCGCTCGCTGATCGACTTCGTGACGGATCGACCCGGCCACGACCTGCGCTATGCGATCGACGCCACGCGCATCGAGACCGAACTCGGCTGGCGCGCCGAGGAGACCTTCGAGACGGGTCTCGAAAAGACCATCCGCTGGTATCTCGACAATCGCGACTGGTGGCAGCCGATCCGCGAAAGCCGCTACGGTGGCCAGCGCCTCGGCGCGAAGGCGTGAGCGCGATGCGGCTTCTGGTCACGGGTCGCGAAGGACAGGTCGCGCAGGCGCTTCTGGCGCTCGCCTCGAACGAGGTCGAGGTGGTCGCGCTCGGGCGCCCCGTGCTCGACATCACGGACCGCGCCTCGGTGGATCGCGCCATCGCCGAGCACCGCCCGGACGTGGTGGTGAACGCCGCCGCCTACACGGCGGTGGACAAGGCCGAGAGCGAGGAAGACGCGGCCTTAGCGGTGAACGCCTGGGGAGCCGGGAATGTCGCGGCTTCGGCCGCAGCCGCCGGCCTTCCGGTGATCCATGTCTCCACGGACTATGTGTTCGCGGGCGACAAGGCCGAACCCTATCGCGAGGACGACGAGACCGGCCCGCAGGGCGCCTATGGCCGCTCCAAGTTGGAGGGCGAGCGGCAGGTCGCCGCCGCCAATCCCGACCATGCGATCCTTCGCACGGCCTGGGTCTACGGCCCGTTCGGCGCGAACTTTCTGAAGACCATGCTGCGTCTGAGTGAGACGCGCGACGAAGTGCGCGTCGTCGCCGACCAGCGGGGCACGCCGACTTACGCGCCCGACATCGCCGAGGCGATCGTCGCGGTCGCCCGCGCGCTGCGGCGCGAGCCGGACGATCGCGGCT
Organism: Aureimonas ureilytica DSM 18598 = NBRC 106430; assembly: GCF_000382705.1. Taxonomy (GTDB): domain Bacteria; phylum Pseudomonadota; class Alphaproteobacteria; order Rhizobiales; family Rhizobiaceae; genus Aureimonas; species Aureimonas ureilytica. The sequence goes on along the minus strand of NZ_ARQE01000004.1, from coordinate 48,923 downwards.
TGCGCGGCGTGTTCCACATGGTGTCGGGCGGCGAGACGACCTGGGCGGGCTTCGCCGAGGCCGTGTTCGAGCGTCTGGCGGCCGGCGGCGGCAAGACGGTGCGTGTCGTGCCGATCACCACGGCCGATTATCCGACCCCGGCCCGCCGGCCGGCCAATTCGCGGCTCGACACGTCGCGCTTCACGAGCGCCTTCGACCACACGATGCCGGCCTGGACCGACGGCGTGTCGCGCTGCATGGCGCTTCTTGCAAAGACGCCCTCTTGAACCGCACCGTCCCCGTTCTCTTCGTCCACGTCTTCTATGCCGATGTCTGGGCGGAGATGGCGGCCGAGATCGCCGCGAGCTTCGATCGGCCCTTCGAGGTCGTCGTGACCTGCCCGAACCCGGCGCTGGACATCGCGACCGTCGACAGCCCGCATCTCGTGCGCCAGCGCCGGATCGACGTGGAGAACCGGGGGCGGGACGTCCTGCCCTTCGTGCGCGCCCTGCGCGAGGTCGGGCCGAATTTCGAGATCGGTCTGAAGCTCCACACCAAGCGCTCCAAGCATCGCGACGATGGCGAGGCCTGGCGCCAGCACCTGACCGGCACGCTCCTGAGCCACGCGGACGGCGAGCACGAGCCGGCCGCCCTCGCGCTGATGGAAGCGGAGCCGCGCATCGGCCTCGTCGCGCCAGCCCATCACATGCTCTCCTTGGAAAGCCGCGTCGGGCTGAACGCCCGCGCGCTGCGCCGCGTCGCCGACACGCTGAAAATGCCGCTCGATCTCGATGCGCTGGAAGCGGACCATTTCGCGGCCAGCTCCATGTTCTGGTTCCGCCGCAGCGCCTTCGATCCGCTGCTGACGCCCAGGCTCGACGCCCTGTTCGAACGTGAGAAGGGCCAGCTCGACGGCACCACGGCCCATGCGCTGGAGCGGCTCTTCGCCCGGCTCGCCGAGGAGAAGGGACTGATCGCGACGGCGGCGGAAGCGGTTCCGGCCCTTACTCGCGCCGTGCGCGAGGGCGCCTCGACGGAGGCGTTGCAGGCCCTGGCGCGCTCGGAGCTGCGCCCGCTCGACAATCCGTTCATCCTGCCGGTGCCAGAGCTGTGGCGCCGGCATCCGCGCCTGATGCTGGTGGCCCATCACCTCTACCACCACCTGCCGCGCCCGCTTTTCGTCGTGGCGCGGCTCGGCTTCCGCATTCTCATGCGGCGCGAGCGCTCCGCCGGACGGAGCTGAGGCGAAGCCGCGTCGCGCGCTTCGCCCCTGAAGCATGGCTCAGGCGGCGCGAGTGCCGGCCGCCGCGAGCGACTCCTCCACCGCCGCGATGATGCGGTCCTGCGTCTCTTCGCCGAGATAGGCGTGCATCGGCAGGCTCACGACCTCGCCGCACAGCGCTTCGGTGACGGGCAGCCCGTTGCCGCCCACCGGCCAGTGGCGATAGGCGGTCTGCTGGTGCAGCGCCTTGCCGTAATAGATCACGGTCGGCACGCCGCGCTCCTTCATCTCGGCCATGAAGGCGTCGCGCCGGCCGCCGGGAACGCGGATCGTGTATTGCGCCCAGGTCGAGACGACGTCCGGCGCGATCGCCTGCGGTGCGACGCCCGACAGGCGCTCGTGATAGCGGGCCGCGATGCGCATCCGCGCTTCGATCTCGCCAGGAAACAGCGCCAGCTTTTCGTTGAGAACGGCGGCCTGGAAGGAGTCGAGACGTGCGGTCAGGCCGAGGCGGACATTGTCGTATTTGTCGCTGCCGCCGCCATGGACCCGGATGGATCGCAGGATCGCGGCAAGTTCCGCATCGTCGGTCTGGATCGCGCCGCCATCGCCGTAGCAGCCGAGCGGCTTGGCCGGATAGAAGCTCGTCGCCACGACGTCGGCCCAGTGGCCGGCCATGTGGCCGCCGCGCGTCGAGCCATAGCCCTGCGCCGCGTCGGAAATCAGCTTGAGGCCGAACTCGTCGGCGACGGCCCGGATCGGCGCGTAGTCGGCGATCTGGCCGAAGAGATCCACCGCGATCACGGCGCGCGGGCGTAGCTGCCCCTCGCGGGCGATCGCCGCGACGGTGCGGGCGAGATGGGCGGGGTCCATGTTGAACGTGTCGGGCAGGACCTCCACGAACACGGCCGTCGCGCCGGTCAGGCCGACGACCTCGGCGGTGGCCGCGAAGGTGAAGCTCGGCACGAAGACCGCGTCGCCCGGGCCGATCTCCCAGGCCATGAGCGGCATCAGGAGCGCATCCGTGCCGGACGAGCAGGAGATCGTCTCCTTCATGCCGCCGAAGGCGGTGAGGCCCGCCTCGAACTCGGCGACCTCCGGTCCCTGGATGAAGGAGCCCTGATCCATGATCCGACCGAGACGCGCTTCGATCCGCTCGCGAATGAGATCGCGCTGCGTGGCCAGATCGATGAACGGAATCGGTTGGGTCATGATGGGTCCTTTCTGAGCCGGAGACGGCTGAGGTCTCGGCTGGCGCCAAGCGCTAAGAGCCTGTTGGAAACTTCGGCGGCAAAGGGCCGGTGAGGGATTTTTCGGCGTCGGAAGGCGCCGAACGCAGTCGATGCCGGAGGCATCGGCGAGGCTTGGCAACGATGCGACGGCGAAAAAGCACCGGCGGACCGACCCGACCGAGTTTTCAAGCAGGCTCTAATGGGTTGTGAGGCAAAATCCAAGCGAGGCGGCCTTGCGCGTGCATCACGTTTGATCAGCGGCGCGGCGGCGGGCGTGATGCGCCGCAAGAAAAGGCCGCTGCGGTAGAAAGCGTCAGCGGGCGAGCATTCGCCGGTAGAGCGCGGCGACCGCGTCCATGACGTCGCGCTCCGTATAGCCCTCGCGCACCCGGCGCGCGGCGCTCGCGCCCATCTCGCGCAACAGCGCGCGGTCGGCCGCCAGTTCCTCGATCCGCCGCGCGAAACCGTCCGCGTCGCCGACGGGCAGAACATAGCCATCCACCCCGTCGCGCACCAGATCGCGGCAGCCGGGAACGTCGGTCGTCAGCATGGCGCGACCAGAGGCCGCCGATTCCAGAAGCGTGCGCGGCAGGCCCTCGCCGCCGCGCGAGGGGAGGATGGCCACGTCGTGCGCGCGCCAGACCGCCGCCACGTCGCGCGTCGCGCCGTGCCAGCGCACGCCCTCCTCACGCGTCCAGGCGTCCAGCGTGTCGAGCGGCACGGCCTTCGGGTTGGACGGATCGGGCGCGCCGTAAAGGTCGAGCGTGGCGTCGACGCCCCGAGAGCGGGCGAGGCGGACGGCCTCCACCGCCGTGTCGACGCCCTTCGACCAGAGAAGCCGCGCCACCAGCGCCAGACGAAGCGTCGGTCCGTCGGGGAGAGGAGTCGCGGGATAGCGCTCCGGGTCGATCCCCGCGCCGTTCACCACCGTGACATCGGGCGCGTCGGGGGCGAGCCCGAGGAGGCGCGGATCGTCGCGGTTCTCGAAGAGATAGTGCGTGCCCGCTCGCTGCAACCCCGCGCGCACCACGAGGCGGAGCATCCGGCGAAGGCCCTGCGCCGCCTTGTCCTGCCGCGCGCCGAGAAAGCCGAGGCCGGTAAGAGCGAAGACCTGCCGCTTCACGCCGGCGAGGCGCGAGGCGAGGCCGCCGATGAGGATGGGTTTCAGGGAGATGCAATGGACGATGTCGGGCCGCTCGCGCCGCAGGATCGCGGCGAGCTTGCGGACCGTGTCGGTGGCGTGGAGCGGGTTGACGCTGCGCCGCTCGGCTTCCAGCGCGACGACCCGCGCGCCCGTCGCCTCGATCGCCCCCGCATGGTCGCGCACGCGGGCGACCACCACGACCTCCAGACCCAGTTCCAAGCCGACGCGCGCCATGGGCAGGAAATGCGAGGCGAAGAACCAGTCTTCCGTGACGACAAACAGGAGCTTCGGCAAAGCGATGGTGTCCGGGCGAGGAGCGATCCTCCCGCCATAGCGCAACAGGGGCGAAAACCGAAAGGCCGGGCTCGGGGTTCGGCTGGCCGAAATTGCCACGGCACCGTGGAAGAGCGGCGCGTCCCCCCTAGCTCGCTCCTCATGAGAGAGCGCGCGTCCGACACCATCGCCATTCCCGTCCGCGAGCCGGTTCGCCCGCCGCTGATCGACGATCTCCTGGCCTATGCCGCGATCGTTCCGATCACGGCCGGCGCGCTCGCGCTTGTCTTCTGGCCGGGCGCGCCGGCGATCCTCTTGCCGCTGACACTGATATGGGCCGGCGCGATCGTGACCTTCCTGTCGGGCGTTCGGCGCGGCGTGAGCTTTCGCATGCCCGACGGCGCGACGCTCGCGCAGCTCGCCATGATGCTCTGGCTGTTTCTCGCCGGCCTCGGCTCGATCCTCCTGACCGGCGCGCAAGCTGTCGGCGCGGCGACGCTTCTGCTTCTCGCCGCCTATGTCTCGCTCGCCGTGCTCGATCCGATCGCCGCCAGGCGGGGCGAGGTGCCGAACTATTTCGCGCAGCTTCGGCCCTTCCAGATGGGGCTCGCGGTCCTGTCGCTCGCGCTGATCGGCCTGCGGGTCGGCGGCTTCGTCTGAGGCATGGGTGTGATGACCACGAGTTCGATCCTGATCCTCCTCGGCTTCCTCCTGTTCTCGGCGCTGATCGCCTCCAGCGGCATCGTGTTCCGGCCGGGCGCCTGGTATCAGAGCCTGCGCAAGCCCGCCTGGACGCCGCCCAACCGCGCCTTTCCGATCGTCTGGACGATCCTCTACATCCTGATCGCGGTCAGCGGCTGGCTGGTCTGGCGGGAGGCGGGCTTCGCGCTCATCCCCTTCGGCCTGTTCCTCGTGCAGATGGTCCTGAATTTCCTCTGGTCGATGCTCTTCTTCGGCCGGCGGCGGCCCGATCTCGCCTTTCTCGACATCGCGCTTCTGGTGATCGCGGTGGCGCTCAACATCCTCGCCTTCTGGCCGTTCAGTCGCGCGGCGGCGCTTCTGCTCGTGCCCTATCTCGCCTGGGTCCTCGTCGCCTCCGCGCTCAACCTCTCGGTCTGGCGGCTCAACCGCGATCGCGGGCTCTTCGCCTGACGGGCGCTTGACCCGGCGGGCGCGCTCGGCCAATCCGCGAGGCGAGACGGCGGCACTTTCGGCCGCTTTGGGAGAGAATGCATGTCCTTCGCCATCTATCCGAGCCTCAAGGGGCGCACGGTTCTCGTGACGGGCGGCGCGTCCGGCATCGGGGCCGACGTCGTGCGGGCGTTTGCCGCGCAGGGCTCGCGGGTCGGCTTCGTCGATATCGACGCCGAGCGCGGCGCCGAACTGGCGAGCGCCCTGTCCACGGAGGGAGCCGAGGCCGCCTTCGAGCCCTGCGACCTGCGCGACATCGAAGCGCTGCGCGCCGCCTTTGCGCGGCTGGATGCACGGCTCGGCCCCGCCACGGTTCTCGTCAACAATGCCGCGCGCGACGACCGCCACGGCTGGGAAGACGTGACGCCCGAATATTACGACGAGCGCATCGCGACCAATCTGCGCCACATGTTCTTCGCCATCCAGGCCGTGGCGCCCGGCATGATCGCGGCCGGCGGCGGCTCGATCATCAATTTCGGCTCCAATTCCTGGTGGGAAGCGGGTGGCGGAATGCCCGTCTACACGACCTCGAAGGCCGCCGTTCACGGCATGACGCGCTCGTTCGCGCGCGACCTCGGGCCGCACCGTATCCGCGTCAACACGGTGGTGCCCGGCTGGATCATGACCGAGCGTCAGAAGGAGCTCTGGGTGACCGAAGACGCGCTGAACCGCCATCTCCAGCGCCAGTGCCTGCCGGTGCCGATCGAGCCGGTCTATCTGGCGCGCATGGTCCTGTTCCTGGCCTCGGACGATTCCGCCATGTGCACGGCGAACAACTACATGGTCGAAGCCGGGTCGATCTGACGTCCGGAGCAATTGGGCTTTGTGCGCCGCCGCGATTCTTTCATGCGGCGGCGCGATCGGGTAGGGGAGGGCCGAGCTTCAAGCGCCTCCGGAGTGTGCCGTGTCCAGCCCTGACTATATCCTGTCCCTGTCCTGCCCGAACCGCCCGGGCATCGTCGCCGCCGTGTCGCGCCATCTCTTCGACAACGGCGCCGACATTCGCGAGGCGCATCAGTTCGACGACCCGGAGACGGGGCGCTTCTTCATGCGCGTGCGCTTCGCCATGGTGGAAAAGCTGGTGCGGGTGGAAAGCCTGACGGGCGCCTTCGGCGTCATCGCCGAGCGCTTCGGCATGGACTGGCGCATCGCCGGCACCGAAGAGCGCCAAAAGGTGCTGATCCTCGTGTCCCGCTTCGACCATTGCCTCGCCGACCTCCTGTATCGCTGGCGGATCGACGAGCTGCGCATGGACATTGTCGGCATCATCGCGAACTATCCGCGCGAGACCTATGCCCATCACGATTTCGACGGCATCCCGTTCCACTACCTGCCGGTGACGCGCGAGACCAAGCCCCAGCAGGAAGCCGAGATCCTGCGCATCGTGGAGGAGAGCGGCGCCGATCTCGTCGTCCTCGCCCGCTACATGCAGATCCTCTCGGACGAGCTTTCGGCGCGCCTGTCGGGCAAGTGCATCAACATCCACCATTCCTTCCTGCCGGGCTTCAAGGGGGCCAAGCCCTATCACCAGGCGCATCGGCGCGGCGTGAAGCTGATCGGCGCGACGGCCCATTACGTGACCGCCGATCTCGACGAGGGTCCGATCATCGAACAGGACGTCGAGCGCATCTCGCATCAGGACTCGCCCGAAGACCTCGTGCGCAAGGGGCGCGACATCGAGCGCCGCGTTCTCTCACGCGCCATCGCCTGGCATCTCGACAACCGGATCATCGCCAACAAGGACAAGACGGTGATCTTCCGCGACTGACGCGCGAAACTTTGCCGCGACAGCATCGAACCAAAACGAGGCATCCCGTTCATCGGGCTGCCTTTTTCGTTTGAGACGAAGCGTCGGCCGACCCCTCGCAATCCTCCCCCATCCCGATCGTTCCCGATCCACCGCCCCTCATCGGGCGAGAGTTAACCCTCGGTTAAGGCTGAGAGGGTTAACTCCACCAGCAACAAAGCGTTAATGAAGATGACCGAAGTCCTACCGAACCGCAAAGCGGTCCGCCTGCGCGGCCGATCCTTCCTGGCGCTGGTCCTGTCGCCCGAACTGCCGTTCCGCGACTGGCTCGCGCAGCTGGACGATCTCGCCCGCCGCTCCACGGGCTTCTTCCTGGGACGGCCGATCGTGCTCGATGTGGCCGGCCTGCCGATCACCCGCGAACAGCTGGCCGACCTTCTCGGCGAGCTCGCCAAGCGCAATGTCCGCGTCATGGGCATCGAAGGCGCTCTGCCCTCGATCCTCGGGCCGGGAATGCCGCCCGAGATGAAGGGCGGCCGCAACGCCGCCGATATCGAAGTGCCGGACGAAGCGGCCGTCGCGACCGAAAGCCGGGCCGGGGGCGCCGCGCAGGCGCCCGTCGCGCCGCGCCTGACGCCGCCGCCCGTGACGCCCTCGCTCCTGATCGAGACGCCGGTTCGCTCCGGCCAGTCGATCATCTTCCCGGAAGGGGACGTGACGGTTCTCGGCCATGTGGCGTCGGGCTCCGAGGTCATCGCCGGCGGCTCGATCCATGTCTACGGCGCGCTGCGGGGGCGCGCGCTGGCGGGTTCGGCGGGCAATGCCAACGCCCGCATCTTCTGCCGCAAGCTCGAAGCCGAGCTGATCGCCATCGACGGTCTCTACAAGACCGCCGAGGATCTCGACCCCAAGACCCTGGGCCAGCCCGTCCATATCTGGCTCGACGACACGGTCCTCAAGACCGTGGTGCTTCCGAACTGAGCCCGCCCTCTGGCGGGGGCCGATGGCCGAACGAAACGAAACAACGAGGGAAAGGCCTGACATGGCTGAGGTGATGGTGGTGACATCGGGCAAAGGGGGCGTCGGAAAGACCACCTCGACAGCCGCGCTGGGCGCAGCTCTGGCACAGAGCGGCCAGAAGGTCGTTGTCGTGGATTTCGACGTCGGCCTTCGCAATCTCGACCTCGTGATGGGCGCCGAGCGCCGCGTCGTCTACGATCTCATCAACGTGGTGCAGGGCGACGCGAACCTGAACCAGGCGCTGATCCGCGACAAGCGGGTCGACACGCTCTGCCTGCTGCCGGCCTCGCAGACCCGCGACAAGGACAACCTGACCCAGGACGGCGTCGATCGCGTCATGGACCAGCTCCGCGCGCAGTTCGACTGGGTGATCTGCGACAGCCCGGCCGGCATCGAGCGCGGCGCGACGCTCGCCATGCGCCATGCCGACCTCGCGGTCGTCGTCACCAACCCGGAAGTCTCCTCGGTGCGCGATTCCGATCGCATCATCGGCCTTCTCGACTCCAAGACGCTGCGCGCCGAAAAGGGCAGCCGCATCGAGAAGCACCTTCTTCTGACCCGCTACGACGCCGTGCGCGCCGAGCGCGGCGACATGCTGAAGGTGGACGACGTTCTGGAAATCCTGTCGATCCCGCTGCTCGGCATCGTGCCGGAAAGCCCGGAAGTGCTGCGCGCCTCCAACCTCGGCACCCCGGTCACGCTATCGGACGCGCAGAGCGCCCCGGCCCGGGCCTATGCCGACGCTGCCAAGCGCCTCATGGGCCAGACCGTCCCCATGAGCGTGCCGTCGGACAAGCGCGGTCTCCTCGGCAAGTTCTTCAGCCGGAGGGCTGCATGAGCCTTTTCAATTTCTTCAACAAGCAGCGGACCTCCGCTCCCGCCGCGCGGGAACGCCTGCAGATCCTGCTCGCGCATGAGCGCGCCGAGATCGGCCAGTCCGACCTCGTCGCCGTTCTTCGCGAGGAGATCCTGGCCGTCATCGCTCGCCATGTCCCGATCAACCGGGACAAGGTGAAGGTGAAGATGGACAAGAAGGACCAGATGTCGACCTTGGAGGTCGATATCGAACTCCCGCAGCAAGCGGGACTCCTGACGGCGCATTGAGGCCAGCCGGACCCATTCGGGTCCGGGTGGTCACGGCCGTTCCAACCAGAGGAAAAGGAGAGAGACATGAACCGAGCCGAGCTTCTTCTCCGCCTGCAGGAGGTTCAGAACCTTCCGCAGATGCAGGGTCGCAACATTCGCTCCATCGCGTCCATCCTGTCGACCGAAGCGCTTCAGAAGCATGTCGAAGTCTGCGAGGCGCAGGCCCGCAAGAGCGAGACGAAGCAGTAAGAGCCTGTTTGACAACCCGACCGGGTCGGCCCGGCGGGTCCTTTTCGCCCCTGTTTCGTTGCCAATCCTCGCCGATGCCGCCGGCATCGACTGCGTTTGGCGCCTCACAGAAACAAAAATTCCCTCGCCGGTCCTCTGCCGGCGAGTTGTCAAACAGACTCTAAGGACCGACCGTCCCGATCCCACGCCCACGAAAAAGCCCGGCCGCTGGAGACAGCGGCCGGGCTTCGCTTTTCGGGGTGTGCGCCCGGCTCCTACTTCAGGAAGCCCTTGGTCTGGAGATAGTCCTCGGCCACGGCGCGGGCCGGCTCGCCGCCGAGCTGCACGCGGCCGTTCAGCTCCTGCAGCGTGACGAGATCGAGGCTCTCGAAGATCGGCTTCAGGATGTCGGCGATCTTCGGATTGGCCGTCAGAACCGCCTCGCGCACGATCGGCGCCGGCTGGTAGACCGGCTGCACGCCCTTGTCGTCGTCCATCACCTTGAGGCCCGACGGGGCGATGCCGCCATCCGTTCCGTAGACCATCGCGGCGTTGACGCCGTTGGTGTTCTGCGCGGCGGCGGCGATCGTAGCGGCCGTGTCGCCGCCCGACAGCGTCAGGAGCTGGTCTGGCTTCAGGTTGAAGCCGTAGGTCGTCTGGAACGAGGGGAGCGCCGAGGGCGAGTTCACGAACTCGGCGGAGGCCGCGAGCTTCACATTGCCGCCGCCCGCGACCCACTGGCCGAACTCGGTGAGGTTGGTGAGCTTGTTCTCGTCCGCCACGTCGCCGCGCAGCGCGATGCCCCAGGTGTTGTTGGCGGGCGAAGGCGTCAGCCAGACGATCTTGTTGGCATCGAAGTCGAGCGTCTTGGCCGCCTCATAGGCCTTGGCCGCGTCCTTCCAGAGCGGGTCCTCGGCCTTGTTGAAGAAGAAGGCCGCGTTGCCGGTATATTCGGGATAGATGTCGATTTCGCCGGCGGTGATCGCCTTGCGCACTACCGGCGTTCCGCCGAGCTGGATGCGGTCGGTCGTCTCAATCCCGCCATGCTGCAGCGCGAGCATGATCATGTTGCCGAGGACACCGCCTTCGGTGTCGATCTTGGACGAGACGACCACAGGCGCGGCCAGAGCTCCGGTCGCAAGGGACGAAGCCAGCAGCCCGGCGGCTGCAAGGGTGGAAAGGCGCATCGGATGTCTCCTGAACGAGCGATCCTGGCCGTAGCACAGCCGAGGGCGAAGGTTGGTCCGGCGGAAACTGGAGCACGGACGCCCGGAAGCCAGAGCGCGACGCCGCGAGGGGTCGGCTTGTCCACAGGCTTTGCGGTTTCCGCCGCCTGATGCCGGCCGCGCCCGCGCGGCGCCCATTCCTAAAAAATCTTAACCATTTGCGGAACGAAGCCGAAGGCCGGCTGTTTGGCTGATTCGCGATCTTGATGAAACGGGGACTTCTATGACCGCGTCTGACATTGTGAGCGCCTTCGAGGCGGGTTTGATCACTGAAAACGAAGCGCTGGAGCAGGGGCAGGTGGAACGCCTGTCCGACCTCTACGCACGCCAGTCGGCCTCGCCGCGCTGGCGGACGCGCTCGGCCGAGGTCGCGCGCGGGTCGCAGGCCTGAGCCTGACCGACCCCTTCCTTTTCAATTCGTCCTCGGAAGGTTCGAGCGCCGCGCGCCCGAGCGATGAGGCGCGGGAAAAGGTTGCTGTGGAAGCGGATTCGCTTCTAGAACGCGCTCGGCACTGAGCCGAACGCGAAAAGGATATCGCATGAGCATTCGTCGCATCGAGCCCGGCCATCGCATGAGCGGCGCGGTGGTTCACGGCAACACGGTCTATCTCGCGGGTCAGGTCGGCAATCCCGGCGAAGACGTCACGGCGCAGACCAAGACCGTGCTCTCCGAGATCGATCGTCTTCTGGCGGCCGCCGGAACCGACAAGTCGAAGATCCTTCAGGCGACCGTCTGGCTCTCCGACATGAAGGATTTCGGCGCGATGAACGCCGTCTGGGACGCCTGGGTCGACCAGGACAACAAGCCGGCGCGCGCCACGGGCGAATCCAAGCTCGCCGCGCCCGAATATCTCGTCGAGATCATCGTGATCGCCGCGATCTGAGGGATCGCCGCGATCGGATCGATCGCCGCATTAAGCTTCTTGCGTCGGCGCTCTCGAACGAGCGCCGACCTCGCTCTCAATACGCGCCGGCGCTGCGAAGCAGGCTGATCGGCGTCATCACGAGAATGCGCAGGTCGAGAAGAAGCGACCAGTTCTCGATATAATAGAGATCGTATTCGAAGCGCTTCTGCAGCTTCTCGCCATTGTCGATCTCGCCGCGCCAGCCGTTCACCTGCGCCCAGCCGGTGATGCCGGGCTTGACCTTGTGGCGCCCGAAATAGCCATCCACGATTTCCGTGAAATTCTGGTCGAAGCTCGAGCGCGCGTGCACGGCATGCGGGCGGGGGCCCACCAGCGACAGCTCGCCGCTGAGCACGTTGAAGAGCTGCGGCAGCTCGTCGATCGAGGAGCGGCGGATGAAGCGTCCGACTCGGGTCACGCGCGAATCATTGTGCGTCACGATGCGGCGCGCGGCGGGGTCGGAGTCCTCGTGGCGCAGCGAGCGGAACTTCCAGACATTGATGATCTGGTTGTTGAAGCCATGGCGCTTCTGGCGAAAGAAGACCGGCCCGGGGCTGTCGAGCTTGATGGCGATGGCGGTGGCCAGCATCAGCGGGCTGAGCAGCACGAGCGCGGGCAGGCCGATCAGAAGGTCCATGCAACGCTTCGAGACGATGTCCCATTCGGCGAGCGGCCGGTCGAAGGCGTGAAGCAGCGGGATGTCGCCGACGAAGGAGCGCGACCGGGAGGGGAAGGAGAGATCGGGCGAGGAATCGGCGACGCGGATGTCGAGCGGCAGGACCCAGAGCTCGCGCATGATCGACAAGAGACGCGCCTGCGCGCTGACCGGCAGCGTCACGATCAGCATGTCGATCCGCGCCCGGCGGGCAAATTCGGTGAGCTGGGCGACCGAGCCGAGCTTCGGATAGCCCGCGACGATCGCCGGCGAGCGATCGTCGTTGCGATCGTCGAAAATTCCGCAGATCCGCACGTCGTTGTCGGGGTGCATCTCGAGACGCCGGATGAAGGCTTCCGCCGCCCCGCCGCCGCCCACCAGGATGGCCCGCCGTTCCATGAAGCCGTTGCGCACCCATTTGCGCATCCGCGCCCCGAGCGCGAGGCGAAGCGTGGACAGAAGCGTGAAGCTGCCCGTCGCCCAGAGCGCGAGGCTCTTCAGGAACTCCCAGGTCAGATCGTGGAACAGGGCGGCGGCGAGTGCCGCCATCGCGCTCGCCAAGGCGAGCGAGGCCGCGAGCCGCGCGATCTGCGTTCGCTTCGAGCGCAGCAAGCTCGGCTCGTAGCCGTTGAGAATCTGCATCGTGACGACGGCGGCAAGCGTCAGCAGCGAGCAAAGCGCGAGGCGATGCATCCAGTCGGGATGGAAGGGAACGAGCACGGCCAAAGCGATGAGAAAGAGCGTCCCGCATTCCACGAGGCGCACGAGGCCTCGGGCGACGCGCGGCGACAGCACCGGCCGCTCCAGCATCTGCGCCATGCGCCGCGCATTGACCGGCAGTTCGGCGGAGGCCGAAGCCGAGGCGCGCCCGGGCGAGGCTTCGCTCAACCGGTACACGCGAACGGACTCGCGCTCGAAGAGATTGACCCTCTGCTTCTTGTTCTTCATGCGCTCGCCAGTCCCGGACGATCGGCCCCGCCTGCTCCGGCGGAAGAGCCGCAGGCCCCTTCGTGGGATGGTCTAGCAGGAAAGGGTAAAGGAGACGGGTCACGAGCGCCGGGCGAAACGGCGGGCAGGGGCCGTCCACTTCCCCGACGGCTTCACGAACCTCGCCCGGAGGCTCGAACCCGAATCACCCGCCGAGACGAATCACCCGTCAGAACAGGCGTTCCTTCACCGAGATCGTGTCGCCGGGATAGATCGGGTCGGTGATCAGGACGCGGCCGGTGATGACCTGCCCGTTGACCTGGCGGGTGATGTCCACCGTGCGCTTGTCGGCGCGCGACGAAAAGCCGCCGGCGATGGCGATGGCGTTCTGCGCGGTCATGCCCGGGACATAGGAATACTGACCGCCGCTGACGACCTCGCCCATGATGAAGAAGGGGCGATACTGCTCGACCTGAACGGATACGTCGGGTGAGCGAAGATAGCCGTTGCGCAGGGCGGCGGTGATGGTGGCCTGGATTTCCGTGGACGTCTTGCCGCGCGCGGGCACGGCGCCGACCAGTGGCAGCACGATGTAGCCGGACTTGTCCACCGCATAGGTGCCCGACAGATTGTCCTGTTCGAACACGGTAACGCGGATGCGGTCGCCCGCATCCAGCCGATAGGGCTGATTCAGCATCGCGTGGAAGGCCGGGGCCGGCGGCGAGCCGGTCACGCAGCCGGACAGGACCGCACTGGCCAAAGCGAGCGTTACAATCCCGGCGCGCATGAGGTTCCCACTTCGAGAAAGGTTTCTGACGCCTGAGGCGACGTAAGGACAATCTCCAATTAGGGTTAAGCAGCCGTAAATTTCGTGGGCGCTTGTGCTCCAATTCCAAGGTCGTATCTATATCGCGTCGCAACTAATTGGATGCGGTGCCGGAGTTCGAGCAGAAGGTCGAGACATGTCGCCGGAATGGGCCAAGCCAGTGCAGGGCAAAGAAGCGGTCCGGGCCGGCACGGCGCGTCATCTCGCGATCGTGGCGGCGGCGACGCTGCTCTCGGGCGCGGCGGCGGCCTTCGCCGTGTCGCTCGTTCCCTCCGTCCACCGGGCGCGGATCGAGCTCTCCGCCGAGGGCGGGCCGCTGCCGACCTGGAACGCCGCCGAGGTGCACGCCATCGCCGACCGCGAGCCCACGCCGTCGCAGGCGGAAGGGCCGACAGAGGAGGCCGATACCGGACAGGAGCCGCCGCGCGCGATCGACCGACTCATGGCGCATCAGCGCGGCCATCTGGAAGGGACGGCCACGCGGCGAAGCGGCTTCGAGGCGCTTTCGCCCACGCGGGGCATTCTATGGGCCGAGGCGGCGAGCCCGGTTCTCGCCACCGCTCGCGTCCAGTTCATCGCCGATCAGCTCCTGTCGCGCCGGCCGAAGCCCGCGAGGCAACTCGACGTCGCGCCGCCCGTGGAGGCACCGCCCGCAAGGCCCGATAGCGCGGCCCCACTCGCCGAGGCGCGCGCGCGCCTGGACGAAGCCGAGCGTGGCCTGGCCGCGTTCGATGCGCCGGCACCGACCGATGTCGCGGCGCCAAGCCCGGCCGCCGGGCTCGATCCGGCCGAGAAGGCGACGCTGGAAAGCCGGCGCAGCGAACTCGACGCCGCGATCGCCGCCGTCGAGGGCGATGACGAGCGGTTGACCATGCCGGGCCTGCTCGGGGCGTGGGACACATGGCGCAGCTTGATGAGCGAACGACGGGGTCTGCAGCCGCGCGCGGTCGAACTTACCGCCAATCTCAGCGCCACGCATCCGCGCGTGCGCATCGTGCGCCTGCGGCTGGAGCAGCTCGACAGCGAGATCGCTCAGCGCCGGGAGCGGCTTCTTGGCCAGTTGCAGGCCGAGCGCGCGGCCAACGAAGCGGCGATCCAGATGGCGTCCCGTCCGGCATCGAGGCAAACGCCCGAGCCCGTCGCGGCGGAGGAGGGCGGGCCGACGCGCGCCGATCTCCAGGCCGAGGTCGCGGCCGCGCGCACCGAGCTGGATCGGCTTCAGACCGAGGCGAACAGGCCGGCCGTGTCGGTCGCCCCTCCGCCGGCTCTTGCTTCGGCTGCAACGCCCACCATCCGTCAGACGATGCTGCCATCCACCGCGCGCTCTCTCTCCATCTGGCCGGCCGCCCTGGCGGGGAGCGTGGCCGGCTTTCTCGGTTCTGCCTTCTTCGTCGCCCTTTCGGTCCCCCTCCGCCGTCAGAAAACCACGACGCCCGTGGCAGAGCCCACGGCCGCGCTTCCCGATCCGCTGGTCTTGGCGGCGGTGCCCGGCGCGTCCGAGGTCGCGATGGTGGACGACGTGATCGAAGCGCTGAAGTTCAGCGCGGTGGCGCGTGTCGTCACCGTGTCCGCGCCCGGCGCCCAGACCCGGCCGCTCGGCGTCGATATCGGCCGGCGTCTGGCGCTGCGGGGCCGCTCGGTTCTGGTGGTGGACCTGTCGAACACGCAGGACGCCGCGCGCGCCATGGGGCTTCCGGCCGGCACGCCGGGTCTGTTCGATCTGGTGCGCGGTGACGCCAATTTCGCGGAAATCGCCAGGCGGGATTTCGCGACCGGCGCGGAGATCGTGGCGTCCGGGCGTCAGGTCGAGGGCGAGGATCGCGCCAGCCTCTGGAGCGAGCGGCGCCATGCGCTCGACTTCATGGAGCGCAGCTACGAGACGCTGGTGATCGACTGCGGCGAGAGCAAAGCCCCCTTCCTCAAGACCATCATGGACCCCGACGCGGCGCTCCTCGTCTGGACCGAGGGCTGCTCGGCCGAGGAGACCGAGGCCGCGCTCGATCGGCTTCGCAGCGAGGGCATCGCCGACATGATCGTCGTGCGGGACCGGCCGTCGAACTGACGCGGCCCGTTCGGTCGTCCGTCGGGAGAGCGCCTTGCCTAGCGGCGCGCGCGGCGCGGTGCGCCTTCCATCCAGCGGATCACCACCATGGCCGGAACGATCCAGAGGATGCCGGTCACCAAGAAGTAGAGGAGATGGACGTAAGTCGATGACGCCGCGAGATAAAGGCTCGCATAGGCGGTGGCGAGGATGGCGTAGACCACCACGAAGACCACGAGAAGCAGCGTGCCGACGAGCTTCTTCAATCTGACCGGCATCCTGCGTTCCTTCTTTCAGTCGTCCCGGGGCCTCTGGGTCACGCTCAGTGTGACCATGCCGCGCGGCTCCGGCCCTTGCCAAGCGGAGCGCTTCGTACCAAACCACTCCCCATGCGGGCCAGGGGTGCGAACGCCCCACCGTGCCCGTTGTCAGGTTGCCGATCCGATCGGCCGAAAACAAGGGGATGAAGCGGCTTTTTCGCGAAGCCCTTCAAGACTGATATGAGCGTATCGACGCAGGCCCCCGTCCCCTCGCTCGCCCGCGAGCACGACAGATGGACCCGCTCCCGGCGGGCGATCCAGATCTGGCTCTATTGCGTGGCGGCGATGATCCTCGCCCTCGTGGTGGTGGGCGGCGCGACGCGGCTGACCGAGTCCGGCCTTTCGATCACCGAATGGAAGCCGATCCACGGCATCATCCCGCCGCTCTCGCAGGCCGAGTGGCAGGAAGAGTTCGACCTGTACCGCCAGATCCCGCAGTATCAGCTCGTCAACAAGGGCATGAGCCTGTCGGAGTTCCAGACCATCTTCTGGTGGGAATGGGCGCACCGCTTCCTGGCCCGCAGCGTCGGCTTCGCCTTCGCGCTGCCGCTCGCCTTCTTCTGGGCGACGGGCCGGGTCGAGCCCTGGCTGAAGCCGCGCCTCGTCGGGCTTCTGGCGCTCGGCGGGCTGCAGGGCGCGATCGGTTGGTGGATGGTGGCCTCGGGCCTCGTGGAGCGCACCGACGTCAGCCAGTATCGGCTCGCCNNCCATCTGACGATGGCCTGCGTGATCTTCGCCGCGACGCTCTGGATCGCCAAGGGCCTGTCGCCGCGCCGCGTCGCGCCGCCGCCGACCGGCCATTCCGCCAAGGTCGGCTATCTCCTGGTGGCGCTCGCGCTCGTGCAGATCTATCTCGGCGGTCTCGTGGCCGGGCTCGACGCCGGCTTGAGCTTCAACACCTGGCCGCTGATGGACGGGCAGCTTGTGCCGTCCAATCTTCTCGCGATGTCACCGGCTTGGCGCAATTTCTTTGAGAACGTCATGACGGTGCAGTTCACGCACCGCTGCGGCGCCTATCTGCTCTTCACGGTCGCCGTTATCCACGCCGTCGCCGCGCGGCGGCTCGCCCCCGGCTCGCGTCATGCCAAGATGGCGACGCATCTGGCGGGCATGGTGACGGTGCAGGCCGCGCTCGGCGTCACCACGCTGCTTCTCCAGGTGCCGATCGGCTGGGCGCTCCTGCATCAGGCCGGCGCGCTTCTCGTGCTCGGCGGCGCCGTGTTCCACGCCCGGGAGCTGAAGGGGGCCTACCCCCTTCCAGCCCTCGGCTGATCGTCGGACGCCTTTCGACCTCGGACGCCCTTCAGCATCAGGTCCATGTTCTGGACCGCCGCGCCGGACGCGCCCTTGCCGAGATTGTCGAGGAGCGCCACCAGATTGAAGCGCGCGCCGTCCTTCGAGCCGAAGACGAAGAGCTTCATGCGATCCGTGCCGGCGAGTTCCGTCGGATCGATGCGCTTCAGCGCCGCCGTTTCCTCCGCGCCCGCGACCTCCACGATCGACTGCCCGGCATAATGATCGGCCAGCGCCTCGCGCAGGCGCGCGGCGTCCGCGCCGTTCAGCGCCTCGGCATGGAACGGCACCTGCACGATCATCCCCTGCGCGAAGCGGCCGACGGCGGGCGCGAAGATCGGATCGCGGTCGAGCCGGCCGAAGACGCGCATTTCCGGCAGGTGCTTGTGGGCGAGGTCGAGCCCGTAGAGGAAATGCGGCGCGTCGATGTGATCCTCGCGGCCCGCGTCCTCCATCTGCGCGATCATCTGCTTGCCGCCGCCCGTATAGCCGGACACGGCATTGACCGTGACCGGCTGCGTCTCGGCCAGAAGGCCGGCATCGCGAAGTGGGCGCAGGAGCGCGATGGCGCCGGTCGGATAGCAGCCGGGATTGGCGACGAGCCGCGCCCCGGCGATGGCCTCGCCCTGACCCTTGGCGAGTTCGGCAAAGCCATAGGCCCAGTTCGGATCGACCCGGTGCGCGGTCGAGGTGTCGATGACACGGGTCGAGGCGTCGGGGCCGAGCAAGGCCACGGCCTCGCGCGCCGCATCGTCGGGCAGGCAGAGGATCGCGATGTCCGCCGCCTTCAGTAGCTCCTCGCGCAGCGAGGCGTTGCGGCGCTCCGCTTCCGGGATCGACAGAAGCTCGACATCGCCGCGATCCGCCATGCGGGCGCGAATCTGAAGACCCGTCGTTCCGTGTTCGCCGTCGATGAAGATGCGCGGTTTCATGGCTGTCGTGACCTGTCTGAGAAGGAAGCGGGAGGGGAGCGGCGCCGGTTCAGCGGCGCGCGGCGGCTTTCTTGTCGGCGAGAATGCCGAGAATATACATGGCGACCGTGGAGCCTGCGATCGCCGTCATGTCGGCATGGTCGTAGGGCGGGGAGACCTCCACCACGTCGGCGCCGACGAGCTGCAAGTTCTTCAGGTGATGCAGCACGGCCAGCATCTTGGCGCTGGACGGACCGCCCGCCACGGGCGTTCCGGTGCCCGGCGCGAAGGCCACGTCGAGGCAGTCGATGTCGAAGGTCAGGTAGCAGTTGGTGCCGCCCGTCCGCTCGTAGATGCGCTTGGCGATCTCGACCGAGGTGAGGTCCTCCAGCTCGTGGCCGAACAGGATCTCGATCCCGCCCGTTTCCGGCGCATGGGTGCGGATGCCGACCTGGATCGAGGTCTCTGGGTCGATCAGGTTCTCGCGCAGCGCCGCCGAGACGAAGGAGCCGTGATCGACGCGCGGGCGTCCATGCGTGTCCGTGGCGAGCGGCCAGGTGTCCTGATGCGCGTCGAAATGCACGAGGCTGATCCGCCCGTGCTTGGCCGCATGGGCCTGGAGGAGCGGGAAGGTGATCGAGTGATCGCCGCCGAGCGTCAGAAGGAAGACGGTCTTCTCCAGAAGGGTGGCGGCCTGTTCGCGCATGGCGAGATGCGCCCGCTCCGGCAGCCGATAGTCGAGAAGGCAGTCGCCATAGTCGACGACGCTCAAGGCCTCGAAGAAATCGGCGTGGAACGGATATTGCGGATCGTTGTCGAAGATCGCCGAGGCGCGCCGGAGCGCCTGGGGGCCGAAGCGCGTGCCCGGCCGGTTCGATACGGAGGCGTCGAAGGGGATGCCCCAGACCGTGACGTCGGAGCCCTCGACATCCTTCGTGAAGCGGCGGCGCATGAAGGACAAGGCGCCCGCATAGGTCGGATCGCTCGCTGCGCCGAGCAGGGCGCCGGCGGTGAAGGCATTGTCGATCGACTTGTCGGCCATGGGTATCCCGGTCTCCTTGATCGCGCGAGAGATAAGCCAAGTCGGCGACAGCTTGAAGTCGCTCCAGCCTGGCTTGGCTTCAAAACAAGGACGGAAGTCCAAAAGAAAAAGGGCCCCGGTTTCCCGGAGCCCTTTTTCCAAGCTTCGATCGAGGCGCGATTAGCGCTTCGAGAACTGGAAGGAGCGGCGGGCCTTGGCCTTGCCGTACTTCTTACGCTCGACGGTACGCGAGTCGCGGGTCAGGAAGCCGCCCTTCTTGAGAACCGAGCGAAGGCCCGGCTCGTAGTAGGTGAGGGCGCGCGAGATGCCGTGACGGACCGCACCGGCCTGACCCGACAGACCACCACCGGCAACGGTGACGACGATGTCGAACTGGCCATCGCGAGCAGCCGCGACGATCGGCTGCTGGAGCACCATCTGCAGTACGGGACGCGCGAAATAGTCCGCGAAGTCCTTCGTGTTGACGGTGATCTTGCCCGAGCCCGGCTTGACCCAGACGCGAGCGACCGCGTCCTTGCGCTTGCCGGTCGCGTAGGCGCGGCCCTGAGCGTCGAGCTTCTGGACGTGAACGGGAGCAGCCGCTTCCGTGGCGCCTGCGGCGGCGAGGCCCTGCAGCGAGTTCAGGTCGGCCATTATGCAGCCCTCGAGTTCTTGGAGTTCAGCACCTTGACGTCGAGCGTCTCGGGCGACTGGGCCTCATGCGGGTGCGCGGCACCGGCATAGACGCGCAGGTTCTTGAGCTGGCGACGGCCGAGCGGGCCGCGCGGCAGCATGCGCTCGACGGCCTTCTCGACGACGCGCTCCGGGAAGCGGCCCTCGAGAATCTCGCGCGCCTTGCGCTCCTTGATGCCGCCGGCATAGCCGGTGTGCCAGTAGTAGGTCTTGTTTTCGTACTTCTTGCCCGTGAACACGACCTTGTCGGCGTTCACGATGATGACGTTGTCGCCATCATCGACATGCGGGGTGAAGGTGGGCTTGTGCTTGCCGCGGAGGCGGAGCGCCACGAGGGAGGCGAGACGGCCGACAACGAGCCCTTCGGCGTCGATGACGATCCACTTCTTCACCACCGTCTCGGACTTTTGCGAGAAGGTCTTCATGAAAAATACCCTTTGGGTCAGTCACGCGTCAGCCGCGGACTGCACCCCGGCCATACGAAAAAGGCGGCTCACGCCGCTCTTGATGACGGTTCCATAACGATTGAGCGGCGAAAGATCAAGCGGGGATGGGTTTTGGCTGAGCGTCTCATTCTTGAAAATCACTATGTAAAACAGATACTTGTTATTACGGTTCTATAGTACCGAAAAATTGGTGTCATGGAACCGCATCGAATGTCGTGTCGGTTTTGCGTTCCCCGCCGTCAGCGGACAGACTGCGCAAGACCGATTCCAGCCCGTGAGACCGCCATGTCGAACTTCCTGTTCCTCGATCCCGCCGCCGTCGCTTCTGAGGAAAGCCGGCCCGCCCCGGACCGGAACGTGTCCGGCGATCCGGTTCACCGGACCTGGAATGTCGAGGAAAGGGACGGGCTCTATGCGGGCGTCTGGGAATCGACGCCGGGAGAATGGCGGGTCGAATACACGGAATGGGAATATTGCGAGATTCTCGCCGGTGTCTCCGTGCTCACAGAAGACGGCGGCGAGGCGCGGCGCGTCGGCCCGGGCGACGCCTTTCTCCTGCGACCCGGCTTCCGGGGGACGTGGCGCGTCGAGGAGACGACACGCAAGCGCTACGTCATCCGGCTCTGACCATGAGGCGTTCGACGCCCCGAAAATGATAGCTGTCGCGAAAGCGCGGCGTTTCGCTGGGGGCAAGGGTCGGGAACCGCTCCGCCAGCGCCCGCAGGCCAAGCTTCAGTTCGAGCCGGGCGAGCGGCGCGCCGATGCAGAAATGCAGACCCGCGCCGAAGGAGACATGCGGGATGCGCTCGCGCGTCGGATCGAAGCGCTCGGGATCGGGAAACACCGCCGGGTCGTGATTGGCGGCGGCCAGAAGCAGGGCGACCTCGGTTCCGCGCTTCAAGACAAGGCCGTCGATCTCCATGTCCTTCAGCGCGATGCGGCGGAAGAGATGGAGCGGCGTGTCGAAGCGCAGCGCTTCCTCCACGACGCGCTCGACGCCCGCCTCGTCTTTGGCGATTTCGCTCAAGGAAAGCCCGGAGGCGGCGAAGGCGGCGATCGCGTTTCCGAACTGATGCACTGTCGCCTCGTGGCCGGCATTCAGGAGAAGCACGACGAGCGAAACGATTTCCGCTTCGCTCAAGCGGCCGCTCGGCGTTTCGGCCGCGATCAGCGCCGACACGAGATCGTCGCCCGGCGCCTGGCGCTTCTCGGCGATGACCTGGAGGAGAAAATCGCGGAACTCGCGCGAGGCCTCGTCGGCGGCGCGCTCGACCTCGGCCGTGCGACCCATCTGGTACATGGCGACCATGGCGTGCGACCAGCGCAGGAGATCGGGCGTCGCCTCGCGCGGCACGCCGATCAGCCCGGCGATCACCGCGACCGGCAGCGGCTCGGCGAAGGCGGAGACAAGATCGAAGGGCTCGCTCGGATCGAAACGGTCGATCAGCTCGTGGGCGACGGTTTCGATCGTCGGGGCCAGCGCCTCGATCCGGCGCGACACGAAGGCGCGGGTGAGAAGCGCGCGCAGCCGCGTATGGGCGGGCGCTTCGAGATCGAGAAGCGAATGCTCCTCCAGCGCGTCGAAATGGGCGAGATGATCGCGCCCGTCCGCCCGCGCACCGCGCCCCGAGCCGTCCTCCGACAGGACCCGGCCGAACTCGCGGGACTTCAGAATGCGCTCCACCAGGGGATGGGAGGCAACGGCGAGGCATCCGGCCTCGTGCCAATGGGCGACGGGCGCCCCGGCATGAAGCGCCGCATAGGTCGGGTAGGGATCGGTGAAGAAGCCGGGGTCGCGCGGGTCGAGATGAAAGGCGCGCCCGTCCTCCTCGATCCGGAACGACGAGGGCAGGGGTGAGGAGACGAGGGAATCGGGCATGGGATTTCGCGGCGGGCAGGGAGGAGCGTTGCGGCCAGCCTGAACGAAAAACGCCCGCCGTGAAAGGCGGGCGTCTGGGTCGGGAAGTCTGGGCCCGGAAAGTCTGGCGCGATCAGCGCTCGACTTCGATCAGGATCTCGTTGCGGCGCATGAAGCCCGGCGTCCAGGGCGCGTTGTAGAAGGCGTAGACCGGGTCGCCCTTCTGCTTCAGGTTCTCGTCGGCGAGATAATTGTAGAGCGTCATCAGCTTCTTCGACGCCGTCGAGGCCGTGAAATTGCCGTTGAAGCGGATCGCCACCATGCGCTTGGCATCGACTTCCTTGATCGCCACATCGTGCGAGTTCGGCGTCGGCAGGCTGGCCTTGGTGTATTTCTTCGGCATGATGAAGCGCACGGCCCAGCCCTTGGTGCGGCCTTCGCTTTCCGACAGCTGCTGCAGGACCGGGACCGTCATGGCGATCTTCTTGCCCGAGCGGTTGTTGGCCGAGATAAAGTCGTAGAGCGTCTCGAAGCCGCGACGACGCGCCTTCTCATGGTAGCCGGTCTTCACCGTCTCGGCGACGATCATGGCATCATAGTCGCGCACTTCCAAATCGCCGTCGCGGCGCACAACCTCGTAGTCCGGCTCCTCGGCATGGTCGGCGATCTTCTTGGTGACGTAGAACGCCGCGCCGAGCGCCAGGATCGCCCCGCCCGCGATGAGCACGGCCGAGGTGTTCGGACGATCGCGAAGATAGTCCACGCCGCGCTGGTAGCCACGACCGCCCTTGAAGCTCGCGCGCTCGCTGAAGAAGGACGGCAGCGAGAAGGAGGACAGATGGTCACGCGCATCCGAAGCGCCGTCCGACAGACGGTTCCGCGCGTCCGACGTGCCGTCGGCAAGCGAGCGGCGCGCCTTGTAGAGCTGCGACTTGGCCTCGTCCGCCGAGGGCAGGGACCAGCCGGTCAGGAAGGAGGGGACGTAACGGGAATAGCCCGTGTTGCCGTAGAGACGGTCGATCTCGTGCTGCACGGCGCGGCGAACGCGCTCGGTGCGCGAGGGGCGAAGGTGGAGACGGTCCGCGATCTGGGTCTCGAGTTCTCCGATCCGCTCGCCGATATCGCTCAAAGCGTCCGTCACGCGGTCGTAGGCCGAAGGCTTGTCGCGGAACATGTCGATCTCCTCAACTTCGCTGGAGACGATCGCCGTGCGATCGCCAGACAGAAACACGCCTGGCAAGACGTACCTGCCAGCGGTGCCATAACGTCGCGCTTTCGGCTTGGTTGCGGCGCTGCGGGAAAATGCCGGGACGAAGGTGTGAAAGATTCGTAAGGTTTGTGGCAACCTTCCGCGGGGACAACCACTTAAGAGGTATCAGGTTTTTCATGGCCTGATACTCCAGCCAAAACTGGGCGGCTTCGGCCGCCCCTTTTTTTGCCTGCTCGCCGGTTCGATGCCGGCTGCACGGCTCTACGGCCGTGTTCTCGGCGGCACGCCGAAAGCGTCGGCCACCCTCGGCAGCCAACGTCTTGTCGAAATCCATCCAGGGAAGACGCCGTCTCGCTTATTCTTCGGCGGGGTCCACCGCGTCGAACAGGCGTGTTGCGGCGCGAAAACGCTCCGACACGGTCTTGGTGACGACCGGGAACACCAGCTTCAGCTCGTTCCATTTCCAGCCGTCCGGCAGCGGCTTCTTGCGGGCCGCCTCCGCATCCGCCTTGGTGCGGAAGGTCGCGGCGATGCCCTTCGGCCCGGCGGCGAGCTTCTGGATGCCGAGTTCGGCACAGCGCACCCGCGCGTCGGCGAGCTTCAGGAGCCTACGCGCGGCGGCCGGCGGCTTGCCGAACCGGTCCTCGACATCGACGCCCAGGGCTTCCAAGGCCGCGCGGTCGCGCGTGCGGTCGATCTCGGCATAGAGATTGATGCGCGTTTCCTCGTCCGGCACATAATCGGCGGGAATGCGGCCGGCGACGCCGAGGGCGACCTCCGGCATCCATTCGTCCACCGCCGAGCGGCCTTGCGCGACGTCGAGCGCCCGCTGCAGGACGTGGCGATAGAGCGCGAGGCCGACGAGCTGAAGATGGCCGGCCTGCTCCTCACCCAGAAGCTCACCGGCGCCGCGAAGGTCGAGATCGCGCGCGCTGATCTCGAAGCCGGCGCCGAGACGGTTCAGCGCTTCCAGCGTGCGAAGGCGACGCTCGGTTTCCGGCGCCAGGGACTGGCCGGGCTCGGTCAGAAGAAGCGCCACGCCCCGGCGCGTGCCGCGCCCGACCCGCCCGCGAAGCTGGTGAAGCTGCGCGAGGCCGAAGCGGTCGGGATGCGAAACGATCATCGTGTTGGCGGCCGGAACGTCCAACCCGCTTTCGATGATGTTGGTGGCGAGAAGAATGTCGCCTTGCCCCTCGGTGAAGCGTAGCATCGTCTCGTCCACCTCTTCGGCGGGCAATTGCCCATGGACGATCCCGACCTCGAAATCCGGCACGATGCGTTTCAAGCGCAGGCGCATCGGCTCGATATCCTCGACGCGGGGGCAGACGACGAAGCTCTGGCCGCCGCGCCGGCGCTCGCGCTCCAGCGCCTCGCGCACCCGCTCGTCCTCGAAGGGGGCCAGAACGGTCTGGATCGGCTGGCGCAGAACCGGCGGGGTCGCCACGATGCTGAGATCGTTGAGGCCGAGAAAGCTCGCCTGCAGCGTGCGCGGGATGGGCGTCGCCGTCAGCGTCAGGAAATGCGCGTCGGACCCGAGCGCGCGCAGCGCTTCCTTCTGCTTGGTGCCGAAGCGCTGTTCCTCGTCGATCACGACGAGACCGAGATCCTGGAAGGCGACGCCCTTGCCGGCGACCGCATGGGTGCCGACGACGATCTGGATCGAACCATCCGCCAGCCCCGCCTTCACGCGCTTGGCCTCCGCCGGTGTCGACAAGCGCGAAAGCTGGGCGACCTCGATGCCGAAATTGGCGAAGCGCCGCGCCACGGTGCGCGCGTGCTGCTGGGCGAGAACCGTGGTCGGCGCGACGATCGCCACCTGCCGCCCGCTGAAGGCGACGGCGGCGGCGGCACGCAGGGCGACTTCGGTCTTGCCGAACCCGACATCGCCGCAGACCAGCCGGTCCATCGGCCGGCCGCTGGCGAGATCCGACAGAACCGTGTCGACGGCGAGCGCCTGGTCGTTGGAAAGCTCATGCGGGAAGCGCCCGCAGAAGCGCTCGAAATCGCGCCGGTCCGGCCGAAGCGGCTCGGTGCGCCGCGCGACCTTCTCGCGGGCGAGCTTCACAAGACCTTCCGCCGTACGATGGACATCCTGCAGGAGGGCGTTGCGCCGCTCGATCCAGTTGCCGCCCTTCAGCTTGTCGAGGGTAACTCCCGTCGCCTCGCCGCCATAGCGCCAGAGCGCGCCGATTTCGCGGACCGGCACGAGAAGCGTGGCGTCGTCGGCATAGCGCAGGCGAACCGTGTCGCGCGCGACGCCGTCCTGTTCCACCTCCGACAGCCCTTCGAGAACGCCGATCCCGTGGTCGAGATGAACCAGCGCGTCGCCGATCGAGAACAGGCCGTCGGCGGGCAGGAGCGGCGAGGCGCGGTCGCTGCGGCTCGCCACCGCCGCGACGCCGCCGATATCCTGAACCGTGACCGCCACGGCCCCATGGCCGGGCACGCGAAACCCCTGCGAAACGGGCAGGACGAGACCGAAGACCTCGCCAGGCTCGCCGTCGAGGGCCTCCTGCCAAGTGACGCCGAGCTGCACCGGCCGGCCGAGATTGCGCCGCAGGCGGCGCGCCCATTCGCGCAGCAGGCTCTCGCTCGGCGCGGCGAGGATCGCCGTCGCGCCCTTCGCTTCGCGCGAGAGATAGGTGCCGAGCGCGCGCCAGGGCGCGTTCTTCTCGGCAAAGCGCGGCACTTCGAACCGTTCGCCGCCGTCCTCTATCGTGGCGCTGAGGCGCGCGCCGATCAGCGCCTCCCATTCCTCTCGCGCCAGATACATTGCATCCGGCTTCACCGGACGGTGGCGACGCGAGCCGCTGGCCTCCTCGAAGCCGGAGGCGACCGTTTCCAGAAACGAGCCGACGCGCAGCTCGACGCCGTTTTCCAGAAGCACCGCCGCCTCGTCGGCATAGTCGAACAGCGTTTCGAGCCCGCCGTCGTAATGCTGGGACAACCAGTGCTCGCGCCCGACCGCCTCGCCGCCCGCCGGGGGCGCCGCGCCGGGAACTTCGCTTGCGGGATCGACGATCAGCATGTCGCTCGATGCCAGCGTGCGCTGCGTGACGGGATCGTAGGAGCGGATCGCGGTGACGCACCCCGCCTCGTGCTCGATGCGGCAGGGCAGGGGCGCGGCGGCGGGGAAGAAGTCGATCACTCGGCCGCGGATGGCCGCTTCGCCGGGCTCGTCCACCCGGTCGTCGAAGACATAGCCGACGCCGCGCAGATAGGTCTCGATCTCCGTCGGATCGATCCGGTCGCCCACCCGGAACTCGCGATGAAGTTTCGTCCAGATCCGTTGCGGGGGCACGCGGCGCAGCAGGGCCTCGGCGGTGGTGAGAACGATGTCGGGCTGATTGTCCTTGTTGGTCAGCCAGCGCAGGACGCCCATGCGCTGCCCCATCACGGAGCGCGAAGGCGAGCTGCCGTCATAGGGCAGGCAGTCCCAGGGCGGAAAGAAGGCCATGGGCCGGCCTGGATCGAACGCATCGAGGATCGCCATCAGGTCGCGCGCCCGGCGGACCGTCTGCGCGACATAGATCAGCGGTCGCCCTTTCGTCCCGTCGGCGCGCTCGCGGATCAGCGCGGCGGTCGCGCCGAGCGGATGGAGGGGCGTCAGGGTCTCGACATTCGAGCTCTGCGTTTCGACCGTCACGGACTGAAGCATGGCATCCTTGCACGTCTGGCGGGCCTGTTCGGCCTTTGCGAGCAACGTGCGATGGGGTGCAACGATCCCGGTCCTTTGCCGGCTGCCCTTCGCCGGCCCCTGGAAGCCTCGCGGCGGGCGGATAGGTAGGTCTGACGATTGCGAACCGGGAAAGACGATCCATGAGCAAGGACGAAACGGCGAAGCGGACGGCGGGACATCGGCCCCTGGATCGGCTCGACATGAGCGCCAAGCTCGACAAGGATGTGTACGAGACGCGGCTCGACGCCATTCAGCTTACGTTTCGGGAAATCCAGCAGGCCTATCTGCACACGGGCGACAGCGCCGTGGTCGTGTTCGAGGGCTGGGACGCGGGCGGCAAGGGCGGCACGATCCGCCGCATGTCGGCGGTGATGGACCCGCGCGGCTTCAAGGTCTGGCCCATCGCCGCGCCGACGCCGCAGGATCTCCAGCATCACTATCTCTCGCGCTTCTGGGCCCGGCTGCCGGCCAAGGGCGAAATCTGCGTCTTCGACCGATCCTGGTACGGGCGCGTTCTGGTGGAACGGGTCGAGGGTTTTGCCAAGCCCGCCGAATGGGGCCGCGCCTACGAGGAGATCAACGAGTTCGAACGCCTCCTGACGGATGCCGGAACGCGGATCGTGAAGGTCTTCCTGTTCATCACCGAAGACGAGCAGATGGAGCGGTTCGAGGATCGGATGAAGGACCCGCTGAAGCGCTGGAAACTCTCCTACGAGGATTTCCGCAATCGCGACAAATGGGCCGAATACGAGGACGCCGCCAACGAGATGCTGGAGCGCACCTCCACGAGCGCCGCGCCCTGGCTCGTCGTGCCCGCCAACGACAAGCGCTACGCCCGGATCGAGGCGCTCGGCACGATCGCCGATCGCCTGTCGGCCGGCGTGGACCTCTCGCCCCGCCCCGCCGATCCCAAACTCGTGGAGCAATACGAGCGCATGGTGGAAGCGGAAAAGAAGAAGCGGAAGGGCTGAGCCTTCCGCCCTCTTCGGTGTTGGCGTCCGGGCTTACCGCCCGGCGCGGCGCATGGGCATGGCGTCGATCACGGCGTTCATGTCGCGCGGCTCGAAAGGCGCGTCCTGGCGCCATTTCACGCCGCCATCCTTGCCGATCAGGATCGCCTCGAAGGGCGCGCGGGCGTCGAGCCCGAAATGGCGGCGCAACGCGCCCGCATCGTGCTTGGCTCTGGGGTCTCCGAACAGTGTCTCGACCTTGCCGCCGGCGACGCCGAGAACGACGAGTTCGCGCTCGGCGAGCCCCTTTTCGTCCGCCAGAAGCAGGCGGCTCTGCCGCGCCAAACTCGGATCGCCGTCGCTCGGCGCAAACAGGATCAGGATGCGGTTCTTCCAGCGGAGGGCGTCGAGATCGCCTTGGGCGGAAGCCGAGGAAAGGCTCGCCAACAAGCCGACCGACGCCATGAACAGGGACAGTTTCATGGGAGCGGCCTTCGCGTTGCGCTTCGAGAAGGATCAACCGCTCCGAAGGGCGGAACGTTCCCGCCGCGTGGCGACTGGCCCTTGGCAGAAGGGTCCTTCGCCTCGTAGCGTCGCACCATCCGACAGGAGGCCCGACAGGAGGCCCGACAGGAGGAATGCGATGAGCCTGACCGTGACCGATCGAGACGCGCTGGTGGTGGTGGACGTGCAGAACGATTTCTGCCCCGGCGGCGCGCTGGCCGTGAGCGAGGGCGACGCCGTGGTGCCGCTCGCCAACGCGCTCGGGCGCCGCTTCCGGCACGTTCTGCTGACGCAGGACTGGCACCCGGCTGGCCATGCCTCCTTCGCCTCGACTCATGGCAAGGCGCCGTTCGAGACGGTGGAGCTGTCCTATGGCACGCAGGTTCTCTGGCCCGACCATTGCGTGCAGGGCACGACGGGCGCCGAGTTTCATCCCGGGCTCGACATTCCCCATGCGCGGGCGGTGATCCGCAAGGGGCTGAACCCGGCGGTCGACAGCTATTCGGGGTTTCGCGAGGCCGATCGCGTGAGCCCGACGGGGCTGGCTGGAACCTTGAGCGATCTCGGCGTCACCCGCGTGTTTCTCTGCGGGCTCGCGACGGATTTCTGCGTCGCCTGGACGGCCTATGACGCGCGCGAGACGGGGCTCGAGGTCGTGGTGGTCGAGGATGCCTGCCGGGGCATCGATCTCGACGGATCGCTCGCGCGCGCCCAAAGCGAGATGGACGCGCGCGGCATTCTTAGGATCGCGACGGGCGATCTTGGCTGAGGATCAGGCCGCGTCGGGCTGGGCCGTGGTCTTGGGCTCCGAGGTGCGCTCGATCCACTGAACGAAGCGATCGACATAGCGCTGGAGGAAGGCCTTGGTCGCCTCGTCCGAGACCGAGCCGTCCTCGGCGAAGAGCTCGGGCCGGTAATGGAAGTAAACCTCCGGCTGGCCCATGAGCACGACGTCCACGACGTTCAGCACGCTTTTCAGGTGGTTCTGGCCGATGCCCGCGCCGCCGGCGCCCGGCGAGGTGCCGACGAGACCGCCGGGCTTGGCGGCGAACACGTTCTTGCCATAGGGGCGCGTGCCCCAGTCGATGGCATTCTTCAGAACGGCCGGGAAGGAGCGGTTGTATTCGGGCGAGACGAAGAGCACGGCGTCGGACGAGGCGATGTCGCTCTTCAGCCGGGCGACGGGCGCCGGCATCTCGGCCAGGAGATCGTCATTGTACATCGGCACGTCGCCGAGTTCGACGAAGTGAAACTCCAGCCGGCCGGCGGCGAGCTTGCCCAATGCTTCCGCGAACTTGCGGTTGATGGAATCCTTGCGGAGCGAACCGACGAGGACGGCGACCTTTTT
The DNA here is from genome assembly GCF_000382705.1 of Aureimonas ureilytica DSM 18598 = NBRC 106430. Lineage (GTDB taxonomy): Bacteria > Pseudomonadota > Alphaproteobacteria > Rhizobiales > Rhizobiaceae > Aureimonas > Aureimonas ureilytica. The sequence continues at coordinate 18,988 of NZ_ARQE01000004.1, read as the reverse complement.
CATCTCGAATCTCCTGGGTGAGGCGTCGCGCGCAATGTCGCGACGCAGCAATCTCGGGTCAACGGTGCGAACGGGCGACGGTGCGTCCACCCGCCCGCCGGCTCCGGTCTCGATCAGACCGAGACCAGCTCGCGCGTCTCGTCGAAGGCGATGTCCGGGTTGCGCTCGCGGGCATAGCGCAGCTCCCAGTCGCTTTTCGGCAGGAAGACCGGCCGCTCGTCGCGATCGAGCGCGATGCTCATCGAATTGTCCTTGATGAAGTCCTTGAGCTTGCGCTCGTCGGCGGACGAAATCCATCGGGCGGTGGCGTAGGGCACGCTCTCGAAGCCGATATCGGTCTTGTATTCGCCCCGGATGCGCGAGGCGAGAACGTCGAGCTGCAGCGGGCCGACGACGCCGACGATCCAGTTCGAGCCGAACATCGGTTTGAAGACCTGCACCAGACCTTCCTCGGCGAGGTCCTCCAGCGCGCGGCGAAGCTGCTTCATGCGCATCGTGTCTTCGAGGCGCACGCGGCGCATGACCTCGGGCGCGAAGGAGGGCAGGCCCGTGAAGCGGAAGGACGCGCCTTCCGTCAGCGTGTCGCCGACGCGCAAGGTGCCGTGGTTGGGAATACCGATCACGTCGCCTGCGAAGGCTTCTTCGGTCAAGGCGCGCTCCTGCGCGAAGAAGTAGATCGGATTGTTGACGGCGAGCGGCTTGCCCGAGCGCACATGGTTCAGCTTCATGCCGCGCTTGAAATGGCCCGAGCAGAAGCGGACGAAGGCGACGCGGTCGCGGTGGTTCGGGTCCATATTGGCCTGAACCTTGAACACGAAGGCCGAAACCTCGTCGCTCGTCGGCGCGACCGGACCCTTGTCGGAAGGCTGCGGGCGCGGCGGCGGGGCATAGCGCGCGACGATGCGCAGGAGCTGGTCCACCGAGAAGTCGCGCAGCGCGCTGCCGAAGACGACGGGCGTCAGGTGGCCCTGACGGTAGGCCTCGGCGTCGAAGCTCGCATAGCCCTCGCGCGCCAGCTCCGCTTCTTCCGCGAAACGCTCCATGACATGGGGCGCGACCATGGAGGTGAAGGCCGGGTCGTCCAGCCCTTCGACCTTCTTCAGGCTGTCGCAGGGGCCGTTGGCGCGGGCCTTGGAATAGATGAACTCGTCATGGGCGAAGTCGTAGCAGCCCTGGAAATCGGTGCCCATGCCGACCGGCCAGACCTGCGGCGAGACGGTGAGCGCCAGCGCCTCCTCGATCTCGTCCAGCACCTCGAACGGGCTGCGGCCCTCACGGTCCACCTTGTTGACGAAGGTGATGATGGGAATGTCGCGCAGGCGGCAGATCTCGAAGAGCTTGCGCGTCTGGGACTCGATGCCCTTGGCCGCGTCCACCACCATGATCGCGCTGTCGACGGCGGTCAGCGTGCGGTAGGTGTCTTCCGAGAAGTCCGAGTGGCCGGGCGTGTCCAGGAGGTTGAAGGTGATGCCCTCGCGCTCGAAGGTCATGACCGAGGAGGTGACGGAGATGCCGCGCGACTGCTCGATCTCCATCCAGTCGGAGCGGGCGCGGCGGTTTTCGCCGCGTGCCTTGACGGCGCCCGCCATGTTGATGGCGCCGCCGGCGAGCAGCAGCTTTTCCGTCAGCGTCGTCTTGCCGGCGTCCGGGTGGGAGATGATGGCGAAGGTGCGACGGGCGGCATAGCCGGTCGGCACGGCGGACGCAGCCTGCGTCATGTCCGTTGCGGCGCTCATGATGAAGCCTTTTTCGGTCTCAAGGCCGCGAACTCGGCGCGGCGACAAACATTCCTGCCGTCTCCATGCCGTTTGCGCGGCTTCGCCGCAAGTCGGCTGCGGATTTGGGGGTCTCTCGCCCTGCGCTCGATCGGAACGAAAAAGGCCGGCAAAGCGCCGGCCCTTTCTCATTCATGCGTTGCGGCTACTCGCCGAAGCTGATGCGCCAGAGCTGCGTCGGCAGGCTGGCCGGGGCGTCGGGCTTGAAGAAGGCCGAGTCCTGAATGCGCGAGGTCGTCACGTAGATCGAACCATCCGGCGCTTCGCTGAACGTGTCGGGCCAGCGCAGGCGCTCGTCCTTTACCAGGATCTCCGGCTTGCCCGACGGGCCGGCGGCAAGGTCGCGCCGCTTCACCGCGTCGTCCTGCGGCGCCGTGACATACATCATGCCGCTGTCGCGCCCGATCAGGAGCCCGTCCGCCACGCCGTTCTCGCCGAAGGGCTCGACGGCGCCGGACACGTCCTCTCCGCGCAGACCCGCATCGATCAGCGTGTCCGTCGGGATGCGGTAGAGCGTCTTGCCCTTGATCGCCTGCCAGTAGAGATGCGCGCCGTCCTTCGACAGGGCGATGCCGTCGGCCGAGAACTCGACACCGCGCCCGTCCGGCCGGCGCAGCGGCTTGCCATCGGCTTCCACGACGAGGCCCTTCTCGACCTGCGTCGAGGGATGGCCGTCGAGAACGCGCTGTGCCTTGCCGCTTTCGAGGTCCACCACCAGAAGCGCGCCCCTGGCGCCCGAATCCGTGATGAAGGCGTGGCGTCCATCCGCCGAGAAGCGCACGTCGTTGAGATAGGAGCCTTGCGGCGCGGCTTTCTCGTCGAAGGCGATGGTCTGACCGATCTCGTTCGTGGCGAGGTCGATGCGCACGAGCTTCGCCCCGCCCGGCACGAGAAGCGACTGCGCCGGCGCGGCGGCGTCGAGCACCCAGACATGGCCGCGCCCGTCGGCGACGACGCTCTGAACGCAGACCCAGTGCGCGGCGGGGGCCATCTCGTCCTTCCTGGCGTTGCGCCAGCTGTTCCAGTCCTCGCTCGGATAGGGCTTCAGCGTGCCCGCCTTGGTGAGCTCGGCGACGGAAACCGGCGAATCCTCGGTCCAGCGCGGGAAGTTGACGAAGACGCGGCCGTCCTCCGCGACGGTGACGCCCGTCACCTGATGCTGAAAGTCCGCGAGCTTTTCGAGCTTGGGGGCGGGCGCGGTCTGCGCGACGGCAACGACAGGCGTGGACAGGAGCGTCGCCGAGAGAAGCGCGAGGGCGAGACGCCGGTTGGAGCGGGCGGGCGCGCTCATGGGCCGACCTTCGCGGAGCCGGGCTCGGCGCCGTGTTCGTCCTCGTCATCCGCGCCGGGCACGGCGCCGACCGCCTCGATGCCCCATTCGTCGCGAGCCTCCGCGCCCGTGCGGTTGAGCCGGACCCGGTCACCCTCGACCGAGGCGACCGAATCGACGTGAATGAAATGATGCTCGCCGCCGGCCGCCGGGTCGGTGCGGGTGAGCTTCAGGCGGGCGCCGTCGAGGCGATCCACCGTTCCCACATGCGCGCCGTCCGAGCCGACGACTTCCATATGTTCGCGAATTTGCGTGTGATCCATCCGGCGATCCGTCCCGTTCGAGCCTGGAAAGAAGCGCCCGTCAGAGGCGCCGTTCGAAGCTCAATCTCGGGGCCGAGCCGCCGTTCCGGTGCTGAGAGCCGGCTACGGACTTTCGCCGCCGGGCGCCGTCACATCGCGTCCGCGACTTCCCAGGTCTCGACCTCGAAATGCTTGAGGAGCGCCTGCCCGAAATTGGTGGAAAGAGCCACATCGGTCGCGTCCCGGCCCGTCGCCATGAGGATGCGGCCGATGCGTGGGAAATTGTGGCGGGCGTCGAACGTGTACCAGCGGCCGCCGAGATAGGCCTCGAACCAGGCGCTGAAATCCATCGGGGAGGCGGAGGGCGGGACGCCGATATCGCCGAGATAGCCGGTGCAGTAGCGCGCCGGAACGTTCATGCAGCGGCAGAGCGTGACGGCGAGATGGGCGAAGTCACGGCACACGCCCGTCCGGTCGGTCCAGCCGCCATGGGCGGAGCGGGTCGAGTCGGCGTTCTGGTAGTTGAAGGCGATGTGATTGTGGACATAGTCGCAGATCGCCTGCACCCGGCCCCAGCCCGGCGCCGTGTGGCCGAACTGGCTCCAGGCGAAGCTCGCCAGCCGATCCGTGTCGCAATAGCGGCTTCCGAGGAGGTAGACGAGCACGTCGTCCGGCAGATCCTGCACCTCATGCTGGATCGCGTTCCAGTTCACCGTGTCGGGCGCGCCCGAATCCCGGATCTCGAAGCGAGTGGAGACATGCACCGTGCCGGGAGGGGCGAGGATGCGGGTGCAGCGATTGCCGAACCCGTCCGTATAGGAGCGTGCCTGCACGTCCCGATCGAAACGCAGCACCTGCTCGGTGACGAGGTCGCGCTGACGCGAGGGGTGAACGTCCAGCATCAGGAGCATGGGCGTCGGCTGCGCGCATTCATATCCCAGCGTGAAGCCTGCTCTGATGCGCATCGATTCCCTCCGATCTCAGGCGAACGCCGCCGATCTCGTGGAATCCTACCGCACTGCACAGGTTCCGGTCTCCCGGAAATTTTGCACGCATGTTGTGCAAAGGGCGCGATGCTGCGGTTTCCGGCGGACCACGTCGTTGCGATCGGGGGCCGGCCGGCCTCATTCTCGTCGCAGCGCCGGTTGAAACAGCCGTCGAAGCCATGATCCATGGCGACCGTCCAACCCGGAGACGCCGCATGTCCGGTTCGCGTATCGACGCGCTCTTGTCTGAAATGACGCTGGCCGAGAAGATCGGCCAGCTCAACATGCTCGCCGCCGGCTTTTCCGTGACCGGCCCGATCATCGGCGGCGACGCCACCGGCGCCGTGCGCGAGGGGCGAGCGGGAAGCCTTCTCAACGTCTTCGGCCCGTCCTCCGTGCGCGACATCCAGCGCGTCGCCATCGAGGAGTCGCGCCTGAAGATCCCGTTGATCCTCGGCTTCGACGTGGTCCACGGGCATCGCACGGTGTTTCCCGTGCCCCTGGGCGAGGCCGCCGCCTTCGACCCCGCTTTGTGGGAGGCGACGGCGCGCGCCAGCGCGCGCGAGGCGGCGGCGGACGGAGTCGCCCTGACCTTCGCGCCGATGCTCGACGTCTCGCGCGACCCACGCTGGGGCCGCGTGGTGGAAGGGCCGGGCGAGGACCCGTTCGTCCACGCGCTGTTCGGCGCGGCCAAGGTGCGGGGCTTCCAGGGCGACGCTCTCGATGATCCGTCCACCGTCGCGGCGACTGTGAAGCATTTCGTCGGCTATGGCGCGGCGGCGGCGGGCCGCGACTATGCGTCCACCGACATGAGCGAGCGCACGCTGCGCGAGACCTATCTGCCCCCCTTCCAGGCTGCGATCGCGGCCGGCTGCGCGGCCGTCATGCCGGCTTTTTCCGACCTGTCGGGCGTGCCGATGACGGCGAACGGGCCGCTCCTGACCAGCTGGCTGCGCCGCGAGGCGGGCTTCGAGGGCGTCGTGATCAGCGACTACAATGCGGTGGCCGAACTCGTCGCCCATGGCGTCGCGACGGATCTCGCGGAAGCCGCCGCGCTGGCGCTGCGGGCCGGCGTCGATGTGGACATGATGAGCGGCGCCTATGAGCGGGGCCTGCCCGACGCGCTCTCGCGCGGGCTCGTGACGCTCGCCGAGATCGAGACGAGCGTGCGCCGCGTCCTGCAACTGAAGGAGCGGCTCGGCCTGTTCGACGATCCGATGCGGGGCTTGCGTGATCAAGGCGCCGCGCCGCTTCTCGCCGAGCATCGCCCGCTGGCGCGCGAGGCGGCCAGGCGCTCCGCCGTGCTCCTCAGCAACCGGAACGACATATTGCCGATCGCTGCAAACCCCTTGCGGATCGCCATGGTCGGCCCGCTCGGGGACGCGCCGACCGACATGATGGGAAGCTGGTCGGGCGCGGGCGAAGCGCGGGACAGCGTCACGTTCCTTCGGGGCCTGCGCGAGGCACGGCCGGACTGCGACATCGGCTATGCACGCGGCGTCGGCGTGGACGAGGCGGAGGAGGGCGGCCCGGACGCGGCGCTGGAACTTGCCCGCGCGGCCGATCTCGTGATCCTCGCGATCGGCGAAGCGCGCGACATGAGCGGCGAGGCGGCGAGCCGCACCGGGCTCGACCTGCCGGGCGATCAGGCCAATTTCGCCCGCGCCGTTCTCGCGCTCGGTCGGCCGACCGTCGTCGTCCTTTCCTCCGGCCGGCCGCTCGCGGTTCCCTGGCTCTTCGAGCGGGCGGACGCCGTGCTGGCGACCTGGTTCCTCGGCAGCGAAGCGGGTCATGCGCTCGCCGATCTTCTGACCGGCCGCGCCGCGCCATCCGGCCGCCTGCCGCTCACCTGGCCGCGCTCGGTCGGGCAGGTGCCGATCTTCTTCGGCGAGCGCCCCTCCGGCCGCCCGGCCTCGGACGGCCATTACACGAGCAAATATATCGACCTGCCGACGACGCCGCTCTTCGCCTTCGGCCATGGGCTGACCTATGGGCACGTGCGCTACGCCTCCCTCTCGGTCGAACCCTCGCGCCCAAGGCGGGACGATGCGATCAGCGTTTCGGTCGAGCTTGCGAACGAAGGCGTGCACGCGGCGGAGGAGACCGTGTTTCTCTTCGTGCGCAAGCCCGTGTCGCGCGTCGCGCGCCCGCTTCTCGAACTGAAAGGGTTCTTGCGCATGGGTCTGGAGCCCGGCGAGCGGGCGCGCGGCGTTCTGACCCTGCCGGTCTCGGCGCTCGCCTTTCCCGGCCCGGACTTGACGTCCTCCGTCGAGCCCGGCGACTACGAAATCCTTGTTGGCCCCTCGGCCGATCGCACGCGATTGCTGCGGCAGGTCGTCCATATCGAGGAAGGAGGCGCATGATGGCGGAAAGGCGATCCGATCGGGCAGCATGTCCGACGCGGCGCACGGTCCTGAAAGGCGCGATGGCGATTGCCGGCGCGGGCCTGATCGGCGGCGTGCGTATCGCGGTCGCCGCGCCGCTGCCGCGTCTGGTTCTGACCCTCGATGCGAAAGGTCTCTTCGGCGTGCCGGCCGTGCTGGCGCGGGCCGCGCCGTTGCTCATCCGCGAAGGGCGCTCGCCCCAAGGGATCGATCTCCTCGTGGCCGATGGCTATCGGCCCATCGGCTTTCACGGCGCGCTCGTGTCGCCGGCGGCGCTCGCCGCCCTGCCGGCCGGGCGGATCGCGGCTCTTCTCGCCGATCCGCTGACCGCAGAGATCAACGCTCCGCCGCCTGTTCGCCCGCTCTCCGTCGCGCGGCTTCTCGAACGGCTCGGCGCGCTTCTGCCTCTCGTCCCGGAGCGGGAGACGGTGGTGGTCGCGCTTCGCGGCGTCGACGCCTTGAGCGAAGCGGAGCGCACGCGCTTCGAAGCGGCGCTGGCGCCGAGCACCCGCCTCATTCTGGCCTGACGGCATCTCCCTCGACACGGCGGAAGGAGACGCTCTTCACGATGGCGAAGACCTCCTGACCCATCCGAAGCCCCAACTCCTCCGCCGAGCGGCGCGTGATGCGGGCGAGAAGCCGGTCGCCCGCGCAGTCGAGCAGGAGGTCGGCGCCCGTCGCATCCGGGAATTCCATCGCGATGATCCGGCCCTTGGCGATGTTGAGCGCGCTGAGACCCACGGGCTCGCGCGTTGCGATCATCACGTCGCGCGCCCGCACGCGCAGCCGCACGGCCCCGCCGACCGGGCCGACGATCCCCGGCAGATGGAAGGTGGAGCCCGCCAGTGCCACGGCCGTCAGTCCGTGAGGCGCATCGTGCGACAGGACCCTGCCGTCGATCTCGCGTCCGGGCTCGTGGTCGGCGGCGAGGGGAAAGAGATCGAGCCGATCCATGATCGCCTGAGCCGGCCCATCGGCGACGACGCGGCCCTCCGCCAGCATGACGAGATGCGAGGCGAGCCGGCGCACCTCGCTGACGGAATGGCTGACATAAAGGATCGGCACGCCCGCCTCGTCCCGCAGACGCTCGATGAAGGGGATGATCTCGCCCTTTCGCTGGTCGTCCAGCGCGGCGAGCGGTTCGTCCATCAGAAGAAGGCGCGGGCTCGCCAGAAGCGCGCGGCCGATCGCGACCCGCTGCTTCTCGCCGCCCGAGAGATGCGTCGGCCGCCGCGAGAGAAGGGGGGCAAGGCCGAGGAGCTCCACCACGCCCCCGAAATCGACCCGCCGCTCGGCGCGCGGCGCGAACCAGTGTCCGAACAGGAGATTCTGACGCACGGTGAGATGCGGGAACAGGCGTGCATCCTGAAAGACATAGCCGATCCGGCGGCGATGCGGCGGCACGAAACACCGGGCCTGCGTGTCGCAGAGAACGCGTCCGTCGATGGCGATTCGCCCCGCGTCGGGCTTTGCCAAACCGGCCACGAGATTGACCAGCGAGGTCTTGCCCGAGCCCGAGCGTCCGAACAGGGCGGTGAGGCCTGCGCCCGCCTGAAACGCCACGTCGAGCGTGAAGACGCCGAGCCGCTGCTGAACGGAAAGATCGAGGCTCATGCCGGCGCGACCCGGCGGTTGAGCCGCGTCGCCAGCCATTCGGAGGCGACGAGCGCGGCCATGGACAGGGCGACGGACAGGGCGGTCAGCCGCAAGGCCGCGCCGTCGCCGCCCGGCACCTGCGTCAGCGTGTAGATCGCGGCCGGCAGCGTCTGCGTTTCGCCGGGAATGTTGGACACGAAGGTGATCGTCGCGCCGAACTCGCCCATGGCCTTGGCGAAGGCGAGGATCAGGCCGGCGAGAATGCCGGGCGCGACAAGCGGCAGGGTCACGGTCAGGAACACGAAGACGGGGCTCGCGCCGAGCGTCGCGCCGGCATCCTCCAGCCGCCGATCGACGCTTTCCAGCGACAGGCGCATGGCGCGCACCATCAGCGGAAAGCCCATGATGGCGGAGGCCAGCGCCGCGCCGGTCCAGCGAAACGAGAAGACGAGCCCGAACCAGGCTTCGAAGAACTCGCCGAGCGGGCCGCGCCGGCCGAACAGGATGAGCAGCAGATAGCCGGTCACGACCGGGGGCAGGACGAGTGGCAGATGCACGATCCCGTTCAGGATCGTCTTGCCGGGAAAGCGGACCCGCGCGAGCAACCAGGCAACGAGCAGGCCGAACGGCAGGCTCGCCAGGGTCGCGACGCTCGCGACCTGCAGGCTGAGCCGCACGGCCGTCCATTCCTCCGGCCCAAAGCCGAATGTTTCGTTCAACGATCGACCCTCGGCCCAAGTGCTGGGAACATCAAGGTTTGTTCGGCGCGAGGACGGTGAAGCCCTGCGCGCGGAACAGCGCGGCGGCCTCACTGCCCTTCAGGAAGGCGAGGAAGGCATCGGCCGAGGGCGAGGTCGCGTCCTTGGTCAGCGCGAACGGATAGACGATCGGGGCATGCGTATCGGCCGGGAAGGTGCCGACGATGTGCACGCTCGGGTCGGACACCGCGTCGGTCTTGTAGACGATGCCGAGCGGCGCTTCGCCGCGCGACACGAGCCGCAGCGCGGCGCGCACGTTTTCCGCCTGCGCCACGTCGGCGCGAACCGCGTCCCACAGGCCGAGCGCCTCCAACGCGCTCTTGCCGTATTTGCCGGCCGGCACGGAATCGACATTCGCCATGGCGAGCTTGCCGCCGTTCAGGAGCGCGGCGAGCGGAAAGCCGGGCGCGATCTCGGCATTCGCGGTGGAACTGGCGGGCGCGACGAGAACCAGTTCGTTGCCGAGAAGCGCGACGCGGCTGTCCGCGCGGATCAGCTTGCGCTCGGCGAGATAGTCCATCCAGTCGAGATCGGCCGAGGCGAAGAGATCGGCCGGCGCGCCGGATTCGATCTGGCGGGCGAGGGCGGAACTCGCCGCATAGGAGAGGGTGGCCGAGGAGTGACCTTGAGCGGTCCAGGCGGCGTTCACCGCGTCCAGCGCCGTCTTCAGGCTGGCGGCCGCGAAGACCACCGGCGCCGGCTCCTGCGCCACGGCGGGCGAGCCGAGGCCAAGCGTCGCAACGACGAACAGGGCGGCGATGCCCTTCAACCATGATCTGCGGTTCGACATGCGCGTTCACCCCTCGAAAGCCGATATGTCCAGATGGATATAACGGGTCGAGGCGATGGGGAAGAGCGGGCTGTCAAATATCGCGACGCGCCTTTGCCGCGTGGAGGCGATCCCGCCGTCGGGACTGCTCCGAACGCGCGAAAGGCCGGCTTGGTCGGCCGGCCTTTCGGGAGGGAGAGAACGTGTCGCGTCAGAGACTGCGCAGCGTCGCGTCGGTGCCGATCACCGCGCCGCCACCATTGGCACCGACCTCGATCTGCTTCACGGTGCCGAGACCCGGCACGGTGGAGCCGACCTTGAGGCGCACCAGATTGTTGTGCGTGGCGAGGATCGCCTCGTCCCCGAAGATCGAGACGATCTGATAGTCGCCGGCCTGGGTGGAAGGGGCGACGCTCGCGACCGGCATGGGAACCGGAATGGCGGGAGCGGCGTGTTCCGCCTCGGCGGTTTCCGGAGGTGTCTTGGCGAGGAGATAGCCGCCCCCCGCCACGGAGACGAGCGCGAAGGTGAGCGCGCCGCCCGCCAAGAGCTTTACCTTGCGCGACAGGCCGCGCGCGGGCGGCGTGTCCTCGCCGGACGCGGTCTTCGGTGTCTTCTGGGCTTTTTGCTTCTTGGCCATGGTCTGCGTCCTCAGCGGATCGAACATGGGCCGAGAATGGGTTTGCCGCCGTGGAGGACGGATGGAAAAACTCGTTAAACTTCGCCGCATCGCCCGCCGGCGGCGCGGTGTCTTACGCAATGGTGAACCGAACCCGAGCGAGCGCCGCGCAATTTACGACAAATTGCAGCGATCGTGCCCGTCATGCGCTCGCGCGAAAGCGGCGAAGCGGTCCGTCAGAAGGATGTGGGAAGAGTGGTGCCGGCTGCAGGGCTCGAACCCGCGACCCCCTGATTACAAATCAGGTGCTCTACCAGCTGAGCTAAGCCGGCACGGGGCGCTGCTTATCATGGCCGAGCGACGACCGCACCTTTAAATTTTGATTTTCGGCAAGTTCGTGTAGGGAGCGTCGGGAGGGCGAGGCTGGGGAGGCGCGATCCTTTCGCCTGCCTTGCATTCCCCGTCCCGCATTCGCATCATCGCACCGAGCCGACGCCCGACAAGGGGCGGCCTTCTGGGGGGAATTTCATGGATCGTCGTCGTTTCATCCAAGGGGCGGGCCTGTCGGCCGGCGCGAGCCTGACGCTCGCCGCGCCCGCGCTCGCGCAGACCGCGCCCGAGTTGCGCTGGCGCATGACGTCGAGCTTTCCCAACACGCTCGACACGCTGTTCGGCTCCTCGCAGCTGTTCTCCAAGACCGTGTCGGACCTGACGGACGGCAAGTTCAAGATCGACGTGTTCCCGGCCGGCGAACTCGTGCCCGGCCTTCAGGCGCTCGACGCCGTGCAGGGCGGAACGGTCGAGGCGGCCCATTCCGTTCTCTACTATTACGTCGGCAAGGACCCGACCTTCGCCATCGGATCGGCCATTCCCTTCGGCCTCAACGCCCGCCAGCAGAACGCCTGGCTCTACAATGGCGGCGGCAACGAGGCGATCAACAGCTTCCTGTCGGACTACGGCGTCGTCGCCCATCCCGGCGGCAACACGGGCACCCAGATGGGCGGCTGGTTCCGCAAGGAAATCAACTCGCTGGCCGATCTGCAGGGCCTCAAGATGCGCATCGCCGGCATTGCCGGCCAGGTGCTGGCGCCGCTCGGCGTCGTGGCGCAGCAGCTCGCCGGCGGCGACGTCTATCCGGCGCTGGAGCGCGGCACGCTGGACGCGACCGAGTTCGTCGGCCCCTATGACGACGAGAAGCTCGGCTTCTATCAGGTCGCGCCCTACTACTATTATCCCGCGTTCTGGGAAGCCGGCCCGACCGTCCACTACATCTTCAACAAGGCCAAGACCGAGGAGCTGCCCGCCAGCTATCGCGCGGCGCTCGAAGCGGCCTCGACGCTCTGCAACACGCGCATGCTCGCCGATTACGACGTGAAGAACATGCGCGCGATCCGCTCGCTGGTCGGCAAGGGCGTGCAGCTTCGCCCGCTGCCGCGCGACGTCTTGGACGCGGCCTACGAATCGTCCCAGCAGCTCTATGCCAAGCTTGACGCGACCAACCCGAAGTGGAAGGCGATGTACGATCCCTGGAGCCAGTTCCGCACGCAGATCTACGAGTGGTTCCGCGTCGCGGAATACACCAACGACACCTATGTCTACTCGCAGCAGGCGGCCGGCAAGTAAGAGCCTCACGCTTTCGTGAGGAGCGCCGCGCGTCTTGCGCGCGGCGCATCTCTCCTCCCAGAATGCCGTGCCCCGGGGGAGGGGCGGTCAGGGAGGAATCGACGTGGATCGTCGCAAATTCATTCTTCAGGCAGGCATGGCCGGCGGCGCCGTTGCGGCCGGTTCGACGCTCGCGGCACCCGCGCTGGCGCAGGGCACGCCCGAGATTCGCTGGCGCCTGACGTCGAGCTTTCCGAACACGCTCGATACGATTTTCGGCGGCGCCCAGGTTCTGTCGAAGGCGGTGTCCGACATCACGGAAGGCCGCTTCAAGATCGACGTGTTTCCGGCCGGCGAACTCGTGCCGGGCCTTCAGGCGCTCGACGCCGTGCAGGGCGGAACGGTCGAGGCGGCGCACACGGCCTGCTATTATTATGTCGGCAAGGACCCGACCTTCGCGATCGGCGCCACGATCCCGTTCGGACTGAACGCGCGCCAGCAGAACGCCTGGCTCTACCATGGCGGCGGCAACGAGCTCTTCGACACGTTCCTCGCCGATTACAACGTGAAGGCCATGCCGGGCGGCAACACGGGCGTTCAGATGGGCGGCTGGTTCCGGCGCGAGATCAATTCGGTGGCCGATCTCAACGGTCTCAAGATGCGCATCGCGGGTCTCGCCGGCCGGGTTCTGGAGCCGCTCGGCGTCGTGCCGCAGCAGCTGGCCGGCGGCGACATCTATCCCGCGCTGGAGCGCGGCACGATCGACGCGACGGAGTGGATCGGGCCCTATGACGACGAGAAGCTCGGCTTCTATCAGGTCGCGCCCTACTACTATTACCCGGCCTTCTGGGAAGGCGGGCTGACGCTGCATTTCCTCTTCAACAAGGCGAAGTACGAGGAACTGCCGCCGGCCTACAAGGCCGCGCTCGACACGGCGGCCAAAGCCGTCAACGTCAACATGATGGCGCTCTACGACGCCAAGAACATGCAGGCGATCCGCTCGCTGGTCGGCAAGGGCGTGCAGCTTCGCCCGCTGCCGCGCGACATTCTCGACGCGTCCTACGATTCGGCGATGAAGCTCTACGCCTCGCTGTCGGAAAGCAATCCGAAGTGGAAGGCGATCTACGATCCGTGGACGACCTTCCGCAGCCAGGTCTTCGAGTGGTTCCGCGTCGCGGAATATTCCTACGACACCTATGTCTATTCGCAGCAGGCGGCCGGCAAGTAAGGCAGGTACGCCGAGGGCAAAAGAAAAAGCCGGCGGGAAACCGCCGGCTTTTTTGCGTTCACTGCTGGGCCGGAGCCCCGAAGCTCGGCGCGGGGGCCGGAGCGGGCGTGGCGGGCTGCCCGAAGGAGGGCACCGGGGCCGCCGCTCCCCCGAAGCTCGGGGCCGGGGCTCCGAAGCTCGGCGCGGCCGGCTGGCCGAACGAGGGCGCGGCGGGAGCGCCGAAGCTCGGCGCGGCGCCAGGAGCGGGAGCGCCGCCCGGGGCCGGCATTCCCGGCATCGGGATGTTCAGCTGGATCGTGCTCGGATCGACCACGGCTTCCTTCTTGATGAAGTAGGTCACCGATTGCGGCCAGAGGATCAGCACCAGCACGAGGACGAGCTGGAGCCCGAGCCAGGGAATGGCGCCGAGATAGATGTCCGAGGTCTTCACGTTCGGCGGCGCGATGCCGCGCAGGTAGAAGAGCGCGAAGCCGAAGGGCGGGTGCATGAAGGCCGTCTGCATGTTCACGCAGAGGAGCACGCCGAACCAGACGAGATCGATGCCCAGCGAGTTGGCGACGGGCGCCAGCAGCGGGACGATGATGAAGGCGATCTCGAAGAAGTCGAGAAAGAACGCCACGAAGAAGATGAAGATGTTGACGAAGATCAGGAAGCCCACGACCCCGCCCGGGATGTGGGACAGGAGGTACTGGATCCAGTGCCCGCCATCCATGCCCTGGAAGACGAGGCTGAACACGGTGGAGCCGATCAGGATGAACACCACCATGGCGGTGAGGCGCATGGTCATGGCCATGGCCTGACGCGTCAGCGACCAGGACAGGCGGCGGTGGAGGGCGGCGAGGAAGATCGCGCCGACCGAGCCCATGGCGCCCGCTTCCGTCGGCGTGGCGAGACCCATGAACATCGTGCCGAGCACGAGGAAGATCAGCGCCAGCGAAGGCACCATGCCCTTGGCGACCTGCCAGAGGAGTTCGCGGCCGGTCTTGGTGCGAGCCTCCGGCGGCAGCGGCGGCATGCGGTGCGGCTGCAGCTTGGAGACCACGAAGATGAAGGCGAGGAATAGCGCGATCTGGAGAAGCGAGGGGCCGATCGCGCCGGCATACATGTCGCCCACCGAGCGACCGAGCTGGTCGGCGAGGATGATGAGGACGAGCGAAGGCGGAATGACCTGCGTGATCGTGCCGGACGCGGCGATGACGCCGGTGGCGAGCCGCATGTCGTAGCCGTAGCGCATCATGACGGGCAGCGAGACGACGCCCATGGCGATGACGGAGGCCGCCACCGTGCCGGTGATGGCGCCGAGCACCGCGCCGACGATCACCACCGCATAGGCGAGGCCGCCGGGGATCGGTCCGAAGAGCTGGCCGGAGCCCTCGAGAAGGTCTTCCGCGAGGCCGCAGCGCTCCAGGATCGCGCCCATGAAGGTGAAGAAGGGGATCGCGAGCAGAAGGTCGTTCGAGATCGTGCCGTAGAAGCGCAAGGGCAGCGCGTTCAGGAGCGACGGGCTGAAATGCTCGAAGACGATGCCGAGCACGCCGAACACCATGCCGACGGCGGCAAGCGTGAAGGCCACCGGAAAGCCGAGCAGCAGAAAGAGAATCATGGCGCCGAACATCATCGGCGGCATCGGACCGTATTCGAACATCGAGAAGTCCCCCCGGACGCCGGATTACTGAAGCGGCTTTTCGTATTTGGTCTCGAGCGTCAGGAGCCCGTTCAAGGCGGCCACGCGCTTGATGAGTTCCGACAGGCCCTGCAGGAACAGGAGCCCGAAGCCGAGCGGCAAGGTGAGCTTGGCCGGCCAGAGAATGAGGCCGCCCGCGTTCATCGAGGCTTCGCCCGTGGTGAAGGACTGCCAGAAGAACGGGAAGGTCAGCCAGAACAGGAAGCCGATGACGGGCAGGAACAGCACCACGAAGCCGAAAATATCGACCAGGAGCCGGCCGCGCGTCGACAGCATGGAATAGATGAGATCGACGCGCACATGCTCGTTCATGCGCAGGGTGTAGGACGCGCCGAGGAGCACGATCCCCGCGAACATGTACCACTGGATTTCGAGCAATCCGTTGGAGCTCATGTTCAGCGTGTAGCGCAGGAGGGCGTTGCCGGCGCTCACCAGAACCGCGATGAGAACGAGATAATCCGCGATGACGGCGAAGCCCGCGGACAAGCGGTCGATACCGCGACTGACGGCCAGAAATGCGTTCATCGTCTCCCCCAACGACGCGAGTGGCGAGATGGCGGACAAGGCGACTGGCGCGTCTGCCTCGCTGCGCTCGTCTCTCGCCTATGACATAAGCACTGGACAATGCCAGCCTTTTTCCTACGGGCGAAGCGCGCGGGAGCGGCCGGGCGGGGAAAAGCGCCGATCTGACACGGATGTGAGATGAGTCTGGAAAAACGGATCGAGCGCCAACGCAGGCTGGTGGAGACGCTGGAGCGGCGCCTGTTCTTCGAGCGCCTCGTGCTCGAGCGTCTGGAAGCGCGCGGCGGGGAAACGCGAAAGGCCGGCGGTGCGCCGGCCTTCGCGTCGATCGAGCAGGTCTACCGGGCGGCGCGCGAGCGGGCCGGCCGGTGAGATCGTATCAGCCCGCGCGCTTGGCGCCCATGAAGCGGCGCGCCGCATAGAGCGCGACGGCCGCCGCGTTGGAGACGTTCAGCGAGCGGATGGCGCCGGGCATTTCGAGGCGCGCCAGCACCGACACGGTTTCGCGCGTCTTCTGGCGCAGGCCCTTGCCTTCCGACCCGAGCACCAGGGCGATCCGCTCGCCCGCGAAGGAGGGCTCGAGTTCGCCCTCGCCTTCCGAATCGAGACCGATCGTCTGGAAGCCGAGTTCGGCGATCTCGCCCAGCGCATCGGCGAGATTGGTGATCTGCACATAGGGAATGAGTTCGAGCGCGCCGGAGGCCGACTTGGCGAGGACGCCCGATTCCTGCGGCGAATGACGGCTCGTCGTCACCACGGCGCCCGCGCCGAAGGCGACCGCCGAGCGCAGGAGCGCGCCGACATTGTGCGGATCGGTCACCTGGTCGAGCACGAGGATCAGATCGCTTTGCCCGAGATCCGACAGGCGGCGGGCGCTCAACGGATCGGCTTCCAGCATCACGCCCTGGTGGACGGCGTCGGTGCCGAGCTCCGAATCGAGAAAGCGCGGCTCGACGAGTTCGAGGGGGCAGGGCAGCGCGGCCTCGTCGAGCTCGAGCCGGTTCAGCGCGTTGCGCGTGGCGAAGAGCTTGTGGAGACGGCGCTCCGGATTGGCGAGCGCGGCTTCCACCGTGTGAAGGCCATAAAGGCGCACGCGATCGGCCGGGCCGGGCTTGGCCGGCCGGGACGGGGGCTTCTTGCGCGAATCGGCTGCGGGAGCCGGGCCGCCGCGGGCGCGATCGCGATGGGCGCGCCGCAGCTTGGCGTAATGCGCGTCCTTGGGGGTGTGGGTCGGGTTCTTATCGTCGGTCATGCCGCTTTCTAGTGCATCGGCAGGGCGGAGAGATAGCGGCATTTCGACGATTCGCGTTCCCGGCGGCTCGACTTCGCAGCTCCCAACGCCAGCAGATCGGGCCTTTGCGCGGGTTGATCGGGGATGCTGCGCGATGTTTGTGATGGTGTGTTGACAGGCGCGGCGACCCGCTGCATAAGGCCCCCACGAAGCGACGGTGAGCCGCCGCTTCCTGCTTCTGGACCTTGAAGCAGCTGGAGGGATGCCCGAGTGGTTAAAGGGGACGGACTGTAAATCCGTTGGCTTAGCCTACGTTGGTTCAAATCCAACTCCCTCCACCATCGCTTCAAGCTCAAGGAACAGTTCGGCGCGGGTATAGCTCAGTGGTAGAGCAGCAGCCTTCCAAGCTGAATATGCGGGTTCGATTCCCGCTACCCGCTCCAATCTCTGCTCCGATTTCCATGCCATAATTCCTGTCGCGTGGCGCGTGCGCGACGCCGCGTCGGTTTCCCAGCTATGCAAAGCGTGCGGAACGGGAGAGTGCGCGTTTCTTTTTCTGTCTCGAACGGAAAAGGAGACATTCATGGTCACGACGGTCGGAACGGAAACGACGTTCGAGAAACTGGTGCAGAATCTTCTGATTCTGGAGCATGACGCCTTGGCCGCCTATCAGGCGACGATCGACCGCCTGGAGAACGTCGCCGCGAAGAATCAGATCGCCGCCTTCAAGGCCGATCACGAGGCGCATGTCGCGGAACTCACCCGCATGGCCACGACGCTCGGCGTGGAAGCGCCGCAGGAAGGGGATCTCAAGGAATATCTGACCAAGGGCAAGGTGGTCCTCGCCGGTCTCGTCGGCGACAAGACCGTCCTGAAGGCCATGTCCACCAACGAGATCGAGACCAAGATGGCCTATGATCAGGCCTCGAAGAACCAGGCGGCGAGTGCCGAGGCGAGGGCTTATTTCGCCAAGGCCTATGCCGACGAGGATCGGCACAAGCAATGGATGGACGCCGCTGCGGAAGGCTAGGCGCGGCGCCCTGTCGCCACCCCGCCCTCGCGAGGCCCGCCGCATGGCGGGCCTTTTTTCGATCTTGCGTCCGGATCGCAACGAAGTTTTTACCCTTACGACGGTTCCGCGATTCGGCCGGTGCTTGTGTTTCCCGATTGCACTCGCTATGTCGCGGCCCGGTTCTCACAGGCTCCGCAAGGTAGAAAGTCATGGCCAAGAGCAAATTTGAGCGCAACAAGCCGCATGTGAACATCGGCACGATTGGTCACGTTGACCATGGGAAGACGTCTCTGACGGCTGCGATCACGAAGTACTTTGGCGAGTTCCGTGCGTACGATCAGATCGACGCGGCGCCGGAGGAGAAGGCGCGCGGGATCACGATCTCGACGGCGCACGTGGAGTACGAGACGGAAAGCCGTCACTACGCGCACGTGGACTGCCCGGGCCATGCGGACTACGTGAAGAACATGATCACGGGCGCGGCGCAGATGGACGGCGCGATCCTGGTGTGCTCGGCGGCGGACGGCCCGATGCCGCAGACGCGCGAGCACATCCTTCTGGCCCGTCAGGTCGGCGTGCCGGCGCTGGTGGTGTTCCTGAACAAGGTCGATCAGGTCGACGACGCCGAGCTTCTGGANCTGGTCGAGCTGGANCTGCGNGAGCTTCTGTCGAGCTACGAGTTCCCGGGCGACGACGTTCCGATCGTGAAGGGCTCGGCGCTGGCCGCNCTCGAGGACTCCAACAAGGAGATCGGCGAGAACGCGGTTCGCGAGCTGATGAAGCAGGTCGACGCCTACATCCCGACGCCCGAGCGTCCGATCAACCTGCCGTTCCTGATGCCGATCGAAGACGTGTTCTCGATCTCGGGCCGCGGCACGGTCGTGACCGGCCGCGTCGAGCGCGGCATCGTGAAGGTGGGCGAGGAAGTCGAGATCGTCGGCATCCGCGACACCAAGAAGACGACGGTGACGGGCGTCGAGATGTTCCGCAAGCTTCTGGACCAGGGCCAGGCGGGCGACAACATCGGCGCGCTGGTTCGCGGCGTGGACCGCGAGGGCGTGGAGCGCGGNCAGGTTCTGTGCAAGCCGGGTTCGGTGAAGCCGCACACGCGCTTCATGGCCGAGGCCTACATCCTGACCAAGGAAGAGGGCGGCCGTCACACGCCGTTCTTCACGAACTACCGCCCGCAGTTCTACTTCCGCACGACGGACGTGACGGGCGTCGTCACGCTGCCCGAGGGCACCGAGATG
>NZ_ARQE01000003.1 GCF_000382705.1 Aureimonas ureilytica DSM 18598 = NBRC 106430 | reverse complement strand
CGACCCTTCGCAGACATCCACTTCGTTACACACGGCGATCAAAAGCGGTCGTTCGAACCGAGCCTACTCCATCAGCGCGGACCGGATCGCCGAACTCGCTAGGCGTGCCGTCGTGCGAAGCTGGTCGAGACGGTGGCCGCTGCGTGCCTTGGCCGACAGGCCGAACAGGGTCGTCGCCACAAAGTCCGTCAGGACCGCCGCTTCCGCTGCATGGCGCTTCGCAATGTGGTCCCGGATCTGTGTTTCCACGGCAAGGTTGTAGGCCAGAGCCGCCTCGCGGGCCTGCGCATCGTTGCAGCGGGTGCCTTCCACCACAAGACAACCGGCTGTCTCCGGATCGGCGGCATAGTGGTGGGCTGCTGCATCCAACAGCGCCGTCAGGTTGTCTGCCACGGGACGGTCCTGTCTCAGGATATCGTCGAGCGGGATTGCTCCCATCGCTGCGTAGCGTTCCAGCACCCGTGCGTAGAGCCCCTGCTTGCTGCCGAAGGCCGAGTAGAAGCTCGGCGGCTTGATGCCCAGAACATCGATGACATCGGCAACACTTACGGCATCGAAGCCGCGGGCGCGAAAGAGATCGGCGGCGACCGCGACCGCCTGCTCCGTGTCGAAGCCGCGGGGCCGTCCGCGGGACCGGGGTATTTTTGTATTAGACATTACAGAACTCGTTGACGGCCTAAAGGCCCATATTTATGTAGCGACTCCTAAGTTATTCCTCAAGGAGGCGGACGTGACGACGTTTCAAGGCAAGACGGTTCTGGTTCTGGGTGGAAGCCGCGGGATCGGCGCCGCGATCGTGCGGCGCTTTGCAGCCGACGGCGCGGCCGTGACCTTTACCTATAGCGGCTCACAGGCCGCGGCCGAGGTGCTGGCTGCCGAGACCGGAAGCCGTACCCTTCGAACCGACAGCGCCGACCGGGACGCGGTGATTGCGACCGTGCGCGAAAGCGGTCCGCTCGACGTCCTGATCGTCAATTCCGGCTTCGCGATCTTCGGCGATGCGCTGGACCAAGACCCGGACGAGATCGACCGCCTGTTCCGTGTCAACGTCCATGCGCCTTACCATGCTTCGGTCGAGGCGGCGCGACACATGCCGTCGGACGGGCGGATCGTCGTGATCGGCTCGGTGAACGGCGACCGCATGCCCGTGCCCGGCATGGCCTCCTATGCGCTGAGCAAGTCGGCCCTTCAGGGGCTGGCCCGGGGTCTAGCCCGCGATTTCGGGCCACGCGGCATCACGATCAACATCGTGCAGCCCGGCCCCATCGACACCGATGCCAACCCGGCGGACGGACCGATGCGGGACCTCATGCACGGCTTCATGGCGATCAAACGCCACGGCCGGCCCGAAGAGGTCGCCGCCATGGTCGCCTGGCTCGCCGGTCCAGAGGCTGGCTTCGTGACAGGGGCCATGCATACGATAGACGGGGCCTTCGGCGCTTAGCAGTTCTCCCTCAACCAGTGAGGAAATGGTCCGCTTTCTGCCTCGGTCGGCGGAAAGCGGACAGTCGCCTTTCCACCCAAGCTCGTCACGAAGAAATTCGTTACGTCTTCCGCACGGGCGCCCGGTCGGGGCGGTTCACTCGTCCATGTAGCCGTCGTCCGCCGACCCCGCCTCCGGCCCCTCCATCGCCGCCAGGATGGCACGGTCTAGGCTTGCGCGGGCCGACTTCGGCAGCTTGGCGGCTTTGAGCCCCGCGGAGACCCGGCTCTCCATCGCGGCGCCCGCGAAGAAGGGGTACGGGGGAACACCTAGGCTCATCCTGGCTTGAAGGTCGGCGACCGATGCCGCGACGTCGAGCGCCGCGCACTCGGCCAGCCCTCCGGCCCCGCCCTTGGCCTTGGGCGACCGGTAGCAGGTCCGGACGGCATCCGCGGCCGCGCTGATCCCGCCCTCGCGATAGATAGCCCCGAAGCGCTCGACGCCGCGCGCAGCCCCTACCTTCGTAGCGCGATCGAGGTCGGGGCCGGCGACGGCGGCGGTGGACGACAGCGCGAGAATAGCGAAGAGGGATACGCGGGCGGCGTGGCGCATGGAGGCTCCTGTCTGGTGGAGCCGCCACCTTCGCACGGTGCCCCCTACCGCGAGTTGCCCGGATCGTTCGCATTGTCGCGACCCCGTCGCGGGCGGGATCGGCGTGACGGCCGCCACCACATCCGCGCTTGACGCCCGCGAGCACCGGCGACAGCCTGAAATGGATACCCCCGCGTCATCGCGCTGCCAGGCGCTCGGCGGGGGTCCATAGAGGCGAGAGAATCATGGCGTCCATGCTGGATGCCGTCAATCTATTGGCGGCACACGTTTGACTTGCGGGCTGGGACATACCCCAGCCTCCCCGACGCCCCACTCTGTCCAAATCGCGTGTCAACAATTTGGGTCCGCCTCGCTACCCGCGTCCGTCCGCGAGTTCGAGACGCGCTGGGAAGAGGAAGCCTGGGTCCGCGCCGTCGTAGCGGACTGCAAGCAGCCGTCTCGCGGCCCCCTGAAGCCCGGAGCGGAACTCTTCGTAGCCGCTGCTGCCAGCCGCCGCGACCTGATCCATCGGCGGCTTGCGATCGGCTTCCAGCACTTCGGCGGAGAGGTCGCGGGCGAGTACCGCGACGCCTTCATCGAACAGGGCTTGCGATCCGCCCGGCACCACGTCCTGCGCCGGCTCGTTCACGCGATCCCGCGGACGAGCAGGATGCAGGTTGGGCGCGACAAGGGCGCGGTCTGGTCCACCGACTCCAAGCTCCTCGGGCTGGACGAGCCATACGTTCACGTCAACGGCACCGTCCGCGCGGTCCTGCGGATCGACCTCGACCGCATCTTCGAATCGTGGGGCGACCTCTACCTCGCGGTCGAGGAACTGGCGCTGCCGTGCTTGCCGTCCGTCGTCGTCGGCCGCGAGGACGATAAGGGTCGCGTAAGGCGCCCGCACGTCCTGTTCTTTCTGCCCTACGGAGCCGGCGTCTGGTTCTCGGACGATCCGCGTTGCCGCCGGGACATCATGGACCTATGGCGCGGCGTGCTCGCCGGGATCACGCGCGCCTTCCTCCCGCTCGGCGCCGACCCCGGCGGCCTGTCGAACCCGACCAAGATCAAGAACCCCTTGAGCCCGTTCTGGGACATCCGGGTTTGGAACGAGACCGTGTTCCCGACCCTCGGAGAGTGGGCGGAATGGGTGGACACGTCCCGACGTCGACGCGACCTCGCCAAGGAGGCTGCGGCCGGCCTCTCCGGCATGACGAAGAAGGCGTCCAACGCGCTTTTCACGGATATTCAGGCGCTCGCCTTCGAGGCGTTGAGAACGTGGCACCGTGCCGGCGATGCCGACTACGTGCGCGCAATCCTGATGAAGGACCGCGATGCCATCGCCGAGCGGCTGTTCCGCGAGTTCGTCGGAGGGGCGAGTGCCAGCGCCGGGAATCCGAAGCAGGCTCAGGCGATTCTCTACCGGGTGACGACCTACGCAGCCGACCACTGGGACCCCTCGAAATGCTCGCTCCGGGCAGCTCGCGACGTCGGCGCTTGCGCCGAGGCGGTGGCGCAGCTCAACGGCACGTCCGCACGACAGGCGGTGGGTGCCCGCCACACCCATGCTACGCGCCGCAGCCGTTCGGCCGACGCGATCCGCGAGGCGATCGACGCGGCCCGCGCCGCTGGGGAGCCGGTCACCGTCTCAGGTATCGCGCGCTGCGTCGGCAAGGACCGCAAGACCGTCCGGGCGAACTGGCCTTCCGGTGAGCCTGCGGCCTGAGGGGTGGGGAGTATGGTCTATAGTAAAAAAGCAGGGATGGTTCTCGGTACCGGATCACACTCTTCCCGTCGAACGCATTTCCCTCTCAACCGCCTGGGCTGCCTCGCCGTTGTGTCGTCTGCGCTGGGCCATCGACTGGCGTCCCACTCGGAGAGTGGTGGAAGGGCAAGGCGACGAGGCGCAACCACGTCCACTCGCGCTCAGCGCCGCCGTCGGCACCAGTGCAACGCTATCGAATCCTTCGATACGTACATTATCTGTCCGTTACGCCGATCCACCGCAAGTCCTAGGTTAAAATCTAGTTGTTCTGGATTGCGTCGCTTCGACTACGGCAAGGATTCAAGTTCAGTTCGACGCACTGGGCGTACTGTCAACAATTCCGCGCCAACGGATAAGTTCGTTACGGATCGAGGAAACTTCCCGCAGACACTAGGGGTGTTTGTCTGCGGGAAGTTTCATGCTCGATCTTCTTCATTTTCGATCGCTTACCCGGTTGACGCCCGTTTCGATCCACGCCACGTTTTGTGGAGAGACACATGACGGAGCGACAAACGATGAACGAGACCGACAACCTTCCCCCTGCCCGCCGCTGCGGGGCCATGCCGATCGGGGAGCGGGCGATGACGGATGCGGAGCGCTCCCGCCGCTACCGCCGTCGGCATTCCACCACCCGCCTTCTCCGGCTTCCGGCCGAGCCCGCAGATCGTCTCACCGCTGAAGCTGATCGTCTGGGCGTCGAGGTTGGGGCGGTCCTCGCGCAGGCCCTGGCAGCGATGGACGGACGCTGCGGCGCGGCTTGAGGCTGCCGCTCCTCCGACTCCTCCACTCATGGGAGCGGTCGGATGAGGGGCAGCTACCGTCCCTTCGACAACCATCATAGGAGGCATTGATGGAAGCAGACTTCACGAAACCCGACGCGAGGACCGTGTGCGTGCTCCTGGCTACGGGCGCCTACGACGCGCTGTCCGAGTACGGCTTGGAATCCAAAGAGGACGCCTGGGACCTGCTCGACGACCACCAGCGCGTCGTCGTCCTTGCAGAGCAGCCGATGCTGTGGCTGGAAGGTTTCGAGCACGCCCGGACCGGGGTGCAGCTCGAGAACGTGCCGGGCGTGCCGTTGGGCTGGACGACCTACCTCTGGGCCGACAACGGTAACGTGGGCGCTTACTTTCGACACGTCGACGGATCGTTCGAAGATGCCGTTCAGTGCGAGTCGAAAAGACTGCTGAAGTCGCTCAACTACGAGCAGTACCTGACTGAGCCTGAGCGCGTTGCGTCGGACCTCTGGCGGTGGGTCGCGTCCCGACGCCGGGCAGCCTGACCACGGGCGGGCATTGTGCCCGCCCTTCTTCCGACCGCCGCGCAGCGCGACCGTCGGGAGAAGGGCAAAGCCTTCCAACACAGGACACATCAATGGCCATTCATAACGCGGGCGACACTACGTCGCCCCGAACGATTTCGCTCGAGTTCCTGACGCTCGTGACCGGAGAGACGCTGCGGATGGAGCGGACCGACGTGGAGGATCACGTCGTCGAGAAGCTGAAGCCGGTCGTCCTTGACGGAGGCGGACCGGTCCTCGGATGGGACGTCCGCATGGTCCCTTGCTGCGAGCCCGGAGGCGCGGCCTTCGAGATCTGGAGGGAGGATGTTTGGATTTCCTCCTGCTGTGTCGCCTGGAGCGAGGAGGCCGCCCCCGGGATGTGGCTGGTCACCCAGGCCTTGGCCGAGCCGGCGCTCGGCTCCGTTCCGACTGAAGCCCCCAGGGGGCTGCCCTGGCTCACCTCCGTCATGATGCCCGACGCCAGAAGGACCAGCTTTCTGTTCGTTCTCGGGGCTTCCGACCTCGAGCAGTCCCTCGCCTGGACGATCATTGAATGCGCCGACGAATTCGAGCGCAGCTCGCAGGCGCTACTCGAGAACCTGCCTTTCGCCGATCCCCAAGAGGCCGGCCGACGACATGCCGTTCGGCGAAACTAAGGCTGAGGCGCTGGCGGCGTTCGCGTCAAACCACGGAGATCGCTGACATGCAGTCGATCATCGAGATCACGGTCGAGCACCTCGAACGGAGCGGCCCAGCCTGGGGCGCGCCGCTTCACACCTCGAATTCCGATGAGCCGCGCACCGCGGCTATCGGCCTCTTCCCTTCCGGGGGGCTCGAACTCCTGCCGGACATCACGGACCCCTACAGCCCTGCACAGGGCGGGTTCGCGAAGGCGCTTATTCCGCTCTACGGCGGCATTCGCCGCGATGCCTTGGTTGCGCTCCTCCGCCGCCTCGTGCCCGATCTTGGGACGATCCTCGACGGTGCGGAGGACGGCGCCTTCACCAAGGAGGCCTTGGAACTCCTGGAGAACATCAGGACCGAAGCGGGAAGGCGTGGGTTCGGCGAGGACGGCGCCGCCAGCATCGAGCACTTCCACTACTACGTCGGAGATACGGTGAGCGACCTCGGCATCGCGCCGGACACGACCGATGATGACCTCGCCCGGATCGAGGCCACGCTCAGGGCCAATGCCATCGCGCAGGAGGTCATGCTTGTGGGCAACGTCCGCGCCTTCCTGCGGGAGGTCCGGGAGAACGCTGCCGAGATCGAGAACGCCTGACGATCTGGGCGGGCACCCAGCCCGCCCCTCTCCCGGCTGCCGCGCAGCGCGACGGCTCGGAGAGGGACGGCCAGAACCCTCGAACCAGCCACAAGGAGGCACACTATGGGCATCAAGAAGGTCGTCGGCGGACTGCGCTACGACACGACCAAGGCCGAGGCAGTCTGCCGCTACGAACGCGGCTACCCCCGCGACTTCGAGTACGAGGACACCACGCTCTACCGCACGTCCGGAGGCCGCTTCTTCCTCGCTGGGGAAGGTGGCGCGCGGTCCCGATGGGCCGAGCGGGTGAGTGGCGGCCTACAGGGCGGCGAAGGCCTGATCCCCATCACCGTCGAGGGGGCCCGTGAGTTCGCGGAGCAGCATGCCGACGCCGAGACGGTGGAGCGGTTCTTCGCGGTCGAGGGCGCCTGACGATCCGGGCGGGCACCATGCCCGCCCTTCTCCCGGCCGCCGCGCATTGCGACGGCCCGGAGAGGGACGGCCAAGACGGCACCACTCGCACCCCGACAAGAGGCAGCATGGACGAGCAGCAGACCACCATCACCCAGGTCCACGACCTAAGGCAGGCCATCCGGGACGGCATCGCGTCCGGGGCCATCAACGCCCGCAACGACGCGCCCACCATCCGCGAATTCTACCGCGTCTCCGCCGAGATCACCGACGAGGAGATCGACGCGGCGCATGTCGCGGAACTGCACAGCGAGTTCGCTCCTGTCCTGCTCCTGACGCTCGGCGGCACGGTGCACGTCCAGTCGGACCAATTCGACGACGAGGACGCGATCGCCGATGCCGCGCGCCAGCTCTCGGAGATCGGAGGGGAGCCAGTCACCGTCGAACGGGTGCCCGACCGCCAGCGCCAGGAGGGTGATTTCGTGGCCGTGCGGATGCCCGAGGGCACCTACGAGGCTCATGACCATGACCTCGTAGCGCGCTTCGGCATTGAGGTCGGGACCTACCGCCAGCGATCCGCTGCCGAAGCCGCCGCCTGACGACGACCCCGGCGGGCCACAGCCCGCCGCCTTCCACCAAGCCGCCGGTCATCGGCCCGGCGGCTTGGTGGGGAGCGGTTCCCCGGAGAGACCCATGGAAAAGACGATCGAGAAGGTAGCGGCAGCATACGCGTTGTCCGCGCACGATGACGTGCATGCCAACGGACGAACCTACGTCAACGACCGCTTCTCGTCGGTCGAGGAGTTCGTCCAGTTCGAGTTCGACGGTGATGCATCCGACGAAGCCGACAAGCTCGCGGCCCGCTTCGGCGTGTCGCGGGAGGAGGCCCGACAGGCATTGGAAGCGGCTATCGCCGACGTCGACCTTGGCTACGTGAACGCAGCTTGGCGCGAGGAGTGGCTCGACACGACCGCCTCGGAAATGGCCGGGCGCGATGCCGAGGAATGGGTTTCGGCTTGCTACGACGAAGAGGGCTTCGACCCCTCCAACGCCGCGTACTGTGAGGACGAGACGTACCAGCCCGAACTCCGCGCGGCCTTGGCCGAGGCGGGCTTCCTCTCGGAACTGACCCCCGCAGATGCGGCGCTCTACGAGGACACCTTCCAGGCGCGCGTGAACGTCCTGGTGGCCCAGCGCGACAGAGAGGCCGTCGAGGCCGCGGTAGGGTCGATGGCATCGGAACATGTCGAACGGCTGTACGCCCTCATGTTCGAGGAGGTCGGGGACGAAGCACCAGGTGCCGGGAAGCGGCTGAACGAGTTTGTGCTCGCCGGCATCTTCCACGAGGTGATCGAGGCGGCCTTGGAGGCGCGCTAGGCGCCGGCGGGCTACGGCCCGCCGCTCCCCACCAAGCCGCCGCGACGACCGCGGCGGCTTGGTGGGGAGCGGTTCCCCGGAGAGACCCTTATGGACATCGAGAGAGATTTGACGCCCTCGGGCGAGGGCGAGCGGCCGCCCTATGCCGACAAGTGGGACAGCCTGTCCGACTGGATGCGCGTGAACCTGCGCTCCCGGGACGCGCGCTACTGGTCGGACGCGTACCCCCACACGATGACCGGCATCGCCGTCGAGCACGTCGCCGGCGTGCCGCGCGGCTGGACCGTCCACCTGTGCGTGGACGACGGCGAGGCGGTCGCGATGTTCTACCCGCCCGCCGGGCAGCCGGGCACGGTGTCGGTCGTGAGCCGGGCCGACGACATCGCGGCGAAGATGGACCTCTACCGTCGCTACCTCTGGGAGCCGCGCGACCTCGCCGCCGACATGTGGGAGCAGGGCGAGCAGGAGGCGGCACGATGACGAAGCCGGCAGACCTCCTCAGGTACATCGACCGCCCCGGCTACGAGCGCGCCTGCGCCGAAGCCGGAACCGTGCCGCTGCCCGACCACGAGACCGCCCGGCTGGCCGAGACCGGGTACGAGCGACTGGCGGATCTCGCGTCCGCCGGCGCCCCGATGGCTGCGAGGGCGGCCCTCGCCACGCACCTCCGCCGGGGCTGGTCGCTCCACAGCGGCCAGGCGGAGACGACCCCGGTCGGGACGCCGCTTCTCGAAGGGGTGATGTGATGACTGACGACCAACTCGACGCCGTCATCCGCCAAGCGCTGGCCATCCGCTACGGCCAGGCGCCCGTCCATGCCGCGGCAGCCGCCGTCGCCCTCGGCGTCGCGGTGCGCACCGACCTCCGTCTCACGCACTGGACGCACGAGACCGGCGGCGAGTGGAGCGCCGCGATGGTCGGTGCCGCCGACCCGCGCGAGGCCGACGCGGACGACGACGGCTCCGGCCGCGAGCGGCCGAGGCTGCTCCTCACCGTTGCACCAACGACGAGCGGCTGGCGGGCGACGGTGGAGAAGGGTCTGGCCGTCGTTCCGGGCGGCGACATGCCGCCTCTGGCCGACGCGATCGAGGACACGATCGGCGCCGCGATGGCGCGGGCCGCGCGCGATGCCTGGATGCTCGTCCATCGCGATCCGGCGCTCGCCGCAGGAGGATGCTCATGACCACGTACTCCGATCTGCGGAAATCGCTCTGGCAGGAGATGCGCGAAGCCGAGGACGCGTATCTCAAGCTGCGCGACGAGGCCGGAGCCTCGGACGACGACCTCGCGCTCGGGCGGCGTTGCCACGAGGCCATCACCGTCGCATGGAGACTGGCGGGAATCCTCGCCGACGAAGTCTGACCTGGACGCCCGAACGGCCGCGCCGCACGCTGGTCTCTCGACCACCAAGGAGGCCCCCCATGCTGCCGATCGTCCTGACCAACGCCCTCCACCGCCGCCCCTGGACGCGGCGCCTCGTCCTCGCCGCGGGCTACCTCGGCGGGACCGTCGCGCTCGCCTACGGCGGCCTCCTGTTCTGGACGGGCAGCATGAATGACGCGATGGAGTCTGGCTGGTGGATGGTCGGCGGGATCGCCGCGTGGCACTACACCGCGGAGGCCCAGACCCTATCCCAGCGCGAGCGCAGGGCCGCGTTGCCTGCTGTCAGCAAGCCCGATCCGATCGAATCCTAAGCCGCCTGGACGCCGTTCCGTAACGCCTCTACGGCATCCTCGGTCGCGGGCGCCGATGCCCAAGCGCGAGCGTCGCCGACACGTCGGCGAGGCAGCTACCCCCGGCCGGGATGCCGCTGGTCGAGGCCGGAACGGCCGCCGGGGCGGCCAGCAGATCGAGGAAACGACCATGGGACAGGCAGCCATCCAGATCACCGCAGGCATCCGCAGCCGCTGGGTCCGCGCGCTGGCGGTCATGGGGCTGATGGCCCTGCCGCCCGTCATGCTCCTGAGCGCCCCCGTCGTGGTCTACGCCGTCTGGAAGGCCCTCTACGGCTAAGGCCGGCAGGGTTCGCCGGGAACGACGAAGGGCGCCCGCATGGGGCGCCCTTTCGCATGTCTGCCGCGTCCTCGAGCACCTAGGCCGCCGCTCCGGGGCCGCCGGCCGCCGTCGCCGCAGCCTTCGCCCCGAGCTTCATCCCGGCCTTCGCGCCGTGCCCGCCGTCCTCTGACCCGCCGCCCGTCCTGCCGGACCCTCCGCCGCCCGGCTTCGGAACGTGGCGGGCGCCGCCCGTGACCCCGGCGACGACCGTGTTCCCGGCGTCGTCGTCGCCCCACGACGAGGCGCTGTAGCCGATGAACTCGGCGACCTTGGCGGGCATCTGCGTGACCATCCGGTACGACCACTGGATGATGGACCACTGGACGTAGAGCATCACGACGACGGACACGATCACCCCGACCGCCCCGATCGTCTGGCCCGCCTGCGAGGACTTGAAGGCGGCGTTGTAGCCTTCCAGGAAGGCGTTGAGGATCACCGCGTTCATCATGTGCATGGCGACGAAGGCGCCGACGGTCACGATCGGTCGGAGCATCACGCCGACCAGCAGGGAGACGTAGCCCTGACGCTGCGCCTGTCCGACGAGCTCCGGCTCGTCCAGCCTCACGTGTAGGAAAGCCCATATCGGAACCGCGATCGCCGATTTCACGACCTCCCACGCCCATGCGGCCAGCGCGAACGTCATGTAGATGAACGGGACGAGCGGCACGAGGTAGCAGAGCATCGCCCCGACGACGACGGCGCCCGCGATCAGCGGCCAGCCAGCCAGCATCACGAAGTCGAGCAGGCCGCCGCCGATCCCGCCGAACACCGCGCTGCCGCTATAGGCGACAAGCGCCGTGGCCCAGGCTGCCTGCCCAGACACGAGCAGCAGGGACCCGAGCGACATCAGGTCCCCCATGGGATCGACGCGCACGCCGTCGTACCCCGTCAGGTAGTCGGTGACGGGCAGTGTGATCGACTCCACGACCGCCGACAGGAGGTTGCTTCCCTGCGCCGCGTCCCCCGTCAGCGCCTCGCTCGTCGAGAGGGCGGCGAGCGCGGTTCCACGCCGTAGCTGGCCGTCCAACGTCGCAAGGGCAGTTCCGACCGCCCCGTCCAGCGTCTCCCACGCCGCAGGGTCCGGCTTGGTGCGTTCCGCGCGTTCGGCGACGGCCTCGGCGGACACGAGCGACGAGTGCGCCAAGGTCCGGTAGTAGCTCCCAAGCGCGTACCAGCCCCGCTCCTCGATGTCCCGGAGGACGAGCGTGCGCATGTCGCCGTCGTCGCCGTTCGAGAGCTTGGCGGCCACCGCCGACAGGCCCCGGTCGTAGCGCTCGCCGGCCTCGCGCAGCGCGGCATCGACGCCCTCTCGAAGGTAGCCGAGCCGCGCGTAGGCCGTCTCCGCGTCCGGCCCCGCGACATGGGTCTCGGACAGCGTCTTGACCGCCTCCGCGAGCCGCGGAATCCACGCCATCGCGCGGGCCTCCGAGATTACCGCGGCGACCGCCGCACGCCGCGCGTGACCGAACTCTCCGGCGCCGAACGCGTCCGCCGTCGACAGCGACAGCGACCCGCAGGCCGGACCCCACGACCACGCGTAGCCCGTCACCCGCGCGGGCTGGTCCTCGCCCCACGGGAACCAGCTTGCACGAGCCGGCGAGACGACATCCATGCCGGCCGGCGGGGGCAGCACCGCCGCCCCGTCGCCCTCGATCATCTGGTTCGCCCGCGCGGCGGCATAGGCCTGCGCGCAGACCTCGGACTCGATCACCGCGAGCACGACGTCCCGGCCGTTCGCCGACACGGGCGAGAGCGGATGCCCGTCGCGCAGCACGTACTCCGCCGCGCCGGCGGCGGCCGCGTTCGCCATGTTGAGGCCCGGCCGCGCGAACCCGTCCCGCAGCACGTAGTGGACGACGGACAGGCCGCCCGCGACCGGCACGAGGCACCCGAGGCCCAGGACGACGCGGATCATCGCCGCCGCACCCGACTGGCGCTCGGACAGCGCCTCGCCGCGCTCGGCCGCGCGCAGGACCATGGACAGCAGGGCGTAGGAGAGAACGCCGCAGGCGACGACGAGCAGGCCGGCCGAGAGGTAGCGGACGACGGTCGCGAACGCCGTGGTGTCCGACGACAGCGGCAGGATGGTGGTGACGATCCGCCACCCCACGTCCGTCGCGGGCGGTTCCTTCAGGAGGTCAGCCGGGCTCACTGTCCCGCCCCCTCGAACTCGGGCACGGGACCTCTCGCCATGTCGGCGAACAAGGCCGCGTCCCGCGGCTGCATCCGACCAACCAGCGCCGACAGAATCCAGTCCGGCGCAGTGCCGTCGCGCAGCGCCGCGAGCAAGGCGCCGCCGAGGACGACCTTGCGCCTCGTGTCGTCGCGGCGGCGAGCTTCCCGGAGCGCGGTGTCCGCGCTGGCGAGGGCCGCTTCGAGGCGCGCCTTCTTCTGCGCGAGCCGGTTGAGGTCGAGTGCCATGCGGTGTCCTCCCGTTCGTGCCGATCGACTCATCGCCGCCGGCGGAATCCGAAGCGCGGATCGGAAAACTCTTCCGCTCCGAGCGGGCCAACCGCCAGTTTTGCGAGGTTTCGTGCGGCCCGCAGGCACCCACGCGGAGCGCCCGACAGCCATGGTTCGGCGTCGGCTTGCGTCGCGCAAATCGGCGCCTGACGCTCTGCGTGGGGAAACCGGGAGAACCCGAAGGGCGCGATTATACGTTCTGCGAACGTCGCGCCCTGCGGGGCTGGTCCTCCCCGTCGCCGGCGTGGAGGGACGACATGGACGACATTCTGACGAGACTTGAGGACGCGGCCCGGTCGCGCTACGCGCTCGCCTGCGAGTACCAGGCGGACCTCCTGGCCTCCGGCACCGCGAGCGCGGACGACCTCGCCGAGGCCGCAACATACGTGCAGACGGCCGCAGCCGTCGTAGACCCCGAGTACCGCGTTCGTTGCGCGAGGCTCTACGCCACGCTCGCGGCGCTGGACTACGGTGCAGGGGGCAACCGATGAGAGCAGCGCTCCTCCTCGCTGCCGCAGTCCTCATGACCGCACCGCCCACGAGCGCCGCCGACTACGTCTTCCGGGGCAAGCTCGTGCCGATCGAGGCGATGTCCGCGCCCATGCCGCCCGCCCCCGCAGCGCCGGAATGGACGGCCGAGGGGATGCTCGCCCTACGTCCCGGCGCGACGTACCTGACCGGGCCGACCTACTCCGAGCTCATGGCGGCGGGGCTGCCTTCGCTCGTCGGCAACCGCATCGCGTCCATGCACAACGAGCCGAGGCCCAGCGCCGTCTACCTCCTGACGTACAACTGGCGCCTCGGGCACGGGTACATGGTCCGGTCGATGGACGAGTCCTTGGCATCGTTCGGGGTCCGCGCGATCGCGCATGGCGATCGCATCGCACTGAAGGTCGGCACCGCCGGCCTGTGGCTCACCCCGGCCTCGCAGGCCGGCGAGGGGCTTCTCCGTAGGCTCGATCTTCGCGAAGCGGCGCCATGACCTCGCTCCGCGACCACGAGGCCCTGTGCCACATCCGGGCGTCGGTCATCCAGCGATCGCGCGGCAAGAGCGCGGTCGCGGCCGCCGCCTACCGTGCCGCCGCCCGCCTGACGGACGCCCGCACCGGTCAGGTGTGGGACTACTCCCGCAAGCGCGCCGTAACTGATTCCTACGTCATGGCTCCCGCCGAGGCGCCCGCCTGGGTCTTCGACCGCGAACAGCTCTGGTCGCGCGTCGAACTCGCCGAGCGCCGCCGCGATGCCCAGACCGCCCGCGAACTCCAAGTCGCGATCCCCCGGGACCTTCCGCGCAGCGCGTGGGGCGCGTTCATCGCCGACGTTGCGGAACCCTATCTCGCGGTCGGGGCCGTAGCCGACGTGGCCCTCCACGAGCCGCGTGCAGCCGATCGCGGCGAGCAGCCGCACGTCCACATGCTCCTCACGGTCCGCAAGCTCGACCCCGCGTCCCCGACCGGATTCGCGGCGAAACGCAACGAGGCCGTCAACGCCCTCCTGACGTCCGGCGGGAGCCACGGCGGCGGCGCCCGAGGTGATGCCCTGACGCGCGAGCGCGAGCGCATCGCCGGGGTCATCAACGCGCACCTTCGCGCCGCTGGTTCTAAGCGGCGCGCGGACCACCGGAGCTATGCGGCCCGCGGCGATCCCCGGACCCCCGAGCCGCCCATGGGCGAGCGCCGCATGGCCGCGGTCCGAACGCGGCATCGACATGATCGACGAACCGCCGTCGTCGCGGGAATCCGCGAGACCCAGAAGCTGGACAACGAACTCACCCGAACGGAGATGGACATGGCCTTGAAAGCACGCGGATTCGCCCGCGCTCCCGACCGCAAGACGAAGGCCCCACACCAGCAGGACTACAAGCTCGGAATCCTCCGCGACCGCTTCCCCGACGCGGACTTCGCGCCCGACACGGCAGCCGCGCTCTACATGGTCGATGTGCGCGACCCGCGCCGCACCCGCGCGCTGCTCCGCGACGGCGCATGGGTCGAGAGCGACGACGAGTCCGGCACCGTGACCGTCTGGGGGGCGCGCAGCCCGGCTGCCGCCGCCCTCGCCGAGGCCATCGGCGAGTCGACGGGCTACGGCATCGACCGCCTCGCGCGCACCGCTGCGGCGAAGAAGCCGGGCAAGGGCCGCCGCAAGGGCAGCATGCCCGAGGACGAGGCGATCAGTCTCGCCGATCGCTGGAGGCGCCGCGGATTCGCCGACGTGGTGGAGTCGCCTGCCGGGGTCCGCGTCGGCCTCGGCGGACGCAGCCGCCTCTTGGACTCCGGCGACCACGTGGACCTCGTCGGGCCGGTCAGTGACGCCGCGCTGCGCGCCCTCGCGAGCAAGGCCGCCGAGGATTGGGGCAGCACCCTTGAGCTCGATGGTCCATGGCCTCCGGAAGCGCAGGCCAGACTCTGGACGGAGTGCCAGCGCCAGGGCGTCGACCTCGCAGGCTACGTCCCGCCGCCCGCCGTCGCGGCAGCCTGGGCAGCCGAGTCCGGTTCCGTCGCCGACACCGCGACGAAACTCCGCGCGGTGCGCAGCGAGACCCGCGAGGCCGATGTCCTCTTGTCCGCCGCCGCCGGCGACGTGGCTGCGCTGCGCAAGCTGGACCCCGACCTCCGGGCTTTCGTCGCCTCGCACTTGGACGACGACCAGCGGGCGGAACTCGCCAAGTCCGCCCGCGAGGAGGTGACGGCCTCGCTCCCGGCCTTCCGCAAGCTCGGGAAGGTCGAGTTGGAGCGAGACCCGAAAGCGGCAACCGTCGTCGCGCAGCCCGACGTCCCGGCCCCGGCCGACGACTACGAGCGGCGGCCGACGTGACCGGCGCGACCGCCATCCTCGAATCTCGCCGGGATGCCGTCGCGCTCCGGCGGTACACCCGCGAGCGTGCCGCCGGACGCACCGCTGCGGAGTGGGTCATCTACGACGACCGCCTCCGCGCATGGACCCTCGCCGGTAGTGAGGCCGAGGCCACTACCTCCGGCCGGCCGTGGCGGCGGACCCGCCAGCCGGGCGAGCCGTGGTGCGCGGTCCTTGGCCGGGACCTCACGGTGGCACGCGACGACGCCTTACAGGCGGTTTTCGTCACGCTCGCCGACGACGACCTGTCGGCATGGCGGCGCCTATTCGTCGCCGCCGACCGCGCCCCGGAGCGCTGCCTGTCGGACTGGCGCGCCCGCGGCCGATGCCTTCTCGCCGCGGTGTCCGGTGAACCCGTCGAGGGGAGCGAAACCCTCGCCGGGGGGTTCGCTGTTCGCGGGATGGGCAAGCGCAGTCTGGCGGGCATCTGAAACGGCCGCCCGGCACCCTCTCGCCGCAAGGACTCGACGGGGTGGTCCGATGCCGCCCGGCAAGGACTCACCGCTCTCGCGGCTCGCAGGAAGGCCCTTAAGAGCGACGGAAGTTTCAAGGGGTAGGAATGTGCCGCCCAACCTCACTTCGTCGTTCTGGCGGCTCGCACAGAAGCCTCCAGAACGCTCCGGCCTCTTCAGACGGCCTCGGGCACGTCCTCGCGGTCCCCGCCGCCCTCGTGCCGGGCAGCGCCCCGCCTAGGGGCCGGCGGGACGGGGGAGGCCCCTCACGGGACTATTGCCTGCTCGCCGGGGGCAGTCGGTCCCGCGCCTGTCTGCGGCGGCGCTCCTGCGGCTACCCCGAGAACCGGTCTCGCA
The DNA here is from genome assembly GCF_000382705.1 of Aureimonas ureilytica DSM 18598 = NBRC 106430. Classification (GTDB taxonomy): domain Bacteria; phylum Pseudomonadota; class Alphaproteobacteria; order Rhizobiales; family Rhizobiaceae; genus Aureimonas; species Aureimonas ureilytica. The sequence goes on along the minus strand of NZ_ARQE01000003.1, from coordinate 559,894 downwards.
GCCGAGAACTCCCGCAGCCGTGCCGGCCGCTCCGGTGCTCTGAGTCCTGCGTCGGCTTCGCCAGGGGGCATCTGCCGGTCGTCCGTGCAACGTCCTTCTACGCCGCAAATTGTTGACAAGCGGTCCGGTTAATGTCGCACACCATCAGTATGACGCGGACGCCGGATTTTAGTCAGCGTAACGTACCTCTCAGTGACGCATCTGAGTAAAAAGCTTCCTGCCCAATTTAAGGGAGTGTCGGTCGACTACCTGACATCAACTCAATTGCAGCAACGGAAGCATCACCCGTGGTACGCGACCAGCACGGCCCCCGCCGCGATGAGCCCGACGCCCAACCAGTTCGGGCCAGATAGCCGTTCGCCGAGGAACAGTGCGCCGAGGATCGCCACCAGAACGACACTCAGCTTGTCGATCGGTGCGACGCGGGCCGCATCGCCCATCTTCAGGGCGCGGAAGTAGCAGAGCCACGAGCCGCCCGTGGCCAGCCCGGAAAGGACCAGGAACAGGTAGGTCCGTCCCGACACCGCCCCCGGCCATTGCAGACGCCCGGTAACGGCCAGGATGCCGGCAAGAACGAACAGGATCACCACGGTGCGGATCAGCGTCGCGAAATCGGAATCGATGTTGGCGACGCCGACTTTGGCGAGAATCGCGGTCAGGGCGGCGAACCCCGCCGAACACAGTGCCCAGAACTGCCAGGAGGCAAGAGCGAGTTTCATGATGTGACTCCTCTTTTGAGACGGGGACTTCGTTGCGGAACACGCTATCCGACGCGGGCGACGGCCACGTCGTCGGTCTCGGGGGCCGGCGTCTTCTCCTCGAGCGCGCCGTCGCCCGCCCCGACCGTCCAGCGCTCGATATGCTTGAACACGATCACCTTGTCGCGCAGCAGCGCGCCGTGATGTCGGCAGAACGCCTCGAGGTCCGGCCGATGGCCGACCAGCTCGACGCACATCGTCAGCTCGGGGTTCGGCGTCTCGCTACCCTCGGGCTGCACGGGGCCGTGGTTGCTGAAGCCGTAGTGCGTGTGGTGGGCGACCGCGTTCACGATGCCCGCCTTCTTCGCCAGGAGCACGAGTTCACGATAGAGCGGCTTGGCGCCCCAGGAGGCGAAGCGCCCCGATCCCGGCGCCTTGTCGCGTGGCCTCAGGTAGATGCGCAGCATCCCGACGTCGCTCGGGATGAGGTAGTGGGTGTCGGTCATGGTGGTTCCTTCGGTGGCATAAGAGACGATCGGAACGACGACACCCGGACGGGCGCGTCGGCGGGGCAGCGACACGTTCGGGCGGGGACGCGGCAGGGCGCGCACCTCGCGCAGCGACACGTCGGGGGGCACGAAGCCGTGGTCGAGCTTCGGCACCCCGACGCGCTGGGACAGGTAGATGCCTGAATGGCCGCTGAAGACGTAGGCGAGGAAGCATCCGGTCGCGATGTAGACGGCGTTGTCGGCGCCGAAGAGTTCGATGCCCATGATGGTACAGGCGATCGGCGTGTTGGAGGCGCCTGCGAATACGGCGACAAAGCCGATCCCGGCGAAGAGGTCGACCGGCGCACCGATCGTGTGGCCGATCGATGCCCCGAGGCCGGCGCCGATGAAGAACAGGGGTGTGACCTCGCCGCCCTTGAACCCGCAGCCGAGCGTGACGACCGTGAACAGAAGCTTCCAGGCCCAGGCCCACGCATCGGAACGGGCGGGATCGAAGAAGCCGGAGATCGTCACGTCGGCCGGGTTCGGCGACCAGACCCCTAGGCCGAGATACTCGCGGGTGCCGAGCGCATGGACCAGCGCGATCAGGACAAGACCGCCGAGGACAGGGCGCAGCGGCGCGAACGGCACGACGCGCTTCACCAGCCCCTGCACGGCGTGAAGGCTTTCGGCGAAGAACTGGCTGACGAGCCCGAACGCGACGCCCGCGATCGCAACTTGGGCGAACAAGAGGATATCGAGCCGGAACCCTGGCCCGTCGGCACCGAACCCGATCAGGAAGTGGGTGTGCTCGATCCCCCATTGGAGGCAGACCCAATCTCCGACCACTGCCGCGACGAGACAGGGCACCAGCGCCTCGTACTGGATGCGACCGACGGTCAGCACCTCGAGCGCGAACACCGCCCCGGCGATGGGGGTGCCGAACACCGCACCGAAGCCCGCCGCGATGCCGGCCATGAGCAGGAGGCGAACCTCGCCCAACTCGAGGCGCAAAGCTTTGCCGAAGCCGGAGGCCAAGCTCCCGCCGAGCTGGACCGCCGTGCCCTCGCGTCCGGCAGAGCCGCCGAACAGGTGCGTGGCGACCGTCGAGACAAGGATCAGCGGCGCCATGCGCAAGGGCACGCCCGCGCCGGGCTCGTGGATCTGCTCGACGATCAGGTTGTTGCCGCTCTCGGCCGAGCGGCCGAACCAGTGGTAGACGAGGCCGACCGCAAGACCGCCGACGGGCAGCCAGTAGAGGAGCACCGGGTTGTCGAAGCGCGTGCGCGTCGCGACGTCGAGCGCCCACAGGAACAAGGCGCAGGCCGAACCGACGGCGGCCGCCATCGGCAGGACGAAGAGCACCCATCGGGCGAGAGCGAACGCCTGTAGGGTTCGGTTGGCGAGGGCGTTGGGCGGCATGGTCTGGCTCCGGATGAGGGCGGAGCGATCAGACGGAGTGTCGGGAAACACGGGCCGGACATGACTACTCGCCCGCGTGTGTTGCGGGTGGAGTAGGAGTCATCAGCCCATCGGGGAGCGGTTCGGCGCGAGGCCCGGCAGAATCCATTGCCGTTCATGACGTCTACGTGATCGCCGCGAGCATTGTCAACGCGGGCCTCGTGCGTCGCGAGATACGCCAACGGGGAACTGGTAGGCGAAGGGAATGTTGCTCTCTCCTGACGCAGTTTCCTGCGCCCTCGGAGATGTCACCATGCTCACAAGACGCGCCGTGCTCCAGGGGGCAAGTTCCATCGCAGTGGCTCGTACGACATGGCCCGCTTCCGCCGCTTCGGCGTCGGCGACCATGGCGGCACCCTCCGAGCCTTCCAGCGACTTGCTCGTCCACAGCAAGCTTCCCCTGAACGCCGAGACGCCGATCGCCAAGCTCCGGTCCGCCTTCGTCACGCCCCAGGCCGAGTTCTATATCCGCGACCACGGCACCGTGCCGACGATCGAGGAGGCGGGCTACAGGCTGACGATCGGCGGCAAGGTGAGAGCGCCCATCGAGCTGTCGCTCTCGGATCTCAAGTCACGCTTTCCCGAGCGCAAGGTGATGGCCGTCATGCAGTGCGCCGGCAACCGCCGGGCCGACATGGTCGACGTCGGGTATGTCGAGGGTGATCTCTGGGGTCCCGGAGCGATCGGCAATGCGGAGTGGACAGGCGTTTCACTTGCCGACGTCCTGAGCGCTGCCGGCGTCGAAGACGGTAGCGGGTTGCACGTCGCCTTCTCCGCTCACGACGAGGTGGTCATGAAGGATGACCGCTTCGACTACGGCGTTTCGATCCCGCTCGAGAAGGCGATGACGCCGGACGTGCTCCTCGCATGGGCCATGAACGGCGAGCCGTTGATGGCCGAGCACGGCTTTCCCCTACGCGTCGTGGTACCCGGCTATGCGGGAACGCGCAGCCCCAAATGGTTGGCCTCCATCATGGTGCAGGACGAAGAGGCCGATACCCCGATCCAGCGCAAGGAGTATCGGCTCTTTCCCCCGACGACGACGAAGGAGACGGCCGACAAGGACCCGAACGTCGTCATCAACGACATGCCGCTGAATTCCGCGATCTGCATGCCGGCGGCCGGGGCAACATTGAGGCCGGGAACGACGACAATCGAGGGTTACGCGATCGGGACGCAAAATGGCGTCGCGAAGGTCGAGGTCTCCTACGACGGTGGCGAGAACTGGCACGAGGCCGCCATCGACAAGCGGGCCGATACTCAATGGGCGTGGGTCTTCTGGTCCGTTGTCCTCGACCTGCCGGCCGGTCAGCACCAGCTCGCCGTCCGTTCCTTCGACGAGGTCGGCGGTTCGCAACCCGAGGACATCGCGAGGATCTGGAACTGGAAGGGCTACCTCGCCAATTCATGGCATCGCGTCTCGGTCAGCGTCGGCTAAGCTCTCGGGCTCTGACAATTACAACTCAACGCATCCGGTTGGCTTGGGCAGAGAAAAGCGCCGACCGAGATGCGGTGGGTTGGAGACCTGCGGACCGTATGATGAGGGGAACTGTCATGAGCAAACCAGACGGCTGGGAAGATCCGGAGGGGCTCGAGATGAAGGAGCTAGCCCAAATTGAAGATCGGAAGGCCGCAGCCAGAGGCGCGTCCCGATCGACCGTAGGCTCGGGTCTGACATGGCTTCTCATCGCAGGTTCGTTGCTGGCGGTCTGCGTCGTCCTGTGGATGACGCTTCGCTAGCGATGCAATGCTGGTCCACCCTTCTAGCGGCTGCTGAGGACCGGGGCGGCGGTGGCTTTCAGACCCTCGACCACGACCAGCCGCGGCTCCTCCCCCGCCGTCGGCTCCCCCGGGACGGCAAGCGTGCGCACCGGGCCGATGCTGGAGGCCATGCCGGCTCCCTTGTCGTTGGTCTTCAGCACCACGACGGGCTCGTCCTGTCCTTCGAAGAAGACGCCGTACTCCGTCATCGGCTTCAGCTTGGCGACGCTGACATCGATCGCGTCGACGAGCCCGAGATTGCGCGACACGACCATCCCGGAGCCAGTGGCCCCCTCAGGCGCCTTCAGCGAAAGCGTTAGGTTCTCCGGACCCGCCTTCAGCGGCACAAGGTTCTCGGTGCCCGCACCATCCGGGACCGCGCCCGGCACGAAGACGAGCGCCTGCGGGGCCTGTCCGATCGGGATCTCGGCGACGACCTTCTGCTCGGCCGTGTCGATCACATCGACCCGATCGTCATTCTCGAGCCCAACGAAGATACGGCTGCCGTCGTCGGATCCCCAGATGCCGTGGGGCAGGGCGCCCACCGGAATGGTTGCGACGAGTTCTGTCTTCTCTCCGGGCTTGTAGACCTTCACGACGTTCTCGCCGCCGATCGTGACATAGACCAGCGTCTCCCCGTTTACCGTGCCGAAGCCGAGATGGTTGGAGATCGGCCCGCTGTCGATGACCTCCTTCACCTCGAGCGTCCTAGCATCGACGCGCGTGACCTTGCCGACGTCCTTGTGCGTCAGCCAGACGTCGCTGCCGTCGGGGCTGACCTGCACGAAGGGCACGAAGGGCGAGACGACAGGAATGCGCTTGACGAGCGCGTGGCTCGCGACGTCGAAGACCTCCAGCACCGGATTGAACGAGTTCGCGACGAAGGCGAACTTGCCGTCGCGGGAGAACTTCGTCATGCCCGGACCGCTCGTCGTCGGGATGCGACCTGTTTCCTTGAAGGTCGCGGCATCGATCACCGAGAGGTAGTCCTCCCCGCGCACCGTCGCCCAGACTTGCGCGCCGTCCGGCGTGAAGAAGGCCTCGTGCGGGTTGCGCCCGACATAGGTCGTGCCCTTCACCGCGTTGGTCGCCGTATCGATGAAGGTGACGGAGTTCGTGACGGTCGAGACGACGACGAGCGTCTTGTGGTCCGGCGAGAACCCGAGGCCGTGGACGTTGACCTCGCCCTTGTAGAGCGGGCTCAGAACGTCCGGGCGTGGATTGCCGAGGCGGATCTGGCCGAGCAACGTGTTCCCGACGGGGTCGATGACAGACACCGTGTTGGAGTTCTGGTCGGCGGTATAGACGCGATCGGAGGCGGCAGGCAGCGCGAAGGCCGATGTCGAGACGACGAGCGCGGCGGCGAGGATGGCGGTGCGGGTCATGGGGTCGTCTCCGGAACGGGTTTCGCGGTGTCGGCTGATGCGGCAAGCATCGAGCGCATCAGCGTGATCTCGTAGGTCTGTTCGGTGATGATGGACTGGGCGAGGTTGCGGATCGCCGGGTCCTCGGTCGATCCGAGGACAGCCTTCGCCATGTCGATCGCACCCTGATGATGCGGGATCATCTGGGACAGGAAGTCATGATCGGGGTCGCCGGTCACCGGCGCCGACATCATGCCTGCGTGCATCGTCTCCATCGCCGCCGCGGTCGCTTGCGCATAGGGCGAGCCGTCGGGCGAGGCTGGTGCCATCGTCGCATGCTGATGGGCACGAGCGTCCTGCGCTTCGGCCGAAGTCAATGACATCCCGGCGAAGGCGAGGGCGAGGAGGAGCGTCTTCAACATGGGGCTGGCGTTTCCTCCGAGCACGGGCTGGAAGGGAAGACGCTCGGCGAACGCTTTCATTCCCGACGTCGCGACTTTTTTCCGCGACGCGGAGCCGAGAGCGCGTCCGCCGCTGCCGGTCCGACGCTGGAAGCAACCGATCGATGCAACCGATCGGAAAGACCGGAACAACGCGTTGGATGAATCCGTCGCCGCCGCGCATGGTCTGAGCAGAAAAAGGACCTCCGCCCATGACCTTCGAACAGATGCGTGCCGTCTCGCTCGGCCTCCACCCGCTGTCGCGCCTCGACAGCCCCCGCGAGGTGGTGCGCCAGTTCACCCCGAACTGGTTCGCCGCCACCATGGGGACGGGCATCCTGGCCATCGCGCTCGCGCAGTTCGGGACCGCGGTCCCGGTCCTCCATGCGATCGGGGAAGGGCTGTGGATGCTGAACATCGGGCTCTTCGCCCTGTTCACCGCGCTCTACGCCGCCCGCTGGATCTTCTTCTTCGACGGGGCCAAGCGCATCTTCGGCCATTCCGTCGTGTCGATGTTCTTCGGCTGCATTCCGATGGGGCTCGCCACCATCATCAACGGTTTCCTCGTCTTCGGACTACCGCGCTTCGGCTCCGCCGCGGTCGGGATCGCCGAGACGCTCTGGTGGATCGACGTCGCAATGGCGGCGGCCTGCGGGATCGCGATCCCCTACATGATGTTCACGCGCCAAAGCCACTCGATCGACCAGATGACCGCGGTCTGGCTTCTGCCGATGGTGGCGGCCGAGGTCGCCGCGGTGTCGGGCGGGCTGCTTGCACCCCATCTCGCCGACCCGCAGAGCCAGCTCCTCGTCCTCACGCTGTCCTACGCGCTCTGGGCCCTGTCGGTACCGATCGCGATGAGCGTCCTCGTCGTGCTCGTTCTGCGGCTCGCCGTCCATAAGCTGCCGCACGCATCCATGGCCTCGTCGAGTTGGCTGGCGCTCGGCCCCATCGGCACCGGCGCGCTTGGCCTGATGACGCTGGGCGGAGCCGCCCCCGCGATCCTCGCCGCCAACGGGCTGGACCGCTTCGGGGCGACGATGGAGGGCGTTGGCCTCGTCGGCGGCCTGCTTCTCTGGGGCTACGGCCTGTGGTGGCTCGCCATCGCGACGCTGGTCACGGTCCGCTACGTCAGGGAAGGCCTGCCGTTCAATCTAGGCTGGTGGGGTTACACGTTCCCGATCGGCGTCTACGCCGTGACGACGCTGAAGCTCGGCACCATCCTGCCCATTCCCGCGATCCACGGCTTCGGCGTGGCGCTGGTCGCACTTCTGGCCGTGGTTTGGTCGATCGTGGCGGTGCGCACGGTCCGGGGCGCGTGGCGCGGCGACCTCTTCGTCGCTCCCTGCCTCAAGGCCGGCTGATCCACCTTTGTGCTGACCCGATCATGCCCTCGGAACCCGCCCTGAAGGAATGCGGGCGGGGCTGGCGAGCGTCCTTCCCGACACAGCCAAGAACCGACTGTCGTCACGACCCTTCAGAACGAAACGCAGCCGCGCCAGCCTGGAACTTTGCCGCACCGCCCTGGGCGGGATGGCGGACGTAGGTGACCGGTACGCCGAACCCTTCGCTCGCGCCTTCCGCCACTCGACCGATGGCGAGGATGCGACGGGGTCGGATGGCTTCGACGAGAAGCGCCAGTGTGTCCCGAGACCTAGTGATCTCGGACCGGGACGGCGTTCGGTTGCGCACGGGTATCCCCGTCCGGTGCGGGTGGTGCATCACCGCGTTCCAGAACAGGGGCAGCCGTTCCGGCAGTGCATCCCAGATCTGGCGCGAGGTGCCGGACGGCGGTGCGGCGGAGGCGTCGGCCGTCGTGGCGATCTCGAACGGTGCGATGGCAAGGCGCGAGGAGAGGTCGACCAGTCGGCCTTCGCCCGTGAAGGGCACGCCCGTGCGCCGGGCTCCGAACCTCGAAGGCGCTTCACCGAGCCATAGGTCGATGCCGTCCCGTCCGGCAAACGCATGGAGGTATCGCCGAAGGTTGCGGCAGCGGATCGAAGCGGCATCCGGAACATCGACCGCCGGGTCCGTGTCGGCGTAGGGATTGAAGAGGGTCGGCATCCCGGCCGATGCGGCCATGTGCATGACGAGACGATCCAGCCCCGTCTTCTGGTTGCCTGTCACGCGCCCGGACCCGGATGGTCGTTTCGAAGCTCGTGCAGGAACGCCGATGCCGCTCGGCTGAGGCTGCGCTCCTTCATCTCCACCGCATGGAAGCCGCGAGCGGGAAGCGCAAAGGCGATCTCGATCAGCGTCCGGCTCCGCAGTCCCGGCTGAGCCACTGCGAGCGGCAGGACGCCCACGACGCCGCCGGCCTCGATGGCTGATCGCACGGCCTCGTTGGACGGGAGTTCGAGATCGACCGACAATGCGGCGGGATCGATGCCCGCGCCCCGCAGCGCGTCTTCCAGAATGCTACGCGTGCCGGATCCGGGCTCGCGCATGACCCATCTCACCCCTGCAAGCTCCGGGACGCGTGGCGGGGCGCCCTTGGGCGATTCAGCACCTGGGGATGCGACGAGAACGAGCCGGTCGTCGGCGACACGGGTCGTGCGCAGACGCGGATCGCGCAGTTCGTCCTCGACGAAGCCGAGATCGGCATCCCCGGCGGCCACCGCCTCGCTGACCTCCAGTGTGTTGGCGATCCGCAGGGAGAGGGTGATGCCGGGATGGCGTTCGCGGAAGTGCCGCATGCGAGGTGGAAGCCAGTGGTTGGCGACCGTCTGGCTGGCTGCCAGCGCGACATGCCCGCGCCGAAGGTCGGTCAGATCGTCGAGTGCCTTGGCCGCCTCCGCGGCCCGTGCGAGGACCGAGCGCGCTTCCGGGAGGAACAACCGTCCCGCCTCGGTCAACTCGATGCCGCGCCCGACCCGGTCGAACAGACGGACGCCGTGACGGCTCTCCAGCGCGGCCAGCGCCGAGCTCGTGGCCGACTGCGTGAGGTTCAACGACCGCGCCGCCTCGGTCACGTGTTGGCGCTCGGCGACCGCGACGAAGATGCGAAGCTGTTCCAGCGTCACGGGCGCTCCTCAAAGCTGGTTCGCGGGCTTGGGCTCCGGCGGTCGCTCCAGTTCGTCGTAGACGAGCCGGGCGACCGGCATCAACGCCTCGCGGGCTGTCGCGGCCGTCACGACATAGCCAAGGCCGCGGTCGCGCCACAGGAAGGCGGATACGCCGTCCTCCTCGACGAACTGGAACGACGTCTCCTCCGTCTCATCCGTCTTGACGTACAGCGTCAGCCGCGTGCCCGCGTCATCGTCGTACATCAGCATCGCGGCCGGACCGGAACGACCCGGCAGAAGGCGGCCGCCCATCAGGCGGTAGCCGAGCCGGGTAAGGTCTGGGACGGTGATCGGCGTTCGCAGCCGCTTCGACAGCCAGCCCACGAGATGGGCTCCCTCGTCGGCCCTGACCTCGACGGGATGGACGACCTCGACCACGAAGGTGCGGTAGGCCGCGATCGCGTCGTCCGCCATGCGGGCGGTGCGGACGGGTTCGGCGTTCGGGGCGCCGAGGATGCCGTTCGCCATCCAGCCCCCGAGCCCGCCGAGTGCGAGCCAGGCGCAGACGGCCGCGACCGACCGTAGATGAAGCAGCCGGCGACGGCGCACCCCGGCGCGGATGCTGGAGATGCGAAGGCGAGCCGGGATGGGTTCGGCGGCCTTGGGCCCAAGGCGGTCGCGCAACTCGGCGAGCAGCCTGCGATCCCGCTCCAGGTCGGCGGCGATCGCAGGGTGGTCCACGAGATAGCGTTCCACCGCTTCGACGCGTTCGGCACCGAGACGCCCGTCGAGATAGGCCTGGAGGTCGTCCTCGCCGACGGGAAGATCGATCGGGTTCACTTGACCCTCCTGAGGTTCGGCCTCGCGCCATGGTCGAGATAAGAGCGCAAGCGCTCCCGGGCACGCGACAGGCGCGACATCACGGTTCCGATCGGCAGTCCCGTGACCTTGGCGGTCTCCTCGTAGCTCAGGTCTTCGACGCCGACGAGAAGAAGCACCGTGCGGTGCTCCTCGCTGAGCGTCTCTAGGCCGGCGAGGACGTCGCGGAACTCGGCCTTGCCCAACTGGCCGCCATCGACTCCGGGCGGCTCGGCCATGTCGTCGAGCCCGACGTGCTCGCCGCGCCGGCGGCCCTGGCGCAGAGCCGACAGGTGAAGGTTGCGCAGGATGGCGTAGATCCAGGCGCGCAGGTCGCCGTCGGGGCGGCGCAGGTGCCAGCGCCCGACGACGCGCTCCAAACAGTCCTGGACGAGATCGTCGGCGGCTGTGGCGTCCCGCACTAGGGCGTAGGCATAGCGCCGCAGCCCCGGGATCAGCGGTTCCACCAACCGTGCGATCTCATCCTCGCTCATGGCGGCCCTCGCTTCCCGGCCTTACTTCGCGAGCGCCGGGTCGACCTGCCAGATCTCGTCGGCAAGCTTGCCGTCGCGGAACAGCATGACGTAGCGCACGGGAATCTTGTCCTTGCCCGCGAACACGACGTTCGCGGTGACGGTCGCACCCTTCGGGTTCATCGCCTCCGAGACGCCCATGACGTTCGCGGTCAGGTTCGGCTGGGCCTTGGCGAACTTCTCCCAGACCGCCTTGATCTCGGAACCCTTGTAGGTGCCGTCGAGCGGGCCGCCTACCCAATGAAGGGTCGCGCCGTCACCGTAGGCGCCTGCGACTGCGGCGGTGTCCCCCTTGGCGATCGATGCGATGCGGGCCTGCGCCATGTCGGCGGCAGGGCCGGCATGGGCTGCGGTTGCCGTGATCACGGCCATGGCCGCGGTGGCGAGAAGGGTCTTCATGGGTGTTCGTCCTCGACGTCGGAGATTGCTGACCATGCCGAGACGCTGCCGACGATCCCTTATTCCCGTGCGATTGGCAAAAATCTCGGGTGCGTCTCGCGGAATAAACTCCGGCGGGCAGCGTCCCTTTCTTGAACCGCCCGGTCTTTGGGGCACCCACCACCCGACGCAAACCGCCAGGAGTTCCGATGTTCCGCCTTCCACTTCTTGCTGCCGGCGCCGTGCTTGCCGCATGCGCTTTCGCGCAGGCCGCCGACACCGAACTGTTCGATCCCACCATCCGGCACGAGCCGAAGGACGGCGTCGTTCGCCTCTACGGTGCGGGCGGACCCAACACGGCGTTCCAGAAGGTCGCCGACCTTTGGATGCGGCAGACCGGGAACAAGGTCGAGATCACCGCCGGCCCGGAGGGCACGTGGTCGAAGAAGGCCCAGGGTGATGCCGACATCATCTGGGGCACGTCCGAGCAGTCGATGACGGCCTTCCTCCAGACCTACAAGACCTTCTCGTCGACCCAAGTTCAGCCGATCTACGTCCGTCCCACCGTGATCGCGGTGAAGAAAGGCAATCCGAAGGGGATCCAGGGCTTCGAGGACCTCCTGAAGGACGGCATGCGGATTGTCGTCACGGAAGGGTCGGGCGTCGCCAACACGTCGGGCACCGGAACCTGGGAGGACGTGGCGGGCCGTCTCGGCAGGCTGTCGGACATCGAGCGCTTCCGCCGCAACATCGTCAGCTTCTCCACCGGCTCTGGCGCCAGCTTCAAGGCGTTCGGGGATCTCGATGCGGACGCCTGGATCACGTGGCCGGACTGGACGGTGACGAAGGCCGACGTGCTCGACGCCGTGCCGATCGAGACGGACCGCCGCATCTGGCGCGACCTGAACATTGCGGTCGCTCCGGACGCCGATCCGCAGGCGAAGGAGTTCGCCGAATTCCTGGTCACACCGGAGGCGCAGGCTTTGATGCGCACGGAAGGGTGGGAGCGGTGACTTCCCAACCTCGCGAGAGCGCGTTACCGTCTCATCGCTACGGGGATGGGGTTCCCCCACAACCGCCCGCGTCGGGCTGATGACTCCTATCGAAACCGCGGCGCATGCTTGGATTTCTCCGAGCATGCGAACCCATGTCGATAGGAGACCCGCATGTCCTTCACCAGTTGCGTCATCGTCATGCTGGGCGGTGCGCTCGTCACGTTCCTGCGCTACGCCATCTCGGTTGTCGCCCTGCCGATCAGCCGCGACCTGCCCTGGGGCACGATCCTCATCAACATCGCGGGCTCCTTCGCGATCGGCCTGTTCGGGACGCTCACGCTCGCTTCGGGCCGTTTCCCGGCTTCGGAGAACCTTCGTCTGTTCGTGATGATCGGCCTCTGCGGTGGCTTCACCACCTTCTCCTCGTTCAGCCTTCAGACGCTCGATCTCCTGCGGGCCGGTGCCGTCCCCCGCGCCATGCTGAACGTTGCCCTGTCGGTGGTCCTGTGCGTGGCGGCCGTTGCCGTTGGTCACTTCGTGGCTTCACGCTACAACGACAGCGCCCAGCGTATCGCGCAGATCGACATCGAGGAGGATGCGTAGCCTTGTGCGGCGACCGGCGCTGTCCTGTTGAGGGAAGTTACAGAAACACGCGTGTTGTCTCCGAAGGGTCGATGGCTGATGGTCTGCTACAGGAGGCTCGTTTCGTAGTGCCGATCGTGCGAAAGGGATGGCACCCGGTCGGTCGATTTCGGGTGTGGAATGTGGTCGACCGGACGGGCCGAAGCAGCACCCAGGGTGCCGTATCGTTCGACGAGGGCGCATGGTCCTGCGACGCCTAGCGCTTGCCGTCGGCGGAAGTGCCGTCGCGTGGGCCTGCATGGCGTATCTCGTCCTGCCGTTCGCGCTGCGCCACTACGAGCATCAGACCGCGCTGAACGGCTTGGAGATGGTGACGCGTACGGCGGACGGGCTGTCGGGCGATCCTCTCAACGTCGGCGTCGTCGGATCCCGGAGCGAACTCGTGACGGCCATGGCAGCCGCAGGTTGGACGCCGGCCGATCCCGTGACGCTTCGCACCAGCATCGAGATCGTCGGTAGCGTGGTTCTCGACCGCGCTTATCGCGATGCGCCCGTAAGTCCGCTGTTCTACCAAAGGCGACAACAGGACCTCGCCTTCGAGAAGGCGGTCGGACTGAGCGCAGACCGGCGCCAGCATGTGCGTTTCTGGAATGTCCTGTCAGCCGGGGCGGAGGGCCGACCTGTCTGGCTCGGATCCGCCTCGTTCGATGTCGGCGTCGGGTTCAGCCATTACACGGGTGCCGTGACCCATGCCATCTCTCCGGACGTCGATGCGATGCGTGACGAGTTGGCGGCCGATCTTGCCAGGACCGGGCGTGTTGCGGAGGTCTACGAGGTGACGGGCGTCGGCTTGACCTTGAACGGTCGCAATGGCGAAGGGGACCGCTACTACACGGACGGCGAGATCCGCTTCTCCATCCTGGCGCCTCCGGGGGTGGCGGGACGCCAGCCGCCTCCCGTCCTGCCCAACCCGCCGCTCATCGACCTCAAGAACGCGTTGTGGAACGCCGCCACCAACTGAGGACGTGCAACGCTTTGGCAAAGTGCGCCTAGGAATCGTATCGTCCGCTAGGGAGCGGATTTATGAGAGGTACCTACGGCGCGAACGGGCCGGAAGCAGATGGGCCGCAGGCCGACGCCTACCCGATCGTCTGTATCTTTGATGGCGAGGCATTCTTCGTGACGCCGAACAACCTCTTCCGCGCCACGGTGGGGGCCGTCGTGCTGGGCCTCGGCACGATCACCTCCGTCGAGGCGTTCCCGAACGGCGGCGACACCGTCGCCGGCACGGAGGCAGTCCTGCGGACGCGCTGAACCGACGACGATCCGGCTTCCCCGTCACGCGAACATGCGGGCAGCCATCCAAACCGCCATCCCGACCATCATGAGGTTCTCGGTGAGGGACACGAAGCCGAGGGGCACGTTGGAGTCCCCGCCGACGCACGCGCACTTCAGTTCGCGCTTCTGGACGTAGACAGCCTTGAAGACCGAGATGGCTCCGACCGTGCCGATGAACAGCGCGACCGGGACGGACAGCCACATCGCGGCGCCTGCCAGCATCAGCACGCCCGCCAGCGCCTCGCCGAAGGGGTAGAGGTAGGCGTAGCGGACCCAGCGCTGGGCCAGGAGATCGTAGCCAAGGAACATCGTGGCGAAGCCCTCCACGTCCCGCAGCTTCTGCACAGCCAGGAGGCACATCGCGATCGAGACGAACCACTCGACGGTTCGCACCGTCAGCAGGGTTTCGAGAAGCGCCCAGGTCACCGCCATCGCCATCAGGGCGGCCATGGCGAAGATGGCGATAACGGGCTTGTAGGTGACGGCCTTGGGGTCGGCGACGGACTTGCCGAGGAAGCGCCGGAGGTCGTCGTACCCGCCGACCCGCTTCCCGTCCACGAACGTCTGGGGCGTCGTCTCCACGTGGTGCTCTGCCTTGAAGGCGTCGGTCTCGTCGCGGGTCGTCAGCCAGCGGTCGTCGACCTCGAAGCCCTCGCGCTTGAGGAGGTCGACGGCGCGCAGGCCCCAGGGGCAGATGTGTTTGGGCATGACCATCCGGTAGATGGTCGCCCGCTTGGCCTTCACCGCGCTTGAGGGAGCCGTGCTGCCGTCTGCAATCGTCGTGGACATGTCGGCGTCCTTTCCTTCGCTCAATTGCCGGCCGCGATGGCGGCCTCGGGCATCCGCGGCGGCAGGTCCGGTGCGCCGTCGGCGGGCGGGTTGGCCTCGAGGTCTGCGATGAGGCGCTCCATCTCCCCGATCTCGCGGACCTGCGCCTCCACGATGCCGTCGGCGAGCTCGCGGACCCGCGGGTCGCGAATGTGTGCGCGCTCGCTCGTCATGATCGCGATGGAGTGGTGGGGGATCATCGCCTTCATGTAGGCGACGTCGTGGACGGTCTCCTGGCTGCGCACGAGCCACAGGGCCCCGGCGAAGACGACGACGCCGGCCGCGACGATGGCCGCGTTGGTACCCTTCCTGGGGTACATCCCCCACATGAAGCCGATCATGATCAGTGCCATCACGGCACCCATCACCACGGCCATCCACGTCCGCGTCTGGCTGTAGAAGACGTGGTCGAGCGCGTATGTGTTTAGGTACATCAAGCCGAACATCACGACCGTCGAGGTCGCGATCATCGCGGCGAACCGTCCGTAACCCATAGCTCCTGCTCCGTTCGTTGGTGTGTCGAGATGCCCCGGAGGCGGCCGCCCCCGGGGCACGGGTCCGCCGCTTACTTCGCGAGCGCCTCGACGCGGGCGGTCATCTCCTCGATTTCCTTCTTCTGCGCGTCGATGATCATCCGGGCCATCTCCTTGGACTTCTCGTCCTTGCCCGTCTTGAGCTCGACCTCGGACATGGCGATCGCACCCTGGTGATGGGCGATCATCCCGCAGTTGAACGCGAGGTCCGGGTCCTTGATCATGGCCGCCTTCATCATGGGGCCGTGCATCTTCATCATCGCGTCCATGTTGCCCTTCTGGACCTCGTCCATCTGGCCGCCGGACATCATGCCCTCCATGCCGCCCATCATCTTGGACATGTCCATGGACCCGGCGGCGGCCTCGCAGGCGGCGGGGAGCGTCACCTGCTCCGACGACGCCGCCATGCCGTGCTGGTCCTGCGCGGAAGCGTGGGAGACGGCGGCGGCGAGAAGAGCGGCGGACAGGATCGTGATCTTGCGCATTGGTTCGTTCCTATGGATGGGGTCCCTCGGGACCTTTTGCTGGATGTCAGCGTGCGGCCGCGGGAGCGCGGCGACGCCGTTGCTTGTTCGCTCAGTGACGGCGGACCGGGTGCTCCGGCCCCGCCGACGGCATGCGTCGTCATGGATGGGGATTCGTGCCGATCCGGTCGCCGACGCCGCGGCGACCGTCGTCGGACGGGGACGGTGAGCGACGCCATCGGACTCGGACCGCCTCGCGGCCGCGAGGGCTCGGCACGGTCGGTCGGGCCTCTCGAGACGGCTCAGGCGGTCTTTGGGGGACGCTTCGGGCCGGGCGGCAGGATGCCCTTGCCGTCCTGGTACAAGGTTGGGGCGGGATCGGCCTCGAGGGCCACGCGGACGAAGCCGGGCGGCGCCGGGAACGGCAGGAGGCTGGTGCAGGACTTCCCGCAGCAGGACATGCCAGACGTGTCGCCGTCGGGCTTGTGTGCCCCGCCATGGGCATGCGTCGACGGACTCGGCGCGCAATCGGCGGCCGGATGGTCGTGGACGCTCACGCCGGCCGTCGCCGTTCCGTGCCCGGCGAACGCGGCGACCGCAACCAGGGACAGGATGACGACGAGACTACGCAGGCATGCGCCGAGCATGGGACGTTCCGACTTCCGATCCGTCGAGAACAGGCGGCGGCGGAAGGAGTTCCATTCGATCGGCACGAGGTGCGAGGAACGACGACCCAGGAGTGGCCGTATGCGTGTCTCCGGTGGGGCCATCGGGTCTCACTCCCGTCCAGCGCGGTAGAAGACCCCGGGGGCGGTCGACACGTCTCCGAACGACAGGACGTCGGACCGGGCCTTCGGGTCTTGCCATGCCGGGCGATCCCGCTGGCATGCCCGGTGCCGCGATGCCCGCAACCCTCGGCCTGTCGACATGAGCCTGTCGACGCCATCCATGGGCACGTGCCCTTCAATCACGTAGCCGCCGATCCTGGCCGTGTGGCAGGATTCGACCGCCTCCAAGACGCCGAGCAGGCGCTTCTGCCTTGCCATGTCATCTCGTTTGCTCTCGCCCCGACGTGCTTCGTTCTGCTCACAATCTGGAAGGCGCCGCCGTGGCTGGTCGTGCCCTTCGGTGCGCTGGGGGCGTGGCGATCGGGGTTTAGTAACTCAGACTGCGGAACGGCCGCTTTCGGGTTTCTAGTGAACCCCGTCGAACGGCGAGCTTGGGTCGGTCGGGGTCGGTGTATACGTGTCAATTAATGTAGCACACCCTCAGAAGGTTATGGTTGCCCGCCGCGGCGATCTCGAGCGCGCGTTTGGGCACGGTCTGGCCCTTGATGTCCCGGAGGTCGGGCAGGGCGAGGGCGCTCGCGTCCTCCTGCACGGGCTCGGGCCGCGCGAGGCGCTGCGTGCCGCGAAAATGGTTGGCGATCTGGATCAGCGAGCGGGGCGCCAGAATGTCCATCTCGGGATCGGCCCAGGCCGCTTCCGACCCGCCGCCTTCCGGGCATATGAGACCGAGGCCGAGCGCGTTGGCGCTCATCGCGGCGGGCAGAACGCCGCTGACCGGCGTGACGAGCCCATCTAGCGAAAGCTCGCCCAGCACCACGAAGCGCTGCAGCGCATCGGCCGGGATGGCGCCGAGCGCGGCCATGAGGCCGAGCGCGATGGGAAGGTCGTAATGCGAGCCTTCCTTCGGCAGGTCGGCGGGCGCGAGATTGACGGTGACGCGCTTGGGCGGCATCGACAGGCCGGAGGCGTGAAGCGCGGCCTGAACCCGCTCGCGGCTTTCGGTGACGGCCTTGTCGGCCAGCCCGACGATGCCCATGCCAACCTTGCCGGGCGCGACCAGAACCTGAACATCGACCGGCACCGCCTCGACGCCCTGAAAGGCGACGGTTCTCACACGCGACACCATGCCCGGCCCTCGAATCGTGTTTTCGCCTGGAGGGCGAGGGTAGTTCGCAAGCAGCGTGTGAGCAAGGACGGGAGACCATCCGCTTCTTCCAACGAAAAACGGCGCCTCGCGGCGCCGCCCTTGGTTCGGATCAATAATCTTCGTCCCAGTCCCGGCGCTCTTCCCAGTGGCGCGGCGGGGGTGGCGGCGGGCCGTCCTCGAAGCGCTCGCGGTCGCGGCGGCCCTCGAACCGGTCGCGGTCCCGCTCGAAGCGGTCGCGGCGATCCCAGCCCGGCGGCGGGGGAGGGGGCGGGGCGTCATAGTAGCCGCGCTCGCGCACCGGGCGCGGCGGCGGGCCGCGATCGAAGATGCGCGGGCCATAGATGCCGTCCCAGCGGCGGCGGTCGCGGTAGAAGTCGCGGTCGCGGTAATGGTCGTCCCAATAGCGGCCGAAGGAGTAGGTGACGGTCGGCGCGCCGATATAGGGCACGACGCGCGGGCCGGTGTAGCGCTGGCCGCCCCTGACATAGGCGAGATAGTTGGACGAGATCCAACCGCGCTGGCCGTAGAAGGTCACGTCGCACCAGGCGCGATTGGCCAGGCACCCGTAGACCCGGACCTCCTCGCCGCCGCGCACGACGTTCACGGGCGGATAGGCGGTGGAGGGGCCGGCGCGCAAGTTGACATTCGTGGTGGCGATCGCCGTGGCGGCGCTGGCGATGCCGGGCGCGAGCGCCGTGCCCGCGAGGGCCAGAAGGAAGAGACGAGCTTTCGTCATAGGGAAACCATCCGAAGGAAGGCGCGAGATCGATGGAGCCATTTCAACATGGCGAAGCCGAACCTGTTCCGAACGCGGCATTCAGCCCGCGTTCAGGAAATCGGGTCGGGCGCCCGGGTGGAGGCGCCCGACCGCCGATCCTGCGCCCGCGTCAGCGCTTGGCTTCCACCGCGTCCCAGAAGAGCGCCGCGATATCGGCGCCGCCGAAGCGCTTCACCTCGCGAATGCCGGTCGGCGAGGTGACGTTGATCTCGGTCAGATAGTCGCCGATCACGTCGATCCCGACGAAGACCTGGCCGCGCTCCTTGAGCTTCGGGCCGATGCGCTCGCAGATTTCGCGCTCGCGCGGCGTGAGCTCGGTCGGCTCGGCCCGCCCGCCGACATGCATGTTGGAGCGCGCGTCGGTCTCGGAGGGCACGCGGTTGATCGCGCCCACCGGCTCGCCGTCGATCAGGATGACGCGCTTGTCGCCCTTGCGCACGTCTTTGAGATAGCGCTGCGCGATGAAGGGCTCGCGGAAGAGAAGCGCGAAGGTCTCGAGGAACGAGGAAAGGTTGCGGTCGTCTTTCGTCAGATGGAAGACGCCCGCGCCGCCATTTCCATAGAGCGGCTTCAGGACGATCTCGCCGAACTCGGCGCGGAAGGCCGCGATCTCGGCCGGGTCCTTGGTGATGATCGTCTCCGGCATCAGGTCGGAAAATTCCGTGACGAAGATCTTCTCGGGCATGTTGCGCACCCAGGCGGGGTCGTTGACCACCAGGGTCTTGGGGTGAATGCGCTCCAGAATATGCGTCGAGGTGATGTAGTTCATGTCGAAGGGCGGGTCCTGGCGCAGGAGCACCACGTCCATGGTCGACAGATCGACCTTGTGCGGCTCGCCGAGGGTGAAATGCTTGCCCTGCTCTTCCACCAGATTCAGCGTCTCGACCCGCGCCGTCGCGACCCCGTCGCGCAAGGACAGGCGATCCGGCGTGTAGTGGAAGAGCTGATGCCCGCGCCGCTCGGCCTCGAGGCAGAGGGCGAAGGTGGAATCGCCCTTGATGGTGATGCCCGACACATGGTCCATCTGGACCGCGACCTTGAGCGACATGCGGTGTGTTCCCCGAACGGTTCCGTCCGTGCCGAGGTAGAGGGGAACGGGGGTTCTGTCCACGGGCAGGTTGCGCGGGGCGCCGAAACGCCGCTCAGCCGCGTGCCCGCCACGCGTCTTTCACATGCACCGGCCAGCGCCGGGGGAGGACGGCGACGATGTCGAAGCGGATGGAGAGATGCGCCGTGCGCTTCTGGCGCGAGAGCCAGAGATCGGCGGCGCGCTCGATGCGGGTCTGGGCCGCGGGCGTCACGGCGTCCATCGCCGCCCGCAGCGTCGGGCGGGCCTTCACCTCGACGATGGCAATGAGCGCGCCGCGCCGGGCGACGAGGTCGATTTCGCCCGATGGCGTGCGATAGCGCCTGGCGAGGATGCGGTAGCCCTTGAGGCGCAAGGCCCAGGCGGCCAGCGTTTCGGCGCGGTGCCCCTTTCGGAAGAACCCGCGCTTGGCGCGGAGCGCCTCGTCGCCCGCGCGCGGCTTCATGCGCCGCCCTTCAGCTCCAGCGCGCGCTGATACAGCTCGCGGCGCGCAAGGCCGGTGAGCTTCACCGCTTCCTGCGCGGCCTTTGCCGGCTTCATCTCGGCGAGAAGCCCGCGCAGGATCGTGTCCACGTCGCCACTCGCCGGGGCTTCTTCGGCGGCCGGCGGGCCGACGCAGACGACGATCTCGCCGCGCACCCGTTCCATCGCCGCGAAGCGCTCGGCAAGCTCCGGCAGCGTGCCGCGATAGATCGTCTCGTAGGCCTTGGTCAGCTCGCGGCAGACGGCGGCGGGCCGGGGGCCGAGCCCTTGTGCCATGGCGCTCAGACTCTCCGCGATCCGGTGCGGCGCTTCGAAGAAGAGGAGCGTGCCGGGAATGCGCGCCAGCGTTTCGAGCTTGGCCAGCCGCGCGCCGTCCTTCACCGGCAAGAAGCCGGCAAAGAAGAAGGCATCGGAGGGAAGGCCGGAGGCGCAAAGCGCCGCCAGCGGCGCCGAGGCGCCGGGAATGGGCACGACCGGCAGACCACGCGCGATGGCCTCTTCCCCCAAACGAAAGCCGGGGTCCGACACGAGCGGCGTGCCGGCGTCGGACACGAGCGCGACGGAGCGGCCGGCTTCGATCTCGGCCAGAAGCGCCGGGCCGGATTCGGCGGCGTTGTGCTCGTGATAGGCGAAGAGCCGGCGGCGGATGCCGTAGCGCGAAAGGAGCTTCTGCGTGACGCGCGTGTCCTCGCAGGCCAGCACATCCGCCCCGGCGATGAGGTCGAGCGCGCGCAAGGTGACGTCGGAAAGGTTTCCGATCGGCGTCGCCACGAGATAGAGCGCCGGGTCAGGCCTGGGCGCGCGAAGGCTCGCGCCGCGCACGAGATAGGTCGCGCCGGAATCGGGACGGGACGCGTCCGCCTCGTCGCCGCCCTCGGTCTCCTCGAACGCGGCTTCCTCGAACTCGGGCGCATCGATCCCGGAATCGGCAGGGGTTCGGGGCTCGCTCATGAGACACCTCGGGGTGCGAGAAGGATGACGGCGGCGCCCGCCAGACACAGGAGCGCGCCGAGAAGGTCGAAGCGGTCGGGTCGCACGCCTTCCGCCGCCCAGAGCCAGCCGAGCGAGGCCAGAATATAGACCCCGCCATAGGCCGCATAGGCACGGCCGGCGAACTCGGCATCGACGCGGGTGAGAAGCCAGGCGAAGGCGAGGAGCGACAGGACGCCCGGCACGAGCCAGAGGGCGGAGCGCCCGGAGCGCAGCACCGCCCAGAAGGCGAAGCAGCCGCCGATCTCGGCGAGCGCCGCGCCGCCATAGACGAGAAGCGCCGAGGCCGCCCCGTTCAGCGCCCGGCCCTCGTCGAAAGGCGCGAGCGATCCCCCGAACGGCAAGCCATCGCGGCCGGGCTGGCGCTCACGCCAGATCGGCGACCACGGCGTCGAGCACCAGCATGCCCGCCGGGGTCGCGCGCAGCCGGTCGGGGCCGAGGCGCTCGATCATGCCGTGAAGGGTCAGTTCGGCCTCGACATCGGGGTCGATGTCGCGGCCCGACAGCTCGCGCCAGCGCTTGAGGTCGATGCCTTCCACGAGGCGCAGGCCCATGAGCATCAGCTCGTCGGCCTGCTCGCTGGACGCCAGCGGCTCGTTCTCGACTTCGCCCGAATCCCAGTCCTCGACCATTTTCAGCCAGGTCTCGGGATGCTTCTCGTTGGAGACGGCATGGCGGCCGCCGTCCTCGCCGGGCAGGCGGGCATGGGCGCCGGGGCCGACGCCGGCATAGAGCCCGTAGCGCCAATAGGTGAGATTGTGGCGCGACTCCGCGCCGGGCGCGGCGTGGTTGGAAATCTCGTAGGCCGGAAGGCCGTGGAAGAGGGTCAGCTGCTGCGTCGCCTCGTAGAGCTCGGCCGACAATTCGCCGTCCGGAACCACGAGCTTGCCCGCCTTGTGCAGGGCGTGGAAGATCGTGCCTTCCTCGATGGTCAGCTGGTAGAGCGAGAGATGGTCGGCGGCGAGCGAGATCGCTTCCGACAATTCGCGCTCCCAGGCCGACACGCTCTGGCCGGGCCGGGCGTAGATCAGGTCGAAGGACAGGCGCGGGAAGATCTCGCGCGCGAGGCGGATCGCGCCGAGCGCCTGATCGACGTCGTGCATCCGGCCGAGGCGCTTGAGGTCGGCGTCGTTCAGCGCCTGGACGCCGAGCGACACGCGGTTGACGCCCGCCGCCCGGTAGCCCCGGAAGCGTTCGGCCTCGACCGAGGTCGGATTGGCTTCGAGCGTGATCTCGGCGCCGTCGGCGACGGTCCACTGCGCGGCGACCGCTTCCAGAATGGCCGAAACGGTGGCCGGCTCCATCAGGGAGGGCGTGCCACCGCCCAGGAAAATGGAGGTGACGGTCTCGCCCGCCGTGCGCCGGCCCTGGGTGGCGATCTCGCGGCGGAAGGCCTCCACGAAGCGCGCCTGATCCACCGGCTGGTGGCGCACATGGCTGTTGAAGTCGCAATAAGGGCACTTGGCCGCGCAGAAGGGCCAATGGACATAGACGCCGAAGCCCGGCTCGCCGGCGGGCGGCGTGTAGGGCCTGATCTGCGACAGGGGACGGGTGAGGGGGCGGGCGGCCGCCATCATCATATTCATGCGATCCCGAGCGCCTCCCGCGCGAAGAGCTGGAAGGCGCGGGCGCGGTGCGACAGCGCCTCGGCCTGCCCCGGCACCCAGCCGTGTTTCTCGTGCGAGGGCATTTCGCCGAAGGTGCGGCTTTCGCCCTCCGGCAGGAAGGACGGGTCGTAGCCGAAGCCGAGCGTTCCGCGCGGCGGCCAGACGATCGTGCCCTCGACCTCGCCGCGATAGAAGCGCGTCTCGCCCTCGGGCGAGGCGAGGCAGAGGACCGCGACGAAGCGCGCCGTGCGCTTGTCGGGCTCGGTGGCGCCAGCGGCCTGGAGCTTTTCCTCGACATTGCGCATGGCGAGGGCGAAATCCTTCTCGGGGCCGGCCCAGCGCGCCGAGTAGATGCCGGGATCGCCGCCGAGCGCGTCCACCACGAGGCCGGAATCGTCGCTGAGCGCCAGAAGGCCGGTGGCGCGCGCCGCTGCCAGCGCCTTGATCGCGGCGTTTTCCTCGAAGGTGGAGCCGGTTTCCTCGGGCTCGGGCAGCGCCTTGTCGGCGGCCGAGACCACGGTGAAGCCGAGCGGGGCCAGAAGCTCGCGGAATTCGGCGATCTTGCCGCCATTGTGGCTGGCGACCAGAAGCGGGCCGCCGGCGGGATCGAGAAGGGGAGAATTCGTCATCGCTGCCTGGCCGGTTCGGGGCGGGGGCGAGACCCCGCCCTCTTTCAATGAGATATGCGCCCCGAGGCTGACCCGAGGCTTCAGGCGAAGGGTGATTTCGCCTTGCCGCGATCAGCCTTCGAGGCAGCGCTTCTGGTGCTCGACGAGTTCGCCGATGCCCTTTTCGGCGAGCTTCATGAGCGCGTCGAGTTCGTCGCGCGAGAAGGGCTCGCCCTCGGCCGTGCCCTGGATCTCGACGATGCCGCCGCGCCCGGTGAGCACGAAATTGGCGTCGGTTCCAGCAGCCGAATCCTCGAGATAGTCGAGATCGAGCACCGGGGAGCCCTTGTAGATGCCGCAGGAAATGGCCGCGACATGGTCCTTCAGGACCTTGTCGCGCTTCAGCATGCCGCGCGCTTCCATCCAGGCGAGGCAGTCCGACAGGGCGACGAAGGCGCCGGTAATCGAGGCCGTGCGCGTGCCGCCATCGGCCTGGATCACGTCGCAATCCACCGTGATCATGCGCTCGCCGAGCGCTTCGAGGTCCACCACGGCGCGCAGCGAGCGCGCCACGAGGCGCTGGATCTCCTGCGTGCGACCGCTCTGCTTGCCGCTCGCCGCCTCGCGCTTCATGCGCTCGCCCGTGGCGCGCGGCAGCATGCCGTATTCGGCCGTGACCCAGCCCTTGCCGGAATTCTTCAGCCAGCCGGGCACGCGCTCTTCCAGGCTCGCCGCGCACAGGACATGGGTGTCGCCGAACTTGACGAGGCACGAGCCCTCGGCGTGGCGCGAAACGCCGCGCTCCAGGGACACGGGGCGCAGTTCGTCGTTCTGGCGTTTGGAAGGCCGCATCGGGGAGTCCATATTAACGATTTCGAACCCGCCTCTTAATGATTGCGGCGCGGCTTGAACAGGGTGTGCCGCGCATGCCGCGCGCTTGCCTTGGCTGAAACCGCCGCGCTCCCTATAAGAAGGGTCATGAAGCGCGCCCTGCCTCCCTTCGCCGACCTCGTGTCCGGCCAGCCGTCCCTTCCCGGCGGGTTGGACGAGCGCTCGCGCGAAATCTTCCGTCTGATCGTGGATTCCTATCTCGAATCGGGCGAGCCGGTCGGCTCGCGCAACCTGTCCCGGCTCCTGTCGAGCGCCCTGTCGCCGGCCTCGATCCGCAACGTCATGTCGGATCTCGAAGCGCTCGGCCTCATCTACGCGCCGCATGTCTCGGCCGGGCGCCTGCCGACGCAGGTGGGCCTGCGCTTCTTCGTGGACGCGTTTCTGGAAGTCGGCGACGTGCCGGAGCGCGAGCGGGCCGAGATCGAACAGAAGGTGCGCGACCATGACGAGCGCCGCCCGGTGGACGCGCTCCTGACCGAAGCCTCGCAGCTCCTCTCCGGCCTGTCGCGCGGGGCGGGGATCGTGGTCGCGGCCAAGGCCGATCCGCGCTTGAAGCATATCGAATTCGTGCGGCTCGACGCGGCGCGCGCTCTGGTGGTTCTCGTCGGCGAGAACGGCGAGGTGGAGAACCGCGTCCTGGCGCTGCCGCCCGGCATCACCGCGGCGCAGCTCGTGGAAGCGGCCAATTTCCTCAACGCCCATGTGGTCGGGCGCACGCTCGCCGAGGCGCGCGGGCGCATCGAGGCGCTGAAGGACGAGACCTCGCGCGAGCTGGACGCCCTGTCGCGCCAGCTGGTGGACGCGGGCCTCGCGGTCTGGTCGGGCGAGGGGGCGGGCCAGCCCTCGCGCCTCATCGTGCGGGGCCGCGCCAACCTTCTGGACAATGTCTCGGCGTCGGAAGACCTGGAGCGGCTGCGCCACCTGTTCGACGATCTGGAATCCAAGACCTCGATCATGGAGCTGATCGATCTCGCCGAATCCGGCAACGGCGTTCGCATCTTCATCGGCTCGGAAAACAAGCTCTTCTCGCTGTCGGGCTCCTCGCTCGTGATCGCGCCCTATTCGGACTCGCAGGAGCGCGTCATCGGCGCGGTGGGCGTGATCGGGCCGACGCGCCTCAACTACCGGCGCATCGTGCCCATGGTGGATTACACCGCGCGGCTCGTGTCCCGCCTCCTGGCGAACGGGGCGCCGCCGCGCCGGCCTTGATTTCCGGCCCGCCTCATTCGATATCCCGCACCGACCACCTTTATCCGGAGAGTGGCGCGGCGGCCGCGAGGCGGCGCCCGCGCCGCCCGTCCCAAGACCGCGCGAACAGGAGTGCCCGATGACAGGCGAGAGCGAGAAGCACGTGAACGACCACGACGACGAGGCCGGCGCGTATTCGGCTGGCGGCGCGGCCTATTTCAAGGGATCGGGCGTCTCGGGCGCGGCGGCCGGCACGGCGGGTAGCGCCGGCGAGACCGGCGAGGCGCAGGCCGGCCTTGAGGCAGGCGGCGCCGCGACGGAGGCGCTCCAGGCCCGCGTCAACGAGCTCGAAGCCGAGAATGCCGACGTCAAGGATCGCCTGATCCGTCTGGCCGCCGACATGGAGAACCTTCGCCGGCGCACCGAGCGCGAGGTGAAGGACGCCCGTCAGTTCGCCGTCGCCAATTTCGCGCGCGACATGCTCGCCGTGTCGGACAATCTCTCCCGCGCCCTCCAGGCCATTCCCGACGGCGCGCGCGAGGCCGATGCCGGCCTTCAGACGCTGGCCGAGGGCGTCGAGATGACGGCCCGCTCCATGCAGTCCACGATGGAGCGCCACGGCGTGAAGAAGCTGGAGCCGGAAGGCCAGCGCTTCGACCCCAATTTCCATCAGGCCATGTTCGAAATCCCGAACGCCGAACTGCCGAACAACACGGTGGTGCAGGTCGTCCAGGACGGCTACGCGATCGGCGAGCGCGTGCTTCGCCCGGCCATGGTGGGCGTCTCCAAGGGCGGCCCGAAGGTCGCCGTCGGCGCCGACGCCAATGCCGCGCCGGCCAAGCCCGGCGTGCCCGACGAATCCGGCAAGGACGCCTGATCGTCTGGAAACAGACCCTGAGGCGTCGGACATTCCGTCTCGATCGAAAGCCCCGCATGTCCGCCATGCGGGGCTTTCCTTTTGGGCTCGCGTCAGCCGCCGAGAAGCAGGCTCGCGGCGATCGCCCACATGGTCACGCCGATCGCCGCTTCCAGCGCGCGCCAGGCGCCGGGGCGCTCGAAGATCGGGCGCAGCAGCCGCGCGCCGTAGCCGAGCGCGAAGAAGAAGCCGAAGGAGGCGGTGACGGCGCCCGCGCCGAAAGCCGCTTCGCTGCCGGGAAAGCGCGTCGACAGGCTGCCGATCAGCACCACCGTGTCGAGATAGACATGCGGGTTCGCCCAGGTCAGGAGAAGGCAGGTGACGAGCGCCTGCGAAAGCGTGCCCGCGCCCGTCGCGGCGAGTTGCAGCGCATCGTCGGCCTTCAGCGCGCGAAGGAAGCTCTTGGCCCCGTACCACGCGAGGAACCCCGCGCCGAACAAGCGCAGAACCGGGTCGAGCATCGGCAGAAGCGCGGCGACGCGCGCAAAGCTCGTGACGCCGAGCGTGATGAGGATCGCGTCCGACAGGGCGCAGGTGAGGCACACGGGAAGAACATGCGCGCGCGCGATCCCCTGGCGCAGGACGAAGGCGTTCTGCGCGCCGATCGCCAGGATCAGCGTCAGCGCCGTGGTCAGCCCCGTGCCATAGGCCGTCATGTCCATGTCCGTCTCCCGTTCGTCCTGCGAATGGAGACGGAGCTATCATGCGCCGGATCATTAGGCGTGTTAAACTCTCTAACGCCAATGAAGCGGAGCTAAACTTACAATGCTCGACTATCCCGCGCTTCGCGCGCTCGCGAGCGTGGTGCGAACCGGCAGTTTCGAACGGGCGGCGCGTGCCCTGAACGTCACGCCCTCGGCCGTGTCGCAGCGCGTGCGGCAGCTCGAAGAGCGCGTCGGCACGGTTCTGGTGGAGCGCGGCCAGCCCTGCCGCGCGACGGAAAAGGGTGCCTGGCTCTGCCGGCACATGGATCAGGTCGGGCTTCTGGAAACCGAGCTGTTCGCGCGCCTGCCCGATCTTGCCGACGAGGCGGAAGGCAGGACGCGCGTCACGCTGCCGATCGCCACCAATGCCGACAGTCTCGGCACGTGGTTTCTCCCGGCGCTGGCAGAGTTCGCGGGCGGGAACGATCCGCTTCTCGACATCGCCGTGGACGATCAGGACCACACGGCCGACTGGCTGCGGCGCGGCAAGGTTCTGGCGGCGGTGACGTCGTCGGGCGAGCCCGTCCAAGGCTGCCGCTCCCTGCCGCTCGGGGCGCTCCGCTATGCGGCGACCGCGAGCCCCGGCTTCGTCGCGCGCTATTTCTCCGATGGCGTGACGCCGGAGGCGATCGGCCGCGCGCCCGCGCTCACCTTCAACCGCAAGGACCGGCTTCAGGCCAATTGGCTGCGCGCCGTCTTCGGCGAGGAGATCGCCCATCCGACGCACTGGCTTCCCTCGACGCAGGGCTTCGTGGAAGCCGCCTGTCTCGGTCTCAGCTGGTGCCTCAATCCGGTGGCGCTGGTGCGCGAGCCCCTTTCGTCCGGCCGGCTCGTGGAGCTCGTGCCCGGCGCCTATCTCGACACGCCGCTCTTCTGGCAGGTCAGCCGCCTCGCCGCCGACCGGCTCGAACCGCTCACCCGCGCGATCCGGGAGGTGGCGCGGCGCGAGCTGGTGCAGGCGGCGATGGAGTAAGCCGGCTCCGTTCTAGAAGCGCGGGCGCTCCTCGCCGGCGGCGCGATAGGCGCTGGCGACCGTGTTGGCCATCAGCATGGCGATGGTCATCGGGCCGACGCCGCCCGGAACCGGCGTCAGGGCCGAGGCGCGCGCGGCCGCTTCGTCGAAATCCACGTCGCCGACGAGCCGCGTCTTGCCTTCGCCCTTTTCGGGCGCGTCGATGCGGTTGATGCCGACATCGATCACCACCGCGCCGGGCTTCACGCTGTCGCCCTTCAGGAAGCGGGGGCGGCCGATCGCGGCCACCAGAATGTCGGCCTCGCGGCAAAGGGCCGGCAGATCCTTCGTGCGCGAATGGGCCACCGTCACCGTGGCATTGGCCAGAAGCAGAAGCTGCGCCATGGGCTTGCCGACGAGATTGGAGCGCCCGATCACGACGGCGCGCTTGCCCGACAGGTCCTCGCCCAGAACCTGACGCAGGAGCACCATGCAGCCGGCCGGCGTGCAGGGCACGAAGGCGTCGTTCACGAGGCCGCTCGCCAGCCGCCCGGCATTCACCAGCGTCAGCCCGTCCACGTCCTTGTCGGGATGGATGCGAGCGATCACGGCGTCCGCGTCGAGCCCCTTGGGCAGGGGAAGCTGCTGGAGAATGCCGTGAATGGCGGGATCGGCGTTCAGCCGGTCGATCAGCGCCAGAAGCTCGTCCTGCGGCACGTCGGCCGGCAGGCGATGGGTGACGGAATGGAAGCCGCAGGCCTCGGCGGTGCGCCCCTTGTTGGCGACATAGACCTGGCTCGCAGGGTCCTCGCCGACGATCACCACCGCCAGACCCGGCTGCACGCCGCTCGTCTCGCGCAGCTTGTCGCCTGCGGCCTTCGCCTGCCGCAGAACCGCCTCCGCCGCCGCCTTGCCGTCGATCCGTGAAGCCTGCATCGGATGAAGTCCTTTCGCGCGCCCGTCGCCGACGCGTCGCCGATGCCCTTTCGCATCCGCCGCGCCCTGCGGTCTGCCCGGCCGGACCGATGCGTTCCGATCGGCCGCCGGGGGAAATGTCCGAGGAGGCTCATAATACGCCGTGGTGCCAATGCGAAGAAAAAAGACGCATCTGCGAAGACGGGGGCGCAAGAGGCACCGAAACCGGCTTCCCCAAGCGCCGCCTCGGACTATTCTCCTTGGCGCTTTGTCGATTCGGGAGCGGAGGGCGCCATGCGTCTGGAAGGGCAGGTCGCGGTCATCACGGGAGCGGGCTCGGGCATCGGGCGCGAGATCGCCCGGCGCTTCGCGCGCGAGGGCGCGCGCGTCGCCATCGCCGACCTGAAGGGCGAGGCGGCCGAAGAGGCGGCGGCCGCCATCGAGGCCGAGGGCGGCAGCGCCATCGCCCTCACCATGGACGTCACCGACGAGGCGGCGGTCGGCGCGGGCATCGAGCGGGTCGTGCAGCATTGGGGCCGGCTCGACACGGCGATCGCCAATGCCGGCATCCAGATCGTCCACCCGATCGAGGACTTCCCCTACGAGGAGTTCAAGCGCGTCGTCGACATCCATCTCGGCGGCTCGTTTCTCGTCACCAAGGCGAGCCTGCCGCATATGTACCGGCAGAAATCCGGCTCGATGATCTATATGGGCTCGGTGCATTCGCACGAGCCCTCGGCGCTCAAAAGCGCCTATGTCGCCGCCAAGCACGGCATTCTGGGCCTCGCCCGCGTCGCAGCCAAGGAAGGCGGGCCGCATGGCGTGCGCGCCAATGTCATCTGCCCCGGCTTCGTGCGCACGCCGCTGGTCGAGAAGCAGATCCCCGAACAGGCCCGCTCGCTCGGCATTCCCGAGGAGGAGGTGGTGAGCCGCATCATGCTCGGCCGCACGGTGGACGGCGAGTTCACCACGGTCGAGGACGTCGCGGAGGTCGCGACCTTCCTCGCCGGCTTCGGCTCCAAGGCCCTGACCGGCCAGTCCATCACCGTCAGCCACGGCTGGTACATGGCCTAGAGGCTGTTCGACAACTCGCCGGGCCGACCCGGCCGGGTTGTCGAACAGGCTCTACAGGCCAAGCGCGCAAAGGAAGGTTTCGACCCATGGAAATCATCACCATCCAGCCCATCGTCGCCCTGATCGCGGGCGTCCTCATTCTCCTGATGCCTCGGCTCCTGAACTACATCGTCGCCTTCTATCTCATCATCGTGGGCCTGACCGGGCTTCTGGGAACGGGCGGCCTCTGACGCTGTTTCGCCTGCGGGGAACGAAAGGACGGACATGGCGGACGAAGCGGGGCGCAAGCGGATCGTGATTCTGGGCGGCGGCTCGGGCGGGCTGGAACTCGCCTCGCAGCTCGCCGGCCATGCCGCGCTCGACGTGGCTCTGGTGGACCGCGAACTCTCCCATCTGTGGAAGCCGCGGCTGCACGAATTCGCCGCCGGCACGGTGAACTCCTCGCTCGCCGAAATGTCCTTCTACATGCTCGGCCAGCTGCGCGGCTTCCGCTTCGAGCAGGGCACTGTCTCGGCCATCGACCACGAGCGGCGCGAGGTCGTGCTCGCCGCCATTCTCGGCGAGGACGGCACGGTCGCGGCGCGCGAGCGGCGCGTGCCCTACGATCTCTGCGTGGTGGCGCTCGGCGGCGTCGTGCCGGATTTCGGCACGACGGGCGTCAAGGAGTTCGCCGTGCGGCTCGACACCAAGGCCGATGCCGACCGGTTCCGCGACCGGTTCATCGCCGCCATGATCGAGGCGCGCGAAACGGGCGAGCCGGCCGAGGTGGTGATCGTCGGCTCCGGCGCGACGGGCACGGAACTCGCCGCGCATCTGCGCCGCTCCGAGCGCGGCTTCTTCGAGCAGAACAAGGCCGAGCGGCGGCGCAAGCTGCTCGGCATCACGATCCTGGAAGCGGCGCCCGAGATCATGCCCGGCGCCGAGCCCGAGCTGCGCCAGCAACTCATCGAGCGCCTGCGCCAGCTCGACATCAAGACCGTCACCGACGTCAACGTCTCGCGGATCGACGCGGACTCGGTCTATTCCAAATCCGGCGAGCGCTGGTCCTGCGACCTCGCGGTCTGGGCCGCCGGTCTCGTCGGCAATCCCGTGTTGAAGGATCTCGGTCGCTTCGAGACCGACAAGCGCGGGCGCATCGTGGTGGACCAGACGCTGCGCTCGAGCGTGGACGAGGCCATCTATGTCATGGGCGACTCGGCGAGCCTGACGCCGCCCGGCGCCGACAAGCCGCTGCCACCGACCGCCCAGGCCGCCAGCCAGCAGGCGGACTATCTCACCGAAACCCTGCCGCTTCTGGCGCGCGGCGAGCCGGTCCAGCCCTTCCGCTACAGCGACAAGGGCCGGCTCATCTCGCTCGGGCGGGCCGGCGCGGTCGGCATGATCGGCTTCGGGCGCAAGGACGATTTCCTGATCCGCGGCCATTTTGCCACCGCCGCCTACAACGCGCTCCAGCGCCAGCACCAATGGCGCGTTCTCGGTCGCTTGCGCGGCACGGTCTCGATCGCCGCCGACATGATCTCGCCGACCAAGGGGCCGGCGCTGAAGCTGCACGGGGATTGAGGGCGGCGTCGCCGCCCGCAGGATCGGACGCTGGGAGCCAGGGCGAAAAGCCTCTCCGATCCTGCGCCGGAGGCTTTCCGGGCAGGCTCTCAGAACTCGATGCCGCGCTGCGCCTTGATGCCGGAGCGGAACGGGTGCTTGATCATCTCCATCTCTGTCACGAGATCGGCGAAGTCGATCAGCTCTTCCTTGGCGTTGCGCCCGGTGATGACGACATGCTTCATCTCGGGCTTGTGCTCGCGCAGGAAGTCCACGACCTCCTCCACGGCGAGATAGTCGTAGCGCAGCACGATGTTCAGCTCGTCGAGGATCACCATGTCGTGCTCCTCATCCGAGATCATCGCCTTGGCGCGCTCCCAGGCCTGACGCGCGGCGGCGATGTCGCGCTGGCGGTCCTGCGTTTCCCAGGTGAAGCCGTCGCCCATGGCGGTGATCGTCACCTCGCCGGGAAAGCGCTCCAGCGCCTGCCGCTCGCCGGTTTCCCACTTGCCCTTCACGAACTGGACGATGCCGACCTTCATGCCGTTGCCGAGCGCGCGGAAGACAAGGCCGAAGGCGGCCGTCGACTTGCCCTTGCCCTTGCCGGTGTGGACGATGACGAGGCCCTTTTCCTGCGTCTTGGTCGCTAGGATCTTGTCGCGTGCGGCCTTCTTCTTGCGCATCTTCTCGGCGTGGCGCGCGTCGAGTTCTTCTTCGCTCATGGCGGCCACGAGGGGCGACTTCTCGCTCATGGATGGATGGTCTCCGTTTCGAGGGCCAGAGGTTCGAGGGCCAGAGGTTCGAGAGCAAGTCTCGCCGAGTTGGAGCGCGGATGCCAGAGGCCGCGCCGGATGGCTTCGGCAAGGCGCGCGCGCATCTCGGCAAAGCCCGCCGGGTTGTTGTCCCGCATGAAGGCCGAAACGCGCTCGTCCTCCACGAAGGCGGCGTGGACGAGGTCGAAATGCCTGTTGGCGACGGCATGGGTCGTGGCGGCGAAGGCGAAGAGATAATCGACCGTCGCGACGATCTCGAAGGCGCCCTTGTAGCCATGGCGCATGACGCCGGCGATCCATTTCGGGTTCACCACGCGGGCGCGCACGACGCGGGCGATCTCCTCGTCCAGCGTGCGGATCACCGGGCGCTCGGGGCGCGAATGGTCGTTGTGATAGGCGACGGGCGCGGTGCCGGACAGGGTTTCCACCGCCGCGCTCATGCCGCCTTCGAACTGGTAGTAATCGTCGGAATCGAGCAGGTCATGCTCGCGATTGTCCTGATTCTGGACGACGGCCTCGACGCCGCCGAGGCGCCGCTCGAAGCTCTCGCGCGCAGAGACGCCTTCGCCCTCCGCCCCATAGGCATAGCCGCCCCAGTGGAGATAGGAGGTGGCGAGATCGGCGCGCGTTTGCCAGCCGCCTTCGTCGATCAAGGCCTGAAGCCCCGCGCCATAGGCGCCGGGCTTGGAGCCGAAGACGCGGTGCCCGGCCTCGCGCCTGGCCTCGTCGGGGGCAAGACCGCGTGCGCGGGCTTGCGCTTCCTCGCGCTTCATCCGCGCGGCGATCGGGTTCTCGCCCGGCTCCTCGTCCAGCGCGCCCACAGTCCGCGCGGCGCGGTCGAGAAGCGCGATCTGCTCGGGGAAGGCGTCGCGGAAGAAGCCCGAAACGCGCAAGGTCACGTCCACGCGCGGTCGGCCGAGGATGGCGAGCGGCACGATCTCGAAACCGGTGACGCGGCCGGACGTGCGGTCCCATGTGGGCTTGGCGCCCATCAGGGCGAGCGCTTGCGCGATGTCGTCGCCGCCCGTGCGCATGTTCGCCGTGCCCCAGGCGGTGAGGCCGACCGAACTCAGCCACTCACCCTGGTCCTGAAAATGGCGCTCCACCAAGCGCTCGGCCGAAAGCCGCCCGAGCCGCCAAGCCGCTTCCGTCGGCACGGCGCGCGTGTCGACCGAGAAGAAGTTGCGCCCGGTCGGCAGCGTGTCCGGCCGCCCGCGCGTCGGCGCGCCGGAGGGGCCGGGTGGCACGAAACAACCGTCCAGCCCGCGCAGGAGCCCCGCCATCTCCGCCGCGCCGCAGGCGGACACCGCAGGCTTCAACCGTGCCTCCACCTCGGCGAGCACGGGGAGCGTGCGTTGCCACTCGGGCAAAGCCTCCGCCTCGCGAGAGACGAGGCGCGCGGCCAGAAGCTCGATCCGCTCCACCGTGTCGCCGGTCGTGCGCCAGGGGTCGGTGGACAGGCTGTGGAGAAGCTCTGGACGAGCGCCGGTCCAGCTTGTGGAAAAATCGCAGTCCAGCGGGTCGAAACCGAGCGCGAGATCTCCCGCCAGCGCCCGGTGCAGCGAGGCGTCGGCGGCGTCCGACCCACGCGGCAGGCGAGCGAGCGCGGTGGTGAGGTCGGCGAGGAGCCGGCCTTCGGGCGCGAGCCCGAAGACATGCAGCCCGTCGCGGATCTGCATTTCCTTGAGATCGCAGAGCCAGGCGTCGAGCTTCTGCAGCGCCTCGTCGCCTGCCTCGCCGGGGTTGAGCCCCGCATCCGCCCCGAGCCCGCTGGCGTCGAGCAGCGCCAGAATGTCCTTGCGCAGAAGCGCGGCGCGGCGCGGATCGCCGCTCGACGCCTCGTAATATTCGTCCACCAGCCGCTCCAGATCGCGCGCGGGGCCGTGGCTTTCGGCGCGGGTCAGCGGCGGGGTGAGATGGTCCACGATGACGGCCGACGTGCGGCGCTTGGCCTGGGTTCCCTCGCCGGGATCGTTGACGATGAACGGGTAGAGATGCGGCAGCGGGCCGAACACGGCTTCCGGCCAGCAGGTTTCGGACAGCGCCAGCGCCTTGCCCGGCAGCCATTCCAGATTGCCGTGCTTGCCCATGTGGATGACGGCATGGGCGCCGAAGCTCTCCCGCAAGAAGGCGTAGAAGGCGAGATAGCCATGCGGCGGCACGAGATCAGGCGCGTGATAGGTCTCCTTCGGGTCGATCTGATAGCCGCGCGCCGGCTGCACGCCGACCAGGACACCGCCGAAGCGGGCGAGCGGCAGGCAGAAGCCATGGGCCTGGTCGAAGAAGGGATCGTCTTCCGGCGCGCCCCAGCGCTCGGTCATCTGGTCTTGCAAGGACGCGGGCAGGCGCGCGAAGGCGGCGCGGTAGCGGGCGAGGCTCAGCGTCTCGCGAATGAGCCGGCCCGCGCGCTCGCCCGAATTGGTCGGCCCCTTTTGCAGATGCTCCACCAGCGCGTTACCGTCAGGCGGAATGTCGCTCACGGGATAGCCCGCCTCGCGCAAGGCTTCGAGCACGCGCACCGTTCCCGCCGGCGTGTCGAGCCCGACGCCATTGCCGATGCGCCCGTCGCGGTTGGGATAATTGGCGAGCACGATGGCGACGCGCCGCTCCGGGGGGGCGGCCGTGCGCAGCGCGGCCCAGCGGCGCGCGAGCTCGGCGACGAAGCAGAGGCGATCCGGCTCCGGCCGATGCGACACGAGGTCGATCTCGGTCAACGCGTCCCATTCGGCCGCGCTCTTGAAGGCGATGGCGCGCGAGAGAACGCGCCCGTCCACCTCCGGCAGGGCGACGCTCATGGCGAGGTCGCGTGCGGACAGGCCTTGGGCCGATTGCGCCCAGGCCTCGCGGCCGCCGCTGGCGAGCACGGCCTGGAGCACCACGGCCCCGCTTTCGTCCAGCACCGTGCCCTTGTGCACGCCGCCCGGCGTCGAGACGGCAAAGCCCGTCAGATTGACGACGACGGCGGGTGGCTGGCGCGCGAAGACGGCGCGCAGCGTCTCCATGCTGACCGGGTCCTTGAGGCTGGATACGAAGAGGGGCAGGGGCGAGAGCCCTTCCGCCTCCAAGGCGTTGCACAGCGCCTCGACGGCCTCGGTCTGCCCGCTCTGCACCAGCGCGCGATAGAAGACGACGGGCACGAGCGGGCGCGTGTCGCCCTCGATCGGAGCGCGCCCGCGCTCCAGCAGCCCGGCCTTGAGGATCGGCCGCGCCTCCGTCCGCACGCGTTCGCCGCGCAGAAGCGCGCGACAGCCGTCCAGAAACGCGTCCGTATTGGCCGCCCCGCCTTCGCAAAGGAGGCGCCACAGCGCGTCGCGATCTCCCGGCTCCAGCGTCGAGAAGCGGTCGAGGCCGGGGTCGGGCTTGTCGTCGCCGGGCAGGATCGCCAGGCGAAAACCGTAGCGCTGCGCGCCGGATATCAGCGCCTCGCAGCCATGCGGCCAGTAGCGCTCGCCGCCGAGAAGACGCACGACGACGAGCTTGGCCTGCGCGCCCATCCGGTTCAGCCAGGTGTCGACGGACATCGGATGCGACAGGCGCAGGAGATTGGCGAGGCGCAGCTCGGCCGCGCCGAAGCCGCGCCGCCGCGCCGCGCCGGCGAGCGCCGCAAGTTCCGTGTCGGCGGCGGACAGGAACAGGATGTCGCCTGGGCTCTGCCCGAGGTCCACCGCCTCCGCCCCATCAGCGATCGTCCCGCGCTGGGCGGCCAGAAGATGCAAGGCTTCCTACTCCGCCGCGGCCCGTGACGGCTCCGCCGCCAGACGCGCGACGGCGTCGCGGATCGCGGCCTCGTTCTCCTCGATCGCATCGTGCAGGCCGATCACGACGAGCCGCGTTATCAGTGTCTCACCTGCGGCGAAGGGGCGGTCGTAATAGCCGTCGATCCGCTGCCCCACGGCCTGAATCAGAAGCCGCGCGCCCTTGCCCTCGACGGCAGCGAAGCCCTTGATGCGCAGGATGTCGTGCTCCGCGATCAGGGCTTTCAGCCCGGCCATGAAGCCGTCGGGCGAGGCGAGCGGGCCGGTCTCCACGACGAAGCTTTCGAAATCGTCGTGGTCGTGCTCATGCCCGGCTTCATGCTCCATCTCGTGATGCGAGCGGCGCTCGTGGATATGATCCTCCGTGCCGGCGGAAAGGCCCAGGAGCACGTCGGCCGGCAGCTTGCCCTGTTCGGCCGCGACGATCGCGAGCTTGCGGGAGGCCGCCTTCTGAATTTCCGCCTTCACGCCCTCCAGCGCCTCGGCGCTCACGAGGTCGGCCTTGGAGAGAACCAGAAGATCGGCGGCGCGGATCTGGTCCTCGAACAGCTCTTCCAGCGGATTGTCATGGTCAAGGCTCTCGTCGGCCTCGCGCTGGGCCTGAACCTTGTCCTCGTCATCGGCGAAGCGGCCGGCGGCGACCGCCGCCGCGTCGATCACGGTGACGACGCCGTCCACGGTCACGCGCGCCTTCACTTCGGGCCAGTTGAAGGCGGCGACGAGGGGCTGCGGCAGGGCGAGGCCGGAGGTCTCGATGACGATATGGTCGAGCCGGTCGGCGCGCTCCAGGAGCTTTTCCATCGTCGGGATGAAATCGTCGGCGACCGTGCAGCAGATGCAGCCATTGGTGAGTTCGACGACGTCTTCCTCGCGGCAGGTCTCGACGCCGCAGCCGCGCAGGATGTCGCCGTCGACACCGAGATCGCCGAACTCGTTGATGACGAGCGCGATGCGCCGGCCTTCGGCGTTCTGGAGGAGATTGCGGATCAGCGTGGTCTTTCCGGCGCCCAGAAAGCCGGTGATGACGGTGGCGGGAATCTTGCGCATGAGATCAGCCTTTGAGCTGGAGAGGGAGGCCGGCGGCGACGAAGGTGACGGTCGAAGCCAGCGCGGCGATCTGTTGATGAAGCCGGCCCGCCTCGTCGCGGAACCGGCGGGCGAGGGCGTTTTCGGGGACGATGGACAGGCCCACCTCGTTGGACACGAGCGCGACGAAGCCGGGCGGGGGCTGGCGGAGCACGTCGCAAAGCCGTTTGGCTTCGGCCTCGAGATCGGCCTCCGCCATCAGGAGATTGGTGAGCCAGAGCGTCAGGCAATCCACCAGAAGCGCGCGGCCCTCTCCCGCCTCACGGGCGATCGCCTCCGCGAGATCGAGCGGCGCATCCACCGTGACCCAAGGCGCGGGGCGGCGCGCCTGATGCTCGGCGATGCGCGCTTCCATCTCGGCGTCGAAGGCCTGGCCCGTCGCGATGTAGACGGGGGCAAAACCAGTGGCGAGAACGAGTCCTTCGGCGAGCCGGCTTTTGCCCGAGCGCGCGCCGCCGAGGATGAAATGGACGCTCATGCCGCGCGGGCGCTCCTGTGGGCGAGCCGGTCGAAGGCGAAGCCCGCCGCGAGCCCGATCAGCACGAAGAACAAAGCCGAGACGCTGAGCGAGGCGACGGCGAACTCGGCCGCCAGCGTCGGCGGAATGGGGCTGGCAAGATCGGCCGGGTGCGGCGCCGGCACGAGATGGGGCGCGATGAGAAGCGTCAGCCCGCCGATCCGCGCGGCGGGCGAGGCGCGCAGCACGAGAAGCGCCAGCCCTGCGGCGGAGGCCGCAACCGTGCCGAGCCACCAGAGCTGACGCGCGGCCAGGTCCCCCGCCGGCATGGCGGGCAGTTCGGGCGGCAGGCCGAGGGCGGGGGCAAGCGTCAGGACGCCGAAGCCTGCCAGACCCCAGAGCGCGCCGTTGCGGAAGGTAATGGGCCGGTTCACGGCGAGGCTGGCGGCGGCGAGAAGCAGCGCGAAGCCGCAGCCGAGCACGAGATTGGCGAGAAGCGAGCCGCCTGTGCGGCTGGCGACGAGCGTCGTCGCCTCGTCATGCTCGCCGCCCGAATGGGCGTGTTCGCCAGCCGAATGGGCGAGGGCGGGCGAGACGAGGCCGAGCGCGGCAGCGTGCGGCGCGGGCGCGCCGCCGTCTTCATAGACCTCGGCGGCGAGGATGAGGGGCACGAGCTTCATCTGCTGAACCGGCGTGATCAAGGCGCCGGCAAGGAGGCCGGCAAACAGCGCGGCCGCGAGAATGCGGGTCAACATGGGCGAAATCCTGCGATCGGAATGCGCCAAGACGCGCATCCGCGAGATGAGACGGGTCGGATCGGCGCGGCGGTCAGGCCGGCGCGGTCGGGCGAAGCGTCAGTGGCAGGGAAGGCCCATGGCATGGCGCGCGTCATGCGCGGTGTCGTGCAGGGCGTTCGCGCTGGCAAAGCCGGCGCCCCAGACGAGAAAAGCGCCGAGCGCGAGAGCGAACGCGGCAATGGCGAAGCGCGCCTGCGCGGGCGCGGCAATGGGGTGAACGGCCGGGATGGCGGTCCGGGTCATGGCATCAACCTCCGTGACGACGGCCGGAATGGCCGCCTTCGCAAGGGATGGCAGGTCTCCTGGCTCGCGGGTCATCGGTCGTCTCCTGCCTTCCCGGATCGAGATCCAGTGGCGTTTCCGGCGCATCATCCGCCGGTGGAGGAACCTCTCCGCTCTACAGTCGCGGGGTCGGCTGCGATCCGGGCCCTTGGTTTAAGTCGGCCCTTCGCATTCCCTCTTAGCCCGTGCGCGCAACTTGCGGCGCGGGACCATCCATTCCCGAGGATAAACCGCCCGCGCCCCAAGTCAAACGATTCACGGCTCGCCCGCCCGTGCAAGGGTCAGCCGTGCGGCAGGACCTTTTCCACCGTGCTGAGGATCAGCGCGGAGCTGACCGGCTTGGAGACGAAGCGCGCCTGGCTCGGCAGCCGACCCTCGTCGGGCTGGACGCGGCCCGAGCAGACGACGATGCGCACCTGCGGCCAGCGCGCGGCGACTTCGTTGGCCAGATCGATCCCGTCGATCGGGCCGGGCATCTCGATATCGGTGTAGAGAAGTTCGATCGTGTCGGTGTCCGCCAGATGGCGAAGCGCCTGCGTGGTGTTGGCAGCCTCGAGCACGGTGAAGCCGGCATCCTCCAGGAGGTCGACCGCTTCCATCCTCAGGAGAGGCTCATCTTCGGCGACGAGGGCCACGGCGTGTTTTGGGAGCGTGCTCATGCCCCGTTAAAGCGCGAGCGCGCGAAAGGTTTCTAAGCCAACAAACAAACGCCACTTTGTCGCCATCGCGAGCCCGCCCGCGAGGCGGGTTCGGCGTCCGCCTTTGGAAAGCCTCTCAGTCGCCGCTCTGGATCGCCGAGAGCGGCGCGGCGATGCGGCAGACGAGGCCGGTTTCGGCATAGCTCTGCTCGACGCTGCCGCCGACCGAGCCGGGCAGGCCGCGCTCGATCAGCCGCGAGCCGAAGCCCCGGCGGCTCGGGTCCGCGACCTTCGGCCCGCCGCTCTCGCGCCAGACGAGTTCGAAGACGTCCGCCCCCTCCCGATGTCCGGTGCTCCAGGCGAGGTCCACCTTGCCCTCGGGCACGGAAAGCGAGCCGTATTTCACCGCGTTGGTGGCGAGCTCGTGCAGGATCAGCGTCATGGACAGGGCCGCGTCGGAGCCGATGTCGAGCGCGGGGCCGGACAGGCGAATGCGGTCCTGCCCGTCGTCGTGCAGCGCCAGCGTGTCGCCCACCACGGCACGGATGTCGGCGGCGTCGCGGCTGCGGCCGAGGAGAAGATCATGCGCGCGGCTGAGCGCGGCCAGCCGGTTGCCGAGCGTTTCGCGCGCCGTCGGCATGTCGGGCGCGTTGCGCAGCGTCTGCGCGGCGATCGCCTGCACCATGGCCAGCGTGTTCTTCAGGCGGTGGCTGAGTTCGTGGTTCAGCATCCGCTCGCGCTCCTCGGCGCGGCAGCGGCCGATCTCGGCATGGGCGCGGTCGGCCACCGTGCGCACGAAGCGAAGCTCGGCCTCCGAAAAGCGGTGCGGCCGGTCGTAATGGACGAACATCACGGCCGAGAATTGCCCGTGATCCATGATCGGCACGTTGAGGAGAACGCGGATGCCGATCGCCTCCAGCGAAGCGTGATGGGCTCCCGTGCGCGGATCGGTGGCGACATCCTCGATCAGCACGGTCTCGCCACGCTTGAGATCGTCGATGAAGGAGCCGTAGTCGCGGAAATGATGCAGGCCGGCGAGGCTGACGACGCCCGGCAGGCGCCAGTCGGGCTGCATCTGGACGGTTTCGCGGATCGGGTCCACCACGCCGAAGCCGGCGCGCGTGGCGCGAAGCTGCGTCGCCATGGCCTCGGCCGCCGCGAAGGCGATGGCGCCGACCTCGTGCAGCTCGCGCAGCCGCTCGCCGAGCGCCACCAGCGCCGCCTTGCGCTCCTCGCCCTCGCGATAGGCCGTGGTGTCGATCGCCACGCCCGGAAAGCGCAAGGGGCGACCTTCCGCGTCGTTGAAGGCGCGCCCGCGCGCATGAAGCCAGGTCGTGGTGCCGGTCTGCCGGTTGAACAGCCGGTAGTCCTCGCTGAAGTCGCTGCCCTGCGTGATCGCGGCCTGGATCGAGGCGGCGACGCGCTCGCGGTCCTCCGGGTGGATGCCCTCCACGAAGAAGCGCAAGGGCACGCCCGCTTCCGCCTCGGCCGGGCTGACACCGAACATGCGGGCGAAATAAGGGCCGGCATAGACCTTGTCGGCCTTGAGGTCCCAGTCCCACCAGCCGAGCGAGCCCGACGCCTCGAAGGCGAGCGCCAGACGCTCTTCCGACATGAGGCGCGCCGCCTCGCTGCGGCGCAGGCGCGAGGCGAGATCGCTGGCCTCTGACGCCGCCTCCGCCGGCTCGGACGCCGCCACCCGCTCCCCGTCCGCCGGTTCGGGCGCGGCGAAGGGCAGGTCTGCCGCTTCGGCGTCCTCGCGCGACAAGCGGCGCGCGGCGCGCAGATAGCTCGCCGCCTCGGCCCGCATTTCCGCGATCTCGCGGATCTGGTCGTGCGTCGTTTCCCCATCGGGCTGGGGCGGGGCAATCGGCAGAGCGGCAATCACACCCTGCAGGCGCGCGATCTCGGCCAGAAGCTCCTGCCGGGATGCGGAATGAGGGGTGTGTATCACGGGAGGCGGTAATCCAGGGCGATCGTCACGAGATAAGTTCGCGGGGACGTTGGCGTTTCCCTTTTGCAGCGTCAATCCATCGTGCACGACAATGGGTCTCGCGGCCCGGGCTTTACTCGAAGCTGGCTAAAATGTCGCGGCCGGGCGGCCCGCTTTCGCGTTTCCACTGGCGGCTGCTATCCAGACCCGGCAACGCTTCGAATCGACGGGAGACGAGTTCATGCATCATCCGGCCATCGCTCCGCTTCACACTGCCGTCGTGATCGGCGGCGCCAGCGGCATCGGGCTCGCCGCCGCCCGGCGCTTCGTGGAACGCGGCCTGAAGGTCGCCGTGGTCGACCGGCGCATGGACGAGCTCGCGCAGGCCCACGCAATGCTCACCGAGCTGGCCGGCGAGGAGGGCCGCGTCGTCGCGGCCGCCTGCGACGTCAGCGATCGCGCCGGTCTCGCCAAGACCGCGCAGCATGTCGCGGACACGCTCGGCCCCGTTCACGTCCTCATGAACAATGCCGGCATCCAGCCGGGCTCCTCGATCTTCGGCGAGCAGGGCGAGTGGGACGCGGTTCTCTCGATCAATCTCGGCGGCGTCATCAACGGCACCCGCATCTTCGGCCCCGCGATGATGGCGCATGGCCAGCCGGCCCTCATCATCAACACCGGCTCCAAGCAGGGCATCACCACGCCGCCGGGCGACCCCGCCTACAATGTGTCGAAGGCGGGCGTGAAGGTCTTCACCGAGGCGCTTCAGCACGAGCTGCGCAACCGGCCGGACAACCGCGTCGAGGCCGCGCTCCTGATCCCCGGCTTCGTGTGGACCGATCTCACCCGGCGCGGCCGCACCGAGAAGCCCGCCGGCGCCTGGACGCCGGAGGAGACGGTCGACTTCATGCTGGAGCGCCTGGAGGCGGGCGACTTCTACATTCTCTGCCCCGACAACGAGACGACGCGCGAGATGGACGAGAAGCGCATCCGCTGGGCCGCCGACGACGTCGCCAGCAACCGCCCGCCGCTGTCGCGCTGGGAGCCGAGCTGGGCGCCGCGCTTCAAGGCCTATCTCGACGGCGAATGAGGGGCGGGTGCGGGTGCGCGCCCGAACGTCTTCCAAGGCGGCGGCCCGAACCGCCTAGGGGCAGGCCGATGCGGCTGCGGAGAGGGGAAGCCGCCCTTCACCGCGCGGCCTTCCGTGAAACGCGCGCTGGGCCGAAGAGCGAGCCGAGCCTTCGTGTTCGCGCGGTGGTCAGGACTTGCGGGCGCGCTCCCGCGCGATGGCCCAGAGCGCGTCGATGTTCAGATGCGCCTCCAACCGCGCCGCGATGGCATCCAGCGCCGCCTCGACGCCCGCGAGATAGGGTCGGTCGGAACCCTCCAGGCCGAAGCTCTGGAGGAGGCGTCGGCGCCAGCCATCCGAGCCGAAGACGCCGTGGAGATAGGTGCCCTCGACCCGCCCGTCGGCGCTGCGCGCGCCCTCCGCGCGCCTCTCGATCGTCGCGAAGGGTCGGGCGCGGTCGGGTCCGTCCGTCCAGCCCATATGGATTTCGTAGCCGGTGACGGCCAAGCCCTCATGCGACAGGCCGGCGACGGCGCGCACGGTTTTGGGCCCCTTCATCACCGTCTCGACGTCGAGCAGCCCCAGCCCCTCGGCCTCCGGGATCGCGCCGTCCACGCCATCAGGGTCGTGGATGCGCCGGCCCAGCATCTGGTAGCCGCCGCACAGGCCGAGGATGCGTCCGCCGCGCGCGTGATGGGCGCGAAGGTCCTCGTCCCATCCGTTGCGGCGAAAGGCCTGGAGATCGGCGATCGTGGATTTGGTGCCGGGCAGGACGACGAGCCCGGCTTCCGCCGGCAGGCGCTCACCGGGCTTCACGAAGCGCACCTCGACATCAGGCTCGGCGGCGAGCGGGTCGAGATCGTCGAAGTTGGCGATGCGATCGAGAACCGGCACGGCGACGAGAAGATCGGCCGCGCTGCGTGAAGGCGCTCGGCGCGCTTCCAGCGCCACGGAATCCTCGGCCGGCAGATGGCGGGCCTCGTTGAGCCAGGGCACCACGCCGAAGCTCGGCCAGCCGGTGAAACCCGTGATGGCGGCGAGCCCGTCGTCGAACAGGCTGACATCGCCCCGGAACTTGTTGATCAGAAAGCCACGGATCGGCGCGCGGTCCTCGGGCGGCAGGATCGTGTGCGTGCCGACCAGCGAGGCGATGACGCCGCCCCGGTCGATGTCGCCGACGAGCACGACCGGCACGTCGGCGGCGCGC
Source organism: Aureimonas ureilytica DSM 18598 = NBRC 106430 (assembly GCF_000382705.1). GTDB lineage: Bacteria > Pseudomonadota > Alphaproteobacteria > Rhizobiales > Rhizobiaceae > Aureimonas > Aureimonas ureilytica. Next base: position 516,503 of record NZ_ARQE01000003.1, on the reverse strand, counting down.
GCGAAGCCCATATTGGCGATGTCGCCGGCCCGCAGGTTGATCTCGGCCGGCGAGCCCGCGCCCTCCACCAGGATCAGGTCGGCCTCGGCTTCCAGCCTCTGGAAGCTGTCCAGAACGGAGCCCAGAAGCGTCGGCTTCAGCCGCTGGTAGTCGGCCCCGCGCGCGGCACCGGCGACGCGCCCCTGCACCACGATCTGCGAGCCGGTCTCGCTCTGGGGCTTGAGGAGAACCGGGTTCATGTGGACGCTCGGCTCCGCGCCGCAGGCGAGCGCCTGAAGCCATTGCGCGCGGCCGATCTCGCCCCATTCGCCGGTTTCGGGAATGCGGGCGACGGCGGCGTTGTTGCTCATGTTCTGCGGCTTGAAGGGGCGCACATTAAGCCCCTTTTGCCGGAACAGGCGGCAGAGACCCGCCACGAGCGCGCTCTTGCCGACATCCGAGCCCGTGCCCTGGAGCATCAGGGCGGGAACGCGCGGCCCGCTCATGACCAGAGAAGGCGCAGGGCGAGCGCGATGCAGACGGTGACGAGAAGCGGGCGGATGAGCCGCGCGCCGAAGCGCATGGCCGAGGCCGCGCCGACGCGCGCGCCCACGAACTGCGCGACGCCCATGGCGAAGCCGAGCTTCCAGTCGATCGTGCCGACGCTGGCGAAGACCAGGAAGCCGCCGACATTGGAGGCGAAGTTCAGGAACTTGGTGTGCGCCGTCGCCTTGAGGACGCCGTAGCCCGCGAGCCCGACGAAGGCGAGCATGAAGAAGGAGCCGGTGCCGGGACCGAACAAGCCGTCATAGGCGCCGATCAGCGGCACCACGACCAGCGCGAAGCGCCGGGGCGACAGGCGGCGCTCGCGATCCACATCCGACAGGCCGGGCTTCAGCGCGAAATAGATCGCGATGGCGATCAGGAGGAAGGGCAGAAGGGTGCGCAGGAAGTCGAGCGGCAAGGAGGCCGCCAGAAGCGCGCCGCAGGCCGAGCCGCCCGCCGACAGGAGGCCAGCGCCTCCCATATCCTGCACGCGCATATGCCCCTTGCGCGCATAGGCGAGCGTCGCCGAGCCCGAGCCGAAGAGCGATTGCAGCTTGTTGGTGCCGAGCGCGGTGAGCGGATCGACCCCGCCGAGCAGCAGAGCCGGCACCGTGATCATGCCCCCGCCGCCCGCGATGGCGTCGATGAACCCGGCCAGAAACGCCGCACCGACCAGAAGGAGAAAGACGAGATCGAGGGGCATGGAGGAACCACGGGCAGGAGGGCCGGCGCGATCCCTCAAGGGAGGATGCGGGGACCGGCGGATGCGGAAGGGGCCACCGGGCGAAGACGCGGCAAGCGCTCCCGCCGCACGTTGGCCGCTCCGGTCTTAGGCCCGTTGCGGGAAGCGTTGCAAGTCGGGTGATCTTATCCAGCCGCGCGTTTTTCCACCGCTGGCCGCGCGGCGAGCAGGAGCGGCAAGAGCGCCAGGCAATAGACGCCCATCGCGCCGAGCAGCAGGGGATAGGGCACGCCCCGGTCGATCAGCACGCCCGCCAGGCCCGGCCCGAGGGCGGCGGCGAGCACCATGAGCGGCACGATGGCCGAGCGGATCGCGCCGAGATGCCTGACACCATAGACCTCCGGCCAGAGCGTGCCGAACAGCGTCAGCGAGACCCCGTCGCTCAAGGCGTAGAGCGCCATGAAGAGGAACGCCGCGACGGGGCCTTCCACCGTGCCGAGCACGAGGCAGCCGAGGCCGAGCGGCAAGAGATAGAAGGGCAGGAGCGCGCGGGCCGAAAAGCGATCCACCAGCCGGCCGGCCAGAAGCAGCGAGCCGACCGTCACCAGCGCATAGAGCGGAAAGGCGCTGGCGAAGAGGCCGGGCGACCAGCCGCGCAGCTCGCCGAGATAGACCTGATGAAACAGGATTGTGTTGGAGATGAAGGCCGGCGGCAGCATGGCCATGAGAAGCAGCGGAAAGAGCGGATCGCGCAGCACCTGCGCCCGCGTCCAGCCCTCCGCCGGCGGCACCGCGCCCGCCGCCGTCTCGGGCTGCCGCTCGCGCGCGAAGAGACAGGCGGCAAGCGGCAGGAGAAAGCCGAGAAGCACGGCGACCGAGAGCCAGACGCCGCGCCAGCCGAGCCAGGCCGCGCCCGCCGTGAAGGCCAATGGCAACAGCGCCTGACCCGTGTTCAACCCGAGCGAGGCGAAGGAGACGGCCCGCCCGCGCCCGCCCTCCCGGCTCGGCCCGAACCAGCGGCCGAGCAGCGTATAGGCGGCATGGACCGCAAACCCCTGCCCGAACAGACGTAAGGCAAAAAGCGCCGCGACGAGCCCGAGCCCATGGCGCGACAGGGCGAGCGCCAGCGCGCCGAGCCCGAGGGCCGCCAGCGCGACGAGAGCCGAGCGCCGGGCCGGCCAGCGGTCCACCACCGGCCCGATCCAGGCGAGCGCGAAGGCGGAGGCGATCGTGACGCCCATGTAGAGCAGGCCGAAATCGCCGTTCGACAGCCCGAAGTCCCGCCGGATATCGCCGCCCGACAGGGCCACGAAGAAGCTCTGCCCGAAGGACGAGGCGAATAGCAGCAAAAACCCGCCCGCCAGCCAGCGCGCGTTGCGGGTGAGGAAGGAGAAAGCGGACACGGGCGGCGTTCCGGTGATTCGGTCGTGGCCTTTGTTCTAGCAGCCCGCATGCGGCGATGGCGCGCAGGGGAAGGCTATCGAGTGGGAAGCGTGTTTTCCCGAGCCGAGGGATAATGCCTGGGCCGCGCGTCGGGGCGTGGCGGCGAGCGGAGCGCCGGGGAGCGAGGGCGCGCAACAGCCGAGCTCATGAGACAGGCATTCTCCGCCTGCTGGTATGGGGCGGGGCGATGGCGCGCCCTTGTCGGCCAGCCCGGTTTGACGCCGGCGCGCATCCCGGCTTTAAGGCGGGGCCTGACGGTGCCTTCGCGTGGATCATGTCCGCCTGGGCTCTTGCAAAAACGATTCCGGGACGGCCGACCCAAACCGGGGGCTCGAAGCGGAAACTGTCGGACGCGGCGCTTCGCTGATCAGTGAGGTCCGTTCTCCGGCGCAACCTGACGACGGAGGACATGCGTCCATGAAGGCTCTCATGCTGTGCGGCCACGGCTCGCGCGATCGCGGCGCGGTGGAGGAATTTCGCGGCCTGTCCGAAAAGATGGCCCGCCGTCTGCCGGACTGGACGGTGGAATACGGCTATCTGGAATTTGCCACCCCCATCATCCGCACCGGGCTCGACGCGCTGCGCGAAAAGGGCGCGCGGGAAATCCTGGCGCTGCCCGGCATGCTGTTCGCCGCCGGCCATGCCAAGAACGACATTCCGTCCGTTCTCAACACCTATGCGGCGTCGAATGACGTTTCCATCACCTATGGACGCGAGCTCGGCATCGACCCCAAGATGATCCGCGCGGCCGGCGAGCGCATTCGCGAGGCGCTGCGGCTGGATGGCTGGCGCGACGGCGAGCCGCTGCACGACACGATGCTGGTTGTCGTCGGGCGGGGCGCGTCGGACCCCGACGCCAATTCCAACGTCGCCAAGGTCATGCGGATGCTCTGGGAGGGCCTGGGCTTCGGCTGGGGCGAGACGGCCTATTCGGGCGTCACCTTCCCTCTGGTGGAGCCGGCGCTGCGCCATGTCTCGCGCCTCGGCTACAAGCGCATCGTCGTGTTTCCCTATTTCCTGTTCACCGGCATTCTGGTGGACCGCATCTATTCCTCGACCGACGCGGTCGCCGCCGAGCAGCCGGACGTGAAGTTCCTGAAAGCTGGCTACCTCGGCGCGCATGACCTCGTGGTCGAAACCTTCGTGGATCGCCTGACCGAGATCCTCGAAGGCACGAACAACATGAACTGCCAGATGTGCAAGTACCGCGAGCAGGTGCTCGGCTTCGAGGCGGAAGTCGGCCTGCCGCAGGAAAGCCATCACCACCATGTCGAGGGCATCGGCACGGGGCCGGCGGCGGAGCCGCAGGGGCAGGGACACGATCATGGCCATGGGCACGCGCACGCGCATGGGCATGACCACGTTCACCACCATGGCGATCACCATCATGGACACGACCACCACGGCCATGATCATGGGCACGGCCACGACCACGGGCACGACCATGCCCACACCCATGATCACGCCCATTCGGCCGATCATTCTCATGATCATGCGCACGGTCACGCGCACGGCCATTCGCACGATCACGATCATTCCCACGGCCACGGCCACGGCCACGGCCACGGCCACGCGCATACGCATCACCCCTATCCTCATGCCGATCACCCGCTCGGGCCGCGCTCGCTGAAGCGGGGGTGAGTTCGTGGGGCTGGACTATCTGAGGGACCCCGCCGCGATCTACGAGGCGAGCTTCGCCACGATCCGGCGGGAAGGCGCGCCCTTGCTGGAGCGCCTGCCGGAGGAGGCGCGGGATCTCGCCATCCGCGTCGCCCATAGCTGCGGCATGGTGGATGCGATCGCGGACTTGCGACTGTCCGCCGATCTCGTGGCACGCGGCCATCAGGCGCTGCAAGCCGGCGCGCCGGTTCTGGTGGATGCGCAGATGGTGGCGCATGGCGTGATCGCCCGGCATCTGCCGGCCTGCAATGCCGTGACCTGTCGGCTGAGCGAGCCCGACCTCGCACCGCTCGCCGCCCGCCTTGGCACGACGCGCTCGGCCGCGCAGGTCGATCTCTGGATCGAACGAGGCGAGCTTGCGGGTGCCGTCGTCGCCATCGGCAATGCGCCGACCGCGCTGTTCCATCTTCTGGAGCGGCTGGACGAGGGGGCCGCGCCGCCCGCCGCGATCCTCGCCTTTCCGGTCGGCTTCGTCGGCGCGGCCGAATCCAAGGACGAACTTTTCGCCCGCCCGCGCGGCGTGCCCTTCGCGACGCTTCTCGGCCGGCGCGGCGGCAGCGCCATGGCGGCGGCGGCGGTCAATGCGCTGGCGGCCGGCCTGCGGGGCGGGCTCGCATGACGGCCCCCTGGCTCGACCTGATCGGCATCAGTGATGGGGGGCTCGCGACCCTTTCGCCGGAAGCCGCCGACCGTCTCGCCCGTGCCGAGATCGTCTTCGGCGGGCATCGGCATCTCGCCATGCTGCCCGCGACGCATCCCGCCACCCGCCAGCCCTGGCGCTCGCCCTTCGCGGAGAGCGCCGCCGACATTCTCGCCGCGCGCGGGCGACGGGCCGTGGTGCTGGCGACGGGCGATCCGTCCTGGTTCGGGCCGGCGAAATGGCTGCGCGGCGTGCTCGATGCGGCCGAGTTCCGCGTCTGGCCTGTGCCCTCGGCCTTCTCGCTGGCTGCCGCGCGTCTCGGCTGGGCGCTGGAGGATGTCTGCTGCCTCACCGTGCATGGCCGCGCGCTGGAGAACGCGGCGGCGGATTTCGCGCCTGGCCGCCGGCTTCTCATCCTGTCCGAGGACGGTGCCTCGCCCGCCGCGCTCGCCGCCCTGCTGACGCAGGCCGGCTATGGCGCGAGCCCCGTCCATGTTCTCGAACATCTCGGCGGCTCGAAGGAGCGCATCAGCGAGGCGCGGGCCGAGACCTTCGACCTCTCGAACGTTGCCGCGCTCAACACCGTCGCCGTGGAATGCATGGCCTCTGAAGGTGTTGAAGTCTGGCCGCCCGGCCCCGGTCTGCCGGACGAGGCCTTTCGCCACGATGGCAAGATGACCAAGCGCGTCCTTCGCGCGCTGGCTCTTTCCGCACTGTCACCCCGCGCGGGTGAACTCCTGTGGGATGTCGGCTCGGGCTCGGGGGCCATTGCCGTTGAATGGTGCCGCGCGGCACCCGGCGCGCGAGCGCTCGCCATCGAGCCGAACCCGGAGCGCCTCGCCTTCATCCGGGAGAACCGCATCCGTCTCGCCGCGCCCGGCATCACCATCATCCCCGCGCGCGCGCCGGAGGCCTTCGACGGGCTCGCCGCGCCGGACGCCGTGTTCATCGGCGGCGGGCTGACGGAGGGCGTCTTCGCGCCGGCTTACCACGCTTTGAAGCCCGGCGGCCGGCTGGTGGCCCATGCCGTGACATTGGAATCCGAGGCCCTACTCCTGGCCCTTCACGCCGAGCACGGCGGCGATCTCCTGCGCGTCTCGGTGGACCATGCCGCGCCGGTCGGCCCGTTTCGGGGCTGGCGGCCCTCCATGCCCGTTCTCCATTGGCACCTGACGAAGGAGGCGGGCGCATGAGCGGCACGCTCTATGGCATCGGCCTCGGCCCGGGCGACCCCGAGCTTCTGACGCTGAAGGCCCATCGCATCCTGCAAACCGTGCCCGTCATTGCCTATCCCGCGCCCGATGGTTCGCCCTCGCTCGCCCGCGCCATCGCCGCGCCGCATCTGCCGGGTGGCCAGGTCGAACTGCCGATCGGCCTTTGCATGGCGGTGGATCGCGCGCCGGGGCAGGGCGGCTATGACGCCGCCGCGCCCGAGATCGCCGCGCATCTGGAAGCGGGGCGGGACGTCGCTGTCCTCTGCGAAGGCGATCCGTTCTTCTACGGCTCCTTCCTGCATCTCTTCGCGCGGCTGGGCGCCGACTTCCCGGCCGAGATCGTGCCGGGCGTCTCCTCCGTCATGGCCGCCGCCGCCTGCGCCAAGCGCCCTCTCGTGGTGCGAAACGACCGTTTCGCGGTTCTGCCCGCGACCCTGCCCGACGCGGCGCTGCGCGCCGGGATCGAGGCGGCGGAGAGCGTCGCCATCCTCAAGCTCGGCCGCCATTTCGCTCGCGTCAAAAGCCTGATCGCGGAGATGGGGCTGACCGACAGCGCCCTTTATGCCGAGCGCGTGACGCAGGCCGGCGAGCGGGTGCTGCCGCTGGCCGAGACCGGCGACACGGCCCCCTATTTCGCGCTCATCCTTCTCTACAAGGGCCAGGAGGCCGCCATTCTTGGGCATCATCTATGAGTGAGCCGGCTTACCTTTGCCTCACGCCCGCCTCCCTCGCGCTGGCCGAGCGTCTGCGCGATGCGCTGGGCGGCGAGACCCATGGCTTCGCGCCGCGCGTTTCCAACGCCGACCAGAGCTTCGGGGATGTCGGCGCGCATCTCGGCACCCTCTTCGCCGAGGGGCGGCCGATCCTGGCGCTGATGGCGACGGGCGCGCTGATCCGCCTTCTCGCCCCCCATCTTGCCGACAAGCACGCCGAGCCGCCGGTTCTCGCCATCGCGGAGGACGGCTCGGCCGTCGTGCCGCTCCTCGGCGGCCACCATGGCGCGAACGACTGGGCGCGGCGGGTGGCGGCGATCACGGGCGGTTTCGCGGCCGTCACCACGGCCGGCGATCTTCGCTTCGGCGTAGCGCTGGACGCGCCGCCGGCAGGCTATGTCCTCGAAAATCCCGGCGATGCCAAAGCCGTCATGGCCGATCTCGTCGCGGGCGACTTCGCCTGGATCGAGGGCGACGCGCCCTGGCTCGCAAACTCCTCCATCCCCGTGTCGGATGACGCGCGCATCGCGCTGACCGTGTCGAACGCCGCGCGCGAACCGGCTGCGGCCGAACTGCTTTATCGCCCCAAAACCCTCGTTCTCGGCATCGGGGCCGAACGCGGCGCGCCCGCCGAGGAAGCCTTGGCGCTGGCGGAAGCGGCCTTGGCGGAAGCCGGCGTCTCGCCCCTTTCGCTCGCAGCGGTCGCCTCACTGGACCTGAAAGCCGACGAGCCGGCGGTTCATGCCGTGGCCGAGCGCTTCGGCGTTCCCGCCCGCTTCTTCGACGCCGCGACGCTGGAGGCACAAGCGCCTCGCCTTGCCAACCCGTCCGACATCGTGTTTCGCGAAACGGGCTGTCATGGCGTCGCCGAGGGCGCAGCGCTCGCTGGAGCGGGCGAAGGGGGCGAGTTGATCCTTCCCAAGCGCAAATCCGCCCGCACTACGGCCGCGCTCGCCCGCGCGCCGCAGCCGTTGGATGCCAATGGCATTGGCCGGGGGCGAGGCACGCTTTTCGTGGTCGGCATCGGGCCGGGCGCGGAAGGCTGGCGTTCGCCGGAGGTCTCGCGCATGGTGCAAGCCGCGACCGATCTCGTCGGCTATTCGCTCTATCTCGATCTCCTCGGGCCGCTCGCGCGCGGCAAGGCGCGGCATGATTTCGACCTCGGCGCGGAAGAAGCGCGGGTGCGTCATGCCATGGAACTCGCCGCCGAGGGCCGCCACGTCGCGCTCGTTTGTTCGGGCGATGCCGGCATCTATGCCATGGCGACGCTGGTGTTCGAGCTGATGGACCGGGGCGGCGTGTCGGACGCGGCGCGCCGGATCGAGGTTCAGGTCTCGCCCGGCATCTCGGCACTCCAGGCCGCCGCGGCGCGGGCCGGCGCGCCGCTCGGCCACGACTTCTGCACCATCTCGCTCTCCGACCTCCTGACGCCGTGGGAGGACATCCAGCGCCGCGTGAAGGCGGCGGCCGAGGGCGATTTCGTGATCGCCTTCTACAATCCCGTCTCCAAGCGCCGGCGCACGCAGCTGGCTCATGCGCGCGACGTGCTGCTTCAGCACCGCCCGGCCGATACGCCCGTCGTGCTCGCCACCAATCTCGGCCGCCCCGGCGAGAGCGTGCGCATCGTGGATCTGGCCCAGCTCGACGTGGACGAGGTGGACATGCTGACCGTCGTCGTGGTCGGCTCGTCCAACACGCGCGCCTTCACCTCGGGCGAAGGGCGCCGCTTCGCCTATACGCCGCGCGGCTATGCCGCCAAGCCCGGCACCAGCATTTCGGAAACACCATGACCGTTCATTTCATCGGGGCCGGCCCCGGCGCGGCCGATCTCATCACGCTGCGCGGCTTGAGGCTGATCGAGCGCTGCCCGGTCTGCCTTTATGCCGGCTCGCTCGTGCCGGAAGAGATCGTGAAATCCGCGCCGGAGGGCGCGCGCGTTCTCGACACCGCGCCCATGCATCTCGACGAGATCATCGCGGAAATGCAGGCCGCGCACGCTCGGGGCGAGGACGTGGCGCGTGTCCATTCCGGCGATCCGTCGATCTATGGCGCGACGGCCGAGCAGATGCGCAGGCTCGACGCGCTCGGCATTCCCTATGACGTGACGCCGGGCGTGCCGGCCTTCGCAGCGGCGGCCGCCGCGCTCAAGACCGAACTCACGGTGCCCGAAGTCTGCCAGACCATCGTCGTCACCCGCACGGCGATGAAGTCCTCCGCCATGCCCGAGGGCGAAGACCTGGCGACGCTCGGCAAAAGCGGCGCGACGCTGGCGATCCACCTTTCCATCCGCAACCTCGCCCATATCGAGCGCGAGCTGGGGCCGATCCCGGCTTACGGGCCGGACTGCCCCGTCATCGTCGCCTATCGCGTCGGCTGGCCGGACGAGCAGTTCATCCGCGCGACGCTCTCCACCGTTGCCCGCGCGGTGCGCGAGGCCAAGCTCACCCGCACCGCGCTCGTCTTCGTCGGGCGAGCGCTCGGGGCGAAGGATTTCGTGGATTCCAAGCTCTACGACGCCAGCCATCCGCATATCCTGCGCCCGGTCAGGAAGGCGAAATCAGCCAGCTAAGCGCGGCGTCAAGCGAGCGCAGGATCGGCCCGTCCGGTTCGGGCGGGCGGCGGATCAGGATGACGGGCAGTTGCAGCTTCCGCGCCGCCGCGATCTTGGCGTAACCCCGCGCGCCGCCCGAATTCCGGCAGACGAGATGGGTGACGCCGTGCTCGCGCAACAGCGCGGCTTCCTCGACGACGTCCTCCGAAGGCTTGCCGGTGACGAGCGTCGCCGCGAAAGGCAGCGGTTCGGCGGGCGCATCCACCTGCCGCAACACAGGGCGAAGGTCCGGGCGGTGGCGGAACGGGGCGATATGCTGGCTGCCCAGCGCCAGAAACGGCCGCGCCCCCAGGGGCAGCGCATCGCGCGCGGTGCGCAGGCAGGCGACCTCCTGCCAGAGGTCGCCGTCGGTCTGCTCCCAAGGGGGACGCAGGAATGTCGCTCGGGGAATGCCGGCTAAGCGTGCGGCCTCGGCCGCGTTGCGCGACATGCCGACGGCATAGGGATGGGTGGCGTCCAGGAGGCATGTGACGCCGTGCTCGCGGATGAAGCGGGCCAAGCCGTCCGCGCCGCCAAAGCCGCCGATCCGCGTTTCCACGCCCTCCGGCAGAGTGGGAGCTTTGGTGCGCCCCGCCAGCGAGAGGAGGAGCCGGATGTCCGGCCTGATCGTCCGCAACTGCCGCGCCAGAGCCGAGGCTTCCGCCGTGCCGCCGAGAAGGAGTGCGAAAGGCGCTTGCGCCATCTCAGCCACCGATCCGCGCGATCACCGCGCCCGCCCGGTCCACCACCAGCACCTCGACCGCGACCGGAGCCTCGCCCAGCGTGTCGCGGATGGTCGCGAGGGCGCGGTGCGCCACGGCCTCGGCCAGATCGATGCCGACTTGCCTCGTGAGGTCGAGCACTTCCTTGGCCGTGTTGGCGGCGAGGATACGCGGCGTCAGGGCCGGGGTGGCGGCCAGTTCCGCCAGAAAGGCGAAGTCCACCTGGCTGCGGCCGGAATGAAGGTCGAGCGAGCCCTGAGCGAGCTTGGTGAGCTTGGCGAAGCCGCCCGCCAGCGTCAGATGGGGCACGGGATGGCGGCGCAGATATTTGAGAACGCCGCCGGCAAAGTCGCCCATGTCGAGACAGGCGATGTCGGGCAGTTCGGGATGGAGCCGGCGCGCGGCGTCCTCGCTGGCCGAACCCGTCGCGGCGATGACGCGGGAGAGGTTGGCCGCGCGCGCGACGTCGATGCCGCGATGGATCGAGTGAATCCAGGCCGAGCAGGAAAAGGGATGGACGATGCCGGTCGTGCCGAGGATCGACAGCCCGCCGAGAATGCCGAGCCGCCCGTTCCAGGTCTTCTCCGCCAGCGCCGCTCCGTTGGTGACGGAAATCGTGATCTCGACATCACCTGTGCGCCCATGCGCCGCGCAGAGCGCCTCCACCACCTCGGCCATCATTCGGCGCGGCACGGGGTTGATCGCCGGCTCGCCGGGCGGGATCGGCAGGCCCGGCCGCGTCACCGTGCCGACGCCCTCGCCCGCGCGAAACACGAGGCCGGAGCCGGCGGAGCCGAGGCGAACGGTGGAGACGATTTCGGCCAGATGCGTCACATCTGGGTCGTCGCCCGCGTCCTTGACGATGCTCGCCGTGGCGGACGCCGCATCGAGGCGCGTGCGGGCGAGGGCGAAGCCGGGCCGCTCGCCCTTCGGCAGGGTGATCTCGACGGGATCGGGAAACTGGCCGGTCAGGAGCGCTTCCAGCGCGGCCTTGGTCGCGGCCGTGGCGCAGGCCCCCGTCGTCCAGCCGCGCCGGAGCGCCGCGCCGTCCCGCCGGGGCGCGCCCGTCTCCCGCCGCTTGCCGAGATTGAAGCCCATGGGAGGGCTTATAGGCCCGCCACGTTGCCGCGCAAGGCGAGGGCCAGCGCGGGTCGCCTCATCCCGCCGCGCCGTTCCGGCCGACGCCGCGATGGTTCGGCCTTGCCCTGCAACCCGGCCTTTCTTCTCGTTAGCCGGCGAAAGGGACCGGCGCCTTCGATCCTTCGAGTTTGGCAAGCCGAATCCATCGCCAGCGCGCGGCCGCGCGGTTGAAGGGGCGGCGGGAAGGTTGGTAGACCGGGCGCGACACGGTGCGGGTGGCGAGGCGACGAGTGAACGAGGGAGAGGGCGGCCAGATCGAACGCGAAGGGCTTCCAAATGGAGGCCAGAACAAGAGCGCCGGCTTCCTTCTCGCCGCGCCGCAATCGGGCAGCGGCAAGACGCTGGCGACGCTGGCGTTGCTGCGGCATCTCACGCGCGAGGGCGTCGCGCTGCGCTCGGCCAAGGCGGGGCCGGATTACATCGACCCGGCCTTCCACGCGGCCGCCACCGGCCAGCCATCCGTCAATCTCGACCCGTTCGCTATGCGCTTAGGTCTCCTGCACGCCCTAGCCTTCGCCGACACGCGTCCGCTCGTGGTGGAGGCCATGATGGGCCTTTACGACGGCGCGGCCGATGGGTCCGGCTCGGCGGCCGACTTGGCCGAGATGCTGGGCCTGCCGGTCGTGCTTCTGGTGGATTGCGCCAAACAATCCCATTCCGTCGCGGCCCTCGTGCGCGGCTTTCGCGACCACCGCCCGACTCTCCGCTTTGCCGGCTTGATGCTGAACCGCGTCGGCTCTTCCCGCCACGAGACGCTTCTGCGAGACGCGCTCGAACCGCTCGGCCTGCCCATCCTCGCGGTCCTGCTCGCCGACCCCGCGCTGACCTTGCCCGAGCGCCATCTCGGCCTCGTGCAAGCCGGCGAGCGGGCGGACCTTGCGGGCTTTCTCGACCGCGCCGCCGACTGGATGGCGAGCGGGCTTCGGCCCGGCGCATTGGAGGGCTTGCTCGGCAAAGCCTCGCCAGACCGGACGCCCGCCAAGCCGCTGGCGCCGCTTGGCGCTCATATCGCGGTGGCGCGCGACACCGCCTTCGCCTTCAGCTACCCGCATCTTCTGGACGGCTGGCGGCGGGCGGGGGCGGCGCTGTCCTTCTTCTCGCCACTGGCGGACGAGGGGCCGGCTGACGAAGCCGACGCCGTGTTCCTGCCGGGCGGCTATCCCGAACTTCATGCGGGGCGGCTGGCGGCGGCGAGCCGGTTTCATGAGGGGATGCAGGCGGCGGCGATGCGCGGCGCGCTGATCTATGGCGAATGCGGGGGCTTTATGGCGCTGGGCGAGGGGCTGGTGGATGCGGATGGTATCCGGCACGCAATGCTCGGCCTTCTGCCGGTCGAGACCTCCTTCGCGCAGCGAAAGCGCCATCTCGGCTATCGCCGCCTCCGCCCGCTGCCCGGCGCGCCCTGGGCCCATGCGCTGACGGGGCACGAGTTTCATTACGCGACGATCGTCTCCGAAGGGGCGGCCGATCGCCTGTTCGAGGCGCGCGATGCCGTGGGCACCGATCTCGGCGCGATGGGCTTGAGGCGCGGGCGCGTCATGGGCTCGTTCGCCCATGTGATCGACGGGATCGTGCCGTGAGGGAGGCGTTGCACCACGGCGGCGCGCTGGACGCGGCGCTCGCGCGCTATGGCGGCGCGCGAGCGGATTGGCTGGACCTCTCCACCGGCATCAATCCCGCGCCCCCGCCCTTGCCGGAGATCGACCCCGCGCTCTGGGCGCGCCTGCCCGAGCACGCCCTGGAAGAGCGGGCGCGCCGCGCGCTCCGGCGCTTCACGGGCGCTGGCGAGGGGGCGGGGATCGCGCTCGCGCCCGGCACGCAGGCGCTGATCGCGCTTCTGCCCCATCTCCTGCCGCCCGGCCCGGCGGCAGTGCTGTTTCCGAGCTACGAGGAGCATGGCCGCGCGCTGGCGCAGGCCGGGCATCAGGTGGCGCGCTTTGCGGACCTAAGCAACGTTCCAGCCGAGGCCAGGCTCGTCACGCTCGTCTCGCCCAACAACCCGGACGGGCGGCGCTTCGACCGCTCGGCGGTTCTGGCGCTGGCGGATCGGCTGGCGGCGCAGGGCGGGTTTCTCGTCCTCGACGAGGCTTTCGCCGATGCCGAGACGGGAACGAGCCTTGTCGCCGAGGCCGGGCGGCCGGGGCTTCTCATCCTGCGCTCCTTCGGCAAGTTCTTTGGGTTAGCCGGCTTGCGCTTCGGCGCGGCGCTGGGCGAGCGGGCGCTGACCGCGCGGATCGCGGCGCGCTTCGGCCCCTGGGCCGTGTCCGGCCCGGCGCTCGCCATCGCGAGCGCCCTGATGGAGGACGAGGCGGGCGTCGCCGCGCTGCGCGAGGGAATCAGGCAACGCGCGGGCCTGACGCGGCAGGCGCTCGCCGCAGCGGGTCTTCAGCCGGTCGGCGGCACGGCGCTCTTTTCGCTTCTGTCCGTGCCCGATGCCTCCGGGCTGTTCGAAGGGCTTGCGCGCCGGCACATTCTCACCCGGCCCTTCGCCTATCGGCCGGACTGGCTGCGCCTCGGCACGGTGCGAAACGCGCACGAGGCCGCGCGGCTGACGGCGGCTCTGCGTGCGGCTTTGGCCGAGGCGAGTGGCTGATCCGATGGTGCTTCTTCTTGCGACCCTGATCGACCGGATCGTCGGCGACCCGGACTGGCTCTGGCGGCGTTGGCCGCATCCCGTCGTCTGGTTCGGCGCGCTGATCGGCGCGGCGGATCGGGGGCTCAACCGATCTTCGTTTTCGTTCGCCGGGCGGCGCGCGCTCGGTGTCCTGTCCATTCTCCTGCTGGCGGGTCTCGCGCTCGGGGCCGGGCTCCTGATCCAGCGCGCGCTGGCTCCGCTCGGCTGGGCCGGGGTGCTGGCGCAAGCCGTGATCGCCTCGGTGTTTCTGGCGCAGAAGAGCTTGCGGGATCATGTCGAGGCGGTGCGCGCTGCCTTGGACAAGGAGGGGCTGGAGAGCGGGCGGCGGGCCGTGTCCATGATCGTCGGGCGCGATCCGAACGAACTCGATGAAGCCGGCGTCAGCCGCGCGGCGATCGAGAGTCTGGCCGAAAACGCCTCGGACGGCGTCGTCGCGCCCTGGCTGGCGCTCGCCCTGTTCGGCCTGCCGGGGCTCTTCGTCTACAAGATGGTAAACACGGCCGATTCCATGATCGGCCATCGCTCCGAGCGCCATTTCGCCTTCGGCTGGGGCGCGGCGCGGCTGGACGATCTCCTGAACCTCGTGCCCGCTCGCCTCACCGCCGCCCTCTTCGCGCTCGCCGCCGCCTGGCGCTTGCGATCCGGCCGGCGGGCGATGGCGACGGCCTGGCGCGACGCCGCGACCCATCGCTCGCCCAATGCCGGCTGGCCGGAAGCGGCCATGGCGGGGGCGCTCGCGCTTTCGCTCGGCGGTCCGCGCCGCTACGGCACGGAGGTCGTGGACGCCCCATGCCTTGGCGCGGAAGGCCGGCGCGAGGCGGGGCCCGCCGACATCGCGGCGGCGCTCGATCTCTTCCGCCTCGCCATGAACGGGCTTCTCGGCGCGGCGCTCATTGCCGCGCTTCTTGGCCTGTCGCTCTGACCTCCGGTCAAGGACGGTCGGGCCGTTCCGGCGTCGAGGCGGGGGCGGGCTGGTCCGTCTCGTTCTGCTCGTCCGGCTCGCGGGGCTGAACGAACCCGTCCTCGCCGATCGGCTCGGGCAGGATCGGGTCGGGCGCGTTGCGCTCGGGACTATCGGGAATGTTCGACATGGCCGGTTCTGCCTCCTTCAAGGGATTTGCGAAGCCGGGCCCCAAGGGATGAGGGCCGGGCGCGACCTGCAAAGGATCGGGTAAGGCGCGTTGGCGTCAGGGGCCGCCGGCGAGCGAGCCCATGACCACCATCACCAGTTCGTCGAGATCGACCGGCCCCTTGATCACGACGCGCTCCTCGCCGGGCTCGATCGTGAGCGCGCCCTCGCTGATCGCGGCCTGTCGGCCGAGTTCGTCCAGAAGCGCCTGACGGACGGTCTCTTCGGCCCCCGCGCTCATCGCTTGAGGCCTTCCTGCGTCGGGCGCGGGGCGGCGCGGAGGTCAGGCCGCGTGTCCAGGGCGGGGCTGCGCCCGTCCGCGATGTCGCGGCGGCCGTCTTCCTGAAGCCGGGCGTCGCCGGTGATCTCGGCGACGACTTCCTTGGCGGTGCCGCCGATGCGCTTGCCGAGCGCGGCGATCGGGTTCTCGCTCATGGTTTTTCTCCCTTTGTCCAAAGAGAGGAACGAGTGAGACGCCGATCGGTTCGGCGTGGGGCGGCCCGTTCCTAGCGGGCGACCGAATGCGAGAAGATGTCTTCCTCGTCCCAGCCCAGGAGATCGAGCTTGGCGCGGGTGGGCAGGAAGTCGAAGGCGGCCTTGGCGAGCTCGGTGCGGCCCTCGCGCTCCAGGCGCTGCATCAGGACGCCCATCAGGTCGTGGAGATAGAGGACGTCCGAGGCGGCGTAGTCGAGCTGCGCGGGGGTCAGCGTTTCGGCCGCCCAGTCCGAGGACTGCTGCTGCTTCGACAGGTCGACGCCGATCAGCTCCTTGGCGAGATCCTTCAGCCCGTGCCGGTCGGTATAGGTGCGCACGAGGCGCGAGGCGATCTTGGTGCAGAAGACCGGCTGCGTCATGACGCCGAACGCATGGTAGAGCGCGGCGATGTCGAAGCGGGCATAGTGGAAGATCTTGACCTTCGACGTGTCGGCCAGGAGCTTGCAGAGATTGGGCGCCTCGCGCTGGCCCTTGGCGATCTGCACGATGTCGGCCGTGCCGTCGCCGGGCGAAAGCTGCACCACGCAGAGCCGGTCGCGACGCGTGTCGAGGCCGAGCGTTTCGGTGTCGATGGCGACCGCGCCGGTGTAGCGGGACAGATCGGGCAGGTCGCCCTTGTGAACGCGAAGGGTCATGGCGCGGGAGCACTCCGAAGGCGAAGAAGCCCCGGGGCGGCCGGGGCGGGATGTCATCGGTCCGTCGCCTACAGCATCGGGACGCGAATCGGAATGGATTTTCCCGTGCGGCCTGGCATGGTTTTTCCCGTGCCGCCTGGCACAAGGCGCGGGGCTCGCGCGTTGTGCCGGCCGCGGCGCCGGGCTAATCCGGTCTGGACTCCCGCGAAAGGACCGATCGATGAAAGCCATGATCTTCGAGCGCTTCGGAACCGAGCCGACCGTGCGTCAGGTGCCCGACCCCGCGCCCGCGCCCGACGGCGTGGTGATCGAGGTCGTGGCGACGGGCCTGTGCCGCAGCGACTGGCACGGCTGGAAGGGCCATGACAGCGACATCACCCTGCCGCATGTGCCCGGCCATGAATTCGCGGGGACGATCGCCGCCGTCGGGCGCGACGTGAAGCGTTTTCGCGTCGGCGAGCGCGTCACCGTGCCCTTCATCGCCGCCTGCGGCCATTGCGGCGAATGCCGCGCCGGGCAGCAGCAGGTCTGCGAGGCGCAGTTCCAGCCGGGCTTCACCCATTGGGGCTCGTTCGCGGAATGCGTCGCCATCGAGCGCGCCGACGAGAATCTGGTGCGCCTGCCCGAAAGCCTGGATTTCGCGACCGCCGCGAGCCTCGGCTGCCGCTTCGCCACGTCCTTCCGCGCCGTGGTGGATCAGGCAAGGGTGCGCGGCGGCGAATGGGTCGCGGTTCACGGCAGCGGCGGCGTCGGCCTGTCGGCCGTCATGATCGCGGCCGCGCTCGGCGCGCGGGTCGTGGCGGTGGACGTCGCCGAGTCCAAGCTCGCGCTCGCCCGCGCCATGGGGGCGGAGGCGACGGTGAACGCGCAAGAGGTGCCCGACGTGGTGGAGGCCGTCCGCGAGATTACCGGCGGCGGCGCGCATGTCTCGCTCGACGCGCTCGGCCATTCGCAAACCTGCTTCAACTCGATCCGGAATCTGCGCCGGCGCGGCCGCCACGTGCAGGTCGGGCTGATGCTCGGCGAGCACACGACCCCCGCCATTCCGATGGCGCAGGTGATCGCGCACGAATTGGAAATCTACGGTAGCCACGGGATGCAGTCCTGGCGCTACGACGCCATGCTCGCGATGATCCTCGCCGGCACGCTCCAGCCGCAAAGGCTGATCGGCGAGCGGCTGACGCTGGAAGACGCGGTGCCCGCGCTCATGGCCATGGACGGTCGGGCGCCCGACGGCATCGCCATCATCGACCCGCGCGCCTGAGGAGGCCCATGCGCGCGCTCCTTTCCTGGCGCCACCTGCGCCGCACCTATCTGACGACGCCGACGCTGCTGCGCGTCGTGCCGACCGGAGCGGTGCTGCTCGTGGGCATCCTCGCCACGGTCTGGACGCACAGCCTTCTCAACGAGCAGCGCGATCTCGTGGTCCACACCTACGAGGTGATCGACACGACCAAGGACGTCCTGATCGGCCTCGACGACGCCGAAACCGGCCAGCGCGGCTATCTCATCAGCGGCGACCGGCGCTATCTCGCCCCCTATAACGGCGCGCTGGAACGGCTCGATTCCCTGCGCGCTCGGCTCGCCACGCAGATTTCCGACAATGCGGCGCAGGTGGCGCGGGTCGGCACCCTCTCGACGCTGATCGACGGCAAGCTCGGCGAGCTGAAGGATTCGATCGCGCTCTACGACGAGGCCGGCGCGGAAGCGGCGAGGCGGCGCGAGATCGCCATGATGGAACGCGCGACGATGGATCAGATCCGCGTCGTGATCGGCGCCATCACCGATGGCGAGAAGCAGCTCCTCAGCGAGCGCAGCGCGGAGGTGGACAGCGACGAGAACCGCGTGCGCCTCGTCGCCATCCTGATCGGCCTCGCCTCGCTCCTGACGCGCACCGGCGTCGAATTCTATCTCGCCCGAAAGGGCCTCGACGTGCGCGTCGTCACACGGCACCCCAACGCGGCGGACTGACCCGCCGTCGTCCGGCGACAGGTCGAAGGACGGCCTTGCCCCTCCGCTGGCCATTCCCCCGCAGGACGAACCCGCCCGCGATGTCCTTGCGTCTCGGCCGACCACAGGGTTCGAGAGGGACGAGCCGGGGCGCGCCGCTTTTCGCCTCAAACGGCAGATGCGTCAGAGCGTGAAGGCGCTCGGGCAGAGGTCGGTGAGGGGGCAGCGGTCGCAGGCCGGGCGGCGGAAATGGCAGATCTTCTGCCCGTGCAGCATGAGGATTTCGTGATTGTCATAGAGCGCCTGCGCGCTCCAATCCTCGGGCAACTGCGCGCGCAGGATCGGGTGCGAGGGGCCGACATCCACTTTCGGGCCGATCAGGGCGAGACGCTGGGCGACGCGGTGGTGATGGCTGTTTACCGGCAGGGCCGGCATGCGCAGGACGGAAAAGGACAGAACCGCCGCGCTGGTCTTCGGCCCGACGCCGGGCAGTGCCTCCAGCCAGCGCCGCGCCGCCTCGACTTCCATGGCGGCGAGGAAATCCAACGTCAGCGCGCCGTCCTGGCGGTCACGCAAGGCGCGCAAGACCTCCTGCAGGCGCGGGGCCTTGAGTTCGGGCCAGCGGACACCGTGAATGAGCGCCTCGACCTCGCCGGTCTCGGCCTCGATCATCGCGCTCCAGTCGGGAAAGCGGGCGCGCAGCGCCTTGAAGGCGCGGCCGGAATCGGCGTTGCGCGTCCGGTGCGACAGAAGCGAGGAGATGAGTTCGCTGACCGGGTCGAGATCGTGGAAATAGCCGATCGGGCATTCGTAGGTCCGGCACAGGCGGCGGTGGACCTCCATCGCCTTCGCGCGCAGGGCCTCGTCGGCTGGCTTGGTCTCGGCTTTGGGAGCCTTCGCGGACGGGGCCTCCGCCGCCTCCTCAGACGCGGGCGTCCGCGGGGTCGTGCGCCGCCGTCGTGTCGGCGGGGCAACGGGGAGAGGGGCGGACGGGTCTGGAGGGCGCGGGCGCATGAAGGGCGAAGGCGTGGGATGGCTCTCGCGTTCCACAGTGGCCCCCGCGTCCTTTTGACTCGGCCGTGCTGCGAAGCTCGGGCAGGCGGCGCGCCGCCTTCGAGGACGGGGCAAACCGCGCTCAATCGCGCCGCGCGCTTTCTCCTGAATGCCGAGCCCTGCCGCCGGCAGTCCCGACGCTTCGGCCGATCGAACCGGGCTCCCCGACCCTCTTCCGGCTGGGGAACCCGTCAGCCCCCGTCAGCCCCCGTCAGTTCGGCTGGGCCGGCTGGGCGGGCACGGTGCCGGGCGGGATCACCGGCGTCGTGCCGGGGTCGGCGTCGGGCACCGGCGCGTCCATCTCGGGGTCGCCGTCGGTCTGGGGCACGAGAATGCTTTCGCAGTCTTCGAGCTGATCGGTCAGCATCTGCGTGTCGCTTCCGCTCGCCCGCTCGTCGCCGGGATTGACGGCGCAATTGTCGTCCACCGGCGGGGCGGCGTCCGGCGCGGGGGCGGTCTGAGGCGCCGTCTGGGGCATGGTCTGGGCGGGCGGCGTCTGGGCCACCGCCGATCCGACCAGAAGGGCGAGCGCCGCGCAGGCGGCGAACAAAGGCTGGGTGAAGCGCGCGGTCATGGGCGAATCTCCTTCGCGAGGGGCCGAGGCGGTCTTGCGTCCGATCCGCTCCAAATTGCGGCGAAAGCGGGCGGGCCGAGCCGGGGGCGGGACTATTTCGACTGGCCCCGGCCGAGCGAGCCGCTTGTCGCGCGGCCCCGTTCGCTCAGGGAAACGAACCAGCGCGCGATCCGCTCCCCGATCGCATGAACCAGCCCGATCCTACGGATCAGGCGGTCACACGAACCAGGCGATCACCACCGGCGCGAGCACGGCGGTGACGAGCCCGTTCAGCGCCATGGCGAGGCCCGCGAAGGCGCCGGCCACGTTGTCCACCTGAAAGGCGCGCGCCGTGCCGATCCCGTGCGAGGCGAGGCCGGCGGCAAAGCCGCGTGCCGCGAAATCGCGGATGCGAAGCGCGTTCATGAGCGGCGTGACGAGGATCGCCCCGATCACGCCCGTCGCGATCACGAAGACGGCGGTGAGCGTCGGATCGGCGCCCAGCCCTTGCGAAATGCCCATGGCGATGCCGGCCGTGACGGATTTGGGCGCCAGCGCCAGCACGAGCGAATGGGGCAGATGCAGGAGAAGCGCGACCGAAACCGTGGAGGCGATGCCCGCCGCCGAGCCGACGAACAGCGCGGCCAGAACCGGCAGAAGCGTTTCGCGCACCACCTGCCGGTTGCGATAAAGCGGCACGCCGAGCGCGACCGTGGCCGGGCCGAGCGCGAAATGGATGAACTGCGCGCCAGCGAAATAGGTCGCATAGGGCGTGTCGCTGAGTTCGAGGATCGCCACCACGAAGATGATCGCCAGAAGCACGGGATTGACGAGCGGATGGAAGCCCGTCACCTCCGCCAGCCGCCGCGCCAGAAGAAAGGCGCCGAGCGTCACCGTCAGCCACAGAAGCGGGCTGGCCGACAGATAGACCCAAAGCTCGAACAGGGAATCGGCGGGACGGTTCACGAGCGGCGCTCCGACAGGAGGCGCACGAGCCGGAAGGCGGCGACCGTCGCGATCAGCGTGGCGAGCGTCGAGACGAGGAGCGTGACGAGAATGGCCGTGCCATTGTCGAGGATCAGCTCGAGCTTGCCGGCGACGCCGACGCCCGCCGGCACGAACATGACGCCGAGATAGGCCAGAAGCCCGTCGGCCGCCCCTTCCGTCGCGCGGGCGCGCTCGGTGACGCGCCTCGTCGCGAAGCGATCCGAGAGGGCCATATAGGCCACCAGAAACAGGATGCCGAGAACCGGGCCGGGCACCGGGCCGCCCGTGACATGGCGCACCGCCTCGCCCAGAAGCTGGCAGCACAGGAGAACGAAGAAGCCGTAGAGCATGATCCGCCTTCGCGAGAGGCGCCGTCGCGCCGGGTCCGGCGCGCAGGATCGAGCTTCGCGCGGGCCCGCACAAGAGCCGCCGCCCGCGCCTCACCTATGCGATATCTGCAGTTCTCCATGGTTCGATATGTGTGTCGCGCAGTCTTCAGGGGTCGCGCGGCTCCAGAAGGAGGATGTCGAGTTCCCGGCCGTAAGGGGGCGACCAGTCGGTGGCGCTCATCTGAAACGTGGTCGGCCCGATCTTGCGGACGTTCTCGCCGCAGAAGGACACGAGATTTTTCGACGAGCCCTTGTCGACCGTCAGGGTGAAGCGGCCGATCGTGCCGGCCCAGTTGGCGCCGGTGGACCAGATGTAGGAAATCCAGCTCTCGCGGAACGGGTAGTCCGTGTAATCGCCGTTCTTGATGGCCGAAGCCTTGACCCGCTTCACGATGTCGTCGTCCAGGCAGTATTTCTGGCGCACCTCCGCGAGGCGCTCGGGCGTGCCGCCGCCGTCGTTCATGAAGGTGACGCCCGTCGTGCCGCCGACGCTCGGCTTGTAGCGATGCTCGACGGTGACGGTCTTGCCGGCGGGGAAGCGCTCCTTCCATCCATAGGTCGAGCGCAGCGTCCAGATCGGAGTGTAGTCCGTCTTCGTCGCGCCGTTGTCGTCGTATTCCGTGGCCATGAGAAGGCCGAGCTGGCGCATCTCGCGCTTCGTCGCGTCGTCCAGCGCGTTCACCGCGTCCTGCGTGGCGGTGAGCTGGGGCGGCAGCGGAATCTCGTGCTGCCGCAGATAGTCCGTGCGCTCGATCCCGGCCGCGAAGGCGTAGGAATAAAGCTCGGCCTCGATCGCCTTGCCCTCGAACCGCGTCGAGAAGCCGAAGAGATTGTCCGGGTCCTCGGTCGGCACGCTGGTCATGAAATTCATGCTGCCTTCGATGTCGGGCATCGGAAAGGCCACCAGCACGTCTTCGTCGTCCTGGCCCGTGTTGCGGAACGTGTAGGTGATGCGGATCTCCTCGGGGGAGACGAACAGGTCCTCCGACTGCATCTCGATCCAGTCCGAGCGCACGAAGGAGAGCCCGCGCGTGCCGAACTCGGCCATCGTGTCGTTGCCCCAGGCGGGGGCGGCGAGGAGGAGGGCGAGAAGCCCCCCTGCGATAGGACACAAGCGCATGACCGTTCCCCTTGGCGGCGACACATTCCCTAGCGTCACCCTGCCTTCAGTTAACGGCGGGCGGCCCGTCCGCGCAAGCGGTAAACGGGCCTTCGTCTCTCCGGTCAGAGCGTCGGCAGCGCGCCGACGATGCGCAGCGACAGGCCTTCCAGCGGATCGAGCGAGATCTTCAGGCGCCCGTCTTCGCCCAGATCCCCTTCGATCGTCTCGGCGATCATGTCCACCACCGGGCCGGCGCGGACATTGGACAGTTCGATCACCTCCTCGATCGGCGTCTGGCCGAAATTCAGCGCCGTGACCTGCGTGCCGCGCCCGTCGGGAAGCTCATGCACCATGACGAGAAGACCGGGGCTCGCGACGTCGGGAATGGCGATCTGGCGCGCGGCGGCGATGCCATAGGCGTCGCGCACCTGCAGAAGGCGCTTGAGGCGCGAGGCGAAGGAGTCCGGGTTCTCCAGCTGTTCGCAGAGCGAGCCGTAGAGCGAGCGGGCGCGCGGCATGCCGCCCGCCGACAGGCGCGCGCCGGGCGCGGCGTCGGTCAGGTCGTAGGCGCCGCGCTCGATCCAGCGCGTGTCGCCGTCGCGCATCATGTCGGCCACCTGCTCGGGCTCGAGCGGCAAGGCGCCGACGAGGTCCCAGCCCGACAGGGCGAAGACGCCCGGCTGATAGGCATTGTACATGGCGAGGAGGAGATGGGCCTTCTGGATCTTCTCCAGCTCCTCGTCGCCGATCGCCGACAGGTCCGAAATGCCGAGCGCGGCGGTGACGACGCTCGCCGTGGTGCAGGCGACGCCATTGGTGACGAAGCGCAGATTGTAGGAGGCCGAGGCGCCGCTCAGCTTCTCGTACATGGTCTCGCGGATATGGGTGCGCAGCGTGCGGCCCTGCCAGGTCTGGCCCTGGAACGTGTAGATGTCGTTGGCGTGCAGGGTCCAGAAATGCACGAGCTCCAGCGTCAGCTCGTCGTGGTTCTGCAGGGCGTGGATCAGCGAGGCCGGGTCGATGCCGAACTCGTGGACCGTGCGCAGCATGAGGCGCAGGAACTCGGTGTCGCCGGTCAGGAGCGCGTGCTGATAGGCGGGGCGCGTGATGAAGTCGTAGGAGAGGTCGGCCCCGCCCTTCGACATGGCGGCGATGTCGTCCACCGTCAGGTTCAGCTCCTGGAAGGAGAAGCCGCCGGCCTTGCGGATCATGCCCGCCAGAAGCTGGTTGCCGACCACCGAAAGCGGATGGCCTTCCGACCAGGCCGGCCCGTCCGTGCGCTTTTCGACGCCCAGGAAGCCGTTGGCGTCGAGGCGCAGGCCCCGCGCGCCCATCTGGTCGATGGAGTGGAGCGCGTCGCCGATGATCATCTGCTGCGCGGCGAAGGACGGGTCGAGCCAGTTGAGGCTCGGCTGGCCTTCCTTGAAGTAGTGGAGATAGACCCAGCGGCGCGTCACGCCGTCGACGCCCGTAATCGGGCCGGTGGCGCTCCAGTCGGTTTCCTTGACGCCCGGCTCGAAGAAGATCACGCGCTGGAGCTGGCCGACGATATAGCCCTTCTCGCGCAGCGCATCGACATTGGAAGGCGGCAGGTTCACCGCGTCGCGGCCCTCGGGCACGTCGAGAAGAAGGCCCCAATCCTCCTCGGCCACTTCCACCATGTGGTAGAGGCCGGGATATTCGCCGTGCTTCATCTCGGCGAGGCGGAAGTCGGCGCCCTTGCCGGTATGGGCAGGCACGACGTCGTCGATCACCACGGCATTGTGGGCGGCGGCCATGCGGCTCAGCGCCACGAATTCCTCGCTCGTGCCGTAGGAGGGGTCGATGTCGAAGCTGATCCGGTCGAAATTGCCGTCGATCGTGGGCGAATAGCGCCCCTCCTTGTAGCCGCCGGCGCGCTTCATCGGCCCGGTGTGGATGCCGCGCACGCCGATCGAGGACAGGGCCGACCAGAGGCGCTGGTCGCCGAGCGTCGAGAGAACCGACTGCCCGTCGCGCGTGACGATGGAGGGGGGATAGGCGGTGAACCAGACGGGCGCGACGGCGGAGGCGACGCGCGGGCGCGTTTCGGCATAGGGGCGCTGCCAAAGCCGGCCCTGGCCGCCGTATTTCTCCGCCGCCATCTTGGCCTGACGCAGCATCGACATCTCGACCAGGGATTCGATCGTCTCGTTCATCGGCATCGACATGCGCTCTTGGCCCCTCGGGTTCTTTCTCGGTGCGAGGGCCAAACGTGGCCCGGACGGGAAGTTTCCGCGCGGGCGCGATCTTTCAAGGCCGGGACGCCGAGTTCGACGGCTCGGCGGAACCGCGCGAGACGCGGGTCTCCCCCAAACGAGGCGCGGACCGGAACGAAATTCCAATACTTCTTCCTTACGTTCGACCGACGTAATGGGCGGATGAATGATGGTGCGCTTTCCCTTCCTGGCGGTTCGCTCTCCGAGAAGCTCGGTTCTTCTCGCCAAGGCGCAATGCGTGGAACTCGGCAAGCAGGTGCCGCTGCTCTATGCCCTTCTCAGCCTCAACACGATCGCGGTCTCCTACACGCTGCGCCATTCGGCGCCGTTCTGGATGACGGTGATCTGTCCCGGTCTTCTCGTCTGCGTATCGATGATCCGTCTGGTCACCTGGCTGTCGTCCAAGCCGGCCACCGACGTCCGGGCCGCGCGCCGCATGCTGCGACGCGTCACCGCGCTCGCCTGCCTGATCACCTTCGCCTTCATGATCTGGGCCCTGCGCCTGCATACCTACGCGGTCGGCGAGGAGCGGGCCCATGTCTCGATGTTCCTGGCCGTCACGGTCATCGGCTGCATCTTCTGTCTGATGCACCTGCCGAGTGCCGCGCTGGCCGTGACCGGCCTCGTCGTCATTCCCTATCTCGTCTTCAGCATCTACCAGGGCGATGCGATCTACCTCGCCATCGCTCTCAATCTCACCTTCGTGACGCTGGTCCTGATCTGGGTGCTGAACACCAGCTTTCGCGGCTTCGAGGAGCGGATTCGCGCGCGCGAGCGGGCCGAGCGCCTCGGCCGCGAGAACATGCGCCTTGCCCATACGGACAAGCTGACCGACCTGCCGAACCGCCGCTTCTTCTTCGCCGAGCTGGCGCGGCGGCTGGAACGAGCCAAGCGCGACCACGCGCCGGTGGCCGTGGGCGTTCTCGACCTGGATCGCTTCAAGCCGATCAACGACACTTACGGCCATATCGTGGGCGACCATCTCCTGGAAGCCGTGGCCCGGCGCCTTCGCACGATCGCCGAAAGCGAGAACAGCGTCGTGATCGGTCGCCTGGGGGGCGACGAGTTCGGCTTCGTCGCCACGCTGGAGCCTGAGGCGGCGCTCGCCGTCGGCCGCCGCCTGTGCGGCGCCCTGTCGGCGCCCTTCGAGATCGAGGACCTCGTTCTGTCGCTCGGCATTTCCTGCGGCCTCGCCCTGTCGACGGACGGCGAGGTGGCCTCGGCGGATCTGTTCAAACGGGCCGACTATGCGCTCTACCAGTCCAAGCGCCACAGCCGCGGGCAGGTCTGCCTTTATTCCGACGACCACGAACGCGAGATCCGCTCGGAAGAGGCGCTGGAACGGGCGCTCAGCACGGCCGACCTCGCGGCCGAGACCGAGCTGCAATTCCAGCCGATCGTGGAGTTCGACACGGGCCGGGTTCAGTTCGTGGAGGCGCTGGCGCGCTGGAACAGCCCGACGCTCGGGCAGGTGCGGCCGGATCTCTTCATCGCCACGGCCGAGCGGATGGGGCTCATCCACGACCTGACGCTGGTCCTGTTCCGCAAGGCGGTGGCGGCGCTGTTGCAGATGCCCGCCGACATCCGCCTGTCGTTCAACCTGTCGGCGCAGGACGTCACCAACCCGCCGACGGTGCTGCATCTCGTGTCGATCGTGCGCCAGTCGGGCATCGATCCCCGGCGCATCGTTCTGGAACTCACCGAAACCGCCGTGATGCGCGACTTCCAGCAGGCGGACGAATCGATCGCGCTTCTGCGCTCGCTCGGCATGGGCATCGCGCTCGACGATTTCGGCACGGGCTATTCCAGCTTGAGCTATCTGCACCGCCTGCCGATCGACAAGGTGAAGATCGACCGCAGCTTCGTGCGCGCCCTTCGCGACATGTCGGGGCACAATCTCCTGCGCTCGATGCTGGCGCTGTGCCGCAGCATGAAGCTCGAATGCGTCATCGAGGGCGTGGAAACGGTGGAGCAGCTCGCGACGCTCCAGTCGCTCGGCGCGAACGCCTTCCAGGGCTATCTCTTCGCGAGGCCCATGCCCTTGCCCGAGCTCTTGCGCTGGATGAACCGGGACGCGGCAGCGGGCGTCCTCCCCGCGCGGCCGGACGGCCGAGCCGTCTGACGGGCGTCAGGCGCGAGGGGGCTTGGGCCGCGCGAGGCCGCCCGCCTCAGGCGCCGGCGGGGCGCGGGTCGGAATAGCCGTTCACGGCACGGGCGGGGCTCGGTCCGGCCGGCCCGTCCGCGAGCTCCGTCGGAATCGTGTCCTCGTAGCCGAGGCAGCGGGCGAACTCGGCGAGAAGCGGCTGGTCGAGATGCCCCTTCCATTCGAACAGGCGCCGCAACGCTTCCTCTGGTGTCCAGGCCTTGCGATAGGGGCGCACCGAGGTCACGGCGTCGTAGACGTCGCAGATCGCCGCCAGGCGAACGGGGCGGCTCAGCTCTTCGCCGGTCAACCCATGGGGATAGCCGGTGCCGTCCAGCCGCTCGTGATGATGGAGGCAGATTTCCAGAACGAGGTCGGGCATGTTCGGATAGCCCGACAGGATGCGATGGCCTTCCACCGGATGCGTGCGGATGAGGTCCATCTCCTTGTCGGTGAGGCCGGAGGGTTTCAGGAGAACGGAGGAGGGGATCAGGATCTTGCCGATATCGTGCAGCAGCCCGGCCATGCCGAGCTGGTGCAGGTCCTCCTCGTCCATTTCCAGATGCCGCCCGAAGCGCAGCATCAGGGCGCTGACCGCGATCGAATGGAGATAGGTGTAGGAATCGGTGGACTTGATCCGGGTCAGGCCGATCAGCGCCGTCGTGCTTCCGGTGAGCGAGGCGAGAATCTCGCGCGTCACCGACAGGGCGAGTGCGGGATCGGGCGTGCGGCCCATGCGCGCTTCGCCGAACAGCCGGCTCATGGCCTTCTTGCAGGTGCGCACGGTGCGCTCGGCGCGGCGCAGCTGGTCGGCCGACAGCGTGTCCGGACGGGAGGGCGCACCGCGCAGGACGGGCGCCGCGCGCGCTGCTTCCGCTGCGCTCACCGACTTGCTTTCGTCGATCGTCACGCCGGCCACGGAGCTTGCCTGAAGGCGGGCAAGGTCGCTCGCTTTCGTCAGGAGAAAGTGGGTCCGCCAGAACGGGTGGTCGATCCAGCTTCCCTCGAAGCCGACGATATACATTCCCAAACGCGCGTCCTGCGGGCGAATGAGCTTCAACATGAGGCGCGACCGTCTTGGAAGAGAGCAGAGGCTCGGCCCCCAGTTCCGGTTCAGGAGTGAGAAACGGAGGGCCTGCCTACAAGCATATAGTCTTAATTTTATTTAAGTCAGCTGTATCGCCGTTTCGGAACTCCCTCAAGATCCGTACGGAGTTGACGTAGCGTTATGCGCCGGCGCTCCCTCCTGCATAGGCGCAGGGTGCCATGCGGCGTGCGATCTGTGGGACGACCAAGAAGCAGTGTTCATTCCCTGGTAAGAGAGTTGTGTTTCACGTGAAACACGCGCCGATTCGAGGTTTTGGGCTCAGGCCAGGAGGTCCTCCGGCTTGACGCGAAAATGCTGGGCCAGGCGCTGAAGCGCGCGGGGCGCGATCTCTTCGCGGCCATTCTCGATCGCCTGGATGAGGGGGATGGGGAGCCCCGTGGAACGCGCCACGGTTTCCACCGTGTCGCCATCTGTCGTGCGCAAGCGGCGGACATTCTCCGACAACATGGTTTGATCTCCTTTGGGGATCTGGCGTGGATGGGCCAGCGCTAAGTGCGGCCGCGCGAGACGCGAAGTGGGCGTGAGAGAGGGGCCCGCGCGATTTCGGGCAGAATGGCCCGGGATTTGGCGGGCCGCGCCCCGAACGTCAAGAACCGCTCCTGCATCCAGCCGAAACGCCGAGCGCGGAGCGGGTGTCCCGCGCAATCGATACCGATCCGGAACGAACTATTAACCCTCTTCGGTAACCATGTTGGGGAAAGGTCGCGGCTTGGGTTCGCGGCTTGTGTTGGGTGTTTGAGTGGGTGTGCGCCATGGCTGGAGCTGCAGCGGTCCGGGTCTCTCGTTCGGTGGCGCGCGGAGCGGGAAGCGCGTCAGTGCCGCTCGTCGCCCCCGGTGCCGCTGGCGAGGCGCAGGCCAAGCCCGAATGGCTCGACACGATCATCAAGGGCGACTGCGTGTCCCGCATGGCGATGCTGCCCGCCGGCAGCGTCGACGCGATCTTTGCCGACCCGCCCTATAATTTGCAGCTCGGCGGCGATCTCACCCGCCCCGACCAGTCGCGCGTCGATGCCGTCACCGAGGACTGGGACCGGTTCGAGAGCTTCGAGGCCTATGACGCCTTCACCCGCGCCTGGCTGCTGGCCGCCCGCCGGCTCCTGAAGCCCAATGGCACGATCTGGGTGATCGGCTCCTATCACAACATCTTCCGCGTCGGCGCGATCATGCAGGATCTCGGCTTCTGGATGCTGAACGACATCGTCTGGCGCAAGACCAACCCGATGCCGAACTTCCGGGGCCGTCGCTTCCAGAACGCGCACGAGACGATGATCTGGGCGTCCCGCTCGGCCGAGGCCAAGAGCTACACGTTCAACTACGACGCCATGAAGGCGGCCAACGACGACACGCAGATGCGCTCGGACTGGCTGTTTCCGATCTGCTCGGGCTCGGAGCGGCTGCGCGACGAGGACGGCGGCAAGGTGCACCCCACCCAGAAGCCCGAGGCGCTTCTGGCGCGGGTGATCCTGTCCTCCACCAAGCCGGGCGACACGATCCTCGATCCGTTCTTCGGCACCGGCACGACCGGCGCGGTGGCCAAGCGCCTCGGCCGGCACTTCGTCGGCATCGAGCGCGAGGACAGCTATATCGAGGCGGCGGCCGAGCGCATCCTGGAAGTGGAGCCCCTGTCGGCGGCAGCGCTCGCCTCCAACGGCGGCAAGCGGGCCGAGCCGCGCGTGCCCTTCGCCGCGCTTCTCGACATGGGCCTCGTGCAGCCGGGCGCGGAACTGACCTGCGCCAAGGGCCGGCACGTGGCGCATGTGCAGGCCGACGGGACGATCCGCTCGGGCGAGGGCGAGCCCGCCTCGATCCACAAGATCGGCGCGCGGGTGCAGGGGCTCGATGCCTGCAACGGCTGGACCTTCTGGTACTTGCGCGAGGGCGCGCGCCTCACCCCGATCGATGCTTTCCGCCAGACCGTGCGCGAGGCGATCGCCAAGGCCGGGCTCTGAGGCGGCGGGCGCTCATGCTGTTCGGCGTCTCGGCACGGTTTCGCCCCCGTTCGGAGATTTTCCCATTCGATAAGCCGGCTAATGGAGCCTTGCGACACGTTTCATGAACAGGTGACGCTCGCCTCTTGCGGGATCACCAACCCGTCGAAATAGGCTTCCGAGGGTTTCGAGGTGATCGTGCCGCGACAGGTCGCGGGCGGATCGCCGTGGAGATAGATCGCCTGTCCCGCCCCGAAGCGCGCGCCGACCGCGTAGTCCGGGTCCTTGATCTCGACGCCGAGCCGCGCCGTCTGCGGCGCGACGGGCTGCGCGAGGCGCAGGCCGAAGGAAAAGGTGACGCGCCCGCCGTCCGCTGCCGCCCTGAAGCCGAAGGGCTCGGGAACATCCAGAGGCTGCGCGTCGAGGCTCAGGAAGGTGAAATAGTGGATCGCGGCCAGCCGCGCGAAGGTCTCGTCGCGGATCGCCCCGCTTTCGCTCTCGCTGAAGGCCCCGTCGCCGTCCGCGTCGTAATCGGCCAGAAGCTGCGCGCTGAACGTTTCGTCGAAGGTCCAGCTTTCGCCGAGACCCGTGATGATCCCGTTCTCGAAATTGAACAGGAGATGGCATTCCATCGTGATGTCGGGATGCGCGCGCGCGGGCAGGGCCGCGAGCGACAGCGCGGCGACGAGCGCAAGGCGGAGCGGCAAGGCGCGGCTCATGGCGAAGCGCCCTCCCCGAAGGGCATGGCGCGGGCGGGCGCGCGGGGAAACAATTCGTCCGCCGCCGGCCCGGCGAGAGGGTTCGGCCCGGGCGGCGCGGCGATGGGTGGGGGCGTGGGCGGCGCGACCGGGAGCACGCGGCGCGGCGCGATCGAGGCCGCGCCATAAAGCAGGCCGATCGCCAGAAGCCAGCTTCCGATGATACGCGAGCCGATCTGCAGCCAGCGCGGGTGGAAGGCGCGAGCGGTCAGCGACACGGCCAGAAGCGCCCAGAGGGCGGCGCAAAAGCCGATCGGCGCGACGCGCGGATCGTGCAGCGTCGGGTCGGTGAGGCGCATTGCGACCATATGAAGAAAGCCGGCGAGCGCGGAGAAGCCGGGCGCGACTGCGGCGCCCAGGCGGCGCGGCAGGAGCAGGAGGAGGCCCGCGCCGACCGCCGCGATCGGCCCGGTCAGGAAGAGGTGTTCGGCGGCATGGGGCACGGGCGCCATCAGCGCGAGAAACACGGCCTGCCCCTCCCAGCCCGCAAGCGCCCCGGCGGCAAACAGGGCGAGCGAGACGAGAAAGCTCGGGCGGGCCAGAAACGACAGCGCGAGGCCGAGGCCGGCGAGCGGCAGAAGCCGCTCGAAGCCGAGCGGCCCGACCAGCGCCCATCGCGTCAGGATTTCGCCGCCGTCCCGGTTTTCGAGAAGGAGAAGCGCTGCGCCCGCCGCCCCGAGGGCGAGAAGCGAAGGGCCGGCCCAGCGAAGGGCGCGCTCAGGCGGATGCAAGGAAATAGCCGCCGCCGAGCGTGATGAGGAACCCCAGCGCACGGGCGATCCGGCCATGGAAGGGGCGGTGCAGCGCGAGGCCGACACCGATGCCGAGAAGATGGATGAGGCCGGTCGCCAGCACGAAGCCGATCGCGTAATCGGCCGGATCGGCCGCGCTCGGCAATTCCGCGCCATGGGCATAGCCATGGCAGATCGCGAAGACGGAGATCAGCGCGAGCGCGGCCCATTCGGGCGGCTTCCAGGCACAGGCGACGGCGAGCCCGAGGCCGACCAGCGACAGGGCAATGCCGATCTCGATGCCCGGCAGAAGAAAGCCGGAAATGCCGAGCACGCCGCCGAGCACCATGATGAGCGGGAAGGTGACGGGCAGCGTCCAGACCGAGCGCCCGCCCATCTGCGCGCCCCAAAGGCCGACCGCGAACATGGCGAGAAAATGGTCCGCGCCACTCAGCGGATGCTCGAAACCACTGCCGAACCCCCCGGCCGCGCCTTGCAGGATATGCGCCTGCGCCAGACCCGGCGCGACGAGCACTGAAGCCAGAAAGGCGAGGGGCAGGGCGGACAGGCGAAGCGACGCACGCATGAGAACTCGCTGGGTTGAACGCGACGGACAGGACGCGCGGACCGGACTCGTTGGTTGAGTCACTCTATCACGAAAACGCGAGCGGCTCGTGATCCCGATCCGCTTCGATCATGGCGGAAACAGGACGGAGCGGCGGAGGGGGGCGAGGCGGAGGGCGGGGAGACGAACGGGATCGCCTGAAACCGTCGCCGCCGAGGCTTGTGCTTGTCCGCACCGCGCGGTGGGGGGCGCTTCCGTCGCCGGCAGGTCGTTCGCCTTCGGGGGGCTTCGATGGGGTTCGCCCGCCGGGCGCATCGACGTTCGGCCTTCGTCGCCTCGGTCGAGGACCGCAGGTAAAACGCCGCGCGTTCGGCTGGTCGAAGTTCGGCCCATCCCGAAGGCCCGGCCCCGTCAATCTCACGCCGATCCCGTCCCGCGTATCGGGCCCGGCCGAAATCGCTCGGCCATCCCCTGCCCGAAGGTCTTCTCACGGCTCCACAGGCAAAAGCCGACTCGGCTTTCGCGGGAAATGGTCTAGACAGGCGGAAAGCGCCGCGTGCGCCGCCCCGATCATCGGACGTTTCTCATGACCTCTTCCGCTTCCTGGCCCCATCCCGTTCCCCGGATCAGCGAGGCCGAGCGCCGGGAGCGATTGGAGCGCCTGCGCGCGGCGATGGACGCGGCGGGCGTCGCCGGGCTTCTCCTCGGCTCGACCGAGAGCCTTCGCTATTTCACCGGCTTCGTCTGGCATGCGAGCGAGCGGCTGTGCGGCGCGCTCGTGACGCGCGACCGGCTCGTCTACATCGTGCCCGGCTTCGAAGTCTCGCGCTTCGAGACCCTGCCGCACCTGCCCGGCGAATGCGCCGCGTGGCAGGAGGACGAGGACCCGGCGGCGCTGGTCGCAAGCCTTCTCGGACTGGGCACCCTCGCGCTCGACGAGCAGCTGCCGCTCTTCGTCTATCACCGTCTGGCGACCCTTCTCGGCCTAGTGCGCCTTTGCGACGGCGGGCCGCTCGTGTCGGCGCAGCGCATCCGCAAGTCGCCCGCCGAGATCGCGCTGATCCGCCATGCGATGGGTCTGACGCGGCAGGTGCAGGCCACGGCCCAGGCCGCGATGCGCCCCGGCGTGCGCGCTTCCGAGATCGTCGCGCTGATCGATGCCGAGCATCGCCGGCTCGGCGCGGATGGGGGCTCGACCTTCGCCATCGTCTCCTTCGGCGCGGCGACGGCCCTGCCGCATGGCGCGGACGGCGATCAGGTGCTGGAAGCGGGCGACCTGATCCTCGTGGACACGGGCTGCCGCCTCGACGGCTATCATTCCGACCTCACCCGCACCTACTCGCTGGAGGCGCCGGAGGCCGAGATCGCGCGCATCTGGGCGATCGAGCGCGAAGCGCAGGACGCCGTCTTCGCCGCCGCGCGGCCGGGCGCGCCCTCTGCCGCGCTGGACGAGGCGGCGCGAGCCGTTCTCGCGCGCCACGGGCTCGGGCCGGATTACCGCCTGCCAGGCCTGCCGCACCGCGCCGGCCACGGGCTCGGCCTCGAAATCCACGAACAGCCCTATATCGTGCGCGGCAATGCGCGCGCGCTGGAGCCCGGCATGTGCTTCTCGGTGGAGCCGATGATCGTCCTGCCGGGCCGTTTCGGCATCCGGCTGGAGGATCATGTCGTCGTCACCGAGACGGGCGCGGAATGGTTTACCCGCCCGCAAGGGAGCGTGACCGATCTCGGCTGATCGCTGAACCGCCGTCCGGCCCGCCCGCGCGGGCGGGTCAGCCGGCGATCAGAGCCAGCGCCTCGGCATGGAGCGCCCGCGTCGCGGCGGCGAGGACGCGGCCCTCGGAGCGCAGCGTCAGCGCCTCGCCCGCCCAGTCGGTGACGATGCCGCCCGCCGCCTCGATCACGGGAACGATCGCGGCGAAGTCGTAGGGCTGGAGGCCGCATTCGACGACGAGATCGCAATGGCCGGACGCCAGAAGGCCATAGATGTAGCAGTCGCCGCCATAGCGGCGGATCGCGGTTCGCTCCGTGAAGCGGCGCAAGATCGCCTCGTCCGCGCCCCGGAAGGCTTCGGGCGATGTCGTGAAGAAGCCCGCTTCGCCGAGCCTCTCGCAGCGGCTCGCGCGAGCCGGCGCGCCGTTGAACGTCGCGCCCGACGGCCCGCCCGTCCAGCGCTCACCGAGCGCCGGCATGTCGATCGCGCCGAGAACCGGCCGGTCGTCCTCGCACAGGGCGATCAGCGTGCCGAAGAGCGGCAGGCCGGTGACGAAGCTCTTGGTGCCGTCGATCGGGTCGATCACCCAGGTCGTGCCGCTGCCGGGCTTCATGCCCATCTCCTCGCCGAACACGCCATGCTCGGGAAAGCGCGCCTCGATCTCGGCCCGCAGCGCCGCCTCGATCGCGCGGTCGGCCACCGTCACCGGGCTCTCGTCCGCCTTGGTGACGATGTCGAGCGCGGTGCGGAAATGCCGGAGCGCGATCGGCCGGGCGAGATCGCAAAGCGCCTCGGCAAAGCGCAGGAGCGCGTCGGGGGAGGGGGACATGGCGGCGATCGCTCCTGAAAAAACGAAACGGGAGCTTTGTGCCGCAGGGGCGCACATCCGCGCAAGGCAGCCATGGGCGGCGATGGGCGGCGCCGCTATCGCTCGACAGGACGGTGGGGTCGACTGGCCGGAACTCGGTGTCTCGGTGTCTCGGTGTCTCGCCGATGCCGAGCGCCCGCCTTGGTCCGGCAGGAACTCGGCGCCTTCCCGGCGTGGA
The DNA here is from genome assembly GCF_000382705.1 of Aureimonas ureilytica DSM 18598 = NBRC 106430. Lineage (GTDB taxonomy): Bacteria > Pseudomonadota > Alphaproteobacteria > Rhizobiales > Rhizobiaceae > Aureimonas > Aureimonas ureilytica. Next base: position 481,996 of record NZ_ARQE01000003.1, on the reverse strand, counting down.
AAATCCCCCCGCCGGCCTTCTCGCCGGCGAGGGGGCTCGTCTCAAAGAAGGTCCGCGAGCGTGATCGGGAAGCGGCGGATGCGGCGGCCCGTGGCGTGCCAGACTGCGTTGGCGACCGCGCCGCCCGTGCCGGTGATGCCGATCTCGCCGACGCCCTTGATGCCGAGCGCGTTCACATGCGGGTCGTCCTCATGCACGAGGATCGTCTCCAGCGAGGGCACGTCGGCGTTCACGGGGATCGCATATTCGGCAAGGTCGGCATTCATCACCCGGCCCGAGCGGCGATCGACCACCGCGTGCTCGTGCAGGGCGAAGGACACGCCCCAGATCATGCCGCCGAAAAGCTGGCTCTGCACGAGCTTGGGGTTGATGACCCGGCCCGCCGCGAAGGCGCCGACGAGGCGCGTCGCGCGGATCTGGCCGAGTTCGGGATCGACCTTCACCTCGGCGAAGACCGCGCCATGCGCGTGCATGGCATAGGCCTCCTGTGCCGCGCCGTCGGCCGACGCCTGGCCCTCGGCCTCGATCTTGTCGAGCCCCGCCCGCTCCAGGATCGCCGTGAAGCTCTCGGTGCGCGAGGCGTCGTCGCGCCGCACGAGCTGCCCGCCCTGCGCGATGAAGCCGACATTGCCCGCGCCGAACAGGGGCGAGCGCTCGTCCCGCGCGGCGAGTTCGCCGAGCTTGGCGATCACGGCGACACCCGCCTGATGCAGCGCCATGCCGGCGGTCGCCGTGTGGCCCGAACCGCCGGCGATGCCGGCGTCCGGCAGGTCCGACGTGCCGGCGCGGAACTCCACCTCGTCCATGCTCAGACCGATCGCGTCCGCGCCGATCTGGGCGAGCGCCGTCCAGGCGCCCTGGCCCATGTCGTGCGCGCCGGTCTCGATCAGCCCGGTGCCGTCGCGCCGGATCGTGGCGCGCGCCTTGGCCTGGAACATCAGCGCCGGGAAGGTCGCCGTGCCCATGCCCCAGCCGACGAGCAGCCCCTGTTCGTCGCGCATGGCGCGCGGCGCCAGCGGCCGGCGCGACCAGCCGAAGCGCTCCGCCCCCTGCCGGTAGCATTCGCGCAGGGCCTTGGAGGAGAACGGCTTGCCCGAGATCGGCTCGACCTCGGCATAGTTCCGGAGGCGGAAGGCGAGCGGGTCGAGCCCCGCCGCCTCGGCGGCCTCGTCGATGGCGCTTTCCAGGGCGATCGAGCCGGTGGCCTCGCCGGGCGCCCGCATGAAGAGCGGCGTGCCCGTGTCGAGCCGCACCGCCTCGTAGCTCGTGCGGATCGAAGGCGCGGCATAGAGCGTGTGCGCGACGTCGGCGGCGGGCTCGAAGAAGTCGTCGAACGTGCTGGAGGTCGTGCGCGTGTGGTTCTCGATCGAGCGCAGCGCGCCGTCGCCGGACACGCCGATGCGGATGCGCTGGCGGGTCGGCGCGCGGTGGCCGACCGGCCCGAACATCTGCTCGCGGCGCAGGACGAGCTTCACCGGGCGGCCGGTCATCCTGGCCGCGAGAATGCCGAGGACCTGCGGCCCGGCGGGAACGCCCTTGGAGCCGAAGCCGCCGCCGAGAAACGGGCTGCGGATATGGATCTTCTCGGGCGCGATCCCGAACAGGCCGGCGAGCCGCCCTTGCGCGATGGCGAGACCCTGGCTCGGCATGTCCAGAGACAGCTGGTCGCCGTCCCAGCTGGCGACGACGCTGTGGGGCTCCATGGCGTTGTGATATTGCGCCGGCGTCTCGTAGGTCGCCTCGATCCGATGATCGGCCTCGGCAAAGCCCGCTTCCACGTCGCCGGTTTCGGCAAAGGCCGGGTTGCCGACGCCGACCGAAGGGGGCGTGAAGACCTCCGCCCCGTCGAGCCCGGTGCGGGCCGGCTCGGCCTCGTAGCGGGGCTCCAGCAGCATCGCGCCTTCGCTCGCCGCTTCCAGCGTCTGCGCAATCACCACGGCGATGGGCTGGGTCGGATAGCGCACGCGGTCGTTCTGCAGGAGATCGAGCCGGAACATGAAGGGGTTGGACTTCTCGTCCGGGTCGCTGGCGAGCGCCGGGCGGTTGGCGGCCGTCATCACCTCCACGACGCCCGGATGGGCGCGCGCGGCGGCCTCGTTCAGCGAGACGACGCGCCCGCGCGCGATGGTGGCCGTCGCGACCACCGCATAGAGCATCCCGTCCGGGTGGTTGTCGGCGGCATAGGTCGCCGCGCCCGTCACCTTCAGGACGCCGTCCCGCCGGGTCAGCGGCTGGCCGATATTGGAGCCGTGTCGGGCGCGCCGGCCGTTCTCGCTCAAACCGATCTCAGACATACCGATCTCAGACATGGAGGACACCTGCGGGGAGAGGGGCGAAGGGCGAGGCGGGAAGCGCGGGCAGGCGCTCCGGCGTGCCCTGCGCGGCCATCAGAAGCGCGCGGATGACGATGCGCCGCGCCAGCTCGATCTTGTGGGCGTTGTCGCCGGAGGGCCGCGCCTCGCCGAGCGCGGCTTGCGCGACGCGCGCGAAAAGCTCGCGCCCCGGCGCCTCGCCGGCGAGCAACGCTTCCGCCGCCTCGGCCCGCCAGGGTTTCAGCGCGACGCCGCCGAGCGCGAGGCGGCCGGCGCGGATCACGCCGCCATCCATCTCCAGCATCGCCGCGGCCGAGACCAGGGCAAAGGCATAGGACGTGCGCTCGCGAACTTTGAGATAGCGCGAGTGTGCGGCGAAGCGCTCGGCCCCGGCCGGAAGGATCACGGCCAGAATCATCTCAGCCGGCGCGAGAGCGGTTTCGCGCTCCGGCGTGTCGCCGGGCAGGAGATGGAACGCGGTGAAGGGCACGGTGCGCCGCCCGGCCGGGCCCTCGATCTCGACGAGGGCCCCGAGGGCCGCGAGCGGCACGCAGAAGTCGGACGGGTGCGTCGCGATGCAGCGCTCGCTCCAGCCGAGCACGGCATGGGCGCGGTTCTCGCCCTCGATCGCGTCGCAGCCCGTGCCGGGCTCGCGCTTGTTGCAGGCGCTGGCCGTGTCGTAGAAGTAGCGGCAGCGCGTGCGCTGGAGGAGATTGCCCCCGGTGGTCGCCGCATTGCGCAGCTGCGCCGAGGCGCCCGACAGAAGCGCTTCCGCGACGGCCGGATAGCGCGCGGCAAAGCTGGTGTCATGGGCGAGATCGGCATTGCGCACGAGCGCGCCGATGCGCGTCGCGCCGTCCGGCAGCGTCTCGATGCGGGACAGGTCCGGCAGATGCGTGATGTCGACGAGGCGCCCGGGCCGCGCCACGCCGCCCTTCATCAGGTCGAGAAGATTGGTGCCGGCCGCGAGATAGGCCGCGCCCGGCTCGGCGGCGGCCGCCACGGCCTCGGCGACGCTCGCTGGCTTGACGTATTCGAACCGGTTCATGCCGCCGTCTCCGTAAGCGTGTCCGCGCTCGTGCCGGCGATCCGCGCCTGCGCGTCCAGAACGGCCTGTGTGATCCCCGCATAGGCGGCGCAGCGGCAGAGATTGCCGCTCATGCCCTCGCGCACCCGCTCCGGATCGTCGCCCGCCTGCCCCTCGGACAGGAGGCCGACCGCGCTCATGATCTGGCCGGGCGTGCAGTAGCCGCACTGGAACCCGTCATGCTCGATGAAGGCCGCCTGCACGGGATGCAGCGTGCCGTCCGGGCCGGCCAGTCCCTCGATCGTGGTGATCGCCGCGCCGTCGAAGCTCAGTGCCAGCGCCAGGCAGGAATTGATCCGCCGCCCGTCCGCCAGCACCGTGCAGGCGCCGCATTGGCCTCGATCGCAGCCCTTCTTGGTGCCGGTGAGATCGAGGCGCTCGCGCAGGAGGTCGAGCAGCGTCACGCGCGGATCGTCGATCGCGATCGCCCGCCTTTCGCCGTTGATCGTCAGATGGATCGTCGGGTTCATGCGGTCCCCCGTTCAGTATATGTCGAATGGAATGGCGAGCGCCGCGCCCCCTGGCGAACGGCGGAGTCGTCGAGCATTGCGCGGGCGGGACGAACCAGGTCCCAAGCCTTGCATATAAATATACGGAGGGCCCCTCCGTTTACAAGTGTCGAGGAGTTCTAAACAGGAAGATGGCACCGGAGGCGACCAAGGCAACGCGCAAGCCACGCGCCGATTCCCTGAAGAACCGCGAGCGGCTTCTCGTGGCGGCGGCGGACGTGTTCCGCGCCGGCGGGGAGGGGGCGAGCCTGGAAGCGGTGGCGCGGCGCGCGGGCGTCGGCATCGGGACGCTGTATCGCCATTTTCCGACGCGCGAGGCGCTGTTCGAGGCGGTCTATCGCCGCGAGGTGGACCAGCTGACGGATCTCGCCCGGCAACTCACGGATGCCGAGGAGCCGGTCGCGGCCCTGCGGCAATGGCTTCACGCCGGGGTCGGCATGGTGGCGACGAAGCGGGGCATGTTGAGCGCGCTCGCGATCGCGATGGACGGCGCCTCCGACCTCCAGGCCTATTCGCTGCGCCATCTCACCGCCGCGATCGACCTTCTCCTGGGCCGCGCGGTCGCGAGCGGCGCGATCCGCCCCGATATCGGGCCGGACGATCTCCTCCAGACGCTGATCGGCCTCTGCCTCATGGGCCGCCAGCCCGGCTGGGAAGCCGGCACGATGCGCCTCATCGACGTGTTCGTGGACGGGCTGCGCTTGCCGAACGCCGGCTAAGAGCCGGGGACAAAACCCTTCGGGTCGATCCGCCGGGTCTTTCCGTCCCCGATCATCGTTGCCGATGCTCGCCGATGCGCTGCATCGCCTCCGCTCGGCGCCTTGCCGGGAACGAAAATCCCTCGCCGGCTCTCCGCCGCAGGGTTCTATCCTCGGCTCTAAGAGGCCTTCGGGAGCGCGCTTTCGATCAAAGCCGCGTGAGACGCCGGCGCAATCTGGTCGCGTCACCTCATTTTGGACGGGCGCGGACCGGGCCTCCTCCGCGATCATGATTGACGTCTGTCAGTCTGCCTTCGATAGTCGGCGCCGGGAGGAAATCATCCATGCGAAGCCCCACGTTGCACGACGTGGCGCGGACCGCTGGTGTCAGCTATTCGACCGCCGATCGCGTTCTGAACGGGCGTGGCGGCGTAGCGGAGAAGTCTGTCCTGCGCGTCCAGCACGCCATTCACGAACTGGGCTACATCCGGGACATCCATGCCGCGAACCTGTCGCGGCGGCGGAGCTATCGCTTTCATTTCTTCCTGCCGCGCGGCGAGCACGGCTTCTTTTCGGTCCTGCGCGAAACGCTCCTTGGCGAGGCGGCGGGGCGCGCGACGGATCGCTTTCTCGTCACCTGTCGCGACGTGCCGGCCTTCGACGCCGAACGGCTGGCGGCCGAGTTGAACCGGCTGGAGCCGGGCGAATGCGACTGCGCGGCCGTGGTCGGCGCGGATTCGCCCGCGCTGACGGCGGCCATCGCCCGGCTCGCCGCGCTTCGAATTCCGGTGGTGACGCTCGTGTCCGACACGGCGAGCGACGCGCGCAGCCTCTATGTCGGGATCGACAACCGCGTGGCCGGGCGCACCGCCGGCCGGCTCATGCGCATGGCGCATCGCGGCCGCACGGGCCGCGTTCTCCTCGTGCTCGGCACGATGGGCGTGCGCGATCACCGCGAGCGGCTGGAAGGCGCGCGCGAGGTCATGGGCGCGCCGGAAGCGGGGCTGGACCTTCTTCCGCCGATCGAGGTGCAGGACCAGCCCGACACGATGCGCGAGCGCTTGGGCGAAGCGCTGCGAAGCGACGGGGCGATTTCGGGCGTTTACTCGATCGGCGCCGGCAATCGCGCGCTGATCGATCTCGTCGGCACGCTGCCGGGGCCGCGCCCCTTCGCCATTCTGCACGAACTCACGCCCTATAGCCGGGCGGCGCTGGAAAAGGGGCTGATCGACGCCGTGATCGACCAGAAGCCGGCCGAGGAGATCGCCCGGGCGCTCGACGCGATGCGCGCGCTCGCCGACGGGCAGGCCCCGCCCGCGACCGAGATCGTGCCGACCATCTATCTCAAGGACAACCTGCCCGGCGCCGGCCGGGCGGCGGAGAAGGCCTCGTGAGCGGCGCCCGCAAGGCGCGCCCGGCGCAGGGCTCACGCGCGGCCGGATCGCTCCGGCGCGCGCTCATCATCCATCTTGCGGGGAGGACGCATTGAAGACGATCAAGGGACCGGCGCTGTTTCTGGCGCAGTTCGCGGGCGACGCCGCTCCGTTCAACTCCTGGGACGCGATCACGAAATGGGCGGCCGATTGCGGCTATGCCGGCGTTCAGGTGCCGAGCTGGGACGCGCGGCTGATCGATCTGGCGAAAGCCGCCGAAAGCCGCGACTATTGCGACGAGTTCAAGGGTGTCGCCAAGGCCAACGGCGTCGAGGTCACGGAACTCTCCACCCATCTTCAGGGCCAGCTCGTCGCCGTTCACCCGGCCTATGACGAGGCCTTCGACGGGTTCGCGGCGCCGGAAGTTCGCGGCAATCCGAAGGCCCGGCAGGAATGGGCCGTGGATCAGGTCAAACAAGCGCTCACCGCCTCGCGCAACATGGGCATCGGCGCGCATGCGACCTTCTCGGGCGCGCTCGCCTGGCCCTTCGTCTACCCCTGGCCGCAGCGCCCGGCCGGCCTCGTGGAAACCGCCTTCGACGAACTGGCGCGCCGCTGGCGGCCGATCCTCGACCATGCCGAGGCGTGCGGCGTGGACGTCTGCTACGAGATCCATCCGGGCGAGGACCTGCACGACGGCGACAGCTACGAGATGTTCTGGGAGCGGACGGGCCGCCACGCGCGGGCCTGCATGCTCTACGACCCCTCGCACTACGTGCTCCAGTGCCTCGACTATCTCGACCATATCGACATCTACAAGGACCGGATTCGGATGTTCCATGTGAAGGACGCCGAGTTCAATCCGACCGGGCGCAAGGGCGTCTATGGCGGGTTCCAGCCCTGGGTGAACCGGGCCGGACGCTTCCGGAGCCTGGGCGACGGGCAGGTCGATTTCGGCGCGATCTTCTCCAAGATGGCGGCCAATGATTTCGACGGCTGGGCCGTGGTGGAATGGGAATGCTGCCTGAAGCATCCCGAGGACGGCGCGCGCGAAGGCGCCGCCTTCGTCCGTGACCACATCATCCGCGTCACCGAACGCGCCTTCGACGATTTCGCCGATGGCGGCACGGACGACGTCGCCAACCGCCGCATGCTGGGGATCTCGTGATGGCGCGCATCAGACTGGGAATGGTCGGCGGCGGCAAGGACGCCTTTATCGGCGCGGTGCACCGCATCGCCGCGCGCATCGACGGCGAGTTCGAGCTGGTGGCGGGCGCCTTGTCCTCCACCCCCGAACGCGCGCGCGAAAGCGGCGAGGCGCTCGGGCTCGACCCCGCGCGTTCCTATGAGAGTTTCGAGGCGATGGCGGAAGCCGAGGCCGCGCGCCCCGACGGGATCGAGGCCGTGTCGATCGTCACGCCCAACCATGTCCACGGCGCGGCGGCGGCGGCCTTCCTGAAGCGCGGCATCCATGTGATCTGCGACAAGCCGCTGACGGCCACCATGGCGCAGGCGGCCGAGCTCGAAGCCGCCGTGCGCGCCTCCAAGGCCCTCTTCATCCTCACGCACAATTACACCGGCTATCCGATGATCCGGCAGGCGCGCGAGATGGTGGCGGCCGGCGATCTTGGCACGATCCGCGTCGTGCAGGTGGAATATGCGCAGGACTGGCTGACCGAGGCGAGCGAAGAGACCGGCACCAACAAGCAGGCCGAATGGCGCACCGACCCCGAGCGCTCCGGCGCGGGCGGCTCGATCGGCGATATCGGCACGCATGCCCACAATCTCGCCTGCTTCGTCACCGGCCTCACGGTGGAAAAGCTCTCGGCCGACCTGCAAAGCTTCGTGCCCGGCCGGCGGGTGGACGACAACGCCCATGTCATGCTGCGCTTTGCGGGCGGGGCACGCGGGATGCTCTGGTGCAGCCAGGTCGCGCCCGGCTGCGAGAACGGGCTGCGGCTTCGCGTCTTCGGGGAAAAGGGCGGCCTCGAATGGGCGCAGGAGGACCCGAACTATCTCTGGTTCACCCCCTTCGGCGAGCCCAAGCGCTTGCTGACGCGGCGCGGCGCGGGCGCGTCGGAGGCCGCCAACGCGGTCAGCCGCACGCCGGGCGGCCACCCGGAGGGTTATCTCGAGGGCTTTGCCAATCTCTATGCGGGCGCTGCCGCGGCGATCCGCGCGGCGCAAGGGGGCGGGCGCGATCCGGTGCTGGACGTGTTGCCGGGCCTCGAGGAAGGGCTTGCGGGCATGCGCTTCATCGACGCCTGCGTGCGATCGTCGGGAGGCGACGCGGCATGGGTGACGCTCTAGCCGCTCCGGTGCTGGAGCTGCGGCAGGTCAGCCGCAGCTTCGGCCCGATCGAGGTCCTGCACAAGGTGGACATCCAGCTTCGGCCGGGCCGCGTCCATGCGCTGATCGGCGAAAACGGGGCCGGCAAGTCCACCACGATGAAGATCCTGGCGGGCTACCAGTCCGCCTCGTCGGGCGAGGTGCGTCTCGACGGCCGGCCGGTCGCCTTCGCTTCCATGGGCGAGGCGGAGGCGCAGGGCATCTCCATGATCCACCAGGAGTTCAACCTCGCCGAACAGCTGAGCGTCGAGGAGAACATCTTTCTCGGCCGCGAGCTGAAGCGCGGCTGGCTTCTCGACAAGCCGGCCATGCGCCGGCGCGCCCGCGAACTGCTCGACCGGCTCGACTGCCGCGCCGACACGGAGCGGCGCGTCGCCACGCTCTCCAATTCCGACAAGCAGATGGTGGAGATCGCCAAGGCCCTGCTGCGCGACACGCGCGTCCTCGTCATGGACGAGCCGACGGCGGTGCTGACGCGGGCCGAGACGGCGGTTCTCCTGCGGCAGGTCCGCGCCCTGCGCGAGGCGGGAACCGCCGTGCTCTTCACCTCCCACAAGCTGGACGAGGTGGAGGAGATCGCCGACGACCTCACCATCATGCGCGACGGGCGCGTGGTCTGGACCGGGCCGGCGGCCGAGCTCGACCAGCACGCCATGGCCAATGCCATGGTCGGGCGCGAGATGTCGGACCTCTTTCCGCCCAAGCGCGGCACGCCGGGCGATCTGGCGCTGGAGGTCTCGGGCTTTTCCGTGCCCGGCTTCTCTGATGATGTCGGCTTCACGCTGCGGCGGGGCGAGATTCTCGGCGTCGCCGGCCTCATCGGTTCGGGCCGCACCGAGACGTTCGAGGGCCTGTGCGGCCTTCGCCCCGCGAGCGGCACGGTGCGCGTCTTCGACAGACCCGCGCGCATCGAGCATCCCTGGCAGGCGCAGGCGCTCGGCCTCTGCTACCTGACGGAGGACCGCAAGACGCGCGGCCTTCTCCTGTCCAAGGGGATGCGCGAGAACCTGACGCTGCAGGCGCTGGAGAAGTTCGGCCGGGGCCTCATCGACACCCGCGCCGAGGAGCGGGCGCTGACGCAGGCCATCGCAGATTTCGACATTCGCGGCCATCGCGGGGCGCTCGTCGGCAATCTGTCGGGCGGCAATCAGCAGAAGCTGCTCTTTGCCAAGCTGCTGCTCGCCGACCCGCGCATTCTCGTCATCGACGAGCCGACGCGCGGCATCGACATCGGCACCAAGCAGCAGATGTACGAGTTCATCCGGCGCCTCGCGGCCGAAGGCCGGGCCATCGTCGTGATCTCGTCGGAAATGCAGGAGGTGATCGGCCTTGCCGACCGTGTCCTCGTGATGCGCCACGGGCGGATCGTCGGGGAACTCGGGGCCGACGCCACCGAAGACAGCATCGTGCGGCTGGCCATGGGGGTGGCGCCGCTGACAACGGGAGGAGAGACCACCGCATGACCGAGCCCGCCAAGGCGCAGCGCCGCATCGCCATGAGCGTCGTCGGGCCGATCCTCGCCCTCGTCCTCCTCGTGGTGGCGGGCGCGCTCCTCAACCCGAACTTCCTGAGCTTCGACAACGTCACCAACGTTCTCGCCCGCTCGGCCTTCATCGGCATCATCGCGGTCGGCATGACCTTCGTCATCACCGCCGGCGGGCTCGACCTGTCGGTCGGCTCCATGGCGGCCTTCATCGCCGGGCTGATGATCCTCGTCATGAACAAGGCGCTGCCCGAACTCGGCGTGGGCGTGCCCATCGTGCTTCTCGGCATGGGCGTGGCGCTTCTGGCGGGTCTGGCGGCGGGGCTTCTGAACGGGCTTCTCATCACCCGGCTCGGCATCGAGGCCTTCATCGTCACGCTCGGCTCGATGGGCATCTATCGAAGCCTCGTCACCTGGCTCGCCAATGGCGGCACGCTGTCGCTCGACTTCAGCCTGCGCTCCTTCTACCAGCCGGTCTATTACGGCGGCGTCTTCGGGGTGAGCTGGCCGATCATCGTTTTCGCGGTCGTGGTGATCGTCGGCGAGATCGTCATGCGCTCCACGGCCTTCGGCCGCCATTGCGCGGCGATCGGCTCCAACGACCAGGTCGCCAGATACGCCTCGGTGCGCGTCGCCCGCGTGCGCCTCGCCACCTATGCCGCGCTCGGCCTTCTCGTCGGCGTCGCCACCATCATGTACGTGCCGCGCCTCGGCTCGGCCTCGTCGGCCACCGGCCTTCTCTGGGAGCTGGAGGCGATCGCCGCCGTGATCATCGGCGGCACGGTGCTGAAAGGCGGCTTCGGCCGGGTCTGGGGCACGGTGATCGGCGTCCTGATCCTGTCCTTGATCGGCAATCTCCTCAATCTCACGGACTTCGTCTCGCCCTATCTCAACGGCGCGATTCAGGGGGCCATCATCGTTCTCGCTGTGGTGCTGCAGCGTGAAAGCAAAGCCGGCCGATAAGCCGGCATCCTCGGGAGGAACCACCATGAAACATCTTCTGCCCGCGCTTGCGCTCACCCTTGCCCTGTCCGTGCCCGCCTGGGCGCAGGACGCGGCCAAGAAGGTGGTCGGCGTGTCCATTCCCGCCGCGACCCATGGCTGGGCCGGCGGCATGAACTACTTCGCGCAAAGCTCGATCGAGCAGATGAAGGCGACCTATCCCCAGCTCGATTTCGTGCTGGCCACCGCCTCCGACCCGGCCAAGCAGGTCAACGACATCGAGGACATGCTGGCCACCCGCAAGATCGACGCGCTGGTGGTGCTGCCCTTCGAGTCCGAGCCGCTGACCGGCCCGGTGCAGAACGTGAAGGCCTCCGGCGCCTGGGTGACGGTGGTGGATCGCGGCCTGTCGGTTCCCGGCATCGAGAATCTCTATGTCGCCGGCGACAATCCGGGCTTCGGCCGCGTGTCGGGCGAGTTCATGGCCTCGAAACTGCCCGAGGGCGGCAAGATCGTCGTCCTGCGCGGTATTCCGACCACGATCGACAACGAGCGCGTCGAGGGCTTCCAGAAGGCCGTCGAGGGCAAGAATGTCGAAATCCTCGGCATGGAGCACGGCAACTGGAACCGCGACACCGCCTTCACGGTGATGCAGGACTTCCTGTCGAAATACCCGCAGATCGACGCGGTCTGGGCGTCGGACGACGACATGGCCGTCGGCGTTCTCGCCGCGATCGAGGCGGCGGGCCGCAAGGACGTCAAGTTCGTGCTCGGCGGCGCGGGCATGAAGGAGATGATCAAGCGCACGATGGACGGCGACGCGATGATCCCCGCCAACGTCACCTATCCGCCGGCCATGATCGCCACCGCGATCGAGGTCACGGCGCTCGGCCTCGTGTCCAAGGCGCCGGTCTCCGGCAAGTTCGTGATCGGCTCGACGCTGGTGACGCCCGACAACGCCAAGACCTTCTACTATCCCGACAGCCCGTTCTGATCGGGAAGAACGACCATGGCCGGATGCGTCCGGCCATGGCATGGGGGAGGGCGCGCCCTTTTCCCATGCCGGATGACCCCATGCCAGATCCCGCCTCCGCCGCCGCTCCGGGGCGCACCGTGATCCACACGGACGGCTCCTGCGAGGGCGCGCTCGGCCGGGGCGGCTGGGCCGCCGTGATCCGCCGGACGGGGGAGGACGGGAGCAAGGGCGAGCCGGTGATCCTGACCGGCACCGAGCCCCGCACCACCAACAACCGCATGGAGATGCAGGCCGCCATCGCCGGCCTGAGAGCCGTTCCCGACGGGCCGGTCACGATCGTCAGCGACAGCCAGTATCTCGTGCGCGGCATCACCGAATGGGCAAAGCCCTGGAAGTCCCACGGCTGGAAGAACCCGGCCGGCCGCAAGGTGCGCAACCGCGATCTCTGGATCGAGCTCGACGCGCTGGTCGGCGATCGCGACATCGCGTGGACCTGGGTCAAGGGCCATGGCGGAGACGCGGGCAACGAGGAAGCGGACGGTCTGGCGCGGCTCGCCGCGAAGGCCGGGCCGAAATTGGTGAAGCCGGCGACGTGAGGAGGCCAGGGCACAGGCTGTCTCACGCCTTCGCAGAACGCCCGGCCCGACCCTTTTCGAGGGCAAGGGCAGCCCGCCCCGTAGCCGCCGAAACGCTTCGCGCTCGACCTTCGGGCCCCGCGCGGCAGGTCCCTCCCTTGGGCCGTGTGCCCGCAGGCAGAAAGGGGAAGGCGGACATGCGCGGCAGGTCCTTTTTCTGAGCCATGTGCCGGCAGGCGAAAAGAGAGGGCGGACATGCAGCGATCCGAACGAATGCGGGCGAGCGAGATCGAGACGTGGCTCGTTTTGGCGCTGGCGCTCGTCTTCGCCGGGCTCGCCTTCGCCTTCTGGGCGTTCCCGGCGGGCGGCGCGGCCTTGTTCGGCCTCGCGGCCGAGACCGAGGGCGCCCGGGCCTATCTGCGCGCGGTCGCCATTCGCGATCTGGCGCTGGCGGGCTACATGATCGCGCTCCTGCGCTTTTCCACCCGCCGCGCCCTCGCCCTTCTCGCGGCGGTGACGGTGGTCATCCCCGTCTGCGACCTCGCGCTCCTGGCGATCGAGACCGGCGGGCTGACGCTGTTCCACGCGCTCGTTCACGGCGCGAGCGCCCTGGTCTTCGCCGCCCTGTCATGGCGATTGTTCGCGATCGATCGAGCCGCGCGGCGGCTGGAGGTGTGAGGCCTCGCCGCCCTATCCGTTCGACGGAGGCGTTTCCTTCAAAAGCGCGGGAGCGAGCCTGTGTGCTGCACCCGCAAGAGCGATCCCGGCCTCCGGGGAGTGATCAGCGCCCCCAGGTGCGATCCGTCACTTCGGACACGACCCGCAACCTTACAACGATCCGCAACCTCGGAGCGATCGGCAAGCCCGGGTCCGTTCGGCAACCGCGAAAGCAATCGGCGCTCCCGCGAACTGCATGAACTCCTGCCGAGGCGTTCCGGCTCTTGCCCGCCGATCAGTTGCCCGGCCGGCCATGATCGAGCGGCGCCTCGCCGTTCACGATGCGCTGGCGCGCCGCCTCGTGGCGCTCGTGCAGGGCCTGATAGCGCAGGTCGGCGCTCATCTCCTCGCCGGCCTCGTTGCGCCGCGTCAGATCGAGAAACGCCACGCTCTCCTCCGCCGACAAGCCGACGAACACCTGCCGCCCCTCGCCATCCAGCGTGATCGCCCGCATCCCGCGCAAAAACTCCTCTTCCGCCGCCGTCAGGTCCATCGCTCGATCTCCGTTTCGTGCCGTGCCCTTCGCTTCCGGCGCAGGGCGAACCAAAGGGGTCTCCTGCCGGGAAAATGACGAAGCGATGAAAGGCGTTCCCTCGCGCGGCGGACGCGCTTCGGGTCCTCGCGATCGCATGGGCGTTCCGACGTTCGCCCTGTCGAAGATGTGACGACGGTCTCGTGCGGGCGGCAAGCCCCCCTCTTGCTGCGAAGGCGGTCTTGCGCCAAGTGGCCGGCTAACGTCCCAATCAACCGCAGGTCCCCTTGAGCGCCATCGCCAAACCATCGGAACAGGTCGTGTTGCGAAACTCGATCGTGGTCACGGCCTGTCTCGCCCTGATCGGCATCGGTTTCGGCCTGGCGGCGGGGTCGTCGGCGATCGTGTTCGACGGGTTCTATTCCCTGACCGACGCGAGCATGACCGTTCTGGCGCTGGTGGTGTCCCGGCTCATCGTGTCCTCGGGGATGACGGGCCGGCCGCCCGGGCGCTTCGCCCAGCGCTTCACGGTCGGCTTCTGGCATCTGGAGCCCATGGTGCTCGGACTGAACGGGGCGCTTCTGACCGGAGCGGCGGTGTTCGCCTTCGTGTCGGCGGTGGGCGACATTCTGGCCGGCGGGCGCGACCTCGCCTTCGGATACGGGATCGCCTATGCCGCGATCACCGTCGCGGTGGCGCTGGGAATGGTGGCCTATGTCCTGCGCGCCAACCGCGCGATCGGCTCGGCCTTCCTCACGCTCGACGCCCGCGCCTGGATGATGTCGGCGGGCCTCACCGCCGCGCTCCTCGTCGCCTTCATCGTGGGCGCGCTGATCCAGGGGACGCGCTACGCCTGGGCGACGCCCTATGTCGATCCGGCGGTTCTGATCGTCGTCTGCGTCGTGATCCTGCCGATCCCGCTCGGAACGCTGCGCCATGCGATCTCGGACATTCTCCTCGTCACCCCGCCCGATATCCTCGCCGAGGTGACGCGCGTGGCGGACGAGGTCGTGGCGCGGCACGGCTTCCTGTCCTACCGCGCCTATGTCGCGCGGATCGGGCGGGCCAAGCAGATCGAGCTTCACTTCATCGTGCCCGAAAACCTTCCGCCCCGGCGGCTGGAGGAATGGGACCATCTGCGAAACGAGATCGGCGAGGCGATCGGCGGGGAAGGGCCGGACCGCTGGCTGACCATCGCCTTCACAACCGACCCGGAATGGGCCGAATAGCGGCTTGGCACTGCGCGACGCCTCTGCGTTCAGGCCGCGAAAGGTCTCTCGATGGGCGCGGCGGGGAAGGGCCTTTCGGCCCGGACGAAGCCGTTCCGCCCGCGTTGCTCGGCGCAGTAAAGGGCGCGGCAAAGGGCGTGGTCGGCGGCGGTGGGACGGTCGGCGAGCGAGCCGGGGACACCGGCCGCGCCGTCGCCGCGCGGGGCGGCTCCTGCCTTTCGCCCCTCGCCTCTCCCGTCAGACACCGGCCGGCAGGCAGGCGTCCAGAACGGCCTTCGTGCCCGCCCAGACGCCATGGTTGCCGTTGCCCCGATCCAGCGTGCGCACGGCGAGGCCGGCTTCGCGGCAGATCGCGACGCCGCCGGCCATGTCCCAGAGGGTGGTGCGCGGCTGGAGATGGCCGTCGAGGCGGCCGAGCGCGGCGAACATCATCGAGACGCTCGTGCAATGATAGGAATGGGCGTACCAGCCGGCATGGCGCAGGCGCGAGTAGAGGGCCACCATCTCGCCGAGATCGTCGTCCGCGCCGTCGCCGAGCGAGACGACGCCAAGGCTCGGCGCGCGGGGCTCCGGCGCGAACGGCGCGCCGTTGAAGAGGAGGCCGCAGCCCGTGGCCCCCGCGAGAGACTCGCGCAGGACCGGCGCGTCCACCGCGCCGACCACGGGCTCGCCGTCCACGACATAGCCGAGCGACACGCCCCAGAGCGGCGAGCCGGCGAGGAAGTTCGAGGTGCCGTCGATCGGATCGACGATCCAGAAACGGGAGGCCGGCTCGCCGCCTTCCTCCTCGCCGAGCACCGCTTCGCCCGGAAACAGCGCGGCGAGGCGGGCCCGGACATGACGCTCCACCGTCCGGTCGGCCGCCGTCACGAAGTCGCGCGGGCGCTTGGTCTCGATGGCAAGACGCCCCCGGTCGCGGAAGAAGCCGAGCGCCATTTCTGCGGCGTCGGCCACGACGGAGGCGGCCGTCGCGCGACGGGCGACGAGATCGGCCGGGCTCATCGGGCGATCGCGCCCCGCGCGCGGGCAAAGGCGATCAGCGCTTCGGCCTGATCGGTCTGGATCGCGCCGACCCCGGCGTCCAGCAGCACGCCCCAGACGCTTTCGGGGTCCCGCAGGGCGCGGGTGTCGTTGAAGTCGAGGCTGTGCGAGCAGTCGAGACTGTTGGTCCAGTGCCGGATGCCGGCGGCCTCGCGCGCGGGGCGGGCCTCGGCCAGCGCCCGCAGACTGTCGAAATGACACTCGACGACATCGGGAGCGAGGCGCGCGATGCCCTCTACCTGCGCGCGCGACAGGCCGTCGCGAAGGCGGAAGAGCGGCATGAAGGGCACGGTGCCGAAGCCCGGCATGTCCTCCACCGGCAGGCGGGCGGCGAGCGGATCGACGCTCGCCTTGACGAGAACCTCGCCCGCCATGCCCCTGTCGAGGACGAGCTTCATGACGGCGGGCAGGTCGCGCACGTATTTGGTGTCGATGTTGAGAAGGATGCGCCCGCGCGCCGCCTCCAGCATCTCGGCCAGAAGCGGCAGCGGCTCGTCGGTGACGGGCGCCTCCTCGCCGCCCTCGCCCGCGCGAAGCCGCAGGGCCGGGCGCATGGCGTCGCGCAGCGCGGCCACCGGCCCGGTTCCCGTCGTGGTGCGGTCCAGCGTGTCGTCGTGGATCGTCACCAGCGTGCCGTCGGCATTGGACTGGGTGTCGAGCTCCATCATGTCGACGCCGAGCGCCACCGCGCGCTCCAGCGCGGCGAGCGAGTTTTCCGGCGCCCGGTCGAAGACGCCGCGATGGGCGATCACCACGAGATCCTGGTTCGCGCGGGAGAAGGTCGCCTGGACGGGGGAGGAGGCGTCGGACGCAAGGGCGCGCTGGAGGGACATGGGGCGGGCTCTATTCTTTTGGCGGGAGGAAGGGAGAGGCGAGGAAAGGGCAGGCCGTCAGACCTTGCCCATCCCCGCCGACAGGAGGTCGTCGCGCATGATCCGCCCGGCGAGAACGAAGATCACGAGCACGGGAACGAGGAGAACGAGCGCCACCACCGCGGCGGTCGGGAACTGGAGCGAGTAGGGGTCGAGAAACGTGTAGAGCTTGATCGGCAGGGTCTCCACGACGGGCGCGCCGACGATGAAGGACTTGTCGAACTCCTCGAAGGACCCGACGAAGGACAGGAGCCCGCCCGCCAGGAGGCCGGGCACGGCGAGCGGCAGGACGACGTGGAGGAGGATGCGGTGCGGCCGCGCGCCGAGCGCCCGCGCGGCATGGATGAGATCGTCCGGGATGGCCGAGAAGGCCGCCGCCATCAGGCGGATCATGAAGGGCAGCGTGCCGACGAGCTGCACCAGGATGACGCCCGTCACCGAATAGGCGAGGCCCAGAAACAGGAAGACCTGCCCGACGCCCACCGCCACGATCAGGCCCGGCACGATCACCGGCGCGAGCACCAGGATCTCCACCAGCCGCTTGAGGCGGAAGGGAAAGCGCGCGAGCGCCCAGGCCGTGGGCAGGGCGATGACGCTGGTCAGCGCCGTCACCGCGACCGCGATCAGCGTGCTGTTGAGAAGCGCGCGGAAGATGCCGGCATCGTCCGTCACCTTGTGCCAATGGGCCATCGTGTAGCTCTGGGGCACGAGATCGGGCGGCGCCCAGCGCTCGGCGACGCTCCACAGCGCCATGAGGAGCGCGGGCACCACCACCACGAGGAAGAAGCCGAGAAACAGGCCGCCGGCGACGAGCGGGCGGTCGGCCTGCGTGAAGGGGCGCCGGCGGGGCTGGTCGCTCGACGTGACGGCAGGTGCGGCGGCGGCAGGGGCGGGGGCAGCGGCGGTGGCAAGAACGGCAGCGGCGCCGCCGGGTGGCGCGGGCAGCGCCGGGGTGAGGCCGGTGGTGCTCATCGCGCGGCCTCCGAGGTGAGCTGGCCGAAGCGCGACGTCATCATGTCGTAGGCGAGGAGCACGGCGACGGCGAAGCCGGCCAGAACCATTCCCATGGCGAAGACCTCCGGAAAATTCCCCTGGTTGAAGGCCTGAACCATCAGAACCGACAGGGGGCGCGGATTGGCGGGGCCGACGAGATCGGGGATCGCGTAGGAGCCCATGGAGCCGATGAAGGTGAGAAGCACGGCGGCGGTGATGCCGGGCATGGCGAGCGGGATTTCCACGAAGAGCACGGTCCGCCAGCGCGAGGCGCCGAGCGCCCGGGCGGCGTGGGAGACTTCCTCAGGGATCGCGGCGAAGGCGCCGGTGATCACCAGCGTCATGAAGGGCACCTGCTTCCAGGTGGAGGCGAGAATGACGCCGACGCCCCATTCGTCGCGCACGAGGCGCGGGGCCGAAAACCCGATCGGGGCGAGAAGGCGCGAAAGGATGCCGCCCTGCTCGCCGACGGTCAGCAGCATCAGGGCGACGATGATGCCGGGCACCGCCATCGGGATCTTGTAGAGGCCGTTGAACCAGGCCCGCCCGACGAAGGAGCGGCGCAGGAGAAGCGCCAGCGGCAGCGAGACCGCGAGCGTCAGGAGAACCGGCATCACGCCGTAATAGATCGAGGTCGAGAGGCCGCGCTGGAGCGTCGGGCGCGTGAAGACCTCGGCATAGTTCGCCAGCGTGAAGCGGCCGGCCTCGTCGAGAAAGCTGCCATAGAGGACGTTGAGAAGCGGCCCCGCGAAGAACAGCATGAGATAGCCGAGGCCCGGCAGGAGCAGCGCTCCGATCAGGAGGCCGCGCCGGAGGGCGGGGGAGGCGCTCATGCCGCGAGCCTCCCGGCCTCGACGGGCGCGGCCTCGACCGTCTCCTTGAGGGCGTGGGGCGCCGACAGGAACCGGAGCGCGACGCGCGTGCCCGTCTCGATCAGCGCCTCGCCGCCCGGCCGCAGCACGGCGACCGATGTCGGGCCGGCGACAACCGTGTAGAGCGTGCCCGAACCGAGAAACGACACGGCCGACACCACGCCTTCGCCCTGCGGATCGGGGGCGAGGTCGAGCGTTTCGGGCCGGGCCGAGATCGTGGCGCGGCCGGGCTGGAGCTGGCGGTCGGCAGGCACGCTCGCGCCCCAGGGCAGGCGCAGATGCCCGTCCACGGTCTCGCCCTCGAAAAGGTTGGTCTGCCCGAGGAAGGTCGCGGTGAAACGCGTTTGCGGCGTGCGGTAGAGGGCGGCGGGAGTGCCGGTTTCCACGATGCGCCCGCCGTTCATCACCACGATCCGGTCCGACATGGCCATGGCCTCGGACTGGTCGTGGGTGACGTAGAGGCTGGTCGCCCCGCTTTCGCGGTGGAGCGCCACGAGGTCGGCGCGCAGGCTGTCGCGCAGCTTGGCGTCGAGATTGGACAGGGGCTCGTCGAACAGGAGAAGGCGCGGGCGCATGACGATGGCGCGGGCGAGCGCCACGCGCTGCTGCTGGCCGCCCGAAAGCTCGCGCGGCATCCGGCCGACATAGGGGCCGAGATTGCAGATGGAGACCGCATGGTCGATGCGCGCGGCGCGCTCGGCCTTCGGCACCTTCTTCATGCGCAGGCCGAAGGCGAGATTCTCGCGCACGCTCATATGCGGAAAGAGCGCGTAGGTCTGGAACACCATGGAAATGTCGCGGCGCTCGGGCGGCAGCGTGTCGATCCGCTCGCCGCCGAGATGGATCGTGCCGGCGCTCGGGCTCATGATGCCCATGAGAAGGCGCAGAAGCGTCGACTTTCCGCAGCCCGAGGGGCCGAGCACGGTGACGAATTCGGCCCGCTCGACATCGAGGTCGAGCGGATGGAGGGTGCGCGTGGAGCCGTGGTCCTTGGCCAGGCCCCGGATGGACAGTTCGATCATGACGGGTCGCGTCCTTGTCGATCGGAAGGGGAAAGCGGACGGCTCGGCGCGGGGCCGGCCGTCCGGCGGGGCGGCGCCCTACTTGTTCAGAACCTTGTCGTCCAGCGCTTCGCCGAGCGCGGTGGACATCTCCCAGAAGACCGGGCCGGCCCGGGCGGGAAGCTGGTCGGCGGGCACGAGATGGGCCTTGGCGGCCTCCGGCAGATCGGCGGTGGAGACATCCGTGCGCGGCGAGCGCGAGGCCTTGTGCTCCAGCTTCCAGAGCTGGAAGTCGCGGTCCATCGCCATGTCGATCAGGAGCAGGGCGGCGGCGACGTGCTTGGCGTTGGTGGGGATGATGAAGGCATCGCCCGAACTCGCCTCGCCCGGCTTCAGGAGCGTCAGGCGGATCGTCTCTGGAAGCTGCTTGCCGGCCAGCGCCGCCGCGACGCCGTCCTCCCAGACGGTGCCCATGGTGATCTGCTGGTTGTTCAGGAGGTTCAGCGTGTCGGCATTGCCGTTGGTGAGTTCCACCACCTTGAACAGCTTGCCCATATAGTCCCAGAGCGGCTGGAGGCAGGACGCGCCCTGCGCGAAGTCGCGCGCCTGATCGAGCGTCTGCGAATAGTCGTTCAGCGGCTTGCGGCAGGCGTCGTCGGTGAGCGCCAGCGCGGCGGAGTAGAGGAAGCCGCCGCCCGAGCCGCCCTTGGCCGGCAGCGTCACGCCGACCTTGCCGGGATGCTTCTGTGCATAATCGAGGAAGCCGGGAAAGTCCTGCGGCACCTCGTCCGGCGTCACGAAGGCGCTGTCGTAGCCGATCGCCGTCTGGTTGCGATGGACGAGGGCGAACGTGCCGCCGTGCCGGCGGCCGAAGATCTCGTCGGTGAAGCGCGGGTCCATCTTCGAGAAGTTCGGGAGGATGTGGGTCAGCGGCACGTCGCCGATGACGCCGGACTTGGACAGGAGCGGAAAGCCGCCGCCGCCGGTGAAATAGGCGTCGACCGGCGAATCCTGGCCGGCCCGGTGAACGGCGATGAGCTGCTGGTTCGCCTGGTCCCCCTTCACGTCGCTATAGGTGACCTTGATCCCGTATTTCGCCTCGAAACGGCGGATCAGCTCGGCCCAGGTGGGGCCGAAGCTGCCGGCGAAATTGTAGAAGACGACCTCGCCCTCCTTCTTCGCCGCCGGCACGACGCGCTCGTAGAACGTCTCGCGCGTCAGCTGGGACAGGTCGATGTCGCCGGCGTTCTTGAGCGGGCGCGGGTCCGCCGAGGCGGCGGCCCCTTGAGCGAGGAGAGCGAGACCTGCGGCCAGGGCCAGACAGGACGCGCGAAACCGGGAGATCGGCATGAACGGGTTCCTTTCCGTGGTCGGCTGAAGAGCCGCTTTCTCTGCGAACCCTTAATACTACGCATTGAGTGTAATATTTATGACGCCCATAGGCAGACCGGTCAAGCGGCCCGTCCGGGGCCGGATCGGGGCCGGAGCGGGGCCGGATGGGGATCGTGGCGATGGCGAGCGAGGGGATGGGCGGCGAGCCGGAACGGAGCGGAGCGGCGCGCACACCCGCCGAGGAGCGCAGCCTCAACGAGCGCGTGATCCTCGACACGGTGCGCCGCACCGGCGGCCTCGCGCGCTCCGAGATCACCGCCTTCACCGCGCTTACCCAGCAATCGGTGCATCGGCTGGTGGACGGGCTGATCGAAGAAGGGCTCCTGCGCGCCGGGAGCCCCCGGCGCGGCGGGCGCGGCCAGCCGAGCCCGCAGATCGAGCTGGTGCCGGAGGCGCGCGTATCGCTCGGCGTTTCCGTCAACACGGATTCGATCGACCTGTGCCTGTCCGACCTGTCCTGCCGCATCCTGTTTCAGGAGCGTCTGGCGATCCTGCCGACGTCCCGCGAGGCTTCGCTCGCGGCGATCGCCGCGCGCTTCGAGGAAATTCTCGACGCCCGTGCCGTGCCGCGCGCGCATGTCATCGGGCTCGGGCTCGGCATCAGCGGCTATCTTCTGGCCGACGGTCGGCGCATGAACGCGCCCGAGCCCCTGCGCGACTGGTCGCTGATGGATCTCGCCGCCAGCGTCGAGGGGCATGTGCCCTATCCCGTGCAGATCGCCAACAACGCCACGACGGGCGCCATCGGCGAAAGCCTGCAAGGGTTCGGCCGGCGCTTTCGCACCTTCGCCTATCTGTCCTTCAACGAGGGCTTCGGCGGCGGCCTCGTGATCGACGGAACGCCCTGGTTCGGCGCGTGGCGCAACGCGGGCGAGTTCAGCGCCCTGTTCTCGGAGGAGGACGGCCGCGACCGGCCGGCGCTGGGCTCGCTCGTCGAGACCCTGAACCGGCACGGCGTCGAGGTCGCCTCGGTGGCCGACCTGCGCCGCCGCTTCGATCCGGACTGGCCGGGCGTCGAGGAATGGCTCGGGCGCGTGCGCGCCATGACCGACCGCATCATCAACGCCCTGTCCGGCATTCTCGACCCCGAGGCCATCGTCTTCGGCGGCCAGATCCCGCCGGCGCTCGCCGAACGCCTGATCGCCAACGTCACCTTCTACGGCAAGGGCCGTTACGGCGAGCCGCTGCCGCGCCCGGCGCTTCTCGTGTCGCAGATGAGCAGCGAGGCGCCGGCGCTCGGCGCGGCGCTCCTGCCGATGAAGGGCCGATACCTGCCCTGAACGGATCAGAGCCAAGGCCGAGCCGGGTGCCCTCGGCCCGCTTCCTTCCCCGCTCGCTTTGAAGGACCGAACCCGTTCGGCGTTGAAACGACCGGGTTCGATCGAGTCTCCCAATACTTCCGGTCACTATTGGCGAGCGAATTTTGCCGGGAAAATTCTTTCCGTCTATTCAAATTGATTCATTCAGCCCGATCGAGAGCGGTCCATCCTTAAAATCGCATTCACGATCCCGTCATAACCATTGCCCTATCTCGGATGGGGGTCATTTATGCGCGTTTCTGTGAAAGCCAAGATTGGCGTTTCATTCGCAGCTGTTCTGGCGATGCTGGGCGGGGCCGGGTATCTTGGAGTTTCGCGCCTCGGCTATGCCAACGAAGCGATGAAGCACTTTGCGTCCGGCCCCTATGAAGCGTCCGTCAATCTCGGTCAGGCGGCGCAGATGATACAGGGCATGGGGCGCAGCCTGAATGCGCTCGTCATGGTCGATGACATCGCGCTGAAACAGGACCGCGAACAGTCCATCCAGTCGGCCTATGACACGATCGTCCCGATCCTGACGGCCTATCGGACGAAGGTCCCGCCGCAAGCGAAAGACGATGTCGCGCGGGTCGATCAAGCCCTGTCGCGTCTCGAAACCTGGTATGCCACGGCCCGCACCACGATCGACCTGTCGATGCAGAACTCGAGACCGAAAGCGCTCGATCTGGAGGCGGAGCGGGGCCGCGCGATGGGCGACGGGCTGGTCCGGTCGCTCGACAAGGCCGAAGGGGCGATGGCGGCGGCGCGATATGACGGGCCGGCGCGTGCCGTTCTGTCCGATCTCCAGCCCGCCCTGGAGCGTCTGCGCTTCCTCATGATGTCGGTCGTCGCCGAATCCGACGCCGATCGCCTCCGCGCCCTGCAGGCCGAGTTCGAGGACGGGCTCGCCCGGTTCGACGAGAGAATGAACGGGTTCGCCACCCTTGCCGGCAGCACGACCTACGGGGCCGAGGCCAAGGCGACCCTCGATCTGTGGCGCGGATTTGCCCCGGTGATGAAGGATATCTTCGCGCTCGGGACGGCCAGTGCCGACAGCAAGGCCGTGGAAATCGCGATCGATCAGGTCCGGCCCCAGACCCTGGACCTCGTCCAGAACGTTCAGGATCTGATCGGGTCCCAGAGCAAGAGGGCCGAAGCCATGAGGGGCGACATCGAGGACACCTATCTGTCCACGCGAACGCTTCTGACGGAGCTCGTTCTCGCGGCCCTTCTGGTCGGGGCGGGCGCCGCGAGCTGGATGGCGCTGTCGATCAGCCGGGGGCTTCGACGGGCGGTCGACCTGTCCGAGGCGATCAGCGCCGGCGACATTTCCCGGACGGTCGATGCGAAGGGCTCGGACGAGGTCGGCGAACTCCTGCGCTCCATGAACCGGATGAGCGCCAAGCTCTCGGCGATCGTCGGAGACATTCGCGCCTCGGCCTCCCAGGTCGCGGCCGGCTCCACGCAGTCCGCCGCGACGGCGGAGCAATTGTCGGCGGGCTCGACCGAACAGGCCGCCGCTTCCGAACAGGCGTCGGCCGCCGTCGAGCAGATGACGGCCAATATCCGCCAGAACGCCGACAACGCCGCGCAAACGGAAAAGATGGCCAATCTGTCGTCCGCCAGCGCGCAGAAGAGCCGCGAGGCGATCGCGGGCTCGCTCCTTGCGATGGAGACGATCGCCGAAAAGGTGCGCGTGGTGCAGGAAATCGCTCGCCAGACCGACCTTCTGGCGCTGAACGCCGCCATCGAGGCGGCCCGCGCCGGCCCGCACGGCAAGGGGTTCGCGGTCGTGGCCAGCGAGGTCCGAAAGCTCGCCGAGCGGAGCCAGGCGGCGGCCGCCGAAATCAGCGACCTGTCCTCCGGGACGCTTCAGGTGGCTCAGGAAGCCGGCCGCATGTTCAATGAACTCGTGCCCGACATCCAGCGCACCGCCGACCTCGTGTCGGAGATTTCCGCCGCCTGCCGCGAGCAGTCGATCGGGATCGAGCAGATCAACCAGGCGATCCAGCAGCTCGATCAGGTGACGCAGACGAATGCCGGCGCGGCGAACGAGATGGCCGCCACCGCCCATCAGCTCTCCACGGAAGCGGGGCGGCTGGGCGATGGCGTCGGCTATTTCACGGTCTCGGCCCGGCCCCCCGGGCCGAGACGGGCGACGCCTCCCGTGCCGAGGCCGGCGACGCCCAAGGCCTCGCGCGAGGAATCGGTGCGCGCCTTGCGCCAGCGGGTGCGCGAGTTCGGGCAATCCCACGCCGCCCCGACGCCACCTGAGGAAGCCGACGCGCGCCCGCGCGCGGGCTATGCGCTGGACATGGGGGACGAAGGCGGCTTCGAGCGGATGAGCGCCTGACCTCGCCGGCTCGGCCGGGCGGGCGCTCCGTCGGCGAGGGCGAGCCGTGCGGCTCGCCCGCCTGCCAGGATCATCGCGAAGGCTCGGCCCTGCCGCCTATGCCTCCGACGAACCCCCGTCCACGTCGAACTTCACGCCCTGCGCCAGCGGCAGCGACCGGCCGTAATTGATGGCGTTGGTCTGGCGGCGCATATAGGCCTTCCAGGCGTCCGAGCCGCTTTCGCGGCCGCCGCCGGTCTCCTTTTCGCCGCCGAAGGCCCCGCCGATCTCGGCGCCGGACGTGCCCATGTTGACATTGGCGATGCCGCAATCCGAGCCCGCCGCCGAGAGGAAGCGCTCGACCTCTCTGATGTCGGTGGCGAAGATCGAGGAGGACAGACCCTGCGGCACGCCGTTCTGCAGCGCGATGGCCTCGTCGAGATCGCGATACTTCAGCACGTAGAGGATCGGCGCGAAGGTCTCCTCCACCACTGGCCCGGTCTGCGCGGGCATCTCGACCAGCGCCGGGCGCACGTAGAACGACTTGTCGCCATTCACGTCGACGCGGCTTCCCCCATGCACCGTGCCGCCGGCGGCCTTGGCCGCCTCCAGCGCGCGGCCCATGCCCTCGAAGGCGGCGCGGTCGATCAGCGGTCCCACCAGCGCGTCCGAGGTCAGCGGGTTGCCGACGGAAATGGAGGCGTAGACCTTGGCGAGCTTGGGGACGAGCGCGTCGTAGACGCTCTCATGCACGATCAGGCGGCGCATCGTGGTGCAGCGCTGGCCGGCCGTGCCCATGGCGCCGAAGGCGACGGCGCGCAGCGTCAGGTCGAGATCGGCGGAAGGGGTGACGATCGAGGCGTTGTTGCCGCCGAGCTCCAGGATGGCGCGGGCGAAGCGGCGGGCGAGCCGCTCGCCGACCGCCCTGCCCATGCGGGTGGAGCCGGTGGCCGAGACGACGGGCACACGGGCGTCGTCCACCAGCGCCTCGCCGACATCGCTGCCGCCGACGAGAAGCGTCGAGAGCCCGTCCGGCGCCTCACCGCCGAAGCGGGCGGCGGCCTTTTCGAAGATCGCCTGCGTGGCGAGCGCCGTCAGCGGCGCCTTTTCCGAGGGCTTCCAGACCACGGCATCGCCGCAGACGAAGGCGAGCGCGGCGTTCCACGACCAGACGGCGACGGGAAAGTTGAAGGCCGAGATGACGCCGACGACGCCGATCGGGTGCCACTGCTCGGTGATCTTGTGGTCGGCGCGCTCGGAGGGGATCACGAGGCCGTAGAGCTGGCGCGACAGGCCGACGGCGAAGTCGCAGATGTCGATCATCTCCTGCACTTCGCCGAGACCCTCGGAGGGCGCCTTGCCGACCTCGAGAGAGACGAGGCGGCCGAGCGCCTCCTTGTGGGTGCGCAGCTCCTCGCCGAGAAGGCGCACCAGTTCGCCGCGCCGGGGCGCGGGCACGGAGCGCCACTTGAGGAACGCGGCATGCGCGCGGGCGATCGCGTCCTTCGCATCCGCCGGGCCGGCGAGCGGAACCGAGGCCAGAACCGCCCCGTCCACCGGCGAGACGACCTCGTGCGACCCGCCGCCGAACCGGCTGGCGGCAACGCCGAGGCTGGCGAGGAGGGCGCGGGTTTCGTCGGCGGGCGAAAGGTCGGTGCGGGACATGAAATGTCGTCTTTCAAGCGTTCGGTGAAGGGTCGAAAGGGTCAGAAGCGGGCGCCGGCAAGATGGGCGGCCTGCGCCCCCGCCTCGTAATAGGCCTCGCGCAGCACACGGCG
This sequence comes from Aureimonas ureilytica DSM 18598 = NBRC 106430, assembly GCF_000382705.1. GTDB lineage: Bacteria > Pseudomonadota > Alphaproteobacteria > Rhizobiales > Rhizobiaceae > Aureimonas > Aureimonas ureilytica. Next base: position 455,695 of record NZ_ARQE01000003.1, on the reverse strand, counting down.
CGGCGCGGCCTCGACGGCCGTGACGGGCAGCGGAAGCGCGTCCTCCCCGATCCGGCCGAGCAGGAGGTCGGCGAGGCAGCGGCCGAACACGGTGCCGGGCGCGATGCCCCGCCCGTTATAGCCGCAGAAGGCGATCACGTCGCGCCCGAGCCGGTGAAAGCGCGGCAGGCTGTTCTCGGTCATGCCGATCTGGCCGTACCACTGGTATTCGAAATTGACGCCTTCGAGCTGCGGGAAGAGCTTGGCCAGCGCCCGCCGCCCCCAGTCGCGATGGACGGCCTGGCCGCCCCGGCGCAGCGCGCCGACCGAGCCGAACACGAGCCGCCCCGCCCGGTCGAAGCGGAAGGAGGAGAGGATATCCTTCGTGTCCCAGACACCCTGGCGCTCGGGCAGGATGGAGCGGCTGACATTGTCCGACAGCGGCGGGGTGGCCATGTTGAAGTAGGGAAGATGCACCTGCTCGCGGCGAATCTCGGGCCAGACGCTTGACGCATAGGCGTCGGTCGCGACGATGACGCGGCGGGCGCGCAGCGAGCCGTTCGGCGTGCACAGAACCCAGGCGCCGCCCTCGTCCGTTGCCGAGACGACCGGGCTTGCGGTGAAGAGCCGGGCGCCGGCCCCGATCGCGGCGCGGGCGAGGCCCCGGACATAGGCGAGCGGCTGGATCGTGCCGGCGCGCTCATCCAGAAGCGCCCCGGCATAGGCCGTGGTGCCGACCTTGGCGGCGGTCTCGGCGGCGTCCAGCAAGCGCACCGGCGCGCCGCGCATGCGCCATTGCCGCTCGCGCTCCTTGAGTTCCGCAAGGCCCTTCGCGCCCACCGCGCAATGGAGCGTGCCCTGCCGCTCCGCCTCGCAGGCGATGCCATGCCGCTCGATCAGGTCGAACACGGCGCGCGGACCCTCGCCGAGAAGCCGCAGCAGGCGCTCGCCATGCACTTCGCCGAGCGCCCCCGGCAGGTCGTCCGGCATGACCCACATGCCGGCATTGACGAGGCCGACATTGCGGCCCGAACCGCCGAAGCCGATCTCCTCGGCCTCCAGCACCGCGACATCCGCGCCGCCTTCCGCCAGATGCAGCGCCGCCGAGCACCCCGTGAAGCCGCCGCCGACCACGACGACATCGACGGCCAGCTCGCCGGCCAGCGCCGTGGTCGCGGGCGCTGGCGGGGCCGAGGCCTCCCAGAGACCGTGGCTGCGCGGATCATCTCTCATCGCAGGAGGCTCCCGAGGCGGTCACTGATCGCGGCGACGGGACCGCCGTGCTCCCGACTGCCGCGCGCCGGATGCCGGACCCGAGCCTTGCAGGCGAACAGGCCGATCGGCCGCATCGCGTCAGGCCGCCGACGACTGGCGGGTCTGCCGCAGGGCCGCTCGAACCGCTTCGATCGAGCGCGCTTGCGCGGCTTCGTAGACCTCGAACTCGTCCGCCACGGGCGCGCCGAGCGCCGCCACGAAAGCGTCCTTCCGGGCATTGGCCGCATAGCTGCGCTGTTCCTGCCCGCCGAGATTGGATTGGAAGATGCCGGCGGCCGACACGGGGAGGAAGTCCTCGTAGACGATCGGATAGGCCGCGACATGGCCGTCCCGAACGAGCGTCTCGAGATCGAGGGAGGCAGGGCCCGTCGATGCCGCGTCCTCTCCCTTGCGCGTCAGCGCGTAGCGGAAGAAGCCGAGGCCCTCGCGGCGCAGCGTGTCGTAATCGTCGGGAAAGGCCTCGAAGGCCGTCGCCAGCCGCTCGGCATAACTCCCGCCGGCATTGCCCGCCCCGCCTTCGTCGCGAACGCTCGCGAGACGCTCGTCGTAGAGGGCGCGGCCCTTGCGCGTCAGCGCGAGGCCGCGCTGCTCGATCTCGCCGAAGCGGGCCGTGTGGGTTCCCGCCTCCTCGCCCGTTTCGCCCCGGAAGACGATCGCTTCCTCCAGCGCCTTGAAGCTCGTCTGGCGAAGGAGGATCGGGCAGCGGCGCGTCGGCGGGCCTTCGATCACGTCCTTGGCTGCGATGCCGCGCCCGGGCATAGCCGCCTGCACGGCGTCGATGTCGAGCGTGCGCGGCGTCAGATGGTTGATATGCGGGCCCTTGAAAGACACGACGTCGGCGATCAGCCGGTGCGCGGCGTTGAGACGGCGATAGGTCGCCGCATCCACCGTCGCCTCGCGGTGCCAGCGGAAGGTCTCGACGGCCTCGCACACGAACGTGTCGGCTTCTGCGTCCGTCAGCCCGCCGTTCCGCTCGAAGGTCTCGATCAGCGCGAGGGCTCGGTCCGTGAAGATGCGCCGGCGCGACAGGATCTCGGCCGCCTCGGCCCGCAGCGCCTCGTCCTCGATCAGGTCGAGGCGCAGGAGCGAGGTGAAGACGCGGAACGGGTTGCGGGCGAGATTCTCCTCGCGCACCGGGCGGAAGGCCGTGGAATGGACGGGAACGCCCGCGACCGACAGGTCGTAATAGCCGACCGGCACCATGCCCATGACCGCGAAGAGCCGGCGCATGGTGGAAAGCTCCTCCGCCGTGCCCAGGCGGATGGCGCCGTGGCGCTCCAGATCGATGCGCGAGAGATCGTCCGTGCGCTCGAGGTCCGCCTTCAAGGCCGGGTCGGCCGAAAGCGTCGACGCGTTCACCTCGGCGACGAGTTCCATCAGCGTGCCGTATTGCGGCACTTCGGAGCGGTACATGTCCGACATCGTCCGCGAGAAGCGGGTGCGGATCTCGTCGGCGGAGGTGAATGCGCTCTGGTCCATGGTCTCGCCCTTCGCCGGTCCTGAAGGCCGCGCGAGCGCGGCCGGTCTTTGCGGTCAATGTGGCCGAAGCCTCGTTCCGGTTCAAATGATGATGCGGTATCATGTCATGCATCGAGCGAATGACCTCGCCTCGAAAGACGCGATCGCAAATGGGCTGAGACGGGCGGCACGATGAGTTTTTCGCGGCGCTTCCTTCCTTCCATGTCGCTTCTGTGCGCCTTCGAGGCGGCGGCCCGGCATCAGAGCTTCACGGCGGCGGCGCAGGAGCTGAACCTCACGCAAAGCGCCATCAGCCGTCAGGTGAGGGCGCTGGAGGAGGCGGTCGGCTCCAGCCTCTTCGTGCGCGACAAGCAGACCGTGCGGCTGACGCTCGCCGGCGAAGCCTATGCGCAGGAGGTCCGCGACGCCTTGAAGCGCATTTCCCAGGCCACGCTGAACTTCAAGGCCAACCCGGCCGGCGGCACCCTGAAGCTCGGCATCCTGCCGACCTTCGGAACGCGCTGGCTGGCCCCGCGCCTGTCGCAATTCGTCGAGGCCCATCCCGGCATCACGCTCAATCTCTCGACGCGCCTTGCCCCCTTCGAGTTCGGCGAGGATCAGCTCGACGCCGCGATCCATTTCGGCGCGGCGCATTGGCCGGGCGCCGAACTCGACCTCCTGATGAGCGAGACCGTCGTTCCCGCCTGCAGCCCGGCCTTGGCGAAGAAGCACGACCTGAGCCGCCCGGCCTCGCTTCTCGACGTGCCCCTGATCCATCTGGAAAGCCGCCCGGATGCCTGGGAGCGCTGGTTCCGGGCGAACGGCATCGCCTTTCCCTCGCTATCGGGCATGTTGATCGACCAGTTCGCGGTCGCGTCCCAGGCCGCGATCGGCGGGCTCGGCGTCGCGCTCCTGCCGCGCTTCCTGATCGAAACCGAACTGGCGCGCGGCGACCTGATCGAGCCCCTGGACGCGCCGATGGAAAGCGCCGAGCGCTACTATCTCGCCTGGCCGGTGAGGCGCGCCGCCTTCCCGCCTTTGCAGGCCTTTCGCGCCTGGTTGAAGTCCGTCGCCCCGGCGGCGTGATCCCGGCTGGGCTCGGCTTTCTCGCGCCCATGTCGGATGCGCGCTGGCGCGTGTCGCTCCGGTGAGGGCGCGGCGGGCCGCCCATCGTGTATCGACATCAGACCTGCCGCGATCGCCTCGCGGGACGGCCGCCACCTCGGACAGCGCGCCCGCGACGGCGCGTCCGGGCCGAGGGCAGGGGAGGGCGGGCGCGCCGGGTCGGTCGCCGGCGGGAGGCCGGTTCGCCGAGCGAGTGGACGGCAGGCAGGAGGTCCGACGATCCGTGCCGTTCGGGTCCGCGGGCGCGATGAAACAGGATAGGGAGAGCCGCGATGGCCGTGATTTCGGGAAATGATGTCTTCTCTCATGTGATGATCGGCGCCAGGGACGTCGCCAGCTCGACCGCGTTCTACGACGCGGCCCTTGGCGCCCTCGCCATCCGGAACATGGGACCCTTCGGCAATGGCTGGGTTCTCTACGGCCGCGACAAGCCGGCCTTCATCGTCGCGCGCCCCGGCAATGGCGAGGCCCCGGCGAGCAACGGCGTGACGATCGGCTTTGCGGCCGCGACGACCGCGGAGGTCGACGCCTTCCACGCGGCGGGTCTTTCGGCCGGCGGCACGGACGAGGGCGCGCCCGGTCCGCGCGGCCACCTGCCCGGCGCCTATGCCGCCTATCTGCGCGATCCCGCCGGCAACAAGATCTGCTCCTACGCCTTCACCGACGGCAACTGACGCCGCTTGCGAAGTGCTCCCGGCGGGCCTCGTCCTGCCGGGAGCGCGAGGGCGTCGGGAGCGGGTATTGCGGGTCTTGTTGCGCCGCACCCCTTGCGCCGGGCGGAGGGGGATGGTTTGAGGCGGCTTGCCTCCCGCATCGACCCTTGGAATTCCCCCATGATCCGCCTCGAAAACATCGGCAAGCAGAACGGCAAGCAGATCGTCTTCATCGAGGCGTCGGCCGCGCTCCAGCGTGGCGAGAAGATCGGCCTCGTCGGTCCGAACGGCGCGGGCAAGACGACGCTGTTTCGCATGATCACCGGCCAGGAACTGCCCGACGAGGGCCAGGTCTCGGTCGATCGCGGCGTCACCATCGGCTATTTCAGCCAGGATGTCGGCGACATGGAAGGCCGCAGCGCGGTGGCTGAGGTCATGGATGGCGTCGGCCCGGTCAGCGCGCTCGCCGCCGAGATGGCCGCGCTGGAGGCGGCCATGGCCGACCCGACCCAAGCCGACGAGATGGACGCGATCATCGCGCGCTACGGCGAGGTGCAGGGCAGTTTCGACGAACTCGACGGCTATGCGTTGGACGGGCGCGCCCGCGAGGTGCTGGACGGTCTCGGCTTCAGCCAGTCGATGATGGACGGCGACGTGGCCAAGCTCTCGGGCGGCTGGAAGATGCGCGTCGCGCTCGCCAAGATCCTGCTGATGCGCCCCGACATCATGCTTCTCGACGAGCCCTCGAACCATCTCGACATCGAAAGCCTGATCTGGCTGGAAAACTTCCTGAAGGGCTTCGATGGCGCCATTCTGATGACCTCGCACGACCGCGAGTTCATGAACCGCATCGTCAACAAGATCATCGAGATCGATGCCGGCGCGCTGACGACCTATTCGGGCGACTACGAGTTCTATCGCGGGCAGCGCGCCATCGCCGAGGTTCAGCAGCAGGCGCAGTTCGAGCGCCAGCAGGCGATGCTGGCCAAGGAAGTCGCCTTCATCGAGCGCTTCAAGGCGCGCGCCAGCCACGCCGCGCAGGTGCAGAGCCGCGTCAAGAAGCTCGACAAGATCGAGCGCGTCGAGCCGCCCAAGCGCCAGCAGACCGTGCGCTTCGAGTTTCAGCCGGCGCCGCGCTCGGGCGAGGACGTCGCCACCGTCAAGGGCGTCCACAAGCGCTATGGCGAGCGCACCATCTACGACGGGCTCGACTTCCAGGTGCGCCGGCGCGAGCGCTGGTGCGTCATGGGCGTGAACGGGGCCGGAAAGTCGACGCTCCTGAAGCTCATCGCCGGCACGTCGGAGCCCGATTCCGGCACGGTGACGCGGGGGCCGAGCGTCAAGATGGGCTATTTCGCCCAGCATTCGATGGAACTCCTCGACGGCGATCGCACCGTGCTGCAATGGCTGGAGGACAGCTTTCCGCAGGCGGGCCAGGCCCCCTTGCGCGCGCTCGCCGGCTGCTTCGGCTTCACCGGCGACGAAGTCGAGAAGAAGTGCCGCGTGCTCTCTGGCGGCGAGAAGGCGCGCCTCGTCATGGCCCGGATGCTGTTCGACCCGCCGAACTTCCTCGTGCTGGACGAGCCGACCAACCATCTGGACATCGCGACCAAGCAGATGCTGGTGGAGGCGCTGTCGCGCTTCGAGGGCGCGATGCTCTTCGTCAGCCACGACCGCCATTTCCTGGCGGCCCTGTCCAACCGCGTCCTGGAACTGACGCCGGAGGGCCCGCATCTCTACGGCGGCGGCTATTCCGAATATGTCGAGCGCACGGGCCAGGAAGCGCCGGGCCTGCGGGCCTGAGCCCGCCGCCGCTGGCTTGACCCGACGGACGGGCCCGACCGGGCGGGCTGGCTCGCCCAATCAATCGCCGCCAAGCGAGACCGCCTCGACCCGAGGCAGTCCAGAAGGCCGGGAGCTATCGGATGGCACGCAAGAATCGGGACGCGGACTGGCTCGACCAGGAAGCGGCGGCACAGGAAAGCCAGCCGGCGGAGCCCTGCTGGCTCTGCGGGCGCCCGCTCGGAAAGACCGTGGACCGCTTTCACCCGATCCCCAAAAGCCGGGGCGGGCGCGACACGGTGCCGGTGCATCCGATCTGCCGGGAAACGATCGACGCCAATTTCTCGGCGAGCGAACTCGTGCGCCACGCGCAGATGGGCATTCCGCTGACCGACAACGAAACCGTCGCGCGCTTCGTCAAATGGGTCGCCAACAAGCCCGCCGACTTCCATTCCGCCACCAAGGGCGGCCGGTAGCACGCGGCCTCTCCCTAAGGCTTTGGGGGAAAGCGGCGTTCCTAGACCCCGAAATAATAGTTCACGAGGTGGAAGAAGAGCGGCGCGGCGTAGGTGACGGAATCCATCCGGTCGAGCGCCCCGCCATGGCCCGAGATCATCGCGCCCCAGTCCTTGGCGCCCATCGAGCGCTTGACGGCCGAGAGAACGAGGCCGCCGCAGAAGCCGGAAATGACGATGGCGAAGGCCATGCCGGCCGCCTGGAGCGGGGTGAAGGGCGTCGCGAAGGACAGGGCCGCGCCGAGGAGCACCGCCGAGGCGCCGCCGCCCAGAAACCCTTCCCAGGTCTTGTTGGGGCTCACCACCGGCGCGATCTTGCGCCGCCCGAACAGCTTGCCGAAAATATACTGCAGGACGTCGCTCGCCTGAACCACCGTGACGAGGAAGAACAGGAGCAGGACGTTGCGGCCCTCGAAGCCGGGAATGTCCAGCATCAGGAGCGCCGGCGCGTGGCTGATGCAGTAGACCGTCAGCATCAGCGCCCATTGCACCTTGGCCGTGCGGGCGAGGAACTCGCTCGTCTCGTGCCGGAGCACCGCCAGAACGGGCAGCAGCAAAAAGGCGTAGACGGGAATCGCGATCGAGAAGAGCGACAGCCAGTCCACCCAGATCAGGACGTATTGCAGCGGCAGGAAGACGTAGAAGGCGAAGGCCAGCGCCCGGTGGTCGGCCGCGCGCGTCGGCGTCAGCGACACGAACTCGCGCAGGCAGTAGAACGAGGTCAGCGCGAAGAGAACCAGCGTCACCACCGGCCCGAAGGCGAAGGCGGCCGCGAAGATCGCGACCATCAGCCACCAGGCGCGGATGCGCGCGTTCAGGTTCTCGACCGTCGCCAGGCCCTCGGCCGAGCGCACGCGCCCTTTCAGGATACGGCCGATCACCGAAGCGAGCGTCAGAATGGCGACGAGGCCGGAAAACAGGATCAGAAGTTGCGGGTCCATCCAGGGCCTCATGCGAGCGCGGCGACGGCGCTGCGAGCGCGTTCGAGAAACGCGCCCTTGTCCTCTCCGTCTTCGAGCTGGAGCGGCGCGCCGAAGCGCACATGGCAGGAGATCGGCACCGGAAGATAGGCGCCGCGCGGAAAGGCGCGCGCGAGATTGCCGAGATAGACCGGCACGAGCTCGGCCTCCGGATGCGCCAGCGCCAGCCAGTAGAGCCCAGACTTGAACGGGCCGGGCAGCAGTCCGTCGCCTCGCGTGCCCTCGGGGAAGATCACCAGCGAATGACCCCGCGCGAGCTCCGCCTTCAGCGGCTCCAGAAGGTCCTGTTTGGGCGCCGTGCCGGACCGATCCACGAGAACCGAATTGAGGAGGCCGAGCGAGACGGCGCGCTTCAGCCGGCCGCGCCCCCAGTAATCGGCGGCGGCGACGGGATGCGTGGTGGCGCGCAGCGGCTTGGGCAGCGCCGCCCAGATCAGGATCGTGTCGAGATGGCTGCCGTGATTGGCGAAATAGATGCGCTGGCGCCGGGAGGGCCGGGAGCCGACCCATTCCGGCCGTCCGCCCACCAGAAACCGCACGAGGCCGGTCAGAAGATGGTCGATCATGATCCGGCCTTCAGCCGCGCGGCCATGCGGGAGATGCGGGCGGCCGCCGTCCAGGCGGCGCCGAGGGCGACGACCCAGAGCACGATGATCGGGCTCCAGAGCGAGCCGAAGACGAGCGCCTCGAGGAGCGCGAGCACGGCCCCGATCGTCACCGCCGCCATGCGCTGGGGTTTGGCCATCGGGCCGGCGAAGTCCTGTCCCTGGCCGAGCGAGGCGCCCATGGCCCGCAGATAGGCGGTGAAGACGGCGAGGATCGCGGCCACGAAGCCGAGTTCGGGAAGGCCCGCCCCATAGCCGAAGCCGATCAGGATCACGCTGTCCTCGAAGCGGTCGGGGATTTCGTTGAAAAGAACGCCGGTCGGCCCGCCGCGCCCGCCTTCCACCGCCACCATCCCGTCGAAGAGGTTGCACAGGAGGCGCAGCTGCACGAGGAGCGCGCCGAGGAGAAAGAGCCAGAGCCGCTCCGGCGCGAAGGCGAAGGCAAGGCCGGCCAGGGCCGCGAAGGGCATGCCGATGGCGGAGATCGCGTTGGGCGTCATGCCTATTCGGGTCAGCGCCTGCGCGGCCCGGCGCGCCCATCCGGTGTCGCGCGATGAAAGGGGGCGTCGATCCGCCAAACGCGTCTCCCGAGATTGTCCTCTTGCCTTAGGGCTAACCTGTCAGACCCGTCCCAGCCTGTCACGTCAAGTGAGCGGGCAAAATCCGCCGCGTGCGGGAGGGGCCGAAGCCGCGTTTGTCGTCTGGCCTCCGGTGCGGCGGCTCTCGGCGCCTTGGCCGGCCGCCCCGCTCTTCAAACGCTCGGGGGAGGGGAGGGGCGAAACGCGGCGGAGGGAGCCGGCGCATCGATCCGAGTGCTGTCGCCGAGGCGGCGAGATATGGGCAAAGGCGGGCCTCTGGAGCTTTCCGAGGCGGCCATGGTGCCGGGGGCTTCACGCCGATCTCGCCGCCGCCCTGCCGGCCATGGTGCGGGTCGGCCTTCACTGCGAGCCGGACCCAAGGGTCCCGTTCCGAACGAGGTGGGCTACGCGCCTTTCCCGCTCTTCAGGGCACCGCGCGCCATTCGCGGGGATGGCGCGCCCGCCTTTGCCACCTATCCGATGCCGTATTCCGGTAGAGGGATCATCGGCGTGGGGGAGGAGAGACGGGGGAGGCGGCGCCGGGAGCCTTGTTTGTCGAGCGGGGCGGGCGACAGTTCCTGCCGAAGCCGCGCCTCCGCCCTGAACCCGTCTCGGCCGCTTCCCGCTCCCCCCTGCCCCGGAGGAGGGGCCTATGCCGTCGGGGCCGCGCTCAGTCCGTCGAGGCGAGCGTGTAGCAGGTATAGGCGGCGCGCTTGATGGCCGCGCAGGCCTCGTCGGCGAGATCCTTCGACGCGAAGCCCGTGAAGCGGGCGCGGAAGAGCGATCGGCCGTTGTTGCGCATTTCCTGCGCGTCGGGCCGCGCCGTTCCGAGCGTCGCCGTCTTCAGGCGCGACTGCACGTCGGCCAGCAGCTGGCGCGCCGTCGCCTCGGACGGTGTCGCCGCGATCTGCACGTCGAAGCTTTCGGACAGCGAGGCGACCGAGGTCCCCGGCATATGGGCGGGGCGCTGCAACTCGGCCTGCGCCATGGCCTTCATCGCCGGGGTCGAAGCGAGGAGGCTGCGCGAACGTGGCTCCTCGCGCAGCGCCTGCAGGATGGCGGAGCGAACCTTGTCCTGCGAGGCCGCGCCGCCCGAGACGTCCGCGACGGTGCGGGCCGCGCCATCCTCGAAGGCCTGCGCGATGCGGCTTGCCGCAAGGTCCGGCTTGGCCTTCGGGTAGGGAACGTCGGACGGAAGCGAGGCCACGTGCGTGCGCACCGCCGGTCCCTTGAAGCGCGGCGAGAAGGCCGCGACGAGCGGGCCGGACTGCTCGGTGCTGGCCTTCGGCAGATAGGCCGCGACGAGGTTGGCGACATAGTCGTCGCGCGAGCGCGCCGTGCGCCCGCCGAACACCACGACCAGAAGCCGCTTTCCTTCCGAACTCACCGAGGTCACGATGTTGAAGCCGGACGCGTTGGTGTAGCCGGTCTTGATGCCGTCGTAGATCTCGCTGCGCTTCAGGAGATTGTTGTGCGTCGGGATCGTCGTTCCGCGAAACGAGAACGACTTGATCTGGAAGTAGCTGTAGCGCTTTGGGAAATGCTCGCGCAGCGCCAGCCCGAGCTTGGCGATGTCGGACGCGGTGGTGACGTTGTTCGGGTTCGGAAGGCCGTGCGGATTGGCGAAGTTCGTCTGCGACATGCCGAGCTGGTGCGCCTTGGCGGTCATCATCTCGGCGAAGCGCGCTTCGGAGCCGCCGAGCTGTTCGGCGATCACTGCGGCGGCGTCGTTGGCCGAGCGGGTGATGAGGGCGGGGATCGCCTCGCGCACGGCGAGCGTCGTGCCTGCCTTGACGCCGAGCTTGGTGGGCGGGCGCGAGGCCGCGAAGGCGGACACCTTCATGCGCGTGTCGAGCGTGAGCGATCCGGTCTCCAGCGCCTCGAACACGAGGTAGAGCGTCATCATCTTGGTCAGCGAGGCGGGAAAGCGCTGCGCGTCGGCGTCCTTGGCGAGGAGAACCTCGCCGGTGTTCGCGTCCAGCACCAGCGTCGATCCGACATTCGCCGCGCGGGCGGGGGCTGCGTTGGCGCCGGCCATCGCCAGAAGCGCCAGACCCACGACGATCCACTTGGCGGCGAAGCGGCCCTGGAGCCGGTGGCTCAACCCATGCGTCATCAAAAATGTCCGTTGCTGGCCCCGTGCGCGATGCAGGCGGGGACCGTTCCCGTGTGGCTCCGGCAAAGCCGGCGACATTCCTGAAAACTGCAACTTAACCCATAAGATTACATTAAGCAGTCCACACGATGCACGCAGGATGCATGGTGAGCGCCGCCGGGCCAGCCGATCGATGCCAGGAAGGGCGACACCTGGAAGCGGCCCCGCCGCAATCAACCCCCATGGAGCGCGAGGCACAGGCCGAATTCTTCGCGAATCGGCAGGCATGCCGGCGCGGCGGGACAGGGCGTGCGCCGCGAAACCGCCCTGCCGATTCGCGCACGCTCCGGCCGGCAGGACGAGACGGTGCGGTTGTGCGGGGCGGTGGAACGGCGGAGTGGAACGCCTTTCCGGCGTATCAGCCGCCGGCTGCCGGATCGCCCGGACGGCCGGCGGGGCTGGCGGGTTCGGTCGGGGCGGGGGCGGCGTGGAGGGCGGCGCGGTCGCCGGCGCCGAGTTCGAGGCGCAGGGAGACGCGGCCGCCGGCCGGGCTATCGACATCGAGGAACGACACGAGCTGTGGGCCGCAGTCGAGATGGACGAGGCCGATGGCGATCGGCAGCCGCTCGCCGAACCAGGGCTCGGCGCTGCTGCGCAGGACGGTTCGCGCCAGAACCGTGCCCTCGCTCGGCACGCAGCGCCATTCCAGCGCCTCCGACAGGCAGCGGACGCAGGCGTCGCGGCAGGGATATTGAACGGTTCCGCAATCGGCGCAGACCTGAAGCTCGAAGCGGCCGCGCCGGGCCGCCGCGTCGAGGCCGGCCGCCGCGCGGCTGCGGGTGCTCTGGGGAAGTGAGATCATGGCGCGTCTCCCTCGAGGATCGCCGCGCCCGAGCACAGGCCGCGATCGTAATTGATCATCCCGAAGCCGGACACGAGCGCCCGCCGGGCGCCCGCGACCTGGCTTCCGAGCGCGCGGCCCGTCACCTGGCGCAGCGCCTCGACGATGCCGAGATGGCCACCTGCCGCGCCCGCCTGGCCGACCGAAAGCTGGCCGCCCGACGTGTTGTGCGGGAACGTGCCGCCGGTGGTGAGGTCGTGCGCGCGCAGGAAGTCCCGCGCCTCGCCCTTGGCGCAGAAGCCGAGATCCTCGATCTGCATCAGGACGATCACCGGATAGTCGTCATAGGTCTCGACGAGGTCGATCGCGTCCGGCGTGGTGGCGGCCATGGCCCAGAGCTCGTCCCGGTCCACCGCCCAGCCGCCACGCTCCTGGATCGGGTCGTCGGGAAAGGCGTTGTGGCGCTCGATCGCCGCGCGCAGATGGGCGAAGGGCAGGCCCTGGGCGCGCGCGTCCTCCTCGCGCATGACGAGAAAACCCTCGGCGCCCGCGCAGGGCATGACGCAGTCGAAAAGGCCGATCGGATCGCTGATCATCCGCGCGCCGAGATAATCCTCGAGCGAGAGCGGCTTCTTCATGAGGGCGTGAGGGTAGGCGAGCGCGTTCGCCCGCTGCGCGACGCAGATGCGGCCGAAATCCTCGCGGGTGACGCCGAAGCGGCGCATGTAATGATCGGTCAGGAACGCGAAACTGCCGTTCGGCCCGGCCGCGCCATAGGGATAGACGGCATCCTGCGAGAAGCGGGAGAAGCCGGCCAGAAGATCGCGAAAGGCGCCCGGCGCGTTGGTGTCGCCGGCAATGCAGGCGACGATGTCGGCATCGCCCGCCTGAACGGCGCGCGCGGCGCGGCGAAGGCTCACGATGCCCGACGCCCCGCCCATCGGCACATGGTCGAGCCAGCGGGGCGACAGGCCGAGATGCTGCGTCAGGCCGACGGCGCTGTCGGGGGCAAGGGTGAAGCTCGCGACGCTGAGCCCGTCGATGGCCCCCTTGTCCAGGCGGGCGTCGCGCAGAAGGGCGGCGAGCGCGCGGGCGAGCCAGCCTTGCGCGCTCCGCTCGGAATGGCGCTCGTAGGGGATGGTCGTCGGGGCGGCGAGGACGACGCCGTCATATCCGGTCCTGCGGCGGCTGGTCATCTCGTTTGCGTCTCCCTTGGGCGGGCCATGAAGAAACCGCCGGCGCCCGGAGGAAGGAGGTCCCCCCGAGCGCCGGCGGCCGGTTTCGCGTGTGTCAGGCGGCCGCGCCGACCTGCCGGCGGGCGAGGGCGTTGACGGCGGTCTCCCGGGCGCTGAGCACGGCGATGATCGACATGAGGCCGAGCCCGGCGAGATAGAGCGAGACCGGCCAGGAGGACTGGAAGCTCGCCAGAAGCGCGGTCGCGATCAGCGGCGACAGGCCGCCCGCAAAGACCGAGGCGATCTCGTGGCCGAGGGCGACGCCGGTGTAGCGCACGTCGGGATCGAAGAGTTCGGTGAAGAAGGCCGGCATCGTGCCGACCATCGCCCCGTGGCACAGCGCGTTGCCGAGCAGGAAGGCGAGCAGGATCAGCGGCGTCTGATGCGTGTCGATCATCCAGAAGAAGGGGAAGGCGACGACCACCAGCCCGATCGCGCCGAACAGGAAGACCGGCTTGCGCCCGATCCGGTCGGAGAGATGGCCGAAGAAGACGATGCTGGCGAGTTCCACCGTCATCGACAGCATGACGCCGAGCAGCATCACGTCGCTGGCGACGCCGACGAACTTGCCATAGGCGAGGGCGAAGGCGAGAAAGATGTAGGAGCCGCCGTTTTCCGCCACGCGCAGGCCCATGGCGAGCAGAACCTCGCGCGGGTGCCGGCGCAGGACCTCGAAGAGCGGCATGCTGTGCTTGGCGTCGGCGCCCTCCTTCTGCACCGCCTCGAAGGCGGCCGTGTCGGGCAGCTTGGCGCGGATATAGATGCCGAGCGCGAAGATCGCGATCGAGCCGAGGAAGGGCAGGCGCCAGCCCCAGGACATGAACGCGTCGTCCGGCAGGAGCTGGGCGAGATAGAAGGCCCCCGCCGAGAGAACGAAGCCGCCCGCGACGCCCACCTGGCTCCAGGCCGAGAAGAAGCCCCGGCGCTCCGGTGGCGCGTTCTCGCTGATGATGAGGACGCCGCCGCCCCATTCGCCGCCCGCCGCGATGCCCTGCACGAGGCGCAGCGCGACGAGAAGCACGGGCGCCCAGAGGCCGACCTGCTCGTAGGTCGGCAGCAGGCCCATGGCGAAGGTCGCCCCGCCCATGATGGTCAGCGTCAGCACGAGGGCGCGCTTGCGGCCGAGGCGGTCGCCGATATGGCCGAAGAGGATGCCGCCGACGGGCCGTGCGGCAAAGCCCACCGCAAAGCCGGCGAAGGCGGCGAGCGTGCCGGTCAGCGGATCGGTGCCGGTGGGAAAGAACAGCTTGCTGAAGACGAGCGCGGCCGCCGTCCCGTAGAGGAAGAAGTCGTACCATTGCAGCGCGTTGCCCGCGATGGACGCGGCGACGATGCGCTGGAGCTGGCGTTTCGGCGGCAGGCGCCCCGAACCGGACGTCATGGATGCGGTCGTCATGGCATGTCCTTCCCCGTTCGAATGATGCTGGTCGATGTCTGTGGGATCGCTCATTTGAGGACCTCGTAGCCTTCGGCTTCCCGGTCCCAGGTCGTGTCCGTCACGCCGCTCTCGCGCAGCTTGAACTTCTGCACCTTGCCGTTCTCGGTCTTGGGCAGCGCCGCCACGATGTCGACGAAGCGCGGCAGCGCGAAATAGGGCAGGCGCGGCTGGCAGAAGTCGAGAAGCTCGCGCGGGCTGAGATCCGCCGCTTCGTCGAGGACGACGGCGACCATCACCTCGTCCTCGGCAAGCTCCGACTGCACGGGAAAGACCGCCGCGTGCGAGACGGCGGGGTGGCTGTTCACCACCTGCTCCACCTCGAAGGACGAGATGTTCTCGCCCCGCCGCCGGATCGCGTCCTTCATGCGGTCGAGGAAGCGGAAGCGGCCGTCGGGCTCGCGCACCACCCGGTCGCCGGTGTGGAACCAGAGATTGCGCGTGGCGGCGAGCGTCTGCTCCGGCGCGCCGAAATAGCCGGTGGCGAAGGCATAGGGCTCGTCGGCCCGCAGCACGAGTTCCCCGGCCGTGCCGTCGGGAAGCTCCTCGTCCTGCGGATCGAAGACCCGCGCGTCGAAGCCCGGCCGCACGCGGCCCATGAAGCCCGGCACCTGATCGGCGAGGCGGTCGCCGATGACGAAATTCGTCTCGGTCGAGCCATAGCCGTCGATGAGGCCGATGCCGAAGCGCTCGCGGAAGGGGGCGTGGAACTGCGCGGGAACGCCGGGCGCGAGCGCGATGCGGGTGCGATGGGCGCGCTCGTCGACCGACGGCGGGCGGGACAGCAGCATCGGCACCATGGCGCCGAGGAGATAGGTGACGTCGGCGCCGGTTCGCTGGAGCGTCGCGGCGAAGCCGGACACCGAGAAGCGCGTGCCGACATGCAGCGTCGAGCCGGTGATCAGCGCCTGGTAGAAGCTGTTCAGCGCGTTGGTGTGGAAGAGCGGCAGCGAGGTGTGGAGCGTGTCGCCCTCCTCGATGCCGAGAAGTTCGGCCGTGTGCACGCCCCACCAGTAATATTGCGCGTGCGGGCAGCAGACCCCCTTGGACGGCCCGGTCGTGCCGGACGTGTAGAGGATCGTGGCCGTGTCGCCGGGGAGGCTCGGATGGGGTTCGATCCCCCGATCCGCTTGCGAGAGTCTCTCGACGGAAAGGCCCGGCAGATCCACCGAGGCGGCCTCGCCGACGATCCAGGCGGTGCGGAGCGGCAAGGCGGCGAGCTGAAGGGCGGCGAGGCGCGGGGCGAGCGCCGCTTCGGCGACGAGGAGCTTCGCGCCGCAATTGCGCAGGATGTGTTCGAGCTGGTCGCCGCGCGAGGCGACGTTGATCGGCACCGCGACGGCGCCCGCCCAGGCGCAGCCGAGCACGGTCTCGATGAATTCGATCCGGTTCGAGCACATGAGCGCGACCCGGTCTCCCGGCTCGACGCCGGCTTGCCCAAGCGCCGCCGCCGAACGCGCGGCCCGATCCACCGCGCCCGCGAAGGTCAGCTTGTCCTCGTCGAAGCAGATGAGATCGCGCGAGCCGTAGCGGGCGGCCTGTCGGCGCAGAAGCGCGGCGAGCGTGCGCTCGGCAAAGGCGACGTGCCGCGCTTGCAGGGGCTGGACGCGCGCGTCCGAAAGGGGCGGATGGACCAGGCCCAACATGAGGAATTCTCCCTGTCTATAGGGCGAAGTTATGCCTGAAGAAGTGGCAGCGCTGCTGCCGAAACGGGCATGTCGCCTTTTGTCCTGTCACTGGACAACTCAATGAATGCTGCGCCGCACCAAGAAGACTCTTGCGGGTGCTTGCGGATTGACTGAAACGATAGAACTGCTCCAAGTGGGGCGCAAACAACTCTGGCAGTTCCTGCCATTTCTTTTGGTTATGGGGTATGGCGTTCGAAATCCGGCAGCTCAGGCATTTCGTGACGGTGATCCGGCTCGCCAGCATCAGCGCGGCGGCGCGCGAGCTGAACCTCACCCAGCCGGCGCTCAGCAAAAGCATCCGCCTCATGGAGCAGTCCATGGGCGTGCCGCTTCTGGAGCGGGGGCCGAGCGGCGTCAGCCCGACCGAGTTCGGCACGCGGCTGAAGACCTATGCCGATCTCGTGCTCACCTTGTCGAACGAGGCGGTGGAGGAGATCGACGCCCTGCGCGGCGTCCGGCGCGGGGCGCTGCGCATCGGCTGCGTGGCCTCGACGCTGCGCAGCCTGATGCCGAGCGCCATCACGGGCTTTCTGGAACGCCATCCCGACATGCAGATCACCGTCAGCGAGGGGCTGAACGACACGCTGCTCGATCTTCTCCACGCCGGCAGGCTGGATCTCGTCGTGACCTCGCGGCCCGCCGACGCCACCAATCCCGATCTCGAATATCTGCCGCTCATGGAAGAGCCGCTGCGCATCGTCGCCTCGCCGAGCCATCCGCTGGCCGGCGTCGAGGCGCTGGAGATCGCCGATCTCGTGCCCTATCCGTGGGTCGTGCCGCCGCGCCCCGACCCGGATCGGCTGCGGCTCGAAGCGCTCTTCGCAGGAGCCGGCCTGCCCCGGCCGCGCGTGTCGGTCGAGACGACGTCGGTGGTCTTCCTGTCGGGCATGCTGCGCGGGTCGCACAGTCTCAGCTATTCCACGGCGGGCTCGGTCGAGGATCAGGCCTCCTCGCCCTCCTCTCTCGTCGCGCTGCGGCTCGGCTCGCCCACCTGGATGCGCACGACCTGCGCCGCCTACCGGCGCACGGGCTCGCTGCGGCCAAGGGTCGTCGCCTTCGTGCGACATCTCGCCGGCGTCTGCGCGGCGCGGCGGCCCGGCTGAGGTTTCGGCGGCGCCTTGGTCGGGAACACGGCGGCCCCGCCGCGAAACGCCGGGGCCGGAGACGGCGGACACGCGCCGCTGCCGCAGGGCGCGATGCATCAAGGCCGGGTGCGCGGGCGGGCCTTCCGCGCGGCGCGCGAAGCCTTTATGCGTCCCCCATGCAGATTCGATCCGCCCGCCCAGACGACGCTCCCGCCATCCTTGCGGCGATCCGCCCCGTGATGTCGGCCGGCGAAACCTATGCGCTCGACCCCGACATGGAGGACGACGCCCTGGTCGCCTACTGGATGGGGCCCGACAAGCGCACCTTCGTGGCGGAGGAGGACGGCGCGGTCCTCGGCACCTACTATATCCGCACGAATCAGGCGGGCGGCGGGAGCCATGTCTGCAACTGCGGCTATGTCACGACCGCCACGGCCACGGGGCGCGGCGTCGCGCGGCGGATGTGCGCCGACTCGCTCGATCGGGCCCGCGCGCTCGGCTACCGGGCCATGCAGTTCAACTTCGTCGTCAGCACCAACGCCCGCGCCGTCGCACTGTGGCACGCGATGGGCTTCGCGACGGTCGGCCGGCTGCCGGGCGCCTTCCGGCACCCCTCGCTCGGCCATGTCGACGCGCTCGTCATGTACCGGGAGCTTTAGCGATCGGCAGGGACCGGGCAGACCGAGGTCGAGGAGGGCCCGCTATGCCATGGACCCGCTGCGGGAGACCCAAGGGCCAGGAGCGGACCGAGACGCGAGCGGAAAGACGCGGGTGCGTGCAGGGGCAGTCGTGGGACATGCCATTTCCTGGACGGCTCGAAAGCGGATCGACCGCTGCCGGGTGTGCGGGTCTTTGATCTCGGTCGGCTCGGCCGGTTGGAAACCGATCCGTCCTCCGTGGGTCGCGGTTGGAGGAATGCCGGCGTCGGCCGGATGCCGTCGACGGCGCTTCGTTCACGCTTGTGGGGCGGTCGGCGTTGAACGTGATGGAGCCAGTGTTGCATTTCCAGGCGAACCGCTGGCCATGATCCATCGATGGCGCGGAGGCGGTTCTCCGCGCAAGCGTCCATTGGATTGCCGATGCCCCATATCGTGCTGTTCTCCGGCGGCACCGCCTGTCGCAGCATCAACCTGGCCCTGTCGCGCAAAGGCGTCGAGCTGACGCGGGTGGTTCCGAGCTGGGACAGCGGCGGCAGTTCCAAGGGAATTCGCGATGCGCTCGACGTCCTCTCCGTCGGCGATGTCCGGCAGGCTCTGATGACCATGGCCTATGGCGAGGGTCGCGTCGGCGATGTCGTCAAAATCTGCAACGCCCGCGTTTCGCTCCAGGCCGACCATGAAGGTGCGAAAGCCGAATTCGAATTCTATGCCTCGGGCCGGCACCCCTCGCTCCTTCGGCTGGACGCCGGGCTGCGGGGCGCGATCCTGACCTATCTGCAGACGTTCGAGACCGCCGTGGGCGCGGCGTTCGACTACCGCAACTGCAGCATCGGGAATGCGATCCTGACGGGGGCCTATCTCGCGCACAACAGGGACGTGAACACGGCCATCTTCGTGTTCCGCAAGATCTGCGACATTGCCGGCAATGTCTGGCCCTCGTCGCTCGACGACGATGCCGTTCTTTCCGCGCAGCTGAAGAACGGATGCATCCTGACGGCCCAGGACGCGGTCACGAACCTGTCGCCGGAAGACGCGGAGATTGGCATCCGGTCCGTATCGCTGCGCAACGCGTCGGCTGCGCCGGTTCGAGCCAACCCGGCCGTCATCGAGGCCATCAAGAGCGCCGATCTCATCGTGTTCGGACCGGGAAGCCCCTATACGAGCATCCTGCCTCACCTTCTCGTCGAGGGCATCGCGAGCGCGGTCGAGGCACGGCCCTGCGGCAAGGTCTTCATCGGCAACATCCTCCAGTGCCGGGAATCCGCCGGGTCGGATCTGGGGGAGATCGTCGCTGCCGCCGACGACCTCTGCCGGGTGGCGCGGCCGGGGGCCTCCGACGCCGGCTCGATCTTCACCCATGTGCTCGCCAACCGCGTTCTGTTCCCGTTCGCGAAGACGGTCGGCTCGTTCCCTTATCTCGGAAGCGAGACCATCGACGGGGATGCGGACAGGATCGTGCTGCGCGGCGAGTTCGAGGACGCCTGGAACCGTGGGCAGCACGACGGCGACCAGATCGCCGAGCGCCTTCTCAGCTTGGCCGGCCCCTGAACCCCGCCCGACGGCACCGCGGCCGTCCATCCACCCGTCTCACCGCCTCGCGCCCAGAGCCCGATCCATACCGCCTTCACGGATGACGCTCGCCGGTCGCGTCCCGACCTCACCATCCCCGAACGCGAGGAACTGGCACGGCGAGGCACCGCCATTTTCGATGCGTTCAGCCTCCTCCTATCGACGCGCATCGCGCTCGACATGGCCTTATGGTTTTCGGCCATTCGCGAGGGTGGGCGGGAACGTTTCCAGGTCACCTCTCGTTTTCGTGAGTGTGTTGGGTGCCAAGTGGGAGAGCTTCCATGTTGTGGACGATCGCGGTCATTCTTTTTATTCTTTGGATCCTCGGAGGCTTCGTTTTCCACGTCGCCGGAGGACTGATCCATCTTCTGCTCGTGATCGCGGTAATCGTCGTGGTGTTCCAGCTGATCTCCGGCCGTCGGCGTATCTGAGGAGAGCGCTCGCGGAGCGCGCCTGTTCGCGGACGCCCGTACTGGTGCGCCGGCACAGGCATGAGCCGTGACATCCGGACACTGATCTGTCCTGGCCCGACTTGTCGACTTGCCGGTGCGGCGGATGATGTCGCTCATCCGTCCCGTGCGGCCGGCAGGATACCGGCCCAAGATCCATGACAGCCTCTGGACGTGCGTCGGTTCCGGCGCGGGGTCAACCCGCGCCGGAACCGGTGCTGCCATGCGATGCGGGTCTGGCTCAATCGTCCTCGACGAAGACCTCCTTGCGCTTGGCGCGGATGGAGGGGAGGAGCGCGACGATCACGGCGGCGAGGCCCAGCGCCAGCAGCGTCGCGGAGATCGGCCGCGAGAGGAAGACGGTCGGGTCGCCGCGCGAGATGATCATGGCGCGGCGCAGGTGCTCTTCCAGAAGCGGGCCGAGCACGAAGCCGAGAAGCAACGGCGCCGGCTCGCAGCCGAGGCGGATCAGGACATAGCCGAGGAGGCCGAACACGCCGATCGCGTAGACGTCGAACGGGTTGTTGTTGATCGAGTAGCAGCCGATCGCGGCAAACAGGACGATGGCCGGGAAGAGGACGCGGTAGGGAATGGTCAGCATCTTCACCCACAGCCCGATCAGGGGCAGGTTGAGGATGACGAGGAGCACGTTGCCGATCCACATCGAGGCGATGATGCCCCAGAAGAGCGCGGGCTGCGTGTTGATGACGTTCGGGCCGGGCGTGATGCCCTGGAGGATGAAGGCGCCGACGATCAGCGCCATGACCGGATGGGCGGGAATGCCGAGCGTCAGGAGCGGGATGAAGGAGGTCTGGGCGGCCGCGTTGTTGGCGCTTTCGGGCCCTGCGACGCCCTGGATCGCGCCATGGCCGAACTCGGACTTGTCCTTGGCGAGGTTCTTCTCCAGCGAATAGGAGGCGAAGGAGGACAGGACGTGGCCGCCGCCCGGCAGGACGCCGAGGATCGAGCCGAGCACCGTGCCGCGCACGACAGGCGCTGCGATGCGCTTGAAGTCGTCCCTTGTGAGCCAGAGGCCCGAGACCTTCTTCACGCCGACCTCTCGCGTCGTCTCGTTCTCGAGATTGCGGAAGATCTCGGCGACGCCGAAGACGCCGACCGCGATCGAGACGAAGTTGATGCCCTGGTAGAGTTCGAGCTGGCCGAAGGTGAAGCGCGGGGTGCCGGTGTAGATGTCCTGGCCGACGGTTCCGAGCAGGAGGCCGAGCACGATCATGGCGAGCGCCTTGATGACCGAGCCGTGGGCGAGCGAGATCGAGACGAGGAGGCCGAGCACGATCAGCGCGAAATATTCGGGCGCGCCGAACTGGAGGGCGACGCGCGAGAGCGGCGGGGCGGCGACGGCCAGAAGCAGGGTTGCCACCGAGCCGGCGAAGAAGGAGCCGAGCGCGGCGGTGGCGAGCGCCTTTCCGGCATGGCCCTTGCGGGCCATCTGGTAGCCGTCGATGGCGGTGACGGCGGAGGAGCTTTCGCCGGGCAGGTTGATCAGGATGGCTGTGGTGGAGCCGCCGTACTGCGCGCCGTAGTAGATGCCCGAGAGCATGATGAGGGCGGTGACGGGCGAGAAGGTGAAGGTGATCGGCAGGAGCATGGCGATGGTCGCCGTCGGGCCGATGCCGGGCAGGACGCCGACGAGGGTTCCGAGCAGGACGCCGATGAAGCACCAGAAGATGTTGGTGACGGTAAAGGCGGTCTCGAAGCCGAGCGCGAGATTGGAGAGGAGTTCCATGCGCGGCTCCGTCAGGAAAAGAGGGGGCCGAAGGTCGGCAGGGTGATGCCGAGCCCGACCTTGAACACGAGCCAGCAGAGCGCCGACATGCAGAGCGCGATGGCGAGCGCGGAGAGGATCGTGTTGCGCGCCGAGGCCAGCGCCACGATGGCGGTGCCCACGAACACCACGGGCACGAGGCCGAGCGTCGCGCCGAACTCGCCGAAGATCACCAGCGCCAGCACCACCAGCGCCATGCCCTTCCACGGGATCGGCGAGGGCTCGATCGTCTCGTGCTTGCGAAAGCCCGTGAAGCCCACGATCGCGCCGAGAATGGCCAGCAGGATCGCGAGCGTCATCGGGATGAAGCCGGGTCCCATGCGGATCGCCCGGCCCATGTCGTAGTTCGAGGCCTCGACGCCGAAGCCGATCGCGACCGCGATGAAGATCAGTCCGGCAAAAACGTCGCGGCGCGACTTAACGCCCTCGATTGCGTGCATATGATTTGCCCCCACGGCCAGCACGATGGAACGAACCGGCCGGTCGCAGTCTGCTCCGGCCGGTCACGGCGTCGAACGGGATGCGCCGGTCAGTCGGCGAAGGTACCGGCGGCCTGGATGATCGGGCGCCAGAGTTCGATCTGCGAGGCGAGCTGGGTCTCGAGCGACTTCGGGGTCGCGTCCGCCGCCGTGGCCGGGGCGGTGCCGAGCTCGGCGAAGCGCGACTTCACGGTCTCGTCGGCCAGGGCCTTCTGCAGGGCGGCCTCGAGCTTGGCGATGATCGCGGGATCGGTGCCGGCCGGCGCGTAGAGACCGTGCCAGACGCCGATCTGCAGCTTGTCGAGGCCGACGTCCTTCGTGGTCGGCAGGTCCGGCAGCGAGGCGACGCGCTCGGGCGTCGTCACCGCATAGGCCTTCACTTCGCCGGCCTTGATCTGGTTGGTCGTGTTGGTGGTCTGATCGCAGAGAAGATCGACCTGGCCGCCGACGATGTCGGTCATGGCCGGCGCCGCGCCCTGGTAGGGCACCGTCACCATCTGCACGCCCAGCGCTTCCTGCAGGAGCATGCCGCAAAGATGCGAGGCCGAGCCGATGCCGGCATGGGCGTAGGTCGTGTCCGCGCCGTTTTCCTTCAGGTAGCTGATGAGGCCGGCCGCATCGGCGGGCTCGAGATCCTTGCGCGCGACGATCGTCATGGGAACGGACGTGACCTGTCCGATCGGGGCGAAATCCTTGAGCGGATCGAAGGCGAGCTGGCGGTAGAGCGTGGGGGCCGTCGACATGCCGATATGGTGGAGAAGCAGCGTGTAGCCGTCGGGCTTGGCCTTGGCGACCTGACCGGCGCCGAGCGTGCCGCCCGCGCCGCCGACATTCTGCACGAGAACCTGCTGTCCGAGTTCGCTGGTCATGGTCTGCGCGATGAGGCGCGTCACCGTGTCGGTCGGGCCGCCGGCGGAGAAGGGCACGACGACCGTGATCGGCTGCGTCGGATAGTTCGACTGCGCGAAAGCCGAAGTGGCGGACAAAGCGACGCCGATGGACAGCATGGCGAGATGTTTCAGAAGCATGGTGGTTCCTCCCGGAGAAAAAAGGCAAGCGGCATCGACGCCCCGTTTTTCAGGTGGCGAACGGGCTGAAGGCGGATGGGGGCGGCAGCGGACGGACGGAAGCTGCGAGCCGACGCAGACCGGTCGGTCGTTGCAGGGGCGCCCGATCAGAGACGCTGAAGCATCATGTGTGTCCTCCCAGACAAGCTTCGCGCCGCGTCCCATCTCCCAACACGATGCGGCTCAGCGATGAGAGCGCCACGGCGTGTGTGACGCAACAGAAAACGATGTCGTGGGCTCGGTGAGATTTCGCCGATCCCCTGCGATGGGTGGATTGCGACCCATTTTGCCGTTTCGCATGGGTGGAGATCGACACATCGTTGGGGAACGCGCGGCGCGCAAGGGGGAGCGCGCGAAGCCGGGCGCGCATCGGTCCGGCGCGGGTCAGGCCGTCTCGTCGCCGGCCTCGTCCTCGTCGAAGTCGCGCTTGTCGAGGCCGAACTTCTGCATCTTCTCGTAGAGCGTCTTGCGCGAGACGCCGAGGCTTTCATAGACCGCCTTCAGGCTTCCGCCCGACGTCGCGAGCGCCCCGGCGATCAGCGAGCGCTCGTAATCGGCCACCCGGTCGGCGAGCCTGCGTGCGGTCGGCTCCTCGCGCGGGTCGTCGGGCGCAGCAAGGCCGAGGCCGAGGACGTATCGCTCCGCCGCGTTGCGCACCTCGCGCACATTGCCGGGCCACGAGCGGCGCGCGATGTCGGCCAGCACCGCCGGCGGCACGCTCGTCTCGTCGCGACCGAGCCGGACGGAGGCTTCCGATACGAACTGCAGGAACAGGAGCGCCACGTCCTCGCGCCGCTCGGCGAGCGGGGGCAGGCGCAGGGTCACGACGTTGAGCCGGTAGAGGAGGTCGGCCCGCAGCCGCCCGGCCGCGACCTCCTCCTGCGGGTCGTTCTTCATGGTCGCGACGATGCGCAGATCGATCGAGATCGGGACATGCGAGCCGATCCGGGTGACGGTCCGGTCCTGGATGACACGCAGGAGCTTGCCCTGCAGGTCGAGCGGCAGGGATACAATCTCGTCGAGCAGCAGCGTGCCGCCATGCGCCTGCTCGAACTTTCCGAAGCGCGCCCGCACCGCGCCCGGAAAGGCGCCGACCTCGTGTCCGAACAGCTCGTCCTCGGCGAGATTGGTGGGCAGGGCGGCGCAGTCCACCACGACGAAGGAGCGGGCCTTGCGCGCGCTGACGTCGTGGAGCGCGCGCGCCACCACCTCCTTGCCGGTGCCCGTGGCGCCGGTCACGAGAACGTCGGCATCGGCGGCGGCCAGCGCGCGGATGCGGTAGCGCAGGTCGACCATGGCGCTGGCGCGCCCGATCAGGCGCAGCTCCAGGTCGTCGCGACGGCCGTCGGCGAGCGTGCGGAGGCGCCGGTTCTCCAGGACCAGCCGGCGTCGGTCGAGGGCGCGGGTGACGACGTCCACGAGCTGGCGGGGCGGGCAGGGCTTCTCGATGAAGTCGTAGGCGCCCTCCCGCATGGCCGAGACCGCGAGCGCCGTATCGGCATGGCCGGTGACGAGGACGACCGGAATGTCGGGATCGATCGCGCGGACCCGGCCGAGCAGCGTCATCCCGTCCATGCCGGCGGCGAGGCGGATGTCGGTGACGACGATGCCGGACAGGTCATGGCCGACAAGTTCGAGCGCCCCGTCCGCGCTGGAGAAGGCGCGGACGCGGAAGCCCGCCAGATCGAGCGCCTGCGCATAGGACAGGCGCACCTCTTTTTCGTCCTCGACGAGGAGGACCGTCGCATCCTTCACGGGGCAGCCTCGATGTTCGCCAGGGCAGGGGTGCGAAGCGTCAGGGCGAAGACCGCGCCGCCGCCCGCCCGCTTCTCGCACGAAAGGCTTCCGCCGAAGTCGCGCATGATGTTGTAGGAGATGGACAGGCCGAGACCAAGCCCCTTGCCGACGCCCTTGGTGGTGAAGAACGGGTCGAAGATGCGCGCCAGGATGGCGTCGGGCACGCCCGGCCCGCGGTCGGCGACGGCGATGCGCACCTGCCCGTCGGGCTGGGGGCTCGCCGAGACCACCACCGTCCGGCGCTCGGCGCCCTCCACCGCGTCGGCGGCGTTCGAGACGAGGTTGACGATGACCTGCTGCAGGCGCACGGGCACCGCCGAGACATGGGTGATCTCGGGATCGATCTCCGTCTCCACCTCGGCCTGGGCGGCCTTGAGGCGCCATTCCGCGATGGCCAGCGCATCGGCGACCACGCTGCGGACATCGACGGCCTCCAGCTGCTCCTCCGGCCGGCGGGCGAAGTTGCGCAGGTGACGCGAGATCTTCGACAGGCGGTCCATCAGGCTGGCGATCCGCTCGACGTTCTCGCGCGCCTCCTCGATGCGTCCGCGCTGCAGAAGGACGCCGGTGCTGTCGGCATAGGCGCTGGCGGCGGCGAGCGGCTGATTGAACTCGTGGCTGAGAGCCGCCGACATCTGCCCGAGCGCGGCGAGCTTGCCGGCTTCCACCAGATCGGACTGCGTGCGGCGCAGGAGTTCCTCGGTGGTCCGCCGTTCGGCGACCTCGCGCTGAAGGCGCTTGTTGACGCTGGCGAGCGCGGCCGTCCGCTCGCCGACGCGCCGCTCCAGCTCGACATGCGCCTGGGCCTGCGCGCGGGCGCGCTCGGCCAGCCGATGCCGGCGCTGCTGAAAGGCGGCGAAGGCGAAGCCCGCGATGCCGAGAAGGAAGAGGGCGGCAAAGCCCACCGCCACTCCGAGGAACCTCGCGGGCGCCCGGTCCACCAGCACCCGCACCGTCCAGCCCGCCGCGGGCATCGGTTCGGACAGCGCCACGAAGCTGCGCAGCTCGCCGTCGGCCGGAATGTCGACGATCGCTCGCTCGCCGGCGCTCGAGCGTATGACGCCGAGATCGGGCAGCGGCTCGTCGTCGTAGCGTCGGCTTTCCTCCGTGCGCGACAGGGCGTTCGGCACGCCGCGCTCGAAGATGTGGTAGCGCCAGTTCGGCCGGCCGGACATGAAGATGATGCCCTCCGGGTCGGTCACGATGATCTCGAACTCGCCGCTCGCCCAGGCGGCCTCCAGCGGGTCGAGATCCACCTTGATGACGACGATGCCGATGACCGTGCCGTTGTCGCGGACCGGCGCGGAGAAGTAGTAGCCGCGTTTGCCCGACGTCGTTCCAAGACCGTAGAATCGTCCCGTCCGTCCCTCGGCCGCATCCTGGAAATAGGGACGATAGCGGAAGTTCGATCCGACGAAGCTGGTCGGGCCGTCAAAGTTGCTGGCGGCGATCGTCTCGCCGTCGGTCAGCATGAGGTAGACGTCGGAGGAGGACAGCAGCGCGTTGACCGACTTCAGGTAGAGATCGGCCTCCCGGCGCGCCGCCTCGTCGCGGGGTCGAGCCAGGAGATCGCGCACCTCCGGCCGTTCGGCCACCAGAATCGGCAGCGCTTCGTAGCGCGCCAGATGGCCCGACAAAGCGGCGGAGGCCAGCCTGAGCGTTCCCGATCCGACGGCCACCGACTGATCGAGGGCGCGAGAATAGGAGTAGATGCCGACGGCCGATGATAGCGCGCTCGCGACCACGACCAAGGCGAGGGGTAACGACAGGTTCGAGAAACGCTTGGATCGGCGCATGGCTTGGCTGCTGTTCCTCCGCGACGTTCAGCGAACCGCACCCGGTTCATAGCGTCTCTCGGCCTGGGTGGCGAACGACACGCTGAACCAAAACCGTGGAAACGCGGAATGCGTCATTCCATCGCTTCGGGACCCCTTCTCTCGAAGTCACCGTGCGGTCACAGGAGGCAGGGCGAGCCAGATCGGCCTCGGATCATGACCATGCTATGTCCGCTCCGGAGTGCAATCAACCGTCCGGTCAACGACCGGATCGGGTCGTGAGCGGACGCTCTGCTTCTCGGCGGACCTGGCGATAGGGCGCCGTTCGCGATCGCAGCGAGCTGTCGTTCGGGCGGGGATCGGCTGGAGCCATTGCCGGTCGGCGCGGCGTTCCGCGCTTGCCCGCACCGCTGAGGCCTGCGTGCCGCGTGGTGGTTCTCGATGTTCGAGGCTCCGGTCCCAAAACGATGCGGGGCAACGGAATCGTCACCGCTCTCGTCCTCGCAGGGTCATGACCCGCTATTCCCTTGGCAGAGTTCGCGGCATCCCTTTGAGATGGCGGAACGCTCCTCGCGCCTATGACCGAGCGCGAGGAATGGTCATCGGGGCGCCACCCAAAGCCGCTCCCGTGCCGAGTTTCAGATCCGAGCAGACGCTTTCGATTTCCGAGATGAAGCTGAGGAGAAGGGGGCGGCGCACGCGAAGGCGGCGGCATGCGATGCCGATCTTGCGGGTCCAGCTCGGCATGTCGATGTTCAGGCGGACCAACCGGGCGTCCGGCCCGCGCGCGAAGGCGCTGGTGCTCGAAAGGTAGCTCAGCCAGGGGCTGTCGGCCAGCATCGAGAGCTGAAACGTCGAGGACGACGTCTCGCAGACCGCCTGGGGCAGCGGCAGGCGCGCCGCGGTGAAGATCGCATCCAGCGCCGTTCGATCCGGGTCGGGGCGGGCGGGAATGATCCAGGACCATTCGGTCAGATCCGCCAGGCTCACATGGTCCCGCCCGGCGAGGACATGATGGCGGTCGGCCACGATCTCGATGGGAACCTCCAGGAGATCGCGATATTCGAGCTCCTCGTTCGGAAAGTCCCTCGGCCGGCCCATGAGGGCGATGTCGATCGTTCCGTTGAGGAGTTGCGCCTGGAGCGACGGGCTCAGTTCCTCATGGAGGGTGAGGTTCACGCCGGGATGCCGGGACAGGAACCGCCGCGAGGCGAGCGGCAGGATCGAGCGCGCCATGGTCGCGCTGCCGCCCACGCGCAGCCGGCCGCGCTGCGCGCCTTGCTGGGTGTCGAATTCGTCCTGCGCTTCTTCGCTGAGAGCGAGGATCACCTCGGCGTATTCGAGCAGGCGTTCGCCGGCTTCCGTCGCACGAACGCCCCACGGCCCACGGTCGAGTATCCGAACGCCGGTCGTCTGCTCCAGCGCGCGGATGCTCTTGCTCAAGGCGGGTTGCGTCACGTTCAGCTTGCCCGCCGCCACGCCGAAGCTCGAATAGCGCACGACATAGACGAAGTTTCTGAGCTGCTTGAAGTCCACGGGAACGGCGCCTCCAGTCCTCGATAACACCTGCTTATCGGCGCGCTGCCGCAAGGAGCCGCAGCGACGGATGCTTGGCTCCGAAGGGCGATAACCAGAATTCATGATGGCGGCCGCGCAAGTTCGTTGCAAGAGCGCGGCGCAGGCCGCAGGTTTCCTCTCGTCGTCACGGATCATCACCATCCCGCCGGGCCAAGGTCCGAACGCGGGAGCCGGGAGCGGAGCATCCGGCCGCCCCGAATGCCGCCTCGGAAATCGACCGCAACGCCCCCGAACCCGCGCGCGCCGCCCATCGGCCCCAAGGAGACGCCATGCGCCTGTACTGCAAGTCCCTCACGGCCGCCGCGATGCTCGCGCTTCTCGCCGCAGCGCCGGCCATGGCGGCCGATCTCACGATCGGCACCAAGTCGGAGCCCTCGTCCCTCGATCCGCAGTTCCACGTCCTGTCGCCCAACATGCAGGTCGCGCTGTCGATCTTCGACGCGCTGACGATCCAGGACGCGCAGGGCAAGGTCGGCCCCAAACTCGCGGAAAGCTGGCAACTGGCGAGCCCCACCGAGTGGGTCTTCAAGCTGCGCCAGGGGGTGAGCTTCTCGGACGGAACGCCCCTGACCGCCGACGACGTGGTCTTCACCTTCGACCGGGTCGCGAAAGTGCCCAACAGCCCGACCGCCTTCACGCTCTTCACGCGCAAGATCGCGAAGGTCGAGGCGTCGGACCCGTCCACCGTGCGGATCACCACGACCGAACCCTATCCGCTGCTCCTCGTCGATGTCGCCAACCTTCCCATCATGTCGAAGGCTGCCGCCTCCGGCGCAGCGCCCGAAGGCAAGACGACGACGGAACTCAATCGCGGCGAGGGGCTGATCGGCAGCGGGCCGTTCAAGTTCGTGTCGTGGCAGAAGGGCGGCGACCTCGTTCTGGAGCGGAACGACCGCTATTGGGGCCCGCGCCCGGACTGGGACCGCGTCGTGATGCGGCCGATGACCAATCCGGCCGCTCGCGCCGCCGCGCTTCTGGCTGGCGATATCGACCTGATGGAAGACCTGCCGACGGCCAGCGTCGAGGAATTCCGCGCGAACCCGGCCGTGTCCGTCGTCGCCGCGCCCCCCGCCCGAATCCTCTACATCGCCCTCGACCAGGATCGGGACGCGAGCCCCGGCATCGGCGGAACGGATGGCCGCAACCCCTTGAAGGACCGGCGCGTGCGCGAGGCCCTGTCGCTCGCCGTCGATCGGCGCGGCATCGTCTCGCGGATCATGAGCGGCGCGGCCGAGCCGGCCGGCAGTCTCGGAACGCCCACCATGTTCGGCACGAGCCCCGAGCACGCCCAAGCCCCTGCGGCCGATCCGGCGCGGGCCAAAGCGCTCCTCGCCGAGGCCGGGTGGCCGGACGGCTTCACCATCACCCTCGGCTCGCCGAGCGGACGCTATGTCAACGACATCCGGGTCAGCCAGACGGTCGCCGCGATGTGGAGCCGGATCGGCGTGCGCACCGAGGTCGAGGCGTCCGCCCCGCCGGTCTTCTTCAAGAACCGCGACGCGCGCACCTACAGCGCCTATCTCGGCTCCTGGGGCAACAACACGGCCGAGATCGGCACGACCCTGACCGCGCAGCTCGCCACGTTCGACCGCGAGCGCGGCCAGGGGGCGGCCAACGGCGGACGCTACGCCAATCCCGAACTCGACGCCCTCCTGGCGCAGGCGAGCGGCACGCTGGACGACGCGGCCCGGCAATCCCTGCTGGAGAAGGCCGACGACCTCGCCATGGACGATTATGCGGTCGTGCCGCTCCATTTCGAGATCCCGTCCTGGGGTCTGCGAAAGGGGATCGCCTTCGAGGCGCGGGCCGACCAGTTCACGCTGCCCCAGGGCGCCACCCTCGCCAAGTGATGCCGTCCGCCGCGCCGCCGGCCGCAAGGCGGCGCGGCGCCCCGACCAAAGGAGCCTCGTCGTGCTCGTCTTCGTCATCAACCGCCTTTTCCAGGCCGTCGGCGTGCTTCTGGCCATGTCGGTGCTGGTCTTCGTCGGGATCTATCTCGTCGGCGATCCGACGGCGATGCTCGTCAGCCCGGAGGCGACCGAGCTGGAGCGTCAGGCCGTCCGCACCGCCCTCGGCCTCGACCAGTCCGTTTTCACGCAATATGTCGCCTTCCTCGGCAACGCGCTCCAGGGCGATTTCGGCCGCAGCTTCCTGACCGGCCAGCCGGCGCTGAAGCTGATCGTCGAGCGCATGCCCGCGACGTTCGAACTCGTGATCGTCGCCATGGGCTTTGCGGTTCTCGTCGGCGTGCCGCTCGGCATCGCGGCCGGGCTTCGGCCGGCGGCGCCCGCCTCGCGCGCGATCATGACCGCCTCGATCCTCGGCTTCAGCCTGCCGACCTTCTGGATCGGACTGGTGATGATCATGCTCTTCGCCGTCCAGCTCGGTTGGCTTCCCGCGTCCGGCCGGGGTCCGGTGGTGAGCCTGGGTCCCCTGCAGCTCAGCCTCTTCACGCTGGACGGATGGCGGCATGTCGCGCTTCCCGCGCTGACGCTCGGCATCGCCAAGGCCGCCCTCCTGATCCGCGTCACCCGCGCCGCCACGCGCGAGGTTCTGCCGATGGACTACATCAAGTTCGCCCGCGCGAAGGGACTGCCGACCGGCCGCATCCTGCGCGTCCATCTCCTGAAGAACATCACCATCCCGATCCTCACGGTGACGGGGCTGGAATTCGGTCAGGCCGTCGCCTTCGCGGTCGTCACGGAGACGATCTTCGCCTGGCCCGGAATGGGCAAGCTCCTGATCGACTCGATCCTCACGCTCGATCGGCCCGTCGTCGTCGCCTACGTCCTCGTCATGGTCTGCTTCCTCGTCGCCCTGAACCTCTTCGTGGACGTGTTCTGCATGGCGATCGATCCGAGCTCGCGCGAAAGGGTCCGCGACTGATGAGCGTCCAAACCCCCGCCGCACCACCGACCACGGCCGGCGCCGAGACGCCCTGGCGCCGGAACGTCGCGAGCTTCTGCCGCAGCCCCGTCGCGGTGCTCGGCCTGGTGCTTCTTCTCGCGCTGACGATCCCGGCTCTCTTCGCGCCCTGGGTGGCGCCGCAGAACCCCTACGATATCGGGGCTCTCGATATCTTCGAGTCCGAACTGCCGCCGGGTTCGGTGTCCGAGAGCACCGGCATGACCTATTGGCTCGGCACGGACGGGCAGGCGCGCGACATCCTCTCGGCCATTCTCTACGGAATGCGCACGAGCCTTCTCGTCGCCTTCACCTCGGTTTCGGCCGCGCTCGCCATCGGCGCGCTGGTCGGCCTCGCCGCCGCCTATTTCGGCGGGGTCTTGGATGCGGTGCTGATGCGCATCGTCGATATCCAGCTCTCGTTTCCCGCGATCCTCGTCGCGCTCGTCATGCTGTCCGTCCTCGGCCAGGGCGTCGACAAGGTGATCCTCGCGCTGATCGTCGTGCAATGGGCCTATTTCGCCCGGACGGCCCGCAGCGCCGCGATCGTCGAGCGCAACCGCGAATATGTCCAGGCGGCGCGGTGCCTGTCGCTCGGGCCCGGGCGGATCATCCTGCGCCACGTCCTGCCCAACTGCCTGCCGCCGCTGATCGTGATCGCCACCATCGATCTCGCGCATGCGATCGGCGCCGAGGCCACGCTCTCCTTCCTCGGCATCGGCGTGCCCGTGACCGAGCCCTCGCTCGGCATGCTGATCGCCAACGGGTTCGAGTTCATGTTCTCCGGCCAGTACTGGATCTCCTTCTTTCCCGGCATCGCGCTCGCTCTCCTGATCCTGGCGATCAACCTCGTCGGCGACCAGCTGCGCGACGTTCTCAACCCACGGAATGCGTCATGAGCGAAACCGGACAGGCCGCACCGCTGCTTTCGGTGCGCAATCTCAGGACCCATTTCCACACCCGTTCGGGAACGGCGAAGGCGGTGGACGGGGTCGACATCACGCTCGCGCGCGGCGAAATCCTCGGTCTCGTCGGCGAGTCGGGCTCCGGCAAGTCGATCAGCGGCTTCTCGATCATGGGTCTCGTCGATCCGCCGGGACGGGTCGTCGGAGGGCGGATCGAGTTCGACGGACGCGATCTCCTGGGGCTGTCCGACGCCGAGTGGCGGCGCCTTCGCGGCAACGAGATCGCGATGATCTTCCAGGACCCCTCGATGACGCTGAACCCGGTTCTGCGCGTCGACACGCAGATGGTCGAAACGGTGCTCGCCCATGCCGATGTCGGCCGCGAGGAGGCCCTGAGGCGCGCTCGCGAGGCGCTGGTCATGGTCGGCATCCCGTCGCCCGACGAGCGCCTGCGGGCCTATCCGTTCGAATTGTCGGGCGGCATGCGCCAGCGCGTGGCCATCGCCATCGCCCTGATCAACGATCCCCGCCTCGTCATCGCCGACGAACCGACGACGGCGCTCGACGTGTCGATCCAGGGGCAGATCATCCACGAGATGAAGAAGCTGTGCCGCCGCAAGGGGACGGCGCTGATCTGGGTCACGCACGATCTCGCCGTGGTGGCGGGCCTCGCGGACCGGATCGCCGTCATGTACGCCGGCCGGGTCGTGGAGTTCGGGCCGACGGCCGACATCATCCGCCGGCCGCTGCATCCCTATACGGGCGGGCTCATCGCCTCCGTGCCGTCGCGGGCGACGCGCGGCCGCCGGCTCCACCAGATTCCCGGCATGACGCCGTCGCTGTCCGATCTCGACGGCGGCTGCGCCTTCCGCACCCGCTGCGAGCGCGCGAGCGCCGCCTGCGCCGTGGCGCCCGAGGAAAGCGTGCCGGAGCCGGGTCGCACCTTTCGCTGCTGGCATCCTTTGGGAGGACGGGCATGAGCGCGCAACCGATCCTGACCGTGAAGGGTCTGGCGAAGACCTTCGTGAAGCCGGTCGGTCTCGCCGGCCGCATCGCCAATCTCTTCGGGGCGAACGAGAAGCGGCTGGAGATCCGGGCGGTGTCCGACGTCGATCTCTCGGTCGCGCCGGGAGAGGTCGTCGGCATCGTCGGCGAGTCGGGATGCGGCAAGTCCACGGTGGCGCGCATCCTCGCCGGGATCAGCCCCCGGTCGGCCGGCGAGGTCGCGTGGCAGGGCGTGTCCCTCGATGCCATGTCGCCGGCGCAGCGGCGCGACCACGCGCTGAGCGTCCAGATGATCTTTCAGGACCCCTTCGCCTCGCTGAACCCGCGCATGCGCGTCGTCGATATCGTCGGCGAGGCGCCCGTCGCCCATGGCCTCATCAAGCCTTCCGAGCGGCGCGGCTACGTCGCCGGGCTGATGGAGAAGGTCGGGCTGTCGGCCGCCTATCTCGACCGTTTTCCGCACCAGTTCTCCGGCGGTCAGCGCCAGCGCATCGGCATCGCCCGGGCCCTCGCCGTCCGGCCCAAGCTCATCATCTGCGACGAGGCCGTCGCCGCGCTCGACGTCTCGATCCAGGCGCAGGTCCTCAACCTCTTCATGGATCTGCGCGACGATCTGGGGCTCACCTACCTCTTCATCTCGCACAATCTGGGCGTCGTCGAGCATATCTCCGACCGCGTGGTCATCATGTATCTTGGGCGCGTGGTGGAGGTCGCCGCGACCGAAGACCTCTTCACCGACCCCAACCATCCCTACACCAAGCTGCTCCTGGAGCAGCTTCCCGTGCTCGAACCGGGGGAGCGGGACTACCAGCCGATCCGGGGCGAACTGCCCTCGCCACTCGCGCCGCCTTCCGGCTGCCCCTTCAATCCGCGCTGCCCGCACGCCATGCCCCGCTGCCGGTCCGACGTTCCGGCCCTGCGCCCGATCGGACCGGGCCGGCTCTCGGCCTGCCACCTGAACGATCGCGCGGCGGCCTGAGCCGCCACGCGTCTGCCCTTCTTCTGGAGACCGCCCCATGGACTTGCCCTCTTCGCCGACGCGCGAGACGCATTTTGGAACCGACTCGATCGTCGCCTGCATCGCCCGGAAGTCCGAGACCTTCATCGATCTCAGCGACCGCATCTGGGGCATGCCGGAGCTGCGATACGAAGAGGTCCGCTCGGCAGAGGAGCACATCGCCGCGCTGGAGGCGGAAGGCTTCGCCGTCACGCGCAACATCGCCGGCATCGCCACGGCCTTCATGGCCGAGGCCGGCAGGGGAAACGTGACGATCGGCTTTCTCGGCGAGTTCGACGCGCTGGCGGGCCTGTCGCAGGAAGCGGGCGCGACCGAGCACCGGCCGATCGAGGCGGGCGGCAACGGCCATGGCTGCCATCACAATCTTCTCGGCGCGGCCTCTCTGCTGGCGGCCGTCGCCCTGCGCGATGCGCTCGACGAGGCCGGGATCGAAGCGCGGGTCCGCTACTTCGGCTGCCCGGCGGAGGAGGGCGGCTCGGGCAAGACCTACATGGCGCGCGCCGGCGCGTTCGACGGACTGGACGCCGCCTTCTGCTGGCACCCGGCCGACTACAATCACGTCATGTCCTCGGCGACGCTGGCCAACATCCAGGCCTATTTCCGCTTCGCGGGGCGCGCCTCGCATGCGGCGGTCAGCCCGCAGGTCGGCCGCAGCGCGCTCGACGCGCTGGAGCTGATGAATGTCGGGGTCAATTTCATGCGCGAGCACATGCCGCCCGAGGCCCGCGTCCACTACGCGATCACCCAGACCGG
This sequence comes from Aureimonas ureilytica DSM 18598 = NBRC 106430, assembly GCF_000382705.1. GTDB lineage: Bacteria > Pseudomonadota > Alphaproteobacteria > Rhizobiales > Rhizobiaceae > Aureimonas > Aureimonas ureilytica. The sequence goes on along the minus strand of NZ_ARQE01000003.1, from coordinate 420,622 downwards.
CGGCGTGTCGCCCAATGTCGTCCAGGCGAGCGCCGAGGGCCTCTATCTCGTCCGCGCGCCCCGGATGGAGGATGCGGCGGAGCTCTTCGAGCGGGTGAGAAAGATCGCCGAGGGCGCGGCCCTCATGACGGAGACCGGCGTCGAGATGGTCTTCGACCGGGCGACGTCGGCGATCATCCCCAACCGCGCGCTGGAGGAGGTCATGCAGGAGGAGTTCGAGCGCGTCGGCCCGCCGCCCTTCGACGCCGACGACCACGCCTTCGCGGACAAGCTCGCCGCAGCCGCCCTCACGGACGCCGATCGCCGGGCCAGCGCCCGCGCGTTCAACGCGCCGGATCGCTTTCCGCGCAATCTCCACGACGAGATCCTGCCCCTGCCGCCGGAGCCGCGTCTCTTCTTCGGCTCGACCGATGTCGGCGACGTGAGCTGCCTCGTGCCGACCGCCCAGTGCCTGACCGCGACCGCCGTGCTCGGGACGCCGTTCCACACCTGGCAGACGGTGACGCAGGGCAAGATGCCCCATGCCCACAAGGCCATGGTCACGGCCGCCAAGGTCATGGCCGCGACGGCCGGGCGGGTGGTGCAGGACGAAGAACTTCGCGCGCGAGCCAAGGAGGAACTCCGCCGGCGTCGCGGATCGGACACCTACCGCTCGCCGCTCCCCGACGGCATCTTGCCGCCTCGCGACTCGTCGTCCCACCGGACGCCAGCCCGGCCTGCCTGAGGCGGGGGAGGCGCTGGTCGGGTCGCTCCGACCGCGCCCGTCCATCTTCGTCGGGTCGAGCCGTCGGTCGGCCAAAGCGGAGCCGCGCGAAGCACGGCGCGCCCGCCCGCTTCGAGATCGAGACGAAGCGGACCGCGCGCGCCCGTCCCGCGATGATGCCCGAGCCCGAACACGGCCCCCGATCGTATTCGATCGTCGTCCGGCTCCCTTTTCTGTTCCGGCGTTCAGCACGGCTCGCAACCGGTCCAAACCGAGCCCGAAGATCAATCGGCCTTCAGGCGCCGCCGCCTCGCTCGTCCCCCCGCATCTCGCGGCACGTCATCGGTCCGAAGCCGGCGCGTACGAAGTTTGCCGCGGGCTGCGGAGCCGAATGCGCGGCCAGGATACGACGCATGGCGGATGGCAAGCGCAGGGCGAAGCGCGAGCCCTGATGTAACGCGCGCCATGTGCGATATGCGGGACGGCTCGCGAGCGGGAACATTCGCTGGAACAGTGGCCACGGGATTCGATCCTGCGGGATCGAGGATCGGCCAGAAGACGGATGAAATCAGCGGATCGGCATCTCTGCCGCGAAACAGCGAAGCATGGCGGAGGGAGGGGGATTCGAACCCCCGATACGGTTTCCCGTATACACACTTTCCAGGCGTGCGCCTTCAACCACTCGGCCACCCCTCCAGATCGAACATGCCGGCTTTTTCGAAGCGGCGGGGCGAGGCCTTGGGAGGCGTCGCCGATCCGATGGGGCGCACTATCATCGCAAGGGGAAGGGTGGCAAGCCCTTTTCATGAAGATCGGATGATCCCGCCGGGTTGGCGCAAGGTTCGGCGCCGAAAGGCGCGGGCGCGGGGCCAACGGGGAGGCGGGGCACTGGACGCGCGGCGGGCGGCGAACAGGCTTCCAGAGCCAGAGCCAGAGCCAGAGCCAGAGCCAGAGCCAGAGCCAGAGCCAGAGCCAGAGCCAGAGCCAGAGCCAGAGCCAGAGCCAGAGCCGGGGCTGATGACGAGGGACGGAGGGCGAAGGGTGGGCGCGCCGAGACGAACCAGGGGCGCGACCAGAAGCAAACGGAGGATTGCGGGGCGAAGCCGCCTTTTTCCTGAGCGAACCGCCTTCCCCGAAAAACCACCATCATGGCTCCACGCAGGCTCTCTTCGCTCGACCTCGGCCGTCCCCCGTCCTGCGGCGGATCGGCCGGGCCGCCATTGCGGGACGCGGGGTCGGGCACCATATTCACGCCATCGAGACGCAGCCGGACGACAGGGCGCGCCGGTGGGGCCGGGCCGCTTCGGCGCGGGCCGGGGCGCCGCGGTCCGATGACGGGGAGGTCGGGTCCTTGCGGTTTCTTGCCTGGTGCCTTCGCGCCTTGGGGCTTCTGATCCTGGCGGCCGGAGCGGTTCTGGCGGTGGGCGATGCGGCCCGCTCGCTCGCGTCCAACAGCGTGCGCCTGATGACCATCTCCGAGACCCTGGCGCTGGCGGGCTGGAACACGCCGCTTGCCCAGCCCACCTCCGCCAACCCGGTCTTCACCGGGGGCGAGCGGGCGCAGTTGATGACCGAGATCGGGCGTCAGCCCGCCTGCGTGGTGCTGGGGATCGCCGGTTTCGTCTTTCTTGCCGCCGGGCGCGCGCCGCGCGCCGCCCGCTCCGGCGACCCTACTCGAAGGATTTGAGCAATGTTCGGTTTGAACCTCCTGAAGAAGACCCGGATGCCGAGCGCCGAGGAGGCGCTGCCGGGCCGCCCGACGCCGCTCGCCACGGCCGAGACGCATTTCGTCAACGGCGCGCCCTTGAAGGCCCCCTTCGGCGAGGGCGTCGAGACGGTGATCTTCGGCCTCGGCTGCTTCTGGGGCGCGGAGCGCAAGTTCTGGCAGGTGCCGGGCGTCGTCTCGACGGCGGTCGGCTATGCCGCCGGGCTGACGCCCAACCCGACCTACGAGGAAGTCTGCTCCGGCCAGACCGGGCACAACGAGGTCGTGCTCGTGGCCTATGACCCCGGCCGCGTCTCGTTCGAGGAATTGCTGCGCGTCTTCTTCGAATCGCACGACCCGACGCAAGGCATGCGCCAGGGCAACGATGTCGGCACGCAGTATCGCTCCGGCATCTATGTCACGGGCGAGGCGCAGCGCGAGGCCGCCGAAGCCGCCAAGCGCGCCTATGGCGAGGCGCTGCGCGAGGCCGGCCACGCGCAGCCGATCACGACCGAAATCCTCGACGCGCCGGACTTCTTCTACGCCGAGACCTATCACCAGCAATATCTCGCCAAGAACCCGCGCGGCTATTGCGGCCTCGGCGGCACGGGCGTGAGCTGCCCGGTGGGCCTTGGCGCCGTCGCCGCCGAGTGACGTCGGCGGGCGTCCGGCGCCCGCTCGCTGTGGGATCGGACCGAACGGGAAGGGCGGGGCATGCGACCCCGCCCTTTTTTCGTCCGCGCGCCGAAAAGGCGGCGAAGGCCTTCACGGTCTCGCGTTGAGGATAAGTGCGGATTTTAGGTGCGCGCGCGAAGGCTTCGTGCCAGTTTCCGGATCGGAAAGAGCCTGGCGGCCACAAGCCGGGCCGCAGCCGATCGGGGCTCTCGCCCCGCCTCAGCAACAGAGCCGATCGGGGCGTCAGCCCCGCCTCAGCAACAGGGCCGATCGGGGCGTCAGCCCCGTCTCAGCAACAGGGATTGCGCGAAACCCATGAAGTCCATCCTCGCCGGCCTCTTCGCCGCCTGCCTCGCCTCCGTCGCCGGCCCCGCGCTCGCGGCCGACCTCAAGCCCGCCGTGATCTTCGACCTCGGCGGCAAGTTCGACAAATCCTTCAACGAAGCCGCCTTCAATGGCGCCGAGCGCTTCAAGAAGGAGTCGGGCACCGCCTATCGCGAATTCGAGATGCAGAACGAGACGCAGCGCGAGCAGGTGCTGCGCCGCTTCGCGCGCGACGGCAACTCGCCCATCATCGCCGTCGGCTTCGCCCAGCAGGCGGCCGTGACGAATGTCGCCAAGGAATATCCGAACCTCCAGTTCGCCATCATCGACACGGTCGTGGACCTGCCGAACGTGCGCTCCATCCTCTTCAAGGAAGAGGAAGGCTCTTATCTCGTCGGCATGCTCGCGGCCATGAAGTCGCAGACCGGCACGGTCGGCTTCGTCGGCGGCATGGACATTCCGCTGATCCGCAACTTCGCCTGCGGCTACAAGGGCGGCGTCATGGCGGCCAAGAAGGACGCCAAGTATCTCGAGAACATGACGGGCACGACGGCTGCCGCCTGGAACGACCCGGTGCGCGGCGGCGAGCTTGCCCGCTCGCAGATGTCGCAGGGCGCCGACGTGATCTTCCACGCCGCCGGCGCGACCGGCATCGGCGTGCTGCAGGCCGCGGCGGATGCCGGCAAGTTCGGGATCGGCGTCGATTCCAACCAGAACATGCTGCATCCCGGCAAGGTGCTGACCTCCATGGTGAAGCGCGTCGACAACGCCGTGTACCAGACCTTCGAAGACGCTAAGAAGGGCGAGTTCAAGGGTGGCACGGTGACGCTCGGCCTGAAAGAGGATGGCGTCGGCTATGCCGTGGACGACAACAACAAGGCGCTCCTGACGCCCGAGATGACGGCGGCCGTCGAGAAGGCCAAGGCCGATATCATCGCCGGCACGGTCAAGGTCCACAACTACAACACGGACAACACCTGCCCCTATTGAGGCCAAGGTTCTCGGAAAGGCTTGTGCGGCTCGGAACCGAAAGGTTCCGGGCCGTTTTCGTGTCCCCGCGCATGGCCTTTCTGGCCAAGCGGGAGGGGGAGTGTTAGACGCCCGGCCCGAAGACGAACGAAAGGGAGCGCGCCATGCGCAAGGTGATTTTCGACACCGATCCGGGGCAGGACGATGCGGTGGCCATTCTCGCCGCGCTGGGCTCGCCGGGTGAGATCGAGGTGCTCGGCATCGCGGCGGTCGCCGGCAACATCCCGCTCCATCACACGGTCAACAACGCGCTGCGCCTCGTGGAACTCGCCGGGCGGCCGGATATCCCGGTCTATGCCGGCGCGGACCGCCCCTTCGCCCATCGCCTCGTCACCGCCGAGCACGTGCATGGCGCGACCGGGCTCGACGGGCCGGACCTGCCCCAGCCCGTGATGAAGCCGCGCGAAGGCCATGCGGCGGATTTCATCATCGACACGGTGCGCCGCCTGCCGGAAAAGACCGTGACGATCGCAGCTCTCGGGCCGCTCACCAATGTCGCCCTCGCGCTTCTGAAAGCCCCCGACATCGCCGAGCGATTGGCGGGCATCGTCCTCATGGGCGGGGCCTATTTCGAGGTCGGCAACATCACGCCGACCGCCGAGTTCAACATCTATGTGGACCCGGACGCGGCCAAGATCGTGTTCCGCTCGGGCGCCGACATCACGGTCCTGCCGCTCGACGTGACGCATCAGATGCATTCGACGCCGCCGCGCATCGAGGCCTTCCGGCGGATCGGCAACAAGGCGGGCGCGGCGGTCGCGGCCATGCTGACCTTCTCCGAGACCTACGATCTCCAGAAGTTCGGCTGGGACGGCGCGCCGCTGCACGACCCTTGCGTCACCGCCTTCCTCATTCGCCCCGAGCTCTTCGAAGGGCGGCGGGTGAATGTCGAGGTCGAGACCGGCAGCGCGCTGACGCGCGGCATGACGGTGGTGGACTTCTGGCGCGTGACCGACCGCGAGCCCAACGCCTTCTATGTGCGCTCGGGCGATGCGGACGGTTTCTTCGCGCTGTTGGCCGAGCGGGTGGCGCGCCTGCCCTGAGGCGCGCGCGACAGGATCAATAATGCGGCGGCTTGGTGATTTCCGGCCGGGGCGTCGCGACCTCCTCCAGCGCCAGGAAACGCTCGGCCAGCGCCTTCGTCGCCTTCTGCAGGCGCGCGAGGTCCTGGCCCTGCCGGGCGATTTCGCCCGAGAGATCCTCGATGATCTGGTTCTGATGCGCGATCTGGATTTCCAGCTCGACCAGCCGTTCCTCCGCGCCGCTCATCGCACGATCCGCTCCAGAACGGCCCGCAGCTCGGCGGGGATCGGCGCGGGCCGGCGCGTCGCCCTGCTCACATGCACATGCACGAAGATGCCTTCGGCCGAGGCCACGTCCTCGTCGTTGCGGAACAGCGCGATGTCGTAGGCGATGGAGGAGGAGCCGAGGCGCGAGATGGCGAGCCCCACCGTCACCCGGTCGGGAAAGCCGATCTCCGAGAGATAGCGGCAGCCGGTTTCGGCGACGAAGAGCAGCGTTTCGCCGGGCGTCGTCGGCAGGCCTTGCTGAAGAAGCCAGGTCGTCACCGCCGTGTCGAAGAACGTGTAATAGGCCGCGTTGTTCATGTGCCCATAGGCGTCGTTGTCCGACCAGCGGGTGGTGACGGGCACGAAGGCGGCGAAGTCGGCGCGGCGGCGGGGCTGGGGGCGGGACGGGCTCGGCGCGGGCGAGGACATGGCGGATCGGGTCTCCGGTAAGGGCTGGGTCAGGAGGTGGCCTGCAACGGCTTCGGGTTCAAGCCGTTTTTGCTCCACGCCTCGTTTGGGCGGCCCGCTGGCAATCGGGCGCGACGGCCTTTAAGCTTGCGCGCAACAGGAATTTCGAGATCGGGAACGGCATGGCGCCAGCGATCGAACTGATCGGCATTTCTAAGAACTTCGGCCCCGTGAAGGCCAATCGCGACATCAACATGCGCGTGGAAAAGGGCACGATCCACGGCATCGTCGGCGAAAACGGCGCGGGCAAGTCGACGCTCATGTCGATCCTCTACGGCTTCTATCAGGCCGACGAGGGCGAGATTCGCGTCAACGGCGCGCCGGTTTCCATCCCCGATTCGAACGCGGCGATCGCGGCGGGCATCGGCATGGTGCACCAGCATTTCATGCTGGTGGAGAATTTCACGGTCGTGGAAAACGTCATGCTCGGGGCCGAGCAGTCGGGCCTTCTCTCGCCCGGCATCCGCCGCGTGCGGGCCGAGCTTCTTCGTCTGGAGCGCGAGCATGGCCTCGCGATCGATCCGGACGCGGTGGTGGAAACGCTGCCCGTCGGCCTTCAGCAGCGCGTCGAGATCCTGAAGGCGCTCTATCGCGGCGCGGAAATCCTGATCCTCGACGAGCCGACCGGCGTCCTGACGCCGGCCGAGGCCGACCAGCTCTTTTCCGTGCTGCGCCACCTGCGCGACGAGGGAAAGACCGTCATCCTCATCACGCACAAGCTGCGCGAAATCCTGGCCGTCACGGACAATGTCTCCGTCATGCGGCGCGGCGAGATCGTCGCGACGGTGAAGACATCGCAGACCAGCGCGGCGGAACTCGCCGAGCTCATGGTCGGCCGCCGCGTGCTCCTGCGCGTCGAAAAGGGCGAGGCCGCGCCCAAAGCTCCGCTTCTGGAGGTGCGCAATCTCACCGTGCGGGACGGGCGCGGCGTCACCATGGTGGACGACGTGTCGTTCAGCCTGCGCGCGGGCGAGATCGTCGGCATCGCGGGTGTCGCGGGCAACGGCCAGTCGGAACTTCTGGAAGCGCTGTCGGGCATTCGCGCGGCGGAAAGCGGCACGCTGCGCCTCAACGGCGAGGCGCTGGACCTCAAGCGCGACATGGACCCCGCCGCGCTTCGCGCGCGGGGCCTCGCCCATGTGCCTGAAGATCGGCACCATATGGGCCTCGTCCTGCCCTTCAAGGAATACGAGAACGCCATTCTCGGCTATCACCGCGACCCCGCCTATGCGAAGGGGCCGTTCCTGAGCGTTTCGGCCATGCGCGCGGAAGCCAAGGAAAAGATCGCGGCCTATGACATCCGCCCGCCCTCGGCCGATCTGAAGACCGCCAATTTCTCCGGCGGCAACCAGCAGAAGGTCGTTCTGGCGCGCGAGATGGAGCGCGACCCGGCCGTTCTTCTCATCGGCCAGCCGACGCGCGGCGTCGATGTCGGCGCCATCGAATTCATCCACAAGCGCATCATCGAGATGCGCGACGCCGGCAAGGCGGTGCTGCTCGTCTCGGTCGAACTCGACGAAATCCGCGCCCTGTCCGACCGCATCCTCGTCATGTGCGCCGGCCGCGTGGTCGGCGAGCGCAGCCCCGACACGTCCGAAGGCGAACTCGGCCTGATGATGGCCGGCGAGACGGCGGCGGAGGCGGCGGAATGAGGGACGCGCGCGTCACGCTCGTCACCTTGGGCGTCGCTGATCTCGCCCGCGCCGCCCGCTTCTACGAGACGCTCGGCTGGGAGAGGACGGATCAGGGCAACGACAAGGTCGTCTTCCTGCAAGGGGAGGGGCTCGTTCTCTCGCTCTTCGGCTTGCAGGATCTTGCCGACGATGCCTCGCTGCCGCTGGAAGCGCTGCCGCGCTTTCGGGGCATGACGCTGGCGATCAATCTTCCCGGCGAGGCGGAGACCGATCGGCTCTTCGCGCTCGCCTGCGAAGCCGGCGGCGTGCCCGTGAAGGCCCCGCACAAGGTTTTCTGGGGCGGGTATTCCGGCTATTTCGCCGATCCCGACGGGCATCTCTGGGAGATCGCCCACAATCCCTTCTTCGCGCTCGACGCCGCCGGGCGGCTCGACCTTCTGAATCAGCCGAAGGACCCGGCATGAGCCGACCCTATACCAAGCTTCCCGCCTGGATCGACCATGGCGTCATTCCGCTCGTCAATGTCGTGGTGGCCTTTCTGGTCGCCGGGCTCGTGGTTCTGGCCGTCGGTGAAAGCCCGGTCGAGGCCGCGCGCCTCATGCTGCGCGGCGCCTTCGGCTATGGCGAGGGCTTCGGCTTCACGCTCTACTACACGACCAATTTCATCCTGACCGGCCTTGCCGTCGCGGTCGCCTTTCACGGCGGCCTGTTCAATATCGGCGGCGAGGGGCAGGCCTATGTCGGCGGCCTCGGCGTCGCGCTGGTGGCGCTCAATCTCGGCACCGTCCTGCCCTGGTGGGTGAACCTGCCGCTGGCGGTGGTCGCGGCCGGCGCGTTCGGCGCGGCCTGGGCCTTCCTGCCGGGCTATCTTCAGGCCAAGCGCGGCAGCCATGTCGTCATCACGACGATCATGTTCAACTTCATCGCCTCGGCGCTGATGGTCTATCTCCTCGTCGGCCCCTTGCGCCCGCTCGGCACGATGCAGCCCGAAACGCGCCAGTTCGACGCGGGCGGGCAATTGCCCAAGCTCGGCGGGCTGTTCGAGAGTCTGGGCATGAGTCTCGGCGGCGCGCCGCTCAACATGACCTTCTTCGTCGCGCTCGCCGCTGCGCTCTTCGTCTGGGTGCTGATCTGGCGCACGCGGCTCGGCTATGAAATCCGCACGCTCGGCTTCTCGCCCGCCGCCGCGCGCTATGCCGGCATGAAGGAAACGCGCCTCGTCGTCACCATCATGCTGATCTCCGGCGCGCTCGCCGGCATCATGGCGCTGAACTCGGTGATGGGCGATCAGTACCGGCTCCAGCTCAACTTCCCGGCCGGCGCAGGCTTCGTCGGCATCGCCGTCGCGCTCATGGGAAGGGGCCATCCACTCGGCATCCTGCCGGCCGCGCTTCTCTTCGGCGTTCTCTACCAGGGCGGAGCGGAACTCGCCTTCGACATGCCCTCGATCTCGCGCGACATGATCGTCATCATCCAGGGCCTCGTGATCCTCTTCGCCGGCGCTTTGGAAAACATGCTGCGGCCGGGCGTCGGCCGGCTCTACGGCTTCGTGCGCCTGCCGCTGACGAAATCCGTGCCCACTGATGAGGCCCGCTGATGGACACGCTCGGCCTTCTCAACCTCCTGGATTCCACCATCCGCCTGTCCACGCCGCTGCTCTTCGCGGCGCTGGCCGGCCTTTATTCCGAGCGCTCGGGCGTCTTCGACATCGGGCTGGAAGGCAAGATGCTGGCGGCGGCCTTCGCGTCCGCCGCCGTCGCGGCGCTGTCGCAGAACGCCTTTGCGGGCCTCGCGGCCGGCATCGGTGTCGCCGTCGTCTTCTCGCTCGTCCATGGCCTCGCCTCGATCACCTATCGCGGCAACCAGATCGTCTCGGGCGTGGCGCTGAACTTCATCGCCTCCGGCCTCACCATCATTCTCGGCGCGGCCTGGTTCGGGCAGGGCGGCAACACGCCGACGCTCAGCCAGAGCGGGCGCTTCCTCGACATCGCGCTGCCGGGCGCGGAGGCGGTGCGGGACGTGCCGGTTCTGGGCTTTCTCTATTCCGGCCTCCTGTCGGGGCAGAACCTTCTCGTCTATCTCGCCTTCCTCGCCGTGCCCTTCACCTGGTGGGTGCTCTATCGCACGCGCTTCGGCCTGCGGCTTCGCGCGGTCGGCGAAAATCCGGGCGCGGTGGATACGGCCGGCATCTCGGTCACATGGCTGCGCTACCGCGCCGTGATCATCTGCGGCGTTCTCACCGGCATGGCCGGCACCTATCTCGCCATCGCGCAGTCGGCGGGCTTCGCGCGCGAGATGACGGCGGGGCGCGGCTATATCGCGCTGGCGGCGCTGATCTTCGCCAACTGGAAGCCGGTGCCCGTCATGTTCGCCTGCCTCCTGTTCGGCTTTCTGGATGCGGCCTCCATCCGCCTCCAGACGACGGAACTGCCGCTCATCGGCCAGATCCCGCCGCAGCTCGTCCAGGCGCTGCCCTATATCCTGACCGTGATCCTGCTCGCCGGCTTCGTCGGCAAGTCGCACCCGCCCAAAGCCGGCGGCGTGCCTTATGTGAAAGAGCGCTGATGTCGGAAGACCTGTTCCTCAAGGCGCGCTCGGCCATGCGGAAGTGCCACGCGCCCTATTCCAACTTTCCCGTCGGCGCGGCCCTGCGCACCGAGGACGGGCGCATCTATAGCGGCTGCAATATCGAGGTCGTGAGCTTTCCCGAAGGCTGGTGCGCCGAGACGACGGCCATCGCCCATATGGTGATGGACGGCGGCGGGCGGATCGCCGAGATCGCGGTCGTCGCCGAGCGGCTGCGCGCCTGCTCGCCCTGCGGGGGCTGCCGCCAGCGCATCGCGGAGTTCGCCAGCGCCGAAACGCGCGTCTTCCTCTGCGACGCGGCGGAGGGTGTCGTGGAAACCATGCTGATGGGCGAACTCCTGCCCAAGGCCTTTCCGACGGATGCCGTCTCGTGAGCGCGGCCGGCGAAGCCCTGCGGGATCGGCTCGGCGCGCGCCGGCCGCGTGTCGCGCTGGTTCTCGGCTCCGGCCTCGGCGCGCTCGTGCGCGAGGTCGAGGACGCCCATCACATCCCCTATCGCGACCTGCCGGGCTTTCCCGTCTCGGCCGTGTCGGGCCATGCGGGCGAGGTGGTCTCGGGCTGGCTGGCGGGCGTCGATGTCCTGATCCTGTCGGGCCGCATTCATTACTACGAGGCCGGCAACGCGGCCGCCATGCGCCCGGCGCTCGAAGCCCTGAAGGCGGTCGGCGTCGAGATCCTGTGCCTCACCAACGCCGCCGGCTCGGTGAACCCCGCGATCGCGCCGGGCGAGGTCATGCTGATCGACGATCACATCGCCTTTTCCGGGGCCAATCCGCTGATCGGGGAGCCGACCGACGCGCGCTTCGTCGGCATGACCTCGGCCTATGATCCGCAGCTGCGCGAGGCCATGCTGCGCGGCGCCATCAAGGCGGAGGAAGCGCTGCACCGCGGCGTCTATATGTGGTTCTCCGGCCCCTCCTTCGAGACGCCGGCCGAAATCCGCATGGCGCGGGTCCTGGGCGCGGATGCGGTGGGCATGTCCACCGTGCCGGAAACCATCCTCGGACGCTTTCTGGGCCTGCGCGTCGTCGGCGCCTCCGTCGTCACCAATTTCGGCGCGGGCATGACGGGCGCGGAACTCAGCCACACGGAAACCAAGGACATGGCGCCGATCGGCGGCGCCAAGCTCGCCCGCATCCTCGCCCACGCCCTGCCGGAGTTCGCCCTATGAGGGATCGCGCAGACGACGCACGCCGGCTGATCGCCTCGCTCGACCTCACCAATCTCAACGAGGACTGCACCTCGGCCGATATCGAGGCGCTGGTGAAGCGAGCGCGGACGCCTGAAGGCGATGTCGCGGCCATCTGCATCTGGCCGCGCTTCGTGGCTGAGGCGCGCGCGATTCTGCCCGAAAGCATCCACCTCGCGACGGTCGTGAACTTTCCGGCCGGGGGCGAGGACGTGGAAGCGACACTGGCCGAGACGCGCCAAGCCGTAACTGACGGAGCGGACGAGATCGATCTCGTGATCGCCTATCGCCGCGTGGCCGCCGACCCGGCCTTCGTGGAAGATCAGGTGCGCGCGGTGAAGGCGGCAGCCGGTTCGGCTCGGCTGAAGGCCATTCTGGAGACGGGGGAACTCGTCGACCCCGACCTGATCCTTTCAGCCTGCGAAGCCGCGCTCAAGGGCGGAGCGGATTTCCTGAAGACCTCGACCGGCAAGGTGCCGGTCAGCGCCACCCCCGAGGCCGCCCGCATCCTGCTTCAGGCCATCGCCGACCACGGCGGCACGGTCGGCTTCAAGCCGTCCGGCGGTATCAAGACGTTCGAGGACGCCAAGCTCTATCGCGACATGGCGGAGGAAGTCTGCGGCGCGGGATGGGCGGTGCCTGACCGCTTCCGGCTCGGCGCGTCCGGCGTCCTGACCGACCTTCTGGCGGTCGCCGGCGGTGCCGGGCGGGGCGGCGAGACGAGCGGCTATTGATGCGCCTGCCTGCCGAGATCATTCGCGCCAAACGCGACGGGCTGGCGCTGGACGCTGCCGACATCGCGGATTTCGTGCGCGGTATCGGTGAGGGCGCGATTCCCGACGCGCAGATTGCCGCGCTTTGCATGGCGATCTTCCTGCGCGACATGGAGCGGGCGGAGACGGTCGCGCTGACGCTCGCCATGCGCGATTCCGGCGATGTGCTCGACTGGCGCTTTCTGGAGCGCCCGCTCGCCGACAAGCATTCCACCGGCGGCGTCGGCGACAATGTCTCGCTCATGCTGGCGCCGATCCTGGCCGCCTGCGGCGCGGCGGTGCCGATGATCTCCGGCCGAGCCCTCGGCCATACCGGCGGCACGCTGGACAAGCTGGAAGCCATTCCGGGCTACACGGTGACGCCCGAGCCGGAGCGCTTCCGCGCCGTGGTCAGGCAAGTCGGCTGCGCGATCGTCGGCCAGACGGCGCGCCTCGCCCCGGCGGACGGGCGCATCTATGCCGTGCGCGACACGACGGCCACCGTGGAATCGACGCCGCTCATCGTCGCCTCCATCCTGTCGAAGAAGCTCGCGGCCGGCCTCCAGAGCCTCGTTCTCGACGTGAAGACGGGCTCGGGCGCCTTCATGGCGGATGAGGCGGATGCGCGTGCGCTCGCCCAAGCGCTGGTGGATGTCGCCAACGGGGCTGGCCTGCCATGCAGCGCGCTGCTCACCGATATGAGCCAGCCGCTGGCGGCTGAGGCCGGCAATGCGCTGGAAGTCGCCAACGCCGTTCGCTTCCTGAAGGGCGAAAGCGCCGGCACGCGGCTGCACCGGGTCACGTTGGCGCTTTGCGCCGAGGCTTTGGTCCAAGCGGGGCTTGCCGGAAGCGCCGATGAGGGCGAGGCTCTGGCGACCCGCGCGCTGGCGAGCGGCGCGGCGCTGGAGCGCTTCGGCGCGATGGTGGCCGGACTGGGTGGTCCCGTTGATTTCGTGGAGCGCATGAACGCCTATCTGCCGGCCGCGCCCGTCCTGCGCCCGGTTCCCGCGCCCTCGGCCGGCACGGTTGCGGCGATGGACACGCGCGCGCTGGGGCTCGCCGTGGTGCAACTCGGCGGCGGGCGCAGCGTGCCGGGCGAGGCGATCGACCCGGCCGTCGGCCTGTCCGCCATCGCGCCGCTCGGAACTTCAGTTCAGGCGGGCGATCCGCTCGGCTTCGTTCATGCCCGCAGCGAGGCTGCGGCCGAGCGCGCCGTGGCGCAGGTTCTCGCCAGTGTCACGATCGGGGACGCGGCGCCGGATCGCCGTGACGTGATCGACCGGATCGGCTAGCGCTCAGGGCACCAGCGTCAGCGTGTCGCCGGTGACCGAAAAGCTCTTCAGGCGACCGAGAAAGCTCATGCCGAGAAGCGTGGAGGACAGGGCCTCGCCCTTGGCGACCACCACGTCCACATCGCGCAGTTCCACCGGGCCGATCGCGATGCGCGAGGCCTTGGCGCGGGCGACGGGCATGGGCCCGTTGGCGGTCTGCGCGACGCTCGTGAAGGCGTCCGGCGCGACGCGGATGCCGAGCCGGCGCGCCGTGCGCTCGCTGAGCGCCACATAGGTCGCGCCCGTATCCACGAGCACGGGTTCGCTCCGCCCCTCGAAACGGGCCTCGGTGCGGAAATGCCCGTCCGGGCCGGCGCGAAGCTGCAGGCTGCGCCCGGTGGCCGGCGCGGGGAGGGCGGCCTCCACCACCCTGGCCGGCGGCGTCACCTGCTCGCTTTCGCCCGTCTGCAGGGCCGTGCGGTATTTCTCGAACACGGAGGGAAAGGCCAGCGCGACGATCGAGGCGAAGACGGCGAAGCCGAGGAGCCGGGTCATGAAGCAAAGGTCCTGGACGGCGAACGGAAGACGCGTCGCGCCAGCTTGGCGGCAAATGGTGAACGAAGGCTTGGGGTGGCCGGGCCTGCTCGGCGTGATGGTTAAGGGGTGGGCGGGAGTCTGCCCGTGAGCGGCTTTCGTCCGTCCGCCGCTCGCCTCGGCGCAAGCCAGTGTGGCGCCGCGCGTCCGCGAGGACCGGCGCGAAGGCTCGGCTGATGACGACCGCACATCGACGGAGCTTTGCGCCTCGCGCGTTCCAAAGCGCGGAGGCCGCCGATCTCGTGCGTTCGCCCGCAAACGAAAAAGGCCCGCGCGAGGCGGGCCTTTTCCTTTCGACCGCGAGCGGCCGCTATTTCAGCTTGGCGTCGTGCGTGTGGTGGCTGTCCTGTTCGCCGCCCCCGCCCGACACCCGTGCCTGCGGGCCGTTGGTCGGCTCGCCGGGCTTGGGGCCGCGCCCTTCTGTCGGGTCCGGCCGGTCGGAGCGCTGGTGGCTGGAGCCGGGGCCGCCATGGTGGCGGTTGGCGCTGTCCGTCTTGGAGGAACTGGACATGGCTAGCGGTCCTGCTGGTGACCCTGATGGGTCGTGTTCTGGTGGATGTTGCCCTGGCGGCCTTGCGTGTCGAGATTGCCGGGCGAGGCATGGGCGCCCTTGGCGCTCGCGTCGCCCTTGTGGGTCTCGTGGTCGCCCGGTCCCTTCGGGCTCAGATTCTCGGCCGGGATCGGCGGGGATTTGGAGGACATGGGATCGCTCCTTTTCGTTGATCGAAAAGGTTAATCCCGCCTCGCCCCGCCGGTTCCCGAGGTGTTTTGCTGGCCAAGGATCGCCACGCCAGCCTTGCTGGCCATCAAACGCGGAACGGCCCGGACGGGCGCGCCATCCGGGCCGTTCCGATCCTGTTCGCGCCTTGGGCGCGGGGTCGCTTATTTCGTGCCGTACATGCGGTCGCCCGCGTCGCCGAGGCCCGGCATGATGTAGCCCTTCTCGTTCAGCCCCTCGTCGATCGAGGCGGTGAAGACGGGAATGTCGGGGTGGGCGTCGCGGAAGCGCTGGATGCCTTCCGGCGAGGCGAGGAGGCAGAGGAAGCGGATGTTCTTCGCCCCGCGCTCCTTCAGCTTCTCCATGGCGGCGGTGGCGGAATTGGCGGTCGCGAGCATCGGGTCCACCACGATGATCAGGCGGTTGGCGAGGTCTTCGGGCGCCTTGAAATAGTATTCCACTGGCTGCAGCGTGTCGTGGTCCCGGTACATGCCGATATGGGCGACGCGGGCGGCCGGCACGAGGTCGAGCATCCCTTCCAGAAGCCCGTTGCCGGCGCGCAGGATGGAGGCGAAGACGAGCTTCTTGCCCTCCAGGATCGGCGCGTCCATTTCCTGCATCGGCGTTTCGATGCGGGTCGTGGTCAGGTCGAGATCGCGCGTCACCTCGTAGCACAGAAGCGTCGAGATCTCGCGCAGGAGCCGGCGGAAGCTCGCCGTCGAGGTCTCCTTCTTGCGCATCAGGGTCAGCTTGTGCTGCACGAGCGGATGGTCGATGACGGTGACGCCGTCCATGCGGAAACCTCTTATGGCTGTTCGTTCGTGGAACAGGTCTATTGCGTCGAGGCCGGCGCGCCAAGCGCGAGGGCGCGAACCGTCAACAGATCGAACAAGCGCCGGCGCGTCGCCTCGTCCACGAAGGCCGCCTCGATCGCATTGCGCGTCAGCGCCAGCCGCTCCGCCGGACCGAAGCCGGCTGCGGCCGCAAAGGCGTATTCGCGGGCAAGATCGGTGCCGAAAAAGGGCGGATCGTCGGAATTGACCGTCAGCCGCAGCCCGGCCTCGCGCAGGCGCTTGAGGGGATGGGACGCCGCATCGGGATAGACGCCGAGCGAGAGGTTGGAGCCGGGGCAGACCTCGAGCGTGATCGCCTCGTCGCGCAGGCGCTTCAGGAGGTCCGCGTCCTCGATCGACCGCACGCCATGTCCGATGCGCGTGACCTTCAGCTCATCCAGCGTCTCACGCACGCCTTCGGCGCCCGCGAACTCGCCGGCATGGGCGGTGAGGCCGAGCCCGGCCTCGGCGGCGATGCGAAAGGCGCGGGCAAAATCGCGCGGCCGGTGCAGCCGTTCGTCCCCGGCCATGCCGAAGCCGGTGACGCCGGCCGCACCAGCGGCAAAGCGCGCGGCGTCCTCCACCGCCTCGGGGCCGAGATGGCGCACGCCGACCACGAGAAAGCGGCAGGTGATGCCGCTCGCCTGTTCCGCGTCCTTCGCGCCTTGGGCGAGGGCATCGAGATAGGTCTCAGGCGACAGGCCGCTTGCCCGCGCATGGTCGGGCGAGATGGTCAGCTCGCTGTAGATCGCGCCATCGGCCGCGATGCGCGTCAGGTAATCGCGGGCGAGGCGGCGGTAATCCTCCGGCCGGCGCAGAAGCGCGGCCGCTCGGTCATAGGCCGCGAGAAAGCCGGAAAAGCCCTCCCAGCGATAGGTCTCACCTTCCGCAAAAGTGCCGAGATCGACGCCCTCGCGCTGCGCCAGTTCGCGCGCGAAACCCGGCTCCAGCGTGCCCTCGACATGGGCGTGAAGCTCGGCCAGCGGGAAGCGGGCATCGGTGGAGGATGCGATCACAGGAAGCTCCTTCCATGCGGGCCGGCGGCAAGGCCGAGATGGGCGGCGACGCTTTCGCCGATATCGGCAAAGCTCGATCGAAGGCCGATGGCGCGGGGCTCAAGGCCCGGCCCGAAGCCGAGGATCGGCACATGCTCGCGCGTGTGGTCGGTGCCGGGATAGGTCGGATCGCAGCCATGGTCGGCGGTGAGGATCGCGAGATCGCCCGGCCGCAGCGCGGCTTCCAGCTCGGGCAGGCGCGCGTCGAAGGCCTCCAGCGCCGCCGCATAGCCCGGCACGTCGCGGCGGTGGCCGTAGATCATGTCGAAATCGACGAAATTGGCGAAGACGAGATCGCCGTCGCGGGCATCGCGAACCGCGCCGAGCATCGCGTCGAACAGGGCCATGTTGCCGTCGCCCTTGCGTACCTCGCTGACGCCCTGATGGGCGAAGATGTCGCCGATCTTGCCGATGCCGATGACGCGGCGGTCGGCGGCCACGGCGCGGTCGAGCACGGTCGCTTCGGGCGGCGGCACGGAATAGTCGCGCCGGTTGGCCGTGCGGCGGAAGCTCTCCCGCGTCTCGCCCGTGAAGGGCCGCGCGATGACGCGGCCGATATTCAGGGGATCGACATGGCGGCGCGCGGCCAAGCAAAGTTCATAAAGCCGGTCTAGGCCGAAATGCGTCTCGTGGGCTGCGATCTGCAACACGCTGTCGCTCGACGTGTAGACGATCGGCTTGCCCGAGCGAAGGCTCTCCTCGCCCAGGCGCTCGATGATCTCGGTGCCCGACGCGTGGCAATCGCCCAGAATGCCGGGAATGCCCGTGTCGTCGACGATCTCTGCGATCAGCTCGGGCGGGAAACAAGGGATCGTTCGGGGGAAATAGCCCCAGTCGAAGAGAACCGGAACGCCCGCGATTTCCCAGTGACCCGACGGCGTGTCCTTGCCCCGGCTGACCTCGGCGGCCGATCCCCAGAGGCCCGCCGGCTCGCCGGCTCGCGCCCGCCCGGCCGCGTGGAACAGGCCGAGCCGTTCCATGTGCGGCAGGCGCAGCGGCCCCGCGCGCAGGCCGGCCCGGTCGGCCTCGCCGCGCTCGGCGGCCTCCAGGATATGGCCGAACGTGTCGGCGCCCTCGTCGCCGAAGGCGCTCGCGTCCGCGGCGCCTCCGATGCCGAAGGAATCCAGAACGATCAGAACGGCGCGGGTCATGGCAGATCTCCTTGCCGGACTTGTCGCACGAGGAAGCGGCGCGCGAAAGCGCGGGGGCTTATCTGCCTGGTGACCGGACGCGCGGGTGAGGGAGCGGTCCCGTCGGGATCGGTCGACCCGATCGGTCCGCCGATCGCCGCGTCGCGAAGACTTCGGCTTGGAGGACCACGGATCGCCCGCTCGCCGCTTCCAGCGATAGGCCGAAACGCTCCTGGCCCTTCTCCACCCGGGGTTTCGATCCCGGTGTGAGCTGGCCGCAGTGCCGCGCGTGGCGTCAGTTGCAGTCCGTGCAGGGCACGCCGGCATTGGCGACGCGGGGGCTGTAATGCGCGGTTTCGTTCATCGTCATGCTCGGCAGGATGCCCGTCGAGACGAGCGGCGTGTAATCGTAGGTTCCCTCCACGGCCACGAAGGCCCGCGAGGTCTGGCCGATCAGCGGGGGCGGCAGCGGGTAGGTCGAGTTCTTGGAGCGCGCGGTCGCTCCGTTCGCCGCCTGCGACCAGTCCACCTTCGCCTGTCCCTTGTCGTCGATCAGGATGGAGGACACGACGAGCTTCACCTTGCCCGAATCCAGCGGCTGCATCAGCGCCCGCGCGATCTCGAGTTCGGCGGCGAGTTCGGACTTGTTGGTGCTGGAATCCTGCGCCACCAGATCGGCCGTGGCGTTGACGGTCGCCTTCAGCTTGCGGGACGCGGTGATGGCGAGCGTCGCCTCCGAGGCGCCGAGATAAAGAAGCAGCATGAGCGGGGCGACGAGCGCGAACTCCACCGCCGCCACGCCGCCCTTGTCCCGGCCGAAGCGCTGTCGGAGCGTGTCGAGGCCCATCAGTAGGGCTCCGTGCGGAAGGCGGTGACGCTGGCGAGCGTCACCTTGCCGTTCGTCGCGTTCAGGCGGCTGAGGACGTCGGCGATCGGCTCCCAAGGGTAGTAGACCCGCAGCGCCATGATGGTCTTGGCCGCGCCCGTCTGCGTGCGCGTCGTGTTGAGTTCTGCGGCTGTGGGCTGGGACAGGTCGATCCCTTCGAACGTGTCGTAGCTGCGCAGGTCGATCGTCAGCTTGTCGCAGGACAGGAACACCTTCACCTTGTCGCAGATCAGCTTGCGGAATGGCTCGGGCTTCATCTGATCGGCGTCGAGCTGTCCGGTGCGCACCAGCCGCGCCACCTGCTCGACGCCGCCATCCAGCGTCAGTTGGCCCATGAACATGAGGCCGGTCTCGACCGTGGCGAACAGGAGGAACAGGAACGGGACCGCGAGAATCGCAAATTCCACGGCCGTCGCGCCGGACCTGTCGCGCCCGAAACGCCTTGCGATCCGAAGCCTCGCGCCGTCACGCGCTCCCTCCGGCCCCTGTCTCGTGGTTTTGCCTCGGATCATCTTCGCTCCGCTTGGCGCCCCGATGCGCGGCGCAGGCGCGAGTACGCCGTTTGCCCCACGCGCTTTTCCGGCACGGTAGACGGGCTTGGTTGCGGACGAATTAAGCTTGAAAGGAGTTTTCGAACCGTCACTGCTGTCCGGTCGTCACCATCGCCTCGTGGCTTTGGAACTGGCCGAGCGCCTGCGAGAAGCTGCCGTCCTCGTCGCCCACCGTGACCTTCGGCTCGCATTGGGGTGAGCAGGAATAGGTCGTTCGCGCCGCCTGCCGGTAGACGCGCACGGAGCGGTCCTCGCGGCTGGTCACGGTGACGTCGTCGTCCAGAACCACCTCGCCGCCGGCATCGAGCACGACGACATTGGTCATGCCGAAGGAGCGGCCGGTCAGAACCAGCGTTTCGGCGTCGTGGATCGCGACGTCCACGATCGAGGGATTGCCGATGATAATCGTGCCCGCGGCGCGTGGGATCTTGAGGATGCGCGCATGATCCACCGCCACGTCGAGGCCGCCGGCCTTCTCGGCGAAAGCCGGGGCGGCGCCCAGCGCCAGCGCGGCGACGATCAGGAGGGAGGCGAACCGGCGCATGAACACACGAACTCCAGCGGGCGGACCCGGCGGTCCCGATGCGCCATCATGGTTCGATCGACGTTAAGGATAAGTTTCGGGTCTCTGTTTCGGGTCTGTTCAGCATGGTGCTAACGGGCCCCTGCATTAAGGCCTTGTTAAGGATCAATTTTAAGCGAGCCGCAATCGACGCTGCCTAGTCTGACCTCAACCGAACGAGACCAGGGCCGTCCTGATCGTCGGGACCAGATCGCAAACCTCTCGGAGGAGACCTCCCATGACGAAGCTTCTCGCTCGCTTCAAGAAGAACGAATCCGGCGCCACCGCCATCGAGTACGGCCTTCTCGCCGCGCTGATCTCGGTCGCCGTCATCGCTGGCGCCTCGACGCTCGGCCCGAACCTCAAGCAGAAGTTCCTAGATATCAGCACGGCCGTGCAGGGTGCGAAGGTAAGTAATTAATAGTTCTAACTGCTGACTTGTGAGGCCACTCAGGCGGAGGGTTTGGGATGCTCGTTCTGAGCTTGGCTCTCTTCGCCTTTCTGGTCTCCATGGCGGCCGCTATCGTGACCGACCTGTCGACGATGACCATCCCCAACCGTCTGGTTGGGGTGGTCGTCGTCGCCTATGCTTGTCTGGCCCTGGCCTCGGACGCTTCGCTCAGCCTGATCGGCCTGCACGTGCTGACAGGACTCTTCGTCCTTCTTCTCACCTTCGGCGCCTTCGCGCTCGGCTGGATGGGGGGAGGGGACGCCAAGCTGATCGCCGCGACCGCGCTCTGGTTCGGCCCGACGCTCGCCCTGTGGGACTATCTCTTCTTCGCCAGCCTCCTCGGCGGAGCATTAACGCTCACCATTATCCTCGCGCGCGCCTGCCTGCGCCCGACCACCGGCAACACGTCCGTCGATCGGCTTCTCGATCCCGCCGCCGGCGTGCCCTATGGCGTGGCGCTGGGAGCCGCCGGCATTCTCGTGGCCCTGCGCCTGCCCGCGATGCAGTCTGTCCTCGGACTGATCTGACCCCGTGCCAGCTCGATCGTTTGCCACTCGTTAACCATGTCTTGAGAGTTTCCCGCCGATAAAGGGCCAAAGGAGCGGCTGACCGCTCGAAATGGCACGATGTCGGGGGAACGCAATGCGTGTGTCGCGTCTGGCGATTTTTGGAGTGGCGGGTGTCGCTGCCGCCGGCGCCGGCCTCCTGGCGGTCAACCTGGCCGCCCCCCCTCCGCCCGAGCCCGTTCTCATCACCGCCCAGCCGGCCGAACCGCCGATCCGGCTGGTGGAGGTCCTCGCCGCCTCGCGCGACATCGCCATGGGCGAGCGGGTGGACGGCGCGCTCGACTGGGTGCAATGGCCCGAAAGCGCGGTCTCGGCCGCTCTTCTGCGCCGGGACCAGAAGCCCGACGCCATGGAGGAGATCAAGGGTTCGATCGCGCGTCAGGCCTTCTTCACCGGCGAGCCGATCCGCGAAGCCAAGCTGGTGAAGAGCGATCGCGGCTTCCTGTCCGCCATTCTGCCGGAGGGAATGCGCGCCATCGCCGTGCAGATTTCCGCCGACACCTCGGCCGGTGGCTTCATCCTGCCCAACGATCATGTCGACGTCATCATGGCGCGCGAGAAGACGGCGCCGGGGATGCAGCAGCCTGCCAGCATCGAAACCACCACGATCCTGAAGAATCTGCGCGTCCTCGCCATCGACCAGACCGTCGAGGAAAAGGACGGGACGCGCGTCGTGGTCGGCTCCACCGCCACGCTGGAGGTCGACCCGCAGCAGGCCGAAGCCCTGACGGCGGCCTCGCGCATGACCGATCGCCTGATCCTGTCGCTGCGCTCGCTCGCCGATTCCGTGCCCGGTTCGCCCGGCTATGCCCGCTTCCTCCTGGAACAGCAGCAGGCGCCGCAGAAGTCGCAGATCCGCGTGGTTCGCTACGGCAAGACCACCGACATCACCACGAGGAACTGAAGCATGGCGCTCCGTCTTCGCACCCGCTCCACGCGCCGCCTCGCCGCCGCGCTTCAGGCCTCGCTGGCGCTTCCCGCCCTTCTGCCGCTGCCGGCCTTCGCCGAAAGCGCCGTGGTCGCCGTCAACCGTCCGCAGCAGACGATCTCGCTCGGCCTCGACAAGTCCAAGGTCATCGACCTGCCGCGCGACGCGCACGACATCGTCGTGTCCAATCCCGCGGTCGCCGACGCGGTGACGCGCACGGCCCGGCGCATCTACATTTTCGGCAAGCAGATCGGCCAGACCAACATCTTCGTCTTCGACGCCAACGGGCGTGAGATCGCGGTTCTCGACCTCAAGATCGAACGCGACATCTCCGCGCTCGCCTCCACGATCCGCCGTTTCATCCCGACCGCCGACGTGCGGGCCGAGATGCTGAACGACAACGTCATCCTCACCGGCACGGTGGAGAACGCGCAGGACGCGCAGCGGGCCGTCGATCTGGCGAACATCTTCGTCACCGGCGGCGAGGCGACGACGGGCCAGTACATCAAGACCGCGACCTCGGGCGCTTCGGCGGCCGGCAGCGGCGGCGTGGCGATCGGCGGCGTGTCGCAGGCCCAGGAGCGCCGCCAGTCGAGCCAGATCGTCAACCTTCTCCAGATCCAGGGCGAGGACCAGGTCACGCTCAAGGTCACCGTCGCCGAGGTCCAGCGGTCGGTCGTGAAGCAGCTGGGCATTGACGGCACCGGCGTCGGATCGATCGATGGCATGCTGTTCTCGGCGGTCAGCGACAATCCGTTCGGGCTTGGCAAGGCGATTTCCTCGTCGGGGGCTTCGCTCTTCAACACGGGCGATAGCCGCAACGGGATTTCGTCCCAGCTGCGCGCGCTGGAACAGGCCGGCGTGATGCGGACACTGGCCGAGCCGAGCCTGACCGCGATCTCGGGTGAAAGCGCCTCGTTCAAAGTGGGTGGCGAATTTTCCTCGCCCAGCGGGCGAACCGTCACGCCTCCGAAGACCACTTACATCCGCAACGCTGCCGGCGTGATTGTCGATTCGGAAACCCAAGAGGGAACGGTCACGATCGATACGGAAAAGATCGATTACGGCATCGGTCTGGACTTCACGCCCGTCGTCCTGTCTCCCGGCCGTATCAGTCTGAAGATCCGGACGGCCGTCTCCGAGCCGACCTTCGAAAACGCCTTCAATTTCCAGGGATCGGCCGATACGGGAGGATCGCTGACGCTGACTGGCATCCGCAAGCGCCTCGCCGACACGACCGTCGAGCTTCCCTCCGGCGGCTCGCTGGTGATCGCCGGCCTCGTGCGCGACGACGTGCGTCAGGTCGTCTCGGGCTATCCCGGCCTTTCCAAGATCCCGGTGCTCGGCACCCTGTTCCGCTCGCGCGACTTCCAGCGCTACGAGACCGAACTCGTGGTGATCGTCACGCCCTATCTCGTGCGGCCCGTGGCGCGCCAGGATCTGGCCCGGCCGGACGACAATCTGAACTTCTCGTCGGACGGCGCGTCGAACTTCCTCGGCCGCGTGAACCGCGTCTATGGCGCCGCCGACACCCGTCTTCCCCCCGGCCGCTACCACGGCAACGTCGGATACATCTACAAATGACCGAGCGCCGCCGCCTTCTCCCCTCCCGCCTCGCCCGTGTCCTCGTCGCCTCGGCCGTGCCGCTCCTCGTCGGCGGGCTCGCCGGCTGCGCCAACCAGCATGTCGAGGTCGGCGCCGTTCCCGACGACTACCGCACCCGGCACCCGATCACGGTGCGCGAGGCGACCACCGATCTCGACCTCTTCGTCGCCTCGTCCGACACGCGGCTGACCCCGGCCGACCAGAGCCGCATCGAGAGCTTCGCCACGCGCTTTCGCTCCTCGCGCGCGGCGGTGATCCGCGTGCGCTATCCCACCGGCTCGCGCAACGCCGCCGCCGCCCGGCTCATCGCCGACAATGCGGTCACTGTCCTGCGCCACAACGGCGTGCCACGCCAGCGCATCGTCGTCGCGCCCTATCCGGCTGAGGGCGTGGCCGACACGCCGCCGCTGCTTCTGTCCTTCAACGCCGTGGTGGCCGATGTGGCGCCCTGCGGCCGCTGGCCGGACGACCTCGCCGACACGAGCGAGAACCGCAACTACTACAATTTCGGCTGTGCCTCCCAAAGCAATCTCGCGGCGCAGATCGCCGAACCGCGTGATCTCCTCGGGCCGCGCGGCATGAGCGAGATCGATGCGGAGCGCCGCTCCACGGTGATCGAGAAATACCGTCGTGGGGACCGCACGGCCTCCGAGCCGCCCCGGCAAGCGTCCGATTACAACTGGTAGGCCGAGCGATGACCGATCTTCCCTTCGGCGAAATGCCCTACCGCCCGTCCGAGGGCGACATCCGCGAGCGCCTCGACGCGCTGCGCCCGATCCCGCGCATCTCCGTCCAGGCCTTCTGCGAAACCAATGAGGTGAGCGAGGCGATCGAGGCGGCGGCCACCGACCGGCGCATGGTGAAGGCGCATGTGCGCGTCCATGCCGGCGGCATCCGCGCGGCGGTCGAGCATTACGCCTCCGCGCCGACGCCCAATCTCGTGATCCTCGAATCCACGCTGCGGCCGGACGAGCTCCTCGCTGAGCTCGAAGCGCTCGCCGATGTCTGCGATCCCGGCTCCAAGGTCGTGATCGTCGGGCATCACAACGACGTTTCCCTGTATCGCGAGCTGACGCGGCGCGGCGTGTCGGAATACATGCTCGCGCCGGTGCATCTGGCGGATGTCCTCAGCGTCATCTCGCAGCTCTTCGCGACCGAGGGCGCCGATCCGCTCGGGCGCATCGTCGCCTTCGTCGGCGCCAAGGGCGGCGCCGGGGCCTCGACCCTGTGCCACAATGTCGGCTGGACGCTCGCCAAGCTCTTCGGCAACGACGTGCTGCTCGCCGATCTCGACCTGCCCTTCGGCACGGCCAATATCGATTTCGACCGCGACCCGGCGCAGGGCGTGTCCGAGGCGGTGTTCTCGGCCGAGCGCCTGGACGAGGTGTTTCTGGATCGCCTTCTCGTGTCCTGCGCCGAGCACCTGTCGCTCCTGGCCGCCCCCTCGACGCTCGACCGGGACTATGATTTCGATCCCGAGGCCTTCTCGGCCCTGATGGATGCGGCCCAGCGCAGCACGCCGCACGTGGTCCTCGACGTGCCCCATGTCTGGAACGGCTGGACGCGCACCATTCTGGAGCGGGCCGACGAGGTCGTGCTCGTGGCCGAGCCGGATCTGGCCAATCTGCGCAACGCCAAGAACCTCATGGACACGCTGCGCAAGGCCCGGCCGAACGACCGCGCGCCGCGCCTCGTGCTCAACCGCGTCGGCGTTCCCAAGCGCCCCGAGATCGCGCCGGCCGAATTCGCCGAGCCGCTCGGCGTCGAGCTTCTGGCGCAGATCGCCTTCGATCCCCTGATGTTCGGCACCGCCGCCAACACGGGGCGGATGCTGAGCGAACTCGACGGCAAGCACCCGGCCGCGCAGACCTTTTCCGACATGGCGCACACGCTGACCGGCCGCAGCCTCGCCAAAGCCGCCCCGCGTGCCGCCCTGAGCGGCCTGCGCGCGCTGATGCGCCGCCGCTGACGGGGCAGGGGGCCTCGAGGCTCCAGGCCCCGACACCCGACTTCGACGCCGGACCCGGCGTCGCCAGACCTTTGCGAAAGGAACAAACGCGATGTTCGGCAAGCGTGGAAACGAGACGGGCACCCTGGCACGGCCGGCGCCGGCCGCGCCTGCCGTGACCGCTTTGCCGGCGCCCGCGCCCGCGCCCCAGCCGCGCGAGGCGGCTCCGCCCAAGCCCTCCGCCGCCCGGACCCCGCCCAAGCCCGCGCCGGACGCGGCCGTGCCCCTGTCGATGGGCCGGACGCGCTCGGACAGCTATTACGAGACCAAGAGCAAGATCTTCGCCGCGCTGATCGACACGATCGACCTCAGCCAACTCGCCCGGCTCGAAACCGAGATGGCGCGCGAGGAAATCCGCGACATCGTCAACGACATCATCTCGATCAAGAATTTCGCGATGACGATCGCCGAGCAGGAGGACCTGCTCGCCGACATCTGCAACGACGTTCTCGGCTACGGCCCGCTGGAGCCGCTTCTGGTTCGCGACGACATCGCCGACATCATGGTCAACGGCGCGCGCCAGACCTTCATCGAAGTCGGCGGCAAGGTGATCGAGGCGGGAGTGCGCTTTCGCGACAACCAGCAGCTTCTCAACATCTGCCAGCGCATCGTCAGCCAAGTCGGCCGGCGCGTCGACGAATCCTCGCCCATCTGCGACGCGCGCCTGCCGGACGGCTCGCGCGTCAACGTCATCGCCCCGCCGCTCGCCATCGACGGCACGGTGCTGACCATCCGCAAGTTCAAGAAGGACAAGCTGACCCTGCCGCAGCTCGTCGAGTTCGGCGCGATCTCGCCGGAAGGGGCGACGATCCTCGAGATCATCGGCCGGGTGCGCTGCAATGTCGTCATCTCCGGCGGCACGGGCTCGGGCAAGACGACGCTCCTCAACTGCCTGACGCGCTATATCGACGAGGACGAGCGCATCATCACCTGCGAGGACTCGGCCGAACTCCAGCTCCAGCAGCCCCATGTCGTGCGCCTGGAAACGCGCCCGCCCAATATCGAGGGCGAGGGCGAGATCACCATGCGTGATCTCGTCAAGAACTGCCTGCGCATGCGCCCCGAACGCATCATCGTCGGCGAAGTGCGCGGACCGGAGGTCTTCGATCTCCTGCAGGCGATGAACACGGGCCATGACGGCTCGATGGGCACGATCCACGCCAACAGCCCGCGCGAATGCCTGAACCGTATCGAATCCATGATCGCCATGGGCGGCTTCTCGCTGCCGTCCCGCACGGTCAAGGAGATCGTGGTCGGCTCGATCGACGTCATCATCCAGGCCGCGCGCCTGCGCGACGGCTCGCGCCGCATCACCCACATCACCGAGGTCGTGGGCATGGAAGGCGACGTGATCATCACGCAGGACCTCTTCCTCTACGACATTCTGGGCGAGGATTCGCGCGGGCGGCTTCTGGGGCGCCACCGCTCCACCGGCATCGGCCGGCCGGCCTTCTGGGATCGCGCGCGCTACTACAACGAGGAACAGCGCCTCGCCCGCGCGCTCGACGCGGCCGACGTGGAGCGCGCCTCGTGACGACGATCCTCTTCATCTGTCTGGTGGCCCTGTCCACCGGCGCGCTTCTCTACGGCGTGTTGCAGCCCCGCATGGAAGCCGACAAGGCGACGCGCTCGCGCTTCGACCAGTTCGCGGCCTCCGAAAACGACACGGCGCTGCGCCAGGCGGCGCGCGACCGGATGCAGGAGGTCACCAAGCGCCGCAAGACCCTGCAGGCGACGCTGGACGAGCTCGAGGAAAAGAACCGCAAGCGCAACGTCCACCTGCGCAAGCTGACGCTCGAAGCGCGCATCCGGCAGGCCGGTTTCGACTTCCCGCCCCGCACCTATTATCTCGCCAGCGCCGGTTTCGGCCTTTTCGTGTTTCTGCTGATTCTTCTCGTCAGCGGGGCGCCGCTCGTCGCGCTGCTTCTGGGGATCGCGGGCGGGGCCGCCGGCCCGCACTGGTTCCTGGGCTGGCGCCGGGCGCGCCGGCAGCAGCGCTTCACGGACGAATTCGCCAATGCGCTCGACGTCATCGTGCGCGGCATCAAGTCCGGCCTGCCGCTCAACGACACGCTGCGCATGATCTCCAACGAGACGCCCGAGCCGGTGCGCTCGGAATTCGCGCGCGTCGTGGAAGCCCTGCAGATGGGCTCGCCGCTCACCGAGGCGGTGAACCGGCTCTATATCAGCATGCCCATGCCCGAGACGAACTTCTTCGCCATCGTCGTGGCGATCCAGTCGCAATCGGGCGGCAACCTTGCGGAAGCCCTCGGCAACCTGTCGCGCGTCTTGCGCGAGCGCCGCAAGATGAAGGGCAAGATCAAGGCCATGTCGATGGAGGCCAAGGCCTCGGCCTACATTATCGGCTCCCTGCCGATCATCGTCGGCGTTCTCGTCTACCTGACCTCGCCCGACTACATTTCCGTGCTCTTCACCGATCCCAAAGGCCACATGATCCTCCTGGGCTCCGCGATGTGGATGCTGTGCGGCATCCTGGTGATGCGCAAGATGATCAATTTCGACTTCTAAACGAAAGGTTCGGCCATGGACGCCGTGTTCCAGATGATCGGCCTGTCCAGCCAGACCGTGCTCGGCCTGCTCGTGGCGGTCGCCATGTTCGGCTGCCTCCTGTCGGTGGTGCTGCCGCTTCTCTCGGGACACGAGATGAAGAGCCGCATGAAGTCCGTGGCGCTGGAGCGCGATCAGGTTCGCGCGCGCGAGCGCGCCCGCATGGCGAACGAGCGGGACGGGGGCCGCGTGACCCTGCGCAAGCAGGCCGATCGCTCCTTTGCGGCCAAGGTCGTGGAGGCGCTGGACCTGCGCAAGGCGCTGCTCGACGAGGCGACCACGACCAAGCTGCGCATCGCGGGCTTTCGCACCCATCGCGCCCTGACCTTGTTTCTGTTCTGCCGCGCGATCCTGCCGCTCGTGTTCGGCCTCTTCGTGGCCTTCTACGTCTTCGGCTTGGGGATGATGGCCGACCGCGCCTTCTTCGTGCGCTTCTTCATCTGCATCCTGGCCGCCTATGCGGGCTTCTACGCCCCGCTGATCTTCGTCAGCAACGCCAGCAAGAAGCGGGCGCAGTCGATCACGCGGGCCTGGCCCGACGCGCTCGACCTGCTTCTGATCTGCGTGGAATCGGGCAATGCGATCGAGGCCGCCTTCCGGCGCGTGGCCGACGAGATCGGCCTTCAGTCCGTGCCGCTCGCCGAGGAAATGGTGCTGGTCTGCGCCGAGCTGTCCTATCTGCCGGACCGCAAGCAGGCCTACGAGAACCTCATCGCGCGCACCGGGCTGGAATCGGTGCGCTCCGTCTGCACCGCGCTGATCCAGGCCGAGCGCTACGGCACGCCGCTCGGCGTCGCCCTGCGCACGCTCTCGCAGGAAAGCCGCGACCAGCGCATGACGGCGGCCGAAGGCAAGGCGGCGGCCCTGCCGCCCAAACTCACCGTGCCGATGATGGTGTTCTTCCTGCCGGTTCTCTTCGCGGTGATCATCGGCCCGGCCATCATCAAGGTCATGCCGATGATGTAAGGGCCGGCGCCCGGCCCGATCGGCCCCGTTGGATCAGCTCCGGCGCTCGCTCTTCAGCTCGCTCCACGTGTTGCGCTGGGCCAGCATCTGCTTGAGATAGGCGACGTTCGCCTCCGCCTCGTCGGGCGAGAGCACGTTGGAGGCGATCGTCTCGGCTTCCTTGAAGCGGCCCTGAAGACCGACCGCGAGTGCCAGGTTCTGGCGCACGCGCGGATCGGCTCCGGGCTGCGCGGCGGCACGGCTGAGATAGGTCTCGGCGCTCTTCGGATCGTTCTGGAGAAGCCGGGACATGCCGAGATTGGACAGGATCGCAGGCTCGTTCGGCTGCAGCGTCAGCGCCTTCTCGTAGAGAATGCGGGCCTTGTCGGACTGGCCGAGCTGATCGAGGATCGCGCCTTCCGCCGACAGGAGGCGCCAGTCGGGCCGGTCCGGCGTCTGCGCCCGGCGGATCGTGTCGAGGGCTTTCGGCAGATCGCCCGCCGCCGCCAGCGCCTTGCCATAGGCGCCGAGCACGTCGCGGTCGTTCGGATGGCTGATCGCCACCTGCTGCATCACGGCCAGCGACTGGTCGTTGCGACCGGCCGTCTGCAAGGCGGCGGCATAGGCCAAGCCGACATCCTTGTTCTTGGGGTCCCGCTCGTAGGAGGCGCCATAGATGCGGATCGCGCCGTTCAGCTCGTCCGCCGTCATGCTGGCGGGGTCGCGATGGGGCGGCGCCTCGCCGCGCGGGGCGATCGATCCCGTGTGCAGGCCGCGCGAGCTCTGCATGCAGCCGCTCGCCGCCGTCAGCGCCAGAAACAGGACCGCGATCGTGCCGTGCCTTGCGTGGCGGCTCCGGCAGGCGTAGGTCGGCGCGGCGTCGCCCTGTTCGGCTCGCGCGAGCGGTCGCTTCGATTGGCGCATCGGCTATCCCGTTTCCCGTCCCGCTGCGGATGGGGCCGAGCGGGTCATCTTTCGTTAACCCCTACGTCCCGTTCATTTCGCGGGGCTGACGTTCGCGAGCTTTCCATGACCGACCGCCTCCTTTCCGCATCCCTCAATGCCAAGCCCGTTCACGCGGTGGGCGAGGGCGAGCTGGACCGCCTGCCCGCGGCGGCCCGCCCCTGGCTCGAGGCCACGGGCTTTGCGGCGGGCGCCGGCGCGGTGGCGCTGCTGCCGGGCGAGACGGGGGCGGGCGAGACGGGACCGGCGGGCGCGGTGCTGGGGCTCGGCGCCGGGGGCTCCAGCGCGGCGCAGCGCGCGCTTCTGGCCGGCGCGCTCGCGCAGGCGCTGCCCGAGGGCGACTGGGCGCTCGACGCGGCCGCCGGGCTCGACCCCGATCTCGCCGCGCTCGGCTTCCTCCTCGGCTCCTACCGGTTCGAGCGCTACCTGTCGAAGCCCGCCAAGCCCGGCGCGCGGCTCGCGCTGCCGGCGGGCGCCGACGAAGCCTTCGTGCGGCTCGCCGCCGAGAGCGTCTTCCTGGTGCGCGATCTCATCAACACGCCCACCAACGATCTTCTTCCCGACGGCATCGAAGCGGCGGTGCGGCGCGTGGCGGCCGAGTTCGGCGCCGAGGTGAGCGTGACCGAGGGCGACGCGCTTCTGGCCGCCAATCTGCCGATGATCCACGCGGTCGGCCGCGCCTCCAGCGTCGCGCCGCGCCTCATCGACCTCACCTGGGGCCCGGTCGATGCGCCGCGCGTCACGCTGGTCGGCAAGGGTGTCGCCTTCGACACGGGCGGCCTCGACATCAAGCCGGCCTCCGGCATGCTCCTGATGAAGAAGGACATGGGCGGCGCGGCCAATGTGCTGGGCCTCGCGCGCCTCGTGATGGGCTCGAAACTTCCCGTTCGCCTGCGCGTCCTGATCCCGGCGGTCGAGAACGCGATTTCCGCCAACAGCTTCCGCCCCGGCGACATCCTGCGCAGCCGGCTCGGCAAGAGCGTCGAGATCGGCAACACGGACGCCGAAGGGCGCCTGATCCTCGCCGACGCCTTGGCGCTCGCCGACGAGGAGGCGCCCGAGATCCTCATCGACATGGCGACGCTGACGGGCGCGGCGCGCGTCGCGCTCGGGCCGGACCTGCCGCCCTTCTTCACCGACGACGAGACGCTGGCGGGCGAGATCGCGGCGGCCGCCGTCGCGCTCCACGACCCGCTCTGGCGCCTGCCGCTCTGGAAGCCCTATGCCAGGAACCTCGCCTCCAAGGTGGCCGACATCAACAACGTGACCTCGGACGGTTTCGCCGGCTCCGTCACGGCGGCGCTCTTCCTGCAGGGCTTCGTGTCGAAGGCGCAGGCTTGGGCGCATTTCGACGTCTATGGCTGGCGCCCGCAGGCCGGGCCGACCGGGCCGGCGGGGGGCGAGGCGCAGGGCATCCGCGCCCTGTTCCAGGTCTTCGCGGACCGCTACAGGCGGTCTTGAAACCGCCCGAAAGTGCCCGGACCCTGAGCCGGGCGCGCGGCATCGGGCGAATCGGCGCCCCTTGAGGGGCCGTATGGGAATCGACATCAAGCCGGCGCAGGCCTTGCGCCTGCTCTATCGCAACGCCATTCTCCAGGCGCAGCATCCCGGGCTCGATCTCACGGCCCGACAGACGGCGATCCTCCTGTCGATTTATCTCGACCCGCCGCCGCACACGGTGCGCGGGCTGGCGGAAAAGCTGCAAGTGGCCAAGCCCGTGGTGACGCGGGCGCTTGATTCGATGGGGCGCATGAATCTTCTCGAACGCCAGCGCGACCCGAGCGATCTGCGCAACGTCCTCGTCCGCCGCACGGTGGAAGGCAGCCAGTTCGTCTCCGAAATGGCCGATCGGCTGGTGAGCGAAGCGGGGGCGCTGGCGCGATGACGGCTCCGCTCGACCCTCGCCTCCACGCCCACCGCCCCGATCTCGCCGACGCGCGCCTGCGCGGCCGCGTCGAGGCCGAGCGTTTCGTGGAAGGCGCGCTCGCCCATGTCGCCATGCCCGTCGCCGACCTGCGCCGCCGCCCCTCCGCCGACGCGCCTCTGGAAACGCAGGCGCTCTACGGCGAAGCGGTGCGCGTCTTCGAGGAAACCGGTGAGGGCTGGAGCTGGGTGCAGCTCGAATCCGACGGCTATGTCGGCTGGGCGCCGTCCGTCACGCTTCTGTCCGGCGCGCCGCCGGAGCCGACCCACCGCATCTGCGTCCGTCGCACGCTCGTGTTTCCGGGGCCGGACATCAAGCGCCCGCCCATGCACGACCTGCCGCTCGGCGCGCGCCTTCGCGTGCGCGGGGAGGCGAGCGATCACAACGCGACCTATGGGCTGATCGCGCCCTTCGGCGCCGTGGTGGTGCAGCACATGAAGCCGGCGACGGCCTACGACACGGATTTCGCCGGCGTCGCGGAAGGCTTTCTCGGCGTCGCCTATCTCTGGGGCGGCAAGTCGGCGCTCGGCATCGACTGCTCGGGCCTCGTGCAGGTCGCGCTCGACGCCTGCGGCGTGAGGGCCCCGCGTGACACCGATCTTCAGATGGCGATGGGCGAGGCCGTGCCCGAGGGGGCGCCGCTCCGGCGCGGCGACCTCGTGTTCTGGCGCGGCCATGTCGGCATCATGCTGGACGCGGCGCGGCTTCTCCACGCCAACGCCCATCACATGATGACGGCGATCGAACCGCTCGCCGAGGCCGTCTCGCGGATGGAAGGCAAGGGCGTGCCCGTCGCCGCCATCCGACGCTTGCCTGGTCTTCAGTAACCGGCCGAACGGTCCACGAGGTTGACCAGCGGCTCGCCGCGCCGGTGGGCCGCGATCTGCCTGACGATGATCGGGGCCAGCGCCTCCGGGTCGGACGAGGCGGCCGCATGCGGCGTGACGAAGACGCGCGGATGGCGCCAGAGCGCGCTATCGGGCGACAGCGGCTCGCGCTCGAACACGTCGAGCGAGGCTTCCATCAGGCGGTTGTCGTTCAGCGCGCGCAGAATGGCAGAATCCACCTGCAACCCGCCGCGCCCGGCATTGATGAGAACCGGCGTGCCGAGCGGCGTTTCGCGCTTCAGGCGCGACAGGAAGGCGTCGTCGATGAGGCCGCGCGTGTCGGCCGTGAGCGGCAGAAGCACGACGAGAATGTCGCTTTTCGAGAGGATCGCCCCGAGCCCGTCCTCGCCGTGGAAGGTCTCGACGCCTTCGACCTGCTTCTCGCGCCGGCTCCAGCCCGCGACCTTGAAGCCGAGAAGGCGCAGCTTCTCGGCCGCGTCCCGCCCGAGTTCGCCAAGGCCGAGAATGCCGACCTGGATGTCGGCGGCCGCCGGCTGGCGGCGCTCGTTCCACAGGCGGGCGGCCTGCTGCGCGCGATAGACCATGCCGCGGCGATGATGGTCGAGCACCCGCCATACGACATATTCGCTCATGCGCGCGGTGAGGTCGTCGGCGACGATGCGCACGATCGGCACGTCCGGCACGGTGCGGTCGGCGAGGATGTGATCGACGCCCGCGCCGAGCGAGAACACGGCCTTAAGATTGGGCAGCGCTTCCAGAACGCCCGGCGGCTGCTTCCACACGACGGCGTAGCGGATCGCGGGATCGGCGGCCTGCGCCGGGCGCAGCGTGATCGTCTCGCCGGGGGCCGCGGCGAGCATGGCGTCCTGCCAGCGGGTGGGGTCGAAACCGGTGACGGAAAGAAGGATGCTCATAAGGGATACTCTTCAGGGCAGCGTTCGAAACGGAACCAGACAGCGCCGCGAAGCCTGAGCCGAACGGGTGCTCGGGGTTCGCGGCCGCGATTCGGTCAGTCGGCCGGCTCGGCGGCGTCGCGCAGGAGGCGCGCCCGCGCCCGGCCGTGGCGGGCGAACCAATGCGCGGCCGAGACGAGGAAGCCGTTCTCGATCGAGCCGGCGTCCACCGCCTCGATCAGGGCGTCCACCGGCGCGCGAATGGCGAGGATGTCCTCCTGCTCGTCCAGCTTGCCGCCCTCGCCGTTCAGCGTCTCGGCATCCACCAGCGCCAGAAAGAAGCTCGCGATCTCGTCGCTGAGGCCGGGGGAGGAGAGAATGGCGTAGGCCGGCGCGATGGCCTGCGCCACGAGCCCGGTTTCCTCTTCCAGCTCGCGCCGGGCGGCCTGAATGGCGTCCTCGCCCTCGTCCACGAGCCCCGCCGGCAGTTCCAGCGCCGCCGCCTTGCCCGACGTCAGCGCCGCGCCGATGCGGAACTGGCGGATCACCACGATCTCGTCGCGGGCGGGATCATAGGGAATGACGATCGCGGCATGGCCCGAGCGCAGGATCTCGCGCCGCGCGGTCAGGCCCTCAGGCCGGGCGAGCGGAGCGTGGCGCACGGTCACCGAGTCCAATGGACGAAAGCCCGGATACAGCCGCTCGTCCTTTTCCACGGTGAAGTCGAGCGGCTGGTCCTCCAGCCGGTGACGATAGGTGTCGCTCATTCCGAAACCTCTTGGGCGCCCGCCGCCTCGATGCGGAAGGCCGCCGCCATCAGCGCCTTGGTATAGTCGGTCTTGGGATTGTCGAAGATCTCGTCCGACGAGCCGCGCTCCACCACATGCCCGCCGCGCATGACGATCACCTCGTTGGCGAGCGCACGCACCACTTTCAGATCGTGGCTGATGAAGAGATAGGCCAGATCATGCTTGCGCTGGAGATCGCGCAGGAGATCGACGACCTGCGCCTGGACGCTCATGTCGAGCGCCGAGGTCGGCTCGTCCAGCATCACGAAGCGCGGATTCAGCACCATGGCGCGGGCGATCGCGATGCGCTGGCGCTGGCCGCCCGAGAACTCGTGCGGATAGCGGAAGCGCGTCGCGGGATCGAGCCCGACCTCGCTCAGCGCCGAGACGACGCGCCGGTCCCGCTCCTCGGCGGAAAGCGCGGGCTGATGGACCCGCAACCCTTCCGCGATGATGTCGCCCACCGCCATGCGCGGCGACAGCGAGCCGAACGGGTCCTGAAACACGATCTGGACGCGGTCCCGCAGCGGGCGCATCGCCTTGAAGGAGCGATCGTCGATCCGCTCGCCGTCGAAGCGGATTTCGCCTTTGCTCGCGATCATGCGGCAGAGCGCGAGGCCGAGCGTCGTCTTGCCCGAGCCCGACTCGCCGACGACGCCGACCGTCTGCCCGGCGCGGACCGTGATGTCGATCCCGTCCACCGCCTTCACATGGTCGGACACGCGGCGGAACAGGCCGCTGCGCACGGGGAACCAGACCTTGACGTCGCGACCTTCCATGACGACCGGCGCATTGGCGTTGGCCGCCGGCGGCCGGCCCTTGGGCTCGGCCGCCAGGAGATGGCGCGTATAGGGATGCTGCGGATTGGCGAAGATCTCGGCGGTCGGTCCGGTCTCCACGATCTCGCCCTTGGTCATCACGCAGACCCGGTCCGCGATGCGCCGGACGATGCCGAGATCGTGGGTGATGAAGAGAAGGCCCATCTGCCGCTCTTCCTGAAGCGTCTTCAGGAGTTCCAGAATCTGGGCCTGAACCGTGACGTCGAGCGCCGTGGTCGGCTCGTCGGCGATCAGAAGGTCGGGCTCGTTGGCGAGCGCCATCGCGATCATGACGCGCTGGCGCTGGCCGCCCGACAGCTGGTGCGGATAGGCGCCGAGGCGCTTTTCGGGGTCGCGGATGCCGACCTGACGCAGAAGCTCCAGCGTGCGCTCGCGCGCGGCGCGGTCCGACAGGCCGCGATGCACCTTCATGACCTCGCCGATCTGCCGCTCGATCGTGTGGAGCGGGTTCAGGGAGGACATGGGCTCCTGGAAGATCATCGAGATCTTGTTGCCGCGCACGGCGCGCAGCGCCTCGTCCGGGGCGTGGATCAGGTCCTGCCCGTCATAAAGCACCTGGCCGCCCGGATGGCTGGCGGCGGGATAGGGCAGGAGCTTCAGGATCGACAGGGCCGAGACCGACTTGCCCGATCCCGATTCGCCGACGAGCGCCACCGTCTCGCCCTTGGCGATGGAAAAGGACACGCCCTTCACGGCGAGGCTGGTGGCTCCGCCTTGGGAAAAGGCGACCTGAAGGCCGCGCACGTCGAGAAGGGCGGGGGAGGAGGTGACGGCTGGGGGCAAGGCGGTCTCCTCAGACGGGACGGGGCGTCGGTTCGCCGGGCGCCGGAGCGGCCCCGTGCGAAGCGGACAGGTCGGGATTGGCGGAGGGGCGGACCCCCGCCCTGTTTCTGTGGTCGTGCCCGTGCCGGTGGTCCTGCGCATGGTCGTGCGAGTGATCGTGCCCGTGCGTTCGATCGTGCGCGTGATCATGAGGATGCGCATGGCCATGGCCATGGCCATGGTCATGGTCATGGTCGGCGATCGCGCCGTCGGCGCAGATGTCGCTCTCGACCTCCACCGTGGCATGGCCGATCGCGAACTCCTCGCGCAGGACGCGCTTCACCGCGCGCACCACGGCCGGCCCGTCCGCGCCGGGGGCGAGGCAGGCATGGAGCGTCGCGGCGCGGCGCTTGGGCGTGATCATCCAGACATGGACGTGATGCACGTCGGCCAGACCTTCGACGCGGCGACCGAGCCGCTCGGCGACGTTCGCGCCATCGATCCCGGCGGGCGAGCCTTCCAGCAGCACATGGGCGGATTCGCGCACGAGCCGCCAGGCATTGCCGAGAATCAGGAGGCAGACCAGAACCGAGAGGATCGGGTCGATCGGCGTCCAGCCGGTGCTCCAGATCACGATCGAGGCGATGATCGCGGCGACCGAGCCGAGCATGTCGCCGAGAACGTGCAGCAGCGCGCCGCGCCGGTTCAAATCCTCCTTGTCGCCCCCGTGCAGGACGAAGAAGGCGGCGATGTTGACGAGAAGACCGGCGACGGCGACCACGAACATCGGGCCGGCCAGGATCGGCGCGGGGTCTTCGAGGCGGCGCCACGCCTCGTAGATGATGAAGCCGGCGATGCCGAAGAGCACGAGGCCGTTGGAATAGGCGACGAGGATCTGGAAGCGGTCATAGCCGAAGGATCGGCGCGCGTCGGCCGGGCGCCGCGCCATGCGGATGGCGACATAAGCGAGCGCCAGACCCGCGAAATCCACGAGCATGTGCCCGGCATCGGCGAGAAGCGCGAGCGAGCCGGAGATCCAGCCGCCGACCGCCTCCACCACCATGAACGTGCCGGTGAGCGCGGCGGCGATGGCGAGGCTGCGCTCGCTCGCATGGGCGGCGTGGTCGTG
Organism: Aureimonas ureilytica DSM 18598 = NBRC 106430; assembly: GCF_000382705.1. Taxonomy (GTDB): domain Bacteria; phylum Pseudomonadota; class Alphaproteobacteria; order Rhizobiales; family Rhizobiaceae; genus Aureimonas; species Aureimonas ureilytica. The sequence goes on along the minus strand of NZ_ARQE01000003.1, from coordinate 383,451 downwards.
CCCGCCGGGTCCGTGCGAATGGCCGTGGCCGCCAGGATCGTGCGCGCCGTGGGAGTGGTCGTGATGCGCGCTCATGACCGCAGCCTTTCCGCCGCCTCGACGATGGAGAGCCGTTCGATCGGCCCCTTGTCGCGCAGGCGCTTGTCGTTCGAAACCAGAAACGCGCAGCCCGAAAGCCGGGCCGTCGCCAGATGGATCATGTCGGGCAGCTTCGCGTTGATCGCAGCCCGCAGCCGAGCGCTCTCGCGCAGGATCTCGCGGTCCACGGGAAGCGTTTCGACCAGCCCGTCCGGCGCCAGAAGCGCCTCGTAGATGGCGACGAGATCGGACGTACTCTCGGCGATCGGCTTCGGCAGCACCTCGGCCAGCGTCAACTCGCTCGTGACGAAGCGGCGACCTCGGGCCCTCAGCCCGCGCACGAGGCGCAGGAAATCCGCATCCGGGCCTTCCACGGACCCGATCAGGATATTGGCGTCGAGATAGACGGCAGGCGCCATCGGGTCAGTCCCACTCGTCCCGAAGCGCCCGCACGCGCGCGACCGCTTCCTCGGAGGTGACGTGACGCGTGTTGGCGCTCTGATAGGCGTCGATCCGGCGGAACAGGTCGGACCAGTCGTCCTCGCTTTCCTCCACCGTCACGGTCACCCGATGCCCCGTCTCGATCCCGCCCCGCAGTTCCTCGGGCAGGTTCTCGACGGGATAGTCCTCGATCACGATCCGCTTGTGTTCGCCCATGTCACGTCACCGGAAGCTCTTGCGAGGGTCGAAGGCGTCGCGCACCGCCTCGCCGATGAAGACGAGCAGCGACAGCATGAGAGATAGGACGACGAAGCCCGAAATCCCGAGCCAGGGCGCCTGGAGATTGTTGCGGCCCTGCGCCAGGAGCTCGCCGAGCGAGGGCGAGCCGGGCGGCAGGCCGAAGCCGAGGAAGTCGAGCGAGGTCAGCGTCGTGATCGAGCCGTTGAGGATGAAGGGCAGGAAGGTCAGCGTCGCGACCATGGCGTTGGGCAGGAGATGGCGGCCCATGATGGTCCAGTCGCCGACGCCGAGCGCGCGGGCCGCGTTCACATATTCGAAGTTGCGCGCCCGCAGGAACTCGGCGCGCACGACGCCCACGAACGAGACCCAGGAGAAGAGCAGCATGATGCCCAGCAGGATCCAGAAGCCGGGCGGCAGGATCGCGGCGACGATCAGAAGCAGGTAGAGGACCGGGATCGAGCTCCAGATCTCGATGAAGCGCTGGAAGATCAGGTCCACCCAGCCGCCGAAATAGCCCTGCACCGCGCCGGCGAAGACGCCGATCACCGCCGAGGCGGCGGTCAGGATCAGGCCGAACAGGACCGAGACGCGGAAGCCGTAGATGAGGCGGGCGAGCACGTCGCGCGCCTGATCGTCGGTGCCGAGCCAGTTCCAGTTGCCGATCGTGCAGTTCGGATCGTTCACCCCCAACGGATAGCGCGCGCAGCGCTCCTCCTTGGAGAAGGTCCAGGAGGGCGGGGCGGGGGCGGGAACCGGGATCTCGTTGTTCACGCTCGCATAGGAATAGCGGATCGGCGGCCAGACCATCCAGCCATTGGCCGCGACCTCCTCCTGGATGAACGGATCGCGGTAGTTGGTGACAGGCAGGAAGCCGCCGAAGACCTCTTCGGGATAGTCCTTGAAGATCGGCGCGTAATACTCGCCCTTGTAGGAGATGAGGATCGGCCGGTCGTTGGCGACGAACTCGGCGCCGAGCGTCACCACGAAGAGCACGAGGAAGATCCAGAGCGACCACCAGCCGCGCCGATGCGCCTTGAAGTTCTGCCAGCGGCGCTGGTTGAGCGGCGACAGGCGGGGCGGGCGCAGCGTTTCGACGGGCGGCGCCATCTGCGCCAGCGTGCTCGTGTCGGCCCTGGCGTCCGCGGCCTTGACGATCTCGGGCGGGCTGTCGGGAGAATGCGCCATGGATCAGACCTCCCGCCGCATGGCCGAGCCGGAAAACCGGGTTCCACTTTTCCGGGCCATGCTCAAACCTCCCGCCGCTCGAAATCGATGCGCGGATCGATCCAGGTATAGGTGAGGTCGGAGATCAGCGTGGTGACGAGGCCGATCAGCGAGAAGATGTAGAGGGTCGCGAAGACCACCGGATAATCCCGCTTGTAGATGCTCTCGAAGGAGAGAAGGCCGAGACCGTCGAGCGAGAAGATCGTCTCGATCAGGAGCGAGCCGGAGAAGAAGGCCGAGATGAAGGCGCCCGGGAAGCCCGCGACGATGATCAGCATGGCGTTGCGGAAGACGTGGCCGTAGAGGACGCGGCGCTCGGTCAGGCCCTTGGCGCGCGCGGTCGTCACGTATTGCTTGCGGATTTCGTCGAGAAACGAGTTCTTGGTGAGAAGCGTCGTGGTGGCGAAGGCCGAGAGCGACAGCGCGATGAGCGGCAGCGTCAGGTGCCAGAAATAGTCGACGATCCGCTCCGGCCAGGAGAGCTGCGCCCAGTTGTCGGAGGTCAGGCCCCGCAGCGGGAACCAGTCGAGAAACGAGCCGCCGGCAAAGAGCACGATCAAGAGGACCGCGAAGAGAAAGCCCGGGATCGCATAGGCGACGATGATCACCGCGCTCGTCCAGGTGTCGAAGCGCGAGCCTTCCTTCAGCGCCTTGCGGATGCCGAGCGGGATCGAGATGATGTAGGACAGAAGCGTGATCCAGAGCCCGAGCGAGATCGAGACCGGCAGCTTCTGGATGATGAGGTCCACGACCGTGGCGTTGGAAAAGAAGCTCGTGCCGAAATCGAAGCGGGCATAGTTCCAGATCATCTCGCCGAAGCGCTCATAGGCCGGCTTGTCGAAGCCGAACTGCACCTCCAGCCGCTTGATGAATTCGGGGTCGAGCCCCTGCGCGCCGCGATAGCCCGACGTCTCGCCCCCTTGCGCCGCCATGTCGCCGCCGCCACCCCCGCCGAGCCGGTCGGCCGCGCCGCCGCCCTGGCCCTGAAGCCCGGCGATGACCTGCTCCACCGGGCCGCCCGGCGCGAACTGGATGACCACAAAGGAAACGAGCATGATCCCGAACAGGGTCGGGATCATCAATGCCAGACGTCGAAGGATGTAGGCGGCCATTCACCGGTTCCAGAGAGGGCGGGGCATGCGGGACGAAGGGCGCTCCGGCGCGCTCACGCGCGGCCCGCCGCCTTCGCCCGGGTTTCGTCGTACCACCAGAGGCGTTCCACCGGAAACCCGTAATCGGGCTTGGTGTCGCGAAAGCCGAACATGTCCCACCACGCGCATTTGCGCCCGGTGGAGCCGATATTGGGCAGCCAGTCCAGCCGCCAGCGCAGAACACGGTCGAGCGCGCGCATGGCAAAGGCGAGTTGCTCCCGGTCCTGCGCCTCGCCGATCCGCTCGATCAGGGCGTCCACCGCCGGGCTCGCGGTGCCCGGATAATTGTAGGAGCCGGTCCGGTCCCGGGAGGCCGATCCGAAGAACAGGCTCATGCCCTCGCGCGTTGGCGTGCCGTTGAGGGAAAAGGCGCAAAGCATCATGTCGAAGTCGAAGCGGTTCTGCCGGTCCTGATATTGCGCGGCGTCCACCAGTCGCATCGAGGCGTCGATGCCCAGAAGCTTCATGTTCTCGATCATCTTGCCGTAGACGCGCGACTGCTCGGGGTCGTTGATGAGATGCTCGAGCCGGAAGACCGCGCCTTCCGCGTTCACGAGCTGCGTGCCCTTGCGCACCCAGCCGGACGCCTGGAGAAGGTCGGCCGCCTCGCGCAGGAGGCGGCGGTCGCGGCCCGACCCGTCCGACACGGGCTGGCGCCAGACCTCGCCGAAGACCTCCGGCGGCAGATCGGCGCGCAGCGGCTCCAGAAGCGCGAGTTCCTCGGGCGAGGGCATGCCCGTCGCCACGAAGTCCGAATTCTCGAAGGGCGATTGCGAATGCTCGCGCAGGCCGTAGAGAAGATTGGCGTTGGTCCATTCGAAGTCGAAGCACAGGTTGATCGCGCGGCGCACGCGCGCATCCTGAAACTGCGCCCGCCGCTGGTTCAGCGCCCAGCACTGGAAGCGCGGCCACTTGTCCGACCCGAACGTGCCGAGCCGCACGCGACCGGCCGTGACGGCGGGGAACTGGTATTCCGTCGCCCAGGCCTTGGTGGTGAACTCCTCGCGGAACGTCGTGTCGCCCTTCTGGAAGGCCACGAGCTGCGCCTGCCGGTCGCGGAAGAACTCGATGCGGATCGTCTGGAAATGGTCGAGCCCGCGCTGAAAAGGCTTGTCCCTGGCCCAATGGTCGGCGCGCTTCTCGTATTCGATGAAGCGTCCCGCCGAGTAGCGGCCGATCCTGTAGGGGCCAGAGCCCGGAATTTCCGTGAAGCCGCCCTCCGTGAAGGGACGGTCCTTGAAAAAGGCTTCCGGCACGATCGGGATGCTGAGCGCCTGGAGCGCGGTCGGCAGAGTCTGCCGGCCGGTGAAGCGCAGCACCACCGTGCGCTCCGCTTCCGCCGTGACATCGGCCACTTCGGCAAGGCTGATCGCGAGCGAGGGATGACCCTCCGCCTTCATGGTGCGGTAGGAGAAGGCGACGTCGGAGGCGAGAACCGGCGCGCCGGTGGAGAAACGCGCGTCGGGGCGGAGCTCGAAGCGGAATGTGTTGCGATCGGCCGACATCGAGACGCTCTCGGCGAGCAGCCCGTAGATCGAGTCCGGCTCGTCCAGCGTGGAGAGCATCAGCCCCTCGTAGAGAAGCTCGATGCGCGGCGGCGCGTTGCCCTGCAGGATGAAGGTGTTGAACGTGTCGAACGTGTCCGGCGCCTGGTTCAGCACCCAGTTCGGCACGGTGAAGGTGAAGCGCCCGCCTTGCGGGGCTTCCGGGTTCGCATAGTCGAACTGCCCGTAGTCGGCGGGGTATTTCAGATCGCCGAAGGCCGACAGCCCGTGCAGCGGCGTGTCCGGCGCGTTGGCGGCGAAGAGCGGCCGGGGCAGGGCGGAGGCGGCGGCCGCGCCGAGCGCCAGCTTGCCGAAGTCGCGCCGCGAGAGGATGCGGAAGCTCTCGCTCATGGCGTTCCCGCCGGCTGGGCGGGCGGGATCGCGGGCGCGGCCGCCGGGTCCGGCGCACCGGCCGCCGCCGCATCCGCCGGCGTGTTGACGGGCACCTCGCCCTTCACCCACCAGGAATAGGGATCGAGCCCCGCATAGGCCGGCTGCTTCTCGGGCATGCCGAACTTGTCCCAGTAGGACACCCAGATTTCCGGGTTGTTCCACTGCGGCACGACATAGAAGTTCCACAGGAGAACGCGGTCGAGCGCGTGAACGGCGGTGACGAGACTGTCGCGATCGGGCGCGTAGATCACCTTGTCCACCAGCGCGTCCACCGCCTCGTTGCGAATGCCCGCGAGGTTGCGGCTGCCGGGCAGCGAAGCGGCGGGCGTCGTCCAGAACTCGCGCTGCTCGTTGCCGGGCGAGAGCGACTGCGCCATGACGTCGGTGACGATGTCGAAGTCGAAGCCGTTGACCAGCGCCAGATATTGCGACGTGTCGACGATCCGCGTCGTGGTCTGGATGCCCAGGCGCTTCAGCTGGTTGGCGAAGGGGTCGATGACGCGCGAGGAGGAGGGATCGGCCGCCAGGAACTCGATCGTGAAGGGCTCGCCCTTCGCGTTCACGAGCTGCGAGCCCTTTCGCGTCCATCCGGCCGCCGTCAGAAGGTCGAAGGCCTGCTTGAGATAGGTCCGTTCGGCATTGGGCTGGGAATAGTCGGGCAAGGTGAAGGGCTGGGTGAAGACTTCGGACGGAATCTTGTCGCGCAGCGGTTCGAGAAGCTTCAACTCGCCTTCGCTCGGAAGGCCCGACGAGGCCAGTTCCGTGCCCTCGAAATAGCTCGTCGTCCGCTCGTAGAGCCCGTAGAACAGGTTCTTGTTCATGTCCTGAAAGTTGAAGGCAAGCGTCAGGGCCTGGCGCGTGCGCGGGTCGGCGAACTTCTCGCGCCGCGTGTTCATGACGTAGCCCTGCATCGGCTCGCCCGTGCCGGAGGCGATGGCCATCTTCTTCACGCGCCCGTCGTTGAAGGCGGGAAAGTTGTAGCCCTGCGACCAGCGCCCTGCGCTGTTCTCGAGCCGGTAGTCCGAGAAGCCGCCGCGCTTGTAGGCCTCCCAGGCCGCGCTCTGGTCGCGGAAATAGGTGTAGCGGATCTCGTCGTAATTGAAGCGGCCGACGCGCGGTGCCTTGTTCGCGGCCCAATAGTCCGGCACGCGCTCCCAGGTGATGGCCGAGCCCGCGTCGAAGCTCTTCACGCGGTAGGGGCCGGAGCCCACCGGAATTTCCAGCGTCGGGTTGGCGATGTCGCGCTTCTTGCCCGAGGCGTCCGTTCCTTCCCAGTAGTGTTTGGGCAGGACGACGAGATCGCCCATGATGTTGGGCAGCTCGCGATTGCCGGTCTGGTCGAAGCGGAACGTGACCTCGCGCTCGCCGGTCTTCTCGGCCTTGGTGACGCTGCGATAATAATTGGCATAGAGCGGCGAAAGCTTCGTCACCGTCTCGAAGCTCCAGATCACGTCTTCGGGCGTGATGGGCTGGCCGTCCTGGAAGCGGGCGTCGGGATCGAGCCGGAAGGTCGCCGACGAAAAGTCCGCGGGATAGCGCATCGCCTCGGCGATCAGCGCGTGGCTGACGCCCGGCTCGTCGGGCGCCTGATCCATCAGCGTGTCATAGGCGATGCCGCCGCCGAGCGCCGCGAAGCCCGCCGCCGGCGTGCCGCGCACCGGGAAGGGGTTGAAGCTGTCGAAGGTCCCCGGCGCCGACAGGCGCAGGACGCCGCCCTTCGGCGCGTTCGGGTTCACATAGTCGTAATGCCGGAAATCCTCGCCGTATTTCGAAGGATGGATGATCGAGGACGACGTGCGCCATTCTCCCGCCTGTGCCGTCGCCGGGGCGGCGGCCTGGGCGGGGGCCTGAGCGGGGGCGGTGTCTCCGCTCGCGGGCGCGCCTTGCGCGAAGGCCGGAGGCGCGAGGCCGGACAGGAGCGCCGAAGCGAGAAGGGCGGACACGGCGCGGGATGCGATCGGCAAGGCGGACTCCGGGCAGGCGGGCGTCGATGACGCGACAGAAGGCGGGACCCGCAAGACGGCGGGATCAATATGGCCATCCTCGGGCGAAGCGCTCGAGATACGAAAGTGTAATGTTCGCCGCGCCCCTGTCCATGGCATGGGGCGCCTTCGCGATGCGATCGATGCGTGCCCCATGGCTCTGGAAGGGATTGCCTGTCCCCGACCCGCCGCGGAGACGGGCATGACGCGCGCCGGCGCCGGGCCGAAAGCGCGGCGGCTCGGCTCGGCTCGGCTCGGGGAAGCGGGCCCTATTCAGGCGCCCCATGGCGCGCGGACCGGCAGGGCGGGGCAGGCCGCCTATGGAAAAGGCCGGACATGAAAAAGGCCGGACGTTGCCGCCCGGCCTTCCCGTGAAGTGATCGCCCGATTACTGGGCCGGAGCGGGCGCAGGGGCTGCGGGGGCGGGTGCCGCCGGCGTCGCCGCATCCGGAGCGGGCGCTGCCGGGGCCGGAGCCGCCGGAGCCGCGCCGGGGTTCTGCGCCTCGGCCGGGCTCGGCGCCTGCGGCGGAGCCGAGGTCGCGTTGTCGCCCGTCGTGGGCACCGCGCCGGACGGCGGGGTGGTCGGCGTCGCGCCCGTGGTGGCGTCGGTCGTGCCGCCGCTCTGGGGCTGCGTCACCGTGTCCGAGCCGAGCGTGCCGGTGTTGGTGGTGGTGGCCGGGTTGGTCTGCGCGGGGGCGGCCGCGTCGCCGGCGGCGGGCGCCGCACCCTCGGCCGGAGCCGCCGCTTCGCTCGCGCCGGCGTCGGGCGCGGGAGGGGCGGGCGGGTTGTCGGACAGCGTTCCGAGATAGGCCAGGAGGTCGGCGCGCTCCTGGTCCTTGGCGATGCCGGCAAAGCCCATGGCCGTGCCCTTGATGTACTGCTTGGGGCCGTGGAGGAAGTGGTTCAGGTGATCCCAGTCCCAGACCACGGTCTTGCCCTGCGAGAACTCGGTCATCGCGGCGGAATAGGAGAAGCCCTCGTGCGAGGCGATCGGCCGGTTCACGATGTCCCACAGATCGGGGCCGACCTTGTTGGGGCCGCCCTTCTCGCCGGAATGGCAGGCCTGGCAGCGCTTGAAGATCGCCGCGCCGTTTTCCGCGCTGGCGGTCTGCATGATCTGGCCGACCGGCGTCACCTCGTTGGCGGCCGGAGCCGCCGCGCCGCCCGCCGCAGGCTCGGCGGCGGTGATCGCGAAGCCCGGCTTCTCGGGCGCTTCGGAATGGAAGATGGCTTCGGCCAGAAGGCTGCCGCCGAACAGAACGAACACGGAGCCCAGAACGGCGCCGAAGATCTTGTTGGCCTCGAATGAATCCATGTTGCTGGGCGGCTCCCTCTCCAACCGGCCCGGCGACCGGCGAACACGACGTCTTGGATGCCTCGGCCCTCCTCCGGTCGCTCCGGCGGATGGCTTCGGCCACTCGAAATCTCTTGCGTTTCGAAGGGAAAAGCCAAGCCCTTTCTCTTCGCGACGCTCGGAGGCTGTTGCCGGGATGCGGCACCCCCTGTAAGCCCCCTCACGCGTGCTCTTCGAAATCGGGGAAGGTCCGCCGCGCGGTCTCCCCCGCGCCGGCTTCCGCTCCCCGCTTTCCAAGGGCACGCAAAGTCTGGAAGCGTTCTGACATTCCCCCCGGAATGGATCAAGCGCCCACCTGTCACAGCATCGCGTTATCTCGCGCGTTTCGCGGGAGATTTCGTGCTTTTCCGGCCCGGATCGTCACCCATGACCACACTCGTCCTCATTCCCGCCCGTCTCGCCTCGACGCGCCTGCCCAACAAGCCGCTCGCCGACATCGGCGGCGCGCCGATGATCGTGCGCGTGGCCGAGCGCGCCCGCGACGCGGGAATCGGCCGCGTCGTGGTCGCGACCGACAGCGCCGAGGTGCTCGCCGCCGTGGAAGGCGCGGGCTTCGAGGCGGTGATGACGCGCAGCGACCACCCGTCCGGCTCCGACCGCATCTTCGAGGCGCTGCAGCGGATCGACCCGCAGGGCGAGGTCGACACGATCGTCAATCTCCAGGGCGACCTGCCGACGATCGAGCCGGACACGGTGCGCGCCGTCCTGAAGCCCTTCGCGGACCCGGCCTGCGACATCGCGACCGTGGTGGTGGAGATCGGCAACGTCGCCGATGCCGGCGACCCCAATGTCGTGAAGCTCATCGGCACGCCGATCGCCGAGCGTCGGCTCAACGCGCTCTATTTCACGCGCGCCACCGCGCCGACGGGCGAGGGGCCGCTGTTTCATCATGTCGGCATCTACGCCTATCGCCGCGCCGCGCTGGAGCGCTTCGTCACGCTGAAGCCCTCGCCTTTGGAAGTGCGCGAGCGCTTGGAGCAGCTGCGCGCGCTGGAAGCGGGCATGCGGATCGACGCCGAGATCGTCGACGCCGTGCCGCTCGGCGTCGACACGGCCTATCAGCTGGAGGAAGCGCGCCGCGCCTATCTGTCGCCGGAGCGCACCGGGCGCATCGCCTTCCAGGGCGAGCGCGGCGCCAATTCCGACATGGCCTGCCAGGCCATGTATCCCGACCTGACGCCCTTGCCCTGCCCGAGCTTCGAGGACGCTTTCGCCGCCGTGCAGAACGGCGCGGCCGATCTCGCCATGATCCCGATCGAGAACACGCTGGCGGGCCGCGTGGCGGATGTTCACCACCTCCTGCCCCGCTCGGGCCTGCATATCGTCGGCGAGTTCTTCCTGCCGATCCGCTTCCAGCTCATGGCCAAGCCCGGCACGGCGCTCGCCGATATTCGCGAGGTGCACAGCCATGTCCACGCGCTCGGCCAGTGTCGCGGCATCATCCGGCGCAACGGCTGGAGGCCGGTCGTGTCGGGCGACACGGCGGGCGCGGCGCGCATCATCTCGGAAATGAAGGAGCGCGACGTCGCGGCCCTCGCGCCGCGTCTGGCGGCCGAGCTCTACGGGCTCGAGATTCTCGCCGAGAATGTCGAGGATGCCGAGCACAACGCCACGCGCTTCGTGGTGCTGACGCGCAAGGCGGGCGGCAAGGCGCTCTGGGCGGCCAATAGCGGCCAGCGCGTGGTGACGACCTTCGTGTTCGAGGTGCGCAACGTCGCGGCGGCGCTCTACAAGGCGCTCGGCGGCTTCGCCACCAATGGCGTCAACATGACCAAGCTCGAAAGCTACCAGCTGGAAGGCAAGTTCGTGGCGACGCAGTTCTATGCCGATATCGAGGGGCACCCGGAGGATGTCGGCGTCGCCCATGCGCTGGAGGAACTGGCCTTCTTCTCCAAGCGCCTCGCCATTCTCGGCGTCTATCCCGCCGCCGCCAACCGGCCGGAAATTCCCGCGCCCGCCATCGGCGAGTGAGGAGGGGCGGCCGGCAGGCCATGGGCGGAAACGAGGCATAGGGGCGGCTCGGCCGCCCTTTTTTCGTTCAGGCCTGCCTGAGCCTCGCGCTCTGAGCATGCCCCAAACAGCAAAAAGCCCCGCTCGGCGGGGCTTTTTCGTCGGCCGGGCGGGAGAAGCCCGGCAAATGTTGCGCGGCGCTTAGCGGCCGACGCGAACCATGCGCTCGATGTCGCCACGCAGCACGCCGATGTCGCTCAGCATGCGGTCGTCCATGCGGGACAGTTCGGCAACCGTGCGGCGGTGCGAACGAAGGCTGCGGAGGCGGGTGGCGATCTCGGAGATCATTGTCTTTGGGTCCGTCTGGTTTGGTTCGTTTGTTGACGCTGATATACGCCTCGGACCTGCCTGTTAGGAGAGCAAAAGCTGCACGCCAGTTGTGCAGTCTGCGCATGGCGTAGCCATGATCCCGTTCATCGAATGTTAAGAAACCGCCTCATAGATAGGCATCATGGCGCTCCCTGCCTTCCGCGAAGGTGCGAATCAGGTGATGCGCGATGGCGAAGGGCTTGGGCAAGGTGATGCCTTCGTCATGCCGCCCCTCCATCATGGCCACGACCTCCGCTCGGCTGAACCAGCGGCAATCCTCCAGTTCCGCGCCGTCGAAGGCGATGTCGGTGCTCGTCGCCTCGGCGATGCAGCCGATCATGAGCGAGCCCGGAAAGGGCCAGGGCTGTGAGGAGTGGTAGCGCACGGCGCCCACCGTCAGCCCCGCTTCCTCCAGCGTTTCGCGCCGCACGGCGTCCTCGATCGTCTCGCCCGCCTCGATGAAGCCGGCAAGGCAGGACCACATGTCATCAGGAAAATGCGGCTGGCGCCCGAGAAGGCAGCGTCCCGCCCCGTCATGCACCAGCATGATCGACACCGGGTCCGTGCGCGGAAAGATCAGGTGATCGCATCCTGTGCAGCGGCGGCGGAAGCCGGCGGCTTCCGACACGGTCTCTCCGCCGCAACGTCCGCAGAAGCGAGCCGAGCCGTGCCAGTTCAGAAGATGCGTCGCCTGCGCGAGCTGGCCTTCCGTGTCGGCGTCGAGCGCCTGGCGCTGGGCGAGCGCGCGCAGCTCGAACAAGGGCAGGGCGCCGAGGCGACGCTCCGCGCCTTCGCCGGTGAGCCCGAGCGCGGCGATCCGCTCGCCCCCGAGCCGCGCGGCAAGGCGTGGCGCGCCGTCGGCCGCGTGGCCGAGAAGGAGGCTCGGGTCCTCCCCGCCCAGCCAGTCGCGCGCCGATGCGATGTCGAAGAGCGGGCGGACGGCGCCGTCCGCCTCCACCCGCGCCAGCCATTGTCCTTCCGCTTGCAGGAACACGCCCGCGCCGGGATGGGCGAGCGCTTCCGCCAGCGTCGCCTCGCCGCGTGTTTCCCCGTCGCGGACGAGGCGGTTGCCGGCAAAGCCGAGGCGAAGGGAGGTGTCGGTCATGACAGGCTTTCAAGAAGGCGGGCGCGAAGGGCTTCGGCCTCGGCAGGGGAATAGGGCTCGCGCTCTCCGTAGCCCCAGACGGGGCGGGGCCAGTTGGGGTCGCCGGTCCGGCGCGCGACCACATGAAGATGGAACTGCCGCACCGAATTGCCGAGGGTCGCGATGTTCATCTTTTCCGCGCCCGTCAACCGCTTCAGCCCTTCCGCCGCGCGGCAGGCCTCGCGGTCGAGCTGCTGCCGGTCCTCCTCCGACAGGTCGAACAATTCCACCGCCCCGGCGCGGCGCGGCACGAGAATCAGCCAGGGCCAGCGCCGGTCGTTCATCAGGAGAAGGCGCGACAGGGGAAGCTCCAGAAGCGCGATCGTATCGGCTTCGAGGCGGGCGTCGAGTTCGTGATCGGTAGCGTCTTGCATTCGGCGGAAATCTCCACGATATGAGCAGTGGGAGGTTGGTGGTGGACGAGCCGCTCGCCAACCGGGTCAGGTCCGGAAGGAAGCAGCCCCAACGAATCCGGCACGGGTCATCGTGCCAGCCTCCCACCCTTTCTCCTCGCCCGTTTTCGTGCCCGCGCCAAGCCCGCCCTTCGGGGTGCGAGCGCATGGGCCTGCGGCGCGCCCGGCTTCTTCCATTGCATCTCACGAAAACGCCGTTAGACCATCGCGGCGATGCGGCGCGGGTTTCATTCGGGGCCCGATCCTTTAGTGTCGTTTCGCGCGGGAGGCTGGCTCCGGCGCGGCGCATTCAGACGAGACGGCATGGCTGAGAGCAAGCAGGAACAGGCTGAGACGGGCGGCGCGGCCGGCTCCTACCGCGTCCTTGCGCGAAAATACCGCCCCCGTTCCTTCGACGACCTGATCGGCCAGGAGCCGATGGTCCGCACGCTGACCAACGCCTTCGAGGCGAACCGGATCGCGCAGGCCTGGATGCTGACCGGCGTGCGCGGCGTCGGCAAGACGACCACCGCCCGCATTCTCGCCCGCGCGCTGAACTACGAGACGGCGACCGTCCACCAGCCGACGATCCACATGATCGAGCCCGGCATCCACGATCAGGCGATCATGGAAGGGCGGCATGTCGACGTGGTGGAGATGGACGCCGCCTCGCACACGGGCATCGACGATATCCGCGAGATCATCGCGCAGGTGCGCTACCGGCCCGTCTCGGCGCGCTACAAAGTCTATATTATCGACGAAGTGCACATGCTCTCCACGCAGGCCTTCAACGGCCTTTTGAAGACGCTGGAAGAGCCGCCCGAGCATGTGAAATTCGTCTTCGCGACCACCGAAATCCGAAAGGTTCCGATCACCGTCCTGTCGCGCTGCCAGCGCTTCGACCTCAGGCGCGTCGATCCGGCGACGATGATGAGCCATCTGACCCGCGTGCTCGGCGCCGAGAAGGTCGAGGCCGAGGAGGCCGCGCTCCGCCTCATCGCCCGCGCCTCGGAAGGCTCGGTGCGCGATGCGCTGTCGCTCACCGATCAGGCAATCGCCCACGGCGCGGGCCATGTCTCGGCCGCGACCGTGCGCGACATGCTGGGCCTTGCCGACCGCGCGCGCGTGGTGGACCTGTTCGAGCTTCTGATGAAGGGCGATGGCACCGGCGCGCTCAAGGAATTTGCCGAGCAATACCGCGCCGGGGCCGATCCGGTCGTGGTGCTGACGGATCTCGCCGACTTCACCCATCTCGTCACCTCGCTGCGCTTCGTGCCGGAAACGGCGGGCGACGCCTCGCTTTCGCCCGACGAGGTGGAGCGGGGGCGCGACTTCGCCGCGCGCCTTTCGGTGCGCACCCTGTCGGAAGTCTGGCAGATGCTCCTGAAGGCGATCGAGGAAGCGCGCGCCGCCGCCTCGCCGCGTCAGGCCGCCGAAATGGCGCTGATTCGCATATCCCATGCCGCCGATCTGCCCTCGCCCGACGAGCTTCTGGCGCTCCTGCGCGACGGCGGCGAGCGGCTCGGCCGGCTCGGAAGCGGCGCCGGCGCGCCCGGCGGGGCAGGGGCTCCGCCGCGTGGCGGCACTGGCCAAGCGGGAGGCCAAGGAGGCGCGGCGCTCGACGCCCGCTCGTCCAGCGCCCAGGCCAGCGAGGCGCCGAACACGCCCGCGCCCGTCATGCAGCTTCGCACGATCCCCGGCGGCGGCCAGTCGCTCGCCGCGCGCATGGCCGCGCCCGCGCCCGATGCGCAGGCCGCGCGCCCGGGGCTGGCCGAGGCGCTGGATCTGGCGGCCATGCCCGCCTCCTTGCGCGATCTGGAAAAGCTCGCCGCCGAGAAACGCGATTCCCTGATGAAGACGCGCATCCGGCGCTATCTCCGGCTCGTGCGCATCGAGCCGGGGCGGCTCGAGATTCAGCCGGCCGAAGGCGCGCCGGTGAGCTTTGCCGGCGATCTCGCCAAGCGCCTGTTCGACTGGACGGGGCTGCGCTGGGTCGTCACCGTCGCTCCCTCGGGCGGCAGCGAGACACTGGAGGAGGTCGACGCCGCCCGCCGCGCCCAGCTGATCCGCGAAGCGGAGGCCGATCCGGACGTCGCGGCGATCCTCGCGGCCATGCCCGGCGCCAGGGTGCGCGAGGTCCGCCTCCTGAACGAGCCCGAATCCGCGCCCGAGCCGGAACCGGCCGAGCCGCTCGACGATTTCGTCGGCGATGGGGGACTGCCCGAGCAATACGATGTCGGCGAGCCCGACCTTGGCATGGACGCCCCGGATCACGACATGGAGTTTGACGCGTCGCTGGAACCCGGCGACGACGAAGACGACGACTGACCTTCCGACCCCCTTTCAACCGACAAGAAGGAGCTTCGCCCGGCATGAAGGATCTCATGGGCATGATGAAGCAGGCCAAGGCCATGCAGGAGAAGATGGGCAACCTCCAGGCCGAGATCGCCTCCGCGACGGCCACGGGCCAGGCCGGCGGCGGCGTCGTGTCCGTCACCCTGAAGGGCTCGGGCGAATTGGAATCGCTGAATCTCGACCCCTCGCTCCTGAAGGCGGACGAGAAGGACATTCTGGAAGACCTGATCGTCGCCGCCCATGCCGACGCCAAGCGCAAGCTCGACGCGCTGATCCAGGAAAAGACGCAGGCCCTCACCGCCGGTCTGCCGCTGCCTCCCGGCATGAAGCTGCCCTTCTAGTCGATAGCAGCCTCCAGGCGTTTCCGGCCGGCAAGCGCGTCTTGCCGGCATCTCACTTTTTCGGGGCGGCCCGCCGGGCCGCTCGCGTCCTTCCTGTCGAAAGCACCTCCTCGCATGGCCAAGTCCATCGCCGGTCCCGAGATCGAGCGGCTGATCCAGCTTCTCGCCAAGCTTCCCGGTCTCGGCCCCCGCTCGGCCCGGCGTGCGGCGCTGCATCTCGTCAAGCGGCGCGAGCAGCTTCTGCGCCCGCTCGGCGCGGCCATGGCGGAAGCGGCCGAAGAGGTGCGGGTCTGCTCGCATTGCGGCAATATCGACACGCGCGACCCCTGCACGATCTGCACCGACACCGGCCGCGACCGCGCCACGGTGATCGTGGTGGAGGACGTGTCCGACCTCTGGGCGCTGGAGCGGGCCAAGGCTCTGAACGCGAGCTACCATGTGCTCGGCGGCGTCCTGTCGCCGCTGGAAGGCGTCGGCCCTGACGATCTCACCATCCGCCGCCTCGTGGAGCGCGTGGCGGAAGGCGGCATCGCCGAGATCATCATCGCCGTGAACGCCACGGTCGAGGGGCAGACGACCGCGCATTACATCATCGACCAGCTCGACGGGTTCGACCTGAAGATCACCCGCCTCGCGCATGGCGTGCCGGTCGGCGGCGAGCTCGATTATCTCGACGAAGGCACGCTCTCGGCCGCCATGCGCTCGCGCACCAAGGTCTGACCGCGGTCAGCCGCCCGGCGCCCGTCAGCCCGCCAGGCGCGCCAGCGCATCGGCGGCCATGCGCTCGCGGCTCGTCATGAACGGGCCGACCGGCGCGCGCTCGGGCGCGAAGGCGCCGAGCCCTTCGGGCCGGGGCAGGTTGACATAGATCGCCTCGACGCCGCCCCGCGCATGATAGGCCTCGTGCCAGAAGCCGCAGGTCTGCGCGTCCTGAAGAAAGTCCCGCCACCAGATCGAATGCGGCGCGGCGCGGGTGAAGCGCTCCAGACTGTCCGGATCGCGCCAATATTGGCGGATGCCGACATGATTCCAGCCGAACACGAACTGCTGGTCCCACAGGAGCCCGTCCGGCCTGTCGTGGCGCAGGGCGCGAAGGCCCCGCCCGATGCGCAGAAGCGCCGGCACGCCGCGCCAGCCCTGAACCTGAAACCCCAGAAGCACGAGAACGAGATCGGGATAGGCGGAAAGATCGACGGTCCGGCGCGGCGGTCTGGCTTGCATGGCGGCCTCCCTCGGGTTTACACCGTAAACATAGGGCGGAATGTGTACGGTGTAAACATCGATGTCGACCATGGAAGAGCGGAGCCTGCGCGAGCGCCTGATCGCGGCCGCCGTCGCGGCGCTGGAAGCGGGGACGAGCGATCTCAGCCTTCGCGCCCTGGCGCGCGAGGTCGGCGTCTCCGCCATGGCGCCCTATCGCCATTTCGCCGACAAGGCGGCGCTTCTCGGCGCGGTGGCGGCGGACGGGTTCGAGCGCTTGCGCGAAGCCTTGCTGGCGGCGGACGGGCAGGCCGAGGGGCCCGACGCGCTGGTGGCGCAGGGGCTCGCCTATCTCCGTTTCGCGAGCGACCACCCCGCCCTGTTTCGCCTGATGTTTTCGGGCGCCTGCGCGCCGCCGACGCCCTCCGGCGACAACGCCTATGGCGTTCTGATGCGCCGGGTGGCGACGCTCACGAGCGACCCCGCCGCGACGCTCGCCTGCTGGGCGCTGGTGCATGGGCTGGCCACGCTGGCGCTCGACGGGCCGGCGCCGCCGGAGGGGCAGCCGAGTGCGGCGGCGGACCCGGCCGCCGCCCTGCGGCTTCTGGCCGATGGCCTCGCGAAGAGGTGAGCCGGCGCGCCACGAGTTCGGCGCAAGCCTTTCCCATTAGCCTTCCGGCAGGAGAGGGACTGTTCGTCCCCGGGGAAGCAAACATGAAGAAGCGTCTGGCGGCCCTCTGCGTCGCCCTCACGACCCTGACGGCGCCCGCGCTCGCCGCGCCCAAGGGCGAGATCGAAGCGGGCTTCCAGCGCTTTCTGGAAGCGCAGATCTGGCCGGAAGCGCGGGCCGGCGGCGTGTCGCGCCAGACCTTCGACGCCGCCTTCCGGGGCGTCGAGCCCAATCTGAAGCTGCCCGACCTCCAGCTTCCCGGCCAGAAGCCGAAGGTGGAGGAGGTGAACCGGCAGGCCGAGTTCCAGAGCCCCGCCGCCTATTTCGACGAGCGGAAGATCGCGGGCGTCGTCGCCAAGGGCCGCGCGCTGTTCCAGACCCACGCGGCGCTCCTGAAGCGCATCGAGCGCGAGACGGGCGTGCCGGGGCCGATCGTGCTCGCCGTCTGGGGCCGCGAGTCCGGCTATGGCGCGGCGAAGATTCCCTACAACGCCTTCGAGGTACTCGCCACCAAGGCCTATCTGTCGCGCCGCAAGGAGATGTTCCGCGCCGAGCTGATCGCCGCGCTGCAGATCGTGCAGGAGGGCCATTTGCGGGTTTCGGACATGAAATCCTCCTGGGCCGGAGCGCTCGGCCAGCCGCAGTTCATGCCCTCGAAATTCCGCGCGCTGGCGGTGGACGAGGACGGCGACGGCCGCCCCGACATCTGGAATTCGGTGCCCGACACGCTCGCCTCGATCGCCCATTATCTCCAGATGTCGGGCTGGCAGCGCGGCCGGACCTGGGGCTACGAGGCGCGCTTTCCCGCCGGCGTGTCCTGCACGCTCGAGGGGCCGGACCGGCCGCGCCCGATCGGCGAATTCGCCAAGGCCGGCGTCACCCGCGCCTCGGGGCGGGGCTTCCCGGACGGCGAACTCGCCCGCCCCGGCCATCTCCTGATGCCGGCGGGGCGGCTCGGGCCCGGCTTCGTCGCGACGCCGAATTTCTACGTCATCAAGGAATACAACAATTCCGACCTCTACGCCCTGTTCATCGGCCATGTGGCCGACCGGATCGCGGGCGGCGGCGCCTTCGACGGGCGCTGGCCGGGCGCCTCCGGCCTGACGCGGGGCGACGTCTCGCGCCTGCAGGAGCGCCTGCAGAAACAGGGCCACGATGTCGGCGGCACGGACGGGCTCGCCGGCTTCAAGACGCGCCGCTCGATCGGCGCGGCCGAAGAAAAGCTCGGCCTCCCCGCCACCTGCTGGCCGACCCCGGCGCTCGCCAAGCGGCTCTGACGGCGCGTCAGACGAGGCGATAGCCGATGCCGGGCTCCGTCAGGATCAGGCGGGGCGCGGCCGGGTCGTCCTCCAGCTTCTGCCGGAGCTGGCCGACATAGACCCGCAGATATTGCGTGTCGCCGGCATTGGCCGAACCCCAGACCTCGCGCAGAAGCTGCGCATGGGTGACGACCTTGCCGGCATGGCGCAGGAGCACGGCGAGCACGTCGAACTCGCGCCGGGTCAGCCGCACCTCGGCCGCGCCCTTGCGCACGACATGGGCGGCGAGATCGACCTCGACATCGCCCGATGTCAGGAGCCGTTCGTCGCTGCGCGGCCTGGCGTGGCGGAGCGCCGCCCGCAGCCGCGCCATCAGCTCGCCGACGCCGAAGGGCTTCTCGACATAATCGTCGGCCCCGAGATCGAGCGCCTGGATCTTTTCCGTTTCGCGGTCGCGCGCCGAAAGAACCACGATCGGCACGCCGGATTCCCGGCGCAGGCGGCGGATGACCTCCTTGCCGTCGAGATCGGGCAGGCCGAGGTCGAGAACCAGCGCGTCGGGCCTGACCTCGCCATGGAGCTTCAGGGCCTCCGTCGCCGTCATGGCCTGCACCACCTTGTAGCCTTCCGCCGCGAGGACGGGCTTCAGGAAGCGATGAATGGCGATCTCGTCGTCGACCACGAGGATGGTGGGAGAGGTCATGAGCCCGTGTCCGGTTCGTTCGGAAGATGGATGCGGAACGCCGCGCCACCAGGGGCGGCGGGGTCATCCGGCAGAAGCTCCACCGTGCCGCCATGCGCGTCCACGATGCCCCTCGTGATCGCAAGGCCGAGGCCGGCGCTGTCGCCGCCGTCGGCGCTGGAGGTCCGCAGCCGCGTGAACTTCTCGAACACATGGTCGCGCAGCGCCGCCGGCACGCCCGGCCCGTCGTCGCGCACGAGGATCGTCACGCCGCCCTCCTCAGCGCGGCAGGACAGGGCGATCGTGGCCTCCGGCCCGCCATGCTTGACCGCGTTGGCGACGACATTGCCGACGGCCTGGTCGAGCAGCGTGCCGTCGGCGAAGACGAGGACCGGCTCGCGCGGTACGTCCAGCGCGAAGCGCTGCGTCGCGCCGCGCCGGCGGGCCTGATCGGCGAGGCGGTTCAGCATCTCGCCGGCATCCACCCAATTGCGATTGATCTCGAGGGCGCCCGCTTCGAGGCGGGTCATGGAGAGAAGATTGCGCACCATCTGGTCGAGATGGCGGGCCTCGTCGCGCACCTGCGCCAGGAGATCGTCGCGCGCTTCGGCGTCCAGCCGCTCGCGATAGTCGATGAGCGCCGTCGCCGCGCCCAGAATCGAGGCGAGCGGCGTTCGGAAGTCGTGACTGATCGAGGCGAGGAGAATGTTGCGCACCCGCTCGGTTTCGGCGGCGGTTCGAACCGTGCGTACCTCCGTCGACAGAAGCGCGCGATGGAGCGCCGCCGCCGTCTGCTCGGCGAGCGCCGACAGGAGCGTGCGGATTTCGGCATCGAGCGGCGGCGCCTCGGGCGGGCGTTCGACGCCGAGCACGCCGACCTTGCCGCCCTCGACGCTCAAGGGAAGGAAGAACCAGCCGCTGGCCGGCAGGGTGCCGGTTCCCGCGCCCGCAGGCTCCCCGTGCTCGAAGGCCCAGCGCGCGGCGGTCCGGGCGGGCACGCCCAGGCGATCGTCGGGCGGCCAGGCGGCGGCGATCGCGAGGTCCGCCCCGTCCGGGCGCAGGATCGCGACGGCGCGCCCGGTCGCGGCGTTGATTTCGCCGGCCGCCGCGTCCGCCACCGCGCCCGCGTCGGGCAGGGCGGACAGGGTGCGGGTGAACTCGTAGAGCCGGCGCGAGGCGCGGGTGCGCCGGGCCGAAGCGCTCATCTGCTCGCGCGCCTGGCCGGCGACGGCGGACATGGTGACGGCGATGATGAGGAAGACGCCGAGCGACAGGACTTCGTGCGGCCGCGCCACGGTGAAGGTGCCGGTCGGGTCGATGAAGAAGAAATTATAAGCCGCGAAGGACAGGAAGGAGGCGGCCACCGCTGGCCAGATGCCGTAGAGCAGCGCCGGCACGAGAACGGCCAGAAGATAGAACATGGAGACATTGGGCAGCGGCACGAAGCGCACCAGAAGGGTGCCGAGCGCGGTCGCGGTCGCGACGCTGGCGAGCGCCGAGACATAGCCCGGCCAGCCGCCGAGTTCCGGCCATCGCCAGCGGCGCGCGGGCGGCGCCTCGCTTTCGGTCAGCACCAGAACCGACACGCCCTTGGCCCGGCGCACGATGGCGTCGGCCAGATTGCCTTCCGCGAAGGGCAGGCGGAGGCGCCGGCCGCGCGCCTTGCCCACCACGATCTGCGTCACGTTCTCGAACCGGGCGAAGCGCAGGAGTTCGGCGGGCAGATCGGCCGCGACGAGGCTCTGCGTTTCGGCGCCCAGACTCTTGGCGAGCTGCAGCGCCGCGTCGAGACGGCCGGCCGCCGCCTGATCGAGCACCTGGCCCGGCCGCTCGATCGTGACCGCGAACCAGGGCGCGTCGAGACGCTCGGCCAGCCGCTTGCCCTCGCGCACCAGCCGCTCGGCCTGCCGGTCCGGCCCGAGGCACACGAGAAGCCGCTCGCCCGCCGCCCAGGGGCCCTCGATCGCGCCGCCCTGCATCCGCTCCACGAGGTCCGAATCGACCTGCGCCGCGACCTGCCTCAGCGCCAGCTCGCGCAGCGCCGTGAGGTTGGAGGGCTTGAAGAAGTTCTGCGTGGCGCGGATCGCCGTGTCCTCGACATAGACCTTGCCCTCGGCGAGCCGGCGGATCAGCTCGTCGGAGGGCAGGTCCACGAGCACGATCTCGTCGGCGACCTCCAGCGTCGTGTCGGGCACGGTCTCGCGCACGCGCACGCCGGTGATGCGCTGGACGACGTCGTTGAGGCTCGTCACATGCTGGACGTTCATCGTGGTCCAGACGTCGATCCCGGCCTTCAGGCATTCGGCGACGTCCTGCCAGCGCTTCGGGTGGCGCGAGCCCTCGACATTGGAATGGGCGTATTCGTCCACGAGAAGCAGCGAGGGGCGGCGCTTGAGCGCGGCGTCGATGTCGAATTCGGCCACCAGCCGACCCTTGTAGGGAATGAACAGGCGCGGCAGCAGTTCGAGCTCGGCGAGCATCGCCTCGGTGTCGGCGCGGCCATGGGTTTCCACGATGCCGACCAGCACGTCGCGCCCGCCGGCCCGCGCAGCGCGAGCCGCCTGCAGCATGGCGTAGGTCTTGCCGACGCCAGGCGCCGCGCCGAGGAACAGGCGCAGCTTGCCGCGCCCCTCGCGCTCGGCCTGGCCGAGAAGCGCGTCGGGGGAGGCGCGGGGCGCGTCGTCCTGCATCATCATGTCCTTCCCTTCCTCGGGCCCTTTCGCAGGCCCTTTCGCGGGTGCCCGGTGTCGATCCGCATTCGGAAGGAGACCCCGAAGGTCCCCTTCCGTTTCGGTCCTTTGCAGGGTCTCCGCAAGCCCGGCCTCGGGCCGGGTGAGATCAGTTGACCGAGGCCGTGGGCGTGCCGCCTTGTGCGGGCGCGGCGCGGGGGGCGAGCCGGTCGAGCGCGAGATTGACGGCGAGGACGTTGACGCGCGGCTCGCCGAGGACGCCGAAGGTGCGCCCGGCCGTGTTGGCGTCGATCAGGCGTTGCACGTCGGGCGCTGCGACGCCGCGCGCCGCCGCGATGCGCGCGGCCTGAAGGGCGGCGAAGGCGGGCGAGACGTCGGGGTCGAGCCCCGAGCCGGAACTCGTGATCGCGTCGGCGGGAAGTTGCTTCGCGCCTGTCGCCGCGCGCAAGGCCTCCGCGTCGGTCCGCAGGCGTTCGGCGAGCTTGGCGCTGGTCGGCCCGAGATTGCTGCCCGAGGAGGAGGACGCGTCGTAGCCCGCGCCGGCGCTGGACGGGCGCGGCTGGAGATAGGCCGCGTCCTTGAAACCTTGGCCGACGAGAAGGGAGCCGACCGGCTGTCCGTCGACGCTGACGAGACTGCCGCGCGCCTCGTCTGGAAAGGCGAGCGAGGCGAGCGCGGTCATGCCGGCGGGGTAGGCGAGGCCGAGAAGGACGGTGAAGAGGCCGAGAAGCGTCGCGGCGGCGCGTAGATGCTGGAGCATGGGACGAATTCCTTGGGTGGATCAGGCGAGGCCGAGGGCGGAGACGGCGAGGTCGATGAGCTTGATGCCGACGAAGGGCACGAGAATGCCGCCGAGCCCGTAGATCGCGAGGTTGCGGCGCAGAACCGTCGCGGCATCGAGCGCGCGATAGGGCACGCCGCGCAGCGCCAGCGGGATCAGCGCGATGATGACGAGCGCGTTGAAGATCACCGCCGAGAGAATGGCGCTTTCCGGCGTCGAAAGATTCATGACGTTGAGGACGCCGAGTTCGGGGATCGCCGCGATGAACAGCGCCGGGATGATGGCGAAATATTTCGCGACGTCGTTGGCGATGGAGAAGGTGGTGAGGCTTCCGCGCGTCATCAGGAGCTGCTTGCCGATGCCGACGATCTCGATGAGCTTGGTCGGGTCGCTATCGAGATCCACCATGTTGCCGGCCTCGCGCGCGGCCTGCGTGCCCGTCTGCATGGCGACGCCGACATCGGCCTGGGCGAGCGCCGGCGCGTCGTTGGTGCCGTCGCCGCACATGGCCACCAGCCGGCCCTGGCGCTGCTCGTTGCGGATGTAGTTCAGCTTGTCCTGCGGGGTGGCTTCGGCGATGAAATCGTCGACGCCGGCTTCCGAAGCGATGGCGGCGGCCGTCACCGGATTGTCGCCGGTGACCATGACCGTGCGGATGCCCATGCGGCGCAGCTCCGCGAAGCGCTCCTTGATGTCGGGCTTCACCACGTCCTTCAGATGGATCACGCCGAGAAAGCGGCCGTTTTCGGCCAGGCCGAGCGGCGTGCCGCCCGATTTCGCGATCCGTTCCACGGCGGCGGTGAAGGCGGCGGGCTCGGCCACCTCGCGCGCCGCCGTCTCGTTGACGAAGCGGCGGATCGCGTCGACCGAACCTTTTCGAATGGTGCGATCGCCCCGGTCGACGCCCGACAGGCGCGTCGCCGCCGAGAAGGGGATGAAGAGCGTGCCGTCTGGCGCTTCGTCGGGCACGGCGACGCCGTGGCGCTCACGCGCCAGAACGAGGATCGAGCGCCCTTCCGCCGTCTCGTCCTGGAGCGAGCATTCCACCGCGATCTGCGCCATCTCGACATCGGTCACGCCCTGCACCGCGACGAATTCCGAGGCCATGCGGTTGCCGAAGGTGATCGTGCCGGTCTTGTCGAGGAGAAGCGTGTCGACATCGCCCGCCGCCTCCACCGCCTTGCCGGACATGGCGAGCACCTTGTGGCGGATCAGCCGGTCCATGCCGGCGATGCCGATGGCCGAAAGAAGCCCGCCGATCGTGGTCGGGATCAAGGTGACGAGGAGCGCGACGAGGATCGGCACGGACACGGCCGCGCCCGCATAGGCGGAAAGGCCGGTGAGCGTGACGACCGCGACGAGGAAGATCAGCGTCATGCCGACGAGAAGGATGGTGAGCGCCAGCTCGTTCGGCGTCTTCTGCCGCTCGGCGCCTTCCACAAGCGCGATCATGCGATCGAGGAAGGAGGAGCCGGGCGCGGCGGTGATGCGAACGACGAGCCAGTCCGACACGACGGTCGTGCCGCCGGTGACGGCCGAGCGGTCGCCGCCCGCCTCGCGGATCACCGGCGCGGATTCGCCCGTCACCGCCGCCTCGTTGACGGAGGCGATGCCCTCCACGATCTCGCCGTCGCCCGGCACGAGGTCGCCCGTCTCCACGAGCACGAAGTCGCCGAGCTTGAGGTCGAGCGCGGACACGGACTGGAGCGTCGAACGGTCCTTGGGCGAGTTCATGCGCTTGGCGAGCGTGTCGGTGCGCGCCTTGCGCAGACTGTCGGCCTGGGCGCGCCCGCGTCCTTCCGCGATGGCCTCGGCGAAATTGGCGAAGAGGACGGTGAACCAGAGCCAGGCCATGATCTGGGCGGTGAAGAGAAGCGGGTTTCCGGCGAGAAGGTCCCGAACGAACAGGATCGTGACCACGGCGGCCACGACTTCCGTGACGAAGATCACGGGATTGCGCAGGAGCGCGGCCGGGTTGAGCTTTTTGAAGGCGTCGACCGTGGCCCGGCCGAGGAGATCGGGCCGGAAGGTGGACGTTGCGGCTTTGGCAGCCATGGGAGCATTCCTTGAAGTCCGGGCCGGCGGCCTCGCGGACGATGGAGACGAACGAGGAGGAGGACGGCCCGGCCGAGCGGCCGGGCCGAGATCGTCAGAAGGTCTTGCCCGAGAGCATCTGCACCTGTTCGGCGATGGGGCCGAGGGCGAGCGCGGGGAAGAACTGAAGGCCGCCGAGGATCAGGATGATGCCGGCGAGGAGCCCGACGAAGAGCGGCCCGTGGGTCGGGAACGTTCCGCTCGAGGGCGCCAGCTTGGGCTTGGCGACGAGCGAGCCGGCGATCGCCATCATCGGCACGATATAGGCGAAGCGGCCGAGCAGCATGGCAAGGGCCAGCGTCGTGTTCCACCAGGGCGAGTTGGCGGACAGGCCGCCAAAGGCCGAGCCGTTGTTTCCGGCCGCCGAGGAATAGGCGTAGTAGATTTCCGACAGGCCGTGCGGCCCGCTATTGCCGAGACCCGAAAGGGCCACAGGCAGGACGGCGGCGAGCGCCGAGAAGCCCAGGATCGTCGCGGGCAGGATCAGGATGGCGAGGATCGCCATCTTCATCTCCTTGGCCTCGATCTTCTTGCCGAGATATTCCGGCGTGCGCCCGACCATGAGCCCGGCCACGAAGACCGCGACGATGGCGATCACCAGAATGCCGTAGAGGCCCGAGCCGACGCCGCCCGGTAGAACCTCGCCGAGCATGATCAGCACCATCGGCACCATGCCGCCGATCGGCGTGAAGGAGCCGTGCATCGCGTTCACCGCGCCGTCCGACAGGCCCGTGGTGACGGCGGCGAAGAGCGAGGAGGCGGCGAGGCCGAAGCGGACTTCCTTGCCCTCCATGTTGCCGCCCGCCGGATCGAGCCCGGCCGCCGCCAGAACGGGCGTGCCGGCGCTTTCCGCCCAATAGGCGATGCCGATGCCCGTGACGAGGAGAAGGCCCATCACCGACAGGATCGCGACCGCCTGCCTGCGATCGCCGACGAGGCGGCCGAAGGCGAAGACGAGCGCCACCGAGACCACCAGCATCTGCCAGATGGTGAGCGCGTTGGAGAGGGGCGAGGGGTTCTCGTAGGGATGCGCGGCATTGGCGTTGTAGAAGCCGCCGCCATTGGTGCCGAGCTGCTTGATGGCGATCTGCGAGGCGACGGGCCCGAGCGCCAGCGTCTGGGTCTCGCCTTCCAGCGTGCGGACGGTGGCGGAAGGCTCGAAGGTCTGCGGCGTGCCCATGGCGACCTGCGCCAGACCCGTGAGGATCGCGAGCGGCAGAAGCACGTAGAGCGTGGCGCGCGTCATGTCGGCGAAGAAATGGCCGACCGTTCCCGACCCGGAGCGCGCGAAGCCGCGCACCAGCGCGGCCGCCAGCGCGAGGCCGGTGGCCGCCGACAGGAAGTTCTGCACGGTGAGGCCCGCCATCTGCGAGAAATGGCTCATGGTGGTCTCGCCGCCATAGCTCTGCCAGTTCGTGTTGGTCACGAAGGAGACGGCGGTGTTGAAGGCGAGATCGGGCGACAGGCCGGCAAAGCCCTGCGGGTTGACGGGCAGGACGCCCTGGAACCGCAGCAGGAGATAGAGAAGCGCGAAGCCCGCCGCGTTGAAGGCGAGCATGGCGAGCGTGTAGCCGAGCCAGCTCTGTTCCCTGGCTGGATCGACGCCGGCCAGACGGTAGAGGCCGCGCTCGAGCGGGCCGAGAACGGGGGACAGGAACGTTCGCTCGCCGGCGAAGACCCGGCCCATGAAATGGCCGAGCGGGATCGCGCAGAGGAGAACGGCGAGGAGGATGGCGAGGATTTGCAGCCAGCCGACGACGGTCATGGCAGGAGGCCTTTCGGGGACGGGTCAGAACCGCTCGGGACGCACGAGGGCGAACACGAGATAGGCGGCAAGGGCGAGCGCCACGGCGCCGCCGAGGACGAGATCGAACATCGTCAGGCCTGGCCCGCCCAGCGCGCATAGGCGCCCATCGCGGCGAAGAACCCCAGCCCCGTGGCCAGGTACAGAAGATCGAACATGCGAACCCTCCTTTCGGGATCGCCTGTCAATTGGACCCGATCGGCATAAAGGGGCCATACGAATTTTCGGGCGGCCGGCCGAGCGAAGCGCGTGTTTACGCGAGACGGCGGGGGCCGGCGGGCCTGCCGCAGGCCCGAAAGGCCCGCACGAAAAAGGCCTCCGGATCGCTCCGGAGGCCGTCTGTTCGCTGCTCTCGCGATGGTCAGGCGATCTTGCCGCCGCCCTGCTTGGTGATCGCCACCACCGAGGGCCGCGTTGGCATGTCCGGTTGGAAGTCGGGCCAGCGGGTCGAAAGGTCCTCGTAATAGGACAGGCGGCCGAAGCCCTTCCAGTCCTCGCCGCCGTCGCCCGGATGCTGAACGGCGACGAAGGCTGTCTGCATGTCGTCGAGGATCAGCGGCCCGCACATTTCCGCGCCCACCGGCACGCGGAAGAAGAGCTTCGAGGTGCCGCGCGCCTCGCCTTCCGTGTCCACCGCCCAGAGCCCGTCCGTGCGGCCGGTGCCCTTGGGCGAATTGCCGTCGGTGGAGACCCAGAGCCGGCCGTCCGTATCCACGGCGCAATTGTCGGGCATGCCGAACCAGCCGTTCTTGGTGGTCTCGGTGGAGAAGGTCGCGCCGACCTCCGCGACGCTCGGATCGCCGCATTTCAGGAGCACTTCCCAGC
Organism: Aureimonas ureilytica DSM 18598 = NBRC 106430; assembly: GCF_000382705.1. Taxonomy (GTDB): domain Bacteria; phylum Pseudomonadota; class Alphaproteobacteria; order Rhizobiales; family Rhizobiaceae; genus Aureimonas; species Aureimonas ureilytica. The sequence goes on along the minus strand of NZ_ARQE01000003.1, from coordinate 356,488 downwards.
GGCCCTTGGTGGCCGCGAAGTCGCCGCCCTCTTCGGCGATCTCGATAATGTGGCCGAAGGCGTTCTTGGCGCGCGGGTTGGCCGCGTCCACCTGATCGTCCTTGCGGCGCGTGTTGTTGGTCAGCATGACATAGACGCGCCCGTTCGTGCCGTTGGGCTGCACGTCTTCCGGCCGGTCCATCGGCGTCGCGCCGAGAAGATCGGCCGCGCGGCGGGTTTCGATCAGGATGTCGGCCTGGGACTCGAAGCCGTTCTCGGCGGTGAGCTTGCCCTCTCCGTGAACCAGCGGCAGCCATTCCATCGTGCCGTCCTCGGCGAAGCGGGCGACGTAAAGCGTGCCCTCGTCGAGAAGGTCGCGGTTCGCGGCCCGGTCGCTCGCGTCGAAGCGGCCTGATGTCACGAACTTGTAGACATAGTCGAAGCGCTCGTCGTCGCCGAGATAGAAGACGACGCGGCCGTCCCTGGAGACGATGGACTCGGCGCCTTCATGCTTGAAGCGGCCGAGCGCGGTGCGCTTCTTCGGGATCGAGTTCGGGTCCATCACGTCGACCTCGACCACCCAGCCGAAGCGGTTCGGCTCGTTGGGCTCCTTGCTCACGTCGAAGCGGTCGTGGAACCGGCCCCATTGATAGGTGCCCTCGGGAATGCCCATGCGCTTGTAGTTGGCCGCTTCCTTGTGGCCCTCGGGCAGCTTGCCGGTGAAGTAGCCGTGGATGTTCTCCTCGGCCATGATGTAGGTGCCCCAGGGCGTGACGCCGCCGGCGCAATTGTTGATCGTGCCGAAGACCTTTCGGCCGCTCGGGTCGGCGGCGGTCTGGAGACGGGCGCTGCCGGCGGCGGGGCCGGTCAGTTCCATCTCGGTCCCGGCCGTGATGCGGCGGTTCAAGGCGCCCTCGCGCACGACCTGCCACTTGCCGTCCACCTTGCGGATTTCCACCACGGTGCCGCCATGGGCCGCCATCTCGATATCGACGCGGGTCTTGTCGGCATCCTTGACGACGAGAACCGGAACCTTCTTGTCCGGGTTCTTCTCGTCCGCCTTCTCGCTCACCGTGACGATGCCCGGGAACATGAGATGGTCGTTGGTGTATTCGTGGTTCACCACGAGGAGCCCGTGCTCGTTCGAGCCGTCCAGCGGGATGAAGCCGACATAATCGTTGTTGTAGCCGAACTGGCGGGCCTGCGCCTCCGGCGTCTGGTTGCGCGGGTCGAAGGCCGGCGAATCCGCAAAGAGCGGGTCGCCCCAGCGCAGGAGAACGTCCGCGTCGTAGCCGGAGGCGACGTGATGCGTCTCGTCGACGCCCGCCTCGACCTCGGTAAAGCTGAAGCGCGAGCCCTTCGTCTCGGCCTTGGCCTCGTCGGCGGTCAGAAGCGCGACCGGACCGAGCGTCGCGGCGATCGCGGTCGAGGCCAGCGCGCCGCGCAGGATGTCGCGACGCGAGAAGCGCGCGGCGACGATCTCGCCCATCGTGCGGTTGTTCGTCGGATTCAGGCCCTCGCCATCGGCATCCTCGAGCCGGCTGGTGGGGAAGACGGCGTGGCGCGGGGCGGTCTGTTCGGTCATGTCTATCCTCGGAACTTCTGGAACCGTTCCAAGGTGCCCTAGAAAGCCAAGATCACAGCGCCATGACACAAGCGCCCCGCCGCCCGCGCGTTTTCCGGCGCTGCCGCGTCAATTCACCCTATCGTGATCCGGCGTGACCGGTTCGTGAGGGGTCTTTGGCTGGCAAGCGATTGCCGGCGCCCCAGCGAAGGGCGCCGGCGACCTGCGCCGCCTACCAGAGAAGCTCGACCTGCGGCCGGCCGTCCGAGGTCTTCTCCGTCGTGCGGCCCGTGGCATCCACCCGGCAGGACACGCGCTGCCGAAGGGAAGAGAAGCTCTCGAAGCGCACGACGTCGACCGGCTCGTCGAAATGCAAAACGAGGCGATAGCGCCCGCTGTCCGTGCCCAGCGCCTCGACGCCGAGCACCGAGGCTTCGAAGGGCTGGCCGAGATAGAAGCCTTTGACGCGCGCGCCCAAGCGATAGGGGTCGAAGGCGCCGCGATTGCCGATATGGGCGTGCAGCGTGTTCCAGTCGCGAAAGCCGTGCTGCGCGGCGACGAGTTCGAGCGATCTCGAATGGGAAACGGGCTGGCCTTCGCGCTCCAGCGCGGCGCGCAGGCGCTTGGCCTGATCCTTCAGGCCGTCGAGGGCGGGCAGGGGGGAGTGTCGGGTCATGAGGGTCTCCGCTCGGCGCATGTCGAAACTGCGAGGGGAGTCCGCATTGCCGCCCGCGACATGCCACAAGGGATGACCGTTGGACGTCGGTTCGATCGAAGAGCTTCACCAGGGGCCGTGAGGCCTGCGGACGGCCGGGGCTCTCCAGCCCGTGCCCGCCTTCATAACGCAAAAGGCGGCGGTCCGTCAAAGACCGCCGCCTTGATCATCGCTCGGACGGTTCGGCTTATTTCGAGCCGAGGCAGAGAACCGGGTAGATCGAGTCCTGCACCTTGGCGGTCGCGTCCGGCACGCTTTCCAGGGGTGCCTTGGCGTCGGCCGTCTCGAAGGCGACATCGTGCTCTTCGAGGAAGCGGGTCGCGGCGTCCGGCCGGATGGCGAAGTTGATCGACTGCGGGATGTCGCCCGTCAGATCGGCGACGGCGACGGCATTCAGCTTCGCGGTGACGACGCCGACCACGCGCCCGGCGAGATCGACCAGCGGGCCGCCGGAATTGCCGGGCTGCACCGGCGCCGAGATCTGCAGGTAGTTGGCGTCGTTCATCAGGCCCATGAGCGAGGAGATGTTGCCGCGCGTCACGTTGAGGCTGTCGGCGAGGATCGAGCGCAGCGGGAAGCCGAGCGCCAGAATGTCCTCGCCGAGGCGCGGCTTGTTGGCGACGATCGGCAGCGGCTGGCCGACGGCGGCGTCGACCTTCACCAGCGCCAGATCGTGATCCTCGTCCACCACCACTTTCGAGGCGGCGCCGAGATCGCCGACCAGAACCGTCTTGCAGCTCTTGGCGACATGGGCGTTGGTCAGGAGCCAGCCGTCCTTGGAGACGACGAAGCCGGTGCCCGAGGAATCGAAGCCGGGCGCGGCGAGCGCCGGCCCCTGCGGCTGGGGCGCGGGCTGCTCGCGCTCGCCGAAAGCGACGCCCTCGGCGCGGCCCGAGCGGAAGAGCTTGGCGACCGGGCCGATATCGTCGGCGCGCGGCTCGCCCGAGAACGGGTCGAACGTGTTGGCGGCGACCACCGTGTAGGGCTTCAGCTCGGCCTCGTGCGCCTTGTTCCAAGCTACGGAAAAGCCGCGCAGATCGCCGTCGCGATTGCTGAAGCGGATCAGGAAGGACCGACCGTCCTCCTGGCCGCGGATCGTGAAGACGTCGCCCGAGATCGTGGAGGACGACACTTTCTTGTTCTCGCCATTGGCGGAGAGGACGCTGAACACGCCTTCCAGCGAGTAGCCCTCGTCATGGAAGCGCACGGTCTCAATCTCGACGCCGCTGTCGGCCGAGCGCCAGATCGAGCCGACCTCGGTTTCGCCGGCGGGCGAGACCAGCGCGGCCGGCAAGCCGACGCGCACGCCCGTCCGGTCGTCCCGCACCAGGCGGAAGCCGAGCCCGTCGCGCACCTTGTCGCTGTCGGCGATGACCTTCTTCAGGAACGTGTCGGTCATCACGCCATCGGCGGCAAAACCGTTGCGAGCCTGGAAGTCGCGGATGGCGCGCAGGGTCTGCGGGCCGACGCGACCGTCGAACGTGCCGTCGTAATCGCCGGTCCAGGCAAGACGCGTCTGGAGGCCGATGCGGAAGGCCTGGTCGGTGTTGTCGTTATAGGCGGAGGCGAGATCGGTGCTGGCGAATGCGGGGGATACGGCGGCCGGCAGCGCCACCGGCGAGGCGCAGATCACCAAACTTGCCAGAACTGCTTTCAACATGCTGCGCATGGTTGAGCCCCCGTCTTTCCAGTCCTGTGGAAAACGCGGCGAAGCCGTTTTCGATCCCGCCACGTTAGCATATTGTCAAGAATTGGCTGTCGGGTTTTTGGGTAAAGTGGACGATTCTTTGCGATCTTCCCGACAATTCGAGCGATCGCGCCGCCATCTTTCCCGCCCTTGTCTCAGCCCTTCGAAAAGCCCCCCGGCTCGGTCGTTTCCAGCTCCAGCCCGCTGATCCGCTCGCCCCGCCGCACCAGCTTTTCGGTCGAGACCAGGATCTGGTCGATGTCCCGTCCGGTCTGGGCAAAATGGGTCTTGAGCGCGGCGACGCGGGCGTCGAGCCGTTGCAGATCATCGGCCAGAAGGGTGACTTCCTTCTGAATGCGCCCCGCTTCCTGGCGCAGTCTCTGGTCCTTCAGAAGCGCCTTCACCACCTCGATCGAGAGCATGAGAAGCGAGGGCGAGACGATCACCACGCGGGCGCGATGGGCGCGCCGGATGATGTCCTCGAAATGCTCGTTGATCTCGGCGAAGACGGATTCGGAAGGCACGAACAGAAAGGCCGTGTCCTGCGTCTCGCCGGGCAGGAGATACTTCTCCGAGATGGCGCGGATATGCACGTCCATGTCGCGCCGCAGGCGCTGGGCCGCCGCGTCGCGCAGCTCGTCGCTTTCCGCTTCGCGAAAGGCGTTCCAGGATTCCAGCGGAAACTTGGCATCGATCACCAGCGCCGGCGCGCCGTTGGGCATGGGGATCACGCAGTCGGGCCGCTTGCCGTTGGAGAGCGTCGCCTGAAAGGAATAGCTGCCGCGCGGCAGCGAATCCATGACGATCGCCTCCATGCGCGCCTGCCCGAAGGCGCCGCGCGCCTGCTTGTTGGCGAGAATGTCCTGCAGCCGCACGACCTCGCCGGCGAGCCCCCGGATCTCGCCCTGCGCCCGGTCGATCACCGCGAGGCGCTCGGCAAGGCGCGACAGGGTTTCGCCGGTCTGCGCCTGCGCCTCCGCAAGGCCCCGGCCGACCCGGTGCCCCATCCCGTCCAGCCGCTCGGCCACCGTATGGGCGAGCTCGGCCTGCCGCGCGCCGAGCATCTCGCCCATGGAATGAAGCCGGCCCGCCAGCTCCGCCTGCGCGCGCAGGATCGCGTCCGCCCCCTCCGCCTCGAAACTCTCGCCCGAGCGCAGGCGGCGGACGAGACGCCACAGAACGAGAAGCGCGCCGAGCGCCAGCAAGGCTTCGCCAAGGCTCACCGGCCGCTGGCCGAGCGCGAAAAGAGGACTGTCGAGAAGCGCGGCGAGCGAGGCGAAACTCATGAGCGCGAGCCTATCCGATTCGCGTCGGCGCGAACAGATCAAAAGGAGAACATCGCCGGCTCTGTTGACCGTTCACGCGCCTGCGTTTACCTGACGCGCATGACCGTCAAGCCCCTCGTCATCCTGCCCGATCCGATCCTGCGCCGCGTGTCCGAACCGGTCGCGCGCGTCGACGACGCGCTGCGCCGCTTCGCCGACGACATGCTGGAAACCATGTATGACGCGCCGGGCATCGGCCTTGCCGCCATTCAGGTGGGCGAGCCCCTGCGCATGCTGGTGATCGACCTCGCCAAGGAAGACGAGGAGAAGCAGCCGCAGGTCTTCGTGAACCCGGACATCCTCGCCTCCTCGGACGAGCGTTCGGTCTACGAGGAAGGCTGCCTGTCGATCCCCGACTATTACGCCGAGGTCGAGCGGCCGGCGACGATCCGCCTGCGCTTTCAGGACCTGACGGGCGAGACGCGCGAGATCGAGGCGGACGGGCTGCTCGCCACCTGCCTGCAGCACGAGATGGACCACCTCAACGGCGTCCTCTTCATCGACCATATTTCCAAGCTCAAGCGCGACATGGTGATCCGCAAGTTCACCAAGGCGGCCAAGAAGACGCTCTGACGCGCCGCCCGCCTTTCGCGCCTCACCCCGAAAGGGCGAGATCATGACGCTGCGCGTCGCCTTCATGGGCACACCCGCCTTTTCCGTTCCCACGCTCCGCGCGCTGGCCGATGCCGGTCACGAGATCGCGGCGGTTTATTCCCAGCCGCCCCGCCCGGCCGGGCGCCGGGGCCTCGCGCCGACGCCCTCGCCGGTCGCGCTGGAGGCCGAGCGTCTGGGGATCGAGGTCCGCACGCCGGTTTCGCTGAAGGGCGCGGAGGAGCAGGCCGCCTTCGCCGCTCTCGGCGTCGATGTCGCTGTCGTCGTCGCCTATGGGCTCCTCCTGCCGCAAGCGGTTCTCGACGCGCCGCGCCTCGGCGCGCTGAACGGTCACGGCTCGCTTCTGCCGCGCTGGCGCGGCGCGGCGCCCATCCAGCGCGCCATCGAGGCGGGCGATGCCGAAACGGGCATGATGGTGATGCGCATGGAAGCCGGGCTCGACACCGGCCCGGTCGGGCTCACCGACACGCTCGCCATCGGCGTGGCGGAAACGGCGGGCGAGCTGCACGACCGTCTGTCGGTCTCCTGCGCCGGCCTGATGGCGCGCGCGCTTGGTGAACTCGAGGCCGGCACGCTCCGCTTCGAGCCGCAGGAGGCGATCGCCGCGCGCACGGGGCGCGAGGTGCTTTATGCCCGCAAGATCGAGAAAGGCGAGGCCGAGATCGACTGGACGCGTCCGGCGGCCGAGATCGCGCGCCGCATCAACGCCTTCTCGCCCTTTCCCGGCGCCTGGACGCTCCTGTCGGGCGAGCGGCTGAAACTCCTGCGCGCGCAAGCTTCGGACGGCGCGGGCGAGCCCGGCGCGGCGCTGGACGATCGCCTCTTGATCGCGGCCGGCGAGGGGGCGGTGCGCCTTCTCGACGTGCAGCGCGCGGGCGGCAAGGCCGGCCCGGCCGAGGTCTTCCTGCGCGGCACCGCCGTTCCCGCCGGCACGCGGCTCGGATAGATCATGCCCCGCTACAAGCTGACCATCGAATATGACGGCACCGCCTATTGCGGCTGGCAGCGCCAGAAGAACGGCCTGTCGGTGCAGGAAACGGTCGAGATCGCGCTGAAGGCCTTCTGCAGCGAGGACGTGACCCTGTTCGGCGCGGGGCGCACGGATGCCGGCGTCCATGCCACGGGGCAGGTCGCCCATGTCGACATTCCCAAGCTCTGGCGCACCGACACGGTGCGCGATGCGCTGAACGCGCGGCTGCGCGAGGAAGGCGGCGTCGCGGTGCTGTCGGCCGACCTGGTGCCGGACACGTTCGACGCGCGCTTTTCGGCCCGCAAGCGTCATTATCTCTACCGCATCCTCAACCGCCGCCCGCCGCCGAGCATCCTCAAAGGGCAGGTCTGGTGGTGCTGGAAGGCGCTGGACGTCGAGGCGATGGACCGCGCGGCCAAGCGGCTGCTCGGCACGCACGACTTCAACACGTTCCGCTCGGTGAACTGCCAGGCCAAAAGCCCGGTGCGCACGCTGGAGCGGCTGGACGTGGTGCGCGGCCCCGGCGACGAGGTGCATATACACGCCTCCGCGCAGTCCTTCCTGCACAACCAGATCCGCTCCTTCGCGGGCTCCCTGAAGCTCGTCGGCGAGCATCGCTGGAGCGAGGCGGATCTGGTGGCCGCGCTGGAGTCGCGCGACCGCAAGCGCTGCGGCCCGGTCGCGCCGCCGGACGGGCTCTATCTCACCCGCGTCGACTATGCCGCTCCGGGCGATCCGCCGCTTCGCTCAGGCTATGGGCACGCCGAGGAGGTCGGTGACGGCGGCGTAGGAGAGGAGTGAGACGAAGACCATCATCGTGACGATGGCGACCGACAGGGGAATGTCGCTCGCGGTGGCGTTGGCCACGAGCCGCACGGTGAGCGCGATCGAGGCGATGGCGACGAACAGGCCGATCAGCGCGGTCACATCGCTCGGCCCCGCCACGAGAAGCAGAAGGAAGAAGGGCGAGAAGACCCAGGCGAGCAGCGCCCCGCCCCAGTTCGTCGCCACCACGAAAGGCACCATCTTGCGCGAGAAGCGCAGCGGGCGCGCGAACGAGGCGAGAATCAGCATCGGCAGGAGCCAGGCCGTGAGGTCCGCCAGCGCGTGCGCGCCATAGACCGCAAACCGGCTGACATGCGGCGCGAAGGGCGCGCGCTCCACGGTCTCGTATTCCAGCCAGGCGAGAACGGTCGGCGGCAGGGCCACCACCAGCGCCGCGAAGGAGCGCCAGAAGCCGTCGGCCGTGCAGTCGAGCAAGGCCAGCCCGTCGCGCCGGCCCGCCATGAGGCGCGCCGCCCCCGTGAAGTAGCGCGCGATCTCGGCCAGACTCGGCATGAAATCAGGACTGGGCGGCGAACCAGCGGGTGACGAAGGTCTCATAGATGTCCGTCAGTGTCTCGAGGTCGGAAAGGGCCACGCGTTCATTGGCCATATGCATCGTGCGGCCGACAAGCCCGAATTCCACCACCGGGCAGTGGTTCTTGATGAAGCGCGCGTCGGACGTGCCGCCCGAGGTGGAGAGTTCGGGCCGGCGGCCGGTGACGGCCTCGACCGCGCCGGACAGCGCCTCCACCAGCGGCCCCGGCGAGGTGACGAAGACGTCCGACACGGGCTCGCGCCATTCGATCTCGTAGAGCGAGGCCCCGTTCATGCCTTTCACCACGCCGAGCCCCGCTTCGATCCGTCGCAGGATCTCGGCCCGCAGCGTCTCCGCCGTCCAGGTGTCGTTGAAGCGGATGTTGAAGCGGACCGAGACGCGCGCGGGAATGACGTTCGTCGCCGGATTGCCGGTGTCGACCGTCGTCACTTCCAGATTGGACGGTTGGAACTGCGCGGTTCCCGCATCCAGCGGCGTGCCGAGAAGCGCCTGGAGAACCGGGGCGAGGCGGCGCGTCGGATTGTCGGCGAGATGCGGATAGGCGACGTGTCCCTGCCGCCCGAGAAGCATGACGACGCCCGACAGCGAGCCGCGCCGCCCGATCTTGATCATGTCGCCGAGCGCGTCCGGGTTGGTCGGCTCGCCGAGAAGGCAGGCGTCGAAGCGCTGGCCGCGCGCCTCGGCATGGGCCAGCAGCTTCACCGTGCCGTTGATGGCCGGGCCTTCCTCGTCGCCCGTCACGAGAAGCGAGATTCGCCCCTCAGGCAGCGCACCGCGCGAGGCGAGTCGGGCAAGCGCCGCCACGAAACAGGCGATTCCGCCCTTCATATCCACAGCGCCCCGGCCATAAAGTTCGCCGTCCTTCACCTCGCCGGAAAAAGGCGGCAGCGACCAATCGCCCTCCGGCCCGGGGGGCACGACATCGGTGTGACCGGCAAAACACAGATGCGGTCCACCCGTGCCGCGCGTCGCCAGGAGGTTCTCGATCGCGGGCGTTCCCGCGGCCTCGAAAACGGGGCGTTCGGCGTGGAATCCCAAGGGCTTGAGGAAGGACTCCAGAAGCTCCAGAGCGCCTGCATCAGCGGGCGTGACGGAGGCGCAGCGGATCATCCGGGCAAGGTTCTGGGCGGGGTCGGTCGGCAGCGTGTTCATGCGCCCGTGATAGCGCGGACGAGGCCGCTTCGCCACCGAACTTGTCCACAGGCTGGATTCTGCGTTTTTTTGGGGTGGTGCTTTTTGGTCACGTTGCGCTAACCTTTGTGAACGGTTCGTAACCTTCGATCCAGCTCTGCCACGTTTCGGCCGGGTTTTGCCTCGATTGCGTCGAACCGAGCGAAACAGCTTTGGGGGTTCCTGCATGTCGCATCAACGGGCCGATGGAGCCCGGAGCGCGCGTTCGCGTTCCGGCCGTATGGTTTCGGTGGCCAGCCTGGCCCTCCTCGCACCTTTGATGCTTTCGGCCTGCGTGTCGGATGGCGACAAGCTCAGCGGCACGGCAGACGTGTCCCCCACGAAGACCACCAAGTCCGAGGTGGTCGAGGTCGCCGGCAACGACAAGGGACCGACCCGCATCGTCGCCCCCTCCGGCAAGCCGGAAGCCGGCAAGGCCGATGTCGAGACCAAGGGGGGCCGCGTCGCCCGTCCCAAGGTCGCCGAAGCGCAGCCCTCGCTCGGCAGCCGCGCCTACGGAACGGCGGTCGCCGCCAAGAACAGCGTCGTCTCGGGTGCGGCGCGCGTCGGCGCCGGTGCCGCCGCGATCGCCACCGTGTCCGCCGCCACGATCCAGAACGTCGCGCAGGCCGCCAAGGATTCGATCACCGGCGATCCGAAGATCGACCGCATGATCGCCGCCGCCGCCGACGAGAACCAGATTCCCCGCGAACTCGCCTATGCCGTGGTGCGCGTCGAGAGCCATTACAATCCGCGGGCGCGCGGCGCCGGCGTCTACGGCCTGTCGCAGATCAAGCCGGCCACGGCGCGCGGGCTCGGCTTCTCCGGCCCCACCGAGGCGCTGCTCGATCCCGAGACCAACCTTCGCTACGGGATGCGCTACCTGAAGGGCGCCTGGGAGCAGGGCAATGGCGACGTCTGCCAGACGGCCATGAAATACAAGGGCGGCCACCGCACCACGGTGATGTCGAAATCCGCCAGCGTCTACTGCTCCAACGTCAAGCGTCACATGGCCGAGATCCGCTCGCGCAAGACGCCTGCCATGTCCGACACCGCGACGCTCGTCGCCGCCGTCGAGCCGACCGTTCGCAAGGGCATCGTGGCCCGCACGGTCGCCGCCAAGCCCGCCGCCGCGCGCGGCGAGGCCGAGACCGCGAAGGTCGTCGCCCCCACCACCACGAGCGCTTCCACCAGCGCATCCGTCGCCGAGGCGCCCGCCGCCGTGGCGCTCGGCACGACGCAGGAGGCTTCGGCCACCGGCGCCATCGCGGCCATCGCCGCGCCGGTTCCCGCACCCCGCCCGAATGTCCGCGTGGCGGAAAACCGCATCGCGCCGCTGATCGGCCCCTCGCGCGCCGACGAGGGAACGCCCGATGGCGGCCGCGTCGTTCACCGCTCGCAGCCTCAGATCGACCGCGACCGCTTCGGCGGCGCCTTCGACGCCACCAAGCCGCTTCCCGCTTCCATGCCGGCGCAGACCCCGGCCGGCGGCCTCGGCTACAACTGATCGTTTCGCGCTCCGCGCACGGACGCAAAAAAGGCCGGGTCGAAAGACCCGGCCTTTTTCATGTCGAAACGCTGGAGGCAGGAGACGCGGCGGGCTCGAAGCGAGCCGCCGCGCCGCCGCCGATCAGGCGCGCAGGAGATCGTTGATCGAGGTCTTGGAGCGGGTGCGCTCGTCGACGCGCTTGACGATCACCGCGCAGTAGAGCGAGGGGCCGGCTTCGCCGTTGCCCATCGGCTTGCCGGGCAGCGAGCCGGCGACGACGACGGAATAGGGCGGCACTTCGCCATAGGTGATGGAGCCCGTCTCGCGGTCCACGATCTTGGTGGACTGGCCGATGAAGACGCCCATGCCGAGAACCGAGCCCTCGCGCACGATGCAGCCTTCCACGACTTCGGAGCGCGCGCCAATGAAGCAATTGTCCTCGATGATGGTCGGGCCGGCCTGAAGCGGCTCCAGAACGCCGCCGATGCCGACGCCCCCCGAAAGATGCACATGCGCGCCGATCTGCGCGCAGGAGCCGACCGTCGCCCAGGTGTCCACCATCGTGCCTTCGCCGACCGAGGCGCCGAGATTGACGAAGCTCGGCATCAGGATGGCGTTCTTCCCGATATGGGCCGAGCGGCGCACGATGGCGCCGGGCACGGCGCGAAAGCCCGCCTCGCGATACTGCGTGTCCGTCCAGCCGTCGAACTTCGAGGGCACCTTGTCCCACCAGTTCGCCCCGCCCGGCGCGCCGGACACGAGTTCCATGTCGTTGAGGCGGAAGGAAAGGAGCACCGCCTTCTTCAGCCACTGGTGAACCGTCCAGGCGCCGTCCGACCCACGCGTCGCGACCTTAAACGTGCCGTTGTCCAGCCCGTTCAGCGCATGGGCGACGGCCTCGCGAACCTCGCCTTGCGTCTGCGCGTTCACCGAGTCCCGGTTGTCGAAGGCGCTTTCGATGATCTGTTCGAGCTGGGCGTGGTCGGTCATGGGGTCCTCTTGCGTCGGGCCGATAGCTTGGGGCATGACGTTTCCTCTATTGGAACCCCTCTGGACAATCAACGTGAGGGGCAACGCGAGGGGATCGCGCCAGTGACCGTCAAGACCGACAAGGACCTCGTTTCCGGGGGCACCGAGGGGGAGGACGCCTTCACGCCCTTTCCCAGTTCCGGCGAGGACCGGGCGCGTCAGACCGCCAAGCCCCGCACGCCGCAGACGCTCTCGCCGACCTATCGCCTCGCCTATGACGACCCGGACTTCCTCGCATCCGACCCGATGCGCGGCGTGCGGCTGCAGCTGGAATTGATGAAGCCGGACATGGCGCTGACCGAGGCGGGCATCCTGTCGACGGTGGTCCTGTTCGGCGGCGCGCGCATCCCCGCGCCCGGTCAGGAGCCCTGGGCGGCGCGCAACGAGGCCCAGGCCGAGCGGCTGCGCGCCAACAGCCGCTATTACGACGAGGCGCGCCGCTTCGCGCAGCTCGCCTCGCAGCACTCGGCCAATTCGTCGGGCGGCAAGGAATTCGTGATCGTGACGGGCGGCGGGCCGGGCGTCATGGAAGCGGGCAATCGCGGCGCGGCGGATGTCGATGCCGTGTCGATCGCGCTCAACATCACCCTGCCGCACGAGCAGGCGCCCAACCCCTATGTGACGCCCGAACTCTGCTTCAACTTCCATTATTTCGCGATCCGCAAGATGCACTTCCTCCTGCGGGCGAAGGCGATGGCGATCTTCCCCGGCGGCTTCGGCACGATGGACGAGCTGTTCGAGGCGCTGACGCTGATCCAGACGCGGCGCATGGCGCGCATTCCCGTGGTGCTGTTCGGCAAGGAGTTCTGGCAGCGCGTCCTGGATTTCGAGTTCCTGGCCGAGGAGGGCACGATCGCCCCCGACGATCTCGGCCTCCTGTCCTTCGTGGAAACGGCCGAGGAAGGCTGGGAGATCATCCGCCGCTTCTACGCGTTCTGACCGGAACCGGCGCGGGACGGCGCCCGTTTCCTTCCCGATCACATCCAAGGAAGGAGACGCGCCATGGGCGATCTCGACACCGATTCCGCCATGATGCGGCGCCAGCAGAACCAGGACGTTTCCGAGACGATCGAAGAGGACGAGACGGGGGGCAAGGGCCCGCCGAGCGATCTCGACCCCGAAAGCCGCGAGGCGCGTGAAGCCTCCAAGGCGGGCGAGGCGGTCTATGCCAACGAGCAGATGGACGCGATCTTCAACCAGAACAAGCGCGCCGGCGGCAGCCGCGCGGAAGACCGGATGATGGAAGACCGCGCGACGGACGGCAACGCCTCGCTGGTGCGGGGCGACCGCTCCATTCTCGGCTCGTAAGCGCGACCGCAGTTGAAAAAAGGCCGGAGCGGGTGCTCCGGCCTTTTTGCGTCAGGGGGTCAGCGGATCTGGCGCAGGAAGGCCGTCAGATTGTCGGTGACGAAGTCGATATGTTCGCCCTCGCGCCCTTCGTGCTCCCAGGCGTCGCCGAGCGTGCTCTCGAAATTCTCCGGCACGATCAGGACGGTGCGCATCCCCAGGGCCTTGGGCACTTCCAGATTGCGCGCCAGATCCTCGAACATCGCCGCATGGGCGGTGTCCACCCGGTGCAGGGCCATGAACTTGTCATAGGTCTCGGCGGCGGGCTTGGGCACGAGGCCGGCGGCCACGATGTCGAACACGTCCTCGAAATGCTCGAAAATGCCGAGCTGGCGCGCCGCGCGCTCGGCATGGGGGCGGTCGCCATTGGTGAAGATCAGTTTGCGGCCGGGGAGCGCGGCGATCTCGGCGCCGAGCTCGGGGTCCGGCGCCAGCCAGGAATAGTCGATATTGTGGACATAGGAGAGGAAGGCGTCGGGCTCGATGTCGTGCAGCGTCATCAGCCCGCGCAGCGTCGTGCCGTATTCGCGATACAGGCGCTTCTGCACCAGCTTGGCCTCTTCGGGCGGCACCTGAAGCAGCTCGCTCACGAAGAGCGTCATGCGCGCGTCGATCTGGCTGAACAGATCGGTGCGGCGCGGATAGAGCGTGTTGTCGAGATCGAAGACCCATGTGTGGACATGGGCGAAGTCCTGAGGGGTGGCGTCGGCGGTCCGGCGGATCGTGGGGCTCTCGGTCATGACGTCCTTCGACACGTCGGCGGGGCCGGCGTCAATCTCTGAAGAAAAGGCGGGCTCTGAGGAAAATGCCGGCGCTGGTGGAAATGCGAGGTCAGTAGATGATCGCCGCACGCAGGAGCGTCGCGTTCACATGGTCGCCCCGATCCTCGCCCGAGGTGACGCGGGTGTAGGTGTGGCTCGCGGTGAAGCGCAGGATGTCGGTCGGGTACCAGTTGAGGATCGCCGTTCCCGCAACCTCGGCGCCGGCCTTGCCGCCGCTCTGGAGCCTGGCGTCGGTGAGGTCCAGCGCATCCAGCCGCGCGCCGATTTCGAAGGCGCCGATGCCGCCGTCGGAAAGCGAGTGCGCCGGCTTCACGCGCTCGAACTGGCCGCCCTTGGCGTCGTAGCGGCGGTGATCCTCGGTGAGGAACACGAGGGCCGAGAGATAGCCGCCCTGCAGCGTCGCCTCGCCGCCGCGTGAGGCATCGACGCGGCTCACCGTATATTCGCTCTGGAGCGTGAAGCGGCCGAGCGTCGCGGCGAGTTCCGCATTGACGGACACGAGGTTCGAGGAGCCGGCGAAGTCGTCGGTGGAGACGGGCGAGGCCGACACGAGATCGCTGCCCACGCCGCCCGAGAAGGAGAGGGGCTCGCGCCGGTCGATGCCCGCCGCCACGGCGAGCCCGAGATGCACGGCGTCCTCGCCTTCGAGATAGGGCGCATAGGTGGCGCGGCTGGCGAGCGTCACGCCGTCGTCGAAGGGTTGGGCGTTGATGTCGCCGCCGAAGACGCCGGTCTGGAAGCTCCAGCGCTCGCCCCCGGCCAGTGCCGCGACGCCGACCGCGTCGGCGAGCTGGAGCGTCGCGTTCAGCCCGTCTTCGGCAAAGGTGGCCGAGCGGCTGCCCATGAGGTTCTGCAGCGAGAAGGGCACGTCCTGATAGCCGGCCTGAACGGTCAGCGCTTCTGAAATCTCATAGTTCAGATAGGCATAGGTGACGGCCGCGTCCTGCCAGTTGGCGAAGTCGAGCGTCAGGCGGCCGCCGAGATCGCCATAGCCAAAATCGGCATAGAGGCGCCCGCGCCTGATCTCGCCATTGCGCCGGTCCTCGGGCGAGACGAGATCGTCCGGCCGCGAGGAAGCCCAGCCGCCGTCGAACTGCACGAAGGGCGACAGGCGCAGGAAATGCTCGCTGTCGCCGATCTCGATGGGGGATTCGAGGCGCTGAACGAGCGAGGCGGCGCCGTCCTCGGCGCGGGCCTCTATCGCGGGCAGGAAGGCGAGAGCAGTGGCGGCGGCGATCAAGGCGCGGTTCGACATGGGCTGGCCCTTCCCTCGGGTTCACCCCTCTCGTGGCAGCGCGGCGCTTTGTCGGCCAGTGCCCGGAGGCCACAGCGCGCGGCAAAGCCCCAACAAGAAAGGCCCGGCGCTGGGAGGGCGCCGGACCTGACGATCGAGAGACGCTCGGCCGGTTCAGTCGAACTCGCCCTTTCGCGGGGTCGCCAGAAGCGCGAGGAGGGTGATCGCGGCGGCGGCGGTCAGGTAGTAGCCGACCGCCGCGAGCCCGTGGTCGGTGGCGAGACGCGTCGCGAGATAGGGGGCGAGCGAGGCGCCGACGATGCCGCCGAAATTGAAGGTCAGCGAGGCGCCGGTGTAGCGCACGGCGGTCGGGAAGAGGTCCGACAGGGCGGTGCCGAGCGGGCCGTAGGTCAGGCCCATGAGCGCGAAGCCGATGATCTGGAAGGCGATGACGCTGCCGACCGTTCCCGCGCCGAAAAGCGGGTGGAACAGGAAGCCGAAGACGCCGATGCCGAGCGTCGCCAGAAGCAGCGTGGCGCGCGAGCCGATCCGGTCCGCCATCAGGGCCGAAACGGGGATCGCGAGACCGAAGAACACGACGCCGAGCATCTGGATCGGCAGGAAGCTCGTGCGCGCATAGCCGAGCGCCGTGGTGCCCCAGGAAAGGACGAAGGTCGTCATCAGATAGAACAGGACGAAGGTCGCGAGCGCGGCGAAGGTGCCGGCCAGAAGCCGGCCCTTGTGCTCGGAAAAGACCGAGACGAGCGGAACCTTGACGCGCTCATGGCGCTCGATCGCCTTCTGGAAGGCCGGCGTCTCGTGGATCTTCAGGCGCACCCAGAGGCCGACGAAGACGAGAAGCGCCGAGGCGATGAAGGGCACGCGCCAGCCGAACTGGAAGAACTGCTCGTCGGTCATCACCTCCGACAGGATCAGGAAGGAGCCGGTGGCGCAGATGAAGCCGATCGGCGCGCCGAGCTGCGGGAACATGCCGTACCAGGCACGCTTGCCGGGAGGGGCGTTCTCGGTCGCGAGCAGGACCGCGCCGCCCCATTCGCCGCCGAGCCCGAGGCCTTGGCCGAGACGGCAGAGCGCCAGCAGCAAGGGGGCGAGAACGCCCGCGCTCGCATAGGTCGGCAGGAGGCCGATCGCGACCGTCGAGAGGCCCATGGTCATGAGCGCGGCCACCAGCGTCGCCTTGCGGCCCACCCGGTCGCCGAAATGGCCGAAGATCGCCGCGCCGATCGGGCGGGCGAAGAAGGCGATGGCGAAGGTGGCGAAGCTCTGCAGCGTCGCGGAGGTCGGGTCGGCGGAGGGGAAGAAGAGCTTGGGAAAGACGAGAACCGCCGCCGTCGCGTAAATGTAGAAGTCGAAGAACTCGATCGTGGTGCCGATCAGGCTGGCGAAGAGAACGCGCGCGCGCGAGTTCGTGGGCGCGGAAGAGGCGGAAACGGCGGACAAGGGACGATGCCTTCAGGTCGATGGGGTCTGGCGTACCGACGGGTACGCAAGGCCGAGTACGCCACGTTACGCCTCGATGCAAGCCGAAACCATGTCAGGCTGATTGATATGGTCCTTGCGATCGGCTCGTGGGTCCCCAAACGAAAACGGCCGAACCGACGCGAGGTCGATCCGGCCGCTCGAAGGCGCAAAGGATGGGGAAGAGGTCAGGGCACGATCAGCGTGCCGGCCCCGTGTTCGGTCAGGAGTTCGAGCAGCACGGCATGGAGCACCTTGCCGTTCAGGATCACGACGCCCTCGACGCCGCGCTCCAGCGCCTCGATGCAGGTCTCGACCTTGGGGATCATGCCGCCGGAGATCGTGCCGTCCTTGATCAGGGCGCGCGCCTGCGCGACCGACAATTCCTTGATGAGCTGGCCGTTCTTGTCGAGAACGCCGGGCACGTCGGTGAGGAAGAGAAGCCGGGCCGCCTTCACGGCGCCCGCGATGGCGCCCGCGAACGTGTCGGCGTTGATATTATAGGTCGAGCCATCACGGCCGGGCGCGACGGGCGCGATGACCGGGATCATCTCGGAGCGGGCGAGAAGGTCGAGCAGCGTGCGGTCCACTTCGACCGGCTCGCCGACGAAGCCGAGATCGAGCACGCGCTCGATGTTGGAATCGGGGTCCACCACGGTCTTCTTGGCCTTTTCGGCGAAGACCATGTTGCCGTCCTTGCCGCACAGGCCGATCGCCCATTCGCCCTCGGCATTGATGAGGGCGACGATCTCCTTGTTGATGGAGCCGGCGAGAACCATCTCGACGATCTCGACCGTGCGCTGGTCGGTGACGCGCAGCCCGTGCTCGAAGCGCGACTCGATGCCCATCTTCTCGAGCATCCGGCCGATCTGCGGGCCGCCGCCATGCACGACGATCGGGTTGATGCCGGACTGCTTGAGAAGGGCGATGTCGCGGGCGAAGGCGCGGCCGAGTTCGGCATTGCCCATGGCGTGGCCGCCATATTTCACCACGACCGTCTTGTTCTCGTAGGCCTGCATGAAGGGCAGCGCCTCGGCGAGGAGGCTGGCCTGGTTCTGGGGCTGTTCGGACATGACGGCTCCACGGGCTGGAAGGGCCTGATAACGAGCCGCTTCCTAGCTCAGGACCGCGCCCGAACAAAGGGCGCAAGGCCGGTGCATCGCAAAAAACATCCCGGACCGATCCCGCGCCGCGCCCGGCGGGGGATCAGGCCATGGCGCGGCTTTGCGCGCCGACCTTGGCGACCGCCTTGTCGAGATCGCTCATGCCGTAGGGCTTGGGCAGGAGGGCGGTCGCAGCCGGGAAATCCTCCAGCCCGGCGACATGCCGGTCGCCCGTGGCGAAGACGATGCCGATGCGCGGCTTCAGCGCGACGGCGCGGCGGGCGAGATCCGGCCCGGACATGCCCGGCAGGTTCACGTCGGTGACGAGCACGTCGACCGGCGCGGTTTCGAGCGCGACCAGCGCGTCCTCGGCGCTGTCGGCCTCCACGACCACATGGCCGAGATCCTTCAGCATGTCGGCCGTGTTCATGCGGATCAGCGCGTCGTCCTCGACGAGGAGAACCGTGTGCGGCTGGAAATGGCGCGGCGCGGCTTGGGCCGGCGTCGCGCCGCCCGAAGCGGCCGGGGCGTCGGGGTGGACGGCACCCGGCGACAGCACTTCGGCGGCGAGCGCCGGGGCGCCGACATCGGGCTTGCGCACACCCTGCTGGGCGCGGTTGGCGAGAACGTGCCGGAACTTGCGGGCCAGCGCCTCGCGCGTATAGGGCTTGGAGAGAAGCTCCAGCCCCGCGTCGAGCCGCCCGCCGTGGACGATCGAGTTCTCGGTGTAGCCGGAGGTGAAGAGCACCGCGAGATTGGGCAGGCGCTGCTTGGCCTTGCGCGCCAGTTCCGGGCTCTTGAGCTTGCCGGGCATGACGACGTCGGTGAACAGGATGTCGATCGGAATGCCGCTTTCCACCACGGAGAGAGCCGACTGCGCGTCCACCGCCTTGAGCACGCGGTAGCCGAGATCGGTCAGCATCTCCACGACGGTGGCGCGGACCTCGTCGTCGTCCTCCACCACGAGAACGGTTTCGCTGCCGCCCGAGATCGGACCGGTGTCGACGGCGACTTCCATATCCTCGGCCTGTTCGGCGCGGGGCAGGTAGAGCTTGATCGTGGTGCCGTGGCCGATCTCGGAATAGATCTTCACATGGCCGCCGGACTGCTTCACGAAGCCGTAGACCATGGACAGGCCGAGGCCCGAGCCCTTGCCCTCGGCCTTGGTGGAGAAGAAGGGCTCGAACACCTTCTCGATGATGTCGGCGCTCATGCCGCAGCCGGTGTCGCTCACCGCCAGCATGACATATTGGCCCGGCGTCACCTCGGCATGGGTGCGGGCATAGGTGTCGTCGAGCGAGGTGTTGCCGAGCTCGATCGTCAGCTTGCCCTGGCCCTCCATCGCGTCGCGCGCGTTGATGGCGAGGTTCAGGAGCGCGTTCTCGATCTGCGTCGGATCGATGAACGTGTTCCACAGGCCGCCGCCGACCACGGTCTCGATCTCGATGCCTTCGCCCAGCGCCCGGCGCAGCATGTCGTCCATGCCGCGCACGAAGCGCGTGACGTTGACGACCTTGGGCTCCAGGGCCTGCCGGCGGCCGAAGGCCAGAAGCTGCGAGGCGAGCTTGGAGCCGCGCGCGACGCCGGCGAGCGCGTTGCCGATGCGCCGCTCGGCGCGCTCGTCGCCGATCAGGTCGCGCTGGAGGAGCTGCAGATTGCCCGAGACGACCTGGAGCAGGTTGTTGAAGTCGTGCGCGACGCCGCCGGTCAGCTTGCCGATCGTTTCCAGCTTCTGCGACTGGGCGAGCGCAACCTGCGCCTGACGGCGCTCCTCCAGGGCCTCGACGACGCGGCTTTCCAGCGTCTCGTTGAGCTGGCGCAGCTGCTCCTCGGCGCGCTGGCGGTGGCGCACCTGCCGCTCCAGCATCTCGGCGTGCTCGCGCAGCGAATCCTCGTAGGCGCGCATGTTCTCGACATCGGTGTGGACGCCGACCCATTCGTGCACGACGCCGCGCTCGTCGACGATCGGCACGGCGCGCACGGCGAAGCGGCGATACTCGCCGCCCGCCACGAGGACGCGGTGTTCGTGATCGAAGGTCTGGCGGTTGTCGACCGCCTCCTGCCAGGCGGCCACGGAGGCCGGCACGTCGTCGGGATGCACGGCCTTCGACCAGCCGAGGCCCTGGTAGTCGGCATAGCTCTGCCCGGTGAGGCGCGCCCAGCCGGGCTGCTCGCCGACCATCCGGCCGTCGGCGCTGTTGGTCCAGATCGTGCCGTGGATGGCGTCCATCGCGGCGCGGAAGCGCTGGTTGGAGCGTGCGGTCTCGCGTTCGGCCACGACCCGGTCGGTCTTTTCGAGAACCGTGCACAGGACGCCGCCGATGCCGCCCGTTCCATCGCGCACGGGCGTGTAGAAGAGGTCGAAATACACGTCCTCGGGCGCGCCGTTGCGGTTCAGATGCAGGAGCTGGTCGTCATAGGACTGGATCTCGCCCCGGAAGCCGGCTTCCAGGATGCGGCTGTTCCAATTCCAGATCTCGGGCCAGACCTCGGGCACGCGCCCGCCGAAGGCGTGCGGATGATAGCCGCCGGCGATCTCGATATAGGCGTCGTTGTAGATCATCACATGGTCCGGCCCCCACATGAGGACCTTGGCCACGGGCGAATCCACCACCGTATCCACGACCGTGCGCACACGCTCGGACCAGCCTTCACGCGGTCCGAACGAGGTTGTCGACCAGTCGAACCCTTCCAGCAAGCGCCGCGTTTCCGTCTCGACGGTGACGGAGCGGCTCGTCGCGGGATCGTTCATGGATACGGGTTCCTTCGTGTCTCGTCGCGGGCCCCAGTAAAGGGGCCATCTCGCATGGCGTCAAATTGTGACGCCCACAAGTCATTGGAAGACACAGAGGCGGACAAACCGTTTGCCCGCCTTGTCATTTCGGGGCCGGCCTCAGGCCAGAAGGCCGCGCGCCGCCAGATTGCGCATGAGCGCGTTGATGCCGAAGCGCCAGGGGGCGGCCTTGTCGGTGTGCGTCACGGTGTTGGTGAGCGCGCCGAGGCGCGGCGATGCGATCGTCACCCGGTCGCCGAGCTTGTGCGTGAAGCCCTTGCCGGGCGCGTCGCGGTCCTCCACCGGCGCGAACAGCGTGCCCAGAAACAGCATCATGCCGTCGGGATACTGATGATGGCGGCCGAGGGCCTGGGCGACGAGATCGGCCGGATCGCGGCTGATCTCGCGCATGGAGGAGAAGCCCTCCAGCCGGTAGCCGTCGCCATCGCCCTCGACGGTCAGCGTCAGCTCGGCCGCGCGCACGTCGTCCAGCGTGAAGCGCTCGTCGAAGAGGCGGATGAAGGGGCCGATCGAGCAGGAGGCGTTGTTGTCCTTGGCCTTGCCGAGAAGCAGCGCCGAGCGGCCCTCGACGTCGCGCAGGTTCACGTCGTTGCCGAGCGTCGCGCCGCGGATCGTGCCGCGCGAATCCACGGCCAGCACGACTTCGGGCTCGGGATTGTTCCATTCCGAGGCGGGAAGGATGCCGACCTCGGCGCCATGGCCGACGCTGGCGAGCACCGGGGCCTTGGTGAAGACCTCGGCGTCCGGCCCGATGCCGACTTCGAGATATTGCGACCAGTAGCCCTTGTCCTGAAGGATGCGCTTGACCTCGGCCGATTTCGGCGAGCCCGGCACGACATCGGCGAGCGCGCCGCCGATCACCGAGCCGATCTCCTCGCGGATGCTGTTGGCGAGCGCATAATCGCCCTTGGCGCGCTCCTCGATCACGCGCTCCACCATGGAGCGGGCGAAGGTCACGCCGCAGGCCTTCACGGCCTGAAGATCGCATGGGGCGAGAAGCACCGCGCCGGCCGCGTGGTTCTCGCCGCGCGCCAGAACCTCCGCCAGATTCCAGGAGCGACCGCCCTCACTCCCGCGCAGCGTGGCGAGAGGATCGCCCTCTTCCAGAAGCAGGGAAACGGTGGCCACGCTGGCCGAGACGTCCACCAGCCGGTCGCCCCGCACGTGAACCACGGCCGGGCCGCCGATTTCGGGGTCGAACACGCGGCCGACCAGAACGGCGTCGGCGGCGTCGGCGGGCAGGCAGGAAACTGGCGTCATCGGGGCACTCGCTAGGGGGCTCGGCCGCCGATGCGCCTTCCCTCCCGGAATCGCTTGGTCGACGGCGGGACACAGGGGAACGACGGATCGCGGCCGAGCGCAAGCGAAAGTCTTGCTGCGCTGCAAAAGCCCGGCGCGGCAGGGAAGGCCGCCGCCGAGCCGAAATTTGAGATGCGCCCCTCAGGCCGTCGCGAGCCGCCCTTCGCGAAGGCCCTTGGCAAGACCGACATCGGTCGGCAGCAGGGGAATGAGGCAGGCCTGAAGCGCATGGTAGAGATCGGGCTTGCCGGCGAAGGGCTCGGGCTTCGGCTGGTTGTCGGGTCCGAGCTGCGGGTGCCAGCCGCCGTGGCGCCGGTCGATCAGATGGAGCGCCGCGAAGTCCCAGATGCGGCGATACCAGTCCTCGTAGAGGCTCTCGCCGGTGACGGCCCGCAAGGCCGCCGCAGCCGCGATGCCCTCGCAGGCCGGCCACCAGTAGCGATCGCCGATGCGCGGCGCGCCGTCCCAATCCAGCGTGTAGACGAAGCCGCCGCGCGCGGCGTCCCAGCCGTCCGCGAGACTCTGCGTGAAGAGCGCGCGGGCCGCTTCCGGCATCCAGTCGCTCCGCCGTCCTTCCAGCTCCCAGAGCTGAACCAGAAGCCGCGCCCATTCCAGCCAATGGCCGGGCGTCGTGC
Source organism: Aureimonas ureilytica DSM 18598 = NBRC 106430 (assembly GCF_000382705.1). Classification (GTDB taxonomy): domain Bacteria; phylum Pseudomonadota; class Alphaproteobacteria; order Rhizobiales; family Rhizobiaceae; genus Aureimonas; species Aureimonas ureilytica. The sequence goes on along the minus strand of NZ_ARQE01000003.1, from coordinate 333,894 downwards.
CATAGGGGCGGAAGATCGGATTGCCGTCATAGGCGCGATCGACCTGCCAATCCTCCGTGAAATGCTCCGGCAGGCGCCATCCTTGCGCGCGGGCATGGCGGTTCACCACGAGGTCGGCGATGCGCCCGGCCTTGTCGAGATAGGCGCGCTCGCCGGTCGCCTCGAAGGCGGCCATCAGCGCTTCGGTCAGATGCATGTTGGAGTTCTGGCCGCGATAGGTGTCGAAGGGCTGCCAGTCCCGCGTGAACTCCTCGGCCGATGCGCCGTGCGCCTCTTCCCAGAAGCGCCTGTCGAGGATGTCGGTGACGTCGGCGAGAAGGCGCGCCGCGTCCGGGTGGCCGGCCTGGAGCGCGCTGGAGGCCGCCAGAAGCACGAAGGCGTGACCATAGGCCTGCTTGCGATCGTCGACGAACCCGCCGGGACCGAAGCTCCAGACATAGCCGCCCTGCTCTGCGTCGCGATGCCGTTCCCAGAGCGCGCGCATTCCGTGGTCGAGAAGGGCCCGCGCGCCTGGCCGGCCCTGGAGGCTGGCGAGGGCGAAGCAGTGAACGAGGCGGGTCGTGGTGTGGAGTTCGGTGACGCCGCCGGGCAGGGGGCGTCCGTCCGTGTCCGGCACCCGCACACCGCCGTCGGGATCGAGGCTCCCCGCCTCGAAGAAGCGGAACAGATCGTCGGCTTCCCGCAGGAGCCATTGGCGATGCGCCGCCCGCTCCGTCCAGGGCGTCGCCTCGAGATCGCGATCCAGCACCATGGCTTGGTCTCCCTTCCCGCGCCCCTGACTCGCTCGGGCGCTCGCGGGATGGCTAGCGAAGGGCGGCCGGGAATGCCAGAGCGGATAGGCTCCCCTTTCGCACAACTTTGGCGCGGTCGGCTTTAACCTATGCGCGAATGCGAGCGGTCGCATGGCAGCTATGCGAAAACGGCCTTGCTATGATGCGGTGCGGTATGGTTATTTGGCTGTGCATCGTTTCCTCCCAGATACATGCACTTCTCGCCCGCTCGGTCCTCCCCCGAGCGGGCTTTTTCTTTTCCGGTGGATGACGCAAACCGCCTCGTCCGACGCGACCATTCTTCATCCTGCTGCGTTATCCTCCCGACGAATCGATCCCTTGCGGATCGTCGCACGGGATGGGCGCGTGCGGATGGGGGAGGGGTGTCATGCGGATCGAAACCTTGGTGACGATTTTCGTTCACACGACGGCTTTGGCGATGGTCGCCGCCGCCGGATGGGTGGCGCTGCGGCTTTTCCTTCCCTGAGATCCCGCTCGGCGGGACGCGCTCTCGTGTCCCGCCGAGCGGGAGCGGATCGTCAGGATGCGTTTACGCTGCCATGCGGATCTCGTTGCTCGAAACCTTCATAGGTACCCTGGAAACCAAGGCGCGCCAGGACGCCCGCCAGTTTCTTAACCTCTTGGGACGTTGGGTGATTGTCGAAAGACAGTCCTCATCGTTCCAGGAAATCCGCCATGCGTATGACGGTTGGCCGAAAGCTCGCCCTTCTCACCGCCCTTGCCATTCTCGTCGCGATGGCCTGCGCCGCGATCCAGCTTCGCACGCTGCACGACCAGCTCTGGAGCGACCGGGAAGACCTTCTCAAGGCGCAGGTGAGCGCCGCTCTCTCCACCATGGCCTCGCTTCAATCCCGCGTCGAAGCGGGCGAGCTGACGCGCGAGGCGGCTGAGAACACGGCGCGCCAGGTCCTGCGCCCGGTCCGTTTCGGCGGCGAGAACTATCTCTTCAGCTTCAATTCCAAGGGCATCCGCACGATCTTCCCCAAAGCCGAGCAGGAAGGGGAAAGCGGCTGGGAGCGGCGCGACGAGAGGGGCGTCTATCTCAATCAGGAAATGATCCGCCGCGCGCTCGAAGGCAGCGGCTTCACGAGCTACGAGACGAAGCGGCTGGGCGGCACGGAGGACGTGCCGAAATACGCCTATTCCGCCTATTTCAAGCCCTGGGACTGGGTGGTCGCCACGGGCGTCTATGTGGACGATATCAATGCCATCATGCGCCAGCGCATGGTCGAGGCGGGCGCCTGGCTCGCGGGCCTCGTCGCTCTCATGGCGGTCGGCGGCGTTCTTGTCTCGCGCAGCATCACGCGCCGGCTGGGCGAGGCTGTGGGCGTCGCCGAGGCCATCGGGCAGGGCGATCTGACGCGCCGCATCGCGCCGGAGGGCACGGACGAGATCGCCGACCTCCAGCGCGCCATGGCGGCGATGAACGACACGCTGCGCGACATCGCGGGCGGTGTCAGCGCCTCGGCCGCGATGGTCGCGTCCGGCTCCATGCAGTCCTCCGCGACGGCGGAGGCGCTCTCCTCCGGCTCGTCGGAGCAGGCGGCGGCGAGCGAGCAGTCCTCGGCGGCGATCGAGGAAATGACCGCCAATATCCGCCAGAACGCCGAGAACGCCGCCACCACCGAGAAGATCGCGGCGCAGGCTTCGCTGCGCGCCGAGAGCGGCGGCAAGGCGGTGGCCCAGTCGGCCAAAGCCATGCAGGACATCGCCGAGAAGATCGCCGTGGTGCAGGAGATCGCCCGCCAGACCGACCTCCTGGCGCTGAACGCCGCGATCGAGGCGGCCCGCGCGGGGAGCCACGGCAAGGGCTTCGCGGTCGTGGCGAGCGAAGTGCGCAAGCTCGCCGAGCGGGCGCAGGTCGCCTCCAGCGAGATCGTCGGCCTCGCCTCCACGACGCTCGCGGTCGCCGAAGGCGCGCAGGCGGAGCTCTCCGCTCTCGTGCCCGAAATCCGCAAGACGGCCGAACTCGTGTCGGAAATCTCCGCGGCCTGCCGCGAGCAGTCGATCGGCGCCGAGCAGATCAGCCAGGCGATCACGCAGCTCGATCAGGTGACGCAGTCCACCGCGAGCGCGGCGACGGAAATGGCCGCGACCTCGGACCAGCTGTCGGGCGAGGCGCGGCGTCTGGCCGAGCGCGCCTCGTTCTTCCAGCTCGGCGACGGCCGACCGGCGGCGGACACGGCGAGCCCCAAGCGCGCCGAGCCTGCAGCAATCGCGGCGCCCGCGCCGGCTCGCCGGTCCGCCGCGCCCGTTGCACAGGTTCCCGGCAAGCCCGTCGCCGGCAAGCCCGTCGCCGCGCGCAGCCAGGCGGCCGACACAGGCTTCGATCTCGATCTCGACGCGCCCGGCTTCGAGCGCCTGTCGGCCTGAACGGCTCGACCTGTGAAACTCAAAAAAGGCCGGCTCTTGGGAGCCGGCCTTTTTTCATGCGCTCAAGCCTCGAGATGCTCGCGCACCAAGGGAGCGACGCGCGTCCCGAATAGTTCGATGCAGCGCATCAGCGCGCTCTGGGGCAGGGGGCCGGCGCTGTATTTCAGCTGGAAGCGCGACAGGCCGAGCGTCTTGATGGTGCGCGCGATCTTGGCGGCGACCGTCTCGGGCGAGCCGACATACAGCGAGCCGCGCTCGATCTCGCGCTCGAAGCTCGCCTTTTCCAGGGGCGGCCAGCCGCGCTCGGAGCCAATCTGGTCGTGCATCCGCTTGTAGTCGGGCCAGAAGACCTCGCGCGCCGCGTCGTCGGTCTCGGCCACGAAGCCCGGCGAATGGGCGCCGATCGGCTGGACCGGCCGCCCGAACTCGGCGAAGGCGCGGGCGTAGAGATCGACATAGGGACGGAAACGCGCCGGGTCGCCGCCGATAATGGCGAGCAGCATGGGCATGTCGTAGCGCGCCGCGCGCACCACCGATTCCGGGCTGCCGCCGACGCCGATCCAGGCGCGCAGCGTGTCGCCTTCGGGCAGCGGATAAACGCTCTGCGCCCGCAGCGGCGGGCGGATCGAGCCCTGCCACGTCACCGGCTCGGCCTTGCGCAGGGCGGCGAAGAGATCGAGCTTTTCCTCGAACAGGACCTCGTATTGCCTGAGATCGAAGCCGAACAGGGGAAAGGATTCGGTGAAGGAGCCGCGCCCGAGGATCACCTCGGCGCGCCCCGCCGACAGGCCGTCGAGGGTCGAGAAGCGCTGGAACACGCGGATCGGATCGTCGGAGCTGAGCACCGTGACCGCCGAGCCCAGGCGGATGCGGCTGGTGCGCGCGGCGATCGCGGCCAGAACCACGTCCGGGGCGGAGACGGCGAAATCGGCGCGGTGATGCTCGCCGACGCCGAAGAAGTCGACGCCCGAGGCATCGGCCAGAACGCCCTGCTCGACCACTTCGCGCAACACGGCGGAATAGGGGTTCAGGGCGCCGTCCGGCGCGCGCGTCACGTCGCCGAACGTGTCGAGGCCGAGTTCGAGGGGGAAGGCCATGGCAATGCTCCGCGCAACGGACCGCTGGGGACACCGTCGAGGGCGGACGCCCGAGCCTTCGGCCGGCACGCGGGGGGCGGCTTCGGAGCTGTGAGGCCTTATCGGCCGGCGCTCGTCTCGACGGGTTCGGCCTGCGAATCCAGGCGGCGCGAACAGTGCGAGCTTATGCGGGCTGGGCGGGGGCCTGTCGAGACGCGGGCGGTGAATGCACCGTCACACTTGGGGCGCAACGGCTGGCGCGCGCGGAGCCCCAGCGAGGGCGCGGCATGAGCTTCAGCGCAGGTTTGGCAGGCGCGCGATGGGGCGCGGTCGCGCGTATGTCGTGTATCGTTCGGCTGGCCTTGGCGGTCGGGCCGGCGGTGCCCCGTTCGCCGGAAGGGCGGGTCGGGGCGGCCGAAGGGCGCGGGGCGAGCGAGGCTCGCCGGAGCGCCGGAGGGAAGCTTCAGAACGCGTTGGTGCTGCGGCTGTAGCGACCGCGATCGATCTCGCGCTGGCGGCTTTCGAGGTCGCTGAGCGAGGTGGCTTCGTTGAGATAGGCGGCTTCGCGGTCGGCGGTGCGGACGGGGCGAAGAGCTTCGCGCAGGCGAGTGGTGAATTTCATGGCACTGTTCCTCTTGGCTGAAGGATTGACCAGAAGATAATCCCCGCCGATCCATGCTGCAATGCAGCAGATTACATAGGAGCTATGCCCGTGAGGCGTATCGCCTTGCCGGAAAGGGCCGGCTGAAACCGTTTGGAAGGCTTTGAGGCGAAATCGCGGCGGTCAGCTTTGCGCAAGGCGCATGCCCTGCGGGGTCTTTCCGTGCCTGGGAGCCGATCGGGGAGCCAATCGGGTGAGGCGGCGTTCCCTCCTCAAGCTCACCGCGCGGACGTCCCGCGCCCCTCCGCGAGGGAACCGGGTTCCAGGAGACAGCCATGACCGACCGTTCCGCCCCTTCCGCCTCCCGCCGCGAGTTCGTCGGCGGGCTGGCGCTCGGCCTCGGCGGCCTCGTCGCCTCCGCCACGATGGCGGGCGCGCAGACGCCCGAGATCCCGAACGCGCCGACCGGCCGGCCGCAGCCCGAACTCGAAACCACCCCGCCGGGGCCGGCCGACCAGCGGCTCGGCTGGGCGGTGATCGGGCTCGGCGACTTCGCGCAGGGCTATGCCCTTCCGGCGCTCGCGCGGGCGCGGGCCTCCCGCGTCGCCGGCCTCGTGTCGGGCAATCCGGACAAGCTGCGCTCGGTGGGCTCGCAATATGGCGTGCCGGAAGCCGCCCGCTTCGGCTACGACAGGATGGGCGACATGCGCGACGAGGCGGCGATCGACGTCGCCTATGTCATCACGCCCAACTCCACCCATGCCGAACTCGTGGTGAAGGCCTTCGAGGCCGGCAAGCATGTGATGTGCGAGAAGCCGATGGCCACCTCGTCGGCCGATTGCCAGCGCATGATCGACGCCGCCCGCGCCGCCGACCGCAAGCTGATGGTGGCCTATCGCGCGCATTTCGAACCGAGCAACGTCAAGCTGAAGGAAATGCTGGACGCGGGCGAGCTCGGCGACGTCCTGTTCGCCAATTCCGACCATCACCGCCCGCTCGAACCCTCGCTGCCGCGCGACCAGTGGCGCATGAAGAAGGCGCTGGCCGGCGGCGGCTCGCTGGTGGATATCGGCATCTATTCGCTGAACGGGCTGATCTGGTTCCTCGGCGAACTCCCCAACCGCGTGTCGGCGACGATCGTCCAGCCGCCCGGCGACGCGCGCTTTGCCGAGGTCGAGGACATCGCCGCCGCGCAGCTCGAATTTCCCTCGGGAAAGCGCATTCACATCTCCTCCGGCTATCAGGCCAACAAGAAGCGCATCGATCTCTTCGGTTCGAAGGCGACGGCGGTTCTCGACCCGGCCACGGCCTATGGCGGAAACCGGCTGCGCGTGACCCAGCCCGAGGGTACGCTGGAGGTTCTGGTGGAGACGCCGAGCGCGGAGCAGTTCACGCGCGAGATCGACCATCTGTCCCATGCGATCCGCGAAGGCGGCGAGGTTCTGACGCCGGGCGAAATGGGCCTTCGCGACCTTCGCCTGATCGAGGCGATCTACCGCTCCGCCGAAATCGGACAGCCGGTGGACCTCGCGCCCGACATGACGATGAAGGGCTGACCGGCCCTTTCGTCCGAGGACGCGAGCCTGGCTTGTTTGCCGCTCCAAGCCAGAAGGGCCGGTTCGAGGTGAACCGGCCCTTCTTTGTTGGTCCGTCGCGAGCCGCGCCTATTCGGCCGCTGGCTGGAGCGTCGTTCCGCCCGTATCGCTGCCCTTGCGCGCGCCGAACTCCGTCACGCGCTTCCAGCTGGGCGAGCCGTCGAGATCGGGCGCGAGCGTCGGGGCGGGATGGTGGGCGGGGGCGACCGGCGCCTCGCCCGTCTCGTCCGCCCGGTTCGGCTTCAGGAGACGGCCGAAGATGCGGCCGGTGACGTGGCTGAGATCGTCCATCAGCGTGTAGATCGAGGGGATCAGCACGAGGGAAAGGACGGTCGACACGAGAAGCCCGCCGATCACGGCGATGGCCATGGGCGCCCGGAACTCGCCGCCTTCGCCGGACGCCATCGCCGCCGGCATCATGCCCGCCGCCATGGCGATCGTGGTCATGATGATCGGCCGGGCGCGCTTGCGACCCGCGTCGATGATCGCGTCGCGCTGGCTGACGCCGTGCTTTTCCTGCTCCACCGCGAAATCCACGAGCATGATCGTGTTCTTGGTCACGATGCCCATGAGCATCAGGATGCCGATCACGACGGGCATGGAAATGGCGTTCTGCGTCAGCCAGAGCGCGCCGACGACGCCGCCGATCGAGAGGGGCAGGGCGGCCAGGATCGTGATCGGCAGGAAGACCGAGCCGAACAGGAGGATCAGCACCACCAGCACCATCATGATGCCGGCCGCCATGGCCGACGCGAAGCCGGCGAAGACCTCGCCCTGGATTTCGGCATCGCCCACCGCCTGGAGGCGGACGCCGGCCGGCAGGTCTTTCACCGTCTGGCTCCCGGCAATCCAGGCCGAGCCCTCGCCGATCTCATGGCCGGGCGCCATGGAGGAGCCGACCTTGGCGAGCCGTTCGCGGTCGTAGCGGTCGATCGTCGACGGACCCTGGCCGAAGCCGATATCGGCGATCGCGTCGAGCGGCACCGTGCCGCCCTTGGCGGTCTGGACGCGCAGCGACTGGACCGAGCCGAGATCCTGGCGCGCCGTTTCGCTGATCTGCACGCGGATCGGGATCTGGCGCGTGCCGACATTGAACTTGGCGAGGTTCGCGTCCGCATCGCCGATCGTGGCGACGCGCACGGTCTGCGAGATGGCTTCGGGCGCGATACCGAGATCGGCCGCCTGATCGAGGCGCGGCACGATGCGTAGTTCGGGCCGGGCGAAGGACATCATGGCCGAGGGGTTGGCGAAGATCGGCTCGCGCCGCATCTCGCTTTCCAGCCGCGCCGCCGCCTCGCTCACCGCGTCGCCGTCGCTGCCGAGAAGGCCGACGGACAGTTCGCGCTCGCCCCGGTCGTTGACGAAGAAGGAGCGGAGATCGGGAATCGCGGCGAGCTTGTCGGCGATCACGGGCTCGAGCTGCGCCTGGCTGCGATGGCGCTCGAACTTGCGCACGAGATTGATCGTCAGCGCGGCGCGGCGCACCTCCAGCGTGCCGGTCGGCGAGGAACCGCCGATGGCGAGCACGGAGCGCACCTCGGGCAGTTCGCGGATGCTGGCCGCCGCCTCGTCCACCGCGCGGCGGGTCGAGTCCAGCGTCGTGCCGGGCGGCAGTTCGACGGACACGACGATGCGCGAGGCGTCTTCCTTGGGGATGAAGCCGGTCGGCAGATGCTTCGTGGCGTCCATCGAGAAGACGAAGAGCCCGATGCCGACCGCGAGCGTCAGCCAGCGCCAGCGCACGGTGAAGCCGAGAAAGCCCGTATAGGCGCGCATCAGCGGGCCGTCGCGATGCTCGGCGGGATGCGGGCGGTTGAGGAAGGCGAGAAGCACGGCCGCGATGGCGGCACCGAGGGCGATGCGCAGTGACAGTGCGCCCGCCTGATCCCAGGTGATGGAAGGCGCATGGAGGCGCAGCCAGTCGACGACGCCGTTCGAGAGCGTCGTTTCCGGCAGGGCGGCAAGGGCGAAGACCGCGCCGATGCCAAGGCCCGCCAGCGGCGCGAGGCGCAGCACGTAGCGGCGCAGGAGGCGGGCGAAGCCCGGCCCTTCGTGGCGCTGCGGGCGGAAGAAATAGGCCGCGAGCATCGGCGTGATGAGGCGCGCGACGAGCAGCGAGAAGAACACCGCCACCGCGACCGTCAGGCCGAACTGCTTGAAATATTGCCCGGCGACGCCGCCCATGAAGGACACCGGCGCGAAGACCGCCATGATGGTGAGCGTGATGGCGATCACGGCGAGGCCGATTTCGTCCGCCGCTTCCATCGCCGCCTTGTAGGGCGGTTTGCCCATGCCCATGTGGCGCTCGATATTCTCGATCTCCACGATCGCGTCGTCCACGAGAATGCCGGTGACGAGCGTGATGGCGAGGAGGCTGACGAGGTTCAGCGAGAAGCCGAGCATGCTCATCGCCCAGAAGGTCGGGATCGCGGCGAGCGGCAGGGTAATGGCGGCGACCAGCGTCGCGCGCCAGTCGCGCAGGAACAGAAGCACCACGACGACGGCGAGGAAGGCGCCTTCGGCAAGCGTCTCCATGGCGGATTCGAAATTGCCGTAGGTGTAGGTGACGCTGTCGTCGATGCGCGAGAAGCTGACGTCGGGATGCGTCTTGGCCAGGTCCTCGATGCGCGCCGCCGCAAGACCCGCAACCGTCGTGTCGCTGGCGCCCTTGGAGCGGTAGATCGAGAAGGCGACGACCGGCTGGCCGTCGAGCCGGGCGAAGGAGCGCGGCTCCTCCACCGTGTCGGTGACGGTGCCGAGCTCCGACAGGCGCACCTGACGGCCGCCTGACAGCGCGATGCGCGTGTCGGCGAGCGCCTGGACGGTGCCGGCGGAGGAGAGCGTGCGGATCGCCTGTTCCTGGCCACCGAACTCGCCCCGGCCGCCGGACAGATCGACATTGGTGGCGCGCAACTGCGCGTTCACGTCGGCCGCCGTGATGCCGAGCGCGCCGAGCCGGTCGGGATCGAGCCGGACCTGGATCTCGCGCTTCACGCCGCCCATGCGCTCCACGCGCCCGACGCCCTTGAGGCCCTGGAGGGCGCGGACCACCGTGTCGTCCACGAACCAGGAGAGCTGTTCGGGCGTCATGCCGGGCGAGGACGCGGCATAGGTGACGATCGACTGGTTCTCGACCTCGATGCGCTGGACGATCGGCTCCTCGATCGTGCGGGGCAAATTGCCCCGGATCTTGGCGATCGCATCCTTCACGTCGTTGAGCGCGCGGTCGGTGTTGACCTCCAGCCGGAACTCGGCCGCCGTCACGGACTGCCCGTCCGTCACGGTGGAGGTGATGTGCTTGATGCCGGAAACGCCGGCGACGGCGTCCTCGACGAGCTTCGTCACCTGCGTTTCCAGCTCGGCGGGCGCGGCGCCCGACTGCGTGACGGCGACCGAGATCACCGGCACGTCGATATTGGGAAAGCGGGTGATCGGCAGGTTCAGGAAGCTGACGATGCCGACGGCCACGAGAACCACGAAGAGAAGGATGGGCGGAACCGGATTGCGGATCGCCCAGGCCGAGATGTTCCAGTTCATCGGGCGGCCTCCGCCGTTTCCAGCACCTCTGCCGGCACGGGCGTCACCTTGTCGCCGTCGCGAACGAAGGTGCCGGCCACCGCGACGACGGTTTCGCCCGGCTTCAGGCCGGAGCGGATTTCCACGATATTGCCGGTCGCGATGCCGGTTTCGACCGCGCGGGTTTCCACCGTGCCGTCCGAGACGATCTGGACGAAATCGCCTTTCGGCCCGGTGTTGACGGCGGTGCGCGGAACGGCGACGCCGGTGGTGCGCGCGGTTTCCACGATGGCCCTGGCGAAGGCGCCGACCCGCAAGGCGGGATCGCGCGGCAGGGCGATGCGAACGCGCCCGAGGCGCGAGGCCTGATCGACGCGCGGCGACACGAGGCGCACCTCACCGGAGACCCTGGAGCCGCCGGCCACCCTCACCTGCGCGCTTTCGCCCTTGCGCAGGCGTCCGAGCGCGGTTTCCGAAACATCGGCGTCGAGTTCGATCAGCCCGTCGCGGGCGATCTCGAACAGGGCGCCGCCGGCGGCCGAGACGACCTGACCGAGCTGGGCCGCGCGGCGCAGGACGAGCCCGTCGGTCGGCGCCTTGATCTCGGCCTTGGAGCGGCGAAGCTCCAGTTCGGACCGTTCGGCGCGCGTGGCGGCAAGATCGGCTTCGGCAAGCGCCACGCTCTGGCGTGCGGAGGCGAGGCGCGCCGTGGCGGCGGCGGCGGCCGACACCTTGGCGTCCAGAATGTCCTGCCCGACGATGCCCTTCTCGCTCAAGGATCGCGTGCGCTTCAGCGAGGCTTCCGCTTCCACGACGGTCGGCTCGGCTTCGGCGACCAGCGCGCGGGCCTGCGTGATCGCGGCCTCGGCGCGCGCCACCTGCGAGGCCGAGCGGGCGAGGTTCACGTCCACGATGTCGGTTTCCAGGCGGGCGAGGACCTGGCCGGCCTTCACCTCGTCGCCCTCGTCCACGAGGAGCTCGCGCACCCGCAGGCCCTCGACATCGGTGCCGACCGTCACGGTCTCGCGCGGCGTCAGCGTGCCGGTGACGCTGAGGGTCGCGACGATCTCGCGCGGTTGCGCCGGCAGCACGGAAATGTTGGGCGGGGCGGGCGCGGCGACGGGGGCGGCGGTTTCGGCGGCGAAGGCCGGCGCAAGGGGCGCGGCGAGGGCCACCGACGCGGCGAGCGCGAAACGAACGGATCGAAGCATGGCGGAACTCCGCGAGACGACAGGTCGGACGGGGGAAGGGAGAGGGGCGCGCGTCATGCCGGCTGGGCTCCGAGCAGGCTCGCGATCATGCGATGAAGATAGGGGCGCAGCGTCTCGACGGGGCGCGCGGGCTCGAGGCGCAGTCGCATGACCAAGCCGTCGCCGATGCCCAGAAGCAGCGTCAGCGCGAGGTCGAGATCGAGATCGCCCGCGATCTCGCCCCTGGCCTGTGCTTCTTCCACGGCGCGGCGGATGCGCCCGTGCGCCTCGTCCTCGATCAGCCGGAAGCGCTCGCCGACGGCGGTGTTGCGCAGGCTTTCCGAGCAGATTTCCACGATCAGGTTGCCGGTCGCCGGATCGCAGGCGCTCGCCAGATACGCGATCGCGGCATCCGTGATGCGATCGGCGATGGAGCCGGGGCCTTCCAGCCGCGCGAGGCACGCGCCGGCGGCGACCCGCTCTTCCTCGGCGATGGCCTCGATGATCGCGTCCTTGGACGGGTAGTAACGATACAGCGCGCCGGGGCTCATCTTCGCCTCCGCGCAGATTTCGCTCATCGACGCGCGGTGAAAGCCCGAGCGCGAAAAGCAGATCCGCGCCGCAGCTAGGATGTGGTCCTTGCGCGACGGCGAGGCGCCGGACTCGTCTGAGACCGAGGCGGGGGAGACAGAGGACATGAAAAACCGGCGCTGGATTGAGAGCGAACGATCGTTCTCATAACACCTGGGTGTTTGCCAGTCCAGCTGACATCACGTTCGCGTGAGAGATGATCAGGCTCGCGAAAGGCCGTTCAGCTGTCGTTGGCTTCCGGCATCGGCATCGGCGCCGGACCCACCGGCGGCGGCTGGAACGCGTCGAGCACGCTGCGCGCCGCCGGGCGCTGCATGACGAGCGCCTCGATGGAGGATCGGTTGAGGTTCGAGACCGCCAGAAGAAGGTGAAGACCGGGATGGCCGACGCCGTTCTCCAGTCGGGGCGGTGGGGAGAGCGGTGCTTCCAGGGCCCAAGCGTCCGGACGCGCGACATCCCCCGAGCCTCGTGAGGAGGCTCCGGCCCGGCGGAGGGAAGGGAAGCGCAGGATGTTCATCGGACGGTTGGCAACAAACAGGAATGGACCGAAAGTCTAGCCTCGGACGCGGAAGAAAGGGGTGAATGTCTGGATATGCTGGACTTGCCCTTGTGTTATGGCGCAAATTCTCTGCGAAAGCGTGAACGGACGTGCGTTTTGCCGCGCCCGAGGGGATAAGGGCTTGACTTTTTGGCGCTGAGCCGCCTTAAACACCCCATTCTTGCGACTGTTCCGTCCGCAACCCGCCGACCATGTCCCTCGCTTGCCGAGCCGCATGGAGGTTCCCATCCGCCAGCGAGTGTCGCCCGCGGATGCGATCCGCTTTGGCGCTGTGGCTTGGAAGGGGCGCTTCCGGTTCCCATTCTTCCGCCTGTCGGAAGAACAAGGACGATGCGATGTTTGAATCCCTCCAGGACCGCCTCGGGTCCATCCTGAACGGCCTCACCGGCCGCGGTGCCCTGTCGGACTCCGACGTGGCCGCCGCGCTGCGCGAGGTTCGTCGGGCGCTTCTGGAAGCGGACGTGTCGCTGGAGGTCGTGCGCTCCTTCACCGACCGCGTGCGTGAAAAGGCCGTCGGCGCGCAGATCGTCAAGTCGATCAAGCCCGGCCAGATGGTCGTCAAGATCGTCCATGACGAGCTGGTGGCGACGCTCGGCTCCGATCAGGTCGCGATCGACCTCAACGCGCCCGCGCCCGTCACCATCATGATGGTCGGCCTCCAGGGCTCGGGCAAGACGACCACCACCGGCAAGATCGCCAAGCGTCTGACGGAGCGCCAGAAGAAGCGCGTCCTGATGGCCTCGCTCGACACGCGCCGTCCGGCCGCGCAGGAGCAGCTGCGCGTTCTCGGCGAGCAGACGGGCGTCGCGACGCTGCCGATCATCGCCGGCCAGGGTCCGGTCGAGATCGCCGCCCGCGCCTCCCAGGCCGCCAAGCTCGGCGGCTACGACGTCCTCATCCTCGACACGGCCGGCCGCACGCATATCGACGAGCCGCTGATGCAGGAGATGGCGGAGATCAAGGCCGCCTCCCGCCCGCATGAAATCCTCCTCGTCGCCGATTCGCTGACCGGCCAGGACGCGGTGAATCTCGCCCGATCCTTCGACGAGCGCGTCGGCATTTCGGGACTCGTCCTCACCCGCGTCGACGGCGACGGGCGCGGCGGCGCGGCGCTGTCCATGCGCGCCGTCACCGGCAAGCCGATCAAGCTGATCGGCACCGGCGAGAAGATGGACGCGCTGGAGGAATTCCACCCCGGCCGCATCGCCGACCGCATCCTCGGCATGGGCGACATCGTCTCGCTCGTCGAGAAGGCCGCCGAGAATATCGACGCGGAACAGGCCGCGGCGATGGCCAAGAAGATGCAGTCGGGCAAGTTCGACCTCGACGATCTCGCGGCGCAGATCGGCCAGATGCAGAAGCTCGGCGGCATGGGCGGCGTAATGGGCATGATGCCCGGCATGGCCAAGATGAAGGACCAGATCGCCGCCGCCGGCATGGACGACAAGCTCTTGAAGCGCCAGCTCGCGATCATCTCCTCGATGACCAAGTGGGAGCGCGCCAATCCCGACCAGCTCAAGCATTCGCGTAAAAAACGGATCGCGGCGGGCTCGGGCACCGATTCAGCCGACATCAACAAGCTTCTCAAGATGCATCGCCAGATGGCGGACATGATGAAGGCGATGGGCGGCAAGGGCGGCAAGGGCGCCGGCATCATGGGCAAGCTCATGGGCGGTCTCGGCTCCAAGATGGGCCTGCCCGGCGGGATGGGCGGCGGCATGCCGGACCTCTCGAAGATGGACCCCAAGCAGCTCGAGGAGATGGCGAAAGCCATGCAGAAGGGCGGTCTTGGGGGAATGGGCGGGCTGCCCGGCGGCCTGCCTCCCGGCCTCGGCGGCGGCGGGCTTCCCGGCCTGCCTGGCCTTCCCAAGCTTCCCGGCCTTCCGGGCAAGAAACGCTAGAGGCCGGCGCGCCGGCTTCTTTCCACAAACACCAACATCACCGACGACACCACGGCGCATCCTTCAAAAGGCGCCGGGATCAGAAGAACAAGGACCAGACCCATGCCCCTGAAGATGCGCCTCGCCCGTGCCGGCTCCAAGAAGCGCCCCTACTACCACATCGTCGTCGCCGACGCCCGCTCGCCCCGCGACGGCCGCTTCGTCGAGAGCATCGGTTCCTGGAACCCGATGCTGCCGAAGGACGCCGAGCGCGTCACGCTCCAGGAAGACCGCGTCAAGCATTGGCTCGGCGAAGGCGCCCAGCCGACCGACCGCGTGCTGCGCTTCCTCGACAAGGCCGGCATCGTGAACCGTCCGGCGCGCGAGAACCTCACCAAGGGTCTGCCCGGCAAGAAGGCGCAGGAGCGCGAGGCCGAGCGCAAGCAGCGTGAGGAAGACGCCCGCGCCGCCGCCGAGCAGGCCGCTGCCGAGAAGGCCGAAGGCGCCGCCGAGTAAGGTGGACTTACGATTGGGGAGATTTTTCACCCCTTCGTGCTAGATTGTGTGGCGTGCCGGGCTCCCGGCACGCCATTTTCGTATCCGGCCCCGCCGTCCTTTCGGAAAGCCTGCCAGCATGAAGCGTGAGTCGACCACGACCGGGCCCGTGTCGCCCCCGACCGAGGCCGACCTTCTTCCCCTGTTCGCGCTCGCGCCCGTGCCGCTCTGGCTGGAAGACTGGAGCGGCATCCGGAAGCTCGTCGATCGCTGGCGCGAGGAGGGGATGGACGATCCCCGCGCGTTTCTGGAAGCCGACAAGTCCCGCGTTCAGGCCTCGGCCGAGGCGATCCGCATTCTGGAGGTGAATCCGGCCACGCTGCGCCTGTTCGGGGCGCGCGATACGGCCGAGCTCGTGTCGCGGCTCGGCGACGTGTTCCAGGGCGCCATGCTGGACAACCATCTGGAGGAGATCGTCCAGATATCGGGCGGGGCGAGCGAGTTCACGAGCTACGCGGTCAACCACACCCTGTCGGGCAAGCGGCTCGACATCCAGCTGAAGGGCCGCATCCTGCCGGGCTCCGAGGACAGCTGGAGCCGGGTGCTCGTCGCCACCGAGGACGTGACCACGCGCGAGAACGCGCGTCGGAGTCTCGCCGAGAGCGAGGCCTATGTCGCCGCGCTCTTCGAGAATTCGCCCGTCTCGCTCTGGGTGGAGGACTTCTCGGAAATCCGCGCGCTTCTGGAAGACGTGCGCGCGACGGGCGTTGCGGACTTCCGCACCTTTCTCGATGTCCACCCCGAATTCATCTCGCGCTGCATCAGCGAAATCCGCGTCGTGTCGGTCAACCGCCAGACGCTCGACATCTTCCACGCGGCGAGTTTCGAAGAGCTTCTCCTGAAGCTCGGCGATGTGTTCCGCGACCGCATGGTCCTGCCCTTCAAGGAGCAGCTGATCGACCTGTGGAACGGCAAGCTGTTCCAGAGCCGCGAGGTCGTGAACTATTCGCTGGACGGGGAAGAGCTGCATTTCGTGCTGCAGTTCTCCGTTCTGCCCGGCCACGAGCACGACTGGTCTCTCGTGCAGATCGCGCTGACCGACATCACCGCGCGCAAGAAGGCCGAGGCCTATCTCGAATATCTCGGCAAGCACGACGTCCTCACCAAGCTCTACAACCGCTCCTTCTTCAACGACGAGATGAACCGGATCGAGCGCCGCCGGATGGAGACGGTGAGCGTTCTCGTGGCCGATCTCAACGGGCTGAAGGCGCTGAACGACCAGCTCGGCCATGCGGCCGGCGACACGCTGCTGCGGCGCGCGGGCGAGGTGCTGGACGAGGCGGTGAACGCGCCCTTCACGGCGGCGCGCATCGGCGGCGACGAGTTCGCGGTTCTCATGCCCGGCGCGAGCCTCGCGCAGGCGGAGGCGCTGAAGGCCTGCATCGACGAACTGTGCGAGGTGAACAACCAGTTCTACCCCGGCAACAGCCTGTCGCTGGCCATGGGCGTCGCCTGCGCGGGGCCGGGCGAGCGGCTGGAAGACCTCGTGCGCCGGGCCGATCTCCTGATGTACGAGGTCAAGCGGCGCTTCTACGAGACGACGGGGCAGGACCGGCGGGGCGCGGCGCGCTGAGCGCTCGGTTGACGAAGCGTCCCGGCGCCTGCAAACACGCGGGGATATGAGGGCGCGCTCGGGGCTTCCCGCCGGCGCGGCTTTTCCCGTTTCTGATGCGGCAGGGCCGGCGATCGGCCCTTTCCCTGCGTCCCAGCCCGCAAGAGGCCATCGCCCGTGACCGATCCCAAAGCCCCCGCCGATCCCGTTCTCCTTGGCATCGTGGGAGGGGCGCATGGCATCAAGGGCGAGGTGCGCGTGAAATCCTTCACCGAGGACCCCGAGGATCTCGGCGCCTATGGCCCGCTCTTCGACGCCTCGGGCCGGCGCTACACGGTGCAGTCGGCCCGTGTTCAGAAGAATGTCGTGGTGGCGCGCTTTGCCGAGGTGAAGGACCGCAACGCCGCCGAGCGCCTCAACGGCACCGAGCTCTTCGTGGACCGCGCGGCGCTCCCCGAGGAAGGCGAGGACGAGTTCTATCAGGCCGATCTCGTCGGCCTCGTCGCGCGGCTGACCGACGGAACGGTGATCGGCGAGGTCGTCGCCTTCCATGATTTCGGCGGCGGCGATCTTCTGGAAATCGCGCCGGACGGCGGGGCGAGCGTCATGATCCCCTTCACCGAGGCCGCCGTGCCGGAGGTCGATCTCGACCTCGGCTTCATCCTGGTGGAGCCGGTCGCGGCCGGCCTGTCGGGCGCGGTGGAAGCGCGCGAAGGCGAGGACGAGGAGGACGCGGACGACAAGGGCGACGCGGCGGGCCGTGGCGAGGCTTGAGAGCCCGCCTGGACTCGCGGCGGCAGAGGAGCGTAACGGGGCCTGAGCGCGTCTCGCGCCGCGTTGCCATCCGCCGCGCCGCGCTTTATCGCTGGCGCGCCTATCGAAGCGGAGGGAGAACTCCACCATGCTGATCCTGTCGGGTACGCTGAAGATGCCGCCGGAGCGTCTGGACGCTCTGGAAGACGCCATGAACCGGCTGATCGCCGCGACGCGCCCGGAAGCGGGCTGCATCGTCTATTCCTTCGGCCGCGACATCACCGAGCCCGGTCTCGTGCGCATCTACGAGGAATGGGAAAGCCGCGAGCTGCTGGCCGCTCATGTGAAGACGGCGCATGTCGCCGAATGGCACCGGGTCCTGGCGGAGGCCGGCGGCGCGGAGACCGCGCTGAAGCTGGTCGAGGTCGCCGCGACCGAGCCCTTCGCCTGATCCGATGAGCTTTCGCGCCTCCGTCCTCACGCTCTATCCCGACATGTTTCCCGGACCGCTCGGCACCTCGCTGGCGGGCCGAGCGCTGGAGCGCGCGGACTGGACGCTGGAGACCACCTTCATCCGCGAGTTCGGCGAAGGCCGGCACCGCCTCGTGGACGACACGCCCGCCGGCGGCTCGCCGGGCATGGTGCTACGGGCCGACGTTCTGGCCCGCGCCATCGACGCGGCCAGCCCCGAGGGCGACACGCGGCCGCGCCTTCTCATGAGCCCGCGCGGCCGCCCGCTCGCGCAAGATTTCGTGCGCGAACTGGCGGAGGGCGAGGGGGTCGTGATCGTCTGCGGCCGGTTCGAGGGCGTCGACGAGCGCGTCATCGAAGGGCGGGGGCTGAGGGAAGTCTCGATCGGCGACTATATCCTGTCGGGCGGCGAGATGGCGGCTCTCGTGCTCCTCGACGCCGTGGTGCGTCTCCTGCCGGGCGTCATGGGCAACAGCCGCTCGGGCGAGACCGAAAGCTTCGAGAACGGGCTTCTGGAGCACCCGCACTACACGCGCCCCGCGCTCTGGGAAGGGCGCGGCATTCCCCCGGTTCTGACGTCCGGCGACCATGGCGCGGTGGAGCGCTGGCGCCGGGCGGAGGCCGAGCGGCTGACGCGCGAGCGCCGGCCCGACCTCTGGCAGCGCCTCGCGCGCGGCGAGCGCTAAGGCGCGCCCGCCCTTTACGAAACCGCGTTGCGCCGCGACAGGCGTTCTTCCCAGGCCAGCGCGTCGGCGACGATTCGGTCGAGATCGTCGAAGCGCGGCTGCCAGCCGAAGCGCTCGCGGACCAGGCTCGCGTCCGCCACGATCGAGGTCGCATCGCCCGGCCGACGCTCCGACAGGCGCACCTCGAACGGGCGGCCGACCGCGCGGCGCACCGTGTCGAGCACTTCGAGCACCGAATAGCCGTGGCCATAGCCGCAATTGGCGACGATCGAATCGCCGCCCGCCCGCAGATAGCGCAGCGCCTGCGCATGGGCGTCGGCGAGATCGCTGACATGGATATAATCGCGCACGCAGGTGCCGTCGGGCGTGTCGTAGTCGGTGCCGAACACGTCGATATGGGAGCGCTTGCCGAGCGCGGTTTCGCTGGCGACCTTGATGAGATGCGTCGCGCCGCGCGTCGACTGGCCGGTGCGGCCTTGCGGGTCGGCGCCCGCGACGTTGAAATAGCGCAGCGCCGCGAAGCTGAGGGGATGCGCTGCGGCCGTGTCGCGCAGCATCAGCTCGGTCATCCATTTGGACGTGCCATAGGGCGATTCGGGCGCCGGCGCCTGCGTTTCGGGCACCGGCATCTGGCGGGGCGAGCCGTAGACCGCGGCGGTGGAGGAGAAGATGAAATGCTTCACGCCCGTGCGCACCGCGCTTTCGATCAGCGCCCGGCTCGCCACCGTGTTGTTGAGATAATAGCCGAGCGGATCGGAGACCGATTCGGGCACCACGATCGATCCGGCGAAATGGATGATCTCGGTGACGCCGAACTGTGCGATCACCCGTTCCACGAAGGGCTGGTCGGCGATGTCGCCCACCTGAAGCCGCGCCTCGGTGGGCACCGCCCAGTCGAAGCCGGTGGACAGGCGGTCGATCACCACGACCTCCTCGCCGCCGTCGACGAGGTTCCAGACCATGTGGCTGCCGATATAGCCGGCACCGCCGGTAACGAGGACCGTCATGCTTGTTCCGCCTCTCATTCGCTCCGCCCAGTATTCCCACTCTGACGGATGCGGCAAGCTGCCCCATGGGCTTCCCGCGAAGATCGGCCCCTCAATGCCACTTGGAAGCAGCCGATGGCGCGATCCTTTACCGCAAACCCAAACAAGCGGGCCTGAAGCGGGCTTGGGCAGTTGCGCCCCGATGCGCGCTCCAGCAAAAAGGCTGAAAGACAGGGCCGGGCCGCGTCTCCTTTGAGGGGATCGCGTCCGGCCCTCCAGCCAGACCGGACGCGGGCCGGCGCTCCTGACCCGGAAGGATTCTTCATGACCGCCTTCGACGTGCATCCCATCATCATCGCGGGCGGGGCGGGAACGCGCCTTTGGCCGGTCTCGCGCGACACGATGCCTAAGCAGTTCGTGCCGCTCGTGGGCGATGGGCGCACGACCTTCGAGGAAACGATGCGCCGCGTCACCGGCCCGCGCTTCGCAAGGCCCGTGGTGGTCACGCATTCCGACTTCCGCTTCACCGTCGCCGAGCAGCTCGCCCGCAACGGGATCGACGCCGAGATCGTGCTGGAGCCCGAGCGCCGCGATTCGGCGCTGGCGGTCGCGGTCGGCGCGGTGATCGCCAGCCGGCGCGACCCGGAAGCCCTCTGCCTCGTGCTCGCCGCCGATCACGTCATCTCGGACGGCGAGGCCTTCACGCAGGATTGCCTCCGGGCGGCCGAGGCGGCCCATGAAGGGCGCATCATGATGCTCGGCATCCACCCGAGCTGGCCCGCCACGGGCTATGGCTATATCGCGCCGGGCGCGCCGATCGGCGCGGACGGTCGCCTGTTCGAGGTCGCGCGCTTCGCCGAGAAGCCGGACGCCGCGACAGCCGAGCGCTACATCGCGGAAGGCTATAGCTGGAACAGCGGCAATTTCCTGTTTCCCGCGGCCCTGATGATCGAGGAACTCGCCGCCAACGCGCCCGCCACCTTGAAGGCGGCCGAGGAATCGGTCGACGGCGCGCAGCGCGATCTCGACTTCCTGCGCCTCGACGCCGCGCGCTTCGCCAGCGCGCCGCGCATCTCGATCGACTATGCGGTGATGGAGAAGACCGCGCGGGCGGGCGTCCTCAAGGCCTCGTTCGGCTGGTCGGATGTCGGCGCCTGGGACGCGCTCTACGACATCAAGACGCCCGATGCCGACCGCAACGTGTTGGAAGGGCCGGTCTCGGTTCTCGGCACGACGGGCAGTTTCGTGCGCTCCGACGAGGTGCTGACCACCGTCGTCGGCCTCGACAATGTCGTCGTGGTCACGACGCCCGACGCGGTGCTCGTCGCCGCCAAGGACAAGGCGGCCGAGGTGAAGACGCTGGTCGCCCAGCTCCACCGCGAGGGCCGGCCCGAGGCCGGGCAGCACCACAAGATCCACCGGCCCTGGGGCTGGTATCAGCGCATCGACATCGGCGAGCGCTTTCAGGTGAAGCATATCTGCGTGAAGCCAGGCGGCATTCTGAGCCTCCAGCGCCATTACCATCGCGCCGAGCACTGGGTCGTCGTGCGCGGCACGGCGGAAGTGACGGTGGACGGCACGGTGAAGCTCTTCCACGAGAACGAGGCGGCCTATCTGCCGATCGGCTGCACGCACCGCCTGCACAATCCCGGCAAGATCGACCTGAAGCTCATCGAAGTGCAGGTCGGCTCCTACACGGGCGAGGACGACATCGTGCGCATCGAGGACATCTACGCCCGCAATTGAGACAGACGCCCGGTCAAACAAAAAGGGCCTCCGTCGGGAGGCCCTTTTTCGTTCGGGATGGCGGTGGTCGGTTCAGAGCGCGCGCGCGGCGCGCTCCAGCCCTTCCGCCACCAGCGCCTGCGCCGCTTCCACGCTTGCGGCCTCGGCATAGCAGCGCAGCTCCGGCGCGTTGCCGGAGGCGCGAAAATGCACGGTCTCGCCGCCGGACAGCGCGACATGCACCCCGTCCAGCCGGTTCACCGCGCCGGGGGTCCCGAGCCCGTCGAAGAAGCCCGTGCGGAAGCTCTCGTCCTCGGCGAGGCGCTGGAGAAAGGCGCCGCTCTTTTCGGCGGGCACGTTCTGGAGTCGGTGCGAGGCGGCGGGCTTGGCGCCGACGCGCGCGACCAGTTCCGACAGGGGCAGGCCGGCCTTGCGGCTGGCGACGAGCGCGCAGAGAAGCGGCAGAAGCGCGTCGCGGGTCGGGAGCGCGGGCACACGCCGCCCGTCGACGCTGGCATCCGTGCCCTGGATGAAGCCGCCATTGGCCTCGAAGCCGGCGACGCCCCGGCGGCCTTCCGCCAGAGCCTCCTCGATCCCGGCGATCACATAGGGCGAGCCGACGCGGGTGCGCAGAACCCTCTCCACCAGCCCCGAGCCTTCCAGCGCCGAGCCCGAGGTGACGGGGGTGACGATCGTGTCGAAGCCGAGATGGGCGGCGGCGATGAGGCCGAGCACGTCGCCCCGGATCACCTCACCGCGCTCGTCCGCCATCAGGGGGCGGTCGGCGTCGCCGTCGGTGGAGAGGATCGCGTCGAAGCCGCCGCGCGCGGCGTCCTTCAGGATCGCGAGGTCTTCGGGGCGGTGGGCTTCGGTGTCGACGGGAATGAAGCTCTCGGCGCGGCCGAAGGGTACGGCCTCGCCGCCGAGCGCTTCCACGGCTTCCGCCAGAAGGTCCCGCGCCACGGAACTGTGCTGATAGATGCCGATCCGCGCGCCGCGCAGCGCCTCGGTGCCGAAGGCCTCCACCGCCCGCCAGAGATAGCGCGCGCGCGCATCGGAGGGCGTCAGCGCCTCGGGCGGCGCGAGACGGCTGGGGGCGACCTCGCCGATCCCCTCGAAGGCGGCGAGAATGTCCGCCTCGTCCGCCTTGGTGATCTCGCCCTTCAGCCCGTAGAATTTCAGCCCGTTGCGATCCTCGGGAATGTGGCTGCCCGTGACCATGACGGCCGGAGTGCCGAGGCGCGCGGCCTCGAGCGCCAAGGCCGGCGTCGGCACGGCGCCGGCATCGATCGGCTCGAACCCGGCCTCGCGCGCCGCCGCCGCCACGAGACCCGCGATCTCCGGGCTGCTGGCGCGAAGGTCCCGCCCGATCAGGACGCGGGGCGGCGCGTCACGCTCGGCCATCACCCGCAGGAAGGCGAGCGCGTAGCGATAGCTCGGCTCGCCCAGGAGGTCGGTGACGAGACCGCGCAAGCCGCTGGTTCCGAACTTCAGGCTCATGACGGTCTGTCCTGCCGTTGAAAGTTAGAGGGGCGCAGGCAAGGCGGCTCAGCGCTCGCCCGTGTCGCGGGAAGCGGGCGGCGTCTCGTCCAGCGGCTTGTAGGTCACGAAGAAGATCCAGACGCCGTAGACGCCGATCGCCGCCGACAGGATCGCCCAGGTCGGACTGCCCATGTAGAGCTCGAAGCCCGCCCAGGCGAAGCAGATCGCGACCAGAATGACGCGCCGGTAGAGCGGGCGGAGGAAGGGATGTTCTTGGTCCTTCATGCGCGACCTTTCGCCGAACTGGGGGAAAACGCCGTGCTTATACCCCATCCCCGGCGAAACGCATCGCTCTTCCGACACGCAAATCGGCCGGGCGCATCGAGGGGAGCGTCCGGCCGGAAGGGGAGGGGTCAGGTCGTGCGGCCGAGCCGGGGGCCGGGCAAGGCCGCCGCCGTCGCGCCACCGGCCGCGAGGGGGCGGGCCCGCACGGGTGCCGAGACGCCGCGCCACCATTCGAGAAACAGAGCCAGCCCGACATGGAGGGCGAGCCCGGCCGCGATCAGCGCCGTGTCGAACACGAAGGCCGGCTCGCGGTTGAAGCGCAGCGCCTGCGCGGCGACGGAGAGGATCGTGCCGGTGGCGAAGATCGGAAGCGAATGACGCCCGATCACCGACAGGAGATTGTTCGGCCCGATTCGCCGGACCAGCGAGCCGGAAGGCGCATGGGCGAAGACATAGACCAGCGCCAGAATGTGCAGGAGGCGCGGCAGCGTGACGAAGGTCTTGTCGAAGCCCGTCATCAGGAAGGGGCCGGGCACGAGCGACGACCAGTGCCAGAGCTGGAACTCGACGAAGAGGAAGGACAGGAAGAGATAGGCGAGGGCGATCGCGTAGAGCGTGGGATTGTAGGCGACGAGCGCCCGCCCGCCGGCCTTGGCCAGCCCCACTGCCAGGCCGATGGCGAAGACGATCTGCCAGGCGAAGGGATTGAACTGCCAGCCGCCGGGATTGGGGTGATTGGGCAGGTTCAGGCCGGTCGTGCCGGCGATGGCCCAGAGCGTCGCCGAGACGATCAGGAGGCCGGGCAGGCCGACGCGCCTGACGATGGCGAGCATGAAGGGCAGCATCAGGAGAATGACGCAGTACATCGGCAGGATGTTGAGATAGGCGAGCTGGTGCATCAGCGTCGCGACGCCGGCCAGCGTTTCCACCGGCTGGGTCATGAAGTAGCCGATGCCGAGCTGCATCAGATAGCGCCCGTCGCCCGTGGTCATCGCGGCGAGCGCGAAGAGCGAGACGGCGATCATCGTCAGCGTGATGTGGACGAGATAGAGCGTGCCCGCCCGGCGCAGCGCCTTGATGCTCGCCACCAAGGCCGAGCCCTGCAGGAACGAGCGGCCGTAGGCGAAGGCGGAGGCGAAGCCCGCCAGAAAGACGAAAAGCTCGGCCGAGTCGGAGAAGCCGTAATTGCGGGAGGTCAGATGCTCCCACATCACGCCGGGCACGTGATTGACGAAGATCGTCAGGAGGGCGAAGCCGCGAAAGAAATCGACGCGACTGTCGCGCGCCGATCCTGGCGCGCCAACCGGTGCGGATGCCATGCTCATTCGATCCATTCCAGACGGGCCGGTTCCCGGTTGGGAGATCGGACCGTTCATGCACGCACCGAGACGATCGACGTCTTCGGTTTGTCATACTTAGCGTTAGAGGCCCGCGCCTGAACCCTTGCTGAACGTCTTTCGCATTGCAGCAAAGGCAGGTGCCCAAGCAATCCGGCGAGAGGAAGGCAGGCCGCAAAAGCAGAACGGCCGCCCGACCCGGAAGGGGCGGAGCGGCCGTTTCGCGGTTCCGAGGTGTGGTGGCTAGAGCGTCAGGCCGGCGCCATGGCGGCGGAGGGGCCGGTGACGGAGGCCGCGTCCTTGGGCAGCGTGGGCTCGCGCCCGATGCTTTCCTCGCTGAGGCGGCGGCGCCATTTTTCCGAGGCGCGGATCACCGGCTCGGGATCGATCTCGAAGGGCGTCGCGAAGATGGTGGAGCGGCGCACCGCGTCGCCCAATCCCGGATCGCCCGTCCAGGAGATGAAGAGCGGCGCGATCAGGAGCGGAATGGCGATCGGGCAGACCCAGAAGAACAGTTCGAACGCGTAGAAGAAGGTGAGGAAGAGAAGGATCGCGCCGGCGATCACCATCCACCAGGACGCCTGGAAGGCGGTCTTCAGCGGCAGGCCTTCGTCGTCGCGATCGGTGGACGGCCAGCCGCTGTCGAGGCCGAGCAGGATTTCCGTCACCGCCTTGGACTGGAACATCATCATGATCGGCGCGAGCGCGCTGGTGAGGACGAGTTCCGCGCCGCCGCCGAGAAGCACGGTCAGCGTGCCGCCGAAGGCGGTCGAGCGCCGGGTGAAGGCCGTGTAGCAGGCGATCAGCGTTTTGGGCAGGAGAAGGAGGAGCACGATGCCCAGGAGGAGCAGAAGCGCCTTGCCGGTTTCGGGCTGCGGAAACACCGGGAAGAGCGAGTCCGCCGGGAAGTAGTTCGGCGAGGGCGACAGGATCGGGTCGAGAAGGCTGACCACGAGGAACAGGAGCCAGATCGGCGAGGCCGCATAGGCCATGATGCCCGAGATCATCGACACCCGGCTCCAGAAGCGGATGTTGGGCGCCGGCACGAGGCGCCCGTGCTGGAGATTGCCCTGGCACCAGCGCCGGTCGCGCTTGGCATATTCGATGAGATTGGTCGGCGCTTCCTCGAAGGAGCCCTGGAGGTCGGGATCGACGCGCACCTTGAAGCCCGAGCGGGCGAGAAGCGCGGCTTCCACGAAGTCGTGGCTGAGGATGTGGCCGCCGAAGGGCGGCTTGCCCGACAGGTTCGGCAGGCCGCAATGCTCGGCGAAGGCGCGCGTGCGGATGATCGCGTTGTGGCCCCAGAAGGGACCCTCGCGGCCCTGGAGCGAGGCGATACCGCGCGAGAAGATCGGGGAGTAGAGCGCGGCCGAGAATTGCAGCGCGCGGCCGAACAGGGTGCGGCGGCCGATGATCAGCGGCTGGGTCTGGAGGAGGGCGAGTTCGGGATCGGCATCCATGCGCGCGACCATTTCCAGCATGGTCTCGGGCCGCATCAGCGAGTCGGCGTCGAGGATCAGCATATAGTCGTAGGCGCCGCCGCAATTGGTGACGAAGTCGGCGATGTTGCCGGCCTTGCGCCCTATGTTCTTCTTGCGGTTGCGATAATAGAGATGGCTGCCGGCTTCGAGCGCGGCGGCGACCGAGAAGGTGGCGCGCCGCTCGGCCGCCACGGCCTCCGCCTTGGTGGAATCGCTGAGGATATGGACGTCGAAATGGTCGAGGCGGCGGATCGCCTGGAGGCCTTCGATCATGGCGGCGACGCGCGCCAGAACCGCGTCGGCGTCCTCGTTGTAGACCGGCATGAGAATGGCGGTGCGGCTTTGCGAGCGCCGCCCGTCGGGCGCCGCCGTCCAGCGCCGGCCGCGGCGCGAGAAGATGCCCACCACGGCCGTGTTGAAGCCCCAGGCGAGCCAGAGGCAGCACACGATCAGGAGCAGGACCTGCACCACATGCAGCCAGGTCGTGCCGTTGGCCGTGATCACCACGGCGAACAGGACGCCCGCCACCACGGCGAGGAGAAGCGCGAACAGCGCGAAGAACAGTCTACCCAATACGATCACGGACGCGCTCGCTGACAAGAACTCATGCGGGACGGCGGCACCAACCATGCGACCTTGACGGAATCATGGGGGCGGACCCGGCTTCGGCGGCCTGCCGGATGAGGCATCCGGCTCGGCCCGGTTTCACGGCGGCGCCGATCCGCGAGGACCTGGCGCCGAACCATCAATGGCCCTCGACGCCATGGGTGAGATGCTCGCGCAGGATCGGCTGCACGGGCATGGCGAGGGGCGAGCGGGGCTGGGGAAGAACCAGCTTGCGCAGGAAGGCCAGCGCCTTGCGCTTGCCGAGCCGCGCCGCCTCGATCACCACCTGCGGCTCGGGGCCGGTGCGCCCGTCGAAGGCGAGCCGTTCCTGGATCGCGGCGAGGACCTCCTCTTCGGAAAGGTCCGGCCGGTTCACCAGAAAGCCCACGGGCCGCGTGTCGAAGAAGCGATCCGCCTCGCCCGTGTTGGCGCGCGGGGCGGTCTGCGTGTCGCGGCCGATCACGGACGGCCCGTCCACTGATAGAGCCAGGATTCGGAGATGATGCGCTGGTTGAAGGACAGCTTGGCGCGCAGCTCCACCGGGCTGGCGTTCAGCTTCTCCAGCTCGATCGACAGGCGCCAGCCGCCGTTCGGCAGGCGCGAGATGCCGCTATGGACGAGACGCGCGCCTTCCGCCGGCACGTCGATCACCGGAACCACCACCGCGTCGACAGGCAGGTTCTGCGCCGTGCCGCCGACGAAGTTGATCTCGAAGCGGCGAAGCCCCGTGTCGGCCGTGTCGGCCGCGTTGCCGCCGACGCCCGCATAGGTGCCGGCGACCGTCGCCAGATGGGTCAGCGGGTCCGGCAACATGCCCCAATGCATCCGGTAGCGGAACTCGTATTGCGAGCCGGCCTTGGGCTTTTCCTCGGGCACCCAGAACGACACGATATTGTCGTTGGCTTCCGATTCGGTGGGGATCTCGACGAGGAGGATCGCGCCGCGACCCCAGTCGCCGAGCGGTTCGATCAGGAGCGAGGGGCGCAGTTCGTAATGCGCCTCGACATCCTCGTAATGGCTGAAGTCGCGGTCCCGCTGCATGAGGCCGAACATTTTCGGCGAGGCCTCGGTGAAGTAGGACAGGGCGAGATCGTCGGGATTCTTGAGCGGACGCCAGAGGCGCTCGCCGTTCGGGCGCTGGATGAACAGGCCGTCGCTGTCGTGGACCTCCGGGCGGAAGTCCTCGCGCTCGCTATGGTCGTTCTCGCCGAAGAGATACATCGAGGTCAGCGGCGCGACGCCGAGCCGCTCCACCTCGCCCCGGAAGAACAGGCGCGCGGTGACGTCGATGATCGTCTGCGGGCCGGGCTTGAGGTTGAAGGCATAGGCGCCGGTGAGGCTCGGGCCTTCCAGTTCGGCGAAGAGCTGGATCGTCTCGTCGGATGGCTGCGGCTTCACGATGTAGAAGGCGGTGAAGCGCGGGAATTCCTCGGCCGAGGTGGTGGCCGTGTTGATCGCCAGACCGCGCGCCGACAGGCCGTAGCGGTTGTTCATGCCGAGCGCGCGGAAATAGGACGCGCCGAGGAAGGACACGATCTCGTCGTAGAGGTCGGGCCGGTCGATCGGATAGTTCAGGCGGAAGCCCGCCACGCCCGGAAGCTGGATGTTCTGGAAGACGGACGGGTCGAGCGGCGCCAGGAACTCGAAATTGGCGCCCGAGAAGACCTGCGGCTGGAAATGCGTGCCGTCGCCCACGAAGACGCGGGTGATCGCCTTGTAGAGGAAGCCCGGGAAATAGGCCTGCATCTGGAAGTTCAGCGGCTCGTTCGCCCAGATCGTCTGGTCGCGCCGGTAGAGGATGCGGCGGTAATGGTCGTAGTCGAGATCGGCGATCGGCTGCGGCAGCTCGTTCGCCGGCTCCTGATAGGGCTGGGCCGCGCGATTGCGCATGGCGGCCGTCAGCGCATCGAAGGAGAAGGCGTTCAGATCGACGACGGTCGGGGGGGCCGCGGGCTGCGCGGGGGCGGGCTCCGCGGCGGGGGGCGTCGCGCCCGGCGCCGGCTGGGTTTGCGGGTCCTGCGCCCTGGCCTGCGTCCACAGCAGTGTGATGACGCCGCCCAAGCCGTATTTCAGCGCCGTGCGTCGGGAAAGATGCGAGGGTCTCGTCACAGGGATGGCGATCTTCTTCTCGTTGAGTGCGCGCGCGTTTGAGCATATGCGAAAAGCCGTGAATAGCCTAGCCAATGCTCAGGTCCGCAACAAGTTCGCCGGCCATAGGCCGACGAGCCGCACCAAACCGCGCCCCGCCCGTGAGTGCCGCGCGCGTTTGCGCTGCGCCGCACCCGCCGCGCGCTCGCCGGTTTCCAAACAAGAAACGCTTTCCGGGGCTTGGCCCGCCGGCCACGCCGGGGCCAAGGCGCTAGCGCAGGCGGCGCAGCCTTGCGCTCAGGAGCTGATCGACCTGCTGGAGCGAGGCGAGCATGGCGGCGCGCTCCTTGTCCTCCAGCGAATTGCCGAGTTCCGTATCGAGCCGCAGCCACAGGGCGCGCACCCGCTGCTTGGCCGCTTCCCCGGCCGCGGTCAACATGACCATGGTGCGGCGCGCATCGCGGCTGTTGGACTCGCGCAGGACGAGGTCCTTCTCGATCAGGCGATCCAGCATCTTGGACACGGTGGACGGGCGCACGGCAAGCTGCTCGGCCAGCGCCGAGACGCTGACGGACTCTCCCGGCGTCAGCCGAGCGAGAAGCTGATCCTGGCCCGGATGCAGATCGATCTGGGCCAGGAGAAGGGCGAGAAAGGCGCGTGTGGACTTGGCGATCGACAAAAGCGTCGCGACCAGTTGCGCGTCTTCGTCCGTCAAATTCGGGGGAGAGGATGTCACCGTGTCAGGCACGTTGAGCCTCTCGAACTGATACGCTCATTCATGCGAAACGATATGCAAGAAGCCCAAACGTTTCGCATTTAAGTAATTATAAGCTGGCTGACGACTCGCGAACTTTACTCGGATGCCGGACCATGCTGGGCTCGCGGCTTCAATGGGACAGTGATGCTAACCCATTGGTCCGACTTATTATGTCATCCGGATCGATTGCCAAACGCCCGGTTTTCAGGCCCTTTCGACCCGTTTCCGACCAAGTAATGTCCTGAAATTGCCCAGAAGTTGCGCGCCGTCAGGTGTCAGTACTGATTCGGGATGGAACTGAATTCCGTAGGTCGGGTGCGTGCGGTGGCGCAGCGCCATGATCTCGCCCTCGTCCGACCAGGCGGTGACGCGAAGCGCCGCGTCCATCTCCGGCGTCGCGCGCACGATCAGCGAATGGTAGCGCCCGACCTCCAGGGGCTGCGGCAGGCCTTCGAAGAGATCGCCCCCCTCGTGGCGCACGGGCGATGACAGGCCGTGCATGGGCTGGAGCGCCGGGCCGACCCATCCGCCGAAGGCCGCGCCGATCACCTGATGCCCGAGGCACACGCCGAGGATCGGGATGCGTCCGGAAAAGGCGCGCACGGTATCGAGGCAGACGCCGGCCTCCGCCGGGCCGCAGGGGCCGGGCGACAGGACGATCGCCTCGGGTTCCATCGCCTCGATCTCACCGAGCGTCACCCGGTCGCTGCGCCGGATCGCGACCGGCGCGCCGAGCCGTTCGAGATAGCGGGCGAGATTGGCCGAGAAACTGTCGTAATTGTCGAGAAGCAGGATCACGCCGCCGACCCGCCCCTGGCATAGGCCTTGAACGCCTCGAGAATGCGCACGGCCTTGGCGCCGGTTTCCTCGTATTCCGCCGCCCCGTCCGACAGGATGGTGACGCCGCCGCCCGCGCCGAACCGGGCGCGCGTCCCCTCGAATTCCACGGTGCGGATGGCGATGGAAAGATCGGCCGCGCCGTCGAAGCCGAAATGGGCGAGCGAGCCGCAATAGACGTCGCGCCGCCGCCCTTCCAGCTCGCTGATGATGTCGCAGGCGCGGATCTTCGGCGCGCCGGTGATGGAGCCGCCGGGAAAGCTGGCGCTCAGGAGCGATCCGACGCCTTCGCCTTCGCGCAGCCGCGCCGTGACCTCGGAGACGAGATGATGGACGCCCGAAAAGCTCTCCAGCGCGCACAGGGCCGGCACCTCGACGCTGTCGGCCTCGGCGACGCGCGACAGGTCGTTGCGCAGGAGATCGACGATCATGACGTTTTCGGCCCGGTCCTTGCGCGAGGCCAGAAGCGCCTCGGCGGCCTCAGCGTCGAGCGCCGGATCGGCCGCGCGCCGCGCCGTGCCCTTGATCGGCCGCGTTTCCACCGCGCGCCCGCGCAGCCGCAGGAAGAGTTCGGGCGAGGCCGAGGCGATCGTGCGGCCGGGCATGTCCAGATAGGCGGCGAAGGGCGCGGGGTTCACCTGGCGCAGGACGCCGTAGAAGCCGAACGGATCGAACCCCTCCGGCAGGTCGGCCTCGAAGCGGCGCGCGACATTGGCCTGATAGATGTCGCCCGCCCGGATGAAGGCGCGCACGCGCTCCACCATCGCGGCGTAATCGGTGCGCGAGATGTCCGAGCGCCATTCGGGGGCCTCAGTGGGAGCGGGCGCTTCGGGCGCCGGCTCGCGCTCCAGCGCCGCGCGGAATTCGGCCAACCTCGCCCGCGCATGGGCCTCGCGCGCGTCGAGCGGCGAGGCGGCGTCGAGAACGGGCGAGAAGCCGCTGGACACGAGGTTGGTCGTGCCCCGGTCGTGATCGAACACGAGGGCGGTGTCGTAGAGGCCGAGCGCGATCAGCGGGCGGTCGGGGTCGAGATCGCGCACGGGGCGCAGCCGCTCGATGAAATGCCCGGCCTCGAAGGCGAGAAAACCGGCCAGGCCCGGCCCGAGCCGCGTTTCGTCGCGGGCTTCTATCCGGTAGCGCGCCAGAAGGGCGTCGAGCGCGGCGAAGGGGCTTCCCTCGACCAGCGCGCCGTCCAGGCGCGTCTCGTTCAGCGAGGCGGTGAATTCGGCGAAGGGCGCGGCGAGAACCGCCGAGCGCCGCCCGTTCGGGCCGCCCGGCGCGGCGCTGTCGAGAAAGGTGAGGCGGCCGAGCGGGCGCAGGCGGCGGGCCGCTTCCATGGGGTCGCAGCCCTCGAGCGCTTCGCACCACATGCCCCGCCGTTCTCCCTTGCCCACAAACCGGCCCGCGCCTTTGCCGAGCCGGCTGCCGCTGTCAAGCCGCGCCGTCTTCGATCAGGAAGATGTGCAGCGTCGCCGGGCCATGCACGCCGATCACCAGATTGCCCTCGATATCGGTCGTCCCGCTCGGGCCGGTGACCACCACGAGATTGCGGCTGCGGGCGAGATCGAAGCGCGCGACCGCCTCTTCCAGATGCGGCACGATGTCGGAAACGCGCACCGCCACGAGATGGTGCAGCGGCAGAAAGGCGTCGAGCACCGCCATGTCGGCACCCGAGCGGATCACGAGGCTCGCGGTTTCCGCGATGGCGCAGTCCGACAAGGACAGGGCGGTGCGGTCGTCCACCTCGTCCCGCAGCGCGACGCCGGCTTCCGCGAAGGGAAGCGTCAGAAGCGCGAGCGCGGGCTGGAGCTTGATCGCCGGCTCGCGCCCGCGCGCGTGGAGATGCGCCGCCACGGCTGCGGGGAGGGCGGCGAAATCGGCGATGCGCTCGCAGGACGCGCCGGGCGGCAGCCGCGTCACCGCCGCCTCGAACAGGGACGCGAGATCGCCATCGGGCAGGCGCGGACGCACGCGCTCGGGCTCGGCCAGAAGCGCGTCGGCCTCGGCCCGAATGCGCTCGGCGGCGCGCGCGGGGCCGAGCGCATGGCGGATCGCGCCGAAGATCGCGTCGCGGGCCTCGCTCATCGGCCGGCCTTCCGCTGGCGGGCGGCTTCGGCCTGAAGGAAGGTCGGCCCGCCCGGCGGAACGGGCATGTCGCGATGCCGCGTCCAGGCGCCGCCGAGAAACGGCAGGGAGGCGACACGCCCGCGCGCGCCGCCCATGAAATGCAACGCTTTCGCCGCGAGGCCGGTGGCCATGCGGTAGGGGAGCGGATGGGTTGCCAGCCAGCGCCACAGGCCGAGCCCGGCGCGCATGGTGCGCGGCTCCAGCCCTTCGCGCCAGCTCGCCGTGCGCCAGCCCTTGAGAAGGGTCGGCAGCGGAATGTCCACCGGGCAGACCTCGCGGCAGCGCCCGTTCAGCGTGCAGGCATGGGCGAGGTCGCGGGTCTTCTCGTTCAGTCCGTCGAAGATCGGCGTCAGCACCGCGCCCATCGGGCCGGGATAGGTGCCGCCATAGGCATGGCCGCCGATCTGGTTGAACACGGGGCAATGGTTCATGCAGGCGCCGCAGCGGATGCAGCGGAGCATGTCGCGCATTTCCTCGCCCGCCAGCATCGTGGTGCGGCCGTTGTCGACGAGAACGATGTGGAACTCCTCCGGCCCGTCGAGATCGCCCGATCGTTTCGGCCCGGTGTGGAAGGTCGTGTATTGCGTCAGCGCCGCGCCGGTCGCCGAGCGCACGAGAAGGCGCAGCATCATCGCCGCGTGGGCGGCTGAGGGCACCAGCTTCTCGATGCCCGCCGTCGCGATGTGGATGCGCGGCGGCGTGGTGGTCATTTCGGCATTGCCCTCGTTGGTCACGGTGCAGACGCTGCCCGTGTCGGCAATGAGGAAATTGGCGCCGGATATGCCGATATCGGCGTCGAGGAAGCGCTGGCGCAGATGGCGCCGGGCCGAGGCCGCCATGGCTTCGGCGGTTTCCTCCCGGTGCGGCTCGGCGTGGGCGGCGCGGAACAGCTCGGAAATCTGCTCGCGCGTCTTGTGCATGGCGGGCCAGATGATGTGGCTCGGCCGCTCGCCCGCGAGCTGCACGATATGTTCGGCCAGATCCGTCTCGACGCGCTCGATGCCCGCCGCTTCCAAAGCGTGCGGCAGGCCGATCTCCTCGCCGAGCATCGACTTGGAGCGCGTCACGCTTTTGGCGCCGGCCCGCTGGCAGATCTCCACGACGATGCGGCAGGCCTCGTCGGAGGTGCGGGCATAATGCACCACGGCGCCGCTCGCCCGCGCGTTGCGCTCGAACTCGGCGAGGTAATGGCCGAGATTCCGGACCACATGATCCTTGATCTCGCGGCCCCGCTCGCGCGCCACCGCGAAGTCCGGCCATTGGCCGACGATCGCCGCGCGCTTGGTGCGCGCGGTGCCGGTGGTGCGGTCGATCGCGGTCTTCAGCCAGCGGTCGGCGAGCGCTCCTTCCGAGCGCGCGGTGAAGCTGGGTGCGGCGCCCGGCGCGGGCTGGGGCGCGGCGCTCATCGGCCTTCTCCGATCCCCGGGCCGGCGAGCCGGCCGGCCACCGCCTCCACCGTATGGAACACGCGCACGTTGGAGCCGCGCCGTTGCAGCTTGCCGGCCATGTTCATGAGACAGCCGAGATCGCCACCGAGCAGGATCGAGGCGTCGGTGGATTCCACCGCCGCTGCCTTTTCCTCCACCACCGCATTGGCGATGGCGGGATATTTCACGCAGAACGTGCCGCCGAAACCGCAGCAGACATTGCTGCCGGGCAGGGGCACGAGCTCGAGCCCCTCGGCGCTCTCGAGAAGCCGTCGCGGCTGGTCGTGGACGCCGAGCTCGCGAAGCCCCGAGCAGGTGTCGTGATAGGTGGCTGTGGCGGGAAAGCGCGTCCTGGCCGGCTGGAAGTCCATGACATCGACGAGGAAGCTCGTGATCTCATGCGTGCGGGCGGCAAGATTCTCGGCCCGCTCGCGCCAGGGCGCGTCGTCGTGGAACGTGTGGACATAGTCGTGCCGGATCGTGCCGGCGCAGGAGCCGGATGGGGCCACGACATAGGTGTAGCCTTCGAGCGTCTCGATCTGGTGGCGCGCCATGGCGCGCCCGCTCGCCTCGTCGCCCGAGTTGAAGGCCGGCTGGCCGCAGCAGGTCTGGGCGAGCGGCACGTCCACGTCGCAGCCGGCTTCGGTCAGGAGATCGCGCGTCGCCTCGGCGATGCCGGGCCGCATGACATTGACGAGACAGGTGACGAAAAGAGCGACCCTCGGCCGCTCGGGGGATGATGAGGTTGGCACGCCGGCCTCCCTTGCCGTCTTGCTTCGATCAAGCTTTGCGACGGCGCGCGAGCGGGCGCAAGGCCGGCCTCGGTCAGGCCGGCGTGAGCTTGACGCGGGACCCGGGCAAGCTTCGGTCCGCAGTCTGGCCCGGCGACTTGGCAGACCCGACGACTCATGCTTAACTTTTCGACAATCCTAACGGAGGCCTACGAAATGTACGTTGTACGAATCGACTGCGAGGATGCCCGCAAGTTCCAGGCCTTTTCGAAGCTGCGCGACGCTCGCAGTTTCGCGCGGGAAGCCTTCGACCAGGAGGGCGTGGAAGACGCGCCCTCGATCTTCGAAGTGGCCGACACGAACGACGCCGAGATCGCCGTCATCGCCGTGCGCGATGGATTGGGCGTGCCGGTGATCGAGCCCGAGCCCGACGCGGCGGTGATTCTCGCCTCCATGGGCCTCGGCACGGGCCTGCGCATTTGAACCTATAGGGCGAGCGCGAAGCCGAGCAGCAGGGCGATGTCCACGATCTGCTGCGCGGCGCCGAGCGTGTCGCCCGTCGTGCCGCCGAGGCGGCGCAGGAGAAAGCGGCGAAACGCATCGAGCCCGGCGGCGCCGAGAAGCGCCGGCAGGACGAAGGCCGCAAGTCCCGTTCCCCCATCTTTCGCGAGCGCGCCGGTCAGCGCGCCCGCGACGACGAGCAGCGCGAGCGCGAGGCCGGCCGCCTTTCGGCCGGTTTCCCGGCTCGGCGCTTCCATGCGGCCCGCCAAGCCGTCCCGACGCGCGGAGGGCAGGCGCGACCAGAGCCAGGCCATGGCGCCCCGGCTTGCGCCCGCCGCCGCTATGAGCGCGAGGGCTGCGAGCGCGGGGCTCCGCGCGGCGAGCTCGGTGAGAAGTGCCACTCGCAGCAGGACCGAGCCGATCAGCGCCAGCGCCCCATAGGTGCCGATGCGGCTGTCCTTCATGATCTCCAGCGCGCGCTCGGCCGAGGTATGGCCGAACAGCCCGTCCGCCGTGTCGGCGAGCCCGTCCTCGTGCAGGGCGCCGGTCAGCGCGACCAGAAGAAGAAGCGCGATCAGCGAGGCCGTGACCGGCTGAAGCCCGGCCGCGCCGAGGAGAACGAGCAGGACGGCGGACGGCAGCGCCACCGCGACGCCGACAAGCGGAAAGGCGGCGGCATCGGCGCCGAGCGGATGCGGGCCGCCCTGAAAGGCTTGGGCGCGCGCGGGCAGGCGCGTCAGAAAGGCGCTCGCGCGCCAGAAGCCGTCCATCGTCGCAATCCCTCGTCCCGTTCCCTCGTCCTGGCGTGCCGTTTGCGCCGGGGCGGCTTCTTCCTTAAGGAGCTTCGCGTCGATCCGAAACGGGGCCGTGCTCCGCGAAGGGGGCTCCCCCGCGCTCCCATGCCCGCCTCGGAGCCGACGGCAGGGTCGGCGCTGTCCGCCGTCCGGCCCCCATCGATTCGAGGAAGCCTTCCCATGTCCGCCACCGGTCTGCCTTTCGACGATATCCGCGCGCTGATCGCCCAGATGCCGACGCCCGACATGCGCGCCCGCCACGATGCGCGCCACCGGCAGGAGGAACTGACGAAGCCGTCCGGCAGTCTCGGCCGCTTGGAGGATATCGCCGAATGGATGGCGTCCTGGCAGGGCCGGGCGCCGAGCGTCAACCGCCCGGTGGTCGCCGTCTTCGCGGCCAATCACGGGATCGCGGCCAAGGGCGTCTCGGCCTATCCGCCCGAGGTGACGCAGGCCATGGTGGAAAATT
Source organism: Aureimonas ureilytica DSM 18598 = NBRC 106430 (assembly GCF_000382705.1). Classification (GTDB taxonomy): domain Bacteria; phylum Pseudomonadota; class Alphaproteobacteria; order Rhizobiales; family Rhizobiaceae; genus Aureimonas; species Aureimonas ureilytica. The sequence continues at coordinate 298,072 of NZ_ARQE01000003.1, read as the reverse complement.
TCGCCGCCGGCGGCGCGGCGATCAACCAGATCTGCGCGAGCTTCGATCTCGGCCTGAAGGTCTTCGATCTCGCGCTCGACTATCCGACCGACGATATCTCGGAAGGCCCCGCCTTCAGCGAGAAGGACTGCGCGGCGACCATGGCCTTCGGCATGGAATGCCTTGCCGACCAGCCCGATCTCCTGTGCATCGGCGAAATGGGCATCGGCAACACGGCGGTCGCCGCCGCGCTCTTCGCCGCCCTGTTCGGCGGCACGGCGGCGGACTGGGTGGGGCCGGGCACGGGCCATGACGCGGCGGGACTGGAGCGCAAGCGCGCCGTCGTGCAGCAGGCGATCGACCTGCATCGCCCGCATTTCGGCAATCCGCTGGAAGTGCTGCGCCGGCTCGGCGGGCGCGAGATCGCGGCCATGTGCGGGGCGATCCTCGGCGCGCGGATGCAGCGCGTGCCGGTCATCGTGGACGGCTATGTCGCGACCGCCGCCGCCGCCGTGCTCCAGGCGCTCGACCCGAGCGCGCTCGACCATTGCCTGTTCGGTCATGTCTCGGCCGAGCCCGGCCATCAGGCCGCCCTCGCGCGCATGGGCAAGGTGCCGCTTCTGGCGCTCGGCATGCGGCTCGGCGAGGGAACGGGCGCCGCGCTTGCCGCCGCCATGGTGAAGGCGGCCGTCGCCTGCCACAACGGCATGGCGACCTTCGCGCAGGCGCAGGTTCCCAATCGGGACTGACGCGGCCGGGCAGGGGGAGGTCCGCGAGGGCCTCACGCCTGAAGGATCGTCACCTCGCCGCCCGCGAGCCGCGCGGCGCTGAGCCGGCCGCCTCGGCAGGCATTGGTGTCCAAGCCAATCCGGTAGGGCGAGACGAAGGGCGTCGGGGCGGGCGTGTGGCCATGCACGATCGTCCGCTCGAAGGAGGCGCCCCGGTGCTCCAGAAACGGGCCGCGCAACCATAGAAGGTCCTCGTCGCTCTGCGCCTCCAGGGCCACGCCCGGCCGCGCGCCGGCATGGCAGAAGAGGTGGCGTGGCGTTATGAGCGCGACGGGACACGCGGCCAGGAAGCGCCGATGCGCGCGCGGCATCTCGGCCGCCAACCGGCGCACGAGCGCGGCGAGGACGCGGCGGTCGTTCCCGAGGGGCGCGGGGTCGAGGCCGTAGGACAGAAGCGTCTGCGCGCCGCCGAAGCCGAGCCACCATCGCGGATCGACCCGGCCCTCTAGAAGCCGCAGCAGCACGTCGTCATGATTGCCGCGCAGGCAAACGCGGCGAAAGCCCTCGGGCGGCGGCGCGGCGAGATGCGCCAGAACGCCGGCGCTGTCCGGACCGCGATCGACATAATCGCCGAGCATGACGATGAGCTTCGAGCCGGGCCGGCCGCGCGCGTCATCGAGGATGCGCGCTTCCAACGCGCGGAGCTGGTCGAGACATCCGTGGACGTCGCCGATCGCATAGGTCGTGTCCGGCTCATGCGTCAGAGCAAGGCGCGGCAAGGGCGGGCGGCCGGGCTCGCCGCGCGCGGGCTTGCCGCGCGGAGCCGGCTTCGCTCCGAAGGCTCTCTGCAGAGCGCCGAACCAGCGGCGCGTCACGGACATGGGTCAGGCCGTCCGGTTCACGGACCCGCCCTCCAGCGGGGCGGGCGTGCCGAAGGCGCCCCCGCTCAGCGCGGGGCGCGCTTGGCGAGGATGCGCTGAAGCGTGCGCCGGTGCATGGACAGGCGGCGCGCCGTTTCCGAGACGTTGCGGTCGCACAGCTCGTAAACGCGCTGGATGTGCTCCCAGCGGATGCGATCGGCCGACATCGGGTTTTCCGGCGGCTCGGCCTTGGTGCCGGGGTCGCGCATCAGGGCGGCGATCACTTCGTCGGCATCGGCGGGCTTGGCGAGATAATCGATCGCGCCGAGCTTCACGGCGTTCACGGCCGTCGCGATATTGCCGTAGCCGGTGAGAACCACGACGCGCGCGTCGGGCCGGGCGCGGCGCAGGGCCTCGATCACGTCGAGACCGTTGCCGCTGCCGAGCCGCATGTCCACCACGGCGAAGGCGGGGGGCACGGCGCGGATGGCGCTCGTCCCGTCCGCCACGCTTTCGGCGGTGCGCACGTCGAAGCCGCGCTGTTCGAAGGCACGCGCGAGGCGCGAAACGAACGGCTTGTCGTCGTCCACGAGGAGAATGGAGTTATCGCCCCCGATATCGATCGGAGGAAGCGGGGAGGTCTGCGTGTCTTGCGTCAACATGGCTCATATCCCTTGTGCGAGAAGATATGGGGGGCCATTGGATCGAAATCAAAGTCGTGGCTCACCAAAGACTGGTTCTTCAGTGAAAAACCTGTGGGGTTCGGCGGCGTAGGCCCGATCACCGCCGCGAATGTCCAACGCGGCGCGCGGCCATGCGATCCCTACCATCGCGCCGTGTGCTTCCCCTTCCGGCCGGTTGCCGAACACGATCTGCGCGCCCGAGCGCTCCAGCAGGGTCTTGGCGATGAAGACGCCGAGCCCGAGACTGCCGCCGAACTGGCGCGGGCCGCCTTCGCGCGGCGACACATAGGGGTCGCCGATGCGCGACAGGACATCGGGCGAAAAGCCCGCGCCGTCGTCGCGCACCTCGATCCGCACGCTCTCGCCGGTCCAGGCGACATGCACCTCCACCAGCGCGTCGGCGAAATCCACCGCGTTTTCCACGATATTGCCGAGCCCGTAGAGAATGCCGGGATTGCGGCGCAGGACCGGCTCGGCACCGTCGCGCCCGCCGCCGGTAACGCGGATTTCCACGCCGAAGTCGCGATGCGGGGCGATCACCTCCTCCACCAGCGACAGGAGCGGAAGATGCGCCATGTGCTCTTCCGAGGAGGAGGACAGGCTGGACAATTGCCGCAGGATCGAGCGGCAGCGCTCGGTCTGGGTGATCAGGAGGTCGATATCCTCGCGCATCGGGTGATCGGACGCGGTGCTGCGGCCCATTTCCTTGGCGACGAGGGCGATCGTGGCGAGCGGCGTGCCGAGCTCGTGCGCGGCGGCGGCGGCGAGCCCGTCCAGCGCCGTCAAATGGTTCTCGCGCTGGAGCACCATTTCCGTCGCGGTCAGGGCGTTGGACAGGGTCCGCGCTTCGGCGGCCACGCGGTAGATGTAGAAGGTGGCGAAGACCATGGTCGTCACCAGCGCGAACCACATGCCGCCCATATAGGGAAAGGGCAGGTTGAAGGGCGTGTCGATCGGCCAGGGCACGGGATAGTGGAAGAAAGCCAGGAAGGTCGCGGCCAGAACCGCGAGAATGCCGAGCCCGACCGTCACGGCGGCGGGCTGCGTCGCCGCCGCGATCATGGCGGGCACGATCAGGAAGATCGCGAACGGGTTCTGGATGCCGCCGGTCAGGAACAGGAGCCCGCTCGGCTGGAGAATGTCGAAGGTCAGGATCGCCGTGACCTGGCGCACGGGAAGCCGGTCGGTGCGCAGAAAGCGGAAGCCGATGGCGATGTTGAGAAGCGCCGAAACCGCGATCAGCGCCAAACACGCGACCACCGGATAGGGATACCACAGGCCCCAGGCCACGAAGACGCAGGCCGCCAGCTGACCGCCGACCGACAGCCAGCGAAGCCGCGTCAGCGTGGCGACGCGCATGCGCTGGCTTTCGCGCAGGTTCTGGGGCGGCCAGGCCGGAGCGTCGAAATCGGACGGGCCGGGCAGCTTCATCATCGTCGGGGGAGCCTTCGTTCACGTGTCCTAGCGAATTAGGACGGAACAAGCCCCTGGAACAGGGCGACGGATCGGCGCGGTTTTCGGTCGCGCGCTCCGATCCGCCGGGTCCGGCGCTCTCCGGCGTCTTGAAAGGCCTAGCCGCGCGGCTTGGCGCGGTTGGTGGGCGCCGCGCTGGCCGGGTCTTCCGGCCAGGGATGGCGCGGATAGCGCCCGCGCAGGTCGGCGCGCACGTCGGCCCAGGAGCCGGCCCAGAAGCCCGGCAGGTCGCGCGTGATCTGGATCGGCCGATGCGCGGGCGACAGAAGCTCCAGCGTCAGCGGCCAGCGCCCACCCGCGACGCGCGGATGCGCGGTGAGGCCGAACAATTCCTGCACGCGGATGGCGAGAACCGGCCCGTCCGGCTCGTAGCGGATCGGATGCGAGGCGCCGGTGGGGGCGGTGAAATGGGTCGGCGCCAGGGTGTCGAGCCGCCGCACCTCGCCGGGCGGCAGGCGCGACAGAAGCCCCTCGCTCAGCATTCCCGGCTCGATCGCGTCGAGCGAGGCGACGCCCGGCAGGAAGGGGCCGAGCCAGTCTTCGAGGTCTTCCAGCAGCGCGTCGTCGCCGAAGGAGGGCCATGTGTTGTCGGCCTGTGCCAGGAAGCGCAGCCGCTGCAGCAGCCGCGCGCCCTCCTTGCCGAAGGGCAGGGCGCCGGCCCCGAGGCGGCGCAGGCCCGCAAGGAGCGCCGCGGTCACGCGCCCGTCGGCGGGCAGCGGCAGCGTCGCCTCGCTCAAGGTGGCACGGCCGAGCCGGCGCACCCGCCGCGCCCGGACCGAGCGCGAGCCGGGATCGAAGACGACGACGTCCTCCTCGCGGATGCGCTCGGCCATCAGCCGTTCCAGCGCTTCGCGCGACAGGGGCGCGGCGGCCCGGATGCGCCCGACGCGGCCGGGCGCGTTCGGCTGCGCGAGGCCGCCGAGATCGGCCACCACGAGCGCGGGCTCGCGCGCCAGCGCATGGGTTTCCTCCAGCGCGCCGCCGCGCCCGTTGGTCAGGACGAACTGCCCCCGGCCGCCGCGCGCGATGGCGATCCGGTCGGGATAGGCGAGCGCCAGAAGCGCGCCGGGCTCGTCGGTCTCGATCTCGCCCGGCGTCTGGGCGCTTCGGGCGATGCGCGCGGCGAGATCGTTCGCGCCCTTGGCGCGCGGGCTGCGCTCGGTCGCCCAGCGGCGCAGGCGCTCGGTGAGATCGGTGTCCGTGCCGCCCAGCCCGTGCTCGCTGAGGAGCACGGCGATGCGCGCGGCGAGCCGCCGCGTTTCGCCCGCCGCCGCGCCCGCCACCATGCGCGCCAGACGGGGCCCAAGCGGCAGAAGGCGCAGGGTCTCGCCCGCCGGTGTCAGCCGGCCGCCCTCGTCCACCGCGCCGAGTTCTTCCAGAAGCAGCCGCGCTTCGGCGACGGCGGGCGCGGGCGGCGGGTCGAGGAAGGGCAGGCTCGCGGGGTCGCTCACCCCCCAGCTCAGCGTGTCCAAAAGGAGGCTCGACAGGTCGGTGGAGAGAATTTCCGGCCGGTCGAACGGTTCGAGCGCCGCCGTTTCCACCGCGCGCCAGAGCCGGATCGCGACGCCCGGCGCGGTTCGCCCGGCGCGGCCGGCGCGCTGCTCGGCCGAAGCCTTGGACACGCGCACGGTTTCCAGCCGCGACAGGCCGGTCGCCGGCTCGAACAAGGGCTGGCGCTTCAGGCCGCTGTCGATCACCACGGTCACGCCGTCGATCGTGATCGAGGTTTCGGCGATCGTGGTGGCGAGCACGACCTTGCGCCGCCCGGCGGGCGCGGGCCGGATGGCGAGGTCCTGCGCGCCGGCCTCGAGCGCGCCGAAAAGGGGAGCGAGGAGGACGTCGGCGGGCACCCGCCCGGTCAGCCGCTCCAGCGTGCGCTCGATCTCGCGCTGGCCGGGCAGGAAGACGAGGATCGAGCCCGAACCAGAGCCGAGTTCGTCGAGCACGGCGCGGGCGCTCGCCTCCTCCACCGGCTCGCCCGCCGGGCGGTCGCGGTAGCGGATCTCCACCGGAAAGGCGCGCCCTTCCGAGCGGATCACCGGCGCATCGCTGAGAAGGCCGGCGACGCGCGCGCCGTCCAGCGTCGCGGACATGACGAGGATCTTCAGGTCGGGCCGCAGCGCCCCTTGCACGTCGAGCGCCAGCGCCAGACCGAAATCGGCATCGAGCGAGCGTTCGTGGAATTCATCGAAGAGAATGGCGGCGACGCCCGAAAGCTCGGGGTCGCCGATCACCAGCCGCGTCAGCACGCCTTCGGTGACGACCTCGATCCGCGTGCGGGCGGAGACGCGGGTGTCGAGCCGCATCCGCCAGCCGACCCGCTCGCCCACCTCTTCGCCCAGTAGCGAGGCCATGCGGCTCGCCGCTGCGCGCGCGGCGATGCGCCGGGGTTCCACCAGGAGAATGCGCCCCTCGGGCAGGGTGCCGAGGAGATGCAGCGGCGTCAGCGTCGTCTTGCCGGCGCCCGGCGGCGCGACGAGCACGGCCGCGCCATGCGCGGCGAGCGCCTCGGTGACGTCAGGCAGAACGAGCGAAACGGGAAGCTGGGGCAGCGCGGTCATGCCCGGCCTTGTGGCGGGGCGCGGCGCGCAAGTCCAGCCGCCGGCGCGTCTCTCGCGTGGGGCAAGGCCTGTGCGTCTCCCGCCGGCCCGGCGCGCGGCTTGACGCCCGCCCGGCGTCTCCCTTCGTATGATCTGTCGGAGCTTTGCGGCTCCATCCGGTCAGGCGCGAGGAGGCGAGGGCATGGAGGAGGTTTCGGGCGGCTGCCTTTGCGGCGATATCCGGTTCGTGGCGAGCGGCGCGCCCTATCGCGTCGGCGTCTGCCATTGCCTCGACTGCCGCAAACATCACGGCGCGCTGTTTCACGCCTCGGCGATATTCCCGGCCGAGGCGGTGACGATCCGGGGCGAGCCGCGCGCCTATAACGGGCGGTGCTTCTGCGCGCGCTGCGGGTCCTCGGTCTTCGGGCGCAGCGGCGACGAGATCGAGATCCATCTCGGCTCGCTGGATGCGCCGGATCGGTTTCAGCCGACCTACGAGCTTTGGATCATCCGCCGCGAGGGCTGGCTTCCGCCCTTTCCCCTGAGCCGGCATTACGAGCGGGATCGCGAGAGCGCGGGCCGGTTCGAGAGCGACGAACCGCCCGGCGCCGGGTAGGGGCGGCTCAGGCGACCACGGTCAGCCAGGGCCAGCGGGCGCGGTAGCTCTCGGCCTTCTCGGTGAAGCGCTCGGTGAGCGGGTTCAACGGATTGGAGGCAAGGCGCCCCTCTGCCAGATCATGGAGCCCGTTCGGCGCATAGAGCGCGCCGCTCGCCAGTTCGATCCCGACACAGGTGCAGGTGACGAGATAGCGGTCGATCCCGTCGTGCGCCGAGTGGAGCTGCGGATAGGGCGCGCCGAAGCGCTTCTCGTACCAGAGATGCACGCGCGCCTGATTGCGCAGCTCGACCTCGACGCCGAGATCGGCCGTCGCCTCGGCCACTTGGGCGATGACGCGATCCTCCGCCTCCCAGGACGTGTCGGCGGCGTCGAAATAGAACACGTCGTAATCCTTGACCCCCCAGTCCGCCGGGCGGCCGGAGCGCTGGTTCCAGATCGCCTGGAAAAGGCAGCCCGCCACGAGATGGCCTTCGGGCAGGCCGAGCGCGGCCAGACGGCGCTCCAGCTCGCGATTGACGGGGTTGGAGCGCGCGATGGCAAGGAACTCGGCGTCGGTCATGGTCGTCATTGAGAGCCTGTTTGAAAACTCGGTCGGGTCGTTCCGTCGGTGCTTTTTCGCCGACGCTTCGTTGCCAATCCTCGCCGATGCTGACCTAGCATCGACTGCGTTTGGCGCCTCGCGACGTCGAAAAATCCCTCGACGGCCCTCCGCCGCCGATTTCCAAACAGGCTCTCGGCGCATCCGGGACAGCCTCCCTAGCCGAAGCACATGACAACGCTGCGTCGCCCCTGATGGAATCGGAGCCCAGCGGATCGGGTCAGATCACGCTCGCCCCGACATTCACCGCCAGCGCCAGGATCGTGGTGTTGAACAGGAAGGCGAGGATCGTGTGCGCGAGCACGAGCCGGCGCATGCCGCGCGAGGTGACGGCGACGTCGGAGGTCTGCGCCGCCGCGCCCATGGTGAAGCTGAAATAGAGAAAGTCGAGATAGTTCGGCTCGTGCTCCCCGCCCGGAAAGGCGAGACCGCCTTCGGCCTTCGGATCGGAATAGAACTCGCCGGCGTAATGCAGCGCCATGACGACCTGCGTCACCACCCAGGACAGAAGCACGGTGACGCCGGCCAGACACAGGCGCAGCGGGTTGGACGCCGCGTGGTCGCCGAGCCCGTGCAACTCGGCGGCGATGGCGGCGAAGCTCGCCGCGATGCAGAGGCTGGTGACGACGAGCACGACGCTTCGGCCCTCGTCCTGCCGGTGGGCGCGCGCCCGCAGGCGGCCGAGATCGGCCCGCGCCATCATCCGCCAGCAGACGCCGAGATAAAGGAGGACGCCGCTGTCCCAACCGATCAGGGCGCGCGTCGACCACGCGAGCGAACGCGGGGCGAGGGCGAAGACGAGCACCATCGCCAGAACCGAGCCGAGAAGACGCGGCCGGCTGCGCAGCATCCGCCAGACACGGTGCCAGGACCGGCGCGTGCGGCCGGGGGCGACCTGCGGCGCGCTCACGGCTGCGATCGCCGCGCCCATTCCTCGGTCAGCTTGTCGCCCCAGCCGGGGCTGGGTTCGGCGATGGTCAGGTCGAGCGCCCGCCCGCTCGGCACGGCCGGGTCGCGCGCCTCGGCGCGGAAGGCGTCGGCGAGTGTGGGGGGCAGCGTCTTCAGGGCCAGGACGCTCGGATCGGCCCAGCCCGTCAGCTCGGCCTTGCGGCGCTGGGCCTCCGGCGACAGGAGGAAATTCGCCACGACCAGCGCTCCGGCCGGCGAGGGCGCCTCGGCGGGGATGGCGAGGAAATGCGCGCCGCCGATCATGCCGCCGTCGAAGAGGACGGGGCGGACGGTGGTGGCGAGGCGCCCTTGCCGGATCGCGCTAGCGGCGGCCAGCGGGTCGAGCCCCGCCGCCATGTCCACCTCGCCGCGCGCCAGGAGTTCCAGCGCCTCGGTCTCGCTCCAGGCGAAGGAGCGTCCTTCGTGCCAGCTTGCCGCGCGCAGCCGCTCCATGGCGCGCCAGAGCGGCGCGGTCGCCTCCATAAAATCGCTCTCCTCCACCGGGCGCAGCAGCGCGGACGGGTCCTCCGCCGTGTCGAACAGCATCTGTTCCAGAAAGCGTCTTGCAGCGAGCGTGCCGGGCGCGGGCAGGACGAAGCGACCGCGATGCGCCTCGGCCCAAGTCAGAAGCGCCTCCACCGAGCGCGGCAGCGCATCCGCCGGGCCCGCGCGGGCGGTGTCGGCAAAGAGCGTCAGCTTCTGGAGGCCGAGCGGCGCGAGGCGGAAATCGGTGGGTTCGCCCGCGTCCACGAGGACGCTCGGATGGCGCTCCAGATCCACGAAGCGCCAGTTCGGCAGCCGGTCCGCGAAGGGCGTGGACAGGCGTCCGGCAGCTTTCAGCGCGGGAAAGACATCACCCTCGATCCAGACGAGATCGGGCGTCGCGGCGGCGGCCGTGCCGCCCGCATCGTCCGATTGCAGCGCCGTGAGCGTCGCCGGATCGGTGGAAATGTCGAGCGTGACGCCATAAAGCCGCGTGAGCTCCCCCAACGCCCATTGCAGATAGGCGACGGCGGGGCCGGGCGCGCCGGGCATGGCGAGGCGCACGCTCTGGCCGCGCGCGGCCTTTTCCACGGCCGGCCAGTCCGCCGGGTCGGGCAGGGGCGCTGCGCCCGCCAGCGCGGTGGAGCCGAGAAGCGCGAGCGCGAGACAAACGGACCGCAAGCCCTGGACCATGGCGACGCAACCTTCCTCGACCCCGACCGACGCCTCTGCCCTCCGCGCCTCGGGGACAGGCCGGAGCGAAGCCGGCCGGGGCGGGAAGTCTTTTCCCTTCCGCGCGGCCTTGCGATAAAGGAGGAGCAGCGCCGCGCGAAATCAACCGGCGCGCGGCCCGCTGCCCCAGCGGGCATCCTTCTATCCCATGAGGTTTTCCCGTGTCCGAAGTCGCGCCCGCCGATTCGCGCAAGACGATCGTCCTGACCGGAGCCTCGCGCGGCATCGGCCACGCCACCGTGAAGCGCTTCTCGCGAGAGGGATGGCGCGTCATTACCTGCTCGCGGCAGGATTTCGCCGCCGACTGCCCCTGGCCGGCGGGGCCGGAGGACCACATCAAGGTCGATCTCGCCAATCCGGAGGATGTCGGCTTCGCCGTCTCGGAAATCCGCCAGCGGCTCCAGAAGAACGGCGGCCGGCTTCAGGCGCTGGTCAACAATGCCGCGATCTCGCCCAAGGGCGACAAGGGCTCGCGCCTCGATTCCATCCAGACGCCGATGAATGTCTGGCGCGACGTGTTCCAGGTGAATTTCTTCGCCCCGATCATGCTGGCGCGCGGCCTTCGGGCGGAGCTCGCCACCGCCAAGGGCTCGATCGTCAACGTCACCTCGATCGTCGGCAGCCGCGTCCATCCTTTCGCGGGCACGGCCTATGCCACGTCCAAGGCCGCGCTCGCCTCGCTGACGCGCGAGATGGCCGCCGATTTCGGGCCGGACGGCGTGCGCGTCAACGCCATCGCGCCCGGCGAGATCGACACGGCGATCCTGTCGCCCGGCACGGAGAAGATCGTGGAGCAGATCCCGATGCGCCGGCTCGGCAAGACCTCGGAGGTCGCCGACATCATCTATTTCCTGTGCTCGGAACAGGCGTCCTACGTGAACGGCGCGGAAATCCACATCAATGGCGGCCAGCACGTCTGAGGCGGATTTCGGCCGGCAAGGCCGTGCCGGTCAGACCTGACGAACTGGCGGATCCGTCCTGACGGACTGGTGGATCAGTCCTGACGGACTGATCGGTCACACCTGCCGGTCTGATCGGTCACACCTGCCGGTCTGATCGGTCAGACCTGACGGGAGAGCGCGCCCACATGGTCGAGCGCCCGGTCGAGGAAGTCGCTCAGGCGTTCCTGATCCTCCGGGCGGGCGAGCGCGCCGTCCGGCCCGATGCCACCCCCGGCCTCGTTCAGGTGGAATTCCGCCGTCATGGCCTCGGCGCCGAGATGCGCGAAGACGGCGCGCAGCTGCGCCAGCGACTGGCGCCCGCCGCTTGGGCATGCCGAGGCCAGCGCCACGACGAGGCGGCGGAAGGGCGAAAGCGGCCGGTTCTCGCGCGCGGCGGCATGGGCGATCCAGTCGATCGCGTTCTTCAGCGCCGCCGGCATGCCGCCATTGTGCTCGCCCGTCACGAGAAGCAGCCCGTCCTGCAGCGCGAGGCGCTGCGCCAGGAGCCAGGCATTCTGCGGCAAGGCGTCCGCCGCCCCGTCGAACAGGGGCAGCGGATAGTCCGCCAGGCTCGCCGAGGTCAGCGACACCTCGGTCGCCGCCAGAAGGCGCGTCGCTTCCGCCGCGAGGCGCGATTCGGGCACGTCGGGGCGGGGCGAGCCGGACAGGACGAGAAGGCGTGGGATCAATGAACAGCGCCTGCCAGATGGGTCGGCTGCGTCTGCGAATAGATCCAGACGCGGGCCGGAGGGATGTTGTCCCAGACGATCGGCGTGGAGGAGACGTCGAAGACGCCCGCCACGGCCTTGACCGGGGGTTTCCAGAGATAGGAGAGCTGGGTCAGGTTGCCGCCCGGCAGGAGGCGACGGAAATAACTGGAGAAGAGCGCCTGACGCTCGGCCTGCTCCATGTGGACGATCGGGATGGCGAAGAGGATCGCGGCGAATTTCGTCGCCCCGCCGTCGCCGAGCGTGGCGTCGAGGTCGAACCCGTCGCCCTGGATCACGTTGACGCGCGGAAAGCGCTCGCGCAGCGTTTGCGCGAATTCCCGGTCGTATTCGATCGAGGTGATGCGCTCGGGCGCGACGCCGGCATTCAAGAGCGCGCGGGTCACGACGCCGAGGCCGGGGCCGAGTTCGAGGATCGGGCCGTCGATCCGCGTGGTGGAGGCGCCGACCATCGTGGCGCAGTAGCGCGGCGAGGAGGGCGCCACGGCGCCCATCTTGATCGGATGGCGAATCCAGGTTCCGAAGAAGCGGGCGAGGTCCGCTCCCCGCTCGTTCCGGCTGATCGTCTCGGCGTTCCTATGGTGTTCCATCGCGCGTCCTCCGATTCCAGTCGCTTTGTCGAACCTGTCATATCGTCGGAATGAAACAAGCTTGATGACGCAAATGCGAAACAATGAAATTTTAAGACTGCGTCATGCGACGGCGGAGCGGGCGGCGCGAGTCGTCAGCCGATGATGCCGGCGAGCGCCGGACAGCCGCGCCGATAGGTGACGACGCGCGCGGGCGGAATGTTGAGCTTCACCCAGGGGCTCGTCTCGACCTGCGCGTCGATCCGCTCGGGCCGCACGGGCAGGGCGGGGGAATAGGTGAACTGCACGAAGGGCGCGCCGACCGGCAGGCGGTCGAGCCAGGCCTTCAGCGCGCCGGCGCGTTCCTCCTCGGGCCGCGCCATCAGCGGCAGGCTGGACACGACGGCGGCGAGCGGGCGCCCGTCCAGCCAGCGGTCGAGATCCTCGCCCGGCCGATAGGCATCGCCCCGGATGACATGGACGGCGGGAAACAGCGCCTTCAGGAGCGCGCAGAATTCCGGCGCGTATTCGAGACAAGCGAGGCGGTCCGGCTCGATGCCGCGCGCCAGGAGCGCGCGGGTGACGACGCCCGTGCCGGGGCCGAGTTCCACCACCACGCCATCCTCGCCCGGCAGCGGCACTCGGGCGGCCATGCGTTCGGCCAGCGCGCGAGAGGAGGGGGACACGGCCCCGACCTTCAAGGGACGGCGCAGCCATTCGCGCAGGAAACGGGCCTCGGAGGCGGCGGTTTTGGAAGCGGGGGCGACGGACAGGCTCTGATCTCCTCGACGGCTGCGATCCGGCCTGCCTGCCTGCGCCGGGCCTGACGGTCCGGTGCGAAGAGAAGGCGCGTCGGCCGGATCCGCCGGACGCGCATCTCGAGGAGCCGCGCTCGAAGCGCGGGGAGGGTGGCTCAGTCGCTGAGGCCCTCGAAGAATTCCTTCATACGCGAAAAGAAGCCGGTGGATTGCGGCGAATTCTCGGACGAGGAGATTTCCTCGAATTCCTGTAGCAGCTCGCGCTGGCGGCGCGACAGGCTCTGCGGGGTCTCGATCGAGATCTGGATGAAGAGATCACCCATCTGCGTCGAGCGCAGGACCGGCATGCCCTTGCCCTTGACGCGGAACTGCTTGCCGAACTGCGTGCCTTCGGGAACCTTGACGCGCGTCTTGGCGCCGTCGAGCGTCGTCACCTCGAAGGAGCCGCCGAGCGCGGCCGTCGTCATGGAGATCGGCACCTTGCAGAAGAGGTCCGCCCCGTCGCGCTGGAAGAACTCGTGCGGCTTCACCGACAGGAAGATGTAGAGGTCGCCCGCCGGGCCGCCGCGCAGGCCCGCTTCGCCCTCGCCGGCGAGGCGAATGCGCGTGCCGTCCTCGATGCCGGCCGGGATGTTGACCGAAAGGTTGCGCTCTTCGGGCAGACGGCCTTCGCCGCCGCACTTGCCGCAGGGGTCGGCGATGATCTCGCCCCGGCCCTGACAGGTCGGGCAGGTGCGCTCGATGGAGAAGAAGCCCTGCGCCGCGCGCACCCGGCCGACGCCGCCGCAGGTCGGGCAGGCGCGCGGCGCGGTGCCGGCCTTGGCGCCCGAACCGTTGCAGACATCGCACTGGATCGTGGTGGGCACGCTGATCTCGGCGGTCTTGCCGAGATAGGCCTCTTCCAGCGAAATCTCCATGTTGTAGCGCAGGTCCGAGCCGCGCTCGCGCCCGCTCGAGCCGCCCTGGCGGCGGCCTTGGCCGCGCCCGCCCATCATCTCGCCGAAAATGTCGTCGAAAATATCGGCCATGGAGGAGGAGAAGTCGCCGCGGAACCCGCCGCCGCCACCCCCGTTCTGGAAGGCGGAGTGGCCGTAGCGATCGTAGGCGGAGCGCTTCTGCGGGTCTTTCAGAACCTCGTAGGCTTCGCCGATTTCCTTGAACTTCGCCTCGGCCACCGCATCGCCGGGATTCTTGTCCGGGTGATATTGCATGGCGAGCTTGCGGAACGCCGCCTTCAGGGTCTTGTCGTCGCAGGTTTTCGCGACGCCCAGCGTTTCGTAATAGTCGACCTTCACGGACACTGCTTCACCGTTCTCGCATCGAAAGGGGGCGGGACGTCCGGCCCTGTCGGAGGAGAAAAGGGCAAGCCGATCCCGGCGCGCGCAGCCTGTGCGCGCTCCGCATGTAAGCACTGGGCAAGGGCGTTACCATAGCCGCGCGATCCGAGAAAGGGAACTCGCGCGGGGAGCGTCCCTCCCGCCGTCGTGTCGCTCAGGCGTCAGGCCTTGGCGAGCCGCCCGTTCGACCCTTGCCTGCGCCGCCCGCCCGCGAGAAACCCGGCCAGCCACCCTTCCAGCCGATACTGCCAGACATAGGCCAGAAGGACGCTCGCCAGCATGGGAACGGCGAGAAAGGCGTGGAACGGGACCCAGCCGGTCGGCGCGACGACGCGCTTCCAGACGAGCGACAGGAACAGCGTCTCCATCACCGGATGCAGGAGATAGATGGCGAAGGACAGGCGCATCACCGGCATGATCGGGTCGAGAAAGCGGGTGGAATGCGGCCGGGCGCTTTCCGACAGGCCGACGAGCACGATCGCGGCGAAGAGGAGAACGAGCGTCGCGTGGACGTCGATCTCGGCGAGCATCGCGCCGACGGCGAGGCCGAGCGCGAGAAGGCCCGGAGCATGCGAGGTGACGTCGAGGACGCGGCGCGAAACGAGAAGCGCGGCGAGGCTCCCGGCCAGGAAGTCGGCCAGCGCGCGATAGGCGCCCATCGTGTCGGCCCCGGTCCAGTGGCCGCTCGGGAAGACGCCCTTCAGGCTGAGGACTTCGAGAAGCGCGACATAAAGAAGAAGCACGAGCGCGAGCCCGCTCGCCCCGGTCCGGCGCACCAGGAAGGGCACGAGCGGAAACAGGAGATAGCAGAAGATTTCCGCGCTGACCGACCAGGACGGGTAATTGAAGGACAGCGCGTCCGTCGTGCCCCAGGCGTGGATGCCCAGAAGCTGAAGCGGAAGATCGGCATAGTTCCAGCGCGGGGTATCGGTCAGCGACACGAACCCGGCCGAGCCGATCAGCGCGACGCAGACGAAGAAGCCGAGCGTGACGAGATGCAGCGGATACAGCCGCGCGATGCGCCGGCGCAGGAAGCCCGCATAGTCGGACAGGCTGGCGACCCGGTCGTGATAGCGGCCCATGATGACGAAGCCCGACATCATGAAGAACATGTCGAGAAGCGGCAGGAGGCGATGCAGGAAGCCCGTTTCCGTGTAGGCGGCCGCACCCGGCGCGAAATACAGGAAATGGTAGAGCATCACCAGAATGGCTGCGGCGAAGCGCCAGCAATCGAAAATGCGAAAATACATCGGCGCGCTTCTTCCGGACGGACCCGAATGCTGTGTGTCCGCTCTTTATAAGGCAGCTTGGGGAAGCCGACACGCCTCTCCTCGATTTACCCTTCATTAACCTTAAGGCGCCGGTGACGGCGGCCGGAAACGCCAAACGGCCCCGATCCGTGAGGATCGGGGCCGTTCTCATGCGGGGAGGGAAGAGGGATCAGGCCGACTTCTTGCGGCCGTCGTCCTGCACTTCCTCGAAGTCGGCGTCCACGACGTCATCGCGCTCGTCCTTGGCGCCCGTCGGCGCGCCGGTCGCGTCGGCTTCGCCCTGGCTCGCCTCGTACATGGCCTGGCCGAGCTTCATCGAGACCTCGCCGAGCTTCTCGCTCTTGGCCTTGATCGCGTCGGCATCGGCGTCCGACTTGTCGAGCTCGGCGCGCAGTTCGGCGATCGCGTCCTCGATGGCCTGACGATCAGCGGCCGAGACCTTGTCGCCGTAGTCCTTGAGGGACTTCTCGGCCGAGTGAACGAGGCTCTCGCCATGGTTCTTGGCCTCGACGGCGGCGCGGCGCTTCTTGTCGGCGTCGGCGTTGGCCTCGGCTTCCTTGACCATCTTCTCGATGTCGGAATCCGACAGACCGCCCGAAGCCTGGATCGTGATCCGCTGCTCCTTGTTGGTGCCCTTGTCCTTGGCCGACACGTTGACGATGCCGTTGGCGTCGATGTCGAAGGTCACTTCGATCTGCGGCACGCCGCGCGGGGCCGGCGGAATGCCCTCGAGGTTGAAGCGGCCGAGCGACTTGTTGTCGGCCGCCATCTCGCGCTCGCCCTGGTAGACCTGGATGGTCACGGCGTTCTGGCCGTCCTCGGCGGTCGAGAAGACCTGGCTCTTCTTGGTCGGGATCGTCGTGTTGCGGTCGATGAGGCGCGTGAACACGCCGCCCAGCGTCTCGATGCCGAGCGAAAGCGGGGTCACGTCGAGAAGGAGAACGTCCTTCACGTCGCCCTGGAGAACGCCGGCCTGGATCGCCGCGCCCATGGCGACGACTTCGTCCGGGTTGACGCCCTTGTGCGGCTCCTTGCCGAAGAAGGCCTTCACGACTTCCTGGACCTTGGGCATGCGCGTCATGCCGCCGACGAGAACGACCTCGTCGATATCGCCCTGGCTGAGGCCGGCATCCTTGAGGGCGGCCTTCATCGGGCCGACCGTGCGCTGCACGAGGTCATCCACCAGCGCCTCGAACTTCGAGCGCGTCAGCTTCAAGGTCAGGTGCTTCGGGCCGGTCGCGTCCGCCGTGATGAAGGGCAGGTTGATCTCGGTCTGCGAAGCCGACGAAAGCTCGATCTTGGCCTTTTCGGCCGCTTCCTTCAGGCGCTGAAGAGCGAGCTTGTCGTTCTTCAGGTCGATGCCCTGGTCCTTCTTGAACTCGGCCGCGAGGTAGTCGACGAGGCGCATGTCGAAGTCTTCGCCGCCAAGGAACGTGTCGCCGTTGGTGGACTTCACCTCGAACACGCCGTCGCCGATCTCGAGCACGGACACGTCGAACGTGCCGCCGCCAAGGTCATAGACCGCGATCGTCTTGCCGTCGTTCTTCTCGAGGCCGTAGGCGAGGGCGGCCGCCGTCGGCTCGTTGATGATGCGCAGGACGTCGAGACCGGCGATGCGGCCGGCGTCCTTGGTCGCCTGACGCTGGGCGTCGTTGAAATAGGCGGGAACCGTGATGACGGCCTTCTCGACCTTCTCGCCGAGATAGGCTTCCGCGGTTTCCTTCATCTTCTGAAGGATCATGGCCGAGACCTGGCTCGGCGAATATTTCTCGCCATGCGCCTCGACCCAGGCGTCGCCGTTGGAGGCGTTGACGATCTTGTAGGGGACGAGGCCCTTGTCCTTGGCCACGGTCGGATCGTCGTAGCGACGGCCGATCAGGCGCTTCACCGCGAAGAGGGTGTTCTCGGGATTCGTGACCGCCTGGCGCTTGGCCGGCTGGCCGACCAGACGCTCGCCATCGCTCGTGAAGGCGACGATCGAGGGTGTCGTGCGCGCGCCTTCGGCGTTCTCGATCACCTTCGCGGTCTTGCCGTCCATCACGGAGACGCAGCTGTTGGTCGTGCCAAGGTCGATACCGATCACCTTCGCCATGTTCTTTTCTCCTTGTTGAGCGTGCAGCCCGGACCCCCGTTCGAGGCATTCCGAAAGGCGGCACCTAGCGGATTCGTCGTGTCGCCGAGGGGTGGGGATGAACCCGCCCGGCGAGGCTGGAGGCTATATATGAATGGGTTTCGAAGCGTGCAAGACGCCGTTTGGGTGCGTCGCCGGGCGCAAAGCCCTTTCGATCGCGCGCCTGCTTACTTAGCCGGCTATGGGAAAAGCCATCCTCCGTCGAGCACCTTTAGGAACTGCCTCCGAGTCCGCTCGGTTGGCTCCTCACGAAGGCTGCGGGACGCATTGCCGCAGCGGGAGCGAACGCGGAAGGGAACGAGGACCCATGCACAACATCATCTACCTGATCGGCCTCATCGTGGTCGTCTTGGCGATCCTGTCGTTTCTCGGTCTGCGATAGGAGGGCGTATCCATGTCATCGACTTATGACCAAACCGGCGCAGGGCGCCTGAACGAAGACCGTCGGACGCTGAACGAGACCGTCGGCCGCGAGGCGGACGCCGCCAAGGCCGAGGCGTCCAAGGCCTCCGACAATCTGCGCGACGGCGCGTCCAGGCTGATGGACGACGCCAAGAGCAAGGTTCGCGAGGGCGCGGAAGAGGGCAAGGCGCGGGCCGCCAGCAGCCTCGACGATTTCACCGCAGCGATCCGCAAGGCATCCGACGAACTCGGCGAGCGCGACCAGTCCATGGCCGCCGGCCTCGTGCGTCAGGCCGCCGAAGGCCTCGAACAGGCGTCCGGGGCCCTGAAGGGGCGGGACCTCAGGGAAATGACCCATTCGGTCGCCGACTTCGCACGTCGCCAGCCGACCGCCTTCCTGATCGGCGCGGCGCTCGCCGGCGTCGCGATCGGCCGCTTCGCCCGCGCGTCGAGCGATCATTCCGACGGCGCGCGCCTGCGCGAGGTGATGCCGAGCAGCAGCCACGGCTCGTCGCATGAGCGCGATCATCGCGCGGGCGCCGGTTCCTACGGTTCGCGCGAGTTCACCTCGCGGGAGCGCGAGGACGTGCGCACCGGAATGCCGGCTGCGTCCTCCGGCTCGTCTTACCCGTCCTCGACGTCGCCCTCCGCGACGCCGCCGCGTTCGGCCGATCCGCTCGGCGCCGGCGCGCCGGATGCGGGCCTCCTGTCCGGCGGCACGCGGGCCGGCACGGGCGCTTCGTCCACCACCACGACGACGCCCTCCACCACCACGACGCCGTCCGTCGGCACGCCCGGCGTGTCCGGTTCCACGAACACACAGGGCCTGACCGGCCGCCCCTATAGCGAAGGAGACAAGCGATGAGCGTCGAGCCGCGCGATTCCCGCAGCGTTCCCGATCTTCTCTCCGACATCCTGCGCGAGGCGACGGAGCTGTTCCGCACCGAGGGCCGGCTCATCCGGGCCGAGCTCTCGGACAAGTTCGCGCAGATCCAGCTCGCCGGCGGCTCGCTGGTGGCGGGCGCGATCTGCCTTCTCGTGTCGCTCATCGTGCTGGCCGGCGCGCTGGTGACGGCGCTCGCCAAGTTCATGGACCCGGCCTGGGCCGCGCTTCTCGTCGGCGTCATCGTCGCCGTGGTCGGCGTCGTGCTTCTGGGCGCGGGCAAGAAGAGCATGGAGGCGGTCAACCTCGCGCCCAAGCGCACGCTGGACCAGCTTCAAAAGGACGGCCAACTCGCCAAGGAGCAGACCCGATGAGCACCGAGACCGACCGTCTGGCCCGCGAGGCCGAAGAACGCCGCTCCAATCTCGACGCCACGCTGGATAGTCTCAAGGGCAAGCTTTCGCCCGGCCAGATGGTGGACGAGCTGATGACCTATGCCCGCCAGGGGCAGGGCGGCGAGATGCTCCACAATCTCAACCGGCAGGTGCGCGACAATCCGCTGGCGCTCGGCCTGATCGGCGCAGGCGCCGCCTGGCTCCTGCTCGGGCAGGGCGCGCGCGGCTCCTCCGCTTCGTCCCGCTCCTATTCGGGCTCCCTCGATGATGGCGACCGCCATCGCGTCGGCTACGCCCTCAGCGAAGCCGACGAGCGCCAGGGCATGTCGGGCGAAAGCTACGGCTCGCGGGCCCGCTCGGCCGTCTCCGGCGCCGGCCACAGCGTCGGCTCGGCGGCGTCCAGCGTCGGCTCCTCCGCGTCGGACGCGGCCGGGCGCGTGTCGGGCGCCTTGTCGGGTGCGGCGAGTGCGGTGTCGGATACGGCCTCCTCGGTCGCCGACAGCGCCAACCGCCTCACCCATGACGCGCGCGATGCCGCCTACCGGGCCGGCGAAGCGGGCTATCGCAGCGTCTCCCATGCCGGCGAGCGTGTGAGCGACTACGGCCGGCGCGCCCAGCGCTCCTTCCTCGACACGCTGCAGGAAGAGCCGCTGATTCTCGGTGCCGTGGCGCTCGCCGTCGGCGCGGCGATCGGCGCGGCGCTGCCCTCGACCCGCGTCGAGGACGAGCTGATGGGCGAAACGCGCGATCGTCTGCGCGACGAGGCGCTCGACCAGGGTCGCGGCCTTGCCGAAAAGGCGAGCGACGCCGCCGCCAAGGCCTACGAGGCCGGCAGCGCGGAAGCCGAGAACAAGGGCCTGAAGCCGTCGGGCAACGAGGGCGAGACGCTGGCCGGCAAGGTCTCCTCCGTCGCGCATGCGGCGGCGGACGCCGCCCGCGACGAGCTGAAGGGCGACGGCACCAAGGGCGACGCATCGAAGGGCGACACGACCCGGACCTCGTCCTACGGCGCCTGACCGCTCCGCAGACAGAGCTGACCAAAGAGAAAGGCCGGGGCAGCGATGCCCCGGCCTTTCTCGTTCGACGTCTCAGAGCCTGTTTGACAACTCGCCGGCGGAGGGCCGGCGAGGGAATTTTCGTCCCTGCAAGGCGCTAAACGCAGTCGATGCCGGCGGCATCGGCGAGGATTAGCAACGAAGCAGGGGCGAAAAGGACCCGCCGGGCCGACCCGGTCGGGTTGTCAAACAGGCTCTTGCCTCTCGCGGCGTCTCAATTGCCGAAGAGATCGCGGAACAGGGAGCGGTCGCCCGCGCGCCCGCCGGGGGCCGGCCCTTCCAGAACGGCGTCCGGCGGCAGGTCCTGCGGGCGCACCACGCGGGCCGGGCCTTCCAGCACCGCATCCGGCGGCAGGTCGCCGCGCCGCACGGTGCGCGGCGGGCCGATCGGCGCGGGCGGGCGCATATGGGCCGGCTCGCCATATTCGGGCGGCGCGCCGCCATAGCGATCGTCGCCATAGGGGTCCAAGGGCTCGGCGTCGTCATAGGGGTCGAGCCCCTGCGGCGCTTCCTCGTAGCGGTCGCGGCCATAGGGGTCGGGCTGCACGACCATGGGCGGCTGGCGGCTGGCATAGCCGCGATCCTCGCCGCCGAGGCCCTGGCCGCCGTCCGAAGGCTGCCGCCGATCCGCGGGAGCCTCGCGATAGTTCGGCGTTTCGCGGTAGCGCGGCATGTCGCGAACGGCGGGCGTCGGCTCGCGCGCGGCGACGGGCGCGTCGGAATAGGTGCCCTCCGGCCCCGGTCCCGGCGCGGGCTGGCCCTGCGGCGCGCCGGCCACGGGCTCGCCCGGCACGGTCTGCCCATAAGGGTCGGTGTTGCCGGCCGGCAGTTCGGTGTTCTCGTAGACGGGGTTGCCGCCCGCGTCATAGCCGATGATCGCGCCGTTCTGCTGCGCGCCCGCCACCGGAATGTTGGCGGGATCGCCGATCCGGTAATGGCCCGGCAGCGGTACGGCGGGCAGGCCCTCGTGCGCGGCGACCATGAAGTCCTTCCAGGCGTCGGCCGGCAGCGAGCCGCCCGTCACCTGCCGCATCGGCTTGCCATTGTCGTTGCCGAGCCAGACGCCGGTGGTGAGGTTCGACGTGTAGCCGACGAACCAGGCGTCCTTGAAGTCCTGCGTCGTGCCGCTCTTGCCGGCGATCTGCCAGCCGGGGAAGGCGGCGCGCCGGCCGGTGCCCGAG
The DNA here is from genome assembly GCF_000382705.1 of Aureimonas ureilytica DSM 18598 = NBRC 106430. Classification (GTDB taxonomy): domain Bacteria; phylum Pseudomonadota; class Alphaproteobacteria; order Rhizobiales; family Rhizobiaceae; genus Aureimonas; species Aureimonas ureilytica. The sequence goes on along the minus strand of NZ_ARQE01000003.1, from coordinate 276,778 downwards.
GTGACGACGCGCGTCAGCATGGCGTTCATCATTCCGACGACGTCCGGCCCGACGATGACGGGCGGCACCGCGTCGTCGCGCTCGTAGAGCACCTTGCCGGACGCGGTGGTGACGCGGTTCACGAGATGGGGCGTCGCCAGATAGCCGCCATTGGCGAAGGGCGCGTAGGCGCCGGTCAGTTCCAGAAGCGAGACCTCCGACGTGCCGAGGCCGAGCGTGGCATTGTCCACCAGCGGCGACTGGATGCCCATGCGCTTGGCCGTCGCGATCACCGTCTGCGGCCCGAGATCGTTGGTGAACTTGGCGGCCACCGTGTTCAGGGATTTCGCCACGGCATCGGCCACGCTGACCTCGCCGCGAAACTTGTTGTCGTAGTTGGAGGGCGTCCAGTTGCCGATGCGAACCGGCCCGTCGTCGACGATGCTCTCCGGCCGGAATCCGTGTTCCAGCGCGGTCTCGTAGACGAAGGGCTTGAAGGCCGAACCCGGCTGCCGCTTGGCGTCCACCGCGCGGTTGAACTGGGAGCTGGCATAGTCGCGCCCGCCGACGATGGCGCGAATGGCGCCCGTGCCGTCCACCGAAACGAGCGCGCCCTGCGTGACGTTCTGGTTGGCGCGGTCGATCGTCTTGGCGATGGCCTGTTCGGCCTTCTTTTCCAGATTGAGGTCGATCGTGGTCTGCACCACGACGTCTTCCTTGATCTCGCCGCCGACGAGCAGCGGCAGGTCGCGCATCACCATGTCGGCGGCGTAATGCTGCGCGCCGGTCCAGTAGCTCTTGGCCTTGGTCGGCTTGGAGGCCTTGGCGGCGTCGGCCTCGGCCTTGGTGATCATGCCCTCGTCCACCATGGACTGGAGCACGACCTCGGCGCGGGCGCGCGCGGCCTGTGGATCGCGCGCCGGCGACAGGCGCGAGGGCGCCTTGAGAAGGCCGGCGAGCGTGGCGGATTCGATCAGATTGAGCTGGTCGGCATCCTTGTCGAAATAGCGCCGCGCCGCGGCCTGGATGCCGGTCGCGCCCGAGCCGAAATAGACCCGGTTCAGGTACATTTCCAGGATCTGGTCCTTGGTGAACTTGTGCTCCAGCCAGAGCGCCAGGATCGCTTCCTGGATCTTGCGCTGGAGCGTCTGGTCGGGCGTCAGGAAGATGTTCTTGGCGAGCTGCTGGGTCAGCGTCGAGCCGCCCTGCACCGTGTCGCCCGCCGCCATGTTCTGCGAGAAGGCGCGCAGGATGCCGATCGGATCGACGCCGTAATGCGAATAGAAGCGCCGGTCCTCGATCGCCGTCACGGCCTGGGGCACATAGGGGCTGATGCGGTCGAGCGCGACCGCCTCACCGCCCGTCGTGCCCCGGTCGGCCAGAAGCTCGCCCGAGACCGAGACGATCTTGACGTTGGGCGGCCGGGCCGGAATGGCCCAGGCTTCCTGCGGCAGCTTGATCGCGAAATAGCCGACCACGGCAAGGCCCGCGAGCCCGCCCCAGAAGGCGAGAAGGAAGCAGAGGCGCACCATGTGGCCGAGAAAGGAGCGGCGCTTGCGCGGCCGACGGCCGAAGAAGCCGCCCGTCCCGCCGCCGCGCCCCGAACCATTGCCGCCACCGCCACCGTCGCGGCCCCCGCGCCCGCCGCTGCCGAGGTCGCGCGAGTTGGGCTCGCGGCGCGCGGCGCGGCCGTCGATGTCGCGGTTTCCCCGCGCGTTGGAGCGGCGATCGTTGGCGACACTCACGGCACGGTCGTCGGCGGACACGCGGATCTCGCTCTCGTCCGGTTCGGCGTCGCCGCCGCCGAAGGTCGGCTCGATCCGCTCGTTCTTGCGCCAGGCCGCCATCCGCACCCCTCTTGTATCGATTCCGCCGCGCCGCGGCCCTCTTCGCCCCTCTGCGAGGTCGGACGACCTTCACATGGCACGGACCGCCTGAACCCCGCCTGAACCCTCGGCTCGGCAGGGCATTCGGCGTGGAATCGAGGGCGGGCGCGTTGGACGAACGCATGTCCAGCCTAAATGCGGCGATTTAACGGGGCGTTAAGGAAGACTGCCGGGGCGTAAACGCAGCTCCGCTCTTCCCCCACGCGCCGGCCGGCAACGAAAAAGGCCCCGGTCGTGCCGGGGCCTTCGAACGATGGAGCGACGCTCGGCTCTTAGAACAGGTCGAGCGAGAAGCGGTGCGACAGGCCGATGCCGGCGAAGAACTGGTCTTCCGAGCCGACCTTGACGATCGGCGAATCCTTGGCGTCGCCGACCATGCGGTCATAGGCGGCGTTGGCGTTGATGAACCAGTTGGGGCGGAACTCGTAGCGGGCCGAGCCGCGCACGCCGACGGTCTTGAAGCCGCCATCGGCCTCGTAGGCCGAAAGGCGACCGCGCGAGGCGAGGCTCTCGATCGGCGTCACCGAGAAATAGGTGCTCATGTAGTTGTTGTCGGCAAAGCTCGTGGTGGGGCCGAGCTTCAGCTCCCAGGCCTGCGTCGGGCGCGAGATGAAATCGACGCCGGCATTGCCGACGAACCCGTCCGCCTCGCCGAAGGCGTAGCGCGCTTCGCCGTAGATCTCGGCGTTGAACGTCTCGTAGATCGGGAACTCGTAGCCGGCGCGAAGGCCGAGCTGGTAGGTCTCGTCGAGCGCGCGGGTGCCGCTGAGTTCGGGATAGTCGGCGGCGTTGCGCTTGTCGATGAAGCGGAAGGACGGCGCCAGCCTGAAGCCGCCGCGCGACTCCTCGGGCGAGCCGATCTCGAACAGGCCCGGCAGGTTCAGATATTGCAGCGAGACGATCGGGAAACCGGAGACGATATAGTTGTTCGCGCCCTCATAGGCGGGCTGCGTGGACACGCCCGCGCCCAGCTCGATGATGAGGTCGGCATTGTTGGCGACGGCGACAGCGGTCGTGTCGGGCGTGCCGTAGTCGGCCGCCAGGGCGCTCGAGGCGAACAGGCCGAGCGTGGTGGCGAGAAGAGCGGAAGCGAGGCGCTGAAACACGAAAGGGAACTCCGGCTGCGGATCGATCCGCCTTGCCCCTATTGTCGTCTCGGCGGCTCCGCTTTCAACCGACTTGGCGCTTCACGGTCGATTCCGTGCAACAGTCGTGACCCCGAAGACACAATCCTTCGGGGGTAACGATTCCGTGTGCCAGGCGCCGGCCTCTTGCCCTCCCGCCGGCCCGGTTCATGCTGCGCAGCCGGAAGCCCGGGTCGGGGAGGCTCGGGGCAGGGGAGACATCATGAAAGCTCAAGTCGTCGTCGCGGCCCTCGTCGCGGCTGCCTTCGTGTCCGCGCCGGCCAAGGCGCAGGACTTCCCGACCAAACCCGTCACGCTCGTCGTGCCCTTCGCGGCAGGCGGCTCGACCGATCTCGTGGCGCGCACCGTGGCGCAGGCCATGAGCACGCATCTCGGCCAGCAGGTTCTCGTCGACAACAAGGGCGGCGCGGGCGGCAATCTCGGCGCGAGCTTCGTCGCCAAGGCCGCGCCCGACGGCTACACGATCCTGATGGGCACGATCGCGACCCACGCGCTGTCGGCCTCGCTCTATGCCAAGCCGCCCTTCGATCCGGTGAAGGACTTCACGCCCGTCGCCTGGCTCGTCACGGTGCCGAACGTCCTCACCGTCAACAAGGACTATCCGGCCAAGGACGTGAAGGAGCTGATCGCGCGGCTGAAGGAGAAGCCGGGCGAGGAGCTGTATTCGTCGTCCGGCAACGGCACGCCGCTGCATCTTTCGGGCGAGCTGTTCAAGACCATGGCGGGCGTCGACATGGTCCACGTGCCCTATCAGGGCTCCGGCCCGGCGCTGGTGGACGCGATCTCGGGCGCGGTGCCGATCAATTTCGACAATCTGCCCTCGTCCACCGAGCATATCCGCGCCGGCACGCTGCGCGCGCTCGCCGTCACCACCAAGACCCGCGCCCCGAACTTCCCGGACATTCCGACCATGGAAGAGGCGGGCGTTCCCGGCTACGAGACCAACACCTGGAACGCGCTCTTCGCGCCCGCCGGCACGCCGCCGGAGGTCGTCGCCAAGCTCAACGAAGCGGCCAACGCGGCCCTGAAGGACGAGACCGTGGCCAAGCGTCTGGTGGAGGTCGGCGCGACGGAAGTCGGCGGCTCGCCCGAAAAGCTCGCCGAGCACGTCAAGACCGAGATCGCCCGCTGGAAGCCGGTGATCGAAGCGTCCGGCGCGCGGATCGAGTAAGGCCCGTTCTCGAAGCGGCTGGGCGGCGATTCGGCGCCGCCCAGCCTGGCCAAGGGAACACACATGACGGTCACGCTCCACGGCATCCGCAATTGCGACACGGTGAAGAAGGCGCGCCTTTGGCTGGAGGCCGAAGGGGTCGACTACGCCTTTCACGACTTCAAGACGGACGGCGTGAGCGAGGCGCAGCTTGAAGACTGGTGCGACCGGGTGGGGTGGGAAAAGCTCCTCAACCGCGCTGGCACGACCTTCCGCAAGCTGCCGGAAGCCGAGCGGACGGACCTGTCGCGCGAGAAGGCGATCGCCTTGATGAAGGCGCAGCCCTCGATGATCAAGCGCCCCGTCTTGCAGCGCGGCGAGGATATTCTCGTCGGCTTCAAGCCGGAGGACTACGCCCGGTTCTTCGGCTGAACCGGGCGCGTGGGCGCCGGGGTTACGCGGCGCCCTTCTTTTCGCCGAGCGCCGCCAGCACCCGCGCCCAGGAGCGCTGGCCCTTGGCGAAGGAGCTCATCTCGTATTTCTCGTTGGGCGAATGGATGCGGTCGTCGCCGAGGCCGAAGCCGATCAGCAGCGAGGGCATGCCGAGGCGGCGCTTGAACTCGCCGACCACCGGGATCGAGCCGCCCATGCCGATCATCACGGCGGGCTTCGGCCATTCGGCCGAGAGCGCTTCGCGCGCGGTGCGCAGAACCGGCGAATCGAAGGGCAGCTGGATCGCTGGCGAGCCGCCATGCTCGTGGAACTCGGCCGTGCAATCCGCCGGCAGGCGCTCCCTCACGAAGGCGCGGAAGCTCTCGCGGATCTTGGCCGGGTCCTGATCGAAGACGAGGCGGAAGGAGACCTTGGCATGGGCCTCGGCCGCGATCACGGTCTTGAAGCCCTTGCCGGTATAGCCGCCCTCGATGCCGTTGACCTCCGCCGTGGGGCGCGACCACGTCTGCTCCAGAACCGAGCGGCCCTTTTCGCCCGAGGGAACCGACAGGCCGACCGAGCCGAGGAACTCCTTCTCGGAGAAAGGCAGTGTCGCCCAGGAGGCGCGGACCTCCTCGGGCAGTTCCGGCACGCCGTTATAGAAGCCCGGCAGCGTCACGCGCCCGTCCGCGTCGTGGAGATCGGCCAGGATCCTGGCGAGCACATGGATCGGGTTGGCCGCCGCGCCGCCGAAATAGCCCGAATGGAGGTCCATGGAGGCCGCTCGGATCGTCAGCTGCTCGCCCACGAGACCGCGCAGGCCGGTCGAGATCGCCGGCGTTTCGCGGTCCCACATATTGGTGTCGCAGATGAGCGCGACATCGGCCGAGAGTTCCTCGCGGTTGGCGTCGAGGAAGGGCAGGAGCGAGGGCGAACCGGACTCTTCCTCGCCCTCGAGGAAGATCGTGACGCTGACCGGCAGCGAGCCCGTCTCGGCGATGAAGGCGCGGCAGGCCTCCACGAAGGTCATCAGCTGGCCCTTGTCGTCCGCCGTGCCGCGCCCGGTGAGGCGCTCGCTGCCGTCCGGCATGGTGACGCGCCGGGGGTCGAACGGGTCGTTGTCCCAGAGCGGCAGCGGATCGACCGGCTGCACGTCGTAATGGCCGTAGAAGAGAACATGGGGCGCGCCGTCGGGCCCCTTGCGATGGGCGACCACCATCGGGTGGCCGGCCGTGTCGCGCACGGAGGCGTCGAAGCCGATCGCCGCCAGATCCTTCTGGAGCCATTCGGCGGCGCGCCGGCAGTCGCTCGCATAGGCCGGGTCGGTGGAGATCGAGGGAATGCGCAGGAGATCGAACAGGCGATCCACCGAGCGGTCGAGATTGAGATCGAGACAGGAGAGAACGCTGTCGAGACCGGCCATGAGGCCCTCCGCTGATCGTGACGGCGCGTCGCGCCGCCGGGATCGGACGGGCATAGCCTCTCGCGAGGTCGGACGCAAAGCGCCGTGAAACGGCAGATGAGGCGGAAGCGAGGAAAGGTCGGGTCGCCCCGAAACAGAAGAAGAGCCGTCGCGGACTGGAGGGGGGTTGTCGCGACGGCTCCTTCTGATAGAGCGGGGTCCCGAGAGGGGGGATAGGGACGGTCCGCTCTCTGTTCGGCTCAAAAGCGGGGGACGAGCTTTGGGGCCGAAAGCGGCGCTGTCGTGCGCCGTTGTTGATAAAATGCGCTTTCCACCTTTTACGTTCAAGGCCGTTCGATCACGAAGCCGTGATCGCGCGATTAAACATTTGTAATTGTTTCGCCCTCGTGGATGCCGCGCGTGTGAAACCCGGCGCTCAAGGGTTTTGGCGGCGCAGACGCGTCCGATGGACAGGCCGCGCGGCGCGCGATACCACCCTTGTCATGCAAAAGGGCGATCACCTCTTCCTCGTCGACGGTTCGGCTTACATCTTCCGGGCCTATCATGCGCTGCCGCCGCTGACGCGCAAGTCCGACGGGCTGCCCGTCGGCGCCGTGTCGGGGTTCTGCAACATGTTGTGGAAGCTGGTGGAGGAATCGCGCGACACCTCGGTCGGCGTCTGCCCGACTCATTTCGCCGTCATCTTCGACCATTCCTCGACGACGTTCCGCAACGCGCTCTACGATCGCTACAAGGCGAACCGGCCGGCGCCGCCCGAAGACCTGCGCCCGCAATTCTCGGTCATCCGCGACGCGGTGCGCGCCTTCGACCTGCCCTGCGTCGAAAAGGAAGGCTACGAGGCGGACGACCTGATCGCGACCTATACGCGCCTTGCGCTGGAAGCGGGCGGCGACGTCACGATCGTCTCCTCCGACAAGGACCTGATGCAGCTCGTCGGGCCGGGGGTCATCCTCTACGACCAGATGAAGGACAAGCGCCTCGGCCGCGAGGAGGTGCGCGAGAAGTTCGGCGTCTATCCCGAGAAGATGATCGATCTTCAGGCGCTGGTCGGCGACACGTCGGACAACGTGCCGGGCGTGCCTGGCATCGGCCCGAAGACCGCCGCCGAGCTTCTGGAGACCTTCGGCACGCTGGAAGCGCTGCTGGAGCGCGCGGGCGAGATCAAACAGGCCAAGCGCCGCGAGAACATTCTCGCCCATGCCGATCAGGCGCGCCTGTCGAAGCAGCTCGTGACGCTCGACCAGAATACGCCGCTCGACGTGGCCCTCGACGATCTCTTCATCCACGAGCCGGACGGCGAAAAGCTCGTCGCCTTCCTGAAGGCGATGGAGTTCACGACCCTGACGCGGCGCGTCGCGGCCAAGCTCGGCACGGAAGCGGGCGACGTCGCGCCGGCGACGATCAAGGTGGCGGACGCGCCGCGCGGCCCCGATCTCGATGCGGGCGGCGCGCCCGCGCCGGCCGGCGAGGGCGGTGCCTCGTTGGAGCTGACGCCCGCCGCGCTGGCTGCCGCGCGCCTGTCGGAAGCCTCATCCACCCCGGTGGATCGCTCGCGCTACGAGACGATCCGCGACGAGGCGCGTCTGGAGGCCTGGATCGCCCGGGCCTACGAGACCGGCCATCTCGCCTTCGACACCGAAACCAATTCGCTCGACGCGATGCGCGCGGACCTCGTGGGGCTCAGCTTCGCGGTGGCGCCGGGCGAGGCGGCCTATGTGCCGATCGCGCATGTCGGGGAAGGGAGCGGCGATCTTCTGTCCGGCGGCGAGGCGGCGACGAGCGTCGGCGTTCAGCTGCCGCTCGGGCGCGTGCTCGACCTCCTGAAGCCGGTGCTCACCGACCCCTCGATCCTGAAGATCGGCCAGAACACCAAATACGATTATCTCGTCATGCTTCGGCACGGCATCGACATCGCCCCGATGGACGACACGATGCTGATCTCCTACGCGCTCGACGCCTCGTCCTCGCTCGAAGGGCACGGCATGGACGAATTGTCCGAGCGCTTCCTCGGCCACAAGCCGATCAGCTACAAGGAGCTATGTGGCACCGGAAAGGGCGCCAAGCCCATCGCCGCCTGCCCGATCGACAAGGTGACCGAATACGCCGCCGAGGATGCGGACGTGACGCTGCGGCTGTGGCGCGTGTTGAAGCCGCGCCTCGCGGCCGAGGGCATGAGCTCCGTCTACGAGCGGCTGGAGCGCCCGCTGGTTCCCGTGCTGGCCCGCATGGAAGAGCGCGGCATCCGCGCCGACCGGCAGATCCTCTCGCGTCTCTCGGGCCGCTTTGCGCAGAAGGCGGCGGGGCTGGAGGCCGACATCCACATTCTCGCCGGCGAGCCCTTCAATGTCGGCAGCCCCAAGCAGCTCGGCGAGGTGCTCTTCGGCAAGCTCGGCCTGCCCGGCGGCAAGAAGACCAAGACTGGCCAATGGGCGACCGACGCGCGCCTCCTGGAAGACCTCGCCGCCCAAGGCCACGAGCTGCCGCGCCGCATCGTGGACTGGCGCCAGATCACCAAGCTCAAGGGCACCTATACGGACGCGCTGCCGACCTACATGGACGAGAACGAGCGCATCCACACGTCCTATTCCATGGCCTCGACCACGACGGGGCGCCTGTCCTCCTCGGAGCCGAACCTTCAGAACATTCCCGTGCGCACGCAGGAAGGGCGCGAAATCCGCACCGCCTTCGTCGCCCCCGATGGGCACAAGCTTCTCTCTGCCGACTACTCGCAGATCGAGCTTCGCCTCCTCGCCCACATGGCCGACATTCCGCAGCTGACGGAGGCCTTCCGGGAGGGGCAGGACATTCACGCCACCACGGCGTCCGAGATGTTCGGCGTGCCGGTGGAGGGCATGCCCTCCGAGGTTCGGCGGCGCGCCAAGGCCATCAATTTCGGCATCGTCTACGGCATCTCGGCTTTCGGCCTCGCAGCCCAGCTCTCGATCCCGCAGGGCGAGGCGGCCTCCTATATCAAGCGCTATTTCGAGCGCTTCCCCGGCATCCGGGATTACATGGACCGCGTGAAGGCCTTCGCGAAGGAGGCCGGCTATGTCGAGACGCTGTTCGGCCGGCGCGCGCATTATCCCGACATCCGCTCCTCCAACCCGCAGGTGCGCGCGGCCGTCGAGCGCGCCGCCATCAACGCGCCGATCCAGGGCTCGGCCGCCGACATCATCCGCCGCGCCATGGTGCGCATGGAAGATGCGTTGAAGGCCGAGCGCCTGTCGGCGCGCATGCTCCTGCAAGTGCATGACGAACTCGTCTTCGAAGTGCCCGACGAGGAGGTGGAGGCGACGATCCCGGTGGTGCGCCGCGTCATGGAAGGCGCGGCCGAGCCGGTGGTGGATCTCGCCGTTCCGCTCGTCGTGGACGCGCGCGCCGCGGCCAATTGGGACGAGGCCCATTGACCTCCCGTTGCGCCCGCGACCGCGCAGCGACATAACGGCACAAGCGGTTCGAAAGCCCTGTCCCGTCGGCCGGATGGGAACCGGCCGCCCTTGAATCTGTTAGGTGTCGCGATATCACATCGAGCGCGCTCGGTATCGCAGCGTGCAAGGATAAGGCATGCATCGACCGGACACGGACACCCTGGCCTCGGGAATGCCCGATGGAATGACGACCGCGGCGCTTGCGAAGCTGCCCTTGGCGCTCGTCTTGACCAACCCGCATCTGCCGGACAACCCGATCATCTACGCCAATCAGGCCTTCGCGCGCATTTCCCGCTACACGGTGGAGGCCGTGGTCGGGCGCAATTGCCGCTTCCTGCAGGGGCCGGACACCGATCCGAACACGGTTCGCCGGATCGGCGAGGCCCTGCGCAAGGAAGAGGACATCAGCGTCGATCTCCTGAACTACCGCGCCGACGGCACGTCCTTCGTGAACCAGCTGATGATCACGCCGCTCTACGATGCCAGCGGCCAGCTTCAGTGCTTTCTCGGCGTCCAGCGCGACCTGTCCCAGGGGCAGGAGGCCAATGCGGCGGAGGTCGATCTGGGGCCGACGCGGGCCGACGCCTCGCTCGGCGAGATCCAGCACCGGGTGAAGAACCACCTCGCGATGATCATCGGCATGATCCGGATGCAGTCGCGCGTGCACACGAGCGGCGAGGCCTTCGACACGCTGGCGCGCCGCATCGAGAGCCTGCAGCTCCTGTATCAGGAAATGACCGAGGCGGGGGTCGGCTCGACCCGCTCCAAGCGCATTCCGCTCGGCGCCTATATCAGCCGCATCGCGTCCACGATCGGCTATCTCGACGGCCGCCGCTCGGTGCGCGTGAACGTGGATTGCGACGCGATCGACATCGACGTGGAGCGCGCCGCGCGCGTCGGCCTCCTGTTTTCGGAGCTTCTGACCAACGCCCTGAAACACGCCTTCAAGGGGCGGGACGAGGGGCTGGTCGAGGCGCGTCTGAAAATGCTCTCCTCCGGCCTGATCCGCCTCACCGTGACCGACGACGGCGTCGGCCTGCCGCCCAGCGTGAACTGGCCCTATGGCGAGAACGAGAAGCCCGGCAGCCTGCAGCGCGTCGGCGACGCGGTGGCCCTGTCGGACGATGGCGGCGTGGCGCGCGAAGTGGCCTCGAGCCTGGCGGAAGCGAGCGGCGGCCAGCTGGCGCCCAAGCCGACGGATGTCGAGGAGGTGCCCGACGAGGCCGATCAGGGTGGCGGGCTCGGCGGTCGAATCGTGGTATCCCTCGTGCGCGGGCTCGATGCCCGAATCGATGTGAGTTCGCGCACGAGCGGCACCACCGTGACCGTCGACATCCCAGGGGAGATCCCGTCCTGACTTCGACCGCCCCTTCCATCCTCGCCGACGATCGCCTGATCGTCGGTCTCGATCTCTCCGGCCGCGCCGAGGCCGAACGGCTGATCGAAACGCTCGGCGACACCGTTTCCTTCTACAAGATCGGCTACCAGCTCGGCTTTTCGGGCGGCCTGCCCCTGGCGGGCGAGCTGGTGCGCATGGGCAAGAAGGTCTTCCTGGACCTCAAGCTCAACGACATCGCCAACACGGTGGAAAAGGGCGTCGAGGCCATCGCCGCGATCGGCGTGACGATGACCACCGTCCATGCCTATCCGCAGGTCATGCGGGCCGCCGCGCGGGGCGCGAAGGGCTCCTCGCTCTGCGTCCTCGGCGTCACGGTCATGACCTCGCTGACGCAGGACGACCTGCGCGAAGCCGGCATCGAAATTCCCCTCGAAGACTTGGTGGCGCGGCGCACGGTCCAGGCGCGCGAGGCGGGTCTCGGCGGCATCGTCGCGTCGGCGGCCGAAGCGCGGGTGATCCGCGCCATCACCGGGCCGGACATGGCCGTGGTGACGCCCGGCATCCGCCCGGCCGGGGCGGACGCCGGAGATCAGAAGCGCGTCGTGACGCCGGCCGACGCCCTGCGCGCGGGCGCCTCGCATCTCGTGGTGGCCCGTCCCATCGTCGCCGCCCCCGATCCGCTCGCCGCCGCGCAGGCCATCCTTTCGGACATGCGCGGCGTCTGACGCCGGGTTCGGGCGGCGCGTTCACCCCTCAAGGAGGAGCCAGACCATGCCGAAAGCCTATTGGATCGCCCATGTGGATGTGAGCGACCCGGAACGCTACCAGGACTATGTCTCGACCGCCGCGCCCGCGATGCAGCGCCACGGCGCGAAGTTCCTGGCGCGGGGCGGGCCGTTTCAGCCGATGGAAGGTCAGGCCCGCGCCCGCAACGTCGTGATCGAGTTCCCCTCCATGGACGAGGCGCTCGCCTGCTACAACTCGGCCGAATATCAGGCCGCCAAGGCGATCCGCGAGACCGTGTCCTCGGCCGAAATCCTGATCGTCGAGGGGATGGGGGATTGAACCCCTTCCCCGCGCCGCCGCTGCGGCTGCGCGGGATGGCGCCCGGCGACGGGCCGGCTCTGGCCCGCATCGAGGTCGAGGCATGGCGCGACCCCGCCGACGGCGCGCCGCGCTCGCCCGCCGAGCTGACGCCCTTTCTCCTGCGGCACGAGGTCTTCGTGGCGCAGGATGCGGCGGGGCGGGTCAACGGCTTTGCCGCCGCCGCGCCCTTGTCCAGCCTCGTCGCCGAGACGGACGGGGAGGGGGCCGAGGGCTGTTTCTGGATCGGGGCGCTGCGCGTCGATCCCTCCTCGGACGCGGAGGAGGTCGCCGGAGCGCTGCTCGGCGCGGTCGCGGAGCGGGCCGGCTGGTTCTTCTGCCGCGCGCTGGCGATCAGCCTTCCTTGCGCGAAAGCGGAAGCCGCGCCATTCTTTAGGCGGAAAAGGTTTCTCGTGGTCGAGCCCGACGGGTGGACGCCAGCCCTGCGCAAGCGCTTCGAGGCGGAATGTCCGCCGGACGTCTCGCCTGAGGCACGCTGCGTCCTCGTTCGCTGGCTTTAGAAGGGCCAGGGAACGAGCACGCAAGGAAAAGATTGCAATTCAGGCGTAGGGTGAGGTCCGACTTCGGTCCCAGCCCGTCCGCTGGATAAGGGAGTGACGCGTCTTGTACGAACTCTACGAATGGAACCACGCCGTTCTCGCTCCCTTCCGCGCGGTGGCGGATGCGACGCGCACCTTCTACCAGAACCCGCTGAACCCCCTGTCGCAGACGGAAATGGGCCGGACGGTCGCCGCCATGGCCGAACTGTTCGAGCGCACGACGCGCGTCTACGGCAAGCCGGAATGGCTGATCCACGACACGCTGGTGGACGGACTGCGCGTGCCGGTCGTGGACCGCACGGTTCTCGCCAAGCCCTTCGCCAATCTCGTGCATTTCGAGCGCGCCCTGCCGCCCGAGCGCAAGCGCGACCCGCGCTTCCTGATCGTCGCGCCGATGTCCGGCCATTACGCCACGCTCCTGCGCGGCACGGTCGAGGCGCTTCTGCCCTATGGCGAAATCTACATCACCGACTGGATCGACGCGCGCCTCGTGCCGCTCGCGGCCGGTCGCTTCGATCTCGACGATTATGTCGACTACGTCATCGAGATGCTGCATTTCCTCGGGCCGGACACGCATGTGATCGGCGTCTGCCAACCGGCCGTGCCGGTCATGATGGCCGCCGCGCGCATGGCCCATGACGAGGACGCCGCCGCCCCCGCCTCGATGACGCTGATGGGCGGTCCGATCGACACGCGCGTCAACCCGACGGCGGTCAACAAGCTCGCCGAATCCAAGGGGATCGACTGGTTCCGCGACAATGTCGTGATGAAGGTGCCGTTCCCGCATCCCGGCTTCATGCGCGACGTCTATCCGGGCTTCCTGCAGCTCACCGGCTTCATGTCGATGAATCTGGACCGGCACCTCATCGCCCACAAGGACTTCTACTGGCATCTGGTGAAGAACGACGGCGACAGCGCCGAGAAGCACCGCACCTTCTACGACGAATACAACGCGGTGATGGACCTCACGGCCGAGTTCTATCTCCAGACCGTCGAAGAGGTCTTCATCAAGCATTCGCTGCCGAGGGGCGAAATCACCCATCGCGGGCTCAAGCTCGACATGGGCAAGATCACGAAGACGGCGCTTCTCACCGTGGAAGGCGAGAACGACGACATTTCCGGCGTCGGCCAGACCCGCGCCGCGCAGACGCTCTGCCGCAACATTCCCGACGACATGCGCGTCCACTATCTCCAGCCCAAGGTCGGCCATTACGGCGTGTTCAACGGCTCGCGCTTCCGCGCCGAGATCGCCCCGCGCATCGTGGACTTCGCGCTGACGCACGGGTTGGAAGCACGCGCCCGCCGCGCCGGCGCCTCCCCTGCGCCTGCCGCATCCGCCGAGGCCGCGCCGTCCACCGACGACGTGCCTGGACCTACCCCCATCGCGGAAGCGATCCTCGCGCCGCCCGCCGATCCGATCGAGGAAGCCGCCGAAGCGGCCGAGATGCGCGCGGCCGAACTCGACCTGCCGCATGGAACGGCCGACGAGGAGAGCACCACCAAAGGCGCATCCGGCCTGATGAAGGCCCTGCGCAAGGTCAAGCGCAAGGGGTGAGCGTTTGGGTCAGGTGATTCGCAATCCTGACCGGCGGCGTTGAATCGGACCGTTGGCGATCCCATCTCGAGACTGGGATCGCCGCCCGCTGCCCATGGGCTTTCGGTTGATGGATACCGCTAGATGAAGTCTCACGCCTTGATCCGCCCCGCCTGGACCCCCGCGACGATCGCGCTGATGGTTCTGGGCTTCATGGCCTATTGGCCCCTCGGCCTCGCCGTTCTTGCCTATATTCTCTGGGGCGACCGGCTGGAGGCCTTCCGCTTCGACGTGAACCGCGCCACGGATCGCGTCGTGGACGGCTTTCGCCGGTCGGGCGCCAAGGTGCCCTTCGGCGCCGGCGCCACGGGCAATCTCGCCTTCGACGAATGGCGCGACGGCGAGCTGAAGCGCCTCGACGAGGAACGCCGCCGGCTCGACAATGCCAGCGCCGAGTTCGAGACCTATGCTCGCGAGCTGCGCCGCGCCAAGGACCGCGAGGAGTTCGACCGCTTCATGAGCCAGCGCGGCCGCCGCGCCGGCGCCGTGGACGCCGACGTCGTTCAGGGCTGACGCGCCCGCCTTGCCAGACACAACGAGCCGCCGGTTCTGCCGGCGGCTTTTTCGTGCGCCATCCCCAGAGCTTCCGGGCCGGCGACGAACCCGCTATGACACGAGCCGGACCGCCCCGACGGGGCTTTCAGAGCAACAGAACCGGGACTGAGCGCCCGAAGAGACCGGATGCCGGCCTTTTTGAAACGCCTCCTGCCAACCGCCCGCAAGCCCGCGCTGCCGGACGAGCTTCTCGTCAACGAGCGGCGCGTGCCGCTTCAGGTGCGCGAGCATCCGACCGCCCGGCGCATCGTCCTGCGCATCGCGCCCGGCGGGGGCGGGGTTCGGCTCACCGTGCCGCGCCGCACCGCGCGCGCCACGATCCTCGACTTTCTGGAGCGCCATCGCGGCTGGATGGAGGAGCGCCTCGGCCCGGCACCCTCCCATGTGGCGGACGGCGCCTTTCTGCCGTTTCGCGGCGGCTCGCTTCTCGTGCGCCACGATCCCGCGCGCCGTCTCGCCCGGCTCGACCCGCCGGCCGGCGAGGGCGAGCCCTGGCGACTTCATGTGGGCGGCGAGGCCGCGCATACGGCGCGGCGCGTCGCCGACGCCCTGAAGCGCGAGGCGCGGCGCGATCTGGAAGCGGCCGTCGAGCGCCATGCGATGGCGCTTGGCCTTCGCCCGCGCGCGCTCTCCCTCAAGGACACGACGAGCCGCTGGGGCTCCTGCACGGCGGACCGGCGCCTGTCCTTTTCCTGGCGCATCGTCATGGCCCCGCCCTTCGTGCTGGACTATCTCGTGGCGCATGAAATGGCGCATTTGCGGGAGATGAACCATGGGCCGGGCTTCTGGGCGCTGTGCCGCGAGCTCTGCCCCGGCATGGACGCGGGGAGGGACTGGCTGCGGCGCGAGGGGGCGAGCCTTCATGCCTGGCGCTTTTCGCCGGCTGAGCCATGTCAAAACGCGGCCTGACCGCCGCCCGCGCTTTACACTCGCCGCATTCGGGGGCGATAAGAAATCCTTCATGAAAGCTTCGAGCGACGAGCCGCTTCGGGCGGTTCGAACCGGGATGGATCAGTGACACGACCGCATATCAAAATCTGCGGACTGAAGACCGAGACCGATATCGACACCGTGCTCGGGCGCGGCGGCTCGGAAATTGGCTTCATCCATTTCGGCCCGAGCCCGCGCCATCTGGAGCTGGAGGCGATGATCCGCCTGCGCGCCCATGTGGCGGGGCGCGCCGCCGTCACGGTCGTCACCGTCAATGCCGACGACGAGGTGCTGGAGCGCATCGCCGCGCGCGTGCGGCCCGACACGCTGCAGCTTCACGGCGCGGAATCGCCCGCGCGCGTCGCCGAGATCGCGGCGCTGACCGGCCTTCCCGTCATGAAGGCGATTTCCGTCTCGACGCGAGAGGACCTGGAGGCCGTCGCGCGCTTCCGCCCCGTCGCCGACCGGCTTCTTCTCGACGCCAAGCGCCCCAAGGGTTCGGTTCTGCCCGGCGGCAACGGCGTGTCCTTCGACTGGAGCCTTCTCGACGCGCTCGGCGAGGATCGCCGGTTCCTCCTGTCGGGCGGGCTGACGGCCGCCAATGTGGCCGATGCCGTGCGCCGCGTGCGCCCGCAGGGGCTCGACGTTTCCTCGGGCGTCGAATCGGCGCCGGGTCGCAAGGACGCGGGCCTCATCCATCATTTCTTCGACGCGCTCGACGCCGCCTCGGCGGCCGACGCTCCCTCCAGCCTTGAGCGACGCTTCGCATGACCGAGATCCCGATCCCCAATTCCTTCAAGCTCGGCCCCGACGACGACGGCCGCTTCGGCCTGTTCGGCGGACGCTTCGTCGCCGAAACCCTGATGCCGATCATTCTGGATCTGGAAGCGGCCTACAAGGCGGCCAAGGGCGACGAGGATTTCCGCGCCGAGCTCGCCGATCTCCAGACGCACTACACCGGCCGCCCGAGCCCGCTCTACTTCGCCGAGCGGTTAACCCAAGAGTTCGGCGGCGCGCGCGTCTACTTCAAGCGTGAGGAGCTGAACCACACCGGCTCGCACAAGATCAACAATTGCCTCGGGCAAATCCTGCTCGCCCGGCGCATGGGCAAGACGCGCATCATCGCCGAAACGGGCGCGGGCCAGCATGGCGTCGCCACCGCGACCGTCTGCGCGCGCTTCGGCATGCCCTGCGTCGTCTTCATGGGCGCGACGGACGTGGAGCGCCAGAAGCCCAACGTCTTCCGCATGAAGTTGCTGGGCGCCGAGGTGCGGGCCGTGACGGCGGGCGCCGGCACGCTCAAGGACGCCATGAACGAGGCGCTGCGCGACTGGGTGACCAATGTCGAGGACACCTACTACCTGATCGGCACGGCGGCCGGCCCGCATCCCTATCCGGCCATGGTGCGCGACTTCCAGCAGATCATCGGCGACGAAACGCGCCAGCAGATGCTGGACGAGACCGGCGCGCTGCCCGATGCCGTGGTCGCTTGCGTCGGCGGCGGCTCCAACGCCATCGGCATGTTCCGCGCCTTCCTGGACGACCCTTCCGTCGCGATCTACGGGGCGGAAGCCGGCGGCCACGGGATCGATGTCGAGAACGGCCATGCCGCCTCGATGAGCGGCGGGCGGCCGGGCGTCCTCCACGGCAACCGCACCTATCTCCTGCAGGACGCGAACGGCCAGATTCTCGAAGGCCACTCCATCTCGGCCGGCCTCGACTATCCGGGCGTCGGCCCCGAACACGCCTGGCTGCGCGACACCGGCCGCGTGTCCTACGTGCCGGTGACGGACAAGGAAGCGGTGGACGCCTTCCATCTCTGCACCCGGCTGGAGGGCATCATCCCGGCGCTGGAATCGGCCCATGGCCTCGCCCATGTCGCCAAGATCGCGCCCACCATGCGCCCCGACCAGTCCATCGTCCTCTGCCTGTCGGGCCGCGGCGACAAGGACGTCCACACGATCGCCAAGTCCATGGGGCTGGAGATCTGACGGGCATGAGCGCGGCCCCGGATCGCTACCGACCGCGCTACGTGTCCCGGCTCGGTCTCGGCCATCCGGCCGGGGCCGCGCTGAAACTCTACGGGATCGACGTCGACGGCCGAGCGCTTCCCGCCGATCTCGTGAAGGAGATGCACGCGGTCCTCGCGGACCATTCTCCGGGCGAAGGGCGCTTGGGCTTCGCCATTCTGCACCGAGGGGAAGAAGCCGTCTGGCTGCTTCTCCATTGGTGGATCGAGGGCGGCATTCTCGCGGAGCGTCTCTGGCGTCGGCCGCTCGATGGCGGCGAGACGGCGCGCTTCACGTCGGTCGATCGGCCCTTGATGGCCTGCGTCTGGGAGCTGGTGCCCATCGCCTTCGAGCGGGACGCCTATGTCGCGACCCTGATGAATGGTGGCACCCAAGGCGACTATCTGGCCCGGACCCTTGCGGAAGGCTGGTACTGATATGCAGGCGAACTCGACCGACGTTCGGGCGATCTCGATCGACGTGACCTGCCCGGACGAGGCGACGGCGCGCGAGATCGCCGATGCGCTGATCGGCCGGCGGCTCGCGGCCTGCTGCCGGATCGGCGCGCCGGTCGAAAGCCGCTACTGGTGGAACGGGGCGATCGAGCGGGCGGCGGAAGTGCCGCTCGTGGTCAAGACGCGGGCCGACTTCTTCGATGCAGTGGCCGAAGCGGTGCGCGCCTTGCACCCCTACGAGACGCCGGCGATCCTCGGCACGCCGGTTCTCGCCGACGCGGCCACCTTGAGATGGATCGCGGACGCCTGTATCGCATCCTCCTGACGAATTCTGGATGACGAACCGGGCGCGAGGCTTTCCCATGACGACACGCATCGAAAGGCGCTTTGCCGATCTGAAGGCCAAGGGACGGCCGGCGCTCGTCACCTTCATCATGGCGGGCGACCCGAACGGGGACACGACCCTGGCGGTGCTGAAGGGGCTGCCGGCGGCCGGCGCGGACCTCATCGAACTCGGCATGCCCTTTTCCGACCCGATGGCCGACGGCCCGGCCATCCAGCGCGCCGGCCTGCGCGCGCTGGAAGCCGGCGAAACCCTGGCCCGCACGCTGGACACGGTCCGCGCCTTTCGCGAAAGCGACGCGCAGACGCCGATCATTCTCATGGGCTATTTCAACCCGGTCTATATCTACGGCGTCGAGCGCTTCGTGGCGGACGCCAAGGCCGCGGGCGTCGATGGCTTGATCGTCGTCGATCTGCCGCCCGAGATGGACAGCGAATTGTGCCTGCCGGCGATCGAGGGCGGTCTGAACTTCGTGCGGCTGGCCACGCCCACGACCGACGAGAAGCGCCTGCCGGCGGTTCTGAAGAACACGTCGGGCTTCGTCTACTACGTCTCGGTCAACGGCATCACCGGCGCGGCCGCGCCGGACACGACGGCGGTCGCCGCCGCCGTCGAGCGCATCAAGGCCAAGACCGCGCTGCCGGTCTGCGTCGGCTTCGGCGTGCGCACGGCCGAGCAGGCCCGCGCCATCGGCCGCCATGCGGACGGCGTCGTGGTCGGCTCGGCGCTGGTCGCCGCCATGGAAGGCGCGGCCGAGCGCGGAACGGACGCGGTGGTCGAGGCGGTCTGCGGGCTCGTGCGCGAGCTGGCCGAGGGTCTTGCCGATCTCAAGCTTGCGGCGGCCTGAGCGCGCCGCCATCTCCACCCTTTCAGCGCTCCGCACGGGGCGAGCAGCATCGTCGAGGGATCGGTCCCATGAACTGGATCACCAACTACGTCCGCCCCAAGCTCACCAGCCTTCTCGGCCAGCCCTCGCGCGAGGTGCCGGAGAACCTGTGGATCAAATGCCCGGAAACGGGCGAGATGGTCTTCCACAAGGATCTGGAAGCCAACCAGTTCGTCATCCCCTCGTCCAACGTCCACATGAAGATCGGCGCGCGGGACCGCCTCGCGCATTTCTTCGACGGCGGCATTTTCGAGGAGATCGCGCTTGAGAAGGCGCCGCTCGACCCGCTGAAGTTCCGCGATTCCAAGCGCTACACGGACCGTCTGAAGGAATACAAGACCAAGACGGGCCTGGAAGATTCCGTGCTCGTCGCCGCCGGCGAGATCGAGACGCTGCCGATCGTCGCCGCCGTTCAGGACTTCGCCTTCATGGGCGGCTCGCTCGGCATGGCCGCCGGCGAGGCGATCGTCACCGCCGCCGAGACCGCCGTGGAGCGCAAGCGCCCGCTGGTTCTCTTCGCGGGCTCGGGCGGCGCGCGCATGCAGGAGGGCATCCTGTCGCTCATGCAACTGCCGCGCACCACGGTCGCGGTGGACATGGTGAAGGAAGCGGGCCTTCCCTACATCGTCGTCCTCACCAACCCGACGACGGGCGGCGTCACCGCGTCCTACGCGATGCTCGGCGACGTTCACATCGCCGAGCCCGGCGCGGTGATCGGCTTTGCCGGCGCGCGCGTCATCGAGCAGACGATCCGCGAGAAGCTGCCCGAGGGCTTCCAGCGCTCCGAATATCTGATGGAGCACGGCATGGTGGACATGGTGGTCCACCGCCACGAGCTGAAGAACACGATCGCGAAGCTCCTGAAGGTGCTGACCAAGACGCCGGCCGCGCTCCTGCCGCCGCCGCCGGAAAACGACGACGCGGCGCCCACCGCCGCCGACGCCGCCTGACACCCGGAGCGCCCGTGACATCCGCCCCCAGCCTTGCCGACCAGGAAATCGGCAAGCTACTCCAGCTTCATCCCAAGGGCTTCGACCTGAAGCTCGACCGGGTGTCCCGGCTGCTCGCCGAACTCGGCTCGCCGCAGGATCGGCTCGCGCCGGTGATCCATGTCGCGGGAACCAACGGCAAGGGCTCCACCACGGCCTTCTGCCGCGCGATCCTGGAAGCGGACGGCAAGGCGGTGCATGTCCACACCTCGCCCCATCTCGTCGACTGGCACGAGCGCTATCGGCTCGGCCGGGCGGGCGGGCGCGGCGAACTCGTCTCCGACGAGGTGCTGGCCGAGGCGATCGTCCGGGTGGCCGACGCCAATCGCGGCCAGTCCATCACCGTGTTCGAGCTTCTGACGGCGGTCGGCTTTCTCCTGTTTGCCGAGCATCCCGCCGACGCGACGCTTCTGGAAGTTGGGCTCGGCGGGCGCTTCGACGCGACCAATGTGATCGGGCCGCCGGCGGTCAGCGTCGTCACCTCGATCTCGCTCGACCACCAAAGCTTTCTCGGCGACACGGTGGAGAAGATCGCGGGCGAGAAGGCCGGCATCTTCAAGCGCGGCGCGCCGGTCGTGATCGGGCCACAGACCAGCGCCGGGGCGCTCGACGTTCTCTGTGCCGAGGCCGCGCGCACCGGCGCCCCGGTGCGGGTCTACGGGCAGGACTTTCTCGGCTTCGAGGAGCATGGGCGCTTCGTCTATCAGGACGAGCGCGGGCTTCTCGATCTGCCCATGCCGCGTCTGCCCGGCCGGCACCAGATCGGTAATGCGGCGACGGCCATCGCGGCGCTGCGCGCGGGCGGCTTCGACCCGTCGCCCGCCGCGATCGAGGCGGGGCTCGGGCGCGTCGAATGGCCGGGCCGCCTCCAGCGCGTCACCTCCGGGCCGCTTTTCGACCTCTGCGTGCCCGGCTCGGAGCTTTGGCTGGATGGCGGGCACAATCCGGGCGCCGGCGTCGTGGTGGCCGAGGCCATCGCCGACATGGAGGACCGCGTCCAGCGGCCGCTCTTCCTGATCGCGGGCATGCTCACCACCAAGGAGCCGGTCGGCTTCTTCGAAGCCTTCGCCGGCATGGCGCGCCATGTCTTCACCGTGCCGATCCGTTCCTCCGACAGCGGCTTGTCGGCCGAGGATCTGGCGGACGCCGCGATCGAGGCGGGGCTGGAAGCCGAGCCTTGCGACAGCGTGGAGGAGGCGATCCGGCTCGTATCCACGGGCTGGCAGTCGAGCCCCGCGCCGCGCTTCCTCGTCTGCGGCTCGCTCTATCTCGTCGGCGAGGTCCTGCGCGACAGCGGCCTCGCTCCGCGCTGAACGACATTCGCGTTCCGTCGAACAAACGCGTTCCGCCCAACAAAAAAGCCCGCGCGAGGCGCGGGCTTTTCGCTGTCGGTGACGAGGCCGATCAGGCGGCGACGTTGGAATTGATCCAGGCGACGAGCTTGGATTTGGGCGCGGCGCCGACCTGAACCGAGGCCTGCTCGCCGTTCTTGAAGAGCATGAGCGTCGGGATCGAGCGCACGCCGAACTGCGCGGCGAGGTCCGGGTTCTCGTCGATATTCACCTTCACGATGTCGACGGCGCCCATCTCCTCGGAGATTTCCTCCAGCGCCGGGGCGATCATCTTGCACGGGCCGCACCATTCGGCCCAGAAGTCCACCACGACGGGCTTCGTGTTCTGCAGCACGTCGGACTGGAAATTGCTGTTGTCTGTCTTCTTGGTGGCCATGCGTCGGCTCCGGTGAGAAGCCGGGTTCAAAGCCCGGCTCGGGAAGGGAAGACACGCGACTCGGGGAACATCTCCGGCGCGGTCCGTCCCGTCATAGGTAGATGGGGCGAGGCCCGGCTTCAAGCCGAGCCGCGCGACCCTTCCGCGCGCCGCGCCCGCGCCTCCAAAGCCTGGTCCAGCGCCGGCGCGTCGATCTCCACCAGAACCGGCCCTTCCGTATAAAGCAGCGCGGCCCGGATCTCGGCCTTCGGATAAAGCGGCTTCAGGAGTTCGCGATAAAGCGCGAGCTGCAGGAGATAGGGCGGGGGCGTGTCCTCGGGCCGTTCGGTGAACGATCTGTTCGTCTTGTAGTCGAGAATCCGCACGATCCCGTCCTCGACAGAGAGCCGGTCGATCGAGCCGTTGACGACATAGTCGTGGCCCCCCAGCGCCAGCTTGCCGGACACCGAGACCTCGGCCCGGCTGCCCTCGCGAAAATAGGGCGCGAAGCTCGGGTCCTTCAGGAGGCCGCAGGCCTTGTGGAGAACGGCGTCGCGCTCCTCCTGCGGCAGGAAGGCGCCGGCGACGTCCAGAAACAGCCGCGCGCGCGCCTCGCGATCCTCCGTCCCGATATCGGGCAGGATCTGCAGCAGCTTGTGAACCAGCGTTCCCCGCCGGATCGCGACGCCCGGCTCGCGTCCCGCGCCGAGCACGGGCGACAGGGCGTCGACGCCCGGCGGTTCGGGCGCGTCGCGCGGCTCGGCGTCGAGCGCGTCGATGGATTCGATCCGGTGCGCGCCGCCCGCCGTGGACGGCGCGAGCGGGCGGGGCGGGGTCGGCTCGGGCGCAAGGGGCTTCAGATCGACCGCGCGCTCCGGCGCATCCGGCGCGGCGTCCCGGTGGAGGGCGAGGCGCTCAAGGGAGGGATCGGCGCCGAGGCGCCAGGCGATCGTCTCGCCGGTTTCCACGTTCTTGATCTCGCGCGCGCGCGGGCGGAGCGAGGCTTCCACGCGCTGAAGCCAGGAGGCCTGGTCCGGCCCGCGCGTGCCCGACAGGCCGCAGACCACCAGCCGGTCGGCCGCGCGCGTCATGCCGACATAAAGGAGCCGGCGATATTCGTCCTCGGCGCGGGCGCGCTCGCCCTCCTGAAGCACGCGCACCACATCGTTGCGAACCGCCGATTCCGGGCACCAGAGAAAGCCCGGCGGCTGGCCGGGCGGCAGGCCCGGCATGTCCGTCCATTCCAGAAGCTTGGCGCCATGGCTGTGGCTGAACGGCGCGGAGCCGGGATCGACTAGGAACACGACCGGCGCCTCGAGCCCTTTCGACGCGTGCGTCGTCATGATGCGAACTTCGCCGCGCCCGCCCTCGGTCTCGCGCTTGATCTCGGGCGGCGAGGCTTCGAGATCGGCCAGAAAGGCGTCGAGCCCGCCGCGCCCGGCCGATTCCTCGGCGAGCGCCAGATCGAGAAACGCGTCCACCACATCGCCCGCGTCGCGCCCGAGCCGGGCGACGAGCTGCGCCCGCCCGCCCTCGGGGCCGAGAATTCGGGCAAAGAAGGTGAAGACCGTTTCGAAGCCGGCGCGCCGGCGCAGCTCTTCCAGCCGCCCGAACGCTCGGCTCGCCTTCACCAGAAGGGCCTCGCGCGCCGCGCCCTTCACGAAACCCGGCAGACGTTTCTCGGCGCCGGCAAAGGTCAGGCGGCGGAGCGCGAGGTAAAGCGGCTCGGCGCGTCCGTCGGTCGAGCGCGAGAGGGCGAGCGCCATGAGGTCCTCGTCGGAAAAGCCGAAGAGCGGACTTTTCAGGACGGCGGCGAGCGACAGCTCGTCTTCGCTGTTGGAGACGACGCGCCCGAGCGCGACGAGATCGGACACGGCGATATGGTCGGTGATGGTGAGCCGGTCGGCCCCCGCCACGGGAATGCCGGCTTCGCGCAGCGCCGCGCCCATCGCGCCGACGAAGCCGGAGCGCTTGCGCACGAGGACGATGACGTCGCCGGGGCCGAGCGCCCGGCGCTCGCCCTTCACTCTGATCGGCTCGCCGATCCAGCTCCTGATCGTCTCGGCGATGCGGCGGGCGAGGCGGTTGGCGGGCGAGGCCTCGGGCTCGTGGTCGATCGGGTCGAGCCAGTCGTCGGACAGGACGCGGGTGGAGGGGACGAGCGCCGGCCAGACCTCGATCAGGCCCGGCTCGCTTCCGCGCGCCGAGACATGGACGGGCGGCTCGCCGCCGAAGGTGAGGCCGCGCCGGTCTTCGGGCTCGGCGAAGACCTGATCCACGGCGTCGAGCACGTCCGCCACGGAGCGGAAGGAGCGGTGCAGCTCGACGCGCTCGAAGGGCAGGCCGGCGGCCTCCGCCAGCCGCTGGAGATTGGTGCGCTCGTTGGTGAACATGGCGGGCGAGGCGCCCTGGAAGGAGTAGATCGACTGTTTCTCGTCGCCCACGGCGAAGATCGTGCGCGGCGCCTTCCGGGCCGAAGCGCCCGCGAAGAACTCCTCCACGAGCTGGCGCACGACCTCCCATTGGCGCGGGCTCGTGTCCTGCGCCTCGTCGACGAGAACATGGTCGATGCCCTGGTCGAGCTTGAAATGCACCCAGCTCGACGCTTCGGCCCGCAGCAAGAGATCGGCGGTGCGCACGATCAGGTCCTCGAAGTCGAGCCGACCGCGCTTGCGCTTCAGCGCCGCATAATCGCCCTCCAGCTTCTCGGCGATGGCGAGCGCGGCGCGGCTGGCGCGGAACAGGCGCAGGGTGGCAAGGCGCTCGCAGGCCTCGTCCACATAGTCGGCCGCTTCCTCCAGCCGCTCGGCGAAGTCGGGAAAGCCGTCCGCGACCGCCTTGGTGGCGACGGAGGAGGGCTTGTAGCGCCCGCCATCCTTCTTCTGCACGAGTTCGCGCAAGGCCTCGAAGCGGCGCGTCGGCGTCTCGGCCGCCTCGAAGGCGGCGAGCTTTTCGAGGAGCTTGGCGTCGGTGGTCTTGTTCGAGCGCCCGGCGGCTTCCGCCAGGGCCTCGCGAAAACTGTCCTCGAAGCCCGGCGGGTCGATGGCGCCGGCGAGAATCGCGTCCTCGTCGTCTCCCTCGCGCAAGCCCAGCGCCTTGCGCAGAAGCGGCACCGCGCCTTCCAGGCCGCCGACGAATTCCAGATGGCGGCGAATGCGGTCGCGCTTGGCGACGATCTCGCCCAGCAGCGCGTCGAGCCCCCATTCGCCGGCCAGCGTCAGCGCGTCGGCGAAGGCGAGCGTCAGCTCTGCGCGCTCGGGGTCGGCGGGATCGTCCGTCGAGCCGGCCACGAACATGCGCCGGGCTTCCGCCAGGAGCAGCGCGCTTTCGGTCTCGTCCATCACCTCGAAATGGCCGGGAATATTGGCCTCGATCGGAAACTGATGGAGGATCGCCTCGCAGAAGGCGTGGATGGTCTGGATCTTCAGCCCGCCCGGCGTTTCCAGGGCGCAGGCGAAGAGCCGGCGCGCCCGCGCGATGCGCTCGAGGCTCGGCCGCCGCTGCTCCAGCGCTTCCAAGGCGCGGCCGAGTTCGGCCTCGTCCATCGTCGTCCAGGCGGCGAGGCGCGAGAAGACGCGCGTCTGCATCTCGGCGGCGGCGGCCTTGGTGTAGGTGAGGCACAGGATGCGCGAGGGCTCGGCCCCCGACAGGAGAAGCCGCACCACGCGCTCGGTGAGGACATGCGTCTTGCCCGAGCCCGCGTTCGCCGCCACGAAGACGGAGCGCGCGGGGTCCGAGGCGATGCGCTGCGGGTCTTCCGCGCCCTTGGCCCTGCCTTCGGCCGCGCCCTTCACGACGATGTTCATGGCGCGTCTCCTTCTTCGGGCGCGGCGGCGACGGACCATTCGCGCGCGCGCGCCAGATGGTCGTAATGCCCCGTATAGTCCCCTGCCAGGAACGGCCGGGCACGAGAGGGATAGGTCTTGTCCGCGGCGCGATAGGCCGCGACGAGCCGCTTGAAACTGCCGAGCGCCGCGCCGGCCAGATCGTCGCCCGATTGCGGCTCGCCGGTGCGCCCGCCCCCATGGGCCAGCCGCTCCTCGTAGAATTCGCGCTCGCGCAGGCGCACATAGAGAAGGTCGGCCACCGAGGCGACCGGCCCCAGCGCCTCGAACCCGCCGAGCCGCGCCATCGCCGCTTCCAGCGGCAATTGCGGGGCGAGCAGCGTGCGCGCCTGTTTCACGGACGGGTTCGTGCCGGTCTTGTAGTCGACGATCTCGATGCGCCCGTCCCGCAACAGATCGATGCGGTCGGCATAGCCCGAGAGCGTGAAGTCGAGATCGGGAAAGGCGACCTCGCCGCGAATTTCGGTGAAGCTTCGGGCGATGCCGGGCGCGCGCTCGCGCTCCCATTCGATCATGTTGCGGGCCAGCGTTTCCATGCGCGGCCACCAGATGGCCTCGATCTCGGCCGGCAGCTTCTCCCTCGCGAACTCCTCGCGTGCGATGGCGAGGAGCTTCTCTTCCGCGTCCTCGGCCGAGGGGTCGACGCCTTCGGCCACGAAGCGATGCAGGATCGCGTGGTAGAGATTGCCGCGTTCGGGCGCGCCCGGCGCGCGCAGCATTTCGGGCAGCGGGTCGAGCTTGAGGATGCGCCGCGCATAGACCGCATAGGGATCGCGCACCCAGGTCTCGACCTCGGTGACGGAGGCGCGGCGCGGGCGCACTTCCATGGGCGGGCAGGGCTCGGGCCGGCGGGCGGGGGCCTGCGGCTCCACCGTGTCGAGACGGCGGGCGTGGCGAAGATAGGTCTCGCCGCGCGCCAGGAGATCGGCCTCGCCCGCCTCGCCGGCCAGCGTCAGGATGCGCTGGAGCCAGCGCGAGCGGATGGTCGGCGAGCCGCCGGCGCGGTGCGAGCGGGCCATGACGACGCGCCGGTTGCCGAGCGCCATCCAGAGATCGTGCGCGGCAAGGCCGATGCGGCGCTCGGGCGGGTCGAGCGCGATTTCGGTGCGCATGACGCGCGACAGAAACGCGTCGGAGCGCGCCGCGCGGGGCCATGTGCCCTCGTTGAGGCCGCCGAGGATCATCACGTCCACGTTCTGCAAGCGCGCTTCCAGCGCGCCCCAGACGAAGACGCGCTGCGACAGGCCGCCGCGCGGCTGCACGGTGACGTCGCTCATCAGGGCGCGCACGACGTCGGGCAGCTCTTCGGGCCGGAAACCGAAGCCCGTGTCGGGTGCCGAAACGAGCGAGCGCAGGAAGTCGCGCATCGCAATGCCCGCTTCCTCGGCATAAAGGGCGGTCGGCTTCTCGTCCTCGCCCCGCGCGAGCGCTTCCAGAACCCGCGTCAGGCAGACGGCATAGTCCGCGATCTCGCCTTCGCCGTCGTTGCGCAGGCCCGCCAGCGGCTGCAGCGCCCGTTCCAGCTCGGCGCAGAGGCGGGCGGCCTTGTCCTTGTCCTCCGTTCCGAGCAGTCGCACGGGGCGGGGCGCGCGGCCGTCCTCGGCCTCGGCCTCGTTGCGGCGGCGCTCGAACAGGGCGGCGAGCGTGGCGCCATCGGCGACGCCCGTTCCGCCGCGCAGCGCGATCAGCTCCACGACGCGGGCGGCATCGCGCGCTTCCGCCGCCGGCAGGCCGAGCCGCAGCAGAGGATGTTTCAGAAGCGACAGGAGCGCCACCGGGTCGCCCGGCTCCAGCGCCACCGAAAGCGCGAGCTGCGTGAAGGTGCCGGGCGGCGTCGCCCAGAGCGGGCGGCCGGCGGAATCGTTGGCGAGAACGCCGAAGCGTTCCAGCTCGGCTTCGACGCGGCGGGCGAGGTTGCGGTCCGGCGTCGTCAGCGCGACGGTGGCCGTGGGGTCGCTGAGCGCGTCGCGCATGGCGACCGCAATGGCGAGCGCTTCCTCGCGCTCGTCCGCCGCCTCGATCAGCTCCAGCCCTTTGAGGGCGTCGGGTCCGTGCTGTTCGGCCCGCACCGCCCAGAGATCGGTGGTTTCGGCCGGGCGCAGCGCGTCGGACAGGAAGCGCTCGCGCGCCAGAAGCGGATCGCCCGCGTCCGGCGCCAGCGAATCGACGAGATCGCGCCCGATCAGAAGCCCGCCGAGGATGCGGCGCATGGCGTGCTGCGGATGGCCCGGCGCGGCGATGGAGCGCTTGGCGTCGATCGCCTGGAAGCTTTCCTCGTCGAGATGGCAGTCGACGCCGGGCAGAACCAGCGCGCCGTTCGGCAGGTTGGCGACGGCCTGGAGAAAGCGCACGGTGGAGGGCGCGGTGGCCGTGGTGCCGGCGACGAGGATCGGCGTCTGCGGCCGGGCGCGGCGCAGCCGCTCGGCCTCGGCGTCGAACCAGCGCACGCGCGCCGCCGCGCGGTCCTGAAGCCCGCGCTCGGCCAGGATCGCCGGCCATTGCTCGGTGAGAATCTGGAGGAAGGTCAGCGTCAGCTGCCACCATTCGGCGAGCCGGTCGGGCGCGAGCTGAGCCAGATTGGACAGGCCGGCTTCCTCGTTCACCGCCTCGTCCAGAAAGGCGCAGAGGTCTTCGGCGAGATAAAGCGCGTCGGCGCTGGAGGCAGGCAGGATCAGCTCCTCGCCCGCCAGAAGCCGCAGCGCCTGCCGGTTGAGGCTTTCCTTCCAGATGCGCACCAGCCGGGCCAGAAGCAGCCGGCGCTCCAGCGCGTTCATCTCGGCGATCAGCTCCGCGCCGGGGCCGTCCTCGAACAGGGCGCTCGGGTCGTCCGCGTCGCCGAGCGGCCGGATGCGTGGCAGGATCGCCGCCGCTCCGCCGAGGCGCTTGGCGAATTCCTCGCCGAGCGCGCGCACGGCGCGGCGGGTGGGAACGAGAATGGTGAGCCCGGCGAGCGCCAGCGGATCGTCGCCGAAGGCGTGACCCGGCAGAAAGCGGCCGGACAGGACGCCGTCCGCCAGCGTCGGCAGGAAGGGAAGACCCGGCGAGATGGAAAAGACGTTGGGACGCATGGCCTTAGCCTACAAGAGCCAAGGCCGCGAGGACAGCGCTTCCATGCCGCTATCCCCGGCTCCTCGCGCGCGCTGCCAGGCTCGGCCGCGCAAGGAGGGAAGGCGCTTGCGGCGTCAGCCGATCTCGACGCGGGCGGCGCTCGCGGCGAAGGCGGCTTCGGCGTCGTGGATCGCCTGCGGCGTGCCGACGGTGAGCCAGAGCCCGTCCAGCCGGCCGCCGAAGAGGCGCTCGTTCTCGATCGCCGTGTCGAAGACACGGTTGAGCGAGAAGGTCTCTTCCGGCAGGTCCTTGAACAGCTCGGGCTTCAGGATGCCGGCGCCGGCATAGATGAAGGGGCTCATGTCGCGCTCGGCCACGCGCCGCAGCCGGCCCTCGCGGTCCATCGTGAAGTCGCCGCGCCCGTCATAGCCCGTCGCCTGCCGCATCTCGGCGATGAGAAGCAGCATGTCGGCATCGTCAGGGTTCCAGAGATCGGCCAGAAGATCGAGATTGTCGCGGTAGCCGTCGATCCAGAACGTGTCGGAATTGATGAGATAGAAGGGGTCGCTGCCGAGATGCGCCAGGGCGCGCACGATGCCGCCGCCCGATTCCAGGAGCTTGTCGCTCTCGTCGGAGACGATCACCTCCATGTCGCGCCGCTTGCGCAGGTGCGCGCGCAGAAGCTCGGCCATGTAGTGGACGTTCACCACCACGCGCTCGACGCCGTTGCGCGCCAGCGCGTCGAGCCCGTAGTCGATCAGCGCCTTGCCGTTGATCTCGACGAGGGGCTTGGGGATCATCGAGGTGATCGGCCGCATCCGCTTGCCGAGGCCGGCCGCCAGGATCATCGCTGTCTTCGGTTTGGGCGCGCGGCGGGGCGGGCGGGCGTGAAGCGGCGTCGGGGCGAAGGTCTGAAGCGTCATGAGTCCTGCGGTGCGGTGAGTTCGTCGTCCAGAAGCGCCCAGTCCTCGTAGAGGCCGGCGAGAGGCTGGAGGGCCGGATGCCGGAGGCTGCGCTTCAGGTAGGATTGAATACGGGGAATGTGACGGAGGTATTGCGGCTTGCCGTCCCGGCGCAACAAGCGGACGAAGATGCCGAGAATCTTGGTGGCGCGCTGCGCCGCCATGATCGCATAGGCCTCCTCGAAGGCGTCCTTGTCGAAGCGCGGGTCCGTTGCTTCCCTCAGGCTCATGTAGTGATGCCGAAGCCGCTCTTCCAGTTCGGCCGGAATATCCACCCGCGCATCCTGCGCCAGCGAGGCGACGTCATAGGCGGACGGGCCGATCATCGCGTCCTGGAAGTCGAGAAACGCGACGCGGCGGTGCCCGGCCTCGGCCGGGCGCCAGACGAGATTGGGCCATTGCAGATCGCGCAGCACGAGCGCCGGCTCGGCCGCCTCCAGCCGGTCGAACAGCGCATCCCAGACCGCGTCGAAGCGCGCCCGCTCCGCCTCGCTTGGGGCCACGCCGCGCCGATGCGGCCAGTACCAGTCGAGAAGAAGGCTCACCTCGATCGACAGGGCGCCCCGGTCGAAGGGCGGCACGGAATGCACCGGCCCTTCGCGGGTCGGCAGTTCGCGGCGCGGAGGCTGTGAATGAAAATGGGCGAGCGCTTCCATCGCCGTCTCGTAGCGCTCCGGGATCGGGCGGCCTTGCGGGTCGAGCACGGTGTCGCGCCCGAGATCGGTCATCAGCACGAAGCCGGCTTCGAGATCGGCGTGGAGGATGCGGGGCGCGCCGAGCCCGGCGGCTTCCAAGTCTTCGGCGATGGCGACGAAGGCAAGCACCGTTTCGGCCGTGTGGGCGATGCGGGCATAGGGCAGTCCGTCGCGCACGGGGGGCCCGAGCACGAGGGCCGGCGAATCCATCAGCACGAGCGGCGTGCCGTCCGGCCCCGGAACCGTCTCGTAGCGCCGCGCCGAGGCATCGCCCTGGAAAATCTGGCGGATCGCGTCGGGCAGGCCCGCCTCGGTGAGGAAGGCGCGCGCGTCCAGCGTGCGGCGGATGCGCTTGGCCGCGTCCGGCGTCGCGGTAATCCGCGCCTGCCGACCGCCGCCGGCGGCGTCCGCGAGTTCGAGCCGAACCGTGGCCTCACTGAAAACGCGCGGCGCGCGCTCGGGCCATTCCACGAGAACGAGGCCGGTTTCCGACGCCTCGTCGAAGCCGAGCTCTTCCAGTTCGTCCTCGTCGCCCAGGCGATAAAGGTCGAAATGCGTGACCTTCGGGCGCGTCTCGTAAATCTGCGCCAGCGTGTAGGTGGGGGAGGGGACCTCGAGGTCCGGCTCGCCGCTCAACGCGCGCACGAAGGCGCGGGCGAAATGCGTCTTGCCGGCGCCCAGATCCCCCGACAGGGCGACGACGTCCCCCCGCCCGAGCGCGAGCGAAAGATCGGCCGCGAGGCGCTCGGTGGCCGCCTCGTCCGGCAGAAGGAGGTCGAACGCGGTCACGTCCGACACAGGAGCCGCCGCGTTCATTCCGCCGCCAGATCCCGCTCCTGCCGGCGCAGCGGGAAGCGACAGGTCACGACCGTTCCGCCCTTGGGGCCGGACGTGATCGAGACGTCGCCGCCATGCAGTTCCACGAAGCTCTTGACGATCGACAGGCCGAGCCCGGCGCCGGACTGGCGCCCGCCCGCCGGATCGGTCTCGAAGCGCTCGAACATGCGCTCGATATTGGCTGGCGAGATGCCCGGTCCCTCGTCGGCGACGGCGAAGAACAGATTGTCGTTCCGCCGCCGCGCCGACAGGCGCACGGTGGAGCCTTGAGGGGCAAAATTCGCGGCGTTCGACAGGAGGTTGAACAGGACCTGCGTAACGCGGTGCCCGTCGGCCCGGAAGCTCGAGCCGCCTTGCGCGATGTCGATGTCGAGACGGATGTCGTTGTCGCGCAGGCGCTCGCGCACCGCCTCGGCGGCGTGCTCGACCGTGTGGGCGATGTCGACCTCGCCGAGGTCGAGATCCATGATGCCGGCGTCGATCGTGGCGAGATCGAGAATGTCGTTGACGATGGTCAGCAGCGTCGAGGTCGAGGTGCCGATATAGTCGAGATATTCGCTCTGGCGCGTGTTGAGCGGCCCGGTCTCGGGCGAGCGCAGGAGGGCCGAGAAGCCGATGATGTTGGTGAGCGGCGAGCGCAGCTCGTAGTTCACATGCTGGACGAAATCGTTCTTGAGGCGCGCGGCGTGTTCCAGCGCGTCGTTCTTCTCGCGCAGCATCCGCTCGGCGGCGCGCGCGTCGGTGATGTCGGAGAAGGTCAGCATGGTCTGCCCGTTGGGCAGGGGCACGATGCCATAGGCCTGCACGCGGCCGTCGGTGAGCTCGAACTCGCCGCCCTGCGCCTCGCGCGGCGCCTCGTCGAAGGCGGTGACGGCATGCGCGAAGCGCGTCCAGTCCACCTCGGGCTCGGACCCGTCGGCCGGGCGGCGGATCGAGGCGGTCGCCGTGCCGGCGAAGGTGCGGATATGCGGCTTGGCCGCCAGGAACTCGTCCGACAGGCCCCAAAGCTCGGCGAAGATCGGGTTGGACAGGCGCAGGCGCCCATCCTGGCCGAACACGGCGACGCCCTCGCGCAGGTAGTCGAGCGTTTCGCCCTGCAGGCGCACCAGCGCGTTGAGGCGCGATTCCAGCTGCAGCTTCTCGGTCAGGTCCTCGAACACCCAGCTCGCGCCGCCCGACGGCTCGGGGCTGGTGAAGACGCGAAGCGTGCGCCCGTCGGTCAGATGCCAGAGCGCGTCGGTCGGCTGCGTGGCGCGGTGCGCGGCCTGGATCTCGGCCTTCACGTCGCGCAAGGGGCGATCATCCGGCAGGACGCCGCGTGAGCGCAGATGGTCGAGAATGGCCACGAGATCGGGCGCGCTATCGAGATAGGCGGCGGACAGGCCGAAGAGCTTGGCGAAGGCGGCGTTGTGATAGGCGAGCTGCGTCTTGTCGTCGAAGCGCGCCACCGCCGTCGTCAGATGGTCGAGCGTCTCGGAATGCGAGCGCACGGTTTCGCGCAGCTCGCGGCGCACGCTCTCGGTCTCGGAAATGTCGATCGCGATGCCCGCCGAGCCGAAGGGGCCGGCGGCGTCCACCACGAGGAAATTGCGCCGGTCGGCGTCCACCACGGCGCTGACGCGGTTCTGGAACCGGCCGCTCTGCGTGCGCTGGGCCTGAATCTGGGCGCGGTCCTGCTCGTTCAGGAACTCGGTCTGCGCTTCCACGGCGGTGATGACGCCGGCCGCGTCCACCGCGCGGGCATAGGCGTCGTTGACCCAGACGAGGCGCTCGTCCTCGCCGCGCAGCCACATGGGCAGCGGCGCGGCGTCGAACAACGCCTGCATCGTCTCGATCATGCCATTGGCGCGGTTCTGCTCGAGGCGCAGCGTCGCGATCTCCTCGCGAAGGCCCGACAGCGGCGTGAAGCGCACGAGCGCGAGCGCGCCGGCGGTGCGGCCGGCGATCTCGAGGATATGCCCGCCGGCGCTTTCCACTTCCATGCGGAAGGCTTCGGCGCGGTTGCGCAGCTGGGTGAGGGCGCGCGTCAGCTCGCGCGCATCCTCGAAGCCCATCCAACCCTCGAAATCCAGAAAGGCGGAGGTCTCGGTCGGCGCGCCGAAGCGCTTGGGCAGCGTGCCGACGAGGTCGGGCGCGCCGGGGCCGGAGAACACGAGAAGGCGCTGGTTGTCCTCGGCCAGGAGCGTGCCGCGACGGTCGGCCTCGTTCAGGGCGTCGGCGAGGTCGGCGCGCAGGCGCTTGTTCTCTTCGGCGGTCGCGGCCTGCTGGCGGATGAGCCAGACGGCGGCGATCATCGCCGCGCCGATGGTCAGGCCGATCAGCGCGAGGTTGAGGACGGTTTCGGGCCGCATCGGCCCGCTCGCCGCTTCCTGCGCCTGGGCCGCGCTCGCGCCGAGCGTGGCCAGGAGCGCCGGTGCCCCGCGAAGGATGCGCACGCCTCTTTGGCCGAATCCGGCCACGAAGCGGGCCGCCGGACCCGCCTTCATCGTCGATCTCAGTTGTTTCATCCCCCGTCCTTCTCCGCCGCCTTTCGAGAAAAGACA
The DNA here is from genome assembly GCF_000382705.1 of Aureimonas ureilytica DSM 18598 = NBRC 106430. Classification (GTDB taxonomy): domain Bacteria; phylum Pseudomonadota; class Alphaproteobacteria; order Rhizobiales; family Rhizobiaceae; genus Aureimonas; species Aureimonas ureilytica. Next base: position 242,955 of record NZ_ARQE01000003.1, on the reverse strand, counting down.
GTTGTCCCCGTCACCGAGGCCGCGCTCCCCAACGCGGCTCCGATTCGTAAAACTTAAACGGTGGATAACCTCAGAGAAAGCGCGCGAACGGCACAGATGGTAAAAAAGAAATGCGCCGGAGGGCTTGCCTCCGGCGCATCACCGCGCCAGACGGCGCGCGAAGTCGGGATGTTCTAGTAGCGGTAGTGCTCGGGCTTGAACGGGCCCTGCGGCGTCACGCCGATATAGGAGGCCTGCTCGTCCGACAGGGTCGAGAGCTTGGCGCCCAGACGCCCCAGATGCAGGCGCGCGACCTTCTCGTCGAGATGCTTGGGCAGCACGTAGACCTTGTTCTCGTACTGCTCGCCCTTGGTGAACAGCTCGATCTGCGCCAGCGTCTGGTTGGTGAAGGAGGCCGACATCACGAAGGAGGGATGGCCCGTCGCGTTGCCCAGATTCAGGAGGCGGCCTTCCGACAGAAGCAGCATGCGCTTGCCATCGGGGAAGGTGACCATGTCGACCTGGGGCTTGATGTTGGTCCAGGTCAGGTTGCGCAAGGCGGCGACCTGAATCTCGTTGTCGAAATGGCCGATATTGCCGACGATGCACATGTCCTTGACGAGGCGCATCGTGTCGAGCGTCACGACGTCCTTGTTGCCGGTCGTCGTGATGATGATGTCGGCGGTGGGGGCGGCTTCCTCGAGGGTCACGACCTCGTAGCCGTCCATCGCGGCCTGCAGCGCGCAGATCGGATCGACTTCCGTCACCTTGACGCGGGCGCCCGCGCCCTGGAGCGAGGCGGCCGAGCCCTTGCCGACGTCGCCATAGCCGCAGACCACGGCCACCTTGCCGGCCATCATGACGTCGGTGGCGCGGCGGATGCCGTCCACCAGCGATTCCTTGCAGCCGTACTTGTTGTCGAATTTCGACTTGGTGACGCTGTCGTTGACGTTGATCGCCGGGAAGGGGAGGAGGCCCTTCTTCTGCAGCTGGTACAGGCGGTTGACGCCCGTCGTGGTTTCCTCGGTCACGCCCTTGATGGCGTCACGCTGGCGCGCGAAGAAGCCGGGGGTGAGCGCCATGCGCTTGCGGATCTGGGCGAAGAGGATTTCCTCTTCCTCCGAACCCGGATTGGACAGGACGTCCTCGCCCGCCTCGGCGCGCGCGCCGGTCAGGATGTACATCGTGGCGTCGCCGCCATCGTCGAGGATCATGTTGGCGGGCTCGCCGTCCGTCCACTGGAAGATGCGGTCGGTGTAGTCCCAGTAGTCTTCCAGCGTCTCGCCCTTCACGGCGAAGACCGGCGTGCCGGTGGCCGCGATCGCGGCGGCGGCGTGGTCCTGCGTCGAGAAGATGTTGCACGAGGCCCAGCGCACCTTGGCGCCCAGCGCCTGCAGCGTCTCGATGAGAACGGCGGTCTGGATCGTCATGTGGAGGGAGCCGGCGATGCGCGCGCCCGTCAGCGGCTTGTCGGTGCCGAACTCCTCGCGGCAGCTCATCAGGCCCGGCATTTCGGTTTCGGCGATGTCGAGTTCCTTGCGGCCCCAGTCGGCCAGCGAAAGGTCCTTCACCACGTAATCGGCAGCTGCGCTCATGGCTCGTTCTCCTTCGGACACGGACGAACGCGAACGCCCGCGTGAAACAGGGGAAGGCGCGCACAGGCGGCCTTCGGCTCGCGGTGCTTTAGCAGCCTCCGCGCCAAAAGGATATAACGAATTGCTTATATGCTTATCTGGTTCTTTCGGCGCTCGGCCGGAACGGGGGTAGCGCGCCCCTCAGCATTCCTCGCCGAAGCGGTTGGCGACGAGGTCGGCGATGGCCTGCATGGCGGCCTCGGCCTCGCGCCCTTCGGCGCTGACATCGATCGTGGTGCCCTGTCCGGCAGCGAGCATCATGAGGCCCATGATGGACTGGCCGCCCACCGTCATGCCGTCGCGCGTGATGGTGATCTCGGCATCGAAGCTCTCGGCGAGCTGGACGAACTTGGCCGAGGCGCGGGCGTGGAGGCCCTTGCGGTTGACGATCGTCAAGGTTCGGGCCGTCGGCATGAGGGGGTCGTTCCGTTGTACCGCGCTGTTCATGGTCTGGTTCCCCAAGCCGCTCGCGTCCTCGCCGACATAAGCCATCGTATCACTGCCCGTTCAGGATGCGACTGGCCACGGCGATGTATTTTCGCCCGGCCTCCTGCGCCGCCACCAAAGCCTGGTCCATGGGTTTCTCGCCGCGCACGCTGGCGAGCTTGATCAGCATCGGCAGGTTGACGCCGGCCAGAACGTCGATCTCGCCCTCGTCCATCACGGAGATGGCGAGATTGGAAGGCGTACCCCCGAACATGTCGGTGAGGATGATGACGCCCTTGCCCCGATCGGCGTCGCGCACGGCCTGAACGATGTCGAGGCGGCGTTTCTCCATGTCGTCGTCGGGGCCGATGCAGATCGTCTCGAACGCCTCCTGCTGACCCACCACATGCTCGACGGCGAGTTTGAATTCGCGCGCCAGCTGGCCGTGAGTCACCAGCACAAGTCCTATCATGCGTTGTCCGCTCCGGGCTCCGTCGCCTCTTCGATGGGCAGGCAATTGTGCGCCTGCGACCGTTTCCCCGCAAGGCAGCAAACCGCCCGCTTGGAGGAATTCTGAAAATCAGCGGTGAACATGGCGTGAGCGCGACACAAACTGACCGCTTAGGTTGTGATGCCGCAAGCGTGAGCACTTGTGGCGAGCGTTTGGGCAGGCGGCCGGAGCCGATAGGACGCGCGAGAGAGAATCGCCCGAACGCGACGAACGCGCCTGCGAAGGGCGGTGAACGCCGTTACAGACCGTGCATGACCATATGCGCGAAGGTCGTCAGGATCGTGCGCTGTTCGGGGCCGAACCCATAGCGCGGCTCTCGGTCGCAGACGCTCACGGCGCCGATGGGGACGCCGGACTGGGGATCGATCAGGGGCGCGCCGGCATAGAAGCGAAGGCCGTCCTTGGGGGTCACGAAGGGATTGCCGGCAAAGCGCGGGTCGGCCGCCATGTCCGCCACGACGATCGGCTCGGCGCACAGGACCGCATGGCTGCACAGGGCCTCGGCCCTGGGCGCCGAACCCGGCAGGATGTTGCAGCAGCCGACGAGTTCCACGTCCTCGTCCCCATGCAGGGAAATGAAACCGATCGAAGCCCCCAGCGTGTCGGCGAGCCGCATCGCCAGGACATCGAGTTCGGCGCGGCCGTCGGCGAGGCGCGCCAGGCGGAAGCGCTCGATGGCCGCGCGCCGGACCCTCTCGTTGCCGGTCGGCGCCTTTCCGGCGATGCCGCCGAGGGACAGATGGCTCATCACGCGATTGCGCCCGGTCCGCTTGGCCTCGTAGAGCATCTGGTCGGCATCCTCGACCCAGGTTCCCGCCTCGTTGCGCTCGGCGCAGCCGACGCTGACGGTGACGACGCCGCCATTGGCCTCGTTGCCTTCGTGGGTGAGCGCGCGCGCCTCGACGCCGGCGCGGATGCGCTCGGCCACGATCTCGGCCGCCGCCAGGTCATGGGCGGGCAGAAGCACGGCGAATTCCTCGCCGCCGATGCGCGCCGCCAGCGCCTGCCCCGGCACCGCCAGGCGGATCGCCGCGGCCACTTCGCGCAGGCAGGCGTCTCCGGCCGGATGCCCGTAGCGGTCGTTGAACATCTTGAACCGATCGACGTCCATCATCAGGACGGCGCAACGCTGGCTGGCGCGCGCGCCGACCAGCGCCTCGTCGAAGCGGCGCCGGTTGGCCAAGCCGGTCAGCGGGTCGGTATGGGCGAGGTCGGTGAGTTCGGCGTGGGCGGCGGCGAGTTCGGCCTCGACCTTGCGGCGCCGCGTGATGTTGCGCAGGACGACGATGAAGCCGCCATCGTCCGGCACGTAGCTGTAGCGCCCCTCCACCCAGACATAGTCGCCGTTCTTGGTCAGAAGGCGATAGGCGCTTTCGGTCTCGCCCGTTCCGTTGCGCGCATTGGCGGCGATGCGCTGCACGTCGGGCCAGTCCTCGGGATGAATGACGCTCCGCGAGGCGAGACCCAGCATTTCCTCGGGCTCGAAGCCCAGCATGCTGCGGCACGCTGGCGAGACGTAGCGGCGGGTCAGACCCGCGTCGAGGCGGATGATGAGATCGGTCGAATAGTCCGCCAGCAGCCTGTACTGCTCCTCGCCCCGGCGCAGCACCTCCTCGGTCTCCAGGCGGCGCCGGAATTCGTGGCGGATCTGGAAGGCGAGGGCGGTGGCGAGGGCGCACAGGAGCAGGAGCACGAGGCCGATCGTCAGCGCCCGCCCGTTCCAGGCCGCGAAGACATTGTGCTCGGCCAAGCCCACCGCGAGCACGATCGGCGCCTCGCGGGGGCTGGCGAAACTGTAGATGCGCGACACGTCGTCGATCGGCGAAAGACCGGTGATCTGACCGGTCTCGTCGCGCAGGAAGGGCGAGACGGTCGGGTTCTGCGACATGTCTCGCCCGATCGCGTTCGGATGGCCCGGCACGCGAGCGACAAGAACGCCGCGCCGCGTGAAGAGATTGATCGCGTCTTCGGGCGAGAGCGCGCTGCCGCGCATGATCCGCAGGAACAGCTCGACGCGCACCCAGCCGACCGCGACGCCGATGAACGTGCCGTCGGGCGACTCGAGGCGGCGGCTCATCGCCACGACCTGATCGGCGGGATTGTTCGGCTGGCCGAAGGGCTCGCTGACGAAGAGCCCGGCGGCCGGGGCATCGCGCTGCGCCGTGAAATAGGACTGGTCCGAAACCCCCGCTCGGGCCTTGGCGCCCTGATCCCGGTCGAACAGGATCTCGCCCTTGGAGTCGGTCGTGAACAGGGCCACCAGGAACGGATCGGGCGCGCCCGTGTCGAACAGGGCGAGCTCCTGCGTGGACGGGTTGAGCGAGGCGAAATCGGCGTCGGCGAGGCGCTTGCGGATGCGCAGCAACTGCTCGTCGTATCTCTCGAGACTGCGGCCGATCTCCTGCGACAGGGCGACGGCCAGATTGCGCGCGACGGTGGTTGCCTGCTCCTGCGTGTCGCGCCGCAACTCGATCAGGGTCGTCGCCGAAACCGCGCAGAAGGACAGGAGGAGCACGGCCAGAAGCACCCAGAACAGCCGCTTGCGCGTCATCTGGGGATCGGTCGCCCGGCGCGGGCCCGTTCGGCCGGGTGCGCTGGCAAAGCTGTCGAGATCGGTTGGCAAGAGACGAGAACCGAGGGATCAGAACTGCGGAGAAGGGTGGCGGTCGGTCTCCAGACTAAGGGCTTGGCGGTCTAAGAAGGCGTAAGGCCGTGCCGCGACAAGGCAATTGCAGGGAAATCTCCCTGCAATTGGTAAATAAGACGTATGAATTCGGTGTCCAGCCGGGCTCAGCGCCCGTAGCGCGCCACGGCGAGATCGCGCGCGTCGATATCGGGCGCGCGGGCGGATACGAGATCGGCGAGAAGCCGGCCCGAGCCCGAGGACATGGTCCAGCCGAGCGTGCCATGGCCGGTGTTGAGGAACAGGCCGGCGATCTTCGTCGGGCCGATCACCGGCGTTCCGTCCGGCGTCATGGGGCGCAGGCCCGACCAGAAGCTCGCCCGTTTCACGTCGCCGCCGGGGAAGAGGTCGGTGACGGAATGCTCCAGCGTGCGCCGGCGCGCCTCGGCGAGATCGTTGGTGAAGCCGGAAATCTCGGCCATGCCGCCGACGCGGATGCGGTTGCCGAGCCGCGTGATGGCGATCTTGTAGCTCTCGTCCATCACGGTGGATTCCGGCGCGCGCGCCTCGTCGACGATCGGGATGGTCAGCGAATAGCCCTTCACGGGATAGACCGGCAGATCGATGCCGAAGGGCTTCACCAGAAGCGGCGAGTAGGAACCGAGCGCCACGACCACGGCATCGGCCGCCTCGAAGCCCCGATCCGTCTCGACGCCGAGGCAGCGTCCACCCTCGACGCGCAGGCCCTTGATCGTGCGCCCATAGGCAAAGCGCACGCCGCGCGCTTCGGCCCGTTCGGCAAGGCCGTTGGTGAACTTGAAGCAGTCGCCCGTCTCGTCGTTGGGCGTCAGCAAGCCGCCGACGATCTTGTCGCGCGCATGGGCGAGCGCGGGCTCCATGCGGATGCAGCCGTCGGGATCGAGCACCTCGTAGGCGATGCCGTCCTCTTTCAGGGCCTTCTGGTCCTTCAGCGAGGCGTCGAGCTGTTCCTTCGTGCGGAAGAGCTGGAGCGTGCCCTTCATCCGCTGGTCGTATTCGATATTGGTGTCGCGGCGCAGCTCGGCGAGACTCGTGCGGCTGTAGTCGGCGAGGCGCAGCATCCGGCTCTTGTTGAGGGCGTAGCGCTCGGCCGTGCAGTTGCGCAGCATCCGCGTCAGCCAGCGCAGCATGGCCGTGTCCATCTTGGGGCGCAGGATCAGCGGCGCGTGCTCCATCAGGAGCCACTTGATCGCCTTCTTGGGAATGCCGGGCGCGGCCCAGGGCGAGCAATAGCCGAACGAGACTTCGCCCGCATTGGCGAAGCTCGTTTCCAGCGCCGGCCCCTCCTGCCGGTCGATCACCGTGACCTCGTGGCCGGCCTTGGCGAGATACCAGGCCGAGGTGACGCCGATGACGCCTGCGCCGAGAACCGCGATCTTCATGCGAGCGCTCCTTCCACATAGCGCCGCTCGAAACGCTGGCCGAGGGCGGTGAGAATTTCATAGGGGATGGTGCCGGCCGTCGCGGCCACGGTGCCGAGCGTCTGGTGCGGGCCGATCAGCTCCACGAGGTCGCCGGGCTTCAGGGCGGCCGAGCCGATGTCGAGAATGACGGAATCCATGGACACGCGCCCCGCCGCGCCGAGCGGCTGGCCCTCGTGATAGGCGCCGAGCCGATTGCTGAGGGCGCGCGGCCAGCCGTCGGCATAGCCGATGCCGATGGTCGCAAGCCGCATCGCGCCGGGGGCGACGAGGCTCCAGCCATAGCCGACGCCCGCGCCCGCCGGCACGTCGCGAATCTGGATGACCCGCGCGTCGAGCCGCGCGACGGCGCGCATCGGGTTTTCCGGTCCCTCGAAGGGCTGGCCGCCGTAAAGCGCGATGCCGGGGCGGCAGAGGTCGAAATGGAAGTCCGGCCCCAGAAACACGCCGGCCGAATTGGCGAGCGAGCGGCGCGCCTTCGGCAGGCGGGCTGCGAGCGCCTTGAAGGCTTCGAGCTGCGCGCGGTTCGCCGGATGCTCCGGCTCGTCGGCGCAGGCGAGATGGCTCATCACGAGGGTGACGTCGATGCCGGCGAGATGGGATGGATCGGCCGCGATGGCGGCGACCTCTTCGGGCGCAAGGCCGAGCCGCGCCATGCCGCTATCGACTTGCAGGGCGGCGGGAAGCGGACGGCCGAGCGTGCGGGCGAGGGCGGCCCAGGCCGCAAGCTGCGCGGCGGAATTGACGACGGGCGTCACATTGGCCTCCGCGCAGCGCCGCTCGTCGCCGGGCGCAAGGCCGTTGAGGACGAAGATCTGCGCTTCCGAAGGCAGAGCCGGGCGCAGCGCCAGGGCTTCGGAGAGATGCGCCACGAAGAAGCTGCGGCAGCCCTCGCTCCAAAGGGCCGGCGCGACGCGCTCGGCGCCGAGCCCGTAGGCGTCGGCCTTCACCACGCCGGCGACCCGCGCGCCCCCGGCTTCGCGGCAGAGACGGCGGTAGTTCGCGCGCAGGGCCGCGAGATCGACCGTCAGGACGGCACCGGCGCTGATGGCGCCTGCCGCGGAAATGGGCAGAGCGGGGGATGATGCGGACGAGATCACGAGCATGCGCGCCTCCAAGCGGAACTCCCCGAATTGTGGCGCAATCATTCTTGAATGTACGGCCGATCTCGCGCAGAAAATTCGAAATATTGGGATCAGACGCCATCATCTTCGAAAGCGGTGCAACACCATGCCGGACCTCGACAACACCGACCGCAAGATCATCCGCGCCCTTCGCCGCGACGGGCGGATGACGAATGTCGCCTTGGCGGGCGAGGTCGGTTTGTCGCCATCGGCCTGCCTAAGGCGCGTGCAGATTCTGGAGGAAAGCGGCGTCATCCGGGGCTACACCGCCATCGTCGCCGGGGCCGAGGGGCGCGAAGGGCATGTGGTGATCGTGCGCATCAGCCTGGAGCGGCAGACGGAGGACGTGCTGCGCCGCTTCGAGGCGGAGGTGCTGAAGCATCCCGAAATTCGCGAATGCTATCTCATGACCGGCGAGGAGGATTATCTCCTGCGCCTCGAAGCCGCCGGGGCGGGGGATTACGAGCGCATCCACAAGGAGGTTCTCTCGCGCCTGCCGGGCGTCCAGCGCATCAATTCGAGCTTCGCGATCCGCAGCGTTCTTTGAGAACCAAAAAAGCCCGCCGCTCGGAATGGAGCGACGGGCTTTCGAAGGCTTCGAATTTCGGTCGGCCTATTCGGCCGAGGTCTCGCCGGCCGCGACGGCGCGGCTTTCCTGCGTCTTCAGCTCGTCCAGCGCGGGCATGGACATGATGTTGTAGCCGGCGTCCACATAGTGGATTTCGCCCGTCACGCCCTTGGACAGGTCGGACAGGAGATAGAGCGTCGAGTTGCCGACTTCCTCATGCGTCACGTTGCGGCGCATGGGCGCGTTGCGGCGCTGGTAGTTCAGCATCAGGCGCGCGTCGGAAACGCCCGCGCCCGCCAGCGTGCGCAAGGGGCCGGCCGACACGGCGTTGACGCGGATGTCGCGCGGGCCGAAATCGGCCGCGAGATAGCGCACGGAGGCTTCCAGGGCCGCCTTGGCGACGCCCATCACGTTGTAGTTCGGCATGACGCGCATCGAGCCGCCATAGGTCAGCGTCACAATGGAGCCGCCCTCGTTCATCATCGCGGCCGCGCGCTTCGCCACCTCGGTGAAGGAGAAGCAGGAAATGACCATGGTGCGCGTGAAGTTCTCGCGCGTCGTGTCGGCGTAGAGGCCCTTCAGCTCGTTCTTGTCGGAAAAGCCGATGGCGTGGACCACGAAGTCGATCTTGCCCCATTCCGCCTTCAGCGTCTCGAACAGGGCGTCCACCGAGGCGATGTCCTCCACGTCGCAGTCCACGAGAAGCGTCGAGCCGATCTCGGCCGCGAGCGGACGCAGGCGCTTGCCGAAGGCTTCGCCCTGGTAGCTGAAGGCGATCTCGGCGCCCTGCGCCGCCATGGCCTTGGCGGCGCCCCAGGCAATGGAATTGTGGTTCGCGACGCCCATGACGAGGCCGCGTTTGCCCTTCATCAGATCATTCATCGAAAGGGCTTTCTCAGTTGGGTACGCGCTGGAACACGAGCGTGGCGTTGGTCCCGCCGAAGCCGAAGGAGTTCGACAGGGCGATGTCGACCTTGGCATCGTCGATGCGCTGGCGCACGATCGGAACGCCCGCGAATTCCGGGTCGAGTTCCTGGATATGGGCGCTTTCGCCCACGAACCCGGCCTGCATCATGAGAAGCGAATAGATGGCTTCCTGCACGCCCGCCGCGCCCAGCGAATGGCCTGTCAGCGACTTGGTGGACTGGATGTGCGGGATCGCGTCGCCGAAGACTTCGCGGATCGCGCCGATCTCCTTGCTGTCACCCACCGGCGTCGAGGTGCCGTGCGTGTTCACGTAATCGACCTTGCCCTTCACCGTGGACAGGGCCTGACGCATGCAGCGCACCGCGCCTTCGCCGGACGGCGCGACCATGTCGTAGCCGTCGGACGTCGCGCCGTAGCCGACGAGTTCGGCGTAGATCTTGGCGCCGCGCGCCTTGGCCCGCTCGTATTCCTCGAGAACCACGACGCCCGCGCCGCCGGCGATCACGAACCCGTCGCGGTTCTTGTCATAGGCGCGCGAGGCCGAGGCCGGCTGGTCGTTGAAGCTGGAGGACATGGCGCCCATGGCGTCGAAGAGGTTCGACATGGTCCAGTCGAGGTCCTCGTGGCCGCCGGCGAACATCACGTCCTGCTTGCCCCACTGGATCATCTCCGCCGCATTGCCGATGCAATGGGCCGAGGTCGAGCAGGCCGAGGAGATCGAGTAGTTGACGCCGTGGATCTTGAACCAGGTCGCGAGCGTCGCCGAGGCCGTCGAGGACATGGCCTTGGGCACCGCGAAGGGGCCGATGCGCTTGGGGCTGTTGTTCTTGCGCGTGATGTCGGCGGCCTCGATCAGCGTGCGCGTCGAGGGGCCGCCCGAGCCCATGATGATGCCGGTGCGCTCGTTGTTCGAGATGTCCTTCTCGTCCAAGCCGGAATCGGCGATCGCCTGCTTCATGGCGACATGGTTCCAGGCGCCGCCCTGGCTCAGGAAGCGCATGGCGCGACGGTCCACGAGGTCGGCCACGTCGAGATTAGGCTTGCCCCAGACGCGGCACTTGAAGCCGTTCTCGGCGAAATCCTCGGAGAAGCTGATGCCGGACTTCGCCTCGCGCAGCGAGGCCGTGACCTCGCCGAGATCGTTGCCGATCGAGGACACGATGCCCATTCCGGTCACGACGACCCGCCTCATGGCATACTCCTTTTCGCGGTCCATCCGGAACCCGCTCTTATTCTCTTGGGGTGACGGCTCAGCCGCCGACCGCTGCATCCGCTTCGCCGTCCTTGAACAGGCCGACGCGCAGGTTGCTGGCACGATAGATCACTTCGCCGTCGGCCTTCATCCAGCCCTCGGCGATGCCGAGCTTGAGCTTGGAGCGCATGACGCGGCGGAATTCGACGCCGTATTCCACGAGCTTGACCTTGGGCGTCACCTGGCCGGTGAACTTCACCTCGCCGACGCCGAGCGCGCGGCCGCGGCCTTCCTCGCCGAGCCAGCCGAGATAGAAGCCGGTGAGCTGCCAGAGCGCGTCGAGACCGAGGCACCCCGGCATGACCGGATCGCCCTTGAAGTGGCAGTCGAAGAACCAGAGGTCGGGCGAGACGTCGAACTCGGCGCGAATCGACCCCTTGCCGAACTCGCCGCCATCCGTCGTCACCTCGGTGATGCGGTCGAACATGAGCATGGGTGGCAGCGGCAATTGCGCGTTGCCCGCACCGAACAGTTCGCCCCGGCCGCAGGCCAGAAGATCGTCCTTGTCGAAGTGGGTCTTGCCTGTCGTCATCACCTTGTCCGTTTCCTCGCAGCTCTCCCGGGGGCCGCGTTCGTCGCGCAAGCCCTTAGCACGGGTGCGCCAGAGGGCAAATGCGTCACCTCACGGATCAAATCAACGGTTCATCAAACTTTCCCTTTGTGCGTCGCCGTGCCATCTCACCCGCCGAGGAGCCGGAGCGAGGAGCGGAACCCATGCGGATCGGGCGGTTGGCGGCAACGCTTCTTCTTTGCGTCCTGCCGGCGAGCACCGCGCTAGCCAGCGCGGCGCTGGCGCAGGAATGGCGCGGGCTCGGCTCGGGCGGGCCGGTGCGCGCGGCCTTTACCCTCAAGGGCAAGCCGGCGGGCGTCGAGTTCCAGTGCGAGGCGCCGGGCCGGGTGCGGACCGTGGTGGCCGGCAGCGGCGCGCGCGTTCCGGACGGGCGCGCGGCGACGCTCGTTTTCAGCGTCGATGGCGTGGCTGAGATGCTGCCCGCCAAGGCCGAGGCCGAGCCGCATGGGACGGGCTCGCGCTTTGCCCGCTCGGACGCGCTCAGCGACCTGAAACCCCTGTTCGACCGGCTGCGGCGCGGGCGCGAACTTGAACTCTCCGGCCCCGCCGGCGCCTTCCGCCTGCCGCTGAAAGGGTCCGGCAAGGCGCTCGGCCTTCTCGTGGAGCGCTGCGGCTAGCGCGCGTCCTCCGCCCGCAATTGTTCTTTCATGCGAAGCGGATTATGTTTGGGACTTGGAACGACTTCTCGATGCGGTCTTGCGATGCAGCACGGGAGGCCGTAAACAAGACTCAGGAACTCAAGTTTAAACGGCGACGCATCATGGACAACCGGGCCAAGCCCTCGCAGGACGACACTCGCGACATCGCACGGCTTTCGTCGTTTTGCGTGTTCGAACGGCTGCGCTCGGCGGGTCTTCGTCCGACGCGCCAGCGCGTGGCCCTGTGCAATCTGATCTTCGGCGCGGGCGACCGGCATCTGTCGGCCGAAGAGCTGCACGAGGAAGCGCACCGCGCCGGCGAGCCGGTGTCGCTCGCCACCGTCTACAACACGCTCCACCAGTTCACGGATGCCGGCCTCGTTCGCCCGCTCTCGGCGGAAGGCCAGCGCACCTATTTCGACACGAACACGTCGGACCATTTCCACTTCTTCGTGGAGTCCGACAACACGATGATCGACATCCCGGACGGGATGGTCAGCGTCACCAACATTCCCGAGCCCCCCGAGGGCATGGAGATCGTCAATATCGACGTCGTGGTGCGCGTGCGCCGCAAGCGGGACAAGTCCAAGCTGGCCTGATCCGCCGCATCGCTTTCCAACAAAAAGGCCGAGCCCTCCGCAAAGGGGCTCGGCCTTTTTGTTTTGGGGAAGGGATTGCGACGGGAGAGGCGGGGTTCCGGTTACGTGCTCGGAACCGCCGAAGCGCTCGTCGGACGATCGCTAGAAGCGCTCGTCGGGATAAACGCCCCACATCTCGTTCTGGGACACGAAGCCGCGACGCCCGCCCGCTTCCACTTCGCACCAGCTGAAGGAGCATTCGCGCACCTTGGCGACGACGCCGGGCTCCATCTGGGCGACCACGGACGAATCGTTGGCGGCGGAGCGGTGGACGGTCACGAGCGCGCCCTTCTTGGCGCGCAGCCAGGGGGCGGCCAGCGCGGTGCGCTCGCCCGACAGAAGCGAGTGATACACCCAGCCTTCCGTGCCCTCGGCGTCGCGAATGCGGCGCCACATGTCGTATTCCTGGATGATCTCCACGGGCAGGCCGGGCTTCATGTAGAGCCAGGAAACGGCATATTCCTTGCCGGGGCCGACGCGCAGGTTCACGCGGGCCGATTTCAAGGAGACGAAGCGCGGCAGCGGGAGCTTGCGGCTCATGTCCGCGTCCTGGCCTTCCTCGGCGGCGGCTTCCGGGCGCGTGGCGGCGGCGGCCGGCGTCTGCGCATGGGAGACCGAACCGAGGGCAAGGAGCAGGGCCAGCGAAAGGCCCGCGCCGCGAAGCGAAACAGGGAGGGACGTCAAGGCTTTATGAACTCCGTCTGTGACGGTCCCACTATCCCCCGAAAGCGGTTAACGAACCCTTTTCCGAAGCTGGACGATTTGGCGCCGGTCTCGCCCGCCCTCGAGTGCCTTCACCCGTTCTTCGGACGACGATAGCGGATTTCCTCGAAGCGCATCCGCAACGTATCGACCAGAAGCAGGCGGCCAAGCAGCGGCTCGCCGGCCTCGGTGACGAGCTTGATCGCTTCGGCCGCCGCGAGCGTTCCGAGAATCCCTGTGACGACGCCGAGAATCCCGGCCTCAGCGCAGCTCGGCACCGTGCCTTCCGGCGGCGGCTCGGGAAACAGATCGCGGTAGCGCGGATAAAGCCGCCCCTCGCGATCCCGGCGGAAGGGCGCGAGCACGGTGAGCGAGCCGGAAAAGCGCTGGACCGCTGCCGTCACCAGCGGCTTTTCCAGGCGCTCGCAGAGATCAGCAAGCGCGTAGCGCGTCGCGAAATTGTCCGACCCGTCGATCACGATGTCGTAAGAGGAGAGGATCGCCGCGCCGTTTTCGGCATCGAGCCGGACGGGATGGGGCACGACGCGGACATGCGGGTTGATGCGCTCCAAGGCCTCGGCCGCGCTGTCGAGCTTCGGGCGGCCGATATCGGCCGTGCCGTGCAGCACCTGACGCTGGAGGTTGGACAGCGACACCGTGTCGTCGTCCACGATCCCGAGCGTGCCGACGCCCGCCGCCGCGAGATAGAGCGCGACGGGCGAGCCGAGTCCCCCGGCGCCGAGAACGCAGACCTTCGCCCGCTTCAGCCGCTGCTGACCGGGGCCGCCGATCTCGGCCAGAACGAGATGGCGGGCATAGCGGCGCAGCTCGTCGGGCGAGAGGGGAGGCGAGAGGGGAGGGATATCGCTCATGCGAGGTCTCCATTGCGGATCGCGACCATCTGCGCCCGGCTCCTGATCGCCTCGAACAGGGCTTCGTCCGTGCCGGTCAGAAAGGCCTGAACGCCGAGATCGTCGAGAATGTCGAAGAGCGCGGCGCGCCGCCCGGGGTCGAGATGCGCGGCGATCTCGTCGAGAAGGAGAAGCGGCGTCATGCCGCTCGCCGCTTCCACGAGCCGCGCATGGGCGATCACGAGGCCGATCAGAAGCGCCTTCTGCTCGCCCGTCGAGGACAGGGCGGCGGGCATCGCCTTCAGGCGGTGGAACACGTCGAGATCGCCGCGATGCGGCCCTTCCAGCGTGCGGCCCGCCGCGCGGTCGAGCCCGCGCCGCGCGCGCAGGCGCGCGGCGATCCCGTCCTCCAGATCGACGGCCGCCCCTTCGAGGCTCAAGGTCTCGTAGCCGGATTGGAGGTGAAGCTCGGCGACCGGAAAGGGCGAGCCACCGATGCTCTCGATCGAGCCGCGCAGGCGCTCCACGAGATCGGCGCGGGCGAGCGCGATGGCAAGACCCAGTTCCGCCATCTGCGCCTCGATGCCCGACAGCCAGCTGTCGTCCATCCGGTCTTCCGACAGGAGCCGGTTGCGCCCGCGCATGGCCTTTTCGTAGTCGAGCGCGCGCCGCCCGTGGCCGGGATCGACGGTCAGCACCATGCGGTCGAGAAAGCGGCGGCGCTCGGCGGCGGGGCCGGTGAAGAGCCCGTCCATGGCGGGCGTCAGCCAGACGACGCGCAGGTGGTCGAGCAGCTCCTCGCTGGAGCGGGCCGGCGCGCCGTCGATGCGAAGGGTCCGGTTGGCGCCGCTTTCCTCGTCGGGGCGAACCAGCGTCAGGAGATCGCGCATCTCGCCATCGGCCTCGCGAAGCCGGGCGCGCACGGAAAAGCCGCCCGAGCCGCCGACCCGCGCGATCTCGCCATAGGCGGCGCGGCGCAGGCCCCGGCCGGGCGAGAGGAGCGACAGGGCTTCCAGAAGATTGGTCTTGCCCGCCCCGTTGTCGCCGTGGAACACCACGAAGCGCGAGGACAAGGGCAGGCTGAGCGTCGGATAGTTGCGGAAGTCCACGAGGCCGAGGCCGGCGACGCGGATGCGCGCATCGCCGGCGGGCGGGTGATCGGCGGGCATGAAGCGCTCGGTCGCGCCTCTCAAACGCGCATGGGCATCAGAACGTAGAGTGTGCGCTCGTCGCCCCCGTCCCGGATCAGCGTCGGCGAGCCCGGATCGGCCATCATGAACACGGCCGATTCGCCCGAAAGCTGGCCGGTGATGTCGAGGAGATACTTGGCGTTGAAGCCGATCTCCAGCTCTTCCGACGTGTAGCCGACGGCAAGCTCCTCGGTCGCGGTGCCGGCGTCCGGCGAGTTCACGGTGAGAACGAGCTGGCTGTCGGACACGGCGAGCTTCACCGCGCGGCCGCGCTCGGAGGAAATGGTGGACACGCGGTCGACGGCCTGCGCGAAGCTCTGGCGATCCAGCGTCAGCGCCTTGTCGTTGCCGGTCGGAATGACGCGCTGATAATCCGGGAAGGTGCCGTCGATCAGCTTGGAGGTCATGACCACCGGGCCGATCGTGAAGCGGATCTTGGAGTCGGACAGCTCCACCTCGACCGTCTCGGCGCCTTCGCCGAGCAGCTTCTGGATTTCCGACACGGCCTTGCGCGGCACGATGATGCCCGGCATCCCTTCCGAGCCGGCCGGCGCGTCGGTCTCGGCGCGCGCCAAGCGGTGGCCGTCGGTGGCGACGGCGCGAAGCTGCAGGGCGCCGCCCGAGTCCAGCGTGTGGAAGAAGATGCCGTTGAGATAGTAGCGCGTTTCCTCGGTGGAGATCGCGAACTGCGTGCGCTCGATCAGCCGGGCGAGATCGCCCGTCTTCAGCGAGAAGGCATGGGTGAAGCTGCCGGCCGTGATATCCGGGAAGTCCGCCTCGGGCAGGCACTGGAGGCGGAAGTTGGAGCGCCCGGAGGCGACCGTCATCTGGCCGCCGTTTCCGTCGGTCTGAAGCATGACCTCGGAGCCGTCGGGCAGCTTGCGCACGATGTCGTAGAGAAGATGGGCGGGCACGGTGGTGGCGCCCGGCTGCTCGCTCACCGCCGGCACGGTCTCGGTGATCTCGATGTCGAGATCGGTCGCCTTCAGGCGCATGCCGCCGTCTTCGGTCTTCAGAAGGACGTTGGACAGGATCGGGATCGTGTTGCGCCGTTCCACCACGCGCTGGACGTGGCTCAGCGACTTCAGAAGGTTCGACCGCTCGATGAGAATACGCATGGCGAAATGACCGTTCGGGAACTTGAGGATGCGCCGAGAACCGGCACCCACGCAAAGGTCCGAACCTTGTAGAATAGGACGGCGGGCCGGCGCAAAGGAAAAGCGCCCGCTCCGTCGGGGGCGAACCGTCCGGCGGAGCGGGAAAAGCGGCGCTATTCCTCGATCATGCGGCGGATGACGTCGAGCTCCTCGGCGAGCTTCTGATCGTTGGCGCGCTCGGCCTCGATCTTGCGCACGGCATGGAGAACCGTCGTGTGGTCGCGGCCGCCGAAGCGGCGGCCGATCTCGGGCAGCGAGCGGGGCGTCATGGTTTTCGCCAGATACATGGCGATCTGGCGCGGGCGCACGATGGTGCGCGTGCGCCGGGCCGAGAGAATGTCCGTGCGCGACACGTTGTAATGGCGCGAGACGAATTTCAGGATGTCCTCGATCCGCACCCGCTTTTCGCCGCCGGCCCGCGTCAGCTGGTTCAGGAGATCGTCGAGATGCTGGTTCGACAGGGGCTGGCCGACCGAATGGCGGAAGGCGATCTGGTTGAAGGCCCCTTCCAGATCGCGGCCCGAGCCGGTGACGCGCCGGGCGATCGTGTCGAGCACGCCCTCGTTGATGGCAAAGCTCGGATCGGCCGTGCGCATGACCTCGACGCGCGCGGCCAGAATGCCCCGGCGCATCTCGAAATCGGGCGAGACCATCTCGATCGCGACGCCGCCGGCGAGGCGCGAGCGCACCCGGCTGTCGAGCGATTCCAGCTCGAAGGCCGGCCGGTCCGCCGCCACGATCACCTGCCGCGCCGAATCGATCAGCGCGTTGAGAAGGTGGCAGAATTCCTGCTGGATCGACTTGCCCTGCAGGAACTGCATGTCGTCGATGATCAGGATGTCGATGCCGCGCAGGTTCTCCTTGAAGTCGAGCGCCTGGTTGTCGCGGATCGCGGTGGCGAAGCGCCACATGAAATATTCGGCCGTGAGATAGACGACGCGCGGCCGGTCCTCGCGCTCCAGCGCCGCATTGGCGATGGCCTGGAGGAGATGCGTCTTGCCGAGGCCCACGGTCGCGTGGAGGAAGAGCGGGTTGAAGCGCACCGACTGCGGCCCGTTCTCGGCGATGGAGCGCGCGGCGGCGAGCGCCACGCGGTTCGACGCGCCTTCCACGAAGCTTTCGAACACGTAGCGCGGATCGAGCGGCGAGCCGAAATCGCTCTGCGCGCGGGCGCCTTCGCTGGGGGCGGCGCGCTCGCTTGTGGCGCGGGGGGCGGGCGTCGCGGGAAGGCTCGCCGCGACGGGCGCGGGCAGGGCCGTTTCGCGGGCGATCGGGGCCGGGGCGGGCGCGCCGCGCACGGCCGAGCGCACGGCGATGTCCACCTTCAGCGTGCCGGGGATTTCCTCCGAGAAGATCTGGAGGAGGAGGTCCTTGTAATGGCCGTTGATCCAGGTGCGCAGGAAGGCGGTCGGCACCGAGAGCTGCACCACGCCCTTGCCGGCATGAACCAGCTTCATGCGCGTGAACCAGGAGGCGAACACGTCGGGGCCGAGATGGGCCTTGAGGCGCGCGTTCACGCGGTCGAGGATCTCGGCTTCACCGTGCGCGGGGCTCATGGCGGGCTCGTTGGGTTGGATGCGGGCTGCGGCTGTTGCGGAAGAGGCGGCGCCGCGCGAGGCGGAGGCGCGCAGGGGCGCGCGGGGCGCCTTGGTCGGGGTGGCGGAAACGAGGCCGGTCATTTCTGCCTCCAGGGAAGGCCCGCGGCCTTCCAGCCGGCGATCTGGCCGCGATGGCCTTCCTCGTCGGGCGGTCCCTCGAAACCGTCGAGAACGTTGTAGCAATTGGCGAAGCCGAGATCGGTCAGCGCCGCCGCGCTCGACATGGAGCGGGCGCCCGAGCGGCACAGGAAGAAGATCTTGGAGCTTTCATCGCCGCCGGCCGCCTTGATCGCCTCGGCGACGCGGAGGCCGAAGCCGCCGTCGATCGCCATGGACGGATAGGTCTGCCATTCCGCGAAGAAGGGCTGGGCCCGGCCCGCGGGCGTCATGGGGAAGCCGACGAAGTTCCATTCCGCGGAGGTGCGAACGTCGACGAGGAAGGCGGGTTCGTCGCTTTCGAGGGCGGACCAGCACTCGGCCGGCGTCACATCGCCCTTGTAGGAATGGTGCATTTCGGACTCCAGACATCTCGGCTCGCACGGAACCGGATCAACGCGGCAACAATCGACCCTCGTCCCCGGACTCTCAGGAATCCAGGAAGCGGGGTCGGACAGAATGAAAGAGGTCGGCAGGTTCGGCGGCGGACGGTCAGGGTTCGGTCAGGAGGCGCATTTCTTTGGGAAAACGCATCTTGTCCCCATCCTTCGGCTTCTCCAGCTCTTGTCGTGAGGGAAAAGCTACGCAATCCCCCCAGCCTCGAGCAAGCTTTGAATCACGATTCAGGTCTGGTCGTGGCAACGGGTGTGGCGCCTTCACGGCAGTGTCGCAAAACCGCCCCAGCTTAATCGTCTGATTCCCTTGCGGATTCACCCAAGGGGCGATGATCCCGGTGGATTGAGGCGGGAATACGAGTTTTTTTTGTCGCATCCCGGTTGACTCCCAGGGCGCCCGCCACGCGCTCCCACAGACTCGGAGCGCTCCGAAGGGGCTCCTTTAAGTGACTGTTTTTGCTCGTAAAATTCGATCGATCGGGAATCGGCGGGAATCCGGGGATTCCGAAAAATCAAGATAGAAAATCGGGAACGAAGGTGAGGGTGGCGCATTGTGGCGAGTCGTCCACCGTGACGTTTCCATGACGGCGATGCGACGGTCGCGCGTCGGCCCATGACAGATGAATGACGGTTCGGGCGCGCGTTCGGGCGAGGCGTGGCGACAACGAAAAAGGCCCGGAGCGATGCTCCGGGCCTCGTATCGTCGATAAGGATCGCGTCAGACGTCGATCAGGCGGCGCCGACCGCCTTCACGCGGCTCGACAGGCGCGAGATCTTGCGCGAAGCGGTGTTCTTGTGCAGCACGCCCTTGGCGGCCGCACGGGCCAGCTCGGGTTCGGCCTGCTTGAAGGCGGCGCGGGCGGCTTCCTTGTCGCCCGAGAGGATCGCTTCCTCGACCTTGCGCAGGAAGGTGCGCATACGCGACCGGCGGGTCTTGTTGACCAGGGTGCGGCGGGCGATCTTGCGGGCGGCCTTCTTGGCCGACGGCGTATTGGCCATGTGTCGTGTCTCTCGTGTTCTCTTGAGCGGGCCCGGGCAGCCCGAGAGCCAGCCGGCATCCATCGCGAAGGGGTCGATCGCCGAAGGGTTCCCCGATAGGATGAAACCTGATCCTGGGTCCGCCACGGCAGAACAGGCCGCATCCGAGGACGCCGCCGGAAATCTGCCGCCTTATAGGCCGACATCCCGCCCGCGTCAACCGAAAGCCCGGCGGGATCGGGCGGTGGGGCGAGGGCCTTGTCGGGTGTCGGATTTCTCCCGGCTATCGCGGCACTCGGGCGCGGCGTTAACCTTTCGGTAACGGGGCGGGCGGCCCGTCCCCGAGGCTGCGGGAGGGCGCGATGCGGCAAGTGGCTTGGGTCATGGCGGGGTGGCTCGCCTGTGTTTCGGGAACGGCCTCGATGGCGGCGACGAGCCCGCCGGCGCGGCCCAGTCCGCCTGAGATCACCTGGGACTGGTACAAGGCGGGCGAGACCTACCTGCGCTACAAGGTGCCCAATCCTGCCCTGTCGACGCGCTATTTCCGCAAGGCGGCCGAGCGCGGCAACGTCTCGGCCCAGTACAAGCTCGGCGAGCACTACGAGAACGGCGTCGGCGTCGCGAAGAACTACCGCGAGGCCTATCGCTGGTATCGGCGCGCCGCCGACGCGGGCGACCGCTATGCCGAATTCAAGGTCGGCTGGTTCCTGCAGAAGGGCATGGGCGTGCGCCATTCCTCGCGCGAGGCCGCGCGCTGGTATCAACGCGCCGCCGACCAGGGAAACCCCTGGGGCTACCATATGCTCGGCTTCATGCTGGCCGATGGCGAGGGCGTGCGCCGCGATCCGGCCAAGGCGCGGCGTTATCTGGAAATCTCGGTTCGCGAGACCGGCGATTCCTGGGCCAAGTGGAAGCTCGCCGAAATGCTGAAGAGCCGCGAGCCCGAGCGCGCCAAGGGCCTCTACAACGAGGCCGCCGCGCAGGGGAACACCGAGGCGCGGCGCGTTCTAGCCGCGATGCGATGACCTGAACCATGCCCTGCGATCGCGAGGGCGGAGCCGGGCGCGAAAGGGGCGAGCGCGAAAGCGCCGGGCGCGAGGCCGCGCCGGGGCGCGGGGCTAGCGGCACGGCCGGGCTTCCGGCTCCCGCCGCGCCGCTCGCGCTCAGCCGGCGCCATCTTCTTCTGGGAGCGGGCGCCCTGTTCACCCTGCCCACCGAACCTGCGCGCGCGCCCGAGCGAGCCTCGCTTCGGGCAGCGGCCGCGCGCGGCGGCCGGCGCTTCGGGGCGGCGGCGCGCAGCGAAGAGATCGCCGCCGAGCCGGACCTTGCCGAGGCGCTTCTGGCCGAATGCGACGCGCTGACCCCCGAAATCTCGCTGAAATGGGACGCGATCGAGCCCGAGCCGGGCCGCCGCGACTTCGCGCGCACCGACGCGCTCCTGCGCTTTGCGGCCGAGCATGGGCGCGCGCTCCACGGCCACACGCTGATCTGGCACCGCAGCGTTCCCGCCTGGGCGGAAGCGGCTTTGGCGGACGGCGCGGGCTGGGCGCCGGTGGCGGCGCATTTCGAGGCCGTCCTGTCGCGCTACGGCGCGGCGATCGAAACCTGGGACGTCGTGAACGAGCCGATCGACACGGGCCATCGCATGGACGGCCTGCGGGGCGGCACCTTTCTGCAAGCCTTCGGCGAGACCTATGTCGAGCGCGCCTTTCACGAGGCGCGCGCCCACGCCCCGAACGCGCGGCTCTTTCTCAACGAATACGGGCTCGACTACGACATTCCGGTGGAGAGCGACCGGCGCTATCTCTTCCTGAAGCTGGTGGAGCGGCTGATGCGAGCCGGCGCGCCGCTCGGCGGCATCGGCCTCCAGGGGCATCTCGACCTTCGAAAGGGGCCGTTCTCGGATGGGGTCTTCGATCGCTTCCTGCGCGAGATCGCCGGTTTCGGGCTCGAAATCCACATCACCGAACTCGACGTGCGCGAGCGCGAACTGAGCGCGCCGCCGGCGGTGCGCGACCGGCTGGTGGCCGAGATCACCAAGCGCTATCTCGACGTCGCGCTCGATTGCCCGTCCGTGCGGGCCGTGACGACCTGGGGGCTCTCGACGCGCCATTCCTGGCTCGCGATCGAACCCGAAGACCTCGAATTCTACTGGCGCCTCGTCGGCGAGGCGGGGCCCGGCCCCGGCTTCAACCGGGGCCTTCCCTATGATTCGGACATGCGCCCCGCGCCGATGCGCGAGGCGATTCTGTCGGCCTTCGAGCGTCGGCCGCTGGGGATCTGATCCTCACACCACCAGCCGCGAGCCCTGAAGCTCGCCGAGACTCGAGGCCGCGCGGTCGACGGGCTTGCGGGCCGAGGCGACCCATTCGATCAACTCGCCCATGCCCTCCTCGAAACCGCGCGTGGGCCGCAGGCCGAAATCGCGCTCCAGCTTGGAAATGTCGGCGAAGCAATGCCGGATGTCGCCGACGCGGTGCTGGCCGAGAACCTCCGGCCCGATGTTCTTGTGCAGGAGCCGGGCGAGCACGGCGGCGATCTCGCGCACCGTGACGGACTGGCCGGAGCCGACATTGTAGAAATCCCAGACCGCCTTGTCGCTGTCCAGCACGGTGGCGAAGGCGCGCGCGACGTCATGCACATGCACGAAGTCGCGCCGCTGGTCGCCATCCTCGAAGACCAGCGGCGGCTGGTCGTTCAGAAGGCGCGAGATGAAGATCGCGGCGACCCCGGTATAGGGATTGGAGAGCGCCTGACGCGATCCATAGGCGTTGAACAGGCGCAGCGCCACGGTGGGAATGCCGAGCGCCCGGCCGACGGACAGGAACATCTCCTCGTGGTCGCGCTTGTTGACGGCATAGATCGAGGCCGGCTGGAGCAGCTTGTCCTCCGGCGTCGGCAAGGGCGACAGGCGGTCGCCGCTCTCGTCGGTCAGCTCCCAGTCGTGGGCGGCGAGCTGGCCGTGGGGACGAAGCTGCGGGGCGACGGGGCCGCTCGAGCCCTGATAGGCGCCCTCGCCATAGATCGACATGGAGGAGGCGACCGCGATGCGCCGCACCGTGTGGGGCCGGCGCGACAGGGTTTCCAGCATGATCGCCGCCGTCATGACGTTGTTGCGGCAGTAGTCGACGATGTTCGTCATGGACTGGCCGACGCCGACCGAGGCGGCGAGATGGGCCAGATGCGTGACGCCCGACAGGGCGGCTTCGAACACGCCGTCGTCGAGAAGATCGCCCCGGATGCGCCGGGCTCGGCGGTCGAGATAGACGGGCCAGCCGTCGCTATCGAGCTCGGCGTCGGCATGGACCTGCGGTTTCAGGCAGTCCAGCACGCTCACCTCGAAATCGCGCTCGAGAAGCTGGTCGACGAGATGCGAGCCGATGAAGCCGGCGCCGCCGGTGACGAGTACATGACCTTTGGACATGGAGGGGGTTCCTTCGAAACGGGGGATCAGAGCGCGAGGCCGGGCACGGGGGCCTCGGCGTCGGCGGCGAGATTGCGATTGGCGGGGTGGGGCGGGGCGAGATCGGCGCCGAGCCGCACCGTGGCGGGCTGCGAGCCGGCGACGGCGCGCACCAGCTCGTGGTTGGCGTCGATCTTCACCGTGCGCTCCCAGACGAGCCCGCGATCGCGCAGGAACATCCAGAAACCGATGGCGAGCGGCACGAGCCACAGGAGCCACCAGACGACGAGCGAGGCCGGATTGACGCGAAGGAGATAGCGCAGCCGATCGGCCCGCTCGGGCAGGACGAGCGCGGCGCGCCGCCAGACCGAGCGGTAGATCGCGCCCAGCGTCAGCGCGAAGACCGCAAGGTTCACGGCGGCGAGACCGAGCGTCCAGGGCGGCACCGGACTGTCGCCCCAGCGCCAGGCGGCGAGCGCCCACAGGCCCATGGGCAGGCCGATCGCATGGGCCGAGAGCGACAGGCAGGGGCCGAAGTTCAGCCGTGCCCGAACGCGCTGCCAGGGCGTCATGCCCATGTCCTTCAGGGGCTGGGCGAGGCTCTGGAAGAAGCCGCAGACCCAGCGCTTGCGCTGCGTGATGCCGTGAGCGAGCGTCGAGGGCACTTCCTCGATCAAGGGATTCTCGATGATGCCGATGCGCTTGCCATTGGTCCAGAAGCGCATGCCGACCTCCGGGTCCTCGATCGTGATCCAGGGGTGGAAGCCGCCGAGCGCGACGAGGTCGGAGGCCCGGAAGAAGAGACCCTTGCCGAGCACCCAATAGGGCTGGCGCCCGCCGGCCGAGAGATGGGGATAGAGAAACCCGTCCCAGGCCATGTGGTCGAACGCGTGCCAGGAGGCGGGCATCGACGTCAGGAGATTGCCGGCGATGTTCTGCGCCTGGAGCACGTCGAAGTGCCGCATTCCCGCCGAGGCGGCGAGGAAGTGATCGGGCGGCGGGCAGGAATCGGCGTCGATATAGTTGACGAGGAAGTCTTCCTCGCCGGCCCGTTCCGCGGCCAGCTGGTAGAAGGCGTAGATCAGCTGGCGCGTCTTCTTGGGCGGCAGGGCTTTCACGCCCGCCCGCTTGCCCTTGTGCCACCAGTAGGCCTTGGGATTCTCGTCCCAGCTGTCCCACACGATCTGCCAGGACGGATCGCCGGTGGCGGGCACCTCGACGATCTGCAGGAAGGCGAACTCGCGGGCGAGCCGCCGCAGGCTTTCCACGGTGGCCGTGTCGCTGGCGTTGGGAATGGCGACGACGCGGTAGCGCGAGGCGGGATAGTCGATGCGGGCGAGCGACAGGAAGGTCGTCCGCATCGTGGATTCGAGTTCGCGCAGGACCGGATAGAAGAGCACGATCGTCGGGTGCTCTTCCGGCCGGCGCCCCTCAGCCTCGCGCGGGTCCACCCAGTCCACCGGCAAACGCAGGAAGAACAGGCCGAGCCCGAGCGAGAGGGCGTAAAGGATCTGGGACAGAAGGAAGGCGGACACGAGACCCGTGTCCGCATCCCCCGCCCACGCGAGCGTGTGCATGGGGCGACCTCCTTCCCGCTCAGCCGGCGTGGCCGTTGAGCCCGGCCTTGGCCGCCTTCGCCGCCGCGACGAGCGCGAGCGGGGGAAGGTCGCCGGGCCGGGGCTCGGGCAGGGCGCCGGCCGGCACCGGGGGCGATGCCGGGGCGGAGGCCGGAGAGGAGGGCAGAGAGGAGGGCGGTGAGAGGGGCCCTGGCGCGACCCCCTGGCGCAGATCCTCGACCGCGCGCCCGCGCACCGGCTGCGGCACGGCGAGGCGCGAGCGCCGTCCGATGCCGAAGGGCCGAAGGCCCGCCGCGCGCAGGGCGTCGGGCGGAAACAGATTGCGCAGGTCCACGAAGACATCGCCGCGCATCCGCTCCGCCACGCGGGACAGGTCGAGCGCTGCGAATTCCGGCCAGTCGGTGACGAGCAGCGCCGCGTCCGCGCCGTCGAGGCAGCTATAGGCGCTGTCGGCATAATCGGCGTCCGGCAGAACGGCGCGGGCCTGGCCCATGCCCTCGGGGTCGAAGATGCGAAGCCTTGCGCCCGCCGCCCGAAGCGCGGCGAGGATCGGCAGCGAGGGCGCCTGGCGCATGTCGTCGGTGCCCGCCTTGAAGGTGACGCCGAGCACGGCGAGCGTGCGGCCCCGCACGCCGCCCATCGCCTGGATCACGCGCCGGCCCATGGCGCGCTTGCGCCCGTCATTGGCGGCCACCGTGCTTTCCACGAGGCGCAGCTGCACGCCGTGGCTCTGGGCCGTGGCGAGGAGAGCCTCGGTGTCCTTGGGAAAGCAGGAGCCGCCGAAGCCCGGGCCGGGGCGCAGAAACGCCGCGCCGATGCGCCGGTCGAGACCGACGCCGAGCGACACTTCCTCGATATCGGCATCCGCCGCCTCGCAGAGATCGGCGATCTCGTTGATGAAGGCGATCTTGGCGGCCAGAAAGGCGTTGGCGGCGTATTTGATCATCTCCGCCGAGGCGCGCTCGGTGAAGACGAGCGGCGCGCCGCCATCCGTCAGTGGCCGATAGATCTCGGCCAGCGTGTCGCGGCCCCGGGGCGAGCCGGTGCCCACGACGATGCGGTCCGGCGCGTGGAAATCGGCGAGCGCCGATCCCTCGCGCAGGAATTCGGGGTTCGACACGACGTCGAACTCCAGTTCGGGCCGCACCTCGCGCAGGATGCGCTCCACCGCCTCGCCCGTGCCGACCGGGACGGTGGATTTCACGATCACCGCGAGCGGGCCGAGGCTGGCGCGCCCGATCGATTCGGCGACCGCGAAGACCGAGGACAGATCGGCCGAATGGTCGAGCGCGGACGGCGGCGTGCCGACCGCCACGAACACGGCGCGCGTGTCCGCCTGGATGGGCAGGGCGCCGCTGGCGAAGCCGAGGCGCTTTGCGGCGACCTCGGCCAGGACCAGCGCTTCGAGGCCCGGCTCGTAGATCGGCATCTCGCCGTTCTTCAGCCGGGCGATCTTGTTCGCATCCGTGTCGAAGCAGGTGACCTCGTGTCCGAGATCGGCGAGGCACGCGCCGGTGACGAGACCGACATAGCCGGTTCCAATGACGATGATCTTCATGACGCCATCACTCCCCCGGCGAGAGGGCGGGCGGCCGCGGCGAGCGCGGCCGGCGGGGCGAAGGGCTCGAACGCCGCCGCGACGCGCTCGCCGAAATGCGCGATCGTGCGCTCCAGCCCGGTGCGCAGCGGCACGGCGGGCTGCCAGCCGAGAAGCGCCCTGGCCTTGGCGATGTCGGGCCGGCGGCGGCGCGGGTCGTCCACCGGCAGCGGCCGGCGGACGATGCGCGAGCGCGAGCCGGTGAGCGCCACCACGAGATCGGCGAGCTCGTCCATCCGCGTTTCCACGGGATTGCCGAGATTGACCGGGCCGCCCGGGTCCTCGTCCAGCGCCATCAGCGCCAGGAAGCCGGCGATCAGATCGTCCACATAGCAGAAGGAGCGCGTCTGCGACCCGTCGCCATAGAGCGTGATGTCGTCCCCGCGCAGGGCCTGGACCACGAAGTTCGACACGACGCGCCCGTCGTCCGGGTGCATCCGGGGGCCGTAGGTGTTGAAGATGCGGGCCATGCGCAGGTCCAGGCCGGCGCGCGCGCACCCCTCGGTGAAGACGGCTTCGGCGAAGCGCTTGCCTTCGTCGTAGCAGGCGCGCGGGCCGACCGGATTGACGTGGCCGACATAGGTCTCGGGCTGGGGGTGGACGTCCGGGTCGCCATAGACCTCGGAGGTCGAGGCGTGGAAGACGCGCGCGCCGTCCTCGGTCGCGCGCTCCAGGACGCGCCGGGCGCCGTCCGCGCAGATGAACAGCGTGCGCACGGGATCGCGCTGGTAATGCGCGGGGGAGGCGGGGCAGGCGAGGTTCCAGATCTCGTCGAAGCGAGGCAGATCGCAGGGAAAGGGCAGGACGACGTCCTGCTCGACCAGCGTGAAGCGATTGGTCGCCACGAAGCGGCGCAGATTGTCCGGGCTGCCCGTGGCGAAATTGTCGAGGCACACGACATGGTGGCCCTGCGCCAGGAGCGCCTGGCACAGATGCGAGCCGAGGAAACCGGCACCGCCGGTCACGGCGATGCTTTTGCCGGAGGGGATCTTCGGCACGAGGGGAGCCGGCAGGGCCGGCCAGGGATGATGTTTCATGATGAACCGCCGACGTTTTGAGGAAGGACCGTCAGGAGTTTCCTGACTTTTACTTCAAATGACGGACCGTTCCCGGAATATCCGGGGCTAAGGGCCAGTCAAACGCCGCAATCGTTCACGAATTACTGGCATAGGACCCGAGCCCACGCAAGCCTGGCGCAAGGTCCGAAACGAATGGCTCGCGGACGGGTCGTTGAACGCGCGTTCTGCGGGTGGAGGAGAGGTCTTCGCGGGTGTCCGACACCGCTCGGCCCCTCCGATTTCCCGTATGTCAGCTCAAGGCAACGGGTGAGGCGGACGAGGCTGCGGGGCGCGCGGCCCGGCCCGATAGGCGGCCTGTCCGGCAGATGGGTTCGGCGGTCGCGAGCACTGGAACTGTACGGATTTGACCAACAACCCAGGCGTTATTTCCGGGAACGTAGCGGAAGGCCGAAATCTTCATCAGGCAAAAGAAAATTACCAACCCAAGAAAAACGCAGAAACTTGATATTTGTTGAAATGTAGATGATCATGGCGACGAGGTGCGGGAAATTTGTACGAGGAATTAGCGTATTGTGTCGGGTATTTTCCGACACGATAGCAGTCTTGGAAGAATAGGAGGGGTTATGTGCCTCGTCTTGCTCGTTAGCGACGAGCCTTGTTTCGTGGCGGGTTTCATCAACGTCCTGGAACGGCAAGGCGAACCGGATCTCGCCATCCAAGCCTGCGTCACCGATCTGGCGGGCGCGGCCGACGCCGTGCGGATTTCGCAGGCGGATGTCGTGGCGCTCGACACCGCGATGGTGGACCTGAACCATGAGGCCATCGCCGCCGTGCAGCGCGCCTTGAACGGTCGTTCACGGCTCCTGCTGCTCGGCCATACGCGCGAGCGGGAGGTGGTGGAGGCCGCCTTCGCGGCGGGCGCGCGGGGCTTCATCCTCAAATCCGCCGCCGAGGGCGCGCTTCTGGACGCCATCCGGCGCGTCGCGCGGGGCGAGACCTATCTCGATCCCCGGCTCGTGCCGATCATGGCGACGCCGGTGGCCGCGCGCTTCGACAACGCGGTCTTCGCGCCCTTCGCCGGATCGCCCAGCCGCGTGTCGGCGCGCGAGATGTCGGTCCTGCGCCGCACCGCCTATGGCTACAGCGCCAAGGAGATCGCGCGCGATCTCGACATCAGCCAGAAGTCGGTCGAGACCTACAAGGCGCGCGCCATCGCCAAGCTGGGCCTCGCTTCGCGCTCCGACATCATCCGCTATGCGCATCGGGCCGGCTGGTTCAACTCGATCGCCGAGTTCGAGGCGCGCGAGCAGCCCCGGCCAAACTGACAGCGCCCTCCGTTCGCCCATCTGCGCCGGGCTCTTTGCGCCCGACGGTGACCTCCGCTCGGCTGAAAACGCAGCGCCCGCGCGCGGCGCGGTTGGCGCGTCCTCGAGGCTGACCGAAGAGCCAAGGCGCGCCCGGCTTCGACCGGATGTCCTCCAGCGCCTTTCCGTCGAACAGAGCTTCGCCAGGCAGGCTCCGGGATGTCTGTCTTCGCATGGTCCGGGCGCGAAAGCCGACTTGGGCTCTCGCTGGACATGCTCTAGCGCCCACGCGCGCCCGAGCGGAGCGCAGCTTCGAGGCGCGGCAGGAAATTCCACAGATCACGGTTCAATTCGTTCATCGCCCGGATTTCGGCGCGGATCGCCTCGATCCGCTCGCCGTCCATCGGTTTGGCCGCGCCGAAGCGCAGGCCCTTGGCCCGGTCCTCCAGCCGCATCGCGTGCGTGTGGGTGATCCGGCCCGCCTCGTCCACCGTGAACATGGCGTGGAGGAGGTCGTTGCGCATGCGCGTGCCCGTCTCGAAACGCGCCAGGAGGCGTTTCAACTCGCCCGCCAGCGCCCGATCGGCGAGTTTCACGCGCGCCAGCCTCTGCACGAGATCGACCCGCGCGCGGCTGGTGTTGAGCGTGCCGAACACGATCAGCGCCGCGTCGCGGTCGCAGCGCAGAAGCAGCATGATGAAATAGGCGAGAAGGCTCTCGTTGTTCGACCAGCTGAAGGACAGGTGGCCGATCATGGCGAAGACGTCGCCGCGCGCGGCGGTCGCCGCCTCCTCGCGCGCCGCCGCCTCGATCGCCTCGAAATCCGGCGTCGGGGGCAAACGGGTCTGCGGCTTCATGGCGGCCTCCCTTCGCGGGTCCTTCAAGGTCCATAACAGCCTCTTCACCATGCGCCTCGAACGGGGCGCCGCCTAGCGCCGGGTTCGGCGAGGGGCGCGGGCCTCGGTCTTCCCGACGGAATTCTCCCGACGTTCGGGAGGGTTCTTCCCCGCAAGACAAAGCGCCGATCTTCCGCGATGTTAATTTTGTCTTAACCAGTCGAAAGCGCTGGCAAGACCCTGAGGGACAAGCATCCTTCCCCGAAAGACTGGCCAAGTGGCGTCGCGTCGCCTGGCTTCTTGTTGCGTAACCTTTCTGCCGACGCTTCGGATCGCCGCAATCGTACCGAGCCGGCGCGCGGAAAGAGCGAACCCAACCCATCAAAATCGCCAGTCGGATGTCCGTCTCCCGCAGAAGAGGAGCGACGGCGGCTGTCTCGAACCCAACGGGAGAATGAAATGAGCGTCGATCGCAACACCACCGCCATGGCCGGTTCCGTCGCGGAAGCCTTCGTCAATTCGTCGAACTACGAGAACCAGAACAACGACCAGTCGGCCGACGGTTCGGTCGTGAAGAGCGACCTGTCCGACAACAGCAAGACGGACTCGTTCAACGACAATTCGAACCACTCGAACCAGGGCAACGACCAGAGCACCAACACCGACGCCAGCGCGGACAATTCCGGCAACGACAATTCCAACCGATCCAATCAGGGTAACGACTACAGCCGCGTCGACGACTCCGGCAACGACAACTCCAATCGTTCGAACCAGGGCAACGATTACAGCCGCGTCGATGATTCGGGTAACGACAATTCGACATCCTTGGCGGTTGGCGATATCGCCGACAACGGAAACAACAAGAGTACCAATAACTCAAACAATGACAATTCGGACAATTCTGATAATTCGAACAACTCCGACAACGCGAACAATTCGAATCAGAATAACGATTACAGCGACAATCGCACAACCGACTCGAACGACGACAACAGCACCTACGCTTCGGACTCGAGCACACACAACTCGAACAACGACGCCAGCACGGACATCTCGCTAACCGACTCGCTGAACGACTACAGCTCCAGCGTCGAGGACTCGTTCAATTCCGACGACGACCTGATCGACGTGGCGGGCCTGTGCAACACGCTCGACGGCATCATCGGGCAGGCGGGCGGCGACGCGATGAACGCCGATGGCGGACAGGCCTTGCTTGGAAACGGCAACGTCTTCTCGATCCAGCAGATCGCGACGCTGAACGACGGCGACTGGCTCAACCAGCCGAGCACCAGCCTGCAGATGCAGAACGGCAGCGGCGCCTTCTCGATGAACGCCTCGGATCTCTACGGCGGCACGGCGAACGCCACGCATAACGGGGACCTTCAGGCCGGCAACAGCTCGACCCTTTCGGCGGGCAACAGCGCGGCCTCCGGCATCTCGGCCGGCCACGAGGCCCTCAACATGGACATCTCGATGGGCGCCAACATCCAGTTCACCAGCGTCGACATGGCCGTGGTGGGCGGCGACGCGGGCGGCGCGGATTTCGGCGACGCGTAAATCTCCAGCCGGGAGCGCTCGTCCCCTCGGGCGCTCCCTTCCTTGGGCTCGCGTCGTCTCCAAAGGAGCGGCGTGAGCCCTTTTTCCTCCCGATCAAGGTTTCGAAAGGGGCGATCCGATGCTCATGATCGAGGCCCAGGAAACCATCGCCCGCTTCATCGGCCTGTTCCGCGTCACCGAGACCGACGCCGGACTGCACGCCCGACTGTTCGCCGGCACCCCGCATCTGGCCAAGGTCCATCCCCGGACCCATGCCGAGGACGACCCGCCCGCAAGAGGGCCGGCCCTGTCGGCTCCGGTCATCGATCCCGACATTCGCCTCGCGAACGATCGCTTCGAGATCGAGGACGTGGCGAGCCGGCGCCTGCCCCCGCCCCATGTGGACCTCGCGATCGACCCTTTGCCGCTTTCCCATTTCCGCGCGCCGGGCGAGGTCGCCATCCCTGCGAGTTCGGCGGGCTGGGAGACGATGCGGCCGGACCCGGACGCGCTGTTCCTCTACCGCACCGTCCCGTCCGACTCGCTCTTTGCGATCCACGAGCAGATCGGCCTTCTCGACGATCGCGACACGCTGATCCTCGATCCCGACGCCGATCCGCTTCTCGTCGTGGCCGAGGTCACGCAGCAGTTCGAGGCGATGCTCGGCGCGGCGCGCGACTTTCAGCACCTGCCCGGCATCCCCCACACGCCCGCCGACCTGAAGGGCCTTCTCGAGCGCGAAGCGACACAGGAGGGCGCGGAGCCTTCCGCTGCCGGCGCACCGAGCGGCCACGAGGGGATTTTCGTCGACGGCGAGAAAGTGGACAGCGCCCCCGATCTCGGCAAGCTCGTCGAGGAGGCGAGGCAGGCGCCCGACATCGGCGAGGACCAGCCGCTTCTCCAGATGGGCGGCAACCTGTCGGCCAACCAGGCGGCGCTTCTCAATGTCGGGCATCTGGGCGCCGTCACCGTGGTCGAGGGCGACTGGTTCGAGGTCAATTCCATCCGCCAGCTCAACATCCATGCCGACCGCGACGGCGTCGAGGGGCTGGGGGACGCGGTGAGTGCCGCGATCGGCGACACGACGCGCAGCCTCAACATCGCGAGCTTCGAGCGCATCGACCGCACGCCCGAGGGCCGCCCCGCCTTCGACCCGCGCGACAGCCTGCCGACGCGCTACAAGGTGGACGTGATCGAGGGCAATCTGGAGATCGCCAATTTCCTGCGTCAGGTGAAGCTGACGCTGGACGGCGATCAGGTCGTGCTTTCGGCCATGGAATCCACCGTGCGCGCCTCGACCGGGGGCAACGAGAGCCTCAACGTCGCCTCGCTCTCCAAGCTCCTCGGCGCCTACGATCTCGTGATCGTCGGCGGCAGCGTCTATGAGGGCAATTTCATCCAGCAGATCAACGTCCTGAACGACAGCGACCGGATCGTCTCGGACGCGAGCGGGACGGGCGGCTCGGTCTCGACCTCCGGCAATCTTCTCGCCAACAACGCCTCGATCACCAATGTCGGCGGCCTCGCCGACTTCACCGGCTTCTCGCCCGAGATGCGCGCGCTCGTCTCGGCCTTCGAGGATCGGCTGGCCGGCGGCGACCCGAGCCTTGGCGCCGATCTCGCCTTTCTGGCCGGGCGCAACATCAAGGTTCTCTACATTTCCGGCGACGTGATCGAGACCAACGTCATCTCGCAGATCAACCTCATGGACGATGCCGACACGCTGCGCATGGCCGACGGCAGCCTGGCGCGGCTCGCCAACGCCATCGCGCCGGACGCGCAATGGACGGTGACGACGGGCGGCAACACGCTCCTCAACGAAGCCCGGATCGTCGATGCGGACGACGCCGGCCATGTCCGCTTCCTGGGCGGCGAATATTATTCGGGCTCCATGCTGCTCCAGGCCGAGCTCGTCGCGAGCGGGCCGGACATCCAGACCTTCGACACCGGCACGCTCGCGCCCGAGCTGATCGCCTTCGTCTCCGACATCCATGGCGACGGGGTGAGCCCCCTGTCCGACGCGCTCGCCCATTCCGCGGCGAGCCTCGGCCACGACGCGCCGGCTGACGGCGTGGCGGGCATCCTGGCCTGACCGGCCCGCCTATCCAGCACAACAAGAAGACCATTCGAGGGGAACCACGCAATGAACGAGGACAAGCCGACCCCGCGCCTCAGCGACCCCGAACGGGACGCGCGCGAGCGGGAAATCTTCGCGTCCATGGAAGCCGCCGTCAGCGCCATGCGGGCCGAGGGGGAGAGCAGGCCGGTTGCCCCGGCCACCCCGGCCACGCCTGCCCCAGCCCTTCCGGCCGCGCCTGCCCCGGCCATCCCGGCTTCGTTCGCCCCGCCCGCGCCCGACACGGCATCCCGGTCGGCCGAGCCCGCGTCGCGCGCGCCCCTTGCCGCACCGATGGTCGAGTTGCGGGGAGCCGAGCGCCCGGCGCCTCAGGCGGCACCCGGCCCGCAAGTCGCTGCCCCGCAAGTCGCCGTGCCGCAAGCGGCCCCGCCTCAGCCCGCCCCGCCTCAGCCGGCCGTGCCTCAGCCCTCTATGGCGCAGGCCGCTGCCGCCGCGCCCCAGCCCAGCGTCGCCAACGAGCCCGGCCGCGTCGCCCCGCCGCTGCGCGGCACGGTGATCGAGGGCGAGGCGGGCGGGCCGCTTCTGCCCGAGGCGCGCCCGGCGGCCAACGACGCGGGCTCGCAGATCACCCGCAAGAGCCAGCAGGTGAACTTCCGCGTCGCGCTGGAACAGACCAAGGCGCGCGTCCGGCGCAACATCGCCTGGGTGTTCGCCTTCACCATCCTCATCAACATTCTCGTGCTGGCGGTGCCGATCTACCTTTTCCAGATCTCGGACCGCGTTCTGACCTCGCGCTCGCTCGACACGCTGGTGATGCTGACCCTGATCGTGGTGGGCGCGATCGTCGGGCAGGTGGTGCTCGATCTCATCCGCCGCACCATCCTGATGCGCACGGCGGTGGAGGTGGAAACGCGCCTCGGCTCGCCCATCCTCTCGGCCGCCTCGCGCTCGGCCCTGTCGGGCTCGGGCAAGGACTACCAAATCTTGGCCGACCTTCAGCATATCCGCGCCTTTCTGACCGGATCGACGCTGCTCGCCATGCTGGACGCGCCGCTCGCCCCGCTCTTTATCGTCGCGGTCTGGCTGGTGCATGCCCATCTCGGCGCCATCGTCATCGTCTCGGTCGCGGTGCTGCTCGTCGTCGCCTTCTTCAACAAGCGCGCGACGGCGGTTCACTTCGCCGAAGCCAGCGGCCACAACGCGCGCTCCAACCTCACGCTCGACGCCCTGTCGCGCAACGCGCAGATCATCAACGCGCTCGGCATGATCCCGGAGGCGGTACGACTTTGGGGCAAGGACAACGCGGCCTCCTTGCGCTCGCAGGTCGCGGCGCAGGACCGCAACGTCTTCTTCTCCTCCGTCTCCAAGGCGCTGCGCCTCTTCGCGCAGGTCGCGATGCTCGGCTGGGGCGCCTATCTCTCGCTGGAAGGCCAGCTGACGGGCGGCATGGTGATCGCCTCCTCGATCATCGCGAGCCGCGCGCTCGCCCCGGTGGAGGGCACGATCGAGGGCTGGCGCACCTATATCCAGTCGCGCGCCGCCTATGGCCGAATCTCGCATCTCCTTCTCAACTCGCCACTCAACGTGGAGCGCCTGCGCCTGCCGCGCCCGCAGGGGCGGCTCGACGTCGACCGCGTCCTCTACGTGCCGCCGCCCAACAAGAAGGTGATCCTCAACGGCATTTCCTTCTCGCTGAAGCCCGGCGAGGCGCTCGGCATCATCGGCTCGTCGGGCGCGGGCAAGTCCACGATCGGGCGGATGCTGGTCGGCTCCATCATGCCGACCGCCGGCAATGTCCGGCTCGACCTCATGGACCTCAAGAACTGGGACCCGCGCCAGCTCGGCGAGAGCATCGGCTACCTGCCGCAGGATGTGCAGCTCTTCCCGGCCTCCATCAAGGTCAACATCGCCCGGATGCGCGAGGACGCGGCCGACGAGGACGTTTTCGAGGCGGCCATGCTCGCCGACATCCACGAACTCGTCGCCTCCTTCCCGCAGGGCTACGAGACGGTCATCGCCGCCGACGGCGCGCCGCTCTCGGGCGGGCAGAAGCAGCGCATCGGCCTGGCGCGCGCCTTCTTCGGCAATCCGCGCCTCGTGGTGCTGGACGAGCCCAATTCCAATCTCGACACGGATGGCGAGCGCGCGCTCGCCCTCGCCATGACCAAGGCCAAGAGCAACGGCACCACCGTCGTCGCCATCACGCAGCGCCATTCGCTGCTGCGCTGCGTCGACCGGATCATGGTCATGGACAAGGGCGCGATCTCGGCCATCGGCGAGCGCAGCCAGATCCTCGCGATGATCGCCGGCCAGACGGCGGGCGAAAGCAATGTTCCGGCCCAGAGGAGGGTGCCATGAGCGTCGTCGGCGGACCTTCGCACCGGGGCGAGGCGATCGAGGAATGGTATGTCGGCGTGCCGCGCTCCATCCGGGGCACGGTGATCGGCGGGCTGGTTCTCTCCGTCGCCGTGTTCGCGGGCTTCGGCACCTGGGCGAGCACCGCGCAGCTCGCCGCAGCCGTCGTCTCGCACGGCACCTTCGTCGCCACCGGCAAGAACAAGCAGGTGCAGCATTTCGAGGGCGGCATCATCCGCGCCATTCTCGTGGAGGAGGGCGACCGGGTCGAGAAGGGCCAGCCGCTGGTGACGCTGGACGAGACGGCGGCGCGCACCAATGTGCGCCGGCTTCTCCTGCGCCTTGCCAGCTACCGCGCCCGCTCCATCCGCCTTCAGGCGCTGATCGCGGGGCGCGACGCGCTCGATTTCGGCGCGATCGAGGTGGACGGCGAGGACCGCCGCGAGGCCGACCGCATCTTCGAGGGGCAGCGCAACGTCTTTGCCGCCGCGCGCCGGGCGCTGGAGGGGCAGGTCGCGGTGCTCTCGCGCAACCAGGATTCGCTGCGCCGGCGCATGGAGGGCTCGCAGGCCCAGAAGCAGGCGGTGGAGCGCCAGGGCGGGCTGATCCGGCAGGAACTCGCCGCCAAGACGATCCTCTTCAAGCAGGGGCTCTACCGTCGGTCCGATCTCTTCACCGTGGAGCGCGCGGCGGCCGAGGCCGAGGGCGCGCTCG
Source organism: Aureimonas ureilytica DSM 18598 = NBRC 106430 (assembly GCF_000382705.1). Taxonomy (GTDB): domain Bacteria; phylum Pseudomonadota; class Alphaproteobacteria; order Rhizobiales; family Rhizobiaceae; genus Aureimonas; species Aureimonas ureilytica. The sequence goes on along the minus strand of NZ_ARQE01000003.1, from coordinate 207,159 downwards.
GGCGGATTGAAGGCGAACTCGGCGACATGCGCTCGCAGATCGCCCGGCTCGACGGGCAGATCGCCCAGGCACGCCAGGAGGTCCAGCAAGGGGCGACGCAGGAGCTTCAGGGCATCGAGGCCGACATGGACGACATGCGCGAGCAGCTTCTGGCCGCCCAGAGCGTTCTCGGCCGCACCGAGGTGCGCGCGCCGGTGTCCGGCACGCTCGTCAAGCTCAACTACCACACGCCCGGCGGCGTCGTGGAAAGCGGCCGTCAGATCGCCGAAATCCTGCCGCGCGACGAAAAGCTGGTGATCGAGACCCTGATCAATCCGACCGACATCAACGGCGTGCATCAGGGCCAGGAGGCGGGCGTGCGCCTCACCAGCTTCAACCAGCGCACCACGCCGCAGATGCGCGGCCACGTCACCTATGTCTCGGCCGACACGGTGCCCGACCCGCGCCCGGGCCGGATGGGCGATGTCTATGTGGTGCGCGTCACCCTGTCCGAGCATGAGGTGGAGCGCGTGCCCGGCCTTCGCATCAATCCGGGCATGCCGGCCGACATCTTCGTGGAGACGTCGCACCGCACCTTCCTGAACTATCTCGTGAAGCCCGTGCGCGACAGCATGAACCGCGCCTTCCTCGAGCGTTGAACGTGACGCCTCAGTCCCGCGCGCCGGCGGACGGCGTGCGGGCGACCCAGATGGCGAAGCTCAGGAGATAGGCATAGGCGCCGAACTCCATCGTCTCCTCCATTTCCTGATGCAAGAAATGCTCGGCCGCTTCCGCAAGGCCGAGAAGCAGCGCGGCGACGCCGACCGGCCAGACCCAGGCGAGATTGCGAGGGTCGAGAAAGCTGCGCCAGCGCGGCCGCTTGAGGAGCGCGAGCAGGCCGGCGGCAAGGATCGCCGCGCCCGAAAGCGGGAGCTTCGCCGTGCGCGGCAGGCACAGGCCCTGGTCGTAGAAGGCGCTTTCGCAGGCGGGGATTTCGCGCTGCAGGGCCAGAAGCGACAGAAGCGCCATGGACACGCAGAAGAGCGCCTTGGCATCGGCCGCCCGCCGATAGGCCGCCAGAAAGACGGCGGTTCCCATCACCAGAAGCCAGGCCTGCGCGACCTCGATCGTGCCGTTCTCGGCGAAGAGCGAGGCCGAAAGCCGCAACAGGCCATGGCCGAGAAGCGGGGACAGAAGGCCGATCAGACAGGCGGAACTCAACCAGGGAAGCGGCGCGGGGCGGGGCGTTCCGGGCCAGGAGGGAAGGGCGCTCCGGGCAATAGGCATAGGCGGTACTCTGATGCGATGCCGCGCCGACGCGGCGACGCGTCGGCGTGATCCAGAGCATTCAGTATGTCAGGCTGATTATCGCGTCCAGCATCCGGTGATTAGCCGGACGCGTCTCCTTGTCGGTGGTGGCGACCCGGCTACCTCGCTCGTTTCGATCCTGCATCGCGGCAAAAGCCCCGCGACATCCGCCTTCGCCCATGCGAGGGTCGGCGCCGAAACAGGAGGCGGGATGCGGGAATGAGCGGGGGCGAGGAAGCCGGGCGGGAGCCGGGCGCGCTGACGGCACCGACCTTGAGCGACGTCGCGCGGGCCGCCGGCGTCAGCCTCGCCACGGCCGATCGCGTGCTCAATCGCCGCCCGGGCGTGCGCCTCGCCACGGTCGAGAAGGTCGAGGCGGCCATGGCGGCGCTGCGTTTCGAGCGCCATCCGGGCGCGGCGGCGCTCGCCCGCCGGGCGCGCTTTCGCGTCGCCGCCCTGCTGCCGCGCGGCGGCAATCCCTTCATGCAGACCCTTCGGAGCGAGCTGGAGCGCGCCGCGCGCCGGCCCGCCGCCCGCGCGCTCGATCTCGACATTGCCGAGGTCGATACGTTCGACCCCGCGAGCCTGGCCGCCGAGATCGGCCGCGCGGCCGAGGCGCGGGATGCGGTTCTCGCCGTCGGCCTCGACCATCCCGCCGTCGCCGAGGCGATCGATGCGGCCGGCGCGCGCGGCGTGCCCGTGGTCACGCTCGTGTCCGACGTGCCGGGCGCGGCGCGCGCGCATTATGTCGGCATCGACAACCGCGCGGCGGGCCGGGTCGCCGCCGCGCTCGCCGGGCGCTTCAGCGGCTTGGCCCCGGGCTCGCTCGCCGTGCTTCTGGGCGCGCGGGCCTTGCGCGACCATCACGACCGGCTGGACGGGTTTCAGGAAGTGCTCGCCGCCCGCTTTCCGCATCTGACGCTCGCAACGGTGATGGAAGGGCAGGACGACCCGGCCCTCACGCAGGAGGTCGTGCGCCGCTTCCTGCGCCGCGCCGCGCCCCCGACGGCGATCTACAGCGCGGGCGCCGGCAATGCCGGCCTCGTCGCGGCGCTCGCCGAATTCGATCTGCGCCCGCTCGTCATCGCGCACGAGCTGACGTCGGAGACGCGCCCGCTCATCGAAAGCGGCGCGATCGACGCGCTGATCGTGCAGGACCCCGGCCACGAGGCGCGCTCGGCGCTGCGCGCCGTTTCCGCCGCGCTGACGGGAACCCGGCTCGACGAGGCGCAGGAGCGCATCCGCATCGAAATCCTTTTGAAGGACAACCTGCCGTGACGGGCGGCGGCCCCGCGCGGGATTGCACGGTGCGGGCTTTTTGAGGTACGTAGCTCAAACAACGAGGCCCGGCCTGTCGCCGCGCCCGACAGGCGAGGACCGCCATGACTGAGGCCAAGGGTTTCTTCGGGCTCGATTCGAGCGTGCGTTTCGAAGGCGAGGGGAGCACCAATCCCCTGGCGTTCCGCTACTACGACAAGAACCGGCAGGTGATGGGCCGGTCCATGGAGGACCAGCTCCGCTTCGCGGTCTGCTACTGGCACTCCTTCACCTGGCCGGGCGGCGATCCCTTCGGCGGCGAGACCTTCAACCGCCCCTGGATGCGCCAGGGCGGCGATCCGCTGGCCAAGGCCAAGGAAAAGGCCGAGGTCGCCTTCGAGCTGTTCCGTCTTCTCGACGCGCCCTTCTTCACCTTCCACGACGTGGACGTGGCGCCGGAAGGCGAGACGCTAGGTGAGTCCATCAAGAACCTCAACGTGATCGCCGACATCTTCGAGGAGAAGATGAAGACGCACGGCACGCGCCTTCTCTGGGGCACGGCGAACCTCTTCTCCAACCGCCGCTACATGGCGGGCGCGGCGACGAACCCCGATCCGGACGTCTTCGCCTATGCCTGCGGTCAGGTGAAGGCGGCGATCGACGTCACCAAGCGGCTCGGCGGCGAGAACTATGTCTGCTGGGGCGGGCGCGAGGGCTACGAGACGCTGCTCAACACCGACATGAAGCGCGAGCTGGACCAGCTCGGCCGCTTCCTTTCGATGCTCGTCGACTACAAGCACAAGATCGGCTTCGACGGCCCGATCCTGATCGAGCCCAAGCCCAAGGAGCCCTCGAAGCACCAGTACGACTTCGACACGGCGACGGTCTTCGGTTTCCTTCAGAAATACGACCTCGTGAAGGACGTGAAGCTCAATCTGGAGCAGAACCACGCGATTCTCGCCGGTCATTCCTTCGACCACGAAGTGAAGCTGGCCTATGCCAACGATCTCTTCGGCTCGCTCGACATCAATCGCGGCGACGACCTTCTGGGCTGGGACACCGACCAGTTCGCGATGGACGTGACGGAAATGACGCTCGTCTTCCACGAGATGCTGAAGCAGGGCGGCTTCACCACGGGCGGCCTCAACTTCGACGCCAAGATCCGCCGCCAGTCGATCGACCCGCAGGATCTCGTGATCGCGCATGTCGCCTCGATGGACGCCTGCGCCCGCGCGCTTCTCTCGGCCGAGCGGATGCTCGCCGACGGCGCGCTCGAAAAGCCTCTCGCCGACCGCTATGCCGGCTGGGACAAGGCCGAGAATCAGGCGATCCTCGCCGGTGAGACGAGCTTCGAGACGGTGGCCGAGCGCGGCCTCGGCCTCCAGCCGCAGCCCCGTTCGGGCCGCCAGGAATATCTGGAAGGCGTCGTGAACCGCTACGTCTACTAAGAGCTGGGAAAGATCCGACCCGCCAACCCCGCAGGGTCTCGTTCCCGGCTCTAGAGCCAGCGGCATCGATGGAAACGCCGGGCGGAGCCTTCTCCGCCCGGCGTTTTCGCGTTCGTCATCGGGTGAGGCGGCCGCTTGACGGGGGAAGGGCGCGGGGCGCACACAGAGGGGGACCCTCTCGTGACGGACCCCGCGCCATGGCCCGAATCGGATATGCCCGCGTCAGCACCGCCGATCAGGACCTGACGCTGCAGGTGGGCCGGCTGGAAGCCGCCGGCTGCACGATCGTGCGCGCCGAGAAGCAGTCCGGCCGCTCCGTGGCGGGGCGGGGCGAGCTCGAAACCATCCTCCAGTTCCTGCGCGAGGGCGACGAACTGGTGGTCGTCCGGCTGGACCGGCTGGGTCGCTCGACGCGCGACGTCCTCAACATCGTCCACGATCTCGACAAGGTCGGCGCGTGTCTCCGGGTGCTCGATCCCGAACTCACCACGCGCGGCGATCTCGGCCGTCTCGTCGTCACCGTGCTCGGCATGGTGGCCGAGATGGAGCATCGCTTCATTCTGGAGCGCCAGCGCGCCGGCATCGAGGCGGCCAAGGAGCGCGGCGTCTACAAGGGCCGGCCGCGCACCGCGCCCAATGGCGAAATCCGCCGTCGCCGCGCCAGCGGCCAGGGCGTCACCGAGATCGCCCGCGCGCTGAAGGTGTCGCGCATGACGGTCTACCGCGCGCTGGCCTCCGAGGACGAGGCGGGCAAGGCTGCACCGGGCAAGGGCGCGTCGGGCCAGAGCGATGCGGGCGAGGCCGCGCCGGACGAGGCCGCGACGGCGCGTGAGGCACGAAAGAGCGCGCCCCGTGCGCCTCGGCGCTCGCGTCCGGGGTGAGAGCGCGGCGATCTGGTGAAATTCGCGCGAAAACCGGCTAAAAGCGGGGTGCATTCGCGCGCTTTCTGCTAGAGGCGCGAAAGGCGTGGCAAGTCCTGCCCGTCCTGCGGAAGGCTTCGACGCGATCCACCGGAACAACCGCTCGCCCGTTGCCTTCTTCTCTCCAGCCGAACCCAAGGAGACCGACCATGCTGACCGAAACCAAGACCGACGAGATCTCCGAACAGATCGCGGCGATCTTTCAGGGCATGGAGCTGGACGATGTCGCCAGCATCCTGAAGATCCAGCTCGCGATGCTCGTGACGCAGGGGACCGAGGACGCCGACGCCGCCATGGAGTTCCTCGACGAAATCTACGAGGACGTCGAGCAGATGGTCGAGTCCTTCCCCTTCGGCGAGGAAGAGGACGAAGAAGACGAGGACGAGGACGAGGCGGCGGACGACAAGGACGCCAAGCCCTCCTCCAACTGAGACGGTTCACGCGGGGCGGCCTTGGGCCGCCCCGTTCGATTCAAGGGGTGGGGTCGAGATGTACGAGGTCCGGCTGGGCTATCCCGCCGATTTCGAGGGCTGGCGGGACGCCGCGCGGCGCGCGCTCGCGCTCGGCATCGCGCCCGAGGCGCTGAGCTTCACGGTGGGGGAGGGGGCGGGCGGCCTCTTCGCCGAGCCTTTGCCCGAAGCCCCAGCCAATGCGCCGCCCTTTTCCGTGCCGCGCAGCTTTCCCGATCTCGCCCGCAAGCTCGTCTGCCATGCCGACCCGGAGCGCTTCGGCTTCGCCTATCGCCTCCTCTGGCGCCTGCAGGAGGAGCGCAAGCTTCTGGAAATCCGCGCCGACCCCGACATGGCCCGCGCCCACGAGATGGAAAAGGCGGTTCGGCGCGACAGCCACAAGATGAAGGCCTTCGTGCGCTTCCGCGAGATCGAGACGGAAGCCGGCGGCCATGTCTATGTCGCCTGGTTCGAGCCCTTCCATCACGTGGTGGAATTCACCGCGCCCTTCTTCATGCGGCGCTTTCCCGGCATGATCTGGAGCATCCTGACGCCCAAGCGCTCCGTGCATTGGGACGGCGCGGAACTCGTCTTCGCCGACGGGGCCGACCCCGCCGACAAGCCGCCCGAGGACGCGATGGAGGCGCTCTGGCTCACCTATTACCGCTCGATCTTCAATCCGGCGCGGTTGAAGGTGAAGGCCATGCAGGCCGAGATGCCCAAGAAATACTGGCACAACCTGCCCGAGGCCGCCCTGATCGAGCCGCTCGTGCGCGGCGCCGAAGAGGCGTCGCGTCGCATGATCGAAACCGCGCCGACCCTGCCGAGTTTGCGTCATGAACGGGCAAGGGAGCGTGGCGAGATGGGACGAGGAGCGAAGGCCCCGGTGTTCAACGGCTTCAACAAGCCACCGGACGACCTGGAGGAAGCGCGCGAGCAGGCGATGCATTGCAAGGCCTGCCCGCTCTGGGAGCCGGCGACGCAGACCGTGTTCGGCAAGGGACCGGCGGATGCGCCCGTGATCTTCGTCGGCGAGCAGCCGGGGGATCAGGAGGATCTGGCGGGCGAGCCCTTTATCGGTCCGGCCGGCAAGGTCTTCGACGCCGCGCTCGCGGCCGCCGGCATCGACCGCTCCCAGGCCTATGTCACCAATGCCGTGAAGCATTTCAAGTTCGAGCCGCGCGGCAAGCGGCGCATCCACGCCAAGCCAAACATGGGCGAGGTGAAGGTCTGCCGCTGGTGGCTGGAGCAGGAGCGCGAGCTGATCCGCCCCAAGCTGATCGTGGCGCTCGGCGCGACGGCGGCGGCCTCCGTGCTCGGCCATGCTGTGACGATCCGCGACACGCGCTCGCGCCTCATCGATCTGCCGGACGGGGAGACCAAGCTCCTCGTCACGGTCCACCCCGCCTATATCCTGCGCCTGCCCGACCCCGAGGCGCAGCGCCGCGAAACCGCGGCCTTCGAAGAGGATATGGGCCGCGTGAAGGCCGAAGTGCCGGAAATCGCGCTCGGCTGAAAGGCATTTGCCCGAGGGGCCCTTGCCCGAGAGTTCCTTGCCCGACAGGGCAAGAGCCGACACGTGAAAAAAGACGCGGCGGGCGATTGGATCGCCCGCCGCGTCTGGTCATGTCAGCCTATCCGGTGGGCGTGTCAGCCGCTCATGCGCTCGAAATTGCTGTCGAGGTCGAGCGCGAAGCCGTTGCCCTTGTCCGCGGCGCCCTTGGTCCTGGCGGCGCCCTCCGGCGGGGTGAACTGCTGCGCCATGGCCTGCAGTTCGCGCACGTTGGGTTTCGCCGAGGCCTTCGAGCGGGCCTGGACCGGGGCGGCGGTCTCGACCTTCGCGCCATGCTGGTTGGCGACCTTGAAGAAGCTCGCCCGCTCGGCGAGGCGACGCGATTCGCCCGACAATTGTTCGGCCGTGACCGACATCTCGTTGGCTGCGCCACTGGAGGCCTGCGTGACCTGATCGAGCTGCGTGACGGAGGCGACGGTCTGCTGCGTCACCTGGTCGAGCTGCGTGATCGCCTGGTTGATCTGCTCGGCCCCGATATTCTGCTCGCGGCAAGCGGCGGAAATCTCGGCGACCAGCTCGGCCGTGCGGCGGATGTCGGGCACCAGCGCGCCGAGCATCGTGCCGGCTTCCTCGGCGACCCCCAGCGTTTCGCCGGACAGATTGCTGATGTCCAGGGCGGCCTGCTGCGAGCGCTCGGCGAGCTTGCGCACTTCGGACGCCACCACCGCGAAGCCCTTGCCGTGCTGCCCGGCGCGGGCGGCTTCGATCGCGGCGTTCAAGGCCAGAAGGTCGGTCTGGCGGGCGATTTCCTGAACCACGGAAATCTTCGCCGCGATGATGCGCATCGCTTCCACCGACTTCTGCACCGCTTCGCCGCTGCGCGTGGCATTGACGGCCGCGAGCGTCGCGATCTTCTCGGTCTGCGAGGCGTTCTCGGCGTTCTGGCGGATGTTGGCGGCCATTTCCTCCATCGCGGCGGAGGCCTGTTCGGTGGCGGCGGCCTGTTCCGAAGCGCCCGAAGACAGACGCTGCGTCGTCGCGGCCTGCTGCGTGGAGCCGGCCGAAAGCTGTTCGGCGGTCACGGCGGCCTGGGTCGAGCCGGCGGCCACCTGCGAGGCGGAGTTGTTCACGTCGGTCGCGATGTCGGAGAGGTTCTCCACCATCTGCGCCATGGCGCGCTGGAGATCGGCGATCTCGTCCGTGCCCTTGGGCTCCACACGCTGGGTCAGGTCGCCCTGCGCGATGGCGTTGGCCAGCGCGACGGACTGGTTGAGCCCCCGCGAGATCGACAGGGCCATCCAGATCGCGGCGCCCGCGCCGAGAAGAACCGCGCCGACGAGAACCGCGATCAGGGTCGTCGACGTGGTGCGGTAGGCGGCGGCGGCTTCCTCGAGGAAGGAGGTTGCCCGGTTCTGGGCCGTGGCGAGGACCTCATCCAGACGCTCATAGACTTTCGCCGCGAGCGGATTCTGCTTCTGGGTCAGGAGCGTCTGGGCCTGGGCCATCCAGTTCGCGACGCCGTAATCGCCGTAGCGGCGAAGCTTGGCGAAGAGGTCGTTGGCTTCGACCTGAATCTGATTGACGGCCGAATTGGAGGACGGCGGAAGAACGGTGGAAAGCTGCGCCAGCTGCGACGACACGTTCTGCTTCATCGTGTCGATGCGGGCGCTGGCCGCGCTGATCGCACTGGTGTCGGACAGAAGAAGCGCTTCCACCGTGCTGAGGCGGGCCGTTTCGAGAGATTTCCGCAGGGCTTCGAGCGCCGCGTTGGCCTCGGCCGGTGCATTGGCGCCCAGCTGGTCGATCTGCGCGTAGATCCGCTCGATCGGACCGGTCGTCTCCTCGAGCATCTTCTGACCGGCGTCCACGTCGGCCGAGGCTCCCACGCGCAGCGTCTCGGCCGAGACGGAGCGGAACTCGTCCAGCATCGGCTTCAGATCGGCGAAATTGCCGCGAACCTCCGGAGGCATGGAGGACAACAACTTGTCGAGATCGGCCTCCATCTCGGTCCAGGCCTGATTGTAGTCGGCCTTGATGACCGCGATGTCCGCATCCGAGACCAGGAAGAGCGAATCAAGGATCGTGCGCCGGACGATCGTCACGTTCTCCTGAATATTCTTGGCGCTCTGGACCTGAACGAAAGGCCGTTCGCTGAAGCCCACGAGCATGTCGTTCGTGTTCTTGAGGCTGAGCATCCCCAGTCCGCCGATCGCGGCGGCCAGGATCAGGACACCGCCGAATCCGGCGGCGAGCTTGGTCTTCATCGTGATCCGCATAGTTCCTTTCCGACATCCCGATCGGATCGATCAGAACGATGCCTGCCAGTTTCGTTCGAATTATCGAAATATTGGAGCAAATGCGTGTAGATTCGATGAACCGAAACAGTGCGTCTGGTGATGGGTAAATCGAGGTAAACCGATCTTTACTGCGATCATCATTCGCGGAAATGACGATCGACTTGTCAGAATGTATTAAGCAAGGGAGACATACGGTTCCGGGGTGAGGCCTGGCCGCCATGCGTCTGACCGCGCGCGCCCTCCTGCCGCAGCGTGAGAGCCGCGCCGAGGCGGCCGCGACCCATGCGCCCAGGCCCCCGCGAAACTGTGGATGGGGTCGGCTCGTGGGTTTGAAACCGCAGTGGCGCCCGTTAGATAGGTCGATCCAGACGCTTTCGGGCTCCCCCGGCGCGCCGCGCTTCGCGACGTGCCCCGAGCCCCGTTTTTCCGGAGATATGCGCTTTGACCAAGGTCGCGGTCGATCTCGGAACCACCGCCACGGGCGAGCCGGCGGAAATGGATCTGGAGGAGTTGCTCTCGACCCGCCTTCTCGTGCAGGGCAATTCGGGGTCGGGCAAGTCGCATCTCTTCCGCCGCGTCCTGGAGCAGAGCGCGGGCTGGGTGCAGCAGGCGATCATCGATCCGGAAGGCGATTTCGTGTCCTTTTCCGAGCGCTTCGGCCATGTCGTGGTGGAGGCCGATCGCACGCCTTCCGAACTCGGCCGCATCGCCGCGCGCATCCGCCAGCATCGCGCCTCCGTCGTTCTCAATCTGGAAGGGCTCGACGCCGAGGTGCAGATGAGCTGCGCCGCCGCCTTCCTGAACGGGCTGTTCGACGCCGACCGGCATTACTGGTTTCCGATGCTGATCGCCGTGGACGAGGCGCAGATCTTCGCGCCTTCCATGGCCGGCGAGGTGGCCGACGAGGCCCGTCGCATCTCGCTCGGCGCCATGACGAATCTCATGTGCCGTGGCCGCAAGCGCGGTCTGGCGGGGATGATCGCGACGCAGCGCCTCGCCAAGCTCGCCAAGAACGTCGCGGCGGAAGCCTCGAACTTCCTGATGGGCCGCACCTTCCTCGACATCGACATGGCGCGCGCGGCCGATCTTCTGGGCCTCGACCGGCGGCAGGCCGAGCGCTTCCGCGATCTCGAACCCGGCCATTTCGTGGCGCTCGGCCCGGCTCTCTCGCGCCGGCCGATCCCGATCCGCATCGGCCCGGTGGAAACCGCCGGCCGCTCCGGCCGCCCCGTCCTGATGGCGCTGCCCGAGGCCAGCCCCGAGGCCATGGCGGACCTCATCTTCACGGCCGGCGCCGACGAGCCCGACACGCTGCCCGCGCCCGTGCGCCGCGAGCCGCTGCCGACGCGCGAGCTTCTGGAGCGCGTCGCGGCCAACCGCGCGGGCGCCGCGCCCGCGCCGCAGCGCCTGGAGGAGGAGGCCGAGCCGGACCCGGAGGCCGAGGCCGAGCGGCAGGCGGTGGTGGACGCGATCTTCGCCGACCTCATGGCCGACCCGGAAGCCGCGTTCCGGCCCGTTCAGATGCTTTATCAGGACTTCGTCACCCATTGCCGCCTGAAGCGCGTCGGCGACGGCGGGCTCGACATGGCGGGTTTCCGCCGGCGTCTGGCGCTGGCGCGCGCCGGCGTCGGCGCGGCGGCCGAGGACGAGAACTGGATGGAGGTCGTGCGGCGCTCCGAGGAGCTGCCCGAGGACATGCAGGGCGTCTATCTCCTGCTCGCCAAGGCGGCGCGCGACGCCGCGCCTTGCCCGAGCGACGAGGTTCTGGCGCGCGCCTATGGCAGCCACTCGCCCTCGCGCGGGCGCTTTCTCCTCACCTACATGGCCGAGCGCGGCTATATCGCGGCGGAAACCGACTTTCGCGGCAATCGCGTCGTGTCCATCGCGGGCAGCGACTGGCGCACGGGGGCGGGCACGTCGGGCAAGCGAACGCCGGGCACGACGCCCCGGATGCGGCGGGCCTGAACGGCCTCCCACGCGCCTCCCTCGATCGTGAGGTCAGGTCGGCCGCCGCGTTAAGACATTTGAAGCAAATTTTTCTCGCGATCGATTCAATTGAGTCCTTTTCGACAAGCCGGTTTTGAGGCGTCGGGGTGCATTGTCCTCCCATGCCGCAGCGGAAAGCGGCCAGGGGAAAAGGGATAAGCCAGATGTCGATCGATCGCCGCCGTGACCTGCAGGAAAAGCTTTTCGTCTCCCATGAGCGCCGCTCGTTCGACGAGCGCGCCCGCGCCGACCGCGAGGTCGGCCGCTGGGCCGCCCAGCAGCTCGGCCTCGAAGGTCAGGATATCGACGCCTATGCCGGCACGGTGATCAATGCCGGCGTCGTCTCCCGCGAGGGCCGGGGCGGCTTCGACAAGGTGGCGAGCGATCTCGCCGCGATCGGCCTCTCGCTCGACACGATCCGCATCCGCTACGCCGCCGCCATGGACGAGTGCATGAATCTCGGCCGCTCGGTCGCCACGGCCAACCCGCTCTACGCCTGATCGTTCAAAGGCTCACCCCGAGCAGACGCAGGCTCCCCAGGATGAAGCCATCGCCGATCGCATAGGCGATGGCTCCCTCCAGGGCCAGGACGAGCGCCACGGTGGCGGGGACGGGGAGTCCGCGCGCCAGAAAGAAGCCGGCGGCCACGAACAGCGTGTCGCCGAAGGCGTTGAGAATGCTGTCGCCCTCGTAGCTGGGCGAGCCCGGCGCATCGCCGAACATGGCGATGATCGCGGGCGTGTTCTCGATCGCTTCCCAGATCGCGCTGGAGGCGAGCGCGGTCAGGAACATCCAGCTCAAGGGCCAGCGCGGCGCCATGCGCCGGATAAAGGCGTAGAGCCCGACGCCATAGATGACATGAAGCGCGGAATACCAGTCCGCGAATTGCTGCGAGGCGCCCGGCGAATGCGGGTCGCCATCCCACAGGGCCACCGTGCCGCAGGCGCAGGCGAGGGGGCGGTCCATCCAGCGCAGCCAGACGGCCATCGCGGCGAGGATCGCAAGGCCGACCGCGATCTGTCCCGCCCAGCCGGTCGGGAAGACCGGAAGCGACCGCGCCTCGTGCGGGTGCGTCAGATGGCTCATGGCGGACACTCCAGATCACCGGCGCACCCGGCCAGGGGCCGACGCAACCGATGCACGCATGATACTCGGCAAGAACGCGCGCGGGCGCCCGCCGGTTGCGCGCGCTGGGGCGCCAGCCTGTCGCACGAGCGCGTGAGGCGGCCCTCTGCCGGACCGTTTGCCGACGGTGAATTCCCGCGCACGGGCCGATGGATCGCGCGCCGCGTCGCACCATATGATGGGCCAGGGCGCGCGACCCTCGCGCACCGTCCCCGCCGCGCTTGCCCATGTCCCGTTTTCTCCTCGTCTGCCCGCCTCTCGTCAGTCACGTCCGCGCCTTCGAGGCGGTGGGCGAGGCTTTGGTGGCGCGCGGGCACGAGGTCGCCTTTCTCCTCAATGCCGGGGGCGGCGCGCTGGTCGGCTCGCCCGAATTCGCGGTTCTGGAGGTGGAGCCCGGCGAGGCGGCGCCGACCCTCACCGACCGCCCGACCGGCCTGTTCGGCATTCTGCGCACGGTGCGCGAAGGGGCGCAGCGCACGGCGAGCCTTTGCCGCGAGGGGCCGCGCCTTGCCGTGCTCTGGTGCCCCGACGCCGTTCTCGCCGATCAGATGGAGCCGGCCGGCGCGCTTCTGGCCGAGCATCTCGGCCTGCCCTTCGTGTCGCTCGCCGCCGCCCTGCCGATCGACCCCGAACCCGCCATTCCCTCGCCCTTTCTCGGCTGGCCCTTCGATCCCTCGCGCGAGGGCCTGAAGCGCAATCGCGGCGGGGCGCGCGTCGCCCGCCTTCTCCTGCGCCGCCAGCGGGAGACGCTGCGCGCGGCCTGCCGCGATCTGGGCATTCCCGAGCGCGAGCGCATGGAAGACTGCCTGTCGCCGTTCGCCACGCTTTCGCAGACCGTGCCGGGCTTCGACTATCCGCGCAGCGCCTCGCCAAGGCTTCACGCGCTCGGCCCCTTTCGCGCGTCCGGTGTCGCCGAGGCGCCGCTGCCGTTTCGCCGCGACCCCTCGCGCCCGCTCGTCTTCGCCTCGCTCGGCACGCTCCAGGGCCATCGGCTCGACCTCTTCCAGGCCATCGCGCGCGCCTGCCGGACGCTCGACATCCAGCTCGCCATCGCCCATTGCGGTCGCCTGTCGAAGGCCGAGGCCGCCTTGCTCGACGCCGACATCGTGACCAATTTCCTGCCCCAGCGCGCGGTTCTGGCCGAGGCCGATCTCTGCGTTTCCCATGCCGGGCTCAACACCGTGCTCGACGCGATGGAAGCGGGCGTGCCGGTTCTGGCGCTGCCGATCGCCTATGATCAGCCGGGCGTCGCCGCGCGCCTCGTCCACCATGGCGCGGGCCTGCGCCTGCCCTATCGCCGCCTGTCGGCGGGGCAGGTGGCCGAGGCGCTCGGCCGTCTTCTTCTGGAGCCCGACTTTCGCCGGGGCGCGGCGCGGATCGGGCGCGAGATTCAGTCCGCCGGCGGAGCGGAAGCGGCGGCCGACTGGATCGAACGCCTCGTCGCCGCGCCCGCCCCCGTCCGCGCGAGGGAGCCCGAGCCCGCATGAGCCAGCCCCCTTACGATCTGATTCTGGCGGGCGGCGGTCTTGCCAACGGGCTGATCGCCCATCGCCTGCGCGAGCGACGGCCCGACCTGCGCTTTCTCGTGGTGGAGGGGGCCGGCACGCTCGGCGGCAATCACACCTGGAGCTTTCACGACGGCGATCTCTCGCCCGTCGAGCATGACTGGATCGCACCCTTCGTCGCCCATCGCTGGCCGGGCTACGACGTGCGCTTTCCCCGCCGCGCCCGCCCGGTCGCCACCGGATACGCCTCCGTTTCCTCCGAGCGCTTCGCCTCCGTCCTCCACGAGCGGCTCGGCGAGCGCCTTCGCCTCAGCGCGCCGATCCGCGCGCTTTCGCCGACCTCCGTCACGCTCGAAGACGGGCAGCGGATCGAGGCCCGCGCGGTGATCGACGGGCGCGGACAGCGCCAAAGCGCGCATCTGACGCTCGGTTTCCAGAAGTTCCTCGGCCAGGAATGGGAGACCGACGCGCCGCACGGTGTCACGCAGCCCGTGGTGATGGATGCGAGCGTGCCGCAGTCGAACGGCTATCGCTTCGTCTATGTCCTGCCCTTCTCGCCGACGCGCCTCCTGATCGAGGACACCTATTACGCCGACGACGCCGCGCTGGAGCGCGATACCTTGCGCCAGCGGATCGCCTCCTATTCCGAGGCGCGCGGCTGGCGGCTGAAGACGCTCCTGCGCGAGGAGGACGGCATCCTCCCGATCGCGCTCGGCGGCGACATGGACCGCTTGATCGAGGAAGCGCGGGGCGTGCCGACGGTCGGCCTCGCGCGCGCCCTGTTTCACCCGACCACCGGCTATTCGCTGCCCGACGCCGCGCATGTCGCCGATCTCGTCTGCGCCGCGCCCGACCTGTCGCCGGAGGCGCTGGCGCGGCTTCTCGCCCAGCACGCGCGCAACCTGTGGAGCGACCGCGCCTATTTCCGGCTTCTCAACCGGCTCCTGTTCGGGGCGGGCGAGCCGGCCGAGCGCTATCGGATCCTCGAGCATTTCTACCGGCTGCCCGATCCCCTCGTGGCGCGGTTCTACGCCGCACGGCTGGAATTTTCCGACAAGTTGCGCATCTTCGTCGGCAAGCCGCCCGTCTCCGTGCGCGGCGCCCTTCGAATCCTCGCCGCCCCGTCCCGTCTCAAGGATACCGCATGACCGCTTCCTCTTCCTCGACCCCGTCCCGGCCGCAGACGGCCATCGTGATCGGGTCGGGCTTCGGGGGGCTGTCGCTGGCGATCCGTCTTCAGGCGGCGGGCATCCGGACGACGCTTCTGGAAAAGCGCGACAAGCCGGGCGGCCGCGCCTATGTCTACGAGGATCAGGGCTTCGTCTTCGACGCCGGGCCGACCGTCATCACCGATCCGAGCGCCCTTCGCGAGCTCTGGACGGCGGCCGGGCGGCGCATGGAAGACTATGTGACGCTTCTGCCCGTCAGCCCCTTCTACCGGCTCTGCTGGGAAGACGGATACCAGTTCGACTATGCCAACGATCAGGCCGAACTCGACCGGCAGATCGCTGCCAAGAGCCCGGCCGATGTCGAGGGCTATCGCCGCTTCCTCGCCTATAGCCGCGCCGTGTTCGAGGAAGGCTATCTGAAGCTCGGCACCGTGCCCTTCCTGCATTTTCGCGACATGATCCGCGCCGGCCCACAGCTCGCCAAGCTCCAGGCCTGGCGCTCGGTCTATGCCAAGGTCTCCGAATTCATCGCCGACGAGCAGCTTCGGCAGGCCTTCTCCTTCCATTCGCTTCTGGTCGGCGGCAACCCGTTCGCGACCTCCTCGATCTATGCGCTGATCCACGCGCTGGAGCGCGAATGGGGCGTGTGGTTTCCCAAGGGCGGCACCGGCGCGCTGGTGCGCGGCATGATCAAGCTCTTCGAGGATCTGGGCGGTCGCGTCGAACTCTCGGCCGAAGTCGCGCGGATCGAGACCGAAGACCGGCGCGCGACGGGCGTCACGCTCCAGGACGGGCGCCGCTTTCCGGCCGACCTCGTCGCCTCCAATGCCGACGTCGTCCACACCTACGACGCGCTTCTCGGCCACACGCAGCGCGGCGAGAAACAGGCCAGGCGCTTGAAGTCCAAGCGCTTCTCCATGTCGCTCTTCGTTCTCTATTTCGGCCTGAAGCGCCATCAGCCGCAGCTTCAGCACCACACGGTCCTGTTCGGCCCGCGCTACCGGGCGCTGATCGACGAGATCTTCAAGGCCAAGACGCTGGCCGGCGACTTCTCGCTCTATCTCCATAGCCCCTGCGCCACCGACCCCTCGCTCGCCCCCGACGGCGCGGGCAGCTACTATGTGCTCTCGCCCGTGCCGCATCTCGGCAACGCGCCGCTCGACTGGAGCGTCGAAGGCCCGCGCTATGCGGATCGCATCTTCGACTATCTGGAAGCGCGCTACATGCCGGGCCTGCGCGCCGATCTCGTGACCCATCGCATCTTCACGCCGGACGATTTCAAGTCCGAGCTGAACGCCCATCACGGCTCGGCCTTCTCGCTCGACCCGATCCTGACGCAGTCGGCCTTCTTCCGCGCGCACAATCGCGACGACGAGATCCGCAATCTCTATTTCGTCGGCGCGGGCACGCATCCGGGCGCCGGCGTGCCGGGGGTCGTCGGCTCCGCCAAGGCGACGGCCGGCCTGATCCTCGACGCCGCCGCATGAGCGAGGAGCCGAGCGCCGCGCTCGACCGTTTCGCCGAAGACGCCATCGCCAAGGGCTCCAAGAGCTTCGCCGCCGCCGCGCGCCTGTTCGACCGGGAAACCCGGCGCGACGTGATGCGCCTCTATAGCTGGTGCCGCCATTGCGACGACGTGGTGGACGGGCAGGAGGGCGGCCAGGGCCAGGTCGTCTCGCCCGTTCCCCCGGAGGCGCGCATCGCCGCGCTTCGGGAGGACACGCGGCTGGCCTTGGCGGGCGAAGGGGCGGGGCTCGACCCGAGTTTTCGGGCGCTCGCCGCGGTCGCCCGGCGGCACCCGATGCCGCCCGAATGGTTCGAGGAGCATCTCAAGGGCTTCGCGCTCGACGTGGAGGGCCGGCGCTACGAGACGCTGGACGAGCTTCTTCTGTATTGCTGGCATGTCGCGGGCGTCGTCGGCGTCATGATGTCGACGGTCATGGGCGCGCGGGACGAGGCGGTTCTCGATCGCGCCGCCGATCTCGGCCTCGCCTTCCAGCTCACCAATATCGCGCGCGACGTCGTGGCCGATGCCGGCGAGGGGCGCGTCTATCTCCCGCTCGCCTGGCTGCGGGAGGAAGGCCTGCGGCCGGCCGATCTCAGCGATCCCGGCCATGCCGACGCCGTCGCGCGGCTCCAGGAGCGGCTCGTCGCCGCCGCCGAGCCCTATTACGCCTCGGCCCGCCTCGGCATCGACCATCTGCCGCGCCGCTCGGCCTGGGCCATCGCCACCGCCGCGCGGGTCTACCGCCGCATCGGGCTGAAACTCGTGGCGCAAGGGCCGGCGGCCCACGGCCGGCGCGTGTCCACGGGCAAGGCCGAAAAGCTCGGCGCCATTCTCACCGGCGCCGCCATCGCCCTCAGCCCCCGCCGCCCGACCCAAGCGCCGCGCGACATGGGCCTTTGGCGCCGGCCAAGGCTCGGGTCGGCAGGGTGAGGGGTCTTAGACCGTTTCCTGCAGCTTTCCGCTGAGATGGTAGGGCTTGACCAGCAGTTCGGCCGGGATATGCCAGCGTGTCGATATCTTGTGGATCATGTCCACCGTCAGGGCCCGTTTGCGCGCCAGCACTTCCGACGCGCGAGGTCGTGATCCCAGGATCTCGCCCAGTTCGATCTGGCTCCGGCCCTGTTCCTCGATCGCGTGACGAAGGACGTCGATCGGGTCCGGCGCTTCGATCGGCCAGCGACGCGCCTCATAGGCTTCCACAAGCGTCGTCAAAACGTCGAGCCTGTCACCGTCTTGCGATCCTTCCGGCGCGTTCCAAAGCCGCTCGATTTGCGCGAGGGCAGCGGCATGATCCTCGTCGGAGCGAATGGGTCTGATTTCCACGACATCCTCCAGCAAACTAGAACAAGGAGACGGTCAGGGCATCGATGCGATCATACTCCGCATGCGTGCCGACGAACTTGATGAAGGCGATCTGACGTCCGAAGTCGAAGGCGACGATCATTCGATACTGGCCACCGCCGATCTCGAAACGCACCCTCTCGGCATTCAGAACCTTGGCCTTGGAGAAACTCGCCTGCACATCCGCCATGCTGCGCCACGAGGCCGCCTTCGCGATGGCGAACCAGTGCTCGGCTGACGATGCCGCCGGCGGGTGTCGGCTCATGAAGGCGACGAGCGTTTGCCGCGCGATGATCCTCATTCGCCGACTCTAGCTTGTTCTCAAAATGGGAACAAGCCTGGGCGCTCAGTTCGCCGGACGGCGCTCGTCCTGTTCCTGGCGCACGCGGCCCGAGCGGCGGAGCTGGTCGGTGAGGTCCTCGACGGGCGGGGCGTAGAGGAAGCCGAAGGACACGCAGCCCTCGCGGCCCTTCACGGCATGGTGCAGCCGATGCGCCTGCACGAGGCGCTTGGCATAGCCCTTGTGCGGAATGTGGCGGAAGGGCCAGCGCTGGTGCACCAGCCCGTCATGGACGATGAAGTAGAAGAGCCCGTAGAGCGTGATGCCCGTCGCCACCGCCGTCACGAGCGGCAGGTCGGCCAGCGTGCCGACCGCGAAAAGGCCGATCGCGAAGATCGCGAAGACCACGGCGTAGAGGTCGTTCTTCTCGAACAGGTCGTCATGCGGCTCGTGGTGGCTTTCGTGCCAGCCCCAGCCCCAGCCGTGCATGATGTATTTGTGCGCGGCCCAGGCGACGATCTCCATCAGGAGGAACACGCCGAGGGCGACGAGAACGAGAACGATCCAGCTATCGGTCATCAGCAAGGCTTTCATGCGAGGCGGCGGCGCTCGAGCGCGGCGTGGCGCTCGTGCGCGGGTCGCGTTCCTATAGCGCGCCGAGCTCGAGTTCGCGCTGCTTTGCGGCCTCGGCCATGCGGCGGGGGCCGAGCGAGCGGTCGAACACGTCCATCAGGAGCGCTTCGAGGCGCGAGGCGGGGCCGAGCGCGGCGGCGAGATGGGCGCGCGCCTCGTCCACATGCCGGTCGATGCGCCGCCCGACCTGCTCGGGGCCGATGATGGAGACGATCGTGGACTTGGCGGCGTCCTTGCCGATGTCCTTGCCGAGCACCACTGCGCTCGGGCCGGCGACGTCGAGAAGATCGTCGAGCAACTGGAAGGCGAGGCCGAGCTCGCGCGCGAAACTCGTCAGGCTGGCGCGGCAGTCGGCGCCCGCGCGCGAGACGATGGCGCCGAGTTCCACGGCGGCGGTGAAGAGCGAGCCGGTCTTCAGGCCGTTGGCGGCGTCGATCTCGCCGACCGGCCGGGGGCCGCGCCCGCCGCGAAGGTCCTGATACTGGCCGGCGACGAGCCCGCGCGTGCCGACCGCCTCCGCGAGCGCCAGAACGCATTCGCCGCGCTGCCCGCCATCGACGCCAGGCAGGCGCGCCAGCGTGCCATAGGCTTCCGACAGAAGCGCGATGGCGCAGAGAACCGCGACATCCTCGCCATGGGCGCGGTGCAGCGTCGGCTGGCCGCGCCGCAGCTCGGCATCGTCCATGCAGGGCAGATCGTCCAGGATGAGCGAGGCGGCATGCACCATTTCCAGCGCGCAGCCGGCATCCAGCGCCGCCTCGTGCGAGCCGCCGAGCGCCTGCGCGACGAGAAGCGTCACCAGCGGGCGAAGCCGCTTGCCGGGCGTCAGCACGCCGTCGCGCAGGGCGAGGTCGAGCGGCGACTGTCCCTCGATCACGCAAGGGGTGAGCGTGGCGAGCCGCCGGTCCACCTCGGTCAGAAGATCGCGGGTCGTCTGCGGTCCGGCTGTCATCGTCGCGTCGTCACCTTTGCAAGCGTTTCGTCAGGGCCGGCGAACCGGCCATCGGAAAGCCGATTGGGAATTAGTAGCACTCCAGGCGGGTTCGGGAAGGGCGACATATGAAAACCGACCGATCTCTGCGACGAATGGCCTTATCGGGCCGCGCTCTGGTCGCCACCGCGATTGGGGCTAGAACCACGGGCGGAGCCCCGAGCCGAATCGCCGATATCGAAGGAACCGCCGTGCCAGACGCCGACATCCGCTCGCGAAAGGGTGATCACCTCGACATCGTGCTGCGCCCCCGCCTTGAGGCCCGCCGCGTGGACAGCGGTTTCGACGCCGTTCGATTCGAGCACGCCGCGCTGCCGGAGCTGGATCTCGACGAGGTCGATCTGTCGACGAGCTTTCTCGGGCGCCGGCTCGGCGCGCCGCTCCTGATTTCCTCCATGACCGGCGGCATGGACCGCGCCGCGCGCATCAACGCACGGCTGGCCGAGGCCGCCGAGACGCTGGGTCTGGCGCTCGCGGTCGGCTCGCAGCGCATCGCCATCGAAGGGCGCGGACAGGGCGGGCTCGATAAGGAACTCCGGCGTCTGGCGCCGAGCGTCCCGATCCTCGCCAATATCGGCGGCGCGCAGCTCCTCGCCGGCTGGGGCGTGGCGGAAGCCCGCCGCGCGGTGGACATGATCGAGGCGGACGCGCTGATCGTCCATCTCAACCCGCTTCAGGAAGCCGTGCAGCCGGAGGGCGATCGCCGCTGGCGCGGGCTTCTCGGCGCGATCGAGGCGCTGGCGCGCGATCTCGGCCGGCCGATCGTTGCGAAGGAGGTCGGCAACGGCCTGTCCGGGCGGCTGGCGCGGCGGCTGATGGATGCGGGCGTCGCGGTGCTCGACGTCGCGGGGGCAGGCGGCACGAGCTGGGCCGCCATCGAGGCCGAGCGCCTCGGCGACGAAGGCGCGCGGGCCACCGCGCTTCTCTTCGCCGACTGGGGCATTCCGACGGCCCGCGCCATTCGCGACGTGCGCGCCAGCTGTCCCGACGCGGTGGTGGTCGGCTCGGGCGGCGTGCGCAACGGGCTCGACGCCGCCAAGGCCATTCGCCTGGGCGCCGACATCGCCGGCCAGGCGGCGGCCGCCCTGCCGGGCGCGGACCAGTCCACCGAGGCCGTCGTCGCCCATTTCCGCCAGGTCATCGCGCAATTGCGCATCGCCTGCTTCTGCACCGGCTCGGCCGACCTCGCGGCGCTGCGCCACGCGCCGCTTCTGTCGGGCGAGGACGGGTAGCGTCGCCGGCCCTTTTTCGGTTTGCGCCGCGCGCCGCATCCTTTATCGAAAACCGCAAGTCCGTGAGGGGACGCAAGGGGAGATCGCATGACCGCCACGCTCGACGAGTATTTCGCGCCCTTCGCTAATCGGAGCCCGACCGGGCGGGACGTCGCCGCGCTGCTCGGCCATCTGGCCGAGGCGGCGGCCAAGCTCCAGGGGCTGATCAGCGCCGGGGCGGGCCTTGGCGGCGCGCGCGCGACCTCGGCGGACGGCGCGGCCAATGGCGGCGGCGACGTGCAGAAGGTGCTCGATCTCGAAGCCGACCGGCTCTTCGTCGCGGCGGCCAAGGCCTCGCCCGTCGCCTTCTACGGCTCGGAAGAGCAGGACGCGGCGGTCGCCATGAATCCCGAGGGCACGCTGGCGCTCGCCATCGACCCGCTCGACGGCTCCTCCAATATCGAGACCAATGTCTCGATCGGCACGATCTTCTCGGTTCTGCCCGTCGAGGCCGAGCACCGGGCCGATCCGGAATCGGTGTTCCGCCAGCCCGGCCGGCGCCAGCTCGCCGCCGGCTTCTTCGTCTACGGGCCGCAGCTTCTCCTCGTCGTGACGGTGGGCGAGGGCACGCATGTCTTCGGCTGGTCGCCCGAAACGCGGCGCTTCTCCTTCGCGCAGACCCTGCGCATTCCCGAGGACGCCAAGGAATATTCGATCAACGCCTCGAACGCCCGCCATTGGGACGCGCCGGTGCGCCTTTATGTCGACCAGTGCCTCGCCGGCAAGGACGGCCCGCGCGGGCGCGACTTCAACATGCGCTGGGTCGCCTCCATGGTGGCGGACGCCTATCGCATCTTCGTGCGCGGCGGCGTCTATCTCTATCCCGGCGACAGCCGCAAGGGCTACGCTGCGGGGCGCATCCGCCTTCTCTACGAGGCGAGCCCGGTGGGCTTCTGCGCCGAACAGGCCGGGGGCGCGGCGACGGACGGCCTCCATCCGATCCTCGACATCGTGCCGGAGGGCCTGCACCAGCGCACGCCCGTCGTGTTCGGCTCGCGCAACGAGGTTCTCGAAATCGGTCGCATCCTGGCGGACCCCGACAGTCTCGCCGCCGAATCCCCGCTTCTCCTGCATCGCCCGACCGGAGGAATCTGAGCCTTGGCCGCTGACCTCGTCATCGCCCCTTCCATCCTGTCCTCCGACTTCTCGCGCCTCGGCGAGGAGATCGCGGCGGTCGATCGCGCCGGGGCGGACTGGATTCATCTCGACGTGATGGACGGGCATTTCGTGCCCAACATCACCTTCGGTCCGCCGATCGTGGCGGCCGTGCGCGGCGCATCGAAGAAGTTCTTCGACGCCCATCTCATGATCGAGCCGGCCGATCCCTATCTCGAAGCCTTCGCCAAGGCGGGCTGCGACGGCATCACCGTCCATGCCGAGGCGACGCGCCATCTCGACCGCTCGCTCCAGGCGATCCGGGGCCTCGGCTGCAAGGCGGGCGTCGCGATCAATCCGGCGACGCCGGAGACCGCGATCCAATACGTGCTCGACCGCGTCGATCTCGTTCTGGTCATGACGGTCAATCCCGGCTTCGGCGGCCAGAGCTTCATCCGCTCGACGCTGGAGAAGATCCGCCGCGTGCGCGCCCTGATCGGCGACCGGCCGATCCGCCTGCAGGTGGACGGCGGCGTCGCGCCGGATACGATCGGCGAGATCGTGGCCGCCGGCGCCGATACGTTCGTCGCGGGCTCGGCCGTCTACAAGGGCGGGACCGAAGCGGCCTACCGCGCCAATATGGACGCCCTGCGGGCGAGCGCGAAACGGGGCTGAAACGACGGGCTGAAGCCATCGGGCTGATGAAGCGGCCACCGCGCCGCTTCAAGTTCTTATCAAGCCCTTGTGATAAGTCGGCCTGACAATGCAGTCGTTTTCGGCGCGAAACCCGTATTTCTCCACGTTTCAAGCGATTTGATCTGCGCCGGGCCGCCGACGCTCCTGCGCTCTTCCTTCCACATCGCCTCGAAATCCGTTCGGGCGTGGTTGCGCTGCCAGAAAAACAACACACCTATCCGCCGCATCGCGGCGCGGGGACATGTGCGATGGGGCAGCCCATGCGGGTCGCCAGACACGACCGCCGGCAGCCCGCACGGAATGCAATGCAACATGCGGACGAGTCGTCCGCCGCCAAGGAGGGATAGTTGGACCAGACGATATCAAATGCCGCGGCGGAAACCGCGGTGACAGGCTTGTCGCCGGACGTCGTGCCGACCTGGGTATGGCTCGCGACGATCGCCGGCATCGCCGCGCTCTTCGTCTTCGACTTCCTGACCCATGTGCGCAAGCCGCACGAGCCGACCTTCAAGGAATCGGCCCTGTGGTCGACCTTCTATGTGGGCCTCGCGCTTCTCTTCGGCTGGGGCGTCTGGCACTTCTGGGACCGCCAGCACGGCATCGAGTATTTCGCCGGCTTCGTGACCGAGAAGTCGCTCTCGGTCGACAATCTCTTCGTGTTCGTCATCATCATGAAGAGCTTCCTCGTGCCGCGCGCCTACCAGCAGAAGGCGCTGCTCATCGGCATCGTGATCGCGCTGATCATGCGCGGCATCTTCATCGCGCTGGGCGCGGCGGCCATCGAGCGCTTCTCCTGGGTGTTCTACATCTTCGGCCTCTTCCTTCTGTGGACGGCGTGGAAGCTCATCGTCGAGAGCATGAAGCACCAGAAGTCGACCGACGAGGAATACGAGCCGAACGCGATCGTGAAGTATTTCCAGCGTCATCTGCCGACCACCGACGACTATCGGGGCAACCAGCTCTGGGTCATCGAGAACGGCAAGCGCCTCTTCACGCCCATGTTCATCGTGATCCTGGCGCTCGGCATGACCGACCTCCTGTTCGCGCTGGACTCGATCCCCGCGATCTACGGCCTGACGGACGCGCCCTACATCGTCTTCACCGCCAACGCCTTCGCGCTGCTCGGCCTCCTGCAGCTCTACTTCCTGATCGGCGGCCTTCTGGATCGCCTCGTCTATCTCGGCATCGGCCTGTCGCTGATTCTCGCCTTCATCGGCCTGAAGCTCATCGTCCATGCCGTCGAAGCCAACACGCTGCCCTTCCTGAATGGCGGCGAGCCGATCGAGGTCCCGGGCTGGATGCATATCGAGATCGAGCAGTCGCTCATGGTGATCATCGGCATCCTGATCGTCACCACCGTGGCGAGCCTCCTGAAGAGCCGTTCGGACGCCAAGAAGGGGCTCTGACGCTTCGGGCTCCTCGTTCCAGGATCAAGGAAAGGCCGGCTTGAAGCCGGCCTTTTTCGTTGGAAGCCTTCCTTCGCTCCGGGGAAAAGCAGGAGAGCCTGTTCTTTTCCCTTGCTTGGCTTTCGGGAAGCCGCTCACATGACGGGGCTGGGAGAGCCGGATTGAAAGGCCGTTCGGGTGACAACGAACTGTCATGTGGACGTGCTAGCGGCTCGCCATGGGCCGATGGCTCAAAGGGTTCGAGCCGCGCCACGCGGCGATGGGGCAAGCCGCTCGCGCGGCGACGAGGAAGAGGGCTGACATGATCCGAGCTTTGAACCAGGGCGTTTCCGTTCTCGCGGTCGCGGCCTTCGCTGTCGGCGCGATCGCGCCCGCCGCGCACGCGCAGTCGATGGACGAACTGGTGGCGGCGGCCAAGAAGGAAGGCCAGCTCACCACGATCGCGCTGCCGCACGACTGGTGCAACTACGGCGAGATGATTTCCGGCTTCAAGGCCAAGTACGGGCTCGAGGTCAACGAGCTGAACCCCGACGCGGGCTCGGCCGACGAGATCGAGGCCATCAAGGCCAACAAGGGCAATACCGGTCCGCAGGCGCCCGACGTGATCGACGTCGGTCTCTCCTTCGGCCCGCAGGCCAAGGCCGACCAGCTGATCCAGCCCTACAAGGTCGCGACCTGGGCCGAGATTCCCGACGATGCCAAGGACGCCGAGGGCTACTGGTACGGCGACTATTACGGCGTCCTCACCTTCGAGGTGAACAAGGACATCGTGAAGGAGGCCCCGCAGGACTGGGCCGACCTCCTGAAGTCCGACTATGCCAATTCCGTCGCGCTCGCGGGCGATCCGCGAGCCTCCGCCCAGGCGATCCAGGCGGTCTACGCCGCCGGTCTCTCGGCCAAGCCGAACGGCACTGCCGCCGAGATCGCCGATGCCGGTCTCGACTTCTTCAAGCAGTTGAACGCCGCCGGCAATTTCGTGCCGGTCATCGGCAAGCCGGCCTCGCTCGCGCAGGGCACGACGCCGATCATGATCCGCTGGGACTACAACGCCCTGCAGGGTCGCGACACGCTGAACGGCAATCCGGAAGTCGAGGTCGTCGTGCCCAAGACCGGCGTCGTCGCCGGCGTCTACGTCCAGGCGATCAGTGCCTACGCGCCGCATCCGAACGCCGCCAAGCTCTGGATGGAATATATCTATTCCGACGAGGGGCAGCTGAACTACCTCAAGGGCTACTGCCACCCGATCCGCTTCAACGAGATGGCCAAGGCCGGCAAGATCCCGAAGGATCTGCTCGATCGCCTGCCGCCCGCCGCCTCCTACGAAGCGGCCAAGTTCCCCTCGCTGGACGACCAGAACGCCGCCAAGGCCGAGATCACCACCAAGTGGGATCAGGTCGTGGGCGCCAAGGTTCAGTAAGGCGCTTTCGGCAAAGGCCGCCCGCGACGGCGGCCTTTTTCGATCCGGCCGGGCGGGTCTCGCCCGGCCTCTTGTTCGAACCGGACGGCCCTCCCGCCCTGGCCTCGCGGCCCGGGCGGCGTGGGGCCGTATCGACGATTGGGTGAGGTGGCCTTGTCAGCGAGCGTCGCAATTCTTGGCGAAACGGACGGCGAGGCCGGAACGGCCGGCCCACGGGCGAAGCGCCGCGCGCGCCTGTCCCTGACCTGGCTCGGCGTCGTTCCGTTCCTCGCCTTCGCGCTTCTGTTCCTGGTCGGGCCGACGCTCTACCTCGTGATCGGAGCCTTCCAGACCCCGGACGGCGCCTTCACGCTCGCCAATCTCGGCGCGCTGTTCCAGCCGCAGATTCTCGCCGCCTATTGGATCTCGATCCGCATCAGCCTCGCCTCGGCCGGGCTCGGCGCCCTGATCGGCTTCTTCGTGGCCTATGCGATCGTGCATGGCGGCCTGCCGGCCTGGGTGCGCTCCAGCACCATGACCTTCTCGGGCGTCGCCTCCAATTTCGCGGGCATCCCGCTCGCCTTCGCCTTTCTGGCGACGGTCGGTCGTCTCGGCCTCGTCACCTGGTTCCTGAACGAGGCCTTCGGCGTCAACATCTACCGGATGGGCTTCAACCTTCTCAGCTTCTGGGGCCTGACGCTGACCTATCTCTATTTCCAGATCCCGCTGATGGTGCTGATCATCGCCCCGGCGCTGGACGGATTGAAGCGCGAATGGCGCGAGGCCTCCTCGATTCTCGGCGCCTCCAACTGGCAATATTGGCGCATGATCGGCCTGCCGGTGCTCTTCCCGAGCCTTCTCGGCTGCTTTCTCCTGCTCTTCGCCAACGCCTTCGGCGCCATCGCCACGGCCTATGCGCTGACCGGCTCCTCGCTCAACATCGTGCCGATCCTCCTCTACGCGCAGATCCGGGGCGACGTTCTCTACAATCCCAATCTCGGCTATGCGTTGGCCTTCGGCATGATCGTCATCACCGGCTGCTCCAATCTCCTCTATATCTGGCTGCGCTCGCGCGCCGAGCGGTGGCTGAAATGAAGCCGCCCCGGATCGCCTCCATCGTCATCGTCGCGCTGGCCGCGCTTTATTTCCTCTTGCCGCTCTGGGCGACCTTCCACTTCTCGCTGACCATGGTGCGCGGCACCTGGAGCTTCGAGGCCTACCGCGTCGTCTTCGCCGACCAGCGCTTCACGGACACGTTCCTGTTCTCCACCGTGTCGGCGCTCGCGACCATCCTTCTCGGCGCGTGCCTCGTGGTGCCCACCGCCTATTGGGTGCGCCTCAAGCTGCCGCGCCTGCGCCCGCTCGTGGAATTCATCACGCTCCTGCCGCTGGTGATCCCGCCGATCGTCCTCGTGTTCGGCTATCTGAGGCTCTACAATTCCTCGTCCTGGCTGCCCTTCACCGCCACGGTCTCGGGCACCAACCTCCTTCTCGTCTTCGGATACACGGTTCTGGCGCTGCCCTACATGTACCGCGCCGTGGACACCGGGCTTCAGGCCATCGATATCCGCACCCTGACGGAAGCGGCCGAGAGTCTCGGCGCCAAGCGCGGCGCGATCCTCTGGAACGTCATCCTGCCCAACGTGCGGCCGGCGATCCTGTCAGGCGCCTTCCTGACCTTCGCCATCGTGATCGGCGAATTCGTCCTGGCGAGCCTCCTGAACCGCCCGGCCTTCGGCCCTTACCTGCAGAATGTCGGCGCCAACCGCGCCTATGAGCCGGCGGCGCTCGCGGTCATCTCCTTCCTCGTGACCTGGGCCTGCATGGTTCTCCTGCAGGTCGTCGGCGGCCGCGGCCCCGGTCGGCCGCGCTCCCGCCTGTTTTCCCTTCCCTCGCGCAAACGAGCCACGCCATGAGCTTTCTGACGATCGAAGGGGTCCGCAAGAGCTTCAACGGCACGCCGGTCCTGCGCGAGTTCGACCTCGGCGTGGAGCGCGGCGAATTCGTCTCCTTTCTCGGCCCTTCCGGCTGCGGCAAGACCACGATGCTGCGCATCGTCGCCGGCTTCGAGACCCCGAGCGCGGGGCGCGTGCGCATCGACGGCGAGGACGTGACCGACACGCCGCCCAATGCCCGGCGCATCGGCATGGTGTTTCAGGCCTATGCGCTCTTTCCCAACATGACGGTCGGCGACAATGTCGCCTTCGGCCTGAAGATCGCCGGGGTGAAGAAGGCCGAGATGGCGGCGCGCGTGGACGAGATGCTCGGCCTCATCAAGCTGCCGCATCTGAAGGACCGCTACCCCTACCAGCTTTCCGGCGGCCAGCAGCAGCGCGTGGCGCTCGCCCGCGCCATCGCCCCGCGTCCGCGCGTGCTTCTCCTCGACGAACCGCTTTCGGCGCTCGACGCCAAGATCCGTGTGTCGCTGCGCGAGGAAATCCGCGAGTTGCAGCGGAGCTTAGGCATCACCACGATCTTCGTGACGCATGACCAGGAAGAGGCCCTGTCCATGTCGGACCGGATCGTGGTCATGAGCGAGGGGCGGATGGAGCAGGTCGGCACGCCCTTCGAAATCTACAATCGCCCGCGCACGCGCTTCGTCGCCTCCTTCGTCGGCACGCTCGGCCTTCTGGAAGGCGAAGCGGCGCATGGCGACCGGGTGATCGTCGCGGGCCAGGAAATCCAGGCCGAAACGCCGGGCGCCCAGCCCGGCAGCGCGGTGACGCTGGCGCTGCGCCCCGAGGCGCTGTCGCTCCACGCCAGCCCCGACCGGCGCAACCGGCTCGACGGCGAGATCGTGGATGTCGCGTTTCTCGGCTCGGTGGTGCGCATCCGCGCCCGCTTCGGCCGCAACGAGCTTCTGATCGACACGTTCAACGACCCCGCCGCGCCGCCAAGGCCGCGCGGCGAGCGGCTCAGCGTCTTCTTCTCGCCCGACGACGTGCAATGTCTGGACGCCGCGACCGGCACCAGCCACCGCCCGCTTCCGGGCAGCGCCGGCCGCACGCTCGCCTCCACGCGCCTCACGCCGACCGCCTGAGCCCGCGCGTTCCACGCCGGCCCTTGCAACGCCGCGCGGACGCCCGACATGTGGAGCCGGCAAAAGAGCCGGCAGGTCGGAAAGGGCGTCGATTGACGGAACAGGACGCAGAAACGACGCTCGCGGCGGGGCCGATCCTGTTCGCGCGCGGGGCGGACGACAGCGTCTGCCGCATGGCCGTGGTCGTGGTGACGCGCGCGGGCGCCCCGGCGCCCTTGGTCGCGGTCGAGGACGGCGTGGCGGGCGGGCCGCAATGCCTCGCCCGGCTGTTCGATCACGCGGTCTGGCGCGTCGATCTTCGCTTTCCCGTTCGCTCCACTGCACACTATGTCGTGAACGGCCGGCGCTTTGATGTGGCCACCGATCTGCGCGGCGACCTCGCCATCGCCTTCGTGTCCTGCAACGGGCAGGAGAATGGCGACGAGGCGCGCACGCACGAGGACCGCGACGTCATGTGGCGCCGGCTCGAGGCCGAGCACGCGCGCCGCCCCTTCGCGCTGCTTCTCCATGGCGGCGACCAGCTCTATGCCGACGAGGCCATCCAGTCCCATCCGGAGGTCGCGCGCTGGGAGGAACTGGAGAACGACGAGAAGCCCTCCGTCGCCTGGACCGGCGAGATGGAAGAGGCGGTGCGGTCCTATTTCTTTCGCCGCTATCTCGATCTCCTGCGCCAGCCGGCGGCCGCCCATCTCTTCGCGCGCGTGCCCTCGCTGATGATCTGGGACGACCACGACATTTTCGACGGCTGGGGCAGCCACCCGCCGGGGCTGCAGGACAGCGCCGTGGCGCTCGGCCTCTTCGCGGCGGCGCGCGAGATGTTTCTTCTCTTCCAGCTCGGCGCGGCGGAGGGCCATCTGCCCGACACCTGCGCCGATCCGACCGGGCGGAGCTTCACGCAAGGCGCGCATTTCCCCGGCCTCACGGTTCTCCTGCCCGACCTTCGCTCCGAGCGCCGGCCCGACCGGGTGATGGGCGAGCGGGGCTGGGCCGGCTTCGAACGTCTCCTCGGCGAAGCGCCGGACGGCGCGCGGCGCATCGTCGTGTCCAGCGTCCCGGCGCTCGGGCCGCGCCTCAGCCTCGTGGAAGCGCTGCTCGATTTCTATCCGCGCCCGCAGCAATACGAGGACGACCTGCGCGACCAGTGGCAGAGCCGCGCGCATCGGCCCGAATGGCGGCGCTTCCTTGCGGCGCTGGAGAGCGAGGCGGTGGACCGCGCTTCGCCGGTCACGGTGATCTCGGGGGAAATCCATCTGGCGACGCGCGGCACGATGGACCTGCGCGGCGGGGCGGTGCTGCACCAGCTCGTCGCCTCCGGCATCACCCATCCCAAGCCCCCGCGCGCCATGGCGATCGGGCTCGGCCTTCTCTCGCGGCTCGGCGAATCGCCGCTCAAAGGACGGCGCATCCGCCTGCGCGCGCTGCCGGGGCAGGGCGCGGTCTACACGGCCGATCGCAACTATCTGGTGATGGAGCGCCGCGCCGGCGCCTGGCACGCCGCCTGGGAGCTGGAAGAGCACGGACGCACGCCCGCACTCGCCCTCGACTGACGGGCGCTCCTGGAGCCGGAGACGAAGCCTCCGACCCCGCGATGTCCGTCTTCGCCTTTCAGTTGCCCGAGGCCATGTTGACGCCGAAGGAGAAGATCGGCGCATGGGCGACGGCCGAGAGATGCGGCGCGGCCGCGGCCGGCCCGCCGCGTTCCCACCCATTGGCGAGGTCGCGCGCCAGCGTCTCGCCCTCCGGCCAGCGCCCGTAGCCGCTCGCCGGGTTGATATGGCCGGCCTTGCCGAGATCGATGAAGCCCGAGCCCCAGGCCTGCGCGAAGGAGCGGGCGGTGGGCAGGGTCATGAACGGATCGTCGCGCGAGGCGACCACCACCGACGGGAAGGGCAGGGGCGCGCGCGGGATCGGCGCGAAGGACAGGAAGCGCGGATCGTTGCGGGCCATGCGCGCGGAATCCGCCGGCGCGACGAGCAGCGCGCCGGCCACGTGCTCGGCCGAGGGGCGCGAGGCCAGATGCGCCACCAGCACCGCGCCGAGACTATGGGCGACGAGCACCGCGCCCGGCGCGGCGGCGAGATGCGCTTCGAGCGTGTGCAGCCATTCGGTCAGGATCGGGTTTTCCCAATCCTCCTGCTCCACCAGAAGCGCGTCGGGATCGCTTTCGGCGAGGTGGCGCTGCCAATGTCCGTTTTCGGAGCCGCGCCAGCCGGGAACGACGAGGATGCGAGCCATGGTTGCGTTCTCCTTGGCGGGCGCCCGAAGCGGAGCGCCCGTTTCCATGGAGGGAAATCTAGCGGGCCGGTGTGCTTTTCTGAAACAAACCCATGCTGAATCCACGGCTTGGCGCGAACGCCGGTTCTCCGAAACGGCGGGATGGCGCGATCAACAGGCCACCCGGCCACCCGGCCGATCAGACCGTGACCGGCCAGAAGAAGGCGACGAGCGGCACGCCGACGAAGAGCACGATCAGCGAAAGCGGCAGGCCGAGCCGCCAGTAGTCGCCGAAGCGATAGCCGCCGGGCGCCATGACGATCGTGTTGCACTGGTGGCCGATGGGCGTCAGGAAATCGCAGGCCGCGCCGAGCGCCACCGCCATCAGGAACGGATCGGGATTGAGGCCGAGCCGCTGGGCGAGACTGCCGGCGATCGGCCCGAGCATCAGAACCGTCGCCGCGTTGTTGAGGAACGGCGTGACGGCCATGGCGAGCAGCGTCACCATGAAGAGCGAGGTGAGCGGCGACAGGCCGTGCAGCGCCGACGACAGCCAGCCGGCGATGAGATCGGTGCCGCCCGTCGTCTGGATCGCCTCCGACAGCGGGATCAGCGCGGCGAGAAGCACGATCACCGAGGCTTCCACCGTGCCATAGGCTTCGTGCATGCTCATGACGCGCAGGAGAAGCAGCACCACCGCCGCGCCGAAGAAAGCCGCAACCGCGCTGACGAGGCCCGTCGCCGTCAAGAGCATCGCGCAGGCCAGGATGCCGAGCGGAATGAAGGAGCGCCGGCTGCGGCCGAGCACGATGGAGCGCTCGGCGAGCGGCAGGATCTTCAGGGCGCCGAGCGCCTCCGGCACGGTCTCGCTCGTGCCCTTGAGCACGAGAACGTCGCCCTCGCGCAGGCGCACGGACGAGAGATGCTGGCGGATTTCGGTGCCCGCGCGGCTGACGGCGAGGATCGTGACGCCATGCGCCGATTCCAGCGAAAGCTTGCCGATGCGCGAGCCGACGATGGGCGATTGCGGCGTGACGACGCCTTCCACCACGCTTTCGCTTTCGATGTCGCCGGCCTGCGTCGTCGGCTCGCCGACGAGGCGCAGTCCGGCCCGCGCGACGGCGCGCTCGATCCCCTCCGGCTCGCCGACGAGAAGAAGATCGTCCTCCTCGCGGATCAGGAGCGCCGGGGTCGGTTCCAGCCGGCGGAAGCGCTCGCGGATCACCGTGCGCACGGCGATGTCGCCGTCGGCGGCCGCTTCCAGATCGGCCACCGTGCGCCCAGCGAAGCTCGACCCCTCGGGCACCCGCGCTTCGGCCGTGTAGGCGTCCAGCGCGAAGGCCTCGCCCATCGCCCCGCCGGGCTTGCGCTTGGGGATGAGGTTGGAGGCAAGGCACAGAAACAGGAAGCCGACGGCCACGACGCCGAGGCCCACCGGCGCGTAGTCGAACATGGTGAAGGGCTGGCCCGTCATGTCCTGGCGGATCTTCGAGACGATGATGTTGGGCGAGGTGCCGACCAGGGTCACGAGGCCGCCGATCAGCGAGCCGAAGGCCATGGGCATGAGTAGCTGCGAGATCGACGTGCCGCTCTTGCGCGAGACCTGCGCGGCCACGGGCATGAACATGGCGAGCGCGCCGACGTTCTTGGTGAACATGGCGAGCAGCGTCACGGCTCCGACCAGCACCATGACCTGCCGCTGCGGCGTCTTCATGAAGGGCATGAGCGGGCGCATGATGTCTTCCACCACGCCCGAGCGCGCGATGGCGGCGCTGACGAGGAGCGCGGCCACGACGATCACCACGACGTCGTCGGAAAAGCCCGAAAAGGCCGCCTTGACCGGCACGATGCCCGTTACGACGCCGGCCAGAAGCCCGGCGAGAGCGATCAGATCGTAGGGCAGCCGACCCCAGACGAAGCCGGCGACGGTCAAGCCGACAAGTCCGAACGCGAGGGCCTGGTCAAAGGTCATGAAGGGCTCGTGACGAAAAGGCCTCCGACGCGGTGCGGAGGCTGAACGAAAGGGGGGCTCGAGCGTTTTGTGCCCGTTGTGCGGGCAGTGGCCCGCGCCCGGGGGACGCATGGTGATGAAGAATGGCGCCGGAAGCGCATCCGACAATGAGGCGGAGCGCAAAGACAACGGCGGAATGGGGCGCATGGGGCTACTTGCCGCGCTGCTCCTGGTTTTGGCGATCGCGGCCTTCGGCTGGACGGTCTGGCAGTCGCGCCAGCGCGATGCGCATATCGAGGCCAACACCGAGATCGGCACGCAGACGGAGCGCTTCCTGTCGATGATCGTGACGCTCGAGACGTCCTCGCGCGGCTTCGTGCTGGGCGGCACGGAAGTGTTTCTGGAGCCCTATCGTCTCGCCGAAGCGGGGCTCGACGCGCAGCTCAACCGCATGGCACAGAACTGGGAAGCGGCGGGGGCCGATCCCTCGCGCCTGCAGACCCTGCGCGACCTGACCGCCGCCGAGCGCACCTTCGAGGCGGAGGTCGTGCGCCTGCGCACCGAAGCCGGGTTCGAGCCGGCGGCCGAACTGGTGCGCTCCGATCGCGGCCGTGAGATCATGGACGAGATCCGCGCCGAAGTCGCGACCGTCCAGCGCAACGCCCAGATGCGCGTCGATCAGGCCATGGCGGCGGGGCGGCGCACCGACCTCATCTCCAACCTCGCCTTTCTCCTCGCCGTCGCCTCCGCCGCCTCGCTCGCGCTTCTGGCCTTCCGCCGGCAGCTGGAAGGGCGGCGCCATGCCGACCTCCTGAACTCGGTGATCCGCAACGCGCCGATCGGCACCGCCTTCGTGTCGCGCGATCTGAAGCTCAGCCGCATGAACGAGGCGTTTCGCGATGCCTTCGGCGAAAGCGGCCGCAAGCCGCGCTCGGGCGACGAGGCGCTCGGCCTGTTTCCGAGCGAGCAGAAGCGCCTCGCCCGGCTCTTCGACGAGACGCTGCGGCGCGGCGCGATCCACAATGACGTGGAGCTGCGCTCAAGCGAAGGCGAGGACGAGCGCGTCTTCCTGGCGAGCCTCTACCCGCTGCGCGCCGAAGGGCGCCGCGCGACCTCCGAGATCGTCGGGGCCGGCATCGCGCTCGTCAACGCCACCAAGCGCATCCGCGCCGAAGCCGAGCTCGCCGCGTCCGAAAGCCGGTTCCGCTCGCTCATCGAGGCGACCTCGGCCATCGTCTGGTCGGCGCCGAACTCGGGCCGCTTCAGTGGCGAACAGCCCGGCTGGGCGCATTTCACCGGGCAGAGCGAGGCGCAATACAGCGATTTCGGCTGGGTCGAAGCGCTCCATCCCGACGATCGCCAGCGCTCGGCCGAAGCCTGGAAGGCTGCGGTCGATACGAAGGAAGTCTACAAGATCGAGCACCGGATCCGACGTGCCGATGGCGAATGGCGCGACATGATCGCCCGCGCCGTGCCGATCCTCGGGCCCGACGGCGAGCTTCTCGAATGGATCGGCACCCACACCGACATCACCGACCAGAAGCGCACGGCGGCCGAGCTCGGCGAAACCAACGAGCAGTTCCGCGCGATCGCCGACAACATCCCCCAGTTCGCCTGGACCGCGACGCCGAACGGCGAGATCTATTGGTACAACCAGCGCTGGTTCGACTACACGGGCTCCAACATGGAGGAGATGAAGGGGCTCGGCTGGATGAAGGTCCACCATCCCGACCATCTCGAACGGGTGCGCGAAGGGCTCGCCAAGCGCTTCTCGGAAGGCCAGCCGTGGGAGGACACGTTCCCGCTTCGCGCGGCCGACGGCTCCTACCGCTGGTTCCTCAGTCAGGCCATCCCGATCCGCGACGAAAAGGGCGTCATCCGCCGCTGGTTCGGAACCAACACCGATGTCACCAACCAGCGCGCGGCCGAAGAGGAACTCGCCGCCGCCAAGGAAAGCGCCGAGAACGCCAACCGCGCCAAGTCGCAGTTCATCGCCAATATGAGCCACGAGCTGCGCACGCCGCTCTCGGCCGTCATCGGCTATGCCGAAATGCTGGAAGAGGAGGTCGAGGACCTCGGCGAAACGCATCTCCTGGCCGATCTCAAGAAGATCGAGGGCAATGCGCGCCATCTCCTCAGCCTGATCAACGACGTGCTCGACCTCTCGAAGATCGAGGCCGAGCGCATGGACATCTATGCCGAGAGCTTCGAGGTGGCCTCCGTCCTCGACGACGTGGCCTCCACGGTCGGCTCGCTGGTCGCCAAGAAGTCGAACCGGCTGGAACTGAAGCTCGACGGCGATCTCGGCGCGATGCACACCGATCAGGTGAAGCTGCGCCAGTGCCTCATCAATCTCCTGTCCAACGCCTCGAAATTCACCGAGAACGGCACGATCACGCTCCATGCGACCCGCTCGGAAGGCGACGGGCGCGACTGGCTGACCTTCGAGGTAAGCGATACCGGCATCGGCATGACGCATGAGCAGGTCGGCCGTCTGTTCGAGCGCTTCACGCAGGCCGACAGTTCCACCACCCGCAAGTTCGGCGGCACGGGGTTGGGCCTTGCCATCACGCGCGCCTTCTGCCGCCTCCTCGGCGGCGATATCGGCGTGCGCTCGGAGGAAGGGCAGGGTACGACCTTCACGATCCGCATTCCCGCCGAGGTGGAAACGCCGCCCGAAGTCGAGGGCGTCGAGGCGCCGGTGACGATCGGCGAGGCGACGCCGCACGGCGCGGCGGGGCTGGTGCTCGCGATCGACGACGATCCGCATGCGCGCGAACTCATGATGCGCTTCCTCACCAAGGAAGGCTTCGCCGTGCGCACGGCGGCCGACGGGTTGAGCGGACTGGAGCTCGCCCGCATGGTGAAGCCCGACGTCATCCTTCTCGACGTGACCATGCCCAAGATGGACGGCTGGACCGTTCTGACCGAGCTGAAGGCCGACCCGGACCTTTCCGAGATTCCGGTCATCATGATCACCATCATCGACGAGCACAGTCTCGGCTTCGCCCTCGGCGCCTCGGACTATCTCCTGAAGCCCGTGGAATGGAGCCGGCTGAAATCGGTGATGGGCCGCTATCGGACACCCGACAATTCGCTGGTGCTCGCGGTGGATGACGACGAGGACGCGCTTCAGCGCACCGCGACGCTTCTGGAGCGCGAGGGGCTCGACGTCGTCACGGCGGTGAACGGGCAGGAGGGGCTGGAGCGCGTCGCCGTCCAGAAGCCCGGCCTCATCCTTCTCGACCTCGTCATGCCCGTCATGGACGGGTTCGGCTTCCTCAACGCGCTGCGCTCGCGCGAGGAATGGCGCGACATTCCCGTGCTGGTTCTGACCTCGAAGGACCTGACGCGCGAGGAGTTCGAACGCCTTCAGGGCCAGACCCAGCGCATTCTCATGAAGGGAGACGTGGACCTTCGGGAGCTTGCGGGCCAGATCCGCGTTATGACTCGCAAGCATACGAACGAAACACCGTCCTCCGGGCCGGCAACTGAATTGGAGGGCGTCCGATGACCCGCATCCTGCTGGTGGAAGACCACGAAGAGATCTGGGATTTCCTGTCGCGCCGCCTGCAACGCCGGGGCTACGAAGTCATCCTCGCCCATGACGGGCAGGACGGCGTGGACAAGACCAAGGTCGCCGCGCCCGACATCGTGCTGCTCGACATGAACCTGCCCGTTCTCGACGGCTGGACGGCGGCGCGCACGATCCGCGCCGACCCGTCCATCCCGCGCATTCCCATCATCGCGCTGACGGCCCATGCCATGTCGGGCGATCGCGAGAAGACGCTGGCGGCGGGCTGCGACGACTATCACGCCAAGCCGGTCGACTTCTCGCGGCTTCTCGGCCAGATCGAGGCGCTGCTTCCGGCCGCGACCGAGCAGGCGGCGCAGTAAATGGGCTTCGAGTGGCTTTGGCGCTTCGCCGGCCGCGCGGCCGGCCCGCGCGACGGGCAAGGCTTGGCGCTGGACATGATCCTGCCGGGGGCGTCGATGGACGCCGCCGGGGCCGCGTCCTCGACGACGCGCCCCATGCGCCGCCAGCGCGAGGCGACGTTGAAGGTGCTGTCCAGCAAGCTTCTCGGCGCTCATCTCGCCAATCGTCACCAGATTTCCTATCCGCTGACGATCGATTTCCGCAGTCTGCCCGAGGACGACCGCGCCTTTCTCCTGGAGGTCGCGGGCGCGGCGGCGCTGGCGGGCGGGGGCGGCGAGCCGGCGCTGGAGGCGGCCACGGAGCGCCTGCGGCGGCACGGCGCGGACGAGGCTTCGATCCAGCGCTTGCGGGAGGCCGCCGCCGCGCCGCCGTCGGTGAACGCCATCGTGGCCCGGGCTCTGGCCGGCGACCGCGCGGCCCATGCCTATGCGGTGTCGCTTCTGGCCGTCGGCACGCGGCAGGCGGCGGGGCAGCTTTATCTCACCTATCTCGCCGCCCGGCTCGGCCTGTCTCAGGAAATCGTCGGAAGCATCAACCGGCGGTATCGCGACTGATCTCGGCAAGGCCCTGTTGCACGATCTGCGAATCCAGAAGCAGCTTGCGCGACAGGTCCGCCAGCGTCACCCAGCCGACCACCTTGCCGCTTTCGCCGCGCACCGCCAGACGGCGCACATGGTTGGCGGCCATCAGGTCCATCGCGGTCTGGAGGTCGTCGCCCTCGCGGCAGGCGATGACGGGCGAGGAGAGAATGTCGCGCGCCTCGACCTGCGCCGGGTGCAGGCCGCGCGCCACCACGCGGTAGAGAATGTCGCGATCGGTGACGACGCCGAGCAGTTCCTCGTCGGAGCCGATCGGCAGAGCGCCGACATCGAGATCGCCCATCATGACGGCGAGTTCGGAGGCCGGGTCGCCGGGCGCGGCATATTCGACATGCCGGGTCATGACGGCTGCGATCTTCATGGGTGCGTCCTTCTCGCGTGTCTGCCGCGCGTCAACGCGGCAAGGCCCCCAAAGTTCGGCGGGAACCAAAGAGGCGTCTTGCGTCTTATCTCGCTCGCAGTCTTCCTCCTGACGCGAGTATTCGCCCGTGAACATCCAAAACACGACGGCTTCCCTGCTGAAGAGCCTTCCGCGCGCCAGTCGCGGCGGCACGCGGGTCGAGGCCGGCCGGCCCTTCCCCCGTGGCGCGACCTGGGATGGGTTCGGCGTCAACTTCGCTCTGTTCTCGGCCAACGCGACGAAAGTCGAGCTTTGCATCTTCGACGAGAAAGGCGAGCGCGAGATCGAGCGCATCGTCCTGCCCGAATATACGAACGAGGTGTTTCACGGCTATCTGCCGGACGCACGCCCCGGCCTGATCTACGGCTACCGCGTCCACGGCCCCTACGAGCCCGACGCCGGCCATCGCTTCAACCCCAACAAGCTGCTGCTCGATCCCTATGCCAAGCAGCATGTGGGCGAGCTGACATGGGACCACGCCCTGTTCGGCTACACGATCGGCCACAAGGACGGCGACCTGTCCTTCGACGAGCGCGACTCGGCGGCCTTCGTGCCCAAGAGCCAGGTCATCGACCCGGCCTTCACCTGGGGCACCGAAACGCGCCCGAACGTGCCTTGGGAGCGCACGATCTTCTACGAGACGCATGTGAAGGGCTTCACGCAGCGCCACCCGTCCGTTCCCGAGCGCGATCGCGGCAAGTTCTCTGGCCTCGCCCATCATGACGTCGTCAAATACATCAAGAGCATCGGCGTCACCTCGGTCGAGCTTCTGCCAATCCACGCCTTCGTGGACGACAGCTATCTCGTGGAGAAGGGCCTTCGGAACTTCTGGGGCTACAACACGCTCGGCTTCTTCGCGCCCGACCCGCGCTACATGTCGACGCCCTTCGTCAACGAATTCAAGGAGTTCGTCTCGACCTTCCACCATGCCGGGTTGGAAGTGATCCTCGACGTCGTCTACAACCACACGGCCGAAGGCAACGAGAACGGGCCGACGCTCTCCTTCAAGGGCATCGACAACGCCTCCTATTATCGCCTCCTGCCCGACAACAAGCGCTACTACATCAACGACACGGGCACCGGAAACACCGTCAACACCTCGCATCCGCGCGTCATGCAGCTCGTGATGGACAGCTTGCGCTACTGGGCGGGCGAGATGCATGTGGACGGGTTCCGCTTCGATCTCGCGACCATCCTGGCGCGCGAGCCGACCGGCTTCTCGGAGGAATCCTCCTTCCTCCACGCCACGATGCAGGACCCGCTGCTCGCGCGCACCAAGCTCATCGCCGAGCCCTGGGACTGCGGTCCGGGCGGCTATCAGGTCGGCCGCTTCCCGCCGGGCTGGGCCGAGTGGAACGACGGCTATCGCGACACGGTGCGCGCCTACTGGAAGGGCGACCAGGGCAAGATCCCGGCCATCGCCTCGAAGATTTCGGCCTCGGCCGACCTCTTCGACAAGCGCGGCCGCCGGCCCTGGGCCTCGGTGAACTTCATCACCGCCCATGACGGTTTCACGCTGCACGACACGGTCTGCTACAACGACAAGCACAACGAGGCGAATGGCGAGGACAATCGCGACGGCCATTCGCACAACCTGTCCTACAATTACGGCGCGGAAGGCCCGACCGAAGACAAGGCGATCAACGAGGTCCGCTTTCGCCAGCTTCGCAACTTCTTCTCCACGCTCCTCTTCTCGCGCGGCACGCCGATGATCCTGGCGGGCGACGAGTTCGCGCGCACGCAGGGCGGCAACAACAACGCCTATGCGCAGGACAACGAGATCGGCTGGGTCGACTGGAACGTGACGGAAGAGGGGGTCGAACTCGCCGAGTTCGTCCAGAAGCTCATCATGCTGCGCCAGTCGCTGCCGATGCTGCGCCGGGGCCGTTTCCTGCATGGCACGTTCGACGAGGAGATCGGCGCCAAGGATGTGACGTGGATGTCGCCGTCCGGCAACGAGATGCAGGATGCCGAATGGAACGACGCGGGCGCGCGCTGCTTCGGCGTGCTGCTCGACGGCCGCGCCCAGTCGGAAGGCATCAAGCGCCTCGGCTCCGACGCCACGATGCTGCTCGTCCTCAACGCGCATGACGACGTTGTGAACGTGAAGCTGCCCTCGGCGCCGGGCGGCAAGCGCTGGGCCTGCATCATCGACACCAACCTGCCCAATCGCGACGAACTCGTGCCCTTCGAATTCGGCACCGACTACATGGCGACGGGCCGCTCCTTCCTCGTCTTCCTTCTGGAGCCGGAAGATGGCGGCGCGGCCTCGGACGACGCGCATCAGGCCTTCGCCCATGTCGGCGAAGCCTTCCGCACCGCCGCGGTGGACCGGGTGCATTTCATCCGCCCCGAGGGGCAGGACTGAGGGCCGGGAGCTCCGGCTCGACGCCACGTGCACGGAACTGAACTGACGAGACCGCGCCTTCGGGCGCGGTCTTTTCGTTTGTGGAGATGGGAAAGCGTCCGAGCTGCGAGAGGCGGGCCGCGACCCGCGTCGCCACACAGCGTCGACCTTGCCTCGCTGCAAGGCTTGGCTTCGATGGCGGCTCACTCCCGCAGAACGCGCCTCGCGACGCCGGCGGCCAAAGAAAAGGCCCATCCGCGAGGATGGGCCTGATCGAGGCGTTGGGGAGAGGGGTTCGCGGCTTAGAGCCTGGGACAGAACCCTTCGGGTCGATCCGCCGGGTCTTTCCGTCCCCGATCATCGTTGCCGATGCTCGTCGATGCGCTGCATCGCCTCCGCTCGGCGCCTCGCCGGGAACGAAAATCCCTCGCCGGCTCTCCGCCGCAGGGTTCTGTCCCAGGCTCTAAAGCGCCACGGCGGAAGCTTCCGCCTCCACCCGGTTCGCAGGGACCGCCGGGGGCGGCGCGGGGCGAGGGGCGGGCGTCTGCACGCCGCGCTGGCCGGACATTTCGAGCGCGGCGGCGAGCGCCTTGTTCAGCGTCGTCACGAGAGCGTCGGCATGGACG
This sequence comes from Aureimonas ureilytica DSM 18598 = NBRC 106430, assembly GCF_000382705.1. GTDB lineage: Bacteria > Pseudomonadota > Alphaproteobacteria > Rhizobiales > Rhizobiaceae > Aureimonas > Aureimonas ureilytica. The sequence continues at coordinate 166,473 of NZ_ARQE01000003.1, read as the reverse complement.
CGGCGTTGCAGTTCCTGCAGCATGGCCGGGTCGCGCTGACGCCAGATGCCGATCATGATCCGGGCCTTGGGCGCGACGCGATGCACTTCGCGCACGGCCTGTCGCAGATGCACGGTGGAGAGCGGCTCGATGAAGGACAGGACCACCAGCGCCACGCCCTCGGCATCCTTGCGCGCGGGCGGGTTCTTGCGCAGCTCCGACAGGGAGATGTGGCGCGCGCCGAGCCCATGGCGTTCGAGCACCTGCACCAGCATCGTGGTGACGGCGGGGTCCAGCGCATTGTTGCCGGACAGGCAGACCACAGGCGTCGGGCCGCGCCATTCGGGAGCGAGGTCCTCCTTGCGCTGGACGATGCGTGTGACCTCCTGATCGGGGCCGACCGCGTCGACGGCGGCGGCGGCCTCGGCGGTCAGATGGGTCTTGCGGCGGCGGCGCGAGGGGCGCAGCGTCCCGACATCCTCGACGAGTTCCAAGGTCGCGGCGCGCAGCGTTTCCAGCCGCTCGCCCTTCACCGCGAAGCGCGCGACGTCCTCGTGCGCGATGCGCAGGCCCTCCAGCGCCACCTCGTCGTAATAGGTGGCGAGTTCGCGCTCGCGCAGGAATTCGCGGGCCTGATCGGCCGCTTCCTGCGGCGCGCCGGCGAGCATGCGCTGATAGAAGATCTGCGGCGGCGAAAGGGCCGGGCGGTCGCCGAACATCACGTCGATAAAGGCGAGGCGCGGCACGTGCCGGCCCATGACCACGAGGCAGATGGTGAGCGGCGTCGCCAGAATCAGGCCGACCGGCCCCCAGAGCAGCGCCCAGACGGTGGCCGCGAGCAGGATCGCGACCGGCGAAAGCCCGGTGGAATGGCCGTAGAGCACGGGCTCGACGACATTGCTGAGCAGCGCCTCGGCGCCGAGATAAAGAACCGCCGTCCAGATCACCATGGACCAGCCCGGGTCCACCGCGAAGGCCAGGAGCATGGGCAGGCCCGCGCCGATGAAGCCGCCGACATAGGGGATGAAGCGCAGGATGCCGCCGAGAATGCCCCAGAGAACAGGGCTCGGCACGCCGAGCAGCCAGAGGCCGAGCGCCGTCATCGCGCCGAAGGCGGCGTTGACGCCGAGCTGGAACAGGAGGAGCTTCGACAGGCGCTTGGCCGCGTCGTCGATCGCGGCGGTGGTCTGCTGGAGATCGTCCGTTCCGGCGAGGCGGATGAAGCGGTTTCGAAGGTCCTCGCGCTGGAGGAGGATGAAGATCGCGAAGATGATGACGACGCCAAAGGTCGCGATGGGCGACAGGAGCGGCAGGGCCACCGCGCTGATCGTCTGGAACAGGCTGCTGGAATCCTCCACCGTCACGAGAAGGGGCTTGGGTGCGTCGGCCGCGCCTTCGGCCGGGGCGGCGATGGTCTGGATGTCGGCGGCCATCTCCTCCAGCGCCACGGCGGCGCGGCTGAACGGGCCGCTTCCTTGCGACTGCGCCGATTCCGACAGGGAGCGCAGCTTGCCCTCGACCGTCGAGCGGTAGGACGGAATTTCGCCGACCAGCGCTGTCACCTGCGTCGCGATCAGGAAGCCGAGGCCGAGAATCACGACGGTGGCGACGAGGATCGCGCCGGAGATGGCGAGAATGCGCGGCACGCGGTGTCGCTGCAGCTTGATGACGATCGGGGCGAGGATGAAGGAGAGGAGAATTCCGAGCGCGAAGGGCACGAAGATTTCGCGCCCGAGATAGAGGATCGAGGACACGGCCAGGATCAGCACCGTGACCGCCAGTGCGGTGAACAGGGGCAGCGCGCGCCGAAGCATTTGCGAGGTGACGATATCCAAGGCAGCATCCTTCGGTCGCGCGAAACCGTTCGCAGCGTCAACCTCGCCGAATGCCGGAAACGGGGCGAGGTTCCTTGGCCGGCTCGAAAATCGCTCGGCAGCCTGCGATGCCTGCCATTCGGTGCGGCTCGCGCTCCTGTTAATCCGCTGAAAGCATGGCCCAGCGTCCCGTCTGGTGCCGGGCTGAGGGGGCGGGCTGTCGCGCTGGTCTCGATCGCCGGGAGCCGTCCCGATCTGCCGCTCGGATGGCAATGGCTCGGTGGATCGTGAGGGGGAAGGGCTCTGTCGTGGAGGCTGAGAACCTCTCTCTGTTTCCGACGAGGAAGCGACATCCCTCGGCATGCCCTGCCTGCGAAGCCCCGATCCTCCCCGGTCAGCCGGCCGTTCCGATGAAGGAAAGGCTTTCTTCACCAATGTCGAAGGACCTACATCGTGCTCACCACGCGGAGAAGCATGGCTTGAAGCAAGATCGGCGTGGAAACGCAGCGAATTCAAACGATTTGATCCAACGTGCCCGCCAGGTCTCTCATTTCTGCATGGCTCCCTCGCCTTGGCGCCTCTTCTAAGCGCGAGGCGAAACGCCCATCTTCATCTCAACAGATCGAGGAGAAGAGTGATGAGCCAGATGTCCCGCATGCGCCAGTTCGGTAGCCAGATCCGCAGCTTCACCAACACGGTCAGCGGTGCGGTCGCCTGCGCCGCCGCCGCCGAGGCCGGCAAGCGCCCGAGCCGCGCGGCGCTCCAGTCCGTCGGCATCGACCCGGAAGCCTTCTACGGCATCAAGCGCGGCTGAACGGCCTCACACCTTCCCGAAATGAAAAAGGGCAGCCCCTCGCAGGGCTGCCCTTTTTGCATGGCTTCCATGTGGGAAGCGATCAATCCTCGTCGGAGGCCATCGCCGCCAGGAGCTTGCCCCGGCCCCGCGCGCGCAGGATCATCGGCACCACCAGCGCCAGAACCGCGAGGGTCAGGAGCGTCACGGCCAGAACCGAGTGCACGAGGACGCTCGGGTCACCCTGGCTGATCGCCAGCGCGCGGCGCAGCTGCTGCTCGGCCATGGGCCCGAGGATCAGGCCGACCACGACCGGCGCGATCGGATAGCCGAAGCGGCGCAGCATGTAGCCCATCAGGCCGAACAGGAGCAGCATCCCGAGTTCCACCGCCGACGGGTTGGCGCCGATGCAGCCGAGCGTCGCGAAGACGAGGATGCCCGCATAGAGCCAGGGACGGGGGATGGTGAGGAGCCGCACCCAGAGGCCGATCAGCGGCAGGTTGAGCACCACCAGCATCAGGTTGGCGATCAGAAGGCTGGCGACGAGGCCCCAGACGATCTGGGGGGAGGTGATGAAGAGAAGCGGGCCGGGCTGGAGCCCGAACTGCTGGAAGGCGGCGAGCATGATCGCGGCCGTGGCCGAGGTCGGCAGGCCAAGGGTCAGCAGCGGCACCAGCGTGCCGGCGGCGGACGCATTGTTGGCCGCTTCCGGACCCGCGACGCCTTCGATCGCGCCCTGGCCGAACTCTTCGGGATGCTTGGTGAGGTTCTTCTCCATGGAATAGGAGAGGAACGTGCCGATCTCCGCGCCGCCCGCCGGCATGGCGCCGATCGGGAAGCCGACCGCCGTGCCGCGCAGCCAGGGCTTCCAGGAGCGCTTCCAGTCTTCCTTCGTCATCCAGAGCGAGCCCTTCACGGCCTCGATCGTGTCGGGCGTGCGGCTGGCGGCGGCCGCGACGACCAGCGCCTCGCCGATGGCGAAGAGCGCGACGGCCAGCGTCGTCACCTCGATGCCGTCGAGGAGATTGGCCGAGATGCCGCCGAAGAGCGAGGACAGGCTTTCCCAGAGCGAATGGAGCGGCGCGGCCGGGTCGGCGGCCAGTTCGCGGAAATACTTGGCGACCGGGGTCAGCGTCAGGCGCGCCTGTCCGGTCTGGAGATCGATGCCGACGAGGCCGAGCGTCAGGCCGAGCGCGAGGCTGGTGAGGCCACGCAGCGCCGAGTCGCCGAAGGCCGCCGACACGGTGACGAAGGCCAGGATCATCAGAGCGAAATATTCCGCCGGGCCGAAGGAGAGCGCGAAGGAGACGATGATCGGCGCGAGGAAGGCGAGACCCAGCGTCGCGATCAGGCCGGCGACGAAGGAGCCGATGGCGGCCGTCGCCAGCGCGGGGCCGCCGCGCCCCTTGCGGGCCATCTTGTTGCCTTCGAGCGCCGTGATGATCGAGGCGCTTTCGCCCGGCGTGTTCAGGAGGATCGAGGTGGTCGATCCGCCATACATGCCGCCATAGTAGATGCCCGCGAACATGATCAGCGAGCCGGCCGCGTCGAGCTGGTAGGTGACGGGCAGAAGCAGCGCGACGGTCAGCGCCGGGCCGATGCCGGGCAGGACGCCGACCGCGGTTCCCAGCGTCACGCCGATCAGCGCGTAGAGAAGATTCATGGGCTGGGCGGCCGTCAGAAGGCCTTGTCCCAGAAGCGCGAATGTATCCATCGGCAGAACCAATGCGAAAAAGGAACGAGCCGCCCGAGGCGGGCGAAGGCGAAGCGGGGCGATGGCCTTCGCGCGGGGAAGGCGAGCCCTTCGGCGCGTCGAACCCCCATCGGGGGTCGGCTCACGCCGTCAGAAGAACAGGCGTTCCAGCGGTCCGGCCGGCAGCGACAGGCGCAGGACCTGCGAGAACAGGACCCAGATCGCGAAGCTGATCAGAATGCCGAGCGGTATCGAGACGTAGAGCCGGCGCTTGCCGAAGGCGCGCGCGGTGGCCGCGAAGAGAAGGCCCGTCGCGATCGAGAAGCCGGCCGTGTTCAGGAGCAGGAGCTGCGCGGCGAGGCCGCCGACGATCCAGACGATTGGTCCAGTTTCGTCATGGTCGCGCTCGGGAAACTGGCCCCGCCACGCTTCGATCACGGTCCAGACCGACAGCGCCAGCAGAACTGCCGCGATCACGTAGGGAAAGGTCGCCGGTCCGATGCGCGCATAGGAGCCACCGCCGATGCCGCGCGCGTCGAGCCCGACCAGAAGGCCGAGAATGCCGAGCGCGACGCCGATGGCAAGCGCCGCCCAATCGGGGCGGCGCGCGGTTTGCGTGGAGACGCTCATTACTGGACGAGACCGATCGCCGTCAGCACCTTCTTGGTGTCGGCGATGTTCTTGGCGAGTTCGGTCTGGAAGGCGTCACCGGCCAGGAACGTGTTGGTCCAGTTGTTGCGCTGGAGCACCGCCTGCCATTCCGGAGTGGCGACCATCTTCTCGAGATTGGCGATCAGCGCGGCCTTCTGCTCGGCCGTGATGCCCGGCGCGCCGGCGACCATGCGCCAGTTCTGCAGGGCCATGTCGATGCCCGCTTCCTTCAGCGTCGGCGCTTCCGAGCCCGTCACGCGCTTTTCGCCGGTGGTGGCGAGAAGGCGCAGCGTTCCGGCCTTCACCTGGGCTTCGAACTCGCCATAGCCCGAAATGCCGGCCGCGACCTGCTGGCCGAGAATGGCCGCCAGCGCCTCGCCGCCGCCCGAGAAGGCGATGTAGTTGATGGCCTTGGGGTCGGCGCCGACGGCCTGGGCGAGGAGGCCGGCCGCGATGTGGTCGGTGCCGCCGGCCGAGCCGCCGGCGATGGCGACCGCGCCCGGGTTCTCCTTCATCGCCGCGGCGAGATCGGCGATCGTCTTGTAGGGCGAGGAGGCCGGCACCACGATGGCCTCGTCCTCACCCGTCAGACGGGCGAGCGGCGTCACGTCGTCGAGGCTGACCGGAGAATTGTTGGTGAGGATCGCGCCCACCATGACATAGCCGCCGACGAGCAACGCGTCCGGGTTGCCGGCCTTGGAGGCCGTGAACTGGGCGAGGCCGATCGTGCCGCCGGCGCCCGGAACGTTGACCACCTGCACGTTGCGGGCGAGCTTGGAATCCTGAAGCGTGGCCTGCATGGCGCGGGCCGTCTGGTCCCAGCCGCCGCCCGGCGAGGCCGGCGCCATGATCTCGTAGGCCGGGGCGCTCTGCGCCAGGGCCGAAGTGGAGGCGAGGGCGAGGGCGACGAAAGCGCCGACGATCAAGGACTTCATGCTGGGTTCCTCCCGAAAGCGAAAATAGGCCGAAAGCGACAAGGCGGCCTGCGACGAGGCCGATGCTTCTTGGGCCGGGGCGTGACACGACACGCTTCGCGGGGGGATAGAAAAACGGAACGGATCGCGGGACGGTCTGCCGGCGTGTCCCTCCAGACACCGCGCGGACGGGCGCACGCGCGCTCCGCCAACTCTCCCAAAGATGCGCCTCAAGCCTCCCCGGCCATCCCCAGCAGACTAGACCGGACGACCTGTCAAAAACCTGTCAGGAGGCCGCCGCCTTGAGAAATCGTTCATCTTTGATCCGTGGCAGCGCAGCATGAACCTTGCGCTCGCCGGGGTTGGAATGCATAGGGAAAGCACAATCCTAGAAGAAGGCGCCGCGCCGCCATGCCCGCAAACAGCCGTGCCGATGACCTTCGGAGCGCCATCGTTGAACTCGTGGAAGCTGAACTCGGCTCCGCCGGTATCGAGAGTATCGACGTGATCGAGACCGAAGACCACGATGGCGACCCTGCGCTTCTCGTCGAGATCCACTATTCGGGCGATGACTCGGCGTTCGATCCCAAGCGCGCGTCCACGCTCGTGACCAAGCTGAATGATCGTCTGTTCGAGTTGGGCGAGAAGCGCTTTGCCTATGTCGAATACGGCGCCTCGGACGCAGACGTGGCATCGTCGCCGGCCTTCTGATGAGTGACGATTTGCTGGGAACCGCGCGGCGATTGGCGAAGGCAAGTCCCAAGAAGCCTCGTCAGGCCGATCTCAAACGCTCGATCAGCACAGCGTATTACGCTCTGTTCCATGCCGTAGCGCGCGATTGCGCTGATCGACTAGTCGGGACTGGCCAAAATCGCGCCGATAAAGCTTGGCGCCAAACCTATCGGGCGCTCAATCACGGCGAGGCGAAGACGGCTTGTGCGCAACTTCGCAATCTTGGGTTCCCGCCCGACCTCACCCAAGTCGGCGACGCCTTCAGGACGCTGCAGGAACAGCGGCACAAAGCGGATTACGATCCTTTCCACCGCGTTAATCGAGCGACCGCTCTGACTGCAATCCAATTGGCCGAAACGGCGATCAGCAATCTGCGAGCGGCCGGCTCGAAGGACCGGATTGCGTTCGCTATTCAACTCTTACTGAAACAGCGCCCCTGACGCATGTTTCCCTTTCAGTGCGGCGAGACGATTTCGCGCCAGGTGGCGAGGAAGCGTTCGCGCCGCTGCCGATCGAGGCCGACGAGAAGCGAGGGGCTGAAGCGGATGGGCTGCACCGCGCCCTGGCCGAGGGCGGCGATGCGCTCCGCCGTCCAGCGCCCGTCGCCGCCGAGCAGGGCGCCGAGCGCGGCGGGGCCCGCCAGCACCGCCTGACCGGCGGGAGAGAGCGTGAAGTCGATGAAGGCTTCGGCGAGATCGGGCCGGGGCGCGCCCTCCGGGATCAGGAAGGAGCGCGAGAAGACGAGCACGTAGTCGTCCGGCACGATGATGCCGATCGGCGCTCCGGCGTCCTGCCGCGCGAAGGCGTAGGAGCCGATGATGTTGTAGCCGATGGCGAGCTCCCCGGTGACGAGCCGGTCGAGGATCGCGGGGCTGGAGGCGGTGAGCTGCACGTCGATGCGGCCGAAGGCGGCGGCCAGACGCCAGAAATAGGAGGAGATGGCCTGATCCTGCGTCGCCAGGAGATAGCCGACGCCGCTGCGCGCCACGTCGTAGGTGCCCACGCGCCCCGTGAAGCGCCGGGCCTCGCGCTCCAGAAGCTCGGCGAGCTGAAGATGCGTGCGCGGCGCTTCGGCCTCGGACACGAGATTGCGGTTGTAGACGATCACGGCGGGCTCGAAGCTGAAGCCGAAGACCTCCGAGCGCCAGCGCGCCCAGTCCGGAATGCTGGCGAGCCGCTCGGGCGCATAGGCGCGCGCCAGTCCCTCGTTGACGAACTTCACCTGAAGGTCGGAGGCAGAGCTGACCACGAGATCGGGCGCGGCGGCGCCGGGCCGGACGAGCCGGTCGTAGACGGCGCGGGTCTCGTCTTCCTCGTAGATGACGGCGACGTCCGGCCGCTCGCGCTGGAAGGCGCGGATGAGATGGGAGAAGAGGCCGGTGTCCGTCGCGCCGGCAATCCGGAGGGTGGCCGCCGCCGGCTGCCGGCGCGCGGCGAACTCGGCCGCGGCCCGCGCGCGGCGGGGGAGGGCGAGCGTCGCCGCCGTCAGCGCCAGCCCCGACAGGACGTGGCGACGCCCGAGCGCCTGTCCCTGCTTCGGCGGCGCGCCGGTGGGAAGGCGCAAGTGCACGTCGAGCCCGCCGCCCGGCCGGTCCAGAAGCCGAACCTCGCCTCCCTGCGCCTCTGCGACGCGCGCGACGATCGCTAGCCCCAGGCCCGATCCGCCCCGGTCGCGCCGCGTGCCCGTTTCGCCGCGCCGGAAGCGGCCGAAGACGAGCGGCTTCTCGTGGTCGGGAATGCCAGGCCCCCGGTCCATGACGCGAAGAACGAGCGCGTCGTCGCCCCGCTCGACGCGGATGTCCACGTCCTCGTCGCTGTAGCGCAGCGCATTGTCCACGAGATTGCGGATCGCCTCGCGCAGCACCACGCGGTCGACGCTGAGCTCGGCCTCCGCCGCGTCCGGCGCGATGGCGAGATGCACCCGCTCCGACAGGTCGGGGCTGAGGCGGCGCACGACTTCCTGCGCGAGCGGCGCGACGGGGGTCGGCTCCGGCTGGTTTTCGAGGCGATGCGTCACGGTCGCGTCCATCAGAAGCTGCGAAACGAGCTGGCTCGCCTGCACCGCGCCCTCGTGGATGCGCTCGACATCGCGGCGCAGCGCCGCCGGGTCGCGCTCGGCCAGCGCCAGCTCGGCCTGGGCGCGCAGCGAGGCCAAGGGCGTGCGGACCTCGTGCGCGGCTTCCGCCACCAGCGCTTCCAGCCGCTCGCGCGCGAGCTTCAGCCGGGCGGTGAAGCCGTTCAGGGCGCCGACGAGCTGCGCGGTTTCGAGGGGGGCGGGCAGATCGACCGGCGAGAGATCGTCCGGCGAGCGCCCGCGCAGATGCCGCTCCAGCGTCAGAAGCGGGGCGAAGACCCGGCCGATGCCGACCCACAGAAGCAGCAGCGCCAGAAGCGTCATCAGGAGAACGGGCAGAATGGCGTTGTTGAGGATTTCGCGCGCCAGAGCGTTGCGCTCGCCCCGCGTTTCGGCGACGCGGATCGTCACCCAGCCCGTGCCCTCGGCGGTGGAGACGAGCCGCCCGACGCTCGCGACCCGCACCGGCTCGTCGCGATATGGCTTGTCGGCAAAGACCGGATCGCTCGCGCTGGCGGGCGGCAGTCCGGCGGACAGATCGGTTTCGCCCGTGACATTCTCGCCGAGCGGCGATTCCACGGCGTAGAAGATGCGGTCCTCGCCCGAAAACATGGCGAAGGAGGCGAGCGGCAGTTCCACGGTGACGCGGCCGTTCTCGAGCTGCACCGCGCCCGCGATGGTCAGCGCCGAAGCGCCGAGCAGCCGGTCGAAGGCGCGGTCGGAGGAGCGCTCGGCATAGTCGCGAATGAAGAAGACGAGCCCGACGGCGGCCAGGAGCAGCAGCGCGCCGGCAAAGACCAGAATGCGGCGGCGGATCGAGACGGGCCGGCGGGCTCGGTCGGCCGGCCGCGCGGCGGGCGGCGCGGGCGCGTCCATCAGGCGTTTTTCCGGTCCTCGGCCGGTTTGGCCGGACCGGAATCGTTGATGCGCGCGACATAGCCGGCGCCCCGCACGGTGGCGATCTCGACGGAGGCGCCCTCCAGCTTGCGGCGCAGGCGCGAGACGTAGAGCTCCAGGGCGTTGGTGGAGACCATTTCGTCATAGGAGAAGAGCTGCGCCATGAGCTGCTCCTTCTGCACGACGACGCCCGGCTTCGACAGGAGGATTTCCAGAAGACGGAACTCGCGCCGGCCGAGATCCACCGCCCGCCCGCCAACGGTCACGAGATGGCCGGCCATGTCCATCTCGACATCGCCGACGCGCGCGACGCTCGTGGTCTGCCCGGCCGGGCGGCGCAGAAGCGCGCGCAGCCGCGCTTCCAGTTCGCGCAGGTCGAAGGGCTTCACGAGATAGTCGTCGGCGCCCTGATCGAGAAGGCTGATCTTGTCGTCGATCTCGGCCCGCGCGGTGACGACGAGGACGGGAACGGTGGAGCGCCCGCGCCTGAGTTCGGCGATCACGGACAATCCGTCGCGCCCCGGCAGATTCAGGTCGAGAATGACGGCGTCGAAGGGCTCGATCTGGAAGGCCTCCAGCGCGTCCTCGCCCGAGCGCACCCATTCCACGGAATGGCCGGCATTGCGCAGATGCCGGTTGACCGCGTCGCCAAGGCCCTCATTGTCTTCCACCAGAAGCATGCGCATGGCGAGGGGTGCCTGTCCGATCCCTGTGACGTCGGTGTGAGCATAGGGAGCGCCCGGCGCTTTGCAAACGGGCGCGCGTCCCCCTTGCCGCAGGGTGCGATGCGCCGCTTGCGCGCAAGGAGGTTGATCCCGAACGGCAAGACCCCTTATCCCCGCCCGAGGCCGCGTCGCTCGGACGGGCAGGGATGAGAAGGAATCGGCCATGGACCGGATCGCGCGGGTGGGCCTTGCGGCCGAACTTCTGGCCTATGCGGACGAGCGGGGCCCGGTCACGGTGGGTCTGGCCGGCGCCGGCCAGATGGGCACCGATCTCATGGTGCAGCTTCTCCTGATGCCGGGCGTCCGGCTCGGCGCGGTGTCCACCTCCAAGGCCGACCGGGCGCGCGAGACCTTGCGCTTTGCCGGCTACGAAGACGGCGCGGGGCGCTCGGCCGACACGCCCGCCGCTGTGGATGCCGCGATCGAGGCCGGCGCGGTCGCGATCGTCGAGGATTTCCGCACCTTCTGCGCGGCGGGGCGGATCGACGTCGTGATCGACGCGACGGGCAGCCCGAGCGCGGGCACGCGCATCGCGCTCGACGCCTTTCGCAACGGCAAGCATGTCGTCATGCTGAATGTCGAGGCCGACATCACGATCGGCCGCTATCTCAAGGCCGAGGCCAAGCGCGCGGGCGTCGTCTATACGGGCGCGGCCGGCGACGAGCCGCAATCCACGATCGAGCTGATCGGCCTCGCCCAGTCGCTCGGGCTCGACATCGTCTGCGCCGGCAAGGGCAAGAACAACGCGCTCGATTTTTCCGCCGTGCCCGAAGATTACGAAGCCGAGGCGATCCGGCGCAACATGAACGCCCGGATGCTGGTGGAGTTCGTGGACGGCTCCAAGACCATGGTGGAAATGACCGCCATCGCCAATGCGACGGGCCTCAAACCCGACGTGCCGGGGATGCACGGGCCGGACGCCTCGTCCGAGCGCCTTGCGCAGGTTCTCTGCTCCAAGGAGGACGGCGGCATTCTCTCGCGGCCCGGCTGTGTCGATTACACGATCGGCAAGGGCGTCGCGCCCGGCGTCTTCTGCATCGTGAAGCCCAAGCACCCGCGCGTTCTGGAGCGCATCGCCGATCTCAAGGTCGGCCCCGGCCCGTGCTTTGCGCTCTACCGCCCCTTCCACCTCACCTCGATCGAGGTGCCGCTGTCGGCGATCCATGCGGTGATGCGCGGCGCGCCGCATCTGGAGCCGCTCGACCATCCGGTCGGCGAATGCATCGCGGTCGCCAAGCGCGATCTCGCTCCCGGCGACACGCTCGGGCGCATCGGCGAAACCCAGTATCGCGGCTTCGCCATGACCTGGGAGGACGCCCGCGCCGCCGGCGGCCTGCCGCTGGGGCTCGCCGAGGGCGGCGTGGTGACGCAGGCCATCAAGGCCGGCGAGAAGCTGACCTATGCCAACTGCACGCCCGATGCCTCGCTGGAAGTGACGCAAATCCGGCGGCTCTTGGACGAGGCGGATGCGCGGTTCGTGGGCGCCGCGGCGTAAGCCACAAGCCGCCCCTCGCCAAGATCCGACCCCCTAGCCACTGATCCAGTCGTCTTGTAAAAGAGACGAATGGATCATTTGGTGGACGATTCGGAGCGCCGGCTGGCGCAGCATATTCGCGCCGAGCGCGAGGCGCGGAACTGGTCGCTGGCGGATCTCGCTGAGCGCTCGGACGTGTCCAAGGCCGCGATCAGCAAGATCGAGCGCGGCGAGGTCAGCCCGACGGCCGGCGTCCTGGTTCGGCTGGCCGAGGCCTTCGGCCTGACCCTTGCCGGCCTCCTCGTGCGCGCGGAAGGCGACGAGAAGCGCTTGCAGCGCGCGGGCGAGGAAGCCTGGTGGACCGACCCGGAAACCGGCTATCGCCGCCGACAGGCCTTCGCCCGCTCCTGGCACCCGGTCGAAATCGTGGATGTGGAACTGCCGCCCGGCGGGCGCGTCGTGCTGCCCGCCTCGTCCTATGCGCGCATCCGGCAGGTGGTTCGCGTCGTGGAAGGGCATCTGCGCCTGCACGAGGGCGGCGACCTGTTCGACCTCGGCCCTGGCGATTGCCTCGGCTTCGGCGCGCCCGGTGAGGTCATCTTTTCCAACGAGACCGACCGATCCTGCTTCTACTGCGTCGCCCTCACACGGAGCTGAACCCATGTCCGACTGGTGCATCCGTCCCATTGCCGCGACGCCCGCCGCGCTCGACGATCTCGCCTCGCTTCTGGTGGAAACGGTGGCGAGCGGCGGTTCGGTCAGCTTCCTCCATCCGCTGGCGTTCGAGGAGGCACGCGACTTCTGGACGGGCTCGCTGGAAGCGGCCGGGCGCGGCGAGCGCGTGGTCCTCGGCGCGTTCGAGGGGGAGCGGATCGTCGGGACGGTCACGCTGTTCCTCGGCTTTCCGCCGAACCAGCCGCATCGCGCCGAGATCGGCAAGCTCATGACCCGCCTGTCGCATCGCGGGCAGGGCATCGCCAGCGCGCTTATGGCGGCGGCCGAGACCTTGGCGTGCGAACGCGGCAAGAGCCATCTCGTGCTCGACACGGCCGAAGAGGAGGGCGCGGCCTCGCTCTACGAGCGGCTCGGCTTCGAGCGCGCCGGCCTGATCCCGCATTTCGCCTTCACGCCCCACGGCCGGATGTCCAGCACGATCCTGTTCTGGAAGCGGATCGCACCGCTTCCCGGTTCGCCGGCCCGCGCCAGCGCGCGTCGGTGATCGGCCTGCCGGGCCGGGCCGGTTCGGCAAGGGCGTGGCCATGGGCGGAAGCGCCCCCCGTGTCTCGTCACGGTCCGCGCGACGCGCGCCAGGGGCGTGACTATGGGCGCGGTCAGGCGGCCTGTCGGATCCGCGGACGCCCATCGCCGGGCCGGGTCACCGGTGAGCCGCCGTTCAACTTGTGAAGCGCCTCGTTGATCTGCTGTGCGCCGATATTCTGCTCACCGCAGGCGGACGAGATCTCGCGCACCAGCTCTGTGGTCTTGTCGATGTCGGGCATCAGATCCGCGAGCATCCGGCTGGCCTGTTCCGAGAGCTTGAGGGTTGTCGACGACAGGGTTCCGATATCGGTCGCGGCGACCTGCGATCGCTCCGCCAGCTTCCGCACCTCCGAGGCAACCACGGCGAAACCCTTGCCGTGCTGACCGGCGCGGGCGGCCTCGATGGCCGCGTTGAGGGCGAGAAGATCCGTCTGGCGCGCGATTTCCTGGATGATCCGGATCTTCTCGGCGATGATCCGGATCGAGCCGACCGCTTCGTTCACGGATTGGCGGGTCTGTTCGGCATTGCGTGAGGCATGGGCGGCCACCTTCTCCGTTCGGACCGCGTTGTCGGCATTCTGCGCGATGTTGGCCGCCATTTCCTCCATGGCCGAGGAGGCGGCGCTGGTGGCCAGCGTCTGCGCGTTGCGGAACGCCTCGAGTTCCATCAGCAGGCATTTCTCGTCGTGGAGGTCGCGAAGCGCGCCGCCCAGGCGAAGAACCTTGCCGGCCGCATCGCGCAAGGCGCCGCCGGTGGAGCTGAACCAACGATACGAACCGTCGCCGACGCGCAGCCGGAACGTCATGGTGAGACGAGCCTCGCCGGTCCGATCCGCGACGAATGCGCCGAGATCCGCAAAGGAACGTTCGGCGTCGTCGGGATGGATACTGTTCGTCCAGGAGGCCATACTGTTCGGAAACTCGGCTTCCGTGCGGTAGCCGAGCATTCGCCGCAGGTCCGAAGAGTAGCGCCATTGGCTGTTCGGGTCGGCGGGATCGCCTTCGGCGACTTTCACGTCCCAAAGCCCGATCCCGCCCTGCTCTTCGAGCAGGTGCAGCCGTTGTGCGTTGGATTCGATTTGTTCCGCATCGCTGACAAGGGTGCTTTTGGAGCGGCTTCGACCGAACATGAAAAACCTCTTTGAGCAGGTTTTATTCCATACCCGGCAAACAATTAAGTTGTCGTTTCACGCGGCTCGGCGGCTCGGCGGTCGGTATCGACCCGTATGGTCGCAAGTGAGAACGGAGCGATGTCTCCTCGCCAAATCCTGGCGCGCGAAAGCGAGCTCCGTCTTCTTTGTGTGTGGACGCGCTCCAGATCAGCTCAACGCTTGTAGGCGAGCGGCAAGGTCACGGATTTGCTGGCACCGGATGGCGGAGACGCGAACGGACTGGCGCGGCGCACGACGTCGAGCGCGGCCTGATCCAGAACCGGATTGCCGGACGAGCGCGCCACGCGGATGCCTGACGCCGTGCCCGATGGTCCGACCGTGAAGGACACCGTCACCGTACCCACTCCACCGCCGCGGGGCGTGCGCGTGAAGCGCATGACGCGCGCTCGAACCTGCGATTGCCAACGCGCCTCTTCCGAGGCGGAGGCCTGAGTCGCCCCTTGCGTCGATTGCGCGCTGGACGCCTGCGAGGCGCGGGAAGGGGGCGGCGCGGCGCGTTGCTGGCGCTGCGGCCGGGGTTTGGCCTCTTCGCGCGGACGCTCGCGGCGCGGGCGCTCCACCTTGCGCTCCGGCGGCTTTTCGGCGACGCGCGGGCGCGGCGGCGGCGTCGGGCGCGGCAGCGGCACGGGCGCATTCAAGGCCGCTTCCGGCGGCGCCTCCATCTTCGGCAGGTCCGGCACGGGCTCGGGCTCCACCACCGGCTCGGGCTCGGGCGGCGGCGGTTCGGGCAGAGCGGGCTCGGGCGGGAGCGGCGCCGGTTCGGGCGGCAAGGGGGCCGGTTCGGGGTCGGGTGCAGGTTCCGGCTCGGGCGGGGTTTCGGCGAGGGGCTCTTCGGTCGGCGGCGCCTCGGCGGCCGGCGCGCTTGGCGGCGGCGCGGGCGGGGCGAGGTCGATCAGGACGGCGGCTTCCGGCGTGCCCAAGGGCGGCGCGGGCGGCGGCGGAGGCATCTGCGAGACATAGAAGGCCGCGCTTGCATGAAAGGCGACGACGGCAAGCGCCGCCGCGCCCCAGCGCAGGGCACCGAGGCCCGATCCCTCGCGCTCGCCTCCCTGGATGTGAAGAAGCGTCATGGCTGCGTGGCGGGGGCCGTTGGGGCGGGTGCGGGCGTGGAGGTGGGCGCGGGCGCCGATTCCAGCCCGACCAGGGCGATCTTCAGATAGCCGGCCGAGCGCAGGAGGTTCATGACCTCCATCAGATCGCCATAGGCGACCGTCTCGTCGGCGCGCAGGAAGATGCGCTCGTCGCGCTTGGCGCCGGTCTTGGCGTCGAGCGCGGCCTGCAGCGCGCCGCGCTCCACCGGCTGTTCGCCCATCACGAGGTTCAGATCGTCCGAAACGGTGAGAAACAGCGGCTCGGTCGGTCGCTCCTGCGGCTGGGCGTTTGAGACCGGCAGGTCCACCGGCACGTCGACGGTGGAAAGCGGCGCCGCCACCATGAAGATGATCAGGAGAACCAGAACGACGTCGATGAAGGGCGTGACGTTGATGTCGGCGACTTCGCCGGTCTCGTCGTCGTCACCGCTGCGAAGGCTGACACCCATCTTCGCCTCACTCCGCCGCGACGCGCGCGGGGCCGCGCAGGACGGCGCCCGACTTGGCGCGGTCGAGATCGCGCGAGAGGTGCTGGAGAACGCCGGCCGAGGCATCCGCCAGAACCGCCTTGTAGCCGGCGATGGCGCGGGCGAAGACATTGTAGATGATGACGGCGGGAATGGCCGCGACCAGGCCGATCGCGGTGGCGAGAAGTGCCTCGGCGATGCCGGGCGCCACGACTGCGAGATTGGTCGTGTTGGCCTTGGAGATGCCGATGAAGGAATTCATGATGCCCCAGACCGTGCCGAACAGGCCGACAAAGGGCGCCGTGGAGCCGATCGTCGCCAGAAGCCCGGTGCCGCGCGCCATGCGCCGGCCGGCCCGCGCCTCGATGCGCTGAAGCGCGGTCGCGACGCGCTCCTTGACGCCCTCGGCCGGCAGGCCGCTGGAGCGCTCTCGCTCGGCGACGGCCGTGCGCACCATGTTGGCGACCGGGCCGCGCCGCCAGCCGGCGCCCTCCAGCCCGTCCGCCCCCGGCAGGCCGCTTGCCTCGCCGAGCCGCCGGACACCCGACTGCGCCCGGCGCCGCGCGCCCGCGAGCTCCAGAACCTTGGCGAGCCAGATCGTCCAGGTAACGACCGAGGCGAAGGCAAGACCCGCCATCACCGCCTTCACGACGATGTCGGCCGCCATGAACATGCCCCATGGCGACAGGTCGTGCGCGGGCGCTTCGCTGGCTGGCGCTTCGCTGGCCGGCGCGTCGCGATCGCCGGCGAAGGCGGGCAGGGTGGTTCCGCTGGCAGTGGCCGTGTCGGGCGCGGGCTGTGAAGCGGGGCTCGGCGTCGCGGCGGACGCGGCGGGCTCTGCCGCTGGCGCGGGCGTGCTCGGGGCGGCCGGAGCCGGCGTGGTGGACGCGGCAGGCGCCGTCGGCGCTGCGGCCGGCGCTGGCGCGGGGGACACGGCGGGCGCCGCCGGCGCGGCGGTCGTGGCTGCGGGCGCGCTCGGCGCGGGCACCGCGCCGCCGTCCTGCGCGAGGGCCGGCGCGGCGAGGAGGAGCGAGGCCAGAAGCGCTGCCGAAACGCGGCTGTGCCGCGCCGCGCCCTTGGCGCTCCGCGCGGCTGTGTTTCGAAGTCCGGTCATGGCGGGCCTTCCAATGCGGGACGCCGGCTTCGATCGGGTGGGAGGCCCCGTCGGCGGCGTGCGTCAATACATGATAAGTTATGTCATGTTTTCCATAGGCCAGGGATTGTGTCGTCGGCAAGTCCCTTTCTGAGCATGGATTTTCCTGTCCCCGCCCATCGACTCGCGGCGCGTGCGCCCCATCTCCGGGCTCGAGTTTCCGGTCGGCCGCAGCCTCCGCCCCTTTCGGGTCCTGCCCCCGTCCGCCTCCAAGCGTTTCGTCCCAACGACGAAGGATTTCGCCCATGAGCGCCCTCGAAAAGACCCAAGCCCACCCGAGCGACGGCTTCCCGCAACAGGTGATCGACACGATCCGAACCCTGTCGATGGATGCCGTGCTGAAGGCCCATTCCGGCCATGTGGGCGCGCCGCTGGGTCTCGCGCCGACCGCCTACACGCTGTGGTCGGAGTTCATGCGCTACGACCCGGCCGCGCCCGACTGGCCCAATCGCGACCGCTTCGTCCTGTCGGTCGGCCATGGCTCCATGCTGCTCTATTCGGTGCTGCATCTGGCCGGCGTCGAGGAGATCGACGCCGATGGAAAGAAGACCGGCCAGCCGGCCGTGTCGCTGGAGGACATCGAGCAGTTCCGCCAGCTCTCCTCCAAGACGCCGGGCCACCCGGAATATCGGATGACCACGGGCGTCGAGACGACCACCGGCCCGCTCGGCCAGGGCTGCGGCAATTCGGTCGGCATGGCGATCGCCGAGCGCTGGCTGGCCGCGCGCTACAACAAGCCGGAGGCCACGCTCTTCGACCATGACGTCTTCGTCCTGTGCGGCGACGGCGACATGATGGAGGGCGTGTCGTCCGAGGCCGCCTCCATGGCGGGCCATCTGAAGCTCTCGAATCTCTGCTGGATCTACGACAACAACCGCGTGTCGATCGAGGGCTTCACCGATCTCGCCTTCTCCGAGGACGTCGCCGAGCGCTTCCGCGCCTATGGCTGGAAGACGCTCCATGTCGCCGACGGCAACGATCTCGCCGCGATCCGCCGGGCGGTCGAGGAGTTTCGCGCCACCGACGACCGGCCGACCCTCATCGTGGTGGACACGGTGATCGGCTACGGCCTGCAGAAGCAGCAGGGCACGGCGTCGGCCCATGGCGAGGCCTTCGACGCCGAGGACGTGAAGGGCGCCAAGCGCTTCTATGGCTGGCCGGAAAACGAAAGCTTCCTGGTGCCGGACGGCGTTCTCGACGGGTTCCGCTCGGCGATCGCTGAGCGCGGCCGGCCGCTGCGCGAGAAGTGGGAAGCCGATTTCGCCCGCTACCGGCAGGCCCATCCCGACCTCGCGCGGCAGATCGACGCAATGCGCGCCGGCCGTCTGGTGGAGGGCTGGGACGCGGCGATCCCGAGCTTCGAGCCGGATGCCAAGGGCATGGCCTCGCGCGATGCCGGCGGCAAGGTGCTGAACGCCATCGCCGAGAACGTACCCTATCTGATCGGCGGCTCGGCCGACCTCGCCCCCTCCAACAAGACCAAGCTCGGCTTCGAGGGCGCGGGCTCCTTCGGGGGCGACGCCTATGGCGGGCGCAACCTGCATTTCGGCATTCGCGAACACGCGATGGGCTCGATCGCCAACGGCATGGCGCTGTCCTATGTGCGCCCCTACGCCTCCACCTTCCTCGTCTTCTCCGATTATATGCGCGCGCCCGTGCGCCTGTCGGCGATCATGGAGATCCCGGTGGTCTGGGTCTTCACGCATGATTCCATCGGCGTCGGCGAGGACGGGCCGACGCATCAGCCGATCGAGCATCTGGCGAGCCTTCGCGCCATTCCCGGCCTCAACACGATCCGCCCCTGCGACGCCAACGAGACGGCGGAAGCCTGGCGCATCGCCATGGAGCAGACGCACGAGCCGACCGCGCTCGTCCTGTCGCGCCAGCCCCTGCCGACGCTCGACCGCTCGAAATATGCCGCCGCCTCCGGGCTCAAGCGCGGCGGCTACGTGCTGGCCGGCGATCCCGGCGAGACGCCGGACGTGATCCTGATCGGCACCGGCTCGGAAATCGCACTCTGCCTTGCAGCCTACGAGACCTTGAGCGGCGAGGGCGTGAAGGCCCGCGTCGTGTCGCTGCCCTCCTGGGAACTCTACGAGAAGCAGGACCAGAGCTATCGCGACAGCGTCCTGCCGCCCGACGTCATGGCGCGGGTCGTCGTGGAGCAGGGCGCGTCGATCGGATGGGATCGCTATGTCGGCGCCAAGGGCGCCAAGGTCACGATGTCCACCTTCGGCGCCTCGGCCCCGCTCGCCAAGCTTCAGGAGAAGTTCGGCTTCACGCGCGAGGCCGTGGTCGCCAAGGCCAGGGAGCAGATCGCCGCCCGCAAGGGCTGACGGCGCTCTTCGTCCGGCCCCGGGGGACAACCTCGGGCCGGGCCGTTTCGCGACGGGTTCGGCCGAAGGGGAGGGCGGCCGGGCCTTCTTGTTTTCCCCAATTCTCGAAGAGACACCCATGCAGATCGCGATCATCGGCCTTGGCCGAATGGGCGGCAACATCGCCCGACGCCTGATGAAGCACGGCCACGAGGCCTTCGTGTTCGACCGCAATGCCGAGGCCGTCTCGGCGCTGGAAACCGAGGGCGCCAAGGGCGCCGCCTCGCTGGAGGCGCTGGCCGGGCAGTTTTCCGGCCGCCGCGTCTTCTGGGTCATGCTGCCGGCCGGCGAGCCGACCGAGGCCACGATCCGCGACCTCACCCCGCTCTGCCGCGAGGGCGACGTCATCATCGACGGCGGCAATACGTTCTACAAGGACGACATCCGCCGCGCGGCGGAGCTGGCCCCCCATGGCATCCACTATGTCGATGTCGGCACGTCCGGCGGCGTCTGGGGCCTGGAGCGCGGCTATTGCATGATGATCGGCGGGCCGGTGGACACGGTGCGCGATCTCGACGCGATCTTCGACGCGCTGGCGCCGGGCTATGGCGACATCGAGCGCACGCGCGGCCGCGACGCGCCGGACGACCGCGCCGAGCGCGGCTATATCCATGCCGGCCCGGCGGGCGCGGGCCATTTCGTCAAGATGGTCCACAACGGCATCGAATACGGCTTGATGCAGGCCTATGCCGAGGGCTTCGACATCCTGAAGTCGAAGAATTCCGAGAACCTGCCCGAGAACGAGCGCTTCGATCTGAACCTGCCCGATATCGCGGAAGTCTGGCGGCGCGGCTCGGTCATCTCGTCCTGGCTGCTCGATCTCACCGCCATCGCGCTGGCGGGCGACCAGAACCTGTCGCGCTTTTCCGGCAATGTCGCCGATTCCGGCGAAGGGCGCTGGACGCTGGAAGCCGCGATGGAAGAGGCCGTGCCGGTCAACGTGCTCTCGGCCGCGCTCTATGCCCGCTATCGCTCGCGCCAGGACGCGACCTTCGGCGACAAGATGCTGTCCGCCATGCGCTTCGGCTTCGGCGGCCATGTCGAGATTCCGCAATAAGCGATAATGGAGGCGGCGGGCCTTCCGGCTTGCCCAACCGCCAAGCCATCGGGGCGCGGCTTCGGCTGGACGGGGTCCAGCGCCGCGCCCTTCGTTCGTTCTGCCTTTCCAGAGGGTCCCATCGTGCTCGATCCCAAGCTCGCCGCCTCCATTCGCCTCGTCGTGTCGGATATCGACGGAACGCTGGTGCGCAACGACAAGAGCCTGTCGGAGCGCACGATCGAGGTGGTTCGGCGCGCGCGGGACGCGGGCATCGCCTTCACGCTGATCAGCGCCCGGCCGCCGAGCGGCCTCGGCGCGCTCATCGACCAGCTCTCGCTCGCCGGCCCGGTCGGCGCCTTCAACGGCGGCACCCTGTTCGAGCCGGGCGGGCGGATCGTCGAGGCGCATCGGCTCGAACCTCACGACGCGCGCCGCGCCGTCGCGATGCTGGACGAGGCGGGAATTCCGGTCTGGTTCTTCGCCGACGGCCTGTGGATCGCGCGCGACGAGACCTCGCCGCACACGGACTTAGAGCGCCGCGCGGCGCGCCTGGAGCCGACGCTGACGGAGGATTTCGAGCGCTGGTTCGAGCGCGCCGACAAGGTGGTCGGCGTCAGCGACGATCACGCCGCCGTCGCGCGGATGGAGCGCGAGATCGGAGCAGTGCTCGGACCCAGCGCCAATGTCGTGCGCTCGCAGCCCTATTTTCTCGATGTGACCACCGCCGTCGCCAACAAGGGGGCGGGCGTCGAGGCGCTGGCGCGCGCCTTCGGCGTTCCGCTGGAGGCGACGGCCGCGATCGGCGACATGCCGAACGACGTGCCGATGTTCGCCCATGCCGGCCTGTCGGTCGCCATGGGACAGGCGCCCGAAGAGGTGCGCGCCAAGGCGCGGCATGTCGCGGACACGAATGAGGCGGACGGGGTCGCTCAGTTTCTGGAGCAGCTGATCGCCGCCCGGTCCTGACGGCATTCGCGAAAAAGGGCGCCCGAGGCGCCCTTCTTCGCTGGTACGGTCATTCCGCCGGCACGGCTCGCGTATCGGGGGCCGTGTCCAGCGTGTCGATGTCGCCGATGCGGTTATAGGCGACCTCGTCCAGCAGACCCTGCCGCTTGGCGACGAGCGTCGGCACCAGAGCCTGGCCCGCAACGTTCACCGCCGTGCGCCCCATGTCGAGGATCGGGTCGATGGCGAGGAGAAGTCCGACGCCTTCCAGCGGCAGGCCGAGGGTCGAGAGCGTCAGCGTCAGCATCACTGTCGCGCCGGTCAGGCCTGCCGTCGCCGCCGAGCCGATCACGGCCACGAAGACGATCAGCACATATTCCGTCAGGCCGAGCGACAGGCCGAAGAACTGCGCGACGAAGATCGCGGAGATCGCCGGGTAGATCGAGGCGCAACCGTCCATCTTGGTGGTGGCGCCGAGCGGCACGGCAAAGCTCGCATATTCGCGCGGCACGCCGAGACCCCGTTCCGTGACGCGTTCGGTGATCGGCAGCGTGCCAATCGAGGAGCGCGAGACGAAGGCGAACTGAATGGCCGGCCAGGCGCTCTGGAAGAAGCGCAGCGGGTTGAGGCCGTGGGCCAAGAGAAGTGCCGGGTACACGGCGAGAAGCACCAGCGCGAGACCGATATAGATGGCGACCGCATAAGTGCCGAGCTGCGCCAGCGTCGTCCAGCCATAGACCGCCACCGCATTGCCAAGAAGGCCGACGGTCGCAATCGGCGTGAGCCGGATGATCCACCAGAGGACCTTGTGGACGATCTTCAGGAAGGCGCGGTTGAAGGCGAGGAAGGGCTCGGCCGCATCGCCCACCTTCAAGGCGGCGATGCCGATGGCGATCGAGATCACCAGGATCTGCAGGACGTTGAACGAGAGGCTGGTCGTGGCGCCGCTTTCCTTCAGGCTGGTGGAGGCCTGAAGACCGAGAATGTTGGAGGGGATGAGCCCGGTCAGGAAATCGAGCCAGGATCCCGAGCGCGACGGCGCGGCTGCTGCGGCCTGCGTGACCGAGGTGTTGAGGCCCGGCTGAAGCAGGAGGCCGAGGGCGATGCCGATCAGCACCGCGATCAGCGCCGTCACGGCGAACCAGAGCAACGTCTGCCAGACGAGGCGCGCGGCGTTGTTGAGTTCGCGCAGGTTCGCGATCGAGGCCACGATCGCCGTGAAGATCAGAACCGGGACCACGGTGCGCAGGAGCGACACGAAGCTGGAGCCGATCGTGGAAAGGGTCTGCACCAGCCAGTTCGGCCCGCCCGAAGGCGAGGGGCCCATGTCGCGCGCGACGAGGCCGAGCCCGAGGCCGACCAGGAGCGCCACGAGAACCTGAAAGCCGAACGAGGCGTAGAAGGGCCGGCGCGCGCTCGGGCGGGCCGGGGACGGGGCGGGACTTGGCATGACGGCATTCCTGATCGACGGCCGAAAGGAGATCGGCGCCTCTGGTGCATTCGATACGCCTTACTTAAGGCTCCCGCGTCGAGTCGCCGAGGAACGTTCCTTCTGCCGCAAGACCTCCTCGTAGAACTTTATTTCCTGCCCACCGCGCCAGTTGCGGCCATCGCCCGTCGGATAAGGTCGCGCTCGCCAAGCCTTGTCCATTCATATAAAGCGATCCTTATATGACGATGGCGCGGAAGCCTGCGCCGATCCTCGGAGCCGTGCCATGAGCCTTGTCAGCGACACTCTCTTCGCTTCGCCCAGCCGCCCGCGCGAGGATGTCTGGACGGCGCTGCGCAAGGCGGCGGCCGAGCGCATCCTGATCCTCGACGGCGCGATGGGCACGCAGATCCAGGGGCTGGGGCTCGAAGAGGAGCATTTCCGGGGCGATCGCTTCCATGATTGCACCTGCCATCTGAAGGGCAACAACGACCTTCTGGTTCTGACCCAGCCGAAAGCCATCGAGGACATCCACTTCGCCTATCTCATGGCGGGCGCGGACATCGTCGAGACCAACACCTTCTCCGGCACGACCATCGCGCAGGCCGACTACGCGATGGAAGCGGCGGTCTACGACATCAACCACGAGGGCGCGGCCGTGGCCCGGCGCGCGGCGCTGCGCGCGGAAGCAGCCGATGGCCGCCGCCGCTTCGTCGCGGGCGCCATCGGCCCGACCAACCGCACCGCCTCGATCTCGCCCGACGTGAACAATCCCGGCTATCGCGCCGTCACCTTCGACGATTTGCGCGTCGCCTATGCCGATCAGGTGCGCGGTCTCGTGGACGGCGGCTCGGACATCATCCTGATCGAGACGATCTTCGACACGCTGAACGCCAAGGCGGCGATCTTCGCGGCCGAAGAGGTCTTTGCCGAAAAGGGCCTGTGGCTGCCGGTCATGATCTCCGGCACGATCACCGATCTTTCGGGCCGCACGCTGTCGGGCCAGACGCCGACGGCCTTCTGGCATTCGGTGCGCCATGCCAAGCCCTTCACGATCGGCCTCAACTGCGCGCTCGGCGCCGAAGCCATGCGCCCGCATCTCGCCGAGATTTCGAGCGTCGCCGACACGTTCGTCTGCGCCTATCCCAATGCCGGCCTTCCCAACGAGTTCGGCCAGTATGACGAGACGCCGGATGCGATGGCGCGGCAGGTGCGCGGCTTTGCCGAAGAAGGGCTGATCAACATCGTCGGCGGATGCTGCGGCTCGACGCCCGAGCATATCCGCGCCATCGCCGAAAGCGTCGCCGGCTTGACGCCGCGCGCGGTGCCGAAACTCGCGCCCATGATGCGCCTGTCGGGCCTCGAGCCCTTCACGCTCACCAAGGACATTCCCTTCGTGAATGTCGGCGAGCGCACGAATGTCACGGGCTCGGCCAAGTTCCGCAAGCTGATCACCGCCGGCGACTATGCCGCCGCGCTGGATGTCGCGCGCGATCAGGTGGCGAACGGCGCGCAGGTCATCGACGTCAACATGGACGAGGGCCTGATCGACTCGAAGGCCGCGATGGTGGAGTTCCTCCATCTCGTCGCCTCCGAGCCCGACATCGCCCGCGTGCCGGTCATGATCGACTCATCCAAATGGGAGGTGATCGAGGCGGGCCTGCAATGCGTGCAGGGCAAGCCGATCGTCAATTCGATCTCGATGAAGGAAGGCGAGGAAGCCTTCCTCCACCATGCCCGGCTTTGCCGCCTCTATGGCGCGGCCGTCGTGGTCATGGCCTTCGACGAGGAGGGGCAGGCCGATAGTTTCGAGCGCAAGGTCGCGATCTGCTCGCGCGCCTACAAGCTCCTGACCGAGAACGGCTTTCCGCCCGAGGACATCGTCTTCGACCCGAACGTCTTCGCGGTCGCGACCGGCATCGAGGAGCATGACGGATACGGCGTCGCCTTCATCGAGGCGACGCGCACGATCCGCTCGAGCCTGCCGCACGCCCATATCTCGGGTGGCGTCTCGAACCTCTCCTTCTCGTTCCGTGGCAACGAGCCGGTGCGCGAGGCCATGCACGCCGTGTTCCTCTACCACGCCATCCAGGCGGGCATGGACATGGGCATCGTCAATGCCGGCCAGCTCGCGGTCTACGACACGATCGACGCCGAGCTGCGCGAGGCCTGCGAGGACGTGGTGCTGAACCGGCCGGGCCGCGAGGGCAAGAGCCCGACCGAGCGCCTTCTGGAGATCGCCGAGCGCTATCGCGGCACGGCGGGCAAGGAGGCCAAGGCCAAGGACCTCACCTGGCGCGAGGGCACAGTGGAGGAGCGGCTGTCCCACGCGCTCGTCAACGGCATCACCGAATATATCGACGCCGACACGGAGGAAGCGCGCCTCAAGGCCGAGCGCCCGCTCCATGTGATCGAAGGCCCGCTGATGGCCGGCATGAACGTCGTCGGCGACCTCTTCGGCGCGGGCAAGATGTTCCTGCCGCAGGTCGTGAAGTCCGCCCGCGTCATGAAACAGGCCGTCGCCCATCTCCTGCCTTACATGGAGGAGGAGAAGCGCCTGAATGGCGGCTCCGAGCGCTCCAGCGCCGGCAAGATCCTGATGGCGACGGTGAAGGGCGATGTCCACGACATCGGCAAGAACATCGTCGGCGTCGTGCTGGCCTGCAACAATTACGAGGTGATCGATCTCGGCGTCATGGTGCCGGCCGCCAAGATCCTCGAAATCGCCAAGACCGAAAAGGTCGACGTGATCGGCCTCAGCGGCCTCATCACCCCCTCGCTCGACGAAATGGTGCATGTCGCCTCCGAGATGGAGCGCGAGGGCTTCGACGTGCCGCTCCTGATCGGCGGGGCGACGACGAGCCGCGTTCATACGGCGGTGAAGATCGACCCGCGCTATCGCAAGGGGCAGACGGTCTATGTGACGGATGCGAGCCGCGCGGTCGGCGTCGTCTCCAATCTCCTGTCGCCCGAGGGGCGCGCCGGCTATGCCGAGGGCATCCGCCGCGAATACGAGACGGTGGCGCAGAAGCACGCGCAGGCCGAGGCCGAGAAGCAGCGCCTGCCGCTGGAGCGGGCGCGCGAGAACCGTCAAAAGATCGACTGGTCGGCCTATCGCCCGGTGAAGCCCTCGTTCCTCGGCACCCGCCGCTTCGACACCTGGGACCTTGCCGAACTCGCCCGCTATATCGACTGGACACCCTTCTTCCAGACCTGGGAGCTGAAGGGCCGCTATCCCGCGATTCTCGAAGACGAGGCGCAGGGGCCGGCGGCGCGCCAGCTCTGGGACGACGCGCAAGCCATGCTGCGCCAGATCGTGGAGGAGGGCTGGTTCCGCCCGCGCGCCGTGGTCGGCTTCTGGCCCGCCAATGCGGTGGGCGACGACATCCGGCTCTTCACAGACGACGCGCGCACGACGGAGCGCGCGACCTTCTTCACCCTGCGCCAGCAGCTCTCCAAGCGCGGCGAGCGGCCGAACGTGGCGCTCGCCGACTTCGTCGCCCCGAAGGAGACGGGCCTTGCCGACTATCTCGGCGGCTTCTTGGTCACGGCCGGGATCGAGGAGGAGGAGATTTCCAACCGCTTCGCCAAGGCCAATGACGATTACGCCGCGATCATGGTCAAGGCGCTGGCGGATCGCTTCGCCGAAGCCTTCGCCGAGCGGATGCACGAATATGTCCGCCGCGAGCTCTGGGCCTATGCGCCGGACGAGGCCTTCTCGCCGGACGAGCTGATCGGCGAGCCCTATGCCGGCATCCGCCCCGCGCCCGGCTATCCCGCCCAGCCGGATCACACCGAGAAGGTGACGCTGTTCGAGCTTCTCGACGCCGAGGCGCAGACCGGCGTGACGCTCACGGAAAGCTACGCGATGTGGCCGGGCTCCTCGGTTTCGGGCCTCTATCTCAGCCATCCCGAAAGCTATTATTTCGGCGTCGCCAAGGTGGAGCGCGATCAGGTCGAGGATTATGCCGACCGCAAGGGCATGGCCGTGGCCGACGTCGAGCGCTGGCTCGGGCCGGTTCTGAACTACGTGCCGGCGGCGCGGGGATAGCGAAGGCCGCTCCCCGGCGTCAGGCACCCTCAAGGGGCAGGCGGAGGGTTTCATGAGCGACGTCGAGATCACCACCTATCCGGGCCTCGACCCGCGCGTCAGCATCGTCCGCCTTGGCGAGACCGTGGATGCGGTCTTCGTTCGGACGGCGCGCTTCAACGTCCTCGTCGATACGCTCGATACGCCGGACGCGTGCCGGCAGGCTCTGGCGCTTCTGGAAGGGCCGGTGCGCGATCGGCCGCTCGTCGTCGTGAACTCCCATATGGACTGGGACCATTTCTGGGGGAACGCGGCGGTCGGCGACCGGGCGGTCATCATCGCGCACGAAACGGCGCTCCAGCGCTATCGCGACCCCTCGGTGCGGGCGGTCCTCCGAGAGAAGGCGGAGGAGGAGGAGCGCTATCGATCCGTCGAATTGCTGGCGCCGAGCGTGACCTTCTCCGGCTCCATGCGTCTGGACGGGGGCGACCTGACGCTCGAACTTCTCCACACGCCCGGCCACACGCCGGATCACGTGGCCGTCTGGATTCCCGAACTGAAGACCTGCCTTGCCGTCGACGCCGTGGAAGACCCGATCCCGGAGGTCTGGAGCGACGACCCGAAGCACTTGCGCGCGCTTCTCGCCTCCCTCTCGCTGATCCAGGGATTGGGGGCCGAGCATGTCGTCCTCGCGCATGGACAGACGAGTTCGCCCGCCACCGTCGCGGAGAATCTCGCCTATTTCTCCGAGCTGACGCGCCGAGCGAAGGCCGTCGACTGGGGCGCGCATGCGAGCGACGATCTCCCGCTCCCGGCCGGCCTCGGGCTCTTCGACGTCACGGCGGAACCGCCGGGCTTCCCGCCGGAGATGCGCGCCTTCTATGACGCGTTCCACCGCTCCAATCTCCGGGCGGTGGTGAGGACCCTTCGCGAAGGCGATGCCGCGCGAGGCTAAGGGACGGCGCGGCGTGGCGAAGGCCGGGTGCTGCGCTTGATGAGCGCCGTTCGCAAGCGACGAATCACGGAAATTGCTGCCTTCGATCAGCAAAATCCATTGGCCGGACGCTAAGTGGCGCGATAGCGGAAGCAGGTCTCTCGTCTTGCTCGGGGCCGCCGCATGAACATCCTGTCGATCCAGTCCCATGTCGCCTATGGGCATGTGGGCAATTCGTCCGCCGTGTTTCCGCTTCAGCGGCTCGGGGTCGAGGTCTGGCCGATCCACACCGTGCAATTCTCCAACCACACGGGCTATGGGGCATGGCGCGGCGAGGTGTTCGACGCGGCCGTGATCGGCGAGCTGATCGAAGGCATCGCGGAGCGCGGCCGCCTCGGCGCCTGCGACGGTGTCCTGTCCGGCTATCTGGGGTCGGCCGGGATCGGCGAGGCCATTCTCCAGGCCGTGGAGCGTGTGCGCGCGGCCAATCCGGGCGCGGATTATTGCTGCGATCCGGTCATGGGCGATATCGGGCGCGGGCTGTTCGTGCGCCCCGGCATTCCCGATTTCATGCGGGATGCGGCCGTGCTGGCGGCCGATCTCGTGACGCCCAACCAGTTCGAGCTGGAACTCCTGACGGGCCACGCCATCGCCACGCGCGCGGATGCGCTGGCGGCCTGCGAGCGCCTGCATGCGATGGGGCCGAAAGTGGTTCTCGTCACCTCGCTTCTGACCGACGAAACGCCGGACGACGCGATCGATCTGATGGCCTCCGGGCCGGACGGGCGCTTTCTCCTGCGCACGCCGCGTCTCGACGTGTCGCTGAACGGGGCGGGGGATGCGATCGCCGCGCTCTTCTTCCTCCACTGGAAGCGGACGGGCTCGGCGGCGGCCGCTCTCCAGGCCGCCGGCTCGTCGATCTACGGCCTGCTGCGGCGGACCTTCGAGGCGGGCTCGCGCGAATTGCTGCTGGTCGAGGCGCAGGAGGAGTTCGTGCAGCCCTCGACGCTGTTCGAGCCGCACAGGCTTTGACGCACGAAAGGGGCGGCGCCCAGGGCGCGCCCCTGCGCTGACCGTCCGCGCATGAAAAAGGCCGCTCCTTGAGGGAGCGGCCCAATCTTCAACCAGGGTGTGGACGAAACGTCCCTGGTTTCGTTCCGACTTGCTGGAGGCAAGATTACGATGCCGGAAACCCGGCAGAAGAGCCTGCGGGCCGAAGCCCGCAGGGGGTGCTTGGATTAGAAGTTGCGCTGGAAGCGCAGGAAGCCCGAAACCTGGTCGACGTCGCCAGCAGGACCGCCGAAGTCGACGTTCTTGTAGGAGACTTCGCCGAGCGTCGCGAAGTTGTTGGTGATCTGGTAGCCGACGTTGGCGACGGCAGCCCAGTACTCGCCCTGGTCGACCGTGGTGCGGCCGGTGCGCGGGTTGAAGATCGCGACGTCGAAGGTCTCGCCGTACTGACCCGAAACCGCGAGGCCGAGCTTGCCGAACTTCTGCGCGTAGCCCGCACCAGCGGCCCACTCGAGGAGGATCGGAACGCCAGCGTTGGTCAGGCGGTTCGTGGCGAGCGTCGAGAGCGTGTTGATGCCCGTGATGCCGGCGTAGCTGGTGGGGTCGAAGGCGTAGTGACCTTCGATCTTCAGCTGCGAGTCAGCCGCGATCAGGTTCTTCAGGAGCACGCCGCCCTTCAGAGCGAAGGCGTCGTTGTTGCCGTCCTGGAGGAGCGTCGGGAACGCGCCGTTGATCGCGACGGTCACGCCGTTGATCGTGACAACGCTGGGCAGGTTTTCGCGGTTGTAGGTCTCGTCATAGACGGCCGACAGGTAAGCACCGCCCCAGGCGCCCGAGTAGACGAGCTTGGCATGGACGTCGGGAACGACGTCGCCGGTGCGGTCGTCTTCGAGGCCGATCGTGGCCGAGAAGCCGTTCGCGGCGAACGTGTAGCTGATCTGGTTGGTGCCGAAGTCGCCGACGACGAGGTCCGTGTCGGTGAGCAGGCCGTCTTCCAGGCCGCCGATGCCGGAGGTCCAGAGCGTGTCACGGTAGCCCATGAGCAGGCCGCCGAGCTGGATATAGGCCTGGTCCATCACGTAGCTGGCGCCGAGCGACGAATCCTGCTGCGCGACCGTGTTGTTGGTGGCCTGGACGCGCGCGAAAGCGCGCAGCGTGCCGAGCTCGGTTTCTTCGCGGGCGTCGAAGTTCAGACGGGCGCGGACCGAAGAACCGGCCTGATAGTCGTCGCCTTCCAGGTTACGAGCCGGGTCGCCGGCGACGTTGTACTGGAAGCGGACATAACCGCCGATGCTGAGGCACGTCTCGGTGCCCGGGATGTAGTAGAAGCCCTTGCCGTAGACGTCGCAGACGCGGACGTAGTCGACGGGCTCGGGCTCGGCAACCACGACAGCGTCAGCCGCGCGAGCGCCGGTCACTGCCACGAGGGCCGCAGCGGAGCCAAGAAGAAGGCTCTTGATGTTCATGTTCTTATCTCCAGCAGACAGTCTTCGGATAGGTTCGTTATCAGCCTTTATCCACAGCCGATCCTTATCGAATCAAATCGAAGAAAGACACTGGAAATGTCCTGTTTTTGCGGTTGCGAAGACGCCTAAGGGATGAGTCGATGCAGAAATGCAACGAATCTCTAAGTGGGGATGCTCAGGATGACGATTTTATAATGGGAAAATTACTGCCTATGCGGCGCAGCTGCAACATCGTGCCCGTAGAGCACTTAATCTGACTGAAAACGGGCACAATGCCCTAGCGCGAGGCGCTGGTCTCGCTCGGCGGCGAGGAGGGGCGGGATTCGCCGCGCCCTGATCTTACGCGCCCCGGACGGCCCGGAAAAGGCGGGTTCGGCACAGGGCGCCGGACCGACGAAGCGGTCTCGCCGACCTTGTTCCGGCGGGAACAGATAACAGCGCGTTCCTTGCGCCGGGCCGACCTGGCCGATCGCGCCTGCCGGAGCGGAAAGGGGGCGGGAGGGCGATGCCCCCACGACCCCCATGATGAAGCGTTCCGTCGCCTCAGGCTGCGGCTCGCGCCGTTCCACTGACGCTCTCGACAGGCATGCCGGGCTCCGCCCGCGCCGGATGCTTCGTGTCTCGCGAGGTGAGGTCTTCGACCGGCGCGTCGCGCGTCTCCTCGCCGAGCGTGAAGAAGGCGGCGCGGTCGTTGAGCGCGACGGCCTGACCCGCCAGGGCTTCGGCGGTCGAGGTCATTTCGAGCGCCGCGCCCGCATTGGCCTGCGTCACCTGATCGAGCTGAACCACGGCCTGGTTGATCTGCGCGATGCCGATCGACTGCTCGCGGCAGGCGGCCGAAATCTCGCCCACGATCTCCGACGTGCGCCGGATGTCGGGCAAGAGGTTCTCGAACAGGATGCCTGCCTCCTGCGAGGTCGCGAGGGTGCGCTCCGACAGCGTGCCGATCTCGCTCGCCGCGGCCTGCGAGCGCTCGGCGAGCTTGCGCACTTCCGAGGCGACGACCGCGAAACCCTTGCCGTGCTGGCCGGCGCGCGCCGCCTCGATGGCGGCGTTGAGGGCCAGGAGATCGGTCTGGCGGGCGATGTCCTGGACGACGCGGACCTTCTCGCTGATCTCGCGCATCGCATCCACCGAGTTCACGATCGCGTCGCGGCTGCGCTCGGCGCCATCGGCCGACTGCGCCGCGATCTTCTGAGCCTGCGCGGCGTTGTCGGCGTTCTGGCGCACATTGGCCGACATTTCCTCGACCGCCGCCGAGGTCTGCTCGGAGGCGGCGGCCTGTTCGGTGGAGCCCGAGGAAAGCTGCTCGGCCGTTGCGGCCGACTGGCGCGACCCCGTCGCCACATGGGCGGCCGACAGGAGAACGTCCGACACGATCGCCGACAGCTGCATGCTCATCGCGTTCATCGCGCGAAGAAGCTCGGCGATCTCGTCCGTGCCGCGGGCGCGCTCCCGGCGCGAGATGTCGCCCGCTCCGATCGCCTCGGCAAGGCCGACCGCGCGGTCGAGCCGGCGCGAGATCGAAAGCGACAACCAGACCGCCGCCGCCGCGCCGATGCCAAGGCCGCCGAGAAGGACGGCGAGAAGCTTGAGTTTGGTCTTCTCGTATTCTTGATCGGCGGTCGCGATACTGTCACTCACGACCCGCTCGATGGCTTGATCGATGAGATGAAGATTGTCCGCCAGCGCGAAGGCCGCCGGCTTCAACTCGGTGTTGAGGTAGGTGCCTGCCTCGCGGGTCTGGCTGATGACGCTCGCCTCGGCTGATCCGAGATCGGCCTCTTTGGCGAGCCGCATGGCCTTGTCGCTGACGGCGCGGAACGCGGCCGCGAACTCGCGCAGCTTGCCGAGTTCGCTCGCGCCGGCCTGGGAGCCGATGGCGGACAGACGGCCGAGCCCCGCGTCGATCGTGGACCAGGCTTCGTCATATTGCGTCGTCAGGGCCGGGCGAAGGCTCCGGTCGGCGGCATAGGCCATCCAGATGATGCGCCGGATTTCCTCGATCCGCGTGCGGGTTTCGCCCACGATCTTGGTCTGCTCGAACGGCTCGTTCACGAAGCTCGTGAGACGCGCGTTGGTGTCCGCGGTGCTCTTGTAGCCGAACGCGCCGCTTGCGGCGGACAGGCAGAGAACCGCCGCAAAGGAAGCCGCGATTTTGGTCTTCAGCGTCAGGCGCATCGGGAGGTCCATCTATTGCGGCCCCGGATGGACCCGGGGCGTCTCGGCGTAAAGAGAAAGCACAGGCTGCCTAGTTTGCAGGCCCCGGTTTGGCCTTCTTGCCTGTTCGAGTGTCGAAACGACCGCGCGAAGGCGGCGTCGAACACGGCAGAAGGCTCGCTCTGAAGACCAACAAGACTTGTATTACGCTGCGATCGCTTTCGAAAAGCTGAAGGCGGCCCCGAGACGCGCGGCATTTGCTTGTAGATGACTACGCACGCAGCCACCGTGGCGATCGCTGAAAGAGGCCGGCACGGCCCCTTCACGCAACGGGAGCGGACGCCCGGTCTTCGCCGGATAGACGTGTCTGCGCTCCGTTTCGGCCCTTCGCACCCCGCGCTTTCGACACCCTTTCGCATTGCGGAAAATTCACTTGCGAAACGGTCTGTCTGGCTTCCAATGGAGATCACGGCCCTTTCACGGAGGCGTGAAGGTCGTTGCAGGGGCTTCGAGTTCGATGTTGCGCTGGTTGGTTCTTCTCGCCCTGGTGGCGGGCGCGGTGTCCTATGTGGAGCGCGATCGCCTCGCCCCCTATGCCCCGCCCGCCATCGCCTCGCTCTTGCAGGGGGTGGGCTCGTCGGA
This sequence comes from Aureimonas ureilytica DSM 18598 = NBRC 106430, assembly GCF_000382705.1. Taxonomy (GTDB): domain Bacteria; phylum Pseudomonadota; class Alphaproteobacteria; order Rhizobiales; family Rhizobiaceae; genus Aureimonas; species Aureimonas ureilytica. The sequence continues at coordinate 133,553 of NZ_ARQE01000003.1, read as the reverse complement.
CTCTAGCGCGCAAGGGGCGGGCGCCGGCAAGTCGCAGGGCGCGGGCGGTTCGCGCCGTGGGCGCGGCAACGGCGCGCCGGTGGCCGTCGAAGTCGCCACGGCCGAGACCGGCTCGCTGCCGATCCTGCGTCAGACGATCGGCACGATCGTGCCCGTCGCCTCCACGGTGATGACCAGCGAGACAACCGGCACGGTTGCCGCGATCGCCGTTCCCGACGGCGCGCAGGTGAAGCGGGGCGATCGTCTCGTTTCGCTCGACGATCGCACCGCGCAGGCGCAGATCGGCCGGGACGAGGCCGCGATCGCGCGCGATCAGGTGACGCTCGATCAGGCCAATCGCAATCTCCAGCGCGCGCAGTCGCTGGTGAAGTCCGGCGCCTACACGACCCAGCAGGGCGAAGACGCGCAAAGCGCCGTGGCGAGCGCACAGGCGGTGCTGAACGTCGATCGCGCCGCGCTCGCGGCCGACCGCGTGGCGCTCGACAAGCTCGAGATCACCGCGCCCTTCGACGGGCGGCTCGGCGCGTTCCAGGTGTCCACCGGCGCGCTGGTGACGCCCGGCACGCCCATGGTGACGCTGACGCAAAGCTCGCCTGTCTATGCCGCCTTCACCCTGCCGCAGGAGGATCTCTCGCTCCTCCAGAAATCCTTGAGCGAGGGCACGCTGTCGGTGACGCTGCGGCCGGCGGGCGCCTGGCACGACGTGATGGAAGGCAAGGTCGCCTTTATCGACAACGCGGTGGCCTCGACGTCGGGCTCCATCGCGCTGCGCGCCGTGATCGACAATCCCAAGGGCACGCTCGTCGCCGGCCAGTCGATCTCCGCCGTGGTGAAGGCGGGCGAGATGACGGGTCTCGTGCTGGTGCCGACCGTCGCGGTCCAGCCCCGCACCGACGGCAGCGTCGTCTATGTCGTGAAGGACGACGGCACGGTGACGATCCGCAAGGTGGACGTCGCCTTGCGCGTCGGCGACGAAACGGGCCTGAAGGGCGGTCTGAAAGTCGGGGAGCGCGTGGTGACGGAAGGGCAGGGCGCGCTCGCCGAGGGCAGCCCGGTCAAGCCCGCCGACGGGGCACCGACCGCCGACCAGACCTCGAGCAAGGGCTCGGGCGAGGGAGGCGGCAAGGGCGCGGGCAAAGGCGCGGGCTCCAAGGCGGGCAAGGGCCACGTGGCCGAGGCCGCGACGCCGAGCGCTTCGGATGCCACGGGCGCCGCCGAGACGGCCGCCGCGAAAGGGGAGGGCGCCCGGTGAGCTTTTCCACGCTCTTCATCCGCCGTCCGGTCGCCACGCTTCTTCTGTCGCTCGCGGTTCTGATCGCGGGCCTTGCCGCCTATCGTCTCCTGCCGGTCGCGGCCCTGCCGCAGGCCGACTATCCGACGATCAGCGTTTCGGCGCAGCTCGCCGGCGCGTCGCCCGACACAATGGCGAGCGCGGTGGCGACGCCCCTCATCAAGCAGTTCCAGACGATCGACGGCGTCGACACGATCACCGCGCGCTCCTCGCTCGGCAACACGCAGATCACCGTCCAGTTCGTCCTGTCGCGCAACATCGACGCGGCGGCGGCCGACATCCAGGCCGCGATCGCCCGCACCGCCCGGCAATTGCCTGATAACATGGCCTCGCCGCCGAGCTACCGGAAGGCCAACCCGGCCGACGCGCCGGTTCTTCTTCTCGACCTCGTGTCGGACGGCACGCCGCTGACGCAGGTCGACGATCTCGCCGAGAACATCATCTCGCCTGCGCTCTCCACCATTCAGGGCGTGGCGCAGGCGCAGGTCTATGGCGGCAAGACCTATGCCGTGCGCGTGCAGGTCGATCCCGACAAGCTCGCCTCGCGCGCGCTGGGAATGGCGCAGGTCGCGAGCGCCCTTTCGGCCGCCAACAGCCAGACCCCGGTCGGCACGGTGCAGACCGGCGGGCAGGCGCTGACGCTGGACAGCCCGACCCAGCGCACCAATGCCGAGGAGTTCAAGACGCTGGTGATCGCGCGGCCGAACGGCGTTCCCGTGCGCCTGCAGGACGTGGCCGACGTCGTGGACAGCGTGTCCAACGTCAACCAGGGAAGCTGGCTCGACGGCAAACCCTCGATCGTGCTCGCCGTGCAGCGCCAGCCGGGCGCCAACACGGTGGAGGTGGTGGACGCCATCAAGCGCAAGCTTCCCGAACTCGAAGCCTCGCTGCCGGCCTCCGTCCACATCGCCGTCGTCAACGACGCCTCCACCGCCATCAGCGCCGCTATCGCCGACGTGGAGGAAACCCTGGCGCTGACGATCGGCCTCGTGATCCTCGTGATCTACCTGTTTCTCGGCCGCGTTTCGGCGACGATGGTGCCCGCGCTCGCCGTGCCGTTGTCGCTGGTCGCGACCTTCGGCGCCATGTATCTTCTCGGCTTCTCGATCGACAATCTCTCGCTTCTGGCGCTGACGCTCTCGGTCGGCCTCGTGGTGGACGACGCCATCGTCATGCTCGAGAACATCGTGCGCCATGGGGAAGAGGGCATGGCGCCGATGGAGGCCGCGCTGAAGGGCAGCGGCGAAGTGGCGGGCACGATCGTCTCCATGTCGCTGTCGCTCGTCGCCGTGTTCCTGCCGATCCTCCTCATGGGCGGCGTCGTCGGGCGCGTCCTCAACGAGTTCGGCATGGTGGTGACGCTGTCGATCCTCGCCTCGGCCGTCGTTTCCCTGACCCTGACGCCGATGCTCGCCGCGCGCCTGCCCGCCACCCACGCGCCGACGCGCGGCATCGCGGCCGGCTTCTCGCGCGGTTTCGACCGCGCGACCCATCTCTACGGCCGGATGGTGGATTGGTGCCTGAGGCGCAACGGCTTCATCATGGCCGTGTTCGTGCTCTCCTTCGCCGCCTCGGCCTATATGATCGCGACCCTGCCGCGCTCCTTCTTTCCGCAGGAGGACAACGGGCTGCTGACGATCTCGACGCAAGGGCGGCAGGACATTTCCTACCCCGCCATGAGCGCGCTCCAGGCCAAGGCGGCGGCAGCCGTGCGGGCCGATCCGGCCGTGTCGGCCGTCACCTCGACGCTCGGCGGCGGCCCCGGCGGGGCGACATTCAATTCCGGCTCCATGTTCGTGCAGTTGAAGCCCAAGGACCAGCGCCCGCCCCTGGAGCAGACGCTGGCCTCGCTGCGCCGCAGTCTCGGCGCCATTCCGGGCCTCAAAAGCTTCGCGACGCCGGTGCAGAGCCTGCGCTTCGGCGGGCGCTCGACGCAGAGCCAGTATCAGCTCGTGGTTCAGTCGCTCGACGCCAGTGCCGCGCGCGAATGGTCGGCCAAGCTCCTCGACGCCATGCGCGCCGACCCCGCCCATTTCGTGGACGTGGCGACCGATCTGCAGGACAACGGCCTGCAGGAGCGGGTGAAGGTGCGCCAGGACCGCGCCGATGCGCTCGGCATCTCCTCCGGCAATCTGCGCGCCGCGCTGGAAGCGGGCTTCGGCACGCTCACCGCGACGCAGATCCAGGCGACCGGCAACAGCTACGACGTCATCCTGGAATACGATCCCGACCGGCCCTGGACCGACGAGCGCCTCGCCTCGATCCGCGTGCCCGCCTCGGACGGAACGCTGGTGCCGCTTTCGAGCTTCGCGCGTCTCACCCGCGAGGCCGGGCCGGTGACGGTGAACCAGACCGGGCAGCTCACCGCCGTCACGCTGTCCTTCAACCTGCCGGCCGGCCTGTCGCTCGGCACGGCGACGGCGGCGGTGGACGCGATCAAGGCCGATCTCGGCCTGCCGACCAATGTCACGACCTCCTATGCCGGCACGGCGCAGGTCTTCCAGCAGGCGACCGGCAATCTCGGCCTCCTGATCGGCGCGGCCGTGCTCGTGATCTATATCGTGCTCGGCATTCTCTACGAGAGCTTCATCCACCCGCTCACCATTCTCTCGGGCCTCCCGTCTGCCGCCTTCGGCGCGCTGGCGGCGCTGCAATGGTTCGGGCTCGATCTCTCGATCATCGCCGTGATCGGCCTTCTCATGCTGATCGGCATCGTGAAGAAGAACGCGATCATGATGATCGACGTCGCGCTCGAAATGGAGCGCGAGGGCGGGCACACGCCGGAAGCGGCCATTCGCGAGGCCTGCGTGCGCCGCTTCCGGCCGATCATGATGACGACCTTCTGCGCGCTGCTCGGCGCCCTGCCGATCGCGATGGGCACCGGCGCGTCGTCGGAACTGCGCCAGCCGCTCGGCATCGCCGTCGTCGGCGGCCTCCTGGTCAGCCAAGTGCTGACGCTCTTCATCACGCCGGTGATCTTCGTCGAGATCGAGCGTCTCAGACGCTTCACGGGGCGCGTTCTTGCGCGCCGCACTGCTGCGCCGCACCACACGACTCCCGCCGCGCACGGTTGACGACAGGGCCTTCGCTCGCCCAATTGAGCCGGGTTGTGCGGTTTCCCGCACAGCCCGGTTTGGGAATGCGGGGAAGGAAACAACATGGCCGAGACGACGCGACGCAGCGGCATTCGCACCACGGACGCGGAGGCGCTGGCCTTCCACGCGGACGGGCGGCCCGGCAAGCTGGAGATCACGCCGACCAAGCCGATGGCGACCCAGCGCGACCTTTCGCTCGCCTATTCGCCCGGCGTCGCCGTGCCGGTGAAGGCCATCGCGGAAGACCCGGCGAAAGCCTTCGACTACACGACGCGTGGCAACATGGTCGCCGTCATCTCCAACGGCACGGCCATTCTCGGCCTCGGCAATCTCGGCGCGCTCGCCTCCAAGCCGGTGATGGAGGGCAAGTCCGTCCTCTTCAAGCGCTTTGCCGACGTCGATTCGATCGATCTCGAACTCGACACCGAGGACCCCGACAAGTTCATCGACGCCGTGCGCTATCTCGGCCCCTCCTTCGGCGGCATCAATCTGGAGGACATCAAGGCCCCCGAATGCTTCATCATCGAGCAGCGCCTGCGCGAGTTGATGGACATTCCCGTCTTCCACGACGACCAGCACGGCACCGCCATCATCGCCGCCGCCGGCATCATCAACGCGCTGCACCTCACGGGCCGCGAGATGAAGGACATCAAGCTCGTCTGCAACGGCGCGGGCGCGGCGGGCATCGCCTGCGTCGAACTCGTGAAGGCCATGGGCGTCGCCCATGACAATGTCATCCTCTGCGACACAAAGGGCGTCATCTTCCAGGGCCGCACCGAGGGCATGAACCAGTGGAAGTCGGCCCATGCCGCCGCCACCGACGCGCGCACGCTGGAAGACGCGATGCGCGGGGCCGACGTCTTCTTCGGCGTGTCCGCCAAGGGGGCGCTGACGCCCGAAATGGTCCAGTCCATGGCCCCGAACCCGATCATCTTTGCCATGGCGAACCCGGACCCGGAAATCACGCCCGAAGAAGCCCATGCGATCCGCGACGACGCCATCGTCGCCACCGGCCGCTCGGACTACCCGAACCAGGTCAACAACGTCCTCGGCTTCCCCTACATCTTCCGTGGCGCGCTCGACGTGCGCGCCACGCAGATCAACGACGCGATGAAGATCGCCGCCGCCGAAGCCCTCGCCTCGCTCGCCCGCGAGGACGTGCCCGACGCCGTGGCCTCCGCCTACAAGGGCTCGGGCCGCCCGAAATTCGGCCGCGACTACATCATCCCCGCGCCCTTCGACCCGCGCCTCATCACGGTCGTTCCCGAGGCCGTGGCCAAGGCCGCGATGGAAACCGGCGTCGCGCGCCGCGACATCGCCGACTGGGAAGCCTATCGCAACCAGCTCGCCTCGCGCCGCGATCCGACCGCCGGCACGTTCCAGAACATCTTCGCGTCTCTCCGCCAGAACCCACGCAAGGTCGTCTTCGCGGAAGGCGAGGAGGAGCAGGTCATCCGCGCCGCCGCGTCCTACGTCAACCAGGGGCTCGGTCAGGCCGTCCTCGTCGGCCGTGAGGACCGGATCGAGGAAACCGCGCGCTTTGCCGGCGTCGAGCTCAAGAGCGGGCTGGAAATCCAGAACGCCAAGCTCTCCAACCGCACCAACGCCTATTCCGAGCATCTCTATGCCCGGCTCCAGCGCGAGGGCTATCTCCAGCGCGACTGCCATCGCCTGATCAACACCGACCGCAACCATTTCGCCGCCGCCATGGTGGCGCTGGGCGATGCGGACGCGATGGTCTCCGGCCTCACGCGAAACTACTCGGTCGTGCTCGACGACGTGCGCCACGTCATCGACCCCAAGCCCGGCCGCGCCGTGATCGGCATTTCCATCGTCATCGCCAAGGGCCGCACGACCTTCGTCGCCGACACCGCCGTTCACGACATGCCGAGCGCCGCGCAGCTCGCGCGCATCGCCACCGAAGCCGCGCGCTTCGCCCGCAAGCTCGGCCACACGCCGCGCGTCGCCTTCCTCGCCCATTCCACCTTCGGCCATCCGGCCTCGGAGCGCTCCGAGCGCGTGCGCGAGGCCGTCGGCCTTCTCAACCAGAACAGCGTGGATTTCGAGTTCGATGGCGAGATGGGCGCCGATGTCGCCCTCAATCCCGAACTCATGGCCCTCTACCCGTTCTGTCGTCTCACCGGCCCGGCCAACGTCCTCGTCATGCCGGCCTTCCACTCCGCCTCGATCTCCACCCGCATGGTGCAGGAACTCGGCGGCACCACCGTCATCGGTCCCGTCCTCGTCGGTCTCGAAAAGCCCGTGCAGATCGTGCCCCTCGGCGCCAAGGACACCGACATCGTCAACATGGCCGCCTTCGCGGCCTTCTCGGCGGAGGGGTAGGGCAGGGCGGTAGGCGGGGCTGCCGCCCCGGACCCCGCTCGGGAAGGACTTCCCGAACCCTTCCTTTCATTTGACGATTCTCCAAAAGCAAAGGGGGCCGCCGGCCCCCTTTGCTTTTGGACATTTCCTCAACTGGAGAGGGGTTCAGGGGAAATCATTTCCCCTGACGGGGTGCAGGGGCAGCGCCCCTGCTATGCCCCGCCCTATCCCTCCCTCACGCCCGCGCCGCGAGGTTGGTGCGTTGGGTGAGGAGGCGTTGGAGGGTGATGAAGGCGAAGAGGAGGATGCCGATGGCGATCTTGGTCCACCAGGAGGAGAGGGTTCCGTCGAAGACGATATAGGTCTGGATGAGGCCCGAGATGAGGACGCCCACGAGCGTGCCGGCGACGAAGCCGACGCCGCCGGTGAGCAGCGTTCCGCCGATGACGACGGCCGCGATGGCGTCGAGTTCGACGCCGACGGTGGCGAGCGAATAGCCCGAGGACGTGTAGAGGGCGAAGACGACGCCTGCGACGCCGGCGAGCAGGCTGGACAGGGCGTAGATGCCGATCGTGACGCGCGCGACGGGCACGCCCATGAGTTCGGCCGAGTTGCGGTCTCCGCCCAGCGCATAGACATAGGTGCCGAAGCGCGTCTTGTGGGCGATGAGAATGCCGATGGCGAAGACGGCGAGCATGACCATGGCGACGAAGGACAGGCGCCCGCCGGAGGGAATGACCCAGTAGATGCGCTTGAGCGCGTCGAAGGCGGGATGGTCGATCGGGATGGATTCGGTGGTGAGGAGGTAGCAGCCGCCGCGCGCCAGGAACATGCCGGCGAGCGTCACGATGAAGGGCGGGGTCTGGAGATAATGGATCATCGCGCCCATGGCCGCGCCGAAGAACGCGGCGATCACGAGAATGGCGATCATCATCGCATAGGGGTGCCAGCCGGCCTGGATGGTGACGGCGAGGAAGACGCCGGTAAAGGCGATCACCGAGCCGACCGACAGGTCGATGCCGCCCGACAGGATGACGAAGGTCATGCCGACCGCGACGATGCCCAGAAACGCGTTGTCGGTCAGGAGATTGGCGACGACGCGGGTGGACAGGATCGTCGGGAACTGCAGGGCCGAGAGGGCGAAGGCGGCGACGAACACCGCGACGGTGACGAAAAGGGGCAGGAACCGCGCGTTCATCGGCCGGGAACCTCGCGTATGGTCGAAACGGGGGGCGATGCCTTGGCGGGCGTCTGGGGCGGCGGCCGGCGGCGGAAGAAGCCGGACAGGCGCGCCATGGCGGGCGACTGGATCACGAGGATCAGGACGATCAGCGCGGCCTTGAGGATGAGGTTCATTTCCGGCGGGAAGCCCGACAGGAGAATGCCCGTGTTCATGGCCTGGATGATCAGGGCGCCGACGAGCGAGAGGAGGATCGAGAAGCGCCCGCCCATGAGCGAGGTGCCGCCGATCACGACCGCGAGGATGGCGTCGAGTTCGAGCCAGAGGCCGGCATTGTTGGCGTCCGCGCCGCGAATGTCGGCGGCGGCGATGACGCCGGCGACGGAGGCGCAGAGGCCCGAGGTCATGTAGGCCGAGAAGAGAACGGCGCGCGCGTCGACGCCGGCCAGCGCCGAGGCGCGGCGGTTGATGCCGGTTGCCTCGATGAGGAGGCCGAGCGCGGTGCGCCGCACGAGGAGAATGGCGATGAGCGCCACCGCGAAGGCGATGACGACCGGCATGGGCAGGCCGAAGAAGGCGCCGCCGCCGATGAAGAACAGGACGGGATCGTTGAAGGTGACGATCGTTCCGGACGTGATGAGCTGCGCGATGCCGCGCCCGGCCACCATGAGGATGAGGGTCGCGATGATCGGCTGGATGTCGAGGACGGCGACGAGAAAGCCGTTCCACAGGCCGCACAGGAGGCCGACGGCGAGCGCGGCCAGAAGCAGGACGACGATCGGATAGCCCTCCACGGTGAGCGTCGCCGCCACCGCCCCGGCGATCGCCATGACCGCGCCGACCGAGAGATCGACGCCCTTGGTGGCGATCACGAGCGTCATGCCGACGGCGAGCAGCATGACCGGCGCGCCGCGATTGAGCACGTCGATCAGGGGACCGTAGGCGCGCCCGTTCTGGACCGACAGGTCGAAGAAGGAGGGAAAGGCCAGCCAGTTGGCCAGGAGCACGAGGACGAGGGCGCCGATCTGCGGCGCGGCGCGCACGAGGCGGGTCATGAGCGGGCCTCGTTCTGCGTGCCGGCGATGGTTCGCATGATCGCGGCGGGCGAGATGTCGCCGCCCTCGAGATCGCCGAGATGGCGGCGGTCTCGAAGCACGCGGATGCGGCGGGAATAGGCGGTGAGTTCTTCGAGCTCGGAGGAGATGACGAGCATGGCCATGCCCTTGGCGCAGAGGTCTTCGATGAGGCGCACGATTTCGGCATGGGCGCCGACATCGATGCCGCGCGTCGGCTCGTCGAGGATGAGGAAGGAGGGCTCGGTCGCCAGCCAGCGGGCGAGGATCGCCTTCTGCTGGTTGCCGCCCGACAGGAGCCGGATGGGCTTTTCGATGTCGGTGGTGCGGATGTCCAAGGCCTTCACGAAATGCTCGGCGATGCGCGCCTGCTCGCGGATCGACAGGGGCTTGGCCCAGCCGCGCCGGGCCTGGAGCGCGAGGATGATGTTTTCGCGCACGGAGAGGTCGCCGACGATGCCCTCCACCTTGCGCTCTTCCGGGCAGTAGCCGAAGCCCAAGCGAATGGCGGCGCGCGGCGAGAGGATGCGCGTGACGCGACCGTCCACCCGCGCTTCGCCCGTGTCGGCCCTGTCGGCGCCGAAGACGAGGCGGGCGGTCTCGGTGCGGCCCGAGCCGAGCAGCCCGGCGACGCCGACGGCCTCGCCCGGCCGGATATCGAGGTCGAAGGGCTCGACCATGCGCTTGCGGCCGTAGTTGCGGAAGGACACGCGCGGCTCGCCGACAGCCGGCGGCGCCGCCGCATGGTGCGAGACGGCCTCGTCCAGCTCGCGGCCGAGCATCATGGAGACGATGTCCATGCGCGAGGTCTCCGCGATGGCCTTTTCGCCCACGAGCTTGCCGTTGCGCAGGACCGTCGCGCGGTCGCAGACGGCGAAGACCTGATCGAGGAAATGGGTGACGAAGAGAATGGCGAGGCCCTTGTCGCGCAAGCGCCGCATGGCGACGAAGAGCGATTCCACCTCGGCCGCGTCGAGACTGGCCGTCGGCTCGTCGAGAATCAGCACCTTGCCGGACAGGTCCACCGCGCGGATGATGGCGACGAGCTGCTGCACGGCGACCGAAAGGCTGCTCAAGGTGGCGTTCGGATTGACCGAAAGCCCGTAGGCCTGAAGCAGCTCGGTCGAGCGCCGGCGCATGGCGCGCCCGTCGGTGAAGCCGAAGCGGGTCGGCTGGCGGCCGAGAAAGAGGTTCTCGGCGACCGACAGGTTGGGCAGGAGATTGACCTCCTGATAGACCGTGCCGATGCCGAGCCGCTGCGCCTCGCCGCTGTCGGCGGGCTCGATCTCGGCGCCGTCCAGCGTGATGCGGCCGCCGTCGCGCCGATAGATGCCGGTCAGCGTCTTGATGAGAGTGGATTTGCCGGCGCCGTTTTCGCCGAGAAGCGCGTGGATCTCGCCCGCGCGCAGGTGAAGGTCGACGCCATCGAGCGCCGTCATGCCGGCAAAGCTCTTGGTGAGGCCCTGTATCAGAAGTCTGGTCATGAAGGCGATCCGCCGAGTCCGGGCAGGAAGCAACGCGGCGCCGAAAGGGCGCCGCGCGTCGGATGCAAGGAATGCGTCAGGCGGTTCGGCTCAGTAGCCGAGGCCCTTCTTGGATTCCATCACGGCCTTCGGATCGTCGGCCTGGGTGTAGAGCTTGGATTCGGTCTGGATCCACTTCGGCGGCTCCTTGCCGTCCTTCTTGTAGGCTTCCAGAGCGTCGAAGGCGGGGCCGGCCATGTTGGGCGTCAGCTCGACCGTGGCATTGGCCTCGCCCGCCGCCATGGCGGCGAAGATGTCCGGCACGGCGTCGATCGAGACGACCATGATGTCCGTGCCCGGCTTCAGGCCGGCTTCCTTGATGGCCTGGATGGCGCCGACGGCCATGTCGTCATTGTGGGCGTAGACCGCGCAGATGTCCTTGCCGCCGTTCTCGGCCTTGATGAAGCTCTCCATGACTTCCTTGCCCTTGGTGCGGGTGAAGTCGCCGGTCTGCGAGCGGCCGAGCTTGATGTTGTCGTGGCCCTTGATGGCTTCCTCGAAGCCCTTCTTGCGGGCGATGGCGGGCGAGGAGCCCGTCGTGCCCTGAAGCTCGACGACGTTGCAGGGCTTGGAGCCGACCTGCTTGACGAGATAGTCGCCGGCGACCTTGCCTTCGTGCACCTGATCGGACGTGACGGCCGTCAGGTAGAGCGAGGGGTCCTTGGTGTCGATGTTGCGGTCGAGAAGCACGACCGGGATCTTGGCGTCCTTGGCTTCGCCGAGCACTTCGTCCCAGCCCGTCGCGACGACCGGAGCCAGCAGGATCGCGTCCACACCCTGCGCCACGAAGGAGCGGATGGCCTTGATCTGGTTTTCCTGCTTCTGCTGCGCGTCGGCGAACTTGAGATCGATGCCGCGCTTTTCGGCTTCCTGCTTGGTGACGGCCGTTTCGGCCGCGCGCCAGCCCGATTCCGAGCCGACCTGCGAGAAGCCCACCACCATGTCCTTGGCGAACACGGGGCTCGTCAGGACCGTCGCCAAGGCGAAGGCGGCGGCAAGGCTACGTCTGATCGTCATTTCGTCTTCCTCCCAAGAAGCGGCGGTGCCGCCAAACCGAACCGGACTCCCAACCGGTGAAACGCATCGGACCACCCGGCCCGTGCATTCGTCTCGCAGCGTTTCGTCTGCGAATAACTCATACAAAAACATCGCTTCCCGTTCGTCAATCCGATTCTTTGAACCGAGCGTTGTGCAATGCAACAGGGCTCGCTGCGGCGCGACAGGTGGGTTCCGACGGCGGGCGCCCTAGCTCCCCGGGCGAAGTGGGGGAGGCGGGATGTTCAATCTCTGGTATAAGAACGCGGTGGTCTACTGCGTCGACGTCGAGACGTTTCAGGATTCGGACGGCGACGGGATCGGCGACTTCAAGGGCCTGACGAGCCGGCTCGACCATATCGAGGCGCTGGGCGCGACCTGCATCTGGCTGCTGCCCTTCTATCCGAGCCCCAATCGCGACAATGGCTACGACGTCGCCGATTATTACAATGTCGATCCGCGCCACGGGACGCTCGGCGATTTCGTGGAATTCGCCCATGCCGCGCACGAGCGGGGCCTGCGCATCCTCGTCGATCTCGTGGTCAACCATTCCTCGATCGAGCATCCCTGGTTTCAGGCGAGCCGGGCGGGCGATCCGAAATATCGCGACTGGTATGTCTGGCGGAAAACCAAACCCGACGACGCCGAGAAGGGCGTGATCTTTCCGGGCGTCCAGAAGACGACCTGGACGCGCGACACCCAGCGAAAGGAATACTACTTCCACCGCTTCTACGAGCATCAGGCCGATCTCAACATCGCGAACCCGCAAGTGCGCGAGGAGATCGAGCGCATCATGGGCTTCTGGCTGGCGCTCGGCGTGTCCGGCTTTCGCATGGACGCCGTGCCCTTCATGCTGGAGGACCTCTCGTCGGCCCATTCCGGCTGGGAACCGCATCGCTACCTGTCGCAGCTCCAGACCTTCCTGTCCTGGCGGCGGTCCGAGGCGATCCTCCTCGCCGAGGCCAACATCCCGATGGAGGAGGCTCCCGACTATTTCGGCACCGGCGACCGGCTCCACGTCATCTTCAACTTCCCGCTGAACCAGAAGATGTTTCTCGCCTTCGCGCGCGGTGACGCGGGGCCGGTCGCGGATTTCGTGAAGGCGCTGCCCGATATTCCGCAGACCGCCCAATGGGCGACCTTCCTGCGCAATCACGACGAGATCGATCTCGGCCGGCTGGAGGACGGGGAAAGGGAAGAGGTCTTCGCCGCCTTCGGGCCGGAGGAGGACATGCAGCTCTACGACCGGGGCCTGCGCCGGCGCCTCGCCCCGATGCTCGGCGGCGACGAGCGTCGGCTCGCCATGGCTTTCTCGGTCATGCTGGCGCTGCCGGGCACGCCGGTCGTCTGGTACGGCGACGAGATCGGCATGGGCGAGGACCTGAGCCTCTCCGAGCGCCATGCCGTGCGCACGCCCATGCAATGGCGCGCAACCTTGCCGAACGGCGGCTTTTCGGATGCCGCGCCGAAGGATTGCGTGCGCCCGGTGGTGGCGGACGGCCCGTTCGGCTACCGGCATATCAATGCCGAGCGGCAGATGCTCGAGATCGACTCCCTGTTCTGCCGGGTGCGGAATCTGGTGCGGGCGCGCCGCGGGGCCGCGGAGATCGGCTGGGGAAAGCCGGAGGTGGTGGATGTCGGCGACCCGGCCGTCCTGGCCCTGCGCACCGGCTGGCAGGACGGCGAGGTGCTGACTGTCCACAACATGGCCGACCGACCGGCGCTGGCGAAGCTGCCGGACGGGCTCGACCTGTCCGACGTGCGCCCGCTCCTCAGTTCGGGTGCGCGGATCGACGACAAGGAACGCACGCTTCGGCTCGACGCCTACGGCTTCGAGTGGTTCCGATTGAAGGGGAAGTGACGGCGGGAGCCGAGCGAGGCCTCGGCGGGTTCGCCGGGGCCAGGGGTCAGGGGTCAGGGGTCAGGGGTCAGGGGGCGGGGGTTCAGGCGATGTAGAACGGAAGTTCCTTCGGGTCCTTGCTCATGTGCTTGGCGAACCAGGAAAAGGGCTTCTTGCGCTCTTGGCCGTGCCAGGGGTCGGCGATCAGAACGGTCTCCTCGACGATGCCGTGGACGATGATCCAATGCCCCCAGCGATTGCCGAGGAACCGCGCGAACTCGCCGGACCACATCAGCGGCCCGCACTTGTGCAGCCCGGCGGCCAGGCGCATCGGGTTCAGACCCGAGAAGTTCTCCCCATCCTTGCGCCACGAGGGGCGCCACCGGGTCAGCGAGCCGCCCTTGTTCGTGCCGAATTTCTCGACGATGTCGCTGTTGTCCATGCCCTCGAAGACACCGCGCAAGTTGATGTTCAGGTTATTGGGGGGCGTCTTGCCATGGTAGGCGTAGAGCATGTTCACGCAGGCGTCGCCGCACATGTTGATATGCTTCTGCGCCTGGAACTCGATCGGGAGGATGATGTAGGGAAACATCTCGTCGCGATTGCTCGGCGAATATTTGTCGCTCGCGTTGTTGATGGGGAGAGACGGCATATTGGATGCGGTCGAGGCCTTGGCGCGCTTGTTGAAGATCGCAGCGCCGATCTTGAGCTGAACCATGCTATAACCCCTTGTTGCGTCAGGGAGCGCCTAACGAGCGGGGGCTTTCGGTGCAATGGTCCTTGACGCGTCTCGTCCGCCATCGAAACGGAATGCCCGCTCCTGAGATGGAGAGGCAAAAGGGCGGGTCGGTTCGAAGGGGCGACGCCCGAGCCGCGCCCGTGCCGCGAGAAAGCGACGGCGCTCTTCCTGGTGCTCCGTGCCGCTTGTGAGAACGGGCGTTCAGGCGCCGCCCGCGACCTCGACCTCTTCCAGCACTTCGTCTTCCTCGGCCTCCAGCTCGGGCGCTTCGGAGGGCTCCAGGCCGAAACGCGCGGCGACGTCGGGGGCGTAGCGCAGGAGGTCCGGGCGCAGGCGCAGGAGGGCGAGGTCCTTGGCCTTGGCCTCCAGCATGATGTCGAAGTCGAGCCCGTCCAGCGTGCGCATCAGCGTCGAGAACTCGAACGGATTGACGAAATCGGCGTGTCCCGTGAACACCGGCGCGACATGGACGGTTGTCTTCTTCTTGGTCTTCTTGTCGACGCGCACCTGCTCGCGAAGTTCGGTGCGCGGGCAGGAGAAATGCATCTTGGGCTGCTGCCCTTCGGGCCAGGTGGCGAGAATGCGCTCCACGGTCTGGCGGAGATCGGCGCGCTCGGGATTGAGGCACCAGAAATGCTGGTAGTCGAAGATCAGCCGAACGCCCGTGTGCTCGTGAATCCAGAGGACGTCCCCGGCCGAGAAGCGCAGATCGTCATGTTCCAGCACCAGCCGCCGCCGCACGGGCTCGGGCAGCGTGGCCCAGGTCTCCACCCAGCGCTGGCGCGAGGCGGGAATGTCGCCATAGGTGCCGCCGACATGGATCACGAGCACCGCCTCGGGTGGCAGACCCATGATGTCCAGCATTTCGGCCTGGGACACGAGATCGGCGATGCTCTTCTTCACCAAGGCCGGATCGGGGCTGTTGAGGACGATGAACTGCGAGGGGTGGAAGGACAGGCGGATGCCCAGATCCATCGCCTTCCTGCCGATCGCCTCCAACTCGCTGCGGCTTTCGCCGACCATGCCGTGGAACTGCGGCATGTCAGGGTGGGTGGCATAGGGCGCGAGGTCCGACGACATGCGGTACATCAGGATGTCGTGCTTCACGAGATGGTCGAGGATCGCGTCGATATAGGTGAGCGAGACCTTCAGATGCGGATTGCTGGCGGCGCGGCGGGCGTCGTTGCTCTTCAGATCGTCGCGCGCCATGACCTTGACGGGAAAGCCGAGCTTGGAAATTCGCGTCTGCATCATCTGGCTTTCTGAGGGGACATCCGCGCCTCCGGCCCGAAGCCGAGCGAGGCGACGAAGTGGTTCCAGTCGTCGAAGGTGAGGGCGCCGCCGGAGGCGAGGCGATGGCCGTTGCCATATTGCTCGGTCGCGCCGGGCGGGCGATGCTCGGCGAGGAAGGCCAGAAGATCGCGATCGGCCGCCGTGCGCGCGGCGAAATGGACATAACCGTCGCGATAGCCGCTATTGGCTGATATCACGATGCGATCCTTGATCCGCCCGCGCCAGGCCTGGGCGACAAGGGGATGAATCTGCGTCGGCGAGGAGAAGAGGACGAGCGCGACCTCGCCCGCGACTTTCGGGCCGATCTTGCGCGCGGCGTCGAGCTCGCGGTTCACCTCGGCCTTGGCGTCGAGAAGTGCCTGCGTTTCCTTGTGCTCGCCCGACAGGACCGCCTTCGCCCCGTCCGCCTTCAGGAGAAGGTCCAGTGCGGCGGTGGCATCTCCGCTTGCCGTGCGGCGCGGGGCGTTGACCAGCGACACGGCCTTGCGCAGCGCCGTGATGCCGAGCTTGCGCGCCGCTTCCATCTCCGGAAAGCCCTCGCCATCGGCCATGTCGCCGATGATCCCGATCGCTGCGAGCCAGAGGAGACCGTCGGCTTTCCCGAGCGCTTCGGCGCAGCGATAGGCAAGGAGCGAGGAGGTCGGGATCGGGTGGTCGTGAACGCCGGTGATGATCGCGACCTTGTCCGGCAGGCCGCTCGGAACATGGTGGTCGATCAGGATCGTCGGCAGGTCAGGGCGCGGCACATGGGGCGCGACGCCGAGATCGGCGATCACCATGCCGTCGGCCCGCGTCTTCGCCATCTCCTCGCGGAACGCCTCGGAATAGGCGTTCTCGCCCTTGCCGACGATGCGCAGGAGGGGCTCGCGGCCGGTCCGGCGGAGCGCGTGAAGAAGGATCGCGCCGGCGCTCAAGCCGTCGGCGTCGTTGTGGCAGACGACGAGCGGCGCGGGACCGAAGGCTTCGAGCGCGAGGGGAAAGGCCGAGGGCGGCTGAAGGCCGGTCGGAAACGAGGCGGGAAGCGGCACGGGCAGGGGACCTGTCGGAAAGGAGGCGGCGCGACACCGCGCCGCCGGAGGCAAGACCGGGCGTCGGTCAGCGCTGCTGGGGCTGGTCCTGCGGCGGGATTTTCGCGAGCGCTTCGTTCAGCTCGTCCTGCTGCGACTGCTGCGCGGCCTGATCGGCGTCGCGATCCTGGTTGTCGGCCTGGTCCTGCTGGTTGTCGAAACGGTCTTCGGGAATGCGGCTCATGGCGCGGGGCTCCTTGTGTCGAGGAGGCAACGCGGCACGGGCCAAACGGTTCGACACGGCCGCGACCGTGAGGCGAGGCAAGCCAAGTTTTCCCCGAAGCGCGATCGTCCGTCAGTCCTGCCCGGCGCCGAGCCCCAGAAGCGCGGCGCCGACGAGCCCGGCTTCGGGGCCGAGTTCGGCGGGCCGGACGATCGGCGCGTCGCTGCGCCGCAGGATGCTCGCGCGCAGGCGCGCGTCGAGGGCCGTGAGAAGGTCCGGCGCGTTGGACAGGCCGCCGCCGACCGGCACGACGCTCGCGCCCGTCGCGTTGAGCACCAGCGCCAGCGGCCCGGCGAGCCGGCCGAGCCAGGTCTCGACAGTCGATTGCGCGTCCGCTTCGCTGAGGCGCCAGGCCTCCACGATGGCGCGGCTGTCGCGCGCGGGGCGCTCGGGGTGAAGCGCGGCGTCGATGCGCTCCATGCCGCGCGCGCTGCCGCTGGCATCGACGCAGCCGACCTGCCCGCAGCCGCAGGCGAAGGCCGGCACGGTTCGGCCCGCCACCACGAGATCGGTCAGGACGGGGCCATGGCCCCATTCGCCGGACACGCCGCCCGCGCCCTCCAGAATGCGCCCGTTCCAGATCAGCCCGCCGCCGACGCCGGTGCCGAGAATGACGCCGAACACGGTGCGATGGCCTTGGCCTGCACCGCGCAGCGCTTCGGCGAGGGCGAAGCAGTCGGCGTCGTTGGCGGCATCGACGCGCCGGCCGAGCGCCACTGTGAGTTCGCGCTTCAGCGAGCGCCCGGTGATGCAGGAAATATTGGCGGCGAGCGACGCGCCCGTGTCGGGGTCGATCGTGCCGGCGACCGAGAGGGCGAGGGGCAGCCGGCGCTCGGGGTCGGCGGCGTCGGCGAGGGCGCGCAGCGTTTCCACGAAGTCCGGCCAGGACTGCGCGGGGTTCGGCAGCGAGGCGCGGGCGAGCGGCAGGGCGTCGGCGCCCGCGCCCGCGAGCTTGACGAAGCTGCCGCCGATATCGGCGGCCAGAACATGGGCGCGCCCGGTTCCGGCAAGAGCATGAAGCGGGGCAAGCGGATCGGTCATGGACGGGCGTTCCGACGATCGGGCATCGCTGCCCGTACTAAGGGGACCATCTCATCTCGAAGGGCGAGCCGGACCGGCCTGTCCACCCCCCAGGACGCGTCGAGCGACGAGCCGGGCTTGGAGCCGGACGTCGCCGTTCGAGGGACTGCTCTAGAGATTCGCCCGCAGGCTGGCCAGAGGCGAGGGGTCAGGAAAGCTGGCTGAGAAAGAGGACGTCGGCGATCGGCCGGCGTATCATGCCCCAATGGCCGAAGCTCACGCGGCTGATCGTCTTCCGCTCGATCTGGATGACGTCGTGATGGCGCGGGTCGCGCGCGATGGTCTCGTACAAGGCCTGGACGCGCTCGGTCGGCCCTTCCAGAACCTGCATGATGCGCCGTCCCTCGAAGGCGATGCAGCCGGTGATGCCGAGCGACAGGTTGCGACTGCGGAAGGATTCGAGATCCCGCACGAGATCGGCGAGCGAAGCGTCCTCGGCCAAGGTGCTGACATAGCTGAGATGCAGGAGCGCCATCGTGGGGTGTGCGTGTTCCGACCGAGCCCGTCGAGACCGGGCGAGACTTCAACCTGTGTGCGCCGTCCGGAGGAGGCCGGCGGAAACGCGATCCGGCGATTAGATGGAGAGATCGCGGACGCCGACCAGCCCCGGCGCTGCGCAGAGTTGGAAACGCACCCATCTGGCCGGCGTGAGGTGGTCTCGCATCATCCATCGCGCCCGGTCTTCGCGGCTCGCAGCGTGAGGAGACGCGCGAAAAAGCCGCGCTTTCGCCGGAGATCGGGGGGCGTGCGAGGATGGGGAGGCTCGCGGCCGGGGGCGCCCCCGTTGGACAGCGCTCCTGGCCCCGCGAGCTCGGGTCATCCCCGAGCGCCTTCGTCGAAGGGCCGTCCGGCCAGTCGCGATCCGTGCGCCAGCGACAGCGCCGCCCGCCGGCGACGCAGGCCGTCAGGCGATGTTGGAGGCCTGCAGGGCGTCGCGCACGCGCAGGATGGAACGGCGCAGAAGCTCCAACTCGTCGTCGGTCTTGCCGGTCGCCTCGCGGATTTCGGCCGGAACGCTGCGCGCCGCCGTGGCGAGGGCGCGGCCCTGGTCGGTGAGCGCGATGTCCACCACGCGCTCGTCCCGTGTGGAGCGGGTGCGCGTCACGAAGCCGCTGGCCTCCAGCCGCTTCAGAAGCGGCGTCAGTGTCGAGGAATCGAGCAGAAGCCGCTCGCCCAGGCTGCCGACGGTCTGCGGCTCGTCCTGCCAGAGCACCATCATCACCAGATATTGGGGATAGGTGATGCCGAGCGCGTCGAGACGGGGCTTGTAGAGCCGGTTGAAGGCATGAGCCGTCGAATAGACGGCAAAGCAAAGCTGTTCGTCGAGATGGAGGTGCTTGTCGATCATCGAAGGGCCGCTCCCGTTCTGGCCGGTCGGCCGCTGCATCGCTGGCTCACAATGTGTCACCCAAGTGAAAGGTGCGCGATGTTTCACACGATGTCATTATCAAAGTCCAACATTTCTCGCGATAGCTCTTCTAGGCGACCGAACTGGTCGGCTGGGGCGCCGCCGGCATGAGCGGCGGCGCGGCCCGGGCGGCCAGCGCCACGCTGCGGCCGAGCCCCTGCGCGGCGCGCACCAAGACGTGGAAGCCGCTGCCGCTGGTTTCCTGCGCGATCTCGGCCCCGAGGCTCGCCGCCATGGCGCGCACGAGCTTGGTGCCCGTGCCGGTTCCCTTGGGCGAGGCCGACGGGTCGCAGCCCTGTCCGTCGTCCTCGACCCGAAGAACGAAGCCCGTGCCCTCGGCACGCAGATCGACGCGGATTTCGCCGCCCGCGCCTTGCGGATAGGCATATTTGAAGCTGTTGCTGACGAGTTCGGCGACGAGAACGCCCATCGACACCGCCTTGTCGGTTTCCAGGCGGATCGGCTCGGCCGAAAGGATCAGCCGGTGCGGCGCCTGGGGCGTCGACCAGGTGGCCTCCACTTCGGCGAGCAGCGTCGCGAGATAGTCCGACATTTCCACGAGGTCGAGATCGTCGGAATTGTAGAGGCGGCGGTGAACCTGCGCGATCGCCGTGATGCGCTGCTGCGTGTCGCGCAGCGCCGAGCGGGCTTCCTCCGATGTCGCGACCGAAGCCTGAAGGCGGACGAAGGCCGAGACGATCTGGAGCGAATTGGCGACGCGGTGATTGGCTTCCTTGAGAAGCGCCTCGGTGCGCTCGTAGGCGGCGCGCAGCTTGGCCTCGGCCTCGGCCTTTTCGGCCAGAAGCCGGCGCCGGTCGAGAACCTGCCGGAAGGTGGTTTCGAGAAGCTCGAAGAACTCTTCGCCGAGGCTCTTGACGATGTAGTCGGCGGCGCCCGCCTTGAGGGCCGCGATGGCGACCCGCCCTTCCTCCGAGCCGGTGACGTAGATCACCGGCGGCGGGTCGGGCAGGCGGGCGATCGTCGCCAGCGTTTCCAGCCCGTCCATGCCGGGCATGTAATGGTCCACCGCCACGAGGTCGAACTGGTCGTGCCGCAGGCGCTCCAGCCCCTGCGCGCCGTTCGCGGCGGTTTCCACCACGTGGCCGCGCCGCGCCATGGCACGGCTGATCAATCGGCACAGGCCTTCGTCGTCGTCGATATAGAGCACCCGCGCCATGGCGTCAGAGACCTTCGCCGGCCGCTTCGGGGATCTGGATCACCGACAGGAACAGGCCGAGCTGGCGGATGGCCTGGGCGAAATTCTCGTAGTTCACCGGCTTGGTGATGTAGACATTGGCGCCGAGATCGTAGCAGCGCTGGATTTCCGTGCGGTCGTCCGTCGTGGTCAGGACCACCACCGGCGTGCGGCGCAGCGGTCCCGCGCTGTCCTCCTTCATCCGCATCAGGATGTCGGTGCCGCTCATGTCGGGCAGGTTGAGGTCGAGAAGCACGAGCGCCGGCATGCCCTGGCCCGGCCCCTCCGGGTCTTCCGTCAGGAAGCGCAGGGCCGTGGTTCCGTCCGTGAAATGACGGATCGGATTGTGGACACCCGCGCGGCGAATGTTCTTCTCGATGAGGCGCGCATGGCCCTCGTCGTCCTCGATCATCACGATCGTCACGCTACGCGGAGAGTTCAAGGCGCTCTGGCTCCTTCGTCCGAAAGATCGGCCCGCATGGAAAGGCGGAATGTCGCACCCGCGTCAAGCGCGGATTGACACGATATGAGGCCGCCGAGACGATAGACCATGGCGCGCACATGCGCGAGGCCGATGCCTTCGCCCGGCTGATCCTGCGCGCCGGAGCGCCGGAACAGGTCGAAAATCCGGTCGTGATCCTTCGGGTCGATGCCGCGCCCGTTGTCGGTCACCTCGAACACGGCGCGCTCGCCCTCCAGCCAGCCGCGCACCTCGACCACCGGCGCGCGATCCGGGGTGCGATACTTCAGTGCGTTCTCGATCAGGTTGGAGAAGATCTGCTCCAGCCCGACGCGGTCGCTGACCAGCGAGGGAAGCGGCGAGACGCGAACCTCGCCGCCGAGATCCTGCAGCTTGTGCTGGGAACTTCCCACGATGCCCGACAGAAGCACGGTCATGTCGATCGGCTCGGGCGCCAGAATGCGCCGCCCCTCGCGCGACAGGCGCAGGATGGCGTTGATGAGGCGGTCCATCTTCTGCGTCGAGGCGCGGATGAAGCCGATCGCCTCCGGCAGGTCCTCGCGGACGGCGAGCTTGGCGTCCTGCGACACCGCAAGCCCGCCTTCTTCGGCCCGGTCCACCAGTTCGCTCAAGGGGCGGATCGTCGCCTCCATCTCGCTGGTGAAGCCCATGACGTTGACGAGCGGCGAGCGCAGGTCGTGGCTGACGATATAGGCGAAGCGCTGGATTTCGTCGTTGGCGCGCTGGAGGTCCACCGTGCGCGCCCGCACCGCGCCTTCCAGATCGTCGTTGAGGCGCGCCAGTTCGTCGCCCGTGCGGTGCAGGGCCAGAAGCGTGCGGCGCGTGACCCAGATCGTGCCGGCCGCGACAAGGATCAGGAGCAGCGCGGCGAGCGCGATGACGGAGTAGGTCACGCGCTGGCTCGCCCTTTGCCGCTCGATGCGCTCGTTCAGAAGCGTTCGTTCCGCGTCGCTGAGACTGACGGCCAGCTGGCGGACGGTCTGGATGAGCTGGGTCGTACGATCCCAGGAAAAGGGGACCGCGTTGGGCAGGGCGGCGGCCCGCCGCTGAGCCATGGACCGGCGGATGAGGATCATGTGCTCGCGATTCGCCGCCGCGAGCTGGCCGACGAGCGTGGTCTGTTCGGGATTGTCGCGCACCATCGACCGCAATTCCTCGAGCGCCGGTCCCATGTCTCGCGCGATGCCCTCGATCGTGCGCACGAAGCGCAGGTCGGGCTCCAGAAGGAAGCCGCGCCGCGCCGTTTCGGCCTGTTCCGACAGCGTGCGGAAATGCGACAGCGCCAGCTCGACCCGCAGCGAATGCGAGACGAGCTCGGTGTTGTCGGCGACCCGCGCCACCAGCCATGCGGTCGCCCCGCCCGCCACCACCAGAAGAGCGAAGCCGGCCGTCACCGCGCCGACGGTCACACGCGACAATCGCTTCACGAACGCGCTCTCCACGCGGCGGGAGCAGGCGAAAGCGAGGCGTGAGTTAATTTCTCAGACATTTCGGCCATGGGTGCGAAAACAGCGGTTCCAACGGAGATGGAAGGTCTATAGGAAAGCGCCAGTCTTCCGGAAGCGCCACTCTTCCGGAAGCGTCTGCTTCCAGCCATGGCGGAGGAAAACCATGACCATCCAGGGCGAACTCATCATCGGCCACACGCTGGCCAAGGGAACGGCCGGCGAGATCTTCGGCGTCGAGGCGGCCAGCGGCCAGCGCGTCGAGCCGGGCTTCGGCGGCGCCACCAAGGACGATCTGGACAAGGCCTGCCGCCTCGCGGACGAAGCGTTCGACACCTATCGCGAAACGAGCCTGGAGGATCGCGCCCGCTTCCTCGAAGCGATCGCCGACGAGATTCTGGCGCTCGGCGACGAACTGGTGGAGCGCTGCTGCCAGGAAAGCGGCCTGCCGCGCCCTCGCGTCGAAGGCGAGCGCGGCCGCACGATGGGCCAGCTTCGCATGTTCGCGGGCGTCCTGCGCGACGGCGGCTTCCTCGACGCGCGCGTCGATCCGGCCATGCCCGAGCGCCAGCCGCTGCCGCGCCCGGACCTGCGCCTGCGCAACGTGCCGCTCGGGCCCGTCGCCGTGTTCGGCGCGTCCAACTTCCCGCTCGCCTTCTCGGTCGCCGGCGGTGACACGGCCTCCGCGCTCGCGGCCGGCTGCCCCGTCGTGGTGAAGGCCCATTCGGCCCATCCCGGCACGTCTGAGCTCGTCGGCCGCGCGGTTCTGACTGCGGCCAAGCGCTCGAACATGCCCGAGGGCGTGTTCTCGCTCCTGTTCGACGCCAGCCGCGAGATCGGCCAGGGCCTCGTCGCCGACCACCGCATCAAGGCCGTCGGCTTTACCGGCTCGCGCGGCGGCGGCACGGCGCTGATGCAGATCGCCGCCGCCCGCCCCGAGCCGATCCCCGTCTATGCCGAGATGAGCTCGATCAACCCGGTGATCCTCTTCCCCGGCGCGCTCACCGAGCGGGCCGAGGCGATCGCCAAGGGCTTCGTCGCCTCGCTGACGCTCGGCGCCGGCCAGTTCTGCACCAATCCGGGCCTCATCCTCGCCGTGGAAGGCGAGGGGCTGAAGACCTTCGAGGCCGCCGCCGCCAAGGCGCTGGCCGAGACCTCGGCCGCCGTCATGCTGACGCCCGGCATCTGCAAGTCCTATGCGGGCGGCGTCGCCAAGCTCGCCGGCCATGCCAAGGTCGAGACGCTCGGCCGGGGCCAGGAAGGCGGCGAGCTGCGCGGCCAGTCGGCGCTCTTCGCCGTGTCGGCTTCGGACTTCCTCTCCGACGCGCACCTGCAGGAAGAGGTGTTCGGCTCCGCCTCGCTCGTCGTGCGCTGCCGCGACGAGGCGGAACTCGCGAGGGTAATCCAGGGTCTCGAAGGCCAGCTCACCGCCGCGATCCACATCACCGAGGCCGATCACGCGGCGGCGCGCAAGCTCCTGCCGCTTCTGGAGAAGCGCGCGGGCCGCATCCTCGTCAACGGCTTCGGCACGGGCGTCGAGGTCGGCCACGCCATGGTCCATGGCGGTCCCTATCCGTCCACGGCCGATGGCCGCTCGACCTCGGTCGGCTCCAAGGCGATCGAGCGCTTCCTGCGCCCCGTCTCCTATCAGGACCTGCCGGACGCGCTGCTGCCGGACGCTTTGAAGGACGCGAACCCGCTGAAGCTCTGGCGTCGCCAGGACGGCAAGCTCGTCGCGCCGAACAGCTAAGACGCATGACCGATCTCCAGCCGGTGCAGCCGTTCCGGCTGGAAACGCTCGGGAGCCATGAGGCTCTCGCCCGCGTCGCCCTCCACCGGGGCGGCGCCTTCGATGGCGCGGACGCCGTCGCCATCCTCCCCGCGCGGGACGAGGCCGAGCGCATCGAGGCCACCTTGCGCGCCTTGCTGGCCGAGCTTGCGCCCGGCGAGGGCGTCGTCCTCGTGGTCAATGGATCGAGTGACGACACGCTCGCGCGGTCTCTTGCCTTGTTCGAAGCCGGCGACGCGCCGTTTCTCCTCCTCGATGTGGACTGGCAGCCTGGCCGAGGCTCCGCGCCGCTCGCCCGGCGTCTCGCGCTGGACCTCGCCTTCGAACTAGCGCCGGGGGCGCATCTCCTGTCGATCGACGCCGATACCGTGGTTCAGCCCGGCTGGCGCGACGGCTACCAGGCCGAGTTCGCGGGCGGCGCGGCGCTGGTCTGCGGCGCGATCGGCTTCGACCCGGCGGAAGCCGCCCTCCTGCCGCCGACCGACGAGGCCGCCGAAACGGTGCTGCGCGAATGCCGCTCTGCTGCGCGCGAGATCGAGGCGCGGCTCGACCCCGATCCGCTGAACCCCTGGCCGCATCACGGCAATATCGGCGGCGCGAATTTCGGCCTGCGCGCGGGTGTCTATGGCGCGGTCGGCGGCTTGCCCGTCACGAGCTTCGGCGAGGATCGCGCGCTCCTGCGCCGCGTGCGCGCGCTCGGGCTGCCCGTTCGGTTCAGCGAGGCGCCGCTGGTCTGGACCTCCTGCCGGCTCGACGGGCGGGCGCGGGGCGGGCTGTCGGACGAGCTGAAGCGCTCGCGCGACGAGGCCGACCCGCTGGTGGACGAAGCCTTGGAGCCGGCCGAAGCGCTGGAGCGTCGCATTCGCGCGCGGCGGGCTTTCGCGCGGGCCAAGGAGCCGGGCGAGCGCGCCCGCATCCTCACCATGCTCGGCCTGACGCCAAGCCAGATCGAGGCGGTGACGGCCGTCGCGATACCCGGCGAAGCGTGGACACTTGTCGAAGACCTCAGCCCCGCCTTGAAGCGCGAGCGCCTGCGTCGCTCGCAGCTCTCCGCCGAGCTGCCCGGTCTTCTCAGGCTTCTCCAGGCGGCGCGCGAAAGCGCAGCAGATCCAGCCGGTAGCAATCCCGCCTGACCGAGCGCTCCAGCGTCATCTTCTCGGCCGCGACCATGCAGAGGAAATCCGCCGCGTCGTCGCCCGACAGCGGCGTCTCGGTGGGGCCGAGATAGTTGACGAGAAGGAGCCCCGCGCCCGGCCGCGACCGGCGGCAGGCGCTCGACAGAAGCGTCTCGATCTCGGGCTCGGTCAGGAAATAGAGCATCTCCGACAGAACCAGGAGGTCGAAGGGCCGATCGGGAAAGTCCTGCGGCATCCGCCCGACCTGGAATTCCACGCGCCCCGGCGCGCCATGGCGCTCAACGGCGCGCGCGACGATGTTGGGGTCGAGGTCGAAGCCGGACACATCAGAGAATTGCTGGGCGAGCGCCGCGGAGAGATGGCCCTCGCCGCAGCCGATCTCGATGGCGCGGCCCCGCCATTCCTCGCCGAGAAAGCGGATCACGTCCTCGCGCTTCTCGACCTCGTAGGCGCTGTCGCGCGCGCCCCAGGGGTCGTTGTCGCCGCGATAGAGCGTCTCGAAATGCTCCGCGCCCGGCGGCGTGCCGGGCATCCTGTGCCAGAACACGCATTCGAACGGGCCCTGGTGGTGGCGCAGGAACCAGTCGGGCAGGGCGAAGCCGTCCGGGTCGTCCGTCACGATGCCGCCCATCTGCGTTTCGTGCCGGGCGATGGCGCGCGCCTTTTCCACGATCGGCGTCTCGACGCGGAACGGGTGCAGGCCCTCGACATCGACCTCCCTGTCCTCGGGATGCCGCAGCGACCAGACCGGGTAGGACAGAAGCCTCAAGTGCGGGCGCAGCTGATGCACGGCCTGCGCCAGGAGCGCGGCGGCTTCGTGGTCCGGGTGCGGGTCGAAGAGAACGGTGGAGGCGAGCGCCGTGGCAGAGGTTTCGTCGCAGAGCGCGGCGACCTTTTCGGCCGCGCCCGCGAAATCGTCGTGCCAGCGGGATGCGCCGTCCGGCAGGGCAAGGCGCAGCGTGCGGGCCTCTTCGCAGCCCAGCTCCGCCATGGCGAGTGCCTGTTCCTCGCGCCGGCGCGCGGCGAGCCGCTCGGGCGGCCATTCGGCCGAGCCGCGATGCGAGCCCTCGCCATCGGTGAGGGCCACGAGGCCGACCGCGCGGCCGGCTTGCGCGGCGGCCAGAAGCAGGCCGGAGGCGCCGAGTGCCTCGTCGTCCGGGTGCGGCGCGATGACGACCAGTCCGCCCGCGCCGATCAGGAGCAGCGGGTCCACGACGGGGGCCACATCGTGGCGCGCGCACCAGTCGCCGTAGCGGCTCATCTGAAAATCTCCGGCAGGCGCGCGGACAGGCGGCGCGCATGGTCCAACAGCGCGGCGTCCGGATTGGCCTGCCGCAGATAGGTTGATAGGTCGCGAATCGGGCGCGCCAAGGGATGGTCTTCCGCGAAGGCCGAAAGGCCGAGGCCGCGCTCGGCCAGCGCGATCACGGCGAGCCCCGCCGATTCCACCCGCAGCCGCGCGAAGACGGCGAGCGAGGCGGCAAGCTCGGCCTCCTCGCCGCCCTCCACCGCACGCGCCGCCGCCTCGACCTGAAGCCTTGCGTCGCGCGCCGCCAGGATCGCCTCGCCGACCCGCGCGCTCTGGAGCGGATGGTCGAGCCGGCCTGTCTCTCGCAGGCCCTCCACCAGTCCGCGCACGATCCGCTCGATCGCGCCGAGCTGCACGGCCGCGCAGCGCCAGATGCCGCCCATGAAGAAGGGCTCGCGGCGATAATCGTCCGGCGCGCCGAGCGCGGCGCCAGCGGGGATTTCCATGCCGTCGAATCGGAACGTGCCCGAGCGCGAGGCGCGCATGCCGCGCATGTGCCAGCTGGAGAAGTCCAGTCGATCGGGCTCGTCCACATCGATCAGAAACAGACACAGCCGCCCTTCCGCGTCGGTCAGCGGCACCAGCGCCAGCGAGACGGCGCCGAGGCCCGAGGCGTAGCGCTTGGAGCCCGCGAGGCGCAGCGTGCCGTCCTCCGTCGGGTGGGCGGCGAAGGGCGGCCGCCCGTCCGCACCCCAGACGCCCATCAGCGCGCCCGCCTCGACGCGGGCGCGCACGATCGCCTTCTGCTCCGCGTGGCCGAAGAGCGACACGAGCTGCAGCGCGTTCGCATGGCCCTCGAACAGGCGGCCGAGGCTGAGATCGGCGCCGCCGAGCGCGACGAAGACGGGCAGGGCGCGCCGCGCGGGGTAGTGATACACGAAGCCCGCGCCGTCCGGGCGCAGCGGGGCGCTCAGGCAGCCGTGGCGGCGCAGCGCGTCCAGCTCGTCCGTCGGATCGGCCTCGTGCCCGTCCGCTCGCGCGGCGGCCAGTTCCTCGATCTCGCCAAGCGCGCGCCAGACGCCGTCGATCATATCGCCTGCAAGCTCGTCCATGCCGCGTACTCGTCACTCGAAGGGCTGAAAGGGGCCGGACGCGGGAAGCCTTCAAGCGCGAACCGCGCCTTAGAGCCGGGGACGAAACCTCGCGGGGTCGGAAGGTCGGATCTTTCCGTCGCTCTCTTTGTCGCGAATGCTCGCCGATGCTGACCTCGCATCGACTGCGCTTCGCTCCTCGTGATCGAACGAAAATCTCTCGACCCTCCTCTGCCCGGAGGTTTCGTCCCCGGCTCTTAAACCGCCCGTCCGGGCTCGAAAGGCCGATGGACGGCCTTTCCCGAAGAGCTAGATGCCGGCTCACCCGTGCATAGGACCGATTTGGATGGCCAACGAAACTCTTTTCTCCGGCGAGCCCGCCGCGCCGCGCTGTTTCCTGTGCGGCGCGCGAATGTGGGACCGGGCGGGGCGCGCCCTCCGCTGGGGCGGTGAGCTTCGCCATTTTGCCTTCGCCTGCGGCTCCTGTGGTGTCCTCACGGATCGGCCGGAGGCGGGCGAGGCCTGCGCGGACGATTGGCGCCGCGCCTGCCGGGAGGGCGAGGTCGCCTGCGCGCCGGACGGGCTCTACGGGTTCGACGCCTACACGCTGCGCTCGGCCGCGACGCGCCATGGGCTCTGGGCCGAGCCCTCCGATGATGCCCAGCGCGAGGCGCTGCGCGCGCCCCATTCGACGCTGCCGGGTCAAGCGCGGATGGAGCCGCTCGGCGCCGGCCCCAGAGCCGCCTTCAGCCTCGCCGTCCTCTGCCGCGAAGGGGAGCGGGACGCGGCGCTGGCGCTGGCGGGGGAGGCCGAGCGCTGGTGCGACGACGTGGTGATCCTCCTCGACGGCGAAGGCGCGGCGGAGGAGCGGCCGGGCCTGCGCCTTCATCGCCGCCCCCTGAACGGGCATTTCGGCGAGCAGCGCAACGCCGCGCAGCGCCTTGCGCGGCATGACTGGGTGCTGCAGCTCGATGCCGACGAAAGCTTGGAGGAGGGCGCGATCGCCGGCCTGCCGGGGCTGCTCGGCCGGCTCGACGAGACGGTCGTGTCGGTGGGGCTTCGCCGGGTGAATCTCGTGGACGGCGTCCAGGCCGACCTCTTTCCCGACACGCAGTATCGGCTGAACCGCCGCGATGTCGTCTTCGAGGGGCGTGTCCACGAGCGCCCGGCGCGGCCCTGGCAGCACAGCCTCCTGTTTCTGGGCGGCGGCATCCGGCATCACTTGAACCGCGCGCATGTGGAAAGCCGCTCGCGGCGCTACGAGACGATGGCGCCGGGCGGCGGTCGGCTCTTCGAGGAAGCCGACCTCCTGCGCCCCTACCGGGCCTGAAGCGCCCGCTCGTAGAGCGCGCGGGTTTCCTCGCCGAGCGTCGTCCGGTTGAAGCGGCCGGCGGCCTTCCGGGCATGGGCGCGCAGCGTCTCGCGCAAGGCGGCATCGGTGAGGATCGGGCGGATCGCTTCCGCCAGCGCCTCGCCGGTGTCCTCGGCGGCCATGCGCCCCGCCCCGGTGTCGCCGACGAATTCGCGCCCGCTCGCGTCCATCGCATTGGCGACCATCGGTCGGCCATAGGCGATGCCCTCCTGATAAACGAGGCCGAAGCTCTCGTAGCGCGAGGGCGCAAGGATCGCGTGCGCGCCCTCGTATTCGGCCGCAAGCGCCTCCTCCCGCATCCGTCCGAGCGGTCGCAGACGCGCGCGCGCCGTGGGCGCGAGATCGGCCGGCAGATCGCTTTCGGGCACGCCGACCAGGCGGATTTCGAAGGGGCGCAGCGCGCCGGCGTCCACCTCGGCGCCGAGGATCGCGGCGGCGCGGGTGATCATGTCGAAGCCCTTGCGATGCTCCGCGCGGCCGACGAACAGAAGCCGCATCGGCGCATCCGGCTCCACCGCCGGATAGGCGGCGGCGCGCCCGCGCTCGATCAGGGCGGGCGGCAGGCTGAGGCCGATCACGGCATGGGGCTGCGCGCCCGAAAGGCCGTATTCCGCCGCGATGCGCCTTGCATGGTCGCCGGTGTTGGAGATCAAGGCGGCGCTGCCGCGCGCCTGACGCGCTTCCAGCCGATCCGCCGCCCAGCCGTCGAACCGGTCGCGGGCGGTCGTGGCGGGATCGCGCGAGAAGGCCGCGGGCGTGGAATTGCGCGTCACCAGCGCGAAGCCGTGCCGCCCGGTCAGAAGCGCGGCCGGCGCGTACCAGTTCGTCGCCTCCACGATCTGGAAGGGCTCGCGCAAATGCTCGGCAAGAACCGCGCGGCGAAAGGCGAGCGGAGCGGCGAGATGCCCCGCGCCGCCATAGAGCCGCAAGCGCCCGAGCGCGCTCCCCTGCGGCAGCGGACAGCCGATCACGGTGACGCCGTTCGCTTCTTCCCGCCCTTCGCGATCGAGTGTGAAGACGCTCGTGCGGCAACCGGCGAGCACAAGGCTCTCGGCGATCTCGCGGGCTGCGGTGGAAAGGCCGCTCGGGGAGGGGGGGTAGTCCCAGGCGATGAGGGCGGTGCGCATCAGCGGGCCAGGAGCTGTCGATAGAGTTCGACATAGCGTTCCGCCATGTGGCGGCTGGTGAAGCGCTCCTCGAAGCGCGCGCGCACGCCGGCCCGGCTGATCGAGCCGATGCGCCCCAGCGCCTCCACGGCTTCCGCCTCGCTGTTCACCACGAAGCCGGTCACGCCGTCCTCGACGATTTCCGGCACGCTGCCTCGGTTCCAGGCGATGACCGGCGTGCCGCAGGCCATGGCCTCGATCATCACGAGGCCGAAGGGCTCGGGCCAGTCGATCGGGAAAAGCAGCGCCTCGGCGCCGCCGAGCAGCGTGTTCTTGGCCACGTCGTCCACCGGGCCGACATATTCGGCGCGGTCGGACAGAAGCGGGCGCACCTCGCGCTCGAAATAGGTGGGATTGCCGACATCCACCGTGCCCGCCAGCCGGATGGCGCGACCGGCGGCGTTGGCGACGCGAATGGCGGTGTCCGGCCGCTTTTGGTCGGTCATGCGGCCGATAAAGGCGAGATAGCGCCCCGGCTCGGTCCGGAGCGTGTAGCGCGATCCGTCGATCCCGTGATGAACGACACCAGCGCGGTTGGGTGCGGGGATGCCGCTTTCCTGCGCGGCCGAGATCGCGGCGACCGGCAGGTCCGGGAAGGCGGCGAAGAAGAGCTGCCGGTCCAGCTCGTCCACCCGCCAGTGGATCGTCGTCAGGCTGTGGCGCCGCCGCTCGCCCAGGAGCGCGGCGTGGAAGAATTCGCCATGGCAATGGACGATGTCGAAATCCCCGAGGCGCCGGCGCAGATGCTCCATCTGCACCGCCTCCAGAACCGCCGGAATCGACGGGGGAACTTTGCCATATTGAGTCTCCAGCGCCTGAAGACTCGGGAGCGAACCGACGATCGGCCCATTCGCCGCACTGTCCGTCGGCGCGAAGAGCGTTACCTCGTGACTAAGACTTCGCAATGCTCCCGTCAATTCTTGGACGATTCTTTCCGTCCCTCCGTGATTTAAAGGCGGAACCGGAAAAATGTTAGGCGCGACTTGAGCGATGCGGAGCATTTGAGGACCTGAACGAATCTCTATCTCGCTCATTATGGGCGGCAAGAGGGGTTGGAAAGGGAGACGGCCATGTTCTTGCTTCATGTCGCCCTGCAGGGCTGCCTGCGCGCAGACAATGTCGAATACGGACTGACGGCGGATACGGGGGGCCATATCCGCTATCTCCTGGATCTGGTGAAGGCCTCGTCGGCCGCCGGTCCCGTGCGCCGCACGGTGATCGCGACGCGGGGCTTCGAAAGCGATCTGGGGGCGGAATACGCGCCCGCGCCCGTGCGCGCGGAAGCGGGCGTCGAGATCCTGCGGCTTGCCACGCGCAGCCCGCATTACCTGCCCAAGGAAGAGCTTTGGGCCGAGACCGAGAGCTTCGCCGAAGGGCTGATCGCCTGGATCGAGGCGCAAGGCCAGCGCCCGGACATGCTGCACGCCCATTACGCGGACGCGGCGAGCGTCGCCGCGATCGTCGAGGATCGCCTGGGCATTCCCTTCGTCTTCACCGCCCATTCGCTCGGCCGCGTGAAGGCCGATGTCATGGGCGCGCGCGCCGCCGAGGTGCCGCATCTCGGCAAACGCATCGAGATCGAGGAAGCGGCGATCCGCCGCGCCTCGCTGGTGATCACCTCCTCGCGCGACGAGGCCGAGGTTCAGTATGCGGGCTATGCCGGCTACGATCCCGGCCGCATCCGCATCCTGCCGCCCGGCAGCGATCTCAGCCGCTTCGGCGCGGCGACCGCCTGCCCCGAGGTCGAGGCCTCGATCAACCGCTTCCTCAGCGAGCCGGACAAGCCCGTGCTGCTGGCGCTGGCGCGGCCCGTGGCCAAGAAGAATCTCTGCGCCCTCGTGCGCGCCTTCGGCGAGAATGCCGAGCTGCGCCAGCGCGCCAATCTCGTGATCATGGCCGGCAATCGGCAGGACCTCGCGGCGCTCGACGGTGAGATGGCCGGCGAAATCCGCGAGATCCTCTGCCTCATCGACCGCTACGATCTCTACGGACAGGTCGCCTATCCCAAGACGCACCGGCCCGACGACGTCGCCGCGATCTACGCCTATGCGCGCGACCGGCGCGGCGTCTTCGTCAATCCCGCGCTGAACGAGCCTTTCGGCCTGACGCTCCTGGAAGCCTCGGCCGTCGGCCTGCCGCTGGTCGCCACCGACAGCGGCGGCCCGAACGACATCATCGAGATGTGCGGCAATGGCGAACTGGTGGACCCGCAGTCCACGCAGGCGATCGCGGAAGGCGCGCTGCGCATCCTGCGCGATCCCGCGCTCTGGGATCGCTATGCGAAAGCCGGCGCCAAGGCGGTCGCCGCCTATAACTGGAGCCGCCACGCCACCCGCTATCACGAGCTTCTCCAGTCGCTTCTGGCGCAGCGGCCCGAAACCATCGCGCCGCGACCCGATCAGCTTCTCATCTGCGACATCGACAACACGCTGGTCGGCTGCGACATCGGCGTGCGCCGCTTCTCGCAATGGCGCAGCGAGCAGGAGGGCATGGTGTTCGGCGTCGCCACCGGCCGCTCGTTCCACAGCGCCATGTCGATCCTGGAGCAGCGCGACGCGCCGCGTCCGCAGGTGATGATCACCTCGGTCGGCTCGGAAATCTACCATCTCGACGCCAACGGCACGACCTACACGGCCGATCCCGACTGGCGCGCCATCGTCCAGCGGGGCTGGAACCGGCAGGCGGTCCTGCGCGCCCTCAAGGGCCTGCCGGGCCTCCAGCCGCAGGCCGCGCTCGAGCAGCGCGCCTTCAAGCTCTCCTATTTCAGCGATGGCGACCGCGAGATCACGGCGCGCGTGCGCGCCCGGCTGGAAGTCGCCGGGCTGCAATGCTCGGTGATCCACAGCCACGGGCGCTATCTCGACATCCTGCCGGTGCGCGCCTCCAAGGGAACGGCTGTCGATTTCGTGCGCCGCCGCTACGGCCTGCCCGAGAACGCCGTCTTCGTCGCCGGGGATTCGGGCAACGATATCGAGATGCTGCGCACCATTCCGCAGGCGATCATCGTCGCCAACTTCTCCGACGATCTCGCCAGCCTCCCGGCGCTGTCGCATTCCTATGTGGCGCGGGCCACCCATGCGCGCGGCGTCATCGAGGGCGTTCTTCACTTCCGCAACAAGGCGCGTTCGGCATGGCAATCAGCGCGCTGACGCTCGTTCGCGGTCGCGAGCGCCATCTCGCCAATCTCATGAAGAGCCTTGCGCTCCAGACGCGGAAGCCCGACGAACTCGTCATCGCCTGGATGCAGGAGGAGCCGCACGAGGGACTTCCCGAGATCGGGCTCCCGGTGCGCCATGTCTTCGTGCCGGGCGACCCGATGCCGCTCGCTGCCGCCCGCAACCGCGCGGCGGACGCGGCCCGGGGCGAGGTGCTCGTGTTTCTCGATGTCGACTGCATCGCGGGTCCGGGCCTCGTGGAGGCCTATGGCGCGGCGGCCGGGGAACGGGACGGGCTGTTTCTCGGCGAGGTCCTTTATCTGCCGGAAGGCGTGGTCGGCGAGCGCATCGACTATGAAGCGCTCGACCGGATCGGGCAGGCGCATCCGTCCAAACCCGACATGCCATCCGCCGGCGTGCGCGAGGAGCCCGATTCCGGCGAGCTCTGGGGCCTGTCCTTCGCGCTCCGGCGCGAGCGCTACCGGGCGCTCGGCGGCATGGACGAGAGCTTCCACGGCTATGGCGGCGAGGAAACCGACTTTGCCGCGCGCGCCGGAGCCTCCGGGCTTCGCTTCTACTGGACGGCCGGGGCGCGGGCCTATCACCAGCACCATCCCGTCCACGTCCCGCCGCTGCACCAGTTCGACCACATCCTGCGCAACGCCGCGCGCTTCCGCGACAAGCACGGGCGCTGGTGCATGGACTATTGGCTCAGCCAGTTCCGCGACGAGGGGCTCATCGCATGGGACGAGAGGGCCGATCGGATCGACGTGAAGCGCCGACCAGAGGCGCACGAGATCGCCGGCGCGCTGCAGCCCGGCGAGCGCCTGTTCAGTTAGGCAGCGTCTCGATAGCGGCTGAAGATGAGGCTTGCATTCACCCCGCCAAATCCGAAGGCGTTGGTTAAGGCGTGCTCGACATCAGCCGCGCGCGCCTCGCTTCGCAGGAGATCGAACCCCTCCGCGCCAGGCATCGGCCTTTTGATGTTGAGACCGGGAGGCAGGGTCTGCGTTTGTAGCGCAAGGACGCAGAAGGCGGCTTCGATCGCGCCAGCCGCTCCTAGCATGTGGCCGGTCGCCGATTTGGTGGAACTGATCGGCACTCGCCCATGGGCCTCCCCAAGGAGGCTTCGCAGGGCCGCCAGTTCCGCGGCATCGCCGATGGGCGTCGAGGTCCCATGAGCGTTGACATAGCCGAGCTGCGTCGCATCAAGACGAGCCATAGCCAGAGCTGCCTGCATCGCCCGGCAGGCTTCGCGGCCATCCGGCCAGCCTGCCGTGACGTGATGGCCGTCTGTCGTGGTGCCGTAGCCCGACAAGACGGCGAGCGGACGCGCGCCGCGACCTTCGGCGTGAGACAGACGCTCGATCACCAGCATTGCCGCCCCTTCGGACAAGACGAAGCCGTCGTGATCGCTGTCGAACGGTCGAGACGCACACTGGGGATCATCGTTGAACTGTGTGCTCAGGGCCTTGGCGGCCGTGAAACCACCGATGGCGACGGGATCGACGCAAGCCTCGGCGCCGCCGCATAGCGCTATGTCGACCTCGCCCGACCGGATCATCCGCAGCGCGTCCCCGATCGCCTGGGCCGAGGCCGCGCATGCGGTCGTCGGCGCGCCGCTCGGGCCGTGGAAGCCGAAGCGGATGGCGATCTGCCCCGCCGCGAGATTGGGCAGGAACGAGGGTACGACGAAGGGAGACAGACGACGAACCCCGGACGCGCGGATCAACTCGGTGGCCGACGTGATGGCCGGAATGCCACCGACGCCCGTCGCGACGACGGTCGCCGTTCGCCGCCTCTCTTCCGGTCTCTCGGGATGCCAGACGGCCTGATCCAGCGCCTCTTTGGCGGCGGCCATCGCATACTGAATGAAAAGATCGTTTCGCCGCAGCTCACGGCTATCCATCGCGGCTTCGGGGGCAAAGCCCTCAGCGTCCTCCGCAAACGAGGGAACGAGGCCGGCCACACGGCACTTCCAGCCCTGTGTATCGAACCGCGTGTTCTCGCGGATCCCGCTGCGACCCGCGACGATCCGTTCCCAGTTGGCGTGCAGCCCAACACCCAGCGGCGAGACGGAGCCAAGACCAGTGACGACAATCGGTTCGAGCATACGTATCTTCCTTAATGTGTAATTGCACTGTGCATATACACATTAATGGGCGCAAGGGTCATTTTTCGACCGCGCCGACTGACTTGTCGGCAAGGTGCCGCGATACGCGCAGGTAAGTTTCGATGTCGTCGGTGGAAAGGCCCTCATGTATCTCGGACTGAGCCTCTCGCCATCGCGACAAAAGGCGGTCCAGCAGACCGTCCCCCTCCGGCGTGAGTTCGCAGACGCGCGCCCGCCCTCCTGCGTCTTCGGCGCGCCGGACCAGAGCTTTGCGCTCGAGCAGATCGAGATTGCGGATGAGGCTGGTGCGGTCAAGATGGATGCGCTGTGCCAGACCCGTCACCGATTCTCCGGGATGGAAGCGGATGGCCGCCATGAGAGAGAATTGCTGAACCGTCGCCCCGAAAGGCTTGAACCCGGCATCACCCAGCCGCAGCAGCGTTCGCGCGGCCGAGACCGTGTTGAGAACGAGGCAGTTCGCGAGCGCGTCGGGCATGGTCATGGTCGATGTCATGCCCTTTCGCTTCGCGAAAATCGATAGGTCGGTCGAATATCCGCTCTACCTCTCGCGTCCGGTTCGCTCTTGAGATGGGCCTGATGCCGATCCGCGATCAACTCTGCCGGCCGACCGGCCGGATGCGTTGTTCAAAGTGCCCGTGCCTTGCTCAGGCCACTACACTCAGCGTCCGCGCGGCATCCCGCTCCGTTTCGGCCTGCGCCTCTGACGCGCCCGTCCACAATTCGTCGCAGAGCCCTTCCAGCCAGCCGGCCGCCTTGCGGGCGGCGTCGGGGTCGTAGAGCGAGGCGATGGCCTGCGTGTCGAGCGCCCGGGCGCGTTCCAGAAGCGATTGCCAGCCGGCGAGATCGCCCGGCCAGGCCGGCGCGCTGACCGCCGCGCCGAGGCGCACCAGGGCTTCGGCCTTGCGGGTCTGCTCGCCGAAATAACGCCATTCCGGCATGACCACCAAGGGCCGGCCGACGCGGGCGATCTCGTGCACCGTGTTGTCGCCCGCCGAGGCGATCACGATGTCGGCGGCGGCGAGATAGTCGGTCACGCCGCGCACCCAGCCGAGCTCGCGGCAATTGCTGAAATCCGTCTCGTGCCCTTCGCGATGCGTGGGGCCGAGCACCAGCCAGAGCGCGTCCGGCGCGGCCCGCGCGGCGACCGTGAGCGGCGCATAGGGCGTGCCGCTGCCACCGCCCCCCGTCAGCACCACGACGATCTCGCGGGTCGGATCGAGGCCGAGCCGCGCGCGCGCCTCCGCCTTGTCCGGCACCGCGTCGGCCGTGGTGCAGAGGCCACCGGAATAGAAGGTCTTGGCGCGCAGTTTGGCGGGATAATCGTCCTGCTCCATGCGCTCGTCGAAGGGCGCGAGCATCCCGACAGCCGCCTCGTAGGCGCCGACATGGCCGATATCGGCGCGGTCGCCATGCATGCGGATCTGGATCGAGGGAACGCTCGCCACCCGCGACAGGAGCCCGATCTCGGAGGAGACGTCCACCACGAAGAGCCCGGTGCCCCGGTCGTCCAGATGATCGAGAATGGTGCGCATGGTCCGGCGCATCTCGGCAACGCCGAGCGGCACGCAATGCATGACGCTCGGCGTCGGCTCGGCATAAAGCCGCTCCGTCGGCACGCCCGCGCCGATCATGTTGGGCAGCGGCACGATCTCGATGTCGCGCGCGAACCCGTCGAAGAGATGGGGGCCGGCGGTCAGCACGGACACGGGCCGGTCGCGAGCGAATTCCGAAACGAGGGCCATGGTGCGGTTGGCGTGGCCGCGCCCCTGATGATGGACGAAAAAGGAGATGGGTTTCTTCAAGGGGTGCCGGGCTCCGGAGACGCGCGCGAAAAAGGGCGCGAGAAGGAGTCGGGATATCGGCCACGGGGGCGCGAAGACGAGACCCGCGATGCGTGGCAGGGAAGCGATCGGGCGCGCGCTATCGTCGCGGCGTGGTGCGAGCGATGCGACGATGCGGCGGGTCGGGCCTCGTCAGCGGGTGAACAGCGAGGGCTTGTCGAAACGCGGCTGCGCCGTGCCGTCGCTCGCCTCGGGCGTCGGCGGCGTGCCCGGGGCCGGAGCAGAAGGCACCGCGGCGGCGGACGAAGCGGGCGGCGAAGGGGCAGCTTCGGGCCGATGGTCTGCGCTGCCGCCGCCGAGCGGCGCTGCACTGCCGCCGAGCGGCGCTGCACTGCCGCCGAGCGGTGCGGGCAAGGCGGCGAGCAGCCGATCGGCCCGCTGGCGCTGTGCCGGGCTCAGCACCGCAACAAGAGCGTCGAGCGCGCGCGCCAGCTCTGCGGCAGCCTCGCCCTTGCGCGTCTCGATCTCCAGCAAAAGCTTCAAGCGCGGAACGCCTGCCGGCGCGAGGTCGCCGCGATCCGGGCCGATCTCGGCAAGGCGCAGCGCGGCCTCAACGAAGGCGCGCCATTGCGGGCGCTGCTCGGGCGCGATGCCGAGCGCGAGCTCGGCGGCAACCAGATTTTCGGCGACCGGCCAGAGCGCGCCGGCGCTCGCCGCATCCGGCTTGGCGGCCGGCATAGGCTCGGCGGCCATGGCCGGAAGCGCGGCAAGGGCGAGCATCGCGCCCAGCGAGAAGAGGCCGATCGGCTGGCGCATTCTGGACAGTCTCCTTGGGCAGAGCCGACGCCTCTTGGGCGCCCGATCCGGCCGAAACAGGGCGCGTCGGCCTCGCGGCCCTCGATCTCAGAGCGCGCGCAGCACCACGGAGAGCGCGTAGCCGCAATTGGCGAGGATCAGGCAGAACACGGCAAAGGAGCCGAGATCCTTGGCCTGCTTGGCGAAGTCGGAAATCTCGGGCGACACGCGGTCGACGATCACCTCGATCGCGGTGTTCAGCGCCTCGCCGGCCATGAGCACCAGCATGAGAACGATCTGCAGGAGAAAATCGAGCGGGCTCGCGCCGATGAGGGCGAAGACGAGGAGAAGAGCCGCGCCCGCCATCAGCTCGTGCCGGAAGGCCGTCTCGCCGAGAATGCGTCGGAAGCCGCCGAAGGAATAGCGGAGCGCCGCCAGAAGATGGCCCGGACCGCGCTTCTTGCCGGGGGTGGCCGGCCGGTCGATCGAGAATTCGAGGCTCATGGGCGAAATCCGAAAGGCGCTGGATGGGAAACCGGGTCCTACGGCACGATCCTGTTTCCGGTATGGAGGAGGCTCTAAACCGCTTGGGAATCGCCTCGCAAGGCCAAAAAACCGTGAGCGC
The DNA here is from genome assembly GCF_000382705.1 of Aureimonas ureilytica DSM 18598 = NBRC 106430. GTDB lineage: Bacteria > Pseudomonadota > Alphaproteobacteria > Rhizobiales > Rhizobiaceae > Aureimonas > Aureimonas ureilytica. The sequence goes on along the minus strand of NZ_ARQE01000003.1, from coordinate 94,970 downwards.
CCCGCCGCCCGACGCGGCAAAGGCCGGCCCCCGCGAGGGAGCCGGCCCGTTCGATGGTGCCAGGCGGAGGGGATCAGCCCTCGAAGCGTTCCTTGCGCAGCGAGCCGTCGAAGTTCAGCTCCACCACGACGTCGCGGCCCGCCTTGTCCTTGGCCTCGGCCGAGACATGGCGCGGATGGGCCTCGTAGTCGCCGACATAGGTGTAGCCGAGCTTCTCCACGGCGGCCTTCACGCCCGCCTCGTCCAACGGCGCGGCATAGGGCTCGCGCTCGTCGATCTGGTTGTCCTCGTCGACGCGCACCGACCAGCGCTGGCCGCCGGCGTCCGTGGCGAGGAACTCGGCATGGTGGCGCTTGGCGTCTTCCAGCGTCACGTCCTTGTAGCCGGCGTCCGTGAGCGCCTTGGCGGCGGCGTCCTTGTCGACCCGGCCGAAGTCGAACCAGCCGCCGCGATCCTCGCGATCGGCGCGCTCGCCATGCGGCGGGGGCGGCGGGCCGTCGCGGTCCGGGCCATGCGGGCCGGGGCCATGGCGACCGGGACCCCCGGGGCCTTCGCGGCCGGGCCCGTCACGACCGGGCCCATCACGACCCGGACCGTCGCGACCCGGGCCGCGATCGGGGCGCGGGCGCTCTAGGGCGATGCGCTGGCCGCCGTCCACGGTGAGACCCTCGGCATGGACCTCGCCGCCCCGGAAGGCGCCCTCGACGCCGACCGTGTCGCCGACCTTCACGAGGGGTGCGCGATCGCCGCGCGGGCCGGTCTCGACCAGCGTGCGCCCGGTCGCGTCTTCCAGGACGAAGCGGTTGCCGAAGACGTCGGTGACGCGCCCTTCGAGGCGGATGGCGTTCATGTCGCGCAGCTCGTTCACCTTGATCGCGGCGGCCGGGGCAGCCTGGGCAGCAGAAGCAGCCGGGGCGGGCGCAAGTGGGGCGGGCGCGGCGGCCGGGGCCGCCGGAGCGACCGGGGCCGGGCTCTGCGCGAAGGCGAGAGTGGAGCCGGCCAGAAGCGGGGCGGCGAGGGCCGCGAGGGCAAGGCGGCGCTTGAGCGAAAGCTTGGGGGAGGGCATTTCGAAACCTTTTCCGTGTTGCGGATGGAGGCTTTCTAGCCGCTGCCCTGAAACCGCTTCTGAACCACGCGGTTCAGCTTCCGTTCAGCCGCCGGGCTTAGGCGCGGTTGTATCTGCCGCGCCCCGTGAAACGAGGATCGATCCGATGCGCGTTCTTCTTGTCGAGGACGATACGGCTCTCGCCGGCGAGATCGCCGCCGCGCTGCGGGCCGAGAATTTCGCGGTGGACCGTGCCGCCAACGGCGAGGACGGTCTCCATCTCGGCGACACCGAGCTATACGACGCGGCGGTGCTCGATCTCGGCCTGCCCGATATCGGCGGCATCGAGGTTCTGCGCGGCTGGCGCGAGGCCGAGCGCACGCTGCCCGTCCTGATCCTCACCGCGCGCGACGGCTGGAGCGACAAGGTGCAGGGCTTCAAGGCCGGCGCCGACGATTATCTGGTCAAGCCCTTCCGCGTCGAGGAACTGGTGATGCGCCTGCGCGCGCTGGTGCGCCGCTCGCGCGGCCATGCCGACGCGCGCATCACCTGCGGGCCGATCAGCTTCGACGCGCAGGTCGGCACGTTCGAGAAGGACGGCCTGCCCCTGAAGCTCACCGCGCTGGAATGGCGCGTCCTGTCCTGCCTCATGCTGCGCAAGGAAATCGTGGTGCCGCGCGCCGACCTGATCGAGCGCGTCTACGAGGGTGACGCGGAGGTGGATTCCAATTCGGTCGAGGTCATCATCGCGCGCCTGCGCCGCAAGATCGGCCATGGCATGATCGAGACCTCGCGCGGGCTCGGCTACCGGCTGACCGCCGAGGGCGCATCGTGACGCGATCGCTGCGCCAGCGCCTGGCGACGCGCCTCGGCGGATCGCTCCGCTCGCGCCTCGTCGCCTCGGCGGCGCTGTTCGTGATCGTCGCCATTCCGCTCACCGGCCTTGCGATCGCCCATGTCATGGAGCGCGTCGTGCGCGCCGAAGTGGCCGGCCGGCTCGATCTTCAGCTCTCTCTCCTGCGCAGCGCCTTTCTGGAGGATGGGCCGCTGCCAAAACCCCTGGGGCCGCGGGGCAACGAGCGACGCCCCAAGCCCGACGAACGCGGCGAGGTAGGGGACCGGCGCGATCGCGGGCGGGACGGGGACGGCCCGCCGCCGCCTTCGCTCGATCGGATGGGGCCGGACCGCCCGCCCTTCGACCGGCCGGGCACGGGCTGGTATTGGCGCGTTCTGGTGGACGGGCGCGAGGTCGCCGCTTCGCGCTCGCTCGGAACCCTCGATCTCACCCCGGCCGAGCCGGACGAGGAGCGCGGGCCGCCGGGTCGCCTTCGCGCCGTCCGGGCCTCGGACGGCGAAGCGCTTCTCCTGCGCTCGGCCGAGTTCGAGCGAGCGGGCGATGCGGTTCGCATCGAGGTGACGGCGCCGCGCGCCGCGCTCTCGGCGCCCCTGCGCGATGCGTTCCTGATGGTCAGCGCGACGCTCGGCCTTCTCGGCCTGCTCCTGATCGGGGCGATCCTCGTTCAGGTGCGCTTCGGCCTGTCGCCGCTGGAGCGGCTGCGCGTCTCGCTCGCCGCCGTGCGCGAAGGCCGCAGCGAGCGCATCGACGGGGCGCAGCCGGCCGAGCTGAAGCCGCTGGTGGACGAACTGAACGCCCTGATCGAGCAGGACGCGGCGCATCTGCGTCAGGCCCGTCTTCACGTCGCCAATCTCGCCCATGGGCTGAAGACCCCGCTCGCGACGCTCGTCGCCGCGACCGAGCGCGTGTCCTCGCCCACGGAGCGCGCCGAGATGCAGGGGCTCATGGAACTCATGGACCGGCGCATCCGCCACCATCTGCGCCGCGCCCGAACCGCCGCGCTCGGCGGCGCGCGGCATCAGGCCGACGTCGCGCGCCATGCCGGCGACCTCGCCGCCATGCTGGAGAAGTTTCGCGAGCGCGAGGACATCCGCATCGAAACGCGCCTGCCGCCGGGCCTCACCGTCGGCGTGGACGGCGAGGATCTCGACGAGATGCTCGGCAATCTCCTCGACAACGCGCTCGCGCATGCCAGGGCGCGCGTCGTGATCGAAGCCACGGGGGATGGGCGCGAGGTGCTGATCCGCATCGCGGACGACGGGCCGGGCCTGTCGCCGGCCGAGATCGCCACCGTGCGCCAGCCCGGCCGGCGGCTCGACGAAAGCCAGCCGGGCCACGGCTTCGGCCTGCCGATCACCGCCGAAATCGCCGAGCTTTACGGCGGCCGGCTGGAACTCGGCCGCGCGCCCGAAGGCGGCCTGGAAGCACGCCTCGTCCTGCTGGCGGGGCCGGGAGCGGCGAACGATCGGGCGAGGCCGTCCTGAGCCAGGCTCAAGGTTCGGCCCTCGATACGGCCCCCCCGGCCATCCTTGCCCCGAGGATTCGCTTCACCCTCGGGCGGCTCACGCGTTTCGAGCGCAGGAGCCAACGGAAGAATGACACAACCGAAAGTAGAGGCGGACTGCTCGGTTTCCTGGCGAACCATCGGAAACGTATCCAGCCCTTGTGCAGCCCCAATCTCACGTTCTCATCATTCGCCGAGCCGAGTCGGAAAGTGGGAACTTCGGCTTGGCAGACAAGGAGCTCGTCGGAGGGGATGATAATGAAGGCGTAATATTACTGCGGAAACCGTCAACCTGTGGTCGTAAAAGTTGAGTTCTCGCAGCAACGATGGCGTCTTTTGTGAACAATTCTTAAGTGTTCGTGCGTTGCATAGGCCCTCCCGGTTGATGTAGCTCATGGGCGGAAGCTGCGTATCCGCGTTCGTGAAAAGAAGATCCTGTGACCGTTGATCCCGTGGACCTGCATATCGGCTCGCGCCTGCGAATGCTGCGTATGGAGAAGAACCTGTCCCTTCAGGCGGTTGGCGAAGGGCTCGGTGTCACCTACCAGCAGATTCGCAAATACGAGTCGGGAGACAACCGCGTGTCGGCCAGCGCGCTGTACCGGCTGGCCGCCTATTTCGGGATCGATCCGTCCTATTTCTTCCACGGCCTGCCGGGCGTCGGCGGCTCCAGCGCGGAGGCCGAGAGCGATCCGTCCATGCAGGCGGTGCTGGAGCGCATTCCCGATGTCGGGCTGCGTCAGCATCTGGAAGCGCTCCTGCGGGCCTTGGAGCACCGGCCCTATCTCGACGCCTCGCCCACGGCCGACGACGCCTGAGAAGGGCGGGGCTCGGCGTTGCCCTCGCTCGCGGCGGGGGGGGGCGGGCCTCACCCGACGATCCGCGCCTGCCCGCAGACGAGATCGTCCACCCTGACATCCATCTCTCCCAGCTTGACGCCGGCCACGGCGAGGACGGCGTTGAGAAGGTCGTCGACCGGCGGCGCGACGACGTTCCTGAGCAGATTCTCGACGAGTTTCAGATCCAGGCCGATCGGCAAGCCGAGCACCTTGAGCTTGGTTTCCCCGAGCACCGTGGCCAGAAGCCCGGTCAGGATGGACTTGGTTTCGCCACTCTTGATCGTGCCGTTGCCGATCTCGTTGCCGCGAAAGGTCACGGTCTTCACGCTCCCCGCGACCGCGACATTCGCCGACCCTTCCAGAATCGGCAGCCCGAGAAGCCGGGCCATGACGGCGGGTCCCAGGCGGTCGTGAACATTGGACTGGGGAAGCGGTTTGCCGAAGGCGCCGAGCGACAGGCGGGCAAGCCCCGGATGGATCGCGACCGTCACCTCGCGTTCCCACTGCCGATCGGAGCAGGTCACCGAGACGACCTCAGCCACGCCCCCCGCGACGACGGCTTCCAACGGAATTTCGAGCTTGCCCCCGATCACGGACAGGAGCGAACTGAGAAGGCCCGTCTCGATACGCAAGCGGAGCTGATCCGTGGCGACCCGGGGCAGGCCCTCCGCGATCGAGAGGCTGCGGCCGCCTTGAGCGGGCTCCCCGAGCATCAGGGCGACCTGCGTTCCGGCCAGACCTGCCACGCTGACGCCGGTTTCCACGATGACGCCGACCCGATCCTGGTTCAGGACCGAGTTGACGAGGCCGAGCACCGAGACGGACGAGGCCAGGCGCGCCGAGACCTGCCCGATGCTGACCTTCGCGAGCGCGGGATCGAGCGCCAGGGCCTGCCCGAGCGTGATCATGGCGGGAGAGAGCCTCGTCTGCTGCGCCAGCTTGCGCAGCGTCGCGCCCGCAGGTTTCAGCCCTTCGGCATCGACCTGACGCGAGAGAAGATCCAGAAAGACAGATAGTTGTATCGGGCGCGACAGGATATCGCCCAGAAGCGCTTCGACGGGGGGCTCGCCGAGCGTCTGCGCGAGGCCCGAGAGGAGCGATTTCAGGGGCAGCCGAGTGCTCACGAGCGTGGTGTAGTCGGCCAGCTTGAGGTCGATCGAGACGCCCAGCAGCGGTTTCAGGAGCCCGTTGACGAGCGGAGGGTCCACCGAGGCGAGGCGGCTGCCGGCCGAGAGCGAGACGACCGGCGTTCGCGACGCGTCGGCCTGCGCGCCGACGGTCTGCTCGCTCCGACCGAATATGGTCGCGAAGCGAAGCTCGACGCTCCGCGCCGCTTCCACCCGCACGGTCTGCCCGCCGGCCTCGGCCTTGAAATGGCGCGCGCCCGAGGCGTCCGGCCGGTAGGCGCCGAAGGCGAGCGTGAAACGCGCGTCGGGGAAGCCGTTCTCGTCGAGAACCCGGCGCACGATCTCGTTCGCCTTGGAGGGCTGGCCGGCGGCGGCGAGCGCGGCGACGTCGGTCGTGCCCTGCAGGGCGCGGCGCTGCACATAGACATGGCCGAGATCGGTGGCGAAGGCCGTCGCGCCGATCATCACCGGCAGCGCGAGCGCGAAGGTGAGGGCGATGCTGCCCGAGCGCTCGCGCGAAAACCGTGTCCAGAGGCCGGGGCGCGTCATGGGATGAGCACCGCGGCCGTGCGCACGAGCGACGTCGGCACCTGGGCGGAATGGCGAAGGAGGTCGGGCATCGGCAGATAGGACATGTCGTAGCGCACCGACACGCGCAGGAGATCGGCCTTCTCGTCCACCACGATGGTCAGGCGCTCGGGGTCGATCAGCGGGTAGTCCCGCCCCGTCGTGCGGAGCCAGGACTGGGCCAGCTCGCGCCGTGTGTCCGTGCTGTCGCCGACCATCGCATAGCGCGAGACGTCGGCCGCGATCTGCGCCAGCGAATGGGCGACGCCGAGATAAAGGCCGATATAGAGCGTGCCGAGCAGGATCAGGCACAGAAGAGGGGCCAGGATCGCGAACTCGACGGCATTGCTGCCCGACCGGCAGCGGGCGAACGAGGCGAGGCGGCGCGCAAGCGCGCGCCAAGAGCCGTGTCGCGAAACACGCGTCATGAGAAGATCCCAAAGCTTCGACCAGGAGTTGCTGCTTGAGCTTAGAGCGGGAAGGTTTTGCGGTAAATTGTAACTCGAAGTTATGGTAAGCATTGCGTTAATCGGGGACGCGCGGGCCTTTGTGGGATGCCGGCGAACCCGGCGCCGGCTCGCGCGACTGTCGGCCGGCGGGGGCGCGCGGGCGCGCGGGCGGGCTGTGAACTGCGACGCCCGATCGGTGCGAAGCCCCTGTTTGGGCGAGGGAATTTGCTTCCTGGCCCCTGCCGCCTTCCGCCGCGCCGGTTGATCGCGGCGTCATGTCTGGTATGAAGGCCGCACCGCCCGAGCCCGGCCGAACGCGGTGATATCCCACCCCAAGGTTCGAATGCCGCTTTTCGACGTCCTGCCGCCCGATCTGTTCAAGCCCTTGGCGTCGTCGTCGCGCCGGCTTTACGCCGACCTGCTTCTGCATCTGCACCACCGCACCTTCACCCTGTCGGGCGCGGTGCCGCGCCGGGCCGACGTGATCGCCGAGATCGACGCGTTTCTGGCGCGACGCGCGCCGGAAGACGCCAGACTCGAGGACGAGGGGCCGAACACCAAGGCCGAGGAGCGCGCCCGCACGGCCTATGAGCGCCTCGTGGAAACCGGCTGGCTCGTGGAATATCGCGAGCGCTATCTGAAGCTCGTCGATCTCGACCCGGAAGCCAGCGGCCTCCTGCATCTTCTCGCCGATATCGAGCGGGGCGACACGCTGAGCTATGGCGGCGCGGTGCTCGGCGTCCTCAGCGCGCTGGAAAGCGCCGCGAGCGACCCGGCCGAGCGCTCCGAGAACCTGCGCAACGCCCTTCGCGGGGCGAACGAGTTCATGACCCATATGCGCACGGTCTCGGTCTCGCTGCGACAGGCCGAGGAGCGCATCCTGCGCCAGCCCTCGCTGCGCGAGGTGTTCCGCCATTTCTTCGAAAGCTTCGTGGAACGCCACCTCATCCGCGACTTCAAGACGCTGCACACGCGCGACAACCCGTTCCGCTTCCGGGGCGGCATCATCCGGCAGGCGAGCGTCATGGGCGAGAGCGCCGAGCTCGTCGCCGCGCTCGGCGCCGCCTATGCGCGCGAGGGCCGGGCGCTCGACGCGGCGAGCGGCGAAGCGCGCGTGCGCGAGGAGCTCGGCATCGTCTCGGCCGTGTTCGAGGCGGCGGAGGAGCATCTCGCCGGCATCGACGCGACCGTGGCGCGCATCGAGCGCCGCATCGCCAACACCGCGCGCTACATGGACCGCATCCAGCACCGCTCCGAGGTCGGGCTGGTGGATGCGATGAAGGCCGTCGCGGCGGCAAAAAGCGACGAGATTCCGGTCTCCGCCGCGCTTCTGCCGCGCATCCTGCCGCTCGGCCCGGTGCATATCCCCGCGCCCCGCCGCGAGAAGCCGGCGATCACCCGCACCGTCCTGACCGACCGCGCGCCCGACCCCGCCGCCCTTCGCTACGCCCGGGCGAAGGAGGAATATGTCCGGCGCACGCGCGTGACGCCCGAGCGCCTGACGACCTATCTCGAAGGCGCTCTAGCCGAGCGGGGCGAGATGCGCGGGCGCGACATGCCGATCGGCAGCGTCGACGATTTCGTCGCCTTTCAGCGGCTGCGCGAAATTCCCTCCATCTTCAACGGCGCGCTGGCCAAGCGCTACGAGATCGTGCTTCTGACGGAGCGCTGCGCCAATGACTGGATTTCCTGCCAGGATTTCCTGATCCGCCGCCGCGAACCGGCGGACACGGGGGAGGCGAGCCAGAATGCAGCGTGAGATCGACGAATTCCGCGACATCGTGGACGGCGAATGGGCCGGCGGGCACATTGCCGGCCGTCGCCCGACCGGCGAGGAACTGACGCGCGCGCTGCAGGTGATGATCACACGGCAATGCGTCTATTCCCACACGCCGGGCGTCGGGCGCACCTATGACATGGTGCGCGCCTATCCGACCTTTTTCGAGCGCTATTTCGGCTCGCTCGGCTATCGGCTCGTGATCTCGCCGCGCGACCAGATGGTGGCGCTGTCCGTGCCGGCCGACGAGGCGCGCTATGACGGCGTGTTCGAGCGCCTGCGCAAGGACGAGACGCTTACCCTTCTGGCGCTCCGCCTCCTGTGGGAGGAAGCGCTGCGCGCCCATGAAGTGGGCGATGGCGGGGTGGTGGACACGACCACGGACGATCTGGTCGACCGGCTCGTCGCGGTGACGCAGACGCCGCCCCCTGAGGAAACCCGGCTTCTCGACATCCTGCGCATGTTCGCCCGCCACGGCGCGCTGCGGCTCGGCGAGCGGGATCGCACCCGGCGCGTCTCGACCCTGTCGATCCTTCCCGGAATCGCCATTCTCGTGCCCGACAGCTATGTGCGCGACCTCCTGCTCTGGGCCGTGGAGCCGCCGGGCGGGGCGCCCGACGCCGCGACGGACGGCGAAGGCGAGGCAACGGACGAGACGGCGGAGGCGATGGCGTCCGAGGGCGGCGAAGCAACGGACGAGAGCGGAAAGGAGAGCGAAGATCATGTATAGCCTGTCGCGCATCTCCCTCATCAACTGGTACCTGATCGACGCCAAGGACATCGAGATCCGGGGCGAGGCGGCGCTGATCGGCCCGACGGGCGCCGGCAAGTCCTCGATCCAGGACGCGATCCAGTCCGTCATCACCGGCGTCAACCAGAACCGCCTGAACCTCAATGCCAGCGCGTCCGGGCGCTCCTCGCGCAGCGTCCTCGAATATTGCCTGGGCATGACGGGCGATCCGGCCGAGGACGGCAAGCCCTTGCGCGCCTCCTGCGAGACGATCCTCGCGCTCACCTTCCGCAACTACTACACCGAAGAGCCGATCACGGTCGGCGTCGCCCTCTCGGCCCGCCATGGCGACTCGCGCGAAGAGGTACTCTCGCGCTTCGTCATTCCGGGACACGCCTTTTCGGTGGCGCATGTGCGCCGGCGCGCCAAGGGCGTGACGACGGTGGCACCCTGGAGCGAGATCGCCGCGTCGCTCCGGGCCGAGCATCCCGGCATGGAGGAGTTCCGCAACTCCGCCGAGAAGTTCACCGCGCATATGCTGGGCCTCATGCGCAACGGCGCGACCGTGCCCAACCCCAAGCATTTCCTGCGCGCCTTCTCCAACGCGCTCGCCTTCAAGCCGATCTTCGATCCGACGCTCTTCGTGCGCGATTTCGTGCTGGAGCCCGATCCGCTCGATGTCGAGCGCGTGCGCACGTCCATCGCGACCTGGCGCGAGCTGGAGCGCTTGATCGCCGATGTGGAGGCGCGCCACAAGCACGCCGCGCGCATCGCCGAGCGCTTCCGCCTCTGGGCCGGCGCGCGGCTTGCGGCCGACCGGCAGCGCTGGCGCGCGGCGGCGCTCGAAGCGCGGCGTCTGGCGCACGAGCTGAAGGCGACGCGCGCCGTGCTCCAGGCGCGCGAGGGCGAGCTGAAGCTCGAGCGCGGCGTTCTGGAAAGCCGACGCGAATGGATCCGGGGCTGGGACGAGGAAATCCGCTCCAAGGAAGCGCTGCTCGGCGCGGCCGGCGGCGAAGCGCAGCTGCGCCAGATCGATGCCGAGGCCAAGCTCGCCGCCCGCGATCTCGCCGAGGCCGAAAAGACCTGGGCGCGGCTGCGCGAGGCGCTGACGCATCTCGTCCGGTTGAACGACGCCCTGAAGCCCTCGGATGGCCGCGCCGCCGACGCCGCGCGCCAGGCGCTCGCCCTCGTGCCGGCCGAGCTTCCCCCCGGCGAGGCGCTGCGCGGGCGCGGCGAGCGTTTGCAGGCGTTGATCGAGGAAGCGACGCGCGCCGAAAGCTGGCAGCACGAACTGGACGAGAAGGCCGACGCCCTTCTCGACGAGACGCGCCGGCTGCAGGAGCGGCTGGAGCGCGTCGAGGCCGGCTTGCAGCGGCCCCAGGGGGCGCTTCTGTCGCGCGAGGCGACCAAGCTCCTGACCGCGCTCCAGAGCGACGGCATTCCCGCCGTGCCGCTCTGCGACGTCGTGGAAGTCGCCGACCCGTCCTGGCAATATGCCGCCGAGGCGCTGCTCGGGCGCGGGCGCGAGGCGATCATCGTCCAGCCGCCGCTGTTGCAGCGCGCCTTCGATCTCATGTGGAGCGACCGCAACACCTATTCCGGCTGCACGCTGGTGAAGACCTCGGCCACCCGCTCCACCCATGCCAACGTGGCCTCCGGCAGCATCGTGGAAGCGCTGCGCACGGCGGACGAGCACGCCAGGGCCTTTCTCGCGGTTCGCATCGGCGCCTTCCGCAAGGCCGAAACCGATGCCGAGCTCGACCGGCTCGATCGCGGCGTCATGCGCAACGGCAAGACCTCCTCGGGCATGGGGCTTTCGGTGCAGCGCGACCTGCGCGAGCTTCTGTTCGGCCGGGGCGGTGGCGGGGGCGATCTCTCCGACCTGAAATCCGAGGCGATCACGCTGCGCGCGCGGCTCACCGAAGCGCGCGACCGGCTACGCACCGTGCGCGACGCCGGCCGCCTGCTCGGGCCGCTTCTCGACACGCTGCGCGCCGAGCCCGGCCCGTTCGATCTGGAACACCGTCTGGGCGGCGCGCTGCGGCGGCGCGAAACCCTGTCGCGCGACCGCGCTCTGGTGGAGGAAAGCGACGCCAAGGGCCTGCGGGCGGAACTCGCCGACATCAGGACCGAGCGCGACGCCCATGCCGCCGAGCTGCGCGAGGAGGTCGAGCCGCGCGTTCAGTCGCTGCAGCAGATCGTGGCGAGCGCGCGCGCGAAGGCCGACATGGCGCTGACCCAGCTTCGCGCCGCCGTCACCCAGCGCCGCCGCGCCTGGGCTCTGCTCGACGCCGAGCCGAACCGCGCGCTCCTGCCGATCGATCGCGACGGGGGCGGGCAGGGTGCGCCGGCCGTCTGCGCGACGCTTCGGGCCGAGTGGCGCGCGGGCGAGGCCTCGCGCGCCGACGCCCTGTCCTGGCTGGCGAACCAGCGCAACCTGGCGCGCGCCGCGACGGAAGACGCCTCCGCCACGGCGCGGCGCGAGCAATTGTCGGCGCTGCGCGATCTCGCCGAATATGCCGCGACCTGGCGCGTCTCCGTGCCACCGATCGACGCGGACGGCATGGCGGCCGGCTGCCGCTTCGTCTTCGCGGAAGTCGAGCGGCTGGAAAACAACGAGCTGCGGGGCTACCGCGAATCCTGCGCCAAGGCCGGCGAGGAAATGCGCCGCATCCTGCGCGAGGACTTGCTGACTCGCCTGTCCGACAAGCTCGGCAAGGTCACCTATCGCCTGGAGGGCATCAATCGCCTCCTGAAGCGCCATCGCTTCACCGGCCAGACCTATGCCTTCACCTTCGCGGTGAACGGCAAGTTCCAGCGCATGCACGAGCTGGCGCTGAAGGCGGCGGAGGGCGAGCTGACCGACGAGGTCTTCGAGACCTCGATGGACGAGGTGGAGGCGATGATCGAAGGCGGCGAGGACGCCGCCCAGCTCGCCGACTATCGCCAATATTACACGTTCGAGATCGTGATGACGGACGCCAATGGCGGGCGCACGACGCTCTCTTCGCGCGCGCTGAAAGGCTCGGGCGGCGAGGCGCAGGTGCCCTTCTACGTCGCCATCGCCGCGTCGCTGGCGCTCGCCTATTTCCCCGGCCATATCGCCGGCCGGCCGGTCGGCATGGGTCTCGCGCTGTTCGACGAGGCCTTCAACAAGCTCGACGTGCCGAACACGCAGGCGCTCCTGCGCTTCTTCCGCGACCTCGGGCTTCAGGTCCTGATCGCCGGCCCGGAGGACAAGCGCGCCACCTTCACCGAGGTTCTCGACACGATCATCCTCGTCAACAAGGCGCTGGACGGGCGTGCGGTCTATATCGACACCGAGCATCCCGGCGAAGCCGCCAAGGCGGCGCTCGCCGCGCTGAACCCGGATCATCGCGGCGTCGAAGGGTTCCGCTCGGCGGCGGAATAGGCTCGCGGAAACGGGGGCGGCCCGGCCGCCCGCCGCCTCGCCTTTCCGATCGGGGGCGTCAGTGCCCCTGACGCTGGCACTCGTCCAGAACCATCTGGATCTCGTTCGGATCGGCCTGGATTTCGCTTTCCAGCCCCGCCTCGAGGCGTTTCATCGCCTCGCGATAGCGCTCGCACTGGCCGACGCGGGCAAGGTCCTCCGCGCTGTCGGGCGTGAACCAGCGATAGCTGTAGTATCCGATGCCGAGCGCGAGCGCCGCGAGCAGGAGAGCGAGGGACAGGCGGCGCGACATGGCGGAACTCTCCATAGGTCGGTGTGGCACGCCCCAGGGCGATGCCGGTGGTCGGTGCGGCACGCCCGAGGGTGATGCCGGTGGTCGGTGCGGCACGCCCCGAGGCGATGCCGGTGGTCGGGGCGGGGACATGCCGCCCGCTCGCTTGCCCGAACCTTGGCGTGGGCATGGGCCGCCTCACGGCGCTGCGCGGATTTGGACGGGAACAGGCCGGCGGCCCGCGCGCTTCCTTCTCGAATGGAGAGAAGGAGAGGACCCATGTCCGACACGAGAAAGCCTGAGCTCGACGATGCGTCCACCGGCGGCGGGATCGGGGATATCGGCCGCCAGCCGCTCGATCCCTCCTCGGAGGATGCCGGCGAGGGCGTACCCGCCGTGCAGCCCGAGAAGACCGAGGGCGGTGCCGGCCTGACGCGCGACGCCGATCCGGCGCCCTCCGGCGAAGACCCGGACGAGGCGGCCGACGACACGCTCGGCACGGTGGTCTGACGCGCCGCTCCTTCAACGCGGCCGGCCGTGTCCTGCGGCCGGCCGCCTGTCTGAACCCGAAGTCAGAGCGGATTGTCTTCCTTCACATGGGCTTCGAAGAAGTTCGAGAAGGTCGCGACGCGCAGAGGCAGGCGCTCATAGGGCGGGTAGTAGAGCGTCAGCCAGATGTCGGGCGCCGACCAGTCGGGAAGGACGCCGACCAGCCGTCCCTCCCGCAAATCCTCCTCCACAATGAAGCGCGGCAGAAGCGCGATGCCTTCGCCTTGCAGGGCGAGGCGGGCGAGAATGTCGCCATTGTTGGCGCCGAACTGGCCGAGCGCCTTGTGGCTGCGGCGGCTCGTGCCGCTCGCGAGGTCCCAGATTTCCTCGCGCGCGTCGGCCTGATAGCCGAGGCAGGAATGCGCCGGGAGATCGTCCGGCGTCGCGGGCGTGCCCTTGGCGACGCAATAGGCGGGTGAGGCGACGAGGACGCGCGGCACGAGGCAGATCTTGCGCCAGATCGTGGACTTGTCGTTCGGTGGCCCGGAAATGCGAATGGCGAGATCGTAGTCCTCCTGGAGGATGTCCACGAAACTGTCCGACAGGTTCAGCGCGACGCGCGTTGCCGGATAGAGGGTCGCAAATTGCGACAGGACGCCCGGCAGGATCTTGAGCCCGAGCGAGACCGGCGCGCTGATCCGGATCGTGCCGGAGGAAATGCCCTGCGCCTCGCGCGTTTCCTCCGCCGCGCGGGCGAGCCCGTCCGCCAGCGACGCGACGCGGGCGGCATAGACCGCGCCCGCCGAGGTCAGCGAGACCTGCCGCGTGGTGCGCACCAGAAGCTGAACGCCGAGCCGCTCCTCCAGGCCCGCGACGGTGCGCGTGACGGACGCCGGCGTCAGCCCGAGCTGGCGCGCCGCGCCGACGAAGCTCGACTGCTCCGCCACCGCCAGAAACACCCGGATCGCCTCAAGCTCGCCCATGCGTCTATTGTTGCGCCCGTTGCAATGATCAATGCCGGATTATGCGCATTCACTGGCATGGCCGCAATCGCTAGCTTTCCTCTCGACAAGAGACACGGCCGGAGGACAAGCCGATGATCACGCAAATCAGGGGTCTCCACCACACGACCTCGATGGCGGCGAACGCCCAGGAGAACAACGACTTCTTCACCAAGCGGCTGGGCCTTCGCCGCGTGAAGAAGACGGTGAATTTCGACGAGCCGAGCGTCTACCACCTTTATTATGGCGACGAGATCGGCACGCCCGGCTCGGTCATGACCTATTTCCCCTTCCCGCATATTGTGAAGGGCAAGCCGGGCGTCGGCGAAGTGGCCGAGACGGTCTTCTCCGTGCCGCGCGGCACGCTCGGCTACTGGAAGGAGCGCTTCCAGCGCGAGGGCGTCGCCGGTCTCGAAGAGCATGAGATGTTCGGCGAGAAGCGCCTGCGCTTCCACGGGCCGGACGGCGACGGTTTCGCTCTGGCGGAAATCGACGGCGACGCGCGCGCCCCCTATGCGGGCGGGCCGGTGCCGGCGAGCGAGGGCATCCATGGCTTTCGCGGCGTCACCATGCGGCTGCGCGACGAAGGCGCGACGGCCGAATTGATGAAGTTCATGGGCTATCAGGAGGTGGACCGCCGGGGCAACCTGACGCGCCTTGCGATCCCGAACGGCAACGGCGCCGATGTGGTCGATCTCGAAACCCTTCCCGGCGCCGCGCAGGCCCGGCAGGGCGCGGGCTCGGTGCATCACGTCGCCTTCGCGGTGGAGGATCGCGCCGCGCAGCTCGAAGTGCGCAAGGCCCTCATGGCCACGGGCCATCAGGTGACGCCGGTGATCGACCGCGACTATTTCTGGGCGATCTATTTCCGCACGCCCGGCGGCGTCCTGTTCGAGATCGCCACCAACGAGCCCGGCTTCGACCGGGACGAGGACACCGCGCATCTCGGTCAAGCGCTGAAGCTGCCGAGCCAGCACGCCCATCTTCGCGGCCGGATCGAACAGATCCTGACGCCGATCGTGGATTGAGGGTGGCGCCGGGGCAGAGATGCCCCGGCCGCTCGCGAGGGAACCGAACCCATGGCTTTGAACGACTATCCCCATATCGCGAAGGCCCCGGCGCCCGGCGCGCCCCTCGTCTTCGCCTTTCACGGCACGGGCGGCGACGAGCGGCAGTTCGTCGGGCTGCTTGGCGACATCCTGCCGGAGGCCGGCATCGTGTCGCCGCGCGGCGATGTGAACGAGCGCGGCGCGAACCGCTTCTTCCGGCGAACCGGGGAGGGCGTCTACGACATGGACGACCTCGCCCTGCGCACCCAAAGGATGGCCGGCTTCGTGCGCGCGCACCGCGCCGCGCAGGAGGGCGCTCCCGCCTATGGCCTCGGCTATTCCAACGGCGCCAATATCCTGGCCTCGGTGGCGATGGCGGAGCCCGACCTGTTCGACCGCCTCGTCCTGATGCACCCGCTGATCCCTTGGGCGCCCGCGCCGAGCCCCGGTCTTGCGGGGCGCGCGATTCTGGTGACGGCCGGGCGGCGCGACCCGATCTGTCCGCTGCCGCAGACGGAACGCTTCGTCGCCTATCTCGAAGCGCAGGGCGCGGCGGTGACGCTGCATCTCCACGAGGGCGGCCACGAGGTGCGGCCCGAGGAGCTGTCCGCCCTCAGTGACTTCCTGCGTCGGCGGGCCTGACCCTTTTCGCGGTTCCTTCCGGCGGGGGGCGACAACCGGCGAGCCGGTTCTGCCGTGCTCGAGCCGTGCTGTCTGGAGGAGAGCACCCATGCCGCTCGTCAATAGCGCGGGGCGGCGCGGACAAGGCGTTGGAGCGGGAGACGGAAACGCTGGGAAAACCAGGTGGTGCGGGCGGTCGGGGTCGAACCGACACTCCTTTCGGAACCGGATTTTGAGTCCGGCGCGTCTACCAATTCCACCACGCCCGCACGAAGGCCGTGGGCACCGGAGCGAACACGCGCCGGGCCGGCTCTTGAGCCTATAGCGCATCCGCGCAAGCTTTGCCACACTCCTTTGCATTGACGGAGCGCAAAAGCCGACGGGCGGGAGGGGCGGAGCGCGCGCGAATTGCGGGCCGGCCGTCCACGGCTTATGAAGGCCCGCGACCGGGCGAGGGCCCGGCAGGAGCGAGGCGAACCATGGGCAGCGACGCGACTTTTTCCCTTCGCCGGCCGACCGGCTTTCGCCAGAGCCTCAGCGCCGCGCTGGCCGGGCTCGGCATGGCCGCGACCGTGGGCGGGGCGCTCCTGTTCCAGCATGTCGGCGGCTATATTCCCTGCGCGCTCTGCCTCGAACAGCGAACGCCCCATTACATCGGCATTCCCGTGGCGCTCGCCGCCTTCGTCCTCGCGCGCCTGCGGGCCTCGCCCGTCCTGGTTCGCTCGGCCTTGCTCATCGTGGGCTTGCTGATGCTCTGGAGCACGGGGCTCGGCCTCTATCATGCCGGCGTCGAATGGGGCTTCTGGCCGGGGCCGGCGGATTGCGGGGCGGTCGGCGGGATCGATCTGTCGGGCGATCTTCTGCAATCGCTGGACGCGCTGCGCCCGCCCTCCTGCACGGAGGCGGCCTTGCGCATTCTCGGCCTGTCGCTGGCGGGATGGAACGCGATTCTCTCCGCGCTTCTGGCGGCCATCGCGCTTCGCGGCGCCTTCGCGCGCGGCGATCGGTTCGAGACGAAGTGAGCGCTCCAGGCGGAGCTGCTCACTCGGGGTCGAGTTCGGAATCCCAGTAGAGATAGTCGAGCCAGCTTTCGTGCAGGAAGTTCGGCGGGAACAGGCGTCCGTTGTTGTGGAGGTCGTGGACGGTCGGCTGGTAGGGCACCTGATGCGGATGCATCCCGGCGTCCTTGGGCATGAGGCCCCCCTTCCTGAGGTTGCAGGGCGAGCAGGCGGTGACGACGTTCTCCCAGGTGGTGAGGCCGCCGCGCGAGCGCGGAATGACGTGATCGAAGGTCAGTTCGTGCGGCGAGCCGCAATATTGGCACTGGAAGCGGTCACGCAGGAACACGTTGAAGCGCGTGAAGGCCGGGTGACGGGCCGGCTTCACATAGGTCTTCAGGCACACGACCGACGGCAGCCGCATGGAGAAGGTCGGCGAATGCACCGCGCGGTCGTATTCCGCGAGAATGGTCACGCGGTCGAGAAACACCGCCTTGATGGCATCCTGCCACGACCAGAGCGACAGCGGATAATAGCTCAACGGCCGAAAGTCCGCGTTCAGCACGAGCGCGGGAGACAAGTTGGACGGCACTGCGATCGTCAAGGATACTCTCCTTCACGCAAGGCAGCGGTATCGCAAGAACGGCAGCCGGTCCTGCGAACCGTATGCTCATGCTCGTTTCAAATGCGTCTGCACTATCGTGCTCCAACATGTCGCCTTTGTGAAGCCTTGGAAGGGGTTAGCCCCTTTCATGCACAATCGGACGCAGGCCCGGCGAAGGATTTTCCGCCGAGGCGGGCGCCGCGTCGCGCCGGGTGAGGGCGTGGTAGTAGCTCCAGAACAGCCGCGCCGCCGTTGCGCGGTGCGGCGACCAGACCTCCGCCATCGCCGCGAGCGGCTTTTCCCTGGGCCGTTCGGGGAGGGCGAGCGCATGGGCGACCGCCACCTGAAGCGCCAGATCGCCGGCCGGAAACACGTCCGGATGGCCGAGCGCGAAGAGGAGATGGCATTCCGCCGTCCAGCGGCCGACCCCGTGAATCGCCGTCATCTCCTCGATGGCGCTCGCGGCGTCGAGCCGTTCCAGCCGCTCGAAGTCGAGCGCGCCCGTCGCTACCGCCTCGGCGATGGCGCGCACGGTCCGCATCTTCGGGCGCGACAGGCCGGCGCGGCGCAGCGCCTCGTCGGAGGCCGCGCGCAGCGCTTCGGCATCGTCGAGATCGAACTCCCCGGCAAAGCGCGCGAAGATCGCATCGGCGCTCGCCCGCGACACCTGCTGCGCGACGATGGTGCCCAGAAACCCGCGCAGGCCCGGCGCCCCGAGGCGCAGCGGCACGGGGCCGGCGATGGAAATGACGGCTTCGAGACGCGGATCGGCCTCCCGAAGCGCCAGAAGCCCGGCCTCGATGTCGGCCTGCGTGCGAATCATCCGGCGCTCCCTTTCGCTCGTCTTTCCCGGCGTCCTCCCCCGGCACCTCGTGAGGCGAGTTCGATCGACCCGATCTGCGCTAGATAGGCGCTCATGAGCGCTTCCGCCCCCCGCCGCGTGTTCCGATTCGCGCCGAGCCCGAACGGGCTCCTGCATCTCGGACATGCCTATTCGGCCTTTCTCAACCACGATCTGGCGCTGGCCTGCGGCGGGCGCTTCCTGCTGCGGCTCGAGGATATCGACCGCGCCCGCTGCACGCCCGAACTGGAGGCGCGGCTCATCGGCGATCTCGAATGGCTGGGGCTCGCCCCGGCCGAGCCGCCGCGCCGGCAGAGCGAGCATTTCGCCGATTACGAGGCGGCGCTGGAGGCGCTGCGGGACGCAGGCCTCGCCTATCCCGGTTTCATGACGAGGGGCGAGGTGCGCGCCTTCGCGAGCCTTCACGAGGAGCGGGAGGGTCGGCCCTGGCCGCGCGACCCGGACGGCGCGCCGATCTATCCCGGCCTCGACCGCGATCTCTCGCCCACGGAGCGCCGCGCGCGGATCGCGGCGGGCGAGGGGTTCGCCTGGCGGCTGGACATGCGGGCCGCGCTCGATCGGCTGGGCGGCGTGTTGAGCTTCACCGAAAGCGGCGGGGGCGAGCCGGCGGAGGTGCGCGCCGACCCCGCGCTCTGGGGAGACGTCGTTCTGGCGCGCCGCGACCTGCCGACGAGCTACCATCTGTCGGTGACGGTGGACGACGCGCTGCAGGGCGTCACCGATGTCGTGCGCGGGCGCGATCTCCTGCCGTCCACCTCGGTTCACCGCCTGCTTCAGGAGCTGCTCGGCCTCGCCCAGCCGCGCTACCACCATCACGACCTGATCCTCGGCGAGGACGGGCGCAAGCTCTCCAAGAGCGAAGGCGCGGCGTCGGTGCGCGCGCTCGGGGCGGCGGGGCTGACGCCGGCCGATATCCGCCGGATGGTCGGCCTGCCCTCTCAGGCCCCGGTCATGCCCCGGTCATGAATGCGATCCAGCCGGTCAGCGTCACCGCCGCGACCACGGTGGAGACGACGATCACCGTGGCCGAAAGCCCTTCGCCGGTGCGGAAATAGGTCGCGAAGAGATAGGCGTTGACGCCGGTCGGCGAGGCGGCGGCGACCACGGCGACGGCGAGCCAGAGCGGCGGCAGGAGAAGCGAGCCGACGGCGAGCACCACGAGCGGCTGAACGAAAAGCGCCAGCGCCGTGATCGCGACCGGAGCCCGTAGCGCGCCTCGGATCGGATAGCGCGGCAGCGAGAAGCCGACCGCAAAGAGCGCGATCGGCCCCGCCGTTCCCCCGAGCAGCTTCAGGACCTCGGCGACGGGACCGGTCAGCGGCAGGCCGGTGAGGCGCCACAGCGCGCCGCCGACGAGACCGTAGACGAGCGCGTTGCGCGACAGGTTGCGGCCGACCTGCGCGAGCGTGCGGCGGACGGAAGGGGCGGGAACCGGGCCTTGCGTCACGCCCGAGCGCGCATCGGCCACGGCCGCGCGCTCCAGGAGAAGGGTCGAGACGGTCATCATGACTGGCAGATGGATCGAGATGATCAGCGCCAGGGCATCGAGCCCCTCGCGCCCGAAGGCGCGCTCGGCCACGGGAATGCCGACGAAGATGAGGTTGGAGAAGGAGGCCGACACGCCGGCGATCACCGCCCCGCGCCGATCCGCCCCCGCCAGCCGGCGCGCGATCACCATGCCGAGCGCGAAGCTCGGCACGACGCCCGCGAAATAGCTCGTCCAAAGCAGGAGCGGATGGGCGTCGCCGAAATCGGCCGTCGCGATGGTGCGGAACATCAGCGCCGGCACGGCGAAGAGGAATACGAATTGCGTCAGCGCCTCGCCGGTCTGCGCCTTCAGAAGCTCGAGCTTGGCCGCGAGCGCGCCGAGGCCGATCAGCATGAAGATCGGCGCGACGATGGAGAGGACGAGCGTCATGGGCGGCATTCCGGCGAAGCGGGACGGGATCGTGCGGCTCCCATAGCAATCGAGGCGGCGTCTGGCGATGGCGCGAGGGGCCGGGCGACGGCTGCGTCGCAGGGACGCCGGCCGCCAGGCTTGGCGACGCGACCGCTTTCGCCCACCCGCCCGGCCTGCTATCGCCGGTCTGCGATCGCCGGGCTGGGCGGTGGCGCGCGAAACGAGGTGCCCGATGACTGGCCTTGCGAACCGGCTCCTGCCGCTTTTCCCCGTGCTCTTCGTGCTGCTCTGGTCGACCGGCTTCGTGGGCGCGCGCTACGCCATGCCCCATGCCGAGCCCTTCACCTTCCTGGCGCTGCGCTTCGCGCTGGCGCTCCTGATTCTCCTGCCCGTCGCCTTGGTTCTCCTGCGCGGCAAGGGGCCGCTTCCGGTCCGCCCGATCGCCCATTCGGCCTTTGCCGGCTGCCTCATCCACGGCTTCTATCTCGGCGGCGTGTTCTATGCCGTGCGCCATGGCCTGCCGGCCGGCATCGCCGCACTGGTGGCCGGCCTGCAGCCGTTCCTCACCGCGCTGATCGCCTGGGTGGCGATCGGCGAGCGCTTGACGCGCCGCCATGCGCTGGGTCTCGCGATCGGCCTCTGCGGTGTCGCCCTCGTGGTCGCGCCCAAGCTCGGCACCGGCGCCGCCTTCGGCGCGCAGACGCTGCTGCCCGCCCTGTTCGGCGTCGTCGCCATCGCGCTCGGCACGGTCTGGCAGAAGCGCTTCGTGACCGGGCTCGACCTTCGCGTCGGCGCCGCCGCGCAATATGCCGGCGCCTTCGTGCCCTCGATCCTGATGGCGCTCGCGAGCGAGACCATGCGGATCGACTGGACCCTCGAACTCGTCCTGTCGCTTCTCTGGCTGGTGCTCGCCCTGTCGATCGGCGCGGTGATGCTGCTTCTCGTTCTCATCCGCAACGGTTCGGTGTCGAGCGTCGCCTCGCTCTTCTATCTCGTGCCCTCGGTGACGGCCTGCATGGCCTTCGTCCTGTTCGGCGAGCAGCTGACGCCGATCCAGCTCGTGGGCATCGCGGTCGCCGCCGCCGGCGTCTGGCTGGCGACGCGCGCCCCGCGCCGCCCTCGGGCCGGGGAGGCGTGAGGTCGCAACCGCTCGCGCCGGGCCTCCCTCGCATCTATATCTTGGCCACGCGCCGCCGCTTCGAAAGCCTCGCCATGTCCGCCTTCTTCACCGTCATCGCCCTCGTCCTGATGATCGCCGTCGCCATCGTGTTGCTGCTCGGCCTGCGCAACATGATGAAGGGCGGGCCCGGCAACACCTCGCAGAAGCTGATGCGCGCGCGCGTCATGCTCCAGGCGATCGCCGTCGCGGTGATCGTCGCGGTTCTGTATTTCTCGCGCTGAGAGCGGAATTCTCAGGCTAAGGCCGGGCGACCTTGCGCTTTGCCGCCCTAACTGAGATGGCGGCGGCGGACAAGCGGGGCGGGGACCATGGTGCGGCTGAACAAGATCTACACGCGGACCGGCGACGACGGGACGACGGGGCTCGGCAATGGCGAGCGGCGCTCCAAGGCCGACGCGCGGGTCGAGAGCTACGGAACGGTGGACGAGCTGAACGCCGTGCTCGGCCTCGCCCGGCTCCATGCGAGCGGCGAAACGGACACGCTTCTCGCCCGCATCCAGAACGATCTCTTCGACCTCGGCGCCGATCTCTCCACCCCTGAAACCGGGCAGCCGCTGCCCTTCGAGCGGCTGGCGATCGTCCAGTCGCAGGTGGACGTGATCGAGCGCGAGATCGACCGCCTGAACGCCGATCTCGAGCCGCTGCGCTCCTTCGTCCTGCCGGCCGGAACGGCGCTCGCGGCCCATCTCCATCTCGCCCGCACCGTGGCGCGCCGGGCCGAACGGCTCATGGTGGCGCTCAGCGAAATCGGCGGCGAGCGCGTGTCCTCGGCCGCGATCCGCTATGTGAACCGCCTGTCCGACCTCCTCTTCGTCATGGCGCGCCATGCCAACGATGCCGGAAAGGCCGATGTCCTCTGGGTGCCCGGCGCCAATCGATGAACGAGCGGGGGATGGGGGCGCGAGGCCCTCTGGCCATTGCCTTGCACGCCCGATTTGGAACGGCTCGAATTTTGACGTGAACGTAAAAGTTAGATAGCTTGAGGGCGAGGCGTCGTGCTTGCGCTTGAAGCTGGCGTGAGCGCTGCTTAAAAAGTCCCGAGCTCTGGCGGGCCGTCCCTTGGCGGGGGCCTGCCGGAGGCCCGGCCGCGAGGAAGGAACGGCATGAAGATTCTGGTCTGCGTGAAGCGTGTGGTGGACTACAACGTGAAGATCCGCGTGAAGGCGGACGGCACGGGTGTCGAGCTGGCCAACGTGAAGATGTCGATGAACCCGTTCGACGAGATCGCGGTGGAAGAGGCCGTCCGCCTCAAGGAAAAGGGCGGCGCAACCGAGATCGTCGCGGTCTCCGTCGGCCCGGCGCAGGCCGCCGACACGATCCGCACCGCGCTCGCCATGGGCGCCGATCGCGGCATCCTCGTGAAGGCCGAGGGCACGGTCGAGCCGCTCGCCGTCGCCAAGATCCTGAAGGGCGTCGTCGAGGCGGAACAGCCCGACCTCGTGATTCTTGGCAAGCAGGCGATCGACGACGATTGCAACCAGACCGGCCAGATGCTCGCGGGGCTCCTCGGCTGGGCGCAGGGCACCTTCGCCTCCAAGCTGGAGATCGCGGACGGGCAGGCCAGCGTCACGCGCGAAGTGGACGGCGGCCTGCAGACGGTCGGCCTTAACCTGCCGGCGATCGTCACCACCGACCTTCGCCTGAACGAGCCGCGCTACGCCTCGCTGCCCAACATCATGAAGGCCAAGAAGAAGCCGCTGGACGAGAAGAGCGCCGCTGATTTCGGCGTCGACACCGCGCCCCGCCTCGAAGTCCTGAAGACCGCCGAGCCCAAGGGCCGTCAGGCGGGCGTCAAGCTCGGCTCGGTGGACGAGCTCGTGTCCGCGCTGAAGGGAGCCGGGCTGGTCTGAGCCGGCCCCGGTCCATCGCCGCTTTCTTCTGATTCGAGGGTTCCCTGATGACCACGCTTCTGATCACCGAGCACGACAATGCCCATCTCTCGGGCGAGACCGCCAAGGCGCTGACCGCCGCGCTGCAACTGGGCGGCGAGGTTCACCTCCTCGTCGCGGGCGAGGCCTGCGCGCCCGTCGCCGAGGCCGCCGCCAAGCTGTCCGGCGTCGCCAAGGTGCTCGTGGCCGATGGCGCCGCCTATGGCCACGCGCTGGCCGAGCCGCTGGCCGCGCTGATCGTCCAGCTCGCCCCCGCCTATGGCGCCATCGTCGCCCCGGCCACGGCTTCGGCCAAGAACGTCCTGCCGCGCGCCGCCGCGCTGCTCGACGTCATGCAGGTTTCCGACGTCATCGCCGTTCACGGCGCCGACACGTTCGAGCGCCCGATCTATGCCGGCAACGCGGTGGAGACCGTGCGCTCGCGCGATCCGATCAAGCTTCTGACCGTGCGCACGGCGGCCTTCGCGGCGGCGCCTGAGGGCGGCTCGGCGCCGGTGGAAAGCGTCGCGGCGGCGAGCGATCCCGCCGTGTCGCGCTTCGTCGGCCAGGAGGTCGCCCATTCCGAGCGTCCCGACCTGTCGGGCGCCAAGGTCGTCGTCTCCGGCGGCCGCGCGCTCGGCTCGAAGGAGAAGTTCGAGGAGGTCATGCTGCCGCTCGCCGACAAGCTCGGCGCGGCGGTCGGGGCCTCCCGCGCGGCGGTGGACGCGGGCTACGCGCCGAACGACTGGCAGGTCGGCCAGACCGGCAAGGTCGTCGCGCCCGACCTTTACGTCGCGGCGGGCATCTCGGGCGCGATCCAGCATCTGGCCGGCATGAAGGATTCCAAGGTCATCGTCGCCATCAACAAGGACGAGGACGCGCCGATCTTCCAGGTCGCCGATTACGGCCTCGTCGGCGACATCTTCACGCTGGTTCCCGAACTGACGCAGAAGCTCTGAACCTTCAAGCGGGAAAGGTCTCGCCATGAGCGACATTCGCACGGTCGGCGTCGTCGGCGCCGGACAGATGGGAACGGGCATCGCTCAGGTGAGCGCGCTCGCGGGCTTCGACGTCGTGCTCTACGACGTCAGCCTGGAGCAGGCGCGCCAGGGCCTCGCCAAGGTCAGGGCGGGGCTCGAGCGGCAGGTGGCGGGCGGCAAGCTCGCCACCGAGGTCGCCGAGGCGGCGCTCTCGCGGCTGAAGCCGGCCGA
The DNA here is from genome assembly GCF_000382705.1 of Aureimonas ureilytica DSM 18598 = NBRC 106430. Lineage (GTDB taxonomy): Bacteria > Pseudomonadota > Alphaproteobacteria > Rhizobiales > Rhizobiaceae > Aureimonas > Aureimonas ureilytica. Next base: position 70,610 of record NZ_ARQE01000003.1, on the reverse strand, counting down.
CGGGGTCAACGATCTCGCCCCTTGCGATCTCGTGATCGAGGCGGCGACCGAGAAGGAAGAGGTCAAGCGGCGCATCTTCGCGCAGGTCTGCCCGGTCCTGCGCCCGGACGCGGTGCTGGCCTCCAACACCTCCTCCATCTCGATCACGCGGCTGGCCGCGGGCACCGACCGGCCCGAGCGCTTTCTCGGCATCCATTTCATGAACCCGGTTCCGGTCATGAAGCTCGTCGAGCTGGTGCGCGGCATCGCGACCGACGACGCGGTGTTCGAAGACTCCAAGCGCTTCGTGGAGCGGCTCGAAAAGACGATCATCGTCTCGGAGGATTTTCCGGGCTTCATCGTCAACCGCATCCTGATCCCGATGATCAACGAGGCGATCTACACGCTGCACGAGGGCATCGGCTCGGTGGAATCGATCGACGCCTCCATGCGGCTCGGCGCCAACCATCCGATGGGTCCGTTCCAGCTCGCCGACTTCATCGGCCTCGATACGTGCCTCTCGATCATGCAGGTGCTGCATGACGGGCTGGCCGATTCGAAGTATCGCCCGTGCCCGCTTCTCGTGAAATATGTCGAGGCCGGCTGGCTCGGCCGCAAGACCAAGCGCGGCTTCTACGACTATCGCGGCGAGACGCCCGTTCCGACGCGCTGAAGGCGTTCGCGCGAGCCTCGCTCAAGGGCCCGCGCCGCCGATCCGAAGACGCGCGCCGATAGGGTTTCGGCCCGCGTTCGCTCGCACCCGACCGTCGCGTCGTCCCGCTTGGACGAGAAGGCGGTGTTTGAGACGCCCGGAACTGTCGGGGCGTCGACAAAAAGCTCGTCCAACCGTTAAGTCTGGTTCGCCGATGACGCAGCGACATGCCGCGTCCGCGGTGTCGAAGCGACGCGATCCGCCGGCTTCCTCCTTCAAGATGGCCACTTCCCTGTCGATCCGCCTCTACCGGCGGGGCGCCTGCTATCGCATGCCCGATTCTCAACTGGATGAGCGACGACTTTCATGGCGACCTGTCTGGACTATGCGAAGATCGCATATGCGGCCTATTTCAAGAGCAAGGCGCAGTATTACGAAGAGCCCTCCGGCCATATGGTCGACGATTGGGTGGTCCAGAAATGGGAAAACGGAACCGTCTTCGGAGACGGGTTCCAGGGCGGCATCTGGCAGAGCGAACGAGACGTGGTGGTGGGCTGCTGCGGCACCAATCCCAAGCAGAAGGGCAAGTTCCTGTCCGACATCAGCGCGGACGTTCGCATCGGTCTGCGCATTCTGCCCAATCAATGCACCTCGGCCCGCGGCATGGTGCGCGCCGCCAAGCAGATCGCCGCCGGACGGCGCGTATCGGTCTGCGGCCATTCGCTCGGCGGCGGTCTCGCGCAGGTCGTCGGCGTCTGGGAGCAGGTGCCCTTCGTCACCTTCAACGCGCCAGCGATGAAGCACGTGATCAAGGCCGCGCACGGCAATATCTTCAAGCCCATGATGATGCTGCGCACGATCAAGTCGAAAAGCGCCGACGACACGTCCGGCGTCAATTTTCGCATCCGGGGCCTCGGCTCCGACGGCATCGTGCGCGACGATCTCGTCAGCGCGCACGGCCTGGCCGGCGGTCACGTCGGCATGGTCGTCGACCTCGTCTCGAAAAGCACCACCGGCGCCCATGGCAAGGACACCTGCTGGCAGGCGGTGCTTGCGACCGACTGGTCTGACATCGATCCGTTCGGTGGCTGACTTGTCTCCGTTCTTCGTCTTGTTGTGACATGATGAAACAGGATGTTTGGCGAAGCCATTATATTATTGTAGATTAGATGTATTCTCTGCGCTGATTCTGTAATTTTGAATATAAAACTCTTCAAGGAGATTTCCATGGCGACCGTCTTTATCTGGAATAACAACAAGGTTGCGATACGTGGTCATACGTATCCAGGCCATGCGTCAATGAGTATCGACGACCAGTGGAAATTCTCTGGCTTGGCAAATTACGTCAGCTTTTGGCCTAGCAGCGATTCGTCTACGTTTACTAGCGCTGTGAAAAGCGATTACAACCTGCAGTTAAAAGACGATGTGGAGTCGGAAGGTGGGTATACGCCCGACCACGTAATTCGGCTTGCCAATTTTTCGAAAGAAAAAATGTTCGCTGAATGGTCTGCAGTGAAATTGGAATACAAAAACTACCAAATGCTGCGGAATAATTGCTCATCGGCGGTGGCGCGAGTTCTAAAAGCGGGGGGGCAAGGTGGGGGCGTCTGGCAAAGGCACAGCGTCGTATGGACGCCCTTGAAGGTAAAGCGCCTCGCCTTGGCAATGGGTGGGACGAAGATGAAATGGAGTGCGCTTCTGGACGAAATGGTCAAGGATGGCGCTTTGACCTTGGCGGCAGGCGAAGAGTTGAAGGACAACCGCAAGCGTGACGTACGCCATGGCATTGGATCGGCCACAGGCCTCGCCCGGCATGCTGGGGGAGTTCGGGTAGGACCGTCGCTTGCGCCGTCCCCCAGTTGGGCAACTCCTAGTTCCACTGTGTCAAGTGGTTCCATGCTTGGCACATCGCTTACGACCATCTTCGATACGATCGACGCCCTTGGCGGAGACGACGGCGACGACGACGATCGAGCTTCTCAGAAGAGGAAAAGGCTTGTTCGGTAGCGGCAGGGCTGCCTTCAGGTCCTCCAGGACCGTTGCAAAAGATGCCTTGTGAAATGTCGACTGGCTTTCACGCTTGGGTGGTGCGTGAACCAAGCTCATGAAAGGGCTCTGCGAACCTAATTTTCGCCGACACCGCTCTCCTGCGCGGCATAGCGCCTTCTAATCTACCCTGTGGGCGAGGCGTCCGCCCGCTTCATGACATCGACCAGAGCCAGCGCGTCCGGGCTCGACCAGTGCGCGGCGCCGTTCATCGCGGCGCGGGCGCAGCCCTCGGCATCGACCAGGAGCGTCACCGGCAGGCCGAAGGCGACGCCCGCCTTCTTCAGTTCGTTGAAGACGCCCATCGTCTCGTCGCGGAAGAAGGGCAGGGCGGTGAGCTTGGTCTCGGTGTAGAAGGCCTTGGGCTTTTCCACGTCGCCGAGGTCGATATTGATCGGCACCACGGCGAAGCTCTCGTCGCCCGCCTCCCGCTCCAGCTCGTCGAGCGCCGGCATCTCGGCCCGGCAGGGCACGCACCAGGTCGCCCAGATGTTGACGAGCAGCGACTGGCCCTTCATCGCGCCGAGGCTCGTCATCTGCCCCGCGCCGTCCTTGAAGGCGATCTGCGTGGCGTCGAAGGGCTGGTCCAGCGTCAGGAGCGCGGCGACTTCGCCCTTGGAGGCCGCGTCCAGCGCCTGCCGCAACCCGTCCTTTGCGGGGCAGGCGGCGACGCTCGCGTTGCCAGAGCGCGTTTCCATCACGTATACGCCGAACGCGCCGGCACACACGCCGGCCAGAAGAGCAAGGCCGACGATCCGGCCCGCGCGGCGCTTTTGCGTCGGCGGCGTGGTGGGGTCGAGGTCGGACATCGGCAAAGGGGCCTTTTCGTGAGCGGCAAGACAAGCAACGAAATGTGGGGCGGACGCTTCGCTTCCGGCCCCAGCGCGATCATGGAGGCGATCAACGCCTCCATCTCCTTCGACAAGCGGCTTTACCGCGAAGACATCGCCGGGTCGATCGCGCATTCGGCCATGCTGGCCGAGAAGGGCATCATCTCGCCCGAAGACGCGGCGGAAATCAGGCGCGGCCTCGAACAGATCCGCACCGAGATCGACGAGGGACGCTTCGAGTTCTCCGTCGCGCATGAGGACATTCACATGAATGTCGAGGCGCGTCTGGCGAGCCTGATCGGCCCGGCCGCCGGGCGTCTTCACACCGCGCGCTCGCGCAACGATCAGGTGGCCGTCGATTTCCGCCTCTTCGTCAAGAACGCCGCCCGCGATCTCGACCGCGCGCTGCGCCTCCTGATCGAGGCGCTGGTGGACCGGGCCGAGGAACATGCCGCAACCGTGATGCCGGGCTTCACCCATCTGCAGGCCGCCCAGCCCGTCACCTTCGGCCATCATTGCCTCGCCTATGCCGAAATGGCCGGGCGCGACCGGGGCCGCGTGCAGGATGCGATCCGGCGCATGGACGAATCGCCGCTCGGCGCGGCCGCGCTCGCCGGCACGGGCTTCCCGATCGACCGGCACCGGACGGCCGAGGCGCTCGGCTTCCGCGAGCCGACGCGCAATTCGCTGGATTCGGTCTCGGATCGCGATTTCGCGCTGGAATTCCTGTCGGCCGCCTCGATCGCCGCCATGCACCTGTCGCGTCTCGCCGAAGAGATCGTGATCTGGTCGACGCCGCAATTCGATTTCGTGCGCCTGTCCGACGCCTTCTCCACCGGCTCCTCGATCATGCCGCAGAAGAAGAATCCGGACGCCGCCGAGCTGGTGCGCGCCAAGACCGGCCGCATCAACGGCTCGCTAATGGCGCTGCTCACCATCATGAAGGGCCTGCCTTTGTCCTATTCCAAGGACATGCAGGAGGACAAGGAACAGGTCTTCGACGCGATCGACAACCTCGCCCTCGCGCTCGCCGCCGTCACGGGCATGATGCGCGATCTGAAGGTCAACGCCGAGAAGATGCGGGCCGCGGCGGGCGCCGGCTTCTCCACGGCGACGGATCTCGCCGACTGGCTGGTGCGCGAGCTCGGCCTGCCCTTCCGCGAGGCCCATCACGTGACCGGCCGCGCCGTCGCCATGGCCGAGGAGCGGCGCGTGGCGCTCGAAGCCCTGCCGATCGAGGACCTGCGCCAGCTCGACGCGCGCATCACCGACGCGATCTACTCGGTGCTGTCGGTGGACGCGTCGGTCGCCAGCCGCACGAGCTTTGGCGGCACCGCGCCCGAAAACGTGCGCGCCCAGGTGCGCTACTGGCGCGAGCGTCTCGGCAGCGAAGGCTGATCTTGCGGGGTGATTTCGCCGCGCGGACGGTCTATGGGTTGGAAAAGGCCGGACGATCCGGCGAAACGGACGGACGGCATGAACAGACGTGGGATCACCCTGGCGCTCGGTCTGGCTCTGGCGACGGCGCTCGCCGGCTGCGGCGTGAAGTCCGTGCCCGTCGCCCAGCGCGCCGACGGCCAGCCGGCGCGCACCGTTGTGCCCGCGCCGGACGGTACGGCGCGCCTGCCCAAGGCGACGCCGCTCGCCTCCAACCTGTCCGTCGTGCCGACCGAGATCACCCGCAATCCCGGCGCCGAGAAGAAACCGTTCCTTCTCGACGGTCTCCTGAACTGATTCTCCTTCCGCTCTCTTCCGCCCGGCCCCTTCCATGAACCATTTCGAGTATCGCGACGGCATCCTGCATGGCGAGGAGGTCGACATCCGTGCGATCGCCGCCGAGGTCGGAACGCCCTTCTACTGCTATTCCACCGCCACGCTGGAGCGCCATTTCCGCGTCTTCGCGGAAGCCTTCGCCGATATCGACGCCACCGTCTGCTACGCGATGAAGGCCAATTCGAACCAGGCCGTGTTGAAGACGCTGGCCCGGCTCGGCGCGGGCGCGGACGTCGTCTCGGGCGGCGAATTGAAGCGTGCGCTCGCGGCCGGCATTGCGCCGGAGAAGATCATGTTCTCGGGCGTCGGCAAGACCGCGGCGGAGATCGACGCGGGGTTGGACGCCGGCATCTTCTGCTTCAACATCGAATCCGAGCCCGAGCTGCGCGCCATCTCCGCGCGCGCCGAGGCGCTCGGTCGCACCGCGCATGTGTCCTTCCGCATCAACCCGGATGTCGACGCGCGCACCCATGCCAAGATTTCCACCGGCAAGAAGTCCGACAAGTTCGGCATCGCCTTCGAGCGGGCCGAAGCGGTCTACGATCTGGCAAGCAAGCTGCCGGGCATCACCGTGTCGGGCATCGACATGCATATCGGCTCGCAGATCACCGAGCTCGAGCCCTTCGACCTCGCCTTCGCCAAGCTCGCCGAACTCGTCGGCCGGCTGCGCGCCAGGGGGCACCGGATCACCCATGTCGATCTCGGCGGCGGGCTCGGCGTGCCCTATCGCGCCTCGAACGAGCCGCCTCCCGGCCCGCCGGCCTATGCCGAGACCGTGAAGAAGCATGTGCGCGCGCTCGGCGCCAAGGTCGTGTTCGAGCCGGGCCGGCTGATCGCGGCCAATGCCGGCATTCTCGTCACCGAAGTCGTCTATGTGAAGGAAGAGGCGGGCCGCCGCTTCCTGATCGTGGACGCGGCGATGAACGACCTGATCCGCCCGACGCTCTACGAGGCCTGGCACGAAATCCGCCCCGTGGTGGAGCCCGACGCGCATCAGGACTATGTCGTGGCCGACGTCGTCGGGCCGGTCTGCGAGAGCGGCGACTTCCTCGCCAAGGAACGCTCGCTGCCCGAGGCCAAGCCGGGCGATCTCCTGGCGGTCGCCTCGGCCGGCGCCTATGGCGCGGTGCAGGCGAGCACCTACAACACCCGCGCGTTGATCCCGGAAGTGCTGGTGAAGGGCGATCGCTTCGCCGTGGTCCGCCCGCGCTTCACGGTGGACGAGATCATCGCGCTCGACCGCGTGCCCGACTGGCTCTGACGGGCGGTTCGGAACGAAAGCTCGGTCGCTCTGCCGCCGGCCTTCCTGACGGCGCGCCGGGCCGCGTCGTTCACGCCTTCGCGACGGCCTCGTCTTCGCCATAGAAACTGTTAAGTTACTGACATGACCGGGGCAGGGTGCCGGGAGGGCCGCGCCTTTCCGGCCTTGAGCCCCTTGGGGCGGCCGGATCTGTGCCGGCCGCCGAACCCATTGGAAGCGGCGCGATGGCTGAGCCTGCCCCTGATCACTCCCCGGTCGCCGGCGCCCCCGTCCGGGCGCGGGCCGGCGCGCTGGCTTCGCTGGTTCTGGAGCGCCTTTGGCCGCTTCTCGTCGGCCTCGCCGGTCTCGTCGCGCTGTTTCTGACGCTGTCCTGGTTCGGCCTGTTCGCCGCCGCACCCTTCCTTCTGCGCCTCGCGCTGCTCGCGGGTTTCGTCCTTGCTGGGCTCGCTCTTCTCTGGCGCGCGCGCGGTTTCCGCTGGCCGCGCCGGGGCGAGATCGTCGCGCGCATCGAGGCCGAAAGCCGGCTCCTTCACCAGCCGCTGGCCGCACAGAGCGACCGGGCGGCGAGCGAGGACCCGTTCGCGCGGGCGCTGTGGCAGGAGCATCAGCGCCGGATGCGCGAGCAATTGTCGCGGCTGCGCGGCGGTGCGCCGCGCACGCGGACCTATCGGCTCGATCCGCTCGGCCTTCGCGCCCTCGTCGCGGCGCTGTTCGTCACCGCCTTCGCCTATTCCTTCGGCCCGAACGGCGGCCGCGTGGCCGATGCGCTCAGCGGCGGCGAAGTGCCGCTTCTGACGGCTGCCCGCATCGACGCCTGGGCGACGCCGCCGGGCTATACGGGCCGCGCGCCGATCTTTCTCGCCGAGGACGCGGCGGGGCCGCTGGAGGTGCCGGAAGGCACGATCCTGTCCCTGCGCCTGTCGGACGGAGACGGCACCAAGGTCCTCTTCACGCCGGAGGGCGGCGAGGCGCAGGCGCTCGTGCCCGTCACGCCCGAAACCGTCGATGCGGCGGGTGCGGCGAGCGCGCCCGCGCCTGCACCCGCTGGCGGCGCGGCGCAATACGAGCTTCCCCTGAACGCGGCGGGTTCGGTGCGCGTCGAGACGGTGCTGCGCACCTTGCGCGACTGGCGTTTCGCGGTTCTCCCCGATCATCCGCCCGTCGTGCGCTTCGACGGCGAGCCCAAGCGCGGGCGCGGCAATGCGCTCGACATGGCCTTCCTCGTGACGGACGATTACGGCGCAGCCTCCGGCAAGGCGCTGCTTCAGCTGCGCGAGCCGGTCGCCCCCGGCGCGCGGCCGCTCGTGCCGATCCCCGAGGTTCAGCTCGCCATGCCGCGCCGCACGAAGGGCGAGGCCAAGGGCCGCACCTCGCTGGACCTCACCGAAAGTCCCTATGCCGGCGCGAAGGTCGCCATGGTTCTGCAGGTGCAGGACGATGCTGGGCAGGTCGGCGAGTCCCAGCCGGTCGAGGTGACGATCCCCGAGCGCCGCTTCAGCGATCCGCTGGCGCGCGCCGTGATCGAGCAGCGCCGCATTCTGGCGCTCAACGCCCATGCCGCGTCGCGCGTGGTCGACATGCTGGACGCGGTGACGCTGCGCGGCGACGAGTTCATCGCCAAGCCCGCCGACTATCTCGCGCTTCGCGCCGCGCGCGAGCGCATCGCCTCGGCGCGCGACGATGCGACGCTTCTGTCGGCGGTGGATTTCCTCTGGGCCATCGCGCTCGGCATCGAGGATGGCGGCCTGTCGGTGGCCGAGCGGCAGCTGCGCGACGCGCAGGACAAGCTTTCCGAGGCGCTGCGCAACAATGCCGGCGAGGAAGAGATCGCGCGCCTGACGCAGGAGCTGCGCGAGGCCATGCAGCAATATCTCCAGGCCATGGCCGAGGCGATGCGCAACATGCCGCCGCAGAGCCAGAGCCAGATGGGCGAGATGCAGGAAATCCGGCCGCAGGATCTCGACCGGATGCTGGACCGGATCGAGGATCTGGCGCGCTCGGGCTCGCGCGACGCCGCGCAGCAGCTCCTGTCCGAACTCAACCAGATGATGCAGAGCCTCCAGGCCATGCGGCCGGGTCAGCAGGGGCAACAGGGCCAGCAGGCCCAGAGCCCGATGCAGCAGCAGATGAACCAGCTCGGCGAGATGCTCCAGCGCCAGCAGAAGCTGATGGACGAGACCTTCGAGATGGGCCGTCAGCAGATGCGCCGGCAGATGGAAGCCGAGCGCCAGATGCAGAACGAGGAGCAGGCGGGCCAGCAGGGACAGCAGGGACAGCAAGGGCAACAGGGCCAGCAGGGGCAACAAGGCCAGCAAGGCCAGCCGCAGGGCGGCGAAGGGCAGCCCCCGACCGCCGAGCAGCTTCAGGCGCTCAAGGACAGGCTCCAGCGCGAGCAGGGCCAGCTCCAGAAGGACCTCCAGGCCCTGCAGGACGCGATGAAGGGCCAGGGCATGCAGCCGAGCCAGGATTTCGGGCAGGCCGGCGAGTCCATGGGCCGCGCGCAAGGCGCGATCGGACAGGGGAATGACGGCGAGGCGGTCGGTCAGCAGGGCGACGCTATGGCGGCGCTGCGGCGCGGCGCGCAGGACGCGATGCGCCAGATGCAGCAGGCCATGGGCCAGGGCGAGGGGCAGGGCCAGGGGCAAGGCCAGCAGCCCGGCCAGGGGCAGCAGCCGGGCCAGGGGCAGATGGGGCAGGGCTACGGCCCCGGCCGCCAGCGCTCCGGCCTCGACCCGCTCGGCCGCGAGCGCCAGACGCAGGGTCCCGATTTCGGCAGCGATGTCGGCGTGCCCGACGAGATCGACATCCAGCGCGCGCGCCAGATTCTCGATCAGATCCGCGAGCGCCTCGGCCGCCAGCTCTCGCCTCAGGAAGAGCGCGACTATCTGGAGCGCCTGCTCCGCACGCCCTGACGGAGCGCCGCCGGCTCGGCGTCTGCTCCCGATCCCTCTCGCCCCGCGCGGGCGAGGGGTCTAAGACGGGGGCCTGACGAACAGGAGGACCCCGGTCATGGCGGATTGGAACCCGGCGCTCTACAGCCGTTTCGAGGAGGAGCGCACGCGCCCGGCGCGCGATCTTCTCGCCCGCTGCCGCCTCGGTGGCGATCCGCACGGCGCGGGGCTGCGCATCGCCGATCTCGGCTGCGGGCCGGGCAATTCCACCGAGCTTCTGTTCGAGCGTTTTCCGGAGGCCGAGATCACCGGCTTCGATACGTCGGACGCCATGCTCGAACAGGCGCGGCAGCGCCTGCCGGCCTGCCGCTTCGAGCGCGGCGATATCGGCGCCTTCGCGCCGGAGCGCCCCTTCGACCTCGTCTACGCCAATGCCTCGCTGCAATGGGTGCGCGGCCACGAGCGCTTGGTCCCCGCGCTCTTTGCCCATGTCGCGCCGGGCGGGCTGCTCGCCGCGCAGATCCCCGACAATCTCGCCGAACCGAGCCAGACGGCCATGCGCCGCATCGCGCGCGAGCCCGTCTTCGCGCCCTTCCTCGATGGGATGGACGAAGCGCGGGAGACGATCCCGCCGCGCGCGTCCTATTACGACTGGCTGGTCCGCGAGGCGCGCGAGGTGGATGTCTGGACCACGGTCTACGAACATCCGATGGACGGCGCGCTGGCGATCACCGACTGGTTCCGCTCCACGGGCCTGAAGCCCTTCATCGATCCGCTGCCGGAAAAGGAGCGCGCGCTTTTCCTCGATCGCTACACGCAGGAAATGGAGGAGCTTTACGGCGAGCGCGCCGACGGGCGCCGGCTCCTGGCTTTCCCGCGTCTCTTCTTCGTGGCGCGCCGGCGCTGAAACGAGAAAGGGCGGCTCGAAGGCCGCCCTTTCGCCGATCCATTCGTTCGCGCTCAGCCGTAGCGGCGCATCAGAAACAAGTCTTCGTCGGCCGAGGGGTCGCGCAGCGCCTGTGCCACGCGCAGCCGGATTTCGGCGAGCGTGAAGGGCTTGTCCACGACGCCAAGGATGATTTCCCGAAGGTCTTCCGCCGCCTCGCGCTGCTCGGCATAGCCGGTCATCAGGAGGATCGGCAGGTCCGGAAAGGCCGTGCGCGCGGCATAGGCCAACTCGATGCCGGTCAGCGCGGGCATGCGAATGTCGGAGAGAACGAGGTCGAAGCGACCGTTCTCCTCCGCCAGGATGTCGATCGCCATTTCGCCGTCCTCGGCCATGACGACCTCATGCCCTTCCATGCGCAACGCACGGGCCACGAGGAGGCGCACACCCGCTTCGTCTTCCGCGATCAGAATTCTCGCCATGGTCCGACAACTCCCACACACCGGATCGACCGGCCGGAAACAGGCAAACACGCGCCCGTCTGCGGATTATTCCGCGATATCCTTGTGCGAAGCCTTACGAAGCGTGGTGAAGAAAGGGTGAAATGGAACATGTCCGGTTCACCGGACATATTCCGGCTCCTCGTTCGTCGCCTCGTCCGGGCGCGAAAGCCGAGCCGGCTTTCGCTGGATGCTCGGCGACTAGCTGACGACGCGTCCGACGAAGGGCAGTTCGCGGAACGTGTGGGCGACGTCCATGCCGTATCCGACCACGAAATGGTCGGGGCATTCGAAACCGACGAAATCGGCCTCGAGTTCCACGACGCGGCGCATCCGCTTGTCCAGGAGCACGGCGATCTCGGCGCCGGTCGCCCCGCGCGAGAGCATGAGGTCGCGGGCGAATTTCAGCGTGCGGCCCGACTCCAGGATGTCGTCGACGATCAGAACCTTGCGCCCGGCGATCTGGCCTTCCAGATCGCGCACGATGCGCACGTCGCCGCCGACCGTTCCCGTACCGTAGGAGGAGAGCTGGATGAACTCCACCTCCGGCGCGATGTGGTGCTTGTGCAGGGCGCGGATCAGATCGGCCGTGAACACGAAGGAGCCCTTGAGCACCGCGACGACGAGGAGATTGTCGGGCTTGCGCGCCGCGATCTCGCCGGCGAGGCGCTCGATCTCAGTTGCGATCTCCTCTTCGGAAAACAGCGTCTCGATGGTCTTGCCGCGCACGCGGATCATGGGGCGCCTCGTCAGGGAGGAGGAGAAGGAAGCCTTCGTCAGGCCGGCCGGGCGCGGATCAGACCGCGAGGACGCCTGTCAGGTCAAGGCCGGAGCGCGAAAAGCCCTGCCTTATCCACGCGTTGCGACATCGGCGTGAACCGCCGCCGTGGCGGGCGCCGGCGCGGTGGGGGAGGTGGGCGCGGCGAGGAAGGAAAGAAGGGCGAACAGGCAGATCATCAGCCGCGTCTCGACGCTCATGTCGCGCGCGGTCCCGCGCCGGGAGCCGAGATCGCGCGAGCGCGGCGGCGGCGCGCAATTGGTGTTGGCGGTCTCGAACCCTTCCCAGCTATAGACCTCACCGGGGGCCGGCGCCGGGCTGGCTGCCGGCGCGGCGGCGGCCACGCGCCGGGCTTCGAGGTCGATCACGAGGCCGACGCTGTCGCGCCAGGGCGTCGGGTCGTAGGCATGGGCGTTGGCATGGGCGGCGGAGGAAGCCTGGCGGGAGCGCATGGGCCGATCCTGCTGAACGAGGGCGGCCGAGGAGGCCGTTTGGTCAGGAACCGGTAAGCTCGCATGGTTAACAAGGCGTAAAGAGTTTCGGGTCCGCCGGCTTGCCGGGCCGGCCCGAATGGCGCCGGAATGCTGCGCGAAACGAGGGACGAATCCGGCACCGCGACGCCGGTCAGGGAAAGGCGCAACGGATTGATCCGGTTCGAGAATGTGGGTCTGCGCTACGACATGGGCCCGGAAGTGCTGCGCGATCTCACCTTCGAGATCCGCGCCCGCTCGTTCCAGTTCCTGACCGGCCCGTCGGGCGCCGGCAAGACCAGCCTCCTGCGCATGTTGTTCCTGGCGCTGAAGCCGACGCGCGGCACGATCACCGTGCTCGGGCGGGACGCTGCGACCTTGAAGCGCACGGACCTGCCGGCCATTCGCCGCCGCATCGGGGTCGTGTTCCAGGACTTCCGCCTGCTCGACCACATGACGACCTACGAGAATGTCGCGCTGCCGCTTCGCGTGCGCGGCAAGGACGAGGCGAGCTACCGGCAGGACGTGATCGACCTGATCCGCTGGGTGGGGCTCGGCGACCGGCTGGACGCGCCGCCGCTCGTCCTGTCGGGCGGCGAGAAGCAGCGCGCGGCGATCGCCCGCGCGCTGATCGACCAGCCCGACATTCTCCTTGCCGACGAGCCGACCGGCAATGTCGATCCGCCGCTGGCGCGCCGTCTCCTGCGCCTCTTCATGGAACTCAACCGCACCGGCACGGCGGTGGTGATCGCGACGCACGATCTGGCACTGATGGAACAGGTGGAAGCGCGCCGGCTGGTGCTCGGAGACGGGCGGCTCGACATCTATGATTGACCGGCTTCTCACCCTCCTGCGGCTGCGCCCCGCCTCGGACGCTCGCTCCGCGCCGATCGTGCCGCCCGGCAATGTCGCGGGCCGCGCGCTCCTGACGGTGATCGCGATCATGACCTTTCTCGCCAGCCTCACGGTGGGCGCGGTGACGCTCGTGTCCGACACGGCGGCGCAGTGGCAGTCGCAGATCGCGCGCGAGGTGACGGTGCAGGTGCGGCCCGACGAAGGGCTCGACATGGCGGACGCTCTGCGCAAGGTTCAGGTGACGGCGCTCGCGACGCCCGGCATTCTCTCGGCCGACCTCTTGGACGACGCCGCGACGAACCGCCTCCTGGAGCCCTGGCTGGGCCAAGGGCTCGACCTCGACGATCTGCCGGTGCCGCGCCTCGTGGTGATCGCCATCGACGAGGACAACCCGCCCGACTTCGCCGCGCTCGGCCGCACGATCCGCGAGGCGGTGCCCCAGGCGAGCCTCGACGATCATCGCGCCTGGGTGTCGCGTCTCGTCTCCATGGCCCATGCGACCGTGCTGACCGGCGTCGCCATTCTCGCGCTCGTTCTGGTGGCGACGGTGCTCACCGTCGTCTTCGCCACGCGCGGTGCGATGACCGGCAATCGCCACATCATCGAGGTCCTGCATTTCGTCGGCGCGCGGGGCTCCTTCATCGCCGCCGAGTTCCAGCGCCATTTCCTGAAGCTCGGCCTGATAGGCGCGCTGGCCGGCGGCGCGGTGGCGCTCGTCGTGTTCTTTCTCTTCGGCCGCTGGACGGCGGCCAATCAGGCGACGCCGGAGGCCGACCAGATCAGCGCCCTGTTCGGCTCCTTCGCCATCGGCTGGACCGGCTATGGCGGCGTTCTCCTGCTGATCGTCCTCATTGGACTGTTGACGGCGATCACGTCTCGCATAACCGTGATCCGGCAATTGGCCGCCATCGACATGCTCTCGCCGGTGGAGGCTTGAACGAATGACCGAGAACAGACGTTGAAGGCGCATGGCCGGTACGGTTGAGCTGGAGAGGGAGCGAGCGGAACGGGACGCCCGGCGCGGCAGGCGCCGCACGAGGCGGCGCCTCGCCGTGGCCGTGCTTCTGTTCGGCTTTGCGGCCGGCGCCTATCTCGCCGGCGGCTTCGTGCGCTTCGCGCGCGACGTGGCGCTGCTCACCACGCCGCCCGAAACCGCGCGGGCGGACGGGATCGTCGTGCTGACGGGCGGCGAGCAGCGCCTGAAGCAGGGCATCGAGCTCCTGCGCAACGGGGACGGGCAGCGGCTTCTCATCAGCGGCGTCAACCGGGGCACCAGCGCCCGGGCTCTCGCCCGCACCACCGGCACCGACAATGCGCTTTTCGACTGCTGCGTCGATCTCGACTACGAGGCGCTGAACACGATCGGCAATGCCGAGATGACGACGCGCTGGGCGCGCCAGCACGGCTTTCACCGCCTTCTCCTCGTGACGAGCGACTATCACATTCCGCGCTCGCTGCTCGAAATGGCCGATGTGCCGGACGCGCCGGAAATCGTTCCCTATCCCGTCTCGCCCGACAAGCTCTGGCGGCCCGACGGTTGGCCGACGCGCCTCGGCCTGCGGCTTCTGGCAACCGAATATGCCAAGGTCCTGGCGGTGAAGGCGCGCGTCGCCTGGCACCATGTCGTGTCGCAGGAGCGCGAACATCGCGTGGCCGGGCGCGAAGACGCGCAAGCGTCCTTCAAATAGCGGGCAAAGCCTCGTAAGACGGCGGACGAGGGCTCGCGCGACCGCGCCGGGCTCCATCCCGCTCGGCCTTTGCGACCCGTTTCATGACGCTTGTTCGATCCATCACCTTCCAGATCCTGTTCTATTCCAATCTGGCGGGGCAGATGCTGCTCTATCTTCCCGTCTTCTTCCTCCTGCCCGAGCGGGCCTGCTGGTGGATCGTCAAGAGCTGGGGGCGAAGCAGCCTTTGGCTCCTGCGCCATCTGGCCGGCACGCGCTCGGTCGTGACGGGCCAGGAGAACATTCCCGCCGGCCCCGTCCTCGTCGCCTCCAAGCACCAGTCCTTCTGGGAGGTGATCGCGCTTCTGCCCCATCTGGAGAAGCCGACCTTCATCCTGAAGAAGGAGCTGATGCGCATTCCCGTCTTCGGCTGGTACGCCAAGCGGATGGGCATGATCCCGGTGGATCGCCAGCGGCGCGGCGCCGTCCTGCCGAGCCTGCTCGGCGAGGCGCGCAAGGCGATCGCGGACGGGCGGCAGATCATCATCTTTCCGGAGGGCACGCGGGCCGCGCCCGGCACGCCGCCGAACTACCGGCCCGGCATCCATTTCCTCTACGACGCGCTCCAGCTGACGGTGGTGCCGGTGGCGCTGAATTCCGGCCTGTTCTGGCCCCGGCAGGCGGTGCGCCGCCAGCCCGGCACGATCCGCGCCGAGTTCCTGCCTCCGATCGGCCCCGGCCTGTCGCGCGAGGCGCTGCTGCGCGAGATGGGCGGGCGGATCGAGGCCCGCTCCAACGCCCTGATGCGCCAGGCGCTCGCCGACCATCCGGCCCTGCCGGTCAGCCCGCTTCTCGCGGACCACCTCGCCCGCACGCCCGACGCGGCCTGAAGGGCCTCGCTCCCCGAGCCGTCCCCTTCCGCGTCTGCCGAGGGGGCGGCTCGAGACCTGCCGGCCCCGAGACCTGCCGGCCCCGAGACCTGCCGGTCTGCGGTCGGCGGTCGAAACGGCGACAAAGCAAGCGGCTCTCCGAAACGTGCGCCCCGAGCGCCCCGTGACGAGTTCGGTCGCTTCCTCTTGTCGTGTTTCCGATACGGGAGCCTTGGGTTTCCTTAAGGGTTCGAAGCATAGAATCGGCTATGCTGTCCCCTCTCGCATCCTCGATCAGCGTTGTTTCCGTCAGCCTGTTTTTCGGCGCGGCCTTGCTCGTGGCGTGGCGGCAATTCGGATTGAAGCGCTACGCGGCGATTTGGGCGCTGTCGTTTCTGGCATCGGCCGTCGGGCATGGCGTGCGCGTCGCGGGCATCCTTCTCCCCACGCATCAATCGTTGGCCGCCATGCTGGCCTGCCACGCCTCGATCGCGAGCTTCGCGCTTCTCGCATGGGGATTTCGGTCTCGGGCCGGACTGAGCGGTCCCGTCGTCCTGGCTCTCTGGGCCTCGTCCTCCCTGCTCGTGGTCCTTCTCTGGGCACTCCAGCCCTTCGAC
This sequence comes from Aureimonas ureilytica DSM 18598 = NBRC 106430, assembly GCF_000382705.1. Classification (GTDB taxonomy): domain Bacteria; phylum Pseudomonadota; class Alphaproteobacteria; order Rhizobiales; family Rhizobiaceae; genus Aureimonas; species Aureimonas ureilytica. Next base: position 54,536 of record NZ_ARQE01000003.1, on the reverse strand, counting down.
TGGAGAATGGCGTCGCGCGTCGTGACCTCCCTGACGGATGCCGCCTTCATCGCTCTGATCGTCGCCATCCCGAAGAGCGTTCGCAACATCTCTCCATCCTTGCGATGGGTCCTGACGCTCTATGGCCTCTACATCCTCAGTGTCGGGATCGCGGCCTTTCTGGCTCGGCCGGGCGGCGAGATCGGCGAAGCCGCCTTCATCTTCGTCCTGTCGCTCGGCACGCCGACCGGCATGATCGGCACGGGCATTCTCACGCTTTTCGTCGTCGTGGCGGATCTGGCAGGCGAACTCCAGAGGCGGGCCGAGTGCGATTACCTGTCCGGCGTCCTCAACCGTCGCGGCTTCGAAGAGAAGATCGGCGAACGGCGGGCCGACGCGGGGGAGGGCGGCTTCATGGTGTCCGCCGATCTCGATCGGTTCAAGGCCATCAACGACCGATGCGGCCACATGGTCGGCGATGAAGTGATCAGGCGCTTTGCCCGTCATCTCGACGAGGGCGCGAAGCCCGGCGATCTCGTCGGGCGAATGGGCGGCGAGGAATTCGCCGTGTTCCTGTCCTGCGCCAGCGCTGCGGAGGCCTTGCAGCGGGTGGAAGCGCTCCGCGATCGGCTTCCCTCGCTTTATGCCGATCTCGCTCTCCCCATGCCGGTCACGGCGAGCTTCGGCCTCGTCCGGTTCGAACCGTCCGAGACATTCGCGCAGGCCTATGCGCGCGCGGACGAAGCCCTCTACGCCTCCAAGCTCGCCGGCCGCAACAAGACCGTGTCGCGTCTGGACGCGGCGGCCTGATCCCCGCTTCGCCGGCGGCGTCGGACTCGGCCGAGCGCCCCCGTCAAAGCCGCGCCACGACCTCGCCGAGCCAGCGGTCTTTGAGCCCCAAGCGCTCGATTTCCTCGAAGGCCGAGCGCACGTAATCGACATTGGGGCCGGACTGGCCGTGACCGCCCGCCACCAGACGCGCCGCCGTGTCGACGTCGAGCCGCCCGGCATATTGCTGATGGCCGCGATCCACGATGTAGGCGAGGGCGCGCACGGGGCGCCCGTCCTGCAAGCGCACGGGGAGGGTGGTTTCCAGATAGACGCTCGTCGGCAGCTCGCGCTCGCGCAGGTAAGCGATCGTTTCGTCGCGCAGCGCCTCGGCCACGCGAAACGCCATGCCGACGCAGGAGCCGCCCCGGTCGAGTCCGAACACGAGGCCCGGCCGCTCCGGCGTGCCGCGATGGACATGGGAATAGATGCAGAGCGAGCGATGGAAGCCGGCGAGCCGCGCCGTCTGCCGCTCCTCGAAGGCGAAGCCCGGCCGCCACATCAGGGAGCCATAGCCGAACACCCACAAATCGCCCATACCGCTTGCCATTCCCTTCCCCGGCGCGCCAAAAGGCGGGCCGAATCGCTGATCGGTCCCGATCCGCTCGAAAGAGCGAGGCCGGGGCCGCTGAACCCGTCAGGTCGAGCGCGCCCGTCTTGCCTCCCGTGGCGAGGCGGGCGCGCTCCCCCGCGCAAAAAGGACGAGACGATGGCAAGGTCAAGCATTCCCGAGGGCCGGCCGCGCCGATCGCGCGCGGGGGGCAAGCTCAAGACGCTCCTCGTTCTCGTGATCGTCCTGGCGCTCGCCGGCGCCGGCGCCTGGTACTGGCTGGCAAGCGAACTCGACCGGCGTGTCGCCTCGGCGCTGGAAGCGGCGGGCGGGGGCGGGGCGGCGATCCTGTGCGAGAACCGGCAGGTCTTCGGCTTTCCCTTCCGGCTCGGCCTGTCCTGCGACCGGATCGCCATCGACGCGCCACAGGATGGCTTGAGCGTCTCGGCCGGCTCGCTGCGCACGGCCTCGCAGATCTACGATCCCGGCCATATCGTCGCCGAACTCGCCGGCCCGGCGCTCGTGAGCGCGCCCGACCTGCCGCCGCTCCATCTCGACTGGAGCCTCGCGCAGGGCTCCACGACGCTCTGGACGCAAGGGCTGGAGCGCGCGTCGCTCGTGATGGACGCGCCGGTCGTGTCGCTTCGCGAAGGCGAGGGGGCCGGCACGCCGATCGCGCGCTCGCAGCGGCTGGAAGCCCATGCGCGGCGCAACGGCGCGGCGCTCGACTTCGCCTTCACGGACACGGGCGTCGCCGCCACCCTGCCCAACGTGCCGCCGCTGCCGCCCTTCGACCTCGCCGCCGATCTGACGCTGGACGGCGCGGCCGGCTGGCTCCGGACCGGCGTACCCGGCGCCAACATCTCGGAAGCCCTGCGCGGCGAGGCGGGGACGATCCGCCGCCTCGCGCTGACCCTGCCGGGCGGCGGCGGGGCCGATCTCTCCGGCCCCTTCCGCGTGTCGGAAAGCGGCGAGATTTCGGGCGACTTCCGTCTGGCGGTGTCCGATCCGCAGTCGATCGCCGGTCTCGTCGGCGTTCTCGTGCCCGGAACGGGCGGTCTCGCGACGACGGTGGTCGGCGCGCTCGGCTTCGTCGGGCGGCAGGAGGGGGGCAAGACCGTGGTGGACGTTCAGGTGCGCGAGGGCGAAGCGCGGCTCGGCTTCATCCCGCTCGGCCGCCTGCCGCGCCTCTGAGGCGCCGAGAGCCAGAATGGACGCGGCGGCTCGGGGGTGCCCCGGCCGCCGCTGTTTCCTTGCCTGCCGACGCCGCCGCAGTAGGGGCGATGCCATGCCCGAGCGCGAGGCTTACTCGCCGGGAACGCCCTCTCCGGCGGGAGTGGTGGCGGGCGTGCCGGCTTCGTTCCCCGGCTCGTTCCAAGCGTCCTTGCGCGGCTTGAGGCGGCCGAAATTGGCCTCCTGCGTGTCCTGCCCCGCTTCCACGATGGAGCGGCGGATGGCGCGGGTGCGCGTGAACAGATCGAACAGCGAATCCCCGTCCGCCCAGCGGATGGCGCGCTGGAGCGAGGCCAGATCCTCCGAGAAGCGCGCCAGCATTTCCAGAACCGCCTCGCGATTGTTCAGGAAGATGTCGCGCCACATGGTCGGGTCGGACGCCGCGATGCGGGTGAAGTCGCGAAAGCCCGAGGCCGAGAACTTGATGACCTCGGACTGCGTGACGGTTTCGAGGTCGGCGGCGGTGCCGACGATGTTGTAGGCGATGAGATGCGGCACGTGGCTGACGATGGCGAGCACGAGATCGTGGTGCTCGGCCGTCATGGTCTCGACCATCGCGCCCGTCGCCTTCCAGAAGCGCACGAGGCGATCGGTGGCCTCCGGGTCCGTGCCTTCGATCGGCGTCAGGATGGTCCAGCGGTTCTCGAAGAGTTCCGCAAAGCCGGCGTCGGGGCCGGACTGCTCGGTGCCGGCGATCGGGTGGCCCGGCACGAAATGGACGTTACCCGGCAGATGCGGCTGCATGGCCGTGACGACAGCCGCCTTCACCGAGCCGACATCGGAAACGATGGCGCCGGGCTTCAGATGCGGGCCGATCGTCGCCGCCGCCGCGCCGCAGGAGCCGACCGGCAGGCAGAGGATCACGAGATCGGCGTCGGCCACGGCCTCGGCCGGGTCGAGATGGTAGCTCGTGCCGAGCTTGAGCTCCTCGGCGCGCTTCAGCGTTTCGGGCCGGCGCGTGGCGATCGCGGTCTCGCGCGCCAGACCCCGCTCGCGGATGTTGAGCGCGATCGACGAGCCGATGAGGCCGATGCCGATGAGGGCGACCTTGTTGAAAAGCGGCTCGCTCATCGGCCCAGGAACTCCTCGAGCGCCCGCAGGACGCCCGCGTTGGCCTCGGCCGAGCCGACCGTCATGCGCAGCGCGTTCGGGAAGCCGTAGCCCGTCACGCGGCGCAGGATGAAGCCGCGCTCGGTGAGGAAGGCGTCGGCGTCCGCCGCCATGCGGCCGGCGGCCTCGGGGAAGTGGACCAGCACGAAATTGCCGACCGAGGGCGTGACGCGCAGGCCGAGCGCCGAGAGACCCGTCGTCAGCCGCTCCAGCCATTCGTCATTGTGCGCGACGGTCTTCTCGACGTGATCGCGGTCGCGGATCGCCGCCGCGCCGGCCGCGATCGCCATGGCGTTGAGGTTGAAGGGGCCGCGGATGCGGTCGAGCGCGTCCACGATCGCTTCGGGCGCGACCAGCCAGCCGATGCGCAGGCCCGCGAGCCCGTGGATCTTCGAGAAGGTGCGCGTCATCACGACATTCTCGTGCTCGGCGACGAGGGCGAGGCCCGCTTCGTAATCGGCGCGCCGCACATATTCGGCATAGGCCGCATCGAGCACGAGCAGCACATGCGAGGGCAGGCCGGCATGAAGGCGGCGCACTTCGGCGGCCGGCAGATAGGTGCCGGTCGGATTGTTCGGATTGGCGAGGAAGACGATCTTGGTGCGCTCGGTGACGCAGGCGAGGATCGCGTCCACCTCGGCCCGCTCGTCGCGCTCCTTGGCGACCACCGGCACCGCGCCCGCCGCGCGGATATAGATGTCGTAGACGAGGAAGCCGTGCTCGGTGTGGACGGCCTCGTCGCCCGGCTGCAGGAAGGCCTGCGCCAGAAGGCCGAGAAGCTCGTCCGAGCCGTTGCCGCACAGGATGCGGGCGGGGTTGAGCCCGTGGACCTCGCCAATCGCCTGACGCAGCGCGCCGGCCTGCCCGTCCGGGTAGAGCTCCAGATGCGCCGCGACGTCGGCGAGCGCGGCCTGAACGCGCGGCGAGGCGCCGAAGGGCGTTTCGTTGGAGGACAGCTTGTGCAGCGTCACGCCGTCGGGCGCGCGGCTCTTGCCGGGCACATAGGCGTGGATGTCCAGAACGCCGGGCTTGGGAACGGGACGCGCGCGCTGTTCGGACATGGGATCGAGCCTGCGAAGGTTGCCGGATGGTCGGTTCGGGAGTGCCCGACCGGTCCCGGCGACGCAAGGCCCGGAGGGTCCGCTCAAGGCGCTCCAAGGGTCGCATAGACCCGCCGCGCCGGCTTGTCGAGCATTCCGGCGCGCGCCGGCTGGGTCTCGGCCGGGTGCGAAGGCCGCCGGGCGGGCGCGCCAAGCGTGTTGCCTTCCCGCGCGCCAGCCGATAGCACGGGTCATGTCCATCATCGCCGATCCTGTCACCGGGGAAAACCTCGGCATTCGCGAGGCCCGCCAGCCCTCGTCCAAGGTCGCCTATTTCGGCGAGGCCGAGCCGCTGCGCCTCGACGCGGGGCGCACGCTGTCGCCCTTCCACATCGCCTACGAGACCTATGGCGAGCTGAACGCCGACAAGTCCAACGCGATCTATGTCTGCCACGCGCTGACGGGCGACCAATACGCCGCCAGCCGCAATCCCGTGACCGGCAAGCCCGGCTGGTGGTCCACCCTCATCGGGCCGGGCAAGCCGATCGACACGGATCGCTTCTTCGTCGTCTGCTCCAACGTCATCGGCTCCTGCATGGGCTCGACCGGCCCGGCCTCGGTGGATCTCGCGACCGGCCTTCCTTACGCGCTGGACCTGCCCGTCCTCACCATTCCCGACATGGTGCGCGCGCAGGCCATGCTGATCGACCGGCTCGGCATCGACCAGCTCTTTGCCGTGATCGGCGGCTCGATGGGCGGGATGCAGTGCCTGCAATGGACGGTGGCCTATCCCGAGCGCGTCTTCGCGGCGCTGCCGATCGCCACCGGCGCGCGCCATTCCTCGCAGAACATCGCCTTTCACGAGGTCGGCCGGCAGGCCGTCATGGCCGATCCCGACTGGCGCGGGGGGCATTACCTTCAATACGGCACGCGCCCCCACAAGGGGCTCGCCGTGGCGCGCATGGCCGCGCATGTGACCTATCTTTCGGAAGCCGCGCTCCACCGCAAGTTCGGCCGCAACCTGCAGGACCGCGAAAAGCTCGGCTTCGGCTTCGAGGCCGATTTCCAGATCGAGAGCTATCTGCGCCACCAGGGCATGACCTTCGTCGATCGCTTCGACGCCAATGCCTATCTCTATCTCACGCGCGCGATGGATTATTTCGACATCGCGGCCGAGCATGGCGGCAAGCTGGCCGAGGCCTTCCGGGGCGCCAAGACACGCTTCTGCCTCGTCTCCTTCTCGTCCGACTGGCTGTTCCCGACGAGCGAAAGCCGCACGGTCGTCCACGCGCTGAACGCCAACGCCGCGTCCGTCTCCTTCGTGGAGATCGAGACCGACAAGGGCCACGACGCCTTTCTTCTCGACGAGCCGGAATTCACCGGCGCGGTGCAGGGCTTCGTGTCCTCCGCCGCGAAAGTCAGGGGCCTTCTGCCATGAGCGCGACCGCCGCCCCCGTTCCGACCACGGCCGAGGTCGCGGACGCGCCCGGCCGGCGCGTCGATCTGGAACTCATCGCCGATCTCGTGGCGCGGGGCAGCCGCGTCCTCGATATCGGCTGCGGCGACGGCTCGCTCATGGAAATCCTCCAGAGCCGGCGTGGCGTCGATGTGCGCGGGATCGAGCTCTCGCAGCCCGGCGTCAACGAATGCGTGCGGCGCGGCCTGTCGGTGATCCAGGGCGATGCCGATCGCGACCTCGTCCATTATCCAGACGGCGCCTTCGACTACGCGATCCTGTCCCAGACCATCCAGGCGACGGACAATCCCAAGCTCGTCCTCACCGAGCTTCTGCGGATCGGCCGGCGCGCGGTCGTGTCCTTTCCGAATTTCGGCCATTGGTCGGTGCGCTCGTCGCTCTTCTTCAAGGGGCGGATGCCGGTGACCAAAAGCCTGTCCTATTCCTGGTACGACACGCCCAACATCCATTTCTGCACGATCCGCGACTTCGTGGACCTCGCGCGGGATGTCGGTGCCGAAGTCGAGACCGCCGTCGCGCTCAATGCGTCGGGCGAGCGACTGGGCGTGCGGATGCCCTGGTCGCTGTGGAACCTCTTCGGTCAGCAGGCGGTGTTCGTGCTGAAGCGCTAGCCGCGCGCTCCCTTGTTCTCGCGATCCGCGATCAGAGGGGCGTCGAGGCCGCATTTCCTTTCCCGTCCGAAAATGCCTCGGAGCATTTCGACTGTTCTGGCGCATCGGGCGGCCATCCCTCGGCCGGCCCGACGGTTCAGGGGGGCGCGACGCGGGGGCAGACCCTTGGTTCAGAGATCGACGAGCTTCAGGCTGGCCTCGCCATAGCGCTCGCCGCTGACCTTGCCGGGCGCGAAGGCCTCGCTCAGCTCGGCGAGGTCGTCGGCCGAGAGCGCGAGATTGGCGGCGTCCATGTTCTCTTCGAGATAGGCCATGCGCTTGGTGCCGGGGATCGGCACGATGTCGTCTCCTTGCGCCAGAACCCAGGCGAGCGCCACCTGCGAAGGGCGGGCGGCGTGGCGCTCGGCGACGCCTTCCACCGTCAGGAGAAGCTGGCGGTTCTTTTCGATATGGCCTTCCGCAAAGCGCGGCGCGGTGCGGCGATAGTCACCCTCGGGGATCGCTTCGCGCGTCGCGAAGCGCCCGGTCAGGAAGCCGCGGCCGAGCGGCGAATAGGGCACGAAGCCGATGCCGAGCTCGCGCAAGGCCGGCAGGATTTCGGCCTCCGGATCGCGGCTCCAGAGCGAGTATTCGGTCTGGAGCGCGGCGATGGGCCAGGTGGCATGGGCGCGGCGGATCGTCTGCGGACCGGCCTCGGACAGGCCGAGGAAGCGCAGCTTGCCGCGCTCCACGAGCCGGCTCATCTCGCCCACCGTGTCCTCGATCGGCACGTTCACGTCCACCCGGTGCTGGTAGAGAAGGTCGATCGTCTCGAGCCCCAGGCGCTTGAGGCTCGCGTCCACCGCGCGGCGCACATGGTCGGGCCGGCCGTTGATGCCGAGCCGCTCGCCCTTCGGCCCCAGCATGTGGCCGAACTTGGTGGCGACCACCACGCCGTCGCGGCGGCCCTTCAGCGCCTGGCCGACGAGCTCCTCGTTGTGGCCCGCACCGTACATGTCGGCCGTGTCCAGTAGGGTGACGCCGAGGTCGAGCGCCCGGTGAATGACGTTGAGGGATTCGGCGTCGTTCCGCGCGCCGTAGAATTCCGACATGCCCATGCAGCCGAGGCCGAGCGAGGAGACGGTGAGGTCGGGGCCGAGCTTGCGCTGCTGCATGGGACATCCAAAGGCTTGAGATGGGAGAGGGGTCAGGCCGGCTCGCCGCCGGAGCCGGGCGGCGGGGCGAGGGCGTCGATGGGCTCGCGGTGCAGGGCCGGCGCGCCCTGGGGCACGAGAACGGGGCGCAGGCGCCTCAGGCGCTGCTTCTCGCCGTTCGACACGGGAATGCCGCGATACACGAGCTTGGTGGCTTCCAGGACGATCGCCCCCGAAAACAGCGGCCAGGCGCGACGCCCGACCCGGTCCCAAAGCGGCACGAGATTGAGAAACCCGGCGCGGCGGAAGGGCGGGAAATGCAGCGCCTGCGAGAAGCCCGACGGTGTGAACATGGTCTCGCGCAGGAGCTGCGTCGCCTGTCCGCGCGACCAGGGCCGGCCAGAGCCGAAGGGCGTGTGCTCGAATCGCGTCCACACGCCGCGCCGGCTCGGCAGGACGAGAACGAGCCGCCCGCCCGGGGCCAGCACGCGCCATGCCTCGTTCAGCATCTCCGTCGGGCTTTCGGCAAATTCCAGCGCGTGGACCATCAGGATGCGGTCGATGCAGGCGTCGCCAAGCGGCAGGTCGGCCGGGTGGACGAGGGCGGTCAGCGAGCGGCCGTGCGGCGGCCAGTTCACGGCGCCTTGCGCGGCCGGCATGAAGGCGAGCGCGCGTTCCGCGTCGGGCGCGAGCTTGTCGAGATAGGGCGTGACATAGCCGAGCCCGACGAGGCGTTCCTGCGAGATCGGCTTCCAGATCGGCGCCAGCGCCGCCGAAACGGAGCGCACGGCGGCCTCGCCGAGCCGTGTCGCGTAGAAGTCGCGGATATCGACGATGTCGGCGTTCAATCCTTGAGTCTCGCGGCTGCTGCGTTCGGCGGGACCCTATCGCACACTCGGCCGCTTCGCACAGGGCTTTTGCGGCCTCCCCCTTCGGCTCGGGACGGGCCTGCGCTATGTCCCCGGCCAGAGCCAAGGAGGGACGCCGCGCCATGGGTGCCGAGATCAGACAGTTCACCTGCCGACGGGACAATTTCGGCGTGCTCCTGCACGAGCCGGACAGCGGCCTGACGCTGTCGATCGACGCGCCGGAGGAGGGGCCGATCCTGGAGGCGCTGGAGCACGAGGGCTGGCGGCTCACCCATATTCTGACGACCCATCACCATGACGACCATGTCAGCGCCAACGAGGCGCTGAAGGCACGGTTCGGCGCGGAGATCATCGGACCGGCCGAGGAGGCCGCGCGCATTCCCGGCCTCGACCGCCCGGTGCGGGGCGGGGACCGGTTCGCGCTCGGCGCGATCGAGGTCGAGGTGATCGACACGCCGGGCCACACGGCGGGCGGGATTTCCTATTTTCTGCCGGGCGAAAAGCTTCTGTTCGCGGCCGACGCCCTGTTCTCGCTCGGCTGCGGCCGCTTGTTCGAGGGGAGCCCCGCTCAGATGTGGGAAAGCCTCCAGCGCCTGCGCGCCCTGCCCGACGACACGATGCTCTATTGCGGCCACGAATACACGGCCACCAATGCTCGCTTCGCGCTCGACGTCGATCCCGGCAATCTCCTGCTGCAGGAGCGGGTGAAGGAGGTCGAGACCCTGCGCGTCGAGCACCGGGCGACGCTGCCGGTCCTGCTCGGGCGCGAGAAGCGGACCAACCCGTTCCTGCGCGCCGACGATCCCGAGCTTCAGGCCGCGTTCGGCATGGCGGGGGCCGATCCCGTCGCCGTCTTCGCGGCGCTGCGCCAGAAGAGGAACGGCTATTGAGGGCGCGCGACATCATCGCCAAGCTCGGCCTCCAGCCGCACCCGGAAGGCGGCTGGTATCGCGAGACCTTCCGCGACACCGCCCTCGATGCGGACGGGCGGCCGCGCTCCACGGCGATCCTTTATCTCCTCGACACGGGCGAGACCTCGGAATGGCATCGCGTGACGGACGTCGCCGAGGCGTGGCACTGGCATGCGGGCGGCCCGCTGGCGCTCACTGTCTCGCCGAACGGGCACGACGCCTCGTCGCATCGCCTCGGGCCGAATCTGCTGCTCGGCGAAGTGCCGCAATTCGTGGTGCCCGCCGGGTGCTGGCAGACGGCGACGAGCCTCGGCGAATGGACGCTGGTCGGCTGCACGGTCGCGCCGGGCTTCCGCTTCGAGAGTTTCGAGATGGCGCCGAAAGACTGGCGCCCGACCCCGCGCCCGCCGCGCGGCGGGTGACGGGCGTCAGGCCCTCGCGAGAAGCCGGGAGAACATCGGCAGAGCGGCGAGCACGGCGCCGAGCGTGATCAGCGTGGCGGCGAGCGCGAGGGTCCAGCTCGGGCTCGCTTCGCCGAAGAGGATGAGAACCAGCGTCGACAGGAGCGGCGCGGCATAGCTCGCGGCGCCCAGAAGCTGGATGTCGCCGCGCTTCACGCCGTAATCCCAGACATAGAAGGCCGCGCCGACCGGCAGGAGGCCGAGGGCGAGGATCGCCAGCCATTCTCCCGATGTCGCCGGCCAGACCGTCGTCTCGAACATCCAGTGCGCGGGCAGCGACAGGAGCGCCGTTCCCGCGCAGAAGCCCGTCACCACGTCGCTCGGCACGTCTCGCGCGCGGCGCGACAGGAGCGAATAGCCGGCCCAGATCAGCGCGCAGCAGCCGGCCAGGATATAGCCGAAGCCATGGCTTCCCTCGAAGGACAGGCCACCGCCGCGCCCGGCGATGATGAGCCCCGCGCCGGACAGGCCGAAGAGCGCGCCGACGAGATGGAACCAGCGCAGCTTCTCGCCCGGCAGCATGGCCGAGCCGAGCACGATCAGAAGCGGCCAGAGATAGGCGATGAGGCTCGCCTCGGCGGCCGGCGCGTTGCGCAGGGCCGCGAAATACACGGCATGATAGCCGAACAACCCGCCGACGCCGAGAAGCCAGACCGAGGGCGGCTGTCGGAACACCCGGAGCGGCACCCGGCGCACGCGCAGCGCGACGAGGCCGACGAGCGTGCCGATCGCAAAGCATAGGGCGTTCATCTGGAGCGGCGGCACGGCGCCGCTTCGGGCCGTCAGGAGCGCCAGGAGCGCCCACATCAAAATTGCCGAGAACCCCAGTGCCGTCGCCATCGCCTTGCCCTCATTCCCCGTTTTGCGGGTAGCGAAGACACCGGGCGCCGTCAAACGCTTTGCCGGCCATCGATCGGGCAAGGCCGCCGCGTCGCACCTTGGGGTGCGACGCGGCAGCAAGGTGCGAGGCGCGGGCCGGGCAGGACCCGGCCCGAAACCGGGCCGATCAGTGGGCCAGCGCCTTTTCCAGCTCGGCCTTGCTCATCTTGGAGCGGTTGGGAATGTCGCGCTTGCGGGCTTCGGCATAGAGCTCGGCCTTGGTGCGCTCGCCGCTGTCCTTGTCGGCCTTCCTGCCCTTGCCACCGTCGCGATGCTCGGCGGTCTTCTTCGCGATCTTTTCGGGCTGCTTGGAGTGCTGCTGGCCCTTCTTCGTGTCGCGGCGCTTCTTGTCGGAGGTCTTCTTGTAGTCCTCGTCCGACAGGGATTCGCGGGCCTCCTTGGGCAGATAGCGCTCGCCCGTGTCGGCGCTCTTCTTGCCGGACTTGGTGCCCCAATCCTCCTCCTGCCATTGCTGGAGGCTGTTGTCCTTGCGCTTCTCGCCCTTGAAGCCGCCGCCCTCGCGCTCGTATTCGGCGGTCGCCATCTGCGCCTTGCGGGCGGACCATTGGCCGGGCTTGCCGCCCTTGGACCCTTTCGTGACCTTTTCCTTCACCTTCTCCCAGAGCTTGGGATTGGTATGCTCGGCTGTGGTGGACATGGCTTGGCTCCGATCCGACCTTTGATCGCCGACCAACGATCGATGCCGGGCGGGGGATGCCGAGGCCCCGATGCGACACGCGGACGCGCCCGCGTATCGCGCCATCCATGAGGGCTCAGGCGATCACGTCACGTGCGATCGCGTCTCAGGCGATCATGGCCGAGAAGTCCGCGATCGCGCGCCCCTCGTAGATGCCGTTGCCCAGGTAATGGTTCAGCGGATTGACGCCCGCGAGCGCCACGTCGGTGTTCTTGTCCAGATAGGCGCTCGTGTCGAAGGCGGCGGAGGGGTCGCGCTTCTCGCGCCAGCCATTGTCGTTGTAATGCGAGAGCGGGTCGATCTTGGCGGCGGCGACGTCGGGATTGGTCTTCAGGTAATAGCGCGTGTCGAACAGGGCATTGGGGTTGCGCCCTTCCTGGAAGCCGCTGGTCGCATAGTGCTGGCGCGCGTTGACATGGGCGGCGGCGACATCCGGGTTGGCGAAGAGGTAATAGGCCTCGTCGAACCCGTCGGCCGCGAGCCGCTCGCCGATCATCTTGTAGCTCGCGCGGCCCTCGGCCTGGCCCTTCTGCAGGAAGTGCTCGAGCGCGCCCATGCCGCTCGAGGCGACGTCGGGGTTGAAGCGCAGGTAGAGCCGCACGTCGAAGGCGAGCGAGGGGTCGCGCCCTTCCTTCTCGCCATAGGCCGCGAAATGGCCGAGCGGATTGACGCCCGCCGCCGCCACGTCCTTGTTGACGGCGAGATAGGCCGAGACGTCGAAGAACGCGTTGGGATCGCGCGCTTCGCGCGCGCCATAGGTCTGGAAATGGGCGAGCGCGTCGGTGCCGGACGCATACACGTCGCGCTGCGTCTTCATGTAGTAGAACGGGTCGAACAGGGGCTGGCTCGGGTCGAGCCGCACCGCCCCGTCGGAAAACTCGAAGCGCTCCACCCCGTCGGCGCGGTCGCTCGCCCCGGCGGCCTGGAGCAGCACCGTGCCGTTCTGGCCGAGGCGATGGGCGTAGCTCGCGAGCGCGCCGGAGAACACGGCGGTGTCGGTGCCGGCCCCGCCCGACAGCGTGTCGCTGCCCGCGCCGCCGATCAGGATGTCGTTGCCGGCATTGCCGACCAGGACGTTGTCGCCTTCGTTGCCGACGATCCGGTCCGAGCCCGCGCCGCCGATCGCGTTCTCGATCATCACCCCGCGCGCGATCGAGACATTGCCGACGAGCCCGCCGACATTGGAAAAGGCGCCGTCATTGAGGTCGATCAGCTGATCCTGTGTGTAGAGCGCGAAGTCCAGCGTGTCGCGCCCGCCCGCATCCCAGACCGAGAAGACGAGCTTGGAGGAGGCGCTCGTCGCGGTCAGGAAATCGCGCCCGGTGTTGGAGCCGAAGCCGTAGACGCTGTCACCCGTGCGGGTCGAGAGATTGGCGCCGTAGAGCCGCTGCATGGCGGCGATGTCGTCCATCATCGGACCGCTGGCATAGGTCCCGCCGAAGCTGCCCCCGGTGTTGGTCTCCGACCAGTAGCTCATGACACTGTACTGCGCCGTGTCCTCATAATAGGTCGCGTCGGTGGCATAGCTCGGCGTGCCGTTGCCGGCATTGTAATCGCCGGGATGCAGGAGGCCGAGCGCATGGCCGATCTCGTGCAGGAGCACGTGCCGCCCGTAGTTCTGCGCGTCCGGCGCCGCGTTGTAGGGGAAGGTGCCGTTGACCCAGACATCGCCGCCGATGCCGGTCTTCGAGCTCGGGTCCGGCAGATAGGCGAAGGCCGCCGCGCCGTCCGCGCCCCTGGCGTAGTTGCCGAACAGGATCTGCGAGGCGCTCGGCCCGCCGCGCGTGAAGGTGAGATTGGCGACATCCGCCCAGGATTGCAGCGCCAGCTGCGCCTGCGCCGCTTGCTGGGCGTTGAACCCCGTGAAGCCGCTCGTGTCGCCCGGCATGGAGGACGGCGCCTGCGTGCGGAAATCGTAGCTCACCGTCGCGGCCTTGCCGAGCGCATTCGCGCCGCCGTTCCAGGTGAGGTTCGCGCGGCCGATCTCGGCGCCCGCCGCGTCCGAACTCAGCGAGGTCTTGCCGTTCGGGCTGCCGTTGCCGCGATTGTCGTTGTTCAATGCGGCGTAAGGGGAGGGCGTGCCGCTGCCGAGGTCATGCCGAAGATCGCCGCAGAGAAAACACATGGGCAGCAATCCTTCTTCGAACGGGACGGATAAGGCGAGATTTAGCCAGCTAAAATTTTGCCGCAACCAGATGCTTTCAAGCCTCCGGATCGCGGCGATCTTGCGGCGGGACAATATGTGAACGCGAAAACTTAACTTGGGCTCACCCGGCCGTCTTGCGAATCTTCCACGCGGCGCAATTTCGGCCGGAGCGGCGGATGCGCAACAGCGTCCGGTCCGCTAGAAAGGCCGATATTCGAGGGCGAAGGGGACGAGACCCATGCAACGGCGCTTCATCCAGTGCGACGTTTTCTCACCGCTCGCGACGCGCGGAAACGGGCTCGCCGTGGTGCTGGACGGGGAGGGGCTCTCGGACGAGGCGATGCAGCGCTTTGCCGCCTGGACGCAGCTCGCGGAGACGACCTTCCTCCTGCCGCCGCAGGACCCCGATGCCGATTATCGCCTGCGCATCTTCACCACGACGCGCGAGCTGCCCTTCGCCGGCCATCCGACGCTCGGCAGCTGCATGAGCTGGCTTCACGCCGGGGGCGTGCCGAGGACGCCCGGCCTCGTGCGCCAGGAATGCGGCGTCGGCCTCGTCGAGGTGGACGTGTCGGCCGAGCGTCCGGCCTTCGTCGCGCCGCCGACGCGCATCGAGCCGCTGGAGGAGGCCGTTCTCGCCTCCGCGCTCCGGGCGCTGCGCATCGACCCGGCCGATGTGGTCGCCTCGGCGCGGCTGGTGAACGGACCGGTCTGGGAGTTCATCGAGCTGCGCGACGCCGACGCCGTGCTGCGGGCCGACGCTTCGGGCGCGAGCTTTCCGCAGGAGCGGGCGATCGGCCTTCTCGGCGCCTATCCGCCGGGCGGCGAGGCCGATTTCGAAGTGCGCATGATCGACATCTGGCACGGCGTGAAGGAGGACCCGATCACCGGCTCGCTCAACGCCGCGATCGCCCGCTGGCTGAAAGCCGATGGGCGGCTCGTCGCCCCTTACGTCGCCGCGCAGGGGCGCGCGATCGGCCGCCACGGCCGCGTCCACGTGCGCCCGCGCGGCGAGGACGTGCTCGTCGGCGGCGACGTGACCGTGCTGATCGAGGGCGTTCTAGATTTCTAGGGCTTGGCGAATCGCGTGGCGGTCAGCGTCAGCGGGCCGACCTGCGTGGGAATGCGCACATAGACGGGGGCGTAGACCCCGCTGTCGCCGATCGGCGCGAACCAGAGCTGGATGGTGCGCCCCTGCAGGAACTTGATGCCGTTGGACGAGGTGCGATAGCCCGACACCGGGCGGATGCGCGCGTTGCAGGCGATCGCCTTGCCGGAAAAGCCGTCGGCCTTGAAATCCCTGGCGCCATCGCCCGGCGACAGGACGAGATCGAGGCGCGACCAGCCATCGAAGAAGGGCGCGGTCCTGCCGCAGAGCGAGGCCGGATCCCGGCCGGGCTTCAGCATGAGACCGCTCAGGGGATCGACCACGCTGGCGAGCTGTGCGGGCTTGACCGGAACGAAATCGGACGGGGCCGGGCTTTTGGCCGGCGGCGCCACCTCGGCCGAGACGGCCCGCGTGCCCCGGTATCGCACGTCGGACCGCCAGGATTTGCCGTCGCTCGTGTATTCGAGGCGGTAGCGCTCGGCGAACAGCCGGGTGGGCCCGACCCGGCCCGAGACCGAACTCGTGCCGCGCGTAGAGGACACGAGTTCGGCGAGCCCCGCCGAAGACAGGGTGCCCGACACGGAATAGCGCGTCGGCGAAAGCCGGGTCTCGAAATGGGCGCGGCCGACCGGCAGGCCGATCAGCGAGATCGCATAGTCGGTCTGAAGCGGGCCGTCGGCGCGCGCCGGCAGGGCGGCGAGAAGACCGGTCAGAACCAGGGCGAGGCGTGGCAGCATGAAAATCCTCGTGGCCGTGCGGCCCGCGTGGTCTAGAAAGGAGTGCCCAGTCTCGGCCGCCGACGCATCGGGGTCTCCTCACAAAGCCGGGAGGCCAGGCCCGTGTGAAGGGGCCTTCGAGGAGGGGCATTCGGGGAGGAGAGAGGCGAGCGATCGGGAGAAGAACAGGCGGCTCAATCCATTGCACCGCTTTGTGGCGGCGGGTTGACGCGGCAGCCGGTCGCGACTATAGGAACCTTCGATTTTCCGATCATGCCATGGGGTCGATGATCGCGCTGCCGTCCGGCGGCGGCGCGCCCCGCAAGGCCGTATCGATTGTTTGAAAGGTGATCCCATGTCGCGCGCTTGCGAACTGACCGGCAAGGCCGTCCTGACCGGTAACAATGTCAGCCACGCGAACAACAAGACGCGTCGTCGCTTCCTGCCGAACCTGTGCCAGGTCACGCTGATCTCCGACGCGCTCGGCCAGCGTTTCCGTCTTCGCGTTTCGGCTCATGCGCTCCGCTCGGTCGAGCATCGCGGTGGCCTCGACGCCTTCCTCGCGAAGGCCTCCGAGATCGAGCTGTCGCCCCGCGCCCGCCTTCTGAAGCGCCAGATCGCCAAGAAGGTCGCCGGCGAGACGCAGGCCGCCTAATCAGCGTTTCGATCCCTTCGGGTCGATCGGGAAGCGTCACCGCTAGCGGTGGCGCTTCTTTTCTTTGGGGGCGGTGTTTCGTCCCACACGCCGCTCCCGATGCGTCGGGGGCTCCCATCGACCGCTGGTGCCATACCCCAGCCTAAAAAAATGGACCAAAGCCCGTGACCTCTTCGCGCCGCTATGTGCTGCCGGTGATCGCCATGACGATCATCGTGCTCTTCTCCAACGTCTCCGTGCAGTTCCCCGTGCAGGGTGAGATCGGGCCGCTCAAGCTCGCCGATCTCCTGACCTGGGGCGCCTTCGTCTATCCCTTCGCCTTCATCGTCACCGACGTGAACAACCGGCTCTACGGCCCGTCCATGGCGCGCCGCGTGGTCTATCTCGGCTTCCTCATGGCGGTGGTGAGCTCGGTCCTGTTCCCGCCGATTCTCTACCGTCTCGGCCTCGTGCCCTTCGAGACCGAAGCCGGCCGCTTGCTGCGCATCGCGCTCGCCAGCGGCACCGCCTTTCTGATGGCGCAGCTTCTCGACATTCTCGTCTTCAACCGCCTGCGCCTGCTCGCCTGGTGGAAGGCGCCGCTCGCCAGCGGCATTCTCGGCACGGTCTTGGACACGCTGACCTTCTTCACGGTCGCCTTCGCGCCGCTCTTCGTCTTCCTCGGCCCCAACGACGCGTTCTCGCTGGAACACGCGCCGCTCTTCGGCCTCCTGCCGGTGGACGCGCCGCGCTGGCTGTCCTGGGCGCTCGGGGATTTCTGCGTGAAGCTCGCCATCGCCGTGTTCGGCCTCGTGCCCTACCGCGTGGTGATCAACACCGTCCTGCCCTACCGCGAAGCGCAGCGGGTCGCGGCCTGAAACGGTCCCGGCGGCCGGTCGCTCAGGGCGTCCGGCCGGCCTCTGCGCCCTCGCGCAGGCGAAATTCCAGATAGAGATTGCGCTGGAAGAACGAGCCGTTGTCGTCGGATACGAGCGACAGGATCGTCTCGCCGCGCTCGTTGGTCCAGACGTCCAGCCCTTCCATATTGTCGATCTCGTTGCCGAAATCGGCCTCCATGATGACCGGCCCGTCCACCAGCGCGCCGGGGCGGATCGCGGCGGCCGCGATGCGCCGGATGCGCATGCCGATCCGGCCGAATCCCTCGTAGCGCCGCTCCAGAAGCAGGAAGTCGCCGCCCGGCAGGAAGGCCCCGTCGGTTGCCGACCAGACCTTGTCCTTGCGCACCGTGAACTGCCCGGCCTCGCCGCGCCCGAGAATCGCGGCGAGAAGATGGCCGGCCCCGTCGATCGACTGTTCGGCCACCACGATCGCCGCGCCCTCGAGGGGCGAGTCCTTCGGCGACACCGCAATCGTCTCCAGCCCGCCATTGGAGCGCAGTTCGCGCTTCGGGATGGGAAGCGGCACCGCCGTCGGGCGGCCGGGACGGGCCGCGTCGAAACGCTCGATCCGCGCGTCGCGCTCGAAGGACACGAGCGCGCTGTCGCCGTCGAGCGCCAGACCCTCGGCATCGGCCTCGCCCTTGCGGCGCGGCGGCGCGCCGGACGCATCGAGAATCGGGTCGATCCGGGCGTCGTCCATGCCGACGGGCCGGCCGGACGTGTCGCGCCGGATCGCGCCCCGGAACCAGTATCCGGTGTCGGTCACGGCGAGGAAGCGCCGTCCGCCCTCCTGCATGCGGATCGCGGACACGCCTTCCAGACGCCGGTCGTTGGAGCGGTAGCTGAAGCCGCCGAGGTAATCGAGCGCGCCGAAGCGCGTCTCGGCGGAGCCGATGCGGAACTGGCCGATCCCTTGCGCGTCGATGCGCGTCTCGGCCGGCTCGGCCCCGGCGGGGTCGAGCGTCAGGAGGAGGGCGAGCGCGGTGGCGGCGCGAAGGCGCGACCGGCTCATGCGCGCGCGCTCATCCGCCTACCTGCGGCCCGCCGCGCGACGGCGCGGATGGGGCATGGCGCCCTCGTCCTCGAACAGGGCGGCGAGCTGCTCGGTCATGGCGCCGGCGAGTTCCTCGGCGTCCGAGATCGTCACGGCGCGGCGATAATAGCGCGTCACGTCATGGCCGATGCCGATCGCCAGAAGCTCCACCGGCGAGCGCGTCTCGATCTCCTCGATCACGGCGCGCAGGTGCCGCTCCAGATAATTGCCGGGGTTCACCGAGAGGGTCGAATCGTCGACCGGCGCGCCGTCCGAGATCATCATCAGGATGCGCCGCTGCTCGGGCCGGCCGAGCAGGCGGTTGTGCGCCCAGATCAGCGCCTCGCCGTCGATATTCTCCTTGAGGAGCCCTTCGCGCATCATCAGGCCGAGATTGCGCCGGGCGCGCCGCCAGGGCGCGTCGGCCGACTTGTAGACGATGTGGCGAAGATCGTTGAGGCGTCCGGGCCGCTGCGGCTTGCCGGCCTTCAGCCAGGCTTCGCGCGACTGGCCGCCCTTCCAGGCGCGGGTGGTGAAGCCGAGCACCTCGACCTTCACGCCGCAACGCTCCAGCGTGCGGGCGAGGATGTCGGCGCAGGTCGCCGCCACCGTGATCGGCCGCCCGCGCATCGAGCCGGAATTGTCGATGAGGAGCGTCACGATCGTGTCGCGGAATTCGGTGTCGCGCTCCATCTTGAAGGAGAGCGGCTGCAACGGGTCGGTCACGAGGCGCGTCAGGCGCGCCGTGTCGAGATAGCCCTCTTCGAGGTCGAAGTCCCAGGAGCGGTTCTGCTGCGCCATGAGGCGGCGCTGGAGGCGGTTGGCGAGCCGCCCGACCGCGCCCTGAAGCGAGGAAAGCTGCTTGTCGAGGAAGGAGCGCAGCCGGTCGAGCTCGGCCTCGTCGCACAGATCCTCGGCGCCGACCGTCTCGTCGAAGCTCTCGTTGTAGACCTGATAATCGGTGTCGCCGAGATCGCGAGGCAGGGCCTGGTTGGGCCGGCGCGACTCGCCGGGCGTCTCGGAATCGACGTCCTCGTCCTCGGTCAGCTCGTCGCTCGTCTGCTCGGAGGTCTCGGCCTCGCTCGCATCCTCGCTTTCGGCCTCGCCCTCGGCTTCCTGCGGCTCGGCCTCGTCCTGGCCGGCTTCCTTCTCGGCGCCGCTGTCTTCCTGGTCACGGGACTGGTTGTCGCCGGCTTCCTCGGGCGTTTCCTCGTCGGACGGGTCGGACTCGTCGGCGAGTTCCTCGGCCATGTCCATGGACACGAGCATGTCGCGCAGCGCGCGCGCGAACAGGCGCTGGTCCTCGATCGTCTCGCCCAGGCGCTCGAATTTCGGACCGGCCTTGTCCTCGATCCAGTCGCGCCAGACATCGACGATGGCCTGCGCGCTCGGCGGAATGGCGCGGCCCGTCAGGCGTTCGCGCACCATCAGCGCCACCGCGTCCTCCAGCGGCGCTTCGGCGCGGTCGGTCACTTCGGTGAGGTTGGAGCGGAAATACTTGTCCTCCAGCATGGAGGCGAGATTGTCCGCGACGCCCGGCATGGCGTTGGCGCCGATCGCCTCGCAGCGGGCCTGCTCCACCGCGTCGAACACGGCGCGCGCGCCCCGCCCGTCGGGCGAGAGCGTGGCGTGGATGCGCGCGTCGTGGCGCGCCTTGCGCAGCGCCATGGCGTCGGACAGACCGCGCACCACGGCGATCTCGGTCTCGCCGGCACGCTTGGGAAGCTCGGGCAGGCGCGCCCGCTCGCCGGTCAGCCCGGGGCGCTCGTTGCCATAGGTGACCTCGAGCTCGCCATCGCCCGAGATCGCGCGCATGCAGCCCGCGACCGCGCGGCGGAAGGGCTCGCGATCCGTGGTCTTGGGGCGCTGCCCCTTGGCCGAATTGTCTCCGGGGCGCGCCATGCGGATCAGTCCAGAACCAGATTGGCCGCCGATTCCGGCAATTCCTCGCCAAAGGCGCGCTGGTAGAATTCGGCGACCAGGGGGCGCTCGAGATCGTCGCACTTGTTGAGGAAGGTCAGGCGGAAGGCGAAGCCGATATCGCCGAAGATCTCGGCATTCTCGGCCCAGGTGATGACCGTGCGCGGGCTCATGACGGTGGAAAGATCGCCGTTGCGGAAGGCCGAGCGCGTGAGATCGGCGACGCGCACCATCTTGGAGACTTCGGCGCGGCCCTTGTCGGTCTGGAAATGCTTGGCCTTGGCCAGAACGATCCCGACCTCGTTGTCATGCGGCAGGTAGTTCAGGACGGTGACGATCGACCAGCGGTCCATCTGCGCCTGATTGATCTGCTGCGTGCCGTGGTAGAGGCCTGTCGTGTCGCCGAGGCCGACCGTGTTGGCGGTGGCGAACAGGCGGAAGGCGGGGTGCGGGCGGATGACGCGCGCCTGATCGAGAAGGGTGAGGCGGCCCGACGATTCCAGAACGCGCTGGATCACGAACATCACGTCCGGGCGGCCGGCATCGTATTCGTCGAATACGAGCGCGACATTGTTCTGATAGGCCCAGGGCAGGATGCCGTCGCGGAATTCCGTGACCTGCTTGCCCTCGCGAACGGTGATCGCGTCCTTGCCGACGAGATCGATACGCGACACGTGGCTGTCGAGATTGAGGCGCACGCAGGGCCAGTTGAGGCGGGCGGCGACCTGCTCGATATGGGTCGACTTGCCGGTGCCGTGCGAGCCCGACACCATGACGCGGCGGTTCTTGGCGAAGCCCGCCAGGATCGCCAGCGTCGTCTGCTTGTCGAACAGATAGTCCGGGTCGATCTCGGGAACGTGCGGGTCCGTCTTGGAAAAGGCCGGCACCTTCAGGTCGCTCTCGAAACCGAAGGTCTCGCGGACGGAGATCATGGCGTCGGGGAGGTTCGCCACTTCCAGTTCCGCTGCACTCATCATACCTCCAACGGCGCTTGCGGCCCTGAGCGGGCGAGGCGCCACCACATCTCGTATTCGGTTTCGGGACAGGCCCGGGCGGAGCGAATGCGGACCGGACGATCCGATTCGACCCGGATTAACAGAAGCCCGACTGCTTCAAAAGCTTGTAGGCCTGAATCACCTCGCGCAGCCGGTCTTCCGAGCCGCGATCGCCGCCGTTGGAATCGGGGTGATACTGCTTCACCAGCGCCTTGTACTGGACGCGGATCGCCTCGGCATTGGCGTTCTGGGGCACGCCCAGCGTCTCCAGCGCCTTGGATTCCAGGGTGCGCGGCTTCTTGACCGGGGCGGGCTTGGCCGGCGCGCCGGCGCCCTCGAACAGGTTGAAGCGGTCGTGGATGCGCGCATTGACGCGGCGCGGCCGACCGCTCGGCAGCGAGGAGGGCATGGCGGCGGCCGCGCGCGGGCCGGCCGAGCTGTTGGTGCCCATGGGCGCCGTCGGCCGGTGGCCGGTCAGCGAGTCCTTCAGATACTTCTGGATGTCGTCGTCGCCGAGACCGGAGAAGTAGTTGTAGGACTTGTTGTAGAGGCGCACGTGGTCGACGCAGAAATTGAGGTACTGGCCCTCGTGGTCGCGCCCGCGCGGCGCCTTGTGGGTGCCGGGCTGGTCGCAGCCCTCCCACATGCATTCGGGCGCGCGCACCTTCTCGGCGGCTTTCTTGCCGGCAGGTTTGACGCGAATCTGGTCGAAGAGTTTGTTGTCGAGTGTCATCACGGCCGGATTATGGGGCCCCGCAGGGACGCGAACAAGAATTGACAGACGCGAAAACCCGTCCACAACAGGTCCGCGATCCGAAGGGGCGCGGGCGTGTCGATCCGGGCGTCGGATCACCCCGCCCGTTTCAACAATTGTGAGGCGCGATCATGACCATTCAAGCCACTATCGAAACCAAGTTGCGCGAGGCCTTTTCGCCCGAAAGCCTCGCCGTGGTCAACGAGAGCCATCTCCATGCCGGACACCACCATGGCGGCAGCGACCACCATGGCGGTTTCGACGGAACGGGCGAGACGCATTTTCGCGTGCGCATCGTGTCGCAGGCCTTTTCGGGGCAGAGCCGCGTCCAGCGCCACCGGGCGGTGAACGAGACGCTGGCGGCCGAGCTGTCGGGCGGCGTCCATGCGCTCGCCATCGAGGCGAGCGCCCCCGGCGAGCCGACCCGCCGCTAAGGGCCGGACATGCGCACGCGGCTTCGCCGGCGCAACCGGCTGCGCTTTGCCACGGGGCTCCTGTTCGCCGCGAGCCTCAGCTTCCTCGCCGGGCTCGCCGACGTCGTCGGTTTCATCCTGGCGGGTGATTTCGTGAGCTTCATGAGCGGCAACACGACGCGGCTCGGCATCGCGCTCGCCACCGGCGACGGCGCGGCGATCCTGCGCCTTGCCCTCGTGGTCGCGATCTTCGTGGTCGGCAACGCGTTCGGCGCCCTGTTCATGCGATGGACGCATGGGAGCCAGCCGGCGCTCCTGTGCCTCGTCGGCATCCTGGCGCTCCTGCCGCTTCTGTTTGCAGAAGCCTCGCACGGCATTCCCGCGCTGGTTCTCGCGATGGGCGCGCTCAACGCGGCGCTGGAGGAGGTGGACGGGCAGGCGCTCGGCGTCACCTATGTCTCGGGCGCCCTGTCGCGCTTCGGGCGCGGGCTCGGCCGCTTCCTGATCGGCCAGCAGGCCAAGGGCTGGTGGGTGCAGATCGTGCCCTGGGCGGGGATGCTGACGGGCGCGCTGACGGGCGCGCTCCTCACCCATCGCTGGGGCGCGCTCGCCGTCTTTGGCGTGGCGGGCACGGCGCTCGCCCTGGCGCTCGCCGGCTTCCTCGTGCCGCCGAGCTGGCGCCGTGTCTGGCTGGCGCGCAAACCCTTCCGCCGCGCGCCGCCCGAGCCGCGCAAGCCCGCTTCGTAATTCCGAGCGTCGGTCAGGCGCCGAGTTCGGCTTCCAGAAAGCGGCCGATTTCGGCCGGGTCGACGTCGCGCGCCACGAAGGCCTGCCCGATGCCGCGCGTCAGGATGAAGGTGAGGGCGCCGCGCACGACCTTCTTGTCCTGCGCGATCTTGCCCATCAGCTCGGTGAGCGTGAAGGGCGTGCCGGGGATCTCCTGGATGCGCGTCGGCAGGCCGCTCGCGCGCAGGTGCGCCACGGCACGCTCGGCGTCCTGGCCGGGGCAGAGGCCCTGGCGCACCGAGAAGCGATGGGCGAGCGCCATGCCGATCGACACGGCCTCGCCATGGACGAGCCGTTCGGCGTCGTAGCGCGCCGCCGATTCCAGCGCGTGGCCGAACGTGTGCCCGAGATTGAGAAGGGCGCGGTCGCCGTCCTCGCGCTCGTCGCCCGCCACGACCTCGGCCTTGGCGCGGCAGCTCGCGGCGATCGCTTCCGCCCGTTCCGCGCCGCCCGCGAAGATCGCCGCGCGCTTGGCCTCCAGCCAGTGGAAGAAGTCCGGCCGGTCGATCAGCCCGTATTTGACGACCTCGGCATAGCCGGCGGCGAACTCGCGGGGGGAGAGGGT
Organism: Aureimonas ureilytica DSM 18598 = NBRC 106430; assembly: GCF_000382705.1. Lineage (GTDB taxonomy): Bacteria > Pseudomonadota > Alphaproteobacteria > Rhizobiales > Rhizobiaceae > Aureimonas > Aureimonas ureilytica. The sequence goes on along the minus strand of NZ_ARQE01000003.1, from coordinate 30,789 downwards.
TTCGAGGACGTCGGTGTCGGCCAGAACCAGCGCGGGCTGGTGGAACACGCCGACGAGATTCTTGCCGCGCGGCGAATTGATGCCGGTCTTGCCGCCGACCGACGAATCGACCTGCGCCAGAAGCGAGGTCGGCACCTGCACGAAGCCCATGCCGCGCCGCGCGACGCCGGCCGCAAAACCCGTGAGATCGCCTACCACGCCGCCGCCGAAGGCGACCACCGCGTCGCCCCGCTCCAGGCGCTCTTCGAGGATGCGGTCCACCACCGCCTCGAAATGCGGAAAGCTCTTGGTGGGCTCGCCCGAGGGCACGCGCATCGTGGCGTGGGGAATCTCGGCCTTGCTCAAGGCGGCGCGCAGCGCCTCGCCATGCAGATCGTCCACCCGCTCGTCCGCGACGATCAGAAGACGGGCCTTCGGCAGGCGGGCGGCGATCTCGGCGCCGGCGGAGGCGAGAAGGCCGGGGCCGATCAGGATGTCGTAGGAGCGCGGCCCCAGTTCGACGCGCACGCTCTGGCGGGTCTCGTCACTCATGAGGCGGCCTTTTGCGGAATGGGACGGCGGGCGAGAGCGTGGATGATCTCGCGCGCGATCGTGTCGCGCTTCACGTTGCGCGAGTGGATGTGGATGTCGGCCGTGCCGTAGATCGGATAGCGCGCGTCCATCAGCGCCTTCATCGTGGCGCGCGGATCGGCGGTCTTGAGAAGCGGGCGCGTCGGCCGTTTCAGGACGCGCTCCATCAGCGTGTCGAGATCGGCGTGGAGCCAGACCGTGACGGCGCGTTCCTTCAGGATGCGGCGCGTGTCCTCGTTCATGAAGGCACCGCCCCCGGTGGCGATGACGTGGGGCGGCCCGTCGGTCAGCCGCGCCACGACGCGCGCTTCCAGCGCCCGGAACTCCGGCTCGCCATAGGTGGCGAAGAGTTCGGCGACGCTCATGCGCGCCGCTTCCTCGATTTCCTCGTCCGTGTCCACGAAGGGCAGGCCGAGAAAACTCGCCAAACGCTTGCCGACCGTGGTCTTTCCCGCACCCATGAGTCCGACGAGCACCACCGCGCGCCCGTTCAACCGGGCGACGGCATCGTGAAGGGAACGCTCGAGGTCGGCACCGGTCATGGAACGAAAGCTTCAAAAACGCTTGTAAAGCGATGGTCTGAGACCAGAAATCCCCGAATGCGTCAAGCGAACCGAGAGGTTCGGCGGGCGCGGCGGACGCCTTTGCGGCAAGGGGCGCGGCTCGCCGCCGCTTCGCTGGAGCCGGCAGGGGCCTGTTAGGGGCAGGATAAGATGCCCCGCTTCATAACGGGCCCTAGATTGCGCTAGGGGACGAGACGCGGGGCCGATGCGCCGCGAAAGGGAAGCCACGCCGACCGATGCCGACACTCACACGCCTTCTTCTCGTTCTCGCGCTTCTGGCGGGCGCGGTGTTCTCCGTCATGTGGGCGCTCGTGACCTTCGTGCGGCCGGACACCGTGCCGATCACGCAGAGCGTGCCGATTCCGGCGCTGCAGGAGCGACGCGCGCCCGTGCCCGCGGTCACTGCCCCTGGCGCCACCCCGGTCACGCCCGCCCCGGCGGCTCCCGCCGCTCCGGGCGCGGGCGCGCCCGTGGAGGGCCTGCGATGAGCGCGAACACGCTGGACGGCGCGCGGATCGAGAGTTTCCTCGAAATGATGGCGGTGGAGCGCGGCGCGGCCGAAAACACGCTCCAGGCCTATCGGCGCGACCTCGACCATGCGCGCGAGTTTCTGGCGGGGGAGGGGACGGGGCTCGGCGGCGCGACGACGGAGGCGATTCGCCACTACATCCACCATCTCGACGAGGAGGGCTTTGCGCCCTCCAGCCTGCAGCGGCGCATGAGCGCGCTGCGCCAGTTCTTCAAGTTTCTCTACGCCGAAGGCATCCGGCCCGACGATCCGACCTCGCCGATCGAGGGCGCGCGCAAGGCGCGCAGCCTGCCCAAGATCCTGTCGGAAGCGGAGGTGGACGCGCTGATCGGCCAGGCCGAAGCGGACGCGGCCACGCCGGACCTGTCGAGACCGGCCTTGGCGCGCGCCCTTCGCCTGCACGCGCTGGTCGAGCTTCTCTACGCGACCGGCCTTCGCGTGTCGGAACTCGTGTCCCTGCCGCGCGCGGTCCTGCGCTCGCGCCAGCGGCTGATCGTGGTGCGCGGCAAGGGCAACAAGGAGCGCATGGTGCCCGTCGGCGAGCGCGCGCGCGACGCGCTTCAGCGCTTCGCCACGGCCCTGCGGGACGGGTCCGGCGCGCCCGAGGGCCCCTGGCTGTTTCCGGCCCTGTCGGAAACCGGTCATCTGACGCGGCAGGGCTTCGCGCGCGATCTCAAGGCGCTGGCCATCCGGGCCGGCATCGCGTCCGATCGCGTGTCGCCCCATGTCCTGCGCCACGCCTTCGCCAGCCATCTCCTGCAGAACGGCGCCGATCTTCGCGCCGTGCAGGAGCTGCTCGGCCATGCCGATATCGGCACGACGCAGATCTACACCCATGTTCTGGAAGAGCGGCTTCTGCGCCTCGTCACCGATCACCATCCGCTCTCGGAACTGGCCGCCGAGGAATAGTGTTGCCAAAGCGCGCCATTCCTTGACAAAGACGGGTCGGATCGCCAGTTTGCCGGCCGACGCGAACACCCCTATGGGACGGCGGCGCCGCCCGGCCGACGGGAGGTGCCACAACTCCCGCCCCGGCTTGCCGCCGAGGCGAAAGACCCCGCCCGGCCATTGCCGGTGCTTCGAGACAACGAGGCCCGCGCCGCGCGGCCGCACGAGGACGGCTCAGGGCCGCTGCTGGATGCACAATTATCTCGACTTCGAAAAACCCGTCGCCGATCTCGACAGCCAGATCATCGAACTGAAGAAGATCGGCTCGGGCGAGAACAGTCTCGACGTTTCGGAGGACATCCAGCGGCTGGAAAAGCGCTCCTCCGACGCGCTGGTCGATCTCTACCGCAAGCTGACGCCCTGGCAGAAGACGCAGGTCGCCCGCCACCCGGACCGGCCGCATTGCGTCGACTACGTCTCGCGCCTCATCACCGACTTTACGCCGCTGGCGGGCGATCGCTACTTCGCCGAGGACTATGCCGTGATCGCCGGCTTCGGCCGGTTCCGGGGCCAGTCCGTCGCCGTGATCGGGCAGGAAAAGGGCGCCGACACGCAGACGCGCCTCAAGCACAATTTCGGCATGGCGCGGCCCGAGGGCTACCGCAAGGCCGTGCGCATCATGGAAATGGCCGAGCGCTTCGGCATTCCCGTCGTGACGCTCGTGGATACGGCCGGCGCCTATCCCGGCATCGGCGCGGAGGAGCGCGGCCAGGCCGAGGCCATCGCGCGCTCGACCGAGACCTGCCTCAAGCTGGAAGTGCCGCTCGTCTCGCTGATCATCGGCGAGGGCGGCTCGGGCGGGGCCATCGCCATCGCGGCGGCGAACCGCGTCCTCATGCTGGAACACGCGATCTACAGCGTCATCTCGCCGGAAGCGGGCGCCTCCATTCTCTGGCGCGACGCCGCGCGCGCCAAGGACGTCGCCCAGGCGATGAAGATCACCGCGCAGGACCTCAAGGGCTTCGGCGTGATCGACGAGATCGTGCCCGAGCCGCTCGGCGGCGCGCATCGCGACAAGGACGCCGCGATCGACATGGCGGCCGACCGGATCGAGGCCGCGCTCGGCGAGCTGTCGCTGCTCGACGGCCCGGCGCTGCGGCGCGAGCGGCGCGAGAAGTTCCTGGCCATCGGACGCGACCTCAAGGTCTGACGGGGTCGTCCCGCCTTTTGTTGGAGCCGGTTTTCCTGTAGGGAAGCTGCGCGGGTCGATCCTGATCGGTCGCCCGCGCCTTGTCATGCGCCCGTTTCCGGCGCGCGGGCCGGGCCCGGCGCACGGGGAAAGTCACGCATTTTTCATCGCTCGTTAAGGGATTGGAAACCGTCCCGGCGTGACAAGAAGGCGATATGGGACGGCGGGCCTCGATGCTCGGCTCCGTCCGGGACTGATCGGATCGCCGGCCCGTCGATCGAGGACGAGGCCGGATCGAGGGGATGAGGGGAACATGTCCGTACGCCGCCTTGCCGCCGCAACCCTCTTCGCCGGAACGCTCCTGGCCTTGTCGGGCTGCACGGGGGGCGCCGATTTCGGCGATCTCATGGGCGCCGACGCACCTCTGCCGCCGAGTCTCGTCAAGCTGATCCGTGCCGGCAACATGGGCGAGAACTCCGCCATCATGGTGCGGATCTACAAGGAAGAGTCCGAACTCGAGGTCTGGAAGCAGAAGGGCGACGGCAGTTTCGCGCTTTTGAAGACCTACCCGATCTGCGCCTGGTCCGGCAAACTCGGACCCAAGCGGAAAGAGGGCGACCGCCAGGCCCCCGAGGGCTTCTACGCCGTCACCCCCGGCCAGCTGAACCCGAAGTCGAACTATCACCTCGCCTTCGACATGGGCTATCCGAACGCCTATGACCGCGCCAACGGCTCCACCGGCCAGAACCTGATGGTGCATGGCTCCTGCAATTCGTCCGGCTGCTACGCCATGGACAACTGGCAGATGGAGGAGCTTTACGCCCTCGCGCGCCACGCCTTCCAGGGCGGGCAGCGGGCCATCCAGGTGCAGGCTCTGCCCTTCCGCATGACGCCCAAGAACATGGCGCGGCACAAGAATTCCGAGCACTACGCCTTCTGGAAGATGCTGAAAGAGGGCACGGACCGCTTCGACCTCACCAAGAAGCCGGTCGCCGTCGCCACCTGCGAGAAGCGCTACGTCTTCGACGCGACGCTCAGCGACGGCCGGGTGCTCGACCCGGACGGCACCTGCCCCGCCGTGGCGGAGCCCGCCGAACTCGTGGCCAAGCGCAAGGCGGACGACGATCTGGAAAGGCAGATCGCCTCCACCATGGCGCCGGAGGAGTTCGCGGTTCAGTCGACCTTCGTCTACAAGACCGGCTCGCCCATCTCGGCCGAGGCCTATGCCGCCGAGCAGCATCGCCGCGAGGGCTTCGACCGCGACGGCAAGCCGCTGAACGCCAAGACCTCGATGTTCAAGAACCTGCTGCAGAAGCGCGCCCTGAACACGAGCGACGCGTCGCGGGACCAGTAGGACCGTCGTATCGGAGCGGACGATGAGGCCGGCTGGACGAAACGAGAGATCCGCCGCATGACAGCCTCGACACCGTTCCATGGCCTTTCGGCCTTTCCGATTACACCCACGAACAATGAGGGCCGCGTCGATACCGAGGCACTGGGACGTTTGCTGGATCGCCTGTGCAACGCAGGCGTCGATTCGATCGGCCTTCTCGGATCGACCGGAACCTATGCCTACCTGAGCCGGGACGAGCGACGGCGGGCTGTCGAAGCGGGCGTGGAGTGCGTCGCCGGGCGCGTTCCGCTCATCGTCGGGGTCGGCGCGTTGCGAACCGATCACGCGCGGGAACTGGCGAGGGACGCCTTCGCGGCGCGCGCTGATGCCCTCCTCATGGCACCCGTCTCGTACACACCTTTGATGCAGGACGAGGTGTTCGAACACTTCCGCTCGGTCGCCGACGCGACGGACCTGCCGCTTTGCATCTACAACAACCCCGGCACAACGCATTTCACCTTCACCCCCGATCTCCTTGTCCGCCTTGCGGACCTCGAAACCGTGCGTGGCGTGAAAATGCCGGCGACAAGCGGAATTGCCGAAGAGCTTGCGTTTCTGCGGGCGCGAACCGACCTCGCCATTGGCTATAGCGGCGACTGGATCATGGCGGACGCGATGCTCGCGGGCGCGGATGCCTTCTACAGCGTGCTCGGCGGCCTCTTGCCCGCCCCTGTTCTGCGCTTGGTTCGCTCGGCGCAGGCCGGCAACGTGACCGAGACCCAGTTCCTCGACCAACGGCTCACGCCGCTCTGGGACGCGTTCAAAGCCTACGGAAGCCTGCGGGTGATGTATGCTCTTCTCGAAAGGCTCGATTTTGAACCGGTCGCGCCGCCCCTTCCCATCCTCCCCCTCGGGCCGGAAGCTCGCGCGCGTATCGCCTTGGCGGCCGAGCCTTTTCTAGAGGCGGAGATGGATTGGCTGCCAGCTCGAGATCAGGAATAGCCAACGAAAAAGGCCGGCGTCTCCGCCGGCCTTTTCGCGTTTCGGTGCCCTGCCTCAGACGATCTGCTCGTAGGCGCCATGGCAGTGCTTGAACTTCTTGCCCGAGCCGCAGGGGCAGGGGGCGTTGCGGCCGACCATGCCCCAGGTCTGCGGATCGTTCGGATCGATCTGAAGCGGCGATTCCCCGGTCGGGGTGAAGTCCGCCGTCAGACGCGCCGCGCCATTGCCGAACTCGTCCTCGCCCGTCGTGGCGTCGATGTGATGCGCCTGCATCGGCGGCACCTGCGGCGCTTCGGTTTCCTCGGGGCGCACGATCTCGACGCGCATGAGCTGCTGCGTGGTGCGCTCGCGAAGGCTCGTCAGCATGGACTGGAAGAGCTCGAAGGCTTCCGACTTGTACTCGTTCAGCGGGTCGCGCTGCGCATAGCCGCGGAAGCCGACGGCCGAGCGCAGATGGTCGAGATTGACGAGATGCTCGCGCCACAGGGCGTCGATCGTCTGCAGCACGATCGAGCGCTCGATATAGCGCATGATGTCGGCGCCGAAGCGCGCCTCCTTCTCGGCGAAGGCCTGATCGGCGGCGTCGGTGATGCGCTTGCGCACGTCGGCGTCGTCGATGCCTTCCTCTTCCGCCCAGGCGGCGATGGGCAGGTCGAGATTGAGGAACTCGCGCACTTCCTCGGTCAGCTCCGCCGTTTCCCACTGCTCGGGATAGGCGCGCTCGGGCATGCGGCGGGCGACCAGAAGCTCGATCGTCTCGTGACGCATGTCGGCGACGGTCTCGTCGAGCGAGTCCGCGTCCATCAGCTCGATGCGCTGCTCGAAGATGACCTTGCGCTGGTCATTCATCACGTCGTCGTATTTGAGCAGGTTCTTGCGGATGTCGAAGTTGCGCGCCTCGACCTTCTTCTGCGCCTTTTCCAGCGCCTTGTTGATCCAGGGGTGGACGATCGCCTCGTCCTCCTTGAGGCCGAGCCGCGTCAGCATCGTGTCCATGCGCTCGGACCCGAAGATGCGCATCAGGTCGTCCTGGAGCGACAGGTAGAACTTGGACTGGCCGGGGTCGCCCTGGCGGCCGGAGCGGCCGCGCAGCTGGTTGTCGATGCGGCGCGACTCATGACGCTCGGTGGCGAGCACGTAGAGACCGCCGGCGCTGAGCGCTTCCTGCTTGAGGCGCTGGATGTCCTCGCGGATCGCCGCGATCGCCGCGTCCCGCTCCGGGCCATCCGGCATTTCGGCAAGCTCGTGCTCGACGCGCATTTCCAGATTGCCGCCGAGCTGGATGTCGGTGCCGCGACCGGCCATGTTGGTGGCGATCGTCACGGCGCCGGGAACGCCAGCCTGCGCGACGATATAGGCTTCCTGCTCGTGATAACGCGCGTTGAGGACCTGGAAGTCCTTCAGGCCTTCCTTGCGCAGTCGGTCGGCCAGCATTTCCGACTTCTCGATCGAGGTCGTGCCGACGAGGATCGGCTGGCGCCGCTCGGCCGCCGCGCGGATCTCCTTGGCGATCGCGCGGAACTTCTCCTCGTTGGTGCGATAAACCTCGTCGTCCTCGTCGAGGCGCTTGACCGGCAGATTGGTCGGGATTTCCACGACGTCGAGATTGTAGATGTCGGCGAACTCGGCCGCTTCCGTCGCCGCCGTGCCGGTCATGCCGGCGAGGCGCTTGTACATGCGGAAATAGTTCTGGAACGTGATCGAGGCGAGCGTCTGGTTCTCGGGCTGGACGGTGACGCCTTCCTTGGCTTCCAGCGCCTGATGCAGGCCTTCCGAGAAACGGCGGCCCGGCATCATGCGGCCGGTGAACTCGTCGATGATGACGATCTCGTCGTTGCGGACGATGTAGTCCTTGTCGCGCTGGAAGAGCTTGTGGGCCTTCAGCGCGTTGTTGACGTGATGGACGATCGTGACGTTCTCGATGTCGTAGAGCGAGTCGCCGACGAGATGGCCGGCCGCTTCGAGAAGACGCTCCAGCTTTTCCGTGCCGTCCTCGGTGAAGGAGACCTGGCGCTGCTTCTCGTCGACCTCGTAGTCCTCAGGGCTGAGCTGGGGAATGAAGCTGTCGATCGTGCGGTAGAGATCGGAGCGGTCGTCCAGCGGGCCGGAGATGATGAGCGGCGTGCGCGCCTCGTCGATCAGGATCGAGTCCACCTCGTCGATGATCGCGAAATGGTGGCCGCGCTGCACCATCTGCGAGCGCTCGTACTTCATGTTGTCGCGAAGATAGTCGAAGCCGAGTTCGTTGTTCGTCGCGTAGGTGATGTCGCAATGATAGGCGTCGCGGCGCTCGTCGTCCGACAGGCCGTGCATGATGACGCCGACGGTCAGGCCGAGGAAATTGTAGACCCGGCCCATCGTGGCCGCGTCGCGACGGGCGAGGTAGTCGTTCACGGTGACGACGTGGACGCCCTTGCTTTCCAGGGCTGCGAGATAGACCGGCAGCGTGCCGACCAGCGTCTTGCCTTCGCCGGTGCGCATTTCCGCGATCGAGCCGCCGGCCAGAACCATGCCGCCGATCATCTGCACGTCGAAGGGGCGAAGGCCGAGCGCGCGCTTGGCCGCCTCGCGCACCGTCGCGAAGGCCGGCACGAGGAGGTCCTCGATCGTCTTGCCCTTGGCGATCTCCGCGCGGAACTCGGCGGTTCGGGCGCGCAGCGCCTCGTCGCTCAGCGCCGCCAGTTCAGGTTCCAGCGCCGCGATGGCCCGCACCGTCGGCTCGAACTTGCGGACCCGGCGGCTGTTGGCCGACCCCAGGAGCTTGCGGGCTAGGCCACCGAAACTCACCATCCGTCACGTCCTTCCAGGAAACTCTCGCTCGGGCAGCTTGCGCCCGTTGTCCGCCGCCCGATGGCCGGGACCGGCCCGGATGTCCGCGGGATGCGGCCAAGGTGGAAGCGGCTGGACTTCTAAAACGTGCGAGAGATAAGAGCGCCCCTGTATGATGTCAACGCCGCGCCGGGGCGCGCGGCGGCCCTCAAAACACCGCAAAGCCCCTTCTTTGCGGTATGGAGAGACCCGTTCCGTCCTGCCGCGATTCGTCTTCGCCGGGCGCCGTTTCCTTGAAAGGCTCGCTTAACGCCATGCTGTCTTCGACCCGCCTTCGGCGTGCCGCCTCCGGCCTCGCCCTTCTCGCCGCGTCCGCCGTCTTCGCAGCGCCCGCTCTCGCGCAGGACACGGCCGCGCCCGCCCCGGCCGGCGCGGCAGCTCCGGCAGCGCCGGCCCCTGCGCCCGTGCCGCCCGAGACCGTTCTCGCCAAGGTCGGCTCGCAGGAGATCACCGAAGCCGATCTGCAGACCGCGACGGCCGATCTCGCCGCCCAGTTCGGCCAGCTACCGCCCGAGCAGCAGCGCCTCGCCGTCCTCTCGGCGCTGATCGACATCAAGGCGCTGGCCGAAGAGGCGGAAGCCGCCAAGCTTCAGGATGACCCGGACGTCGCGCGTCGCATCGCCTTCCTGCGCGAGCGCGCACTGCACAACGCCTTCTTCGAGAAGAACGGCGTGTCGGCGATCACCGATGCCGAGCTGAAGGCGCGCTACGACGCCGAGGTCGCGGCGATGAAGCCGGTGGACGAGATCCACGCCAAGCACATCCTCGTTCCCACCAAGGAAGAGGCCGAGGCGGCGATCAAGGAACTCGACGCCGGCAAGGATTTCGATGAGGTCGCCAAGGAGAAGTCCACCGGCCCGACCGGCCCGCAGGGCGGCGATCTCGGCTTCTTCGGCCCCGGCCAGATGGTGCCCGCCTTCGAGGCGGCGGCCTTCAAGCTGGAGCCCAACTCCTACACCAAGGAGCCGGTGCAGACCCAGTTCGGCTGGCACGTCATCAAGGTCCTGGAAAAGCGCAAGCAGCAGCCCCCGGCCTTCGAGGAAGTGAAGGATCAGGTGCGCCAGATCGTCATGCGCGAGAAATACATCGCCATGGTCCAGAAGGCGCGCGAAGAGGAAAAGGTCAGCTATGTCGACCCGGCCCTGAAGGCGCAGGTCGAGGCGATGGAAAAGGCCATGTCCGGCAAGGCCGGCAGCGACCCGGAAGCGGCGGCCGACGAAGCCGACGAGGCGACGCAGCCGGCTGACGGCGCCGCCCCCGCGCCGGCTCCCGCCCAGTAAGCGAGACCCAGCAGGCGGGACGAAAAACGGCGCATCCCGTGCGCCGCCGCCCGCCCAAAGACCCCGCGCCCGCGATCCGTCGCGGGCGTTTTCGTTTCGCCCACGCTCGGGCCGCCCCTTCGCCCCTTGCGGCAGGAGGGCGCATGGGGCAGGAAGCGCGCGTTCGCCCATCCTCCCAGAGGGAACAGCCATGGCCACCGCCGTTTCGCCGCTTGCCCCGACCTCCTATCCCGAGATGCCCGCGATCCCCGGCGTCGTCATCGCGACCGCCGAGGCGGGCATCAAGTACAAGAGCCGCACCGATCTGCTTCTGATGCGCTTCGAGGAAGGCACGAGCGTCGCGGGCGTCTTCACCACGTCGAAATGCCCCTCGGCGCCGGTGGATCATTGCCGCGCCGCGCTGAAGGCCGGCACGGCCCGCGCGGTTCTCGTCAATTCCGGCAATGCCAACGCCTTCACCGGCAAGAAGGGCCTCGCCACCTGCGAGGCGACGGCCAAGGCCATGGCCGATGCGCTCGGCTGCCGGCCGGACGAAGTGTTCCTGGCCTCGACCGGCGTCATCGGCGAGCCGCTCGACGCGGGCAAGATCAACGCCCAGATCCCCGCACTGATCGCGGGCACCGACGGCCTGCTGTGGCGCGAGGCGGCCAACGCCATCATGACCACCGACACCTATCCCAAGGTCGCGACCCGCACGGTTCCGCTCGGCGAGGCGAGCGTGACGCTGAACGGCATCGCCAAGGGCGCCGGCATGATCGCGCCCGACATGGCGACCATGCTCTCCTTCCTGGCGACGGATGCCAGGATCGCGCCCGCCGCGCTGCAGGCGCTCCTGGCCGAGGCGGTCGCCCCGAGCTTCAATTCGGTGACGGTGGATTCCGACACCTCGACCTCCGACACGCTCCTGCTCTTCGCCACCGGCAAGGCCGGCAATGCCGAAGTGACGGATGCCGCCGATCCGCGCCTCCAGCCCTTCCGCGAGGCGCTGAATGCGATGCTTCTGGATCTCGCGCGGCAGGTGGCGCGCGACGGCGAGGGCGCGCGCAAGGAAATTCAGGTGACCGTGTCGGGCGCGGTGGACGATCGCTCCGCCAAGCGCATCGCGCTTTCCATCGCCAATTCGCCGCTGGTGAAGACGGCGGTGGCCGGCGAGGACGCCAATTGGGGCCGCGTCGTCGCCGCCGTCGGCAAGGCCGGCGAGCCGGCCGAGCGCGATCGCCTCGCGATCTACTTCGGCGACGTGCGCGTCGCCGTCGAGGGCGAGCGCGACCCGGCCTATAGCGAGGCCGAAGCCTCGGCCGAGATGAAGAAGGACGAGATCGCGATCCGCGTCGAGCTCGGGCTCGGCGAGGGGCGCTGGACCGTCTATAGCTGCGATCTGACCAAGGAGTATGTCGCGATCAATGGCGACTACCGGAGCTGACGCGCCGCCGAGCCTTGCCGTGGTCCGTCGCCTCGAGGCGGCGGGCTTTCGAGCGTGGCCGGCGACGTCGACCTTTTTCGACGGCACCTGGGCCGTGCGGGTGACCACGAGCTTTCCGGCCAAGCGGCTGAACTCGGTCAACCCGCTCGACCGCTCGGACGACGCCAATCTGCCCGAGCGGATCGAGGCGGCGCGAAAGCGCTTTGCCGAGGTCGGCCGGCCGCTTCTGTTCCGCCAGTCGCCGCTCTGCTCGGAACGGCTCGCCGCCTATCTCGACGCGGAAGGCTGGTCGCGCTTCGGGGAAAGCCTCGTCTACACGGCCGATCTGTCCGAGATCGATCTCGGCGGCGGCATTGACCGCATCCCGATCCATGACGGGCAGCGCTATCTCGAAGCCTCGCTCGCGGTTCACGAGCGGCCCGCCTCGCTGCGGCCGGGCCTCGAAGCCGTGCTCGGCGCCATCCGCCCGCCGGCCGCCTTCTTCGTGCGCGAGGACGAGGCCGGCGCGCCGCTCGCCGTGGCGCTCGCGATCACCGACAACGATCTCGCCGGCATTCTCGATGTCGCCGTCGTGCCCGGCGCGCGGCGCCAGGGGCTCGGGCGCGATCTCGTCGTCACCGCGCTGCGCCACACGGTTCACCGGGGCGCGCGCACCGGCTGGCTGCAGGTGGAGGCGGAGAACGAGGCGGGGCTGGCGCTCTACCGCCGCCTCGGCTTCCGCGAGGCCTATCGCTATGTGTACCGCGCGCCGCCGGGCGTCGCTGTCTGACCCCACTTCGAAAGAGCCGCCGATCATGCCGACGCCCCGCCTGCTTCTCGTCGCCGCCTGTGCGCTGATCGATGCCGACAACCGCATTCTCCTGACCGAACGGCCCGAGGGAAAGAGCCTCGCCGGCCTTTGGGAGTTTCCGGGCGGCAAGGTGGAGGCGGGGGAGACGCCCGAGGAAACCCTGATCCGCGAACTTCGCGAGGAGATCGGCGTCGAGACCAAGGCCGATTGTCTGGCGCCGCTCACCTTCGCCAGCCACAATTACGAGAATTTCCACCTCCTGATGCCGCTCTACGTGTGCCGGCGCTATGAGGGCATCGCGCGGGGGCTGGAAGGGCAGCGGATCAAATGGGTGCGCGCGTCCGAGCTGCGCGCCTATCCCATGCCGCCGGCTGACCTGCCGCTGATTCCCTTCCTGGAGGATCTCCTGTGAAGGCAAACGGAAGTTTGGTCGTTAAGCATGGGGCTTAAAAGGCGGTTTACTCCTGCCGGGCAAAACTGAAGGGACGACTTGGCCGCATATGCCCGGAGGCCGCATGACGAAATCCCGATCCAAACGCCGCCTTCGCCGCAATGGTGGAACGGGAGCCGCGCTCCTGCGCGCGCTGCTTCTCGCGGGACCCCTGGCGATCGCCATCGTGGTGGGCCTGTCGCCGCGCGCCGAGCGCAGCCTCAGCAGCGAGGGCATCGACATGACCATGACCGGCTCGGTCAAGCCGTCCGGCTTCTCCTTCGCCATCGGCGGCCCGGCCTCGCCGACGCCCTTCGGCGCCTGCCTTCGCACGAGCGACGCCGCACCCCGGGGGATGTGTTGAAAGCCGTGGGTCGCCGCGTCGGCGCGCAGGCGTCGCGTTTTCACGCGAGCGAAGCCGGCGCGACTGCCATCGAGTATTCCGTCCTGATGTCGATCCTGGTTCTGGCCATCATCACGGGCGCGAGCGTCACGGGCACCAACCTGTCGGATCTGTTCAACGAGGTCATGCTGCAGGTTTCCGCGGCGCTGGCCAAATCCTGACGTCGGACCTGCCGGGACGGGGCCGGACGTGCCGGGCTGTCCCGTCCGGCACCTTATCGCGGGCCGTTCAGCCCTGCGGCTTCGGCTTCAGCGCTTCCGCGAGGCTCATCTGCGCGCTGCCGGGCTTCAGCGGCTTCTGCTGGCTGTCATGCGGTCGCCAGCCCGAGAGATAGATGATGTCGAACGTGGCGCGCAGGCGCCCGTCCGGGTCCGCGAAGCGCTCGGCGTAGATTTCGCCCGCCCGCAGAAACAGGCGGCGGCCGACCGGGCGACGCGAGCGCGCCCGCAAGACGTTGGTCATGCCCATGGCGCGCAGGTCGCGCATGAGGTGGAACAGCGTGTCGTAGCGCACCGTCAGCCGATCCTGGTCGATCACCGGCAGGGCGAAGCCCGTGCGCTGGAGCAGGCCTCCGGCGTCGCGCATGTCGGCAAAGGGTGCGACGCGCGGCGAGGCGCCGCCATAGATCTCGGCCTCGGCCGCCACGAGGCTGGAGCGCAGCTCGTTCAAGGTTTCGCCGCCCAGCAGCGCGGCCAGGAACAGTCCGTCCGGCCGCAGCGCCCGGCGAATCTGGACGAAGGCGCCCGGCGTGTCGTTGGTGAGATGCAGCGACAGGGCCGAGACGACGAGATCGACGCTTTCGTCGCGCAGCGGCAGCGCTTCCTCGTCCGCCACGATCCCGTTCTCGCCCTCGCGCAGGAAGCGCGCGTCGCGCTCCAAGCGCAGGATATGGTCCACCTGACCGCCGGCCTTCAGGCGCGCGGCGAGTTGCCCGCCATAGCCCGCCAGATCGACGCCGACGGCGAAGCGGCGCTGGACGAGCGACAGGCGGTCCACCAGTTCCTCGGCCACGGCCTGAAGCAGGAAATCGGCCCCCGGCTCGGCGCCGGCGGCCGCGCGCAGGCGCCGACGGTCGAGAAGGGAGCGGTCGAACGGAGCGGCGGCTTCGGTCATGGAAACGCCTCGGCAAGCGAGGCCGCGCGGCATAGCGCCCGCGGCAGGATGAGAATGCGGCCCTTGTGGCCGGCGTCGGGCGGTATATCGTCAAGTTTGCGCCGGAAGGCGAACGGAAATTCGCGAGACGACGTGTGGAACGCGCCGTTTCGCGCGCTGGAGGCATGGAGGACCGGGGCCGATGGGGCCGCTGCTGCACGCTTGGACGCTGGTGCCGCGTTCGCTGACGCGCTTCCTGTATCCCCCCGCCTGCCCCGGCTGCGGCGTGGCCGTCGGCGAGGCGAGGGGGCTTTGCCCGAGCTGCTGGAGCACGATGCGCTTCATCGAGCGGCCCTATTGCGAAGCGCTCGGCCTGCCCTTTTCCTTCGATCTCGGCCGGGGCTTCCTGTCGGCCGAGGCGATCGCCGATCCGCCGGTCTTCGCGCGGCTGCGCGCGGCGGTCGTCTACGAGGACCTCGCGGCGCGGCTCGTGTCGCGCCTGAAATATGGCGACCGGACCGATCTCGCCCCGCTCATGGCCGGCTGGATGCGCCGCGCAGGGGCCGAGCTGATCGCCGACGCCGAGCTGATCGTGCCGGTTCCGCTTCATCGCACGCGCCTGTTCCGCCGCCGCTTCAACCAGTCGGCCGAGCTGGCGCGGCTTCTGGCGGGCGGCCATCCGCCCTTCGCGCCCATGGCGCTCCGTCGCACGCGGCGCACGCGCTCGCAGGTCGGCCTCGGGCCGGCCGAGCGGCTCGCCAATGTGCGCGGCGCCTTCGAGGTGCCGGCGCGCGAGGCCGGCCAGGTCGCGGGCCGCCGGGTGCTTCTGGTGGACGACGTCTTCACAACGGGCGCCACCGTATCGAGCGCGGTGCGGGCGCTGAAGCGCGCCGGCGCGCGCGAGGTGGATGTCCTCGTCTTCGCAAGGGTTGCGGCCGGGCGCGCTTGACCGCATATGGTCTGGCTGATCCGCCCCTGCTCCAAGGACGCCGCCATGCCTCCCGTCACGATCTATACCCGCCAGCTTTGCGGCTACTGCGCGCGCGCCAAGCAGCTCTTGAGCGCCAAGGGCGTCCAGTTCGAGGAAAAGGACGCGACGGTGAACCCGGCCTTCCGGCAGGAGATGATGCAGCGCGCGCCGGGCAGCACGACCTTCCCGCAGATCTTCATCGGCGAGACGCATGTCGGCGGCTGCGACGATCTCCACGCGCTGGATCGGGCCGGCAAGCTCGACCCGCTTCTGGCCGCCTGAAAGGAGAAAGCCTCGTGACCGTCTTCAAGGCCGCCCTCGTTCAGATGCGCTCCGGCGTCGACCCGGCGCGCAACGCCGAGACCATGGAGCGCCTCGTCGGCGAGGCCGTCGCCAAGGGCGCGCACTATGTGCAGACGCCGGAAATGACCGGCATCCTGTGCCGCGACAAGACGGTGTTCCGCGCCCATCTGAAACCCGCCGAGGCCGATCCGGTCGTGGCCGCCGCGCGCGCCCTGGCGCGCCGCCACGCCATCACGCTGCATCTCGGCTCGACCGCCGTGGAAGCGCCGGGCGGCATGGCCGCCAATCGCGCCTTTCTGATCGGGCCGGACGGCGAGACGATCACGACCTACGACAAGATCCACATGTTCGACGTCGATCTCGACAAGGGCGAGAGCTGGCGCGAATCGGCGACCTACCAGCCGGGCACCGAAGCCAACGTCGCCGATATCGCGGTCGGCGAGGGCACGGCGCGGCTCGGCTTTGCCGTGTGCTACGACATGCGCTTTCCCGAGCTGTTCCGCGCCGAGGCGCTGGCGGGGGCCGGGATTCTGACCGCGCCCGCCGCCTTCACGCGCCAGACGGGCGAGGCGCATTGGCACATTCTCCTGCGCGCCCGCGCCATCGAGAACAATTGCTTCATGCTGGCGGCCGCCCAGGGCGGGCTGCACGAGGACGGACGCGAGACCTTCGGTCATTCGATCGCGATCGACCCCTGGGGCCGCGTGCTCGCGGAAATCACGGGCGACGAGCCGGGCGTCGTGGTGACGGAGATCGACACCGCGCGCGTCGCCGAAATTCGCGCCAAGATCCCCAATCTCAAGAACCGCCGCCGCTTCGAGGCGCCCGCGCCGCGCGGCGACTGCGCGCCCGCATCCGGGGAGGCCGAGGCGCGCGGATGATCCATTATTCGCTCCGCTGCGCGCCCGCCGGCCACGGCTTCGACGGCTGGTTCCGCTCCGGCGCGGATTTCGACGCGCAGGCCGCGCGCGGCCTGCTCGAATGCCCGGTCTGCGGCTCGGACGCGGTGGAGAAGGCCCTGATGCGGCCGGCCGTCGCGAGTTCCGAGCGAAGCGCCGGCGCGGGCCGCGAGGAAGCGTCGGATGCGCCAGGCCCGAGCGGCGCATCGGCCGTCGCCGCGCCCCGGGCCGGCCCGGTGGTCGCCGGCGCGCCGCCGGAAATGGCCGAGATGTTCGCGCGTCTGCAGGAGCTTGCCCGCGAGGTTCGCGCCAAGGCCGATTATGTCGGCGGCGGCTTTGCCGAGGAAGCGCGGCGCATTCATTACGGCGAGGCCGAGGAGCGGCAGATCTACGGCGAAGCCTCGAGCGGCGAGGTGCGCTCGCTTCTGGAAGAGGGCATCGCCGCCATTCCGCTCCCACCCCTGCCCGAAGACAAGAACTGAGCACCATGGCCAAGACCAAGACCTGGGCGAAGGCCCCGTCGCCCTGCATCTCCGTCTGCAAGTTCCGCGACAACGGCCATTGCATCGGCTGCGGCATGACCAAGCCGGAAAAGAAGCGCTTCAAGCGCCTGGATGGCAAGGCGGAGAAGAAGGGCTTCCTGACGCTCCTCGTCGCGCGGCTGGAGGCGTCCGGGCGTCTCGGCTACTGGTCGCGCATGTATCGGCGCCGCTGCGAGAAGAAGAGCCGGCCGTGCCCGCTCGACAAGCTGGAGAGCGCGGCCTTGCCCGCCGCCCTCGACAAGACGCCCAAGGCCGCCTAGCTGAGGGGCGAACTGGTTTTCTGTTAGGCGATCACCGAATGACGGTTTCCGCGATTTGGGCCGATGCTCCGAGCCCGTGCGTCGATGTCTGCAAGTACAAGCGGGCGGGGCGCTGCGTCGGCTGCATGATGACCAAGATGGAGAAGGATTCCTTCCCGCGCTCCGGCAGCGCCGAGGCCAAGAAGCGCTTCTTCGACGATCTGATGGGGCGCCTGCGCTCCGAGCACAAGAACCCCGCCTTCTGGGCCATCGCCTACAGGCGCAAATGCGAGCGCGAGGGCGTTCCCTGTCCGCTGGACGAGGAGGCGGGCGCGGAAAGCGCCGGCTGAGCGCAGCCCGCCGGCTAGCCCTTCCTTTGCGAACACCCCAAAAGAAAAGGCCCGCCGGATCGCTCCGACGGGCCTTTCTAGATTAACGAACCGAGCCGATCAGGCGGCGGTCGTCTTGAGGTGGGCGCGGAGCATCCACGCGAACTTGTCGTGCTTCTCGATGCGGCCGGTGGCCATGTCGTTGGTCGCCCAGTCGCCATGCTGCTCGGCGACCTGCGCGAGCGCCGAAAGCGTCGCCGACAGGGTCTCCTGGTCCTTCATGAGGACTTCGACCATGGTCTTGGCGTCGGTGCGGCCGTCATGCTCGGGAACCGCCGAACGCTCGAGATAGAGCGAGTAGCGGCCTTCGGCATGGGCGTCGAACGCCTTGATGCGCTCGGCGAGGAGGTCCTGCGCCTCGAAGTGATCCTCGTAGATCTCCTGAAACAGCTCATGCAGAGCGCCGAAGCTCATGCCCGTGACGTTCCAGTGGAAGTTCTGAGCCTTCAGCGTCTCCACGGCGGTCTCGGCAAGAGCCTGCGTAAGGCCATTGACGATGTCTTCCTTGGCGGACGGCTCGATCTTGGCGGCGACGAAACCCATGGGATTCTCCTTTGATGACGAGATGGTTCGATTGTGATTCGGGGCAAGGAGGCGATTGCCTCTTTGGAATGGTTCTAAACTACGCGCTCCCGGCTAAGGATTCAAGCTCTCTTTTGGAATCATTCTAAACTGAGGAACGAAAAACGCCCAACCCACCCTAAGGGGCAAAGATCAAATCGGCGCGACAAGACGCGGATAAGCAGGGAATGGGAAAGGGGAGCGGCGGGAAGGCGCGTCCCGAAGGGCGGACCGGCTCGATCGGGCGAGGCCGGTGCGCGCCGCATGGGCGATCAGGCCGCCGCGTCGAGCGCGCGAACCATGCCATGCGAGAGAAAGCGCATCCAGCGCCGGGAGGCGGGGCGGACGCGCCAGGAGACGAGCGCGCCGGCGGCCGCGTCCTGGCCCGAGCGCCAGGCGCCGACGAGGCGCAGGAGCCAGCATTCGTCGTCGCTGACGTCGCTCGCGCCGGGACGATAGAAGCCCATTTCGGAGGTCGCGTGATCGCACAGGGCGCGGAAGAAGGCCGTCGCGTAGCGGTCGAGCGAGGCGGTGGGCTGGCCCGCGAGAACGTAGCAGGCGCGCTCCAGATCGGCCTTGGGGGCCAGCTGCGAGCGCAGCGCCAGCCAGCGCAGGCGCTCCAGGTCGAGCCGCTGCGCCGGCGTCAGCTCGCGCGCCGCCGCCACGCGCTCGGCGGTGGGACAACGCGGGAACGCCAGAACCCGGGTCTCGTCACGCTCCGGGTGGAACCGCATCGCAAGGGCTGCCATCGATCGCTCTGCCTTTGTCGCGGAGCGAAAAACGCGCCGCGCTAAAACCTGACCACAAACGGAAGCATTCTTTAGCAGAGGATCGCGGCGACCGAAAGGGGCTCGCGAAGCCCGTCCGGCAACCCGGCCGGGCCGGGCGACGGGTTTTTCAGGCCAAGCTCTCAGCCCCGGCGCGCGAGCATCATGTAGTTCACGTCCATGTCGCGAGAGCGGCGCCACTCGTCGGCGAGCGGATGGTAGACGACGCCCGTCTGGTCGATGAAGGCGAGGCCCTCGCCCTCGACGGGGCGGCGGATTTCCTCGGGGCGCACGAGCTTGGAGAACTGGTGCGTGCCGCGCGGCAGCCAGCCGAGCACATATTCCGCGCCGACGATGGCGAACGCCATGGCCTTCATCGTGCGGTTGATCGTGGCGACGAAGAGAAGCCCGCCCGGCTTCACCATGCGCGCGGCCGAGCGCAGGAAGAGATCGACGTCGGAGACGTGCTCCACGACTTCGAGCGCCAGCACGACGTCGAAGCGCTCGCCCGCCTGATCCAGCGCTTCGGCCGTCTCGGCGCGGTAGTCGATCGACAGGCCGCCCTGCGCGGCATGGATCTTGGCGACCTCGATATTGGTGGCGGAGGCATCGGCGCCGAGCATCTCCGCTCCCAGGCGCGCCAGCGGCTCGCAGATCAGCCCGCCGCCGCAGCCGATGTCGAGCATGCGCAGGCCGGTGAAGGGCGTCAGCGACTGAAGGTCCCGCCCGAAATTCATGGCGATCTCTTCGCGCAGATAGGCGAGGCGCACCGGATTGAACTTGTGCAGCGGCTTGAACTTGCCGGTCGGGTTCCACCATTCGGCCGACAGGCGCGAGAAGCGTTCCACCTCGCCCGCGTCCACCGTCGTCTGCCGCGCTGCGTCCGCCATGGTTCTCTCCGATCGGCCTCGTGCTTGCGCCCGGCATGTTCCGCGCACGCCTCGAATGTCAAGCGGGGGAGGGCGCCGGTTCACCTTGCGAAACCGCGCGGGTTCGGTTAACTCGGCCCGCCTGCCTTCGGCTTCTTCGCTTCATTCAAGGGAACACGCCGCCGGCCGGCGTTTCTTTATCCTGGGTCTGCCCCGCGCCTTCGTTCGCGATGCCGGCCCTTGCTGGCACGATGGTTTCATGGCGCGTCTCGTTCTCAAATTCGGCGGCACCTCCGTCGCCGACATCGCCCGAATCCGAAACGTGGCCCGCCATGTGAAACGCGAGGTCGACGCGGGTCATCAGGTGGCCGTGGTGGTCTCGGCCATGTCCGGCAAGACCAACGAACTGGTCGGCTGGTGCACCGAAGCCTCCCCCATGCACGACGCGCGCGAATACGACGCGGTCGTGGCGTCGGGCGAGCAGGTCACGGCGGGGCTCCTGGCCATCACGCTTCAGAACATGGGCATCAACGCCCGCTCCTGGCAGGGCTGGCAGATCCCGATCCGCACCGACGGCGCCCACGCCTCGGCGCGCATCCAGGAGATCGACGGCTCCGAGATCGTGCGCCGCTTCGGCGAGGGGCAGGTGGCCGTGATCGCCGGCTTCCAGGGACTGGCGCCCGACAACCGGATCGCCACGCTCGGGCGCGGCGGGTCGGACACCTCGGCGGTGGCCGTCGCGGCCGCGCTGAAGGCCGATCGCTGCGACATCTACACGGACGTGGACGGCGTCTACACGACCGATCCGCGCATCGAGCCCAAGGCCCGGCGCATGCCGCGCGTGTCCTTCGAGGAAATGCTCGAAATGGCCTCGCTCGGCGCCAAGGTGCTTCAGGTGCGCTCGGTCGAGCTCGCCATGGTCCACAAGGTGCGCACCTTCGTGCGCTCCTCCTTCGAGGACCCGGACGCGCCGGGCATGGGCGATTTCCTGAACCCGCCCGGCACACTCATTTGCGACGAGGATGAAATCGTGGAACAGCAGGTCGTCACCGGCATCGCCTACGCCAAGGATGAGGCGCAGATCTCGCTGCGCCGCGTCGAGGACCAGCCGGGCGTCGCCGCCGCCATCTTCGGCCCGCTCGCCGACGCCGGCGTCAATGTCGACATGATCGTGCAGAACGTCTCGGAAGACGGCACGCGCACCGACATGACCTTCACCGTGCCGGCCGGCGACCTCGCCAAGGCCATGCAGGTGATCGAGAACGCCAAGGCCGAGATGCGCTTCGACGTCGTCCAGTCCGAGCGCGACCTCACCAAGGTTTCGGTGATCGGCATCGGCATGCGCTCGCACACGGGCGTCGCCGCCACCGCCTTCAAGGCGCTGGCCGCGCGGGGCATCAACATTCGCGCGATCACGACCTCGGAGATCAAGATCTCCATCCTGATCGACCGCGAATATACCGAGCTGGCCGTGCGGAGCTTGCATTCCGTCTACGGTCTCGACAAAGCTTGATTTTGAGGGCGCCCGGTTCGGGCGCCCGTCCCTTCGTCCCGGCCGGAGCGATCCGACCGGGAAGGCTCATCGCTGACGGAAGACGCCTCTGATGCGAAGCGACTCCTCGGGACCGCGCATGTTGATGCGCCGGATCAGGGAACTCATGGCCGAGCCGCTGGAGCCACAGGCCCGGCTCGACGAGATCGTTCGTCAGATCGCCGCCAATATGGTGGCCGAAGTCTGCTCGCTCTACGTCCTGCGCGCCGACGGGGTCCTGGAACTCTACGCCACCGAGGGCCTCAATCCGGGCTCCGTGCATCTGGCGCAGCTGCGCCTCGGCGAAGGCCTCGTCGGCACGATCGCCGCCACGGCCAGAGCCCTGAACCTGCAGGACGCGCAGAAGCACCCCGCCTTCACCTATCTGCCCGAAACGGGCGAGGAGATCTTCCTCTCGTTCCTCGGCGTGCCGATCCTGCGCGCCGGGCGCACGCTCGGCGTTCTCGTCGTGCAGAACAAGGAAAAGCGCACCTATCGCGACGAGGAGATCGAGGCGCTCGAGACCGTCGCCATGGTGGTGGCCGAGATGATCGCCGCCGGCAGCCTGGAAGGCCTGTCGCGCCCCGGCGTCGTTCTCGATCTATCGCGCCCCGTTCATTTCAAGGGCATCGCGCTCGCCGACGGCATCGGCCTCGGCCATGTCGTGCTGCACGAACCGCGCGTCGTCGTCACCAATCTCTTCAACGAGGACGCCGAGGCCGAGGTCTCGCGTCTCGACCGCGCGGTTTCGAACCTCCGCATCTCGATCGAGGACATGCTCTCGCGCCGCGACATGGCGGCGGAGGGCGAGCATCGCGCCGTTCTCGAAGCCTATCGCATGTTCGCCCATGACCGGGGCTGGGTGCGGCGGCTGGAAGAGGCCGTGCGCAACGGCCTGACCGCCGAGGCGTCGGTGGAAAAAGTGCAGAACGACATGCGCGCGCGCATGATGCACATGACCGACCCGTACCTGCGCGAGCGGCTGCACGATTTCGACGATCTCGCCAACCGGCTCCTGCGCGAGCTGATGGGCCGCTCGGGCGACATGTTCGCGGAAGGCTCGTCGGGCGACGCCGTGATCGTGGCGCGCTCCATGGGCGCGGCCGAGCTTCTCGACTACCGCCGCGACCAGATTCGTGGCCTCGTCCTCGAGGAAGGGGCGCCGACGAGCCATGTCGTGATCGTCGCCCGCGCGCTCGGCATTCCCGTGGTCGGACAGGCCAAGGGCGCCGTGTCCATGTCGGAAAAGGGCGACGCCATCATCGTGGACGGCGAGGAGGGGAGCGTTCACCTGCGCCCCGCCGCCGATATCGAGAGCGTCTTCGCCGAGCGCGTGAAGTTCCGCGCCAAGCGCCAGCAGCGCTATCTCGCCCTGCGCGACGTGCCGGCTCGCACGCGCGACGGGCAGGATGTCGATCTGATGATGAATGCCGGTCTCCTCGTGGACCTGCCGCAGCTGGAAGCCGCGGGCGCCGCCGGCATCGGCCTGTTCCGCACCGAGCTGCAGTTCATGATCGCCTCGACCATGCCCAAGACCAGCGATCAGGAGCGGCTCTACGCCGCCGTGCTGGACGCGGCCAACAACAAGCCGGTCACCTTCCGCACGCTCGATATCGGCGGCGACAAGGTCCTGCCCTATCTGCACCAGAGCCCGGAAGAGAACCCGGCGCTCGGCTATCGCGCCCTGCGTCTGGCGCTCGACCGGCCCGGCCTCATGCGCACCCAGCTTCGCGCGCTTCTGAAGGCGGCGGGCGGGCGCGAGCTGCGCGTCATGTTCCCGATGGTGACCGATCTCAACGAGATGCGGCAGGCGCGCGACCTCATCAGCCGCGAGTTCAAGCACCTGACGCGCTTCGGCCATGTCATGCCGCGCCGCTTGAAGCTCGGCGCGATGATCGAGGTGCCCTCGCTTCTCTTCCAACTGGACGAGCTGATGCAGCTCGTCGATTTCGTGTCGATCGGCTCCAACGATCTGTTCCAGTTCTTCTCGGCGGTGGACCGGGGCAATGCGCAGATCGCCGGGCGCTTCGACGATCTCTCGACACCCTTCATGCGGGCACTGCGCGAGATCCTGGAAGCGGCCAAGCGCAATTCCGTTTCGGTGACGCTCTGCGGCGAGATGGCGGGCCGCCCGCTCTCGGCCATGGCGCTGATCGGGCTCGGCTTCCGCTCCATTTCCATGACCTCGGCGGCGATCGGCCCGGTCAAGGCCATGCTGGTGGAACTCGACGCCGAGGCCTTGCATCGGCGCATTTCCGCCCATCTGGTCGAGAAGCACCCGAAGCAGACCTTCCGTCAGCTTCTGGAAGAGTTCGCGAGCGCGAATTCGATCCCCTGCTGAACGCACGCACGAACCGCGCGCAGAACGGCTCCCCCTTGCGGGGTGCCGAGCGCGCGCCCGCTACAAGGGCGAAGAATGGCCATCCTTCCCGAAAACACCATGACGGAAATCCTGAGGCGGGCCGACCAGCTTCAGGCCGAAATGGCGTCCGGCCCGGACCATGAGATCTATGCCAAGCTCGCGACCGAATGGTCGGGGTTGGAAGACGTGGTGGCGGGCATCCGCACCTATCGCGCCGCGGAGCGCGAACTCGCCGACCTCAAGGACATGCTCTCAGACCCGGCCTCCGACCGCGAGATGCGCGATCTCGCCGCGAGCGAGATCGGCGAGGTCGAGGTGCGGTTGGAAACCCTTTCGGCCGAGCTTCTGATCCTGCTTCTGCCCAAGGACGCGGCCGACGCCAAGGGCGCGATCCTCGAAATCCGCGCCGGCACGGGCGGCTCGGAAGCCGGGCTCTTCGCGGGCGATCTCTTCCGCATGTACCAGCGCTATGCCGACAGCCGGGGCTGGCGCGTCGAGGTGCTCGAAGCCTCCGAGGGGGAAGCGGGCGGCTATCGCGAAGTCGTGGCCTCGGTGAAGGGCGTCGGCGTGTTCTCGCGTCTCAAGTTCGAATCGGGCGTCCACCGCGTCCAGCGCGTGCCCGCCACCGAATCGCAGGGGCGCATCCACACATCCGCCGCGACGGTCGCCGTTCTGCCGGAGGCCGAAGAGGTCGATATCGAAATCCGCAACGAGGACATCCGCATCGACACGATGCGCTCGTCGGGCGCCGGCGGCCAGCACGTCAACACGACCGATTCGGCCGTGCGCATCACGCATCTGCCGACCGGCATCGTCGTCACCTCCTCGGAAAAGTCCCAGCACCAGAACCGGGCGCGGGCCATGCAGGTCCTGCGCGCGCGCCTCTTCGACATGGAGCGCTCGCGCATCGACGCCGAGCGCTCGGCCGACCGCAAGGCGCAGGTCGGCTCGGGCGACCGCTCCGAGCGCATCCGCACCTATAATTTCCCGCAGGGGCGCGTCACCGACCACCGCATCAACCTGACGCTCTACAAGCTCGACCGCGTGATCGAGGGCGAGATGGACGAACTGGTGGATGCGCTGGTCGCGGACGATCAGGCGACGCGTCTGGCCGCCATGGGCGCCTGAGCGTGAGCGAGGGGACGATCGGCAGCGTGAGCGAGGCGACGATCGGCGCGCTGCACCGCGCGCTGCGCCAGGCCTTGCGGAACGCGGGCTTCGAGACGCCCGATCTCGACGCGCGGCTTCTCGTCTGCGACACGTTCGCGCTCGACGCGGCCGGGCTGATCCTGCGGGCCGACGAGCCTGTCGCGCCGGAAGGGGCCGAGCGGCTCCGTGAGCGGACGCGGCGCCGTCTGGCGGGCGAGCCGGTCGGGCGCATTCTCGGGCGCCGCTTCTTCTTCGAACACGAGTTCCAGCTGTCCCCCGACACGCTGGAGCCCCGGCCGGACACGGAAGTGCTGGTCGAACTCGCCGCCGAGGCGTTCCGCAAAAAGGGCACTGGAAACCTCCTCTTCGCCGATGTCGGCGTCGGCACGGGCGCGATCGGCGTGTCGCTTCTGGCCTTGTTTCCGGAAAGCCGCTGCGTCGCCATCGACCTGTCGGAGGGCGCTCTCGATACGGCGCTGGAGAACGCGCGTGCGGCGGGCGTCGCGGATCGCTTCCTGCCGCTGCGGGGCGATTATCTCGGCGCGATCGGGCCCGGCTCGCTCGCCGCCGTGGTCAGCAACCCGCCCTATATTCCGAGCCGCGACGTCGACGCGCTGGACCCGGGCGTTCGCGAGCACGATCCGCGCTTGGCACTTGACGGCGGGGCGGACGGGCTCGACGCCTATCGCGCGTTGACGCAAGCCGCACGGCTTTGCCTGGCGCCGGGAGGCGATCTCCTTCTCGAAATCGGCATCGGGCAGGAGCGCGACGTGCGCGCTTTGGGCGAGGGAGCGGGCCTCGTCTGGCGCCAAACCCGCGCGGACCTTGCGGGGATCGCCCGCGCCCTGTGGTTTCAAAGCGACGATCGCGCTTAAATATCAGGGGGAAAACCGCCAAACTGGTGCGAACTTCTCCTTCGCCCTGCAAAGACCTCTTGTGGGTTGGCGCGCGGATCACTACTAGAAGATTGAAAGACGGAATGATCGAGGGGGACGTCCCCTACGATCGGCCGGGTCCAAGCAACCCTGCCGAAGACGGGACGCTCGAGGAAGCTCCGTCCCGTCCGTCAGCGCGGCGAAGGGGATCGCCGCAATGGACAGCACACTCCCAGATGAGCGACGCCGGCCTAACCCGCGTGTTTCCGGCAGACTCCGAACAAGACCCGAGCGAAGCCGCCGAGCGTGCATTCGCGCCATGGAGCCCAACCGGCGAGCCCGATCGGCTTGAATGCCGGATATCCAAACGACAGGAAGCTCATGAGGCCAGGACAGCAGCAGAACAAGCAGCGGATGCGCGGGCGCAACAACAACGGACGCAAGGGCCCCAATCCCCTGTCCCGCTCGTTCGAGTCGAATGGTCCCGACGTCAAGATCCGCGGCACGGCGCAGCACATCGCCGACAAGTACACCACCCTGGCGCGTGACGCCGCCGCCTCCGGCGATCGGGTGATGGCCGAGAACTATCTTCAGCACGCCGAACATTACGGCCGGATCGTCGCCGCCGCGATGGGCGAGTTCAAGCCCTCGCAGCCCGAGCGCGATTTCGACGAGTTCGACGACGAGATGGAAGAGGGCGGCGCCGGCGAGGCGGCGGCTTTCGCCCCGCAGGGCGAGCGCTCCGGCGGCCAGGGCTACAACGGCAACAATGGCGGCGAGCGCCAGCATCGCGAGCATCAGGGCCGCGACGGCCAGAACCGGGACGCGCAAAGCCGCGATTACCAGAATCGCGACGGCCAGAACCGGGATGGGCAGACCCGCGATTACCAGAATCGCGATGGTCAGAACCGGGACGGCCAGAACCGCGAAGGTCGCGACAACCGGGGTGACCGGGGCGAGCGCCGCGAGTTCCGCAACGACCGGGGCGAACGCGGCGAGCGCAACTTCAACCGCGATCGCAACGACAACAACGGCTATCGCGACCGCGACCGCCAGAACGCGCCGGCCGGCAGCGGCCCGCAGCCCTATCCCGCCGCACGCGAGGATGGCGGCGAGGCCCCGGCCGCGCCGCAGGGCGGCGAAGGGCAGCGCTTCGACGGCCCGCGCGGCGAGCGTGGCAATGGCGAACGGGGCGAGCGCCGCGAGAACCGCCGCGACCGCGATCGCGATCGTCCGCGCTTCAACGACCGTTCCGGCGAGCGCCGCTTCGAGGAACGCTTCGGCCGCATCGACGGCAGCCGCCCCGAAGGCGCCGGCGAGAATGCGGGCGAGGCTCCGGCCGCCGCCGCTCCTGAGCAGGCGCCGGCACAGCCCGCCGCGCCGGCCCCGGCGCCCGCCGCCGAAATCCGCGACGCGCAGCCCGCTGCGAGCGTGACGCCCGCCCCGGTGGAAGCCGCCAAGCCCGCGCCGGTCGAGGCGCAGGCTTCGTCGGACGACGCCGGCACCGAGCAGCGCCGCCCGCGCACCCGCACCCGCCGCGAACCCGCGCAGGACGAGGCGCCGGCCGCCGAGGTCGCGACCGAAGAGCCCAAGCGCCGCACCCGTGCGGCGAGCCCGGCGCCCGCCCCCGAGGCGGAAGCTGGCGACGCGGCGCCCAAGCGCAAGCCGGGCCGCCCGCGCAAGAAGAAGACCGACGAGGATGGCGGCGAGGGCGGCTCGTCCGATCTCGAACTCGCCTCCCACGACTGAGCCTTCTCCAGGACCCATCGAAAAGCCCGGCGCATTCCGCCGGGCTTTTTTGTTGCGCTTGAGAGAGCTTTCCGCCCGCGCGGGACGCCGAACGCTTCACGCCTGCGTGAAAATTTGTCTGTTCACCCGCATTCGAGAGGCGGCCTGCCTCTTTGATGCGGGCGAGGCGGCTCCCATATTCCGCTCAGCGGCTGGCCTGAAGGGCGGCCGACTTCGAAGACGGGCTCCATGCCGCCCAGCGGGTGGAGCACTGACAAGGAGACGAATATGGATATGGAACGCTACACCGAGCGGGTTCGCGGCTTCATGCAGGCGGCGCAGACGCTGGCCCTGTCGCGCGATCACCAGCAATTCCTGCCCGAGCACCTGTTGAAGGTGCTGGTGGACGACAATGAGGGCCTCGCCTCCGGGCTGATCGACCGCGCGGGCGGCCGCTCCAAGGACGTGCGCCTCGGCGTCGACGCCGCGCTCGACGCGCTGCCGCGCGTGTCGGGCGGCAACGGACAGATCTATCTGGCCGCGCCGACGGCCAAGGTCTTCGCCACGGCCGAGGAGATCGCCAAGAAGGCGGGCGACAGTTTCGTCACCGTCGAACGGCTGCTTCTCGCCCTCGCGATGGAAAAGAGCGCCAAGACGGCCGAGATCCTGTCGAAGGCCGGCGTCAATCCGCAGGCTCTGAATGCCGCGATCAACGATCTGCGCAAGGGCCGCACGGCCGACTCGGCCTCCGCTGAGCAGGGCTATGACGCGCTCAAGAAATATGCCCGCGACCTCACCAAGGACGCGCGCGAGGGCAAGCTCGACCCGGTGATCGGCCGCGACGACGAAATCCGTCGCACGATCCAGGTCCTGTCCCGCCGAACCAAGAACAATCCGGTGCTGATCGGCGAGCCCGGCGTCGGCAAGACGGCGATCGCCGAAGGTCTGGCGCTGCGCCTCGTGAATGGCGACGTGCCCGAAAGCTTGCGCGACAAGCAGCTGATGGCGCTCGACATGGGCGCGCTGATCGCCGGCGCGAAATATCGCGGCGAGTTCGAGGAGCGCCTGAAGGCGGTTCTCTCCGAAGTCACGGCGGCGGAAGGGGGCATCATCCTCTTCATCGACGAGATGCACACGCTGGTCGGCGCGGGCAAGGCGGATGGCGCGATGGACGCGTCCAACCTCCTGAAACCCGCTCTGGCGCGCGGCGAGCTGCATTGCGTCGGCGCCACCACGCTCGACGAGTACCGCAAGCATGTCGAGAAGGACCCGGCGCTCGCCCGGCGCTTCCAGCCGGTCTTCGTGTCGGAGCCGACCGTCGAGGACACGATCTCGATCCTGCGCGGCCTGAAGGAAAAGTACGAGCAGCATCACAAGGTGCGCATCTCGGACTCGGCTTTGGTGGCCGCCGCGCAGCTATCGAACCGCTACATCACCGACCGCTTCCTGCCGGACAAGGCGATCGACCTCGTGGACGAGGGCGCGGCGCGCCTGCGCATGGCGGTCGATTCCAAGCCGGAGGCGCTGGACGAGATCGACCGGCGCGTCGTGCAGCTCAAGATCGAGCGCGAGGCGCTGAAGAAGGAGCATGACGACGGCTCGCGCTCCCGGCTGGAGCGGCTGGAGGCGGAACTTGCCAATCTGGAGGAGGAGTCCGACCGGCTCACCACCTCCTGGCAGGCCGAGAAGTCCAAGCTCGGGCTGGCGGCCGACCTCAAGAAGCGCCTGGACGAGGCGCGCAACGAACTCGCCATCGCGCAGCGCAAGGGCGAGTATCAGCGCGCGGGCGAACTCGCCTATGGCGAGATCCCCAAGCTCGAGCGCGAGCTGACGGAGGCGGAAGCCGCCGACGGCAAGGTCTCGATGGTCGAGGAGACGGTGACGGCCGACCATATCGGTCAGGTCGTCTCCCGCTGGACCGGCATTCCGGTGGACCGGATGATGCAGGGCGAGCGCGAGAAGCTCCTGTCCATGGAGGACGCGATCGCCAAGCGCGTCGTGGGGCAGGGCGAGGCCGTGCAAGCCGTGTCGAAGGCCGTGCGGCGCGCGCGCGCCGGCCTGCAGGACCCGAACCGTCCGATCGGCTCCTTCATGTTCTTGGGACCCACGGGCGTCGGCAAGACGGAGCTGACCAAGGCGCTCGCCACGTTCCTCTTCGACGAGGACACGGCGATGGTGCGCATCGACATGTCGGAATTCATGGAGAAACACTCCGTGGCCCGGCTGATCGGCGCGCCTCCGGGCTATGTCGGCTACGAGGAAGGCGGCGTTCTGACCGAGGCCGTCCGGCGTCGGCCCTATCAGGTGATCCTGTTCGACGAGATCGAGAAGGCGCATCCGGACGTGTTCAACATCCTCCTGCAGGTGCTGGACGACGGACGCCTGACCGACGGGCAGGGCCGCACGGTGGACTTCCGCAACACGCTGATCGTCATGACCTCCAATCTCGGCTCCGAATATCTCGTCGCCCTTCGCGACGACGAGGACGTGGACGCCGTGCGGGGTCAGGTGATGGACGTGGTGCGCACGGCCTTCCGCCCGGAATTCCTGAACCGCGTGGACGAAATCGTCCTGTTCCATCGCCTCAAGCGGGCCGACATGGGCGCGATCGTCGATATCCAGATGAAGCGTCTGGAGAAGCTTCTGGAAGAGCGCAAGATCGTGCTGGAACTCGACGACTCGGCGCGCGACTGGCTGGCCGAGCGCGGCTACGATCCCGCCTATGGCGCGCGCCCCTTGAAGCGCGTCATCCAGCGCGAGGTGCAGGACCCGCTCGCCGAGCGTATCCTCATGGGCCAGGTGAAGGACGAGGACCGCGTGAAGATTTCGGGCGGCACGGATCGCCTCAACTTCTACGTCGTCGGCTCCAAGTCGGCCGCGAACGGCGAACTCGTCGCGGCCTGATCGGCCCGACCGGACACACGAAAAGACCGGACAAACGAAAAGGGCGGCCCGAAAGGACCGCCCTTTTTCATGGGCTCGAAACGTCGATCGACGATCTTAGAGCGTTTCGGGTTTTATCGGAATCGACTTGTGGTTCCGATCGCGGCTGATGTGTGATTCAAGATGCTGACTGGATGGGAGGCCGGCATCGGATGACAGCACCTCTTTCGCATGATCTTCGCCAGCGGGTCGTTGGTGCGATCGAAGCCGGCGAGAGCTGCCGATCTGCGGCCACGCGGTTTGGGGTCGCGGTGTCCTCGGCGGTAAAGTGGTCGCAACGTTATCGCACGACGGGCTCGTTGGCTCCGGGCAAGATGGGCGGTCACCGTAAGCGGCTTCTC
>NZ_ARQE01000002.1 GCF_000382705.1 Aureimonas ureilytica DSM 18598 = NBRC 106430 | reverse complement strand
CGCCCATCTTGCCCGGAGCCAACGAGCCCGTCGTGCGATAACGTTGCGACCACTTTACCGCCGAGGACACCGCGACCCCAAACCGCGTGGCCGCAGATCGGCAGCTCTCGCCGGCTTCGATCGCACCAACGACCCGCTGGCGAAGATCATGCGAAAGAGGTGCTGTCATCCGATGCCGGCCTCCCATCCAGTCAGCATCTTGAATCACACATCAGCCGCGATCGGAACCACAAGTCGATTCCGATAAAACCCGAAACGCTCTAGATGCCCGCGAACCACTCGTAGCCGCGATCTTCCCAATAGCCGCCCTGGCCCTCGCCGAAGGCGGTGAGGCTGTCGGCGAGGGTGATGGCGCGGATATATTTCGCCATCTTGTAGCCGAGCTGCCGCTCGACGCGCACGCGCAGCGGCGCGCCATTTGCGACGGGGAGGGCCTGACCGTTCATGCCATAGGCGAGGATGGTCTGCGGATGGCGCGCGTCGAGAAGATCGATCGACTCGTAGTAGCGCACCGGCCCGGCGAAGCTGTTTTCCAACGTGTCGAAGCAGGAGAACACGACATAGCGCGCCTGCGGCTTCACGCCGACCTGATCGAGAAGAGGCCCGAGCGGCGTGCCGGTCCAGGCCGCGATACAGCTCCAGCCTTCCACGCAGTCGTGCCGCGTGATCTGCGTGCGCGCCGGCATGGCGCGAAGCTCGGCCAGCGAAAAGCGTCCCGGCCGCTCCACGAGCCCGCCGATCTCCAGAGCGTAGGTCTCGAAGCCACGGTTCGCCAAGGCCAGATAATCGGCGTCCTGCGGGTTGGTGACGCCGTTCGGGCGCATGGGCTGGCGGATTTCCGACGCGGAGAATTCGCGCGCCAGATGGTCGCTTCCCAGAAGCAGCCGCTGGGCGCGGTAGGTCAGGTCGTTGGCCTTCGCGAGAAAGCCGCGCACCTGCGAATCCTGCTGCAGGAGCGGGTCGAAGCAGCCCGCCAGCGCCGAGGTCGAAGCGATTGCGGCGCCGGTCAGGAAGCGGCGGCGATCGATCTTGAAGCTCATCGGACGTCCTCCTCGCGATCGATCCGCATTCGGCCGGTTGTCATGGAGCGCAACTCGTTGATCGGGCCGGCGAGCAGCACCATCGCGACATGCACCACGACAAACAGGACGAGCAGCAGCATCACGACGAAATGGATCGTGCGCGCCGTCTGCCGCCCGCCGAACAGATCGAGCATCCAGGGCGCATAGGCGTTGATGCCGGGCGACATGGTGAGGCCCGTCGCGATCATGAGCGGCAGGGCCACGAGGAGCACGCCGAAATAGGAGAGCTTCTGGAGCGGGCCGTAGGTGCGGCGGTGATGGAGGCGCAGCCGGGCATGGTCCGCGACGTCCCGCCCGAGGCCCGCCATGTCGCGCCCACGCGGCAGGATGTCCCGCGACAGGTGCCGGTTGAACAGGCTGCCGAGCAGCCAGACGAGAAGCGTTCCGACGAGAAGCCAGGCGAAGAAGAAATGCACGATGCGGCCGGTCGCGAGGTCGCGGTAGGACGGCACGGTCATCCAGGAGGGGAAGGTCTGCGGCTGAAGCGTTCCGGCGCGCTCGATCGCGCCGAGCCAGCCGGTCGTGTCGAAGGTCGAGCCGAAGAGCCGCGTGACGCCGACGAGCTGCCCGTCCTGATAGGCCGCGCCAACGGAGAGAACCGTGTTGTCGAAGGTGAAGCCCGATTGCTGGCCGATGTAAAGGTCCGGCCGCGCCATGAAGATCTGCAGGCCCGACAGGAGCAGGAAGAAAAGGCAGAGCGCCCAGAGCCAATGCGTGAGGCGTGTGGTGAGGGCGTGGCGGCGGACGATCGGTCCGTCGCGCGGAGCGGTGAGTTTCATCGGGCAGGCACCATGCGGTCGCGAAGGGCTGGTCTCCCATATACGGCGCATCGGGCCGTCGGGATGCCGGCAACGCGGATTTTTATGCGGTGAGCCGTCGCAGGGCCCGGTCCAGCTCGGCGCGAAAGCGCGAGCGGTCCTGCGGCGTGAAGCTCTTGTTCAGCCCCTTGCTCTCGCCGGTTTCGCGTAAATGCTGGTTGAAGCTGCGCATGGACAGGGCATAGCCGATGGATTCGGGCGTGAAGGCGCGCCCGTCCGGATGCAAGACGAGGGCACCCTTTTCCAGGGCGCGGGCGGCGAGCGGAATGTCGGCGGTCACCACGATGTCGCGCGCGCCCGCCGCTTCCGCGATCCAGTGATCGGCCGCATCCGCCCCGGCCGAGACGGTGACGAGCCGCGCGCCGGGATAGCGCGAGGGTCGTAGGCCGCCATTCGAGACGAGCACGGTTTCGGCGCCGAAACGGTCGCCGACCTCCAGCGCCTCGTCCTTCACCGGGCAGGCATCGGCATCCACGAGCAGGCGAAGCGGCGCGATATCCGTCATGCGGCTTCGAAGGGGCGAGTGACGGTCGGGCCGAACACGGTTTCAAAGCGCGCACGCATCACGCTGTCGACTTCGGGCACGGACACCGGCAGGCCGAGATCGACGAGGCTGGTGACGCCGTAGCCGGAAATGCCGCAGGGCACGATGCCTGAGAAATGCGTGAGGTCCGGATCGACATTGAGGCTGATGCCGTGAAACGTCACCCAGCGGCGCAGGCGGATGCCGATCGCGGCGATCTTGTCCTCGGCCGGCGATCCGTCGGGCAGGGGCGGGCGGTCGGGGCGCGGAACCCAGACGCCGACGCGATCCTCGCGCCGCTCGCCGCGCACATGATACTGCCCGAGCGTGTCGATCACCCAATGCTCCAGCGCCGAGACGAAGGCGCGAATGTCCTGCCGGCGGCGCTTGAGGTCGAGCAGCACATAGGCCACGCGCTGGCCCGGCCCGTGATAGGTGTATTCGCCGCCGCGCCCCGCCGCGAAGACCGGGAAGCGGTCGGGCTGGAGAAGGTCGGAGGCCTGCGCCGAGGTGCCGGACGTGTAGAGCGGGGGATGTTCGACGAGGAGCACCGCTTCGCTCGCCTCGCCGCGCGCGATGGCGTCCACCCGCGCTTCCATCCAGGCGAGGGCTTCCGGATAGGGCGTGAGGCCGTCCCGGATGATCCATTCCACGGGCGCGCTGCCCTCCGCCGGCAGGAAGCGGACGGATTGCGTGGCGAGTCGGGGCTGAGGCGAGGGGGCGTCCATGAGCGAAGCCTAGAGAAGGGGACGAGCGATGTCCCGAACAGAGCTCACGTCTAGCCTTCCACGACGAAACTGCAAAGAGCGTTCGCCAGTGCGATCAAGGGCTTCGAAGAAATCGCCGCGCGCTTTCGCGAAAAGGCTTGTGCGCTTCGGGGGCGTTTGCTACACGCCGCTTCACCGGTCGCAAGGCCGGCCCCGAGCGAAAGCGCGGGCACGACGTGCGGTCGTGGCGGAATTGGTAGACGCGCAGCGTTGAGGTCGCTGTGGGGCAACCCGTGGAAGTTCGAGTCTTCTCGACCGCACCATTCATCCGACGATGACATTCTCCGACATCTCGTCCCGATCGCTGCATGGCCCTGGCCTGTGTCCGCTGCTCGAAAGGGCACATCGAGCCTTATGGCTCCCTTTTTAAAGCCTGTGCACTTTTACAAGTTGACCGAGTTGTATTTCTACAACCTTGGCAATGTCATCCTCGCGTGCGATCAGCATATTGACAAAGGTCGCCGCTTGATCTGGGCTCGCCTTGAAGCCGGATCCATCGACAAATTGGTGATCGCGGGAGAACACTGAGTACAGCAGGTGCTCGACCATTTGTATGGATTGCGCATTCCCGTTTACGACTTCCAGCGTCCATAGAGCCTTCCAAGGCCTATTCTGGGTCGTCCAATTTTCAGGATTTTGTTTTCGTCTGTGAAAGCTGAGCCGGCTGTGGAAACTGCCTCCCCTCAGGCCTGCGATGCCTATGCGGAAAAGCTCCTGCACTTTCTCGGATTGGAGAAGGTAAGCCCCATGGAGAGTGATTTTTCCGATTGGCCGAGTTGGCACCGTGGCGGAAAATCAACGTCGTTTCGGAGGGCTTGCTCATGATGTCCTTGAGACCTTTTCCTGTCACATGCCGACGCCGCGTTGGTATGCGCCCGAGTGGGATAGCTGATCCTATTATTGAACAAAGAGCCACCCAGGCGCGCACCGCTTGTGCGCTTAGGATTATAGTGGGTGTTGGCGCTTTTCGCGTTTGGCGCGCCTTTCCCTGCCGAATCACGGGCAAAGAAAAGGCCGGCGCTGAGGCCGGCCTTGTTCCGTCAGATCTTGAGGTCGCCCGCGCCCGTGTCGATATGGGGCGCCCAGAAGGCGATGCTCTCGGCGATCGCGGGAATCACCGCCCGGTCGTTCGGCTCCCGCTCCTTGAAGGAGAGCTCGAGGCAGATTTCGTTGTCCACCGCGCCGCCTTCCGCAAAGGCCGTCAGGAGCGGCTCGGGCTGGATGCGGCCCTTGGCATTGTGCTCGGCCGTGAAGGGGCGATGGCCGCTCTTGTCCATCGTGGATTGCTTGATGTGGATGATCGGCGAGACCTTCGGCACGGCGCGCGCCCAGGCATAGGGGTCGGTGTCGTCCGGGTTGGGGGAGGTGATGTCGCCATGGTCGATATCGGCCATCATCCACATGGGCACGGCCATGTTGGCCGCCGTCAGCCGGTCCTGCAACGCCATGGTCTCGGCGATCGTGTGGCCGAACTCCCGGCCGACCGACATGGGCTCCCAATAGACATAGGAGAGGCCCGCGCCCTTCGCATGCTCGGCGACCTCGGCCCAGCAGTCGATGGATATCTGGATCAGCTCCTCGCGCCGCGCCGCATCGTCATAGTCCTGATAGGTGAAGATCGCGAACTGCGTGCCGACCGACTGGCCGCCGAGATCGGCGGTGATATCGGCGAAGGTCTTGAACCAGTCGACATAATAGCGGCGCACGTCGCGGTCCGGGTGGCCGAAATGGTTGAGCCGGCCATAGGGGCCGGTCATGCCGGAGGTCACGCGAACGCCCGTGCGCTGAAGCGCGGCGCCCATCTGCCGCGTCAGGCGGCGGATGACGGGCGCTGGCCAGGACGGGTTGATGAACTCGTGCGTCAGCTGAAGGTCACGGATGCGCAGATCCCGCGCGACGGTCTCGATCAGATCGTCCGGATCGGCGAAGCGGTTCACCAGGGGATTGGTGTTGAGGGAAAGGGTCAGGGCCATGGGGCTCGTCTCAGGATAGGAGGAGGCGGGGGCGCGCGGCCGGCGCGAGGCTCGGCCGCGCTGCGACCCTCAGGCGGCGCGCAGCAGCTCGCCGTCGAACCATTGCGCGAAGGCTTCGCGCTCGGCCGGGCTCATGTGCAGCCCCTGCTTGGTGCGGCGGAACAGGACGTCCTCGGCGCTGAGCGCCCATTCGTTGTTCACGACATGGCGCACTTCGGCCTCGTAGAGCTTGGCGCCGAAATGGCGCCCGAGCCCGGCCATCGAGGTGGCACCCGCCAGAAGCTTCGTCATGCGCGCGCCGTAGAGATGGCCGTAGTGGTGCAGGAGGCCGCGCGGCAGCCAGGGATAGGCCTCGCGCATCCGCTCGGTGAAGCCGACGAAATCGGCATTCTCGATCTCGCCGCCCGGCAGCTTGGATTCGGCCGTCCAGTCCGGCCCCATCTCGGGGAAAAACTTGCCGACCTTCTGGACGGCATGTTCGGCCAGCTTGCGGAAGGTCGTGATCTTGCCGCCGAAAATGTTGAGCAAGGGCGCGCCTGATGTTTCATCGAGATCGAACGTGTAGTCGCGCGTCACGGCGGACGGATTGCCCTGGCCGTCGTCGAAGAGCGGCCGCACGCCCGAGAAGGTCTCGATCACGTCGCTTCGGCGCAGCTTTTCCTTGAAGTAGCGGTTCACGGCGGCCAGCAGATATTCGACCTCCGACTCGTCGGCCTTCACCTCTTCCGGCCGGCCTTCATAGGGAATGTCGGTCGTGCCGATCAGCGCCTTGTCGCCCTCGTAGGGGTTGATGAAGATGACGCGCTTGTCGTGGTTCTGGACGAGATAGGCATGGTCGCCGTCCCAGAATTTGGGAACGATGATGTGGCTGCCCTTCACGAGGCGCACGTTGCGGCGCGAATTGCTGCCGGCCACGCGGCCGACGATGTCGTTGACCCAGGGGCCGCCGGCATTGATGAGGCAGCGGGCGAGAACGGTGCGCACCGCGCCCGTGCGCTCGTCGCGCATCTCGACCCGCCAATGGCCGTTCTCGCGGCGCGCGCTGGTGCAGGCGGTGCGGGTCAGGATTTCGGCGCCCTTCTCGGCCGCGCCGACGGCGTTCAGCACCACGAGGCGCGCATCGTCCACCCAGCAGTCCGAATACTCGAAGCCCTTGGTGTACTGGTCGAGGATCGGCGCGCCCTCGGGGTCGCGACGCAGATCGAGCGAACGCGTGCCCGGCAGCTTCTTGCGACCGCCCAAGTGATCGTAGAGGAACAGGCCGAGGCGAACGAGCCAGGCCGGGCGATCGTCGGGGCTGTGCGGCAGCACGAATCGCATCGGCCAGATGATGTGGCTCGCCGAATTCAGAAGCACTTCGCGCTCGATCAGCGCTTCGCGCACGAGGCGGAACTCGTAATATTCGAGATAGCGAAGCCCGCCATGCACGAGCTTGCCCGAACGCGAGGAGGTGCCCTGCGCCAGATCGTCCTTTTCGCAGAGAATGACCTTCAATCCGCGCCCGGCCGCGTCGCGCGCTATGCCAGCGCCGTTGATACCGCCGCCGATCACGAAGAGATCGACCATCGGGATGTCCGTCATCATGCGCTCCTTTCGGCCGAAATGGCCGCGAGTAGAGTCTGTTCTGTGTGTTCGGGTTCCGCCTGAACGGGCAGGGACGCCGCTTCGCGCTCTCGGGCGAGCTGGCTCCAGACCGGAACGAGCGCCCGGCGTGCCTCGGCATAGGCCGGGAAGAGGCCTCGATAGGTGCGCACGAGATCGGCGTTCGGCGCTTCTGCCTCGCCCAGAAGCGGCGTCACCCACTCGGCGATGCAGGCGTCCATGGTCGGATAGGCGCCGACCGCGACGGCCGCCATCATCGCCGCGCCCGCCGCGCCCGCTTCTTCGCGCGCGGAGACGCGAACCGGCGCTTCGACGCAGGCCGAGAGAACCGCGCGCAGGGCTTTCGAGCGCGCCGCGCCGCCAGTGAGGCGCAACTCGCCCGGCAGCTCGCCCATCGCCGCGTAGCAGTCGCGCGCGGCGAGGCCCAAACCTTCCACGACGGCGCGAAGAAGGTCCGGGAAGCGGTGATTGGCGGACAGGCCGATGAAGTCGGCGCGTGCGTCGGCGTTCACGAAGGGGCCGCGCTCGCCGGTGTCGGAAATATAGGGGTGGTAGAGAAGGGCGCCCGGCTGGCTCCGCTCCATCCAGCCCTCGATGCGCCCGACGAGATCGGCATGGCTCGTCTCGCAGCCCATCTCGGCCAGAAGATCGCCCGCCATGCGCAGCGCCCAGTCGATATTGAGCGTCGCGGCCATGTTGGTCTGGACCTGCGTCACGATGCCGGGAATCGGCAGCGCGATCACATAGCCCGTGCCTTCCGCGTTCAGCATCACGTCCGTCGCCGGAACCGCGCGCGTGTGGACGCCGGTCGAGCCGACCGTCGAGCAGGCGGCCGGCGCGCCGCCGGCATGAACGCCCGCGCCGAGCGCCGTCATCACCATGTCGACATAGCCAAGGCTCACCGGCGTTCCGGCGAGAAGCCCCGTCGCGCTCGCGGCCTCCTCGGACAGGGGATGCGTCGTCTGCGTCCCCTCGACGATCTCAGGCAGGAGCGAGCGGCGATGGGTGAGGCCGAGCGATTCGATCACCGTGTCGTCGTAAGCCCTCGTGCGAAAATCGCCGAAGGTGAAGCTCGCCTCGGACGGGTCCGTCGCGCGGACGCCGGTCAGGTTGAGATAGAGCCAGTCCTTGCAATGGAGCGCGACTTGCGCGCCGTCGAGCAGCTCGGGCGAGGTGGCGTCCATATGCGCCATCTGCGCGCCCTGCTGGCAGGTGTTCAGCCCCGTGCCGGTGCGCTCGAAGCGCTGGCGCTCGAGGGGCGAGCGCACGAGCCGGCGCACGCTCGGCGCGGCGCGGGCATCCAGCCAGAGCCAGGCGTCGGTCACGGGCCGGTTGCCGGCGCCGACGAGCCAGGTCCCGTCGCCCTGCGCGGTCACGGCGAGCGCGGCGGTGCGCCGGGCGAGCCCGTCCACCTTCGCGCCGAGATCGCGCAGCGCGCGGGCGCAATCGTCCCAGGTCTGCGCGAGCGACTGGCGCGCCGAGCCGTCGCGGCCGATCGTGTAGTGGTTCAGAACCGAGGCGACGGCGATCTGCCGGCCGCCGAGATCGAAGGCCACGGCCTTGATCACGGACGTGCCGGCGTCGATGCCGATCAGAATGTCCCGAGACTCAGTCATGACGGGCTCCGGCCGCTCGCTTCTGCCGCGCCCATCCCTTTCGAATGGTCGAAACCTGCATCCGAATTCCTCCCCTTTGGCACCGGCCATGCGATCGTTCGGATCGTCTGACGGCCGGCTGCCGCGTGTCTCAACAGGCGGTGTCGTCGTCGCTGACGAGAACCGTCGCGGTTTCCTCGTCGGTCACGAGGCCGGCCAGAAGCCCGCTGCGAAGGATCGAGGCGAGGGCGCGGGTCTTGGCGGCCCCGCCGGCGATCGCCACGACGCGACGGCCGCGAAGCGAGTCGAGATCGGGCGACAGCGTGCGCGCGGTGAGCGAGGTGGCGACGGGCAGTCCCGCGCGGTCGAAGAAATGGCCGAGAATCTCGCCGACCCCGCCGCCGTTCTGGACCTCGCGGATTTCGTCGCGGTCGATCATGCCGGCGCCCACGAGCTGCGCGTCGGGCTCGGTCGTGCCGATGCCGACGATCATCAGGTCCGCCCGGCTGGCAAGGTCGAAGACCTCCGCGACGCCGCGCTGCGACAGGAGCACGTCCCGGTCGGCGGCGGAATTGGCGACGAAGGGCACGGGCAGGACATAGGCCGAGCTGCCCGTGCGCTCGGCCAGCCGGTGCATGACGTCGTGCGGGTTGGCCGCGAAATTGCGCGTGAGGCCGCCCATCAGCGACACGAAGCGCGTCGAGCCGCAGTCGATCCGGGGCAGGGCGGAAATCGCGGCGGCGAGCGTGCGCCCATGGCCGATGCCGATCACGCGGCCTTCGGCGCTCTCGATCTCGCGCTTCAGGTAGCCCGCGCCCGCAATGCCGAGCGCCCGAAGCGGCAGGCCCTCTTCGTAGAGATTGGGAACCACATGGGCATGGGCAAGGCCGAATCGCGCGCAGAGGCGATCTTCGAGCCGCAGGCATTCGGTGACGTCGCCGTCGATCGTCACCTTCACCGCGCCGGACTGGCTCGCCCAGCTCACGAGGCGATGGGCCTTCACGCTGGACACGCCGAGCCGTTCGGCGACCTCGGCCTGCGTCAGGCCGGCGGCGAAATGCAGCCAGGCGGCGCGAATGGCGAGGCTGTCGTCATCGACGCGCTTGGCGGCATTGCGAGCCATGTCCGATCCCAGAGAGTTGCGTATTGAATTATTTTTCAATTGGTGCAAAGTCTTTCACGCAGACTCGCTCTTGTCAACGAAATCACAAGGCGGAAGCGGGAGTGTGCAGGCGCTTGCGGCGGGCCGAACGACGGCAGAACGCGAGGCGCCGAAGGGCCGCCCGGCGTGGAGGAAACGGGCTGGGGCGGCCTTTGACGGGAGGAGAGCCATTGCGTATCGACGCGACATCGATCAACGCCAGCCCCGGGCTCGCCGCCCGGCCGTGCGTTGCCGCGCGCCTCGCTCCCCGCACGCTCCGCTCGCGTTCCCGGCATCAATCTCGTGGGAGGTCGTCTCATGACCGCACCTAGCTTTTCCGCGCCCAAGGCCAAGCGCCGCCTCGTCGGCACGGGCACGATCGTCACCTCGCTGATCGGGATCGCGCTTCTCGTCGGCATCGCCATCGACACCAAGGTCGTGCGCATCGGCTCCGAAGCGGCCACCGGACCCGTCGGCTTCTCGGCCGAAACCTACGGCCCGACCGAATTCCCCAAGGTGCGCGACGCGATCGCCGCCAAGGCCGTGGACGCGCCGGTGCTCGCCGCCGCGATCACCGAGGACAAGGCCGCCGCGACCGAGAAATACGGCGTCGCCTCGGGCGGAACGGCGGTCTTCCCGGTCACCTTCACCGGCACGGCGGGCGAGCCCAAGGCCGGCATCTACACGATCACCGTGCCGGACATGCCGGCGGGCGTCGTGGTGCGCGTCCAGACCGGGCCGGCGATCAACGGCACGGAGCTGCGCGATGCGACCGGCACGATCGAGTTCGGCCAGTTCACCAACCAGATCGAATATCAGGACGCCGGCTCGTCGCTGAACAACGCCATGAAGGCCGAGGTTCTGGCACCGGTCGACACCAAGGCCCTGTCGGGCAAGACCGTGACCGTCACCGGCGCCTTCCGCCTCGTCAATCCGAAGAACTGGCTGGTCACGCCGGTCAAGCTGACGGTGCAGTGATGGCGAAGGCTTCCGCAGCCCCCGCCTTCACCATGGGCGAGACGGTTATTTCGGCCCGCAACGTCGCCAAGATCTACGGCAGCGTGCAGGCGCTGAAGGGCGTCAATTTCGACATCCGGCGCGGACAGGTGACGACGCTGTTCGGCGAGAACGGCGCGGGCAAGTCGACGCTCATGCGCATTCTTTCAGGCGTCACGCCGCCGAGCTCGGGCGAGATCGTCTTGGACGGCGAGCCGGTGGTCTTCGCCTCGGCCAACGACGCGCGCGACCGGGGCATCTCGATCATCCATCAGGAGCTGAGCCTCGCGCCGAACCTCAGCGTGCGCGACAACATCTTCATGGGCCGCGAGATCCAGACCGCGACGGGCGTCGATTTCGAGCGCGAAGCCGAGATCACCCGCGCTCTGATGGTCGAGCTGGAAGAGGATATCGACCCGCTGACCCCCGTCGAGGCGCTTCGCCTCGGCCAGCAGCAGATCGTAGAGATCGCCCGCGCGCTCGCCATGAACTCGCGCATCCTGATCATGGACGAGCCGACCTCGGCGCTCAGCGCCTCGGAGGTCGAGGTCCTGTTCAAGGTGATCCGCGACCTGACCAGCCGCGGCGTCGCGATCGTCTATATCTCGCATCATCTCGAGGAAGCGCTGCAGATCACCGATCATGCCGTGGTGCTGCGCGACGGCGCGATGACTGCCTATGCCGAGCGCCGCGACATCGATCTGGAATGGATCGTGCGGCACATGGTCGGCGAGAATTTCGATTTGGGCTCACCGCCCACGGGCTACGCCTTCGGCGAGACCGCGCTCTCGGTGCGCGATGTCAGCGTCACGCTGCCGACCGGCGCCGATGTGGTGGATCGCTTGTCGCTCGACGTGCGGGCCGGGGAGATCGTCTGCATCTACGGGCTCATGGGCGCCGGGCGCACCGAGCTTCTGGAAGCGGTCGCGGGCCGCACCCCCGTCAGCGGCGGCCACGTGCTCCTGCGCGGCGAGGACATTTCGGACCTGTCGATCGCCGAGCGCATCCAGGCGGGCCTCGTTCTCGTGCCGGAAGACCGGCAGCGCGACGGTCTGGTGCAGACCATGTCGGTCGGCGAGAACCTGTCGCTCGCCAGCATCAAGGCCTTCACCCGCCGCCTCTTCACCTCGGGCCGGGCGGAGCGGGATCTCGTCGCCGATTCGATCCGCCGCGTCCACGTCAAGACATCGGGCGGCGACGCGCCGATCGGCTCGCTCTCGGGCGGCAACCAGCAGAAGGTGGTGATCGGCAAGATGCTGGCCACCCATCCCAAGGTCGTGCTCTTGGACGAGCCGAGTCGGGGCATCGACATCGGCGCCAAGTCGGAAGTCTTCAAGCTTCTGGCCGAGCGGGCGAGGGACGGGCTGGCCGTGGTGTTCTCGACCTCCGAAGTCTCGGAATGCCTGAGCGTCGCCCATCGGATC
This sequence comes from Aureimonas ureilytica DSM 18598 = NBRC 106430, assembly GCF_000382705.1. GTDB lineage: Bacteria > Pseudomonadota > Alphaproteobacteria > Rhizobiales > Rhizobiaceae > Aureimonas > Aureimonas ureilytica. The sequence goes on along the minus strand of NZ_ARQE01000002.1, from coordinate 706,031 downwards.
ATCGTGATGAGCAAGGGCCGCATCGCTGCGGAATTCCCCTCCGACGTCACCAAGGAAAAGATCATGGCCGCGTCGGGCGAGGCGGTGGTCGCGTGAACAAGAAAGCAGAGAGCGGAACTCCGATCATGAGCACCAGCACCGCCGCCCCGAGCGCCAAGGCAGGCTCGGAAGGCTTCGACCTCGCCCGCCTGCTTCTGGAAGGGCGCGCCTTCTTCGCCCTCGTCGCGATCATCATCGTCTTCTCGATCCTGTCGCCGTTCTACTTCACGGTGAACAACTTCCTGATCATGTCCTCGCACGTGGCCATTTTCGGCCTGCTGGCGATCGGGATGCTTCTCGTCATCCTCACCGGCGGCATCGACCTGTCGGTCGGCTCGACGCTGGGTCTTGCGGGCGTCGTCGCCGGCTTCCTGATGCAGGGCGTGTCTCTGCCCCTGTTCGGCGTCATCCTCTACCCGCCGGTCTGGGCCGTGGTGGTGATGACCTGCGCGCTCGGCGCCCTGATCGGCGTCCTCAACGGCGCGCTGATCGCCTATCTCAAGGTTCCCGCCTTCGTCGCGACGCTCGGCGTCCTCTATGTGGCGCGCGGCGTCGCGCTTCTGATGACCAACGGCCTCACCTACAACAATCTCGGCGGCCGGGCGGACCTCGGAAACACCGGCTTCGACTGGCTCGGCTTCAACCGCCTGTTCGGCGTGCCGATCGGCGTCCTGATCCTGGCGGCGGTCGCGATCATCGGCAGCGTGCTTCTGGCGCGCACCGCCTTCGGCCGCTGGGTCTACGCCACGGGCGGCAACGCCCGCGCGGCCGAGCTGTCGGGCGTTCCGGTCAAGCGCACGCAGATCCTCGTCTATGTCCTGTCGGGCGTCTGCGCGTCGATCGCCGGTCTCGTCCTGTCCTCGCAGCTGACCTCGGCGGGGCCGACGGCCGGCCAGACCTACGAGCTGACCGCCATCGCGGCGGTGGTGGTCGGCGGCGCGGCGCTGACGGGCGGGCGCGGCACGATCCGCGGCACGCTGCTCGGCGCCTTCGTGATCGGCTTCCTGTCGGACGGCCTCGTGATCATCGGCGTGTCCTCCTATTGGCAGACCGTCTTCACCGGCGCGGTGATCGTCCTGGCGGTTCTCCTCAACAGCCTTCAATACGGCCGTCGTCCCAAGCGCTCCGGCGCCGGCGCGGCCGCGCCTTCCCCGCAGCAGGGAGCCAAGGCCTGAGATCAGGCCGGACCGACGCGCGGAAAGTTCCGGGTCGCTGCGGCCCGGCGCAACCTCAGCCACAGACCAAATGGGAGAGTAGCATGTTGAAATCGGGCAAGAGCCTCCTGCTCGCGGGTATCATGGCCATCGGCCTCGCCAACTCGGCTTGGGCCGACGGCCTGATGACGATCATCGTCAACGATCCGTCCAACCCCTACTGGTTCACGGAAGGCGAGATCGCGTCGAAGACCGCCAAGGACCTCGGTTACGAGACGGTCGTCGCCTCGCACAAGGGCGACACCAACACCGAGAGCAACCTGATCGACACCGCGATCACCAACCGCTCCAAGGCGATCATCCTCGATCCGGCCAATGCCGACGGTTCGGTCGGCGCGGTGAAGAAGGCCGTCGCGGCCGGCATCCCGGTCTTCCTCGTGAACGCCGAGATCAATCAGGAAGGTCTCGCCAAGGCGCAGCTCGTGTCGAACAACGCGCAGGGCGCGGCGCTCGGTGCGCAGCAGTGGGTCGAGACGGTCGGTGACACCGGCAATTATGTCGAGCTCCTCGGCGCGCCTTCCGACAACAACGCGGCCACGCGCTCGAACGGCTACAAGACCGTTCTCAGCCAGTATTCCGACCTGAAGCTCGTCGGCTCGGACGTCGCCAACTGGGATCGCAGCCAGGGCTACTCCAAGATGCAGAGCCTGATCCAGGCCAACCCGAACATCATCGGCGTCATCTCCGGCAACGACGAAATGGCGCTCGGCGCCATCGCCGCGCTGAAGGAAGCCGGCAAGCTCTCGGGCATCACGGTCGGCGGCTTCGACGGCTCGCCGGACGCGGTCTCGGCCATCAAGGCCGGCGAACTCGCCTACACCGTGCTTCAGCCGGTCGCCGTCTTCTCCAAGGAAGCCGTGCGTCAGGCCGACAACTTCATCAAGACCGGCAAGACGGGTGCCGCCAGCGAGAAGCAGCTCTTCGACTGCATCGTCGTCAACAAGGACAATGTGGACCAGTACGCTTCGCCCTTCGTCATGAAGGAGTAAGCGGCGCGGCCGCAAGGCTGTCGCACTGCTCTGACCTCACGAGCCGGTCGCAGCGTCGCTGCGGCCGGTTTTTTCGTGTTGCCGGACGCAACACGCCGGCAAAAATACCATCGCGATCCGTTACTCTAACGCGATTATCTGTTAGATTTTTCGCACGGAAGGCGGCCGGTTGAGGTCGCCGCTCACTCGGAACACATGCATGGCCAGCCTTCTCGGCATCGACAACGGTCTCACCGTCACCAAGGCCGTGATCTTCGACGCGGACGGAACGCAGCTCGCCGTGGCGCGGCGGCGCGTTCCCCAGTCCATGCCCCGGCCGCGCTGGGTCGAGCGCGATCCCGCCGGGCTCTGGCGCGCGACCGCCGAAGCGATCCGCGAGGCGATCGCGCTCTCCGGGCGCCCGGCCGCCGACATCCGCGCCGTCGCGGCGACTGCCCATGGCGACGGCGTCTATCTTCTCGATCGCGACAAGCGCCCGCTGCGGCCCGGCATCCTGTCGCTCGACAGCCGGGCACTCGATCTCGTCGCCCGCTGGCGCAAGGACGCGCTCTTTGCCGAGGCGCTGGCGCTCACCGGCCAGACACCGCATGTCTCGGCGCCGTCCGCTCTGTTGGCCTGGATCAAGGCGGAAGAGCCCGAAACCTATGCCCGCATCGGCCATATCCTCGCCTGTAAGGACTGGCTGCGCTTCTGCCTGACCGGCGAGGTCGCAACCGACCGGACGGAAGCCAGCACCTCCTTCACCGATGTCGCCACGCAACTCTATTCCCCCCGGGCGCTCGAACTCTTCGGTCTCACCGATCTGAACCAGGCCCTGCCGCCGATCTTCGGCTCGGGCGAGATCGTCGGCGCGGTGACGCGCGAGGCGGCCGAAGCGAGCGGCCTTAATGAGGGCACACCCGTCGCCTGCGGCCTCCACGACGTGACGGCCTCCACACTCGGCATCGGCGCGCACCGGACGGGCGTCGTCGGGATCGTCGCGGGCACCTATTCGATCAACGAAGTGGTGAGCGAGGCGCCGCGCACCGACCCGCGCTGGTTCTGCCGCAACGCCATCGAACCCGGCCGCTGGAACAACATGGCGATCTCGCCGGCCTCCACCGCCAATTACGACTGGTTTCTCGACCGGCTCTGCGAGCGCGACCAGCGCGCGGCGATCGAGGCGGGCCAGTCCATCCACGTGGTTCTGGCCGAGGAGATGAAGGCGGCCTTCGACCGATCCTCGACGCTCTTCTTCCACCCCTATCTCTTCGGCTCGCCGCATGGCGAAGCGTCCAGCGCCAGCTTTCTCGGGCTTCACGGCTGGCACGACCGGGGCGACATGCTGCGCGCGGTACTGGAAGGGATCGCCTTCAACCACCGCGTCCATGTCGATGCCTTGCGCGACGGGTTTCCCTTCGACCGGGCGATGCTGACCGGCGGCGGCTCGCGCAACCCCGCCTTCGCCCAGCTCTTCGCCGACGTCCTCGCCATGCCCGTCGCCGTGCCCGGCACGGAGGAAGCGGCGGCCTTCGGCGCGGCGCTCTGCGCGGGGGCGGGCGTCGGCCTCTATGCCTCGCCCTTGGCCGATCCGCGCGATCTCTCCAGCGTCACGCGCCTCTTCGAGCCGAATGCCGCGCGCGCTAGCGAGATGAACGAGCGCTATGCGCTCTTCAACCGCTTGGCCGAGGCGATGAAGCCCTATTGGGCCGAGCTCGAGGCGATCGGCTCGGGCGGGCAGGGCTGATGGGCAAGGGGGATCGACGGCGCGAGGAGATCGCCAATTTCGTGATCGCGCAGGGACAGGTGCGCATCGACGATCTGATCGAGCGCTTCGGCGTGTCGCGCATGACGGTGCATCGCCATATCGACCAGCTCGCCGCCCAGGGGGTACTCCGCAAGCTGCATGGCGCCGTCTCCGCCCAGCCGAGCGGCATCTACGAGAGCCTGTTTCGCTACCGCACGACGCTCGCGACCCCGCAGAAGCAGGCGCTGGCCCGCGCCGCGCTCGATCTGATCGAGCCGGGACAGGTGGTGATGCTCGACGATTCCTCCACCGCTGCAGCCCTCGCGCCGCTTCTGCCCGAGCGCGCGCCGCTCACCGTCGTCACCAACGGCCTGCCGGTCGCGACCGCGCTGAAGGAGGCGGACGGCGTCGATCTGATCTGCCTGGGCGGCCAGTATCATCGCACCTACGACGCCTTCATCGGCCTCGTCTGCGAAAGCGCCATCGCGCGGCTCAGAGCCGATGTTCTCGTCTGCTCGGCTTCGGCCGTGTCGGGCACCAGCGCCTTCATTCAGGACGGGCAGATGGTGCGCGCCAAGCAGGCGATGATGGCGGCGAGCGCCCGCCGGCTCCTGCTTCTGGACGACACCAAGTTCGGCCGCACGGCCCTGCATCTTTTCGCCGACCTTTCCGCCTTCGACACCGTTCTCGCCAGCGCCTCGCTCGACGCCGAAACGGTGCGGAGGCTGGACGAGGCCGGCATTGCCCTCCGTCTCGTGGAGACCGAAATCCGATGACCGCCCCTGCTTCCGCCGCTTCGCTCTTCGACCCGGAGCGTCTCGCCTCTCTCGACGGGGGCGAGATCGACGTCCTGATCCTGGGCGCCGGCGTCAACGGCGCCGGCCTCTTTCGCGATCTCTGCGAACAGGGCCTGACCTGCGTCCTTCTCGACAAGGGCGACTACGGCTCCGGCACCAGCGCCGCGCCCTCGCGGCTCATCCATGGCGGGCTGAAATATCTGGAGACCGGCGAGTTCGGCCTCGTCGCGCAGTCGACGCTGGAGCGCAATCTCCTCCTGCGCAACGCCCCCCATTGCGTCGAGCCGCTGCCGACCGTGATCCCCGCCTTCTCCTGGACCAAGGGCATCGGCGCGGCGCTGCGCACGCTTCTGGGCTCCACCACCGCGCCGCGCAGCCGGGGCGCGGTGCTCGTCAAGATCGGCCTTGCGCTCTACGATTTCTACGGCTCGCGCCACCGCGTCATGCCGCGCCACCGCCTGTTCGGCCGGGCCCGCTCGCTGCGCGACATGCCCATGCTGACGCCCGCCGTGAAGGCGACCGGCCTTTATTACGACGCCAAGATCGCGCGGCCCGAGCGCCTCGTGCTCGAACTCGTGATGGATGGGCTGAAGGCCTCGCCGCGCTCGGCCGCCGCGAACCATGTCGAGCTATTGGGCGCGGAAGCGGGCGCGGTGGCGGTCCGCCTGCCCGAGGGCGAGCGTCGCACGCTTCGCCCGCGCCTCGTCGTCAACGCCGCCGGCCCGTGGATCGACCATGTGAACGCCGCGCTCGGCGCGCCGTCCAGGCTGATCGGCGGCACCAAGGGGTCGCATATCCTTCTCGATCACCTCGAACTCCTGCGCCAGCTGGATGGGCGGATGATCTATTTCGAGGCCGACGACGGGCGCATCTGTCTCGTCTTCGACTATCTCGGCCGGGCGCTCGTCGGCTCCACCGACATCAAGGCGGCAAATCCCGACGAGGTGCGCTGCGAGGAGGACGAGATCGACTATTTCCTGGCGAGCCTGCGCAGCCTCCTGCCGGGCCTCGGTTTCGAGCGCAGCCAGATCGTTTCCACCTATAGCGGCATCCGGCCTCTGCCGGCGTCGGACGCGGCCAATCCCGGCCTCATCAGCCGGGATCATTCCGCGCCGGTGGCGGAGGCGACGGGCGAGCGTGGCTTCGCGATCATCTCGCTCGTCGGCGGCAAATGGACGACCTTTCGCGGCTTTGCCGAAGAGGTCGCCGACACGGTGCTCGGCCGGCTCGGCGGCGCGCGGCGCATCTCGACGCAGCACCTGCCGATCGGCGGCGGGCGCGACTTTCCGACCGACACGGTTGCGCGCAAGGCCTGGGTGACGCGCGTCGCGAGCGAAAGCGGCCTTGCCCCAGCGCGGGTGGACGAGCTTCTTTCGCGCTACGGCACGAGCGCGTTGGCCGTGATCGAGCACAAGGGTCAATGGACGGATGCCGACCGTCTGCCGGGCGCGGAAAGCTATTCGCTGGGGGAGATCGAACATCTCGTGGCTTGCGAGGCCGTCGGGCATCTGAGCGATCTCGTCCTGCGCCGAACGACGCTCACGGTGCGCGGCGAGATCACCCGGGCGATCCTCGAACGGCTCGCTTATGTCGCGGCGGAAGGGCTCGGCTGGAGCGAGGCGAGGCGGATGGAAGAGGTGGAGCGCACGGTTGCGACGCTCGCCGCGCGACACGGCATCATTTTGTAGGGCGGACAGTCCGCGCCGATCGGTCGGGTGGTCCGGGGCGGTTGCGCCGAAATCGATCATCCGAAATGCGCCGGGGGCGGCCTTCGCCACCCCCGGATTTTCTACCTGTCGGATCTCGAGCGCGCGTCAGGTGGCCGGCGTCGGGTCCGGGGAGGCCGTGTAGAGCGAGGTGCTCGGCGCCTCGGTCAAGACGCGGTAGCGCTCGAACTGCGCCAGAACGTCCGAGATCAGATCGTCGCGGTTGAAATCCGCGACGTCGTAGCCGCGCGAGCCGTCCGAAAACACGGTGCGCGCGACCCAGACCTGTTCGCGCCGCGTGTCCGAACGCGAGGCGTCGCCGGCCGAGAAGACCATGGCGGGCCGCGCCGTCGGCGTGACGCCATAGACGAAGTTGCGCGAGGCTTCGGACGGCACGGTCAGCGTCACGCCGCCATCCTCGTCCCGCTCGCTGACGGCGCCGAGCCCACGCTTGTTCAACTCGCGGCAGACCTCATCCAGCGCTGGCGCGGCGGTGCGCTCCACGAAGGCGAGAATGTCGCGCTTCGTCGGCTGGTTGAGAATGGCGCCGAGGCGCGACTGCCAGTTCGACGAGCGGGTGCGGATCGCCGGGCGCGACTCGCGATGCGTGTCGAGCCGAGCCATGTCGGCGCGCATTCCCTTCACGAGGCCGAAGCCGAGGAGGAGCAGGATCACCGCGAAGGGCAGGGCGGTGATCAGCGTCATGGTCTGCAGCGCGCCGAGGCCGCCGGCCAGAAGCAGCGCCGCCGCCACCACGCCTTCGAGGCCGCACCAGTAGATGCGCTGCCAGACCGGCGTGTCGGAATTGCCGCCCGCCGCGATCGTGTCGATCACCATGGAGCCGGAATCGGCCGAGGTGACGAAGAAGATGGCGACGAGGGCGCAGCTGAGCGCCGAGGTGATCATCGTCAGCGGCAGATGCTCGAAGAACTGGAACAGCGACACCGAGATATCGGCCGCGACCGCGCGGGAGATCGCGCCCGCCGCTTCGCCCATGTCGAGGGAGATCGCGGTGTTGCCGAATACGGTCATCCAGAAGAAGGTGAAGGCGGAGGGTACGAACAGGACGCCGACGACGAACTCGCGCACCGTGCGCCCGCGCGAGATGCGCGCGATGAACATGCCGACGAACGGCGACCAGGAGATCCACCACGCCCAGTAGAAGAGCGTCCAGTCGCTGATCCAGTTCTTCGGCTCGTAGGCATAGAGCTTGAAGGTGCGGCTCACGAAATCGGACAGATAGGTTCCGACATTCTGCACGAAGGCGCGGAAGATGAACTCCGTCGGCCCGACCACGAGTACGAAGAGCATGAGAACGACGGCCAGAAGGAGATTGCCCTCCGACAGGCGGCGAATGCCCTTGTCGAGACCGGACAGGACCGAAATGGTCGCAAGGCCCATGACCACGGCGATGAGGCCGACCTGGATCAGCGGCGTCTGCGGCAGGCCGACGAGATAGTTGAGGCCGGCATTGATCTGGAGAACGCCGAGGCCGAGCGAGGTCGCGATGCCGAACATCGTGCCGCAGATGGCGAAGATGTCGACCGCGTTGCCGATGGGCCCGTGGATGCGGTCGCGGATCAGCGGATAGAGGCCGGCGCGGATCGTCAGGGGCAGATTGTAGCGGAAGGAGAAATAGGCGAGCGACAGGCCGACCACCGCATAGATCGACCAGGCATGGATGCCCCAGTGGAAGAAGACGATGGACATGGCCTGACGCGCCGCGTCGAAGCTTCCGGGCTGGGCTTCGGGGGGCACCGAATAATGCAGGATCGGCTCGGCGACGGCGTAGAACATGAGGCCGATGCCCATGCCGGCGGCAAACAGCATGGCGAGCCAGGAGACATAGGGGTAGTCCGGCTCGGCGTCGTCGGGTCCGAGCTTCAGCGTGCCGTAGCGGCTGGTCGCCAGGAACAGGATGGTGAAGACCAGAATTCCGACGGCGAGGAGATAGAACCAGCCGAAGGTCTCCAGCACGAAACTCTGCACGGCCGAGAAGATGCGCGCCGCGTCCTGTGGGTACACGACGCCGATGAAGGCGAGCAGGATGATGATGGCGCTGGCCGTCAAGAAGACCGGCTTGTTCATGGTGGATGAAGGCAAGGGGCAGATGTTCCCGGGTCTGTTGTCGATCGCCGCGCGCGAGCGAACGAGAGCGGCAAGACCCGAGATAGGCCACGATCCGGTCTTGGGAACGTTTTTTGGCCACAAAGCGGCCTAGATCGACCGCCCGACGCTATCGCGCGGCGAAAACCTGGGCGCGCGTCGCGGTCAGCGAGCCGATGTCTCCCTTGGCGACGGGCTGGTCCAGGGGCGCGTCGAGTTCGGCGATCGTGCCGTTTGGGGCTTCCACCACGAGGCGGCGGGAATCGGGCCGCTCCAGAACGCGCAGGATGGTCGCGGGGATGCCGAGGCCCGCCGCGGACCAGACGAGGTCGCGCGGCCGGGCGAAGAGATCGGCCGGTCCGTCCCCGAGCCCGGGCGCCGGCCAGACGAGCGCGCCGACGCGCGCTTCGCCGCCCCGCACTTCGGCGGCGAAGCGGTTGGTGTCGCCGAGAAACCCCATGACGAAGCGCGTCGCCGGCCGGCGCGTGACCTCTTCCGGCGTGCCGCGCTGGACGATGCGGCCACCGTCGAGGATCACGACCTCGTCCGCGAGATCCAGCGCTTCCTCCTGGTCGTGCGTGACGAAAAGCGTGGTGATCGGCATGTCCTCGTGCAACTCGCGCAGCCAGCGGCGAAGGTCGCGCCGCACGGCCGCGTCGAGCGCGCCGAAGGGCTCGTCCAGAAGCAGAACGCGCGGCTCGACGGCGAGCGCGCGGGCGAGCGCCACGCGCTGGCGCTGGCCGCCGGAAATCTGGTTGGGATAGCGCGCGCCGAGACCGTCGAGCTTCACGAGGCGCAGAAGCTCCGCCGCCCGCTCGCGGATATCGGCCTTGGAGCGCTTGCCCTTGGCCTCCATGCCGAAGGCGATGTTCTCGGCGAGCGTCATGTGCGGAAACAGCGCGTAGTGCTGGAACACGAAGCCGACGCCCCGGTCGCGGATGGCGATGTCGGTCGCGTCCTCCTCGCCGAAGAAGATGCGGCCCGCATCGGGAAACTCGAGCCCGGCCACCATCCGCAGGATCGTCGTCTTGCCCGAGCCCGACGGCCCGAGCAGCGCCACGAGCCGGCCGCTTTCGATTTCCAGGGACACGTCGCGCACGGCGCGGAACGTCTCGAACGTCTTGGAAACGGACTGGAGCGCGATCCTCATCGGGCGGCCTTTTCTGGTTCTGTGCCGGCGTCGCGCTGCGCGCGTCCCGCTCCATGCCCTTCCAGCCAGACCTTGGCGGCGAGCGTGACGAGCGCGAGCAGCGTCAGGATGGAGGCGGCGGCGAAGGCGCCGACCGTGTTGTAGTCGTTGTAGAGAAGCTCGATCTGCAAGGGCAACGTGTTGGTCTGACCGCGAATGTTGCCGGAGACGATCGACACGGCGCCGAACTCGCCCATGACGCGGGCGTTGCACAGGATCACGCCGTAGAGCAGCGCCCAGCGGATATTGGGCAGCGTGACCTTGACGAAGGTGCGCCAGCCGGAGGCGCCGAGCGAGGTCGCCGCCTCCTCCAGATCGCGCCCCTGCGCCTGCATGAGCGGGATCAGCTCGCGCGCGACGAAGGGCGCGGTGACGAACATCGACGCCAGCACGATGCCGGGCAGGGCGAAGAGAATGCGGATGTCGGCGCCCTGGAGCGCGGGACCGAAGAGGCCCTGCAATCCATAGACGAAGAGATAGGCGACGCCGGCCACGATGGGCGAGATCGAGAAGGGAATCTCGATCAGCACGATCAGGAGGCGGCGGCCGGGAAAGTCGAACTTCGTCACCGCCCAGGCGGCGGCGAGGCCGAAGATCGTGTTGAGCGGCACGGCGATCAGCGCCGTCACGACCGTCAGAAGGATCGCGTGGCGCGTTTCCGTGGCGGCGATCGTCGCGCCGAAATAGCCGATCCCCATCGAGAAGGCCTGCGCGAAGATGACCGCGAGCGGCGCGAAGATGAGGATCGCGGCGAGCGCCACGACGAAGCCGATGAGGAGGCGGCGGGCGAGCGGCCCTTCGCCGATGCGGGGCGGGCGATGGCTGGTCATGCGGCCCTCTTGTAGCGCAGGGCGCGGGCCTGAAGCGCGTTCGTCACCGCCAACATCAGAAAGGCCGCGATCAGGATCACCGAGGCGATCGCGGCGGCCGCCGCGTAGTCGTATTCCTCCAGGCGGATGAAGGTCAGGAGCGAGGTGATCTCGGTGGAGAAGGGCTGGTTGCCGGCGATGAAGATCACCGCGCCGAACTCGCCCAGCGACCGCGCGAAGGACAGGGACGTGCCCGCCAGAAGCGCCGGCGCCAGAAGCGGCAGGAGAACGCGGCGGAAGATGCGGACCTCGCCCGCGCCGAGCGACAGCGCCGCTTCTTCGAGCGCCGGGTCGAGATCCTCCAGAACCGGCTGGACCGTGCGCACCACGAAGGGCACGGAGGTGAAGGTCATCGCCACCATGATGCCGAGCGGGGTGTAGGCGACGCGGATGCCGAGTTCGGCGAGCGGCGCGCCGAACCAGCCATTGGCCGAGAAGAGCGAGGTGAGCGCGATGCCCGCCACCGCCGTCGGAAGGGCGAAAGGCAGGTCCACCACGGCATCCAGAAGCCGGCGCCCCGGAAAGCGGTAGCGCGTCAGGACGAAGGCGAGCGCCAGCCCGAACACGACGTTGACGAGGGTCGCGACGAGGGCCGAGAGCACGGTGATGCGATAGCTCGCCAGCGCGCGGGGCGAGCTGACGATCGCCCAATAGGCCTCCGGCCCGAGGCTCGCCGCTTTCCACACGAGCGCGCCGAGCGGCAGGCAGACGATGAGGGAGAGATAAACGAGCGTGATGCCGAGGCTCAGCGGGAGCCCGGGCAGAACACGGCGAGACAGGGCCACGGACGATCCTCGGAACGAAATGCGCGGAAGCCGGCGCGAGGCCGGCTTCCGGTCGGGTCATTGTGCAGTACGAAGCTCAGCGCTGTCCGTAAAGCTGGTCGAGCTTGGCGCCCGAGGCGAAATGCTCGGCCTGGATCTTGTCCCAGCCGCCATAGACGTCCGCCACGGTCAGGAGGCGCACTTCGGGGAAGCGATCGGCGAACTCCTTGGAGACGCTCTCGTCGCGAACCCGGTTGCCGTTTTCGGCAAGGATGCGCTGGCCGGCCGGCGAGTAGAGGAAGTTGAGATAGGCGGTCGCGATCTCCCGCGAGCCGCGCTTGTCGGCGACGCGGTCCACCACGGCGACCGGGAACTCGGCGAGCAGGCTGACCGGCGGGATCACGGCCTGGAAGCGGTCCTTGCCGAATTCGCGGGCGATGCCCTGCGTTTCCGCCTCGAAGGTGACGAGCACGTCGCCGATCTCGCGCTCGGCGAAGGTCGTGGTGGCGCCGCGCCCGCCCGTGTCGAAGACCGGAACGTTGGAAAAGAGCTTCTTGATGAACGCGTCCACCTTCGCCTCGTCGCCGCCGAAGGCCTCTTCGGCATAGGCGCGGGCGGCAAGGTAAGTGTAGCGGCCGTTGCCCGAGGTCTTGGGATTGGGGAAGACGACCTTCACGTCGTCGCGCACCAGATCGTCCCAGTTGCGGATCGACTTCGGGTTGCCGGCGCGCACGATGAAGGCGGGCAGCGAGTAGTAGGGCGAGGCGCTGTTGGGGAAGGCCTTCTCCCAGTCGGCCGAAACGAAGCCGGTCTTCTGGAGGAAGTCGATATCCGTGACCTGATTGAGCGTCACGACGTCGGCCTCCAGCCCTTCCGCCACGGCGCGGGCCTGGCGCGAGGAGCCGCCATGGCTCTGGTCGACGGTGACATCCTTGCCCGTCTCGGCCTTGTAGGCGGCGGTGAAGGCGGGATTGATCGCCACGAACAGCTCGCGGGCGACATCGTAGGAGGCGTTGAGGATCTTGGTCGGCGCGTCCTGCGCCGAGGCCGGCGACAGGACGAGGGCGGCCAGCGAAACGCCGAGAAGCACGGAACGGATCATCGGGAAGGGCACCAGAAGCTGCGAGAAGCGGGTCGGTGCCATGATGACGCCTCGCCCGCTGCCACGCGAGGCCCGCGAGGCGGATGCTGCCGTCGCCGGAGAGCATAGCGTTCCAAGAATGCGGCGCTCGGCGACAGGATCGTTCCAGGCCGACGCCGACGCCACTGTCCGATCGCGAACAACTATTCCTGCCGGTGCTTTCGAGGGCGGCGCGATTCGCGCGCCGCCCGTCGAGCGGTCAGGTCATCCGCGCCGGCCCTGCATCAGGTCGCGTTCGATGTCGAAGCCGGCGCCGAGCCGCATCTTGTAGACCTGATAATTCTCCATCACGCGCTGCACGTAGTTGCGCGTTTCCGTGAAGGGGATCAGCTCGATCCAGTCCACCACCTTGTCGATGCTCTGGCCGCGCGGATCGCCGAAGCGGTCGATCCACTCCTTCGCCCGGCGCGGGCCGGCATTGTAGGCCGCGAAGGTGAGGATATAGGAGCCGTTGAAGTTGGAAATCTGCTGGCCGAGATACTGGCTGCCGAGCAGCGCGTTGTAGGACGTGTCGTTCAGGAGCCGTGCTTCCGAATAGGGAAGGCCGGCATTGCGGGCGAGGCCCTTGGCGGTGGCCGGCATGACCTGCAGGAGGCCGAGCGCGCCGACCGGCGACTTGGCGCGCGGGTTGAAGGCGCTTTCCTGGCGCGCGATGGCGTAGGCGAGGGCCTTGCCGCTGGCCGAAATGTTCGCGCTTTCGGGGATCACGCCGATCGGGAAGGCGAGGGCCGGCGCGTTGACGCCGCGCCCATAGGCTGTCTTGCCGACGCTGAGCGCCAGGGAATGGTCGCCCCGCCGCTCGGCCATCGAGGAGAGGATCGCGAGTTCGCCTGGACTGTCGAGATCGTCCGCCAGCGCCTTGTAGAGCGCGTCGGCGCGGCTTTCCGAGCCGATCTGCTCCAGCCGCCGAATGGCGCGGACGGCCTCGCGGTTCTCGAAGGTCCGGCGCTCGGCGTCGGACGGGCGCGGATAGGCGATCGCGCCGGGCGCGCGGCCGAGCTTGGCGGCGGCGAGCTGGCCGTAGAAGGTCGCGCCGTGGCGGGCGGCCTGCTCGTAATAAGTCCGCGCGCTGCCGGGCCCGCCGGCTTCGGCGGCGCGGCCGAGCCAGTAGAAGGCGCGCGACTGCGACAGGGGGCGCGAGGAAATCTGCTGGATGCGGCTGAAATGCTTGGCCGCCGTCGCCGGGTCGTTGAGGTAGCGCAGCGCGTACCAGCCGGCATGGAACTCCGCCTCGACGGCCTCGGTCTGGCCCTCGGCGGAATGGTTGGCGACGAGCCGGTAGGCGGCCTTCCGGTCGCCCTTCTCGAGCAGCATGCGCGACACGATGCGCCGCTCGTTCCACCACGCGTCGGGATCGACGAGGCTGGCGCGATCGCGCGGCGCGCGCTCGATCAGCGCGGCGGCTTCCGCGATGCGGTCCTTCTTGCGCAGGTTCTCGGCGGCGGTGAAGAGATAGCTCGGGTCAGAGCGCAGGTTGGCAGGGACCTTGGCGAGAAGCGCGTCGGCAGTGCTCTCGCCCCGGATCGAGGCGGCGCGGGCGCGGAACAGCGATTCCGCATTGGCGAGCGAGGCCATGCGCTGCGCGTCGCTGACCCGGTCCGCATAGAGCAGCATGTCCATGCGGAACTTGTGGTCGGCGCGCGTCAGAAGCGAGCCGAAGCTCGACAGCATCTGCGTTTCCAGCGGCTTGTCGAACTTCACGTTGCGCCAGAAATGGACGATCAGCCCCTTGGCCTTGCCGGCCTGGCCGAGCTCGATATAGGCGCGGGCGAGCGCCATCGCGCCTTCCGGCGTCTGGGGCGCGTCCTGCGCGAAGGCCGAGACGACGTCGCGCGCGGGCATCCGCTCGCGGTTGAGCGCGCGCTCCAGATTGGCGCGCACGGTCTTCATGCCCGGCCAGCCGCGCAGCTCGACGGCGGTGTGGGCGATCTCGGCGGCCGGCACGTCGGTCGTGCCGCGAAGGGCGATGGCCCAGGACAGGATGTGCCGGTCGAGCGAGCCCGGGGTCATGCCCTCGCGGATGGCGAGCGCGCGCGGAATGTCGCGCCAGGTGGCGTCGAGCCCGTCCTTCAGGTCGCCGCGGATGGGCGCGACGCTCGACACGCGCGATCCCATCGCGGCGATCGAGGAGGTGAAGGCCATCGTGTCGGTCGGCGCCGCCGCGCGGGGCGCCGGGGCGGCGGGCTGGCGCAGCAGCGGGTTGCCGGACGGGGCGGGTGCGCCGAAGCGCTCGGGCGTCGGCTCCGGCGCGGGGCGATCCCGGCCGAGTCCCAGATGCGGCATGCGGAAATTGGGCAGCGGCAGACGGTCGAGCAGGGATTCGGCGTTCGCGGATCCGGTCAGCAGCGCCGCCACGAGGGCGGGCAGGAGAAGGGCCTTGGCGCGGGTCGCGTGTCTCATGGGTCTTCCCGTTGCATCGCAATCACAGAGGCGCCCCGAAAGGCATCCATTCGTTAGACTTTCCATCAACGCTATGAAGAACTCGTAAACCATGCCCGATCGACGGCGCTCGCGGCGGAACGGCGCGGCGAGGCTGGGGACGCGAGGCGCTTGCTGCTTGTCTCCGTTCGGCGGCTTTATTATGGTGCCGCGTCCGCGCGTGGGTCGAGTGCGCTTCGATGTCGCCCGATGGCGGTGCGGATGGTCGAAAGCCGGCGGCGCGAGCGCCTCGCGCGGCGGACCTTCCCCTCTTTGTAAGTCGCCGGGAGTGACACATGACCTTCAAGGGCTCGCTGACGGCTCTCGTGACCCCCTTTGCCGAAGACGGCAGCGTGGACGAGAGCGCTTTCCGCGATCTCGTGGAATGGCAGATCGCGGAAGGCACGCACGGCCTCGTCCCGGTCGGCACCACAGGCGAAAGCCCGACCCTGACCCATGCCGAACACAAGCGCGTGGTCGAGCTCTGCATCGAGGCGGCGGCCGGCCGCGTGCCGGTGATCGCGGGCGCGGGCTCCAA
This sequence comes from Aureimonas ureilytica DSM 18598 = NBRC 106430, assembly GCF_000382705.1. Taxonomy (GTDB): domain Bacteria; phylum Pseudomonadota; class Alphaproteobacteria; order Rhizobiales; family Rhizobiaceae; genus Aureimonas; species Aureimonas ureilytica. The sequence continues at coordinate 690,535 of NZ_ARQE01000002.1, read as the reverse complement.
CAACACGGTCGAGGCGATCGATCTGGCGCGCTCGGCGGAGGCGGCGGGCGCCGACGGCATCCTCGTGGTGACGCCCTATTACAACAAGCCGACCCAGCGCGGCCTCTACGAACACTTTGCCGCGATCGCGCGCGCCGTGACCAAGCCGATCATCATCTACAACATCCCGCCGCGCTCGGTGATCGACATGAGCCCGGAGACGATGGGGCGGCTCGCGGCCGACTTCGAGAACATCGTCGGCGTGAAGGACGCGACCGCCAAGCTCGACCGCGTGTCGGAGCAGCGCATCACCTGCGGTCCGGACTTCATCCAGCTTTCGGGCGAGGACGCCACGGCTCTCGGCCATATCGCGCACGGTGGCCATGGCTGCATCTCGGTGACGGCCAATGTCGCGCCGCGCCTGTGCGCCGAGTTCCAGAACGCCTGCCTTTCGGGCGACTTCAAGAAGGCTCTGGACTATCAGGACCGGCTGATGCCGCTGCACAAGGCGATCTTCATCGAGCCGGGCCTGTGCGGCGTGAAATACGCGCTGTCGCGCCTCGGCAAGGGCCGCAACGGGGTGCGCCTGCCGCTGGTGCCGATCGAGGCCTCGACGGAAGCCGCGATCGACGCGGCGCTGCGCCATGCCGGGCTTCTGAATTGACGCCGGGCCGACCCGGCCTCATCTAAGAGACAACGCATCATGACGAACGGGGCGCTTCGAGCGCCCCGCTTCGCAACCGGACGGACCCCATGGCCAAGAAGCCGGCTCGAAACAATGTCGCCGCCGAGAACCGCAAGGCGCGCTTCCACTACGAGATCATCGACACGCTGGAAGCGGGCCTCGTGCTCACCGGCACCGAGGTCAAGTCGCTGCGCGAGGGCCGGGCGACGATCGCCGAATCCTACGCCACGGAGGAGGGCGGGGAAATCTGGCTGATCAATTCCAACGTCCCGGAATATCTCCAGGCCAACCGCTTCAACCACGAGCCCAAGCGCCGGCGGAAGATCCTCGTCCATGCCGCGCAGCGCAACCGGCTGGCCGGCGCCGTGCAGCGCGACGGCATGACCCTCGTGCCCCTCAAGATCTACTTCAACGACAAGGGCCGGGCGAAGCTGGAACTCGCGGTCGCCAAGGGCAAGAACGCGCCCGACAAGCGCGAAACGCTGAAGGAGCGCGACTGGAACCGCCAGAAGCAGCGCGTCATGAAAGAGGGCGGGCGGGACTGACGCCCGAGGGGCGCGGACCCTCCGGACCGAGGCTTCCCTTCACAATCTCCTTGCGCATGGCGGCCGGCGGCTTCAGCATGGCCGGAGCGCATTCGGGAGGTTGCGACATGACGGACTTCACCATTCTGCCGGAAGGACTGGAAGCGCCCGTCGACGACGGCGGCGCGTCCCATCTCGCCGGGCGGCGGTTGCCGTCGCTGCATCTGTCCTCCACCGCGGGCGGGCAGGTCGATCCGTCCCGCCTCAAGGGCGTGGCGGTTCTCTATCTCTATCCCATGACCGGCCGGCCGGGCCTGCCCTTGCCGGGCGGCTGGAACGAGATTCCGGGCGCGCGCGGCTGCACGCCGCAGGCCTGCGGCTTTCGCGACCATTTCGAAGAGCTGCGAAAGCTCGGCGTCGCCCATGTCTTCGGCATCTCGACGCAGACCACGGCCTATCAGCGCGAGGCGGCCGAGCGGCTGCATCTGCCGTTTCCGCTCCTGTCGGATGCGGCGGTGGACCTTGCCGAGATGCTGGACGTCCCGGTCTTCGACGTGGACGGCGACACGCTGTTCAAGCGGCTGACGCTGATCGCGAAGGATGGCGAGATCGTGAAGGTCTTCTATCCCGTCTTCCCGCCCGACCGGAACGCCGAGGACGTCGTGGACTGGCTGGCCGAGCACCGCGAGGCGCTGAGCCGGGCCGACATTTGACTGTTCAGACCGTCTTTGCCAGATGGCGGGCGACGGTCTCGAACACGTCCGTGAACATGGCCTCGGTCAGGCGGCCGGTGTTCGTGTTGTAGCGCGAGCAATGATAGCTCGACGCCACGAAATAGCCGGCCACCTCATGCGTGCCGCCATGGCTGAAAGGCGCGTCTTTCAGCTTCGCGCCGAGCGCGCGCAGCGTCGAATCGTGCGCGATGCGGCCGAGCGTCACGATGGCGCCGAGCCGGGGCAGGGCCTCGATCGTCGGTGTCAGGAAGCGCCGGCAGTCGTTGATCTCCTGGCCGATCGGCTTGTTCTCGGGCGGCACGCAGCGCACCGCATTGGTGATCGCCGCGCCGACGAGGCGCAAGCTGTCGTCCGGCCGCGCCTCGAACTCGCCCGCCGCAAAGCCGAAACGCTTCAGCGTGGCATAGAGAAGATCGCCGGCATAATCCCCCGTGAAGGGCCGCCCGGTGCGATTGGCGCCGCGCACGCCGGGCGCGAGACCTACCACGAGAAGCCGCACGCTCGCCGCGCCCTCCGGCGGCAGGAAGGAGCGCACGGGCGCATTGTGCCAGCCGGGCTCGCGCGCCCGCCATTCCTCTCGGAAGGCGGCGAGGCGCGGGCAGATCGGACAGTCCCTCGGCGGCGCGATCGCGTCCGGCTCGGTCGGCTGCGGGGCGGGGCTCGGCGGCGAAGTGTCGGGCAGGGCGGTGCGGGTCACGGCGCTCAATCGTCGCCGTCCGTCACGGGCAGCGTGTCGTCGGCCTCGATGCGGCGGGCGAGCCGCGCCTCGCGCTCGGCCGGGTTGCGCCCGACCTCGGCCTGCAGCGAGCGCAGGTCGATGAAGTGATCGGCCTGCCGGCGCAGATCGTCGGCGATCATCGGGGTCGGCGAGGCGAGGGTGGAGACGACCGAGACCTTGCGGCCCTTGCGCTGCAGCGCCTCGACCAGCGAGCGGAAGTCGCCGTCGCCCGAGAAGAGCACGAAATGGTCCACCGTCTCGGCCAGTTCCATGGCGTCGATGGCGAGCTCGATGTCCATGTTGCCCTTGATCTTGCGCCGGCCCATCGCGTCGGTGAACTCCTTGGCCGGCTTGGTGACGACGGTGTAGCCGTTATAGTCGAGCCAATCGATCAGCGGGCGGATGGAGGAATATTCCTGATCCTCGATCATCGCGGTGTAATAATAGGCGCGCAGCAGGTAGCCGCGCTTCTGGAAGCTGGTGAGCAGCTTCTTGTAGTCGATGTCGAAGCCCAGCGCCCGCGAGGTGGCGTAGAGATTGGCGCCGTCGATGAAGAGGGCGATCTTTTCACGAGGATCGAACATCGCTTCGCTTTCCAGTCATGCGAAAGGGCCGAGGGGACCCGGAGGCGACCCGGGCGCGGGAGGGCGCCGGGTGAACTTCGCTGCACAATAGGGTGGCGGCCGGGGCCTGCCAACTCGGCCCCATCCTGAGGATTTGGCCAGAAAGGCCGGCTTGCCTCTTGAGATTCATTTGTCAAGAGACTACACGGGCGGTTCAGCTCTTTGCCACCGTTCCCCAAGGAGACAGGCCATGGCCCGCGTCACCGTAGAAGATTGCGTCGATAAGGTCGAGAATCGTTTCGAGCTCGTCCTGCTCGCCAGCCACCGCGCGCGCCAGATCGCCCAGGGTCAGCCGATCACGGTGGATCGCGACAACGACAAGAATCCGGTCGTCGCGCTGCGCGAGATTGCCGACGAGACCCTGTCGCCGGACGATCTGAAGGAAGACCTCATCCACTCGCTGCAGAAGCATGTCGAGGTGGACGAGCCCGAGCCGGCCGCGCCCTCCGCCGGCGCGCTGGTGGATGCTCCCGCCGAAGGCGTCATCACGGCCGGCGACGACGAGGACGACAACATCGCCTTCGACCGCATGTCGGAAGACGAGCTCCTCGCCGGCATCGAGGGTCTCATCCCGCCGGAAAAGAACGAAGATTTCTAAACTTCGAGCGGATTGGGCCTTTCTCCGATTCCGCATTGCAACCTATATAAAGGGGACGCCGGCTGATGGGTCGGCGTCCCCTTTTTCGTGCGGTGATGGAGTGTTCGTCCGGTCATGATGCGGCAGTATGAGCTTGTCGAGCGCGTGGCCGCCTACAAGCCAAACCTCGACGAAGCCCTGCTGAACCGAGCCTATGTCTATGCGATGCAGAAGCATGGGGCGCAGATGCGGGTGAATGGCGACCCGTATTTCTCGCATCCGCTCGAAGTCGCGGCGATCCTGACCAAGCTGCATCTCGACGAGGCGACGATCGCCGTCGCGCTGCTGCACGACACGATCGAGGACACCGACGCCACTCGCAAGGAGATCGACCAGCTCTTCGGCGCCAAGATCGGCCAGCTCGTGGAAGGGCTGACCAAGCTGAAGCGCCTCGACCTCGTGTCGAAGAAGGCGGCTCAGGCAGAGAACCTGCGCAAGCTTCTCCTCGCCATCGCCGACGACATCCGCGTGCTTCTCGTCAAGCTCGCCGACCGCCTGCACAATATGCGCACGCTTCATCACATGAAGATCGAGAAGCGCGCGCGCATCGCGCAGGAGACGATGGATATCTATGCCCCGCTCGCCGGGCGCATGGGCATGCAGGACATGCGCGAGGAGCTGGAAACGCTCTCCTTCCGCCACCTGAACCCCGAAGCCTTCGAGACGATCTCGACGCGCCTCGCCGAGCTGATGGATCGCCACGCGCTCACCATCAACGAGATCGAGCGCACGCTGACCGAGAAGCTGAAGGAAAACGGCATCGAGGCGCTAGTCTCGGGCCGGCAGAAGAAGCCCTATTCGGTCTTCTCCAAGATGCAGCGGAAGGCGCTGTCGCTGGAGCAGCTTTCCGACATTTTCGGCTTCCGCGTTCTCGTCGGCACGGAAGAGGACTGCTACCGCACGCTCGGCATCGTCCACCGCACCTGGCCGCTCGTGCCCGGCCGGTTCAAGGACTATATCTCGATCCCCAAGCAGAACGACTACCGCTCGATCCACACCACGATCGTCGGCCCCTCGCGCCAGCGTGTCGAATTGCAGATCCGCACCCATGCGATGCATCACATCGCCGAATACGGCATTGCCGCGCACGAGCTCTACAAGGACGGCGAGCACGCGCTGTCGACCGAATCCTCCGCCTATGCCTGGCTGCGCCGCACGGTGGAGATGCTGGCCGAGGGCGACCAGCCCGAGGAGTTCCTGGAGAACACCAAGCTCGAGCTGTTTCAGGATCAGGTCTTCTGCTTCACGCCCAAGGGCCGGCTCATCGCGCTGCCGCGCGGGGCGACGCCGATCGATTTCGCCTATGCCGTCCACACCGATGTCGGCGACACCTGCGTCGGCTGCAAGATCGACGGGCGCATCATGCCGGTCGTCACCGAACTGACCAATGGCGACGAGGTGGAGATCATCCGCTCCAAGGCGGCGACCCCGCCCCCCGCCTGGGAAAGCGTCGCCGTCACCGGCAAGGCCAAGGCGGCGATCCGGCGCGCCACGCGCCTCGCCATCCGCAAGCAATATTGCGGGCTCGGCCAGCAGATTCTGGAGCGCACCTTCCAGCGTGCCGGAAAGACCTTCACCCGCGACGGGCTGAAACCCTACCTTTCCAAGGTCGGCCACCGCGACGTGGAAGACGCGCTCGCCGCCGTCGGGCGAGGGGAACTGGCCTCCAACGACGTGTTCCGCGCCGTGCATCCCGATTTCCAGGACACGCGCGTCACCAAGCCGGCGGCGCGGCCGGACGGCGATGGCTGGTTCGCGCTGCGCTCGGGCTCGGGCATGGTGTTCCGGCTGCCCGGCCATCTCGAAAGCAGGCATAGTGGCTTCGCGCAAGGCGACGTGCCGGTGCGCTTCAATCCGGACGGCGCCGTGCCGGGGGATCGGATCGTCGGCATTCTGGAGCCCGAAAAGGGCATCACGATCTACCCGATCCAGTCGTCCGCGCTGACCGCCTATGACGACGTGCCCGATCGCTGGATCGACGCGCGCTGGGATCTCGACGCGCAGATGACGCAGCGCTTTCCCGCCCGCGTGAAGCTCCAGTCCTTGAACGAGCCGGGCGCGCTCGCCGAGATCGCCGAGACGATCGCCCTCAACGACGCCAATATCCACGCCCTCAATCTCACCTCCACCGCGCCGGACGTGTCGAGCATGGTGATGGATCTGGAGGTCTGGGACCTGCAACACCTGACGCGCACGATCAATCAGTTGCGCGGAAAGCCTTGCGTGACGGACGTGGTTCGTGTGAACGGCTAGGCCCGGCAGGAATCGCGAGAAGGCTGGGCCGGGTATCATGGAAACCAACGACGTCATCGACATCTTCCGCAAGGCGGGCGCCTTTCTGGAAGGGCACTTCATCCTGACGTCCGGCCTGCGCAGCCCGATCTTCCTGCAGAAGGCGCGGGTCTTCATGCACCCGCACTACACCGAGACCCTGTGCCGCGCGCTGGCCGAAAAACTGCGCGCCGGGGTCGAAGGGCCGATCGACTACATCGTCGGCCCGGCCGTCGGGGGCCTGATCCCCGCCTACGAGACCTCGCGCCATCTCGGCGCGCCCTCGATCTATGTGGAGCGCGAGAACGGCACGTTCCGGCTGCGCCGCTTCGAAATCCCGGCCGGCGCCCGCGTCGTGATCGTGGAGGACATCGTCACCACCGGCCTGTCGATCCGCGAGACGGTCGCCTGCCTGCGCGATCTCGGGGCCGAAGTGCTCGCCGCCGGCTGCGTGGTGGACCGCTCCGCCGGCAAGGCCGAGATCGGCATCCCCCTGATTTCCCTCGCTCAATACGAGGTTCCAGCGTATCATCCGGACAATCTGCCGCCCGAGCTTGCCGCAATTGCGCCGATCAAGCCCGGTAGCCGCTCTCTCTGACGTTCCCTGATCGGAAGCTAGGTTCACGATGCTGTTTCGGCGGCGACAGCCAGAAACCCGACTTCAGCGCCTGCGCGCCACGCTTTGGCCGCGGCGCTCCTGGCGCCGGTCGCTGCGCTACATGCAGAAGCGCGTCCTGCGCCTTCGCGCGACGCCCCATGCCATCGCGGCGGGCGTCGCGGCGGGCGTCTTTGCGACCTTCACGCCGTTTCTCGGCCTGCATTTCATCCTGGCCTTCGCGATCGCCTATTGCGTCGCCGGCAACATGGCGGCGGCGGCGCTCGGGTGCCTTCTCGGCAATCCGCTGACCTTTCCGCTCGTCTGGGCCTCCACCTACGAGGTCGGCCGCGCCATCCTGCGCGCCGAGGTGCCGGATGGCACCGCGCCGGCCGGGCTGGAAACGGCGCTGCGGCATTTCGATCTCGCGGCGATCTGGCAGCCCTATCTGAAGCCCATGCTGGTCGGGTCGATCCCGCTCGGCCTCGCCTTCGCGGGCCTCACCTATGCGCTGGTGCGCTTCGGCGCCGCCTCGTTCCAGGCGAGCCGCGCCCGCCGCGCGCAGGAGCGCTCGGCCACGCGCGCCCGGCCGGTTTCGGTCCGCACGCCCTCGGACGCGACGTCGTGATCGTCGGCATCGGCAGCGACCTGATCGATATCAGGCGCGTGGAAAAGACGCTGGAGCGCCATGGCGAGCGCTTCGTGGCCCGCGTTTTCACGCCGGTCGAGCGCGAGAAATCGGAGCGCCGCGCCCAGCGCGCCGCCTCCTACGCCAAGCGCTTCGCCGCCAAGGAAGCCTGCGCCAAGGCACTCGGCACGGGGCTGGCGCAGGGCGTCTTCTGGCGCGACATGGGCGTCGTGAACCTGCCCGGCGGCAAGCCGACCATGGCGCTCACCAACGGCGCCGCGACCCGTCTCGCCGCGTTGATGCCGGCGGGGCACCGTCCGGTGATCCATGTCACCATCACCGACGACTTTCCGCTTGCCCAGGCCTTCGTCATCATCGAAGCGCTGCCGGACACGCCCTCTTAACGTTTCTCTAACGATTGCCTGCGAGCCGCCGACCCATTACACAGCCGGGACGAGACGCGGCTCCGCGACGGGCAGCGATCGATTCCTCACGGCTTCTCTTTCTGGCGCGCTTCAAGATGGCGCGACGAGACGAGAGCCGCAGGGGCGGCAACTAGGAAGGACTTCGCATGGTCGATCGGGCCGTTGGCAAGAAGAAGGAAGGCTGGGGCGAGACGGTCAAGGTCATCGTCCAGGCGCTTCTTCTGGCGCTCGTCATCCGCACCGTCCTGTTTCAGCCCTTCTCGATCCCGTCGGGCTCGATGATGCCGACGCTTCTGATCGGCGATTATCTCTTCGTGTCGAAATGGAGCTACGGCTTCTCGAAATATTCGCTGCCCTTCTCGCCGGACCTGTTCGAAGGGCGCGTCCTCGCCTCGGACCCGCATCGCGGCGACGTCGTGGTGTTCCGCAAGCCGAGTGAGCCGCAGACGGACTATATCAAGCGCCTCGTCGGCCTGCCTGGCGATCGTATCCAGATGCGCGGCGGCGTCCTCTACATCAACGGGCAGGCCGTGCCCAAGGAGCCGGCCGGTTTCTTCGTGACGGGCGGCGGCACGCAGATCCCGCAGTTCCGCGAAACGCTGCCGAACGGCGTCACCTATCTGACGCTCGACGCCGACCCGGATTCGATCGGCGACAACACGCGCGAATTCGACGTGCCGGCCGGCCATTACTTCATGATGGGCGACAATCGCGACAACTCGCTCGATAGCCGCTTCGACGTCGGCTACGTGCCCTTCGAGAATTTCGTGGGCAAGGCGCAGATGATCTTCTTCTCGATGGAGAACGACACCTCGCCGCTCGAAATCTGGAACTGGCCGTCGAGCCTTCGGCCGAGCCGGATCTTCACATGGCTCGGGTGAGGGGCTCCGGCCCGGCGCTCGACCGGCTGGAAGAGCGTCTCGGCCTCGCCTTCAAGGATCGCGCGCGCCTCGAGCGCGCGTTGACGCATTCGAGCCTCGCCAACACGGGCTCGAAATCGAGCTACGAGCGGCTGGAATTCCTAGGCGACCGCGTGCTCGGCCTGACGATCGCGCAGAAGCTCTTCGAGCTGTTTCCCCAGTCCGACGAGGGCGATCTGTCCTTGCGCCTCAACGCGCTGGTGAGCGCGGAGACCTGCGCGACCGTCGCCGACGAGATCGGGCTGCCGGAATTCATCCGCCACGGGGCCGACCTGAAGCGTGCCGCCGCCGGGCGCAACCGCAACATCCGCGCCGATGTGGTGGAGGCGCTGATCGCCGCGATCTATCTCGACCACGGTCTGGAAGCGGCGCGCAGCTTCATCCTGACGCATTGGGACGCGCGCTTCCACGACGTCGCCGAAGCGCGGCGCGATCCCAAGACCGAACTGCAGGAATGGTCGCACAAGCAGGCCGGCGTGCCGCCGACCTACGAGTTGATCGAGCGCAGCGGCCCCGACCACGAGCCGGTCTTCACCGTGCGCGCCTGCGTGCCCGATCGGGCGCCGGCCGAAGGGCGCGGGCGCTCCAAGCGCATTGCCGAACAAAACGCGGCGGAGGTCATTCTCCTGCGCGAGGGCGTCTGGCAGACCGGCGTGCCTGATAAGACCTGACCGACAAGAGCTGCCGAAACGATCCGCCTTCCCATGGGCGGGCTTGAATGAGACAAAAGGCGGGCCCCTTGGCCGGCCGACACGAGGAGAGCCGATTGACCGACGACCTGACGAACGAACAGCCCCATCCTGAAGCCGGCGAGACCGCGCCCGGCGCGACGCGCTCGGGCTTCGTGGCGCTGCTCGGCGCGCCCAATGCGGGCAAGTCGACCCTCGTCAACCAGCTCGTCGGCACCAAGGTCTCGATCGTCACGCACAAGGTGCAGACGACGCGCGCGCTGGTTCGCGGCATCGCGATCCGCGACAATGCGCAGATCGTCTTCGTGGACACGCCGGGCGTCTTCAATCCCAAGCGTCGGCTCGACCGCGCCATGGTCCGCACCGCCTGGGGCGGCGCCAAGGATGCCGACATCGTTTTGCCGATCGTCGATGCGCAGCGCGGCATCAGCGACGAGGTCGAGGCGATCTTGGAGCGCCTGAAGGACGTCAAGCAGCCCAAGGTCCTGCTCCTCAACAAGGTGGACCAGATCAAGCGCGAGAAGCTGCTCGGCCTCACGCAGGAAATCTCCGCCAAGGGCGATTTCGAGCGCGTCTTCATGATCTCGGCGCTGACCGGCTCGGGCTGCGACGATCTCATGGCCTTCCTGGCCCAGCGCCTGCCGGAAGGCCCCTGGTACTACCCGGAAGACCAGATTTCCGATCTGCCGCTGCGCCAGCTCGCCGCCGAGATCACCCGCGAGAAGCTGTTCCTGCGCCTTCATCAGGAAATTCCCTACGCCTCGACCGTCGAGACCGAGCTTTGGGAAACCCGGCCGGACGGTTCGGTGCGCATCGAGCAGACGATCTATGTCGAGCGCGACTCGCAGAAGGCCATCGTTCTCGGCCACAAGGGCGAGACGGTGAAGGCGATCGGCCAGGCCGCGCGCAAGGAAATCACCGAGGCCGCCGAGCAGAAGGTGCATCTCTTCCTGTTCGTGAAGGTGCGCGAGAACTGGGGCGACGACCCCGAGCGCTATCGCGAGATGGGCCTCGACTATTCGTCCTGATCCCGCGAGGCGGCGTTGAAAGCGCCGCCATCGGGACTTACCTTCTTCTGATAATGATCGGCCGCGAGGAGTGCTTCGCGGCCCTTTCTGTTTTGGAACCCTCTCATGGAATGGCGCGAGGAAGGCATCGTTCTCGGCGTGCGCCGGCAGGGCGAGACGAGCGCCGTCGCGGAGGTGATGACGCGCGAGCGCGGGCGTCATCTCGGCCTCGTGCGGGGCGGGCGCTCGCGCCGCCTCCAGCCCGTGCTCCAGCCCGGCAATCAGGTCGAGGCGACGTGGCGGGCGCGGCTCGACGAGCATCTCGGCTTCATGACCGTGGAGCCGGTGCAATTGCGCGCCGCGCGGCTGATGGAAAGCGCGGTCGGGCTGCACGGCATCCAGCTTCTCGCCGCCCATATCCGCCTCCTGCCGGAGCGCGACCCGCATCCGCGCCTTTACGACGCGATCCAGACCATCGTCGCGCATCTGGAAGAGCCGCTTCTGGCGGGCGCGCTCATCCTGCGCTTCGAGGTGATGCTGCTCGAAGACCTCGGTTTCGGCCTCGACCTCGAAACCTGCGCGGCGTCGGGCCGGCGCGACGATCTCGTCTATGTCTCGCCGAAATCCGGCCGTGCCGTCAGCCGCGAGGCGGGCGAGCCCTGGAAGGACCGGCTTTTGCCCCTGCCGCCGTTTCTCGCCGGAGAGGCGGAGGCGCCGAGCGCCGCGACGCTTCATCAGGGCTTTCGCATGACGCGCTTCTTTCTGGCGCGCCATGTGTGGGAGCCGCGCGCGTTGGAAGAGCCCGTGTCGCGCGGCGGAGCTTTGGCGGCGATCGGCCGTGGTTCCTAAAGCTCCAGCGGCAGAACGAAGGGCGTGCCGCTGAAGGCGTTTTCGCCGCGCCCGATGGAGCGGATCGCCTCGACCATCCGGCCGTCGCGGCCGAGCCGGCGATCGGCGATCGACACGAGAAGCGCGTTGGGCGTCGCGGACGGCGCGCGTCGGCGCAGCTCCTGCGCCAGTGCCATCTCGTCCAGCGCCGGGTTGATCGCGCAGGCCAGGATATAGGCCGCCGCCGTGGAGCGGCTGATGCCGGCCCAGCAATGGATCACCAGCGGCTGGTGGCGATCCCAGCGCAGGCCGAACTCCAGAAGCTGGTCGAGATGGCTTTCCCCCGGCGGCACGAGCCCTTCGGTGGGCGCCGCGATATCGTTCATGCCGAGAAACAGATGGCGCTCGGCGCTGACGCTCGCCGGCCGTTCCACCAGCGTGTCGGCATTGATGAGCGTGACGATATCGAGCGCCCCGTGCTGGGCGACCGTGCCCGGCATGTCGGCGAGCGAGGAAACGACGAGATAGGTCATGAGCGGGCCTTTCGGGCGGGCGGCGCGGGAGGCAGGGCGCTCAGCGCCGCGTCGAGCTGGTGGAATCGTTCGAGAAAGGCCGCGCCGACTTCGGCAGCGGGGCGGGGCGCGAAGAGGGCCTCGTCCGGCGCGTCGCGGCCCGGCCGGCCGAACAGCTCGTTGGCCTCGCCGCTCGTGAAGCCGGCGAGGAGCTTGGCCTCGAAATGGGCCGACAGTCGGTCGGCCGCCTTGACGAGTTTGAGGATCGCGGGCGGCAGATGTTCGGGCAGGCCGAAGCGGCGGTTGATCGCGCCCTGAAGCCGCGCCTCGACGCCGCGATAGTCGCCGCCGAGAACCGCCTTGAAGGGCGAGATCATGTCGCCGATCACATATTCCGGCCCGTCATGCAGAAGGGCGGCGAGGCGCCAGCGCGGATCGCTTTCGCTGACTGCCACGATGCTCTCCACGATCAGGGAATGCTGGGCGACCGAAAAGGCGTGATCGCCCAATGTCTGCCCGTTCCAGCGCGCGACGCGCGCCAGCCCATGCGCGATGTCGCCGATCTCGATGTCGAGCGGCGAGGGGTCGAGAAGGTCGAGCCGCCGGCCGGACAGCATCCGCTGCCAGACGCGCGGAACCTTGGCACCGCGGCGGGCGGGAGAGGTCGGGGGCAGCGCCGAACTCATCGCTCTCCTTCGGCCGGCTCGGCTGCGGCGTCCGGCAGCGTATAACCGGCCCAGGCAGGCACTTCGGTTTCCAGGGGCACGCCGTCGGCCGAAACGACCTGTCCGGCGCGCAGCGCGTCGGCGAGCTTGTCGATGCGCATCAGGCCGATGCCGAGCGAGCCGGAGGCACTGAGCACGGTGCCGACGGGTTTGCCGGCCGCTTCCACCACCGCGCCGGGCGTCAGATGGCGTTCCGCGCGCAGCACCATGACGCGCCGCCGCGCCGTGCCGCGATGCTGCATCCGGGACACGACCTCCTGCCCGACATAGCAGCCCTTGCGGAAGGAGACGCCTTCGTTCTGATCGAGAAGCACGTCATGCGGGAAGACGTCGGAGGCGGGAAAATCGCGCTCGGCCTCCGCGATGCCGGCCGACAGGCGCAGCCGCTCGAAGGCCTCGTTCTCTTCGCCCGCGCCGAGCGCCGCCTCGCCATAAAGACGGAAGACGCCGCCGGGAAAGCGCCGGTCGGCGAGCGCGCCTTGCGGCGCGGCTTCGTCCCAGAGCGCCGCCACCGCCTCGTCCACGGGCGCGATCGCGATCTTGGCGCGCAGCTTGTAGAGCGTCAGCCGCTTGGCGAGATCGCCGCGCGCGCCGGCCGCCACGTCGAGGCGCAAGCCCTCCGGCGTCGCGCTGACGAGGAAATCGAACAGGATCTTGCCCTGCGGCGTCAGAAGCGCGGCGGGGCGCGCTTCGCCCGCATCCAGCTTGTCGAGATCGGCGGTGACGAGATTCTGCAGGAAGGGTTTGGCCTCCTCGCCCGAAAGGTGAAGCGTCGAGCGATCGGTCAGGCGGGCGGAGGGCATGAGCGTGCATCCCATTTCGGCGCGGCCGGCGAACGAGGTTTGCGACGGCCGAGCCTTTGGCTAGAAGGCATGGGACCGTATTTGACGGAACGGCGGCAAGAAGCAAGGACGGGATGATGAGCAAAGGGTTCGAGCGGGTTCTGCGGGGCGGAACCGTCGTCAACCAGGATGGGGTCGGCGCGCGCGATATCGGCATTCGCGACGGGCGGATCGCCGCGATCGGGACGATCCCGGCCGGCAGCGGGGGCGAGGAGATCGACTGCACGGGCCTGCATATCCTGCCCGGCGTCATCGACAGCCAGGTTCATTTCCGCGAGCCCGGCCCGACCCATAAGGAAGACCTCGAATCGGGTTCGCGCGCGGCCGTGCTCGGTGGCGTCACCTGCGTCTTCGAAATGCCCAACACCGATCCGCTGACGACGAGCGAGGCGGCGCTGGCGGACAAGGTGCGGCGCGGCCATCACCGGATGCACAGCGACTTCGCCTTCTGGGTCGGCGGCACGCGCGAGAACGCGGGCGACGTCGCGGAACTCGAGCGCCTGCCGGGCGCGGCGGGCATCAAGGTCTTCATGGGCTCCTCCACCGGCTCGCTCCTCGTGGAGGACGACGAGGGCGTGCGAGAGATCCTGAAGCGCGCGCGCCGCCGCGCCGCCTTCCATTCGGAGGACGAGTTCCGCCTGCGCGAGCGCATGGGGCTGCGCGTCGAGAACGACCCGGCCTCGCATCCGGTCTGGCGCGACGAGGTGGCGGCGCTTCAATGCACCGAGCGGCTGGTGCGGATCGCCGAGGAGACCGGCGCGCGCATCCATGTTCTCCATATCTCCACGGCCGAGGAAATCCTGTTCCTGGCCGAGCACAAGGCCAACGCGACCTGCGAGGCGACGCCGCACCATCTGACGCTGTCGGCCGATGACTATGCCCGGCTCGGCACCAAGCTTCAGATGAACCCGCCGGTGCGCGACGCCAGGCATCGCGACGGCATCTGGTTCGGCATCGAGCAGGGGATCGTGGACGTGCTCGGCTCCGACCACGCGCCGCACACGCTAGAGGAGAAGGCCAAGCCCTATCCGGCTTCGCCTTCCGGCATGACCGGCGTGCAGACGCTGGTTCCGGTGATGCTGGACCATGTCGCCAAGGGCCGGCTGTCCTTGGAGCGCTTCGTCGATCTCACCTCGGCCGGGCCGCAGCGCATTTTCGGCCTGTCGGGCAAGGGGCGCATCGCGGTCGGCTGGGACGCCGACTTCACATTGGTCGACTTGAAGCGCCGCGAGACGATCCGCAACGAATGGATCGGCTCCAAGTCGCAATGGACGCCGCATGACGGGCGCGAGGTCACGGGCTGGCCGGTCGGCACGATCGTGCGCGGTCGTCGCGTCATGTGGGAAGGTGCGCTCGACGAGGCGGCACAGGGCGAGGCCGCGCGCTTCGTGGAAACGCTGGCGCCGCGCGGCTGAGACGTCGATCGGAAAACGAAAAAGCCGGCGACGCTCAGTCGCCGGCGATGAAGAACTCGAACCGGCCTTCGGGCGAGATGCCGACGCGGTAGAAATCATAGGAGCCGTTGCCGAGCATCCGCTCGTAGTCCCCGGCCGTGACCAGCTCGAACAGCTCCACGAGCTGCGGCTTGGTCAGCTTTTCCAGATTCACCTGCGTGAAATAGGGCCACATGAAGAGTTCGTTCTCGCCGCCCCGGTCGAGATGGACATAGCCCGCATCCAGCGTTTCGAGGAGGATGGCGAGGATTTCGACGCCCTGGCCGTCGCCGGACGCGTTCTTGAGGATTTCGATCGGGTCCTGCCCGTCGTCGCTGGTGGAAACCGCCGTGGCCTCCGAACCGGTTTCCAGGAGAGGGCGCAGCTTCTCGATGTCGCCCGACTTGGCGACCTCCAGGAGCTTGCGGCGCAGATCGCGCACGGGCGCCGGCAGCTTGTCCTCGCCATAGAGAATTTCGGCCGGCGGCACGTCGCTCGCCTGCGGAGCGCCCGTCGTGGCATCGGGATCGCCTTGGGGCGCCTGCGGCACGGCCTCGCCCGGCTTGGCCGGGTCCGGCGTCAGTTGCGATGCGGGGGCGGAGGGGGGCGATGCGGGAGCGGACGGTGTTGAAGAGCCGGCAGCGGGTGCGGCGGGCGCGTCTCCGGGCACTTGCGGGGCACCGGCCGGCGCGGCGGCGGGGGGCGTCGGCCCCGGCTGCGCGCCTTGCGCGGGCGGCGCGTCGGCAGGTGGGGTCGCCCCCGGGATCGGCGGCAGCGGCACCGAGACGATGCCGCCCTGGCGGGTCGCCGCCGCTCCGTCCTCGTCGGTGATCTGCGAGAAGGCGAGGGCGGGGGAGGAGACGCCGACCGCCATGGCCAGCGCCCCCGTCAACCGAAACGCGCGGAAGGAACGGGGTCGCATGGAAAACCTCGGAAAAACGCTCTGGAAAGCCCTATTGAAGGGCGCGGTCGGCCCGGAACTCGCCGTATTCGACGCGCTTGCGCAGCGAGTCGATCATGTCGAGCACGTCGGTCTCGCCATAGCGGCGCACGAGTTCGGTGACGGCTGTGGTGATCGCGGTCTCGGCGAGGATCTCGGTCTCGATCCCGTCCGAGATACCGTCCGCCCAGGCCTCGTTGTGATATTCGATGGCGACCTGTTTCTTTTCGGCGATGATCATCTCGTCGAGTTCGGAACCGTTCAGATCCATCATGCCGATGACTCCATCTTTCTGGTCGGGCTCCCGTGCATCATGCGCGGGCCGAAACGGGGCACGGAGCTCCGCTTCTTAATCCAATCTTAATTTCCGTACCTTGCGCTGATCTCTCGCGAAAGGTTGGCGCCTTCCTGGCGGTATCTTTCCATCGCAACCGTCGCAGCCGGGGTACACTTGCGATAGGTCGAGGCGAAGGCCCGGTAGCCCTGGTTGAAGCTCGCCACGAGAATGCGGCGGTCGGCCTCGTTAGGCGCCTGCGCCGTCAGGATGTCGTCCATCTTGGCGCGCCAGACCTCGGCGTCGGCATCTCCGCAGAGACCGCGAAGAAAGTGCATGGAGCCCAGAATCGTCGCCAGACGCCCGAGCGGCTTCATGAAGGGCGCGTTGCTCGGCTTCACCGTCTCCACGGGCGCGGGCTTGGGCTCTTCGGCCTTCGGCTTCTTGTCCTGCGCTGCGGCCGGCCCGCTCGGCGAAAGAGCCAAAACGACGACAAACACAGACAGAATTTGACACAAATCGCGCCGAAGGTTCATGTCCCGAGGTTTGCCGGGGGATTAAGGAGATTGCAAGACACGCTTGCGGCTTCGGCCCTGATCCCGCCAACATGGTTATCGCCGGAGCGGGTCAGCGCGGATCGGCCGCCCTCGCGATGGCGACGACATCGGCCAGACCCGGCGTCGTCGCCCCGGCGGCGTCCAGCGCGGCAAGCTCGGCCATCGGCACGAAACGCGCCTCCGCCGCGTCGTCGCTCGCGAGGATCGCCGCATCCTCAGCCGCGAGGGCCAGCGCGCGAAACACGGCGATCACGGCATGGGCGCCCTGCGCGGCGTCGATCGCCTCGTGCAGATGCACGAAGGCGAGGGCGGTAACGGGGAGGCCGGTTTCTTCGACAACCTCGCGCCGCGCGGCGTCCTCCAGCCGCTCGCCGAACTCCACCCGCCCACCCGGCAGGCTCCAGAGCCCCGCGAAGGGCGCGCGGCCGCGCAGAACCAGCAGCACGGCCGCGTCGCGATGGCTTTCTTCGCCGCGAAAGACGGCGACCGAAACGCCGACGAGAGGGCGGGGCGGGGGCATGGCGTTCCTTTCGGGCGGGGGAGGCGCTTCAACAAAGCGCGGCAAGCCGGTGAAGCGCACCTAACGCTGTGGGCGGCTTCCGGCCAGACCTTGCGCCAATGGAGCCCGTGCGCCACCTCTAGCCCATGTGTGGCCGCTTTACCCTGACCGACAGTCCGCGCGCGATCGGCGAGCGCTTCCTTGTGGACGCGCTGGAGCCCTTCCCGCCGCGCTACAACATCGCCCCGACGCAGCCGATCCTCGTTCTGCGCGCCGACGAGCATCGCCGGGCGGGCGATGGCGGCGTGCGGCGCATCGCGCATCTGGCGCGCTGGGGTCTTATTCCCGGCTGGACCAAGGACCCTTCGACGATCCCGCTTCTGTTCAACGCCCGCAGCGAGAGCGCGGGCGAGCGCAACAGCTTCAAGGCGGCCTTGCGCCATCGCCGCTGCCTCGTGCCCGCCAGCGGCTTCTACGAATGGCGGCGCGAGGGCGGCCGGCGCGGCACGCCCTTCTTCGTGCGGCCCCGCGCGCCCGGCCCGATCGCCTTCGCGGGCCTCTGCGAAACCTATCTTGCGGCCGACGGAAGCGAGATCGACACGGCGGCAATTCTCACCACGCACAGCAATGCCGCGCTGGCCGATCTGCACGAGCGCATGCCGGTCGTGATCGGCCCGGACGATGCCGAGCGCTGGCTGGATTGCCGCGACAGCGAGCCGCGTGATGTCGTCGATCTCCTGCGCCCGGCCGAGAATGCGTTCTTCGAGGCGATCCCCGTCTCGGAGCGCGTCAACGCGGTTGCCAATATGGGGCCGGAGGTGCAGGAACCGGTCGAGCCCTCATCCAAGCCCCCTGGCGAGCCGCCGCCCGCCGCGCAGGGCTCCCTGTTCTGACGGGTCGCCGGCGGCCCCGATCCGCCGGAGGCCTTTTCCTCTCGTTCCCGTTTCCGGCCTCAAAGGCTCCTCCCGCCTTCGCCGCCGAGACTTCCAGAAAGGCCGCTCGCATGAATATCGACCTTCTCAAGCGCCTGTGCGAAACGCCCGGCGTGCCCGGCCACGAGCATCGCGTGCGCGATCTGATCGCGGCGGAAGCGAAGGATCTGTTCGACACGATCGAGACGGACGTGATGGGCAATCTCGTCTGCACCCGGAAGGGGCAGGGCGAGAACCCCGAGCGCATCATGCTCGCCTGCCATATGGACGAGATCGGCTTTCTCGTCAGCCATGTTTCCGACAAGGGCTTCATCAACGTCTCGCCCGTCGGCGGCTTCGACCCGCGCAATCTCTTCTCGCGCCGCGTCCTCGTCTGCACCCCGAACGGGGACTACAAGGGCGTGATGATGGCCGAGGGCAAGCCGATCCACATTTCGGCGCCGGAAGACCGCAAGAAGGTGCCCGAGCCGACGGACTTCTTCGTCGATCTCGGTCTCGGCGCTGAGACCAAGTCCAAGGTGCGCATCGGCGACTTCGTGGTCATGGACGAGCCCTTCCTGGAACTCGGCACCGAGCGCATCGTCTCCAAGGCGATCGACAATCGCATCGCCTGCTGGCTCGGGCTCGAAGCGGTGCGCAAGCTCGTGGAGGACAAGGCCTCGCATCGCTGCGAACTGACGGTCGCCTTCACCGCGCAGGAGGAGGTCGGCCTTCGCGGCGCCAAGACCGTCGCCTATGCCAAGCGCCCGCATATCGGCATCGGCGTCGACACGACGCTCGCCTGCGACACGCCGGGCGTGCCGGAAAAGGATCGCACCACCGAGCTCGGCAAGGGCGCGGGTCTCCACCTGAAGGACGGTTCCTTCATCGCCGACATGGCGCTCGCGGACGAGTTCGACGCGCTGGCGGCCGCGCATTCCATCCCGCTCCAGCGCACGATCCTGGGTGGCGGCGGCATGGACAGCGCCTCGCTGCAACAGGCGGCGAGCGGCGCGCGGGCGATCGGCATCGTGGTCGGCACCCGCTACATCCACACGGTCGGGGAGATGATCGACCGGAGCGACGCGCTCGCCGCGCGCGACATTCTCGCGGCCTTCATCGCCGCGCACTGAGACCGACAAAGGGGGAAGGGCTACGGCTCTTCCCCGACCGCTCGGAGACGGGTGGAGACCTTTTGCCACGTCTTGCGCGGGCGCGCCGCCGGTCTAGCTGGTCTCGTGACGAGGGGTCCGAAGGCTGCGCCGCGCTCGATCGGTCGACCCGCCCCGCATCCCCGTCGGCCGGGGAGGGCGCGCATGTATCTCGACACCAAGAACGACTGGGACCCGCCGGACGGCCTGCCACCGCCGCCCCCGCGCTTGAACCCGCGCCAGGAGCGCGTGCTCCTGTGGCTTCTGGCTGTGAATCTGCTTCTGCTCTTCGTTGCGCCGCTGGCGGGCGTCACGATCTTCGAAGGGCTTTACGCGCTGCTCGTCAACTGACCGCGTGTCGAACGCACAAAAAAGGGCGCGCCGGACTTTCGTCCGACGCGCCCTTTTTCACTTGGAGATGTCCGATCAGGCCGACCGCTTGAGGGGCGCGGTCTTGAGCTGCCGGTCGGAATCCTTGGCCTGACGGCAGGACTCGTGTGCGGCGGCGGCGATCGCTGCGATCCCGATTTCGCGGTAATTCTTCATGAGATCGTTTTCGCGTTCCCGCTCGCGCTCACTGCGGGATTTGAAGACGATATTGGCGGCGGTCATCGAAGGGGCTCACTGCTGATGCGATGGGTGGATTAGGCGGCTCGATTGCGACAGTTTAGGGGCAAGTGTCTGAAAAATCGCTGAATCTATACTTAACAAATCGTTGCATGACGGGAATGTTGCGTGATGGTGACATGCTGCGCCGCGAAGGATCTTGCGCGTTGCCGATTTGTTCTTCCCGCCGGATGGCGCTGCGAAGACGGCCGGCACGGCTCCGCGGCGTTTGTGCGCGGCGGCTTTTTTCGGTAGCAAAACGGCCTCGGCCCATTCGGGCGCAGATGGAGACGCAGGTTTTGGACGACGGTTTTCGGGGTCTCTTCCTCACCAACACCCTGACGCGGCGCAAGGAGCGGTTCCTGCCGCTGGATTGGCGCGAGACCTGCCATGCCGTTCCCGAAGCGGATCGGCGCGTGCGCATGTATGTCTGCGGCCCGACCGTCTACGACTTCGCCCATATCGGCAACGCCCGCCCGGTGATCGTCTTCGACGTCCTGTTCCGCCTCCTGCGCCATCTCTACGGCGCGGACCGGGTGGTCTATGCCCGCAACATCACGGACGTGGACGACAAGATCAACGCGCGCGCTCTGCGCGACCATCCCGAGCTTTCGCTGAACGAGGCGATCGCCCGCGTGACGGAAGGCACCGCCGCGCAGTTCCACAAGGATGTCGCCGCGCTCGGCACCCTGCCGCCGACCTTCGAGCCGCGCGCCACAGGCTTCGTTACGCCGCGCGCCGACGGTCTGCCGGACATGGTTTCGATGATCGAGACGCTGATCGCGCGCGGACATGCCTATGTGGCCGCTGGCGAAGTGCTGTTCGACGTCGGCTCCATGCCGAACTACGGGGCGCTCTCGCATCGAAAGCTCGAGGACCAGCAGGCCGGCGCGCGCGTCGCCGTGGAAGCGCACAAACGCAACCCGGCCGATTTCGTCCTGTGGAAGCTTTCCTCCACGGATGAGCCCGGCTGGGACAGCCCCTGGGGCCGGGGGCGGCCTGGCTGGCATATCGAATGCTCCGTCATGAGCGAGGCCTATCTCGGGCGCACCTTCGACATTCACGGCGGCGGGCTTGATCTGATCTTCCCGCATCACGAGAACGAGATCGCCCAGAGCTGCTGCGCCCATGGCACGCAGAAGATGGCCGAGGTCTGGATGCACAACGGCTTCGTCCAGGTGGACGGCCGCAAGATGTCGAAGAGCGAGGGCAATTTTGTCACGATCGCCGACATTCTGGAAACCGACAAGGTCGGCGGCCGGCGCTGGCCGGGCGAGGCGGTGCGGCTTCTCATGCTGAAGACGCATTACCGCGAGCCGATCGATTTCACGGCGGCCCGGCTGGACGAGGCGGTGCGCGAACTCGACAAGTGGGAGCGACTGGCGCGCCAGGCCGACGCGCGGGCGGCCGATGCGCCGGACGAGGCCTTCCTTGCCGCCCTGTGCGACGATCTCGCCGGCTCGGTGGCGATCGCGCGCGTGCACCAGCTCTTCGACGAGGGGCGGGCGGCGGAAGCGCTGGCGAGTCTCGCTCTCGTCGGCATCGACCCGGTGCGCGAGAGCGGCGTCAGCGAGGACGTGGCGCGGCGGATCTCCGAGCGCCTCGAATGCCTGAAGGCGAAGGATTTTGCAGAGGCCGACCGCATCCGCGCGGAACTCGCCGATGAGGGCATCCTCCTGAAGGACGGCAAGGACCCCGAGACCGGCGAGCGCGTGACGAGCTGGGAACTGAAGCGTTGATGCGCACGCCCGGCGTGCTCTACCCGCCGATCCAGCCGTTCCGCACGGAGCGGCTGGATGTCGGCGGGGGGCACACGCTCCATGTCGAGCAATGCGGCAACCCGGCCGGCAAGCCGGTGATCTTCCTGCATGGCGGGCCGGGCAGCGGTTGCAGCCCGGCGCATCGTCGCCTGTTCGATCCGGCCCGTTACTGCGTTACCCTGTTCGACCAGCGCGCCTGCGGCCGCTCCACCCCGCTCGGCCTGCTCGAGGCCAACACGACCCACGATCTCGTGGCCGATATCGACCGCGTCGCCGATCATTTCGGGCTCGGCCGCTTCATGCTGTTCGGCGGCTCCTGGGGCTCGACCCTGGCGCTCGCCTATGCCGAAACGCGGCCGGAGCGCGTGAGCGAGATGGTGCTGCGCGGCATCTTCACCGGCCGGCGCGCCGAGATCGACTGGTACTACAAGGACGGCGCGAGCCGGCTCTTTCCCGACGAATGGGAGCATTTCATGGCACCCCTCTCGGAGGCCGAGCGCGCCGATCCGATCGCTTCCTACCATGCAAGGCTGGACCATCCCGACCGCGCCGTGCGCGCGCAGGCGGCCCGGAGCTGGACGGACTGGGAAGCGCGCACCGTCTCCATGCGCACGCTGCGCGACGGGGTCGGCGCCTTCGGGGCGAGCGACGCGGCCATAGCCTTCGCGCGGATCGAGAACCATTTCTTCATCCACGAGCTCTGGCTGGAGGAAGGGCAGCTCATCCGCGAAGCCGGCCGGCTCGCCGGCATTCCCGGCATCATCGTGCAGGGACGCTACGACGTGGTGACGCCGCCGGTCACGGCCTGGGACCTTCACCGTGCCTGGCCGGGTTCGGAACTCCAGATCGTGGAAGAGGCCGGCCACGCATTTTCCGAGCCCGGCACGCTTGACCGCCTCCTGGCCGCGACCGATCGTTACGCGGACGTCTGAACCTGCGCGAGGCGCCCATGACCCTCGACAATCGACCCGTTCACACCGGCGGCTGCCAATGTGGCGCCGTGCGCTTCCGCATCGAGGGAGCGCTCGGCCGCGCCTCGATCTGCCATTGCCGGATGTGCCAGAAGGCGTTCGGCTCGTTCTTCGCGCCGCTCGTCTCGGTCGATCCCGCGACGCTGCGCTGGACGACGCGCGAGCCGGATCGCTTCCCATCCTCCAATCTGGTGCAGCGGGGCTTCTGCTCGGCCTGCGGCACGCCGCTGACCTACGAGGCGCCGGACGGCCCGGCGCTCAGCATCGGCGCTTTCGACGATCCGACGGCGATCGCGCCCGACATCCAGTTCGGATGCGAGACCAAGCTGCCCTATGTCGATCGGCTGGCGACGCTGCCGGTTCGCAGGACGGAGGAGGACGAAGCGGACAACCCCTATCTCGGCGACATCCGCTCCTTCCAGCATCCGGACCACGACTGATCGAGCGCCGAGCGCCGGCTTTCCGCCCAGCGACCCATTCACGGGATTGATGCATCCATAAGGGGAAATCGGGTGTCGTTCGTAAGCGAGGCTGGTAAACCGGGGAGGACCGGACCCAATCTTCGAGAGTGACGCCATGTCGGATCTGCCCGCAGAAACCTCGCGCGGCTATGTCTACGGGGTTTCGGCCTTTCTGATCTGGGGCCTCGTGCTTCCCATCTACATGAAGGCCCTGTCGCACGTCCCCCCGCTGGAGATCGTCGCGCATCGCATTCTCTGGGCCATGCCCTTCGCGCTTCTGGTTCTGGCCCAAAGCGGCCAGCTTCGCGGGATCGGGCGGATTCTGACGCCGCGCATTCTCGGGATGATGACGCTGACGGCGGCGCTGATCTCGGTGAACTGGGGCACCTATGTCATCGCCATCATCTCGGGTCACGGCGTCGAGGCGGCGCTCGGCTACTACATCAACCCGCTTATCAACGTGCTTCTGGCGGCCGTCTTCCTCGGCGAGCGGCCGAACCGGCCGCAGGCGCTCGCCATCGCGCTCGCCGCCTTCGGCGTTCTGATCCTGACGGTGAAGGCCGGCGGACTGCCCTGGGTGTCGCTCGTTCTGGCGACCTCGTTCGGCTTCTACGGCCTGATCCGAAAGACAGTCTCCGTCAGCGCGGCGGAAGGGTTCTTCCTGGAGATCGCCATTCTCTTCGTGCCGGCGCTGCTCCTGGCCGGATGGGTGGCCGGAACCGGACAGAGCCATTTCGCCAGCGACGGAGCGGAAACGCTGCTCCTCATCGGCGCCGGCGCGGTGACGGCGATCCCGCTGATCCTCTATGCGGCGGCGGCGCGGCTTCTGCGCTTCACCACGATCGGCCTTCTGCAATATCTCGCGCCGACCTTCATCGCGCTGACGGCGGTGTTTGTGTTCGGCGAGCCCTTCGGCGTCTGGCAGGGCGTCGCCTTCGGCTTCATCTGGGTGGCGCTTGCCATCTACACATGGTCGATGCTGGCGGCCCGGCGCCCGAAGCCGGCGGTCGCCGCGCGATCCTGTCCGGCGGAATGATCCGGCCATGAAAAGGGCGGCTCCAGGGCCGCCCTCGTTGCATCCGTCAGCGTCGCGCGGCTCAGAGCCGTTCGATCACGGCTTCCACGCCATCGCGCTCGGCCGGCACGGCCGCGGCTTCGATGGCGGGCAGAAGGTCCTCGATCCGGTCGCGGATGATCGGGCGCACCTGATGGGCGGTGTGGATGAAGCCCGCTTCGCGCATATGGTCCAGAAGGCTGGAGAACGGGTCCCAGAACCCGTCGATATTGGCGATGCCGATCGGCTTGCGATGGCGGCCGAGCTGGCTCCAGGTCATGATCTCGACCAGCTCTTCCAGCGTGCCGATGCCGCCCGGAAGCGCGATGAAGGCGTCCGAGCGCTCGAACATCATGTGCTTGCGCTCGTGCATGTCCTCGGTGATCACCAGTTCGTCGAGCCGCTTCAGCTCGCTTTCGGTGGCTTCCATGTCGATCAGGAAGCGCGGGATGATGCCGGTCACCTGACCGCCGGCGGCGATCACCGCGTCGGACACGGCGCCCATGATGCCGCGCGTGCCGCCACCATAGATCAGGCGGATGCCGCGATGCGCCATGGCGGCGCCGAGCGCCTGGGCGGCTTGCACGTAGGAAGGATCACGGCCCGAAGCGGAGCCGCAGTACACGCAGAGAGATCGAATCGTCGTCATGGGCTGAAAGTCGGCCGGCGCGCCGTCCGGGTCAAGGCGCATTCGCCGGGAATGCTGCGTCGCGTCAGCTTCGCGCGTCGATCGCCTCGGCCACCTCGTCCGCCATCTTCAGCGTGCGCACCAGAAGCGGCACGAGAAGCGCGATCATCGAGCGATCGAGCCCACGTGCGCGCTGCGCCTCGCGCACCTGTTCCAGCACCGCTCCGAGCGCCGGCAGAAAGCGGATCGCGAGCGCGATCGCGAGACTCACCCGTTCGGGATCGACGCCGAGGGGGCGCAGCACCCTGAGGCCGCGCTCCAGCGTCTCGGTCATGTCGGAGACGCGCGTCGTCAGCGTCACCAGCGCGGCGGCAAGGAGAAGCGCCGCCAGCCGCAGCGTCACCACGAGGGCAGCGTCGAGCCCGGTGATCCAGAGCTGCGCCAGAAACAGGAGGGCAAGAACGATCGCGGCCGGGCGCAACTGACGGAGCGCCGTGCCGAGCGAGAAGGAGGCGAGGGGAAACAGGCCGATCGCGAGGAGAAGAAGCCCGAGGAGGGCGAGAGGGTGGCTGACGAAGATCGCAAGCGATCCTCCGAGCGCCAGAAGCGCGAGCTTCGCGCCGGCCGGGATCCGGTGCAGGAGGCTGTCGCCTGGTCGATAAAGGCCGCCGATCATGCCGTGAGCGTCAGATAGGTCTGGATGGCGCGGGCCGGCGGGGCATCGTCCACGAGCCGCCCGTTCTCGAACACGAGAACCCGGTCGAAGCTGTCCAGAAGGTCGAGATCGTGCGTCACCATGGCGACGGCGCAGGACATGGCATGAACCGCCTCCATCACGCGGCGCTTGTTGCGCCGGTCGAGAAGCGTCGTCGGCTCGTCCAGAACCAGGAGATCGGGGCGCAGGATGGCGACGCCCGCGATCGCCACCATCTGCCGCTCGCCACCCGAAAGCTCATGCGCCAGCCGCTCCTCGAAGCCGGAAAGGCCGGCTTCCGCCAGCGCCCGGCCGACCCGCGCGGCGATTTCGGGCTTGGGCAGTTTGAGCGGCTTCAGGCCGAAGGCGAGATCCTCGCCGACGCTTGGATAGACGATCTGGTTGTCGGGGTTCTGGAACACGAAGCCGACGCGGCGGCGCACCGCGCGCGCCGCGCTTTTCGTGTCCATTCCGAAGACATGGACCGTGCCGCTCGTGGGCAGAAGCAGCCCGTTCAGCAGACGGACGAAGCTCGACTTGCCCGAGCCGTTGGCCCCGATCACGCCGATCCGGCGCTCCGTCAGCTGCAGGTCGAGCCGATCGAGAACGAGGCGGCCGCCCCGTTCGAGCGACACCGCCTCGAACGCGATCACGACGCCTCTCTCAGAGCCGCGCGCTGCGCAGGGCGTTCGCCTCGATGAGCGGATAGGCGCGCTTGACGATGAGGATCGCGGCGGTCGCAAGGCCTGCCTTCACGAGGTCGCCGGGGATGAAGGCGATGGCGGACGTGGCGAAAGCCTTGCCGAGGCCGAGGCCCGAGAACGCCGCGAACCAGGGAACGCCCACCGCATAGATGATGCCGATGCCGCCGAGGACGCAGATCCCGAAGGCGGACACGGGACCCAGCCGATCCCAGCGCCGCTCCACCAGCCATCCGATCGCGAAGGCGGCGAGGACCCAGCCATAGATGAAGCCGGACCACGGACCGACGAAGGGGGCCAGACCCCCGCGCCCACCCGACAGGAGCGGCAGGCCCATGGCCACCAGAACGAGAAAGAGCAGCATGGAGAGCGCGCCGCGACGCGCGCCGAGAATGCCGCCCATCAGCATCGGACCCATGGACTGCGCCGTGATGGGAATCGCGATGATCGGCAGCATGAGCGGCGGAAAGGCGCCCAGAACGGCCATCAGGGCCGCGAACAGGGCGATCAGGACGATATCGCGAGTGCTCATCGAGGAGGTCCCGGTGTCGGTTGCGTGGAAATCAACGTTTCGTCATTAGCAGCGTCGCCGGAGACCTCAAAGCCCCGTGCGCAGCGCCTCTTCCAGGTAAAGGCCGCGCAGCCGGCGCGCGATCGGGCCGGGCCGCCCGTCGCCGACCGGAACGCCGTCGATCTCCACCACCGGCGTCACGAAGGCGCCGGCCGAGGTGATGAAGGCTTCGCGGGCGCCTTGCGCCTCCGCGATCGTGAAGGGGCGCTCTTCTACCGCCAGATCGGCTTCCGCCGCGCCACGCAGGATGGCGGCGCGCGTGATGCCGTGCAGGATCGCGTGGGACAGGGCGCGGGTGACGATCCGGCCCTCGTCGGTCACGATATAGGCGTTGTTGGACGTGCCTTCGGTGACGAACCCTTCCTCCACCATCCAGGCATCGTCCTTGCCCTGACGCTTGGCCTCCATCTTGGCGAGCGAGGGATAGAGAAGCTGGACGGTCTTGATGTCGCGCCGGCCCCAGCGCAGATCCGGCACGCTGACGACGCGCAGGCCTTCCTGCGCTTCGCGCGTTTCCACCGCGTCGCGACCTTGGGTGAACAGGACGAAGCTCGGCGGCGTGTCGCCCTTCGGCCAGACGAAGTCGCGGTCGGCCGCCCCGCGCGTCACCATCAGATAGACATGGCCGAAGGTGAGGGCGTTGCGCCGGAGGAGCTCGCGATGGATCGCGAGAATCTCCTCGTCGCTGGCGGGCGAGGCGAGTTTCAGTTCGGCGAGCGAGCGGCGCAGGCGCGCCATATGGCCGGGGAAGTCGAGAAGCTTGCCCTCGATCACCGCCGTCACCTCGTAGACGGCATCGGCGAACAGGAGCCCGCGATCGAAGACCGAGAGCTTGGCTTCGGCTTCCGGCACATAGGCGCCATTCACATAGACGATGCGGCTCATGGGCGTTCTTCCCTTCAGATCGGCCAACCGGCTGGAGATTGCTGTAGCGCGAAGAGTCGCGTCGCGAAAGAAAAGTCCTTATGGAAAGACAGGGGCGAGGGGAGGCGCCGCGCCGCGCGAGGCGGCCTCGAAGCGTCTTCCTGCCCGATCGGCAATCCGCCCGCCTGGAAAGCGCGGGCCTTTGGAGGCTTCGCGTTCGCATGGGTCATTATCTCGGGCTCGATCTCGGCACCTCGTCGCTGAAGGCGCTGGTGATCGACGAGAACCAGAAGCCGCTGGCCAGCGCCACCGCGCCTTTGACGGTGGAGCGTCCGCATTTCGGCTGGTCGGAGCAGGACCCGGCCTCCTGGATCGCCGCCTGCGAACGCGTCATCGACGAACTCAACGCACGCGATCCCTCGCTGCTCGCCGGCGTCTCGGGCATCGGCCTGTCCGGCCACATGCACGGCGCGACGCTGATCGGCGAAGCCGACGAGGTCCTGCGCCCCTGCATCCTCTGGAACGACACGCGCTCCCATGCCGAGGCCGACGAGCTGGACGACGAGGAGTCGCGCGCCATCACCGGCAATATCGTCTTCCCCGGCTTCACGGCGCCCAAGCTTCTCTGGGTCGCCCGGCACGAGCCGGCGATCTTCGCCAAGGTTCGCCGCGTTCTCCTGCCCAAGGACTATCTCCGCCTCTGGCTGACGGGCGAGGCCGTGTCGGAGATGTCGGACGCGGCCGGCACGTCCTGGCTGGATACGGGCGGACGCGACTGGTCGAGCGAGATGCTGGAGCGCACCGAACTCACGGTCGAGCAGATGCCGCGCCTCGTGGAAGGCACCGAGGTCAGCGGCACGCTGCGCTCCGAACTCGCCGCCCGCTGGGGCATGGGGTCGGGCATCGTCGTGGCGGGCGGCGGCGGCGACAACGCGGCCTCGGCCTGCGGCGTCGGCGTGACCCGGCCGGGCACGGGCTTCCTGTCGCTCGGCACGTCGGGCGTCCTGTTCACCGCGAGCGCCGGCTACGATCCGGTGCCCGACACGGCGCTCCACACGTTCTGCCACGCCATTCCGGGCCTGTGGCACCAGATGGGCGTCACGCTCTCGGCCGCCGGCTCGATCGAATGGCTGTCGCAGGTGCTCAAAGAGAAGCCGGGCGAGCTGACCGGCGCGCTCGGCTCCGACCTCAAGGCGCCGGGCCGCCTCCTGTTCCTTCCCTATCTCTCCGGCGAGCGCACGCCGCACAATGATTCGGCCGTGCGCGGCGCCTTTATCGGGCTCGAGGCCGACACGACACGCGAGGACATGACCCGCGCCGTCATGGAAGGCGTCGCCTTCTCGATCCGCGACTGCCTGGACGCCGCGCCGGACGCGTCCTGGGTGCGCCAACTGATCGCCGTCGGCGCCGGCTCGCGCTCCGAGCTTTGGCTGAAGATGATGGCGAGCGTTCTGGAAACGCCGATCGCGCTGCCGGCGGCGGGCGATTTCGGCGCGGCCTTCGGCGCGGCGCGGCTCGGCCTCTGCGCGGCGACCGGGGCGGACCCGGCAAGCGTCATGGTGGACCCGCCGATCTCCGCGCGGTTCGAGCCGGACACGGCGCTGGTGGAGGCCTTCGCCGCCGCGCATCACCGCTACCAGTCGATCTATCCCGCGCTGAAGGAAGCCGCGCGCCGGCATTGATCGCAGAGGGCGAGGCGGGTTCAGAGCCCCCTCGCTATCCGCGCTGGGGGGCTCTGACCCCGCCGAGACACGAAGAAGCCCGGCCGCTCGCGCGACCGGGCTTCTTTCATGGGTGTCGGCGCCGCCGGAGCGGCGCCTTGTCCGGCCTTGCGCCTTACTTGGCTTCGGCGGTCAGGTAGTCGTACTTGCCGTTCTTCCACTCGTAGATGACGTAGCCCGGAAGGGTGACGTCGCCCTTGGCGTCGAACTTCAGGTCGCCGATGACGGTCGGCAGCGAGTCGCTGTTGAGGGCGGCGGTGACCTTCTCGAAGTCGGTCGAGCCGGCCTTCTTGGCGGCTTCCGCCCAGGCCTGGATCGCGGCGTAGGTGTAGAGGACGTAGCCCTCGGCCGTCTTGCCCTGCTTCTCCAGCTCGGCGACGATGGGGGCCGCCTGAGGGTTGCGGCGCGGATCGGGCGAGAAGGTCATGAGCGTGCCTTCGCCGGCCGGGCCGGTGATCGCCCAATATTCGTCGGTCACGATCGCGTCGCCCGACATGACCTTCGCGTCGAGGCCCTGCTCCTTGGCCTGGCGGGCGATGAGCCCGGCCTCGGTCTGGTAGCCGCCGATATAGATCAGCTTGACGTCGGCCTGCTTCATCTTGGTGATGAGCGAGGAGAAGTCCTTTTCGCCGACCGTGTAGGATTCGGAGATGGCGGCCTTCTTGCCGGCCGCTTCCATGAACTTCTTGGTCTGATCGGCCAGACCCTTGCCATAGGCCGACTTGTCGTCGAGCACGGCGACGGCGCCGTCCTTGTAGTTGTCGGCGATGTATTTGCCGGCGACTTCGCCCTGCTGGTCGTCACGGCCGCAGACGCGGTAGATGCCTTCGCCGGCGCGCTTGTCGGTGAAGTCCGGGTTGGTGGAGGCCGGCGAGATCTGGACGATGCCTTCCTCGGCATAGACCTGGCTGGCCGGGATCGAGGAGCCCGAGCAGAAATGGCCGGCCACGAAGGGCACGCTCTGCGAGGCGAACTGGTTCGCCACCGCCACGGCCTGCTTCGGATCGCAGGCGTCGTCGCCGACCGAAAGCTTCAGCTGCTCGCCGTTGACGCCGCCCGCCTTGTTGATGTCGGCCACGGCCTGCTCGGCGCCGATGCGCAGCTGCTCGCCGAAGGCCGCGTTCTGGCCCGTCATCGGGCCGGCGACGCCGATCGTGATGTCGGCGAAGGCGGCACCCGAAAGGAGGACGTTGAGGGCCACACCGGCCAAGAACGCTTTTTTCATGTCGAACTTCCCCATTGATCTATCGCCGCTTCGCCCACTCTTGATGAGCGGTTTCAAGCCGTTGCGGTCGAGAGATTAAAGACCAGCTTGAGCGCGCCGAAAATAGGCAAAACGCTGATTCGGCGCGTTTTTACGCGAAAAATAAAGTCGAAGCTCAGCTCCCGTTTCCGGCCGACAGAAAGCGATATTGCCGGGCCATCTGCGCCGAGCGCATCGTCAGCCGCCCGGCGGCCGCGAAGGCGACCAGCACCACGAAGTCCACCAGCGCATAATGCAGCGCCGTGCCGACCGTGGCCGGGGGCAGGAAGAACGTGCCGTGGAACAGGCTGAAATGCAGGAACCGGATCGCGACCGTCAGAAGCAGGACGTCGAAGACCAGGACGCCCCAGCCGCTCCAGCTCCGGGCGGTGGAGCGGCCGATCGCGAAGGCGAGGCCCCCGCCGATCACCACGGTCACGATCAGGAACTCGACCAGCGAGACTTCCCAGAGGAGAGCCATTTCGGGTGTCATCAGTGATGGCCTCCTTCCAGATAGGCGCTGCGCACTTCCTCGCGGGCGAGAAGCTCGCGCCCCGTGCCCTTCATGGTGATGCGCCCGTTGACCATGACATAGCCGCGATGGGCGAGGCGCAGGGCGTGGAAGGCGTTCTGCTCCACGAGGAAGACGGTGAGGCCTTCCGTTCGGTTGAGTTCGCGGATCACCTCGAAAATCTGCTTCACCACGATGGGAGCGAGGCCCAGCGAGGGCTCGTCCAGAAGCAGAAGGCGGGGGCGGCCCATCAGGGCGCGGGCGATGGCCAGCATCTGCTGCTCGCCGCCCGACAGGGTGCCGGCGCGCTGCGAGGCGCGCTCCTTGAGGCGCGGGAACATCTCGAAGACCCGGCGCAGGTCCTGGTCGAAATGCTCGAGACCCACCAGCGTCGTGCCCATCTGGAGGTTTTCCAGAACCGTCATCCGCCCGAAGATGCGCCGGCCTTCCGGCGACTGGGCGATGCGGCGCGACATGATCGAGTGGGTGGGAAGCTGCGCGATGTCTTCGCCGGCATAGACGATCTGCCCGGCGCGGGCGCGCGGATTGCCGCAGATCGTCATCATCAGGGTCGACTTGCCGGCGCCGTTGGCGCCGATCAGCGTGACGATCTCGCCTTCGTGGACGTCGAGATCGACGCCCTTCAGCGCCTGGATCTTGCCGTAGAAGGTCTCGACGCCGCGAATGGAAAGGAGCGGCGTGCGGGTCGCCTCGGCGGTGGCCGGAGCCTGCGTCATGACGGTGCTCATCCCTGCGTCCCCCCGCTCACATGCGCGCTCGCGACGGCGCCGTCGACATCGCCCTTGTCCAGCTTCTCCTCCACCTCTTCCACTTCCTCGTCGTCGACGCCGAGATAGGCGGCGATGACCTTCGGATCGTTGCGGACCTCGGGGGCGGTGCCGTCCGAAATCTTCTTGCCGTAGTCGAGAACCACGATGTGGTCCGAGATTTCCATGACGACGCCCATGTCGTGCTCGATCAGCAGAATCGAGGTATCGAACTGCGAGCGGATCTGGCGCAGGAGTTCGTTCAGCTCGGCCGATTCACGCGGGTTGAGACCCGCCGCCGGCTCGTCGAGGCAGAGGACCGAAGGGCCGGTGCACATGGCGCGGGCGATCTCCAGACGACGCTGGTCGCCATAGGAGAGGTCGGCCGCCGGATCGTCCGCCCGGTGAAGGAGGGCGGTGCGCTTCAGCCAGTCGACCGCCAGATCCTGCGCCGCCTCGCGGGCGCGCCGGTAGCCCGGCAGGCCGAACAGGCCGGCGATGGTGAAGCCGGAGGCGCGCATCAGGGCGTTGTGCTGGGCCACGAGAAGGTTCTCGTAGACCGTCATGCCGCCGAACAGGCGGATGTTCTGGAAGGTGCGGGCGACGCCGGCCGTGCGCGTGATGCGGAAATCGCTCATGCGCTCCAGAAGGAAGACCTCGCCCTTGTCGGTCTTGAGGCTCTGGGCGCCCGAGCGGGTCAGCTCGGCCAGCGCCTCGTCCGTGATGCCGCGCCCGCGGCGAAGCGAGATGCGCCCTTCGGTCGGCTTGTAGAAGCCGGTGACGCAGTTGAACACGGTGGTCTTGCCGGCCCCGTTCGGGCCGATCAGCGCGGTGATGTCGCCGCGCCCGACCGAGAAGGACAGATCGTTGATGGCGACGAGGCCGCCGAAGCGCATGGTCAGATGCTCGACGGTCAGAACCGGATCGTCGAGCCAGCGGCGCGGCTCCGCGCCGAGAGGGGCGGGGGTCTGCTGTGCGTTCGTCATGGTCAATGTCCCTCGCCCTGGGCCACCATGTCGGCGCCGATGCTCTTGCGTTCCTTGTAGACCGCCGAGGGTTGTCGGGACGACACGAGGCCTCGCGGCTTCCAGACCATGATCGCCACCATGGCGACGCCGAAGAGCACCATGCGGTAGCGGCCGGGATCGAAGTCGTTGCCCAGAATGTCCTGGATGAAGGTCAGGTTTCGCATCAGCTCGATGCCGCCGATCATCACCAGCGAGGCGAAGACGACGCCGAGCTGCGAGCCGAGACCGCCGAGAACCACGATGGCGAGAATGATCGCCGATTCCAGGAAGGTGAAGCTTTCGGGCGAGATGAAGCCCTGGCGCGTCGCGAAGAACGAGCCGGCAAAGCCGCCGAACATGGCGCCCGTGGCGAAGGCCGTGAGCTTCACGTTGGTCGTGTTGATGCCGAGCGCGCGGCAGGCGATCTCGTCCTCGCGCAGCGCTTCCCAGGCGCGGCCGACCGGCATCTTGCGAAGCCGCAGCGTCACGAAATTGGTCAGGAGCGCCAGCGCCAGGATGATGTAGTAGAGGAAGATGAAGCGGTGGATGCTGTCGTAGGGAATGCCGAAATAATCGGAGAAGGACCCTTCGCCGCGCCCGAAGTCGAGGCCGAACAGGGTCGGGCGGGGAATGCCGAGAAGGCCGTTCGGGCCGCCCGTGAACTCGCCCCAGTTCAGGAGAACGACGCGGATGATCTCACCGAAGGCGAGCGTCACGATGGCGAGATAGTCGCCGCGCAGGCGCAGCACCGGGAAGCCAAGCACGATGCCCCACATCGCGGCGAAGAGGCCGGCCATGGGTAGGCAGACCCAGAAGCCCAAATCGAAATTGATCGCGAGCAGCGCGAAGGAATAGGCGCCGACCGCGTAGAAGGCGACATAGCCGAGGTCGAGAAGACCGGCGAGACCCACCACGATGTTGAGACCCCAGCCGAGCATGACATAGGTCAGGATCAGGATTGAAAGGTCGATCAGGTAGCGCGAGCTGGACGGAAGGACGGTCTGGATCAGGAAGGGCAGGACCAGCGCGACCACGAGGAAGACGGCGCTGAGCACCTTGCCGAGCGTCAGGCCGCTCTTGGCCTTGACGCTCTTGGTGGTCTTGGACGCCTTGCCCGCCACGCCTGCGGCGCGGCGCTGAAAAAGCGCGAGGCTGAGCACGAGACGCACCGCGAAGGCGATGGCGACGAGCGTCAGCCACAGGTCCCAGCGGGTGTAGAGGACGAGGCCGCCCGGCGCGATGTCGCTGCGCACGGCCACGAAGAAGAGGGTGAGAAGACCGACGATCGCGGCCGTGATGGCCGCCTCGCGGAAGGCTTGTCCGAAGGACAGGCGGAAGGCCGGCTCGGGCGTGAAGGGCGGCTCGCCGGAAACGGCGTCGCGCTGGTTCTCGAACTCGCGCTCGGCGCCGACGGGCGACGAGGAGGGGACGTTGGGCGTCGTGGCCATATCTTCAGACCTTCTCGACTTCCGGGCGGCCGAGAAGGCCGGAGGGCAGGAAGATCAGCGTGATCGCCAGGATCGAGAAGGCGGCGACGTCCTTGTATTCCACCGAGAAATAGCCCGACCAGAAGGTTTCGATGAGGCCGATCGCCAGACCCCCGAGCATGGCGCCCGGCAGGGAGCCGATACCGCCCAGAACCGCTGCGGTGAAGGCTTTCACGCCGGCCAGGAAGCCGATGTAGAAGTCGATCACGCCGTAATAGAGAAGGTACATCGTGCCGGCGACGGCGGCGAGCGAGGCGCCCATCACGAAGGTCAGCGAGATCGTGCGGTCGACGTTCACGCCGAGGAGCGAGGCCATCTTGGCGTCCTGCTCGCAGGCGCGCTGCTGTCGGCCGAGCGGGGTGCGCGTGATGAGGATCGTGAAGCCCGCCATCAGAACGATCGTCGTCAGGATGATGACGATCTGCATGTAGGAGATCTGGACGCCGTCCATGACCGCGATCGAACCCTGCACCTGCGGCGGCAGCGGCTTGACGCGCGCCCCTTGGGCGAGCTGCACGAAGTTCTGCAGGAAGATCGACATGCCGATCGCCGTGATCAGCGGCGCGAGGCGGAACGAGCCGCGCAAGGGACGATAGGCGATGCGCTCGATGGACCAGCCCCAGAGCGCAGTGAAGATCATGGCCACGACGACCATGAGGAGAAGGATCAGGGGCAGGGAGCTGAGGCCGATCGCGGTCAGGATCAGGAAGACCGTGAGCGCGATGAACGAGCCGATCATGAAGACCTCGCCATGGGCGAAGTTGATCATGCCGATAATGCCGTAGACCATCGTGTAGCCGATGGCGATCAGCCCATAGATGGAGCCGAGCGTCACTCCGTTGATGAGCTGTTGGAGGAAATAATCCATGAAACGCCTTTGTCTCGTGCCAAACCCGCCGGATTGCCCTGCGCTGCACAAACGATTTGCGCGCCTCTCTTGGAGGCATTCCCGATTCCTTACCAATCGTTGAATGCTTCGCCAATGGCCGGTCCTCGCGCCAGTCGTGGAAAATGCCGGTGTGCGACGCTTCCGTGACAAAAAGGCCGTCGCGAAGGGGTTACGGCGCACCGTCTTCCCTTGAACTTGGAATTATTCTAATGATCTACGGGAAGACAGCGCTTGCCGACCGAAGCGGCGCGCCTCGAGGAGTGCGCCATGCGCCTGACCCGCCAGACGAACTACGCCATTCGCATTCTGATGTACTGCGCCGCCAACACGGACCGTCTGAGCCGGGTGGGCGAGATCGCGGCGGCCTACAACGTCTCGGAACTCTTCCTGTTCAAGATCCTCCAGCCGCTGGTGGAAGCCGGTTTCGTGCAGACCGTGCGCGGCCGCAACGGCGGCATTCGCCTGGCCCAGCCCGCCGGAGCGATCACGCTGCAAGCGGTGGTCGAGGTGACGGAAGAAAGCTTCGCCATGGCCGAATGCTTCGAGACCGGCGCGGTGGACTGCCCCCTCATCGACAGCTGCGCCCTCAACGCCGCGCTGCGCGAGGCGCTGAACGCCTTCCTGTCGACGCTTGGCGGTTACACGATCGAGGCGCTCGTGAATTCCAGCGGCGCGATCCGAAACCGGCTCGGCCTGACGGTGCCGACGCCCGCCCCCGCGCTGGCCGCCGCCCTCAACTGAATCGTCGGCGTCTACCCGATCATCTCGGCCAGAAGCGTGAGCTGCCGGGGCAGGCAGACGCGCTTGAGGTCGTAGCGATCCAGGATCGTCTGCCGCGCGGCCTCTCCGAGGTGCCGGAAGCGCTCCGGCGCGCGCAGCGCCTCCGCGACGCGCTCGGCAATGCCGTCCACGTCGAAGAAATCCACGAGACAGCCGTTCGCACCGTCCTCGATCACCTCCCGCACCGGAGCGGTGTCGGAGGCAATGACGAGGCAGCCCGTCGCCATGGCTTCGAGAACCGACCAGGACAGGACGAACGGGTAGGTCAGATAGACATGCGCCCGCGAGACCTGCAGCAGGTTCAGATAGGTGGCGTAGGGCAGTCGCCCCGTGAAATGGACGCGCGAGAGATCGATCGGCGCTTCGCTGAGCGCGCGTTCACGATAGGTCTCGCCCTCCGGCAGCCGCGCGCCGTAGCTCACCTCGTCTCCGCCGACCACGACGACCCGCGCTTGCGGATGATCGGCGAGGATGCGCCGTGCGGCACGTATGAAGATGTGGAAGCCGCGATAGGGCTCGAGGTTTCGCGCCACATAGGTGACGACCGGCACGCCTGAATCGAGGCGCGTTCCATCCGGCAGCGTCACGCTCGGGGCCGGCGAGGGGTGCGCGATGTCGGTGTCCACCCCGTCGTGGATCACGCCGATCTTCGGCTGGAAGGCGAGGGGCAGGCGCGACTTCTGCCAATGGGTCGGCGAAAGCCCGCGATCGGTCGCCTCCAGACACGAAAGGAGGCCCTGGTTTCGGATGCGGAGGCGGAAGGCGGCGTCCGGGTCCGCCGGGAATTCCGGGTCGAAGCCGACATCGGCGCCCGTCGCGCTGTAGAAGAATTCGAAATAGCTGAGAAGCGGCACGTCGGGAAAGACGTCCTTGACGAAGAGCGTCTCGCCCCAGCCCGTATGGCCGATCACGAGATCGGGCCGGACGCCTTCGGCCCGCAGCGCCAGAAGACGCCGCGCCGTCGCCTGGCCTTGGAGCACGGCGCGCTCGGGGCCCGCGAGATAGGGATGGATGCGCGGGTCGGGCTCGCGATGCGGCGCGTCTTCGAGGAGTTGGACGCCGGGCAGCCGGTTCGGCGATCTGCGGCTGAGGAACAGGACCCGGTTGCGCCGGGCCAAGGCGGCGCAGAGATGCCGGAACTGGCCGGGAAAGTTCTGATGGAGAAAGAGGATCGTCCGGTTCTCGATCATGCGGAACGAGCCCTCCGGCCGCGTGCGAGGTCGACTAAGCCGGTCCGGTCTCCAAACCGTGAGCGGGAATGACGGCATTAGACCCTTTTGCTTGAGCGGCCGTTAACGATCCTCCGGTAGCGTCCGCATCCAAGCCGAGGCCGCGACGTCCATGATCATTCAGATCCAGTATCTGCGCGGGATCGCCGCCCTGATGGTCGCGGTGTTCCACGCCTTCGAACTCATCGAGCGCCAGAGCGGCATCGCCAACCCGTTCAAGGTCGGGGCGCTGGGCGTCGACATCTTCTTCGTGGTCAGCGGCTTCATCATCTTCGTGGCGGCCGAGAAGTCCGAGCCGAGGCCGGCTGATTTCATGATACGGCGCATCCTGCGCATCGTGCCGCTCTACTGGGCGCTGACGCTCTTCATCGCGGGTCTCGCGCTGGTGCGGCCCGATCTCCTGGCCTCCACCGTCTTCGATCCGGTCCATCTCCTGGCCTCGCTGTTCTTCGTGCCGATGGCCCATCCCAAGCTCGGCGAGCTCTTCCCCGTGCTCATTCCCGGCTGGACGCTGAACTACGAGATGGCCTTCTATCTCGTCATGGCCGGCGCGCTTCTGGCGCCCCGCGCGCACCGCCCCTGGATCGTCCTCCTCGTGCTCGTCGCCCTCGTGGCCCTCGGTGCGATGGGCGCGCCGATCCCCGCCTTCTACGCCAATTCGATCATCCTCGAATTCGGCTTGGGGCTTCTGATCGGCATGGCTTACCGCGCCGGGCGGCGGATAGACGGCGGGATCGGGATGATCGTGACGCTCGCCGGCTTTGCCGCGCTGGTCTGGCTCGAGCCTCTGGATCTGCCACGCATCGTGAAGGCCGGCCTGCCGGCGGCCCTGATCGTCGGCGGCGCAGCGCTGGGCTTGCGCCCGGCCGCGCGCGCGCCGCAGCCGCTTCTCCTCCTGTTGGGGGATGCGTCCTATTCGCTCTACCTCACGCAGGCCATCGTCCTGCCCGCCGTGGCCAAGGCGTGGGACGCGGCCGGCCTGTCGCTTGCGCTCGGCGGCGGTCTGCCCTTCGTGGCGGCGGCGAGCGCCGTCGCGGCCCTTTCCGGCATCGCTTGTTACATGACATTGGAAAAGCCGCTTCTCGGCCTGTCCACCCGGCTTCCAAGGCGGCCCAAACCTTCGGTGAACACATGGTAGATGGCGTGGCACAGAGGCGAATCGGGAGTGCGGGCGAGACGCGTTTCGACGCGCTGGACGGCTGGCGCGGCCTTTGCGCGCTGATGGTCGTGTTTCTCCATGCGCCGATCGCCGGGCCGATCGGCCAGTCGGGCTTCGTGCGGCACAGTTTCCTGTTCGTGGACTTCTTCTTCGTCCTGTCCGGTTTCGTGATCGCCCATGCCTGGGGCGAGCGGCTCTGGACCGAGGGCAATTGGAGAGCCTTTCTCAAGGCGCGCTTCTGGCGGGTCTATCCGCTGCATCTCGTCATGCTCACGGCCTTCGCCGTGTTCGAGGCCATCCGCATCCGGCAGGGGCCGACCGGCGTCGTGGGACATGCCGAGACGCCCTACAGTTTCGTCCACAATGTCCTGCTCACCCATTCGCTGGGTTTCGTGCAGAATCTCGGCTGGAACTATCCGAGCTGGAGCATCTCGGCCGAGTTCGTGTCCTATGTCCTGTTCGCCGCGCTTCT
Source organism: Aureimonas ureilytica DSM 18598 = NBRC 106430 (assembly GCF_000382705.1). Classification (GTDB taxonomy): domain Bacteria; phylum Pseudomonadota; class Alphaproteobacteria; order Rhizobiales; family Rhizobiaceae; genus Aureimonas; species Aureimonas ureilytica. Next base: position 651,853 of record NZ_ARQE01000002.1, on the reverse strand, counting down.
CCTCTGGATGCCGCGCCGGATGGGCACGATTCTCGCTATCGCCGTCCTCGGCGGGCTTCTGTTCCTTCTGGTTCGGCTCGGTCATATCGAAGCCCATGTCGATTATGGCTGGCTGCGATGCCTGGCCGGCTTCTCGCTCGGCGCGCTCCTGCGGCTGCGGGTCTGGAACGCGCTGCGCTGCGACGTGCGCTCCGATCTCGCGTCTCAATGGACGTTGGTCGAGATCGGGACGGTCGCCTATGTGATCGCCTTCGTCGCCCTGTTCGGCACGTCGCCGATCTCGGTCGCCGCGCCATTCGTCTTCGCGGTCGCGATCTTCGTCTTCGCCCATGAGGGCGGCGCGCTCAGCCGCCTTTTGAAGACGCGTCCGGCTGCGATCCTCGGCCTCCTGTCCTATTCGATCTACATGACCCACGCCTTCGTCATCGCGCGCGTGACGAATGTCGGCACGCTCCTCGAGCGGCGCCTCGGCTGGGACATCTTCGTCGGGCCGGCGCCGGACTCGCGCCTTCTGGCGGACAGTCTCGGACGCGAGCTTCTCGCGCTCGGCCTGATCGTTGGGGGAACGCTGGTCCTATCCGCCGTCACCTGGCGTCTGGTGGAAAAGCCCGGTCAGGCCTGGGGGCGCTCGCTCGCGCGCCGCGAGACGCAGCGCGCCGCGAAGGCGCGCATCGGAAAGGCGCGCCGTATCTGAGGCACGGTCGGCGGGGCTACCAGCCGAGATCGCTCTTCAGGCGTGCGGCCAGGAGATCGGCCATCTGACGGTTGGCGGCGACGCTCGGGTGCCAGTCGCAGCCATAGGACGAGGAGGGCGCGGGAAAGGCGAGGAAGCGCACCGCCCGGTCGCCCGCCTTCTGCCGGCGCGTCAGCGCGTTCTCGATACCGGCTTTGGCGAGGTCCAGACGATCCGGCCCGAGCATGGGACCGATCAACGCGTAGATCGGGGCGCTCGGATAGCGCGCGCGCAGCTTTTCCAGAAGCGCGACATAGGCGGTCTCGAACCCGTAGGGTTCCTCGCTGCCGCTGAAATCATTGGTGCCGAGGTGAACGAGAACGAGATCGAACGGCCCGCGCGCCGTGCCGGCGGGCGTCGGCTCGCCCGGCAGGGCGCGGTCCATGAGGTCGCGCATCGTGCCCTCCCGCGCGCCGCTGTAGTTGCGCACCAAGCCCCGGCCGGAGGCCGCCAGCGTGACATTCTGCGCGCCGAACCGCTCCGCCACCTGCGCGGCATAGGTCAGCGTCTGGTTCTGCGTGTCGGGCGAGAAGGGACAGTTCGGCCCGGCCCCTTCGATCCCGTAGCCCGCCGAGATGGAATCGCCGATCACGAGAATCCGCCGCTCGGGCGAGGGAGCCTCGAGGAAGCGCCCGTCCGTCTCCGCGCCGAGAAAGCGCACGAGGCCGACATCGCCTTCCGTGCGCTTGCGCAGCTCGATCACATGCGATCCGGCCGGCCCGTCGAACAGCGTGTAGGTCTTTTCGCCGGGCGCCAGATCGATGCGTTTGCGGAGGCCGTCGATCGTCGCGACGAGACTGTTCTCGCCATGGTTTCCGAGGCGCACGGTGAGCCGGCGTCCTTCGAAGCGCAAGGCGAAGCCGCTGCCCGGCCAGCCGAAGCGCTGGCTCGTCTCGTCGACGCGCCCGATCCAGCGCCCCGGCGCCTTCGCGCTGTCGGCCCGCGCGGGCGCGATCGGCGACAGCCCGAGCAGAGCCGCGCAGGCCACACGAGCGAAGGCCGTCCTGGCCGATTGGCGCATCATGCGCTCCCGTTCTCGAAGTCCTCGCGCCAGCATAGGCGCTTGGCCTGTCCGGGGCTTGGTCGGCGGCGGGTGAGGCGATCGGCACTTGCCGCCTGTTGCCCTTGCGTCACGTTTGGCGACCGCAGGCGTACCCAGACCCCGGTGCACGGTTCGACGGCACCGGAAACTCGGGGCGAGCGTTGCCGTGACAAGGCGGCGCGGCTAAACTCGGTGAGGAATCAAGTTTTTACATCAAATTGGCAGTAATCGGATGAAGGCGCGTCTGGGAGTCTCGGTTTTGGCCATCATGGCGGCAGCCTTTGCCGCCGGGTGGCATTTCGGCCTGTTCGAGACGCCGAACCCGGTCGCGACGGTGGCTGGCACCTCCGCGCCTGCGGCCCCGACATCGGCCCCTATGTCGGCCTCCGCTTCGGCCGCTTCCGCGCCCCAAGCCTCTACGCCGGCCCCCGCGGCTTCGACGCCGCCGGCCGCGCCCGCCGAACCCGCGAAAACGCAGGAGGCTGGCGCCGCCGCGTCGGCCGAGCCGAGCGCGCCGAGCTTCGACGTGGTTCGCGTCGAACCCGATGGCGCCACCGTCCTGGCCGGCCGTGCCGCGCCGAACGCCACCGTGAGCCTCCAGAGCGGCACGGAGCGCTTGGCGGACGTCAAGACCGACGCCAGCGGCGCCTTCGCGCTCGACCTGACGCTGCCGGTCGGCCAGCATCGCCTTGCCCTCAACGACGGAACGGGGCGGGCCGACGCCTCGAAGCTCGAGACGGCGATCGTCAATGTGCCGCCGAAGGGCAAGGAGGGCGAACTCCTCGTCATGCTGGAGCGGCCGGGCGAGGCGTCCGAAATCCTGGTGAAGCCCAAGCCCGAGGCGGCGATGGCTTCGACGCCCGCGACCGAGACACCAGCGCCCGAAACCAAGGCCGAGACGCCCCGGCCGACGGACACCGCCGCGCTCGCTCCGAGTGCCGGAGAGCAGGCGACCACCACCCAAACGCCGGCACCTCAGCCGGACAAACCCGCCGCGCCGGCCAAGCCTGCCTCGCCTTTGAGCGTCGAGGCGGTGGAAGCGGAAGGCGGCAAGCTTTTCATCGCGGGCGCCGCCAGCGAAGGCGCGCGCGTGCGCGTTTATCTCGACGATGCGCTGGTCGCCGAAACGCGGGGCGGGGCGGGCGATCGCTTCATCGCGAGTGCGCAGGCGCCGGTCGCCGTCGGCGATCACCGCGTGCGGGCCGACGAGGTGAATGGCGCGGGCGAGGTTCTGGCCCGTGTGGAAGTCCCGTTCAACCGGCCCGACACCGCACCGCTCGCCGCGATCGCGCCGCCGCCGGCCGCCGAACCCGCCGCAGATGCGCAAACGGCCGATGCCCCGGTCGCATCTCCCAGCGTTGCAGGGTCCGCGCCTTCGGCTCCGATCGAGAGCGAGAGCCCGGTTGCCGCCGCGCCGGCGGCGCCGACGGAAAGTCCGGTCGTCGCCGCGAATGCGCCCCCCGCCGGCACCACGGTGCAGCCCGCGCTGGAGCGGGTCGAGGCGCGGGTCATCATCCGCAAGGGCGACACGCTCTGGCGCATTTCGCGCAATTCCTATGGGCGCGGCAGTCGCTTCACGGTGATCTATCTCGCCAATGGCGATCAGATCCGCGACCCGAACCGCATCTATCCGGGGCAGGTCTTCCGCGTTCCCGACAAGGACGGTTGACGCGACCTCAATCGTGCCGGTCCGTTCACCGGACGGCGGGTGAACAGGGCTGGTCTCGGACAGGGGGCAGGACTAGAACCGATCCAAATCGGGCGGCGCGCGAGCCGCCCTTGCGGCGCCGGCCCTGGCGCCGCCTTCTGATTGGATCGCTTCCTTGTCCGACACCCAACCCAAAGCCGTTTCCGGCGACAGCGGCGCCATGTGGCAGACGCTGAAGAATCTCTGGCCTTATATGTGGCCGCAGGAGCGGCCGGACCTGAAGCGGCGCGTCCTCTGGGCGAGCTTCTTCCTCGTGCTCGCCAAGTTCCTGACGGTCGGCATTCCCTATTTCTTCAAATGGGCCGTCGATGCGCTGGACGGCACCAATTCGGCGGTCGGCTGGCTGCCGCTGGTCCTGACCGGGGCGGTGACGCTCGTCGTCGCCTACAACGTGGCCCGCATCGTCTCGGTCGCGCTCAACCAGCTGCGCGACTCGCTGTTCGCCAGCGTCGGCCAGTATGCGGTGCGCATCCTCGCCTACCGCACCTTCGTCCACATGCATCAGCTCTCGCTGCGCTTCCATCTGGAGCGCCGCACGGGTGGACTCAGCCGCATCATCGAGCGCGGCACCAAGGGCATCGAGACGATCGTCCGCTTCACGATCCTCAACACGCTGCCGACGCTCATCGAATTCGCACTGACGGCGGCGATCTTCGGCTTCTCCTACGGTGTGTCCTATCTCCTGGTCATCACCGCGACCGTGGTCTTCTACGGCTGGTTCACGATCAAGGCGAGCGACTGGCGCATCACCATCCGCCGCGAGATGAACGATAGCGACACCGACGCCAACACCAAGGCGATCGACTCGCTCCTGAACTTCGAGACGGTCAAGTATTTCGGCAACGAGACCATGGAGGCGGAGCGCTACGACCGCTCCATGGCCCGCTACGAGAAGGCCGCCACGCAGACCTGGACCTCGCTCGGCTGGCTGAATTTCGGCCAGGGCGTCATCTTCTCCGTGGGCATGGGCATCGCCATGGTCATGTCGGCGCTGGAGGTGCGGGCGGGCACGCAGTCGCTCGGCGATTTCGTCTTCATCAACGCGCTCTTGATGCAGCTCTCGGTGCCGCTCAACTTCATCGGCTTCGTGTATCGCGAAATCCGGCAGGGGCTGACCGACATGGAGGAGATGTTCAACCTCCTCCACATCCGGCAGGAGGTGCGCGACCGCGCCGGTGCGACGGATCTCGTGGTGGGGCAGGGCGCCATCCGCTTCGAGGACGTGCGCTTCGGCTATGACCCCGAGCGCCAGATCCTGCGCGGCGTGTCCTTCGAAGTGCCGGCCGGCAAGTCGGTCGCCATCGTCGGGCCGTCCGGGGCGGGCAAGTCCACCATCTCGCGGCTTCTCTTCCGCTTCTACGATCTCGATTCCGGCCGCATCACGATCGACGGGCAGGACATCTCGGACGTTCGCCAGGAAAGCGTGCGCAAGGCGATCGGCATCGTCCCGCAGGACACGGTCCTCTTCAACGACACGATCCGCTACAACATCCGCTATGGCCGCCCTTCGGCGTCGGACGAGGAGGTGGGGAAGGCCGCCGATCTCGCGCAGATCTCGCGCTTCATCGAGCTTCTGCCCGATGGTTTCGACACGATGGTCGGCGAGCGCGGCCTCAAACTCTCAGGCGGCGAGAAGCAGCGCGTGGCGATTGCCCGCACGCTTCTGAAGAGCCCGCCCATCCTCGTTCTGGACGAGGCGACCTCGGCGCTCGACACGCACACGGAACAGGAAATCCAGAGCGCGCTGCAGCTCGTCTCGCGGCACCGCACGACGCTGACGATCGCGCATCGCCTCTCCACCATCGTCGATGCCGACGAGATCATCGTGCTGCGCGCCGGCGTGATCGTGGAGCGCGGCTCGCATCGCGATCTTCTGGCCTCGAACGGTCTTTATGCCGAAATGTGGCGGATGCAGCGCGAGGAAAGCGAAGCGGAGGAAACGCTGCGCCGCGCCCGCGAGGCGGATGCGCTCGGCGTGCTCGAACGCAAGCGGCCGACGGAAAGCGTCTGATCTCCTATCGGAGCGGGCCGGCGTTGAGTGCCGGCCCGTTTCTCCCTATGTGTCGTGTCCCGGCGGCCTGCCCTGTGGCCGCGTCGTGCAGCGAAGGACCGATTCCCTGATGGACATGATCGCCTCGATCCGAAACGCCTTGGTGCCGATCCATCGGGCGGGCTATCCCTTCATCGCCGGCTTCTTCGTCGCCTCGATCCTGCTCGGGCTCCTGTGGGAGCCGCTCTTCTGGGCCGGCCTCGTCCTGACGCTCTGGTGCGCCTATTTCTTCCGCGATCCCGAGCGCGTGACGCCGGTGGCCGATCACCTTGTGGTGAGCCCGGCCGATGGGCGCGTGTCGCTGGTCGGCCATGTCGTGCCGCCCGCCGAACTCGGCCTCGGCGACGAGCCGCTCCTGCGCGTGTCGATCTTCATGAACGTCTTCAATTGCCACGTGAACCGCGTTCCCGTGCGCGGCCGCATCGCGCGCATCGCCTACAAGGAAGGCAAGTTCGCCAATGCCGAGCTCGACAAGGCGAGCGAGGTGAACGAGCGCTCCTCCCTGGTGATCGAAAGCCCGCGCGGAGAGGTGGGCGTCGTGCAGATCGCCGGCGCCATCGCCCGGCGCATCGTCGTGTTCTCCCGCACGGGCGATCATCTGGAAGCTGGCGAGCGCTTCGGCCTCATCCGCTTCGGCTCGCGGCTCGACGTCTATCTGCCCGATGGCGCCGTCCCGCGCGTTGCCGAAGGGCAGACGGCGATTGCCGGCGAAACCGTGATCGCCGAGTTCACCGACGCTCCGGCGCATGTCTCCTGGCGCAAGGATTGATCCGATGAGCCATGCGATCCCTCCCGGCGACGGCGCCCCCCGCCCGCCGGCGCCGCGCGTCACCTTCCGGCAGGTCCTGCCCAATATCGTCACGATCCTGTCGATCTGCGCCGGCGTCACCGGCATCCGCTTCGCCTTCGAGGGGCGGTTCGAGCTGGCGGTCGGCCTGGTGCTGGGCGCGGCCTTCCTGGACGGGATCGACGGGCGCATCGCGCGCCTCGTCAATGGCCAGAGCCGCTTCGGCGCGGAGATGGATTCGCTCGCCGACATCGTGAATTTCGGCGTCGCCCCCGCGCTGCTCCTCTATGCCCATTCGCTTCACGCGGTCGGCTCGATCGGCTGGATCGCCGCGCTTCTCTACATCGCCGGCTGCGCGCTGCGCCTCGCGCGCTTCAACACGATGCTGGACGAGCCCAACCGGCCGGCCTGGAAGAGCGCCTATTTCACCGGCGTTCCCTCGCCGGCGGGGGCGGGGCTGGCGCTGTTCCCGGTTTACCTGAGCTTTGCCGGCAATCTGAACATGCCGGAAGTCTCGGGCGCCTTCGCCTCGGTCTATCTCGTCTGCGTCGGCCTTCTCATGGCGAGCCGCATCCCGACCTTCTCGGGCAAGACGATCGGCCTGCCGGTGCGGCGCGACCATTTCGTCTGGATCGTTCTCGTGGTCGTTCTCTATATCGGCCTGCTTCTCAGCTTCTTCTGGGAAACGCTGACCGTCTCGGCGCTCGCTTATTACGCGGCGATCCCCTTCTCGGTGCGCTCCTATCGCCGCCAGGAAGCCGCGCACGCCGCCAAAACCGTCTAAAGGCTTCCCGAAATGGCCAAGCAGTTCCCACGGATCGACGAGCGCCTGGCCGGTTTCATCGACGCGCAGGCCATCTTCTTCACGGCGAGCGCGGCGGAGGGGACGCGGATCAACATCTCGCCTCGGCCGACCGACCATTTCCATCGGCTCGGCCCCAACGCCGTCGCCTATCTCGATCTCACGGGGTCAGGCAGCGAAACGGCGGCGCATCTGCGGGTGGACGGTCGTCTCACCATGATGTTCTGCGCCTTCCAAGGTGCGCCGCTGATCCTCCGCCTTCACGGTCAGGGCCGCGTGGCCTTTCGCGGCTCGCCCGACTATCGCGCCTTTCTGGAGGCGCATTATGCGGGCGTGGAGCCCGTCGGCGCGCGGCAGGTCGTGTTTCTCGACATCGACCTCGTGCAGACCTCCTGCGGCTTCAAGGTGCCCCTGTTCGAGCCGGCGGGCGAGCGCCCGACGCTGGATCGCTGGGCCGAGGCCAAGGGCGAGGAGGGTCTGCGCGCCTATCGGCAGGAAAAGAACCTCACCAGCATGGACGGGCTGCCGACCGGCTTCGTGGAAGGCTGAGGCCGGCGCGCCCTATTCCGGGTCGCGGTAGCGCAGGAAGCGGTTCTTTCTGACATCGAAGAGCTGGCCGGTTTCCGTCACGCTCGGGAAGGCGAGCGGCAGGATCTTGGCGGCGACCTCGGCCGGGCTCGGCAGCGTGGCCGGGTCTTCGCCGGGCATCGCAAGCGCGCGCATGGCCGTGCGCGTGCCGCCGGGATTGACGGAATTGACCCGCAGCGGCGTGTTGACGGTCTCGTTGGCCCAGGAGCGCACGAGCGCCTCTTCCGCCGCCTTGGTGGCCGCGTAGAGCCCCCAGAACGCCTTGCAGGAATGCGCCGCGCCGGACGACAGGACGATGGCGCGCCCGGCGTCCGAAAGGCGCAGGAGCGGATCGACCGTGCGGATCACGCGCCAGGTCGCGTTGACGTTCACGTTCATCGTCTTTTCGAAGGTCTTGGCCTCGATATGGCCGATCGGCGCCAGAATGCCGAGAACGCCCGCATTGGCGACGAGCACGTCGAGCTTGCCCCAGCGCTCGTGAATGGCGCCGCCGAGCCGGTCGATGCCGGCCATGTCCGTGAGGTCGAGGGGAACCAGCGTCGCGGAGCCGCCCGCCGCCTTGATCTCGTCGTCGAGATCTTCCAGCCCGCCCACCGTGCGGGCCACGGCGATCACATGCGCGCCCTCGGCGGCCAGGAGCTTGGACAGCTGATAGCCGATGCCGCGCGACGCGCCGGTGACGAGCGCGACGCGCCCTTCGAGTTGACGAGCCATAGCCTGAAGCCTCCCGTTGCGGAGGCGGCCGACAGGCCGCGTCCTTCGGCGGCCTGTCTATCCCATGAGGATGCGGGTTTGAACCCGGTTCGGCTCAGCCGTTGCCGCCGAGCATCGACAATTGGCGGACATTGTCCGCGCCGTCGAAGTCGGTGAGCGCGGTCGGATAGTCGCCCGTGAAGCAGGCATCGCAGAACTGCGGCGCATGCGGGTTGCGCTCGGGCTCGAAAGAGGCGCGGTAGAGGCCGTCGATGCTCACGAAGCCGAGGCTGTCGACCTGGATATAGTCGCGCATTTCCTCGATCGTCATGCGCGAGGCGAGGAGCTTCGACTTCTCCGGCGTGTCGACGCCGTAGAAGCAGGAGGCGCGCGTCGGCGGCGAGGCGATGCGCATGTGGACTTCCACCGCGCCGGCCTCGCGCACCATCTGCACGATCTTCTGCGAGGTGGTGCCGCGAACGATCGAATCGTCGACCAGAATCACGCGCTTGCCCTCGATCATCGCGCGATTGGCGTTGTGCTTCAGCTTCACGCCCATGTGGCGGATCGAGTCGGTCGGCTGAATGAAGGTGCGGCCGACATAATGGTTGCGGATGATGCCGAGCTCGAAGGGAAGCTTGGCTTCCTGCGCGTAGCCGATCGCGGCCGGCACGCCGGAATCGGGAACCGGCACGACGATGTCGCCCATTTCCTTGCTTTCGCGCGCGAGCTCCGCGCCGATGCGCTTGCGGATCTCGTAGACGTTGCGGCCCTCGACGTTGGAATCGGGCCGCGCGAAATAGACATATTCGAAGATGCAGAAGCGCGAGCGGCGCGACTGGAACGGGAAGGCGGACTCGAGGCCGCTTTCGGTGATCGTCACCATCTCGCCCGGCTCGATGTCGCGCACGAACTCCGCGCCGATAATGTCGAGCGCGCAGGTTTCGGAGGCGAGGATCAACGAGCCTTCGAGTTCGCCGAGGACCAGCGGACGGATGCCGAGCGGATCGCGCACGCCGATCATGCGGCCGGGCGCCATGCCGACCAGCGAGAAGGCGCCTTCGAGACGCGACAGGGCGTCGATCAGCTTGTCGTTGAAGTGCCGCGCGCCGCTCGTCGCCACGAGATGCAGGATCGTCTCGGTGTCCGAGGTGGAGGAGAAGATCGAGCCGCGCCGCTGAAGCTCGCGCTGCACGGTGAGGGCGTTGGTGAGATTGCCGTTATGGGCGACCGCGAAGCCGCCGGCCGAAAGCTCGGCGAAGAAGGGCTGGACGTTGCGCAAGCCGCCGCCGCCGGTCGTGGCGTAGCGCGTATGGCCGATCGCCGCCTCGCCGGGCAGGCGCTCCAGAACCGACTGCTTGGTGAACGTGTCGCCGATCAGGCCGGCATGGCGCTCCACATGGAACTGCTTGCCGTCGAAGGAGACGATGCCGGCCGCTTCCTGGCCGCGATGCTGGAGGGAATGAAGCCCAAGCGTGACGAGAGCCGCCGCGTCGGCCCGCCCGAAGATTCCGAAAACGCCGCACTCTTCATGCAGGCTGTCGTCGTCGAAAGGTGTCTCGTCCATGCTCGAACTTTCCCTGCACGCCGTTTCCGGCCTTTCGCTCCCCGTTTGTCATATAAGGGGTCGGCCACTGAAACACGAATGAAAAACCTAAAAGGCCCGGGACGTTGCTGCCCCGAGCCACATGCGCTCGCTTGGAGGGGCCGAGGGCCCCGTGCCTCTAGTTGGCCGGCGCTTCGGCCGGCTGTTCCTCGTTCTGCTGGATCGCGTCCTCGATCGAGGCGGGCTGGTCGGCCGGGGCCGCGTTGCCCTGCACCGCGCCGCCGGTGGCCGGCTGCGTCGTGCCTTCGAAGCGCTGGCGGATCGTGGCTTCCGGATTGTCGGGGAGGGCGGCCACGAGCTTCGTGCCGAGCTCGTCCAGCATGGGCTTCGATCGGGCCTGCATGACCCAGGCCGGCTGGTTGCCGCTTTCGGGCGGCGTCAGCCAGTTGAAGAAGACCATGGCGACCACGACGAGAAGAAGCCCGCGCGCGGCGCCGAACACGAAGCCGAGCGTGCGGTCGAGCGCGCCGATGCGGCTGTCGATGATGAAGTCCGCGATCTTCAGCGTGATGAAGGAGACGATCAGCAGTGTCAGGAAGAAGATGCCGGCGGCGGACGCCGCCATCGCGACCTTCTCGTTGTGGATATATTGCAGCGCGAAAGGCGTCAGCTGCTTGTAGAACAGGAAGGCCGCCGCCGCCGCCGCGACCCAGCTGAGGACGGACAGGACCTCGCGGGAGAAGCCGCGCACCATGGCGAGCAGCGCGGAAACGAGCATGATGGCGACGAGGATCGCATCGAGAAGCGTCAGGGTCATCGGTTCCATGCCTTCGGCGGGCCGTTTGGGACGGCTCTCCGCCCGATCAGGGTTCTTTGCCGTGCGATCGGGCGAAAAATCAAGCCTCGACTTCGATCTGCCGGCCCGCGACTTCGGCCACGAGATGGGGAAGCGTCTCGATTTCCAGCGTCTCGACCTCCTTGGCCTTCGGCGTTTCGCCTGTGGATGCCGGCATCATCGAGCGGCGGAAGCCGAGCTTCTCGGCCTCCTTGATGCGCTGCGCCGCATGCGACACGGGGCGCACCGAGCCCGAGAGGCTGATCTCGCCGAAGAACACGCATTCGGCCGGAAGCGGTCGGCCCGACAGCGAGGAGACCAAGGCGGCGGCGACGGCGAGATCGGCCGCCGGCTCGCGGATGCGATAACCGCCCGCGACGTTCAAATAGACGTCATGCTGCCCGAGCCGCACCCCGCAATGGGCTTCCAGAACCGCCAGCACCATGGCGAGGCGCGGCGTGTCCCAGCCGATCACCGAGCGGCGCGGCGTGCCGAGCGGCGAGGGCGCAACCAGCGCCTGGATTTCCACCAGAACCGGCCGCGTGCCCTCCATGCCCGCAAAGACCGCCGCGCCCGGCGACTTGCCGTTGCGCTCGCCGAGGAAGAGTTCGGACGGATTGGCGACCTCGCGCAGCCCCCCGTCGCCCATCTCGAAGACGCCGATCTCGTCGGTCGGGCCGAAGCGGTTCTTCACCGTGCGCAGGATGCGGTAGTGATGCCCGCCTTCGCCCTCGAAATAGAGGACGGCGTCGACCATGTGCTCCACCACGCGGGGGCCGGCGATCTGGCCTTCCTTGGTGACATGGCCGACGAGAATCACCGTCGCGCCGCTCGATTTGGCGTAGCGGATCAGCGCCTGCGCCCCGGCGCGCACCTGCGTCACCGTGCCGGGCGCCGATTCCGCCATGTCGGTCCAAACGGTCTGGATCGAATCGATGATCACGAGATCGGGGCGCTTGTCCTGCGCGAGGGTCGCGAGAATGTCCTCGATATTGGTCTCGGCCAGAAGCTGGACGCTCGTGTCGGCGGCGTGCAGGCGCTGGGCGCGCAGGCGCACCTGCGCGACCGCCTCTTCGCCCGACACGTAGACGACCCGGTGCCCGCCGCGCGCCAGGGCGGCGGCGGCCTGCATCAGGAGCGTCGACTTGCCGATGCCGGGATCACCGCCCACGAGAAGCGCCGAGCCGCGCACGAAGCCGCCGCCCGTCACCCGGTCGAGTTCGGGAATGCCGGAGACGATGCGCGGTGCTTCCTCCATCTCGCCCGACAGCGGCAGGAGCGCGGCCGGGCGGCCCTTGCGGCGCGACTGCATCGGTCCGCCGCCGATGCCGCCCGTCATGTTCTCCTCGACGATCGTGTTCCACTCGCCGCAGGATTCGCACTTGCCCATCCAGCGCGAATAAACCGAGCCGCAGTTCTGACAGATGAAAGTCGTCTTGGTCTTGGCCATGGCGTCAGACCGCGAAACGCTGGACGCGGGGTCCAAGCGAGGTCAGGAGCTCGTAGGAGATCGTGCCGCAGCGCCGCGCCACCTCGTCGAGCGGAACGGTCGGGCCGAACACCTCCGCCACCTCGCCCGGGCGCACCGCGTCCTCGGGCAGGTCGGTCACGTCGAGAAGGGTCATGTCCATCGAGATGCGGCCGAGCACCGGGGCGCGGTGGCCGCCGATCGCCATTTCGGGCGCGGGCTCGCTCGCGCGCAGTGGCGTCACGCCGGAGGCCGCGCGCGGATAGCCGTCCGCATAGCCGATGCCGACCGTCGCGATGCGCGTCGCGCGCTCCAGACGCGCGCTCGCGCCATAGCCCGCCGCCTCGCCGCGCGGGGCGGTGTGGACCTGAAGAATGCGGGCGTGGAGCGTCACGACCGGCCGGATCGCGCCGAGCGGGTCGAGCCCCGTCTCGCCGCCATAGAGGGCGATGCCCGGCCGCGTCAGGTCGAAATGGAAGGGCGCGCCGAGAAACACGCCGCCGGAATTGGCGAGCGAGCGCGCCACATGCGGAAACAAGGCGGCGAGGCGCTCGAAGCTCTGGCGCTGCCGGTCGTTCTCGGGCGAGTCGGGATCGTCGGCGCAGGCGAGATGGCTCATCACCAGCGTCACGTCGAAGCCGCCCTGACGGGCAAGGCCGAGCGCCTTGCGTGCGTCCGCCTCGTCGAGCCCGAGCCGGTTCATGCCCGTTTCGAACTGGAGCGCGGCCGGCGCTGGCAGCGCGCCGGAGGCCGCTTCGGCGAAGAGCCGCACGTCGTCCAGAGTCGAGAGAACCGGGATCAGGCGATGCGCGCGGCAGAGTTCGGCGGCTTCCGCGTCCAGCCCCTGCAGCACGAAGATGCGGCAATTGGTGTTGGCGAGCGCCTGTCTCACCTCCACGCCCTCGCTCGCCCAGGCGACGAAAAACTCGCGGCAGCCGGCGGCGAAGAGCGCCTTCGCCACGAGCGCGGCGCCCAGCCCGTAGCCGTCGGCCTTCACGGCCGCGCCGGTGCGCGCGCCGGGCGCGAGATTGGCGAGATGGCGCCAGTTGGATTTCAGCGCCCATCCGTCGATCGTGACGAAGGGGCCGCGACCGCTGACGGGAACGGCGGAAAGGACGGATTGGGTCATGGCTGTCAGTCTGGCTGGGTCTGCTATTCGAAGCGTTCCGGCAGATGGCTCTCCTCGGCGAGATCCGAGAAGCGGGTGAACTCGGCCTGGAAGGCAAGCGGCACGGTGCCGGTCGGTCCGTGACGCTGCTTGGCGATGATGACCTCCGCCTTGCCGCGCGCCTCGTTCATCTCCTGCTGCCACTTCAGGTGATCGTCGGTGCCGAGCTTGGGCTCCTTGCTCTGCAGATAATATTCGTCGCGGTAGACGAAGAGCACCACGTCGGCGTCCTGCTCGATCGAGCCCGATTCACGAAGATCGGAGAGCTGCGGGCGTTTGTCGTCGCGCGATTCCACCTGACGCGAGAGCTGCGACAGGGCGAGGATCGGGACTTCCAGCTCCTTCGCCAGGGCCTTCAGGCCCGTGGTGATCTCGGTGATTTCCTGCACGCGGTTGCCAGCCGTCTTGGCCGAGCCCTGCATGAGCTGCACGTAGTCGATCACCATCACGTCGAGGCCGCGCTGGCGCTTCAGGCGGCGCGCGCGGGCGGCGAGCTGGGCGATCGAGATACCGCCCGTCTGGTCGATATAGAGCGGAGCCTTCTGCATCATCTCGGTGCAGGCGACGAGCTTGGAATATTCCGCGTCCGTGATGTTGCCGCGCCGGATCTTCGAGGAGGACACTTCGCTCTGCTCGGAAATGATACGGGTCGCCAGCTGCTCGGCCGACATTTCCAGCGAGAAGAAGGCGACGACGCCGCCGTTCTTGGCCTTGTGCGAGCCGTCCGCCTGCTCCACCGGCTCGTAGGCCGAGGCGATGTTGAAGGCTATGTTGGTGACGAGCGAGGTCTTGCCCATGGCCGGACGGCCGGCCAGGATGATGAGGTCGGACCGCTGAAGGCCGCCGAGACGCTTGTCCATCTCGCGGATACCCGTCGAGATGCCCGACAGGCCGCCGTCGCGATCCTTCGCCGCGCCCGCCATTTCGATGGCCTGCGCCATCGCGTCCCCGAAGGACTGGAAGCCGCCGTCGTAGCGGCCGGTTTCGGCGAGCTGATAGAGCGCGCGCTCGGCATCTTCGATCTGCTTGCGCGGCTCGGCATCGACCGGCGCGTCGAAGGCGACGTTCACCATCTCCTCGCCGATCCCGATCAGGGAGCGGCGGATCGCCAGATCGTAGATCGCGCGGCCATAGTCGGCCGTGTTGATGATGGTGGTGGCTTCCGTCGCGAGCCGGGCGACATATTGCGCCATGGTCATGTCGCCGACGCGGTCGTTGGCGGCGAGGAAGGTCTTGAGCGTGATCGGCGTCGCGATCTTGCCCATGCGGATCATCTGGCCGGCCTTGAGGAAGATCTCCTTGTGGATCGGCTCGTAGAAATGCTCGGGCTTCAGGAAGTCGTGGACGATGTAATAGGCGTCGTTGTTGACGAGGATCGCGCCGAGAAGTGCCTGTTCCGCCTCGATATTCGCCGGGGCTTCCCGGTAGAGCGGCTGCTCCTCCTCGAACTTGCGCGCGGCTTCCGCCATTGTCCTGTCACTCCATGCGTCGGGTAAAGAACCCTTCTACAGGAGATCGGCATCGGGAACCAAGTTCGCGAGGGGGCGTATCCAAGTTTTGCTGCGGCCCAGTGTCCTCCTGGCGGATATCAGGTGGAAAACCTGTGGACGGCCGGGCGCGGGGCACCCGCCCGAAAGCGAGCCGCCTATGAAAAAAGAAGGGCCGGCGCGAGCCGACCCTTCTTTTCATTCGCATATGGGCTCGTCGGCTTGCAGCCGCCGAACCGGGCCCGATGATCAGGCCTTGTCTTCTTCGGTCTCGCCCTCGGCGTCGTCGGCCTCGTCCTCGAGTTCCTCTTCCTCGTCGATGCCGTAGATGGCTTCGGCCGAGGTGAGGGTCTCGCCGCGCGCCTGACGCTCGGCCTCATCGGGCGAACGGGCGACGTTCACCTTCACGGAGACGTCGACTTCCGGGTGCAGGGCGATCGAGACGGTGTGGAGACCGATCGTCTTGATCGGCAGGTTCAGCTCGACCGCGTTGCGGTTCACGGCGAAGCCCTGCTCCTTCAGGAGGTCGGCGATGTCGCGCGCCGAGACCGAACCGTAGAGCTGGCCGGTTTCGCCAGCCGAACGCACGATCACGAAGCTCTTGCCGTTGAGCGTGCCGGCGACGCCCTGGGCTTCCGTGCGGCGCTCTTCGTTGCGGGCGATGAGCGAGGCCTTCTGGGCTTCGAACTTGGTGCGGTTGGCCTCGTTGGCGCGCAGCGCACGGCCGGTCGGCAGGAGGTAGTTGCGGGCGTAGCCGTCGCGCACGCGGACGGTGTCGCCGATGCCGCCGAGACGGTTGATGCGCTCGAGAAGAATGACGTCCATGGTCTTTTTCCTTGGGTTTTAGCGGGTTTGGTCACTGTCGGCCGCCAGGGCCGGCGATTTCGCGGTCTCGAACATGCCGAGAGCCAGGAAGGCGAGAAGCGGGATCGAAAGAAGGACGATCGCCACGTAAGCGGTGAAGAGAAGGAGGCCGCGCCCCGTCCGGCCGCGCGAGCGCCGGTGCATGGCGGCAAGGCCGACCAGCGTGAAGGCGCATCCGAGCGCGCCGGCGAACACCGCGCCGAGGAGCGCCACCGTTCCGCCCGTGAAGCACAGGGCGAGCGCGAGGGCGAAGAGCGGAAGCGCGATGCGGGGCAGGCCGGCCGTGGCCGGCACGTCGTCCTTCGGGCGCGGCAGGCGGCCGCTCGTGCGCACGATCGCGGCCGAAACATAGAGGCAGACGGCGAGCGTCAGAACCAGAAAGGCCGGCTGGATATAGGGGATGACGGAAACCACGAAGCGGGCGAGCTCCGCGATCTGCTGGGGCGGCACGGTGGCCGTGGCTTCGCTCGACAGCGCCTGCGACACGGCGGGCGCGAGTTCGGCGGGGTCGTAGTCGATCAGCCAGCCCATGGCGATGCAGCCGAACGAAGCCAGAAGCACCATCGCGAACAGGATGCGCGGGAGCGGAAACCAGACGAGCTCGGGCGCCGCATCGCCGGCGCGAGCCGGCGCATCGACGGGACGGGCGAGGCCCGCGACATGGCCGAGAACGGCGGAAGGAAGACCGACGCTGAGGAAGATCGAGAGGCCCGCATAGACGGAGCCGAGCGCGCCGGCGACGGCGCCGAAGGCCGAAAGCGCCGCGACGAAGCCCACCACGCTGCCCCAGCCGAGGCTCGCGATCAGGATCGGCACCGGCGCGACGAAGGCGAGCGCCACGGCGCTGGAGGCCTGCGTCACGAGACCGGCGAACAGAAGCGCGGACGCAAGTCCGGCCAGAAGTCCGATCAGGATGGATTTGGCGTTCATGGTCTGGTGTCGCTGTCCTGCGGCGTGGCAGTTAGGGGCGTTAAGCCCCAACTCGGCTCGTTCGGGGAAACCGGGGCGCCGAACGGAACCGGTTTCCGACAACCCGTGACGAAACATCCCTCGCAAGGCGGTTTCGTCACGGGTTAGGCGCGCGGCCGATCGAGGGCCGCGCGCCGAGCTTTGAGATCGGAGCCCCCGAAGGGGCGCCCGATTACTTCAGGACGTAGGGCAGGAGGCCCAGGAAGCGGGCGCGCTTGATGGCCTGGGCCAGGGCGCGCTGGTTCTTCTGGGAAACCGCCGTGATGCGGGACGGGACGATCTTGCCGCGCTCGGAAATGTAGCGCTGCAGGAGACGGACGTCCTTGTAGTCGATCTTCGGCGAGTCGCTCGCCGCGAACGGGTCGGACTTGCGGCGACGGTGGAACGGACGCCGGGTCGGGAGCTGAGCCACGTCAACCATTATGCAGCCTCCTCGGTGCGGGGACGGCGCGGACGATCGTCGTCGTCGCGGCGCGGACGGTCGTCGCGGTCACGGCGCGGACGATCACCGCCGTCGCGGTCCGAACGGCGCGGACGGTCGTCGCGCTTCTGCATCATGGCCGAGGCCGCGTCGTCATGCGCTTCGACGCGCACGGTGAGGTAACGCAGGATGTCCTCGTTGAAGCGCATCTGGCGCTCCATCTCCTCGACGGCGGCCGAAGGCGCGTCGATGTTCATCAGCGTGTAGTAGGCCTTCCGGTTCTTCTTGATCCGGTAGGTGAGGGTCTTGAGACCCCAGTTCTCGATCTTGCCGACCTTGCCGCCATTGGCCTCGATCACACCGCGGTACTGTTCCACGAGTGCTTCGACCTGCTGGCCGCTGATGTCCTGTCGGGCAAGGAATACGTGCTCGTAGAGCGCCATATCGTGTCGCCTTTCCTTCGGTTGCGATTGCGTCGAACCAGCGGCTAAGCCTCTGCGACTCTCCTGTTGGCCGCTGGGGCCGAATGGGGAAAGGCGCGCTCTTAGAGACGGTCGAGAGCGGGAACACGGGAAGCGGATGGCAAGCATCCAACGGGCAAAAGCAAGCCGTCTTCCGTTCAGCCCCCGGCTGGTTCGGACAATACGGTGCGGCGCATATCCCGTTTCAGCCCGTTTGGCAAGTCGGCGGTCGGGCGATCGCCGATCGAAAGAGTCCGCGCGCGGGTCGCGAATCGCGGCGTCCGCGGCTTCAGCGAAGCTTCGCCATGACATGTAAATGTCGCGCTAAACTTGACACTCCGCCGGCGCGCCCCCATTCACCCCGACGATCCAACGATAAATGGGATGGCGATGTCGCTTGCTCTAGTGTTCCCCGGCCAGGGAAGCCAGACCGTCGGGATGGGCCGCGCGCTCGCCGACGCGTTCCCCGAAAGCCGCCGCGTCTTCGAGGAAGTCGACGAGGCGCTCGGCGAGCGCCTGAGCGACACGATCTGGAACGGGCCGGAAGACAAGCTGACGCTGACGGCCAATGCCCAGCCGGCCCTGATGGCCGTGTCGGTCGCCGCGATGCGCGCCCTGGAGGCCTCCGGCTTCGATCTCGGCGAGCGCGCCGCCTTCGTCGCCGGCCATTCGCTCGGCGAATATTCCGCGCTCGCCGCCGCCGGGGCGCTGACCGTCACGGACGCCGCCCGTCTCCTGCGCATTCGCGGCGAGGCCATGCAGGCCGCCGTTCCGGCCGGCGAGGGCGCCATGGCGGCGATTCTCGGCCTCGACGAAACCGCCTTGGCCGAGGTCTGCACGCAAGCCGGCCAGGGCGGCGTCTGCCAGATCGCCAACGACAATGGCGGCGGTCAGATCGTGATTTCCGGCACCAAGGCGGCGGTGGAGCGCGGCATGGCACTGGCGCTCGAAAAGGGCGCCAAGCGCGCCATTCCGCTGCCGGTCTCCGCGCCCTTCCATTCCATGCTCATGCAGCCCGCCGCCGAGCGGATGCGCGAAGCGCTGGCGAGCGCACGAATCGAGGCGCCGCGCGTGCCCCTCGTCGCCAATGTGCTCGCGTCCGCGATCTCCGATCCGGACGAGATCCGCGAGCGGCTGGTGGAGCAGGTGACGGGGCAGGTGCGCTGGCGCGAAAGCATGGTCTATCTCGCCGATGCCGAGGTCGATCTCCTGTTCGAGATCGGCAATGGCAAGGTTCTGGCGGGCCTCGCCAAGCGCATCGACAAGCGCCTGTCGGCCGTCTCGATCGGCGCGCCCGCCGATATCGAGCCCGCGCTCGCCAAGCTCGCCTGACGCACCTTTCTTGAGAATCGGGGACACACGATGTTCGATCTTACCGGCCGCAAGGCTCTCGTCACCGGCGCCAGCGGTGGTCTCGGCGAGGCGATCGCCAAAGCGCTGCACGGCGCGGGCGCGACCGTCGGCCTGCATGGCACGCGCCGCGAGAAGCTGGAGGAGGTCGCCGCCTCGCTCGGCGAGCGGGTCCACGTCCTGCCGGCCGATCTCGGCTCGCGCGAGGGGCAGGCCGGCCTTGCCGAAGCGGCCGACGCCGCGCTCGGCGGCGTCGACATTCTCGTCAACAATGCCGGCATCACCAAGGACGGCCTCTTCGTGCGCATGTCCGACGAGGACTGGGACCGCGTGATCGAGGTCGATCTCACCTCCGTCTTCCGGCTGACCCGCGCGCTGACGCACCAGATGATGCGCCGCCGCTATGGCCGCATCATCAACATCACCTCGATCGTCGGTGTCACCGGCAATCCGGGCCAGGCGAACTATTGCGCGGCCAAGGCCGGCATGATCGGCTTCTCCAAGTCGCTCGCGCAGGAAATCGCCTCGCGCAACGTGACCGTGAACTGCATTGCGCCGGGCTTCATCCAGAGCGCCATGACCGACAAGCTCAACGACAAGCAGAAGGACGCGATCATGGGCGCGATCCCGATGCGTCGCATGGGGGCGGGCGAGGACATCGCGGCCGCCGCGCTCTATCTCGCTTCGGAGGAGGCGGCCTACGTCACCGGCCAGACGCTGCATGTCAACGGCGGCATGGCGATGATCTGAACACCCGGCGCCGGTTTCCCCGCCTTGGATGGGAACCGGCTCCGTGCTAAGCCGCCGAGGTGGGGCTTATCCCCGTCGTTCGGCATAGATCGGCGCGTCCTCTCGGGGCGCGCTGCTTGATTAACCAGACTCCGGCGTCTAACGAAGCGACGGAAGCCAATCCAACTGAGGAATGACTATGAGCGATACCGCTGAACGGGTTAAGAAGATCGTCGTCGAGCATCTCGGCGTCGAGCAGGAGAAGGTGACGGAAAACGCCTCCTTCATCGACGATCTCGGCGCCGACAGCCTCGACACGGTCGAGCTCGTCATGGCCTTCGAGGAAGAGTTCGGCGTCGAAATCCCCGATGACGCGGCCGAGACCATTCTCACGGTCGGCGACGCGGTGAAGTTCATCGAGAAGAACCAGGCCTAACGCTCTGGCGGACGTGTCCGCCGCTGCTCGCGAGTACCGAATGAGACGAGTCGTCATTACCGGCGTCGGTATGGTCAGCCCTCTTGGCGCCGGGGTCGAAGTCACTTGGAAACGCCTTCTGGAAGGCCGCAGCGCGGCCTCTCGGATCGAAGGGTTCGAAGTCTCCGACCTGCCCTGCCAGATCGCTTGCCAGATCCCGAAAGGGGACGGCTCCGAGGGAACCTTCAATCCGGATCTCTGGATGGAGCCCAAGGAGCAGCGCAAGGTCGACGACTTCATCGTGTACGCCGTGGCGGCCGCGTCCGAAGCCCTGGACGATGCCGACTGGCATCCCGAAACGGACGAAGATCAGTGCGCCACGGGCGTGCTGATCGGCTCCGGCATCGGTGGTCTCCAGGGGATCGAGCGCAATGCGCTTCTTCTGGCGGAGAAGGGGCCTCGACGCATCAGCCCCTTCTTCATTCCCGGCAGCCTGATCAATCTGGCCTCCGGCCATGTGTCGATCCGCAACAAGCTGCGCGGCCCGAACCATTCGGTCGTGACGGCCTGCTCGACCGGCGCGCACGCCATCGGCGACGCGGCCCGGCTCATCATGCTCGGCGATGCCGACGTGATGGTGGCGGGCGGCGCCGAATCGCCGGTCGGTCGCCTGTCGATCGTCGGTTTCTCGGCCTGCCGCGCTCTTTCCACCAGCTACAACGACAATCCCACCGCCGCCTCGCGCCCCTATGACAAGGGCCGCGACGGGTTCGTGATGGGCGAGGGCGCCGGCATCGTCGTTCTCGAGGAGCTGGACCATGCGCTGGCGCGTGGCGCCCGCATCTATGCCGAGGTGATCGGCTACGGCCTGTCCGGCGACGCGCATCACATCACCGCCCCCGCCGAAAACGGCGACGGCGCGTTCCGCTGCATGAGCATGGCGCTGAAGCGCGCCGGCATCGCGGCCAGCGAAATCGACTATATCAACGCGCACGGCACTTCGACGCCGCTCGGCGACGAGATCGAACTGCGCGCCATCGAGCGGGTTCTGGGCGAGGCGGCCGAACGGGCCACCATGTCCTCCACCAAGTCCTCGATCGGCCATCTTCTCGGCGCGGCGGGCTCGGTCGAAGCGATCTTCTCGGCGCTCGCGATCCGCGACAATGTCGCCCCGCCGACGCTCAATCTCGACGACCCCTCCGTGGAAACCGCGATCGACCTCGTCCCGAAGGTCAAGCGCGAGAAGCAGATCGACGTCGCCCTGTCGAACTCCTTCGGCTTCGGCGGCACGAACGCATCCCTGGTGCTGCGCCGCTACAAGGCGTGATCGACGCCGCCCTGTCTGAACCGGCTTTCGCCACATTCGGATGATGGTTCGGACCTCAATGGCATGGCTGCGAAAGCGGCCATCGGCCCGACCCATTTCACGATGACGAGCGAGGCACCGAGCCCGGTCCTCGCCCGTCTCGTTTCGATTCGAAGGGAGCCTCATGGTGAACGGTTCTGACGAGACCTTGATCGACCGTGAGACGGATTCCGGCGAGACCGATCGCCCCCGGCGCGTGCGTTCGAAATCCGCCCGAAACAGCTTCGTCGCCTTTCTCAGCTTCTGCTTCAGCGGCGCCCTGGCCCTGGTCCTGGCCGCCGTCGCCGTTCTCTACTGGGGCAAGACGCAGTTCGACGGTCCCGGCCCGCTGCGGCAGGAGGCGACCTTCCTCGTGCCGAAGGGCGGCGGTCTCGACGGCATCTCGGCCTCGCTGGAGCGCAGCGGCATCGTCAGCGACGCGCGCATCTTCGAATACGGCGTTCGCTTCGAGCGGGCGGCGGGTCAGTTGAAGGCCGGCGAATACGCCTTCGCGCCGGGCGCCAGCATGCGCGACGTGATGAACACGATCCGCTCGGGCAACTCGATCCTCCACGCGATCACGATTCCCGAGGGCTGGACGGTCGCGCAGATCTACGCGCGCATCGCCGCCGACGACACGCTGGTCGGCGATCTGCCGCCCGAAGCGCCGGAAGGCTCGCTCCTGCCGGAAACCTACAAGTTCACGCGCGGTCTCAGCCGGGCCGAACTCGTGTCGCAGATGTCGGCCGCGCAGACCAAGCTCGTGTCGGACATCTGGAAGACGCGCGAGGATGGCCTGCCGATTTCCGATATCGGCCAGTTCGTGACGCTCGCCTCGATCGTGGAAAAGGAAACCGGCATCGATTCCGAGCGCCCGCATGTGGCCTCGGTCTTCGTGAACCGGCTGCGCAAGAACATGCGCCTCCAGTCGGACCCGACGATCATCTACGGTATCTGGGGCGGGGCGGGGAAACCGGCCAACGAGCCGATCCGCCAGTCGCATATCGCGAGCGACACGCCCTACAACACCTATGTGATTCGCGGCCTGCCGCCCGGTCCGATCGCCAATCCCGGCCGCGCGGCGCTGGAAGCCGTCGCGCACCCGCTGGACACCGACGATCTCTACTTCGTCGCCGACGGAACCGGCGGTCACGCCTTCTCGCGCACGCTGGACGAGCACAATTCGAATGTCCGGCGCCTGCGCGACATCGAGAAGCGCGCGGCCGTCACCCGTGGCCAGTCGGCGGCGCCGGGCGCCGAGGTCGAATGAGGAAAACGTCCGCGCTTGTGATGACCCTAGACCGGAAGGCCCGCAATGCCCGTCAGTAGCATGACGGGCTTTGCCCGTTTCGAAGGCCAGGCCGAGGGCGCGGGCTTCGTCTGGGAGCTGCGCTCGGTCAACGGCAAGGGGCTGGAGCCTCGCATCCGTCTGCCGCAGGGCTTCGAGAGCATCGAGGCCGAGGTGCGCAAGCGTCTCGGCGCCCGTCTGTCGCGCGGCAATCTGCAGGTGTCGCTGACGCTGGACCGGCCGGAAGGCGTTTCGAACTTTTCGATCAACCATGCCTTTCTGAGCGAGCTTCTGCGCCTGTCGGACGAGATCGTGCGCAGCGAACGCGCCGCGCCGCCGCGCGCCGATGGATTGCTGGCGCTGCGCGGGGTGATCGAAGTCTCCGACGAAACGCATTCATCGGACTGGTTCACGGCGCGCGCGCCGGCTGTGCTGCAAGGGCTGGACGGCGCGATCGCCGCGCTGGTCGCGGCGCGCCAGAGCGAAGGGCTGGCGCTGAAGGCCATTCTGGACAGGCGCGTCGACGAGATCGAGGCGCTGGCGAAAGCGGCGACCGACGATCCCTCCCGCTCGCTCGCCGCCATTCAGGCGCGCTTGCAGCGGCAGGTGAGCGAGCTTCTCGGCCTTGACGCCGGGCTCGACGCCGCTCGCCTTCACCAGGAAGCGGCGATGATCGCCGCCAAAGCCGATATCCAGGAAGAACTCGACCGGCTGACGGCCCATGTCGCCGCCGCGCGCACGCTTTTGAGCGAAGGCGGTCCTGTCGGTCGTCGTCTCGACTTCCTATCGCAGGAATTTAACCGCGAATCGAATACGATCTGCTCCAAGTCCCATACGGCGTCGCTGACGGCCATCGGCCTGCAGCTCAAAACCGTCGTCGATCAGTTTCGCGAACAGGTTCAGAATCTCGAATGAAACCTCACTTGGATGTGGAAACGAATCCGCCGATCGCGCGACGCGGCCTGATGCTGGTGATTTCCTCGCCATCGGGCGCAGGCAAATCCACGATCGCGCGAAACCTCCTCGAACTTGACCCGAAATTCTCGCTCTCGATCAGCGTGACGACGCGCAAGCGCCGCCCGAGCGAGATCGACGGGGTGCACTACCATTTCATCACGATCGAAGAGTTCGAACGCCTTCGCGCGTCCGACGCGCTTCTGGAATGGGCGCAGGTCCACGGCAATTTCTACGGAACGCCGCGCGCGGCGGCCGAACAGGCGATGCGCGAAGGGCGGGACATGCTCTTCGATATCGACTGGCAGGGCGCGCTGCAGCTGCAGGAACAGGCCAAGACGGATATCGTCTCGATCTTCATCCTGCCGCCGTCCATGGACGAACTCGCGCAGCGCCTGATGCGCCGGGCCGAAGACTCCAAGGAAACGATCGCGATGCGGCTGAAGAACGCCTGCGTCGAAATCGAGCGCTGGCGCGACTACGAATATGTCGTGATCAACGACGATCTCGACCGCGCCTTCTCGGCCGTCCTGTCGATCGTCAACGCGGAGCGCCTGCGCCGCGACCGTCGGCCGGGCCTGTTCGACTTCACCGCCAAGCTTCTGGACGAGGCCACCAAGGCCTCCAACACCTGAAATCGCGATCCCTTGAAACGAAAGCGGCGCCCTCGGGCGCCGTTTTCGTTTGAGATCTCAGGACAGCGCGTTGGCGAGCCGGACGAATTCGGCGACGTCCAGCGTTTCCGCCCGCCGCGTCGGATCGATCCCGACGCGCGAGAGCAGCGCTTCGCCGCCGACAGGCTTCAGACTCTGGCGCAGCATCTTGCGGCGCTGGCCAAAGGCGGCGGCCGTCACGCGCTCCAGCGCTTCCAGCGAAACGGGGAGAGGCTCGGAGCGAGGCACGACATGCACGATCGCCGAGGTCACCTTGGGCGGGGGCGTGAAGGCCTCGCGCGACACGTCGAACAGGATCTCGGCTTCGGTTCGCCAGCCGGCGAGAACGCCGAGCCGTCCGTAATGATCGTCGTCGGCGCCCGCGACGATGCGCTCGGCGACTTCCTTCTGGAACATCAGCGTCAGATCGGTCCAGCGCGGCGGCCAGACGGGAACCGTGATCCAGTTGAGAAGCAGCTGCGTGCCGACATTGTAGGGCAGGTTCGCGACGATCTTGTAGGGCTCGGCGGTGAGGCTGGCGGGATCGATTTCCAGCGCATCGCCTTCGATGAGGGTGAAGCGGCCCGGATAATGCGCGCCGATCGCCTCCAGTGCGGGTCGGCAGCGCGGGTCCTTCTCGATCGCGATCACATGCGCCGCGCCATGCGCCAGCAGCGCGCGCGTCAGGCCGCCGGGGCCGGGCCCGATCTCGATCACGGTTCGCCCTTCGAGCGAACCGGCCTGACGCGCG
Source organism: Aureimonas ureilytica DSM 18598 = NBRC 106430 (assembly GCF_000382705.1). Taxonomy (GTDB): domain Bacteria; phylum Pseudomonadota; class Alphaproteobacteria; order Rhizobiales; family Rhizobiaceae; genus Aureimonas; species Aureimonas ureilytica. The sequence continues at coordinate 626,746 of NZ_ARQE01000002.1, read as the reverse complement.
ATGCGGCCCGTCAGGTTGAGATCGAGAAGGAAGTTCTGGCCGAGCGCCTTGCGCGGGTCGATGCCGTGGTCGGCCAGCACCTCGCGCAGCGGCGGCAATCCGTCGAAGGCGAGGGTCATGCGTCGGCTTCGCCGGAAAGGGCGGCATTCTCGCGCGCGATCTTGGCCATGCGGCTGGCGAGCCGGAGCGCCGCCACGAAACTGTTCGGCCGCGCCGTGCCCGTGCCGGCGATGTCGCCCGCCGTGCCGTGGTCGGGCGAGGTGCGGATGATCGGAAGGCCGAGCGTGACGTTCACCGTCTCGTCGAAGGCGAGCGTCTTGGCCGGGATCAGCGCCTGGTCGTGATACATGCAGAGCGCCACGTCGTAGCGCCGGCGGGCTTCCGGATGGAACATCGTGTCGCCGGGCAGGGGACCGACCACGTCGAACCCGTCAGCCTGAAGCATCGCGACGGCTGGGCGGATGACGCTCTCGTCCTCGCTGCCGATCGCCCCGCGCTCGCCCGCATGGGGGTTAAGGCCGGACACGGCGAGGCGCGGCGCATCGAGCCCGAACCGGGCCTGGAGGTCGGCGAGGACGATGCGCGCGGTCGAGACGATGAGGTCGGTCGTGAGCGCGGCCGGGACTTCGGCCAGCGGAATGTGGATCGTGACGGGCACGCAGGAAAGCTCCGGCCCCGTCAGGAGCATGACCGGCTGAAGGGTCCGGCCGGTCAGCGTGCCGCAGAGCTCGGCGAGATATTCGGTGTGGCCGGGATGGGCGAAGCCCGCGTCGTAGAGCGCCTTCTTGTCGATCGGATTGGTGACGAGCGCGTCCGCCTCGCCGGCGAGAACGAGCCGCGTGGCGCGGTCGATCGCCTCGATCGTGCCGGCGGCATTGGCCGGATCGATCTGACCCGGCGTGTCGCCATGGCGGTTGACGAGCGGAAGAACGGCAAGCTCGGTCGGCGCGACGTCGCCGGCCTCGGTGAGGGTCGTCAGCGTGCGGATCGTCACCTCCAGCCCCAATCGCGCGGCGCGCCCCGCGATCATCGCGGGGTCGGCCAGAAGCACGAATGGGGGCAAGTCGAGAAGTTCGCGGTCGCCAAACGCCTGGAGCGTGACATCCGGCCCGACACCCGAGGGCTCGCCGACCGTGACCAGAAGGGGACGGCCTTCCGGCCCGGCGTCGTCGCTCTGCATGAAACCGATCTTATCGACGGATGATTGCCGCCTTGGCGCGCAGCTTTTCGAGGAAGGCCTTGTCGGGCTCCTTCTTGCCCATGGCTTCCAGCTCCTTGGCCTGGAAGACCATCGCGGCCGTCTGGTCGTCCGACACGGAGCGGCTGTCGCAGACGGCGATGAACTCGACGCCGCGCTCGGTCGGCTGCGCCTTCGTGGTCTTGCCGCGCGAGGCGTTGACGATCTCGTCCTTCCAGCGCGGCGGCAGCTCGGGCTGCGGAATGCGGCCGAGATCGCGCACGGTCACGTCGCGCAGGCCCTTGGCAATGTCGTAGGTCGCCGGGCAGCTGGTGAAGCGCTGGCGCATGGAATTGGCTTCGTTCATGCGCTTCTGCAGCTCGGAGGAGCGCTTGTCCTGCGGCACGACGAAGATCACCTGCTGGAGCGTGTATTCCGTCGTGGTCGGCTTCTTGCCGCCATCCTGGATCATGCGCTGCACGGCCTGCTGTTCGGTGATCCGCTCGGTCTGGCGGACATTGGCGACGACCGCCTGACCCCAGCCCATCTGAACGCGGATATAGTCCTTGAAGCCCTTGGCCGAGAAGCCGGCGCGCCCGAGCACTTCGGAAAGCTGGGCTTCCGTCAGCTTGTTGTCGCGGGCGAAGCGCGCGAAGGCCTCGTCCACCGCGGCATCGGGAATCTGGATGCCCCGGCGGCGCATTTCCTGCGACTTGAGGGCCTCGTCGATCAGCTCGTTGGTGGCCGCTTCCGTGCCGCCCGGCGTGCGGCGCAGCTTCAGGAAGGCGGCGCGCTGCTGGATCTGGTAGCTCGTGATCGCCTGCTTGTTGACGACGACCTTGATTTCCGACGCAGCCTGGGCCGGCGCGGCGGACAGGCCGCCCACGACGAGAAGGGCAGCCAGAGCCGAACAGACGGCGAACTGTCGGGCGTGGGTGCGTAGGGTCATCGTATGCCTATCTCCGGCTCCAGATGCGGCCGGCAGGTCCGGGCGCGCATGGTCGCTCTTATGCGACGGCTTTGGCGAAACCATGGTCTTTTAACAGATCAGTTCGTGGAGCCAAGACCGTAGCTGTAGCCGACCTGAGCCAAGGTGCGGAACGAGAGCGTGACCATCACCTTGGTTTGAGCTTCGGTCAGGCGATATTGATCGTCCGTGTTCTGGTACTGCGCGATGAGGCTGAAGCACTCGTCCGCGTAGCCCACGCCGAAGGTCTTGTTGATGAACACGTCGTTCTCGATGTCGTAGGTCAGCGAGCCGAAGGTCTTGATCGTGTCCGTCACCTTGTAGTTCGCCCCGACCGAGACCTGCTTGCGGTCCTCGGGGAAACTGTAGATCGGCTGGGCGGCGATCTGCGAATAGACGAGCGAGGTGTCGATCCGTCCGTAGTTGAAGCCCGCCATCAGGTCGGTGCGCTTGACGTCGAAATCGTCCTTGTCGAAGCGCCCCTGCGCGCCGAGATAGACGCCGATCGGGGTGGCGAGCGAGACGGCCGAGACATAGTCGGAGCGGTCGTCTTCGAGGCCGGATTCGTAGCCGACCAGGGCGAGGTCGGGCTGCGCGAACGGGTTCTCGCCGGCCAGATGGAAGGACTGGCCGACCACCGCGTCGATCGCGTAGCCCGCGCCGAACACACCGCCATATTGCACGCCGACATTGGCGCGTGTGCCGCCCTCGATCCGGTCGTAGCCGGAGAACTTGTCCTCGTCGAAGAGATTGCCCGCGTTGAAGACGAGGCTTTGGGCGTCCTCGTTCGGCAGGAGGCCGGACTTCATCTCGTCCGGGCGCACCAGAAGCTGGGCGATCGGCGTGATGACGTGCGAGGAGGTCGCCGTTTCGATGAGGAAAGGATAGCGAACGTCGAGGCCGGCCGTCGCCATCCCGCGCGCGCCCGACTCGTCCACCTCGATCCCGCCGAGCCCGAGGCTCGAAGTCGTGCCGTAGGGAATGCCCTGGGCTTCCATGTCGGCGCGATAGAGATCGCCGCGAAGGCTCGCCGACGGCGTCACCTGAAGGCCGAAATCGGTCGTCAGCGTGCGCTTCCATTCGACATCGACGCTGGAGCGCGTGTAGTCGCCCTCCAGCACGTTGCGGCGGAAGACGTCGGTTCGATAGGGGAAGCCGAGCGTCCCGCTGCACACGCCGGCGTCGAAGCGCACCGGGTTGCACAGGAGGAGATAGCCCGGGCTCGTCGTCTCGCGCCGGATGTTGGTGACATTGGCGTCGATCTGCAGCTGACCGCCGAGAACCGAATCGTTCTCGATCCGCTGGTAGTCGAGCGAGGGCAGAACGAAGGGCTGCACGCGGCTCGGCAGCGTGTTGTCGGTCTGGACGCTGAAGCTCTGCGCGCGCAGGTCGAAGAAGCTCTGGTCGCCGAGACCCGTGAGGTAGACCTCGTTGGTGCGGTAGAGCTGGTCGAAATTCTCGATCTGGTAGTTGTGGCTGAAATTGCTGTCGCTCTGCACGAGCGCGTCCCAGCCGAAGGTCCAGTTCTCGTTCAGCGCGAAGCGGCCCGTGGTGCCGATCATGGCGCGGTCGCGATCGGCCGGATCGAGGCTGCTGAACACGTTGTCGGAGCGCACGTCGTTGAAGCGGCCGGGATCGAGCTGCGAGATGCCGGCGGTCTGGAGCGTGAAATAGCCGTTCTCGAAGGCCTTGCGGTATTCCGCCTCGGCGAGGAAGCCCTGCCGCGTGAAATAGGTGCCGGCGACCGTCGCGTCGGAGCTCTCGTCGATCGCGAAATAATAGGGAACGCGCAGGCCGACGCCGACCTTCGAGGACGACTTCACGCTCGGCGGCAGGAGGCCGCTCTGGCGCTTCACGGTCGGATCGGGCGAGGCGAAATAGGGCAGGTAGGCGAGCGGCTTGCCGAAGAGCTCGAAGCGCGCGCCGTAATAGCGCACGACCTTGTTCTTCTGGTCCCAGACGATGCGCCGCGCCTTGACCTGCCAGAGCGGCGGACGCTCGGGATTCTTCTCGCACGCCTCGCAGGCGGTGTAGACGCCGCGCTCGAAGGTCGTCGTGTCGCCGTTCTGGCGCACGGCCTGGCCGGCGGCAAAGCGCGTGTTGTCGGGCGTCTCGATGCGCAGGGCGGCGATGAAGCCGTTGGCGAAGTCGTCGGTGACGTCGATCGAATCAGCGTAGATCTTATTGCCCGACGGCTCGATCAGCTCCACGTCGCCGGATGCGACGAGGCGGCGCGCGCGCTGGTCGTAGGTGATGTTGCGGGCGACGAGCTTGTAGCTGCCATAGTCGATCTGGATGCCGCCAGCCGCCGTCACGACCTGCTTTTCGCTGTCATAGGTGACGGTGTCGGCTTCCAGGAAGAGCTGCGTTCCCTCGGGCACGGAAACGGAGGTGCCGAGGTCGCCGAGCGACGTCTGCGCACGCGCCGGCACGCTCGCGACCATGATGGCCGAGATGGCGGCGCCCGTCAGGAGAGCGCCCTTGAGGAGAGACCGACCCCCGGCCCCCCATCGGCGCGAGTTCCCCCTCGCTGTCATTCTATCCGTCCTCCTGATGGAGCAGGATTGTCGTCCCGAACAATCCCGCCGCCACGACCGGGAACCAAGCCGCCACGACGGCCGGAATCACGGAGTTGCTTCCCAGCGCCTGAGCCAGGAACGTTACGACGTAAAGCACGAAGCCCGCAGCGACGCCACCGACGATCGTCCCTGTGGATTGTCCCAATCGCGTGTAACGCACAGCCACGGTGGCGGCGACGAGCGTCATGGCGACGAACAGGGCAGGGCGGGCGATCAAGGCGTTGAACCGCATGGCGAAAGCATCGGCGTTGTAGCCCAGGCTGCGGGCCACCTCGATCTTGCTTCCCAATTGCCAGATGGAGATCGCGTCCGGATTGGCGAGTCGTTGCTCGATGAATTCCGGAAGAAGCGTGGTGGGCAGGAGAACGAGCTTCTCGCGCACGGGCGGCGAGCCGACGCGCGTCACCAGCGGGTTCTCGATGCGCCATTCGCCGTTCTGAAGGCGGGCCTGCGCGGCGTCGATGCGCTCCGACACGACGCCTTCGTCGCGCAGGACGAAGGCGGTGACGCCGCCGAGCGTCGATCCCCCGTCCGAGATGGCCTTCGCGCCGATGATCGATTCCACGCCCTTGCCCTTCTGCCGCAGCCAGGGCGAGCGGTCGGAGCTTTGCGTGACGACGCCGGCCGCCCCGGTCTGCAACCGTTCGGAATGGGCCTGCGCCGCCGCCGCGATCGGATTGTAGAGGGCGACGGAAAGGACCCCGATCAGGAAGGAGCCGAAGGCGAAGGGCGCGATGATCTGCCAGACCGACATGCCGCCGGCGCGCGCGATCACGAGTTCGAGCTTCCGGTTCAGCGAGACCAGCGTGAAGATCGAGGAGAACAGGATGATGAAGGGAAAGGCCTGCTCGATGAAGGCCGGCACCCGCAGCGCCGAGATCATCGCGATCGTGGCGAAGCCCACATCCGCCGAGGCTCCGCGCCGGCTGACCTCGATCATGTCGATGAGATAGGTCAGCGCGAAGACGGCGATCAGCGTCGAGGCGAAGCTGACGAGATAGCGGCGCAGGAAATAGAGGTTGATCGTGCGCCGGGTCATGCGCCACCCGCCCGCGTCTGGCGTCGCTCGGAGGGGAGAAGCCGGCCGATCTGGCCGCCGATCCAACGGAAGCCGTCGCCCGTGCGGCGCACGATCGGATGTTCGGTCACGTTCACGTCACGCCAGAGAAGCCAGATGTCGAAGAGGATCGCCAGGATCGGCAGCGAATAGATCACGGCGGCATAGCGCGGATTGCGCTCGATCAGGGAGAGCGACACGAAGCCGAGCGCCTTCAGCGCCAGGGCGCCGCCAAGACCGAGCGCCATGGCCGGGCCGGGGCCCTGCCGGTTGGTGCGCGGATGCGAGGCGACCACGAGCGCCCAGAGCGCGAAGGCGATCGGGAACAGCCAGTCGGTGCGGCGCTGGGCCAGTTCCTCGACGAACTGGTTCGGGTGGAGCTGGAACACCTTGTCGTTCGGATCGGGATTCAGGAGGTCGCGCGTCGAGCGCTCCGACATGCGAATCCAGTCCCCGGTTTCCACCGGCCGCAGATTGGCGAGGTCGAACGCATAGGTCTGAAATTCGATGATCGAGACGGTGCCGTCGGTGTTGTTGCGGCGATGGAGCTGCCCGTCGTCGAGCACGAGATAGGACTGCCCCTCCCGTTCCACGACCTGCGCCTCGCGCGCGAAATAGGTGAGGTCGAGATTGGGATCGCGCGTGTCGGACAGGAAGAGGCCGCGCACATTGGAGCCGCGCGCCTCGTCGATGCTCATCACCAGCCCGTCCTGCACCCGCTCGAAACGGCCCGGCTGGAGAAACAGGCTGATCGCGTCGGCATTGATGGCGCGGATGCCGTTCTGGAAGGCGCTGGAGGCGGCCGGTCCGACGAAGTTCGAGTTGATGACGATCAGGAAGGCCGCGCCGAAGGCCAGATAGAGAATCGGCTTGAAGATCACCTTGCGCGAGCCGCCGGCCGCCGCGATCACCGCGCGCTCCGAATCGGCGTTCAAGGAGTTGAGGGCCTGGATCGAGCCGATCAAGACGGCGAAGGGGAGGACGCCCGCCGCCAGATCCGGCATCAGCATCAGGGCGATCCAAACGATGTCGCCCGCCGCCGTCGCGCTGGTGCGCACGATGTCGAGGCGCTGGAGGACCTGGACGATCCAGACGATCATGACGAGCGCGGCCAGCGAACCGCCGCTGTAGAGAGCGACCCGCCTGAGGATGTAGCGTTCGATGAGCTTCATGCAGTTGTCGTTCCGGCAGTCCCGTTTCGGGCGCCGGATATCGGCGCAGCGTTCGAACCCGTTCGTTCGACTTATCTGGCTGCCGTAGACTGCTCCAGCTTGGCTAAAGAAGGGCGAACAAAAATGGTTAACGCTTTCTTACAATCTTGACCACCCTTGCATTCGCTTCGTCCCCGACCAGAATGCTGGGGAGGCCGACTCTCCCCGGAGCCCGCCCTTACCCATCTCGGGGCCGTCCGGCTCCCTGCTTCGCCATCGAGGTTCTCCCATGTCCCATTTGCCGACCATCCAGTTCGCCGCGCCGCAATTTCCCGCCTCGGGAGTTCTGGTGGTTCTGGCGGGCAAGGACGGGGCGCTGCCCGCCGGACTGCCGGACGGCGTGCGCGGCGCGGCGGAGCGCGCCGGCTCGCTCGGCAAGTTCAAGGGCAAGGGCCTGTCCACGGTCGAGACCATCGCGCCGGCCGAGAGCGGGCTCGACCGGATCGTCGTGGTCGGCACGGCGGGCGAGGAGCCCTTCGGCGAGGAAGACTGGCTGAAGCTCGGCGGCACGATCCAGGCCAAGCTGGCCGGCGCCAGCGTAGCGACGATCTGGACCGAGGGCGCAGCGGCGGCCCCGCAGGCCCGCGAAGCCGCGACCATCGGTCTCGGCATTCTCCTGCGCGCCTACAAGTTCGACCGCTACAAGTCCAAGAAGGCGAAGGACGGCGAGGAGGACACGGCGGATCAGACGCTCACTGTTACGATCGCCGTCGCCGAACCGGACGCCGCCCGCGCCGCCTTCGAGCCGCTGGACGCGCTCGGCGAAGGCGTGCGCCTGGCGCGCGATCTCGTGAACGAGCCCGCCAATATCCTGACCACGACCGATTACGCCGCGCGCATCGAGGCGCTCTCGTCCACCGGCCTCGAGATCGAGATTCTCGACGAGAACCGGATGCGCGAACTGAAAATGTTCGCGCTGCTCGGCGTCTCGCTGGGCTCGCCGACCCCGCCGCGTCTCTGCATCATGCGCTGGAACGGCGGCGCGGAGGGCGAAGCGCCCGTCGCCTTCGTCGGCAAGGGCGTCGTGTTCGACACGGGCGGCGTGTCGATCAAGCCGGCCGCCGGCATGGACGAGATGAAGGGCGACATGGGCGGCTCGGCCGCCGTGGTCGGCCTCATGCGCGCGCTCGCCGGCCGGCAGGCCAAGGTCAACGCGATCGGCGTCGTCGGCCTCGTGGAAAACGCGGTGGACGGCATGGCCCAGCGGCCGGGCGACATCGTCACCGCCATGTCCGGCACGACGATCGAGGTTCTGAACACCGACGCCGAAGGTCGCCTCGTGCTGGCCGACGCGCTCTGGTACACGCAGGAGCGCTTCAAGCCGCGCTTCATGGTGAACCTCGCCACGCTGACCGGCGCCATCATCGTGGCGCTCGGCAACCAGCATGCCGGCCTCTTCTCCAACAATGACGAGCTGGCCAACCGGCTTCTCGCGGCCGGTCTCGCGACCGGCGAGAAGGTCTGGCGGATGCCGCTCGGCAAGGACTACGACAAGATGATCGAGGGCAAGTTCGCCGACATCAAGAATGTCGGCAACGGGCGCTCGGCCGGTTCGATCACCGCCGCGCAGTTCCTCCAGCGCTTCGTCAACGATGTGCCCTGGGCGCATCTCGACGTCGCCGGCACGGCCATGGGCTCGCCCAGCAACGAGTACAACCAGTCCTGGGCCTCGGGCTTCGGCGTCCGGCTCCTGAACAAGCTGGTGGAAGAGCATTACGAAGCCCGCTGAGATGGCGGAGGTTCTCTTCTACCACCTTACCGAAAGCCGTCTCGAGGAGGCCCTGCCGGACCTCCTCGAACGCTCGATCGCACGCGGCTGGCGCGTGATCGTGCAGACCGCGACGCCCGAGCGGCGCGACGCGCTGGACCAGCATCTCTGGGTCTACAAGGACGACGGTTTCCTGCCGCATGGCACGGATGCCGACGGGTCCGGCGCGCTCCAGCCGATCCTCCTCACCACGGAGCCGGAGCAGCGCGCCAACGATCCGCATGTCCGCTTCATGGTGGAAGGGGCGGTGCCGGCGAGTCTCGAAGGCTACGAGCGGGGCGTCTATCTCTTCGACGGGCACGACGGCGATCAGCTCGCCTCGGCTAGGGCGCGCTGGACGGCGGAAAAGGCCGCCGGCCATGCGGTCACCTACTGGCAGCAGACGGACGATCGTCGCTGGGTAAAGAAAGCGTAGCCTGCCGGATCGGGCCGCTCGGCGTCGCGGCGAGTTCGGTGTCGCTCTTGTCGAGGAAGGACAGAACCGCCTCGGCATAGCCTTCCGGGTCTTCGAGCGGCGCCGAATGGCCGACATCGGGCAGGACGACGAGGCGCGCGCCCGGGATGGTGCGCGCGAGATATTCCGTGTGGCGGCGGCTGATCGCTTCGTCGTGGTCGCCGATCACGATCTCGGTCGGCACGCGGATCGAGGCGAGCTCCTGGTCCGTGAAGTTCGGCTCGTTGGCCCAGAGCGCTTCGATCTCGTCCGCGACATTGTCGTAATGCTTGAGTTCGGGCACCACGGCGGTCTTCGGATCGTAATGCTTCACGCCGGCCGGCGTCGCGTTCGCCGCCTGGATGAAGATGCGCGACAGGCGCTCGGGATGGTTGATCGCAAGGTCCAGCCCGATGATGCCGCCGTCGCTCCAGCCCACGAGATCGGTCTTCTCGATGCCGAGCCGGTCCAGAAGCTCCAGATAATCCTCGCTCATCAGATCGTAGGTGATCGGCTCCTCGGTGCGCGTCGAGCGCCCCTGGCCCCGGCTGTCGGCGAGAATGATCATGTGATCGGCCGAAAGCGCGGCGATCTGCGCGCGCCAGACGCGGCTGTCCGACAGGCCGCCATGAATCAGGAGGATCGGCGAGCCGTGTCCGTAGACGCGGAAGAACATCTCGATGCCGTTCACCGAGGCGAAGCCGGTCTGGTTCGGCATCGGGCCGTTGGCCTTGGCGAGCGGCTGATTGGTGGCGGGAATCGCCGCCAAGAGAAAGGCAATCGAGAAAGTGGCAAGAGATCGAAGCATGGACCGAACCCCGAATCGACCGCGCCGACCGAGGCTCGTCGAATGGGCGCTGAACGGGAAATTAAGCGGGGAGGTTCCCCCGGCCAAGCCTTAGCGTTCGAGCCTTGCCTTAACTTTTCGACAGTTAGGAAATCTCAACCTTTCACTCGGCCGCCATCGCGGCGTCATGTTCCTCGCTGAGTTCCAGCCATTCGCCCTCGCATTTCTGCAGCGTGCGCTCGGCATTGGCCTTCTGCTTGCCGAGATCCGCGGCCTTGGCGGGGTCCTTGGTGTAGAGGGCCGGGTCGGCGAGTTTCCTGTCGAGGTCGGCGATCGTCTCCTGCAGCCGACCCATCTGGATTTCCAGCGCCGAGATCTTCTTCTTGAGCGGCTTCAACGCTTCGCGGCGCTCGGCCGCCGCGCGCCGCTGGTCCACCTTGGAGAGCGTCGGCGCTTCCACGACCGCGACGCTCTCGCCCTGGTTGCCGCCGCCCGAGCGCGCGCCGGACAGGATCAGCTTCTTGTAGTCTTCGAGATCGCCGTCGTAGCGCGACACCGTGCCATCGCCGACGATCCAGAGTCGGTCCATCGTGGCTTCCACCATGTGCCGGTCGTGGCTGATGAGGATCACCGCGCCCGAATAGTCGTTGAGCGCGTGAACGAGGCTTTCGCGCGCCTCGATGTCCAGATGGTTGGTCGGCTCGTCCAGAATGAGGAGGTTCGGCGCGTCCATGGTGGCGAGGCCCATGAGAAGCCGCGCCTTCTCGCCACCCGACAGGCTGTCGGCCACCGTGTCCATCTTGGCGGTCGGCAGGCCCATCTGGGCGACGCGGGCGCGCACCTTGGCTTCCGGGGCGTCGGGCATGTGCCGGCGCACATGCTGCACGGCCGTCTCGTTGGGGCGCAGATCGTCGATCTGGTGCTGCGCGAACATCGCGATCTTCAGGCCCGGCGCGCGGGTGATGCCGCCGCTCTGCTCGCGCAGCCGGTCGGCGATCAGCTTGGCGAAGGTGGACTTGCCGTTGCCGTTGGCACCGAGGAGCGCGATGCGATCGTCCGCGTCGATGCGCAGATTCAGACCACGCAGGATCGAGCGATCCGGCGAGTAGCCGACCGCGACGTTTTCCATGCGGATGATCGGCGAGGCGAGGATCTTTTCCGGTTCGGGAAAGCTGAAGGGCGTGACGTGCTCTTCGACGATCGCCTGAAGCGGCTTCATCCGCTCCAGCGCCTTGAGGCGGGACTGCGCCTGCCGGGCCTTGGTGGCCTTGGCGCGGAAGCGCTCCACGAAGGCTTCCATATGCTTGCGCGCGGCGTCCTGCTTGACGATCGCCTTTTGCAGAAGCTCGATCTTCTCGGCGCGCTGGCGCTCGAAACTGTCGTAGTCGCCCCGGTAATAGACGAGCTTCTTCTGGTCGAGATGGATGATCGCGTTGACGGCGTTGTTCAGAACGTCGCGATCATGGCTGATGATCAGCACCGTGTAAGGGTAGCGCGAGACGAAATTCTCGAGCCAGAGCGTGCCTTCGAGATCGAGATAGTTGGTCGGCTCGTCCAGAAGCAGAAGATCGGGGCGGGAGAAGAGGACGGCCGCGAGCGCGACGCGCATGCGCCAGCCGCCCGAGAAGCTGCCGACGGGGCGCGCCTGCGCTTGCGCGTCGAAGCCGAGGCCGGACAGGATCGCGGCCGCGCGCGCTTCGGCCGAATGGCTCTCGATATCGGCAAGGCGCATGTGAATGTCGGAAATGCGCGCCGGATCATCGGCCGTCTCGGCCTCGGCGAGGAGCGCCACGCGCTCCTCGTCGGCCTTCAGGACGATTTCGAGAAGCGTTTCGGACGTGCCCGGCGCTTCCTGCGCCACCTGGCCGATCCGTGTGCCGCGCGGGATCGACACATTGCCGCTTTCGGACGCGAGGTCGCCCGTGATGACGCGGAAGAGGGTCGACTTGCCGGCGCCGTTGCGGCCGACGAGCCCGGCCTTGGTTCCGCTCGGGATCGTCAGGCTGGCATGGTCAATCAGAAGGCGCCCCGCGACGCGGGCGGACAAGTCGTTGATCTGAAGCATGGCCGAGCTTGTGCCATGTTTGGCGCGCGCGCGGAAGGGCGCTCAATCCCGCCCGGTTTCGCGGATGAAGGCGATGAGGTCGAGCCCGGGGGCGGGAAGGCCGAAGCCGGTGAGGACCGCATGGGCCTGCCCGCGATGATGGGTCTGGTGGTTGAACAGATGGAAGAGCGCCGGCCCGAGACGGCCGGAGACGTCCACCGGATTGGTGATCGGCTTGTAGCGGAAGGGGGCGGCCAGCCGCGCCTCGTCGAGCGACGCGACATAGGCCTCGATCCGCGTGTCCTCCGCACGGCGCGCCTCGCGGAGCGGCTCGAACGCCTCGAACAGGATCGCGTCCAGCCGGTCCGGCGCCTCGCCCTCGCCGGTGAAACGGCGCATCCAGATGCGATCGGCCGCGAGGAGATGGTTCAGCGTGCCGCTCATGGAGCGGAAGAAGACGCCGCGATCCTCGCCGAACCGCTCCGGCCCGAGCGCGGAGGCGGCCTTAAAGAGCCGCGAGTTCGCCCAGCTGTTATAGGCCGCGAGCGTTTCGAGCTGTTCGTGATACATCGGGTCCGTCCAATCCGGGAGACAGGCTGATGACCCTAGCATTGTACGAACTCGTCGGACGCGATTCGGCGCGGCCCTTTTCGCCTCACTGCTGGAAGGCGCGCATGGCGCTGGCGCACAAGGGGCTCGCCTTCGAAACGCGCCCCGTTTCCTTCACGGGCGTCGCCACGGTCGAGAACGGCACGAACCGCACGGTGCCGGTGCTGCGGGACGGCGAAAGCGTCGTGCAGGACAGTTTCGCGATCGCCCAGCATCTCGACGCGCATTACCCCGATCGTCCCTCGCTGTTCGGCGGCGAGGCGGGCGAGGGCGTGACGCGCTTCGTGGAAAGCTGGTCGCAGCGCACGATCCATCCCGCGATCGTGTCGGTCGCGGTTCTCGATATCCACGAGACCCTGGACGAGGAGAACCGAACCTTCTTCCGTGCCAAGCGCGAGGCCGCCTTCGGCCGCACGCTGGAGGAGATTCAGGACGGACGCGGCGAAGAGAAGCTCGCCGCCTTTCGCCGCTCGCTGGAGCCCTTGCGCGCCACCTTGAAGCGCCAGCCCTTTATCGGCGGCGAGACCCCGCGCTTTGCCGATCACATCGTCTTCAGCCCGTTCCAGTGGCTGCGCATCGTCTCGACCTTCCGCGTTCTGGAGGAGGGCGATCCAGTGGCGGCCTGGGTGGAGCGCTGCCTCGACCTGTATGAGGGCGCCGCGAGGCGTGTTCCGGCGGCGTGAGCCCGTCCTTGCCGAGGCGCGGGGGCGCGGCTATAGAGCGGCCGATCCTTCAACTCCCAAGGAAAAAGAGCTTATGGCGATCGAACGCACCTTCTCCATGATCAAGCCCGACGCGACCCGTCGCAACCTCACCGGCGCGATCACCAAGATGCTGGAAGAGGGTGGCCTTCGCGTCGTCGCTTCCAAGCGCGTGTGGATGAGCCGCCGCGAGGCCGAGGGCTTCTACGCGGTCCACAAGGAGCGTCCCTTCTTCGGCGAGCTGGTCGAGTCCATGTCGGCCGGCCCGACGATCGTTCAGGTCCTGGAAGGCGAGAACGCCATCTCGCGCAATCGCGAGCTGATGGGCGCCACCAACCCGGCCCAGGCCGCCGAAGGCACGATCCGCAAGGTTCATGCCCTGTCGATCGGCGAGAACTCGGTCCACGGTTCGGACGCCGCCGAGACCGCCAAGGAAGAGATCGCCTACTGGTTCTCCGAGACCGAGATCGTCGGCTGATTTCAGCCCGATCCGCTGATGCGACGCCGGCCTTCGGGCCGGCGTTTTCGTTTGAAGGGCTTTCCAGCGAAAGCCGGCTCGGACGCCCGTTCTCGGTTCTCAGAGCCGGTGCCAGCGATCCGTCGCCGCGTCGTCCGTGTCCTTGGCCGCGACCCAGCCGCCGATCGTGCCGTCCACGAGATGCTCGCGCTTCCAGAAGGGCGCGCGCGTCTTCATGAAATCCATGACGAAGCTCGCCGCCTCGAAGGCCGCGCCGCGATGGAGCGAAGCGGCCGCGACGAAGACGATTTCCTCGCCGGGCCGGATCAGCCCGTGCCGGTGGATGCAGCAGAGGCGCAGGAGCGACCAGCGCTCGACCGCCTCGCCTGCGATGCGGCCGATCTCGCGTTCGGCCATGCCGGGATAATGTTCGAGTTCCAGCGCCGACAAGCGGCCCGCCTCGTCGCGGCAATAGCCGGTGAAGGTGACGACGGCGCCCGCGTCGCCGTCCGGCGCGAAACGCGCCATCTCGGCGGCGAGGTCGATCCGCTCGGGCCGGACGCTGACGCTGGCTTTGTCCATGTCAGCCGCCGGTCATGGGCGGAAACACCGCGATCTCGCGGCAATCGCCGAGCGGTTCGGAATGCTCGACATGCTCCTGGTCGAGCGCCACGCGCACGCTCTGCGGCGCCTGCAGTGCATCGGCGAAATTCTCGCCGCGCCCTTTCAGCCAGTGAAGGAAGTCCCCGACCGTGACGATGCCGGCCGGCAGCGCGACTTCCTCCTCGTCCAGCCCGACGCGCTCGCGGATCCAGGCGAAATAGACGATCTTCATGCCCCTTGTCCTCTACGCCGTGACCGGGCCGCTTCGCGGCTCGACGGTCTGATGTCCTGCATGATCCCCTCGGGACAGCCGATGCGGCGCCCCGAGAAGCCTGTTCAGACGTCGATATGGCGCAGGCCGGCGCGAAAGTAATCGTAGCCGGTGTAGAGCGTGATGATCGCGCTGATCCACAGGAGGACGATGCCGGCCTGCGTCACGAAGGGGATGATGGCCTCGCCGGCCGGACCGGCGAGAAGAAAGGAGATCGCGACCATCTGCGTCGCCGTCTTCCATTTGGCGAGCCGCGTGACCGGCACGGAAACCTTCAGCTCGGCGAGATACTCGCGCAGGCCCGAGACGAGGATTTCGCGGCACAGGATGACGATCGCCGCCCAGATCGTCCAACCCGCGATCGTGCCGTCGGCGGCCAGCACCAGAAGCGCGGCGGCCACGAGCAGCTTGTCGGCGATCGGGTCGAGCATCCGGCCGATGGTCGAGGTCTGCTGCCAGGCGCGGGCCAAATAGCCGTCGAGCCAGTCCGTCACGCTCGCGGCGACGAAGAGGCCGAGCGCCCACCAGCGCGCGGTGTCCGAGCCGTGCAGCTTTCCTTCCACGAAGAAGCAGAGAACCACGAGGGGCACGGCGACGATTCGCGCATAGGTCAGGACGTTGGGAAGGTTCAGCGCCTTGGAGGCCATGGGTTCGGTCCGGTTCGGATTGCGGCAGGAGGCGGATGCGACTGCCATGGGCTTGCTGATTGCCTGTTCAAACGTGGCTTGGCAGCCGCGTCAACATCGCGCGCCGTTTTTGCGGGCAGGAAACGTGCTCCGGCCAGTCGGCTTGGTCACTGGCGTTCGTGGAAATGGTCGTAGATCGTCTTGGCCATGGCCGCCGAAATGCCCTCGACTTTGAGAAGATCGTCGAAGGCCGCGCGCGAGACGGCTTTCGCCGTTCCGAAATGGTGGAGGAGGGCGCGCTTTCGAGAGGGACCGATGCCGCCGATCTCGTCCAGCGGATTGGCGGTCAGCTCCTTCTTGCGCTTGGCGCGGTGGGTGCCGATGGCGAAACGGTGCGCCTCGTCGCGCAGGCGCTGCACGAAGTAGAGCACCGGATCGCGCGGCGGCAGCGAGAAGGGATCGCGCCCTTGCACGATGAATCGCTCGCGGCCGGCATCGCGATCGACGCCCTTGGCGACGCCGATCGTTGTCACCTTGTCGGCGATGCCGAGCTCGTCCAGAATCCGGCGCACCGCCGAAATCTGGCCCTTGCCGCCGTCCACGAGAACGAGGTCGGGCCAGGCCGGCATTTCGGCGGTTTCCAGCGTCTCCTCGGTCTCCGGCTCCTCGGTCGCCCCTTCCTGGGGAAGCGGGGCGGAGGGCTGCGGCCCCGCGTCGCCATGCTCCTTGATGAGGCGCGAGAAGCGGCGCGTCATGACCTCGCGCATCATGCCGAAATCGTCGCCCGGCGTGATGTCGGTGCCCTTGATGTTGAACTTGCGATACTGGCTCTTGGCAAAACCCTGCGGCCCGGCGACGATCATCGCGCCGACGGCATTCGTGCCCATGATGTGCGAATTGTCGAAGACCTCGATCCGGCGCGGGATGCGCTCCAGCGCGAAGGTCTCCTTGAGGCCGGCCAGGAGCCGCGCCTGCGAGGAGGTTTCGGCCAGCCGCCGACCCAGCGCCTCGCGCGCGTTGCCGGTGGCGTGGTCCACCAGATCCTTCTTTTCGCCGCGACGGGGCACGCTGATCTGAACGCGCCGGCCGGCCTTCGTGGCGAGCGCTTCGGCGAGGAGGGCGGCGTCCTCGATCTCGACCGGCAGAAGCACGAGCGAGGCGGGCGGCTTGTCGTCGTAGAACTGGCCGAGGAACGCGCCGAGCACTTCGCCCGGCTCCAGCGTCGAATCGGCCTTCGGGAAATAGGCGCGGTTGCCCCAGTTCTGGCCGGTGCGGAAGAAGAAGACCTGAATGCAGGTCAGCCCGCCTTCCTGATGGATGGCGAAGACGTCGGCTTCCTCGACCCCGTGCGGGTTGATGCCTTGGTGCCCCTGGATATGCGCGAGCGCCGACAGGCGGTCGCGGAACACGGCGGCACGCTCGAAGTCGAGATCCTCCGCCGCTTCCTGCATGGCCGAGGCGATGGCCTGCTTCACCTGGCTGGAGCGGCCGGACAGGAAGCCCTTCGCCTCGTTCACCAGCGCCTGATACTCCTCCAGCGGAATCTCGCGCGTGCAGGGGCCGGCGCAGCGCTTGATCTGGTGGAGAAGGCAGGGGCGCGAGCGCGTCTCGTAGACGGAATCCGTGCAGGTGCGCAAAAGGAAGGCGCGCTGCAGCGAGGCGACCGTGCGCCCGACCGCGCCGCCCGAGGCGAAGGGGCCGAAATAGCTACCCTTTCGCGAGCGCGCCCCGCGATGCTTGAAGATCGCCGGCGCCTCGTGATCGTCGGACACGAGGATATAGGGGAAGGACTTGTCGTCCCGCATCAACACGTTGAAGCGCGGGCGCAGGCGCTTGATGAGATTGGCCTCGAGAAGCAGCGCCTCGGTCTCGGTGCGGGTGGTGACGAACTCCATGTGCCGCGTCGCGCGGATCATGCGCATGATGCGGTTGGTGTGGCCCTGAAGGCGGGTGTAGCTCGCGACGCGCTTTTTCAGCGACTTCGCCTTGCCGACATAGAGGACCTCGCCCCCCTCGTCGAACATGCGATAGACGCCGGGGCTGTTCGGCAATTGCTTCTGGAAGGCCGAGATGAGGTCCGCTCCGACGAGCGTCTGGTCGACGTCGCGCCCGCCGTCGTCCCATTCGATGGCGGCGATCAGCGATGCGGCGGCGGAGGGCTCGGCGGCGATGTCGGATTCCGTCTCGTCGCCCGCGAAATCCTCGTCCTCGTCGTCGATCTCGGGAATCACTTCGTCGGTCATGTCGTCTTCGCTGCCGAAGCGCGGGGAGAGGCCGCGCCCTTTGTGTCGCATGGGGGCGCCGCGTCGGCGCCATGCCCGGCTCGTGGGCAAGGTCAGTCCTTATATGATTCTTCGCCGCGCCGATGGGAGGGGGCTTTTGCGCGCTTTGTGCGTCTTTGCCCGCCTTTCGACCGGCGAGGACGGCGTGATTGGGATGGGAGTGTCACCGCGCTGCAATTGGCGACGGGCGGACATCGCGCTTATATCGGTTGGAGCGGACCAAGCCGAAGTCAACCATCCTCTGGTGATGGTTTTTTTGAGGCGACAGGTTCGGGAACGCCGCGGCTCTGGCGCGCGTTCGCGAAGAGAGTTTCGAACCGGCGGAATGATCCGCCTCGGATGGAGTGGGATCGATGAAGGTGGTGCGCACCTTTGCCCTTGGCGCAGCTCTGACGCTGCTGGCCTCCACGGCCCAGGCGGCGGATGCCGTCCTGCCCGAGGCGGCCGCGCCGATCGCTCCCGTTGCCAGCGCCTATACGTGGTCCGGCCCCTATGCCGGCGGCTTCGTCGGCTACAATTTCGCCAAGTTCGACCAGAGCGGCGGCGCGAGCTTCGACGGCGAAGGCGTCGTCGGCGGCGTCTATGCCGGCTACAGCCTCCAGACCGAGCGCTTCGTCTACGGGCTCGAGGGCGATATCGGCGCGTCCGACGTCGATGCCGGCGGTTTCAACGTCGCGACCGGTGTTCCGATCTCGGCCGATTCCACGGCCTTCGGCTCGCTGCGCGCGCTGGTCGGCGTCGCCTATGATCCGATCCTCCTGTTCGCGACCGGCGGTCTGGCCGTGTCCAACAAGGAGCTGACGCTGCGCGGCGCGAGCGACGACCAGACCCATCTCGGATACACGGTGGGCGCCGGTGTCGAGGCCAAGGTGACGGACGGCGTCACCTCGCGCGTCGAATATCGCTACTCCAATTTCAGCGACAAGACCTACGATCTGGGGAACGTGTCCGTCTCCTCGGGCTTCGACGAGCATTCGATCCGCGCCGGCCTCGCGCTGAAGTTCTGATCGCGTTTCATAGCCCCAAACGAAAACCGGCGCCGCGAGGCGCCGTTCTTGTTTGGGGAAGGGTGGAAGTCAGGCCGCCGGCTTCAACTCGGCATAGGCCGGGTTCGCCGCGTAGAAGGCCTCCAGCCAGCGCACGAGGCCGGGATTCTTCTCCTCGAACGTGCCGGGATAGCGAAGCTGCACCCAGCCGAGATCGCTCGCCACCGCGAAATGGGCGAGGCTCGGCGCTTCCGGCAGGTGGGGGAGGTCGGCTTCCAGCACGTCCAGCGCGCGATGGGCGCGGCGCCATTGCTTGTCGACCCAGGGCTGGTGCCGCTTTTCCTCCGGCCGGTAGCGCACCTCGTAGAGCGTCGCCATGACAGCCTCGGTCATCCCGTCCGCCAGCGCCTCGATCCGCTTGCAGAGCGTCCAGCCTTCCAGCGTCTGCGGGATCAGGAGATTGCCGCTCGCCCGGTCCAGATATTCGCAGATCACCCGGCTGTCGTAGAGCGTCGAGCCGTCGTCGAGTTCCAGCGCGGGGATCTTGCCGAGCGGATTGGTGCGAAGGAGATCGTCGCCTTCCGCGCCCGTGTCGGTCGGCACGCAGTCGAGCGCGATGCCGCAAAGATGCGCGGACATGCGCACCTTCGAGGAATAGGGCGAAGGCTTGGAATAGAGAAGACGCATGAAGGCTCCCGTCAGAAGCGGCGAAGCGACTCGCAGTTCGCCCCGTACACCTTCCACGGATCGAGGCCGAGAACGCAACCCTCGGCGCGCCAGCCGACGCCCGCATAGCCCATCGGATATTCGATGACGTAGTAGAGCGTCCGGCGCTCGCCCGACGAGATCAGCGCCGTGCCCTGGCAGTAGCGGCGCTCGATCTGCCGGTATTCGTCGCGCGGCTGGTAGGCCTTCTCGTAGAGATCGGAGAATTCCACCACCTGCAGCGCGGCCGGGATGGTGCGCGGCGCGCCGTATTCGAACTGGTCCTCGACCTGCGCCATGACGCGCGGGTTCTCGCAGGTCGGCACGAGCGCGTTGGTCACGACCACAGCCGGCGCGCGCGAATAATCGGCGGCATAGGCGGGCGCGGCGCTGGCGGCAGAGGCCGCGAGGCAGACGAGGGCGGAAAGATGTCGACGCATGGTGCGGCTTCCTCGGATGCGGCCGGCGCGGCGCGCGGGAATCATCAGTTCGCCATCATATTGCACCGGATCATTCTTCGACCAGCACATGAATGCCACATTGCGCCTCCGACGAAAGCCGCAGGACGGGCGCCAGGAGATCGAAGATCGCCTGCGCCTCGGCGGCGAAGGTGAAGGGCGGGTTGACGACGACGAGACCCGTGCCGACCAGCCGCTCCTCGCCGCCATGCGGCTCGCGCCAGAAGTCGGCCGCCAGGATGTTGCGAACGCCGCTCTCGACGAGGAGATCGTGGAAGCGCCGATGCTGGGCTGGCCGCTTGATCGGATACCAGACCGCATAGACGCCGCCCGGCCAGCGCGCATGGGCGCGCTGCAACTGCTCCACGATCGTCTCGATCTCGTCGGTGCGCTCGAAGGGCGGGTCGATCAGGACGAGGCCGCGCTTTTCCTTCGGCGGCACATGGGCGCCGAGCGCCAGCCAGCCGTCGAGTTCGATCGCCTTGACCTGTGTGTCGCCCGCAAAGAGCTCGGCCAGCGCCTCGGCGTCCACGGGGTGCAGTTCGTAGGCGCTGAGGCGATCCTGCCGGCGCAGGAGATGGCGGGCGATCAGGGGCGAGCCGGGATAGGTGTCGGCGCCGAACCGCGCCCGCGCCGCCTCCACCGCCGCGCGATATTCGGCCAGAAGCGGATCGTCCCAGGCGGGGGAAGCGACGAGCCGGTCGATGCCCTCGGCGGCCTCGCCGGTGCGCCGCGCTTCGTCTGCTGTCAGGTCGTAGACGCCCCGGCCGCCATGCGTGTCCATGACGCGGAAGGGTTTGTCCTTGCGCCCGAGATAGGCGATCAGGCGCGAGAACAGAGCGTGTTTCACCACGTCGGCGAAGTTTCCGGCATGGAAGGCGTGGCGGTAGTTCAAGTCGGCCTCTTTCTCGCTTGGAAGACGCAGCGTTCACTCATGCGATACCGCAGCGCGGAACCGGAGCCCTTATATCGTCGTCTGATAGCCGAAGCGCGGCAACGCGCGAAACCATCGCAAAGGAATTCCGATGGCTCATACCAAGCTCTTCGAATCGTTCGACCTCGGTCCGCTCAACCTGTCGAACCGCACCGTCATGGCGCCGCTGACCCGCTCTCGCGCCACGTCCGACGGTGTGCCGAAGGCGATGCATGTCGAATATTACCGCCAGCGCGCCGGCGCCGGCCTCATCATTTCCGAGGCGACCAACATTTCCGTCGAAGGGCGCGGCTATGCCTGGACGCCTGGCATCTATTCCGACGAACAGGTCACCGAGTGGAAGAAGGTGACGGACGCGGTTCATGCCGAAGGCGGCAAGATCGTGCTCCAGCTCTGGCATGTCGGCCGCATCTCGCATCCCGACCTTCAGCCGAACGGCGCGCTGCCGGTCGCCCCCTCGGCGGTGAAGCCGAGCGGCAAGGCCTTCACGGAAGAAGGCTTCAAGGATCATGTCGAGCCCCGCGCGCTCGATGAAAGCGATCTGCCGCGCGTGATCCAGGATTACGTCAAGGCGACGCGCAACGCGCGGGCGGCCGGCTTCGACGGCGTCGAGGTCCATTCGGCCAATGGCTATCTCCTCGACCAGTTCCTGCGCGACGGCACGAACACGCGCACCGACCGCTATGGCGGCTCGATCGAGAACCGGATGCGCTTCCCGCTGGAAGTCGTGGACGCCGTGGTGGCGGCCTGGGACAAGGAGCATGTCGGCATCCGCATCTCGCCCGTCACGGTCATGGGCGGCTCCAGCGAAAGCGATCAGCAGGGCCTCTTCAACGCCTATGTCGAGGCGCTCGACAAGCGCGGGCTTCTCTATCTCCACGTGATCGAGGGCCAGACGGGCG
Organism: Aureimonas ureilytica DSM 18598 = NBRC 106430; assembly: GCF_000382705.1. Taxonomy (GTDB): domain Bacteria; phylum Pseudomonadota; class Alphaproteobacteria; order Rhizobiales; family Rhizobiaceae; genus Aureimonas; species Aureimonas ureilytica. Next base: position 605,189 of record NZ_ARQE01000002.1, on the reverse strand, counting down.
GCGATCGCGGCAAGGACGGGTTCGACTACCACGCCCTGCGCCAGCGCTTCCACGGCACCTACATGGGCAACAACGAATATGACGTCGAACTCGCCAAGAAGCGGCTGGACGACGGCGAGATCGACCTCGTCTGTTTCGGCAAGCTCTTCATTTCCAACCCCGATCTCGTCACGCGCCTGCGCCTCGGCGCGCCGCTGAACGAGTGGGACAACAACACGTTCTATGGCGGCGACGAGCATGGCTACACCGACTATCCGGCGCTGACGCCGGAAGAGGTGGCGCGCTACAGCCACGCCGCCTGACATCGCCCGAGGCCGCTTCGCGAGAGGCGGCCTCACGGCTTTTGATGGTTCTCATTCGCAAATTGAATTGGGGCCGAGGGCGCGCCGTGCGATAGGGTCGGCCCATGAACCAGCACGTCTCGCCCCGCACCGGCTTCACCGCCTGCCCGCATGATTGCCCCTCGACCTGCGCGCTCGAGGTGGAGATCCTCGCCCCCAACCGCATCGGCCGGGTGCGCGGGGCGGAGGGCAACAGCTACACGGCCGGCGTCATCTGCGCCAAGGTCGCGCGCTATGCCGAGCGCGTCCACCATCCCGACCGGCTCCTGAAGCCGCTTCAGCGCATGGGCGCCAAGGGCGAGGGCGGCTGGCGCGAGATCGGCTGGGACGACGCGCTCGACCTCGTGGCCGAGAAGTTTCTGCAAGCCGAGGCGCGTTACGGCTCGGAAGCCGTCTGGCCCTATTACTATGCCGGCACGATGGGCCTCGTGCAGCGCGACGGCATCAACCGCCTGCGCCACGCCAAGCGCTATTCGGGCGAGTTCGACACGATCTGCACCAATCTCGCCTGGACCGGCTTCGTCGCCGGCACCGGCAAGCTCGCCGGCGTCGATCCGCGCGAGATGGCCAAGTCCGACTGCGTGGTGATCTGGGGCACGAATGCGGTGGCGACGCAAGTCAATGTCATGACCCACGCCATCCGCGCCCGCAAGGAGCGCGGCGCGCCGATCGTCGTGATCGACATCTACGACAATCCGACCATGAAACAGGCCGACCTCGCGCTGAAGCTGCGGCCGGGCACGGACGGCGCGCTCGCCTGCGCCCTCATGCACATCGCCTTCCGCGATGGCACTGCCGACCGCGCCTATCTCGCGCGCTATGGCGACGATCCGGCTGGTCTGGAGGCGCATCTTCAAACGCGCACGCCGGACTGGGCGAGCGCCATCACGGGCCTTTCGGTGGAAGAGATCGAGCGCTTCGCCGCCCTGATCGGCCGCACGCAGCGCAGCTTCTTCCGGCTCGGCTACGGTTTCTCGCGCCAGCGCAACGGCGCGGTGGCCATGCACGCGGCGCTGTCCGTGCCGACCGTCTACGGCCATTGGCAATATGAAGGCGGCGGTGCCTTCCACAACAACGGCGCGCTCTGGCGCTTCGACAAGGCGCTGATCGAGGGCCTCGGTGATCAGGACGCCTCGATCCGCCATCTCGACCAGTCGCGCATCGGCGCCGTGCTGACGGGCGACGCCGGCGCGCTGGCGGGCGGTCCGCCGGTCACGGCCATGCTGGTGCAGAACACCAACCCGGCCAATGTCGCGCCCGAGCAGCGCGACGTCGTGCGCGGTCTCCTGCGCGAGGATCTCTTCGTCGCCGTCCACGAGCAGTTCATGACGGACACGGCCCGGCTCGCTGACCTCGTGCTGCCGGCCGCGACCTCGATGGAATATGACGACATTTATCGCGGCGGCGGGCAGAGCCACATCCTGTTCGGGCCGAAGCTCATCGAGCATCCCGAGACGGTGCGCACCAACCATTTCGTCATCGAAGAGCTTGCCAAGCGCCTCGGCGTCGCGGACCGTCCGGGTTTCGGCCTGACGGAGCGCCAGCTGATCGACGATCTTCTCCAGCGCAGCGGCTACGAGGGGCTGGCCTCGCTCGAAGCCGAGCGCTGGCTGGACGTGCAGCCGGGCTTCGAGGACTCGCATTTCCTCGGCGGTTTCGCGACCGAGACCGGCCGCTTCCGCTTCCAGGTCGATTGGGCCGGGCTCGACGCGCCGAACCGGCCGCCGGAATCCATGGGCCTTCTCGGCCCGGTCGAGAAACTGCCCCGTTTCCCCGACCATGCCGGGCTGATCGAGGAGGTCGACGCCGACCATCCGTTCCGTCTGGCGACACCGCCGGCCCGGCAGTTCCTGAATTCGAGCTTTGCCGAAACCGAAGGCTCGCGAAAGCGCGAGGGCCGGCCGGAGCTGAAAATCCATCCCGACGACGCCGCGCGGCTCGGGCTCGGCGATGGACAGCGCGTCGAGATCGGCAATCCGCGTGGGGAAATCGTGCTGCCCTTGAAGATCGACCCGGCGGCCAAGCCCGGCGTTCTCATCCACGAGGGCCTCTGGCCGAACGGCGCCTTCGAGCGCGGGGAGGGCATCAACGTCCTCACCGGCGCGGATGCGGCCGCGCCCTTCGGGGGCGCGGCCTTCCATGACAACAAGGTGTGGCTGCGGGCGGTTTAGAGCCGGGGACAAAAACCCTTCGGGTCGATCCGCCGGGTCTTTCCGTCCCCGATCGTCGTTGCCGATGCTCGCCGATGCGCTGCATCGCCTCCGCTCGGCGCCTCGCCGGGAACGAAAATCCCTCGCCGGCTCTCCGCCACAGGGTTCTGCCCCCGGCTCTTAGACCCCCGCGCTCTTCCGGGCGTGGATGGCCGCGGCCAGAAGGCCGACGCCCGAGGAGATGAAGGAAATGCCGAGATAGACGCCGATCGCCCAGACGGCGGTGCCCGGCAGGCCGAGAACGAGGATCGCGGCGAGCACGACGTTCAGGACGCCCGAGGCGAACAGGACGAGGTGCTGGCCCGTCGAGGCCTTCACGGCCCTTGCGATCGAGAAGCAGGCGACGCCCACCATCACGAAGTAAGCCGCAAGGGCCCAGGTCAGCGTGATCGCGCCCGCCACCGGGTTGAAGAGGATCACGACACCCAGCACCGCCGCGAGCGCGGCGAGAAGCACATGGGACCAGAAGCCCGGCGCTCCCTTGGCGCGCAGAGCCGACACGATGCCGACCACACCGGCGATCAGCATGAGCCAGCCGAAGAAGATCGTGGATGCCAGCGTCGCCGCGAGCGGGACGGCGAGGGCAAGAACGCCGACGACGATCAGAAGCGCGCCCTGGAAAGCGTAGAACGTCCAGTGATCGCGCATGTGGCGCTGCGTTTCGGCGGCTTTCCGCCGGACCGTCTTGTCGGAAAAGTCGGAAAGCGGAACCATCGAAGCCTCCTTCGTGCGACATTTCGACGCTTGAATGGGTGGCTGACGATGATGGTTCCGCTTCGCTTCGTGAAGCTTCGTTAATCTTGGAGAAGAAGGCTCCGGCCACCGACCGACAGAAGCGCCGGCGCCTTGGCGTCCGACGATCCGCCGGCAAACTGCGAGCGGGCGCCCTCCATCGCGACGCCGCCCGAAGCGACGAGCGCGAGGCTTTCGACATAAAGCCGATGCTCCACCGGGATCAGCCGCGCGGCGAGACCGTCCGGCGTGTCGTCCGGGCGAACGGGAACCACGGCCTGTCCGATGATCGGGCCTTCGTCCATGACCTCCGTCACGAAATGCACGGTGCAGCCATGCAGACGTGCGCCCGCCGCGATGGCGCGCTCATGCGTGTGCAGGCCGGGAAAGAGCGGCAGGAGCGAGGGATGGACATTGATCATGCGCCCGGCCCAGCGCGCCGTGAAGCCCGGCGTCAGCAAGCGCATGTAGCCGGCGAGGCAGACGATGTCGGGCCGCGCCCGGTCGAGCGCCGCGTTGACCTCGGCCTCGTGCGCCTCGCGCGAGGCGAAGGGCTTGTGATCGACGGCCACGGCTTCGATGCCGGCCTCGCGGGCCGTTTCCAGCCCGCCCGCATCCGGGCGGTTCGACAGAACGAGGACGATCTCGGCCGGATAGTCGGGCGCCTTCGCCGCTTCGATCAGCGCCTTCATGTTGGAGCCGCGTCCCGAGATCAGGACCGCGACCCGCTTGCGGGCCGATCCGTTCAAAGCGCGAGCTCGCCGTTGAAGGTGACGGCCGGGCCGTCCTTGCGCGCGAGGATGCGGCCGAGCGGAACCACGGTCTCGCCTTCGCTCTGAAGGATCGCTGCGATCGAGGCGGCGTCCGCTTCCGCGACGACCACGATCATGCCGACGCCGCAATTGAAGGTGCGCAGCATTTCGGCCTGCGCCACGCCGCCCTGTTTCGCCAGCCAGCCGAAGACGGGGGGAACGGCGACGGCCGGAAGGTCGATATCGGCGCGCAGGTGATCGGGCAGGACGCGGGGAATGTTCTCGGGGAAGCCGCCGCCGGTGATGTGGGCGAGCGCCTTGACGCCGTCGCCGGCGCGGATCGCGGCGAGAAGCGGCTTCACATAGATGCGCGTCGGCTCCAAGAGCGCCTCGGCAAGCGTCCGGCCGGCATCGAACGGGGCAGGGGCGTCATAGGCCGCGCCCGCCCGCTCGACGATGCGCCGAACCAGCGAATAGCCGTTGGAATGGACGCCCGAGGAGGCGAGGCCGAGAATGACGTCGCCCTCGGTGAGTTCGGCGCTCGGCAGAAGGCGTCCGCGCTCGGCCGCGCCAACGGCGAAGCCCGCGAGGTCGTAATCCTTCTCGGCGTAGAGGCCGGGCATTTCGGCCGTCTCGCCGCCGATCAGCGCGCAGCCGGCCTGCCGGCAGCCCTCGGCGATGCCGGCGACGATCGCCTCGCCCTGCGCCGGGTCGAGCTTGCCGGTCGCGAAATAGTCGAGGAAGAAGAGCGGCTCGGCGCCTTGCACCACGAGGTCGTTGACGCACATGGCCACGAGGTCGACGCCGATCGTGTCGTGTTTTCCCGCGTCGATCGCGATCTTCAGCTTGGTGCCGACGCCGTCATTGGCGGCCACCAGAACCGGGTCGGTGAAGCCTGCCGCCTTCAGATCGAACAAGCCGCCGAACCCGCCGATCTCGCCATCGGCGCCCGGCCGGCGCGTCGAGCGCACCAGCGGCTTGATGCGGTGGACGAGTTCGTTGCCCGCGTCGATGTCGACGCCGGCTTCGGCATAGGTCAAACCGTTTTGGGTCTCGGCGGTCATGGCAGTGTTTCCCCTTTGGGGCGAGTTCGCACGATCGAACCGCGCGGGCAAGTCCTTGGCTGCCGCACGAATAACCGATTCTGAGCCGTCGCGCTTCGGCGAAATGGAGACGGTCCGCGAGCGGATCGCCACCGCCGCCGCGCAAGGGTAAAGGATGGGTGAAGAGGGCGGCTCTTGTCCCGGCCGCGCCGCTGGTCCCGGCGCGATTGTCCCCTCTCTCCACATCCCGCCCGGGCAGGACTTGACCCCCTCCCGAAGCGCTGCCTATCTCGAAGAACCGGCGGGCTCATGCGCCGGCCGCCTTTCGCGCCGGTTCGCGCCTCGGAGCCCTGTCTGGATGGTTCAAGATCGCGCCAAGCTCCTGAAGCGCCAGATTCTCTTCTGGAGTCTGGCCGCGCTCGGTCTCGGCCTGTCGCTCTGGCTGTTCCGGGGCATTCTCCTGCCCTTCGTCCTCGGCATGGTGATGGCCTATTTCCTCGATCCGATCGCCGACTGGCTGGTGCGGCGGGGCCTGTCCCGGCTGGCCGCGAGCCTCCTGATCCTGATCGGCTTCGTGATCGTGATCGCGCTGGTGATCCTGATCGTCGTGCCGGTGATCGGCTCGCAGGTGTCGGGCTTCGTGGATCGCCTGCCGCAATATCTCGGCCGCTTGCAGGAACTGGCGCTGGAGATGCGAAACGGTTCGCTGTCGCGCTTCTTCAATGGCGACGACCAGACCCTCCGGCAGGATTTCCAGGCGCTGGTGCGCCAGCTCTCCGGCTACACGACGGCGCTTGTCGCCTCGCTCTGGTCCTCGAGCCTGGCGGTCGTGAACTTCGTTTCGCTCTTCGTGGTGACGCCCGTCGTCGCTTTCTATCTGCTTCTCGACTGGGACCGGATGATCGCCAAGATCGACGCGCTCGTGCCGCGCCAGCATGTGGCGACGGTGCGGCGTCTGGCGCGCGACATCGACCGCGCGGTGGCCGGCTTCGTGCGCGGACAGGGCAGCGTCTGCCTGATCCTCGGCACCTATTACGCCGTCGGCCTGACGCTGGTCGGGCTGAATTTCGGCCTCCTCATCGGTTTCTTCGCCGGCATCATCTCCTTCGTTCCCTATGTCGGCTCGGCGATCGGCCTGATCGTGGCGATCGGCGTCGCGCTCGTGCAGTTCTCGCCGGACTGGGTCTGGGTGGCGGCGACGGCCGGCGTCTTCTTCACCGGGCAGTTCGTGGAAGGAAACATCCTCCAGCCCAAGCTTGTCGGCGCGTCGGTCGGCCTTCATCCGGTCTGGCTGATGTTCGCGCTCTTCGCCTTCGGCGCGATCTTCGGCTTCGTCGGCCTTCTGATGGCGGTGCCGGCGGCGGCGGCGGTCGGGGTTCTCGTTCGCTTCGCCATCCATAAATATCTGGAAAGCGAAATGTATTTCGGGCGCACGATCGAGGTCGGCGCGCCGCGCGAGATCGAAGGAGGCAATCTGGAACTCGCCTTGAAGAACCAGTTCGATCCGAAAACGGGAAAGTCCGGTTGATCGTGCGTCAGCCCTCGCAGATACCCTTCGACCTTTCGCCCAGTCCCTCGCTCGCGCGCGACGACCTCGTGGTCGGCGAGGGCAATGCGCTCGCGGTCGGCGCCGTGGACGCCTGGCCGAACTGGCCGCATCCCGTGCTCTTTGTGGTCGGCCCGGTCGGCTCGGGCAAGACCCATCTCGCGACCGCCTGGGCGGAAGGCGCTGACGCCACGCCCTACCGGCCGGGCGAGGCGGCCGCCGACCTCATCAGCCGGACGCCCTTCGCGGCGCTGGTGGAGGATGTCGACCGGGCGGGGTTCGATGAAACCGAGCTTTTCCAGCTTCTGAACGCGGCCCGGCTCGGCGGCGGTACGGTGCTTCTGACCTCCCGCGTGCCGGCGAGCGCGCTGCCGTTCCGTCTGCCCGATCTCCTGTCGCGCCTTCGCGCCGCGACCGTGGCGGAGCTGCGCGCACCCGACGAGATGCTTCTCTCCGGCGTTCTCATGAAGCTCGCGGCGGATCGGCAGATCGAGCTCGATCCGCGGTTGATCGACTACGCCGTGACGCGCATGGAGCGCTCGCTGGACGCGGCGGCGGACCTGATCCGGCGGCTGGATCTGGAGGCGCTCGCCTCCAAGGAACGCATCTCGCGCACGCTTCTCCAGCGCATTTTGAGCGAAATGGAGGAGGAGAAGGCCCGACAGTCATGAAACAGTCGTGCAACTTCCTTAAGGCGACCAAGTAACTGCATTTTTCGAGGCGACGGCTGGGCATGAGCGACGTGATCTCTTCCGACAAGACGCAACAATCGTCCGTGGACACGAGCCCGGACGGCGTGGAGGAGGCGGAACTGGCGCTCGAAGCCTCCGAGATCGATGCCGAGAACGAACTGGAGGACGAGGGCTTCGACAGCGAGCCGCTGCCCGACCAGCCCCTGATGGAGGCGATCGGCATCGTTCCGGTCTCCGCCCCGCCGCCCGAGCCCGTGGTCAGCGAACTGCCGGCCGACCGCTACGTGAACCGCGAGATTTCCTGGCTCCAGTTCAACCGGCGCGTCCTGGAGGAGTCGCAGAACGCGGCGCATCCGCTTCTGGAGCGCGTGCGCTTCCTGTCGATCTCGGCCGGCAATCTCGATGAGTTCTTCATGGTGCGCGTCGCCGGTCTCGCGGGGCAGGTGCGCGAGAAGGTCGAGGTGCGCAGCGTCGACGGCCTGCTCCCGCAGGAGCAGCTCGATCGCATCCTGGCCGAAGTGTCGAGCCTTCAGGAAGAGCAGCAGGCCTCGCTCGCCGCGCTGGTGAAGGAACTGAAGGCCGAGCGCATCTCGATCGTGGGCGCCGGCGACGTGAAGCGCGAGGATCGCGACTGGCTGGAGCGCCATTTCAACGAGGCGATCTTTCCGGTTCTCACCCCGCTTTCGGTCGATCCGGCGCACCCGTTCCCGTTCATTCCCAATCTCGGCTTCACCATGGCCCTCTCGCTCGTGCGCGAGCGCGATTCGCAAGGGATGAATGCGCTCCTGCGCCTGCCGGTGGCGCTGCAACGCTTCGTGGAACTGCCGCTGACGGACGAGGGCGAGGCCCGCTTCGTGCCGCTCGAAAGCGTGGTCGCGACCTTCATCTCCAAGCTATTCCCAGGCTACCGGGTGAAGGGGCAGGGCACGTTCCGCATCATCAGAGACTCCGATATCGAAGTCGAGGAAGAGGCCGAGGACCTCGTGCGCCTGTTCGAGACGGCTTTGAAGCGGCGTCGGCGCGGCTCGGTGATCCGTATCGAGTTCGACCATGTGATGCCCGAATCCCTGCGCAACTTCGTGGCCGGCGAACTCGGGGTCGCCGAGAACCGCATCTCGGTGATGGACGGTCTCCTGGCGCTCGATTCGGTGTCGCAGATCGTCAAGCTGCCGCGCGACAACCTCAAGTTCGACCCCTATATCCCGCGCTTCCCCGAGCGGATTCGTGAGCACAACGGCGATTGTTTCGCGGCGATCCGCGAGAAGGACATCGTCATCCACCACCCCTACGAGAGCTTCGACGTGGTGGTGCAGTTCCTGCGTCAGGCCGCGCGTGACCCGGACGTGGTGGCGATCAAGCAGACGCTCTACCGCACCTCCAACGACTCGCCGATCGTGCGCGCTCTGATCGACGCCGCCGAATCGGGCAAGTCGGTGACGGCGCTGGTGGAGTTGAAGGCGCGCTTCGACGAGGAGGCCAACATTCGCTGGGCGCGCGATCTGGAGCGCGCCGGCGTTCAGGTCGTCTTCGGCTTCATCGAGAAGAAGACGCATTCCAAGCTGTCGCTCGTGGTGCGGCGCGAGGAAAGCAAGCTCACCTCTTTCGTCCATGTGGGCACGGGCAACTACCACCCGATCACCGCCAAGATCTACACCGACCTCAGCTACTTCACGACCGATCCCGACATCGCCCACGATGTCGCGCATATCTTCAACTACATCACCGGCTATGCCGAGCCGACCGAGCTGCGCAAGCTCGCCATGTCGCCGCTCTCGCTGCGCAAGCGCATTCTCCAGCATATCGAGGAGGAGATCGAGCACGAGAAGGCGGGCCGCCAGGGCCAGATCTGGATGAAGATGAACTCGCTGGTCGATCCGCAGATCATCGACGCGCTCTATCGGGCGAGCCAGGCGGGCGTCGAGATCGATCTCGTGGTGCGCGGCATCTGCTGCCTCAAGCCGCGCGTGCCGGGCCTGTCGGAAAACATCCGCGTCAAGTCGATCGTCGGCCGCTTCCTGGAGCACAGCCGCATCTTCTGCTTCGGCGCCGGCCATGGCTTGCCCTCGGAAAAGGCGCTGGTCTACATGGGCTCGGCGGACATGATGCCGCGCAACCTGGATCGACGCGTGGAAACCCTGATTCCGATCACGACGCCCACCGTCCACAGCCAGGTCTTGTCGCAGATCATGCTCGCTAATATCCTCGACAACCAACAAAGCTGGTCTGTCCTGGCGGATGGAACGTCGCGGCGGATCGAGCCTTCCGAGGGCGAACAGCCGTTCAACGCCCAGCGTTATTTCATGACCAATCCGAGTCTCTCGGGTCGGGGGAAGGCCCTGAAGTCGAATGCACCCAAGCTCATCGCAAGGCAGCGTGCCGAGCACTCACGCTTCGATTGATCTCCTGCATCCGAACGGCCGGATTCCCGGCCGTTCGCCGGTGGCGGTCGTCGATATCGGATCGAACTCGGTTCGCCTCGTGATCTACGAGGGCAATGTCAGGGCGCCGACCACCCTCTTCAACGAAAAGGTCCTGAGCGGTCTGGGGCGCGGCATCGCCCAGACCAACCGGCTGGACGACAAGTCGGTGGCGAGCGCCCTCAGCGCCCTCAAGCGTTTCCGCGCCCTGTGCGACCAGAGCGGCGTGACGGAAATTCACCCGATCGCCACGGCCGCCGCGCGCGAAGCCGCCAACGGGCCGGACTTCGTGGCCGCCGCGGAAGCCGCGCTCGGCTGCCCGATCACCATTCTGTCCGGCGCCGACGAGGCGCATTTCGCGGCCGAAGGCGTCATGGCCGGCTTCCATGCGCCGAACGGCATCGCCGGGGATCTCGGCGGCGGCAGTCTCGAGATCGTCGAGATCGCCGACGGGCGCATCGGCAAGGGCGTGACCATGCCGCTCGGCGGCCTGCGCCTGCAGGACCTCTCGGGCAACGACATCGCCCGCGCCCGCGCCATCGCCGAAACCCATGTCGCCCAATCCAACTTCGCCTCGATCGCCACCGGGCGGCCCTTCTATGCCGTCGGCGGAACCTGGCGAAACCTGTTCAAGCTCCACATGGAGCAGACCGGCTATCCCGTGCATGTCATGCACGGCTACCGGGTGAAGGCGGCCGAGGTCGAAGCGTTTTTGGCGAATGTCGCGCGGGGCGATCCGGACAAGCTGCCGGGCATCGCGGCCATCTCGCGCAACCGACGCTCGCTCCTGGCCTTCGGCGCGGTGGCGATGCAGGCGGTGATCTCGCAGCTGAAGCCCTCCGAGATCGTGCTGTCCGCCTATGGCGTGCGCGAGGGCTACCTTCATTCGCGCCTGTCGGAGGAAGAGAAGGCGCTTGATCCGCTGCTCGAATCGGCGCTCGAACTCTCCTTCCTGCGCTCGCGCTCGCCGCTCCACAACGAAGAGCTGGCGGACTGGTCGGCACGAACCTTCGAGGCGCTGTCGATCAACGAAACACCCTACGAGGCGCGGCTGCGCAGGGCGGCCTGCCTTCTCACCGACATTTCCTGGCGCGCCCATCCCGATTATCGCGGGCGGCAGAGCCTTTCGATCATCATCAACGCCAATATTCCGGCGGTGGACCATCCGGGCCGCGTCTATCTCGCGCTCGCCAATTACTACCGCTACGAGGGCGAGTTCGACGCGAGCGTTCTCGAATCGATCGGCAGCGTACTCGATCCGCGCCTGCTTTATCTGGCGCGCGTGCTCGCCTCGCTCTTCCGCGTCAGCTACCTGCTGACGGCGGCGATGCCGGGCGTTCTCGGTCGTCTGCAATGGAAACAGGACCCGCGCGGCGGGTTCTCGCTGGTCGTGCCGCGCGGCCTGGAGCCGCTTCTCGGCGAGCGCCCGGAGGCCCGCCTTCAAGCCTTCGCCAAGGTCGTGGAGCGCACGCTGCGTTTCGACGTGCGCTGAACGCAGGATTTCATCGGATGATTCGAGGGGCGGCGTCCGGGGAGGGCGCCGCCCCTTTCGCGTCTCAGAGCGAGACGATCTCGACCTTGCGATTGCGATAGACCAGCGCCGTCTGGCCGGCCAGGAGTTCCAGCGCCCGGGCGCCGAACAGCTCGCGCCGCCACCCCTCGAGCGCCGGCACCTCGGCCTTGTCGCCATCCACGGCGAGCTTCTCCAGATCGTCGCTGGAGGCGATGAGACGACCGGCGACGCCGCGCTCCTCGACCACGATCTTCAGGAGAACGCGCAGGAACTCCACTGCCGCCGCCGTTCCCTCGGGCAGGGCCGGGGGCTTGGGGATCGGGGGCAGCTGCGATTTGGGAATAGCATGGGCGCGCGCCACGGCCGCCAGAAGCTCGCGGCCGGCATTGGAACGCTCGAAGCCCTTGGACACGGTGCGAAGGCGCGACAGCGCCTGCTCGTCGCGCGGCTGCTGCTGGGCGATCTCGTAGAGCGCGTCGTCCTTCAGGATGCGCGAACGCGGCTGGTCCTTGGCGCGTGCCTCGCGCTCGCGCCAAGCGGCGATCTCTTTCAGAACGGCGAGCTCGATCGGCTTGCGGATGCGCAGCTTCAGGCGCTTCCAGGCATCGTCCGGATGGATGTCGTAGGTGCCGGGGTCGGACAGAACGGCCATCTCGTCGGCCAGCCAATCCTCGCGCCCCTCGACTTCCAGCGCCTTGGCGAGGAAGCGATAGGCGTCGCGCAGATAGGTGACGTCGCCCAGCGCATATTCGAGCTGCTCGGGCGAGAGCGGGCGGCGGCGCCAGTCGGTGAAGCGCGAGGTCTTGTCGATGCGCCCCTTGGTGGTGCGCGCGACGAGCTGGTCATAGGCGATCGACTCGCCGAAGCCGCAGACCATGGCGGCGACCTGCGTGTCGAAGAGCGGGGCGGGAATGAGGCCGCCGAGCTTGTGGATGATTTCGAGATCCTGCCGCGCGGCGTGGAAGACCTTGAGGACGGACGTGTCGGCCATCAGCTCGAAAAAGGGCTGGAGGTCGATGCCCTCGGCCAGCGGATCGACGAGCACGGCGAGGTCGTCGGAGGCCATCTGGATCAGGCAGAGTTCCGGCCAGAAGGTCGTCTCGCGAATGAACTCGGTGTCGACGGTGACGAACTCGGCCTTTGCCAGGGTGCGGCAGGCGTCGGAAAGGGCGGCGGTGGTCGTGATCGGCTCCATGCTTCGATCCATAGACGATGCGCGCGCGCGATGGAAAGCGCCGGTTGCGCGCAAAACTTGACAGGGCCGGCGCTTGGTGTGCTTTTCCCGCGCAAAAAGCAGGCGGCGTCCCCTACGGGCGCGGCCACAGAGCGCCTCCCGGAATTTCGAGGCTCGGAGAAAGATCGCCATGCACCGCTATCGCAGCCATACCTGCGCCGCCCTGCGCACCGCCGAGGTCGGCCAGACCGCTCGCCTGTCGGGCTGGGTCCACCGGGTGCGCGACCATGGCGGCCTTCTCTTCATCGACCTGCGCGACCATTACGGCCTGACGCAGATTGTGGTGGACCCCGAATCTCCCGCCTTCAAGACGGCCGAAACCGTGCGCTCGGAATGGGTGATCCGCATCGATGGCGAGGTGAAGGCCCGCACGCCCGAGACGGTCAACACCAAGCTGCCGACCGGCGAGATCGAGGTTTTCGCGCGCGAGATCGAGGTTCTGGCGCAGGCGCAGGAACTGCCGCTTCCGGTCTTCGGCGATCTTGAATACCCCGAGGACGTGCGCCTCAAGTACCGCTTCCTGGACCTTCGCCGCGACACGCTGCACAAGAACATCGTCAAGCGCACGCAGATCATCGCCGCCATGCGCCGCGAGATGACGGGCGCGGGCTTTGCCGAATACACGACGCCGATCCTGACGGCCTCCTCGCCGGAAGGCGCGCGCGACTTCCTTGTGCCGAGCCGCATCCATCCCGGCAATTTCTACGCGCTGCCGCAGGCCCCGCAGCAGTACAAGCAGCTTCTGATGGTGGCCGGCTTCGACCGCTACTTCCAGATCGCGCCCTGCTTCCGCGACGAGGACCCGCGCGCCGACCGTCTGCCGGGCGAGTTCTACCAGCTCGACGTCGAGATGAGCTTCGTTACGCAGGACGACATCTGGACCACCATGACCCCGGTCATGACGCAGATCTTCGAGGAATTCGCGGAAGGCAAGCCGGTCACCAAGGAATGGCCGCGCATCCCCTATGACGAGGCGATCCGCAAGTATGGCTCCGACAAGCCGGACCTGCGCAACCCGATCGAGATGCAGGCGGTGACCGAGCATTTCGCGGGCTCGGGCTTCAAGGTCTTTGCGGGCATGATCGCCTCCAACCCGAAGGTCGAGGTCTGGGCGATCCCGGCCAAGACCGGCGGCTCCAGAGCCTTCTGCGACCGCATGAATTCATGGGCGCAGGGCCAGGGCCAGCCGGGCCTCGGCTATATCTTCTGGCGGAAAGAGGGGGAGGCGCTGGAGGGCGCGGGCCCGCTCGCCAAGAATATCGGCCCCGAGCGCACGGACGCGATCCGCGCGCAGCTCGGCCTTGGCGATGGCGATGCCTGCTTCTTCGTGGCCGGCGAGCCCTCGAAGTTCTACAAGTTCGCGGGCGAAGCGCGCACGCGCGCCGGCGAGGAGCTGAACCTCGTCGATCGCGACCGGTTCGAGTGCTGCTGGATCGTGGACTTCCCCTTCTTCGAATACAACGAAGACGAGAAGCGCATCGATTTCGCGCACAACCCGTTCTCGATGCCGCAGGGCGGCATGGAAGCGCTGGAAAACCAGGACCCGCTGACCATCAAGGCCTATCAGTACGACGCGGTCTGCAACGGCTTCGAGATCGCGTCGGGCTCGATCCGCAATCAGTCGCCCGAACTGATGGTGAAGGCCTTCGAGATGGTCGGCCTGTCCAAGCAGGACGTGGAAGACCGGTTCGGCGGCATGTATCGCGCCTTCCAGTACGGCGCCCCGCCGCATGGCGGCTGCGCCTTCGGCATCGACCGCGTGGTCATGCTGCTCTGCGGCGCGAAGAACCTGCGCGAGATCACGCTGTTCCCGATGAACCAGCAGGCCTTCGACCTCCTGATGAACGCGCCGTCGCCGGCAACGCCGCAGCAGCTCCGCGATCTCCAGATCCGCCCCATGCCGCAGGCACCCAAGGCCTAAGGCCAGCCACACGACCGAACGAGAGAAAGGGCGCTCTAGCGCCCTTTTTTTATGGTGCGGCGTTGAAGCCGAACGCGCCTGCGCGCTCCCATGGCCCGCCGCGATAGCGCCAGAGGAGAAGCCCCGTGGCCGTGCCCTCGAAGGGCTGGAAGCCGGCGCGCAGCGTTTCGAGAAGGGCGCGCGCCTCGTCGGGGGCGACCTTGTTCTGGATGGTGACGTGCGGGCGATAGCCCTGCGCGTCCTGCGGCGTCAGCCAGTGGCGCCACTCGTCGGCGAGCGCGCGCCGGAGCGCCAGAAGCGGCGGGCTCTCGATCTCGTAGGCGACGCCTCGGCCGAGCGAGCGGAGCGACGGCACGGTGAATTTGAACGTGTCCATCTGGCCGGCGAGGTCCGACAGATGCCTGACGATCGTCGGTTCCTGGTCCCCGGGCAGGGCATGGAACAGCGTGACATGCGCCGGAATGAGATTGCGCTCGGGCGGAAAGAAGCGCCGACGCGCGCCGTCGAAATGCTCGAAGCTCGTCTCGTCCATTCGCAGCGTCAGGATCAGGGGGACCTCGTTCATGCGAGCCCAACGCAAAAGCCGCGCCCGGTTTCCCGGACGCGGCCTCGTGTCTCATTCAGCTGTCAAAGCTTAATTGCCCGAGCGCACCGTCAGGTTCAGGATCTGCGGCAGGGTCTGCGGCGCGCCCATGGCCGCGCCGAGAAGCTGCGTCGCCGGCACCGGGCTCGGCGGCGCGATCGAGATGTTGATCATGCGCGGGTTCTGCAGGAAGTCGCGCACCGCCGCCGTCACCTGGGCCTGGAAGTCCGGATTCTGCAGATAGAAGAGCGCGAGCGGCAGCGCGCCGACGAGCTGGTCCACCAGCTGCTCGCGGCTCTGGTTGTTCTGCTTGGCGTAGTAGTCGAGCAGCTTGTTGGTGAGGGAGCGGTCCGTGAAGGACAGTTCCGCCGAGCGCAGGTAGAGCTGCGAGATCAGGCCGATCACCGCCATGCCCGCGCCGTCATTGGCGCCCTGCGAGGCCTTCATCTGCTCGGTGAGCTGGGCGAGCGACTGGATGAAGCTCGGCGTGTAGCCGGTGATCGTGTAGGAGAAGGACAGAGCCCCGGCGTTCTCGACTTCGAGCTGCAGCGGATCGAGCGTCAGCGCGCCGGTCTGCGGGTCCCAGGCGCCCGAGCCCGTGAGATCGCCGGTCAGCTGCGGATAGCCGAGCGCCACGAGCGGCGAGGGCTGCGGGCCGTCCTGCATGGAGGTCGCGTCGAGCAGGAAGCGGCCGACGCCGAAATTCGAACGATAGCCCCCGTTCGCGGCCGGAAGCGTCTCGATGCGGCCGTTCTCCAAGGAGGCGACGGTCTTGCCGTCCTTGAAGACGGACACGCCGTCGATCTGGCCCTTTTCGAAGAAGATCGGCGAAAGCGACGCGCTCTTGTCGTTGGTGCCCTTGATCTGGACGCCCTCGGCGCGGATGCCCGAGACGGTGACGCGGGTTCCGTCCTCGGTCTGGTCCACGTCGGCGATCTCGACGCGGCCGGCGCGCCAGCCGTCCGCCGTGGAGCCGGTCACGTCCGCGAAGCGCACGTCGCCGAGCGGCACGGGCTGGGCGGCCGGCCCGTTCGGCGTGATCTGGGCGCCCTTCAGAATCACGTCGTCGTCGTCGGTCGAGACGCCGGAGAAGCTGAGCTGCGTGGACTGGCTGTCCATCACCGCCTTCAGACGATCGGCGAAGGCCTGTCCATCCACGGCGAAGGCGGAGGAGGAGCCGGCCAGCACGAAGGCGAGGCCCGCCAGGAGGCTGCGGGAGCGCGAGGCGATCATACGGGAACATACCTTTCGAACGGATCGGACGGGGCCCGTCGGCGGCAGCGGCAAGGGCTGATCCGGGGCGCAAGGAATCGCCCGTAATATGGCGGATTCGATGGCGAGTGTAAGCCCGCCAAATGGGTTTCTCTCCATATGGTTGCGCGCGGACGGATCAACGGGCGATCCCGGTTTGTTCTTCTCTTGTTCGCCGCCGGGCTTTGCGGTAACGAGCCCGCATGGGCAAGCCTGTGGATCCTCCCGCCAGCGGCGGCGACATCGAACCGATCGACCTCAAGACGGCGCTGGAAGAGCGTTATCTGGCCTATGCGCTGTCGACCATCATGGGCCGCGCGCTTCCGGACGTGCGCGACGGGCTGAAGCCCGTGCATCGGCGCATCGTTCACGCCATGCGCGTGCTGAAGCTCGACCCGGACCAGGGCTACAAGAAATGCGCCCGCATCGTCGGCGACGTGATGGGCAAGTTCCACCCCCATGGCGACGCCTCGATTTACGACGCGCTGGTGCGCCTCGCGCAGGATTTCTCGATCCGCTACCCGTTGATCGACGGGCAGGGCAATTTCGGCAATATCGACGGCGATAGCGCGGCGGCCATGCGCTACACCGAAGCGCGCATGACGGATGTCGCGACGCTGCTTCTGCGCGGCATCGACGAGAACGCCGTCGACTTCAAGCCGACCTACAACGAGGAGGACGAGGAGCCGATCGTCCTGCCGGGCGCCTTCCCCAATCTCCTCGCCAACGGCGCCTCGGGCATCGCGGTGGGCATGGCGACCTCGATCCCGCCACACAACGCGGCCGAGCTCTGCGACGCGGCGCTCAAGCTGATCGAGGACCCCGACGCCTCGCTCGACACGCTTCTGCGCTTCATCCAGGGGCCGGACTTTCCGACCGGCGGCGTCGTGATCGACAGCGCCGACATCATCCGCGAGGCCTATGCCACGGGTCGCGGCTCGTTCCGCGTGCGCGCCAAATGGGAGCGCGAGGAGCAGGGGCGCGGCGGCTATGTCGTCGTCGTCACCGAAATCCCCTTCCAGGTGCAGAAGTCGCGCCTGATCGAGAAGATCGCCGATCTGCTGGTCGCCAAGAAGCTGCCGCTTCTGGCCGATATCCGAGACGAGTCGGCCGAGGACGTGCGCGTCGTGCTGGAGCCCAAGTCCCGCACGGTCGATCCCGAGCTTCTGATGGAGTCGCTCTTCCGGCTGACGGATCTCGAATCGCGCATTCCCCTGAACATGAACGTCCTGTCGGGCGGCAAGGTGCCGAAGGTCCTGTCGCTGAAGGAAGTGCTGAGCGAATGGCTCGCGCATCAGCGCGAGGTGCTGATCCGCCGTTCGCAGTTCCGGCTCGATCAGATCGAGCGGCGGCTGGAGATCCTGTCGGGCTACATCATCGCGTTCCTGAATCTCGACGAGGTGATCCGCATCATCCGCGAGGAGGACGAGCCCAAGCAGGTGATGATGCGCACCTTCGAGCTCAGCGATCTCCAGGCCGAATCGATCCTCAACATGCGCCTGCGGAGCTTGCGCAAGCTCGAGGAGTTCGAGCTGAAGCGCGAGTTCGATCAGCTGTCGGAGGAGCGGGCCGACAAGCAGGCGCTCCTCGCCTCGACCGAGCTGCAATGGCAGCGGGTGGCGGGCGAGGTCCGCGAGGTGCTCGAGACCTTCTCCAAGAAGACCAAGCTCGGCAAGCGCCGCACGATCTTCGCCGACGCGCCGGAGCGCTCGCTGGACGACATCGCCGTCGCTTTGATCGAGCGCGAGCCAATCACGGTCGTCCTGTCGCAGAAGGGCTTCCTGCGCGCCATGAAGGGGCACGGCGTCGATCTCTCGACGCTCGCCTTCCGCGAGGGCGACGCGCTGAAATTCGCCTTCCCGGCCGTGACCACCGACAAGCTCGTGTTCCTGTCCACGAATGGCCGCGCCTTCACGCTCGCGGCGGACAAGCTGCCGGGCGGGCGCGGGCAGGGCGACCCGATGCGCCTTCTGATCGAGCTGGAAGACGATCAGGACCTCGTGCTCGGCTTCGTCGCCGACCCCGCGCAGAAGCGGCTTCTCGTCTCGACCGACGGCAACGGCTTCATCGTGCCCGAGGGCGAGCTCGTGTCGGGCACGCGCAAGGGCAAGCAGGTGCTGAACGTCGCCGAGCCCGCGCGCCTCGCCAAGGCCGAGCGCGTCACCGGCGACATGGTGGCGGTGGTCGGCGAGAATCGGAAGATGGTGGTCTTCCCGCTGGCGCAGGTGCCGGAAATGCTGCGCGGCAAGGGCGTGCGCCTGCAGCGCTATGCCGATGGCGGCCTTCTCGACGTCAAGATCTTCGCCATGAGCGAGGGTCTGACCTGGAGCGACACGGCCGGGCGCCAGCATCAGCGCAACGAGGCGGACCTTCTGGAATGGCGCGGCGACCGCGCCCAGGCCGGGCGGCTCGTTCCCAAGGGCTTCCCGAAAAGCGGGCGCTTCACCTGATCGTCGGGCGGGGCGGCTCGGCCTCCGTCAGCCGCCGGGCTTCCGGATCGTAGCGCTCCCAGCCCTTGGGCATCAGATGCTCCTGGGGCTGGTAGCGGATCTTGTAGTCCATCTTGCGGGACCCATCGACCCAATAGCCGAGATAGAGATAGGGCAGGCCCATCTCCCGCGCGCGCTCGATGTGATCGAGAATCATGAACGTGCCGAGCCCGCGCGAGGGCTCGTCGGGGTCGAAGAAGGAATAGACCATCGACAGCCCGTCGCCCATGACGTCGGTCAGCGCGACGGCCTTCAGATCGCCGTCGGAGCGGGTGGAGAAGGCCGAATCCGGTCCTTTCACGCGGTACTGGATCAGCCGCGTGTCGACCTGGCTGTCCTCCACCATCATCGCATAGTCGAGCACCGACATTTCCGACATGCCGCCGGACGTGTGGCGCGCGTCGAGATAGCGGCGGAAGAGGGCGTATTGCTCGGAGGTCGGCTCGGCTTCCGCCATGCGGCCGACGAGATCGGAATTGATCTGCCGCACCCGCTTCATGGATTTGCCTGGCTTGAACTCGTCCACGAGGATTCGCACCGACACGCAGGCGCGGCAGCGCTCGCAGGCGGGGCGATAGGCGATGTTCTGCGAGCGGCGGAAGCCGCCCTGCGTCAGGAGATCGAGAAGATCGGGCGCCCGGTGGCCGACGAGATGCGTGAACACCTTCCGCTCCAGCTGCCCGGGCAGATAGGGGCAGGTGGAAGGCGCGGTCAGAAAGAATTGCGGTGTCTGGGGATGCGCCGTCATGGGGTCCGCCCGCCTCGTCGTCCGGGCGCCGGCGCAAGGGTTGCGCCGACGTTTCTCACTCAGTGTGGGGCCAGAGGCACGCGTTGGAAAGGGCGCCGCGTGGTCGCGCCTCAGGTCTTACGGGTGATCAGCTCCGGCGCACCACGACGGTGCCCAGAAGCAGGTCCTGAAGCAACTGCTTGCGCGGCGTGAACAGGGCGAGGAGGACGATGAAACCCGAGGTCAGGACGCCGGCCGCCCAGAACAGGATGCTGTGCGCCGCGCCGAGCGCGGGATCGACGCGCCGGCCGTCGAGACGCTCCAGACGCAGGTCGAACAGGCGCATGCCGGGCGTCGCCTGGCTGGAGCCGCCGAGCGTGAAGGTCACGTAGGGCAGGGCGACCAGCGGGAAGATGATCGCATAGAGCATCCAGCCGAGGCCCAGCGTCAGAATGCCGAGCACCCCGATCAGGAAACCCATGGGAATGCAGAGAAGCAGGACGATGGAATAGTCCACCAGAAAGGCGAGGCTGCGCCGCGTCCGCACGCCCGAATAGGCGCGCGGCTCGTCGAGCCAGGAGCTGGCGGGGTTGTAGGACGTGGCGTTGCTCATGGGGGCGGTGTTCCTCCGGTTCTGACGAAACAGATGGGAACGCCGCGCCCGAAACTCAACTCCGTCAGCGCGCGCGAAGGGCCTCGGCGACGCGCGGCGAGAAATAGGAGAGGATGCCGCTCGCGCCGGCCCGCTTGAAGGCGCGCAGCGATTCGAACATCGCCCGGTCCCCGTCGATCCAGCCGTTCTGCGCCGCGGCCATGATGACCGAATATTCGCCCGAGGTCTGATAGGCGAAGGTCGGCATGCGAAATTCCTCGACCAGCCGAGCGAGGATGTCGAGATAGGGCATGCCGGGCTTCACCATGATCATGTCGGCGCCCTCGGCGATGTCCTGCGCGGCCTCGCGCAGCGCCTCGTCCGTGTTGCCCATGTCCATCTGATAGGTGCGCTTGTCGCCCTTCAGAGCGCCCGTCGAGCCGACCGCATCGCGGAACGGGCCATAGAAGGCGGAGGCGTATTTCGCGGCATAGGACATGATCATCGTGTCGCGCAGGCCCGCGCCGTCGAGCGCGGCGCGGATGCAGGCGACGCGCCCGTCCATCATGTCCGAGGGGCCGATGATGTCGCAGCCGGCTTGCGCCTGCACGACCGCCTGCCGGCACAGGACTTCCACGGTCTCGTCGTTGAGAATGCGTCCGTCCCGCACCAGCCCGTCATGCCCGTGGCTCGTGTAGGGGTCGAGCGCGACGTCGCAGAGAATGCCGATCTCGGGCACGGCGTCCTTGATGGCGCGCGTCGCGCGGCAGACGAGATTGTCCGGGTTCACCGCCTGGCTGCCGGTTTCGTCGCGAAGATCGGTGCCGGTGAAGGGAAACAGCGCCACCACGGGAATGCCGAGTTCCGCGGCGCGCTGGGCGGCTTCGACGCAGCCGCGCACGGAGTATCGGAACACGCCGGGCATGGAGGCGACCGGCTCGGGCGCGCCGTCGCCCTCGCGCACGAAGATCGGCCAGATCAGATCGTTCACGCCGACATCGCTCTCGCGCACGAGGCGGCGCGCCCACTCGGTCTGCCGCAGACGGCGCAGGCGGGTGCCGCCGGTGATCTGGTCGATGGTGCGCGAAAGCGTGGCGTCGTTCTTCATGGGAAAGGGCTCGTGCGGATGGTGGGCCGAAACGGATGAGACGGGGAAGGGCGGTCGCATCGGCCTCGAATCCCCGGCCTCAATCTAGTCCTCGGGTCCGGCTGACGAAACCGTGCGACCGGAAAAATCACCCGCGCTCTGCCATCTCGGAGCCATTTGCTCTACGTCTGGAGGCGGGAGCCGGTCCGCCATCGGCCGGAGCCGCGATACGGGATGCCTTTCATGACGCCACCGCTCTTCGATTCGCTCCTGCGCCCGTCCGGGAGGTGACGGACGCCAGAGATGACGATCGAACCTTTCAAGCGGGACCGCGAAAAGACCCTGAACCGGACCCTGACGGTGTGCCTGTGCCGCATCGCGGGCATGGCGCTCTTCGCCATGGGGCTGGTCTATTGGGTGCGGCTGATCGGCCTTTTCGACGGGCCGCTCTGGCGCTTCGACCTCATGCCCGTGTGGTGGCGCTTCGCCGCGCCGACGCTGGCGGTGCTCTATCCCGTCGCCGGGATCGGCCTGTGGCTCCTGGCCTCCTGGGGCTCGGTGATCTGGGTTCTCCTGACGCTCGTCGAGATGGTCATGCATATCGGCTTTCCGCATCTCTTCGGCGGCGAGATGCTCGCCGTCTCCCTCAACCTCGCCGGGCTCGGGCTCCTGGCGATGTTGCGGATCGTCGCGTTTCTCGAAGCGCGTCGACAATCTTAACGAAATATCACCATCTCCGGACAGGGTTTGTTAAGCAAAAATCGTAAACGACGAAGGCTAGAATTCGTTAACGCAGACGTTTAAGTCGAATTTTAGGGGCGGCCGCTAGTTTGGACGACAAGAAGAGGTCGAAAGAGACCTACGCCAAGCAACAACGGAGCCGTTCTCATGTCATCGACGCAAGCCCGCCGCGAGATTCAGCCTCCGGTCGAGAAGGTTGAACTGAAGTCCCTTTATCTCGAGACGCTCCAGCTGGTCGAGCGGCTTCACCGCCGGCTGCTGGACGTCATCAAGGACGAGTTCGACCGCAACGGGCGCACCGACATCAACGCCGTTCAGGCCCTGCTCCTGTTCAACATCGGCGATGCGGTGCTGACGGCGGGCGAACTGCGCTCGCGGGGCTTCTATCTGGGCTCCAATGTCTCCTACAACCTGAAGAAGCTCGTCGAGCTCGGCTTCATCGACCACCAGAAGTCCCGCGTCGACCGCCGCGCGGTTCGCGTGTCGCTGACCAAGGCCGGCCGCGAAGTCGCCGAAATCGTCGCCGAACTCTACGATCGCCATATCGGCTCGATCGACAAGGTGGGCGGCCTGGACGAGGGCGAGTTCCAGAAGATGAACAAGTCGCTCCAGCGCCTCGACCGCTTCTGGAACGATTCGATCATGTATCGCCTGTAAAAGGCAGGAAACGGCTACGTTCTCCAGTCCGTGCCGTTTCCGACTTGCCCTGCGACCGGCCCCACCGGTTGCAGGGCTTTTGCTTTCGGCGCCTCTGTAAGGGGCTTTCGGGCAACAGCTCGTCACAGTCTCGTTGGATGGGGCGGTGCCGGGCGCGGGGTCCACGCTTTCGCCCTATTTCGATGCGCTTTCAACGTCATGTCACCCGCAACGCATCGATCGCGGGTTCGTGTGCGACCCGTTTCCGGTTGGTTTACCACGTTGCCCTTAGGAAGAGGTCGACGCGAACGGGCGAAAACGTATCGAGAGGATTCCATGACGAAGAGCAGGTCCGACCGGGTGCTTGAAGGCATGTCGCGTCGTCGTTTCCTGACGGGTGCGGCGACGGTGGCGGGTGCGGCGGCCTTTGCCGGAGCGGCGCGGGCGCAAAGCGCGCTGGAGGGCGTCCTGACCGCCCCCAATCGCGGTGGCTGGACGGACCAGTTCGACACGCGCGCCGCCAGCGTTCGCAATGTCGCCTCCTATCAGCCGGTCTTCTCGCCGGAAACGCTGTCCTCCATGCAGGGGGCGGTCGGCCATTATCAGCAGATCGTCTCGGCCGGCGGCTGGCCGCAGGTTCCCGACAATGCCAAGCTGGGCCTCGGCGCCGAAAGCCCGGCCGTGCCGGCGCTGCGCCAGCGTCTGGCCGTGTCGGGCGATCTCGATCGCGAAGCCGGCAATTCCAGCGCCTTCGACACCTATGTCGACGCGGCGGTGAAGCGCTTCCAGGCGCGCCACGGCCTCCCGGCGGACGGCGCGGTCGGCGAATACACGTTCAAGGCGCTCAACGTGCCGGCCGACGTGCGCCTCAACCAGCTCTACACAAATATCGACCGGCTCCAGAAGATCCAGATCGATTCGGGCCGCTTCGTGATGGTCAACATCCCGGCCGCGGCGATCGAGGCGGTGGAGAACGGCCGCGTCGCGCAGCGCCACACGGCAGTCGTCGGCAAGATCGACCGTCAGACGCCGATCCTCGATTCGAAGATCACCAATCTCAACCTCAATCCCTACTGGCATGCGCCGGCCTCGATCGTCCGCAAGGACATCATCCCGCTCATGCAGAAGGACCCGACCTACCTCACGCGCAACGACATCATCATCTACGCGGCGGACGGCAGCGTCATTCCGCCCGAGACGATCAACTGGAACACGGACGAGGCGGTGAAGTATCTCTTCCGCCAGAATCCAGGCCGGATGAACGCGATGTCCTCGGTGAAGATCAACTTCCCGAACCCGCACGCCGTCTACATGCACGACACGCCGCAGCAGAGCGTGTTCTCGCAGCTCATGCGCTTCGAATCGTCGGGCTGCGTGCGCGTGCAGAACGTGCGCGACCTCATCGTCTGGCTGGCGCGTGACACGCCGGGCTGGGATCGCGCGGCGATCGAGAAGACCATCGCCGCCCGCACCCGCCAGGACGTGAACCTGACGAACCCCGTGCCGCTGCACTTTACCTATCTGACGGCCTGGGCCACCGACCCGACCGTGGTGCAGTTCCGCGACGACATCTACCATCTCGACGGCAATGCGCAGCTCGCCATGAACCGTCTCCAGACCACGGCCTATTCGGCGGGCGAACAGGCGAGCGCCGACCTGCCCTACTGATTTTTTTCGCGCCGTTTTTTCTGCTTACGACAAAAGAGGTCGGACTTGATGTCCGGCCTTTTTTCGTTGCGCATCATCCGGTTGGCCAAGGCTCCAGAACGTGTTAAGCGCCCGAAACCGGCCGGAATGGATCGTTTCCGGCGGCGATCAGGAGGTTCCCATGTCGCAAGCCCCCGTAATGGACACGTCGCCCCGCCTCGACCCGTTCTTCGGCGATGGTATCGCGACGGTGGACCCGGATCTCTTCGCAGCGATGCGCAACGAGTTGCACCGCCAGCAGCACGAGATCGAGCTGATCGCCTCGGAGAACATCGTCTCGCGCGCGGTTCTGGAAGCGCAGGGCTCGGTGCTCACCAACAAGTATGCCGAGGGCTATCCCGGCCGTCGCTACTACGGCGGCTGCGAGTTCGTGGACGTCGTGGAGCAGCTCGCGATCGACCGCGCCAAGGAGCTCTTCGGCTGCGGCTTCGCCAATGTTCAGCCGAGCAGCGGCAGCCAGGCGAACCAGGCCGTGCTTCTCGCGCTTTCCAAGCCGGGCGCGACGCTGCTCGGCATGAGCCTCGATGCCGGCGGCCACCTGACGCACGGCGCCAAGCCCAACCTGTCGGGCCGCTGGTTCAACGCGGTGCAGTACGGGCTCGACCTCGCCACCGGCCTCATCGACTACGATCAGGTCGAGCGTCTGGCGCATGAGCACAAGCCCGAGATCATCGTTGCGGGCGGCTCGGCCTATTCGCGCCAGATCGATTTCGCCCGGTTCCGGCAGATCGCCGATGCGGTCGGCGCCTATCTCTGGGTCGACATGGCGCATTTCGCCGGCCTCGTGGCGGGCGGCCAGCATCCGAGCCCGTTCCCGCACGCGCATGTCGCGACCTCGACGACGCACAAGACCCTGCGCGGCCCGCGCGGCGGCCTCGTTCTGACCAATGACGAGGAGATCGCCAAGAAGATCAATTCGGCGATCTTCCCCGGCCTGCAGGGCGGCCCGCTCATGCATGTCATCGCCGGCAAGGCGGTCGCCTTCGGCGAGGCGCTGCAGCCCGCCTACCGCACCTACATCAAGGCCGTGGTGGACAATGCCAACGCGCTGGCGCGCGTCCTGCGCGAAGGCGGGCTCGACATCGTGTCGGGCGGCACGGACACCCACCTCATGCTGGTGGACCTGCGTCCCAAGATGCTGACCGGCAAGTCCACCGAGATCGCGCTCGGCCGCGCCGGCATCACCTGCAACAAGAACGGCGTTCCCAACGATCCGGAAAAGCCGACGATCACCTCCGGCATCCGCGTCGGCACGCCGGCGGCGACGACGCGCGGCTTCGGCGTGGCGGAGTTCGAGGAAGTCGGCCGCCTGATCGTCGAGGTGCTGGACGGTCTGAAGGCCGCCAATTCCGAAGAGGGCAACGCCGCGACGGAAGCCCGCGTGAAGAGCAAGGTCGAGGCCTTGACCGCGCGCTTCCCGATCTACGCCACCCTCGGCTGACGGCGCTTCATGCGCTGTCCCTTTTGCGGATCGCAGGACAGCCAGGTGAAGGACTCACGCCCCGCCGAGGACGGCGGGGCGATTCGTCGCCGGCGAATCTGTCCCGATTGCAACGGTCGTTTCACGACCTTCGAGCGCATCCAGCTTCGCGACCTCATGGTGGTCAAGAAGTCGGGCCGGCGCGTGCCCTTCGAGCGGGACAAGCTCGCGCGTTCCGTCCACACCGCGCTTCGCAAGCGTGCGGTGGACGCCGAGCGCATCGAGCGGATGATCTCCGGCATCGTGCGGCAGCTGGAATCCAGCGGCGAGACGGACATTCCCTCCGAGCTGATCGGCCGGCTGGTGATGGACGCGCTGCGCCATTTCGACGATGTCGCCTATGTCCGCTTCGCCTCCGTCTATCGCGACTTCCGCGAAGCGCGCGATTTCGCCTCGGTGATCGAGGAACTGAAAAGCGATCCGATCGCTTCGAGCGACGATGAACGATCCTGAGGGGAACGCCGACGACGCGCGCTGGATGGCGGCCGCCCTCCGCCTCTCGCGCCGCCATGTCGGCCTGACGGACGACAATCCGAGCGTCGGCGCCCTCATCGTTTCGCCGGACGGGCGGGTCGTCGGACGGGGCGTGACCGCGCCCGGCGGGCGGCCCCATGCCGAGCGCGTGGCGCTGGCGCAGGCGGGCGAGGAGGCGCGCGGGGCGACCGCCTATGTCACGCTCGAGCCCTGCGCCCACCACGGTCGCTCGCCCCCTTGCGCAGACGCGCTCATTCAGGCCGGCGTCGCGCGCGTCGTCTATGGCGCGGCCGACCCGGACTCGCGCGTGAACGGGCAAGGCGCCGCGCGCCTGCGGGCCGCCGGCGTCGCCGTCACCCATTTCCCCGCCGATGCCGAGGGCGAGCGCCCCTTCGAGGGCTTTCTGTCGCGCATCCGGCTCGGCCGGCCCTTCGTCACGCTCAAGATGGCCATTTCGGCGGATGGGCTCGTGGGCCGGGCCGGGGAGGGGCAGGTCGCCATTTCCGGCGCGATCGCCCGGCGTCAGACCCATCTCCTTCGCGCCGAATGCGACGCGATCCTGATCGGCGCGGGCACGGCGCTCGCCGACCGGCCGCTTCTGACCTGCCGCTTGCCGGGTCTCGAGCGCCGTTCGCCCAAACGCATCGTGCTCGATCGCCGGCTTCGCCTGCCGCTCGACCACCCGCTCGTGCGCACGGCGCGCGACGTGCCGACATGGCTGGCGACGGCCGAAACGCGGCCCGGCCGGCTCGCGCCTTTCGAGACGATGGGCTGCCGGCTCCTGCCGCTGCCGCAGGACGATCTCGGCGCGTTTTTGCAAAGCCTCGTGCCTCTCGGCATCGCCTCGGTTCTGGTCGAGGGCGGGCCGGTTCTGGCGGCGGGATTTCTGGAAGCCGGGCTCGTGGACCGGCTGATCTCGGTTCGCTCCGAGCGCACGATCGGCGGCCTCGGCGTGCCGGCGCCGGCCGCATTCCTGCGGCCCGCCGGGTTCCGGCGCGGCCGGGATGAGAGATTGGGGCCCGATCGCTGGGTCGAATGGGAAAGGTCGAAGCGCTGATGTTCACGGGAATCGTATCGGATGTGGGCCGCATCACCGCCGTCGAGACGCTGGACGAGGGGCGGCGCTTTCGCGTCGAAACAGTCTACGATCCCGAAACCATCCTGATCGGCGCCTCGATCAGCTGCTCGGGCGTCTGCCTGACGGTGACGAAGCTTCCCGAGGCGGGGGCCAACAGCCGCTGGTTCGAGATGGAGGCCTGGGAAGAAGCGCTGCGCCTCACCACCGCCGCCGGCTGGGGCGAGGGCACGCGGATCAATCTGGAGCGCGCGCTGAAGGTCGGCGACGAACTCGGCGGCCATCTCGTGTCGGGCCATGTCGATGGGCAGGCGAAGATCGTCGCACGCGAGGAGGAGGGCGAGGCCGTCCGCTTCACGCTGGAAGCGCCGCCGCATCTGTCGCGCTATGTCGCGCCCAAGGGCTCGGTCTGTCTCGACGGCACCTCGCTGACGGTGAACGGCGTCGAAGGCGATCGCTTCGACGTGCTCCTGATCCGCCACTCGCTGGAAGTCACCACCTGGGGGGAAAAGCAGGTTGGCGATTCGGTGAACCTTGAGGTGGATCAGATTGCGCGCTATGCGGAACGCTTGTTCGGCGCCGGCCGTCCCGCCTGACGCGGGAAACGCCCGCCCCTAGAGTTTAAGGGCCGTTCGGCTGACGCCGGCCGGCCCTTGCATTTGTTGGAAATTCGCGTGCCGACCCGGTCCCTCCCCAAGCCGAGCGTCGCCGCTTCGCTTTGTGGAAGGTACCGCGCATGTCCGCGCCGCATATCCTGATCGTCGAGGCCCGTTTCTACGAGCATCTCGCAGACTTCCTCCTGGAGGGTGCCAAGGCCCATCTCGACGCCGCCGGCGCGACCTACGAGGTCGTGACCGTGCCCGGCGCCCTGGAGATTCCGGCCGCCATCGCCTTCGCGCTGGCTGGCGCGGAAGAGGGCGGGCGCGAGTATGACGGCTTCGTCGCGCTCGGCTCCGTGCTTCGCGGCGAGACCTATCATTTCGAGGTCGTCTCCAACGAGTCGAGCCGCGCCATCATGGATCTGACGGTGCAGGACGGCGTGGCCATCGGCAACGGCATCCTGACCGTCGAGAACGAGGCGCAGGCGCTGGAGCGGGCGCGGCCGGATCGCAAGAACAAGGGCGCGGGCGCGGCCGAAGCGGCGCTCACCATGATCGCCCTTCGCCAGCGATTCGGGGCCTGATCCATGTCCGACCCCCAGAACGTGCGCCCCGCCAACAAGCGCGGCGCGGCGCGCCTCGCCGCCGTCCAGGCCCTCTACCAGATGGATGTCGGCGGAACGAGCCTCCTCGAGACGGTCGCGGAATACGAATCCTTCCGCCTCGGCCGGGAGCTCGACGGCGACACCTATCGCGAGGCGGACGCGGCCTGGTTCCGCGACATCGTCTCGGGCGTGGTGCGCAGCCAGACCACGATCGACCCGCTGATTCATTCCTCGCTGACGTCCGATTGGCCCCTGTCGCGCCTCGACACGACGCTGCGCGCGATTCTGCGCGCCGGCGCCTATGAGGTGACGAGCCGCAAGGACGTGCCGATCGCCGTGATCGTCAGCGAATATGTCGATATCGCCAAGGCCTTCTACAGCGAAGAGGAGCCGCGCCTCGTCAACGCCGTGCTCGACCGCGTGGCCCGCCGGGCGCGCGGCGAAGGGCGCGGGCAGGAAGCGCGCGCCGAGGATTGAGGAAAGGCGGGCCGGCTCGACCCGGCTCCCTGAACCGCCCATGAAAAAGGCCGCTCGGCGTGACGCCGGCGGCCTTTTCGTTTTGGCGATTTCGAGCGCCAGGACCGGGGCTCAGCGCCCCGGCGAAACGCTCGACTTGCCGAGCTTGTCGAGAATGTCGCCGCTGCCCGGACCGTCGTCCGACAGGATCGAGCCGAGGAAGCTCGTGTCGCGCCCGCCAGTCGGCGTCGTGCGCGAGATGAAGTCGAACAGCCGGCCGTTCTCGAGCCCGTAATTGGCGATTCGCTCGACCGTGTTGTTCTTGTTGAAGTAGATCGCCAGAACGCGCTGCTCGACGAGGCGCGGGTTCATGAAGGCGACCGGGCGCACGCGCTTCTGCGAGATGTAGTAGAACACCTCGTTGTCGAAGGTCGCGGTGGTCGACGGCGTGCCGAGCGCCAGCAGAACCTGCTCGCGGCTGGAGCCGACGGGCACCTGCGCCAGCGTCTGCTCGTCGACAATATAGCCCTGATTGTAGACCTGCGAGGTCTGGCAGGCGCCGAGCGCCAGGCTGGCTCCGAGGCCGGCAACCAGGACCACGGAACGCAAAACTCGTTTCTGTTCGCTCACGCTGGCGCTACTCCCTCGGACGCACACGGCACTGGCGCGCCGCTTAGGCCCGACTTGGTCGGAAATTGAGGCAAAAGCCTCCGAAAAACATGGCGTCTTGGTAAAGCACCTTGGGAAACGTTGCAATCGCGCCGCGCCCGTGCGAACCCGATTGCAGGTCAGGAACAGGGGGCGGAATGCTCGAAGCCTTCCGTCGCAAGCGTCGGAACCGGATGATCGTCGAGGCGATCTGGGATCAGGTCGTCCTTCGGGCGCGCCGTCCGGTCCGGTTCGAAGAGGGCGGTCTGCCCGATACGGTGATGGGCCGTTTCGAATCCCTCGCCATCGAAGTCTTTCTCCTGCTGCGCCGTTGCGGCAAGGACCCCGCGCTCGCCGACCTCTCGCAGGATCTGGTGGACCGGTTCATGACCGATCTCGATCATTCGCTGCGCGAGATCGGCATCGGCTATCTCGCCGTTCCCAAACGCATGCGCGCGCTCGCCGCCCGCTTCTATCAGCGCGTCGGTGCCATGGAAGGGCCGCTTTCGACAGGTGATAGAACGGCTCTGGCCGCCGCGCTGCGGGCGGGCGCGTTCACGGACGCCCCAGGCGGGCGACCCGATGCGGCGGACGATCTGGCGCACCATATCTTCGCGGACGCCGCCTGGTACGACACTCTCCCGACCGATCGGCTTCTGGCCGGACGGCTCGATCCCAACACGGAACCAACGCTTCATGAATCGCCCTGACCCGAACACCGAGTCGGCCCCGCTCAAGCTGGAGGTCGGCGTCGCCAAGCTGCCGCAGAACGGGCTGCCGGTTCGCTTCGAGGCGAGCGAGGAGGAGCGCGCGGCGCTGGCCGAGCGTTTCGGCATCCTTTCGGTCGAGTCCCTCACCGCCGACCTTCTCGTTCGCCGCTGGAAGCGCGACGGGGTGGAAGTGGAGGGCCGCTTCCGGGCCAAGGTGTCGCAGGCCTGCGTCGTCACGACCGAGCCCGTGGCCGAGGCCATCAACGAGCCGGTGGACGTGATCTTCGTGCCGGATGGCTCGAAGCTCTCGCGCATCGCGCCCGAAAGCGACGGCGAGTTGCATCTCGATCCGGAAGGGGCCGACATCCCCGAGACCTTCACCGGCGACCGGATCGATCTCGGCGCTTACCTGACCGAGATCGTCGGACTGGCGCTCGACCCCTATCCGCGCGCCGAGGGCGCCGAGTTCAGCGACACCGACACGGACCCCGATCCCGACGGCGGCAAGGTCTCTCCCTTCGCCGCGCTCAGTCGTCTAAAGACCTCCTGACGAGCCCGGACGCGGCGCCCCACGCCGCCGGGATCGTCGGCGCGCTCGCGCGCCAGTTTCGATAGGCCGGCTCCGGCCGGATTTCTGAAAGCGAGCCAATCTTGGATTCGAAAGCCTCCATCACCCTCGCCCTGGATGCCATGGGCGGCGATCATGGACCCGATGTGGTTCTGGCGGGCGCGCAGATCGCCCTGGAGCGCCACCCCGACCTGCGCTTCATCCTGTTCGGCCAGGAGGACGCGGTGCGCCCCGTTCTCGCGCGCCTGCCCAAGCTCGCCAACTGCTCCGTCTTCCATCATTGCGACGTGTCGATCCGCATGGACGACAAGCCATCGCAGGCGCTGCGCCAGGGGCGCAACAAGTCGTCCATGTGGAAGACGATCGAGGCGGTGAAGACGGGCGAGGCGGATGTCGCGGTCTCCGCCGGCAACACCGGCGCGCTCATGGCCATGGCGAAGTTCTGCCTGCGCACCATGGCCAAGATCGAGCGCCCGGCCATCGCCGCCATCTGGCCGACGATCCGGGGCGAAAGCATCGTTCTCGATGTCGGTGCCACGATCGGCGCCGATTCGCAGCAGCTCATCGACTTCTCCGTGATGGGCGCCGCCATGGCGCGCGCGCTCTTCCATATCGAGCGGCCGACCGTCGGCCTTCTCAATATCGGCGTGGAGGAGGTGAAGGGGCAGGACGAGGTCAAGGAGGCCGCCCGTCTCCTCAAGGAAACCCCGATCGCGGGGCTCGACTATCGCGGCTTCGTGGAAGGCACCGATCTCGGCAAGGGCACGGTGGACGTCGTCGTCACCGAAGGCTTCACCGGCAATATCGCGCTGAAGACGGCGGAAGGCACGGCCAAGCAGATCGCCTCCTATCTGCGCGCCGCCATGACGCGCACCTGGATGGCCAAGATCGGCTATCTCTTCGCCAAGAGCGCCTTCGACCGGCTGCGCGACAAGATGGACCCCAACAAGGTCAATGGCGGCGTGTTTCTCGGCCTCAACGGCGTCGTCATCAAGAGCCATGGCAGCTCGGACGCCGAAGGAACGGCGGCGGCGATCGACGTCGCCTATGCCATGGCCGCCAACGGCCTTCTCGCCAAGATCGAGGCCGATCTCGGCGATGTCTACACCCAGGTCGCCACGGCGGCCGAGCAAGGGGCCCTCGAAGCCTCCCAATCCAAGGAAGCGCTTCAATGACCGTCCTCCGCTCCGTCGTCCTGGGCACCGGCTCGGCCCTGCCCAAGCGCCTCGTTCCCAACAGCGAACTCGAAGCGAAGGTGGAAACCAGCGACGAGTGGATTCAGCAGCGCACCGGCATCAAGCAGCGCTATATCGCGGGCGAGGGGGAGACCACGGTCTCGCTCGGCGAGGCGGCGGCGCGACAGGCGCTGGAGGCGGCCGGGCTTCAGCCGGGCGATATCGACCTCATCATCGTCGCGACGGCGACGCCCGACAACACGTTTCCCGCCTCCGCCGTGCAGATCCAGCGCCGCCTTGGCATCACGGCCGGCTACGCATTCGACATGCAGGCCGTGTGCAGCGGCTTCGTCTACGCGCTGACCACGGCCGATCTGCATCTGCGCTCGGGGCTCGCCCGCCGTGCGCTGGTGATCGGCGCGGAAACCTTCAGCCGCATTCTCGACTGGACCGACCGCACGACCTGCGTCCTGTTCGGCGACGGCGCGGCGGCGGTGGTTCTGGAGCGCCGCGAGGAAGCCGACGAAGCGGGACGCGGCCTGCTGACGGCCAAGCTGCGCTCGGACGGCAACCATTTCGAGAAGCTCTATGTCGACGGCGGCCCGTCCTCGACCGGAACGGTCGGCCAGCTTCGCATGGAGGGGCGCGAAGTCTTCAAGCACGCGGTCGGCATGATCACCGACGTCGTGGAAGATTCCTTCGCCGCGCTCGGAATTTCGGCCGAGGACATCGACTGGTTCGTGCCGCATCAGGCCAACCGGCGCATCATCGACGCCTCGGCCAAGAAGCTCGGCATCGCGCCCGAGAAGGTCGTCGTCACGGTGGACCGGCATGGCAACACGTCGGCGGCCTCGATTCCGCTCGCGCTCGACGTCGCGCGGCGCGACGGGCGTATCAAGGAGGGCGATCTCGTGCTCCTCGAAGCGATGGGCGGCGGCTTCACCTGGGGCGCGGTGGTCGTCCGCTGGTAAGCTGACGGCTTGATTGCGCTACGGTTTTCGGTATTTTCGATCATCATGGCAAACCGTTCCCGAATGGCTTTGGGGGCAAGGAACGGGTTTGGCCTTCGACTAGAGCAGGGGAAGCGCATGGGAGACAGGACGTTGACGCGGGCCGATCTCGCCGAGGCGGTGTTCCGGAAGATCGGTCTCTCGCGCACCGAGTCGGCCTATCTCGTGGAGTCGGTTCTGGAAGAAATCTGCTCGACCATCGCCAAGGGCGAGGCCGTGAAGATCTCCTCCTTCGGCTCGTTCCTCGTGCGGGCCAAGAACGAGCGCGTGGGCCGCAACCCCAAGACCGGCGAGGAAGTGCCGATCTCGCCGCGTCGCGTCGCCGTGTTCAAGCCGTCCAACGTCATGAAGGATCGCATTCTGGCTGCCCATGATCGGCGTGTGAACGCCGAGCAGGCGGTGCTGAAAGCGGCCGAGTAAGTGGCCTCGGATCGGATGGCCGACAAGAGCGCAGACGCCTTCCGCACCATCAGCGAAGTCGCCGAGGAACTCGATCTTCCCCAGCACGTCCTGCGCTTCTGGGAAACGCGCTTTCCGCAGATCCGCCCCATGAAGCGCGGCGGCGGCCGGCG
Source organism: Aureimonas ureilytica DSM 18598 = NBRC 106430 (assembly GCF_000382705.1). Lineage (GTDB taxonomy): Bacteria > Pseudomonadota > Alphaproteobacteria > Rhizobiales > Rhizobiaceae > Aureimonas > Aureimonas ureilytica. Next base: position 571,603 of record NZ_ARQE01000002.1, on the reverse strand, counting down.
CTACTATCGGCCCGACGATGTCGAGCTCCTAAAGGGCATCCGCTATCTTCTCTATGTCCGCGGCTTCACCATTCGCGGCGTGCAACGCATTCTCAAGGAAAGCGGCCCTCGCTCCGTGATGGCGATCGGCGGCGGCGACCTCAGCGGGCTGGACCGGCTTCAGTCGGGCCGCGCCGGAGGCGGGTCGGGCGATCCATCGGACGAGATCGAGGACGCGGCGGACGAAGCCATGCCTGTCTACACAACCGAAAAATCGCGCGGCGGCCTGTCGAATCTCCTGCGCCGGGAGCGTGAAGGCGACGTGATCGTGGGCGGCAGCGCGCCGGCTCTGTCGGGCGACAGCGCGACGCGCCTCAACGGCGTGATCCTCGAGCTTCTGGAATTGAAGCGCCTGCTCGATCAGGTCCGCTGACCGGCGTCGGACGGCCTTTTTCTGATTCCTGATATGTCAGCCGCGCTGGGCCAGCCCTGGCGCGGGTGACTTGCGTTGTGGGCTCGGTTGCAGCCGATCCACCGTGTCGTGCGTGGGGCAGACGGCTTTTCCCAGCCCCGTTCGCTCACCCCACGTTCTCCCTCCTTATTCCTCCTTTGGTCTAACGAATCGCCGAAACCGCTTGCTTTCCAACGTCTCATCTTCTACGGAGAGCATCAGTCGGAGCGTAGCGCAGCCTGGTAGCGCACCTGAATGGGGTTCAGGGGGTCGGAGGTTCGAATCCTCTCGCTCCGACCAGTCGAAACGATCGATCCAGCCGATGCCGCCGTGGGTTTACCGCAGGCGGTTTTTTTATGTCCACGCGAAGCGGGGCGGCTTTCGGCCGGGCGCTGTGAACCTCTCCCCTCGCTGGATGCGCCGCCGACGATGTCCGGCGCGGGGGCGGGGCGTTTGTGCCGTTGATCCCGCTCATCGCGCCGATCGTTGGGGCGCTCGGCCACGACCCGATCCGGTTCGGCGTCCTGTTCTCCCTGAACATGCAGGTGTCGTTCCCGGCGCCGCCCTTCTGGCCCGCCGCTTTCCACTTAAAGAGCGTCGCGCCGCCCGAGATATCGCTCGGCGAAATCTTCCGGTCCCTGCTGCCGTTCATCGGGATTCAGATCCTGACGCAAGCGCTCGTGACCGCGTTTCCAGCGATCGCCCTGTGCTATCGCTAAGGGGACTGGACCGCGTGACCCTGGCGCCTTCGGGCGCTCTACAGTCCCTTCGACAGGGGAATGCCCTGAACGCAAAAAGCCGAGGATGCCCTTCAGGCGTCCTCGGCTTTTCGTCGGGACCGTCCGTTCGGGGACCGCTCGGGAGAGACGGGCGAACAGGAGGGTGGAGTTTCGAAGGCTTGTTTCAAAGAGGCAGCGCGCCCAAGCGCTGCCCCTAGAAGTTCTGTGGGTCTCAGGCTTCCAGCCAGGCGTATTCGGCGACGGTGTAGCCCATCATGCCGCCGAGCGGATTGGCGACGAGGCCCTTCAGCTTCTGCGAGACGCCGTCGAGATTGGACTGGAACACCGGAATGACCGTTCCCGCCTCGTTGGAGATCATGGCCTGCATGTCGCCGTAGATCGCCTTGCGCTTGGCCTGATCGAGAAGGCCGCGCGCCTCGATCAGCATGGCGTCGAACTTCGGCGACTTGAAGCGGCTCTCGTTCCAGGCCGCATCCGACTGGTAGAGCAGCGAGAAGAGGATGTCCGGCGTCGGGCGCGCGTTGATATTGCCGAAACCGACCGGGTCCTTCAGCCAGTGGTTCGACCAGAAGCCGTCGGACGGCACGCGGTCGATGACGAGCTTCTGCCCGATCTGCCCGCTGGCCTGCTGCAGGACGGCGGCGTAGTCCACCGAGCTGCTGGCCGCGTCGGAGGCGACGATGCGGATTTCCTGGCCGAGCACGCCGGCCTTCTGGAACAGCGACTTGGCCCGCTCCGGATCGAACTCGCGTTGCTTCAGCTCGGCGTTGAAATAGGGATCCCAGGACGGGATCGGATGATCGTTGGCGATCTCGGCGAGCCCGCGCAGCACCGACTTCTGGATGATCTCGCGGTTGACGAGATACTTGAAGCCCTCGATCACGCCGGCCTTGTCGCCCGGCGCCATGTCGAGGCGGATGTTCAGGTTGGTGTAGGTGCCGAGCTTGCTGACGAAGCCGGTAACCGCCGGATTGCTCTCGATGATGCGCAGGGAGCGCGGGTTGAGATTGGCGCCCATGTGGATGTCGCCCGACAGGACGGCATTGAGGCGGGCGGATTCGTCCGAGATCGCGAAGAACTCGAAGCTGTCGACGTTCGGGCCGGTGCCCTTCCAGTAGGTCTCGTTGCGCGCCATGATCGAGCGCACGCCCGGCTGGAACTCCTTGAGAACGAACGCGCCGGTGCCGTTGCCCTTGGAGAAGTCGCTCGTGCCGTCGGCGACGATCATGAAATGATGCAGCGCCAGGATCGTCGGCAGATCGGCGTTGGGCGCCACCAGCGTGATCTCGGCGGTCAGATCGTCCACCGCCTTCACGTCCTCGAACTGCTTGGCGATCGCGTTGACCTTGGAGCCGACGGCCGGGTCGAGATGGCGCTTCAGCGAGAACACGACGTCCTTGGCCGTCAGGCTTTTCCCGTCGTGGAACGTCACATCCTTGCGCAGCTTGACGGTCCAGACCTTGGCGTCCTGGCTCTCCACGCTGTCGGCCAGTTCCATCGTGGTCTGGCTGTTGCCGTCGATGAAGGTGAGGCGGTTGTAGAGGGCGCAGATGCGCGAGTAGTCGGTGGAGTTCGAGGCCTTGGCCGGATCGAGCGTGTCGGCGGTCGAGGCCGAGAAGCCGGCGACCTTCAGATGGCCGCCCTTCACGGGCGTGGCGGCGAGCGCATCGCTCGCGCGGCCGAGGATGAGGCCGCCGGCGCTGAGCGCCACGCCTCCCATCAGCATCATCTTCAGAAGCTCGCGGCGGTTGGCGCCGCGGCGGATCGCGTTCTCCACCATCGCGTCGTCGGAGGCCGTCCAATTGGTCAGTCTGTCGTTCATGGCAGTTCTCTTGTTGACGACGTAGCGGCGCCCGGATCGGGCTCGTACGTGGCTCGGCGCTCGCCGAGAGAATGAGAAGCAAAGCGGCCGGGCGAATCCCGCCATCTCGCGAAGGGCCTCAGGGGAGCCCCGCCAATCCTCGTGCCGTTTCGGCGGCCCTACCGCCGGCGGGCTCCACGGGTATCGGTTGGGTGAGTTTGGCCTGTTGCCGTCGATGCAGGCGCTGAATTGCACGCTACGGGCAGCATAAAAGTTTGAATATGACGAAGCGGCGAAATCCGGGCAGATCGAACGATGGACCGATGGTCGGTCAATCCCTGCCGATGGCTCGAGAGATCGGATGCATCGCGGGCGGCGACGGGGCGCGCTCAGGCTGCGACCGATTTGCACGCGCGAAACTCGTTCGCCGCAAAAACATTCGGAAAGGATCAGTCCTGTCCGGCGTCGGCTCCTTCGGCCGTGTCCCTTGCGAGTCGAGTGGCGTTTCATGCTCAAGCCCTATCCCCGCGCGGGGGCCTTCCCCGATCGTGCCGAACTCGGCTACCTCCCGCTCAGCGCCTATGCCGCCCTCGGCGACGGGCGATCCGTCGCCCTGTCGGGCGCCGATGGGTCGATCGACTGGTGGTGCGTTCCCAATCTCGATTCGCCGCCCATGTTCGACCGGCTTCTCGCCGAAGAGGTCGGCGGCTCCTTCGCCATCACCCCGGTCGAGCCCTTCTCGGTGGAGCGCGGCTATCGCGAGGGCAGCAATGTCCACGAGACGATCTTCACCACGGCGAGCGGGCGGGCGGTCCTCACCGAATCCCTCAACACCGGGCCGGGCGGCCGGCTGCCTTGGTGCGAACTGGCCCGGCGGGTGGAGGGGCTCGACGGTTCGGTCGAGTTCCGCGTGACCCTGCGCTTCAGCACGCGCGCCGATTCGATCTGCCCCTATCTGTCGCGCAACGACAACGCCACGACCTTCCATGCCGGCGATGTCCTCGGCCTGTTTCGCCATTCGGACGGTGTCGAGATCACCGGCGAGAGCGACGAGGGCGTCGAGGCGCGGTTCCGGGTGGAGCGGGGCGAGCGCGAGATCGTCGCGATCATTGCGGGCGAGAACGAGCCGCTCGTGGTCGCCACGATGGAGGAGATCGACCGGCGCATCGACGTCTCCGACAAGGAATGGCGCGAGTGGTCGCAGGAGATCGGCTATGACGGCAAGTTCGCGCCGGAGGTCATGCGGAGCGCGCTCGCTCTGAAGTTCCTGCTCTATTCCCCGACCGGGGCGATCGCGGCGGCCGCGACCACCTCGCTGCCGGAGGGCATCGGCAATCACAAGAACTACGACTATCGCTACGCCTGGGTGCGCGACGCCTCCTACACGATCAAGGCCTTCCTGCGGATCGGCGCCAAGTCGGAAGCGAAGGCGGCCTTCACCTGGCTGATCCATCGGCTGGAAGAGCACGGGCCGCATGTCTGCTACGAGCTGAACGGCTCGCTGGTGGAGCCGGTCTGCGAGATCGACCTGCCGGGCTATCGCGACAGCCGCCCCGTGGTGCGCGGCAACCAGGCCGCCGCGCAGCTTCAGCTCGGCGTCTTCGGCGATATTTTCGAGACGGCCGCCCGCTTCGTCGCCGCCGGCCACATCATCGACCCGCATAGCGGCGAGGTGCTCGCCCGCATGGCCGACATCTGCGCCGATAGCTGGCGCAGGAAGGACGCCGGCATCTGGGAGCTGAACGAGGCCGAGCACTACACGATGTCGAAGATCAGCGCCTGGCAGGGCATGGCCCGCGCGGCGGAGCTCGCGGCCGGCGGCCATCTGCCGAAGACCTGCCAGCCGCGCTGGGAGCGCACGCGCGATCGCATCGCCGAATGGATCGACGCCCATTGCTGGAGCGAGGAACGGCAGTCCTATCTCTTCTTTCCCGGCAGCGACGCCTACGACGCGTCGCTCGCGCTCGCCGTGCGCTTCGGCTTCGACGGGCAGGACCGGCTGGAAAAGACGATCCGCGCGTTGGATCGCCAACTGGCCGCCGGCCCGTTCCACTACCGCTATTCGGGCGTCGAAGCCGACGAGGGCTGTTTCCTCGCCTGCTCCTTCTGGATCTGCGAAGCGCTGGCGCTGCTCGGCCATCGCGAGGAAGCCGAAGAGCGTTTCAAGGCCCTTGTCGACGGTCTCGATCTCGGCTCCGGCATCTACAGCGAGATGATCGACCCCAAGGAGCACCTCTTCCTCGGCAACATGCCCCAGGGCCTCACCCATCTCGCCCTGATCCAGGCCGCCGCGACGCTGTCGGGCAACGAGCTGTGAAGGCGCGGGTCGATCTTGGCCGGAGCCGGTCTCGATAAGGATCGGGCAGGGAAGGGGGGAATGGCTGGGGCGCGTAGACAATGATGCAATGGTCTCGCAACGCCCTGAAGCGAATGGATTGCAGGGTCTTCGGGTCTTGATTTGGGCTACCGGACTGGGCTGTCGCTGGGCTCCGGACTCCTTCCATTCGGGCATCCCATGGCGGCAGACAAACGATACCTAAAGAAGCATGGCAACCAGTGGAGGGTTGTTCTGAAGGTCCCCCACCGTCTGCAGCCCCCAGCGGAAGAACGCTACTCCGCTAGGGGCGACGGCTGCTCGCTACCGCTGGAGCGAGCGACTGATGTCCGTTAGGATGCCCAGAGTGATGGCAGCAGCCAACAGCATTCCTCCCCGGTCGATGGCTTCGCCCGACGTGCGGGACCCGATGTAGCGGGCGACGAAGGCTTGGTTGTCGGTGATGGCGGCGTAGAGGCCCATCCCGAAACGGTAGGCACCGCTGATGAATAGGAGCCACGCCAACACCCGTCCGGCCTTCGTGAACAGCATCCGTCATCCTCCATAGGGCACAACAACTTGCCCCTCGGGTTCCCGCATAGGGCGAAAGCTGGACGAACGATAGCCCACGCTCGGGTCTCGTTTCGGTATGTACCGCCGATACGCCTCGTGGCTTGCCACAGCCGCGCGGCTTCGAAATAGGCGGCTTCCGCTTCGGCTTGGTCGAAGAAGCTGAGCTACCGAAATGGTCTACCGCGGACTTACCCGAGCGAAATCCCATGCCGTGAAGGGTATGTTTCGAACCGGTTTTTCGCGACAACTGAAGGATGGCTGGGGCGCCTGGATTCGAACCAGGGGATGGCGGTACCAAAAACCGCTGCCTTACCGCTTGGCTACGCCCCAAGACCGACGGCAAGTTCGCGGACCTCTATAGTCGCGCCGACGCGCTCTGGCAACAGGATCGGTGGCTTTCACAGGAAGACGACGAGCGAATGTCGATTGCGCGAAATTCCTTCGAGGAGGGCCACGAAAGGTGTTGCCGACTCAGCGGCCTTTGGCTATATCCCCGCTCGGTCACGGAGTGTAGCGCAGTCTGGTAGCGCACCTCGTTCGGGACGAGGGGGTCGCAGGTTCAAATCCTGCCACTCCGACCATATGATACAGGGCTTCCCGGGCCCGCCTTACGAAACAATGCGTACAATTGGCACAGAGATTTGCACGTTTTGCGACTCTTCTGTCCTCCATTGGCTGCCTGTTTCGAGAAGAGTTGGTCGAACGGAATCCGAGATCAGGTTTCCTGCCGAGCCCATCGCTGAATGCATGGCGTTTGCCCGAGCATGGGGCAGAGACCGATTTCGTTGCTGAAGGTCCGCCCTCGCGCCGATATTATGCGGGGACGTCGAATCCATTCCAGGCACACGAGTGACTGTTCGAAATCTGCACTGATCCGGCATCCCAGCCGTAGAGCGAGTGTGCGCTTCGCGTCCCGGTCGCGACGATCGTCACGCCGCAGTCGACCTCGCTCGTGTCCTACCGGTGCCGCTTCTCCTAGGAGGTGGAATCCTCATAGAAGTCGTCGACCGGATCGTCCGGCCGGCGAGCGGTGTAGACCCCGTCCGTCGCGCCCTTCATTCTGGTAAACATCCTTTTGCCGAAGTCGCGCTCGGACGCGTGCTTGCGAACACTCCGGCGATCAAGCCATCCGGCCGCGACCAATCCCGGAAGGCTCGATCCGTATGTCGAGTCGCGCGGAACTCGGTGTCCGTCTTCGTTCTCGAAAGACCCGGACGCTCTTATGGATGTCGCCCATGCGACGGCGCCGAATCCTGTCGCCGCCGCTACTGGACGCGGCGTGAGGGTCAGCGCGTCGGCATGCCGGCGGGCTTCAATCGGGCCTGCGTGGCGAGGCGGATGGGCGCGTTCGGCGCGCCGAGGCCGCGATAACCGCGCCGCTCGACGATCTCGATGAAGAAGCCGCCGTCCAGCGCCGCGAGATAGATCTGGAAATACTCGCCCGCATCGTCCCGGTCGTAGAGGATGCCGTTCGCGCGCATGGCGTCCAGCACATCCGGCGCGAGGTCGAACTTGGCGTCGAGATCGTCGTAATAGTTCTGCGGGATCGGCAGGAGCGGGACGCCGCCCGCGCGCAGCATCGCGACGGTCGCGAAGAGGTCGGCGGTGCGGAAGGCGATATGCTGGACGCCCGGCCCGACGAACTCCGACACGAAGCGCGAGGACAGGGTGCGGTTCGACTGCGAGCCGTTGAGGACGATGCGAAGGCTGCTGTCCGGGTTCTCGAGAACCTGGCTCAGGACGAGGCCGCCGGGATCGGGCACCTCGACCGCCGGAAGCGGCCTCAAATCGAAGATCGAGCGGTAGAAGAGCGTCCAGGACAGGATGTCCTCGAAGCGGACGGTCTGGGCGATGTGATCGATCGCCTCCAGCCCTGCGCCCCGATGCGCATTCCAGCCCGGCTCGAGATCGAAGTCCACCTCCCATTGCCGGCCGAGCGCGTCGTCCTCGGGCACGAAATACAGAAGGCTTCCACCCAAGCCGCGGATCGCGGGAAGCTCCAGTTCCCCCGGCCCGACGGGCTGGGGGAAGGCGGTCGCGATCAGCCCTTCGGCTCGGCGCATCGCGGCGTCGGCGTCCTCCATCCGAAGCCCGAGCGCGGCGACATTGGTGCCGTGGACGATATAGGAGGAATGGGCGAACCCCTCCGTGTCCGTGTTGACGACGACGCGCAGGTCCCCTTGCGCGAAGAGCACGACATCCTTGGACCGATGCCGGCCGGCGCGGCGGAAGCCGATCGCCGTGAGAAGCTCGGACAGCGCGACGGCCGAGGCGTTGTCGGTGGCGAATTCCACGAAGGACAGGCCGGTGGTCCTGGCCGGCGGCGGCAGCGGGTTCGGTTCGGACGGGCCCTTGACCGCGCGCCCTTCCGCCTTCAGTCGGTCCATCATGTAGATCAGCGAGCGGCGGCCATCGACGGCGGTCTGGCGGGCCGAACCCGCGCGGAACTGGTCGTTGAAGATCTCGAGCGAGTAGTAGCCGTCGTAGCCCGTGGCCTCCACGGCGGCCATGAAGTCGGCGACGGGCAGTTCGCCCTGGCCCGGCATGTTGCGGTAGTGCCGGCTCCAGGAGAGGAGATCGAGGTCGAGCTTCGGCGCGTCCGCCATCTGGACGATGAAGATCTTGTCCTTCGGGATGGAGCGGATCGAACCGGAATCGATCCCGCGCGACAGCGAATGGAAGCTGTCGAGGATGAGGCCGACCTGAGCGTGATCGGCGCGGCGCACGATCTCCCAGGCGTCGCGGTGGTCGTTGACGAAGCGGCCCCAGGCGAGCGCCTCGTAGCCGACGCGAACGCCGTGCTCCCTGGCGATGTCGCCGAGCGCGCCCAAGTCCTCCGCCGCCCGGTCGATGCCGCCCTGCGCCAGCGGCGAGACGTTGGAGCAGATCAGAATCAGGTCGGTGCCGAGCTCATTCATCGTCTCGAACTTGCGCCGCGCCCGCTCGAAGGCGCGGGCGCGCTGGGGCTCCGGCAGGCCCTCGAAGTCGCGGAAGGGCTGGAAGAGCGAGATCTCCAGACCCGCGTCGCGCACCATCTGCCCGACGTCGCGCGGGCCCTGGTCGAAGGCGAGGAAATCGTTCTCGAAGATCTCCACGGCGCCGAAGCCCGCGGCCGAGATGGCGGCGAGCTTCTCCGACAGGTCGCCGGACAGGGAGACGGTGGCGATCGAGGTCTTCATGGCGCAGGTCTCCGTGGGAAGTGGGGCGCGTCAGTAGCGGATCGCCGCGCCCTGCCGCAGTTCGTCGACCTCCGCGCGCGGAAAGCCGAAGAATTCGAGATAGGCCGGGATCTGCTCGAACAGCATGTCCGTGCCGATCTGATAGCGGCAGCCCCGTTCGGCGACGGCGGCGAGGAACGGCGTGATCTCGGCCTTCATCACCACTTCGCCGACGAAGGTGGACGGGTCGATCCGCGAAACGTCCATCGGCAAGGGATCGCCGTCCTTCATGCCGAGCGGCGAGGCGTTGACGACGAGATCGAAGCCGGCGGGATCGTTGCCGCCCGTCTCGACGGCGAGCGTCTCGTAGGCGCCGCGCAGCCGCTGGCCGAGCGCGCGCGCGGACGCCTCGTTCACGTCGTAAACGTTCAGGCGCGCGACGCCGCTCTTGGCGAGCGAAGCCGCGATCGCCGAGCCGACACCGCCCGAGCCGACGACCAGAGCCGAGCGGCCTTCAAGCTCCACGCCCTTCGCCCGGACGCCGCGCACGAAGCCCTCGCCGTCGAACATGTCGGCCTCGATGGCACCGTCCTCCACGAGGCGCAGGGCGTTCGCCGACCCCGCGATCCGCGCCGTTACGGACACGCGGTCGGCGATGCCGAGGGTCGTGATCTTGTGCGGCATGGTGACGAGCGCGCCGTGGATGTTCGAGAGCCGGAAGAGCGAGCGGACGAAGGTCGGGTAGTTCTCCGCCTTGCACCCCATCGGCACCACGACGGCATCGATGCCGCGCGCCTCGAACCACGGGTTGTAGATCATCGGCGCCTTGAAGGTCGCCGTCGGGTAGCCGAGATGAGCGATCAGTCTCGTATGGCCGGTGATCATCGTGGCACGCCTTAATGCAGGATTTCGCCGAGGAAGGCGCGAGCCCGCTCGTGGCGCGGGGCCTGGAAGAAGGCTTCCGGCGTGTTCTCCTCGATGATCTCGCCGTCGGCCATGAAGATGACGCGGTCGGCGACCTGACGGGCGAAGCCCATCTCGTGCGTCACGCAGATCATGGTCATGCCGTCGCGGGCGAGGCCCACCATCGTGTCGAGCACTTCCTTGACCATCTCGGGGTCGAGCGCGGAGGTCGGCTCGTCGAAGAGCATGGCGATCGGCTCCATGCACAGCGCCCGGGCGATGGCCACGCGCTGCTGCTGGCCGCCCGAAAGCTGCGCGGGATACTTCTCGGCCTGGTTGCCGATGCGAACGCGCTCCAGGAAGCGCCGCGCGGTCGCCTCGGCCTCCTCGCGCTTGGCGCCGCGCACGCGCATCGGCGCCAGCATGCAGTTCTCCAGAACCGTCATGTGCGGGAAGAGGTTGAACTGCTGGAACACCATGCCGACCTCGCGGCGCACGATGTCGATCGACTTCTGCCCGTCGCTGAGCTCGGTGCCGTCCACCACGATCCGGCCCGACTTGATCGGCTCCAGATGGTTGATGCAGCGGATGAGGGTCGATTTGCCCGAACCCGAGGGCCCGCACAGGACGATCTTCTCGCCGCGCAGGACCGAAAGGTTCACGTTCTTCAGGGCGTGGAAGGAGCCGTAGTACTTCTCCACGTTCTCCATGCGGATCAGGATGTCGTCGCTGCTGCCGGTCATCGGTTCCTCCCGTGCCCGCGCGAGCGCCCGTCCGGGCGCCCGCACGAGGGTTTCCTTACTGGCTGACGGTGAAGCTGACGCCGTCGATCGAGGCCGGCAGGTCGCTCGTGGGGACCTGAAGCCACTCGGCATAGGAGGTCTTGTAGCCCTCGGTGCCGATATAGCTCTTCAGGAAGTCGTTGAGCGCCGTGTTCCAGTCGCTCTCGCCGAGCCGCGTCGCCACGCCCTGGTAGAGCTGGCCGATCGGGAACTTGTTCTCGTAGGTGCCGGGCGACGCCTTCTCCAGCCGCTGGATGTAGAACTGGTTGGAGCCGAGCGCCTGCACCTGGCCCGAGAGCAGCGCCTGGATATTGGCGGCGTCGTCGTCGAAGCGGCGGATGTCGGCCTTCGGCGCGTCCTTGGTGAGGATCGTGTCCATCGGCGCCGAGCGCGGCACGCCGACGCTGACACCCGCGAGGGCGGCGAGATCGGGCAGGGCGGTCGTCTTGGCGGCCGTCACGTAGAGCGTGTTGGCGGCGTAAGGATGGCTGAACTGCACGGACTTGGCGCGCTCGGCCGTGATGCCGACGGAGGCGATCAGCATGTCCACGCGGTTGGCGGTCAGCGCCGGAATGCGGTTGGCGACGGCGAGCGGCACGAATTCGGCCTCGAGGCCGAGGCTTTTCGCGAAGGCGCGCCCGACGGTGGCGTCGAAGCCTTGCGCCTCGCCCGTCGTCGAGAGGCAGCCCCAGGGGCAGTTGTCCGCCTGAATGCCGATGCGCACCTTGCCGGCGGCCTTGGCCTCGTCCAGCGTCATGGCGCCGGCGGGCAGGGCGGCCGCGACCAGGGCGATGGCGGCAAGGCCGAGGCCGAGCGTGCGGGTCAGTGTCGTCGTCATTCTATTCCTCCTCTTTGGTATCTTCGACTTCTGGCGAAGGGTGGACCCTTCAGCGGACCGCCTGCGCGAGGCGGCGTTCCATCCGGCTGCCCCAGAGCGACAGGGGCCAGCACATCAGGAAATACAGGACGCCGACGATCCCGAAGACCAGAAGCGGCTGGAAGGTCTGGTTGGAGACGATCTGCCCGGCGCGGGACAGTTCGATGAAGCCGACGATGGCGGCGAGCGAGGTGCCCTTCAGGAGCTGGACCAGGAAGCCGATGGTCGCGGGCAGCGACAGGCGGAAGGCCTGCGGCATGATGATGTCGCGCATCAGGCTCGGATATTTCAGGCCGAGCGCGTGGGCCGCCTCGCTCTGGCCGAGCGGCACCGCCTCGATCGCACCGCGCCAGATTTCGCCCAGAAACGCCGAGGCATGGGCGGTGAGGGCGACGGCGACCGCCAGCCACGGATCGACGTTGAGGCCGAAGAGCGGCAGGCCGAAGAAGACCACGAAAAGCTGCATCAGGAGCGGCGTTCCCTGGAACACCACGATCCAGGCCTTGGCGGGCCAGCGGAAAAGCCGGTTCTTCGACACGCGGGCCAGCGCCACCACGAGGCCGAACAGGATGCCGCCGACGAAGCCGAAGCCGGTCAGGATCAGCGTCCAGCCGAGGCCGCGCAGGAGGAAGAGAATTTCAGGAAAGCCGACGGTGCTCGTTCCCACAGGCAGGCCCTCACTTCGTCGGGTAGTTGAAGGACAGGCGCGCGACGGCGGCGAGCGCCGTCATCAGCAGCCAGGACAGGGCGAGATAGATGCCCGTGATGGTGAAATAGACCTCGAAGGAGCGGAACGTGTCGCCGTCGATGCGCTGCGCGACGCTTGTGAGCTCGAAGGCCGAGATCGAGGTCGCGATCGAGGTCATCAGCGTGAGCAGCACGAACTGGCTGGCGAGCGAGGGAAAGATCGCGCGCAGCGCCGGCTTCAGGATGATGAGGCGGAAGATGTCGGCGCGCGACAGGCCGAGCGCGAATCCCGCCTCGCTCTGCCCCTTGGGGATGCTCTCGACGCCGCCGCGGATGATCTCGATCGCATAGGCGCCGCCGTTGAGGCCGAGCGCCAGGATCGCGGTCGTGGTCGGGTCGAGGCGCACGCCGGCCAGAGGCAGGGCGAAGAAGATGAAGAAGATCTGCACCAGGAACGGCGTGTTGCGCACCAGTTCCACGAAGGCGATCACCAGCGCCGAGCCGATCCGCGAATTCGAGCGGCGCACGGCCACGCCCGCAACGCCGATCACCATGGCCAGGATCATGCCGCAGAGCGCGAGCCACAATGTGCCGAGCGTACCCCAGGCAAGCTCCGGCCAGCGCTCCAGTACGGCGCCGAAGTCGAATTGGACGTTCAAGCCAGTTCTCCCATCGATCCTTCCCCTGTCTCCCGGAAGGCCGTTCCCTTAGCCATCGCAAGAGGCGAACCGCACGTCAAATACCGATTTCACGACTTGCGGAACATGATGTTAATATCCTCTCCTCCAACACGGGGAGGGAGCGATGTCGAAGGCTTTGACGCTGCGCCAGATCGAGGTCATCCGCGCGGTGATGGTCGCGGGCTCTATCCAGGGCGCGGCCAAGCTCATGGGCGTGTCGGCGCCGGGCGTCAGCCGCCTCCTGAAATACACCGAGGACACGGTCGGCATCCGTCTCTTCGAACGCAAGGCCGGGGTGTTCCTGCCGGCGTCCGAGGCGCGCATGATCTTCTCCGTGGTGGAGCAGGTGCATCGCGAGATCGGCAATCTCAACGAGGCCGTCGCGCTCCTGCGCCGGGGCGACAGTTCGGTCCTGAGCTTCGCCTCCGCGCCCTCCATCGCGCAGTTCGTCGCCGCGCGCGTGATCCGCTCGCTGCACCAGTCCTTTCCCCATCTCGGCATCGATCTCAACGTCCTGAAGATCGAGGAAACGGCGGATTACCTGCTTCTGGAGCGCGGCGAGTTCGTCATCATGAGTTCGCCCAGCACCAATCCGGCGCTGGTCTCGCGCCCGCTCGCACAGGGCCGTCTCGTGGTGATCGTGCCGGAAGGGCACGCGCTGGCGGAGCGGCCCGAAATCTCCATTCACGAACTTGTCCGGGAGGCCGTGATCGGCGTCGATCCCGGCGATCCCTACGGCGCGATCCTCGCGCGCCCCTTCGTGGAGGCCGGCCTCACCCCGCACTACACGATGCGCGGCCGCTTCGCGCAGACCGTCGTGTCGCTGGTGCGCCACGGGCTCGGCGTCGCGCTGATCGACGAGTTCTCCGTGGCGGAAGTCTATATGCCCGGCCTCGTCCAGCGCCCGCTGGCCGAGCCGAGCGTGGTCGTGCCCTATGCCCTGATGAAGCGGGGCCGCGTCCTGTCGAGCTTCGCCGAGGACGCGATCGAGCGCTTCCGGGCCGAACTCACGCGAAGCTCCGGCACCGAACAGGCTTGAGAGGGCCGAGGTCACGCGCGGGCGCCGGCCGGCCCCGCGCCCGCCATCCAGGCGTCGAGGGCGGCGCTCGCGTGCGGCTTTCGAAGCGCGATGGCCAGCGCCTGGGGCACGCGCAGGAAATCGTCGTCCATCAGGCGCACGGACGGGTTCGCGCCCGCCATCCCCTCGAGCGTCGAGCGGATGCCCGCCACGAAATCGCAGGCGCCGCCGAGCATCGCCGCGCGTGCCTCCTTCGGACGGTCGAAGGCGACGAGCGTGGCCTCGGTCATGCTCGCCTCGAGATGGGCGGTGTAGGCGGCGCCCCGCACCACCGCGATCCGCACGCCCTTGGCGTCGGCACCTCGGCAGGTCGCGACCGGCGAGGGACCGACGGTCGCGAGCGTCGCATCCACGGTGGCGAAGGCGGGCGAGAAGTGGAGGCGGTCGAGGCGCGAGGGCTCGACCGCCAGGACGGCCGCGTCCCAGGCGCCCATGTCGGCGAGGATGGCCCCGCCCGACGCGAAGGGGACGATCTCCACCGCGATGCCCCAGTCGGCCGCGAGCCGCCGGACGAGATCGATCGCCTTGCCCTCGTAGGTGCCGGGGCTCCTTTCCGCCGCCATTTCGGCATTGGCGACGTTCACCGCCAGCCGCAAGGCGCCGGTCGGCAGGAGTTCGCGCCGCGCCGCCTCGGACAGGCCCCCGTCGCTCACGACTGGAACTCGGCTGCAAGGGCCTCCGTCTGGCGGGCGAGGATGCCGATATCGACGCCGACCGCCGTGAAACTCGTGCCGAGTTCGATACAGCACCGGGCGAAGGCCTTGTCGGGCGTCAGGATGCCGGCGGGCTTGCCGGCGGCCCGGATGCGCGCGATCGCGCCTTCCACGGCCGCGACCACCTCCGGGTGGCCCGCCTGGCCGACGAAGCCGAGGCTCGCCGCCAGATCCGCCGGGCCGATGAAGACGCCGTCGACCCCCTCGACGGCGGCGATCTCCTCCAGCCGGTCCAGCGCCTCGCGCGTCTCGACCTGGACGAGAAGGCACAGCTCGCTCTCGACGCTTTGCGCATAGTCCGCCACGCGCCCGAAGCGCGTCGCGCGCGTCAGCGCCGAGACGCCCCGGATGCCGCGCGGGGGATAGCGCATCGCCTCCACCGCCGCCCGCGCCTCGTCCGCCGACTGGACGTATGGGATCAGCAGCGTCTGCGCCCCGATGTCGAGGAAGCGCTTGATGAGGACGGGATCGTTCACCGCCGGGCGCACCACGGGCGACACGTCGTAGGCGCTGAGCGCCTGAAGCTGCGGCAGGACGGTGAGGACGTCGCCCGGCGAATGCTCGGTATCGAGGAGCATCCAGTCGAAGCCCGACCCCGCCAGCGCCTCCGTGACGAAGGCGTCGGGGATGGCCGACCAGAGACCGATCTGCGACCGGCCCTCGACCAGCCCGGCCTTGAAACCGTTGCGGGGCAGGGGGAGAGCCATCATGTGAAGGACACGCCGATCGCGCCGCAGGGGCCGTAGTCGGCATGGATCACGTCGCCGGGTGCGATGTCCACCGGCCGGGTGAACGAGCCGCCGAGCACGATCTGCCCCTTCTTCAGCCCCGCGCCGACGGCCGACAGCTTGTTGACGAGCCAGGCGATGCCCGCCGCCGGATGACCCATGATCGCCGCCGAGACGCCCGATTCCTCGATGATGCCGTTCTTCGACAGCGTCGCGCCGATCCAGCGCACGTCCACGTCGAAGGGGCGGAACACACGCCCGCCGACGACGATCGCCCCGAAGGCCGCGTTGTCGGCGATCGTGTCGGTGATCGCGCGCGGCACCTCGGTGCGATAATCGATGATCTCCAGCGCCGGGACGACGTATTCCGTCGCCCGCATCACGTCGTGGATGCGCGTGCCCGGCCCCTCCAGGTCCTCGCCCATGACGAAGGCGAGCTCGACCTCGAGGCGCGGCTTGATGAAGCGCGTCGCCGGAATCTGCGCGCCGTCGTTGAAGAGGGCGTCGTCGAGGATGCGGCCGTAGTCGGGCTCGGTCATCTTGGAGGCCATCTGCATGGCCCGGCTGGTCAGGCCGATCTTGTGGCCGGCGAGACGCGCGCCCCGGGCGATGCGCTCGTCGGCCCAGAGGTCCTGGATGCGATAGGCATCCTCGATCTCCATCTCCGGGTAGGTGCGGCTGAGCTGCACCACGGGCACCCGGGTCTCCTCGGCGCGCAGGATGGAGGCGGCGGCCTCGCGGCGTTGGTCGTCGGTCAGCATCGTCTGATCCTCACTTGATCGGCGGGCGCGGCAGCACGGCCTCGCCGGGCTCCATGACGTAGGTGTAGTCGAGTTGCACCCAGGGCCCCGCGATGTCGGGGCGGTCCGGGTGGGGCTCGGCGTGCTCGACGAAGTCGCCGGTCAGCGCCTTCGTCACGCCGAACTGCACGTCGCTCTCGATCCACGGGCAGGACGGGTCGAAGACCTGGGAGATCAGCACCTTGTAGCCCGTCTTGAAGATCAGGGCGTGGAGATGGGCGGGCCGGTACGGGTGGCGGCCTTGAGCCGCGAGAAGCCGCCCGACGACGCCGCCCGTGGGGATGGGATAGCCGACCATGCGCACCGACCAGAAGGAGAAGCGGCCGTCCTCGTCGGTGGTGAACTTGCCGCGCAGGTTCATCTCGGCCTGTTCGGGGTCCTGGTTCTCGTAGAGGCCGACGGGCGAGGCGTGCCACACGTCCACCTCGGCGCCCGCGATCGGGCGGCCCTCGGCATCCTCGACGCGCGCCGTCACGAAGAGGGGCGTGCCCGGCGTGTCGGAGCGGATGATCGAGCCGCCGTTCGGCACGCGCGGCGAGTTGAGGCGCCAGAAGGGGCCGAGCAGCGACTGGGAGGTCTCGGTCTGCCCGCCCTCGCCGTTGTTGAGGAGGCAGACCAGCGTCGAGACGCCGAGCGAGCCCGCCATCAGGACGAACTCGTTGTGGGAATCGCTGGCGAGCGCGCCGATCTCGTTGAGGATCGCGGTGGCCTCGCGGAACTCCGCTTCCGTCAGCCTCGTGTCGCGCACGAAGCCGTGGAGATGGGTGATGAGCGAGGTCAGGATCTCGCGCAGCCGCAGGTCCCGCGTCTGCGCCATGACGTCGAGAACGGCGGGCGTGACGTCCTCATGGGTTCGAATGAGCATGACCGGGCCTCCATCCCTTCGCCAGAGGACTGCCTTATCATCGATTATTCGTCAAGAGTGAGGAACGGGCCGCACTGGAATGGCAAGCGCCCAAGAGGGAATTATCGTGGATATTATTGCGGTTCTGCGCGATATTTTGCGATGCAACACGGCACAGGGCGCGATCTTCCCACACGCTCCTCCCCGCGCCTTGACAGGAATAATCGTTTTTCGTAGCCATCATCGGTGGATGCGTTCGAGCACGGGACAGGGTGTTGAGGGCTTCGTCGATCGATCGGGGGGAAGGCGGCGACGGCCCCAAGGCGGGGGCCGGCCCTTCGGCCGTCGTGCGCCCGCTGCTCGACGACGGCAAGAACACGATCGCCAGCCAGCTCGTCCACCGGCTGCGCGAGGCGATCGTCTCGGGCGAGCTGGAGGCGGGCGCCAAGATCAACCTCGACCGCGCGCGCCAGAACTTCAACGTCAGCCTCAGCCCGCTTCGCGAGGCGCTGGCGCGCCTCATCGCCGATGGTCTCGTCGAGTTCGAGGACAATCGCGGCTACCGCGTCACCCCGCTCTCGCTCGCCAACCTCGAAGAGATCACGCGGCTGCGGGTCGAGATGGAGAGCTTCGCGCTGCGCGAGGCGATGCGCGTCGGCGACGTGGAATGGGAGGGCAACGTGATGCGCGCGCTGCACCGCCTCAACCGCGCCGAGCGCGACCCCGCCCGGCCGGAAACGCTGGAAAGCTGGGAGGCCGCCCATCGCGACTTCCACCTGACGCTCATCTCGGGATGCCGGAGCCCGCTGCTTCTGAACTTCTGCGGCATTCTCCTCAATCTCAACGACCGCTACCGCCGCACCTTCCTGACCCGCACCTCGGGCGACCGGAACGTGGCGGCCGAGCACAGCGAGATCGGGCAAGGGGCGGTCGCGCGCGACGTGGACTACGCCTGCGCCAAGCTCGCCGACCACATCCGGCGCACAGGCACCAACCTCGTGCGCCATCTCGCCGAAAAGGGCATCGCATGACCGGCGCGGCCACACCCTTGGGCGTCGCCCATTTCTCGGCGATCGACCTGCCCCCGCTCGACTTCGTGCGCGCCGCCGCCGCGAGCGGCTTCGAACGGGTCGGCCTGCGCCTCCATCCCGCCTTTCCGGGCGCGCCCTTCTACGAGCTGCCCGTGGGAAGCCCGGCCGCGCGGGACGTGCGCGCCGCGCTCGACGACCACGGCGTCGCGCTCCACGACATCGAGTTCGTGGTCCTGTCGCCCGACTTCCGGCCCGAAAGCCTCGCGCCCATGCTGGAAGGGGCGGCGGCGCTCGGCGCCCGCCGTCTCAGCGTCTGCGGCGACGACCCCGACGAGAGCCGCCTCGTCGAGACCTTCGGCGCGCTCTGCGATCTCTGCGCCGGGTTCGGCATGGGCGTCGATCTCGAGAACATGGGCTGGCGGCCGGTCGCCACGTTCGAGGCGGCGCTGCGCGTCGTCGAGGCCTCTAGCCGCGCCAATGCGGGCGTGCTGGTGGACGCGATCCATCTGTTCCGCAACGGCGGACGGGTGGGGGACGTGGCGAAGGCCCCGCCCGGGCGCATCGCCGCCCTCCAGCTCTGCGACGTCCGCGGCGAGGGGCCGGTCGGCACGCAGGCCATGGTCGCCGAGGCGCGCGCGGGCCGCTTCGCGCCGGGCGAGGGCGTGCTGCCGCTGGCCGACCTCGCCGCCGCCGTGCCGTCGGGAACGGCCGTCTCGGTCGAGGTTCCCCTCGCGGACGGGCGCGGCGCCGCCACCCACCTCGCGCATCTCGCACGCTGCGCGCGGCGGGTGCTGGACGGGAGCCGCCGGACTTAGAGGCTGTTATGGACCTTGGACAGATGTTGTGTCGGATCAGCGAAGAGCAGCCCGCGAGGAGGCGAGTCGGGCCAAGACTGGTGGTCTTGGCCCGACTCGCCGACGCGGCGGATGACTTCGCTCATCCGACCCTGCGGGCTGGTCGCACGGGATCGCCGGAGGGCGTCGCCGACCTTGCCGATAGCGCCGCTATCGGCTGCGTCCCGCTCCTACCCGGCGATCCCGTGCGGCCAGCACAACACCTGTCCAAGGTCCATAACAGCCTCTAAGCATTACGCATCATCGAGGCCGGCCGGGAGGGCCGGGCCCTTTGAAGACCTTCGCCGCCGACGCGCGGCGAACCCATCGACACAACAGGGAGGACCACCATGATCAAAATTCTTGCAGGCGGACGCGCCATGGCCCGGCGGGCCGCCGTCGCCACCCTCGCCCTCGCCGCCGTCTTCGGCGCCCTCGATGCCCATGCCGCATCGTTGGAAGAGGCCAAGGCGCGCGGGCGCATCATCGTCGGCATCCAGGGCGACAACCAGCCCTGGGGCTTCGTGAACTCCAGCGGCCAGCAGGACGGCTTCGACGCCGACATCGCCAGGCTCTTCGCCAAGGAGTTGGGCGTCGAGGTCGAGTTCACCCCGCTCGCCGTCTCCAACCGCATCCCGGCCCTGACGACCGGCAAGGTCGACGTCCTCTTCGCCACGATGGCGATGACGGAGGAGCGGGCCAAGGCCATCCAGTATTCCAAGCCCTATGCCGGCAACGTCATCTCGCTCTACGGGCCGAAGGACAAGACCATGGCCAAGCCGGAGGATGCGGCGGGCATCGCCATCGGCGTGCCGCGCTCCAGCGCGCAGGACAAGGCCGCGACCGACATGATGGGCACCGTCGCGACCATCCGGCGCTTCGACGACGACGCCGCCTCCATCCAGGCGCTCCTGTCGGGCCAGGTCGAGGCCGTCGGCGGCAACCAGTTCTATCTCCAGCGCCTCGACGCCGCCGCGCCCGGCAAGTTCGAGCGCAAGATCGACTTCCTCACCGTCTACAACGGCGCGGGCACCCGCCAGGGCGAGAAGGACTGGAACGAGGCGATCAACAAGTTCGTCGACAAGATCAGGGGCGACGGCGAACTCGCCACCGTCTACGCGAAGTGGATGAAAGTCCCGGTTCCCGAGTTCCCGGAATCGATCCCGAACATCCCCTTCACGGTGCAGTAACCGATACGCGGCGAGGGTCGGAAGTCCGTCCCTCGCCGCGCCTGCGCCCGACATCCTCGCGCGCCGCGAGGCCCCCCGCATGAACCATCGCGGGCGACACGACGCCGAGCGTCCGGCGCCCGCCGACCGGCCCGGCGGCGGCATGACCGTGCATCGGGCAGGCGCCGCCTTCGAACGCTTCTGCGGCCGCGCGCCCGACGCCGCGCGCCTGTGCCGCCAGTTCGCCGATCCCTGCCGGGCGGGGTAAGACACGCCCGCCACCCGACGTTTCGACCCTCGAAAGCCGCACCATGAGCCTGATCTTCGTCCTCAACGGACCCAATCTCAACCTCCTCGGCAAGCGCCAGCCGCATATCTACGGCACGGAGACGCTGGCCGACGTCGAGCGCGACTGCCGGGCGCTCGCCTCAGAGCTCGGCCACGATATCCGCTTCCACCAGTCCAACCGCGAATACGAGATCATCGACTGGATCCACGAGGCGCGCGAGAGCGCGGCGGGCATCGTCATCAACCCGGCCGCCTTCACCCACACCTCGGTCGCGATCCTCGACGCGCTCAACACGTTCGAGCCGCCGGTGATCGAGGTCCACATCTCCAACGTCCACAAGCGCGAGAGCTTCCGCCACCATTCCTACGTCTCGCTTCGCGCCGATGGGGTGATCGCGGGCCTCGGGACGCAAGGCTATCTCCTCGCCATCCGCCGCGTCGCGGCGCTCTGCGCCGCGCCCAAGCCGTGAGCCGGACCCCGGCCCGGCTGGCGGTGATGGGCGCGGGCCTCATCGGCCGGCGCCATATCCAGCACATTCTCGCCGAACCGGCGGCCGAGCTGACGGCCGTCGTCGATCCGGGCGATGCCGGCCGCGAGATCGCGGCGCGAAACGGCGTGCCCTGGCATGCCAGCCTGCGGGACCTTCTCGCCGCGGGGCGGCCGGACGGCGTCGTCGTCGCGACGCCCAACCAGGTCCATGTCGAGAACGCGCTGGAGGCGGTCGCCGCCGGGGTGCCGGTGCTGGTGGAAAAGCCCATCGCCGACGATCCCGTCGAGGGCGAGCGCCTCGTGGCCGCGGCGGAAGCCGCCGGGGTGCCGATCCTCGTCGGCCACCACCGCCGGCACAACCCCATCATGCGCGCCGCGCGCGAGATCGTGGCGTCCGGCCGGCTCGGCCGCATCGTCGCCGTCAATGCCCTGTTCTGGCTCTACAAGCCGGACGACTATTTCGGGCCGGCCTGGCGGCGCGAGCCGGGCGCGGGGCCGGTCTTCCTCAACCTCATCCACGACGTCGACAACCTGCGCTATCTCATCGGCGAGATCGTCGCCGTGCACGCCGTAGAATCCAATGCGGTGCGGGGCCACGCGGTCGAGGAGACGTCGGCGATCATCCTCCAGTTCGCCTCTGGCGCGCTGGCGACCGTCTCGGTCTGCGACACGGTGGTGGCGCCCTGGAGCTGGGAGATGACGACGGGCGAGAACCCCGCCTATCCGCAAGCCGACGAGGCCTGCTACCTCCTCGCCGGCACGGAAGGGTCGCTGTCGCTTCCCAAGCTCGAGGTCTGGAGCAATGCCGGCCCGCGCAGCTGGTGGGAGCCGCTCCAGCGCGCGCGCCTCGGCGTCGCCCCGGAGGATCCGCTCGCCCTCCAGATCCGCCACTTCGCCGCCGTGATCCGGGGCGAGGAGGCGCCGCTCGTCAGCGGGCGCGAGGGGCTGCGCACGCTGGAGGTCGTCGCGGCGATCAAGCGCGCATCGGCAACGGGGCAGCGTGTGATCCTATCGCCCCCCGCTGGTTCGTGATCGTCCGGTCCAGCGCTTCATTCGTCTCGCCCTGAAACCGCTCGGCGACAGGCCGACTGGGATCGTGCCGATCTCTGGCGATCATCGAACGGCGCTCTGGGCGACCAGCGCCTCGCGGCCATGCGCGCGGCGGGCGAGGCGGGGCCGGTGCGCTCGGCCCATCACGAAGTCGTGCGCACGATGGTCGCCAACGGTTACGGCTATTCGATCCGCAACGTCACGCCGCGCTCGGACCTTGCGCTCGATGGGCGCCACGTCGTGCGCCTCGCCGGCCGTCACCGCCCCATGACGATCGGCCTGGCCACCTTGCGCTCGCTGCGCCGGACGAAACCCGTCACGTCCTTCAGCCGGCATTGTGAGGCTCGTATCTCGCAATCCTGCATCCGGAGACTGCACTTCCTCCGACAGGCACTGGCGATCACGGCCCTTTGAGCGGATGTTCCGAGCGCGATTGACCGAGCGTCAGGACGTAGATTTCACCCCTATGCCGAAGGCGTGACCTCCGAATTACTGGATTGGTAAGCATGCGAACGCGCTGCCACACGCGCGCACCTCGCATTTGGCGCCACCAAATAAGGAATATTTAGTCCGGGGAAAGTATCGTCCGCGCCATATGTTCGCGGAGAGGTCGATGCTCAGATTGCTTCAGGTTGCCGTCGCGCTGATGATGCTGTCGACCGGCGGCGCCTTCGCGCAGGGCCAGGTTGGCGGTTTGGTCGATCAGACCGGCGCAAGCTTCGATCAGACGTCGCTTTCAGGCGGTTTCCACCTCGTTTACTTCGGCTTCACCAACTGCCCGGAGGTCTGCCCGACCTCGCTCTTCGAGATGACCGCCGCGATCGATCTTCTGCCGGAAGCCGAGCGCAAAAAGGTCACGCCGGTCTTCGTGACGCTCGATCCCGCGCGCGACACGTCCGAACTCATGGCGCGCTATGTCCAGCCGCTCGGCCATGGCTTCGTCACCGTCAGCGGCCCGGTGGAGGCGATCGACCGCTTCGCCGCCCAGAACAGGATCGTCGCCGTCCGCAACCTGCCGGAGCCCGACGGCAGCTATTCGGTCGATCACTCCAGCGAAGTGATCCTGTTCGGCCCGGATGGGCGCGAGATCGAGCGTTTCCCCTATTCGATGGACTATCGCGAGGTCGCCCAGCGCCTCGGGAACCATGTCGCCTCCACTCCGCGATCCTGACCGTTTGTCCGCCGCTCTTCCCGTTTCCAACGCCTGGATAGTTTCTGATATGAAATCAGACCGTCGCCTTATCGTATCGTCGAAGCGGCCCGTGCTCGCCGCCGTGTCGGCGCTCGCGCTGGTTGCCTGCGCCATGCCGGCGCTGGCCGCGCCCGCCAATGTCGAAGGGCGCTGGACCGACGTGCTGGCCTGGCCGCGCATTCCCATTCACATGGCGCTTCTGCCCGACGGCAAGGTCGCGACCTTCGGCGCGACGCCGCAGGGCGGGCAGGGCGGGCTCGACATCGACATCTGGACGCCGGGCCTCGGCGTCGGGGCGGACGCGCATGTCACGCTTCCCAACGGCATCAACGTCGACACGTTCTGCGCGGGGCTCGTCCTGTCCTCCTGGAGCGGCGATCTCGTCGCCGTGGGCGGCGCGACGGGCGACGGCTCGAGCACGCTGAAGGCCTCGCGCTTCTCCTACAAGACGCGCACCCTGACGGCGATGGAAGCCGTGAAATACCCGCGCTGGTATTCCACCACGACGACGCTGCCGGACGGGCGGATCATCGTGAATGGCGGCGTGGTTCCCTACAGCAATTCCGCCGATGCCACGACCACGGCCGAGCTCTACACGCCCGGCCAGGGCTGGCGGGCTCTCACCGGCACGACGCAGGCGCGCCAGCCCGCCTCCGACACCGAGCGCCGCTACTGGTTCCCGCATGTGTTCGCGACGGCCAACAACAAGGTCTTCGTGATCGCCGGCAAGGTGATGTACCAGCTCGGCTATGACGGAAACGGATCGGTCGGAAACTTCCAGGCCTTCAACGGCCCGAACTGGGGCGGCACGTCCACCGCCGTGATGTTCGCGCCCCGCAAGGTGATCCAGTTCGGCGGCGGCTGGACCATGAACGACGAGGGCGCCGCCCCTCCGGGGTCGAAAAGCAGCTCGATCATCGATTTCTCGACCTATCCCTACAAGGTCTCGCAGACGGGCTCGATGAGCTTCGGTCGCCATTGGTTGACCGGCACCGTCCTGCCGACGGGCGAGGTTCTGGCGACGGGCGGCGCGGAGGGCAACAACGCGACCACCAACGTCGCCTATGCCGCCGAGATCTGGAACCCGCAGACCGGACAGTGGCGCACCGGCGCATCCATGAAGATCCCGCGCCTTTACCATTCCACCGCGCTACTCCTGCCGGATGGACGCATTCTGTCGGGCGGCGGCGGCGCGCCCGGGCCGGTCTATGGCAACAATGCCGAGATCTATTCGCCGCCCTACCTCTTCGCCGCCGACGGCTCGCCCGCCCCGCGCCCGACCATCGCGACGGAGCCCGGCACGATCCGGCTCGGCCAGACGCTCCAGGTGAAGGCGGGCGGCGATCGTCCCATCGCACGCTTCACCATGATCAAGACGGGCGCGGTGACGCACGGCTTCAACACCGATCAGCGTTTTCTGGAGGTGCCCTTCACCAAGACCGCCGATGGGTATGCGCTTCGCATCACCAATGACGGCGTCGACGCGACGCCCGGCTATTATCTCTTCTTCGCGCTGGACGATGCGGGCGTTCCCTCGGTCGGCAAGATGATGCGCATTCCCTCGCCGACCGCCGATAGCGGCGAGGCGCCGCCCACAGGCCAGACCGGCGAAACGGCCGGCGTCGGCGCGGCCGGCACGGCGGGCGGCAATGGCGCTGGCGGCACCACGGCCGGCAACACCGGCGGCGGCGATGCCGGCGGCACCAATGCGACAGTGACGACACCGGCAGAGGGCACGTCCGGCCCGCTGCGCGCGTCGCATTCCAATCTCTGCCTCTCGGTGCAGGGCGGCTCGGGCGTGGAAGGCGCGCGGCTCGTTCAGGACGGCTGCAACGGTTCGGCGATCCAGACCTGGACCTGGCGCGCGGCCAATGGCGGCTCGACGCTGGTCAACGCCCAGACCAACAAGTGCCTCGATCTTCTCGACTTCAAGCCCGAGGACGGCGCGGCCCTCGCCCAATGGACCTGCAATGGCGGCGACAACCAGATCTGGCGGGCGAGCCCCAGCGTGAACGGCGGCCTGGCGCTCGCTTCCAAGCAGACGGGCAAGTGCATCGACGTTATGGGTGCCGCGACGCAAGCCGGCGCGCAGGTTCTCCAGTGGACCTGCAACGGGCAGGCCAACCAGAGCTGGAAGGCGCCCGCGCCGACCGCCGCGACCGGCAATGCCGGCGGCACGCAGATTGGCGTCGAGGCCGCGAAGGTCGCCTCGGCCGCCGACGGCACGACGCTCGTCGTCAACGCCAGGACCGGCATCGTCTGGCGCTCCAACACCGGCGACACCTGGGCCGCGCTCGGCACGCGGGCGATGCGCGAAGTGGCGACCGGCGGGGCGAACCGCATCTACGCCATCGGCGCCGACAACAACGCCTATCGCTGGAACGGCACGGACTGGATCTTCATCGGCCCGAACGCGCGCACCATCGCGGCGGCCTCCGACGGGACCGTGGTGGTGACGAACCCGGCCAACGAGATCTGGGTGAAGGCGGCAGACGACTACAAGGCGAACTGGACACGCTCCGGCGGAGCGGCGCGCAAGGTGGTCGCGATCGGGGCGAACCGCTTCTGGTCGGTGGGTCTCGACGGCAATGTCTATCGCTCGGCCGGCAACGGCGCCTGGGCGCAGATGGGCACGAATGTCTCGGACATCGCGGTGGCCTCGGACGGGGGCGTGGCTGTGATCAACAAGGACACGGGCGAGACCTGGCGCAAGGCGAACGAGGACGCGGCCTGGACACGTTCCGGCGGCAAGGCGCTGCAGGTCTCGGCGCAGAGCTCGGGTCGCTGGATCACGGTCGGAACCGACAACAACGTCTACCGCGTCCAGGCCAACTGAGGCGTGCAAGCCGAACATGACGAGGCCGGTCGGATCGAACATCCGGCCGGCCTCGTCGCGTGTCGAAACCGATCACCGAACCGGTCGGCGCGCCGGCCTTGTCGGTGGCGCGAGCCCCGGCAGCTTGGGCGAGGGGCGTTCGCGAGGCAGCAACTCTCTCGCCGTCCGGCCGGGCTCCGCGCCGCGCCGTGGTGGCGATCGCCCGATCCGTCTATGACGGCCCATGCGCCACAGGGGCGGGTTCGGGGAGAAGTGGTCGATGAAGCTCGGGATTTTCGCCAAGACCTTTCCGGGCTCGACGCCCGAGACCGTGCTCGCGGCCACGCGTTCGGCCGGATTCAGAGCCGTCCAATACAACATGGCCTGTTCGGGTTTCGCCGCGATGCCGGACGCGATCGAGCGCGACACAGCGCTCCGTGTCGCCCGCGCTGCGCGGGAAGCGGGGCTGGAGATCGTCGCGGTGTCCGGCACCTACAACATGATCCATCCCGACCGCTCGGTGCGCGAGGCGGGGCTCCGGCGGCTCGAAGTGCTGGCCTCGCGCGCGTCCGAAATGGGGACGCGCCTCGTTACCCTCTGCACCGGCACGCGCGACCCGGAGGACCAATGGCGCGAGCATCCGGGCAACCATCGTCCCGACGCCTGGCGCGATCTTCTGGAGGCGATGGAAGCGGCCATCGCCATTGCGGAGCGCCACGACGTGGACCTCGGGATCGAACCGGAACTCGCCAATGTCGTCGATGGCGCCGCGACGGCGCGCCGTTTGATCGACGAATTGGGCAGTGCGCGCCTTCGGATCGTGCTCGATCCCGCCAATCTCTTCGAGCGGGCCGATCTGGCCGAGCAGCACCGTCTCGTGTCGGAGGCGACCGATCTCCTCGCCGATCGCCTGGCGATGGGCCATGCGAAGGACCGCATCCCGGATGGCGGCTTCACGCGGGCGGGCCGGGGCGTTCTGGATTATCCGCATTATCTCGCCTGCCTGAAGGCGGCGGGCTTCCATGGCCCGATCGTCGCGCATGGGCTCGGCGCCGAGGATGCGGGCGAGGTCGCGGCCTTTCTCCGCGCCGCTTTCGATCGGGCCGGGATTCCAGTCGAGCCCTGATCTGCCTCAACGAGGTGAACTCCCGCTCCATCCGAGGAGATGGAAGGCGAGGGGCCGCCGGCCTGTCTTTCGAGAATAGGCCGCGCGGCGATCGCGTGGACCCGTCAAGCCGCCTTGTCGCGCTTGGCTTCGTACATGGCGGCGTCCGCCGCCGATCTCAAATCGTCGGCGGACATGCCGGGCCGCCACAGCGCCGCGCCGAGACTGATGCCGATCGACACGGTGACGCCGCATGAGCGGATCGGCTCGGCGAACTGGCGGCCGATCATCTGGAGCGCGACCGAGATCGCGCCGTCCGTGGCGGAGGAGAGAATGGCCGCGAACTCGTCGCCGCCGATGCGGGCGCTCTTGTCGGTTCTGCGGATACCGCTGCGCAGCCGAACCGCCGTCTGGCGCAGAACCTCGTCGCCGAAATGATGCCCGAACGTGTCGTTGATCGACTTGAAGCGATCGATATCGGCCAGGATGAGCGTGAAGGGCAGGCCGCTTTCCGCAGAACGCTCCATTGCGGCCGCGAGATCGAGATCGAAGCGCCGACGGTTCGAAATGCCGGTGACGGCATCGATGAAGACAGCGCATTGCAGCTCCAGCTCCGCCCGCTTGCGCGCGTCGATATCGGCGGAAAGGCCGAGAAGCTGGATGATCTTGCCGTTCGCGTCCACGACCGGCGTCAGGATCGTGCGCCACCATCGCAGGCCCGAGGGCGTCGCGGCCAGTTCCTCGTATTCGTCCATCACCCGGGAGGACAGACACCGCCGGTAGTTCGCTTCCCAGGCCTGCGCGCCTTCGAAGGACATGAACTCGGCGGCGGTTCGGCCGATGAAGGACTCCTTCGTGAAGCCGGACAACTCGCATAGGATGTCGTTGATCCCGTCGTAACGCAGGATTCCGTCGTCCGTGATGGCGACCGAAAATGCCGGAACGGCAAGCGAATCCACGTTGATCTTCGACATCGGTCCCGAGCCCATTCCCCCACGTAAGGTTGCAGACCCCGAGTAAACGCGGCGTAAAGTTCGGTTGGCAGACTAAGGACGTTGTGTCGCAGCCTGGGGTTTGGGGATGGCGTCCGGACGGCGTTCCATTTCACTGTCTTGGCCGCTCGGAGCCGGAGGCAGGAGCCAGCCGGCCGCTTCGGTCCGATGAATTCCGCGCGGCACGAAGGGGAAGATGCCGTCGAGATCGAGAAGGCGGGCGGCGAGGTGGATCGTGCTCAGCCACATCTCCGTCCCCTGCAGGCTCGGCTCCTGACCATCGGCGAAAGCGAAGCCCCGGCCGTCCCGCCAGCGATCGGGGGCGCGTTCCAGAAGGTCGGCGGCGATCGCAAGCGCCTGGTCGCGCCGGTGGTCGCACTGCCGAAGGCAGAGCCAGAGCGGGTGGATCGTATCGAGAAGATTGCAGGCGTTGTAGGCCGTCCCGCGAAACCCCTCATGCGCGCGGTGGTTGGCGAGCACGCTTTCGATCGTCGCCTCGGGCCTTGGAACGGGCAATCCGAACTGGGCGAAGGTGCCACGCGTGATGCGATAGAAGCCGTTCACGGGGCGCAGCAAGCCGCTGTCCTGCGTCGGCCAGCCCCACAATCCCGTCGCCCGGTCGGCATGAAGCGCGAGCCAGCCGAACAGGGTTTCGATCCCCCGCCCGCTCCTGAAATACCGCGTGTTGAGATAAAGTCCGGTGCCGATCGCATCGACGACGGCGCCAGCATTCCACGCATCCCGCCGCCAGGGCAGGCCTTCCAGCCAGGCACAGAGCGCCGGCGCATCGAGCTCCACCGCGCGCACGGGATGAACGGGGGCAGCCCCGAGGCATTCCAGCGCGTAGCCGACGGCGAGCACATTGTAGAGCGCGATCGGGTCCTCGCGCGGCTCGCGGAAGGCGGGGCGGTCGGGAGCGGTTTCGAGAAACGGGTCGGGAAAAAGGCCGCTCGGCCCATCCTGAAAACCCTGCAGGCGGGTGACCAGATCGCCTCGCGAGCCGATCGCGTCGAGCCCGTCGAAGCCGGCCGCGATCTCCACCGCGTCGCAGAGATGCCGCACGGCCGGCCCGACGCGCCCCTTCGCATCGGCGGAAACATAATCGTCGCCCTGCCTGTGACGGGCGAGAACATCCTGCCATTCTTCGCCGACGCGCCGGGCCAGAGCCGTGAGCGCGCTTTCGGCGCGGCCTTTCGGTGAGCGGACCGGCTCGCCGCGATAGCGCAGGACGCGAGCGGGCACGCCGCCGACGATGGCCAAGGGCGGAACCTCGCCGCGCACCACGGCTCCGGCCGCGATCACCGCGCCCCGGCCGATCCGCGCCCCGTCCAGCACCACGGCATTGGCGCCGATCCAGACATCGTCGCCGATCTCGATGCCGAGCTGCTCATGGGGCTGGCGGTGGATCGGCGTTTCTCGATCCTCGAACCCATGGTTGAAGCCGACAAGCGCCGCGCCGGAGGCGATGCGCACGTCGTCGCCACAGGTGATCCGGCCGGACAGGGCAGCGAAGGCGTTGACGCTGCACCGCGCGCCGAACCGGAGATGCCCGCGCAGGAGGGCACCGGCCGCCAGGATCGAGCCGGGGCCGAGATGGAGACTGTCCGTGTGGACCTCGGCACCCGGCGCGACGAAGGCGCTCTCGGTGATCTCGGCGCCCGCATGGCGGGTGAGAAACGCGACACGGGCGCGATGCTCGGGCGCGGCGAGGTCTTCCGCGCGGCGCTCCCAGGGGAGATAGGCGAGCCGGGCGATCCGACCGGCCTCTTCGTCCGCTTCGCTCGCTGGAGGCGGCTCCGGAACGCTCATCCTCTCACCGCGCCAGCCAGCCGCCGTCCACGGCCAGCACCGTTCCATGCACATAGTCGGCGGCGGGCGAACAGAGAAAGGCTGCGGCGCCGGCGATGTCGCTCGCGCGGCCCCAGCGCCCGGCCGGTATCCGCTCCAGGATCGACCGGCTGCGGTCGGCGTCCTCGCGCAGCGCCTGCGTGTTGTTGGTCTCGATATAGCCGGGCGCGATGGCGTTGACGTTGATCCCGCGCGCCGCCCATTCGTTGGCGAGGATCTTGGTGAGGCCGGCCACGCCATGCTTGGCGGCGGTGTAGGCGGGCACCCGGATGCCGCCCTGGAAGGACAGGAGCGAGGCGATGTTGACGATCTTGCCCGGCGCGCCGCGCGCGAAAAGCGCCCTCGCGAAGGCCTGCGAGGTGAAGAACACGGCCTTCAGATCGACATCCATCACCGCGTCCCAGTCCGCCTCCGTCACGTCCGTGCTGTCGTCGCGGCGGATGATGCCGGCATTGTTGACGAGGAGATCGAAGCCGGCTCCCTCGAACAGGCCGGCGGCGGCGAGCGGGTCGGCGAAGTCGAGCCGGACCTGGCTCGCCCGCCCGCCCGCTTGCGCGATGAGGTCCAGCGTTTCGCCGCAGTCGCTGCGGCCGGCGCAGACGATCTCCGCGCCCTCCTCGGCGAGCGCCAGCGCGATCGCCTGTCCGATGCCGGTGTTGGCGCCCGTCACCAGGGCCTTGCGGTTCGACAGGGAAAAGCGAGCGCTCATCGAAGGCCGCTCGCCGGCACGAAATCCATGTCCGTGTAGTCGACATTGTCGCCGGCCATGGCCCAGATGAACGTGTAGCGGCCGGTGCCCGCGCCCGAATGGATCGACCAGGGCGGCGACAGGACGCCTTCCTCGTTGCCGACCACGAGATGGCGCGTTTCGGTCGGCTCGCCCATCAGATGCAGGACGCGGGCCTCCTCGGCGAGGCCGAAATACAGATAGGCCTCCATGCGCCGGTCGTGGACATGGGCCGGCATCGTGTTCCAGACCGAGCCCGGCGCGAAGCTCGTGTAGCCGAGAACGAGCTGGCAGCTTTCCATGACCTTGGGGTGGATGAACTGGTTGATCGTGCGCCGGTTGGAGTTCTCGTCCTCGCCGAGCTCCATCCGGTTCGCCTCCGACAGGCGCACGAGCCGCGCGGGCAGGGCGCGATGGGCGGGCGCGGAGGTGATGTAGAAGCGCCCGTCGCCGCCGAACGTGACCGGGCCGCTGCCCATGCCGAGGTAAAGGACGTCGCCCCGCTCCAGCGCGTAATCGGTGCCGCCCGCCGATACCGTGCCCGCCGCGCCGATATTGACGATGCCCATTTCCCGGCGCTCGAGGAAGGTCGATGTCCGGGTCTCGGCCACCTCGTCCAGCACCAGAACCTTGCCGGCCGGCACCGCGCCGCCCAGCGTGAAGCGATCGTAATGCGTGTAGACGAGGCGGATTTCGCCCTCGACGAAGAGGTCGGAGGCCAGAAAGTGGCGGCGCAGCTCGGCCGTGCCCATGGTTCGGGCGTGTTCGGGATGAACCGCGTGGCGGGTTTCAACGCTCAGCAAGCGAGCCTCCATCGGGCAGGGCGCATCCCCTCGGGGGATGCTGACAGGATACGGGAAAGGCGGCAGGGCGAACGGGGCCGCCCTGCCGGACTGAGGAGAGGCTCAGCGGTCGAGAACGGCGCCGACGTCGCGGTTGAGATCGGCCAGACCCTGCTCCACCGAGACATTGTCGGTCATGATCGCGTCATGGGCGCGGTTGAGAACGAGCTCCACCTGGGCGGCCTTCGGATCGATCGGCAGTTCCAGATAGGTCTTGGGCGCATTCAGCGCCTCGCGGCTCGCCGCGTCCGTCGGGAAGCCTTCCTTGGAGGTCACGGTCTTCACCACCGCCTCGTCGCGGATCGCCGGCAGCGTGCCGGTGGAGGCGATGATCTTGGCGCCTTCCGGGCCGCTGACGAAGTTCACGAAATCGGCCGCCGCCTTGGCGTTGGGCGAATTGGCGTTGACGCCGAGGCTCGTCACCTGCGCCGCCGTGGTGCCGGGCGCGACGCCGTCCGGATGGGGCAGGGACACGATGCCCCAGTTGGACGACAGGGACTCGCCCGACTTCACCTTGGCGATCTGCGTGGCGATGAACCACGTCCCCATCGGCATCATGGCGACCTGCTCGTTGAAGAAGGGGCCGGAATAATGCGTGCTCGTGGATTTCAGCG
This sequence comes from Aureimonas ureilytica DSM 18598 = NBRC 106430, assembly GCF_000382705.1. Lineage (GTDB taxonomy): Bacteria > Pseudomonadota > Alphaproteobacteria > Rhizobiales > Rhizobiaceae > Aureimonas > Aureimonas ureilytica. Next base: position 539,499 of record NZ_ARQE01000002.1, on the reverse strand, counting down.
AGCCGTAGGACTGGATCGCCCCGTCCTTCTGGAGTTTCAGGACGCGCTCGTAAAAGGGCGCGAGGAAGCCGTAGTCGCGCGAGACCAGCGTCTGCTTGCCGTCGAGAATGGCGGGCAGCTGAACCGTCGAGCGCCAGGTGTGGAGATGGCCGCCATAGACCTTCTTCGAGCCGAAGCCGCTCGTCATCTTGCGGGCGAGATCGGCGAACTGGTCGAGCGTCATGTCGTTGGTGGGCGGGGCGACGCCGGCTTTCTCGAACAGGCCCCGGTTGTAGTAGAGAACCCAGATGTCGGACCGGAAGGGAACGGCGGCGAGCTTGCCGTTCACGGTCATGGATTCGATCAGCCCGTTATAGGGGGCGGGGTCGACCGGCTTTTCGAGCAGGGTGTTCAGATCGGCGAGCGCGTTGGCGTTGACGAGCTGCGCATAGCCCGGGCTGTCCTTGACCGTCACGATGTCGAGATTGGTGGCGCCGCCGGTGAGCTGCGTCATCAGCATCTGGTTGTAGTCGGCCGAGCCGAGATCGGTGTGATTGATCGTGACGCCGGGATGGGCCTTCTCGTAGGCCTCGATCAGCGGCTTGTAGAAGACCACCTTGTCCCAGTCCCACAGCGCCCAGTTGAGCGTGACCGGGGTCTGGGCGCTCGCGCCCGCCGGCAGAAACGCGGCGGCGGCGAGGAGCAGGGCGGATGCCAGTTTGCGCATGTCGTTATCCTCCACAGATGGCGTTCGTTGGGGAGGACGCCTCCTCCGGCGTCCGCTCGCCGGCGGAAACCGCGGCCAGATCGGCGACCCGCGCGAGCCCGCCTTGCGCCGCGAAGGCGATGGCGAGAAGCCCGAGCGAGACATTGAAGGCCACGGGCATGAAGACCGAGACCGGATAGAACAGGACGTGCAGCAGCCAGAGGAGCGCGACGAAGCCGAGCGCGCCGAGAACCGGCCAGGGGCGGGCGAGCGTCGCCAGGAAGGCGAGGCGCAGCATGGCGCGCGCCGATCGCCCGCCGTCCGAAACCAGCACGAAGAGATGCACGGCGAAGACCGCCAGAACGGCTTCGGTGCCGAGCGCCAGACCGAAGGGGATCGCCAGCGCGATGTCCCGTGCGGCCATCTGGCCGTAGATATAGATCGCATAGGCGCCGAGCCCGAGCGCCAGCGAAAGGCCCGCGCCCGCCACAGTGGCCGCCCAGAAGCGCGCGCGAAAGGCGCGCCAGAAATCCTCGCCGAGATAGGTGTTCTCGTCCCGCGCCATGGCCGTGGCGACCCGGAGGCCCGCCGCGTGGGCGGCAAAGAGCGTGACCACCGGCAGCGAGACCAGAACCACGAGGAGGTTCAGCTTGAACAGCTCCGCCGCCTCGCGCCAGACGGTTTGCGCAAAGAGCGCCGCGCCCGTCCGCTTCGGCAGGTCCTTGGGGATTCCCGGTCCCTCGCGATGGAACCGCTCGGTCAGCCACTGCATGGGAAGCGCCTTCAGGCCAGGATGGAGCGTTCGGTTTCGGGGTCGAAGAGATGCGCGCCGGTGAGGTCGGCCACGAGGTCCACCGTTTCGCCGTCGCGCGCCCGGCAGCGCGGCGAGACGCGCGCGATGATCGGACGCCCGGCGGCCAGAAGATTGAGATGGATTTCGGCGCCCATCGGCTCGGCGAGTTCCACGGTGGCGGGAAAGCGCACCGTCGCGCCGGGGTCGATATCGGCCGGCGGCACCTCGTGGAAGTTTTCCGGCCGGATGCCGAGCACCGCCCTCCGGCCCTCGTAGGGCGCGATGCGCGCGCGATCGAGGCTGGGGGGCAGCGGCAGTTCGCGATCCTCGAAGCGCGCGACGAAGCCCTCGCCGCGCCGCTCTATCGTCACCGGCAGCATGTTCATCTGCGGCGCGCCGATGAAGCCGGCGACGAACATGTTCACCGGTCGGTCGTAGAGCGCCTGGGGCGTGTCGACCTGCTGGATATGGCCGTCCTTCATGACCACGATCCGGTCGGCCATGGTCATGGCCTCCACCTGATCGTGCGTGACATAGATGAAGGTCGCGTCGAGCCGCTTGTGCAGCTTGGTGATCTCGGCGCGCATCGTGCCGCGCAGCTTGGCGTCGAGATTGGACAGGGGCTCGTCCAGAAGGAACACGTCGGGATTGCGCACCATGGCGCGGCCGAGCGCGACGCGCTGGCGCTGGCCGCCCGACAGCGCCTTCGGCTTGCGGTTCAGGAGATGCTCGATGTCGAGGATGCGCGCCGCCGCCTTCACCTCGCCGTCGATCGTCTCGCGGGAGACTTTGCGCAGGTGCAGGCCGAAGGCCATGTTCTTGTAGACGGTCATATGCGGGTAGAGCGCATAGTTCTGGAACACCATGGCGATGTCCCGGTCCTTGGAGGGCACGTCGTTGACGAGATCGTCGCCGATCCAGAGCTCGCCGTCCGAGATTTCCTCCAGCCCCGCGATCATGCGCAGCGTCGTGGACTTGCCGCAGCCCGACGGCCCGACGAGGATGATGAACTCCTTGTCGGCGATCTCGAGGTCGATATCGTGGACCACGGTCAGCGCGCCGTAGGTCTTGTTCAGCTTCTTCAGGGAAATGCTCGACATGGGGCGTCCTTTGGCGACGAGGGAAAGGCAGCGCGTCGTCGGCCTACCAGTAGCTGGTCCAGTTGCCCTTCAGGCGCGTCAGCGCCTCGAAGTAGAAATAGTCGCCCCAGGAGACGCACTCGTCGACGCCTTCGCCGCGGCAGGTGTTGTGCGGCGTCTTCTTGGAATAGGTGCCGTGCAGCACCAGCCCGTTGGAAGGCGAGGGCGGCTTGACCGCATAGTCGCGCCAGAGGCTGCCCATCATGCGGGTCGCCAGATCGCGCCAGCTCTCGCCTTCTGCGCCGCCGACGAGATCGGCCATTTCCAGAAGCCCGCAGGCGGCGATCGAGGCCGAGGAGGAATCGCGCGGCTCGTCGCCCTCGGTGAAGACGAGGTCCCAATAGGGCACGAGATCGGCGGGCAGGCGCTCGAGATAGAAGGCGAGGAGCCGCTCGAAACTCTCGCGATAGGCCGGCAGGCGCTCGTAGCGGTAGGACAGGGCGAGCCCGTAGAGCGCCCAGGCCTGGCCGCGCGCCCAGAAACTGTCGTCGCTATAGCCCTGCTTCGTGGCGCCGCGCACCGGCGCGCCGGTCTCGGGGTCCATGTAGAACGTATGGAAGGTGGAGCTGTCGGGCCGGACGGAATGGGCGAGCGTGGTGCGGGCATGGGCAAGCGCGCGCTCGCGGTATCGCGCCGTTCCGGTTTCGGCGCTGGCCCAGTAGAGAAGCGGCAGGTTCAGAAGGCAGTCGATGATGTAGCGGTATTCTTCCGGCCGGCCCTTGCGGCCCCAGGCCTGGAAGAAGGCGCCCTTTTCCTGCCAGCGCTCATCGAGCTGCTCGGCGGCAAGCAGCGCTGCGCGATGCGCGTCCGCGTCGCCGACCAGCTTCCAAGCCGCCACGCAGGAGGGCGAATACAGGAAGCCCATGTCGTGATGATCGGTCTCGATCCGGTTCTCGATCCGGTGGAGAAAGCTTTGCACCTGGATCTGCCCGGCATGGCGCAGCACCGGATCGCCCGTGTGCTCGAAGGCGAGCCAGACCGTGCCGGGCCAGAAACCGGCCGTCCACTGGTCGTTGGCGACGGCCGGATAGACATTGCCGACGCTCGAATGGTTCTGCGCGGCGAAGGTGAAGTCCTTCAGGGAGCGGCGAATGGCGCCGCTCGCGACATCGAGAGCTTGCGTCAGCTCGGCCGGCGACAGGGGGGCGATGAGCGAAGGCACGGGCGGGGCGAGGGGCGAAGCGGTGGCGGACATGGGCATCATCCCTTGAGGCCGGTGGAGGCGACGCCTTCCACGAAGAAGCGTTGCAGAGCGAGGAAGACGACGAGAACGGGGATGAGCGAGACCACGGAGGCCGCCATGATCAGCCCGTATTCGGCCGAATATTGCGAGACGAACATGCGAAGGCCGATCTGCACGGTCTTCAGCTCCGTCTTGGTCAGGTAGATCATCGGCCCCAGGAAGTCGTTCCAGGTGTTGACGAAGGTGAAGATCGTCAGCGTCGACAGCGCCGGCATGGAAAGCGGCAGCATGATCTTGCGCCAGATCTGATACTCGCTCATTCCGTCGATCCGCGCCGCTTCGCACAGCTCGTCGGGGATCGACATGTAGAACTGGCGCATCAGGAACACGCCGAAGGCGCTGAAGGCCTGGAGCAGGATGAGCGCCAGATGCGTGTTGTTCAGCCCGAGTTCGCGCATCAGCACGAATTGCGGCACCATATAGACCTGCCAGGGCATGGCGATGGTCGCGATATAGGCCAGGAACAGCGTGTTGCGGTAGGGAAAGCGAAGCTTGGCGAAGGCATAGGCGGCAAAGCTCGACGTGAAGAGCTGCAGCACCGTCACGATGATCGTGAGCTTCGCCGTGTTGTAGATGAAGAGCGCGAGCGGGATCTGCTGCCAGATATCGAGATAGTTCTGCCAGCGGGGCGCTGAGGGAATCCACTGGATCGGAAATTCGAATACTTCGCGGTTGAGCTTCAGCGAGGCCGAGAGCATCCAGGCGAAGGGTAGCAGCATCAAGACCGTGATGGCGAGCACCAGGGCGTAGAGCGCGGCGTTTCTCAGCCGCTTGCGGTGGCTGCGCGTCTTCGTCTTCGGGCGGCCGAGGGCCGCGCTCCGGCGGTCGAGAAGGGGCGAGGCGGTGCTCATCTGCGGCCCCTCAATCTTCGCGCTGCAGGCGGAACTGCACGACCGTGATCGTCAGCACCATCAGGAAGAGGACGAGCGCGACCATCGAGGAATAGCCGAGGTCCCAGCTCACGAAGGCTTCGTTGTAGATGTGGTAGACCAGAACCAGCGTGGACGTGCCCGGCCCGCCCTGCGTGATCAGATAGATCTGATCGAACACCTTGAAGGACTGGATGGTCAGCATCACCGACACGAAGAAGGTGGTGGGCGCGAGCTGCGGCACGGTCACGTGCCAGAACTTCTGCCAGCCATTGGCCCCGTCCAGATTGGCCGCCTCGTAGAGCTCGGCATTGATGCCCTGAAGCCCCGCGAGATAGATGACCATGTAGTAGCCCATGCTCTTCCAGACGCCGAAGAACACGACCGTGACCATCGCCCAATGCCGGTCGGCGGCCCAGCCCGGCAGGTTCTGCGGATCGATGCCGAGCGTGTAGAGCAGCATGTTCACCGGCCCCATCTCGGGGTTGAACAGCATGTTCCAGACCACGGCGACCGCCACCAGCGAGGCGACATAGGGAAAGAACATGGCGGTTCGGAAGAAGTCCCGTCCGAACATCGGCCGGTTGAGGAGGATCGCGAGGCCGAGCGCGCAGACCAGCGTCAGCGGCACCGAGAAGAGCGTATAGAGAAGCGTGTTCCAGAAGGCCGCCAGGAAGGCGCGGTCCTCGAACAGGCGCCAGAAATTGGCGAGGCCCGCAAAGCGGATCGGGTTGGAGCCGTCCCAATGCAGGAAGGCCAGCGCGAAGGCGAAGAGGATCGGTCCGAGCGTGAAGATCGCGAAGCCGAGGAAATTCGGCGCGATGAAGGAATAGGCCACGAGATGAGCGCGGCGCCGGCGCTGCTGTTTGGTCAGCAGGACGCGCCGCGAACGGCGGGCCGAAGCTGCGTCCGCGTCGATAGTGGACATGCTCTGTCCTCCCTGACGAGGGCCTTGGCCCTCCCTCCCGCACGGGGCTCTCCCTCCACCGCGCAAACTTGTCGTACTTGTATTTTTGCGGTAGCACAAGTTCGATTTCGGCGCGGCGGTTTCACGAATTTCGGAGCAAGTGGTATGACGAGTTCTGCGGGTGGCCGGCATGAGCGCCGACATGGGCATTGAGCGGACCGGCGAGAGTGAGAGGGCCGAGCGTGAGACGCCTGTGACCGGCAATGCGACCGCCGCCGCTCCCTTCTCGACGGCGCTGGTGCGTCTGCCAGCCGCGCTCGGCGCCTTTTCGCCGGGACCCGTCTTCGAGGACCGTGCGGCCTGGGACGCGCTTCCCGAGGCGGTGCGCCATGCTCTCGTCGCGCGCGGCGAGGCGATGCAGGCGCGCCCGTGGCCGCAGCTCCTCGCCAGCGACTACCGCGCCTATGTGCGCGAAGGCGACCGCGCCCGTTTCGAGGCGCTCTATTTCGATCGCCGCCGGCAGCTCGCCGCGCTGGTTCTGGCCGAATGCGTGGAGGGGCTGGGCCGCTTTCTGGACGCCGTGATCGACGGAATGATGCTTCTTTGCGAGGAAAGCGGCTGGCAATTGCCGGCCCATAACAGCCACGTGCGCGGCGGGCCGCGCCTGCCGCTGCCGGACAACGAGCGCCCGGTGATCGACCTCTTCGCCGCCGAGACCGGCGCCCTTCTGGCGGTGGCGGGCCATCTGCTCGCCGGGCCGCTCGATGCGGCGGACCCCGCGATCCTGCGGCGTGTCGACCGGGAAATCGAGCGGCGCATCGTGACTCCCTATCTCGACGTTCATTTCTGGTGGATGGGCGACGGCGACGAGCCGATGAACAATTGGACGGCCTGGTGCACGCAGAACGTCCTGCTTACGGTCTTTTCGCGCCCGCATGGCGAAGGTACGCGCCGCCGCGTGGTGGAGCAGGCCGCGCGCAGCCTCGACGCCTTCTGGAAGGATTACGGCGAGGACGGCGCCTGCGCGGAAGGCGCGCTCTACTGGCGTCATGCCGCGCTGTGCCTCCATGGCGCGCTGGACATCCTCTCCAGCGTCGCCCCGGGCGCGTTCGCGCCGCTCTGGCATCTTCCAAAGCTCAAGGCGATGGCCGAGTTTCTGGCGGACATGCAGGTGGAGGGACCACATTATTTCAATTTCGGGGATGCCTCGGCCCGGCTGGAGCCCTGCGGCGCGCGCGAATGGCGCTTCGGGCAGGCGGTCGGCTCGCCCTTTCTGGAGCGGTTCGCAGCAAGCGACGCCGCGAGGGCCGCGAGCTTCGAGCGGCCGGACGAGATCAATCTCTGGTATCGACTGCGGGAAGCGCTGGACCATGAGGCGCTGACCGCTGCAGCCAAGGGCGAGCCGCCCCGGCGCGATCGGCACTATCCAAGCATCGGGCTCACCGTCGCGCGCGACGCGCGGTTCGCCCTCGCGGTGAAGGGCGGCCACAATGGCGACAGCCACAATCACAACGATGTCGGCAGCGTCACCCTCTGGCGCGGCGGTGCGCCGGTGCTGATCGATCTCGGCGTCGAAACCTATACGGCCAAGACCTTCTCGCCGCGCCGCTACGAAATCTGGACCATGCAATCGGCCTGGCACAACCTGCCGAGCTTCGAGGGCGCGATGCAGGCGGACGGCGTGGCGTTCGGCACGAGCGAGCACGAGGTCCTGCTCGGCGAGCGGGAAACGCTGATCGACATGGAGATAGCCGGCGCCTATCCGCCATCGGCCGGGCTTCGCTTCTATCGGCGCTCGGTGCGTTTCTCGAAGGGCGGAGCGGTCGAGATCGAGGACCGCTGGCAAGGCGAGCGAGCGGGCGAGTTGTCGCTCCTCTTCGCCGAAGCCCCGCAGCTGGAGCCCGGCACGATCATGCTGCCCGTCAGCGGCGCGCGCATCGTCGTGGAGGGGGCCGGGCCGCCGCTTTGCGAGACGGTCGAGATCGCGGATGCGCGGCTCGGCCTTGCCTGGGGACCTCGCATCTGGCGACTTCGCCTCCCTTTGCTTGGCCCGCTGAAACTCACCATCACCTGAAAGGCTGGAAGCGATGAATCTCACCTTGAGCGTTCTGGACGGCGAGGGACGCCCGCGCGCGCAGCGCACGGCGGCGGACGAGGTGTTTCTCGTCTTCCGCGAGACCTATGCCGAGGGCGACGTCGTGGCGGTCGAGACAGGGGGCGAGACAGGGGGCGAGACGGCGGGCGAGGGCACCTTCGTTCACCTCTCGCTGGACGACGCGATGGCGCCGGCGCTGGTCTTCCTCAAGGGCGGCCGCTTCGCCCTGCCGGTGCCCTTCGGCCCACGCCGCAAGACCTATTCGCCGCGCGCCTTCTCGGGCGAGCTGCATCGCCTTTCGGTGCGTCTGGCGCGGCCGGAGGAACTCGCGGCGCGTCGCGATCTGGCGCTCAATCCCTATGACGACCCCGGCAATGCGTCGGCCTTTCCCCATGCCAGCGCCAATGTGGAAACGCGCGGCGAGGCGGTGTTCGCGGCGCGCAACGCGATCGACGGCGAATGCGCCAATGACGACCACGGGTTCTGGCCCTATACGAGCTGGGGCATCAACCAGGACCCGAACGCCGCCTTGACCCTCGACTTCGGACGGCGCGTGCGCCTCGACGAGGTGGCGCTGACCCTGCGCGCCGACTTTCCGCACGACGCCTGGTGGCGTCAGGCGGATATCGTTCTGTCCGACGGCTCGCGCGAGACGTTGAACCTCGCGAAGACCGGTCGGCGGCAGGGATTTCCGATCGTGCCGCGCGTGGTGGAATGGCTGCGGCTGGAGCGGCTGGTGAAGGCCGACGACCCATCGCCCTTTCCCGCGCTCACACGGATCGAGGCGTTCGGCCACGAAGTCTGATCGCCCGAAGCCATGAGACAAGTTTGAGAGTTGTCGCAACTTGTAGAACATGTCATGAAGGGTGAGGCGAGGTCCAAAGGGGAAAGAAGCGTCATGGGACAGATCAGCGTCGCCCGGCGGCCCGCCGGAAGCCTCGTCCTGAAGCTCAGCGACGCGCTGCGCGACGCGATCGTCGGCGGCGAGTTCCAGCCCGGCGACAAGCTGCCGAGCGAGGCGAAGCTGACCGAGCATTACGGTGTCAGCCGAACCGTGGTGCGCGAGGCGATCGCCACGCTGCGGATCGAATCCCTCGTGGAGGCCCGGCAAGGGGCGGGCGTCTTCGTTCGCGACATGCGCGCGCCGAGCGATCCGCTGCGCCGGGTCGAGCGCGCCAAGGTCACGTCCGCACTGGAAATTCTCGAAATCCGCACGCCGATCGAGATCGAGGCCGCCGGCCTTGCCGCCTCGCGCCGTTCGCCGGCGCAGGAAGAGGACATCCTGGAGCGCCATGGCGCGGTGGTCGCCTGCACGAAGCAGGGCGCGCCGATCCGCGAAGCTGACTTCGCCCTGCACCTCGCCATCGCGCAGGCCACCAACAATCCGCATTTCGCCGAGTTTCTGATCGCGAACGGACAGACGGCCATTCCGAAATCCGAGATCGTCACCCGCAGCCGGGCCGAGGCCGAGCGCAGCTATCACGGCCAGCTCAATGCCGAGCACGAGCGCATCGTTCTGGCGATCTCGCGGGGCGATGCGGACGAGGCGCGCGAGGCGATGCGCGCCCATCTCAAGGGCAGCCAGGAGCGCCACCGCGAGCTTCTGCATCGCGGGCATATCGGCGCGGCGGCCTCGAGCGCTGGCCAGCGGGGCTAGGGCGCCGGCGATCAGGCGTGAGCCGTCGCGACGCCGGACATCGATCGCCCCAGATGCGCTGCGCAGGCCGATGCGAGCGAGGGCCGATCCTTGAGTCAGGAGGAAATCAGAATGAGTCGAGCCGCGCCGAGCGCCTGGGCGGAGGAAGCGGCCGTGCGCCGGCTGGTCCACTGCAACCCCTTGCATGGCAACAAGCTGGAAACGCGAGCCGATCTGCAGGAAGCCGTGCGCGCGCTCCATGCGCCGCTCCTGCCCTGGTACTCCGAAAGCGGCGCGCGGGTTCGCCTCGGCGTCGGCGGCGTGCATTACGCGAGCGCGGCGGCGGAGATGGAAAGCTTCACCCGGCCGCTCTGGGGTCTCGCGCCCCTGGCCGCCGGCGGCGGTGCCTTCGAAGGGCTGGATCTCGTGCTGTCCGGGCTCGACCACGGCACGAACCCCGATCACCCCGATTATTGGGGCGATGTTGGCCGGCACGACCAGCGCATGGTGGAAATGGCGGGCCTGTCGCAGGCTCTCCTGCTCGCCCCCGAGACGTTCTGGGCGCCGCTGCCGGACGCGGCCAAGCGCCGGCTCGCGGCCTGGATGCGGTCGATCAACGCGCATCCGACCGCCGACAACAATTGGCTCTTCTTCCGCGTCTTGACCAATCTCGCACTGCGCCGCGTCGGCGAGGACTGGTCGCGCGAGGCGGTGGAAGAGGCGCTGGATCGGCTCGACACGTTCCACATCGCCGATGGGTATTACCGCGACGGCAAATGGTACCAGCTCGACTATTACACGCCGATGGGAATGCATTTCTACGGGCTGATGCTGGCGCAGCTCGCCCCCGATCTCTTCCCCGACCACGCCGCGCGCTTTCGCGAGCGCGCCCGGCGCTTTGCCGAGGATTTCCAGTTCTGGTTCGCCGATAGCGGTGCGGCGATCCCGTTCGGGCGCTCCATGACCTATCGCTTCGTTCAGGGCGCCTTCTGGGCGGCCTGCGCCTTCGCGGGCGAGGCGGTTCTTCCCTGGGGACGGATCAAGGGCCTTCTCCTGCGCCATCTCCGCTGGTGGGCGAACCAGCCGATCGCCGATCGCGACGGCATTCTGACGATCGGCTATGCCTATCCCAACCTCCTCGTTTCGGAAGCCTATAACGCGCCGGGCTCGCCCTATTGGGCGCTGAAGACCTTTCTGGTCGCGGCCCTGCCTGAGGATCACCCGTTCTGGATGGCCGAGGAGGAGGAGCCGGAGGCGCTGCCGGATGGCCCGCGCCTGTCTTCGGCCGGCGGCTTCGCGCTGCGGCGGGAGCCGGGCGAAGCGCTCATGCTGACCGGCGGGCAGGACGGGCGCGAGCACCGCTGTTCCGACGCCAAATATGGCCGCTTCGCCTATTCCGCCGCCTTCGGCTTCTCGGTGGCGAGCGATGCCTGGGCGCCCGATCGGCCCGAGCGCAGCGCGGTCGACAGCGGGTTGATGGTGTCGCGCGACGGGCTCGTCTGGCAGTCGCGCTGCCGGATCACCGAGGCTGGGACGGATCAGGGACTCGTCTGGGGGCGCTGGCAGCCCGACGATGGCCTCAGCATCGAGACCTGGCTCGATTTCGCCGGGCCGGGCTGGCATGTGCGGCTTCACCGGATCGACACCGACGCGCCGCTCCACGTCGCCGAGGGGGGCTTCGCGTTGGACCGCACCGGCGACGGGCATATCTCGCCGGAAGACTGGTTCGAGATCGAGCCGGGGCGCGGCTTCGTTCGAACGCGCTCGGCCCTCTCCGGCCTTCTCGATCTCTCGGGCCAGCGCGAGGCGAGCGTGATCAGGGCAGCGCCCAACACCAATCTCCTGGTTCCCCGCACCTTCTTTCCGCGTCTTGCGGGCGTCGTGCCCGCCGGGCGCAGCGTTCTCGTCACCGCGGCGTTCGGCGTCCCCGACCCGGAGGCGGTGGCCTCGCCCCCCATGCTCACCGACAGGTTCCGGACGGCCGCGCGGGCGGTCGGCTGGTCCGGGGAGACGCGGGCGGGCTGATCGGGTCGCGTCGCTGGCCGAGCGTCAACGCCGCTCGGCCGGCCTCACTCGAATTCGAGGATCACGAAGTCGGCGGGCAGGCTGTCGCCGACGCTCGCGTGGACGGCCGCGATCGTCGCCGCTTTGAGCGCGCGCAGATTGTTTTCCATCTTCATCGCCTCGATCGTGCCGAGGATTTGACCGGCTTCCACCCGGTCTCCCGGCGCGACGCGAAGCTGCGTCAGAAGGCCCGGCATCGGGCAGATCAGAAGGCGCGAGAGATCGGGCGGAGCCTTCTGGAGCATATGCCGCGAAAGCTCGGCGATGCGCGGCGGGAGGACCCTTAACGCATGGGTCGCCCCGCGCGTCGTCAGGCGAGCGCCCGTCAGCGTCGGAGCGACGCGCATCCACAGGGGCTCGCCATCGAGCGTGACGCGCGCCATCGCCTCGCCGGGGCTCCAGTCCAGCCGCGCCGGGACGGGCGGCGCGCCGTCGATCGACACGTCCCGCGCCGATCCCGTGCCGGACACGGTGATGTCGAAGCGTCGTTCGCCGAGTTCGGCGATCCGCCGTGGCGAGGGGCGGATGGCGGGGCCGAGCTGACCGTCGATCGTGGCATCGCGCTCGGCGCGGGTGAGCGCGACCATGACGGCGGCGACCGCGAGCCGGCGCGCCAGGGGCTCGTCCGGCTCCTGGCCGGTGAAGCCGTCCTTGTATTCTTCCGCGATGAAGCCGGTGGTCAGCGCGCCCCTTTGGAAGCGCTCGTGCTGCATGAGGGCCGAGAGGAAGTCGATATTGTGCCCGAGCCCGCTGATCGCGAAGCGATCCAGCGCCTCGACCTGCCGCTGGATCGCTTCGTCGCGCGTCGTTCCGTGGGTCACGAGCTTGGCGATCATCGGATCGTAGAACATCGAGACCTCGCCGCCCTCCGCGACGCCATCGTCCACGCGCACTCCGTCGCCGGCCTCCGGCGGGCGGTAGCGCACGAGCCGGCCGGTGGAGGGGAGGAAGCCGCGATAGGGGTCCTCGGCGTAGACGCGCGTCTCGATCGACCAGCCGTCGAGGCGAACCTCGTCCTGGGTGAGGCGAAGCCGCTCGCCCGCCGCGACGCGGATCATCTCCTCCACCAGATCGAGCCCGGTGACCATTTCCGTGACGGGATGCTCGACCTGGAGGCGCGTGTTCATCTCGAGGAAGTAGAAGCTCTCCCCCGTCGGGTCGGCGCCCGAGACGATCAGTTCCACCGTGCCGGCCGAGTGGTAGCCGACGGCTTTGGCGAGCGCCACGGCCTGCTCGCCCATCGCCTTCCGCATGTCGGGGGTGACGAAAGGCGAGGGCGCTTCCTCCACCACCTTCTGGTGCCGCCGCTGGATCGAGCATTCGCGCTCGCCGAGATAGAGGACGGTGCCGTGCTTGTCGCCGAGCACCTGGATCTCGATGTGGCGCGGCTCTTCGATGAACTTTTCGATGAAGACGCGGTCGTCGCCGAAGCTCGACAGGCCCTCGCGCTTCACCGCCTCGAAGCCCTCGCGAACATCCTCCTCGTTCCAGGCGAGGCGCATCCCCTTGCCGCCGCCGCCGGCCGAGGCCTTCATCATCACGGGAAAGCCGATCTCGGCCGAAATGCGCACCGCATGCTCGGTATCGTCGATCTCGCCGAGATAGCCCGGCACGACGTTGACGCCGGCTTCCTTCGCCAGCTTCTTCGACTGGATCTTGTCGCCCATCGCCGCGATGGCGGATGGCGGCGGGCCGACGAAGGCGATGCCGGCCTCCTCGCAGGCGCGCGCGAAACTCTCGCGCTCCGACAGGAAGCCGTAGCCAGGATGGATGCAGTCCGCACCCGTCGCCTTCGCCGCCTCCAGGATCAGGTCGGCGCGCAGATAGCTCTCGGCCGCCGGCGCGGGGCCGAGGCGCACCGCCTCGTCGGCCATGAGGACATGCGGGCTCAGCGCATCCGCGTCGGAATAGACGGCGACGGTCGCGAGCCCCATGCGCTTGGCGGTGCGCATGACGCGGCAGGCGATCTCGCCGCGATTGGCGATGAGGATCTTCTTGAACACGAGCGGTCCTTATTCTGCGGCACTGCGGCCGGACGTGTCGTCGGCCGGCGGCATGTTGTGGCCGAGAAGGCGCAGCACCTCGGCCGCCGCCTCCACGAGATTGGTGCCGGGGCCGAAGATCGCGGACACCCCGGCCTTTCGCAGCGCCTCGTAATCCTGCGCCGGGATGACGCCGCCGGCGACGACCTTGATGTCGGCCCGGCCCGCTTGCGCCAGTTCGGCGATGAGTTCGGGGATCAGCGTCTTGTGCCCGGCGGCGAGCGACGAGGCGCCGACGACATCGACGTCGGACTCGACCGCCAGCGCGGCGGCCTCCTGCGGCGTCTGGAAGAGGGGGCCCGGCACGATCTCGAAGCCGAGATCGCCGAACATGGAGGAGACGAGATTGGCGCCTCGGTCGTGCCCGTCCTGGCCCATCTTGGCCACCAGCATGCGCGGCCGGCGGCCGAGGCGGCGCTCGGTCGAGGCCACGGCGTCGGTGAGGCGCGTCCAGCGCGGATCGTCCTTGTACGCCCCGCCATAGACGCCCTTCACGGGCGATGGCTGGGTGCCGAAGCGGCCGAACACGTCCTCCATCGCGGCCGAAATCTCGCCGAGCGTCGCGCGGGCGCGCGCGGCTTCGACCGCGAGGGCGAGGAGGTTGCCCTTGGCCCTCGCGCCTTCGCGCAAGGCCTCCAGCGCTTGTCCCACGGCCTGCCCGTCGCGGCTCGCCTTGACCTGTTCGATCCGCCGCACCTGCGCCTCGCGCACCGCGTGGTTGTCGACGTCGAGGATGTCGATGGGGGCTTCCTCCGATAGCCGATACTTGTTGACGCCGACGATCACGTCCTCGCCGCGGTCGATGCGCGCAGCCTTCGCGGCGGCCGCCTCCTCGATCATCGCCTTCGGCCAGCCCGCCGCGACGGCCTTCGCCATGCCGCCCTCGGCCTGGATGCGCTGGATCAGCTCCCAGGCGCCGTCGACCAGCGCCTTGGTCAGGCTCTCGACATAGTAGGAACCCCCCAGCGGATCGACGACCTTCGTCATGCCCGTCTCCTCCTGGAGGACGAGCTGCGTGTTGCGGGCGATGCGGGCGGAGAAGTCCGTGGGCAGCGCGATGGCCTCGTCCAGCGCGTTGGTGTGGAGCGACTGCGTGCCGCCGAGCATCGCGGCCATGGCCTCGATCGTGGTGCGCATGACGTTGTTGTAGGGGTCCTGCTCGGTCAGCGAGACGCCGGATGTCTGGCAATGGGTGCGCAGCATCTTGGAGCGCTCGTCCCGCGCGCCGAGTTCGGTCATCGCCCGGTGCCAGAGGACGCGCGCGGCCCGGAGCTTGGCCACTTCCATGAAGAAGTTCATGCCGATGGCGAAGAAGAAGGACAGACGGCCCGCGAAACCGTCGATGTCGAGGCCCGACGCGACCCCGTACTTCACGTAGTCCATGCCGTCGGCGATGGTGAAGGCGAGCTCCTGGAGCTGCGTCGCTCCCGCCTCCTGCATGTGGTAGCCGGAGATCGAGATCGAGTTGAACTTCGGCATCTCGGCACTCGTATAGGCGAAGATGTCGGAGACGATCCGCATGGAGGGTTCGGGCGGGTAGATATAGGTGTTGCGGACCATGAACTCCTTGAGGATGTCGTTCTGGATGGTCCCGTCGAGCTTCGCGCGCGGCACGCCCTGTTCCTCGCCCGCCACGATGAAGAAGGCGAGGATCGGAATGACCGCCCCGTTCATCGTCATCGACACCGACATCTCTGCGAGCGGGATGCCGTCGAAGAGGATCTTCATGTCCTCCACCGTGTCGATCGCGACGCCCGCCTTGCCGACGTCGCCGGTGACGCGGGGGTGGTCCGAATCGTAGCCGCGATGGGTGGCGAGGTCGAAGGCGACCGACAGGCCCTTCTGCCCCGCCGCGAGGTTGCGCCGGTAGAAGGCGTTGGAGGCCTCGGCCGTCGAGAAGCCGGCATATTGCCGGATCGTCCAGGGACGGCCGGCATACATCGAGGCGCGCACGCCCCGCGTGAAGGGCGCGAAGCCGGGGAGGCCCGGCTCCCATCCGGCCACGTCCTCTTCCGTGTAGAGCGGCTTGACTTTGATGCCCTCGGGCGTCTGCCAGTCGAGGTCGCGGCCCTTCACCTCGCGCGCGGCGAGCGTCTCCCAGTCGCTGAGGGTCGGGCGTTCAGTGTCCGCCATCGGGCGCCTCCATGAGTTCGACGAGGACGCCGCCCATGTCCTTCGGATGCAGGAAGACGATCCGCGTGCCGTGCGCGCCGAGGCGCGGGGTGCCGAGGACGCGCGCGCCATGGGCCCTGGCGTCGTTGATCGCGATGTCGAGATCGGCCACCTCGAAGCAGAGATGATGCTGCCCGCCCGCCGGGTTGCGCGCGAGAAAGCCGGCGATCGGCGAGGCGTCGCTGAGCGGCTCGATCAGTTCGATCTGCGTGTTGCCGGCCTCCACGAAGCAGACCCTGACGCCCTGTTCGGGCAGGTCGAAGGCCTCGCTCACAGCCCCGTCGCCGAAGAGCCCGGCATAGTGCTCCCGTGCCTTGGCGATCGAAGGCGTCGCCACGCCCACATGGTTCAAGCGTCCGAACATCGCGGCGTCTCCCCTTCTAAAGCGGGATGTTGTCGTGCTTCTTCCAGGGGTTCTGCAACTGCTTGCCCCGCAGCTTGCGAAGCCCCAGCGCCACGCGGCGGCGCGTCGAATGGGGCATGACGACCTCGTCGATGAAGCCCTTGGAGGCCGCGACGAACGGGTTGGCGAAGCGGCGCTCGTATTGCGCCGTGCGCTCGGCGATCTCTTCCGCGCTCCGCCCCCGGAAGATGATCTCGACCGCGCCCTTGGCGCCCATCACCGCGATCTCGGCCGTCGGCCAGGCGTAGTTGAGGTCGCCGCGCAGGTGCTTGGAGGCCATCACGTCATAGGCGCCGCCATAGGCCTTGCGGGTGATGACGGTGATCTTCGGCACGGTCGCCTCGGCATAGGCGAAGAGGAGCTTCGCGCCGTGCTTGATGATGCCGTTGTGCTCCTGTGCGACACCCGGCAGGAAGCCCGGCACGTCCACGAAGGTGACGATCGGGATTTCGAACGCGTCGCAGAAGCGCACGAAGCGCGCGGCCTTCTTCGAGGCATTGATGTCGAGGCAGCCGGCGAGCACCATCGGCTGGTTGGCGACGATCCCGACCGGCCGCCCCTCGATCCGCCCGAAGCCGGTGAGGATGTTGCCGGCATGATCAGGCTGGATCTCGAAGAACTCAGCCTCGTCGACCACCTTCGCGATCAGCTCGTGCATGTCGTAGGGCTGGTTGGGGCTCGGCGGGATCAGGCTGTCGAGGCTCGGCTCCAGCCGATCGAACGGATCGCCCGAGGCGCGCTCCGGCAGGCCGGAGCGGTTGGACGCCGGCAGGAAGCCCATGAGGTCGCGGGCGGCCAGCAGCGCCTCGATGTCGTTCTCGAAGGCGCAGTCGGCGACGGAGGATTTCGTCGTGTGCGTCACCGCGCCGCCGAGATCCTCCTGGCTCACCACCTCGTTGGTCACCGTCTTCACGACGTCCGGCCCGGTGACGAACATGTAGGACGAGTCCTTCACCATGAAGATGAAGTCGGTCATGGCCGGGGAATAGACCGCCCCGCCGGCGCAGGGCCCCATGACGAGGCTGAGCTGCGGCACCACGCCCGACGCCAGCACGTTGCGCTGGAACACCTCGGCATAGCCGCCGAGGCTCGCCACGCCCTCCTGGATGCGCGCGCCGCCCGAATCGTTGAGCCCGATCACAGGCGCGCCGACCTTCAAGGCCATGTCCATGATCTTGCAGATCTTGGCCGCGTGGCGTTCCGACAGCGAGCCGCCGAAGACGGTGAAGTCCTGGGAGAAGACGAAGACGAGCCGGCCGTTGATCGTGCCCGATCCCGTCACCACGCCGTCGCCGGGGATGACCTGCGCCTCCATGCCGAAATCGGTGCAATTGTGCTCGACGAACATATCGAGCTCCTCGAACGAGCCCTCGTCGAGCAGCACCTCCAGCCGCTCGCGCGCCGTCAGCTTGCCCTTGGCATGCTGGGCCGCGATGCGCCGCTCGCCGCCGCCTTGGCGGGCCTCGGCGCGCCGTTCCTCCAGTCGGGTGAGACTGTCCAGCATCGAGGGTCCTCCCGGTGAAAATTCGCAAATTCCGAGCTGTTGTTCCAGCCCGGTGGCGGATATGCAAATGTGGTGTCGTGAAGCAGCGTCTGCGAAATTTCACAAAAGGGAAAGGCGATGGTGGATTATGTCGGGTCCGACCTTCGCGCCCTGCGGGCGGCGCAAGGGCTCGGACAGGCCGGGATGGCGGCGCGGCTCGGCATCTCCGTCAGCTATCTCTCGCAGATCGAGAACGATCTCCGCCCGCTGACCCCTCCCGTCGCGGCGCGGCTCGCGCAAGCCTTCCCGCTCGACTGGCCGGGCGGGCGTCTGGCGCAAGGGCGCCCGGCCGTCTCGCTCGCCCATCTCCTCGACGATCCGCTGTTCGACGGGTTGGACGACCCGAGGCGCGTCCTGAAACTCCTGGAGCGCCAGCCGGCGCTGGCCGAGCGGATCGCGCGGCTCCACGCCTCCTGGCGCGCCATGCAGGAGCGCCGCTCGATGGACGACGAGGCGCTGGCCGACAACGCGGTGGCGGGCGGTCGCCTGCCCTGGGAGCGGATCCGCGACTGGTTCCACGAGGCCGGCAACTACATTCACGAGCTCGACCTCGCGGCGGAGGCGCTGGCGGGGGAACTCTCCGGCGACCCGCCGCGCGAGGCCGATCTCCTCGCCTATCTCCAGGCGCGCCACGGCGTCAGGCTGGAGGAGGCGGGCGAGGCGGCAGGCGAGGGCATCCTGCGCAGCTTCGACCCCGGCACAAAGCGGCTCACCCTCGGCCGTGCGCTGCCGCCCGAGACGCGGCGCTTCACCCTCGCCAACCAGATCGCGCTCCTGTCCTTCGGCGCCATCATCGCCGACATCGCGAGCGCCTCGAAACTGCCGAGCGAGGAAGAGCGCCATCTCCTCCAGGCGGGGCTCGCCAATTACGGCGCCTCGGCGCTTCTCATGCCCTACGAGCGGTTCCGCGCTCGGGCGCGGGCGTTCCGGCACGATATCGACCGGTTGCGCGAGAGCTTCGCGACGAGCTTCGAGCAGACCTGCCACCGGCTCTCGACGCTGCAGAGGCCGGGCGCGCTGGGCGTGCCCTTCTTCTTCTGCCGGGTGGACATGGCCGGCAACATCACCAAGCGCCATTCGGCGACGCGCCTGCAGTTCGCGCGCTTCGGCGGCGCCTGCCCGCTCTGGATCGTGCACGAGGCCGTCGCCATCCCCGACCGGGTGCTGGTCCAGCTCGCCGAGATGCCGGACGGGGTGCGCTACGTCTCCATGGCCAAGGGCCTCGTGAAGCCGTCCGGCTCCTATGCCCGCCCGCCCCGGCGCTATGCCGTCGCGCTCGGCTGCGAGGCCGAGCACGCGGGCGCCTTCATCTATGCCGACGGGATGGACGTGTCGGGCACGGCGACGCCGATCGGCGGCACCTGCCGCCTCTGCCCCCGCGCCGACTGCGACCAGCGCGCCTTTCCGCCGACCGACCGCGAGATCGTCGTCGATCGGGATGTGCGCCGCTTCGTGCCCTATCGCGTCTTGTGAGATCGGCGCGGGTTCGGCCGGCGTTCGGAAGCTGTCCGCTCGCCCGTCCCGAACCCGCTTCCGCAAGCTGTGCCGCAAAGCTGCTGCATTTCATTCGCAACCATCAGTGCGGCTGATCGTCATTTCCGCTTTTTGATCGGCCGGAGGAGGAGACGCGACGGAGCGCGCGAGAAGCGACGCTTCCGTCCCGAAATCGGAAGGCAACCGATGAAGACGTCCATTCAGATCGCCGCGACCCTTGTCGCTCTCAGCGCCGCGCCGGCATTTGCCGAGACCTATGCCAAGGCAGGCTCGGAACTGCGGGCGGGGGAGGCCGCGACCGTTCCCCATCTCGTTCCCAAGGGGCCGGAAGTGCCCATCGAACTGAAGGTCACCGCGATCGAAGAGGGCTCGAAAAGCGACCTCGCGGGCTTCGAAATCCCCGCCGATCTGCGCAATGCGCGCCCGTATTATGTCCGATACGAATACACCAATCTCAGCGACGAGGACCTGTCCGCTCAGCAGATCGGGGCCTTCGTCGGCATCGACGACCGTGATCAGGAACAGGCGCCGGCCCTTGCCATGAGCGGTGGCAGCTTCACCAAATGCATGACGCCGCCGGCCAAGGGGCTCACCAAGGGCCAGTCGGGCAAGGGCTGCGTCATGTTCATGATTCACGAGAACGGCCGCCTCGCCGCTGCCGCCTACAAGGGCCATTACCGCAGCGAGGGCTCGGCCAACACGCAGGCCGACTACCCGATCTACTACAACCCGGTGAAATGGACGCCCGCCGCGTCTGCGTCGGCGCCGACGGGGAGCAAGGGCGTGGTGGTCCAGTAGGCCCTCACGAACGGAAGACCGACGGGCACGCCCGAGGCCGCGAGCGGTCGGGCAGCTGGCTGTCTGGGGCTGGCGTCTTGTGGATCGACGCCGAACGTGGGCCGGGCAGCGCGCCTGTCCGGTCTGCCGCCATGGCGGCCCCGAGCCTCGTTCTCTCCTTCAACACGAGTGTCCGCCAAGACCGCTCGCGACGTGGAGTTCTCTGAAATCATGCGCAAGCTCGCGTTTCTTTCCGTTCTTCCCGGTCTCCTCCTTGCCGGCGCGGCTCATGCCGAAGGCGAGGTCCTGCTGGATTATCGCGACACGGCCTTCACCTCGGGGCAGGCCTTCTACGCGCAACCCGATCGCCGACGGATCGCCGCGCTCCTGAAGACGGCGTCTCCCGAGGCGGCTCGGGACATGGGCGAGACCTTCGCGATCCTCGGCGACGCGGACGGAACGTTCGCGAACGGGAGCGGGCGCGTTTATCTGATCCAGAGCCGCGCGCCGGCCGCGATCGAGCCGTTTCCCGACGGTCCGGCGCCGGTTCTCCTCGTCACGGGGCAAGGCGAGGCGGCGCAGCTTTTCCGGCTTCCGCCCGATGTCCAGTACCAACGCCTCGTCGCCGCGGCGGACGGCAATGGCGACGGACGCGACGAAGTGCTTCTCGAGGCGAGCTTCACCAATATGGGCCAGACCACGACGGCTCTCGACGTGATCCGCCTCGAAGCGGACGGAACGGCGAAGCCGGCTCAGACCCTGCGCGACGTGACTTTGGACGCTTGCGACAATCCGAGCGGCGAGCGCACGCGCAGCGCCGCGACGGTGCGGATCGGCCCGGAGGGCTTCGAGGCGAAGCCGCACGCCCTTCCTTGCCCTTGAGAGAACCGCGCCTTCCGCCCCGTCCTTGAACGCAGACCGTGCCGGCTTCGGCGGCAGGCTGGCGCCCGCGCGCAACTCGTTCTGCAGTCGCGCCTGCGGATTTCGTTTGCTCACTTATGGAACGGATCGCGTCCTGAACTGTTGACGCGACCGAAATCTCTTCGACATTTTTCGCTCCATTCGCACATGACGAACGCGATACTGTTGTTTGCGAGGCGGTATTGCCTGTGTTGCGGATAGGAGGCCCATGACCGACCGGCTGCCCTTCGTCCGCATTCGAAGCGAGGACACGACGCCCGAAGCGGCGTTTCGCAAATGGCAGGCGGTTCTTCCGCAATACAGCATTCGCCTTCCCGACGGGCACGATATCGGCGATTTCGACATGGACGCCTCCGCCTGGTTGCTGGAGCCCCTCGTGGTCATGGCCGGGCGTACTAGGGCGGCCTGGGTGGACAGGCTGCCGAGCGGCGAGTCCAAGGGCGAGCAGACGAATCTCGTCTTCGCGCTTTTCTGCGAAGGCCGCTGGAAGGGGGAGGCGGAAGGAAGGCCCTTCGATTTCGGCGATGGCGAACTGATCGGCCTCGACACGTCGCGCGCTTCGACCGGCCTTTCGACCGACAGCCACTGGATCATGATCAACGTGCCCCGGCGGGCGCTCGCCAAGCTCGTTCCCGCCATTCCCGATCTGCACGGCCATGTCTTCCGCTCGGCCAGCGCCGGTTTTCTGATCGACCACATGATGTCGCTGGAGCGCCATCTGCCGACGCTCTCGACCGCCGAGGCCGAGCGCATCACGCGAGCGTCGCTGACGCTGATCGCGGCGGCGCTGGACGAACTCGCCGCGCGCAAGAAAACCAACCAGGCCTCGACGCCGCCCGCCATCCGCAACCGGGTGGAGCGCTATATCCAGCAGAACCTCTCCTCGCCCGCGCTGACGCCCGACATGATCTCGAAGGATCTGGAGATCGCCCGCTCGACCCTTTATCGCGCCTTCGCGGAACTCGGCGGCGTTTCGGCCTTCATTCAGGAGCGACGGCTGGAAGCGGCGCGCGCCATCCTGTTCCATCCCGAGGATCATCGCACGATCGGCGACATCGCCAATGTGCTCGGCTTCGACAACACGGCGACGTTCTCGAAAGCGTTCCACCGCCGCTTCGGCTGCTCGCCCCGCGTCGCCCGCGCTACGGGCACCACGCGCATTCCGCTGAGCGGCCGGCAATTGTTCGATTTCTGGACGGACGTTCTGGGGGATGCGAAACCGCCGGAGTGACCAGCGGGCCGGCCGCCTCGCTCCGATCCTCGCGCGGCGACCGCCGCCGCTAAGGCCCGTGTTCGAGAACAAGGGAAGCGGCGGCACGAGCACCCGTGCCGCCGCTTCGTCGTCAGACCCAGCTATGCTTACTTCGTGGGAGCCGGCGCGTCGGCCCAGCTCTTCACCAGCTCGTCATAGTTGACGGTGATCGGCTTTTCCTTCTCGTCGGCCTTCTTGGGCTGGGGCGCGATCGTGCCGTTCTTCTTGGCTTCCTCGACCCAGTAGGCCATATCGTGCTCTTCGTTGAGCACCGGGCCCTTGTCGCCCTGGACCTTGGCGCGCTCCAGGCGCGCCATGACCTTCTCCTGCTCGGCGCAGAGCGTGTCCATGGCTTCCTGCGGCGTCTTGTTGCCGGCCGCCGCATCGCCGATCGCCTGCCACCAGAGCTGCGCGAGCTTCGGGTAGTCGGGCACGTTGGTGCCGGTCGGCGACCACTGCTTGCGGGCGGGCGAGCGGTAGAACTCGACGAGGCCGCCGAGATCCTTGGCGCGCTCGGTGAAGCTCTTGTCGCGGATCGTGGATTCGCGAACGAAGGTCAGGCCGTAATGGGCCTTCTTCACATCCACCGTCTTGGAGGTGACGAACTGCGCGTAGAGCCAGGCGGCCTTGGCGCGGTCGGTGGGCGTGGACTGCATGAGGGTCCAGGAGCCCACATCCTGATAGCCGAGCTTCATGCCGTCGACCCAGTAGACGCCGTGCGGCGAGGGGGCCATGCGCCATTTCGGCGTGCCGTCGGCGTTGACCACCGGCAGGCCGGGCTTCACGGCGTCGGCGGTGAAGGCGGTGTACCAGAAGATCTGCTGGGCGACCTCGCCCTGCGCGGGCACCGGGCCGCTTTCGGAGAAGTTCATGCCCTGCGCGGTCGGCGGGGCGTATTTCTTCAGCCATTCGAGATATTTCTCGATGGCATAGACCGAGGCCGGGCCGTTGGTGTCGCCGCCGCGCGCCACGCACGAGCCGACAGGCTGCGACTTGTCGTTGACGCGAATGCCCCATTCGTCGACCGGCAACCCGTTCGGCAGGCCCTTGTCGCCATTGCCAGCCATGGAGAGCCAGGCGTCGGTGAAGCGCCAGCCGAGCGAGGGGTCCTTCTTGCCATAGTCCATATGGCCGAAGACCTTCTTGCCGTCGATCTCGCGGCCGGTGAAGAACTCCGCGATATCCTCGTAGGCCGACCAGTTGACGGGCACGCCGAGGTCGTAGCCGTATTTGGCCTTGAAGTCGGCCTTGTTCTTCTCGTCGTTGAACCAGTCGTAGCGGAACCAGTAGAGATTGGCGAACTGCTGGTCGGGTAGCTGGTAGAGCTTCTTGTCCGGCGCGGTGGTGAAGCTCGTGCCGATGAAGTCGGCGATGTCCAGCGTCGGGGAGGTGACGTCCTTGCCCTCGCCGGCCATCCAGTCGGTGAGGTTGCGGACCTGATTGTAGCGCCAGTGGGTGCCGATCAGATCCGAGTCGTTGACATAGGCGTCGTAGATGTTCTCGCCCGACTGCATCTGCGTCTGCAGCTTCTCGATCACGTCGCCTTCGCCGATCAGATCGTGCGTCAGCTTGATGCCGGTGATGTCGGAGAAGGCCTTGGCGAGGACCTTGGATTCGTATTCATGCGTGGTGATCGTCTCGGAGACGACCTTGATCTCCATGCCGGCGAAGGGCTTCGCGGCATCGATGAACCACTGCATCTCCTTTTCCTGGTCGGCGCGCGACAGGCTGGAGAGGTCCTTGATCTCGGCATCGAGGAAGGACTTCGCGGCGTTCATGTCGGCAAAGGCCGGACCCGACGCGAGGGCGAGGGCGGCGAGCGCCGCCGAGGCCATCCAATGTCGTTTCTGCATGTGTCTCCTCCCAGAGTGTTCGAGGCCGATCGGGAAGGGCCTTTGCGCGTCGATCGGCCGGTGACGCGAAGACCTTGGTGCCGCTCCGTCGCCTTCGCCCGCGCTCTCCCGGCGCGGGTGGCGAAGGTCTCAGACGAAGCGGAAAACGAAGAGGGCGAAGAGGAACGAGACGCCGAGCGCGACCCAGAGATTGGCGTCCTCGCCGCCGAGGCCCACGAAGCCGAGGCAGATGAAGGCCGAGCCGAGCAGCGACAGGAACAGGCGGTCGCCCCGCGTCGTCTCGAAGCGCAGGATGCCGAAGCGCGGGCTGCCGCCGGGCGCGACATATTCCCACAGGCCCATGAGGGCGACGAGAAGGGCGATCGAGGCGAAGAAGAGCGCGGTCGGCGTGGTCCAGGCCATCCAGGAAAAGTCGGGCATGTCACACTCTCCCCAGGGCGAAGCCCTTGGCGATATAGTTGCGCACGAACCAGATCACGATCGCGCCGGGAATGATGGTGAGGACGCCCGCCGCGGCGAGGACGCCCCAGTCCATGCCGGCGGCCGAAACCGTGCGCGTCATGATGGCGGAGATCGGCTTGGCGGCCGTGACCGTCAGCGTGCGGGCGATCAGGAGTTCGACCCAGGAGAACATGAAGCAGAAGAAGGCCGCGACGCCGATGCCGCTCGCGATCAGCGGCATGAAGATCTTCACGAAGAAGCGCGGGAAGGAATAGCCGTCGATATAGGCGGTCTCGTCGATCTCCTTCGGCACGCCCGACATGAAGCCTTCGAGAATCCACACCGCCAGCGGCACGTTGAAGAGGCAGTGCGCGAGCGCCACCGCGATATGCGTGTCGATCAGGCCGAAGGCGGAATAGAGCTGGAAGAAGGGCAGGGCGAAGACCGCCGGCGGCGCCATGCGGTTGGTCAGCAGCCAGAAGAAGAGATGCTTGTCGCCGAGGAACCGGTAGCGCGAGAAGGCGTAGGCCGCCGGCAGCGCCACGGCCACCGAAATCACCATGTTAAGGACGACATAGGTGATCGAGTTCACATAGCCCATGTACCAGGACGGGTCGGTGAAGATCGTCCGGTAGTTGGCGAGCGTCGGCTCGGCCGGCCAGAGCGTGACGCCGCCGATGATCTCGCCATTCGTCTTGAAGCTCATGTTGACGAGCCAGTAGATCGGCAGGAGCAGGAACACGATATAGAGGATCGGGATCAGCGCCTTGGCCCGGAAATGGCCGGACGCCATGCGCGAGCGCGCCTTCAGGGCGCCTTCCGAATGAAGCGCCGGCGGCAGCGCGCCGGCGCGGGCGGGAGCGAGATCGGTCGCGCTCATCGCGAGCCCTCCTTGGTCGGGCGGTCCGTGCCGGCATTGGTCATCACGGTGTAGAAGACCCAGGACAGAAGAAGGATGATCAGGAAGTAGATCAGGCTCATCGCCGCCGCCGGGCCGAGGTCGAACTGGCCCACCGCCATCTTCACGAGGTCGATCGACAGGAAGGTGGTCGAATTGCCCGGCCCCCCGCCCGTCACCACGAAGGGCTCGGTGTAGATCATGAAGCTGTCCATGAAGCGCAGGAGAACGGCAATGAGGAGCACGCGGCCCATCTTCGGCAGCTGGATGTAGCGGAACACGGCCCAGCGCGAGGCGCCGTCGATCTTGGCGGCCTGATAATAGGCATCGGGGATCGACACGAGGCCGGCATAGCAGAGGAGCACGACGAGGCTCGTCCAGTGCCAGACATCCATGACGATCAGCGTCACCCAGGCGTCGAAGGCGTTCTGCACGTAGTTGTAGGGAATGCCGAGGCTTACCAGCGTGTGGCCGAGAAGCCCGATATCGGCGCGCCCGAAGACCTGCCAGATCGTGCCCACCACGTTCCAGGGAATGAGAAGCGGCAGCGCCATCAGAACGAGGCAGACCGGCACCCAGATGCCCTTCTTGGGCATGGCGAGCGCGACCAGAATGCCGAGCGGCACTTCGATGGCGAGGATGATCGCCGAGAACAGGAGATTGCGCCAGAGCGCGTCGTGGAAGCGCGGCGAGGTCAGGATCTCGCGGAACCACTCGGTGCCGGCCCAGAAGAACTCGTTGTTGCCGAAGGAGTCCTGAACCGAGTAGTTCACCACGGTCATCAGCGGGATGACGGCGGAAAAGGCGACGAGAACCAGAACCGGCAGGACCAGGAACCAGGCGCGATTGTCGAAGGTCTTGTTCATGCTTGAGCCCTCCCTTCCACGAGCCAGCTGTCGGCGTAGAGATGCAGGGCCTTGGGATCGAAACTGACATCGGCCTCGGCCGGGAGCGCGGTGCCGTCGGGCACGACGGAGACGATCTTCTGCCCGTTCAACTCGGCGCGAACGATGCGCTCGGCGCCGACATCCTCGACCCGTGTGATGCGCACCGGCAGCCCTTCGCCGCGCGGCACGAGGCGGACGAATTCGGGACGGATGCCAAGCTCGGTGCGCGCCCCGCCGCGCGGCGCGGCGCGGCCGGTGAGCGCGACGCGCGCGCCGGAGACGACGGCGTCCTCTCCGTCGAGATCGCAGGGCAGAACGTTCATGCCGGGCGAGCCGATGAAATAGCCGACGAATGTGTGGCGGGGGCGCTCGAACAGCTCTTCGGGCGTGCCGATCTGCACGACCTGGCCTTCCGTCATCACCACGACCTTCTCGGCGAAGGTCAGCGCCTCGGTCTGGTCGTGCGTGACATAGACCATGGTCATGCGGAACTGGCGGTGCAACTCCTTCAGCTCCGAGCGGAGCTGCCATTTCATGTGCGGGTCGATGACGGTCAGCGGCTCGTCGAAGAGGATGGCGTTGACGTCGGAACGCACCAGGCCGCGCCCCAGCGAGATCTTCTGCTTCTCGTCGGCGGTGAGCCCTTGCGCCTTGCGCCTGGCCTTCGCCTCCAGCCCGAGGCGGCGCAGCATGTCGGAAACGCGCCGGTCGATCTCGGCTTTCGGAACCCGGCGGTTCTTCAGGGGGAAGGCCAGATTCTCGGCCACCGTCATCGTGTCGTAGACGACCGGGAACTGGAAGACCTGCGCGATGTCGCGGGCTTCCGGCGAGAGGGCGGTCACGTCCTTGTCGTCGAAGCGCAGCGTGCCTTCCGACGGGATCAGAAGCCCCGAGATGATGTTGAGAAGCGTCGTCTTTCCGCAGCCCGAGGGGCCGAGCAGCGCATAGGCGCCGCCGTCCTCGAACGTGTGGTCGATCTCGCGCAGCGCATAGGTGCCGGCTTTGGCGAGGTCCGGCGTGTAGGCGTGGCGGATATGGTCGAGCTGGATGCGGGCCATGGATCGGTTCTCCTCAGGCCGCGAGCGGCACGGGCTCGCCGACGGCGCGCCCCTGTGCGTCGAAGATCAGCATGTTGGCCGGGTCGAAATGCAGCGTCACGGGCGCGCCGGGCTCGACGCGCTGGACGCCCGGCAGAAGCGCCACGACGCGCTGGCCCGCGACATCGGCATGAACGAACGTGTCGGAGCCCGTGACCTCGGCGATCACGGCCATGCCGTTCATCGCCACCGTTTCCGGCCGGGCTTTCAGCGAGAGATGATGCGGCCGGATGCCGATCTGGTAGGCGCCATCGGGCAGCGCGCGCAGGCGCTCCGACAGGGGCGTGGCGAAGCCGAGCTGCGAGCGGAGGCCCTGCGCGGTCTTCTCGGCCGAGGCGACGTTCAGCGGCGGGTCGGAGAAGGTGCGCGCGGTCAGAAGATCGGCCGGCCGGCGATAGATCGCGGCGGTCGGGCCGAACTGCGTCACGCGCCCTTGCGAGAGCGCCACCGTGTTGCCGCCGAGAAGCAGCGCCTCGCTCGGCTCGGTCGTGGCATAGACGAAGATCGCGCCGGACTCGGTGAAGATGCGCGGCAGTTCCTCGCGCAGTTCCTCGCGCAGCTTGTAGTCGAGATTGGCGAGCGGCTCGTCGAGGAGAACGAGATCGGCGCCCTTCACCAGCGCCCGGGCGATGGCGGTGCGCTGCTGCTGGCCGCCCGAAAGGTTCAAGACCGTGCGTTCGAGATAGGGCTCGAGCTTCAGGAGCCTGGCGGCGCGCCGGACGGCCTCGTCGATCTCGCGCTGCGGACGGCCGGCGACGCGCAGCGGCGAGGCGATGTTCTCGTAGACCGTGAAGGCCGGGTAGTTGATGAACTGCTGGTAGACCATGGCGACGTTGCGATGGCGCACCGACAGATTGGTCACGTCCTTGCCATCGGCGACGATCCGCCCAGAACTCGGCCGGTCGAGCCCGGCCATCAGGCGCATGAGGCTGGTCTTGCCGGCGAGCGTCGGCCCGAGCAGGACGTTCAGCGAGCCGCGCTCGAGGCGCAGCGACACGCGGTCGATATGCGTCTCGGCCCCCACCACACGGGTGACGTCGATCAGTTCCAGCATCGGCCCCTCCCAGGCTCCCCAACGCTCTTATCGTTTCGCGGGCCGCCGGCTCCCCCCGGCGTCTCCTTCCCGCGATCAGGCGGCTTTGATGGTCTTGTCCGCGATCAGTTTGTCCAGATGCCGCGCCAGCGCCTCGACCTCGGCGGCCGAGAAGCGCAGCCCGAGCTTGGAGCGCCGCCAGAGAACGTCCTCGGCGCCGACAGCCCATTCGCGCTCCACCAGCCAGCGCAGCTCGGCCTCGTAGAGGCCGTGGCCAAGGTCGCGCCCGAGGCCGGCCCGTGCGATCACGAGCGCGTCGCTTCCATAGGCGGCGACCATGCGGGAGGCGGTCTCGGGCGAAAGCTCGGGTGCGAGGCCCCGAAGCTCGGCTTCCAGCGCGCCGACGCCGTCGGTCTTCAAATCGCCGCCGGGCAGCGGGCGGCTGCCCGTCCAGGGCGCGCCGCGCTTGCCGATCTGTTCGCCGATCCGCTCCAGCGCTTCTTCGGCGAGCTTGCGATAGGTGGTGATCTTGCCGCCGAACCCGTTCAGCACCGGCGCTTCGCCCCTGGCCGCATCGCCTTCGAGCTTCAGCACATAGTCGCGCGTCGCTTCCTGCGCCTTGGAGGCGCCGTCGTCGAAGAGCGGACGCACGCCGCTATAGGTCCAGACCACATCGTCGCGCGTCACCGGGCGCTCGAAATAGTCTGAGGCCGCCTGACAGAGGTAATCGGTCTCGCCTTGCGTAATGGCGACCTCGGACGGATCGCCCTCGTAGTCGCGATCCGTGGTGCCGATCAGCGTGAAGTCGCGCTCGTAGGGGATCGCGAAGATGATGCGCTGGTCCGCGTTCTGAAAGATATAGGCGCGGTCGTGATCGAAGAGCTTGCGCGTCACGATATGCGAGCCCTGCACGAGGCGGATGTGGCAGGCCTCGGTCCGGCCCATCGCACGCTGGATGACGCGGTCGACCCAGGGGCCGGCCATGTTGACGAGGACGCTCGCCGTCACCGTGCGCTCGGCGCCGCCCGCGCGCTTGTCGCGCAGGCGGATGCGCCAGGTCTTGCCCTCGCGCCGGGCCTCGATCACTTCGGTTCCGACCATGATCGCGGCGCCCCGCGCTTCGGCGTCCCGCGCGTTGAGGACGACGAGCCGCGCATCGTCCACGCGCGCGTCGGAATATTCGAAACCCTTGGTGTAGCCGCTCTTCAGGGGCGCGCCGAGCGGACCCGTCAGATCGACCGTGCTCGTCGCGGGCAGCTGCTTGCGCCCGCCGATATGGTCGTAGAGAAACAGGCCGAGGCGCAGCAGCCAGGCGGGGCGCAGGCCCGAATGATAGGGCAGCACGAAGCGCAAGGGGCGAACGATATGGGGCGCGATGCCCCAGAGCACCTCGCGCTCCATGAGGGCTTCGCGCACAAGGCGGAACTCGTAATGCTCAAGATAGCGCAGGCCGCCATGGATCAGCTTGGTGGACCAGGACGAGGTGCCGGATGCCAGATCGTTCATCTCGGCGAGACCGACGCTGTAGCCGCGCCCGGCCGCGTCGCGCGCGATCCCGCAGCCATTGATGCCACCGCCGATGATGAAGACGTCGAAATGCGACATTCCGGTTCCGCTCCCTTTCGCATCGCACCAAATTCGCGCGACTTACGAAATTGGAACCGAGCGTATCGAAAGGAAAGCGAAAGTCAATCGCTCGTGATCACCCGCGTGGAACCGGGCGGCAGGACCTCGATCAGCCGCACCTGCTCGGCCTGACAGACGCGGCGAAACTCCTCGACCGGGCAGTGATCGGTCACGAACGTGCCGATCTCGCGGATATTGCCGATTCGCACCGAGGCGGTTCGCTCGAACTTCGTGGCGTCCGAGACGAGAATCGTATGCCGCGCATTGGCGATGATCGCCTGGGCGACGCGCACTTCGCGGAAGTCGTAGTCGAGCAGCGTGCCGTCGGCCTCGATCGCGGAGACGCCGATCACGGCGAAATCGACGCGGAACTGCTTGATGAAGTCCACCGCCGCTTCGCCGATAATGCCGCCGTCCGACCGCCGCACCGTGCCGCCGGCGATTACCACCTCGATGTCGGGATAGGGCCTGAGGGTGGTGGCGACATTGATGTTGTTGGTGACGACCATCAGCCCGGAATGGCGGGAGAGGGCCGTTGCGACCGCTTCCGTCGTGGTGCCGATATTGATGGTGAGCGAGGCGCCGTTCGGCACGAGTTCGGCCACAGCGCGCCCGATCGCGGCCTTCTCGGTCGCGGCGATCAGACGCCGCGCGTCGTAGCCGACATTCTCCACCCCGAAGGACACGACGGCTCCGCCATGGACGCGCGACAGAAAACGGCCTTCGCAGAGATCGTTCAGATCCTTGCGGATCGTCTGGACGCTGACCTCGTAGCGCTGGGCCAGATCGTCCACCTGAACGCGGCCCTGCCGACGGGCGAGGTCGAGGATCTGGGTCTGGCGGTCGGTGAGCACGGGCGCCCCTCCTTCGAAGGCGGGACGAGTCTTAAAGCGAAAGTCCGCTCGCGAGAAGCGAAACCGAAGCGGCTCGAAACGAAACCCGACCTACCAGCCGTAGCTGAAGGTCGCTCCGCTCCGCCCGTTGCCGTTCTGGACCACCGCGTCGCGCGCGTTCCGGCCGAACTGGAAGAGCCCGTAGGTGTTGTCGTCGCCATTCTGCTGGAGTTCGGCCGAATGCCCGTCGCCGCGCTGGCGAACGAGACCGAGATTGCCGCGCCCGCGCTGGGCGAGACCCGCGACGTTGCCGAAGCCTTTCTGATCGATCGAGCCGTTCCGCAAGTCGCGGCCGATCGCATAGAGGCGCATGCCCGTCGACAGGATATCGGCCTGCCCGCGATCGGCCGGCGCGATCGACCAGGAGACCTGACCCCCGGCGACGGCCGGGCTCGCAAGCGGCGCGAGGCCGGCAAGAGCAAGGGCGAGAGACAGGGGCTTCAGGGCGATGCGGCGCATGGGAGATCTCCAGACTGTTCGGGGCTCGTGTCCGATGCCGCCATCCTCGCATGGCCCGGCTGAACCGGGTCGGAGGGCGGCATTCAAGCGGGGTTCAGGCGATGGGTTCGTGGGGTCGGATCAGGTTCGGTCGCCGACCCGCTCGTCGCAGGACACGGTGCGCCCGCCCACGGTGACGTCCAGCGACACGTCGTAGAGCGCGCCCTGGCCGTTCAGCGTCACGGAGCCGAGCGTCAGCGCCCGTCCGGGCTCGGCCGTGAACGGGCCGCCCTGGCTCAGCTGCGTGCCGCCGCCGCGCCCGGCGCCCTCGACATCCAGCGTATAGCGTCCGGAGACGCTTCTGTCGGTTTCGACGAGGGCCGTCAGCGCCAGGAGGCCGCCCTGCGGCACGGCGCGGATTTCGCAGCGCACCGGCCCTTTGGTGGGTGCGGCGCCGGCTGACATCGTGGCGAAGGCGGCGGCCGGGACGAGGACGAGGCCGAGCACCAACACGGCCCGGCGGGACGAGGCGGAAAGTCGGGGCATGGGCATCTCCTTCGGAATTTCTACGCGGCGGTTTGTGGCGATCCGGCAAAGCGGGGATAAGCGGTCGGGGAGAGAGCGGCGCGGGGCTATCGGAGCCCGCGCGCCGATGCGGGGGCTCAGTCGCAGGTCTGAACGAAGGCCGCGACATTGTTGCCGCCGCCCTGGGCGACGTTCGCCGCGCAGCCCCGGCCGATCTGCACGCCGGCCGCGATATTGCCGTTGCCGTCCTGCGTCAGGATCGTCGTGTGGTTGGAGCCGAACTGGCCGACGCCCGCGACATTGCGGTCGCCCCGCTGGTAGGTCGCGGCGGAGTTGCCGTAGCCTTCCTGGCCGACGCCCGAGAGATTGTCGCGGCCATATTGCTGGCCGGTCATGCCGTTGTGGCCGCCGTTCTGGTAAACGCGGATGCGGTTGCGCCCGCCATGCTGCGAGCCGCCGGCCGAATTGGCCCAGCCATATTGCTCGATGCGCACGTCGTTGGCCATGGCCGGCACGGCGGCGGTGGCGCCGAGAAGGGCGGCGAGGGCGAGGGTGGCGAAGGACTTGGGCGTCATGGAGCGTCTCCGCGAAAAGGGTGGAACGGGGTGTTCACGCCCCCTTTCTGCGCCCCCGCGCCGGAACCCTCGCTGAAGGCCGCGTTCAGGAAGGGTTCACTCGTCCGCCAGCCCTACGATCACGGCTCTTCGGGCGCTCATAGGGTGCCTCCGCCGGCCGGATGTTGCGAGCCGCAGCCCTCTCAGAACGGCAGGGCGAACTGCGTGTCGTCTCGCTCGGCCTCTGCATCCTCGCCCGTCAGCGCCGACAGGGACACGCCGAGAAGCCTGACGCCGCGCCGGTCGAAGGGGCGGTCGTGCAGGAGGTGATGGGCGACCTGCGCCAGTTCGGCGCGGTTGGACACGGGCAGGGCCATCGACTGGCTGCGGGTGATCTGCCGGAAGTCGGCATATTTGATCTTGAGCGTCACCGTGCGCCCGCGCACCCCGCTTGCCTCGCAATAGTGCCAGACCTTGTCGAGGATCGGCACCAGCGCCTCGCGCATGTCCTCGGTCTCGAACAGGTCGGCTGCGAAGGTGTTTTCCGCGCCGACCGACTTGCGAACGCGGTTGGCCCGCACCGGGCGCTCGTCCACCCCGCGCGAGATGCCGTAGTAATAAGGCCCGATCTTGCCGAAATGCGTCTGGAGAAAGGGCAGGGTGCAGGCGCGCAGATCGGCCCCCGTGTGGATGCCGAGCCGTTCCATCTTCGCGGCGGTGGCCGGCCCGACGCCATGGAAGCGCCCGACGGGAAGCGATTCCACGAAACCCGCGCCCATGGCCGGCGTGATGACGAAGAGCCCGTCCGGCTTGCGATGGTCGGAAGCGAGCTTGGCGAGGAACTTTTATAGTTAGGTTCGGCTGTCAACTGAGAGAGAGAGCGTTGATAATGCTCATCGTTTCGGGTCAGTTTACGAAAAGCCGTGAACTATTCGTGGCCGACATGGTGCGATCTGAAGAACCCACCGACGGCGACGGCCACATTTGACACCCCATCAGTTGTGGATCGCATGACTCGCCCCGGTTGAGCCGAGTTCGTCCGTGGAGTACATTTCGTGAACACGGAGCGCATGGGGGAGCTCAAACTCTGGGGAATGCAAGGCCCGGCAATGCCCGACACTGACCCGGACCATACGCAGGCCGCACTTGCGTCGGATGCGCTCCGTGAGCCGGCGCGTCAGCGTAAGGTCATCCATGTCGACATGGACGCTTTCTATGCGAGCGTGGAGCAAAGGGATAACCCAGCGCTGCGCGGCAGGCCCGTCGCCGTCGGAGGATCGCGGGAACGGGGCGTGGTCGCGGCGGCGAGCTACGAAGCGAGGCGCTTCGGGGTTCACTCGGCCATGCCGTCAGTCACCGCGAAGCGCTCGTGCCCCGAACTCGTGTTCGTGAAGCCGCGCTTCGACGTGTACAAGGAAGTCTCGCTTCAGATCAGGGCGATTTTCTCCGAGTATACGTCCTTGATCGAGCCGCTGTCGCTTGACGAGGCGTACCTCGACGTCACCGAGAATCTGAAGGGTGTCGAGTACGCCACCCAGATCGCGAGGGAGATACGGGCTCGCATCTGGGACGAAACCAGCTTGACAGCGTCTGCTGGCATCAGCGTGAACAAATTTTTAAGCAAGATGGCATCCGACCAAAACAAGCCGAATGGCCAGTTCGTTATTACTCCGGATATGGCTCCATCGTTTGTCGCCAGCCTCCGTATCGGCAAGTTTCATGGCATCGGACAAAAGACCGAGGAGAAGATGAATCGTCTCGGCATCTTCACTGGCCTGGACTTGCGGGCGAAGTCGGTTGATTTCCTCCGACAAAACTTCGGGAAATCCGGGATTTACTATTATTGGATCGCCCGAGGTATCGACGAGCGCCCAGTCCAACCGGATCGCGTCAGGAAGTCCGTTGGTGCCGAGAACACCTTCGAGCACGACCTCTCCTCCTACGAGGAGATGACTGAAGTCCTGGCTCCGATCATCGACAAGGTATGGAACCACTGCGCGAGAACCGGGATACGCGGACGTACCGTCACCCTGAAGGTCAAGTACCAGGACTTCCAGCAGATCACGCGAAGCCGGTCGGTGCAGGACGAAGTCCAGAGTAGGGACGGCATCGCCCGGATCAGCGCAGAACTGCTCGCGGGTCTCTTCCCCATGCCAAGGCCCGTCCGTCTCCTCGGCGTTTCCCTTTCGGGTCTCAACACCGAGGCCGACGAGGTCGGGACGGATGATGGCCCCCAGCTCTCGTTGGCGTTCTAGGAAAGTCGAACCAGGCGCCGGGGCGAGAAGCTCCGGTCCCGTGCATCGGCAACCCGTACCGCACGCCATGCGCGCCATCGGCAGAGGTGCAGGTTCGGCTCGGGCGGCGACCGATATGCGCTTCGTCCAGTCGTTGTCCCATCGGGCGCCCCTGACCGATGCCCGCGCGCCCGCCAGTGGGCGGTGAGGGCATCCGAATGGAGCATTGGGGATGCCTGCCCATTCCTCCCGCGCCGGCCCCGACCTCCGAGCGCTTGCTGCGGTCGAGGACGCGGATCGAGGCCCACCCTTCCTTGCCGCCCCGTGCCTGGCCGGCACCCCCTTGCTATCATCTGAAGCTAAGGTGCTGACCTCCCGCCCCATCCGCAGTCGCCACGACCTGACGTCGAACGTGCCGCGCGCCGAACATGGAGTCCAGTTGGGTCAGGCCGCTCTCGAATGGAGGTGGCGGGCGGACTGCTATCAGGTTTCAGGTTCGGCTTGGTTCATCCGGCTGCGACGCTGGTCAGCTCGTTTCCGCGTCCAGTCCAAACCGGTTTCGCGAGAGACGCGAACGCCAGGACCATGCGACTCCGTCTCGCCCAAGAAGATCACGCCCTCTTCCTCCAAGACCTGCTTCAAGATCTCCAACGTGGAGAGCAGGCAGTCGGGATTGCCCGCCTCCAAGTTCAGGAGCGAGCGGCGCGACACCTGGGACCGTTCCGCCAACTCGTCGAGGGAGAGTTTGGCCAGCAGCCGCGCGGCTTGGAGGAGGTTCGGATCGAAGGGCATCTGCGCCTGAGCATCGCCCCTGTGCCACTTTTGTCAACAATTAGCGAGGCCGTGCGTTCCGCTGCACCTGAGGTGCAGTGCGTTAGCTTGAGAGTGCAGTCCATTGCATGTTTCGTTTCCACGTCGTAAGGAATCGCCATCGAACGACGGCGTCGCCGATTCGCGGGGGACGACCCTTCCCGCGGCGGGGCGCGCGAGCGGAGGTCGATGACGTGCCCCCAGTCCCACCCATTCACGAAGAGATCCTGGGAATGGCCCAGGCACGCCGCGACCGGAGGTCCGCGCGCCATGCGGACGAGGCGAACCGTCGGGAGACTTCACTCGGGGCACGCCTCCCGTCCGCCGAAGAGCTCCTGCGCGGCCATCCGCTCCTCGGGAAAGACATCAGGCGCGACATTGAAGGATTCGTGGATAGCGCCTTTGTAGAGCTGACGGACGAGGAGGCGGCAGCCTCGCTGCGCCGGCTTGCGGAGGCATCGCGCGTCGGCAAGCAGGACGGTGAACCGGACGACACGGCCATCCTGAGTGCGCTGCGGGCATGCCGCCTGTCGTCCGAAGCAGACGCAGACGGTAGCATTCGCCTCCGCTGCGTGATCTACGCCGCACTGCTGGGCGACGTCGACGCCGCGCGTGCCGTTGCCGCGGAAGCCGCGCTCGCAGCCTACGTACAGGACTGGCACCTCGAGGGCGACGGCAGCGAGCTCGTCTGGCAGGCCGCGGCATGGTCCGCCTATGCCGCGGCCCAAGTCGGCCCCTTCAGGCGGCTGCCCTACGCAATCACCGAAATGCCGTCGGCCAGGGAGCGCGTGGACGCGTTTGCCGACGAGTTCCGCCTCAGGGTTGGCCGCGTGGCGGTCGAGGTGGACTGACCGTGCGGTCCGTTCCGAAGGCAGGCTTGGCGGAGGCAAGCGCCCCGCAGGCGCCGCACCGGGGACTGGCACCTTGTCGGGTCCTGTGGCACCAAGCGGCGCCGGGTCTAGCCATCCCCACCGCACGGATATGCCTCGCCAACTGACGCCCACCATCGTCGGTACCGCGCCGCCGCGAGCGGCCAGAGCGAGAGCACACCCCATGACCATCCTTCTGACCGCTCCTGGGTGGCGAGACCAGCTCGACACCGAGATCGAGCGAGTTTCCGACCTCCTGCGCGACCTTTGCCACCTTCGCGATCGCGGCTTGCCCCGGGGTCACATCTTGGCCGCCGCGCCCCTTCTCGACGACGGGTCCCCGGCCGCGCGCAAGGTCCCTTGTCTCGTGGGACGCCCCCACGGCCATCCGCACGTCTCCGGACGAAAGGCTGCCGTGACGTCCCCGCTGTGCTTTCTGTCCCTCGAGCAAGGTTTCGCCCGCACCGCCAGCCGCTTCTGGCGCCTGGGCGACGCCGCGGCGGAGGTGTCCGATGTCTAGGCGCCTCGACATCACGCCCAACTCGATCGCCGGACGCCTGATGCCCGCAACGAGGATCGCGGACGAACTGCTGCGGGCGACGTTCACCGAGGGTCGATTTCCTCAGGCCCTGTCGCGAACGGCGAGCCTCGTCGTCGTCTACGGAATTCGTCCCGACGACGCCGCCGTCCTCAACCTGGCCGCGCAGGACCTGATCGGCGGCACCGAGGACGACGCCTGGAGCGTGGATGCCAAGGTGCGGGATTGGACGGACTTGGAGGGGCAGCGTCCAGACTACATCCAACGTCTCTTGAACGAGGCCAGCGTCGCAACCCGCACAATGATCGTGCTTTGCACGAAGCGTTCGGAGGTGCCGGCCGTCGTGGCCACCGTCGCCGACGCCGTCCTGCCGCTCGCGAGTCGCACGGCGGTGGTTGAGTGCTTCGTCGAGGAGATCGGCAAGTTTCGGGCCGACGAGGCGCTCGTCAGGCGCCTGTCGGCGTTGCCGCTCACGTACCTCAACCTTGTCCTGCGCCCCGGGGCGTCGCGCGAGCGCATGTGGACCGTCGCCGGT
This sequence comes from Aureimonas ureilytica DSM 18598 = NBRC 106430, assembly GCF_000382705.1. Taxonomy (GTDB): domain Bacteria; phylum Pseudomonadota; class Alphaproteobacteria; order Rhizobiales; family Rhizobiaceae; genus Aureimonas; species Aureimonas ureilytica. The sequence continues at coordinate 502,233 of NZ_ARQE01000002.1, read as the reverse complement.
CGGCTGCGGCGAACGGCGAGCGGGAACGGGGACGGCAAAGCAAAGCCGCACGGCCAGAAGCAGCGGAGGACGCCGGAAGTCATTCGGCCCGTTTCCCCGTCCGGCGACGGACACCCCGAACGGCTTGAGGACCTGCACGGCATGGGGGAGGGGCAGCGGTGGGGCCTGTCGCTCGCCGCCGACCTCGCGCGTTACCGGGGGGGAGCCTTGCCGTGGTGCGACATCGAGAACGGTGCCATCCTCCATGGTCCGCCCGGGACGGGGAAAACGTTGTTCGCCCGTGCGTTGGCGGGGTCCTGCGGCATCCCGCTGTTTTCGCATTCCTTCGCTTCATGGCAGGCCAAGGGCCACTTGGGCGACTTGCTCAAGGCGCTGCGCGCTGCCTTCGACGAGGCCCGCAAGTGCGCGCCGTGCGTCCTCTTCATCGACGAGCTCGATTCCGTCGGGAGCCGGGACGAGCCTGTCGGCGACCACAGCTCCTACCAGCGACAGGTGGTGAATGGTCTCCTAGAGTCTCTCGACGGAACCGTCGGGCGTGGCGGGGTGGTAGTCCTCGGAGCCACAAACAAGTTGGATAGCATCGATCCTGCGATCCTGAGGCCCGGCCGGCTCGGCCGCATCGTCGAGATCCAGCTTCCCGACCTCCAGGGCAGGCTCGGCATCCTGCGACATCACTTGCGCGGCGAGCTGGCGGACGTCGATCTCGGTGGGCTGGCGGACGAGGTGGGAGGGGCGTCGGGTGCCGTGCTTGCCCAAATCGTTCGCGAGGCGCGTGCCGCGGCCCGGCGGGAGAGCCGTCCCCTGTCCGAGGCCGATCTTTGGGCCGCCGTTCCAAAGGGCGTCGAACTCACCGAGGCGTCGTTCCGGCGCGCATGCGTGCACGAGGCCGGGCATCTCGTCGTCGGGATGGAGTTGGCACCCGTTTCGGGCCTCGTCCCCACCGGCGCGTGTGTCCGGCGCCACGTCCGGCACGGCAAGGCGAACAGAACCGACTTCCGGATGGTCGAGGGGTTCGACAGGACGCGGGAGTGCGTCGAGGCTATCCTGATGGTGTTCCTGGCAGGCATGGCAGCGGAGGAGGTCATCCTCGGTTCTCGCGGCGACGTGTCGGGCGGCAGCGCGGACGCGGATCTCGTGAGGGCGACGAGGCTCGCCCGGTCGGCGGAGCGCTCGCTCGGACTGGGCGAGAGGCTGTCGTCCGTGCCGAAGGAGGATCTCGCAGCGGGCGACGATCCCGACTTGCCAAATCGCGTCGAGCGTCTCCTGTCGACGTGCCTGGCGGAGGCGCGGCTTATCGTCGAACGTAGGCGCGACGAGGTAGGGGCCCTTTCAGCAAAGCTGGCCGAGCTCGGAACGGTCGACCTGATCTGACGCAGCGGATGGCATCCGCCGTCACCTCCGGGGAAACCGTCGACGCCACGGCGCCCGGCTCGCGTTTCCGGCGGCCTGGCCCACAATCGGGGGTGGTGCATTCGATTGTAGGATCCGGTGCGGCTTGTTAGGGATTCGACGGAAGCGCGTCGGAGGAATCATGCTCAGCGAAGAAGAGATCGGGACACTCTCGATCGACAGGATGGTGTTCCACGTCGTGCGCCCGGACGTGCCGGACCCGCTCTTCCTGGCCGAGGCGGTCCCCCCGCAGTTCCCCGAGTTCTTCGTCAAGCGTGTGGTCGACACCCTCCGCGGGGCCTCCTACGACTTCAACGAGGGATCGGGCATGCCCGCCCTCGTGTCCGCGGCGCTCGGCGCGGAGGACGCGGACGGGGAGGACAAATTCATCGCCACGTCGAGAAGCCTCGCGAGGCGATTCAAGGAAAAGGTGAAGGGCGACAACCGCATGGCTGCGGGCGCCCTGATGCTGCTCGCGATGAGCACGGGGGACTCGAAGCTGGTCGCCCTGATCAAGTTCGACCACCACGCCGTCATCAGGTACAGCCTGGAGAACACGGACGGGGCGGATCCGAAGCCCCTCATGGAAAGCGTGAAGGAGAACTTCTCGCAGGACCGGAAGGCCATGCAGAAGTCCGTCGTGATCCGCTTGGCCGACCCCGGCCACGCGGACGCCGCGCGTCGCCGCCACCGTGTCGTGGTGATCGACAGGTCGTCGTCGAGGTACCGGGACGCGACCCAGCACTTCGAGAATTTCCTGGACGTCCGGCGGACGTTCGAGAGGGCCGACCTCACCCAGAAACTCTTCGAGGCAGCGAGGGCGACCATCGAGAGGCACAGGGAGGAGATGCCGCTCGAGGTGGCGAAGGCGCCGACCCGGCGGCTGCGCGAGACATTCGAGCGGCTGGAGGGCTTCGACAGCGACACGCCGGAGGAACTCTGGGGTGCGCTGGCGGGCGGACTGGACGGGCCGGCCAAGGAGGCCGTCCTCAAGACCTTCGGACGCGAGCTTTCGACCCGCGCCATCTCCACGGAGTCGTTCGAGTTCGACCGGAAGCAGCTCCCCAAGCGCGAGTACAAGCGCCTCGTCGCGAGGGAGGGCTTCGCCCTTTGGTTTCGCGAGGAACACGAGGAGAATGGTATCGTGAAGGTCGAACGCGACGAGGACGGGTCGGCCACGATCACGCTGAGGACCGCCAAGCTGGTGCAGGATGACGAGACCGACACCCTCCCTAAGGTTACTAGCTGAGCTGCACCCGGCCGGGGACGGGGTCATCGAGGACGCCTCTGGCTGGCGCTATGCCGGGATGTCCGGGCCGGGCGAGGCCGAGGCGCTGCGCGCGGCACACGATTTCGCCGACGCCAACGGCTGGTCGATCGAGGTGCGGGATGGCGAATTCGAACCGATCCCCGAGCAGGCGCTGGTCGCCGGCGACTGGCCCCGCGACCTCAACATCCTCGTGAGGAAGCCCGTCGACGCGGCGGCCGCTTGGTTCCTCGGGGCGGGTGCAGCCCTGAAGGCATGGGACGATGCCCAAGTCGGCGAGGCCGCCACGATACACGTGCTGGCCGACTTCCGCCCCTTCCGGGCGGGCGGCAAGGCGGTGCTCCCCTGGGACGGGACCGCCGTGCCATCCGCGGAGGCGAACGCCGCCGAAGTGCCGGATGCCGTCGCGGACGTCAGGCGCGGGATAGTGCGCGACCTCTCTGGAGGACGGATGCCCGGCGACCTTTTTCGTTGGACACCCCCGACCCCGTTGCCCGTCGACGGCTTCTCGTCCTCCTTCATGGTGGCAGCCGCCGGCCGGCTGATGCTTGCCTTCGCATCCGAGGTCGAGGCAGCCGGGGACGGCTCCCGCCGTGTTGTCCTCAGCGGACTGAGGAAGCGGACCTTCTCTGCTCCTCCGCCGGTCCGCTGTTCGCCGAGCCAGTTCGAGGCGCTGAGGGAGGCGGCGGAATGGCTCTTGGTGCCGTCCCGCGACGCGGAGGCGCGCCATCAGATGCTCGTGAGGCGGCTCGAGCCCTTGGTGCCGGACGGGATGGAGGACGACTGGTGGGGAGCGATCTCTCCCCACCTTCGGGAAGCGCTTTCGGGCGCAAGAACGGAATACCGCACTTTCGTGACCTCGAAGTCAGCCGACCTCTTGAAGACCATGGCCGACGTGCGCAAGGGAGTCGCCGACGACGTCGACAGGATCGTGGCGCGGACGAACCGCACGTCGCAAGCGTTCATCGGCGGGCTTGGCGTTCTCGCGGCCGGCCTCGGGGTGAGGATTGCCACATCCGCCGCCGCCCCGACGGGAGCGCTGCCGGCCGCAATCTTCTGCATCGTCGTCCTGTTCGTGACGTGGTCCGGCCTGAGATTGAACGAGCTGGTGTCAACGCGCTCGCTCCTGTCCGATCTCAGGCATCTGCGCCGTTGGCATTCGCGCCTTCACCAGAGCCTCACGCGGGCGGAGTACAGGACCCTGGCGGTGTCGCCCGTCATCGAGGCGGTGAAGCTCTACAACGAGACACGCCGAAAGACGCGGCGAGCCTTCAACGTGGCGGCGTGCATTTTCGTCTTGCTGGTTCTCCTCGTTCCCCTCATCGGCGCCCCATAGCGCGTCTCGGCCCCCGTTTCTCGACCGTCGACACCCCCATCCCTTGTGCGTCGGCCACGGCAAGGGCGGGGCGGCAACACCTTCGCAGCCCCAACGAGGGGTGCCTTCGACCGATCGGGACGTCGGCATCATCGACGATTGCCGCTACGCCGCCCGCGGACGAGCATCGACCTCGACCGTCAGATGGGACAGGTCGTGGATGTGGGCGAGCTTCGCCCGGTAGGCGTCGAGCGGCAGCGGGCTCTCCGTCGCGATCGAGACGATGGCCGCGTGGTGCCCGGGGCCGACCTGCCAGACGTGGAGGTCGGTGATCCGGTCCCCGTCGGCCTCGATCGCCACACGGATCTCCTGCGGTAGATCCTCGCCCTCCGGGACGTAGTCGAGCAGCACCGCCCCGGCGTCGCGGACGAGGCCCCACGACCAGCGGGCGATCACGAGAGCGCCGACGATCCCCATGACGGGATCGAGCCACACCCAGCCGTAGAGGCTGCCGAGCGCGAGTGCGGCGATCGCCAGCACGGAGGTCAGCGCGTCCGCGAGGACGTGGAGGTAGGCGGCTCGGAGGTTGTTGTCCCGCCCGCCGGCGTGACCCGCGTCACCGTGGTCATGGTGGTCGTCGTGGGCGTGGTCGTGATGGCCGTGGCCGTGGCCGTGATGGTGCCCGTGACCGTGATGGTGGTGGTCGTCCTTCAGGAGCCACGCGCTGACGAGGTTGACGACGAGCCCGACCGCGGCGACGCCGATCGCCTGCCCGAACGAGATCGGCACGGGCGAGGCAAGCCGCAGGGCGCTCTCGTAGGCGATGAACAGAGCGATCAGCGCCAGGATAACGGCGCTGGCGAAGGCGGCGAGGTCGCCGAGCTTGCCCGTCCCGAAGGTGAAGCGCGGGTTCCGGGCATGTTTGCGGGCGAAGTAGTAGGCCCCCGCCGCGATCAGCATGGCGGCGGCGTGCGTCGACATGTGCAGCCCATCGGCGATGAGCGCCATGGAGCCGTAGACCGTGCCGGCCACGATCTCGATCGCCATCATGGCAACCGTCAGGGCAATCACCGCCCACACCTTGCGTTCGTTGCGGGCGTGCCCGTCGCCGAGGAAGACGTGGGCATGCCCCGCCGCGTGGTTCGTCGTCGACATCGTCTGCGTCTCCGTCACTTCAGGTAGGTCCGGACGACCGCGAGAAGGTCGGCCGCGCCCTTCGCCCGCTCGGGGTCCGGCTCGTGCTCGGGGTCCACGACGTGGTTGCGCACGTGCTCCTCGATCAGCTCGACCGTTAGCCCGTTGAGGGCGCCGCGGACGGAGGCGACGAGCTGGAGGATGTCCCCGCAGGGGGCCTCCTCGTCGAGGCTTCGGGCAACGGCTTCGAGCTGGCCCTGAAGCCGGCGGACGCGGGCAATGAGCTTGGTCTTGTCTTTGATGAGGTGTCCCATGGCATACCCCCCTACGCTATATGGGTAACGGTGGCCACGGCTTTCTACGCGGCCGGACGGAGCGATCGCTCGTCGACGCTTGGTCGCGGGCGGCCCGGTCGATTGAATTCATGCGATACTCGAACGGAGGACTGCTTGATCAGGTCGGGCCGCCTCCAGACGGCCCGACCAGTGCTGCGACGTCAGCGACGGCCGTAGCTCGATCCGGGCACGAGGAACGAGGGCGCGACCTCGGTCGTCGCGACGGGGACATGGGACGTCCCCTCGACGACCGACTTCAGGGCCACCGCCTGCTCGGCCTTGGTCGCGTGCGAGGAGGCAATCAGCCCGGGGATGAATGCCTCGTTCCGGGGCAGGGGGTAGCCATACTGGCGGAACTCGTGGGTCAGGTTGCTGGCCGACGGATCGCCGCCATGGTGGTCGTCGGTGGCCACCCGGTGCGTCTGGATCCCGTCGGCCTGGTCGAGGAAGTAGTCCGATCCCGGCACGAGGGACTGGGCGGACGCCGCGGGGGTGGTCAGCGACAGGAGCGCGAGGGCAAGGGTAAGCTTCATGACATGGGTCTCCGTTTGCCGTCCGGTTGCGGAACGGCGATGTTTGGTCTTGGGGTCGTGGCAAGGGGTCGTGACGGTCGTCGGCTACGTGGCCGTGAGCGTGGATCGGTCAGCGATCCGGCGCGGCCCGCCCGGCGGTCAGGTCCGTCCGTCTCTCGGCACGCCGCTGGGAACGGGTGGCTCGTAGCTCCAGGCCAGCCGTTCGCGATCGACGGCGAACGTCTGCGCTCCGCCGTACCCGACGGTTGTCGCCTCGCCGTGGTCGGGAAGGACCGCCGGGCATCGTTGGTCGCAGCTCGGAGCCGGAAGCGCCGTGGCTCCGGCCCGATGGACATCGGTCTGCGCGGACAATGTCGGGACCGTTCGTGCGGCGCCGTGCGCTGCCGACGCGCCACCCGGCGACAGGGCGGCGGCCACCAGCATCAGGAGCAGGATGAGGGATCGCATGGGAAGGAGCGTCTCCGGCGATGCGGCGGATGCGAGGGCACCCGCCGCATCGACATCGTCACTTGATGTCGGTGACGGTCAGCTTGCCGCGGACCTTCTCGGCGACGAACTCGATCCGCTTGCCGACGGCGGCCTTCTTCAGGGTCGCCTCATCGGGCACGGCGAACACCATGGTCATGGCCGGCATCTCGAGCTCCTTGAGCTCCTCGTGCTTGATCGTGACCTTCTTGGCCTTCTCGTCGACCTTGGTGACCTCGCCCTTGGTGTACTCGGCGGCCACGGCGGGAAGCGCGGTCGCGCATGCGACGAGGGCCGCGAGGGTCAGCTTGGCGTACGTCTTCATCGTCTGTCTCCTGTCGGGGTTCGGTCGGGGGTTCACTTCATGACCACGAGGGGGCCGTGCATGCCGGCCTCGTAGTGGCCGGGGATCAGGCAGGCGAACTCGAAGTTGCCGGCCTTCGAGAAGGTCCAGACGATCTCGCCCTTGGCGCCCGGCTCGAGGCGGATCGCGTTCGGGTCGTCGTGCTCCATCTCGGGGAACTTCTGCATGAGCGCCTTGTGCTCGGCGTTCTTGGCGGGCTCGTCCATGACGAACTCGTGGGCGCTCTGGCCCGAGTTCGTGAACTGAAGGCGGACCGTCTCGCCTTGGCGGACCTGGATCTTCGCGGGCTGGAACAGCATCTTGCCGTCCGGGGTCTCCTTCATGGTGACCTTCAGGACGCGGGCGCTGGCGCCCTTCTCGGCGGCCTTGCCGACCGCGAGCTCGTCGTGCCCGCCGGCATGGGTGCCCGACGCGGACGCCGGCGCGGACACGAAGCCGGCGATCGCGGCGGTTGCCGCGGCGAAGGCCATGTGGGTGAACTTCATGGTGTTCGTTCCTCTGGTGGGGTTGGTGGTTTCGCGGCCGCGGTCAGTGGCCGGAATGGTCTGCCGGGTCGGCGGCGGCGGTCTTGCCCGCGGGCCTGAGGCTGCTGCCGTCCTGGCTGCCGGCGGGGGCGGACGGGGCGTCGGGAAGCGATCCCGTCCACTCGTACGCGACGGTGCCGGGAGGGTGCTCGTAGTCGCCGGGATCCGCGTAGGACCCCTTCTCGATGCCCTCGCGCACCTTCACGACGGTGAACATGCCGCCCATCTCGAGGGAGCCGAACTGGCCCCAGCCCGTCATCATCGGGATGGTGTTGTCGGGAAGCGGCATCGACATCTCCGCCATGTCGGCCATGCCCTTCGTGCCCATCGGCATGTAGTCGGGCTGCACCTGGCGGATCTTCTTGGCGACCTTGGTCTTGTCGACGCCGATGAAGGTCGGGATCTCGTGGCCCATGGCGTTCATCGTGTGGTGCGACTTGTGGCAGTGGAGCGCCCAGTCGCCCTCGTAGATCGCGTCGAACTCGTAGGCGCGCATCGCCCCGACGGGGATGTCGATCGTCACCTCCGGCCAGCGCGCCTCGGGCCTCACCCAGCCGCCGTCCGTGCACGTCACCTCGAAGTCGTAGCCGTGCATGTGGATGGGGTGGTTGGTCATGGTGAGGTTGCCGACCCGCACGCGCACGCGGTCGTCCTTCCTCACCACTAGCGGGGCGACGTCGGGGAAGACGCGGCTGTTGATGGCCCACAGGTTGAAGTCGGTCATCTCCATGACCCGCGGGATGTAGGTGCCGGGGTCGATGTCGTAGGCCGAGAGCAGGAACACGAAGTCCCGGTCGACCGGCATGAAGTTCGGATCCTTCGGGTGGATCACGAAGAAGCCCATCATGCCCATGGCCATCTGGACCATCTCGTCGGCGTGCGGGTGGTACATGAACGTCCCGCTCTTCTTCGCCTCGAACTCGTAGACGAAGGTCTTGCCCGCCGGGATCGGCGGCTGGGTGAGCCCGGCCACGCCGTCCATGCCGCAGGGCAGGATCATGCCGTGCCAATGGACGCTGGTGTGCTCGGGCAGCTTGTTGGAGACGAAGATGCGGACCCGGTCGCCCTCGACGCACTCGATCGTCGGGCCCGGGGACTGGCCGTTGTAGCCCCACAGGTACGCGGTCATGCCCTCGCCCATCTCGCGCTCGACGGGCTCCGCCACGAGGTGGAACTCCTTCACGCCGTTGTTCATGCGGAAGGGCAGCGACCAGCCGTTCAGCGTGACGACGGGGTTGTAGTGCGGCCCCTCCGACGGGACGGGCGGGACCTGCGTCGCGGCGCTCTCCATGACGGGTGCCTCGGGCAACCCCATCGCGGACGTGCGGGACCACGCGGCCGCACCCACGAGCGCCGCGCCGGCGCCGATGAAACCTCTTCTCGAAACCATCTCAGTCTCTCCGATCAGTCGTCGTCGCCGGCCGCGGCCGTCTCGACCTCGGCGGCCTCGCCGCCATCCGTTTCGCCGCCGCCGTGGACGGCGCTGGTCAGTCCCTCGTCCGCGAGCCAGAAGTTCTTCCTGGCCTCGAGGGCGGCGATGTTCGCCTCGATCCGCTCGCGGGTGTCGGTGATGAGCTCGAAGGTGGAGGTGATCATCCCGTTGTAGGTGAGCACCGCCTCCTTCTCGAGCGTGGTGCGCAGGGGCAGCACGCTGTTCTGGTAGTGCCGGGCGATGTCGAAGCCCGAGCGGTAGGCCTGGTAGGCCGAACGGGCTTCCGACCGAACGTTGACGCCGCGCTCGGCGAGAAGGTTTGCGGCCCGCAGGTACTCGAACTCGGCCTTCCTCAGGCGCGCCTGCCCGCTGTCGAAGATCGGGATCGTGATGCCCGCCTCGACGGCGGGAGCGAAGGTCGTCTTGCGCTCCTTGTGGCCGTCCTCGGACTCCTCGACCTCCTCCTCGGCCTCGATGCCGGCGCCGAGCTCTAGGTCGGACACGAACCGTGTCGCCTGCGTCAGCCCGTAGGACTTCGCGAGAGCCTCGAGGCGCAGCTTCGCCAACTGGATGTCGACGCGGTTGCGCAGCGCCTCGACCTCGATCCCCTCGCGCTTGGCGGCCGCCCTCGGCAGCCGCGGCAGTGCGTTCGGCACCTCGAAGTCGATGTCCCTGCCGTAGAGGCCCATGACGCGGACGAGGCGCTCCTTTGCGAGCCGCGCCTCGAGCCGGGCCGTCGCGGTGCGTCCGGCGAGCTCCGCGTAGAACACCTGCTCGCGTGCTTGGTCGGCCTTGGTCATCGCGCCCGTGCCGCCGAGGCCGGCAGCGAGCTCGGCGGCCGCGTCGGCCGCGACCTTGGCCCGGTTCAGGAGCGCGACGTTCTCCCAAGCGGCGACCGCCTCGATCCAAGCCCTGCGGGTCTGCGAGGCGACCTCGAGCGTGCGCAGGACGGCCTCGAGCTGGACGGCGTGGACCTGGCTCGTCGCGACGTCGAGGCGCCTTTCGCGCGTGATGAGCGCCATGATGTTGGAGACGACGAGGCCCTCGACGGTCCTCGTGAAGTCGACGGTCCCGTAGCTGAGGCCCAACCGGATGTTCGCCGGCGGCAGCGTCTCCTGCCAGAGGTCGGCGACCGCCACGCCGATGTCGGCGTAGGAGGCTTGGAGGCCCTTGTTGTTCAGCAGCGCGACCTGCACGGCCGCGTCCGCCCCGACGGTCTTGGTGGCCAGCAGCGCGCGCACCTTGGCGTCGACGGCGGCGGCCTGCTGACGGTCCTGGACCCAGGCCGTTTCCTTGCCGATCGCCTGGCCCGAGCGCAGGGCGACCGTCTCGAACCCGTCCTGCCGCAGGAACGCGTCGCCCGAAGCCAGGCACCCGCCGAGGAACAGGGGAGCGAGGATGACGGAGGCCTTGAAGACGATCGGGCTCACTGGGAAGCCTCCGGTCCCACCGGGGCCATCTCGACGCCCGTCCCGCGCCAGTTGCCCGGCGCCCTCGGCATGCGGTGGGTGTAGGAGCCGACGACGGAGCCGTAGCGGACCGGGGCGGCGCCGACGGAAGCGTCGGCCTCAGGGGTGGACGTACCGAGATCGGACAGGCCGAGGGGGCCCGTGGCGGTGCAGCCTGCCGTCAGCAGGGCTGCCGCGCACAAGAATGCGAAGCGGAACATGGAGGTGACCTATCGTCGGCATGACCGTCCGGCCGTGGCCTGTCGCCACGGGATGCGGGGTCATGCGCGAGCCGAAACATGCGTCCGTGGTGCCGCGAGGGCGGGGGACGCAGCACGACGCCTCCGGGCACCATTCGGGCGAATGGACGCGCGGAAGCCGGGCACCGCCATGCGGCGCCCGTCAGGTCAGGTTCTGGGAGGTCTGTCGGCCGTGTCGACGTGGCGGCCCGCGAAGGCCGCATGGAAGGAGGGGGCGGTCGCCGAGCGGACGACGGCCGCGTGACCGACATCGGCACCCGCCGGAACGAACACGGACGGGCAGTGGCTGGCGCACTTCAAATCGGACGGTCCGGTGTGGTCGCCAGCCTTGGACGGGTCGTCCTTGCGGTCGCCGTGCGAGTGGCCGGCCGCCGCGTGTTCCACGGTTGCCGACGCATCGGCGGCGACGCCCTGCGACGCCCGGGTGTCGTGCGCCGGGATGGAGGGCATGCTCGCATGGGCCATCTGCGACAGGACGACCGACAGGCAGAGAAAGACCGCAGCGAGCAGCCTCCTCGTAATTCCCGTCGTGTCGATCCCGTTCAGCATGCTCGATCCATATCGTGGTTTCGGGGTGGCGTCCACTCGGGGCGAACGCGGTCTCCAGCCTCGCTTCAGCGCCCGGGATCCCGTGAGGACCCCGCGACTTGGAGAAACGAATCCTCTGCCGTCAGGCGGCCAGTTCGCTGGCGTATCCGGCTTCGCCGATGGCCGACCTGATCGCGTCCGGCGCGACCGTCGTCTCCACCGTCACGAGCTTCGAGCCGAGGTCGACGCGCACGTCGGCGGAGGGATCGACGGCCTTGACCGCCTTCGTGACGGATGCGGCGCAATGCCCGCAACTCATGTCCTGGACGTTCAGCTTGAGCATGGTGGTCTCCTTTCGAGCAGAGATGGGGCTTTCCATCGTTGGAAGGTCAAGGGTTCGGTTCACCGGATGCCCCCGACCTTTGTCAGTGCCCTCGTGGGGCGGCGGCGAGGCGGGGGAACGGGTTCCGCAGCCGCCCCGTCCGCGAGGCTGCCGATGATCGGGCAGTCGGGCCGGCCGTCCCCGTGGCAGTTGCGGGCGAGGTGGCGGAGCGTGCCCGCCATCTCCTCCAGCTCGCGCATGCGGGCCTCGAGCATCTCGACCTGCTCCAGGGCGATGCGCTTCACGTCGGCGCTCGCCCGCCCGCGGTCGCGCCACAGGGCCAGCAGGTGCCCGATCCTCTCCATCGAGAAATTCAGGTCCCGCGCCCGGCGGATGAAGCGCAGCGTCGACACGTCGGCTGCGGAGTACACGCGGTAACCGGACTCGGCGCGCTCGGCCGCCGGGATGAGCCCGGCCGCCTCGTAGTGGCGGATCATCTTGGCGCTGACGCCCGAGGCCTTGGCGGCTTCACCGATGTTCATGGGTCACCTCGCGGGTTGAGGGGTCGACAAGCGGCCCTGCACCACGGCCCCGGGGGAGAGCCGCCGCAGACGCAGCGCATTGCCGAGCACGAAGACGCTGGACAGCGCCATGGCGCCCGCCGCCAGCGCCGGCGACAGGAGCGTGCCGTTCAGCGGGTAGAGCAAGCCGGCCGCGACGGGGACGAGGACGACGTTGTAGGCGAAGGCCCAGAACAGGTTCTGGCGGATGTTCCGGATCGTCGCCCTCGACACGGCGACGGCCGTGACGACGGCGTTGAGGTCGCCGGACATCAGGACCACGTCAGCGCTCTCGATCGCGACGTCGGTTCCCGTGCCGACGGCGAGGCCGACGTCGGCCGCGGCCAGCGCCGGGGCATCGTTGATGCCGTCGCCGACGAAGGCGACCTTGCCCGACAGGCCGAGGCTCCGGACGGCAGCGACCTTGCCCTCCGGCAGGACCTCGGCGAACACCTCGTCGATGCCGAGGCTGGCGGCGACGGCCTTTGCGGTCCGCTCGTTGTCGCCCGTGACCATCGCGACGCGCAGACCAAGCCCGTGGAGCGCCGCGATCGCGGCTGCGCTCGTCGCCTTCACGGGATCCGAGACAACGACCAGCGCCGCGAGGCGTCCGTCGACGGCGGCGTAGAGGGGCGACTTGCCCTCGACGGCCAACCGCTCCGCGTCCCCGGCGAAGGTGGACGGGTCGAGGCCGAGCCGCGTCATGAGTCGGTCCGCCCCGATCGCGACGGAACGCCCGCCGACGATGGCCTCCACGCCGAACCCGGGGAACGCCTCGAAGCGGTCGACGGCTGCGGCGGGCAGCCCCTCGGCCTTGGCGGCGGCGACGATGGCGGCGGCGATCGGGTGCTCCGACTTCGCCTCGACGGAGGAGACGAGCCCCAGCACGTCATGACGGTCGAAACCGTCCGCGAGGACGAGGTCCGTCAGTTCGGGTCGGCCTTCCGTCAGCGTCCCCGTCTTGTCGAGGGCCACCACGTCGACGTCGCGCAGGGACTGCAAGGCCTCGCCGCGACGGAAGAGGACGCCGAGCTCGGCCGCGCGTCCCGTGCCGACCATGACCGAGGTCGGGGTCGCGAGGCCCATGGCGCAGGGGCAGGCGATGATGAGGACGGCGACGGCGTTGACGAGGGCGAAGCCGAGCGCCGGGCCGGGTCCGAATACCATCCAGACGACGAAGGTCAGCGCGGCCGCGGCCATCACCGCGGGAACGAACCAGCGCGTCACGCGGTCGACGAGCGCCTGGATCGGCAGCTTGCCGCCCTGCGCTTCCTCGACCATGCGGATGATCTGCGCCAGCACCGTGTCCGCGCCGACGCGGTCGGCGCGGTAGGTGAAGCTGCCGGTCTCGTTGATCGTGCCCCCGACCACGGTCGCGCCGCGTTCCTTGGCGACGGGAACGGGCTCGCCCGTGATCATGGACTCGTCGACGAAGGACGAGCCCGACAGGACCGTTCCGTCCACCGGGATCCGTTCCCCGGGGCGCACCTCGACGGTATCGCCGACAGCGACCTCGTCGAGCGGCACCTCGGCGAAGCCCCCGCCGCGTGCGACCCGCGCCGTCTTGGTGCGCAGCCCGACAAGGCGCTTGATGGCCTCGCCCGTCCGGCCCTTGGCCCGCGCCTCGAGGAGGCGTCCGAGGAGAATCAGCGTGACGATGACGGCGGCCGCCTCGAAGTAGACGTTCGCCGTGCCGGCGGGCAGCCAGGCCGGCAGGAAGGTGGCGACCACGGAGTATCCCCAGGCCGCGAGCGTGCCCACGGCCACGAGCGAGTTCATGTCGGGCGCAAACCGGGCCAGTGCCGGAAGCCCCTTGCGCAGGAAGCGCAGGCCGGGGCCGAACAGCACGAGCGAGGCGAGGACGAACTGGAGGACGCGGCTTTCCCGCATCCCGATCCCGTTCATGACGAGGTCGTGGAAGGCGGGAACGAGGTGCGAGCCCATCTCGAGGACGAAGAGCGGGGCGGTGAGGACGGCCGCGACCAGGAGGTCGCGCCGCAGCCGCGCGTACTCCGCCTCCTTCGTAGCCCGGCGAAGATCCTCGGTGTCCGCGGCGCCGCGCATCGCAAGGGCGCGCGGCTCGTACCCGGCGTCGCGCACGGCGGCCTCGATCGAGCGCATGTCCACGGAAGGAAGCGCACGCACCGTGGCGCGCTCCGTCGCGAGGTTCACGGCGACCGAGGAGACGCCGGGAACGGCGGCGATCGCCCGCTCGACGCGACCGACGCAGGACGCGCAGGTCATGCCCTCGATGCCGAGCTCACGCGTCTCCTGGCGGACCTCGTAGCCAGCCTCCTCGACGGCATGCAGGACGGCGGCGCCGTCGACGGGACCCGCGAAGGTCACGTCGGCACGCTCGGCGACGAGGTTCACGGATGCGGAGGAGACCCCCGGCACCGCCGCGATGGCGCGCTCGACGCGGCCAACACACGACGCGCAGCTCATGCCCTCGATGTCGAGGCGGAGGACTTTTGCGGCGCCCTCGACCCTCTCCGACGGAAGGATCTGGTTCATCGGCTTCGTTCCCGAAATCAGTGACTTGCCGGAAGATGGGGCTTCCCATCATGGGAAGGTCAAGGGGCGCGAGATGAAGCTTCGCATGCGCCCGGCCCGTGGCATGCGGCTCGGTTCGCGCCCCGGCGAACGGACAAGTGAACGGGGCGTCTGCCGACCCTGCCCCCAGCGGGCTTGCGAAGCGGACCCGACTGCGGGCAGGGTCGGCCGGACATCTCACGGAGTTCCGACATGCTGCCGACGAAGCCGCTCCTCGCCGCCATCGCCTTTCTCACGCTGGCCGCCCCCGCGGTCGCCGAACACGCCCCGAACCACATGCACGTCTACAAGTCGCCCGACTGCGGCTGCTGCGGGGCGTGGGTCGAGATCGCCCGCAAGCACGGGTTCCAGGTGACGGTCGAGGACCGCGACGACATGGCGGGGCTGAAGCGCCTTCTCGGCGTCTCCGAACCCGTCGAGTCCTGCCACACGGCGAAGGTCGGCGGTTACGTCGTGGAGGGCCACGTGCCGATGGAGGCCGTCGACAGGCTCCTTTCGGAGAAGCCCAGGGTTGCGGGGATCGCGGCACCGGGCATGCCCATGGGATCGCCCGGCATGGGAGACGACCCGAAGGCCGAGTTCGACGTCCTTTCGTTCGGAGACGCGTCGGCGAGCCCGAAGGTCTTCTACCGGGCCGGGAGGGAGTGAAAGCCACGGCAACCCTGCCAGGAGGCAGGGGTATCGCAAGGGGACCCATAGACTTTCCGTCTACGGACCTGGTGGATGGAACTCCGTAGCCAGCCGTCGGTTCTTGACGGATCGGCAACCGGAAATCCCCATGCTCGCCGCATGCCTGCGTAGTCTCGTCGTCATCCTGTCCCTGGTCGCGGTCGCCGCGTTTGCCGGGCATGGGACGGCGATGGCCGGCATGAGCGTCCACGACCACCCGGTTGCCCATTCCCCCTCGACCCAGTCGGCGCACGCCCACGGCGAGGCGCACAAGACGGACGGCGGCATGTCTACTATGTCCTGCTGCGGGAAGTCCTGCACCAGCATCCTGCCGTTCCCAGCACCGTCGGGCGTATCGCGCGACGCCCATCCTGCGAAGCCCGACTCGGTCCTCCACTTGGAGGAGGAAGGCATCCTTCCGCCCGGCCTGAAGCGTCCGCCCAAGTTGGCCTGACGCTACCCGCCGGCCTGAGGCCGGCGGCACGGTCGGGGCCGAAGCCGCCTGCATCGGCGCGCCCGCCTGCCACTACCCATCCGAACACAACCTGCGACGGACGAGGGCCAACGACCCGTCGTCGCGTCATGCCTGTCCCACAAGGAGAAGGCGACATGAACCACATGTCCCCCGAGATGCAGTCCTGCATCGACGAATGCCTGCGCTGCTACCAGACCTGCCTGTCCATGGCCATGAACCACTGCCTCGAGATGGGCGGCGAGCACGTAGAAAAGCGGCACTTCACGCTCATGTCGGCATGTGCCGAGATCTGCCGTACCTCCGCGCACCTCATGCTCGTCGGGTCGGAGCACCACAAGCTGACCTGCCGCGCCTGCGCAGAGATCTGCGAGGCCTGCGCTGCCGACTGCGAGCGCGTCGGCGGCATGCAGGAGTGCGTCGAGGCTTGCCGCAAGTGCGCCGAAAGCTGCCGCAAGATGGCGGCCTGACGCCGTCGGACGCGCATTCCGCGGCTTCCCGCCGCGTCACCACCAAAATCAACGAACGGTCCCGAGGGACCTATCCACAAGGAATGAGACCATGCGCAAGATCACGATCCTGTCCGCCGCCCTCCTCGCCGCCGCCGTCTCCCACGCCTCGGCGCAGGACCAGCACGGCAAGGCGATGTCCTCCGAGCAGGTGACCCTCCCGGCTGCCTGCGAGGCCGCCGCCGGGTCCATGGACATGTCGTCCATGATGGGCGGCATGCAGAACGCGATGTCCGGCGGTCAGATGAACGACGTCCAGAAGGGCAACATGGACGCGATGATGAAGATGCACGGCCCCATGATGAAGGCCGCGATGATCAAGGACCCGGACCTCGCCTTCAACTGCGGGATGATCGCCCATCACCAGGGCGCCATCGCCATGTCCGAGGTCGAGCTCAAGCTCGGCAAGGACGAGAAGTCCAAGGAGATGGCGCAGATGATCATCGACGCGCAGCGGAAGGAGATCGAGGAGATGACGGCCCGCGTCGAGGCGCTCGCCAAGTAAGCGACGGACCCGTGCCCCGGGGGCGGTCGCCTCCGGGGCATCCCGACACCCCGACGAACGGGAGCAGGACCCATGGGCTACGGACGCTTCGCCGCGATGATCGCGACCTCGACGGTCGTGATGTTCGGCTTGATGTACCTGAACACCTACGCGCTCGACCACGTCTTCTACAGCCAGACGCGGACGTGGATGGCCGTGGTGATGGGCGCCGCCATGGCGCTGATCATGATCGGCTTCATGTGGGGGATGTACCCCAGGAAGGGCACCAACGCGGCCATCGTCGCGGCGGGCGTCGTCGTGTTCGCCGGGGCCCTGTGGCTCGTGCGCAGCCAGGAGACCGTACACGACGTCGCCTACATGAAGGCGATGATCCCCCACCACTCCATCGCGATCATGACCAGCGAGCGGGCGCACATCCGCGACCCGCGGGTCCGCGAACTCGCCGACGGCATCGTCGAGGCGCAGGTCCGCGAGATCGGGGAGATGAAGCGGCTCATCGCCGACCTCGAGGCCAACCCGCCCGCCGACGGCGCTCCGGACCTGCCGCCGCGCATGCCCGAGGCCGCCATCGCGGCCGGCAACTGACCGGGGAAAGGAAACGGACATGTCCACGACGATCGCAGGTGGGGGCACGGCCCCATCGAGCGCGGTGGAGGCCAAGCGAGCGACCATCTACCGAATGGTCATGCCCAAGCACATCTGCCCCTGGGGCCTGCGCGCCGTCGACCTCTTGAAGCGCGAGGGCTTCGAGGTCGACGACCGCTGGCTGACGACCCGCGAGGAGACCGACGCCTTCAAGGCCGAGCATGGGGTTTCGACGACGCCCCAGACGTTCGTCGACGGGAAGCGCGTCGGCGGGTACGACGACCTCCGGCGCTTCCTTGGCAAGACCGTCGCCGATCC
The DNA here is from genome assembly GCF_000382705.1 of Aureimonas ureilytica DSM 18598 = NBRC 106430. Classification (GTDB taxonomy): domain Bacteria; phylum Pseudomonadota; class Alphaproteobacteria; order Rhizobiales; family Rhizobiaceae; genus Aureimonas; species Aureimonas ureilytica. The sequence continues at coordinate 484,746 of NZ_ARQE01000002.1, read as the reverse complement.
CAAGGCGGTCACCTACAAGCCCGTCGTCGCCATCTTCGCCATGGCCGCCCTGATGGCGGCGGCGGTGACCTGGGCGCTTCTCGGAACCCTGCTGACGGTGCGAACCGTAGAGTGGTTCATCTCGATCGCGATGTGCCTCCTCGCCGTGCAGAAGCTGCGGGACGTGGAGGGCTTCGCCACGATGTTCCTCGGCTACGACCTCCTCGCTCAGCACTGGGTGCGCTACGCCTACCTCTACCCCTTCGGCGAGGCGCTGGCGGGCGTGCTCATGTTGGCGGGTGCCGCGATGTGGCTGTCCGTTCCCGTCGCGCTCTTTATCGGCACGGTCGGGGCCATCTCGGTGTTCAAGGCGGTCTATGTCGACAGGCGCGAGCTGAAGTGCGCGTGCGTCGGCGGGGACTCCAATGTGCCCCTAGGCTTCGTGTCCCTCACCGAGAACCTCATGATGGTGGGCATGGCGCTCTGGATGGCGGCCCGCATCTTCGCGTGACGGAACCGCCGGATCGTCGTCGGCTCAGCGCGTGCGCAGGACCGCCTCCGTGCCGGCGACGGTGCCGCCGCCGTTCGGGAACGCCTCGACGGAGGTGATCGTGCCGAGGCCCGGCACGACAGCCCCCACAACGACGCGGACGAGGTCGTTCGGGGTCGCCAGGAACGCCTCGCCGTCGAAGACGGAGACGATCGAGTAGGCGTCGGCCTTGAGCGCCTGCGGCTTGCTCGCCACGGGCATCGGGACGCGGATCTCGGCCTTCTCCTCCGCCACCGCGGGCGTGTCCCCGCCGTCGCTGCGCAGGGCGGCGTATGCCCCGCAGCAGGCGAGAAGCAGTGTCCCGCCGGCGATCGCCGCCAGACCGCCCTTCGAGACCATCCACGCGGGGAGCTTCCCCTTCCGGCGTTCCGGTTCAGCCACCACCTCCTCAGCCATGCGATCGCTCCGGTCCCTTCCGTTCAAGCCGCGGCAGGATGCGGGCGGAGGATTGGGTTCCGATGGAGGAAACCGTTCGCATTTGAACGGACGTGGTCGACCCGTTGCCCTCGCTCGTTTCGTCGCGGTCACGATCGTCCGGCTTCCCCATCCGCCTCGGCGTCGTTCCAGCGTTCCCTCCGAGGCGGAAGGCAGAGGCACCGATCGGAAGGATGATCGTGGCCATCCTGAAACGGGTACGGGCATCGTTTTGACAATGCGCTGTCCTTCCCACGCATCGGCCACTTGAATTCTACAACTATGTTTGCAATGTAGCAGGGATGAACGACGTCTCAGCCGTTGCCGCCCTGTCCGCCCTTGCCCACGCCGACCGCCTCGCGGCCTTCCGGATGCTCGTCCGGGCCGGCCCGAACGGCATGGCGTCGGGGGAGATCGCCGAGGCCCTGTCCATCCCGCCGACGCGCATGAGCTTTCACCTCGCGACGTTGGAGCGCGCCAAGCTCCTGCGCTCGTGGCGCGACGGGCGGCGCATCCTCTACGCCGCGAGCTACGACGACATGCGCCAGCTCCTCGCCTTCCTCACCGAGGACTGCTGCTCGGGGAACCCGGAGATCTGCGGGAACCTCGGCGACGCCTTCGCTTCCACCTGCGCCCCGGAGACCTGCCGATGAGTGCCCAGCCCTTCAACGTCCTGTTCCTCTGCCTGGGCAACTCCGCCCGCTCGATCCTGGCCGAGAGCATCCTGCGCAAGGACGGCGCGGGCCGCTTCAACGCCTTCTCGGCCGGAAGCCAGCCGAAAGGCGAGGTGAACCCGATGGCGCTGGAGGTGCTTCGGGAGTTCGGCTACCCGACCGACGGCATGCGCTCGAAACCATGGGACGAGTTCGCGACACCCGAGGCGCCCGTCATGGACTTCGTCTTCACCGTCTGCGACCAAGCCGCGGGCGAGGCGTGCCCAGTATGGCCGGGCCAGCCGATGACCGCCCACTGGGGCATCGAGGACCCGAGCCACGAGGACCGCGGCGACATGTGGAAGCGCGCCGCCTTCACGCAGGCCTTCCGCTACATGAAGAACCGCATCTCCGCCTTCACGGCGTTGCCCGTCGAGAGCCTGGAGCGCACCCGGCTCGCCACCAAGGTGCGCGAGATCGGCCAGCTCGAGGGCGCCTCGTTACGCACGCCCGACGTCGCCTGAGGACCATCATGACCGTCACTATCTACCACAACCCCACCTGCGGCACGTCCCGCAACACGCTGGAGATGATCCGCCAGTCCGGCGAGGAGCCGGAGGTCGTCGAATATCTGAAGAATCCGCCGAGCCGCGAGCGGCTGGTCGAACTGATCGACGCCATGGGCATCCGCCCGCGCGACCTCCTTCGCGAGAAGGGCACGCCCTACGCCGAACTCGGCCTCGGGGACCAGACGCTGTCCGACGACGCACTCCTCGACGCCATGATGGCGCACCCGATCCTCATCAACCGCCCGATCGTCGTGACGGACAAGGGCGCCGCGCTCTGCCGCCCGTCGGAGAAGGTTCTGCCACTCCTCGACAACCCCGTCGCCACCTTCACCAAGGAGGACGGGGAGACCGTCGGAGGCTCCCCAGCATGACCCTTCCGCTCGTCGCGACCGCGGTCGCCGATCCGGTCGGCCTCGTCGGTCTCCTGTCCGAGGCGGGGCTGCCGACGGAGGACGTGGCGGAGCCCGGCCGGGTGTTCCTACGCTATGCCACCGAGGGCGGCGAGTTCGTCGCGATCGGCGGCTTCGAGCCGCTCGGCGCCGCCGTCCTCCTGCGGTCCATCGTCGTCGTGCCCAGCTATCGTGGGTACGGCGTCGGCGGCGCTGTCACGGCAGACCTGATGCGCCGCGGCCGCGAGCAGGGTGCGGCCGACGCTTTCGCCTTCACGACAGGGGAGCCGACCTTCCTCGCGGCGCTCGGCTTCCGACGGGCCGAAAGGGCGGAGGCACCCGCTGCGGTGCTGGCGACCCGGCAGGCCATGGGCCTGTGTTCGGTCTCGGCCGTCTTGTGGCGGAAGGAGACTGTACGATGACGGACCCTGCCGCTCTCGACCTGCCCTCCGTCGACCTAGACCAGCTTCGCCCGATCAACGGGAACGCGCTCGCCGGCCCCGGCGCCCCGATGCATCCGCCGCGCATCCTCGTCCTCCACGGCTCGATCCGCGAGCGGTCCTATTCCCGCTTCCTGTCCGAGGAGGCCGGTCGCCTGCTCCGCTGGTTCGGCTGCGAGGTGCGCACCTTCGACCCCCGCGGCCTGCCGCTCCCAGACGGGGCGGAGCCCGACCACCCGAAGGTCACGGAGCTCCGCGACCTCGCCGACTGGTGCGAGGGCATGGTCTGGGTCAGCCCGGAGCGCCACGGGGCCATGACCGGGATCATGAAGGCGCAGATCGACTGGATACCCCTTGCCCTCGGCGCCAAGCGTCCGACGCAGGGCAAGACGCTGGCCGTCATGGAGGTGTCGGGCGGCTCGCAGTCCTTCAACGCCGTGAACCAGATGCGCATCCTCGGCCGCTGGATGCGCATGGTCACGATCCCCAACCAGTCATCGGTCCCGAAGGCGTTCCTCGAGTTCGACGAGGCCGGGCGCATGAAGCCGTCGGCCCTCTACAGCCGAGTCGTCGACGTCTGCGAGGAACTGGTGAAGTTCACTTGGCTGGTTCGCGGGCGGTCAGACTATCTGACGGACCGCTACTCCGAGCGCGTCGAGAGCGCCGAGAAGCTGTCCGAGCGCGTGAACCAGCGCACCCTCTGATCCTCACGCCCGCGGACCCTCCATGCTCGCCCTCGCGATCTTCGTCGCCACCCTCGTCCTCGTCATCTGGCAGCCCCGGGGCCTCGGCATCGGATGGTCGGCGCTTGCCGGCGCCGCGGTTGCATTGGCGACCGGCGTCGTCGGCTGGGGCGACGTCGGGACGGTCTGGGAGATCGTCTGGGACGCGACGTTCACCTTCGTCGCGCTGATCGTTATCTCGCTCGTTCTCGACGAGGCCGGGTTCTTCGCCTGGGCCGCGCTCCACGTCGCCCGCTGGGGCGGAGGCAACGGGCGGCGGCTGTTCCCGCTCGTCGTTCTGCTGGGTGCGGCGATCGCCGCCGTCTTTGCGAACGACGGGGCGGCGCTGCTTCTCACCCCGATCGTGCTCGCCATCCTCCTGCGCCTCGACTTCCCGCCCGCCGGGGCGCTCGCCTTCGTCGTTGCCTGCGGCTTCGTCGCCGACACGACCAGCCTGCCGCTCGTGGTGTCGAACCTCGTGAACATCGTCACCGCGAACTTCTTCGACGTGTCCTTCGGACGCTACGCCGCGGTCATGGTGCCGGTGAACCTTGTCTCGCTGGCGGCGACGCTCCTCGTCCTGTGGGCGTACTTCCGAAGGGGCATCCCGGCGACCTACGACGTCGGCCGGCTTGAAGCCCCCGGCAGCGCGGTCCGCGACCCGGCCGTGTTCCGCGCCGCGTTTCCTCTCCTCGGGATCCTGCTCGTCGCCTACTTCGTGACCGGGCCGCTCGGCGTGCCGATCGCCCTCGTCACCGGTGCCGCTGCCCTCGTCCTCATGGCAGTCGCGGGGCGCTGGTTCACCAGTGGACGCGGTGCGGTGGTCGACCTGCCGAAGGTCCTGCGCGGCGCGCCATGGCAGATCGTCCTGTTCTCGATCGGCATGTACCTCGTCGTCTACGGACTCGGGAACGCCGGGCTGACCGACATCGCGGCAGGCGTCCTGCGGTGGCTTGCCAACAAGGGGACGTTCGTCGCCACCGTCGGCACGGGCTTCGTAGTGGCGGCGCTCGCCTCCATCATGAACAACATGCCCGCGACCCTCGTCGGGGCGCTCGCCATCGACCGGGCCGGCGTGGCTCCCCTGACCCACGAGCTCATGGTCTACGCCAATGTCGTCGGCAACGACCTCGGGCCGAAGTTCACGCCGATCGGCTCGCTCGCGACCCTCTTGTGGCTCCACGTCCTCGCGGGCAGGGGACAGCGGATCACCTGGGGCCAGTACATGCGGGTCGGCCTCGTCCTCACCCCGCCCGTGCTGCTGGCGACGCTCGTCGCCCTCTGGGTGTGGCTGCCGATCGTCTCGCCTCAATGAGGCCGCGCTGGCAGGTGATCTCGGCGCTCGGGGTCTTCGAGATCCTGGCTTGGGGCTCCTCGGTCTACCTCCCGGCCGTGCTCGCGCTCCCGACCTCGCGTGACACGGGCTGGCCCCTTCCATGGGTCGTCGGCGGGGTCAGCGTCGGCCTTCTTGTCTCGGCCGCGGCCTCGCCCCGGGTCGGCGCGACCATCGCGGCGCGCGGCGGCCGGCCCGTGCTGGCGCTGGGCGCCGTGCTGCTGGCGCTCGGCCTTGCCGTCCTCGCCCTGTCGCCAAACCTGCCGACCTTCCTCGCCGGATGGGTCATCATCGGCCTCGGAATGGGCATGGGGCTCTACGACCCGGCCTTCGCGACGCTCGGGCGGCTTTACGGGTCGGATGCGCGCTCCGCCATCACGACGCTGACCCTTTGGGGCGGCTTCGCCAGCACGGTCTGCTGGCCGCTGTCGGCGTTCATGGCCGAGCACGTCGGCTGGCGCGGCGCCTGCCTCGCCTACGCCGCGCTCCATGTCTGCGTCTCGCTTCCGTTGGCGCTGTTCTTCATACCTGCCGTTACGGGATCGGCCACTGTGTCGACGCGGCGTGACGAACACCTCGCCCCGTCTGTCGGGGAACGCCGGGACTTCCTGCTGCTCGTCGGGGTCATCGTCCTGTGCAGCACGATCTTCGGGCTGGTCTCCGTCCACCTGCTCACGCTCCTTCAGGCCCGCGGCGAGACGCTCGCCGCGGCCGTGGCGTTCGGCGCGATGGTCGGCCCCTCGCAGGTGGGCGCCCGCGTCCTCGAGATGGCGGGCCGCGGGCGGCACCACCCGCTGTGGACGATGCGGGCCGCCGTCGCGCTCACCGCCGTCGGCGTATGCGCGCTCGCCTTCGACGTCCTGCCGATCGCCGCCGCCATGGTGTTCTACGGGGCGGGCAACGGCATCCTGTCCATCGCCCGCGGGACGGTGCCGCTGGCCCTGTTCGGGCCGGGCGGCTACGCGAGCGTCATGGGTCGGCTGGCACGCCCGGCGCAGGTCGCGCAGGCACTGGCGCCGACCGCCGGGGCGGTGCTCCTCGCCCGCGTGGGATCCCATGCGACGCTGGTGACCTTGGCTGCGCTGTCGATGGCCGCCGCGGGCGTCGTGCTGCTTCTACAAGAGCGCGGGGGCGACCCCGACGGCCGGAGGCCCATCTAGGCTCACACCGAACCGTACGTCGAATGCGCCCGTCTTCCCCGCGGCACCTTCCGCGTCATCGAGGACGCTGGCGCATGCCGACGATTGTCGTCATGGTCGCGCGACCGGAACGAGAGGGCATACGCATGAGAAACCTAGTGTTCGCCGCCGCCGCATTCACCGCGATCGGCACCTTTCCGGCCGCTGCCGCCGGATGCGGCATGATGGAGCAGGCGGCGGCGCCGGGCATGTCCCAATCCGCGCCGGCCAGCGAAGGGATGATGTGCGGCAAGCCCGCGACGGCGGCCCCGCAGTCCGCCCCCGGCCAGTCCGCCGAGGCCGCGGGCGGGTGCCCCTGCTGCGCGAAGATGGCGTCGATGAAGATGCCCGAGCCGAAGGGCGAGGCCATGCCCGGCATGGACATGCCCGCGACGCCCCCGGCCGGCGGTCGGTAAACCGCGCCGGGGCGCTTCGGGAGCGGCCGACGGGCCGCTTCCCGGACCGGCGCCCTTCTTGACGGCGCCACCGACGGTTTCCACATCGATCGTCGCCCGGCTCGCGGGAGCCGGACCTGTGCCTCCGGCACGTCGCGCGGCGGCACAGCGTATCCATGTTGCTCAATGGAGGATGTGGCTATGCAAACCCCATACGGAACAGAACCCGGCCAGACCCTAGCGGGGCTGCCCTCGAACGCGGAAGGGTCCCCCGTGCCCGGCGCGGACACCTTCAACCATCCCGATCAGGTCGTCTCGGCGGCCGGGCTCACGAAGGGCCAGAAGCGCATGCTTCTGGCTTCCTGGGCTTCGGACCTCCGGGCCGTCGAGGACGCGCCCTCGCTCCGTCGGCTCGACAGCGGTGCCGTGGTCTCGATCGACGACATACTCGAGGCCATGACGGCGCTCGACGGACATGGGGAGCCCGTTCGAAGCGTGACGGGCGGCGGGTTCGCGCCGCGGCGGACGAACCGTCTCCTCGGGAGGCTCGTGCGCCGTGGTCCGGCGCCGTGGACGGATCGGGACGACGATCCCCCGCCCTCGGCCGCGGCGGCGGCGCGGCCGTTCTCGCCGCTCTTCACCGAGGCAGTCGCCAGGTCGGCGTGACGCGCTCGCGCGAGCCGTTGCGATCTCGCCGACCGTGAAGGTGCACCCTCCGCGCCCCGGGGAACAGAACCGGGGTGCGGAGGCTTCAGGCGCCGACCGAGAGCAGCCGCTCCACCTTCTCCCGCCGCACCTCCATGTCCTCGTGCATGTCGAGGGTGCCCACGAAGCCGCCGTCGCGGTCGTAGAGGTAGACTCCCGCCGAGTGGTCGACCGTGTAGTCGCCGCCCTCCGTCGGCACCTTCCGGCGGTAGGCCTTGAAGGCGGCGAAGGCCCGGTCGACCTCCGCCTCCGGCCCCGTCAGTCCGACGATCCTCGGGTCGAAGGACTGGAGATAGGCATTGAGGACCTCCGGCGTGTCCCGCTCCGGATCCCCGCTGACGAGCACGACCTGAAGGTCGTCGGAACGACGGCCGAGGTCCGCGAGTAGGACCGAAAGCTCGCCCAGCGTCGTCGGGCAAATGTCCGGGCAGTGCGTGAAGCCGAAGAACACGGCGACCGGCTTGCCGCGGAAGCTTGCCCACGTCCTTGGCTTGCTGTCCTCGTCGACCAGGGCGAACTCGCCGCCGATCGGTACGGCCGCGGAGGTTCCGGCGGCAGGAGCCGACGGGCCGCCCGGAAGGGTCCATGCCGCGCCTACGAGCGCGCCCGCGGCGACGACGACCGCGCCCCAGAGCGCGATCCGAACGGTGCGCAGGTTCACGGCCGGTGTCCTTCGTGGGAGGGGGCAGACGCAGTGGCGCCGAAGTCCTCGACCGAGAAGCGGACCGGCACGGTTCCGGCACGCTCGAACACGAGGGTGCCGTCGAACGACTGGCCCTTCACGATCGGCTCCTTGAGGTCGAGAAGCATGACGTGGGTGCCGCCCGAAGCGAGCGTGACGGTCGCTCCCGGCTCCAGCGCGATCCCGTCCTCGACGCGACGCATGCGCGCGACGCCGTCCTCGATTGTGGAGGCATGGACCTCGAAGCGGCCGGCGACGGTGGCCGAGCCGCCGACCAACCGGTCGGGCTCCGTCCCGTCGTTGCGGATCGAGATGTATCCGACGCCGACCTTGGCGCCCGGCGGCGTGGGCCGGGACGAGGGATGGTCGATCGTCAGGTCCCCGGCCTTGAACTCGTGCGCCACAGCGGTACCGGAGACAGCGATGCAGGCGACGACAGCCGCCGCGAGGATCGAGGCCCTCACTTCGGGTACCTCGCGAAGACCGTCGACGTCCCGTCGCGCGCCACGAGGAGCACCTCGTAGGGCTCGTCGCCCGTCCCCATGCCGGGGCTTCCCGCGGGCATGTCGGGAACCGCGAGGCCGGCCGCGTCCGGGCGCTCGGCGAGGAGCCGCTTCACCTCGGCCGCTGGGACGTGGCCCTCGACGACGTAGCCGCCGACGAAGCCCGTGTGGCACGAGGTCTGCCCGGGCTTCAGTCCGGCACCCGTCTTCTTGGCATGGAGGTCCGCCATGGCGAGGTTCTCGTTCGTGACCTCGAACCCCGCTTCCTCCAGGTGCCTGATCCAGCCGATGCAGCAGCCGCAGCCCGAGGTCGAGAACACCTCGACGGTCTCGGCCGCGAGCGCGGGCACGGAGAGGAGGGCGAGCGCCCCGGCCAACAACGTCTTCCGCTTGCTTCCCATGGATCGGTCCTTTCGATGTCAGATCCAGCGCCTGACGGCGCTCCGGTAGGTGACGTACGCAGCCCCGAACGAGCGTTCGAGGAAGCGCTCCTCGTCCCGCACTTGGACCTCGCAGGCGACCCAAAAGGCGAACGCGCAGGCGATCACCGCTAGGGACGGCACCGCGACCGCAAGGCCGGACGCCATCGCGAGCATCCCGAGGAACACGGGGTTGCGGCTCAGGCCAAATAAACCCGTCGTGACCAAGGCGTCGGGGGCCCTGTCGGGTATGCCGATCCGCCACCGTCGACCCATCTCGCTCCGGGCCACGACCGTCAGGACCTGCCCCGCGACGGCGAGCGCCAGCCCGGCCAAACGAACGGCTGAAGCCTCGCCCGCGATCGGCGTGAGGACGCTCCACGCACTTCCCGCAGCGTGCAAACCCAGGGCCGCAAGGGCACCGACGACGGCAGCAGCGAACAGGACGCGGGCCAGCGTCTGCCGGAGGCTCCTTCCGAAGCCGTAAGCACGTCCCCCAATCTCCCGCGACGTGCGGCGGGTGGCGAGCGCAAGCCATGCCGCGGTGACCGCCAGCACGATCGCCGGCCCGAACCGCAGGATGTCGTCGACGGCGGCGCTCACCTTGGCCTCCAGCCGAGGAGCCGCATGGCGTTCGCGGTCACGAGGACGGTCGCGCCCGTGTCGGCGAGGATGGCAGGCCAGAGGCCCGTGATACCAAGGACGGTGGTCACGAGGAACACCGCCTTCAGCCCGAGCGCGATCGCGATGTTCGCGCGGATGTTGCCCATGGTCGCCTTCGACAGCGCGATCATGTCCGGAACGTCGCGGACGCGCCCATGCAGCACCGCCGCGTCCGCCGTCTCCAGCGCGACGTCCGTCCCCCCGCCCATGGCGATCCCGATGTCGGCCGCGGCAAGCGCCGGGGCGTCGTTGATGCCGTCGCCGACCTTCGCGACCTTGAACCCCTCGGACTGGAGCTCTCGCACGATGCGCTGCTTGTCCTGCGGCAGGAGCTCGGCGCGCGCCTCGATGCCGAGGCCCGCCGCGACCGCCTCGGCCGTCGTGCGGTTGTCGCCCGTCAGCATGACCGCGCGGATGCCGTCCGCCTTCATGGCCGCGAGGGCATCGCGTGCGTCCGGACGTGCCTCGTCGCGCATGGCGATGTAGCCCGCGATCCCGTTCCGAGCGAGGACGACCGACACGGTCTTGCCCTCGGCGTTCAGCGCGGCGATCGCGGCCGTCTGCTCGTCGCCGAGAGGCACGCGGCGCCCGGCGGCCTGAGGCGAGCCGAGGAACACGGGTTCGCCGCCGACCTTGCCCTCGACGCCCTCTCCCGGGACGGCGTTGGCATCGAAGGCGGGCGGAACGGGAGCGTTGTCGGCCTTGGCGCGGTCGAGGATGGCGAGGGCGAGCGGGTGGCTCGATCCCTTCTCGAGGGCGGCCGCGAGGGACAGGACGTCCCGCACCGGACGGCCGACCGCGACGACGTCGGTCACGACGGGCTTGCCCGCGGTCAGCGTCCCCGTCTTGTCGAGGGCGATGGCCGTGATCTTGCCGAGCGTCTCCAGCACCACGCCGCCCTTCATCAGCAGCCCGCGGCGCGCGCCCGCCGACAGGCCGGCCGCGATGGCGGCGGGCGTTGAAATCACCAACGCGCAGGGGCAACCGATCAGGAGGATGGCGAGGCCCTTGTAGATCCACTCGCTCCAGTCCGCGCCGAAGAGCAGCGGGGGCACGACGGCGACGAGGAAGCCGACCACGAGGACGGCGGGCGTGTAGACCTTCGAGAAGCGGTCGATGAAGCGCTCGGTCGGCGACTTCGACTCCTGCGCCTCCTCCACGAGACGGACGACGCGGGCGATCGTGTTGTCGGCGGCGGCGGCGGTGACGCGCACCCTGAGGACGGAGCCCGCGTTGACCGTGCCCGCGAAGACGGGGTCGCCGACACCCTTGCGCTTCGGCACGCTCTCGCCCGTCACCGGAGCCTCGTCGACCTCGCCCGAGCCCTCGACGACCGAGCCGTCGGCCGGGATGCGGTCGCCGGGACGCACGAGGATGGTCGCGCCGACCGCGAGGCTCTCCGCCGGGACTTCGGTCGTCTCGCCGTCCTTCTCAAGGAAGGCCGTCTTTGGGACGAGCGAGGACAGGCCCTGGATGCTCGCCCGTGCGCGGCTGGCCGCCAGCCCCTCCAGCATCTCGCCGACGAGGAACAGGAGCACGACCGTCGCGGCCTCCTCCTCAGCCCCGATGAAGACGGCGCCGATGGCGGCGATCGACATCAAGGTCTCGATCGAGAACGGGGTGCCGAACCGGGCGGCCGTGATCGCGCGCCAGGCGACCGGAACGAGGCCAACCGCGAGTGCGGCGAGGAACGCCGGACGCTCAAGCGAGGGCGCGAGGTGGCCGAGGACATAGGCCGCGAGGAGCGCGACGCCGCAAGCGGCCGTCAGCTTCGCCTTCTTCGTGCGCCACCAGGGCAGGCCCGCTTCCGCCGGGTCGTCGTGCGTGTGGCCCGCAGGGTCGTGGGCGGCCGGCCTCCCGTGATCGTGGTCGCCGTGGTCGTGACCTTCGTGGTCGTGGTCGGCGTGGTCGTGATACTTGGCCGGGGTCGCGGTTGCCGAGGGGCTCGGCCCGTTCGCCGCCTCCGCACCATAGCCGAGGTTGCGCACCTGCCGCGTCACCGCGTTCGCATCGAAACCATCCGCGTGGCGCACCTTCACCGTGCCCGTCGACACGGAGACGGTGACGTCCTCCACGCCCGGCAGCCGCCGGATCGCGGTGTCGACCTTGTTGCCGCAGGCCGCGCAGTCCATGCCAGTGACCCGGAAGCGGCTCTCGCCCGTCGTGGCGCTCATGGCGCTCTCCTTGCATCGTTCTCAGGAGAGGCCTACCTCCTCTAGTGGCTAGAGGAGCAAGCGGAAAAATGACGGGCGGCGTGTCCATCGGCGAGGCCTCGCGGGCGAGCGGCATCAAGGTGCCGACGATCCGCTACTACGAGCAGATCGGCCTCCTGCCGTCTCCGCCGAGGACGGAAGGCAACCGCCGCCTCTACGATGCGGCCGACCTGCGGCGACTGCGTTTCATCCGGCACGCACGCGAGCTCGGCTTCGAGATCGAGCCGATCCGCGAACTGCTGGCGCTGGCCGGCGAGCCGGACCGTCCCTGCGAGAGCGCCGACCGCATCGCGGCGGCGCACCTGGCGGACATCGACCACAAGATCGCCCGGCTGACGGCGCTCAGGGCCGAGGTCGCCCGCATGACGGACTGCTCGAACCACTCGGTGGCGGAGTGCCGGGTGATCGAGGTCCTCGGCGACCATGGCGAGTGCCTGCACGAGACGCACTGACGACCGACGGACGCGTCCGCCTCACTTCCGCCGGATCGAGACGTCTCCTGTCGGCTGTCGCGACGGTTGCACCCTCCGGGTCACCCCCGCGACAGCCCGACCGTCGATGATGGACGGAGATCGGCCACGTCCAACCCTCGGATCGAGATGCACCTTCCCGCACGACCAAGCGCCCGCACCGCCACGCGCCGAGCCGCGCTGGCGGCCGCCCTTCTCGGTCTCGCGTCCGCGGGCGGCTGCATGTCGATGTCGGACGAGACCTACAAGGACCTCGTGCCGACGGTCCATGCCGAGACGAAGGCCAGGCCGCAGGGGTCGATCCTGGTTCGCATCTTCAAGGAGGAGAGCGAGCTCGAGGTCTGGAAGCTCGGGGCGGACGGACGCTACGCCCTCCACAAGACGCACCCCCTATGCCGTTGGTCCGGCAAGCTCGGGCCGAAGAAGACGAACGGCGACCGCCAGGCCCCCGAGGGCTTCTACCGGGTCACCCGGGCGCTGATGAACCCGAACTCGAAGTACCATCGGTCCTTCAACCTCGGCTACCCGAACCCGCTGGAGAAGTCGCTCGGCTACACGGGCGACTCGCTGATGGTCCACGGGGCCTGCTCGTCGTCGGGATGTTTCGCGATGACCGACGAGGGCGTCGGCGAGGTGTACGCGGACGCGGAGAAGGCCTTCTCGATCGGACAGGGCGACTTCCAGGTCCAGTCCTTCCCGTTCCGGATGACGGCGGAGCAGATGGCGCGCCACAGGAGCGACCCGAACATCGCCTTCTGGCGCAACCTCAAGCTCGGCTACGACATCTTCGAGGTGACGCGGAAGGAGCCCGACGTCGCGGCCTGCGGAGGCCGTTACGTGTTCGACTCACGCCGCAAGGACGGCCAGCCGCTCGATCCAGCCGCGTCCTGCCCGCCGCTCGAGGCGCGCGTCGCGCCCGAGGTGGCCGCCAAGCGGGAGCGTGACGACAAGCTGCTCCAGTCCCTCTTGTCCGAGGGGCGTGCGGGCATGCCGATGGCCTACGTCGACGGGGGCATGCACCCGCGGTTCCGCGACATGCTGAAGCGGCTCGGCACCAAGGAACTCGCGGTGAAGACGTCCATGACCGCCGTCCAGGTCAGCCGGCCGGACGCCTTGGTCGACGATCCCGCCGACGCCGAGCGCTGACCGACGCACCGCCGTCAGCGGGCCAGGAACCTGCGGAAGGCCTCCAGGGTGTCCTTTCCGACATGGTGCTCGATCCCCTCGGCATCCATCTCGGCCGCGTCGGGCGCGACGCCGACCGCGACGAGGAAGTCGACGACCACGCGGTGCCGTTCCCTGACGCGTTCGGCGAGTTCCTTGCCCTCGGCCGTCAGGAAGATCGCCCGGTAGGGCTTGGACTCCACGAGACCATCGCGAGCGAGGCGCTGGACGGTGCGCGCGACGGTGCCCGAGGACACGCCGAAGCGTTCCGCGAGGTCGGTCGCCCGCGCCTCCCCGAACTCGCCGATCAGGTCGTCGATCATCTCGACGTAGTCCTCCGACAGCTCGGACTGGTTCGCCTTGCGCACGCGGGCGAAGCGCGCGGCGATGGGGGCGGCCCCGGGTTCGTCTCGCTCGGCCGTCATCTCGTGTTCCCTTGCATGGCGGCACGGTAGCAGGATGCAGCCTCACGCACAAAGTTTGTCACTGGACAAACCATGTGTCGTGAAACAAATCTATGCGATCGCGGGCGAGGCACGGAACGATGACCGGTTCGAACGAAGGCGTGGACGATGCCGGATGGAAGCGGGACCGCGGGGACGGGTCGCTCCTCGACGTTCACCGCACCGTCCGCGTCGACCGGAACGCCCCGCCCTGGCGCAAGGCAGCCGCCTTCCTCGGCCCCGGCTATCTCGTCGCCGTCGGCTACATGGACCCGGGCAACTGGGCGACGTCGATCGCCGGAGGATCGGCCTTCGGCTACACGCTGCTCTTCGTCGCGCTCCTGTCCAACGTCATGGCGATCGTGCTCCAGTCGCTCTGCGCAAGGCTGGCCATCGCTTCCGGACGCGACCTCGCGCAGGCCTGCCGCGACGCCTATCCCGGCTACGTGGCGCTGCCGCTTTGGTTCCTGGCCGAGATCGCCATCGTGGCGACCGACATCGCCGAGGTCATCGGCACGGCAATCGGCCTCAACCTCCTGTTCGGTATCCCGCTCGAGATCGGCGTCCTGATCACCGCCGTCGACGTGTTCCTGATCCTCTGGTTGCAAAGGCTAGGCTTCAGGTGGGTCGAGGCGCTGATCGTGACGCTGCTCGGCGTCATCGCGGTGTGCTTCGCCGTCCAGATCGCCATGGTCGACCCGAACTGGGGCGACGTGATCCGCGGGTTCGCACCGACCACCGAGATCGTGTCGAACCCGGAGATGCTGTACCTCGCGCTCGGCATCCTCGGCGCGACGGTCATGCCTCACAACCTCTACCTCCACTCGGGCATCGTGCAGACCCGAGACTACGGCACGAGCCTGCCGGAGAAACGCCAGGCGCTGCGCTTCGCGACGATCGACTCCACCGTCGCGCTCTGCTTCGCGCTCCTCGTGAACGCGTCGATCCTGATCCTGGCGGCCGGGGCCTTCCACACGTCGGGCCGCACGGGGATCGCCGAACTGGGCGAAGCGCACAGCCTGCTGGCGCCGATCCTCGGTGCCGCCGTCGCGCCGATCCTCTTCGGCGTCGCCCTCCTGTGCTGCGGCATCAACTCCACGGTCACGGCGACGCTGGCCGGGCAGATCGTGATGGAGGGTTTCCTCAACATCCGGCTCGCGCCGTGGCTGCGCCGTCTGATCACGCGGATCATCGCCATCGTGCCGGCGGCATCGGTGACGATCTGGTTCGGGGATGCGGGCACAGCACGGCTGCTGATCCTCACGCAGGTGGTCCTCAGCCTTCAGCTTTCCTTTGCCGTGTTCCCGCTGGTGCTCTTCACGATGGACCGCCGGAAGATGGGCGAGCTCGTCGCCCCGCGCTGGTTGGCTGGTGTGGCGTTGGCGATCGCCGTGGCCATCGCGATCCTGAACGTGAAGCTGCTGTTCGATTTCGTCGCCGGAACGTTGTCGCACTGAGTGTCCGCCGGGCGACCCTCCGTCAGGCAACCCGCGCCGCAGCCCGAGCTCGACCGGCGGCATTCCACTCCCGACGCAGGATCGCGTACTGCATCGTGTCCTCGCGGACGGGCATGCCGTCGGGGTCGCCGGTGAAGGTGACGAACTCGACGAACGTGCCCTCGACCCGCATGCCGAGCCTCTCGCAGAGGCGGCGGGACGACGCGTTGTCGACCTCGACGTAGGCATGGAGGCGCCGTGCTCCCCGATCGTCGAAGATGTGCCGGAAGAGCGCCCGCGCCGCCTCGAGCGCGAACCCGGCGCCAGCATGGTCCGCGTTGAGGTTCCAGCCGACGGAGTGGGTGTCCGGTTCCTCGCGCGCGGCGAAGAGGTCGCCGATCAGGTTGTCGGTCCCGGCAAGGGCGATCGCCGCGTGCTCGTCGGACGAGCCGCCTCGCGCCGCCTCCGTCCCGGCGGCCGCGAGGTCGGCAAGCTTCATGGACAGGAAGCACCGTGCCCGCGGCTCGCGCAGGTATGCAAGGAGCCCTTCGGCGTCGACGGCCCGGAAGTTCCTCAGGCGCAGCCGCTCCGTCTGGATCGGTCGGCTCCCGTTTCCGCCGCGTATCGGCGCCCCGTCAGTCTCTGTCGGTGACCGTTGCCGGCCGCCTCATGCGACGCCGAACTGGCGGCGCACCTCTCCCTGGCCGATCAGGTCGTTGAGCAGCCTGTAGTTCCGCTGCTCGAAGCGGATGCGTCCCGCGATGATGGCGGGGCTGACGGACAGCTTGCGGGCGAGCGCCCGAACCTCCGCCTCCCGCCGGACGGGTCCGGCGCCGGCCCAGGCGTCGGCGGGCAACAGCGCCTCGAGGGCCCAAGCGTCGGCCTCGGCCTCGCGTGACGTCTCCCCGCCCTCGGCGTCGGACTCCAGGTCGTCCACGAACCACTCGTCCCCGCCATCGCCGAGGTGCAGGGCGACGTGCCCCAGCTCGTGGGCGAGGCAGAACCAGAAATTGTCGAGGCGGTCGAACCGGAGCGACAGGCCGATCACCGGGGAGCCGTCGGGCAGCACGGTGGCGGCGCCGTCGACCCTCGTCTTCGGGAGGTGCCTCTCGACGACGAGGTGGATGCCGTGCTTGGCGAGGTACTCGCGGGCGAGACGTGGCCCGTCGTCGAGGAAGCTGAGGCGCACGAGGCCGGACACGAACGCGTCGTCGACGACGCCCCGCTCGTACCGGCCGGGGAGCGCCTGGGCGCAGGCCAGCGACACGACCCGCGACGTCCACGCCGTGACGGCATGGTCGTCCATGGCGGCCCCGCCGCGGATCGACCTGCGGTACAGGGCGGGCTGGAGGCAGGAGCCGGCCGACTGCGGGACGAGCGAGGCCACGAGTTCATGGCAACGCGACCTCGCCTCGCGCGCGGTGCCGGCGAAGCCCGGGATCCATCCCCGCTTCACGATCTCGCCCCACGGCAGGCGCTCGGCGTCGAGGGCATCCTTGCGGGGGCCGCGCGCGGGCTCGCGCAGCAGCACCTCGGCCGGGATGCCGAGCCCCGAGTGCAGGTTCTTGATCATGGCGAGCGTCAGCGGCCGCTGGCGCTTCATGACCTCGGACACCTTGCTCGCGCTGCCGATGAACGGGACGAGGTCCCGCTGGCGCAGGCCCGCCTGTTCCATCCGGAACGCGATGGCGTCGATCGGGTCGGGATGCGCGATGGCGTGGTGTTTCGCCTCCCACGACTCGACCAGCGTGGACAGCACCTCAAGCTCGTCGAACTCCGGCGAGCCCGGCTCCGCCGCCATGAGGTCGCCGACCCGCGCCAGCGCGGTCTCGTAGTCGCTCTCGGACTTGATGGGCCTCACGTGCATCTGACCGTCTCCGCGTCGATCTCGTCGTAGTCTTCGTGCGTCCCGACCCAGCATACGAACACGATCTGTGCCGCGTAGTTGATGCTGACGATCAGGCGGTAGTCGTTCCCCTTGATGTTGAAGACGACCCGGCCGCCCTTGAGGACGCTCGCGTTCTTGTAGGTGGCCTTCAGGTCGTTCGGGTTCTGCCAGCTCGCGGCCAGCGCCTCCTGGTGCCATGCCTCGAGCGGCCCCTGCGAGACGGCGTGCTTGCGCTCCGACTCCCAGAACTCCCTCAGCGTCTTCTTGGAGAGGACACGCATATCGATATAGGGTTCCCCCACAGGGCACAATGCCGAAATTCCCTTAAGGGGAACAATGTTCCGTGCCGGACATGCGTTTTACCCGGAACGGATGGACGGGCATCCGAGCGGGGGCATGCGCGCTGGCGCGGGCGACCCGAGGACGGTGCCCGATCGGGTCGGACGGGTAAAGGGCCGCGGCCGGCGCACGTGGGCAAAAGGCGGCGACGCTGGCGCGCCCGTATCGGTCGGGTCGCATGTTGACTGGGCGGCCCCGGTCGGGATCATGGGGCGCATGAAGTTCGCCGCGCTCGCGCTCGTCCTGCTGGCCTCCCTGTTCGCCTCCCTCGCCCATGGGATGGCGGCGGTGCCCGGCTGCGCCGAGACGGTGACGGTCTCGTTCGAGGCCGGGGCGCACGATGCCGACGCGGCAGGCGGATCGGACGGAACCGCGTCGCCGGACGACGTGCACTGCGGCGTCGGTCTCGTGACGGACGTCCGTCCGGATCTCGGATCGCGCGTGTTCTCGGCAGCGCGCGTCGGCCCCCTGCCGGCCGACCTCCTCCTCGGCCGCGACCGGATGCCCGACGAGCGCCCGCCGGACCGGACGCGGGCCTGAACCCGGCCCCCGCGGCCGGACCGTCACCGTTTCCGTCTCCCCGCGCCGCCGCCCGAGGGCCGCCCGCGCGCATCCAGGACCATTCCAATGACCCGAACCGTTCGCGGCGCCCGTCGGCGCGCGCACCGATCCCTCGTGCCCGCCCTCGGCATCGTCCTTCTCGCGCTCGCTGGATGCTCGGACGAGGGCGCTCCGCCCGCTGCCGTCGCGGAGAACACGTCGCCGGCCCCGGCGGCGACGTCCGCGCCCGCGGCCCCGGTCGCTGCCGCGCCCGTGCCGGACGGCGAGGTCGACGTCGCTGCCCTCATGTCCGGGCAGGTACTGCCCGACGTGGTTATCGGACGCGCGGACGCGCCGATCACCATCGTCGAGTACGCCTCGATGACCTGCGACCACTGCGCGGCCTTCCACGCCAACACCTACCCGACCCTGAAGCGGGACTACCTCGACACGGGGAAGGCCAAGCTGATCGTGCGCGAGTTCCCGTTCGACCCGCGCGCGGTCGCCGCCTCCATGCTGGCGCGCTGCACCCCTGGCGAGAACGGGCGGACGGCGATGGTCGACGCCCTGTTCGAGCAGTCCGAAAGCTGGGCGCACGCGGACGACGCGGCCAGCAGGTTGATGTCGATCGCGCGCATGGCGGGCTTCACGGAGGAAAGCTTCAGGGCATGCCTCTCCGACGCCGACTTACAGGCCAAGGTCGTCGCGACGAAGGACCGCGGTGCGAGCGAGTTCGGCGTCGACTCCACGCCGACCTTCTTCGTCGACGGCAAGAAGTACCGCGGGGCGCTGCCGCCCGAGCAGTTCGCGGCGATCCTCGACGCGGCGGCAAGGTAAGGCTCCTCCCGCGAAATGCTTGCCGATGCAGTGCTGGACGCTCTTGTGCATGAAGCGACCGGGACGCGTCGGCCGGCTCCTGACGAAGCTTGTCCCGATGCGTGTCTTGAAGGCTGGCCGGCATCCGGTCGCTCACTACCGGGATGCCGGTCGACTCCGGCGCCGCCGCTGCGAGGTGCTGGGCACGGGGACGGGCGGACGCGGCCCGGTCCAGCTACGGCGCTATGGGGAGCGCGCCGGACCGGGCCGCGTCCGCCCTGAGGGTATTCTGGAACGGCGCGAATGCTGGCAGGACCGTGGATCCGGGGTCCTGGCTCCGCGCGATCATCCGCCCATTCGACGAGGTGCGATCCATCAGACGGCAAGCGCGACGTCGCGCGCAAGCGAACTCGGTTGCTGTGTAACCACACGGTGCAGATGCCCGAGGTCGCCGACCAGGACCACGCGTCGCTCGGCTCGTGTCAGCGCCGTGTAGAGGAGGGCCCGATCGAAGAGACGGCTGGAACTCAGCGGCACGATGATCGTGCCCCACTGCGACCCCTGCGCCTTGTGCGTGCTGATCGCGTAGGCGAGGTCGATCCGGCCGGACAGGTCGGCAGCCAGGAGGTCGAAGGTCCGACCGTCGAGCCGGACCGTAAGGCGGTCTTCCTTCACGACGAGGACATGCCCCATGGTTCCGTTCCAAAGGCCGCGCTCGTGGTCGTTCTTCGTCCAGATGACCGGGTCACCCTCGGCGAAGCGCTTGAGCCGCAGGCGACCATGGGCGTTGTAGCGGTGGAAGTGCGTGTTGATCGCGTCGATCCCGGCGGGGCCGGCATAGGTCGCTCCCACGACCTGCACTTCCTCGCCGCGGAGGTCGTCGCGGATCCGCTCGATCTCGTCGATGACGCTTTCCGGCCCGCATCCGACGACGCTGCACCCGGTGCGACCGTCCCCGTAGGTCGGTAGCTCGGGCAACTTGCCTTCACGTACGGCTCGGGACACCGCCGGAATTCCCGTCGCCTCGTCGGCCCGCATGATGCGGGTCAGCTCGACACGGGGGATCCGGGGACTGGAAACAAGACGGTGCAAGGTGAGGCCGTATCCGATCGGGGCGAGCTGGGCGACGTCCCCGACCAGCAGCAGCCTCGCATCCTGGTGGAGATGGAACAGGATGCGGTAGAGCGTGGGTAGGTCCAGCATGCTCGCTTCGTCGACGACGACGAGCGTGTGCGCTCCCGTTTCCGCGCGGCCTTTCGAGGCATCCCAAAGCCAGGAGGCGATCGTACGGGCCGCCCGGCCGGTGGCGTCCGCCACTCGCTGCGCGGCCCTCCCTGCGAGCGCGAGCTGGTGCACGTGGAATCCGAAGTGTTCGGCGGCCTCGTTTATGGCGCGGAGCGTCGTGGTCTTGCCGACCCCCGCGCCGCCGACGAGGATCGCGAACCGATGGTTCAACGCCATCGTCACCGCGTCTGCCTGCTCGCTCGTCAGTCGCTGGGAGGCGAGACTGTTATAACGTTCCAGGAAGGTCGACATCGCAACTGGGGTGGGTCGGCTCGCCAGCAGATCCCTCGGCTGTCCGTCATCGGCCAGCGCCGCACGGATGCGGGTCTCGATGAACCGCTCGGCGTAAGCGGCGCCCGCGGGCTGGTAGCCACCGGGACAAGGGACGGCCGCACCGTCGTCCACCGCGATGGCCACGGCGCGTTCCGCATCCGCAGGCGTCGCTCCGAGCAGCGTGCAGGCATGGCGGACGAGCTTCTCCCGGGACGTGACCGTGTGTTTCCCGTCGAGCCGCTCGTAGAGCGCCGCCTCCACCGCCCCGACCTGCCGTCGCGGGTCGTCAGCTCCGACCCCGAGCCGCCTCGCGGCCCGATCCACCTCTCTCCAGGTGCACAGCGTCAACAGGCGGTAGGGGTTCTCCTGGAGCTTGGCGATGGCTTCGTCGCCCCACAGCTCGACGGCCTTCCGGGCGTAACGGATGTCGATGCCGTGCCGGTCGAAGAACGCGACCGCTTTCGTGATGGTCCTTTGGTTCCGCCACGCATCGCAGACGATCTCGGCCTGCGTCCGCGGCAGGACCTTCGTCAGGCGCTCGACGTCGCCTTCGGCGAGGATGTCGTCAAGGCTTTCCCCGAAGACATCCCACATCCGCTGGGCCGTAGCGGGACCCACGCCGACGAACTCCGGTCGTCCCGCCAGGAACCGGACGACATGGTAGCCGCGCGGCAGCTCCGTTCTCCATGCCGCCATCGGGGAGGAACTCATGGTATCACCCTCCGCCCCGACACCGCCACGTGGTCCACGATGGCCTCGTAGCGGCGCAAGCGCCGCCTCAACTCATGGTTCTCGCTGCGGACGGCGGCGAGCTGTTGCTCAAGACGCATGATCCTGGACTTGTCCCCGCTGTCCCGCGGCTCCGGCTCCTCCGCCTGCGGCACGTCGATGCCTAGCTCCGCGACGGCCTCTTCCAGGGTGCGGGCGAAGCGGGAGTTCTGCTGGAAAACCTCACGCGCAAAGCCGCACGCCCTCGCGACGGCGGTCTTGTTGACCTTGCCCAGACGCCCGGGGAGTTTCAGGCCGGAAGCGCGTAAGCGCTCCACGAACTCGACAAGCTTGGCATGGTTCTCCTCGCTCACCTCTAGGAACGACTTCTGCGCCATCATCGGTTCTCGGATCGCTTGATCTGTACCAGGGGCTGATCCAGGAACGCTTCGTCGAGGCCGCGCGAGCTGGCGTTCACCGCCCAACGGGCGAACTTCTCCAGCAGGGCGTCGTTCACGGTCGTCAGCTCGGCGACCTTCCTTTCGAGGCTGATGATCTTCTTCTGCGTCCTGCTCGGTCCTTTTTGTTTGGGTGCCGGGGTCGCATTCCCGCCGGGTGCTTGGGTGGGCTTCTCGACGTAGGCCTTGTAGGCAGCCTTGATCTGAAGGTAGTTGTTGAGCGACGCGCGCCTGTAGCTTGCGCCGGTCTCGCGCGCGACCGCTTCGCAGAGCGCATCCCACGTGAGGCGACCCGTCCATCCGTCGATCAGGGCAACGATGCGGGCGATGCGCTCCGGGGTCATGGGCGGCGCGCGGGGACGGCGGGCAGGGGGCTTCCTGCGTACGCCCCTAGGCACCGGCAGTCCCTGCACCGATCCCCCGCATGCCGTCGACGTTCCGCGGCAGCAGGACGCCCGTGACCACCTCGTTGTCGCGCATGGCCTGTTCGACCAGGGAGTAACGGCCGGACTTGGCGAGCCGGATCACCGAACCGTCCGGCACGGTCGGGTCGGACAGGATGCCGTGCAATTGCTCGAGGCGCTCGATCGTCTCGCGATGGGCTCGGACCCAGTCGTCGGCACCCTCGTACTCCTTCGCCAGCGCCACCTCTGCCTCCACGAGGCTTTGCCGAGCGCGCTCCAAGCCGAGCTCCACCCTTTCGAGGTGTCGCGGATCATGGCCCTTGACGCACGTGTGCTTGGTGCAGTGCAGGCACTGCATGAACATCATGCAGGGGGACGAGGCGAAGTCGTGCCCGCAGAAGCCGATGTCGGTCGCATGCCCGTGGACGGCGCGCGCCGCAGCCTCGTTCCGCGCGACCGGTGGGTTCACGCTCACCGCCGTACCCTTGATGGTGGCCACCTCCTTGTCCCGGCGGCGCATCGCTTGCAGCATCTCCTCGGGCGTCCGGTGGTCGTAGGGTTCGTTCTGCCGGGGGTCCAAGCGGCCGCTCCAGGCCGCGGTCTCCGCCTCCGTCAGGCCGCCCCGCTGTGCCAGCGTGTTGAGCCAATGTCTCAGTTGGTGGGTCTTCAGGACGATCGGATGCTCGGGCGTCGACAGTCCAAGACGCGCGAAGACGCCGTCGGGCCTGTGGAAGCTGTGCATGATGTTGCCATAGGAAACGGGGGCGACCATGCAGCGCCATCGTCCGCGTCCGCGGTCGGCGAATTCCTGCCGGCGCACCAGCATCAGCGCTTCGCTGTAGCGGAGGCCCGTTTGCTTGTCGAAGATCGGGAAGCCATGCGGCAACTCGGACAGGATGGCGCTTTCGACGTCCGAGAAGCGGAACGCAAAGATCCTTCGCCCGCCAGAGGATCGCATCCCTTCGATCGGCTTGAGCTTGCGGTCGATTGCCCAGTCTCGTCCGTTGGCAGCTTCGTTGAAGCCGATGATACGCGCGATGTCCGCCCCGGAGAGGTCCTTGCCCCGCAGGTGAACGCAGTCGTCCGGCAAATAGAGACGATCGGGATGATGCTCATACCAAGCCGCGATGCGTCGTGCTTCCGCCGTATGCTTCTTCAGCCGAGCGAGCGCCTCCCTGGCGACATCGGCCATCACTGCGGGGATGCCCTTTACGAAGTCGTGGTGGCCCTTCGAGCCCGCCCACCGCAGCATGTAACCCTCGTCGCCATCCGTCAGGGGCTTGATCTCGCAGTCGTGGTGGAGTGCGAAGAGCTCGTTTATGCGACTCGGGGCGCACGCCAGCAGCGCCATCACCGACGTGGCGATCACGTCTCGGGGTTCCGTCGCTTTGCGAAAACTCCGTGGGAGCGCTTGGAGCGCCTCGTCTGAAGGCATCAGTGCCGCACGGCGCTCGTCTCTCGAGCGCTTGTTGTACAGTTCCCACTCTTGGCCGTGCTTCCAGTCGATCGGGGCGTTCGCTGCGAGATTGTTCTCTCTGAGGAACTGCGAGATCGGCGTCAAAAGAACGCCGATGCTCGCTGCATGGTTGCCGGGTCTCCTTGCGGCGGCAAGTTGGACGGCATGGTCGAGGAGATGGGCATCCACCGAACCCAAGTCCGGCGCCACTGCTTTGTCGAGGAACGCCGCGAGCAACGCCCTGAAAGCGAGGATTTCATTCTGTGGAGGAGCCTTCGCCGGACCTCGACCTACCTGGTAACGGATGTAGGCCTTCACCTGACCCGCGAACGGCTCCGGCATAGCGGCACCCAGTTGCCCCCGCCGCGGTGCGTTCATGGTGAAGTTCAGGATGTGCTTATGGGACTTGCCACGGATATGGTAGGATTTCGTGACGTTCCAGGAAGATGAGGTGAACTCGAGATCGGCGCCGAACACGGTGAGTTCTTCGCGGCAAAACCGTACGAACTCTTCCATGTTCGCCAAGGCGGCGAGATGGGCTTTCGGCACGAACGGGATGACGTCAGCCATTTCGGTCGTTTTCCAGCGATGCCGCCCTCGCTTGGCATTGGCGGACCACCTCGGCACACGCGACGATCGTGTCGTCAAGTGTGGCGGCGACGGCCATGGATCCGTCCTCGGCCATCTCCCTGCGCCTACCGAGAAGCCAGTCGAGGATCTCTTCATGCGGTCCATCCAACCATGGATGGAACAGCCGGCACGTGTAGCAGGCAATCGGTTTCCCGAGGCCACAGAAGCCGTGCTTCCCGCATCCGCCCAAGGCCACGGGCCCTTCGCTTTCATCAACGGATCCAAGGATGTGCCGCTCGATGCCTTGCCCGACGTCGTTTCCACGCGCCGCAAGGGTTCCCGCAAAGCGCTGCGCCATGGGTGCCAGCAACATGGCAAGCTTCTTGTCGAGGCGCTGGAGAAGCTCGGAACGAACCTCGATGTAACTTTGAGCTGCGGTACGTGACGTATGGTCGAGGATCACCATGATCTCGTCTAGGGATCTGCCCTCCTGTGCCGCCCGCGTACCGACCGTGCGTCGCGCGCGTGTGGCGTTCACGTTGATCGCCTCTCCGGTTCGTTCGGAATTAACGCCCAATCCCTCCATCACGTTGATGATCCTCATCGTTATTGAAGCTGACGTCGGGCGGGCAGGGGTTTTCTTACCGTCATAGAATGTACCGCTCGCGTGAACTGCCGGGAACAGGGGTGCCTGGTCGGGGACGGGCATCCCGCAGAGCCGCGCCTGCTCGCGAACCAACAGGGATTGCGCCTCGATGACCATTCCGATCTCTTCGATGAGCGGGCGTTCGGTGAACTGTGTCCGGTATCGTGCGCCCCTTTGCTTCGCCCGGGGGATCGATAGGACGTACGTTTTTCCCGCGGGGCCCATCGTGACCGTCAAATCGCCGACCGTAAGGCTGGCGATCTGAACGGGCCTGGGCCCGATCGCTCCGCTGAGAAGGCAGAGACCGTAGTTGTCGATGGCGATTTTGCCCCCGGCGAAAGCCGAATGCAGGGCCTTGTACAGTCCGTCATACTCGAGGTTCGTGTACGCACCTTGGACTGGGCACCGCAACCGGACAGCGAGCGCTCGCTTCCTAGATTGCTTCGGCATGTCAGTGGCGGTGACGAACGCTTCCCTCGAGACACCGGGGATGCCGAGGCGCGCCCACGTTCGTACAGCGCTGTTGGCGTCGGTCGAACGGTAGCCTTGGCCCTCTTCGAGCGAAGCGGAATAATTCATCAGGTGGGCGGATGAGATCGCACGTGCGTTTGGGTCGTAGGTCGCGATGTGAAGGACCAGTCCTCGGACCCACTGGTAATTCGCATACGCCGACTTAGGGTTCTCGCTGCGCAGTCGCGCCGTGACGAACCCCTTGAACCCGGTCTTCAGCGTGTAAGCGACACCAAGATCGCCGAAGTGGAAGTTCAGCCGACCGGTTTCGGTGACGATGGGCCAATCATCGTCGCAGGGACGGTAGACGTATCCGTCGCGGGTCTCGGCTTGGTCCGGAAGCTCGTAGGCCGCCTCCGCGTGTGGCGGCTTGCCGACGGGTGGTTTACGCACCGATCACCTCCCCGAGCCATGCCCTGTCGTCCTGCAACGCCTTGGTTGCCCGTTCCATGTCCTGCATCCGTTGCCGGATCGCGGACCCGTGCTTCATCAGCCGGCGCTGCATGTCCCTGCTGTGTTCGTCGGCTTTGACCTTCGTCCGGCGCTTCAAGTAGTGGCCCGGCATCTTGGACGTCCGGGACCACCCCATCAGCAAGCGGCGTTCACGGACTTCTTCTTCGGCGCTCAAATTGATCGCGTCGGCGTAGGCAGAGAAGTCCTCGTTCCACTGATGCCGGAGGACGTGAGCGCTCACCGGGCCGACGTCCGGATGCTTCTCGCGCAGCAACGCGAACAATCCCGTGATCGCGCTCTCCGAAAGGGCTTTGCCGTCTTGCGCGACGAAGAGGAAGCCGTGCTTGCGCGCGGCCTCGATCCGGTTGCGGGCTTCGAGGTACTCCTCCCCGAGCTCGGTCAGGTCCTCGTCCAAAGGGGCGAAGCGCTCCAATGTCTTTGCGTTCGGCTGCCTACGTCTACGGTCGCGCTTGTCGTCATGGCGGCGTTTGATCTCGCAATAGGCTTGGCCCCGATTGAAGTCCCGCACTCGGAGGCCGAGCAGTTCACCCCGTCGCATCCCGGTGGCCAGGAGCCAGCGCACGATCACCCAGTTCCGCCGACGCACGAACGGATCGCTCCATGGATTGTCCAGGCTGTCCGGGTGGGCGACCGCGAGAAGGCGGGTCCGCTGTTCGGGCTCAAGGCTCGTGCGGTCCGAGTCGGTGGCGGACGGCATCCGTTCCTCGATCTGTCCGACTACTTCCAGCAGCCTCGCCCCGTATTCCCGCATCCTCGCGAACGCCTCGTCGGTGCTCATGGCCCCGGTGGGGAAACGGGGTCGCTGTCGTTCTCCGAGCCACTTGAGGTAGCTCGCGGCGTAATGCAGTCTGATCATCGCAGTGGCGGGAGTGACCACTTGCACGCGGGCCGTCGAAGGAAGCCTTCGATGCATTCTTGCAACGGAGCGACGGCGTCTCCTGGCGACCGCAGCTTCGGGAACCATCTTCAAAGTTCCCCGCAGCCGGGCGAACGGTTTTGAGGCGTCCGATGCGAGGGCATCCAGCTCTCCGACGTCGAAGAACGCGCCGCTCCTGATGCGTTCGGCCAGGTCGATGCCTTGGCGCCAGCAGAACAGGTGGATGAGCATGGCCCCGCGGAGGGCTTGCTCCAAGGTGGATGCACTCCTCCTCCGATACTTCGTGAGCGACCAGACTGTCGGGTCAAACAGGGGGATGCCGTCGCTCGCCACGAGCATTGGGCATCGCTCGCCATCAGAAAAGACGACCAAAGCGACCTTGAGTTCGGCGATGCCTTCGGACTTCAACAGATGCTTCATAGGGCGGAGGCAGTTACCCCAGGGAAGAAACTATGTCAAACGCGCATTTTGCAATGTTTTACAGCGGCTTGCCCCTAATTGTTGACAAGAAACGCCTGTGGGTGTGCGTTAAAACTTGTTGTAGGACACACCGGCCGAGGCGGTGAGGCCCGTCACCTCGCGAATGCGCTCGCGGATCGCCTCGGCGATCGCGGTGGCCGAGGCGATGTTCTGCTTGTTGAGGGACACGTCGAGATAGGCCTCGTCCAGCGACAGGGGCTCGATCAGGTCCGTGTGCTCGGCGAAGACGGCGCGGATTTCGCCGGAGATCGCCTTGTAGACGTCGAAGCGCGGTTTGACGAAGACGAGGTCGGGACATTTGCGCCGCGCCGTGACCGAGGGCATGGCCGAGCGCACGCCGAAGGTCCGCGCCTCGTAGCTCGCGGCTGCGACCACGCCGCGCTCGCGCGAGCCGCCGACGGCCACCGGCCGGCCGCGAAGCGAGGGGTCGTCCCGCTGCTCCACCGAGGCATAGAAGGCGTCCATGTCGATATGGATGATCTTGCGCGAGGGTGCGTGGGGGGCGACGGGCGCGGTCGTGTGCTCGGCGAGCTCCTCGCCGATCTCCGCTTCCTCTTCGTCCCGGTCCGCTTGTCGCAAGGGAGCACCTTCGAATTCGTCTGAGCGCGGAGCGTCCAGGGCGCACCGCGATTCTCGCCGCGCCCGGGAGGATAGCCGGTTTCGAAGGGAGAACAAAGACGGAACTATTCGGTGTCAGGCATAGCGCTTCGCACCGGCGACGCAGGCGACGACTAGGGACGTCGCCGCGACCATGGTCCACGCCACGGGCTCGCCGAGGAGCGCGGCGGCGAGAGCCAGTCCGAGAAAGGGCTGAAGCAATTGAAGCTGGCCGACGCCCGCGATGCCGCCGAGCGCCAGCCCGCGATACCAGAAGACGAAGCCGATCAGCATGCTGAAGACCGCGACATAGGCGAGCCCGAGCCAGGCCGGCGCCGATGCGGGCGGCAGCGCGTCGGGCCAGGTCGCGAGAGCCAGCGCGAGCATGGCGGGGAGGGCGAGGAGAAGCGCCCAAGAAATCACCTGCCATCCGCCGAGCCTTCGCGACAGGACGGCGCCTTCCGCATAGCCGAGGCCGCAGACGAGGATCGCGGCGAGCATCAGAAGATCGCCCGTGGCCGAGCCGTCTCCGCCCTGGCCGAGAGCGAAGCCGGCGACGCAGGCCGCGCCGAGCGAGGAGAAAAGCCAGAAGGCGGGTTTGGGCCGCTCGCCGCCGCGCAGGACGCCGAACAGAGCCGTCGAGAGCGGCAGAAGGCCGATGAAGACGATCGAATGCGCGGAAGTGAGGTGCTGGAGCGCCAAGGCCGTCAGGAGCGGGAAGCCGAGAACGACGCCGAGTGCCACGACAAGGAGCGAAACGAGGTCGGCCTTCTCAGGCCGACGGGCTCGGAAGGCTCCGAGCAGAAGCGCGCCGAGCGCCGCCGCGATCACCGCCCGCGCCGAGGTGAGGAAGAGCGGCGAGAAGCCGGCGACGGCCACGCGCGTCGCCGGCAGCGAGCCGCTGAAGATCGCGACGCCCAGGAGTCCGCTTCCCCATCCTGTTGAACGATGTTCCATAATACCCTCTCATTTACCACACGGATGTATCGCATCCGTGCGAAATCGTTCGAGATACGGTTTGTATGGATTATGCCAAACTGTGCTAGGAAAGGGTTCGATACGGTTGGCGGGGATGGAATGTCGCGCACGAGGGATCTGGTCGAGGACATCCGCCGAAGGCTGGCGTCGCGCAGCCTCATGCCGGGCGAGCGCCTGCCTTCCATCCGGCGTTATGCGAGCGCCATGGGCGTGTCGCCATCCACCGTCGTCGAGGCCTACGAGCGGCTGACGGCGGAAGGGGCGATCCGCTCGCGGCCGGGCTCGGGCTTCTATGTCGCCGGGGTGCCGCTGGCGCTCACCGCCAACGAGACGGCGCCGAAGATCGATCGGGAGATCGATCCGCTCTGGGTCTCGCGCCAGTCGCTCGACACCGGCGCGAACGTTCTGCGCCCCGGATGCGGATGGCTCCCGGCCGACTGGATGCCGCAGGACGCGATCCGCCGCACCTTGCGAAAGCTCGCCAAGGGGGAGGACGGGAGCCTCGCCGATTATGGCGAGACGCAGGGCTCGCCGGCGCTGCGCGGCGCGCTGGCGCGGCGCTTCGCTTCGGAAGGGCTTGCCTGTCCGCCGGATCAGATTCTCCTGACCGCCTCCGGCACGCAGGCGCTCGACCTGATCGGGCGATTCCTTCTCCAGCCCGGCGACACGGTGCTGATCGACGATCCCGGCTATTTCAACTTCCAGGCGCTCCTGCGCGCGCACCGGGTGAAGATCGTCGGCGTGCCCTACACACCCGCCGGGCCGGACCCGGAGCGCTTCGCCGAGCTCGTGCGCACGCATTCGCCCAAGCTCTACATCACCAATTCCGCCATCCAGAACCCGACCGGCGCCTCGCTTTCACCCGCCGTCGCGCACCGGGTTCTGCTGGCGGCAGCGGCCTATGACGTGACGATCGTTGAGGACGACATCTTCGCCGATTTCGAGCCGGAGCCGAGCCCGCGCCTCGCCGCGCTCGACGGGCTCGACCGGGTCATCCGCATCGGCAGCTTTTCCAAGACGCTCTCGGCCTCGATGCGCTGCGGCTATATCGCGGCCAAGCCGGAATGGATCGACGGGCTGATCGACTTGCAAGTCGCGACGAATTTCGGCGGCCCGAGCCCACACGCGGCCGAACTCGTTCTCGGCGTTCTCGGCGATGGCAGCTATCGACGCCATCTCGGCGCCCTGCGCACCCGGCTCGCCAAGCGCCGCAAGGAGGCTGAGGCGCGGCTGGAGGGTCTCGGCCTGCGCGTCTGGGCGGAGCCGCGCGGCGGCTTCACGCTCTGGTGCCGGCTGCCGGACGGACGGGATGCGGCCGATCTCGCCAAGGCGGCCCTCTCCGAAAAGCTGGTTCTGGCGCCGGGCAATGTCTTCAGCGTTTCGCAGACGGCAGGCGATCTGATGCGTTTCAACGTGACCCAGATGCCGCCGGCCGCCTTCGACGCTCTGAAGCGCCTGCTCCAGATGCCGGCCGGCTGACGCCCGCGCCGTCAGCCCGCGTGCGGGGCCGTGGTCTCGCGCGCCTCGGTTGAGCGAGCCGGCGGGGCGTTCTTCAGAAGTACGCTGCGGATCTTCTGCATCGCCTCGTCCTTCGGCGTTCCATAGGGGATCAGCCCTTGAAGGCGGCCGTTCGCGCCGATCATCAGAAGCGAGGTCGAATGGCGCATATGGTAGTCCGCGCCCTCGCCGGCCTTGCGCGCATAGACGAGCCAGGCCTTGGCAGCCTTTTCCATCTCGGCCGAGCTGCCCGTCACGCCGACGATCCGGTCCGAGATCGAGGCGACATAGGGCTGGAGCACATCGAGCGTGTCGCGCTCGGGATCGACCGAGAAGAACAGCGCCTGCACGTCCTTCGCCTCGGGCCCGAGATCGTTCAGCCAGTCCGCCATTTCGATCAGCGTCGTCGGGCAGACATCCGGGCAGTTCGTGTAGCCGAAATAGACGAGCGACGGACGGCCGTGGAACACGTTTTGATCGACCGTGCCGCCGCGCGTGTCGCTCAAGGAAAAGGGCTGTTCCGGCGCGCCGCGCGCCGGTTGGTTGAACGCCATCCAGCTGATCACGCCGACAAGCGCAATGACCAGAACCCCCGCGCCGCCGAGCGCCAGAAGTCGATTGGCGTTTCCCGATGCCATGATCCGTCCTTTCGTTTCCAAGCGCCGGCCGAAGCCTGTCCGTCGCTCATGGTCTTAGAGCACCTAACAATACCTCGTGGGGTCGGCTGGTCGGTTCTTTTCGCCAGCCGCTTTGTCGCAAATGCTCGCCGATGCTGACCTCGCATCGACTGCGCTATGTTCCGCGCGGTCCGACGAAAATCCCTCGACCATCCTCCGCCCGGAGGTATCGTTAGGTGCTCTTAGAGTGATATCGCCGCTCAGGCGATCCAAGCTGTCTGCGTCGATCCGCACATCTATCTGCATTCGCCAGACGCCGGGCGTCGGCAGCGTCACCTCCGCGCGCCAGACCCCGTCGCCCCGGTTCTGGGCCGGGCTGACGATCGGCGCGCCGATCCCGTCCGGCTTCGAGAAGGCGAAGCCCACCCATTCCGGGTTTACCGGACCATAGTCGATGGTCATGAGCATGGCGGAGGCTTCGACCTCGCCGGCATGGCCGGGCAAGACGAGGATGTCGCCCATCAGACGCTCGCCCGTGACGTGAATGCGCGCCGGCTCGGCCGCGATGGCCGCGTCGATGCGGGGCGGCGGGGTGAAGCGCCAAAGCGCGACCGTGCCGAGAATGGCGACCGCGAGCGCGATTTCGAAGCCGATCTGCCGCACCATCGCCCGCCGCGCTTCGGGCGCGTCGGCGAGAGCCAGCCGGGTGAGGCGCCAGCGATTGTCGGCCGCCAGCGCAAAGAGAAGCGCGATGAGGGTGAGCTTGGCGAGAAGAACCCGCCCGTAATCGGTTCGCCAGAGGGCGGCAGGTGTTTCGACCTGAATCACCGCCAGCACGCCGCCGGAGAGAAGCAGCAGCACGACAAGCGGTGTGATGCGGGCCGAAAAGCGCCGGAGCGCGTCGAGCCCCGAGGCGTCCGGCTGGCGCAGCGCCAGCGCCAGCGGCAGCAGGGCTCCGACCCAAAGCGCGGCGGCGATCGTATGAAGGGCGACAGCGGGTCGCGCCACAAGTTCGGGCGGTGCGTTGGCGGCATGTCCCGTCGAGGCGAGTGCCGCGCCGGCGCCGAGAACGGCGATCGTTGCGAGCAACTTCGATGCAAGGCCGCCGCGCAGGAAGGTCCCGGCAATCGCGAGCGCGAAGGAGAGAACGGCGATCAGGGCCGTCTGCCCGAAGCCGGTGTCCCGGCCGGCCTGCCAGACCGCGGGGCTGGCAAGGGCGCGCAAGGGCGCGCCGAGCGCATCGAGCCCTTGCGCGGCGATCGCGAGGGGAACCGCCGCGAGGCCGAGCACGAGGGCCGAGCGGACCCAAGGAAGACCCGCAGAGAGCGGCCCGCCGGTCAGAAGGCGGCTCGCCGCGCCGCCGATCCCGAAGCCGAGGCCGAGATAGAGAAGCAGGCGGGACAGCCAGACGAAGCCGCGTGTCGCCCGATCGGCTTCCTCGGGCAGAGCCGGCGCCGGTGTGCTCGCTGCGCCGACCGAGAAGAGAAGCGAGCCCGCCACGGGATGCCCATCCACCGAGACGACGCGCCAGCCGAGGCGATACGTGCCG
Source organism: Aureimonas ureilytica DSM 18598 = NBRC 106430 (assembly GCF_000382705.1). Lineage (GTDB taxonomy): Bacteria > Pseudomonadota > Alphaproteobacteria > Rhizobiales > Rhizobiaceae > Aureimonas > Aureimonas ureilytica. The sequence continues at coordinate 452,465 of NZ_ARQE01000002.1, read as the reverse complement.
TCCGCCATTGAGGCAGGCGCGGGGATCGAGAGCCGATTGCCGGCAATGGCTGCGCCCTGCAGATCCTCGGCCGCACCGCTCGGGTCCACCAGTGTCATGCGAAGCGGCGAGACGGGTTCGCTGAAGGTCAGCTCGAAGCGGGCCGGCGCGCGGGGCAGCACCGCATCGCTCTCCGGGTTCGTGGCGACGAGCCCCGCATGGGCGAAGGCGGCACCGGCTCCGAGCGGAACGAGAGCCATGGCGAACCAGAGGAGGGCAAGGACCCGCAGGAGAAGGTCGATGGCCAAGCGCGGTCTTGGTCCGCTGGATCGAGCGGCTCGCTGCCATGGCCGCGAAACGGAAGAGCCGGACACGAAGCGGGCGGCGTGGAACCGACGCCAGCCGGAGGGACCGGCGGTTCGATCACCGCCGGCGACCCGGCGCGACAAGGCGCTCGCCTCGCGCGATGCGAGGAGAGGCCATGCCGAGCCGCTTCGGTTCCGGCCTTCGGTCAATGCGCGTGGCCTTCCTCGCCCGCTTCGCCCGCGCCATGCGCCGGGCCGGTCGCGCCCATCTTGTCCACCTGTAGCTCGACCTCGACCGGCCCGCCCTTCTCGAAGGTGAGCGTGACCGGGATCATCTGCCCTTCCTTGAAGGGCGCCTTCAGACCCATCAGCATGAGGTGGTAGCCACCCGGCGAAAGCGAGGCCGTGCCCCCGGCCGGAATGGTCAGCTCGTCCACGCGGCGCATGTTCATGATGCCGTCCTGGATCGACATCTCGTGGACCTCGACCTTTTCGGCCGCCGGGGAACTCGCGGAAACGAGCTTGTCGTCGGCCGACCCGGTATTGGTCAGCACGAAATAGCCCGCGCCCGTTCTGGCACCCGGCGGCGTCGCGCGGCTCCAGGGATGGCCGATCTCGATCGAGCCGGCCTTGAAGCCATGGGCGAGAACGGGGGACGAAAGGGCACCGAGCGCGAGGCCGGCGGCGAGCGCCAAAGTGGCGGTGCGGAGCGGGAAGGAGAACATGGTTGGAGCATCCTTTCGGAGATCGTGAGGAAGTCGTTGATAGCTCAGGCGGGGCGAAGGGTTCGCAGACGCGAAAAGCTCCAGTCGAGAAGCAACATGACGAGGAGCGAGGCGCCGACTAGGGGGAATAGGACGCCGCCTACGAAGAGAAGCGCGATCAGCCCGCGAAACACAGCCTTGTCCTTGGGCAGGGGCGGCACGCCCATGGAGCGGCTCGGCCGCCGCTTCCACCACATCACGCCGGCCGAAACGGCGAGCATCACGTTTCCGGCGCAGACGAGAAGCAGAAGCAATTTGTTGGCGAGGCCGAATTCCTGCCCGAGATGGACGTTGATCCCCCATTCGAGCGCGCGCCCGAGCGGGCCGTAATCGGCATAGCGCATGTCGAGAAGCGGCTCGCCCGAATATTGGTCGAGATGGACGACGCGCTGCTGCGCGAGATCGGCCGGGTAGACCGAGCCCGTGTAGACGCCGGTCCGGCTCGTGGGAATGTTGACCGCATAGCCGGATGCCAGGCCCATCGCGTCGAAGGTCGCGACGGCCTTGTCGAGGCCGATCGGCTCGGCGGCGGGAGGCGGCGCGGAGGTCGGCACGACCGCCTGTTCCAGCGACCAGCTGACCGGGCCGCCCTCGGTGAGCTTCTGGTCGGACATCGGAATGTTCACGCGAACGCCCGAGGGATAGCCGAAATTCGACCCGTTCGCCCATTGGTTCACCTGGCCGCCCCAGACCTGCGACCAGGGCATTCCGGTGACGGCGAGGAAGAGGATGAAGCCGCCGAGCGCGAGACCCGAGACGGCATGAAGATCGCGCCAGAAGACGCGCTTTTGCGGCGTCCCGCGAACGGTGACGACGCCGCCTCGTTGGCCGCGCGGCCACCAGAGATAGAGCCCGGTCGCGACCAGAAGGATCGACCAGCCCGCCGCGATCTCGATGACGCCGCGCGCGACCGGGCCGAAATATTTGAGGCTGTGCAGGGTGCGCACGGTCCACATGATCGAGCCCCGGTCGGCCATCGCGCCGAGCACGCGCCCATCCTGCGGGTCGACATAGACGGCTTGCTTGGCGCCTTCAGCAGTGCGGACGGTGATCTCGGCCGAAGCCGTCGCGTCGGCCGGCTGCGTAAACTTCACCGCACGGCCCGGATAGGCCGCAAGCGCGGCCTCCACCATCCGGCTCGGCGGAACGCTGGCATCATGGGCCGACGCCTGAACCCTTTTCACATCGGAATGAACCCAGGCGTCGATTTCGTTGTGGAAGAGATAGAGCCCGCCTGTGATGGACAGGCTGACGAGAAAGGGCAGCACGAAGAGGCCGGCATAGAAATGCCATCGCCAGACCGCGCGGTAGAGATCGTTTGCGGAAGCGGAACGGGGCAGATCGCCCGCTCGCTCGGCCATGATGTCGGACATCGGAACGCTCCGAAAAAGGGAGATGGAAAGCGCCGGGGTCGTCGCGCTGGGGCGCGGCCGGACTCGCAGGGCGCTTCGAATGAGACGGTGCGGACGCCGGGCAGGCGCGCGGATGGGCTGGGCGAGGGCGACGTGCGCAACGGCGTCAGCCGGGATCGGACGCGACCGCCCTCGGGAGAGAGGCGGGAACTCCGACAGGGACGAGCCGCGTGTCGCGAGCCGTCGCGCGGGGCATCCTGCGCGGCCTGAAGCACGATGCAAATCGACCGCTCAAGCCGTGCGCGGAGGCACCGAGCCCGATGGATCAGCCGAGAAGGGGTGGTCCGCGCGTGTTGCGGGGCGTTTCCACGGCTCCCGAGCCGACGCCTTCGAAAAGAACGAAGGGCACCTCCAGCACCATGGGCTGGACGATCGGGCGCGACAGGGTCGATGGGGCCGGAAGCGGGCCGCCATGCATGGCGCAGCCCAGGGAGCAGCAGGCGGGCATGCCGGAATGGCCCTTGTCCCGCTCGTGCTTTCCGTGCTCGCTCGCCTGACCGAACGTGGTGCAGAGGACGTTGCCGAACTGATCGCGCGGCAGGAGACTGGCGGAGGCCGGGAGGGAGAAGCCGAGAAGCGCGGCATGGACGAGGAACAGGAACGCGACGACGCGCCCCATCCAATCGCCCGACCTGCCGCGTGTCGCTCTCAAACGAGCCTCCTCGAAACTGCCCGATCACCCCTACCAGAGTTCCGGCCCGACACAAACGCGAACCGCACGGATCGCCAAGGATTCTCGCAAGCGGCCTATGGTCTCAGCCTCGGGGCGGCTTCACGGTTTCCACGGTGGATGGGGCGCTCAGGCGGGGCGCGGTTGTGCGCCGGATGATTTCGGGCGCGGCTTGCGCCCGCGCCGCGAGCGGGACGCATCGCCGGCACCCTTGCCCTTGGCGCGGGTCGAGGACAGTTTGACGAGATTGCGCTCGATCTCGCCGTTCAGCGCGACGATCCCCTCGCGCACCTCCTCGGCGTCGAGATAGACGTCGGGAAAGCGCTGCGCGAGCCAGAGCCAGGCGGTGGCGAGATTGACGCCGTCCTCCAGGCGCTGGAGATCACCGGAGCGAAGCGGGGGCTTGGGCGCCCGGCGGCCCGCCGCATGGGCGCGCGCCTAGGTCAGAACCGCGTCCATGAACCAGGGATGGCGCAGCGACACGGGCACGATCGCATAGGCCAGCCGGTCGAGAAGCGGAATGCCGATCCCGCCGAGCCGGCGTGCCTTGTCGATTTCCTCGTCCATGTCGCCGATCTGGAGATCGGCGTGATCCATGACGATGCGCGAGCGCAGGAAGGTCAGGATCTGCGCGAGATCGTCGGTTTCCAGAAACTCGGCGGCGAGCGCGACGCTTTCGCGGTTGGGCCGCACGAAGGCGCGGCCCGACAGGTCCTTCGGCGGCGTGGCGAGCGCGGCGCGGATTTTCTCGACGCCATGCGCGCCGCCGCCGATGACGCCGACCCAGCCCTTCTCGAACATGCCGAAGCGGCCGGCCCGCCCGCCGATCTGCCGGATTTCCGAATGGAACAGGACGCGCCGCCGGGTGCCGTCGAACTTGTCGAGCGCAGCCAGGAAGACGCGCGACACGGGCAGGTTCAGCCCCATGCCGATCGCGTCGGTCGCCACCACGATATCGGCCTCGCCGCGCCGGAAACGGGCGGCTTCCGCCCGCCGCACCTCGGGGCTGAGCGCGCCATAGACGGTCGCGACGCTGAAGCCGAGCCGCACGATCTCCTCGCGCAATTCGTGCACGGCCGCGCGCGAGAAGGCCACCACCGCGTCGCCGCGCTGGAGATCGGTGAGCCCGATCGGGCGCGGCCAGGCTTCGAGTTCGTTCTTGCGCTGGAGCGTGCGGATTTCGAGCGGTTCGCCGAGGAGCTTGGCCAGACGCTCCACCATCGGGATCGCGTCGGGCGAGCCGGTCATGACCACGAGATCGGCCGGGGCGGCGAAAAGCGCCTGCGTCCACGCCCAGCCGCGCTGCTCGTCCGCCAGCATCTGGATTTCGTCGATCACGCAGACATCGACGCGCCGGCCGACATCGATCGTCTCGATCGTGCGGGCGTAATGGGTGAAGTCCTCGTCCTCGTCGCGCTCCTCGCCGGTGATGAGGCCGGCCCGCACGCCAGCGGAAACCAGCGTTTCGCGGTGCTCGTGGGCCAGCAGCCGCAGCGGCGAAAGGACTTCCGCCGTCGGCGCCTCGATCGCCAGCCGCATCGCCTCATAGGTCTTGCCGGAATTGGTCGGCCCGGCGATGAACAGGAGCTTGCGCTCCACGGAACGGGCGAGCGGAAACAGGTTGGGATAGCGATCGTAGCCGGACGCCTCGGCAAAGCTCGCGCGCCGGCGGCTCTGGCGGCGCAGCGAGTGGATCGAGCCGATCACCTTCTCGAACCACTTGTCGGTGGCTCCGCGCATGTCGTCTTCGGCCGGACCCTGAAGGGCGAAGACGAAGCGTTCGAGATCGGCCTGCGTGGCCGCGCGCAGGAAGGCGGCCGGGTCCTCCAGGTCGCGCGTCGCCTCGGCGAAGCGACGGGCGTAGTCGCTGGCGACCGAGGCGAGGAGCGCCCGCGTCGCGGCGACCGTCTCGGCGGCGCTTTCCGCAACGGCTTCCACCGTGGCCTCGACGTCGCTCTCGCTCAGGATTTCGTCGTCGGCCAGTCGCTGGCGGATGGATTTGGGCGCGCGCAGGCGCACGAAGGCCATCAAAAGCGTTTCGCGCTCGGTCGGGAAGATCGCCGTGAAGAAGGGAACCTCGACCTCGAACCCGCCGAAGGAGCTGTCCTTCATGCGCCGCACGCGCACCACTTCGTCGGCCCGCGCCGAGACGATGCGCGCGATGCGGTCGGCATCGTCGGCATCGGGGTCGGGTGCGATCTCGCCTTCGGGAATCTGCGTGATCGCCCGAACGCGCCCGGCCGGCACGAGCTTGGCCTTGCGCCGCCCGCCATCGTCCTTGGCCTTGTCGCCGAAGGGCACTTCCAGCGAGCGCACGAGACCGGCTTCGACAAGCTCCAGACAGCGCGCGAGGGAGCGGCCGGTGAGGGACGGCAGGAGCGAGATCGGGTAGTAGGAAGGCGGCTGCATGAACGGGTTCGGTCCGGAAAAAGAGGCTGGCGCGAGGCGCGAAGCGCTGAGGTCAGGGAGCCTCTAGCACGAATGGGCGGGAACCATGTCGCCCGATGCCGCTTCCAACCCAAGACAATCCGGCCAGCATGCGGACGACTGGGGCAGGCTGGCCAAGCCAGACGCGGAGACCACCATGGCCGAACTCACGCTGCACGACCTGTCCAAACGCATGAAGGGCATCGATTTCGCGATGTTCTCGACGAAGACGGAAGGCGGCGAGATCGCCAGCCGCCCGATGAGCAACAATGGCGATGTCGAGTATGACGGCGATTCCTGGTTCTTCACCTACGAATCCTATCGCACCGTGTCCGACATCGAGCGCGACCCGAAAGTCTCCTTGTCCATGACCGGCTCGAAGGGCCTGCTCGGCAAGCCGCCGATCTTCATCTCGGTCGAGGGCCATGCCGAACTGATCCGCGACAAGGCGGAGTTCGAAGCGCACTGGACCAAGGATCTCGACTACTGGTTCGAGAACGGCGTGGACACGCCGGGCATGGTGCTGATCAAGGTCCACGCCTCGCGCGTCCATTACTGGGACGGTCGCGACGAAGGCGAGATCGTTGTCCGCTAAAGGGCTCGGTCAGTAAGGCCTTTCGAGTGCAAAGGCTCGAAACGAAGCCGAGGGCGGGTCAGCCCTCGGAAAACTCGGCCGGCAACTGGCCGTGCCGCGCCAGAATGATGGGCTCTTCCAGAACCTCGCCGGTGTCGGTGTCCACCACCTGTTGAACCGCGACGACGCCGGTGACGCGCGTCGCGTCGCGCTCGGCCCGGCCGACCGCTTCTTCGGCCGTCTTGAAGTCCATCTGCCGCCCGGCGACGAGGCGCTTTCCCATCGTTTCGAACTGCTGGACGATGAAGAGGGTCTTGGCCGGCATTCTTGCTCTCCGTTCGCTCTGACGTTCGGTTCGCCCCGAGGCGGACGGGCGATCGGCCTTCTTGTGCACGGCTTCGTGGCTTGCGCCAAGCCGTCGCGATCGTACAACACGCATGGATTGTGCGAAGGGCTCGATCTTAGGGTTCCGAAAGTTCGATCCGTTTTGAGTCTCGATTCCCTAACTGCTACGTTTTACGTATGAGTTCGTCGGTTGCAGATTGGCGCTTGGTGATGACGAAGACCTTGGAGTCCCGTGGGACCCATCCGCCCGGATCGCGTCTCAGCTGGGACGATCTCGCGGCGATTTTCGACTCGGCTCCGAACTCCATGTGGATGCAGGATCTCGGTGCCCTGAAGGCGCGTCTCGACGAGTGGCGCGCGGAGGGACTGGCGGAGCTGCGGCCCTGGCTTGCGGCCGAGCCGACCCGCGTCGAAGAACTCGTCGCGCTCGTGCAGGTCGTTTCCGTCAACCGCGAAACCCTTCGCATGTACGAGGTGACCGACGAGGCCGAACTCTTCTCCAATATCCGCGTCATCTTCGAGGACGATCAGCTCGCCGCCTTCGTGGATGTGATCGATCAGCTGTGGAGCGGAGCGCTGCGCACCAGCGTCACCACGCGCAACTATACCGCCAAGGGGCGCGGGTTCGACGTCAGTTACCACGGCCGGCTTCTGCCGGGCCACGAGGCCAGCTGGGCGCGCTATCTCATCTCGGTAGAGGATGTGACGGCCCGCGAGCTCGCCCTGCGCCAGCTCGAATTCGCGCGCACGCATGACGGGCTGACCGATCTCCACAATCGCAGTTTTCTCAGCGAGGAGATGGACCGGCTCGAAACCTCGGACGAGCCGATCGCTCTGGCCGTGATCGATCTGAACGGGCTGAAGGCGCTGAACGATCGGATGGGGCACAGGGCGGGCGACGAGCTTCTGCGCCGCATGGCGAGGGTTCTGTCCGCGAGCTTTCCGCCGCCCTGCCATGTCGTGCGCATGGGCGGCGACGAGTTCGTGGTGGTCATGCCGGGCCTTATAAAAAGCGCGACGCTGGAGCTTCTCGGCGCGCTGCCGCGCCGCGCGGCGGCGGAAGGCGAGGGGCGCTCCGACGCGCCCTTGAGCTTCTCGCTCGGCACCGCCTGGCGGCGGCCCGGCGAGAGCATGGAAAGCCTCTTCGTGCGTGCCGACCAGCGCATGTATCAGGAGAAGCGCGCCTTCTACGGCGAAGTCGCGGCCTGAGCGAAAGTCCTAGCGCCCCCGTGCCGCGCGCCAGACCAGCGGCACCAGCACGAGCGCGACGGCGGGAAACACCAGCCAGTTGATCGCTTCCCAGCCGGACGCGTGAAGCAGCGAACCGGAGAAGAACGAGGCGGTCGCGACGGTTCCGAAGACGAGGAAGTCGTTGGCGCCCTGAACCTTGGTCCGCTCCTCCGGCGTGTGACAGTCGGCCACCATGGCGGTCGCGCCGATGAAGCCGAAATTCCAGCCGATGCCGAGCAGCACCAGCGAAATCCAGAAATGCCCGAGGTCGAAGCCGCCGAGCGCGACGACGGACGAACTCGCGATCAGAAACAGGCCGACCGCCGCCACGCGCTCCTTGCCGAAGCGCGCCATGAGATGGCCGGTGACGAAGCTCGGGCCGAACATGGCGAGGACATGCCACTGGATGCCGAGCGCGGCATGGCCGACGGAATGTCCGTGGCCGACCATGGCGATCGGCGCCGCCGTCATCACGAAGGTCATGAGACCATAGGAGACGATGCCGGTGGCGACCGCGAGGAGATAGCGCGGCGTCGCGAGAATCTGGCTGAGGCTTCGCCCGCCCGCCACGGCGCTGCCGTGGCGCGGGGGCGGCTTCGTGCCGCGAAGCCGAAGCAGGATCGGAATGGCGATCAGCGCCAGAAGCGACAGGCCGAGAAAGCTTCCGGCGAAGGGCACACCCGGCAGCGCGTCGCGCGTCCAGATCACGATCTGCGGGCCGATGATCGCGGCGGCGAGACCGCCGAGCATGACGCGCGCGATGGCCTTGTCCCGCAAGGCGCCTTCCGCCGCATCCGTCGCGGCGAAGCGATAGGTCTGCACATAGGCCGAGGAAAGGCCGGCCGCGAAGGTGCCTAGGCAAAACAGGGCGAAGCCCGCGAGCGCGATGCCGAGCGCCGCCGTCAATCCGGACGCCATGGCGATGCAGGCGCCCAGAACGTAGCCGCTCCGGCGCCCCAGACGCCGCATCACGAAGGCCGCCGGCAGCGTACCGACGGCAAGGCCGAGATTGAAGGCGCTGACGGGCAGCGTGACGAGAGCGGGATCGGGCGACAATCCCTGGCCGACGAGGCCGCCGAGCGAGATCACGATCGGTCCGGTCGCGCCGCCGAGCGCCTGCGCCGCCATGAGAACGCGCGTGTTCCGCCGGGCAGTCGCGAGATCGGTCGTCATGAGGGCTCCGGAGGTGTGCGGCCGGCGGTCCGGTCTTGATTTGTGCCAGAGGGATATCGCACGAAACGCCCGCCGTCACGTACGCCGCGTCTTGAGCGATGCCGCCTGCGCCTAACGTCACACCGGAACGAAGGTCGACGCCTTCACGCGCTTCAACGTGAAGCTCGTGCTGATGGACCGCACGTTCGGAAGTTCGGTGAGCGCGTTCTTCACCGTCTCTTCGTAGTCCCGCACGCTGCGCGATACGACCTGAAGCAGGTAATCCGAATCGCCGCTCAGCGAATAGCATTGGAGGATTTCGGGAACGTCGGCCACAGCCCTCTCGAATTCCTGCAGCCGGCCGCGCCCATGCTCCACGAGCTTGACGAAGCAGAAGGCCACGATGTCGAAGCCGACCGCCGCCGGGTCCACGAGATAGCGTTTCTCGCTGACGACGCCGATGTCCTGCAGCCGCTGCAGCCGCCGCCAGCAGGGCGTGTGGCTGAGGCCTGTGAGTTCGCCTAGCTCGCGCATGGTGAGGCCCGGCTGTTCCTGGATGATGCGGAGAATGCGCCGATCCGCCTCGTCGATGTCGATGTTCAAGATGCGCGACCTCCCAATCGCTCGGGGCTCCGTCATCCTCGAATGGCGAGAAAGAGGACCCCGTCCTGCCAGAGCATAAGATAGAGGGATGGCTTTGCGAAATCAGTTCGGAACGGCTCTAAAATAGGGACCGTGGCCCGGCGCATTCGTGCAACTCTGGCAAGGCTGGGAGGCACTCATGACCAAACCGCTGACGCTCGACGACAAGTACACGGCGGAGCGCGGCTCCGCGTTCATGACCGGGATTCAGGCGCTGGTTCGCCTGCCCATGACGCAGATGCGCCGGGATCGCGCACGGGGTCTGAACACCGGCGCCTTCATCTCGGGCTATCGCGGCTCGCCGCTCGGCGGCTACGACCAGCATCTTCTGAAAGCCCGCCGGTTTCTCGAAGCGCATGACATCGTCTTTCAACCGGGCCTCAACGAGGATCTCGCCGCCGCCGCCGTCTGGGGCAGTCAGCAGCTTCACCTGTCGCCGGGCGCCCGGAAGGATGGCATCCTCGGCATGTGGTACGGCAAGGGGCCGGGCGTCGATCGCTGCGGCGACGTGTTCAAGCATGCCAACGCAGCGGGCACGTCGGCCCATGGCGGTGTCCTGGCGATCGCGGGCGACGACCACACCTGCAAGTCGTCCTCGATCCCGCACCAGTCGGACCATGCCTTCATCTCGGCCGTGATGCCGGTTCTCTACCCGTCCTCGGTCCACGAGTTCCTGGAACTCGGGCTCCTCGGCGTCGCCATGTCGCGCTATTCGGGATGCTGGGTCGGCTTCAAGGTCATTTCCGAAACGGTGGAGACCACCACCGTCGTGGACCTTTCGCAGGAAGAGCGCGAGTTTCTTCTGCCTCAGGATTTCGAGCTGCCGGAGGGCGGGCTGAACCTGCGCTGGCCCGATCCGCCGCTCGTGCAGGACGAGCGGCTGCAGGAACACAAGGCCTATGCCGCCATCGCCTTCGCCCGTGCCAACCGCGTCGATCAGGTCGTGGTGGACACGCCCCATGCGCGCTTCGGCATCGTCGCCTCGGGCAAGGCCTTCGAGGACGTGCGCCAGGCGCTCGCCGAGCTTGGCCTGCGCCAGCCCGAATGGGAGGCGATCGGCCTGCGCGTCTACAAGGTGCGCATGCCCTGGCCCCTGGAGCCGCAGGGCATCCGCGCCTTCTCCGAAGGGCTGGAGGAGGTGCTGATCGTCGAGGAGCGCCGCGAGATCATCGAGAACCAGATCAAGCAGCAGCTCTTCAACTGGCGCGCCGACGTCCGGCCGAGGATCATCGGCAAGTTCGACCACGAGGACCGCCCCTTCCTGTCCCTGTCGGCGGGTCTCACCGTCTCGAGCGTGGCGCGGGCGATTGCCGACCGCGTCCTGCGCCTCGATCTGCCCGCCGATCTCGCCGCCCGCATCCGCGAGCGGCTCGGGGTCGTGGAGGCGGCGGATGCGCGCGGCAACGGCCATCTCGCGCCGGTGGTCCGCCTGCCGCACTATTGCCCGGGCTGCCCGCACAACACCTCGACCCGCGTGCCCGAGGGCTCCAAGGCGATGGCGGGAATCGGCTGCCATTTCATGGTCCAGTGGATGGACCGCAACACCGAGACCTTCACCAATATGGGCGCCGAGGGCGTGCCCTGGACGGCGATCTCGCACTTTACCGACGAGATGCATCGCTTCGTCAATCTCGGCGACGGCACCTATTTCCACTCCGGGCATCTGGCGATCCGCCAATCCGTCGCGGCCGGCGCGAACATCACCTACAAGATCCTCTACAACGACGCCGTCGCCATGACCGGCGGACAGGCCATCGATGGCGTTCTGACGCCGCAGCAGATCACCCATCAGATGCACTTCGAGGGCGTGTCGCGGATCGTGCTGATGTCGGATCGCCCTGACGTCTACGACCCCGCCGACCTCGCGCCCGGAACCGAAATCCGCCACCGCGACGAGATCGACGCGACGATGCGCGAGCTGCGCGAGGTGCCGGGCGTCACCGTGATCGTCTACGAGCAGACCTGCGCCGCCGAGAAGCGCCGTCGCCGCAAGCGCGGCAAGGCCGAAGACCCGGACAAGCGCCTGTGGATCAACCCCGCCGTCTGCGAAGGCTGCGGCGACTGCTCGCAGACATCGAACTGCATCGCGGTCGAGCCCGAGGAAACCGAGATGGGGCGCAAGCGCCGCATCAACCAGTCGGCCTGCAACAAGGATTATTCCTGCCAGAAGGGCTTCTGCCCGTCCTTCGTCACGGTGCGGGGCGCTTCGCTCAAGCGCCGTGCCGCGCTCGGCCGGCCCGACGTTTCCGCGCTGCCGGAGCCAGACCTGCCGCAGATCGACCGCGCCTGGAATATCGCCGTCACCGGCGTCGGCGGAACCGGCGTCCTCACGATCGGCGCGCTGCTCGGCATGGCCGCCCATGTCGAGGGCAAGATCCCGATGATCCTGGACATGGCGGGTCTGGCGCAGAAGGGCGGGGCGGTGCTCAGCCATGTGCGCATCGCGCGGGCCGACCGGCCGGTCGCCGCCCCGCGCATCGCGGCGGGCGGGGCCGATCTCCTGCTTGCGGCGGATTCGGTCGTCGCGGCCTCGAAGGACAGCATTCTTCTCTGCGACCCCGCGCGCACCCATGCCGTCCTCAACACCAAGACCGCGCCGGTGTCGGACTTTGTCCGGCTTCGCGACTTCGACTTCAAGGAAGCCGCCGTGGAGCGCTCCGTGGAAGCGGCCGTGCGCAACCGCGACCATTTCCGCAACTTCGCCGAACTGGCCGCCGCCGTTTGCGGCGACGAGATCGCGACCAACATCATGATGCTCGGCTATGCCTGGCAGAAGGGCCTGATTCCGCTGCGGCGCGAATCCGTCGCGGCGGCGATCGAATTGAACGACATGGCGGTCGCCGCCAATCTCGCCGCCTTCGACTGGGGACGGCTTCTGGCGCACGACCCGGCCGCGCTGGAGCGCAACATCGTCGACGAACAGCGCCCCCGGCCGCTCGCCGAAATGTCGACGGCCGAGATCGTGGAGCATCGAAAGGTCCATCTCACCTCCTACCAGAACGCAAGCCTCGCCCGGCGCTACGCGGCACGGGTCGAGCGCTTCGGGGAGGTCGTCGCCCCGCTCGACAAGGGCGGCGAGCTTCTTCGCTCGGTAGCGATCGGCTATGCCAAGGTGCTGGCCTACAAGGACGAATACGAGGTCGCCCGGCTCTACAGCGCGCCGGCCTTCCGCAAGAGCCTCGCCAAGGCCTTCGACGGGGAGCTCCGCCTGTCCTTCAACCTCGCTCCGCCCATGCTGCCGGGCGAGGACGCGAACGGACGGCCGAAGAAGCGCGAGTTCGGCGCCTGGATGCTGCCGGTCTTCGGCGTTCTCGCCCGGCTGAAAGCGCTGCGCGGCACGGCGTTCGACCCGTTCGGCCGGACTGCCGACCGCAGGCTCGAACGGCGCCTGATCGAGATCTACGATGCCGATCTCGACTTCGCCGAGCGGCATCTGAGCGAGCGGAACCTCGTGTCGATCAAGGCGCTTCTGGCGCTCGCGCTGGACATTCGCGGCTTCGGCCCGGTCAAGGAACAGGCGTTCGAAAAGGCCATGGCGCAGCGGGAGGCGCTGCGGGCTCGGATCGAAAGCCGGGATCACATGCCGGTCGCCATCGCGGCCGAATGAACCGTCAGGGGGAGTGAAGGACGTGTTCAACAATTCCATGGTGTTCGACCTCGGCGACGAGGTGAACGCGCTGCGCGACATGGTGCATGGCTGGGCGCAGGAGCGGCTGAAGCCGATGGCCGCCGAGATCGACCGCACGAACAGCTTTCCCGCAGCGCTTTGGCGCGAGATGGGCGAACTCGGGCTGCTCGGCATCACCGTCGAGGAAGACTATGGCGGCGCGGCCATGGGCTATCTCGCCCATGTCGTCGCGGTGGAGGAGATCGCCCGCGCGAGCGCCTCGGTCAGCCTGTCCTACGGCGCGCATTCCAATCTTTGCGTCAATCAGATCCGCCTGAACGGCTCGCCCGACCAGAAGCGGACCTATCTGCCCAAACTCGTCTCGGGCGAGCATGTCGGGGCACTCGCCATGTCGGAGGCGGGCGCGGGGTCGGACGTCGTGTCGATGACGCTGCGGGCCGAGAAGCGGGGCGACCGCTTCCTTCTCAACGGCACCAAATACTGGATCACCAACGGGCCGGACGCCGAGACGCTCGTCGTCTACGCCAAGACCGACCCGGCGGCCGGCTCGAAGGGCATCACGGCCTTTCTGGTGGAGCGCGGAATGCCGGGCTTCTCGACTTCGCCGCATTTCGACAAGCTCGGCATGCGCGGCTCCAACACGGCCGAACTCGTGTTCGAGAATGTCGAGGTGCCCGCCGCGAACGTGCTGGGGCAGGAAGGACGCGGCGTGCGCGTTCTCATGTCCGGACTGGACTACGAGCGCGTCGTGCTGTCCGGCATCGGGCTCGGCATCATGGCGGCCTGCATGGACGAGATCATGCCCTACATGGTCCAGCGCAAGCAGTTCGGCACGCGCATCGGCGACTTCCAGCTGATGCAGGCCAAGATCGCCGACATCTACACCAAGCTGAACACCGCGCGCGCCTATGTCTACGAGGTTGCGCGGGCCTGCGACCGGGGCCGCGTGACGCGCCAGGACGCGGCGGCCTGCGTGCTCTACGCCTCGGAGGAGGCGATGGTGGTCGCCCATCAGGCCGTGCAGGCCATGGGCGGGACCGGCTTCATGAACGAGACGCCGGTGTCGCGCCTGTTCCGCGACGCCAAGCTGATGGAGATCGGCGCGGGCACCAGCGAAATCCGCCGCATGCTGATCGGCCGCGAACTCGTGGGAGCGCAGGGCTGATGGCGGTTCTGCGATCCAAAGCCGTGGCGGGGTCCGCCGTCTTCGCGGCCAATCGCGCCGCGCATCTCGCGATGATCGGGGAAGTCGCCGAGGTCGCCGAGCGCACGCAAGGGGGAGGCGGCGAGGCCGCGCGCCGGCGGCATGTCGAGCGCGGCAAGCTCCTGCCGCGCGAGCGCATCGCCCGGCTGCTCGATCCGGGCTCCCCCTTCCTGGAGATCGGCGCCTTCGCCGCTCACGGTCTTTATGACGATGCCGTGCCCTCGGCCGGCGCCATCGCCGGCATCGGGCGCGTCTGCGGGCGTGAGGTCATGGTGCTCGCCAACGACGCGACGGTGAAGGGCGGCACCTACTTTCCGCTTACCGTGAAGAAGCATCTGCGCGCGCAGGAGATCGCGGCCGAGAACCGGCTTCCTTGCGTCTATCTCGTGGATTCGGGCGGGGCCAATCTGCCGAACCAGGACGAGGTCTTTCCCGACCGCGACCATTTCGGCCGCATCTTCTTCAACCAGGCGCGCATGTCGGCCGACAACGTGCCGCAGATCGCCGTGGTCATGGGCTCCTGCACGGCGGGCGGCGCCTATGTGCCGGCCATGTCGGACGTGACGATCATCGTGCGCGAGCAGGGCACGATCTTCCTCGCCGGCCCGCCTCTGGTGAAGGCGGCGACGGGCGAGATCGTCACGGCGGAGGATTTGGGCGGCGGCGACGTTCACACCCGCCTGTCGGGCGTTGCCGACTATCTCGCCGAGGACGACGCCCACGCGCTCGCGCTGGCGCGGCAGGCCGTCGCCGGGCTCAATCGCGAGAAGCACCCATCGGTGGTTCTCCAGCCGGCCGAGGACCCGCTTTACGACCCCGAGGAGATTCTCGGCGTCGTGCCGGGCGACCTGCGCACGCCCTACGATATCCGCGAGGTCATCGCGCGCCTGGTGGACGGTTCGCGCTTCGACGAGTTCAAGGCGCGTTTTGGCGAAACCCTGGTGTGCGGCTTTGCCCATGTGATGGGAATGCCCGTCGGCATCGTCGCCAACAATGGCGTTCTCTTTTCCGAAAGCGCGCTGAAGGGCGCGCATTTCGTGCAGCTCTGCTCGCAGCGCGGCGTGCCGCTCGTCTTCCTGCAGAACATCACCGGCTTCATGGTGGGACGAAAATACGAGGCCGGCGGCATCGCCAAGGACGGTGCCAAGCTCGTCGCCGCCGTCGCCACGACCGCCGTTCCCAAGATCACGCTTCTCGTCGGCGGCTCCTTCGGTGCCGGCAATTACGGCATGTGCGGGCGCGCCTATTCGCCCCGCTTCCTGTGGACCTGGCCGAACAGCCGCATCTCCGTGATGGGCGGCGAGCAGGCGGCGGGCGTCCTCGCCAGCGTCCGGGGCGCGGCGCTGGAAAAGGCCGGTCGAAGCTGGACGGCGGAGGAGGAAGCGGCGTTCAAGCAGCCGATGGTCGAGCGCTTCGAGGCGCAGTCCCGTCCGCTCTACGCCTCGGCCCGGCTCTGGGACGACGGGATCATCGACCCGCGAAAGAGCCGCGCGGTGCTGGCGCTCTCGCTCTCGGCCGCGCTCAACGCGCCCATCGAGCCGACGCGGTTCGGCCTGTTTCGGATGTGACGGTGATGATGTTCGACAAGCTCCTCATCGCCAACAGAGGCGAAATCGCGCTCCGCGTCATGGCGACCGCGCGCCGGTTGGGCATCCGCACCGTGGCCGTTTATTCCGAGGCGGACCGCAACGCCCTTCATGTGCGCGCGGCCGACGAGGCCGTGCTGATCGGCCCGGCCGCCGTGGCCGACAGCTATCTGCGGGCCGATGCGATCCTGAAGGCGGCACGGGAGACGGGGGCTGACGCCATTCATCCCGGCTACGGCTTCCTGTCGGAGAACCCGGATTTCGTGGAGGCCGTGGAACGCGCCGGCCTCGTCTTCGTCGGCCCGCCTGCCCAGGCGATCCGGGCCATGGGTCTGAAGGACGCCGCCAAGCGCCTGATGGAGGCGGCGGGCGTTCCGGTCGTGCCCGGCTATCATGGGACTGACCAGGACCCCGCGCATCTCGAAGCCGAGGCCGCGCGCATCGGCTATCCCGTCCTGATCAAGGCGCGCGCGGGCGGCGGGGGCAAGGGAATGCGCCTCGTGGAACGGCCCGCCGATTTCGCGGCAGCGCTCGAGGGCGCGCGGCGCGAGGGGCAGGCGAGCTTCGGCGATCCGGCCGTTCTGATCGAGCGCTACGTCACCGCGCCGCGCCATGTGGAAATGCAGGTCTTCGCCGATGGGCAGGGCGGGGTCGTCCATCTGTTCGAGCGGGACTGCTCGCTTCAGCGCCGCCATCAGAAGGTGATCGAGGAAGCGCCCGCGCCCGGCATGACCGAAGAGGTGCGCGAGGCCATGGGCCGCGCCGCCGTGGAAGCGGCGCGCGCGATCGGCTATCGCGGCGCGGGCACGGTGGAGTTCATCGCCGATGGAAGCCAAGGGCTGCGGCTGGACGGTTTCTGGTTCATGGAGATGAACACACGGCTGCAGGTCGAACATCCCGTCTCGGAGGCGATTACGGGGCTCGACTTCGTGGAGCTGCAGTTGCGCGTCGCCGCCGGCGAGCCGTTGCCCTTCGCGCAGGGCGATCTGCGGATCACGGGCCATGCGGTGGAAGCCCGGCTCTATGCCGAGGATGTCGCCAAGGGCTTCCTGCCGGCGACCGGCCGGCTGGAGCATCTGCAATTTCCGCCCGCGCAGCGCTTCGCGCCCGGCCCCTTGCGCATCGATAGCGGCGTCGAGGAAGGCGACGAGATCACGCCCTGGTACGATCCGATGATCGCGAAGGTGATCGTCCACGACGCGGACCGCCCCCGGGCGCTGGCGCAGCTCGCCGACGCCCTGGACCAGATCCGCGTCGGCGGCACGGTGACGAATGTCGGCTTTCTCGCGCGCCTCGCGCGCCAAGCCGATTTCGTGGCGGGGCAGGTCGATACGGGGCTGATCGCCCGCAACGCCCAAGCGCTCGCACAGGAGCCCGACATCTCGCCAGACGCGCCCTATGTCGCCGCCATGGCGCTCGCCGGCCTTCTCGATCCGCCCGAAGAGGCCGACCCCTGGAGCCAGCTTCGCGGCTTTCGCACCTGGGGGCCGGCGCGGCTCGACATGACGCTGTTGCAGGGCGCGGAACGGCTAAGCGTTTCGGCCGAACTCGACGGCACCACCTTGCGTCTCGCCGATGGGACCGCGCTTGCGATCCGACGCGACGGCGATGCGGTTCTGGTGGAACGGGGCGGCCATAGCCGTCGGATCGAGGTCGCGCTTCGCGATGGAAAGGCGACCCTCTTCGAGCCGGGCCGCTCCGTCAGCTTCTCGCTGGTGGACCCGCTGGACCGCGCTTCGAGCGTCGCGGGCGGGGGCGATGCGATCGTCGCGCCCATGCCGGGCCTCGTCACGCGGCTCATGGTGCGGGCGGGCGATCCGGTCTCGGCCGGCGATCCGGTGCTGGTGCTGGAAGCCATGAAGATGGAGAACACCCTTCTGGCACCGCGCGATGGCGTGATCGCCGAGCTTCTGGTTGCCGAAGGCGGGCAGGTCGGCGACGGCGACGTTCTGGCGACGCTGGAAGAGGCCGCCGATGCATGAGCGGGTGGAGATCACCGAGGTCGGCCCGCGCGACGGACTGCAGAACGAACGCCAGCCGATCGCGACCGCCGAGAAGATCCATCTCATCGACCTTCTTTCCGCGACCGGGCTTCGCCGGATCGAGGCGACGAGCTTCGTCAGCCCGCGTTGGGTGCCGCAGATGGGCGACGCCGCCGAGGTGATGGCCGGCATCCGCCGCGCGCCGGGCGTCTGCTATACCGTGCTGACGCCCAATTCGCGCGGGCTGGAAGGGGCGCTCGCCAGCCGCGCGGACGAAGTCGCCGTCTTCGCCTCCGCCTCGGAAGGGTTCTCGCGCGCCAATCTCAACTGCACGATCGCCGAAAGCCTGGAGCGGTTTGCGCCCGTCGTGGTGGCGGCCGGCCAAGCGGGCGTTTCCGTGCGGGCCTATGTGTCCTGCATCACGGATTGCCCCTATGACGGGCCGGTGGCGCCGGACGCAGTGCGGGATATTGCCGCGAGCCTTCTGCAACTCGGCTGCTACGAGGTCAGCCTCGGCGACACTCTGGGCCGCGCGACGCCGGAAAAGGTGGACGCCCTTCTGCGCTGTCTCTTGCGCGATCTGCCGGCCGAACAACTCGCCGGTCATTTCCACGACACGGACGGGCAGGCTCTCGCGAACATGGAAACCGCGTTGAGCCACGGCCTGCGCCGGTTCGACGCCTCGGTGGCCGGTCTCGGCGGCTGCCCCTATGCGCCGGGCGCCAAGGGCAATGTCGCGACCGAGGCGGTGTGCGAACGTCTGACGGCGCTGGGTTTCGAGACGGGCGTGGACCCCGGCCGCCTGGCAACGGCCGCGAGCTATGCCAGAACCTTGAGGAGCCCCGCTCGATGAGCTTCGAAACCCTTCGCGTGGTCAAGGACGCGCGCGGCGTCGCTACGGTGACGTTGAACCGGCCGGACAAGCGCAACGCCCTGTCGGCGGCGATGATCGCGGACCTCACGGACCTCGCCGCGCAACTCGACGCGGACGCCACGCTTCGCGCCGTGATCCTCACCGGCGAAGGGTCGGTTTTCTGCGCCGGCGGCGATCTCGACTGGATGAAGGCGCAGGTCGAGGGGGACCGCGCGACGCGCATGAGCGAGGCCCGGAAGCTCGCGCGCATGTTCGGCGTCCTGAACGCGCTTCGCGCGCCCTTGATCGCCGCGATCCGGGGCGCGGCGCTCGGCGGCGGCGCGGGGCTTGCCTCGGTCTGCGACGTGGCGCTCGCCGAGACGGGAACGCGCTTCGGCTTCACGGAAACGCGGCTCGGCCTGATTCCGGCGACGATCGGCCCCTATGTCCTGGCGCGGCTCGGCGAAGGCACGGCGCGGCGGGTCTTCATGTCATCGCGGATTTTCGGTGCGGAGGAAGCCGAGCGCCTCGGCCTTATCGCGCGTGCGGTCGAGCCGGGCGGGCTGGAGGCGGCTGTGGCGGCGGAGGTCGAGCCCTATCTCTCGACGGCGCCGGGGGCTGTGGCCCGCGCCAAGGCGCTGGCGCGACGGCTCGGCCCCCCAATCGACGAGGCCGTGATCGAGGCGACGATCACGGTGCTCGCGGATGCCTGGGAGACCGACGAGGCGCGCGAGGGCATTGCCGCCTTTCTTGAAAAGCGCCCGCCGCCCTGGGCGCCGCCGTCGGATCGCTGAGGTCTCAAAGCGATCGGCGGGAGCGGGGAATGTCCTCTCCGCTCCCGCCTGATATCAGCTCTTGGCCTTGACGAAGCGGTCGTCGAAGGTCTGTGCGAAGGCGATCTCGGCATTGCCGAACTCGGCCGGCTCCAGCGTTTTCAGCATCGAGAGCATGGACTGGAACCCGTCCTCGGTGATCACGCCATCGGGCGAATACATCGGCCGGGCCTTCTCGAAGGCGGTCTTGTAGAACTCGCGATCGCCGAAATGATAGTCCTCGGGCACGCTGTCGGCGACCTCGTCGGGCGTCGCGGTCTGGAGCCAGGCGAGCGACTTCAGGAAGGCGTTGACGATGCGCTGCGTCGTGACCGGATTGGCCTCCACGAAATCATGGCGCAGATAGACGGTGGCGGCCGGGTTGGTGCCGCCGAAGAGCTGGCGCGTGCCTTCTTCCGTGCGCGTGTCGATGAGCGGCACGATGTCGCCGTCGACTTCGAGACGCGAGGTCACGGGGTCGAGATGCGACAGGCCCGCGATCTCGCCGCGCTTCACCGCCGCGACCGCGCTCGTGCCGCCGCCGATGCCGACGAGAGACACGTCGGTCGGCTGCAGGCCGGCCTTCACCAGCGCATATTGCAGCATGAGGGCGGTGGAGGAGCCGGGCGCCGTCACGCCCATCGTGCGGCCCTTGAGGTCTGCGATCGACTTGATCTCGCCGGCCAGTTCCTTGCGCACGGCGATGGTGATGCCGGGGAAGCGGCCGAGATCGGCGACGGCCCGGATGTCCTGGCCGCGATGCTGCATGCGCAGCGTGTGCTCGTAAGCGCCGGTCACGACGTCGACCGAGCCGCCGACGAGGGCCTGCAGCGACTTGGCGCCGCCGCCGAAATCGTTGATCGCGACGGTGAGCCCTTCCTCCGTGAAGTAGCCGCGCCGCTCGGCAATGGTCAGTGGCAGGTAGTAGAGGAGCGGCTTGCCGCCGACGCCGAGCGTCAGCGAGGGCTTCTCGATCTTGGCGCCTGGGTCCTGCGCGAAAGCCGGCAGGCGGGCGGACAGGGCTGCGAAGGCGAGCGCGCCCGCGCCGGTGAGAAGAAAGTCTCTGCGGTTCATCGGTTCAGCCCCTCCCAAGGCCGTTTTCGGTGAGGTTGTCGGTTCAGGCCGTGGCGACCTGCGCCTGCGGACGCCAGACGAGAAGGCGTTCTTCCACGAGAGTCACCAGCCAGTCGATCACGAGCACGAAGCCCATCAGAACGAACATGCCGGCAAAGACGCCCGTGACGTCGAACACGCCCTCGGCCTGCTGGATGAGATAGCCAAGCCCCGCCGAGGAGCCGAGATATTCGCCGACCACGGCGCCGACGACGGCGAAGCCGACCGCCGTGTGCAGCGAAGAGAACATCCAGCTCAGAGCCGAGGGCAGATACACGTGGCGCAGCAACTGGCGCTCGCTCATGCCGAGCATCCGCGCGTTGGAGAGCACCGTCTGGTTCACCTCCTTCACACCCTGATAGACGTTGAAGAACACGATGAAGAAGACGAGCGTGACGCCGAGCGCGACCTTGGACCAGATGCCGAGGCCCAGCCACAGCGCGAAGATCGGCGCGAGCACCACGCGCGGCAGGGCGTTGGCGGCCTTCACATAGGGATCGAAGACCATGGCGAGCAGCGGCTTGCGGGCGAACCAGAAGCCGATGGCGACGCCGCCGAGCGAGCCGATCACGAAGGCGAGGGTGGATTCGGCGAGGGTGATGTAGAGGTGGTACCAGATCGAGCCGGACACGAACCATTCCACGATCCGCGCGCCGACATCGATGGGCGTCGCGAAGAAGAACTTGGCGTTGGCCGGATTGCCGAAAAGGTGGGTCGCGGTGAAGAGGTGCCAGATCACGAGGCCGACGACGGCGACCGAGACCTGAAGAAGGATGAGAACCGGCCTCGTCATGCTGGCAGTCCGTTGGTCTGGCGATAGCCCTTCACGACCTCTTCCTTGAGGGCGTTCCAGATCTCGCGATGGATGTCGTGGAAGAGCGGGTCGAGCCGCACGTCGGCGATCTCGCGCGGGCGGGCGATCGGGATCTCGTAGTCGCCGATGATGCGCGCGCGGGGCCCGGCCGACATGATGACGACGCGGTCGGACAACGCGATGGCCTCTTCCAGATCGTGCGTGACGAACATCACGGCCTTCTTCTCGGTCGACCAGAGGTCGAGGAGCAGGCCGCCCATGATGACGCGGGTCTGCGCGTCGAGCGGGCCGAAGGGCTCGTCCATCAGGAGAATGCGTGGATTGCGGATGAGAACCTGCGCAAGGCCGACGCGCTTGCGCTGGCCGCCCGACAGCATGTGCGGATAGCGATCGGCGAAGGCGGACAGGCCGACGCGGGCCAGCCATTCGCGGGCGCGGTCCTGCGCCTCGCGCTTCGGCGTGCCCGCGATGGTCAGCGGGATCGACACATTGTCGAGCACCGTCTTCCAGGGCATCAGCGAATCCTGCTGGAAGAGGTAGCCGGCCTTGGTGTTGAGGCCGGTCAGCTCTTCGCCGAAGATGCGCACCGTGCCGTCCGAGGGCTTCAGGAGGCCCGCAGCGGCGTTCAGAAGCGTGGACTTTCCGCAGCCCGTCGGGCCGACCACGGCCACGAACTCGCCTTCGCGCACCACGAGATCGGTCGGCGCCACGGCCTCGAAGCGGCCGCCATTGGCGAGGCGAAAGGCGATCTCGACCTGCGACAGGCCGATGGCCTGCGCACCAGCGGGGGCAGCGTCCATCGTCGGCTTTCGTATGGTTTGCACGGCGCTCAGCATGGCGCCACGATCCCGGCGCGTCGCGCCTTCAATTCTATCATCGCCGTCCTCCCCGACGTCGTTGGATTCGCAGATTAGATGAACCGTGCGCCGCTGGAACATGCGTTAGGCCGAAACGAGCGTTTCCCAACGGCGAACGGTTAGGCGGCGCAGAGTTCCGGCCGAGAACGCAGGGCAGCGCGCACCCGTCCGCCCGACTGCGCGCCGGGCAGCGCCGCCGCGTCCTCCGCGATCCGGCGCAGCGCCTCGATATCGACGCCGGTGGCGATGCCCATCCGCTCGAACATCCAGACGACGTCCTCGGTCGCGACATTGCCGGTCGCGCCCGGCGCGAAGGGGCAACCGCCGAGCCCCCCGGCCGCCGCGTCGAACACGCGCACGCCCTCCTCGAAGGCGGCGAAGACATTGGCGAGGCCGAGCCCATAGGTGTCGTGCCCGTGCATGGCCCAGTGCCGAACCTCGGGAAAGCGCGCCATGGCCTCGCCGAACAGGCGGCGCATCTGGTCCGGCACCGCGCGGCCCGTCGTGTCGCAGAGACAGATCTCGGCCTCCGGCCGGATGGGAACGAGGCGGTCGAGCAGCGCCAGGACCTCCGCCGTCTCGACGCGGCCCGAAAAGGGACAGTCGAACGAGGTCGCAAGGCTGAGGCGCAGAGGAATGTCGGCCGGCACGCGCGCGGCGAAGCGCTCGTAATCCGCAGCCGATTCGGCGGGCGTGCGGCGCACATTGTTTCGGTTGTGGGCGTCCGACACCGACAGGACGTAGGCCACCATCGGCGCGCGGGCGGCGAGCGCGTCCGCGCCGCGCTTCTCCGTCGGCACGAGGAGCTGCGACAGGAGACCGGGCACGTCGCGAACGGCGTCGAGCACATCCGGCGTATCGGCCATCTGCGACACGGCCGAGGCGCTGACGAAGGAGCCGATCTCGATCCGGCGCAGCCCCGCCGCGTGGAGCCGGCGGACGAACTCCACCTTGGTCGCGGTCGGGATGAACGGGCCGATCGGCTGGAAACCGTCGCGCGGAGCGACCTCCACGATTTCGACTTCGGTGCGGCGATCGAGCGGGGTCATCGCACGACTCCTTCCTGGCGCAGCGTTTGGATTTCGTCGGCGTCGAAGCCGGCTTCGTTCAGGACTTCGTCGGTATGGGCGCCGACGGCGGGGCCCGTCCAGCGGATGTCGCCGGGCGCTTGCGGCACATGCGGCACGACGCCGGCATGAAGCACGCGGCCGATCAGCGGGTCCTCCAGTTCGCGCACCATGCCGCGCGCCTGATATTGCGCGTCGGCGGCGATGTCGGCGGCGCTGAAGCAGAGGGTCGAGGGAATGTCCGCTTCGGTGAGGATGCGGTCGACCTCAGCCGCGTCATGGCCGCGCGACCAGTCCGCGATGATCGCATCCAGCCGCTCCACATGGCGCAGGCGGCCGGGATTGGCGGAAAAGTCCGGATCGTCGGCGAGTTCCGGCCGCCCGATCACCCGGGCGAGGCGGCGAAAGAGCGGATCGGAATTGGCCGCGATCAGCAGCCATTTTCCGTCGCGCGTCGGATAGGCATTGGTCGGTGCGGCGGTCTTGATGCGCGAGCCCTGCGGCTGGCGGACCGTGCCGAACACGCCGTATTCGGGCAGCGTGCCCTCCATCATGGACAGCATGGCCTCGGTCAGCGCGACGTCGAGCGTGAAGGGCTTGGCGGCACCGCCCGAGCGGTCGCGCTGCCAGAGAGCGGACATGACGCCGAACGCGGCATAAAGCCCGGCGATGGAATCGCCGATGGAAATGCCGACGCGCGAGGGCGGCAGGTCGGTTTCTTCCGGCGGGTGGTTGGTGAGATAGCGCAGGCCCCCCATCGCCTCGCCGATCACGCCAAAGGAGGCGCGATCGCGATAGGGACCGTCCTGGCCGAAGCCGGAAATGCGCGCGATCACGAGGTTCGGCCGCGCCTCGCGCAGTGCCGCCTCGCCAAGGCCCAGCTTGTCGAGCTGGCCCGGGCGAAAATTCTCGATCAGTGCGTCGGCGCGGCCCGCAAGGCGCAGCACGATTTCGCGGGCGCGCGGGTGCTTGAGATCGAGCGACAGGCAGCGCTTGTTGCGCGCATGCATGGACCACCAGGGCGAATGGCCATTGGCCTGTTCGCCCCATTGCCGCACCGGGTCGCCGCCCGGCGGCTCGATCTTCACGACATCGGCGCCGAGATCGGCCAGAAGCCGCGTGGCGAAAGGGGCGGCCACGAAATGCCCGAGTTCGAGAATGCGCAGGCCGGCGAGCGGGCCGCTGCCACCCGTCGCCGTCGTATCCTTCCAGGTGTCCATGCCCGCCTCCCGTCGCGCGTCACGTCTTTGCGGCGATTGTCGGCGCGAGGCCGGGGGCGGGTCCAATCGTCTCCGGTCAAGCCTCGTTCGCGGACGGCGAATTGCCAGATCGTAGGAGATGCTCGCGTAGGAGACGCGTCGCCTGCGGCAGCGAAGCGGGATCGCGAGAAACGAGCTTCAACTCGCGATGCGCCCAAGGATCGGTGAGGGGAACGGCCACGAGGTCCATGCCGCGCGCGACGACCGCGAAGGCCCGGTCGGGAATGAGACCGACGCCGAGCCCGCTTTCCACCATGCGCAGCACCGCGTCGAAGCCCGGCACATGAATGCGCAGCTTCACGTCGCGCGCGGCATGGGCGGCCTCGACCGCCGAGCGGCGATAGATGGCGCTGTCCTGGTGCAGGCCGATATGCTCGTAGTCGAGCGTATCCAGAAACCCGATGCGCTCGCGGCTCGCGAGCGGATGGTCGCGCCGCACGGCGAGCACCAGCCGGTCGCGCCGGTAGGGCGCGGCGGCGAGGTCGCGGCTGTCCACCGTCGAGACGCACAGGCCGATATCGCCGACGCCCTCCTCGATGCCCTTCACCACGGCATAGCTCGTGCGCTCTTCCAGCTCAATGCGAACGCGGCCGTTGGCGCGGTAGAAGTCCGAGAGGTCCTCGGGCAGGAATTCCACGATCGACGAGATGTTGGCGAGAATGCGCACATGGCCGAGCAGCCCCTGCGCATGATCGGCAAGCGCCGCACCCATCGTGTCCACCGCCCGCAGGATCGAGCGCGCATGGCGCAGAAGCGTGTCGCCCGACGCGGTCGGCGTCATCCCGCGCGCATGGCGATGAAACAGCTCGGTGCCGAGCGTCGTCTCCAGTTCGGCGAGGCGCTTCGACAGCGCCGAAGGCGCGATACCGGCCCGCTCGGCCCCCCGCGTCAGATGCTCCTCCTCGCACACGGTGACGAAGAGCTGCAGCGTGACGAGATCGATGCGGCGCACGAGGGAGGATGGAAGCATGAGACAACCGCGTGTCGGGCCGGGCCGGCGGATTGGGGCTGCGAGGGCGTTTACGCCAAAAGGCCCGGCCAGATGTCGTCTGTCCAAGGCCTTTGGTGTTTTGTGTGACGTGTGTCTCACGCCTTGAGGCGAAGCAGCGCCTGCAAACTGGAGGCGCTGCCGATGCTCGATGCCCCCTGTGTATCAGCTGCAGCCCGACGTGCTGCCGCAGTTCTACATCCACTCTGACCATCAAGTCCATGCAGGGATTGGGTAATCGGCTTTATTGTTCCTCAGATTGTTCCTGGCGCGTCGTGGCAGGCCGTGGTTTTTTGGGTTGAGCGGTCAGAGGAGCAACAATTTTCCCTGCGGATCCTCATTCTCGCAAGAAGCGACTTCCTGACTCACGCCGACATCCATAACTGCGAGAAGCTCCGATCTTTGCACGACCACACCTCCCGAAACTAAGGTGTTCGCCAAGCGCCCCCGAACAGCGATCTCGCCCTTGGTGATCCTTTCGACCAGCCGCTAAAATGGCATCTGCATGCGGTGGTTGACGTCGGCGATCGTCGATTCTCACGGCGCCAGCGCTTTCACATCGACAGGATTACCGACGACCGACTTCACCCAGCGGTCGACGTCGGGTTTCACGAACAGGTATTGGTGCCTGTTCGAACAACCCCCACGAACCCAGACCGGAAGGAGATCGGCCTCGCGTATGG
Organism: Aureimonas ureilytica DSM 18598 = NBRC 106430; assembly: GCF_000382705.1. Lineage (GTDB taxonomy): Bacteria > Pseudomonadota > Alphaproteobacteria > Rhizobiales > Rhizobiaceae > Aureimonas > Aureimonas ureilytica. The sequence continues at coordinate 426,119 of NZ_ARQE01000002.1, read as the reverse complement.
CCCTGACCGCTCTAACCCCGATGCCGAGGTGCGTAACTACGGCTTCGAACGGCATGGACTTCGGGGAAGGCGGCGGCTATGCGGTCGACCTCCGTCCGAGGAAACCAGATCGGCGACCCTCTCCGCTTCCGAGGCCGGATGCCGCCTTCCTCGGTCAAGATGTTCCTCAGTGACCTGGGGGCGACGCCGATGATCGCGGCTGCCTCCGTGAGGGTCAGGCTGGACGACAGGCGCGGCTGATCGACATCCGCCATGCTGGGCGTGCCGCATCTGGGCATGCGTGGGACCCTGGATTCGCGTCTCAGATTTGCTTGTCTTCCGACCCGCCTCGAAGCTGGTCGATAGTGGCATTCAACTGCGCCGTCACGGCTCGCTCTCGAGCGAGAAGCTTGGTCGCCGTATCCAGCTCGAGCTCCAGCAGGACCAGACAATCGCGGATGCGGCGCAACTCGGCGCTCTCTACACGGTTGCCGGAATGCGGGGCTTCCGGTTTTCGAACGGTTCTGTAGGAACGTGAACGAAATGCGTCCTGGTTCTCGTTCAGGAAATCCTTCACGACCTGCTTCAGCTCTTTCCTTCGCGCCTTCTCTAGGTACTGTGGGGAGAGATCAGCCCGCCGAAGAACCTCCTGGATGACAACGGTCTCGGCGTAGGGATATTTGCCCTTCGCATGGCATTCCGAGAGGATTGTCTCCATCGCCCACATCAGTCTTTCGCCAGCGGTGAGGTGAGCCGGGGCAATGGGGACGTAGATCTTAGAGGGACTTTTCGGTACTTGAGGGGATTTTAATTGACGTCGGGGAGCGGTCTTGAATATCCTGTCGTTCACTGCGCCCGCTCCCAGATTCTTCTTGCCGCAGCATCAGTTTCGACGAGTTGGCGCCGAAGGTCGTCCCACCTCCTCAGTTGCGCCAGGATCTGCCCCTCGAAGTTCGCGACGAGCATCGTCGCCCCCTCCGCTTCGGCAGCCGCCAACTCCTCCAGGAGTTGCTCCAGGGCTCCTGCCGCATGCGAGCGCGCCCGAGCTGTCTCGAGACGGTGATCGCATCCTGTGCGACAACTTCCCGGATCCGCGTTGCCGTAGCCCTTCGTGCAGGGGCCGTACTCACCGAGTGCCTTCGTGCACAGGACGCCGGGCCTGACGAGGTTCCAGGTCTTGCCGCCGAAGGTGAGGACTTCCGCCAGTTCCCTCATTGAGTCCGATCCGAACGTCTCGGCCCCGCGCCTCATCCTCAGGTTTGCCAAACCTTGCTTCATGGGCGCCGCGGCGTTTCCACCCGCCAAGCCTTCAAGGACTTCGCCGATCGCCTCTTCCGCAAGGACGATCCTGGCTTCGCGCGCGACCCTTGTAGCTTCGGCGGCGATGTCCGGATCGGACAGCATGTAGACCATGACCTGCTCGAAGTCGGCGTGGCCGAGCAGGTCGAGGAGGATCTGCGGTGCCTCCGCGCACGCCAGGGCCACGAGCCGCGCTATCGTATGGCGCCACCTGTGCATGTGGGGGCGACGGTCACCCGCCAGTTCTTTCAGGCCGAGATGCTCAGTGACCTGCACCATCGGCTCAGTGAAATTCAGAAGCGGTGAGCCCGCGTCGCCGTCGCCCGTGTCTTTCAGGTGGACCCATAGGTGCTTGGCCCCCTCGGGACGAAAGGTTTCCGCGAGCCTCTGCTGAACACGTAGCGCCTGCGCGGCCAGCGGATGGATCGGCCAATCCCGGCTCCGTCCGGCGATCGCGTCGACGTACTTCGAAGTCTTAGCCTCGAAGAGACATGCCTCGAGACTCTCGCCGCGTTGATCCTCGGCCGACGCAATCTCGCTGTTACGCATGCCCGTGCAGAAGGCCACAAGCGCGTAGTTGCATACTTGGATGACCCGCACGACGAGCCGAAACGACCGTGCGTCTTCAGGTGGCCATCTGTTCGACAGGCAAAACTTCCCCTCAATCTTCTGCCAAACGGGGAAGGGAAGGGCGGCGATCACATTGCCGTCGGCGTCACGCCACGCGAACCTCGCGATGAGGGCCTTGCGCTCGGCGATGCATAGCGAGTTGGACGTGCCGCCGGATCGATCCTTCCAACGTGTGCCAGCGTCCCGGACCAGCACCCAGCAATCGAGCACGGCAGGGGCGAGTTGGTTCGAAAAGTATAGCGCCCGGGAGATGATCGCGTCCACGTAGGCATCGGGGAAATGCCTTCCGTCCCGTTCCAGCCTGGCCGCGACCTTGCCAGACGCGGCCGCACGCGGCGGCCTTTCCTTGTATGTCGCCTCGAGAGGCGGATTTCGTGAAGCAGGCTCGGGAAGCGGCGAGACCAGGAAGTCGTTTAAGATCCCGCGCTTGTGCGCCTCCCGAAATCGCTCAAGAAGTATGAAGAAGTCGCTTCGCGCCTCGCTTGACGCGAAGTTGGACACGAGCAGACGCAAGTCGCGAGCGTCGAGGTGCGCCCATAACGACCCGTCCGAGGACGGGGCGTTCTCGATAATCCACTTGACCGCCGTTAGACACGTGCGGCTGTACGACAAGAAGGAGGAGGCGGTCAGAACCCGGCCGCGCTTCTGTACCGCCGACGGAAGCGCCAGTGCGAGGAGAAGCCGGCCCACCCCCTCGGCGAGCCGTGCCGCCCGGGCGGACGTGTCAGCGTGAACGATCTTGCCCCCGCAAGTGGCGTCGAGCGTTCGAGCGGAACTGCGTCTCAACGGGCCTGACGGCAGGTATCTCTCGGGAACCACGACCGTCGCACTTCCAAGGGCGACGCCCGGAAATAATTCGACCCTCGCCAACTCCCGCCAGGGCATCCGCGCCAGGGAACTGAATTCGCCCACCCGCATGACGAGATCCGCCTGCCACGTCGGCTCAACATTCGTCGGCGACACGGGCCTACCGCTATGCGGGGTACGCGTCATGAGGCAGCCTCTTGCCGTTCCTGAGTTCGTCCAACCAAGCGTCGTGGATCGCCCTGACCGTATCGGTGTTGAAGAGGGCGAGTGTTTCGCTGATGGAGACCTCCTCCGTCTCGAAGGACGAGCCTAGCCACGACTCGAGAGGGATAGATCTCTTGATCCAGTGGAGCTCCGCCAAGGCCCTCGCGAGCGGAGTTAGGCTCTCCTCGAACACAACGCCGTGTTCGCATCCCGTGCATCGCTGTTGGGTGCACAAGCTGCCCTTTTCATGGTCGGGCGCGATGTGCGGCGGCGGGTTTCGCGGCGAGAGGCAGGCCATGCCGAGCCGCGTCCGCATCCTTACGTCGATGAGCCTTGCCTCCTGTTCGACGGTGATGTGGCCGTGCGTCACAAGGATGCGTAGACGCGTGGGATCGAGCGGACGTCCGTCGTAAATGTCTGAGAGCGCGTGGTCCTGGACCCGCATCACAGTGGTAAAGCTTCGCCTGCGAAGCACCTTGTTGCGAAGGTAGTGGCGAAGGCTACGCCGGTTGCTGTGCTGCGCGGCCATCTGCGCGATCAGGCTCTGGTAACCGCTCGACACGTAGGCGTGCCCGATCCAGGCATCGCGGCCGATGCTGGTCGTCAGCTCGAGAAGGGACGGATGGGAATCTTCCAACCCGTGGCGCGCGATGGTGCTCTGGGCGATCTGGTTGAGGTGGAAGGCTTCGCTCACGTCGAAAGCGCTCACGCGACCAACTTTGTCGATGGAGTGGTACAGCCATGGGCTCCGCGAGACGCGTTCCAACTCCGCGATTTCTCGCTCGAGCTCCATTGACGGGTTCCGCTCGAAATTCCGTCTGGCGGCCTCAAGGTTTCGCAGCACCGTCGCGCGCATGACCGCCGTTCGCGCGCACATGTACTTGACTATCCGGTATGGGTGGAACTCTGGCTTCTCCAAAGACACCGCGAATACGTGCGCGTTGGAGCGTTTCTTCCACGCGTGAATGACCATGTAGAGCGGATTTGTGGGGTGCGGCTCCGCCCAGCCCTCCTCAGACGAGACGTCGACGCCGAGGGCAGTCGAGAGGTTCCACCCTGTCGCAAGGAGGAACAGCCAAAGAAAGAGCGCGGTGTCGTGAGCGCTCGGATGCGCCCACCGCAACTTCCCGACCACCCCGCGGCTGCCGCGCTGGGTCATTCCCGGCGCTAGGTACAATGGCCCGTCGGGCGATCTGGATCTTCGATCGGCGGGCTGGATGAGGTTGACCGCATCCTCCTTCAGGATTGCGTCCTTGTCAGGAAGGAATGTCTTCGACAGCTTCAGAATCAAATGTGCGTGGCAATCCCGTCTAATCCAGAGTTCACGCCGCTCCGTGGCGTCGTCTGGCACTCTTGGGTCGCAACCACGCGCGGCCAGCTCCTCTCCCTCCCGAAACATTCCCTTCACCTGCCTGATCTCATGCCTCAGAGCATGGGTCAGCCGGATGATGCCCTGCTCGTCGAAGTCCGCGCCGCCGAGCTCGCTCTCTCCACGATCCCGGGGTGGCCAGGCGAGCGCGGGAAGGGAGGCGTTCTGCCTCACCCGATTGATCATCTGCGCGACGCGCTGGTAAACTGTGCCTCCCCCCCCGGCGTAACCCCTATCCGAAAGCCACTGCCGGAACTGCATCCCGTGGACCTCATTGATGTCGGCGACGCCGCCCACCTTCCGGTCCGGATCGATGTTGTCGAGGTATCGACTGAAGATTCGGGTCGCAGATGCGATCGAAGCAAACGCGTCCTCTGAGGGCGCCTCGCTCAATACGTGTTCCATGAATTCGCCTGCCAACTGCTCCCTCACCGAGAAGTCGCCGCCCCAATGCCTCAGCGCTAGGCCTGAGAGGCGCGCCGATTGGTATGGAAGGAAGAACGTCGAGAAGTCGGCTTCGTATGGTGCGGAACCGTCGCTCGGTCGGACCCACGTTGCGAGTCTCCGCTGGTCCGGCCGGTCGTCCGCACCTTCGGGGTCAAACCGCGTCAAGGTCGCCTCCCGCGTCGAGCTTGCGCATCCAGAAGGAAGTGACAACAGCAAGGCCTAGTGCTGTCAGGAGCCACCTAAGATAGATCTTGGTCGTGGAGGCCTCCTGGTGGCCGAGTTGTTGGCGCAGCAGCTCAAGGTGGTATCCCGCCCTCGCGGCCACCCAATCGACGCCCAGCAAAGCGACATCTTGCCCGAGGATTTCGGCGTCCGTGCGCACCGCGTTTAGGATGTGCTGGCACGCGTAGAAGTGGCGGGCCATGTGGGGGTGCCAATCCTTGGGGCCGCCCGCGACCTTCTTCTTGAAGCAACGGTACACTGATTGCCTGCGGATCGGCGTGCCTTCAAATCCTCGCGCGTCCGACAGGAAGAGAAGATCGGACGCGTCCTTCTTCTCGCGCTTCATAAAGCGCAACTGCGCGACGAGGCGGGATGTGTCGATGTAGTTCCGGACCTCCACGGCGAGGTCGAGTGGCACGTCGATGTAGCGTGGTGTCCCACCCTTCGTGACGGACAGCAGCAGCGGGATCGAGTCGTATCCCAAAGCTGCCCGCTCATCCAACGCCACCAACGACGGCCATTGCCCGACCCTCACCGACGTGCCCTCTTCAAGACGAACCGCGGTCCTGACGATGAACCTGCAATTGAGGGCCTTGGCCCGCCCCTTGTCTCTTCGGACGGCATCCTCCCAGAGCTGCACCTGCTGAACGGTCGGTACCTGCTTCAGCTTGAAGTTGCTGGGATTTGGCTTCAGCCTGCGCGAGCGGATCCAAGTCGGCCGCTCGACACCGCCCCTCCGCCGCAACTTCACAAGTCTCGCAGGAACGTCGAAGGGCCCGCGGTGGCCCGTCTCGGCCGCCCATAGCAGGAAGAACGTTGCCTCGTCGGTCCGGTGGTTCGACACGTTGTTCGTCAGCGGAACGGGAACCGCACCGTCGTCAGGGCCGCCGTCGAACGGTCTCGACTTCACCCAAAGCCCTTTGACCATGTCGGCCTGGTATTGGAGCAACGCAGCGTACGCGATGGTGCGCCAGTCATAGCCTGCGGCATCCATCCAGTTGAAGAAGTTGCCCAATCTGTCGGCGGCGCCCTTCGAAGTTGACACCGACCACCCGCTCACTTCCAGCGGCGCGTCGCGGCCGGGAAAGCGTGGTGCCCAATCTCCCGTGAAGCGCTCCCGCAAGTACGTGTTCTGGATGCGCGCCGGGTTGCCGTCCGGCTGGAAGAGCGCCCAGCACCCCGCAATGCTTGCGTATCCGGCCGTCTCCAACCCTTCGACATCGGGTTGGAAGGATCTCCAGCGGCTTTTGCCGACGCCTACTCTCAATGCAGTCCCGTCAGGAAGACGGGCGTCGTCCACATTCTCGTCCATGTCGTGCCCTGTCTCAGAGAACTTTTGGTGCCAACGGGCCGAGCATGACAAACATTCAAAATCTACCTCACACAGAATCTAAGGATTGACGCAAATTTCTTCAAATAAAAGAACAACATAACACCGGAGCATTGGAGCGTCGGAGCGGTGTTTTCGTGATCCGGTGCTGACCTGTTCCGATCGAACAGGGAAACGGGATATAGCCGTTCTGGCGAACCGATGGGGCGCCGGAACATGGGTCTGCCGGCGACGGAGACATAACCTCGTGGCTTCACCCGGTCTCTGCGCAACTTGGGACGTCAGCCGTGCGGCGAGACTTCGGTTAGGTAGGCGCCACGCCAGCCCACTTGCTCGAACGAGAAGGCGGAGAGGGGCCAGCAGACGGCGCTGGCGAACTCGCCCCAGACGGTCAGCGTCGTGACGGCCGAGCGGGAGGTCACTGACCTGAATGACCTTAGGGAGCATCGAATGCCGACCGTCTTCGTCTACGGCGTGGAGCAGGCGCGGTTCAGTTCCCAGCCGCTCCCAAGGTGATCGTGGCCGAGATCGGGCGGACGGCGATCGCGACCTGAATGTCCAACCCGTGTCGCCCATCGTGCGTTTTCGGAAGATCGGAGATACAGGTCGTACGTCTTGGATGGGTGAAATGCTGTCGATCCGCTTTTTCATAGACGTCGCGCGAAGCAGACAGCGCCGCCAAAGGATGCAAGATGATCCGTCAGCCCTCAGCCTTCGATTCACAGCCGACGCTCGCCGGCGACGGCCTGCTGTTTCGCCCTGTGAAGCTCGATGATCTTCAAGGCCTTTACGGAGCCGCGAGCGATCCCGAAACGTGGGCAGGTCATCCAGCGAAAAATCGGCATAAGCGCGAAGTGTTTGAGCCCTATTTCCCGTTTCCTCCTGGACAGTGGCACGACCCTGCCGATCATGGACCGAAAGGACAGCCGAATTATTGGCTGCTCGCGCTACTACGCAGCGCCGGATCAGCCGGAAGACATCTCAATCGGGTTTACTCTTCTCAATGAAATCTACTGGGGTGGCTCGACCATTGCCGAGCTGAAGCGATTGATGCTCGGCCATGCCTTCGCAAGCTTCGATTTCGTGTGGTTCTCCAACTTGCGAGCATCCATGAACGGTCCATGGGATGCTGAAACGGGATACGTCGGCTTTCGGACGCGGCTGTCAAACCTGCGACAGGCAGCAGTAGCGAATGAAGCGACATCTACCCTTCAGAGGCCGTCGCAGACATCGCATCGGGTCCGCCAGTGTCCGCCCTCGCTTCGCAGGCGCCCCGACCCGCCGCATCGGTCGCAGATGCGCTTGGACGCCGCCTCCGCCCAGTCCACGACCTCGTCGATGTGGTCGCCGCCGTTGTGGGTCATGCGCAGGACCCCCCACTTCTCCTTGATGTCGGACCAGGCGAAACTGTCCCGCTCGTCGTCCTCGAGCACCGCGTCGACGCGCCGGAACACTTCCGCCAAGAGGTGATCCCAGCCGTCGCCGACGGTGAAGCCGAAGGGCCGCCCGCCGAATTGCTCGGCCCAACGGCGGCCGAGATGGCGGCGCCAGTCGGATTCGTCCATCTCCATCGTCGCGTCCCCTTCAGTTCCGCTTGGCCATCGACGCCCGCGCGTCGAGCAGTGCTTCTACGTACCGCCTGAGGTCCCGCAGGCTCCCCTCCCGGCCGAAGGCGGCGACGAGCGCCTCGATCTCCTCGGCGTCGAGCGGCGGCTCCATGCCGGGGTCGAGGCTTCGCTCGCGCAGGAGGTCGCGCCGGATCCGGTCCGCGAGCGCCGGGACGTGCGCCGCGGCGGGCAGGGGCACCCTCAGGACCCGCAAACGGTTGAGGAGCGGGCCTGGGATCCCGGCGGTCGAGTTCGCCGTGCAAAGCCAGACGAGGTGCGAGGCGTCGAGCTCGGCGTCGAGGAAGTGGTCCCGCCAGCTCCGGGCCGATAGCGGCTCGAGGAGCGAGAGCATCGGGTCGTGGATAGCCCCCGCCGAGGAGCGACCTGCTTTTTCGAGCTCGTCGACCAGGATGCCCGGGTTGGCCACCTTGTGCTGGGCGAACAGCCGGAGCGGGACGGACGGGTGCGCCCCGTGCCACCGCCTAGCCGAGCCCGTCAGGCCGTGGTCCATCGTGGTGCCGGCGTCGATCGGGGCGAACGGAATGCCCAGCGCGTCGAGGACGTCTCGGCAGAGGCGGGACTTGCCCGCACCCGGGGGGCCGACGAGGATGACAGGGCGGATGCGGACGGAATGTCCCTCGGCGAGGTCGCCGAGCATCCGATCGATGACGGCCGCGGCGTGCGGATGCTCTTCGAGCAGCTTCATGCGCGCCTCGACAAGGCCTCGAGCGGGCAACAGGGGAAGCGCGACGCCGATGATGTCCCCGACACCCGACTCCTTGCGCAACTCGCGCGAGAGCTGGGCATGGGGACGACCACGACGTTCGACGCCGCTTGCGGGCGCTCGGACACGCCTGTCCGGCTCGAGACCTTCCGAGCCTCGGCGCCGTGGTGTCGCGTGAGCCCGTAGCCCGCGGCGTAGCCCTCCTGGTAGCCGATCTCGCGGGCATGGGAGTCAATGGCCGACCAAAGGGCGGCGACGACCTCGAGGCCGAGCTCCCTGGGGTGCTCCGTCAGGCCAACTGTCCCCAAGCGGTTCTCGCTGGCGACGCCGTTGGCGAGAGCGCCCCAGCCGACCGCGTGGCCGACCATCCACTCGGCGTCGTTGACCGCGCGGCTGACAAGCCGGATGTCGTCTGGCTTTTCGAGGGTGCGACCCCTGACTGTGTCGTGGAGGGCCACCATCAGGTAGGCTTCGGCCGCGCACCGGGCTGACAGCTCGAGCTGCGCCGGGCGGTGCCTCCAGGCGGCAAGAAAGGCGAGCACCGTCCACTTCAGGGTCTCGTCGGCGCTCTCCAGCAACTCGGCGAGCGGCATGTCGACGAGGTGCATGTGTTCAGCCGACGCCGCGTTGACGACGCTGTCGATGAGGAGGCGGATACGGCCGTCGACCTGTTCGTCCCGCAAGCCGCGCACGCGCTCCTTGAGGGCAGCGGGTCTGCATGACATCAGAACGTGGAGGGGATGGCGCTCGCGCAGGCGCGCGGCCTCCTCGTCGGTGAGTGCGGTCATGGTGCTCTCGGGAGTTCAGGCCGCGGCGCGGAGGTGCCGGGCGTCGGATCATCGGGCGTTGCGCGGACGTTAGGAATGTCGCACCCCAGCCGTGGCGTTAACGGGCTACGGGCTGGTATGGCGGCATCGGACCGCTACGGGCGGGAACACGGTCGGCGGGCAAGGGAAGGGGAGTTCGTCTCTCCGGGAGGCGGGGACGACGCCGTCCTCAATGCCAGCCGCCTCGTATGGCGTGGGGGCCGAGCGTGTACCAGCGCGAAAGCGTTCGAGCGACGCCGTGGTCAGACGCCCAAACCCACAGGTCGGACGCTTCGCCGAGTCGACCGTCACGGACGGACCTGTGACCTTTCATGGTGCCGCGCAGACACGGAACGAGCCGCGCCGACGGGGACCAGTCGTGGAGGTGGACGGCACCTTTCTCGGCGAGGCGTGCCGAGTCGCCGCCGACCTGCAAGGACTCGATGTCCGCGACGAGTGCCTTCAGGCGTTCGAGGTGCTCACTATGGTAGAGAGCTTGGCCGGAGGGTTGGATGATGATGGTCATGACATGCTTGGCGTTGGCTGCCGCGGAGCGGCGCGCAGGCAGCAGGAATCGGGCAGCGGATCTGCGGAGGGTTGGCTCCGACCGCGGTCAGGCCGCAAGCGTCCAGGGCGTCTAGGTGGCTCAGGCGGCCGCAGCGCCGGCATGCGGCATGCTCGCCGACACGCGGCTGCGGTACTCCTCCGAGATGGAGGCTATCCGATCCGAGACGCTCTCGATGTCGGCGAAGGGCGCGGCGTCGTGGAACAGCTCGGGGATGTCACCGGCATAGAGCGTGAGCCAGCCGAGCGCCCGCCAGACGAGCGCGCCGGGATCCTCGGCTGCCGACCAGTCCTGCTGGTAGGCCATGGCTGTGGCGGTGACAGCGACCGGGATGATCGAATGCTTATCGCCGAGGTGGACCGAGTAGAGCCAGCACCTCAGCTTGCCGCTGCGCGCGTCGAGCGACCAGCCGCCCAGGTCGAGTTCCGGATCCCGCAGGGCCTCCGCCGTCGCCTGCGCTGCCTCCAAGGATTCGCTCTCCAGCATCGCTCTGCACGCGGACCTGAGCTCGGCATGCGTCCCGGATGGATCCTTGGCGTCGATCTCGCGGAGCAAGGTCCCGGCGAACGTCCTCATGTCGCGTCCCACGTCTCCGCCCATGAAGGGCAGGCCGTAGAGCAATTGCTCCGCTGTGGGCAGCAGGTAGCCGTGGAGGATGCGCTCCCGAAGTGCCGCCGACGTCGGCGAGAGTGCCGTGTCCGGCAGCCTAGATGCCAAGGCACGCGTCTCGGTGCCGATGCTCTCTTGCGACATGAGGTCGAGACCCCTGGCTAGCGTGGATGAGGCAGGCTTGGTGCGTGGGCGGAGTTGCCCCGTGGAATCTGGGCACGCATGGTAGCGGCGGGCTCGACACATGGACGCACTCGTTACGAACGAAGGATCGCGCGCGAGGAGCCTCCAGGCGTGGAGGGTGCGAGCGGTCCTTCAGGCATGCGCGGGGCCGGCGGCCTTTTCAGGCACCGACAGTGATTCGTGCGGAAGGCGCCTCGAGCAGCAACCATCGTTACGATGAAATTGGTCTATCATACGAACATTAATCCCGGAAGTACGAAAATATCGTAATTGTTGACACGCTCGCGCGTGATCGGATCTTGGGTTATGCCCGCCGATCCCGACCTCATACGAGCCGCACGCGCCCTGCTGGGCATGTCCCAAGCCAAACTGGCCGAGAAGGCCGGCATCGCACCCAAGACACTGTGGAAGATCGAGGCGGGCGACCTGAGCATCTCGGTCGAGAACTACCGGGCTGTAACCCGTGCGCTCGAAAACTTCGGCATCATGTTCCTAGCCGAGGGTCAAGGAGATGGCGCTGGGATCCGCAGGACCCCGCAGTTGCAGGCCGAGAGTTCACGTGCCTGGGAAGAGGTTCGAGTGGCCGAGGCGGAGCGGAAGCGCGTTGCGAAGGAACAGCGCAAGACGGAGTGAGGCTCCCGTCGCGGTAGGCCTCCGCGAGGGCATCCCCGACAGCACTTCCGCTGATCGGATCAGTCGTCCCTCCAGCGAACGCGCGCATACGGGGCACGTGTCGCCTTCGTGGTCGTGCACGCGCATCCACGAGGACACGCGGGAGTAAAGCCGGAGCCAGCGCGCGCGGTCCGGTATGCTCGGCATCTCGCTGAGGATCGAAGCCTGCCTATCAATTTCCACGAGCGAGGTTAGGGTCTCGCGCCGGTCGTCTCCATCGACGGAAAGCTTCGCCAGCCGTCGAATTAAGGGCAGATTCTTGATCCGCAAGACATGCTCGGTGGCCGGCGCGATATCGCGCTCCAGGCTGTTGCGGTCGGCCTCGCTGGAGGGATCGACCTCCACTCCGAGGATCTCGCGCGCCGACCCGAGCGCCGACGCTATCAAGCCGGTGTAGTGCTCCGCATTTCGCGCCAGCCCGTCCGCGGCGTCTGGCTGGGCGAGAGGCGGCAAGCCTTCCATCGAGCCATCGCAGGAGACTTCGCGACGATCGCTTCGAGATCTTTCCCGACTTCACCGTATCATTCTGCAAAGGCGCCGCGTGCCTCAGCCAGCTCCCTGACGCTACGCTTCCGGAGCCGTTCAGCGACTTTCTCCGCATGTGCTGACAGGTCGACAAGATCCGCCAGCCCGTTAGGCGCGCGAGTGCCTCGCCACGGACCAGGGCCAACCACGGCAGCCGCTGACCATGGGCTCGCTCAGCCCCGGCGTCGAGGACGGGGAAGGCTCTGGTTAAGCTTTCCGGGCAATGCAAGCCGGATCCCGAGCCTGCGGATTCCGCTACCATCCTTCGTTCCGCTGGGCATCGGCACCTGCCACGAAAGGCGAGGAGGGCATGCCCGCGGTGCGCGCCGCCGAGGACAGGGTGTTCGCCATCAGCATCGCGATCGTCATCGGTCCGACGCCGCCGGGCACGGGGGTCACCGCGCCCGCCACGCCAAGGGTCGCCGGGTAATCCACGTCGCCGACCAACCTCGACCGTCCCTCGCCGAGTTCCGGCGCCGGGACGCGGTTGATGCCGATGTCGATGACGGTCGCACCGGGCTTGATCCAGTCGCCTCCTATCAGCCCGGGACGCCCGACCGCCGCGACGAGGATGTCCGCGCGGCGGCACACGTCGCGCAGGTCCCGCGTGCGGCTGTGGGCGACCGCGACGGTGGCGTTCGCCGCAAGGAGCAGGGCGGCCATGGGCTTGCCGACGATGTTCGAGCGTCCGACAACCACCGCCTCGAGCCCGGAGAGGTCGCGTCCGTGGACCTGCTCGACAAGCAGCATCGCTCCTGCGGGCGTGCATGGCACGAAGGCGTCGCTCAGGCCCCCGCTCCAGAGCCGCCCGGCGTTCAAGGCATGGAACCCGTCGACGTCCTTGGCGGGCGAGACCGCGCCGATGACCGCCGCGGCGTCGAGGTGCCCCGGCAACGGGAGCTGGACCAGGATGCCATGGATCGCCGGGTCGCCGTTCAGCCGCATGACGAGCGCCAGGAGGTCTGCCTGCGCCGTTTGGTCCGGCAAGCGGTGCGTCACCGAATGAAAGCCGCATGCCTCGGCCGCGCGCGCCTTCGACGCGACGTAGACCTTGCTCGCTGGGTCGTCGCCCACAATCACCACCGCAATGCCCGGACGCGTCCCAGCTCGTTCGAGTTCGGAGGCCCTCGCGGTCACCCATTCCAGGACGCGGGAAGCCGTCGCCTTGCCGTCGATCACCCGTGCCGTGCTGCGGGCGGCGGGCTCATGCAGCGCGCTCACGCGAACACGACCGTCTTGTGCCCGTTCAGCATGACCCGGCCCTCGAGGTGGCTCTTCACCGCGCGGGCAAGGACGCGGCTCTCGACGTCGCGGCCCGTCGCGACGAGGTCGTCGCCCGTCATCGAGTGGTTCACCCGCTCCGTCTCCTGCTCGATGATCGGCCCCTCGTCGAGGTCGCTCGTCACGTAGTGGGCTGTCGCGCCGATGAGCTTGACGCCGCGCTCGTGTGCCTGGTGGTAGGGCTTGGCGCCCTTGAAGCTCGGCAGGAAGGAATGGTGGATGTTGATGGCTTTGCCGAACAGGCGCTTGGAGAGGTTGTCCGAGAGCACCTGCATGTAGCGGGCCAGTACGACGAGGTCGGCGCCGGTCTCGCGCACGAGCTCCAGCAGGCGCTCCTCCTGCTCCGCCTTGTTGGACTTGTCGACCTTCCAGCAGTGGAAGGGAATGCCCTCCAGTTCGGCGGTCCTCCGGCTGTCCTCGTGGTTCGACACGATTGCTGCCACCTCGGCGTCGAGCCAGCCGACGCGGATCTGGTACAGGAGGTGCAGCATGGCATGGTCGAACCTCGAGACCATGATGACGATCCGCGGCCTCCTGGCGGACTCGGTCAGCGTCGCCTTGAGGCCGAAGCGGTCGACGGCGGGCTTCAGCGCACGCTCGACGGCGTCCTTCGTCAGGCCGTCCGGCGCCGCGAAGGCGATACGCATGAGGAAGCGGTTCGTCAGGGTGTCCCAGAACTGACCCGACTCCACGATGTTCGCGCCGACCGCGGCAAGTTCGGTGGTCACGCCGGCGACGATGCCGGGACGGTCTTCGCACGCAAGGTTGAGGATGAACCTTTGGGGCACGGTGGCGTCTCCTGAAATAGGCGCAGGGCAAGGGAGGTCGTTCCCCGGCCGTCGTCGACGGTGGGGCGGTCGTGGTCTCAAGTAGGGAAAAGCCGCGCCCGCGCGGGGCGCCGCCGATCAGTAGTGGGGCGGGGTGATCACCCAGACGACCTTGGTCGGGACGTCGCCCGAGTTCGCACAGCGATGGATCTCGGTGCTCTTGAAGGAGAAGCTGTCTCCCTCCTCAAGCTGGAAGAACCGCCCCGCGATCCAGAGGTCGAGCCGCCCCGAGACGACGAGGCCGGCCTCCGCCCCGTCGTGGCTGTAGTCGCCGCTGTCCGCGCCCGGCTCGATCGTGCTCATCAGAAGCTCGAGCGGGCCGCTGAGGTTGGGCGTCAGGAGTTCCTCGAGGATGCCGATGCCCGTGAAGGAGAACTTGCGGCGGTTGTGGGCGCGCACGATCCAGTCGCGTTCGTCCGCCGGGACGTCGGGAGCGGCATGGAAGAACCAGCTCATCTGGATCCCAAGCGCGTTGCTGATCCGCTTGAGGACCCCGATCGGCAGCTTGCTCTGGTTGCGCTCGATCTGGCTGAGATAGCCCACTGAGACGTCCGCGACCTCGGCGACCTGTTGCAACGTCATCCCCTTCACCTTCCGGAGCTCGCGGATCTGCCCGCCGATGGCGGCCTCGTCCAGTTCGGACAGGTCGGCCTCGGTCGTGTTCGATGCGCGGCGGATGCTGAGGGAGGGCATTGCGTATCCTTCGAGGGTGCTCCGGCGGGAAGGTCCGACGTTAGCTCATCCGAGCCTCCGTTGCTTGCATGAAGATCGTCGCGCCGCCAAACGCGATGCTGCGATGCGTGAAAATTAGGCATCATTTTTTCATGCTTGTAAAATGATTTTTTGTATGGAATGCATTGGTCCGCAAGTGCAGCGAGCCTGTGAAATCCACCCAGCCGATGCGGGAGACGTTCGTCGGCCGGGGGAGGGAAGTTTCTAGCAATCGAAGCTCCGCCCCGTGCGGACGGCAAGGGATCCACCGGGGTCGCCGCGGCGACCGCGCCGGAGCCGTGCGCCCGTCCCCGAGCCGGCGGACAGCGACAGGAGGTCGTCCGTCATGGCGGATCCGCATGCGAAGCCGCGTCTGGAGCAGGGGGATGCCCTCGTGCGGTTCGAGGGCGTCGAGAAGACCTACGACGGCGTCAGCATCGTCGTGAAGCGGCTCGACCTCGACATCCGGCGCGGCGAGTTCCTGACGATGCTCGGGCCGTCCGGCTCCGGCAAGACGACATGCCTGATGATGCTGGCGGGGTTCGAGACGCCGACGGCGGGCACGATCCTCCTCGACGGCCGCCCGATCGAGCGGCTGCCGCCGCACAAGCGGGGCATCGGCGTCGTCTTCCAGAACTACGCCCTCTTCCCGCACATGAGCGTCGCCGAGAACGTCGGCTTCCCCCTGCGGATGCGGGGACTTGGCGCCCCGGACAAGGCGGCGCGCGTCGCCAAGGCGCTCGACATGGTCCAGATGGGCAAGTTCGCCGACCGGCGGCCCGCCCAGCTCTCAGGCGGCCAGCAGCAGCGCATCGCGCTCGCCCGGGCCCTCGTCTTCGAGCCGTCGCTGGTCCTCATGGACGAGCCGCTCGGGGCACTCGACAAGCAGTTGCGCGAGCACATGCAGATCGAGCTCAAACACCTGCACGAGCGCCTCGGCGTGACGATCGTCTATGTCACGCACGACCAGGGCGAGGCGCTGACGATGTCCGACCGCATCGCCGTCTTCAACGACGGGCGCGTGCAGCAGCTCGGCACGGCGACCGAGATCTACGAGCGTCCATCGAACCCCTTCGTCGCCCGCTTCATCGGCGACAACAACGCCATCCGCGGGCAGGTGGTCGACCTCGACGCCGGATCCTGCACGGTGCGGGTCGGCAACAGTGCGGAAGTCGTCCGCGCGTCCGCGGTGCCGGGACTCGCCAAGGGCGCCGCGACCACCCTCTCGATCCGCCCGGAGCGCCTGACGATCTCCGCGACCCCGGCGACGGACGCGTCGGCCGACGCAACCGTCCGCGAGGTCATCTACCTCGGCGATCACATCCGCGTCCGCGTGGCGGCCCTCGGAAGCGAGAGCGTCGAGGTCAAGCTTCCCAGCAGCGTCGGATCGCCGTCGAACTTTTCGCCCGGCCAGCGGGTCTCGATCGGCTGGAACACCCGCGACTGCCGCGCCCTCCTGGACAACTGACCCTTCCTCCCGGCGCGCATCCAGCAACCGAACGGAAAACAGGAGAATGGAAATGAGCCCGACGCATCAGCATGCCTCCCTCCGTCGCATCGTCCGGTCCCTTGGGCTGTGCGGCGCGTCGCTCGTCCTCCTCGCGGGCGGCGCCAGCGCGCAGGAGAGCCTGAACATCGCCTCCTGGGGCGGGGCGTACCAGGCGAGCCAGGACAAGGCGTTCTTCCAGCCGTTCATGAAGGAGACCGGCGCCAAGATCCTCACCGACGAGTGGAGCGGGGAGACCGCCAAGCTCAAGGGCATGGTGGAGACGGACAACGTCACGTGGGACGTGGTCGACGTCGAGCCGGGCCATGCCCTGCAAGGCTGCGACGAGGGCTGGCTCCAGGAGATCGACTACGACTCCCTCGGGGGCCGCGACAAGTTCCTGCCGGGCGCCGCTCTCGACTGCGCCGTCGGCAACGTCGCCTTCGCCTACGTGATCGCCTACGACGAGACGAAGTTCCCGAACGGCGGGCCGCAGACGGCCGCCGACTTCTTCGACGTCCAGAAGTTCGCAGGCGCGCGCTCGATGCGCAAGTCGCCGAAGTCCACGCTTGAACTCGCGCTCATCGCCGACGGCGTGAAGCCCGCCGAGGTCTACGACGTGCTCGAGACGAAGGAGGGTGTCGACCGCGCCTTCGCCAAGCTCGACACCATCAAGCCGGACGTGAAGGTCTGGTGGGGCGCGGGCGCCCAGCCGCCCCAGCTCCTCGCCGACGGCGAGGTGGCGATCACCACCTCCTACAACGGCCGGATCTACGACGCGGTGAAGCAGAACGGGAAGCCGTTCCGGATCGTGTGGGACGGCGCCGGGCTCGACTGGGACATGTGGGCGATCCCGAAGGGCGCCAAGCACGAGGACCTCGCCAAGCAGTTCGTGGCCTTCGCCAGCAAGCCCGAGCAGCTCGCCGAGCAGACGAAGTACATCCCGTACGGCCCCTCGAACGTCGACGCCGCGAAGATGGTGCCCGCCGACATCCTGCCGAACCTGCCGACGGCTCCCGAGAACGCGAAGAACTCCTTCTCGCTCTCCGCCGAGTTCTGGGCCGACCACGACGAGGAGCTGACCGAGCGCTTCAACACCTGGCTCGCCAAGTAGCGGGGTCCGACCACCAGCAACCCGATCCGCCGGAACGGCGATCGCCCGGCGGATCGACAGGAGCCCGAAGATGAGGAGCGCACTCCCGATGGAAGCAACAGTCACCCGGGCCGCGTCCGGCGGCCGCGATGCCGCCGTCCGCGACGGAGCGCCGGATTCGGACCTGCGACGCCGGCTCGCGCGCTCGTCGCGGCGCAGCCGCCTCGCCGCGTTCGGGCTCGTCGCGCCGCTCCTCCTGTTCCTGTTCGTCACATTCATCCTGCCGATCGGCCTCCTCCTGTTCCAGTCTGCCGACAACCGGCAGGTCGCCTCCGTCCTGCCGGAGACCGTGGAGGCGCTGGCCGGGTCGAAGGCCGGGGAGCTGCCGCAGGACACGGTCTTCGCCGCCCTCGCGACCGACCTGCGCGACAGGCCGAAGGAGGACGTCGCGGAGGTTGCCAAGCGACTGAACTACGTCGCGCCGGGGTTCCGAACGCTGCTGAACCGCACGATGCGCGACATCGACGAGGTCCAGCCGGAGACGGCCCGGGCGCAGCTCGTGTCGATCGACGAACGGTGGGGCGAGTCCGCCACGTGGGACCTCATCCGGCGCTCGTCGTCGTCGCTGACGGACTACTACCTCCTGAAGGCGCTCGACCTGACGCGCGGCGAGGACGGGTCGATCGGCGCGGCGAAAGACGACGCGGTCTACGTCGCCGTCATCCTCCGGACCCTGGCGACCAGCGCGTCCGTGACCGTCCTGTGCCTGCTGATCGGCTATCCGCTGGCGTACATGCTGGCGTCCTCGTCCGAGCGCGACGCGCGGTGGCTGATGATGCTCGTGCTCCTGCCATTTTGGACATCGCTCCTCGTCCGCACGACCGCCTGGCTCGTGCTCCTCCAGAGCAACGGCGTCGTGAACTCCGCCCTTCGCTGGCTGGGCGTCGTCTCCGAACCCCTCGAACTCGTCCACAACCGTCTCGGCGTGCTGATCGCGATGACCCACATCCTCCTGCCGTTCGTCGTCCTGCCCATCCATGCCGTCATGAAGGGCATCTCCCCGGCCTACTGGCGCGCGGCGTCGTCGCTCGGGGCGGCCCCGCTGCGGAACTTCGTCCACGTCTACCTGCCGCTCACCCTGCCGGGCGTGGCGGCCGGCGGGCTCCTCGTCTTCATTTTGGCGCTCGGCTACTACATCACCCCGGCTCTCGTCGGCGGCCCGACCGACCAGATGCTCAGCTCGTTCATCGCCTACTTCGTGAACCAGTCGAACTGGGGCATGGCGGCCGCGCTCTCCGTCGTCCTGCTCTCCATCGTCGCCGTGTTCTACGTGGCGCTCGTCGTCGCCTTCGCCGCCCGGCAGAAGGAGGCGGCCCGATGAGCGCGAAACTCACCCGGACGCCCACCCCCGTCGCTCGCAAGGTGCTGCGGGCTTACTCGGCGGCCGTCCTCGCCTTCCTGATGGCGCCGATCCTCGCCATCGTCCCGCTGTCCTTCAACTCCGAGCCGTTCTTCACCTACCCGATGCCGGGGCTGTCCCTACAATGGTACCGGGAGGTATTCTCCTCGCCCGTGTGGCAGCTCGCTGCGGGCAACAGCTTCGTCGTGGCGATCTGCTCGACCGTCCTCGCGACCGCTCTCGGCACGATGGCCGCCCTCGGCCTGACGCGCCCCGAGTGCCCCGGGCGCAAGCTCATCGCCGCGGTGATCGTGTCGCCGATCGTCATTCCGGTCGTCGTGGCGGCGGTCGGCATCTTCTACCTCTACGCCGGGATCGGCCTCCTCAACACGCTGACCGGCCTCGTCCTCGCGCACACGGCGCTCGGTGCGCCGTTCGTCACCATCACGGTGGCCGCGACGCTCGCCGGGTACGACCACCGCCTCACGCGGGCCGCCGCAAGCCTTGGCGCGTCCCCGGTCACCGCTTTCCGCCTCGTGACCCTGCCGGTCATCATGCCCGGCATCGTGTCCGGCGCGATCTTCGCGTTCGTCACGTCGTTCGACGACGTCGTGGTGGCCCTGTTCGTGTCCGGGCCGGACCAGCGCACGCTGCCCCGCCAGATGTGGACGGGCCTGCGCGAGCAGATCAGCCCGAGCATCACGGCGGTCGCCACCCTGCTCATCGTCTTCGCCGCGGCCCTGATGCTGACGGCCAACGCCCTCCAGGCGCGTCAGCAGCGGCTCGCCAAAGCCCCGACCGACGCCTGACAAGGAACATGCAGCCATGAAAGTGCTCGTAACCGCCAAGCGCGTCATCGACTACAACGTCAAGGTCCGCGTGAAGCCGGACGGCTCCGGCGTCGACCTCGCCAACGTGAAGATGTCGATGAACCCCTTCGACGAGATCTCCGTCGAGGAGGCCATCCGGCTCAAGGAGAAGGGGATCGCCTCCGAGGTGGTCGTCGTCTCCGTCGGACCCGCGAAGTCCGAGGAGACGCTGCGGACCGCGCTCGCCATGGGCGCGGACCGTGCAATTCTCGTTCAGACCGACGACCCGGTCGAGCCGCTCGCCGTCGCCAAGATCGTGAAGGGCGTCGTCGAGGCAGAGGCGGCCGGCCTCGTCATCGTGGGCAAGCAGGCCATCGACGACGACAGCAACCAGACGGGCCAGATGCTCGCCGCCCTGCTCGGATGGGCGCAGGGCACCTTCGCCTCCAAGGTGGAAGTCGCCGACGGCAAGGCAATGGTGACGCGGGAGGTGGACGGAGGGTCGCAGACGGTCGAGCTGACGCTGCCTGCGGTGGTGACGACCGACCTCCGGCTCAACGAGCCGCGCTACGCGTCCCTGCCGAACATCATGAAGGCCAAGAAGAAGCCGCTCGAGACACGCTCCCCCGCCGACTACGGCGTGTCGACCGCACCGATGCTCGAGGTCCTGCGGACGGAGGAGCCCGGTGCCCGCTCGGCCGGCGTCCGCGTCGCGTCGGTCGACGAGCTCGTCGAACGGCTCAAGGCCGACGGCGTCCTTTGAACGGCCGGAAAGGAACGGAACGATGACGACCCTGCTTCTCGCCGACCACGACAACGCAACCCTGTCCGAGCAGACCGCCAAGGCGCTGTCGGCCGCCCTTGCGATCGGGGAGGACGTCCACGTCCTCGTCGCGGGCAACGGCGCGCGCGCCGTCGCCGACGCGGCCGCACGCCTGTCGGGCGTCGCCAAGGTGCTGCTCGCTGACGACGCGGCAAACGCCGGACAGCTCGCCGAGCCCACCGCCGCGCTTGTCGTCCGCCTCGCGCCGGCCTACGTGACGGTCATGGCGGCCGCCACGTCGACGGGCAAGAGCGTCCTGCCGCGCGTCGCCGCGCTGCTCGACGTCGCCCAGGTCTCCGAGGTCGTCGACGTGGTCTCCCCCGACACCTTCAAGCGTCCCATCTACGCGGGCAACGCCATCCAGACGGTTCGGGCAACCGGCCCCCGGCGCGTCGTCACGGTTCGGACCGCTTCCTTCGCCGCGACGGGCGAGGGCGGTTCGGCCCCCGTCGAGGTCCTGGCCGGAGAGGGTGGCCCGGGCCTGTCGCGCTTCGTCTCGGAAGCCCTGTCGTCGTCCGACCGTCCCGACCTCGCGTCGGCGCGCGTCGTCGTGTCCGGCGGCCGCGCGCTGGGCTCGGCCGAGCGGTTCGACGAGCTGGTGGTGCCGCTTGCGGAAAAACTCGGCGCCGCCGTCGGGGCCAGCCGGGCCGCGGTCGACGCCGGATACGCCGCCAACGACCTCCAAGTCGGCCAGACGGGCAAGGTGGTTGCACCCGACCTCTACGTCGCGTGCGGCATCTCGGGAGCGATCCAGCACCTCGCGGGCATGAAGGACTCCAAGGTCATCGTCGCCATCAACAAGGACGCCGACGCGCCGATCTTCCAGGTCGCCGACTACGGACTCGTCGCGGACATCTTCGAGGCGCTGCCCGAACTCGCCCGGAAGCTCTGACCGCACGGGGCGACGGCGTCGACGGACCGAGGAACGAACCGGGAGGCATGAACTTGGCCGAACTACCGACAAGGGCGCGCGTCGTGATCATCGGCGGCGGCATCGTGGGGGTCTCGTCCCTCTACCATCTCGCGAAGGCAAGCTGGACCGACTGCGTCCTCCTCGAAAAGAACGAGCTGACGTCCGGCTCGACCTGGCACGCGGCCGGGAACTGTCCGACCTTCTCTGGGTCGTGGTCGCTGATGAACATGCAGCGTTACTCGACCGAACTCTACAAGCGGCTTGGCGCCGAAGTCGACTACCCCATCAACTACCACGTCACTGGGTCGCTCCGCCTCGGCCACACGGACGAGCGGATGCTCGAGTTCCGCCGCGCCAAGGGCATGGGCCGCCACCAGGGCATGGCCATGGAGGTGCTCGGCACCGACGAGCTGAAGCGGCTCTACCCGTTCCTCGAAACCCATGACCTCAAAGGTGTCCTCTACGATCCCAACGACGGGGACATCGACCCCGCGCAGGTGACACAGGCGCTCGCCAAGGGCGCGCGGGACATGGGCGCGAGGATCGTCCGCTTCTGTCCGGTGACCGGCGCCCGCCGGGAGCGCGGCGAATGGGTCGTCGAGACGGGGTCGGGCGAGATCCGATGCGAGTTCGTCGTGAACGCGTCTCGCTACCGCGCGCGCGAGGTCGGGCGCATGTTCGGCCGTGACGTGCCCATGACGGTCATGAGCCACCAGTACATTCTGTTCGACGAGATCCCGGAGATCGCCGCCTGGACTCGCGAGCAGGGGCACAAGCTGCCGCTGCTGCGCGACGTCGACAGCTCCTACTACCTCCGGCAGGAGAAGAACGGCATGAACCTCGGCCCGTACGAGGGGAACTGCCGGGCCCACTGGACGACACCCGACGACCCGATGCCGGCGGACTTCTCGTTCCAGCTCTACCCCGACGACCTCGAGCGCCTGGAATGGCATCTCAACGACGCCATGGAGCGCGTGCCGATCCTTGGCACGGCCGGCCTCCAGAAGGTCATCAACGGACCCATTCCGTACGCGCCCGACGGCAATCCGCTGATCGGGCCGATGCCGGGCGTCCCGAACGCCTTCGAGGCCTGCGTCTTTACCTTCGGCATAGCGCAAGGGGGCGGCGCCGGGAAGGTGCTCGCCGAGTGGGTTACGGAGGGGCGCACCGAGTGGGACATGTGGTCCTGCGACCCGCGCCGCTTCACCGCCTACACCGATGACGACCACTGCGTCGCCAAGGGCATGGAGGTCTACGGGCACGAGTACGCCATCCACTTCCCGCGTCACGTCTGGCCCGCCGGACGCGGCCGCCGTCACTCCCCGCTGCACGACCGGATGAAGGCCCTCGGCGGCCAGTTCGGTCCGTACAACGGCTGGGAGCGCGCGAACTGGTACGCCGCCCCGGGCGACGACACCTCCGAGGAGTCGACGCTGACCTACCGCCGCGACGGCCCGTGGGAGCGGCGGGTGCGCGAGGAGTGCCTCGCCGTCCGCGACGCCGCGGGCATCCTCGACCTGCCGGGCTTCTCGCGCTTCACGCTGGAGGGGGCGGGTGCGCGCGACTGGCTGGCGCGCATGACGACCGGCGCCGTCCCCAAGCCAGGCAGGCTCGGCCTCGCCTACTTCGCCGACGAGGGCGGGCGCATCGTCACGGAGATGTCGGTCCTCGCCCTTGCCGACGACGCCTTCTTGCTGGTGACCGCGGCCGTCGCGCAGTGGCATGACCGCGACTGGTTGGTCCGCCACCTGTCGGCCGACGGCTCGCTTCGCCTCGAGGACGTGTCCGAGAGGTTCACCTGCCAGATCCTGACCGGACCCAGCTCGAGGGAGATCCTCGCGTCGGTGGTCGAGGGCGCCGACCTGTCCCGCGGGTGGCTGTCGCACCAGGAGGCCCGGATCTCGGGACGCCCCTGCCGCCTCGTCCGCGTGTCCTTCGCCGGGGAACTCGGCTGGGAGATCCACAGCGAGGTCGGGGACACGGCCGCGATCTTCGACGCCGTCTGGAATGCCGGGCAGCCGCACGGGCTCAAGCCCTTCGGCATGTTCGCCCTCGACTCCCTCCGCCTCGAGAAGGGCTACCGAGCGTGGAAGGCCGACCTCTCGACGGACTACAGCGTCCTCCAGGGCGGTCTCGAGCGCTTCGTCAAATGGGACAAGCCGGACTTCCTCGGGCGGGAGGCGCTGCTCGGCGAGCGGGAGCGCGGGGTGGCCCGGCGCTTCGCCACGCTGGTGCTCGAGCCGGGGGAATACGACGCCCCGTACATGTCGACGGTCCGCCACGGCGGGGAGATCGTCGGAGAGACGACGTCCGGGGCCTACGGCTACCGCACGGACCGTTCCATCGCCCTCGCCATGCTCCGGGCCGACCTGACCGAACCCGGCACCGTCGTCGAGGTGGAGATTTTCGGGACGCCCTTCCGGGCGACCGTCGCCGCAGACCAGGCCCTCTGGGACCCGAACAACGAAAGAATGCGCGCATGACCAACCTTCCTGCTAAGGCCCGCGTCGTCATCGTCGGCGGCGGCGTGTCCGGCTGCTCCGTGGCCTACCACCTCGCCAAGCTCGGCTGGACCGACATCGTCCTCCTCGAGCGCAAGAAGCTGACCTCCGGCACGACGTGGCACGCGGCCGGCCTCATCGGCCAGCTCCGCGCCTCGCAGAACATGACGCGCCTCGCCAAGTACTCCGCGGACCTCTACGTCCGTCTCGAGGAGGAGACCGGCGTCGCGACGGGCATGCGCCAGTGCGGCTCGATCACGGTCGCCCTGACGCCGGAGCGCCGGGAGGAGATCTACCGCCAGGCGACGCTCGCCCGCGCCTTCGGCGTCGACGTCGCGGAGATCTCGCCGGAGGAAGCCAAGGCGATGTACCCGCACCTCAACATCGGCGACGTCGTCGGCGCGGTGCACCTTCCCCTCGACGGCCAGTGCGACCCCGCCAACATCGCCATGGCGCTTGCCAAGGGCGCCCGACAGCGCGGGGCCCAGATCGTCGAGGACGTGAAGGTGACGGAAGTCCTCCAGCGCGACGGGCGGGTGTCGGGCGTCTCGTGGACCGACGGCAACGAGTCAGGCACGATCGAGACTGACATGGTCGTCAACTGCGGCGGCATGTGGGGACGCGACTTCGCCGCCCGGTCGGGCGTGACGCTGCCTCTCCACGCCTGCGAGCACTTCTACATCGTCACCGAGGCGATCCCCGACCTCCAGCGCTTGCCCGTCCTGCGCGTCCCCGACGAGTGCGCCTACTACAAGGAGGACGCGGGCAAGATGCTTCTCGGCGCGTTCGAGCCGAAGGCGAAGCCCTGGGGCATGAACGGCATCCGGGAGGACTTCTGCTTCGACCAGTTGCCGGACGACTTCGACCACTTCGAGCCGATCCTCGAGAAGGCGATCAACCGGATGCCCATGCTGGAGACGGCAGGCATCCACACGTTCTTCAACGGCCCGGAGAGCTTCACGCCCGACGACCGCTACTACCTCGGCGAGGCGCCGGAGCTGAAGGGCTACTGGGTGGCCGCGGGGTACAACTCGATCGGCATCGTCTCGTCGGGCGGCGCCGGCATGGCGCTCGCCCAGTGGATGAACGACGGCGAGCCGCCCTTCGACCTCTGGGAGGTCGACATCCGCCGCGCCCATTCCTTCCAGAAGAACCGCAGCTACCTGCGCGAGCGCGTGTCCGAGACGCTCGGCCTCCTCTATGCCGACCACTTCCCCTACCGTCAGATGGCGACGTCCCGCGGGGTGCGCCGTTCCCCGCTGCACGCCGTCCTGAGGGACGAGGGCGCCGTCTTCGGCGAGGTCGCGGGCTTCGAGCGGCCGAACTGGTTCGCGACGCAAGGCCAGGAGCACGAGTACCGCTACTCCTGGAAGCGGCAGAACTGGTTCGGCAACCAGGCGGCCGAGCACAAGGCCGTCCGCGAGAACGTCGGCTTCTTCGACATGTCCTCCTTCGGCAAGATCCGCGTCGAGGGGCGTGACGCCTGCCGCTTCCTCCAGCGCGTCTGCGCCAACGACGTCGACGTGAAGGCCGGCCGCATCGTCTACACCCAGATGCTGAACGAGCGGGGCGGCATCGAGAGCGACCTCACGGTGACGCGCCTGTCCGAGACGGCCTACCTGCTGGTCGTCCCGGTCGCGACCTTCACCCGCGACCTCTCGTGGCTCCGCAAGCAGCTTCGCGACGAATTCGCCGTTCTCACGGATGTCAGCGCGGGCGAGGCCGTGCTCGTGGTGCAGGGTCCGCGCTCGCGCGAGCTGCTGTCGCGCGTCACGCCGGACGACCTGTCGCACGAGGCGTTCCCTTTCGGCACCGCCCGCGAGATCGAGCTGGGCATGGGCCTCGCCCGGGCCCACCGCATCAGCTACGTGGGCGAGCTGGGCTGGGAACTTTACGTGCCGAGCGACCAGGCGGCCCACGCCTTCGAGGCGATCCGGGAGGCCGGCCGCGAGTTCGACCTGAAGCTCTGCGGCATCCACACGCTCGACAGTTGCCGCATCGAGAAGGCCTACCGCCACTTCGGGCACGACATCACGGATGAGGACCATGTCCTCGAGGCGGGCCTCGGCTTCGCGGTCAAGACGAAGAAGGGCGACTTCATCGGGCGGGACGCGGTGCTGCGCAAGCGCGAGGCGGGGCTGAAGCGGCGCCTCGTCCAGTTCCGCCTGAAGGACCCCGAGCCGCTGCTCTTCCACAACGAGGCCGTGGTACGCGACGGGCGGATCGTCTCGATCGTCACGTCCGGCAACTACGGCCACCACCTCGGCGGCGCGATCGGCATGGGCTACGTCCCCTGCGAGAACCAGGACGAGGAGGAACTCCTCGCGTCGACCTACGAGATCGAGATCGCGGGCGTCCGCGTCCCGGCGGAGGCGTCGCTGAAGCCGATGTACGACCCGACCTCGTCCCGCATCCTCGCCTGACCGGCTCCAACTCCAGGACACATCCCATGCGCCCCAACCAGCCGTCCCTCGAGAGCTACTGGATGCCCTTCACCGCCAACCGCCAGTTCAAGAAGGCACCCCGCCTTTTCGTCGGCGCGCACGGCATGCACTACACCACCGACGACGGCCGGACGGTCCTCGACGGGACCGCGGGCCTCTGGTGCGTGAACGCCGGGCATGGCCGCCGCCAGATCGCGGAAGCCGTCGAGCGCCAGCTCATGACGCTGGACTACGCCCCGTCCTTCCAGATGGGCCACACCATCGCCTTCGAGTTCGCCGAGCGCCTCGCCAAGATCGCCCCGGGCCCTGAGGGTGGCAAGCTCGACCGCATCTTCTTCACGGGATCGGGGTCGGAGTCCGTCGACACCGCCCTGAAGATCGCGATCGCCTACCAGCGCGCCATCGGGCAGGGGACCCGGACGCGCCTGATCGGGCGCGAGCGCGGCTACCACGGCGTCGGTTTCGGCGGCATCTCGGTCGGCGGCCTCGTGAACAACCGACGCGTCTTCCCGCAGCTCCCCGGCACCGACCACCTGCGCCACACCTTCGACCCCGTCCGGAACGGCTACGTGAAGGGTCAGCCGGAACACGGGGCCGAGCTTGCCGACGACCTGGAGCGCCTCGTCGCCCTGCACGGCGCAGAGACGATCGCGGCCTGCATCGTCGAGCCCGTCGCCGGCTCGACGGGCGTCCTGCCGCCGCCGAAGGGGTACCTCGAACGCCTGCGCTCGATCTGCGACAAGCACGGCATCCTCCTCATCTTCGACGAGGTCATCACCGGGTTCGGGCGCCTGGGCTCGCCGTTCGCCACGGACCACTTCGGCGTCGTCCCCGACCTCTTCACCACCGCCAAGGGCCTCACCAACGGCGTGCTGCCGATGGGTGCGGTCTTCGCCAACCGCAAGGTGCACGATGCCCTGATGCAGGGCCCGGAGGGCGCGATCGAGCTGTTCCACGGCTATACCTATTCCGGCCACCCGGCGGCCTGCGCGGCCGGCATCGCGACGCTCGACATCTACGAGAGCGAGGGACTGTTCGCGCGCCCGAAGGAGATCCAGGCGGAATGGGACGCGGCGATGCACTCGCTGAAGGGCCTGCCCCACGTCACCGACATCCGCACGATCGGTCTCATCGCAGGCATCGAGCTGGAGTCACGCGACGGCGCGGTTGGCGCGCGCGCCTACGACGTGTTCGTCGACTGCTTCGAGAAGGGTCTTCTCATCCGCACGACGGGCGACATCATTGCCCTGTCCCCGCCGCTCGTCATCGAGCGGGGGCAGATCGGCCAGATCGTCGAGGTCCTGGGAAGGTCCATCGCCGCGGCGGCCTAAGGGCCGCTGCCGCCGAACCGACCGGGCCCGCACCCGCGGGTCCGGAGCCGCGACCACCGGGAGGAAGCGCATGCGCGTCGGGGTGCCGAAAGAGATCAAGAACAACGAGTTCCGCGTCGGCATGACGCCCGGAGCGGTGGCCGAGCTCGTACACCGCGCTCACGAGGTGGTCGTCGAGAGCGGGGCGGGGGCCGGAATCGGTCTCGGGGACGACGACTACCGCGCGGCAGTGGCGACCGTCGCCACCAGCCTCGACGAGGTGTTCGCCGCCGACATGGTCGTGAAGGTCAAGGAGCCGCTGGCGGAGGAGCGCAAGCGCCTTCGGCCCGGGCAGATCCTGTTCACCTACCTGCACCTCGCGCCCGACCTCGAGCAGACGAATGACCTGATCGCCTCGGGCGCGGTCTGCATCGCCTACGAGACCGTGACCTCGGCGGCCGGCTCGTTGCCGCTGCTGGTCCCGATGTCCGAGGTCGCCGGGCGGCTCGCGCCGCAGGTCGGCGCGCATTCGCTGGAGAAGGCACAGGGAGGCCGCGGCGTCCTTCTCGGCGGCGTTCCCGGCGTTCCCGCCGCCAACGTCGTCGTGCTCGGCGGCGGCGTGTCCGGCACGCATGCCGCCACCATCGCCGTCGGCATGGGCGCCCACGTCACCGTGGTCGACCGCTCGCCGGAAACGCTGAAACGGCTGTCGACGCAGTTCGGCGCGTCCATCCGCACGCAGTTCTCGACCCGCTCGGCGATCGAGGAACTCGTCCGCGAGGCCGACCTCGTGATCGGTACGGTGCTGATCCCCGGCGCGGCGGCGCCGAAGCTCGTCACCAGGGAAATGGTGAGGGGCATGAAGCCCGGCAGCGTCATCGTCGACGTCGCCATCGACCAGGGCGGCTGTGTCGAGACCTCGCGCGCCACGACCCATGCCGATCCGACCTACGTCGTCGACGGCGTCGTCCACTACTGTGTGGCCAACATGCCGGGCGCGGTGGCCCGCACCTCCACCTTCGCCCTCGGCAACGTGACGCTGCCGTTCATCGTCGCGCTCGCCGACAAGGGATGGAATCAGGCCCTGCGCGACGACCCGCACCTGCGCAACGGTCTCAACGTATGCGAAGGGAAGGTCACCTGCGCCCCGGTCGCGGAGGCGCACGGCATGGAGAGCGTCGAGGCCGACAGCTTGCTGTAGGCGCCGAGGCACCATCCTTCGCGTCCTCGGAAAACGGCGGCAGAGGACTGCTGACGCAGGCAACGGGGACCGTTCCGACAGCGCCGGTTTCCGTATATCGATGCGGCTTCTGGCAAGGTGGGGCGCCGACCCGAGACGTCGAGGCGAGGGTTCGCATCGCCTCCTCCCGAGACTCTGCGTCTCGACGCATCGCAGGAACGGTACCCATGAGCGCCGCGTCGAAAAGGATTCGCATGGGCTTTCGTCCGTCGGACCATGTTCCGGCCGCCGACACCAGCAATGCCCGGGACGACACGGAAACGCCGCGGGTGGTGTGCCATGGCTGATGCCTGCGCCACCGAAGCCCGTCCGGGCGACGATCCGTCGGGCGAGGGCGACCCGGACCGGGCGCGGCTGCTTCGATGGTACGGTTCCGCCGCCACCCTGAACCTGCCACAGGCTGCGGCGCCGATCGCGTTCTCCCTGCTCGCCCTGGCGATGACCGGGGATGTCGGCGGCGGTGCCGCCATGATCCTCGCCATGACGCTGGCGCAGGTGGCGGGGGCCGTACCGATCACCCGTCTCGGTCGGAACCTGCCGCCGTCCCGCTTCCTTCGGATCCTCCTCGGCTGCCGAACCCTGGCCCTCGTCGCGGTGGCGCTGCTCGCAACTTTCGAAGCTGCCTTCCCCTGGCTCGTCGCCGTCGCAGCCTTGGCGGGAGCGGTCAACGGCGCCGCGCACGGTTACCTCCGCGCCGTTCTCAACCGCCTCGTGGACGACGGCGGAATGCCCCGGGCCCTCGGCATCTCTGCGACGCTCAACGAGCTGTGCTTTGTCCTCGCCCCGGTCGCCGCCTCGGGGATCGGCAGCCTGTCGCCGGTCGTGGCCGTCCTCGCGATGGCGCTGATCGGTGCGGCACCTGCGTTGCTGGTGCCGGACGTCGACGCCGCGCCAGCCGAAGGCGTGCCGCATGCCGCCGGATCCTTGGTCAGCCCGGCGATCCTCCTCTGGCTGGCCTGCGCTGCGGCCGGCGGGGCTGCCGTGGCCGCGGTCGAGATCGGCGCCGTGGCCCTTGCCCTGCGGTTCGGTCACGAGCCCGCGCTTGCCATCCTCTTCACCGTTCCCCTCTGCGTTGCCTCGGTCGAGGGCGGGACCTGGACAAGCGTGCGCAACCGAAGGGCGTCGCCCACAGCCGTCGTGGCACAGTTGTCGACGATGACGTTGGGGGCGGTGCTAGCGGCGCTCGGCACGTCGGTCGCGAGCACGGTGGCCGGGGCCGTTCTGGTCGGCTCGGTCCTTGCACCGCTCGCGACACACTACTCCCTGGCGCTGGACGGACTGGCTGCGCCGGGTCGCCGGGCGGAGGCGTTCGCGCTGCTGCGCACCGCAAACGCCGTGGGCGTCATCGTCGCCAGCATGACCCTGGCCTTGCTCTCCGTCGCGGCGGCGATGGTCACGGTGGCCTGCATGATGGTCGCGGTCACCTCGATGGTCTCGATGGCTTCGGCGGGACGGAGACGGGAAAGTTTCGGCTTTGTGCGGGCGGTGCGCTCGGATTGCGGCCCGGACCCGTCCGGGCCGGGGCAAGGCGTCCGCGAACTTGCGGAGCGCCACGCCCCGGGAAGCCGTTTCAGGTCGTCGCCAGCCTTTCGACGGCCGCCGCCAGGTCGGCACGGAACCTCGTGGTCTCCGGACCGGGGAACAGGTCGAACCCGTGGAAGACGCCGTCGTAGACATGGAGCTCGAACGGCACACCGGCCCGTCCGAGCCGGGCGGCGTAGTCGATCGTCTCGTCCACCAGGATGTCGAGGCTGCCGACGGCCAGGAACGTGGGCGGCAGGCCGGCGAGGTCTTCCGCCCGTGCCGGGGCCAGGTAGGCATGCTTCTCCAGCGAGACGCCCTCCATCCTCGCGTCCCAGATCTCGCGCAGGTACGAGCGCGTTACGCCGAACTCGCCGGCGACCGGGTTCTGGACGGCGGCGGCATCGGTCCCCGTCCGGTCGTCCAGCACCGGGTAGATCAGCAACTGGGCCTTGATCGGGATCCCGGCGTCCCTCGCGCGCAGGGCCGTGCCCGCCGCAAGGTTGCCGCCCGCGCTGTCCCCCAAAAGGACCACGCTGTCCGGCTCGAAACCGAGAGACCCGGCCCTCTCGCGCAGCCAGCCGAGCGCGGCGAAGCAGTCGTCGAGCGCGGCGTTCCCGCTCGCCTCCGGAACGAGGCGGTAGTCCACCGAGAGGACGACGAGGCCATGGGTGTCGGCAAGGGCTGAGCAGAAACCCGCGAAGGCGTCGGCGTTCCCGGCGACCCAGCCGCCGCCGTGCACGTGCAGGACGGCCCCGCGGACTGCGCCGCTCGCGGGACGGTAGAGGAGCGCCCGGAGCGGCAGGCCGTCGTCGGCGGGGTCGACGTGGACTTCCTCCAGCACGGCTCCGCGGACAGCGCCGCCTACGGGGGGGTAGGGGAGCGACGCGAGCGGCAGGCCACCGTCGGCACGGCCGATGTGGACCTCCTCCTTCGGCACGGCGTCGGGGGAGCCGTAGACCCCGCCGAAAGCCTGGAGAAGGCCAAGCCGGAGGTCGGCGACCGATGCGGGGTCGTAGTGGAAGGCGGGCATGGCCGCGGCGAGGTCGCGGTATGCGGGAGCGACGAGATGGAGCGTGTTCATGGATCTGATCCTTTGACGGGGAAGGGCGCCCGCTTCGGCGGGCGCCCGGAGACGGAACTGCGTCGGTTCGGGGGGCTTGGCGGCGGCCGCCTTACGCGGTCACGCGCTGTCCCTCCGTGCCCCGGGCGGCGAGCACGATGCCGAGGCCGACCAGCGCGGTTGCCGCTCCCGCCAGGATGACGCCCGTGTAGCCCCAGCCGGCCGCGACGACCGCTCCGCCGACGCCGGCCCCGATCGCGTTGCCGAGGTTGAATGCGCCGATGTTGGCGGCGGACGCGAGGTTCGGCGCGTCGCCGGCGGCGACCATCACGCGGACCTGCAAAGCGGGCACCAGGGCGAAGCTGGCGACGCCCCACAGGAACACCAGACAGGCGAGGAGCGCGGTGTTGGAGAGAACGAACGCGAAGGCTGTCAGGATCACGGTGAGGGCGGCCAGGGTGACGATCATCGTGTTCTCGATGGAGCGGTCCGCGAACTTGCCGCCGATCCAGTTCCCGATGGCCAGGCCCACGCCGAAGACGACCAGCATCGCGGTGACGAACGCGTTCGAGGCGCCCGCGCCCTCGATCAGGATCGGGGCGATGTAGGTGAACACCGTGAACAGCGCGCTGGACACGACGACGGTGAGGAGGAGGGCGACCTGGACGCTGCCGCGGCGAAGCACCCGCAGCTCGGCGCCGACGTTGCCCGACTTCGGGGCCGGAAGGTAGGGGAGCGTCAGGCGCAGCGCGATCATCGTCACGACGCCGATCGCCGTGATCCCCCAGAAGGACGCGCGCCAGCCGAGATGCTCGCCCGCCCACGAGGCGAGCGGGACGCCGACGACGTTGGCGATCGCGAGGCCGGAGAACATCGTGGCGACCGCGGCGGCCTTCCTGTGCTCGGGCACGAGGCTGGCGGCGACGACCGATCCGACCCCGAAGAACGCGCCGTGGTTGAAGGACGTGACGATGCGCGACCACAGGAGCATGTCGTAGCCGCCGGCCAGCGCGGAAAGGAGGTTGCCGACGGTGAAGATGCCCGCGAGACCGATCAGGAGCATCCGCTTGGGGATCCGCCCGGTGGCGAGGATCATGATCGGGACGCCGACCACGACGCCGAGCGCGTAGGCGCTGACCAGCAGTCCCGCTTGCGGGATGGATACCTGTAGGTCGGTGGCGATGAGCTGCAACAGCCCCATCGGCGCGAACTCGGTTACGCCGATCGCGAAGGCCCCGATCGCCAGGGCAAGCAGCCCCAGGTTTGACTTCATCTGACTGGTCCTTGATCTGTCCGGACGGGCGCGCGACGACTTCGCCAACGGCGGCGCGGCCTCACCCATCGATGCGTTGAGGGAACAGTCCGTAGATGACATTGTCGGCCGGGCGGGATAAGCCGAGCCCCGGCACGAGGAGCTTTGCGTTGGAGACAAAGGCGGACATGGGCGCTGACCGGGCCCGGGAGCTCGCGGTCTTCGCGACGGTCGCGGAACACGGCAGCTTCTCCGCCGCCGCGCGGAGCCTGCAACTCAGCCCGTCGGCGGTCAGCCGCGCGATTGACAGGATCGAGTTGCGGCTGGGCGTCCGCCTGCTCCTCAGGTCGACGCGCGCGCTTGCGTTGACGGCGGAGGGGCAGGCGTACCTCCAGACCGCGCGGCGCATCCTCGCGGACCTCGACGACGCCGAGCAGCGCATCTCCGACCAGGGGGCCCCGAGGGGACGCCTGCGCGTGAGCGCGTCGCTTTCCCACGGCCGCCTGCGGATCGTGCCGTTGCTGAAGCCCTTCTCGGAGCTCTATCCGCACATCCTGGTCGAACTGGACCTGACGGACACCGTCGTGAACGTCGCGGCCGGGCAGGCGGACGTGGCCATCCGGTTCGGGCCGCTGCCCGACAGCTCCCTGACCGTCCGCAAACTCGAGGACAGCCACAGCGTGGTGGTCGCCTCGCCCGACTACCTGTCGCGCTTCGGCACGCCGCAGGTGCCGGAGGACCTACTGCGCCACAACTGCCTGAACCACAACTTCCACCGCTCCGAGACGGCGTGGCGGTTCCGCGTGGACGGGGAGAGCGTCTCCGTTCCGGTCAAGGGCAACGTGGAGGCGAACAACGGGGACACCCTTGGCCAGCTTGCGGTCCTGGGCATGGGCATCGCGCGGGTGGCGACCTTCAGCTTCGCCGACGAACTCGCTGACGGCCGCCTCGTCCCGATCCTCGAGGAGTTCAACCCGGTGGATGTCCAGATGGTCAACGCGGTGTTCGTGGGAGGGGCGAACACACCCGCGCGGGTACGCGCCTTCGTCGATTTCGTCGCCGGGGCGCTCTGACCCGGCGGTCCAGGCGCCGATCCCGGACCTCGACGCCGGGGTTCTAAGGTCCGTTGGCGGAGCATCGCCCGCAGACGGCGTGCGGACCGTCAGTCCAGTGCCTGGTTGACGAGCGCCCTGATCTTGCCGTGGTCGTCGATCCCGTCGGCGGGCAGGAGCTGGGTCATGTAGACCACCGTAAGCCGTTCGACCGGATCGACCCAGTAGACGCTGTGGTAGGCCCCACTCCAGCCGTACTCGCCCTTCGACCCGGGCTCTCCCGCCTTGCCGACGTCGGTACGGATCTCGAACCCGAGACCGAACCCCATTCCCGGCAGGTAGGCTGCGTCGGCCAGATGGTCGCTCACCATCAGCTCGACGGACTTCCGGCTCAGGTAGCGCCGACCGTCGAGTTCGCCACCGCGTCGGAGCATCTCGAGGAAGCGACCGTAGTCCGCGGCCGTCGACAGCAGCCCCGCGCCCCCCGAAAGGGCAGCCGGGGGACTGTCCCCGTAGCGTCCCTGGCCGACATAGCTGCCGTCACGCCACTCTCCCGGTTCGGGAGCGCGGCGGATGCCTTCGGCGTCCGCGGAGTAGACGGTGGCGAGGCGGGCGGCCTTGGCGGGCGGAAGGTGGAACGCCGTGTCCGCCATGCCCAGGGGGTGGATCAGGCGCTCGTCGAGGAACGCGCTGAGGCTCTTGCCGCTCAGCTTCTCGACGATCACCCCGAGGACGTCCGTGCCGTAACCGTACACGAACTGCTCGCCCGGTTGCGCGGCCATGGGCAGTGCCGCCATGCGCGCGACCGCCGAGGACACGGGCTCGTCGCGGTCTGCCCAGTACCAGCCGCGCAGGCCAGCATCCCGCCAAGCCCTCTCCGCAGGGCCGAGGCCGTACGGGATGCCGGACGTGTGGGTCATCAGGTCGCGGACGGTGATCGCCCGCCCTGCGGGCACCGCGTCGTATCCGCCGTCTGGCCTGGGGACGGCGACGGAGGTTGCCGTCCATTCCGGAAGGTGCTTGCCGACGGGATCGGTGAGCAGCAGCTTGCCTTCTTCCACAAGCATCATCGCGGCGACGCTGGTGAGCGCCTTTGTCTGCGAGGCGATGCGGAAGATGGTGTCCTTCCGGATCGGGTCCCGCGCTTCCCTGTCCCGCCAACCGACCGCCGCGGAATACACCTCTTGCCCGTCTCGCAGGACCTGCAACACCGCTCCGGCAATCCTGCCCTCGTCGACGTAGGCTTGCAGGACCCGGTCGATGCGGGCGAAGCGCTCCGCCGCGTCGGCGTCGGCGGCACTTTTCCCCACGGCCCCGGCGTCGGACATAGCCCCGGCGCTCGCCGCGCCTGCGAATGTCGACGTGGCCAGCCGGGCCGACGCGAAGCGGCGCACCATGGATTTCATCCGCCTTCTCCCGTCGCCGCTCCGATGCGACCGCCCATGTCATCGTTCGGTACGGCGATCCGCCCCATGTGCGATCGCGCGGTCAGGGACGGCGCCCTAGTTCCCGGGGACAACGGTCGCCTCGTAGGCTAGGCGGTACTCCGCGATCCCATCCGCGAAGGCCGCGCGCTTCTCCTTCCACCCGGCGGCGGCACGGATCTTTTCCGAGCCGACCCACTGCCAGAAGTTGGCAAGGCCGTGCACGGAGTCGAAATCGCTGCCCGCGCCGTCCTCAGGCGCGACGAACTCAAGCGACAACCCGTAGCTGCGGGCCAGCCCCTCGCCGATCTCGCGCGCCGTCTCGTACCGCGTGTTCGAGATGTTGAAGGCCTGGTTCGCGACCGCTGCGCGCTCCGGATGCTCCGCGAGCCTCACGTAGGCCTCGGCGCAGTCCTCGACGTGGCAGGAGTGCATCACGGCGTCCGGATCGGCGACGAGCCTGAGGACGCCGTCGCTTTTGGCGGCGAGGTCGAACAACGAGCCGTAGTGGCTGGAAGACAGGCCGTAGACGATGGTCGGGCGCAGGACGATCGCGTCGTAGGGCGTCCGCGACTTGTCGAGCAACCTCGCCCCGAACTCGCATCTCGGCACCAGCACGGCGGGAGGGTTCAGCGGGCTGGCTTCCGTGTGCGGTGCAAGTCCGGCGTCGCCGTGCTTCTCGCCCATCATGCCGTAGTCCTTGCAACCGCTGGAGAACATCGCCAGCGGCCTGCCGATCCCCGCGTCCGTGCTACGGCGCATGATCGTGTCGAGCATGGCGCCAACCTTCGCCAAGTGGCCCCTCGGGTCCTTGCGGTCCTCGGTGTTCGACACGACGACGTCGAACGCCACGCCGTCCGTCCGGTCCAGGAACGACAGCTCGTCGGGGGATCCGAGGACGGGATGGATCTCGTGCCGGGCCAGGTCGTTGGCAGCCTCGGGGCGCCGGACAAGCCCGTAGACCCTCCAGCCGGCGCGGCTGAACGCCTTCGCCACCGCGTTCCCGATGTAACCGTTCGCTCCGGTCACGAGCACCGTCTTGTGGGCCATCACGTGAATTCCTTCCTCGTCCGGGATGTTTCAATGCGGTATATAATCCAGCCATTGGCGAACGCGGTTCACCAACAAGGCGCGGCGGGTTCATCGGTGGAGGGACATGGACGATCTCAACGTCATCCGGGTGTTCCTCACGGCTGCGGACGCCGGGAGCTTCGCGCGGGCCGCTGCGAGACTGGGCTTGACCCGCTCGGCAGTCGCCAAGGCGATCGGCCGACTCGAGGCGGAGACGGGGACGCGGCTGTTCCAGCGGACGACGAGGGTCGTCTCGCTCACGGACGAGGGGCATGCCTTCCGGGTTCGGTGCCGCCAAGCGATCGCGGACCTCGAGGGCGCCGTCGACGATCTGGCCAGCCGCCGGGACGAACCGCAGGGCATCCTCCGCATGACCCTGCCGGACAGCTTCGGCCGGGCGAAGATCCTGCCGATCCTCAACGACTTCCTGCGAAGGTGGCCGAAGGTGGCGGCGGAAGTGAGCTTCAGCGACCGGGCGGCGGACGTCCTCGCCGAGGGCTACGACCTCGCGCTGCGGATCGGGGCAAGGGACGTCGAGGACGAACTCATCTCGCGCGTCGTCGCCCGATACCGCCTCAGTGTCTGCGGGTCGCCGGACTACCTTTCCCGACATGGCGAGCCGGGCGACGTCGACAGCCTGCAACGCCATTCATGCTTGCAGTACGTCCATCGCGGTCGGTCCCTGCCATGGCATTTCCGCGGGGGCCGCGAGGTGTCGCTCCCGGGGGGCGGCCGGGTGCGATTCGACAGCGGCGAAGCGCTGGCGCAAGCGGCCTGCGACGGTCTCGGACTGTGCCAGTTGCCCGACTTCCTGGTGGGCGGTGCGGTTGCCGCAGGAAGGCTGCGGCGGGTCCTGGTGGACGAGGAACCCGAGCCCGCTCCCGTGGTGGCGCTGTACCCCTCGCGCAAATACCTGACGCCCAAGGTGCGCATGTTCATCGAGCAGGTCGCCCGATCCTTGCCGTAGCCGCCGGAGGGTCGTTTCGGTTCCGGGCGGCCCGCCGAGGTCGGGCCGCCCGTTGCCGGGCACGGGGCGAAGGGGCGAGCGAGCCGTTGAGCGAGGCGCCCCTTCGCGCTGGGGCGGGTCAGGACCGCCTGAGGGCCAGTTCGTTCGCGTCCCGCCTTCCGGATCGCTTGAACGCCACGCAGGCGTAGGCGAGGCTGAACACGAGGAGCGCGACGACGCTCTGGGCAAGGCTGCCCTGGGTCTTCGGGTCGAACGCCATGCTCGCGAGCACGGCCATGATGGACGCGGTCACCAGCAGCGGCAGCCAGGGGTGGCCCCACATGCGGAACCGGAGCGTTCCCTCCCGTTCCCAACGCGGGCGGAGCTTGAGCTGGGACGCGCAGATCATCAGGTACACGAACAGGAACACCGCTCCCGACGAGTTGAGGAGGAACATGAACACGGTGTCCGGCCAAAGGGCCGCGATGACCACGCAGGCGTAGCCGACGACGGTCGACGCGAGGACGCCGCGGACGGGGACCCCGCGGTCGTTGACCGCCGAGATCCACCGCGGAGCCTCGTCGTTGTTGCTGAGGACGAACAGGAGGCGGGACGAGGTGTAGAGGCCCGCGTTCAGCACCGACAGGACGGCCACGAGGATGACCGCCGTGAGGATCGTCCCGGC
This sequence comes from Aureimonas ureilytica DSM 18598 = NBRC 106430, assembly GCF_000382705.1. Classification (GTDB taxonomy): domain Bacteria; phylum Pseudomonadota; class Alphaproteobacteria; order Rhizobiales; family Rhizobiaceae; genus Aureimonas; species Aureimonas ureilytica. Next base: position 388,290 of record NZ_ARQE01000002.1, on the reverse strand, counting down.
GCCCGGGATCCCGATCCGGTCCAGCGTCGCGACGAAGGGCGACTTGCCGGGGACGAGTTCGGTCCAGGGCTGGGCGACGACGATCAGGAAGGTCGACAGGACGAAGAAGACGAGGATGCGCACCATGACCGTGTTCACGGCGCGCCGGACGTTGCGTCCCGGCTCCTCGGACTCGGCCGCCGCGATCGTCGCGACCTCGACCCCGGTCATGGAGAAGATCACGACGACGACGCCCGTGAACAGGGTGGCGATGCCGTTCGGGAGGAACCCTCCGTGCGCCGTCAGGTTCGAGAACGACGCGGTCGAGCCGGGCCAGAGGTGGAAGACGTACGCCGCCGCGATGGCGAGGAAGGCCACGATCGCCGCCACCTTGATGCCCGCGAACCAGTACTCCGCCTCGCCGAACGACGACACGGACAGGACGTTCAGTCCCGTCATGGCCACCATCAGGCCCAGCGCGATCGCCCACACCGGAAGGGCGGGAAGCCAGCCGTTGATGATCTGCCCGCCGACGACCGCCTCGAAGCCGACCACGATCACCCAGAAGTACCAGTAGAGCCATCCGGTCACGAACCCCGCGGGCTTGCCGTAGGCCATCCGCGCGTAGTCCACGAAGGAACCGGGCGTCGGGTGGGCGGCCGCCATCTCCCCGAGCATCCGCATGATGAGCGCGACCATGACGCCCGTGATGGCGTAGACGATGAAGGCGCCCGGGCCCGCCATGTTGATCACGGCGCTGGAACCGACGAACAGGCCGGCCCCGATGACCCCTCCCAGGGCCAGCATGCTGATGTGCCGGGTTTTCAGGGTGCGTTTGAGCCGCGGGTCGTGTTCGGTCTGCGTTGGCATGCTGTTCTCCTCCCGAGGATGCCGATGTCGGCGTGGACGGTAGGAGCGGGGTTCGGACAGGACCATCCGCAAGGTTGCGCAACCGCGCGACCCGCATCATACAATCGTCTGAACCCTCAGGTGTCCTGAAGGCCGAGCGTCCGGCTGGCCTCGATCGCGGACCAGAAGCGCGCGATGCCGAGCGTGGAGTTCGGGCGCAGGCCGGTGAGCTGTTCGACCTGCTTCAAGCGGTAGACCAGCGTTTGGCGGTGGATGCCCAGGATCCCGGCGGTCGCCTTCCAGTTCGCGTCGTTGTCGAGGAAGGCGGTGAGCGTGGCGACGAGCTGGGCGCCGTGCTTCCGGTCGTGGTCGGCGAGGGGCGACAGGTACCTCGCGAACAGCGTGCGGGCATCCGCCAATGACCTCAGCCCGGTCGCGGGATTGAACTCGACGTCGGCGTAGCGGACGACGGCCGAGCCGTTCTCGCGCGCCGACGACAGGGCAAGCCTTGCCTGCCTCAGCGCCTCGCCGATGCCCGCGACGGGCGAGACCGGGTCGCTGACCCCGACATGCGTCCCCGCGCCGAGGAACCCGCACAGGCGTTCGGCGTGGTCGCCTCCGTCGGGGACGAGAACCGTCAGGGTGTCCGATTGCAGGAACAGGGCAGCGGGACGCTCCAGCCCCGGCGCGAGATGCACGTCCGCCGTTGTCCAGTCGCCGTCGCGGCCGGCCGATACGACGAGGCACGACAGCGGGCCACGGAGGCCTCGCCGTTCTAGGGTCGTCCGGGCTGCGGGGATGTCCGTCTCGCCCGCGCACAGGCTTCGCAGCAGCGCCTCGCCGTCACGTCGCTCCTCGTCGCGGGTGATCATCGCGCGCTCGAGCTCGATGCCCAGAAGCCCGACAAGGGCATGCGTGAGCATGGGGTCGCGCAGCGTGCCGGTGTCGGGGCGGGTGACCACGAGCGACGCCTTGGCGCGTCCCGAGAACCAGATGCGCTCCTTCGCGAGAGCCTGATCTGCCGGGCGCCCGGAGCCCGCCACCGTCATCCCCGTCGCGTTGTCCTGGATCTCGAGGCCCACGCCGAGTTTCGCGGCTAGGAAGTCTAGGCGGCCCGGGAGGTCGGGCCTCTCGCGCAAGGCCGTGATGTAGGTCTGGAAGAGGCGCTCGCCCGCCTCGAAGCGGTTTTTCTGTCCCTGGAGCACGTTCTCGATCACGCGGCGGGAGAGCCGGACGAACTCCAGCTCGAAGTCCGCCTCGAGGACGGGGAACATCCGGCGGTCGGCCATGGCGAGCAGCGCGTCCGTGACGGCGGGGGATCCCTCGCTGCGGGCGACGACGAGGGCGCTGGCGTTGGTATTCGCGAGCCTCTCCAGCCACGCCGCCTGTTCGTCGGGATCCGAAGGCATCCCGGCGCCCGTCGTCATGACGAGGTTCCCCGCCGACACCCACCGCCAGGGATCCGGCAGGTCGACTGCATGCGCCCAGGTGACAAGACGGTGGCCGCCCGACGCCCCGGCGCGAAACCGGAGGCCTAGCGACGACGCCGCCGCAAGTTCGCTCACGCTGATCATGGCCGCTCCCGTTGCTGGATTAGACAAACGTATAGTCCGGGCGGGGTGGTCCGACAACTTCAGGATGGAACGCCCACGCCGCCGTCCGCTACCTGGAGGCAACGACGAGGGAGGAAATGATGCAGGCCATGGAGGAGCTTTCGAGGTTGCCCAACCGCCCGCTGTGGCAAGCGCCGGCGAAACAGCGCGCGGCACTCGAGGGGGCGGTCGAGGCCGATGTCGCCATCGTCGGAGCCGGTTACACCGGGCTCTGGACCGCCTACTACCTGCTGAAGGACGACCCCGCCCTGCGCGTCGTGCTCCTCGACCGCGAGCACGTCGGTTTCGGCGCCTCGGGACGGAACGGGGGGTGGGCGTCCGCCATCTTCCCGATCTCGCTCGAGAAGGTCGCGTCGTTCGCCTCCCGCGGCGCAGCCCTCGACCTCCAGGCCGCCATGAACGAGACGGTTGACGAGATCGGGCGCGTCACGGCCGCGGAGGGCATCGACGCCGACTACGCGAAGGAGGGCTTCCTCTCGCTGGCACGGAGCGCGGCGCAGGCCGAGCGCGCGCAATCGGCAGTCCGCTCCAGCGTCGCCTTCGGGTTGCCGGACCAGGTCCGTTACATCGGCGCCGACGAGGCCGTCACACGCGTCGGCGCGACCGACGTGCGCGGCGGGGTGTACACGCCCCACTGTGCGACGATCCATCCCGGCAAGCTGGTGCGAGGCCTTGCGGAAACCGTGGAAAGCCTCGGCGCACGGATCTACCATGGAACTCCGGTGACGGACATTGCGCCGGGTGCCGTCACCACGCCGAACGGCAGCGTTCGGGCGCGGACCGTGATCCGCGCGACGGAGGCTTACTCGTCGCAGCAGCCCGGCGCGCGCCGCGCCGTCATCCCGCTCTATTCGTTGGTCCTCGCGACGGAGCCTCTCGATGCGGGCCTCCGGGCGTCGTTGAACCTCGACCACCGCATGGCCTTCAACGACATGCGGCATCTCCGTGTCTACGCCCAGGTGACGGAGGAGGGGCGGTTGGTGTTCGGCGGGCGGGGTGCGCCCTACCACTTCAACTCGCGGATCGCCCCGGGCTTCGACACGAAGGACTCCGTCCACCACAAGGTTTTCCAAACCCTGACGGAATTCTTCCCGCAGCTTGCCGACGTACGGGTCACACATCGCTGGGGCGGCGCGCTCGGCGTGGCCCGGGACTGGTGCCCCTCCATCGGTTACGACCCCGAGACGGGAATGGGATGGGCCGGGAACTACGTCGGGGACGGCGTGGCGACGAGCAACCTTGCCGGGCGGATCCTGCGCAACCTCATATTCCGGCGCGACGATGCCCTTGAGCGCCTGCCCATCGTAAACCACCGCTCGCCGTCTTGGGAGCGCGAGCCGTTCCGCTGGTTCGGCGTGAACCTCGGCCTCGCCGCCGCGGCTGCGGGCGACGCGGAGGAGCGGTTCACCGACAGGCCGTCGAAGGTCGCCGGCCTGCTCGAGAAGATGACCGGCGCCCACTGAGCGCGAACACCACGAGGAGACGGACATGACCACGATGACAGTCGTCAAGAAGGCGTCGCTCGCAAGCGCCGACCTCAAGGCGGCGGGCCAGCGCGCGGGGGCCGACAGCGGCGACCCCCAGATCGCCGTGGAGACGTTGGCACCGGATGCCACGGGCAACCTGGGCGTCTGGGAATGCCAGCCGGGCGGCTGGCCCGTAGTGAACCGCCCGGACACCGAGTTCACCTACATCCTGTCCGGCCGCGCCCGCCTGACGGACGACACCACCGGGGCGGTCGTCGAGATCGGCGGCGGAGATCTCGTGATCCTCCCGCCCGGATGGAGCGGCCGCTGGGACGTGCTCGAGACGGTTCGGAAGGTGTATGCCATCTATTGAGCACGTCCCGCAGCGGACAAGCGCCCTGCCGATGGTCCGCGACGCCGTGGTGGTTTCCCGCGCGGGCAAGATGGAGCGCGGCGCCACGGCAGGGGCGCCTAGGCGGCCGGAAGCTGGGGCGCCGGCCGCGAGCTGATCGGCAACTGGATGCCGGTGACGATGATGTGCTGGGTGGGCGAGCGCATCGAGAAGGTGCTGGTGGGCTGACGAGTGCGCCCCCTCGGAGCGGAACGGGTCCGGCCTGCCGTCCGTCGGGGACCCTCCTTCGGGATGAGTTGCCACGTGAGGAAACTTCGTCGAGCATCCTCGTCCGTCGCCATGTTGTCGGTTGCGCACCCCCGCCGGAGCATGCGGTGAACGGGGGCGAACATGGCCGGATCGAGTGAACGTGGACGACGGACCGGGCGCGACCAGCCAACGACACTCGAGCAGCGGTCGGCCGTCGGGCGGGAGGCACGGCGCGTCGTACCGGAGACGCTTCTAGCCACGATGCCGGAAACGCTCGACTTCGATGCGGCGGCGGGCGTGCCGCTGGCGGGGCTTACGGCGCTTCAGGCGCTGCGCGACGAACTGGGGCTGAAGTCCGGCAGTCGGGTGTTCATCCCAGGCGGCGCGGGCGGAGTCGGCACCTTCGCCATCCAGATCGCCAAGGCACTCGGCGCCCATGTCACGACGACGGCCTCGCCGCGCGGACGCGCGCTGGTCGAGCGTCTCGGAGCTGACGTCGTCGTCGACTACACCACGCAACACTTCGAGGACCACGTCCGCCAGATGGACGGCGTCTTCGACCTCCTCGGCGGCGAAACGCTGGAGCGCTCGTTCGGCGTGGTGAAGCCGGGTGGAACGGTCGTCTCCGTCGCCGGACTGCCGGAGCCGACGACAGCCCGGAAGGACCTCGACCGCGGTGCGCTTCTGGCAACGTTGTTCTGGTTCGCGAGCTTCGGCATACGCCGAGAAGCGAAGCGGCACGGGGCGCGCTACCGCTACCTCTTCATGCATCCGAGCGGTGCGGAGCTTTCCGAGCTTGCCCGAATGATCGACGGCGGTCGGCTCGAACCCGTTGTCGACCGCGTCTTGCCGTTCGATGCGATCGAGGATGCCTTTGCCCATCTGGAAGGCGGTCACGCGAAGGGGAAGGTCGTCGTGCGCATGGTGGATCGACAGTGACGGCTCCAAACGGTCGATCCAGTGGCGTGGAGGTCTGGAAGCGTCGTTCGCGTCGGTGCTCCGAGCCTCGGCCGGAGGCACCGGGGTTGTTGTCCCGGTCTGCCGCGTCACCATGTCGCCAACGGGTTCGGGCTTCGGCAGTCTCACCCGGTCCCGCCTTGTGGACTAGGTCACCAAGCGAATGAAGCCTGGAAAAGGGCAAGCGGAATGGCGAGCCGGGTGACGAGTTGTTCCGGAACGCATCCGGAGCGACGGGCTTGACCTCGATCGGTCGTATCCACGACTCATCAAAAGGATTCACCATGTCGGACCAAGCCATCAAGACGCTCGTCTCCCAGGGTCTCGCCGCGATGAAGGCAGGGGGAAAGGTCGCCGAGAAGGCCACCGCGGACATCCAGCGCGATGCCCGTGACCCGGACCTCAAGGCCGCGCTCGAAGAGGGCAATCGGACGTCCACGGAGTGGAAGCGGCGCATGGAGCGGGCGATCGACGAAATCGGCGGCATCGAGGGGATCGAGAACCAGATCCTCCAGGCGCACTACGACGTCAGCAAGGAGATCCGGGCCAAAGCCGAGGACGACCAATCCCGCGACCTCGGCATCATCGCTGCGGGCCAGATGGCGCTTCATTACTGGATCGCCGCGTTCGGGACGATGGCGAGCTACGCCTCGCGTGTCGGCATGACCCAACTGGCGCAGGACATGAAGACGTCGGTCGACGAGGCCAAGCAGGCGGACGAAGCCCACAACAAGCTGGCGGCCAAGATCATGCAGAAGGCCGCCTGAGCATTCAGGACCGGGGATGAGCGCCGTCCCCGGTCGCTTCCCGATGGACCCGTCTTCTGTCTGACGAGGCCATCCGATTGGCGGGACCGTTTTGTTCCGTCGTGACGTCGTACGCTTCTGATCGCATGCTTACCCGGTGCCACGACGCAGCCGGGAATTCGTCCTGGCAGTATGTTACCAAGGCTGCGTCGGCAACTCTGGCCCTACCCGGCAACCGTTCCGCCGCAACTCATGCGAACTGGACGAAGAAATGGAAAACGAGCTTCGGTCGGAGCTTTGCAAGCGGATCCTAGCGACCCTTCGGCATCGGAGGGCCGAACCCGGTCGGCACGTACCGGAGAGTGCTTTTGCATCGCTCGGTACGAGCCGCGGTCCGATCAGGTCCGCGCTCGAGGAACTGGCCAGGGGCGGGGTCCTTGAGCATCGTCCCAACCGCGGCTACTTCGTGCTGGATATCTTGGCCGCCGCGACCGACGCGCTTGAGCCGGGGCGGGAGGAGCAAATCTACCGATCCATCGGCGACGACCGTCTCGACGGTGGCCTGGGTGAGACGGCGACGGTCAGTTAGATCGTCCGCCGCTACGGCGTCACCAAGCCTCTCGCGCTGCGTGTCCTCGGGCGCATGGAACGTGAGGGCTGGGCCGAACGCCGCGCCGGGCGCGGCTGGAGCCTCGCAGCGATCGGGGACAAGACGGAGGCTTGTCGCGAGATCCTCGAGGCGCACAGAACGATCGAACCCGCGGGCATCCTCTCTGCGGGGTTCAAGGTGGACAAACCGACCCTCCGCGCATGTCGGGCGCGGCACAGCCTCGTCCTGGACCGGGGCCTTATCACCATGGACCGCGCGGAAGTCTCGTCGAACCTGACAGACTTCCACGTCAAGGTCATGGCGATGTCGGGCAATCGGTTCTACGTGCAGACCCTTCAGCGACTCATCAGCCTGCGTAGCCTGGCCGACTGTGGCCACCGCGAGGACCGGGGCCGGGACGAGATCCGATGCCTGCAACACGTGGGCATCCTCGACGCCCTGCTGGACGACGATCGGAGGAGGGCGGGTGAACTCATGCGGTCCCACTTGGAGCCTGTCCCGGCAGGCCGTCCTTCGGCGGATTGACGGCCCCCGGTGGATCTAGGTCGCCGCGTGATGGCGCGGATCACGCTGCGACGCGGCGGAACCCGGGGAGCTCGGTCGACCGCGCATCGACGTGGACGTGATGCAACCTCGTCGGAGCAGACCGAGCGTCAGGCCGTTCGAGTGGTATGCCGCCTAGCCTAGGACCGCATCGGAAGATTCCGACGTTGGGTCGCAAACGCCGCCAAGCTGCATGGCTCCCGAGCGCAGCGGTTGGCTATAGTGGGTCGAAAGCCGATGGAGAGCTTGCAGGCGCATCCGCTTTCACAGGGCTGACTAACTCGAAGAGGTGGAAAGGCGACCGCCCCCTTCCGCTGGCAAAAGGCTATAGCTGCCGTCGCATTCGTCAGAAGGGGTTTCGGTGCTGTCTCGGTTCGTCTGGCGACCACGGGACGTTTTGCGCAACCTGGTCGAAGCGCTAGACGTCGTTCCCTACGTCATGGTCCTCGCCTACCCGTTCGCCTTCTTCGCGTGGATGACGGGTCTCATCGGTGAGCCTCCTCCCGGGGCGAAGGCCGAGGATACGTGGTGGTTCGTTGGCTTCCTCGTGGCGCTTCTGTACCTACCGAGCTTGCTGGTTTGTGCCCTCACCGAGCGTTGGGCGCGGAAGCACGGTCGCTCGCGTCTGCTGCTGATCACCCGCACCGCCCGATGGGTGCACTTCCTGGTGACTTTCGGACCGATCGTCTTTTTGATCCTCGTGATCATGCTGCCACCGCGATGGCAGCCCATCTGAGGACATGAGCGAAGGACCGAGAAGGGTGGAGAGGCGACGGTCCGCTTCGCGCCATCGGGAGATCGAAGCTGCCGTCAGAGCAGCGGCTTCGTCGTCGCTCATGCGGGCCGACAGGTGCCGAAGCCGTTCGTACCGCTCGCGGTCGTAAGGGTCGCGGGTGAAGGTCAGTCCGGTCTGGGCCAGTGCCTGCAACTCGCGTGCCCATTCCAGCCATTCGGGGTCGGTCGGTCTCAACGGGATGCCTCGCTCTGTCTTCGGCCATTGTGAACGGCGAAGGCGACGTGTTCAGGCCAGGGGTTGCGTCCGTCCCGCAGCCATTCCAGAGACCGCAGCCAGAAGCTGTCGGCGTAGCGATCGTGGAACAGGGCGAAGTGCCCGACGGCGTCGCGACCGAAGTCGGACGGGTCCAGCAGCACCATCGTCCGGTCCGCCCCCTCGTAGTACGAGAGCGTTCGATGGACGGCCGCGACCGTTCCGAGTTCGTCGTCCGATATGACGACGGCGAGGATCGGTGCCCTAACGGCCTCCATGCCAGCCAGAACGCGCTCCCGCTCCGCGACGGGATGGTTCCGTTCAAAGGAAGCGCGCCGGCAGGCCCATTCGAGCGCGACGCCCTTCGGCAGATCCTCCAGCCAGCCCAGACGACGCCCCGGGAAGTAGCCGCAGGCGACCGCGAGGGCGGGCATGACGACATGCCACTTCCAGATCAAGCGCCGCCGCCGAGCGGGGGCGTAGTCGCCGTGCCATGCGTACTGCGCGCCGACCGTGAGCATCCGGTCGATGCGCGAGGCACCCTTCGCGAGGCCGGGAAGAAAGCCGCCGACGCTATGCCCGACGACGGCCAGCGGCAGCGCACTATGCGCCTGAATCATCGTCGCGAGCGCGGCTTCGAAGTCCTTCTGTCCCCAGTCTCGCCATCTGTAGCCGCACCTGCGAAGGCGTTCGGGACGCGACAGGCCGATGCCGCGGTAGTCGTAGGTCAGCACGACGAAGCCATGGCTGGCGAGGAAACGGGCGTATCGATGGTAGTAGCGCGACAGGACGCCTGTCGCGCAGTTGACGATGACCTGTCCGATCAGCGGCCCTGTCGTCGGTGTCCAGAGGTCTCCGCCCAGACACACGCCGTCCTCGCAGCGCATCTCGATCCGGCGCGGGCCGTCGACCGCGCGTGGCGCGTCGGTCGGGGAAGCGTCGCTCACCATCAGAACAGAGGCCGTGATGCCATCTCCAGCCCAAGGAGGAGCAAGAAGACCAGAAACACGCGGCGGAAGACGAGCGGGCTGATCCGGGTTCGAATGACCTGACCGACCTGCATCCCGATGAGGGCCGGAATGACCGCGAGGACGGAGGCAAGCCAGCCGTCGCTCGCGATCCCGCCGTTCCAGCCGAGGCCGACGGCAAGGGCGATCGTCGAGACCGTGAAGGACAGGCCGAGCGCCTGAACCAGATCGTCCTTATCGAGCCCAAGGGACTGAAGGTAGGGAACGGCGGGAATGACGAAGACCCCCGTTCCCCCCGTCACGATCCCCGTGACGAAGCCGACGACGGGCGAGGCGAGTCGCTCCAGCCGCTCGGGGACACGAAGCGGCCGGGCAAGTAGCGTGTAGGCCGCGTAGACGACGAGCGCGACGCCGAGCGCCGTCGTCGTGGTCCGCGTGTCGCCTCCGGTCAGCAGCGCCGAACCGAGGACCGTCGCGACGACGATCGTCAGCATCATCGGCCAGAGGCGGCGGACCAGCGCCCCGAAGCGGGGGCCGGCCAGAAGCTGCCAGACGTTGGTCACGAAGGAGGGCGCAAGCAGCAGCGAAGCCGCAGCGAGCGGGGACAGGAAGGCGCCGAGCACGCCCATGGCGACGGTCGGCAGTCCCATGCCGGTGACGCCCTTGACGATCCCGGCGGCGAAGAAGGTCGCCGTGATGGCGGCAAGAAGGGGAAGGTTCTGTTCCATCCCGCCATTCCACCGATCGGGCGCGCGTTTGCAATTCGGAAGTGGCGGCAGCACCCTTCGGCTGTTCCGAAACCTCAGCCCGTGCCACGTTGCGTCATGCGCTTCGATCTGCCCGACCTTCGCCTGTTCCTTGCCGTCGTGGATGCCGGCAGCATCACGCACGGAGCCGGCGCGGCGAACCTGTCGCTTGCGGCGGCCAGCGAACGGCTGCGGGACATGGAGGTCGCGTCCGGCGTGCCTCTGCTCCTGCGCAACCGGCGAGGCGTCGTACCGACTCGGGCGGGCGACACGCTCGCCCACCATGCCCGTCTCGTCCTGCGGCAGGTCGGCGCGATGCAGGCCGAGCTGTCCGACCATGCGAGGGGGTTCAGGGGGTCGGTCCGCGTGCTGGCGAACTCGGCTGCGATCGTCGGGCTGCTGCCGGAGCGTCTCGGTCCCTTTCTGGCTCGGCACCCCGGGACGGATATCGACCTGGCGGAACGCCCGAGCCCCGACATCGTGAAGGCAGTGGCGGGTGGGCTGGCCGAGATCGGAATCGTGTCGGATGCAGTCGACACAAGCGGCCTGGAGACCTCACCGTTCGCGATTGATCGGCTGGTTCTCGTGGTGGCACGCGATCACTCGCTCGCCGGGGCCGGCCGCGTTGCGTTCGCTGAGGTCGCCGCGGAGCCGATGATCGGGTTCGATGGCGCCCTCCAGGTGCAGCTTCGGGACCAGGCCGAGCGCATCGGCGTGCGTCTGCGTCCCCGCGTGCTCCTTCGCACCTTCGACGGCGTCGCCCGCATGGTCGCCGACGGGGCCGGGATCGCCGTCATGCCCGAGTTTGCCGCCCGTCGAGCCCGGCGCTCCATGCCAGTGGCCAGCCTGCGGCTGACGGACCCGTGGGCGACGCGTCGCCTCCTTCTCTGCACTCGAACGACAGACGGCTTAGATCCCCTAGCCGTGAGCCTCGTCCATCACTTGGCATCAGCCGCGGGTTCCGCTTGAGCATTCGAGACGAATGCGACGGATGACCGTCCACTTTCGGGCAGGATTGAGGATGACGCAAACGGCTTGTTGGGGTCGAAACCGGATGGACCGCTTCTTGACGCCAGCTTCCCCGGCTCCGATCGCCTCGGCCAGGTGGAAAGCGCTCTGTCTCCTATGGGGGTACGCTCTATCAAAGGAGCCGTTCGTCGCACCTTAGGACAACGTCGCCGAAGCGGCCTTACGCACTGCCTCGGTCAGGAGCGCAAGCGACGCGGCCGGCAGGCGGGCCACCGTCCAGTGCAGGATGACGTCGAGCCTTGAACCGGGGACCAGTTCGACAAGCCGTCCGGCCGCGAGGTGAGGTTCGGCCAACGCTGTCGGTTGCATGCCCCAGGCGAGGCCGGCGATCGCCAAGTCGAGGAATCCGTGCGTCGACGCAACGGTGTAGGTCGGAGCGTCAAACTCGACGCCGAACGTGTCCCTGACCCAGCGCACCTGAAGCCCGTCCCGACGGTCGAACCGCAGGCACGGTGCCGCACCCAGCGCCTCTGGTGTCATGCCCCCTTCGAAGAAGCGCGTCGCGAAGTCCGGGCTGGCGCAGGCCGCGTAGCCCAAGGCACCGAGCCGGAACGTCCGGCACCCCTGCACGGCGCGCGGGTCGGCAGTGACGGCCGCGAGGACCTCGCCCGAACGCAGGCGATCTGCGGTGTGCGCCTCGTCGTCGAGCGTCAGATCGAGCGGGACGCCCGTTTCGATCCCGAACGCCGCCACCGCCGCCGGAAACCAGGTCGCCAGACTGTCCGAGTTCACCGCTACCTTCAGCGGGATGCGCGACGGTCCCGACTCCATCCCCTGGGGAAGGTCGGGCGCGAGTTCCGCCTCCATGAGCCTCACCCGGTCGAGATGGGCACAAAGGGTCCGGCCGAGCTCGGTCGGCTGGCATGGCTGGCCGCGCACGACGAGGATGGTGCCCAGCCGCTCCTCCAGACCCCGGACGCGTTGCGAGATGGCCGACGGCGTGATGCCGAGCGCCGCCGCTGCGCGCTCGAACGATCCCTCGCGGATCACGGCGGCCACGGCATGGAGAGCGGGGTAGTCCAGCATGGATGAAGGTATGCTTCAGGCGGTTTAGAAGAACAAGTTTTACTTCTCCGCAGACAAGCGGCATCACGGTGCCCATGACCACTTTCCTCCCCGCCTTCCTGTCGGGCTTCGCCCTGTCGGCCGCCCTCATCATGGCCATCGGCGCCCAGAACCTCTTCGTCCTGCGACAGGGGCTGCGGGGCGAGCATGTCGGCCCGATCGTGCTCTTCTTCGGCCTCTCCGACGCCATGTTGATCCTGGCCGGCGTCGGCGGCATGGGCGCGTTCCTGGCGGCGGCCCCGCAGTTGACGACTGTCCTGGCGCTGGGCGGGGCGGCGTTCCTCGCCTGGTACGGAATCGCCGCGTTCCGCCGCATGGCCTCGCCCTCGGCGATGACGGCGGCGGCGGGCGGCGGCCTGTCTCTCGGCCGCGCCATGGCGACGGGCGCCGCGTTCACCTTCCTGAACCCGCACGTCTACCTCGACACGGTCCTGCTCATGGGAACGGCAGGTTCGGCGCAGCCGGAGGACCTGCGACCCTTCTTCGTCCTCGGTGCAGCATCGGCGAGCTTCACCTGGTTCGCCGCCCTCGGCTACGGCGCCCGCCTCCTCCAGCCCGTCTTCACGCGGCCGGCCGCATGGCGCATCCTGGACGCCGTCGTCGGCGTCGTGATGCTGTCGCTGGCCGCCTCGCTCCTCCTGGGCGCCCTGAACCAAGCCGGGTGATCCGTCCATGAACCTCCACGACCTCCTGCTCGTCTACACCGCCTACGTCGTCGCCGTCGCGAGCCCGGGTCCGAGCAACATGGCGATCATGAACACGGCCATGCGCCACGGCCGCCCGGCCGCCCTCGCCATGGCGGCGGGCGTCGTCACCATGTCGACGGTGTGGGGAACGGTTGCCGCCACCGGCGTCTCGACCCTCCTCGCTAACTATGCCAGCGCCCTGACCGTCCTGAGGGTGGGCGGCGGGCTCTACCTCCTGTGGCTCGCGTGGAAAGCCGCGCGGTCGGCTGCCACGCCCGACGGGCGCATCGTGGCGACCGGGGACACCACGCCGGATGCATGGAGCTGCTACCGCCGCGGCGTGCTGATGCATGTCGGCAATCCGAAGGCCGTTCTCGCCTGGCTCTCGATCATGTCGCTGGGGGTGAGCCCCGACGCGACCCCGGCCACCGTGGCGGTCGCCGTGGCGGGCTGCGTCGCTCTCGGCGTGGTGATCTTCGCGGGCTACGCCCTCCTGTTCTCGACGGCCCCGATGGTGCGGGCCTACACCCGTGCCCGGCGCTGGTTCGAGGGCATGCTCGCCCTCTTCTTCGCCGGGGCCGGCATCCGCCTGCTCCTTTCCCGATAATTCGTCCGCACGGAGACCACGATGCCGGACCCATCACCGTTCCACGGCCTCTCGGCCTTCCCGATCACGCCTGCGGACCAAGCCGGCCGCGTCGATCGCGAGACGCTGGCCCGCCTGGTCGAGCGACTCTGCGAAGCCGGCGTCGACTCGATCGGGCTCCTCGGCTCGACGGGCACCTACGCCTACCTCACGCGGGAAGAACGCCGCCGCGCGGTGGGGGCGGCCGTGGAATGCGCGCGTGGCCGCGTGCCCGTGGTCGTCGGGATCGGCGCCCTCCGGACCGACGAGGCGCAGGCCCTCGCCCGGGACGCCGAGGTCGCGGGGGCGGACGCGCTCCTGATGGCGCCGATGTCCTACACGCCCCTGACGCAGGACGAGGCGTTCGAGCACTACCGGGCGGTGACCGGCGTCTCCGGCCTGCCGCTCTGCGTCTACAACAACCCCGGCACCACCCACTTCACCTTCGGCATCGACCTCCTCGAACGGCTGTCCCGGCTTCCGACGGTTCGGGCGGTCAAGATGCCGCTTCCCGCCGACGGGGACGTCGCCGCCGAGCTGTCGGTCCTGCACGGCCGGATCGACCTCGCGATCGGCTACAGCGGCGACTGGGGGACCGCGGACGCGCTCCTCGCGGGCGCCGACGCCTTCTACAGCGTCCTTGGCGGCACGTTGCCGCGTCCGGTGGTGGAGCTCGTCCGTGCCGCCCGGACGGGCGACGCCGTGGAGGCCCGCCGGATCGACGCTTCGCTGGCCCCGCTATGGGACACGTTCAAGGCCCACGGGAGCGTCCGCGTCATGTACGTCCTCCTGGAGACGCTCGGCATCGCGACGGTCGCGCCGCCCTTGCCGATACAGCCGCTCGGGCCGGCGGCCAGGGAGAGGATCGCCGACGCCCTCGCGGGACTCGAAGGCCGATCCTGACGGGTCCGACGTTTCATCCGGCCGCGTGGCCACAAAGCTTGGTGGGATAGGAGAAGTGCCTTGCGCCTCATCGGGATGCTCGACTCCCCGTACGTTCGCCGTGTCGCGATCTCCATCCACGCGATGGGGATGCCCTTCGAGCACGACAACTGGTCGGTGTTCGGCGACTTCGAAAGGTTCGCTGCCGTCAATCCTGCCGTGAAGGCGCCGACGCTCGTCACCGACGACGGGACCGTCCTTCAGGACTCGACGCTGATCCTCGACTACCTCGAGCGGATCGCGCCCGCCGAAAGGCGCCTGATGCCGGAGGAACCGGAGGCGTTCCTCGCATCCCAGCGCCTGCTGGGGCTGGCGCTCGCCGCATGCGAGAAGAGCGTCCAGCTCGTCTACGAACGGCGCCTGCGTCCACCCGAGAAGCAGCACCAGCCTTGGATCGACCGCGTCCGAGGCCAGCTATGCTCGGCGCTCGAGGTGCTCGAGTCGGAGTTTGCCAACCGTTCGGGCTGGCGCTTCGGAAACCGCCCCATGCAGGCCGACATCACCGCAGCCGTCGCCTGGGCCTTCGCCCGGACATTCCTGGACAGCGACTTTCCGGCCGGCAGGTACCCGGCCCTCCATTCGCTGTCGGGACGAGCCGAAGCAACGCCGGAGTTCATCGCAGCGCCGTTGGCCTGAGCGGCGTCGATTCCGCGCGTACCAACCATGGCGAACCTTCCGGATGCCTGAGGACAAGTCGTCGGTCTCCGGCGTTCCCCGTCCCGATGCGCCTCCGCATCGCGTCAAAGGGTCGAGAGCTTCAGCCCGACGATGCCGGCGAGGATGAGCGCGGCGCTTCCCACGCGCAGGGCAGTGGCCGGCTCGCCCAGAACGAGGATGCCGACGCCAAACGCACCGAGCGCGCCGATGCCCGTCCAGATCGCGTACGCTGTTCCGAGCGGCAGCGTCCGCATGGCGACCGACAAAAGGCCGAAGCTGACGATCATGAAGGCGATGGTCACGAGGGTGGGGGTGAGCTTCGAGAAGCCGTCCGACTGCTTCATCGAGAACGCCCAGACGATCTCGAAAATGCCCGCGAGAACGAGGTAGAGCCAAGCCATAGATCACTCCTGTGCCGGGTCGTCCCAGCTCGATGGGGATGGTGGCGAGGTCGTCCTCTTCACCTGACATGGGACCGAGACCGCCCGGCTTCAATGGCTCTGGTGCAGGGCGTCGTCGATGTGCATCTCTCCCTGACGGGACATGGACCCCGTTCCCGTTTTGCGTGAAGCTCGCTGGCACGAATCACCACCAGACCCGGGCACGCCCTTCGCCGTGGGGTGTCCGAAGGGATCAGAACATGAAGCTTCCGTTCGCCGCCGACGAGTACCAGCGGCGCCTCCGGGCGATCCGGCAGGAAATGGCGCGCCGGGACATCGAGCTCCTCGTCCTCAACGACATCGCGAACCAGCACTACGTCACCGGCTATGACGGCTGGTCCTTCTACACGCCGCAGGTCGTCCTCGTGCCGGCCGAGGACGCCGAGCCCGTCTGGATCGGGCGTGCCATGGACGCGGCCGGCGGGCGCCTCACCGCTTGGATGCGTCCAGAGAACGTCGTCGGCTATCCCGAACCCCTGGTGCAGCGGCCGGACCGCCACCCGATGGACTGGATCGGCGAGTGGATCGTCGCGAAGGGCTGGGGCCGCCGGCGCATCGGCATCGAGCTCGAGGCCTACTTCTACTCGCCCAAGGCCCATGCCCGCCTCCTTGCTGCCCTGCCGGAGGCGACGATCCTAGACGCCGACCTCCTGGTGAACTGGATCCGCGCGGTGAAGACCGCGCCGGAGATCGCCTACCTGCGCAACGGCGCGCGCCTCGCCGAGGCGGCCGTCACGGCGGCCTACGAGGTGATCGAGCCGGGCGTGCGCGAATGCGACGCGATCGCCCGCATCCAGGCGGCGCAGGTCGCCGGCAGCCCGGACTTCGCGGGCGACATCACCGCCCTGCCGCCGACGATCCTGGGCGGCGAGAACGCCTCCGCCCCGCACATCATGTGGAGCGACCGCCGCTTCGGGCGCGACGAGACGGTGGCCCTCGAACTCGCCGGCGTGTGTCGACGCTACGCGGCGGGCTTGGCACGCACGCTCCAGCTTGGCCGGCCCTCGCCGAAGGTGGTCGACACGGGCAAGGCCGTCATCGAGGGCATGGACGCGGTCCTGGGGGCGATACGGCCGGGTGTCCTCGCCCAGGACGTCGAGGCTGCCTGGCGGCAGGTCATCGGCCGCTACGGGCTGACGAAGGAGTCGCGCATCGGCTACTCGATCGGCGTCGCCTATCCGCCCGACTGGGGCGAGCACACGATCAGCCTGCGCCCAGGCGACGAGACAGTGCTCCAGCCCGGCAACGTCCTCCACTCGATCCTCGGCATGTGGATGGACGGCTGGGGCATCGAGGTCAGCGAGACGATCCTCGTGACGGAGAACGGCTGCGAGACGCTGACGAACTTCCCGCGGGACATCCATGTCAAGAATTGACGCGGCGGCGCTTGTCGGACGCATGGTGGAGATCCGCCGCCACCTGCATCGCCATCCCGAGCTTTCCAACGAGGAGCGGGAGACGCAGGCCTATCTGCGTGGCGTGCTGGAGGCGGAGGGCTTCGAAGTGGTCCGGGATGCCGCCGGCCACGGCCTGGTCGTCGACATCGTCGGCGAAGGCGAGCCGAGCGGGCGCAAGGTCGCGATCCGGGCCGACATCGACGCCCTGCCGATCGAGGAGGCATCTGGCGTCGCGTTCGCGTCCGTCCGTCCCGGCGTCATGCATGCCTGCGGACACGACGCCCACGCAGCGATGGCGGTCGGTGCGGCGCTGCTCCTGCGCAACCGCCGGTCCGAGTTCGGCGGGACGGCGCGCATTATTTTCCAACCCGCCGAGGAGGCCGAGCCCTTGGGAGGTCGCCGCGTCGTCGCGGAAGGGCTGCTGGACGACGTCGACGCGGCCATCGGTATCCACGTCGACCCCTACGCGCCGACCAGAACCGTGTGCGTCGGGAGCGGCCCCTACACGCTCGCCTGCGACACCTTCGACATCGCCGTGCTGGGACGCTCGGCGCACGCGGCGAGGCCCGCCGACGGCGTCGACGCGATCGCGGTTGCGTGCTCCATGGTGTCCGAGCTCCAGAAGATCGTGTCGCGGGAGATCGACCCCTTCGACCCGCTGGTCGTGTCCGTCACGGCGATCAAGGCGGGCGGTGCCTACAACGTCGTCGCCGATCGCGCGGCGCTGCGCGGCACGATCCGGTACGGCCACCAGGCGACCCGCGAGCACGCGTGGGCGCGGCTGCGGGCGATCCTCGCCGGGCTGGCGGCGGCGCACAGGGCGGATGTCGAGATCGACATCCACGAGGGCGAGCCGCCCGTCGTCAACGACGCCGGGATGGCGGGGCTGGTCATCGAGAGCGTGACGCGGCAGTTCGGGCCGGACGCGCTCGTCCACGCGCCGGGGTGGACGGCGGCCGACGACTTCGGCTTCTACAGCGAGCGCGTCCCGTCCGTGTACTTCCGCCTCGGCATCCGGAACGAGGCCGAGGGCTCGGTCCACCCGCTCCACCATCCGGCATTCCGCGTCGACGAGGCGGCCATGCCGATGGGGGCCGCGACGCTCTGCGACGTGGCCCAGCGCTTCCTCGCGCGGTCCTGACCGGGAGCGACGGAAGGCGATGGCGCGGGCATACGACCGACTGGACGCGCGGATCATGGAGATGATCCAAGCCAACAACCGCCTGACCTCCGAGGAGATCGGGCGCGAGGTCGGGCTGTCGTCAACGGCCGTCCAGCGCAGGATGAAGAAGCTGCGGGAGAGCGGGATCGTCGAGGCCGACGTCTCGATAATTTCCCCCAAGGCCGTGGGGCGGCCCGTGTCGATGCTGGTCCTCGTCTCGCTGGAGCGAGAGCGCGCGGACATCATCGACCGCTTCAAGCGGACGCTCCGTTCGACCCGCGAGGTGATGAGCGATTTTTACGTGACGGGAGAGGCCGATTTCGTGATCATGGTCACCGCGAGGGACATGGAGGACTACGAGCGGTTCACGCGACGCTTCTTCTACGAGAACCCCGACATCAAGGGCTTCAAGACCCTTGTGGTCATGGACCGGGTCAAGGTCGGCTTCGCCATCCCGATCGAGGAGCCGGATCCGAACGTATGAGTTCGCCACCGTAGGCTTAACCCATCGCGTACGCGCTTCGGAGGCATTCGCGGGAAGCCGTGGCGTACGCAGGAATCCTGCGTCATGTGACGCGCCTTTGCAGTGAAGCTGCGCCAAGCTCTAGATGATCGAAGCGGTCCTGCGCGCCGCCACCCATATCCTGCGCCCGAACGATGGCTTTGGGAGTATCTCCGATGCGAGGGATGGCGATCGCGGCGCTCGAGCGGCTCGAGCGGCCCGACCTGGTCGAGGGCCGCGCCTTCATCGACGGGACGTGGCGGTCGGCGGGCCGGGTGACCGGCGTCGTCGATCCGGCGACGGGTGAGCAGTTCGCCCAGGTCGCCGCCTGCGGCGAAGCCGACGTCGACGCGGCCGTGCGGTCGGGCAAGAAGGCCTTCGAGGGTTGGCGGGATGTCCTGCCTGGCGAGCGCGGGGCGATCCTGCGGGCCTGGGCCGCCCTCATGCGCCGTCATGCCGGCGACCTGGCGATCCTCATGACCGCCGAGCAGGGCAAGCCCTTGGCGGAAGCCCGGGGCGAGATCGGCTATGGCGCGGCGTTTCTCGACTGGTTCGCCGCCGAGGGGGAAAGGGCCTATGGCGAGACGATCCCGAGCCACCTGCGGGGCAGCCGCCTCTCGGTCCAGATGCAGCCCGTCGGCGTGACGGTCGCGATCACCCCCTGGAACTTCCCGTCCGCGATGATCACCCGCAAGGCGGGCGCCGCGCTCGCGGCCGGCTGCCCCATGATCGTCAAGCCCGCTCCCGAGACACCGCTCTCGGCCCTTGCCCTGGCTAAGCTGGCCGCCGAGGCGGGCGTGCCGGACGGCGTCTTCCAGGTCGTCACGGGCGATGCGCCGCCACTGTCCCGGCGCCTGCTCGAGCATGCCGACGTGCGTGCCTTCTCGTTCACCGGATCGACCGAGGTCGGCCGCCTTCTCCTGAGGCAGTCGGCCGACACCGTGAAGAAGGCCTCGCTTGAACTCGGCGGGCACGCGCCGTTCATCGCCTTCGACGACGCGCCCCTCGACGCCGTCGTGGCCGGGTGCATGGGCGCCAAGTTCGCGACCTCCGGGCAGGACTGCCTCGCCGCCAACCGCATCTACGTCAAGCGCGGGATCCACGATCGCTTCGTTGAGGCGTTCGCGGCCGCGACGCGGTCCCTGAGGGTGGGGCACGGCCTCGCGGATGGCACGCAGATCGGGCCGATGACCCGTGCGTCCGTCGCCGCCAAGTGCCGGGAGCACGTCTCCCAGGCGCTGTCCGCAGGGGCGCGCCTCGTGGCGGGCGGGCAGGACAGTCCCCTCGGCGGCAACTTCGTCGAGCCGACCGTGCTCGTGGGCGTCACCGACGACATGCTGATCGCCCACGAGGAGACCTTCGGTCCCGTCGCCGCCATCCTCGCCTTCGACGACGAGCGGGAGGTGACGGAGCGGGCCAACGCCACCGAGATGGGGCTTGCCGCTTACGTCTACACGCAGGACCTGTCGCGGGCGATGCGGCTCACCGACCGGCTCGAGTACGGGATGGTGGCGGTCAACACCCCGAAGTTCACGGGCGCCCCGATCCCCTTCGGCGGGTGGAAGCAGTCCGGTCTCGGCCGGGAAGGGTCCCGGCACGGCCTCTCCGAATACCTGGAGCCCAAGTACGTGTGCTTCGGCAACCTGGCAGCCTGAAGGATGGAAACGATGACGATGAATGTCGCGCGCATCGGCGAACTCGACCGCGGCGCCGTACTGCACCCGTTCACGCAGCTCGACGACTACGCCCACGGCAGGATGGGCGAGCCCACGATCGTCGAGACGGGCATGGGCGTCCGGATCGTCGACGCGAAGGGGGCGGAGCTAATCGACGGCTTCGCCGGCCTCTACTGCGTCAACATCGGCTATGGCCGCACGGAAGTCGCCGAGGCCATCTCGCGCCAGGCGCACCGGCTTGCCTACTACCACACCTACGCCGCGCACACGACGGACGAGCTCGCGATCCTGTCCGACCGCCTCGTCCGCATGGCACCGGGCCGGATGAGCAAGGTGTTCTACGGCATGTCCGGCTCGGACGCCAACGAGACGCAGGCCAAGCTCGTCTGGTACTACAACAACCTGCGGGGCAAGCCCGGGAAGAAGAAGATCATCTCGCGCCAGCGCGGCTACCACGGCTGCACGGTCGTCTCCGGCTCGATGACGGGGATGAGCTTCTACCACGACCACATGGACCTGCCCGTACCCCAGGTGCTCCACACGGGGGTGCCGCACCATTACTGGGGCGCCGAGCCCGGCGAGACAGAGCTCGAGTTCTCGAAGCGCCGGGCCGCCGAACTCGATGAGATGATCCGCCGCGAGGGTCCCGAGACGGTCGGCGCCTTCATCGGCGAGCCCGTCCTGGGCACGGGCGGGATCACGCCGCCGCCGGAAGGCTACTGGGAGGCCATCCAAGCCGTGCTGCGCGAGCACGACGTCCTCCTCATCGCCGACGAGGTCATCACGGGGTTCGGGCGCACCGGCTCGCTGTTCGGCTGCCAGCACTACGGGATCGAGCCCGACCTCGTCACCGTCGCCAAGGGGCTGACATCGGGATACTTTCCGCTGTCCGCCGCGATCGTGGGCGAGAGGGTCTATAAGGTGATCGAGGAGGGCGCCGCGCGCGTCGGCGCGTTCTCGCACGGCTACACCTATTCCGGCCACCCGATCGGGGCCGCGGCGGCGAACGCGGTCCTCGACATCGTCGAGAAAGAGGACCTGGCCGGCAGGTCACGGGAGGTCGGCGGGTACTTCCAGGAGCGGATGCGCGCGACCTTCGCACAGCTCCCGATCGTCGGTGAGGTCCGAGGGGTCGGCCTCATGGGGGCGATCGAGTTCGTGAGGGATCGCGAAGGAAAGGTCCGCTTCGACGCGGGGCTCAAGGTCGGCGCGCGTGTGTCCAAGGCCGCCCGTGAGCGCGGGCTCATCGCGCGCGCCATGCCGCACGGCGACATCCTGGGCTTCGCGCCGCCGCTGGTCGTCTCGCGCGGGGAGGTCGACGACATCGTCGCGATCGCCGAGGCAGCCGTTCGCTCCGTCATGGACGAGCTGGTGCGCGAGGGCCAAGCGGTCTGACAGCCATGCGCCACGGGCCTTCGGCAGGTGGGTAGCCCCCACTGGACACGTCGGCCCTTCGGAAGTCTAACCGGGGAAAGCGCCCTTTCGGCGCGCGTCGATCCTGGAACCTGACCGGAGCCATCATGGGCCCTCACGAACGACCGTCCAGCCTTTCGCCTGAGTTGGTCAGACGGATATGCGCGGCCGTCGACGAGCGGTTCGACGAGCAGGTGGCCTTCCTGTCCGATCTCGTCCGCCACGTGTCCCTCCGCGGGCGCGAGGAGGCCGTGCAGGACATGGTGGAGGGTTCGCTGCGCGCGCGCGGGTATGACATCGACCGCTTCCCGGTCGACGGCGCCCTGGTCGGCATCCATCCAGCCTTTTCCTGGGCCGCCGAGGAGCACCTGCGGGGAACCAACATCGTGGCGACGATGAAGGGCCGCGGCGGGGGCGGGCGGTCGCTTGCCCTGAACGCGCACGTCGACGTCGTCCCGGCGGGCGTCGAGGATCGCTGGTCGAGTCCGCCCTTCGAACCGGTCGTCAGGGACGGCTGGATGCACGGGCGCGGAAGCGCCGACATGAAGGCGGGCCTCAGCGCCAACGTCTTCGCCCTCGATGCGCTTCAGGCGGCCGGGGTTTCGTTGCGCGGCGACGTCCAGGTGCATTCCGTCGTGGAGGAGGAGACGACGGGGAACGGCGCCGCCAGCGTTCTGGCGCGTGGCTACAGGGCGGATGCCTTCCTGTGCCCCGAGCCGACCGACGAGCGGCTGGTGCGGGCAAACAGCGGCATCGCCAAGTTCGCGCTCGAGGTTTCGGGCATCCCGACCCATCCCCAGGAGCCAGGCAAGGGACGCAGCGCCATCGACCTCGCCGTCCGCCTGATGGCGCGGCTGCGCGAGCTGGAGGCCCGCTGGATCGCAGAGCGGCTCGACAAGCCGCACTTCGCGGCCATCCCCAACCCGGTCTCGCTGACCTTCGGGACGATCTCGGGCGGCGAATGGCAGGCCTCAGTGGCGAGCGCGTGCCGCATTAAGGGTCGGATCGGCTTCTACCCGGGAGACGACCCGAGACGGCGGACGCGGGAGTTCGAGGACTGCGTGGCGAGCACCACAGGGGACGACCCCGCGTTCGCGGGCGCGCCGTCACCCACCGTTCACTGGAACGGCTCGGTTCATGCCGGCTACGAGCTCGAGCCGGGAACGGCCGCAGAGGCGGTTCTCTCGTCGGCCCACGCCGCGGCTCGCGAAGGGGCGGACGGTCTCCGGTCCTCGCCGATGCCCTGCTACCTGGACGCGGCCGTGTTCGCGGTGCATGGCGGGATGACCACGCTCGTCTACGGACCCGTCGGCGAGAGGATCCACGGCATCGACGAGCGCGTCGACCTCGCGTCCCTGCGGCGGG
Source organism: Aureimonas ureilytica DSM 18598 = NBRC 106430 (assembly GCF_000382705.1). Classification (GTDB taxonomy): domain Bacteria; phylum Pseudomonadota; class Alphaproteobacteria; order Rhizobiales; family Rhizobiaceae; genus Aureimonas; species Aureimonas ureilytica. Next base: position 365,265 of record NZ_ARQE01000002.1, on the reverse strand, counting down.
TCACGAAGACGATCGCGCTCTTCGCCGCGGGATGGTGTGGGATCGACGTGTAAACCTCGGAAGGAACGGGATCGTGAGGGTGTCCGCTTACAAGCACCTCGATCGATCCCGCTGAACGTCCTAATGAGGTCAGAAGCGGATGGACCGCTCTTGGGCGTTTGCTTCCCCAGGCAACAATGACCGGAGAGGGTGAATTGCCGTCGGTCTGCTTCTGGGCCGATCGCTTCGAAAGCGGACATTCCGAACAACCTAATGCATGCTTGGCCCATGCTCGATGGCTGACGGCCCGCATGGAGTGGCGGACCCGCAACCGCATCCTTCATCCTGAGTCCCTCAACGGGGCCATGAGCTTCGTTAGGAACAACCCAGCACGTTGAGGAGCCGAGGTGAGCGGACGTGGCGTCGATCGCGTGTTGGACATGCTCGAGTGGTTCGGGGTGGCTTCCGAGGCAGCAACCCTGTCCGATGTCGCTGCGGCCATGTGCATGCCGAAGTCGAGCGCGCTCCTGATGCTCCGGGTTCTCGTCGACCGTGGCTACGTTGAGAGGCATGGGGACGGCCGTTACGGCCTACTCCACCTGCCGGGGGAGCAATCCCTCTGTACGGGCAGGCATGAAGCCTTCGGTGCGCTGGCAACTCCCATCCTTGACGAGGCCGTGCTCGCCGCGGGGGAGACAGGCATTCTCGCCGTCGCCGACGGACACAACGTCCGCTTCCTCTGCAAGCGCCTGCCCAGGCAACAGATCCTCTACGATCCGGTCATCGGGGCAACGCCGCGGTTCCACGAAGATGCCTGCGGCATTGCGATCCTGGCGGCCGGCACCCCCGCCGCGGTCGCCGAGTACGTTGCGTCCGCCCGGCTGACCGAGACCGAGGCCGATGCCCTCGAAGCGGGCGTGACCGAGGCTCGCGAGGACGGCTACGTCCTCCAGAACTCGCGCGAGATCGACGGCGTGGCATGTGTTGCCGTCGCCGTCCCCGACGCCACGGGAGCGCCGTTCGCGGCGATCAAGCTGGCCGGCCCGACCGGGCGCCTCGTCGCCAACCTCGACCGGGTGAGCGACGCCGCCAGGCATGCGGCGAGAACGATCGGTGAACTGGTCGCACGCCGCAGGATCGGACCCCGGCAGGGGCCTGAGCTCACGCCGCCCGGCGGGCCGACGCTCGGACGCGGAGGTAGGCCAACGGAGGCGCCCCGAACGCCCGCCTGAACATGGTCGTGAAGGCGGCCGGGTTGTCGTAACCCAGTTCGCCCGCCACGGACGTCACCGACGCTCCGGCGACGAGCTTCGTCATCGCGGACATCAGGCATGCCTGCTGCCGCCATGCGGCGAAGCTGAGACCCGTCTGCGCCCGGAACAGGCGGGTGAAGGTACGGCGGCTCATGGCGAGCCCAGCGCACCAGTCGTCGATTGTCTCGCTGATCGACGGCTTTGAGATGAAGGCCTGGCAGCGGGCCGCCAAGGCTTCATGCGACGGGTACGGCAGGGACAGCGGCAGCGCCGGCATGCACGCCACCTCGTGGAGGATCAGACTCATCAACGCCCCGTCGCGACCTCCGAGGTCGTACTCCAGGGGGCAGTCGAGCGCCTCGGCCATCAGGGTCCGCATGAACGTCGACAGGCCGACGACCTGACACGTCGAGGGCATGTCGGGGACGGCATCCGCCTCGATGTAGAGGCTTTGCATCTCCACGGCCCCGATCATGCGGACGTTGTGGACGGTGCCGGGTGGAATCCACATGCCCCGTTCCGGCGGCATCAGCCATGCGCCCTCCGGCGTCGTGAGCAGGATGACGCCCTCGCTGGCCGTCATGAGCTGCCCGCGTCGGTGCTCGTGCGGCTCGATGTAGTGCGCGGACGGGTATCGCTTGGCGATGGCCACGATCGCGCGCTGGGTGTCGTCGACGGTGTTGATGTGGATCTCGCGCATTCTGGCCCACTCGCGAAGCCCGGAGGCCCACGTCGAGTGGCGGGCCAACTTTGGTTCTTCTATCCCGTGGACTTCCGGATGCGCAACTCCGCGCGTCCAAGCACAGGATACGGAGGCTCGGGGCGATGAGTCAGACCGCGACGATCAACCCGGCACCGAGCACGACGGTCGTCTCCGTCCTCGGGGCGGCCAGCCTCTGCCACCTCCTGAACGACCTGATGCAGGCGCTTCTTCCGGCGACCTACCCGATCTTCCAGGACGAGTTCGGCCTGTCGTTCGCCCAGGTCGGCCTGCTGACCTTCGTCTACCAGATCACCGCTTCGCTGTTTCAGCCGTTCATCGGCCTCTACACCGATCGCCACCCCCTGCCGTACTCGCTCCCCGTCGGCATGGCCTCGTCGCTCGCCGGGCTTCTGACGCTGGCCTATGCGCCGAACTTCACCGTGCTCCTCGTCGGCGGCATCCTGCTGGGCCTCGGCTCGGCCATCTTCCATCCAGAGTCGTCGCGCATCGCGCGATTGGCATCCGGCGGACGCCACGGCCTGGCTCAGTCCGTCTTCCAGGTCGGCGGCAATTTCGGCTCCGCCCTCGGGCCGCTCGCCGCCGCCTTCATCGTCCTGCCCCGGGGACAGACGGGCTTGGCCTGGTTCGCCCTGGCGGCTCTCACGGGCATCGCGATCCTGACGGCGCTCGGTCGGTGGTACGAACGGAACGGCCACGCGAAGAAGCCGTCCAGCACAGCACCGGCCCGGCATCCCAACCTGTCCCGCGGACAGGTGTCGAAGGCAATGACGATCCTCATCGCGCTCCTGTTCTCCAAATACATCTACCTCGCGTCGTTCACGAGCTACTACATCTTCTTCATGATGGAGCGGTTCGGCCTGTCGACCCAGACGGCGCAGGTCTACCAGTTCGTCTTCTTCGCGGCCGTCGCGGCGGGAACCGTGGCGGGCGGACCGATCGGCGACAGGCTGGGACGCAAGGTCGTCATCTGGGTGTCCATCCTCGGCGTCCTCCCGTTCACCCTGCTGCTCCCCTACGCCGGGCTGACGCTGACGGCCGTCCTGTCGGTGGTGATCGGCTTCGTCATGTCGTCGGCCTTCCCGGCCATCGTGGTCTACGGTCAGGAACTGATGCCGGGACGGGTCGGCATGGTGTCGGGCCTGTTCTTCGGGTTCATCTTCGGCATCGGGGGCATCGGTGCCGCGCTCCTCGGCATCCTTGCCGACCACACCAGCATCGCCTTCGTGTTCCGGGTCTGCGCGTTCCTGCCGATCATCGGCGTTCTCGCGGCCTTCCTGCCGAGCACGCGGGAGCTGAAGGCGGCCTGAGCGGTGCCCCTGCCACACGCCGACCGCCCCGAACCACCCCACGTCGACGGAAGCGCCCGCCACGGACATGGAACACTCGAACTCGCTCGTCCTGATCGTCGTCGCGACCTTCGTTGCGGCCGGCCTCGTCAAGGGCGTTACTGGCATGGGCCTGCCGACGGTGGCCATGGGCATCCTCGGCGGCCTGCTGTCCCCGGTGGTCGCGGCGAGCCTGCTGATCGCCCCGACGCTCGTGACGAACGTCTGGCAGTTCGCGTCGGGGAGCGGGAAGCGGGCGATCCTCGCACGCCTGTGGCCGATGACGGCGGCGACCTTCCTCGGCACGTTCGCCGGATCGTTCTTCCTCACGTCGGGGAACTCGCAGGCGACGACAGCGGCACTCGGAACGGTCCTCGTCGGCTATGCCGTCTACATGTTACTCGCCCGGCCGATGTCCGTGCCGGCACGCTGGCAGCCCGTCCTGTCGCCGACCATGGGCCTGCTGACAGGGCTCATCGGCGGGGCGACGGGGATCAGCGTCGTCCCGGTCGCTCCCTACCTCCAGGCACTGGGCATGGACCGCGACGACCTCATCCAGGCGCTGGGACTGTCGTTCACGGCGTCGACCGTGGCCCTCGGGCTGGCCCTGGCGTTCCACGGCGCTTTCCCGGCCGCGAACCTCCTGACCTCCGCCTTTGCCATCGCTCCCGCGCTGGCAGGGATGTGGCTCGGGCAGCGGCTGCTGACGCGCATCAGCCCGCGCGTGTTCCGGCGCATGTTCCTGGTCTGGCTGCTGCTCCTCGGGAGCGAGATGCTCCTGCGGCCGCTCTTGTGACCCGCACCAAGATCGGCAGGCTTTGGTTCTGCGCTGCGGACTGGGAAGACCCATGTTGACCCGCGACCGTGCATCTCCCCCGACGGGGAGCGTACAGCCGAACCTCTACCTCGAGGTCGGTCTGCTCGTCGTCCTGTCGCTCCTGTGGGGAAACTCGTTCGCGCTCATCAAGGTGGCGCTCGGCAGCCTCCCGCCCCTGACCATCACCGCCTTGCGGGTGGTGCTGGCATCCGTTCTCCTGATCGCCTTCATGCGGTGCCGTGGCCTCTCCCTGCCACGAGATCCGGCGGTCTGGGGCGCCTTCTTCGTGCAGGGGCTGCTCCAGAGTGCCCTGCCGTTCACGTTCATCGGCTGGGGCGAGCAGCACATCGACAGCGGCCTCGCCGGGGTCCTCAACGCGACGACGCCGATGATCGTGGTCCTCATCGCCCTCGCGACCGGACACGGCCGGGCCCGGATCACCCGGCGGAAGATCGCGGGCGTGGCGCTGGGCCTCGGCGGCGTCGTCGCGACGATCGGGATCGGATCCCTTCGCAGCCTCGAGACTGCTGCTCCGTTGGCGCAGGCCGCCATCCTCGCGGCCAGCTTCTGCTACGCCTTGGCGCCCATGTGGGGGCAACGGTTCGTCGGGCTTCCTCCTGTCGTCGTGGCCGCCGGGGCGATGATCGCCGCGTCCCTGCTGATGGTGCCGCCGGCGCTTCTGGTGGACAGGCCCTGGACGCTTGCCCCGACATGGGAGGCAACGGCCTCGGTCCTGGTGCTCGGGACCCTGTGCACCGCGGTTGCCATGATGATCTACTTCCGCCTGATCCATACGCTCGGGCCACTCGGCACGACCAGCGGCGGCTACCTGCGCGCCGGGATCGCGGTCGCGTCCGGCGTGCTGGTCCTTGGCGAGATCTTCACGGCGTCGGCGGTCGTCGGCATGGTCCTGATTGTGGTCGGGGTCGTTGCCATCACGCTGCCGTCCGGGCGGGATCGCTTGCAGGCGCGTCAGCAGACCTGAATGGAAAGGGCACTCGGATGGTCGAAACGTTCTTCATTGAGCGCCAGCAGACGCCGATCGGGCACTTGGTCCTCCTCACTAATGCCGACGACCGCCTCCGCATAGCGGACTGGATCGACTACGAGGATCGCATGCACCGCCTCCTCGCGCTCCAGTACGGCCCCGTCACGCTTCGCGAACGGACAGGCAGGTCCGCAGCCCACCGCGCATTCGAGGCCTACTTCGCGGGCGAGGTCGGTGCCCTCGTGTCGCTTCCTGTGCGCATGAACGGGACGCCGTTCCAGTGCACGGTCTGGAATGAACTGCTCCGGATCCCGGTAGGGACGACCATCACCTATGGCGAGCTCGCACGGCGCATCGGTCGCCCGACCGCCTTTCGTGCGGTCGGGTCCGCGAACAGCCTGAACCCGATCAACATCGCCGTTCCCTGTCATCGCGTCGTCGGCGCAAACGCGTCCTTGACGGGGTACGGGAGCGGCCTGTCGCGCAAGCAATGGCTCCTCGACCACGAGGCTGGGCGTCCGACGCTGTTCGGCTGAGGCGGCGATCATCCTCTACGGCCGCTTTCGGGCAGAATGCCGAAAACACTCAACGGCGATGATGGGTCGAAAGCCGGCGCTAGTCCTGATTGAACTCCGCAGGTAGTTCACCGTAGCGGGCGAGCACCACGGGATCCTCGACGACTTCGCCCGTGTCCGTGTCGATCGTCTGCTGGAGCGCGACGACGCCGGCCGTGCGGGCGGCGTCGCGCTCGGCCCGACCCTGCGCTTCGGCGGCCGTCTTGAACTCCATCTGCCGCCCGGATACGAGACGTTTGCCGCTCCGTTCGAACTGCTGAACGATGAACAGCGTCTTCTCGGGCACGAGCATCTCCGGCGGCTGGTTTCGAGGTCCGCAACCTAGCCTAGTTCGGGACCTAGTTCGCGCCCTGTCCGTTGTCCGAGCGCTCCGGTCGTTTTCTACGCGGCGGCCACCCTTCACGCTGGGCATCCCGGTGACCGTCGGCATCCTCCGTCTGGTCGTGGAACAGCATGACCTGCGTGGCATAGGGGATGTCGATGCCCTTCGCGTCGAGCGCAGTCTTCACCCCCTCCAGCACCTCGCCCTGCACTTTCACGAGGTTGAACCCCTTGGACGGCGTCCACCAGCGGACCCGGAGGTTCACGCTGGAGGCGGCAAGGTCGAACACGATCACCTCGGGCGCCGGGTCCGAGACGATGGCCTCGACCTTGGCGATCGCCTTTAGGATAGCGGCGCGGGCTTCGGCAATGCCGTCACCGTAGCCGATCCCGATGTCGTACTGCGAGCGCCGCAGGGGGCGCGCTGTGTTGACGGTGACGGAGCTCGAATAGACGCTGGCGTTCGGGATGATGACCCGGCGCCCGTCTAACAGAATGATGATCGTCGCCCGCGTCTCGATTCACTCGACAGTGCCTTCGAACCCATCGACGATGATCTGGTCGCCGACCTCGAACGGGCGCTGTATCAGGATCAGGAGCCCCGCCAGCCAGTTCTGGAGGATGTCCTTGAAGGCAAAGCCGATCGCGACCGACCCGATGCCGAGGCCGGCGAGGAGGTCGCCCGGGTTGAGGGACGGGATGACAATGGTGAGCGCGAGAAGCGTGCCGAACAGGAGCACCAGCAACTTGAGGAACGAGCCGAGCACGGCGCCGAGGTTCGCCCGCGCGTGCTTGTCCGCCCAGGCCCGGAACGAGCGTTCGATACCCCAGCCGATGCCGAAGGCGATCGCGAACACCACCAGCGCCACGACGATGTTGGGCAGGAGTTGCTGGAAGCCGACGACCCAGGTCTCGATCTTCGACAGGACGAAGGCGGGGTCGACGCGCACGGCCTGCTCGACGGTGTCGGGAGCGTTCGCGGCGATGGCGTCGGCGGCGGTACCCGGATCGACGGCCGCGGGTGCCGTTTGGGCGAAGGCTGGGGTCATGCGGGGCTCGTCTTGAAGGGAAGCATGGTGCGGGGCGCCATGTGAAGGGGGACAGATCGCTCGTGCATCGGTGAACTCGACACCCGGAGACCGCAGCCGTCTTCTAGCCGCCGAGCTTCGACAGGGCGAAGGCCGCCAGGAAGCCGAGCACCGTGATCAGCCCGGCATACTCGTGCGTGTCCTCAAAGGCTTCGGGGATCATCGTGTCGACGATCATGGCGAGGATCGCGCCGGCCGCGACGGCGTTGGTCAGCGCCAGTGTGTCCGGGTCGGCACCGGCGAGCGCGAGATTGCCGACGAGGGCGGCAAGGCCCGAAGCGACGGCGATGCCGCCCCAGATGGCGAAGATGTAGGTGGCGGAGCGGCCGGCCTTACGCATGCCGGCGGCGCTCGACAGGCCTTCGGGCACGTTGGACAGGAAGACCGCCGCCACCGTGACGAGGCTCACCGAGTTGCCGCCGAGGAGGCTGGCGCCGATGACGACGGACTCCGGGATGCCGTCGAGCAAGGCGCCGACCGCGATCGCGAGGCCCGACCCTTCCGAGCTGTTCTGCTGGCTCTCGCCGGGGTTCGAGCCCGACCGCTTTCGGTGCCGGGCCCCGCGGCGGCTGATGACGACGTTGGCGATCGTGTAGATCACCGCGCCGCCGATGAACCCGGTGGCGGAGGAATCGAACCCACCCTGGCGATAGGCCTCGTCCATCAGCTCGAAGGCGACGGCCGAGATCAGGACGCCCGACCCGATGGCCATGACGGCGGCGATCAGGCGCTGGGGCAGGGACAGGGTGTAGGCAACAAGGGCGCCGAGGATCAGCGCCGAACCGCCGAGCAAGCCCCAGAGGCCGGCCTGGATGAAGAGTGGCATGAAGGGGACCTAGGCTGCGTGGTGTCAGGTAGGCGCGAATGCCCGTTCGGCACCCGCAACCTTCGTGTCCGGGCGTTCAGGCGGGGATGGCGTCGATCGTCGCCGGGTCCTGCTCGGGGATGCCGTTCTCGCCGTGACGGAACTCCGACAGCGCCTTGTAGACTTGGAGACGGGCCCGCATCACCGAGCCGAGCGGCCGGTGGGCGGCGAGGCAGTGGGCCGGCCGGAACGTCATTACCTCGTCAAAATACCGCTGACGAGCGGGACCATAGGCGTCCTGCGCGGGCAGGCGGATCTTGGCGACGGTAACATAGGGGCTCTCGTCCTCCGGCCATTCGACCGAGGCGTCCTCGATCGGCTGGGACTTCGCATCGCGCCAGAGCTGGGCCTTCAGTTCGAACACGACCTCGTTGGCGTGGAAGTGCGCGACGGTGGCATGGCGGAAGCCGTCCTCGTCCGCCTTGGGGTCGAGCTGCCAATCCCTAAGCGCGTCCTGACCTTGCGAGGTCGGGAAGGCGCCTAGCTTAGCGACATAGGCGCCGAAGCGCATCGGGGCCTGGCTGTAGTAGGGCTCGGCCAGCGGGTGGGAGAACGGGTGGCCGAAGAAGTCGGCCTTCGGGCTCTCGGTGCCGAGTGTGTGGAGCGCCCGGTTGAAGTTGCGCGCGAGCGAGGACACCGCGCTCTTGGCGCCTTCCGGCAGTCCGGCCGACTTGCCGATCACCGTGCCGTCCCGCAGGAAGCCCTCTGCCGTTCCGGACGGAAAGGTCGTGCCGCTGGCGAGCACGAAGTCCTGCGTGTCCGTGGCGTGGCCCGGCAGCTTCTCGCCGGGCACGTCGAAGACCTTGATCGACATGCCGCGATGGGTGGACACTCGGTCGCCCAGACGCTCACCGGGCCCCTGCGCGAAGCGCACCGCGACGGGATGGATGCCGGGTCGGGCGAACAGGCCTTGCGCCAGTTCGGGGGGCAGGCCTTCGGGGATCTCCAGCGTTCCGACGGCAAGGGCCGTCGACTTGGCGTGGCTGGCGCGCACGGCGTGGTGCTCGCGCTGCTCCACGGTCTGCGACTGCTGCGTCATGCCCTGGATGATGCCGTCGATCGTCTTCTGTTCGCCCTCGCGCGGCTGCTCGACGTCGGGGCTGTAGGGCAGGGGCGGACGGGTCATCTTGTCGTCTCCGGAGCTTCACCGCCTCGCGTCGAGCGGCATGTCGTAGCGACAAGCAAAGCCGCAATGGAGGAGTTCCAAAGTTAGGCGGGCAATGAGCATTCGCGTCGATACGATAAGCGGCGGAAGCTCTCAGGTGACCACTTCCCCGTCGCCGCTCGCTGTCAGGCCACCCGTGGCACAGCGCTCGGGTTGAAGTTGGCGAGCGGTGGCAATTACGCCCGGGCAGGACCCCCGGTGAAAGGAGATATCCACAGGCAACATCCCACCCGTGGACGAGCGATCGGTCTGCGTTGACTCGGCGACTAGCCTCGGAACAGAACAAGAACATATCCCGTCACCGAGTCGCCCGTAGGAATCCGTTCCGTATCCCGCCCATGCAGCGCGCACCCGACAGATCCATCATCGACGACCTTCGCGAGCGCGTCCAGCGCCTCGAGGGACGGGACGCGCGGGTACGCAAGGCGCTGCCGTTCGGCCTGCCCGAGATCGACGGCCGCCTGCCGGGCGGCGGACTTGTGCTCGGCGCCCTGCATGAGGTCGCGGGTGGTGGGAACGGAGCCGTCGACGGAGCCGCCGCCGCGCTCTTCACCGCCGGAGTTGCCGCCAGGACCAAAGGCAAGGTCCTGTGGTGCGTGACACGCCAGGACCTGTTCGCTCCCGCCATCGCTCAGGCGGGCTTGGCTCCCGGGCGGGTCATCTTCGTCGAGGCGGGTGACGAGAAGACCCTTCTGGCCTGCTTCGAGGACGGCCTCCGGCACGGCGGACTCGGCGCTGTCGTCGCCGAAGTCGCCAAGCTGTCCATGACGGCGTCCCGGCGGCTCCAGCTCGCCGCCGAGGGATCTGGCGCGCTCGCTCTCGCTGTCCGCCGATGGCGGCGTCAGGCAGAGGCCGCAGACTTTGGCCAGCCCACCGCGTGCGTGACCCGCTGGCGCGTCTCCGTCTTGCCGTCGCGGCCGTTGCCTGTCCCGGGCGTCGGCCGCGCGCGTTGGCTTCTCGAACTCCTCCGGTCCCGCGCCGGGGAATGTGCCGACTTCGAAGTGGAGGCCTGTGATGGCAAGGGTCGTCTCGCTTTTCCTGCCTCGGTGGCCGACCGATCGGCTGCGCCGCAAGTCGCCCGGAAGCGCGCCACCGGCTGACGTGCCGCTCGTGCTCATCGGGCGGGACGGGAGCCGCCGCGTCGTCGTGGCGGCGGATGAACTGGCCGAAAGCGCCGGCCTCCATGTCGGCATGCCCGCAACGAAGGCCCAGGCCCTGGTTCCCGGCCTCGCCATTTTGGACGCCGACCCGGTCGGGGACGCGGACGCGCTCGATCGTCTGGCCGTCTGGGCCCTCCGGTTCTCGCCCGTGGTCGCCGCCGACCCGCCGGACGGGCTTGTCGTCGACACGACCGGCGCCGATCACCTGCACGGCGGGGAGGAGGCGATGCTCCGCACGATCGTCGACCGCTTCGCCTCGTCGGGGTTGGAAGCGCGTGTCGCCATTGCCGACACCTGGGGTGCCGCCCATGCTGCCGCCCGGCATGCGGGAGCCGCCATGGTCCTCGTGGAACCGGGGCGGACGGACCACGCCCTGTCGCGCCTGCCGCTGGCCGCCTTGCGGCTGCCTGAGCGCATGCGCCATGACCTCCATGTCCTCGGCTTCGCGACGGTCGGCGACCTTGCCGCGCAGCCCAGGGCCCCGCTCGTCCAGCGCTTCGGTCCGCAGTTCATCCGGCGGCTGGACCAAGCGTTCGGTAATGTGCCCGAGCCGATCGAGCCCGTCCGGTCGCCGGACCTCGTCGAGGTGCGACGCGTGTTCGGCGAGCCGATTGGCGCACCGGAGACCATCAAGCGGTACGTCGGCAAGCTGATCGTCCAGCTCGTCGCCGAACTTGAGCTACGTGGCCTTGGCGCCCGCCGCCTCGACCTTCTGTTCGGGCGGGTCGACAACCGCTGGGAAGCCATTCGCATCGGCACGGCCAAGGCGGAGCGCGACGCGCGTCGCCTGACGCGTCTCCTTTGCGACCGGATCGAGAAGGTGGACCCTGGCTTCGGGATCGAGGTCATGACGCTTGCGGCGACCCATGCCGAACCTCTGGGCGCCAGTCAGGTCGTCTCGTCACTGGTTGAGGAGCCTGAGCCGGACGTCTCGGGCTTGGTCGACCTCCTGGCGAACCGCATCGGCGAGCGGCGCCTGTACCGCTTCGCTCCTGTGGCCAGCGACGTCCCGGAGCGCTCCGTCACGCGTGTCGAGCCGATGAGCGTCGACGACGGTGCGTCCTGGGACGACCACTGGCCGCGCCCATCGAGGTTGTTGGTCAGACCCGAGCCCGTCGAGACGATGGCGCTCCTTCCCGACAACCCACCCGTCTGGTTCTCGTGGCGCGGCCAGCGGCGCCGCGTCCGCCGCGCCGACGGACCGGAGCGCGTGTTCGGTGAGTGGTGGAAGCGGGAAGCGGAGGCGGCCGAGGTTAGGGACTACTTCCGAGTGGAGGACGACGCGGGCGAGCGGTACTGGATCTTCCGCGCCGGTGACGGCGAACATCCCGCGACGGGATCCCACCGCTGGTTCCTGCATGGTGTTTTCGGATGACGGCGGGGGCGGAGAGGGCATGCCATCCGAAGCGACAGGGACGGTCGATGCCTGAGCGTCCCCATGGCTAAGGGACATCGCTACGTCGAGCTCCAGGTCACCTCGCACTTCTCCTTCCTGCGTGGGGCGTCGTCCTCCGAGGAGCTCTTCGCCACCGCAGCGCTTATGGGCATGGAGGCGCTGGCCGTCGTCGACCGGAATTCGGTCGCCGGGATCGTACGAGCGCACGAGGCGGCCAAGACGACGGGCGTCCGCGCCATCGTCGGCTGTCGCCTCGACCTCGTCGACGCACTCCCCGTTCTCGTCTACCCGATGGACCGTCCGGCCTACGCCCGGCTCTGCCGCCTCCTGTCGCTCGGCAAGTCGCGGGGCGGGAAGGGGCGGTGCGTGCTGCATTGGGACGACCTCGTCGCGCACGGGGAGGGCATGGTTGCGATCCTCGTTCCCGATGAGGCCGACGAGGACCTCTGCCGCCAGCTCCGTCGCCTGCGGGAGGCGTTCGGCAATCGAGCCTACGTCGCGCTCACTTTGCGCCGCCGCCCGAACGACCAGCTTCGGCTGCATGACATCGCGACGGCGGCCTTGGCGGCGCTCGTGCCGACGGTGGTGACGAACGACGTCCTGTTCCATGAGCCCGACCGACGGATCTTGCAGGACGTCGTCACGTGCATCCGGCACAACGTCACCATCGACAACGCGGGCTTCCGCCGCGAGCGGCATGCCGACCGCTATCTCAAGCCGCCGGAAGAGATGCACCGCCTGTTCGCCCGGTATCCGGAGGCGCTCGCCCGCACGGTCGAGATCGCCGGCCGTTGCCGCTTCTCCCTGTCCGAGCTCGCCTACCAATACCCGGAAGAGCGCCAGTTCCCCAACCTGACGCCGCAGGAGGCGCTGGCGAAGCTGACATGGGAGGGGGCGGCCGAGCGCTACCCCGAAGGCCTGCCGAACAGCGTCCGGCGCAACCTCGAGCACGAGCTCCGGCTGATCGAGCGTCTCGACTACGCCCCGTACTTCCTGACGGTGAACTCCATCGTCCGCTTCGCCCGGTCGAAGGGCATCCTCTGCCAAGGCCGCGGCTCGGCCGCGAACTCCGCCGTCTGTTACGTCCTTGGCGTCACCTCGATCGACCCTTCGCGCAACGACCTCCTGTTCGAGCGCTTCGTCTCGGAGGAGCGCCGCGAGCCGCCGGACATCGACGTCGACTTCGAGCATGAACGGCGCGAGGAGGTCATCCAGTGGGTCTACGAGACCTACGGGCGTGACAGGGCCGCCTTGTGTTCGACCGTCATCCGCTACCGGGCGAAAGGCGCGCTACGCGACGTCGGAAAGGCGCTCGGCCTACCCGAGGATCTGACGAAGACGCTGTCGTCCCAGGTGTGGGGCTGGTCGGAGGACATCGACGAGAAGCACGCGGCGTCGATCAACCTGAACCTCGACGACCGGCGCCTTCGGCTCGCGCTCGAGCTCGCGGGACAACTCGTCGGCTTTCCACGGCATCTGTCGCAGCACCCTGGCGGCTTCGTCCTCACCCGCGACCGGCTCGACGAACTCGTTCCCATCGAGCCGGCCGCCATGGTCGACCGCCAGGTGATCGAGTGGGACAAGGACGACATCGACGCGCTGAAGTTCATGAAGGTCGACGTCCTCGCGCTCGGCATGCTGTCGGCCATGCGTCGGGGACTGGACCTTCTTCGCGAGCACAAGGGCATCGACCTCGACCTCGCATCCATCCCGGCCGAGGATCCAAGGACCTATGCGATGATCCGGCGGGCCGACACGCTGGGGACGTTCCAGATCGAGTCCCGCGCCCAGATGGCGATGCTGCCGCGGATGAAGCCGAGGACGTTCTACGACCTCGTCATCGAGGTGGCGATCGTCCGCCCTGGGCCGATCCAGGGTGACATGGTCCACCCCTACCTGCGGCGCCGCGAGGGCAAGGAGAAGGTCGTCTTCCCGAAGCCAGAGCTCGAGCGCGTCCTTGGCAAGACGCTCGGCGTGCCACTGTTCCAGGAGCAGGCGATGCGCGTCGCGATCGAATGCGCAGGATTCACGCCCGGCGAAGCGGACCAGCTCCGCCGCGCCATGGCGACGTTCAAGTTCACGGGCGGCGTCTCCCACTTCCGCGACAAGCTCGTCGAGGGGATGGTCGCGAACGGCTACAGCCAAGAGTTCGCCGAGCGCACGTTCCGCCAGCTCGAAGGCTTCGGGTCCTATGGCTTCCCGGAGAGCCATGCCGCGAGCTTCGCCTTGATCGCCTACGCCTCGTCCTGGCTGAAGTGCTGGCACCCTGACGTGTTCTGCGCGGCGCTGCTGAACGCCCAGCCGATGGGCTTCTACGCCCCGGCGCAGATCGTGCGGGACGCGCAGGAGCACGGCGTCGCGTTGCGGCCCGTGTGCGTTAACGCCAGCCGCTGGGACTGCACGCTGGAACCGAGCGGAGCGGAAGAGTTTTCCGATGCCGACGACGGGCGGTTCGCCGTTCGGCTCGGGTTGCGGATGGTGCGGGGCTTAAGCAACGCGGACGCGGCGCGGCTTGTCGCGGCGCGCGGGGACGTGCCGTTCGCGTCCGTCGACGACCTGTGGCGGCGGGCGAGGGTCCCGCACTCAGCATTGACCGAGCTTGCCGAGGCCGACGCCTTCCGTCCGTCGATCGGCCTGTCCCGCAGGGACGCGCTGTGGGCGATCAAGTCGTTGCGCGACGAGCCGCTCCCGTTGTTCGCCGCGGCGGCCGAACGGGAGGCGGCGACCGTGTCCGAGCAGGTCGAGCCCGTCGTTCGGCTGCGGGCGATGCCGGAAGGCGGAGAGGTCGTCGAGGACTACGGCCACGTCGGCCTGACGCTCCGCCAGCACCCCGTCGCGTTCCTCCGGGCCGAACTCGCCCGGCGGCGCGTCATCACCTGCGCCGAGGCCATGTCGTCGCGGGACCGTCGCTGGGTGGAGGTCGCCGGACTCGTCCTCGTGCGCCAACGGCCGGGGTCCGCCAAGGGCGTCATGTTCATCACGATCGAGGACGAGACGGACGTCGCCAACCTCGTGGTGTGGACGAAGGTGTTCGAGGCGAACCGCCGGACTGTGCTCGGCGCCGGGATGATGGGTGTGCGCGGACGGATCCAGCGGGAAGGGGAGGTCGTGCATCTGGTGGCTCACGCGCTGACGGACCTCAGCCCGGAGTTCGCAAGCGTTGGGCGCCGTGGTCGGGTAGATGACGGCGTTGCAGATGCGGCGAGCCAATCGGCAACGACGCCACCACGGATGCCGCCCGCCAAGGTAATGGCGGATCCTTACGGCCACGTTGTCGATGAGATCCGGATCAAGACGCGAGACTTCCGTTAGGGCGGCAGCACCTTCGGCGGAGGCCGATCCAACTGAATGAAAGGGATCAATGGCGGCGATGAAGCAAGCTACACCAAGCGGCAAACCGACGAGAGGCTTGTTTGGGCGGCTCCCGCCGAAAAAGCTGATGCATCCATCATACAAGTTCCTCGCGGATTCGCCGCGCAACCGATCGACCCGGGCGATGATGAACGAGGCTTTCGCCCGCTTCCCCGATCGCGACGGCAACTTCGTGGAACAGTTCCAGACCACGGGCTTCGACAACAGGACATTCGAGCTCTACGTCAGCGAGCTTCTCCATTCCGAAGGTTTCGCGCTGGTCGGCGACGCTCCCCATCCGGATTTCAGTGTCGAGAAGGACGGTATTCGGATCCACATTGAATGCACGACCGCGAACCGCACCGACACGGGCGGCAGCAGGCTCGTTCCCTACGAGCCGACGAACGACAAGGACCTGAGTATCCAAGACATCAAGGATCGATCCGAGAACGACATCCCGGTGCGAATAGGCGGTGCGTTGCGGAACAAGCTCCTGCACCGGATCAACAGGAAGAGGGATCCGAAAGCCTACTGGGAATTGCCCCATGTCACCGGGCAGCCGTTCGTGATCGCGGTGGAATCGTTTCACGAGCACGGTTCGCTTGGCTTCGGCGGCGCCGCAACCGCCTTCTACCTGTACGGGATCAGGCAGTCGCCGAGTTGGGACGGTAGCGGCAAGCTCGTCATCGACCAGCAGCAGGTCGCCCGCCACGTCAGCGGCGACAAGGAGATTCCGTCTGGCTTCTTCAACCTGCCGGGAACGGAACACGTGTCGGCCGTGCTGTGGACGAATGCCGGGACGGTACCGAAATTCACGCGTGTCGCCTTGGCCGGACCTTACCCCGACGAGCACATGACGGTGCTCCGCTTCGGAACCATGAACGATCCCGATCCCAACGCCCATCAGCCCTTGCCCTTTGCATACATTGTGGGAGACCCGGGGGCGCCGGAAGAAACGTGGGGGCAGGAGGCCATGCTGATACACAATCCCAACGCCCTCCATCCCGTACCCGCAGGTCTGTTCGAGTCGGTGACGGAGACGGCGCTCGAGAACGGCAGGCCCGTCGACACCATGAAGTCGGGGTTTCTTCCCTACATGTCGATGTCGAACGTGTTTGCGGGCCCGGGTCATCGCCGAGTTGCAACGGAGTTCGGAGATCGGGCCTACGAGGCGCTGGTGGAACTCTTCGCGGCGAACGATCCCAGAAACGGTTAAGCCGAACGCCTGTCCCGCCATCGGGTCATGCCTCCCGTCAAAGACGCACGACGACACGAGCTCTCGTGCGCTTCGCACCGCGGGGCATCCGGCGGCGGTCCCAAGCTCGGGCCTGCGGTCGGATCCGGTCCGGGCATTGAGGAGTGCCCGATTGGAAGGAGGTTTGTTCTCGTTCAACCGTACGGGCGAGCTTGCTCGCTGAGTTCACGTCGGGTGGCATGGGACTGATGTCGCGTCGGGGCTGTCGACCGGGGTCGAGGCGGTGAATCCTTTCATGCGGTTGTGGCCGTTCGCTCTCGGGTTGCCTTCTCTCCGGCCATCGGCTCTAGTCGGCCAACCCCATGCGAGCCGAATCCATGCAGCCGACCGAATCGACGTTCCAACCTCGGCACCGTCAGCCCGAGAACATGAGGTCCGCACCCCGTGCCGGACACTGACACGACGGTTGACGGTACGGATCGCGGCGAGGCGGAGCCGGAGGCGTTCGCCCGGGCGCTCGCGACGTTGCTGAACCCTTCGAGGATCGACGGGGTGGTGAAAAGCTGCGTCCGTGCAGTTCACGACGACGCATGGGAGGGGCCGCGCACGGGGCTGCTGCATGTCCGCTTCAGCGAGGACAGGCCGAGGGTCGAAGATCTCGCCGACCTCCTTTGGGCGGAATGCATGTTCTATGCGCTGCCGAGGCGCAAGCAGGAGAAATTCCGTCGCGAGATCGCAGGCGGTGACATGACGGCGGTGGCGCGCTGCTACCGGGCGGTCAGGGACCTCTTCATCGAGTTCAACGTCCGGCACCCGGCGCGGGCGAGCGAGTTGGGGGAGGTTCTCGCTTATTGCCTGGTGCAGGAGCACCTTGCCGCCGCCCAGGTGGCGAGCAAGATGTCGTTGAAGACTGCGGGCAACATGCCCGTTCACGGGCTGGATGGAATCCACGCGGTCTTCGAGCACGGGGCGCTGACGGTCTACTTCCTGGAGTCCAAGCTCTCGGGCAACGGGCGGCGGGGCATGGCATCCTACGCGCAGTCGGCGGCCGAGTTCCTAGGTGACCGACGCCAGTACCTCCGGGAGTACGAGATCGTCGCCGACCTCGGGAACCTCGACGCGCTCGAGGGCGAGGACAGGCAGCGCGCCCTCGATCATTTCGACGTCATGGGCGGCAATGCGCCCCAGCGCAGGGAGCGCTTCGTCGGGGTCGTCTGCCATTCGGAGGCACGCCATTTCGGGACGCGGTTGCCCGTCCGCGACGACCAGCCCCCCGACGCTCACGAGCGCGACTTCTCCGAACGGTACGCCGCGGATCACGCTGCACTCAGGCTTGCCGCGAGGAGACAGTTGCTGGAGCATGGGGCGGACCCCGCCAAGGCGATCGTCCTGTTCGTCGCGGTGCCGGACGTGAGGGCGCTCCGAAGGGCGTTCTACGCCGCGATGGGCGTGGTCGAGCGCGACCTGCCGTTGGACGGCGACGACATCGACATGGGCGACGACGACGCTGGAGGCGATCCGACATGAGCTTTGCCCTGGACCTTTCGGCGCGCATGACGGGCCACGAGGCGTTTTCGGACATCTTCCGACGCCTCGAGAGCTCGGGCGCCGCCCGCTCCATCGAGGCGGAGATCGAAACCGCGTCGGCGCCGCCGTCGGACGAGGAACTCCAGAAGCTTCTCTACTGTGCGGGCGTCTTTGTGCAGACCGAGGACCTCGACTACAGGCGCATGGCCCAATCGATCGCCCTGAACTCGCTCATCGTCGCGCGGGGCAACGAGGTGGCGTACGAGCGTGGCCGCCGCATCCTGGCCGAACTGGGCAACTTTCCCGCGCTGGACCGCGTCGCCGCGGACGGTCCGGCGATCGGGTCCTCGTTCCTCGACGCCCTGCGCCGGACGTTGTTCCGCGAACTGAACAACGTCCGCGTGGGCGACCAGTGGCTGCCCCTGACCGACTTCCAGAAGGATACATGGGACGAACTGCCGGAGGCGCATGCGATCGCCATCTCGGCGCCGACATCGGCGGGAAAGTCATTCCTCGTCATCGAGCATCTTTGCAGGCAGGTCGAGCGGGCGGCGACCTACTGCGCAGTCTATGTCGCGCCGACGCGCGCGCTCTTGTCGGAGGTGGGCGCCAAGATCCAGCGGCGACTCGGCGAGGCCGGGGGCGTCAGGGTCACGACCGTTCCCACGTTGGACGGGTCCGCCCCTGACCGCCAGGTGTTCGTGCTGACGCAGGAGCGTCTCCAGGTCCTGCTTGCCGCCACTTCCATCGCCTTCGACCTCGTCGTCGTCGACGAGGCGCAGAACCTGTCGGACGGCTCCAGGGGGATGATCCTCCAGGACAGCATCGAGCAGGCCGTGGCTCGAAGCGGTTCGACGCGGCTGGTTCTCCTGGCGCCGGGCGCGCGCGGCTTCGAGACGGTCGGCGCGACCATCGGCGCGCCCGGACTGACGGTGGCCAGATCCGAGCTGCCCTCCGTCCTCCAGAACAGGATCCAGTTGAGGAAGGCGGAGGTCGGCAATGCGCTCGAGCTGGACCTCCTGACGGCGGAGGGGCCGCGCCGCCTCGGCATCTTCCGCAGCGCGCGGGGATTCGACGTGCCGGGCAGCCGCTTGGCCGCGGCGGCTCTGGAACTCGGCTCGTCAGGCGGATCCCTCGTCTACGCGACGGGTCCGACGGACGCTGAGGAGACAGCCCGCCAACTGGCCCACGGCCGGGACCCGGACGGTGACGCGGCGCTTGCCGCCATCTCCGACTTCGTGAAGGCACACATCCATCCCGACTACTCCTTGGCGGGGATGATCCGGAAGGGCGTCGCGTTCCATTACGGCAAGATGCCGACCCTCCTGCGCGAGACCCTCGAGGGAGCCTTCCGCGACGGCCACGTCAAGTTCCTGACCTGCACCACCACCCTGTTCGAGGGCATCAACCTTCCGGCGCGCAACGTCTTCATCGATACGCCCACGAGGGGTATCAGGAAGCCGCTCGCCCCTGCGGCGCTCTGGAACTTCGCAGGACGCGCCGGGCGCATGTCCGCGGACATCGTCGGCAACGTGTTCCTCGTCGACTACGACGAGTGGCCGGAGAAGCCGCTCGACGCGTTCGTCGGTTACGAGGTCCAGTCGGCATTTCTGAGGACTGCGTCCGACATGCCGGACCGCCTCCTCGACGCGCTCAGCGGCGCCATGCCGACGGAATCACCCCAGGACGACGACGCACCGAGGGTCAGGGCGGCGGCTGGGCTTCTGATCTCGAAGGCATCGAGCAAGGAGGTCGAGAGCTACGTCGAACGCACTCTCGGCACCCTCGACGAGGGGCTGCGGAACCGCTTGGCCGAGGCGAGCCTCGCCGCCAGCGAGCGCATCGACCTCCCGGCGTCCCTGCTGGCGACCAACTGGACGGTCGACCCGTTCGGACTGCGTCGGCTCTACGACAACATGCTGGAGAAGGTGGCGGAGGGGAAAACGCGCAAGCTGATGCCAGTCAACCCCTTGGGCAAGGGGGCCTCGACCGCGTACAGCTCCATCTTCGGCAGGATCCACCGCGAGGTGAACCGCGGCAGTGTGGGCTTCGCGGGCTTGGTTTCCGGTGTAGCGCTCGATTGGATGCGCGGGCTGCCCTATCCCGTCCTCCTCGCGAAGGCGGTCGAGCGCCAGAGACGTTCCGACGCGCGGAGGATCGAGACCAACAGGATCACGCGGGAAGAGAACCCTGCCAGCAGGGTCAGGGATCCGGGCGAGATCGTCGTGGACGACGTCATCCGCAGGGAGTTCGACCTCATCGAGGATCAGGTCCGCTTCCGCTTCGTCCAGCTCGGCAAGGCCTACGTCGAGATACTCGCCCTCGTCCTGCGGGATACCGGGCAGGAAGGCGCGATCCGCGACATCTACGACTTCCCGCTGGCGCTGGAACTCGGCATCGCGACGAAGTCCGGCTGGTCGTTCATGGAACTCGGTCTGTCGCGGATCTCGGCAGCGGCGCTCCAACCCATCTACCCCGACAGCAACCTGACGCCCGAAGCTGCGCGCCGATGGCTGGCGGAGATCGAGGACATCAACACGTTGCGTCTCGGCACGGTGATCGTCGACGAGCTTCGGCGCCTGAAGCTCGTCCGGTAGTGGGCTGACACGGCAACGGGGCCCAGCGTTAGGGCATCGGACCTGGATTGTGGTCCGCATCCCGTCGCGGGTTCATCGCAACCGCACGTGCTGGGTTTCGGCGAGCTTCGTCGCTAGCCCCTCGAGCTCCGGCCGCCGCCGCTCGATGATCGTCCTCGCGTCCGTAAGGCAACCCGCGAGCACGCTCTCGACGCGGCGACGAAGCCGTGCATCTTCGATCTCCGGCATGCGGCTCGCCAAGGTGTCGAGCGGCACCGACGCCAGCCTCGAGCCAAGCCCCAAAGAGCACTCGGCGGCCTGGATCATGCGGGTCGCCTTGACCAGATCCGCCGCCGCGGTGCCTCCCGAACCGCTGCCACGCGAGCCGAGCACCACCTCCTCGGCCGCGAGGCCGCCAAGCAGCACGGTGACCTGGGCCGTCATGCGCTCCCAGGTCAGGTCGAGACCCTCGACGGTGCGGAAATCGGTCCGATGCTCGTGCCCGTCCCGCACACGGCGCCGCACCGAGACACCGCTGGGCACCAAGCCCGAAACGGCCGCAAGCTCGATGCCGACGACGACGTGCCCCGCCTCGTGGATGCAGAGCCGTCTGAAGGCATCGTCCGACAGGAGGACACCCTTGGGCAACGCGTTCCACAGGTCGTCCTCCACCAAGGCGCGCCGTTCCCGGCGGGCGAGGGCACGCGCCTCGCGAACGGCTTGGCCGAGCGAGGCACCCGTCACCTCGCCGATCTCGTCCGCGATCTTCGAGAGGTCGACGTCCGGCAGGTCCGTGCGCAGGTGATGGCGCAGGATCCCGGTGCGCCCGTCTAGGTCGGGTAGGCGGACCTCGATCAGCCGTCCGAGACGCCCCGGCCGCAGGATCGCGTCGTCGATCGCGTCGACCGCGTTGGTCGCGCCGATCACCACGACGCCCTCCCGCCCGACCGTCCCGTCGAGGCATTCGAGGAACCCGTTGATGACTTGCCGCTGGTAGGACGCGTGCTCGCCGAGGAACGCGTCCCGGCTGCCGACGGAGTCGAGTTCGTCGACGAACAGGAGGCACGGCGCCTTCCTGCGGGCCTCGTCGAACGCTGCGCGCATCGCCTTCAAGAGATCGCCGAGGTGGCCGCGCGCCTGCCAGGCCGCGAAGGAGTGCGGCAGGAGCGGCAGGCCGCAGGACCCGGCGACGGCAGTGGCGAACAGCGTCTTGCCCGTTCCCGGCGGGCCGTGAACGACGGCCCCGCTCTCGACGTCGTCCCAGGGCAGGCTCCCGGCACGATAGTCGGCGAGGTCCGCCGCGAGCGAAAGGCCCCAGCGTCCGGCCTCGCCCATGCCCGGGAGATCCTCCAGACGCTCGGGACGGACGCTCTTCGGAGCCGACGTGGCAGCCGTCGCCTGCGAACGGCTCGCATCGCCGCGTCGGGAGCGCGCCCTTTCCCCAGGAGCCTCGTCATCGTCCACGTGACGGCGCAGGCGTCCGGCCGTCGTCCACATGCGCTCGCGCGTCGTGCCCGGCCGGATGAGGAGGTTGCAGTACGGCAATGGCAGGCCGCGGATCCGCCGGACCAGCGCGTCGTCGGGAACGAAGCCCGCAATCTCTACGATGAGGTCCTTCACGAGGGCATGGCGTCCCGCCAGCGGCAGCACGGCGTCGGCGACCGTCGAGAGGACGGCCGGGATGCGCGACCGCAGGCGGGTGAGGACGATGATGCCCCGCCGCCTCGTGCACGCTTCGAGCAGGACGCCCTCGAGATGGTTCGGGCGCAGCCGATCCGGATCCGTCCAGCCCCGGACGACGAGGTCGAGCGCGAACGGCTTGTCGGGCGTCCCTCCAATGAGTTCCTCGGCGGCTACCTGGAAGGTCGAAGCGTCGGCGGGCGTCACGCCGTGGACGACAACGAGGCCGGAATGCCCTTCCAAGATTCGGGACGCGCCGTCCGCCGCGAGGGTCGCGCGCAGCAGTTCGTCGGCAATGCGGACGGCGGGGGTCGTGCGCGCGGCCGTGGGCGCGACCAATCGAGCGAGGTCGAGGCGGTCATCCATCGAGTCGCACTCCCGCGGGAACGCCGAGGCGCCAGAAGCGGCTTTCGCTACGCGCGTAACCCCGGTCCTCGTCGAGCAGCCAGAGCGGGGAGGTCACGGCGTCCCGTTCGCCGGACAGGTGGGGATGTCCCGAGGGACGCCCCACAAGGCAGTCTACGAGGCGGGTGGCGGCCCGCCAGTCCGAGAGAACGGGCGCAGCGTCCAGCTCCGGAGCAGTGGGTGCGACGCCGTCGCGGATGCGGGTGAGGTCGCGGACGAGTTCGGTCAGGCGGGCGATCTCGGCGTCGAGTTCGCCGACGCAGGGCGCGCCCCCGGCGAGGATGATGGGCATTTGCTTGACTTCCGCAACGGCCGCAGCGGCGGCGTGGAACTGACGGGTGGGGACGGTCAGTCCGGGCGCCTTATGACGCGAGTGCGGGAGCCGAGCGGCTCGTCGAGATCGAGGTCGACGACGCGCGCGAGCGCCAGCGAGGCGACGGCCGCAACGGGGCGGGCCGTGTGGCGCAGGAGTCCGAGGCAGTCGGCGAGCGTTACCGATCCCTCGTCGTCGAGAGCGGCGAGCAGCCGGACCCGGTCGTCCAACGTCACGCGCCACCGTGCGTAGGGAAGGATCAGGCGGGCGTTCTCGAGGCGGACCGGGTCGAGATCGGCCCTAGAGATCGCCCGGCTGGGGACGCCGGGAACCGCTGCGGCCGGGACGCTGCCAGGTGGCGGGTCCTCGACGGGGCGAAGCCGCTCCCGCTCGGCGCCGCGATGCACCTCGATGACGACCGCCGAGGGACCGCCGTCCGACGGGGCGGCGCCATGGCAGAGCCAGCGGTCGACCTCGGGATCGACGTCGAGGAGCCGCGCGACGTCGCATGCGAGCCGGGTCGGCAGTAGGGGTTCGCCGACACAGCGTAGCGGGCGATAGCCGCACGATGCGGCGGAACCGTCGGGCTGGAAGGCAAGCGGGAATGCGGTGATCGACGCCATGCGTACGCCTCCGACGGGACGGCGCCTGGCGCGCGTCCGCAAATCAAACCGAGGGGTTCGCGGTCAGCGTATGGGGAGGTTGGGGGACGAAGCGCGCACGCAGGCCAGCCCGGAAGGGCTGGACATCGCACAGTCGAGGGCGCGCGCTTCGATCATGGCGGCGAGGCTAGGCGACGCGCGCGGTGGGAGTCAACGTGCGCGTCGATGGGGCCGCGGAGGCGGTGGATAACTCAGGAAACACCACGAAGGATGGCGGGCGAAGTCGGCTCCTGTCCGACAACGACCTGTGGTCCCGTCACGCTGCGGATGCGGCGATCGTCGTGGCCGCGTCCGCCATCGACTCGGCGTTCTCGATCGCCTCCGCGCCCTCGAGCTCCTCGAGCGGTTCGCTGCCTTCGTCGTCGAAATCGATCCAGCGATCCTCCGACACCCACGTCGGCATTCGATTCCCGAGGCGGGCGAGCGCGAGGCCGACCTCCGAACGGGAAGCGTCCGACGGCCGAGCGCCCGCCGCATGCTCGAGCGCTCGCTGGCCGGACGCTTGCCCGTGCCGATGGATCCAGCGCATGCCCTCGTGGGCGATCTGTACGGCGGGATCGACAAGCTCTCGGGTCAACGCCGACGCAACCGCGCAACCGAGGTGGAACGCGACTGGGGGCGGCAGGGCGTTGCCGATCTGGCGGTAGACCTGCTTCTTGGATCCTCGGAACGGCCAGTCCGAGGGAAAACCCTGGAGGGTGGCAAGCATTCCGTTCGTCGCCTCGACCTTGCCGTCGTGGTCCGGTCCGGGCGCGCCATTCCCGATGCGTTTTGTCACGAAGCCCATCTCGGCCCACACCTTGGCGGTGTTGCTCTGGCCGAGGTCCATTCCGTTCTTTCGGTCGCTGCCGCCCGTCACCGTCGGCGCGGCGCGGTCCATGCCTTGGCGGATCGCTTCCGTCGGAACCCAGCCGCCCGAGCGCAGGTGGCCATCCAGCCCGGCAATGACGGGATGCGGCTCGGTGCCGTAATGGTGGAGCGCAGTGGGCCACCGGAAGCGATCCATCGCGGCGCGCTCGCGGAAGGCGACCAGGAACGCTCGCTTCCGGTTCTGCGGCACCCCGAAATGCGAGGAGTCGATCGTGCGCCATTCGGCGGCGTACCCCATGCGCTTCAGCCGACCGAGCACGCGGAAGCGATGGAGGTCGTAGTCCGGCTCGAAGATGGTCTCGACGTTCTCGATCATCACCGCGCGCGGCCGGAGCTGCTCGGCCAGCCGGAGGGCCTCGGCGAAGAGGTCCCGCTCGTCGCCCGCCCCCTTGCGATGGCCAGCGCGCGAGTAGCCCTGACAGGGAACGCCACCCGCGAGAAGGTCGACGTCGCCGATCTCGCCGGGATCGTAGCCGATGAGGTCGGCCTCCACGACGTGATCTGGCCCGAAGGCGGCGCGCAGGGTCTCGCAGGCGGAGGGATCGCGCTCTAGGAGGGCGAGGTGGCGGAACCCCGCCTTCGACAGCCCAGCCGCCTGGCCGCCCGCACCCGCGCAGATCTCGACGACGGTGAGGCCGTGCGTGAGCGCCGAGGTCGTCGAGCGGATCCCGGCGTTCGGGGCGTCCGCTTGCGGCGGCACGTCGGCGGTGGGGCAGGCGCCTGCCTCATCCGACGCGTTGCCCGACGCTGCCACGACAAGGTGGGCGGCGGCCGCGGCGATTTCGGCTGCCGTCGTGGCGCTCGCGAGCGCCGTCAAGGCATCGGTGAGCGGATGTGGGACCGGATCGGCCGCACCCGCCGTACGGGTCGAGAGCGCGGACAGGATCGGCATGAGGACACGCGCGCGCACCGCCGACTCCATCAGGCGGAACTCGTCGGCGTCCGGGTCGGCGGCCAGCTCGACGATGCGGGCGATCTCCGCGAGAAGGTTCGTCGAGAACGCGGCCACGGACCGTGCGAGGGACCCCAGTCCCTGGGTCGGCGGCCGCGCCTTCGCATCGCCGCCGCGGACGAGGGCCTTGGCCTCCTTGACGGTGAGGGTGCGGTCCGCCTCGAGGGCGGCGAGCGCGCGGTCGCGGCCCTCGGGTTTCGCGCAGGCGATCGTCAGGGCGACGCTCGGTGCGACGCGCTTCCCGACGAGCCACTTCCTCCGGTCGTTCAAGACCCGAAAAGTCTTCCGGTATCCGAGGGCCGTGCGGGCGTCGATCCCGCATTCGGCAAGCACCCATGTCGAGTAGTTGCCGCGCAGCAGCTTCGCCGCCTCCTCGAGTGCCTCGCCCGCGTCGAGCATGCCGATCAGGCTCCGCTTGCCGAGGTCGCGGACGCTCTTGCGCAGCTCGCGCAGGCGGTCGGCCGTGATGCGGTCCGCGGACGGCGGCAGCTTGGCGTTGGGCTTGGTCATCCGTGCGAATCCCTTGAGGCTCGCCGGGATCTTGAGGGGCGGTGGACTAAGGGCCCGGGAACAGGATCGTTAGGATTCGAGGTAACGCGCCGCCACGTCGGTAAAGATTCGCCGATGATGTTCCCGAACGCTCATGAACCGATCCTTCACCGCCGGACGCTACCCGAAGAACGTTGAATCCTCGAGGGCCAGTACGCCGAAACGAAATCCTAGCGTCGTTTGTGGCAGGTGGACAGCCAGCGCGGCGGCAGTCGGATTGTGACGGTGCCGACAGCACGCTGGAGCGGGGAGCGAGTCGAAATTGCGTTGACGTGCTGACATCGAGGCCCGCTTGGAACGGCGATGGTTACGCTGGGGGGTCGATTGCAATGGCGCAAATGGTCAACACGTGTGGCGCGACACGAGACTGAACGAGTTATGAGGTTCGAGATGATGTCGATGGACGACGAAATCGGGTTTGCCCTTGCGGCGCTCAATCAAGCGGACAAGGACATGGTGGCGTTCGAGAAGGACGAGTTCGACGGCGAGGACGACTATCTCGACGAGGACCAGCCTTACACGCGGATCAAGGTCCGGATCGACGAGGCCATGGACGCGATTGGTCGCGAGGGCCTCACGCCGAAAGCTGCGGCAATGGGCGTTCTTGCCCTTATGGAAGCCGTGCTACTCACAACCTCCGAGAGCCATTTGAACATGATCCAGGCTGCGGTCCGGATGACCGAAGCCGCAGAGCGCGGCTCGATGGAGGCGGGATAGCGTCGTAACCGCCGGAGGCTTCACCGACTGATTGGTAAGTCGCACGATTTTTCAGGCGGCGGCCGATGTCTCGATCGGTCACGCTCGCGACTTCGCCATTTGGGCTTGACGGTGCAGCTCACGGACCCGGTTCGCAAGTGCCGGATCGGGTCCGTCGACGGGCACCTTCGGGGCAATCTCGTTGATGGAGAGCGAGCGCACCGGGAACGGCGCCGCTCCGAGTTCCGCCTGCCACTCCCCGAGCTGCGCCGCCGACGAAGCGTAGGCGATCCGACCGAGCCCGACCCACGCATGGGCGGCCGAGCACATCGGGCAGTGCTCGCCCGAGGTGTAGACGGTGGCCGCAGCGCGCTCGTCGGGCCGAAGACGCTCGGCGGCCCATCTCGCGATCGCGAACTCCGGGTGGCGCGTCGCGTCGCCGCCGCCGACTTCGTTGAACGCCTCGAACAGGACGGCGCCGTCACCGGACACGAGGACCGACCCGAAGGGTTCGTTCCCGGCCTTCACGGCGTCGGAGGCCAGTTCGACGCACCGTTCAAGATGCCTCCTGTCGCGTTCGTCGATCATCGTTCCTCTCCCTGGTCAACGCCGCTCGACGAGCTCTACGGTGTGCCCCTCGCTGTCGCGCACGACCGCGCGACGGCCCCAGTCGCTGTCACGTGGCGTTACAAGGGCCGATCCCTCGTTGGCGACAGCGGCAGCGAACGCCCGATCGACGTCGTCGACCGAAAAGCCGAGTCTCAGCCCGCTGGTCCGCGCCTGAGACGTGCAGGGATAGATCTCCAGCACGAAGCCAGCCGAGGCGCTGGCAAAGTGAGTTGGCCCGGAACCATGACGCTCCTTAACGAACGACAGCCCGATGGAGGTGTAGAACGTCACCAAGCTGTCCGGGTTTGACGCCCTCAATACCATCAGGTTGGGCTTCGCGTTCATCGTGAAGCCGCCCTACCCGACAGTCGTCGCGCGCCGCTTCGGAGCTTCGGCAAGTGTGATGGGCGCCTCGAACCCTTCGAACTTGACCATCAGCACCACCGATCCGCCCAACGCGTTCACGTACTTCTGGATCGAGCTGACATACGTATCGACGTGCCGTTCCAACCTGGAAACGGCTGCCTGCTGGTTGCCCATCCTGCTCGCAACCTCGTTCTGCGACAGGTTCATGAGGTTTCGGAGGTCGCCGAGATGCATCGCCTTCGATGCGGCGTCGCCGGATTGCGAAAGCATCATGATCCGGCTCGCCGCCAATTCAGCCGAACTGAAGATTTCGTCCGGGCGCGATCCGTATGTGTCGTCGTCCGACGTGAACAAGCCGTACCCCTGACCGCGGCGCCATGCGACTTCGATGGATCGTCCGCCTACCGTCAGGTCAAAGAACCATTCTCCCGCGTCCGATGACGGAGCATCGACGGTGATCGTTGTCAGGAGGCTGCCGAGGCGATCCTCTAGGGCCTTCGCGGCAAGATGCCCATCGGAGATGGCGTCATCAATTCGTCGATCGTCCGTCCGTCTAGTCCAGGCTTGCTCAAGCATGTCTCGGTGCCCTTCCTGATCTGGATTGAGCCGTTCTCGTCGATCAGGGTCTGATGGCCGCGGCTTCGGTATCGGATGACCCGGGGGTCATCGTTTGCGATCCTGCTGTTGTCTTCCTGGGGAGGATAGAGCCTGCCATCCTCCATCCACGCCGCCGGATTGTATGGGATGTTGCTAAGCTCATCCTCGACCGCGTTCATCGTGTCCGACAACAGCCGATAGGCGTCGTCATGCGACCCGGCCGGATCCGCCTTTGCCAGCAAGGCGAAGACCAACTCGGCTCTCTCCGACTTGCTCGGCATCCCATCCTCCAGGCACATTCCATATGTGTTATATTCACTGCGGTAGTCAAGGAGCGGGTGAGGGGGGGCGGTGAAAGTCGCACACGTCCGGGACCTGCCGAGCCCGAGCGTCATCGGATCTGTCCGGATGGACGCCTTGTCGCTTTCCCATGTCCGGCCGAGCCTTTCGTAAGCACGAAGGGGGATGTGATGGCGGGGAAGAGCGAACGGGGACGGCGTGGCGCGAGCAAGCCGCCCGCAGAGAGCGAATGGGGTCGCGCCTTTCCGGGTGAGGCGGCACGGGTCGTGATGACCGATCGCGAGGTCGCCATCCTGCGCAGGCCCGAAGGCGATCCCGAGGCGGGGGCGGACTGGCGGTCGTCGCTCAACCTGACGTCGTCGGGATGGCTGCTGATCGCCATGCGGAACGGCCTTTGGTACAGCGTGGAGTACACCGGGACACTCGAGCAGGCCGACAACCTCGCGCGCGAACTCGCCGCGCCGAACAGGTCCTCCCACGAGATGCGGACATCGTTCGTGCTGCGGCCCGTGAACCTCACCGCCGAACTCGTCGAGGCGACGGGCATCGCGGTGCTCGACGTTCCGCTCCTGAAGGTGGAATGGGTGCCGGACGACTCGATCTTCGTCGTCGGGAACCACCATCGCCTGACCCTCAACGCGGCCGTCGCCGTCCAGACCGACGCCGCCGAGTGGCGCCGGAACGAGCGAAGGGGGCGGGAGTCGGCATACCACGCCGCCGTCCTGGAGGACCGAGACACCCGGATGCGGAAGGCCTGCCGTGACACGTCGGAGCCGTTGGCGCCGCGTTACTGAACGGAAGGGATAGCCTGTCCGCTGGCAGTTTGCTCGCTCGTGTCGCTCTGACTGCGATTCCGAGCGAAAGCCATCAGCGTCAGGCGTGCGGTCTCGTGCCCGTGCCTGACGATGCGGTCGAAGTCGATCTCCGAGATCCGCATCAGGTTGGTCGGGTAGTTCAACGATGCCAGGCTGTCTTCGTCACTGAGGAACTCCGGGAGGACGTCGGAGGGCAGCCGGAATGATCGGGCGGAGGTTCCCATCCGGAGCAGGTATCCCTCGAACTCCTTCTGCTGAATCGACTTCATGAGCATGCGGGATCGCAGCGACCGGATCTGGTCCGCGGCGATGTCGAAGAGGCGGGGAGAGGCGAGGCGCCCTCGGATCAGGTTCGCGGCGATCGAACTGGGCGGCCCGAGTGGGCCGGATGCGTCGCTGCACATTAGGATGTCGCAGTCCTGCAAGCCCTCGACAGGCTTGTAGAGGGGTTCGAGCGCCATGTTCTCGTAGGCGCCCCCATCCCACAGATGAACCGTCCTCGCGGCGGGCGTGATTTGCGTTTTCGGTGCCTTGGTCGCCGGGTCGGTCTGCCACCAACCGTGTTCCGGCAGAGACAGCTTGAGAGCTCCAATGGCATAGGGAACCGCCGCGGACGCAGCGATTGCTTCCGCAACCGAGACCCTGGGCGAGAAGTGGCGACCGAACTTCCAGTCTCCCATGGCCTCACGACTGAATCGCCAGTTCTTGCCCGTCTCGATGCATGTCGTGTTGATGTGCCATACGGGTGACGGCGGCAGGTCCGCAAGCTCGAGTTCAATCCCCCAACGCCGCCGCAGCATGTCGGCCAGGATGTTCGCGCGACGGAAAAGGATCTGGACGTTGGCGCGGATCGCGCCGCCCAAGCCGAGAGCGCGGAAGCTGAGGAGGTCGCCGGAGATCAGCATTCGACGGATCGATGGGTAGACGCTCTCGATGAACTCCGAAGACGACGGCCAGCGCCCCTCCGCTCGCGCGAAGATCGCGCCCGTCACCAGGCTGCCGCCGGACACCGTCGAAAGCTGCGTGACGTGCTCCAGCCGCCCTTCCTCGGCCAGATGCTTCAGCACGCCGAGATGGAAGACGGCGGCGCGTATCCCGCCGCCGGACAGGGCGAGACCGATCCTGCGAGGCGTGGTGAACTCATCAGCGGACATCAGGCTGCGGTCCTAAACATCAGGCCCATCTCGCCTTCGCCTACGATTAGGGAGATCGCGGGGAGGCCGTCGATCGACAACGCGAGCGATAGCTGCTGGATCTGACGGACGTCGACGGAACTGGGGCTGGCGCAGTGACCGGAGGGGTGGGAATGCCATTCCCCTAGGTATCGGACCTGGCCGCCGGATCTCGCGCGTGCGTCCTCGATGCTGCGACGCAGGCCCCGCGTTCCCCGTTCGAACCCTGCGGGTGTGCCGATGCTGTCGGGGGGACTCGGCAGGGCATGGACGATCGCGATGTGCCGAGCCACGTGATCGGCCAAGCCGACCAACGGTCCTCCCGTTTCGTTCGGGAGCGCCTCCGCTCTTTTGCTCGCGAGCTCACGGACGAGGCTTTCGGGAACGGTGATCCTCCATCCCTGCGTCTCGAGGCAGACGCAACTCGCTTCCATGCCGACGCTAGTGATGTCGCCGTTGGGTTGGCGGCTCCAGATCCGCAGGCTCGCAGCAGGAGCCGATGCGGCCCCTGGGAGCGCTCCCGCCAGCAGGCCCGCAAGGACGGCGACGGAGGAGGACGGGATGGTGTTCGTAAGGGCGCGGCAGGCACCCGTGTGCCGCATCTGCTGGCCGGGGCGGTGGTGATGCGCGAGTGCAGGGTTCACGAGGACCTCGCGCAGATAGGTGGCTTCCACGTCTCGCAGCCGCTGGGTTCTGTCGGCCGCTTCGGCCATCAGGACACACGACAGGCCGTCCGGCGTGAAGAAGGCGCAAAGCCGTCGGGCATCGCCCTCCCGATCCGACAGCCAGCGCGACACCGCGATCGAGGCGGACGCATCGAGAACGAGGTCCGCACAGTCGATGGCTTCGGCGGCCGGGTCCTCCGCACCGAGGTGCAGGACATTGGCAACGATGGCGTCGGCCCCGACGTCGGGCCGCAACGAGCGCAGCCGCCCCACAAGCTGGGGCGCCTTGGCCCGGCCGCACGATGCCAGGGTCAACATGTGGCGAGCCATGTTGTGCGGGAGCAGGGTGTCGTCGTCGATGACGGTCCAGCGGTACTGGCCTTCCCGCGTCAGGTGCTCGGCGACCGCGGAACCCAGCGATCCGGCGCCGACCATCACGAGGTGGCGGCGGTCGAAATCGCGACGGCCCGCGAGCTGCGTGGCACGTTCGGCGTCCAGTTCGCGGTGGACCGGAACCATGAACACCGGAATGGCGTCGGACCCGTCAATGGAAACGAT
The DNA here is from genome assembly GCF_000382705.1 of Aureimonas ureilytica DSM 18598 = NBRC 106430. Classification (GTDB taxonomy): domain Bacteria; phylum Pseudomonadota; class Alphaproteobacteria; order Rhizobiales; family Rhizobiaceae; genus Aureimonas; species Aureimonas ureilytica. Next base: position 333,751 of record NZ_ARQE01000002.1, on the reverse strand, counting down.
CGGAACGAGGAGCGGGAGATGGCTGGCATCCTTCCCATCATCCGTGTCGTTCGTGGTGAGCACGCCCAGTGCCACCCCGATGTCGCCGAGACTGGCCGGAACCAGGAAGACCATCGGCAACGATGCGCCGATCTCACCCGTCAGCGGGTGGACTTGGGGCATGCTGACGAACACGCAGACCTGCCACGTCCTGCCCCGATCCTCGCCCAACGAGCCCGCCCATGCCCGCGCGTCCCGCCTGAGGCGTTCGATCAGGTCGAAGCCCCGCTTGGCCAGCATGTCGGCAAGCTGCCTCAGGGTCGCGGGGGCTCTTCGCATGCGGGTCATCCGCTGGGGTTCGATAACGACGTCGACGAAGCTGAGAACGAATGCGCCATGCGCCTCCTGGGCTTCCCCACGTGAAGCGACGACGAGGCATTGCGAATCGACGCCGGCGAGACCGATCGTGAGGTCCTTGCCCTCGGCGAGCGCGGCTTCGGCGTCGGCCCGCAGGATGACGCTGTAGCCGTTGTCATAGGCGAAGAAGGGATCGAAGGGCTGGTCGGCCCCGTGAAGTCGCCCCTCGCATGCCTTCTCGAACCAGTTCACGATCCGGATCATCAACTCGGATCCGCTGTAGTCCCCGCGCACGTCCTCCCACGGTCGGTCGTCGATGCAGAGAGCGGACGGCAGCCCCTCCCGGGTCAGCAACTGGTGGGGGGTATCCGGGAAATCCTGGCGACCGACCGCGACGAAGGGTGCCATGCGGTTGTCCGCAAGGAAGCAGACGGAAACCGTCTCTGTCGGATGGACCGCATAGACGGGCCGTTGCGGAAGTTCGATCCGCAGGTCGAAGGTCACTGTCTCGACGCCGGGCGGCGTCGTCCGGTGACACGCACGCAGGCGCGCAAAATCGCTGCATTCGGCCTCGATGAAGGCGACGAACGCCTTGGCCAGCGGAATGAGGACCTCCTTGCTCTCTACGGGGACGCTGCCTGCCGGGGTCCACATCGGATCACCCCGCGCGGGTGGAACTGGAGGAAACGGCACCCGCGACGCTCGGGACAACCGTCGAGACCACGCCGACGCCCGCAAGGCTCATCTTCAGCTTGATCGGCTTGGGCTTGGCCTCGCTCGGCGTCTCCATGGTCACCTTGAACTGGCCGCTCGAGTCCTTGATGATCTCCTTGTAGTAGTTGGCGGCCTGACGGTGCGGCGGCTGTGGATCGAGGTCGTCGGCCGAGCCCTTGACCGGGATCGGCCAGCTCGGGGAGACGATGATCTCCTTCTCCCGCGCCAGATCTTCGAAGAGCCAGCGAACGTCCTCGACGGGCTCGGTCTTGTCGATGCCCTTGTCCGGGGACAGGGACTTGTACGAGCAATGGTGAAAGAGCTTCAGGACGTCCCAGTGTAGGCGGTGCTCGTTCCCATGCTGCCTCGTCGTCTTGACGATCTGGGAAAGGGTCTCGTGATCGATGTCGGCTCCGAGCAATGCGTAGCTGTCGATGCCGAGGTCGCGCGCCGTCATCTGGACCACGATCGAGTTCTCGTTGCGGTCCTCCAGGCCGCCGTTCGTTCGCCACGCGAACGGGCTGTGAACGAAGAACTCAGCACTCTCGGGATTGTTGACGGAGAACCCCGGTACGAGCTCTCCGGCATTCACGATGCAATGGCGTCGGCTCTCCACACTCAATCCGTTCGCGGCGAGGAAGGCGGCGAGGTTGCCCGGGCGGGAGAATATCTTGACGCCGTACCCTTGCTTGAGACGGTACCGCGCCTCCTGTCTGATGCACCATGCGTCGCCATCGACCCCTACCTCCGTGATCGCCGCGGCAGGCACCCACAGGTCATCGATTTTCACCCGGTTGGCCGACTGACGGGCGGTGGAGTGATCGAACCAGAAGAAGTCGGACGCCCCTTTGATGTGGTCGTCGTCGAGGTGTGTGAAGGCGACGGCGCGGAAGGATGCACGTCCGGCGTCAGCCAGTTCCTCGCGCAAGGTGGAGGGCAGGTCGATGCGCTTGTCGGCCGCGTCCGCCGCGTTCCGCATGTTTGCGTAGTCGAGGAGAACGAGATCGTCGTTCGCGAGCCGGATCAGCGTGGTGTCGGCGTTGCCGAGGGGGAAGAAGGTCAAGTAGGCGGGCATTGATGTCTCCTTGCGGATCCGCCTCTAGGGCGGTGGCGGCTCGGCTGCCTCGTTCGAGAAGGCCCTGGCCCAAGAGCGACGAGCGAGCTCGTCTGATTCACGTTTCGTTCCTTTAAGCATTTCTGCGCGGCAGATGCCGCGCAGGTAAGTTGCCGTTTTTGTTGGCAAAATCCCTTTTATCTGACTAGGAATCCCATCCTACTCGGACATCGGGAATTGCAACTTTGACCTCGATTCCACAACTTTGGTCGGTTTCTCAGGAACAAGCGGAACAATCAACTGCACCCGGAGGTACTCCCGCAGGTGTCGCATTTCAGGCAGGTGCCGTTGCGGACCATGGTGAAGTTCGAGCATTCCGAGCAGCTGTCGCCGGTGTAGCCCTTCATAAGGGCTTGGGCGCGGCGTTCGGCGCTGGTGGCTTTCGGGGCGGTTTCGACGCGGGAGACGTCCCGGTCCGAAGCGGCGTAGGAGAGCGGCGAGTCGAAAAGGCCTTGCGCGGGCGAGGTGTCGGCGACGGGCGCCGGCTCGGCCAGCGGGGCCGTTTCGTAGTCGCGCTTGAAGGCCGCGACCTGCGCGCCGCCGCGAGCGACGGGGGCCGCCGCGCGGGGCAGGACCGCCGTCACCACGGAGCCAGAGCCGCCCTTGGCGACGGGGGCCGCCGCGCCGCCGGCCGAGCCCTGCGGCTCGCTCGAGGACACCAGGCGGAACTTCGAGGTCTGGCCACGCACCATACCCGCCGAGATCGGCAGCGGGGCCGGCTTGTCGCCCTCGACGCCGCGACCGATGGTCGAGGCGCTGAGCTCTTCCGGCTGGACATGGGCGAGGTCGTGGCGGCCGAGATAGGAGACCGCCAGCTCGCGGAACACGTAGTCGAGGATCGACGTCGCGTTCTTGATCGCCTCGTTGCCCTGGACCATGCCGGCCGGCTCGAAGCGCGTGAAGGTGAAGGCCTCCACATATTCGTCGAGCGGCACGCCGAACTGCAGGCCGAGCGAGATGGCGATGGCGAAGTTGTTCATCATCGCGCGGAAGGCGGCGCCTTCCTTGTGCATGTCGATGAAGATCTCGCCGAGGCGCCCGTCGTCGAACTCGCCGGTGCGCAGGTAGACCTTATGGCCGCCGACGATGGCCTTCTGCGTGTAGCCCTTGCGGCGGTTCGGCAGCTTCTCGCGCTCGCGGATGACCTTCTCGACCACACGCTCGACGATGCGCTCGGCGATCTCGGTCGCCTTGGCCGCGGCGGGCGCGGCGGCGATCGCGGCGGCCGTCTCCTCGATCAGATCGTCCTCGTCCTCCTCGTCCGCGATCAACGAGGCGTTGAGCGGCTGGGAAAGCTTGGAGCCGTCACGGTAGAGGGCGTTCGCCTTCAGCGCGAGCTTCCAGGACAGCATATAGGCGCTGTTGCAGTCCTCGACGGTCGCGTCGTTCGGCATATTGATGGTCTTGGAGATCGCGCCCGAAATGAAGGGCTGCGAGGCCGCCATCATGCGGATATGCGATTCCACCGAGAGCGAGCGCTTGCCGATCCGGCCGCAAGGGCTGGCGCAGTCGAAGACGGGCAGGTGCTCGGCCTTCAGGAAGGGGGCGCCTTCCAGGGTCATCGCGCCGCAGACATGGATGTTGGCGGCTTCGATGTCCTTGCGGGAGAAGCCGAGCGCGGGCAGGAACTCGAAGGAGAAGTCGTTGAGCTGCTCGTCGGTGAGACCCAGCACGTCCTTGCAGAAGGCTTCGCCAAGCGTCCACTTGTTGAAGGCGAACTTGATGTCGAACGCGCTCTTCAGCGCGCCGTTCAGCGCCTCGATCTGCTCGTCGCCGAACCCCTTGGCGCGAAGCGAGCCGGGGTTGATGGCGGGCGCCTGGTTCAGGTTGCCGTGGCCGACGGCATAGGCCTCGATCTCGGCGATCTGCGATTCCGAATAGCCGAGCGTGCGCAGCGCTTCGGGAACGGCGCGGTTGATGATCTTGAAATAGCCGCCGCCGGCGAGCTTCTTGAACTTCACCAGCGCGAAGTCCGGCTCGATGCCCGTCGTGTCGCAGTCCATCACGAGGCCGATCGTGCCGGTCGGCGCGATGACGGAAACCTGCGCGTTGCGATAGCCGTGCTTCTCGCCGAGCTCCTGCGCGAGCACCCAGGCCTGCTTGGCGCGGGCCGACAGGCGCTTGTCCTTCAGCGAGGAATGGTCGAGCGGAACCGGCTCGACGGCGAGGCCCTCATAGCCATTGGCGAGGCCATGGGCGGCGCGCGAATGGTTGCGGATGACGCGCAGCATGCCGGCCGCGTTGCGCTCGTAGTCCGGGAAGGGGCCGAGCTCACGCGCCATTTCCGCCGACGTGGCGTAGGAAATGCCGGTCATGATGGCCGAGAGCGCGCCGCAGATCGCCCGGCCCTCGGCCGAGGAATAGGGGATGCCGGCGGTCATCAGGAGGCCGCCGATATTGGCGAAGCCGAGACCGAGCGTGCGGTAGTCGAAGGAGCGCTGCGCGATTTCCTTGGACGGGAACTGCGCCATCAGCACGGAGATTTCGAGCACCACCGTCCACAGACGGGTGGCGTGCTCGTAGGCGTCCACGTCGAACCGACCGTTCGCCTCGCGGAACTGGAGGAGGTTCATGGAGGCCAGATTGCAGGCCGTGTCGTCCAGGAACATGTATTCCGAGCAGGGGTTCGACGCGTTGATCGCGCCGGCCGCCGCGCAGGTGTGCCAGTCGTTGATCGTCGTGTGGAACTGGATGCCGGGATCGGCCGAGGCCCAGGCGGCATAGCCGATCCGGTCCCAAAGCTCGCGCGCCTTGACCGTCTTCGTCACCTTGCCGCTCACGCGGCCGATGAGGTGGTGGTCGCCGTCCTGCTCCACCGCCTGCAGGAACTCGTCGGTGACGCGCACCGAATTGTTGGAGTTCTGGCCGGCGACGGTGAGATAGGCCTCGGAATCCCAGTCCGTGTTGTAGACCGGGAAGTCGATATCCGTGTAGCCCTGGCGCGCGAACTGGATGACGCGCTTGACGTAGTTCTCGGGAACCTGCGCGCGCTTGGCGTCCTTCACGGCGCGCTTGAGGGCCGGGTTCACGTTCGGGTCGAAGCACTCGTCGCCCGAGCCGCCTTCGCAGTTCACGCAGGCCGAGAGAATGAGCTTCAGGTGCTTGGAAACGGTCTTCGAGCCGGTGACGAGCGCGGCGACCTTCTCCTCCTCGCGCACCTTCCAGTCGATATAGGCCTCGATATCGGGGTGATCGATGTCGACCACGACCATCTTGGCCGCGCGGCGCGTCGTGCCGCCCGACTTGATGGCGCCCGCCGCGCGATCACCGATCTTGAGGAAGCTCATGAGGCCCGACGACTTGCCGCCGCCGGCGAGCTTCTCACCTTCGCCGCGCAGCGCCGAGAAATTGGAGCCGGTGCCCGAGCCGTATTTGAACAGGCGCGCCTCGCGCACCCACAGGTCCATGATGCCGCCCTCGTTGACGAGGTCGTCGGCGACGGACTGGATGAAGCAGGCGTGCGGCTGCGGATGCTCGTAGGACGTGGCCGAGCGCGTCAGCTCGCCCGTCCGGTAATCGACATAGAAGTGGCCCTGGCTCGGGCCGTCGATGCCATAGGCCCAATGCAGGCCGGTGTTGAACCATTGCGGCGAGTTCGGCGCGACCTTCTGCGTCGCCAGCATGAAGGCCAGCTCGTCGCGGAAGGCGCTCGCGTCTTCTTCGGTCTGGAAATAGCCGCCCTTCCAGCCCCAATAGGTCCAGGTGCCGGCGAGACGGTCGAAGACCTGCCGCGCGTCCATTTCGGAGCCGGTGCGCTCGTCCTCGGGAAGGGCGGCCAGCGCCTCCTCGTCGGCGACCGAGCGCCAGAGGAAGGAGGGAACGTCGTTCTCCTCGACGCGCTTCAGCGCACGGGGCACGCCCGCTTTGCGGAAATATTTCTGGGCGAGAATGTCGCTTGCCACCTGGCTGAACTGCGCGGGCACGTCGATATCGGCCAGACGGAAGACGACCGAGCCATCCGGGTTGCGGATCTCGCTCGTGGCCTTGCGAAACTCGACCGAGGCATAGGCGCCCTGGCCCGGCTTCGTGTAGCGCCGTTCGATCTTCAGGCCCATGGTCTTACTCCGATCCGGGATGGCAGCACAGCAGGCGCGAGGGGGCGAACGCCGACTCGAAGGCCGGCGCCGAACCCGGTGCGCGGGCGGCGGCGTGATTCTTAGGTTTCGTTGGTCTCACTATATATGGTGTCGGTCACTCGCGCGACCTACTGCCTGTAGTGGGCCTCGATATCCACAATCATTCGAAAGGGTGTGGAAAGCGTAAAATTCGACGGAACCTTCCGCCTCCTATCACGCGACTCAAAGCCTCACCGGAAGTTCGGTTCCCTTGGTTTTGGCTTATCCACAGCTTGCGGTCGGCGGCGTGGGAACGGCACGTGTCAGGCAAAAATAAACGCTGGCTCCCCGAGGGGCCAGCGTTCGGAAAATCCCGGTCTGGATTGGTGTGAAGACTGGGGAAAACCTCAGCCCGCCGAGCCCTTGGCGATCGGCGCCTGGAAGGTGAGGCCGAGATCCCAGGGGAAGAAGATCCAGGTGTCCTGGCTGACTTCGGTGATGAACGTGTCGACCAGCGGCCGGCCCTTGGGCTTGGCGTAGACGGTGGCGAAATGGGCCTTCGGCAGCATGGCGCGCACGAGGGCGGCGGTCTTGCCGGTGTCGGTCAGGTCGTCCACGATCAGGATGCCGTCGCCATCGTCTTCGCGCAGCGCGGGCGCGATGTCCTTAAGGACCATCAGTTCGCCCTGGGAGTCGTAGTCGTGGTAGGACGCGATGCAGACCGTCTCGATCAGGCGGGTGCCGAGTTCGCGCGCGATGATCGCCGCCGGAACGAGACCGCCGCGCGTGATGCAGACGATGGCCTTCCATTCCGCCCGCACGCCCGCCAGACGCCAGGCAAGCGCCCGTGCATCGCGGTGGAACTGGTCCCAGGACACGGGAAAGGACTTGTCGGGCGTGGACATGCTTCGATCTCCGGAACGCTTACGCGCGTAAGCCGGGTCGGATAGCGCTTCCGCCGCGATCCGGCAAGTTCGGGGCGCGAAGGGTTCCGCCGTCAGGCCGCCTGGGACTTCATCCCCTCGATCATCGCCTCGACGGCCGACCGCGCCGCTTCGAGGGCGGAGGCGTCGCGCGAGCGGATCACGAGTTCGGTGGAATAGCGCTGCCCGTCGAAGCGGGGATAGGAGCCGATCGCGACGAGCGGGTGCTCCTTCTGGATGGCGGCGAGCGGCGCGCCGATATCGCCTTCGCCGAACGGGCAGGCGAGGGCGGCGCTCTGCATCACCGGCCCGCCGGGCAGGGTCGGCAGTACGTTGTCGAGCATGGCCGCGAAGATCGTCGGCACGCCGGCCATGACGAAGACGTTCTCCATCCGGAAGCCGGGCGCGACGGACACCGGATTGTCGATCAGGGTCGCGCCTTCGGGCGTGCGCGCCATGCGCATCCGCGCTTGCGTGAAGGGCAGGTCGCGCGAGGCATAATAGGCCGTCAGGCGCTCCATCGCTTCGGGATGATGAACCGCCGGACGACCGAAGGCGGCGGCCACCGCATCGGCGGTGATGTCGTCATGCGTCGGGCCGATGCCGCCCGAGGTGAAGACATGGTCGTACTTGGCGCGCAGCGCGTTCAGCGCCTCGACGATGGCGTCTTCCTCGTCCGCGACGATGCGCACTTCCTTGAGGTCGATCCCGGCGAGGGTCAGAAGGCCCGCCAGATGCGCGATGTTCTTGTCCTTGGTGCGGCCGGACAAAAGCTCGTCGCCGATCGCCAGCATGGCCGCGCGCGGCGCCGTTCCACTCTCTTGTCGCATCCGTCCGCCCCTTCGATTCGCGCGCTCAACTAGTGTGACCGGGAGCGGCGTGAAGATAAAGCGACAGACGTCGGTGCGCGTTCGAAGACAGAGCGTCAATCGATCGCGTCTCGCTTTACCCGGCGGAAGCCGCTCTATGTCTGGCTCCGAAGCCGGCCCAGACGGGGCGCGGCCGCACTTGCAGGGAGCGACGATGGCGAAGGTTCTGGTTCTCTATTATTCGAGCTACGGCCATATCGAGACCATGGCGAAGGCCGTGGCGGAAGGCGCGCGCGGCGCGGGCGCCGAGGTGGACATCAAGCGCGTTCCGGAAACGGCGCCGCCCGAGGTCGTCCAGGCCGCGCATTTCAAGACGGACCACGAGTTTCCCGAAGCCCAGCCGGACGATCTGCCGAATTACGACGCGATCATCATCGGCGTTCCCACGCGCTACGGCAACATGGCCTCGCAGATGGCCGCGTTCTGGGATCGCACGGGCGGTCTCTGGGCGCAGGGCAAGCTGATCGGCAAGGTCGGCGGCGTGTTCTCGTCCTCGGCCAGCCAGCATGGCGGCAACGAGGCGACGATCCTCTCCGTCCACAAGACGCTGCTGCACCACGGCCTCGTGATCGTCGGCCTGCCCTACTCGTTCCAGGGCCAGCTCGCGGTCGATGAGGTCGTCGGCGGCTCGCCCTATGGTGCGACCACGATCGCCGCGGGCGACGGCTCGCGCCAGCCGAGCGCGATCGAACTCGACGGCGCCCGCTTCCAGGGCCGCCACATCGCCGAGATCGCAGCCAAGCTCTCGGCCTGACACGACCCAAGCGGCGGAGATCCCTCCGCCGCGACCCCTCCGGCCCGTCAGCTTCGGGATGGAGCCTACTTGCCGTATTCGCGGGCCGTCGTCACGGAACGCTCGCCGGACACGTCATGCTCGAGTGCCAGACGCAGACTGTCCAAGGCCTGGTTGTCGCGCCGCACATGGTCGAGCATCTCGGCCGCGCCGACCTCGCCCAGATCCGACCAGATCGGATCGGCTACGTCTCTCGATGAAGGGAAATTGCGGTCTGCCTGCGCCATAGGTGCCCCTCCTGGAACCACCACGAACCGGTGAACCTCTGGGACCATCCAATCACAGGCCGCAAATCTTAACAATGAGACCTTTCGTCTCTTAAGAAAACTTACAATTGTCTGACTAGACCGGGACATTCCCCGCAAGAATGCCGCGAAAAAGCTTATTGTCCGACAAGCAAGGCGCGCTCGCATCGAGAGGGTTCAGGGAACCTGGACGAAAGGCGCTCGCTGAACCGTTTCCGCCTATCGAGAGAGCTGGTACGGGCTGCGGGACTCGAACCCGCACGGACGAAGTCCGAGGGATTTTAAGTCCCTTGCGTCTACCATTTCGCCAAGCCCGCATTCCCAGGCGGAATGCCCTCGCTCGATCCCTTGTCGCCCTGCCGACGGTGCCGGACGCTGCCCGGATCGAAGCGTCCGACAGATAGCCCGCTTCGCGGTCGGAGAAAAGGCGAAAGCCCGTCTCGCCGCAGCGCCATGGTGGATTTTCGCCGTGCCGCTGTCTACGAAGGGCGCAAAGCCGCAATCTCGAGGATCTGGTCCGTGAAAGCTTTCGAGGACGTCGCGTCGACGCTGGTGGACGTTGCCATGGGGCGCCGGCCCGCCGATCTGGTGGTTCGCGGCGGGCGCTGGGTGAACGTTCATTCCGGCGAGATCATTCCGGACACGGATTTCGCGATCGCCGAAGGGCGTTTCGCCTATTGCGGTCCGGATGCCTCGCATTGCATCGGGCCTCAGACGGAGGTCGTCGAGGCCAGGGGGCGCTATGTCGTGCCGGGCCTTTGCGACGCGCATATGCATGTCGAAAGCGGCATGGTGACGGTGACGGAATTCTGCCGCGCCGTGATCCCGCACGGCACGACGTCGATGTTCATCGATCCGCACGAGATCGCCAATGTGCTCGGTCTGCCGGGCGTGCGGCTGATGCATGACGAGGCGCTGGAGCAGCCCGTCAATGTCTGGGTGCAGATGCCGTCCTGCGTGCCGTCCGCGCCGGGGCTGGAGGAAGCGGGCGCGAGCGTCACGCCCGACGACGTCGCGGAGGCCATGCGCTGGCCCGGCATCATCGGGCTCGGCGAGGTCATGAACTTTCCGGGCGTCGTCGCCAACGATCCGACCATGGTCGGCGCCATCGCCGCGACGCGCCGCGCCGGCCGCACGGTGGGCGGTCATTACGCCTCGCCCGATCTCGGCCGGGCCTTCCATGCCTATGTCGCGGGCGGTCCGCAGGACGACCACGAGGGCACGCGCATGGAAGACGCGATCGCCCGCGTGCGCCAGGGCATGAAGGCGATGCTGCGGCTCGGCTCGGCCTGGTACGATGTCGCCGAGCAGATCCGGGCGGTGACGGAAAAGGGGCTGGATTCCCGCCACTTCATTCTCTGCACGGACGACTGCCATTCGGGCACGCTCGTTCATGGCGGCCACATGAACCGCGTCGTGCGCCACGCGATCGCGCAAGGTCTGAAGCCGATCACGGCGATCCAGATGGCGACGATCAACACGGCCGAACATTTCGGCCTGGAGCGTGAGATCGGCTCCGTCGCGCCCGGCCGGCGCGCCGACTTCCTGCTGGTCACGCAACTGGTGGATCTCGCCATCGACGCCGTCTATGCGCGCGGGCAGAAGCTTGCCGAAAGCGGGCGGCTCGTCGCCGACATTCCTGCCTATCCCTATCCGGCCAGCGCCAAGGGCACGGTGAAGCTCGGCCGTCGCCTGTCGGCGGAGGACTTCCTGATCCGCGCGCCGGAAGGGCGGAACGAAGCGACCGTGCGCGTCATCGGCGTCGTCGAGAACCAGGCGCCGACCCGCGCGCTCCAGGCGACGCTGCCGGTGATCGACGGCGCGGTGCCGGGCGACGCCTCGCAGGACGTCTGCCGCATCGCCCTCGTGGAGCGGCACCGCGCGACGGGCGAGGTGGTCAACGCCTTCGTGTCCGGCTTCGGTTATCGCGGGCGCTGCGCCATGGCCTCCACCGTCGCCCATGACAGCCACCACATGATCGTCGTCGGCACCGATGGCGAGGCGATGGCGCAGGCTGCGAACCGTCTCGGCGAGGTCGGTGGCGGCGTCGTGTTCTTTGCGGATGGCGAGGAAAAGGCGCTGATCGAAATGCCGGTCGCCGGCCTCATGTCGGTGGAGCGCGCCGAAGTGGTGGCGCAAAAGGCCGATCGGCTGATCGCCGCCATGCGCGAAGCCGGTTGCGAGCTGAACAACGCCTATATGCAGCACTCGCTTCTGGCGCTCGTCGTCATTCCGTCCTTGCGCATCTCCGACAAGGGTCTCGTGGATGTCGACCGTTTCGAGATCGTGGACGTCTTCGTCTGATCCAATCGGCGCGGCGCCGACTTTACAAACGCCGCGCCATGGAGGATGACCGGACTCGGTCGAAACCTTGGAAGCGAAGGGGGACGTGCGATGACGCAGAAGACATCGATCGGCGGGATCGCCTCCCTGATTATCGGCGCCGGCGCCCTCTAGGCTCCGTCGCTGCTCGCAGCGGTCAGCGCCCAGCGCGTCCGGCTCGCGTCGCCCGCTCGCAAGCGGTCCGATGCGTCCTCGAACTTCAAGGGCCTCGCGCCCGCCTTTGCCGGACCCGAGCATGGTCTCGTCCGGCCTCTCGACCGAAGACCCGTTTCATGACCCAACCCGATTTTCACGCCCGCGTCGCGCAGGCGGAAGAAGCCCTGCGCGCGCTGTTTCCCGAAACGCCGCTGCAGCTCAACGAGCATCTCTCCAACCGCTACGGCGCGCGCATTTTCCTGAAGCGCGAGGACCTGACGCCGGTGCGCTCCTACAAGCTGCGCGGCGCGTTCAACTTCATGCGCAAGCGCCTCGCGCGCGGCGGCGCGGAGGCGCGCTTCACCTGCGCCTCGGCCGGCAACCATGCGCAGGGCTTCGCCTTCGCTTGCCGCCATTTCGGCGTTCAGGGCCGCGTCTTCATGCCGGTGACGACGCCGCAGCAGAAAATCGACAAGACCCGCCATTTCGGAGGCGACGCGATCGAGATCGAACTCGTCGGCGATTTCTTCGATGATTGCTACGCCGCCGCGCGCGCCTATGCCGCCTCCAGCGGCGCGGAGATGGTGCCGCCCTTCGACCATGCCGACATCGTCGAGGGCCAGGCGACGGTCGCGCTGGAAGCGCTGCGCCAGCTCGGCGACGAGGCGATCGACATGCTCGTCCTGCCGGTCGGCGGTGGTGGTCTGGCCTCGGGCATGGCGCTCTATTTCGACGGCCAGAGGAAGCCGGCCTTCCGCCTGACCGAGCCGCTCGGCGCGCCGAGCCTCAAGACCAGCCTTCAGGAAGGCCGCCGCGTGCGCCTGCCGCAGATGGACGGGTTCGTGGACGGCGCGGCTGTGGCCGAGATCGGCGCTCTGCCTTTCGAAATCCTCAGCCGCTTCGCGCCCGAACAGGTCGTGCTGTCGCCCGAAGGGCGGCTCTGCAACACGATGCTGGAGATGCTGAATGTCGAGGGCATCGTCGTCGAGCCCGCCGGGGCGCTCGCCATCGACGCGCTGCGCACGCTCGGGCCCGAGCTGAAGGGCAAGACCGTCGTGCTCGTCGTCTCCGGCGGCAATTTCGACTTCGAGCGCCTGCCGGACGTGAAGGAGCGCGCCCTGCGCTTCGAGGGCCGAAAGAAATATTTCATCCTGCGCTTGGCTCAGCGCCCCGGCGCGCTGCGCGACTTCCTGGACCTTCTCGGGCCGGACGACGATGTCGCCCGCTTCGAATATCTGAAGAAGAGCACGCGCGAATACGGCTCGATCCTGCTCGGCATCGAAACCCGCGAACCCGGCAATTTCGACATTCTCCTGCGGCGCTTCGCCGACGAGGGCATCCGCTACCAGGACATCACCGAGAATCAGATCATGTCGGATCTCCTGATCTGATCCGGTGAGGCAAAGAGCGTAAAAACAGGAAAGGGCGGCGATCACCATCGCCGCCCTTTCTCATGGCTCGCCAGCGCGAAAAGCCCGTCAGCCCGAAAGGCCGGGAAGCGCCTTGATCCAATCGGCGATCTCGCTCGCCAGCCGCTCCGTCGTCGCGGGCGAGACGATGTCGCCCGCCAGGATATGGTGCTGCGGGTCGCCGCTGTCGGTCACGCTGATCTCTCGGTGCGGCCCGCCCCAGCGCGCGGCGATCGCGGCGGTCTCCGAGGGATCGACCAGCGCGTCGTCGGGGTCGGTCACGAAAAGCGCGGGGATATGGATGGCGGAGACGTCGAGCCCGCGAACGATCTCCACGAGGCGCGCCATCGGCAGGAGCGCGAGCGAGGGATAGCTCACCGTCCAGTTCGCCGCGAAAGCCTCGTTGAGGGGCGTGTAGGAATAGGTCTCGTCCTGGAGATAGGGCAGGAGCTGGCGCGCGAAGGGCAGGGTCAGCGCGAAGCTGCGCCAGTCGGCGATGCGATAGTTGGGCGACAGGGCGACCAGCGCGGCCATGTCATCAGACAGGTCGGGGCGGCTCGCCGCGAGCGTCGCGAGGGTCGCGCCCGTGGAGGAGCCGATCACCACCACATGCTCGCCGAGGCGCCGGCCGATCGCCATGGCCTCGGCCATGTCGTCCACCCAGTCGCCCACCGTCGCCTCGCCCATCGCCGCGCCGTTCCGGCCATGGCCCGACAGGCGGGTGTAGAAGAGATTGGCGCCGAGTTTCCTCGCGATCTCGTCGGCGAGCGGCCGCGTCTCGCCTTTGGCGGCCGAAAAGCCGTGGACATAGACGAGAGCGATCGGGGTCTTGGCGCGGGACAGCGGATAGGCCCAGACGATTTCCTTCTGCGCGTTGGGGCGCAGGTTCGGAATGTCCGCCTCGGTTCGGGCGAGATAGGCCGCCGGATCGTCGCCGATGCGGCTCGCGTCGAACTGGCTGTCGAGGCGCGCGGGCTCCCTCGGTCCGAAGACCCAGAGCCCGGCAAGCACCAGAAGGAGGGGGATCAGGACGATCAAGGCGCGGCGCAATATGAGCAAGGCAGGCATCCTGTGGCGCGCACCGCCCGGCGAGGCGGCACGACGAGGCGATCGGAACCGCTCGGGCGCAATCAGTGCCCGAGCGGTCCCGACAGCGTCTAGAAGACCAGAGCGATCTTTTGAAGCCATCACGGCACTCGCAAGTCGCTTCCGGTCTCTTTCGGGTCAGAGCGGCAGGCGGTAGCGCGCGTAACCCTCGTCCGTGCGGCCGGCTTCCTCGAGCTTCAGCGAGGCGACGTCCTTCAGATGCGACGCCGAGGCCGGCCCCGTGCTGAACAGGACGCTCGTGCCCGGCGCCGGCGCAAGGCTCCAATTGCCGTCGGCCGACGGGTTGATCGTCTTCTGATCCACGATGTAGCGGATCAAGACGTCGCGGTTGGCGTCGGGCGCGATGAAGACGATCTTGTCCGGGCCGATCCCGGGGAACTTGCCGCCACCACCCGCGCGGTAGTTGTTCGTGACGACGACGAACTCGGCCTTCGGATCGATCGGCTTGCCGTCATAGGCGAGGTCCAGGATGCGCGAGGAGTCCGCGTTGATCAGCTTGCCGTCCTTGTCGAAGCGCGGCGGCTTGGTCACGTCGATCCGATAGGTCACGCCGTCGATCACGTCGAAATTGTAGGAAGGGAACCCGTCGGCGATGAGCTCCTGATCGGCCTTGCCGGGCTCTACCTGACGGAAGATGCCGGCCGACATGTCCAGCCAGTCCTTCACGCCCGCGCCGGTGATGCGCACGGCCTGCACCGTGTTGGGGTAGAGATAAAGGTCGGCGACGTTGCGGATCGCGATCGGGCCAGCCGGGATGTCCGTGTAGTAGTCCGGCCCCGAGCGGCCGCCGGACTTGAAGGGCGCGGCGGCGGACAGGAGCGGAAGGTCCTTCAGCTCGGTCTCCGCGAGGATTTCCTTCATGTACCAGAGCTGTGCCTGGTTCACGATCTGCACGGACGGATCATCCGCGACCAGCGCAAAATAGGAATAAAGCGGCGCCGTGGTCTCGCCGACGGGGCGGCGCACATAGTTGAGCGTCGCTTCGTGCTCGGCCTTGGCGGCGGCGAGGACTTCGGGCTTCGATTCCACCAGCGCCTTGGGCTTGCGATCGACGCGCTCATAGATCGGGCGCAGGCTCGAACTCGAGGAGGCGACCCGCCATCCCTCGCCCGAGCGCTCCAGCAGAAGATCGATCACGCCGAGATCGGAGCCCCAGAAGCCGGCCATGACGGCGGGCTTGCCGGCGAGCGTGCCCTTTTCCCAGTCCGCGCCGTCGATCCCCTTGAACTCCTCGCCGGGGAAGCGAAGGTGCTGGTGGCCGCAGAACAGGGCGTCGATGCCCTCGACGGAGGCGAGCTGGAGCGCGGCGTTTTCGAGGCTCGCGTCATCCGCTTGGCCGCTCGCGATGCCCGAATGGCAGAGAGCGAGGACGATATCGACCTTCTCGGCGCGCAGCTTGGGAACGAGATCGCGCGCCGCTTCCACGATGCCGCGCGTCATCGCCTTGTTCTTGAGGTTCTGCGCGTCCCAGACCGTGATCTGCGGCGGGACGAAGCCGATCACGCCGATGCGGATCGGATGGCGCGAACCGTCGCCGAGCTCGATCTGTCGATCGAGAACGATATAGGGCGGCAGAAGGGTCGAACCGTCGCTCTTCAGGACGTTGGCGCTGACAAGCGGAAAGTTCGCCTTCGCGAGCGTGTTATCGAGGAAGTCGAGCCCATAGTTGAACTCGTGATTGCCGAGCGTGCCGGCGTCGTATCGCAGCGTGTTCATCGCCGCGACGATGGGATGCGTGTCGCCCGGCTTCATGCCCCGTTCGAAGGCGATGTAATCGCCCATCGGGTTGCCCTGGATGAAGTCGCCATTGTCGAACAGGAGCGAGTTGCGCGCTTCGGCGCGGATGCGGTCGATATGGGCGGCGGTGCGCGCCAGCCCGACCGTCGGCGTCTCCTTGTCGGCATAATAGTCGTAGGGGAAGATGTTGACGTGAAGATCCGTGGTTTCCATCAGGCGAAGATGCGCCTGATGGGGCTCGGCCCGCGCGCTCCAGGGATGCAGCACGATCCCGGCGGCGAGCGCCGTGCCGCCCGCCAGGAAATGCCGCCGGTTCACGCTCGCGCGATTCCGGATCGTGGCTTCGGTCGTCATCAGAACTCCTTTCACGGGCAGGAGCCGCTTTCAGCCGATGCTCTGCCCGTCAGTCTTCATAAGCCGGCGTCGACACTTCGCGGGTCGAGACCGGACGGAACCCCATCTTGCGGTAGAGCGGCAAGGCCGCCGGGTGATCGAGCGTGTTGGTCTCCACCGTCAGCGCGCTCGGCTGCTCTTCGAAGCCCGCCATGATGGCCTGAGAAAGGAGATGGCGCGCAAGGCCCTGGCCCCGGAACTCCGGCATTATGCCGAAATGCACGAGCCGCGTGTCGCGCGGCGCCCGGCCGACATCGAGCTCGAACCAGCCGGCCGGCACACCGTCGCAATAGAGGATGCGCAGCCTGACGTTCGCGGCGTGGATTTCGCGCGACAGGCTGGGGTCCGGCAGGCGCCGGGAGGTCCAGTGATAGGGCTTGCCCACGGCCTCGTAGAGATAGCGATAGTAGGCGAGCGGGATCTGCCGAACCTTCAGGAGAACGTATTCCCGCCCGTTCTGCGGGGCGGGCACGGGCCGTTCGGGCAGCTGGTGCATGACGAGCTGCGTGACGGTGGTGGTGATCAGGCGCATGATTCGGCGTCAGTCTTTCATCGGGCAGGGCCGGTTTCGACCGGCGTGTCGTCGCGGGAGCCCCATTCGGTCCAGGACCCGTCGTAGAGGCGTACATTCCTATTGTGGAGCGAGGCGAGCGCGAAATTGATGGCCGCCGCCGTGACGCCGGAACCGCAGGAGGTCACGACCGGCTGTTCCGGGTCGATGCCGGCCTCCGCGAACAGAGTGCGCAGCGCCTCGGCGTCCTTCAGGCGGCCGCCATCCGTCAGCGAGCCGATCGGCACCGAGCGCGCGCCCGGCATATGGCCGCCGCGAACGCCCTCGCGCGGCTCCGGCGCTTCGGCCCGGAACCGTTCGCCCGAGCGCGCGTCGGCGATCTGATGCGCGCCGCCAGCCACGATGTCCTTCATCTCGTCGATGAAGACCACGGCCTCGCGATCGAGCCGCGCGTTGAAGGGGGCGGGCGAGGCGCGGGACGGCCCCGTCTCGAGCGGCAGGCCGGCCTCGATCCAGGAGGGAAGGCCGCCGTCGAGAAGCCGGACGTCCTTCGCGCCGAAGACGCGCAGCATCCACCAGACGCGCGGCGCCGAAAAGAAGCCCATCCCGTCGTAGACGACGATCGTATCGGTCTCCCGCACGCCGAGCGCACCGACCCGCTCGGCGAAGAAGGCCTCGCTCGGCAGCGTATGGGGCAGGGGCGACGACTTGTCGGCGATCTCGTCCTGATCGAAGAACACGGCGCCCGGAATGTGCCCGGCCTCGAATTCCGGCCGCGCGAAGCGCTTCTGCGCCGGAAGATACCAGGACGCATCGACGATCGAGAGCCCGTCCCGGCCGATATGGGGCTTCAGGTCCCGTGCGGTGATCAGAAAGGGATGGTCGCTCACCGATGCCTCGCTTCGAACTGTTCGCAAGCACCATAAAGAGCGGCGCGCCGCGGCGAAAGGGTGAAGCGCTCCCGCTCTACGCGTCACGAAGACGGTCCAGCCCTCGGGCTCCGCTCGCCCAGCCGTCGATCGGGCCGGCTTTGTTTCGCTCGGAGCGGCGGATCAGGCGGGGGGCAGGCCGAAGCGCAGGCGGAAGCGGCGGTTCGTCTTGCCCTTTTTCTCGATCTTGGCGACGTGAATGTCGCCGATCTCCTGCGTTTCGCTCACATGCGTGCCGCCGCAGGGCTGCGAGTCGATCTCGCCCTCCGCTCCGATGGCGACGATCCGCACCCGGCCGGAGCCGCGCGGCGGACGAACATTGGCGGATTTCACGAGGCCCGGATTGGCGTCGAGTTCCGCATCGGTGATCCAGCGGATCGAGACGGGATGATTCGCCCGCACCAGCGCCATCAGTGCCTCAGTCACCTCGTCCTTGCCGGTTTCGGCTTCGGGAAGGTCGAAATCGATCCGGCCCTCGTCTTCGCCGACGGCGGCGCACGTCACCGGATAGGGGCAGGCGACCGTCAGAAGGTGGAGCGCGGTGTGCATCCGCATGAGGCGGTAGCGGCGGGGCCAGTCCACATGCAGGACGACGGTCTCGCCGGGATCGGGCAGGCCGGCGCCTTCGCCGGCCATGAGGAGGATCGTCGTGCGGTTCTCGCCATGGCGCGTGTCGACGATCGGGATTTGCGAGCCGTCCGCGCGCTCGACGAAGCCCTGGTCTCCCGGCTGGCCGCCGCCGGCCGGGAAGAAGTTCGAGCGGTCGAAGACAAGGCCCGTCTCGCCTTCGACGCGCAGGAGGCGCGCCTCCATCGTGGAAAGGTAGCTGTCCTCGCTATAGACGGCTTCCGTCTCGCCGCTCACGCGTCGGCCTCGACATAGGGGACGTCGAAGCTCGGCTCGCGCTCGAGCCAGTTCGGCACCGGCAGGTTCTTGGAGCGCAGGAAGGCCGGGTTGAAGAGCTTGGTCTGGTAGCGATTGCCGTAGTCGCAGAGGATCGTCACGATCGTATGGCCCGGACCCATCTCGCGGGCCATGCGGATCGCGCCCGCGATGTTGATGCCCGAGGAGCCGCCGAGGCACAGACCTTCCTCGCCGACGAGATCGAACAGGATCGGCAGCGCCTCCTCGTCCGGGATCTGATAGGCGAAGTCCGGCTCGAACCCGTCCAGATTGGCGGTGATGCGGCCCTGGCCGATGCCCTCCGTGATCGAATTGCCTTCCGAGCGGAATTCGCCCGACGTATAGAAACTGTAGAGCGCGGCCCCGAGCGGATCGGCAATGCCGATCTTGATATGGCTGGAATGGCGCTTCAAGCCCATGGCGGTTCCCGCCAGCGTGCCGCCCGTGCCGACCGCGCAGACGAACCCGTCCACCTGACCGCCGGTCTGGTGCCAGATTTCCTCGGCGGTCGTGACCACATGCCCGTCGCGATTGGCGAGATTGTCGAACTGGTTGGCCCAGATCGCGCCCTGCGGATGCGTACGCGCCAGCTGCTCGGCGAGGCGGCCGGAGAGTTTCACGTAGTTGTTCGGGTTCTTGTAGGGGACGGCCGGCACTTCGATGAGCTCGGCGCCCATTAGGCGAAGCGCGTCCTTCTTTTCCTGGGCCTGCGTGTCCGGAATGACGATGACGGTCTTGTAGCCGAGCGCATCGGCCACGAGCGAGAGGCCGATGCCGGTGTTGCCGGCCGTGCCCTCGACGATCAACCCGCCGGGCTGGAGAAGCCCCCGCGCTTCGGCGTCCCGAATGATGAAGAGCCCCGCGCGATCCTTCACGGACTGGCCGGGGTTCATGAACTCGGCCTTGCCGTAGATTTCGCAGCCCGTCATCTCGCTCGCCCTGGCGAGGCGGATCAGCGGCGTGTTGCCGATGGCATCGATAACGGAGTTGAATCTGGACATGGCGGCTCCGAATCGAACTGTTTCTCCGGCAGGAGCCTAGGGTGACGCCCATGAGGCGGCAAGGACGGAGGCTTTCGGAAATGCCGTTCCAGCGAACCACCCTGTCGTGAACGAGCCGGTTTGGAGAACGATGTTTCGCTCGGCTGGGGATCGACGCTGCGCCGGTCGCGGCCTCGCCGCAAGCCCCCAATCAGTCGATGGGAAGTTTCAGACGCCAACGAAGATCGGTCCAGCGCTTGCACGCCTATGCTCGACAGTGATTGTGTTGGCTTGGCTCCCCGGGCCGGATTCGAACCAGCGACCGATCGATTAACAGTCGATTGCTCTACCACTGAGCTACCGGGGAAAGGCTCGCGTCGTCCCGCGAACGAAGAGCCCTATAACGCGAGTCGTTCCGATTTGAAAAGGGGGCGAGGGCGCGTGCCGGACGTTTTTCCACCGCGTCACCATTCCGGCTTGGTTGCACGGCAAGCTCCGGGTCAGGAGGCCACCAACGCCGCTGCTTCGCCTTACCGCACAGGGCGGGCGGATCGGCTCTAGGGAAAAGGGCGGCCTCGTCCTATCTTCGCAGTGACGTCGGCGGGGCTTTGGGTCCGGCCGCAAAGGTTTGAGAAGGCGAATGAGCGATTATCAGCCGCAAAAGCGCGGCTTCTTCCGACTGCGCGGTCATTCCGTCGAGCTGTTCGGCCGCACGATGCGGCTGCCCGCCAACCGGCTCGCGCGGATGGGGCTCGGCGTCGCCCTCATGATCGGCGGCGTGTTCAGCTTCCTGCCGGTGCTCGGCCTCTGGATGCTGCCGCTCGGCCTCGTCATCCTGTCGATCGACCTCGCCTTCGTTCGCCGCTGGCGCCGTCGCACGGAAGTGAAATGGGGTCGTCGCCGTCGGCCGCGCGCGGTCGAAGGGCAGGCCGGGCAAGGGCGGTCCTGGTATCGCTGGGTGCGGCTGCCGTCCTTCGGCCGGCGCTGAACCGAGCTTTCCCTGGAATATGACGATTGTGCGCGGCGAGGGCTTGCGCTCGCCAAGGCGCCCGGCTAGGTACCGCACCTGTTGAGGCCTCGTGGCGGAGTGGTGACGCAGAGGACTGCAAATCCTTGCACCCGGGTTCGATTCCCGGCGAGGCCTCCAAAAAGATCAAGACCTTCAGATAGCAGGCAAATTCGCTCGTTGAGAGCGTCCGCTCGTAGGTGTGCTCGTAGTGCTTGGCGCCAGACCGCCGCGCTGCTCCACATGGACTGAAAACCCCAACTCCTCGCCGTCATTCGTCGCTTCGCTCTCCTCGCGCGACGATTTGCAAGGCGTCGTCTGGCAGCGGGCGCTGGAGCTTGGCGGCGTCTTTCCAATCGGCAGAGAGCCAAAGATCGAACTCGTCCGCCGTCGTCAGAATGACCGGCATGGCCTTGGGGTGAATCGCGCCGACCACACCGTTCGCGTCGGTCGTCAGAAACCCGTAGGCATCGACCGAAACTTCGCCTTCGGCCTTCCGGCGCGTGCTGGTCCAATGCGTCCAGAGCCCCGCGAAGGCCATGAGCGGACGCTCATCGCTGGCGGCAAACCAGACCGGCACTTTCTTGCCTGCTTCGTCCGTGTCGTATTCGGAAAAGGACGTGAACGGCACGAGGCAGCGATGTGCACGGCCGAGCCAGCGGCGCCAGTGCGGCGAGGCGGTGTTGCGGATGTTCGTGACGCCCGGATCGGTCGCGCGGCCTTTCAACGCGAAGGCCGGCGAGGGCATGCCCCAGCGCGCCAAGGTCAATTCGCGCTCACCCTCTATCACCCGCACGATCGGCGCGGACTGGTCGGGAAAGATCGCGGGCATCGACGGCAGGTTGCCGGTCCGGTCCGCCATCGTCCGCGCAAAGGCGCGGATCGCCGCTTGGCCCTTCGTCAGGGAGTAGAGATTGCACATGGCGACGCCCGGCGTCCGTGGTCGATCCCCTTCATATGGAGCAAGGCGCGGGAAAGCGTCGTCAGGACGCCCTCTGCCAATGATGCGGAGCGACGGAATCGTAGCCTTCGTGCCAGGCGACGCCATCGGCGCTGCTGGAGCGATAGGGATTGTCGTGCCGGCTGAGGCGCCTCGATGCGGCGTCGCGCCCCTCCAGACGGACCGTGTCGGTGCGCGTCGTCGGGTGGAGTGCCAGCGATGAGGGCGCTTGGGTCTGGATCATGCTTTCCTCCTGTTTTCGCAGGAGAAAGTCTCACCCGAATATCTTGATCAGGGCTGAACGCGACTTTGTGCGGTGCCGCAGATGCGCAGAGCGGTTAAGTGAGCGTTCCGTGGTGCGGCACATATTTCCGCAATGAGGCGGACCTGGAAAGCGCTCGTTCCACTCCTCACCGGATCAGCTCGATAAGGCGCCGTCACCCCTGGCGGGACGGGCGCCCGGCGCCTGTTCCCACGGGTTTTGCTTGCCAGTGTTCGGGCGGACGCCTATGGGTGGCCGCAAACCACCAATCCGGGAATTGCCATGGATTTCGCGGCTGCTCGCACCAAGATGGTCGACAACCAGATTCGCACGACGGACGTTACGTCGCACGAGATTCTCCGCGCGTTTCTGACGGTGCCGCGCGAGATGTTCGTGCCCGACGAGCGCAAGGCACTGGCCTATATCGACGAGGACATCCCGCTCGGCAACGGGCGCTATCTGATGGAACCCTCGCCGCTCGCCAAGCTGATCCAGCTGGCCGCCATTCTGCCCCAGGACGTCGTTCTCGATGTCGGCTGCGGCACGGGCTATTCCTCGGTGATCCTGGCGCACCTCGCCGGCTCCGTCGTCGGTCTGGAAGCGGACGAGACGCTGGCGGCTCGCGCCACCGATCTCGTCAACCAGCTCGGCGTGCCCTCCTGCGCCATCGCCAAGGGCGAACTGACCAAGGGCTATGCCAAGGACGCCCCCTACGACGTCATCCTGTTCCAGGGCGCGGTCGAGGAAGTCCCGTCGGTCTTCTTCGATCAGCTTCGCGAGGGCGGTCGTCTCGTGGTCGTCGAGGGGCGGGGCCTGTCGGCGCTCGCCAAGCTCTACACCAAGGAAGACGGCATCGTCGCCGATCGCTTCGCCTTCAATTGCGGCGTGAAGCCCCTGCCGGGCTTCCAGCGCGAAAAGACCTTCGTCTTCTGACGATAGACCCTCGCTTCGCGGATGCGGAGCCTGTGGAAAACCGGCGGCGGGTTCGAGCCCTGCCGCCGCGCCGCGCCGGGCACCAGCGCGGAGGGCGTTAAGCGCCTCATTTAAAACAAATAATTTTAGGCATTCGGCATAAGCGGCCGAGGGGTCTGTCGGGCCTGCGGGCTCGCTCTTACGTGCGAAAAGTGTTTTCGCTTCGCCACACTGACTTTCAAAACGGGCCTCGAGCGGGCGGGCGCACTGGCGTTCACCGGTTTGTAGGTTCATTCGGATACGAGAATGGGCCAAGGTTCGGGCAGGCCTTTCGACGTAAGATCTATCCTGATGCCGGTCAGGTTCTGAGCCCGTGTTTCGGAGTGAGCCATTGCGGAAGAAGTCTTGGGTTCTGATGTCCCTGTCGGCGGTGCTCCTGCTCGGCAGCGCGAACCTCGCCGGCGCCGAGTCGCTTCGCGGAGCCATGGCGAAAGCCTATGCCAACAACCACGACCTGAACGTCGCCCGCGCGCAGCTTCGCGCGACCGATGAGAACGTGCCGATCGCCAAGGGTGGTCTGCGGCCGACGATTTCCGCTCTCGGCCAGACGCAGGCCGCGCGCGCTCGCACCACGTTCGGCGACAACACCGAATTTCGGCGCCTGCCGACCCAGAATTCGCGCACCGGCGCGCTGCAGGGCGCCATCGAGATCAACCAGACGATCTTCGACGGGTTCCAGACGCCCAACAATGTGAGCGCGGCCGAAGCGCAGGTGCGCGCCTCGCAGAAGAACCTGGACAACACCGTCCAGAACACGCTTCTCAACACGATCACCGTCTACATGAACGTGCGGCGCGACCGCGAGATCGCGGCCTTCCGGCGTCAGAGCCTCGCCTTCCTGAATGAGCAGGTCCGCGCGGCGCGCGCCCGGTTCGACGTCGGCGAGGGCACGCGCACGGACGTCGCGCAGGCTCAGTCGCAGCAGGCGCTGGCGACGGCGCTTCTGAACACGGCTCTGGCGCAGGTCGCCAGCAGCGAGGCGCAGTATCTCGACGTCGTGGGCGATCCGCCGGGCGAACTCGACGCGGGCACCTTGCCGCCGCGCTCGCTCCTGCCGGGCAACATCTCGCAGGCGATCACCGTTTCGCAGAACGAGCATCCGGCGATCCTCGCCACGCAGTTCGCGGTGGACGCGGCCTCGTTCCAGGTGAAGTCGACCGAAGGTCAGCGCCTGCCGAACCTGTCGGTCAACGGCACGGTGGAAAACACCTATTCGCTGAGCGACACCGACCCGAACAGCTCCAGCCTGCCGGGCGTCGACGTCCTGACGCAGAATCAGGTTTCGGCCTCGGTCTCGGCGCGCCTGACGGTTCCGATCTATCAGGGCGGCATCGTCTCGGCCCGCGTGCGTCAGGCCAAGGAAGTGCTCGGCCAGCGCCGGATCGAGGTGGACGGCACGCGCGATCAGGTCCGCTCGGCGGTCGCGACCGCCTGGGCGCAGCGTCAGGCGGCGGAAGCCAACGTGACCGGCTACCGCGCTCAGGTGTCGGCGGCGCAGCTGGCGCTGAACGGCGTCATCGAGGAGCGCAATGTCGGCCAGCGCACGACGCTGGACGTGCTCAACGCGCAGTCCGACGTCATCACCGCGCAGATCCTTCTGGCCGGTGCCCAGCGCGATGCCGTGGTGGCGAGCTACACCCTCGCTTCGGCGATCGGCCATCTGTCGCCGCAACGCCTCGGCCTGACCGTCGCGGCCTACGAGCCGGAAGAGCATTATCAGGCGGTCAAGGACAAGTGGTACGGCCTCCGGACGCCGGACGGTCGCTGAGCGATCTCTTCACCATTCCTTAAAAAAGCGTTGCAAAGCGCCGTTGAATGCCAAGAAAGGCTTCAACGGCGCTTTCTTTGTCTCTACCTATGGTTCGTCGAGGTCGCGTTGGGCCGCGAGTCGAGATCGGGTGCGGAGCATGAGCAAGGCGAACGTCGCGCAAGAACCGTCGATGGACGAGATTCTGGCGTCCATTCGACGGATTATCGAGACGGGGGAAGATCGCGGCGCGGCGACCAGCTTCCGGGGTGGCGCGGCCAGCGGGCGGGACCCGGGGCTCGACGCGATCCGCAAGGAAGCGGAAGACGTGGAGCCGGAGGACACCAACCTGTCCTATCTGCAGCGCCCGGCGGTCGCCCTGGCACCGTCTCGTTCCTCCGACGCCCGGACCCATGACGGAGTGGACGAAGATCACCTCACCGTGCAGCTCGAAACCGAGCTGGCGGCCTCCTGGGGCGAGTTCGAGACCCATCATCAATTCGAAACCGTCATGAGCGCGGCCGTCGCGGATCAATCCGCCGAGCCGGCCGTTCAAGCGGAGACGGCGAGCGCCATTCCGCAAGGCGAAACGGCCGCCGCCGAGCCTTCGCAGACGGATAGCAGGGAAGACGTGACCATGAGCGAAACCGCCCGACATCAGCCGAACGTCGATCGCGGCACGTTCGAGCCCGCCAACACGGACCGCCGTACGCTGGAAGAGCACGGCGCCTACGGTGCCTATGCCCCGACCGCCGGGGTCGATCCGCTTCTGTCGAGCTCGTCCGGTCAGATGGTCGCCGCCTCGTTCGACGAGCTGGCGCAGGCGATCCGCAACGGTGAGCTGAAGTCGCTGGACGCCATGGCACAGGAAATGCTGAAGCCGATGCTGGCCGAATGGCTGGACGATAACCTGCCGCGCATGGTCGAGCGACTGGTGCGCGAGGAGATCGAGCGCCTGTCGCGCGGCGGCCGCCGCTGAGCGAGCCCTCTCGTTCGATGCTTTCGGAAGGAGCGGCCGTGCCGCTCCTTTTTTCGTTTCGGCGGCCTTGCCGAGCGCGCGCGATGCAGCCCCCGCGTTGACACCCGCGAAACTCTGGCTGTAACCGAAACTCACCTTTGGAATGGTTGGATACTCCATGATCGAGAAGACCTACGACGCGGCCGTCGTCGAGCCCCGCATTGCGGAGCGTTGGGAAAGCGCCGATGCCTTCGCCGCCGGCGCGAACGCCAAACCCGATGCCGAGCCGTTCTCGATCGTCATCCCGCCGCCGAACGTGACGGGCTCGCTCCATATCGGCCACGCGCTCAACAACACGCTGCAGGACATTCTCGTCCGCACGGAGCGGATGCGCGGCAAGAGCGTCCTGTGGCAGCCGGGCCTCGACCATGCGGGCATCGCCACGCAGATGGTGGTGGAGCGCCAGCTCGCCGAGCGCAAGGAGCCGAACCGCCGCGCCATGGGCCGCGAGGCCTTCGTGGATCGCGTCTGGCAGTGGAAGGGCGAGTCCGGCGGCACGATCCTTCGCCAGCTGCGGCGCCTCGGGGCGAGCTGCGACTGGTCGCGCGAGCGCTTCACGATGGACGAGGGCCTGTCGCGCGCGGTGCGCAAGGTCTTCGTGCAGCTTTATCGCGAGGGCCTGATCTATCGCGACAAGCGCTTGGTGAACTGGGACCCCAAGCTCCTCACTGCCATCTCCGACCTCGAAGTCGAGCAGCAGGAGGTCAAGGGCTCGCTCTGGCACTTCCGCTATCCGGTCGAGGGCCGCAACTACGATCCGGAGAACCCGGAAACCTTCATCACCGTCGCGACGACGCGCCCCGAGACCATGCTCGGCGACACGGGCGTGGCGGTGAATCCGAGCGACGAGCGCTACACGGCGCTGGTCGGCAAGCGGGTTCGCCTGCCGCTGATCGGCCGTCTCATTCCGGTGGTCGCCGACGACTATGCCGACCCCGAAGCCGGTTCGGGCGCGGTGAAGATCACGCCCGCGCACGACTTCAACGATTTCGAGGTCGGCAAGCGTCAGAACCTGCGCCGCATCAGCGTTCTCGCCGTCGATGGCACGATCGCGCTGCGCGACAATGCCGACTTCCTGGAGGAGCTGTTCCCCGACGATGGCGAGCGCGCCATCGGAATGTTCGAGGGGCTGGATCGCTTCGCGGCCCGCAAGCTCCTCGTGGAATGGATGGAATCGGAAGGCTATCTCGCCAAGGTCGACGATCACACGCACATGGTCCCGCATGGCGACCGCAGCGGCGTTCCGATCGAGCCCTATCTGACCGACCAGTGGTATGTGGACGCCGAGACGCTGGCCAAGCCCGCGATCGCCAGCGTGCGCGAGGGCCGCACCAATTTCGTGCCGCGCAACTGGGAAAAGACCTATTTCGACTGGATGGAGAACATCCAGCCCTGGTGCATCTCGCGCCAGCTCTGGTGGGGTCATCGCATCCCGGCCTGGTATGGGCCGGACGGCACGATCTTCGTCGATGAGCAGGAGGAAGCGGCCGTCGCCGCCGCGCTCGCGCATTACGTCACCAACGGCACGATCACCGATGCCGAGGCGCGGGAGCTCGCGGCTGATCAGGAGCGTCTCGACGCCTTCCTGACGCGCGACGAGGACGTGCTCGACACCTGGTTCTCGTCGGCGCTCTGGCCGTTCTCGACGCTCGGCTGGCCGGACGAGACGCCCGAACTCAAGGCCTATTATCCGACGAGCGTCCTCGTCACGGGCTTCGACATCATCTTCTTCTGGGTCGCCCGGATGATGATGATGGGCCTGCATTTCATGGATCACGAGCCGTTCCACACGGTCTATGTCCATGCGCTGGTTCGCGACAAGAACGGCGCCAAGATGTCGAAGTCGAAGGGCAACGTCATCGACCCGATCGACATCGTGAACGAGTATGGCGCGGACGCGCTGCGCTTCACGCTGGCGATCATGGCGGCGCAGGGCCGGGACGTGAAGCTCGATCCGCAGCGGATCGCCGGCTATCGCAATTTCGGCACCAAGCTCTGGAACGCCACGCGCTTCGCCGAGATGAACGGCGCGCGCCACGGCGAGAGCGTGGACGGCGAGACGCTGACGCTGGCGGTCAACCGCTGGGTGATGACCGAGCTGTCCAAGGCGATCGCCGACGTGGACGCCGCGCTCGCCGCCCACCGCTTCAACGACGCGGCGGCGACGCTCTACCGCTTCGCCTGGAACATCGTCTGCGACTGGTATCTCGAACTCGCCAAGCCGATCTTCCTGGCGGACGACGAGGCGGCCAAGGCCGAAACGCGGCGCGTCACCGGCTATGTGCTCGACCAGCTCTACGCGCTCCTTCATCCGTTCATGCCCTTCCTGACGGAAGAGCTTTGGGCGGTGACGGCGCCGGAGGGGCAGAGCCGCGCGACGCTCCTGTGCCATGCGCCCTGGCCGACGGGCACGTTCCGCGACGACGCGGCGGCGAGCGATCTCAACTGGCTGGTGGATCTCGTCAGCGAGATCCGCTCCGTGCGTGCCGAGATGAACGTGCCGCCTTCGGCCGAAGCGGCCCTCGTGGCCGTCGCGCCGGACCAGATCGTCGAGGAGCGACTGACGCGCCACGAGGCCGCGCTCAAGCGTCTGGCCCGTCTCTCGGGCATCACGGTCGCGGAGACGGCGCCCGCGCAGGCCGCGCAGCTCGTTCTGTCGAACGTCACCTATGCGCTGCCGCTGGCCGGCATGATCGATTTCGCGGCGGAGCGCACGCGTCTGGAAAAGGCGGAAGGCAAGCTGCGCGGCGAGATCGACCGAATCGACAAGAAGCTCTCCAACGAGAAATTCGTCGCCAACGCGCCGGAGGAACTGGTCGAGCAGGAGCGCGAGAAGCGGGCGACCTTCCTGGCCGAGGCGGAGAAGTTGCAGGCGGCTTTGGAGATGCTGCGCTAGCGGAGCTTTGCTGCGCTGCATGATGTGACTTCGCAGCAACGATCGCCAACTCTTCCCTTTACGGAAGAGTTGGGGGAATACGGGCGGCACGGCAGACCTTCTGCCGTGCCGTTTTTCGTACCGGGATAAAACTCAAGCGTCGGAAGGGTTTGGCGCCGATACCTCGCGCGGTATCTCTGTTCCTGACCGGTGTGGCAACAAGGCCGCCGAGCGGTGGGAACCAAATGCCGCCCCGTTTCAACTCTCGATTATTTGTGACAGGCTTCCAGCAAGCCGCAGCGACTAAGACTTCGGCTCCGAGGGTTGGACTGGGGGAAGACAATGACCATCGCGCGCCAATTGATGATCGCCTCTACGGCTTTGCTGTCGACTTTGAGCTTGGCCCATGCAGGCGGCTTCCAGCGCGGGACGGCCGATACCGATGTGCTTTACGAGCCCGGTACCTTCACCAATCGTCTGAGCTTCACCTATGTCTCGCCGCAGCGCGCGTTCGAGACGGTCAACGGCGTGAGCGGCAATTACGACACTTACACCGGCAGCTATCAGATCCCGAGCGCGGCCATCAAGTTCGGCAACGACACGGCCGCTTGCGCGGGCAACTATGTCGAAGCCTTCGCGGCCGAGGGCGACTACCGCTCGCTTCCGGGCGGCGCACAGCCGGCGCAGTTCCCCGGCGGTTCGCGGGTTCGCGACCTTGAGTTCCAGTCCAACGAGTGGAGCGCCACCTGCCGTGTGAGCTACACGCAGAACGGAATGCGCTTCAGCCTGCTCGGCGGGCTCTTCGCGGAAGATTTCAACTTCGAGGGCACGAGCCTTGCCACGCGCGATCTCGGCGCGACGCTGCCGGCTTCGCTGCGCGCCACGCTCGGCGGCCTCGGCGCCAGCCTGCTTCTGCCCGTCGGCCTGACGGCCGAGACGGAAGGCAGCTATAAGACGGGCTACCGCATCGGCGCCGCCTTCGAAATTCCCGAGATCGCGCTGCGCGCACAGGTTCTCTACCGCTCGGAAGTCAAGCACGACGACATCACCGGCACGGGCGCGCTGGCCGCGACGGGCGATGCCTTCGTTCGCCTTGCCGACGGACGCCAGCTTTCGATCCCGACCGCCGCCGCCTTCCTGGCGCAGCGCGGCGTGAACATTCCCGCGTCCCTGGTCGGCGCGCTGCCGGCCAATGGCGCGGTGCTCGCTGGCGGCCTTCCGGCCTTCCAGAACACCGCCACGAGCCCGCAGAGCCTCTATGTGAACTTCCAGACCGGCATTGCAGAAGGCACGCTGCTGCTCGGTTCGTTCCGCTGGACGGACTGGAGCACCAACAAGGCCGTCATCACCACGGTCGCCGGCAATTCCTCGATCAGCCCCTACAATTGGGACGATGGTTACACGGTGACGCTCGGCGTCGGCCGCGCCTTCAACGAGAATGTATCGGGCAGCGTCTCCATCGGCTACGACAGCGGCGTCTCGCGCGGCTCGGAAACGACCTATACCGATCTCTACACGCTCTCGGGCGGCATCGCCCTCAAGAACACCGACTGGGCCGAACTGCGCTTCGGCGGCCTCATCGGCTACTGGACGAGCGGCAGCCAGAGCGTGTCGCGCGGCGCAATCTTCAACGGCACGGTCGGCGACGACTGGGTCTATGCGGCCAACGCCTCGCTCAAGCTGAACTTCTGACCGGAGATAGTTCCGGCGATCGAGGCGCTCGGCTTTGCCGGGCGCCTTTTTCGTGTCCGGTCGCGGGAATGCGATTGTCCGGTGAATGCCGATGTTGTGGAGAGCCTGCAACAGTATTGCGTCATTGCATCGGATAGGGTGCGGATCGAAGGAGATGCCCCGGTCCCGCCATAAAACAAGGGCATCGCTCTTCAAGCAAAGTCGCTGGAAAGACTCGGCGGAACCTCGATGTTCCGATGGGTCGTTGAGGTGTCATGACGTCCGACGCAACGCTCGTCAGAAAAGCCGATCGCAGGCTTCGAGGACTTCAAGAACGTTTCGTCGCCGTCGAAGCGAGGCGCATGGCCCGTTCCCTTTCGATCCCGTCCTTGCCTGTCGCGCGTCGTCCTGACGGTGTCACCGCACCGGGTCTCTTTCTTAAGGTTCGCCTGAGCATGTTGATCGACCTTGGCGAGCCGGCTCGCCAGTTCCATCGGGTCTGAGATTGCAGCCAATGCGCGGATCGCGTCTCACAGTTCTCGTTCTGCCGCTGGCGCTCGGCCTCTGCCTGAGCGGTCCGGCTCGTGCGCTCGATCCGGCGACGATCGGCGGCTCGACGATCGGCAAGTCGCCGCGCGAATTCTTCACCATGGGGTTCGCGGCCTACAAGCGTGGCGCCAAGGCGGAAGCTCTGCACGCCCTGCAGCAGGCGGCCGATCTCGGTCATGCCGGCGCGCGCTGGAAGCTCGGGCAGATGTATGCCGAGGGCGACGGCGTCAAGGAAGACGATTTCGAAGCCTTCAAGATGTTCGAGGAGATCGTCCGCGATCAGGAGGACGACACCGCGAGCTCGCCCAATGCCGCCTATGTGGCGAGCGCGGTGGTGGCGCTGGCCGAATATATGCGCACCGGCATTCCCGGCACGCCGATCACGCCCGATCCCGGTCAGGCGCGCCAGCTCTACGCGCATGCCGCGACCTATTTCGGCGACGCGCAGGCCCAGTTCGAACTGGGGCGGATGCTGCTCGCCGGCGAGGGCGGTCGCGCCAATCCGCGCCAGGCGGCGCGCTGGCTGCAACTCGCCGCCAAGAAGGGCTACGCCAAGGCGGAGGCGCTTCTGGGCTACCTCCTGTTCGACGGCGAGACGATCTCGCTCCAGGCCGAGCCCGCACGCGGTCTTGCGATGCTGACCCGCGCCCTGAAGTCCGCGCCGGACAAGGACAAGGAATGGATTCGCCCGCTTCAGGAGGAAGCCTTCTCCTTGTCGAGCGAATCCGAACGGCGTACGGCGCTGGCCTCCGCCGAACAGCTGAGCGCCGACGGCCAGTGAGGCGAGGGCGCTTTGAGCGCCCTCCCGATCAATCCTTCAGATCGACCAGAACCGGCACGTGGTCGGACGGCTTTTCCCAGGCCCGAACGTGCTTGTCGATCCGCACGCCCGCCAGCCGCGCGGACAGATCCGGCGACAGGAGGATATGGTCGATGCGGATGCCGTTGTTCTTCGGCCAGGCGCCGGCCTGATAATCCCAGAACGTGTAGGTCTGCGGCTGGTCGGTCGTCGCGCGAACCGCGTCGAGAAGGCCGAGATGCAGAAGGCGGCGATAGGCGGCGCGGCTTTCGGGCTGGTAGAGCGCATCATTCACCCAATCCGCCACGTTCCTGGCGTCTTCGGGCTGCGGGATGACGTTGTAGTCGCCGGCAAGGATGAAGGACACCTCCTCGGCCAGCCACTGACGCGCGAGCGTCTCCAGACGCGCCATCCAGCGCAGCTTGTAGCTGAACTTCTCGGTGCCGATCGGATTGCCGTTGGGCAGATACAGCGAGGCGACGCGCAAGGGGCCGCGATCGGTCTCCCATTCGCCGATGATGAAGCGGGATTGCTCGTCCGCGTCGTCGCCGGGCAGCCCGCGTTCGATCCGCGCGGCGGGCTTGCGCGAGAGAAGGGCGACGCCGTTGAAGCCCTTCTGGCCGTGGGTTTCGACATGCCAGCCAGCCGCTTCGATCTCGGCACGCGGGAAGCCTTCGTCGACGCTCTTGATCTCCTGAAGGCCGACGATGTCCGCCCCGCACTCGTCCAGCCAGGCTTTCAGAGCGTCGATGCGCGCCTTGACGCCGTTGATGTTCCAGGTCGCGACGAGCATGAGAAATCCTCCGGGCAGGGCAGGCTCACGCCATGCCCGCGAGGACGGGACGTGTCAAATCGAGAAGGACGTTCCGCAGCCACAGGACGCGACGGCGTTCGGATTGCTGATCTGGAAGGACTGACCCATCAGATCATCCACGAAATCCACTACCGAGCCGTCGAGATAGGCGAGCGAGGTCTGGTCGATCAGGACGCGCGCGCCGTCCTTCTCGATCACGAGATCGTCGGCTTCGCCTTCATGCGTCAGGTCGAACTTGTAGGAGAAGCCGGAACACCCGCCGCCCTCGACCGAGATTCGCAGGGCCGTCTCGCTCGGCGTTTTCTGGAGAATCGAAACGATGCGCCGCGCGGCGGCATCGGAAACGGTGACGGGAAGCGTCGTGTCGAGCGCTGCGCTCATGGTGATTTCGGACGGCGGAACACGCCGGGCCGACCTCTGCTTGTTGCCAATGTCTTCCTAACGTATGGATGCGCCCCGAACGGGTCAACGTTTCCGCCCCAAAAGGCCGGAGCGGCAAGGCGATGGAGGCAGTTGGATGTCGGACCC
The DNA here is from genome assembly GCF_000382705.1 of Aureimonas ureilytica DSM 18598 = NBRC 106430. Lineage (GTDB taxonomy): Bacteria > Pseudomonadota > Alphaproteobacteria > Rhizobiales > Rhizobiaceae > Aureimonas > Aureimonas ureilytica. Next base: position 301,074 of record NZ_ARQE01000002.1, on the reverse strand, counting down.
GATCTTCGCCGCGATCGGCTTGGGGCGGTCGGCGCTCGCGCCCTTCGCCTGCGACCCCGCCGCTTCGCGCGGCCGCTTGTTTCCCGAGCCCGACAGTCCGACGCGCACGCCCTTTCAGCGCGACCGCGACCGGATCGTCCATTCCACCGCCTTTCGCCGGTTGAAGCACAAGACGCAGGTCTTCGTCGCCTATGAGGGCGATCACTTCCGCACGCGCCTGACCCACACGATCGAGGTTTCGCAGATCGCCCGCGCCTTCGCCCGCGCCTTGCGGCTCGACGAAGACCTGACGGAGGCGATCGCGCTCGTCCACGATTTCGGGCACACGCCCTTCGGCCATGCCGGAGAGCGGGCGCTCCATCGCCGCATGGAACGCTTCGGCGGCTTCGATCACAACGCGCAGTCGCTGCGTATCGTCACCGCGCTGGAGCGGCGCTATGCCGAGTTCGACGGGCTCAATCTCAGCTTCGAGACGCTGGAAGGCCTCGTGAAGCACAATGGCCCGATGCTGGGGCCGCGCTCCACCTGGCCCGGCGAGGTGCCGCGCCCCATTCTGGAGTTCGACGCGCGCTACCCGCTCGACCTCGACCGCTTCGCCACGCTGGAAGCGCAGGCGGCGGCGATTTCGGACGACATCGCCTACAACACGCACGATCTCGACGACGGGCTGCGGGCCGGGTTGATCGAGCTGGACGATCTCCGCGAACTCGAACTGGCCGGCTCGATCCTGCGCGAGGTCCGCGCGCGCTACCCGACGCTGGACGACGCGCGCACCGTCCACGAGATCATGCGGCGGCACATCACGCGCATGGTGGAGGACGTCATCGCATCGACCCTGCGCCGCCTAGAGGAGGACGGGATCGAGACGGTGGGGGACGTGCGGGCCGCCGGGCGCACGCTGCTCTGCTTCTCGCCCGAGATGGAGGAGCTCGCCCGGGACACCAAGCGCTTCCTCTTCGCGCGCGTCTATCGCAGCCCCAGCGTGTCGCGCGTCATGACGCGGGCCGAAGGTCTCGTGGAAGACCTGTTCCAGCGCTACGTGGCCGAACCCTCCGAGATGCAGGGCGGCTGGAGCCGCGAGGCGGAGGCCATGGACGAGGCGCGGCTGGCGCGGCGCGTGTCGGACTATCTGTCGGGCATGACGGACAGCTACGCGGTGTCGGAACATCGCCGATTGTTTGACGCTACGCCCGAATTGCGATAGGCGCGCCGCTTCACTCTCCCGTTTCATCGAGCGGGGGACGGCCTCTCGTTGCGCCGGTTTCACCAGTCTGGACACGATCATGAATATCTTCACCGACTTCGAGCAACGCGTTCGCAAAGCCGTGGAAGCCGTTCTGCGCGCGCGAGAAATCGAAGGCACCGACCTGTCGCGCATCACCGTCGAGCCGCCGCGCGACGCCAGCCATGGCGATCTGGCGACGAACGCCGCCATGGTCCTGGCCAAGCCGCTCGGCCTGAAGCCGCGCGAGCTGGCGGATGAAATCGCGGCCGAACTGGGTGGGGATGCCGATATCGCCTCGGTCGAGATCGCCGGCCCGGGCTTCATCAATCTGCGGCTGCAGCCGGAGTTCTGGACGAGCCATCTGCATGGCCTCCTCGGGCTCGGCACCGGCTACGGCCGGGGCGCGCCGACCGGCCACCGGGTCAATGTCGAATATGTCTCGGCCAACCCGACCGGGCCGCTGCATGTCGGCCATTGCCGGGGCGCCGTGGTGGGCGATGCGATCGCCAACCTCATGGGCTTTGCCGGCCATGACGTGACCAAGGAATATTACATCAACGACGCCGGCGAGCAGGTGAACGTGCTCGCCCGGTCCGTCTTCCTTCGCTATCGCGAGGCGCTCGGCGAGGAGATCGGCGAGATCCCGGCCGGCCTTTATCCCGGCGACTATCTGAAGACCGTCGGCGCCGCTCTCGCGATCCGCTACAAGCGCGAGCTTCTCGACCAGGACGAGGCCGAATGGTTGCCGCTCGTGAAGAGCTATGCCATCAGCGCCATGATGATGAGCATCCGGGACGATCTGAAGGCGCTCAACATCGCGCAGGACGTCTTCTTCTCCGAGAAGACGCTGCATGAAGGCAATGGCGGGCGCATCGCCAAGATCATCGACGCGCTGCGCGACAAGGGCTTCGTCTATCAGGGCACGCTGCCGCCGCCGAAGGGCCAGCTTCCCGAGGATTGGGAAGACCGCGAGCAGACGCTTCTCCGCTCCACCGATGTCGGCGACGATGTCGACCGGCCGCTGGTGAAGTCGAACGGCAGCTACACGTATTTCGCCGCCGACGTAGCCTATTTCGCCGACAAGTTCGCGCGCGGCTTCGACGAGATGGTCTATGTGCTGGGCGCCGACCATGGCGGCTACGTCAAGCGGCTGGAAGCGGTGGCGAAGGCGGTGTCGGACGGCAAGGCGCAGGTGGACGTCGTCCTGTGCCAGCTCGTGAAGCTGTTCCGCAACGGCGAGCCGGTGAAGATGTCGAAGCGGGCCGGGGAGTTCGTGACGCTGGCTGACGTGGTGAATGAGGTCGGCCGCGATGCCGTCCGCTTCATGATGCTCTTCCGCAAGAGCGACGCGCCGCTCGACTTCGACTTTCAGAAAGTCACTGAACAGTCGAAGGACAATCCGGTTTTCTACGTCCAGTACGCCCATGCCCGCTCGCGCTCGATCGTGCGGCAGGCCGAGGCGGAAGGCATCGACGTGTCGGCGCTCGATAAGGTCGATCGCGAAGCCTTGTCGCTGCTGACGGACGAAGGCGAAATCGCGCTTGTCCGCAAGCTCGCCGAATATCCTCGCCTCATCCAGAGCGCGGCCCAGGCCAAGGAGCCGCATCGGCTGGCCTTCTATCTCTACGATCTGGCGTCCGCTTTCCACGGGCAGTACAATCGCGGGAAGGATCAGCCGGAGTTACGGTTCGTTAAGCCTAACGATGTGAGAATGACGGCAGCCCGATTGGGACTGGTTCAAGCGGTCGCCTTCGTCATCGCCTCGGGTCTGGATCTGGTCGGCGTGTCGGCCCCGGACGAAATGCGCTGACATTCCACGCTTTGAACACGTTCGACCCATAGGGCGGAGCGAAGTTCAGGAAAATACGGATCGACGCCGATGGTTCGGCGGCGATCCTTGCGTGAGGTCGGCGCGATGAAGGACTACAGGGACCCCCATTTCTCGTCGGCCGATCGCGATCCCTTTGCCGATCTGGTGCGGGCCGTGGAAGGGTCGTCCGTTCGTCCCGGCGCGCCGAGCGCGCGGCAGGATTGGGATCGGTCGGGCGGATACGAGCCCGTGCTCGGCCCGGCCGAGCGCGTCGCCGCGCCCTCGCAGGGGCGCTCCGGTCGGCCGGTCAATCCCGAGACGCAGGAAGCCCTGCGCAACCTCAGCCAGCCCGCCCGCCCGCGCGACCGCTACCCGGCGGAAACGCAATCCTTCGCGCCCGCGCGCCAGCCCGAGCCCGAACCCTACGCGCCGGTTCGCCAAACCATGCCCGACGCGCGCCAGACGCTGACGCTCGACGATTTCGACGATCTCATCGCCAGCGAGTGGGCCGCCATGCAGCCCGCGCCGCAGGGGTATGAGGACGAGGATTACGGCCAGGGCTACGCCGAGGGCGAGGATCGCTATTACGAGGACGAGACGTACCGGCCCGAGGCGCGTCGTCGCCCGAAGCGGCTTCGCGGTCTCCTGGTGATGGGTGGACTCGCGGCGAGTGTCGTCGTTGCCGTCGCCGGCACGATGCATTTCGTCGGGTCCGGCGCGCTGACGCCGGGCAATGATGGTCCGATCCTCATCAAGGCCGACGCCGAGCCCTACAAGGTCGCCCCGGCCGATCCGGGTGGCCGCTCCATTCCGAACCAGAAGCAGGCGGTCTACGACCACGTCGTCTCCGGCAGCGCCAAGATCGACGCGCCGACGCAGCGCAAGCTGGTGACGGCGATGGAAGAGCCGATGGACATTTCCGAGAACGAGGAAGCCTCGTCCTCGGCGCTGCCCGGCGTCATGGTCGGCGAAGACGTCGCGCTGCCGAGCGAGTCGGATGCCGAGGCCGAAGCGCCGCCGGCGCCGGGTTCGCAGGTCGCCTCCGCCGAAGGGACGTTGCAGCCGCGCAAGGTCCGCACGCTCACGGTGCGCCCGGACGGCTCGCTCGCGCCCGCCGAGGAGCCGACGATCGCGGGTCAGCCGGCCATGCTGCCGACCTCGACGCAGGTCGCCGCGCACGCCGCGCCGACCCAGGCGACGATGCCGTTCAATCCGCAGATCGGCCAGACGCCGGCCGCGCCCACCGAGGCCGATCCGGTTCAGGTCGCTTCGGTTCAGCCGGCAGCCGTGCCCGAAGATGCCTTCTTCGTGCAGATCGCGTCGCAGCCGAGCCAGGCCCTGGCCGAAGAATCCATGGCCAATCTTTCGCGTCGCTATGCCAGCGTGATCGGCAAGCACAGCCTCAACATCAAGTCGGCCGAGATCGCGGGGAAGGGAACCTACTACCGCGTTCGCGTGGTGGCAGGCTCTCGAAACGAGGCGGCGAGCCTGTGCGACAGCTTGAAATCAGCCGGCGGCAGCTGCTTCGTGACGCGCTGAGCGTCCTGGCCGGCCTGACGCTCGGCGTCGGCGGCCCTTTTCTTCGGCGGTGGCCGCGTTCCGAGCCGCCATCGCCCCTTCGCACGGAACGGGTCATGACGGGTACCAAAGCCTGGATCGCGGGCTGCAGCGGGCTGCGCCTCACCGACGACGAGCGGGCCTTCTTTCGCGACGAACGCCCCTGGGGCTTCATCCTGTTCGGCCGCAACATCGCCGAAGCCGCGCAGGTGCGCGATCTCGTGGCGGAGCTGAAGGCGCTTCGCAGCGACGCGACGGTGCCCGTCCTGATCGATCAGGAGGGCGGCCGTGTCCAGCGCCTGCGTCCGCCGCTTTCGCCCCGCTTCCCGCCCTCCGCCTCGATCGGACAGGTCTATGGCGGCGACCGGGACAAGGGACGCCGTGCGGCCTGGCTGCAAGGGCGGCTCCTCGCCCATGACCTTCGCGTCGGGTTCGGCATCGACGTCGATTGCCTTCCCTGTCTCGACGTGCCCCAGCCCGGCGCCCACTCGGTGATCGGGGATCGCGCCTATGCCGAAGACCCGGCGATCGTCGCCGAACTCGGCGGGTTGGCGGCCGAAGGCCTGATGGCGGGCGCCGTGCTTCCCGTCATGAAGCATATTCCGGGCCATGGGCGCGGCGAGGCCGACAGCCATCTGGAACTGCCGCGAGTCGCCGCTTCGCGCGCCGATCTCGAAGGCTTCGACTTCCGGCCCTTCCAGGCGCTGGCCGGCCTGCCTGCGGGAATGACGGCGCATCTCCTGTTCGAGGCGCTCGACCCCGCGCATCCGGCGACCCTGTCCTCCAAGGTGATCGGCGAGATCATTCGAGGCGCGATCGGCTTCGACGGTCTCCTGATGAGCGACGACATGTCCATGAAGGCGCTTCAGGGCGACATGGGTGAGCTGGCGGCCCGTGCCATCGCGGCCGGGTGCGATCTCGCGCTTCACTGCAATGGCGACATGCCCGAAATGCAGCTCATCGCCGCCAATGTGCCGGAGCTGTCCGGCCGGTCGCTGGAGCGCGCCGAGCGGGCGCTCGACGTGATCCGGCGGCAGCCCGAGGCGATCGACGAGCCGGCGCTTCGCGAAGAGTTCACCGCGCTCGTTTCCACGATGGCTTGAGCCGCCACCCGCGCGGCTCTATCACGGCGCACTTGCCCTCGTTCGTGGCAGCGAGGGCCGTCCGTCGGAGCCTGTGATCGCATGTCCGTCCCCGCTCATCCGAAGGGCCCACGTGCCCCGGCCCTTTCGTTTCGCTCGGTTGGATTCGAGGCGGGCCGCCGGGTGATTCTGAAGGACATTTCGCTGGATGCCGAGCCCGGAGAGGTTCTTTGCCTTCTCGGCCCGTCCGGGTCCGGCAAGACGAGCCTTCTGCGAATCGCGGCCGGGATCGAACGGCAGACCGCTGGGCAGGTCGCGATCGACGGGCAGGAGGTCGCCGGTCCCGATCTTTTCGTACCGCCCGAGGGCCGGTCCGTCGGCCTGATGTTCCAGGACTTCGCACTGTTCCCGCATATGACGCTCGCGCAGAATGTGCGCTACGGCCTGCACGAGTTCTCCGCCGCCGATGCGAAGCGGGAAGCGGCGGTTGCGCTGGAGCGTGTCGGGCTTTCGGCGATGAGCGAAGCCTATCCGCACCAGCTGTCGGGCGGCGAGCAGCAGCGAGTCGCTCTGGCGCGGGCGCTCGCCCCGCGACCGCGCGTTCTCCTGATGGACGAGCCTTTCTCCGGCCTCGACAGCCGGCTGAAGGACCATGTGCGGACGGAAACGCTGCGCATTCTCCGGGAGATCGGCGCCTCCGCGATCGTGGTGACGCACGATCCCGAGGAAGCGATGCGCATGTGCGATCGGATCGCGTTGATGCGCGACGGCTCGCTCGTGCAGGTCGGCGACGCGCGCGCGATCCATGGGCGGCCCGCCGATCTCTTCACCGCCGCGTTTCTGTCCGAAATCAACGTCTTGCCGGGGATCGTTCAAGCGGGCCGAGTCGAGACGCCGCTCGGGGTCGTCGCAGCTTCGCCACGATCGGATGGCACACGGGTGGATGTCGCCGTTCGCTCGAGCGGCGTGCGCGCCGGAATCGACCCGGCCGGAGTGCGCGCGAAAGTGCTGGAGCGACGCTTTCTGGGTTCCGTGGAACAGGTCCTGTTCGGGCTGGAAGGTTTGAACGAGCCGTTCCGGGCGCGGCTTCGCCCCGGCGAACTCGCGAACGATGTGCACGATGTCTTCGTAGCCGTTGATCCGGCTGAGACTTTCGTGTTTGAAAGAACCGAGGGTTCGGTTTGAATTCGGCGCGCGGGCAGCCCGCGCCCAATGGAGGCGTACTATGGGTAGCTTTAGCATCTGGCATTGGCTGATCGTTCTGGCCGTCGTGCTGCTTCTGTTCGGTCGCGGCAAGATTCCCGAGCTGATGGGCGACGTCGCCAAGGGCATCAAGAACTTCAAGAAGGGCATGGCCGACGAGGACACGACGGTGGCGCAGGAGCGCCGCTCGCTCGACGTCCGCGAGGGTGATGCCATGCCCCGCGACACCACCGCCGAGAAGTCCCACATCTAAGGGTCATCCCGCGTCTATGGGATGGGCGACGCCTCGGGCGTCGCCGTTTGCCTTCTGGGGATCGTCATGTTCGACATCGGTGGACTCGAGCTTCTCGTTATTGCGGTCGTTTTGATCGTCGTGGTCGGTCCGAAGGACCTGCCGAAGATGCTGCGCACCTTCGGCCGGGTCAGTTCGCAGGCACGCCGCATGGCGGGCGACTTTCGCCGCCAGTTCGACGAGGCCTTGAAGGAGGCCGAACTGGAAGAGCTGCGTGACACCGCGCAGAAGGTTCGCGATCTCGATCCGCGCAACGATCTGCGCAAGGCGATGAACCCCATTCGCGCGGTGGGGGACGAAATCCGCTCCTCCATCAAGGCGGCCGCGGTGGCGCCGGAGCCGAAGATCCCCTCGGCGACCGAGGGTGCCGTGCCGATGGAGCCGCTGCCCGCCACGGCGACGCCGGTCGCGCCGCAGCCGAGCGCGGCCGAGGCCAATGGCCAGTCCATTCATGTGAATGTCGAGGGAATGCCGGGCGCGGACACCGCCCCGGTTCGTGCGCCGGCCGGGAGCCTTCAGTGAATCAGCGTTCCGAGTCGGATATCGAGGCTTCCTCTGCGCCTTTGATCGAGCATCTGGTCGAACTCCGAAAGCGGCTGATCTGGTCGATCGCCGGCTTCTTCGGCATGTTCCTGATCTGCTTCTTCTTCGCCAAGGGCATCTTCAACGTCCTCGTCGTGCCCTATCAGATCGCCAGCGGCTGGGCGGGGCTCGATCCCGCCAGCGTCGAGCTGATCTATACGGCGCCGCAGGAATATTTCTTCACGCAGGTGAAGGTCGCGGCCTTCGGCGGTTTCTTCCTGGCCTTCCCGGTGATCGCCATCCAGGTCTACAAGTTCGTCGCGCCGGGCCTTTATCGGGACGAGCGGGCGGCCTTCGTGCCGTTCCTGATCGCGACGCCGCTTCTCTTCCTTCTCGGCGCGCTGCTCGTCTATTTCTTCTTCACCCCCATGGTGATGTGGTTCTTCCTGTCGATGCAGCAGACAGGCGAGGGTTCGGACGCCGCGATCCTGCTTCTGCCGCGCGTTTCGGAATATCTGTCGCTGATCATGACCCTGATCATCGCCTTCGGTCTGGTGTTTCAGTTGCCGGTGGTCTGCTCACTTCTGGTGCGAGCCGGAATGGTCACGGCCGAGGGGCTCAAGTCCAAGCGCAAATACGCGATCGTGCTGGCCTTCATCGTCGCGGCGGTGCTGACTCCGCCCGATCCCATGTCTCAGATCGGCCTTGCGATCCCGGCGATCATTCTCTACGAGGTCTCGATCATCACGGCACGGATGATCGAGAAGAAACGGGGCGTGCGTCTGGCGGCCAGCGAAGCCGGCACGGAGTGATCCGAACGGTTCCGGGCCGCCTGTAGCGGACTGGAAAACATGCTGGATATCAAATGGATCCGCGACAACGCGGAAGTTCTGGACGAAGCTCTGAAGCGTCGCGGCTCGGCCGTCTCGTCGTCGGAGATCGTCCTTCTGGACGAGAAGCGCCGCCAGCATCTGAAGTCGCTGCAGGATTGGCAGAGCCAGCGCAACGACGCCTCCAAGCTGATCGGCAAGGCGAAGGCGTCGGGCGACGCCGCGCTTGCCGATGAGACGATGCGCACTGTCGCCGACCTCAAGACCAAGATTCAGGATGGCGAGAAACTCGAGCGCGAGATCGACGCCGAGATCAACGCTCTTCTGGCCACGATCCCGAACATTCCCCTGGCGGAGGTGCCGACCGGCGCCGACGAGAACGGCAATGTCGAGGTTCGGCTCGTGGGCGAGAAGCGCAGCTTCGACTTCCAGCCCAAAGAGCATTTCGAGCTCGGCGAAGCGCTTGGCCTCATGGATTTCGAACGCGCCGCGCGCATGTCCGGCTCGCGCTTCACGGTGCTGCGCGGCGATCTCGCGCGGCTGGAACGCGCGCTCGGCCAGTTCATGGTCGAAACGCATACGCGCGAGTTCGGCTACGAGGAAGTGTCGCCGCCGCTTCTGGTCCGGGACGAGGCCCTGTACGGAACGAGCCAGCTTCCGAAATTTTCCGAAGACCTGTTCCAGACCACCGATGGCCGCTGGCTGATCCCGACCGCCGAAGTGTCGCTGACCAATCTCGTGCGGGAGGAAATCCTCGACGAGGCGAGCCTGCCGCTGCGCTTCACGGCGCTGACGCCGAGCTTCCGCTCGGAAGCCGGCTCGGCCGGTCGCGACACGCGCGGCATGTTGCGCCAGCATCAGTTCTACAAGGCCGAACTCGTGTCCATCACGACGCCGGAAACCTCGCTCGCCGAGCATGAGCGCATGACGGCGGCGGCCGAAGCGGTGCTGACGAAGCTCGGCCTGCATTTCCGCACGGTCGTGCTCTGCACCGGCGACATGGGCTTCTCGTCGCAGAAGACCTATGACATCGAGGTCTGGCTGCCCGGCCAGAACGCCTATCGCGAGATTTCCTCCTGCTCGGTCTGCGGCGACTTCCAGGCGCGGCGCATGAACGCGCGCTACCGGCCCGCCGGCGAAAAGGCGGCGCCGCGCTTCGTTCACACGCTGAACGGCTCGGGAACGGCGGTCGGACGCGCGCTGATCGCGGTCATGGAGAACTATCAGCAGCAGGATGGCAGCATTCTCGTGCCGGAGGTTCTGCGGCCCTTCATGGGCGGGCTCGAGCGGATCGGGGCGAACTGACCGATGCGCATTCTCCTGACGAACGACGACGGCATTCACGCCGAAGGGCTGGGCGTGCTGGAGCACATCGCCCGGCAATTGTCGGATGACGTCTGGATCGTCGCGCCGGAGACGGATCAGAGTGGCTTGTCGCATTCTCTGACGCTGTCTTCGCCGCTGCGGCTTCGTCAGGAGGGGGAACGCCGCTTCGCGCTGCGTGGCACGCCGACCGACTGCGTCATCATGGCGGTGAAGCATCTCATGCCCGAGGCTCCCGATCTCGTTCTGTCCGGCGTCAATGCCGGGCAGAACGCGGCGGACGACGTGTCCTATTCCGGCACGGTGGCGGGCGCGATCGAAGGCATGATGCTCGGCATCCGCTCGATCGCGCTCAGCCAGGCGTTCCGACCGGAGGCCAAGCGCGAACCGATCTGGGGCGCAGCGCGCCATCACGGGGCCGACGTCATCCGGCGTCTTCTTGAGGTCGAAGCGCCGGCCGGAACGCTGTTCAACGTCAACTTCCCGCCTGTGGAGGCCGATGCCGTGGACGGCGTCGAGGTCACCCGTCAGGGCAAGCTCGATTACGCACTCGGAATCGAAGAGCGGTTGGACGGGCGCGGCTTTCCCTATTTCTGGCTGAAGTTCGGTCGCCATGCCGGGCCGGAACTCGACGGCTCGGACCTCGGCGCGCTGAGGGCCAACCGGATTTCGGTGACGCCGCTCCATCTCGATCTCACCCATCACGCGCTGCGCGAGCAGATGCGCCAAACCTTTCGCTGACATCCGATGAACGCGACGGTGGACCGCGAGCAACTCGCGACCTTTCTGATGACGGTGCGCACGGTGGACGGGATGACCCCTCGCGTCCTGGCGGCCATCGAGGCGATCCCGCGCCGGCTCTTCGTGCCGGCCGACGCGGTGGAGGCCTATTCCGACAAGGTGTTCCCGATCGACTGCGGCCAGTCGATGCCGGGCGCGCGCCACGCGGTTCGGCTCGCGGCGGCGCTGAAGATCGCCCCCGAACATCGCGTGTTGGAGATCGGCACGGGAAGCGGTTACGTCACGGCGCTTCTCGCCAAGCTCTGCATCCAGGTGCTGACGCTCGATCGCTACCAGACGCTCCTGACCAAGGCGCAGGAGCGGCTGAAGACCTGCGGCATCAGCAATGTGACCTTCCTGAAAGAGGACGGGCGCACCGGCTATCCCGATCAGGCGCCGTTCGATCGCATCGTCGTTCACGGCTCGTTCGAAACGCTGCCGCGAGCCTTCGTCGAACAGATGGCCTCGCAGGGTATCCTGATCTGCGCGCTCGGCGCGCCGGGGGAGATGCAGCGCGTGGTGCGGCACCAGAAGCTCGGCAGCCGCTTCGAGGAGGAGACCCTCTTCCACGCCCGTCTTCAGCCCCTCGAAACGGGCGTTGCGACCATCCTGTAAAGAATTCGATCGCGTCCCTGATCGTGCTTAACCCTCGGGTAACATTAACGCGGTCTAATGTTCCCAGGTTGGGCGAATGCTTTGGGGACTGCAATGCGGACGGACGTGTTGAATCAGAGTCGGCTTCGGCTGGTGCGCTCGGCGGGGCTGATCGCGCTTGCGGCTTTGGCTGCCGGCTGCAGTGCCGATGCGACGCGCCTGCAGGACAGCTTCTACACCGGGGCGATCCCGCCGGCACCCGTCGGGTCGCAGGCGGTTGCGGCCAGCGCGCCGACCTATGGGGCCGGGCAGCCGAACGCGTCCTACGGCGCCGGCACGACGGGCGCGTCCCGCACCTACGCCGCCGCGACCCCGCCGGTTTCGCGCTCGACGCTGCCGCCTCCGCCAGCGGCGTCCTATAGCGGCGGCAACGACACCTATGCGCCGGTGCAGAGCCAGCCCGTCGCGCCGATGGCGCAGGCCAGCGCCTCGCCGGTCAACCGCGCCGAGGTCGCCCGCACCGAAGCTTCGCGCAACATGGGCTCGACCTCCGTCGGCTCGGCCGGAAGCTATGTCGTGACATCCGGTGATTCCGTCCTCGGTATCGCGCGCCGTCACAATGTTCGCGCCGCCGATCTGCGCAGCGCCAACGGGCTGTCCGACGACAATATCAAGATCGGCCAGAAGCTGGTGATTCCGGCTGGCGGCTCTGTCGCCGCCGCAGCGCCAGCGGAAACCCAGAAGCGTTACGCCGAACTCGGCACACCTCCGACGAGCCTCCAGGCGCAGGCGGCCGCGATCGCGGTTCCGCGCTCGGCACCGGCCAATGCCCGCCCGGCCGCTCAGGCGGCGCGCGAGCTGCCGCCCGCCAAGCCGGCTCAGGTCGCGGCGACCGCCATCGAGAAGCCCGCTGCGGCCGTGAAGCCCGCCGCGCAGGAAACGCCGGCCGTCGCCGCCAATCCGGCGCCGAGCGCGCCGAGCGCCGCGAGCACGTCCGTTGCAGCGGCAGCGCCTGCGCGCAGTGCCGCTCCGGCCCCGGCCGAAGAGGAAACGGAAGAAGCGTCGATCGCGCCGAGCTCCAGCGGCATCAGCCAGATGCGCTGGCCGGTTCAGGGCCGCGTCATCAAGTCGTTCGGCGACAAGGTCGGCTCGCGCCGCAATGACGGCCTCAACATCTCCGTGCCGCGCGGCACGCCGATCAAGGCCGCCGAGAACGGCGTCGTCATCTATGCCGGCGAAGGTCTGAAGGAGTTCGGCAAGACCGTTCTCGTCAAGCACGACAACGGCCTCGTCACGGTCTACGGCTATGCCGACGACATCAAGGTTCAGCGCGGCGCCACCGTGAAGCGCGGCCAGGAAATCGCGACCGCCGGCATGACGGGCGAAGCCGACGCGCCGATGCTGCATTTCGAGGTCCGCAAGGACTCCTCGCCGGTCAACCCGATGACCTATCTGCGCTGAACCATCCGGCGCAACGACCACAAGGAAAGCGCCCGGTTCGCAAGAGCCGGGCGCTTTTGCATGGTTGATCTGCCGATCAGCGCGGAAGCGTGTGACCGAGCCGTCCGGCGAGATCGGTGACGAACTGATAGGCGACGCGGCCAGAGCGGCTGCCGCGCGTCGTGCTCCATTCCAGCGCCTCGCGCCTGAGGTCGTCGGGCGCCATTTCGATGCCGGCCGCCGCCAGATAGCCGTCGACCATCGCGAGATAATCGTCCTGCGAGCATTTGTGGAAGCCGAGCCAGAGGCCGAATCGGTCCGACAGCGAGACCTTTTCCTCGACCGCCTCGCTCGGATTGATCGCCGTCGACTGCTCGTTCTCCATCATGTTGCGCGGGAGAAGGTGACGCCGATTCGACGTGGCGTAGAACAGGACATTGTCCGGCCGACCTTCGACGCCGCCATCCAGCGCCGCCTTCAGCGACTTGTAGGACGTGTCGTCATGATCGAAGGACAGGTCGTCGCAGAAAAGGAGAATCGGGAACGGCGCGGCGCGCAGCAAGGTCATGAGGCGCGGCAGATGATCGATGTCCTCGCGATGCACCTCGATCAGTTTCAGCGGCGGGCGGCCGCTTCCCAGGGAATTGACCTTGGCGTGAACCGCCTTCACCAGCGACGACTTGCCCATTCCTCGCGCGCCCCAGAGAAGCGCGTTGTTGGCCGGCAGCCCTTGCGCGAAACGCTGCGTGTTCTCGAACAGGATGTCGCGCGAATGGTCGATGCCGCGCAGGAGCTCGAATTCGACCCGATTGACGCGGGGAACGGGCGCGAGGCCGCCGGGCGGCGCGAAGACGAAACAGTCGGCCGCATCGAAGTCGGGCGAGGGGACGGGCTCGGGCGCGAGCCGCTCCAGCGCTTCGGCGATCCGCCGCACGAGAGGAAGAAGGTCGGTTTCGATCGTCACCGGCGCGGCTTTCGAATGAGCGAGGGTTCCCGCCGCCTTCGAAGGCGGCGCGTGTTGCAATCGGGTTGACCGATCGTATATTGCGCCCAACTTGTGAAGGGCGGATCGCCCTGTTTTCCGTTCGTTGGGAGATCTTGATGTTCGTATCGCCGGCTTTCGCGCAGACCGCCACCGCAGCGGGGGGGCCGGAGAGCATCCTCATCAGCATCCTGCCCTTCGTGGCGGTCTTCGCGATCATGTATTTCCTGATCATCCGTCCGCAGCGCACGGCCGCCAAGAAGCGGGACGAGATGCTTCGCAACATCCGTCGCGGCGACACGATCGTCACCGGCGGCGGCATCATCGCGAAGGTCACGAAGGTTCAGGACAATGGCGAGCTGGAAGTCCAGATCTCCGAGACCACCAAGATCCGCGTCCTGCAGTCCATGGTCGCCGACGTCCGCGTGAAGGGCGAGCCCACGGCGGCGAACGCCAAGTAAACCGGGGTCGGGCCGAAGCCGCTTCGGCCATGCTTCTCTTCGGCGGATCGATCCGCCGGCCTGTCTTTTCGGAGCGTCGCGGACCCTGAGGGCCCGATGCTCCGATTGTCGTTCGGGAACGCCATGCTCTATTTCTCCCGGTGGAAAACCACCTTCATCTGGCTCGCCGTCTTGTTCGGCGTCCTCTTCGCGCTCCCGAACTTCCTGACCGAACAGCAGAGGGCGAGCCTGCCGGGCTTCATGCCCAAGCAGCCGATGACCCTCGGCCTCGATCTGCAGGGCGGCTCCTACGTGCTTCTGGAGGTCGACCGGCCGTCGCTGATCAACGACCGGCTTCAGAGCCTGCGCGAGGACGTTCAGGTCAGCCTGCGCGCCGCCAATGTCGGCTTCACGAATCTGCGCGAGGCGAACGGGGCGATCCAGTTCACGCTGCGCGACCCCTCGCAGGCCGCGGCCGCTCGCACGGCGCTGCAGAGCCTCACCTCGCCGATCTCCAGCGGTCTTCTGGCCGGCGGCTCGGTGACGGAAACCGAACTCGGCGAGACCGAGCCCGGCACCTTCCGGCTCACGCTGACGAACCCGGGCATCGACTATCGTCTCTCGACCGCCGTTTCGCAGTCGATCGAAGTGGTTCGCCGCCGCGTCGATGAGCTCGGCACGACCGAACCGGTGATCCAGCGCCAGGGGCTCGACCGCATCATGGTGCAGGTCCCGGGCCTTCAGGACCCGCAGCGCCTGAAGAGCCTCCTGAACCAGACCGCGCGCCTGACCTTCCGCCTCGTGGACGTGAACAATTCCGCGCAGGCCGCGGCGAGCGGCTCGCAGCCCGTGCCCGCCGGCGATGAGCTGCTCCAGACCAACGACCCGACGCCGCAGCCCATCCTGGTGCAGCGTCAGGTCATGATCTCCGGCGAGAACCTGACGGACGCGCAGGCCGGGTTCGACCAGCAGACCAACCAGCCGGTCGTCAACATCCGCTTCGACGCGCGCGGCGCCCAGCGTTTCGGTCAGGTCACGCAGGAGAATGTCGGCCGTCCCTTCGCGATCGTGCTCGACAACAAGGTTCTCTCCGCGCCCAATATCCGCGAGCCGATCCTCGGTGGTCAGGCGCAGATCTCCGGCAATTTCACGGTTCAGTCGGCCAACGATCTGGCCGTGCTCCTGCGCGCGGGCGCGCTTCCCGCAACGCTCGACATCATCGAGGAACGCACGGTCGGCCCAGGCCTCGGCGCGGACTCGGTGGCCGCCGGGCAAGCGGCAGGGATTATCGGCGGCGTGCTCGTCGTCGTCTTCATGTTCGTCGCCTACGGCTTCCTCGGGCTGATCGCGAATATCGCGCTCCTGGTCAACGTCATCCTTCTCGTCGCCCTCCTGTCGGCTCTCGGCTCCACCCTGACGCTGCCCGGTATCGCCGGCATCGTTCTCACCATGGGCATGGCCGTCGACTCCAACGTTCTGATCTACGAACGCATGCTGGAGGAGCGGCGAAACGGCCGTTCCGTCGTCCAGTCGATCGATGCCGGCTTCCACAAGGCGCTCGGCACGATCATGGACGCCAACATCACGTCGCTGATCGCCGCCGTGGTCTTGTTCTTCCTGGGGTCCGGCCCGGTGCGCGGTTTTGCCGTCACCCTGGCGCTCGGTATCTTCACGACCGTCTTCACGGCGCTGACGCTGACGCGCTGGATGGTGGCCTACTGGCTTCGCACGCGTCGCCCGAAGGAGGTGCCCAAGGGCTGGGTGTCGTTCGTTCCGCATGGCACGCGCATCCGCTTCATGAGCATTCGCCGCTGGGCCTTCGCGATCACCATCGGCTTGTCGCTGGCTTCGATCGGCAGCCTCTTCGTGGGCGGCCTCAACTACGGCATCGACTTCACCGGCGGCACGGTTCTGGAACTGAGGGCGAAGGACGGCACGGCGGATGTCGGCCAGATTCGCGAGGACCTTTCGGGCCTCGTGGAAGGTGACGTGCAGGTCCAGCAGTTCGGCGGCCCGAGCGACGTTCTCGTGCGCTTCGGCGTCCAGCCGCAGGACGCGCAGACGCCGCAGGCGAGCGTCAACGCGGTTCGCGGCGCGCTGGCTGCGGATTACGACTTCCAGCGTGTCGAGGTGGTCGGCCCGACCGTGTCGGGCGAGCTTGCCTGGGCGGCGGTGCTCGGCGTCGGCGCGGCGCTTCTGGCGATCGCCTTCTATGTCTGGGTGCGTTTCGAATGGCAGTTCGCGATCGGCGCGCTTCTGGCCACCGCGCACGACGTCGCGATGACGGTCGGCTTCCTCGTGGTCTCGCAGCTCGAATTCAACCTGTCGTCCATCGCCGCGATCCTGACGATCGTCGGTTACTCCTTGAACGACACGGTGGTCGTGTTCGACCGCATTCGAGAAAATCTGCGAAAATACAAGAAGATGTCGATCTCCGACATCATCGACCTGTCGCTCAACGAGACGCTGTCGCGCACCATGCTCACGGCCGTGACGCTCGTTCTCGCCCTCATCGCGCTCTACGCCTTCGGCGGCGACGTGATCCGCGTCTTCGTGGCGCCGATGCTCGCGGGCGTGCTGGTCGGCGT
Source organism: Aureimonas ureilytica DSM 18598 = NBRC 106430 (assembly GCF_000382705.1). Classification (GTDB taxonomy): domain Bacteria; phylum Pseudomonadota; class Alphaproteobacteria; order Rhizobiales; family Rhizobiaceae; genus Aureimonas; species Aureimonas ureilytica. Next base: position 284,406 of record NZ_ARQE01000002.1, on the reverse strand, counting down.
GTACTCGTCGATCTTCATCGCCGCGCCCGTGCTCATCTACTTCAAGCTCCGGCCGGACGCGATTCGCGGGGGCGACAAGAGCGAGGTGGAAGATGCGAAGGCGGCAAGCCGCTCGCCCGCCACCCCGATCGGCAAGGGGTGACGTCTTGAGCGGTTCGGAGCCCTCCGGCGTTCGCGACGCGCATTTCCCGCGTCGTGCACCGATCGATGCCTATGGCAATGGCGGTTTCCGCTTCGCGGACATGTCGCATCGCGGGTCGATCCTCTGTCTGCCATCCGGCATCTACGGATGGTCGGCGACGGAAGCGGACCCGTTCGGCGGCGAGCGATTGCTGAAGGTGTTGGAGGAAGCAGCTGATATCCGCTTTCTCCTCTATGGCACGGGCCGCGACATCCGCCGCGTCCCGCCGGCGCTGCTCGATCGCCTGCGCAAGGCCGGCATTTCATGCGACCCGATGTCGACGGGCGCGGCGGTGCGGACCTACAACATCATGCTGGGCGAGGGGCGTCCCGTCGCCGCCGCCCTGATCGCCGTGGACTGACGCGATGAGCGCGCAAGCCTTGGCGACGGCCTATGCCGAATGCGAGCGGATCGTCCAGGAAGCCGATGCGGACCGGGCGGTCTCCGTCGGCTTCGCCCCGCAGCCGCTCCAGAAGCATCTTCTGGCGCTCTACGCCTTCCATATCGAGACGCTGCGCGTGCGCGATCTCGTCTCGCAGCCCTTGCCTGGCGAAATCCGTCTTCAATGGTGGCGCGATCGACTGACGAGCGATGCGGAGCTCGACGAGGCGTCTCAGGGCTCGCCGGTCGCGATGGCCTTGATCGACACGGTCCGCCGCTTCGAACTGCCGGTGGATGCCTTCGACCGCTATCTCGAAGCGCGGCTTTTCGACCTCTACAACGACCCGATGCCGACACGCGTCGAGTTCGAAGCCTATGCCGGAGAGACCTGTTCGGCACTGGTGATGTTCGCGGCCATGGTGCTGGATCGCGCCGCCGCCCCTGATGTCGCCGACGCCAGCGGGCACGCCGGCGTCGCCCAAGCCGTGGTGTCCACCCTGCGCGGTGCGCCCCAGCATCGTGCCCGGCATCAGGTCTATGTGCCCGGGGACCTTCTGGCCGCGACCGGCCTCGATGCCGCGACCTGGCTGAACGGAGGCGACGGGGCCGAGAGGGCGCGCGCGGCGATGGCAGCCTACGGGCTCGACCATCTGGAGCGGGTCGAACGCAAGTGGGCGCGCATTCCCCGCCGGCTGCGCCCGGCCTTTCTGCCCTCGCGGCTCAGCCGAAAGCGCCTGGAACGGCTCGACGCCGATCCGAACCCGCTGGCGCGTCTCTGGACCTATTGGCGCTGGATGCGGGCCTGACGTCCGAAGCGGAGCATGAGACGGGAATGTTGAGTCGCGTTTCGGCATTCGCCAGAGGTCTCGCCCGCGACGCGCTGGCCGGCTTCTCGCGGTTTCCCGTCCCGACCGTTCTGATTCTCGTTTTCGCGCTCCTGTCCAATCTTACCGTCGCCGAAGTCTGGGACGGGGACGATCTCGCGCGGGTCTTCGCCGCTCTTTCACTTGGCTCTCTTGCGGCGCTCGCGATTTCGCTCTGGGCGGAATCTCATGGGAGCAGGGCTTCGAGACGGGTCGCCCTGTCGCTCGGCGCCGCGATTCTCGCGGGGCTCGTGGTTTGGTTCGCGCATCCCTTCGCCTACCGCGTCTCGGGCCTCTCCTTTGCGGTGATTCTCGCCATTCCTCTGGCGCCGTTCCTGAGGCGCGGCCAAGCTACGGCCTTCTGGTCGTTCGGGCTCTGGACGCTCGTCGGCCTCGTCGTCGCCTTCGCTTCGACGCTCGTTTTCCTGATCGGGCTCTATGCGGTCGTGGAGATGGCGCGGACGCTTCTCGACATCTCGCTGTTTCGCCAAGCCGACGCCTATGTGCTCGTGACCGGGCTCACGCTCGTCTCGCCGCTCGTCGCGCTCGGGCGGATACCGCCTGTGGCCGATGTGACGCGTGAGGCGGTGGCGGAAGACAGGTTGGCGCGAACCATTCGTCCCCTGTTCGACTGGGTTCTGGCGCCGCTCGTCTGGCTGTCGGCGCTCGTCCTCCATCTCTATCTCGCGCGCCTTCTTCTGGAGGGCGGTCCCACTCTCGGCGCTCTTGCGGGGGCGGACGCGCTCTGGAGCCTCGGCATTTTCTGCACGCTGGCCTTGATCCTTCGGGTCGGTGCCGACCCGTTTTTGCAGGACGGGCCGCGCCCATCACGCTTGTTCCGCCACGTCTGGGCCGGTCTCCTGGCGCTGCCGGTGATCGCCCTTGCTCTCGCGCACTGGCGGGCGATCGGAGCGCTCGGGCTGACGCCGTGGGACTATTACGCGCTGATTTCGACGCTCGCGCTAGGGCTGATCGTCCTGCTGCAGGTCGTCCCCGGGGCGCGCGGCGATATCCGCTGGATGGTGGGTGTTCCGGCCGTGCTCTTCGCTCTGTCGAGCGTCGGCCCCTGGGGTGTCGTGGGGAGCGTCACCCGAAGCCAGCTGAGCTTTTTCGAGAGCCTCGAACCGGGAGACTGGCGACCGGCCGAGCCGGAGCAACGCGCGCGCCTGCGCGAGCGGCTTTGGCAACTCGAGGATGTCGGTTCGCTGGACGAGATCCGTTCGCTTCTGCCGCCCGATATGGCCGGCCTATCGACGGAGTCTGAGGGGAGCCTGTCGGTGTCCCAAATTGCGACGCGCCTTGGTCTCGACGAGGTTTCGCCGGCTGTGCCGGACACGCGGACCTTCACGGCCTCGCCCTCGCAGGTCGTGTCCTCACAGGGCTACGATCTCGCGGCGCTGGAGGTTCAGGTCAATCAAGCCGGGCCTACGAATGGCCGCCTCGCGCTGACGCTCCAACCCGGCACGAATTGGCTCGCGATCCAGTTCGACGCGCAAGCCGACCGCATGGATCTCGGCGGCCTGACCGCGCATCTCACGGAGATCGGCGAAACCGCCAGCGAGCCGGTGCTGTGGGACGCCCTCACGGAGCGGGGGCGGCATGTCCTGCTCTGGGTCCGGCAGGCGACGTTCCGGACGGACACCGGCTCGCTCCTCGCCCTGTCGGGCGCGGCGTTCCTGCGGTCCGCCGAATGGCAGGCAGGCGCAAGGGCGAATTGACGTCGGAAAGAGGCGGCGCGCCGAAAAGGACGCGCCGCCCGACCCGTTACTCGGCCGCGGCGCGCACCGGGGCCACCGGCTCGCCGAGCCATCCGGCGAAATCGGCCAGAGCCCGCGCCGAGAGCGCCATCTTCTTCGCGATGGTCTTTTCCTTGCCGCGCAGCCGCTTGCCTTCCTCGCGCGGAACGGTGATCGGCGGGAAAAGGCCGAAATTGACGTTCATCGGCTGGAACGAGCGCTTGCCCGGTTCCTCGTCGGTCACAAGATGGCCGCCCGTGATGTGCCCGAGAAGCGCGCCCATCGCGGTCGTCGCAGGGGGCGGAGCGAGCGTCTCGCCCCGCGCTTCGGCAGCGGCGAAGCGCCCGGCCAGAAGGCCGATCGAGGCGGACTCGACATAGCCTTCGCAGCCGGTGATCTGCCCGGCGAAGCGCAGGCGCGGCAGGCTCTTGAGGCGGAGCGTGCCGTCCAGCAGCGTCGGCGAGTTCAGATAGGTGTTGCGATGCAAGCCGCCGAGCCGCGCGAACTCGGCCGTTTCCAGGCCGGGGATCGTGCGGAAGATGCGGACCTGATCGGCATATTTCAGCTTCGTCTGGAAACCGACCATGTTGTAGAGCGTGCCGAGCGCATTGTCCTGCCGCAGCTGGACGACGGCATAGGCCTTGATGTCCGGCTGGTGCGCGTTGGTGAGACCCATCGGCTTCATCGGCCCGTGCCGCAGCGTTTCCACGCCGCGCTCGGCCATGACCTCGATCGGCAGGCAGCCATCGAAATAGGGCGTGCCTTCCCATTCCTTGAACTCGGTCTTGGCGCCGGCCATCAGTTCGGCGACGAAGCGCTCGTACTGCTCGCGGTCGAGCGGGCAGTTCACATAGTCCTTGCCCGTGCCGCCAGGCCCGACCTTGTCGTAGCGCGACTGGAACCACGCCTTCGTCATGTCGATCGTGTCGAAATGGACGATCGGCGCGATCGCGTCGAAAAAGGCGAGGGCGTCCGCCCCGGTCTCCTGGCGGATCGCCTCGGCGAGCGCCGGGGCGGTCAGCGGTCCGGTCGCAACGATCGTCGGACCCCATTCCTCGGGAGGCAGGCCGTCGATTTCCTCGCGGCGGATTTCCACGAGCGGGTGGGCGGCAAGCGCCTTCGTCACCGCTTCGGCGAAGCCGTCGCGGTCCACCGCCAGCGCGCCGCCTGCGGGCACCTGATGCTGATCGGCACAGCGCATGACGAGCGAGCCCGCCAGCCGCATCTCGGCATGGAGCACGCCGACCGCATTGGTGGTCGCGTCGTCAGAGCGGAAGGAGTTCGAGCAGACCAGTTCGGCAAGGGAGTCGGTCTTGTGCGCGTCGGTTTCCCGAACGCCACGCATCTCGTGCAAGACGACGGGATGGCCGGCTTCGGCGATCTGCCAGGCCGCCTCGGAGCCGGCGAGGCCGCCGCCGACGATGTGAAGGGGGTGTTTTTGGGTCATGAGGCCGATTTACCGCATTCGGCGAAAAATCGGAACGGCTTTCGGACCTTGTCCGAACGCGCAGGGCACTGGCGCCTGAGCCTCGAAACGAAAAACACCCGCCGGGGGAGGACCGGCGGGTGTCGCTTGGAAGCCTGCGTTTGGGAGGAGGTTGCAGGCTTGCAATTCGCGGGACCGTGGGAGGAGGAAGTCCTGCGAAGGAGGGGCTTAGCGAACGGCCTTGCGGGCGATCGCCGGGATTTCGTTGCGCGCGATTCCGAGATCGCTCAGCTCGCGATGCGAGAGGCGGTTCAGCTCGCTGCAGGTCTCGCGGTAGCGGCGCCAGGAGGAGTAGGAGCGGAGGATGTTCATCGCGCTAGGCCTTCGATCTCTGATCTAATCGATTGAAGCGATGTCCGTGTTTTCCGTTCGCTTCGTTGAGACGGATATACGAGAGCAGGAACGAACCGGGTAGGACGCCAGCCGCAGACCTGCCATGCGGCTTGTGCATCGCAACATGAACCGATTTAAACGTCTGTGGCGATTTCTGGGCGTTCGCCCGGTCCTTCGCTGCGGTTTCTCCGGTCTGGGTGACGGCCTGTCGCAAAGATGTTTTAAACTTTGACGCGGCGAACGCCGATGATATAGAGGCGCGCGTCGTGCAACCGGCAGGTTGGCGGCGACGGGCGGGTGTGGCGAAATTGGTAGACGCACCAGATTTAGGTTCTGGCGCCAAAAGCGTGGGGGTTCGAGTCCCTCCACCCGCACCACACGTCTGATCCGGACAAACGAGATTGACGCGCGACGACGGACCCGGGCCGCCGTCGCAGACCATAAAGGGTTAATGATGCAGGTTAAGGAAACCAAGGCCGAAGGCCTGTCGCGCGAGATCGAGATCGTCGTGCCGGCGTCGGACCTTGAGGCACGGCTGCAGACCCGCCTCTTCGAAATCAAGGATCAGGTGAAGATCAAGGGCTTCCGGCCCGGCAAGATCCCGATGACCCATATGCGCAAGACGTATGGTCGCTCGGTGATGGCCGAAATCGTGAACCAGATCATCAACGAGACGCCGCGCACCGTGATCGCGGAGCGCAACGAGCGTTCGGCCATGCGTCCCGAAATTCAGATGACCGAGGACGAGGCCGAGGCGGAGAAGGTTCTGCGCGGCGAAGGCGACTTCCGCTTCACGGTCTCCTACGAGACGCTGCCGTCCTTCGATCTGAAGGGCACCGATGCGATCAAGATCGAGCGCCCGGTCGTCGAGATCGCCGACGAGGAAGTCGAAGAGCAGGTGAAGCGCATCGCCGAGAGCGCGCGCACCTTCCAGCCGAAGGACGGCGCCGCCGAGACCGGCGACCGCGTCACGATGGACTTCGTCGGCAAGGTCGACGGCGAGGCCTTCCAGGGCGGCACGGCGACCGATTCGAACCTCGTGCTCGGCTCGGGCCAGTTCATCCCCGGCTTCGAGGACCAGCTGGTCGGCCTGTCGGCCGGCGACACGAAGAATGTCGAGCTGTCCTTCCCCGAGGATTACGGTGCCTCGCACCTCGCCGGCAAGGCGGCCGTGTTCGAAGTGACGGTGAAGGCCGTCGCCAAGCCGGACGAGATGGAACTCAACGACGAGCTCGCCAAGAAGCTCGGTCTCGAGTCGATCGATCGCCTGCGCGAGATCGTGCGCGGCCAGATCGAGAGCCAGTACGGCCAGGCGACCCGCCAGAAGGTGAAGCGTCAGCTTCTCGACGCGCTCGACGCGGACTACGCGTTCGAGCTGCCCTCCAAGCTGGTCGAGGCCGAGTTCAACAACATCTGGCAGCAGGTGACGCGCGAACTCGAGCAGAGCGGCAAGAGCTTCGAGGACGAAGACACGACGGAAGAGAAGGCGCGCGAGGAGTACAAGAAGCTCGCCGAGCGCCGCGTCCGTCTGGGCCTCGTCCTCTCCGAGATCGGCGAGAAGGCCGGCGTGACGGTCTCCGACGAGGAGCTGCAGCGCGCCGTGATCGATCAGGTCCGCCAGTATCCGGGCCAGGAGCAGCAGGTCTACGACTACTTCCGCAACACGCCGGAAGCGGTTCAGAGCCTGCGCGCCCCGATCTTCGAGGAGAAGGTCGTCGATCACCTCCTCGCCACGGTCGACGTCACCGACAAGACCGTGTCCAAGGAAGAGCTGATGAAGGAAGACGAGGACGAGGCGGCCGCCGCCTGATCCTCCCATCTTCCGCATTCGGGAAGGGCCGGCCGTTGTGCCGGCTCTTCCTGTTTTTAGCCGCTGGTAACGCCTTCCATGGGCATGGTTGCACAGGCGGCCGGTCAAGCCCTATCTAGGGACCAGACGGACGCGTGCCCGATTCGACGCATCGCGGCGGTTCCAACGATCCCTCCATCAACGGACGTTCCCTCACATGAAGCATCCTCTCGAAACCGCGATGAACCTCGTGCCCATGGTGGTGGAGCAGACCAACCGCGGCGAGCGTGCCTACGACATCTTCTCGCGTCTTCTGAAGGAGCGCGTGATCTTCATCACCGGGCCGATCGAGGATTCGATGGCCACGCTGGTCTGCGCCCAGCTTCTCTTCCTCGAGGCCGAGAACCCGAAGAAGGAAATCTCGCTCTACATCAACTCGCCGGGCGGCGTGGTGACGAGCGGCATGGCGATCTACGACACGATGCAGTTCATCAAGCCGGCCGTTTCGACGCTCTGCATCGGGCAGGCCGCCTCCATGGGCTCGCTTCTTCTGTGCGCCGGCCACAAGGACATGCGCTTCGCCACGCCCAACGCGCGCATCATGGTTCACCAGCCCTCGGGCGGCTTCTCGGGTCAGGCCTCGGATATCGAGCGCCACGCGATGGACATCATCAAGCTGAAGCGTCGCCTGAACGAGGTCTATGTCGAGCACACCGGCCAAGACTACGAAACGATCGAGCGCACGCTCGACCGTGACCATTTCATGACGGCCGATGAAGCGCGCGAGTTCGGTCTGATCGACAAGGTCTATTCCTCGCGCGAAGCGCTGGAAACCAACACCGCGAACTGATCGTCGCAACGATCTTGATGTTGCCACCGCCGGTTTCTACCTTGGGAAGGTGGAAGCCGGCGTTGCTGTTAAGCGTCGATCAAGGATGATCCGGCTACCCTGTGATGACGGATCTGCGACGAAACCTTCTGTCGGTCGGCTTGAACGATTGCTTTAAGAGCGTTGCGGCATAGGATGACGAACAAAGGGTCTGACGACCCATCTCCGGATCTCCCAGTCCGAGGTGCGGAACGGAAGGAAGAACGATGAGCAAAGTGAGCGGCGGCGATAGCAAGAACACGCTCTATTGCTCTTTCTGCGGAAAGAGCCAGCACGAAGTCCGCAAGCTGATCGCCGGGCCCACGGTCTTCATCTGCGACGAGTGCGTCGAGCTGTGCATGGACATCATCCGCGAGGAGAACAAGTCCTCGATGGTGAAGTCGCGGGAGGGCGTGCCCACCCCGCAGGAGATCATTGCGGTTCTCGACGACTACGTGATCGGCCAGTCCTTCGCCAAGAAGGTGCTCTCCGTCGCGGTGCACAACCACTACAAGCGGTTGGCGCACGCGCAGAAGAACAACGATGTCGAGCTGGCGAAGTCCAACATCCTCCTGATGGGCCCGACGGGCTGCGGCAAGACGCTGCTCGCTCAGACGCTGGCGCGCATTCTCGACGTACCCTTCACGATGGCCGACGCCACGACGCTGACCGAAGCCGGTTACGTCGGCGAGGACGTCGAGAACATCATCCTGAAGCTGCTTCAGTCGGCCGACTACAATGTCGAGCGCGCCCAGCGCGGCATCGTCTATATCGACGAAATCGACAAGATCAGCCGCAAGTCGGACAATCCGTCCATCACGCGCGACGTGTCGGGCGAGGGCGTCCAGCAGGCGCTTCTGAAGATCATGGAAGGGACGGTCGCGTCCGTTCCGCCGCAGGGTGGCCGCAAGCATCCGCAGCAGGAGTTCCTGCAGGTGGACACGGCGAACATCCTCTTCATCTGCGGCGGCGCCTTCGCCGGCCTCGACAAGATCATCTCTGATCGCGGCCGCAAGACCTCGATCGGTTTCGCGGCGAATGTCGAATCGCCCGAGGATCGCCGCACGGGTGAGCTGTTCCGCCGTGTCGAGCCCGAGGATCTCCTGAAGTTCGGTCTGATCCCCGAGTTCGTCGGCCGTCTGCCAGTTCTGGCGACGCTCGAGGACCTGGACGAGCCCGCGCTCGTGCAGATTCTGGTCGAGCCGAAGAACGCGCTCGTGAAGCAGTATCAGCGCCTGTTCGAGATGGAGAATGTCGAGCTGACGTTCCACGAGGACGCGCTGAAGGCGATCGCCCGCAAGGCGATCGAGCGCAAGACCGGCGCTCGCGGCCTGCGCTCCATCATGGAAGCCATGCTGCTCGACACGATGTTCGATCTGCCGACGCTGGAAGGCGTGCGCGAGGTCGTGATCTCCGAAGAGGTGATCGACGGCAACGCGCGTCCTCTCTACATCTACTCGGACCGCAAGGACGAGAAGGAACCGGCGAGTGCCTGATCGCCTTCGCGCTTCGCACGCTTGGTGAGACCAGGGCCCGCGCCGGTACATGCCGGGGCGGGCCCTTTGCTTTTGTATGGTTTCGTCCTCGTTTCGCAGCCGCTTCGTTCACTAGGCCGCGACGGGCCGACCGCTTGAATGGCGCCGGGCAAGTCGCCACATTGCAGTTCGATGACGGCCTTCGCTTCGGTGCCTATCGGGCCGAGGTGCAAGGGCCTCCAGCGGCCCTGCCGCAGAAAGGAATTTCATGTCCAGTTCGACATCCGCCAGCGGCTTCGGGTCTCTCCCGACGCAGACCTATCCGGTTCTGCCCCTCCGCGACATCGTGGTGTTCCCGCATATGATCGTGCCGCTCTTCGTGGGCCGCGAGAAGTCGATCAAGGCGTTGGAAGAGGTCATGGGTTCCGACAAGCAGATCCTGCTTGCAACCCAGAAGAATGCCGGCGACGAGGACCCGGCGCCCGACGCGATCTACGACCTCGGAACGCTCGCCAACGTCCTCCAGCTTCTGAAGCTGCCGGACGGCACGGTGAAGGTTCTGGTCGAGGGCATTTCGCGCGCGGCGATCACCGGATTCACCGAGCGCACCGAATGGCATGAGGCCAACGCCCATGTCGTCGAAGAGGAAGAGGACGATCAGGTCGAGATCGAGGCGCTCGCGCGCTCGGTGATCTCGGAGTTCGAGAACTACGTCAAGCTCAACAAGAAGATCTCGCCGGAAGTCGTTGGGACCGCAGGGCAGATCGACGACTACTCCAAGCTCGCCGATACGGTCGCTTCGCATCTGGCGATCAAGATTCCCGAGAAGCAGGAGATGCTCGGGATCGTCAGCGTTCGCGAGCGTCTGGAGCGCGCGCTCGGCTTCATGGAGGCGGAGATTTCCGTTCTTCAGGTCGAGAAGCGCATCCGCTCGCGCGTCAAGCGCCAGATGGAGAAGACGCAGCGCGAGTACTATCTGAACGAGCAGATGAAGGCGATCCAGAAGGAGCTTGGCGACGGCGAGGAAGGCCGTGACGAGCTCGCCGAGATCGAGGAGCGCATCAAGAAGACCAAGCTCTCCAAGGAAGGCAAGGAAAAGGCCTCGGCCGAGCTGAAGAAGCTCCGGCAGATGAGCCCCATGTCGGCCGAGGCGACGGTGGTGCGCAACTATCTCGACTGGCTGCTGGGTCTGCCCTGGGGCAAGTCCTCCAAGGTCCGCATCGACCTCAAGCAGGCCGAGCAGATCCTCGACGAGGAGCATTACGGCCTCGACAAGGTGAAGGAGCGGATCGTCGAATATCTGGCGGTTCAGGCGCGTCAGCCCAAGATCAAGGGGCCGATCCTCTGCCTCGTCGGCCCTCCGGGCGTTGGCAAGACCTCGCTCGCCAAGTCGATCGCGCGGGCGACGGGTCGCGAATATGTCCGCATGGCGCTTGGCGGCGTGCGCGACGAGGCGGAAATCCGCGGCCATCGGCGCACTTATATCGGCTCCATGCCGGGCAAGGTGATCCAGTCGCTCAAGAAGGCGAAGCGCAACAACCCGCTCTTCCTTCTCGACGAGATCGACAAGATGGGTCAGGACTTCCGGGGCGATCCGTCCTCGGCGATGCTGGAGGTGCTCGATCCCGAGCAGAACGCCAGCTTCATGGACCATTATCTGGAGGTCGAGTACGATCTCTCGTCCACCATGTTCGTGACGACGGCCAATACGCTGAACATCCCCGGTCCTCTGATGGATCGTATGGAGATCATCCGTATCGCTGGCTACACGGAGGACGAGAAGGTCGAGATCGCCAAGCGGCATCTTCTGCCCAAGGCCATCAAGGACCATGCGCTCCAGGCCAGCGAGTTCTCCGTTGGCGAGGACGCGCTGCGCGAGATTGCCCGTCGCTACACGCGGGAAGCCGGCGTGCGCTCCTATGAGCGCGAGCTGATGAAGCTCGCCCGCAAGGCGGTGACGCAGATCGTGCGCGGCGACGTGAAGTCGGTGGACGTGACGGCGGCCAATCTGGCCGACTATCTCGGCGTGCCGCGCTATCGCTACGGCGAGGCCGAACTGACGGATCAGGTCGGTGTCGTGACGGGTCTTGCCTGGACGGAGGTCGGCGGCGAACTTCTGACGATCGAAGGCGTCATGATGCCCGGCAAGGGCAAGATGACGGTGACGGGCAATCTGAAGGACGTCATGAAGGAATCGATCTCGGCGGCGGCGTCCTATGTCCGCAGCCGTGCGATCGAGTTCGGCATCGAGCCGCCGCTCTTCGACAAGCGCGACATCCACGTCCACGTTCCCGAAGGGGCGACCCCGAAGGATGGTCCTTCGGCCGGCACGGCGATGGCGACGGCGATCGTCTCGGTCATGACGGGCATTCCGGTTCGCCGGGACATCGCCATGACGGGTGAGGTGACCCTGCGCGGCCGTGTTCTGCCGATCGGCGGCCTCAAGGAGAAGCTGCTGGCCGCGCTGCGCGGTGGCATCAAGACGGTTCTGATCCCGGAGGAGAACGCGAAGGATCTCGCGGAAATCCCCGATAACGTGAAGAACAATCTCGAGATCATTCCGGTCTCGAACATGAACGAGGTCCTGGGCCATGCGCTGACGGCGAAGCCGGAAGCGATCGAATGGGCCGAGACCGACGACCGGACGCCGGTGCGCGATTCGGGGGAGGAGAGCTCCCCGGCCGTCGCTCACTGAGACAGAATGCACGATGAAAAAATGCGAATGCCGCCCTCCGGGGCGGCATTTTGCTTGCAAAGCCTTGTTTCCTGGGCTTTTGGTCCATCTCTCCTTGAACCTGGCCGGTCTTTTCAGCATCGTGGCCGCCTGAGTCGGGAAGACCCAACGTTTGGAGATTTGGCATGAACAAGAATGAGCTCGTATCCGTAGTCGCGGAGAAGGCTAGCCTGTCGAAGCAGGACGCGACGTCGGCCGTCGACGCCGTCTTCGATGCGCTCCAGAGCGCCATGGCCAATGGCGACGACGTTCGTCTCGTCGGCTTCGGCACGTTCTCGGTGTCCGCGCGCGCCGCCTCCAAGGGGCGCAATCCTTCGACCGGCGCGGAAGTCGATATTCCCGCGCGCAACGTGCCCCGCTTCACGCCCGGCAAGGGCCTGAAGGACGCGGTCAACTCCAAGTAACCGGTCCGCTCCGGCGGTTCGATTGGGGGTCGGCACATTGCGTGCCGGCCCATTTTTGTTGAGGCGGTGCTCTCGCCGCGTGCGGCTCAGGGGAATGAACTCTCGTTCTCCCCCAAAGCCGGGCCGGAACATCGGGCAGGGGCGATCACGAGTGGAGGGGGGCGTGGCCGCGTTCGTCGGCATTGCGGCGCGCGGCGCTGCGTCGGCCCTCTGGCCTCGTTTTCTCGCCTACCACGCACGCAGCGGAGTCGCCGTCGAAATGGGATCGGCAGGTCACTGATCTCAAGCGAACGGAGGGGCAGGCTCGCAAGCCCGTGGAGCTTGCGCTCGGGGATGTGGCCGAGCAATGGGCGCGTCAGAGACGCGCGTCGCGACGCCCGTTCCGTTGCGCCCCATCACATGCGCCGTGCCTCGGCGACCGCCCGCTTCATGTCGGCGATGTCCATCACGCCGGGAAAGAGGGTCGTGCCGACGATGTAGGCGGGGGTGCCCATGAGGTTGAAGTTCTCGGCCTGCGCGCCGTTGCGCGCGATCAGGGCGTCGATGCGAGCCTTCTCCTTCCCGTAGGCGGCGTTCATCGCCCGCGGGTCGAGCCCCGCCTTCCGGAGCGTTGCGTCGATCTGTTCCGCGGTCAGCCGCCCGGGGGTCGCCATCAGCGCATCCCTTGCCCGAGGCGCTTCCTTGCCTGCCGCCAGCACCAGACGGGAGGCGTAGAGCGAGGGCGGCCCGAAGATCGGCCAGTCCTTCATCAAGTGCCGGATCCGCCCATCCTCCTTCACGAGGCGTGCGACGTCGGGATGGGCCTTCTTGCAGTAGGGACACTGGAAGTCGAAGAACTCGACCAGCGTGACGTCGCCCTTCGGATTTCCGAGGACGGGGGCGTCGGGATCGAAGAGGACCGCCTCCTTAGACATCGGGTCGGGCGCGGCGAGGGCCCGACGGGGGAGCGCGAGGGCGAGACCGAAGCCGAGGCCGAGGCGTGCGAGATCGCGGCGGTTCGAGTTCATGACGTGGCTCCCGTGGCGGGCGCGCCGAGCACGACCACGCGGGTCTTGGGCGGCACGCGGCGGTTGAGGTCGATGATGTCCTGGTTCAGCATGCGGATGCAGCCCGACGACACGGCCTTGCCGATCGACCAGGCTTGGTTGGTGCCGTGGATCCGGAACAGCGTGTCCTGGCCGTCCTTGAAGAGATAGAGGGCGCGGGCGCCGAGCGGGTTCTGGATTCCGCCCTCCATGCCGTTGCGCAACGCGCCGCCGTATTTGTCGGGCTCGCGTCGGATCATGTCGGGCGTCGGGGTCCAGCGCGGCCAGGCCGCCTTGCGCTCGATAATGCCTTCGCCGGTGAACTCGAGGCCCGCCTTGCCGACACCGACGCCGTAGCGCATCGCCTTGCCGCCGGGCATGACGAGGTAGAGGAAGCGGGCCCGGGGATCGACCACCACCGTGCCCACCGGCTCGTCCGTGCGGAAGTCCACGACCTGCCGAACGTTGCGCGGGTCCATCGTCTTCAGATCGGCGGCCGGGATGGTCCAGCCGCCGTCCTCGAGCGCGCCATACAGGCGCGCCGCGTCCGCGTCGATCGGCGGCTCGGGGGCGTAGGCGACCGGGCGGGGCTGGCTTGTTGTCGTGCAGGCGGCCGCCGACAGGCCGGCGGCGGCGAGAGCAAGGACCCTCAGGGTTGAAGCGACGGGCATGACAAACTCCGTACAGGATGCGGATTGGGACGGGCCGAAAGGAAGAGAGGGAGACGTCAGGACCCGGCGTCGCGGATCTTGGCATCGAGCGTCGGGCGGTCGATCTCGCCGAAATGCATGGTTCGCACCGTGCCCCCGGCGTCGAGGAAAAGCGTCGCGGGATAGCCTTGCACCGAGTAGTGCCGGGAGATCTCGAAACCTTGGTCGAGAAGGAGCGCGGGCAGGTCGAGGCCGGACTGCGCGAGGTAGCGGACGATCGCGTCCGGCCCCTCTCCCTGGTTGGCGAAGACGAAGTTCACGTCGGATCGCTCGCCGGCAGCCTTTGCTAGCATCGGCATCTCGCGCCGGCAGGGCGGGCACCAGGTGGCCCACAGGTTGATTACCGTCGGTTTGCCCCGGAAGGCGTCGAGCCGCACGGTCTCGCCATCCATGGTCGGGAAGGCGGCTTGCGGGGCCGCGATCGCCTCGTTCGCCGTTGCGAGCTGCCAGCTCACCGTCCAGACGAGGACGACGGCAGACAGGGTGCCGAACGACCAGAGCCGCATCCTCAGGCCCCGCATGGCGTAAGCCGTGTATGCGGCGACAGCCGCGAGCCCGAAGGGCAGCATCAGTCCACCGTCGGTGATGCGCAGAACCGAGACCGGGTCGTTGACGAAGCCGTCCGGATGGGCCGCGACATAGCCGAGTCGCGCGGCGACGAGGCCGATCGGGACGATGCTCATCGCCCATGTGCCGAGGCGCTCGTCGACGCGGAGCGACAACGCCATGCCTGCGAGGAGCAGGAAGACGAGGGCAAGGAACAGGGCGAGGCGGTCGCCGGCGAAGGCGAACGGTCCGAGGGCCAGCGTCGCCATCTCAGCCTCCGGTCCCGAGGCGGGCCGACCGCAGAAACGTTTCGGCGCTGACCTCTCCCACGAGGCGTGAGCCCCCGACTTCCCGCGCGTCGCGGTCGACGAACAGGATGGTCGGCGGTCCGACGACGCCGAGGTCACGCATCAGCGCGCGGCCGCCGGGTTCGTCCCGCGTCAGGTCCGCCTTCAGGAGGCGGTATCCGTTGAGGTGCATCCGCACGGCGGGGTCGGAAAACACCTCTCGCTCGATCACGTCGCAGGATACGCACCAGTCGGCCGTGAAGTAGAGGAGGGTCGGGCGCTCCGAGGACGCGATCGTCGACGACAGCTCTTCCGGGTCCGAGATGGTCTGGAAGCTGGCGGCAAGGCCCCTCAAAGCATCCTGGCCGGCGTTGCCGAGGGCCAGCGGGCGAAGGGGCGACACCCCGCCGGACGAGGCGCCCACCGCGAGGATCGCGCCGTAGAGGATCGCGAGGAGCCCGGTGGCCTTGGCGACCCGTTGCGCGGCTCCCGAGGCGCCCGTGAGGTGGTCGAACGCGCCCAGGAACACGCCGCCCCCGATCAGGAGCGCGGACCAGAGGAGGAGCGTGACCGGCGGCGGCACCACGCGCGACAGCATCCAGACCGCCAGGGCGAGGAACGCGAAGCCGAAGGCGCGTGTCACGCCGACCATCCATGGGCCTGCCCGGGGGAGGACGCGCGCGCCCAGGGTTCCGAATGCGAGGAGCGGTACGCCCTGGCCGAGGCCGAGAGCGAACAGGGCCGCTGCGCCCAGCGCGACGTCGCCCGACTGCGCGATGTAGATCAGAGCGCCGGCAAGCGGCGCGGTCACGCAGGGGCCGACGATCAGCGCGGAGGTGAAGCCCAGCGCCGCGCTCGACGGGAGGCTTCCGCCCGCCCGGCCGACGCTGCCCGCAACGGCATTGACCCAGGCGCCCGGCAAGCGGAGCTCGAACAGGCCGAACATGGACAGGGCGAGGCCGACGAAGACGGCGGACATGAGGACGACGGCCGTGGGCGACTGGAGGGCGAGCTGGAGGTTCTGCCCGGACCAGGCCGCCACGAGGCCGAGCAGTCCGAAGGCAGCCGCCATCGACAGGACATAGGCAAGTGAAAGCGAGAAACCGCGCGCGGGCGACACCCGTCCCTCGCCGCGCGACAATTGTCCGGCAAGAATTGGGTACATGGGGAAGACGCAGGGTGTGAAGGCGAGCCCGAGTCCGAGGACGAAGAACGAGGCGACCACCCAGGGCGCACCGCCCTCGCCGAGGAGCGAGACGACGAGCCCACCAGCCGACGCGTCGGTTCGGATTCCGGAGGAGGAGGAGGAGGCCGCATCGGTGGGCAGGTTGCTGACGGTCGTCTCTGTCGGCTCGCTACCTGCCGTCCAGCCGGCTGCGGAGCGCGGAGCCGACACGGCTCCCGCGTTCGGCTGGAGTCCCGCGGCGGGATCGAACGTCCTCGACACCGGGCGGTAGCAGATGCCGCCCTCCTGGCAGCCCTGGTAGGTCACCGTGAGTTCGGGCGGAAGGTCCGAGGGCAAGGCCAGCCCGGCGGACACGGCCCGATGGTAGACCTCGGTGGAGCCGAAGGTCGGGTCGTCCTTGCGCTCGCCCGCCGGCAGGTCGATCGCAAGCGGCGCGCCGGTCGGGGTTTCGACGGCAATCCTGTCCTTGTAGAGATAGTATCCGTCCGCGATCTCGAACGAGGCCGTCGTTCGCGACCCTGCCGTTCCCGGCTGGATCGTCAGCCGGAACGCCTGGTCGACCGGCAGCGGTTCCGCGACCTGTGCCGCGGCGGGCGCCACGACGAAAAGTGCCAGGACGAAGGGCAGAAGGCGGTGGAGCGGCATGGCGTCCCTCGGATGCGTTCGTTGCATCCCGGGTCGACCCGGCAGCTTAAGGCAGGCTTAAGGTGCCGCGCCCAGGCGGGAACGGAAGGAACCGAACGAAAGGCGCATCCATGCGCATCCTCATCGTGGAGGACGACGACATCCTCGGCAGCGGTCTCAAGGTGGGCCTGGAGATGAACGGCTTCACCGCCGATCTCGCGACGCGTTGCGACGAGGCGGAGGTGGCACTGCGAGGCGGCGGGATCGACGCTGTCGTCCTCGACGTCATGCTGCCGGACGGCTCCGGGCGGACGCTTCTCCAGCGCCTGCGCGCGCGCGGCGACGCGACGCCCGCCCTGTTCCTGACCGCGCTCGATTCTGTCGCCGACCGAATCGCGGGGCTCGACGCGGGAGCGGACGACCATCTCGGTAAACCCTTCGATCTCGACGAGGTCTCGGCGCGGCTGCGCGCCCTTCTGCGGCGTGCCGTCCAGCGGCCGACAGCCTGCCTGACCTGGAACGGCGTGACGCTCGACCCGGCGCAGATGACGGCGCGCAACGCGGCTGGGGAGGTCCATCTGTCGCGCCGGGAGTTCCGCGTGCTCCACGCCTTGATGGAACGCCCCCGCTCGATCATCTCCAAGGCGCAGATCGAGGAGAAGCTCTACGGCTTTCAGGAGGGCGTCGAGAGCAACGCGGTCGAGGTCCACATCCACAACCTGCGGGCCAAGCTCGGCAGCCGCTCCATCGAGACCGTGCGCGGCGTCGGCTACCGGATGGCGGAGCCTGTGCGATGACCGGATCGTTAAAAGGGCGGCTCTTCGTCATCCTCGTGCTCAGCACGGGACTCGTCTGGGCCTTTGCGACGGGTTGGATCTATTTCAGCACGAGAGCGGAGGTGGAGCGCGTTCTCGACGCGCGCCTGACCGAGGCGGCGCGCATGGTGTCATCCCTGGTCGACAACCAGGAAATCGACGTGACCGTGGCCTCGCTCGATGCCGTCGCCATTCCGCCGCGCCAGCACAATGCCTACGAGCGGCAGATTTCCTGCCAGATCTGGTCCCTTTCGGGCTCGCTCCTCGGACGGTCCGACGGCGCGCCCGAGACGCGCATGTCCGACGCGTCGGAAGGCTTCTCGGAGCGAGACATCAATGGGCGAACATGGCGCGTCTACGCGGTCCGAAACGAGGCGGCCGGGGTGCAGGTGCTGGTCGGCGACAATCTCGACATCCGTGCGCGCCTCGTGCGGGACGTGGTCAAGGGCCTGATCCTTCCCATGCTGCTGGTCATTTCTGCGCTCGGCGTCCTGCTCTGGATCGGCGTCGGACGCGGCATGCGTCCTCTGGACCGGTTGGCGAACGGACTGGCGCATCGGGAGGCGGGTGATCTGCAACCCATCCCCTCGGACGGCGCCGCCTCCGAGATCCGGCCCGTCGTCACCGCCCTCAACGGCCTGTTCAGCCGTGTGCACGAGACGCGGGAGCGGGAGCGCCACTTCCTGGCCTACGCCGCCCACGAACTCCGTACTCCGCTCGCCGGCTTGAAGACGCAGGCGGAGATCTCCCTGCGCACCGACCGGGAGGACGTCCGCCGAACGGCGCTGACGCAGATCGTGGCGGCGGTGGAGCGGACTTCGCGCCTCGTGCGCCAGCTTCTCGACACGGCTGGTGCCGAAGCGGCCGGCGGTGAGCGGTCCGGGACGCGGGCCGAACTGGGCCGGATCGTGCGGGAGGTTGCGGACGAGCAGGCGGGCCGGGCGGCCGCCCGGGGTATCGGCATCGCCCTGATGCCTCCCGCGGACGATGCCGATCCCGCCGTGGACGAGATCCTGGCGGGACTGGCCGTCCGAAACCTCGTCGAAAACGCCATCAACCATTCGCCCGACGGCGGCCTGGTCACGGTGCGCTGGGACGCCTCGCGCCTCGAGGTCGTGGATGCCGGGGACGGCATGAAGGAGGAAGAGATCGGGCGCGCAGCCGAGCGCTTCTTCCGTGGCGCGAACCGGACGTCGGTGGGCAGCGGGCTCGGCCTGACCATCGTCGAACTCTGCGCCAGACGCATGGACGCCGAGCTCGTCCTGGCCAACCTCGCTCCCCGGGGCTTTTCCGCGATGCTGCGGTTCGGCGGGCGAAACCTTGAGCCCGAACGAAAACCCTGAGTCTCCCTTAAGCTGGCGACCCCACCGTTCTCCTTCAGGCCCCTCACGGGCGCCCGGGAGTTCGCGATGGCATCGCGTCGGCGCCTGACCCTCACCCGGGGTTGGCGCGGCGGAACTGGAACACCCGAGACGGCGGAACCCCGCGCGTGCCGGGTGTCCGGGGAAGGGTGCCCGGCCTCGCGCTGACCATCGGCCTGCCGGGTGCGGCGGCGGTACCGGAATTCGCCCTTTGGCCTCCACGGACAGACAGTCGATAAGGTCGTGATGGGAGCAGCGTCGCCGCCCTCCGGCACGGTCGCTTCCTCCTCTTTGCCCTGACCCGTGACGTCAGGGCGCAAGCACCCAGCGGATGGCCAGCGCCACCATGCCGAGCGCGGCGACGCTGCCGACCCACAGCGCGACGAACCAGGCAAGCTGACGCACCCGGCGCGGGAGGCGTTCGAGGGCGGCGTGGGGCATGGGCATGACGTGCCTTCAGTGGTTGTGGGTGTGGTAACCCTCGCCCTCGACGACCTTTCCCCGGAAGACCCAATAGGAATAGGCCGTGTAGGCGAGGATCGTCGGAATCAGGACGGCGGCGCCGACGAGGAGGAAGACGAGGCTGGAGTCCGGTGCCGCGGCCTGCCAGATCGTGAGCTCGGGCGGCAGGATGTTCGGGTAGAACGAGATTCCGATGCCGACGAAGGACAGAACGAAGATCGCCAGAGCCGACAGGAACGGGCGGTAGTTCGAGACGTGGTCGCGAAGCGCCTTGAACAGGCTGAAGGCCGCAAGGGCGACGAGGAGCGGGATCGGCGCGACGAAGAGAACCTGCGGAACGGCGAACCAGCGCGAGAAGAAGGTCGGCTGGAGGAAGGGCATCCAGGCCGACACGAGCGCGACGGCGGCCAGCGTGCCGACGGCGAGGCCCATGGCGTAGCGGGCAGCCAGGCGGTTGAGCGGGCCGTCCGTCTTCATGATGATCCACGTCGCGCCGAGCAACGCATATCCGATGACGACCGCTATGCCGGTCGCGGCCGAAAAGGGCGTCAGCCAGTCGAAATTGCCACCCGCGTAGGCCCGGTCCGCGACCTCGATGCCCTGCACGATCGTGCCGAGCGAGACACCTTGCGCGAACGCCGCCACCACGGAGCCGACGAAGAAGGACAGGTCCCAGACGCCGCGCCAGCGCACCGTCTTCCAGCGGAACTCGAAGGCGACGCCCCGGAAGATCAGCGCGAGCAGCATGGCGATGATCGGCGCGTAGAGGGCGGGCATGACAATCGCGTAAGCGAGCGGGAACGCCGCGAAGAGGCCTCCGCCGCCCAGCACCAGCCAAGTCTCGTTGCCGTCCCAGAAGGGGGCGATCGTGTTCATGGCCGTGTCGCGGTCCTCGTGTCGCTTCAGGAACGGAAACAGGATCCCGATACCGAGGTCGAAGCCGTCGAGCACCACATAGGCGAGAACGGCGAAGGCGAGGATGAAGGCCCAGGTCAGGGGAAGGTCCATCGGTCGCCTCCTGTCAGATGCGGGCCCCGGAGACGGGGCCCTCCTGCGTGTCCATGGCGGGGCCCGGCGTGATGCCGGCGGTGCGGATCGGCTCGCGCGGGTCCGGACCCGTCTCGAAGACGCTCGGTCCGCGTCCCATCAGGCGCATGATGTAGTAGGTGCCGGCTCCGAAGACGGCGAAGTAGACGAGGACGAAGGCGACGAGCGACGCACCGACCGCCGCAGCCTCGATCGGCGAATGGCTTTCGGCCGTGCGCAGGAGGCCGTAGACCGTGTAGGGCTGGCGCCCGACCTCGGTCGTAAACCAGCCGCAGATCACCGCGACGAGCCCGGACGGACCCATGGCGACCATGGCGCGCTGGAGCCACGGCGCGTCGTAGATCGTTCCCTTCCAGCGGCGCCAGAGACCCCACAGGCCGATGCCGAGCATCGCGAAGCCGATGCCGACCATGATCCGGAAGGTGAAGAAGACGATCCAGACGTTGGGCCAGTCCTCCTTCGGGAACTGGTCGAGGCCGGCGACTTCGCCCTCGAGCGAGTGGGTCAGGATCAGCGAGCCGACGTTCGGGATGCCGATCTCGGCGCGCATGCGGCCTTTTTCCATGTCCGGCAGGCCGAACAGGGTGAGGGGCATTCCGCCGTCGCGGGTCGTCTCGAAATGACCCTCCATGGCCGCGACCTTCATCGGCTGGTGCTCCAGCGTATTCAGCCCGTGCGCGTCCCCGGCGAAGATCTGGATCGGCGCGACGATCGTCGCCATCCAGAGGGCCATGGAGAACATCTTGCGGGCCGGGCCGTTGTGGCGGTTGCGCAGGAGATGGAAGGCGCCGACGGCACCGACGATGAAGGCCGTCGTCAGGTAGGCCGCGAGGACGGTGTGCGCCAGTCGGTACGGAAAGGACGGGTTGAAGACGATGGCCCACCAGTCCTCGGGCACGAACTGGCCGTTGGCGGCGACCGAGTTACCGACCGGGGTCTGCATCCACGAGTTCACCGACAGGATCCAGAAGGCGGACCCGAGGGTCCCGATCGCGACCATCAACGTCGCGAAGAAGTGCAGGCCCTTGCCGACGCGATTCAGGCCGAACAGCATGACGCCGAGGAAGCCCGCTTCGAGGAAGAACGCCGACAACACCTCGTAGGCCATCATCGGGCCGAGGATTGGGCCCGTCCGGTCGGAGAAGACGCTCCAGTTGGTGCCGAACTGGTAGCTCATGACGATGCCCGACACGACGCCCATGGCGAAGGACAGAGCGAAGATCTTCAGCCAGAACTGGAAGAGGGTCAGGTAGACCTGCCGACCCGTCGCCAGCCACATTCCGTTGCAGACCGCCAGAAAGGACGCGAGCCCGATCGAGAAGGCGGGGAAGATGAAGTGGAACGCGACCGTGAACGCGAACTGGATTCGCGCCAGGAGAACGGGGTCGAGTGTATCGAACATGATGAGTGTCCCTTCGTCATGCGAAGACGCTTCGAGAGGCTTCAGCGGGATGTCGCCGCGTCGGTTCCGCCTGGGTCACGGATCGGAGCGTTTGCTTCGATCCGCACGTTCCGCCGGCATGAAACGGGGTTCCATGTCGATGGACCACTGGACGAGACGTCCACGTCAGCCGCCGAAGCTGCCCGCGCTTCGGACCAGCATGTAGACGGCGACACAGCAGACGAGGCCCGCGAAGGCCACGTTGAGAACGCCCTTGCGGGCGGACATACGCTTGGCGCTCAGGACGCCGACCAGCCCGCCCGCGACGCCGCCGGCGACGAAGACGAACGCGAGCCGCCAGTCCACGAGGCCCGAAAGCGCATAGTTGACGGACGTCGTGAGGCCGAAGGCCGTGACGGCGACCAGCGACGAGCCGATGGCGTTGAGGATCGGCATTCCCGTCGAGGCAACGAGGCCGGGGACGATCAGAAAACCGCCCCCGATCCCGAAGAACCCGGAGAAGATGCCCGTAGCGGCGCCGAACCCGAGGACCTTGGGTGCCTTTTCGCGGTTGCACTCCGCACCCGGTATTCCGACCTTGCCCCGTCCACGGAACATCAGCACGGCCATGACCAGCATCAGGAGCGCGAAGAGGAACAGGAGCTTCTCGCCGTCGATCGCCTTGCCGATGGTCGAACCGAGCGCGGCCCCCGCGACGCCGGCGATGCTGTAGAGCGCCGCGCAGCGCCATTTCACGGTGCCCTGCCTCGCGTGGCTGGCAAGACCCGTCGCGGCGTTGACCGCCACCGCGAACGCGCTGGTGCCGATGGCCATGTGGGCGCTCGGCACGCCGACGAGATAGGCCATCAGGGGAACGGCAAGGATCGACCCGCCGCCGCCGAACAGGCCGAGGGTGAAGCCGACCAGCGAGCCCGAGACGGCGCCGAGGCCGTATTGCAGCGGTTCGAGGACCATCGGGACCTCCAGTGGTTGAGGAGACAGGGAGCGCGGCCGGCCCCGACATTGGCGACCGCCTCAGGCCACCGTCTTCAACGGGGCGTGGGCAGGTTTGGCCATCGGCTCGCGGCCCTTCAGCATGCCGCGCCAGTAGACCTGCGGAAGCAGGCGCTCCTTCAGCAGCCAGGCCGCCTTCGAGGGCTTCAGGTCGTCGATGAACCATTTGGGGAAGCTCGGGACCCGCTTGCCGCCGTAGGCGAACTCGGCGAGCACGACCTTTCCGCGTTCGACCGTCAACGGGCAGGACCCGTAGCCGTCGTAGATCGCCACCGCCTCGAGGTTCAGGCGTCCGAGATCGCGCAGGAGGTTCTCGGCAACGACCGGGGCCTGCTTGCGGGCCGCGGCCATCGTCTTGGCGTTGGTCGTGCAGGTCGCATCGCCGAGCGCGTAGATGTTGGGGAAGCGAACATGGCGCAGCGTCGAGGGATCGACCTCGATCCAGCCCGCCTCGTTGGCGAGCGCCGAGTTGCGGACGAACTCCGGAGCGCGTTGGGGTGGCACGACATGGAGCATGTCGAACTCGCGCCCCACGATCTGCGTCTGGCCGTCCCTGTCCTTCCGCTCGAACCAGGCTCTCTTCGAGGAGCCATCGACCTTCACGAGGTTGTGGCTGAACGAGAGTTCGATGCCGTAGGTCTTTATGTACTCCATCAAGGGCGGCACGTAGTCCGCGACGCCGAACAGGACGGGTCCCGCGTTCAGGAACTCCACTTTCGTGGAGTCTAGCCACCCTTTCGAGCGCCAGTGGTCGCAGGAAAGGTACATCGCCTTCTGCGGTGCGCCCGCGCACTTGATCGGCATCGGCGGCTGCGAGAACAGGGCCTTTCCGCCCTTGAGGCCCTGGACGAGCTTCCACGTGTAGGGAGCGAGATCGTAGCGGTAGTTCGAAGTGACGCCGTTCCGGCCGAGCGTCTCCTCCAGACCCTCGATCGCGGACCAGTTCAGCTCGATGCCGGGTGCGGCGACCAGCTTCCGGTAGACGACCCTGCGCCCGTCCGACAGGACGACCGTGTCCGTCTGAGGCTCGAAGGCCGAAACGGATGCCCGGATCCAAGTGGCGTCCTTGGGGATCAGGGACGCCATGTCGCGCCGGGTTTCTTGCGGGGTGAAGATGCCTGCGCCGACAAGCGTCCAGCCCGGCTGGTAGTCATGCACGTCGGCCGGGTCGATGACCGCGATGTCGAGACCGGAGACCCGCGCCAACATGCTGGCTGCCGCGGCAAGTCCGCCCGTTCCGGCGCCGACGATCACGATGTCATGGCGCATCTCGCCGTTCGCCCCTGCCGCCGAAGAGGGTACGGGACGCGCGGCCAGGGCCTTCGTCACGTCGTATCCCGCTTGCCCGGCGCGGGCGACGATCTCCTCCCGCGGCATCCGCCCGTCCCGAGCGAGCGCCCAGAGGGTCGCCGAGCGCGTGCCCGAACGGCAGTAGCCGAGGATAGGCTTCGGCAGAGCCTCAGAGGCCCTACGGAAGGCATCGACGTCGGCCTGCGTCTGCTCGCCCGGCCTGATCGGAACATGGCGCGCTTCCATGCCGAGGGAGCGGGCGGCCGTCTCGATCTCGCCGAAGCTCGGCTGTTTTGGCTCCTCGCCGTCCGGGCGGTTGACGATCACCGAGCGGAAGCCCTGTTCCCTCAGCTTCGGCAGATCGGAAACGGAGATCTGCGGGGAGACCGAAAGGGCCTCATCGAGCGTCTTGATGGTCATCTCGTGATCCTCCCGAGGGTTCGGTTCGTTCGCTTCGGCTCGGCACGGTTGCCCGTGCGGGCGGCATGCCATCGACGCGTCCGCCACCCGATCAGGCGTCGGCGGCGCCGTCCGTGCGTGGCGGCAGACGGGTGCCGACCTTCGCGAAAACCGCGGCCCCGATGCGGGGCCTCACAGCCGTGCCTGGGTTCGCGTCAGGAGCCAGGCCCGACGCCGGTCGCGCGGGCGCGGGGCCGAAGAGCAGGTCGCAAAGGTCGATCACCTTCTTCGCCCGATCGTCGGTCAGGCGATACCGGACGGACTTTGCTTCCCGCCGGGCCTCGACGATCCCGCCCGCCCGCAGGTCGGCAAGCTGCTGGGAAAGGGACGGCTGGCGCAGCCCGAGCTCCGTTTCCATCTCCGCCACCGTCATTTCGCCTTCGCGCAGCCGCGCGACGATGGCCATGCGGCCCGGGTTGCCGAGCCGCTTCAGGAACTCGGCGGCCCTTGCGGCGTCGTCCGGGCGGCGACCGAGCGGCGGCGACATGTCAGGCAGCCTCGTTCCATGGGGCGCCGCCGAGCGTATCCAGCGGGATCTTCAGGTAGCGGCGGCCGTTGTCCTCCGGCTCGGGCAGTCGCCCGCCGCTCATGTTGACCTGGAGCGAATGCAGGATGAGCTTGGGCATCGGCAACGTCCGGTCGCGGGCCTCGCGGATCGCGATGAACTCCGCTTCGGTCGCCGCCTTCGTCAGATGGATGTTGGAGCGCTTATGTTCCGCCACCGTCGCTTCCCACATCGGCTCGCGGCCGCCCGGCTGGTAATCGTGTCCGACGAAGACGCGGGTCTCGTCGGGAAGCGCGAGGATGCCCTGGATCGAGTTCCAGAGGCGCGAGGCGCTGCCGCCCGGAAAGTCCGCCCGCGCGGTTCCGCTGTCGGGCATGAACAGCGTGTCATGCACGAAGGCGGCGTCGCCGATCACGTAGGTGATGGAGGCAAGCGTATGGCCGGGCGAAAAGAGGACATGCGCGTCGATCTCGCCGATTCGGAAGCGCTCGCCCTCAGTGAACAGCTTGTCCCATTGCGAGCCGTCGGTCGGGAAGGACGGCCAGTTGTAGATGTCCTTCCAGAGCGTCTGGACCTCGATCACTCTTTCGCCGATCGCCGTCGGCGCGCCAGTCCGCTCCTTCAGGTATCGGGCTGCCGAGAAGTGGTCGGCGTGCGGATGCGTGTCGAGGATCCATTCCACCGTCAGCCCCTCGGCCTCGACATAGGCCAGGATGGCGTCGGCACTGACCGTCCCCGTGGCGCCGGACTTCTCGTCGAAGTCGAGTACGGGATCGATGATGGCGCATCGCTTCGTGTCGGGACAGGCGGCGACATACTGGATCGAGAAGGTGCGGGGGTCGAACAAGCCCTTGACGATGGGAACGCTCATTCCGCAGCCTCCAGCTTGCGCGTTTGGTAGAACCACTCGGCCACGTCGCGCCCGTCGCCGGTCTCGAACGCCGCCATCTCGATCACTTCGTCACCCGGCTGCCAGTTCTCCGGCGTCGAAACACCCTCGGCGTCGTGGACTTGGAGCGCGACCACCGTGCGCAGGATCTCCCCGACATTCCGACCCGTCGACATCGGGTACCAGCAGGACATGCGGATCACGCCCTGCGGGTCGATGACGAAGCAGCCGCGCACCGTCGCGCTGTCGCCGGCGCCCGGATGGATCATGCCGTAGGCCGAAGCGATGGCCATCGACGGGTCCTCGACGACCGGGAAGGGGACGGCGAGGCCGAAGCGCCGTTCGATCGTGCGCACCCAGGCGATGTGCGAGAACAGGCTGTCGACGGACAGGCCGAGGAGCTCGCAGCCGACCCGCGCGAACTCGGGCGCCATCCGTGCGAAGGCGACGAACTCGGACGTGCAGACGGGCGTGAAGTCCGCAGGATGCGAGAAGAGGACGAGCCACCGGCCGCGATGGTCGGACAGGCGACGGACGCCGTGCGTGGTGCGGCATTCGAAATCCGGCGCGATATCGCCGATCATCGGCATGCGGGCGATGGTCTTGATCGAGGATGGGTCCTGGTCGCTCATCATTCGTCCATTGGCTGTCGGCGACGAATGAAATCCCCTTCCGGCGAAGGATCAATGCGGCACTTTCGGGGAATGCGAATTAAGAGGAGAAAAGGCTCAGACGCTCTATGTTTTTGTAGATTGATCACGCAGGATTCCGATCAGACAGCGCGGCGTTGGCCGAACCAACGGCGGGTCCGCTGGCGACTTGTCAGGACGTGATCGGAAAACGTAGCGAAGAGATGCGCCTTCACCGGCCGGATGAAGATCCGCCAGGTGGCGAGGGCGCAGGCGATGCCGCAGACATCGTGGCCGCTCGTCCCCCGCTCAAGAACTCCATCGAGGATGCCGCTGATGCCGGCGATGCGCCCACTCGCCAGGAGCGGGATCGCGGACGAACCTCATCCTGCGGGCCCCAATTTCTGGCGAGTCAGAGGGTGATTGTCGCGGCTTGAAGGGTGGACCTCAAGGATTTGTCGGATCGCTCTGATCCTTCCGTGCAACCAGCCATGCCGCTCGGGATGCGCAATCCCGCAGGCTCCAAAGACGCCTCGTCTTCCATGTCACCACGACGAAAAACTGTCATCGCCGAGATGTGGACGCTCTGATCGCACGAGGTTCAGAATCATTCACGAAGGTCGGCTTCAGGAGTCTCGCTGTCCCCGGCCAAACGGCTTGCAAGGGTCAAAAGCGGTCGCTTGACCTAATGCGCAGGACCTGTCGCCTCCCGGTCAGAGCGTCTTGATCTCACCAGAGGCCACCTCGGTGCTGATGTCGATCCAACATGTCGCTCCGCCCGTCACCGGAGCGCCGCCCCAGCGCACGACATCCGCTGCGGGAAGTTCGATCTTGTAGCGCTTCTTGGATCGCTCGACGCCTGACCGTGTCGCCGTTTCCTTCCAGGCGACCGTCCCCTGATATCGATCGGGGGGAAGGACGATGTCGCCGTCGATTCGCGTATCGACCGACACGAGGAAATTCATCGGCCCGCCCATCATCTGCGGACCCTTGCGAAGTCGGGCCGTTTTTTCGGTTTTCATGCATCCGCCGCCATGACAGCTACTCGATCTCCCACGCGTTCATCACACCCTTGGTCAACTCACCCTCTCGACCCTAGCGACACAACCAAGGACGGGGCGGCGACGTTCCAGCCTTGGCCTTTGAGGGAGCTTGCAAGACTCGTTCGTTGCCATCGAACCTCAGGCTCTTGCGCCAGAACATGAGTCCTCGGGAATGCCGGTGCCGCGCCGACGGAGCGCCATTGGATAAGACCCACCGTCGGTGGCTTCACGTGGGGATCGTAGGCCGCGTTCCTGTCGGACCTTCGAAGAACTGCGCGAGGTCCGCGGCCAGTTCTTCCGGCGCCTCCTCGGCCATGTGATGTCCGCAATCGAGGCTGTGTCCGCGCACGTCTGCGGCCCAACCGCGCCAGATCTCCACTATGTCGCCATGGAGCTGTTCGAGATCGTCGCGGGCCGACCACAGGACGAGGAGAGGGCAGGCGAGCTTGCGCCCCGCGGCCCGGTCCGCCTCGTCGTGAGCTCGGTCGATCCCGAGCCCGGCGCGGTAGTCCTCGACCATGCCGTGGACGGTCGCGGGGTCGTGGATGGCGCGCCGGAAGTCGGCATAGGCATCCTCGCTCATTACGTCGGGTTCTCCGCCATACCAGGCGTCGGGGTCGGCAAGGATCGCCCGTTCGGGTTTCTGGCTTTGAGCGAAGAAGAACCAGTGCCACCAGGCGCTGGCGAACCGGGCGTCGCAGCGGGCCAACGCGTCCGCGATCGGTATGCCGTCGAGGATGACGAGTCGACTGACCGAGCCCGGATGATCCATCGCCGTGCGGAACGCGGTGTAAGACCCCCGGTCATGGCCGACGAGCCCGAAGCGATCGAATCCGAAATGGCGCATCAGCTCGACGCAATCGCGCGCTTTCGCCCGTTTCGACGAGCCGGAATGGTCGGGCGTGTCGGCGGGCTTGGAGGATTCGCCAAAGCCGCGCAGGTCCGGACACACGACGGTAAAGCGCTCGGCGAGGACCGGCGCGACGCGATGCCAGGTGGCGTGGGTGCGCGGGTGGCCGTGGAGGAGGAGGAGCGGTGGGCCGCTGCCGCCGACGCGAACGCGGAGCGTCGCCTCGGTCAAGACGACCCGCTCCAGCCTGAACCCTTCGAACATGGTGCCGCCTTTCGCCGTCCGTTCCCCCGGATGTCCCCACTTCCTGCGGTCGATGTACGGCGGCCGGTCCGGATAGAAAGAAGCGATGTCAGCCGCGAGGCAACATGTTCGGGGTTTCCGACCTCAGCCGTCCAAAGGCATGCATCGAGGCCGGAGAAGCTTCTGCTTTGCGTGGGCACCCTCCGGCTGACGTTTCGTTGCGCTGGAACCCAAGATTCTGCAGGCCCTATGCCGACACTGAGGAAGAGAGCCGTGTCGAACGAGCACGCGACCCGAGGACGCCGTGAAGGAGGCCGCCAGACGCTGCTCTACGGCGACGAGATTCGGATAACGGACGAGCTTTTCGAGGACATTGCGAGAGCTAGGGCGACGACGATCGTCTGCGGGGCGTCGAGGACCCGATCGACCCCAAGACCCAACCGTCCAAGGCAGGCGGCTTCGAGAACGATCATCTCGCGGTGAGCATGTGTAAGGGACCGGCGTCAGCTGCGCGGGAAGGGGCTGAGATCGCCTCGCAAGTCCCTGAAGCTGTTGTGCGGGTTCATGGTGGGCGATGACAGGCTCGAACTGCCGACATCCTCGGTGTAAGCGAGGCGCTCTACCAACTGAGCTAATCGCCCGACGCGCCATTCGATAGTGGCTCGAACGCGAAATTGCAAGCGCAGAGCTTTTCTCGCCGTCGCACGGCTCTTCACAGCACCTGTCTCCGACCGAACCACGCGATTCACCCGCCGATTCGTCATCCAAACTCCGTGATTCTGTCACCGGCCGGCGATGAATCAGCGAGGGGAGGGCGTAAGTCACTGAAATCGCTGATATTGCAAAAGGGCGTTGACACCGAAAGCGCTAGGACCTAAACGACCACTCATGCCGCTGACGGAGACGACAGCGGCACGAAGCGCGGGTGTAGCTCAGTCGGTTAGAGTGCCGGCCTGTCACGCCGGAGGTCGCGGGTTCGAGCCCCGTCACTCGCGCCATTTATACATATAGATCGCTTTGGCGGTCGTTTGCGCGGGTGTAGCTCAGTCGGTTAGAGTGCCGGCCTGTCACGCCGGAGGTCGCGGGTTCGAGCCCCGTCACTCGCGCCATCTTTGATGCCCCTCCATTCTACCTTTTCGTATTCGTTCAGCCATGTGATTCCATCGGTCGCATGGTTGCGGTGCGTGAGCTTGCGCGAAGTCCTTCGCAGTGACGAAAGGCGCCTTGCTTCTACTTTGGGAAGGGTCTAATTCTCGCCCCGATTTGGTTCGGCGGAGACGGCCTTGGGGCTTCCGGTCGGTTGACTCCAGCGACGTTAATGCAGCCGAAAGTTTGAGATGCTTCAACCCGTTGCCGGATCGCGACGCGTTCGCGATATGGAGAGTTAGGCTTGTGAACGAGCTCCTTGGTTCTTATCTCCCGATCGTTATCTTCGTCGGCGTTGCGCTGCTGATCGGCTTGGCCCTTCTGGTCTCGCCGTTCCTTCTGGCGTTCAAGGCTCCCGACGACGAGAAGCTCTCGGCCTACGAATGCGGTTTCGACGCCTTCGACGATTCCCGAATGAAGTTCGACGTTCGGTTCTATCTGGTGTCGATCCTGTTCATCATCTTCGATCTGGAAGTCGCCTTCCTGTTCCCCTGGGCCGCCTCGTTCCATGAGCTGGGCTGGGCCGGGCTCTGGTCGATGATGGTGTTCCTCGGCGTGTTGACCGTCGGCTTCGTCTACGAATGGAAGAAAGGTGCGTTGGAATGGGATTGAACCCCGCTTCCTCTTCGCTGGCGTCACGCTCGGACCTTCAGGTCGCTCCCGCAGCAGACCCGTTCGTGACCGACGTCAACAACGAACTCGCCGACAAGGGCTTCATCGTCACCTCCACCGAGGATCTCATCCAGTGGGCACGCACCGGCTCGCTCATGTGGATGACCTTCGGTCTCGCCTGCTGCGCGGTCGAGATGATGCAGATGTCCATGCCGCGTTATGACGGCGAGCGCTTCGGGTTCGCCCCGCGCGCTTCGCCCCGCCAGTCCGATCTCATGATCGTCGCCGGCACGCTGACCAACAAGATGGCGCCCGCGCTCCGCAAGGTCTACGACCAGATGCCGGAGCCGCGCTACGTCATCTCGATGGGCTCCTGCGCCAATGGCGGCGGCTACTACCACTATTCCTATTCGGTGGTGCGCGGCTGCGACCGGGTCGTTCCGGTCGATATCTACGTGCCGGGCTGCCCGCCGACGGCAGAAGCGCTGCTTTACGGCATGCTGCTCCTGCAGAAGAAGATCCGCCGCCTTGGGACCATCGAGCGCTGACATGAGCATGAGCGAGCTTTCGGACTTCCTGGGCGAGGCACTCGGCGACAAGCTCGTCGAGGCGAAGATCGCTTATGGCGAACTGACCATCGAAGTTCGGCCGGCGGATATCGTCGAGACCGTCACTTTCCTGCGCGACAATTCGCAGTGCCAGTTCAAGTGCTTCATCGACGTGGCGGGCGTGGACTATCCGAACCGCGTCGATCGGTTCGAGGTCGTCTATCACTTCCTCTCGCTGCATCTGAACCAGCGCATCCGCGTGAAGGTCGTAACGAACGAGGACCGTCCGGTTCCCTCGATCTTCGGCGTTTTCCCGGGCGCCGACTGGTTCGAGCGCGAAGCGTACGATCTCTACGGCATTCTCTTCACGGGCCATCCCGATCTTCGCCGCATCCTCACGGACTACGGTTTCGAGGGGCATCCGCTGCGCAAAGACTTCCCGCTGACCGGCTTTGTCGAGGTTCACTACGACGAAGAGCTGAAGCAGGTCGTCTACGAACCCGTGCAGCTCCGCCAGGAGTTCCGCAATTTCGACTTTCTGTCGCCTTGGGAAGGAACGGACTACGTTCTGCCGGGCGACGAGAAGGCAAAGGCGAACTGACGAGGAGGGCGCTGCGAGCGGCCTTGAGGGGCTTTCTCGCAGTTCCCTGCGTCCGAGGCGAGGTCCTCGGTGCAAACACGTATGCTGACCGGCGCCCGATGTCTGGCGCACTTCGCTAACGAACAAGGGGCCTGACCGTGGCTGAGATCGACGTCCGAAACTTCAACATCAATTTCGGGCCGCAGCATCCGGCGGCCCACGGCGTGCTTCGTCTCGTTCTCGAACTCGATGGCGAGAATGTCGAGCGCGTGGACCCGCATATCGGCCTCCTGCATCGCGGCACCGAGAAGCTGATCGAGCAGAAGACCTATCTCCAGGCGATCCCCTATTTCGACCGCCTCGACTATGTCGCGCCGATGAACCAGGAGCATGCCTTCTGCCTCGCCGTCGAGCGGCTGGCCGAGGTGGACGTTCCGATCAAGGCGCAGCTGATCCGCGTTCTCTACTGCGAGATCGGCCGCATTCTGTCGCATCTCCTGAACGTGACGACGCAGGCGATGGACGTCGGCGCGCTGACGCCGCCGCTCTGGGGCTTCGAAGAGCGCGAAAAGCTCATGGTGTTCTATGAGCGCGCCAGCGGTGCGCGGCTTCACGCCGCCTATTTCCGTCCGGGCGGTGTGCATCAGGATCTCGACGCCCAGTTGGTCGACGATATCGGCGCCTGGTGCGACCCGTTCCTGAAGGCGCTCGCCGATATCGACGAGCTTCTGACCGAAAACCGCATCTTCAAGCAGCGCAACGTCGATATCGGCGTCGTCTCGCTGGAGGACGGTTTGGCGCTCGGCTTCTCGGGCGTGATGGTGCGCGGTTCGGGAGCGGCTTGGGACCTGCGCAAGTCGCAGCCCTACGAATGCTACGACCAGATGCAGTTCGACATTCCGATCGGCAAGAATGGCGACTGCTACGACCGCTATCTCATCCGCATGGAAGAGATGCGTCAGTCCACCGCGATCATGAAGCAGTGCATCGAGCGGTTGGCCGGCAAGGATCGCGTCGGTCCGATCTCGTCCACCGAAGGCAAGGTGGTGCCGCCCAAGCGCGCCGCCATGAAGCGTTCGATGGAAGCGCTGATCCACCACTTCAAGCTCTACACCGAGGGCTTCCACGTTCCCGAAGGCGAAGTCTACGCCGCCGTGGAAGCGCCGAAGGGCGAGTTCGGCGTCTATCTCGTGGCGGACGGGACGAACAAGCCCTATCGCTGCAAGATCCGGGCTCCCGGGTTTGCCCATCTGCAGGCGCTGGATTTCCTGTGCCGCAACCACATGCTGGCCGACGTGTCCGCGATCCTTGGGTCGTGCGATATCGTGTTCGGCGAGGTCGATCGCTAAGCGTTCCGCCGAGGTCTACGAGGGCCTCGGTTCGAACTCGTGACCGAAATCATATCGGCGCTCGCGGAGACGTGAAGCCGCTGGTCTTTTGTGCATTCTATGTTAGAACGCGCCGCAACATACGCATGTTGGAACCGTTCTGAAGTCGAGGTCCAATGTCTGTCCGACGCCTTGCGGAAGATACCGTTCAGCCCCAGAGCTTTGCGTTCTCGGATGAAAACGAGCGGTGGGCTGTCGCGACGATCGCGAAATATCCCGAAGCGCGCCAGCAATCGGCGGTGATCCCGCTGTTGATGCGCGCCCAGGAACAGGACGGCTGGGTCACCAAGGCGGCGATCGAGTATGTCGCCGATCGTCTGCGCATGCCCATGATCCGCGTGCTCGAAGTCGCCACCTTCTATACGCAGTTCCAGCTGAAGCCGGTCGGCACCCGCGCCCATGTTCAGGTTTGCGGCACGACGCCCTGCATGCTGCGCGGCGCCGAGGATCTGAAGGCCGTCTGCCGGAAGCATATCCACCCCGAGCCGTTCCACCTGAACGAAGCCGGCACCCTGTCGTGGGAAGAGGTGGAGTGTCTGGGCGCCTGCGTCAATGCGCCCATGGTGATGATTTTCAAGGACACCTACGAGGACCTCACCCCCGAGCGTCTGGGTGAGATCATCGAGGCTTTCGATGCCGGCGAGGGCGCCAGCGTTCGCAAGGGGCCGCAGGTCGACCGCCATCTCTCGGTCCCGATGGGTGGTCTGACGACGCTGACCGCGTTCAATGACGAGGACGGTCCGGACGAAGCGCGTGCGCGCGGCCAGTCCGCATCGGGTTCGAGCGCGACGGGCGAGGCTTCGACGCCGCCCTCGCAGGCTGGCCGCGTGGAAACGAGCGCGCCGGAAACCGATCCGACGATCCAGGCGCCGGGCAAGGCTTCGGCCGCCGACTCGCATTCCGCCAAGGAAGGCGAAACGAGCGTCGATCCCGCAGCGGGTGCGGATCAGCCGGGCGCCGGGCGCACCGGCGGAACCTCGCAAGGGCCGACCGACCAGAAGCAGCGCGACGAAGCCGAGTTCGGCGCGGGACGCGGGTCGGTGGACGGCAAGCCGCGCACCGACGGTCCGCTGAAGACCAAGGGCGAGGCAGCCGAGGACCGCGTCGTTCGCGACGAGCAGCGCGTTCCGGGCGATGCGGCTGGTGCCGCGCCGGCGGGCGAGGACCTTTCGAACCGCGAAGCCGGCGCGAGCGGTCGTCTGGAAGGCGAGCGTCGGAACACGTCCGATACGACCGGCACCCCGGCGAGCGAAGCCGGTGCCTCGGGAAGCGAAAACCGCAGCGTTCCGAACGCTGACGAGCCGAAGCGCTAAGGGCGGGGAAGCGGATATGCTGCAGGATCAGGATCGCATCTTCACCAATATCTACGGCCTTCGGGACAAGAGCCTGAAGGGCGCGATGCGTCGCGGCCATTTCGACGGCACGGCCGACATCATCGGCAAGGGCCGGGACTGGATCATCAACGAGATGAAGGCGTCGGGTCTGCGCGGACGCGGCGGCGCGGGCTTCCCGACCGGTCTCAAGTGGTCCTTCATGCCGAAGGAAGTGGGCGATCGCCCGCATTACCTCGTCGTGAATGCCGACGAGTCCGAGCCCGGCACGTGCAAGGATCGCGAGATCCTGCGCAACGACCCGTTCACGCTGATCGAGGGCTGCATCATCGCGAGCTTCGCGATGGGGGCTCACGCGGCCTATATCTACGTCCGCGGGGAATATGTTCGCGAGCGCGAAGCGCTGCAGCTCGCCATCGACGAATGCTACGACGCCGGTCTCCTCGGTCGTGACAACAAGTGCGGCTGGGACATGGACGTCTTCGTCCATCACGGCGCGGGCGCTTACATCTGCGGCGAAGAAACGGCGCTGCTCGAAAGCCTCGAAGGCAAGAAGGGCCAGCCGCGCCTGAAGCCGCCGTTCCCGGCGAATATGGGCCTCTACGGCTGCCCCACGACGGTCAACAATGTCGAGTCCATCGCGGTCGCGCCGACGATCCTCCGCCGCGGCGGCGCCTGGTTCGCGGGCTTCGGTCGACCGAACAACACGGGCACCAAGCTCTTCTCGATCTCGGGCCATGTGAACACCCCTTGCACCGTCGAGGAATCGATGGGCGTGACGTTCCGCGAGCTGATCGACCGCCATTGCGGCGGCGTTCGCGGCGGCTACGACAATCTACTGGCGGTCATCCCGGGCGGCTCGTCCTGCCCGCTGGTCCCCGGCGAGCAGATGGTCGACGCGATCATGGATTTCGACGGCATGCGCGAGGTGAAGTCCTCGTTCGGCACGGCCGCCGTGATCGTCATGGACAAGTCCACCGACATCGTGCGCGCGATCGCGCGGCTCGCCTATTTCTACAAGCACGAGAGCTGCGGCCAGTGCACGCCCTGCCGCGAAGGCACCGGCTGGATGTGGCGTGTCATGGAGCGCATGGTGGTCGGCAACGCGCAGAAGCGCGAGATCGACATGCTGCTGGACGTGACGAAGCAGGTCGAAGGTCACACGATCTGCGCGCTCGGCGACGCGGCCGCATGGCCGATCCAGGGCCTCGTGCGCCATTTCCGCGCCGAGATCGAACGGCGCATCGACGAATTTTCACGCAATGCCGACAAGGACCGGCCCGCCATTCTCCAGGCGGCGGAGTAAGCGGTCGACGCGAAAGCGGGGCGGGGCTTCGAGCCTCGCCGGTTGGGCGGCAGCGGAACTGAGAAAAAGCAGATGGCAAAGATCAAAGTCGACGGCAACGAGATCGAGGTTCCCGACCACTACACGCTGCTTCAGGCAGCGGAGGAGGCTGGTGCCGAAATTCCGCGCTTCTGCTTCCACGAGCGGCTCTCGGTTGCCGGCAATTGCCGCATGTGTCTGGTCGAGGTGAAGGGCGGGCCGCCCAAGCCCGCAGCGTCCTGCGCCATGGGCGTGCGCGATCTGCGCCCGGGCCCGAACGGCGAAGCGCCGGAGATCTTCACCAACACGCCGATGGTGAAGAAGGCGCGCGAAGGGGTGATGGAGTTCCTCCTCATCAACCATCCGCTGGATTGCCCGATCTGCGACCAGGGCGGCGAGTGCGACCTGCAGGATCAGGCGATGGCCTTCGGCGTCGACTCGTCGCGCTACAAGGAAAACAAGCGCGCCGTCGAAGACAAGTATATCGGTCCGCTCGTGAAGACGATCATGACGCGTTGCATCCATTGCACGCGCTGCGTCCGCTTCACGACGGAAGTCGCCGGCATCTCGGAGCTCGGGCTGATCGGTCGCGGCGAGGACGCCGAGATCACGACCTATCTCGAGCAGGCGATGACCTCAGAGCTGCAGGGCAACGTCATCGACCTCTGCCCGGTCGGTGCGCTGACCTCGCGACCCTATGCGTTCCAGGCTCGTCCGTGGGAATTGACCAAAACCGAGACCGTCGACGTCATGGACGCGGTCGGCTCGTCGATCCGCGTCGACACGCGCGGACGCGAGGTCATGCGCATTCTCCCGCGCACGAACGAAGACGTGAACGAGGAGTGGATTTCCGACAAGACGCGCTTCGTCTGGGATGGTCTGCGCACGCAGCGCCTCGATCGCCCTTACGTGCGCCGTGACGGGCGTTTGCAGCCCGCCAGCTGGTCGGAAGCCTTCGACGCGATCAAGGCACGCGTGTCCGCGACCGACGCGTCGCGCATCGGCGCGATCGCCGGCGATCTCGCCAATCTCGAAGAGATGTGGGCGCTGAAGCGTCTCATGGGCCAGCTCGGCTCGGGCCATTTCGACTGCCGTCAGGATGGGTCCAAGCTGAACCCGGCCGACGGCCGCGCGTCCTACATCTTCAACACGACGATTGCCGGGATCGAGAATGCCGACGCGCTTCTGATCATCGGTGCCAACCCGCGCTTCGAAGCGCCTGTTCTGAACGCCCGCATCCGCAAGCGCTGGCGTCGGGGCGGCTTCCCGATCGGCATGATCGGCGAGGCGATCGACCTTCGCTATGCCGTGACGCATCTCGGCGCCGGCCCGCAGACGCTCGGCGAAATCGAGAAGGCCAACGGCGACTTCTACGAGGCGCTGCGCAAGGCCGAGCGTCCGATGATCATCCTGGGGCAGGGGCCTATGGCCGGCGAGAACGGTCTCGACGTCCTGAACTCCGTCGCCGCCCTGGCGCGTGAGATCGGTGCCGTGACCGACACCTGGAACGGATTCAACGTTCTCCACACGGCGGCCTCGCGCGTCGGCGGCCTCGACATCGGCTTCGTGCCGCAGGCGGGCTCGCTCTCGGCCGAGGCGATGGCCAAGGGTGGTGTCGACGTTCTCTTCAATCTTGGCGCGGACGAGATCGAGATCGGTGCTGGCCCGTTCGTCGTCTATATCGGCACGCATGGCGATCGCGGCGCGCATCGCGCCGACGTCATCCTGCCGGGAGCGGCCTATACCGAGAAGGCCGGCACCTACGTCAACACCGAAGGCCGCGTGCAGTCGGGCGGTCGTGCCGCGTTCCCGCCGGGCGATGCACGTGAAGATTGGGCCATCCTGCGCGCCCTTTCGGCCGTGCTCGGCAAGACGCTGCCCTTCGATTCGCTCGCGCAGCTTCGCGCCGATCTCGTCGCCGCCGTGCCGCATCTGGCCGAGGGCGATCTGATCGAAGCCGACCGCAACGCCGTGACGGTTCTGGCCGACCGGGCCGGAGCGCTGAGCGGCGACGTGTTCCGGTCGCGCCTCGGCGATTTCTACCTGACCAACCCCATCGCCCGTGCATCGAAGGTGATGGCCGAGTGCTCGCGTCTCGCGCGCGGCGAGCAGCTCCAGGCTGCCGAGTAAGGAAGACCCAATCTCATGGACATCTTCTCGTCCTATATCTGGCCGGCCCTGGTCATCCTCGGACAGAGCCTTCTGTTCCTGGTCGTGCTGCTCGTTCTGATCGCCTACATCCTCCTGGCCGATCGCAAGATCTGGGCGGCGGTGCAGATGCGTCGTGGTCCGAACGTCGTCGGTCCCTTCGGTCTCTTCCAGTCCTTCGCCGATCTTCTGAAGTTCGTTCTGAAGGAGCCGGTGATCCCGGCTTCGTCCGACAAGGTCGTCTTCCTCGTCGCGCCGCTCGTCGCCGTGACGCTGGCGCTCGCGACGTTCGCCGTGGTGCCGGTGGCCGATGGTTGGGTGATCGCCGACATCAATCTCGGCATTCTCTACATCTTCGCGATCTCGTCCCTCGAAGTGTACGGCGTCATCATGGGCGGCTGGGCTTCGAATTCAAAATACGCCTTCCTCGGCGCGCTTCGCTCCGCCGCGCAGATGGTGTCCTACGAAGTCTCGATTGGCTTCGTGATCGTGACGGTTCTCCTCTGCGTCGGCTCGCTGAACCTGACGGATATCGTCGTCGCGCAGCATGACGGTCTCGGCACGATGCTGGGCATGCCCGCGAGCTTCCTCGACTGGCATTGGTTGTCGCTCTTCCCGATGTTCGTCATCTTCTTCATCTCGGCGCTGGCCGAGACGAACCGCCCCCCGTTCGACCTTCCGGAAGCGGAATCCGAACTCGTGGCCGGCTTCATGGTCGAGTACGGCTCGACCCCGTACATGATGTTCATGCTCGGCGAATATGCGGCGATCACCCTCATGTGCTCGCTGATGACGATCCTGTTCCTCGGCGGCTGGTTGCCCCCGATCGACATCGTGCCGTTCACCTGGATTCCGGGCTTCATCTGGTTCCTGATCAAGGTGGCGTTCTGCTTCTTCCTTTTCGCCATGGTGAAGGCCTTCGTGCCCCGCTATCGCTACGACCAGCTGATGCGCCTGGGCTGGAAGGTGTTCCTCCCGATCTCGCTCGCCATGGTCGTGATCGTCGCCTTCGTCCTGCAGCTGACCGGCTGGGGCAACGCCTGATCGGAAAGGCGGCGGTCGAGCCGCCTTTCTTCTTCTTTGCACTCCCTCGAATGCCGGGGGTGAAGACCTGACATTCGCTCCGATCCTCGGAGGCAAGGTATAAGATGAGCGCTCTGACGCAGACCATTCGATCGCTGTTCCTTCTGGAGTTCCTGGGCGCGTTCCGGCTCTCCATGCGCTATTTCTTCGCGCCGAAGTCGACGGTGAACTACCCCTACGAGAAGGGACCGGTGAGCCCGCGTTTCCGCGGCGAGCATGCGCTGCGCCGGTATCCGAACGGGCAGGAGCGCTGCATCGCCTGCAAGCTCTGCGAGGCGATCTGCCCCGCGCAGGCGATCACGATCGAGGCCGGTCCGCGCCGCAATGACGGCACGCGCCGCACGGTGCGCTACGACATCGACATGGTGAAGTGCATCTATTGCGGCTTCTGCCAGGAGGCCTGCCCGGTCGACGCGATCGTCGAGGGACCGAACTTCGAGTTCTCCACGGAAACGCGCGAAGAGCTCTACTACGACAAGGAAAAGCTTCTGGCGAACGGCGATCGCTGGGAGCGCGAAATCGCTCGGAACATTGCGCTGGACGCACCGTACCGGTAAGCCTCGGGCGGTCGCCGTAAAGGAGGCCGCGGATTCGATTTGGGCAGGGTTTGGCGCCGAAGCGGCGCAGACCTTGCGAGTGAACCGTACCTTTGGGGGAGCCCGCCACGATGGGGCTACAGACGTTGTTTTTCTACCTTTTCGCGATCGTCAGCGTTGGTTCGGCGCTGATGGTGGTCGTGGCGCGTAACCCGGTCCACTCGGTCCTGTTCCTGATCCTGACCTTCGTGGCGGCCGCCGGTCTCTTCCTTCTGACCGGCGCCGAGTTCCTCGCGCTGATTCTGATCGTCGTCTATGTCGGCGCCGTCGCGATCCTCTTCCTCTTCGTCGTCATGATGCTGGACCTCGATTTCGGCCGCATC
Source organism: Aureimonas ureilytica DSM 18598 = NBRC 106430 (assembly GCF_000382705.1). Lineage (GTDB taxonomy): Bacteria > Pseudomonadota > Alphaproteobacteria > Rhizobiales > Rhizobiaceae > Aureimonas > Aureimonas ureilytica. The sequence goes on along the minus strand of NZ_ARQE01000002.1, from coordinate 244,711 downwards.
AAGCAGGGCGCCCTGAAATACGCGCCGATCGGCGCGATCATCGGTTTCGTTCTCCTCGCCCAGCTCGTGATCGCGCTGTCGGGCGGCTACTACCAGCCGGCGCCGTCTGCCGGGACTGTCCTGCCGATCCCGCCGCTCGAGACCATGTCGAACATCGAGGCGATCGGCCACGTCCTCTACACGCGCTACGTCTTCTTCTTCCAGATGGCGGGTCTCGTGCTCTTCGTCGCCATGGTCGGCGCCATCGTCCTGACGCTCCGCCACAAGCCGGGCATCAAGCGCCAGTCGATCCCCGAACAGGTCGCTCGCAATCCTTCCACGGCCATCGAGGTCGTGAAGGTCGAGAGCGGTCGCGGCATCTGAGCGGAACCCAAGGAACAGCAATCATGGCCGTTGGTCTCGGACACTACCTTACGGTTGCCGCCATTCTCTTCGTGATCGGCGTCTTCGGTATCTTCATGAACCGCAAGAACATCATCACCATCCTGATGTCGGTCGAACTCATCCTCCTGTCGGTGAACCTGAACCTCGTCGCGTTCTCCGCCTTCCTGAACGATCTCGCGGGGCAGATCTTCGCCCTGTTCATTCTGACCGTCGCCGCCGCAGAGGCCGCGATCGGGCTTGCAATTCTGGTCGTCTTCTTCCGCAACCGCGGCTCGATCGCGGTCGACGACGTCAACACGATGAAAGGCTGAAGGCGAGGATGTATACCCTCATCGTTCTACTCCCGCTGATCGGCTTCATCACGGCCGGTCTCGCGGGGCCGACCATCGGCCACAAGGCGTCGGAATACGTCACGAGCGCACTCGTGATCCTGGGCGCGGTTCTCTCGTGGATCGCCTTCGTCTCGTTCGGTTTCGGCAATGGCGAGACCCTGCACGTTCCCGTGCTTCACTGGATTCAGGCCGGCGCGCTCGACGTGTCCTGGTCGCTGCGGATCGACCGGCTGACGCTCGTCATGCTCGTCGTCGTGAACACGGTCTCGGCGCTCGTGCACGTGTATTCGATTGGATACATGCATCACGACGAGTCCCGTTCGCGCTTCTTCGCCTACCTTTCGCTCTTCACCTTCGCGATGTTGACGCTGGTGACGGCCGACAACCTCGTCCAGATGTTCTTCGGCTGGGAAGGCGTCGGCCTCGCGTCCTACCTGCTGATCGGCTTCTGGTATCAGAAGCCCTCCGCCAACGCGGCCGCGATGAAGGCTTTCGTCGTCAACCGCGTGGGCGACTTCGGGTTCCTTCTCGGCATCTTCGGTCTCTTCGTCGTCTTCGGTTCGGTCAATTTCGACACGATCTTCGCGGGCGCCGGTCAGATGGTCGGCACGATCCACGGGGAAGGCGGCGAGGTTGCACAGCCGATCCTGAGCTTCGCCGGCTATTCGCTCGGCGCCGCCGGCGCGATGACCGCGATCTGCCTCCTCCTGTTCATGGGCGCCATGGGCAAGTCGGCGCAGATCGGCCTCCACACCTGGCTGCCTGATGCGATGGAAGGCCCGACCCCGGTCTCGGCACTGATCCACGCGGCGACGATGGTGACGGCGGGCGTGTTCATGCTGGCGCGCATGTCGCCGGTCTTCGAACTCAGCCCCTCGGCTCTGACCTTCGTCACCTTCATCGGCGCGACCACGGCCTTCTTCGCGGCGACGATCGGCCTCGTGCAGAACGACATCAAGCGCGTCATCGCCTATTCGACCTGCTCGCAGCTCGGCTACATGTTCGTCGCGCTCGGCGTCGGCGCCTATGGCGCGGCCGTCTTCCACCTCTTCACGCACGCCTTCTTCAAGGCACTCCTGTTCCTCGGCGCCGGCTCGGTGATCCATGCGGTCGACGGCGAGCAGGACATGCGCAACATGGGCGGTCTGCGCAAGCATATCCCGATCACCTACTGGACCATGATGATCGGCACGCTGGCGCTGACCGGCTTCCCGTTCACGGCGGGCTACTACTCCAAGGACGCGATCATCGAGAGCGCGTTCGCGGGCGAGAACGCCTTCGCCATGTATGGCTTCATCATGACCGTGATCGCCGCCGCTCTGACGAGCTTCTACTCCTGGCGTCTGGTCTTCATGACCTTTCACGGCAAGCCGCGCGCCAGCCACGAGGTCATGCACCACGTCCACGAGTCGCCGCCGGTCATGACCGTGCCGCTCTACGTCCTCTCGGTCGGTGCGCTTCTGGCAGGTATCGTCTTCTATCCGTTCTTCCTCGGCGAGGGTTACGAGGGCTTCTGGCACACGGCGCTGTTCACCGGGCCGGACAATCACGTCCTTCACGAAGCGCATCACAGCCCGGCCTGGGTCGTGTATTCGCCGACGGTGGCGATGATCCTCGGCTTCCTGGTTGCCTATGTCTATTACGTGCGCTCGCCCGAGAAGCCGGCCAAGCTCGCGGCCCGCAATCCGGGGCTCTACAAGTTCCTCCTCAACAAGTGGTACTTCGACGAGCTCTACGATTTCCTCTTCGTGCGTTCGGCCAAGTGGCTCGGCCGCTTCCTGTGGAAGACGGGTGACGGCAAGATCATCGACCGGCTCGGCCCCGACGGCATCTCGGCGCGCGTCCTCGACGTGACCAACCGGGTCGTGCAGATGCAGACCGGCTATCTCTATCACTACGCATTCGTCATGCTGATCGGCGTCGCGGCGCTCGTCACCTTCATGATGTTCCGGGGGTCCATCTGATGACCGGCTGGCCGATTCTATCGACCGTCACGTTTCTTCCGCTCGTCGGCGTTCTGATCATCCTGTTCACGCGGGACGACAACGAACTGGCGCGTCGGAACATCCGCAACGTCGCGCTGCTCGTCACGGTCTTCAACTTCCTGCTCTCGCTTCTGATCTGGGTCGGCTTCGACAAGAGCGTCCCGGGCTTCCAGATGGTGGAACGCGCCGAATGGCTGGAAGGGGGCATTAGCTACCATATGGGCGTCGACGGCATTTCCATGCTGTTCGTCATTCTGACCACCTTCCTGATGCCCATCTGCATCCTGGCCAGCCGTGACTCCATCACGGTCCGCGTCAAGGAATACATGATGGCCTTCCTCGTGCTGGAGACGCTGGTTGTCGGCGTCTTCTGTTCGCTGGATATCGTGCTCTTCTACCTGTTCTTCGAAGGCTCCCTCATTCCGATGTTCCTGATCATCGGTGTCTGGGGCGGGAAGCGTCGCGTCTACGCATCCTACAAGTTCTTCCTTTTCACGTTCCTCGGCTCCGTCTTCATGCTCGTCGCCATCATGGCGATGTACTGGACCGCCGGCACGACCTCGATCCCGGACCTCCTGGCCTACCAGTTCCCGGCGAAGATGCAGACATGGCTCTGGTTGGCCTTCTTCGCCTCCTTCGCCGTGAAGATGCCGATGTGGCCGGTTCACACCTGGCTTCCGGACGCGCACGTCGAGGCGCCCACGGCGGGTTCGGTGATCCTGGCCGGCATCCTCCTGAAGCTCGGCGGCTACGGCTTCCTGCGCTTCTCGCTCCCGATGTTCCCGCTGGCTTCGGCCGAGTTCGCGCCGCTCGTCTACACGCTCTCCGTCGTCGCGATCATCTACACCTCGCTGGTCGCGCTGATGCAGGAAGACATCAAGAAGCTGATCGCCTACTCGTCGGTGGCTCACATGGGCTTCGTGACCATGGGCATCTTCGCCGCCAACGAGCAGGGCGTGCAGGGCGCGATCTTCCAGATGCTCAGCCACGGTCTGATCTCGGGCGCGCTCTTCCTTTGCGTGGGCGTGGTCTATGACCGCATGCACACCCGCGACATCGCCGCCTATGGCGGTCTGGTGCACCGGATGCCGGCCTATGCCGCGATGATGCTGCTCTTCACCATGGGCAATGTCGGTCTGCCGGGCACGAGCGGCTTCGTCGGCGAGTTCCTGACGCTGATGGGCGTGTTCCGCTCCAACTCCTGGGTCGCGATCTTCGCCGCGACGGGCGTCATTCTCTCGGCGGCCTATGCCCTCTGGCTCTATCGCCGCGTGGTTCTCGGCGTTCTCGACAAGGAGAACCTGAAGGCCATTCTCGACCTGACGCCGCGCGAGAAGGTTCTTCTTTACCCGCTGGCCGTCCTGACCGTCTTCTTCGGTGTGTATCCGATGCCGGTCTTCAACGTCACCGCCGCCTCCGTCGAGCATCTCCTCGGCAACTACACGGCCGCCCTTCAAGCAGCCGCCAGCGTCGCCTCGCTGCATTAACCGACCGGGCTGACAAATGATCTTCTCGCAATATGTGGCGCAAAGCCTCCCCATCGTCGGGCCCGAACTGATCCTCGCGGTCGGCGCGATGCTCCTCCTGATGATCGGCACGTTCCAGGGTGAACGCAGCGGCGGCTTCGTCTCGGCGCTGGCGGTTGGCCTTCTCGTCTTCGCCGCTGGCTGGCTGTGCTTCGTCGCGCCGGACGGTGTCGCCTTCGGCGGTTCGGTGATCCTCGACCCGTTCGCCCGCTTCATGAAGGTGCTGGTGCTCATCGGCTCGGCCGCCGCGCTTCTCATGTCGTCGTCCTTCGCCAAGCGCGAGCGCTTCGACAAGTTCGAGTTCCCGGTCCTTATCGTGCTCTGCACGGTCGGCATGCTCGTCATGGTGTCGGCGGGCGATCTGATCGCGCTCTATATGGGCCTCGAGCTTCAGTCGCTGGCGATCTATGTCATCGCCGCCATCGCGCGCGATCACGTGAAGTCGACCGAGGCGGGCCTCAAGTACTTCGTTCTCGGCGCGCTCTCCTCGGGCATGCTGCTCTATGGCGCGTCGCTCGTTTATGGCTTTACCGGCCAGATCGGGTTCCGCGAAATCGCGATTGCCGTGTCCGCTCCCGAGACCCGTTCGATCGGCCTCCTGATTGGCCTCGTCTTCGTGCTCGCGGGTCTGGCCTTCAAGGTGTCGGCGGTTCCGTTCCACATGTGGACGCCGGACGTCTATGAGGGCGCTCCGACGCCGGTGACCGCGCTTCTTGCCGGCGCTCCGAAGGTCGCTGCGATTGCGCTTCTGACGCGCTTCACCGTCCAAGGCTTTGGCCCGCTGACGGCGGACTGGCAGCAGGTGATCATCTTCATCTCGATCGCCTCGATGCTGTTCGGCTCCTTTGCCGCGATCGGCCAGCGCAACATCAAGCGCCTGATGGCCTATTCCTCGATCGGCCACATGGGCTACGTGCTGGTGGGTCTCGCCGCCGGCGACGAAGCGGGCGTGCGTGGCGTGCTCATCTACATGGCGACCTATGTCGCGATGACGCTCGGCACCTTCGCGGTCATCCTTGCCATGCGTCGCCGCGACGAGATGGTTGAAGACGTCTATGAACTCGCCGGCCTTTCGCGCACCAATCCGCTGCTCGCCGTCGCGCTGACGACGCTGATCCTGTCGCTCGCCGGTCTTCCGCCGCTGCTAGGCTTCTGGGGGAAGTACTACGTCTTCGTCGCGGCCGTTGGTGCGGGCCTCGTGCCGCTCGCGGTGATCGGCGTGATCGCGTCGACCGTCGGTCTCTTCTACTACCTGCGCGTGGTGAAGGTCATGTGGTTCGACGAGCCCTTGGGTGGTTTCGAGCCTATCGGCACCGAACTGAAGGTGGTCCTGGGCGCTGCGACGCTGTTCGTCTTCCCGGCCTACATCTTCCTCGCCGGGCCGATCTTCGGCGCGGCCGCGGCTGCGGCGCGCAGCTTCTTCCTGTAAGGGATGAGGGGCGGCCGCTCACCGCCGCGCCGCTGGCTCGCGCTGGGGGAGGTCGGTTCCACCAATAGCGTCGCGATGGAAGCAGCGCGGGCCGGCGATCCCGGTCCGCTCTGGATCACGGCGGAGCGCCAGTCGGCGGGGCGAGGGCGGCGTGGCCGCCCTTGGTCGTCTGAAGTGGGCAATCTCTACGCGAGCCTCCTGCTCCTCGATCCGGCGCCTCTGCCGTCGCTGGGGCAACTGCCGCTCGTGATCGCCGTCGGCATGCGTCGGGGTTTCTCGAACCTTTCCGGGCTTGACGCTGATCGCGTTCGGATCAAGTGGCCGAACGACATCCTAATCGACGGCGCGAAATGCGCCGGAATCCTCGTCGAAAGCGAACGCACCCCGGACGGCCGTCAGGCGGTCGTGATCGGCTGCGGCATCAATGTCGAGCTGTGTCCCGACGACGCGCCCTATCCCGTGACGACGGTTCGGCGCGCCGGCAGCGCCGCCAGCGTTCGCGATGTGTTTCTCGCTTTGGCCGACGGCGTGGAGTCGGCTCTGGACTTATGGCGGTCGGGACGCCATTTCTCCGACATACGGACGGAATGGTTGGCGGGCGCCGCTGGGCTCGGCGAGCCCTGCCGCGTGAATCTCCCGGATCGAAGCTTGGAAGGGCGTTTCGCCGATCTGGATGCGTCGGGGCGACTGGTGTTGGAAACCCAGGATGCGCGGCGCCTCGAGATCTCGGCTGGAGACGTCTTCCTTCTGCCGCGCCAGCGCGAGCAGAGCGCTCAGTGAGTTTGCAGGTGACCCCTGCCTTATCGAAATGACGATGCCGGTTTTCGGCAATATGAAAGTGACGTGAATTGAACGAGTTGGTTTTCGTGCCGCTGGGCGGCATCGGCGAGATCGGTATGAATCTCGCCCTCTACGGATATGGTCCGGCCGATAACCGGGAATGGATCGCGATCGATTGCGGCGTGTCCTTCGCGGGTCCCGAACTGCCGGGCGTCGATCTCGTGCTTCCCGACACGACCTTTCTGGAATCGCAGCTTCATGCGCTGAAGGGGATCATCATCACCCACGCGCACGAGGACCATTACGGCGCGGTGCTCGACCTCTGGCCGCGCCTGAAGGCGCCGGTCTATGCGACGCCCTTCACTTCGGCGCTTCTCGCGGCCAAGCGCGAGGGCGAGCCGGGGGCGCCGAAGGTTCCGGTGACGATCTTCCGCGCTGGCGATCGGTTCGATGTCGGCCCGTTCTCGATCGAAGCGGTGAACGTCACCCACTCGATCCCCGAGCCGGTGGCGCTGGCCATTCGCACTCCGCTCGGCACCGTTCTCCACACGGGCGACTGGAAGATCGACGCGACGCCCGGCCTCGGTCAGCCGACGGACGAGAAGCGCCTGCGGGAGATCGGGGACGAGGGCGTTCTGGCCCTCGTCTGCGATTCCACCAACGCCATGCGCGAAGGCGAGTCGCCGAGCGAGAAGGAGGTCGCGGCCTCGCTCGCCGAGATCATCCGCTCCGCCAAGGGCCGCGTCGCGGTGACCACCTTCTCCTCCAATGTGGGGCGCATCCGGTCCATCGCGCAGGCGGCCGATGTGGCCGGTCGCCAGGTTCTCCTGATGGGCCGCTCGATGAAGCGCGTGGCCGATGTCGCCTCGGAGCTCGGCTATCTGGAATCGCTGCCGCCTTTCGTCAGCGAGCAGGATTTCGGCTATATCCCGCGCGAGAAGGCCGTGATCGTCTTGACAGGCAGCCAGGGCGAGCCACGGGCCGCGCTCGCCAAGCTGGCGCGCGACGAGCATCCGGCGGTCGCGCTCTCGTGCGATGATACGGTCATCTTCTCCTCGCGCAGCATTCCCGGAAACGAGAAGGCGATCAACGACATCAAGAACGGGCTCATCGAGCGCGGCATCATCGTGATCGAGGATCACGACAAGCTCGTTCACGTGTCGGGCCATCCGCGCCGCTCCGAGCTTCGTCGCATGTACGAGTGGACGCGCCCGCAGATCGCGGTGCCCGCCCACGGCGAACCCGCCCATCTCTTCGCCCATGCCGAACTCGCCAAGGAGATCGGCGTCAAGGACGTCGTGTCGCTGCGCAACGGCAAGATGGTGCGTCTGGCGCCGGGTCCCGCTTCGATCGTCGACGAAGTGCCGGTCGGCCGGTTCTACAAGGACGGGTTCCTGATCGGCGGCACCAAGGAAATGGGCATCGACGAGCGTCGTCGACTAGCCTTCGCGGGTCACGTGTCCGTGCTGGTGGAGCTCAACGCCAAGCTGGAGCTGGAACTCGATCCGGAAATCGTCGCCATGGGGCTTCCCGAGCGCGACGAGAACGGCGACGATATGACGGAAGTCCTGTTGGACGCGGCGGCGGGCGCGGTAGAGAGCATTCCGCGCGGGCGCCGGAAGGATCTGGAACTCGTGCGCGAAGCGGTTCGTCGCGCGGTTCGCAGCGAAGCCAACGACGCCTGGGGCAAGAAGCCGGCCGTCACGGTTTTCGTGGTCAAGAACTAAGGGCCGTCCGTTTCCTTCGAGGAAACGGGACGGCCGGGAGGAGGATCGATGGGCATCGTCACATCCGTTGCGATCTATTTCGTCATCTGGTGGACGGTGCTCTTCGTCATCCTGCCGATCGGCATGCGCTCGCAGGTCGACGAGGGTGAGGTGATCCTCGGCACGGCGCACAGCGCTCCGGCGCGATTCTCGCTTTCGAAGATCGTGTTGCGCACGACGATCGCGGCGAGCCTTCTGTTCGCGCTCTTCTATGTGGGAACGGAAGTGCTCGGGTTCGGCATCGACAGCTTCCCCCACATCGTCCCGGGAACCTGACCGACCACCACCCGCCAGGTTCGTCAGTCTTCAGCTCTAGCCGCGCTCCGTCACCTCTGGTGGCGGGCGATTTCGGCATGCGTGTCGGAAAGCTTCGCGCAAGCCTCGGGTGGTTGGATGAGGGAGCAGAAGGCCAAAAAAAATGCGAGGCAGAGCCTCGCATTTGAAAATCACAAGCCTGGATCTTGCTTCAGCCCTTGGGCCAAGGCTGCGCTTTCGCGCGCCGAAGATCACGTCCTCCCAAACGCGACTTGCGGAATTCGTGCGCCATTCGACGCTTGTTGGTAGAATGAGACTAAACCGCGAATCTGGCCGCTGTCGAGACCCATGGCAGAAATGTGACGATTTTTTTCGCAGGGCGCTGCCGATCCGGGCATCGGTCGGAGGATCGGCAAGCGCGCCCGGACCTTGAGCCGTTCGCGAGCCGCGCTTTGCATTCGGTTCCCGAGCCGTTAAGAAGCCGGCGAGGGAGTTCGCCTCCCGTCCCCTTGTCTGGCCCGAGCTTCGAGTTCCCATGCGCCTTTCCCGCTACTTTCTGCCGATTCTGAAGGAAACTCCGAAGGAAGCGGAAATCGTCTCGCATCGTCTCATGCTGCGCGCGGGCATGATCCGCCAGCAGGCGGCGGGCCTTTATTCGTGGCTGCCGCTCGGCAAGCGCGTTCTCGACAAGGTCTGCGCGATCATCCGCGAGGAACAGGACCGCTCCGGCGCGATCGAGATGCTGATGCCGACCATCCAGTCGGCCGATCTCTGGCGCGAGAGCGGCCGCTACGACGATTACGGCAAGGAGATGTTGCGCATCCAGGATCGCCACGAGCGCGATCTCCTGTTCGGCCCGACCAACGAGGAGATGATCACCGACATCTTCCGGTCCTATGTGCGGTCCTACAAGGACCTGCCGCTGAACCTCTATCACATCCAGTGGAAGTTCCGGGACGAGGTGCGGCCGCGCTTCGGCGTCATGCGCTCGCGCGAGTTCCTGATGAAGGACGCCTATTCCTTCGACATCGACTACGAGTCGTCGAAGACCGCCTATGATCGTATGTTCGTGGCGTACTTGCGCACCTTCGAGCGGATGGGCCTCAAGGCGATCCCGATGCGCGCCGACACGGGCCCGATCGGCGGCAAGCTCAGCCACGAGTTCATCATTCTCGCCTCGACCGGCGAAAGCGAAGTCTTCTGCCATCGCGATTATCTCGACATGGCCGCTCCGAGCGAAGGCGTCGATTTCTCCGATGCGGGCGCGCTCGCCGAGATCGTGACGCAGTGGACGACGCCCTATGCGGCGACCGAGGAGATGCACGACGAGGCCGCCTGGAACGGCGTGTCGGAAGGCGACCGCGTGGCGGCACGCGGCATCGAAGTCGGCCACATCTTCCATTTCGGCACCAAATATTCCGAGCCGATGAAGGCGTCCGTGACCGGCCCCGACGGGAAGGAAACCCCGGTCTTCATGGGCTCCTACGGCATCGGCCCGAGCCGCCTGATCGCGGCGATCATCGAAGCCTCGCATGACGAGAACGGCATCATCTGGCCGAAGGGCGTCGCGCCCTTCGACGTCGGCCTCGTCAACATGAAGCCGGGCGACGCCGATTGCGATGCCGTCTGCGAGCGTCTCTATGCCGAGCTGCAGGCCGCCGGACAGGACGTGCTCTACGACGACCAGGACACGCGCGCCGGCGCCAAGTTCGCGACCATGGATCTGATCGGTCTGCCAGTTCAGGTCATCGTCGGACCGCGCGGCGCGAAGGCCGGGGAAGTCGAGATCAAGCTGCGCGCCGGCGGCGATCGCGAGACGCTGCCGGTGGGCGACGTCATCCGCCGTTTGACGGCATGAGCGTGACCCTGCGATGAGTTCCGTGTCCGCCGCGCCGCAGGCTGTTCCTCCCGCCTTCAAGACGAAACCCTTTTCGCGTTTCGAATGGATGATCGCGGGGCGGTATCTGCGATCGCGGCGGCGCGACGCCGGCGTCTCCGTCATCGCCGGCTTCTCCTTCGTCGGGATCATGCTGGGCGTCGCGGCGCTCATCATCGTCATGTCCGTGATGAACGGCTTTCGCGGCGAGTTGCTGACTCGCATTCTCGGCGTCAACGGCCATGTCATCCTGCAGCCGATGGACTCGCCGCTGACCGATTACGACGCGGTGGCGCAGCGCATCGCCGGCGTGCCGGGCGTCGCCTACACGATGCCGCTCGTGCAGGGGCAGGTTCTGGCGACGGGCTCCAACAACGCCAGCACCGGCGCCCTGGTGAAGGGCGTGCGGGGGGGCGACCTCCTGAAGCTGAAGCCGGTGGCTTCCAACATCAAACAGGGCACGATCGAGAATTTCGACACGAGCCAAGGCGTCGCCATCGGCAGCCGGCTCGCGGATTCGCTGGGCCTGCGGCTGGGAGACAGCATCACGCTGGTTTCGCCCGAAGGCGACGTGACCCCGCTCGGCGTCACGCCGCGCGTGAAGGCCTATCCGATCGTCGCGATCTTCGAGATCGGCCTGTCGGAATACGATGCGGCCTATGTCTATATGCCGCTCAGTGAGGCGCAGCTCTTCTTCAACCAGGAGAACCAGGCGCAGTCGATCGAGATCTTCGTCGATGATCCCGACAAGGTGACCTCGCTCCAGGCGCCGATCGAACAGGCCGCCGGCCGACCGAACTACACGATCACCTGGCAACGCCAGAACGAGAGCTTCTTCTCCGCGTTGGAAGTGGAGCGGAACGTGATGTTCATCATCCTGACGCTGATCGTTCTCGTCGCTGCGCTCAACATCATTTCCGGCCTGTTCATGCTGGTGAAGGACAAGGGGCGCGACATCGCGATCATGCGCACGATGGGGGCGACGCGCGGCTCGATCATGCGCGTCTTCCTGATCACCGGCGCCTCGATCGGCGTCGCGGGAACGCTCGCCGGCTTTGCGCTCGGAACGCTGTTCTGCCTCAATATCGAGAACCTGCGGCAGTTCTTCTCCTGGCTGTCCGGCGTCCCGATCTTTCCGCCGGAAATCTACTTCCTCAGCCGTCTGCCGGCGGAGATCGACCCGCGCGAAGTCGTGACGGTCGTGCTCATGGCGGTCGGCCTGTCTTTCCTTGCGACGATCTTCCCTTCCTGGCAGGCGTCGAAGCTCGATCCGGTCGAGGCGCTTCGGTACGAATGATGCAAACCGCTTCCCTTCGGCTCGAACGCGTCGAACGCCATTTCCTTCAGGGCGAGTCGCGCCTGACGATCCTCGACCAGGCCGATCTCGCCATCAGCCCCGGCGAGATGGTGGCGCTCGTCGCGCCGTCCGGCTCCGGCAAGTCCACGCTCTTGCACATCGCGGGGCTTCTTGAGCGGCCGGACGGCGGCGACGTCGTGGTTAACGGCCAATCCTGCGGCGCGCTCGACGATGCGGGGCGCACGGCCATGCGGCGCGCGGCGATCGGCTTCGTCTACCAGTTCCACCATCTCCTGCCCGAATTCACGGCGCTCGAAAACGTCATGCTGCCGCAGATGATCGGCGGCCTGAAGCGTGATGTCGCGGCCGAGCGGGCGCATGCGCTGCTCGACTACATGCGCCTGGGCCATCGCACCAAGCATCGCCCGTCCGAGCTTTCGGGTGGCGAGCAGCAGCGCGTCGCCATTGCGCGGGCGGTGGCCAACAATCCGTTCGTGCTTCTGGCGGACGAGCCCACCGGCAATCTCGATCCGACCACGTCGAACTACGTGTTCGACGCCATGACGGCTCTCGTTCGGCAGTCCGGGGTCGCGGCGCTGATCGCCACGCACAATCACGATCTCGCCCGGCGAATGGACCGGGCCGTGACGCTGCAGGACGGCAAGATCCTCCCGCACACGCTTTGAGTTGATGGGAGCGAAAGGGCGCTCCCGTCGATAGCTGCGACCGGATGCGGCAACTTGCCGACGTCCTTGATGCAGCGATTCCGCATCCCGACAGTTAGACGGCCATCTTCGAACCGTTCCAACTGATGGGAACTGCCCTTGTCCAGCGTTCTTCGAACCGAAGCGGCCGCCGCGCATCCGCCTCTTTGCACAGACCTCGTTCCCGCCGATCGGGTCAGCGGCAGGCTGCGCGAGGCGCTCGCCGAGCGCGCTGAAATCGACGACATTTCCGGCGCACCCCGCTCCATGTCGTCCGTACAGATCGAAGCGCTGCGCGCCATGCTCGCGCGTGTTCTCCCGGCGGCCGGTGATTACGGCATGGATCTGGCACTGCGGCTCGATCGGATGATGGACGAGCAGGACGGCAATGGCTGGCGCTACGAGGCCCTGCCGACCGACCCGGAGGCCTACAAGGCCGGGCTCGATACGCTCGACGCGATCGCACAAGCGTCGAACGGCCGCCGCTTCGCCGATCTGTCCGGCGAGGAGCAGGACAGCCTGCTCGACGCCATCCAGACCACGCAGGTGGTCGCCCCCACAGTTGCCGCGCCGTTCGATGCCGAGCAGATGGCGCTGTGGTTCGAAGAGGTGCGCTCCGACGCCGTTCGCCATTACGTCGCCCATCCCGCCATCATGGCGCGGATCGGCTATTCGGGCTTCGCCAATGGCGGTCGTGCGGGGGAGGGCTTTGCCGGGTTCCGCGAGATCGGTATCGACCGGCGCGAATCCTGGGAGCCACAGCCTGTCGGGACCACCCCGGCGCGGGAGGCCGTTCGATGAGGCTCGATCAGATGGCGCGGTACCAGCCGGGCGAGACCGTCGACGCGGTGGTGATCGGAACCGGAGCGGGCGGCTCGCCGCTTCTGGCTCGGCTCGCGAAGGCGGGGCTTCGGGTCGTCGCGCTGGAGGCGGGGTCCAACCGCTCGCAGGATGAATACGCGGCTGACGAGGCGCTGTCCTCCGACCTCTACTGGATGGACGAGCGGATCAGCGGCGGCGCGACGCCGGAGGCCTTCGGGGCCAACAATAGCGGCGTCGGGGTCGGCGGCTCGATGCTGCATTGGGGCGCCTTCGTGCCGCGCGCCGACGCGCGCGACCTGCGCTTGCGCACCGAAACGGGGCAGGGGCGTGACTGGCCGCTGCGGCTCGAAGAACTCGTGCCCTATTACGAGGAGATCGAGCGCTTCGTCGGCGTGTCCGGTCCGCCCTCCTATCCGTGGGACCCGGCTCGAGGCTACGCTTTGCCGCCGGTCCTACGGAACGCACCCGCAGAGGCCATGGCCGCCGGATGCGCGGCGATCGGTGCCCGAGCGAGTGACGGGCCCGTCGCGGTCGTCTCACGGCGCTTCGAGCAGGAGGGCGCGCCGGCTCGCGGGGCTTGCGTGAACTGCGGCTACTGCCACCAGGGCTGCCGGAACGGGGCCAAGACCTCGATGGACGTGACCTATCTTCCGCTCGCCGTTGCACGGGGCGCGGAGATTCGCCCCAATTCCTTCGCGACGCATTTCGAATTCGACTCGCAGGGGCGCGTCTGCGCCGTCGTTTATCAGCAGGACGGCGAGGAGAAGCGGCAGCGCTGCGCCAATGTCTTCCTGTGCGCCGGCGCGATCGAGACGCCGCGCCTTCTCCTGCGGCAGGGCGTCGGCAATTCGAGCGGGCAGGTGGGGCGCAACTACACGGCCCATGTCGCGACGCAGGTCTGGGGCACGTTCCCGCAGGAAATGCGGATGAACAAGGGCTATCCGTCCGCCCTGATCACCGAGGACATGCTGCGCCCCGGCGACGCGGATTTCGCGGGCGGCTATCTCGTGCAGAGCCTCGGCGTGGTGCTGCAAACATGGGCCGATCAGGTGGCGCGCGGGCGCGGCCTTTGGGGCCAGCGGCTGACGGATTATCTCGACCGCTACAACCATGTCGCCGGGATCGGCATAAACGGCGAAGGCCTGCCGAGCGACGACAATTACATGGTCCTGTCGGACGAGACGGACGGGCGCGGAATGCCGAAGCCCATCATCCGGTTCGGCTATGGCGAGAACGAGAAACGACTGCGCGCTCACGCGGTGCGCTTCATGACCTCGATCTGGGAAGCCGCCGGGGCGAGCGACATTTGGGTGCTCGACCGCACGGCGCACACGATCGGCACCTGCCGGATGGGGAGGGACGCGAGCGAGAACGTGGTCGATCCGTTCGGCCAAAGCTTCGACATTCCCAACCTCTGGATCGCCGACAATTCGGTGTTTCCGAGTTCGCTCGCGGCCAACCCGGCGCTGACGATCATGGCGCTCAGTCTTCGCACCGCCGATCATTTCCTCGGTCGCTCGCGAGCCGGCTGACCCGTTTCCTCGGCATCGACAGGTTCGAAGCCCGACGCCTCGGCGTCGGGCTTTTTTACGTTTTGATAAGGCTTCCGATCTCGTTCCGCATTTGTTCTTGCAGTTTCCGTAAAACTGGAACAAAGTAGGAACGCAAGCTGAAGGAGATCGAAATGCTGGTTCTCAGAGAAATCGCCTCGCTCACCGCCGTGTCCGTCTTCGTCGCGGGCTTCGCCATGATGCTTCAACTGATGTGATCGCTCCGCCGTCGAAAGACGGGGACATCCTCCGAGGTGGGCTGGACTCTGGCCTATGAATTGGGACACTGACGAATTCCTTGCCGAAGACATGGACAGCGAGTCGCGCGAGCGGCTCGACGTCGATGCACGGCTCGGCGGGTGCCTTGATGGTGCCCGCGCCGACCCCGAGGATTGCGTCATGGCCGAAGAGAAGACGGGCGCCGCTGCGCCGCTGCGGTTCATTCATCTTCGGGTGCACAGCGCCTATTCGCTACTCGAAGGCGCCTTGCGAACCGAGCAGATCATCAAGTTCGCCAAAAGCGACGGCGCGCCGGCGATCGGCATTGCCGACACGGGCAATCTCTTCGGTGCGCTGGAATTTTCCGAAAAGGCGGCGAAATCCGGCATTCAGCCGATCATCGGCTGCCAGATCGAAGTCGATTTCCACGATGTGGAAGGCAATCCGCGCGATCGGTCCGGTTTCGGATCGACCGGGTCGATCGTTCTGATGGCGTCGACCGAGAGGGGCTACGAGAACCTCGTGGAACTCGTCTCGCGCTCCTATCTCGCCCATGACGGCAATATGCGCCCGCACGTTCTCGTGGAATGGCTGGGCGAGCAGGCCGAGGGTGTCATCGCTCTGACCGGCGGTCCGCTCGGGCCGATCGGCACCGCCATCACGGCCGGGCAAAGCGCGGTCGCGCGCGCGCGGCTGGAAACGTTGGCGGGCTTCTTCGGCGACAGACTCTATGTCGAATTGCAGCGGCACGAGGGACGGGCCCGCCGCACCGAACCCGAGACCGTGGCGCTCGCCTACGAACTCGGCCTGCCGCTGGTCGCGACCAACGAGCCCTTCTTCTTCTGCAACGAGGATTTCGACGCGCATGACGCGCTGATCGCCGTCGCCTCGAACCGGCTCGTCAGCCACGAGGATCGCCGCCGGCTGACGCGCGATCATTGCCTGAAATCGCAGGAGGACATGGCGGTCCTCTTCGCCGATCTGCCCGAGGCGATCGAGAACACGATCGAGATCGCACGGCGCTGCTCCTACCGCGTGCGCACGCGCAAGCCGATCCTGCCGCGTTTCGCGGGCGCCGACGCGGATGCGACCGAGGCCGAACTCGCGGAAGCCGCCGAGCTTCGCCGTCAGGCGGAGGAAGGGCTGGAGGCGCGTCTGGCCGCCCATGGTCCGGCGCCCGGCCAGACGGTCGAGACCTATCGCGAGCGGCTGGAATTCGAGCTCTCGGTCATCGAGCGCATGAAGTTCCCCGGCTACTTCCTGATCGTGTCGGACTTCATCAAATGGGCGAAGCTGGAAGGCATTCCGGTCGGCCCCGGTCGCGGATCGGGCGCGGGCTCGCTCGTCGCCTATTCGCTGACGATCACCGATCTCGACCCGCTCCGCTTCGCCCTCCTGTTCGAGCGCTTCCTCAACCCCGACCGCGTGTCGATGCCCGATTTCGACATCGACTTCTGCCAGGATCGCCGCGAAGAGGTGATCCGCTACGTCCAGCGCAAATATGGACGCGAGCAGGTCGCGCAGATCATCACCTTCGGTTCCATGCAGGCGCGCGCTGTCTTGCGCGACGTCGGTCGCGTGCTCGAAATGAGCTACGGGCATGTGGACAAGCTCTGCAAGCTCGTGCCGCAGAACCCCGCCAATCCGGTGACCCTGGCGCAGGCTCTGGAGGACGAGCCGCGCCTTCAGGAGGAGCGTCGCAAGGAAGAGGTGGTGGATCGCCTCCTCAGCATCGCGCTGAAGCTCGAGGGCCTCTACCGCCACGCCTCGACCCACGCGGCCGGCATCGTGATCGGCGACCGGCCGCTGTCGAAGCTCGTGCCGATGTATCGCGACCCGCGATCCGACATGCCCGTCACCCAGTTCAACATGAAATGGGTGGAGCAGGCCGGGCTCGTGAAGTTCGACTTCCTCGGCCTGAAGACGCTGACGACGCTGAAGACGGCCGTGGACCTGATTGCCCGGCGCGGGGACCGGATCGATCTCGGCGCCGTGCCGCTGGACGACAAGCCGACCTACGAGCTTCTGACGCGCGGCGAAACGGTCGGCGTGTTCCAGGTGGAATCGGTCGGCATGCGCAAGGCGCTGATCGGCATGCGGCCCGATCGGTTCGAGGACATCGTCGCGCTGGTGGCGCTCTATCGCCCCGGCCCGATGGAGAACATCCCGGTCTACAACGCCCGCAAGCACGGCGAGGAAGAGGTCGAGATCATCCACCCGAAGATCGAGCCGATCCTTCGGGAAACGCAGGGCGTGATCGTCTACCAGGAACAGGTCATGCAGATCGCGCAGGTCCTGTCCGGCTATACGCTGGGCGAGGCCGATCTCCTGCGTCGCGCCATGGGCAAGAAGATCCGCGCGGAGATGGACGTGCAGCGCGTGCGCTTCGTCGATGGTTGCGTCAAGAACGGGATTCCGAAGGCGCAGGCCAACACGATCTTCGACCTTCTGGCGAAGTTCGCCGACTACGGCTTCAACAAGAGCCATGCGGCCGCCTATGCGCTCGTCTCCTACCACACGGCCTATCTGAAGGCGAACTATCCGGTCGAGTTCCTGGCCGGGTCCATGACGCTCGACATGGGCAACACGGACAAGCTCAACGATTTCCGCCTCGACGCCAAGCGCCTGGGCATCGAGGTCGTGCCGCCCTCCGTTCAGCTTTCGCACCGCCCCTTCGAAGTGCGGGACGGCCGGATCATCTATGCGCTCGCCGCCATCAAGGGCGTCGGCGAGCAGGCGGTGGACCATATCGTGCAGAAGCGCGAGGACGGCGGCACGTTCAAGAGCCTCGAGGATTTCTGCGCGCGGATCGACCCGAAGATCGTCAACAAGCGCACGCTGGAGCATCTGATCGCCGCCGGCGCGCTGGACTGTTTCGGTCACGACCGGGCCAAGCTCTGCGGCAATCTCGAAAAGCTCTCCGCCTATGCCGCGCTGGCGCAGGAGGGACGGACCTCCGGCCAGCATGACATGTTCGGCGGAAGCGGCGAGCCGGAGCCGCTGCGCCTTGCCGAGGTGCCGGGCTGGACCACCGCCGACAAGCTGCTGCGCGAATTCCAGTCGATCGGCTTCTACCTCTCGGCCCATCCGCTGGACGAGTACAAGGACGCCATGAAGCGCATGCGCGTCCAGACCTATGCCGAGGTCGTGGCGGGCGTGCGCAAGGGGCAGACGGCGGGCCGGCTGGCGGGAACCGTCACGTCGCGCCAGGAGCGCAAGACGCGCACCGGCGGGAAGATCGGCATCGTGCAATTGTCCGATCCGACGGGGCAGTACGAAGTCGTCCTCTTCACGGAGACCCTGATCACCTTCCGCGACATGCTGGAGCCGGGTGCATCGGTGATCGTGACCGTCTCGGCCGAGGATCGCCCCGAGGGCATCTCGCTGCGCGCCTCCGGCGTGCAATCGCTGGAAAGCGAGGCGGAGAAGATGCAGAAGGCGCTGCGCATCATCCTGCGCGATGCCAAGCCCTTCTCGCTGTTCCAGAGCCAGTTGAGGGCCGGGGGGGACAGCGACATCTCCCTGATCCTTCGCCCGGCCGACGGCGAGCGGGAGGTGGAGATCGCGCTTCCCGGCAAGTTCCGGGTCTCGCCGCAGATCGCGAGCGCGATTAAGGCGGCGCCGGGCGTCGTGGACGTCGAACTCACCTGACGCCGAAAAGGCCGATCACCGGCCTTTCCGGATCGCGAACCGCTACGAAGCTGGCGCGGCTTCCGCAAGCACTCCCGCGATCTGCCGCGCGGCATCCGGCCAGTCTTCGGCGCGAATCGTGCCGCTCGGCATAGCGGGCAGATGGGCCCGGAATTCGCGATTGGCCATGAGATGGACAAGGCGGATATCCGGCACGCTGCGGCGTGCGCCCTCGAGATTGGGCGGCAGATCGTCCACGAAGACGATCGGGCCGCGCCAGCGCTCGCGCATTTCGGCGAGAACGCCGCCCTTGGAGCGCTCGGTCGCGATCAGCGGATCATGAAGACCGTGGAGGTCCAGAAGGGCTCGCCGTTCGGCATGGTAGCTCGGGGTCATGGCCGTGAGGAAAACCACGTCGGCCTTTTCGCGCAGCGCGGCCAGCGCCTCCCTCGCACCGTCGACGGGCTGTTGCAGGTCGATCTGCCGGGCATAGAGAAGCTCGGTGATGCGATCGAGCTCATGCCCGGATACGGCCGCGCCGGTCGAAAGGGACCGCACGTTCCCGGTCAGGCGAAAGCTCTCGAAATGCAGCCGGGCGCCATGCTCGGCCAGAAGATCGCAGAACGGGGCAATGAAGTGGAGAATCACCTCGTCCACATCGCATACGACGAGCGAATCGTGATGCTTCGGCAATTCGGAGATCGCCGGGCCGACGGTCGCCATCAGGAATAGGACTCCGCGTAAGGCCCCGCCATCACGCGCCGGGCGGCCGCGACTCGCTCCGGCGGCACGTCGATATGCGCCGCGAACTCGGTCAGCGTGCGGTCGTCCGACAGGAGAAAGTCGAGCACACCGGCCAGAAAAGCTGGTTCGTCGGCCGCTTGGCGCAGATTTTCGAGCTCGAGACCCGTCAGGCGGAGGAAGCGGCTGAACAAGGTTCCGTCGCTGGCGATGAAGGACAGCGCCTCGATCGCCAGACCCGTCGCGGTTTGTTGGGCGTCGTCATTTCCGCTGCGGAAGGTGTCGTTAATCATAACCGGATCCTTCAACCTCCCGAAGATGGGATTGCCGAATTGTTAAATCAAATTGCCCTAACTTTGCCTATTGAAGGTCGAAAAACCGGACGCGACCGCGTCTGGCAGAGGGATGCGTATGACCAAGACCGTCATGATCGTCGAGGACAACGAGCTGAATATGAAGCTCTTCCGCGATTTGATCGAGGCCCATGGCTATCGCACGGTTCAGACCCGGTCGGGTCTGACGGCGGTCGATCTCGCGCGTGAGCATCATCCGGACTTGATTCTCATGGATATCCAGCTCCCCGAGGTGTCCGGCCTCGACGTGACGCGCGACTTGAAGGCCGATCCCGAGCTGCGTTCGATTCCCGTGATCGCCGTCACCGCCTTCGCGATGAAGGGGGATGAGGAGCGAATCCGCAAGGGCGGCTGCGAAGCCTATATTTCCAAGCCGATTTCCGTCCTCAAGTTCATCGAGACCATCAAGTCCTTTCTCGGCGACGCCTGAGCCATGTCCGCTCGCGTCCTTGTCGTCGACGATATGCCGGTCAATCTGCGCCTGATGCAGGCGCTCTTGGCCGAGGAGTATTACGACGTACTGCTGGCGTCGTCCGGCCAGGAAGCGCTGGAGATCTGCCATCGCGAGATGGTGGACCTCGTTCTCCTCGACGTGATGATGCCGGGCCTAGACGGGTACGAGGTCTGCCGGCGGCTGAAGGCCGATCCGGCCACGCTCCACATTCCCGTGGTTCTCGTGACGGCGCTCGACCAGCAGGAGGACCGGGTGCGCGGTCTCGAATCGGGCGCCGATGATTTCCTCACCAAGCCCGTGCGCGCCCTGCCACTGTTTTCGCGCATCCGAAGCCTGACGCGGCTGAAGATCCTGACCGACGAACTGCGCGTGCGTGCCGAAACGACGGCGCGGGTCATGATCGAGCCCTGGCAGCAGGCGATGGAGGTCGCGGACCGAAAAGGGCGCATCTGCGCGGTTCTGGAAAGCCGGGAAGAGGCCGTCCGCCTCATCAGGTTGATCGGCTCGGATCACGACTTCTCGCCGACCAACGATCCCGACTCCGCGGTTCATGCGGCCGACCCGTTCGATCTCTATATCGTCGATCTTCAGGCCGCGAGCTTCGACCCGCTCCGCCTTTGCTCGCGTCTGCGCTCCAACGAGACGACGCGGCAGACGCCGATCCTCCTCATCGCGTCGCCCGAGGACGAGCCGCGCGTGGTTCGCGGACTGGAACTCGGCGCCAACGATTACTGCCAACGCCCGCTCGACAAGAACGAGCTGATGGCCCGCATCCGCACGCAGCTGAAGCGCAAGCGCTACGACGAGAGCTTGCGGCGCAGCCTGCTCTCGACGATCGAGCTCGCGACGATCGATCCGCTGACCGGCCTCTACAACCGGCGCTTTCTCGACGGGCATCTGACGCAGGCAATCGAACATGCGGAGCGTAACAATCGCTCGCTCTGCGTCCTGATGCTCGACATCGACCATTTCAAGCGGATCAACGACACCTACGGGCATGATGCGGGCGATGAGGTGCTACGCCAATTCGCCGAACATCTGAAGCGGGGTTTGCGCGCCAGCGACCTGGCCGCGCGAATCGGCGGCGAGGAGTTCGCGATCATCATGCCGGACGCGGAGATCGCCGCGGCGCTGAGCGCGGCGGAGCGTCTTCGTCGCGGTATCGAGGCCGAGCCCCTTCGCGTTCAGGACCATACGATCGCGCTGACCACCAGTATCGGCGTCGGCAGCCTGGCCGCCGACGGCCAGCGAGGCCTGATGAAGCGGGCCGACATGGCGCTCTACAAGGCCAAGCGGGACGGCCGGAACAAGGTCGAGGTCGCTGAGCTCGGGCCGACCGTGGGTGCTTAACCATTCCTGAAGGGAGTGGTGGCATTTTGCATTATCGGAATTGATTCCCCCTCGATTCTCGGCAAGTCTGAGGGGCAAGGGTTACGGTGTCGACAGGCAAGGGCCTGTCCCCCAGTTTCCCCATGGAATGCTCAGGTCCGCCGCATCTCCTGGGTCCCGTGGGGCGGTCGGCCGGCAGCTGGTCACAGGCGGTATCCTCGTACCGCGATCGGCACGCCGGCCGACCACTCAAACCAAACTCACCATTCGTCTTGACCTTGCTCGCTTCGCCCGGCCTCAGCTGCCGCGAAGGAGCGGGACTTCGGCTTGTCGGCATTCCATTCGCTCGCCGGCTTTCCCACGTGCCATCGGGGCGATCCTGCGCGCATGACGGCTCAAATCGGCGCGAGCGGCACACATCCCTGAAACGAAAAACGCCGCCCCCGAGGGAGCGGCGTTCGCATTCGTTCGAACGAAAACCAGATTACTTGATCTTGGTCTCGCGGAACTCGACGTGCTTGCGCGCGACCGGATCGTACTTTGTCTTGACCATCTTGTCGGTCATCGTGCGGCTGTTCTTGGTGGTGACGTAGAAGAAGCCCGTGTCAGCGGTGCTGAGCAGCTTGATCTTGATCGTGGTAGCCTTGGCCATTGCGTGCGTCCATCCTGGCGAAACATGGCCCTGCGTCTGACGGCGGGCCGGACAGGCGTCGCACGGGGAAGGCAGGACATTCTAGATTGGTTCGAGCCCGTTCCGCCGAGCGGCACAGGCCGAGAGGGCCCACGAAGCCGTTTGCCCTTATCGTCGCGGACACTACTCAAGGCCGCGCCGAAGTCAAGGTCCTGGCCCGAAGGGCCGAGGTGTCAGACGTCGCTTTCCTCCGCGCGACCGCCGAACCCGTGCATCCGCATCGCCCATTGCAGGCCGATCGTGGTGCCCTTGAGCGGGCGAAGAAGAGCGAGGGAAAGCAGGATCGTGACGGGAATCCAGATTGCCAGATGCGCCCAGAGCGGCAGGACCGTCACCTGTTCCACACCCATGAACAGCGCGACCACGAGATGGCCGACGATGAAGATCGTGAGATAGGGCGGCAGATCGTCGGCGCGGTGGTGGTGGAAGGTCTCGCCGCAGCTCTCGCACCGATCGACGCTGCGCAGATAGCCGGAGAACAGGCGCCCCCGGCCGCAATGCGGGCATTTCATCGCAAAGCCACGCGCCATGGCTCGCATTGTGTCGCGCGGCGCGGCGCTATCCCCGTCCTGCCACTCCGTCTCTGTCGCGTCGCGGGGGTGATCCAGGGCCCTCATCATTTTCTCCTGCCTCGGCCGACCGCCTTCGGACCCTTGCCGGAGCCCTTCGTCGGACGGCCCGGGCGATGCAGCCGATGGCTGCGCCGCGCCGCCTTGTGGAAGGACCCCGTCGTCGCGGGGAGGTCCCTCGGCTCCGACAGCATCTCGAAGCGCATGGAGCCGGCGAGCGGCACGGCCTCGACGAGCTTCACCTCGACCGTATCGCCCAGCCGGAAGCCCCGCTTGGAGCGTTCGCCGACGAGCGCATGGCCGACTTCGTCATAATGGTAATAGTCCGCCCCGAGTGTCGAGATCGGAATGAAGCCGTCGGCTCCGAATGTCGGCAGCTGGACGAACAAACCGGACTTCGTGACGCCCTGAATCTTGCCCTCGAACTCCTCGCCCAGCCGGTCCGCGAGGTGATGCGCGATCAGGCGGTCCACCGTGTCGCGCTCGGCCGCCATGGCGCGCCGTTCGGCCTGGCTGATGGCCTCAGCGATCTCTTCGAGATGCTCTTCTTCCTCGCGGACGAGACCGCCGGCGCCCAGACCCAGCGCCTTCACCAGCGCGCGATGAACGATGAGGTCGGCATAGCGGCGGATCGGCGAGGTGAAATGCGCATAGCGCATCAGGTTCAGGCCGAAATGCCCGATATTCTCGGGCGAATAGATCGCCTGACTTTGCGAGCGCAGCACCACCTCGTTGACGAGACTTTCGTGGTCGGTGTCCTTCACGGCCTGGAGAATGCCGTTGAAGTTCGCGGGGCGCAGCGCCCCGGTCTTGGCGAGCGGCAGGTCGAGCGTGCGCAGGAAGTCGCGCAGCGTTTCCAGACGCGCCAGCGAGGGCGCGTCATGGACGCGGTAGATCAGCGCCTGGCCCTTCTGTTCCAGCCCCTCGGCCGCCGCGACATTGGCCTGGATCATGAACTCTTCGATGAGCTTGTGCGCGTCCAGGCGGTCGGGGATGATCACCCGGTCCACCCGGCCGGCCGCATCGAGCACGATCTTGCGCTCAGGCAGATCGAGATCGAGCGGCGCGCGCCGGTCTCGCCCGCGCTTCAGCACGGCATAGGCGTCCCAGAGCGGGCGCAGGACGTCCGCGACGATCTTCGGATCGACCAGACCCTCCGCGCCGTCGATCGCGCCCTGCGCGTCCTGATAGGCGATCTTGGCGTGGCTGCGCATCATGATGCGATGGAAGCGATGCGAACGCTTGTCGCCGTCGCGGTCGAAGATCATGCGAACCGCGAGGGCCGGCCGGTCGACGCCGTCGCGCAGCGAGCAGAGATCGTTGGAGATCCGCTCCGGCAGCATCGGCACGACGCGGTCGGGGAAATAGACCGAATTGCCGCGCAGCCGGGCTTCGGCATCGAGCTTCGAACCCGGCCGGACATACCAGGAGACGTCGGCGATCGCGACGGTGACGACGAAGCCGCCGGGATTGGCCGGGTCGCCGTCCGGCGCGGCGTGAACCGCGTCGTCGTGGTCCTTGGCGTCGCGCGGGTCGATCGTCACCAGCGGCAGGTCGCGCCAGTCCTCGCGGTCCTGCATCGTGGCCGGGCCGGCGGCTTCTGCCTCGTCCAGCACCGATTTCGGGAAGACATGCGGAATCGAATGCGCGTGAAGCGCGATGGTGGAGATCGCCTTCTCGGTGTGAAGCGAGCCGATCACCTCGGCAATGGAGCCAAGCGGCAGGCCTGAGCGAACGCGGGAAGAGGGCTCGACTTCCACGAGGTCGCCGTCCTTGGCACCGCGCGTGTCGCCGGGGCCGACGACGAATTCGAGCTGCCGCCGCTCCACGGGCTCGACGCGGCCGCCGCCCCCTTGGGTCGCGCGGAAGACGCCGAGCGCGCGCGCCGTCTTGCGCTCGAGCACACGGATCACCTCGGCGACCGGGCCTTCCGGCGCGTCGTGGTCGAGCTGCGCGAGAATGCGGTCGCCAATGCCCGCGATCGCGGCCTGGTCCCGCTTCTGGCGAACCGCGAAGCGGGGCCGGGGGCCGAGATCGGTCTCGTCCCAGCCCACGGGATCGGCGAGAAGACCGCCTTCGTCGTCGCGGTCCCGAATCTCGAGAACCGTGATGGCGGGCGGTGCGCCGGGCCGCGTGTATTGCTTGCGACCGCCGCCGAGCAGCCCTTCGGACTGGAGGTCGGCGATGATGTCCTTCAGCGCGACGCGGGCCGCGCCCTTCACGCCGAAAGCCTTGGCGAGGTCGCGCTTGGTCGCCCGCTGCGGGTTGTCGGCAATGAACCGCAGAACCGCTTCCCGGCTCAGCGAGCGTTCGTCGGTGGTCGGGATCGCTCGCTTGGCCATGGAACTCCTTACTTCGCCTTCGCGGCCTTGATCAGTTCGGTCTTGGGCGCCGCAGGCTTCGGCGGGGCTTCGGCGGCCGCCGCACTCTTGCGCGCGGGGGCCTTGCGCGGTGCCGCCTTTTTCGGCTTCTCCGCGCCGTCGCCGGCCGCATCGTCCGTCTTCTTCTTGGCCGCCGTCTTCTTCGGCGCGGCCTTCTTGGGGGCCTTGCCGGACTTCTCGGCGCGCTCGTTCAGAAGCTGGATGGCTTCTTCCAGCGTCACCGAGGCCGGGTCCTTGGATTTCGGCAGCGTCGCGTTGATCTTGCCGACATTCACGTACGGACCGAAGCGCCCTTCGCGAACGGTGATCTCGCCGCCGAAATCGGGGTGCTCGCCGAGCGTCGCGAGCGCGGCGGGCGTCGAGCGGGCGCGCGGACCCTTTTCCTTCTTCTCCGCGATGACGGTCACGGCCCGGTTGAGGCCGATCTCGAACACGTCGTCGATCGTCTCCAGATTGGCGTAGCCGCCGTCATGCTGGAGGAAGGGGCCATAGCGGCCGAGGCCCGCCAGGATCGGCTTGCCGCTCTCGGGGTGAAGCCCCACTTCGCGCGGAAGGCCGAGCAGCTTTCGCGCCTTCTCGAAATCGATCTCTGCCACCTGCCAGCCCTTCGGCAGGGAGGAGCGCTTGGCTTCCTTGCCGTCGCCGCGCTGGACATAGGGGCCGAAGCGGCCCGAACGCAGCGTGATCGGCTCGCCCGTGTCGGGATCGCTGCCGAGATCCTTCGGCTCGTTCAAGCCGCCGTCGCCATCCACGGCCTCGGCCGAGAGATTGGAGCCGAGCTGGCGCGTGAAGCCGCAGTCCGGATAGTTCGAGCAGCCGACGAAGGCGCCGAACTTGCCGAGCTTGAGGCTGAGCTTGCCCTGGCCGCAGCGCGGGCAGGCGCGCGGATCGGTGCCGTCGCCGCGATCCGGGAAGACCAGCGGCGCCAATTCCTCGTTCAGCGCGTCGAGAACGTCGGTGACGCGCAGTTCCTTCGTGCCGTCAACCTGGGCGGAGAAGTCCTTCCAGAACTCCCGCAGCACGTCCTTCCAGGACAGCTCACCTGCCGAGATGCGGTCGAGCTGGCCTTCGAGATCGGCCGTGAAATCGTACTCGACATATTTCTCGAAGAAATTGTGCAGGAAGGCCGTGACGAGGCGACCCTTGGAGTCGGGTAGGAGCTTGCGCTTGTCCTGCACGATATATTCGCGGTCCTGCAGCGTCTGGAGCGTCGCGGCATAGGTCGACGGGCGACCGATGCCGAGCTCTTCCATGCGCTTGATCAGCGAGGCTTCCGAGAAGCGCGGCGGCGGTTCGGTGAAATGCTGGGTCGGATTGACAGCGAGCTTCTTCAGCCCGTCCTGCGCCTTGATCTCGGGCAGGCGGGCGGAATCGTCTTCCTCCGCCTCCTGCTCGGCCGGCGTCTTGGAATCGTCCCGGTGGTCCTGATAGGCGCCGATAAAGCCCTCGAAGCGGATCACCGAGCCCGTGGCACGAAGCTGCGCTTTCTGTGGCCCGTTTTCGGCTGATATCTCGACCGTCGTGCGCTCGATCTCGGCCGATGCCATCTGGCTGGCGATGGCGCGCTTCCAGATCAGATCGTAGAGCCGGGCCTGATCCTTGTCGAGAAAGCGCTCCATGTCCTTCGGATGGCGCATGAAGCTCGTCGGGCGGATGGCCTCGTGGGCTTCCTGCGCGTTCTTGGCCTTGGTGGAATAGACGCGGGGCTTCTCCGGCACGTAGCGCGCACCGAAGGTCTCGCCGATCGCGGCGCGCGCGGCGTCGATGGCTTCCGGGGCCATCTGAACGCCGTCGGTACGCATATAGGTGATGAGACCGACCGTCTCGCCGCCGATATCCATGCCCTCGTAGAGACGCTGCGCGATCTGCATCGTGCGCGAAGCGCCGAAGCCGAGCTTGGCGGACGCCGCCTGCTGCAGGCTGGAGGTCGTGAAGGGCGGCGAGGGATTGCGCTTGGTGGGCTTGGCCTCGACGCTGACGGCGCGGAACGAAGCGCCGTTCAGCATGTCGCGAATGGCGAAGGCGCGCGTCTCGTTGTTGATCGACAGGCGCTGGAGCCGCTCGCCTTCGAAGCTCGTCAGACGCGCCTCGAAATCCTCGCCGCGCGGCGTCGCAAGCTTGGCGGCGATCTGCCAATATTCCTCGGTCTTGAAGCGCTCGATCTCGCCTTCGCGATCACACACGAGGCGCAACGCGACGGACTGGACGCGACCGGCCGAGCGCGCGCCCGGCAGCTTGCGCCAGAGAACGGGGGAGAGCGTGAAGCCGACGAGATAGTCGAGCGCGCGGCGCGCCAGATAGGCGTCCACCAGCGGCACGTCGATCTCGCGCGGATTGGCCATCGCGTCGAGCACGGCCTTCTTGGTGATGGCGTTGAAGACGACGCGGCTGACGGGCTTGTCCTTCAGCACCTTCTTCTGCCTGAGAACCTCCAGAACATGCCAGGAAATCGCCTCGCCCTCGCGATCCGGGTCGGTCGCCAGGATCAGGGCGTCGGCGTTCTTCAGGGCGGCGGCGATGTCGCTGAGGCGCTTCTGGGACGGCTTGTCGACTTCCCAGTCCATGGAAAAGTCATCGTCGGGACGCACGGAGCCGTCCTTCGCCGGGAGATCCCGAACGTGACCGAAGGAGGCGAGCACCGTATAGTTGCTGCCGAGATACTTGTTGATCGTCTTCGCTTTGGCGGGCGATTCGACGATGACCACTTCCATTTGCACGTCCCGGAATAGGCGGTCGATCGCTGCCGACGCGCCGGAATATCGCTTCGTTCACATGGACAGCCGAGGCGCGTGGGTCAACCCGTCCCTTGCAACAGGGCGGAATCGATCAAGGCAGAAGCAAGACGCGCCCGCCGGGCTGGCGTTCCAAGCGGCCGGCCAATTCCAGTTCCAGAAGCGTCAGATGCACCGCCGAGGGCTCGACCCCGCTATGGGCCGCCACATCCTCGATCGAGACGGGCGCAACGCCGAGCGCGCGGATGATGCGCTCGCGCTCGCCCGCATCCGCCTCCCGATCCATCTCCAACACCGGCAGGTCGGCCGCCGATGCCGCAGCCGAGCGGGGGCGATGCGCCATCGGGTCGAGCGCCTGGATCAGATCGGCGGTTTCGGTGGCGAGATGCGCGCCGTCCTTCAGGAGGGCATTGGTGCCGGCAGAACGAGCTTCCAGCGGCGAGCCCGGCACCGCGAAGACGAGGCGCCCGAGTTCGCCTCCGAGCCGCGCGCTGATGAGCGAGCCCGAGCGCAAGGAAGCCTCGACCACGAGCACGGCGAGCGACAGGCCGACGACGATGCGGTTGCGGCGCGGGAAATCCACGGCGCGCGGCTCCCAGCCGAAGGGCATTTCGGTGACGAGGCATCCGCCCTCGTCGACGATCCGGCGCATCAGCGGCTTGTTCTGCGGCGGATAGGGCCGGTCGAGGCCGCCCGCGAAGACGCCGACCGTGCCGCTGCCGAGCGCTGCCTCGTGCGCCGCCGTGTCGATCCCGCGCGCGAGGCCCGACACCACGACATAGCCGGCGGCTCCGAGTTCGCCCGCGAACATGCGCGTGAGGCGATGGCCGGCGGCCGAGGCGTTGCGCGAGCCGACGATGGCGACGCCCGGCTTCGTCAGGCAAGCCGGCTCGCCCATGACGGAAAGGAGCGGCGGCGCGCCGTCTGCCGCGCGCAGCGCCTGCGGGTAGCCGGGCTCGTCGTGGCAGAGGAGCCGTGCGCCGAAGCGCTCGAGGCGCGTCAGTTCGGCTTCGGCCGCTTCGCTCGGGCAGATCGTGATGCGGCGGCGCGTTCCGCCCTTGGCAGCCAGATAGGGAAGATGGAGAAGTGCGTCGGACGCCGTTCCGAACCGCTTCAGCAGGGCATGGAAGGTCGCGGGCCCGACATTCTCGCTGCGGATCAGCCGGAGCCGCGCGAGGCGCTCGGCGCCGGAAAGCGGAATGCGCTCTCCCGGCGAGACGCTCACCCCTTGGACCCGATCCGGCCTTCCGTCCCGTTCAGGAGACGGCGGATGTTCGGGATGTGCTTGAGATAGACGAGCACGGTCAGCGCGGCGGTCAGCGCCGCGGCCATCTGGTTGCCCAGCAGAAGATAGGCGATCGGAACCACCAGAGTCGCGGTCAGCGCCGCGAGCGAGGAATAGCGGAAGAGCTTGGCCATGCCGAGCCAGACCGCCGCGAAGACGAGCACGCCGACCGGCGCGAAGCCCAGCAGCACGCCGATATAGGTCGCGACGCCCTTGCCGCCGCGAAAGCCGAGCCAGACCGGAAAGAGATGGCCGAGAAAGGCGCCGAAGCCTGCCGCCGCCGCCGCCGGCGCACCCCAGCGCCACGCGATCAGAATCGGGATCGTGGCCTTGAGGAGGTCGCCCGCCAGCGTCATCGCGGCGGCCTTCTTGTTGCCGGTGCGCAGGACGTTGGTCGCGCCGATATTGCCCGAGCCGATCGACCGCAAATCGCCGAGGCCGAACAGCTTCGTCAGGATCAGGCCGAAGGCGATCGTGCCGCAGAGATAGCCGAACGCGAGAAACACGAGAACGGCGGTCGGATCGCTATCGGTCCAGGTCATGGCAAGTCCTCAGAGCGTTCCGTTGGCATGATCGAACACGGTCCGCCCGGCGACCACCGTGCGCACGACTTCGCCCTGGAAGCGGGCATTCTCGAAGGCGGAGTTCTTGGAGCGGGAGCGGATGCGACTCTTGCCGAACACATAGGGCGCGTCGAGATCCACCAGCGCGAAATCGGCCGGCCGGCCGGGCTGCAACGTGCCCCGGTCGAGCTTCAGAAGCTTGGCCGGCGCGCTCGTCAGGCATTCGATCAGGCGCATCAGCGGCACGCGGTCGGAGTGATGGAGGCGCAGCGAGGCCGAGAGGAGGGTTTCGAGACCGATCGAGCCGGCTTCGGCCTCGGCGAAGGGACGACGCTTGCCGTCGGCATCCTGCGGATCGTGCGAGGACACGATGATGTCGAGCGTGCCGTCCGCGATGCCCTCTATCATCGCCTGCCGGTCGTCCTCGGAGCGCAGCGGCGGCGAAAGGCGGAAGAAGGTGCGATATTCACCGATGTCGTTCTCGTTCAGCGACAGATGGTTGATCGAGACGCCGGCGGAGATGGGCGCTCGCTCGCGCTTGGCGCGCCGCACGACATCCAGCGAGGCGGCGGTGGAGAGCTTGGCCGCATGATAGCGGCAGCGGGTGAGGGCGGCGAGCCGCAGATCGCGCTCCAGCGGAATGATCTCCGCCTCGCGCGGAATGCCGGGCAGGCCGAGCCAGGAGGCGAGGAGCCCTTCGTTCATGACGCCGGCGCCGACGAGCTCGGCATCCTGCGTCTCGTGCATGAAGAGCGCGTCGAAATCGCGCGCATAGGTCATGATGCGGCGGATCAGCGCCGGATCGCGCAGTGTGTGGCGCCCTTCCGTAAAGGCGGGAACGCCGGCCTGAGCGAGAAGGCCGATCTCGGTCATCTCCTTGCCCTTCAGACCCTTCGTCAGGGCCGCCGAAGGGAAGACGTTGACGATGGCCGTTTCGCGCGCCGTGCGCGTCACGAACTGCGCCAGCGCCACGTCGTCGATCACCGGATCGGTGTCGGGCATGGTAAGGATCGAGGTCACGCCGCCGGCCGCGGCGGCGCGTGACACGGAGCGGATCGTCTCGCGATGCTCGCCGCCGGGCTCGCCCATGAAGACCCGCGCGTCGACGAGCCCGGGAATCAGGAGAAGCCCGCGCGCGTCGATCACCTCCGCGCTTTCGGCCGCGCCCTGGTTCTGCGCGTCGGCTCCGGCGGCGGCGATGATCCCGTCCTGGACGACGAGAGTTCCGACCTCGTCCAGCCTGCGCGAGGGGTCGAGAATGCGGGCATTGGCGACGACGAGGGGGCGGGTGCTGCTGGTCATCACGCGTGCTCCCCGGAATGGTCGCCGACCAGCCATTCCATGACGGCCATGCGCACCGCGACGCCCATTTCCACCTGTTCCTCGATCACGCTCTGCGGCCCGTCCGCGATGTCGGAGGCGATCTCGACGCCGCGATTCATCGGGCCGGGATGCATCACCAAGGCGTCCGGCTTGGCGCGCGAGAGCTTCTGCCCGTCGAGGCCGAAGAAGCGGAAATATTCGCGCACCGAGGGGACGAAGGAGCCTTCCATGCGCTCGCGCTGGAGGCGCAGCATCATGACGACGTCGGCGTTGCGCAACCCGTCTTCCATGTTGCGATAGACCGTGACGCCCATGTCCTCGATGCCCGACGGCAGGAGCGTCGAGGGCGCGACGACCCGGACGTCGGCGCCGAGCGCGTTGAGAAGGAGAATGTTGGAGCGCGCCACGCGGCTGTGCAGGACGTCGCCGCAGATGGCGAC
Organism: Aureimonas ureilytica DSM 18598 = NBRC 106430; assembly: GCF_000382705.1. Taxonomy (GTDB): domain Bacteria; phylum Pseudomonadota; class Alphaproteobacteria; order Rhizobiales; family Rhizobiaceae; genus Aureimonas; species Aureimonas ureilytica. The sequence continues at coordinate 213,295 of NZ_ARQE01000002.1, read as the reverse complement.
GACGAGCCGGGCGACGCGGCCCTTGTGGCGGCGGATGGTGAGCGCGTCGAGCAGCGCCTGGGTCGGGTGTTCGTGCGCGCCGTCGCCGGCATTCACGACCGAACAGCCGACCTTCTGCGCCAGAAGCGCGACGGCGCCGGCGGCGTGATGGCGCACGACGAGAAGATCGGGGCGCATCGCGTTCAGCGTCATCGCCGTGTCGATCAGCGTTTCGCCCTTCTTCACCGACGAGTTCGCCACCGACATGTTCATCACGTCGGCGCCGAGCCGCTTGCCGGCGAGTTCGAAGGACGCCTGCGTGCGCGTCGAGGCTTCGAAGAAGAGGTTGATCTGCGTCCGCCCCCGAAGGGCGGACTTCTTCTTGTCCCGACCCAGACTCACCGCGATCTCGCTTTCCGCGAGGTCCATGAGCTGATGGATATCGGGCAGCGACAATCCGGCGATGCCGAGAAGGTGCCGACGGGCGAGCGGAGTGGGCGAGGGCGCTGACATGTCGAGGTCCGCCTATAGGAGAAACCCCCCTTCTTCACAAGCGGAAGCCGTCTTCCGGTCCGCGCGTTAACCCTAATCGGGTGTTTCGTTTGCGTCCCACAACGGAAGGGGTGAGTTTTGCGTTAAGAATTCATTAACGATGGAGGAAGCGCCATGACGAGAGTCGCCACAAGCTTCGCCTTGAGCCTTTGGCTCGGCTTTCATGCGGTTACGGGCCTGTCGGAACTCGCCCATCTCGCTGGCGTCACCGAGGTCGCCGGCCAGCCTCTTGAGCCGGCGGCGGGCACGACTGTCGCCGCGTCGATCTTCCTCGCGGTGCTGACGCTCGGTACGGCTGGCCTCATCGCGGTGGCGCTGCGCTCGCTCCACGGCGCGACGGACCGTCTGCGCCGCCATGGCGAGCATCTCGCTTTCGCGGGAATCGGCGTCTCCTCCGCCATGGTGCTGGCAGCCTTCCTGTTCGGGCCACCGCTCGCCCAGGTGTTCGACCGGGTGGACCTCGCCTTCTGGTCGATCGGCCTCAGCCTCGTCGCGCTGGCCTTCGACCACGCCGTGTTCACGGCCGACGACCCGGACGACGAGCTGACGTTCCGCAAGACGCTGGCGGCGATCGAGCGCTCGGTGCCGGACGCCTCGCGCCGACACGATCCGATGCGGGCGGGCGACGAGGAGCGTCGCTGATGCGCTGGCTTCTCGGTCTCTGGTTCGCCCCGATTTCGGTTCTGGTCGGCTGGCTCGGCTTCGCCTCGCACGACCTGAGCTTCGGGCTCTTCTTCCTGACGCGTGACTTCTACGATCAGGTCTTCGGCATCTATGCCCAAACGCTAGGGGTCGCCCCCGAGACGCTGCCGCCGCTCGTCTATCGCGCGCTCGTTCTCGACAGCGCGATCGTGCTCGGCCTGTTCGCCCTGCGTCGGCGCAAGAGCATCGTCGCCTTCGCGCGGCGCTGCTACAGGGGCATGATGTCGCCGCGTTCGGCCAGCGCCGAGAGCCTGTCCAGCGCGCCCTGAAGAATGAAGGACGCGGCGGCCGAGTCGATTCGCTCGGCCCGCTTGGCGCGGGAGACATCCATTTCCAGCATGCCCCTCTCGGCCGCGACGGTCGAGAGGCGCTCGTCCCAGAAGGTGATCGGGCGAGGATCGAGCCGGATATAATTGCGCACGAAGGCGCGGGTCGATTGCGCCCTCGGGCCTTCGCTGCCGTCCATGTTGAGCGGCAGGCCGATCACCACGCCGCCGCACCGGACGCCATCCAGAAACGCCTGGAGCGCGGCGGCGTCGATGCCGAACTTCACGCGGCGCAGAACAGGCCGGGGGGTGGCGAAGCGCCAGCCGAGATCGGAAACGGCGAGCCCGATCGTCTTGGTGCCCAGGTCGAGGCCGGCGAGGGTCTGGCCCTCGGGCACGAGAGCGCCCAGTTCTTCGATCGAAACCACTGCCACCCGCGTCTCCTTGACCCTTTCGGACGGGCGCTAGCTAATCGCGCGCAGTCCCGGCACTCTCGCCTCCAGCCCATCGGCGAGGCGACGGAGATCCTTAGCATGAAGATGACCTATTTCGGCCACTCGGCCTTTCGCCTCGAAACCAGCGAGTCCGTCATCCTGATCGACCCGTTCCTTTCGGGGAACCCGCATTTCAAGGGCGATCTGGCGGCGGCCACCGAAGGCGTGACTCATATCCTTCTGACGCACGGCCATTCCGACCATGTGGGCGACACGGTCGAGATCGCCAAGCGCACCGGTGCCAAGGTGGTCGGCACGTTCGAGCTCGTCCAATGGCTGAAGTCGAAGGGCGTCGAGTCGATCGAGCCGGCCAACACGGGCGGAACCGTGAAGTTCGGCGATTTCTCGGTCACGCTGACCCAGGCCTTCCATTCCTCCGCCTCGATCGAGGAGGGGGGCCGCATCACCTATCTGGGGATGCCGAACGGTCTCGTTCTGCATTTCGGCGATGGGATGAGCGTCTATCACATGGGCGACACCGACATTTTCGGCGACATGGCGCTGATCGAGGAACTGCATCATCCCCGGATCGGCCTCGTGCCGATTGGTGATCGCCTCACCATGGGCGCGGCCGTCGCGGCGCTCGCCTGCCGTCGCTACTTCAACTTCGAGACGATCATCCCGCTTCATTGGGGCACGATGCCGATTCTTGACGCCAATCCCGACAAGTTCATCGAGGCGATGGAGGACGAATCGAATCGCGTCCGCCTGCCGGCCATCGGCGAGGCCTTCGACATCTGAGCCATCGCGGGGCCGGTTCGCATTGCGTCATGCCGGCCCCATGGCTATAGCGTTGGCCGAGAGCTGTCCGCTTCCGAGGTCCAATGTCTGTCGATACCGCCACCGTTCGCCGTGTCGCGCGCCTTGCGCGCATCGCCGTCAGCGATGAAGAAGTCGCGACGATGGAAGGCGAGCTGAACGCCATTCTCGGCTTCGTCGAGCAGTTGGGCGAAGTGGACGTGACCGGCGTCGAGCCGATGACGTCCGTCATCCCCATGCAGATGAAGAAGCGTCAGGATGCCGTGACCGACGGCCACAAGGCCGCCGACATCGTCGCCAACGCTCCCGCCACGGAAGACAATTACTTCCTCGTGCCGAAGGTGGTGGAGTAAGGTGAGCGCGAGCGAGCACGCGATCGTAATCCGCGAGGAAACGCCGTTGCAGGACGACGTGCGCGCGCTGATCGCCGAGCTCAACGACGCCATCGCCGAGATGGAACCGGAAACGCCCGACGCCTTCAACTTCTGCCTGAGCGTGGAAGACATGGCGACGCCGGACACCACGCTCTGGGTCGCCCGGCGCGATGATGCGGCGGTCGGCTGCGGCGCGCTGTGCCGTCACGCCGACGGCACGGGCGAGGTGAAGCGCATGTATGTGCGCGCCGACCTGCGCGGCGCGGGTGTCGCGGCCCTGATCCTCCAGCGGATCGAGAGCCGCGCCCGCAAGGAGGGCCTCGGCCGCCTCGCGCTCGAAACCGGCCATCTCTACCAGGCCGCGCACCGTCTCTACGAGCGCGCCGGCTTCCAGCGCACCGGTGCGTTCGGGACCTATCCCGACAATCCCTATTCGATTTTCTACGCGAAGGCGCTCGGCGAACCCGCCCTGCTCTGACGCCGCCCGATCCGGACCCAGCGAACCCATGACCGATCTGACCGCCCTGACCATCGCCGAAGCCCGAGACGCGCTGAAGGCCAAGCAGTTCTCGGCCGTGGAACTGACCGACAGCTATCTCACCGCCATCGATCAGGCGAACGCCTCGCTCAACGCCTATGTCGCCGTGACGCCGGACAAGGCGCGCAAGATGGCGCAGGCCTCCGACGCGCGCCTCGGTGCGGGCGAGGGCGGTGCGCTGGAGGGCATTCCGCTCGGCGTGAAGGACCTGTTCGCGACCGAGGGCGTCCACACCCAGGCCTGCTCGCATATTCTCGACGGCTTCCGGCCGCGCTACGAATCCACCGTCACCAGCAATCTCTGGCGCGACGGCGCTGTCATGCTCGGCAAGCTGAACATGGACGAGTTCGCCATGGGCTCCTCCAACGAGAGCAGCCATTACGGCGCGGTGGTGAACCCCTGGCGCCGCACGGATTCCGACACGCCGCTCGTGCCGGGCGGCTCGTCCGGCGGTTCGTCGGCGGCGGTCGCGGCGCGGCTTTGCGCCGGCGCGACGGCGACGGACACGGGCGGCTCCATCCGCCAGCCGGCCGCCTTCACCGCGACGGTCGGCATCAAGCCGACCTATGGCCGCTGCTCGCGCTGGGGCGTCGTCGCCTATGCGTCCTCGCTCGATCAGGCCGGCCCCGTGGCGCGCGACGTGCGCGACGCGGCGATCCTTCTGCGCTCGATGGCCTCGGTCGATCCGAAGGACACGACCTCGGTCGATCTGCCCGTGCCGGACTACGAGGCGGCGGTCGGCGGCTCGCTGCGCGGCAAGCGCATCGGCATTCCGCGCGAATATCGCGTCGATGGAATGCCCGCCGAGATCGAGGCGCTCTGGAGCCAGGGCATCGAATGGGCCAAGGACGCGGGCGCCGAGATCGTGGAGGTCTCGCTGCCGCATACGAAATACGCGCTGCCGGCCTATTACATCGTGGCCATGGCCGAGGCCTCGTCCAATCTCGCGCGCTATGACGGCGTGCGCTACGGCCTGCGCGTGCCCGGCCGCGATATCGCCGACATGTACGAGCAGACCCGCGCGAGCGGTTTCGGCCGCGAGGTGAAGCGCCGCGTCATGATCGGCACCTATGTCCTGTCGGCCGGCTACTACGACGCCTATTACCTTCAGGCGCAGAAGGTCCGCACCCTCATCAAGCGCGACTTCGAGCAGGTGTTCGAGGCGGGCGTGGATGCGCTCCTGACGCCGGCGACGCCGTCCGCCGCCTTCGCGATCAACGATCAGACGCTCAAGGACGATCCGGTCGCCATGTATCTGAACGACGTCTTCACCGTGACGGTCAATCTCGCCGGCCTTCCGGCGATTTCCGTCCCGGCCGGCCTGTCCAGCGAGGGGACGCCGCTCGGCCTCCAACTGATCGGCCGCCCGTTCGGCGAGGAAACGCTGTTCACGGCGGCGTCCGCCATCGAGAAGGCGGCCGGCCGTTTCGCGCCGAAACGCTGGTGGTGAGCCTCCCCGCCTTCGCATCCCGTTCCATGGCCGCCGCCACCGACCCGATCCTGATCCGAGTTCGTCCATGACCCTCGTCGATACCCGCACACCCGATCCGCGCAAGTTCATCTCCGGCCTGACCGGGGACTGGGAAATCGTGATCGGCATGGAAGTTCACGCCCAGGTCCTGTCGGAGGCCAAGCTCTTCTCCGGCGCCTCGACCGAGTTCGGCTCGGAGCCGAACGACAACGTCTCCCTGGTGGACGCGGCCATGCCCGGCATGCTCCCGGTGATCAACGAGGAATGCGTGCGTCAGGCCGTGCGCACGGGCCTCGGGCTCAAGGCGGCGATCAACAATCGCTCGGTCTTCGACCGCAAGAACTATTTCTACCCGGATCTGCCCCAGGGCTATCAGATCTCGCAGTTCAAGGACCCGATCGTCGGCGAGGGCATCGTGCTCGTCTCGGTCGGCCCCGACTCCAAGGGCCAGTTCGACGAGATCGAAGTGGGCGTCGAGCGCCTGCATCTGGAGCAGGACGCCGGCAAGTCGCTGCACGACCAGCACCCGACCATGTCCTTCGTGGACCTGAACCGCTCGGGCGTGGCGCTGATGGAGATCGTCTCCAAGCCCGACATGCGCTCGGCGGACGAGGCCAAGGCCTATCTCACCAAGCTGCGCACCATCCTGCGCTATCTCGGCACCTGCGACGGCAACATGGACGAGGGTTCCATGCGCGCCGACGTCAACGTTTCCGTGCGTCGCCCGGGCGGCGCCTTCGGCACGCGCTGCGAGATCAAGAACGTCAATTCGATTCGCTTCGTGGGCCAAGCCATCGAGTCGGAAGCGCGCCGCCAGATCGCGCTGATCGAGGATGGCGGCACGGTCGATCAGGAAACGCGGCTCTTCGATCCGGTGAAGGGCGAGACCCGTGCCATGCGCTCCAAGGAAGACGCGCACGACTACCGCTACTTCCCGGACCCGGACCTTCTGCCGCTCGAGTTCGACGACGCCTTCGTCGATTCGCTGCGCTCCGCCCTGCCGGAACTCCCCGACGACAAGCGTCAGCGCCTGATGGAGACCGCCGGCCTTTCGGCCTATGACGCCTCGATCCTCGTTTCGGAAAAGGCGATCGCCGATTTCTTCGAGAAGACGGCGGCCGGTCGCGACGCCAAGCAGGCGGCGAACTGGGTGATCAACGATCTCCTCGGCGCGCTCAACAAGTCCGGCAAGTCGATCGAGGAGACGCCTGTTTCCGCCGATCAGCTCGGCGCGATCCTCGATCTCATCCGCGCGGAGACGATCTCCGGCAAGATCGCCAAGGATCTCTTCGAGATCGTCTGGAGCGAAGGCGGTGACCCGCGCGAGCTGGTCGAGACGCGCGGCATGAAGCAGGTGACCGACACCGGCGCGATCGAAAAGGCGGTGGACGAGATCATCGCGGCCAACCCCGACAAGGTCGCCCAGGCTCAGGCGAAGCCCACGCTGGCCGGCTGGTTCGTCGGACAGGTCATGCGCGCCATGGGCGGCAAGGCCAATCCGCAGGCGGTGAACGACATCGTCAAGGCCAAGCTCGGCCTCGAGTAAGGCCGGTTTGCGATGGACTTTCGCCCTGCACAAGACCATAACCCTTGCCGACGCGAGGAAAGAGCCCGATGAGCAAAGTGAGCCCTTGGCTTATTCAGATTTTCACTTGGTGGAACGGCCAGACGATCGGCACACGCTTCTACACGTGGCGCTTCGGCCAGCCCGTGGGCGAGGATGAGCGCGGCAACAAGTACTACCAGACCGCCGACGGCAAGCGCCGCTGGGTGATCTACAACGGTCCGGCCGAAGCGACCGCGATCGGACCCGGCTGGCACGGCTGGATGCATCACCGCGTCGACACGCCGCCGCCGAAGGAAGACTATCGCGCCCGCGAGTGGGAAAAGCCGCATCAGGTGAACCTGACCGGAACGGGGCAGGCCTATCGCCCGAAGGGCTCGCTGCTCAACACCGCCGAGCGCCCGCGCGTGTCCGGCGACTACGACGCGTGGCAGCCCTGATCGGGGCCCTCGGTCGATGACATCTTTCTCGCTTCGCCGGCTCCTGGGAGCCGGCTTGCTGGCGTTGGCGCTCTCGCCCGCGCCGGCCTCCGCCGAGCGCATCGCCAACAAGGTCGCGGTCTTCTCCGGTCTCGACAAGATCACCGGGCGGACCACCACGTTCGACGTGACGGTGGACGAGACGGTGCAGTTCGGCACGCTGCGGGTGACGCCGCGCGCCTGCTACACGCGCTCGCAGAGCGAAGCGCCCAAGACCGACAGTTTCGTGGAAGTGGACGAGATCACGCTGGACCGGCAGATCCGTCGCATCTTCTCGGGCTGGATGTTCGCCGATTCACCCGGCCTCAACGCCGTCGAGCACCCCGTCTACGACGTGTGGCTCAAGGACTGCAAAAGCGAGTCCAGCGATCCGGCGTCGGCCGGGTAGAAGGTCGCCGGCTCGGCCAGCGCCGCTTCCAGGCGCTGGCGATAGGTCTCGCGCGGAATCTCGATCGCGCCGAAGCGCGACAGGTGGCCCGTGATGAACTGCGTGTCGAGAAGCGTATAGCCGCCGCGCCGCAGCCGATCCCATAGATAGACGAGCGGGATTTTCGAGGCGTCCGTGCGCCGCGAGAACATGCTCTCGCCGAAAAACGCACCGCCCAGGCTCACGCCGTAAAGGCCGCCGACGAGCTGATCGCCGTCCCAGGCCTCGACGCAATGCGCGTATCCCATCGCGTGCAGCGAGAGGTAGAGGCTGCGGATCTGCTGATTGATCCAGGTGTGCTCGCGCCCGGGCGCGGGCTCGGCGCAGCCGTCGAGAACGGCGGAAAAGGCCGTATCGACACGGATCTCATAGGGCTGCCGCCGGATCGTCTTGACGAGACTGCGCGGAACGTGGAACGCATCCAGCGGGAGAATGCCGCGCAGGATCGGATCGACCCAATAGATCGAGTCGTCCTCGGCATCCTCCGCCATCGGAAAGATGCCCGCCGCGTAGGCTTTCAGCAGGAGCTCCGGCGTCAGCCGGAACTCCTCGTCGTTGCGCCTCGGGGCCATGGGCGCTCAGGCCGCCTTGGCCAACCCCGCCAGATATTGTTCCAGCCAGTGAATATCATACTGGCCGGCCTGGATATCCGGGTTGTCCACGAGGTCCTGGAACAGGGGGAGCGTCGTCTTCACGCCGTCCACCACGATCTCGTCCAGCGCGCGGCGGAGGCGCATCAGGCATTCGTTGCGCGTGCGGCCATGCACGATCAGCTTGCCGATCAGGCTGTCGTAGAAGGGCGGGATCGAATAGCCCTGATAGACGCCGGAATCGACACGAATACCGAGGCCGCCGGGAGCATGGTAGTAGGTGATCTGGCCGGGCGAGGGCGCGAAGGTGCGCGGGTCCTCGGCGTTGATGCGGCATTCGATGGCATGGCCGAGAAAGTTGATGTCGGACTGCTTCACCGACAGGCCGAGGCCCGCCGCCACGCGAATCTGCTCGTGGACGAGGTCGAGACCCGTGATCGCCTCCGTCACCGGATGCTCGACCTGCAGGCGCGTGTTCATCTCGATGAAATAGAACTCGCCGTCCTCGTAGAGGAACTCGATCGTGCCCGCGCCGCGATAGCGCAGCTCCGACATGGCGTTGGCGCAGATTTCGCCGATGCGCAGGCGCTGCGCGTCGTCGAGCGCGGGCGAGCGCGCCTCTTCCCATACCTTTTGGTGGCGGCGCTGGAGCGAGCAGTCGCGCTCGCCGAGATGGATCGCGTTGCCCATCCCGTCGCCGAAAACCTGCACCTCGATATGGCGCGGCTTGGCGAGATACTTCTCGATATAGACCGCGTCGTCACCGAAGGCCGCGCCGGCTTCCGAGCGGGCCGTCGCCAGAGCCACCGGCAGGTCGGCCGCGCTCTTGGCGACCTTCATGCCGCGTCCGCCACCGCCGGCCGAGGCCTTGATGATGACGGGAAAGCCGATCTCGGCCGCGATGCGCGCGGCCTCGCCATCGTCGGTGACGGCGCCGGCCGAGCCGGGAACCACGGGAATGCCCAGGCGCTTGGCCGTGCGCTTGGCTTCGATCTTGTCGCCCATCACCCGGATATGGTCGGCGGTCGGGCCGATGAAGGTGATGTTGTGGGCGTCGAGAATATCGGCGAAGCGCGCGTTCTCGGACAGGAAGCCGTAGCCCGGATGCACGGCATCGGCGCCGGAAATCTCGCAGGCGGCGAGAATCTGCGGAATGTTCAGGTAGCTGTCGCGGGCCGGGGGCGGGCCGATGCAGACGCTCTCGTCGGCGAGGCGAACATGCATCGCCGCGTTGTCGGCGGTAGAATGAACCGCCACGGTGGCGATTCCGAGTTCCTTGCACGCGCGCAGGACGCGGAGCGCGATCTCGCCGCGATTGGCGATCAGAACCTTGTTGAACATGACGGGCCTTTCATCGATCGACGGGGGCGCTGAAACGGGACGCGGGATCGGCTCAGCCGATCACCACCAGCGCTTCGCCGTATTCGACGGGCTGCCCGTTATCGACGCAGATCCGCTTGATCGTTCCCGAGCGCGGCGCGGGAATCTGGTTCATGGTCTTCATCGCTTCGATGATGAGAAGCGTGTCGCCTTCGTTGACCGACTGGCCGATCTCGATGAAGGCCTTGGCGCCGGGTGCCGGCGAGAGATAGGCCGTGCCGACCATGGGCGAGGGGACCGAACCGACTTCCGGACCGGCGGCCGCCGCAGGCGCCATGGGGGACGCGGGCATGGGCGCAGCCTGCGCGGGCGCCGGGGCCGGCGCGGCATAGGGCACGCTCGCGGCATAGCCGCCGGCCGCCACATATTCCTTCTTGCGCGAGACGCGGATGCGAAGCTCGCCCTGTTCGATCTCGATTTCCGTCAGGTCGGTGTCGTTCAGAATGTCCGCGAGCTCACGAACAAGAGAGCGATCGACTTTCGTTTCCGAGTTCTGCATGGGAATCCTTCGACATCAATTGGGTTGGGCCGCGCGCCGTTGCGACCGAGGGTTCGGTTTCGATCGCACCGCTCGCCTCGAAACGGCGAATGGGCTTCTGCGGGACACGAAAGTTCAGGTGACAAAACCTGTTCCCTCGCGTCTCGACGCCGGCCGGGTCACGATCCGTTTGGTGTGGCGTATAGACCGGCGCAAGGTTTGGGAAAAGCTCCCATTTTGCGCCGATGCCACGGAATCTCAGCAGGTGGCCTTCCCGCATTGGCGCACATTGCCGATTTTGGCGGCGAGGGCATCCGCGCCGACCGCGCCGGCCACCAGTTCGTCGCCCACGACATAACTCGGCGTGCCGTTGATACCGAGCGCCATGGCGAGCGCGCCGGTCTCCTGCAACTCGGACTGAACGGCCTGACCCTGCAGAAGCGGCTTCAGCACCTCCGGCTTGACGCCGAAGCTCTCGGCCACCTGAAGCGCACGGGCTTCGTCCACCTGCGTCTTGGAGGCGAGGAGCTTGCGCTGGAACGCGCCGTAGCTTTCGGGCTTCACGGAGCGGAACGCCAGGCTCACGCGGCTCGCCGCTTCCGAAGCGGGCCCGAGCACCGGGATTTCCTTGAGCACGACCCGCAGCTTCGGGTCGCTGTCCATGAGCACGTCCATGTCGCTGGCGGCACGTTTGCAGTAGCCGCAATTGTAGTCGAAGAACTCCACGAGCGTGACATCGCCGCTGGCGGCGCCGAGCGCCGTGCCCTCGGGCGTCGCGGTCAGGGTCTTGCGCGAGGACTCGATCGTCTCGCGGCGCGCGGCGTCCTCCTGCGCGGTGCGCTTGGATTCCAGCGCCTGCATCGCCTCTATCAGCACTTCGGGATGCGTGACGAGATAGTTGCGCACGATCCCCTCGATGTCGCGGGTCTGTGCGTCGTCGAAGGCGAGCGCCGGGCTGGCCGCGCCGATCGCGAGAGCGCCGGCCAAGGCGAGAAGACCGGAGCGGGCCGCCAGTCGGGAGAATGTCATGAACGCTTGACCTTGGTCACGAGGATATCCTGCGCTCGCCGCCATTGCGGCGAGTCGGGACGGAATTTCTGCTGCGCGCGCGCCGCGAAGATCTTGGCCTGGGTGAAGTTGCCGCCCTCCCAATAGCCCTCGGCGGTGGCGAGCTCGGCGTCACCGATCTGACCGAGATTGCCGTAGGCCATGGCGAGAAACCGGTAGGCCGAGGCATTGCCGGGATCGGCTTCCAGTCCGCGCTGGATCTGGGCGATCGCGTCCTTCATCTTCTCGCGCTTGCCGCCGGTGACGATCGCCTGACCGATCGACGCCTGGATGAGGCCGGACCGCGACTTGTCGAGTTTGGCGGCCTTGGCGAAGGCGAGTTCGGCGTCGCCCGCGCGGCCTGCCGTCATCAGGATTTCGCCCCGGAATTCCTGGAACCAGGGATTGTTCGGCTGCTTGGCGATCAGGGCGTCGATCTTGTCGAGCGCGGCTTTCGGCGAGCCGGCCAGATGCGTGGCGATGGCGTCGCCATAGAGGGCGGGGAGCGACAGGAGATCGCGGCCGAAGGTGCGACGAACCTGCGTCGCGCCGCCATTGTAGGCCGCGATCTTGGCACGGGCGAAGTCGTGCCGCATCTGCTGCTCGGGCGAATCCTTCTTGTCGAAGAACGGGCTCTCGCGGGCGGCGGTCTGGAGGAAGCCGATGCGGTCCTGCGGCGCGGGGTGGGACGAGAGATAGGTGGTGCGCGACACGCCCGCGAGCATGTTCTTGCGCATCAGCCCTTCGAAACTGTCGAGAAGGCCCTTGGGCGACTGGCCGGTCTTGCGCAGATAGGTGAGGGCGGAGCGATCGGCCGTGGTTTCCTCCGTCCGCTGATAGGCGAAGAGCCCCCGCTGCGCGATGCCGCCGCCGCTCGTCATCAGACCGCCGCCGAGCCCGGCGACCGAGCTGTTGCCCGAAGCCGCGCCCGCCGCCGCGACGCCCGCGCCGAGGAGGCCCGCGACCACGGCGATGGTCTGCGCCCTGGCAATCTGGTCGCGCAGCCGCTCCTGATGCCCGCCGGCGAGATGCCCGACCTCGTGCGCGATGACGCCGATCGTCTCGTTCGGCGTCTCGGAATCGAGAAGCGTGCCCGTGTTGATGAAGATGCGCCGGCCGGCGACGAAGGCGTTGAAGGCAAGGTCGTTGACGAGAACGATCTCGACCCGGCTCGGCGACAGGCCGGCGGCCTTCAGGATCGGGGCGGCGTAGTCCTTGACCAGACTTTCGATCTCGGCGTCGCGCACCACGGGAAGGCGCCGCTGCCCGGCCGATTGCGCGAACGAGGGCGTCGCGCTGGTGGCCACCGAAGCGAATGCGATCGCGACGGCCAGGCATCCCGTCGACAAACGTCGGCCCCAATCTTTCATGCCAACCCTTCCCATCGTCCCCGACCCACCCCTATGAACGGCGCGAGGCCCGAGCTTAACCAACCTGCCCGTTCGAGGGCATGTCTTTCCGGCGATTGTGAGACTCGACATGTATACCAGCCGTCCGATCAAAGCATCCCGACGCTCCGAAATCGATCCGTTCCGCGCGATGGACGTGCTGGCGGAAGCGAACCGGATGGCGGCGGCGGGCGCGCCGGTGATCTCGCTGGCCGTCGGTCAACCGTCCGCGCCCGTTCCCAAAGCCGCTGCCGATGCGGCGAGCACGTTCCTCCAGGCAGGACGGATCGGCTATACGGACGCGCTCGGACGCTCCAGCCTGCGCCGGCGCATCGCGCGCCATTATGCCGAGCGCTACGGCGTGGACGTTCCGGCCGAGCGGATCATGGTGACGACGGGCTCCTCCGCCGGCTTCAACCTCGCCTTTCTCGCCGCCTTCGATCCGGGCGATCGGATCGCCATCGCCAATCCCGGCTATCCGGCCTATCGCAACATCCTGAAGGCGCTCGGTCTCGTGCCCGTGGAAATTCCGGTCGGGGCCGACGAGAACTATATCCTGACCGCCGATCGGCTGCGCGAGGCGCACCGGGCGCAGCCGCTCCAGGGCGTTCTGATCGCGAGTCCGGCCAATCCGACCGGCACCGTAACGCCGCGCGAGGACCTGCGGGCGCTGGTGGAGTGCGCCGACGCGGAAGGGATCACCTTCATCTCGGACGAAATCTATCACGGCCTGTCCTATAGCGAGCCGGACGTCTCGGCGCTCGAGTTCTCGGATCGCGTGATCGTCGTGAACTCCTTCTCGAAATACTACTGCATGACGGGCTGGCGCGTCGGGTGGCTGGTGCTGCCGGCTTCGCTCGTGCGCGCCTCCGAGCGGATCGGGCAGAGCCTCTATATCTCGGCGCCCGAACTCAGCCAGGTCGCCGCCGAAGCGGTGTTCGACACGACCGACGAGCTGGAACGGATCAAGCAGGACTATGTGCGCAACCGCGCCGTTCTGGCGCAGCACCTGCCGTCTCTCGGGTTCACCGACATCGCGCCGATCGATGGCGCCTTCTATGCCTATGCCGGTTTGCCGGAGGGGTGGGACGACGCGAGCGCCTTCGCCAGGGATGCGCTGAAGTCCTGCCACGTCGCGTTCACGCCGGGCGTCGATTTCGACCCGGTGGCGGGCGAGCGCTTCGTGCGCCTGTCCTATGCCGGCTCGACCGCCGATATCGCGGAAGCCATGGATCGGCTCGGCACCCTCCTCGGGCGCTGAACGCCAAACGAAAAGGGCGGCCTTTCGGCCGCCCTTTTCTTCGAATTGTCAGGGCTCAAAGAAAGCCGCGACGCGACCACCAGCCGCTGCGCTTGGGACGGGTGTCCTCTTCGCTTTCCGGCAGATCGACGCCGTTGTTGGTGAGGCGGGGCGTACGGGGCTCGGCCGAGGTCTCGGCCGTTTCCTCGCTCGCCTCGGGAGCCGTTTCCGTCGCTGCCGGCGCGGCATCGTCGGACGGGAAGACTTCGTCGAGCGGCGGGTTCTCGTCGATCAGAGCGCCGGCCTCGGCCGTTGCCGCCATGACCTCGTTCTCGTCCGGCACGTCGCTGTTGCGATCGGCTTCGAGTTCGGCGAGCGGGCGGCCGTCGAGATCGACGCCTTCGATCGCATCCACCGCGTCCGTCATTTCGGGCTCGAAGGACCGCGCCGCGACGTCGCCGATCTCCACCGGAGCGTCGTCGGCCTCTTCACTCGTATCAACGGCGACGTCGTCCGACACCACAGTCGGCACGTCTTCATCGGAGCCAGCGCCGTCCGCGACGTCCATGACCGGCGCGTCCTGCGCGCCGTCCTCGCGGGTGCGGCGACCGCCCCGACGGCCACGGCGGCGGCGCTTGCGGTTCTTGCCGTTCTCGTCGTCGCCCGCGTCGTCCGAGCCATCCGACTCGTCGCCGGCGGCTTCGACGGTCTCGTCATCAGAAGAAGCGTCCTCGGCTTCCGAGGTCACGTCGGATTCGCCGCCCTCGGCCGCGTCGCCGTTCTGGTCGGACTTGCGACCGTTGCGCCGGCGACGGCGGCGACGGCGCGAACCATCGCGGCTCTCGTCCTCCGCGCCCTTGTCGTCCGCGACGTCCTCGACCTCGTCCTCGATCGGAACGGCCACCGCCTCTTCCTCTTCGAGCACGGCGTCGATCACGTCATCCGGCGCCAGCGTGACGGGGCGCACGGGCTCGGGGCGCGGCCGCTTCACGGCTTCGGCGCCATGCTCGATCGTGATGTGCTGGTGGCCGTGACCGTCCACCGCTTCCAGCGTGATGCGCAGGCCGTGATGGGCTTCCAGTTCGTCGATGGTCCGGCGCTTCTCGTTGAGGACGTAGAGCGCCGTCGCGGTCGGCACGCGCACGATGAGATCGTGCGTGCCGTGCTTCTGCAGATGCTCCTCGATCGTGCGCAGGACATGCAGCGCGAGCGACGAGGCGGAGCGGATGAAGCCGTTGCCGTTGCAGACCGGGCAGGTCTGCATCGTGGATTCGAGCACGCTGGCGCGGATACGCTGGCGGCTCATTTCCAACAGGCCGAAATGCGAGATGCGGCCGATCTGGATGCGGGCGCGATCGTCCTTCAGGCAGTCCTTCAGGCGCTTCTCGACGTTCCGGTTGTTGCGCTTCTCCTCCATGTCGATGAAGTCGATGACGATCAGGCCGGCGAGATCGCGCAGGCGAAGCTGACGTGCGATTTCCTCGGCCGCTTCCAGATTGGTCTGGTAGGCCGTGTCCTCGATCGAATGCTCGCGCGTGGAGCGCCCGGAGTTCACGTCGATCGCGACCAGCGCTTCCGTCTGGTTGATGATGATGTAACCACCCGACTTCAGCGTCACGTTCGGCTGCAGCATCTTGTCGAGCTGCGCCTCGATGCCCTGGCGCGCGAAGATCGGTGTCTGGTCCCGATAGGGCTGCACGACCTTCGCCTGGCTCGGCATCAGCATCCGCATGAAGTCCTTGGCTTCGCGGTAGCCGGCGTCGCCCGCAACGAGGACCTGATCGATGTCCTTGTTGTAGAGATCGCGGATGGAGCGCTTGATCAGGCTGCCTTCCTCATAGACGAGGGTCGGCGCCGTGGACTGCAGCGTCAGCGTGCGCACGGTTTCCCAGAGGCGCATCAGATATTCGTAGTCGCGCTTGACCTCGGCCTTGGTGCGGTTGGCGCCGGCCGTGCGCAGGATGATGCCCATGCCGCGCGGAACTTCGAGATCGCGCACGACCTCCTTGAGACGCTTGCGGTCGGCCGCATTGGTGATCTTGCGCGAGATGCCACCGCCGCGCGCCGTGTTCGGCATGAGAACCGAGTAGCGACCGGCCAGCGACAGATAGGTCGTGAGCGCCGCGCCCTTCGAGCCGCGCTCTTCCTTCACCACCTGCACGAGGAGGATCTGGCGACGCTTGATGACTTCCTGGATCTTGTACTGCTTGCGCGGCTGGCGCGAGCGGACGGGGACTTCCTCCATCGCGTCTTCGCTGCCGACTTCGTCGACCTGCTCGGCTTCCTCCTCGGACGACGCCGGCTCGGCATCGGACGAGCGGGTGCGGCGGCGCGAGCGGCGGCGCTTGCCGCCTTCGGCCTGCGCGTCGTCCTCGCCGGCGGTCGCGGCTTCGCTGTCGTCGGACGTGTCGGACGAGGTCTCGGCACCGGTCTCCGAAGCGTCGACCACGACGGCCTCATCGGAACCGGCCTCGCCGTAGTTCCCGACCTGGGCCGAACCGACCTCGGAGATTTCCTCCTCGGCGTCGTGGATCTCGTCCACGCCGGTTTCACCGTCGCTGTCGCTCACCTCTTCGGAGATGCTTTCGTCCGTCGCCTCGGCGGCCTTGGCGCCGCCGTCCCGGGAGCGGCGCGAGCGCGAACGGCTTTCGCGAGCGGGCTTGCGCTCCGGCTCGTCCTCGTCCTCGGCGGCGGCCCGCGCGAGTTCGTCCTCGATCAGCGCCTGACGGTCGGCGACCGGGATTTGGTAGTAGTCGGGATGGATTTCGCTGAAGGCGAGGAAACCGTGGCGGTTGCCACCATACTCGACGAACGCGGCCTGGAGCGAAGGCTCGACCCGCGTCACCTTCGCCAGATAGATATTGCCCTTGATCTGCTTCTTGTGTTCCGACTCGAAATCGAACTCTTCGATCCGGTTACCCTTGACGACGACGACCCGGGTTTCTTCCGGATGCGACGCATCGATCAGCATCTTGTTTGCCATGGAATCTCAACTCCGAGACCCTGACCCCGCCGGATGGTCCGGCGCGCCGCGCCGGTTGAAAGATCGGGAAGGGTGGGCCCTCAGGCGTCGTGCGGTTCGGAGCCAGCATCGTCCCGGCGAAGGAATGCCTCGCTCGCCCAATCTGGCGGCGGTCGATCCGGGATGAGAGATATGCTGACGACACGCGCACGCGACCTGCAACTAAGGGATGGCCGTTTCGTCGGCCGATGAAAAGACACACGTTCGACCATTGGGCCGTTCCGTGAGATGCGGTCCCGCCGAGAAATCTCGGACGGGAAAGAATTTGTCGAAGGCCCGTCGCACACGATCGCCGTTGCGGATCAGCGACGCGTCTCGAGGGGCGGGCGCGTTTCACCCGGGTCCTTCGGTCGCGAAGCTTCCTCCCGCGATCTGCGCGGTAGCCTCACTTCTGCTTTTATGGTGTGGAACGCGCCTAAACAAGGGCCAAGCCTCTCGAAGAGGCAGTTCCCCTCCAACTTGAGGGGTTAGAACCGGGCTCTCGATCTTCTCGAACCTGCCGATTCGAATGACCGTGTTCCGATTCCTCCGCTGCCTCGCTCCGCTCATTCTCGTCTTGGTTGTGTCCGGGGCGGCTTGGTCCGCCGATCCCTCGATCGTCACGTCGATTCGCCTGACGAGCGCGGCCGATGGCGACCGCGTCGTCATCGAGATGGACGGGGCCGCCGAGCCGAACATGCTGGTGCTGAAGAAGCCCTACCGCCTGGCGGTCGATCTCGACGACACGCTCTCGGCCGCCGCACTGCCGGCGGCGAAGGGCGCGCATTTCGTGCGCGCGATCAAGCAGGGGCTGGTGGGAACCGATCGCTACCGCCTGCTTCTGGAACTCAAAGGTCCGGTGCGGCCGGATGTCGAACTCAAGCGGGACGGCGGGCGCACGGTCCTGACCTTGAGTCTTGCCAAAGGCAAGGACGCCGACTTCAAGGTCGCCGCGAAGGCGCGGGACGTTTCTGCCGTGTCGCAGGCTAGAAGCGCATCGCAAGACCCTTTCGTCGTCGTGATTGATCCCGGCCATGGCGGCATCGACCGGGGCGCGACGGGAAAGAACGAAACGGAAGAGAAAGCGGTCAATCTCGCGATCGGCCTAAAGCTTCGCGACGCGCTCTCGGCCTATCCGAACCTCAAGGTCATCATGACGCGCGAAGACGACACGTTCATTCCGCTGAACGAGCGCGCGGCCATCGCGCGACGCGCCAAGGCGGGCCTGTTCGTCTCGCTCCATGCCGATTCGATCCGCTACAAGGATTTGCGAGGAGCGACCGTCTACACACTGTCGGAAAAGGCGTCGGACGGTCTCGCGCGCGAACTTGCCGAGAGCGAAAACTCGGCGGACCGCTTCGCCGGCGCCGAATGGGATCAGGACGCTCCCGAAATCCACGACATTCTGGTGGACCTCGTTCGGCAGGAGACCGAGGGGTTCTCGGAGCATTTCGCCCTCAGTCTCGTGGGCGAGTTGAAGAGCGGCGGTGTCAGCCTCATCAACAATCCGAAGCGCTCCGCCGGTTTCCGCGTCCTGCGCGCACCGGACGTGCCCTCGGTTCTCGTGGAGATGGGCTATCTGTCGAACGAGGAGGAGGAGAAACTGCTCACCTCGCCCGACTGGCAGAAGAAGGTCGCGACCATTCTCGCCCGCGCCATAGAGGCCTTCTCGCGCCATCGTTCGATCTTCGATCAGCGAAGCGCGAATTGACGCTTCGGCCCGGCGTGATGCATTTGCCACAACCAGCGCGCAATGGCGTCTCGCAACATCGGCGCGCCTCATTTATGAACGAAGTCCGAAACTTGGACCCGGCGGCGCGACGCGCCATCGCGGGTCTCATGCCGCGCGGTCGCGTCGCGCGCTGTTCGGGCGCATCCGGAATGCAGACGATAGGCTCACGATGATCAGACTGCTCGGCTATTTCTTCGGAATCGGATCGGTTCTGGCGCTGATCGGCGCGGGCGGCGTCGGCCTGTATGTCGCGAAGATGAGCGAGGACCTTCCCGACTACCAGGTTCTCGAGAAATACGAGCCGCCCGTGATGACGCGCATCCACGCGTCGGACGGCGGCCTCATGGCCGAATACGCCAAGCAGCGCCGGCTTTATCTGCCGATCCAGGCGATCCCCAATCTCCTGAAGAACGCGTTCCTCTCGGCCGAGGACAAGAATTTCTACGAGCATCACGGCGTCGATCCCGAAGGCATCGTGCGCGCGGCGCTCGTTTCCATCAAGGGCGGCCCGATGCAGGGCGGCTCGACCATCACGCAGCAGGTCGCCAAGAACTTCCTTCTCACCAACGAGCGCTCGATGGAGCGCAAGGTGAAGGAAGCCATTCTTTCGCTGCGCATCGAGCAGGCCTATTCGAAGGACCGCATTCTCGAGCTTTATCTCAACGAGATCTATCTCGGGCTTGGCGCCTATGGCGTCGCGGCCGCTTCGCTGTCCTATTTCGACAAGTCGGTGAACGAGCTGGAGATCCAGGAGGTCGCCTATCTCGCGGCCTTGCCCAAGGCGCCGGAGAACTACAACCCGTTCCGCAACCCGGACGAGGCGATCGCCCGGCGCAACTGGGTCATCCAGCGCATGGCCGAGAACGGCTTCATCACGCAGGATCAGGCCAACGAGGCCATCGCCAAGCCGCTCGGCATCAAGATCCGTCCCGCCAGCGCCTATGTCGCCGATGCCGACTATTTCACCGAGGAGGTCCGCCGCGAGATCATCGCGCGCTATGGCGTCAACTCGCTTTACGAGGGTGGCCTTTCGGTTCGCACGACGCTCGACCCCACCATGCAGGTGGAAGCGCGCCGCGCCCTTCAGCACGCGCTGGTGCAATACGATCAGACCAAGGGCTTCCGCGGCCCCGTAAAGACGGTGGAGCTCGGCAACGACTGGGGTCAGCCGCTCGGCGAGATCGAAGCTCTGTCGGACGTGCCCGAATGGCGGCTTGCCGTCGTCCTGACCGCCGACGCCAATTCGGTCGGCATCGGTCTTCAACCGGCGAAGCTGGCCTCGGGCCGGCGCGGGCCCGAGCGCGAGATCGGAACGATCGCGCTCGCCGACATGCGCTGGGCGCTCCAGACCGTGCAGGACGGGCGCCGCGCCTCCGTGAAGACCGCCGACCGCGTTCTGCAGCGCGGCGACGTCGTCTATGTCGAGAAGAAGGAAGACGGCAGCGGCTATCGCCTGCGCCAGCCGCCGAAGGTGCAGGGTGCGCTCGTCGCGATGGACCCGCATACGGGCCGCGTCCTCGCCATGGTCGGCGGCTTCTCCTACGCGCAGTCCGAGTTCAACCGGGCAACGCAGGCCTATCGCCAGCCGGGCTCCTCGTTCAAGCCGATCGTCTACGCGGCGGCGCTCGACAATGGCTACACGCCGGCCTCGGTGATCCTGGACGCGCCGATCTCGATCCCCGACGGTCGCGGTGGCGTCTGGGAGCCGAAGAACTACGGCGGCGAGTTCGCGGGTCCCTCGACGCTGCGCACCGGCATCGAGAAGAGCCGCAATCTGATGACCGTGCGGCTCGCGGACGACATGGGCATGAAGCTCGTCGCCGAATACGCCGAGCGCTTCGGCATCTACGACAAGATGATGCCCTACCTGCCGATGGCCCTCGGATCCGGCGAGACCACGGTCATGCGGATGGTCTCGGCCTATTCCGTGATGGCCAATGGCGGTCGCTCCATCGAGCCCTCGCTGATCGACCGCGTTCAGAACCGCTATGGGCAGACGGTCTACAAGCACGACAACCGCCAGTGTGATGGCTGCAACGAAGCTGGCTGGGC
Source organism: Aureimonas ureilytica DSM 18598 = NBRC 106430 (assembly GCF_000382705.1). Classification (GTDB taxonomy): domain Bacteria; phylum Pseudomonadota; class Alphaproteobacteria; order Rhizobiales; family Rhizobiaceae; genus Aureimonas; species Aureimonas ureilytica. The sequence goes on along the minus strand of NZ_ARQE01000002.1, from coordinate 192,782 downwards.
CGACCAGGCCGAGCCGGAACTCGTGGACGACCGCCAGCAGGTGCTCGACCCCATGACGGCGTACCAGATCACCTCCATGATGGAAGGTGTCGTGCAGCGCGGCACCGCAGCCGTCGTGAAGCAGCTCGGCGTGCCGGCGGCCGGCAAGACGGGCACGACGAACGACGAGAAGGACGCCTGGTTCGTCGGCTTCACGCCGGACCTCGTGACGGGTGTTTACCTCGGCTACGACAATCCGCAGCCGCTGGGTCATGGCGGAACGGGTGGCGGCTTCGCGGCGCCGGTCTTCGTGGACTTCATGAAGGACGCGATCAAGGGCAAGCCGGTCGCCGATTTCCGTATCCCCGAAGGCATGACGCAGATCGCCGTCGATCGGCGAACCGGAATGGCAGCCGAGTCCGGCTCGAAGGACGCGATCATCGAAGCCTTCAAGCCGGGCACCGGGCCGTCCAACGTCTACGAGGTCATCGGCGCGGGCAGTTCGGGGCCGAGTGCCTCGGCCGAGCCGCTGCCGGCGGAAGCCCAGCAGGCCATCGTGTCGGGAGCCGGCGGGCTCTTCTGAGCGGCGCCGCCCGAGCTTTACACGGCAAGGTGCGGTCCCTATGGTCCGCGCCATTCCAAACCTTTGCAGAGCGAGGGAAACGGCATGCGTGCCGAGATTCAATCCATTGTCGACGAAATCCAGCAGGCCGTAAGCCTGCTGAGGAGGCATCTTTGACTGGGATCAGTCCGTCCGTGAACTCGATCGGCTGAACGCGGCCGCCGAAGACCCGTCCATCTGGAACGATCCGCAGGAAGCGCAGCGCCTCATGAAGGAGCGCCAGCGTCTGGACAGCGGCATCAACGGCATCCTCGGTCTCGAACAGGCCTTACGCGACAACATCGAACTCATCGCCATGGGCGAGGAGGAAGGTGACGACGCGGTCGTGACAGAGGCCGAGAACGCCATCAAGGGCCTGCAGAAGGACGTCGCCGAGCGCCAGATCGAGGCGCTTCTGTCGGGCGAGGTCGATGCCAACGACACCTATGTCGAAATTCATTCCGGCGCCGGTGGCACGGAAAGCCAGGATTGGGCGTCGATGCTTCTGCGCATGTACATGCGCTGGGGCGAGCGTGCCCGGATGAAGGTCGAGGTGCTCGAGCAGAATTCGGGAGAAGAAGCGGGCATCAAGTCCGCGACGATCCTCCTGAAGGGCCACAATGCCTATGGCAAGATGAAGGTCGAGTCGGGCGTGCACCGTCTCGTGCGCATCTCGCCCTATGACAGCCAGGCGCGTCGGCACACTTCCTTCGCCTCGGTCTGGGTCTACCCGGTGGTGGACGATTCGATCGAGATCGACGTCAACGAAAGCGACGTGCGCATCGACACCTATCGCGCTTCGGGCGCGGGCGGTCAGCACGTCAACACGACCGACTCGGCCGTGCGTATCACGCATCTGGCGACCGGTATCGTGGTTCAGTGCCAGAGCGAGCGCTCGCAGCACAAGAACCGCGCGACGGCCTGGAACATGCTGCGCGCCCGCCTCTACGAAGAGGAACTGCGCAAGCAGGAGGAGAAGGCCAACGCCGCCGCCGCGTCCAAGACGGATATCGGCTGGGGCCACCAGATCCGGTCCTACGTTCTCCAGCCCTATCAGCTGGTGAAGGACCTGCGCACCGGCGTCGAAAGCACGAGCCCGCAGCAGGTGCTGGACGGCAGCCTCGACGATTTCATCGAGGCCGCGCTGGCGCAGCGCGTGTTCGGTGGCGAAGTCGACGTCGCCGATCTCGACTGACGAACGAAAGGCCTCGCTCGGGACATCCGAGCGGGGCCTTTCCTTATGAGCTGGGATGATCGTTCAGAGCTTGGCGAGTTTGCGTCCCACGCGGATATAGCGCTCGGGATCGACCGGCGCCTCGTTCGTGCGCACTTCGTAATGCAGATGCGAGCCCGTGCTGCGCCCGGTGCTGCCGACGCGGCCGATCGCCTGGCCAGCCTTGATGCGGTCTCCGACCGCCACGTCGATCTGCGAGAGATGCGCGTAGCGGGTGCTGAACCCGTTCGCGTGCTGGATCTCGATCATGTTGCCATAGCCGCCCGCTTCCCCGGCCGAGACGACCTTGCCCGCCGCCGTGGAGCGCACGAGCGTGCCCGTGGGCGCGGCGAGATCGACGCCGCTGTGAAGCGCCGGCCGCCGAAAGAACGGATCGGGGCGAACGCCGAAAACCGAGCTGACGGTCGCGCCCGGAAGCGGATCGGCCAGCGGGACGCCGGCCGATTTCGCCCGGAGCTGATCATAGGCCCGGAGCGCCTGATCGAGGAGATTCAGGCTTTCCTTGAAGGACAGGTCGCCATCGGCGGGAATGAACGGCCCGCCCATCGCCTTCGTCGCGTCTTCGGTGCGGATGCCGATCGAGCCGAGCACGTCGGCGAGCCGATCGACGCGCGCCTGCGCCGTGCGGGTCAGTTCGGCGACGGTCGAGCTCTGCTCGTCGCTGACCATGCTGACGGAGCGGCGGATCGTCGGCAGAACGAGGTCGGCGATTTCGGTGACGTCGGCGTGTCGCAGGGGCAGGGCGCTGATGTCGTCGAGCGCTGTCGCATCCGGCTTGGGCGAGGAGTGCGAAACGGGCGCAGGGGCGATGAAGGCCTTCAGCGCCGTGTCCGTCGCGGCCTTGTCGCCGGCCGACATGACGCCCATGGCCTGGGCCTTTTCGAGAAGCGGCTGAAGCTGTTCGAAGCGGCCGGTCAGTTCGGCCTGCTGCGAGAGGAGGTGTTGCACCTGCGCGGCGACCGTATCGCGGACCTTGGCCTGTCCGGTCTTCAGCCGATCGATCTCGTTGCGCAGGTTCGCCATGCGCTCTTCATAGGTGTTCGCCATGCGAACTTCGCGCGCCAGAAGCGCCGTGACGATGTTGTCGTTGAAAAGATAGGCGCCGGCGAGGCCGAGACTGCCGACGAGCGTCAGGCCGGCGAGCCCGAGGCTCGTCGCCAAGAGCCAGGGCCGCACCGTCCAATGCCTGATCTTGTCGCCGCGGGCGATGACGATCGTGTGCGAGGCCGACTTGCGGCCGAAAACGCTTCTTCGAGAACCGGAAGCCATCCGCAATCGACTCCAACTCAAACGATCGTGCAGGCGTGGCCGCCATTACACATCGTTAGGGTTAATGGAGCGTTACGGGATCGGCCGGCGATCAGCTCGAAAGGGGTGAAAGCGAGCGATAGAAGGTCGGCGTGAGGCCGGCTTCGGCTCTGGCGCGGTCGTTGAAGGGTGGCTTCACCTCGCCGCGGAAGCACTCGCGCACGATTTCCTGAAACCGGCGCGCGGGGTCGATCCGCTGGCGTGCACACAGGAAGCGAAACCATTTCGCGCCGATCGCGACATGCTTCTTCTCGTCATTGTAGATGATGTCGAGAATCGCGGCGGTCTCGTGATCTCCGACCTCGGCCAGCTTGGCGAGGAGCGACGGCGTCACGTCGAGGCCGCGCGCTTCGAGGATCAGCGGCACGATGGCAAGGCGCGAGGGCAGATCGTGCGACGTCACCTCCACCGCTTGCCACAGGCCGTCATGGGCGGGCAGCGCGCCGTAGCGCGAGCCGAGCGCGGCGAGCCGCGCCGACAGGAGGCCGAAATGCTTGGCCTCTTCCATCGCCACCGTCATCCAGCCATCGAAGAACGAGCGCGGGACGGGCTGGCCGCAGAAGCGGGCGACGATGTCGAGCGCGAGATCGATGGCGTTGAGCTCGATATGGGCGAGGGCATGGATCATCGCGATCCGGCCCTCCGGCGTGTGGACCGAGCGACGCGGCACCTCGCGCGGCGGCACGAGCCGGGGCTCGGATGGCCGGCCCGGCCGGGATGGCAAGGCCGGGTCGGTCGGCGCCGACAGGCCGAGCCTTCGTGCAAACCAGCGCTCGCCGGCCGCCGTCGTCAGCCGCGCCTTCTCGCCGAGATCGGCTTGGCTCAGGGCCGCGATCGCGGCGGCCCGCAAGGTGCCGGGAAGGCCTTCCGTCATGCCGCGCCGCCGGTCATGGCCTTCGCGGCCTCCAGAACCTCGCGCGCGTGACCGCCCGCTTTCACCTTTTCCCAGACCTTGGCGACCTTCCCGTCTCCATCGATCAGCGCCGTGGTGCGCTCGACACCCATATATTTGCGACCATACATGCTCTTTTCGGCCCAGACGCCGAAGGCCTGGAGGAGAGACTTCTCTTCGTCCGCCAGAAGACGAACTTTCAGCCCGTGCTTGTCGCGGAAGCGGCAGTGCTTGGCGGGCGAATCCGGCGAGACGCCGAGAACCTCGATGCCGAGCGCGGCGAACTCCTCGATCAAGGCCGTGAACTCGATCGCCTCGGTCGTGCAGCCGGACGTGTCATCCTTGGGGTAGAAATAGAGGACGAAAGACCGTGGCTTGAGCGTGGCTTTTGACACGAGCGCGCCGTCGCTATCGGGGAGTTCAAAATCGGGACAGTCCTGTCCTACACTCGGGATGGACATGAGAGCCTTCCTTTCGGCCAATTGAGACGGCATGAGAGCGGCAGCGGGAGGGTTCACCCGCCGGTTCGCTCGTCTATATCAGCGGACCGAGGCTCCTGCAGCCCGATCCCGAAAATTCGGAAGTTCGACACCGCCTGCGGGCTCCAGACCGAAGGAACGATGCAGTTCGACATGGCTTGCCGCGCCGACAGGCCCCGGCCGACACTTCGCTCCTCGCTCTCTGAGCCCCCAGTGGGGACGGCCCGATGACGAGGCTCGTCCGCTGGATCGGCGCGCTCGTGAGCCTCCTCGTGCTGGTTCTGCTCGTGGCCGCGCTCGGGCTTTTCGTGCTCTTGGGCACGCCGACCGGCGAAGCCTTCGTGCAGGGGCAGACCAAGGCGGCGCTCGGTCGGCTCTTCGGTCCGGCCTATGACGTCTCGCTCGGCGCGCAGCGTTTCGAAATCCGCAAGGACGGCATCCTCGCCCTGTCCTGGGACGATGTCGCGCTTCATCGCCGCGACCGGCCTGAGCTCAGTTCCGAAATCGGACGCGTGTCCGTGGCCGTCCGTCTCCTGCCGCTCGTCGGAGGGTCTCTCGAGTTCGGCCGGCTGGAAATCGAAAAGGCGCGGATCGATCTGGCGGCCTTCGGCGAAACGCCGAGCGAGCGCTACCAGAGGAACCAGGCGACGCCCGTATCGCAATCGCCCGCAACCGCGACGCCCGAACCGGCCGCGCCCATGCGATCGCGCATCTCGCGTACGGCGGAAAGCGCGATCCGTACGCTGGAACGTCAGCTCCAGGCTCTTCAAGCCTATCATTTCGATACGGTGGCGTTCGGGGACATCACCATCGAAGGCTTCACCGGCGCCTTCGCGCGCGTGCCGGACCTGCATATCGACCGGGCGGAGCTTCATCGGGGCCTCGACGGATCGCTCTCGCTCTATGCGAGATTCGATGTCGCCGGTCGTTCGCTGTCGCTCGGCGGCGCCGCCGATTTCGACCCGGACAGCGCCCGGCTCCAGTCTCTGTCGCTGCGCTCCGGCGAGATCGATCTCGCGCAGATCCTTCCGCCCGCGGCCGATGGCGACACGAAGGACGAGCGCCCCTTCGGCAGCGACGCCGCGATCTCGCTGGAGGCCGGAATGCATCGGCAGGCCCAAACGGGCATGGCGGTTCTCGGCCTCACGATCCGCTCCGGCGAGGGGCGTCTTCAACTCGGTCTGAACCACACCAAGATCGAACCCTCGACCTTGCGGGTCGAGTACCGCGAAGGCGAAGATCGCGTGCAGGTCCTATCCAGCCCTTTGCGGTTCGAGGATGTGGGTTTCGATCTCGAAGGAACGGTGGAGCCCGTCGTCACGGACGGCGCCACCGATCCGGACCGGCTGAAGTTTCGCATCGGCAGCAAGACGGTGCGATCGAAGGTCGGCCTGCCGGAAGGGAGCGATAAGCCCTTGGAGGCGAGCGTCTGGGTGGATGGTCTGATCGACCCCGTCGCCCAGTCCGCAGAGATTTCCAAGCTCGATCTTGAAACGCAGAAGGGACGGCTGACGGGGAACGCGATCTATCGCGGGCGCGCCGATACCGATCTCACCATGCTGCGCCTCAACGCCGACAACCTGTCCGCGCCCTCTGTCAAAGCCTTCTGGCCGTTCATCGTGTCGGGCAAGGCGCGGTCCTGGGTGCTCGGGCATGTCGGGAACGAGGGCCGCGTGCCGTCCGGTGCGATCCGCATCGACGTCGCCCGGTCGCGGCTCGGTGAAGCGTTCAAGCCGGGCGCTTCGCCTCGCGACGACGAGCTTCAGCTCGATCTCGAACTCCGGAACATGGATCTGTCGACGGTCGGAACGGTGCCCCGTCTCGAAAAGGCGGAAGGCCGGCTCGAAACGCGCGGCGGGACGACGACGATCTTCGTCGATCAGGCGGGCATGGCCGAGCACCCGGATCTGACGCTCGGCCCTGCCACGGTCTCGCTTCGCAAGCCCGACGAAGGCGACCAGAGAGACCTTCAGATCGACCTTGCCCTGGCTGCGAACGGCCCCTTGCGCGACGCGCTCGAGGTCGCCGACGCCGAGCCCATTCATGCGCTGCGCTCGCTCGATCTCGATCCCGACAAGGTGACAGGACAGGCTGCGGTGAAAGTCGAAGCGCGTCTGCGGCTGGGCGACGCGATCCCGGCGCACCGGCAGGTCGAGACCTGGAGCGTGGAAGCCGATCTCGACAAGGTCGATCCCAATCAGCCGATCCAGGGCCGGCGCGTTTCCAAACTCGATGGCGTCGTGCGCGTCATTCCGGGTCAGGCGAGCGGATCGCTCGATGGCGACATCGAAGGATTGCCGGGTCAGATCGCCTTCCTCCTGCCCTTTGGCGAGAAGCCGGTCGGCGAGCGGCGGATCGACGTGTCCGCCACCATTCCCGCCAAGAAGGCCGCGGAATTCGTGCCCGCCCTCAAGGGCGTGCTCGGCGGTTCGACCAAGGCCGAATTGACCCAGACCGCAGCGGGTCTCAACGGAGCGCTCGACCTGCGCGACGCGACGCTCGACCTGCCGTTCATCGCCTGGAAGAAGGGAGCGGGCGTGCCGGCGACGCTCTCCTTCCAGCTCGCCCAGAACGGGGGAGAGACCAGCCTTCGCGACGTGGCGTTGAAGGGCGAGGGCTTCTCGGCCAATGGAAGCGTGACCTTGGACAATCAGGGTCTTTCGACCGCCGACCTCTCGCGCGTGTCCCTGAACCCCGGCGACGAGGTCGCGGTGAAGGTGACGCGGCATCGCAACGGATACGGCATCGAGGTGAAGGGCAGCCAGTTCGACGCCCGGCCGATCCTCGCGGAACTGAGGGCAGGTGTCGGCAAGAAGGACCGGAAGGTCGGCGGCGGCACCTTCGACGTGAACGCCGATGTCGAGACGCTAAACGGCTTCAACGGACAGATCCTTCGCGACTTCGCGATGAACTATGCCAGCGTCCGAGGTCGCATGGCCGCGCTGAACCTGTCCGGTACGGCCGGCGGCGGCGCCGTGTCGGGCGATCTTTCGCCGCGCGGCGAGTTGCAGGCGATCCGGCTGCGCAGCGCCGATCTCGGCGCGCTTCTCGGCTTTACCGGCCTTTACCAGCATATGCAGGGCGGGCAGGCATCGCTCGATCTCCTGGGCACCGCCGACACGTCCTATGACGGTGCGCTCCAGATCAGGAACTTCACGCTCGTGGACGAGCCGCGCCTGTCGCGGATCGTCGGATCGTCGGGCGGGCAGGAAACCAAGAGCCTGTCGCAGGCCGTGGGGCAGAACCTTCAGACCGAGCGCGCCTTCTTCGATCAGGCCTCGGCGAAGCTCAGCTATGCCGGCTCGACGCTTCGGGTCGCCGACGGCATCGTGCGTGGCCCCGTCTTCGGGTCGAGCTTCAACGGCACGCTCTACGATGCCAAGGGGCAGATCGACATTTCCGGCTCCTTCATGCCCGCCTACGGTCTCAACCGCATGTTCGGCGCCATTCCGGTGCTCGGCCAGATCCTCGGCAATGGCAACGAGGGTGGGTTGATCGGCATCACCTATCGGCTCGACGGACCGTTCTCGGCGCCGACGCTCGTGGTCAACCCGATCTCGGTGATCGCGCCCGGCATCTTCCGGCAAATCTTCTCCTACCAATGAAAAAGGCGGCCGAAGAGGCCGCCTTTCGATCGTCAAACGAGCGAGGCTTCGTCAGTCCGCGATGCGGACGAGAACGTGGCGCTTCTTGCCGAGCGAGAGTTTGGCGACGCCGTCCTTGATCTCCTCCTCGCCGATCAGCTTGCGATCGTCGGTGATCGGCTGGTCGGCGAGACGGATGGCACCGCCCGCGACATGCCGGCGCGCTTCGCCGTTGGAGGCGGCAAGACCGGCCTTCACCAGGAGCGAGAGAATGCCGATGCCGCCAGCCAAGTCGGCTCGGGCGATCTCGACGGTCGGCAGATTGTCCGCGAGCGCGCCTTCCTCGAAGGTCGTGCGCGCGGTCTCGGCCGCCTGCTCGGCGGCGGCGCGACCGTGGACGATGGCGGTCGCCTCCGTCGCCAGGATCTTCTTGGCCTCGTTGATCTCCGACCCGCCGAGCGCGGCGAGCCGGGCGATCTCGTCGAGCGGAAGGCGCGTGAAGATCTTGAGGAAGCGACCGACATCGGCGTCCTCGGTGTTGCGCCAATATTGCCAGAAATCGTAGGGGCTGAAGAGGTCGCTGTTCAGCCAGACCGCGCCGGACGCGGACTTGCCCATCTTCTCGCCGGACGACTTCGTGAGCAGCGGCGTCGTCAGCGCGTAGAGCTGCGGGCCACCGAGGCGGTGGTTGAGGTCGACACCGTTGATGATGTTGCCCCACTGGTCCGACCCGCCCATCTGAAGCACGGTGCCGTAGCGCCGGTTCAGCTCGGTGAAGTCGTAGCCCTGCATGATCATGTAGTTGAATTCGAGGAAGCTCAGCGACTGCTCGCGGTCGAGACGCAGCTTCACCGAATCGAAGCTCAGCATCCGGTTGACCGAGAAGTGCCGGCCGACATCGCGCAGGAACTCGACATAGTTCAACCGCAGCAGCCAGTCGGCATTGTTCACCATGATCGCCGGGTTCGGGCCGTCATAGCGAAGGATGTTGCCGAAGACGCGCTGAATGCCCTCGATATTCGTTTGAATCTGCTCGGCCGTCAGAAGCCGGCGCTGGTCGTCGCGGAACGACGGATCGCCCACCATGGACGTGCCGCCGCCCATGAGGCTGATCGCCTTGTGGCCGGTTTCCTGCAGCCAGTAGAGCATGGTGACGGAGATGAGATTGCCGATATGGATCGACGTCGCCGTGGCGTCGTAGCCGACATAGCCGGTGATCGGGCCCTTGAGTGCGAGCGCGTCCAGGCCCTCGGGATCCGAGATCTGGTGAATGAAGCCGCGCTCGTCGAGGACGCGCAGGAAATCGGACTTGAACTTCGACATGGTGTTCTCTCTCGTCGCGGCGAGCGCTACTGGGCTGCGAGCGAAACGGGGCGTTACTTCAGGCGCTTGGGGCGCACGTCGGACAGTTCGCCGATGAGGCGGCGATCCAGATACTCGGCGCATTCGCCCATCAGCTCGGGCGTGTGGTCGGTGAAGAAGTGGTTGGCGCCCTCGATCGTCTTCTGCGTGATCAGGATGCCCTTCTGCGTCTTCAGCTTGTCCACCAGACCCTGAACGTCCTTCGGCGGCGCCACGCGGTCCTTGTCGCCATGGATGATGAGGCCGGACGAGGGGCAGGGGGCAAGGAACGAGAAGTCGTAGGAATTGGGCTGGGGCGCGATCGACATGAAGCCCTCGATCTCCGGCCGGCGCATCAGGAGCTGCATTCCGATCCAGGCGCCGAAGGAATAGCCGGCCACCCAGCAATTCTTGGAATCGGGGTGGATGGCCTGAATCCAGTCGAGGGCCGCCGCCGCGTCGGACAATTCGCCCGATCCATGGTCGAACTCGCCCTGGCTGCGCCCGATGCCCCGGAAGTTGAAGCGAAGGGTCGTGAAGCCGCGCTCCACGAACATGTAGAAGAGCTGGTAGACGATCTGGTTGTTCATCGTGCCGCCGAAGCGGGGATGGGGATGAAGGACGAGCGCGATCGGCGCGTTCTTTTCCTTCGCCGCCTGATAGCGGCCTTCCAGGCGTCCGGCCGGACCGTTGAAGATGACTTCGGGCATCGCTTGCAAACCTCAAGGAAGCGGCGCCGGAGAAGGCCGGCACCTTGACGGAGGATAGGCAGCCTCGTAGGTTCTAGGCTTAGAACGATTCAAAACTACACGCTTCCCTCAAGGGGGCTATGTAGTCCGTGGACCGGATCGAATACAACGATTTTCGCGTACCCATTTCGGTTCCGTCCGTCGGCGAAGGTTTGGGATGACGGCTTCCGGGCGACGCATCTATCTCGACTACAATGCCAGCGCGCCGCTTCTGCCCGAAGCGCGCGACGCTTTCGTGCGCGCTCTCGACATCACCGGCAATCCCTCTTCCGTCCATGCGGAAGGCCGCAGCGCGCGCGCCGCGCTCGAGAAGGCGCGAGCCTCGGTGGCCGCTCTCGTCGGCGCGTCGCCGGCGCAGGTCGTCTTCACCAGCGGCGCCAGCGAAGCCGCCGCGACCTGTCTGACGCCCGCGTGGCGGGATGCGGGACAGTCCATCACCCTGCCGCGTCTCGCCGTACTCGATACGGATCATCCCTGCCTTCGGGAAGGCGGTCGGTTCGCGGAAGGGGATGTGACACGCCTTCCCGTCGATCGCGATGGAATCATCGATCTCAGGACCCTTGGCGCCTGGGCGGAAGAAGGTCCCGGTCTGCTCGCGTTGACGCTCGCCAATAGCGAAACGGGCACTCTGCAGCCTGCCGAAGCGATCGCGTCGATCTGCCGCGAACACGGCATTCGGTTGGTTCTCGATGTCGTGCAGGCTGCGGGTCGCTTGCCGATCGACACGCTTCTGCCGCTTGCCGACGCGCTGATCCTCTCCGGGCACAAGATCGGGGCGCCAAAAGGCGTCGGCGCCTTCGTTCTGCGCAGCGAGGATGTGCGCCCCGAACCGCTCCTGACCGGCGGCGCGCAGGAAACGCGCCAACGAGCCGGCACCGAGGCGCTGCCCGCGATCGTCGCCTTCGGCGCGGCGGCGGATGCGGCCTTGCAGGGCCTCGAGCGCGCCGGGGAACTTGCGGGCGCTCGCCGTCATCTCGTGGACCGCTTGGCGCGGCTCGATCCCAAGCTCGTCATCGGCCGGCCCGAGACGACGCTGCCGCAGACCGTGGCCATCCATCATCCGAGCCTCAAGGCCGAGACGCTGCAGATCGCGCTCGATCTCCAGGGCATCGCCGTGTCGGCCGGGTCGGCCTGTTCGTCGGGCAAACTGGGACCCAGCCATGTTCTCGCGAGCCTCGAGGCGGCCGGCGCGCCGATCGACGCGAAGGCCGGCGCGATTCGTGTCAGCTTCGGCCTGGAAACGAGCTTGGACGAGTTGGACGCCTTCGCCACCGCCTTCGAGCGCATCTGGCGGCGGAGCGTCGGCGACGAGGACCCGAAAGCGGCCTGAAAAAGATGTCGGTGGCAATCTGGTCACGCATCTTCAACTTTTCGGGTCGGATCACCATTTCAACGGTCGCGCACAATCGATATATGCCGACCGACTAACCAACCACCGGACTTTGAATCCGGCGAGTAGGGAGAATGAACATGCCAGCAGTCCAGGAGACCATCGATCAGGTCCGCCGCATCGACGTCGATCAATATAAGTACGGCTTTGAAACGCAGATCGAGATGGACGTCGCTCCCAAGGGCCTGACCGAGGAGACCATCCGTCTCATCTCGGGCAAGAAGGGCGAGCCGGAATGGATGCTGGAATGGCGCCTTCAGGCTTTCGAGCGCTGGAAGACCATGGAGAATCCCTCCTGGGCGCGCCTCGACTATCCCGAGATCGACTTTCAGGACATCCACTACTACGCCGCGCCCAAATCCATGTCCGGGCCGGCCTCGCTCGCGGAGGTCGATCCCGAAATCCTGCGCACCTATGAGAAGCTCGGTATCCCGCTGAAGGAGCAGGAGATTCTCGCGGGCGTGCGTCGCGCCGACGAGCCTTCCGAGTTCGACAGCGAGGACGATTCGGGCGTTCCTCCGTCCGAGGGCAGCTATGGCGGCCGCGTCGCCGTCGATGCGGTGTTCGATTCCGTGTCCGTCGCCACGACCTTCAAGAAGGAGCTGTCGAAGGCCGGCGTGATCTTCATGCCGATCTCCGAAGCGATCCGCGAGCATCCCGATCTCGTGCGCAAATATCTCGGCACGGTCGTTCCGATGTCGGACAATTTCTTCGCGACCATGAACTCGGCGGTCTTCACCGACGGGTCCTTCGTCTACATTCCGCCGGGCGTTCGCTGCCCGATGGAGCTCTCGACCTATTTCCGCATCAACGAGCGCAACACCGGCCAGTTCGAGCGCACGCTGATCATCGCGGACAAGGGCTCCTACGTCTCCTATCTCGAAGGCTGCACCGCGCCGCAGCGCGACGAGAACCAGCTTCATGCGGCGGTGGTCGAACTCGTCGCGCTCGACGATGCCGAGATCAAGTACTCGACCGTCCAGAACTGGTATCCCGGCGACAAGGACGGCAAGGGCGGCATCTACAACTTCGTCACCAAGCGCGGCGACTGCCGGGGCGCGAATTCGCGCATCTCCTGGACGCAGGTGGAGACGGGTTCGGCCATCACCTGGAAGTACCCGTCCTGCATCCTGCGCGGCGACAATTCGCGCGGCGAGTTCTATTCGATCGCGGTGTCCAACGGGCGCCAGCAGATCGATAGCGGCACCAAGATGATCCATATCGGCAAGAACACGTCGAGCCGCATCATCTCGAAGGGCATTTCGGCCGGCCATTCCAACAACACCTATCGCGGCCAGGTGACGGCGATGAAGAAGGCGGCGAACGCCCGCAACTTCACGCAGTGCGACTCGCTTCTGATCGGTGAGGACTGCGGCGCGCACACGGTCCCCTATATCGAGGCCAAGAACGCGTCGGCGCAGTTCGAGCACGAAGCGACGACCTCGAAGATCTCCGAGGACCAGCTCTTCTACTGCATGCAGCGCGGCATCCCGGAAGAGGAAGCGGTGGCGCTCATCGTCAACGGCTTCGTCAAGGACGTGATCCAGCAGCTGCCGATGGAATTCGCGGTCGAAGCGCAGAAGCTGATCGGCATCTCGCTGGAAGGCAGCGTCGGCTAAGCGGAGCGCCACGCTCCACCAGGCTTTCAAGGAAGCCGCGCCCCGGGTGCGGCTCATCCCATCCACCCATCAGAAGAACGACGATGCTCGAAATCAAGAACCTTCACGCACGGGTCGCCGAGACCGGAACCGAAATCCTGCGCGGCCTGGACCTGACGGTCGAGTCCGGCGAAGTCGCGGCCATCATGGGTCCGAACGGCTCCGGCAAGTCCACGCTGTCCTACATCATCGCCGGCCGCGAGGACTACGAGGTCACCGAGGGCGACATTCTCTACAATGGCGAGTCGATTCTGGAGATGGACGCTGCCGAGCGCGCCGCCTCCGGCGTGTTCCTGGCCTTCCAGTATCCGCTGGAAATTCCCGGCGTCGCCACGATGACCTTCCTGAAGACGGCCCTCAACTCGCAGCGCAAGGCGCGCGGCGAAAGCGAGCTGACGACGCCGGACTTCATCCGCCGCGTCAAGGACTCGGCGGCCGATCTGAAGATCGACATGGACATGCTGAAGCGTCCGCTCAATGTCGGCTTCTCCGGCGGTGAGAAGAAGCGCGCCGAAATCCTGCAGATGGCGCTGCTCCAGCCGCATCTCTGCGTTCTCGACGAGACCGATTCCGGCCTCGACATCGACGCGCTGAAGATCGTGGCGGATGGCGTGAACGCGCTGCGCGGCGCCGATCGCTCCTTCCTCGTCATCACGCACTATCAGCGCCTGCTCGACTACATCGTGCCCGATAAGGTCCACGTCCTCTACAAGGGCCGGATCATCAAGTCGGGCGACAAGAACCTCGCGCTGCAGCTCGAAAACGAAGGCTACGCGCAGATCATCGGCGAGGCGGCCTGATGTCGCTAACGAAGACCCAGCCGCGCACCGCGGCCGAGCTGTCCCTCATCGATCGCGCCGAAGGGCGTGGTATCGATTCGACCGCGCGTGAGGCGTTGGACGTCCTGCGCGCGGAAGGCTTGCCCAGCCGCCGCGTCGAGGCGTGGCACTATACGGACCTGCGCGCGCTTCTAGGCCGCTTGAAGCAGGACGATGCGCCGGCAACGGCTAGCCAGCCGAGCTATCTCTCGCCGCTCCTGCCGCATTCCGTCGTGGTCGAACTCGACCGCGCGACGGCGGGCAACGACCTCGTCGCCGGCCTGACCCTTTCGGAAGGGCGGACGAAGGCGGGCTGGTCTCAGACGGTGAACCATCTCGACCGTGGCTTCGACACGATCCGGGTGCTGAACCAGGCCATGGGCGCGCGCGGTCTCGATATCGCCATCGCGCCGGACCTCGCGCTGTCCTCGCCGGTCGAGCTTCGCCCGGAGCCGAGCGCCGTCGGCGGTCAGAGCTTCGCCAATGTCTCGATCGGCGCCGGCTCCAAGGCGACGATCGTGGAGCGCGCACCGGCGGCCGGCGCGGGCGCGATCTCCACGGCGGTCTATACGCTGGATATCGCCGATGGCGCGGATCTTCTCTGGATCGTCGTGCAGGAAAAGGGCGCGGACGAGAGCCATCTCGGCCAGCTGAACGTGACGCTCCATGCCAATTCGCAGCTGCGCCTCTTCGTTCTGAACGCCGGCGGCGCCGTGGTTCGGCAGGAAGTTCACGCGGTCACGGAAGGCGAGGGCGCGGATATCAAGATCCGCGGCGTCAACCTTCTTCAGGATGGCCAGCATGTCGACGTTACCACGACACTGAACCACAATGTCGCGCACACGACCTCGACGGAAACCTTCCGGAATGTCGTGCTCGGCGGCCATGGCGTGTTCCAGGGCATGATCCGCGTTGCCAAGGGCGCGCAGAAGACCGACGCGCGTCTGGCGTGCAACACGCTGCTCCTGTCGGACGAGGGTGACTTCTCCGCCAAGCCGGAGCTGGAAATCTTCGCCGACGACGTGCAGTGCGGACACGGCGCGACGGCGGGCGAGATCAACGCCGATCACCTCTTCTACCTCATGAGCCGAGGCATTCCCGAGGCTCGCGCCCGTTCGCTTCTCGTGAAGGCCTTCGTCGGCGAAGTCGTCGAAGAGCTGGAGGAGGAGTCCGTGGTGGAAGCGCTGGAAGCGCGGATCGACGCCTGGCTCGACAGCAGGCACTGATGGACCCGGCGCTCGTTCGGCATCCGAGCGAGCGCCAAGCCGAAGGACCGGAAGCGATGAATGCCCCGTTCAGTTCTGCGACCCTGGATCGGCAGCCTTACGACGTCGAGCGCATTCGGCAGGATTTCCCGATCCTCTCGAAAACCGTGCACGGCAAGCCGCTCGTCTATCTGGACAATGGCGCCTCGGCCCAGAAGCCCAACGCCATGCTGGACGCGGTGCGCTACGCCTATGCCGAGGAATATGCCAATGTCCATCGCGGCCTGCATTTCCTCTCCAACGCCGCGACGGAATCCTTCGAAAAGGCCCGCGAAACGGTCCGCCGGTTCCTGAACGCGCCGGCGGCCGACGAGATCATCTTCACGCGTTCCGCGACCGAAGCCGTCAATCTCGTCTCCTACGGGTTCGAGCAGGAGATCGGCGAGGGCGACGAGATCGTGCTCACGATCATGGAGCACCATTCCAATCTGGTGCCCTGGCACTTCCTGCGCGAGCGACGTGGCGCCAAGCTCGTCTTCGTTCCGGTCGCCGACGATGGCTCGATCGCGCTCGAGGACTTCCAGAAGGCGATCGGACCGCGCACGAAACTCATCGCGATCACCCATATGTCGAACGTGCTCGGCACGGTGACGCCGGTCAAGGACGTTTGCGCGCTTGCGCGTGAGCGCGGCATCCCGGTGCTGGTGGATGGGAGCCAGGGCGCCGTTCACCTGACCGTCGACGTGCAGGACATCGGCTGCGACTTCTACATCTTCACCGGGCACAAAGTGTATGGGCCGACCGGGATCGGCGTTCTCTACGGCCGCCGCGAGCGGTTGGAGTCGATGCGTCCCTTCAATGGCGGCGGCGAGATGATCATCGAGGTGACCGAGGACAAGGTCACTTACAATGCGCCGCCCCATCGTTTCGAGGCCGGCACGCCGCCGATCGTTCAGGCGATCGGTCTCGGCGCCTCGCTCGATTACATGATGAATTTAGGGCGCGAGCGCATCGCGGCGCATGAGCACGATCTTCTCACCTATGCGACCGAACGGCTGTCGGCGATCAATTCGCTGCGGATCTACGGGACGGCGCCCGGCAAGGGCGCGATCCTGTCCTTCGACCTCGAAGGCATCCATTCGCACGATGTGGCCATGGTGATCGATCGCGAAGGCGTCGCCGTGCGCGCGGGCACGCATTGCGCGCAGCCGCTGCTCAAGCGCTTCGGCGCGACCTCGACCTGCAGGGCGTCCTTTGCGCTCTACAACACACGCGCGGAAGTCGATAGTCTGGCGGACGCCTTGGAAAAGGCCCGGCGCTTCTTCGCCTGAGGAATCAAACGATGGAAAACAACCCTCACGACGCCTCCGGGCGGCCCGAGGAGACGGCGGTGACGGATCGGGCGGAGGCCAACCAGGCACTCGCCCATCCCGCCGCGCAATCGGCCATCCCCGCCGAGGAACTGACGCGTCTCACCGACGACATCATCTCCGCGCTGAAGACGGTCTACGACCCCGAGATTCCGGCCGACATCTACGAACTCGGCTTGATCTACAAGATCGACATCGATGACGACCGGAACGTCGCGATCGACATGACGCTGACGGCGCCCGGATGCCCGGTGGCCGGCGAGATGCCGGGCTGGGTCGAGAATGCCGTCGGCAGCGTCGAAGGCATTCAGGTCGTCAAGGTCGAGCTGGTCTTCGATCCACCCTGGACGCCGGAGCGGATGAGCGAAGAGGCTCAGGTCGCCGTCGGCTGGTATTGAGAGCAGGGATCGGGATGGGTTGCGCCTCGCCGCAGCCCGTCCCACATTCTGCTGGACGAAAGGAAGAAGGCCATGGGACGCTTCGCTGTAATGACGATGACGGACGCCGCTGCGGAGCGCGTGCGCTCTATCGTGTCGACCTCCGGCGGCTCGGCGCAAGGCATCCGCGTCGGCGTCAAGAAGGGCGGCTGCGCGGGAATGGAATACACGATCGGTCTGGCGGATGCCGCTAAGCCGGGCGAGGATGTCGTCGAGCATGACGGCGCGCGCGTCTTCGTGGCGCCCGAGGCCGTTCTGTTTCTTCTGGGAACGCGCATGGACTACGAAGAAACCGTGCTGCGCTCGGGCTTCGTGTTCAACAACCCCAACCAGACCTCGGCTTGCGGCTGTGGCGAGTCGGTCGAGCTGAAGCCGGCGGACGCCCGGAAGCTCGAAACGGCGGACGCCTGAGCGCAGAAAGACGCGCGGCCGCCAGACCGCTGCGAGTTTCTTTGACGTCGGACGCCTCTCCCTTGGCTTTCCGCACATGAAAAAGGCCGGTTCTCCTGGAGAGCCGGCCTTTTTCGTTTCGACTGAATAGCTGCTGTCCGCTCAGCTGCTCGCGCTGGTGCGGATCAGCATGAAGGCGGGGATGTCGTCACCGAAGCCGACAGGAGTCGGTTCGTCCGACTGGGACGAGCGCCCACCACGACGATCGCTGTTGTAGGGCGACGGGCTGCCGCCGCGACGTCCGCTGTCGCGCGAGGGGCGATCCCGTTCGCGGTCACGACGCGGGAACGGGGTCTCTTCGGCCGAAATCGTCATGTCGCTTTCCAGATTGGCAAGGGAGCGCTCAGCGGCCTCGACGACGTCGATCTCCGCATCCACCGTCTGCGTGTCCACCGCGTCGGGCGATCGCTCGCCACGGCTGCGCGAGCGCGAACGGGGCGACTTGGAGCGACCGCCTTCGGAGCGCTCCGAGCGCTCGCTGCGGCGTCCACGACGCTCCTCGCGCTCGCCGCCGTCGTCGGCGGCTGCGGAGATCGTGGAAAGATCGCCGTCGAACCATTCGATTTCCTGGCCGGTCATTGACAGGATGGCATCGAGGAACTTCTGATCCGGCTTCGAGACGAGCGTGAAGGCCTTGCCCGATCGTCCCGCACGGCCCGTGCGGCCGATGCGGTGGACGTAATCCTCCGCATGGATCGGCACGTCGAAATTGAAGACGTGGCTCACCATCGGAATGTCGAGACCGCGCGCGGCGACGTCGGACGCCACAAGGAAGGTGATCTTGTCGTCACGGAAGGCCTGCAGCGTCATCGTGCGCGAGCGCTGGTCCATGTCGCCATGCAGCGCGCCGACCGAGAAGCCATGCTTCTCCATGGAGCGGAACAGGAGCGAGACGTCGCGCTTGCGATTGCAGAAGATGATCGCATTGGTGATCTCTTCGCCCTGGCTGCGGATGACGCGGCGAAGCGCATCGCGCTTGGCGTAGTCTTCCTTGCGCGTCGCGACCAGACGCTGCTCCACGGTCTTGGCCGTGGAGGAGGCCTTGGCGACTTCGACACGAACCGGGTTCTGCAGGAACTGATCGGCGAGGCGGGTGATCTCCGGCGGCATGGTTGCCGAGAAGAACAAGGTCTGCCGCGTGAAGGGGATCAGCTTGCAGATGCGCTCGATGTCCGGGATGAAGCCCATGTCGAGCATGCGATCGGCCTCGTCGATGACGAGAATTTCGACGCCGGTCATCAGGAGACGGCCGCGCTCGAAATGATCTAGCAGGCGACCCGGCGTCGCGATCAGAACATCGACGCCGCGTTCCAGCTTCTTGTTCTGCTCTTCGAACGACACGCCGCCGATGAGAAGCGCGACGTTCAGGCGCTGGTTGGCGCCGTATTTGACGAAGGACTCTTCGACCTGCGCCGCGAGCTCTCGCGTCGGCTCCATGATGACCGTGCGCGGCATGCGCGCGCGGGCGCGACCCTGCTCCAGCAGGGTCAGCATCGGGAGCACGAAGGACGCTGTCTTGCCCGTGCCGGTCTGGGCGATGCCCAGAACGTCCTTTCGCGCGAGCGCGTGCGGGATGGCCTGTTCCTGGATGGGGGTCGGTTGCGAGTAGCCTGCCGCCTCGACAGCGGAAAGAACCTTCGCGCTCAAGCCTAGTTCAGAGAAGTGCATGAGATCGCTATGTCTTTCGGTCGGAGAGGAGCTGTCTCGAGACAAGTCCCCACGCATAGGTTACGTGCGCCATAGTCTTGACAAGGCGAGTTGTCAAGCAATCGGGCCGTTTCGCTTGTGGATGGTCGCCGCGAACGGCCCGCGCAACCTGCGCTCTCCTTGGCTCAATTCGAGGCCGGGCCGAACCGGTAGGGTGTGTTCGGCGCGATGAAGAGTTCGTAGGTGTCGGTGACTTCGCCGTCGAGCGGCAGGATGTCGAAGAAGAGCGTCAGATTGCTTTCCTGCCCCTCGGCGGGCGCATCGGCGCGATAGCCGACCACGGCGCCCTTCACCTCCGCGATCTCGGTGATCTCGACAGACGAGGAAACGCGGGACGTGTCGCCGGACTGCTCGATCTGCTGAACGAAGAACCGGTTCCCCCCATTCTCGTGATCGGGCTGCGTCATCACCGTTCGCCAGACGCCATGCCGCTCGCCATCCGTCCAGGGGCCGACGAGCTGAACGTCGCCGATCAGCGGGTCGAGATTGGCGATGGCCGACAGCGTCTTGGCGTTGCGCGTCGCCTCGTCCTGCGGCTGGGCGGGGGCGGGTTCGGCAGGTGCCGGGGTGGGCGCTGCCGGAGCGGGGGCCGCCTCGCTCGATGCCGCAGGAGGCGTGGCGGGCGCCGGCTCGCCGTCGGCCTGCGCAAAGGCGAAGCCTGGCGCCAGCATGCCGGCCATGAGCGTGGAGGCGAGCAGGATCTCGGGGAAGCGGATCATGGCGAGGGTCCTCAGATGTCGAGATCGTTCACGAAGGCGGCGCGATCCTGAATGAAGCGGAAGCGGGCTTCGGGCTTGTTTCCCATAAGCGCGTCCACCACGCCAGCGGTTCCCGCTTCCGGCGCCGCGTCCACTTCGACCCGAAGCAGGGTCCGCTTCTTGGGGTCCATCGTGGTTTCCTTGAGCTGCGATGGCAGCATTTCGCCAAGGCCCTTGAAGCGGCTGATCTCGACGCGGCCCTTGCCCTTGAACTCGCGCGCGATCAACCGCTCGCGGTCGCGATCGTCGCGCGCATAGACGGTCTTGCCGCCCTGGCTGAGCTTGTAGAGCGGCGGCACGGCGAGGAAGAGATGCCCTTCGCGGATAAGCTCCGGCATTTCCTGGAAGAAGAAGGTGATGAGGAGCGAGGCGATATGCGCGCCGTCGACGTCAGCGTCCGTCATGATGATCACGCGCTCGTAGCGCAGATCGGTCTCGCGATATTTGGTGCGCGTGCCGCAGCCGAGCGCGAGGATCAGGTCGGCGAGCTGCTGGTTCGCGCCGAGCTTCTCGCGCCCGGCCGAGGCGACGTTCAGGATCTTCCCGCGCAGCGGCAGGATGGCTTGCCGGGCGCGGTCGCGCGCCTGCTTGGCGGAGCCGCCGGCCGAGTCGCCCTCGACGATGAAGAGCTCGGCCCCGGCCGCGCCGGTCTGCGAGCAATCCGCCAGCTTGCCGGGTAGGCGCAGCTTGCGCGTCGCGGTCTTGCGGCTGACTTCCTTTTCCTGCTTGCGCCGAAGCCGCTCGTCGGCCCGCTCCACGACCCATTCGATGAGGCGAGCCGCATCCTGGGGCGAGGAGGCCAGCCAGATGTCGAAGGAATCGCGCAAGGTCGTCTCGACGATGCGCTGGGCTTCCGCCGTCGCCAGGCGGTCCTTCGTCTGGCCGACGAATTCCGGCTCGCGAATGAAGACGGACAGCATGGCGGACGCCGTGATCATCACGTCTTCGGCGGTGATCGCGCTGGCGCGCTTGTTGCCGGAAAGCTCGGCAAAGGCCTTGAGGCCGCGCAGCAGAACGTTGCGCAAGCCCGCTTCATGCGTGCCGCCTTCGGGCGTCGGGATCGTGTTGCAATAGGAGCGCACGGTGCCGTCGCCGGCGGTCCAGCATACGGCCCATTCCACCGCGCCGTGCCCGGACGCGCGTTCGGTCCGCCCGGCGAAGATCTGCGAGGTGATCCGCTGTTCTCCCTCGAGGGAAGCGTCGAGATAGTCCTTCAGGCCGCCCGGGAAGTGGAAGGACGCCTTGGCGGGTGTCTTGGCGTTCTCGCCGAGAAGCGCGGGATCGCAGGACCAGCGGATTTCGACGCCGCCGAAAAGATAGGCCTTCGAGCGGGCCATGCCGAACAAACGCGCCGGATCGAAACGCGCGCCTTCGCCGAAGATCGCCGGGTCCGGATGGAAGCGAACCTTGGTGCCGCGCCGGTTCTGAATGTCGCCGACCTCGAGAAGCTTCGACGTCGCGAGCCCCCGCGAATAGGTCTGCCGATAGAGCTTGCGATTGCGCGCGATCTCGACTTCCAGCGAATCGGATAGCGCGTTGACGACGGACACGCCGACGCCATGCAGACCGCCGGAGGTCTCATAGACCTTGGAGTCGAACTTGCCGCCCGCATGGAGCGTCGTCATGATGACTTCCAGCGCCGACTTGTCGCGATATTTCGGGTGCGGGTCGACCGGGATGCCGCGCCCGTTGTCGGCGACGGTCAGGAAGCCTTCCGCATCCAGCGACACGTCGATGACCGTCGCGTGACCCGCGACCGCCTCGTCCATCGAATTGTCGATGACTTCGGCGAAGAGGTGGTGCAGCGCCTTCTCGTCCGTCCCGCCGATATACATGCCAGGCCGACGTCGAACGGGCTCCAGCCCCTCCAGAACCTCGATATCGGCGGCCGTGTAGTCCTGCGAAACGACGGGCTGCGGCGCTTCCGCAGGCTTGGCGGCTCGTGCGGACGCGCGCGGCTGCGGGCTGACCTTCGCGGCCGATCCGGCGAACAGATCATCGCTCATAGGCGGTCGGCCCCTTTCTGCATCAGGGTTCGGAAGTCTGGGCACTGCATGAATGGGACGTATCGATTTGCGCGATGTTCTTCAAGTGTTCTCACGGTGCGAGCTAGGCGCGCCGGTCGGGTCGTTTATGAACAAGGACGCCGCCGATGTCGAACGGGGCGATGCAATGAGCGGGGGAGAGCGTATGAATGCGAGGAGCCATATGGCGGCGAGGGGGCTCGGCCTCCTCATGGGCGGCTTTCTCGCGTTCGGGATGGGTCCGGCCTTCGCCCGCGCGCCGGTAACGCTGCCGCCGTTCAAGGACGCGCTCTTCTCCTATCCTGAACCGACTGCCGTCCTGGAAGGGGGCGCGTTGATGGATGTGCCCTATTCGGAAGCGCGCGACATCGACCAGCGAGACGAGATCGCAGAGCGCCGGGTGAAAGGCGCTTATGTGGAGCGTCTCTCCTCTGGGCTTGTGGTGGAGGAAACCCTGACGACGGCGGACGGACCGCTCGCGTGGACCCGCGTCGGCAATGTCCACACCGCCAAGGCGATCGTCCTCTTCGTTCACGGTCGCAACGGCGACCGTCGTCTCGGGATGAACGACTGGACCTTCGGCGGCAATTTCAACAGGCTGAAAAACCTCCTGACGCGCGCGGGCGGCGCCTATGTGACGGTCGATGGGGGGCGTCTGGGAGCCGAGGATGCAGGCCGCGTCGGCGCGCTCGTCCGCAGCTTGCGAGCGCAAAATGCAAGCGGACGTATCGTTCTCGCCTGCGGCTCCATGGGGGGCGAGCTGTGCTGGACGATGCTCGCGGATAAGCCCGTCGCGGGTGCCATCGACGGGCTCGTGCTCCTTGGCGCGAACACCGATCGGAGCCGGTTCGACGCGATGCGCAAGGCCAGCAGGCGCGATCTCCCGATCTTTCTGGCGCATGGAACGCGGGACAAGGTCTACGCTCTGGAGCGCCAGCGCGCGTTTTTCGAGAGCGTGCGCGCGCGCCAGCCCGTCTATCCGATCCGCATGGTCATCTTCGACGACGGCAATCACGGCACGCCGATCCGCATGATCGACTGGCGCGAGACGTTGAACTGGATGCTCGTGCGCTGAAACGAAAAAAGGCCCCGAACGGGGCCTTTCTCCTTGGAGTCCGATCCGAGGGATCAGATCGAGTAGTACATGTCGAACTCGACCGGGTGCGGCGTCATTTCGAAACGCAGAACTTCGGTCATCTTGAGCTCGATGAAGGCATCGATCTGGTCGTCGTCGAACACGCCGCCGGCCTTCAGGAAGTCGCGGTCCGCGTCCAGCGACTCGAGCGCTTCGCGCAAGCTGCGGCAGACGGTCGGGATTTCCTTCAGCTCTTCCGGCGGCAGGTCGTAGAGATCCTTGTCCATGGCGGCGCCCGGATGGATCTTGTTCTTGATGCCGTCGAGGCCGGCCATCAGCATGGCCGCGAAGGCGAGGTAGGGGTTCGCGGTCGGATCGGGGAAGCGAACCTCGACGCGCTTGGCCTTCGGCGACTGGCCGATCGGAATACGGCAGGAGGCCGAGCGGTTGCGCGCGGAATAGGCGAGCAGAACCGGAGCTTCGTAGCCGGGGACCAGGCGCTTGAAGGAGTTGGTCGAGGGGTTCGTGAAGGCGTTGATGGCCTTCGCGTGCTTGATGATGCCGCCGATGTAGAACAGCGCGTTCTCGGACAGGCCCGCATACTCGTTGCCGGCGAAGGTCGGCTTGCCGCCCTTCCAGATCGACTGGTGGACGTGCATGCCCGAACCGTTGTCGCCGAAGATCGGCTTCGGCATGAAGGTCGCCGTCTTGCCGTAGGCGTTCGCGACCTGATGGGTCACGTACTTGTAGATCTGCATGTTGTCGGCGTTCTTCACGAGCGTGTCGAACTTGACGCCGAGCTCGTGCTGCGCAGCCGCCACCTCATGGTGATGCTTCTCGACCTTCACGCCCATCTCGGCCATGACGGTCAGCATTTCGGAGCGCATGTCCTGGCAGCTGTCGATCGGCGGCACCGGGAAGTAGCCGCCCTTGACGCGCGGACGGTGGCCGAGATTGCCGGTCTCGTACTCGCTGTCGTCGTTCGACGGCAGTTCGGTCGAGTCGAGCTTGAAGCCCGTGTTGTACGGGTCGGCCTTGTAGCGGACGTCGTCGAAGATGAAGAACTCGGCTTCCGGACCGAAATAGGCGGTGTCGCCGATGCCGGACTGAGCGAGATAGGCTTCCGCCTTCTTGGCGATCGAGCGCGGATCGCGGTTGTAGCTCTCACCCGAGACCGGATCGAGAATGTCGCAGATGATGACCATGGTCGACTGCGCGAAGAACGGGTCCATATGCGCGGTGTCGGGGTCCGGCATCAGGATCATGTCGGACTCGTTGATGGCCTTCCAGCCACCGATCGAGGAGCCGTCGAACATCGTGCCTTCGGAGAAGATGTCTTCGTCGATCATCGACACGTCCATCGTGACGTGCTGCAGCTTGCCGCGCGGGTCGGTGAAGCGCAGGTCCACGAACTTGACGTCGTTGTCCTTGATCTGCTTCAGAATGTCGTTGGCCGAAGTCATACCGGTCCTTCCTGATTGAACGACTGAACTTGTGTGTCTCGAAAGCCTGACGGCTATCAGATGGCGTCCGTTCCGACTTCGCCGGTGCGGATGCGAACCGCTTCCTCGACGTTGGAAACGAAAATCTTGCCGTCGCCGATGCGACCGGTCTGCGCCGCCTTGCGGATCGCTTCCACCGCCGCGGCCACCGCATCGTCGGCGAGGACGATCTCGATCTTCACCTTGGGGAGGAAGTCCACCACATATTCGGCGCCGCGATAGAGCTCCGTGTGGCCCTTCTGGCGGCCGAAGCCCTTGGCCTCGATCACGGTGATGCCCTGAAGGCCGACGTCCTGAAGCGCCTCCTTGACCTCATCCAGCTTGAACGGCTTGATGATCGCCTCGACCTTTTTCAACGTCTCACCCCTCGCGCAAAGACCTCGCTTTCCCAGATCACCGGGAAGGAAGGCCGCTTTCGGCTGATCTTGGAGCGCTGGGCCCGGTGCCGATCGGTCACGACCGGACGAGCCACGCTTCATGCGTTGTCTACCGAATGAGCGAATTCGGCGCCACTGGCAAACGCCCCAAGACTGAAGTCCTTATGGGCAAACGACTGTGAAATTTTTATGCAGGACGCACAAAAAATGAACAAGCTTGCCTCGCATCGGGACCCTTGCCGCCTTTGGACGCCCCAGGAGATGAAGCGAGCGGACGAATCTGCCCTTCGAGGGGGCATTTCCATGGAGGTCCTGATCGCGGCGGCAGGTCGTGCCGTCGCAGACGCGATACTCGCGCGCTTCCCGAATTCGCGGCGCGTGGCGGTCCTGGTCGGCAAAGGGAACAACGGAAAAGACGCGCTCGCCGCCGTCGAACATCTGCGGGAGAGCGGTTGGGGCGCGAATGTGTTCGAGGGCGAATCCCTTGGCGCGTTCGATGCGACCGATTGCGATCTGATTCTCGACGGACTGCTCGGGGCAGGGCTCGACCGCGACGTCGAGGGAGTGGAGGCGCTGGCGATCGACAGGGCCACGGCGTCCGGCCTCCCGGTCGTGTCGATCGACGTGCCGAGTGGCGTCGACGGTCGAACGGGGCAGCTGCGGGGACAGGCCCTTCGCGCCGATCTGACCGTCACCTTCGTTCGGCGGAAGCCCGGTCATCTTCTCCTGCCCGGGCGCGATCTTTGCGGCGCGGTCATCGTCGCCGAGCTTCCGATGCCACCGGGCGCCATCGAGGCCGCGACCGAGGACGCGCCGCCGATCTTCGCCAACGAGCCCGCGCTTTGGCGGCGTTACGCCGCCGCGCCGCTGTCCGCTCACCACAAATACGATCGCGGGCACGCCGTCGTGTTTTCCGGCGGAATGGCGCAGACGGGCGCGGCGCGGCTTGCCGCCATGGCGGCGCTGCGAGGCGGAGCCGGACTGGTCAGTCTGTTCTCGCCGGCATCCGCGCTTCTGGTGAATGCGCATAATCTGACCGGCATCATGCTGAAACGCTGCGAGGGCGACGATCTCCCCGGCCTTCTCGAGGACAAGAGATTGAACGTCTTCGTCCTCGGGCCGGGCTTCGGCATCGGCGAGCGAGCGAGGAAGATGGTAGGCGAGGTGCTTTCGGCCGGACGTCGGCTGGTGCTCGACGCGGATGGGCTGACCTCGTTCAAGGACGAACCGGAGACGCTCTTTCAGGCAGCCGAAGCGGCGAGGGTGGAAGAGGTTGCGCTCGTGCTGACGCCGCATTTCGGAGAGTTTGCGCGCCTCTTCCCCGACCTGGCCTCGGACAAGGCGCTGTCCAAGGTCGATCAGGCCCGCCTTGCCAGCCGGCGCGCCAACGCGATCGTTGTACTGAAGGGGGCGGACACGGTGATCGCCGCGCCCGACGGGCGCGCGGCGATCAATGCGACGGGCACAGCCTGGCTTGCGACCGCCGGAACCGGCGACGTTCTGACCGGACTGATCGCGGCGCAACTGGCACAAGGCCTGCCGAGCTTCGAGGCGGCCTGTCTCGGCGTCTGGATGCACGGACGCGCGGCCGAGACGTTCGGGCCGGGCCTCATTTCCGAGGACCTCCCGAACTGCCTTCCCGCCGTCCACCGCGAACTCGAGGAGTTCGCGAAAGCCGATCCTACTCTGCCGCCTCGGCCTTGAAGGCGGGCTTGCGCTCCAGAAGCTCCTTCAGGAACCGCCCGGTCCAGGACCGTTCGACCTTCACGATGTCCTCCGGCGTCCCGGCGGCCACGATCTCGCCGCCGCCGCTGCCACCTTCGGGGCCGATATCGATGATCCAGTCGGCGGTCTTGATGACTTCCAGATTGTGCTCGATGATGACGACCGTGTTGCCCTGGTCCACGAGTTCGTGGAGCACTTCCAGAAGCTTGGCGACATCGTGGAAATGCAGGCCGGTGGTCGGCTCGTCCAGAATATAGAGCGTGCGTCCGGTCGCCTTGCGGGCCAGCTCCTTGGCCAGCTTCACGCGCTGCGCCTCGCCACCCGACAGGGTCGTCGCCTGCTGGCCGACCTTGATATAGCCGAGGCCGACCTCCTTCAGCGTCGCGAGCTTGTCGCGCACCGCCGGCACGGCCGAGAAGAACTCGACGCCTTCCTCCACCGTCATGTCCAGGACGTCGGCGATGGAACTGCCCTTGAACGTGACTTCCAGCGTTTCGCGGTTGTAGCGCTTGCCGTGGCAGACGTCGCAGGTGACGTAGACATCCGGCAGGAAGTGCATCTCGATCTTGATGACGCCGTCGCCCTGGCATGCCTCGCAGCGCCCGCCCTTCACGTTGAAGGAGAAGCGTCCCGGCTGGTAGCCGCGTGCCTTGGCTTCCGGCAGTCCGGCGAACCAGTCGCGGATCGGCGTGAAGGCGCCCGTATAGGTCGCCGGGTTGGAACGCGGCGTGCGGCCGATCGGTGATTGGTCGATGTCGATGACCTTGTCGAGCAGTTCCAAACCATCCACGCGGTCGTGATCGGCGGGCACGTCGCGCGCGCCGGCAATACGCCGCGCGGCCGCCTTGAACAGGGTCTCGATCAGGAAGGTGGACTTGCCGCCGCCCGACACGCCGGTGACGCAGGTCATGACGCCCATCGGCACCTCGGCCGTGACGTTCTTCAGATTGTTGCCGCGCGCGCCGACCACCTTGATGGCCTTGCCCTTCTGCGGCTTGCGGCGCTTGGCCGGCACGGGCACGCCCCTTGCGCCCGACAGATACTGCCCGGTCAGCGAGTTCGGATGCGCCATGATCTCGGCCGGGGTGCCGGAGGCGATGACCTGACCGCCATGCACACCGGCGGCCGGGCCGATATCGACCACATGGTCGGCAAGGCGGATCGCGTCCTCGTCGTGCTCGACGACGATCACCGTGTTGCCGATGTCGCGCAGATGGCGAAGCGTGCCGAGGAGCCGCTCGTTGTCGCGCTGGTGCAGGCCGATCGAAGGTTCATCGAGCACGTAGAGAACGCCGGTGAGCCCGGAGCCGATCTGCGAGGCCAGGCGGATGCGCTGCGATTCGCCGCCCGAGAGCGTACCGGACGAGCGCGACAGGCTGAGATATTCGAGCCCGACATCGTTCAGGAAGCGCAGGCGTTCGCGAATTTCCTTGAGGATGCGAACGGCGATCTCGTTCTGCTTCTGCGTCAAGTGTTCGGGCAGCGCCTCGAACCAGTCCCGCGCCTTGCGGATGGAGAGATCCGTGACTTCGGCGATATGGCAGCCGTTGATCTTCACGGCCAGGGCCTCGGGCTTCAGGCGCGTTCCGCCGCAAGCCGGGCAGGGCGTCGCCGACATGTAGCGCTCGATCTCCTCGCGCGACCAGGCCGAATCCGTTTCCTTCCAGCGGCGTTCGAGATTGGGAACGATGCCCTCGAAGGTCTTGGTCGTGGCGTAGGCGCGCAGGCCGTCATTATACTGGAACTCGATCTTGCGCGTGCCCGTGCCGTACAGGATCGCCTTGCGCGCTTCGGGCGACAGGGCAGACCAGCGGTCGCTCTGCTTGAAGTCATATTGCTTGCCGAGCGCGTCGAGCGTCTGCCCGTAATAGGGCG
Organism: Aureimonas ureilytica DSM 18598 = NBRC 106430; assembly: GCF_000382705.1. Lineage (GTDB taxonomy): Bacteria > Pseudomonadota > Alphaproteobacteria > Rhizobiales > Rhizobiaceae > Aureimonas > Aureimonas ureilytica. Next base: position 164,244 of record NZ_ARQE01000002.1, on the reverse strand, counting down.
AGGTCGATTTGGCCCAAGGGGCGATAGCCCCGTTCTTCAGCGTGCGCGTCTCGTCGGGAACGATGAGTTTGGGGTCGATCTGCTGCTGCGCGCCCAGACCGTCGCAGCGCGGACAGGCGCCGAACGGGTTGTTGAAGGAAAAGAGGCGCGGCTCGATTTCCGAGATGGTAAAGCCCGACACGGGGCAGGCGAACTTCTCGGAAAACAGGAGCTGGCGCGGCTTGCCGTTCTCGTCGAGCCCGTCGGCGAACTCGGCCACCGCCAGGCCTTCCGCCAAACCGAGCGCGGTTTCGAGCGAGTCGGCCAGACGCGCCTTGATGTCGCCGCGCACCACGATGCGGTCCACCACGACGTCGATATCGTGCTTGAACTTCTTGTCGAGCGCCGGCGCATCGGCGATGTCGTGGAACTCGCCATTGACCCGAACGCGCTGGAAGCCCTTCTTCTGAAGCTCCGCCAGTTCCTTCTTGAACTCGCCCTTGCGGCCCCGGATCATCGGCGCGAGCAGATAAAGCCGCGTTCCTTCCTCCAGCGCCATGATGCGATCGACCATCTGACTGACGGTCTGGCTCTCGATCGGCAGGCCGGTCGCCGGCGAATAGGGCACGCCGATCCGCGCGAAGAGAAGGCGGAGATAGTCGTAGATCTCCGTGACCGTGCCGACCGTCGAGCGCGGATTCTTCGACGTCGTCTTCTGCTCGATGGAGATGGCGGGCGACAGGCCATCGATCTGATCGACATCCGGCTTCTGCATCATTTCGAGGAACTGACGCGCATAGGCCGAAAGGCTTTCGACATAGCGCCGCTGCCCTTCGGCATAGATCGTGTCGAAGGCGAGCGAGGATTTGCCCGACCCGGACAGTCCCGTCATCACGATGAGCTTGTCGCGGGGAATGTCGAGATCGACATTCTTGAGATTGTGCTCACGCGCACCGCGAATGGAAATGACGTTCTTCATGGGGTCGCCGCAGTCTGTCCGATCTTGGCCCCATATCGGGACATCTCGTCGGGAATCAAAGGTTTCGAACCGGGGTCTGGCGCAACTTGGCTAGTGTTCCTAATTTGTTCTATACGAACCCGTCCCTTACGGCAATCGAGCTCGCAAATCTCGCGGCGGCGGTCGGGTCGGGCATCGGAGTTGGGGATGGTCTCGGCGTGGCGCTTTCGCTCGCCGGCCCATCGCCCTAGTGTTCGCGCGACGAGCGTTCAAACGGAGAAGAAGAATGGCGGGAAGCGTCAACAAGGTCATCCTCGTCGGCAATCTGGGGGCCGACCCGGAAATCCGGCGGCTGAACTCCGGGGACGCCGTGGCCAATCTGCGCATCGCGACCTCCGAAACATGGCGGGACAAGGCCTCGGGCGAGCGCAAGGAGCGCACCGAGTGGCATAGCGTCGTGATCTTCAACGACGGTCTGGTGAAGGTCGCCGAGCAATATCTCAAGAAGGGCGCCAAGGTTTACATCGAGGGCCAGCTCCAGACGCGCGCCTGGGACGACCAGCAATCCGGCCAGAAACGCTACACGACCGAAATCGTTCTCCAGCGCTTCCGCGGCGAGCTTCAGATGCTCGACGGTCGCGGCGAAGGTGGTGGCGGCGGCGGTTTCTATGAAGGCGGCGGCGGCTACGATCGTGGCGGCGGCGGTGGCGGGGGTGGCGGTTACGACCGTGGCTCGGGCGGGCGCTCGGGCGGTGGCGGCGGTGGAAACCGCGGCGGCGGCGGCGGTTTCGGCGGCGGAGGTGGCGGTGGCGGCGGACGCCCGTCCAACGACATGGACGACGAAATCCCGTTCTGATCGGGCGCCTGAGCCCTCAGCTGGCGAGACGGCTGCCCGCGACGAGCGAGGCGATGCCGTCCGCCACGAACTGAACCGCCAGCGCCGCCAGAAGCACGCCGAGAAGGCGCGTGACGACGGCGCGGCCGGTCTGCCCCAGGAACCGATCCAAGCGGTTGGCGACGGCGAGGATCGCATAGGTGACGCCGATCACGCTGGCGATCACGAGAAGCAGGCTCGCCTGGCCCGTCGGGCCGGGCAGGGCGCCCGACAGAAGAATCACGGCCGAGATCGCGCCCGGACCCGCCATCAGCGGGATGGCCAGCGGCACCGCCGCGATCTCGAAGACATCGTGCTCCGTCATCGCCGCTTCGGCGTCCTTTTCCTTTCGGGTCTTGCGCTTCTCGAACACGAGTTCGAAGGCGATCCAGAACAGGAACAGGCCGCCGGCGACGCGGAACGCGCCGAGCGACACGCCGAGCGCCTGAAGAACGGAAATGCCAATAAGCGCGAAGACCGCCAGGATCGCGAAAGCGATCAGGCAGGCGCGAAAGGCGAGGCGGCGGCGGTCGGCGGTCGACAGTCCGGGTGTGAGGCCGAGAAACAGCGGCGCGAGACCCAACGGGTCCATGATCACGAACAGGGTCGCAAAGCCGTTCAGCAAGGTTTCGATCATGTCAGCCCTTCCGCATTCCGCTTCTCCCTAAGGGTCGTTGCACGGCAAGGGCAAGCCTTGAGGACGCTTGCAACGGCGACATGCGACGGGAACAGCGTGACAAGGGCTTCCTCGCAGACGGCCGGGCAAGGCGGTTTGCGAGTGTTCCGCCTCCCGTTTGAGCGCCTTGTCGGCCACTTCCCGGCGAGACGGAATGCGAAATGTGCGTCAGCCCGTACAAGCTATTGTTTTTGCTAGAATAATCGCGCGCGCGAGATTTGCCAATCCGGGCTGCGGCGCGCTATAAGTCGTTTACGTTGAGTTTGGGAACTTATCCTTGTCCGATACTAAGCAAGATCAGCCGCCAGAGCGGCCCAGCGGCATCGAGCCGGTTTCCATCGTCGAGGAAATGCAGCGGTCCTATCTCGATTACGCGATGAGCGTAATCGTCAGTCGCGCGCTGCCGGACGTGCGCGACGGTCTGAAGCCCGTGCATCGGCGCGTTCTCTACGCGATGCACGAGATGGGCCTCGTCCACAACAAGCCCTTCCGCAAGTCCGCCGGCGTCGTCGGCGAGGTGATGGGCAAGTACCATCCGCATGGCGACGCTTCGATCTACGACGCCTTGGTGCGCATGGCGCAGGATTTCGCCCTGCGCGCGCCGCTGATCGACGGGCAGGGCAATTTCGGCTCCGTGGACGGCGATCCCGCCGCCGCCATGCGCTATACCGAATGCCGCCTGGAAAAGGTGTCGGACGCCATCCTCACGGATATCGACAAGGAAACGGTCGACTTCCAGGAGAATTACGACGGGCGCGAGATGGAGCCGGTCGTGCTTCCGGCGCGCGTGCCCAATCTTCTCCTGAACGGCTCGGGCGGCATCGCCGTCGGCATGGCCACCAACATTCCGCCGCACAATCTCGGCGAGCTGATCGACGGCTGCGTGGCGCTGATCGACAATCCGTCGCTTCAGCTTCACGAGCTGATGGAATTCATTCCCGGGCCGGACTTCCCGACCGGCGCCCTCGTGATCGGGCGGGCGGGGATTCTTTCCGCCTATTCCACCGGGCGCGGCTCCATTCTCATGCGCGGCAAGGTGCATGTGGAGCAGATGCGCGGCGATCGCGAATCCATCGTCATCACCGAGATCCCGTATCAGGTGAACAAGGCGACGATGATCGAGAAGATGGCCGATCTGGTCCGCGAAAAGCGGGTCGAGGGCATTTCCGACATTCGTGACGAAAGCGATCGCGAGGGCTATCGCGTCGTGGTCGAGCTGAAGCGCGACGCATCCTCGGACGTCATCCTCAATCAGCTCTACCGTTTCACCCCGCTGCAGACGACCTTCGGCGCCAATATGGTGGCGCTGAACGGCGGCAAGCCGGAGCAGCTCAACCTTCTCGACATGCTGTCGGCCTTCGTCGCTTTCCGCGAGGAGGTGATCCATCGCCGCACCAAGTATCTCCTGCGCAAGGCGCGCGAACGGGCGCATGTCCTCGTCGGCCTCGCGATCGCGGTTGCCAATATCGACGAGATCATCAAGCTGATCCGCCACGCGCCCGATCCGACGACGGCGCGCGAACAGTTGATGGAGCGCGAATGGGAGGCGAAGGATGTTGCGCCGCTCATTCGCCTCATCGACGATCCGCGACATCGGATCAGCGATGCCGGCACCTATCGGCTGTCCGAAACCCAGGCCCGCGCGATTCTCGATCTGCGCCTCCAGCGCCTGACAGCGCTCGGGCGGGACGAGATCGGCGACGAGCTGAACGGCATCGGCAACGAGATCCGCGAATATCTGGAGATCCTGTCCTCGCGCGTTCGCGTGCGCGAGATCATCAAGGACGAACTGGCCGCCGTCAGGGCCGAGTTCGCGACGCCGCGCCGCACCGAGTTGCTGGAAGGCGCGGGCGATCTCGACGACGAAGACCTGATCCCGCGTGAGGACATGGTCGTGACCGTCAGCCATGGCGGCTACATCAAGCGCGTTCCGCTCGTGACCTACCGGGCGCAGCGGCGCGGCGGCAAGGGCCGGTCGGGCATGGCGCTGAAGGGTGACGAGGATTCCGTCACGCGCCTGTTCGTCGCCAACACGCACACGCCGGTTCTCTTCTTCTCCTCACGCGGCATCGTCTACAAGGAGAAGGTCTGGCGGCTTCCGCTGGCGACGCCGCAGTCGCGCGGCAAGGCTCTCGTGAACATGCTGCCGCTCGAAAAGGGCGAGCGCATCACCTCGATCCTGCCGTTGCCGAACGACGAGGAAACGGCGGCCGAGCTGAACGTGATGTTCGCGACGACCAAGGGCACGGTTCGCCGCAACAAGCTGGCCGACTTCCTTCAGGTCAATCGCAACGGCAAGATCGCGATGAAGCTGGAAGAGGCGGAGGACGAAATTCTCGCCGTCGCCACCTGTTCGGAGAATGACGACGTTCTTCTGACGGCCGCGAGCGGCCAGTGCATTCGCTTTTCGGTTCCGGAAGTGCGCGTCTTCGCCGGCCGCAATTCCATCGGCGTCAGGGGCATGAACCTGGCCGAGGGCGATCGTCTGATCTCGATGGCCATCCTGCGGCATGTCGACGCGACGGCGGCCGAGCGCGCGGCCTATCTGCGGATGCGCCGGGCCGTCGATGGCGAGTTGGCCGCGAGCGAAGCCAGCGTCGAGGAAGAAACCGTCGAGGAAGTGTCGCTCTCGTCGGAGCGCTACGCGTTCCTGAGCGCGGCCGAAGAGTTTGTGCTGACGCTCAGCGAGTTCGGCTTCGGAAAGCGCTCGTCGTCCTACGAGTTCCGCACCAGCGGGCGAGGCGGCAAGGGCATTCGCGCGACCGACATCTCGCGTCTGGGTGACATCGGACGGCTCGTCGCGGCCTTCCCGGTCGAGGCGGGCGACCAGATTCTCTTGATCTCGGATCGCGGCCAGATGATCCGCGTGCCGGTCGAGGGCATCCGCATCGCGGGCCGGGCGACGAAGGGCGTCACGATCTTCAACACGGCCGAGAACGAAAAGGTCGTGTCGGTCGAGCGTATTCCCGATCAGGGACCGGAAGAAGTCGCCGCAATCGAAGCCGATGGCGATGCGATCGACACGAACGGCGAAGAGGAGGGCGGCGCGTAAGCGCCGTCTTCGGCGTTTAAAGCCCGCCTCGACTTAGCGAAGAATACGACGCGAGCGCGCGGCGACTTTCACGCGCGACTTGTCGGCTTCGTTGTGGATCGCAACGGCGGTCGCGGTGACGAGAGAGGCAATCATCGCGAGAGACAGGGCAAAAACCAACATCATCGTATCTCCGAATTCATCGCCAAAACGTAAGAGTTTGTTAGTTCGTTCCCAAGAGCTGCGCGGCTTTTGTTGATCCGCCTTCACCACCCGTTCCCGACATGGTCATCCTGCGAGCGAATGGTTTGTGAAATGCGAAGTCGCGGGCTCGCCGGCCGGGTTCCATGCGGGGAGTTTGATGCAATGGTTAGCGAGCGGCGAATGGTGCGCACCGGCTTGTTCGTGGGGTCCTTCGACCCGCTGACGAACGGCCATCTCGATATCCTGTCGCAGGCCTGCCAGCTCTTCGACCGCGTGGTCGTCGCGATCGGGGTTCACCCCGGCAAGACGCCGCTTTTCACGGCCGAGGAGCGAGCGGGCCTCGTGCGGCACGTCGCGGATATGGCGCGGCTGGAGGCCGACATCACCGTGAGTTTCTTCGATGGTCTCGCCGTGGAGGAGGCGCGCCGACATAGCGCCACAGCCTTGATTCGAGGCGTTCGCGACTCGGGCGATGTGGATTACGAGATGCAGCTCAGCGGCATGAACGGCCGGCTGGCACCCGAGATCGCAACCGTGTTTCTGCCGGCCTCGGTCGAGACGCGGCCCATAACGGCCACATTGGTTCGTCAGATCGCCCGCCTCGGCGGCGACGTTTCCGGTTTCGTGCCGGCTCCGGTCGCCGAGGCGCTACGTGAGAAGTTCGTTCGGCATTGAGCCGAAGAGGGAGTTTGGTATGAAGTTGTTTGCCTCGATCGGCCTCGCCGCAATGGTTCTGGCCTCCTCCGCGCTTCCGAGCTTCGCTCAGAATGCCGAGACGATGGTGATCACCACGGATAAGGGCGAGATCGACATCAAGCTTCGGCCCGACCTAGCGCCCAAGCATGTCGAACAGATCAAGGCTCTCGCCAACGAAGGTTTCTACAACGGCGTGGTCTTCCACCGCGTGATCGACGGCTTCATGGCGCAGACCGGCGATCCGACCGGCACCGGCATGGGCGGCTCCAAGCGTCCCGACCTGAAGGCGGAGTTCTCCAAGGAGCCGTTCAAGCGCGGCACCATCGGCATGGCCCGCGCGCAGGACCCGAACTCGGCCAATTCCCAGTTCTTCATCATGCTCGGCGACGGCGACTTCCTCAACGGGCAGTACACCGTGGTCGGCGAAGTGACCAAGGGCATGGACGTCGTCGACAAGATCAAGAAGGGTGATGAAGCCCGCAATGGTCAGGTCACGAACCCCGACAAGATGGTGACCGTGAAGGTCGTCGACGGCCAGTAAAAGCCGGCTCCCCTTGCAAGCGCGAGGGGGATCGGCCAAGGAAGCGTATCGGAATGGCCTGGCCGGTCCAGGCCATTCGTCGTTTGACCAGGAGGAAGGCATGACCTTCGAAAACCCGGAAGATACCCTCGTCCTCGAAACCACCAAGGGCCGTGTGGTCATCAAGCTCCGGCCCGACCTGGCGCCGGGTCACGTGGCCCGCGTGAAGGAACTCGCTCGCGAGAAGTTCTACGACGGCGTGGTCTTCCACCGCGTGATCGACGGCTTCATGGCGCAGACCGGTGATCCGACGGGCACCGGCACGGGCGGCTCCGACAAGCCGGACCTCAAGGCCGAGTTCACGGCCGAGCCGCACAAGCGCGGAACGGTTTCGGCGGCCCGCACGGCCAACCCGAACTCCGCCAACTCGCAGTTCTTCATCTGCTTCGAGCGCGCGCCGTGGCTGGATCGCCAGTATTCGGTCTGGGGTGAGGTCATCGAGGGCATGGACGTCGTCGACCAGATCAAGCGTGGCGAGCCGGTGCGTGATCCCGACTCGATCACCACGATGCGCGTCGCCGCCGACCTCTAAGGTTCGCTGAAAGATGCGGGTCGATCTATTCGATTTCGACCTCCCGGAAGAGCGGATCGCCCTGCGACCCGCTCTTCCGCGTGAATCGGCACGTCTTCTCCACGTGCCGCCCGAGGGCGCGTTGGGAGACCGTCACGTCGGCGATCTTCCCTCGCTTTTGCGGGCGGGCGACGTTCTCGTGTTCAACGACACGAAGGTCATTCCGGCGCGGCTGAACGGCGAGCGGCGTCGTGAAGGCCTGCCGGACGGACAGGGCGTCGCGCAGATCGAGGCGACGCTGCATATGCGGCTCGACGCCGGGCGCTGGAAGGCCTTCCTGCGGCCCGCCAAGCGCGTTTCCGAAGGCGACCGGATCGTCTTTCGCGGCGAAGACGGCTCGACGCTCGCGGCCGATGTCGAGGAACGCGGCGAAGGCGGCGAAACGACGCTTCGTTTCGAATGCGCGGGGCCGGACCTCGACGCCGCTATCGCGCTTGTCGGCCATCTGCCGCTGCCCCCCTATATCGCCTCGAAGCGCCCGGAGGACGAGCAGGACCGTGCCGACTATCAGACGATCTATGCCCGGCACGAAGGCGCCGTGGCCGCGCCGACCGCAGGCCTGCATTTCACGCCAGCGCTTTTCGAGGCCATTCGCGCCGCCGGCGTCACGTTCGAATATGTGACCTTGCATGTCGGGGCGGGGACATTCCTGCCGGTGAAGGCTGACGATACCTCGGCGCACAAGATGCATCAGGAGTTCGGCACGATCGACCCGGATACCGCTGCCCGGCTGGCTGCCGCTCGCGACGAGGGACGGCGCATCGTTGCGGTCGGCACGACCTCGTTGCGCGTTCTCGAAAGCGCGGCGGCAAGTGGACGGATCGAGCCGTTTCACGCCGCGACGGATATCTTCATCACGCCGGGTTACCGCTTCCGCGCCGTCGATGCGCTTCTGACGAACTTCCATCTGCCGCGCTCGACGCTGTTCATGCTGGTCTCCGCGTTCAGCGGCTTGCAGCGGATGCAGGACGCTTACGCCCACGCGATCGAGACCGGTTATCGCTTCTATTCCTATGGGGACGCCTGCCTTCTGGAGCGTCCGAAGGCTGAGACATGACGTCACCCGAGTTCGGATTTCGGCTCCTCGCGACGGACGGCAAGGCGCGTCGCGGCGAGATCACGATGCCGCGCGGCACGATCCGCACGCCCGCCTTCATGCCGGTCGGCACGGCGGGAACCGTGAAGGCCATGTATCTCGATCAGGTGCGCGAGCTCGGCTCCGACATCATCCTGGGAAACACCTATCACCTGATGCTGCGGCCGGGCGCCGAGCGCGTCGCGCGTCTCGGCGGTCTGCACGAGTTCGCCCGCTGGCCCCATCCGATCCTCACCGATTCCGGCGGCTTCCAGATCATGTCGCTCGCCAGCCTTCGGAAGATGAGCGAAAAGGGCGTGACCTTCCGGTCGCATGTCGACGGGTCGGTTCACGAACTGAGCCCGGAGCGGTCGATCGAGATTCAGGGCCTCCTCGACGCGGACATCCAGATGCAGCTCGACGAGTGCATCCGTCTGCCCGCGGACCGGACCGAGATCGAGCGGGCGATGGAGTTGTCGCTTCGCTGGGCCGAACGCTCGGCGGTGGCCTTCGGCACGCAGCCCGGCAAGGCGATGTTCGGCATCGTTCAGGGCGGCGACCAGCCGGACTTGCGCATTCGCTCGGCCGAGCGTTTGGCGGCGATGAACCTGAAGGGCTATGCCGTCGGTGGTCTGGCCGTCGGCGAGCCACAGGAGGTCATGCTGGCGACGCTGGAAGAAACACTCCCTTCGCTCCCGACGGAAAAGCCGCGCTACCTGATGGGTGTCGGCACGCCCGACGACATCCTCCAGTCGGTCGCGCGCGGCATCGACATGTTCGACTGCGTCATGCCGACGCGGGCAGGGCGGCACGGCCTCGCCTTCACGCGCGATGGCCGCGTCAATCTGAAGAACGCTCGTCACGCGGAGGACCCGCGACCTTTGGACGAGACGTCGGACTGCCCGGCGACGCGCGATTACGCCCGCGCCTATCTCCATCATCTCGTGCGCGCGGACGAACCGCTCGCCGGTATGCTGCTGACCTGGAACAATCTGGCTTACTATCAGCAGCTTATGGCCGAGATGCGCCATGCGATCGAGACCCGCACCTTCGCCGACTTCGCCGCGACCACCACCGCGCGCTGGAAGCGGGGCGAGGACGCGCGCAAGGCGGCGTGAGCGCCACAGGAGCGGCGCAAACGCTCCGCGAGCGCGGGGCGTCCGCCTCTATCCTGGGGATAACCCGCGCTCGAACGCTTGGAATCGCAAGGCGCGGTTTGATTGCGAACGAGAGAACTTGATCCCGATCTTAAATTCTTCGTAAGTTTTTAGAGCGAGGGAATGAGGAAGTGTTCGGATGCGACGCGGCGCATCCTTTCGGGGGACGACAGTCTTGATGATCAAAACCGAAGCCACGTGTCGCGGCCGGAAGGTCCTGCTCGTCTCGGCGGTTTGCCTCGTCGGCTTGGCGCTGTCGGGCTGCCAATCGACTTCGTCCTCGACGCATGAGGAATTGGCGCCCGAGGACGATGCGCCGATCTTCAGCTCCAACGTTTTCGGCGTGAAGGCGAGCCCGCGCGTGACGCGCCTCAAGACCGTACCCAAGGGCGGTGGCCGCGATCAGACCGGCAAGCCCTACATGGTCAAGGGCAAGTGGTATTATCCCAAGGAGCAGCCCGGCTATTCGAAGGTGGGCACGGCGTCCTGGTATGGCGCGAACTTCCATGGTCGTCTGACGGCCAATGGCGAAGTCTACGACATGTACCATCTCTCGGCCGCGCATCCGACCTTTCCGCTTCCGTCCTATGCGCGCGTCACCAACCGCGAGAATGGCGCGTCGATCATGGTTCGCGTCAACGATCGCGGACCCTATGTGCACGAGCGCGTGATGGACGTCTCGTCCCGCGCCGCGCAGCTCCTCGGATTTCAGAACGACGGCATCGCCGACGTGAAGGTCGATTACGTCGGCCGCGCCCCGCTCGAAGGGGACGACACGCCGATGCTGATGGCCTCCTACCAGCCCGGCAGCGTGAAGCCGGAGGATGCCGGCCTCGCAACCGGCGTCATGGTCGCCTCCCGCGAGGAACCCTCGATCTGGCCGTCCTTCCTGACGGCCGCGTTCAGCCCTCGCAAGGTCGAACAGCCGGTGGCGGTCGCCGCGATCACGAAGCCCGTGGCCGTCGCCGCCATCACGAAGCCCGTCGAGAAACCGGCCGCCAAGCCGGCCGCGAAAGCGGTCGTCAAAGCCGCGCCGAAGCCAGCCTCGATCGAGGATCTCATCGACACCTATGACGGTTCGACGCCGCCCGGCGTCGTGCTGCCGAAGATCACGATGTCCTACGCCTCGGCCCCGGCTCTCTCGTCCGACGCGATGAAGGCCATCGCCTCGATCGCTCCGTCCAGTGCGGCTGGAAACCGAATCGAAATCGGCCGGATCGATGATGTCGCCCAACTCCTGACGCTCGAAAAGGCGGCATCCGGCTATGGCGATCTCGTCGAACAGAAAAGCACGGAGGGTTCGTCCTTCGCGTTGGTTGTCGCGGATGGGCGGAACGTCGATGTCAGTCTTCGCCAGCTCTGGGCGGCCGGGTTCCGGGACGCCTTCGCCCTGCGCGACGACTGAAGACCCCATTTCTTCGCTGCAATTCCTTTTTCGTCGGATGGATCGCGCGTCCGCTTCGCGCCGTCGTGTCATGGGTCTTCGCGCCTTCGCGGGGCTGGCCTTTGCGCTTCTGCCGTCCTCCGCGCTGGCACAGGGACAGGACGCGCCGTTCTTCACGGAGACGGCCGCTCGCAGCGCCTATGTGATGGATGTCGAGACGGGCAGCGTTCTTCTGGAAAAGAACGGCGATCAGACTTTCGCGCCAGCTTCGCTCGCCAAGCTGATGACCGCCGACATCGTGCTCGACGCGCTCGTAAAGGGCAGCCTGAGCCCGGAGCAGACCTTTCCGGTCAGTGACAATGCCTGGCGGACGGGCGGCGCGCCTTCGCGCACCGCCACGATGTTCGCGTCGGTGCGCTCGAGCGTGCCGGTCGATGCGCTCCTCAAGGGGTTGGTGATCCAGAACGCGAACGACGCCGCTATCATCCTCGCCGAGGGGATGGACGGCTCGGAGCGCGCCTTCGCCGAGCGCATGAACGAACGGGCGAGCGCGCTCGGGCTGACCCGCTCGCGCTTCGTCAACGCGACCGGCCTGCCGGAGGAGGGGCAGCGGACGAGCGCGCACGATATGGCCGTTCTCGGTCGCCACGTCGTCCGCGCCTATCCCGAACGCGTCGCGCTCTACGCCGAACCGGACTTCGAATGGAATCGCATCCTGCAACGCAATCGCAACCCGCTGCTTCGGCTGGGTATCGGCGCCGGCGGATTGGCGACGGGCTTCGCTGAGGGCGAGGGCTACTCGATCGTCGGCCTGATCGGAAAGGACGGACGGCAGACGATCCTGTCCTTGTTCGGCTTCGAGAGCGACGCCGCGCGGGTCAAGGAGACCGTGCGCCTGTTCGATTGGGCGAACGCCAATTTCGAGCGCCGCACGATCTTCGCCTCGGGACAGGCGGTCGGCCGCGCGCAGGTCTTCGGCGGAACGATCGGTGAGGTTTCGGCCGTTGTAGACGGGCCGGTCGATCTCTACGTTCCGCGCAAGCGCACCGATCTCGTGTCGGCGACGCTTCGGTATGACGGCCCCTTGCGGGCGCCGCTCACGAAGGGCACGCGCATCGGGACCATGGAGGTCACGATCGAGGGCAAGCCCGCCTTGCAGCGGGACGTTTTCGTGGGCGAAGACGTTCCCGAAGGCACGTTCGCGGCGCGGGCGCTAGGTGCGGTTCAGGAATTGGCGTTCGGATGGATACGCAACCTATGACATCGCCGTCGCGCTCGCGCGGGCTGAAACGCGGCTTCTTCGCCACGTTCGAAGGGGGCGAAGGCAGCGGCAAGACGACCCAGATCGCCAAGCTCGCCGCCACTCTGCGCGAGCGAGGCCACATGGTCTGCCTGACGCGCGAGCCCGGGGGAACGCCCGCTGCCGACGCGCTGCGCGAAATCCTTTTGTCCGGCCGCGCGAAGGATCTGGGCGCCGAGACCGAGGCCCTGCTGTTTGCGGCCGGTCGCCGGGACCATATCGAAGGCGTGATCCTGCCGGCGCTTCGGCGGGGTGAGGTCGTGCTGTGCGATCGCTTTCACGATTCGACGCGGGTCTATCAGGGCAGTGTCGGCGGCGTCGCGCCCGAGGCGCTGGCCGTGATGGAAGCCGCGACGCTGGAAGGCGTCGCGCCCGACCTGACCGTCATTCTCGACATACCAGCCGAAGTGGGCCTGCGACGCGCCAGTCTACGCCGAGGGGATGCACTGGCCGACCGTTTCGAAAGCGAGCCCAAGACGCTCCACGAGCAACGGCGTGCGGCCTTCCTGCAGATCGCGGCACGCGAACCCGAACGATGCGTGGTGATCGACGCCAACCGGGACGCGGAAACCGTGGAAGCCGACATTCGCGCGGCTGTCCTCGAACGGATCGCCAGTTCTTCGGAGGAGGACACCGAAGCCAAGGGCGACGTGGCATGACGGTGACGGTCGTCCCCGGCCACGACGACATCGAGGGGATTCCGACGCCGGCCGAACGGCTGGATCTGATCGGTCGTGGCTCCGAATGGGCGGAACTGACCGACGCGCTTCGCGCGGGGCGGCTCCATCATGCCTGGCTTTTTCAGGGGCCGGAGGGCGTCGGCAAGGCCACCACGGCCTTTGCCTTCGCGCGGCGGCTGATCGGCGGCGAAGAGGTGCTCGACGCGTCGAACGGAGGTGAGCCCGCGTTTCGCGCCGAGCACGCGGTGGTGCGTCAGATCGCGCAAGGGAGCCATCCGAACTTCCTGCATATAAGGCGCCCGCCGGCCGACCGTGGCGAGGGGTTTCGCACGCAGATCACAGTCGACGAAATCCGCCGTCTGAACCATTTCTTTCGAAGCACGGCGGCCGCAAACTGGCGCGTCGCCCTGATCGACCCGGCCGACGACATGAACCGCAACGCGGCCAATGCGCTTTTGAAGATTCTCGAAGAGCCGCCCGAGCGCTCGATCTTCCTGATCGTGAACCACATGCCTGGTCGGCTTCTGCCCACCATTCGCTCGCGCGCCCGCACGCTCCGCTTCGCGCCGCTTTCGGACGAAGACGTCGCGCGCGGGCTGGCCGGGAGCCTGCCTGGGGAAGACGCCGCTTCGGTCGTTGCGGCGGCGAAACTCTCCGGCGGCAGTTTGCGCACCGCCTTCCACCAGATGATTTCCGGCGGGCTGGAGATCGCGCAGGAAGTGGATCGGCTCTACGACGCCACGCGCACGGATTGGCGGCATGTCCATTCCGTCGCCGACGCCCTGTCCGTGAAGGGACGCGAGGAAGCCTGGGGGCTGGTGCGGGACGGGCTCTTCGATCGACTGTCGCGCGAGGCCAAGACGGCCTTGTCGGCGGGAAACCTCAAGCTCGCCAGCGCGCTCGCCGAATTCTGGCGCAGCGAGGCCGCGCGATGGGCGGAAGCGGCCGCCTTCAACCTCGATCGCAAGCAGACCCTTGTCACCTTCGCATCCGGCCTTGCGGATGTGCGGGCGAAGAACCGCTAAGGGATTGCGATCGCTTTGTTGAGGGTGGCCCCAGGATGAGCTATTCCGGCCTGAGTTGACCGATTCCCGTAGGCAGGACGATCGATATGGCTGAGACCTTCTATCTGACCACCGCGATCTCCTACCCCAACGGTCGCCCGCATATCGGGCACGCCTACGAGCTGATCGCGACCGACACGATCGCCCGTTTTAAGCGCCTCGATGGGTATGACGTCCTGTTCCTGACCGGAACCGACGAGCACGGCATCAAGATGCTCCAGACGGCCCGAAACCTCGGGATCGAACCGATCGAACTGGCCTCGCGTAATTCCGGCGAATTCCAGGAGATGGGCCGCCGCGTCGGAAGCTCCAACGACGACTTCATCCGCACCACGGAAGAGCGCCATCGCAAGGCGAGCCAGGCGATCTGGCAGCGGATGGTGGAGGCCGGCGACATCTACAAAAGCTCCTATGCCGGGTGGTACTCGGTGCGGGACGAGGCCTATTACGCCGAGGACGAGACGCGCCTCACCGACGACGGCAAGCGTTTGGGCCCGCAGGGCACGCCGGTCGAATGGGTCGAGGAGGAAAGCTATTTCTTCCGCCTCTCCAATTTCGGCGAGCGGCTGCTCGCGCATTACGACGCGAATCCGGACTTCATCGCGCCGACCGAACGCCGCAACGAGATCGTGTCCTTCGTGAAGTCGGGACTGCGCGATCTGTCGATCTCGCGAACGACGTTCGACTGGGGCATTCCGGTCCCAGGCGACGAGCGCCACGTCATGTATGTCTGGGTGGACGCGCTCACCAATTACCTGACCGCGACGGGCTATCCCGAAGCCGGCGAGCGAAGCCGCTTCTGGCCGGCCGATCTTCACGTGATCGGCAAGGACATCGTGCGCTTCCATGCGGTGTACTGGCCGGCCTTCCTGATGTCGGCCGGCATCGATCTCCCCAAGCGCATCTTCGTCCACGGGTTCCTGTTCAACCGTGGTGAGAAAATGTCGAAGTCGGTCGGCAACGTGATCGATCCGATCGCGCTCGTGGACACCTACGGCCTCGACCCGTTCCGCTACTTCCTCCTGCGCGAAGTGCCGTTCGGCCAGGACGGCAATTATTCGCACGAGGCGATCGTCGCTCGCATGAATTCCGAGCTCGCCAACGATCTCGGCAATCTGGCGCAGCGCTCGCTGTCGATGATCGCGAAGAACTGCGAGGGCAGGGTGCCCGAGCCGGGCGAGTTCACCGAGGCGGATCATGCGATTCTCGACCAGAGCGGCCAGCTTCTCCAGCAGTGCCGCGCGGCGATCGACCGCCAGGAGCTCCACGCGTTCCTCGCCACAGTGGTCGCGACGGTTTCGGAAACGAACCGCTATTTCGCGGCTCAGGAACCGTGGGTCCTGCGCAAGACCGATCCGGCTCGCATGGGCACCGTTCTCTATGTGACGGCGGAAGTCGTGCGCCGCGTCGCGATCCTCCTGCAACCGGTCATGCCGGACTCCTGCGGCAAGCTCCTCGACCTTCTCGGCGTCGGCGTGGAAGAGCGCAGTTTCTCCGCGCTCGATCAGGGTACGGTGCTTCTCGCGAACCACGTTCTCCCGGCACCCACTGGCGTCTTCCCGCGCTTCGTCGAGGCGGATTCGGGAGCGGCGTGATGGCACGGCCCTATCTGGTCGATAGCCATTGCCATCTCGACTTTGCCGAGTTCGAACCGGAGCGGGACGAAATCGTCGCGCGCGCCGGCGAGAACGGCGTCGGGTTGATGATGACGATCTCGACCTATGTGTCGCGGCTGCCGACGCTTCTGGCGCTGACCGAGCGTTATCAGCAGGTCTTCGCCTCCGTCGGCACGCATCCTCTCAGCGTGTCCGCCGAGCCAGACGTTCCGACCGAAGACCTCATCCGCCTCAGCCAGCATCCCAAGATCGTGGCGATCGGCGAGGCGGGGTTGGACTATTTCTACGACCGCGCGCCGCCAGAGATGCAGCGGGCGGTCTTCGTGCGCCATATCGAGGCGGCCCGCGAAACCGGCCTCCCGCTCGTGATCCATGCGCGAGACGCCGATGCGGACATGGAAGCGATCCTGACCGAGGAGACGAAGCGCGGCGCCTTTCCCTTCGTGCTCCATTGCTTCTCGTCCGGCCGACGCCTGGCGGAGGCCGGACTGGAGCTCGGCGGCTATGTCTCGTTCTCCGGCATTCTGACCTTCAACAAGTCGGAAGAGATCCGCGCGATCGCGCGCGACACGCCGATGGAGCGCCTGCTGGTCGAGACCGATGCGCCGTATCTCGCTCCGCCGCCGCATCGCGGCAAGCGGAACGAGCCGGCTTTCGTTCGTCACACGGCGGAGGTTCTCGCGAAGGTCAAGGACACCGATCTCGACACGATCGCAGCGGCCACCACCGAGAACTTCCTGAGGCTGTTCAACCGCGTTTCCGTCGAGCGCGGCTGATGGAGGCTCTGTGACCGATCGCCTGCGCCTGACGATTCTGGGATGCGGCAGTTCGCCAGGAACGCCGCGCATCACCGGAGATTGGGGCGCCTGCGATCCGAACGAGCCTCGAAATCGGCGCGGCCGCTGCGCCGCCATGGTCGAGCGGATCGGTCCGGAAGGCCGCACGGTCGTGGTGATCGACTGCGGGCCGGATTTCCGCGAGCAGATGCTGCGCGAGAAGGTCCGGCACCTCGACGCGGTTCTGGTCACGCATCCGCATGCCGATCATTTCCACGGGCTCGACGACATCCGCGGCTTCTTTCTAGAAAGCGGCCGGCAGATCGATCTCTACGCGGACGATCCGACCTTCGAGCGTCTCCGGGAGGCGTTCGGCTATTGCTTTCAGACACCCGCCGGCAGTTCCTATCCGCCCATCGTCCAGCGGCACCCCCTGACGCCGCTCCAGCCCATCCGGATCGAGGGCAAGGGGGGCGCGATCGACGTCACACCCTTCGAGCAGGAACACGGTTCGATCCTGTCGCTCGGGTTTCGGATCGGGCCGATCTCCTATTGCAGCGATGTGAGCGACTTTCCGTCGGCCGCGCAGGAGGCGATCGAGGGATCGACGCTTCTCGTCATCGACGCTCTGCAATATCGCCGCCATCCGAGCCATCTCTCGCTGGATCAGGCGCTGGCCTGGATCGAACGCCTGCGCGTGCCGACCGCGATCCTGACGCATATGCACACGCCGCTGGACTATCAGACGCTCCGCCAATCGCTGCCCGCGCATATTGCGCCGGCCTATGACGGGATGCGGATCGAGTTCGACCTCGACTGATCGTCCGACGTCGGCGTCCATCAACGCCATTCCCCCAATCAGCGTCAGTGCGTTAGCGTGAGCATATCCAGCGTCTCTAAGCATGTTCCATAATCCATATTATGAGTATTAGTTCGAGCAGGCACGGCGTACGAGGTTGATGCCTCTCGCCTACCGTTCGCGGACATCATCCTTTCAAGGCGCGGTCGAACGCCGGCACGGCGTCATCCCTTGACCGCTCCGACAGAGGCCGTCAGGAACCAGACGCTTGCCCTGCTGGACGGAGTTTGGAATGCAGCCCTCGCGAGACACCCAGCGCCTGGTCGAGATCATGCGCGCGCTTCGGGACCCGGCCACCGGCTGCCCTTGGGACATCGAGCAGAGCTTCGACACGATCGTGCCCTATACGATCGAAGAGACGTTCGAGGTCGTGGACGCAATCGAGCGGCGCGATCCCGACGACCTGAAGGAAGAGCTGGGCGACCTCCTGTTGCAGGTGGTCTATTTCAGCCAGCTGGCCGCCGAGGCCGGGCTTTTCACCTTCGAGGACGTCGTCGAAGGTATCACGCGCAAGATGATCCGGCGCCATCCGCATGTGTTCGGCGACGCGTCGGCGCGCAGCGCGCGCTCGGCCAAGGGACATTGGGAGCGCATCAAGGCCGACGAAAAGCGCGAGCGGGCCGAAGCGCGCCAGAAGCGGCTCGATACGCCCGTCGACGCTGGATCGGCGGCCGTCGAATGGGCGGTGCGCGCCGAGACCTCCGGCAGTCTTTTGGATACCGTGCCGGGTGCCTTGCCGTCGCTGACCCAGGCGCGAAAGCTGCAGGAGAAAGCGGCGGTGGTCGGATTCGACTGGACCGAGCCCGAACCCATCATCGAGAAGCTGAAGGAAGAGACGGCCGAGTTCGAAGCTGCGGCCACTGCAGAGGAACGGCGCGACGAATTGGGTGATCTCCTGTTCACCCTCGTCAATCTTGGTCGCCGCTTCGAGATTGATCCCGACACCGCCCTGCGCGGAACGATCGGCAAGTTCCGTGAGCGCTTCCGGCTGATGGAGGGCGAAGCGGAAAAGGACGGCCGCGAACTGGCCGGACGGTCACTGGACGAGCTTGAAGCGCTCTGGGTGCGCGCCAAGCTGTCCGGCCGATCTCAGCCAGAATAGACGAGAAACGAGATCCGGCCGCCGTCGATGCGGCGGCCGTTTCTGTCAGCACAAAACGATCTATTCGATCCGGAGGTTCGGATAGCGCGAGCCCAGGCGCTGAAGATCGGACCGCGCTTGCCGGGTCACGTCCAGAACCAGATGGACGCCGCCGTCCTCGAGGTCCTCGCGAGCCCGGACGATCGAGTTCTCGTAGACCCAGGGCAGCACGTTCATGCTGTCGGACGGAACGTCGAGTTCCAGGACTTCCGCCTTGCCGGCAATCCTGCGTTCGATCTCGGCGAGAAGCCCATCCACGCCTTCGCCTGTCAGGGCGGAGGCCAGATGGATCGAAGGCCCCTTCCCGTTCGACGCGGCCGTCTGTGCGAGATGCGCGCGCGCCGATTCGTCCAGACGATCGATCTTGTTCCAGACCTCGATCACATGGTCGGGGTCGTCCACGTCGACGTCGAGATCCTTCAGGATCTTGTTCACGTCGGCCGACTGGGCGAGGCTGTCGGGGTCGGACATGTCCCGCACATGCAGGATGATGTCGGCCTCGATCACCTCTTCCAGCGTCGCGCGGAACGCCGCCACGAGATGCGTCGGCAGGTCGGAGATGAAGCCGACCGTGTCGGACATGATCACTTCCGTTCCGTGCGGCAGCGTGATCCGGCGGAGCGTCGGGTCGAGCGTCGCAAACAGCAGGTCCTTGGCGAGGACGTCGGCGCCCGTGACCTTGTTGAACAGTGTCGACTTGCCGGCATTCGTGTAGCCGACGAGCGCGATCACCGGATGCGGAGTCTTCTTGCGCTTGGCGCGATGGAGCGTGCGGGTCTTGCGGACCTGCTCCAGCTCCTTTTCCAGACGCTTGATCTTGTCCTGAAGCTGACGACGATCCGCCTCGATCTGCGTTTCGCCCGGACCGCCGAGGAAGCCGGCGCCGCCGCGCTGGCGCTCCAGGTGCGTCCAGCTTCGAACGAGACGGCCGCGCTGGTAGTTCAAGTGCGCGAGCTCGACCTGAAGCCGCCCTTCCTTCGTGCGCGCGCGGCGTCCGAAGATTTCGAGGATCAGGCCGGTGCGGTCGAGAACCTTGGCGTTCAGCTCCTTTTCGAGGTTGCGCTGCTGAACGGGCGTCAGAGGATGGTCGATGATGACGAGACCGATCTCTTCCGCCGCGACGAGGCCCTTCAATTCCTCGACCTTGCCGGAGCCGATCAGGGTCGCCGGCTGCGGCTTGGAAACCGGAATGATGCCCTTGGCGACGACATGAAGGTCGATCGCCGCGCCCAGACCTTCGGCCTCGATCAGCCGATCCTCGTCGGCGCGGCGGATGAGGTCGCTTCCCTCGTCCGGGCGCGTGCGCTCGCGCAGCACTGGGACGAAGACCCCTGCCCTGGTCGCGACCTGTTTGTGTTCGATCGGCCCTTTCGAGCCGGACGCCTTGTCGTGTTCAGTCAATCAGACCTTCCCGCCTTCTTCGCCGTCGTTCATGTTGACCGGTTGCGACGGCATGATGGTGGATATGGCGTGCTTATAGACAAGTTGCGAGTGGCCATCGCGCCGAAGAAGCACGCAAAAATTGTCGAACGAGGTGACGACGCCCGTCAGCTTGACGCCGTTCACGAGAAAAATCGTCAGGGAAATCTTCTGCTTGCGGACCGTGTTGAGAAACAGGTCCTGCAGATTGGGAAGGCGGTCGGCCATGGGCGGTTCGTCACTCTTCTTGGCTTGCCCGAAGCGTTGATGCGCCGGGACGTGCTTGTTTTGGTTCGAAGGAGGCGTTCCGGTCTGCTCCCTCGGCCTATTTCGACCATTCCTTCGATTCGTTTCAAGCCGATGACGGGACCGGCCCAATCGAAATCGTCGCGATCGAGGATTAACCGGTCAAAAGAACTCCAGGCTGACCCGGAAGAACTGCTCGACCTGCCGCACGGCGCTCGAACGCACGAAGATGACGACATGATCCTTCGCCTGGATGCGGGTCTGCGCGTTCGGGCGAATGAAGATGCCGTTCCGGGAGATGGCGCCGATGCGCAGGCCGTCCGGCAGGTTCAATTCGTGCAAGGGACGGCCGACCAAGGGAGAGGTGTCCAACGCCTCCACCTCGATCACTTCCGCCACGCCGTTCTGAACCGAATGAACCGCGCGAATGCGCCCACGGCGCACGTGCTGGAGCACGCGAGAGATGGTGACGGATTTCGGATCGATCACCGAATCCACCCCGAAGCTGCGCGACAGCTCGTGATAGGTGCGCCCGTTCAGGAGAACGAGGTTCGATTTCGCGCCGAGGCGTTTTGCGAGCGCGCTCGACAGGATGTTGACCTGATCGTCGTTGGTCAGGGCAACCATCAGATCGGCGTCGCCGATATCGGCTTCCTTCAAGATCGACGGATCGAGCGCGCTGCCATTGATGACCGTCGTGCGCCGAAGCTCGTCGGCGAGCTTGTGCGCCTTCAGCCCGTCGGCCTCGATGACGCGGAGCCGCTTGGACGTCTTCTGCCGCTCCATGGAGCGCGCGACGGCGAGACCGACATTGCCGCCGCCGGCGATCACGATGCGCCCGGCCTCCGGCTCTTCGTGCCCGAAGAGAACCAGCGTCCGGCTGACATTCACCTGCTCCACGACGACATAGGCGAGGTCGTTCGCATAGAGCTGGTCGGCCGAATTGGGAATGAACAGGTCCTCGTCGCGGAAAATGCCGACGACCGTCGCGCCGAGGTCTGGGAACAGGGCGGAGAGCTGGCCGAGCGGCATGTTGAGGATCGGGCATTCCTCGCGGCACTCGATGGCGAGAAGCGCAATCGTGCCGCTGGAGAAGCGGACCGAATCCACCGCGCCGGGCAGCGCGATTCGGCGCATGACCATTTCCGCGACTTCGATCTCCGGCGAAATCACGACGTCGATCGGCAGTTGATCGGTCGAGAACAGCGTCTGCCAATGCGGCTGCAGATAGGATTGCGCGCGCACGCGAGCGATCTTCAGCGGCACGTTGAAGATCGAATGCGCGACCTGACAGGCCATCATGTTGACCTCGTCGTGCAAGGTCACGGCAATCAGCATGTCCGCCTCGGCGGCGCCCGCTTCGGCCAGCACCTCGGGATAGGCGCCGTGGCCGACGATGCCGCGCGCGTCGATGCGCTCGCGCAGCGCATTGACGAGCACGGGTGACGTGTCGATCACCGACACGTCGTTCTGTTCGGCCGCCAGGCGCTCGGCAATGCCGTAGCCGACCTGTCCGGCCCCGCAAATGACGATCCGCACGGTGCTCCTTTCGCTCGGCCGTCAGATGCCGAGAGACTTGAGCTTGCGATGCAAGGCGGAGCGCTCCATGCCGACGAACTCCGCCGTGCGCGAGATGTTGCCGCCGAAGCGGTTGATCTGCGCGACGAGATATTCCTTCTCGAACACCTCACGGGCATCGCGCAGCGGCAGCGCCAGAATGCGCCCGTCGGACTGGCTCGGCGTGCGCGGAAGCATGTCGCTGACCTCGCGCGGCAGCATGTCTGCCGAGATGTGCTCTGCGTCGTCCTGCCGCGACAGGATCATCAGGCGCTCGATATTGTTGCGCAGCTGACGGATGTTGCCGGGCCAGTCGCTCGACTGAAGCACGGCGAGCGCCTCGGGGCTGAGGGCTTTGGGCTTGATGCCGGTCTGCTCGCCGATCTGCTTCATGAAGGTTTCGATCAGGAGCGGAATGTCCGCCCGGCGGTCCGCCAGCGGCGGGACCATGATCGGCACCACGGCCAGACGATGGAACAGGTCCTCGCGGAACGAGCCTTCGGCGATGAGCGATTCGAGGTTCTGCGCGGTCGAGGAGATGATGCGGACGTCGACCTTCACCTTCTTCGTGCCGCCGACGCGCTCGAAGGTCTGGTCGGTCAGGACGCGCAGGATCTTGTTCTGCGTCTCGCGCGGCATGTCGCCGATCTCGTCGAGATAGAGAACGCCGCCATGGGCTTCCTCGAGCGCGCCGATCTTGCGCTCGACGCCCGGCGGCGTGTCCGTGCCGAACAGCTCGATCTCCATCCGCTCGGGCGTGATCGCCGCCGCGTTCAGGACGACGAACGGTCCCTTGGCGCGGGCGCTGGCGCCGTGGATGGCGCGCGCCACCATTTCCTTCCCCGAGCCCGAAGGACCGAGGATCATGATGCGGCTGTTGGTCGGCGCGACGCGCTCGATCGTCTGGCGCAGCTGGTTCATCGGCTGCGACTTGCCGATGAGCTCGGGCGAGTCCGACGAGCGGCGACGCAGCTCGATGATCTCGCGCTTCAGCTTCGAGGTTTCGAGCGCGCGCTCGGCGATCAGCACCAACCGGTCGGCCTTGAAGGGCTTCTCGATATAGTCGTAGGCGCCGCGCCGGATGGCCGAGACGGCGGTCTCGATATTGCCGTGGCCGGAGATCATGACCACCGGGATCTCCGGATGCTGGGCCTTGATCGCGTCCAGGAGGTCGAGCCCGTCCAGCCGGCTGCCCTGCAGCCAGATGTCCAGAAAGATCAGCCGGGGCGCGCGGTCGGCGATCGCCTGCAACGCCATGTCCGAATTGCTGGCCGTTCGCGTCTCGTGTCCCTCGTCTTCGAGGAGACCGGCCACGAGTTCCCGGATATCGGCCTCGTCATCGACGACCAGGATGTCCGATGCCATCAGTGTTCACCATTCGTCTGATTGGATAGATGACCAGCGTCGATGGACCGGTCGGTTTGATGCGGGTGGCTGGAGGCCGGAAGCCGGATGCGCACGAGCGCGCCGGCCTGTCCGTCCGGCCGATCGTCGAGTTCGATCGTGCCGCCGTGCTCCTCGATGATCTTGCGAACGATCGCCAGGCCGAGGCCCGTGCCCTTTTCGCGCGTCGTCATATAGGGCTCGAGCAGGCGATCGCGATTCTCCGTCGGGAAGCCTTTTCCGTTGTCTTCGATCTCGATGACATGCGTGTCGAGCCCCGGCTTGGCGCGAATCGCGATCCGGCCCTCGTGGTTCTCCAGCGTTTCCATCGCTTCCACGGCGTTCTTCACGAGATTGCCGAAGGCCTGCGACAGAAGTCGCACGTCGAAGGAGCCGAGAAGCGGCGCGTCGCCGAACTGCGTCTCGAACTGGATTCCGTGTTCACCCATCTCGCGCATGAAGACCGCCTCGCGAAGCGCTTCGCGCAGGTCCTTGTCCTCGAGCTTGGGTTTGGGCATGCGCGCGAAGGTGGAGAACTCGTCCACCATGCGGCCGATATCCGAGACCTGCCGGATGATCGTGTCGATGCAGCGATCGAAGACCTCGCGATCGCCCTCGATCGTCTTCCCGTAACGGCGGCGGATGCGCTCGGCCGACAGCTGGATCGGGGTCAGCGGGTTCTTGATCTCGTGTGCGATGCGGCGCGCGACATCGGCCCAGGCGGAGGAGCGCTGCGCATCCACGAGATCGGTGATGTCGTCGATCGTGATGACGCTGCGCTGGTGCCCTTCGCCGCTTTCCTCGGAGGTGACGCGAATGGTCAGCACCCTCTCGCGATCGCGCGCCCGCAGCTTGATCTGCTCCTGGTGCTCGCGATGGCGCGAGTGCTTGGCGGCCTCGTAGACCTCCCCGATCAGCGGGAAATGCGCGGCCAGCGGATCGCCGACGGCCTCGGCGGAGCTGGTTCCAAGAATGCGCTCGGCGGATGGGTTCAACATGCTGATCGAGCCGTCGACATCGACGCCCATGACGCCGGCGGTGACGCCCGAAAGCACCGCTTCGGTGAAGCGACGACGCTCGTCGATCACGTCCTTGGCGCTCACCAGCTCACGCCGCTGGCTGCGAAGCTGACGGATCATGTTGTTGAACGTGTTGGAGAGCGAGCCGACATCGCCGTCCGACGTGCGGACCGGAACCGAGACGTCGAGATTGCCTTCGCTGACCTCGTCCGCCGCCCCGATCAGGAGCCGGATCGGTCGCACGAGCCGATCCGCCACACCGATGCCGGTCCAGATCGCGGACAGGAGAACGATCAGCGTGATGCCGAGATAAAGAAGCGCAAAGGCGATCTGGAGATTGAAGCGGTTCTTCTCCAGGCCCGAATATTCCGCCGTGCGGTCTTCCATGAGGCGAAGCGCGGCGATGACGTCGGGGTCCACGACCCGGACCGTGTAGAGATAGACGTCGCCGAAGCCGCGGAGCTTCGTCACCGCGCCGACCAGATTGGTCACCCCCGGCGGAATGAAGACGAGATTGCCCTGTGCTGCCTGTTCCAGCGCGTCGGCGGGCGGCACCGGAAGCGGCCGCTCGACCGGGATGTCGGCGCGCAGGAACGGCGTGCCGTCGGCGCGCAGAAGCTGCGCCCCGAGAAGCGAACGCCCCCTCGCCTGTTCCGTCATCAGCGCGGCGAAACCCGATCGGTCGAGGTCGAAAAGCTGGCGCTGTGCCCCGAGATCATACGCCATGGACAGCGTCGAACCCTGCAGGTTGCGCGCGTTCTCGTTGACATAGGCCCGGGCGACGCTGGTGGAGGACTCGACGATCGTTCGCGTGCGAATCTCGAACCAGCGATCGAGCCCGAGATCGAGCGTGATGCCGGCGACGATGGCCACCAGAAGCGCCGGAATGGCAGCGACGATCGAAAACAGGATGACGATGCGCACATGAAGGCGCGAGGCGGCCTTGCCCGTTCGCCGGGCGCGCGTCATGCGCAGCACTTCGCGCCCGATCAGCCCGCAGAGCAGAAGAACGAAGACGCCGTTCACCAGCGACGCGATGCGCACGACCGTATCGGTGGGCGCGATCGAGGTCAGTCCCATCAGGACGACGAAGGAGATCGCGCCGGTGATCAGCGCCCCGGCGACCGCCAGAATGCCGGGAATCAGCATGAAGCGCCGTCGCTCGCCCAGCGCCGGCGCTTCTGCCTCATTCGGGATCGTGTAAGCCGCCATCATGCCACTACCCTATACGAAAGTGACACGATTGCAACACAATGTGGCGGAAATACAACGACTATTGTTCGAATCTTAACGGATGGACCGAACGATCGAAATGTCGAGATCGCGGATTTTCTTGCGAAGCGTGTTTCTGTTCACGCCAAGAAGATCGGCCGCTTTTACCTGATTGCCGCGCGTGGCGGCAAGCGCGGCCGCGATCAGGGGATATTCCACTTCCCGCAGGATGCGCCCATGAAGTCCCGGCGGTGGCAGGTCGTTGCCATAGGAGGAGAAGTAGTCGGCTAGGTACTTTTCCACGGCGGCCGAGAGATCGATCGGCTTGCCGGAGTCCCCGTCACCGCCCGGCGACTTGGCGTGATCGTTGGCGAGCTCGTGCTCGATCAACTCGGCCGTGATCTCGTCCTGCGGATAAAGTGCCGACAGACGCCGCACGAGGTTTTCGAGCTCGCGCACGTTGCCGGGCCAGGAATAGCGCCGCATCACGTCGAGCGCCCCCGGCGTCAGCGTCTTGCGCGACAGGCCCTCCTTCTGGACCATCGCGAAGAAATGCTGCGTCAGGTCGGCCAGATCCTCGATGCGCTCGCGCAGCGGCGGCAGGCGAAGCGGCACGACGTTCAGCCGGTAGAACAGGTCCTCGCGGAACAGTCCGCGCTGGATCAGCTGGCGCAGATCCTTGTTGGTCGCCGCGACGATGCGAACGTCCGTCGCGATCGCCGTGCGCCCGCCGACCACCGTGTATTCGCCCTGCTGAAGCACGCGCAGAAGGCGGGTCTGCGCTTCCATCGGCATGTCGCCGATCTCGTCCAGAAACAGCGTGCCGCCCTCGGCCTGTTCGAACCGCCCGCTCGTGCGCGTTTGCGCGCCCGTGAAAGCGCCCTTCTCATGGCCGAAGAGCTCGGATTCGATGAGATCACGCGGGATCGCCGCCATGTTGATGGCGACGAACGGGCCTTTGCGACGGCGGCCGTAATCGTGCAGCGCGCGGGCAACCAGCTCCTTGCCCGTGCCCGACTCGCCCGTGATCGTCACGGTGAGGTCGGTCTGCATCATGCGCGCCAGCGCGCGGTAGATTTCCTGCATGGCCGGCGAGCGACCGACGAGCGGAATGGTCTCGCCATTCTCGTCGGCCTTGGCGAGCCGCATCGCGTTCTTCGGCTCGGCCAGGGCGCGCCGCACGATCGAGATGAGTTCGGTCAGATCGAAGGGTTTGGGAATGTAGTCGTAGGCGCCCTTCTCCGACGCCTTGATCGCCGTCATGAACGTGTTCTGCGCGCTCATGACGATGATCGGCAGGTCGGGCCGCGTGTTCTTCATCTTGGGCAGCGTGTCGAAGACGCTGCCGTCCGGCATCAGGACGTCGGTGATGACGAGATCGCCGTCACCGGCGCTGACCCAGCGCCAGAGCGTCGCGATGTTCGAGGTCACGCGCACTTCGAAGCCCGCGCGCATCAGGGCCTGCGAGAGAACCGTCCGGATCGCGGCGTCGTCGTCGGCAACGAGGATTTGGGAAGATGCCATTATCGCGTCCGCTTTCCCGTATTCCGAGAGGTCGAGGTGTCAAAGCTGCCCGGGTCGGCCCAGGCGGGCATGAGGATTCGAAAGCTCGTGCGGCCCGGTTGGGATTCGCACTCGATGACTCCGCCGTGGTCGCCGACGATCTTGGCGACGAGCGCGAGCCCGAGGCCCGTGCCGCTCGGCTTGGTCGTCACGAACGGGTCGAAAATGTGCTCGCGGATGTCCTGCGGCACGCCGACGCCGTTGTCCTCCACGATGAATTCGAGCGGCAGCGTCACGCGCGACTTGGTGCCGGGCACCGACAGGCGAACACCCGGCCGGAACGCCGTCGAGAGATGGATCTCGGCGTTCTCCCGGCCCGCCAAGGCCTCGCTCGCGTTCTTCAGGAGATTGATGAAGACCTGGATGAGCTGATCCCGGTTCGCATAAACCGACGGAAGCGAGGGATCGTAGGTTTCCTGAATGCGGATGCCCCGCGCGAAGCCGCTCTTGGCCAGCGTCTTCACATGCT
Organism: Aureimonas ureilytica DSM 18598 = NBRC 106430; assembly: GCF_000382705.1. Lineage (GTDB taxonomy): Bacteria > Pseudomonadota > Alphaproteobacteria > Rhizobiales > Rhizobiaceae > Aureimonas > Aureimonas ureilytica. The sequence goes on along the minus strand of NZ_ARQE01000002.1, from coordinate 136,755 downwards.
CCAGAACGGAGTGGATGTTGACCGCCGAGCGCTCGATCGGGCGCTGATCGGAGAAGACCTCCATCCGGTCCACCAGCTTGACGATCCGGTCGCTTTCTTCCTGGATCAGCCGGGTCAGAACGCGGTCATCGTCGTTCGCCGAGGCTTCCAGAAGCTGCGCGGCGCCCTTGATGCCCGACAGCGGGTTGCGGATTTCGTGCGCGAGCATCGCGGCAAGGCCCGTCACGGTCCGCGCCGCCGAGCGATGCGTCAGCTGCCGGTCCATCTTGTCGGCGATCGAGCGCAGCTGGACCATGACCACGACATGGCCGGGCGTTTCTCCCAGGCTCGACACATAGACATCCACCAGCCGCTCGCCGCCGAGCCGCGGCGACGACACGTCCACACGATACTCGCTGATCCGCGAATCGTGCCGGCGCACCTGCTCGATCAAGCCGAAGATCGGGCTGTCATGGGGAATGAAATGGCCGAGATTGCGTCGCGACAGGCTCGCCGCGCTGGCCGAGAAGAACTGTTCGGCATCGGAGTTCACCAACACGAATCCGTTCTCGGGACCCAGCACGAAGACCGGATGCGGAAGGGCGTTGAGGATGCCCATCTCGCTGCTCGAGATGGGGTGGTCGGCGCCGGAAGTCATGGGTCAGGCCGCTTTCCGCAAAGGCTGCAGTTCGGGATCGACATCACCGATCGTGATGCCGGAAAGAAGGGTTCGCAGGCCGGCTGCGACGCGCTCATGGCTGTTCTCGCGAAGGAGGTCCGCGCGCGCCTGCGGCGAAACCGACGCGCGTTCGAGATACCAGCCAAGATGCTTGCGCGCGTGACGAAGGCCGGGGCCGATGCCGTAATGCTTGAGCATCGCGTCGTAATGCGCCGACACGAGCGCTTCGAAGGAGCGTCGCGGAAGGTCGGCTGGCGCCGTCCCGGCCACGAGGGCGGGAAACCACGGCCGGCCACAGGCGCCGCGCCCGATCATCACCGCGTCCGCCCCGCTCTTTGCCAGAATGGCCGAATGCTGGTCGCGCGCGACGAGATCGCCATTGGCGACGACGGGCAGCGTCACGGCCTCCTTCACGGCGCGGATGGCCTGCCAGTCCGCCTCGCCCTCGTAGAACTGATCGCGGGTCCGTCCATGGACGGTGACCCAGACGATGCCGGCCCGCTCGGCTCGCCGAGCGAGCTCCGGGGCGTTCATCGTCGAGCGGTCCCATCCGAGCCGCATCTTCAAACTGACTGGGACGCCACCTGCCCCTTCGAGCGTCGCCTCGATCAGCCGTTCGGCATGGTCGAGGTCGCGCATCAGGGCGGAGCCGGACGCGCCGCCCACAACCTTCTTGGCGGGGCAGCCCATGTTGATGTCGATGAGATCGGCGCCGTCCTCGGCCACGACACGCGCGGCCTGTCGCATCGCCTCCGCTTCCCGGCCGGCGAGCTGCACGGCATGAACACCCGCCCCATCGGCTGCCGAGCGCAGGCGGCTTTCGCGATCACCCCTTACCAGTTCGCCGCTCGCCACCATTTCGGAGAACACGAGCCGCGTTCCGAAGGAGCGGACGAGGCTGCGGAACGGAACATCGGTGATGCCCGAAAGCGGAGCGAGCACGACGCGCAGGTCCGCAGACGCGCCTCCCGCCAAGTCCGCGAGCGGATGAGGCGGGATCGAATCGCCCGGAATATCGGCACGTGATGCGTTTGGCGCGTTTTCGACCATGATCGCTGTACCATATCCGGGCATGCACAAAAGACAAGCATATGGTGGGCGGATCGATCCGATAATGTTGCACTGCACGTATGCAGGATGGCTTAGGCCTTGCAACTCGACGGGGCTGCGATAATCCGACTGGGTGCGAGGGGGAAGCGAATGCACCAGAGTAAGACGGCCGTGGTGATCGTGGCCGCCGGGCGCGGTGAGCGCGCCGGTCAGTCGGTGGAGGGACCGAAGCAGTACCGTCGCATCGGAGGACGACCCGTTCTGCAATGGACGGTCGAGGCCTTTCTGCGGGACTTCGCCTTCTCATCCATCGTCGTTCTGGTCCACCCGGACGATATCGAGCGGGCACAGGCGGCTCTCTCGCCTTTCGGCGACCGCGTTCGTCTCGTGGTCGGCAGCGTCACCCGTCAGGCCTCCGTCCTGAAAGGGCTGGAAGCACTCCAGGCATCCAGGCCGGATTCGGTTCTGATTCATGACGGCGTGCGCCCCTTCGTCTCCCGTCAGGTGATCGCCTCGGTGATGGATGCGATCACGCCGGAGATCGGCGCCATTCCGAGCGTGCCCGTCAGCGACACGATCAAGCGCATGGCGGACGGCGGTTTCATTGCCGGGACCGTCGATCGCAAGTCGCTCTATGCCGCGCAGACCCCGCAAGGCTTTCCCTTCGATCTGATCTTGGAAGCCCATGAAGCGGCCGCACGGGAGACGAGCCTGTCCTTCACGGACGATGCTTCCCTCTTCGAATGGCGCAACCTGCCCGTCGCGCTCGTTCCCGGCGAGATCGGGAACGTCAAGCTTACCCTCGCCGACGATATCGTCGCCGCCGACACGAGACTGAGGAGTACATCCGGCATGATCGATGTGAGAACCGGAAACGGCTACGACGTTCACCAGCTCGTCGAGGGCGATCACGTCACGCTTTGCGGCGTGAAAATCGCGCATGATCAGGCCCTGCTCGGCCATTCCGATGCCGATGTCGGCCTTCATGCCCTCACCGACGCTCTCCTGGCCACCTGCGGCGCCGGCGATATCGGCACGCATTTCCCGCCGAGCGATCCGCAATGGAAGGGCATGGCCTCCAGCCTCTTCGTGCGCCGGGCGGTGGAGATCGTTCGGGAAAAGGGCGGGCGTATCTGCAATGTGGACGTGACGCTGATCGCCGAAGCGCCGAAGGTCGGTCCGCATCGCCCCGCCATGGTCGCGGCGATCGGCGAGATGACGGGCCTCGAGCCCGAGCGCATCTCCATCAAGGCGACGACCAACGAGATGCTCGGCTTCATCGGCCGGCGCGAGGGGATCGCGGCCATCGCGACGGCTAGCGTCGTCTATGGCGACCGCGACACGTCCCTATGATCGGCGCGGATGTTCTCGCCCTGGCGCACGGCATCGTCGGTCTCGCCACCGCGCGAAATCTGACGCTGGCGACCGCCGAGTCCTGCACCGGCGGTCTCGTCGCGGCCGCGCTCACGGCGATCGAGGGTTCGTCGGCTGCCTTCGATCGCGGCTTCGTCACCTATTCCAATCAGGCCAAGCAGGACCTCCTGGGCGTGTCCGCTCGCAGTCTGGACGAGCATGGCGCCGTGTCCGAAGTCGTGGCTCGGGAAATGGCCGAGGGCGCGCGCATGCGTGCTGGCGTCGATTTCGCGGTGTCGATTACGGGGATCGCGGGGCCGGGCGGCGGGTCCGAGACCAAGCCGGTTGGCCTCGTTCATTTCGCGTTGGCGGGGCCGAAGGGCGTCACCCATCGCGCCGAACGCTTCGGAGCCATCGGCCGGGACGCCGTTCGCGCCGCGTCCGTTCGAGTGGCGCTCGAACTGTTCGAGGCCGCGATCAAGGCGGAGCCCGGCCTCTAGCCAGGCTGCGTCGCGGCCAGCGAAGAAGAGTAGATCCGATCGGCCCGTTCTTCGAACGCGGTCGAGAAGCGTCGGAAGGCGAAGTCGAACATCGACCCCATCAGGAGCCCGAGCGTGCGGCTCTTGAACTCGTAGTCGATGAAGAACACGACTTCGCAACCGTCCGGATGCGGCTTGAAGAGCCAGCGATTTTCCAGATAGCGGAACGGTCCGTCGATATATTTCACGTCGATCTCGAGATCCGAGGGCTTCAGGAGAACTTGCGACGTGAAGGTTTCGCGGATCAGCTTGTAGGCCACCGTCATATCGGCGATGAGCAAGGTCTTGTCGTCGCGCTCCTTGCGAGAGCGGACGACGAGCCTCTGGCAGAGCGGCAGGAATTCGGGGTAGCGTTCGACATCCGCGACGAGATCGAACATCTCGCGCGGCGTGTGCTTGACGATCCGGCTGCTTTCGAACTTGGGCATCGTCTTAGGCTGCGGCTTGCTTGGCCAAGCGCGCGGCCTTCAGGCGCTCGAAATCCTCGCCCGCATGGTGCGAGGAGCGCGTCAGAGGGCTCGATGCGACGAGGAGGAAGCCCTTCGTCTTGCCGACCGTCTCGAAGGAGGTGAACTCCTCCGGCGTCACATAGCGGATCACCGGATGGTGTTTGCGCGTCGGCTGGAGATACTGGCCGATCGTCATGAAATCCACGTCGGCCGAGCGCAGGTCGTCCATCAGCTGCAGAATCTCGTTCCGCTCCTCGCCAAGGCCCACCATGATGCCGGACTTGGTGAAGATCGTCGGATCGAGCTCCTTCACGCGCTGCAGAAGGCGGATCGAATGGAAATAGCGCGCGCCGGGACGAACCGTCAGGTAGTTGCGCGGCACGGTTTCCAGATTGTGGTTGAAGACGTCGGGCTTGGCCTCGACGACACGCTCCAGAGCGCCCGGCTTGCGCAGGAAGTCCGGCGTCAGGATTTCGATCGTCGTGCCCGGCGCGGCGGCGCGGATGGCGCGGATGGTCTGCACGAAATGCTCGGCCCCGCCGTCCGGCAGGTCGTCGCGGTCCACCGACGTGATGACGACGTGCGACAGGCCCATCTTCGCGACGGCGCGCCCAACGCTCGCCGGCTCTTCGGGGTCCAGCGCATGCGGCAGGCCGGTCGCGACGTTGCAGAAGGAGCAGGCGCGGGTGCAGATCCCGCCCATGATCATGAAGGTCGCGTGCTTCTTGTCCCAGCAGCCGCCGATATTGGGGCAGCCGGCCTCCTCGCAGACCGTGACCAGCTTGTTCGACTTGACGATTTCGCGCGTCTCGAAATAGCCCGGTGTCACCGGCGCCTTGACGCGAATCCAGTCGGGCTTCGGCAGCACCTCCGTGTCAGGACGGTGAGCCTTTTCGGGATGGCGTGGCCGAGGCGATGCCTCAGCCACTTTGCGCGTGTCGAGAACGGTGACCATGAGCCCTATTTAGGATAGGCCACCTCGGGACGCAACGAGACCTTAGGCCCGGCCGCGGATCGCGCGCCAGAGGAAGATCAGGATGCAGGCGCCGATAATGGCGACGATGAACTGAACGAGGTAGGACGGAGTCGTGTAGACGCCGAGCAGGCCCAGAATGAAGTTGAGGAACAGGGCGCCGACGATGCCCAGGATGATGTTGGTCAGGAGGCCAACATTGGCCTTCATGATCTTTTCGGCGATCCATCCAGCCAAGCTGCCGAGGATGATCGACATGATGATTCCGACGCCGTTCATACAGAAACTCCTTATCACCTGCGGCCGTTTGGCTCGCCCTCAGGGTAGATGGGCGAAAATGTGGCCGGTCAAGGCAAGAAAGGGGCTGCGAACGGCGTCGGAACCGGGATTCTTCCGCCTTACATGTGAATGACGCGGCCGTAGGCGTCGAGAACGCTTTCGTGCATCATTTCGGACAGGGTCGGATGCGGGAAGACCGTGTGCATCAGGTCCTCTTCCGTGGTTTCCAGACCCATCGCGACCACAAAGCCCTGGATCAGTTCGGTGACTTCCGCACCGACCATGTGAGCGCCGAGGAGCTCGCCGGTCTTGGCGTCGAAGATCGTCTTCACGAGACCGTCGGGCTCGCCGAGCGCGATCGCCTTGCCGTTGGCGACGAAGCGGAAGCGGCCGACCTTGATCTCGCGTCCGCTCTCCTTGGCTTTCGCTTCCGTCAAGCCGACCGAGGCGACCTGCGGCTGGCAGTAGGTGCAGCCGGGGATCTGCTCGCGCTTCATCGGGTGAACATGGAGGCCCTTGATCGCCTCGACGCAGATCGTGCCTTCGTGCTCGGCCTTGTGCGCCAGCATCGGCGCCCCGGCGACATCGCCGATCGCATAGATGCCCTCGACATTGGTGCGGCCGACCGCGTCGATCTTGACGATGCCGCGCTCGATCGCGACGCCGACGCCTTCGAGATTGAGACCTTCGGTGTTGCCCTGCACGCCGACCGCCGAAATCAGACGCTCGGCCTTCAGCACTTCGGTCTTGCCGCCCTGCTCCACCGTCACCTCGACGCCCGCGCCGGTCTTGGCGACCTTGGCGACCTTGGCGTCCGACAAGATCTTCATGCCCTGCTTTTCGAACTGCTTGCGCGCGACGGCGGCGACTTCCGCATCCTCCACGGGCAGGATCTGCGGCAGGAGTTCGACCACCGTCACCTCGGCGCCCATCGTGCGGTAGAAGGACGCGAACTCGATGCCGATCGCGCCCGAGCCCATGACGATCAGCGACTTCGGCATGGAGGCCGGCTTCATCGCCTCGAAATAGGTCCAGATGCGGTCCCCATCCGGCTCGATGCCGGGCAGCACGCGCGGACGCGCGCCCGTGGCGACGATCACGTGCTTGGCCTTGTAGGTGCCGTGGCCGAGCGCGTTCTTGGGAACCGGGTTCTGCGGCTGAACGGCGGGCTTGGTCGACGGACCGACCTCGACTTCCACCGGAGCGCCCTTCCCGGCCTTGGTGATCTTGGCCTGGCCCCAGATGATGTCGATCTTGTTCTTCTTCATCAGCATCGCGACGCCGCCGTTCAGCTGCGCCGACACACCGCGCGAGCGCTTCACCACGGCGCCGATGTCGAAGCTCGGCTTCTCGATCTTCAGCCCGTAGCTCTCGCCATGTTCGGCATAGTGGAAGATTTCGGCCGAGCGCAGCAACGCCTTGGTCGGGATGCAGCCCCAGTTGAGGCAGATGCCGCCCATGTGCTCCCGCTCCACCACGGCGGTCTTGAAGCCGAGCTGCGCGGCGCGGATCGCCGCGACATAGCCGCCCGGACCGCCGCCGATGATGAGAATGTCGTAGCTGTCGGCCATAAGAGCGGCTCCCTGATGGAGAAAGAATGGGCGCAGGCGCGCCGATGGGTCAAAGGAGAGTGGTCAATCCAGCGGCGATGGCTTGGCCAAGCGCCCGTGTATTCGCTGCGTCGAGATGCACCCCATCGAGCGGGGTCGCCTCGCAATGATCGCTCGCCGCCACATGGGCGCACTGCGCGCGCTGCGCGAGCCTTTCATAGGCCGGCTTCAGCCTGTGCGATTCCTCGATCGCTCCGCCGAACATGTCGCGAAAATCCGCGTCGTCGGTCGGCACGAGCGCCGGCGGCGACACGATGAGGATCGAAGGCATCGCAAAACCGAAGCTCGAACGAAATCCGCTGACGATCGAGATCAGCCGCTCCATGCCGGCTGCGGCCTGATAGGCCGCGCCGCCGCCGGTATGGCGCTTCAAATCGTTCGTCCCGAGCGCCAGAACCACGAGATCGATCGGCTCGTGCGAGGCAAGAAGGCTCGGCAGAAGCCGCACGCCGTTCCGATCGGCCTGCGCCAGATGATCGTCATAGGCCGTGGTGCGACCATTCAGACCCTCGGCGATGATGCGAACGCCTGCGCCGAGCTGCGCACCGACGACCGAGGGCCAGCGGTCGTCATGGGCATGACGACCCGGCCCTTCGGCATTGTAACCCCAGGTCAGGGAGTCGCCGTAGCAGAGAATGGTCTTCATCGCCGGCTCCCTGTCCCTCGAGGTTCCGTGGCTCAGACCAGCATGCTCATCGGGTTTTCGATGAACTGCTTGAAGGCCGAGATCAGTTCGGCGCCGAGCGCACCATCGACCGCGCGGTGGTCGGTTGAGAGCGTGACTGTCATCACGTTGGCGATCGCCACGGCGCCGCTCTTCACGACGGCCCGCTCTTCGCCCGCGCCGACCGCCAGGATCGTCGCATGCGGCGGGTTGATCACGGCCGAGAAGTCCTTGATCCCGAACATGCCGAGATTGGAGACGGCCGTCGTTCCGCCCTGATATTCCTCGGGCTTCAGCTTGCGCGCGCGGGCGCGTTTGGCGAGGTCCTTCATCTCGTTGGAGATGGCCGAGAGCGTCTTCTCGTCGGCGCGGCGGATGATCGGGGTGATCAGGCCGCCTTCGATCGACACCGCGACGCCGACATCGGCGTGCTTGTGCTTCAGCATGGCGCTGTCGGTCCAGGACACGTTCGCATCCGGAACGGCCTTCAGCGCGCAGGCCATGGCCTTGATAACCATGTCGTTGACCGAAAGCTTGTAGGCCGGGCGCTCGCCCGCCTCGCCCTTGATCATGGGGGCGGCGGTGTTCAGCTGCTTGCGCAGGGCCAGCAGCGCGTCGAGTTCGCAATCCACCGAAAGGTAGAAATGCGGAACGGTCTGCTTGGATTCGACGAGACGCTTGGCGATCGTCTTGCGCATCCCGTCATGCGGGATCGACTCGTAGGAATCCTTGGGGAAGAGCTTGAGAATGGAGTCGTCGTTGGACGCCTTGGCGACCGGCGCGGCGGCCTGAGCGGGTGCGGCGGTGGCCTGCGACGCGGGCGCCGCGCTCTCGGCTTTCGCTGCTTTCGGCGCCTGCGCGGCGCGCTCGATATCGGCCTTCACGATGCGACCATGCGGCCCCGAGCCGGACACGCCTGACAGGTCGACGCCCTGTTCCTTGGCGATCCGACGCGCGAGCGGGGACGCGAACACGCGGCTCGAACCACTGCTGGCGCTTGCCTTCGAGGCACCGCCCTGGCCGCCCTCGCTGGCGGATGCGGTTTCGGCCGGACGCTCGTAGCCGCGCTGGTTGGCGTCCTTGGCCTCGGCCTGCGAGCCGACCACGGCGGCGTCGCTGGCGGCGGCCTGCGAGGCAGCGGGCTTGGCGCTGTCGCCACCTGCCGAAGCGGCCGAGGCGTCTTCGCCTTCAGCGGCGAGGATCGCGATCACGGCGTTGACCTTCACGCCTTCGGTGCCGGCGGGAACAAGGATCTTCGCGACCGTGCCCTCGTCCACGGCTTCGACTTCCATCGTCGCCTTGTCGGTCTCGATCTCGGCGATCACGTCGCCCGAGGAAACCTTGTCACCTTCCTTGACCAGCCACTTCGCGAGATTGCCTTCTTCCATGGTCGGCGAGAGCGCCGGCATCGTCACGTTGATCGGCATCGGCCCGGATCTCCTCAAGCGCCCTCGTGGCGGGGCATCGAATCCATAGAATTAGCAAAACCGGGCGGCGAAAGGCTTGGCTCCGCTCTGCCCGCACCGTTGCGCGGCGGGAGACGGCGCGCCGCGCCGCCTCCTTGAAGTTGCCGGGCGCGCTTCGTGCGGCGCGCCCCTGACCTTAACGGTAGCAGACCGCCTTGACCGCCTCGACCACGTCCTTGGCGGAGGGCAGCGCGAGCTTTTCGAGGTTCGCGGCATAGGGCATCGGAACGTCCTTGCCGCAGACCTTCAGCACCGGCGCATCGAGATAGTCGAAGGCGCGGACCATGAGCTCGGAGGCGATGTGACCGCCGACCGAACCCTGCGGCCAGCCTTCCTCCACCGTGACGCAGCGATTGGTCTTCTTCACGGACCGCACGACCGTCTCGATGTCGAGGGGACGAATGGTCCGCAGGTCGATGACCTCCGCGTCGATCCCTTCCTTGGCGAGCTGCTCGGCGGCGGCGATGGCATAGGTCATGCCGATGCCGAACGAGACGATCGTCACGTCCTTGCCCTTGCGGTGGATGCGCGCCTTGCCGATCGGAACGATCCAGTCGTCCGTGTCCGGCACCTCGAAGGAATGGCCGTAGAGAATCTCGTTCTCGAGGAAGACCACCGGGTTCGGGTCGCGGATCGCCGACTTCAGGAGGCCCTTGGCGTCGGCGGCCGTGAACGGCATGACGACCTTCAGGCCCGGGATCTGGCCGTACCAGGCCGCGTAGTCCTGGCTGTGCTGCGCGGCGACGCGCGCGGCGGCGCCGTTCGGCCCACGGAACACGATCGGGCATCCCATCTGGCCGCCGGCCATGTAGAGCGTCTTGGCGGCGGAGTTGATGATCTGGTCGATCGCCTGCATGGCGAAGTTGAAGGTCATGAACTCGACGATCGGCTTCAGGCCGGCGAAGGCCGCGCCGACGCCCATGCCGGCGAAGCCATGCTCGGTGATCGGCGTGTCCACGACGCGCCGCGCGCCGAATTCGTCCAGAAGGCCCTGGCTGATCTTGTAGGCGCCCTGATATTCGGCGACTTCCTCGCCCATCAGGAAGACGTTCTCGTCGCGACGCATTTCCTCGGCCATGGCCGAGCGAAGCGCCTCGCGCACCGTCATCGTGGCGAGCTTGGTACCGGCAGGGATTTCCTCGGCATAGTCGCCGTCGGCATCCTCGACGGCCGGGTGCGACAGGCTGCTGGCGGGAACCGGCGCCGGCTTCGACTTGTCGGCGTCGGACGAGTCCGGCTTCGATTCCTGCGGAACCGCGGCCGTTTCCGCCTTCGGTCCGCTGGCGGCCGGCTTGCCGAGGTCGTCGGCGCTCTCGCCCTCGGTAAGGAGGATCGCGATCGGAGCGTTGACCTTCACGCCTTCGGTGCCGGCTTCGATCAGGATCTTCCCGATCGTGCCTTCGTCCACGGCCTCGACTTCCATCGTGGCCTTGTCGGTTTCGATCTCGGCGATGACGTCACCGGGGGCGACGCTGTCGCCCTCCTTCTTGACCCACTTCGAGAGAGTGCCCTCTTCCATCGTCGGAGAAAGGGCGGGCATCAGGATTTCGATCGGCATGGTGCCCTCTTACTCCGCAGCCTGCGGGACTTCGTCGGCGTAGATGTCGGTCCACAGTTCCGACACGTCCGGCTCGGGATCGTTCTGCGCGAAATCGGCGGCGTCGGCGACGATGTCGCGCACCTCCTTGTCGATCGCCTTCAGATCCTCCTCGGAGGCATTGTGCGCTTCCATGAGACGGAGGCGAACCTGCTCGATCGGATCGCGCTCGGCGCGCATCTTCTGCACTTCGTCGCGGGTGCGGTACTTGGCGGGGTCCGACATGGAGTGGCCGCGATAGCGGTAGGTCATCATCTCCAGGATCATCGGCCCCTTGCCTTCGCGGCAATGCGCGACCGCGAGGTCGCCCGCCGCCTTCACGGCGCGGACGTCCATGCCGTCAACCTGGATGCCGGGAATCTTGAAGGAGATGCCGCGATGAGCGAAATTCGTCTCGGCCGAGGCGCGGTTGATCGCCGTGCCCATGGCGTAGCGATTGTTCTCGATGATGTAGATGACCGGGAGCTTCCACAGCGAGGCCATGTTGAAGCTCTCGTAGACCTGGCCCTGGTTGGCCGCGCCGTCGCCGAAATAGGTGATCGAGACCGAGTCGTTTCCGCGATAGCGGTTGGCGAAGGCGAGGCCCGTTCCAAGGGAAACCTGGGCGCCGACGATGCCGTGGCCGCCGTAGAAGTTCTTCTCCTTGGAGAACATGTGCATCGAGCCGCCCTTGCCCTTCGAGTAGCCGTTGCGGCGACCCGTGAGCTCGGCCATGACGCCGCGCGATTCCATGCCCGTGGCCAGCATGTGGCCATGGTCGCGATAGCCGGTGATGACCTGATCACCTTCCTTCATCGACATCTGCATGCCGACGACGACCGCTTCCTGGCCGATATAGAGATGGCAGAAGCCGCCGATCAGGCCCATGCCATAAAGCTGGCCGGCCTTTTCCTCGAAGCGACGGATCAGGAGCATGTCGCGATAGGCGCGCATGTCCTCGTCGCGGGAAAACTCCAGGGGAGCGGGTGGCTCGAAGCTTTCGAGCGTCTTGACGATCTCGGCAGAGGACTGCGCGTCCTGTTCGGCCACGTCGACTACGCCGGCCTTCTGCTTACCCGTTGCCATCAGTGATTCCTCGTCCTCGACGCCCGCGAAAGCGGACCGATCGGCGCGCAGTATAGCGACAGCGACCTGCAGGGCAAGGGATCGAGCGGGCTTAACTTGACTTCAGTTAATTGCTGCAATGCGGCAATATATAACCGAAATCCAGTTATCCTTTCCAGTTTCCTAGAATGGTGATCTCGGTCTCGTTGGACATGTTGAGAGCCCGACGAGCCCGCTCGTCGATCATATCACGCTCCAGCGTCCCATCACTGAGCAACTTGACGCGTTGTTCGAGCGCTTTACGCGTGAGAACGAGGTCGTTGTAGCTCTTCGTCTTTGCGGCGAGTTCGATCTTCATCTCTTCGCTCGCCTCGAGCCCATAGCGTCCGGTCTGCGACTGCGCCGCGAAATAGGCGAGGCAGGGAAGCGTGATCGCGGGAACGATCAAAGGCGTGAACCAGGATTTCCGTCGTTGTTTGGTGCGCATGTGACTCTCCGTCCCGCCACTCTCGCAAGACCCCGTTAAAACGCCGTTAAGCCTGACGAATCCTTGCCACAGCTTTCGCGAACGCAAAAAAAGGGCCGCCTTTCGGCGACCCCTTCGATCAGTTTTCAGCGTCGCGTCGGATCAGCGCCGACCGCGCAGGATGCTCGTGCCGGCATAGACGGCCTGGTCGCCCAGCTCTTCCTCGATGCGAAGAAGTTGGTTGTACTTGGCGAGCCGGTCCGAACGCGCGAGCGAGCCGGTCTTGATCTGACCGCAGTTCGTCGCGACCGCGAGATCGGCGATGGTGGAGTCTTCGGTCTCGCCGGAGCGATGCGACATGACGGCGGTGTAGCCGGCGCGATGCGCGACATTCACGGCGTCCAGCGTCTCGCTGAGCGTGCCGATCTGGTTGACCTTGACGAGGATGGAGTTCGCGACCTGCTTCTCGATGCCCTCGCGCAGGCGCGCCGAGTTGGTGACGAAGAGATCGTCGCCGACGAGCTGCACCTTGCCGCCGATCCGGTCGGTCAGCGACTTCCAGCCGGCCCAGTCGTCCTCGGCCATGCCGTCCTCGATCGAGATGATCGGATAGGCGCCGGCGAGCTCGGCGAGATAGGCCGCCATCTCGTCGCCGGACAGCTTGCGCTTCTCGCCTTCGAGATCGTAGACGCCGCCCTTGAAGAACTCGGTCGAGGCGCAGTCGAGCGCGAGGAAGATGTCCTCGCCCGGACGGTAGCCCGCCTTCTCGATCGAGCGCATCACGAAGTCGAGCCCGTCCTTCGCGGACGCGAGATTGGGGGCGAAGCCGCCCTCGTCGCCGACATTGGTGTTGTGCCCGGCGTCCTTCAGACCCTTCTTGAGGGTGTGGAAGATCTCCGCGCCCATGCGCAGCGCCTCGCGGAAGCTTTCCGCGCCGACCGGCATGATCATGAATTCCTGGAAGTCGATCGGATTGTCGGCATGCGCGCCGCCATTGATGATGTTCATCATCGGCACCGGCAGAACGCTGGCGCTCGCGCCGCCGACATAGCGGTAGAGCGGCAGACCGGCTGACTCAGCGGCGGCCTTGGCGACCGCGAGCGACACGCCGAGAATGGCGTTGGCGCCGAGACGGCTCTTGTTGGCCGTGCCGTCGAGCGAGCGCATCACCGAATCGATGCGGATCTGGTTCTCGGCCTCGAAGCCGACCAGCGCCTCGAGAATGTCGTTGTTGACGGCCTGCACCGCCTGCTGCACGCCCTTGCCGCCGTAGCGGTCGTCACCGTCGCGCAGTTCCACCGCCTCGTGCGCGCCCGTGGAGGCGCCGGAGGGAACGGCGGCGCGGCCCATCGAGCCGTCTTCGAGCACGACGTCGACCTCGACGGTCGGATTTCCGCGGCTGTCCAGAATTTCTCGCGCGATGATGTCGATGATCGCCGTCATGCTCGTTCCCTCGTTCGGCTTGGAGCTTGGATGCGCACCGACTCCGCCGAAACGGACCCGGCGCGAGTTGAGATTGTGTCAGAACGCCTTGGCGGCTGCGTCGAGCGCCTTCAGGCGGCGCAGAAGCTCGGGCATGTCGTCGAGCGCCACCATGTTCGGCCCGTCCGACGGCGCGGTGTCGGGGTTCTCGTGCGTCTCGATGAAGAGGCCGGCGACGCCGACCGCGACGGCCGCCTTCGCCAGTGTTTCCACGAAGCGCCGCTCGCCGCCCGAAGAGCCGCCCTGCCCGCCCGGCTGCTGGACGGAATGCGTCGCGTCGAACACGACCGGCGCACCGATCTCGGCCATGATCGGAAGCGAGCGGAAATCGGACACGAGCGTGTTGTAGCCGAAGGAGGCGCCGCGCTCGGTCAGGAGGATGTTGGGATTGCCGCTCTCGCTGACCTTGGCCGCGACATTGCGCATGTCCCAAGGGGCGAGGAACTGGCCCTTCTTGATGTTCACCACCCGGCCCGTGCGCGCGGCGGCGATCAGGAGATCGGTCTGGCGGCAGAGAAAGGCCGGGATCTGCAGGACGTCGCAGACTTCGCCGACCTCGGCGCACTGCTCTTCCGTATGGACGTCGGTCAGGACGGGAATGTCGAAAGTGCGCTGGATTTCGTCGAATACGGGAAGCGCGCCGCCAAGGCCGATGCCGCGACGGCCGGACAGGCTGGTCCGGTTCGCCTTGTCGAAGCTCGCCTTGAAGACATAGCCGATCCCGAGATCGGCCGTCAGACGCTTCATGCGCTCCGCGATCATCATCGCATGATCGCGGTTTTCCATCTGGCAGGGGCCGGCGATCAGCGCGAAGGGCCGATCCTGCGCGAAGGTGACGCCGCGAAGATTGACGGAGGCGTTGGGTCGGGTCATCGCGGCGTCTTTCGCAAGCATGTCAAACGAGGCGGGAGCGTTCCACGGCGGCGCCGATGAACGAGGCGAAGAGCGGATGCGGCTCGAAGGGCCGCGACTTCAGCTCGGGGTGATACTGGACGCCGATGAACCAGGGATGGTCGGGCAGTTCCACCGTCTCCGGCAGAAGCCCGTCCGGCGACATGCCGGCAAAGCGCAGACCCGCTTCCTCCAGCCGCGCGCGATAGGTGCGGTTGACCTCGTAACGGTGGCGGTGCCGCTCTTCCACTTTCGTGTCGCCATAGATCGCGGCGATGCGCGAGTCCGGCTGGAAGCAAGCGGTATAGGCGCCGAGACGCATCGTGCCGCCGAGATCGCCCTCGCTGGCGCGCTGCTCCAGCTCGTTGCCCTTCATCCATTCGGTCATGATGCCGACCACCGGCTCGTCGGTCGGACCGAACTCTGTGGACGCGGCGTTCTCGATGCCGGCCAGCGAACGCGCCGCCTCGATCACCGCCATCTGCATTCCGAAGCAGATGCCGAAATAGGGAACGTTGTGTTCGCGCGCGAATCGGGCGGCGGCGATCTTGCCTTCCGACCCGCGCTCGCCGAAGCCGCCGGGAACGAGAATGCCGCTGACGCGCTCGAGATAGGGCGTCGGGTCCTCCTTCTCGAAGACCTCCGACTCGATCCAGTCGAGCTTGACGCGAACGCGGTTGGCGATGCCACCGTGCTGCAGCGCCTCGATCAGCGACTTATAGGCGTCCTTCAGGCCGGTATATTTGCCGACGACGGCGATCGTGACTTCGCCTTCGGGATGGGCGATGCCCTCCACGACCTGATGCCAGCGATCGAGCTTGGGCTTGGGCGCCGGATCGATGCCGAAGGCCGCGAGCACTTCCGTGTCAAGCCCTTCATTGTGGTAGGCGATCGGCACGTCGTAGATCGTCGCGACGTCGAGCGCCTGAATGACCGCGCTTTCGCGGACATTGCAGAACAGGCTCATCTTGCGGCGTTCCTCGCGCGGGATCGGCCGATCGGCGCGCACGAGGAGAATGTCGGGCTGAATGCCGATGGAGCGAAGCTCCTTCACCGAATGCTGGGTCGGCTTGGTCTTCAGCTCGCCGGCGCTCGGAATATACGGCATGAGCGTCAGGTGGACATAGACGGCCCCGCCGCGCGGCAGATCGTTGCCGAGCTGACGGATGGCTTCCATGAAGGGCATGGCCTCGATGTCGCCGGCCGTGCCGCCGATTTCGCACAGGACGAAATCGTATTCCTCGTTGCCTTCGAGCACGAAGGCCTTGATGGCGTCCGTGACGTGCGGAATGACCTGCACCGTCGCGCCGAGGAAGTCGCCGCGCCGCTCCTTGGCGATCAGCTCCTGATAGATGCGCCCGGTAGTGACGTTGTCCATCCGGTTGGCCGAGCGGCCGGTGAAGCGCTCGTAGTGGCCGAGATCGAGATCGGTCTCCGCTCCGTCATCGGTGACGAAGACTTCGCCGTGCTGCGTCGGGCTCATCGTGCCGGGATCGACGTTCAGATACGGATCGAGCTTGCGGAGACGCACGCGGTATCCGCGTGCCTGAAGAAGAGCGCCGAGCGCCGCCGAGGCGATGCCCTTCCCCAAAGAGGAAACCACGCCGCCAGTGATGAAAATATATCGCGCCATGGGCCTTCCCGATACGCTTTCAGTGAGGATTCGGCCAGCCATAAAATCGGCCGTAAACGAAATGGGGCGCCGAAGCGCCCCACGATATCAGGTGAGAGCCCGAGCTTACTGCGCCGGCTGAGCGGGCGTCGTGCTCGCCGCGCCATTGGTCGCACCGGGCGCCGGCGCTTCCACCGGCGGAACGGTCGGCTGAGAGCCGGCATTCGGCGCCTGCGGAGCGGGATTGGCGGGAATCTGCTGAGCCGGAGCGGCATCGGCGCCGGTGGGCACCCCGCCCTGGTTCTGCGCCGGTGCGGGCGTCGTCGGTGCGGAAGCGGGTGCCGCTCCGTTGGCCGAAGTTCCGCCGGCGGGGACGCCGCCATTGGTCGAGGACTGATCGGGCAGGCCGCCGAGCTGGTCGAGCAGCGATCCGCCGGCTGCCGGTGCCGCACCCGGCGCGGTCTGGCCGGCGGGCACGCGGTTCAGGATGTCCAGCGGGTCCGATCCGTAGCGCGCCATGATGGCCAGCGCCATGGAGGTGATGAAGAACAGCGTCGCCAGGATCGCCGTCGTGCGGGTCAGCATGTTAGCCGCGCCGCGCGCCGTCATCAGGCCGCCGCCGCTGCCGCCTCCCATGCCGAGGCCACCGCCTTCGGAGCGTTGAATCAGAACGACCACCACCAGCGCGAGGACGATCAGAAGATGAATGACGATCAGGACAGTCTGCATGGGAGTTCGCGCACAATCGTTCGAGAGTTGCGCGCCTTCTATAGGAGGCCTCGCTTTATTCCAACCCTATTGTGCAACCGCTATCGGCAGTTACGGGCCGCCTCGCAGATGGCGAGGAAATCCTGGGCCTTCAAGCTCGCCCCGCCGACCAGCGCGCCGTCGACGTCGGCCACGGCCATGAGGGCCGCCGCGTTGCCCGGCTGAACCGACCCGCCATACAGAAGGCGGAAGCCCTGCCCGCGCTCCTCCCCGAACCGTTCGCCGAGACGCTGGCGCAGATGCTTGTGCACTTCGGCGACATCGTCGGGCGACGCGGTCTTGCCGGTTCCGATCGCCCAGACCGGCTCGTAGGCGATCACAGTATCGCTGGGGGAGACGTCGTCATGGAGCGAGCCGGCCAGCTGGTCGCCGAGGACCGTCAGCGTCTCGCCGGCCTCGCGCTGCGCCAGCGTCTCGCCGATGCAGACCACGGCGACCAACCCCGCGCGATGGGCGGCTGCGAGCTTGTCGCGCACGGTATCGTTGCCTTCGCCGTGATCGGCGCGGCGCTCCGAGTGGCCGAGAATGACATGGGTCGCGCCGGCATCGCGCAGCATCTCGGCCGACACTTCGCCCGTATGGGCGCCCTTTTCGGCCTTATGGCAGTTCTGCCCGCCGACCTGCACATGTCCGCCCTCGCTCAGCATGTCGCTGATCGGGCGGATGAGCGTCGCCGGCGGACACAGGAGAATGTCGATGTCGATCGCTCCATCGCGGCTCCCTTCGGAAATGGCCCGCACCTCGTCGAGGTGCCCCGTCAGGCCGTTCATCTTCCAGTTTCCCGCGATCAGCTTTCGGCGCGTCACGTCTCTCTCCCCGGTTTGGCGTGGCTCGTTCGGAGCCGCGCCGGACGATGAGCTAGCGAGCCGGATTGCCGAAATCAAACCCCTGCGAGCGAAGAGCTTCTTTCTTTCCGTGGCCGGAATGCCTATTCGACATCGCGAAGATGGATTGATCGGAGTTCGCAGCGAATGCTGAACCAGATGCGTCGCGGTGCCTCGGGCTGGGTTGCCAAATTTTTTCTGGGTGCATTGGCCCTCAGTTTCGTTGTTTGGGGCATCACGGACGTGTTGCATACGCGGGGGGCCGGCACGACCGTGCTCGAAGCCGGCGACGTGCGCGTGACGGTGGCCGAGTATCAACAGGCCTATCAGCAGGCCATGAACCGGTTGGGCCAGCAGTTGCAGCGGCGGCCGACGGCCGAGCAGGCGGCGATGTTCGGTGTCGACCAGACCGTTCTCGCACAGCTCCGCGCGGGCGCCGTGGTGGACCAGGCGGCCGAACGCGCCGGGCTTGGTGTTTCGGACGTCGGCATGATCTCCCTGATTCAGCAGCAGGAGGCCTTCCACGACGGGAGCGGACAGTTCTCCCGCGACGTGATGCGCGCGGTCCTCGCCAATGCCGGTCTGAACGAAGCCGCCTATCTGGCGGACCTCCGGCGAACCGCCGTTCGCAGCCAGCTGATCGGCTCCGTGACGGACGACGTGACGATTCCCGCCGCCTTCGTGGATGCGCTCGGCGCCTATAATGGCGAGCGGCGGACCATCCAGTATGTGGTTCTCCAGCCGCAGCCGGCCGACAGCATCGCCGATCCGAGCGAGGAGGAACTCGCCAGCTATTTCACCGAGCAGACGGACACCTACCGCGCGCCGGAATATCGCGCCTTCACCTATGTCGCGCTGACGCGCGCCACGATGGCCGAGACCGACAAGGTGACGGACGAGGAAATCACCCGCTACTACGAAGCGAACCGGGCCGAGTTCACGACGCCCGAGCGTCGCGCGGTGCAACAGGTCGTGTTCCCCGACCGTGCGGCGGCGGACGCGGCCGAGACCGCGATCCGAAACGGCGCGTCGCTCGCCGATGCCGCCATGGCGGCCGGTCGCCAGGTCGCGGATCTTGGCACGATCGGACGTGCCGAACTCGGCAATGGCGCGCTCGGAGACGCGGCCTTCTCGGCCCAGCCGAACGTTCCGACCGCCGTCGTGGATGGACCGTTCGGTCCCGTCATTCTCGAGGTGACCTCGGTCCAGCCCGAAGTGGTTCGCCCGCTCGACGCCGTGCGCACCGAGATCCGTGACACGCTCGCCAAGTCGGCGACGAATGCCAGGATCACCAACGCCTACAACACGCTGACCGAAGCTCTCCAGAGCGGTGCGCCGCTCGCCGAAGCCGCGCAGCAGGCCGGCGTGACGGTCGAGACCGTGCCGGCCGTGTCGCGCGAAGGTGTGACGCCCACGGGCGAGAGCATCGAGACGATCCCCGGCAAGGCGCAGGTTCTCGCCGCCGTGTTCGGCGCCGAGGAAGGCGGCGACATCGCCCCCGTGAATTTCGATGGGAACAGCTACGTCTTCCCTGTGCTCGGCGAGATCACGCCCGCGCGCGATCGCAAGCTGGAGGAGGTGCGCGATCGCGTTCTCGCCGACTGGAAGCAGGACGAAGCCGTGCAGATGGTGATCGACCGGGGTCGCGCGCTGGCCGACCGCGTGCAGAAGGGCCAGTCGTTCCAGGACATGGCCGAGGTCGAAGGTCTGACGCCGCAGACTGCGCCGGGCCTGACCCGCTCCACCGCCGTGCCGGTTCTCGGAGAAGCCGGAATGCGCGCGGCCTTCTCGGGGCCGCAGGGTCTCGTGGCCTCCACCCCCGCGCGCGAATCCGGCGAAGCGCTGGTGCTGCAGGTGTCCGAGGTCGCTCCGCTCGCCGACCCGGCCTCCGTCGTCGCGCAGACGACGAAGGACGGCCTGTCGCAGGCGCTGCGCGGCGATCTGGAGCAGAGCTTCATCACCGAGCTCCAGTCGGGCATCGATGTGTCCTACAACCAGGCCGCGATCCAGCAGGCAAAGGTGGGCGTGCGATGAGCGCAGGCATGAAGCCGCTTCTAAACAAGGTCGCGTCCGGCGGCGCGCTCGACCGCGAGGAAGCGCGTCGCGCCTTCTCCATTCTGATGTCGGGCGAGGCCACGCCTTCCCAGATCGGTGGCTTCCTGATGGCGCTGCGCGTGCGCGGTGAGACCGTGGAGGAGATCGCCGGCGCGGTCGACGTGATGCGCGCCAACATGGCGCCCGTCGCTGCTCCGTCCGATTCGATCGACATCGTCGGCACGGGCGGCGATCAGGCGGGGACGTTCAACGTTTCGACCTGCGCGGCCTTCGTGGTGGCCGGCTGCGGCGTGCCCGTCGCCAAGCATGGCAATCGCGCGCTTTCGTCCCGGTCGGGCTCTGCCGACGTTCTGGCGGCGCTCGGCGTCGATGTGGACCTGACGCCCGGCCAGATCGGCGAGGTCATCGCGGCGGCCCGAATGGGCTTCATGTTCGCACCGACGCATCACGCAGCCATGCGCTTCGTCGGTCCGAGCCGTGTCGAGCTCGGAACCCGGACGATCTTCAATCTGCTCGGTCCCCTCGCCAACCCGGCCGGCGTGAAGCGTTTTCTCCTTGGCGTCTATGCGCGCGAGTGGGTTCTGCCCGTCGCCGAAGCGCTCCGGGCGCTCGGAGTGGAAAAGGCCTGGGTCGTCCATGGCGACGGTCTCGACGAGATGACCGTGTGCGGTGAAACGCATGTCGCCATTCTGGAACAGGGCGAGGTTCGCGAGACCGTCATCCGGGCCGGCGACGCCGGCCTCGGCGAGCATCCGATCGGCGATCTTCTGGGCGGCGAAGCGGAGCACAACGCGGCTGCGCTGCGCCGCGTTCTCGCCAACGAGCCGAGCGCCTATCGCGACATCGTCCTGTTGAACGCGGCCGCCGCGCTGATCGTGGCCGACAAGGCTTCCTCGCTGGAGGAAGGCGTCGCGCTGGCGGAGATGTCGCTGGCTGGCGGTGCCGCGAACGAGGCGTTGTCGCGCCTCATTTCCGTGTCCCGTTCGGTTGGGGGAAAAAGCGCGTGACGGATATTCTCACGAAGATCGAGGCCTACAAGCGAGACGAGATCGCGCACGCCAAGCGCGAGACGCCTTTGTCGGCTCTGGAAGACGCCATCCGGACCGAAGCGCCGCCGCGCGGCTTCGCCGACGCGCTCCGCCGCAAGCACGCGGCGGGTCAGTTCGCACTGATCGCCGAGGTCAAGAAGGCCAGTCCCTCGAAAGGATTGATCCGGCCGGACTTCGCGCCGGTCGCGATCGCGCAAGCGTATGAGCGCGCCGGCGCCGCCTGCCTCAGCGTCCTGACCGACATTCCCTCCTTTCAGGGCTCGCCCGCTTATCTGACCGAGGCCCGCGCCGCGACCGCGCTCCCGGCGCTGCGGAAAGATTTCCTGTTCGACACCTATCAGGTCTCGGAGGCCCGCGCCTGGGGAGCGGATGCCATCCTGATCATCCTCGCCGCCGTGGACGATTTGCTGGCGCGAGACCTCGAAGACGCCGCCTTCGATCTCGGGATGGACGTGCTGCTCGAAGTTCACGACGAGGCGGAGGCCGAACGTGCGCTGAAGCTTCGCTCGCCGCTCTTCGGCGTCAACAACCGCAATCTGCGCACGTTCGAGACCAGTCTATCCACGAGCGAGCGCCTGGCAAAGCTCGTGCCTGATGACCGGATGCTCATCGGCGAAAGCGCCATCGAATCGCATGCGGATTGCCAGCGTCTGGCGCA
The DNA here is from genome assembly GCF_000382705.1 of Aureimonas ureilytica DSM 18598 = NBRC 106430. Lineage (GTDB taxonomy): Bacteria > Pseudomonadota > Alphaproteobacteria > Rhizobiales > Rhizobiaceae > Aureimonas > Aureimonas ureilytica. Next base: position 115,268 of record NZ_ARQE01000002.1, on the reverse strand, counting down.
ATCGGGCGTGCGCACCTTCCTCGTCGGTGAAAGCCTGATGCGCAAAGCCGATGTCGAGGCGGCGGCGCGCCAGCTTCTGTTCGGCTCGGAAGGGGCGGCCGCATGAGCGGCGCCACGCTGACGCATCTTCAACCGGATGGCGCCGCGCATATGGTGGATGTCGGCGACAAGGCTGAGACGGTGCGCACGGCCCGCGCCGAGGGCCTCGTCCTGATGAAGGCGGAAACGCTCGAGCTCATCCGCGAAGGCAGCGCCAAGAAGGGTGACGTCGTCGCCATCGCGCGGATCGCCGGGATCATGGGCGCCAAGAAGACGCACGAGCTGATCCCGCTCTGCCATCCGCTCATGCTGGAGAAGGTGTCGCTGGACCTCGAATTCGAGCCCGCGCTTCCCGGCCTCCGCGTGACGGCGACGTGCCGCGTGTCCGGCAAGACGGGGATCGAGATGGAGGCGCTGACGGCCGTGTCCGTCGCCTGCCTCACGATCTACGACATGGCCAAGGCGGTGGATCGCGACATGGTGATCAGCAATATCCGACTTGTCGAGAAGACCGGCGGTCGATCGGGCAGTTGGAGCGCGGCGTGAGCCTCGTTCCGGTCGAGGACGCTCGGGCGCGACTCCTGTCGGATGTCGCGCCGGTGGCGCGGACCGAGCGGCTGCCTCTTGCGGCTCTGGCCGGTCGGCGCCTTGCGGCCGACCTTCGCGCCACCCTCACGCAGCCCTCCTTCGACGCCTCGGCGATGGATGGTTACGCTCTGATCGCGGCCGACCTGACGTCCGCTGAGACCCCGCTGTCCGTGATCGGCGAATCGGCGGCCGGCGTTCCCTTCGAGGGCTCGGTGCGCGCCGGACAGGCCGTGAGGATTTTCACGGGGGCGCCCGTCCCTGTCGGAGCCGACGCGGTGGTCATCCAGGAGAACACCGAACGGCTGGAGGCCGGGACCGTGCTCGTGCGCGAGCCCGTCGCTGTGGGGCGCCATATCCGGCCAGCGGGAAATGACTTTCGCGAAGGCGATGTGCTGTTGCCCGCAGGCGCGCTTTTCCGCCCGGCCGGCATCGCGCTTGCCGCGAGCGGAGGGCATGCGGACGTCGAGGTCTACCGGCGGCCACGCGTCGCGATCCTGATGACCGGTAGCGAACTCGTCATGCCGGGCACGCGCCCCGCTCCGTCCCAGATCGTCGCCTCCAACGGCTTCGGCATCGCCGCGATCGTCGAGGCGGCGGGCGGCGAGGTTCTTTCCTACGGGATCGTCGAGGACGACCGGGATTCGCTGGTGCGCGTGTTCGAGCGCGCGTTGGAAGACGAGGCCGATGTCTTCGTGACCATCGGCGGCGCCTCGGTCGGCGATCACGATCTCGTCGGGCCGGTTCTGCGGGAGCGCGGCGTGACGCTGGATTTCTGGAAGGTCGCGATGCGGCCGGGCAAGCCCTTGATGGCGGGCCGTCTCGGCCCGTTGCGCTTTCTCGGACTGCCCGGCAACCCCGCCTCCAGCCTCGTCACCGCCGAACTCTTTCTGCGTCCCCTGGTGGAAGCCCTGGCCGGGCGCCCTGCCCGCGCGCCCTATGAGCAGGGCGTGCTCGGCGCCGACGTTCCAGCGAACGACCACCGCGCGGAGTTCATGCGCAGCCGGATCGTTCCGGGGGATTCGAACCAGCCGGTGATCATGCCCGCACCCCGGCAGGATTCGTCGCTTCTCAGCGTTTTCGCGCAGGCCGACGTTCTCCTGGTGCGGCCACCCCACGCTCCGGCCGGGCAGCCGGGTGACCCCTGCGAGTTCGTGCGATTGAGTTGACGGGGTTCCTTGCAGAACACAAACAGAACATATAAGCTTTGTTCAGGTTTTGTTTTGGTTGGATACGATCGATGTTGACCCGCAAGCAGCATGAATTGCTCCTCTTCATTCATGATCGCCTGCAAACCGTCGGCGTCCCCCCGTCCTTCGACGAGATGAAGGAGGCGCTCGATCTCAAGAGCAAGTCGGGCATTCACCGCCTGATCACCGCTCTGGAAGAGCGCGGGTTCATTCGCCGTCTGCCCAACCGGGCGCGGGCGCTGGAAGTCGTACGACTGCCCGATTCGATGGGTGCGAAGGCCAAGGACGGAAACGCGGCGCAGGCGCGCGAGGCGGAGGTCGGGGAGTCGCAGGTGATCGCCTTCCCGCCCCGTGGGGCGGCGGCCTCGCGGACGGAAGCGCCGGATGCGGCAAACGATTCCATGCCGGTGCCCGTGATGGGCCGGATCGCCGCCGGTGTTCCGATATCAGCGATTCAGCAGACCAGCCGCTCCATCGCTTTGCCGATCGAGATGTTCGGCCAGGGCGAGCACTACGCTCTGGAGGTCAAAGGCGATTCGATGGAGGATGCCGGCATTCTCGACGGCGACACGGTTCTGATCCAACGCGCGGATACGGCGACGGCCGGCGAGATCGTCGTCGCGTTGATCGACGAGGAAGAGGCGACGCTGAAGCGGTTTCGTCGCCGTGGCGCGATGGTGGAACTGGAAGCCGCCAATCCGGCCTACGAGACGCGCGTTCTCGAAGCCGGCCGGGTCAAGGTTCAGGGTCGCCTTGTCGGACTGATTCGGCGCTATCACTGACGGAGGGATCGCCCGTCTTGGGGCGCACGCGGTCGGAGGTTTCTCGCGCCTGCCGTTCGGGCCAAGGCTCGGCTCGATGGCGATTCCATTCCTCGAAAGGAGATGGAACCGACGCGGCGAGACGCCATCCGGCATCGTTTCGCTCCAATGCCAGCGCACCCGTTTCACGAAGCGTTCGAAGGGTGACGAGCCGCGCGCCGGATCGACAGGCCCTCATGCGCGGCGCGCGCGCGACGATCGCGACATCAGCCGTGTCGCAGACCTCGCCGATTCGCTCCAGCTTATCCGTCCAGGCGACGCGCAGGCCCGACCGCGTTTGAGCGCGGCAGATATTATCAGCGCAGTCGAAACCCGACGTCCGCCCTTTCCCCCGGGCGACGTTCAGCTCGAAGGCGCGGTCCCATTGCTGCGAGATGAAACGGTTCGGCCGCTTGCGCAGATGGAGGACGCGACCGCCCTCTAAGATCACGGCGACATCCTTCGCGTCCTCGGACACGAGCAGTTCGGGCCGCACCGTCGGTGGGATGAGGGCAAGACCGAGCATTAGCGGCAGGAGCGCCGTCCATCGCAGCCGGCTCTGGCAAAAAGATAGAAGCAGCAAGGCGGCGGTGAAGCACAGAAGGCTTCGCGCGCCGATCTGACCGACCGCATAATCGGGCAGCGTGTTCGCGAAGCTCTTTGCCATCCAGAACACGAGATCGAGCCCCCAACCGATCGGGCGGAGTGCCAGATATTCGAGCCCGAAGGGCATCAGGCAGGCGCTCGCGAGCGCCAGCGGCATGATCCAGAACGAGAAGATCGGCGTCGCGAGGACGTTCGCGAGAAGCCCGAACGGGGCGGCGCGCTGGAAGTGATAAATGCCGTAGGGTGCCGTCGCCGCCCCTGCGATCAGCGACGAGACGAAGACGCCGACGATGACGAGAAGAAGCGTGCGGAACGACGAGCCCGCTGCCTCCGAGCCGCGCGACCAGCGCGCATAGGCGCCATAGGCCCCGATCAAGGCGGCCGTCGCGGCGAAGGACATCTGGAACGTCGCGGTCATGAGCGCATGAGGCGAAATCGCCATGACGAAAAGCGCGGCGATCGCGACGTTGCGAAGCGTCAGCGCGGGGCGGTCTACCAGGACCGCGCCGAGCATGATAGCGATCATGATGAAGGAGCGCTCTGTCGCCGCGTTGTCGCCCGCCAGAAGGAAGTAGAATCCCGTGACGAAGAGAGCCGCGAGCGCCGCGATCTTGCGGACCTGCCATCGAAGGGCGATCGCGGGAAAGGCGGCGAGGACGGAGCGCACGAGCACCATCACCATGCCGGCGACGAGCGCCATGTGGAAACCCGAGATGGACAGAACATGCGCGAGGCCCGTCGCGCGCAGGGCGTTTTCGATCTCGTCGGGAATGCCGGCTCGCTCGCCGTTGATGAGCGCGGCCGTCACCGCCCCGCGTTCGTCGGGCAGAACCGCGCGAATGCGCTCGCCCATGCCGAGACGAAGGTCGGCGATCCATTCCATGAAGGAAAGCTCGGCAGGTGCCTCCGAAGGCTTGGGCGGCCCGAGCGAATAGCCGAACGCCCCGGTGCCCTCGAAAAAGGGCATGAAGGCGAAGTCGTAAGCGCCCGGGAATGCGGGGCCGGCAGGCGGGCGCAGGCGCACGAGACCTTCATAGCGGGCGCCGATGCTCAAGGGAGCGTGGCGGCTGGACACGAGAACGCGGACCCGCTCCGGCGGGCGGCTCAGCGTCGGGCGCTCCGTGCGTTCGAGATCGATCGTGTAGCGATATCGGCCACGATCGTCCTGTTCGCGCAGCCCGACGCGGCCGACGATGCGAACCGTGGCATCGCCGGACAGGATCGTGGTGCGCGTTACCGTCAGTTCGACCCAACTGGCGAATAGGCCGAGAGCGAAGCCAAGCGGAACGAGAAGCACCGACCGCAGGAAGGGCCAACCAGCGCCTGCGATGCTGCCGCCTATGCACGCGACACCGATCGCGGGGCCGAGCCAGACGGCGGGCCGCCATCCGGTTCCAAAGACGAGGCCGATCGCGAGCATCATTCCGATGGGCAGGAGCGCAAACGCGGACCTGAGCGCCCGTTCCGTCTCGATCTCCTGCGCGAGCCATTTGCGCCAAGCGGTCGGGCCATGCGGGTGCGGTGCGGAGGCAGCGGACGGAACGGCAGAGGCGGACGAGCCGTCCTCGCGCTGCCCCGCCAGAGGTCTGGTTTCCGCCCCCGATGCCGGCACGTTCGCCCCGCCTTGAGTCCTCTTCGGCGTATGTTACACAGCCCGGGATGAAAGCGCAGCCCGAGGCGATCGGCGTTTGCGCAGGACCCGCAAGGGCTTGCGACCCCGTCGCGCCCGGCTTTCAAAGGCACAGAGATGACCGATCGCGTGGTGACACGTTTCGCCCCCTCGCCCACGGGCTTTCTCCATATCGGCGGTGCCCGCACCGCCCTGTTCAATTGGCTCTACGCCCGCCGAATGGGCGGGCAGATGCTCCTGCGCATCGAGGACACCGATCGCGAGCGCTCGACCGACGCCGCGGTGCAGGCGATCATCGAGGGGCTGGACTGGCTCGGTCTGAAGGCGGATGGCGAGCCGATCTCGCAGTTCGCCCGCGCCGCCCGCCACCGCGAAATCGCCGAGGAACTCGTCGCGGCCGGCAAGGCCTATTACTGCTATGCCACCCCGGCCGAGCTGGACGAAATGCGCGAAAAGGCGAAGGCCGAGAAGCGCCCGCCCCGCTATGACGGCCGCTGGCGCGACCGCGACCCGTCCGAAGCGCTGGCAGGCGTCAAGCCGGTCATTCGCATCAAGGCGCCGCTCGATGGCGAGACCGTCGTCCGCGACAAGGTGCAGGGCGACGTTCGCTTTCCGAACAAGGATCTCGACGACTTCATCCTGCTGCGCTCGGACGGCACGCCGACCTACATGCATGCCGTCGTGGTGGACGATCACGATATGGGCGTCACCCATATCATTCGCGGCGACGACCATCTGACGAACGCCGGACGCCAGACCCTGATCTATCAGGCGATGGGCTGGGACGTGCCAGTCATGGCGCATATCCCGCTGATCCATGGCGCGGACGGGGCCAAGCTCTCCAAGCGCCATGGCGCGCTCGGCGTCGATGCCTATCGCGGCATGGGCTACCTTCCGAAGGCGCTTCTGAACTATCTGGTGCGCCTCGGCTGGAGCCATGGCGACGACGAGGTGATGTCGATCGAAGACATGATCTCCTGGTTCGACATCGTCGATATCAACAAGGGCGCCGCGCGCTTCGACTTCGCCAAGCTGGACGCCATCAACGGGCACTGGATTCGCGGCTCCTCGGACGAGGAACTCGTGGAAACGCTGATGACCGAGCGCGCGTACCTGCCGAACGGCGACATTCTTCGCCAGATGGACGACGCGATGGTTCGCCATAGGCTCGGCGCCGCGATGGCCGGTCTGAAGGAACGGGCCAAGACCCTAGTCGAGTTGACCGAAAGCACGGCCTATCTCTTCGCCCAGCGCCCGCTTCCGCTCGATGAGAAGGCCGCCGAAATCCTCGCCAAGGATGGGCGTGACATCCTTCGCGGGCTTCTGCCCGCCCTGGAGGGTGTCGAAAGCTGGGACGTCGCGTCACTCGAAACGGTGATCAAGGCCCATGCCGAAGCGGCCGGCCTGAAGCTCGGCAAGGTCGCGCAGCCGCTTCGCGCGGCCCTGACGGGCAAGTCGACCTCGCCCGGCGTCTACGACGTGCTGGCCGTGCTCGGCCGCGACGAGTCGCTCGCCCGCTTGAAGGATCAGACGGCCGCCTGAGGCCGCTTTTGGCAACCAAGCGTTTTCCAAGTTCGGCATTCGCCGCGAACGGGTGGAGTCTCTTCTTCATCCGTTCGCCGCTCTCCCAATGGCGAAAACTTGCCTTTTGCCTCAGGCGGTTACGAAACGCGTCAGGTGCACCGCAAGACAGCGTGACGCAACCCGCCTACAGTCAAGACTGGATCGAGTGTTGCGGCGCAAGATTTGTTACGCGGCGGAAACTTGTTCATTAACCACCTTTCCGATACGCATTCGCACGAAACCGGCGTCCGGCGCATTGAGCGGCCGCACGCGTCCGGGCTCGCGCAGAAGGGGTAACGCATGAATCAATCGGCGAAACTGGCCCTTGGAGACAAGAGCGCGGAGCTGACGCTCCGATCAGGAACCATCGGGCCCGATGTGGTTGACATCGCGTCTCTCTACAAGAACACGGGTCTTTTCACCTACGACCCGGGCTTCACGTCGACCGCGTCCTGCGAATCGAAGATCACCTATATCGACGGTGACGAAGGCGTCCTGCTGCATCGCGGCTATCCGATCGACCAGCTCGCCGAACGGGGCGACTTCCTCGAGACCTGCTATCTCCTCCTCTACGGCGAATTGCCGACCGCGAGCGAAAAAGCGGATTTCGTCTACCACGTCACGCGCCACACGATGGTGCATGAGCAGATGTCCCGCTTCTACACGGGCTTCCGCCGCGACGCGCATCCGATGGCCGTGATGGTTGGTTCGGTCGGCGCCCTCTCCGCCTTCTATCATGACTCCACTGATATCACCGACCCACATCAGCGCATGGTGGCGTCCATCCGTATGATCGCCAAGACGCCGACGCTGGCGGCCATGGCCTACAAGTATCATATCGGACAGCCCTTCGTTTACCCGCGCAACGACCTGTCCTACGCGGAAAACTTCCTGCACATGTGCTTCGCGGTTCCCTGCGAGCCGTACCAGATCAATCCCGTTCTCGCCCGCGCGATGGACCGGATCTTCATCCTTCACGCCGATCACGAACAGAACGCCTCGACCTCGACGGTGCGTCTCGCCGGCTCGTCGGGTGCGAACCCCTTCGCCTGCATCGCGGCCGGCATCGCCTGCCTTTGGGGCCCTGCCCATGGCGGCGCGAACGAGGCGGCGCTCAACATGCTCGCCGAGATCGGCAGCAAGGATCGCATCCCCGAGTTCGTCGCCCGCGCGAAGGACAAGAACGATCCGTTCCGCCTCATGGGCTTCGGCCACCGGGTCTACAAGAACTACGATCCGCGCGCCAAGATCATGCAGCAGACCTGCCACGAGGTCCTGAACGAGCTCGGCATCAAGGACGATCCGCTGCTCGAAGTCGCGATGGAGCTCGAGCACATCGCGCTGAACGATGAGTATTTCATCGAGAAGAAGCTCTACCCGAACGTGGACTTCTATTCGGGCATCACGCTGAAGGCGCTCGGCTTCCCCACCACGATGTTCACCGTCCTCTTCGCGGTCGCCCGCACGGTCGGCTGGATCGCGCAGTGGAAGGAAATGATCGAGGACCCGCATCAGCGCATCGGTCGCCCGCGCCAGCTCTACACGGGCGCCGCGCAGCGCGACTACGTATCGATCGGCGAGCGCTGATCGCCCTTTGAACGAAAACAGGCGCCTCAGGCGCCTGTTTTTTTATCCGCTATCGGTCGCTCGATCTGATCGAGAACGAGATCGGCGATCGTCTCCCCCGGGGGACGCGGCACGTCCATCGCCTGCCGGATCTCCTGAAGGCCCGCGAGCTGTGCCGTGCGCTCGGGCGTGTTCCGCAACAGCCGTTCCAGCCGCCGCGCCAGCGTTTCCGGGCGGACGAACTCGTGGAAGTGCTCGGGAACCAGCGGGTGCCCGGCAATGAAGTTCGGCAGCGCCGCTGTCCAGCCGGTCATGAGATGGCGCAGGAGATAGGACACCGGGTCGAGCCGGTAGGCCAGGACCATGGGAACGCCTGCCAGCGCCAGCTCCAGCGAAACGGTACCGCTCGCGGCGAGCGCTGCATCCGCCGTGCCGAAGGCAGCCCATTTCGCATCGTCGCCTTCCAGGATGGTCGGCTGCACGGCCCAGGTCGAAAGCTTGCGATCGATGAGTGAGCGCACGCGCGGCACCGCTGGAAGGCTCGCCGTCAGCCCTGGAATGCGCTCGTGCAGCCGCGCGTAGATCTGGCCGAAATCGTCCATCAGCCGCTCGATCTCGCCGCGCCGCGACCCCGGCAGGATGAGGAGATGAGGCGGCTCGCCGGCTGGGCGCATGCCGGCCACGCCCTCCCGCTGCAGAATGGCCCGCAGTCGCGGGTCGCCCATCAGCGGATGACCGACATAGGTCGCGGGCGGCCCGCCATTGTCTTCGAGAAAACGCGGCTCGAAGGGAAACAGGCTGGCCGAATGGTCGACCGCTTGCCGGAGCGCCTCGGCGCGGCGGGGCTTGTAAGCCCAGATCGCGGGCGGCACGACATTGACGATCCGCGCCTCCTGCCATTTCCGACGAACCTTCAACGCCACGCGATTGGTGAACGTGAAACTGTCGATCGTGACGATCACGTCCGGCCGCTCGGCGAGGAGGAAATCGACGGTCTGTCGCAAACGAGCCAGAAGCATCGGCAGGCGCGACAGGATGGCGCCGACCCCGATGATCGACAGCTCCTCGATGTCGAAAAGACTGTCGAGTCCTTCGCGCTTCAGCGCGTCACCTCCCAGACCCACGAATTCGACGTCGCTTCCAAGGCGGTGGCGCAAGGCTCGTGCGATTTCGCCCGCGATCCGATCGGCCGATTCCTCTCCGAGGACGAAAGCGATCTTCACGCGGCATCTCCCGTTTCCTGGTCGAGGCCCAAGACGAACAGCCCCGCCCTTGCGGCCGCTTCCGCCACTTTCTGAGGCTCGATGACGAGGGAGCGCTCGGCGCTCATGGCGATGCCGACGAGTCCCGCCTCCTCCGCCTGCGCGATGGTCTCGACGCCGATGCTCGGCAGATCGAAACGGCTGTCCTGCTGCGGCTTGAACGCCTTGAAGAGAACGCAGGTCTCGGCCTTTCCGATCCGGCCGCGCTTTCGCAGTTCCGCGACCCGAAGCAGCGTTTCCCGCGTGCCTTCGATCCCTTCCATCGCGATTACCCGGTCAGCCGAAGCGACGACCGCCTGGCCGATATCGAGCAGTCCGAGCTGCATGGCCGCGCGCTCCGCCCTTTGGATCGCCTCGCGATGGCGAGGCCAGCGATCGCTGCCGGTCAGATCGCCGCGTGGAAGGAGAAGCGTCGGCGCGATGGCCTGAACGCCGACCACGGAAAATCCGCGTCGCTCGAAGGCGCCTGCGACGGCTCGAAGGAGACTGTCGTCCCCGCCCTGCGTCATCACGAAGAGCTCGGGAAGCATTCGCAGCGTCTGCCAGCTCGGCCAGATCGACCGATAGTCCGGACGCACCGAGATCGTGCCGGCGAAGATCAGCGTGCGAATGCCGCGCCGACGCAAATGGCCGAACACGTCGCCCGTCTGGCCCCAATGGAGCGAGATGCACTCCCAGTCACCCCAGGATGCCTGTCGACCGTCCGCGATCGCGACGATGAAGGGGCGCCAACCGAGGCGCTCGGCTTCGCGCGCCACAAGCGCGGGCAGTGTGCCGCCGCCCGCGACGATCCCGATGCGCTCGCCCGGCTCTGCGGGTCGAAGCGCTTCGCCGGTGCTCACACGGGCCGCGTGCTGCGCGGAAAGCATAGCGCGCGATCGCCGCCCGAGCGGATGAAACCGAGAAGGTCCTGCACCAGCGGGTCCTCCGGATACTCGGCTTCGACCTCTTCGAGATTCTCCCGGAAGGTCAGATCGTCCGAGAACAGCATTCGGTAGGCCTTGCGGACATTGCGGATCGCCTCGCGGCCGAAGCCCGCGCGCTTCATGCCGATCACGTTGAGGCCCGAAAGATAGGCGCGATTGCCGAGCACCATGCCGAACGGAATGACGTCGCCTTCGACCGCCGCGAGCCCGCCGACATAGGCATGGTGCCCGATGCGGGTGAATTGGTGAATGCCCGACCCGCCGGCGATGGTGGCGAAATCGCCGACCACGCAATGGCCGGCCAGCATGACATGGTTGATCAGCGTCACGTTGGAGCCGACGACGCAATCATGCGCGACATGCGAGCCGGTGAAGAAGGCGCAATTGTCGCCGACCGTGGTCTCGCTATGCCCCTGAACCGTCCCGGGGTTGAGCGTCACGTGCTCGCGGATCAGGCAATTGTCGCCGATCACGAGCCGTGTGTCTTCGCCCTTGTACTTCAGATGCTGCGGGTCATGACCGATCGAGGCGAACGGGTAGATGCGAGCGCCCGCACCGATCCGCGTATTGCCGGCGATCGAGACATGCGAGCGCAGCGTCGAGCCAGCCCCCAGAACGACACGGGGACCGATATGGCAGAACGGGCCGATCTCGCATCCATCCGCGATCTGAGCGCCGTCCTCGACAACGGATGTCGGGTGAATTCGCGTGCCCTGCTCCATGGATCAGCCGGCATCCTCGGGAACGAGCATCGCGCTGATGGTCGCCTCGGCCACCTTCTGATCGCTCACCGTCGCGACGCAGTCGAACTTCCAGATATTGCCGCGCTTCTTGGTCTGCGTGACATGGTACTGTAGCGTATCGCCGGGAACCACGGGCTTGCGGAACTTGGCGTTGTCGATGGTCATGAAATAGACGATCGAATTGGCGTTGCCGCCCGTCGCGAGCTGGCAGATCGCCCCGGCCGTCTGCGCCATTCCCTCGATGATGAGGACGCCCGGCATCACCGGGTAATGCGGGAAATGGCCCTGAAAATGGGGCTCGCTCGCCGTCACGTTCTTGATGCCGATCGCCTTGCGATCTCCGTCGATCTCGATGATCCGATCGACCAGCAAGAACGGATAACGATGCGGCAGGAGCTGCATGATCTTCAGGATATCGACGCTCTCCAGCGTCGTGGCGGCCTCACCCGTCGTCACGTTCGTTTCCTCGGCTTGAATGAGCAATTCGTTTGAGCGCGGTCATCTCGCGAATCCATTCGCGCACGGGGCGCGCCGGTGTCCCGCCCCAACGAGCCCCAGCTGGAACGTCGGCCGCCACGACGCTGACGGCGGCGATCTGCGCGCCGTTGCCGATCGTGACATGACCATTGACCCCGCTCTGGCCGCCGATCGCCACACCGTCGCCCATCGTCACGCTGCCGGCAATGCCGACCTGACCGACGATGACGCAATTGCGGCCGATCACGACGTTATGGGCGACTTGGACGAGATTATCGATCTTGGTGTTTTCGCCGATCACGGTATCCCGCACGGCACCGCGATCGACCGCCGAATTGGCGCCGATCTCGACCCGATCCTGAATGATGACGCGGCCGATCTGGACCATCTTTTCGAGGCCTGCGGGCCCCGGCACGTAACCGAACCCGTCCTGCCCGACGCGGACACCCGGATGGAGGATGACGTGATTGCCGATGAGCGCGTGCTGCACCGTCACGTTTTGGCCGATGAAGCTGCCGCGACCGATCTGGCATCCAGCGCCGATCGACGCACCTGCGGCAACGATCGTTCCCGAGCCGATGGCGACTCCGGGACCGATCGAAGCGAAGGGCTCGACGGTTACGTTGGACTCGAGAGAGGCGCTCGGATGCACGAAGGCTTGCGCCGAGATCGTCCCGGTCGCTTCGATCGAAGTCGGCCGCAGGGCGTCGGGATAGAGCGCGCGTCCGATCTGGCCGAAGGCGACCTGCGGGCTTCGCACGATCAGAACGGCCATGCGTTCGGGCACGAGCGATGCGTGCCGCTTGGACGTCACCACGAGTCCGGCATGCGAGGTTTCGAGATCGGCCGAATAGCTCGGGTTCTCGAACAGCGCGACGTCGCCGGAGCCGGCCTGTCGGAGGGCCGCAAGCCCATGGACGATGAGGTCGGCGCTCGCGACATCGCGAAGTTCGCCGCCGCAAAGAGACGCCAGCGCGGCAAGGGTCGAACCCTCACCGCGCTGGAAGAATGATGAAGCCGTCATGAGGCGAGCGGACCCTCGCCCTTAGAAGCGCGAGGAGAAGCCGAACGAGAACTGCTGCAACTTGTCGTAGTTCTCCTTGGCGAGCGGCGCTGCGTAGTTCACGCGCAGCGGGCCGAAGGGCGAGGCCCAGATCAGTCCGACACCTGCGGACGCGCGCAGCGAGAAGTCTTCGCCTTCGATGCCCAGCTGGTTCCCGACATTGTCGAGACCCCAAAGCGAACCGGCGTCGGCGAAAGCCGCGCCGCGGAAGCCGAGGTCACGCGAGATCAGCGGCAGCGGGAAAGTGACTTCCGCCGAAGCGTTGGCGTAGTTCGTGCCGCCGATGGCGACGCCGAACTGGCGCGGACCGATGCCCTGATACTTGAAGCCGCGAACGATGTCCTGGCCCTTGAAGAAGTTGTCGAAGACGCGGAGGTCGTCGCCCAGCGCCGTGACATTGCCCGCACCCGCGCTCAGCTGACCGATCACGTCGTATTCTTCGGACAGGAGGCTGAAGAACGAGCCGCGACCCGTCGTGCGCAGGAACTTGGCGTCGCCGCCGAGGCCCGCCACTTCCTGGCCGACCTGAACGAACAGGCCGTCGCGCGGATCGCGCTGGTTGTCCAGCGTGTTGTAGGTCAGCGCGTAGGAGATCGACGAGGTCGAGTACGGGCTGTCGCAGATCGCGCGATTGATGATCGGCGAGAGCGTGTAGAGCGGACCACTCGGCGTGTTGCCGCAGGTGCTGAAGAACGGCTGACCGTTCACGAAGACCGGCAGACCGTTCGGCCCGAAGACCTGAACGCCCCGGTCGTCGCCGAAGGTCTCTTCCTTGTAGTTATAGGCGACCTGCGCCGTGAGATCCTCGGTGATCGGCGCGGCGAGGCGGAGCGAACCACCCGTCCGCTTGATGTCATAGGCCGTCGAGGAGGAGTTCTCGGTGCGGTAGAGATCGAAACCGGCGGCCAGACGGCGACCGAGGAAATAGGGCTCGGTGAACGACAGGTTGTAGCTGCGCGTGTCCTCGCCGAAGCCCGCGGAGACCTTCACGAACTGGCCGCGACCGAGGAAGTTGCGCTCGGTGATGCCGACTTCAGCGACCGGACCGGAGTTTTCGCCGCCCGTCGTGTAGCCGCCACCGACCGAAAATTCGCCGGTGGACTGCTCGTCGACCTGCACCACGAGAACCACGCGGTCGGGCTGGGAGCCCGGCGCCGTGGAAACGTTGACGGTCTTGAAGAAGCGCAGGGCCTCGAGACGCTTCTTAGCGCGCTGCACGAGAACCTGATTGAAGGCGTCGCCTTCCGAAACGTCGAACTCGCGACGGATGACGTAGTCGCGCGTCTTCGTGTTGCCACGAATTTCGATACGCTCGACATAGGCGCGCGCGCCCTGGTCGATCACGTAGTCGATGGAGATCGTGTTGTTGGCGAAGTCGCGATTGCCGCGCGGCGTGACCTGAGCGAAGGCGTAGCCCTGGTTCGCGACGGCGTTGGTCAGGTTGACCAGCGTGTCCTCGACCTGCTCGGCGCTGTAGGTCTCGCCCGGGGTGGTCTTGAGCTGCGACTGGAGCGCCTGGGCGTCGATGCCCGGAACGGTCGAGTCGATGTTCACCGCGCCGTAGGTGTAGCGCTCGCCCTCGTCCACGGTGATCGTGACGAAGTAGCGGTTCTTGTTGGGATCGAGCTCGGCCACCGAGGACACGATCCGGAAGTCGGCGTAGCCACGGTTGAAGTAGAAGCGACGAAGCGCCTCTTCGTCCGCGCGCAGACGATCTTCGTCATAGATGTCGTTGCGCTGCAGGAAGCTGAAGAGACCCGATTCGCGCAGCGAGATGACCTGCTTCAGACGCGAGTCGCCGTAAGCGTTGTTGCCGACGAAGTTGATGCTCTCGATACCGGTGCGATCGCCTTCGTTGATGTCGAACACGACATTCACGCGATTGCCTTCGGCCGCGACCGTGCGAACCGAGACGGTCGCGTCGGAGCGACCGATGCGGACATAGGCCGCCTTGATGGCGTCGACGTCGGCCTGCGCGGTGGACGCGTTGTAAGGCGCGCGCGTCGCGGTCTGAACCGTCGCGGCGAGCTGCTCGTTCTTGATCTTGTTGTTGCCCTGGAAGATCACATCGCCGACGATCTGATTCTCGGACACGTCGACGATCAGCACACCGCCCTGCTGGCGTGCGCGAACGTCGGAGAAGAGACCCGTCGAGAACAGCTTCGTGACGGCGGCGTCGACATCGGCGTCGCTCGCGTTGCGACCCGGCTTGATCTCGATCAGATTGCGCACCGTATCGGCGTCGACGCGCTGATTTCCGCGCACTTCGACGCGGTTCACGACGGCCGCTTCAGCTTCGGACAGGGTCACGAGACCCATAGTAACGGTTGAAGCTGCGAGCACGGTAGACGAAAGAGCCGCTGCAGACATTGCGCTCAGAAGCTTCGAACCAGCCGACATGGCCACTCACCTTTTTTCATTTCGCCGACAGCGCCGAAAGCGAACGTCGGCAGGCCGTGCGTTTTGTATCGGCTTTGCGGACGCATTCAACCAAACTGAACCGAATCCCTTTAGGAAACGGAAAAGAGTTGCACGACCGCCACGCCGGCGGGCGAGTTGGTGAATGAATCGCTAACCCCCAAAAGTCCCCGTTCGATCTTCAAGACAGACTCGATAGATCGTTCCAGAATGCGAATACCATAAGCATGAGCACAAGAGCGAGGCCTATCCGAAAACCAACTTCCTGAACGCGCTCGCTCAAGGGTTTTCCCCTGACAGCTTCGAAGGCGTAGAACAGAAGATGTCCGCCATCGAGCATGGGAATGGGCAGTAGGTTCAGAAGGCCGATCGAGATCGACAGAAGCGCCGCGAGGTTCAGAAGCGGCGCGAATCCAAGGGTCGCGACCTGGCTGGAGACCTGGGCGATCTTGATCGGCCCGCCGATCTGATCGGACCCCTCGCGTCCCCCGAAGATGCCGCCGATGAAAGCCACGGTTCGCTCGGTCACGAACCATGTCTGCGACACACCATATTTGAGCGCATCGACCACGCCGAGATTCTCGATTCGGAAGTCTGCCTGCTGGCTGTTGGCGACGATCCCGATGACCGGAACCTGGAAGCTGTTGCCGAATCCGTCGGTCTGCGTCTGGAGTTCCGGCGTCACGCTGACGGCGCGCGACTGCCCGTCCCGCTGGAGTTCGACCTGGATCGGCGTATCCGCGCGGGTCGATACATAACGCTGAAGATCGCTGAAATAGCGGATGCGGGTTCCGTCGGCCGCCACGATGCGATCGCCCGGCAGGATGCCCGCCTGCGACGCCGGAGATCCTTCGCGGACTTCCGATACGATCGGGTCCCCGACCATGATGCCGGTCGCATAGGCGGTCCCGGCGAAGATGGCGATCGCGAGAATGAAGTTGGCGATCGGCCCCGCCGCGACGGTCGCTGCCCGCTTGCCGACGCTGGCGCTCTGAAACGCCCGCGCACGGTCTTCAGGCCTGGCGTCGCGAAGCGCCGCCTCACTCGGAACGCTGGCTGCGTTCTCGTCGCCGAAGAATTTCACATAGCCGCCGAGCGGGATGGCACAGAGCTTCCATCGGGTCCCGTGACGGTCGGTAAACCCGAGAAGCTCCGGGCCGAAGCCGACCGAGAAGGCCAGGATCTTGATGCCCGACCAGCGCCCCACGAGGTAGTGGCCGAGTTCGTGAAAGAACACGATCACGGTCAGGACGAAAAGGAACGGCACGATCTTGATCAGAGCGGAGTTCCAGATCGCGTCCGGCAGGCTCGCGAAATCCATGGGAAGCGCCTTTATCGCGGAGGAGACGCGAGGGCTCTAGCACCGCGTCCGTTTCTCCGGGGAGAGAATGCCATCATATTTGCGTCAGAAGTCGAAGATCGCGCGCGCCGGATGCTCGATGCCGGAGCCGAGGAGGCCGGCCATCAGCATGACGCCGGTCGATATGATGAGCGCGTCGATCCGGTCCATCAAACCGCCATGTCCGGGAATGAGGCGTCCCGAATCCTTCACGCCGAACCGACGCTTGACCCAGGATTCGAAGAGATCCCCCGCCTGACCGACGACGGACAGAATGCCTGACAGGACGAGAACCAGAGGGGTCACGTCGCCCGTCAGCCAATACTCGAATCCGACCCCGAAGAGCACGCCGGCCAGAAGACCGCCCAGCGCGCCGGAGATGGTCTTCTTGGGTGAGACCATGGGCAGGAGCTTCGGACCACCGAAGGTCCGGCCGAAAAAATAGGCGAAGATGTCGGTGGCCCAAACGATGCAGATGACGAGGCCGAGGGCCGCCAGGCCTTCGGTGCCGCTGTCCCGGAGGATGCCGGGCGCCATGCCGGCGGTCGCCGCATAGACGAGCCCGCCGAGCACCCAGTTCGCCTTCTGCTCGCCCCGATCCACGATGGCGATGAAGGCCGCGGACGCCCCGACGATCGTCAGCGCCCAGCCATGAAATCCGAAGAAGAAGGCGGCCAGCGCGACATAGAGCGCGCGCCGGGCGAAGATGTAGATGTCGCCCGCCCGCTTGGCGCGGGTCATGCGCGACCATTCGTCGAAGACGATCACGCAGGCTGCGCAGCACAGGAGCCGGAACGCAACGCCGCCCAGGAACGTGAGCACCAGAACGGCGATGCCGAGGATGATTGCGGAGATGAGTCGCGAGCGCAGATCCGTCCAGGATTGCGTGGCGGCGAGGCGTCCGAGACCGAGCCCCATGCGTCAGGAAGCGATTTCGCGCGACAGACCGCCGAACCGGCGGTCCCTCATCGCGAAGTCCTGCACGGCGGCCGTGAAGGCGGCGCGATCGAAATCCGGCCAAAGGCAAGGCAGGAAGGCGAATTCGGAATAAGCGGCCTGCCAGAGCAGGAAGTTGCTGAGGCGCAGCTCGCCGCTCGTGCGGATGATGAGATCGGGATCGGGAATGCCGGCCGTATCGAGATGCTGATCCACGAGATCGGGCGAGATCAGGTCGGCCGTGAGTTCCCCGGTGCCGAGCTTGGCGGCGATCCGGCGCATGGCGCGGGCCATCTCGTCCCGCGCGCCGTAGTTGAAGGCGATGACGAGAATGTTGCGGTCGTTCCCGACTGTCAGCGTCTCGGCCTCTTCCAGAAGGCCACGCACATCGCGCGGCAGGTTCTCCCGCTCGCCGATGACCCGAACGCGCACGCCCTCGCGATGAAGCTCGGCAAGGTCGCGGCGAATGAAGACCTTCAGGAGGCGCAGGAGCTCGCCGACTTCCTCGGCGGGCCGCCGCCAGTTCTCGGAGGAGAAGGCGAAGAGCGTGAGATAGCGGATGCCGAGCTCGCGCGCCGTGCGCACCGCCTCACGGACAGCCTCCACGCCGCGCCGATGCCCCAGCGTGCGCGGCAGCCCGCGAGCCTTCGCCCAGCGCCCATTGCCATCCATGATGATGGCGACGTGTTCGGGCTGACGCACCTGTTCCACCGCGTTCTCCGCCTTGCCGCTCGTGACTTGTCGTCCGCTTCGAAACTAGACCTGCATGATTTCCGCTTCCTTGACGGAAAGCGACTTATCAATTTCGGTGATCGTTTCGTCGGTCATCTTCTGGATGCGATCGGCCGTCACGCGGCTGTCATCCTGGCTTACGTCACCGTCTTTTTCGGCCTTTTTCAAGGTCTCCATGCCGTCGCGACGCACATGGCGAGCTGCCACGCGTGCGCTTTCGGCGTAGGTGTGGGCGACCTTCACCAGTTCCTTGCGGCGCTGCTCGTTCAGTTCCGGCAGCGGAATGCGCAAGGTGGAACCGTCGGTGATCGGGTTGAGGCCGAGATTGCTCTCGCGGATCGCGCGCTCCACGGCACCGACCATGCCCTTGTCCCAGACCGAAACGGCCACCATGCGCGGCTCGGGAACCGTCACGTTGGCGACCTGATTGAGCGGCATCTGCGAGCCATAGGCCGAGACGACGATCGGATCGAGAAGGTTGGCGGACGCACGCCCCGTCCGAAGGCCCGCGAGATCGCCCTTGAAGGAGGTCACGGCGCCGTCCATGCGACGCTTCAGTTCGTTCAGATCCGGACCGGCCATAGGAATACCCCTCAGAAGTTCGTGTAGCTTGGTTTGCGTTCAGTCAGACACGATCGTCGAACGGCCACCGCCCGACAGGATTCGACCGAACTCGCCTTGCTCGTGGATCGAAAACACCACGATCGGAATATGGTTCTCGCGGGCGAGCGCGACGGCGGTGACGTCCATCACCGCGAGTCCCTTGCTCAGCACCTCGTCATGCGTCAGCTGCTCGAAGCGCGTCGCGTCGGGAACGAGCTTGGGATCGGCCGAATAGATGCCGTCGACCTGCGTTCCCTTGAAGAGCGCGTGCGCGCCCATTTCGGCTGCGCGAAGTGCGGCGGCGGAATCGGTGGTGAAGAACGGATTGCCCGTTCCGCCCGCGAAGATCACGACGCGGCCGCGATCGGCATGGGCGAGCGCCGCGCGCTGCGAGAAGCTCTCGCAGATTTCGGGCATCGCGATCGCCGACAGGACGATGGCGTCGATGCCGAGCTTGGTCAGCGACGTGCGCAGCGCCAAGGCGTTGATGACGGTGGCGAGCATGCCCATGTGGTCGCCGGTCACGCGGTCGCCGCCCTTGGACGCCACGGCGACGCCCCGGAAGATGTTGCCGCCGCCGATCACCACGGAAATCTCGACACCCAGTTCGCGCGCGTCGCGAATGTCGCCGGCGATGCGATCGGCCACGGCGACGTCGATGCCGAAGCCCTGCCTACCCATCAGCGCTTCGCCCGAAACCTTCAGAAGAACGCGCTTGAAACGGACGGTCATGCAAGTTTCCCGAATTTGATGCCGGCTTGCGATACAGGAAGGGCGCCCGCTTCTCAAGCGGACGCCCCCCATAAGGAACAAGAAGCGGGGAAAGCCGCTTCGAGCTTACTTCTTGCCGGCTGCCGCCGCGACTTCCGCCGCGAAGTCGCTCTGCTCGCGCTCGATGCCCTCGCCGAGAGCGAAGCGCACGAAGCCGGTGATCTTGGCCGGAGCGCCCGCGTCCTTGGCGGCTGCTTCCAGCGCCTTCTCGACGGTAAGGTCGGGGTTGATGACGAAGGCCTGCTTCGTCAGAACCACTTCCTCGTAGAACTTGCGCATGCGGCCTTCCACCATCTTCTCGATGATGCTGTCCGGCTTGCCCGACTGACGAGCCTGCTCGGAGAACACGGCCTTCTCGCGCTCGACGGTCGCCGAGTCGATCTCGGTCTCGCTGAGAGCGAGCGGGCTGGTGGCGGCGACATGCATCGCGACCTGACGGCCGAAGGCAGCCAGAACCGCCTTGTCGCCCTCGGACTCGATCGCCACGAGGACGCCCATCTTGCCGAGGCCGTCCGCCACCTGGTTGTGGATATACGTCGCGACGACGCCGTTCGAGACCGTGAGCTGAGCCGAGCGGCGCAGGTTCATGTTCTCGCCGATCGTGCCGACCGCGTCCTTGATCGTGTCGGCGACGTTCTTCTCGCCGGCCGGATAGGTGGCGGCGGCGACCGCGTCGGTCGAACCGTCGGTCGTCAGCGCGACGCTGGCGACGTTGCGCACGAGCGTCTGGAAGGCGTCGTTGCGCGCAACGAAGTCGGTCTCGGAGTTGACCTCGACGACCACGGCCTTGTTCTCGCCGGCGGCGACGCCCACGAGACCTTCGGCGGCAGTGCGGCCCGACTTCTTGTCAGCCTTGGCGATGCCCTTGGCGCGCAGCCAGTCGATCGCGGCTTCCATGTCGCCATTGGTCTCGGCCAACGCGGTCTTGCAGTCCATCATACCTGCGCCGGTCTTCTCGCGCAGGTCCTTCACCATCGAAGCGGAGATCGTCATGAATTGGCCTCTGTCTTAAAAAATTGGCGCACCGAACCTCGTGGGAAGGGTGCGCCGTGAGGGTCGGCGACGCTGCGGCGCCGCCGGCATTACTGGTGGCTCGCGAGCGATCAGGCCGCTGCGGACGCTTCGGTCTCTTCCGAGGTCTCGCCTTCGAGCGCGGGCTCGACCGGGGCCTCTTCCATCGCGCCGATGTCCACGCCCATCGAGCCCTGCTGACGCGCGATGCCGTCGACGGCGGCGCGGGCGATCAGGTCGCAGTAGAGCGAGATGGCGCGGGCGGCGTCGTCATTGCCCGGGATCGGGTAGTCGATGCGGGAAGGATCGCAGTTCGAATCGACCACGGCGACGACCGGAATGCCGAGACGCTTGGCCTCGTCGATCGCGATCGACTCCTTGTTGGTGTCGATGATGAAGATCATGTCCGGCACGCCGCCCATGTCCTTGATGCCACCCAGCGCGCGGTCGAGCTTGTCGCGCTCGCGCTGCAGGTTGAGGCGCTCCTTCTTGGTGAAGCCCTGGGCTTCGCCGGAGAGGAGTTCGTCGAGCTTGCGCAGACGCTGGATCGAGTTCGAGATCGTCTTCCAGTTCGTCAGCATGCCGCCGAGCCAGCGGGCGTTGACGTAGTACTGGGCCGAACGGTTCGCCGCATCGGCGATGATCTCGGACGCCTGGCGCTTGGTGCCGACGAAGAGCACGCGGCCGCCGCGCGAGACCGTGTCGGACACGGACTGCAGCGCCTTGTGCAGCAGCGGAACCGTCTGCGCGAGGTCGATGATGTGGATGTTGTTGCGCGCGCCGAAGATGTAGGGCGCCATCTTCGGGTTCCAGCGATGGGTCTGGTGTCCGAAGTGGACGCCAGCCTCGAGGAGCTGACGCATGGAATAATCAGGCAGAGCCATGGAATTGTCCTTTAACCGGTTGAACCTCCACGGACAGAAGCAGATTGGATAACCTGCCACCGGCGAGAACCTTTGGGCTCAGCGAGCCCGATCCTCGTAAATCCGTGTGTGGAATAGGCGGGCGCTTACACCATCCCGCCGACCTCGGCAAGATAGGAAGGTTTCGCGCTCCTTACCAGGGTGGCCTCATGGGTCGCCTCAGGGCGTCGGTTTGCAGGCGTTTTCGAGGAGTTCGAGACGCGACAACCGCCCCTTCAACGCATAGGCGCCGAAATCCATAGTCAGATCGTCCGAAACTCCGTTTTCATAGAGCCTGTAGCGAGTCTCGAAGATCGGCATCCCGTCCCGGTCGCTGTCCTTGTTGTAGTAGGATTCGACGATCATCCAGGAGCGAAGGCCCGCCAGCGAAGCGTCGATCGCCGGCTGAGCGGGGTCGGCGGGTTTGCCGTTGCCCGGGGTGATGATCGCCGTCGTGGTCAGTCCCTTCTCGGCCTCGTTGTCGCCGTCGAACAGGCGCGTCTCGAAGATTCGCTGGCCCGCCTTGGCCTTTTCGATGATCTGCGCGGTGTGTCCGAGCGGGAACGCCGCCTTCGCGATCTCGGTCTGCCGGTTCACCGGCAATTCGTAGTCGATGCGGGTCTTGTCGCCCTCGATCACGGCCCTGCCCTTCACCGTTTCCTGCGGCGCGCCGTCGATCGAGGTCCTGGTTTCGAATTCGAACCGATCGCCCGACCGCGATTCCTTCGACAGTGTGTGCTGGTCGGTGACGGTCAGCTCCGTGTCCTCCTGAAACCGGACGACGAAACGGTAGTCGAGATCCATGCCCTCGCAGGTGTCGTTCTTGAGCTGGAGGGCAATGCGACCCTCCGCGCCGTTGATGCCGGAGCCGGGCTGATCGAGCGTCAGTTCGTAGACCGCCTCGTGCGGGGCCAGCGTGTTGGCGGGAGCCGCCAGCGCGCCGGGAACGGGAAGCACGGCCATGAAGGCCAGATGACGAAGCCGCATGAGGGTCGAACTTTCCTTGTGATGGCGCTCGGCGCTCTCGAAGGCCCGGGCAAAACCTGCTAGCCCTCGCGCGAGGCTCAAACCTGATGAGGATTCGCATGAGCAGCACGATCAGCAGCCGTCTGGCCGATGCCGGCGTCCAGTTGCCCAATGCGGCGGCTCCGGCGGCCAATTATGTGCCCTGGGTCCGCTTTGGCAACCTGCTCCAGACCTCCGGTCAATTGCCGCTCGCCGATGGCAAGATCGCCGTCGCCGGCAAGCTCGGCGCCAATGTCTCGCTGGAAGACGGCCAGATCGCGGCGCGCCATTGCGCGATCAACATCCTGGCGCAGGCGCAGGCCGCGCTCGGCGATCTGGAAGCGATCGGCCGCCTTCTGAAGCTGACGGTCTTCGTGGCGAGCGAGGCGAGCTTCACCGAGCAGCACAAGGTGGCGAACGGCGCTTCGGACTTCCTGGTCGAAATCCTCGGCGATCGCGGCCGTCACGCGCGTTCGGCCGTAGGCGTCCCGGCGCTGCCGCTGGATGCCGCGGTGGAAATCGAAGCCCTGTTCGAAATCGCCTGAGCTTCGCACTCCCATGAAGGCCGGTTGGCTCAAGGATCGCCCGATCGCCCATCGCGGGCTCCATGACGGCAACAAGACCGTCTTCGAGAATTCGATCTCGGCTTTTCGAGCCGCGATCGCAGGCGGATACGCGATCGAATGCGATGTGCACCTGTCCTCCGACGGCGTGCCCGTGGTCTTCCATGACGACGACCTGAAGCGCCTGACCGGGCGCGAGGGTCGGGTTCGCCAGACATCCGCTGTCGAACTCGGAGGGCTGCGTCTCGGGGGCACCGGTGACACGATCCCGACCCTTGCCGCGCTTCTCCAACTCGTCGCCGGCCAGGTGCCGCTGGTGGTGGAACTGAAAGGCGCGAGCGAGGCGGAGGATGCGGGCTTCGTGGATGCCGTGGCCGCCGTGGTCGAAGGGTATGCGGGGCCGCTCGCCCTCATGTCCTTCGATAGCTGGCTGCTCGAGCAGACGGAGCAGGTTCGGGAGACCTATCCGATCGGCCTCACCGCCGAGGGCACCCGGCCGGAGCTTCTCGCCGAACACCGCGCGATTTTCGCGCGACGCTGCGACTTCACGTCCTATAACATTCACCATCTTCCGAACGATTTCGTGGATTGGGTTCGGAACGAGCAAGGCGCGCCGGCGATCAGCTGGACGGTTCGGACGCCGGCCGAGGCCGAGAAGAGCGCGCGCCTCGTGGACCAGATGACGTTCGAGGGGTTCACGCCGCCGCGCTGACCCTTCTTGGCGGGGATCGAGATGACGGATGACGCGGACACTTCCATCGACGCCCGGGGCGAACTGACGCTCCGGGTGGTCGAAAGCCTGTCGGATATCGACGCCGCGCTCTGGGATGTCCTCGCCGCCGACGATCCGGGCCGCTCGCTCAATCCTTTCGTCCGCCACGCCTTCCTGAAGTGCCTGGAGGATTCGCATTGCACCGGCCGGGCGGCGGGCTGGCTGCCGCAGCATCTCGTCCTGTCGGACGAGGACGATCAGATCATCGCGGTCGCTCCCGCCTATCTGAAGAGCCACAGCCAGGGAGAATATGTCTTCGACCACGGCTGGGCCGATGCGTTCGAGCGGGCCGGCGGGCGCTACTATCCCAAGCTTCAGCTCTCGGTGCCCTTCACACCGGCCACCGGCCCCCGCCTCCTCGTCGGGTCGAGCGCCGACGCCGACTGGCGTCGCCATGCCCTCGCGCAGGCCATCAAGGGCTATGTCGAGGCGTCTGGCGCCTCGTCGGCCCATGCCACCTTTCTGACGGAGCGCGATCGCGCGGCCCTGTCGGACGACGCGTTTCTCCAGCGCACGGATCAGCAGTTCCATTTCGTCAATCGCGGCTATGAGAGCTACGACGCGTTTCTGGAAACGCTAGCGTCCCGCAAGCGCAAGGCGCTGCGAAAGGAGCGGCGCGATGCGCTTTCGAACGGCATCACGATCGAGCGGCTGACCGGCTCGTCTTTAAGCGAAGCGGCCTGGGACGCTTTCTTCTCCTTCTACCAGGACACGGGCGCCCGCAAATGGGGGCGGCCCTATCTCAACCGCGCCTTCTTCTCGCTGCTCGGCGAGCGGATGGGCGATCATGTCGTTCTGGTGATGGCCAAGCGCGACGGGCGTTATATCGCCGGCGCGCTCAATCTCGTCGGGGCCGGTCGGATCTACGGGCGCTATTGGGGTTGCGTCGAGGACCACCCGTTCCTGCATTTCGAGGTCTGCTACCATCAGGCGATCGACTATGCGATCGAGCATGGACTGGAGGTCGTGGAAGCGGGCGCGCAGGGCGAACACAAGCTTGCGCGCGGCTACGAGCCGGTGACCACCCATTCGGCGCATTACATCGCGCATCCCGGCCTGCGCTCGGCCGTCAGCGCCTATCTCGACCGCGAGCGGCGCGACGTGGAGCGGATGCACGATCTTCTCGCCGACCACACGCCCTTCCGCAAAGGCGATTGCAGCTAGACCTGCCTCGGCGCGCCCTTATGATCGGCTCATCGCACCCAAAGATTCGGGCTTTCCATGACGCCGTATGACGACACCAACATCTTCGCAAGAATCCTGCGCGGCGAGCTTCCGAGCGCGAAGATTTTCGAGACGGACGAGGTCGTGGCGATCATGGACGTCATGCCCCAATCCAAGGGGCACTGCCTCGTGATCCCGAAGGCGCCCTCGCGCAATCTCCTCGACGCCGACGACACGACGCTGCAGGCCGTGATCGTGCAGGCCGCGCGGCTGGCGCGCGCCGCAAAGGCGGCCTTCGCCGCCGACGGCGTTTCGGTGATGCAGTTCAACGAGGCTCCGGCCGGACAGACGGTCTTTCACCTGCATGTCCACGTCATCCCCCGCTTCGAGGGCGTGCCGCTTCAGGGCCATGGTTCGGGCGGCATGGCAGACCCCGCGCTTCTCGCCGAACAGGCGGAGGCGATCCGCCGCCATCTCGCCTGAGGTCCGGGTTCGGAACTTAGCGCCCCGAGCGAGGCCTTTCCGCGCCGCTCGGGGTCAAAGAATTCCCAGCATCCAGGGCACGCCCAGAAGGATGATCTCGGCGACCACGATAGCGATCAGCGTCTGGCGGCCGAGCCAGAGATAGGCGAGGAAGCCGCCGGCGAGCGCCGCGATGCGAATCCAGTCGGGAATCCCCGCGAGCGATCCGCCGGGATAAAGCACGAGGCGAGCGATAACGGCCGCGACGAGACCCGTCGCGATGGCGCGCGCTGCGACGATGAAAGGGGACGTCTCGTCGATCCGCCCGGACGACAGAACGCCCAGCCAACGCCAGACATCGGTCGGAAGCCAGCCGGCCAGGAGAATGAAGACGAAGGGCCACCAGGGCGCGCTCAAGGCGGTGTAGCTGAGATCGCTCGACATCAACCTTTGCGCCTTTCCAGGATGCGCCCGGCGAACAGCGAGGCGATGCCAGCTGCGATGCCCGCGACGAGAATGTCGAAGTCGGGCGTCATTCGATTGGCCGGGATGATCGCCAGCATCCCCAGAAACAAGGCCAGCCGTCCGGTGATGTCGCGCGACGAGCCATAGAGCGACGTCAGGAAATAGACCGGGGTCAGGAACGCCAGCGCGCCGGTCACGAGAGCCGGCAATTGGCCCATCAGGTTGAAGGCCAGTGCGACGATGATCGTGTTGACGAGCGTCAGCGTGACGCCGAAGCCCGCGAAGAACGTGGTTCGGTAGCGTCGGGGAATGTCGGGAAACCGCTCGCGGGACACGACCCAGGCCGTCACCGCGATGAAATGCGAGAGGAACAGGAGCGTGCGCTTCCGCGTCCCCTCCGCCCTTAGTTCCGGCATCAGCGAGATCACCATGGGCATGAGCCGCAGCGACGACAGGCCGACCGCCACCGCCGTCGCCGCCAGCGACAATCCGGCGGTGATCGCGCCGAGCATGATGAGATTGGCCGGCAGCGCCCAGATGGTGAAGACCATGAAGGAGGCTTCGAACCATGTGACGCCTGCGTCGCGGGCCAGACCCGCAAAGCCGAGATGCGCCGTCACGAGAATCAGGGCCGGCGCCGAAATCACCTGCCGCATGCCTCGGCCGAGCCAATAGCGGGTCTGGTCGGGCGGCAAGGCGTCGGGAATGTCCATGGCAGGCCCCAAGGTTCTGTCCGGGGGCCGCAATGGAAAAGGCCGCCCGGAGGCGGCCTTCTCTTAACCCATCAATTCAGCTTGCGGGGAACTTTCGGCACCGTCCCCGACCGCTTGCCGGGCCGCGTTCCCGGCTCGTCCGCCGGGCGCTCGGCTTCCGCGTCGGCCGCCGCGAGTTCGGCCTCGTCATCGCCGAAATCCTCGTCGTCCTCGTCGATGACGTCCTCGCCGTTCGGGCCGACCTTGGCGCGCTTCACGCGCCCCTCGCCCGGCTTGCGCGCCTTGCCGAAGTTCTCGTCGGCGATGGCCTCGAGATGCAGCGTCTTGACGCCGGCCTCGTCGGTGACGACCGTGACCTTCACCGTGCCGCCGCGCTTCAGCTTGCCGAACAGAACCTCGTCCGCCAGCGGCTTCTTGACGTATTCCTGGATCACGCGGCCGAGCGGACGCGCGCCCATGTACTCGTCGTAGCCCTTGTCCGCGAGCCAGGCGATCGCCTCGGGCGCGAGTTCGAAGGTCACGCCGCGCTCGGAGAGCTGGGCTTCGAGCTGCATGACGAACTTCTGCACGACCTCGTGGATGACCGGGGTCGGCAGCGCGCCGAACGGAATGATCGCGTCGAGGCGGTTACGGAATTCCGGCGTGAACAGGCGGTTGATCGCCTCCACGTCGTCGCCCGTCCGCCGGGACGAGCCGAAGCCGATCGCCGCCTTCTGCGCTTCAGACGCGCCGGCATTGGTCGTCATGATCAGGATCACGTTCCGGAAGTCGATCTTCTTGCCGTTGTGATCCGTCAGCTTCCCATGGTCCATGACCTGCAGGAGGATGTTGAACAGGTCCGGATGGGCCTTCTCGATCTCGTCGAGCAGCAGCACGCAATGCGGATGCTGGTCGACGCCATCGGTCAGGAGACCGCCCTGGTCGAAGCCGACATAACCCGGAGGTGCGCCGATCAGCCGCGAGACCGTGTGGCGTTCCATGTATTCCGACATGTCGAAACGCAGAAGCTCGATGCCGAGCGCCGAGGCGAGCTGCTTGGCCACTTCCGTCTTGCCGACGCCGGTCGGGCCGGAGAACAGGTAGGAGCCGATCGGCTTCTCCGGCTCACGCAGGCCGGCGCGCGCCAGCTTGATGGCAGTCGTCAGGCTCTCGATCGCCGCGTCCTGACCGTAGACGACGCGCTTGAGCTGCTCGTTGAGGTTCGACAGAACCTCCTCGTCGTCCTTCGACACGGATTTCGGCGGAATGCGCGCCATCGTGGCGACGGTCGCCTCGATCTCCTTCACGCCGATGCTCTTCTTGCGCTTGGGCTCGGGGAGCAGCATCTGCGACGCGCCGGTCTCGTCGATCACGTCGATCGCCTTGTCCGGCAGCTTGCGGTCGTTGATGTAGCGCGCCGATAGCTCGACGGCCGAGCGAATGGCGTCGTTCGAGAATTTGACGTGATGGAATTCCTCGAAATAGGGCTTGAGGCCCTTGAGGATCGAGATCGCGTCCTCGACGGACGGCTCGGCCACGTCGATCTTCTGGAAGCGGCGCACGAGCGCGCGGTCCTTCTCGAAGAACTGGCGATATTCCTTGTAGGTCGTGGAGCCGATGCAGCGGATCGCGCCGGACGACAGCGCCGGCTTCAGGAGGTTGGACGCATCCATCGCGCCGCCCGAGGTCGCCCCCGCGCCGATCACCGTGTGGATCTCGTCGATGAAGAGAACCGCGCCGGGATATTCCTCGAGTTCCTTGACGACCTGCTTCAGCCGCTCCTCGAAATCGCCGCGGTAGCGCGTACCGGCGAGCAGCGTGCCCATATCGAGCGAGAAGATCGTGGCATCCGCCAGAACTTCCGGCACGTCGCCCTCGACGATGCGCTTGGCGAGGCCTTCGGCGATCGCCGTCTTGCCCACGCCAGGGTCGCCGACATAGAGCGGATTGTTCTTGGAGCGACGGCACAGGACCTGGATGGTCCGGTTGATCTCGCTCGCGCGGCCGATCAGCGGGTCGATCCGACCCGTCTTGGCCTTCTCGTTCAGATTGACGCAGTAGGCCGTCAGGGCATCCTGCGCGGTCTTGCGACGCCCTTCGTCCTCGTTCCCCATGACCGACTGCTCGTCCTCCGTTCCGCGAACGGTTCGTCCCTCGGACGCGCCCGGACGCTTGGAAATTCCATGCGAAATGAAATTCACGGCATCGTATCGCGTCATCTCCTGCTCCTGCAGGAAGAAGGCGGCGTGGCTCTCGCGCTCGGCGAAGATCGCGACGAGGACGTTCGCCCCCGTCACCTCGTCCCGGCCGGACGACTGGACGTGAATGACGGCGCGCTGGATCACGCGGTGGAACCCGGCGGTCGGCTTGGAATCCTCGTCGCTGCCGCTGACGAGATTGGCGAGTTCCGTGTCGATATATTCGACGAGCGAACCGCGCAGCGCGTCGAGATCGACGCTGCAGCCGCGCATGACGTTGGCCGCGTCCTTGTCGTCAAGCAGCGCCAGAAGGAGGTGTTCGAGCGTGGCGAATTCCTGATGGCGTTCGTTGGCGTAGGTCAGCGCCTGATGCAGCGACTTTTCGAGGCTTTGAGAAAATGTCGGCAAGCTTCACCTCAATTCTTTTCCATCACGCATTGAAGCGGATGTTGATGCTGGCGGGCGAAATCCATGACCTGCGTGACCTTCGTCTCGGCGACCTCGTAGGTGTAGACCCCGCACTCGCCGACGCCATGCTTGTGGACATGCAGCATGATGCGGGTCGCGGCTTCCCGGTCCTTCTGGAAGAACCGTTCGAGAACGTGAATGACGAACTCCATCGGAGTGTAATCGTCATTCAGAAGAAGCACTCTGTAAAGATTCGGCCGTTTGGTTTTCGGCTTGGTGCGCGTGATGACGGATGTGCCGCGGTCGTTGCCGACGCCCTCGTCGTCGCCCGCCTGGGAGCGAACCTTCGATGCTGGAGCCTCAATGCCCATGACCATGTCGTTCAATGCCGTCACCTTCGCCTTCGGCTGATATGTATGTGTGGGATCGTCCATTTTAAGACGCCATCCCGCCGCAGCCGAATTTCATTCCGTTGAGCGTTCGAGCACCGGACTCGACAGGATTCGCGAAGGCCGCGCAAGGGCGCGACGGGCCGTGTTTCCGGCCCAAACGAAAAAAGCCCGGCGGAGCGCCGGGCTTTCGGAAAACGTCAGACTGAAGACGTCGTGGTTCAGGCGGCCTGCTGCATCGCGTCCTGCGCGTAGGACGTCGCCTTGTTCACGCTGGTCTCGAAGGGCTTGAACGTCTCGCGCGCGATGTTCGCGTAGAGCTCGTTCATCTTGGTGGCCTGCGCCATCCACGCGTCGTAGGACGACTTGAAATACGCGGTCTGGATCTCGATCGCCTTGTCGGGCGTCCGGGTCTGGGCGAGCTCTTCGAGCATCTTGGCCGAAGTCTCGTAGCTGCGCTTCGTGAAGTCGCCGGTCTCGGCGGCAATCTGCTGGAAGCCCTTCGTCACGGTCGAAACCGACTTGATGAAGGTGTCCATGGCTTCCTTGCTGGCCTGCCCAGCGTCCGCATACATGTTCATTGCACTGCTCCCGTATCCCACCAGAACTGCAATCCATCTGCAGCGCACATACGCATATTGCACTGCACAAAAAACTTCAAGCCACAATCGAGGGTTTCGAGGAAAAAGCGCATGCGACCCGTGCGTTGTCGAAAACTTGAGGCGAATGCCACCTTCTGATCACAAGGTTCCGGCAACCATAAACGGATTGGTAAGGCCCTCGGGCGTATCTTTCCCACAAGATGAGAACGCCAGGCCACGCAGTTGGTTAAGGATCGGCCTTGCGGCCGGGACGCGGCGTCTCGCAATGCCAGAGACGAGAGAGCTGCCTATGCTCAAGGCCCCTTCCCGGATCGATCTTCTCACCAAGCGTGCATCCATGACGGTGGGAACGCTCCTGGTCGGCGCCAGTCTGCTGGCAACGGCGCCTGGCGCTCACGCGCAGGCCAAGGACGAACGCTATTCCGCGATCGTCATGGACGCCAACAATGGCAAGGTGCTCTTCTCCAGGAACGGCGACGATCGTCGCTATCCCGCCTCGCTGACCAAGATGATGACGCTCTATCTGCTGTTCGACGCGCTCGAAAGCGGACGAGTGACCCTCTCGACTCCGATGAAGGTGTCCGCCTACGCCGCCGCGCGCCCGCCCTCCAAGCTCGGCTTGAAGGCGGGCTCCACGATCTCGGTGGAAGAAGGCATTCTCGGGCTCGTGACGCGTTCGGCCAACGACGCCTCGGTGGTGATCGGCGAGTTCCTCGGCGGCACGGAAAGTCAGTTCGCGGAGATGATGACGAGCAAGGCGCACCGGCTCGGCATGACGCGCACGACGTTCCGCAACGCCAACGGCCTGCCCAATCCCGGCCAGATGACCACGGCGCGGGACATGGCGACGCTCGGCATCGCGCTTCGCGAGCATTTCCCGCAATATTACAGCTATTTCAGCCGCCGCTCGTTCAATTTCCGCGGTCAGGTGATCGGCAACCACAACCGTCTTCTCGGGCGAATCCAGGGCGTCGACGGCATCAAGACGGGCTATATCAACGCCTCCGGCTTCAATCTCGTCACCTCGGTTCTGCGCGGCAACAAGAAGCTCGTCGCGGTGGTGATGGGCGGTCGCACGGCGCGCTCGCGCGACGATCACATGGCCGAGCTGGTCACCAAGTATCTCCCCGAGGTCAGCACCCGCAGCGGTGACCCGGTTGTGGCCTCCTACGCGCCGTCCACGCGCGGCCCGTCCGTCGCCGCGCATGTCGCCGAACTGCCGACCAGCGTTCCGCTTCCGACCCGTCGCGCGTCCTCCATCAACGAGCGCGTCGCGCAGGCCTATGGCTCGAACGCCGCCGGCGCCATGAACGCGATCACGGCGCCCGAGCGGTCCGTGATCGGTCGCGATGCGCTGAAGGCCGCGCTTGGACGGCGCGAAGCCATGGAGATCCCGACCTCGAACGCGCTGGCGGCTCCCCGTCCCCGCGTCGGCATTCCCAACGCGCCGGTCGCGGCGGCGCCCGTCACGGCCTCGCTCGCCGCCTCGGGCTGGGTGGTTCAGATCGCTGCGACCCCCGCCGAGGAAACCGCCCGCGAGATGCTGGCGGAAGCGAAGGTCCGTGGCGGCTCCGCGCTGTCGCGCGCCACCCCGTTCACCGAGTCCGTGGCGAACGGCTCGCAGACCCTTTACCGCGCGCGTTTCGCCGGCTTCGGCTCCAAGGCCGACGCGAACGCCGCCTGCGAGGTTCTGAAGGCCCGGTCCTACGCCTGCTACGCGATCGCCGCGAACTGACCGTCGCACCGTCCCTTGGGACGCTATGACGCCAGCCGCCGAAGTTTTCGACACAACCCGTTGTATGAGTCAGTTCGAGGTTCCCATGTCCGTTGAGCAGGAAATCCTGGGTTTTGCGTCCGCTGGGGATAAGCCGTCGAACGTTTCCTCGATCGGCCTTCATCCGCTCCAGCAGGCGGCCTCGCGTCTCGGCGATTATCGCGACGGCAAGTCCCGCGTTCGCGCCAAGGACCTCGTGGGTCTCCTTCTGTGCCACGGCGCGCGGGCGTGGCGCGCGGCGCAGCCGGAAGGCATGATCTATCTGAAGGTCAACACGCCGACGGGCACGCCGGCCGTGCGCATCTGCTACGGCCGTCCGGGTCGCTTCTGAGCTCCTACAGGAGCCCCAGTTCGGCGAGCTCGCGTTCCAGCTGCGGCGGCAGGGGCTCGCCATCCGCCGCGCTGCGATCGGGCGGCGCATCCTCCACCGTCAGGTAGCGCCAGCCCTGAAAGGCCCGGCGTGGCTGCCAGCGCGTGGCAATGAACTCCGGGGCGAGAACGATGCGGCAGCGCTCGATCCCGTCCTCCGAGGTGAAGGCGTCGAAGCGCAGGAGCGGCTGGCGAACCTGCACCTGCCCCTTGATCACCCAATAGAGCGAGCCGCCCTCCAGCATCTCGGCGGCGCGTTTGGGCATGACGCGGGTGACATGGGTTTGCTCGGGCCTCTGCCCGGCCCGCCGCTGCGTCTCCAGGCGAAGGGCGACATGCGTCTGCAGGTCCTCGATGGATTCGACACCGACGCAGAGTTTGATCATATGGAGCGACATCAGCGCTCCATCCGTCTCTATCGCGGCAAGGTCAAGGCCGGCGGAACCGCGCTC
This sequence comes from Aureimonas ureilytica DSM 18598 = NBRC 106430, assembly GCF_000382705.1. Lineage (GTDB taxonomy): Bacteria > Pseudomonadota > Alphaproteobacteria > Rhizobiales > Rhizobiaceae > Aureimonas > Aureimonas ureilytica. Next base: position 82,791 of record NZ_ARQE01000002.1, on the reverse strand, counting down.
CCCGATTTGCCGGGCTGCGGGCATTTGGCCGCGGCGGCCCTTTGCCGAAAGAGCGGCCAACCATGTCGTTCCAGGAGATCCTCGATCTCGAAAACCTGCTCGCCCTCCTGACCTTCAGCGTCGGTTGGACGATCTATGCCTTCGCCGTCGATGGCACCGCCCTGTCCAAGCGAGGCCTCAGCCGGCGCATGAACCGCCAGCGTGAAGCCTGGATGCGGACCATGCTCAACCGCGATCTGCGGATGATCGACACGGCGATCATGACGGGCCTCCAACAGGGCACCGGCTTCTTCGCCTCGGCCTGCATCTTCGCGATCGGCGGCTGTTTCGCCTTGATGGGATCGATCGACCATATCGCGAGCGTCGTGACCGACCTGCCGCTCAGCGGAAATTTCGACCGGGCGCTTCTGGAGATCAAGCTTTTCGGGCTGGTGACGATTTTCGTCTTCGCCTTCTTCAAGTTCGGCTGGGCCTATCGCCTCTTCAACTATTGCACGATCCTGATCGGGGCCGTGCCGATGGTGCGGGAGGCCGAAGCCGATCCGGCGATGGCCGAACTGGCCTTGAAGCGCGCGTTGCGCATGAACCAGATCGCCGCCCGCCACTTCAATTCGGGCCTGCGCGCCATTTTCTTCGGCATGGCCTATCTCGGCTGGTTCATCGGCCCGTTCGTGCTGATCGCGACAACGCTGACGGTCATCCTGATTCTGGCGCGCCGCCAGTTCTTTTCCGAGGCCAATGCGTGCCTCGATCCGATCCATGAGGACGCAACGCTTTGACGAAACCCCGGGACATCCGCGCCGCCATTCTGTCAGCCGTCACCGAGCGCGGAGAAGGCAAGACCGTCTGCCCGTCCGAGATCGCGAGGCAGCTCGGCGGATCGGACGAGAAGGTCTGGCGCCTGCTCATGGCGCCGATCCGGCAGGTGGCAGTCGATCTCGCCCTGTCCGGTGAGGTCCGCATCCTGCGCAAGGGCCGTGCCGTGGACCCGCGCGACTTCAAGGGGATCTACCGATTGGCGCCGGCGTCCGAAGAGGCCGGCGCGGGAAACAGCGCGTCGGTCTTGCCCGTCAGCCAGTAGGCGAGCAGTCCCAGATATTCCCGGATCGCGAAGTGGACCTTTTCGAGGTTCCGCACCGTCGCGGTCGAGGGCTGGTAGATGAGATTGCCGCCCGGCGTCTGATAGTCGGTCGGATAGGGCAGAACGTCGAAACCTGCCACACGGAAGCAGCCGACGGCGCGCGGCATATGGGCCGCCGAGGTCACGAGAAGCCAGGTTTCGCCGGGCTTGGGCGCGGCGATCTCCTTGGAGAAGCGCGCGTTCTCCACCGTGTTGCGCGAGCGGTCCTCCAGAACGAGCCGGTCGGCGGGAAGGCCGAGCTCTCCGAAGAGTCGCTCAGCGACCGACGATTCGGTGACGTCCTCTTCGAACATCGCCGCAGCGCCGCCGCTGAAGATCACCTTGGCCTCGGGAAACCGGAGAGCCAGCGCCAGCGCCGTGGTGATGCGGTCCGCCGCGTCGTTCAGTTCCGGCTCGCCGCGCGTGCGCGCCACGCGGGTGTCGAACGAGCCGCCCAGCACGACGATGCCCGCCACGCGTTCGGGCAGCGCCGGCTTGGGGAAGCGATTCTCGAGCGGCGCGAGCATCATCAGGCCGAGCGGCGAGAGGCTGACGACGGCAAGAACGAGGAAGGCGACGGCAAGCAGGCCGAAGCCGGTTTTCGGCAGCTTCAGAAGGAGACAGACGAGGCCGGCCGCGAAGAGAAGGAGAATGCCGACGAGGGGTTGAACGAGATACCAGCCGATCTTCGAGAGCGCGAAAAACATCGACCGATCACCATTCTCTGCTGCATCTGCGGAGGCGACCGTGCCGCCCCCGCCTTCCTCTGACCAAGCCGAGGGGCTTGTGTCAAACCCTATCCCAGGACGGAGCGAAGCTCGGATCGACCAGACGCTTGCGCTGGCGGGTCATGTCGTTCAGCGCCGTCCGGTCGGTGTCCGACAGCTCGAACGAGAAGACGTCCAAATTCTCAGACAGGCGATCGGGGTTGGACGTGCGCGGAATGGCGCCGACGCGCGGCTGTTCGATCTCCCAGCGCAGGATGACCTGAGCGGGCGTGCGCCCAAGGCGTTGGGCGATGCCGGTCACGGTCGGGTGCTGGAGCAATTCGCCGCCCTGCCCGATGGGCGAATAGGCGATCAGCGCCATGTCGTGCCGCTCGCAGGCGGCCAGCACGGCTTCCTGCGACAGAAGCGGATGATACTCGACCTGATTGCAGACGAGCGGCGCGGCGCTCATCGCGGCCGCGTCGTCCATCAACGTGCTCGGGAAGTTCGCCACGCCGATATGGCGCGTCAGTCCCTTTTCGCGCGCCGCGTTCAGGGCCGAGATCGAATCCTCCAGGGGAATGCGGGCGTTCGGCCAGTGGATCAGAAGAAGATCGACCGCGCCGGTGCCCAGCGCTTCGACTGCGGCTTCGGCGGTCGAGACCAGCCGGTCGGCTCCGATATCCTCATACCAGATCTTGGTGGTCACGAAGAGGTCCGAGCGATCGACGCCGCTCGCCCGAATGCCTTCGCCCACCTCCCGCTCGTTGCCGTACATGCGCGCCGTGTCGATATGGCGATAGCCGCCCTCGATGGCCTTGGCGACCATGCCGACGCAGGTTTCGCCGGTCAGCTTGTAGGTGCCGAGCCCAAGGGCGGGAATGCGCGCGCCCGACGCTTCGATCATTTTCATGCGGATGTCCTCGATCGGCTTGAAGGCGACGGCCATGAACTTCCGTTCGCCTTCCTTCCGCAATTGAGATAGGCGGAACGGCGATCGAACCAGTGGACGCGCGATGACGGTACCTGAGAAAACCCAGCGTGGGCGCATCGAACTGCTCGATGTCGCCCGTGGCGTCGCGCTTCTGGCGATGCTCGTCTACCACTTCACCTGGGATCTCGAATTTTTCGGCTACCTCCCGGCCGGCTTCGCGCAGGTCGGCGGCTGGAAGCTGTTTGCGCGCTGCATCGCTTCGAGCTTCCTGATCCTCGTCGGCGTCAGCCTCGTTCTGGCCCATGCTCGCGCGATCCGCTGGCCATCCTTTCGCAAGCGCTTCCTGCAGATTGGCGCCGGTGCCCTCGCCATCTCGATCGCCACCTTCTGGCTGACGCCGCAGGGCTTCGTTTTCTTCGGCATCCTGCATCTGATCGCGCTTGGCAGCCTGCTCGGCCTTGCGTTCCTCACGCTGCCCTTCTGGGCGACGGCCACAAGCGCCGCGGTTGTGATTGGGCTGCCATCCCTCTTCACGACTGCGCTGACTGACAGTCGCTGGCTCGCCTGGATCGGCTTTTCCGAACACCCGCCCCTGTCGAACGACTTCGTGCCGCTGTTTCCGTGGTTCGGTGCCATTCTGATCGGCATCGCCCTGGCGCAGCTCTTCGATCGCATCGGCGCTTGGCCGCGCCTCGCGCGTCTCAACGACCCGTTGAAGGCGCTCTGGCCGCTTTCGACGCTCGGCCGACATTCGCTGCTCTTCTACCTCCTGCACCAGCCGATCTCGTTCGGCCTCGTCGCTCTGGCCGCCACGATCTCGCCCCCGGATCAGACGGAGGCGTTTCGGGCAAGTTGCCAGCAGACCTGCGAGAAGGACCGGGATACGGCCTTCTGCGTGTCCTATTGCGGCTGTGTCGAAACGCGCTTGAAGGCGGACGACCTTCTCGAAAAGCTGCTTCGGGGGCAGCTCTCGGAAAGCGGAAGCGCGAAGGTCCGCGACACCGTAAACGCATGTTCCTTCGAACCGAGCGCCCAGCCCTGATGGCCGGCGGCAGCGTTACGTCGTCGGCGAGATTCCAAGTTCGGCCATTCGCGTGAGGCAAGCCTCTTCGGCCTGATCGAGCTCGGCGAGGAGGTCTTCGATATCGCGCCGCTTTTGTTCGAGTTCGCTGCGCTTCTCGCTGACCCGGCGCACGATCGCCCGCAACTGCCCCGCTTCACCGGGCGGCGTGCGATACATTCCCATGATTTCGCGAATTTCCGCGATCGAGAAGCCGAGACGCTTGCCGCGCAGGATCATGCGGAGAAGATGGCGGTCCGAATGGCGGAACAAGCGCGTGCGCCCCCGCCGGATCGGCGAGATCAGCCCCTCGTCCTCGTAGAAACGGATCGTCCGCGTCGAGATATCGAACTCGCGGGTGAGTTCCGTAATCGTGTAGTAATCGCGCATCGACACCGTCCGAATGAGCGTTTGGTGTGCCGCGACGAGTTCGGCAAGTCAATCCGTCGGCCGCCGGCGGGACCTTCCCCGCTCGCGCAACCTTCGAAGCTTGGCCCGTTATTCGTTCAAATGCAGGAAAGTCGGGTCGAATTGAGCGATCTCGGCGAGCTGCGTCCAGTCGAGAATGTCGATCCGCCCCCGGTCCCAGACGACGAGCCGGTCGGATCGCAGAATCTGCATCGAACGGTTGACGCTGACGATGCTGAGCCCGAGCACCTGCCCCACCATTTCCTGTGTCATCGGGAATGCGAAACCGTTGCGATCCGTCAGACCCACCGCATCGAAACGGCACCACATCTCGCAGATGAAATGTGCCAACCGTTCCGTCGAGCCGAGCCGCGCATTGCGCACGATGATGGCGCGATAGAGCGCGGCGTCGATCAGCGTCTCGCGCCACAGGATCGCCGTGAGATGGGGAGAGTCCCGCAGCACCCGCAGCATCTGATCATGCGCCACGAACGCGACGCGGCATTGGGAGACGCTTCCGATATAGTGGTCCATCCGCCTCAGATGCAAGCTCTGCAGATCCGGAACGTCGCCGGGAATATGGACGGACTGGATCTGCCGCTCGCCCGAACGGGTGAAGTTCGAGCGGATGACGACACCATCCATCAGAAGGCAGCATTTCGTTTGCCGATCGCCTTCCCGAACGAAATCTGTTCGGGGGGGAATGTCGACGACGTCGAAACGCAAGGACGAAATCAGATGTCGGTCCTGCGCAGTGAGGTTGTCGATCGCCTGTAGGCGGCGGATCAGAATGTCCTGGGCGTCTTCGTCGCGGTCGGAAACAGCGCTCAAACCCGTCACTCCAATGTCAATACCGTACAGATGGGACGGGTTCGGGCATTGTCGAGAGTTCGAGGCGCTTCGAGAAGGTCGTTGCTCGACCGACTTTCTGGTTCAGCCGATCCGATGCCTGATGAACGGCGACAGGACGTCATTGGACTCAGACGACAGCTTATGGGTCTTCAGCGTCTTGCAAGAGACCAAATCGCTGCGACCGGAAAGCGCTTCAAGCTCGCGGTCCGGTGTCCGACACTCGGTCGGCTGTTGTGGCGGATGGGGTGAGATTCGAACTCACGGTACGGTTCCCCGCACGGCGGTTTTCAAGACCGCTGCCTTAAACCACTCGGCCACCCATCCAAGCCTTGGGAGGGCTAGATGCTCTCGGCTTTACCGCCTTGCGCCGTGCGGCGTCAACACGCCACGGGGTGGCGACTGACCCCTCGAACCGGCACCAAGTCGAGAGCGTTGAAACGCTTGCTTCCGCCGATGGCACGGCAAGCTCGCTCCTTGAGCGCAGATCGACGACATTAACCGAAAGCTTTGACACCCTCCTTCTGCCATAGACGGCTAGTCCGGCAACACGTCCAGTTCCCGAACGCCGAAGAAGGGTTTGAAGGCGTAGGTTTCGAGGCGGTCGGACAGCCGCCGCTGGCTTGCTGGGTCACTGACATACTCGGTGGCGAAAATAGCGACGCCATCGGATTGCGCTTTTTTCAGCCGCTTGAGGCTCCAGTCCACGTCGTCCTCGGAATTCGGAACGCCGGGGCCGGATAAGCCGGTCAGGAGGCTTTCCTTGTTGAGCCCGTCGATCAATCGGCGATAGCGGGCCGACAGGAGCAGGTCTTCGGCATTCTGAGGAACGAGGAGGAAATCGGGGTTCCGCTCCGAGGCGATATCGCGGATCGTTGCGACGAGATCGATCATGTCGTTCTGGCCACTTGGCCGCTCCTCGCGCCAGTCGCCATAGGCATCGACGCGGTCGAGGAGAGCTCCGTCGAAGCCAACGGCGAGGATGCGCCGAAGCAGAGAATCGTCGCCTGTCGCCATCAGTGCGCGCCAGCTCGGGTCCCAGTAGCGCGCATGGCGCGAGCCCGGCCAGTTGGGGTTTTCGGGCCCTAGCCAGGCCGGCGGCTCCGCCCGCATGTCGTCCGTGTAGTACCAGCGCTTGATGTCGGCTTCGCCGACCGGGAGATAGCCGAGAACCAGGCGACGCGAGCCGTCCGGCTTGCGCTTCAGGCGCTCCATGTCGGCTGGCGTGATGAAGCGCATCGACCAGTCGTCCAGGCTCGGCTCGAGCGCGATGAGATCGAGATCGGACTCTGCGACCGCGTCGAGATCGATATCCTGATACTGGCAACCCCAACGCCGTGCCGCTCGCAGGAGACGGCGGGCCTCGCTGTCGGGCCGTGGAGTTGCTGCTGCCTGCGCTCGTTCGCCCGGCAGGAGGGCAGCCAACGCTCCGGCAAGGATCAAGCGACGCATCGGATCGGGGCTCGCCTGTCGCTCGCTCATCGCACCGCCGCCTCGCTCGTCCCGACGACCGCGCCGCCGCGCGTCACCCGCACGACATCGCCCGGCATCAGCCGCGTCGTTGGCGTCGCCGCGAGCGTTTCGACACCGTCCGCCGCCGTTCGGATGATCGAGATGTCGAACTCGCCCGAGCCGGACGAACTCGCGGCATCTCCGAGGGAACCGGCGATTTCGGACGCGCTGGAGGCCATCTGGCGCAGGCGAACGATGTCGTTGGTCAGCGTCACCAGCTCCTGCGCGATGGTCCGGTCGAACTCCAGCGAAACACGCGCGCGGGCTGCCTCGGTTTCCGACAATTGCTGCTCGATGCGATGGATCGAGGCCTGCACTTCGCGCCGACGTCGTTCGAGTTCGACGAGCTCGGTGCGCTGCGTAGTGATGACGCTGGCGCGGCTGAGGCGCGGATCGGGCTCGGTCGCCTGGCGTATCCGTGCGCCGCGCTCGGTGATTTCGCGTTCGATTTCACCCAGCGAGCGGTTGAGGACCGTCATCTCCTCGCGCCAAGCCCGCGCACGCTGGCGGAAATTGGCGATCTCGCTTTCGCGCGCCGAAGCGGCCGCGCGACCTGCCGCGACGTCGGCGGCGACCATCTCGCCGGCATTCGTCCGCCCGACGAGGCGCACCAGCTCGTCCGGCACGACAGGGGGCGTTCCATCCCGCACGGATTCCAGCCAGGCGCGCCGCGACAGAAGAAGGGTCAGGCGCGTGCGCGCGTCCTCCGAGCGTTCCGTCTCGCGCCCGGCCTCGACCACCGGAGCGAGGCGATCCTGCAACCGCTCCGGCCCGCCGGCCAGCGCGATGGCCTGGATGGCGACCATCCCGCTGGCATAGGCAAAGGCTCCCGGCGAGCGCACCGGACCAAGCACATAGACAGGCTGGCGCTCCAGGATCGCGACGTGAACGTCGCCCGGCCGGCCCATCGCGTCGAGATAAGCCGACTGGATGTCGGCGCTCACGCTGTCGGCATCGCGCCCTGCCACCTTGATCGCGCCCAAACGCGGCAGACTAATCCGCCCGTCGGCGCCGACCACGTAGTCCGACGTCAGGTCGATGCGCTGGTAGAAGGTGGTGGCCGGCGCAGCTCCGCCCTGCCCGCCTGGCATGTCCATCTGCTCGAAGAACGTCACGCGCAGCTTGTCGCCGATGGTGAAACCCGCTCCGTCGGGCGCCGAGGACGCGCCGGAAGGCGCGGGTTGGGCCAGAGCGCCTGTCGCTGTGCCCAAGCCGCCGGAAAGCGTGAGGACCGATGCGAGAAGCAGAGACGTGATCCGGATCATCGTTCGGTTTCCTGGGACTGAGATGGACGCGTCGTCGCTCGAAGGGCGATGCGGCGTAGGTGGGAAAGAAGGAGGATCGGAATGGCCTGGAGCGGCAAAGGGGGCCGGTTGCGGCTTTGCTCGAGCGCGGCGGAGAAGGTGAGATAGACGAACGCATCCTGCGACCGTTTGAGAAGCCAGATCGCCAGAAGTGCAGAAAGGGCTGTCGCAGCCAGATAGCCGAAGCCATAGGCGTCGCGGCCGATCGCCAGGGTCGCGCCGGTCAGCGCGGCATTGGAAGCGAGGAACGCGAGCTGCGCCAGGAGAAAGCGCCGCTCCTGCCCGAGCAGCAGAAGGAGCGTCGTCGCCGCGAAGAAGATTGTATGGAAGAGCGCCGCCAGAAGGCCCAGCCGCAGGATTCCGAGCTGCTGGTAGAGAAGCCCGGCCGGCTCTACGAACGCAGGCGCGAGCGCCAGGGCAACCGTGCTGAAGGTCGCCTGAACGAGGATCATTCGCACGAGAAGCTGATCGATCTCGCGGCTCATGCCGACCGAAAGCGTCTCGATCCGGGACAGGCTGGCGTGCCCCTCGACCGCGCCGAGGAAGCGGCGTACCGCCTGGAACACGCCGGTGTCCACGGAACCGAGAAAAAGGACGAGGCCGGGCAACATGCTCAGGCGTGCCACGAACATGGCGCTGTCGTAGAAGGGCGCCGTGGGCAATCCGCTGGCGACGGCCAGCCCGGCGGGCCCGAACCAGAGAATCCAGGAGTCCACCCAGATCGCCAGGGTGGCGACGAGGGCGCCGAGCACGACGGCCGAATGGCGTCGCGTCGTCTCCAGGATGCGCCAGAGCGCGGCGCCGATGTTCCGCACGTCGGCGGGAAAGGTCGACAGGACCCGGCCAGTCAACCAGACCGCCGTGAACCAGAGGCCGGCCGCGAAGAGCAGCGCCTGGATGGGTGGCGTAAGGCCTGCGGAGGCGCCGTGGAGCGTTGCACCGACGGCGAGGATCAGACCGAGCACGAAGCCCCGCGTGATGGAGCCGAAGTCGTGTGTGGCGGCGCAAAACGCCGTCGCCGGCCAGATCGCCGCCGTCGCGCCCGATGCGGCGGAGGCTGCGAGAAGCGGCTCGCCGCGCCATCCGAAGCCGAAGCGGAAGAGAAACAGGGCCACAAGAGCCGTTGCGACGATCGAGGCGGCGAGGCTGACGAGATAGGTCGCGCGGATTCGATCGGGCTTGCGCAGGTGAAGATCGTCGGCGGCGAGCCGCAACGCGCCCGCGACAAGGGGCGCCGTCACCACCAGCGACAGGCAGAAGACATAGATGACCAGTGCCTGAAGGTCGTACGCGGCCTGCGTGGAGCGCGGCAGGCGATGCTGGATGATGCTGAGCGCCAGAACCGTAAGCAGCCAAGGACCCGCCGCCACCACCGCGCCATGGCCGGCCGAGGCGACGGGCCGGATCACCCCGCCTTCGCGCGCCAGACGTCTGAGTTCGAAGCCGATCCCCGCCATGGTTCAAGCCGCCTTGGTGGCAGGCGCGCGGTCGTAGAGCGCGCGGTATCGATCGGCGGAAAGGTCCGACGCATAGCTTCGCGCGACGCGTCGGCGCAGGTTCTCACCCATCGTGCGGCGCAGGTCCGCGTCGGCGAGGAGGCGTGAGACCGCTTCGGCGATGGCTTCGGCGTCGAGAATGTCGGTAACGACGCCGCCCGGTCCCTCGAAGGCCGGATCGTTGCCCGCACCTTCGATCATTTCGCGACAGGCCCCGACATTCGTGGTGACGCAGGGTCGGCCAGCGGCGCCGGCTTCGAGAACGGTCAGCGGCTGCGCTTCGCTGAGGCTCGTCAGTACCACGACATGACTGACGGCGAGAAGCTCCCGCACATCCACGCGGCCAAGAAAGGATACGGTTTCCTCCAGCCCCCGCCGCGCCACCATCTCGCGGCACTCGGCTGCATAGGCCGGGTCCTCGTCCACCGGACCGGCGATCACCGCATGGACGTCGGGAATCGTCCGGCGCATCCGATCGGCCGCCTCGATGAAGGTCTTGATGTCCTTGATCGGGACGACGCGACCGATCAGCGCCGCAGTTGGTCGCGCTTGCGACGGCACCGGCCCGATGCTGGAAAAGCGCTCGACCGGTATGCCGTTCGGAATGACCCGGAGACGCTCGGGATCGGCGCCCAGCGCCTTCTGCATCGGCTGATTGTCGCCGAAGAGGGTGGTGATCGCGTCGCAGGCTTCGTAGCAGCAGCGCGCATAGCTCTCGAAAGCCATGATCCAGAGATCGCGCAGGTCGGTGCGCTGATCGCGGATCGACAGGCCCTTGTCGACCGTGTCCACCACCCAGTCGGCCATGAGGATCTCGATCCGCCGCTCGTTCGTGTAGATGCCATGCTCGGTGATGAAGACCCGGCTCGCGCCTTCGATAGCCGCGCGCGCGGCGAGCAAGCCGGCATAGCCTGTCGAGATCGTGTGAACGACGCGCGTGGCCGGCAGAGGCGCCTTGAGAACGGCGAAGAGACCGCCCATCAGCGAGGACCAGGCCCAGAAGAAATCCCGGAACGAGCCGTGCGGCATGAGCTGCAGATAGGAGATGCGGCAGAGCTCGAAGGCATAAGGCCCCTGCTCGAGCGCCCAGAGCGGCACGGGCCGCTTCGGATCGTTCACGAGGGCGACGATCTCGCGAAGGGTCGTGAGGCGTCCTTCTTTCAGGAACGCCACGAGCGCTCCGGCGAGCCGTTCGGCGGACGGCGCAAGGCTTTGGCTCCAGCCGCGTCGCGGCGCCGGATGGTCGCCCATGACGACTTCCTGAAACTGCAGGAGATTGTCCGGGAAGGGATAGCGGGCCGTGCGGTCTCCGACCGGGGCGACCAGCGAGACGGCGCCGAACCGCACCTCCGGCAGGGAGCGGATCAGCCAGTCCACCCAAGTGGACACACCGCCCGCGATATGGGGATAACAGCCCTCCACCACGAGACAGACGTCGAGAGGCTGGCCGAGCGTCCGATCGAAGGGGGAAACGCCGGTCATCGCACCGCCTCTCGGGTCGGCACGGTCCTGGCGGCGGTCTCCCGCATGCGCGCCACGGCGGCGGCCGCCGAGGCACGAACGGCGACGTCGGGGCTGCGAAGCGCGGTCGTCATCAGGTCGAGCGAGCCTTGCTCGTCATGCTGCACCAGCAATCCCAGAACCGCCTGCCGTTCGGACACGGTCCCATGCGCGAGAATTCTGCTGAAATTGTCGGCGCCGACGCGCGATGGTCGGTAGGCGCGCCCTTCCAGAATATCGGCCTGCATGATTTCGGAGGCGTTGCGCTCCGCTTCGCCCGACAGGCGGCGATACCAGTCCTCCAGTTCGGGATGGCCCGCGGCCGAACTCCGGTCTGCGAGCGCGACAACGAGGGCGCCTGCCGCTCCGAACGGCCCCATCACCGCCAGCCCGCAACCGAGCAGCACGGCATGGGTCTGGTCCGCCAGAAGACGGCTCGTCGCCGAACCCACGGCTACCGCGAGCACGAGATGCAGAAGAACGAGGACGATCGTCCGAATGTAGTCGAAGTAAGTCGCCCAGATCAGGAGCGTGTCCAGCGAGGCCGCCAGGAGCGTCGCGACCGAAAGCAGGCCGAAACGCTTCACCCAGCCAAGCTTCTCCCGCGGAGCGACAGCCCCTACCGAGGCGGTCATTGTGCCCCCTCCGACATGGGATGATCGTTATGGAGTGTCGGATCGGCGGGTTTGGAGGCGGCCAGGGCGACGTCGCGTTCCAAGCGACCGATCTGCGAGCGCAGCGTCGTGGCGTAGGCCGCGATGGTCTCGCTGCGAGCCTCCGCCTCCGCCGCCCTCGCTTCCAGCTCCAACCGTTGCGCGGCTTCGCGGTCGCAATGCAGGCCGAGTGCGAGAGCGGCCAGAAGCCACAGAACGGGATCCTTCCAGAACTGCATCCATTGCAGGAAATGGTCGGCCATCGCCGGCGAGAGCGCCGGGGCCGTCCACGCCAGGAGAAGCGTGGCCGTGGCGGCGGTCGTCAGACCCGCCATCAGGCCGTAGAGAGCGGCCATGGCGATGACGGGCGCCCAGAACGGATGAGGAGCGACGTCCAGCAGCGCGAAGCTCGGCCGCATCGCCTGATCGAGAACCAGCAGGAGAGCGAAGAGGATCGCCATTTCGACGATCCAGGCGCTTTGAGCCTTCCGGCTGCGGCGGAGCGCGAAGACGTTCGCGGTCCGCGCGGCCTTCGCCGGTTCGGGGGACGGACGTTCCGCTCTCATGCGCCGGGCCTTGCATGGGACGGCCGAGCGACCACGGCCCAGGCGGGATCGAAGCGATGGTTGCGGCGGGCGACGCCCTGCATCTCGGCCAGCATCGCGGGCGACAGGGCATCGGCACGCCATGCGGTCCGCAAGATGTCGAGCGTCTCGCCGGCCCCGAGAAGTTCCTCGGCCATGGCTGTCCACAGGCGGGCGCCCGCCTCGTCGAGTTCGCCCAGGCTCGCGCTGCGCAGGAAGTAGCGTGCCGCCATGACGTTTCGCTCGGCCTGAGACAGCGCGGCGCCGAACAGGGGTTCCCGGGCCAGGACCTCCCCGGTCAGGAGCGGGCGCAGGGACGCGATCGAAGCGTAGCCCGCGCGATCGAAAAGCGTCGCCGCGAGCCTTGCGCCTTGAGTCCGGAGCGCGGGATCGTCCGAGCGCAGCTTCCCGCTCGTCCGCGCCAAGACCCGTCCGACCGAGCCGGTGGACAGAGCCAGATCGACATAGAGCGTCGTCGCACGCCCTAGCAGACGCTGGTTGCCGCCGGCCATCCAACGATCGATCAAGTCTTCCGCGAGATCGAAATGACCGCGCGTTCCGAGCGACCAGGCAAGCGACGCTCGATCGGTCACCTGCCGCCCGTCCCGCAAGGCGAGAGCGAGCGCCGCATCCCCGGCTCCGGCTGTCGCGAGGTTGAGGACGTAGAGCGCCTGCTCGTCCGCCAGCATGCCCGTCTTGAGCCAGCCTTCGGCGCGCCGACCGGCTTCGGCCGGAGCGCCCGCGCGCATCAGGATCTCGAAGGCGAGCGGCCGCTGCTCGGCCCCTGTCGCGCCCGGCTCGTCGTCGAGCATGCGAACGAGAGCGGCCGCGCCCGGCAAGTCGCCGATACGGACCCGCAAACCGGCTGTTCGCCAGCGCATGGGCACGGACAGCTTGCCCGGATCGGTGGCGAGCAGAAGGTCCTGCTCTTCCGCGAAGCGCCCGTGAAGGCGGTAGAGGCTCGCAAGTTGATCGATGGCGTTCGGAGCGCCGGTGCGATCGATCAGTCTGGCGAGAACGGCCATGTGGCCTTCGACGTCGCCCTGTTCCTCCAGAAATTCCGCGGCGCGCCAGAGCATCGACGAGTCGTTCGGCTTCTGATCGAGATAGGCGAAGATCGCTCGCCGTGCCGTTTCCGGGTCGCCTTCGAGGCTGTTGATGTGAAAGAGGCGGGCGAGCGTTCTCGGATCGTGCTTTCCCGAACGGATCGCCCGGTCACCCTCGCGAAGCGCCGCGCTGAACTGGCCGTCGCGCGCCAGCATGGCGAGACGCTCGGATGTGCTGGGAATCAGAAATCCGGCCGCCACCGCGGCAGCGATCCCGAGGCCGAGGGTCAGACGAAGCGGCGTCATCGATGACGCTCCGCATGGCGCGACGTCGCGCAGGCGATCGAGACGTCGATGGGTCTCGGCGTTCCTGCCGGCAGGGAGAAGGAGACCGGCTGCGCGGGTTTGGGAGCGATTTCGATCTCCGCGATCAGCGTCTTGCCGTCGCGCGCCGTCACGATCATGGGCTCCGCGGGCAGGTTTTCGAATGTGAAATCGCCCGGGCCGAAACCTTCCGCGCGGAAGGTAACACGGCCGGGCTCGCGTTTGAGAGTTTCCACCAGCCAACGGCTGTCGACCATCGACGCATGGAGGGCGTCCGTCGCCTCCACCGGATCGCGGCGCGGTTCGAGTGCGACGACGGCATCTGCCACGCTGGGATCGAGCGAGACGTAGAGCGAGCCTTGGCTCCTCGTCGAACCGAGGACCCCCATGCTCGCCGCCATGTCCACCTGACGCTCATCGGCTCGGTCGAAGCGCACCGTGTCCAAACCGTCGCGCTTCGACACGGTCCATCGCTCCAGAGAAAGCTGCGTGATCTCGGTCGAGAAGAAACCGTCCGCCGCCGCAGCGTAGCGGGATGCGCGGATTGGCGTGAGACGCGCTGTGCGTGCCCAGTCGAGATGGTAGCGCACGGCGTCGAGCGCGGCCGGGCGCTCGGCGGAATAGCTGTGGTAGTAGACGTTGACGCCTTTGAGCCTGCGCGGCGCACCGGTGCGATCGAAGGTTTCGCGCACATTGCGGAAGCCGTAGAAATGGTTCGTCCACAGCTCGGTGTAGTTGTTCTCGTTGCTGTTGACCGAATAGATCTGCCGCTCGCGGCCGACCGTGCGCGACAGCGGCGCCACATAGCCGATCGAAGGGCGGTGCGTGTCGAAACGCACGTCGCCACCATTCATGTTGCGCACGCCCGCTTCACGTGTGGCGCGTATGGCGGTCTCGGTCGGATGCGTATCGCCGCTCCAAAGATAGAGCGCAGCCTTCTTGCCCGCGGGCGCCAGACCTTCGGCAAGCTTCAACGCACCGCCGATCTCCGTCTCGAAGCTGAAGGGATCGCGCAGATAGGCGCGCGGCAGGTCGTTGGAACCGGCGACGAAACGGTTGTGTGTCGAAGCGCCCGATGGCGTCAGCTTCAGGGCGGAGGTCAGGGTCTCGACCAAGCCGTTTGCGCGGGGCGACACTTCCTCGATCAGTTTCAGCTCACGTTCGCGATCGTAAGGATCGAAGAACTCCCAGAAAAAGGGATGCGTCATCGTGTGGCTCGCCACTTCCACCTGCGGCAGCGCGTAGATCGCCTTGGCGACCTTCGCCGCCGCCTCACCGCCGCCCATCTCGGGATCGATGTCGCCGCCCACGATTCCGACGCTCACCGGCAGATCGGGATAGGGTCGGATCAGGCGCTCCAGCATGACCTCGCTGGAGGGCTGAGGCTTCGACATGTCGATCGAAGCGTAGGACAGATTGTTCCAGGCATCGCCATCGACATGGCTGAAATAGATGCGACGACCGGAGAGGGTCGTCGTATCGGGCACCGGAAAATCCGGTCCGCCAAGCGCGCGCTGGAGGAACTCGAACGGATCGATGATCCAGCGCTTGAGATTGAGCGCCTCGTCGAAGGATTGCGCGAAGCCGCCCGCGACATAGCCGCCGCCCGGCCCCGTCGCCACGACAATGCTGCGCAAGGCTCCGCCGGGACGATCCGTCTCGTATTCCAGCGCGACATTGGCGCCCTCACCCGCCCGCACCACAACGGGGTGTCCCGGCGGGAGGGGGTCGACCTGGCTTTCGAAGCCGATGAGGCTTCGATCCAACGTGACGACGTTGGCTGCGATGAAGTTCGGGACGTAGTCCGACACGATACGCAGGCCGAGCCGCTCGAACACGCGGTTCGCGCGCAGGATATTGGCTTCCGTCAGGTTCGCGCCGATCTGTCCCATCGAGATGAAACGAGGCACGATGTCGGCTGATTGTTCCAGCCATGTCAGAAAGGCGCGGGGATCGCCGACCTCGTAGGTGAACATGGTGACGACAGCCACCGCGCGCTCGGCGAGTTCCCTCGGCGGCGGGCCCTGACGCAGATCGTGGTAGCGCAGGATATAGCCGAGATGGTTGAGCGGCATCTCCACGTTCGTGTGGAGCATCGTGTCGGTGGGCGTCTCTTCGAAAGCGCTGTCGTAGAGACCCAGGACTTCGCGTTTGACGGAATCGCCCTTTGGCCCGGCAGCGAAGGCTGCCATGGGGACGAGCAGGAAAACAGCCATGGCCAGCGCGAAAAGGCGCATGGTTCGCGATCTCTCAAGAGCAGTTTGCTGAACAAACTCTTAATGGATCAATCGGTCCCCGCAAAGAGGGCGAGCATCAAATCGAATTGCTTAAACTTCTCAGTTTGATACCCAGTTTCGACCAATATCCGGAAGCCCGCGCGCCTCAGTCGAAAAGGAGTGCCATCATGAAACGGTGCCCGTGGGACATGTCTATGTTCGGAGCCTGTCGGCGCAGCGCCTGAAATTGGATCCGCCGCTACGTCACCTCGGTAGAGAGGACATCGCGCCCTAAGGACGTGTCGTTTCCGGCGTGGGCGGTTGCGGCGTCGCGGGCTCGGGTATGAGCGTCGGCACGGCGGTTTCCGCTGGTGGCGGGACGGGCTTGGCCACCGGCTGGCGCGTCAGGATCGGCGTCGGGCCGGTGCCGACGAGCGACGCTGTCGCGGCGACGGCGATGAAGAAGGCCGTGTAAGCGCATGCCATTAGCGTGCAGGTGGTCTGGCTGCTTCGATCCACCCAGCCCTTGAGACGCCGGTACAGCGCGAGATCCAAGAGGCCGTATGGCACGGCGACGGCGAGCGGAACGAGGACGGCGAGCGTCCACAGGCCCCAGCTCGGCAGCGGGGGATGCTTCAGGTAGATCGCGACAACGAGCGGTGCATGGCAGAGATAAAGGGCGTAGCTCCAATCGCCGTATCGGTCCGCCAGGCGCGAGACGAGGCCGGGGCGCCCATCCTGGCGAGGACGGTGCGAGGCGACGAGCCCGACCAGGAGCACCGCCGCGAAGGAGGCCAGCCAGCGATCGTAGCCGAACGGGAAAATGCTGAGGAGCAGGATGAAGCCAACCGCCAGGGTCGCGGCGGCGGGCTGAAAGAGGCCGCGGTCCCGCAGATGCGGAATAAGAAGGCCGAGCGCGAAGGCCGAGTTGACCGCCATCAGCGGCAGGAACTCGATCTTCGGCGTGAGGGTCGGTTGCAGGCTGCTGAAAAGCACCGTTCCGATGGCGATCACGACCAGCCACAAACCGGCGATCCACGGAAGCTTATGACGCAACCCGGCCAGACTGCACAGAAACAGGAACACGTAGAAGGTCGTCTCGAACAGGAGCGTCCATTCCACGCCGAGATAGTAGATGCGCCCCTCGCCCACCGGCACGAGCGTAACTGCCCACAGGTCCACCTCGCCGAGCCGCCGCCGTACCAGGAGCAGCGACAGGAGCACCACGAAGAAGATCGGGTAGATGCGCACGACCCGGTGCAGGAGGAAACGCCAGGGATCGGCTTTGGGCAGGATCTCGGCCATGAGATAGCCGGAGGTCGCGAAGAAGATCGCAACCCCGATCAGCCCGAACCGCCCGTCGAAGACGCGCAGGAAAGACGCGTCCCCGACGACTTGGCCGAGATAGACGCTCGCATGGTAGAGAAGCACGAAGAGCGCGGCGAGCGCGCGCATCCATTGCAGATTCCGGTTCCGAACGCGCGGATCCTGATAGGCGGGAAGCGCTTCCGCGCGCGCCGTGTCGGTCGGAATGGAGGGCACGAAGTGGCTTCTCTCTGGCGGCGAGCTAGACGGTCAGGATCGACGCGCCGGTGGTGCCTCGCGCTTCCAGAGTCTCGTGGGCCTTGGCCGCCTCGCGGAGCGGGAAGGTCTGATTGATGCGGATCTTCACCGCGCCGCTGCGAACCACGTCGAACAGGGCACCGGCGCAGGCCTGGAGCTCCTCGCGCGTTGCCGTGTAGCCGAATAGGCTCGGCCGCGTCATGAAGAGCGAACCCTTCTGGTTGAGAATGCCGATGTCGAAGGGCGCGATCTTGCCGGACGACTGCCCGAAGCTGACGAACATCCCGCGACGGCGCAGGCAGTCGAGGCTTTGCGGGAACGTATCGCGGCCGACCGAATCGTAGACCACGTCGCATTTGCGCCCATCCGTCAGATCGGCCACCGCCGCCACGAAGTCGGCGCTGCGGTAGTTGATGACGTGGTCGTAGCCATGCTCCAGCGCGAGCGCGCATTTCTCGTCCGACCCCGCCGTGCCGATGACGCGCGCGCCGAGATGCTTGGCCCACTGGCCCGCGATCAGGCCGACGCCGCCGGCCGCCGCATGGATCAGAACCGTGTGGCCCGGGCGGACGGGAAAGGTCTGGCGCAGCAGATACTCGGCCGTCATGCCCTTCAGCATCATGGCGGCCGCCGTTCGCGTGTCCACGCCCTCCGGCAGGACGAGAGCCTGCGCGGCCGGCAGCACCACCTCTTCGGCATAGGCGCCGTCGATGCCGCAATAGGCGACCTGGTCACCCAGCGCGATGCCCGACACGTCCGGCCCCAGCTCGATGACCTCGCCGGCGCCTTCCTTTCCCGGGACGAATGGGAACTTCGGCGCCTTGTAGGTGCCATCGCGGAAGTAGACGTCGATGAAGTTGAGGCCGATGGCCTCCTGCCGGACGCGGATTTCGCCGGTGCCGAGCGGGCGGCTTTCGACCGACCGCCACTTCAGGACCTCGGGTCCGCCGATTTCATCGACAACGATCGCATGGGTCATCAGACGTGCTCCTCTTTCGCGGCGACTTCGGGCCGGCCCGTCAGCTTGTCGATCAGCTGCAGGATGCCGCCGATCGCAAACAGGTAGAGACCCGTGACGAGAACGCCCGTGCGAACCCACATCGGCGCCTCGAACGCATAGCCGATCGCGATGAGGCCCAGCACCGACCAGGCCGCGAAGACGATGAGATTGAAGGTGCGGAAGCGCGCCACGCGGACGGGATGGAGAAACTTGATCGGCAGGAAGGTCGCGACCGAGCAGAAGACGACGAAGGCGAAGGCCGCCCAATCATCCGGCTGCACCACGAAGAAAGTGAAGACGACCATGTTCCACGTGACCGGAAAACCCCGGAAATGGTTGTCCTTCGTCTTCATGCGCATGTCGGCGTAATAGACGGCGCTCGTCACGACGATGAGCCCGGCCGCCACGAAGGACCAGGGCCGGCCGATGATGCCCGACTGGTAGAGCCCGAACGCCGGGATCAGCACATAGGTCGAATAGTCGATGATCGCGTCGAGCATGTCGCCCGACCAATTGGGAAGGACGTTCTTGATATCGATGCGGCGCGCGATCGGCCCGTCGATCCCGTCCACGAACAAGGCGAGGCCGAGCCACGCGAACATGTGGACCCAGTTCTGTTCCGCCGCCGCGATGATGGACAGAAACGCCCAGAATGCGCCGCTCGCCGTCAAAAGGTGAACGGAGAACGCGCGCCAATGTCCAAAACCCGATGTCACGTCGTCCGCCACGCTCTGAATTCCATTTCCGCTGCCTAACGCAGGCGACATAGGATTGTCATCCGTCCGAAAGGCCGTATCTCGTTAAAACACTGAAAAGAGATACAGTGCGTTGCGTGCCTGACCATCGGAAAGACGAGGAATCCATGTCGACACTCCGTCGTGAAGTGGCCGTGATCGGAGGCGGATTGGCCGGCACCAGCGCGGCGATCGGTCTGGCGAAGGCCGGGTTCGACACGGTTCTGATCGCACCGCCCGCCCCGCAGGACCGCCGGTCCACGGCCTTGATCGGCTCTTCGCTCGACTTCCTCGGCCGGTGCGGGCTTTCCGAAGCGATCGAAGCCGCCGGCGAGCCGTTGCGCGTCATGCGGATCGTGGACGATACGATGCGCCTTTTTCGCGCACCCAATGCCGAGTT
Organism: Aureimonas ureilytica DSM 18598 = NBRC 106430; assembly: GCF_000382705.1. Lineage (GTDB taxonomy): Bacteria > Pseudomonadota > Alphaproteobacteria > Rhizobiales > Rhizobiaceae > Aureimonas > Aureimonas ureilytica. The sequence goes on along the minus strand of NZ_ARQE01000002.1, from coordinate 63,381 downwards.
TCACGCCAGCGAGATCGATCGGGATGGGTTCGGCATCAATATCCTGAACGCCGACCTAATGGCCATTCTGCGCGAAGCGACCGAGAATCTCGGCGACCGGCTGACCATTCTGCCGGACGCGCTGGAGAGCATCGAGACCTCGGCGGACCATGCCCATCTTTCGCTGAGCTCGGGCGCGAGCGTGCGCGCAAGCCTCGTCGTCGGGGCGGACGGGCGGCGTTCGCGCGTTCGCGAAGCGGCCGGCATCGCGCTGCGAAGCTGGTCCTATCCGCAGAGCGCCATCGTCCTGAACTTCCGCCACCAGCGCGATCACGACGGCGTTTCCACCGAGTTCCACACACGGACCGGCCCGTTCACGCAGGTGCCGCTCCCCGGCCGTCGTTCCTCGCTTGTCTGGGTCGAGCGACCCGAGACCGCCGAACTCATCACCGCTGCCCGACCCGAGCGTCTGTCGCGGATGATCGAGGAGAAGATGCACTCGATCCTCGGCGCGGTCGAGGTCGATGGCGACGTGCAGTCCTTTCCCCTGTCGGGCGCGAGCGCCACGCGCTTCGGCGCCGAGCGGAGCGTGCTGATCGGCGAGGCGGCGCATGTCTTCCCGCCCATCGGGGCGCAGGGCCTCAATCTCGGCCTGCGCGACGTCGCCGACCTGATCGAGGTCGCCACCCGCCATCGCGACGATCTGGGCGGGCAGGCCTTGATCACGGCCTATGGGCGCGCGCGCAGCGGCGATGTCGCGACGCGCACCGCCGCCGTCGATCTTCTCAACCGCTCGCTTCTATCGAGTTTCCTGCCCGTGCAGATCGCGCGCAGCCTCGGCGTCGGTCTCCTCTCGCGGGTTCCGGTTCTTCGACGCAGCGTCATGCGCGAGGGGATCGAGCCCGGCTCGTCGCTTCGCCTGCGTGGCCCGTTTCGCGCCCGTGGCTCGAGCGACGCGCGGGTTTGAGGAACGAGATGAAGTTCTTGTCGCTTGCGAAGGAAATGGCTGAAAGCTAGACCGCGACCGATGACCGTAAGCTCCACGCAGACCGCCCGCTTCTTTATCGGACAGATCGTCCGGCACCGGATCTTCCCGTTCCGGGGCGTGATCTTCGACGTCGATCCCGAGTTCGACAACACCGAAGAATGGTACCAGTCGATCCCGGCTGAGGTGCGTCCGCGCAAGGACCAGCCCTTCTACCACCTCTTCGCCGAAAACGCGGAAAGCGAATATGTCGCCTATGTCTCGGAACAGAACCTCGTTCCGGACGAGAGCGGCCTTGCGGTTCGCCATCCGCAGGTGGCGGACATGTTCGATGGGCCGATCGACGGCGCCTATCGCCTGAAGGAATTGCACCGCAACTGAGCGGTTCGGCGCCTTGAGGCGTTTCTCGCCTTCGAAGGCGAAAATGCAAAACGGCGGCCCAAGGGCCGCCGTTTGTGTGTCGGGCCGTCGCGGACAGCTTACTGCTGGTCGGACTTGGCCTTGTTCTGCGCATCCTCGAAACGCTGGCGGCGGGCTTCGGCCTGACCCTGAAGGGCCTTGTCGAGCTCCTGCTGGCGCTGCGCGAGTTCCGGCTGGGCCTTGGCCGGGCCGTCATAGGCCTGCGTGAAGCCCGAGAGCGTCACGGAGATCGGGTTCGGCTGGCGCTGGAAGTTGATCGAGGTGACCTTGAGCACCTTGCCCTTCTTCATCGAAGCGATGAGCGCGTCGGACAGCTCGGCCTCGGCGATGCAGCGATCCGGGAAGCAGACCGAATAGTTCAGGGTCTGCGGCTTGTTCTCGTCGATCTGCATCTGGACGCCGGCGGGAATGACGCGGCCGGTCGGCACCACGGCCTGGAGAACCTTCTGATTCACCTTGCCGGTCACGTTGATGAGGTTCACCGCCGTGATCAGCTGACGGGTGTCGGCGATCAGAGTGTACTGCGTGTTGCAGATGTTGTTCTCGCCCTGCGGCGAGCAGACCTTGAACCACTCGGCCGGGACCTGCTGGGCGGAGGCGTTCGCAACCGGCATCGCCAGTCCGGCGACAGCGGCCAGACCAGCCAGAGCCAGCGCCTGCTGAATGTTCTTGGTAGGGGTTCTCACGGTCTGATCTTCCTTCTTTGGCGTGAGCCTCGATCCGGGTCGCGGACTGCAATAAACGCCTCTGCGGTCTTCTGCAAATGAGGCCGTTTGAAGACCTGCCCGAACCTGTCGGAGAGCTGGCAGGGTGTAGGCAAGGCGCTGCAAAACCGATAGTTTCCGCCGCGAAATGCCGAGGAGTTTGCCGTCGAATGCCATTGCGAAGCCTTGTCCGAATCTTGCCTCGCCTTGCCGCTCCGGTTCTCGTTTCGCTGCTGGCGCTGCCGCTCGGGCCGGGCGGCGCGTGGGCGCAAGCGTCCCACGGCATCGCGATGCAGGGCGAGCCGAAGCTCGGCTCCGGGTTCGATCACTTCCCCTACGCCAACCCGGATGCGCCCAAGGGCGGACGGATGGTCTACGGCGTGTTCGGCGATTTCGACAATCTGAACCCGGTCAGCGTGCGCGGCGCGCTCACCACCGCACGCGGCATCTTCGCCGATTCCGAATTCGGCAATCTCGTTTTCGAGCCGTTGATGCAGCGCTCGGCCGACGAGCCCTTCACCTTCTATGGCCTGATCGCGAAGACGGTCGAGACCGACCCGGATCGAACCTTCGTGGAATTCCAGCTCGATCCGTCCGCGCGCTTCTCCGACGGACGCCCGATCCGGCCGGAGGACGTTCTGGCGACGGTCGATCTCCTGCGCACGCAAGGGTCGGTGCGGCCGCAATATTCCAACTGGCTGTCCAAGGTCGCGAGCGTCGAAAAGCGCGGTGAGCATGGCGTGCGCTTCACCTTCAACGAGAAGGCCGACCGCGAACTGCCGCTTCTTCTCGCCGGCCTGCCGGTCCTGCCGGAAGGCGAGTTCGACGCCAAGACCATCGCGGACACGACGCTGAAGCCGCTCGTCGGCTCGGGTCCCTATCTGATCGACCGGGTGGAGCCCGGCCAGCGCATCACCTATCGGCGCAATCCGAACTACTGGGCCAAGGATCTGCCGACCAAGCGCGGCATGGACAATTACGACGAGATCACCGTCGAATATTACCGCGATCATAACGCCCAGTTCGAGGCCTTCAAGAAGGGCCTGTCCTATCTCTACATCTACCAGCAGCCGAACCCCCGGCATTGGCTGACCGCCTACGACTTCCCGGCCGCCAAGGATGGGCGGATCGTCAAGGAGGTGTTCAAGACCGGCCGCCCGGCCAATCTCAACGCCTTCTTCTTCAACACCCGCCGTGCGCCCTTCGAGGACGCGAAGGTGCGCGAGGCGCTGGCGCTCCTGTTCGATTTCGAGTGGGTGAACGAGAACCTGTTCTACGGGTCCTACACGCGCCTTTCGAGCTTCTTCGACAATTCGGACCTCTCGAGCGTCGGCCGCCCGGCCGACGAGACGGAGCGCCGGCTGCTCGCGCCCTATCTCGCCGACGTGACGCCGGGCGCTCTGGAGGGAACCGAGAAGCCGCCGGTGAGCGACGGATCGGGCAGCGACCGCGCGCTCATGCGCAAGGCGATCGATCTCCTCCAGGCGGATGGCTATCGTATCGAGGACGGGCGCATGGTCGGCCCGAACGGCCGGCCGCTGCGCTTCGAAATTCTCGTCCAGTATAGCGACCAGCAGAAGATCGCCCTCGCCTATGCCCGAACGCTGGCGCGCGTCGGCATTCAGGCGGATGTGCGACAGGTGGACGACGCGCAATATCAGAAGCGCAAGCAGAGCTTCGACTACGACATCATCGTCTCGGCCTTTTCCGGCACGCTCTCGCCGGGCGCCGAGCAGGTGAACCGCTGGGGTTCTGCTGCGCGAGATCGGCCGGGCTCGTTCAACTATGCGGGCGTCGCGAACCCCGCCGTGGACGCGATGATCCGCGCCATGGTGACGGCCCATTCCCGCGAGGATTTCGTGTCGGCCGTTCGCGCCTATGACCGCCTGTTGATCAGCGGACATTACGTCGTGCCGCTCTACTATATCGGCGATCAATGGCTGGCGCGCTGGCGTTTCATCCAGCACCCCAGCGTGACGCCCCTCACCGGCTTCTATCTGCCGAGCTTCTGGCGCGATCCGAAAAGCGAGTGAGAGGGCGAAGGCGGCTCAAGCCGCCTTCTTCTGCCCTTCTTCGGCAAAACGCGCGAGCTGCGTCGCGATGCCGGCTGCCCCGTTGAGACGCTGCTCCGGCTTCTCCCAGACGCGCGCGAGCACGATGGACTGGTCGGGCCGGATCTTCGCCGCCGGACCCTGCTCCCCGATATAGCGCACGAGCGCCGCCGGGTTGGCGAAGGTCTTGTCGCGGAACTGGATCACGAGGCCCTTCGGCCCGGCGTCTAGCTTCTCGATATTGGCCTTGCGGCAGAGCGCCTTGATGAACACGACCTTCAGGAGATGCTCGACCTCGACCGGCAGCTTGCCGAAACGGTCGATCAGCTCCGCGCCGAACGCGTCGATCTCGCGGGCATCCTCCAGCTCCGCCAGACGCCGGTAGAGCGTCATGCGCAATTGCAGATCAGGCACGTAGCTCTCGGGGATCATCACGGCCGTGCCGAGCGAGATCTGCGGCGACCACGAGCCGTCCGTCTCGATCTCGACGCCCTTCATCTCGGCCACCGCCTCTTCCAGCATCTGCTGGTAGAGCTCGAAGCCGACCTCCTTGATATGGCCGCTCTGCTCGTCGCCGAGGAGATTGCCCGCGCCACGCTGGTCGAGATCGTGGCTGGCGAGCTGGAAACCCGCGCCGAGCGTGTCGAGCGACTGCAGCACCTTGAGCCGGCGATCGGCGCCCGCCGTTGGCGTTTTGTTGGCCGGGATCGTCAGAAGCGCATAGGCGCGCTGCTTCGACCGGCCGACGCGGCCGCGCAGCTGGTAGAGCTGTGCCAGACCGAACATGTCGGCGCGGTGCACGATCATCGTGTTGGCGGACGGGATATCGAGGCCCGATTCCACGATCGTCGTGGAGAGGAGCACGTCGTACTGGCCCTCGTAGAACGCATTCATGATGTCGTCGAGTTCGCCCGCCGGCATCTGACCGTGCGCGACGGCCACCTTCAGTTCGGGCACCTGCTCGTCCAGGAACTCCTTGATCCCGGCGAGATCCGCGAGGCGCGGCGCGACGTAGAAGCTCTGACCACCGCGATAGCGCTCGCGCAGAAGCGTTTCGCGCACCACGAGCGGGTCGAAGGGGGTGACGAAGGTGCGGACCGCCATGCGGTCCACCGGGGGCGTGGTGATGAGCGAAAGCTCGCGCACGCCCGTCAGCGCCAGTTGCAGCGTGCGCGGAATGGGCGTCGCCGACAGCGTCAGGACGTGAATGTCCGACTTCAGCTCCTTCAGCCGTTCCTTGTGCTTCACGCCGAAATGCTGCTCCTCGTCGATGATGAGAAGGCCGAGATTCTTGAAGGTGATGCCCTTGCCGAGCAGCGCGTGGGTGCCGACCACGATGTCCACCGTGCCGGCCGCGACGCCCTTCTTGACCTCGTTCAGCTCCTTCGTCGTCACGAGGCGCGAGGCCTGCGCGACATTCAGCGGCAGGCCGCGGAAGCGCTCGGAGAAGGTCTTGAAATGCTGGCGGGCGAGAAGCGTCGTCGGCACGACGACCGCCACCTGAAGGCCGTTCATGGCCGCGAGGAAGGCGCCACGCAGCGCGACCTCGGTCTTGCCGAAGCCGACATCGCCGCACACGAGCCGGTCCATCGGGCGGCCCTGCGCCAGATCGTCGGCCACCGCGTCGATGGCGTTAAGCTGATCCTCGGTTTCCTCGTAGGGAAAGCGCGCCTGGAACTCGGCCCAGAGCCCTTCAGGCGGCAGAAGCCGGGGCGCGCCGCGCATTTCTCGCTCCGCCGCGATGCGGATGAGGCCGCCCGCCATGTCGAGAAGGCGCTTCTTGAGCTTGGCCTTGCGGGCCTGCCACGCGCCGCCGCCGAGCTTGTCGAGCGTCGCTTCCATGCCCTCGCCGCCATAGCGGGACAGAAGCTCGATATTCTCGACCGGCAGGAAGAGCCGGTCGTCATTGGCGTAGCGCAGTTCCAGACAGTCGTGCGGCGCGCCCATCGCCTCGATCGTGCGCAGGCCCACGAACTTGCCGATGCCGTGGTCCACATGGACCACGATATCGCCTTCGTTGAGGCCCGTGACTTCGGAAATGAAGTCCGACCCGCGCTTCTTGCGCCGTCCGCGTCGAACAAGGCGGTCGCCGAGAATGTCCTGCTCGCCGACCACGACGAAGCGATCCGTTTCGAAGCCGGCCTCGATGCCGAGGATCGCGGTCGCCACCATATGCCGGCCGGCATCCAGCGCCTGCTTCAGGGTGTCGACCGGCTTGATGTTGCCGAGCCCATGCTCCTCGACGACCTGCGTCAGGCGCTCGCGCGACCCTTCCGACCAGGCGGCGAGGATGACCTGCTTGCCGTCCGCGCGAAGGCGCGAAATGTGATCAACGGCGGCCGTGAAGACGTTCACGTCGCCGGTCTGGCGCTCGGCGGCGAAGTCGCGCCCGCGATGAATGTCGAGATTGACGACGTCGGTCTGGAAGCCGGCATCCGTCACGGCATAGGACGAAAGGCGAACCGGATCGGCGCTGGCGAGCCCACCCGCGAGCTCGTCTTCCGTGAGATACAGTTCCTGCGGTCCGAGCGGATTGTAGGGAACCGCCTCCGCGCTGTTCTCTGCGACGCCGCGTCGGCGCGCATCGTAATAATCGTGCACCAGCTTGCGCCGCTCGCCGATCGCCTCGGAGACGAGGTGATCGAGGACGAGGGGGAAGCCATGCGTGTAGTCGAACAGCGTCTCGACGCTCTCGTAGAAGAGCGGCAGCCAATGCTCCATGCCGGAGAAACGCCGCCCCTCGCTGACGGATGTATAGAGCGCGTCGTTGCGAGCCGGGGCGCCGAAGCGCTTCACGTAGTTCGAGCGGAACCGCGAGATCGTCTCGTCCTTCAACGAGACTTCCGACACCGGCGCGAGCTCGAAGCTCTTGCGCTGGCCGGTCGTGCGCTGCGTCGCCGGATCGAAGGAGCGGATGGATTCCAGCGTGTCGCCGAAGAAGTCGAGCCGCACCGGCTCGTCGTCGCCCGGCGCGAAGAGATCGAGAATGCCGCCGCGCACCGCGAATTCGCCGCGCTCGCGCACCGTCGTCACGCGCTCGAAGCCGCCTCGCCCGAGCACTTGGACGATCTGCTCCATGGCGATGCGGCCACTGGCGCGCGCCGAGATCGTCTCTTCCGACAGAACCTTGCGCGGCGGCATCTTCTGCAGGAGCGCGTTGGCGCTGGTCAGGATCAACGCGCGATGCGGATCGCGCTGGAGCGCCACGATGGACGACATGGCCGAAAGGCGGCGCGCCGCCGCTTCCGACGAAGGGCCGACGCGGTCGTAGGGAAGGCAGTCCCAGGCGGGCAGCGAGAGAACCGGAAGCTCGGGCGCGACGAAGCGCAGCGCGTCCTCGATCTCGCCCATGCGATTGCCGTCGCGCATGACGAAGACGATCGGCTTGTCCTTGCCGCGCGCGCGCGCGATCTCGGCCAGGAGAAAGGGCTCGTAGCCGTCGAGGACATTGCCGATGCGAAGGCCGACGCCCTTTTCGAGCGCCTTCTTCAGAACCGCCGGGCTGCTCACGAGGCGTCCATCTGCGTCAGGGCGTAGAAGGTGCGGATGCGCTGGAAGACCGGCGTGTCGTAATTGGCCGGCGTCGCCTCCGTGCCGGTCAGCCAAGAGAAGAGATCGCGGTCCGGCGCTTCCATCAGATGCTCGTAGACGGTCAGATCCTCGTCGCTGAGCGAGCCGATCTCGGCATCGGCGAAGCGGCCGAGAACCAGATCCATCTCCCGCGTTCCGCGGTGCCAGGACCGGAACAGGGCCTTGCGCCGACGCGGGTCGAGATCGCTGGAGGAGCGTGTGGTTCCGGTCATCGCGATCGTCCGCTTGTTTCGAATTCACAAATGGGTTCGGCCGAACGACGATCCTTTTGGCCAAGGTTCGTTTCGGCTTGCGTCCCTATATAGTTGCCGCGTCCCGGCCTGTCAGCCTATGCGCAAAAGAGAACAGACGATAAACATCCGCTCATGCGCCCATCGATTCTCGACCCGCTCTTCGCCTCCGTCTCGACGCTGAACGGCGTCGGGCCGAAGGTGTCCGTTCTGATCGGCGGGCTCGTCGCGCCGCCGGGCGCCGCCGGCGTCGCCAAGGTGCGCGACCTCCTCTTCCACCTGCCGAGCGGCGCGATCGACCGCCGTCGCCGCGAGCAGATCGCCTCCGCGCCGGACGGCGTCATCGTGACGCTCGAAGTGCGGATCGACCACTACCAGTTCCCCTCGCGCGAAGCGCGCAACCAGCCGACCCGCGTCATCGCGCACGACGCCTCGGGCGAGATTGCCCTCACCTATTTCCGCGCGCAGTCGCAATGGCTGGAAAAGCTGTTCCCGCTCGGCGAAACGCTGCTCGTCTCCGGCAAGGTAGATCGGTTCAACGGTCGCGCGTCGATGATCCATCCGGATTTCGTCGGCAGCGCCGAGGATGCCGAGAGCCTGCCGCTGGTCGAGCCGGTCTATCCGATGACGGCGGGCCTTTCGCCCAAGGTCCTGCGGCGCGGCGTCGCCAATGCGCTGGAAAAGCTGCCCGATCTCGAGGAATGGATCGAGCCCAGCATTCTGAAGCGCGAGGCGTTCCCGCCGTTCCGTGCGTCGCTGGAGAGCCTGCACAAGTTGCAGGACCCCAAGGAACTCGATCCGGCCAATCCGGCGCGGCGGCGGCTTGCCTATGACGAATTCCTGGCCAGTCAGCTCGCGCTCGCCCTGTCGCGCCGTCGCATGAAGCAGGAGGCCGGGCGCTCGCTTGGCACCGACGGTGCGATTCGTGCCCGCGCCGAACGCTCGTTGCCGTTTCAACTCACGCCTGGGCAGAGCCAGGCCCTTGCGGAAATCTACGCGGACATGGCGAGCCCCGATCGCATGGTGCGGCTTCTTCAGGGCGATGTCGGCGCGGGCAAAACCGTCGTCGCGCTGCTCGCCATGGCGGCCGCCAAGGAATCGGGCGCGCAGTCGGCCCTTCTGGCGCCGACCGAAATCCTCGCCCGCCAGCACTTCGCCGGCCTGTCGCGCTTCTGCGACGCGGCCGGCCTCTCGATCGCGCTTCTCACGGGTCGCGACAACGGCCGAACGCGCGAGGGCAAGCTTGCCGCGATCGCTTCGGGCGAAATCGACATCATCGTCGGCACCCATGCGCTCTTTCAGGACGATGTCGTTTATCGCGATCTCGGCCTCGTCGTGGTGGATGAGCAGCATCGGTTCGGCGTCGAGCAGCGCCTCAGCCTGACGCGCAAGGGCAAGTCGCCCGATCTCCTCGTGATGACGGCGACGCCGATCCCGCGCACGCTCGTGCTCGCCGCGTTCGGCGACATGGACGTCTCGCGTCTTTACGGCAAGCCGGCGGGTCGCAAGCCGATCACCACCGTCGCCGTGTCCTTCGACCGGCTGGAAGAGATCGTCGCGCGCGCGGGCAAAGCCATCGACGACGGGGAGAAGCTCTATTGGGTCTGCCCCCTCGTGGAGGAGACCGAGACGAGCGACCTGACGGCGGCCGAGGAGCGGGCCGAGGTTCTGCGCCAGTTCTTCGGCGATCATGTCGGGCTCGTTCACGGGCGCATGAGCGGCCCGGAAAAGGACGCCGCCATGGCCGACTTCAAGTCCGGCAAGACACGCATCGTTGTGGCGACGACGGTGATCGAAGTCGGCGTCGACGTGCCGGATGCGTCGATCATCGTCATCGAACATGCCGAGCGCTTCGGCCTGTCGCAGCTTCACCAGCTGCGCGGGCGCGTCGGGCGGGCCGAAAAACCTTCGTCCTGCGTGCTTCTCTACCGCGCGCCGCTCGGCGAAACCGCCAAGGCGCGGCTTGCCGTCATGCGCGAGACCGAGGACGGGTTCCGGATCGCCGAGGAAGACCTGAAGCTGCGTGGCGAGGGCGATCTTCTGGGCACAAGGCAATCCGGTATGCAGAGCTTCCGCATCGCCGATCTCGAAGCCCATGCCGATCTTATGGAATCCGCGCGCGACGACGCGCGGCTCCTGATCGCGACGGACCCGGACCTGACCAGCCGGCGCGGCGAGGCCGTGCGCGCCCTCCTCTACCTCTTCGGCAAGGACGACGCGATCAAGCTCCTGCGCGCCGGCTGAGCCTCACTCCACCGTCACGGATTTGGCGAGATTGCGGGGCTGGTCGACATCCGTGCCCATCTGCACGGCCGTATGGTAGGCCAGAAGCTGCAGCGGAACGGCGAAAACCATCGGGATCAGGATATCCGGCATATCCGGCAGGACCAGCGTGCTCGCCGCCTGAACCGCGCCGGATGCCGCGCCCGACTCGTCGGTCAGGAGGATGATCCGCCCGCCGCGCGCCGCGACTTCCTGCATGTTCGACACGGTCTTCTCGAACACCCGGTCATGCGGCGCGACGACGACCACCGGCATGGTCTCGTCGATGAGAGCGATCGGCCCGTGCTTCAGCTCGCCCGCCGCATAGCCTTCGGCGTGGATGTAGCTGATTTCCTTCAGCTTCAGCGCACCTTCGAGGGCCAGCGGGAAGGAGAAGCCCCGGCCAAGAAAGAGTGCATGGCGATGCGTCGCCATCTCGCGGGACAGCGTCTCGACCTGATCCTCGAGATGCAGCGCGGCGTTGACGAGACGCGGGGCTTCCGCGAGCGCACGGGTCAGTTCCAGCTCGCCATCGCCCGAAATCACGCCCCGATCGACGCCGGCGCGGATCGCGAGGGCTGCGAGCGCCATGAGCTGGCAGGTGAAGGCCTTGGTGGAGGCGACGCCGATTTCGGGCCCCGCGAGCGTCGGGAAGACCAGATCGGCCTCGCGTGCCATGGTGGATTCCTGCACGTTGACGACCACCGCCGTCGTGAGCCCGGATTCCTTGGCATAGCGCAGCGACGCCAGCGTATCGGCCGTCTCGCCCGACTGCGAGACGAAGAGCGCGAGATCGACATCGCCGAGCGGGCTTTCACGATAGCGGAACTCGGAGGCGACATCGAGATCGCAGGCGATGCCCGCGAAGCGCTCGAAATAATAGCGGCCGACGAGGGCGGCGTAATAGCCTGTGCCGCAGGCCGACATGGCGATGCGGCGGACCTTGGTGAAGTCGAAGGCCTGGCCTTGCGGCAGGCGCGTGCGCCCGCTCGTCATGTCCACGAAGGCGCCGAGCGTATGCGAGAGCACTTCGGGCTGCTCGTACATTTCCTTCTGCATGAAATGGCGATGATTGCCCTTGTCGACATAGAAGGCCTTGCCGACCGAACGCCGGACGGGCCGCATGACCGGCGCGCCGGTCGCGTCGAAGATCGAGGCGCCCTCGTGCGTCAGGACGGCCCAGTCGCCATCCTCCAGGTAGCGGACGGCATCGGTGAAGGGCGACAGCGCGATCGCGTCGGAGCCGAGGAACATCTCGCCCTCACCCTCGCCGATCGCCAGCGGGCTGCCGCGCCGCGCGCCGATCAGGAGCTTGTCGTCGCCGTCGAACAGGAAGGCCAGCGAGAAGGCGCCTTCGAGGATCGCGAGCGTCGAGGCCACCGCCTCGCTCGCCGACATGCCACGCTCCATCTGGCGCGTGACATAGACGGCGACCACCTCGGAATCGGTCTCGCTCTCGAACGTGTAGCCGTCAGCCGCCAACTCGCTCTTCAGCTCGCGGAAATTCTCGATGATGCCGTTGTGGACGACCGACAGGCGGCGCGTCGCGTGCGGATGGGCGTTCGTCTCGTTGGGAACGCCGTGGGTCGCCCAGCGCGTGTGGCCGATGCCGATCGTGCCGTGGAGCGGCTGCTCCGCAAGGACGGCTTCCAGGTTGCGCAGCTTGCCGGCGGCCCGGCGCCGTTGCAGCGCGCCGTCTTCCAGCGTCGCGATGCCGGCGGAATCATAGCCGCGATATTCCAGCCGCTTGAGCGAATCCACCAGCCGCGAGGCGACGGGGGTCTGGCTGATGATCCCGATAATACCACACATGAACAAAGATCCTTTCGGGCGGACGCCGGCGCGCCCCTTGCGTTCAGCCAGATAGCGCGACGGCGCGAAACCATCGCTCAATTTTCATTGCGAACCTGTCGCGAACGGCGCGTCTGGTTAAGACCGGCCAGCCTTGCGGGCGGCGTTGCGCTCGTTGATCTCGCGCCCGCGACCTTCCTTCACCACCTGCCGGGCCCGGCCGATGGCCAGCGCGTCGGCCGGCACGTCCTCGGTGATGATGCTGCCCGAGCCGACATAGGCGCCGTCGCCGATCAGCACCGGCGCCACCAGCGCGGAGTTGGAACCGATGAAGGCGCCGGCCCCGATCGCCGTGCGGTATTTGTTGAACCCATCGTAATTGCAGGTGATCGTGCCCGCGCCGATATTGGCCTCGGCACCGACGCTGGCGTCGCCGAGATAGGTCAGATGGCTGACCTTGGCGCCCTCGCCGACCGTCGTGCTCTTGATCTCCACGAAGTTGCCGACCTTGGCGCGGGCGTGAAGATCGGCCCCCGGCCGCAGCCGCGCGAAAGGCCCGACGCTCGCCTGCGGGCCGACGCGGGCGCCTTCCAGATGGTTGAAGGCATGGACCACGGCGCCGCTCGCAATGTGAACGCCGGGTCCGAACACGACGTTCGGCTCGATCACGACATCGGGCTCGATCACGGTGTCGGCGGCAAAGAACACCGTGTCCGGCGCCTGGAGCGTGACACCGGCCAGCATCATCTCGTCGCGGCGGCGGGCCTGCCAGATCGATTCGACCCGCGCGAGTTCGAGCCGCGTGTTGACGCCGAGGACGTCTTCTTCGTCCGCGACGACCATGCGCACGGGCAGCCCGTCGCCATGCGCCAGCGACACGATGTCGGTGAGGTAATATTCGCCCTTGGCGTTCTCGTTGCCGATCCGCGACAGGAGATCGAGCGCCCGGCGTCCGTCGATCGCCATCACGCCGCCATTGCAAAGTTCGATCCGGCGTTCCTCTTCCGAGGCGTCCTTGTGTTCGCGGATCGCGACGAGATCGCGTCCGTTGAGGATCAGGCGCCCATATCCGGTCGGCCGTGGCGTCCGGAAGCCGACGACGCAGACCGCCGCGCCCGCCGCGATCTCGGCGCGGGCGGCCAGGAGCGTTTCGGGCCGCACAAGCGGCGTGTCGCCGAACAGGATCAGAACGTCGTCGAACCCCTCCGTCAGCGCCTCGCGCGCCGCTAGGGCGGCATGGGCCGTGCCGAGGCGTTCGAGCTGTGAGAAGGCGCGAAGCGGAGGCTCGAACGTCCTGACGAGGCCGACCACGCTTTCCGCGTCGCGCCCGACCACGAGGACGGTTTCGGTCGAACCGGCGCTGATCGCGGCATCGACGGCGTGGAGCACGAGCGGGCGATGGGCCACCTCGTGCAGGACCTTCGCGCGCGACGATTTCATCCGGGTTCCCTCGCCTGCGGCCAGAACGAGGGAAAGGCAGGTGCGGGTCATCGGCGGCTGGTCCTTGGGATGAAGCGGCAGGGTCGATCGATCGCCCAGCGATAAGGGGATCAACCGATCTTTTGAAGGGCCGGGAAGGTTTCGAGAAGCCAAAACGACAGGGCCTGCATGCCGCCGGTCAGAAACAGGACGCCGGTGGCGACCAACATCACGCCCATGGCCTTCTCGATCAGGCCGAAATGCGCGCGAATGCGGCCCATGGCGCGCAGGAACGCGGCAGAAAAGGCAGCGCTCAGAATGAACGGAATGCCGAGCCCCGCCGAATAGAAGCCGAGCATCAGCATGCCCTCCGAGACGGACTGCCGCGCGCCCGCGAGCCCCAGGATCAGCCCGAGAACCGGCCCGATGCAGGGCGTCCAGCCGAAAGCGAAGGCGAGGCCCATGAGATAGGCACCCCCGAGCGAGCGGCGCGGCGCTTCTGGCTGAAAGCGTGCCTCGCGCGACAGGATGTCGAGCCGCAGAAGCCCAAGGAACTTCAGCCCCATCAGGATGATCGCGACACCCGCCAGGATGGCCAGCCAGTCCATGTTGCGCCGGAGCAGCTGTCCTAGGGTGCTCGCCCCCGCCCCCAGGAGAACGAAGACGGTGGAGAAGCCGAGAACGAAAAGCACCGCCGTCAGGACGAGGCGCCCATAGCCCGGCGTGGAGGTCGGGCCGCCCCGACGCAGATCGTCGGCGGAAACGCCCGCCATGTAGCAGAGATAGGGAGGCACGAGCGGCAGGACGCAGGGCGAGAGAAACGACAGAGCCCCGGCGAGAATCGCCGTCGGATACGAAAGGTCCGAAATCAACGCACCCGCCCTTCCCTTTGAACCGCCGCGCACGGCCCCATGCGGCGGGTCATACGACGAAGCGCCGTGGGGTTCAAACGCTGTGGACCGCCAGCGAAAGCGGTTGACCCCAGCGCGCGACCTTTCTATGGTCCGCGCATTCCAAACATGAGTTCATGTTGGTTCGAGCGCGTAGCTCAGTTGGTAGAGCACGTGACTTTTAATCATGTGGTCGTGGGTTCGAGTCCCACCGCGCTCACCATTCTCAAAACCCCATTTCTCATTCCCGTTCGCTCTGCGGTGCCTTGCTGCGGGTTGCTCATATGATTCAAATCGAAATCATATCGGAAAGCCGCGACAAACCATCCGCGCGGCTTCTTCCCAGCGGTTAAGGAACCTTACCTCGCGAAGGGGTATGGATCGGTCCATGAGACATGGGTTGACCGTCATGGACCCTTCGATATCCACCCTTCAGCTGACCGATTCCATCGTCTTCGCGACGTGTGGAGCGGTCTTCACGACGTGCTGGTTGCTGCGTCGAAGCAAGACCTCCTTCCTGCTGTTCGGTGCGAGCTTCCTGCTCTGCGCCGTGATGGCGATCGGCTTCGTGGATTTCGGCTACTACGGCAGCGAATGGGCTCTCCTCGGCTGGTCGATGGCCGGCTCGCTGTTCTGGAGCGGGTTCCGCCGGTTCGACGGGCGCTCGGCGATGACGAGGCGGATGGTCGGGCTGCTCGTTCTGCCGACCGCCGTTCACCTTCTCCTGTCCGCTCTGAATGTCGATGCGGACGTGACCAATGCCGCCAGCACGCTCGCCTATGCGCTGCACGAGGCGGCGATCGCCCATTATGTGCTGACCTCTCGCGGACCGCGTTCTCCGATCCGGCTTATGGCCGGCATCGCGCTCGTGGTGGTGGCGGTGTCGATCTGCTTCCCGCTCCTTCCCGTTCATCCAACCTATCCCTCGATGCTGGTGGTCGGCATCTTCGTCAGCGATCATGTGACATCGATCGTGCTGACGACCTGCATCCTCGCCCTGGACGCCGAGAAGGCCTATGCCGCGATCGAAAGGCTGGCGCGGACCGATTCGCTGACGCAGCTTCTCAATCGCGAGGGGCTGGCCTCGGCCCTCGCCAACCAGTCCAGGGAAAGCTGCGTTCTCTTCGCCGATCTCGATCACTTCAAGGCGGTAAACGACCGCTTCGGCCATGCGGCGGGGGATGAAGTGCTCAAGGAATTCGCCAAGCGCGCGACGGCCGTTCTTCCCGATGGAGGACATCTCGCGCGGCTCGGCGGCGAGGAGTTCGTACTGGTCTTTCCCGGACACGATCGGCAAGTGGCGCTGAGCCTCGCCGAACGCCTGCGCTCCGCCATGGCGAGCCGACCCGTGCCCTGGAACGATGATCTGATCCAGGTCACCGTCAGCGTCGGCGTGGCACTCGCCGGTGCCAAGCTCGGCCTGCGATCTGCGATCGAACGGGCGGACGCCGCTCTCTACGAGGCGAAACTCGCCGGCCGCGACTGCGTCAAGGCCGCCTGACCGAAGCGTGACGACGCCGCGTTCGCGCCCGTCCGATCAGGCTTTGGGAACGCGCTCCAGATCCCGCAGCCAGGCGTCCGCGCGACCATCGGACGGCGCGCGCCAGTCGCCGCGCGGCGACAGGCTTCCGCCGGCCGAGACCTTCGGCCCGTTCGGCATGGCCGTGCGCTTGAACTGGCTCGTCTGGAAGAACCGCACGAGGAAGCGCTCCAGCCAATGCCGGATCGTGGCGAGTTCGTAGGCGTTCTTCTTGGCATCCGGGAAATGCGCCGGCCAGCCGGCGGTGGCCGTGTCCTTCCACGCGTGAAGCGCCATGAAGGCCACCTTCGCGGGTGGCTGGCCGTAGCGCATGACGTGGAACAGGAAGAAGTCGTTCAGTTCATAGGGGCCGATCTTCGACTCGGTGCTTTGCAGCGCGCCGCTGGCGTCGGCCGGCACGAGTTCGGGCGAGATTTCCGTGTCGAGGATCGCCGTCAGAACCCGGTTCGTCTCGGCGTCGAACTGGCCGGTCGTGACGGTCCAGCGAATGAGATACTGGATCAGCGTCTTCGGGATGCCGGCATTGACGCCGTAATGGCTCATCTGGTCGCCCACGCCATAGGTGCACCAGCCGAGTGCCAGTTCCGACAGGTCGCCGGTGCCGATGACGAAGCCGTTGCGCTGGTTGGCGAGGCGGAAGAGATAGTCGGTCCGCAGCCCCGCCTGCACGTTTTCGAACGTGATGTCGTAGACCGGCTCGCCCGCCGAGAAGGCGTGGCCCATGTCGCTCAGCATCTGCCTGGCGGCCGGGCGGATATCGATCTCGTCGGCCTCCACGCCGAGCGCGCGCATCAGCGCCCAGGCATTGCCCTTGGTGGCGTCGCCCGTGGCGAAGCCCGGCATGGTGAAGCCGAGGATCGTCGAGCGCGGCAGGCCGAGAATGTCGCAGGCCTTGGCGGCGACGATCAGCGCATGCGTCGAATCGAGCCCGCCGGACACGCCGATCACCATCCGATCGCCCGGCGTCGATTCGAAACGCTTGATCAGCGCATGAACCTGGATGTTGAACGCCTCGTAGCAATCCTGATCGAGGCGCGAGGCCGTGTCGGGCACATAGGGAAAGCGGCGAAGGCGACGCTCCAGCCCGACATTCGCGAAGGATGGCTGATGCAGGAACTCGATGCGCCGGAAGCGCCGTTCAGGATGGCCGGCCTGCGCCGCGGCGTCGTTGAAGGTCGGCACCCGCATGCGCTCGAGGCGCAGGCGCTGGAGATCGACATCGGCCAGCGTCAGCTGCGGCTCGCGGGCGAAGCGCTCGGACTCGGCGAGGAGATCGCCGAACTCGTAGATCATCGCCTGCCCGTCCCAGGACAGATCGTTCGTGCTCTCGCCCTGCCCGGCCGCCGAATAGACGTAAGCTGCCATGCAGCGCATCGCATGGGCGGAGGTCAGAAGGTGGCGGTCGGCCGACTTGCCGACCACGATATTGGAGGCAGACAGGTTGCACAGGAGCAGCGCCCCGGCGAGCGCGCCTTCGATCGAAGGCGGCGTCGGCGACCAGAAATCCTCGCAGACTTCCATATGGAAGATGAAGTCGGGCAGGTCCGCCGCGGCGAACAGGAGATCTGTGCCGAAAGGCACCGTCTGGCCCGCGACGTCCATCTCGACGCCGGTGATGCCCGCTCCCGAAGCGAACCAGCGCTTCTCGTAATACTCGCGATAGTTCGGCAGGAAGACCTTGGGCACGACGCCGAGGATCGCGCCCCGCGCGATCGCGATCCCGCAATTGTAGAGCCGGCCGTTCCGGCGAAGCGGTGCGCCGACCAGAAGCACCGAGGGAAGGTCGGCGGACGCCGCCGCGATGCGAGCGATCGCGCGCTCGACATCGTCGAGCAGCGCCTCCTGCAGGTGCAGATCGTCGATCGCGTAGGCGGACAGACCGAGTTCCGGGAAGACGACGAGGTCGACATGCCGTTCGGCCGCCCGGCCCGCCTCGCGCAGCACCTCCTCGGCATTGGCTTGCGGATCGGCGACGAAGACGCGCGGCGTCGCGACGGCGACGCGCACGAACCCGTGTTCGTGGATCGAATGGAAACGGTCGGCACGACGCGGTGCGCTTTCGGAGAACATGGTGCCGGGCCTCGCTTACAGATCGAACGAACCTGAGCTGGATGACGCGGCTCCAGAATCAACCGGTCCGCGCCCTTTCCAGTCTAGGGGAAGGCGAGGATTTTGGCATCCATCTACGCAAGTTCCGCTTCCGCCTTCGGAACGCCGGATCGCGGGCCGCTCTTCCCACGCGAAAGGAGACGGCCACGATGAGCGAAGAAGGCGACCTACGCTTTGGACCGATCGGCGGAAAAGCGCTTCATGTCTGCGTCGATCTTCAGCGCCTGTTTGCGGAAGAGACCGATTGGAAGACCCCCTGGGCGGAGCGCGTCTTGCCGAACGCGCGCCGCATCGTCGAAGCGCATCCCGAACGCACCCTGTTCACGCGCTTCGTGCCGGCGCGCCACCCCGGCGAAGGCCAGGGCACTTGGCGGCGCTATTATGAGCGCTGGTCGTCCATGACGCTGGACGAGCTGGGCGAGGACATGGTCGAGCTGGTGCCGAGCCTCGCCGCCTTCGTGCCGCCCGCCCTCGTCTTCGATAAGGCGGTTTACTCGCCCTGGATGGAGCCGGCCTTCGACGAGATGCTGCGCTCGCAGGGGACGGACACGCTGATCGTCACGGGCGGGGAAACCGATGTCTGCGTTCTCGGCACCGTGCTCGGCGGGGTCGACCGCGGCTATCGCATGATCCTTGTGACGGACGCGCTCTGTTCCTCCAGCGACGATGCGCATGATGCACAGATCGAGGTCTATCGCCGTCGCTACGGCCAGCAGGTCGAGACCATCGCGACGGAAAACCTGTTGAAACAGTGGACCTGACGAGGAGGCCGGCCGCGCCTCACCCGTCGCCCGCAGCGATCGCCGCAAATTTGTCGCAGGGCCTTCACGGAGTTGCAATCCGCCTACGTTAGAACTCTCCACAGCATCCGGTTTGGGCGGCTTTCGGCGTCCCACCCGCCTCTTGCCGCGCCAACCGGATGCTTTCCACTCGATCTGGACATTGCCGGCGAGCGCACTCATTTGGACGGCGGTCCACTTCTTTTCCAAACACGATGGTCCTCATGAATTCCTGCGATGTCGCCGTCATCGGCGCAGGCGCGGCGGGGCTCGCCGCAGCGTCTCGCCTCGCCGCCGCCGGTCGCTCGGTGCTGCTTCTGGAAGCGCGGGACCGCGTGGGCGGGCGTGCTCACACCGTTCAGGCGCGAGGCGGCGAGCCGATCGATCTCGGCTGCGAATGGCTGCATTCGGCCGATCGCAACCCGCTCGTTCCCCTGTTCGAAGCCGCAGGCGTTGCGATCGACCGCACCCGGCCGAGATGGGACGAGCAGGAAGGCGATCGCGGCTTTCCGCCCCTCGATCAGAAGGCCTTCGCCGCCGCCTTCGATGCGTTCGAGGAACGTCTCGACGAGGCGGCACGCGACGGGCGCGAGGGCGCTGCCGCCGATCATTTCGACCCGGCCTGCCGTTGGAACGCGCTCATGGACGCGGTCAGCAGCTACTACAATGGCACGGAGTTCGACCGCGTGTCGGTTCTCGACTACGCGGCCTATGTCGATACGGGGGTGAACTGGCGCCTGACGATGGGCTACGGCACCGCCCTCGCCGCGCTGGCCGGCTCGCTGCCATGCCAGCTCAATGTGATCGTCGAAGCGATCGAGGACCGGGCAGACGGCTCTCTGCTGCGCACGAACCGGGGCGATCTCGCGGCCCGCCATGTGGTGGTCGCCGTGCCGACGCCCGCGATCGCGAAGGGCTCGCTGCGTCTTCCCCGGCGCTACGACGCAAAGGTTGAGGCCGCCGCCGGACTCCCGCTCGGGTTGGCGAACAAGGTGTTTCTGCGCCTACGCGAACCCGAGCGGTTTTCCGTCGAGGGTCATCTTTTCGGCCAGATCGATCGCGCGGCAACGGGCAGCTACAATCTTCGGCCGTTCGGCCGTCCGCTGATCGAAGGCTTCTTCGGCGGTCGCCATGCGGCGGCGCTGGAGGCCGAGGGACCGGGCGCGGCGACGCGGTTCGCGCTCGAAGAGCTGCGCGCGCTCTACGGCTCCGACATCGTGAAGGCGATCGAGCCGGACTGCGAGACCGCCTGGGGCCTCGATCCGTTCGCCCAAGGCTCCTACTCCCACGCCCTGCCCGGCCACGCCGGAGCGAGACAGGTCCTCGCCGAGCGCATCGACGATCGGATCGTGTGGGCGGGCGAGGCTACTCATGCCCAAGCCTTCTCCACCGCCCACGGCGCCTTCGAAACCGGGCTCCGCGCCGCCGACGAGCTTCTCGCGCTCGGGTAGCAAGCAGCACCGTCGCTTGTGCCGCTCAAGGGCGAGCGGTTTGACCGCCGCGCCCGCCCTTCTCGTTCCGCCGCTCGCGACCGTTCATCCAGACGCGACCGAGCGAGAGGTCGTCGCGCAGCCACACGAAATCGGCCGCCGCGCCGTTGCGCAGAAATCCGCGCTCCGTTTCGCGACGGAGGAAGCGCGCCGGATTGGCCGTGGCCATGCGCAGCGCTTCTTCCAGCGGGAGGCGGATCTCACCGGCAAGGTAGCGAACCGCGTCGTGGAGGGAAATGTCGCAGCCCGCCAGCGTGCCGTCGTCCAGCGTCAGGCGGCCGTTTTCCCGCGTGGCGCGCCGCCCGCCGAGCTCGAAGACGTCGCCCGCGCTGCCGACCGTCGGCATGGCGTCGGAAATCGCGATCATGCGATTCTCGCCCTTCTTGGCGCGGAGCGCGAGGTCGACCATGGCGGGGTGAACGTGGTGCCCGTCAGCGATGATGCTGGCCCAGACATCGGCTGAATCGAGCGCCGCGCCGACGACGCCGGGCGTGCGATGGCCGAGCTGGCTCATGGCGTTGAAGAGATGCGTGACGCAGCGCGCGCCGGCCTTGATCGCGGCGGAGACGTCCTCGTAGCTTCCGTCGCAATGGCCGATCGAGACGAGAATGCCGGCGCGCGTGAGCGTCGCGATCTGCTCGGGTGTCACGGATTCGGTCGCGACGGTAATCAGAAACGGACGCAGATCCACCGCGCAAAGCTTTGCGACGTCCTCGTCCGTCATCGCGCGAACGCAGGCCGCGTCATGCGCGCCTTTGCGCTTCAGCGCGATGAACGGACCTTCGACATGGATGCCGCCGCAGCCCGGCACGTGCCGCGCCAGCGCCGTCTTCACGGCATCGATCGCCGCGAAGGTGACCTCCTCGCGATCGGTGATGACGGTCGGCAGAAGCGAGGTCGTGCCGAAAGCCGCATGGGCCTCGCAGATGGCGCGCACCCCGTCCACATCGGGCCGGTCGTTGAGAAGAACGCCGCCGCCGCCATTCACCTGAATGTCCACGAAGCCGGGCGCCAGCGTGCCGCCGTTCAGTCGTTCGACGGGCAGGTCCGGGTCGAGGTCGAGCGCTTCCCGCACCTCTTCGATCCGTCCGTCCGCGACGATGAGCGCCGCGTTGCGACGGGTGCGGACGCCGTCGAAGATGTCGGCTCCGGAGATCGCGAATCGTGTCATGCCAATGGCCTCGATCGGGAAGAACGTGACGGCGGACATAGCAGTCCGCAGCGTCCGCGAAAACGAACCAGCGGTCCCGTGTCCCGACGGAGGTTTCGTCCCGAAGAAAGGCGCGAGAATGACTTGCGTCCTGATCCGGAGGAATTAGGTTCGCTTGCGCAGGCGGACGGACCGGCCGCGCTCAATCTCTCGAACGTGGGTGCTCATGCGACAAACGATCCGGCCGATCGCGCTCGTCGCGAGCGAAAGCCCCGAAGCGCAGGAAGCGCTGGTGCGGCTCCAGTCCCTCTACCGAACAGTCGATCCGGAGGACGCCGAAATCGTCGTCGCGCTCGGCGGCGACGGGTTCATGCTGCATGTGCTCCATCGATTCATGGACACGGGCAAGCCGATCTACGGCATGAACAAGGGAACGGTCGGGTTCCTGATGAACGAGTATCGCGAACTCGATCTCGCCGACCGGCTTGAAAAGGCCGTGCAGAGCGAAATTCGGCCACTGCAGATGACCGCGATCGACGATGTCGGGATGCGTCACACAGCGCTGGCGATCAATGAAGTGGCGCTGTTCCGCCAGTCCTATCAGGCGGCGCGGCTGAAGATTTCAATCGACGGCCGCACGCGGCTCGACGAACTCGTCTGCGACGGCGTTCTCGTCGCGACGCCCACGGGCTCGACGGCCTATAACCTATCCGCCCAAGGCCCGATCATCCCGATCGAGGCGCCGCTCCTGGCGCTGACGCCGGTCAGCGCCTTCCGGCCTCGCCGCTGGCGCGGGGCGCTGCTCGCCAACCGGCAGGTTGTCGATATCGAGGTGCTGGAATCGGAGAAGCGGCCGGTCAACGCTGTGGCCGACCATCGCGAGGTGAAGTCGGTGCAGCATATCGAGATCCGCGAGGTGCGCGATCTCGGTAGCCTGATCCTGTTCGATCCCGAACATTCCTGGGACGAACGGATTCTCGCCGAGCAGTTCCGCTACTGAAGCGGAGGCGGCTTACGCGGCGAGATAGCGTTCCATGCGCAGGCGCGCCGTCGAGCGCTGCGCGTCGCTCGACATGCGCTCCAGAATTTCGGCGAGTTCCTTCTGCGAGGCCGGCGCTTCGCGGCGCTGGTGGCCGAGCAGCCGCTGCATGACGGAAGCCGTCACATCGGCCGAATCGATGTCCTCCACCATCGACACGTCCTTCCAGACGCGCGTCGCCGCCAGGAGAAGCGGCGTGACGACCGGCGAGAGACCCGCCGAGGCCATGAGCGCCGAGAACGAGGGGTGACGCGCTTCGGCGATGATGGCGCGGACCCGCCCTTCCGAGTAGCCCGTCAGTCGGGCGACGGCGGCGGCGAAGAGGTCGATGCGACCCGAACACACGGCCCTCAGAAGCACCGCCGTGTTCAAGGCGCCTTCCGCGCGAAGATGCTCGATAAAGGCGACGAGCTCGTCGGAGGAAACATCCTCCATGATGGCGGCGAGCGCCCGCTCCTGCAGTTCCTCGCGCAGCCGCTCGCTGCGGCTGGCACCCAGAACGGCGGTGACGAAGGCGGACTGGCCGAGTTGCGCTGCGACCGTATGAACGAGCCGATGCCGCGTTTCCGCCGGCAGATCGCTCCGCCCGAGCAGCGCGTCGCGAACGCGACCATTGCCTTCGAACGCGGCGGCCAGCGCTCGCAGCGTTGCGGACGGCAGCTCCGCATGAGCGTTGGACGCGAGTTCGAATGCGGCCTCGGCATCGCCCGCTTCGGCGATCGCCTCGCAGGCTTCCGCCGGAAGCGCGGCGCGGCGGGCGATGGCCCAGCGAACCTGATCGCTTCCCGAGCGGGCGAGATCGGCGAGGTCCTTGCCCGTCAGGAGCGGCGAGCGGCTGACGACCGGCAAGGCGATGTCGTCGGCATCGCGCGCAAGGCCGAGGACGATCTGACGGGACACGCGATCGGAGGGCGCGACGCGCAGGGCGATCGTGCGCCGGACGAGCGGCGACGCATCGTCGAGGGCGAAGAGCAAGGCGGCTTCCGCCTCGCGCGTTTCCTTGGGCAGGAACTTCCGCTCGACCACCGCCTCGGCCAAGAGTGCCACACCCGCACAACGCTCCGCCGTGCCGGCTGTTTCGCACCATTTGACGAAGTGGTGTGCAAGCATATCGAATCGACCCTCGGAACGAGACGTTTGTCTCATTCCTGCGCGCCAATCCTTTAAGAAGCGTTTACCATGCTCTTGAACGTGCCGTTAAGGAACGTCGGCCGGTGCGATATCGCTGGCGTCCGGGCGCTTGGGGCGGCGCATGGTGAAGACCTCCCGCGTCACGGCATAGTCGAGATAGCCGAGCCGCGTGAGCGGTTCCGCGAGATTGGTGGCAAACAGCCCGTCGCGCAGGACGCGCTCGTCGATATGAACGCCGACGACCTGCCCGATCACGATGAAGGCGGATGGGGACGGCCCATCGAGCCCCATCGGCCGGAACGACTGCGTCACCTTGCATTCGAGCGCCGCAGGCGATTCCGCGACCCTCGGTGCGCGCACGAGATGACAAGGCGCTTCCGTCAGCCCGGCGATCTCGAATTCGCTGACGCCGCGTGGCGCGGCGGCCGACGATCGGTTCATCGCGTCCCGCAACGGGTAGGTCGCGAGATTGAAGACGAACTCGCCGGTTTCCACCGCGAAGGTCGCGCTGTCCTTGATCCCTGAGGACGAGAACATGACGAGCTTGGGATCGTCGGCGATGAGATTGAAGAAGCTGTAGGGCGCGAGATTGGCGGCGCCCTCCTTCGAGCGCGTCGAGATCCAGCCGATCGGGCGCGGCGCGACGATCGCCTTCAGCGGGTCGTGCGGCAGGCCGTGTTCGTTGCGGTCGGTTTCGTAGAACATCAGGAGGCTGCCGGCATGGGGGCTTCGGACACGACGGCGGCAAGCTCCGGCCGGGGGCGATCGCTGGGCTTCTCCGTGGGCGTCCCGATATAGACGAAGCCGACGACCTTCTCCTCGGGCGCGATGCCCATCAGGGCCTTGGCGTCCTCGTCATAGGCCACCCACTCGGTGATCCAGTTCGCGCCGTAGCCGCGCGCATGGGCGGCGTGGATCAGGTTCATGGTCGCGGCGCCTGCGGACAGGACCTGCTCCCATTCCGGGATCTTGAAATGCGGCTTGGCGGTCGAGACGACACCGACCACGAGTGGCGCGCGGGTGAAGCGGGCTTCCTCGTAGGCGCGGCGTCCCTCGCTCAAGGGCTGGCCTTCGCGCCGTTGGGCGAGCGCTGCCATGGCCGCGCCGAGGGCCGGCGCCGCTTCGCCGCGAAACAGGATGAAGCGCCAGGGCGCAAGCTTCCCGTGGTCCGGAACCCGCGTCGCCTCCGTCAGCATCTGCGTCAGTTCCTCGCCTGCCGGCCCCGGCGCGACCAGAGCGGGAATGGGAACGGAACGGCGGGTGGCGAGCAGGGTCTGGGCTTCGATCACGGATTTTCGTCCTCAAGTTTGCCGGCCCCAGAGCTAGGGAAAAACCGGCGCTTTGCAAACCAGTTTGATGCGCCTCGCGGGGAAGTCGCCAATTCGCCTTGAAATCGGCTATGGGTTGCCGTCCAAGAAGGAGGATGAATGCGGAAGGAGAGATGGCTCATGCGCCCGAATTGGGGACTCGTCTCGGCCGCCATGTCCGTCTTCATGGCCCTGCCGGCCCTGGCGCAGCAGGGCGGCCCGCCGGCTGGAGGGCATGACGAGCCCGACGCGCCCGGCGCCTATGCCTCGCCATCCGCCATCCCGAAGGACCCGGCGACGGTCGATCTCGGAATCCCTGCCCCGCAGCGTTTGAAGCGGCTCGAACCGATCGAGCTGCCCGAGCCGCTCCCCAAGATCCAGGGCAAGGACCTCAATCTTCCCGCGATCCCCGCCTTCGCGCCGCAACCGCAGCCCCATCTCGAGATCGCGCGTCCGCAGAACGCGCTGACCCTGCGCGCGACGCTCGGCAAGGACGGACCGGAGATTCCCGCCGATCTCGTCTGGCGCCTGTTCTCGCCCCATGCCGGCGGCGACGGAAAGCTTCCGGTGATCGCGGTGGCGAAGGGTGGCGAAGCGGTGTTCGACGTTCCGCCCGGCGCCTATCTCCTGCATGTCGGCTATGGGCGAGCCGGCGTCACGAAGCGAATCGACTTCAACGGCCGGGAGACGCGGGAAACGGTGGCGATCGACGCAGGCGGTCTGCGGCTGAAGGCGAAGGCCTCCGAGACGTCCGATCTGACCAGCGACAAGGTCCAGTTCGACATCTACAGCGAAGCCACCGAGGACCGCGACCGGCGGCTCGTGGCCTCCGACATCCCGCCAGGCGTGGTGATTCGCCTCAACTCGGGCAATTATCAGGTCGTCTCACGCTATGGGGACGTGAACGCCGTATCGCGCGCCGAGGTGCGCGTCGAAGCCGGACGTATCACGGACGCGGTGATGAAGCAGCGCGGCGCGCAGCTGACCATGAAGCTCGTTCGCGAGCATGGCGGCGAAGCGCTGGCCGACACGGCCTGGTCGATCACCTCGACGCAGGGCGATCTCATTCAGGAGAGCGTCGGCGCTTTCCCCTCGATGGTTCTGGCGGAGGGCGACTACGTGATCGTCGCGCGCAACAAGGACCGGATCTTCCAGCGCCAGTTCCATGTGGAAAGCGGCAAGGACGCCGATGTCGAGGTGCTGACGAGCGATCTCGTCGATCCCAACAGTCCGGAAATCGGCACCGGCGACTAAAAAAAGGGGCGGTCCATCGGACCGCCCCTTTTTCGTATCAGGCCGCCTCGGCGGCGGATTTGGCCTTCAGGTCGGGCGCGACGGCCTCGTCCAGAAGCAGCGCCTTGGCCGCGTCGAGGCTCATCGCTTCCTGATCGCGCGAGCCGAGACGGCGTAGATTCACCGACCGTTCCTCCGCCTCGCGCTTGCCGCAGACGAGGATGACCGGAACCTTGGCGAGGCTGTGCTCGCGCACCTTGTAGTTGATCTTCTCGTTGCGAAGATCGCTCTCGACGCGAAGGCCAGCCGCACGCAGCTCTTCGACGACGGAGGCGGCATAGGCGTCCGCCTCGGAGGTGATCGTCGCGACGACGACCTGCGTCGGCGCCATCCAGAGCGGGAAATGCCCGGCGAAATTCTCGATCAGAATGCCGAGGAAGCGCTCCAGCGAGCCGCAGATGGCGCGGTGGATCATCACCGGCGGCACCTTGTCGGAGTTCGAATCGATATAGAAGGCGCCGAACCGCTCGGGCAGGTTGAAGTCCACCTGCGTCGTGCCGCATTGCCATTCGCGGCCGATCGCGTCCTTCAACGTGTACTCGAACTTCGGGCCGTAAAACGCGCCCTCGCCTTCGTTAATGCCGGTCTTGATGCGACCGCCTGACTGCGCCTCGATCGTCTTGAGAACGTCGCGCATCACGCTTTCGGCGCGATCCCACATCTCGTCCGTGCCGACGCGCTTCTCGGGGCGCGTCGAGAGCTTCACCATGATCTCCTCGAACCCGAAGTCGCGATAGACCGAGAGGATCAGATCGTTGATCTTCAGGCACTCGGCTTCCATCTGCTCGTCGGTGCAGAAGATATGCGCGTCGTCCTGCGTGAAGCCGCGAACGCGCATGAGCCCGTGCATGGCACCGGACGGCTCATAGCGATGCACCGTGCCGAATTCCGCATAGCGGATGGGCAGTTCGCGGTAGGACTTCAAGCCGTGCTTGAAGATCATGACATGGCCCGGGCAGTTCATCGGCTTCAAGGCGAAGACGCGCTTGTCCTCCGCCTCGTCGCCGGCCGACTGCACCTGGAACATGTTCTCTCGATACCAGCCCCAATGGCCGGACGTTTCCCAGAGCGACTTGTCGAGAACCTGGGGCGCGTTGACCTCGCTGTAGTCGGCGCGAAGCCGGCGGCGCATATAGGCGATGAGGTCCTGGAAGAGCGACCAGCCCTTGGGATGCCAGAACACGACGCCCGGCCCTTCTTCCTGGAAGTGGAAGAGGTCCATCTCGCGGCCGAGGCGACGATGGTCGCGCTTCTCGGCCTCCTCGAGCATCGTCGTATAGGCCTTCAGCTCGTCGGGCGTGCGCCAGGCCGTGCCGTAGATGCGCGTCAGCATTGGATTGTTGGAATCGCCGCGCCAATAGGCGCCGGCCACCTTCATCAGCTTGAAGGCTTCGCCGATCTGGCCCGTCGAGGCCATGTGCGGCCCGCGGCAGAGATCGAACCATTCGCCCTGGCGGTAGATCTTGACGTCCTGATCCTCGGGGATCGCGTCGATGAGCTGGACCTTGTAGGTCTCGCCCTTCTCGCCGAACACGCGGCGCGCCTCGTCGCGCGTCCAGACCTCGCGCGTGAAGGGCGCGTTGCGGCGGATGATCTCCAGCATCTTCTTCTCGATGACCGGAAGGTCGTCGGGCGTGAAGGGCGTGTCGCGCGCGAAGTCGTAGTAGAAGCCGTTCTCGATGACCGGGCCGATCGTGACCTGCGTTCCCGGCCAGAGTTCCTGCACGGCTTCGGCCAGAACGTGCGCCGTGTCGTGACGGATCATTTCCAGCGCGCGATCATCCTCGCGCGTCAGGATTTCAAGGCGCCCCGCCCGGCCGACCGGCTCGGACAGGTCGCGCACTTCGCCGTCGATAGCGTAGGCGATGGCCTTCTTGGCGAGGGATTTCGAGATGCCGGCGGCGATTTCCGCGCCAGTCGTCTGGGG
Organism: Aureimonas ureilytica DSM 18598 = NBRC 106430; assembly: GCF_000382705.1. Classification (GTDB taxonomy): domain Bacteria; phylum Pseudomonadota; class Alphaproteobacteria; order Rhizobiales; family Rhizobiaceae; genus Aureimonas; species Aureimonas ureilytica. The sequence continues at coordinate 35,294 of NZ_ARQE01000002.1, read as the reverse complement.
CTCGTAGGAGCGCACCGAATTGTCGGGAAACGTGACGTCGATCATGTCGGTCCTTTCCGCTCACTCCCGCCTACCACGCGGGGAAGCTGTTCGATCGATGAGCGCAGCACCACCAAACCGGGCTGCGAAGCCCGGCTTCTAGGCGCAGGGCTGCGGACGCGCAAGCGCGACGCCTGCCTCCAGCTTGCGTCCAGCGCGAGCGATCAGTCGGGAACCGGGTCGTGCCCCGCATGGCCGAACGGCCCGCAGCGCGCAACGCGGCGCGCGGTCAGCCAGCCGCCGCGCCAAAGCCCATGGCGCGCGATGGCCTCGTATCCGTATTCGGAACAGGTGGGCACATGGCGGCAATGGCCGCCGACAAGCGGCGAGAAGACGATCTGATAAAGGCGCACCAGACCCGTGCCGAGAAGACGACCGGGCGTCCGGCGCCAGGGGCCGGTGTAGTTGCGCCCGATCCGTTTCACGCGGCCTCGCCCGGACGCGCGGCTTCGGCGCGGTCGAGCGCTTCGGCCACGGCGTCGAAGGTCAGGAGCGTCGAGGCGTGCCGGGCCTTGTGCTCGCGCACGGGCTCCAGATAGCGCATGTCGGCAAAGCGGCCTTCGGGCGGCGGCCCGCCTTCCTTCAGCATCGCCACCATCTGGCGACGGAGAGCCCGGAGTTCCTCGGCCGAGGCGCCGACGATGTGGCGCGCCATCATCGAGGACGAGGCCTGACCGAGGGCGCAGGCGCGAACCTCCTGCGCGAAATCCGACACGACGCCCCCCTCGAGCTTCAGATCGACCGTGACGGTGGAGCCGCAGAGCTTGGAATGCGCGGTCGCCGTCCCGTCCGGCGCGTCGAGGCGGCCGAGATGGGAAATATTGCCCGCGAATTCGAGAATCCGCTCGTTGTAAAGATCGTCGATCATCGCCGCTCCGTGGAAGGACCGTTCCGGTTCGCGCTCTTTCAACAGGAGCGAACAGCCAACATATAGGATCGCGACAGGGCGTTCGGAAGCCGCGCCCGGCCCTCGCGATCGCCGTCTTTGCTTGACGCATCCGAAGGTTTGCAACATCAAGCGGTTCGACGTCGGCCGGGATCGGGGAGTTCGCCTCGACCCTTGCCGCACCCGAGACCCGAACTTCGGGAACAGATGATGGACGCGAGCGTCAGAATGACCGGTCAGACCATGCAGGCGGACGAGACCAACCGCCCTTCGCGGCAAGAGGCCGAGGCCGCCGTCGAGACGCTTCTGCGTTGGATCGGCGAGGACCCTTCGCGCGAGGGCCTGCTCGACACGCCGCGCCGGGTCGTCAAAGCCTATGAGGAACTCTTCGCGGGCTACACGCAGGAGCCCGCCGCGATCCTCAACCGCACCTTCGACGAGGTCGCGGGCTACGACGACATGGTGCTCCTGAAGAATATCGACTTCACCTCGCATTGCGAGCACCACATGGTGCCGATCATCGGCAAGGCGCATGTCGCCTATCTGCCGAATGGCGGGCGTGTCGTCGGCCTGTCGAAGATCCCGCGCATCGTGGACGTCTATGCCCGCCGGCTCCAGACGCAGGAAGCGCTGACCGAGCAGATCGCCGGCGTCATCGACGGCGCGCTCGGCGCGCGCGGCGTCGCCGTGATGCTGGAGGCCGAGCATATGTGCATGTCCATGCGCGGCATCCGCACCAAGGGCTCGACCACGATCACCACCTCCTTCTACGGCGCCTTCCGCGAGGACAAGGCCGAGCAGACGCGCTTCCTCGCCATGGTGGGCGGGAAGTGACAGACGCCCCTCGTTTTCCGCAGGCGGCCAGCAAGCCCGAACTCGAGGAAGGCGATGTCCTCGCTCCGCGCTTCGACGCGACCGGGCTCGTCACCGCCGTCGTGACGGACGCCGAGTCGGGCGAGCTTCTGATGGTGGCCCATATGAACGCCGAGGCGCTCGACCTTACCCTGCAGACGGGCATCGCGCATTATTTCAGCCGCTCGCGGAAGGGCCTCTGGAAGAAGGGCGAGACGTCGGGCGCGCTTCAGACGGTCCGCGAAGTCCGGGTCGACTGCGATCAGGACGCCGTCTGGCTGAAGGTCGATGTCGCCAAGCCCGAGGACACCTGCCACACGGGACGCACGACCTGCTTCTATCGCCGCGTCGTTTCGTCAAACGGCCATGCGACGCTGGTACAGATCGAAGCGCGCGCTGCATCGCAGCATAGCTAACCATGCGTTAACCGCGCCGGTGAGCGAACCGGAAAGCGGTCGTCGCGTAGGCTGACGATCCGAGCCGAACGACGATGGGAGTGCCGGCGGATGCTCGATCTGGTTTTCAGGCGCAATGCCCACCACGGCGGAACAGGCCGCGACGAGGCGGATCAGCGCGACAACAAGCCCAAGCCCGCCGCCAAACGCGGCGTGGCGCTCGCCCTGGGGGGCGGAGCGGCACGCGGCTGGGCGCATATCGGCGTCATCCGAGCGCTCGTTGAGGCGGACATTCCCATCACCATGATCGCTGGCACCTCGATCGGCGCCCTGGTCGGCGGGTGCTATCTCGCCGACAAGCTGGACGAGCTGGAACAGTTCGCCCTGTCGTTGACGCGGCGGGGCATGATGCGCTTCTTCGACATCCGCTGGGGCGGCGGCGGCCTCATCGGCGGCGCGCGTCTCCACCGTCGTCTTGCCGGCGAACTGGCCGATCTTCGAATCGAGGATCTCGGCCGCCCGCTCGTCTGCGTCGCGACGGAAGCGCGAAGCGGGCACGAGGTCTGGCTGGATTCCGGCTCGCTCGTTCTGGCGATGCGAGCGTCCTACGCTCTGCCCGGCGTGTTTCCACCGGTCGAATGCAATGGCCGTCGGCTGCTGGATGGGGCGCTCGTCAATCCGGTTCCGGTCTCGGTCTGCCGCGCCATGGAAGAGCCCCTGGTGATCGCCGTGAACCTTCATTACGACCTGTTCGGCCGGGCCGCCGTCCTGCGCATGAGCGCGCAGGCCACGGCCTCCGAGCGCACCGCAGAGGCCAACCGGAGCGATCCGCTGATCGGGACCGAGCCCAAACCCGTGCGCGAGCCGGACCGGATCGGGATCGGCCGCTCCGTCGTGGACGCGTTCAACATCATTCAGGATCGTATCTCGCGCTCTCGCCTCGCGGGCGATCCGCCGGATTACACGGTGCATCCGCGCGTTCGCGACATCGGGCTTTCGGAGTTCTTCCGGGCGCGTGAATGCATCGCCTATGGATACGAGGAAACGATGCGGGGAATGGCCGAGATCGAACGCCTCTGCCATTCCCTTCCGAACCGATAGAGCGCGGCGGCGTCAGCCGCCGGCGTGGATATAGGTCTTGAGGTCTTCCGCCTCGCGCTCGGCATCCTCGATCCGCCGCTTCACCACGTCACCGATCGAGATGATCCCGACGCATCGCTCGTCGCGCACCACGGGCAAGTGGCGGAAGCGCCCGCGCGTCATCAGGTTCATCGCTTCGTCGATCGTCGCGCTTTCGGCGATCGTCACGAGGCTGCGCGTCATCACCTCGCCAACGGCTCGGCTGAGGGCCGCCGACCCCTGCTCCGCCAAAAGCCGAACCACGTCGCGCTCAGACACGATACCGAGCAGACGATTGTCGGCATCGAGCGCCACGAGCGCGCCGATCCGGCGAGCGTGAAGCGTTTCGATCACTTCGCCCAAGAGTTGCGTCGGATCGACCGTTGCCACGTCGCGGCCCTTGGCCTCGAGTATGAGTTGCACCGTCATCAGGACCTCCCTTCCTCAGACGGACCATGGTGACGCCAGACGAGCCCGGGCGCAACCTCCCCTCGCCGCGCTCGGCTAGACCGAGCGAATCGGGCGTTGTCTCCGCGGGTCGAACAGACCAAAGCTCAGGAAGCCGAAAAGGAAGCCGCCGACATGCGCTTCCCAGGCGATCGCCCCCGGCTCGCCGAACATGGCGCCGCCGCCCGATCCGAGCGCGAGATTCGTGACGAAGAAGATCACGATGAAGAAAAGGATGGTTCGATCCATCAGGCTGGCGCGCAGACTGAGAAGCGGCGCATAGGCGACGTCGCGCGAGCTGGACCGCCCGGTGGACCCGAGCGCGAATCGCGCCGCGCCGCCCATCAAAGCCGAGACGACGCCGGACGCGCCGATCATCGGCTGCACGAGCGCCGGGTTCAACACATAGAAGAGCGCCGCGCCGGCCAGCGCGCCGACCGCCGAAAACACGAGAAACCGCGCGGCCCCCAAGCGGCGCGCCACCGGCGTGCCGAAGGCGAGCAGCCAGATGGCGTTGGTGCCGAAATGCATCCAGTCCCCGTGCAGGAAAGCATGGCTGAGCGGAGACGCCCAGTTGGCCCACGGTTCGCGCAGCGCGCAGACCTGATCGAGATCGGCATAGCAGCCCGGAATCAGCGCGAAGTTGAGGAGCGTCCAGATGTCGTCGGCCTGCGACAGGACGCTCGTGCGCAACCAGTGGATCGCACCGAGAATCGCGAGCACCGCCAGAACGACGGCGGGGACGTTGATCGGCGCGACCGACCGTGGCGGGCGGCTCTCGCCGTGCAGGGATGCGGGATCGAGAGACACGCGACACTCCTTCTGATCGAGCGCAGTTCTAACGCGGCGCGGCGAGGAGGCAAACGATCGCGGGACAGGATCGGGTGAAACGCCTCGTCCTGTCGGATCAGCCTCGGTTGGGCCGGAACTGTTAACCCTTCTTGGATAGGCTTCCTTCACCTTGACGAACGAGACGGCATCGACCACCCATGCTGACGCCTTCCCTCACGACCCGACCCGTTGCCGAAGACCGCCGCCATTTCAAGCGCGTGAAGGTCGATCTTCTGGGCCGCTTCATGCGGGAGAGCCAGGACGAGTATCCTTGCCGGATCGACAATGTGAGCCCCGGCGGCATTGCCGTGATCTCGGCCGTGGAGCCCCGGGCCGACGAGCGCATCATTCTCTATGCCGATCATATCGGCCGGATCGAAGGGAACGTCGTCCGGCTTTTCGCCGGCGGATTCGCGCTCCACATCCAGGCGACGGACCGCAAGCGCGAGAAGCTCGCGGCGCAGCTCACCTGGCTTGCGAACCGGCATGAACTGTCGCTGCCCGAAGATCGCCGCCACGAGCGCATTCAGCCGCGCAATCCGATCATCGAGATGGTTCTGGACGACGGACGCCGCTATCAGGTCCGCATCATCGACTTGTCCTTGTCGGGCGCTGCCGTGGCCTGCGCCGTGCGTCCCGCCAACGGTTCGAAGGTCACGCTCGGGACCATGCAGGGCCGCGTCGTACGCCAGCTCGAGGACGGTCTCGCGATCGAGTTCACGACGCTCCAGACGGCGGAAACGCTGAACGAATCCTTCCGCTGAGACGGGACCGGCAACTCGCCAGCGGTCGGCGCGGCACCTGACCCAAGCCGGCTGTGGAAAACTCGAAAAAAGATTCGAGGCGCTAGCGGGCGGCGCATCGCCGTCCGATCCGCTTCTTCGACGCCCCTCTGCCCCTTCTGGGGAATGCCTGGAGCGGACCTGCGCACGCCGTCTCCGCGTCCGGCGTTAACGGTTTCGGGTGTCAAACCTTAACGCCGCCCCTTGCGCGCCCCGGCCCGTCCGTCGTGCTGCGTCAGCCGCTCTTCATCTTCATGACCGAGCGGGCTTATGCTGATCGAAGTATGAAGCGGGGCAACAAAGTCTTCAGAGACATCTCTATTGCCGTAACGCCTGAAGAACGCGCCGCGCTTTGGGTGAATTGAATAAAATTCGCCGATTTCACTTCGGTCTTCGATCAATCCGAATTGCGAAGGTCTCCCTAAGTTTTCGGGAGATCCGTCGTGTTCACCTTGTTCCACCGCTTCCTGGCCGCGCCCTGTGCCGTCGCCGCCCTTCTCGCTTCCCTTTCAGCCGCCGAGGCCGCCATGGTCACGCGCGGTCCGACCTCGCAGCCGGTCGGGCATTTCGACTTCTGCAAGAGCTACCCGGCGGAATGCAGCCGCAACGACGAGGTGCGGACCGTCAAGATGACGGATCGCGTCTGGTCCACCATCGTCGAGATCAACGCCGTGGTGAACAACGGGATCACGGCCCGCACCGATCAGGAAATCTACGGCGTGCCCGAGAAATGGGCCTATCCGACAACGGAAGGCGATTGCGAGGATTTCGCTCTGCTCAAGCAGTACATGCTGGAGCGGGAAGGCTTCCCGCGCTCGGCCCTGCTCCTCACCGTCGTGCGGCAGCGCAATGGCGAGGGTCACGCGGTGCTGACGGTTCGCACGGACCGGGGCGACATGGTGCTCGACAATCTCGACCAGCGCGTTCTCGACTGGACGCTGACGCCCTACCAATACTTGAAGCGCCAGTCCGACCAGGATTCGTCCAAGTGGGTGTCGATCGACGACGGCCGCGAAATGCTGGTCGGCAGCGTGCGATAGCCCCAAACGAAAAGGCCGGCTTGAAGCCGGCCTTTTCCTCAGTCGAGGTCGATGTCGAGGATCGACATCGTGAAATGGTAGGACAGTTCGCCCTCGTCCGTGTCCTTGCCGATCGTTCCAACGAACTCGTCGTCGATATAGACTTCGGCCGTGTCGGTCTGCTTGGGCATCGGCTTGACCTTCAGATCGACGCCCTTGAAGGTGCGCTTGAAGAAGGCTTCGAGCTTGCGGATTTCGTCTGGTTTCAAATCCAGGACTCCTTGAAGGAACCTCGCCTGCGGCGTCGGCTGATTGGCCCGGAGGCCGTAACGGATCGCGGGATCAATCCTCGCGGCTGAAATTCTGGTCCATGGCGCTGGCCGGTTCCGCGCAGCCCGACGTTCCGATCAGCTTGGCCGGGATGCCCGCGACGGTGGAATTCGGCGGCACGTCCTTCAAGACGACGGAGCCGGAGGCGATCTTGGAGCAGGCGCCGACATGGATATTGCCGAGGACCTTCGCGCCGGCGCCGATCAGGACGCCCGAGCCGATCTTGGGGTGCCGGTCGCCGAACTCCTTGCCGGTTCCGCCGAGCGTCACCTCCTGCAGGATCGAGACATTGTCGCCGATGGCGGCGGTCATCCCGACCACGATGCCGGTCGCATGGTCGAAGAAGATGCCCTTCCCCATGCGAGCCGCCGGGTGAATGTCCGTCTGGAAGACCGAGGAGGACTGCGACTGGAGATAGAGCGCGAAATCCACGCGCCCCGTGTTCCACAGCCAATGCGCGAGGCGATGGGTCTGGATCGCCTGGAAGCCCTTGAAGAACAGAAGCGGCTCGATGAAGCGGCTGCAGGCCGGGTCCCGGTCGAACACGGCGCGGATGTCCATGCGAAGCTGATCGGCCCATTCCGGCGTCGCGACGGCCATGTCGGCGAAGCCCTGCTCGATATGCGAGGCCGGCACGGTCGGGTGATCGAGCCGCTGTGCGACGCGATGCGCGACGGCGGTCTCCAAGGAGCGCTGGTTGAGGATCGACGCGTAGAGGAAGCCGCTCAGCGCGGGCTCGCGCTCGGCCGCGCGGTGCGCTTCCTCGCGCATGCGGGACCAGATCGGATCGACCGAGGGAAGACGATCCGCGAAGGATGCGGGAATCACAGTCATCGTCCTGACGCTTTCGTCTCGTGTTCGACGCGGCTCGTCTGAGCCTCAAAGGTAAGTCGGCGCCACGCGGTTGCCAGCGCGGGGCTTAGCCTAAAAAGTCAGCCAGTTCCAACGCCGCTCGTTCAGCGCGCGATGAGCGCCCGGTGCTCGGCCAGGAATTCCAGCACCTTCGCCTTGAAGAGCCGGTCGCCGACCGCCAGCATATGATCGCGATTGGAGATGGAAAAGGCCTCTCCATGGGGCATCAGGTCCGCCAGGTCTTGCGCCGGGCCCGCGATATCGTCCTTAGTGCCGACGCCGATCAGCGTCGGCTGGCGAAGGCGGGAGACCTCGTCTTCCGTCAGTTCCTTGCGCGAGGTCTGGATGCAGGCGGCGAGCGCCAGCCGGTCGCTGCGGGTCCGGTCGGCAAAGGCGCGGAACATGCGGCCGCGCTCGTGCGAGACATCGTCCAGCGACGGCGCGAGAAGCGCGTCCGCGATCGGGTCCCAGTCGCCGACGCCGTTCACGAGGCCGATACCGAGCCCGCCGAAGACGAGCAGCGGAAAACGCTCGGGATGCGCGAGGCCCGTGAAGGCGGATACGCGCGCGCCCATGGAATAGCCGAACAAGGCGGCCTTCGGCAGATCGAGATGATCGGCGAGAGCGAGGACGTCGCTCGCCATGGCCTCCGGCGTATAGGCCTCGCCGATTCGCGGCTTGTCGCTGAGACCGTGGCCGCGATGATCGAAGGCGACGGCCCGGTAGCCCGCGTCGGTGAGAACCTGCACCCAGCCGGGATCGACCCAGTTCACGCGCAGGCTGGAGGCAAAGCCATGGACAAGCAGCACGGCGGGCGCCGAAGGGTCTCCCTCGTCGATGAAATGAAGGCGATAGCCGCCATTCTCGAACTCAGCCATGTCCAGCCTCCGTGTCCCGTTCGGCGCGCCCGGATAACGCGAACCGGCGTGCGCCACCACCCTGTTCTTTTGATGCGGAGGGGATTAAGGTGGGCGCGAATTCAGACAAGGGTCGGACGGAGAGCTTCATGGCCGGTTATGGCACGCCCCATTTCCAGAACAGCGCCGGATATGACGTGATCGAAATCGGCGTCGCGGAGTTCATGTGCGTGGGCGCCAACGCGCCGTTCGATCACCCGCATGTCTATCTCGACATGGGCGACGAGGGCGAGAAGGTCTGCCCCTATTGCTCGACGCTCTATCGCTACAATCCCGCGCTGAAGCGCGAGGAGACCCGCCCCGCCGGCTGCGCCTATCACGACAAGGCCGCCTGACCGCACCTCCATGCCCGGAGACCAAGGGATCGACACGCCCGTCCTGATCGTCGGGGCGGGCACGGCTGGCCTTGCCTGCGCCCTCGCCCTCTCGCGCGCCGGCTTCCGGTCGATCGTCTGCGAAAAGGCGCCGCGTCTCGAGCCGGTCGGCGCGGGCCTGCAACTGTCGGCCAATGCGCTCAGCGTTCTCGATCGCCTGGGGGTTCTGCCCGCGATCCGGCAGACGGCGTTCGCGGCGAAGACCGTCGCCCTGCGAGATGGGGCGACCGATCGGCTGCTCGCCCGCGTTCCCGTGGAATCGGGCGCGGATGGATATCTCGCCGTTCACCGCGCCGATCTTCAGTGTGCCTTAGTCGATGCCGTCGAGGCCGATCCCCGCATCGACCTGCGTCTCGGCCGGACACTGGTCGGCGTGGACTGGACGAGCGAGTGCGTGAAAGCGCGCTTTGCCGGCGCTGACGGAGCCGACGCGCCTGTCGACGCGCCCCTCCTGATCGCCGCCGATGGCGTGCATTCCGCCTTCGCCGGCCAGATCGGCTGCAAGCCTGCTTGGGATCACGGCCTCGTCGCGCATCGCTTCACACTCTCCGACACGCCCGGTTCCGAGATCGAGGCCTGGTTGTCGCCTTCGTCTCACGCCGTGTCCTATCCGATGCGGCAAGGAGGCGAGCGCAATGTGGTTCTCGTGGAAACGGGGACGGGCGAGACCCGGCCGCGCACGGAGCGTTGGAACGACCGCGTTGCCGGTTTCATCGAACGCGGACGCTATCTCGGAAGCTGGCCGCTCCTGACCGTCGATGCGGGTGAACGCCTCCAGCCGAGGGATCGCCTCGTCTTCATCGGCGATGCGGCGCACGCGATGTTTCCTTTCGCGGCGCAGGGCGCGGCGATGGCGCTGGAAGATGCCTGGGTTCTCGCCGGCGCACTGGCCGCTCATTCCGATACGAACGCGGCCATCGCGGCCTATGCAGCGGCCAGGGCGCCCCGCATCGAGAAGGTGTTGAAGCGCGTGCGCTTCCATCGCTTCGTGTATCACCTCCCCTGGCCAGCCACCCTCGCCCGCAACGCCGCGATGGCCCTGCGTCCCGAACGCGAGATGCGGCGGGATCTCGCCTGGCTCTACGACTGGCGTGCCGATCCTCTTCCAGAAAATCGGCAGGGTCTGCGCTGATCCGCGCGGCGATCACGCTCTTGCGAGGTCGCGCTTTCGCATTCGGCGTACATTTCCTTCGACCCGACCCGACCTAGCTGTTTCGTCCTGTGTCTCGTTGCTCGCGCAACGAAACGGCGGTGGCGGATGCTCCAGGTTGACGCCGCTGCTGCCGGACTTCTGCAAGGGACAGACGGAAAGGTTTCATATGCCGAATTTCGAACGTGCCGGACGGCTTCTGGTGGTCACGGCCCTTGCTGCCTCCACGGCGCTGACGGGGCCGCTCGCGGCCTTCGCCCAGCAGCCGCCTCCGATCGACGGTGCCCCGCCCGAGATCCCACCCCCGGCCGAGCGCGCGCCGCCGGAGGCTCCGGCCGAGCGCGAAGCACCTGCACCCGAAGCGCCCGAGCCGGCCCCGGCGCCCGAACAGGAACCCGAGCGGGCTGCTCCGCCTCCGGCCGAAGTCGCGCCGCCAGAGCCCGCGCGCCCAGAGCCCGCACCGGCCGAGCCGGCGCCTGCCGACGAACCGCCGGCCCCCGCGACGCCCAGCGCACCGCAGCCGGGCGGTCCGTCGACGCCGGCAGCGCCCGCCGCGCCTGATTCCGGCCCGCCCGCGAACGCCCCCGAGGGCGATCGGCGCGACCTGCCGGCGGACGAAGGCACGATGAACGACGCCGGCACCGCACCGAACCCAGCGGCATCCGAGCCCGCGCCTGCGCCAGAAGCGCCGCCCGCGCCCGCCGCATCGGAACCCGCCCCGGCCGCGCCCGAGACGGCACCTGCTGCCCCGACGCAGGCCGCGCCTCCGGCCCCCGCTGAGAGCGCCGCACCGCCAGCCGCTGCCCCGTCTGTTCCGCCCGCACCGGCCGAGGGTGCCGTTCCCCCCGCGCCCCCGCAGCCCGGTAGCGAGCCGAGCACGCCGGCCGCACAGGACCCGGCTGCCCGCGCGGCGCCGGACGCGCCGGCAACCGCCCCGACGAACCCAACCGCGCCGCCGGTGGCGCCGAACGCCGCGCCGGTCGAACCCGGCACGCCGCCGGCCCCGCCCGTTCCGGCGCCCGGCAGCGAGGCACCGCTTGCCCCGGGTGCTCAGCCGCCTGCGGCCGCACCGCCCGCCGGCGCGCCGCCGGCTCCAGGCGCTGCTCCGGCTGCATCGCCGGAAGCCGCCGCACAGCCACCGGCCGAGCCGCCGCGCCCGGTTCCGGCGGATGTTCAGACCGCGCCCGTCCCGCAGGGCGGCGTCGAGCAAAGCGACGCGCGCGTTCAGCAGCTGGCGCAGCCGGTCGAGGTGCCGCCCGTCCGGCAGGTCGAGGGTCAGCCGCTCCAGGCGCCGCCCGCACCCACCCTCCCGCCGAATGTCGAGGTCGTCCAACGCGTCGGAAATCGCGACATTCTCTCGCTCGTCGGTGCGGGCGTCGCAGGCGCGGCGGCCGGTGGTCTTGCCGCCTATTTCATCCGCTCGGACGACAATCAGCGTCTGTCGGAAGGATCGTCGGACGTTCGGTTCGAGCAGCTGCCGCGTGGCCTGACGCGCCAGACGATCCGTCGCCCGAACGGCGTCGAGGTGGTGACGATCGAGAACGAGTATGGCGACGTCGTGCAACGCTCGCGCATCACGCCGGACGGGCGCGAGGTCGTTCTGTTCTACGATCCGTATGCGGAGGATGCCGACCGGCCGTCCTACTACAGCGACGCCGGCGCGGACTTGCCGCCGCTGGAGCTCACGATCCCGCGTGATCGCTATATCGTCGATGTGGCCCGGCCCGACGAGGATCTCTACTACCAGACCATCGTCGCGCCGCCCGTGGAAACGGTGGAGCGCATCTACTCGGTGGACGAAGTGCGCCGTTCGACACGTATTCGCGACAAGGTGCGGCGCATCGATCTCAGCACGATCAATTTCGGCTTCGGTTCGGCCGAGATCGAGCAGAAGGAAGTCCGCAATCTTCAGGCGCTCGCGGATGCCGTGAAGCGGGTGATCGACGAGAATCCGGGCGAGGTCTTCCTTCTGGAAGGACACACGGACGCGGTCGGCAGCAATGTCGCCAATCTCGCTCTTTCCGATCGCCGCGCCGAGGCGGTTGCGACCGCGCTAACCACCTATTTCGAGATCCCGCCGGAAAACCTGGTCACGCAGGGCTATGGCGAGGAGAACCTAAAGGTGGCGACGCAGGAACCCAGCCGCGAGAACCGTCGCGTCACGCTGCGCCGGATCACCTCCCTGGTGAAACCCGTCGAGTCCGCGCGTCGCTGACGGCGAAGTTCAGACCGGAATGAAAAAGGCCGCTCGCATGGCGAGCGGCCTTTTTCGCGTGAACTGCGGCGTCAGTTCTCGCTGTCCCCAGGCGGGGTGTCCTCGGTCTCGTCGGCCGCGAGAAAGCCGACGAAGGGATGGAGACCGTCGAAATAGCTCGCGATGATCTTGATGCAGACCATGAGCGGCACGGCGAGGAACATGCCGACAATGCCCCAGATCCAGCCCCAGAAGGCGACCGACAGGAAGACGGCGGCCGAATTCATCCGCAGCCTGCGTCCCACCAGGATCGGCGTGATGAACTGGCCCTCCAGCGAGGTGATGGCGAGATAGATCAAAGGCGGGATCAGGGCGCTTGAGAGCGATCCGAACTCGGTCAACCCGACAAGACCCACGAGCCCGATCCCGAAGACGGCGCCGAGATAGGGAATGAAGTTGAAGACGAAGGCCAGCGCCCCGAACACGCCCGGCATGGGCATGCCGATCAGCGCCATGGCGCTGCCGATCGCGATTCCGAGGGCCATGTTGATTGCGGTGATCGTGAAGAGATAGCGCGAGAGTTCGGTTTCGATCTCGAAGGCGATCGACAGGGCGCGTTTCTTGTCGGACAGGCTCGGAAGCGTCTCCACAGTCTTGCGGTAGAAAAGATTTCCCGACGAGAGAAGAAAGAACAGGAAGATCAGGGCGAAGCCGATGCTGGCTCCAATGCGCGGCACGACCGCCGCCATGTTGCCGAGCAAGGACGGGCCGCTGATGATGACGTCCTCGGGGCGGCTGACGGTGCCTTCCCCGTTCGTCGCCTCGCGGGCCTGCTGCCGCGCCTCGCGAACCGTCATGAAGCGCTCGCGCAATACGGCGACTTCCTTGTTCACCGCTTCGACATAGCGCGGCGTGTTCTCCGCGATCTGCGCGATCGGACCGCTGAAGGCGTAGAACGATCCGAGCACCAGAAGGCTCGTGCCGAACACGAGCGCTGCGGCCGTCAGGGGCTCCCAAAGCCCCAGGCGTCGCTTCGCGATTCTCACGATCGGGCTGAGGACCAGCATGAACAGGATCGCGAAAACGACCGGGAGGATGAAATCGCGCGCGAGATAAAGCGCGCCGAAAAAGAGGATCAGGAAGATCCCGATCACCGCCCAGCGCGGCCCGATCTGGATCGTCTGCCGGTTGACCAGTCCGATATTGGGCGAGACGACGGTCGTCGCCTCGCGCTTGGAGGTCAGGTCTCCATCCGACATGCTGCATTCCCTCTATCGGAAGGAAATGCGGCATTTTGCTCCCGCGTTCCACGCGGTGCGTGGATCGGGCGCAATGCGGCGTTGGGCGCGGTTCCTCAGTGCAGGATCTGGCTGAGGAAGAGCTTGGTGCGCTCGTGCTGCGGGTTGTTGAAGAAGGCGTTCGGCTCGTTCTCTTCGACGATCTGGCCGGCATCCATGAAGATGACCCGGTCGGCGACCTGACGGGCGAAGCCCATTTCGTGCGTCACACAGATCATGGTCATGCCTTCTTCCGCCAGACCCACCATCGTGTCGAGCACTTCCTTGACCATTTCCGGGTCGAGCGCCGAGGTCGGCTCGTCGAACAGCATGACCTTGGGCTTCATGCAGAGCGCGCGCGCGATGGCGACGCGCTGCTGCTGGCCGCCCGAGAGCTGGCCAGGATATTTGTTCGCCTGCTCGGGGATGCGCACCCGCTTCAGGAAGTGCATCGCGATCTCTTCAGCCTGCTTCTTCGGCATCTTGCGCACCCAGATCGGCGCGAGCGTGCAGTTCTCGAGAATGGTCAGATGCGGGAAGAGATTGAAGTGCTGGAACACCATGCCGACCTCCTGGCGCACCAGGTCGATCTTCTTCAGATCGTTGGTGAGCTCGACGCCGTCGACGACGATCTTGCCCTTCTGGTGCTCTTCCAGCCGGTTGATGCAGCGGATCATGGTGGATTTGCCCGAGCCTGACGGGCCGCACACGACGATGCGCTCGCCGCGCTGAACGCGGAGGTTCACGTCTCGCAGGACGTGGAACTCGCCGTACCACTTGTTGACATGGTCGAGTTCGATCGCGACCGGCCCGAGCTGGCCGGGGCGAACGGAGGCGTTGGAAGCGGTCGATGCGGTCATGAGACTATCCGAAACTTGCGATCCGAAGGGGACCGGCCCTGGCCGATCCGGCAATATGAAAGGCGGGCGAGCCGTATCAATGCTTGTGCCCGCGCGACAGGCGGCGCTCCATGAAGATGGAGTAGCGCGACATGCCGAAGCAGAAGAGCCAGAACGAGAAGGCCGCGAACACGAGACCGGTTGCCGGCGTCGTCGGCGTGATCCAGGCCGGATCGCTGAAGCCGCGACGCACCGCGCCGAGGAGATCCGCCAGACCGATGATCGACACGAGGCTCGTATCCTTGAACAGGCCGATGAACGTGTTGACGATGCCGGGGATCACGAGCGTCAGGGCCTGCGGAAGGATGATCATTCGCATCTTCTGCCAGTAGGTCAACGCCATGGCGTCGGCGCCTTCGTACTGGCCCTTCGGGATCGCCTGAAGGCCGCCGCGAATGACCTCTGCCATATAGGCCGCCGCGAAGAGCGACACGCCGACGAGAACGCGCAGGAGCTGGTTCAGGCTGACGCCGCTCGGAAGGAAGAGCGGCAGCATGAAGGTTGCCATGAACAGAACGGTGATCAGCGGCACGCCGCGCCAGAACTCGATGAAGATCACCGAAAGAAGCCGCACCGCAGGCATCTTGGACTGACGCCCGAGCGCCAGGAGAATGCCGAGCGGAAACGACAGAGCGATGCCGGTCAGGGCGACGACGAGCGTGACGAGAAGGCCACCCCAGAGATTGGTGGGAACGAAGGCGAGCCCGAAATCGCCCGTCAGCATCGACACGAAGAAAAGAGCGGCGAGCAACGGATAGATGAGCCCGAGCGCCGGCGCCTTTTCGTCGAGGGTCGAGAGCGCCGTCGCGATCGCAAGACCGATGGCCAGGAGAGCCGCGAGCAGCGCGACGAAGCTCAGCGTGTCCCAGCGGAAGGTGAGGACGCTGAAGCGGTTCAGCGCGAGATAGGGCGACGCCAGGGCGGCCACCAAGGCGAAGGCCGCCAAGCCGTAGCCGACCTTCATCAACAGGCTGGAACTCGCCCGGCTGCTGATGCCGACACACAGGACGAGCGTGACGACGGCGGCGAGAGCGAAGACCAGCGCGATCGAGGCGCCGGACATGCTGAACCGGCCGCCCGTCAGAAGCACGGCCGTCACGAGCGGGAAGACGAAGAAGAGAAGAACCGCGTTGAGCCGCTTGTAGGGCACGCGCGGAATGGCGATCGGCACGAGGAGGACCACCAGAAGCGCGAAGACCAGGAGAACCCGCCAGCGCTCCTCCACCGGATAGAGGCCGAAGATGAACTGCTGGAACCGCGCGCCGATGAAGGCCCAGCACGCGCCGACGCCGGGCCCGAGGCAGGCCGCTCGGTCATCGCCCGTGAAGATCGCTGTCGTGACGCCCCAGTGGAACAGACCCGACGCCACATAGGCGATCAGGAGAAGCGACAGGAGAGTCAGGACCGCGTCGATCGGCGTCGCGAAGAAGCTGCGGCGCAGACGACCGGACATTCCGGTCATGTCTTTGGGTGGAGGAAGCGGCTGGAGATAGCTGCCGGCGACGAAGCGCGAAACCTGTTCTTCCATCGTGGGACCCTCAGCGCTCGACCAGTTTCATGCGACGATTGAACAGGTTCATCAGGATCGAGATCGTGATGCTGATGCCCAGGTAGACGGTCATCCAGATCACGACGACTTCGATCGACTGACCGGACTGGTTGAGCACCGTCGAGCCGACGGCGACGAGATCGGGATAGCCGATCGCAAGGCCGAGCGACGAATTCTTGATGAGGTTCAGATATTGAGAGGTCAGCGGCGGGATGATGACCCGGAAGGCCTGCGGCACGATCACGAGGCGCAGCGCGTGATTTCGGCGCAGCCCGAGGGCCGATGCGGCTTCCGTCTGCCCCTTCGAGACGGACAGAATGCCGGCGCGCACGATCTCCGCGATGAAGGCGCCCGTGTAGACCGAGAGCGCCAGGAAGATCGCCAGGAATTCCGGCTTGATCTGGAAACCGCCCGTGAGATTGAACGTGCCGCGCTGCGGGATTTCGAGCGTCGCGGGGAAGCCGGTCAGCGCGAAGACCACGATCGGCAGACCGATGATGAGGCCGAGCGCTGGCCAGAGGAGGCTCGGTCGTTGCCCCGTCGCCCGTTGGCGGGCGGAAAAGACGCGCGACAGGATGATGGTCGCGACGATGCCGACGAGGAGGGCGACGCCCGTCGTCCAGGCTTCGGCCCCGAACAGAACGCGCGGGGTCTGCAGGCCACGGTTCGAGAGGAAGGAATCGAAGGGGAATTCCAGGGCCTGTCGCGGCTGCGGGAGCAGCGCCAGAACGCCGAAATACCAGAAGAGGATGACGAGAAGCGGCGGAATGTTGCGGAACGTCTCGACATAGACGGTGGCGATGCCGCGCACCAAGGCGTTATGCGACAAACGCCCGATACCCACGACGAAGCCGAGGATCGTGGCGAAGACGATGCCCGTTCCGGCGACGATCAGCGTGTTCGTCAGGCCGACGAGGATCGCCCGGCCATAGGTCGCATTGTTGGTATAGGCGATCGGCACCTGCGCAATGTCGAAGCCCGATCGCGTGCCGAGGAAGCCGAAACCGGACGCGATATTGGCGTTTCGCAGATTCTCGGCCGTGTTCTGGTAGACCCACCACCCGAATGCCGCCAGGCCGACGACCAGAACGACCTGAATGACGATGCTGCGCACCAGCGGATTGGTGAAGATCGAATCACGGCCTCGATCGTCGGGCATCGTTCCGGTATCGGTCGTCATGGGGTTCCTTCGGCTCGGTAAAGGACGCCCGCCGCCGAAGGATCGGCGACGGGCAACGTGCGATATCGTTCAGATCAACGGACCGGCGGGCCGTACTGCAGGCCGCCCTTGGTCCAGAGAGCGTTCTGGCCGCGCGCGATGCCGAGCGGCGAGTCCTTACCGACATTGCGCTCGAAGATCTCGCCGTAGTTGCCCACGGCCTTCACGATGCGAACAACGAAGTCGTTGGTGAGGCCGGCATCGCTGCCGAACGTGCCCTCGACGCCGAGAAGACGGCGGATCTCGGGGTTGGTCGAGTTCTTCATCTCGTCGACATTGGCCTGCGTGACGCCGAGTTCTTCGGCGTTGAGCAGCGCGAAATGCGTCCACTTCACCACGTTAAACCACTGGTCGTCGCCCTGGCGCACGGCCGGGCCGAGCGGCTCCTTGGAGATGATCTCCGGCAGAACCATGTTGTCGTCGGGATTGCCGAGTTCCAGACGCGAGGCGTAGAGGCCGGACTGGTCGGTCGTCAGAACGTCGCAACGGCCGCTGTCATAGGCCGAGTTCACGTCCGACTGCGCCTCGATGACGACCGGGTTGTACTGCATGTTGTTGGCGGCGAAATAATCCGCCAGATTCAGTTCGGTGGTCGTGCCGCTCTGCACGCAGACCGTCGCGCCCGAGAGCTGCAGCGCCGACGTGACGCCAAGCGCCTTGCGGACCATGAAGCCCTGGCCGTCGTAGAAGTTGACGCCCGCGAAGGTCAGGCCGAGCGCGGTGTCGCGGCTCATCGTCCAGGTCGTGTTGCGCGCGAGAACGTCGATCTCGTTGTTCTGGAGCGCGGGGAAGCGTTGAACGGCCGAGAGCGGCGAATACACGACCTTCGACGCGTCGCCGAAGACCGCGGCCGCGATCGCCTTGCAGTAGTCGACGTCGAGACCCGCCCACTCGCCCTTGTCGTTCTGATAGCCGAACCCGGGAAGGCCGGTATTGACGCCGCAACGAACGGTCCCGCGCGCCTTGGTGTCATCCAAGGTCCCGGCGGAAGCGCCAGTCGACGCGATGCCCACGACGGAAACGCAGAGCGCGGCGGCCAGAAGCTTCAGTTTCATCCCAATACCTTCTTGCAATGCGGGTTGGAAGTTCGTTCGCCGCGTGCCTGCTCTGAACGGGCAATCGGTCGAGTTGCGGGTTAAAGGATCATGCCATAAAACTGCGCAGGTCAAGCATCTGGCCACATTTTTTCCAAAGCTTTGAGCCTGTGCCTGATTCCGTTGTTCAAATTGTTTTCAGAAAGCCCAGCGCGTGAGCACTGAAACGGACGATAAGCATCAGTTCCGAACCGCCACCCGTCTTGTTCATGCGGGTTACGACCCTCATGAGTACCACGGGTTTGTGAACGCCCCTGTGGTTCATGCCTCGACGGTCTTGTTTCCCGACGCCGCCACGATGCGTCGGCGCGACCATACCTATCTGTACGGCCTGCGCGGCACGCCGACGACGGACGCTCTTGAAGGAGCGCTCAACGATCTCGAAGGCGCAGCCGGCACGATCCTCGTGCCATCGGGTCTGGCGGCGATCAGCGTGCCGCTTCTGGCGTTTCTGAGCCATGGTGATCACTGTCTCGTCGTGGACAGCGTCTATGGCCCGACGCGCCTTTTCTGCGACACGCTTCTGACGCGCATGGGCGTCGAGACCGAGTATTTCGACCCGGCGATCGGCGAGGGCCTGCGAGGCCTGATGCGCGAGAACACGCGCGTCGTGTTTCTGGAAGCGCCCGGCTCCAACACGTTCGAGATGATCGATATCCGCCTCATGGCGGGAATCGCGCGCGAGGGCGGCGCCGTCTCGATGATCGACAACACATGGGCGACCCCGCTCTTCCTGCGCCCCCTCGATTTCGGCGTCGATCTTTCGATCCATGCGCTGACGAAATATCCTGGCGGTCATTCCGACCTGATGCTGGGCAGCGTTTCCGCAAATGCCGCCACCTACAAGCCGCTGCGCGATGCGCAGATGCAGATCGGCGTGAACGCCGCGCCTGATGACGCCTATCTGACGCTGCGGGGGCTGAAGACGATGGAGGTGCGCCTGCGCGCCCACGAGCGCGCGGCGCTCGATCTGGCCCGCTGGCTGGAAACGCGGCCGGAGGTCGCGCGGGTCCTGCATCCCGCCCTTCCCTCCTTCCCCGGGCACGATCTCTGGAAGGCGCAGTTCACGGGCGCGAGCGGCTTGTTCTCCTTCGTCCTGAAGGGCGGCGGGCGCGAACAGGCCGACGCCTTCCTCGACGCCCTGCGCATTTTCGGCCTCGGCTACTCCTGGGGTGGTTTCGAGAGCCTTGCGTTGCAGGTCGATCTGTCGGACCGGCGCTTCGCCAAGGCTCCGCCCGAAGGTCCGGTCATCCGGCTTCAGATCGGCCTCGAGGACACCGACGATCTGCGCGAAGATATCGAACGCGGCTTCTCCGCCATCGCAGCGCTTGGCTGAAACCTCACGGCGCGATCCAACGCTGGGTCGCGCTCCCTTCCCGATAGACGATCTCCGCGCGGCGCTGGCCTTCGTCCGAGAGCTGAAGCCAGTCGATCCGCTCGACGGTGAGACGGGCCACGACAAACGACGTGCTGGCCGGGTCGTCCCCGCTCGAAAGGGTGAAGCGCAAGGCCTCGGGCCGTTCCAGCGGCGCGCCGGCGGGCTGTTCCGTTCGATAGGTCCGTCTTGCGCCGCTCCCCAGCTTTGCGAAGCGCTCGGCCGCTTCTCGCGTGTCCGCTCCGTACAGCGCCACCCTGCCCTCGGCACGAAGCTGCAATTGTGCGGCCGGGTCCCAGAACAGGAGCGTTGCGCGCGGATCGTCGGAGAGATCGGCGATTTTTCCGGATCGCGCATCGGTGTGAAACTCGAGCCAGCGCTCGCTCGGCTCGACCGCCCGCAAGACCACCATCCGCGCGCTCGCCCCATGCTCGGGGCTGGACGTCGCCAAGGCGACGGTGCGGAACGGATCGCCCTTGCGATCGACCGCCTGCGTCCAACGCTCCCAGATGCGGGGGGCGAGAGCGCTCAGTTCCCTGTCTTCGACCATCATCGATTGCGCAGCAGAGCGGGCCAGCCTTCCGCTCGCCGGTGATAAAATGGGCGTTGCCTTGATCTTGTTACAGACATGCTCTATTTCGCGCGCCTCTGACTGAAAGGAGGTGAGTGATGAGCCACAATCCCATGCTCATGACCCGCAACGACATCGTGAAGCGTGAAGGCGAAGAAGCCAAGGCGCGCCAACGGTCCCGCAAGGACAATCCCTACCGCCCCGGTAGCGCCGACTGGCGCGCCTGGACCGAAGGCTTCGGCGGCCTCTTCTGAGGCCGAGCCGAGAGCCCTGAAAAGGCAAGTCCGGTGATCGCGTCGCGAATCGACATTCAAGCGTCGCCGGACGCCTTCCTTGGTGGAAGCTTCTCTAGGGTAGATGCTCGACATCCGCGCCGGCGCGACGGGACGCCCAGCTTTGCACGAACAGATCTAACGCTCTGAGACGACTAAGAAAATGGCGATCCCGGCAGGATTCGAACCTGCGACCATCGGCTTAGAAGGCCGGTGCTCTATCCACTGAGCTACGGGACCGAACAACGCCGCCTCAGGGGCGGCGTCGGATGGTCAATGCGTCCAGGGCTGGATGCGATCGTACCGGAAATTGTCGGAATACGAGACTTTCGGGCGAACCGAGACCTGCTCTTCCTCGACCCGGTAGGGAATGCCGTAGCGATCGGCATAGGCGATGGCCTGTTCCTTCGTTTCGAAGGACAGGCGAACCTGCGACAGCATGTCGGACGACGACGTGTAGCCCATCAAAGGCTCGACGACCTTCGGCGCGGCAGGCTCGTACTGGAGCAGCCATTCCTTGGTCTTCGCCTTGCCGGACTGCATCGCCGTACGGGCGGGACGATAAATCCGGGCTACCATACACCGATCTCCAATCAATCAAGCCAACCAGTCCCTCGAGACATGGTCGGAGCGGCAGGATTCGAACCTGCGACCCTCTGGTCCCAAACCAGATGCGCTACCAGACTGCGCTACGCTCCGAACGGCCCCGATCGACTGGAACAAGGTGGGATATGCCCTGCTCGCCTGTCCCGGTCAAGGGAAGCCTCGGCCCGAAGGCCGGGTTTCACCAATCGCGTTCAACAAGGTCTTGCCGCGGTCACTGGCGCGGGGGGATCAGCGAGTGCTCCAGCCGATCTCCGGGGGCCGCACCGTAGCGGGCCGCAGCCCCGCCGTTGATCTCCAGCACGTAGCGCACTGGCTGGCCGGACGAGATAAGCTCGAGCGACAAGGGCTGCGCGTTCGCGCCGATGCGAACCACGCGGCCGGTTTCGTCCAGAAACAGCATGTCGAGCGGAATCAGCGTGTTCTTCATCCACATGTCGACAGCGCGTGTCGTGCCGAAGTCGAACAGCATGCCGCTGTCCTTGCCGAGCGTCTCGCGGTTCATCAGGCCGACCTCGCGCGAATCCGGCGTGTCGGCGACCTCGACCTCGATCGGGAACGACCCTTTCTTGGTCACGAGCGTCGCGGTCGAGCCCGACGATTGCGAGGTCCAGGCCAGAACGCCGACGGCCGCGATCGCGGCAAAGCCCAGCGCCATGCCGGTCTTGCGGAAGGAAGACGGCGTCATCAGTGACTCCCGTTGGGGGATGGCCCGTCGGCCGGATGGATTTCGGCGGCCATCAGGCCCTTGGACCCGTTTCCGAAGCGCACGAGCACGATCTGGCCGGGCCGCAGCTCCGTCATGCCGCAGCGGCGCAACGTTTCCATATGGACGAAGATGTCCTCCGTCCCCTCGCCGCGCGAGATGAAGCCGTAGCCCTTGGTTCGGTTGAACCACTTCACCACCGCGCTTTCGAGATCGCTGGTCGGCTCGACCTGCACATGCGTGCGCGTTGGTCCGCTCTGCGAGAATGGCTGGATCGCGGTGGAAGCGTCCATGGAAAGGATGCGGTAGGCCTGAAGCCCCTTGTCCCCGCGCTGGATCTCACAGGTGACGCGTGCGCCCTCCAGAACGGTGGAATAGCCGTCCCGGCGCAGGCAGGTGACATGAAGGAGAATGTCGCCGCTTCCGTCATCCGGCACGATGAAGCCGAACCCTTTGGCGACGTCGAACCACTTGATCCGCCCCTCGACCACCGGAAGCGGAGCGAGGCCGGCGTCCGTCTGGTGATCGGCCGGGTGCGGTGAACCGTGTTCGGTCATGCGTTCCGCCGCTCCGCTCGCCGATACCCAACGCGCATTCCCACCCCCGTCCAAACGATATGCGCCCGGCGGCCTCACATCGATTCGCGGCAAACCGTCGTCCGAACTCACATTTGATATCAGAATAGATGGCTCGGTGAGTTTGGGAATCCTCGTAAGAGCTTTTTATGAATTTTCAAAACGATTGGATGGCCACGGATCGAGTTTCGGCGCGTGGCGCTGGGTGAGGAACCAGCCTCGACCCGACGTTACTCTCGACATCGCTGGCATCCGTCCTACGTAGCCCCAGCAAACAGAGGGGAACCGGATGCGCTATCTTCACACCATGGTCCGCGTCACCGATATCGATCGGTCCTTGGAATTTTACTGTCAGCATATGGGCATGACGGAAGTTCGCCGCATCGAGAACGAAGGCGGCCGCTTCACGCTGATCTTTCTTGCAGCATCCGACGATGTGGAAGCGGGACGCACGCAAAGCGCGCCCCTGATCGAGCTCACCTACAATTGGGACCCGGAGACGTATAGCGGCGGGCGCAATTTCGGCCATCTGGCCTACGAGGTGGACGACATCTACGAAACCTGCCAGCGCCTGATGGATGCCGGTATCACCATCAACCGCCCACCCCGCGATGGCCGCATGGCCTTCGTGAAGTCGCCCGACAATATTTCCTTCGAATTGCTGCAAAAGGGCGGGAGCAAGGCTCCGGCCGAACCTTGGGCGAGCATGGAGAACACTGGTACTTGGTGATCTGAATCCGCTGTAGCCCCACTTGCGCCGCAGTGTTAAGCATTCTGTAATGTGAGGGGGCATGCCTATTCAGGCGCTCGCTTGGGGACTTGAGAAGCCTGCACGGTTCGAGGCACCGATTCCTTCGGGATCGGTGCCGGTTTTTATCGCGTCAGCCGTGCGGCGCGTCAGAGGGTGGACTCGCGATTGACGACCGAGGGGTATTGGCGCCGAACGCGCTGCGTGTGGGTTGCTGCAAGCCTTGCCAGCGTTGCGCCGTTGATGACGGGCTGCGTTTCGGCGGTGGACGAAAGCACCGCGTTTGGATTTTCGAACCAGCCAAAGGCCGGTTTGGGCAAGACCGAGACGACGATCGCCGAGGTGATCGCAAGCGATGGCGAGGTGAGCGAGCCCGCCAAGGCCGGCGACGGCAAGCCTGATAACGCGCAGGGCGCGCCCGCAGTTGCGTCGAAGGCCGGCGATCTGAGGCAGGTGGCCTCAGGAGAGGCCGCGCGAGAGATCGCCGAGGGCTCGGCCAAGCCAGCTTCCGCGGATGCGAAAGTCGCCGCGCTGGATGAGGACGCTGCGCCAGCCAAGGCGAAGAGCCTTTTGACGCCGACGTCCGCTCCGCCGATCACCGCCTTCACCGAGGCGCGCAAGAGCGGGCGTGAGGCGGACCAGTCGCTCTATGCGTCGCTTTATACGCAGGCCGAGGCCAAGGTTCCGATCCGCAATACGGAATCCAGCAAGAGCAAGCGCGTCATCGTCCACCAGACCGGGGTCGAAGGCGCCAAATCCGGCGACAACGGACTGCCCGGCGTCAACCCGAAGTCGCTCTTCGAGATCGGGCAGCGCGCATCGGTGGATTCCGAGCTCCTCGACGATCTCGGCGACAGCTACCAACTGGCTTCGCTCAGCGGCATCGCGCGTCTGGCGCCGAGCGGTCTGATGATCCAGCGGCAGGATGTCGTCACCAACTGCTTCGACTCGAATCTGATGGGCCTGATCTCGCAGATCGAACGGCGATTCCAGAAAAAGGTGGTCATCACCTCCGGCTATCGCTCCCCGTCTCACAATCGCAGCGTCAACGGCGCCAAGGCGTCCATGCACATGCAGTGCAAGGCGGCCGATCTGCATGTTCCCGGCGTCAACGGCCAGGAAGTGGCGCGCTTCGTGCGCGCCCTGCCCACGCGCGGCGGCGTCGGCACCTATTGCCACACGGCAGCCATCCATATCGACGTCGGCGCTAAGCGCGACTGGAACTGGCCCTGCCGCAGCATGCGGCGGACGGGCTGATCGAATTTTCTCGCAAGCCCGTTTTGGGCTTGCGAATCCCGCGGGGGCCTTTTATAGACCCGCTTGTCCGCGCCCGTCGTCTATCGGTTAGGACGCCACCCTTTCACGGTGGAGAGATGGGTTCGATTCCCCTCGGGCGTACCACTTCCTTTTCCTTCCCATACCTGTTTCCGTGCTCTTCAGGGCGGCTTTTCGTGCTGCCTGCATGGTCTTCAAGTGATGGTTTCGATCGGTTCGATAAGGGCTTGTCACGCCGACCGAATCGTCTTATAGACGCACTTGTCCGCGCCCGTCGTCTATCGGTTAGGACGCCACCCTTTCACGGTGGAGAGAGGGGTTCGATTCCCCTCGGGCGTACCACACACTTCCCCACCCAATCGATCCTGACGTTTCGCTCCTGGCATGCCCGCTTAAGCGATGTCGCTGGTTCATTCGCGTTAGAAGTGCCGCCGTCAGTCCTTCGGCGTGGCGATGTCGATCACGCGCAGCGTCACCTTCTCGCGGCCGCCATAGCGATCCATCGACAGCGTTCCCGCCGCGTGTATGGCGCGGTCGCGTGAGGCCAGAAGAGCGTCGCCGAGCGGCGTGCCCTCGGCTCGAAAGGCGATGGCCGAAACCTGCGCCCCATCCGCCGATTTGAGCATCAGCCGAATGTGACCTCCGGTCGGTAGCGGTGTCGCCTGAACGAGGCGATGACGCGGCAGGGCGAAGATCGGCGCGGCATGGCCCGAGCCGTAGGGCCCGGCCTTCTCGACCAGCGCGTAGGTTTCCGGCGTGAAGGCCGAGGCGGACATGGCGGCGTCGATCGCGACGCTCTCGCTGGCCATCAGGTCCGCCACGATGCGCCGCGCCTGCTCTTCGGCCAGCGCGCGGAAATCGCCGAGACGGTCCCGCTCGATCGTCAGGCCCGCGGCCATGGCATGACCGCCGCCTTTGACGAGAATACCGGTTTTGACGGCTCGGCGAACGAAGCGGCCGATGTCGAAGCCCGGAATCGAGCGCCCCGATCCCGTCCCGCGCCCGGTCGCGTCGAAGGAGATCGCGAAGGCCGGACGCGAGAAGCGCTCCTTCAGGCGAGCGGCCAGGAGGCCGACGATGCCCGGATGCCAGTTGGCGCGGGCGGCGACGAGAACCGACGGTCCCTCGCCGCTGCCGATCTCCGCGCGGACTTCGGCTTCCGCCTCGTCCAGCATCACGCGCTCCATGGCCTGACGCTCGGAGTTCAGGAGGTCGAGCTGTTCGGCGAGTGCCCTCGCCTCCAGATCGTCCTCCGTCATCAGGAGCCGAGTGCCCAAATTGGCTTCGCCGATCCGCCCGCCGGCATTGATGCGGGGGCCGAGCAGGAAACCGAGGTGGAACGTGTCGATCGGCCCGGACAGGCGCGCCACTTCCGCCAGCGCCCGAAGGCCCGGCTTGCGCAGATGCCGCATGGTCGCGAGACCCTTGACCACGAGCGCGCGGTTGAACCCCTGCAGGGGCACGACGTCGCAGACCGTCGCGAGCGCCACGAGATCGAGATCGTCCATGAGCGGCGGAAGCTTGGCATTGTCGTGCCCGCGTCGGCGCAGCTCGCGCGAGACGGCCGCCAGCGTCAGGAAGACGACCCCGGCGGCGCAGAGATGCCCCTGCCCCGACAGATCGTCCTGCCGGTTCGGATTGACGATGGAATGCGCGGGCGGAAGAAGACTGCCGGTCTGGTGATGATCGAGCACGACGAGATCCACCCTGCGCGCCGCGACCGTCTCCAGCGCCTCGAAGCTGCCGGTGCCGCAATCCACGGTGACGATCAGGCTCGCCCCGCCTTCGATCAGGTCGCCCATCGCGCGGGGGTTGGGGCCATAGCCCTCCGTCATGCGATCGGGAATGCGGATCGCCGGGCGCAGGCCGAAATAGGCGAGATAGCGCGCGAGCAGCGCCGAGGAGGCCGCGCCATCGACATCGTAATCGCCGAAGATCGCGACCTGCTCCTTCCGTTCGATCGCGTCCGCGAGCCGCGCCGCCGCCTGATCCATATGGGTCAGCGTGGACGGGTCGGGCATCAGTCCGCGCAGGGTCGGATCGAGAAAGGCGCCGGCGCTGTCTGGATCGACGCCGCGTGCCGCCAGAACCCGCGCGACCATGTCGGGAATGGAATGAAGCTGTGCGATCCGCGAGGCCGCCGCTTCGGCCCTGATGTCGAGCGCATGAACCCAGCGACGGCGCGAGGCCGATTGCTCGACATGGAGAAAGGTCCGGGATTGCGCGGTCATCTGTCCTGAGGCGGGGAACGGCTCTGCATCTTCGCTCGCGCGACGGCCGTTCGACGCCTGACGAGCGGTTCGACCGCGCTCTAGACGAGGCCGAACTTCTCGAATTCGTAGTGCCGGGCGCGGATGTCGCGGATCGTGCGGCTCTGCATCCGCATCACCAGCGTATGGGTCTCGATGCGGCCCTTGTGGAAGCGCACGCCGTCGAGAAGATTGCCGTCGGTGACACCCGTCGCGGCGAAGACCACGTCGCCCCGCACCATGTCGGCCAGCCGATAGATGCGGTCCGGGTCTCCGAGGCCAAGCTTTTCGGCGCGGGTGCGCTTTTCGCCCGTGTTCAGCTGAAGCCGCCCTTCCATCTGGCCGCCCCGGCAGCGCAGCGCGGCCGCCGCCAGAACGCCTTCCGGCGCGCCGCCGATGCCCATATAGATGTCGATGCCGGTTTCCTTCGGGTCGGTCGTCTGGATGACGCCCGTGATGTCGCCGTCGCCGATCAGGCGGATGGCGGCTCCCGTTTCGCGGATGGCCTCGATGAGCTTGGCGTGGCGCGGCCGGTCGAGAATGCAGGCCGTGATCTGATTGACCGGCACGCCCTTGGCCTCGGCCAGCGCATTCAGATTGTCCACCGGGCTGCGATCGAGGCTGACGACGCCTTCGGGATAGCCGGGGCCGATCGCGATCTTTTCCATGTAGACGTCGGGCGCATGCATCAGGCTGCCCTTGGTCGCGATGGCGAGGATCGTCAGCGCGCCCGGCAGGTTCTTGGCGCAAATCGTCGTGCCTTCGAGCGGATCGAGTGCGACGTCGAGAGCTGGCCCGCCGGCGCCGATCGTCTCGCCGATATAGAGCGAGGGAACCTGATCCTTTTCTCCCTCTCCGACGACGATCGTGCCATGGATTGCGAGCGCCGAGAGTTCGCGGCGCATGGCCTCGACGGCGGCGCGATCGGCGGCCCGCTCGTCGCCTCGCCCTCGCAGCATCGCGGCCGCGACGGCGGCGCGTTCGGTGACGCGCGCGATCTCGATCGACAGGACGCGGTCCAGCAACTTGGCGCCTTCGTCCACCCGTTCCGACATCGCGCTCACCCTCCCGCTTCGGGACTGCGTGCCTGCGCGCGGAGAGTTTCTCGGCGCGCGCAGGCGGCTGGTCCCGGTCTCTCTAGTCCAGAGCCTCGATGCGCACCATGCGCGGCTCGCTCTTCAGATGCCCATCGCGCGACACGGCGTCGAGCGCCTTGCGCACCGCCGCTTCCGTGGTCTCGTGCGTGATGAGGATGACCGGCGCGGCATCCCTCGCCTCGTCGTCCTCGCGCTTGCGCTGGACGATCGATTCCAGGGAAATGTCGTTTTCGGCCATGCGGCGCGCGATGGACGCGAAGGCGCCCACGCGATCGAGCACGCTGAGACGGATATAGTAGCCGCCCTCATGCGCGCGCATCCGGGCGCGCTTGTAGGGCGCGAGCTGCGCCGGCTCGACGCCGAAGGTCGGCATCGAAAGACCACGCGCGGCGTCGAGAACGTCGGACAGGACGGCCGAGGCGGTCGCGTTGCCGCCAGCACCCGGGCCGACCAGAAGGATCGAGCCGAGAAGATCGGTGTCCACGGCCACCGCGTTGGTCACGCCATCCACCTGCGCCAGCGCCGAATGGGCCGGAATCATCGTCGGGTGAACCCGCTGCTCGATGCCCGATTCGGTGCGCTGGGCAACGGCGAGGAGCTTGATGCGATAGCCGAGATCGGCCGCCGCCTCGATATCCTCGGTCGTCACCGCCTCGATGCCCTCGATGAAGATCGAATCGAGATCGATCTCGCAGCCGAAGGCGAGCGAGGTGAGAAGCGCGAGCTTGTGCGCGGCGTCGAATCCGCCGATGTCGAAGGTCGGATCGGCCTCAGCATAGCCGAGCCGCTGCGCGTCCTTCAGGCAGTCGTCGAAGGCGATGCCTTCGCGCTCCATGCGCGTCAGCATGTAATTGCAGGTGCCGTTGAGGATGCCGTAGACGCGGCTGACCTTGTTGCCGCGCAGGCCCTCGCGCATGGTCTTGATGATCGGGATGCCGCCGGCGGCGGCCGCCTCGAAGAAGATCGTCGTGCCCTTGCGCTGCGCCAGCTTGGCGAGCTGCACGCCGTGATGGGCGAGCAGCGCCTTGTTGGCGGTGACGACCGGAAGGCCGCGATTGAGCGCGGCCTTCACGCTGTCGAGCGCCGCCCCTTCCGCGCCGCCCACGAGTTCCACGAACAGGTCGATCTCCGCGTTGGCGGCGAGCGCCACCGGATCGTCGAACCATTCGATATCAGTCAGATCGACGCCGCGATCCTTCGTGCGATCGCGCGCGCTGACGGCGGCGGTCTCCACCGGGCGCCCGGCGCGCAGGGTGTAGGCATCCTTGTTCGTGGCGATCAGCCGGGCGAGCGAGGCGCCGACCGTACCGAGCCCGGCAATGCCGAGCCGCATCGGGCGATCCATGGTGTGGTCCTTGGGTCTATACGCTGCGAAAGGGGTTCTTCGGCCGTTACCTCGCGGCGTCGGCTGTCGCCTTTTGGCCTTGATCCTGCTCCGTTGCAAGGAAGCGTCGCAGATTGCGAGCCGCCTGGCGGATGCGGTGTTCGTTCTCCACCAGCGCGATACGGACGAAATCGTCGCCATATTCGCCAAAGCCGACACCCGGCGCGACGGCGACGTCGGCCTTTTCGATCAGCATCTTGGAGAATTCCACCGACCCCATGTGACGATAGGGCTCGGGGATCTGCGCCCAGGCGAACATGGTGGAGGACGGCGGCGGCACATGGAAGCCGGCGCGGCCGAACGATTCGACGAGAACGTTGCGCCGGTGGCGATACACCGAGCGCACTTCCTCGATGGCCGCGTCGCCCGCGTTGAGCGCGGCCGTGGCGGCGACCTGGATCGGCGTGAAGGCGCCGTAGTCGAGATAGGACTTCACGCGGGCGAGCGCCGCGATCAGCCGCTCGTTGCCGACCGCGAAGCCGACGCGCCAGCCGGGCATGGAGAAGGTCTTCGACATGGAGGTGAACTCCACGGTCACGTCCATCGCGCCCGGCACTTCCAGAACGGACGGGGGCGGCGCGCCGTCGAAGAAGATTTCCGCATAGGCGAGATCGGAGAGAATGATGATCTCGTGCTGTTTGGCGAATTTCACGACCTCGGCATAGAAGTCGAGCGTCGCCTCGTAGGCCGTCGGATTGGACGGGTAGTTCAGGATGATGGCGATGGGCTTCGGGATCGAATGCCGCACGGCCCGGTCGATCGCGCGCAGGAAATCCTCGTCCGGCTGAGCCGGAATGGAGCGGATCGTGCCGCCCGTCATCAGGAAGCCGAAAGCGTGGATCGGATAGGTCGGGTTCGGGCAGAGAACCACGTCTCCGGGCGCCGTGATGGCCTGCGCCATATTGGCGAAGCCTTCCTTGGAGCCGAGCGTCGCCACGATCTGCGTGTCCGGGTTCAGCTTCACGTTGAAGCGGCGGGCGTAGTAGGCGGCCTGCGCGCGACGCAGACCCGCGATGCCCTTCGACGCGGAATAGCGATGCGTGCGCGGATCGCGGATCGCCTCGCACAGCTTGTCGACGACGAATTTGGGCGTCGGCAGGTCCGGATTGCCCATGCCGAGGTCGATGATATCGACGCCCCGGGCGCGGGCTGCGGCCTTTTTCTTGTTCACCTCCTCGAAGACGTAAGGCGGCAAACGGCGGACTTTGTGGAATTCTTCGGTCATGGGATCAGCTTTCGAATCGAAACGGACTGCCGGATCGGCGGCGCCGGACAGGGGCGCGCTCCGGAATTCACTCTCGCTTTGAGCGTCCGCTGAGGCCGGGCACATCGACCCTGTTCGGGTCGGCGGCGCTCTACTGCGCCCGGCTGCTGGCGGCGTCCGCCGCCGCGTCGCCCGTGCTCGCGGCGCGCAGCCGCGCGTCGGCCTCCGCCTGCTGCGTGGCGGCGATCGACTGCAACTCGCCCACGCGCTGGCGATAGGCGGCGTCGGACGGCGGCGTGGCCCGCGCGGCGACATTCGCAAAACGGTCGCGCGTCGCCTGTACCTCTTCGTTCGAGACCTGCGTCGTGGCCGCCTTGGGAAAAGCACCGATCAATGGATAACCGTTCGCATCCAGGCGCTGGGACGAGGAGCCGGTCGGCGGAGCCGTGGCGAGTGTCGGCAGGATGGTCGGCGTGTCGTCGCGCGGAAGAAGCGCCTGACATGCCGAGAGAGGCGCGCCGATAAGGGCGAGCGTCGCCATCAATCTCAACCGTGCCATTGCCATGCGTCGCTTCCCGCTCGGGTTCGAGTTCTCTTTACCTAAACCCGCACGCCTTGGGAATGGCTGGATTTTCCTCCTTGCCATGCTGCGACGCCGCGACGAATTCGGGGCGTCGCGGCGCTGAAACCGGCGGCGAAACGTGCTTATGTCGCCCCTGAAGGAGACCTCATGAACGATCAGCGCCCCTCGCCCGCCCAGCCTGATTCCGACCCTTTCCTGGGTTACGCCGTGCGCGACCCGGAAGCCTTCGCGCGCAACGTGGCCCATATGTTGGAGCACCTTGGCAAGGCGGCGGCGGCCTGGGTGGAGCCGCGCGAACGGGGCGAAGTGCGCGACGGGCCGATCAGCTACCCGGACGTCGTGTCGACGCTGTCGGAGGTCGGCGACTATTGGCTGAGCGACAGCCAGCGGGCCTTTCAGGCGCAGACGAAGCTCATGGCGGGCTTCATGGGCGTTTGGGCCAATTCGTTTGCGCGGGCCTCTGGCCAGTCCGTTGCCGCGCCCAGGCCCGACAAGCGCTTTGCCGACGAAGACTGGAATCGCCATCCCTTCTTCGCCTTCCTGCGCGAGGGATACGGCGTCCTGAACGACTGGACGAGCGCGCTCGTGCGCGATGCCGACGGGCTCGATCCGCACACCAAGCACAAGGCGATCTTCTACACGCGCGTCATTCTCAACGCGATCTCGCCCGCCAATTTCGTCGCCACCAATCCCGAGCTCTACCGCGAGACCATGGCGGAAAACGGCGAGAATCTCGTGCGCGGCATGCGCATGTTCGCCGAGGACATGGCGCGCGGCGAAGGCTTCCTGAAGCTGCGCCAGTCCTGCGAGCAGACGTTCCGCGTCGGCGAGAATGTCGCGACGACGCCGGGCAAGATCGTGGCGGAAAACGAGCTCTGCCAGATCATCCAGTACGCGCCCTCGACGGACACCGTCTTCAAGCGCCCGATCCTGATCTCGCCGCCCTGGATCAACCGCTTCTACATTCTGGACCTCAGCGCCGAGAAATCCCTCATCCGCTGGATGGTCGAGCAGGGGCATACGGTCTTCGTCATCTCCTGGGTGAACCCCGATGCACGCCATGCCGAGAAGGACTGGGGCGACTATATCGAGGAAGGGCTCGTCTTCGGCCTCGACACGGTCCGGCAGGCGACCGGCGAAACCGACGTCAACGCCATCGGCTATTGCGTCGGCGGAACGCTTCTCAGCGCGGCGCTGCCCTATCTCAAGGCGCGCGGCGACGAGCGCATCCGCTCCGCGACGCTGCTGACGACACAGGTCGATTTTCGCCACTCGGGCGATCTCAAGGTGTTCGTGGACGAACATCAGCTCGCCGAACTCGAGAAGATGATGGTGCGCGGCTATCTCGAAGGCACGCAGATGGCCACGACCTTCAACCTCCTGCGCTCGGGCGAGCTGATCTGGCCCTATGTCGTCAGCAACTACCTGAAGGGCAAGGAACCCGCGCCCTTCGACCTCCTCTTCTGGAACGCCGACGCCACACGCATGGCGAAGACCAACCACCTCTTCTACCTGCGCAACTGCTATTTCGAGAATCGTCTGGCGCGGGGCGAGATGGAGATCAAGGGCACGCGCCTCGACCTCTCCACGATCGACATTCCCCTCTACAATCTCGCGACCCGCGAGGACCATATTGCGCCGGCGATCAGCGTCTACGAAGGGAGCCTGGCCTTCGGAAAGCCGCCGACCCTCGTGGTCGCCGCCTCCGGCCATATCGCGGGCGTGGTGAACCCGCCGGCGCGCCAGAAGTACAAGTTCTGGACGGGTGCCGCGCCCTCGCGCGATGTCGCCTTCGAGGACTGGTGGCACACGGCCGAGGAAACGCCAGGCTCCTGGTGGCCGCATTGGCAGAGCTGGATCGAGCCGCAGGCCGGCGAGCGAGTGCCGGCGCGCGAGCCCGGCGGCAGCGTACTCACGCCGATCGAGGACGCGCCGGGCCGCTATGTCCGCAGCTGATCCGGGCCGGAACGGCGCCGGGGTTGAAGCTTGCCGCCATCGGTGCGACATCTCCCGTCAAACGCCGCGTGCGCGGCTCTTGGAATCCGTTGTGTCCCGATGACCATCTATCTCGAAGCCGAGGCCCAGCCCCTTCGCAACACCGGCTCGATCCGGCTCTACGACGCCGAGGCGTTCGAGGGCATGCGCCGCGCCTGCCAGCTGACCGCGACATGCCTCGACAAGCTGGCCGATCTCGTGAAGCCCGGCGTGACCACGCAGGCGATCGACGATTTCGTCTTCCAGTTCGCGATGGATGCCGGCGCCCTGCCCGCGACGCTGAATTATCGCGGCTACATGAAGAGCGTCTGCACCTCGATCAACCATGTGGTCTGTCACGGAATCCCGAACGACAAGCCGCTGCGGGACGGCGATATCGTCAATATCGACGTGACGCTGATCGTGGATGGGTTCTACGGCGATTCCTCGCGCATGTATCTCGTCGGTAAGGTGAAGCGCGCGGCCGAGCGCCTGTGCGAGATCACCTACCGCTCGCTCGTGCTCGGCATTCGCGAAGTGAAGCCGGGCGGCCATATCGGGGATATCGGCGCGGCGATCCAGGACTATGCCGAAGGCGAGCGCTGCTCGGTCGTGCGCGACTTCTGTGGCCATGGCGTCGGCAAGCTGTTCCACGACTCGCCCAACATCCTGCATTACGGCCGGCGCGGCGAAGGCCCCGAAATGCGCCCTGGCATGATCTTCACGATCGAGCCGATGATCAATCTCGGCCGCCCGCACGTGAAGGTGCTGCCCGACGGCTGGACGGCGGTGACGCGCGACCGCAGCCTGACGGCGCAATACGAGCACACGGTGGGCGTCACCGACGGCGGCTGTGAGGTCTTCACCTATTCGCCCGGCGGGCTCGACATGCCGGGCTTCTCGGCGGACCGTCTGGCCGAACTGACGGCCTGAGGCGTTCCCTCCATGCCGCCGCGCAAGGACCGCAAGGGGTTGAACGAGGCCGGCGGGTTCCTGCCGGCGGAAAGCCTTCTCGGCGCGGACCCCGTTCCGGCGCCTATCGCGCTCAAGCCGGCGCCCGAGCCCAAGCATCACGACGGCCATCGCGACCGGCTGCGCGATCGCTTCGCCGAAGCTGGCGCGGTGGCGCTCGCCGATTACGAGCTTCTCGAACTCGTTCTGTTTCGCTCCATCCCTCGGCGCGACGTCAAGCCGATCGCCAAGGCGCTTCTCCAGCGGTTCGGGTCGCTGGAAGATGTGCTCAACGCGCCGCCACAGCTCCTTCAGGAGGTCGAAGGCATGGGCCGCTCGTCGGCCCTCGACCTCCGCATCATCGCCGCCCTGCTCCAGCGCACGATCCGGTCGGGTCTGCGATCGCGGGAGATCCTGGCGTCCTGGTCGGCGGTCATCGACTATTGCTACGCCGCCATGGCGCACGAAACGCGGGAGCAGTTTCGCGTCCTCTTTCTGGACAAGAAGAACACACTCATCGCCGACGAAGTGCAGCAGACGGGCACGGTGGATCACACGCCGGTCTATCCGCGCGAGGTCATCCGCCGCGCGCTCGAACTCTCGGCCTCGGCCCTGGTTCTCGTCCACAACCATCCGTCCGGCGACCCGGCCCCCTCGAATGCCGATATCGAGATGACGAAGGTGATCGTGGACACTTGCCGTCCGCTCGGCATCGTGGTCCACGATCATCTCATCATCGGGCGCAACGGCCATACGAGCTTCAAGAGCCTTCGCCTGATGTGATCAGTGCAGCTGGCCAAGGTCTTTGACGAAGCGGACCTCCTGCGGGCCGATCAGGCTGCGATGCGTCACGCGGACGGAGTGAATCCGAGCCTCGATCTCGCGCTCCCAATGATCGAGAAACCGGCGCAGGCGCGGATAGTCGGGGGCCACGTCCTCGAACTGCCAGGCGAAGGTCTGGAGAAATGTCGGGTGATCCGGCAGGCGATAGAGAACCTCGGCGAAGGTCATCCCGTAGCCCGAAAGCATCTTGCAGAATTGCGGGTCGGGAACGCGTGCAGTCGGCATGTCGCATCCTTTCTCGTCGGGCGCGGAACGGCGCCAGAGGAAAAGGCTGCGCTTCCAAGCTTAACGAAGGCTTGCTTTCGGCGCAGCCTGCGACCCAGCTTAAAAATGATGCACGGACGCGGCAAGCGCGATCGTCTAGAGCGTTTCAGGTTTTGACGGAAGCATAGCCTGCGTTTTCGAAGTAGTTTGCGCATTCGTCGGACGGGATGGTGGTGACGAGGTGGCCGACGTGTCGCCACGTTTCCTCGATGGTCCGCTTCTGGGCCATGCGCATCCAATGCTTGATCTTGGCGAAGGCCTGTTCGATCGGATTGAGGTCGGGCGAGTAGGGCGGCAGGTACCAGAGCCGTGCCCCGGCCGCCTGGATCATCCGGCGGATCTCGGCCGACTTGTGCGAGCCGAGGTTATCCATGACGACGATGTCGCCCGGTTTG
>NZ_ARQE01000001.1 GCF_000382705.1 Aureimonas ureilytica DSM 18598 = NBRC 106430 | reverse complement strand
CGATCGTCACCTTCACAACGTCACAGCCACGCAGCTTGCTGTCGATAGCGAGGTCAAAGAGCGCCCGATCGCGTAGCCGGCCTTCGTGGTCAAGCCAGAAGCGGATTGCCCAAACCTGTTGCGGCTTCAGCGCCCGTTTGGCGCCAACTGTGCGCCCAGCGTTCCAAGCCCTGCGCGCACTACCAATCGGATCGAATGTCGTATGTCCCATTGTCGTTCTCCCATGGCCAGAACGGCCGATGGAAGTGTGCAGCCGCCGACGTGCTGCCGGATGCTTCCTCATGAGATCAGGTCGGGAGCCGACCGGCAGCTTTCGGGCAAATGAAAAGCGCGCTCAAGCGACCGGGATGGGCGCTAAGCGGCCTGTACGCGACGCGAACGTGAGGACTGGAACTCAAGGGAGTTCTTTCGACCGATTCACTGCTCTTTGGCCTTTACGCCGCGTCGATCACCACCTTCTCGAAGCCCAGGAGCGCTGCAGCTCGTGACGCCTTCTACGGAAATTTGCAATGCAAGCGCCGCGCGGGAAGGTCTAAGGCTATGTTCTGGGAATGGGTTTGCACGGCATTCATCCAACTTGAGAACGGGACCCTTACCATCGGGAATCAACGCGGTGCATTGGGTGGCGAATGCCTTTCGGCATGACCGAGCGTTAGCCGTAACATAGCCGTTGAACAGCGGAGCGCCGGGCGGAAGGGCTGTCGCAAACTGGATCACTCAACTCAACGAACCAGAAAGACTTGTCGATGATACTCAACTGATGCGTAAGTCAGCGTCGACACGGTTCGGGCGAAAAGAGTCACTGCTAAACGGGCAGCGGACAGTTACCGAACTTGTCCATGTCAGCCGACAGGGTCGGAGCCCTGCCCCACCATCATACCTGGGATCCACGCTACCCTTCGCCGCTCGTGTCGCCTTGCTCGCCGTCGCGGCTTTTGGCGCGACGGTGGGCGCCGGGTTGGCTTGGCCAACGCTTCGGTCGGCGGCCAGCGCCCTGGCTGCTCGCCAAGATTGCACGATCAAGGGAAACCTGTCCGAGCACGGTAACATCTACCACATGCAAGGTGACGAGAACTACGCCGAAACGCGGATCGACACGTCGCGTGGCGAGCGTTGGTTCTGCACGGAAGCCGAGGCCCGGGAAGCGGGATGGCGACGTGCCAAAAGGTAGGCGAATTGCAGCGCCGCTTATGATAGCGACGACTCGATTGGTACGCTGTTCTTTCGCGCGGCACGGTTCACAACGCTCGCGTTGGTCGTGCTTGACGTTCTGAGAATGCTTAAGCCCGACAAACTGCAGGTCTTCTACTGATCACACCCAGCGGGCGCTGAGGCGCACCCACTTGCGCTCCGGCGTGCAGATCTCGACGCTCGTGACGTCTACCGGATCGGCGCGAACCTCGTACGTCCGCGCCTCACCCCATCTGTCCACGAGCCCGGGCACTGCCTCGCTCCAGTAGGTGCGCCCACCCCAGGACACGCCACGCGGACCGATCATGCGAAACGCTTCGTGCCGAAATAGGTCGCCCGGCGCGTCGGCAGGCACGAACCGCGGGACGAAGCCGACCGCCGCCTCACGCCAAAGGTCGAGGGGCGAGCGCTCGATGCCGGGAACGGCGGCGGCGTTGTAACTGTCTACGATCCAGCGGCGTAGCTTCCGATCGAGTTCGCCCAGCGGAACCTCGTCGCCTTCGGGCATGCGATGCGCGACCATGTTCGCGATCGCGGACTGCCCGTCCTCCCGTGGGTCGACCTCGATCCCCATCTCCTGCGACCAGCGGTCGGCCAATTCACAGACCAACGGCTCGTGGATCTCGTGCCGCAGGACGTCGATGCCGAGAGCTCGTCGGAAGCGCCCGAACGGCGCCGGCGTCAGGTCATGCCGTGCATGGACGAAGACACGGTCCGCGACGCCTTCGCACGGCCAGAAGCCCGTCGCGCCGAATTCCGCCGCGTCCTTGGGCAGTAACGCGTCGGCAAGGCATCGCATCACGCTGTCGTAGCTGACTCCCGTCTGCGCGACGTGGACGCCGGCGACCATGAGGGTGCGGCGGCAGATCGCCAACACCGCGACCGGCCGCCCGACCCAGGGACCGAGTGACATTCCCGTGGCGCGGACTTCCATGGCGAACGCGCCGACCGTCAGTTCCGCCATCGGCGCTGGCCGCGCGGCCTGGGATCCGTCGATGATGCCTTCGAACATCGTTGTAATACTTCCTGCGGAACGACGAAAATTTTTAGTCTGCTCGGCCATGGAGGGGTCCTGTTCGCGTCCGGTTTCATCGGTCGGCGAGAGCGCTAGCCGTTCGCCCGGGCTTCGGCCGCGTTCGTCATCCGGATCGCAGCCTCGATCATGCCCATGTGCTCTGCGGACGTCGTGAGCAGGATCGACTCGAGCAGCGCGAGCGTGCCCTTCGCGGCGGTCTCCCGGTTCAGCCCCTCGTCCTCGATGGAGGCGATGGCAGCGTCGACGCGGAGCTTGATCCGTTTGTACGTCGAGCCTTCGCCGAGAAACGTGTCCTCGCCATCGCCCTCATCCAGCTCGAACGCGACCATGTCTCGATCAGCCAGCCGGAGCGACTCGACTGCGATCCGGATCTCTTCTCGGTACTTCCGGTCGTCCATGCCTCCCCTCCATCCTGTGCCGCATAACGCGTCGACAAAGGGTTCCCCGGTCTCGCCGCTTCCGCAAGCCGTCGGAAAACTTTTCCGGTTCCAACGTCTCGGTCCGTGCCGCGCCGTCGATCACGTCGGACCCAATGCCTCGCGGATCGAGCCGGATCTCGGCGGGTACGTGGTCGGCCAGCAGCCGCGCCAGTTCGCAAACCTGCGCGTCCGACGGCTGCCATCCCTTCTCACGCAGCATGCCGTTCAGCTGCTGGCAGGTGGATGCCGAAACATCGGATCGGTGGGCTTCGCCTGCCGGCCCAACCGTGGCGGCTTGCATTAAGCAGACAAGCCAGCGTCATCACAGCGTCCGACACAGACGCAGCTGGCGCTGCCAAGCGTGCGTGGGTGCAGCCGTGGGGGCACGCCCTGCAGCCGGGAGCGACGATCTCGTCCGGGCAGCACCCTATGCTGCAAGCGCCTTCCGCTCCTGCTCGGCATCGAACAGCGAGAACATGAGGTTGCCGATCGAGCCGATCAGCATCTGGTATCGGTACTGGACCTCGTCGCTCAGCTCGTCGAAGCCCGCCATCCCGTTCTCGTGGATCTGCAGCAGGGACGAGATCGTGGTGTAGGTCCCGCTCGCGGGATGGGGCGCGAGGTAGCTGAAGTCCTCCTTGTTGATCCGGATGCCGATGTCGGCGTTCGCGGGATCGTTCAGGTCGATGTCGAGCCGGTCCTCCAGGATCCGAGCCACGCCGACCCAGGGATCGTTGCCCTCCTCGGCGGAGTAGACGTCCTTCACCTCGAACATCTCCTTCATGGTCTCGTCGCCGATGAGGAGGATGTGGATGCGGTTTCGTAGGTTCGTCATCTGGTGCTCCTTGTATCGGCGGTCTGTGTGGGAATGGTTCCCCGGTCGGAAGCGGTGCGCAAGCCGGTCGCCGCGCGAAATGCGGTTGCCCTCTCGGCTCGGAAGGAGTTTCGGAACGCGGCGGAACTCGACGGCATGCGGTCGGCCAGGATCCACGCGAGTTCACGAACCTGCGCGTCCGATGGCTGCCATCCCCCTTCGCGCACCATCTCGCCAAGCCGTATCAGGGCGGCGGTCGCATCGCAGGACCGATCGCCCTCACCGACTGGCTCGCATGCCGTCTCGCGCGTCAAGCCGCCACCCGTTCCCGGGACTGCTGGAACTTGCCGCATTCGACGCCGAAGCGTTCGATCAGCGGCCAGTCGTTCGGTCCGTAATACCCCGGAGGCATTCGGAACGCCTCGAGGATGCCGAAGCCGTAGGCGCCGGAGGGTGCCGGCGTCAGCCAGACCTTTCCGCCGTGGAGGACGGAAGCGTCGCCCGCTACCTTCCAGAGTTCGTCTTCGACAGTGCAGTCGCCGTCCACCGGCACGTGGATCTGACCCACGACCTGCCCGCCCCCCAGGATGAAGACGACCTCCGGCTTGTCGCCCGAACGCATCAGGGCGCCGATCGCGTTGTGGATCTCCAGGTTGGGGATGGCGGTCGCGACATCGAAGTTTTTGTGCACGTCCCTGACCTCGACGTGCACGTCGAAGGTGCCCGCCTTCACCGCGGCGGCAAGCGCGTTGCGGAGTTCGTCGATCGTTTCGATCCTGTCTGCCATGGGTCTCCCTCGGTCGGTTTTGGACGGCCGATCGGGACCGCTGAAAAATGGTGTGGGCAAAAAATCGGGGCTGCAAGCGGGTGGACAGAAGGTGAACGCTTCCGAAGAAACCGAGAACTGAGCACGCACCGTCTTGGACCTAACCGGAGGCGCTGACGAAGAGGCGCGCACTGCCTCTTCGCCCGATCGTACGGCGACAT
This sequence comes from Aureimonas ureilytica DSM 18598 = NBRC 106430, assembly GCF_000382705.1. Taxonomy (GTDB): domain Bacteria; phylum Pseudomonadota; class Alphaproteobacteria; order Rhizobiales; family Rhizobiaceae; genus Aureimonas; species Aureimonas ureilytica. The sequence continues at coordinate 807,476 of NZ_ARQE01000001.1, read as the reverse complement.
CCGAAGGATCCAGGGGACGATTGCGACCCTCAGGTGGCCGCGGTCGTAGGACTCGATCCGAAGTCCGAACGCGTCGGCGGGGCGCTTGCGGGCCCAGCCGATCCGGGGGACCATTTCGATGTCGCGCTGAGATGCGCTGGTGGAAAGGTTTCAGGAAATGGCCGGAAGGACTCGCAACGACGCTGGCGGACACCGCCGCCACACCGACGATGATCGCCTTCGCGCCTGGTTCGCCCACACCGCGGACTGGAGGTGCGATCTGGTCGGCATCGGCTCCGATACCGCCGTCCGGTGGGTGCTGGACCGCGACACAAAAAGGATCGTCTGGCTCCATCTCCGCGAGGTCGAGGGCGGCCCATGGGTTCTGGGCACGGTGGCCGAAGAGAAGGATTTCGAGCGGAAGCTGCTGCTGGACCATCCTGAGATCCTCGACTGCGACGAGTTCCCTGGCATTACGCTCGGCGAGAAGTTTCCCGCCTGGGCGCACTCGATGCACGACCTGCACGACGACGGCCGTTGGGAGTTCGTGCGCTGATGGTCGTCATTCCGTTCGTTGGGTCGTCGATGGTGCCGCTTGAGGCAGAGTTGCCCCTCGAGGTGGAAGAGAGCGACGTTGAGGGTCGCTACGTTTTCGTCGGCAAGTGGCAGCACTTCTTCGACGGCCGGCCGACGTGGTCCGACATCCGATGGGTGTTCGATCGGGAGGACTGGTCCGTCGTGTTCCTCGAGATCCAGGATGCGGTCACCCTGGAATGGGTCCGCGGCACCCGGGAGGAGACATCGAGCGTCGAGGTCGACATGAACGAGAATGATTCGCGGTTCCTGGATAACGTCGACGAATGGGGGCTGTCTCAGTCCGACGAGATACCGGATTGGGCTTGCACGCCTGTCGAACTGCACGCGCGCTCCGAACTGACGGCGAGCGAGCGAGCAGTCGAGGACAGGCGGCGAAACACTGTCCGACTTCGGCTTCCGGAGGGCCCCTATGTGCGGGCGGTGAGCATCCGGTTCGCCCGACCTCGTGGAGACGCTGCTTGAAGCGCAGCTCGGGAACTCGGCTTAGCTGCTTGCCCGAAGAGATGCGGACGTCCCGTGGTGATGGTGAAGTGCGGACGCGGATCACATCGGCTGGCAGGGTCTTGCTTTTGACGGATCTCCCAGACTACCCGGTATGGACCTTGGCCTCACGCATGCCATCGTGCACCAATGGATTTATCGCTCGGTTCGAGCATCCGAACGCGAATGGCGCCTCGCATAGTCCCGGTGGTAATCGCAGAACCAGTCATGCCTCAGCTTGCGCATCAACGGCAGGTAGGCTTGGACTTCGCTTCTCTTGAGGAGATCCACCCGTGGGTGCCGCGGAAGCCTTACGACCGTCATGCCCGCGTCGACCATTGCATCACGTAGACGATCGCCCCAGGAAACCGAAACCTCATGATGAAGGGAGCGCGACAGGATGTAGGATCGCTCGAACTCCAGCACGGAACGCACCGAGATCTTCCTTCGACCGGTCTCCAGAACGCTTTCGATCTCGAACAGATCGGTGGCCAACAGATCTCTTGCGAGAGCCGCACGCAAGCTCAGCCGCAGCTGGAATTCCTCGAACGATAATGTCGTACCATCGATGTTCGGCCTCGGGACAGGCCCGAGCATGGCAAATTCATCGCGGACTTTCGGTACCCGCCGAGGTCCTAAACTCAACCTCTCGACATCCTCGCGTGCTAGAACGAGGCTTAGGGGATCACTTGGAGAAAGGGGGCCAACCGATACGATCGCGCCATCGATGAGGCCCTGCAGCACCTGCGCGCGACGGACATGCTCGTCACCGAGCGTCGTATGCTCGAACTCGATGGCAGTCGGTTGTTTGTTCATTCCAATACGGTCGAGGAGACGGTCGTAGTCGTCGCGGGGGACGCCGCTGGAGGTACGGGATGCGCCCCGGAGGACTTTGACACGTTCCGTGCGGACGAGATCGTTGAAACTGACGCGACCGATCCCGAACGTGTCGAGGAACTCTTTCAGCCAGACCGGCCGCTCCCGTCTTGCCCTCACAAGATCCTGCAGTCGGTCCAGGCGAAAGCGGCGCAGGCGGACGTCCCTGTCGTCCATCAGTCCATGCTCAAGAGCTGTACGCACGAAGCTTTTGTACTGGAGAGGGATTCGAAGCGACGCGGAGCGAACGGAAGTATAGGCGTTCCCGCGAACCTCTTCCCCGAACAGCTGGTCGCGCTCCATGAACGGTATCTCCCGCAGGGCATGCCGCGTCACGATCGCACGCAACAGAGTGACGGGCGGGGATTCGTGCACGCGCTTGTTGTCCAGCCACCGGTAGAAAGGACCATACGCTGCGCTCGGGCCGGCAGCCCTGCTGTCGGCCTCGTCCACCATACGGTCCAGAATTGCGTCGATCGCAACCTCGCCCCCCTCGCAGATCGCAAGTCCTTCGTCGCACGCGACCTGGAAGCCGATCGGATCCTGCTTCGCATGGTCGTTGTGCGACTGGGACGTACGGCTGCTCGCCGATCCTAGACGCCAGCAGAGTTCCTCCGCCTGATAGGGATAGAACTCGTCGAGCCACCGAACGGAGAATGCTGGACCGAGCCCGATGCGGCCATGTGCGTACGCCTGGAAACGACCATGGGCCTCGGGAAGCGTCAGCGTTGGCCCCATCCGGAGGTCGGCGTCGCATTCGAAGCATCGGTGAATCGAGGCCCCCATCAGCCGGACGGGCGCCGCGCACGCCTCGTTGGGACAGCGATGTCGCAGGAGAATGCCATGCCGGTTGCACGACCGGATGGTGCTTACGTCCCAATGGGAACGCCAGTAGGCACGTTGCTCGACCGGACCTGCATCCTCGCACGTGTCCGCCAGATCGTCGGACAGGCAGATGGGACAGTAGGACCCACCGAGGCTGCGCCCCCCGGGCGCCAGCCAGTCGTGACGAAGGACGAGTTCACGGCCACGGTAGGTCACAGTCTCCTCTCCGAGAGGATGCGCCGAATACTCGTTGATCTCCTCGATCGGCAGTCCCGAAAGGCAAGCCAGTTGCGCGTTGGACCTTCCCGACGCTACGTCGGCTAGGTCGACGCCGACCCATTGCGCGAACGCCTTCATCTGTTGGCGACCCGACCTGGCGGCGAGGCGGCACAGAAGCGAAGTGGGAGACTCTCCGGGCCTCGGACGGGGTCGAAGTGGAAGCCTCTTCATTCGCCGACCTCATCGTGGCGCACGCAGACCGAATCGCGTTCGCTGGCTGACATGCGAGACTTCGTGGCATCTGCTGAAGATCGCGTTGAGGTCTCGCACCCAGCCCATCAGTCCGTGTGTTTCGGACCGGGGTTAAGCACCGTCAGGAGGCATGCCACCGGGCGTTCAGGTACGGTCTGCTATTGCATGAAGGTGAACCGGTCGACACCCAATGCGCGATGGGCGACCGTCGGCTGCCTGCCTGCGGCAGGACGCCGACCATCTAACGACTGACGATCAACGCGTTCGGCTGCCACCTTCCGCCTTTCGGTCCCAAGCTTACAAACGCCGTCTGCCCCGTGGACGCGTCGCATCGGACGTGACTTAGGGCCCGCATTTGACGGGTCGGGATGCCCCGATCGTCTTCGTCCTGCTTGAGCTGAAGCCGTCGATACGCACTAGCACGTTGGAATCTGCGACTTTTCGCAAGCTTTATGCGCGTCAAAAACAGCTTTATGCGCGTCAAACCGCTAGGTTTATGCGCGTCAGCACAGCGGGCGCGCCTTCCCGACGTCCTCGCCGTCGCCAAGGGCACGGCCGAGGGCACCATCGTCGACATCCGCTCGGGCGACGAATATTCCGGCAAGATCTTCGCACCGCAGGGTTCGCAGGAGCTCTCGATCCGTGCGGGCCACGTGCCCGGCGCCATCAACGTGCCCTGGTCCACCGCCGTCGCCGAGGACGGCACCTTCAAGCCGGCCGAGGAGTTGAAGGCGATCTACGCCGCGAAGGGCATCGACGGCTCGAAGCCGACCATCGTCTACTGCCGCATCGGCGAGCGCTCCAGCCACACCTGGTTCCTGCTCTCCAAGATTCTCGGTTACGACGTGAGGAACTACGACGGCTCCTGGACCGAGTACGGCAATTCGGTCGGCGCGCCGATCGTGAACGTCTCCAACACCGTCTGGACCGGCAAGTAGGCCGCCCCATTCCCCCTAACGGACCGGGCGCGACCGTCGCGCCCGGTCTCTTCGCCCGTTTCCCGTCAGCCTCGGACGTAGGACGACCATGAGCGCGATCTCCGAAAGCCGGGCGGGTGCCGCCGCGGACCGCCGGGAGGGCCCCGGCCTGTCCGGCCTCGCCGCCTCGCTCGCGATCTTCATCGCCCTCCTCGCCGCCGGCCTCGGCCTGTCGCATGGCGGCTTCGGCGACGGGCTCGCCCTTTCGCTCACCTTCGGGGCGGCCTTCGGCCTTGTCCTCCAGCGCTCGCGCTTCTGCTTCTACTGCGGCATCCGCGAATGGCTGGACGAGCGCGAGCCCGACGGGTTGCGCGGCCTTCTGGCGGCGCTGGCGAGCGGCGCGGTCGGCTACGCGCTCGTCTTCGGCGCCTGGCTTCCCGACCCCGGCACCGGCCGCCTGCCGCCGGACGCCTTCATCGGCCCGCTCGCGCTGACGACCGCCCTCGGCGGCCTTACCTTCGGAGCGGGCATGACGCTGTCCGGCTCGTGCCTTTCGGCCCACCTGTATCGCCTGGGCGAAGGCTCGCCGACCGCGCCTTTCGCGCTTCTGGGCGCGCTTCTCGGCTTCGTCCTCGGCTTCGCCACCTGGAACCCGCTCTATCTCGCCCTCGTGGCGGAGGCGCCGGTGGTCTGGCTTCCGGCCCGTCTCGGCTATCCCGGCTGGCTCGCCGCGACGCTGGCGCTCCTCGCCGCCCTCGCCTGGCCGCTTCTCCTGCGCCGCTCGGCGCGCCAGGCCGCCGCCCGCGCGGCGCGCGACGCGGCGGGGCCGGGCCCGGCAGCGCTCCAGCCGCTGCGCGCGGTCTTCGTCGCGCGGTGGCCGGGCTGGCTCGGGGGGCTCCTCGTCGGCGCGCTCGGCGCCTTCGCCTATCTGCGCGTCGCGCCGCTCGGCGTCACCGCCGAACTGTCGGCGCGCGCCCGCGATCTCGGCGCGGCGGCCGGCCTCGTGCCGGACCGGCTCCTCGGCCTGGAGACCTTGCGCGGCTGCATCTCGATCCTGTCCGAGGCGCTCTTGTCGGCCAACGGCGTCTTCGTCCTCGGGCTCGTCGCGGCGAGCCTCGCCTCGGCTCTGGCGGCGGGCGACTTCCGGCCGGCCCGGCCGCGCCGGTCCCACGTCCTGCGCGGCCTTCTCGGCGGCGTCCTTCTCGGCTGGGGCGCGACGCTGGCGCTCGGCTGCTCGGTCGGCGCGCTCCTGTCGGGCATCCATGCCGGGGCGCTTTCCGGCTGGCTCTTCGCCGTGGCCATGCTGGCCGGCCTTCTCCTGTGGCGGAGCGCCGAGCGGGCCGTCCGTTGCCGGGGCTGAGGCCGCCGCCTCCGCTCGACCGGAGCGGCATATCACCCTGTCGGCGATCCGGCGCGCCCGCAACGGACCGATCGGGGTCGCGGCGGGAACGACGGAGGTCGTCTTGGCGCGGCTCCGTCCAGGCGAAGGAGCGGGAACACCCGCCCGCAACCGGGCGCCGCCCGATCAACGCAGTGCCCCCGTGCCAGTCCGTCCGTGCCAGTCCGCCCGTGCCAGTCCGCACGTCCGGTCAGCCGCATCCCGCTTGGCGGACGTCAGACCGAGTCAAATCGGTGCGACGCCCCTTCTGCTGCGCGGGTGTCGCGTCGAACGCTGATCGTCCGGTGGTTCGTCAGGACGTCCATGCGGATCGTCCGCTCTCGGAAACAAGCGCTCCGGAGCGGATGGTCACGACAAACGCCCCTCAGATGTCGAGATTGGCGACTTGCAGGGCATTGTCCTGGATGAACTCGCGGCGCGGCTCCACTTCGTCGCCCATCAGGCGGGAGAAGAGCTGGTCGGCGTCGGTCGCGTCGTTGATCTTGACCTGAAGCAGCGAGCGGACGTCCGGGTCGAGCGTGGTTTCCCAGAGCTGCTCGGGGTCCATTTCGCCAAGGCCCTTGTAGCGCTGGAGCGAGAGGCCCTTGCGGCCGACTTCGAACACGGCGGCGACGAGATCGAGCGGGCCGTGGATGGCGCGCTCGGTTTCCTTGCGGCGCAGGACCGGCGTCAGCGGATAGACCTCGCCGAGCCGGGCCGCCAGACGGTTGAGCGCGATCGCGTCGGCGGACTGGATCAGCGCCGCGTCGAGCGCCTGCACTTCCTGAACGCCGCGCACCGTGCGCTGGAACCGGTAGCCGCCCATGCCGTCGGCCTCGCCGATCCAGCCGCGCTCGGTTTCCTCGGCCACCGCGTCGAGCGCCTTGGCGATGCGGTCGGCCATGACCTCGGCCTCGCCGGTGTTCTCGGCGACCGAGGGCGACAGGGCGCCCGCGACCGCCGCCTGTTCCACGACCTGCCGGTTGTAGCGCGAGTGAAGACCGTTCAGGATCTGGCGGACGGAAAGCGCGTCCTCCACCACGGAGCGCAGGTCGCGGCCCGAGCGCGCTTCGCCGCCGCCCAGAAGCAGGACCGCGTCTTCCAGCCCGCCCTCGATCAGGTAGTTCTCGAGCGCCTTCTCGTTCTTCAGATACTGGCTCTGCTTGCCGCGCGTCACCTTATAGAGCGGCGGCTGCGCGATGTAGATATAGCCGCGCTCGATCAGCTCGGGCATCTGCCGGAAGAAGAAGGTGAGAAGCAGCGTGCGGATATGGGCGCCGTCGACATCGGCGTCCGTCATGATGATGATCTTGTGGTAGCGCAGCTTGTCCGGGTTGAACTCGTCCTTGCCGATCGAGGTGCCGAGCGCGGTGATCAGCGTGCCGATCTGATCGGAGCCCAGCATCCGGTCGAAGCGGGCGCGCTCCACGTTCAGGATCTTGCCGCGCAGCGGCAGGATGGCCTGGTTCTGGCGCGAGCGGGCGCCCTTGGCCGAGCCGCCGGCGGAATCGCCCTCGACCAGGAAGATCTCGGATTTCGCCGGGTCCTTCTCCTGGCAGTCGGCGAGCTTGCCGGGCAGCGAGGTGATGTCGAGCGCGCCCTTGCGGCGCGTCAGCTCGCGCGCCTTGCGGGCCGCCTCGCGCGCGGCGGCCGCTTCCACCACCTTGGCGGTGACGACGCGCGCTTCCTGCGGATGCTCCTCGAACCAGGAGGAGAGCGTCTCGTTGACGAGGCTTTCCACCACCGGGCGCACCTCGGAGGAGACGAGCTTGTCCTTGGTCTGCGAGGAGAATTTCGGGTCGGGCACCTTCACCGAAAGGATGCAGGACAGGCCCTCGCGGCAATCGTCGCCGGTCGGCTGCACCTTTTCCTTCTTCAGGGTGCCGGAGGTTTCGGCATAGCCGATCACCTGGCGCGTCAGCGCGCCGCGAAAGCCCGCCATATGCGTGCCGCCGTCGCGCTGCGGAATGTTGTTGGTGAAGCAGAGCACGGTTTCGTTGTAGCTGTCGTTCCACCAGAGCGCGGCTTCGACGGTGATCCCGTCCTTCTCGCCCTTGAGCACGATCGGCTCGGAGATCAGCGGTTTGCGCGCCCGGTCGAGATAGCGCACGAAGGCTTCGAGACCCCCTTCGTAGAAGAGCTCGCTGCGCTTCTCGTCGGCATGGCGCTTGTCGGTGAGGATGATGCGCACGCCCGAATTCAGGAAGGCGAGCTCGCGCAGGCGATGCTCCAGCGTTCCGTAGTCGAAGGTGATGACGCCCCGGAACGTGTCGGTCGAGGGCAGGAAGGTGATGGCCGTGCCGGTCTCGGCGCCGGCGTCCCCCGTCACCGCCAGCGGCGCGTCGGGCACGCCGTGGGTGAAGCTCATCTCGTGGATCTGCCCCTTGCGGCGGATCTTCATCTTCAGCCACACCGAGAGGGCGTTGACGACCGAAACGCCGACGCCGTGCAGACCGCCGGAGACCTTGTAGGAATTCTGGTCGAACTTACCGCCGGCATGAAGCTGGGTCATGATGACCTCGGCCGCCGACACGCCCTCGCCCGTGTGGATGTCGGTCGGGATGCCGCGCCCGTTGTCGGTCACGGTGCAGGAGCCGTCCGGGTTCAGGGTCACGGTGACATGCGTCGCATGGCCGGCCAGCGCCTCGTCGATGGCGTTGTCCACCACCTCGTAGACCATGTGGTGGAGGCCCGACCCGTCGTCCGTGTCGCCGATATACATGCCCGGCCGCTTGCGAACCGCGTCGAGACCCTTCAGCACCTTGATGGAATCGGCGCCGTATTCCGCGCTGGCGGTTTCGGTGGTCTCGGGGGCTTCGGACATGGCATTCCTAACGGGTCATGGCGCGGCAGGCGGGGCCGCGCGGCACGTCTGTTCGACCTGTTTCATATAGAAGTTTTTGCATCGCAATCCAAGCTTTGCGGCCTTTCGCGCCTGGGGAAGGCCGGCTGTGCGACGCCCGGGCCCGCCCTTTCGCCGCCATGATCGCTTTCCCATATCGATGCGACGCCGCAGAGGGCCCTCTCGCCCGTGGCGAAGGAGACCGTTCGATGACCGATCTGTCCGCCGGGGCAAGCCCCCTCACCCCGTTTCTCGCCCCCGCCCCGCGCCCGCACGAGAAGCCGCTCGGCTTCTTTTCCTTCGTGCTGACGGCCTCGCGCAATCCGATCGAGATCTGGGGAACGCGCGCCTTCCAGGAGCCGGTCCTGCGCAACGACTGGCTGAAGACGCCGACCATCGTCGTCAACGACCCCACCCTGATCCGCCGCACGCTGGTGGACAATGCCGCCAATTACGTGATGCAGCCCTTGCGCCAGCGCGTGTTGAAGCCGCTCCTGCGCGACGGGCTGCTGACCGCCGAGGGCGATCTGTGGAAGCGCACGCGCAAGGCCATGGCGCCGGTCTTCGCCCCGCGCAACGTCGCGGGCCTCGCCCGCGTCATGGCGGATCGCTCGGCAGACTTCGCCGAGGGGCTGGCGGGGCGCTCGGGACGCGTGGTCGATCTCTCGCACGAGATGACCCTCCTCACCTACGACATCCTCCAGGCGACGCTGTTTTCCGACGACATCACCGGCGAGCCGGGCGAGTTCGCGCGTGCCATGGACGTGTTCATGGCGCATATGGGCCGGGTCGATCCCCTCGACATTCTGGATGCGCCGAGCTTCCTGCCGCGCCTCGGCCGGCTGCGCGGGCGCTCGGCGGCGCGCTATTTCCGTCAGATGATCACCGAGACCGCCGAGCGCCGCCGCCGGCAGATGGCGAGCGATCCCCGATCGGCCCCGCGCGATCTCCTGACGCTTCTTCTCGAATGCGAAGGCCTGTCGCCCTCCGAGATCGAGGACAACATCATCACCTTCATCGGCGCGGGCCACGAGACCACCGCGCGGGCTCTCGGCTGGACGCTCTATCTCCTGTCGCAGGCGCCGCACGAGCGCGAGAAGGTCGAGCGCGAGCTCGACGCGCTCCTGCCCGGCCTGCCCGATCCGCTCGACTGGGTGGAGGCCCTGCCGCAGACGCGCGCGGCCTTCGAGGAGGCGATGCGCCTCTACCCGCCCGCGCCTTCGCTGAACCGCATGGCCCTAGAGGCCGACCGGGTGGGCGATCTCGACGTGCCGGCCGGAGCCTCGCTCCTCGTCATGCCCTGGCTCGTCCATCGGCACGAACGCCTGTGGGATCGGCCGGGCCATTTCCTGCCCGAGCGGTTTCTGCCGGAAAACCGCGCCAAGCTCGACCGCTACCAGTATCTGCCCTTCGGCGTCGGCCCGCGCGTGTGCATCGGCGCGTCCTTCGCCATGCAGGAGGGCGTCATCGCGCTCGCGAGCCTCATGCGCCATGGGCGCTTCGACTATGCCGGCGACCGCCCGCCCCATCCCGTGCAGAAGATCACGGTGCAGCCGCGCGGCGGATTGCCGATGCGGATATCGCGCCGCGCGGGGTGAGGAGGATGCGTCAGGGCGTCGTCACGACGCTCTGGCTCGGCGCGTCCGGCCTGTCGTTGACCAGCGTCCGGTTGGCTTCCGGTGCATCGTCCGCGCCGAGATAGCGGGACGGGTCGCTGTCGCCCGGAACGATGCGCTGGATGGCGCGCGGCTCGCCGTCGGCGCCGAAACGCTCCACGAAGATGCGCCGGATCGCCTGCGCCGTGCGGCGCTGCGCTTCCGTCGTCGCGCCTTCCTTCACGACGCCGCGAAACACGATGACCTGCGTGTCGGCGGTCAATTGGTCCAGAAAGGCGACCGGCTCGCTCAGCTGCTCCTCGCCGGCATTCTTCGGCCAGGCCGAGATCAAGGCCTCATGCGCGGCCTCGAAGGGCACCTGACGCGGCACCGTGATCTGCCAGGCGAGAAGGCGCGAGGCGGCGCGCGAGTGATTGCGCATCCAGACGTTCCAGAGCGTGGAATTGGGCGCGAAGACGAAGAGCCCGTCGAACGTCTCCAGATGGCAGGTGAACAGGCCGATCTCGTGCACCCGGCCGGCGAAGTTCTGCGTCTCGATGTAGTCGCCGACGCGGAACGGGCGCAGCCAAAGGAGCATGATGCCCGCCGCGATATTGGTAAGCGTGCCTTGCAGCGCGAGACCGACGGCGAGGCCGGCGGCGCCGAGCACGGCGAGCAGCGAGGTCATTTGCACGCCGATCTGGCCGAGCGCGATGATCAGCGCCATGACGATCACGACATAGCGCACCATGGCCACCAGCGGCCCGCGCACCGTTTGGTCGATGCGCGACAGGCCGAAGGCCCGGCCGACCAGCGCCGCCAGCCGGCCGGCGATGAAGAAGCCGACCGCCATGACGAGGACGGCGACGAGAAGATTGGGCAGGAAGGTCGCGGCCTGGGCGGCGAGCGTGCGCAGGAAGGTCTGCGAGGATTCGATCGTGTCTTGGATCGGCATGGGAGCCTTGCGGTTTGGGATCGCGAAGGATGCGGCGTGCCGTCCCCGGATCGGGTCCGAGGGTGAGGCGGGCGCCGCGCGTGTTCTCCCCAAGAAAGGACAGGCGGGCCGAAAGAAAAGGGGCCGCGCGGCGAAGCGGCGGCCCCTCGAAGGGTTGGCGATGTTCGAAAACCTCAGATCGAGGGCGCGCCCTTCGGCTTTTCCTTGGGCTCGTCTTCCGACACGAGGCCTTCGAACAGGGCGGTGGAGAGATAGCGCTCGGCGAAGGAGGGGATGATCACGACGAGGTTCTTGCCCGCGTTCTCCTCGCGCGCGCCGACCTTGGCGGCCGCCGCCAGCGCCGCGCCCGAGGAAATGCCGACCGGCACGCCTTCCAGCCGCGCCACGAGACGGGCCGTCTCGAAGGCCTCGTCATTGGTGACGGCGACGACCTCGTCATAGATCTCGCGGTCGAGAATGGCCGGGGCGAAGCCCGCGCCGATGCCCTGGATCTTGTGCGGCCCCGGCGCGCCACCCGACAGGACGGGCGAGTTCTCCGGCTCGACGGCGACGACCTGAAGGCCGGGATTGCGGCTCTTCAAGACCTGCCCGACGCCGGTGATCGTGCCGCCCGTGCCGATGCCGGCGACGAAGAGATCGACCTTGCCGGCCGTGTCGTTCCAGATTTCCTCGGCCGTGGTGACGCGGTGGATCTGCGGATTGGCAGGGTTCTCGAACTGCTGCGGGATCACCGCGTTCGGAATCTCGGCCTTCAGCTCCTCGGCCTTGGCGATCGCGCCCTTCATGCCCTTGGCGCCTTCGGTGAGAACGAGGTCGGCGCCGAGCAGCCGCAGCATCTTGCGCCGCTCGACCGACATGGTCTCGGGCATGGTGAGGATCAGCTGATAGCCCTTGGCGGCGGCCGCGAAGGCGAGCGCGATGCCGGTGTTGCCCGAGGTCGGCTCGATCAGGATGTTGCGGCCCGGCCGGATCGTGCCGTCGGCTTCCAGCGCTTCCAGCATGGCGACGCCGATGCGATCCTTCACCGAGGCGATCGGGTTGAAGAATTCGAGCTTGGCGAGGATCTTGGCCTTCACGCCCTTTTCGTGGGCGAACTTGTCGAGCCGCACCAGCGGCGTGTCGCCGATCGTGTCGACGATGGAATCGTAGATGCGGCCCCGGCCGTGGGTCCGGGCGGTCTGGTTGTTCGCGGGCGTATCCATGGCGAAATGTCCTTGTCCCTCACCGGCTGCGCCTCCACGGGCGCTTCGGGCCGCAATCTAGCGCGGAAAAGCGGGGATTGGCGAACCTCGCGGCGATCACGATGCCGAGGCGGCGAAGCAAATCCGTTCGCGGGAGGCCAAAAGAGGAGAATTTCTTTTCGCGCGCCTCGCGCCCTCCTCGGCCCGCCCGGCCGGAGCGCAACCGAGCGAAGCCTTTGAATCAAATCGCCCGATCGCGATTCAGCGGGCGGCAAAGCGGGCTTGTCATTCTGGAGCCTGGACCTCTCCGCCCAAGGCCCAGCGCAAGGATCGCCATGCCCACGCCTCTTCTCGACTCGCTGCGAATGCTCTGCCTGGAACTTCTCGGCCTGACCGTCACCATGGCCGGCGTGGTGGTGATCGCGACCTACTGGTATTTCGGCAGTTTCGCGCTGCCGGCGGCGCAGAACGCGCTTCTGTTCTGCCTCATGATGCTGTTCGTCTCCGCCCTGCCGCTGCAGCTCTACGCGGCGAGCCGCATCGTGGCGCTGCGCCGGCGCAACCACCAGCTCTTCCATTTCGCGACGCGCGACGGGCTGACCCAGGTGTTGAACCGCGCCGCCTTCCAGAAATCGGTGGAGCTGCGCATCGGCCCGGACGGGCGGCGCCGGGAGGGCGACGACGTGCCCCACACGCTGCTGATCCTCGACGCCGACCATTTCAAGCGCATCAACGACCGTCTGGGCCATGGAACGGGCGACGAGGCGCTGTCGCTGATCGCGGCCACCTTGCGCCAGAGCGTGCGCAAGGACGATCTCGTCGGGCGGCTCGGCGGCGAGGAATTTGCCATTCTCCTGCGCAATGCCGGCTACGAGGAGGCGCAGGTCGTGGCCGAGCGGCTGCGCGCGCGCATCAACATGCTGGAGGTCGGCCCGCGCAATCGGCGCACGCGCCTGTCGGTCTCGCTCGGCGGCATTTCCTTCCGCACCGCCGTGCCCTTCGACGCGCTCTACAAGATCGCCGACACCAATCTCTACAAGGCCAAATCCGCCGGCCGGAACCGCGTCACGCTTTCCCAGCTCGGCTCGCTGCGCAGCGTCGACGGCGGCACGATCAGGCAGATCGAAGGCACGTCGCGGCGCTGGGGATAGGCGCCCGCGTCAGACCTTGCGCACCAGGCTCCAGATCGCCGCGCCGCCGAGGATGAGCGCGGCGCTGCGGTTCAGCCGGGCGAGGATGGCGGGGCGGCGCAGGACGTGGCGCGCCTTGGCCGCGAGCGCGGCATAGGGCGTCATGACGACGAGGAGAACGAGGGTCGTCAACGCGGCGAGCACCGCGTAGTCGCCGACCGAGACATGCCGGAGGTCCACGAGCGTCGGCAGAAGCGCCAGATAGAAGACGATGGTCTTGGGGTTGGCGAGCGTCACCGTCAGCCCGGCGATGAAGCTGCCGAGCGGGCGTTCCTTCGCCATGGCCTCGACCTCGGCCGCGTTGCCGGCCGCGCGCCAGAGCTTCCAGGCGAGCCAGCCGAGATAGAGCGCGGCGACGATGCGCACCACGATGAAGATCTCGCCAAGCGCTTCGGCGACCAGCGCGAGGCCGAACACGGCGGCGGTCAGAAAGGTCAGATCGCCGAGGATCAGCCCGAGCGTGAAGCCCATGGCCTGCCGGAAGCCGGCACCGAGCGCGCGGGCGACGAGCGCCACCACGCCGGGGCCGGGAATGGCGGCGGCGAGCGCCAGGGTCAGCGCATAGGCGAGGAAGCCGGCGGCGCTCATGCGCGCCCCGTGGAGCCGAAGCCGCCCGTGCCGCGCGCCGTCTCTTTGACGCTTTCGACAGCCGCAAAGCGCGCCTGGGGCGCCGGCGCGACGACGAGCTGCGCGATGCGCTCGCCGCGCGTCACGGTGAAGGGCTCGGACCCGAGATTGACGAGGATCGCCATGACCTCGCCGCGATAGTCGCTGTCCACGGTGCCGGGCGCGTTCAGCACCGTGACGCCATGGCGCGCGGCCAGCCCCGAGCGCGGGCGCACCTGGATTTCGAACCCTTCGGGAATGTCGAAGACGAGCCCGCTCGGCACCAGCGCCCGACCGAGCGGCGGGATGGTCAGGTCCTCGCTCACGGCGGCGCGCAGGTCGGCGCCCGCCGCGCCCGTGCTGGCATAGGCGGGAAGCTCCAGCCCGTCGGCATGGGGCAGGCGATGGACGCCGATGGTCGGGGCCGTCGTCACGAGGCGCTCTCCAGTTCCAGAAGCCGACGACTTATCTCGGCGGCCAGCCGGTCGGCAACCTCCCCTTTCGCCATGTCGGGCCATTCTTCCACGCCCGCGCGCGACACGAGCTTCACAGCGTTCCGCTCGCCGCCCATGACGCCGCCCGACACATCGTTGGCGACGATGAGATCGGCGCCCTTGGCCTCCAGCTTGCGCGTCGCATTCACCAGGAGATCGTTGGTCTCGGCGGCGAAACCGACCACGAGGCGCGGGCGGCGCGGGCCCGTGCCAACGGTCCGCAGGATGTCGGGGTTTTCCACGAGCGGCAGGGTCGGCGGCCCCTCGCCCGCGCGCTTCTTGATCTTCTCGCCGGCCTCGCTCGTCACGCGCCAGTCCGCCACCGCCGCGACGAAGACGGCGGCGTCCGCCGGCAGCGCCGCGTCCACCGCCGCCAGCATTTCGCGTGCCGTTTCGACATGGACGGTGCGGACGCCCATCGGATCGGGCAGCGCGACGGGGCCGGAGACGAGCGTTACATCAGCGCCGAGCCGGGCGAGGCTCGCGGCGATCGCATGGCCCTGCCGGCCGGAGGAGCGGTTGGCGATATAGCGCACGGGGTCGATCGGCTCGTGCGTCGGGCCGGAGGTCACGAGAATATGCCGCCCCGCGAGCGGGCGATCCTGGGGTCCGAGGATGCGTTCGGCCGCCGCCACGATCTCCAGCGGCTCGGCCATGCGTCCCTCGCCCGCTTCGCCGCTTTCGGCCATCTCGCCCTTGTTCGGGCCGATCGTGTGGAGACCGTCCGCCTGCAAGGTCTGGACGCTGCGGCGCGTCGCGGGATGCGCCCACATGGCCGGGTTCATGGCAGGGGCGAGGAGCACGGGCGCGTTGGTCGCGAGAAGAATGGCGCCGGCCAGATCGTCCCCGATCCCGGCCGCCATCTTGCCCATGCGCGTGGCGCTGGCCGGCGCGAGGATCACGAGATCGGCCGAGCGGGCGAGCCGGATATGGCCGACATCGTGCTCGTCGTCCCGGCTGAAGAGATCGCCATAGACCTTGGTGCCCGCCAGCGCGCCGAGCGACAGGGGCGTGACGAACTCCGCCGCCGCCTTCGTCATGACCGGCGTCACCTTGGCACCGCGCTGGCGCAGGCGGCGCACGAGGTCGAGGCACTTATAGGCCGCGATGCCGCCGCCGATGATCAGAAGAATGCGCTTGTCGGCAAGGGTCATGGCGGCAAGGGTCGAGGCTGCGGTCATGGGCGCTCGCGTCACAGGGCGGGTCGGATGTCGGTGTGGACGAAATCGTCGCCTTTGAAGAGAAGCGGGGCGTTGTGTCGACGCGCCAACGCATAGGCGAAGCAATCACCATAGTTCAGTTTGGCGGGATGCCCGGAGCCGCGCCCGAAACGCCGATGGGCATCGATCGCCAATTCCATCTGCGGCGCGTCGAAGGCACGCAGCTCTACGCTGCCCAGTTCCAGAAGCGCGTCGAGGCGGGAGACTCCCTCATGCCCCCAGCGAGAGCGAACGACGATATACGCTTCGACCGCCGTGGCAGCGGAAAGCACGAGGTCCGTTCTGGAACCCAAGATCGCGCCAAACTGTGCCGCATCAGGCTCTCTCGCGATGATTGCCACCAACGCGGATGTGTCGATCACGATCACGGAAGGAAGTCGTTGATCTCGTCCGACACAGCCTTCTGGTCGAATGGCTCCAACGGCGGGTGAGCAAGCGCCATGATCCGTTCGAACCGCTCGCGCGCGTCCGCCTCGCTTCTGTAGGGAGACTGCGGCACGTCCTCGACGAGCGCCTGCAAGGCCAAGCGCAGATCCTGCTCCATCGAGCGACCATTGCGAGCGGCTCGAACTTGAAGCTTGCGCTTGAGATCCTCGTCAATGTTACGGATGGTCAGGCTGGCCATAACATGATCCTCCTTGATTGGAAGATACGTCCCCGACGATGCGTCTGCAATGCAATCACCCTACCCGAAGGTGAGCTGCCAGGCGATCACCACCAGCGCCACGGCCGAGGCCACTTGCGCGATATGGCTGATGATGAGGCCGGTGCGCGATTCCTTGGCGAGTTCCATCAGGTCGTCGTCGTTGATGTGAACGCCGTTCTCGATGAGATCGGGCATGTTCTTGGCGAAGACTTCCATCCCCGTCGCGAAATCGGGCAGGCGCTTGGCGATGCGGCCGAGCGCCTCCAGCCCCTCGCGCGCGTCCCTGAGCTTCGCCGCCGGGCCGATCTCGGAAAGGATGTAGTCGGACACGACGGGCTCGGCCGCTTCCCACATGTTGAAGCGAGGGTCGTAGGAGCGCGCGACGCCCTCCACCACGACCATGGTCTTCTGCAGGAGCACCAGCTCGGGCCGCGTGTGCATGTCGAACAGCTCCGTCACCTCGAAGAGAAGCGTCAGGAGATGGGCCATGGAAATGGTTTCGGCCGGCTGGCCATGGATCGGCTCGCCGATGGCGCGAAGCGCCTGCGCAAAGGAGAGCACGTCCTGATTGCGCGGCACATAGCCGGCCTCGAAATGCACCTCGGCCACGCGGCGATAATCGCGCCGGATGAAGCCGTAGAGAATTTCGGCGAGGAAGCGGCGCGAGTCGGCCGCCAGCCGGCCGACGATGCCGAGATCGACCGCGACGATCGTGCCGTCGGGCGCGACGAAGAGATTGCCCGGATGCATGTCGGCATGGAAGAAGCCGTCGCGCATCGAGTGCCGCAGGAAGGACTGGATGAGGTTGACGCCGAGCTGCGGCAGGTCGTGACCGGCGGCGCGCACGGCCTCGACATTGTTCATCTTGATGCCGTCCACCCATTCCATGGTGAGGACGTCGCGGCCCGTGCGCTCCCAGTCGATGCCGGGCACGCGGAAGCCCGGATCGTCCTTGATGTTGTCGGCCATCTCGGACGACGCCGCCGCTTCCAGCCGCAGGTCCATCTCGATGCGGGTGGACTGGGCGAGCGTTTCCACCACGGCGACCGGCCGCAGGCGGCGCGAGGACCGCACCACCGTTTCCAGAACCTTGGCGATGAAGGCGAAGGCTTCCAGCTCGCGCAGGAAGCGCTGACGCACGCCCGGCCGGATGACCTTGACCGCGACGAAGCGCTCCTCGCCCTCGCGCGTCAGCACCCGCGCCCTATGGACCTGCGCGATGGACGCCGCGCCGACCA
Source organism: Aureimonas ureilytica DSM 18598 = NBRC 106430 (assembly GCF_000382705.1). Classification (GTDB taxonomy): domain Bacteria; phylum Pseudomonadota; class Alphaproteobacteria; order Rhizobiales; family Rhizobiaceae; genus Aureimonas; species Aureimonas ureilytica. The sequence continues at coordinate 789,986 of NZ_ARQE01000001.1, read as the reverse complement.
CTTCGCCGAATTCCAGAAACAGATTGTCGATCCGCCGGCCGAGCGTCACTTCGATCGTCTCGATCGCGATCTCGCGCGGGAAGGGCGGCACCTTGTCCTGCAGATGGCTGAGCTCGACGGCGATCTGCGTGCCGACGATGTCGGGGCGCGTCGCCAGGAACTGGCCGAGCTTCACATAGGACGGGCCGAGACGGTTCAGCGCGGCCGACAGGCGGTCCTTGCGGGCCGTCTTCTTGGCCGAGCGGCGCGCGAGAAGCCCGGCCGCCTTGTGGGCGAGCGCGGCCATGGGCGGCAGGCCCTCGGCGGGCAGCGCGGAAAACACGCCCTCGCGGGCCATGATGTAGACCGCCCGGACGAGGGCGATCGTGCCGGTGACGGGATTGGCCACGGGCTCTTACAGCTTCCAGCCGGAATGGATGGCCGCGATGCCGCCCGTCAGATTGCGATAGGTCACGCGGTCGAAGCCGGCCTTGCGGATGGCGCTCGCGAAATTCACCTGATTGGGGAAGCGGCGGATGGATTCGACGAGATACTCGTAGCTGTCGCGATCCTTGGCCACGGCCTGCCCGATGGCGGGAATGGCCTTGAAGCTCCAGAGATCGTAGATCTTGTCGAGAACCGGCAGCTCGACCTCGGAGAATTCGAGGCACAGGAAGCGCCCGCCGGGCTTCAAGACGCGAAAGGCTTCCTCCAGCGCCAGATCGATGCGCGGCACGTTGCGGATGCCGAACGCGATCGTATAGGCGTCGAAGCTCTCCGCCGGCAGTTTCAGGTCCTCGGCATTGCCTTCCACGAAGAGAAGATTGCCGTCGAGCCCCTTCTTGCGGGCGCGCTCGGCGCCGACCGCGAGCATGGAGCCGTTGATGTCGAGCACCGTGCCCTCGGCCTGCCGGCTGGAGGCCTCCACGATGCGCATGGCGACGTCGCCCGTGCCGCCGGCGACATCGAGAAAGCGCCAGCCCGGCCGCTTGGACGGGGCCACCATGTTGACCAGCGCGTCCTTCCAGAGCCGGTGCATGCCGCCCGACATGAGGTCGTTCATGATGTCGTAGCGCTCGGCGACGCGGTGGAACACCTCGTTGACGCGCGCCTGCTTCTCGTCCCGACCCGACACGGTCTCGAAGCCATAGGAGGTTTCCATGCCTTCCGCGGAGCCGACTCGGGATTCAGACATCGTTCACCTCTTAAGGTTTGCCCATGGCCGAAGCGGGCCTATAGGAAGCATCGGCCGGCGGGACGGCCCGTTTCGCGCCGGTCTTAAACCAAGCGAACCGCGAGCGCCATCGGCGCTTGGAAGTCGCCCGCGTGACGACAGGTAGGTGCCATGCCCGAATTGCCAGAGGTGGAGACGGTTCGCCGGGGTCTTTCGCCCGTGATGGAGGGCGCGCGGATCGAGCGCGTCGAGATGCGCCGGCCGGACCTGCGCTTTCCGCTGCCAGAGCGCTTCGCCGAGCGCGTGGGCGGGCGGCGCATCGAGAGCCTGTCGCGGCGGGCGAAATATCTTCTGGCCGATCTCGAGGGCGATCTCGTGCTCGCCATGCATCTCGGCATGTCCGGCTCCTTCCGCATCGAGACGGCGGGCGCAGAGGCATCCGAGCCGGTGGCCGGTGCGGCCTTTCACCTCGCCCGCTCGGAAGACAAGCTGCACGACCACGTTCTCTTCCACATCCGGCGCCCGGACGGCACGCCCGCGCGCATCGTCTTCAACGACCCGCGCCGCTTCGGCTACATGACGCTGTTTCCCCGCGCCGAGATGGCCGACCACCCGCATTTTCGCGCGCTCGGGCTGGAGCCGACCGGCAACACGCTGTCGGGCGCCGATCTCGCGCCGCGCTTTCGCGGCAAGGCCGCGCCCTTGAAGGCCGCGCTTCTCGACCAGACCATCATCGCCGGTCTCGGCAATATCTATGTCTGCGAAGCGCTCTGGCGCGCACGCCTGTCGCCCCGGCGCGAGGCGGGGACGCTCGTGAAGAAGGACGGCACGGCGACGCAGCGGCTCGACGCGCTCGCGCTTCACATTCGCGAGACCATTGCGGATGCGATCGAGGCCGGCGGATCAACCTTGCGGGACTATCGGCAGGCCGACGGAAGTCTCGGCTATTTCCAGCACCGCTTCAACGTCTACGACCGCGAAGGCGAGCCCTGCCGGCACGAGGGCTGCCGGGGCATCGTCGCGCGCATCGTGCAATCGGGCCGCTCGACCTTCTTCTGCCCGGTCTGCCAGCGCTGAGCCGAACGGACCCGGCCAAGACGTTCGCCCCCGAGTCGCCCTGTCGCGCCCCCTATGCGCGGGGAGGCTGCGGCCTACGATTGGGGGGACGCGGCGAATGCGAGGCGAGAGCTTGAACGACACCCGAACGCAGCCCTCCAAGGAGCGAGACGTCGCCGACGCGGCGCTCCTGGTGGAGGATCTTGCCAAATCGGTCGGCGCCGACCGGCAGCTCTTTTCCGGGCTGGACCTTGCGGTGCGGCCGGGCGAACTCGTCGCGATCGTCGGGGAATCGGGCGTCGGCAAGTCGACGCTCCTCAATATCCTCGCCGGGCTCGACGACGCCGATCGGGGCGAGGTTCGGATCGAAGGGACCCTGCTCGGCACCCTGGACGAGGCGGCGCGCACCAAGCTGCGGCGAGAGCGCATCGGCTTCGTGTTCCAGGCCTTCCACATCCTTCCCTATCTGACGCTTCGCCAGAACGTCGCCCTGCCGCTGGCGCTGGTCTCGAACAAGCGCGCCGCGATCGAGACGCGCGCCGAGGCCATGCTGGAAGCGGTGGGCCTCGGCACGCGCGGCGGCGACTATGCGCGCGACCTGTCGGGCGGCGAGATGCAGCGCGTCGCCATCGCCCGCGCCCTGATCCACCGGCCCGCCCTGATTCTGGCCGACGAGCCGACCGGCAATCTCGACCCCGAAACGGCCGGGCGCATCCTCTCCCTCTTCGCCGAGCAGGTGCGCAGTGATCAGGCCGGCGAGCGGCGCTCGGCGGCGGTGATCGTCACCCACAGCCGCGCCACGGCCGCGATCGCGGACCGAATTCTGGTGCTGACCCGGAACGGGTTGCGCGCCAGCGAAGGCCCCTCGGCGTGAGCGGCGTTCGCTCCGACCTCGCCGATGCGCGGCTGGCGCTCGGCTGGCTGATCTCGGGCGAATGGCGCGCCCATCCCTCGCGCTTTCTCGCCACCGCCCTCGCCATCGCGGTCGGCGTCGCGCTCGGCTTTGCCGTCCATCTCGTCAACGGTTCGGCGCTCAGCGCCTTCGGCGGTGCTGTGCGGGCGGTGAACGGAGCGGCCGACCTGTCGATCCGCGCCGCGACCCCGCTCGGCCTCGACGAAGCCGTCTATGGCGAGGTGGCGCGGGCGGCCGGCGTGCGCGACGCCAGCCCCGTGGTGAGCCTGGAGGCACGGACCGAGCGCGGCGCGCTGACGCTGCTCGGGCTCGACGTGATGCGCGCCATCCGCGTGACGCCGAGCCTCGTCGGTCTTAGCCCCCGCGGCCCGGACACGACCAACAACGACGTGTTCGACCCCGACGCGCTCTATCTCTCGCGCGCCGCGCAAGCCGCGCTCGGCGCCCGCGTCGGGCAGACCATCACCCTGTCCGCCCATGGCCGGACGGCGCGCTTTCGCGTCGCGGGCGCCCTGCCCGGCGTGCCGGAAGGTCAGGCTCTCGGCGTCATCGACATCGCCAGCGCGCAATGGCGCTTCGATCGCTTGGGAACGATCGACCGGATCGACCTTGCTTTGAGCGATCGCAACGCGGCCGAGCCGGCCCTGCGCGCGCTTCTTCCCGCAGGCGCGACGCTGGCGAGCAGCGAGACCGAGGAAGCGCAAGGGAGCGCCCTGTCGCGCGCCTATCGCGTGAATCTCGACATGCTGGCGCTGGTGGCGCTGCTGACCGGCGGCTTTCTCGTGTTCTCCGCGCAGTCCCTGTCGGTCGCGCGCCGGCTTCGCGCCTTCGCGCTCGTGCGCACGCTCGGCCTGCCCCGGCGCGGCGTGGTGGCCGCGGTGGCGCTGGAAGGGCTCCTGATCGGCGTTCTCGGCGCGGTTGCGGGCCTTGCCGCAGGCTACGGCCTCGCCGTTCTGGCGCTGCGCTTCTTCGGCGGGGATCTGGGCGCCGGCTATTTCAGCGGCGCCTCGCGCATCGTGTTCCAGCCGGGCGCGGCGCTCCTCTTCTTCGCGCTCGGCCTTGCGGCGGCGCTCGCGGGCAGCATCCTGCCGGCCCGCGCCGCCTCGCGCGCCGCGCCCGCCGCCGCGCTGAAGAACAGCGGCGATCTTCTCGATCCGCGCAAGCCGGTCCCCTGGAAGCCGGCGGCCCTTCTCCTGGCGCTCGGCGTCGGCGCCGCGCTTCTGCCGGCCGTGGCGCGGCTTCCCGTCTTCGGCTTTGTCGGCATGGCGCTGATGCTGGCGGGAGGCGTCGCGGGCGTGCCCTTCCTGTCGCGCCTCCTCCTCGCCCCGCTCGCCCGGCGGAAGGGCCGCTCGGTGTCCGGCCAGCTCGCCACGCGCCATCTCCACGGCGCGCCGGGACAGGCGGCGACCGCGCTTTGCGGCATCGTCGCCTCGACCGCCCTGATGATCGCGATGGCCACGATGGTCACGAGCTTTCGCGGCGCGGTGGACGAATGGCTCGGACAGGTGCTTTCGGCCGATCTCTACCTGCGCGCGGAGGGCGCCGGCTTCGACCCGGAGACGCAGGCTCGCATGGCCGCCGTTCCGGGTGTCGCGAGCCTCACCTTCAGCCGTCAGTTTCCCCTCACGATCGAGCCCGACGAGCCGCCGGTGACGCTGATCGCGCGGCCCGTCGACCCGGCCCGCCCGGAAGGGCTCCTGACGCTGATCGAGGGGCCACGGACGCCCGCTCCCGGCACGCGTCCCGTCTATGTCTCCGAACCCGCCTCGCGCCTCTACGGATGGGACCTCGGCGACACGATCGCCCTGCCGATCGGCACGGGCGCGGAGCGCTTTGCGGTGGCCGGCATCTGGCGCGACTATGCGCGGCAGGCCGGCGCGGTGATCCTTCCCGAAGCCGACTATACGCGCCTCACGGGAGACCGGACGCGCGACGAGGCCATGGCGATGCTGGACCCCGGCGCGGACGAAGCCGCCGTGCAGGCCGGGCTCGTCGCCGCCCTGCCCGAGGCCATCAGGCCCGGCGTCACCGCCTCGCGCCCGGCCGAGCTGAGGCGTTTCGCGCTCGATCTCTTCGATCGCTCCTTCGCCGTCACCTATGTTCTGGAAGGCGTCGCCATTCTCGTCGGCCTCGCCGGCGTCGCGGCCACCGTTTCGGCGCAGACCTTGGCGCGTTCGCGCGAGTTCGGAATGCTGCGCCATCTCGGCCTCACCAAGGGCCAGATCCTCGCCATGCTGGCGCGCGAGGGCGCGCTGCTCGGGCTCGTCGGCGGCATTGCCGGCGTGCTCCTCGGCCTCGCGCTGGCGCAGGTGCTGATCCACGTCATCAACCCGCAATCCTTCAACTGGACCATGGCGACCCGCCTGCCCCTCGGCACGGTCCCGCTCGTGGTCGCCGCGCTGGTTCTGGCGGCGGCGGGAACAGCGATCCTCGCCGGCCGGCGGGCGACGCATCGAAGCGCGGTTCTGGCCGTGCGGGAGGATTGGTGATGCGGCAGATCTTGGCCTGTTTCCTCGCTTTCGCGACGCTCGCCGCGCCCCTACGCGCGGCCGAGATCGCCTATCCGCCGGTCGTGCCGGGGGCGGCGCTCGCCTTCCCGCGCGACCATGGCGCCCATCCCGACTTCCGCACCGAATGGTGGTATGTCACCGGCTGGCTGAAGACCGCTGACGGGCGCGATCTCGGCTTTCAGGTGACGTTCTTCCGCACCCGGCCGGACGTCGACCCGGCCAATCCGAGCCGCTTTTCGCCGAGCCAGATCCTCTTTGCCCATGCCGGCCTGTCGGACCCGGCGGTCGGGCATCTCCTGCATGGCGAACGCTCGGCCCGCGCCGGATTCGGCCTCGCGCAAGCCGCGGAGGCGGATGCCGACGTGACGCTGCAGGACTGGCGCTTCCGGCGCGAAGCGGACGGGCGGTTCACGACGGAGGTCGCGACCGGCGAATTCGCCCTCGACCTCGCCTTCCAGCCGACGCAGCCGATCCTCCTTCAGGGCGAAAACGGCTACAGCCAGAAGGGGCCGAACCCGATCGAGGCCAGCTACTACTATTCCATGCCGCATCTTGCCGTCTCCGGCACCGTCACGTGCGAGGGGAGAGCCGAGGCGGTGACGGGCGAGGCCTGGCTCGACCGCGAATGGTCCTCGACGCTTCTCTCAGCCGAGGCGTCGGGCTGGGACTGGACGGGGCTCAATCTTGACGATGGCGGCGCGCTCGTCGCCTTTCGCATTCGCGGACGCGACGGCGGCACGGTCTATGCCGGCGGCTCCTATCGCCGGGCGGACGGCACGATCACGCGGTTTCGGCCGGAAGACGTGGCGCTGGAGCCGCTCCAGACCTGGCGTTCGCCGCGCACCGACGCCGTCTATCCCGTGGAGCAGCGCCTGACCCTGCGCCTGCCCGAGGGCGAGCGGAGCTTCCATCTGAAGCCGCTCTTTCCCGACCAGGAGCTCGACGGGCGCTCGGGCGGCTTGCCTGTTTATTGGGAAGGCGCGGTGTCGGCGCCGGGCGCGCGCGGCTATCTGGAACTCACCGGCTACGCCTCGCCGCTGCGCCTGTAGGCCGCCTCGAACTCGGCGCTCAGTTCCGCTTCCCGCGTCTCGTAGCGGGGCGAATAATGATGGGCTACGGCGCGCCGCGCGCCGGCTTCGCGCGCGAGCGTGCCGGCTTGCGCGGCGGTCAGATGGTGCCGGCCATTGGCGATGGCGCGATCGGCGTCGAGAAAGCCGGCTTCGATGAAGAGCGTGTCGGCGTCCTTCGCGATGGCTCGGATACCCTTGCGGTTCGCCTCGCTCCATCCCGCATCGGTGACATAGGCGACGCGCTGGCCATCGGCCGTTTGCAGCGCGCCGGCCTGAACCAGCGCCTCCAGCGAAAGCGCTTGCCCCTCCGGCCCCTCCACGTCCCCGCCCTCGCCGGCCCGCAGACGTTCCTTGGCGCGGGAAAGCCAGGGGCCGACGGCAAGCCCCATCTCGTCCAGCCTCGCCTTGTGGACATTCACCCGCAGCCGTTCCTGCAGGGCGAAGGCGAGCGAGGGAATTCCGTGGTCGAGCGGCACCGCCTCTACCAGGAGACCTGGCTCGGCGAGGACCACGCCGGGCGGAAGATCGGGCAAGCTTAAGAGCTGGGGACGAAACCTCGCGGGGTCGGCGGGTCGGATCTTTCCGTCGCTCGCTTCGTCGTGAATGCTCGCCGATGCCGCCGGCATCGACTGCGCTTCGCTCCTAGCGAGCGAACGAAAATCTCTCGACCCTCCTCCGCCCGGAGGTTTCATCCCCAGCTCTAAGTCGGCCTGCGCGAAACCCGCCCGCGCCCGAAACAGGCCGGCCGCGACGAAGCCGCCCTCCCGCCAGTCCAGCGCCTCCAGCGCGAAATCGGGCGAGGTCTCGCCGAGGAGGTTCCAGCGATAGGCCGCGAGCTTGTGCGCCACGCCCTCGCAAAGGCCCGGCGGCCCGACGAGCCGGATGCGGCCCGGCACGTTCAATCGAAGGCGCAAGAGGCGGTCGAAGCCGGCAAAGTGATCCATGTGGAGATGCGACACGAACACATGGGTAACGCGGCCGATCTCGCGCGGCGACAGGGCGTGGATGTCCCCGAGGTCGAAGAGCATGGCGCGCCGGCCGAAGGCGAAGTCGAGATAGAGCGTGGAATCGCCGAACGCGTCGTTCACGAGACGGGGCTGAACCAAAGCGCTCATGGATGCCTTTCCCTTGATCCGGCGACGGCGCCCCACCCGGCCGCCCCGCCCCCTTCCAGCGACGGAGACGCCCCATGACCGAGCGCCGCAACCTCACCGGTTTTGCCAGCGAGAACACCGACGGAACGTTCGTGATCCATATCGTGGACGATCAAGCCGAAGTCTTCGAAATCAGCGCCAGCCGCGAGAATGTGGAGCTGATCGTCAGCAATCTCCAGGCGGTTCTGGCCGGCGAATCCGGCGAGGCGAACCATGCCAAGGGGTGATCCGGCCGAGCGAAGGGCCGCGCGGCCATGAGCGAGGCCGGCGCAAGCGCCGCAGGCCCGCAGCCGGCGAACACGCCGGACCCGTCCGCGCTTCTGTCGCAATATCGCAGCGAAATCCGGTTCGAGGGCGAGATTCTGTCGGCGCGCCTGTCGGCCTATCTGACGGCGCAGTCCTTTCTGGTGATCGCCTATGCCTCCTCCATGGCGGCGGGCTGGTCGAAGCCCGGCCTCTTCACGCTGCTCGTGCCCCTGCCCCTGTCGATCCTCGGCTTCGTCCTGTCGGTCGATGCCTGGGCGAGCCTGCGCGCTTCGGCGGGCGAGATCGAGGCCTGGCACCGGCGGCAGCAGGAGCTCATCGACCGCCACCGCGCGCTCGCGCCCTTCTGGCCGGTGGAGCGGGCGGATTCGCCGCTCGACCCGACGCTCGACCTGCGCTTCCGGCAGGGCGCGCGCTTCGCCCTGCACACGCCCTGGATCTTCGGCTTCACCTGGACCTATCTCTTCGGCGTCGCGATCTTTCTCTGGGTCTGGAAACCCTAGAGGCTGTCCATGGACAGCCTCAATCTCTCGCGCGCGATGGAACTCATCGGCCTGGCCGAAGCTTAGCCGACCAAGCCCCCAAGGCGTTTGGAAAGGTTCAAGGTCATGACAGCCGCGCCCGTCCGCTATTCCCCCGCCGTCGAAACCGTGCAGCCCGACGAGAAGGAAACACAAGCCGGTCTGAACGAGACCTTCGACACGATCCTGGAGACCACCGCGCACGACTACGGCCATGCCGTGCGCTCGGTTCATGCCAAGGCGCATGGCATTCTGGAAGGCACGATGCGCGTTCACGAGGGCCTTGCCCCGGAACTCGCGCAGGGGCTTTTCGCCAAGCCCGGCGAGCACAAGGTCTTCCTGCGCCTGTCCACCAATGCCGGCGACATCCTGCCCGACGCGATCTCGCTGCCGCGCGGCCTCGCCTTGAAGGTTCTGGATGTCGAGGGCGAGCGCCTGCCCGGCGCGGAAGGCACGACGCAGGATTTCGTCATGGTCAACGGCCCGGTCTTCCAGACCAAGACGGCCGATCAGTTTCTCGGCAATCTGAAGATGCTGGCCAAGACCACGGACCGGCTCGAAGGCACCAAGACGGTGATGTCGAGCGTTTTGCGCGGCGTCAGCAAGGCGCTGGAAACGGTGGGCATCGAAAGCCCCAAGCTCCAGTCGCTCGGCGGCGCGCCCAATGTCGATCCGCTCGGCCAGACCTATTACAGCGTCACGCCCTTCCGTTACGGCGATTATATCGCCAAGTTCAGCATCGTGCCGGTCTCGGCCGACCTGACCGAGCTGGAAGACAAGGAGATCGACGCCACCGACCGGCCGAACGCCATTCGTGAAACGGTGCAGGCCGAGATGCGCGCGCGCCGGGGCGTGTGGGAGCTGCGCGTCCAGCTCTGCCGCGATCTGGAGCGCCAGCCGGTGGAAGACCCGACCGTCGAGTGGAACGAGGAGGAAGCGCCGTTCCAGACGGTCGCGACCATCACGGTCGATCCGCAGGACAGCTGGGACGAGAGGCGCGTGCGGGCGGTGGACGAGGAAATGCGCTTCAGCGTCTGGACCGGCCTTGCCGCCCATCAGCCGCTCGGCAACATCAACCGCGCCCGCCGCTCGGCCTACCAGCATTCCGCCGAGTTCCGCGCCCGCTTCAACCGCTGCCCGATCCACGAGCCGGCGTAAGGCGGCGATGGTCCTGCGCGTCAGCCGACAGGAAAGGGGCGTCGCTCGGCGTCCCTTTTTCGTTTCGACCGTTGGGCAGGAGCTTTGGGGCACGCCTCGCGTCGCGCACTGATGGAAAGCACGCAGGCCAGCCAGGGCCGTTTCGCGCAAGGCTCGCCCTTTCATTGTGCGGCGCGATACGATAGACGGGCCGCCCGTTTGCCATGAGCTTCGACGCGCCGTTCCGGGTGCCGCGAAGCCCTCGTTTCGCGAGCCGCTCCATGTCCCGCTTCTTTCCCGGCCTCGACTTCGGCACCACCAATTCCACCCTCGCGCTCTGCGCGCCGGGCGGTGCGCCGCGGCTTCTGCCGGTGGAAGGCGAGCATCTGACGATCCCCTCGGCGCTGTTCTTCAGCCTGGAGGACGGGCACACCTATTTCGGGCGCCGCGCCGTGTTCGAATATGTGGACGGGGCCGAAGGGCGCTTCATGCGCGCGCTGAAAAGCATTCTCGGCTCGGCCTTGATGAAGGAAACGACGCAGGTCGGGCGCGAGCGCATGACCTTCGAGGACCTGATCGGCCGCTTCCTGAAGCATCTGCGCCAGAAGCTGGAAACGGAGACCGGCGGCGAGACCGACAGCATCGTGCTCGGCCGCCCCGTGCGCTTCGTGGACGAGAGCGACGAGGCGGACGCGAACGCGCAAGGGCAGCTCGAAGCCGCCGCCCGCGCGCAGGGCTTCCGCCATATCGAGTTCCAGTTCGAGCCGGTCGCCGCCGCGCTCTATTTCGAGAGCACGATCAATGCCGAGCAATTGGCGCTGGTAGTGGATATCGGCGGCGGCACGTCGGACTTCTCGCTCCTGCGCCTGTCGCCCGAGCGCGCCCGCAATCCCGACCGGGCCGACGACATTCTCGGCACGACGGGCGTCCATGTCGGCGGCACGGATTTCGATCGGCTCTTGAACATCGCCAAGATGCAGCCGCTGCTCGGCCTCGGCTCCTCGACCGCCGACGGCAAGCGCCTGATGCCGGTCTGGTACTTCAACGACATGGCGACCTGGCACCGGATCAACACGCTCTATACGCCCAAGATCCTCGCCGACATCCGCGCCCTGCGCAAGGAAGCGGCCGAGCCCGAGAAGCTCGGGCGCATGGAGCATATGCTGGCGCATCGCTCGGGCCACCGCCTCGCCGGCGCGGTGGAGCGCGCCAAGATCGCCCTGTCGGACGAGGCCGCGACCGCCATCCAGCTGAAGGAGCCCGGTCTCGCGCTCGAAACGGCGGTGACGCGCGGCGAATTCGAGGCGGCGACGGGAGAACTCGTGGAGAAGATCGACCGCGCCATTTCCGAGGCGCTGCATCTCGGCGGCGTCGAGGCGGAGGCGGTGGACACGGTGATCCTGACGGGCGGCGGCGCACAGGTGCCGGCCGTGCAGGGCGCGGCTGTGGCGCGCTTTCCCGGCGCCCGCATCGCCCATTCCGACGCCTTCGGCTCGGTCGGCCTCGGCCTCGGCCTCGACGCGGCGCGCCGCTTCGGCTGAGGCGGGCAGGCCTTCCCCGTCGCGGCGCTTGACCGCCGCGCCGCACCATGGAATCGTCCCTGCGTGCATCCGCTCCGTAAGCGTTAACGTGAACCAACGCTCAAGCTGGCCTTCGCCGTTCCGGCAGGCCTAGGGAGTGTCGTCATGCCTGCTTTCCGCAAGCTTCCCCCGCGCCATGCCTCGATCGTGGTTCCGTTTCTTCTCTCGCTCATGATGTGCGGCGTGGTTTCGGCCATTTCCACGGCGCGGGCGCTCGGCCTGTCCGCCGACCTGCCCACCCAATGGCTGAAGGGCTGGGGCCTGTCCTGGCTCGTCGCCTTTCCGACGCTTCTCGTCGTCATGCCGCTCGTGCGTCGGCTCGCGGGCCTCCTCGTGGAGAGCCCTGCCTCCCGCTAGCGGAACGGGAGCGCGATGCGCTCCCGCCTTCCAGGCCCCCGCGATTTGCGAGCCGCGCCCGCGCGCGTTAGGACAGGCCTCCCTTAACGAGAGGCCGTTTCATGACGACGCTGACGCTCGACACCGCCCGCACCATCATCGCCGCCGCGCTCGCCAAGGGCGCGGAGCTGAAGCTGAAGCCGCTGACCGTCGCGGTGCTGGATGCCGGCGGCGCGCTCGTCGCCCTGGAGCGGCAGGACGGCGCCTCGCGCATGCGGCCCGACATCGCCATCGGCAAGGCCAATGGCGCGGTGCAGATGGGCATGGGCTCGCGCGCCCTGTGGAAGCGCGCCGAGGAGCAGCCCTATTTCATCCAGTCCATGAACGCGCTGGCCGGCGGCTCGCTCGTGCCGGTGCCGGGCGGCGTCCTGATCCGCCGCGATGGCGCGATCGTCGGCGCGGTCGGCATCACCGGCGACACGTCGGACAATGACGAGACGGCCGCAGTCGCCGGCATCGAAGCCGCCGGCCTCACCGCCGACAAGGGCTGACGCGCTCCCGCTTGAGGGCGCGGCTAAATTTTTGCCGCGCCGCAGCAGGACCTCCCTTGCCTCCTCGTGCGGCTTGCGCAAAACATGCGCAGATGGAGCCCAGCGCCCTTGCCGTTCTGATCGTCGACGAAAACCGAGCGCGGGCCACCATCATCGAGGAGGGGCTGCGCGAGGCCGGGCATGAGCGCGTGCGCGTCGTCGCCGCGATGAACGGTCTGGTGCGCGAGATCGAGCAGTTTCGTCCCGACGTGATCGTGGTGGATCTCGAAAACCCCAATCGCGACCGGCTGGAGCAGTTCTTTCAGGTGTCGCGCACCGTTCAGCGCCCCATCGCCATGTTCGTCGACCGCTCGGACGCCGCCTCCATGGAGGCCGCGATCTCGGCGGGCGTCTCGGCCTATGTGGTGGACGGGCTGAAGAAGGAGCGCGTGAAGGCGATTCTCGACATGGCCGTCCTGCGTTTCCACGCCTATTCGCGGCTGGAGCGCGAATTGCACGAGGCGCGCTCGGAACTCGCCGATCGCAAGATCGTGGAAAAGGCCAAGGGCATCCTGATGCAGCGCAGGGGCCTCAGCGAGGAAGAAAGCTACCGCCTCCTGCGCCAGACGGCGATGAACGAGAAGCGGAAGCTGGTGGAGATCGCGCGCAGCATCGTGACGGCGGCCGATCTCTTCGGCGGCGAGGTGAAGCGATGAATTCGACCCCTTCCCTTTCGGCCCCCTCCACCCTGTCCGGCCCCGCCACCCTGTCCAACCTGTCCACGCTGCCGACCGTGCGCCTCGGCTTCATTCCGCTGGTGGACGCGGCGGTGCCGATCGCGGCGGCCGCCCTCGGGCTCGACCGCGCGGCAGGGCTGCGGCTCGATCTCGTGCGGGACGTGTCCTGGTCCAACATCCGGGATCGGCTCGCCTTCCGCCAGTTCGACGCGGCCCATCTTCTCGGACCCATGGCGGTCGCCTCGCAGCTCGGCCTCGGCTCCAATCCCTATCCCGTCATCGCGCCCTTTTCGCTCGGCCTCGGCGGCAATGCGGTGACGCTGTCCATGCGCCTGTTCGAGGCGATGCGCGAGGCGGCGGACGGGGAGGACGGCGAGGAGCCCGCCGCCCATGCGCGTGCGCTCGCCCGCGTGGTCCGACAGCGCGCGGCGGCGGGCGAGGCGCCCTTGACCTTCGCGATGACCTACCCGTTCTCGTCGCACAATTACGAGTTCCGCTTCTGGATGGCGGAAGCGGGGATCGACCCGGATCGCGACGTCGCCATGACCGTCGTCCCGCCGCCGCTGACGGTGGACGCCCTGCGCTCGGGCGCGATCGACGGGTTCTGCGTCAACGCGCCCTGGAATGTCGGCGCGGTGGAAGCGGGCGTCGGGCGCATCGTCGCGGTGAAGGCCGACATCTCCCCGTCCTCGCCGGAAAAGGTGCTGGGCGTCCGGCCGGACTGGTGGGCCGAGAACGCCGAACTCGGCGCGGCGCTCCTGCGGGCGCTGAGGCAGGCGGCGCTCTGGTGCGACGGAGCGGAGAACCGGGTGGAACTCGCCTCGATCCTCGCGCGGCCGGAGCATCTCGGCGGCGACGCCGCCTCGCTCGCGAGCATCCTCGCAGGCGACCTGCGGGTGGACCGGGACGGAACGCGCCGCAACCTGCCGAACTATCTGACCTTCCATCGCGGCGAGGCCAACCGCCCACGCCCGTCCGAAGCACTCTGGGTCTACAGCCAGATGGTGCGCTGGGGACAGGTGCCCCTCGGCGAGGACATGGCCCGCCGCGCCGCCGGCGCCTTCCGGCCCGATCTCCATGACGCCGCGTTCGAAGACGCGGCATCGGGGGATTCACGTGAAACCGCGCCGGTGGGCGAACTGACGCCGGACGCGATCAAGGCCTATGTCGAGGGCTTCCCGATCCGTCGCCAGTTGGGTGACGGCGCCTTCGCCCCGTCCCGGGACTGACGCACTGCCCTTCATTTCCTCATGCTGCATACGCGAAGAGCATGGGAACGAGGCAGTTTAAAACCCTTGTAAACTCGGGCCTGCACGCCGATTGCACATTTATTGAGCGTGCCTTCATGCTGAACATTTGGACTTTCCAAAGTCCCATGCTTCCGCTTCAATAGCCCTTAGACCCGCCAAGGACGACGGGCCGAAAGAGGCCTCGCTCCGGCGAAGCATCCGCGAAGACAGTGACGTCGCGCGTTCTGCCGCCTTCCCATCCGATCGGTCGGGGAGGCTCCAGACGGCGGCGTTTTTTCGTTTTCCCCTTCCGCATCCCTCACCCGATCTCACCGGAGGAATGGCATGTCCGACATCTCGAAGACTGGCATCAACCGTCGACGCTTCCTTCAGGGCACGGCGGCCAGCGCGGGAACGGCAGCGCTCTTCTCGGCCATCGGCGCGAGCTTCCCGGCCGGCGCCTTCGCGCAAGGCGCGGGCCCGGAAACCACCAAGGCCATTCTCGGCTTCATCGCGCTGACCGACGCCTCGCCGCTGATCGTCGCCAAGGAAAAGGGCCTTTTCGCCAAGCACGGCATGGCGGATGTGGAGGTCGTCAAGCAGTCCTCCTGGGGCACGACGCGCGACAATCTCGTGCTCGGTTCGGCCGGCTCGGGCATCGACGGCGCGCATATCCTGACGCCCATGCCCTATCTCATGAATGCGGGAAAGATCACGCAAGGCGGCCCCATGCCCATGCAGATCCTCGCCCGCCTCAATCTCGACGGCCAGGGCATCTCGATCGCCAACGCCTTCGCCGATCTGAAGGTCGGGCTGGATGCGGGCGTTCTGCGCGAGGGCTTCGCCAAGGCCAAGGCCGCTGGCAAGCCCTCCAAGGTCGCCGTCACCTTCCCCGGTGGCACGCATGATCTCTGGATGCGCTACTGGCTGGCCGCCGCCGGCATCGACCCGAACACCGACGTTGAGACCATCGTCGTGCCGCCGCCGCAGATGGTGGCGAACCTCAAGGTCAACACGATGGACGCCTTCTGCGTGGGCGAGCCCTGGAACGAGCAGATGGTCGGCCAGAAGATCGGCTTCTCCGCGCTGACAACGGGCGAACTCTGGAACAACCATCCCGAAAAGTCGCTCGCCATGCGCGCCGACTGGGTGGCCGCTCATCCCAACAGCGCCAAGGCGCTGACCATGGCCGTTCTGGAAGCCCAGCAATGGTGCGACAAGGCCGAGAACAAGACCGAACTCGCCGAAATCGTCGGCAAGCGCGCCTGGTTCAACGTGCCGGCCAAGGACATCGTGAAGCGCCTGTCGGGCGAATACGACTACGGCAATGGCCGGCCGGTGGTCGAGAACTCGCCCCACATCATGAAATTCTGGCGGGACAACGCCTCCTACCCGTTCAAGAGCCACGACCTCTGGTTCCTGACCGAGGACCAGCGCTGGGGCTACCTGCCGGCCGACGCCGACACGAAGGCCCTGGTGGAAGCGGTCAACCGCGAGGACATCTGGCGCGCGGCGGCGAAAGACCTCGGCGTTGCCGCCAGCGACATTCCTACCGGCACCTCGCGCGGCGTCGAGACCTTCTTCGACGGCAAGAGCTTCGATCCGGCCAATCCGTCCGCCTATCTCGAAAGCCTCTCCATCAAGCGCGTCGCCTGATCCCTTCCGGGCGGCCCGCTCGACGAGGCCGCCCCTTCCTCGTTTCGCTTTGTTCCGCCCGATGGCGTGAGGGTTCCATGTCCCAGACCGTTTCCAAGCTGCCTGTCGCCAAAGCGCCCGCTCCGGCCGCCGCTGGCGCAAAGGCCGAGATCGTGGCCCTGCCGCGTCCCCGCGCGACCTTCGCGGCCGCGGCAAGCCGCCGGGGCGGCGAGATGGCCGCCAACACGCTGCCCTTTCTGGTCACGCTCGCCGTGCTGCTCGGGCTTTGGGAACTCGTCTGCTCCCAGCCCGGCGCTGCGCTTCCCGCGCCGACCCAGATCCTGTCGGACAGCTGGGACCTGATCGTCCATCCGTTCTACGTGAATTCGGGCAATGATGTCGGCCTCGGCTGGCAGATCTGGGCGAGCCTCCAGCGCGTGGCGGTGGGCTATGCGATCGCCGTCGTCGTCGGCATCTCGCTCGGCACGCTGGTCGGCCAGTCCACCCTCGCCATGCGCGGCCTCGACCCGATCTTCCAGGTTCTGCGCACCGTGCCGCCGCTCGCCTGGCTGCCGCTGTCGCTCGCCGCCTTCAAGGACGGCCAGCCCGCCGCGATCTTCGTGATCTTCATCACCGCCGTCTGGCCGATCATCATCAACACGGCAGTCGGCATCCGCAACATCCCGTCGGACTACCGCAATGTCGCGGCGGTCCTGCGCCTCAACGGGCTCGAATTCTTCGCCAAGATCATGCTGCCGGCGGCAGCCCCTTACATCTTCACCGGGCTTCGCATCGGCGTCGGCCTGTCGTGGCTGGCTATCGTCGCGGCCGAAATGCTGATCGGCGGCGTCGGCATCGGCTTCTTCATCTGGGACGCTTGGAACTCCTCCTTGATCTCCGACATCATCGTCGCGCTCGCCTATGTCGGCGTGGTCGGCTTCGTGCTCGACCGGATCGTGGCGCTCATCGGCCGCCTCGTCACCCGCGGCACCTCCGCCGCCTGACGCCCTTCCCACAAAGACCCGGAGCGAACCGCCATGACCCCCAAGCCGTTCCTGTCCATCGAAGGCGTCGACATGACCTTCAAGCGCGGCAGCGCCACGACCAATGTCCTGAAAGGCATCGACCTCACGGTCACTAAGGGCGAATATATCTCGATCATCGGCCATTCCGGCTGCGGCAAGTCCACGCTCCTCAACATCGTGGCGGGCCTCACCGTCGCCACGACCGGCGTCGTCCTCCTGGAGGACAAGGTGGTGGACCAGCCGGGGCCGGACCGGGGCGTCGTGTTCCAGAACCACTCGCTCCTGCCCTGGCTGACGGTCTACGAGAATGTCGCGCTCGCCGTGGACAAGGTGTTCTCGCGGACCAAACCGGCCACTGAGCGCCGCGAATGGGTCATGCGCAATCTGGAGCTGGTCCATATGGGCCATGCCAAGGACAAGCGCCCGAGCGAGATTTCGGGCGGCATGAAGCAGCGCGTCGGCATCGCCCGCGCGCTCGCCATGGAGCCGAAGATCCTGCTTCTGGACGAGCCCTTCGGCGCGCTGGACGCGCTGACGCGGGCCCATCTCCAGGATCAGGTCATGCAGATCCAGAACGATCTCGGCACCACGGTCATGATGATCACGCATGACGTGGACGAGGCCGTGCTCCTGTCGGACCGCATCGTCATGCTGACCAACGGCCCCTCGGCGCGCATCGGCGAAATCCTCGACGTGCCGCTCGCCCGCCCGCGCGACCGCATCAAGCTCGCCACCGACGCGACCTATCTCAAGTGCCGGCAGGCCGTGCTGAAGTTCCTGTACGAGCGCAACCGCTTCGTGGAAGCGGCCTGACGCTTGGCGGAAGCTGCCTGACGCTCAGGCGAAGCTGCGTGACGCTTCGCCGGAGCTGCGTGACGCTTCACGAAGCTGCGTGACGCTCCACGGAAGCGGCCTGACACTCTCCTGACCGCTCGGCGCGCCACCGACGCCGCGCCCGGCCCTCCATCTCACCTTTCCTTCTCGGGATGAGACTCATGACCCAGAAACTCGTCGTCGTCGGCAATGGTATGGCGCCCGGCCGCATGTTGGAACATCTCTTCGAGGCCGCCCCCGGCGCCTATGAGGTGACGATCTTCAACGCGGAGCCCCGCGTGAACTACGATCGCATCATGCTCTCGCCGGTTCTCTCGGGCGAAAAGCAGTTCGACGACATCGTGATCCATGGCGACGGCTGGTACATCAAGCACGGCGTCACCCTCTACAAGGGCCACCGGATCGTCGCGATCGACCGTCAGGCCAAGACGGTGACGTCGGACCATGGCGTGACGGAATCCTACGATCATCTCGTGATCGCGACGGGCTCGACGCCCTTCATTCCGCCCGTGCCCGGCAAGGACCTGCCCGGCGTTCTCGCCTATCGCGATCTGGACGATGTGGAGGCGATGATCCTCGCCGCGCAGTCGAGAGCCAAGGCGGTCGTCATCGGCGGCGGTCTGCTCGGCTTGGAAGCGGCGGCAGGCCTGCGCGCACAGGGGCTGGAGGTCACGGTTCTTCATCTCATGCCGACGCTGATGGAGCGCCAGCTCGATCCCGCCGCCGGCTATCTCCTCCAGCGCGCTTTGGAAAAGCGCGGCATCGAGGTGATCTGCAACGCCAACACCGAGAGCATTCTCGGCACGGACAAGGTGGAGGGCGTCCAGCTCAAGGACGGGCGCGTCATTCCCGCGACGCTGATCGTCATGGCGGTCGGCATCCGCCCCTCGGCGGGGCTGGCGAAGGAAGCGGGTCTCGCTTGTGGCCGCGGCATCCATGTGGATGACCAGCTCCTGACCTCCGACGCAAACATCTCGGCGCTCGGCGAATGCGTCGAGCTGGACGGGCGCGTCTACGGCCTCGTCGCCCCGCTCTATCAGATGGCCGAGATCGCCGCGCGCCGCCTCGCCGGCCAAGCGGGCGACGGCTTCCGCCATTCCGACACGCCGACCAAGCTCAAGGTTACCGGCATCAATCTCTATTCCGTCGGCGACTTCGCGGATGCCCCGGACCGCGAGGAGATCGTGCTGCGCGACGCGACGGCCGGCGTCTACAAGCGCCTCGTCGTCAAGGACAACAAGATCCTCGGCGCGGTTCTCTATGGCGAGACGGCGGATGGCGGCTGGTTCGCCGACCTGATGAAAAAGCAGTCCGACATCACCGAGATGCGCGACACGCTCATCTTCGGACAGAGCTATCAGGGAGGGTCCCCGCTGGACCCTATGGCGGCCGTTGCAGCCTTGGGCGATGACGCAGAGATCTGCGGCTGCAACGGCGTCTGCAAGGGCAAGATCACCGGCACCATCACGGCCAAGGGCCTGACCACGCTGGACGAAGTGCGCGCCCACACCAAGGCGTCCGCCTCCTGCGGCTCCTGCACGGGCCTCGTCGAGCAGCTGATGAGCGTGACGCTGGGGGACAAGTTCAACGCGCAGGCCGTGAAGCCCATGTGCGGCTGCACCGATCTCGGCCATGGCGATGTCCGCCGCCTGATCCAGGCCAAGGGGCTGAAGAGCATTCCGGCCGTGATGCAGGAACTGGAGTGGAAGACCTCCTGCGGCTGCGCCAAGTGCCGCCCGGCGCTGAACTATTATCTCCTCGCCGACTGGCCGGGCGAGTATCAGGACGACAAGCAGAGCCGCTTCATCAACGAGCGCGTCCACGCCAATATCCAGAAGGACGGCACCTATTCCGTCGTGCCGCGCATGTGGGGCGGCATGACCTCCTCGGCGGAGCTTCGCGCCATCGCCGATGTCGTGGACAAGTTCGCCATCCCCGCCGTGAAATGCACCGGCGGCCAGCGCATCGACATGCTGGGCGTCAAGAAGGAGGACCTGCCCGCCGTCTGGGCCGATCTCAACGCCGCCGGCATGGTGTCGGGCGCGGCCTATGCCAAGGGCCTGCGCACGGTGAAGACCTGCGTCGGCTCCGACTGGTGCCGCTTCGGCACGCAGGATTCCACCGGCCTCGGCATCCGGCTGGAAAAGTTCATGTGGGGCTCCTGGACCCCGGCCAAGCTGAAGCTCGCCGTCTCCGGCTGCCCGCGCAACTGCGCCGAGGCGACCTGCAAGGATATCGGCGTCATCTGCGTGGATTCGGGCTACGACATCCACTTTGCCGGCGCCGCCGGGCTCGACATCCACGGGACGCAGGTTCTCTGCCATGTGGACACCGAGGACGAAGCGGTCGTCGTGATCGCGGCACTGACTCAAGCGTATCGCGAGCAGGGCCATTATCTCGAGCGCATCTACAAGTGGCTGAAGCGGGTCGGCATGGCGTCGATCAAGGCCGCGATCGTGGACGATCTCGAAAAGCGCCAGCACTATTTCGAGCGCTTCGTCTACTCGCAGCAATTCGCGCAGGTCGATCCCTGGGCCGAGCGCGCGTCGAAGGGCGTCGCCGCCCACGAGTTCAAGCCCATGGCCGACATCACCCCCTTCCGCGAGGCCGCAGAATGAGCACCGTTTCCGACTGGGTGGCGATCGGCCGCCTCGACGACATTCCCCGGCGCGGCGCGCGCTGCGTCAACTCCCCGCTGGGCCGCATCGCCGTGTTCCGCACGATGGACGACAAGGTCTTCGCCACGGAAGATCGCTGCCCGCACAAGGGCGGGCCGCTCTCTCAGGGCATCGTCCATGGCGGCTCCGTCACCTGCCCCCTCCACAATCAGGTCATCGCGCTCGACACGGGCCTCGTGCAGGGGCCGGACGAGGGACAGGTGCGCACCTTCCCGGTGCGCGTCGGGGCGGAGGGCGCGCTGGAACTCCTGATCGAGCGGGCGAGCGCCTACGCGATGGCGGCGGAGTAACTCCTCATGGAAGCCCTGCGAGCGCCCCAGGCCACACGCACCACCTGCCCCTATTGCGGCGTCGGCTGCGGCGTGCTCGCAAGCCCCAAGCCCGACGGCACGATCGCCATCTCGGGCGACCCGGAGCACCCCGCCAATTTCGGCCGGCTCTGCTCCAAGGGCTCGGCGCTGGCCGAAACGCTGATCCCCGACCGCCGGCTGCTCCACCCGGAAATCGCGGGGAGCCGCGTGTCCTGGGACGCGGCGCTGGATCATGTGGCTGATCGTTTTGCCGAGACGATCAGGCGCAAGGGCCCGGACTCCGTCGCCTTCTATGTTTCCGGCCAGATCCTGACCGAGGATTATTACGTCGCCAACAAGCTGATGAAGGGCTTCATCGGCTCGGCCAATATCGACACCAATTCCCGCCTCTGCATGTCCTCCTCGGTCGCCGGCCATGTCAGGGCCTTCGGCTCGGACACGGTGCCGAACACCTATGAAGACCTCGAGGCGGCCGACCTTCTCGTTCTCGTCGGCTCCAATCTCGCCTGGTGCCACCCGGTCCTGTTCCAGCGCTTGCTGGCGGCCAAGGCCGCGCGGCCGTCGATGAAGCTCGTCACGATCGACCCGCGCCGCACCGTCACGGCGGCGGAAAGCGACCTGCACCTGCCGATCCGCTCGGACGGCGACACGGCCTTGTTTCTGGGGCTCCTCGCGCATCTGAGCGCGGCCGGGCGGATCGACCGGGCCTTCGTGGAAGCGCACACGCAAGGCTTCGACGCCGCGCTCCAAGCCGCCCTGCCCTATCGCGATCTGACGCGCCTTGCCGCCGAGACGGGGCTGGATCAGCCGGCGCTCCAGCGCTTCTTCGCGCTGTTTGCCGAGACCGAGCGCACCGTCACCGTCTATAGCCAGGGCGTCAACCAGTCGGCCGGGGGCACGGACAAGGTCAACGCGATCCTGAACTGTCATCTCGCGACCGGCCGGATCGGACGCGAGGGCTGCGGTCCCTTCTCCGTCACCGGCCAGCCCAACGCCATGGGCGGGCGCGAGGTCGGTGGGCTCGCCAACCAGCTTGCCGCGCATATGGCGATCGGCAATCCCACGCATGAAGACATCGTCGGCCGCTTCTGGAACGCACCCGCTTTGCCGGCTAAGCCCGGGTTGAAAGCAGTCGATCTCTTCCGCGCCGTGCATGACGGACGCGTCGAAGCCATCTGGATCATGGGCACCAATCCGGTGGACTCGCTGCCCGAAGCCGACCTCGTGCGGCAGGCCTTGGAGCGCTGCCCCTTGGTGGTCGTGTCGGACGTGGTTCGTGACACCGACACCGTTCCTTATGCCCATGTCCTCCTGCCCTCCGTCGCCTGGGGCGAGAAGGCGGGAACGGTCACGAATTCCGAGCGCCGCATTTCCCGCCAGCGCGCTTTCCTCCCCGCACCCGGCGAAGCCAAGCCCGACTGGTGGCAGATGGCCGAGGTCGGGCGGCGCATGGGGCATGAGGCGGCCTTCGCCTTCGACGGGCCGGCCGCGATCTTCCGCGAACATGCTGCGCTCTCGGCCTTCGAGAACGAGGGTATCAGGGACTTCGAGCTGTCCGGCCTCGCAACGCTGGATGAGCCGGCTTACGAGGCACTGTCGCCTGTGCAATGGCCCGTCGCGGCCGATGGCGCGTCGAAGCCGCGCTTCTTCGCGGACGGCCGCTTCTTCACCCCGGACGGCAAGGCGCGCTTCCTCCCCGTCGCGCCGGCCGCCGCGCCCGCGACCTCGCCGGAGCGCCCTTTCGTGCTCAACACCGGGCGCATTCGCGACCAGTGGCACACGATGACCCGCACCGGCCGCTCGGCGCGCCTGTCGGCCCATCTCGCCGAGCCCTTCTGCGAGTTGCACCCCGAAGACGCTGCGCGTCTTTCCATCTCCGAAGCCGATCTGGTCACAGTCGAAACCGACCATGGCACCGTGATCCTGCGCGCGCTTCTGACCGAGCGCGTGCGCCCCGGCACGCTGTTCGCCCCCATGCACTGGACGGAGCAGTTCTCCGGCGCGGCGCGTATCAACGCCCTCGTGCCCGGCCGCACGGACCCCGTGTCCGGCCAGCCGGCCTCGAAGGCCGCGCCCGCCGCGCTCCGCCGCTTCGACGCGGCGTGGCATGGGTTCGCCGTCTCGCTTGCCGAGCCGGTCCCCGCTGGCAGCGCCTATTGGGCGCGCGCGCGGGCCGATGGCGGCTGGCGCATGGAACTCGCCGGCACGGCAAAGCTGGAGAACACCGAGGCTTTCGCGCGCGAGCTTCTCGGCCTTCCCGAGGCGGCCGAGCTTCTGCATTATGCCGACCGAGCGGGGCATCACCGCTTCGCCGCCTTCGAGGACGGGCGCTTTCTCGGCGCCCTCTGGCTGTCGCCCGAGCCTGTGGCCGTGTCCCGCGCCTATGCCGTCTCGTGCCTGTCGGGCGCGCCGATGGAATCGGCCACGCGCTTCCGGCTTCTGGCCGGGCGGCCGGGCGCCGACAGGCCCGATCCCGGCGCGCTCGTCTGCTCTTGTTTTGGCGTCGGCGCCAACGACATCAGGCGGGCGATCCGCGAAAAGGGCTGCACGAGTGTTTCGGCCATCGGCCGGGACTTGAAGGCCGGGACGAATTGTGGCTCCTGCCGTACGGAACTCCAGGGATTGATCGATGCCGAGCGCGTTCTCGAACTCCGCTGACGACACCGCCGCCGCTGCTCGCACGCGCCCGCAGCGCATGGGCGAGCTTGCGACGCTCCCGGTCTTCTTCGACCTGAAGGGCAAGCGCGTCGCCATGGTGGGCGGCTCGGACGGCGCGGCCTGGAAGGCGGAACTCCTGGCGGCCTCCGGCGCCCATGTCGATCTCTATTGCGAAGCCGAGCATCTCACCGAGGAGATGCGCACCGTTCTCGCCCTGTCCTTCGCGGACGGCGCGATCCGGCATCACGACCGGCCCTGGGCGCTGGATTGTTTCGAGGGCGCGGCCCTCGCTGTGGCGGACTGCGAAAGCGAGTCGGAGGCGCAGAGCTTCTATTGCGCGGCGAAGGGCGCGGGCGTTCCTGTCAACGTCATCGACAAGCCGGATTTCTGCCAGTTCCGCTTTGGCACGATCGTCAACCGCTCGCCGGTCGTGGTCGGCATTTCCACCGACGGCGCGGCCCCGATCCTCGGCCAGGCCATTCGCCGGCGCATCGAAACGCTTCTGCCCGCAACGCTCACCGGCTGGGCCAGGCTCGCCGCCAAGGTGCGCGCCGAGGTGATGGACCGGCTCCAGCCCGGTCCGGCGCGCCGCGCCTTCTGGGAGCGTTTCTCCGACGAGGCCTTCACCCGCAAGGCGCCGGACGACGTGGCCGAGGCCGATGCGCGCCGCTTCGTGCGCGATCTCGTCAGCCGCCCGCAGGCCGGCGGGCGCGTGACGCTGGTCGGCGCCGGCCCCGGCGAGGCCGAGCTTCTGACGCTCAAAGCCGTGCGCGCGCTCCAGGCCGCCGACGTCATCCTGTTCGACGATCTCGTCTCGGACGACATCCTGGAACTCGCCCGCCGCGAGGCCAAGCGCATGCTGGTCGGCAAGCGCGCCAGCCGCGACTCGTGCCGGCAGGAAGACATCAACCGGATGATGGTGCAGTTCGCCAGAGCCGGTAAGCATGTCGTGCGCCTGAAGTCGGGCGACGTGTCGGTCTTCGGCCGCTCGGGCGAGGAAATCGCCGAACTGAAGCGCGAGGGCATTCCGGTCGCGATCGTGCCGGGCATCACGGCGGCGTCCGCGCTCGCCGCCGGCTTCGGCGTCTCGCTGACACACCGCGACCGCGCGCAGCAGGTGCGCTTCGTCACCGGCCATTCGCAGAAGGGCGGGTTGCCTGATGATCTCGACTGGCAGGCGCTCGCCGACGATCACGCCACGACGATCTTCTACATGGGCGGGCGCATGGCCCCGCGCATCGCCGCTGAGCTGATCGGCCACGGGCTGCCGGCCGAGACGCCGGTCGCCGTCGCCGCCTCCATCTCGCGGCCCGAGGAAGCGCGGCTCGTCGGCACGCTGGCGACGCTCGCCGAGATCGTCGGGCGCATCGGCATCGAGCGGCCGATCCTGATCGGCGTCGGCCGCGTCTTCGCCGATTGCGAGCCGGAAAGCCTCGCCGGCTTCGAGCCGGAGCGCGACCGGGGGGCTGGCGAAATCTCGCGCCTTCAGGCAAAGGCCTCCTGAACCGGGCGAGCCCCATTCCGCCCGGATGGGAGGAATCGGACGATGACGGAACGCTCCACGCTGGCTGGCCTGACCGACGCGCTCTTGAGCGAGGACGGCGAGCGCCGGCGCATCGTCGCGATCGCCGGCTCGCCGGGCTCGGGCAAGTCCACCACGGCCGAGTCGCTGAAGGAGCGCCTCAACGCGCGCCGGCCGGGCGTCGCCGACATTCTGCCCATGGATGGCTATCACCTCGATGATCTGGTGCTGAACGCGCGCGGTCATCGCCCGCGCAAGGGCGCGCCGCACACGTTCGATCTCGACGGGTTCCGCGCCATGCTGGAACGCCTGCGCGCGGACGACGGGCGCGAGGTCGCCGTCCCCGTGTTCGACCGCTCCATCGAGATCGCGCGGGCCGGCGCGCGCATCATCGCGCCGGACGTGCGCATCATCCTCGCCGAGGGCAATTATCTTCTGCTGGACGAGCCCGGCTGGCGGGATCTGGGCGCCCTTTTCGACCTGACGATCATGATCGAGGCGAGCGAGGACGTGTTGATCGAGCGCCTGACGCAGCGCTGGCTCGGCTATGATTACACGCCGGACGCGCTGGTCGAGAAGCTCGAAGGCAACGATCTGCCGAACATGCGCCTCGTGCTGTCGAACAGCCGCCCGGCCGACATCGCCATCCGCAGCGACGGCGCGGCCTGACCTCAGGCCCCGCCGATCCAGAGCGCGAGCACGATCCAGAGCGGCAGCGTGACGATCGACAGCGCCGAGGACGCGACGAGGACGCCGCCCGCTTCTTCCGCGCCCTCGCGATAGACCGCCGACAGGATCGTGCCGACGAAGCCGGCGGGAATGGCCATGGCGATGATCGCCCGCGCTTCGAGATGCGCCGGCAGATGCAGCGCCAGACAGGCGATAAGCGCGACTGCGGGCTGCACGATGTTGGAGGCGAGCGCGCCGAGCATCACGGGCCGCGTCGGGCGAAGGCGCTGCGTCGAGAGAATGACACCCGTCAGGAACAGGCCGGCCCCGGCGGTCGACTGCGCGAGGGGGCGCAGGGCCGAGACGAAGAGGTCCGGGAAGGGCAGGTCGAGAAAGGCCACCACGAAGCCGAGCGTCGGAACGATCGTCATCGGCTTCAGGAGCGCGGCCGAGACGGCGCGCAGCGGATGCCCCCCGCCCTGCATTTCCAGCCGCACGAAGCAGGCGAGGATCACCGTCAGCGTGCCGACGAGATTGGCGACGGCGAGCGAAACGGCCGCCTCGGAGCCCTCCAGCGACTGGAACAGCGCAAGGCCGATGCCGCCGAGATTGGGCATGCCGGCCGTCAGCGAGTAGAGCGCGGCGGTGACGGGCGAGAAGCCGGCGCGGCTCGCGGTGTAAAGCGCGATGGCGAAACCCGACAGAAGCGCGGCGGCATAGGCCACGGTCGGCACGAGTTCGGGCGCGAGCAGATGGCGCGGCGCGGTGACGATGGCCAGAAACAGCGACACGGGCAGCGCGAACTTGGCGATGAAGGCGCCGAGCATGTCGGTGCCATGCGGATTGACCCAGTGCCGCTTGCCCGACACGAAGCCGAGCCCCAGCATGAAGAAGACCGGCGTCAGCACGGAAACGAGCGTCTGGATCATCGGGGCATGTCGCTTGGAGGCAGGAACGAACGGCAAAGGCCGGCGGGGGCACCGCCGGCCTTTCGCAGGTTTGGGGAGCGATGGAAAGGGACGGGCGCGAGGCCGGAAGCCTCGGCTCGTTCAGCCGGCAAGACCCTGCGCGTCGAGGCGAGGCTCTTGGTGCACGCCACCCATCCGCCGGCGGTCCGGGGTCGAGGCAGGACCGCCGATGCCTTTTCGCACCGGCGGTCCCTCCTCCCGAAAGCTCGGGATTATTTCATCACAGGCATGGAGAATTCCGCGCCCGACTTGATGCCTGACGGCCAGCGGCTGGTGATCGTCTTGGTGCGGGTCCAGAACTTGATCGAATCCGGGCCGTGCTGGTTGAGATCGCCGAAGGAGGAGCGCTTCCAGCCGCCGAAGGAATGGTAGGCGAGCGGCGTCGGGATCGGCACGTTGATGCCGATCATGCCGATCGGCACGCGCGAGGCGAAGTCGCGGGCCGCATCGCCGTCCCGCGTGAAGATGGCGACGCCATTGCCGTATTCATGCTGGGTCGGCAGCGACAGCGCTTCTTCGTAGTCCTTGGCGCGCACGACCGAGAGAACCGGGCCGAAGATCTCTTCCTTGTAGATGTCCATCTCGGGCGTGACATGGTCGAACAGGCAGGCGCCGACGAAGAACCCGTCCTCATAGCCCTGCATGGTGAAGCCGCGCCCGTCCACGGCGAGCGTCGCGCCCTCGGCCACGCCCTTTTCCACGAGGCCGAGAATTTTCTGCTGCGAGGCCTTGGTGACGACCGGGCCGAAATCGGCCGAGCTGTCGGTATAGGGGCCGATCTTCAGCGCCTCGACCTTGGGGATCAGCTTCTCGACCAGTGCATTGGCCGTCGCCTCGCCGACCGGCACCGCCACCGAGATCGCCATGCAGCGCTCGCCGGCCGAGCCGTAGCCCGCGCCGATCAGGGCGTCCGCCGCCTGATCGAGATCGGCGTCGGGCATGATGATCATGTGGTTCTTGGCGCCGCCGAAGCACTGGGCGCGCTTGCCGCGCGCCGTCGCGCCGGCATAGACATAGGCTGCGATCGGCGTCGAGCCGACGAAGGAGACGGCCCCGATCTCGGGATGCTCCAGAATGCCGTCCACCGCGTCCTTGTCGCCGTTGACGACCTGAAGCACGCCCTTGGGCAGGCCGGCTTCCATCATGAGTTCGGCCAGACGCATCGGCAGGGACGGGTCGCGCTCGGAGGGCTTCAGGATGAAGGCGTTGCCGCAGGCGATGGCCGGCGCGAACATCCACATCGGGATCATGCCCGGGAAGTTGAAGGGCGTGATGCCCGCGCCGATGCCGACCGGCTGGCGGATCGAATACATGTCGATGCCGGGGCCGGCCCCTTCGGTGAACTCGCCCTTGGCCAGGTGCGGAATGCCGATCACGAACTCGCAGACTTCGAGGCCGCGCACGATGTCGCCCTTGGAATCCTCGACCGTCTTGCCGTGCTCGGAGGAGAGAAGCTCGGCGAGCTCCTGCATGTTGGCGTTGAGAAGCTCCACGAACTTGATGAAGACGCGGGCGCGGCGCTGCGGGTTGACCGCCGCCCACTTCACCTGCGCGGCGCGCGCGGCGTCCACCGCCTGCTGCAGCTCTTCGCGGCTCGCCAGCGCGACGCGCGCCGTGACCTGACCCGTCGCCGGGTTGAAGACGTCGGCCGTGCGGCCCGACGTGCCGGCGACGCGCGCGCCGTCGATGAAGTGACCGATCTCGTTCATGGCTTCTCTCCCTTTGTCTGGAGAGGAGAGAGCCGCAGCGCGGACTTGAAATCAAGCAGATCCTATGCGCACCCGTTGTGCGCCAATTGAAGCCCTGGAGTCACCGGACATGAACTGGGACGATGTGCGCGTGTTTCTCGCCGTCGCGCGGGCGGGGCAGATTCTGGCGGCCTCGCGCCGGCTGGGCTTGAACCATGCCACCGTCGGGCGCCGGCTCGACGCGCTGGAGGCCGCGCTCGGCGCCAAGCTCTTCGACCGGCGGCCGAACGGCTGCGAGACGACGCGCGAGGGCGCGAGCTTTCTCGCCGCCGCCGAGCGCATGGAAGCGGAGATGCTGGGGGCGCGGGCGAGCCTCGGCCAGCCGGAAACGCAGCTGTCCGGCACGGTGCGGATCGGCGCGCCGGACGGGTTCGGCACGGCCTTCCTCGCCCCGCGCCTCGGCGCGCTGGCCGAGCGGCATCCGGCGCTGACCGTGCAGCTCGTGCCCGTGCCGCGCGCCTTCTCGATCTCGCGGCGCGAAGCCGATATCGCGATCACCGTGGAGCGGCCCTCGCAGGGGCGGCTCGTGGCGCGCCGGCTCGTGTCCTACGCGCTCGGCCTTTATGGCGCTGGCGCCTATCTCGACCGGTTCGGGCGCCCCGGCAGCGTCGCGGAGCTGCGCGCCCATCGCCTCGTCGGCCATGTGGACGATCTCGTCTACAGCCCGTCGCTGCACTATGCCGGCGAAATCCTGCCGGACTGGCAGAGCCGGGTCGAGATTTCCTCCGCGCTCGGGCAGTTGGAAGCCGTCGCGGCGGGCGCGGGGATCGGCATTCTCCACGCCTTCATGGCCGGCGGGCGGCCGGGGCTGGAGCGGGTCCTGCCCGACTGCGAGATCCGGCGCGAATATTGGCTGGTGACGCACGAGACCTCGCGCGAGCTGACGCGCATCCGCGCGGTCGCCGACTTCATCGCCGAGCTCGTTCAAGGCGAGCGCGCGCTGTTCGGCTGACGTTTCCCCCCAAACGAAAACGGCCGGCCGGGCACCCTGCCCGGCCGGCCGTTTTCGAGAGGAGAGACGAGCGCCCGTCAGAACAGGAAATCGTCGAGATCGTCGCTCGCGGGTGCGGGGGCCGCCATGGCGGAGGGCGGCAGGCCGACGCCGCGGAACGAGGCCTCGAAGATCGCGCGCTCCTCGGCCATCGTGTACTGCGTGGCCAGAAGGCTGTGCAGGCGCAGCGCGTCCTCGGGCGAGATCGGCTCGTCCGGCAGACCTTCCAGCATCACCTGAAGCTGGCCGATCGTGCGGCGCATCAGGGCGCAGCCTTCGACATGGGGCGTCATCAGGCTGGCGATGGTGCGGATGCGCTCGTCGAGCCCGCGCGCATTGGTGGCCGCGTCGCGCAGGCGCTCCATGCAGGCCGCCTCGATGCGCGAGAGAATGTCGGTCGCGGTGACGAAGCGCTCGGCGATCCAGGTCTCGGCCTCGGCGATGCGCGGCAGGATCGTGTCTTCCAGCTCGCGCGTCGCCGACACGGCCATCTCGATGCCTTCGCGCACAAGATCGGCCTGGGACTTGGCGACGGTCGCCTGCTCGCGGATTTCGCGGGCGATATAGCCGATCGTCTCGTCGCCCGAGTCCACATGGGCGGCGCGCACGGCGGCGTTGAAGCCGGCCAGACGCAGCGTGTGTTCCAGCGAGGCGAGTTCGTCGGTCATCGCGATCAGCGGGCCGGCGGCCTCGACGCATTCGTGGAGCGAGGCGTCGAGCTGGCGCCGGTCGGCCTCGCCGCGCTCGAAGCGCTCGCGCACCTTCACCGCTTCCGCTTCCAGGACGGCGATGGCGCTCTTGCCGCCCTTGCCGCTCTCGTCCGAGAAGAGCGAGGACAGGATGCGGTCGCTTTCCACGATCTCGCCGGCGAGAACGTCGAGATTGGCGTGAACCTCGCCCATCTTCGTCTCGTAGAGCTCGGTCAGGCTGGTGAGCTGGGCGATCTCGAGCTCCACGATCCGGCGGATCGCCAGAAGCCGCGACTTG
This sequence comes from Aureimonas ureilytica DSM 18598 = NBRC 106430, assembly GCF_000382705.1. Lineage (GTDB taxonomy): Bacteria > Pseudomonadota > Alphaproteobacteria > Rhizobiales > Rhizobiaceae > Aureimonas > Aureimonas ureilytica. Next base: position 759,770 of record NZ_ARQE01000001.1, on the reverse strand, counting down.
CCTTCCATCGGCGCGCTGTCGGGGGTGAGGACGCCGGTCTCGGCCAGAACGAAGAGCCGCTCCAGATTGGTCAGCGTGTGTTCCAGGCGCTGGCGCGCGATGTCGTGGAACTGGAGGCCCATGACGAGGCCGCCGACCGCGTCGCGGATCACCGAGAAGGAGCGATGGGCCGCTTCGCGCGTCGTGGACGCGGCGTCGCGCTCCTGCGACAGGCGGCGGTTGAGCGAGCGGAACTGGAAGGCCAGACTCGCCTCGCCCACGAGCGCCCGGCCGCCGACGCGCGCGTCGATCGTGCGGCTTTCGGCGATATGGCCCTGAACCGTGCGAACGCGGGCGTCGAGCGCGCGGGCCACCGTCTGGCCCGAGCCGACGAGTTCGTGGACATGTTCGGTGAAGGGCACGAGCACGTCGCGCGCCTGCGTCATGCCCTCGACATGGGTGCGCGCGACGAGCACGACATAGTCGAGAAGGCGGAACACGAGCGCGACGGCCGAGGCGCCCTCGGCGGCGGTCACGACGCCCTCCGACAGGACGCGCAGGATGCGCGAGCGCTCGCCGGCCAGCGTTTCGAGCTGCGTCGCGGTGGACGCGGCTTCGGCGAGCAGCGTCTCGACGCGGTCGCCCTCGTCCGAGGCGACGGCCTCAGTCGACTGGCGGATCGAGTCGCGCACCGTTCCGATGCGGCGGTGAAGCGTCTGAAGATCGTTGCCGGCGCCCAGATACACGGCCTCCGACGAGACGTTCCACTGGTGGACATCAGCCAGAAGCTCGCGCAGCGGGCCGGTCTGCCGGTCGTTCAGCATGGAAGGGTCCGCGGGGGCGGAGACGGAAAGAGCAGCGGAGCGAGCCATTGCGGGATCACCGGACCTGGGCGGCGCGGGCCGCCGAACGAAGGGGCTGATCGTGGCCGAAGCGCACGATCTCGGTCGGGATGCGGTCGAGCGGCAGTTCCTGCTCCACGGCGCCCGCCTTCATGGCTTCCTTGGGCATGCCGTAGACGATGCAGGTCGCCTCGTCCTGGCCGATCGTGTGCGCGCCGGTCTGGCGCAGTTCCAGAAGGCCCTTGGCGCCGTCGTCGCCCATGCCCGTCATGATGATGCCGAGCGCGTTGGCGCCGGCCGAGCGGGCGGCGGAGCGGAACAGGACGTCCACCGAGGGGCGGTGACGCGTGACGAGCGGCCCGTCGCGCACTTCGACATGATACTGCGCGCCGGAGCGCTGGAGGAGAAGATGCTGGTTGCCCGGCGCGATCAGCGCGAGGCCCGGCATGAGGCGATCGCCCGTCACCGCCTCGCGGACCTCGATCTGGCACAGGCCGTCGAGGCGCTTGGCGAAGGCGGAGGTGAAGCCGGCGGGCATGTGCTGGACGATGGCGATGCCCGGCGCGTCGGCGGGCAGCGCTTCCAGGATGCGGCGCAGCGCCTCGGTTCCGCCCGTGGAGGCGCCGATCACCACGACCTTGTCGGTGGTGCGGTCGATCGGGCGGCCGTTGGAGGGCGGCAGAACCGCGTCGGCGGTCAGCTTGGCCTGGGGGGTGATCGCGGCGGCCGGCGGCTTGCGGGCGCGCACCGTGGCGTGCGAGGCGGCGCGCACGGCGTCGGCGATGCGGGTGCGCGATTCCATGAGGAATTGCGGCGTGCCCATCTTGGGCTTGGCGATGATCTCGACCGCGCCCGCTTCCAGCGCCTGAAGCGCCATCTTGGAGCCGGCCTCGGCGAGCGAGGAGCAGATCACGACCGGGATCGGGCGCTGGCTCATCAGCTTCTGGACGAAGGTGATGCCGTCCATGCGCGGCATCTCGATGTCGCAGATGATGACGTCGGGCACCTCGTCGCGCATCCGCTCGGCGGCGAAATAGGGGTTGGAGGCCGTTCCGAGCACTTCCATGTCGGGCTCGGCCGCGACGATCTCGGACAGGACCTGACGGACGCTCGCGCTGTCGTCCACGATGAGGACGCGAATAGGCTTCATGGCGATCAGTCCTCCAGACGCTGATAGATGTTGCCGCGAACGAGGCGCAGCGGCAGGCTGCCCGATCGTGTCGTATCGGAATGGCCGAGGAACAGGAGCCCGCCCGGGCGAAGGTGGCGGCAGAGCTTCGCCACCACGGCTTCCTGCGTCTTCGGCTCGAAATAGATGAGCACGTTGCGAAGGAAGATGACGTCCATCTTCGACTTCACGTGATACTCGTTGTGCATGAGGTTGAGCTGGCCGAACTGGACGCGCTGGCGCAGCTCGGGCGCCATGCGCACGGCCTCGCTGTTCGGGTCCTTGGAGCGCAGCACGTAGCGGTCGCGCAGCGCCTGCGGCACGCTCGCCACGTCCTCGGCGCGGTAGATCGCCTCGCGCGCGGCCGTCAGGACCTTCACCGAGATGTCGGTCGCCAGGATGTTCCAGTCCCAGCGCGTCGCCCCTTCCGAGGCGGCGTCCAGAACCATGGCGAGCGTGTAGACCTCCTGCCCCGAGGAGCAGGCCGCGCTCCAGGCGCGCAGCTGGCGCGTCCCGGCATTGGCCACGAGCCGGTCGAGTTCGGCCGCGTCCAGATAGTCGAAATGGGTTCGTTCCCGAAAGAACGAGGTCTCGTTCGTGACGACCGTGTCGACGAAGCCCTGAAGCTCGCGGCCCCGTTCGGTCGGCGAGCGCAGAAGCGCGACATAGTCGTCGAAATTGTCGAGGCCATTGGCATGGAGGCGGCGGCGCAGCCGCGTTTCCAGCATGGTCTTCTTCACGGACGAGAGCGTGATGCCGCAATGTTCGTGGACGAGGCGGACAAGGGCTTCGAAAGCCTTGTCGCCGAGTTCCACGCGGGTCCATTGGGGGATCGCCTCGGGCGCCGGATCTGCGTAGGTGGAGGAGCGAGCGGCGCCTTGCATCGGATCAGGCCGCCTCTGCCTTGAGGAGCGCGCGGTCGCTCGCGCCGAAAAGCTTCTCGACCTTCAGAAGGGTGAGGAAGGACTCGCCCCGCCGTCCGAGCCCCTGCACGAACTCGTTGCTCCAGGCCTCGCCCACATGCGGCGGCGCTTCGAGCGTCTGGTCCGACAGGTCGGCCACTTCGTGAACCGCGTCCGCGATCACGGCGAGCGTGTGGAGATGCTCGTCGAGTTCGAACTCCAGGACCACGATGCGGGTTTCGGCGCCGACCTCGCGCGTTTCGCTCGCCGGCATGGCGAGACGACGCTTGAGATCCACCACCGGAACGCCGACGCCGCGCACGTCGATCATGCCGAGCAGGCTTTCCGGCGCGTTGGCCATGCGCTGGATCGGCTTGTAGTCGAGCACTTCGCGGACCTGGCGCACATTGACGGCGAAGGCGGCGGAGCCGAGCTGGAACGTCAGCATCTCGTTGTTGCTGTCGGCCTCCTCGTCTTCGGCGCGGGAGGAGTGGAAGGGCGTGTTCATGCTCTCATCCTGTGAAGTCGGCTCGGCGGAGCGAAAGGGGAAGGGCGGCGCGGAAGCGGGTCCGGATCAGGCGTCCTCGAGGAGCTGCTCGACATCCAGCAGCACGACGAAGCGACCGTCCTGGCGCACCACGCCGTCGAGATAGCGGCTCGGCCAGCGCGTGCCGTATTCGGGCATGGCTTCCACCTCGCCGGGGCGAACGTGGATGACCTCGAACACCGCGTCGGTCTTGATGCCGACATGGAAGGTCTCGCCGGCGGCGGCGACCTCGGACACGATCAACCGGGTCGATTCGGTGTCCTCGGTCGGCTCCATGCCGAAGCGGTTGCGAAGGTCGATGAGCGGCAGGACATTGCCGCGCACGTTGACGAGGCCCGGCGCGAAGGCCGGCGCGTTGGGCACCCGCGTCATCGCGGGCGGGTCGAGAACCTCGTGCACCAGCGCCACCTTGATGCCGAACAGGTCCTCGCCGAGAGCGACGGTCAGGTAGTCCTGCAGGGAGGGATCGGCGGATTCTGCGATCTGCGACATGGGAGGCTCCGTCAGGCGGCGATGCGGTCGGCGCGGGGCTGGCCCACGAACCGTGCAAGGGGGTTCACGTCGAGAATGAGGGCGACCGCGCCGTCACCCAGGATCGTCGCGCCGACGAGGCCCGGCGTCTTGGCGTGGAGCGGCGAGAGCGGCTTGATCACCGTCTGGTGCTGGCCCACCACCTGATCCACCACGACGCCGAGCTTGCCGGCCTCGCTTTCGGTGACCACCACGATGGCGCCGCGCTCAGCCGTGCCGAACACTTCGTTCATCCACAGGAGCGGGACGAGCGTGCCACGGATGTCCACGAAGTTGCGGCCGCCCGAGGCGCGGGTTTCCACCGCCGCCAGTTCCACGCATTCCTCGACGCTGGTGAGCGGCAGGATGCACTGGGCGTCGCCGATGGCGACCTGGAGCCCGTCGATGATGGCGAGCGTCAGCGGCAGGCGCAGCATGAAGCGCGTCCCCTCGCCGGGGCGCGTGTCGATCTCGATCGTGCCGTGCAGCTCGGTGATGGTGCGGCGCACCACGTCCATTCCGACGCCGCGGCCCGACAGGTTGGACACGGCGGCCGCCGTGGACAGGCCCGGATGGAAGATCAGCTCGTCGATCTCGCGATCGGGCGGCGTCACGCCCTCCGGCACGACACCGGCGGCCTGCGCCTTTTCCAGGATGCGGGCGCGGTTGAGACCGGCGCCGTCGTCCTCGATCGTGATGACGACCTCGGTGCCGGCCTGGCGGGCCGACAGGCGCAGGAGACCGCGCTTGGGCTTGCCGGCCGCCTCGCGGCGCTCGGCCGACTCGATGCCGTGGTCGCAGCTGTTGCGGATGATGTGGACCATGGGATCGCCGAGGCGGTCGAGCACGGTCTTGTCGAGTTCGGTTTCCTCGCCGGAGAACTGGAGGTCGATGTCCTTGCCGAGATCGGAGGAGATGTCGCGCACGACGCGGCGATAGCGGCCGAACAGCGTTTCGATCGGCACCATGCGCATGCCCATGGCCGAGTCGCGCAGGTCCGAGGACAGGCGCTCGATTTCCTCGGCCACCGTGGTGAGAACCGGGTCGTGGCGGTTGCGGGCGAGCGCCGACAGGCGGGCCTGGGCGATCACGAGTTCGCCGACCTGATCGAGCAGCATGTCGAGGCGCGAGGCGGAGACGCGGACATTGGCTTCCGCAGCGGCGGCCTTGCCCTCGCCCGGCGCTTCGGCCTTGGCGGGCGCCTTGGCGGCGACGGGCGCTTCGCTCTTGGGCGCCGGCGCTGCGGGAGCGGCAACCGGAGCGGAAGCGACGGGCGCGGCGGCCACGGGCGCGGCGGCGACCGGAGCCGGCGCGGCAACCGGGGCGGGCGCGGCTTCGGCGGCGAGTTCCTCGATGCGAACCGCGTCCGGGCCGTCCACGAAGATGAACACGTCGTCGATCGCCGAGCGGCCGCGCGAGGTCGCCAGTTCCATGTCCCAGGCCATGTGCAGATCGGTCGGGACGAGCTCTTCGAGCACCGGCACGCCCGATGTGTCGGCCACGACGCTGAGCGTGCCGAGATCGCGCAGCTCGTCGATCAGCGCCAAGGGATTGGTGCCGAAGGCCAGCGCGCTGCGCTCGAGCGACATGCGGATGCGGAAGCGCTGGAGCGTTTCCGCGACAGCGGCCTGCATCGCCGGCTGGGCGGCGCCCGAGGCGGCTGCGACGGGCGCCGCGGCGCCGTCGGCGACTTCGGCCAGAAGCGCGTCCGCCAGGCGGCGGCTTTCGGCGGAATGGTCGCCGTCGCTTTCGAACAGGAGCTTGCGGATCTGGTCGGCCGACTGGAGAAGCAGGCTGACAAGGGCGGGCGTGACCGGGGCCTTGTCCTGGCGCACCTTCTCGAAGGCGTTTTCCAGCTCATGGGCGAAGGCCGCCATGGCGGGCGGGCCGAACATGCCGCCCGAACCCTTCAGCGTGTGAAGAGCCCGGAAGGTCGTGTTGATGAGTTCGCGGTCGTTCGGCCGCGTTTCCAAGTCGAGCAGCGCCGCTTCGAGCTGTTCCAGAAGATCACGCGCTTCGTTGAGGAAGACTTCGAGCATATCGCCGCCCATGGACGTCAGGCTCCGATCAGCTTGTTGACGACGGCGACGAGCTTGGTCTGATCGAAAGGCTTGACGATCCAGCCGGTGGCGCCGGCCGCCTTGCCTTCCTGCTTCTTGCCCTCGTCGGACTCGGTGGTCAGCATGACGATCGGCACGCCGGCGTGCTGCGGCATCTCACGGACCTTCTTGATCATGCCGATCCCGTCGAGATTGGGCATGTTCAGGTCGGTGATGATGAGCTGATACTTGTTCTGATCCAGCTTGGTCAGGGCATCGGCACCGTCCACCGCCGTGTCGGGCGCGTAGCCGGCGCTTTCGAGCGTGAACGACACCATCTGACGGATGCTGGCGGAGTCATCGACGCAAAGTACGGACTTTGTCACGGACTGCACCTTTCTGATTTCGGGGATTGAACGTTCGGGAGGAAGGGAAGGAAGAAAAAGGAAGCCGCGCGGTCCCTGGTGTCCGGGGCGATCAGCGCCCGGGCACCGGAGCGCCGGCGCTCTGGAACAGCTGCTCGACCGTCTCGGACAGGACGAGCGTCAGCTCGCGCCCCTTGGCGGCCAGCGAGGCGCGAAAGCTCGCGACCAGCTGAACGAGGCCGATATCGGCGCGATCCACGGCCTTGAGATCGAGATGCACGGGCCCTTCGGGATTCCGCTCGGCGAAATCGAGAAGTTCGGCGCGCACATCCACGAGACGGGACAGCTCGCAGGCGCCGGACAGGGCGATTGTGTTGGAAGAAGAAGACATCGCGACTTGGCCTCGCTTTCGGACCAGTTCAAAATGTCGAAAACAGATTGCGCAGCCGTTAAGCGACCCAGCTCTTCGATGCGGAATGCTTTCAGAGTCAACGAAAGCTTTTCTTCTCCCTACGACCACCCATTCAAAGCAACCGCCGCCAGCAATCCTTTCGAAAGGATGACCTTCCCCGACCGGAACACCCAAGCATCGGATGGTTGCTGGGGACGCAAGAAAGATGAACGATTTCTTGCCGAAATCAGGCAAGTGCAATTCAACACAATCTTATAGGTTGGCCGATACAACAGGGTGGAAAGACGATCGATTCCCCGTGGAATCCGATCGGCGAACAAGCCCGGCGCCCGGACGCCGAGCCCCCACGCCTCCCTCGAGGGCGGCGCGTCGCCGATCCGCCTTCCCCGCCGGAGCGCTCGTTTCGCCCGTATCGCCAATCGCGGTCGCCGCACGCGCCTGCTCCGGAGACGCCATGCTCGCGTTCAAGAACATCTCCACCTCCCGCAAGCTCCTTCTGGCCTTCTGCTTGACTGCGGCAGGCGTCGGCATGGGCGGGGTCGCGATCCATCAGACCGCCGCCGCGACGGATGCGGCGAACGCTTCCTATGACGAGCTTCTGGACCGCGCCCGGGCGACCGATGCGCTGGAACGGGCCGTGCTCGCTCGCAGCACGGCGGCCATGGCGCTCGTTCAGCAGCGCAACGACGGTGCCGAGGCGCAGTTCAAGACGGCTGGTTCCGACCTGTCGGCCGCCGTCGGCGCGCTGCAGGGCCGCTTCCTTTCGGCCACCGACACGGCGCGCCTGGAGCGCCTGAAGAGCCTCGACGCCGACTTCCGCAGCGATGTCGATCATGCGCTCGGCGGCGCGGTCGCCGCTCCGGCGGCGCCCGCCCGGGCCCGCACGGAGATTCTCGCGGCGCCCGCGAGCGGCCCGGACGCCGCGCCCATGCTGTCGCTCGTGCGCTCGCTGCGCGAAAGCGAGGAAAGCGCGCTCGCCACCGCCCTCGCCCACCGCGAGGAAGCGCGCGCCACGGCCAACACGACCCTTCCCCTGGCGATCGGCTTCCCGCTGGTTCTCGCCGGCCTGTCCTGCGCGCTTCTCCTTCGCGGCATCGCCTCGCCGCTGCGCCGCACGAGCGAGGAACTGGCGCGCCTCGCCGAGGGCGCGTCCGACGCGCAGCCCGGCGCGATCGGCCGCGCCGACGAGATCGGCGCGCTCGCCCGCACCGGCGAGGCGCTGCGCGCCGCCCGCCAGCGCGCGCTCGCCCTCGAAGCCGAACTGGCGAGCCTGCGCTCCTCGAGCGCCAACCGCGAGCAGGAAGCCGAGACCGAGCGCCTGCGCACGGTCGGCGAGCAGGCCGACGTGGTGCAGGCCATCCAGGACGGGCTGACCCGCCTGTCGGGTGGCGACCTCACCTGCCGCATCGAGGCCGAGTTCCCGCCGCGCTACGCCAAGCTTCGCAACGAGTTCAACGCCGCCGTCACCCATCTGCACGACATGGTCGGCCGCGTCGCGCAGTCCGTGTCCTCGATCGCCAACGGCACGAGCGAGATCGGCCATGCCTCGGACGACCTGTCGCGCCGCACGGAGCAGCAGGCCGCCAGCCTCGACAAGACCGCCTCGGCGCTCGACGAGATCACCGCGACGGTGAAGCATTCGGCCGAGAACGCCGCGTCGGTCGCCTCGTCCGTCGCCGCCGCGCGGCAGGACACCGAGCGCTCCGGCGAGGTCATGCGCGAGGCGGTGGACGCGATGAACGCGATCCAGAAGTCCTCGCAGCAGATCGCCCGCATCATCGGCGTCATCGACGAGATCGCCTTCCAGACCAACCTCCTGGCGCTGAACGCGGGCGTCGAAGCGGCGAGAGCGGGCGATGCCGGTCGCGGCTTCGCGGTCGTGGCGCTCGAAGTGCGCGCGCTCGCCCAGCGCTCCTCGGAAGCGGCCAAGGAAATCAAGACGCTGATCGGCACGTCCTCGACCCATGTCGGCAACGGCGTGGACCTCGTGAACCGCTCGGGCGAGGTGCTCACCCGCATCGCCGCGCAGGTGACGCAGATCGACGCCCTGGTGCAGGAGATCGCCGGTTCGGCGCGCGAACAGTCGATCGGCATCGCCGACGTCAACGACGCCGTGAACAAGATGGACCGCGTCACGCAGCAGAACGCGGCCATGGTGGAGGAAACCACCGCCGCCACGCTGTCGCTGCGCGCCGAGACCGAAGAACTCGGACGTCTCGTGTCCTCCTTCCAGGTGGACGGGACCAACGGCGCCGTGGCGCAGCTGCGCTCCATGTCCGCCGCCATGAAGACCACCGCCAAGCCGCAGGCGGCCCCGGCTCCCGCGCCGCGCGCCGCCGAGCCGGCCCCTGTCGCCCGCCCGGTCGCCGTCGCCGCCGCCTCGGGTGGTGGTGCCGCCGCCGCCGCCGCTCCGTCCGAAGATCTGGGTTGGGAGGAATTCTGATGGGTTCGAAGACACCGACCACCGGCACGCCTGAACCACAGGACGACCTCGTCGTCGCCCTGCCCCCCGAAATTCTCGCCATGATGGCGGCGAGCGACGCGTCCCTTACAGCGACGCAGGACGCCGAAGCGGCGGAAGCCGAGGACGCGGCCGCCTTGTCGGCCGAGAGCGGCGAAGCGGACGCGGCCGACGACCTGGCGAGCGCGCCGGAGCTGGACGCCTCGGACGACGTCGTTGAGGACGCCTCCGACGAGACGGTGCTTGTCGCGGCGGAGGATGCCGACGACGGGACCGACGCCGCCGACCTCGGCGACGCCGATCCGAGCGAGCCTGCCGAGTTGGCCGGCGTCGCCGGAGAGGACGCCCCGCCGGCCGATCTCGACGCGCAGATGGCGCTGCTTCTGGCGAGCGTCGGCGCCCTGCCGGCGGGTGCCGAGCCGAGCGCGCCGGCCGCCCTCCCCGCCGAGCCGGCGGAGAACGAGGCGCTTCTGTCGCTGCCCGCCGTTCTCGACCTCACCGCCGCCGGCGCCCTGCACGCCGCGCTCCTCAACCATCGCGGCACGCCGCTGGCGCTGGACGCGGGCGAGGTGAAGCGTCTGGGCGGCCAGTGCCTTCAGCTTCTCCTGTCGGCGGATCGCACCTGGGCGGCGGACGGCGTTCCGATCCGGCTCCAGGGCGCGTCCGAAGCCTTCGATCGCGATCTCGGCTTCATGGGCCTGAGCCGCGACGACCTGTTCCAGAGGACCGCCGCCTGATGCCCAAGACCATCCTCACCGTCGACGATTCCCGCACCATGCGCGAGCTGCTCCGCTCGGCCCTGGAGCCGGCCGGCTTCACGGTCATCCAGGCCGAGGACGGGCTCCACGGACTGGAAGTGCTGGGCGCCAGCGAGCCCGACGCCATCATCACCGACATCAACATGCCGCGCATGAACGGGCTGGAATTCATCGAGGCCGTGCGCGTCGATGCCGCCAAGCGCGCCATTCCGATCATCGTCCTGACCACGGAAAGCGACACGGCCAAGAAGGACCGCGCCCGCAAGGCCGGCGCCACGGGCTGGATCGTCAAACCCTTCGACCCCGCCCGGCTGATCGCCGCCATCAACCGCGTCGTCGCCTGAGGACCCTTCACCCATGAGCGCACTCGACGAAATCAGGGTCGTCTTCTTCCAGGAATGCGACGACCAGCTCCAGGAACTGGAGGACGGCCTCACCGCCATGGAAGGCGGCGAGACCGACGACGACACGGTGAACCGCGTGTTCCGCGCGGTGCACTCGATCAAGGGCGGCGCCGGCGCCTTCGACCTGCACAAGCTGGTCAAGTTCGCCCACACGTTCGAAACCGTGCTGGACGAGGTGCGCGCCCATCGGCTCGCCGCCGACGGTACGGTCATGCCGGTCATGCTACGCTCGGCCGACCATCTGCGCGACCTCGTGGCCGCCGGTCGCGACGGCGGCGACGGCGACCAGGAGCGCTCCAAGGAGCTGATCGTCGAACTCGAAACGCTGATCGGCGGCCCCAAGGGCGGTCATTCGGCCTCCGAGGACGGCGACGACGAGGATGGCGGCCTCAGCCTTGCCGATTTCGAGTTCACGCCGGTGGCGATGGACTGGGGCGCGATGGGCCTCGCCACCGAGGCGCCCGCCGCCGAGGACGAGGACGGCCCGGCGATCCGCATCAGCTTCAAGCCGAACAAGGATCTCTACGCCAAGGCCAACGAGGCCGCGGTTCTCCTGCGCGAGGTCGCCTCGCTCGGCGAGGCCGTGGTGCGCTGCGACACGTCCGCCGTTCCCGCGCTGGACGAGATCGACCCGGAAGGCGCCTATCTGTCCTTCGAGGTCGAACTCGACGGCGAGAACGCCACGGAAGCCAAGGTCCGCGAGATCTTCGAATTCGCCGAATGGGATTGCGAACTGGAGATCAAGGCGCGTGGCGGCTCGGTGCCCGACTTCGGCGGCGACGATGCCGGCGGCGTGTCGGTGGCCGATCTTCTCGCTCGCCTCCAGGGCGAGATCGCCACGGAAGCCCCTTCCGAGACCAGCGACAAGGCGGAGGGCTCCCCCCTCCCCTCGCTGACGCCGGCCCCCGCACCGTCTGAGCCCGCGAAGGCGGAGAGCAAGGACGACAAGGACGACAAGGGCAAAGCCGGCAGCAAGAGCGAGGCCGAAGCGCCCGCCGTCGTCATTCGCGTCGAGCTTCACCGGGTCGACAAGCTGATCGATCTCGTGGGCGAACTCGTGACCACGCAGACCATGCTCGCGCAGAAGGTCGAGGAAGCGGGTCTGCCGACCGGCTCCGAGGTCGTCAGCTCGATCGAGGAACTGGACCGCCTGACCCGCACGCTGCAGGACAGCGTCATGGCCGTGCGCGCCCAGCCCGTGAAGTCGGTGTTCCAGCGCATGCCGCGCCTCGTGCGCGAAACCGCCTCGGCCACCGGCAAGAAGGTCAATTTCGTCACCCATGGCGAGAACACCGAGGTCGACAAGACCGTGGTGGAACGCCTGTCCGACCCGCTGACCCACATGATCCGCAACGCGATCGACCACGGCCTGGAAAAGCCGGACGACCGCGTCGCCAAGGGCAAGCCGGCCGAAGGCACGGTGACGCTCTCGGCCGCCCATCGCTCGGGCCGCATCATCATCGAGATTTCCGACGATGGCGGCGGCATCAACCGGCCGAAGGTCAAGCAGATCGCGATCGACAAGGGCCTGATCCCGCCCGACGCGGTTCTGTCCGACGAGGAAACCGACCAGCTCGTCATGCTGCCGGGCTTCTCCACCGCCACCACCGTCTCGTCCATCTCGGGGCGCGGCGTCGGCATGGACGTGGTGAAATCCTCGATCGAGGCGCTGGGCGGACGCCTGTCCATCTCCTCGCGCCCCGGTCTCGGCTCGGCCTTCACCATGAGCCTGCCGCTGACGCTGGCCGTGCTCGACGGCATGATCGTGCGCGTCGAGGAGGAAACGCTGGTGGTGCCGCTCAGCACCATCGTCTTCACCTTCCGCCCGCAGCCCGGCGACATCCAGTATGTCGGCCAGGGCCGCACCGTTCACGTGCGCGACCAGATCGTGCCCCTGATCGATGTCGGCGTGGAGCTCGGCTATCGCAAGGCGCCCGTCGATCCGCTGACCTCGGTCGCGGTTCTCGTGGACTGCGACAACAACCGGCGCGTGGCGCTCCTGGTGGACGACATTCGCGGCCAGCGGCAGGTCGTCATCAAGAGCCTCGAGAAGAACTATCGCCCGGTGCCGGGCATCTCGGCGGCCACGATCTCGGGCGAAGGGCGCGTGGCGCTCATCCTCGACGTCGAGGCCATCGCGGGCGACCGGACGCTCGACAATTTCATCTTCGGTATCGACAACGTCGCGGCGGAGTAAGCACCCATGTCGAACACGGCCCGCAAATCCATCGGCCACGGGGTCGAGATGGTGGCCTTCCGCGTCGGCTCCCAGGAATTCTGCGTCGACATCAAGGCGGTGCGCGAAATCCGGGGCTGGACGCCGGCCACCACCCTGCCCCATGCGCCGCACTACATCCTGGGCGTCATCAACCTGCGCGGCACGGTCCTGCCGGTGGTGAATCTCGCCGCGCGCCTCGGCCTGCCGCTGGAGGAGCCGACCCCCCGCCACGTCATCGTCGTGGTGCAGGCGGAGGACCAGACCTTCGGCCTTCTGGTGGATGCGGTGTCCGACATCCTGTCGATCTCGCCCGATCTGCTCCAGGGCGCGCCCGATCTGGCGCAGGATTCGGCGAAGGCCTTCGTCTCCTCGGTGATCGCCATGGACGACCGGATGATCGCCCGCATCATGCCCGAGCGGATGCTGCCAGAGCGGCTGAGGCTGAACTGACGATGTCGCTCGCTTTTTCCCCGGCAACCCGAGCATCCGACGACCCCGAACTCTCCGTGGCCGAGTTCGGCCGCATCGCGCGCATCATTCGCGACGAGGCCGGCATTCATCTGGCGGACGCCAAGACCTCGCTCGTCTACTCGCGTCTCGTGAAGCGGCTGCGGGCGGTCGGCATCGCGTCCTTCAGCACCTATTGCGACCTCGTCGAGTCGGCCGCGGGCAAGAGCGAGCTGAAGAAGATGGTGGAGGCGCTGACCACCAACTACACGTTCTTCCTGCGCGAGCCGCACCATTTCGAGCATCTGCGTCGCGAGGTCCTGCCGGGGCTGATGGCCGAGGCCGCGCGCGGGAAGCGCGTGCGGATCTGGAGCGCGGGCTGCTCCATGGGCCACGAAACCTATTCGATCGCCCTCTCGCTTCTGGCCGTCGCCCCGGACGCGGCGCGCCACGACGTGAAGATTCTCGCCACCGACATCGATCGCAACGTCCTCGCCACCGCGCGCGCCGGCCTCTACGACGAGGCGACGCTCGCCGCCGTGCCGAAGGCCGATCGCGAGCGCGCCTTTCTTCCCCCGCGCGAGGACGGCTTGTCGGAAGCGCGCCCCGAGGCGCGCGCGCTCATTACGTTCCGCGAGCTGAACCTTCTCGACGACTGGCCGATGAACGGGCAGTTCGACATCGTCTTCTTCCGCAACGTGGCGATCTATTTCGACCAGCCGTTGCGCGAAGCGCTCTGGGTGCGCATGGCCCAGCATATCCGGCCGGGCGGCTGGCTCTATGCCGGCCATTCCGAGCGCATCACGGGCGCGGCGGCACAGCTCTTCTCGCACGAGGCCACCACCACCTATCGGAGACACGCAAAATGACGCCGGTTCGTGTGCTGGTGATCGACGATTCGCCGACCATGCGAATGCTGATCCGCACGGCGCTGCGCGAAGAGGAGGACATCGAGGTCGTCGGCGAGGCGGGAACGGCGAGCGAGGCGCGCGCCGCGATCAAGGCGCTCGACCCCGACGTCGTCACGCTCGACGTCGAGATGCCGGGAATGCCGGGCATCGAGTTTCTCGAAAAGATCATGCGCCTGCGCCCCATGCCCGTGGTCATGGTGTCGAACCAGACCGGGCCGGGCACGGCGACCGCGATCGAGGCGCTGTCGATCGGCGCGTTCGACTGTCTGGCCAAGCCCCGGCGGGCACAGGACGAAGCCTTCGCGCGGCTCGGCCAGACCCTGCGCGCGGCGGCGGCCTCGCGGCAGGGTCTTCTCGGCATCTCGGCCCGGCGGGCCCGCACGGCCGAACAGCGCCAGGACGCCCCGCGCCCGCTCGGCCAGCGCGCGGCCTCCGCGCGCGTCGAGCCCGAGGTGATCGCCATCGGCGCGTCCACGGGCGGCATCGAGGCCCTGACGGCGCTGTTTTCCGAATGGCCCGACAACGCCCCGCCGACGCTCGTCGTGCAGCATCTGCCGGCCGGCTTCACGCGCGGCTTCTCCCAGCGCTTGGAGCGGCTGTCGCCCGCCCGCGTGGTGGAGGCCGAGGACGGCATGCCCCTGGAACGGGGCTCGATCTACATCGCCCCCGGCGGCAAGCGACACCTGATGGCGACCGGCGCCGTGCCGGTCTGCTCGCTGGTGGAAGCGGCCCCGGTCAGCGGTCATTGCCCCTCCGTGGACGTTTTGTTCCACTCCGTAGCGCGTCGTTTCGGAAAAAGAAGCCTTGCGGTGATTTTGACCGGCATGGGCAGCGACGGGGCGCAGGGAGCTTTGGAGATTCGTAAGACCGGAGGGAGGACAATCGGTCAGAACCAAGAATCGTCCCTCGTCTATGGAATGCCCCGCGCGGCCTTCGCGCTCGGCGCCATCGAAGAAGAACATCCACTCGAAACGATACACCGCGCCGTCTTCGGCGCCTGATACGAAGGCCTCACTCCATGTCGCTCACCAAGCAGACCATCAAGATCCTGATCGTGGACGACCAGACCACGAGCCGCCTTCTGATGCGGGACGCGTTGCAGCAGATCGGCTTCGCCAACATCCCCTTCGCCAAGGACGGCGAGGAAGCGTTGAAGATGATGATGTCGAGCCCGGCTCATATCGTCGTGTCCGACTACAACATGCCCAAGCTCAACGGCCTGCAGCTCCTCCAGGCGATCCGCACCTATCCGGCCACGCGCATCACGCCCTTCATTCTCCTGACCGGCTCGGGCGATCGCGAAGTGCTGCAGAAGGCGGTGAAGCTCGGCGTCAACAACTACCTGCCCAAGCCCGTGCAGCCCGCCGCGCTGCAGAAGGCCATCCAGGCGGTTACCGGCAATCTGCCCGGATGAGGGGGCCGGACGAGCGGATTCACGTCCCACAGGGCGAGATCTGCTTCGGGGTCCATGAGAGCGTCTGCCTGACGACGATCCTGGGCTCCTGCGTCGCCGCCTGCATCTTCGACCCCCTGGCCTCGGCCGGCGGCATGAACCATTTCCTGCTCGCGGGCGACGACGGCCCGCGCAGCGGGGAGGCGGAACGCTACGGCGTCTACCTCATGGAAGTGCTGGTGAACGGACTTCTGGAGCGCGGCGCGCGGCGCGAGCGGCTGCTCGGCAAGTTGTTCGGCGGAGCCTGCACCGGGCTCGGCCGGGGCGAGATCGGCGTGGCCAACGGCGCCTTCGCCAAGCGGTTTCTCGCCATGGAGAACATTCCGCTCGTGGGCGCGAGCCTCGGCGGCAATCAGGTTCGGCGCGTCCAGTTCTGGCCGGCGACCGGACGGGCGCGCCAGCTCTATATCAACGCGCCCGATCCGACGCCCACCGCCGCCCCGCTGCCCAAGGAGCGGGATCTCGGCGAGGTCGAGTTCTTCTGAGCGAAGGCCGGGTCGGCTTTCGCATCCGGACGTCGCGAAGGAAGGCTCCCGCGCCGCGCGGCGGCCCGGAGCGCCTCTTCGGCGAGGGACCACCCCGCCCCGACGCCCGCCCCGATCTGGTTCGGGACGGGTCTGCCCTCCGGTCGCCGAGCCGGACGCCCGATCCGGGCCCCTCTTCATCACGGCCGATCGAGGCCGAGGAACATCGCCATGCCCCACACGATCGCTCCGCGCCTGTCGCTCGTTCTCGAACGGATCGGCGGCGAACTCGCCGAACAGGCCGAGGCCGTGCGCGGTCTCCATGCCCTCGCCGAGGGCCGCCCGGCCGACGAGACGCTCGTCAGCGCGCAGACCATCGACACGTCCTCGCAGCATCTGGCCGAACTCGGCGCGCTTCTGCGATGCCTCGCGGCCTCGGCGGGCGAGGCCGAAGCTCCCGCCGGCTGTTTCGAGGCGATGACCCTGTCGGGCCTTCGCGCGCGCCTTCTCGGCCAAGCGGAAGAGCAGGCGGAATCGGGCGAAGTGGATTTCTTCTGAGCCGCCCCGTACCAGCTTGAGCTAAAGCTCCGCGCGGCCGGGCCGGAGCGGCGCGGGCCTTGCGCGCCCGGTCGAAACAATGAGAAGTCGGGTGCTTCGACTTCGCTAGCCAGGCCCCGAGCGCCATGTCCGACCCTCTCGCCCCCCTCGTTTGCGCAGCGCTCCGCGCCGGCGCGGCCGCGACCGCGATCTACGAGCGATGCATCGCCCCGGAATGGAAGGCGGACGGCTCGCCCGTCACCGAAGCCGATCGCGTCGCCGAGGCCATCATCCTCGAAGCGCTCGCCCGCGAGTTTCCGGGTGTTCCGGTGGTCGCCGAGGAGGAAGCGTCGGCCGGCCGCGTTCCCGACATCGCCGAGCGCTTCTTTCTGGTGGACCCGCTCGACGGCACGCGCGAGTTCGTCGGCCGCAATGGCGAGTTCACGGTCAACATCGCCCTGATCGAGCGGGGCGTTCCCGTCGCCGGCGTCATCCTCGCGCCCTGCCTCCACCGCATCTTCGCGGGCGACGGCACCTCGGCCTGGCAGGGAGAGGTCACGGCGGAGGGCACGGTCGCGGACCGCCGCCCGATGCGCGTGCGCGCCGCGCCGCCCGAGCCCGTCGCCGTCGCCAGCCGCTCCCACCCCTCGCCCGAGACCGCCGACTGGCTGGCGCGCCGTGCGATCCGCCATATCGCGACGCGCGGCTCGTCGCTGAAATTCTGCCTTCTGGCGGCGGGCGAGGCCGATCTCTATCCCCGCTTCGGCCGCACGATGGAATGGGACACGGCGGCGGGACAGGCCATTCTGGAGAGCGCGGGCGGCCGTGTCGTCACGCCCGGCGGCGAGCCGCTGCGCTACGGCAAACGCGGCGCGAGCCCGGAGACGGATTTCGAGAACGGCGCCTTTCTGGCCTTCGGCGACCCGGCGCTTCTCGCTCTCGCGGACTGACCGCACCCACTACGACACGCAGGCGAATACTTCGGCCGGCAGAGCTTAAAGGCGGGGCTGCGGAGTCCTCGAAGGAACGGCAGGGCCGATCGCGCCGAGCTTCCAAGCAAACATAAAAGTTTCACACTTCCCTCGATTGTCGAGACTGACCGCGAGGCGTAAAAAGCCCCTGTTTCATGCTGCGCCTGCAAGAAGGCGCGGTCGGCGAACTTGGTCTCGGCAAGGATGGAGTGCGCCATGCGCGACATGCCACCGCCTGAACGTCCCGCCCTGAAGCTCGCCGTGATCGGCACCGGCTATGTCGGTCTCGTATCCGGCGCCTGTCTCGCGGAGGTCGGCCACCGCGTCGTCTGCGTCGATCGGGCAGCGAGCAAGATCGAAAGCCTGCGGGCCGGCCAGATTCCCATCTACGAACCAGGCCTTGCCGATCTCGTGCGGCGCAATGTCGAGGCCGGCCGGCTCGGCTTCACGACCGACGTGGCGGAGGCCCTGTCCGGCGCGGATCTCGTCATGATCGCGGTGGGAACGCCCACCCGCAAGCTCGACGGGAACGCCGACCTTCAATACGTCTTCGCCGCCAGCCGCGACATCGCCCGCGCGCTCACCCATCCGGCCGTGATCGTCACCAAGTCCACCGTGCCGGCCGGCACGGGTCGCGAAATCCGGCGCCTCATCGCGCAGGAGAATCCCGCGCTCGATTTCGACATCGCCTCCAACCCGGAATTCCTGCGCGAGGGCAACGCGCTGTCGGACTTCATGCGGCCCGACCGGATCGTGGTGGGCACCGAGACGCCCCGCGCCCTCGCCGCCCTGCGCGCGCTCTACCGCCCCTTCACCGATCGAGGGCATGAGCTGATCGCGACCGACATCACCTCGGCCGAGCTCATCAAATACGCCGCCAACACGTTTCTCGCCACCAAGGTCTCCTTCATCAACGAGATGGCCGATCTCTGCGAGAAGGTCGGCGGCAACATCGCCGACATCGCGCGCGGCATGGGGTCGGACCGGCGCATCGGGCGCGCCTTTCTCCAGCCCGGCCCCGGCTATGGCGGCTCCTGCTTTCCCAAGGACACGCTCGCCATGGTGCATCTGGGCGAAAAGGCCCTGAGCCCGGCGACGATCGTGGAAGCGGTGATCGCGGTGAACCGCGCCCGGCCCCATCGCATGGTGGCCAAGGTCGTGGCGGCGGCCGGCGGCGACGTGCGCGGTCAGGTGATCGCGCTGCTCGGCCTCACCTTCAAGCCGGAAACCGACGACGTGCGCGACAGCGTCGCCCTGCTCGTGGCCGAGGAACTCGCCGCGCGCGGCGCGATCGTGCGCGCCTACGACCCGCAGGGCATGGCGCATGCGCGCGAGCTTCTGGGCGACGCGGTGGCCTATGCGCCGAGCATGGACGCGGCGCTCAATGGGGCCGATCTCTGCGTCCTGGCGACCGAATGGCGGGAATTCGCCGACCGTCCGCTCGCCGACTACAAGCGCGCCCTGCGCCGGCCCCTGATCGTCGATTTCCGCAACATGTTCGCGCCCGCCGACATGGCGAGGGCCGGCCTCGGCTATGTCTCGATCGGCCGCGCCGGCGTCGCCGCGCCCGCGCCGGCCGCACCCGCTCTGGAAGTGGCCTGACGGGACAGGGCGTCATTTCCTCGCCCTGCGTCTTGAATCGATTGGCTTTCCGCAGGGCGCCCCACATGGGGACGGAGAGGATCGCTCCGTTCCTCATGGGAGGCCCCCAAGCCCGGCTTGAACCCGGCCAGATGCGAGGTCGCAGACATCGTCCTCTTCAGGGAACGCCATTTCGACAGGCGCGGCGTCCGGGGTGGCTCGTCATGGCCCGCGGCGTCTCGAACGGGCGCGGCGCCATGAGCCGCCGGCCCCCCGGCCGTCCGGCGCATCCGCGCGCCGGTTGACAAAGCCGCCCCTGCCCTGCATCACTTCGATCATTCCGAGGGGTGTGCCTCGGAGCGATGGCTGGCCCTTTCGAGGGACCCGCGCCGCTCCAGGGCGCTGAGATGGCGCGAGCCGAACCCTTGAACCTGATCCGGGTCATACCGGCGTAGGAACGGGAATGGGCGGCTTGTCGGCGGCCCGCGCACCTTCTTCGCTTCACTCCGGATCTCTTGCGGACCCTTTGTCGGGGCTGAGGAGATCATATGCGCCATCGCACGCCGCCCCCACACAGAACACCCCGCCCCGGTCCCCATCCGGCCTGACGGGCGGAGCCGATGCGCGCCCTTCGCGCCACCCTTCTGGGCCTTCTCGCCGTGCTTCTGGCCTGGGGGCTCTTCGTCGCGCTCGCCGCGCCGCCGCCCTACATGCTGCCCTCGCCCCTTCGCGTCGGCGCGGTGCTCTGGGCGCGGTCGGGCTTTCTTCTGGCGCAGGGCTGGCTGACCCTCGTCGAGACGCTGCTCGGCCTCGCGCTCGGCGCGCTGGCCGGCGCCTCGGCGGGGCTCGGCACCGTGCTCTGGCCGCGCCTCGGCCGCGTCGCCTGGCCGCTTCTTCTCGTTCTTCAGGCCATGCCCGTCTTCGCGCTTGCGCCGCTTCTCGTGCTCTGGTTCGGCTTCGGCCTCGTCTCGAAAGTGGTGATGGCGGCGCTCGTCATCTTCTTTCCGGTCGCCTCCGCCTTTGCCGACGGGTTGCGCCGCACCGAGCCCGACCTCGTGGACGCCGCCGCCCTGACGGCCGCGACGCACTGGCAGACGCTGCGCCTCGTGCGCATTCCGCTCGCCATGCCCGCCCTCGTCACGGGCCTGCGCGTCGCCGCCCCGCTCGCCCCGCTCGGCGCGGTGATCGGCGAATGGGTCGGCGCATCCGGCGGGCTCGGCTTCGTGATGATCCAGGCCAATGCGCGGATGCAGACCGATCTCATGTTCGCCGCGCTGATCCTGCTCGCCGCCATGACGCTGCTCCTGCGCGCGCTGGTGGACGAGTTCGCCCCGCGCCTTGCCCCCTGGGCGAGCGAGGACGCCGCCCCTCCCCTTTCCACCCTCCTGTTTCGAAGGAAACCCGCCTCATGCGATCCCTCTGCGCCGCCGCAGCGCTCGCCCTCTCGCTGATCGCCAGCCCGGCGCTCGCCGCCGACAAGCTCACCGTGCTTCTCGAATGGTTCGTGAACCCGGACCACGCGCCGCTCGTGATCGCCAAGGAAAAGGGCTTCTTCGAGCGCCATGGGCTCGACGTCGATCTCGTGCCGCCCGCCGACCCGTCCGCCCCGCCGCGCCTCGTCGCCGCCGGTCAGGCGGATGTGGCGGTTCACTACCAGCCCAATCTCCTCCTCGACCACGCCAACGGCCTGCCGCTGGTGCGCTTCGGCACGCTGGTGGAAACGCCGCTGAACACGGTGGCGGTGCTCGCCGACGGGCCGATCCGCTCGCTCGCCGACCTCAAGGGCAAGCGGATCGGCTATTCCGTGGCGGGCGTGGAGGAAGCGGTTCTCTCGGCCATGCTCGGCTCGGCCGGCCTCCAGCTCTCCGACGTCCAACTCGTCAACGTCAATTTCGCGCTCACCGCCTCGCTCGCCTCCGGCAATGTGGACGCGACCATCGGCTCCTATCGCAATTTCGAGGCGACGCAGATGCGCCTCGAGAACCACGAGGGGCGCTTCTTCTACCCCGAGGAAAACGGCGTGCCGCCCTATGACGAGCTGATCTTCGTCACCAGCCGCGACAAGCTCGCCGACCCGCGCCTGCCGCGCTTTCTCGACGCGGTGGAGGAGGCGACGCTGTTTCTGACCAACCACCCGGACGAGGCGCTTCCGCTCTTCCTCAAGGCCTATCCCGATCTCGACGACACACTGAACCGCACCGCCTTCGCCGACACGCTGCCGCGCTTCGCCAAGCGGCCCGGCGCGCTCGACACGGTGCGCGCCGAGCGCTTCGCCGCCTTTCTGAAGGACGAGGGCGTCCTCTCGGCCGTTCCGACCGTCGCCGATTACGCCGTGGAGCTGAAGCGATGAACGCTCAAGGCGCGCAGGCCGGCGCGATCCCGGTCGCGCTCACCATCGCGGGGTCGGATTCGGGTGGCGGGGCCGGCATCCAGGCCGATCTGAAGACCTTCTCGGCGCTCGGCGTCTTCGGCACCAGCGTCCTCACCGCCGTCACCGCGCAGAACACGCGCGGCGTTTCGGCCGTGGAAACCCTGTCGCCCGCCATCGTTGCGGCGCAGATCGACGCGGTGCTCGGCGATTTCGCGGTCGGCGGCATCAAGATCGGCATGGTGTCGAGCGTGCCGGTGATCCGCGCCATCGCCGAGCGCCTGCGCGCCCATGGCCGCCGCGCGGTGGTGGACCCGGTCATGGTCGCGACCTCGGGCGACCGGCTGATGGACGAGGACGCGACCGGCGCGCTCCAGGACGAGCTTCTGCCGCTCGCCGAGGTGCTGACGCCGAACCTGCCGGAAGCGGCGCTGCTTCTGGGCGAGCGCCCGGCCGAAAGCGAAGCGGCCCAGCGCGCGCAGGGGCTGCGGCTTCGCGCGCTCGGCCCCCGCGCGGTTCTGGTCAAAGGCGGCCACCGGCAAGGGGCGGAAAGCGTCGATCTCTTCCTGTCGGAGGCGGGCGAGCTTCGCCTCGCCCTGCCGCGCGTCGACACACGGAACGACCACGGCACCGGCTGCACGCTCGCCGCCGCGATCGCCGCCGGCCTTGCCCGAGGGTTGGCGCTGGAAGACGCGGTGCGCGAGGCGCGGCTCTTCCTGCAAGGCGCGCTCGAAGCCGGGGCAGGCTGGCGGCTCGGGTCGGGCCGGGGTCCCGTCCATCATTTCCACGCCCTCTGGCCTGAAGGCCGGGAAGGAGACAAGCCATGAGCGAGCGTTTCACCGAGCATCTTCGCGATCTCGCCGAGCCCGACTGGAGCGAGGCGGCGACGCATCGCTTCACCCGCGAGCTCATGGACGGCACGCTCGCGCCCGACATCATGGCGCGCTATCTCGTCCAGGATCATCGCTTCGTGGACCGGTTCCTGATGCTGATCGGCGCGGCGATGGCGACGAGCGACCGCTTCGAGTCGCGCCTGCGGCTCGCGCGCTTCGCCGGCCTCGTGGCGGGCGAGGAGAACACCTATTTCGAGCGCGCCTTCGAGGCGCTCGGCGTCTCGGCCGAACGGCGCGCGAGCGAGCCGGACAGCGCCGCCACGGCCGGGTTCAAGGCCCTGATGCGGGACGCGGCGGAGCATCGCTCCTATGCCGCCGCGCTCAGCGTCCTCGCCGTCGCCGAATGGCTCTATCTCGACTGGGCCTCCCGCGCGCCCACGCCTCTGCCCGACGGCTTCGTCCATCGCGAATGGATCACGCTGCACGACAATCCTGGCTTTCGCGACTTCGTCGCCTTTCTGCGCATCGAGCTCGACCGCGTCGGGCCACAGGAGCGCGCGCTCTGCGAGACCCTGTTCCGGCGAGCGGTCGCGCTGGAGCGCGCCTTTTTCGACGCCGCCTACGACGCGCCGAGGCCAGCATGAGCGCCGTGTTCGAGCGGCTGAAAGGGGCCGCGAGCGCGGACTGGAGCCGCTATGTCGAGCATGACTTCGTTCGACGGATGGGCGACGGGACGCTGCCGGACGCCGCCTTCCGGCGCTATCTCGTGCAGGATTACCTGTTCCTGATCCAGTTCGCGCGGGCCAACGCGCTCGCCGCCTACAAGAGCCGGACGCTCGCCGACATGCGCCGGGCGCAAGGCGCGCTTTCGGCGATCCTCGATGTCGAACTGGACCTCCATGTGCGCCTTTCGGCGCGCTGGGGCCTGTCGGCGATGGATCTGGAACGGGCGCGCGAGGAACCGGCCACCACGGCCTATACGCGCTTCGTGCTGGATTGCGGCGCGTCGGGCGATCTTCTCGACCTGCATGTGGCGCTCGCCCCTTGCGTCATCGGCTATGGCGAGATCGGCGCCCGGCTCGCCGCCGCGCTGACGCCCGACGCTCTCGCCGCGCATCCCTATCGCGACTGGATCGGCGAATATGCGGGCGCGCCCTATCAGGGCGTCGCGGAGGCGGCGCGCCTTCATCTGGAGGATCTCGCCGCCCGCTCGCTCACCGAGCGGCGCTTCGGCGCGTTGGGGGAGATGTTCGCGCAGGCCTGCCGGCTGGAGGCCGACTTCTGGCAAATGGGTCTCGAGACGCAAGCCTGACGAAACGGCGTCTTTCGCCCGCTTCGCCGGTTCGCGCATCGAGCCGGCGAAGAAAACCTTGTTCCATCGCGCCCATTTTTCTCCTCATTTTACTGAATTGCCTTGCTGCAGTTCCGGCGATCCCGACCTTCTTGCTCGTCCACGCAAGTTGGACGCGCCGCCCTACTTTCGCTCAAGGTCGCTCGCAAAAGCATTCGGGTGATTCGATTCCGCGAGCCGCCACCCGCACCGCGTGCACTCGGCAGGGGCACCACGTCTCTCGCGTTCAGATATCCAACTCGATCGGGTTCCGAAAAGCGATCACAGGGCAAAACGTCCGGTGATTTTTCAGTATCGGCTTGAAACAGAAGAACGTTGAAGGCAAATACAAACCAGTTCATTCGCGCCACGTCTCCCGGTGGCACTTCCAACTGGTGAAAGGTCTGTCAGGATATGGAAGACAACTCGGACCAGGTTTCGTCGCGCCGCCATCTCGCAGCGCAGATCGTCAAAGCCTATGTCAGCAACAACCATGTCCCGCGAGACGATCTCCCCAGCCTGATCGGCATTGTGTTTGACGCGCTGAAATTCGACACGCCCGCCGACGCGGCGCAGGCCGAAGCGGCGCCTCTTGTCCCTGCGGTTCCGGTCAAGAAGTCGGTCACGCCGGATTATATTGTTTGCCTCGAAGACGGTAAGCAGTTCAAATCTTTGAAGCGCCATCTGATGACGCATTACAATCTGACGCCGGAAGCCTATCGCCAGAAATGGGGGCTCCCCGCCGATTATCCGATGGTCGCGGCCAATTACGCGGCCAAGCGCTCGGAGCTCGCCAAGAGCATCGGCCTCGGCCGCAAGATCAGCGCGCCCGAAGTCGCGGCCGCTCCCGAGCCTGAGCCCGAGCCGGAAGCGGAAAAGCCCGCCAAGCGCCGCGCAGCGCCGCGCAAGCCCAAGGCGGCGGCGGAGGCCTGAGGCGAACGCCCGGCGCCCCCCTCGGCCCTTCAGCCCCCGTCGGTTCGCCCGGCGGGGGCTTTTCGTTGCCCGCGGACCCGATTGGTTGTCGACGACTTGGAAAATAATGACGGCACGACCTTTCCGTCAGAGATTTTCTTGTTCCGTAAACAGGCCTTAATCTCGCCATACTAGGCTCACCGGCAGAATCTCTTCCGCCGGTGTCGATGCTCTCCATCCTTCCCCCATCCACGCCGTCCGTCCGGCTTTCGGAACTCGTCGGCGCGCTCAGCCATGCCCTCGACATGACGGAAGGCCAGCCGGCCGGTCATTGCGTGCGCGCCGCCTTTATCGGCACGCGCGTCGGGCTGGAGATCGGCCTCGACGCCGCCGCGCTTCAGGACCTGCGCCACACGATCACGCTGAAGGATCTCGGCTGCTCCTCCAACGCTGCGCGGCTCTGCCAGCTTTATCTCGCCGACGACGTCGCCTTCAAACGGGCCTTCAAGCGGCTGGACGACGGGCTGCCGCAGGTTCTGCGCTTCGTGATCGAACAGACCGGCCTGACGGCGGGCCTCGCCGAGCGCTTTCGCGCCATCGCCCATATCTTCCGCAATGGCGGCGACATCGCGCAGGAGCTGATCGAGACGCGCTGCGACCGGGGCGCGGCGATCGCCCGCCGCCTGCGCTTTTCCGAGCCCGTGGCGCTCGGCATCCATGCGCTGGACGAGCACTGGGACGGCCACGGCCGGCCCTTCGGCCGCGCGGGCGAGGCCATTCCGCTTTATGCCCGCATCGCGCTCCTGTCGCAGGTCGCCGACGTCTTTCACCGGGGCGGCGGGCGGAACGCGGCGCTGGCGGAGGTGACGGCGCGCAGCGGGCGCTGGTTCGACCCCGCGCTCGTGCGCGCCTTCGAGGCGGCCGCGAGCCGGGTCGGCTTCTGGAGCCAGCTGGAAGGCCCGGAGGCCGCGCTGTTCCCGCCCGAGGAGGACCTCTCGGCCCTCGTGGACGACGCCTATCTCGACGACATCGCGGAAGCCTTTTCGGAAGTGGTGGATTCCAAGAGCCCCTTCACGTCGGGCCATTGCAAGCGCGTCGCCCTGTTCACGGATCTGATCGGCGAGGCGCTCGGCTTCTCGCCCGAGCAGCGGCGCAAGATGAAGCGCGCGGCGCTCCTGCACGATATCGGCAAGCTCGGCGTGTCCAACACGATCCTCGACAAGCCGGGCGCGCTGACGGACGAGGAATTCGCGCAGGTCCGGCTCCATGCCAGCCATAGCGAGACGATCCTGTCCCAGATCACGGCCTTCGCCGAGCTCGCCGAAATCGGCGGCGGCCATCACGAACGGCTCGACGGCAAGGGCTATCCGCGCGGGCTGAAGGGCGACGAGATCGGCCTGGAAACACGGATCGTGACGGTGGCCGACATTTTCGACGCCCTGACGGCCGAGCGGCCCTATCGCGCAGCCATGCCGATCAGCCAGGCGCTCGCCATTCTCGACAAGGAAACCGGCACGGCGGTGGACCCGCTCTGCGTCGCCGCCCTGAAACAGGGGCTGGCGCGGATCGACCTGTCGCTGGTCGGCGCGGGCGCGGCGGCCGAACTGAAGGCCGGACAAGGCGCCCTTCCCACGCGGATCGTCGCCTGACAAGCGGCCCGCCGGGGCGGAGGACGGAAACCGGGAAAAGGATGAACGGGCGGCCATGCGCCGCCCGGTTCGGTCGCGTCCCGAGCCGCCGAGCGGCGGTCTGGACGGAATAGTTCAAGGCAGGCGAAAAGGCTCAGCCGCAGCTCATCGTGCCCGACCCGTCGGCCGGCTCGATCTGAACGCGGGTGTGGCCGGCGGACACGAAGCCGAGCTTGGCGGCGGCGCCCTTCGAAAGGTCGATCAGCCGGCCCTTGATGAAGGGACCGCGATCGTTGATGCGAACGACCACCGAGCGGTTGTTGCGCAGGTTCGTGACCTTCACCTTGGAGCCGAGCGGCAGCGTCTTGTGGGCCGCCGTCATGGCCGATGGGTTCATTCTCTCGCCCGACGCGGTGCGCGATGTCAGCGCATACCAGGAGGCGCCCCCGCAGGTGGTCTTGCCGGCGGCCTCGGCCGCCTGGGGGGTGGCGAGGAGAGTGAGCGTGGCCAAGGTGGAAGCTGCCACGACGAGCGTTCTTGCGTTCAAATGTCCGGACCTGATCCGTTTCATACGGGCGCGGGCCGAGCCTTTGAATTCCTTAACGAAATCCCCTCGTGGCCCCCGCCGTTCGACCAGGGCGGAGTGCCGGCCGGAAAAGGCGAAAAAGGGACGGTTCCATCACGAAAAATAACCTAATGAAATATTTATGAAATAATCGGTGATCGAATCCCCTGCAATTCAGGGCTTCAGGGCTTCCAGCCCTTCACGAAATGTCGGGAAAAAAAATTCGTATCCGAGCGATTTAAGACGCTCGTTTCTCACCCTTTTGTTCTCTCCGTAGAAAGAACGTGCCATCGGCGTGAGATCGGCCGAATCGAAATCCACCTCGGGCGGCAGGTCGAAACCGCCGATCCGGGCCGCGAAGGCGACCACGTCCTGCGGCGGCGCGGGCTCGTCGTCGGTGACGTTGACGATGGCGTTCTCGCAACGCGCTGTCAGCAGCCGCAGCGCCCCGGCAATGTCGGCGACATGGATGCGGTTGAACACCTGGCCCGGCTTCACCAGCCGGCGCGCCTTGCCCGCGCGCAGGTTCTCGAAGGCGTTGCGCCCCGGCCCGTAGATGCCCGACAGGCGCAGGATGGACAGCGGCGTGCCGCGCCGGCGCGCCAGAAGCAGCCAGTCGGCTTCGGCCTCGACCCGCTGGCGCGAGCGCGTCGAGACGGGGCGCAGCGTCGCCGTCTCGTCCACCCAGGCGCCGTCGTGATCGCCATAGACACCGACGGTGGAAAGATACCCGATCCAGCGCAGGCGCGGCATCCGCGCGCCGATCGTCTCGCCATGATGGCGCAGCACCGGATCGCCCGCCTCGCCGGGCGCGACCGAAACGAGAAGATGCGTGGTCTCGGCCAGCGCCTCGTCGATCCCCTCGCCCGGCCGCGTGCCGTCGAACAGGAAGGGCGACAGGCCGCGTGCCGCGAAGCTCTTCGCCTTCTCCGCCGAGCGCGTGGTGACGCCGCTGATCTCGTCCTCCGGCAGCTCGCGCACGAAGCGGTCGGCGCTGTAGCCGCAGCCGAACACGAAAAGGCGCGTCGGCTCGGGGCCGAGCGGGCGGGGCGTCGGGATCGGGGGCATCAGGCCGGGCTCCTTTGGCAGATCGTGGTCGTCTCGTTCGGGTTGGCTTCGAGGGGGCGCGTCTCGGGACCGGCGGCCCATTCCTCGCGCACCGTGGCGTCCCCCTCCCCCGCCAGCCTCTCGGCGCGCAGAACCGTGAAGCGCGCCGCATCGAGCCGGGCCAGAGCCCAGACCGCCATGGCGCGCACCAGCGGCGCGGGGTCGGCGAGATGGCGCTCCACGAGGGGCAGGAAGCTCGTGTCGCCGCTGTTGCCGGCGGCGATCAGGCAGTTCGACACGAACTTGTCGCGCCCGACGCGCTTCACCGGCGAGCCGGAAAACAGCGCCCGGAAGGCCGCGTCGTCGAGCTGGAGGAGATCGGCGAGCGCCGGCGCCTTCAGGTCCTCGCGCGCCTGGAGCTTGGCCTCGGAGGCTTCCTGCGCGAACTTGTTCCAGGGGCAGACCGCCAGACAATCGTCGCAGCCATAGATGCGATTGCCCATGGCCTCGCGGAACTCGCGCGGGATCGGGCGGCGCGTTTCGATCGTCAGGTACGAGATGCAGCGCCGCGCATCCAGGCGATAGGGCTCGGGGAAGGCCGCCGTCGGACAGGCGTCCTGACAGGCGCGGCAGGAGCCGCAGAGGTCGCGCCCCGCCCGGTCGGGCGCGAGCGGGATCGTGGTCGCGATCGAGCCCAGAAACAGCCAGGAGCCGAAGGCGCGCGACACGAGATTGGTGTGCTTGCCCTGCCAGCCGAGCCCGGCCGCCTCGCCGAGCGGCTTTTCCATGAGCGGCGCGGTGTCCACGAAGACCTTGGCGTCGTGCAGGCGCCCGTCGGCGCGCGTGCCAGCCCGCGCCACCAGCCGGCCGGCGAGTTCCTTCAGCTTGCCCTTGATGACGTCGTGATAATCGCGGTGGCGCGCATAGACCGAGATCGCGCCCCGGTCGGGCCGGCCCATGAGCGCCAGCGGGTCCTCGTCCGGCCCGTAATTCAGGCCGAGCACGATCACCGCCTCGGCCTCGGGCCAGAGCGCGTCCACTGAGCGGCGGCGCTCGGCGGTTTCGGGCAGCCAGCCCATCGTGCCGTGGAATCCGTCGGCGATGAAGGCGTCGAGCCGCGCTCCGCTCAGGCCCTGTTCGCGCGCGGACGCGACGCCGAGCGCGGAAAAGCCGAGACGGCGCGCGTCCTCGTCCAGAAAGCGCCTCAGCGCGGAAAGGGAAAGCGGATCGGCCATGGGGGGCATATAGGCCATCCGGCCGCCAAAGGGCAGCGCCGCAGGGCCGCGCTCCGTGTCTCGGCAGCGGATGTCGCCGCTCGATCGGCCTCGTTGCCCGATGGAGCAGAAAGAGGTTCCTAGAAATCCAGCTCGGGATAATGCGCCGCCGGGGGCAGGCCGCGCACGCGCTCGGCGAGGAACGGCCGGAAGGCCGGGCGCGACTTCATGCGCATGTACCAGTCTTTCGCGGCCGGCTCCTCGTCCCAGGCGACCTCGCCAAGATAGTCGAGGATGGACACGGCCGAGGCGGCCGCGAGATCGGCATAGGAGAGTTTGGGGCCCGACAGCCAGTTCCGGCTTTCGGCGAGCCAGCCGATATAGCGCATGTGGTTCTTCAGATTGGCGCGCGCGGCGCGGATCGCCGAGGCGTCGGGCGAGCCGCCGCCCTCGTTGGCGCGCATCTCGAGCTTGAACACGCGCTCGCGAACGAGATAGCGCGTCACTTCCGAATCCATCTTGCCGAGAAACCATTCGGTGAGGCGGCGGATCTCGGCGCGCTCGGCCGGCTTCTCGGCCAGAAGGCGCCGCTCGCGCTGGAAGGCGCCGCGCGTCTCGTCGAGATATTCGGCCGCCACCATGCCGCCGACGATCGGCAGGCCGTTGTCCTCCACCAGGACCGGCACGGTCGCCGCCGGGTTCAGCGCCAGGAATTCCGGTCGTCGCTCCCAGGGGCGCTCGTCCATCAGTTCCGCGCGCTCGCCGTACTCGCCCAGAATCAGCCGCACGAAGCGGGAAGCGGCGGACATGGGATGATGATGGAGGGTCAACATGAAAGGCGAAGAACTCGATGCTTCCGGGCGGATCGGACCCAATGGACGAACGGCGCAGCCGCGACAGACCATTCTAAGGCCCAAAACATTGGCGGATCGTGAAGAGAAGCGCGATCCACGGCTGCGCGGTCACATAATCGAATCGTTCGAATGCGCAAGACGGGTGAGCGCGGTCATGCCGCCGAAAGCTTCGCAAGGCATAGTGGAGCGTCGGCTAGGGCCTCGTTCGGGGCTGCACCGCTTTGGGCCGCCGCACTCCGGGTCATCGCCCTTCAGGACGTTTCATGGACACTATCCAAATCTTCGAAGCCTTGGTTCTCGGCCTGATCGAGGGTCTGACCGAGTTCATCCCGGTTTCCTCTACGGGCCACCTCCTTCTCGCCAGCGAGTTGATGGGCTTCAAGTCCACCGCCAACACGTTCGAAGTGCTGATCCAGCTCGGCGCCGTGCTCGCCGTCCTGTCGGTCTATTTCGGCAAGCTCTGGCATCTGGCCGTGACGCTGCCCTCCTCGCCCCGCTCGCGCCATTTCATTCTCGGCATTCTCGTCGCCTTCCTGCCGGCGGCGGTGATCGGCGCGCTCGCGCACGACTTCATCAAGGGCGTCCTGTTCGAAACGCCGATGGTGATCTGCGTGGCGCTGCTCGTCGGCGGCGTCGCCCTTCTCGTCATCGACCGCATTCCGCGCGAGCCGCGCTACACCGACATCGAATCCTATCCGCTCTCGCTCTGCCTGAAGATCGGCTTCTTCCAGTGCCTCGCCATGATCCCCGGCACGTCGCGCTCGGGCTCGACGATCGCCGGCGCCCTCTTGCTCGGCACCGACAAGCGCTCGGCGGCCGAGTTCTCCTTCTTTCTCGCCATGCCCACCATGGCCGGCGCCTTCGCCTTCGATCTCCTGAAGAACTACAAGTCGCTGAACGCCGACGACGCGGTGACGATCACGATCGGCTTCGTGATGGCCTTCTTCTCCGCCCTCGTGGTGGTCCGCTCGCTCCTCAGCTTCGTCTCCCGCTACGGCTTCGCCCCGTTCGCGTGGTGGCGGATCGTCGTCGGCTCGATCGGCATCGGCGTGCTTCTGGCCTTGCGCTGACCGGAGCGCATCAAAATGAGACAATTAAAAATGGAGGGCTCGCGCCCTCCTTTTTCACATTCAAAACCCGCCGAACGTTCAGGGCTTGGCGACGCCCCGGTCGCCCGGCAGCGATGTGTCTTCGGCCGGGCGGTCGTCATGGGGCTGCGGCTTGGAGAACTGGCCCTGCGGCCGGAAGCGGACGAGATAGGTCGGCAGAACGGATTCCAGCGTGCGCGGGGCGAGGCCGAAGGCCTGGAAGGTGCGCCCTTCGCGAATGGCGGCCTCGGACACGACATTGTCGTTCTGGAGCTGCTCGACCTGATCGGGCGTCAGCGGCGCGCCCGGCAGCTTGCCGAGGAGATTGGCGAGCGAGGCGGCCGTGCCGAAGGAAATGTCGACGAAGCGACGGCGGCGCTCCACGACGCGCAGCATCTCTTCCATCATCTCGCGGAAGGTGAGGACGCTGGGGCCGCCGAGCTCGTAGACGCGCCCGCCCGCGACCTTGCCTTCCACCGCGTCGGCGACGGCGAGCGCCACGTCGTTGACGAAGACGGGCTGGAAGCGCGTCTTGCCGCCGCCGATCAGCGGCAGGACCGGCGACAGGCGCGCCATGTTGGCGAAGCGGTTGAAGAACTGATCCTCCATGCCGAAGACGAGGGAGGGACGCAGCACCACGGCGTCCGGCCGGGCGGCGAAGACGCGCGCCTCGCCTTCGGCCTTGGTGCGCGCATATTCGGAGCGCGACTGCGGATCGGCGCCGATCGCCGACATCTGCACCATGCCGATGCCCCGCTTGGCCGCGCCCTCGGCGATCAGCCCCGCGCCCTCGGCCTGCAGCTGCGTGAAGTTCTGCTTGCCGGCCTCGGCCAGGATGCCGACGAGATTGACCACATGGTCGGCCTCGTCCATCGCGCGGTCAATCGACCAGGGATAACGCAGGTTCGCCTGCACGGCCTGGATCTGGCCGAGCGTGCCGGCGATCTGCAGGTGATAGGCGAGATCGGGCCGGCGGCAGGCGACGCGGATGCGATGGCCGCGCTTGGCGAGGGCATGGACGACGTAGCGGCCGAGGAAGCCCGATCCCCCGAACACCGTGATCTGCTTCTTCGTATCGACTGCCATGACCTCATCGCCTCGTAAAAGGGGGCCCGCAAGCTCGAACCCGGCGCCCCGCCCATCTGTCGCGCATTGCTTTAGCGGCAATGCATGAATCGGAAAAGAAGCCGCGTCGCAAAAGCCTTTCGCCGCCACCCCGCCAACCCTGATTCGCCCCGGCCCGCCCCGCTCCTCGGCCATCCGGCCAGCCCAGCGCTCGCGCCAACGAAAGTCCGCCGCGCCGCCGCCGCCTCATCAAGACCAGAAGATTCAATGACTTAACAGATCGAACCTGCCTTCCCCCATCGTCCACCGCCCCTTCTTTCGCCCGAGTTTCACATTTCCGACGTGAACGCGATTGACACGGCCGAGCCGCCCCCGTATTGAACCGCTCGTGCCCAGGTGGCGGAATTGGTAGACGCGCACGGTTCAGGTCCGTGTGCCGCGAGGCGTGAAGGTTCGAGTCCTTTCCTGGGCACCAATCCTCTCTTAAGCTGTTGAGCTGGTGAGGTTTTCCGCAAAAACAGAGACTTAGTGCCGCCCGAGTGATACACACGGGTGATACACAATGGTCCTGTGCATGGCGCGTCCGTTCAAGCATCCCAAGACTGGCATGTACTGGCTGCGGCGACGCGTGCCTGCCGATCTCATTCCGATAATCGGCAAGCGCGAAGAACTGCTTAGCCTGAAGACGAAGGATGCCGGCGAGGCGAAGCGGCTGCACGCGATGGCCCTTGCCGAGATCGATGCCCGCTGGGCGACGCTGCGGGCGGGGACCACCAAGCTCACCGAGCGCGAGGCAGCTGAGATCGCCCGCGACCTCTTCGATCGATGGATCGAGCTGCATCGGGACGAACCCAGCCAGCAGACCCGCTGGCGGACGGATCTATTCGAAAACCTCTGGCGTCCGCCCACCGCTGATGAGCTCTCCCATCCCCTCGGCGAGATCGATGTCGATGGCGTGAAACGGCGCGAGATGGAGGCCCTGGCGTTCGAAGGTGCCGATACGCTGCTGCAGGGTCGAGGGCTCATCACCGATGGCGAGAGCCGAGGGAAGCTGGCGAGGGCCGTCGCCCTGGTTCTGCAAAGGGCCAGTCTTGCCCTTGCCGCGCAGGCACGCGGCGAACCGGGGGTGACGTTCGTCTCGTCCGAACGAACGGCTCTCCCCATGACGTCTGCGCCCGCCCTGCCGAAGAGCGCGCTGAGCTTCGACGACGCCCTGAAGCTTTGGGTTCTGGAGCGCAGGCCCCGGGAAAAGACGCAATACGAATGGCGGCGCATCATGAACGAGTTCGCCACCTTCGTCGGCCACCGTGAGGCCGGCCGCCTGACGCCGGACGACTTCATCCGGTGGAAGCAGTCCCTTCTGGAAGCTGGCCGTTCCACGAAGACCATCCGCGATGCCAAGCTCGCCCCGATCCGGGCCATTCTGCAAATCGCAGTCGAGAACCGAAAGCTTGACGGCAATCCTGCCGAGAAGGTGACGGTGACGGTGAAGAAGGTCGCGGCCGACGCGCGGCGCGACTTCACCGAGGAGGAGGCCGTGACCGTGCTCAAGGCTTCGCTTTCGGAACGAAAACCGGTTCTGCGGTGGGTGCCGTGGCTGTGCGCCTATTCCGGTGCCCGTGTTTCGGAGGTCTGCCAGTTGCGTCGCGAGGACGTTTTTCAGCACGAAGGCATCTGGGTGATGAGATTTTCCGCCGAAGCGGGAGACCTCAAGACCGCCAGTTCGGAACGTACTGTTCCCGTTCATTCCGCTCTGCTGGAGAACGGCTTCCTGGTTTTCGTGCAGACGACGAAGTCGGGCCCGCTGTTCGTGGACCTGCCGCCCGATACCTTCGGTCGACGTGGGGGCAATGGCTTGAAGGTCATCGGACGCTGGGTTCGAAGCCTTGGTCTGAAAGATCCGCGTCTGGCTCCCAATCATTCGTGGCGCCACCGCTTCAAGACCATGGGCCGGCGCTATGATCTGCGTCTCGACATCGTTGATGCCATGGTCGGACATGCGCCGAACAAGGTGGGAGACCGATATGGCGCTCACCCGGTTTCAGCCATGCGCCGGGAAATGGAGAAGATCCCAAGTTTGATCCTCGAACGAAGCTAGGGCTCTGAAGCGCCTGCGAGAATCAGTCCGCAACGGTCGATCGCAGATGCAGGGGTTTATTCGCGGCCCCGGCCGATCAGCCTGTCCGCCACGGTCTCGATCTCCTCGCGCCAGGCGAGCCGGTCCAGCCAGCGCGCGGGGATGGCGGAGGCGCCATGGAGGGCGCCGGCGATCTGGCCGGTGACGGCACCGACCGTGTCGGCGTCCTCGCCGAGGTTGACGGCGAGGATCAGCGCCTCCTCGAAGCTTTGCGTGCGGGCCGTCGCCCAGAGGGCGGCCTCCAGCGTATGGACGACGTAGCCGGAGGAGCGGATCGCATCCCGGTCCTTCGTTCGCCAGTCGCCGGCGGCGATGGCGGCGATTGTGGAGTCGCCCGGCCAGGAGGCGGCGCGCAGCGGATCGGGCTCGCCGAGAATGGCACTCCGCAGGAAGCGGGCGAAGACCACGCAGGCTTCGACCGCCTGGGGCGCGCGGTGGGTCGTGCGGCTCTGCTCGGCCGCGAGGCGGTCGGCGAGGTCGGCATCGTCGAGCGCGAAGAGAACGGCCGGCGCGAGGCGCATCAGGCTGCCGTTGCCGGCCTCGCGCGGGTCGGTGGAGCCGGCGAAGGGATCGCCCATCGCCTCGAAGCGCGCGAGGGCCCGGGCCGTTGCCGCGCCGATGTCGAAGCAGGTGCTGGTGCAAGAATAGCGCCCCTCGCGCCACCAGGACACGAAGCGGGTCATGAGGTCGCTTGGATCGAAGCCGTCGCGGGCGAGAAGGCTGTGGCCAAGAGCCAGAGCCATGGCGGTGTCGTCGGTCCACTGGCCGGGCGAAAGGGCGAAGGGGCCGCCGCCGGTGATCTCGGTCTGCAGGGGCAGGCTGTCGCGCGCTGAGAACTCCAGCGTGGTGCCGAGCGCGTCGCCGACAGCAAGCCCAAGCAGCGCGCCCCTGGCTCGGTCGCCTACGGTACAGCTCAGCGGTGCTCCAATCGTCATGGCCCCTCTCCTTCAACCCAGCGGCCGCGTCCCCTTGTCGTAGAGGTAGACGGTAACGGCAAAAGGCCAGTTCTTATCGGCCTGCAGCACAGCGTCGCGAACGGTCGTATCCACGCTGTCGAGGGCATGGAAATAGCTGGGATCGCCCGCCGCGTGATCGTAGTCGAACCAGGGCATGCCGTCAGGCCGCTTGGCGCAGTCATGAGACGAGGGCTCGAACACGGCGTCGCATTCGGGCGTGGCGCGGTCGGTGCGGTGGTCGACGATGTTGCCGATCATGCCGGGATCCTCCGTCAGAAGCCAGTGCGGGCTTTCTGTGCGGCGCCGGCCGCCGCGTTCAGGAGGGTGACGAGATCGAACCCCGAAGCGATCGCGCCGTTGAAGGCCATGTTGAGGACATGGACGGCCGGGCCATCGAAAACGGAAGCGAGCGCGACGTCCTGCGGCCCGTCCACCAGCCGGAAGTGGAAAGCCCATTCCTGCTGCTGACGCGTCAGGGGATCGGTGCCGGTCAAGCGCAGGACGAAGTTGCGCTCGTCGACCGGCTCGAAGGTCTGGGTCACGTCCGGAAAGGCGTCGAGGAACTCCGCAAGACTGAGGCCGAAGGGGGTGACGACAGGCCCGCCGACGATCGGCCGGTTCATGATCTCGGCGGAAGGCTCACCGTTCGGAAAAATGCCGCGCATGCGCATCTCGGCAATGCGCGTTGCGATGTCGGGACCGAAAGCGGCCTTGTAGCCGGTGATCCCGAGGGTGACGACGGCGGCGATCAGCAGCGCGCCTTTCCAGGACTGAAGGAACTGAGCGTCCAATTCGGACTCCTCTACGGATGACGATGGGAATGGTCAGGTGGCGACCGTTGAGCTGGCGGGCGGCAAGGCGCAGCTCGCCCTCCGAACCGGAGCGGCGTGAGATCTGGCGGAGGGCACTTGGCGGTTGGGCGGAGGCGGAGTCGTCAGTCGGCGTCCGACTTGTCCGCCTGATCCAGCGGATGCCAGCTGGTCAGCGGCAGCGGCCGGCGTGGCGGGCCGCCCTTGTCGAGGGTCGTCGTTCCCGCCCAGGTCCTGCCGTCGCCGTCGCGGGCGGTGACGCGCCAGCTGATGGTGAAGTCGGCATCGAAGGCGAGCTCGAAGGAGCCGACGAGCGCGCCGGTTCCGTCGGCGATCCTCTCGATGGTCCTGGTCGACGACTGCATCTGCGTCAGGTCGCCGAAACCAAGCGTCCAGCCGGAGCGGGTGACCGTCACGCCGTGAAGATCGTCACCCGTCCGGTTGACGAGGTAGGCCGGACAACGGTTGCGGACCTGATGCTCGCCGATCAGGATGGAGACCGCGGCATCGGACGGAACGGCGGCAGCATCGGACGGGGCGGCGATGACCTCCGCCCACCGATCGACAGCACAAGTGGCAATCTCGAAGGGGACGTCCGCGACGGTGGGCTCGAAGGGCGGGCCGTCGCCGATCGCGTCGGTGGTGCCGACGACGAGGCGAGCCCGGCTCTGCCGGCACATGGCGAGCGCAGCTTCCAGCGCCGGCCGTTCGTCGGAGGATGCAAGCGGCTCGGCTTCGATGAACGCGGCCAGGACGGTGTGGAAGTCCGGGAGGATCAGATCCGAGACGGCCTCGCGCTGACGGGCGAGATCGACGTCGTCGTGCCCACCGGCCGTCCGGAGGTAGACGACCATCGAGCGCGACCGCGACCAGGCTTTCCGATCCTCCTCCTCCGGGTCTGGCAGCGAGACGATGCGCGGGTTGGCGGAACTGTAGGGCGAGAAGCGCTCGGCCTCACCGATGGCCTTCGTGGTGGCGACCAGAAGCACGGCGTTCTCCACCTGCGCTGCCTTGCGGGCGCGGCCGAAGGCGGGGCGCGCCTTGCCGCCCGTCTCCTCCTCGGTGAACTCGGCGACGAGCGCCCCGTCCTCGTCCTCGATCCAACGCGTGACCTCGCGGCGTTGAACGGCAAGCTCGGCTTCGGCTTGTGTCGGATCGGGGTTGCGGCGGAAGTAGGCGACCACCTTCATCGAGGCCTCACGCGGGAGAAGGAAGCGGATCGCGACCTGCTCGGTCCACGCTCCGGCGCCCGTGCCTGGCTGAAGGTGCGGTCGCGAGATGTATTCCCGTCAGCCTCCGAGAAATTGCCCCCGAACTGCACGGTGTTCCTCGACGACGGGCGCACTGTCACCCGAATGCCGCAGCGACGCGCCCCCTCGTGTTGCCGATGGCGCGGACGATGAGGCCGAACTCCTTCTCCAGCCGGTCCCGGTGCGCCTTCCAGGCCGGGTCGTCGCGCTGCGCGGCGTCGAAGCCGAAGACGAGGAGGCGCGGGACGAGATCGATGCGGGGCGAGCGGCCGGCGGCGACGAGCTCGGCGACAGTCGGCGAAAGCGATGATGCGGCCGGTGCATCGGAGGCGGCAGACCGGACGCGCTGGCGCATCGCGTCGATGCGCAGCAGCCCTACGCAGACGGCGAGATAGCTCTGCGCCAGAGCCTCGGCGTGGTGCGAGAGGGTCTTGCGGTAGCGCTGCATCTGGTCGGCTACGGGCGGAGCGCGATCGGCGCGAGCCCGAAGCTCGGCATTGGTGAAGTGTTTGGCCTCGTGGAACACGATGCTGAAGCCGATGTCGTCCTTCGCAAGAACAGCGACGTCGAGCCGGTCGACACGCCGGCCTGCTGCGGAAGATGATAATGAGAAAGACGGCTCATCCTCCAACATGCTGCTGGCGCCGCCGGCTTCGCTGGCCGCCTCCATGGCAAGGGCGATCTCGACGTCGACGACGTTGGGGCTCGCCATCAGGAGCGGATGAAGGCCGGACTTCTCAGGTCCGGCGAGGCTCGCCGCCGCCCGCACGATCTCCTTGAGCGTCGCCGGCCCCTCGTAGCGCGTCCACAGGACCTGGGCGGGATCCAGGGCGAACGCGCCGTCCGCCTCCAGCCCGGCATAGCTCTGCCGCTGGCGGACGAGGTACTTCACGTGAGTCTTCGGCACGAGCCGGCCTTGGCGCAGCTCGATCAGGAACACCGAGGCGCCGCGATGATAGACGTTGAGATAGTTGCGGCGCACGGCGACGAAGAGGTCGGGGTGGAGGAGGACGTCCCGCCACCAGCCAGCCTCGTCGGTGGCCTTCTCCAAGGCGTCGAGGAACGCGGCATCGAGCCCGCGTGTGAGCAGGGTCGTCATGCCGCGGCGCTCCACCAGACGCCGTCCTCCTGCAGCGCTACGTTGTCGAAGTGCTCGGGGAAGCGCTCCGGCTGGAAGGTGTGGATCGGCACCAGCATCCTCGGCGCAACGGCTGCGGCCAGACGCTGCAGATCGCCGATCGCGGCATGGCCAGAGGTATGGGCGTGCTCCAGCGGGATCGAGCGCGAGACGAGCTCGGCCTGAAGGGCGATGCCGCGTTCCTGCTTCAGGTACCCGTCCCACTGCGACCAGACGGCCCGTGCCCCTTCGAGGCAGTCCGCCCGATCGAGGTCGCGCAGCATCGCCGGCCGGAACAGGAGCGCTGCCTTTGGAGCGATGGCCTTCAGGTCTTCCGGGAAGAGGCGCCGTGCCGATCGGTGTGCCTCCAGAAGGTCGAAGCGCTCCGTCTGCTTGATGCGCACACGCTGGTAGTACGGGACGAAGAGGGCGACGTTCGGCCAGTCGGATTGCGGGATGTTCGGGTTGCCGGTCGCGCGCAGAATCTCGGCGGCGTAGAGGTCGATCACCAAGGTGCTGCCGGTGCGCTTGGCCGCCCGGTAGAGCGAGACCATGCGGTCGATGTTCTGGGCCGAGGCCGCCACCAACGCCATGCCCTCGCTGCGCCTGAAGATGTCGACGAACCGCGCCTCGACCTCTGCCTCGGTCGGAAAGCGCTGCTCGGCATCGAGCCGACCGAAGGAGGAGCCCTCCATCAGCATGACGTCGATGCTGCGAGGCGGGTTCGCCACCATCCGCTCGAACAAGGCGGCCTTCCGGCCATGGGCGCGGATGTCGCCAGAGTAGAACAGGCGCCGGCCGCCCGCCTCGACCTCCAGCGCGTAGGCGTCGAAGGCGGAGTGGTCGACGAGATGCGGCGTGACGGTGAACGGGCCGAAGTGCAGCGGGGTGCCGGACGCGAACTCCACCGGCCGCAGCGGCACCCACGGCTTCGGCACGAAGGGAGCAGCGGCCCGCAGGATGCGGTGTGTGGCGCTTCCGAGCGCGACGGGTAGGTCTGGACCCGCCAGACGCGCCAGCCCCCAGTGATCGACGTGGCCGTGGGAGAGCACCAGCCCCAGGAGATCGCCGCCACCAGCCAGCCCCTTGATCGCCGGCCGCACACTCTCATCGTCGGGATCGCCGTCCAGCGGCAGGCCGAGATCGAGCAACAGGCGCTGCCCGTCCGCCTCCAACTCGATGCACGTGCCCCCGATCTCCCTCGTGCCTCGGTGGATACGAATGCGCATACGATTGCCGCCTCGACTTCAATTTTTGTCATTGAAGGCAAAGCAAGCTTCGCCAATCGCATCGATTGACGAAGGAAGGTTCGTGGTCAAGGCCCGAGTACGAAGTGACGCTTCGACTCATGTCTTCTGCCCTCAAAATCGCTGTCGGTTCTCAAGTTCGCGCCGCGCGCAAACGCGCTGCCCTGACTCAGGAAGCGTTGGCCGATGCGGTTGGTCGCACGTCGGAAAGTATCTCCAACATCGAGCGAGGAGTGCAGCTTCCGAGCATTGAAACCCTTGCCGACCTCGGACGTGTCCTTGGCATTCCGATCGCCGAGTTCTTCGAGTCCGTGGAGCAGACACCGCGATCAGCGCGGCGGCAACGTCTCGACGCCGCTTGGCGCGAGCTTGGTCGGGCATTGGCGGAGGCGAACCTCAAGATCGCCATTCTACAGACTCGCGTCCTCTTATCAGCTCAAGAGGGGCGCCTTGAGGACGGCAACGATCTCTAAACGCTACATTGGGGCCGGTAGCAGACTGTCCGGTTTGGCGACGGAAGTTGCGATAAGCTGCCATCTCGTAGCCTCCAGTCATTGCAGGACCGATTCCGAACATTGTTCGAGCAGGTTCTCAACCACCCGACACTCCCAAGTGAGTTGGGAAAAACGCGATCAGCACACCGTCCAGCCTTGACGAGTCCGAAATGACTCACCATCCTCACATAGCTTAAGTGAGGAACGTGAGTTGCGGCATCTTGTCATAGATCTATCTGGCGGCCGAGCCGTCCTTTCGGGATCCATCGCAGGACGCAAGCTGCTGAGTGCTTTGATCGCGTCGACGCGCTCGGTGGAGACACCGACACCTGCCTTCCTTGACTTCGACGAAGTCGAGGTCGCGACCGCCTCCTTCTTGCGGGAGGCCGTGATCGGGTTCCGCGACTACGCCCGACAATCCCTGCCGAACGTCTACCCAGTTGTCGCCAACCTTCTCCCGGCCGTCGCCGAGGAGCTGGACTTCTTCGTTCGCGCCCGCGGTGATGCGCTCTGGAGCTGCGAGCTTGACGGCAATGACTGCGTCGTCAGCGCCCGGCTAATCGGCGAACTCGATCCCGCTCAGCGCTCTACCTTTGAGGCGGTGGTCAAGCTCGGCGCCGTCACCGCCCCCGAACTCACTGTTCGCTTCGCCAGCCAGGGCATCGGGCCGACGGCCTGGAACAACCGGCTGTCGGCGTTAGCGACTAAGGGCCTGCTTGTCGAACGCAAGCAGGGCAAAGCCAAATCCTTCAGTCCGCTTCTGGAGATCGCCTAATGGGCCTCGACTACATCCGCGCGCAGACCGGCAAACCCTGGCGCAAGCGCTGGAACGGCGGCCTCGATCGCCTGAAGGCGCCGACGCTTCTCGATCTCACCATGTCCGAGGCCTCCCGCACCGTCACCGTCGAGCTGACCGCCAACTCTCGCATCAGGGCGGGCGACTCGCTGATCGTCCAGAGCGCGCCCGATGGCCTCACCGTCAGCGACGGGCTGCGTGCGATCGGTCGGGTGGCTAACCCCTCGCCCGAGCTGACCGCGGCTGTTCGGGACGGCGGTGGCTACGCCGAAGGCCTGCTCCAGCGTGTGGGGCTGTTCGGCGACACCGCGGAGATTAGTGTAAGATGAGTCGCCGACCGTCCCATGAGCCCTCGCGCCATTTCCCGCAGCCGCAACGGCTCTGGGACGACGCTGCGCGCCACGCCCTCTCACTTGGCTGCCCGACCTGCCTCGAACGCGACCGGTGCGGCGGCGTCCACACCGCCGCCGGTGTCGTCGACTGCCGCGACTTCTGCTCCTGCCAAGACAAGACCAAGTGTGACATGGTCTGCCGGTTCAATCCGCGCGCATTCGTGGCCCGGACGCAAGAGGTCGGAGGTCTCGGTTTCGACACGGCACCGCGCGCCGCGGCGAACGGCGTGCCTAACCTGCCGGCGGTCGTACCCTTCGTCGATCACCGCTATGGGCGCGAGGCGATCCTCGACGAGCCGGCTGTCGCGATCTCGCTCTATGAGCTCGTCAATCTCGCAACCGGCAATCCGCACGTCGCATCCCGTGCCGAGCTCGCGGCGCGCTTCCTGATCCCCGTAGACGCAACGATCATCGTGTCCGGCGTCGACAAGGACGGGCTGATCGAGCGCTGGTGGGAGCTTAAGGACCGCCCTTCCATCCTAGCCGCCTTGCAGGCGCTCGGCATCGCGCTCGTCACAACGCCCAACTACAGCGTCCTAACGGACGTGCCGCGCACCGACAATCTCCATGCCATGAAACGCATCCTGCTGGTCTGGACGGAGATGGCGAGGGTGGGTCTTCCGGCCGCGCTGCATGTGAACGGCCGCACCCAGCATGACTACGCCCGATGGACTGAACTCATCGGCGACCGCCCCGAGATCGAGATCCTCGCGTTCGAGTTCGCGACCGGCTGCGGTCGGGGCGAGCGGATCAACTGGCACGTCGCCCAGCTTTGCGCGCTCGCCGATCGCGTCGGCCGCCCGCTCGCGCTCGTCATCCGAGGCGGTGGGCGCAAGCTCGATATGCTGCGCCGGCACTTCTCGAACGTCACCCTGGTTGAGACCGACGCCTTCTCGCGGACCATTCGGCGGCGGCGGGCCTATCTGACCGAATCGGATCGCTTGAAATGGGCGAAGTTCCCCACTCCCGTGGGCGCGCCCATCGACGATCTCCTCGCTCACAACGTTGCGCTGGTGCGCGCGTCCTACGACACCTCTGCCCGAACCGCGTTGCGGCTACGGCCGCCGACCCGGCGTGTTCGGCGCACAGCGCACCGAGATAGTGAGACCGTCCAGCCAAGCCTTCTGCGCCAACTCCACCTGCCCGGTGAGGCTTGGGGCGTCGCCCCAGAGCCGCAAGGCGTAGTCACCGCTTCGAAAGCGTAGTTCGGCTGCGTCATGGGTGAGTGCGCGAAACAATTGACCAATGCCGTAGCCGTGACCCAAGCTTCGCGCATGCCGCGACGCGCCGTCGGACGCGGCGACCCGCAGTGCCGTTCCAGAGTCCGACAGCCCAGCAAACTTCGGATTCTCGCGCAGGCTGGCCAGGACGCCGCGACCCGCGTCCGCGACGACGAACTCGAAGGCGCCGTCGCTCGCGGCATAAGCCACAATGCCGCTCTCCGGTCGGCCGCTATGCGCCAAAACATTGTCCAGCAGCTCGCCGAGGGCACCCATCAGCCCCGCAGCCGATCCACGCGCCAGTCCTGCCGCGACGGACGCGTTCTCAGCATGCTTAGCCCACTGATCCCAGACGAGAGATTCGGGACCACCATCAGAGTCGTAGCGCGAGAGCGGGAATACGCCCGCTCGATCGCGGGCGCCAGCGCCGCTGACCGCCCCTTCCCGAAGCGCGCGGGTGATCTGAAGAAATACCGGCGGCTCGACCGTCACGCCGGTATAGGCGTCGGACAAGACAGACATCGCCATCGCCAATTCGACCAGCGGCCCGATCCGGCCCGAACGGCCAAGCGTAACGATCCCGAGCGTCGGCAATCGTCCGGCCACAGCCTGCCACAGGAGGTCGTCAGTTGTCTCGAAACTTGCACTAATCCGCTGCGCGTCCCGCTTCACTCCGCCCTCCACCTTTGTCTCGGGCACGTCCAGCCCGGCTGCCTGCCCACCAGCACCCCACGTAGGCCGAGTTCTCGTGACGGTTGCAGTGTCGCCGACTTCAGCATTAGACACCATCCGGTTCTGTGCGCTTCTCCCATGGAGACAAGCCATTAGCTCGATCCGCTCCATCGACTTGAGATTGGTCGACGACCTTGTGAATTTCGTCCGCGGTCCGGGCTTCGTGTTGGATTTTTCCGACAGCAGCTTCGCAGACTTCTTTGCCTTTGAGCTCAAGGTGAATATCGACGATCCAAAATACTCGGCGAAAGGCGGATCGAAGGGAAAACGCCTCCGCTATTTCCTCCAGACCTGCGATGACGCGACCGCCGTTCGTGCCCTAGAAGCGCTCTGGGAATATCGCAGCGAGTATTTCGCCCGCTCCAGCGACGGGGATCCGGTCGCCAACGCCGAGACACGCTACCAAGGCCTGATCAGCCGCCTCTCTCGCGGTGCTACGCCACAGCGTCCCTCTGCCCCCCCACAGCCGACAACCGTCGACCGCGCGGCGATCGCCAAGATCAAAGCCGACCTGCTACAGGTCACGGCGCGGGCACCGCACGCACGCGGCTATGCGTTCGAAGGCTTTCTCAAAGGCCTCTTCGATGCCTTCGGCCTGGCCGCACAGGAGCCCTTCCGTCTGCGCGGCGAGCAGATCGACGGCAGCTTTCAACTCGGAAGTGATATCTACCTCCTCGAAGCCAAATGGCACGGTCAGCCCATCGGCGTCGCCGAATTGCACACCTTCCACGGCAAGATCGAGCAGAAGGCCGCCTGGACCCGCGGCCTCTTTGTCAGCAATAGCGGCTTCACCGAGGACGGCCTCGCCGCCTTCGGACGC
Organism: Aureimonas ureilytica DSM 18598 = NBRC 106430; assembly: GCF_000382705.1. Taxonomy (GTDB): domain Bacteria; phylum Pseudomonadota; class Alphaproteobacteria; order Rhizobiales; family Rhizobiaceae; genus Aureimonas; species Aureimonas ureilytica. Next base: position 715,927 of record NZ_ARQE01000001.1, on the reverse strand, counting down.
GGCAAGCGCGTCATCTGCATGGATGGTCTCGACCTTTACGAAATGCTCGACCGCGAAGTCCCACTCAATCAGGTTCTCGAACGTAAAGTCCGCCGCGCCGCTGAAACCGGCGCGCCGTTCATCCGCGTCCGCGACCTCTTTCCTCTGTGACCGGGAGGAAAAAGAGTGGCGCAGTTCAATAATTGGTGCATTTCGGTCGATCAACCCGTGGGAAACCATCATCGTCGAGTGATGACGGGCCAAGCCGGAAACCTCGCCGTCGGCATCCAAGCGACGGCGGCTATCGTACCCGCGCACTATGCGTCGGAGGAACAGATGGCGCGCGCGCTCGCCCGGCTCGGCAAGCCCATGGCCGCCGCGCTGATCGAGGGCAAGCTGCCGACGACCAAGCAAATCCGGTCGGGCGATCTTGGCGAGATTTACGCGACCGAATGGATCGACGCGCATAGCGGCGGCTACCGTGCGCCGATCAAGCGGTTGCGCTGGAAGGACCATCGCAACATGGCGATGCGCGGCGACGACGTGATCGGTATCCTCCAGGACGCCCAGTCGCAGCGCCTGCATTTCCTTAAAACCGAGGCGAAGAGCCGCGCCGCGCTTACCGCCCAGGTTCTGACCGACGCGCGTGCCGGCCTCGACAAGGACGGCGGGTTGCCCTCGGCGCACGCCCTGTCCTTCATCTCCGCCCGCTTGCTCGAGCTCCACAACCTGCCGCTGGCCGATGCGATCGACGACGCTTTGCTCAAACACGGCATCCCTCCGCAGAACGTCAAGCATCTGCTTTTCACATTCTCCGGGAACGCGCCCGACGCGTTGCTGACCACCTCCCTTCAGGCCTATCCCGGCTCCATCAACCAATGGGGCATCGGACTGCGCGTGGAGGGGCACGCCGCCTTCATTGGCGCGGTTTATGATCGAGTGATCGCCAATGCCAACAACCCCTGAAGCGATCGCGGCCGACATCGCAGAAGCTGCGACCGCCGGCTTTCGGGGGCGGCTGATCGCACGCGGCCAGGCCCGCGCGATCATCTGGCGCGACGGCGCCCTCCCGGCCGACGCACCCGCCTTCGCTCCCCAGCTCAGCTACGATCTCCATTCCTACGCTTATGCCTTACTGGGCCTCGGCCTGCGCCTTCGCGATCTCGGCGGCGACGCTGCCCACGCGCGGACCGCCTTCGAGCAGGCGGCAACCGCGCTTGAGGCCGTAATGGCCAAAGGCGACCGCCAGGAGGTCGATCGCGACTTCCATTTCGTCATGGCCGCTGCGGCCTATCATCTCGCCCATCTGTCGGCGCGCGCCTATTCGCTGCTCGCCATCGTCGAGACCGAAGAGAACTTTTCGCCTGTCGAGCGGGCCTTGGCGCAGTTGATGCGCCGCAGTTTCGGCGCCCTGCGCTCCAGTGTCCTCGACTATCGCGCGTCCGGCCAGGGCAGCGACGCACGGATCGCCGCGGACATCCAGGCCAAACTCGATCAGGCCAGAGCCGCCGCCGCGCCCGAGTACGGCAACGACTTCCTTTTCGACGGCCTCGATATAGCGCTCACCGACGCCTTCATGGCCGCCATGTCGCTTTTCCTGCTCGCTCTGGAACGCGGCGAACGGCCGTTGGTCGACCAGGCGCTGGAACGGCTTCGCACCAACCTCGCGATTTGCAGCGAGATGAACATGCTGCCGCAATGGTGGGCACATCGCGTCGCGATCCACCTTCTCACGGACCTCTGGTCGAGCACTTTCCACGAGAGGATTCCGCTTCAGCCCGCCGGCGGGGCCGCGGCCGACTGGCTGCCGCTGCGCGAGCTGTTCATTGCCCTGCTGCAGCGTCGTCCAAAGGCGGAGATCGACCTTTGGCCGTCGCAGACCGAGGCGGCCGCTCGGACCGCAGACCAGTCCGACGACCTAGTGGTGTCGCTTCCGACAAGTGCTGGCAAGACCCGTATCGCCGAACTCTGCATCCTGCGCTGCCTCGCCGGCGGCAAGCGGGTGGTCTTCGTCACCCCGCTGCGCGCGCTGTCGGCACAGACCGAAACCACGTTGCAGCGAACTTTCGGCCCACTCGGCAAGACCATCTCAGCCCTATATGGCAGCATCGGTGTCAGCGGCTTCGACGAAGACGCGATCCGCGAGCGCAACATAGTGGTTGCGACGCCCGAGAAGCTCGACTTTGCCCTGCGCAACGATCCCTCGCTTCTCAACGATGTCGGCCTGCTGGTCTTCGACGAAGGCCATATGATCGGCCCCAACGAGCGCGAAGTCCGTTACGAGGTGCAGATCCAACGGCTTCTTCGCCGCCCGGACGCGCAGGAGCGACGGATCGTCTGTCTTTCGGCGATCCTGCCCAATGGCGACCAGCTCGACGACTTTGCCGCTTGGCTTCGCCGCGATCATCCGGGAGGGCTGATCAAGAACGACTGGCGACCGACCCGACTGCGCTTCGGCGAAGTGGTGTGGACGTCGCCCACTGCGCGGCTCAACCTGCGGGTCGGCGACGAGCGGCCCTGGGTTCAGCGCTTCCTCACCGGCGCGGCCCCGCCGAACTGGACCCCACCGAAGCGTCGCCGCACGCGCCTCTTCCCCGACAACCAGCGCGAACTCTGCATTGCAACGGCTTGGCGGCTCGTGGATGATGGTCAGACGGTTCTGATCTTTTGCCCCGAGCGGCGCGGCGTCGAGCCGTTCGCCGATGTTATTGGCGATTTGCATGAACGCGGCGCCCTGCGTTCACTGTTTGAAGCCGACCCCAACCGTCTAAACACGGCGATCGCACTCGGCGAGGAATGGCTGGGCGCCGACAGCGCCATCTTGACGTGCCTGCGCCTCGGCGTCGCGCTTCACCACGGCGCGCTGCCCACGGCCTATAGAAAGGAGGTCGAGCGCCTGCTGCGCGAGAATGTCCTCAAGGTCACGATCTCGTCGCCGACCTTGGCGCAGGGCCTCAATCTTTCGGCCACTGCCGTCGTCATGTTTTCACTTCACCGGGCTGGCGAGCGCATCGAGATCAGCGAGTTCAAGAACGTCATCGGTCGTGCTGGCCGCGCCTATGTCGATGTCGAGGGTATCGTTCTCTTTCCGATGTTCGACGAGATCGCCAAGAAACGACGCAACTGGGAAGCCCTTATTACCGACCTCGGCGCGCGCGAGATGGAAAGTGGCCTCGTGCGGCTGGTCGCGATGCTGTTGATGCGGATGCGCGCGCGCATCGGCGGCGATCTCAATCAGCTCGTCGAGTATGTCGTCAACAATGCGGCCGCCTGGACCTTCCCCGAAGTCGCCAACGAAAAACCCAAGGATCGTGAGCGCGCTTTCGGCGATTGGGAACGGCACGTCGCAACGCTCGACACGGCGATCCTCAGCCTCATTGGGGAGAACGACATCCCCGACGAAGACATTGAGGCCGCGCTCGACGACATCCTTCAATCCTCTTTGTGGCACCGTCGCCTGCAGCGCCAGGACGCGCTTACCCAGCAGGTGCTCAAGGCAGGTCTCGTTTCGCGAAGCCGGCTGATCTGGAGTCAGTCGACAGCCGCCCAGCGCCGCGGCTATTTCCTGGCCGGGGTTGGATTGACGACTGGCCACGCGCTCGACGCCATCGCCGCTGACGCCAATCTGCTTCTCATCCAGGCCAACGGCGCGATCCTCGCAGGCGACGCCGAGGCGGCGATCGCCGCGATCACCGGCCTCGCCGAGCGGGTCTTCGCCTTTTATCCTTTCACTCCCGATCCCTTGCCGGCGAACTGGCGCGACATCCTGCGTGCATGGCTGCTTGGCCAACCGCTTGCGGCGCTGGGCGCCGCTCAGGCCTCGGAGACCTTGCAATTCGTCGAGGGCGGCCTCGTCTATCGGCTGCCTTGGGCGATGGAGGCGATCCGCGTCCGCGCCGCTGCCAACGGCGACAAGGTAGGGGTGTTCGACCTCGCTCTAGAGGATCATGAACTCGGCCTCGCGGTCCCCGCGGTCGAAACGGGCACGCTCAATCGCTCGGCTTCGATCCTTATACAGGCCGGCTTCAATTCGCGGCTCGCCGCTATCAAAGCAGTTACCGATACGGCGGCGACGTTCACGACCGGCCGAGAATTGCGGCAGTGGCTTAATTCCGAGGCCGTCGTCGCTTGGAGTGCGTTGCCCGACTGGCCCACGGTGGAAACGAAGCAGATTTGGGTGGAGTTCGTCCATAGTTTCACACCGGCCGAGAAGCGCACTTGGGCCGATCGGCGCTACTCGGCGAATGTAACGTGGCTCGGCGCGCCCCCTCCGCCCGGCACTGCAGTCCAGATTCACGACTGGGCGGGTCAGCCAAAAGTGCTTTCAATCGACAGCGTTCCGCTTGGCACTTTAGAGGCTGCGATCAATCCGGAGCGAGCTGGATTGCTCCGTGCACAGGTGGCGCAGGAAATCAGTAGGATCGATATCAGCTATCTTGGGCCGGACGACCTTTCGGCTGCGTGAGCTACTTATCAGCTGTCAGCACCCCGTGTGCCGTATGAACTCGGATGGGCCCACAATGTCTGCTTTCGGGGCAGCGAAACCCTACCACTTATGACCGGGATGGGCGCGGAGCGGAAGTCATTTCCTATGTCGTTGAAGGGCGGAAAGCCGTCAGTCCGCGATCAGCTGAGCAGGTAACGAAAGCGGTCGTAGCTGGACGCGTTGAAGGCAGCGGGTTGCGAGCGCACCTTTTCCGAACACGCATCGGGAGCGGCTGCAGAGCGGCGGGGACTCTTGGAGGTGCTGAGCCACTGGCACGCGGGCGACACGCTTGTTGTGTGGCGACTGAATAGAAAATTGGCAGCGCTTTTGCGACAACATCTCCCGATTTCCCGGTTATGCACGCCGAACACCGATCGCGTGCTGGACTGCGCCGCCGAACGCGCAATCTTCTTCACCTAAGCCGACATCGGGCAGGATATCCGAGACGAGTTCGACATCCCACTGCCAACCTCGATTGAGGGATCAACCAAGCTCCGCCGGCTGACAATGACATTGGCCTGGTTGACGCCAGTGAATGCGCGGCACCAGCAATACCGCTCGGCGACGCTCAAGCTACATCCAGTTGGTGACAAAGCCTTCCCGCTGGCGGTAGAGCGCCTGTCCTGTCAATCTATGCATTTCGCGGCCATGGCAGGCAAGAGCCACAGGATAACAACGGTGAAGACTTCGCATCCGCAGGGCCGACAGCTATGGTATGAATTGTGTTTTCACGTCAGGATTGCGCGTGTTTGACGATCTGAAGCCCGGCGCGCGGTTGCGTGGTCTTGCCCCCGGCGGCGTGGCTGAGGTCGTGTCGGTTTCTCGCTTCGGGGAGGACGCGCTAAACCTCATCTTCCGCGCGGACGGAAAAGTCGGCGAGCGGCTGGTTTTTCGCGGCGAAGAAGCTGGCTTCGAGTTCGTAGAGGCGGGCCGCGCCTATGCCTTCGATGCCGATGGCGGACTGTTGCGGCTAGCGTCGGAGGCGAACCGCATTCGCCTTGCGCACCTATTCGATCCCTACCTGGCGGTCAGCGCTTCACAGATCGAGGCGCTGCCCCATCAGATCACGGCAGTCTACGCAGAGATGCTGCCTCGACAGCCGCTGCGGTTCCTCCTCGCGGACGATCCGGGCGCCGGTAAGACGGTCATGGCGGGGCTGCTTATCAAGGAGCTGATGATCCGGGGCGACCTAGAGCGCTGCCTCATTGTCGCACCTGGCAGCTTGGTGGAGCAGTGGCAGGAAGAAATGGCTGAGAAGTTTGGCCTCGGCTTCGATCTGCTGACCCGCGACCAGATTGAGAGCTCGATCACTGGCAACCCCTTCGTCGAACGCAACCGGCTCATCATGCGCCTCGACATGGCCGCGCGCTCTGACGAGCTGAAGGCCAAGCTCCAGGCCGCACCGGATTGGGACCTTATCATCTGCGACGAGGCGCACCGCATGGCAGCCTCCTACTTCGGCGGCGAGGTGAAGGAGACGCAGCGCCACAAGCTCGGCAAGCTGCTGGGCACGCGCACGCGCAACCTGCTGCTTATGTCGGCGACGCCGCACAACGGTAAGGAAGCCGACTTCCAGCTGTTTATGGGTTTGCTGGACGCCGACCGCTTTGAGGGACGCTTCCGAGAAGGCGTTCACAAGGCTGACGTCTCCGACATGATGCGGCGCCTGACGAAGGAGGAGCTCTACCGGTTCGACGGCACGCCGCTCTTCCCGGAGCGGCTGGCTTACACTGCGAGCTATGAGCTTTCGCCCGATGAGGCCTACCTATACGCGGCGGTCACGACCTACGTGCGCGAGGAGATGAACCGCGCCGACCAAGGCGGCGATGGCTCCCGCAGAAACAGCGTCGGCTTCGCACTTCAGATCCTTCAGCGACGACTCGCCTCGTCGCCGGCCGCCATCCATCGTTCTCTGGAGCGGCGGCGAAAACGGCTGGAAGAACGGCTTCGCGAGGAGCGGATGGGCCGCGGTGCGGGTCCACTGACGCACGCGCCGGCGTTGCCGACCTACGATCCCGATGATTTGGACGAGGCCACAGGCGAGGAGAACGAGGTTGCGGAGGAGGCGATCGTTGACGCGGCCACGGCCGCGCAGACGGTTGCCGAGCTCGAGGCGGAGATTGTCATCCTGCGCGATCTCGAAGAGCGAGCGCTGCGGCTGAAGCTGTCCGGCCAGGATGCCAAGTGGCGCGAGTTGGAGTCGATCCTCGACGAGCCGATGATGATGGACCCGGCGACGGGTCTGCGGCGCAAGATTCTTATCTTCACCGAACCAAAAGACACGCTGGAATACCTTCAGCAGAAGATCACCTCGCGTTTTGGCGACCCGGCGGCAGTGACGGTGATTCACGGTGGCGTTGCGCGCGAGGCGCGGCGTGCCGCAATTGCCGCCTTCAACAGTGATCCGGTAGTGCGGGTGATGATCGCCAACGATGCCGCCGGCGAAGGCGTGAACCTCCAGCGCGGCGCGCATCTAATGGTCAACTACGACCTGCCTTGGAACCCGAACCGCCTGGAGCAACGGTTCGGACGCATCCACCGCATCGGCCAGACCGAAGTTTGCCATCTGTGGAATCTATGCGCGTCCAATACGCGTGAGGGCGAGGTCTACGGTCGGCTGCTGGAGAAGCTGAAGGAGGCACGTGAGGCGCTCGGCGGGCGCGTGTTCGACGTGCTGGGCGAGCTGTTCGAGGGACACGCACTGCGCGACCTGTTGGTCGACGCCATTCGTTACGGCGACAGGCCGGAGACGAAGGCCGAGCTGTTCCGCAAAGTGGACGGCGCAGTCGACGTCGGCGCGATCGAGCAGCTCGTCGCCGAGCGCAAGCTGACCAGCGAGGGCATGGACCCGAACTCCGTCGCGGCTGTGCGCGAAGAGATGGAGCGCGCGCAGGCACGGCGGCTGCAGCCGCACTTCATTAGCAGCTTCTTTCGCGAGGCTTTCACGGTTCTTGGTGGCCGCATCGCGGAGCGTGAGAAAGGCCGCTTCGAGATCACCCGCGTCCCCTCTGTGCTCAAGGAACGCGACCGGTTGATCGGCCGCGGCGATCCGGTGCTCGATCGCTATGCGCGCGTTACCTTTGAGAAAGCGCTGATCCCGGGCCAGCCGCAGGCGGAGCTGCTGGCGCCCGGTCACCCTTTGCTTGATGCCGCGGTGGACGTGGTGTTGGAGCGGTTCGGGCCTTTGCTGGGCCAGGGCGCGGTGCTGGTGGACGACACTGACGACAGTATCGAGCCGCGGCTGTTGGTCTACCTCGAACATGCCGTGCGCGACGGACGCGTAGCGCGCTCGGGTGAACCTCGCGTGATTTCGCAGCGGCTCCAGTTCATTCACCTGAGAGCAGACGGTACAGCCGCTGACGGAGGCTCGGCACCTTACCTCGACTATCGGCCGATTACGGCGGAGGAGCGCGCTGCGGTGGCGGACGCGATAGACGCGCCTTGGCTGACGAATGGTGTCGAAGAGCGGGCGCTCGGCCACGCCATCGCCAGCCTCGTCCCGGAACACTTGGCGGAAGTGAAGCGCCGCAAGCTGGCGGAGATCGATAAGGTCGAGCGCGAGGTGCGAGCCCGGCTGACACGCGAGATCAACTACTGGGACGCGCGCGCCGCGCGGCTGCGCGAAGAAGAGCGGGCAGGCAAGGAGCAGCGGGTCAACGCCTCCAACGCCGAGGCGACTGCCCAGCGCCTGGTCGAGCGCCTGCATAAGCGGCAGGAAGAGCTCGACCGTGAGCGGCAGGTTACGGCGTTGCCGCCGGTGCTGAAAGGCGCAGCGCTGGTAATTCCCAACGGACTGCTCAGCGCCCGCACGGCGTTAGCTCCCGTGCCCGCCGGCAACTTCGTCTGCGAAGACCCGGCGGCACGGATCGTTGTCGAGCTCGCGGCGATGGAGGCGGTGATGGCACACGAGCGGGCGCTCGGTCACTCTCCCGTCGACGTATCCGCTCACAAGAAGGGCTGGGACATCGAGAGCCGCGACGGATCGGGCGGACCCCTGCGCCTCATCGAGGTCAAGGGCCGGCACGCCGACGCCCGCGACGTAATCATCACCAAGAACGAAATTTTGGCCTCGCTCAACGCGCCTGACGCCTTCCACTTGGCGCTGGTCAGCGTCGCCAACGGCTTCGCGCACCAGCCGGTCTATGTGCAGCGCTTCTTCCGGCGTGAGCTGGGCTTTGCCGAGACGGCGGTAGTTTTCAACCTCAACGATCTGCTATCGCTGGCGACAAAAGGCACAGGAGCTCATGGCGGAATCAGGGGAAACTGACGAAGAATCAGCTGCTGAACGGGTCACATTGGGGAGCTGGCGCGGACCATTGCAGGTGCATTGCGGTCACTGCGGAGAGTTCAAGCGCGCGCATTCGCTCAAGCTTCCACGCACGCTGGAGGAGGGAAAGCGCCGCTTTCACTATGTCCGTGAACCGGACATCGCCTGGTTCAGGAGAAAGCGAAGCTGCACTGCCTGCGGCACAGAGTTTCTGACTGCGGAGGTCGATGAAACGCTTATCGAAGAACTTCTTCGCCTGCGTCAACGGGAGGCGCGCCGGCGTTCTGTCGCGTACGCTAAAGTCAGCCAGGAATTTCGCGTGCGGCAGAAGTGGCTGGACACGACCGGTGACGATGTTCCGAAGGAACTCGCCGCTGAGTTGGTGCGAGGAAGTGCTTGGTGGCTTACCCATAGTTCTGGAAGGCCGGTGCGAGCCCCGCGCCATGCGGACCGCCTGCAGAAGCTCTACTGCGGTTGGAGCGTCGACTTCGGGGCAAATTGGTTTGCCGCCGGTAGAGCTTTGGCGCGCGCGCGTGACTACGCTAAATCAGTCTTCTTGCTCGCATCGGGAGGCAAGCTTCCGGTCGAACGCGAACTGAAGCTACGCCTCCGCAAAATCTCAAGCGGATGCGTGCTGAACGTCAACCGCGACTTCTACGATGACTATCCCGAGAACGGCGCGGGAGAGCTCGTCTTCGGTGCCCAAGCAATTGACGTCAACGATTGCGAGCGCGTGCTAATGCGCCTCACCGGCTTGAACGATCTCCTCATTGCGTATGCGAAAGTTAAGATTGAAGAATGACGGTCGTTCGCAAAAAGCTCATCGAAGTCTCCATTCCGCTCGAAGCGATCAATGCGGCGTCGGCGCGGGAGAAGTCGATCCGGCATGGGCATCCGTCGACACTGCACTTGTGGTGGGCGCGGCGGCCTTTGGCGGCATGCCGGGCGGTGTTGTTTGCGCAGTTGGTGGACGATCCCTCGTCATGGCCCGATCGTTTCCCCACGGAGGAAGCGCAGGATGCCGAGCGGCGACGGCTGCACAAGGTAATCGAGGCGATGTTGCCGTGGGAAGCCTCGAACAATGCGGCGATCTTGAACGCGGCGCGGTGGGAGATCGCGCGTTCGGTCGCCTGGGGCTTGGACGAGGAGCCGCCGGCGCGCGGCGACGGGCCGGCGATCCTGGACTATCTCCAGACCAAGGCGCCGCCGGTCTACGATCCGTTCTCGGGCGGCGGTTCGATCCCGCTGGAGGCACAGCGGCTGGGCCTGCGCGCCTACGGATCGGACCTGAACCCAGTGGCGGTGTTGATCGGCAAGGCACTGGTGGAGATCCCGCCCAAGTTCGCCGGCCGCCCGCCGGTCAATCCAAAGGCGCGCACCGAGGCAGCCAATGGTGAGCTCCGCGCCTGGACTGGCGCGCAGGGGCTGGCGGAGGACGTCCGTTATTACGGCCAATGGATGCGCGACGAGGCGGAGAAGCGTATCGGCCACCTCTATCCGAAGGCGACGCTTTCGGACGGCTCGAAGGCTACGGTAATCGCTTGGTTGTGGGCACGCACTGTCCGTTCACCAGACCCGGCGGCGAAAGGTGCGATGGTGCCGCTCGTGACGTCTTACATGCTGTCGACAAAAGAGGGCAGGAAAGCTTGGGTCGAGCCTGTGATCGATTCGGAGGCGCAGGATGGTTGGCGTTTCGAAGTGCGCACCGGTGCGTTGTCGCGGGACAGAGAGGCTAAGCTGAAAGAGGGCACGAAGGCGGCACGAGCTACCTTTGCTTGCGTCCTCACAGGTGCGACAATTGGTGGCGCTTACATTGATACAGAAGCTCAAGCTGGACGTTCGTCTACAAGGTTGATCGCCTTAGTAGCGGACGCGGGCCGGTCCCGCATTTACTTAGATGCTTCCGATACTCAATTGACCGCTGCGGATCTCGCAACTCTGCATGTTGCCGCCAACCGAGATGTTATGAATATTCCCCTGCAAGAATGCAGAGGAACTTTTGGTAGCAACGCACAGGGGCGGCGGTACTGTTTCCGCACTTTCGCTGACTACTTTACTGATCGACAGCTCACGGCTTTAACGACGTTCTCAGACATCGTGTCTGATGTGCGTCAACGCGCACTTGAGAACGCCATCGAGGCTGGTTTTGAAAACGGAGGTGAGTCACTTGCTGAAGGTGGTTCGGATTCAAAAGCATATGCCGATGCAGTTGCTACTTACCTTGCCTTCGCGGTAAGCAAATCGTCTACGCGATCATGCTCTCTAGCCATCTGGGAGACCGGCATGGGACGCTTGGCTGGTGCAATGGGACGCCAAGGAGTCCCAATGCAATGGTCCTTCGCGGAGACGAATCCACTTGCCGGAGCAGGTGGCGACATTGCAGGCACTGCCGTCTCGGTCGCAGAGAATCTAAGCAATCTGGGCGTCGGCGGGGTGGGCTGTATTAAGAATCTCGCAGCCCAGACCAACTCCTTTGCGGAGGAGCCAATCGTTGTCTCGACTGATCCACCCTACTACGACAACGTTAACTACTCCGACCTATCAGACTTTTTTTATGTTTGGCTTAGGCGTTCACTGACTGAGGTTTGGCCGAACTTGTTTCGTAGGCTGTTGACGCCTAAAGATGATGAGCTGATTGCCGAGACTTATCGTCACGGTGGCAGGGTCGAAGCTGAGTCCTTTTTCATGGCCGGCATGAACAAAGCTCTTGCGTCCATGCAGCGAGCCGCGTCCGATGAAGCTCCCCTCGCGATCTACTACGCTTTCAAACAGTCGGAAGCAGGTGCGGAGGGGACGGCTTCGACTGGCTGGTCTACTTTTCTTCAAGCTACGGTAGATGCTGGTCTCGTTGTGGATGGCACGTGGCCGGTGCGCACAGAAGCAACCAACGCCTTGAAGGCTAATATCAATGCGCTTGCGTCGTCAGTCGTGCTCGTTTGTCGCAAGCGCTCCTCGAATGCTGAGATTATTACACGAGCGGATTTTATCCGTATTCTCAAACGCGAGATGCCGGCCGCCATCGACGCCATCCGGAAGGCCGGCGTCGGCCCAGTCGACATGCAGCAATCTGTGATCGGACCCGGCATGGGTGTGTTCTCACGTCACGCTAAAGTGCTGGAGGACGACGACAGCGCCATGAGCGTCAAGACTGCGCTCGCACTGATCAACCGCGTTTGGGAGGAGATAGAGAACGAGCTGGACCAGGCGTTCGACGCTGAGACGCAGGTGGCGCTGGCCTGGTTCGCGACCTACGGATTCGACTCGCGCGCGAGCGGAGAGCTGATCACGCTGACCACCGCCAAGAACACCTCTGACCGGGCGCTGTTCGCCTCCGGCGTGTTCAAGGACATGAAGGGCAAGGCGGGGCTGACCCCGCGCGAGGAGTTGCGGGCCGCCTGGTCGCCGGCCGGCGACAAGTCGCTGACCACCTGGGAATGCGTGCAGCACACCGCCCGCGTCCTCAACGCTCCAGACGGCGGCAGTGAGGCGGCCGCCGCACTGTTGGCGCAGATGGGGCCGAAGGCGGAGGAGGCCCGTGCCCTGGCCTATCGCCTGTTTGAGATCGCGACGAACAAGGGCTGGGCCGCCGAGGCGCTGGTCTATAACGAGCTGGCGCAGGAATGGACGAAACTGGAGGACCGGGCGGCGACGCTCGGCCAGACCGGCCGCGTGGCTAGCCCCAGCCAAGGCGCCTTTGCCTTCGAGGAGAACAACTGATGTCGGCAGAGAAGGAGACGTTGCAGCGTGTCCAGGGTGGGCTCTACCACCTGCGCCGCGGCCTCGCGCCCTTCGTCGAGGCACGGATGAAGGCGCGGCACGGGGCGAGCTGGCTCCACTATGCCAGCCGCGCCGCCAGCGGCTCGCCGAACGCGGCGCTCGACGAGTACGGCCTTCTCAAGACAGTGATCGACAATTGGCGCGACGTGTTCGACGAAGCCTTCGCGCGCGGCGACAAACACAAGGTGCGCAACTTCGCCTCGATGGCGCTCGAAGCGCGCAATGCCACGGCGCACCTGTCGATCCCGCTCCAGGACGACGAGGCACTGCGCTACCTCGACGCGATCCACTGCCTGCTGAAGGCCGTGAAGGCGCCGTCCACCGAGGTCGCCGAGGCCAAGTCGCTCTACGACGCCCAACGCCGGTCGGGCATGGCGGGCAACGAGCCTGTCGCAGCGCCCGCATCCACGCCGGCGCCGACTGCCCGACCCATCCTAACGCTCGGCAACGAGCGACACGCAGCCGAGCCCGACGCGGGCAAGGCGCTGCGGCCCTGGATCGAGGTGGCGCTTCCCCATCCTGACGTGCTCGCCAACCGCTTCAAGGAAGCTGAGTTTGCCGCCGACCTCTTCGCCGTGGATGCCGGCCATGCCGGCGAGGACTATGCGACGCCCGAAAACTTCTTCCGCATCACCTTCCTGACCGAGGGCCTGCAGCGCATCCTCATTACCAGCCTGGAGCGCCTGTCGGGCAACGGCGGCGACCCGGTGATCGGCCTCCAGACCGCCTTCGGCGGCGGCAAGACGCATACGATGCTGGCCGTCTATCACCTCGCCAGGGCGCGAGACCTCGCGCTGTTGGAGGGCGTCGCCCCGCTCGCAGAAAAGGCCGGCATCGCGGCCTGGACGCCGCCGAAGGTCGCCGTGTTCGTCGGCACGTCGAAGGGCGCCGATACCTCTCTGATCCTGCGCGACGGGCCGAGGGTTCACACCCTCTGGGGCTACATCGCCTGGCGCATCGCCGGCCAAGCTGGGCTCGACCTGATGGCTGAGGCGGAGGCCGCCCGCACCAATCCGGGATCGGACCTCCTGGTCGAGCTGTTCAAGATTTCCGGACCCGCCCTGATCCTTCTCGATGAGCTCGTCGCCTATGCGCGCCAGCTCGGCGAGGACCGGTTCGAAGCCTTCCTGTCGTTCGTCCAGTCGCTGACCGAGGCTGCCAAGATGGCGCCGGGCGTTCTGATCATCGGCTCGCTGCCCGAGAGCGTCGCCGAGGCGGGCGGCCCGAAGGGCGAGGCGGCGCTCCTGCGGCTTGAAAAGGTGTTCGGCCGCGTGCAGTCGGCCTGGCTCCCGGCATCCGGCGACGAGACCTACGAGATCATCCGCCGCCGCCTGTTCCAGACGCTCGACGCCGAGGGCGAGAAGGCGCGGGACGAGACCGTGAAGGCGTTCGCAGACCTTTACAGGAACAACCCGGCCGAGTTCCCACCCGAGGCCAAGGAGGCCCGCTACCGGGAGCTTCTCAAGCTCTCCTATCCCATCCATCCGGAACTCTTCGACCGCCTGTCGAAGGACTGGGCGAGCCTCGAAAAGTTTCAGCGCACGCGCGGCGTCCTTCGCTTCATGGCGAATGTCGTCGGCACGCTGTGGCACGAGCAGTCGCCCAACCCGCTCATCACGCCTGCGCGCGTGCCGATCTCTCACGAGCGGGTCCGCGCCAGCGTGCTCTACCCGCTTGACCCGAACTTCAACGCCGTGGTCGACAAGGAGGTCGACGGCGACAGCTCGCTTCCCGCTCGGATGGAAGCGAATCCCTCGCGGCGCATCTCGCAGCTGCGCGCCGCGACTCGCGCTGCGCGCGCGGTCTTCGTCTGCTCGGCACCCCTCGCCGGCCGGCCCAATGCCGGCCTCACCGGACCGGGGTTGCGGCTCGCCTGCGCCGAGCCGGGCGACCAGCTCGCCATCTTCGGCGAAGCACTGCGCGAGCTCACGGAACGGGCGACCTATCTGTACGAGGAAGCGGGCCGCTACTGGTTCTCGACTCAGCCGACGCTGAACCGCCTCGCCGAGGACCGCGCCAAAGCGCTGCCCGACCACGAGGTCGAAGCGACGATTGTCGCGGTGCTACGGGAGGACGGCGGCACGCGGGCAGGCTTCGCGAAGGTATTCGCCGCGCCCGACGATCCCATCGGCATCGACGAGGCGAACGCGCTCTCGCTGGTGATCCTTGGTCCATCCACGCCGCACGCCGGCAAGGGGGTGGCCAAGTCGCTCGCGACCGACGCCGTCACCGAAACCCTGATGCGCTGCCGTTCCGGGCAGCGCCGGTTCCGCAACACCCTGCTGTTCGTTGCTGCCGATGAGGCGCTGCTGAGCACCGCCCGCGAGGTCATGCGCAAGGCGATGGCCTGGCAGAGCATCTGCGAGGACATGCGGCTACAGGATCAGCTGACGCGCGCGCAGGTCGACGACACCAAGGAGAAGGCCAAGACGAGCCGCGACGGCGCGGCCAAGGCCGTGCGCTTCGCGTGGAGTCACATCCTCTTCCCGGTGAAGACCGAGGCCACGACCGCCGGCGCGGCGTTCGACCTCGACCATCTGTCGATCGCGTCAAAGGACCGGCCCGCCATTCCGGCAGCCGTGTACGAGAAGTCGGGACCGCGCGGGGACGGCATCGCAAAGGAGAAGCTCGGTCCCGACGCGCTGGCGCTGCACCTGAAGCCGCTTTGGCCCGAGGATCGGCCGCATCTCGGAGTGAGCGAAGTCGCCGACTGGTTCGCCTCCTACGTTTACCTCCCAAAGCTGCGCGACCGTCTGGTGCTGGAAGGCGCAATCCGCGACGCGGCCGGCAAGCTCGATCCGTCGTTTGGTTATGCGGACGCGTTCGACGATGCGAGCGGCCGCTACGCGGGACTTGCATGGGCAAAGGCACCTCCCGAAATTTTTCCGACTACGGCGGTTCTGGTTCGCTCCGACGTGGCGATGGAGCAGTCACGCCCGGCCCCGACAACTACTTCTCCCGGCGACCCAACCGTCCCGATTTCGGAAGAGAACAGCGGCGGCCGAGATCAGGGTTCACCCAGCGGAGACACAGGAGAGACTTCAACCAAGCCGCGTCGTTTCTACGGCACGGTCGACATTGACATGATCCGACCGGTGAAGGCATTTGACGCGGTGCTCAACGCCGTGGTGATGGAACTGCAGCGAACGCCGCGCGCGAAGGTGAAAATCACCGTCGAGATCGAAGCGGAGGCCGACGCCGGCTTCGACGAAGCAGACATCGGCGTTGTCCGCGATAACGCGCGCCAGCTAAAATTTAGAGCCGATTCCACCGGCTTTGAATGACCATTTCTGACTTCGAATGCGTCTGTCACGATCAATTCCGCTTAGGCGGACATAGGCTTGCGATGTCTGTTTTGAGGAAGTCGTAAGGCTTGCGCTTATGACCGCGATGGGCGCAAAGCTGCCGGCTCAGCGTGCGGGATCGTGCTGCGTCAGGATCCGGAGGTAGTCGGCGGCGATTGAAGCGCGAGCAGCGGTGGTGAAGAGCGCGCGCGGATCGGAGCGCAGGAGCGGTAGCCAGCCGGCCATGTAGGCGGCGTGGTTCGGATGCGGCTCGGCGGATAGGTTCAAGCTGGCGAGGACGAAGGCAGAACCGATCTCGGCGACGAGTTCCTCAGCCGCATAGGCTTTGGTGCCGAAGCGGGTAGAAAGATCGCGGTTGAGGCGGTGCTTGGCGCCGGTCCAGTGGATGAGTTCATGGGCCAGCGTGGCGGTGTAGCCTTCGGTGGAATGAAAGCGGGCACGCGGCGGCATGCGGATCTCGTCCGGCACCGGCGCATAGGCGGCCTGATCTCCGCCGTGCCGGATGGTAGCGCCGGTGCCGGCGACGAAGGCATCGAATTCCAGGTACGAGTTGGGGACGGCGTCGAACGGTGCAGTGTCCTCGGGTTTGGTCCAGTTGTCGACCTGCGCGGCGTTGAACACCGTCGAGGCCTTGGCAACAAAGCGCCGGCCGTCGTCGCATCCTGCTTCCCCAGACGATGTGGCGCGCGTGGCTGATGGGGCGGGGATATCCTTGTAGAAGACGACGAGCGTCCCTGTCTCGCCGCGGCGGACCTGCGCGCCGAAGTCGGTCCACTGCCGATAGGTTGCCCACTGGTCGGTGGCAAAGCCGTTGAGGCGGGCGCCGCACCAGAGCGAGAGGACGTTGATGCCGCGGTAGGTGCGCTGCGTCAGGGCGTTGGTCGGCAGACCGCTGCCGGCGCTGCGGTGCCAAGGACAGATCCATGAAGCGGGATCCGCGGTATCAATTTGAGCGAGGATGGCATCAGTGACGCGGCTGTAGATGCTGGTGGTCATGGGCTGGAACTTTCCTCTTGCGGCTGATGGGCGAGGAGAGCTTCAGGGGGCGGTCGGAGAAGTTGCGGCAGGTAAAAAAGAGAGGCCAGCCCTTTCAGTTTCTCGACGAATTCAGTCGTTGCGGGCGCAGGAGGCTGCCTGTGGCGAAAGTAGGCAGATGATGCGCGTTGTGGTGCGCAGCTCGACGCCGTACTCCTCGGCGGCGCGGCGGCTGAACTTGCGGATTGCCGCCTCGCGGCTGACGAAGGTGGTCGCTGCTTCCCGGCCACAAGAGCCCGACCAGAGACCGCTGGCCTGCTTTTCGATCGTCGCGAAGAGGCGGGCGCCAAAGCCGCCGGGCCCTCCCAGAGGGCGAGCTTGCGGCCGCGCTGGCGCGACCTCCAGGAGGCGATCGGATGGCTGCTCATGAGGGGCCTCGATGGGAAAGACGGCGAGAGAAAGCGCGCCACGATGAGGTTCAGCCGCGAGGCGAAGAGGCCGATGAAGGGCTGCAGGAGGAGCGTTCTGGCGGCGCCTCCGGGGAGCCAGATGATGTCGTCCCCAGGAACATGAAGCGGGACCATGAGGCTTGGATCGGGCGGCAGCTCAGGTGGGAGCTAAGCAGGACCGAAGATGATCCTACCTGGGGACTCGCGTGGTGAGATGAAGGTGGATCGGCCCGGCTGATCCTCAGGCGGCGGCCGATGTCTCGCTCATCTGCGGGATGGTCGCGACCGGCTCGAGTTCGAGCAGCGCTTCGATCCGGCCGTAGTCACAGTAGCGGCGATGAAGCAGCCGGGCGAGCTCGGGCTCACCGGCGGTGGCGATGGCCCCGATGACGGTCTCAAGCGAGATGGCGCGGAACGGCAGGCGGCCGGTGTCCGGCTCGCGCAGCTGGCGGCGGAAGCTGTCGGCAGCGTTCTGAGCGAGGTGGTTATCCTGCGGGGCGATGAGGAGATGAAGGCCCTCGTCGTAGAGCTCGTTGCGCAGCATGGCCGCGCCGAGGCAGGTCTGGCGGAAGAGTTGCTGGACGGGGTTGGCGCGCAGGGCCGGATTACCGGGATCGACGAAGAGGCTGGAGGACTGGGCGATCTCCTCGTAGCAGCCGGAGAAGCGCGGCAGAGGCTCATGGCAGCCTTCGGTCAGCTTCACCTCGATGCCGACGAAGGCGCGCCGGCCGGCTGGGGTGTAGCCGCGCAGGAGGACATCAAAGGCGGTGCCGTCCCCAACGAAGGCCTTATGGCCACGAGCCGGCGAATGCTCGAAACGAACGTCCACCACCTTGCGGAAGAAGCCGGGCAGAAGCTGTTCGCAGACGGCGGTGGCGAGGCCAAGGTCGAGCTTCATCGGGCCGAAGAGGTTGAAACACAACGGCTGCGAGGACAGGAGGTTTTGACGAAGGCGCTCCTCCTCGATCACGGCGCCGATCTCGCGATAGATCAGCTCCTTCTCAACGAGACGGGCGATGGCGGGTGAGATGAAGTTGGCGCCCTGGCGAGCATCGGTAGCGGTAAGGCGGGATCCGAGCTTGCGGCGCCGGCCGTTGCCGTCACGATAAAGGCCGATCGGCAGCTGTCGATCCTCGCGCCAAAGGCATTGGAGGAGGCGGGCGGCGGCACGGAAGCGGGTGTCGGTGTGGACGAAGGTCCGATGCCGCTTCAGCAAGGCGTCCGGCAGGAGGGGGATCGTCGGCTGCGGGCCGAAGGCAATGGGGTCGAAGGCAGCCGCGTCCGGAGCGGTCTGCAGCCCAGCGATGGGGCGAGCGGCCTCAGGGTCGGCGGGCGCGGGGCGGCTCGGACCGAGGATGAAGAAGGGCTCGCGCGGCTGGGCGGGTGGTGCCGGGGCGGGAGACGGGGGCGAGGACGGCGGCGGGGGTGCGGAGGGCACCTGTGCCGGATCGGACGGGCGGTCGGTCTCGGTTAGGGCGCCAGTGGCCTGCGGCGTCGACGAAGCGGCGGGGGTGGCGGCGGCGGGATGGATCGGCCTGTTGGGGGAAGCCATGAGAACGTCCTTTCGATCGAACCGCGACGGTGGTGCGGTCGGGACGGTCTTCACGGATGGCGTCGCGAACTTTCCCTGGACTGCGACCGGCCCTGAATCGCGACCGACGCTGCCTCGCAACCCGCGCTGGATCGCGACTGGATCGTGATGGACAAGACGGACGGGACGGGCTCAAGGGACGGGCTCAAGGGGTAGGGTCCGAAGCGGCTTGGCGGATCGGGCGGGAGAGGCCTCCGGCTCGAGCCGGAGAGAGGGAAGCGGAGGTAAGGGGGAAGGGAGAAGAGGGAAAGGAAGGGAGAGAGGGAAACAGGCATTCCATCCAGATCCCCCATGCCTTGTTATAGCCCCCTCGCCAGCGGTTTTGCAGCCTCTTGAAAGGCAGAAGGGGGAGCGTTTTCGCCAATCTCCGACCAACCGCCTGCTGCACGCCCCGCAAGCCGATCGACACCGAGGCGAGGCCGAGCCGATCCGACGATCGGGGCGGTCGCGCCTTGAAGGCCGGACGCCGCCGAACGAACCGCAACGCCCGTCGACCTCGTTGCGGTCGTCAGACGGGCTCCGGAACCACGTCGCCGAAGGCCACGCCCCGACGCTTCAGCGTCTTGCGCACGGTTTCGGGCGTCCAAAGGCGGCCCGTCGGGGTTCGCACGGCCTTGTTGTTCAGCGCCTCGCTGATGGCCTGATAATCGCCTGGCGCGCCGCGATGAAGCGCGGCGAGCGCGAGAAGCTCCTCCAACGCCGCCTGGCGAAAGCCCTGGGTCTTGCGCTTGTGACGCTCGCGCGACTTCTCGAAGTGCTCGACGGGATCGAAGCGACACCCGTCGATAGTGATGGGATCGGGAGACAAGCCGACCGGCGCCATCTCGTACTTCTGGAGATAGGCGTTGAGATGCGGGTGCCGGCGCCAATGGAAGGCTTCGGCGAAGTCGACGTAAACAAGGCTGGCTTGCCTTGCGCCGCAGAGCGCCCTGGCCTCCTCGAGCGCGCCGATCACCGCCTGCGTGCCCCGATCCGGGCTCACCTCGATGAAGACGATCTCCTTGACGAGGCGCCCGCTGGTATCGGCTACGAAGCGGCGCACGCGGTGAAGCTGATAACGGATCGTCCGGCTCCTCGCGGCCGCGGCCTCGGCGTCCGGCGGCAGCCGCCGAAAGCCTGCCCAGTTGATGGGCAGGGTCCAATAGAAGCCGACATAGTCGTCCATCCCCGCAAGCTCCTAGTTCCAGTCCCGTCCTGTTGCGCGGGCCCGTCCCGGACAATTCCGGCAGCCCCCTGATGCGCCCGCGGCCCGAGGCTAGGACGGGTCCCAGGCAAAGGCCAGACGCGCAAGGGCAACCGGGCCCTTGCGGTCTTCGGGACGCAGAGACCTTGAGATGACCGACACCACACCCGGCGACTGGGACGTCGATCGCCCTGAAAGCGCATCGCCTCCCGCTTCCGCCGAACAGCCCCCTCGGCCCCTGCCCTCGCTCGATCCGATCCCTTGTCCGACCGCGCCGACGGAACCGGCCGAACCGACAAAAGCAGAAGAAGGATCAAGCGTCGCGGCCGATGGCCAACCGGGCTCGTGCGCTCTCAATGCAGGCGCGGTCGACCTCGAGGACTGGAACACGCCCGAGCCCGCAGCCAAAGACGCCGATTTGGCAGAGGGCGAGGATGCGAGCGTCCTCGACCCGGTTCAGATCGTGCACGACTTCCTGGCCAAGCGCGGTGTCGAGATCCTGTTCGACGGCTCGCTGCGCCTCGTCGCCGCGACCACCATGGCCCTGACTCCCGCCGACATCGCCGCCGTTCTCGACCGGGACGACGTCGACCATCTCTGGTTGCTCGACGAGATCCTGCTTGAGCTGCGCGGGAAGGGCATCCGTATGCCCAAGGGCGACATGGAGCGCGCCCTGCGCAAGGTGACGCGGCAGAGCCAGGGCCGACGCCGGCGCCTCATCGCCGAAGCGATCCTGGAGCCCTTGTCGCAGGAGGGCAGGAGCGAGGCCGGTGCCGATTGGACGCGCCTTGCGCAAGGGATCTTCGACGCGCAGCCCGAGGTCGCCGCCGCCTGCCTTCAGCACTTCATCTGGCAGGTCAAGCAGAAGCTTCTCGGCCGTCCGGTGAAGCACCACCTCATGCCAGTGGTGTTCAGCCGCGCGCAGGGCAGCGGAAAGACGACCTTCGTCAGCCGCTTCCTGTCGCCGTTGCGCGAGCTCGCCACCAGCCCCGTGCTGCTGTCGGATTTCGCCGATCCGCGCAGCGGCGACGTTTACCGCTTCCCGGCCGTGTTTATCGACGACGTGGAGAAGGTGCCGGCGCCTTTGGTGCCGGTTCTCAAAAGCGTCATCACGGGAGAGTCGCTGCGTCGCCGCAAGATCGGATCCTCGATGAGCTACGCCCTGCGCCAAAGGGCGACGCTGATCGGCACAGCCAACAACCGCATCGAGGAACTCGTGGCCGACGATACGGGCAACCGGCGCTTCGTCACCCTGCCTTTCCGCAACGGGGAGGCCGGCAAGAACGGCGATCCGCTGGTCTGGCCGATCGTGATGGGCACCGACTACGGGCGCTTGTGGCGCTTCGTCGACGC
This sequence comes from Aureimonas ureilytica DSM 18598 = NBRC 106430, assembly GCF_000382705.1. Lineage (GTDB taxonomy): Bacteria > Pseudomonadota > Alphaproteobacteria > Rhizobiales > Rhizobiaceae > Aureimonas > Aureimonas ureilytica. Next base: position 694,562 of record NZ_ARQE01000001.1, on the reverse strand, counting down.
CTTCGCCCCGAGCCCGATCGAGGCGCAGCTTGGAGCCCTGTTCGCCCTGCAGCGCCGTGAACGCCCACAGACCAGCGTCGAGGTCTGGCTTGCCGCCCTCGATGTCGCGTCCGAAGCCGTTGCCCGCATCACGACGAAGGAGGGTGTGCGCGCCACGCCGCTGTGGAACCTGTTTCTCGAGCAGACCGGTGCCTCGATCAGCCAAACGAAGTTCGGCGGGGAGATGGCCCTTCACGCCGCCGATCCCACGATGCCCTTCACCGCCAAGGTCCACCGGGTCACGGGCACCTTCTACCCACTGCGCATCAAGACCGATCCCGCGCCGCACCACTAGATCCCGACAGAAAGAGCTCCTTCGCGCCCTCGACCGCGAGGATCCCCGGCCCGCCTGACGCCGGTCTCACAAGGGTCATCAAACGCATCAAACCCATCAGGGGCATCAGCCCCCTCAAAGACTTCAGCCTGATCACACTCGCCCCGTCGCGCGCCCGCGTCGGCCAACCTCCCCCGCCGATCCCCCTGAAGGTCCGATACTCATGCAGAACGAAGCCCTCACGCTGAAATACCGCCCCGCTTGCTTCGAAGAGGTCGTCGGCCAGGCAAGCGCCGTCGTCTACCTCTCGTCCCTGATCCGGAGAAACAAGACCGCGCGCTCGGTGGCGCTTGCCGGGTGTCCAGGCATCGGCAAGACCACACTTGCGCGGATCTATGCCAAGGCTCTGCAGTGCGAGGCGCCGACCAGCGGGGGCTCCCCCTGCAACGCCTGCGATACCTGCATTGCCTTCGATCGCGGGCACACGGACTATTATGAGCTGAACGGCGGTACCCATGGCGGGATCGACGCGATCCGCCGAATCGTCGAGATCTGCCGGGGCATGCCGCTGCGGGCCGACTGGCGAGTGATCGTCATCGACGAGGCGCAGGGCCTGTCGCGCCAGGCTTTCGATGCCCTTCTGAAGACGCTCGAGGAGCCGCCGACGCAGACGGTGTTCGTTCTGGCGACGACCGAGCGCCACAGGATCCGCGGCGCGATCCAATCGCGCTGCACCGTGCTCGACCTCGACCTCATCGACGACGAGACGGCCAAGGCCTACCTTGCCCATCTCTGCCGAAAGGAGGGCTTCGGCTTCGAGGACGCCGCGCTGGCCACCATCGTCGCGGTCTCGAAAGGCCAGCTTCGCGACCTCGTGAAGAACCTCGAGCAGGTCGGCGAGTTCGATCCCACGATCAGCCTCGACGTCACCCTGTCCGTTCTCGGCGTGGCGCACGGGCCGATCGTGGTGGGTTTTCTCGACGCCGTCTTCGTCGGCGATCTACGCCAGCAGGAGGCGTTCCTACACCTGTGGCCCGTCGGTGCAGAAACGAAGTTCGATGCCCTTCTGGCCGCTCTTCTCCAGATCCACGATCTGGAATTCGCCGATCCGCCGCTCGAAAGGCTGGCCGATCCCGCCTTCGTGACGATCGAGGCGACCGCGTGGCGCCGCCTCGCCGACGCGATCCGCGACCGAGCGGCCCGCCATGCGCTTCATCCGGTGGCGGTGTGGCAGGAGATGACCGACCTGTGCATGAACTGGAGAAGCGGCAGCGAGCTGGGCTTGCGCAACGCCGCCCTGCGCCTCACGCAGATGGTCAACGCCCCGCCTCCCGTCCGCTCTGCCGAGCCTGCGCCCGGCCCGATCGCCCGTGCCGAGCCCACGCCCCACCTCGGCGACCCTTCGCGTCCGGCCTTCATCGTTCCCCAGGTCACGCCGGTCATCATCGACGGCGTGACGCGCGACGATGTTCTCGATCTCGAGCTTCAGGCCGAAAGCGATCCTGCAAGGCATGAGGACGCGAGCGGCCAATATCTTTCGGTCGCCATGGCGCAGGCCGTGTTCGAGGCGGCGTCGTTTCTGATGCAGGAGCATGGGCTCGCCTTTAACGCCCGCCTTAGCGTGGCCCATGACGGCTTTCGGCAGTTCGACCCGGGTAGCGCCGCGGCGTTTCGCGCCCACCTCCTGTCGGAGCTGCGCGAGCGTCTGGAGCATTGGACCGCCGGTCGCCTCGACGGCCGCTGTCTGTCGATCGCGGTTCTGGAGCGCGGCTTCGGCGCAGCGGACGGGCTCGTCACCAACATCGCCGCCCACGTGCCGATCGCCCTGCGCGATCACCTCAAGGAGTGGCTTCTGTTCGAGTTCCTGCCGCGCTTCGAGACACCGGCGCGCAGCCTGTTCTTCGACGCGCGCGCGCCGCGGGACGTGCAAGCCGAGACGAACGAGCATTGGGGCCATGTTCGCTGGCTGTGCCGGGGGCTGAACCCGCGCATCCTCGCTCTGGACGGCCCGGACCCGGCAAGGGCGGGATATCGTTGCCTTGCCGATCTTCTCGGTACGATGAGGGGGCAGCGTCGCCCTGCCGGCGACATCGGCGAGGCCGAGCGCATCGTCGTTTCGCCCGAGATCGGCCCGGCAGCCTGGAGCGTGGCCGTGGCCGAGCGGCTGGCGCCCTTGTCCGCCTTTGCGGATCGCGCCTGGTCCTTCATCGACCGGGGCTGGGAGCGCGACGAGCATCAGCACCGCTGCCGGTTGCGGGCCTTCAACGCGGCCGACATTCTCGACAGCTTGAGCTTTCACGAACCTGATCCGCTCGAGGCTGCCTATCGCGTGCAGCGTCGGGCGGAACTCATGGAGAGCCAGCGACCGCTTGATCCGCGCCGGCGCAGCCGCAGCTGGTCCGGCTGGTGGGCGGAAGCGCGCCCCAATTACATCGCGGTGCCTTCAACGCAGCCGGCGTTCTCCAAGTGCTCAGCCTGATGGAGCCAAGATCGATCAAGGAAGCCTATCCGAGAACCATCTACGATGATCAAGAGCCCTAATCGCAACGGTGATCCTCCGCCTTCCTGGCCTCCGAGGCGCCGACCTCGTGAGAGGCCGCGCCCAGACGGCACCTCAGAGATACAGCCCCTCGACGCAGCGTCGGTCGCCGTCCGACAACTCGCTGTTCTGTCCCGACGAGAAGCCGTTCTTAGTCCAGCGCAGAGGGATGGGATAGAGCATCACGGATCGCGGATTGAACGTCGGATCACCCGCGCAGGCGTAATTCTGCGTCAGCCGGTCGAGGATGTTGACCTTGGTCTTGGCGGGAGACCAGCCCTGCGCCGCCATGTCGGCGATGACGGCATCCTCGTCCCAGACGATGGGGGCGTTGGGATGTCGATGCTCGTGGCCCAGACCCAACGCGTGCCCGCATTCGTGCAGGCAGACCCGCTTGTTCAGGGTTTCGATGTTCATGGTCTTCTCCAGGGCATTGATCCCCAGGTTCTGCCGGCCGACGTAGGACCAGTTGCCACCGGGCCCGAAGGACACGCGGATCTGGGACAGATGCACCGGCACGTCGAAGCGGAACTTCACCTTGTCCTTCAGGCTGCCGGTCGTCCAATCAACGACGGTCGACCTGAAGAACTGGCGCTGATTGCTGCTGCCGTTGAGAAAATGGACGCCGAGCGTCAGGACTCCTGTATTGGGTGTCAAGCCGTCGTGCTTTCTCCAGCGGTTGCCGAAGAGGGCGACGCCGAAGGGGGTGAACTTGTACTCATCCCTGGCCCGGTCCAGCAGGGCGTTCTCCTCGGGCGTCGCGGCGCTGAACCCTGAGATGTCGCCGACCCGATCGACGCCTTCGATCGTACTGCAAAGGAACTCGGCTTCGGGGTCCTCGACCTCGGCCGCCTGCGGCTCGGCGGTCTGAGGCGCGGCCGCGGTGCCGGCCGCGCCCGCGTCCTGCGCTTTCACTCGGCCCGTGGAGCTGGCCGCCAGCGAAAGCGCGCCAAGACCCAGCAGGCACCGACGATTCATCTGACACATTTGGGACCTCCCTCGCTTACAACAGTCGGGTCTGCAACCAGCTGCGATAGGCATCCAGTCTCAAATTGATGCCGTCGCTGCAGTTGACGCCGCTTCCTCCGGACGTGACGGCGACGATCGCCAAGGTCGCGCCTCTCGGGCTCGTCCCCTCGAGAAGGGTCGGACCGCCGGAGTCGCCGCGGCAGGTGTTTTCCTGCACGTTTGCCCCGAAGTAGATCTTCCGGTTGGTGACGTTATCGATCGGAATCTCCGCTTGGCGCTTGATGCCCGGCGCGAACAGACTGAAGTGGCCATTCGATTCGGTGATGCCGTTGAACCCGAACCCGACCATCAGGACCCTCTTTCCCGACGCGATGATGTCCTTCCAGGGCGGCGAGCCTTCGTAGAGCGGCGTCGGATCGACCGGAGGCACCTCATCGAGATAGGCGACAGCCAGATCGTCCTCATAATTGTTGGGATCAAAGACGAAGCCGTCAGCCTGGCTGTCGGGCAGCTCCGCCTTCACGATCTTGAAGACGAGCGTGGCGCTTCGGAACGTGTCGCCGATCCTGAAGTCGAGAGCGCCCTGCTCGATCTCGCTGTTCAGGCCGAACATGCAGTGAGCGGCGGTGATGATCGTCTTGGGCGCGACGAGCGTTCCTGTGCAATGGATCTCACCTCGAAGGCCGATGCTCCCGACAGACCGATAGCCCTGGGTCTGTTCGCCGTTGATCATGAAGGGGGAGAGGCCCTTCGCCATCGCCGCTGCAGACGAAAGGACGGGGGCTCTCTCGGCCGAAATGTCGATGAAGTTCTCGATTCTCTGGGCGGTGTTGCAGCAGCCCCCCTTATCGCTGCCGTTGAGCGCGGCCGTGATGAGAATCGTCACGGCCGGCGAGAACGGCTCGACATAGACGACCTCCTCTTCGGCGGTCATCTGGCGGGTCGTCGCGCCGGACGACTGGATGGAGATCGAGACGCCCTCGGCCGTTCCGGTCCGCCTGATACGGATCAGGCTCTGAAGGCTCTAAAGGCTCTCGGACGGCTTCACGGTCACGAGCGCCGTCGACTTCGCCTGCGTTGCGCCCGACGTATCGTGCCCTTCGACCACCACGCACTTGCGGGCCACGCATCCCCCGCAGGTGCGGTAGTGTCCACCCTGCGCATAGCCGTCCGCGGAGAACAGCAGCTTCACCGAGTTCGGGCCGGAGGGAAGGCGCTTGCCTTGCGCGAAGGAGCGCGCCGCGCTCTGCCGCCCGTAGCTCGTGCATTCGCTCTCTTCTGCGCCGCTCGCCTCGGCGACCGCGGCCGCAAACTCGTCGGTCCTGGAGATCGACGGCGGGCCGTCTCCAGCCGTCGACGTGGCGAAATTGTTGATGGTGACGTCGATGGCGAAATTCGCGTCTTGAGCCCCCGCAGGCGCGACGAACAGCGCCAGAAGGGCGAGCAACAACATGCGCAGCCTGGTTTTCAAGGCGCCCCCCTACGTCATTTCGGCGGCGTTAACTAGCATTACAAAGTAAATATCTGAGCGTGTCAATGCGCCATCGGACCCAACTTTCGCGAGGCCGCTTCGACCGGCGCGCTGGGTACGCCAACTTCTATTGATAAGATCTTTCAACACGCAGTTGCTTGGGGGTCAAGGAGGCGCGCTTCTCTCAATCGTGCATAAAGATGGAAGTATGCTCTACTGAAGCATCTCGTGGAACGCTGCGGTAGTTATCCCCTTCTACCGTCAGAGATTGCGCTTGCTGGTCAGCATAAGCCTCCCATTGTCTTATGGCTCGAATTTCGGAGCGGCCGCATCTAGGCGGTGGATGGCATCGCGCTCCTCCTCGGTACATCCCGGACGCAGACGATGGGGCACGACGATGCCATGCAGCTGCGCGCGCAGGTCGTCCCATCGATCGTGCAGCACTCGCCAGTGATGAGCGTCGTAGGTGCCCTCGAAGATGACTGGGCGAACCTCGATCCGCGGAAGGACCCGCGCGCCCGACCGGTGGGCGGCTACGAGTTCGCGCGCCCAATGGCTGCCGACGCGGTCGACGCGGCCCACCTGCTGCTCGACGACGCCAGGATTCCATTCTGGATGGAGGAGGATCACGACTCGGCAGGCTTGGTGGAGGTTCAGGCCCTCCCGCCCCACGACGGACTGCGCGACGAGGACACGCGGATTGCTTTCTCGGCGGTTGAAGGCGAGCTGGAGCGTGCGGCGCGTGGGCAGCGGCGTCGCGCCGTTCATCAGGCGGGCGTAGCGGCCTCGCTCGAACTTGTACTCGTCCCCCAGACGCCCCGCGAGGGTCCGCCAGAGCGCACCCGCCTCGACCGGGTCGAGCGCGCCGTCCCCGTCTGCGTCGCCCTCACCGCGCTCTCGCAGTGCGGAGACAAGCTGAAGGAAAGCTTCCGCGACGGGTTCAGGCTCAAGGTCCAAGGGGCCGGGCACCGATGCCGCCGCTTCGGGACCTGCCCGCTGGCCGTGGCGGACTAGCTGGTCGACGGCCGCGGCGAGGAGGGCGCGATCCTCGTCGCGTCCGGTCTTCGCCGCTTCGGCGAGAAGCCGGGCGTCATGCTCAGCTTCCGGCAGGCCACGCAGGATGAGGTCGAAAAGGGCGCTCCGCAAAGCTTCGCGCCGCCGCTCGATCTCCTCGTACTGCCCAGCGAGAAGACCGTCGATCTGCGCCTCATCGAAGAAGCTGGCGCGCTTCAGCTGCCTGTGTGCGGCCGCGGCCGCGTGGTGCTTGCCCTCTTCGATCTTGCGCTGCGGCCAGAGCGTTCCAGAATCGAGCGCGCGCAGCATGGCGCGGGCGTTCAGGAGGTCCGTGAGAGCACGCATCGGCCCGGTGAAGCGGCCGAAGACGAGAACCTTCTCGTCTGCGGCGTCATAGGCTTCGATCGCCCCGACCGCGGCGAGGATCGCCGGATGCTCGTAGAGGGCGTCCTCGGCGCGTGCCGTCTTGTCGATCACACTCTGCCACCAAGCGGCGCGCGCAAGGCGCTTGCGGTCCGCCGGTGAGAGCGCATCCTCAGCCGGCTCGGGCGCGTCCTCGGGGACCGGATCGCCCGGCTGCAGCGCTTTGTCCTCCGCCGTCTCGGCCGAGGCGTCGAGCTGCGTCGCGATCCCGTGGCCGTTGCCAAAGGTGAGCCGCAGGCGCTTGGAGGCTGGATCGTCATGCCCGCGGGCGACGAAAGAAAGCGACTCGGCCGCGCAGACCGCTCTGCGCCAGCCGAGTTCGAGACGGGTCGGGTCCACCGCGATGTCGTGCTGCCAGCGATAGGCGTCGGGATCGCCGCCCGCCGCGAACGAGGCCTCGCGGAACAGGGCGACGGCGGGGTCGCCGCCCTTGCCGCGGCGCAGGACGTAGGGCTGCAGCGCCGCTTCGAAATCCCGCGCCGCCTCGATGTAGCTCTCCCGTGTCGTCTCACTGCCACGCCAGCCGAGGCGCACCCGCCGCGCCGCCGTGTCGTAGCGCTCCACTGCGGCGCGCACGCGCATGCGATCCTCCACGCCGATCCCGATGCGGTAAAGCGCCTGGTCCCAGTCGCTCGCGGCCAGCTCCACGGGCGTCGCCGTGAGGCAGAGGCGCCTTGCCGCCTCGGTCGTCAGGAGGGTCTGGCCGAGCAGCCTGCCGAGGCCTGTGCCCTCGCCGCGGCTCTTGTGCGCCTCGTCGATGACGACGAGGTCGAAGGCGCCGAGCCCGAGGCCGACCGCCGTCTGGAGCAGGCGGCGCGAGGCGCCGTCCCGCTCGTAGCTCGTGCCCTGGTTGGCGTCCCGCCAGTCGGTCTCGCTGCCGAGCGTCTCGAAGCACCGGCGTGTTGCGGCGTCGGTCGAGCGCTCGCAGTGCTGCGCGATCGAGCGGGCGGCGGTCCAGGCTCGCAGGTCGGCCTCCTGCTCTTTCGTCTTGAAGCCGCGGGGAGGCCGGCCGTCCCTCGCCTGCTGTGCAAGGCCGGCAAGGAGTGGTAGGATCTCGAAGCGCCGACGCGGCGTCGTCGCACCCATGCGCCAAGTGACGAAGCCGTGCGAGACCAGGAGCACGCTCCGGTCGAACCATGGCTTTCCTGGCCGGCCCTCGACGGACCAAGCCGAGAGAAAGCCGCCGAGGCTCCGCACCACGTCTGGCACGTCCGGCACGCCGCCCAAGCGCAACTCCTCCTGCCATTGGAAGCCAAGCGTTGGCGGGACCAGGATGGCGACGCGGCCGCCCGCTTCCACCACCGCGCGGGCGAGCGCCACGGCGATGCGTGTCTTGCCCATGCCGACCTCGTCGGCGATCACCATGCCGTGCTGCGGTAGGCGCTCCGCCAGGACGCGCAAGCTAGCCCGCTGGCCCTCGTTCAGGTAGGGGCCCGCCTCCGTCGCGGCGGCCTGGAGGATGTCGCCGACGCGCTGCCAGTCCATGAAGCTCATCTCATGCCTCGAATGGTTCGAGCCCGGCGACCCGCCAAGCGTTCGCGACGCGCGCGAGCGTGTCCTCGTAGAACCGGCCCTCCAGGCTTGACGCGTCTCTCGCGAAGTCCGGCCGGAAGGGCTCTGCCCTCAAGGCGCTGAACGGATCGAGGCCAAGCGCGCGGAAGGCCTCGACTTCGTTCTCCGCGCCGACGAGTTCGAGCGTCTGGCCAAGCCGCACGCACCAAGCCGTCCAGTCCGCCGGATGCAGCTCCGTCTGGCGCGCGGCGATCCGCTCGATCAGCCCCATGACGCGGCGAATTGGATAGTCGCCGTTCGGAGCAGTACCGCCCCGGCCCGCGTCGCCTGCCTCCCGATCATCGTCGCCGTTCTCCTGTCCGCCCTCGACCGCGTCCTCGGCGGGCGGGTTGGGAAAGTCGGCCAGCAGCGACCAAGCCTCGTCGAAGCCGAGCGGCGAGAGCGCCGTAGCGCCGATGCGCCCGTGGCCATCGACCACCGGTACCCGCTCGGCATGGCGATGCCCGCCCACATCCCAGATGACCGTCGCCTCCGGCGGGCATGGGCCCGGCCAGACAAAGGACAGTGCCTCCCGCTCACAGGGCTCGCCGGACGCGCCAAGGATGTCGAAGGCGGCGTCCGCTTCGCCCGGCGTGCTGAGCCGGCCGGTGCCGTCGGGCACGGGCGTCCAGACGAGGTGCGAGACCGGCGCGACGCGGAAGGCCTCGTCGCGCTCCGGCATCTCGCCGCCCGGTTCTACCTCGCTTTCGTTCAGTCGGTCCGCCGCGTCCCAGCCGATTGGCAGTGCGCTTTTCACCGAAACGCCGGAGCCGTTCGGTTCCCAATCGAGCCCTTCCGGAGCCAGGACGACGCCGGCCTCAAAGTTGCCGCCAGCCGAACCTGCGTGCAGCAGGCCAGGGTGTGTGAGGTTGCCCGATCCAAGATAGAGCCAAGCCCGCAGGCAGCGCGACGAGCGCCCATCGGCTTGGGCCCCGAACAGGAACTTGGCGTGGAGCGTTCGAGGATGCTGGAACGGTCCATTTCCCGGTCGAAATACGTCCCATCCGGCAGCCGCTATCGCCGGCATGGCGCCCGCGACCGCTTGGCAGCCAAGAGGGTTGGCGAAAAGAGCGATTTCCGCCTGCGGCGCAAGGAGGTTGGCCCCGCGCAGGGCCTCGACGATCCTCGCGGGTACCTGTGGCACCGCGCTACCCGGGCCACCCTCATAGAATCCCGAACCCATGGCGAGATAGTTGCGCCGGCCAGGGGCGATCCGATCAATGATCTGCGGCAGGAGGGCCTGCGTCCGGCTGTCGACGAAGCGGGGGCGCTCGCCCTCCGGTGCGTTCTGTGCCGCTTCCCCACTCCATCGATCGAACAAGGCCACTGCCTCGCGCGTCAGGCGCGAGCCCGCCTGCAAGGGGGCGGCATCGACCCGTCCACGCAGCGCGGAGAGGAAGTCCGCGGCCGCCGCGAAGTCGGTCAGGCGTTGGCCTACGTCGCCGTCGCGGATCTCCCCGGAGCCCACCTCGATCCGCCAAGCGAGGTCGAGGCTGTCCTCCAGTGTTTCGCGCGTCCAGTTCCCTGTCGAGACGACGAGTCGCAGCCGCCAAGCGTCGCTCGACAACGCGCGGAAGCCGAGCAGCGCGACCTTAGCATGCATGAGCCGGAGGGCACTGGTCGGCGGCAATGGCAAGTGTAGGACGCCTGGCGCGTCCACGAGCGAGACCCGAGGTGTGCCGGGATCCAGGATCAGGCCGAGCGCGATCTCCCCGTCCGCACCACGGCGGCGCTGTGTGCGGCGGGTGAAGAGTTCGGCCGCCGCGTTCATGAAATAGGCGTCGGCCGAGTAGCCGCAGAGCCAGCCGAAGCTGCCGACATGGCCCTCCGGCGGTTCGAACAGGTGCAGGAGGGAGGGCGGCTGATCAGATCCGAAGGCTTGGCGCTTCTCCATCCCATCAGGCTCCGGTGGTGCCCGCTGGCGCGGCGTGCAAGTCGGGGGCGAGCGCTGCCAAGTTGCGGATGCGCCGGGAGATGGCGGCGGGCAGCGCCGGGACTGCCTCCTCCGGCGGCTCGTCCGGCCCTTCTTCGGGAGGCGCCTCCGCTAGGTCATCCGGATCCTGCTCGCGGACCGGCTGACCGCGGAAGGCCGATCCCGCCAGGACAAAGCCGTCGACGAGGCGCAGGATGCGGCCGTCGCGCGCGACCAGCCGCGCGACCACGGTCTCGGCATCCGCCTCGGCACAGTCCGCGCAGAAGCGCGTCGCCGCCTGCCCCGGCGAGGGGTCGTGGTGGGCCGACAGGAATGACTGCGCCTGCGCCCGCAGATGGTCAAGCGCAGCCCGCAGGGCCGCGTCCCTGTTCGAGTCCGCGGCCTCGTGGAGGGCTAGCTTGCGCAGCCCCGCCGCTCCCATGTGCGCTTCGATCCGCCCAAGCACTGAGCCGCCTTCGCCCTCTCCCGCCGCTGCCTCCACCACGGCGGAGAGCGCCGCTCCCGCGCGCATGTCGGCCCAATGCTCCGCATCCTCGATCTCGGGCGGGCGCATGTCCCAGGCGACATGGCCGCCGGCTCGGACACGGATCGCCTCGACAAAGGCAAGGGCCTGCCGGCGGCGCGCGCGCTCGAAGTCGTCGCCGGCCAGGAAAGCGTTCCGCAGCAGCTCGCGCGCTCCGTCCGGCAGCGGGCGTGTCGGATCGAGCTGCTCGGCGATGGGGCGGCGGCGCGTCGTCAGGTGGTCCCCGGCAGCCCATGATTGGAGCGCCCGTCGGGATCCTTCGCAAGTGAGGTCGAGGAGGGCCTGTCCCCGATCGGTCACGGTGTAGCTGTTGAACCGGCTGCTGGTTGCCGAGACGAGCCCCAGCGTGACGAGCGCGTCCCCCGTGCCTATCCGCATGGGTTGGGTGACGTAGAAGGCCGTGCTGCTTGCCTCCTTGAAGCTTGGAGGCTCCTTGCCTCTATGTCGTTGCAGCTTGAGGAAACCGGGCAGGCGCTCGTTCCGGCTCCACCCATTGTTCTGAAGCGTAAGCCACACCGCCAGAGCCTCGACAGCGTTGGCCGCCGCGATGTTGGTGCACCTGCGCCCAACCTTGCGAGCCTCCTCCGCCAAACGGACGCCGAAAAGAGCCAGAACGACCTGGCGCCCGAACCAGACATTGCCGAGGCCTGGAACGGCTCTCTCGTTGAAGAAGCGCACCGTGGCTCCCAAGCCAAGGGCTCGTACGCGACGCGTGCCCCCCAGCCGTTGCCCTCCCAGAATTCCCCAGTCCATCCGCCCATCCGCCGCATCGTCCGCGGACCAGAATGCGGCACAACCTTAGCCTGATACAAGCCCAGGATACGTCGACACGAAGAGGCGACTTACCTCCATATTTTTGAACGGTGCAGCTTGTCGTAAAGTTGTCAGAGGAGGGCCGTCTCACCGCCTTCCAAGCGAGCAGCTCTCGTGACATTGCATCACAGCAGTGATACACAACGGACGAAATGGCGGTGCATAACTCGTTGTTTTTGCAGAGGCCAGATAGGATTTGAGGCAATCCTTTCCTGGGCACCATTTCCACAGCAGTTTTGATCGCTCAAGCTGCTGATGCCCTGACTGAATGTCGGCTTTGGTGGCTCAGTCCCCGCCGGTTTTTGAACATCCCAGAAATTAGCAGTCGGTTTTTCGACGCGTTGTGTCCTCTCAGCGAGGCCGACGGGCGGAGCGGGTCGTTGCGCGTGCGGCACGACACTTCTTCCGGGAATCATTCGCTTGGCGGGATCGGCCCGCTCGATCTCTGCTTCCGCGCTTCTTCCGGCAGGCGGCGGCGCCGAGGCGCGCCCATCGCGCCTCGCTTGCCTCGCGTTCGCGGCCTCTACCGGGCGCGTTCGAGCGCGTCGCTGGCCTCTACGGCGGGGCGTTTGAGGGTTTCGGCGACGCGGCCGTGGCCGCTGATCTCCCGGCCGGCGTCCTTTGCAAAGCGCAGGTTCCAGATCGTCGCCACCAGCGAGATCGCCACCACCACCGCGAAGGCCGCCGAAAAATCGGAGAGTTCGGGGGTGGCGTGCTGCTGGAGGCTCATCGAGCCGTGCAGCGCCAGCGCCGCCACGCAGATGCCGAGCGAGAGCATCAGCTGCTGGAAGGTCGTGTAGAAGCTCGTGGCCGAACTCATCTGCGCGGACGAAATCCGGTCGTAGGCCACCGTGTTGTAGGCGGTGAACTGGAACGACATGGAGAAACCGCAGCAGACCAACACCCCGAAGATCACCGGCAGCGGCCAGTCCGGACGGAAGAAGGCGCAGACGCCGTAGAGCAGCGCCGCGATGATGCCGTTCACCGCCAGGGCGCTGCGAAAGCCGAAGCGCTTGAGAAGCCGGGGCGCGAGCGCCTTCATCATCAGGGAGCCGATCGCGGTCGCGATGGTGACGAGGCCGCTCGTCGCCGCCGACAGGCCGAAGCCGAGCTGCATCATCAAGGGCAGAAGGAAGGGCTGCGCCCCTTGCGTGATGCGCGTCAGCGATCCCGCGATGACGGATGTTCCGAAGGAGGGAACGCGCATCAGGGCGGGGTCGAGAAGCGGCGCGGGATGGTGCCTCGCATGGCGCAGGTAAAGCGCGCCGGCGACGAGGCCGACAGCGATCAGCGTCAGGGCCAGGACGCCCTCGCCTTCCCGGCTGGCGCTTTCGAAACCGAACAGGAGCGATCCCAGCGACACGCCCGACAGGACCATGCCGAGCGCGTCGAACGGCCCCGCGCGCTCGCCCTTCGTCTCCTCGATGAAGAGACTGACGAGCACCATGCCGATCAGGCCGATCGGCAGGTTGATGTAGAAGATCCAGCGCCAGTCCGCATAGGTCACGATGAGCCCGCCGACGGGCGGGCCGAGAATGGGACCGATCAGGGCGGGCACGAGCAGCCAGGACATGGCCGAAACGAGATCGCGCCGCTCCACCGAGCGCAGGAGCACGAGGCGCCCGACCGGCATCATCATCGCCCCGCCGAGGCCCTGCAGCAGCCGCGCCACGACGAGGAAGCCGAGCGAGGGCGCCTGCGCGCAGAGAACCGAGCCCACCACGAAGACGCCGATGGCGGCGCGAAACACGGTGCGCGAGCCCCAACGGTCGGCGATCACGCCGCTGACGGGGATGAACACCGCGAGGCTGATGAGATAGGAGGTGAGCGCGATGCTCATGGAGGGCGCGTCGACGCCGAAATCGCGCGCCATCGTGGGCAGGGCCGTCGCCAGGATCGTGGCGTCGAGCTGCTCCATGAACATGGCGCTCGCGACGATGAGGGCGACGGTGCGGAAATTGCGCCGGACGGGCGCGGCATCGGCCGAACCGACGCTGGACGAAGAAACCGACATGGAAATCGAAACGAACGCTTCACGGGCGGCGACGAGCCGGGCCGCCGGGCGGCGTGACACCTCGATGGGAATCGCAAGGGGGACATACGGCCTCGGGGCGCCGATGGCCAGGGTTTTGCCGTTCACAATCGTCGCGTCGGCGAAATTGCGCCGCGAGCCCCCCGCAGCGGTTGGGGCCCGCTGTCGGGAAGCGCTCTCGGTGGCTGCGCACCGCCTGCTCCCCGCGATGTGAGAAGACCCTCGTCCGGACCGAGCGTCAGCCGGCGCGAGAGGGGTCGATCCGCCGCCCCGTCTCAACGGGCCTTCGAGCCTGCGGGTCCTGCTGCCGCGGACCAAACGCCTTCCGTCCCATGAAGGGGCGTCGCGATGCGTCCTTCATGCTTGCTCGCCAAGGTCACAGGGGCGAGTTGACCGATATCCTTCGGACGCCCCGCCAAGCCCGCGTCACGGGCGCCTCCGCCGGCCCAATCCGGCGGAAGCTCCTTCCCTCGGCCTTCAGCCCGCCACCGGCTCGAGCTTCACGCCGAGGTCCGACAAGGCCTGCCAATAGGCCGGATAGGTCTTTCCCACGCAGTCGGGGTCGGTGATCGTGACGCCCGGCGCGCGCAGGCCCGTCAGGGCCATGCTCATGGCGATGCGGTGGTCGGCATAGGTTTCGATCCGGGCCGGGGCGAAGGTCTGGGCATCGGCCGGCGTGACGACGAGATCGTCGCCCTCCTCCACCGCGAGACCCGGCCGCAGGCGCGAGAGCTCGGTGGCCATGGCGGCCACGCGGTCGCATTCCTTGACCCGCAGATTGGCGATGCCGACGAAGCGGACCGGCGTCCGGTTGAAGGCCGCGAGAGCCGCGAGGGTCGGCACGGCGTCCTGCATCTGGGAGCCGTCGATGACGGCGGGCAGGTTCGGAAACTGGCGGATGACCTGATAGGCCTTGGCGTCCGGCTGGGTGAAGTCGTCAGCCGCGATGCCGAGGTCGATCGCGCCGCCGGTCAGGACTTCGGCTGCCCAAAGATAGGTCGCGGCCGAGGCGTCCGGCTCGACATGGAAATCGGCGGCGCGATACGGGCCCGGCTGCACCAGCCAGGAGCCGGCGCCCCGCGGCGCCACGTCGGCCCCGAAATGGCGCATGGCCGCGCAGGTCAGGTCGATATAGCCGCGCGCGCCGATCTCGTCGCCGTCGAGAACGATCTCGACGGGCCCCCGGCCTCCGGGCGCCAGCATCAGGAGCGCGGAGACATATTGGCTAGAGAGCCCGGCATCGACGCTCACCCGGTCGCCCTCGAAGGACCCGCTGCCCCGGACGGTGACGGGCGGGCAGCCGCTCGGCGCCTCGGCCTCGATGCCGAGCGAGCGCATCGCCTCGATCAGCGGGCCGATCGGGCGCTTCTGCATGTGCGCGTCGCCGGTCAGCGTGACGCTCCCGCGCACGAAGGCCGCGGCGGCGGTGAGGAAGCGCACGGCCGTGCCGGCATTGCCGAGAAACAGGGGCGCCTCGGGGGCGGCGAGACCGCCGGTGCCCGACACGAGGAAGCTCGTTTCGGTCGGCTCCTCGATCCCGACGCCCATGGCGCGCAGCGCCTGCGCCATGTAGCGGGTGTCGTCGCTCTTCAGGGCGCCTGTCAGGCGGCTCTGCCCCTTCGCCAGCGCCGCCAGAAGCAAGGCCCGGTTCGTGATGGACTTCGACCCCGGCGGGCTGACGCGCCCGCGAAGAGGGTGCGTCGGGGGGATGATGGTCAGTCCGTGCACCATCGCAACAGCCTTTTTCCGCTCGAAATTCGGTAGGGGGTTACGCGTCGGGGCGGGCCTTGGGAAGACCCCGCAGCCGGGAAACGAAGGACGAGCGCCGCCCTCCGCCGCCCGATCGGCGGGATCGCCGCGCCTCGGCGGGGTCTGGAGCCCCTGGCAAAACCTCGCGGGCTCTCCGCCCGGAGATCTTGCCGGGCGCTCTTACTCCGCTGCGACGACGGTCTCGCGGCCGGCCTTGTCGTCCGGCAGGCGCGAGAAGTAGTTGGCGATGAGCGCGCCGGAAATATTGTGCCAGACGCTGAAGATCGCGCTCGGAACGGCGGCGAGCGGGGAGAAATGCGCGCTGGCGAGCGCCGCGCCGAGGCCGCTGTTCTGCATCCCGACCTCGATGCTGATGGCCTTGCGCTTGGCGAGCGACAGGCCGCAGGCGCGCGCGGCGAGGAAGCCCAGCGCATAGCCGATCCCGTTGTGCAGGATGACCACCGCGAAGATCAGAAGGCCGGAACTCGCGATCGCCGCCTGGTTGACGGCCACCACCGCCGCGACGATCAGGACGATGCCCGTGACGCTGACGAGCGGCAGCGCCGGCACGGCGACGCGCACGAGGGCGGGCGCGAGCTTCTGCAGCGCGAAGCCGAGGGCGAGCGGCACCAGGATGACCTTCACGATGCTGATGAACATGCTCATCGCGTCGACCGGTAGATACTGGCTGGCGAAGAGCCAGACGAGGAAGGGCGTGACGAGGGGCGCGAGCAGCGTCGTGACGCTGGTGCAGGCGACGCTGAGCGCGACGTCGCCCTTGCCGAGATAGGTCATCACGTTGCTCGACGTGCCGCCGGGGCAGCAGCCGACGAGGATGACGCCCGCCGCGACCTCCGGCGTCATGGGAATGATCCGGGTGAGGAGAACCGCCACGAGCGGCATGATCAGGAACTGGCCGAGAACGCCGACGCCGACATCGAAGGGCCGGCGCGCGACCTCCCGGAAATCGTCGAGCGACAGGGTCAGGCCCATGCCGAACATGATGATGCCGAGCAGGATCACGATATAGGGCGCGACCGGAATGAAGACGGCCGGCAGAAAGAAGCCGAGCGCCGCGAACACGATCACCCAGATCGCAAACGTCCTGCCCACGAACGCGGACACCGAACCGACCAAACTCATAATGCAGCCTTCCCTTGTTGTCGGGCAACGAGTAACCGCCGGTACGCCCCGACGCAAGGCGATTGTGGCGGTTTGGCGACAAGGGCTCGCGCCGACGCGCTCTGATTACGCCCGCGCTCGATGCAGGCAGGGTGGCGCGCCCGCCACTGTCCCGGCCCCCCCGCCTCGCCGCGCGCCAACACATCGCCGACCGCCGCGAACCCTCGGCCATGTCAGGCGTTGATCGCGCGCGCGAAAAGGATGCCGTTTTTCCGACCTGCGCCATCTCATCTGGCGCAGCCGCTCTCGATGAGCGCGGCTGCGCGCCGCCAACCAAGGTCCGCCCCATGCCGATAGCCACCGCCCAGACCGCCGCCGCTCCCGACACGCCCGCAGCGGTGGACGCCCTTGCCGCCAGCGCGCCCCAGAGCGTCGATCAGGCCGTGCGGGTCGATCCGGCCTTCGTCCTGTCGAAGATCGAGACCTGGGTGGTCGGCTTCCAGCGCCTTCTGCCCAATATCGTCGTGGCCCTCGTTCTCTTCGCCATCGCCGCCGGGATCGCCTGGGGCGTCGAGCGCTCGTTCCGCGCCTGGGCCAACAAGCACGACCGCTCCAATCTCGGCGCGGTGCTCGGCTCCTTCGTCAAATGGGTGATCCTGCTCGTCGGCGGCTTGCTGGCGCTCACCATCGTCATTCCCTCGCTCAATCCGGGCGACCTGATCGCGGGCCTCGGCATCGGCTCGGTGGCGATCGGCTTCGCCTTCAAGGACATCCTGCAGAACTGGCTGGCCGGGCTCCTGATCCTGATCCAGCGCCCGTTCGGGGTCGGCGACCAGATCGTCGTCAACGGCTACGAGGGCACGGTGGAATGGATCGAGACCCGCGCCACGATCATCGCCATGTATGACGGGCGGCGCGTCATCATTCCCAATGCCGACGTTTATTCGCACGCCGTGACCGTCAATACGGCCCGGCCGACGCGCCGGTCGCAATACGATGTCGGGATCGGCTATGGCGACGATATCGAGGCCGCGCGCCGCGCGATCCTGACGGCGATCGGCGAGGTCGCGGGCATCGAGACCGATCCCGCGCCGGAGGTCCTGGTCTGGGACCTCGCCGGCTCCAGCGTGAACCTGCGCGTGCGCTGGTGGACGAAATCCAAGCGCACCAATGTCGTGCATGTGCAGGCCGCCGTTCTGGAGGCGATCAAGCGCGCGCTCGACAGTCTGGGCATCGACATGCCCTTCCCGACACAGGTCGTCCTGTTCCACGACCAGACCGAGGAAACCGACGGCGTCCGGGGCGCGCAGCGCGAGGGCTGGCCGAGGCGACCGGACGGCACCCCGCCCCGGCCCGCCCGGCGGATCAGCGACGCCGGAGATTCCGGCACCCCCTCCGACACCCTGCCTTCGACCCGCCGCGCCGAGGACGCGCCCGCCCAATGACCTCTCACTGGTTCTGGATCCTGCGACGCCTGTCGCGCCGCATCTGGGTGCGCGCCACGCTGTTCTCGCTCGGCGGCGTCGTCACCGCGCTCGCGGCGACCTGGCTCAGCCCCTATATTCCGAACGACCTGCCGACGCAGATCGGCTCGGACGCGGTCGACAACATTCTCAGCATCATCGCCTCCTCGATGCTGACGGTGACGACCTTCTCCCTGTCCACGATGGTGGCGGCCTATTCGGCGGCGACGAGCAACGTCACGCCGCGCGCCACGCGGCTGGTCATCGAGGACACCACCACCCACAACGTCCTGTCGACCTTCATCGGCTCGTTCCTGTTCAGCCTCGTCGGCATCATCGCCCTGTCCACCGGCCTTTACGGCGACAAGGGCCGCGTCGTCCTCTTCGCGGTCACGCTTCTCGTCATCGCCGCCATCGTGGTGACGCTCCTGCGCTGGATCGACCATCTGTCGAGCCTCGGGCGCGTCACGCAGACCACCGAGCGAGTCGAGGAGGCCGCGATGGAGGCCATGCGCGAGCGCCGCCGCGCGCCCTATATGGGCGGCGCGCCGCTCTGCGACCCCGCCGCCATTCCGCCCACGGCCCGCCCCGTCTTCGCGGACGCGATCGGCTATGTGCAGCATATCGATGTCGGCGCCCTGTCGGAGATCGCGCGCAAGCGCTCGGCCCGGGTCTATCTCATGAGCATTCCGGGCGATCTCGTCGATCCGACCGGACCGATCGCCATGACGGACGGGTTCGACGAGGAGGGCAATGTCACCGTGCGCGAATGCTTCACCATCGGCGGCGTCCGCTCCTTCGACCAGGACCCACGCTTCGGCGCCGCGGTCCTCACCGAAATCGCCAGCCGCGCCCTTTCGCCGGCCACCAACGATCTGGGAACCGCCATCGACGTGATCGGACGCACGGTGCGCCTCCTGTCGGTCTGGGGCGAGAAGCTCGAGACGGAGGAGGAGATCCGATATCCGAACGTCTTCGTGCCGCCGATCCTGATCGAGGATCTGTTCGACGATCTCTTCGTCCCGATCGCGCGCGACGGCGCCTCGACGGTGGAGGTCGGCGTGCGGCTTCAGAAGGCGTTTCGAACGCTCGCCCGTTTCGGCCACGAGGGTTTTGCCGAGAACGCCAAGCGCCATTCGGCCGAGGCGCTGGAGCGGGCGAATGCCGCGCTGGTCGTCGAGGCCGACAAGCGCCGCATCGAGGCGCTGGCGCGCGAGGTCGGAGCCGCCTGATGGCGGGTCCCCACGCGCCCCGGCTCCCCGCGTCTAGCCGCCGTGGATCGCGCCATAGAGGAAGACCGTCGCCGACAGCGCGTTGAGCGCCAGAAGGCAGAACACCGCGAAGGAGCCGAGATCCTTGGCCTCCTTGGCAAAGAGCGAGAAATCGGGTGACAGGCGGTCGACGATCCGCTCGATCGCGGTGTTGACGGCTTCCAGCGCCAGAAGCATCAAAAGCAGCCCGATCTGCACCAGGGCGTGAACGAGCGGCACGCGGACGAGCGCGAAGGCTGCGAGCGTCGCCGCGCCCGCCAGAAGCTCGTGGCGGAACGCCGCCTCGCGCAGCATCCAGCGAAAGCCCGCGGCCGAATAGCCGGCCGCGGCGAAGACGTGTCGCAGCCCTTGCGTCTTGGGCGGGATCGCTGCGGGCGGCAGAAGGTCGAGGCTCATCGCGTGGCCCCCGCGTTGGCCGCCAGCTTGCCACTCGATGCGGGCGTGCGGCAGGCGGCGAAAGCGTCGAGCCTGGCATCGTAGACGCCGGTGGAAACGCCGGCGACGCCGAGCATCGTGTGGAACAGATTGTCGTGCGACAGCGCCCCGTCGCGGCGGCTTTCGAGGCACGGGAGGCTGGTGGGCAGGACCGACTGGTAGCCGGGCGAGAACCAAGCGAGCATCGGAACATGGGTCTGCGTGGAGGGCGCCAGGAAATAGGGCGCGCCGTGCAGATAGATGCCGTTCTCGCCGAGCGACTCGCCATGATCTGACAGGAAGACCATCGAGCTCGCAAATTCCGGATGGGCGCTCAGGAGATCGATGATCCGGCCGAGCACATGGTCGGTATAGGCGATCGTGTTGTCATAGGCGTTCACGATCTCCTCGCGCGAGCAGTCCGCGAACTGCGCCGTGCGGCAGGCCGGCTCGAAGCGCCCGAAACCGTCGGGATAGCGCTCGTGATAGGCGGGGCCGTGACTGCCGAGCTGGTGGAGAACGAGAACCGTGCTGGAATGGATGGCGGGCAGTTCGCGCTCCAGCCGATCCACCAGGATGTCGTCCCGGCATTCGCCGTTCGCGCAGAAGCGCTGGTCGTTGGTCGCCGGCAGGAACTCGTAGGGAATGCGATCGGCCACCTGATAGGCGCCCGTGTCGTTGTCGAACCAGCGCACCGACAGGCCGGCATGGGTCAGGACGTCCAGAAGGTTCTGCGTCGCCAGCGCCTTGGTTTCGGAATAGTCCGAGCGCGGATAGACCGAGAACATGCAGGGCACAGAAACGGCGGTGGAAGTGCCGCAGCTCGTGACATTGGTGAAGTTCGACACGTGGCGCGCGGCCAGCTCGGGCGTCGTGTCGCGATCATATCCGTTGAGGGCGTAGTTCTGGGCCCGCGAGGTTTCGCCGACCACCAGCACCGTCAGCATCGGCTTCGGCGAGGCGCGCACGGCCTCCAGCTCGGCCGCGTCCAGCCCGAGCGGCGCGGCGACGATGTTGCGCTCGCGCGCCTGGCGCAGCGCGTATTTGCCGGCCGCCACCAGCGGAGCCGTCGGGTTGAGGCTGCCGATCAGGTCGTTGTGCTCGCGAAAGGTCGAGGCGAAGGTCGGGTAGAACGCGAAGGTGATGGCGCCCGCCCCTATCACTGCCGGCAGGATTACGAGCATATTGTGGGCGAACTTGGCGGGAAAGCGCCGATGCTCGATCCGCACCAAGGCGATCGCGAGCGCCGGCAGGAGGCCGAACAGCGCCATGTGCAGCGCCATGTTCGGGGTGAACAGGTGCCGCGCCTCGCTCGGCGTCGTCAGCATGATGTTCTGGATCATGTCGCGCGTGACCAGAATGCCGAACGTGTCGACATAATAGGAGGCCGAGGCGGCCACGAGGATCAGCGCGATGAAGATCGGCTTCATCGCGTATTTGACCGAAACCGTGGTCAGGAGCGCGACGAAGAGAAGGAACAGGCCGAGCCCCAGAAACGCGAGCTGCGCTTCGTGCCCGCTGAAATAAGCGAGGCCCTTGCGCCAGAAGGTCCGGTTGGGAAGAAGGAGAAGATAGGCGGCGGTCAGGATCGACAGCGTCACGCTGCCGATAGGGGGTCGTCTCATGCGCGTCGGGTCCCTGCCGGTGGGGCCGTGGCGTCACGCAGCCATCGGCCGCGGCGCGCGGCCGGAAGGGTGATACCTAACGAGCGCGGCTGGCGACGGAATCGCCGGAACTATACGGTTTCGTATAGCGAGCCTCGTGCGAGGGAATCGGGAGCGGGCGTGAAGGTTCTGGTGATCGAGGACGACAAGGCCACCGCCGACTATGTCGGGGGCGGCTTGCGGGAGGAGGGCCACGAGCTCGACCACGCGCCGGACGGCCCGACCGGGCTGGAACTCGCCTGTTCGCGGCCCTACGACGTTCTGGTGGTGGACCGGATGCTGCCCCGGCTGGACGGTCTGTCGCTGGTTCGCGCGCTGCGCTCGGCGGGGCAGACCGTGCCGATCCTGTTTCTCACCTCGGTCGGCGGCATCGACGACCGGGTGGAAGGGCTCGAAGCGGGGGCGGACGACTACCTCCTGAAGCCCTTCGCCTTTTCCGAACTCATGGCGCGGCTCAACGCGCTGATGCGCCGCGCGCCGACCCGGCGCGAGGAAACCGCGCTCGTGGTGGGCGATCTGCGCATGAATCTTCTGGCGCGCACGGTGACGCGGGCGGGCGTCGCGATCGAGCTGCAGCCGCGCGAGTTTCGGCTTCTCGAATATCTCATGCGCAACCGGGGCCGCGTGATGACGCGCACCATGCTTCTGGAGCGGGTCTGGGAATTCCATTTCGATCCCAAGACCAATGTCGTGGAAACCCATGTCAGCCGGCTGCGCGCCAAGATCGACCGGCCCTTCGCCAGCGAGATGATCCGCACCGTGCGGGGCTCGGGCTACGTTCTCGATGCGTGACGTCGCGCTCTTTCGCACCATCTCGTTCCGGCTGGCGGCGACCTATGCGGTTCTCTTCGCGGTCTCCGTCGCCGTGATCATGGGCGCGGCCTACGCGATCGCCACCAGCGAAATCCGCGACATTTCCGAGCGCGAGATCGGGCACGACATGGCGGCCTTCCGCTCGGCCTTCGCCAAGGGCGGCGGGGAGGAGCTGCGCCTGCGCATCCGCGAGCGCTCCGAGGGCGCGCCGGGCGACAGTTTCTTTCTGCTTCTGGACGGCGAAGGGCGTTTTCTCGGCGGCAACGTCCCGCCCCAGCTCTGGCAGGAGGGCTGGTCAGAGCGGCGGATGGACGACGCCGTGGTGCGCCAGAGCCAGGATCTGATGGACTCGGCCTCCATGAACAGCGACGGCGAGGTGCGCCTGTTCAGCCATGGCGAAACGCTCGGGCCGTTTCGGGTCCTGGCGGGGCGCAATTCCCACATTCTCCACGAGACGCAGGAAATCCTCCTGGGCTGCCTCCTCCTCGGCTGCCTCGCCATCGCGGTCGTGGCGCTGGTCGGGAGCTATCTCGTCACGCGCGACCCGGCCCGGCGCATCAACGCCATCGCCGGCCTGACGCGGCAGGTGGTGGCCGGGCGCTTCGACATGCGCCTTCCCCTGTCACGCCGGCGCGACGAGATCGACCAGCTCTCGGCCGACGTCAACCTCATGCTGGCGCGCATCGAGACGCTGATGGAAAGCCTGCGTCAGGTGTCCACCGACATCGCCCACGACCTGCGCACGCCGATCGCCCGGCTGCGCCAGCGGCTCGACCTGCTCGGCCGGCATCCGCCGGAAGCGGGCGCGGCCTTCGGCGGCGCGATCGACGAGGCGATCGCCGAGGCCGACACGATCATCGAGACCTTCAACGCCCTCCTGCGGATCGCGCAGGTCGAATCCGGCGCGCGCCGGGCGCGCTTTCGAAGGCTCGATCTGGCCGACCTCACCGAGCGGGTCTGCGACATCTATCGCGACGTCGCGGTCGATGCCGGCCATCGCCTCGAAACCGGGCTCGAACCCGGCGGCACCCTGATCGAGGGCGACGCCGACCTCCTGACGCAGCTTCTCGTCAATCTCGTGGAGAACGCGATCAACCACGTGCCCGCGCCCGGCCTCATCGAGGTCCGCGTGTCGCGCGAGGGTCAAACGGTGTGTCTCGGCGTCGCGGACGACGGCCCCGGCGTTCCCCCGGAGGAGCGCGAGCGGATCTTCCGCCGGCTCTACCGGCTGGACCGCAGCCGCAGCACGCCCGGAACCGGACTCGGCCTCGCCCTCGTCGCGGCCATCGCGGAGCTGCACGGCGCGCGCGTCGCCGCGCTCGACAACGCGCCGGGCCTTCGCATCGCGATCACCTTTCCCCTCGCGCGGCCGGACAAGGGCGCTCCGGCCTAGAACCGGGCGGAAGGCCGGGCGGATCGGGGAAGGGTCCGAAGGCGCGTCGCCAAAGCCGATCCCGATCGAGAACCGCTTCACGCCCGATCGGCCATCCGGCGCAAGGAAAGCCAAAGCCGCCGTCGAGGTTTCACGTTGAGTAGTTTGTAGAGCCGTCAGGCTCGAACTCGCGAAAACGTCAGTTGGACGCGGAAGCCGCGCGCCGGTCCGCTGGCCGCCAAGCGATAACACTTAGCAAACTAAGCATTTTGCTAACCTTTCGACAATAGTCTGATGGATGCCCCTCTCGTTCCAGGTACAGTCATGCGGCTCTCGATCAAGACAAAGCTGGCCTTCTCCTTCGCATCTGTCCTGACGTTGTTGGCGGCGTCTGGATATTATGGCGTGAGCAGCCTCGGCGAGGCGAACGACACGATGAGCGCCTTCGCGTCGCGCCCCTTTGCCCAATCAGGTCGTCTCAGCGAAGTCTGGGCGACGTCGGAGGCGATCGGGCGCTCGCTGAATGCGATGGTCTATCTCAAGAGCGACGCCGAGAAGGCAGAGCTGCGCCAGGTGGTCGAGACCAACGCCAAGAACGTCATCGACCTTCTCACGACCTATCAGGGGCTGATCGGGCGGGAGGACACCGCATCGATCGAGCGCGCCGGACAGCTGATCGGCGCCTGGAAGGCCTATCTGTCGTCGATCGCATCCGTCATGAACCTTCTTCAGGAGAACGTGACGGCGCGCGCGACCGAGCTGAACGGGTCGGAATTCGAACCCGCCTTCCAGCGCCTGACAGCCAGCCTCGCCCGCTTGCGAGACGATCTGGCCGCGAACCAGGTTGCCGGTGGCCTGCGCGACATCGTCAGCGATCTGCGCGGCAACCTGCCGAACCTCGCCCAGGAGGTCACGACCAGCATCGTGGAAGGGCGCGAGGAGCAGCTCGCAACCTTGAAGACCTCCTATGAGGCCACGTTCGCTCGGATCGACAAGGGCATTGCGGATCTGGCGAACGCGGCGGCCGGAAGCCCGCGCGAGGCGGCCGTCGCGCAGATTGTCGCGGACTGGTCGCGTTTGAAGCCGAGCGCCAATCAGATCTTCGCCTATGGCGAGGCGAACAGCGATTCCAAGGCGGTCGATCGGATCATCACCGATATTCGCCCGCAGCTCATGTCGATGATCGCGCAGACCCGCGATCTCCTGAAGTATGAAACGGGCGTCGCCAACCGGTTCGTCGCGGACACGCAGACCGAATATGTCGCGACCCGCAACCTGTCGATCGCCCTGGTGCTCGGCGGCCTCGTTCTGGGCGCCGGCGCGGCGGTCTGGATGTCGCTCCAGATTTCGCGCGGCCTGCGCAAGGCCGTTCGGCTGGCCGACGAGATCGGCGCGGGCGACATTTCGCGGCGGGAAGAGGTCATGAGCGCCGACGAGATCGGGGACCTCCTGCGCTCCATGAACGCGATGAGCGCCAAGCTCTCCGAGGTCATGACCACCGTCAACGCCTCGGCCCAGCAGGTGGCGTCGGGCTCGGCGCAGTCGGCCGCGACCGCCGAGCAGCTCTCCTCGGGCGCGACGGAACAGGCGGCGGCCTCAGAGGAAGCCTCCGCCGCGATCGAGCAGATGGCCGCCAATGTGCGCCAGAACGCCGACAATGCCGGCACCACCGAGAAGATCGCGGTTCAGGCCTCCGACAGCGCGCGGCGCAGCGGCGAGGCGGTCAGCGCCTCGGTTCAGGCCATCCGCATCATCTCCGAGAAGATTTCCGTGGTGCAGGAAATCGCGCGCCAGACCGACCTTCTGGCGCTCAACGCCGCGATCGAGGCCGCCCGCGCCGGCCAGCATGGCAAGGGTTTCGCGGTGGTGGCCTCGGAAGTGCGCAAGCTCGCCGAACGCTCGCAGGAAGCCGCGCAGGAAATCGGCCAGCTTTCCACGCAGACGCTTCTGACCTCGGAAGAAGCCGGCCAGATGCTGGACGCGCTCGTGCCCGACATTCAGCGCACCGCCGAGCTCGTGTCGGAAATCTCGGCCGCCTGCCGCGAGCAGTCGATCGGCATCGAGCAGATCAACCAGGCGATCACCCAGCTCGATCAGGTCACGCAGGCGAATGCCGGTGCCGCCAACCAGATGGCGGCGACCTCGGCGCAGCTTTCGGCCGAGGCGTCCCGCCTGCAGGAAGGCGCGTCCTACTTCAAGGTCGGCCAGACCCCGCGTCAGGCGATGCCGACCGAGAGCCGCCGCGCGAAGGTCGAAACGCTCCGGGCCAATGTGAAGGCCTTCGGCGAGACCCATGCGGGGAGCCGCAAGCCCGCGCCGGCCCCGGCGAATTCGGGCTCCGGCATCATGCTGGATCTCGACGGGTCTGCCGACTTCGAGCGCATGAGCGCCTGAGGCTCGGCGCCGAACGCACCGCCCCATCGCCCTTCCCCGCCCGGCCGAGCGCTGCGCGGGGAAGGCCCTTTTCGCGGGTCGATCCGTCGAAGCCTGCATTGGGAAGCGGGTCTCGGCTGCGACGCTCCACCGGAGCCCGCGTCGCGCATTCCCCCATCGCCGGGGCCGAACCCGGTCCCGTCCCGCGAACCGCCGGCCATCTCGCGTCGCCTCTCGCGTGGCGCCTTCCCAAACCAAAGCGCCCGGCTTGACAGCGCCTGCGCCCATCGGCTTCGCCCTGACCGAGCCAGACAAGCAGGAGCGAAGCGCGGTTGAAACGACGGGTCGGCGATATCGACATCACGTTCGAGGACACGGGAAGCCTGGCCGGAAGCGAGCGGCCGCCGCTGCTTCTCCTGCACGGCGCGGTGCAGACGCGCCGCATCTGGCGAACCCAGATCGACGCGCTCGCGCCCGATCGGCGCGTCATCGCCCCCGATCTGCGCGGCCATGGCGAGACGACGCTCGGCACGAAGCGGCTCACCGTGGAACAGCTCGCCGACGACGCGCTCGGACTTCTCGACGCCCTCGGCCTCCAGAGCGCCTCGGTCTGCGGCATCTCGCTGGGCGGCATGGTGGCGCTCGACATGGCGAGCCGCGCGCCGGACCGGGTGCGCGTTCTGGCGCTCGCCAACACGCCGACCGCGCTCGCCTCGTCCCGCTGGCTGCGGCGGCTCGTCGATCGCATCGACCCGCAGGACCTGCTGCCGCCCGTTCTTCGCCTCGTCGGCGGCGCGCTCGGCGCGCGGATCGGCCTCGCCATCGCCTCGCGCGTCGTCGGGCCGCACTGGGTCGGGGCGCAGGCGCGGCGGCATTTCATCGAGGGCTTTCGCACGATGCCGCCTCAGACGATCCGCTTCACCTACCGGGCCATCGTCGAGGCCCGGCCCGCCGACGTCACGCCGATCGCATGCCCCGCGCTCCTGATCGCGGGCCGCGACGACGCGCCGCCGATCCTCTCGCAGACCGAAGAGCTGGCGGGCGAACTGCCGAGAGCCCGGCTCGAATGGATCCGCGCCGGACACGTCTCGTCGCTGGACGATCCCGAGAGTTTCAACCGCCTTCTTCGGGCCTTTCTCGAAGCGCACGGCGCTTGAACCGGCCGCGCGCGGCGGAGGCCCCCTTCTGCCGCGTGTCCTCGTCGAGGCGGATGTCCTCGGCCATCCGCTCGGCGGCGCCGGGCTCCACCAGCCCCGCCGCCTCGGCGTGGGCCGCCGCCTTCTCCAGCGTCGGGCCCGACACGAAGGGAATGCCGGCCGCCTCGATCTCCTCGATCGCCCGGCGCAGGCGCGGCTGGAAGCCCTTGGGCGTCACGTCGCGCAGATACACGGCGAGAACGCGCGCGCCCTGCTGCCGGACGATCTCGGCATAGATCGGCCCGTCGCTCTGCCCGGTGTCTCCGACGAGAACCACCGGGAGATGCGGATAGGCCGACAGGATGTGATCGATCGCCGCGAGCTTGTGCCGGCGATGGCTCCCGGTCAGCCATTGCGTCCGGCTCAGCCCGAAATCCTTCAGAAACATCGCCCCGTGCGGAATGGCGCGAAGGCGCATGAAATCCTCGAAGACCTCGTAGAGATTCCACGGGCTGGAGGAGACATAGAATATCGGATTGGTGTCCGGCCCGCCCCGCCCAGCCGCCAAGGCCCGCAAGAACGAGGCGACGCCCGGAAAGGCGACGCGCCCTTCGGCGGAGTTCAGGGCGACGGTGCGCAGATGCGTCAGAAGATGGCGCGCGCCGGTTTCGATCACCGTGTCGTCGAGATCGGAAACGACGAGGAACGCCGCCTCGGACGAGACGAGCCGCACGGGCGCTTCGCGCGTCGCCGGCTCGACCTCATAGAAGGGCGCTTCCCGCAGGGTGAGTTCGACCGGAACCCAGGGCTCTTGCGACACGGTCCCTTGCGACCCCGTCTCGTGCGACCTGGGCCCTTGCAAAAGGCCGGGGTCGAACGGCGCCTCGACAGCAAAGAAGCCTTCGCGGTCGGTTTCCACCGTCCCCGCCTGGGTGCCCAGGCGCCAGTCCACCCGCGCGCCCCGGATCTCGTCGGTCTCGTAGCGCCGGAAACTGCGTTTCAGGTTGGTCCAGCGCGAGCGCGACGGCGGCGCGCCGACGACGCCCTCGTCCTCCACCACGCGCCCGCTCACATAAACCCGCCCCTTCGCGACATAGCCGCGATAGGGCAGGAGGATCGGCGGCGAGGTCAGGCCGAGACGGAGCTTGAGACGGGTGCGGGCCTCGTCCCAGAGCGTGGCGACCCCGCCCACCACCCGCAACGCGACCGCCCCAAAGCCCATGGCTCACCCCTCCCCTCATCCAGCGCGGCCATAGATGGGCCGCGCGGCGTTTCGCGACAGGAGGGGGTGGAAAGAGTACGCATTCGGGCGCCGACGCCGGGGCTCGCCCATCGGTTCTGCCAGTGGCCGACGCTGGAGCGCGAGGACGGGAGCCGCTTTTCCTACCCCGCCGACAGCATGGTGACGGCGGTGCGCCTCATCAACGGCCGGTCGGCCATGTCGCCTATCCCGCGCTGAGCGCGCCGGCGGGCGGGCGAACAAGCCGACCGCCCCCTGTCTCGCCGGCCCTTCTCTCGCCGCCTCTTGTCTCGCCGCCCGCCTCAGCGCTTGGGCGGCGCGTCGGTTTCCGCGTCCTCGCGGCTGTGCAGCGCTTCCTCGCGGCTGTGCAGATAGTCCGACAGCGCCGTGCGCCGGCCTTCCCAGGTGTCCGACATCACGGCCTGGATCTGCCGCGCGCGCACGGCCCAGGCGGGCGAGCGGAAGCGGGCGGGCTCGCGCACCGTCACGTCGTCCACCCGGTCGCGCACGAGCTGGCATCCGAGCACTTCCAGCCCCAGCACGAAATCCTCCACCGACAGGTCGGAGGACACGGGGTAATCGGCGATGTTCACCTCGCGCACCGGAAAGAGCTGACCGCGCAGGATCACCGGCACGAAGCCCGGCGAGGTCTGGCAGATGCGCAGCACCACGGCGGTTTCCGGATCGGACAGGAAGGAATGGCTCATCGGGTCATGTCTCCTTGTCCAGAACAAGGTCGTTCAAAGGGGCGACGATGCGGCAGGCGAGGCCCGCCGGATCGTAGGTCAGGTCCACCGCGCCCTCCGGCGTGCCGGTGAGGCCCATGCCGACGAGGCGCGTTCCGAACCCCTTGCGGCTCGGCGCGACGACGGGCGGGCCGCCCGTCTCGGTCCATCGGAAGTCGAGGAGCTGCGGGCCGCCGGGCGCTTCGCGGCGCAGCGACCAGTCGACCGCGATCCGCCCGTCCGGCACCGAGAGCGCGCCGTATTTCACGGCGTTGGTGGACAATTCGTTGGCGATGAGCGCCAGCGCCAGCGCGGCGCGCGGGCCGATCAGCACCTGAGGCCCGGTGAGCGCGACGCGCCCGCCCGTGTCGTGGACGCGCACCGCTCCCGCCACGATGGCCTCCACCGAGCCGGCATCGTGCTGGCCGGTGAGCAGGATCTCGTGCGCGTGCGACAGGGCCTGGATGCGCTGGGACAGGGTGCCGCGCGCGGTCTCGATATCGGTGGTGGAGCGCAGGGTCTGGGTGGCGATGGACTGGACGACGGCCAGCGTGTTCTTCAAGCGGTGCGAAAGCTCGCGCGCCAGGATGCGCTGATGCGCCTCGGCCCGCTTGCGATCCTCGATCTCGCTGGCGCAGAGCACGGCGCCGCGCAGGCGGCCCGTCACGTCGCGGATCGCCTCGCCCACGACCTCGATCCAGATCCGGCTTCCGTCCGGCCGCTCCAGATGCATTTCCAGGGTGGCGCGCTCGGTCTCGCCCTTCAGGATGCGCGGCAGCGGGCAGGCCGAGGCGGGGATCGACTGCCCCTCGCCGTCGAAGGCGATGAACTGCGCGTCGCCGCCGGGCGCCATGACGCTGTCGGCCGGCCGCCCGAGAATGGCGTCCATGCGTCGGTTGCCGGCGATCACGCGCCCCGTGCGCGCTTCGGCCAGGAGAACGCCCACCGGCAAGGCCTGAACCAGCGTCAGAAGGCGCCGCTCGTTGTCGCGTAGCAGCGTTTCCATGCGGCGACGCTCCACCGCCGCGCGGATGCGCGTCGCCGCTTCCGCGACGAAGCTGAGTTCCTCCGCGCTCCAGCGCCGGGGCGTGTCGGCCGTCACCTGAAGAAGCGCCACGAGCTGGCCTCCCTCCAGAATCGGCTGGTGGATCGCGGCAGGCCGAGAGGCGGAGTGCGAGGGCTCTTCGCTCCCCCGGCCCTTCGTCACCACGCGGCCCTTGCCGAGCGCCGGCCAGAGGCGGGCGAGTTCCTCGCCGTCCACGAGGTCGCCCATCGGCGCGCCGTCCTCGCGCCAGCCCATCGTGGCGCCCGCCGAGCGGCCCTCGGACGTGACGCTTCGATAGGCGACGGCCGAGGCCTGCAGCGCCCGGCCGATCGCTTCGGCGACATCGTGCAGCATGGTCGCTTCGTCGTCGCCGCGCAGCAGGCGCTCGCCGAGCATGGCGAGGGCGTCGCGCCGGGCGTCGGCCTTGGCGCGGTCCGTCACCTCCACGAACAAGGCGCTGAACCCGTCGGCGCCGGTCGGCTGGATCACGCCCTCGAAGGAGCGCTTCAAGGGTTCCACCGTGCGCAGGAAGCGCATCGGCTTGTTGGCGCCGACGGAAGCCGCCGCGCCCCGCACCCATTCCGTCCCGAGATCGGGGAAGAGTTCTCGCACCGTGCGCCCGACCACCACCTCGGACGACAGTCCCGTCAGCGTGGTCCAGGCGCGGTTCACCGCCTCGTAGCGCCAATCCACGGCGCGCCCTTCGACATTGCGAACGAGACGCCCGAGAACGAAGGCTTCCTGCAGTTCCTCGAAGAGTTCGCGCCATTTGCGCTCGCTGGCGCGCAGGTCCTCCTCGGCGTCGAGGCGCTCGCGCGTCGCCGACATGAAGCGGGCGATCGTGGCGAAGAAGGCCACGGTCTCGCCATCGAACGCGCCCGGCCCGACCCGCGTGAAGGAGATCACCCCCTTGGCACGGCCCTGGCTGAGGATCGGGAACCCGGCATAGCCGTCGAAGCGCATGGCATGGGCGATGGCGTGGCGCGGCTCGGTGCTGTCGAGCAGGCCCGAGAGGACCATGGGCTCGGCCGTCTCGGCGACGATGCCGCAGAGCGGCCATTCCATCGCCGTTCGCCCGAGCTGCTCCTGCGTTTGCGGATCGAGGCCGATCCCGTGCGTCAGATGCAGGTGGCACCCATCGGCCGCGATGTCGAACATGCAGCACTGGTCGAAGCCGATCAGCTCGGCCCCTTCCTCCAGAATGGGCTTCAGAACGTCGCCCGCGCCGGAGGCCGAGAGAAGCGCGGCGGAGGCTTCGGCGAGGATCGTCAGGCGATGCTCGCGCCGCCGCTCGATCGTCAGGTCGCGCAGGATCACCAGCCAGCCGATCGGCGCGCCGGTTTCGGACACGAGCGGCCGGGTCTCGCTGGAGGCCAGAAAGCGCGATCCGTCCTTGCGCGGGCGCCAGCCCTCGCTGAGCGCGCGGCCCTCAGCCCGCGCCAGCGGCAGATCGCTCTCCAGAAGCCAGATCGCCTGATCTTCGGCCGAGAACAGCCGCTCGACGGACACGCCGAGCATCTCCTCCTCGCGCCAGCCGAGAAGCGCCTCGGCGCCTCGGCTCCAGGCCGTCACCCGGCCCGAGGCGTCGAGCGAGAAGATCGCGTGATCCACCGCACTGTCGAGGATCATGCGGTGATGGCGGTCGCCTTCGCGCTTTTCCAGAAGCGCGCGGTCCCGGGCGGCAAGCGCCAGACGCAGTTCCAGCTGGGTGACGACCTGCCGCGACAGGGCCGACAGCGCCTCGCCTTCGGGTTTGGTGAGCCCGTCCGGCCGGGGCACATGGTCGAGAACGCAGAGCGTGCCGAGCACCTCGCCGGCGGGCGTGACGAGCGGCGCGCCGGCATAGAAGCGCAGGAACGGCTCACCCGTGACGAGCGTGTTGGCGCGCGTGCGCGCATCGAGCGTCAGATCGGGGATGATCAGAAGATCGGTCTGGCCGAGCGCGTGGGAACACACGGATTGTTCGAGCGGCGTCTGGCAGGGCTCGAAGCCCGAGCGCGCCTTGAACCATTGCCGGTCGCGATCGACAAGGCTGACCAGCGCCACCGGCGCGCGGCACAGGGCGCGCGCCAGAAGCACGATGTCGTCGAAAGCCTGTTCGGGCGGCGTGTCGAGAATGCCGTAAGCCGCCAGCGCCGCCAGCCGCTCCGCTTCGCGGTCCGGCCGCGTCTTCGGGGAATCCTCTGGCTCGTCTATCACAGCGGACTTCCCGTGCTCCCCGATCGTGGATGCCGCTTCGTAGAATGCTTTTCGCGCGATGAAAAGTCGTTTGCGAGCCAAGCGCCCCTCGTGTTCCCGCAAGGCGCGCTTGGGTCGAGAGAACGGGGCGGCGCATGAGCGCGAGAACGGCCCGGGAAACGGCGGGAGGCTCCGGCCATGTGCATCGAACCCGCCATCCCCATCGACCTCGAAGCATCCCTGGTGGACAGGGTCTACCATCCCGTCGGGGTCTGGCAAGAGGCGACCGAGGCTGATGTTCCGGTGCTTTCGACGCGGCGCCTTCATCGACGGATCGGCAGGGGCGACGGCCTGTTCCCGCACCCGCCGCGCGCCGCCGAATCCACCATCCGCCGGGAGCGCCCAAGCGCGCCGATCGACCGCTTGGTGGGACGGGAGGAGTCCATGCGGGACAGGAGGGCAGCGCAGCGCCGGCGCGCGCTCGGTATCGACCGTCCGGGCGGCGGGGAGGTCGCGCGCGAAGTGGAACGCGCTGGCGCCGACCGCCCCTTCGAGAACCCGGCCGAGCGGCCGGCGCATGGAGATGAATCGGGCGGGCGGCGCGGCGCGGGGCCGGCGCATCACCTCGCACCGGGGCGCAGAAACGCGGCGATGTCGTCCATCAAAGCATCGGCCCGGGCGATGCGTCCGTTCATCTGGAGAAAGGCATGGATCATCCCGTCATAGCGGCGATGGTCCAGCGCGACACCGGCCTCGCGCAGCCGCGCGACATAGGCCTCGCCTTCGTCGCGCAGCGGATCGGCCTCGCAGGTGGCGAGAAAGCAGCGCGGCAGGCCGGCGAGATCGGCGGCCAGAACGGGCGAGGCGTCTGGGGAAATCCGGTCGGCGTGGCGCGGCACGGACTGGTCCGCCTCGTAGCCGAGCGAGCGGCGCGTCATGATCCGTCCCTCGTTTTCGGTGAGCGAGGGATAGGTCCTGTGATCGCGCAGATCCGTGTTGGGATAGAGAAGCACCTGCGCTTCGGGCGGCGCGGCGAAGCCTTCGTCGCGCAGGCGCCGAGCCGTTGCGGTGGCGTAGAGCCCGCCGATCGAGTCGCCGCCGATCGCCCACGTCTCGCCGCTCGCGACGAGAGTGCCCGCCACGAAGCGGGCGGCCTCCAGACAATCCTCGTGCTGCGCCGGGTAGCGCGCTTCCGGCGCCAGACGGTAGCCGACCGAGACGACGACGCGACCGGTGCGCTCGGCGAGCGCCATGAGCGGCGCTTCGTGCGTGTCGAGCGAGCCGGCGATCGCGCCTCCGCCATGCAGCCAGAGAAGGACGTGTCTGGCATCCGGCGCACGGTAAAGGCGCAAGGGGATCGAATGCCCGCCTCGCCCCGGCGCCTCGCCGCTTTCCGTGCGAACCGAACTCGGCGGCGGGGCCGAGAAGCGCTTGAGCGAGGCCGTGTCGGAGCGGGCCTGCGCCAGCGTTTCGGCGGCGTTGCGCGGCGCGGGGCGCCCCTTCGAGGAGGCCTCGACCTCGCGCAGCACAGCCTCGGCCTCGGCGTCGATCCTCATGGCTCACGTCCCTCACGCTGCGCCGAACAGGAAAAGCCCGACCGCTTCCTAAAGCGGCCGGGCTCGATAAGGTTTCCGTGTTCGGCAAGGCACCGGTCCCGGAAGGCGGCAGCCGCCTTCACATGGGCGTGATGCCGCGATGGCGGATCAGCCCCGCCCGCCGAAGACGCGCTTGGGGTGGAACGCGCCCTGATCGATCGAGCCGAGCGCGACGAGGCGGCCATGGCCGGTCGCATAGGCTTCCTCGCAGAAGGCCGGCGCGTCGCGCCCGCGCAGGAGCACCGGATTGCCCGACAGGACGCGGCCCGCCTGATCGTCGCTGAGCGCGACCTCGTAGAGGTCGGACAGAGCGGTCGCGGCATCCAGAACGAATTCGTCCAGCGCCTCGAAACGCACGACGCGCGGACGCGCGCCCGCGTCGATCGCTTCCTGATCGAGCTCTTCGAGCCCTTCTTCCGCCGCGTCCATCAGGTCGTCCAGCGTGATCAGATCGTCCTCGTCGAACGCGCCGACGCGAATGCGGCGAAGCTCCGTGACATGGCCGAAACAGCCGAGCGCGCGGCCGAGATCGCGAGCGATGGAGCGCACATAGGTGCCCTTGCCGCAATCGGCCTCGAACACGGTGACGCCCTCGTCCATCGAGACGATCTCGAGCTTGTGGACCGTCACGGTACGGGCCGCGATCTCCACGGTCTCGCCGGCGCGAGCGAGATCATAGGCGCGCTCGCCGTCGATCTTGATCGCGGAGAAGGCGGGGGGAACCTGCGAGATCTCGCCGACGAAGGCGGGAAGCTGCGCCTCGACCTCGGCCCGCGTCGGGCGCAGGTCCGAGGAGCGCGTCACCGGGCCTTCGGTGTCGTCGGTCGTGGTTTCCGCGCCCCAGCTCACCGCGAAGCGATAGGTCTTGCGCCCGTCCATGACGAAGGGAACGGTCTTGGTCGCGTCGCCGAGCGCGATCGGCAGCATGCCGGACGCCAGCGGATCAAGCGTGCCGGCATGGCCCGCCTTCTGCGCGAAATACAGCCACTTGATCTTGGCGACCGCCTCGGTGGAGCCCATGCCCACCGGCTTGTCGAAGATCACCCAGCCCGAAATCGGGCGCCCCTTCGGCTTCTTGCCGCGCCGTGCCATCAGCGTTCTTCCTTGTTGTCGTCGTCGCCCTCGGTCTCCTCCAGATCGCGCAACACGTCGGGCGAGCGCAGGAGCGCGTCGATCCGGGCGTAGTTGTCGAAGCTGTCATCCTTGCGGAAGCGGACCTCGGGCATGTACTTCATCTGCCGAAGGGCCGGCGAAAGCCGCCCCCTCAGATATTTCGCGTGCGCGTTGAGAGCATTCACGAAGGGCTGCAACTCGCTCTGGCCGAGCACCGTGATGTAGGCGGTGGCGAGTTTCAGGTCGGGCGACATGCGCACTTCCGACACGGTGACGACCGCGCGCTCGAGGAGCGGATCGCGCAGGTCGCCGCGCTGGAGCGCTTCGGTCAGCGCGTGGCGGACCTTTTCGCCGACCGACAGCTGACGCTGCGACGGCCCCTTGGGGGTGTTGGCTTGTTTGGCCATGTTTGCCTCTTGCAACGCTGCGCCGTCGGCCGCGCCCAAGGGGAGCGACCGCACCGGTTCGAACGGAGAAATGTCGAGCTCAGCGACGTCCTCGTCTTCTCGAAGGGAAGCGAGGTCGTTTCGATCCACACACGAAGAGAACGGCCCGGCGTCGCCGCCGGGCCCTGTCAGTCTTCGCCGGAAACTGTGGCCGCGCTTGGGCGCGCCCGTTTCCGTATCGGTCCCTCACGATCGCGCCGCGCACCTTGAGCGGGATGCGGCCGATCCGTCGGGAGACGGGGCCGGCGAACCGGCCCCCTTGTCGCCCTCGCCTCAGAGCGAGCGGGCGATGTGCTCCACGCGGAAGTTTTCGATGATATCGCCGACGCGGATATCGTCGTAGTTCTGGAACGCCATACCGCATTCCTGACCGCCCGGCACTTCGGCGACTTCGTCCTTGAAGCGCTTGAGCGTCTTGAGCGTGCCTTCGTGGATGACCACGCCGTCGCGGATGAGGCGGACGCCCGCACCACGCTCGACCTTGCCTTCCGTGACGCGGCAGCCCGCGACCTTGCCGACCTTCGTGATCTGGAAGACCTCGAGGATTTCGGCATTGCCGAGGAACGTCTCGCGGCGCTCCGGCGAGAGAAGGCCCGACATCGCCTGCTTCACGTCATCCACCAGGTCGTAGATGATGTTGTAGTAGCGGATCTCGATGCCCTCGCGCTCGGCGGCCTGACGGGCCTGCGCGTTGGCGCGGACGTTGAAGCCGATGATGGCGGCCTTGGAGGTCGCGGCGAGCTGCACGTCGGACTCGGTGATGGCACCGGCGCCCGAATGGACGATGCGCGCCTGCACCTCGTCCGTGCCGAGCTTCTCGAGCGCCACGTTGATGGCCTCGACCGAACCCTGCACGTCGCCCTTGATGAGCAGCGGGAAGGTCTTCAGACCCGTGTCCTGCAGCGTCATCATCATCTGCTCGAGCGAGCCGCGCTGGCCGGCCGACTTGGCCACGGCCTTGTCGCGCGTCAGACGCTGGCGGTACTCGGTGATCTCGCGGGCCTGCGCCTCGTCCTTGACCACGGCGAAGCGGTCGCCGGCGAGCGGCGTGCCCTGCATGCCCAGGATCTCGACCGGGGTCGAGGGACCCGCCGTCTTCAGCTGGCGGCCCTTGTCGTCGACCAGGGCGCGCACGCGGCCCCACTGGTCGCCGGCCACCACGATGTCGCCCTGGCGCAGCGTGCCGGCCTGGACCAGCGCGGTCGCGACCGGGCCACGGCCACGATCGAGCTGCGCTTCGATGACGACGCCTTCGGCGGTGCGGTCCGGATCGGCCTTGAGGTCGAGGATTTCGGCCTGAAGGATGATCGCCTCGAGCAGCTTGTCGAGATTGGTGCCGGCCTTGGCGGACACTTCGACGTCGAGCACTTCACCGCCCATGGTTTCCACGAACACCTCATGCTGGAGGAGGTTCGTGCGCACCTTCTGCGGGTCGGCGCCCGGCTTGTCGATCTTGTTGATCGCCACGATGATCGGAACACCGGCCGCCTTGGCGTGGCTGATGGACTCGATCGTCTGCGGCATGACGCTGTCGTCGGCCGCCACCACGAGGATCGCGATGTCGGTCGCCTGGGCGCCGCGGGCGCGCATCGCCGTGAAGGCTTCGTGGCCCGGCGTGTCGATGAAGGAGATCAGGTGACCGTCCCGCTCGACCTGATAGGCGCCGATATGCTGCGTGATGCCGCCGGCCTCGCCGGACACGACGCTGGTCTTGCGGATCGCGTCGAGCAGCGAGGTCTTGCCGTGGTCGACGTGACCCATGATCGTGACGACCGGGGGACGCGACACCAGCTTCTCGGGGTTGCTGGCGACGTCGAAAATGCCGGTCTCGACGTCCGACTCCGCCACGCGGCGGGGCGTGTGGCCGAACTCGGTCGCGATGATCTCAGCCAGATCGGCGTCGATCACGTCGCCGGGCTTCATCATCTGACCCTGCGCCATCAGATACTTGATGACGTCCACCGCCCGCTCGGACATGCGGTTGGCGAGTTCCTGGATGGTGATGGTCTCGGGAATGATCACTTCGCGCGAAATCTTCTCACGGGCTTGGTTCTGCTGCGAACGCTTGAACTTCTCCTGACGGCGACGCATCGAGGAGAGCGAACGGCCGCGCGCGTCGTCGTCCGACAGGGCGCGCTCGACATTGACGCGGCCGGCGCCGCGACGGTCGTCGCCAGTGCGCGAACGCGTCGGCTTGGGCGCTTCCACGACGGGCGTGCGACCCGGAGGTCCGCGACGCGCGCCGGCGGGGCCGCGACGATCGTCCTCGTCGTCCGCACGGGTCTTCTTGGTGAGGTCGGTGCGACCGGCCGGGCGCAGGCCCAGACCGTCGTCCACCGGCGGCGGGCCGGGGATGACGTCGGCCGGCTTGGCGCGGCCCGTCGTCTGCGGCCGGGCGGCGGCGCGGCGAGCGGCGTCTTCCTCGGCCTTCTTGCGGGCCGCGGCTTCCATCTCGACGCGCGCGGCTTCCTCGGCCTGACGGCGCTCGGATTCCTCACGCTCGGCGCGGCGACGCTCGTCTTCGGCGATGCGGCGTGCTTCCTCGAGCTGGAACAGGCGACGGTCCTCGACCTCGCGCTGCTGTGCGAGGATCAGGGCGCGGCGACGCGCGTCCATTTCCTTCGAGGACAGGTCCGACAGGACCGCGCCGCGCGGCTGGCGCGCGCCGGGCGCGGCGTTCTGCGCGGGCGCACCCGGACGGTTGCCCTGCGGCGGCTGGCCGGGGCGGCCGGGCTGACCCGGACGCTGGCCCGGGCCGGAGCCCGTGCGCGAAGCATTGTTGTAGTTGCCGCCGGCCGAGCCGGGGCGGGCGCCGGCGGGCGCACCCGGACGGGCGCCCGGGGCGCCGGCGGGGCGATGGCCGTCGGTGCGGCCGGCCGGGGCGCCGGGGCGCTGCGGCGCACCCGTGGCGGGGCGGGCGGCGCCGGTGGCGGCGGGGGCGGCCGTCGTGGCGGCGGACGCCTGGACGGGCTTGGCGGATTCGGGGGCGGTCGGCTTCAGGGTGTCGGCTCGTGGGGGTTCGGTCACGGAAACGGGGGCAGAGGCGTCCGGCGTGACGGCCGGCGCCGGAGCGGCGGCAGCGGCCGCCGGTTCGGAAACAGGAGCGGCGGGCGCGCTGGCGGGCGCCTCGACCTTGGGAGCGGCAGCGGGTGCGGCTTCCGCCACGGGCGCGGCGGGAGCCGGCGCCTCGGCCGCAGCTGCGGCCGGCGCGGGAGCAGCGGCGGCCGGAGCCTCCGGAGCGGCAGCGGCGACCGGCGCGGCAACGGGCTCGGCGGCGGGAGCGGCCGCGACGGGGCGATCGGGCGGAACCGGCGCCTGCGGGTTCTCAGCCGCGCGGGCGAGCGCCGCCTGCTGGGCGGGCGTCAGCGTCGGGCGCGGCGCGCCAGCGGATGCGGTGCTCGGCGCGGGCGTCGCGGCCTTGGCCGCGTCCTCGGGCTTGGAGAACTTGCGCTTCTTGGTTTCCACGACGACGTTGTTCGTGCGCCCATGCGAGAAGCTCTGCCGAACGGTGGACGGCGCGCCCGTGCCGCTGGGCTTCAGGCTCAGGGTCTTCTTCGGGGTGACGCTCAGCGTCTTGTCGTCGCCGGATTTCGAGTCGCTCATCTATATTTCCGCTTCCTGCGCGGGATCGTGTCCTCGCGCCCATTATCCGTGCCTAGAGCATTTCGCAACCAAGCTTTGTTGTTGAACATCGATGCGGCCTCATGGGTCCGCCGGGCTTTCACCGTCCCGAACGGGCTCTGCGCCCCGGTAAGCGCGCAGCGCTTCGAGGCGTTTGACGAGGGCCATCCCGGCAGGGCCGGGCAAGATAGCCGCGTGTACCACATTTTCGCCGCCCAAGGCCAAGCTCATTTCGTCGGTTTCGAACAGACGAAACATCGGCGTCGCTCCGGCCCGTCCGGAGGTCTCGCCGGCATGGCGGGCGCCGTCGAGCTTGCGCACGCCGTCGGGCGCGGCGTCGGTGGCGTGAAGGCTGGCCGCGGCCTTGCCGGTGCGTAGCGCCGCGTCCACCTTGGCCGAGCCGGTGACGATCTGCCCCGCCTTGCGGGCCAGACCCAGCGAGCCGAGCGCCGAGCGCACCAGAACCGCATCGAGATCGTCGGCCAGCGTTTCCAGCCCGGAGACGTCGCGCTTCAGGGCGCGTGAGAAGAGCCGGCGCTTGACCGCGAGCTCCACCGTCTCGCGGCGCGCTTCCACATGGGCGCCCCGCCCGGGCAGGCGGCGCTTCAGATCGGGCACCAGACGGCCGTCGGGCGCGGCGACGAAGCGCACGAGCGATTCGGGCGCGAGCGAGCGGCGCGACACGATGCACATGCGCCCGTTCATCACCGCCTCCTCCAGCCCGTCGTCGATCGCTTCGTCCATCGGCACTCGTTCGCTTCCTTCCGGTCTCAGGCCTGCTCGTCCTCGGCCGCGTCGAACTCGGCCTCCTCCTGGGAGGCCTCCTCGACCCAGCCGGCCTTGACGCGGGCCTGCATGATCATCGCCTCGGCGTCCTGGCGGCTCACGTCGAAGGCCGAGAGCGCGCCGCTGAAGCGCTTGGTCTCGCCATCCTTGCGCTCGCTCCAGCCGACCAGATCGTCGGCGGCGCAGCCCGCGAAGTCCTCGACGCTCTTTACGCCGTCCTCGCCGAGCGCGACCAGCATGGGCGTGGTCAGCCCGTCGATCTCGCGAAGCTCGTCTGCGACGCCGAGCGCCTTGCGCTTCTCGTCGAGCTCGGCCTCGCGGCGATCGAGATAGTCCTTGGCGCGGTTCTGGATTTCCGCCGCCGTGTCCTCGTCGAAGCCTTCGATCGAGGCGACGTCGTCCACGTCGACATAGGCCACTTCCTCGACCGAGGCGAAGCCTTCGGAGGCGAGGAGCTGGCCGACCATCTCGTCGACGTTCAGCGCGTCCATGAACAGGGCGGAGCGCTCCGCGAATTCCTTCTGGCGGCGCTCGGACTCTTCCTGCTCGGTGAGGATGTCGATGTCCCAGCCCGTCAGCTGCGAGGCGAGGCGCACGTTCTGGCCACGACGACCGATCGCAAGAGACAATTGGTCATCGGGGACGACGACTTCAATACGCTCGGCGTCCTCGTCCAGCACCACCTTGGCGACCTTGGCCGGCTGCAGCGCGTTGACGAGGAAGCTCGCCGCTTCCGGCGACCAGGGGATGATGTCGATCTTCTCGCCCTGCAGTTCGGCCACGACGGCCTGAACGCGCGAGCCGCGCATACCGACGCAGGCGCCGACCGGATCGACCGAGGAATCGCGGCTGACGACCGCGATCTTGGCGCGCGAGCCGGGATCGCGGGCGACCGCCTTGATCTCGATCACGCCGTCGTAGATCTCCGGCACTTCCATGGTGAAGAGCTTCGCCATGAACTGCGGATGGGTGCGCGACAGGAAGATCTGCGGACCGCGCGGCTCGCGGCGCACGTCGTAGACGAAGGCGCGCACGCGGTCGCCGTAGCGGAACAGCTCGCGCGGGATCTGCTCGTCGCGGCGGATGATGCCTTCGCCCTTGCCGAGATCGACGATGACGTTGCCGTATTCGACGCGCTTCACCGTGCCGTTGATGATCTCGCCGACGCGGCCGATGAACTCTTCATACTGCTTGTCGCGCTCGGCCTCGCGCACCTTCTGCACGATGACCTGCTTGGCCGACTGGGCGGCGATGCGGCCGAACTCCATCGGCGGCAGCTGCTCGGCGATGAAGTCGCCGGGCTCGGCGTCGGGGTTCTTGTCGCGCGCCAGCTCCAGATAGATCTGGGTCGCCGGGTCCTCGACATGCTCGACCACTTCCAGCAGGCGCTGGAGCTTCATCTCGCCGGTCTTGGTGTTAATGTCGACGCGGATGTTGGTTTCCTGGCCGTAACGCGAACGCGCCGCCTTCTGGATGGCGTCGGCCATGGCGGCGATGACGATCTCGCGATCGATCGACTTTTCGCGCGCGACGGCATCCGCGATCTGCAGAAGCTCGAGCCTGTTCGCACTGACTGCCATGTGTCTCTCCTCGTCGAAAGCCAGAAGGGAAAATGGACCCTTCGCTTCGCGGTTCCTGCCCGCGCTCGCGCGGGCCTCTTGCCAGTCCGGGCGGCTTGGAAAGCGGCCACCCGGCTCGATCTGCGAAAGGCCGGCCTCAGCCGGCCGTGGTCTCGTCCGCGTCGTCCGCGTCGTCCTCGTCCACCGGCTGGCCGCGCGCCCGGCGCGCGTCCTTATCGGCCTTCAAGGAGGCGGCCAGAAGCTCGTCGGTCAGGATAAGGCGCGCTTCGGCGATGGCGTCGAAGGGAATCTCGACGATCGCCTCGCCGCCCTCGGAGGCGACGCCGTCGCGCTCGAGGGTGATGCCCTCGGCGTCGACCTTGGTGACGCGGCCGCGAAAGCGCTTGCGCCCGGACACGAGACGGGTCGTCTCCAGCTTCAGGAGCTGGCCCGACCAGGTCTCGAAATCGCTCTTGCGCACCATCGGCCGGTCGATGCCGGGCGAGGACACTTCGAGGTGGTAGGCGCGATCCATCGGATCGTCGACGTCCAGCACCGGCGAAACGGCGCGGCTGACGGCTTCGCAATCCTCGACCGTCATCGTGCCATCGGCCCGCTCGGCCATGATCTGCAAGGTCGCGCCGTTCATGGCCGATACGCGAACGCGCACGAGCCGGTAGCCGACCTGTTCGATGGCGGGCTCCACGATCGCGGCGATGCGCGCCTCGAGGCCCTGTTCGGTGATGATGCGATCCGTCACGAAGTCTCCGAATGATTCAGTCCCGCCGAACGGCGCCGGTTTCGTCCGGCCTCCGCCCGCCACTGCCATCACGGTCTTCCTAACAAAAAAGAGCGGGACCGGGTGGACCCACTCTCAACGACCGTATCGCAGAGGATTTGCGCCCCATATACGCCCCGACAGCCCGTCTGGCAAGCCTTGCGCCAGCGGAGGTCATCGGGCGCGGGGGGCCCAAGCGGGTGGTCCGAGCAAACCTGTTGATCTCCGCGCGCCGCGATTCGACAGAACGCGCGGAACGCGCAATCCTCCGGCGTTCGGCTCCAGGGAGGAGAAGCCCATGACCCATTTCGTGAAACCGCTCGTCGTCGCGGCCGGCCTCATCGCCGCCGCGCTCGTTCCCGCCAGCGCGGCGGAGCCCGTGGTCGGCAACTGGCGCACCGCGTCGGGCGAGATGGCGACCATCGCGCCCTGCGGCGGCGCCTTCTGCATCAGCCTCACCACCGGCAAGTTCAAGGGCCGGCAGATCGGCCGCATGAACGGCTCGGGCGCAAGCTACAAGGGCGAGATCACCGACCCGGAAGCCGACCGCACCTATTCCGGCAGCGCGGAAGTCTCGGGCGCCTCGATGAAGCTCACGGGCTGTGCGCTCAAGATCTTCTGCAAGTCGCAGACCTGGACCAAGCGCTGAGCGCGCCGACCCGCGCGATCCCTTGAGGTCGCGCGGCTCGCCTAAACGCGGCGGAAGGTGAGATAGGCGCCCTTGCGGCCTTCGCGATGGGCCTTGGCCTCGTAGCGCGTGCCGGGCCAGCCCTCATAGGGCGTGTGCCAGTCGGAAGGCGACTGCGCCAGCCATTCGAAGGCCTCGTGGTCGCGCAGATGCTGCAGCGTCCAGTCGACATAGGTCTCGATGTCGGAAGCGAAGCGGAAAGGCGCGCCGGGCTTCAGGACGCGGGCGAAACGCCTGAGCGTGCGCTCGTTCACGAAGCGGCGCTTCCAGTGCTTCTTCTTCGGCCAGGGGTCGGGATAGAACAGGTCGATCCCGGAGAGCGAGGCGTCCGGCAGCCAGTCGAGAAGCAGCGTCGCGTCGTCGTCGAACAGGCGCAGATTGGCGCGCGGCTCGGCTTCCAGCGCCACCAGCATCTTCGCCATGGAATTGCGGAAGGGCTCGACGCCGATGAAGCCGGTGCCGGGATGCCGCCCCGATTCCCAATGCAGATGCTCGCCGCCGCCGAAGCCGATTTCGAGCCGGACGGCAGAAACCTCCGCCTCGAACAGCGCGGTCAGATCGGCGGGCGCCGGGCTCGACAGGTCGAGCCCGAGCGTCGGCATCCGCTCGGCCAGGAGATCGGCCTGGAGCGGGCGCAGGGTCTTGCCGCGAGAGCGACCGAAGAAGTTTTCGCGGGTGCGGGCCTTGGGGCCGTTGATGCGTCGTTCAGCGGCCAAGGGCGCTCTTCAGCTTGGAGGTCAGGTCGGTGCGC
This sequence comes from Aureimonas ureilytica DSM 18598 = NBRC 106430, assembly GCF_000382705.1. Taxonomy (GTDB): domain Bacteria; phylum Pseudomonadota; class Alphaproteobacteria; order Rhizobiales; family Rhizobiaceae; genus Aureimonas; species Aureimonas ureilytica. Next base: position 651,079 of record NZ_ARQE01000001.1, on the reverse strand, counting down.
TCCCAGGAGAAGGAGCCGTCGCGGCCGGGCTTGCGGCCGAAATGGCCGTAGGCGGCGGTCTTGGCGTAGATCGGGCGCGTGAGCTGGAGATGCTCGCGGATGCCGCGCGGCGTCAGGTCCATGACCTCGCGCAGCGCCGTTTCGACGGCCGCCTCGTCCACCGTGCCGGTGCCGTGCAGATCGACATAGACCGACAAGGGCTCGGCGACGCCGATCGCGTAGGAAAGCTGGATCGTGCAGCGGTCGGCGAGCTTGGCGGCGACCACGTTCTTGGCGAGGTAGCGCGCGGCATAGGCGGCCGAGCGATCGACCTTGGTCGGGTCCTTGCCCGAGAAGGCGCCGCCGCCATGGGGCGCCGCGCCGCCATAGGTGTCCACGATGATCTTGCGGCCGGTGAGGCCGGCGTCGCCGTCCGGTCCGCCGATCACGAACTTGCCGGTCGGGTTGACGTGCCAGACGCAATCCTTGGCGATCGGCAGCTCGGCCACGGCCTCGCGCACGAAGGGCTCGACGATGGCGCGCACGTCCTTGGAGTTCAGGCTCTCGTCGAGATGCTGGGTCGAGAGCACGATCGAGACGATCTCGGAGGGCTTCCCGTCCTTGTAGCGCACGGTGACCTGCGTCTTGGCGTCGGGGCCGAGCTTGCCGGCGTCGCCTTCGTTGGTCTTGCGGGCGGTGGCCAGACGCTCGAGAATCTTCTGGGCGTAGAAGATCGGGGCCGGCATGAGCTCGGCCGTTTCGCGGCAGGCATAGCCGAACATGATGCCCTGGTCGCCCGCGCCCTCGGTGTTCTTCTCGCCGCCCACGTCGACGCCCTGCGCGATGTCGGCGGACTGCTCGTGCAGGAGAACGTCGATCTTGGCGGTTTTCCAGTGGAAGCCGTCCTGCTCGTAGCCGATGGCCTTCACGGCCTTGCGCGCGGCCGAGCGCACCTTCGACTTCAGACGGCCCGGCTCCACCGAGCAGCGCACCTCGCCCGCGATCACGATGCGGTTGGTGGTGGCGAGCGTTTCGCAGGCGACGCGCAGCTGCGAGGCGTCCATGCCGCTCTTGCGCGCTTCCTTGTAGAGCAGATCCACGATCTCGTCGGAGATGCGGTCGCACACCTTGTCGGGATGACCTTCCGAGACGCTTTCCGAGGTGAAGAGATAATCGCTGCGAGCCATCTGCCTGGAAATCTCCCGTGCCGTCGGACGCCGATCCGACCTGCCGCTGTGATCCCGCGCGAAGCCGCGGGCTGGCCGGGGTTAGGAAATGAGCGCTCTTCGCGCAAGCGAAATCTCCGGCCCATCCGTCCGAAAACCGCTGATTTCGGACCGTTTCAGCCCTTTTCGGCCTCGGTCTCGCTGGCGCCGAGCGAGCGCACGAGATCGAGCACGCGGCGGCGCACCTTGGGATCGGCGATGCGCGAGAAGGCGCGGGTGAGCTGCATCGTTTCGGTGGAGTTCTGGCCGTCGTGGACGAACTCGCTTCCCGGCTCCTGCATCCCGCCCGGCGTGCCGGAGAGATCGTCGAGATTGTCCAGGAAGTAGGAAGCGGGAACCGAGAGGACATCGCAGATGTGCTTGAGCCGGCTCGCGCCGATTCGGTTCGTGCCCTTCTCGTATTTCTGGATCTGCTGGAAGGTGATGCCGAGATGCTCGCCGAGCTTTTCCTGGCTCATGCCGACGCTGGTGCGCCGAAGCCGAAGCCGGGCGCCGACCTGGACGTCGACCGGATTCGGCGTCTTCTTCATCGTGGTCTCGGTCATCGTCACCTTCCCCACCGCCCCACCGGGGCCGATGGCTCGGCCCGCCTTCAAGCGCGGCCCGGCGCAGCGCTTCGTAGGATAGAGGTATTCCTTCAGATGACTTCGTTAGGCGGGGTCTTGGCGGAGGTCAATCAACCGTGCGGCGAAAACGCACGGCGCCGACGAGGGCGAGAAGGGCGGAAATGGCCCAGAGCGCATAGAAGGGGCGCTCGCCCCACCGGGCGTAGATCGTCGGGGCGGAGGCGAGCGGCAGCGCGGCGTCCACCGTGCCGCCTTCGCCCAGCGCCAGACCCGCGACGGGCCGACCGACCGAATCGGTGACGATCGAGATGCCCGTGTTGGCCGCGCGCACCAGAGGCAGGCCGAAGGCGACGGCGGTGAGCTGTGCCTGTCGCAGATGCTGGTAGGGGCCGGGCGTGCGCCCGTACCAGGCGTCGTTGGTGACGTTCAGGATGAAGTCCGGCCGCTCGCCGCCCCGGCCGATCTCGCCGGGAAAGATCGCCTCGTAGCAGATCAACGGCAGGAAGCGCGGCCCGCCCTCCCCCGCCGGCAGGACGCGGCGCGAGGCCCCGGCCGAGAAGCCGCCCGGCAGGTTGGTCAGCTGGTTGACGCCCCAGCTCTCCAGAAGCGTCTGAAACGGCAGATATTCGCCGAAGGGCACGAGATGCAGCTTGTCCTGCGCGTCGAGGATCGTGCCGTCCTCGCCGATCACGTAGATCGAATTGAAGAAGCGGGCCGCCGCTCCCTCGCCTTCCATGCGCGTCGCCCCGGCGATCAGCGTGTCGCCGGGCGCGAGCGCGTCGGCAAGGCTCGCCACGGCATCCGGGCGCTGGGTCAGGATGAAGGGGAAGGAGGATTCCGGCCAGATCACCAGCCGGCGTCCCGGCGCGTCGGACGCCGTGCCCGCCGGCTCGCTCTGGAGGATCGGCTCGGGAGACTTGGGCGCCTCTGTCAGCTCCAGCTGACGGGCGAAGATGCGCTCGGCCTCGGCCGGGTCCCATTTCTGGCCCTGGAGGATGTTGGGCTGCACGAGGCGCAGCGAAACGCCGGGCACATGGCCGCTCGGCGCCTGCGACAGGTGCCACGCGCCGTAGCCGACATGGGCGGCGAGAAGCACGAGGCCGATCCCGAGGGCCGCGCCGCGCCCGCGCAGGGGCGTGGCCACGAGCGCCGGCAGCGAGAAGACGAAGACGGAGAGGAGCGTCAGCCCGTTCAGGCCGATCACCGAGACCGAGCCCATGAGAAGCGGCACGGGGGCGGCGATGTCGCCGACCGTGTTCCAGGTGAAGCCGGTGAGAAGAACGCCGCGCAGCAGCTCGAACAGCGACAGGCTGGCGGCGAGCGCCACGAGCCGCAGCGGCCCGTCGCTCCAGAACAGGCGCGCCAGCGCGGCGGCGAGACCCCAGTAGACGGCGAGCGCGGCCGGCAGCGCCAGGATGGCGAGCGGCAGCGCCCACCAGAATTCGCCGGCATCCACCAGAATGGCCGAGCCGAGCCACCAGAGGCCGGCGACGAAATAGCCGAAGCCGAAGAGCCAGCCGACGCAGAAGGCCGGCCAGGAGCGGCGAAGGAGGCCGGCGCCGGGCGTGCCGCTCGCGCCATCCACGAGCCAGACCAGAAGCGGAAAGGACAGGAAGCCGACGGCCGGAACGTTGAAGGGAGCGAGCCCGAGGACCAGAAGCGCACCGGCAAGCACGGCGATCGCCGCCCGCGTCCAGCCCTCGCTCAAGATGACGCGCCCCGACAGACGCTGAAGTCCCGTTTGCAAAGCGCTTCCCCCTTCCGGCCCGCGCGCCGTTATCGGCGCGGTTTCCCGCCGCGCCGATAGCGGTGTCAGACCCATCCGTCTAGAAGGGCAAGCTTTCGCAGGGCCGGCCCTCCCGCCTATTGCGCGAGTTCGGCCGCCGGGCCTTCGGGGAACCGGACGATGCGCAGGCGCTTCACCCGGCGCGGGTCGGCATCGAGCACTTCGATCTCGAAACCGGGCACCGCCTCGATCACGGCGCCGATCTCCGGCAGGCCGCCATGGGCATGGACCACGAGCCCGCCGATCGTGTCGGCCTCGTCCTCGTAGCGGCTGACGTCGAAATCGGCGCCGACGATCTTCTTGATATCGTCGAGATCGGCGCGCGCATCGGCATAGTAGACGCCGTCGCCCGCATGGGTGACGAGCACTTCCTCGTCGTCATGCTCGTCCTCGATGTCGCCGACCACCATTTCCAGGATGTCTTCCAGCGAGACGAGCCCGTCCGTGCCGCCATATTCGTCGATCACGAGGGCCATCTGGATATGGCTCGCCTGCATCCGCGCCATGAGCTCGGCCGCGTGCATGGAGGGCGGCACGAAGAGCACTTCGCGCAGGAGGCCGAGATCGGAGATCGTGTGGTCGAGATCGACGCGGCCGAGATCGAGCGTGGAGCGCACCGGCGCGCCTTCGATCGCCTGATCGTGCGCGAAGCACAGCGCCGAGCGGGTGATATGGCCGACCATGTCGCGGATATGGACCATGCCCATCGGATCATCGAGCCCTTCGCCATAGACGGGCATCCGCGAGCGGCCGGTTTCCTCGAACCGGGCCATGAGTTCGGCGAGCGTCGCGCTGATCGGCACGGCGTCGATCTCGGTGCGCGACACCATGACGTCTTCCACGCGCATGTCGTGGAGCTGCAGGATGTTGGTGAGCATCAGGCGCTCGCCGGGCGAGAAGCCCGTGCTCTCGTCGCCTTCGCCCGTCAGGGCCTCCACCAGTTCCTCGCGCAGCGAAGGGGGAACGCGGGGCTTCAGGAAGGTGACGAGCTGCTCGAAGAAGCCCGGCTCCTCTTCCCGCGGCCGCCGCCGACTTCGGGCGTCCGGCGATTCCGGCGACAGGCGGTCGCCCGAAGGCGTCTCGTCCTGGTGGCGGATGATGCTCATGGGATCGGTCTTTCGTTTTGGTTCAAGTCGGCGACGGGCTCGTCGCCGGCGACGGGATCGTCGCCATAGGGGTCTGCGATGCCGAGGCCCGCCAGGATGCGGATTTCCGTGGATTCCATCTCCTCGGCGTCCTCGTCCGTTTCGTGGTCGAAGCCCAGAAGATGCAGCATTCCGTGGACAATCAGATGACGCACATGGTCGGCCGATGTCTTGTTCTCCTCGGCCGCCTCGCGGGCGCAGGTCTCGGCCGCCAGAACGAGGTCGCCGAGAAGCGGTCCGGGCGCGTCGCCCGGCTCCAGCTCGGCCATGGGAAAGGACAGGACGTTGGTCGGCTTGTCCTTTCCGCGCCATTCCTTGTTCACTTCGCGCACCTCGGCATCGTCAGTCAGCGTGACGGAGACTTCGGTGTCGAGATCGGCGGCAAAGCCCTGATCGTCCGCCACGGCGAAAACCGCCTCGCGCACGAGCGGTTCCGGATCGCCCTTCAGAAGGTCGCGCCAGAGATCGCTGTCCTCCGACAGGAGGATGCGCGGCGCGGCGCGTTGTCGCCCGTCCGTCATACGCGCTTGGCCTGCTGCTGACGCTTCTCCGTCGCGTCGCCCTCGTAGGCTTCCACGATGGACTGGACGAGGCGGTGGCGCACGACGTCCTTGGCCTCGAAGCGCACCGAGACGATGTTGGACACGCCGTCCAGAATGCGCAGCGCCTCCACGAGGCCGGAGGTCTGGCCGGGCGGAAGATCGATCTGCGAAGGGTCGCCCGTCACCACCATGCGCGCGTTCTCGCCAAGGCGGGTCAGGAACATCTTCATCTGCATCGAGGTCGTGTTCTGCGCCTCGTCGAGGATCACGGCCGCGTTGGCGAGCGTGCGCCCGCGCATGAAGGCGAGCGGCGCGATCTCGATGGCGCCGGCGGCGAGCGCGCGCTCCACCTTCTCGGCCGGGATCATGTCGTAGAGCGCGTCGTAGAGCGGGCGCAGATAGGGATCGACCTTGTCCTTCATGTCGCCCGGCAGGAAGCCGAGGCGCTCGCCCGCTTCCACGGCGGGTCGCGACAGGATGATGCGCTCGACCTGACCGCGCTCCAGAAGCTGCGCGGCGTGGGCGACGGCGAGATAGGTCTTGCCGGTGCCGGCCGGGCCGACGCCGAAGACGAGCTCGGCCCGGTCCATCGCGCGCATATAGGCGTCCTGCGTCGGCGTGCGGGCGTGGATCGTCTTCTTGCGGGTGGAAATCTGGGCGAGCGAGATGCGGCCCTTCTTTTCCAGGGTCGGGAGCACGAGCTGGTCGTCCTGCGCCACGGCCATGCGGATGGCGCCCTCGACATCGGACGGGCCGATCTCGGCGCCGCCCTGAAGGCGACCGTAGAGGAAGTCGAGCGCGCGCCGCGCCTGCTCGCTGGCGGCCGGGTCGCCGCGCAGCTCCACCTTGTTGCCGCGCGCGCGCGCGTCGACATGCAGCTTCTGCTCGATCAGCGCCAGATGCTCGTCGAACTGCCCGAACAGGGCCCCGGCCAGCCGGTTGTCGTCGAAGGTCAGAACGAGATGGGCCATGTCCGAAGCGCCGGAAGCCGGTGACACGCCGCGCGCTGCCTTCATGCGATCTTCCTCGAAACGGGCTCGGCCGCCGCTCGGGCGGGCACGGAAGCCTCAGCCGGCTCGGCGCCGGCGGCCATGAGAGAATTGGTCATGCTCGCGGAGACGCGAACCGAAACGATGTCGCCGACCCGGCCCGCCGAGGCGGGCACCACGACCGGCAGGAGGAAGGGCGAGCGGCCGATCATCTGGCCGGGATGGCGGCCGGGCTTCTCGATCAGGACCTCGGTGTCCCGCCCGACGAAGCTTTCCTGGAAAGCGACCTGCTGCTCGCGGATCAAGGCCTGAAGCCGGTCGAGCCGCTCGGTCTTCACGTCCTCGGGCACGTGGCCGTCCATCGTCGCGCCGGGCGTGCCGGGGCGCGGCGAATATTTGAACGTGTAGGCGGCGGCGTAGCCGACCTCGCGCACGAGCGCGAGCGTCGCCTCGAAATCCGCGTCCGTCTCGCCGGGAAAGCCGACGATGAAGTCGCCGGACAGGGCGATATCGGGCCGCGCCTCGCGAATGCGCTCCAGAAGCCGCAAGTAGTCGGCCGCCTTGTGGCGCCGGTTCATCGCCTTCAGGATGCGGTCCGAGCCCGACTGAACCGGGAGGTGCAGATAGGGCATCAGCGCGCGCAGATCGCGATGCGCCTCGATCAAGGCCTCGTCCATGTCGCGCGGATGCGAGGTCGTGTAGCGCAGGCGCGCGATGCCGGGAATCTCGGCGAGATCGCGCAGGAGCGAGGCGAGACCGCCGTCCGAGGGCCCCCAGGCGTTGACGTTCTGGCCGAGCAGCGTCAGCTCGCGCACGCCCGCTTCCGCCAGACGCCGGGCCTCCTCGAGGATCGCCGCGCGCGGGCGCGACACCTCGGCGCCGCGCGTATAGGGCACGACGCAGAAGGTGCAGAACTTGTCGCAGCCTTCCTGCACGGTGAGAAAGGCGGCAACGCCCCGCTGGCGGATTTCCTGGGTGGACGGGTTCGGCAGATGCTCGAACTTGTCCTCCACCGCATACTCGGTCTCCACCACGCGCTCGCCCTTGGCGACGCGCGAGAGAACCTCCGGCAGGCGATGATAGGTCTGCGGCCCGACCACGAGATCGACCACGGGCGCGCGGGCGATGATCTCCGGCCCTTCGGCCTGCGCGACGCAGCCGGTGACGCCGATGCGCATCTCCTGGCCTTGCGCGGCGCGCTCGGCCTTGAGAACGCGCAGACGCCCGAGTTCGGAATAGATCTTCTCGGCGGCGCGCTCGCGGATATGGCAGGTGTTGAGGAGCACGAGATCGGCCTCCTCGACATTCTCGGTCGGCCGGTATCCGTCCTTGGCGAGGGCGTCGCCCATGCGCTGGCTGTCGTAGACGTTCATCTGGCAGCCATAGGTCTTGATGAAGACCTTGCGCCTGTTGTCGGCCCGCTCGATGCCTCGTTCGTCGATCGTCTCGCTCATGCGTCCTTCGTGATGCCGCCGGGAGCAAGCCGCCCCGGCCGGCTTCCATCGCGGCCCCGCCGATCCCGACGGGGTCCGACATGGCGCCCGCGAAACCATGCCGAGCGCGAGGCGCGGCGCGGCTGTCGTTGTGCCTTCCCTTCTATATCAGCCGCGAAAGGGGAACGCGCAAGCCGGGTTTGTCGGTAAACGCGCTTGCCCCGCTACGGAGCGGCCTCCTCGCCCCCGCGCAGGCTGCGCGACAAAAGCGCCGAGACGACGCTTTCGCAGCGCCGCGCCACCGCCTTGCGATCGCTGGCGGCGTCGAAGCGGATCGGCTCGCCGAAGCGGATTTCGGCATCCACCGCCCCTTCGCGCAGGAAGGCGAGAAGATGGGGCGCAAGCTCCACGTCGCCCGGCCAGGCAGCGAGCGGGCGATCGTAGCGGCCCATCGCGATGCCGTTCACCTTGGTATAGGCGATCGATACGGGCTGAACGAGAACGGCGTCGGTTCCCGAGCGCTTGAGCGAGGCCTGCGCGGCGCCGAACAGCGCCGTCTTGAAGGGCAGGACGCGGTTTCCGTCCGAGGTCGTGCCTTCGGCGAACAGCACCATCGCGTCGCCCGCGCTCAGGCGCTCGCCGATCGCGTCGGCCTGCTCGCCGGTGCGCCCGCGCGCCTCGCGCGCCACGAAGGTGGTGCGCTGGAGCTTGGCGAGGAGACCGAAGACGGGCCAGCCGGCGACCTCGCTCTTGGCGATGAAGGAGAGCGGCATGACGGCCCCGAGCGCCACGATATCGGCCCAGGACTGGTGGTTGGCGACGAGAAGCAGAGGCCGCCCCTCGGCCGGCGCGCCGGACAGGTGAAGCCGAAGGCCGATCAGCCGCGCCGCGACGCGGTGCCACAGGAAGGGCAGCCGCCGGGCGAGCGGCCAGCCACGCCGGATCGCGAGGATCTGGAGCGGCGCCAGAAGCGCCGTCATGGCCGCCAGCGTGAGGGCGATGACGAGGAGGCGCAGCGTGCCCATCGGGTCGCGCCGCCGCGCCGCCTCCCCTTCCACGACCGGCAGATCAGTCACGCAAGGAGCGCTTCAAGATCAGCGCGCTGGTGCGCGTTCCGTCCGGCCCGGCATAATAGGCGGGACGGCGGCCGACCTCCTCGAAGCGCAGCCGGCGGTAGAGCGCGAGCGCGGGCGCGTTGGTTTCCTCGACTTCCAGAAACAGCGAGGCGGCGCGCTCGGCGTGGAGATATTGCAGCGTGTTGTCCATCAGGAGACGCCCGATACCCTTGCCGCGCGCAGCCTTGTCCACCGCGATGGTGAGGATTTCGGCCTCGTCCACGGTGAGGCGCGCCAGAACCACGCCCACGGCCTTGTGGTTGTTTTCGGCGCGTACCACGAAGCCGAACGTGCCGCCCTGGCCCAGAAGCGAGGCGAACTCGTCGCCCGACCAGGACTGGGTGAAGGCGTCGGAATGAATTTCGGCCGCCTCGTCGAGATCGTCCAGGCCGAGCGGCATGGCGACATAGCCGGAGGGACCGAGCAGGCCGTCCCAGAAGGACAGGGTCCAGGCAAGGGGGAGATACCAGTACATGCTACTCTCCGCAAAGAGGTCGGACGCCCATTCTGCGCCTCGCCCCTTTCCGCATCATTATGCTGCCTAAAGAGGCGGTTTCGCTAGTCCGACTTCCTTCAATGCGCGGCGGCGCGCAGCCCGAGCGGAACCTGCGCCTTGGCGTCCGCCCCGCGCAGATAGAGCGGCAGCGGCGGGCCGGCGGGCGCGCGCCCGGCGGCGAGCCGCGCGAGAGCCTCGATCGACACGAGCCGCGTCTCCGGCCGAAACAGCGCCGCGCCATCGCCCAAAACCTCGCGTGCGATCTCGACGCCCGTTCCGACCACGCGCAAACCCGCACCCGCCTGGGCCACGAAGCCGCTGAGATCGCTTGGCGCCAGCGCCTGCGGCTCCCACAGCGTCTCGCCGCCCTGCGCGAACAAAGCGGCATAGACCTCGCCGCGCTTGGCGTCGTGGACGGCGAGCACCGGGCCCTCCGTCCAGTCCGGTGCGGCCAAGGCCTCGAGCGAGGAGATGCCGACCGCCGGCACTTTTAGCGAAAGCTCCAGACCCCGCACGCAGGCGACGCCGACGCGAATGCCGGTGAAGGAGCCGGGGCCGATGCACACGCCGAGCTTGGCGATCGCGCGCCAGGGCGCGCCGGCCTCCGCCAGCACATCCGCGATCACGCCCATCAGCCGCTCGGCATGGCCGCGCCCGATCTCCTCCTCGTGCAAAGCGAGAAGCCGTTCCTCACGCAGCGAATAGAGCGCCGCCGAGCAGCGCTCGTTGGCCGTGTCGATCGCCAGAAGCAGGTCCGCCACGCGCGCTGCCCGTCAGGCCGCTTCCATCGCCTCGACGGCCTCGACCTCGGGCACGAAATGGCGCAGCAGGTTCTCGATGCCGTGCTTCAGCGTCGCGGTGGAGGACGGGCAGCCGGCGCAGGAGCCGCGCATGTTCAGGAAGACGACACCGTCGCGGAAGCCGCGGAAAGTGATGTCGCCGCCATCCTGCGCCACGGCCGGGCGAACGCGCGTGTCGAGCAGTTCCTTGATCGTGGACACGACGGCCTCGTCGCCTTCCTCGAAGAACTCCTCGCCCGAATCGGACGGCGCCGCGCCGGCGGCATGGGGGGCCATGACCGGCTCGCCCGACAGGAAATGCTCCATGATCGCGGCGAGAATGGCGGGCTTCAGATGCGCCCAGTTCGTCTCGTCCTTGGTCACGGTGATGAAGTCGTAGCCGAAGAAGATGCCGGTGACGCCGTCGATCGCCATGAGCTTGCCGGCGAGGCGCGAGCGCGCGCCCGCCTCGTTCGGCTCCAGGAACTCGGCCGTGCCGTTTTCCAGAACCACCCGGCCGGGCAGGAACTTGAGGGTCTGCGGATTGGGGGTGGATTCGGTCTGGATGAACATGAGCTGCGTCCGCCAAGAGGATTGACGCTTTGTCCTCGGGGACAAGGCTTTCCCCCGAGATAAGCCCCCGCGCCCCCGCTCGCAAGCACAAGAGCGGTGTCCGCTCCGTCCACCCCTCACCGGCCGCCACCGGCCAAAAGGCCCCGACCCCACGCAACGATGACGCCGCCCCGCCATTTCCGCCCTGCACGATCATGTGAGGGGACAGGTCATGGCATCGCATTCCGGGGCGCAGGCCAGCGGCTCGAAAAAGGTCATCTATGCCGCGCTCGCCGGCAATCTTCTGATCGCCATCACCAAGTTCATCGCCGCCGCCCTGTCCGGTTCCTCCGCCATGCTGAGCGAGGGCGTCCATTCCCTCGTGGACACCGGCAACGAGGTCCTGCTTCTCTACGGCACCCGCCGCGCCGCCCGCCCGGCCGACCGGTCGCATCCGCTCGGGCATGGGCGCGAGCTGTATTTCTGGACCTTCATCGTCGCGCTTCTCGTCTTCGCGCTCGGCGCCGGCGTCTCGATCTACGAGGGCATCTCGCACATGCTGGCCCCCGAGCCGATCGAGGACCCGACCCTCACCTATGTCGTACTCGGCCTGTCCTTCCTGTTCGAGGGCTTTTCCTGGGTCGTGGCGCTCAAGGAGTTTCGCGTCACCAAGGGCCGGCTCGGCTATATCGAGGCGGTGAAGCGCTCCAAGGACCCGACGACCTTCACCGTCCTGTTCGAGGACAGCGCCGCCCTGATCGGCCTCGCCATCGCCTTCGTCGGCATCTTCCTGGCACAGGCGCTGGATAGGCCGGAGCTCGACGGCGCGGCTTCGATCGGCATCGGCCTGGTTCTCGCCGCCACCGCCATCCTCCTCGCGCGCGAAAGCAAGGGCCTCCTGATCGGCGAGGCCGCCGCGCCCGCCACGCAGGCCTCGATCCTGGCGATCGCGGAAAGCGATCCCGGCGTGCAGAGCGCCAACGGCGTCGTCACCGTGCATCTCGGCCCGACGCAGATCGTCGCGGCGCTCAGCGCCGAGTTCGAGGACGCCATGACCGCGCCCGAGATCGAGGCGAGCGTCGGCCGCATCGAGGCCGCCATCCGCGAGGCGCATCCCGAGATCACGACGCTCTTCGTCAAGCCGCAGACGCACCGCACCTTCGCCGAGCGCGCCCGGCGCATCGAAGAGCAGAGCGAATAAGCAGCGTCCGAGGGGCCGAAGCGGCCCCGCTCCGGCCGGCTCGTCAGCAGAGGCTTTCGATTTCCTCGTCGCTCAAGGTCGCCGGCACGATCGTCACCGGGATCGGGAAGGCCGAACCGGAGCCCGCCACGGCCGACACCAGCGGCCCCGGCCCGTCCGACGCATCGCTCGCCGCCAGAACCAGGATCGCGATCTCGCGGTCCGCCTCGATCAGCGTGCGGATTTCGTCGGCCGTCTTGCCCTCGATCAGGATCGTCTCGGCCTCGATGCCGACCGCCGTGCGGATGTCCTCGGCCAGGCGCGACAGGCGCGTCTGCGCCTCTTCCTGCGCTTCGGCGCGCATGATGTCGCCGACGCCGAGCCATTGCGTGAAATCCGCCGCGTCGATCACATAGAGAAACACGACCGCGCCGCCGCTCGCCTTGGCGCGCCGCGCCGCATAGGCCGCCGCCCGCCCGCATTCGGGCGTCTCGTCCACGATGGCCAGAAATTTGCGCCGCCCGCCCGCGTCACGCCCGAGTCGCTTGGATACCATGGCCGGACCATGCCAGCCCGTCCGGCGGGCGGCAAGCGGGTGAGACGCTTGGGCACGAAGGGGCTCGGCCCCTTCACCCCGCCAGGGGAAATGATTTCCCCTGGACCCCTCTTCTCTTGGGCGATGTGTCCGAGATCGGGGAGGGCCGGCGGCCCTCCCCGATCTCGGAAAAGTCCCAAAAGAAGCGAAGGGCCCGGGAAGTCCTTCCCGGACGGGGTCCGGGGCGGTAGCCCCGCCGAACCCCCGCGTCCACCCTCAGCCCATGAGACCGAGGATGGACTTGACGTCGGCGAGCGTCCGGTCCGCGAGGGCGCGGGCGCGCTCGGCGCCGTCCTGGAGGGTGCGGTCGATTTCGGCGGGGTCCGAGAGGACGCGGCGCATTTCGCCGGCGATGGGCGCGAGCTTTTCGACGGCGAGGTCGGCGAGGGCCGGCTTGAACTCCGAGAAGGGCCGCCCGCCGAATTCGGTCAGGATATCGGCCTTGGAGCGCTCGGAGAGGGCGGCGTAGATGCCAACGAGATTGTCGGCCTCGGGCCGCCCAGTGAGGCCGGCGGGTTCGGAGGGCAGCGCGTCCGGGTCGGTCTTGGCCTTGCGGATTTTCTTGGCGATGGTCTCGTCGTCGTCGGTGAGGTTGATGCGCGAGAGGTCGGACGGGTCCGACTTCGACATTTTCTTGGAGCCGTCCTTGAGGCTCATGACGCGCGTCGCCGGCCCTTCGATCAGGGGTTCGGCGAGCGGGAAGTAGCCGTTCACGGTTTCCTCGCCCATGGCCATGGGCACGCCGAGACCCTTGGCCTCGATGCGGGCGGAGAAGTCGTGGTTGAACTTGGTCGCGATGTCGCGGGTGAGTTCGAGATGCTGCTTCTGGTCGTCGCCGACGGGCACGTGCGTCGCGCGGTAGAGAAGGATGTCGGCGGCCATGAGGCTCGGATAGGCGAGAAGGCCGAGCGAGGCGCGCTCGCGGTCCTTGCCGGCCTTGTCCTTGAACTGGGTCATGCGCTCCATCCAGCCGATGCGGGCGACGCAGTTGAAGACCCAGGCGAGTTCGGCATGGCCGGACACGGCGGACTGGTTGAAGACGATATGGCGCTTGGGGTCGATGCCGGCGGCGAGATAGGCGGCGGCGATCTCGCGCGTCTGCTGGGCGAGGTCGTCCTGCACGAGCTGCGCGGTCAGGGCGTGGAGGTCCACGACGCAGAAGATGCAGTCCTGCGTGGCCTGAAGGGCGACGAACTTCTGGATGGCGCCGAGATAGTTCCCGAGATGGAGATTGCCGGTCGGCTGGATGCCGGAAAAGACGAGAGGCTTGAAATCGGCCATGGGGGGAAACTCCGAAAGCGGCGGGCCCGGAGACGAACGCCGGTTGGCGCGCTTATGGCGAAGCCGAGCCCGCGCCGCAAGCGGGCTTGGCGGCGAGCCCGCCCCGCTTCCCCCGCCTCGCTCCCACGGCTTCCCCGCCCTCGCGCCTCGGAACCTAAGGCTGCCAGATCGTCTTTCGAAGGGACCGCGCCGGGACAGCGCGCTTGGCGCCGCCAGAAGGAGAGACGAGATGGGCTTTTTCGACCGAATCCGGGACAAGATCTTCGGCAGCGCCGAGGCGGCCGAGCCCGCGCCGCAGACCGCTCAGGCACCCGCGCCCGGCTCCGCTGGCGGCGCTCCGGCTGGTGGTGCTCCGGCGGGCGGCGCCTCGGCCTCGGCCGGTGGCGCGCCGGCCGCCGCACCCGCCGCGCCTCAGGCGCCGGCGCCGGCTCCCGCCGCGCCCAACGCTTCCGCCGCCGCGCCCGCGGGCGGAGCGGGGGCGAGCGCGCCGGCCCAGCCGAGCCAGCCGGTCGATGTCGCGGCCATTCTGGAGGCCAAGGCCAGGAGCGCCGGCCAGCCGCTCGACTGGCGCCGCTCGATCGTCGATCTCCTGAAGCTGCTCGATCTCGACTCGAGCCTGTCGGCCCGCAAGGAACTGGCCGAAGAGCTGCACTACACGGGCGACACAGGCGACTCGGCGACCATGAACACGTGGCTGCACAAGGCGGTCATGCGGAAGCTCGCCGAGAATGGCGGGCAGGTCCCCGCCGACCTGCGCGATTGAGGAAAGGCGCCGGCGCTCAGCCTCGCTTGGAGCGCCGGCCCTTCAGGAGATTGCGCACCATGGAGCGGTCCGCCGCGCCCGTGGCGAGCGCGAGACCGAAATAAACGGCCATGGCGGCGGCCACGATCGCGAGGATCGCGAGACCCTGGACATGCGCGCCGACGCCGCTCGCGAGATAGGGCGAGAGGCGGTTCATCAGGAACCAGACCACGGCGCCCATCGCGCCGGCCGACAGGACGACGAGCGCGGAGCGCTTCACCAGCGCCATGTCGACCTGCCAGAGGCCCTGGCGGCGCAGGCCCTCGAACAGGAGCCAGGCGTTGAGCCAGCCGGCCAGCGTGGTGGCGAGCGCGATCCCCTGTTCGGCATAGAACCAGAAGAGCCCGAAGGAGAGGATCGTGTTGGCGAGCGCCGAAACGCCCGTCACGATCATCGGAACGCGCGTGTTCTCGCGCGCGAAATAGCCGGGCGAGAAGACCTTGATCAGCACGAAGGCCGGCAGGCCGAGGGCGTAGAGGCCGAGCACGGCGGCGACCTGATGGGTCGTCTCGGGCAGGAAGGCGCCGCGCTCATAGATCAGGCGGATGATCGGCTCGGGCATGATGAAGAGCGCGACCGCCGCCGGAACGGTGAGGAAGAGCGCGAATTCCAGCGAGCGGTTCTGCGTGTGCTGGGCTTCCTCGATGCGGCCCGCCTTCAGCGCGCGGGCGAGTTCGGGCAGGAGCACGACGCCGATGGCGACGCCCACCATGCCGAGCGGCAGCTGATAGGGCCGGTCGGCATAGGTCAGGATCGACACCGCGCCCGGCTGGTAGGAGGCGATGGCCTGGCCGACGAAGAGGTTGATCTGGGTGATGCCGCCGATCAGCGCGGCCGGGCCGGCGAGGATCAGAAGGCGCTTGAGCGCGGGCGTCCAGCGCGGGCGCTGCAGCGCCACGGAAAAGCCGGCCATGCGCATGGCGATCGTCACCATCAGAAGCTGCGCGACGCCGGCAAGCAGGACGCCCCAGCTCATCAGGAAGCCGATCGTCTGCTGGCTTGCCCCTTCCCACCAGCACCAGGCGAGAACGCCGATCAGCACGAAGTTGAGGAGGGTCGGCGCGGCGGCGGCGGCGAAGAAGCGACGGAAGGCGTTCAGAATGCCCGATACCATCGCCATCAGCGACATGCAGGCGAGATAGGGGAACATGATGCGCGAGAAGGCGACCGTGATCGCGTAGCGATCCTCGCAGGAGAGCTGCTGGCCGAGCGTCTGCGGATCGTCGATGCAGGCGGCGAGACCCGGCGCGATGATCGTCTTCACCAGCGCGGGCATGAAGACCATGGCCGCGACGGTGACGACGAGGAGCACGATGAAGAGCGTCGAGAAGATCTCGGTCGCGAAGCGCTTGGCGCCGTCCTCGCCCTCCTCCTCCAGCGAGCGGGCGAAGAGCGGAATGAAGGCGGCGTTGAAGGCCCCTTCCGCAAACAGGCGGCGGAACAGGTTGGGAAAGCGGAAGGCGAGATTGAACGCATCCGCGACCGGCCCGACGCCGAGCGCCGAGGCCATCATCATCTCGCGCGTGAAACCGAAGACGCGGGAAACCAGCGTCGCGCCACCGACCGTGGCGAACTTCTTCAAAAGGCTCAAGAGACGATTCCGAAGGCGACCGGCGAGGGTTTGGCGGTGGCGGAGGAGAGTTCGCCCTCCGGGCTGTCGAAGACGGCGAGAAGCCGGCGGCGGATGCGCTCGGCCCGGCCCTCGCCGATGATCTTCAGGCCGAGGAGGTCGGAGACGTAGAAGACGTCCACCACCTTTTCGCCGAACGTGGTGATGTGGGCGGAGCGGATGTCGAGCGAGAGATCGGAGATCGCGCCGGTGAGATCGGCGAGAAGCCCCGGCCGGTCCAGCCCCTCGACCTCGACGACGGTGAGGCGGTTCGACAGGTCGTTGCGCACCTCGACGCGGGGCGCGACCGCGAAGGACTGGGTGGAGCGCGTCGGGCGGCGGCGCGCGAGCAGCGCCGGGATCGCCTCGCGCCCACCGAGCAGCGCCTCCACCGTCCTGGCGATGCGCTCGGCGCGGCGCAGCTCGTCGGCATCCTCAGCGAAGTCGCGGGTAATGGTGACGATGTCGAGCGCCCGCCCATCGGTCATGGTGAAGATCTGCGCGTCGGCGATATTGGCGCCGGCCGCAGCGCACGAGCCCGCGATCAAGGACAGGAGGCGCGGATGGTCGGGCGCCAGAACCGTGATCTCGGTGACGCCCCGGAACTTGTCGGTGCGCGCGACGGTCGCGAGGCTCTGGCCCTTTTCGTCGGCCGCGTCGATGAACTCGGCATGGCGCACCTGATCGTCCAGCGGCACGGTCAGCATGTAATTGTCGTAGTGCTGGTCGACGCGGGCCGCGCGGCGCCCCTCCGGCCAGGACTTCAGGCGCTCGGACAGTTCGCGCCGGGCGAAGTCGGCGCGCTGGCGGCGCGAGGATTCGGAATAGCCGCCCGTCAGAAGCAGCTCGGTTTCCGCGTAGAGCGTGCGGATGAGCTGGCCCTTCCAGTTGTTCCAGACGCCGGGGCCGACGGCGCGGATGTCGCAGACGGTGAGGATGGTGAGGAGCTTCAGCCGGTCCAGCGTCTGCACCCGCTCGGCGAAGTCGCGGATCGTCTTGCGGTCGGTCAGGTCGCGCTGCTGCGCGGTCATCGAGAGCACGAGATGCTCATGCACCAGCCAGGCGACGAGTTCGGTCTCGCGCTCGTCGAGGCCGAAGCGCGGGCACAGCTCCTCGGCGATCGCGGCGCCGGCGACCGAATGGTCCTCCGGCCGGCCCTTGGCGATGTCGTGCAGGAGCAGCGCCACATAGAGCGGCACGCGGTCGCGGATCGTCTCCACGAAGCCGCTCGTCATCGGCAGTTCGCTCGCGAGCTCGCCATGTTCGAGCCGCGACATGCAGGCGACGGTGCGAAGCAGGTGCTCGTCCACCGTGTAGGAATGGTACATGTTGAACTGCATCATCGACACGATCTTGCCGAAGTCGGGGATGAAGCGGCCGAGAAGGCCCGCCTCGTTCATCCGCCGCAGATGCAGTTCGGGATTGTTGCGATCCGTCAGGACGTCGAGAAAAAGGCTGTTGGCCTCCGGATTGGCGCGAAGCGCGGCGTCCACGAGGCGCAGGGAGCGGCGCACGAGCTTTAAGGCGTCCGGGTGGTATTCCAGCTGGTGGACGGCGGCGAGCTTGAACAGGCGCAGGAGGTTCAACGGGTCGTCGGTGAAGACGTTGCGGTCCGACACGGTGATGCGGCCATTGTCGGCGCGGAAGGCGAGCGTGCCGGGAATCTGGCGCGAGCGGCGGCGGAACGAGCGCATGAGACCGCGCAGGCCCGGCGCGTCCTTGGCGTTTTCCTCTTCCAGCGCGGCGCAGAAAATGCCGGTGAGATCGCCCACGTCCTTCGCGATCAGGAAGTAGTGCTTCATGAAGCGCTCGACATCCGTGAGGCCCGGATGGGTGTTGTAGCCGAGGCGCGCGGCGATCTCGCGCTGGAGGTCGAAGGACAGGCGCTCTTCCGGCTTGCCGGTCATGAAATGCATGTGGCAGCGCACGGCCCAGAGGAAATCCTCGGCCTTCTCGAACAGGCGCGCCTCGCGCCGCGAGAAGATGCCGACCGCCACGAGTTCCTCGCGCGTGTTGACGCGGTAATGATCCTTGGCGATCCAGAACAGCGTGTGAAGGTCGCGAAGCCCGCCCTTGCCTTCCTTCACGTTGGGCTCGACCAGATAGCGCGTGTCGCCGGTCTTGCGGTGGCGCGCGTCGCGCTCGGCGAGCTTGGCGGCGATGAAGGCGCGCCCGTTGCCTTCCGTCACCTCCGTGTCGAACCGCCGGCCGAGATCCTCGAACAAGGCCGTGTCGCCGCAGACGAGGCGGCGCTCCAGAAGCGCCGTGCGGATCGTGAAATCCTCGGCCGAGAGACGCACGCAATCCTCGACCGAGCGCGTCGCGTGGCCGACCTTCAGGCCGAGGTCCCACAGGAGATAAAGGAGATATTCGGCGACCTGCTCGCAAAGCGCGGTCTGCTTGTAGGGCAGGAGAAACAGGAGATCGATGTCGGAGCCCGGTCCCAGCGTGCCGCGCCCGTAGCCGCCGACGGCGCAGATCGCCATGCGCTCGCCCGAGGACGGGTTGGGCGTGCCGAAGATGTAATGGTGGGCGAAATCGTGGACGGCGCGGATCAGCTCGTCCTGCAGATGCGAGATGCGCGCGGCGCACAGGAGGCCGCCGCCATCCTCGAACAGGAGGCGCTCGGCGGCCTTGCGCCCTTCGGCATTGACGCGCTTCAGAACGGTGAGAACCTCGGCCCGCGCCTCGAGACTGCCCGGCCCGCTCTCGCTGGAGCCGATCCGGGCGAGCGCGGCGCGCAAGCCCGCGACATCCACGATCTCGTCGAGGCGAAGGTCATCGGCGGACGAGGCGACCTGCCGGGCGGAGGCCGACCGGCTCGGCCGGTCGCGACTGGACAGGATCGGATGCGCGGTCATGCTTCTGCCTTCTCGTCGGGTGGTTCGCGCTATAGTGCATTTCCCGACATGTCAAAAGCTTAAGGCCAGACCGCGCCCCCTCCCGTCCCGCCGCGAGCGGGACCGTGTCAGGCTCCGATGCCCTCAGGCTCCCACGATCGTGCCGCCGTTCGGATGCATGACCTGTCCGGTGAAATAGGACCCGTCCTCGGAAGCGAGGAAGAGAAGCGCGGAGGCCACTTCGTTCGGCTGGCCGGCACGCTTCATCGGCACTTGGCTGCCGAAATTCGCGACCTTCTCGGCGTCCATCGACATGGGAATGAAGGGCGTCCAGATCGGGCCCGGCGCGACGCCGTTCACGCGGATGCCCTTTTCCACGAGGTTGGAGGCCATGGACCGCGTGAAGGCGGTGATGGCGCCCTTGGTCGAGGAATAGTCGATCAGCGTCGTGTTGCCCTTGTAGGAATTGACCGAGGTCACGTTGACGATCGCCGAGCCCGCCTTCAGATGGTCGAGCGCGGCCTGCGTCATGTAGAAATAGCCGTAGATATTGGTCTCGAAGGTCTTGGCGAGCTGCTCTTCCGAGATGTCCCTGACGTCTTCGGCTTCTTCCTGATGGGCGGCGTTGTTGACGAGAATGTCGAGCTTGCCGAACTCGGCAGCGGCTTTATCGACGGCCTGTTTGCAGAAGCCCTTGGAGCGAACATCGCCCCGGATCAAGAGCGCCTTGCGGCCCTCGGCCTCGATCAGGCGCTTGGTTTCCTCGGCGTCCCGGTCCTCTTCCAGATAGACGATGGCGACATCGGCGCCCTCGCGCGCGAAGAGAACGGCGGTGGCGCGGCCGATGCCGGAATCGCCGCCCGTGATGATCGCGGCCTTGTCCTTCAGGCGGCCGGAGCCGGGAAAGCGCGGCGCGTAATCGGGCCTCGGGTTCATCTCGTGCTCGCGACCGGGCTCTTCCGTCTGATGCTGGGCGGGGAAGTTCGACATGATGGCTGTTCCTTCTCATCTGCCGGCCGGGGCGGCGGATGCCGGCCGGGACGGCGCATGCGCAAGGAAGCCAAGCGAAAGCCCATGCGTTCCCGCATGGCTGCCGCCCGGGCCATCGGTTCGATCAGCCGGCTACGGGTGACCCGCGAAGCCCGACTCTAAGCCTTCGCGCGCGGCAGGAGCGATTTCAGCCGGTAGAGCGCGTCCAGCGCCTCGCGCGGGCTCATCGCGTCCGGGTCCACTTCGCTGAGCGCCTTCAGGGCGGCAGGCGCTTCCGGCTCGGCCGGTTTGCGGTTCAGCGCGGCGAAGAGCGGGAGGTCGTCGATGAAGGCCGTGCGCTTCTCTCCCTGCTCGCTCTTCTCGAGCTGCGTCAGAACCTGCCGCGCCCGCTCCAACACGGCCGGGGGCAGGCCGGCGAGCCGCGCCACCTGAATGCCGTAGGAGCGGTCGGCGACGCCCGCCGTCACCTCATGCAGGAAGATGACCTCGCCTTCCCATTCCTTGACGCGCACGGTGACGTTGGCGAGGCGCTTCAGCCGCGCGGCGAGCGCCGTCATCTCGTGGAAATGCGTGGCGAAGAGCGCGCGGCAGCGGTTCACCTCATGCAGATGCTCCACGGCGGCAAAGGCGATGGAGAGCCCGTCATAGGTCGCGGTGCCGCGTCCGATCTCGTCGAGCACCACCAGCGTGCGCTCGCTCGCCTGATTGAGGATCGCGGCGGTTTCCACCATCTCGACCATGAAGGTCGAGCGCCCCTCGGCCAGATCGTCGGACGCGCCGACGCGGCTGAACAGGCGGTCCACCACGCCGATATGCGCCTTTGTCGCCGGCACGAAGGAGCCGATCTGCGCGAGCACCGCCACAAGCGCGTTCTGGCGCAGGAAGGTGGACTTGCCGCCCATGTTCGGCCCGGTGATCAGCCAGATCACGCCCGCCTCGCGCTTGGCTCCCGTGCCGGCCGGCGGCGAGAGATCGCAGTCGTTCGCCACGAACTGCCCGCCGCCCGACGCCTTCAGCGCCGCTTCCACGACGGGATGGCGCCCGCATTCGACGCGGAAGGCGAGGCTGGAATCCACCAGCGGCCGCACCCAGTTTCCCGACAGCGCGAGTTCGGCGAGCCCAGCCGTCACGTCGATCAGCGCCAGGGCGGCGGAGGCGGCGCGAAGCGCATCCGTCGCGGCCAGAACCTCCCCGCGCATCCGATCGAACAGGGTCAGTTCGATGCGCAGCGCCTCGGCCGCGCTCTGGGCGATGCGCGTTTCGAGATCGCAGAGTTCCACCGTGGTGAAGCGCATGGCGGAGGCGAGCGTCTGGCGATGGGAAAAGCCGCTGCCCTGTTCCAGCAGCGCCGCGCCATGGGCTTCGGGCACTTCCACGAAATAGCCGAGCACGTTGTTGTGCCGAATCTTCAGCGAGCGAACGCCGGTTTCCGAGCAATAGCGCCCCTGGAGATCGGCCACGACCTGCCTCGAATGATCGCGCAGCGCCAGCGCCTCGTCCAACTGGGCGTTCGCCCCCTCTCGCACGAAGCCGCCGTCCCGCCGCTGCAAGGGCAGCTCGTCGCGCAGCGTGGCGCGCAAGGCGAAGCGCAGGTCCTGCGGCAGGGCCGAGATGGCGCGGGCCGCCTCCATCAGCTCCCAGCTGAACTCGCCCTCGGCGAGAAGCTCGCCGATCAGGCTCGCGCGCTCCAGCCCTTCGGACACGGCGCCGAGATCGCGCGGCCCGCCCCGGTCGAGCGCGAGGCGCGACAGGGCGCGCTCGGTGTCGGGCATGCCCTTGAGGGCGGCGCGCAGTTCGGCGCGTAGCTCGGGGTCGTCCAGAAGCGCGGCGACGCTGTCCTGCCGGCGGGCGATCGCCTGCGGGTCGGTCAGCGGCCAGGCGAGGCGGCTCGCCAGAAGCCGCGAGCCCGCGCCCGTCACGCAGCGGTCGATCGTGGCGAGAAGCGAGCCCTGCCGCTTGCCCGACACGGTGCGCGAGAGTTCGAGGCTCGCGCGCGTCGCGGGGTCGATCACCATGAAGGAGCCGGCTTCGACCCGCTCCGGCCGCTCCAGCGGCGGGCGGGCTTTCAGCTGCGTGCGTTC
Organism: Aureimonas ureilytica DSM 18598 = NBRC 106430; assembly: GCF_000382705.1. Classification (GTDB taxonomy): domain Bacteria; phylum Pseudomonadota; class Alphaproteobacteria; order Rhizobiales; family Rhizobiaceae; genus Aureimonas; species Aureimonas ureilytica. The sequence continues at coordinate 629,093 of NZ_ARQE01000001.1, read as the reverse complement.
GAGATAGGAGAGAAGCGCCGCGCCGGCCGAGAGTTCGGCCCGGCCGAAGGCGCCGAACCCGTCCAGCGTCGAGACCTCGAAGAAGCTCTGCAGACGCTCGGCAGCGGTCGCCGCGTCGAAGAGGCTGGCCGGCTCGAAGCGCACGCGCCGGCCGAGGCGGCGTAGAAGCGGCTGCAGGGCCTCGTCCTCGCGCAAGGTGTCGGGCACGACGAGTTCGGCCGGCTCCAGCGCCACGACATCGGCGAAGATGCGATCCGCGGCCGAGGGCGCGATGCGGAACTGCCCCGTCGACAGATCGGTCCAGCCGAGCGCGAAGGAGCCGCCCTCGCCGCCGAGGCGCGCGAGCGCTGCGAGGAAGTTCGGCCGGCCGGGCTCCAGCAGCGTTTCCTCGGTGATCGTGCCGGGTGTGACGAGGCGCACGACCTCGCGCTTGACGACGGATTTCGCGCCGCGCTTCTTGGCCTCGGCCGGGTCTTCCACCTGCTCGCAGACGGCGACGCGATAGCCTTGCGCGATCAGCTTCTCCAGATAATCGTCCGACGAGACGACCGGCACGCCCGCCATCGGAATATCGGCGCCCTCGTGCTTGCCGCGACGGGTCAGCGTGATGCCGAGCGCGCGCGAGGCTTCCACCGCGTCGTCGAAGAAAAGCTCGTAGAAATCGCCCATGCGATAGAAAAGGAGGCAGTCGGCATGGCGCGACTTGATCTCCAGGAACTGAGCCATCATCGGCGTCGGCGCGCCGGCCGCCCCCTCGCCCCTCGCGTCGGGCGCGGCGGAGCCCCCCGACTTGGCCTCGGCGGAGGCGGCGTCGGCGGAACGGGCGGCGGGGTCGGGTCGGATCATGTCCAGCATCCCGGCAAACTAGCGGCTTTCGGCGGGCCAGGGAAAGGCGCGGCGGCTCGGATGGCGGGGTTGCGCCCGAAATCCACAATGCGCCTCCTCGTTCTGGGGCGCGGGCGCGGGATGGGGGAACCCGCCCGTTCAGTCGCCGTTCAGCGCGCAGGGCCGATAAGGGAGCCCGAGGAAAAGCGTCCGCTCGATCCCGAACGGGTTCGGAGGCGCTTTTCGATCCATCGAAGGGCCGCTCCGCGCGCCGCCGCGTTGGCAGGGAAGGTTTGGCCCCTTATGATGCGATGCGAAACAGATGCTCGGGTTCACGCCCGCGTGAGATACCGAAGGACGAAGATGATCACGACACGGAACGCGTTTCGGCTTCAGGGACTGGCGCTGGCTCTCGGCCTCGCCATTGCGCCGCTCGCCGCCTCAGCGCAGGGTGCCGCGCCGGTGAACGTCCACCAATATGCCGTGGACCATCCGGTGCCGGACGTGAAGATGCGGCTCGCCCCGACGCTCGGCGCCTCGGTTCCCGCCCAGGTGCAGCTCGCCGCGGTCGAGGGCACGAAGGATTTCGGCTATTTCTATTATGACGGTCGTCCGGTGATCGTCGACATGGCGACGCGCTCGGTGGTGCGCGTCGACTGAGCATCGCCCTTGGCGGGCCGGCGCGAGGCCGGCTCGCCGCTTCCCGCCCCTCCCCCGCCGCGCCTACCGGCCCTCGCCGAAGCGAAGGCTCGCGCCGAGCACGATCTGGTTGGTGACGATATCGGTGGTGAGCGAGCCGCCGTTCACCAGCCGCGCGGCGTTGTGGCTATAGGCGAGCTTGTATTCCCCGAAGACCGAGAGAAAATCCGTCAGCGCCATGTCGGCGCCGGCCAGCGCCTGCACGGCCGGCCCGGCGACCTGATACTCGAAGGTGCGCGGGCCGCCCGCTTCCTGATATTCGACATGGGGAATGGCGAGGCCGGCGCCGAGCCCGAGATAGGGCGTCACCCGGCCCATCGGCCGGGTTCGGTAGAGCGCGTTGACGGTCAGCAGATTCAGCCCGTCGGTGAATTCCAGCGTGGTGACGCCCGGCGGCAGCGGGTCGGCCGCAACCTTGGCATGGGCGTAATCGAGTGCGAGACCCCAGTTCGGCTGCCCGAAGCGGTTTAGCCAGGCCGTGCCGCGCAGCCCGTAATAAGGCGCGCCGCTCTCGAAGCTGCGCCCGTCCCAGGACATGTCGAGCGTATGGGTGGACGGGCCGTTCGCGACGTCCACCGTGCCGTCGAAGGAGAAATTGTAGCCGCCATAGGCCGAGATGACGTAGTCGGCGCGCGCCATGCCCGTCATCGCGACGAGAGTCAGCGCCGCACCGGTCAGCGCGGCAGGGGCGAGGCAGGCCAGCGGAAGGCGCATCGGATCGATCCCGTCCATGTCGGAGACGGGCGCGAACCGCCGCGCCCGGGCGCGGCTCGCCGCGTCCGACCCTCTGGTTAACGGGCGTCGATGACAGGGATGTTACGCGGTGTTGCGGGCGTGCGACGCTCGGCAAGGCCCGCGCGGGGCCATGGAACCTCGCCGCGCCGTCAAGCGGCGAAGCGGGTGCCTTCGGCGCCGAAATGCTGGATATAGCGCGGATTGATGTTCTTGACGGGCACCACGACGAAGACGTCCGTCGTGCCGAACTGGTGGTCCACCACCGCATCCTCGCCGACATAGCCGCCAAGGCGCAGATAGCCTTTGAGAAGCGGCGGCAGGCTGGCCAGCGCGCGCTTGGGATCGAGGCAGGCAATTTCGCCGCCGACACGGGCGCGCCGCCCGGCCACGGCCGACACGCGCCAGGCTTCCGGCGCCGGTGCATGGTCGCGCAGGAAGGCGAGCGGGGCTTCGAGGCTGGTGAGATCCGTGCCGCTGAGCGAGGCGCAGCCGAAGAGCACGTCGATGCGATGCTGCTTCACATAGGCCCAGATGCCCTGCCACAGAAGCTCCACCGTCCGCTTGCCGCGATAGGACTTCAGCACGCAGGAGCGGCCGAGTTCCAGGAAGCGGGCGCCGGGGTGGCGCGCGAGCAGGCTTTCGATCTCGAATTCGCCGGCCGTGTAGAAGCTGCCGGCGAGTTCGGCCTTTTCCTGGCGAAGCAGGCGATAGGTGCCGACGATCCGCGAGCCGGCGGGCCGGGTCGTGTCGATGACGAGCAGATGATCGCAGAACTTGTCGAACCCGTCGCGGTCCCGGCGCGTCATGCGCTGGAAGGCCGAGGGCTTGGCGCTCATCTCCTCGTAGAAGACATGGTAGCGCAGCTGCTGGGCCTCGCGCAGCTCGGCGCGCGAGCGCGCCAGCCGAACCTCCAGCTCGCAGAGCCGGCCGAGGACCGGAGCCAGCGGATCGAAGGGCGCGGGCCGGCCCAGCTTGATGCGCACACCGAACGGCTGCTTGAGCCGAACGGGTTGGGCCTGCGTCACGTCGATATGCTTGAAAGCACCCATGTCACTGCCTCCGGCCCTTGCTTATGGCTCATACCGACATAAGCCGTGCTCGCGACCCTTTCATGACGTAAACCATGATGGATCGCAAAGGGTCATATGCGTGTTGCAGCACCGACATCCGTCACCACGACCCGTCCGCGCACCTTGCCCTCCAGAAGAGCGGTCGCGGTGGGCACGATGTCGGCAAAGCCGATTTCCGTGACGAGGCTCGCCAGAACGGCGGGATCGAGATCCTCCGCCAGACGCTCCCACGCCCGAAGCCGCTCGGCCTGTGCGGCATAAACGGAATCGACGCCGAGAAGCGCGACGCCCCGCAGGATGAAGGGCGCGACGCTGGCGGGCAGGTCCAGGCCGCCGGCAAGGCCGCAGGCGGCCACCGCGCCGTCGCGCTTCGTCATGGACAGGAGATTGGCGAGCGTGTGCGAGCCGACGCTGTCGACCCCCGCCGCCCAGCGCTCCGACCCGAGCGCCTTTCCGGGGCCGGCGAGGTCGGCGCGATCCAGGATGTCGGACGCGCCGAGCCCCCGCAGCCAGTCGGCGCCCTCCGGGCGGCCGGTGGAGGCCGTCACATGCCAGCCGCGCCGCGCCAGAAGCGCGACCGCGATCGAGCCGACTCCGCCCGACGCGCCGGTGACGAGCGCCGGCCCGCGCTCGGGCGACAGGCCGTGGCGCTCCAGCGCGAGCACGCAGAGCGCCGCCGTGTAGCCGGCCGTGCCGATGCCCATGGCCTCAGCGGCCGAGAAGCGGGCGGGCAGCGGCACCAGCCATTCGGCCTTGACGCGCCCCAGGCCCGCATAGGCGCCCCAATGGGTTTCGCCGAGGCCATGGCCGTTGAGAATCACCTTGTCGCCCTCGCGCCAGAGCGCCGAGCGCGAGGCCGCGACCGTGCCGGCGAGATCGATGCCCGGCACCATGGGCCAGCGGCGCACCACGGGCGCGCGGCCGGTGAGCGCCAGCGCGTCCTTGTAGTTGATCGTGGTGGCCTCGACGGCGACGTCGACATCGCCCTCCATCAGGTCGTCCGGCGTGAGCACGGCCTCTTCGACGCGCGGCGCGCCAGCCTCGCCCTTCTGGAGCCGGATCGCCCGGAATTCGTCCACCATGCTGGAAGCCTCCTCGGCCGGGATCAGACCTTGTCGGGCGCGCCCGTCTCGTCGCGTCCCGTCTCGCCCCGGCCCGCGCCCTTGGGCCGGCGCGCGACCAGGAACTCGTCGATCAGGATCAGCGCCGCGCCGATCGTGATGAAACTGTCGGCCAGATTGAAGACCGCGAAGCTCCAGACCGGCGTGTGGAAGAGGATATAGTCCACGACATAGCCGAGATTGACCCGGTCGATCAGATTTCCGATCGCCCCGCCCGCGATGAGCGCGAAGCCGACATGCGTCAGCTTGCGCTCGGGCGCGGTGTTCCACCAGAGCCAGACCACGAAGGCGAGCACGAGGCCCGAGATGACGGCGAGTCCCGTGTCGTGGAACCCGTCCAGCATGGAAAAGGCGATGCCCTCGTTGCGGGCATGGAGAAGCGCCAGGAAGGGCAGGATCTCGATCGCCTCGCCGAGCGCCATGGTGCGCACCACGAGAAGCTTCACGATCTGGTCGGCGGCGGCGAAGAAGGCGACGAGCGCCAGATTGTTGACGAGCCGCGTCACAGCGCGAGGTTCCCGCGCCGCGCTTCGAAGATCATCAGGCCGGTGGCGACGGCGAGATTGAGGCTGTCGGCCCGGCCGACCTGGGGAATGCGCACCAGCGTCTCGCAGGCGCCGGCGAGCGCCTCCGACAGGCCGCTCTGCTCGTTGCCCATGAGGAGCACGGCGGGGCGCTTGCCATAGGCGGGCGCGCGATAGTCCACCGCGCCCTTCATATGGGTGCCGACGACGAGGCCCTTGAAGCCGGCGCGCCAGCGCAGGAACTCGTTCTCGCTGAGCCTGACGACGGGCACGGCGAAGATCGAGCCCATCGTGGCGCGCACCGCTTCCAGCGAGAAGGGATCGACGCTTTCGCCGATCAGGACGACGCCCTTGGCGCCGGCGGCGTCCGCCGTGCGCAGGATGGTCCCGAGATTGCCGGGATCGCGCACCCGGTCGAGCGCGACGAGAAGCCCGTCCTTGCCGAGATCGATCTCGTCCGTGCGATGCAGGCGCTGGCGGAAGATGCCGATGGCGCTCTGGGGGTTGTCGCGCCGCGCGATGGCGGCGAGCACCTTGTCGCTGGCTTCCAGAACGTCGGCCCCGAGCGCCACGGTGCGCGCGGCGGCCTTCTGGAGAAGCTCGGTGTGAAGCTGCGTCTTGGCGGCCACCAGCGTTTCGATGCGCCAGCCGGCGTCCAGCGCGTCGAGAACGAGCTTCAGCCCCTCGGCCAGAAAGAGACCCGTTTCCTCGCGATGCTTCTTCAGCGCGAGGTTGCGGATGTCCTTCACGATCGGGTTGGAAACGCTCGTCACCTCCTTCACGCGGCCGGGCGCGACCGTGTCGGGCCGGCGCGTCGCGGGGGCGGAGGAGGCTGCGTCGCGGTCACGGCTCAAGCGGACACCCATCTGGAAAAGAGCGAGGTGGAGAGAAGGCGGGCATCCTCGCCCGCCTCGCGGATGACGAGTTCGCCCGATTCGATGGCGCCGCCCAGACCCCGGCACTGCTCGCCCATCAGGGCGGCGAGCGAGTAGAAGGAGGAGCGGATCGAATAGGCGGTGAGAACGAGGGCGAGCGGGCGCTCCGACAGGAGCTGGCGCATCAGCATGAGAAGATAGGGCAGGTCCTCGAAGATCTGCCAGACCTCGCCCTTCGGCCCCCGGCCGAATTTCGGCGGGTCGAGAAGAACGATGTCGTAGCGCGTGCCGCGCTTCACCTCGCGCTCGGCATAGCGCACGGCGTCCTCGCAGATCCAGCGGACCGGCTTGGTCGATAGGCCCGCCAGTTCGGCATTCTCGCGCGCCCAGCCGATGGCGCGCTTGGAGGCGTCGACATGCGTCACTTCAGCCCCGGCGCGGGCGGCGAGAAGCGAGGCGAGACCCGTATAGCCGAAGAGGTTCAGGACCCGCACCGGGCGCGCGGCGTCGTCCCGGAGGCTCGCCTCGATCCGGTCGGTCATGAAGCGCCAGTGGACGGCCTGTTCGGGAAACACGCCGACATGGCGGAACGAGGTGAAGCGGCCGAGATAGGCGAGCCCGTCCTGGCGCATCGGCCAGGTTTCGCCGAGCGCCTCGCGCGGGAAGCGCCAGCGGCCGGTGCCCTCTTCGTCCGTGTCGCCGGTGAAGACCGCGTCGGCCCCGTCCCAGTCGGCGGCCTGCGTGCGGCGCGGCCAGATCGCCTGGTTCTCGGGCCGGCGGATGGTGAGCGGGCCGTAGCGCTCCAGCTTCTCGCCGTCGCCCGAATCGAGAAGCGCATAGTCCGCGCCGGGCTCGACCGTCAGGATCACCGGCGCGCGGAAGGCCGGGCGATCGCCGGCGGGCCATTCCACCGCCGGGCGGTCGCGCCGGTTCTCGCGGCCGAGTTCGTCGGTCGACAGGCGCGGCGCGGGCGCGGCATCCTCGGCGGTGCGTGCGAAGGCGTCCGGCGCCGGCCGCGCGGGGCGGCGCTCGCGCGCGGGCTCGCGCTCGGAGCCGCCTTGCGCCTCGGCGCGCTTGGGCGGGCGCTTGGATTGAAAGCCGCCGGGCCTGTCCCCGCCGGCCGGCCGACCGGGGCGCTTGGGGGCGCCGGGCCGGGTGGTCCTGTTCTTCGTCATCGCCGGCTCATAGCGCATGGAGGCGTTTTTTCGCAAACGCTGCTGCAAAGGGTGGTGCGCGCTCCGGCGCTTGGCAAGCGAGGGATCGGGCGTATTCTGGGATCAACGACCGCCGCCGTCCGTGTTCGGGACAGAGAGCGGCGTCTGGGAGGATGACGATGGACCTGAAGGGCGAATATCGGCTCGCCGCGCCGCGAGACACCGTCTGGGCGATGCTGAACGACCCCGCCGTTCTCAAGAGCTGCATTCCGGGCTGCCAGAGCCTGGAAATGGTCGGCGAGAACGAGATGGCGGCGACGGTGGTGGCCAAGGTCGGGCCGGTCAAGGCGACCTTCACGGGCGCGGTGCGCATCGAGAACGTGGACGCGCCCCGGCGCTATTCCATCGTCGGCGAGGGCAAGGGCGGCATTGCCGGCTTCGCCTCGGGCGGCGCGAATGTCGAGCTCGAGGAAGACGGCGAGGACACGGTGCTGCGTTACGAGGTGGACGCCAAGGTCGGCGGCAAGATCGCCCAGCTCGGCGGGCGGCTCGTGGATTCCACGGCCAAGAAATTCGCCAACCAGTTCTTCGACTGTTTCGCCGCCCATGTCCGGGGCGACGCGGACGCCGACGCGGCGCAGCCGGCCGAGGCCTGAGCGCGAGGCGGGAGAAAGGCCGGCGGCGTTCCGTCGGCGGCCCTGCCAACGCAAAAAGGTAAAGGCGGATCGCTCCGCCCTTCCCGCTCATGAGATCAGATCAGGCCGCGACCGAGGGGCTCGCCAGGGCGCGGGCAGTATTGGCGGGCGCGGGAAGCGCGGGGCCCTGGGCGGCCAGATCGCGCTCGCGCTCCTCGCGCAGGCGGCGCAGGCGCTCGTTCGACAGGTCGACCTCGTGGCGCAGGTTCTCGATCTCGCGGCGGCGGTTGGCGGCCTTGGCGCGGTAATGGCCCTGCGTCATCCAGGTGCCGAAGCCGCCGAGCAGGAGGCCGACGATCAGCGAGGACACGAGCAGCACGAAGAGCGGCGCCTGGAAGGCGAATTGCGGCAGCGTGCCGATCGGGTCGAAGGACACCGTGATCGCTTCGCGATTGGCGACGCAGAACACCACGAGCAGCACCGCGAGCGGCGCGAGGATGAGGAAGGAAACGATCTTCAGGATCATCTTATGGCCACTTCGAACCTTGGAATACGCCCTGAGAGAGCATGGGGCGCGGCGCCGGACAAGCAAGCGTCTCGCTCCGAAATGATCTATCCGGGCCGACAGGTCAATCCGCCGGGATAATCGATCCCCCGAAGCGAATCGCGCCGAGCCGGCGAGGTCTGCACACCCTCGGGGGAACCGGCCCCGCCGCCCCGGAGCTTCAGCTCCGACGGGCCGGAGGCAAGCTCCGGCGGGCCGTCAGCCGTTCAGCCGCTCGCGCAGCTCCTTGCCGGTCTTGAAGAAGGGCACCCACTTTTCCTCGACCTCCACCGACTCGCCGGTGCGCGGGTTGCGGCCGGCGCGCGGCGGGCGGTTCTTGACCGAAAAGGCGCCGAAGCCGCGCAGCTCCACGCGATTGCCCTCGCACAGCGCCTGCGTGATCTCGTCGAAGATCGCGTTCACGATGGTTTCCACGTCCCGCTGGTAGAGATGCGGATTGCGGCTGGCGATGATCTGCACGAGTTCGGATTTGATCAACGCGGGCTCCTCGGGGATGCTGTCTCAAGGTTGGGAAGGCACGCGATCATCTCGCGCAAACCCTTGTTTCCAATCGCAAAGCGGAGCCTCCCGGCGCTTCGCTCTAGTGGCGCGGAGGTTGCCAAAGCGACACCATGCCGTCAAGGTGCCCACCCGAGCCCCCGAGCGCTTCCACGAGATCGCCGGCCGAAGGATCGAGGCCGAGGAGACCGAACAGCGCCGAGCGGGCCGAGCCGAACAGGCCCCAGCCGTCCTTCTCGGGTTCGCGCTCCTCGATCTTCAGACCCGCCGGCACGCCGCGCTCGGTTTCCAGCCAGCGCCGGATTTCCGCCTCGCCGCCGAGCGCATCCACCAGCTTGTTGTCGAGCCCCTGCGAGCCGGTGAAGATCGAACCGTCGGCCAGACGCCGCGCTTCGGCCTCGGGCAGCGCCCGCCGGTCGGCCACGAGCCCGACGAACCATTCGTAGCTGTCGTTCACGAGACGCCCGATCATCTCGCGCGCGCCGGGCGCGGCCGGGGCGAAGGGCGAGGGCTCGGCCTTCAGCGGCGAGGACTTCACGGCATTCACCTCGACGCCGATGCGCCCGAGGAGGACGGAAGCGTCCACATACTGGAAGATCACCCCGATCGAGCCGACGATCGAGGAGCGGTGCGCCACGACGCGGTCGGTCGCGATGGCGACCATGTAGCCGGCGGAAGCGGCGAGCGTGCCGATCTCGGCCGCCACGGGCTTCACCGCCGCGAGCTGGCGAATCGCCTCGAACAGGGTTTCGCCGCCGACCGTGGTGCCGCCCGGCGAGTTGACGCGGATGATCACGGCGCGCACGCGCGGATCGGTCTTCAACTCTTCGAGAAGCTCCAGCCGGTCGCGATCCTCGGTGATGACGCCGGTCACCTCGACACGGGCGATCTCCTCGCGCAGCGCCCCAGCCTTGCCGCCGGGCCGCCAGCCGCTCGCATAGGTCACGGCCAGCACCGCCAGACCCGCGACGAGGACGGCCAGAACCCGCCAGAAGCCGAGCTTGCGCCGCAGGCGCCGCCGATCGATCATGCCGTCCGCATCCATGCGTTTGCTTCCGCCCTTCATGCCGGGAAACCCCGGTTCGCCCTCGTCAGGCCACGGCGGCGGAACGGCGCGGCGGCCGCGCGCCGCGCGCCGCGCGGGCACGCCTCACCCGCGCCATCACGCAGCCTTCGCTTAACCATGCAAAAACCCCATATCACTTATAGATACGACACGATACGTTGATTGACCGCACGGGGCGCCCGGCCGATCTTGGAACAGCCGGGCGCGTTTTCGTGCGACACGCGAGGAATCGAACCCCATTGCAGGCCCCTCCCGATCATCTCCCCCTGGCGGACGACCCGCGTCTTCAGGCCCTGGCGACGCCGGGCGAGACGGCGCGCGACGCGCAGCGGGAGCGTGAGTTCCGCCGGGCGAGCCGGCATTCGCGCACCGTGCGCTGGCTGAAGGTCGGCCTGCCGGCGATCGCGACCGTGATCGTGGCGGCGGCGCTCGTCGTCACCTGGGCGGCGCGGCGCGTGCCGGGCGACCTCGCCTTCGCCTCGACCTCCATTCAGGACGGGCGCCTCGTCATGTCGGACCCGCGCATGTCGGGCGTCGACGGGCGCGACCGGCCCTATTCCATGCTGGCGGACCGCGCCATCCAGACGCTCGGCGGCTCGGGCGTCGATCTGGAAGGCGTGCGCGCCAATCTGACCGTGGACGACACGACCAAGGCGCAGCTCGACGCCGCCAAGGGGCGCTACGACACGCGCAGCGAAGTGCTGCGGCTTTACGACGACATCAACGTGGAAACCACGAGCGGCATTCGCATCAAGCTGGCGAGCGCCGACGTTTCGCTTCAGAATGGAACCCTGACGGGCTCCGGCCCGGTCGAGATCGCGACCCCGAATCAACGCCTCGAGGCGGGCAATGTCGTGATTTCCGATCGCGGCAAGCACATTTCCTTCCGGGACCGCGTCAAGCTGACCCTTCTACCCACCGCGTCCAACGGGGCCGAAGCCCCTTCCAGCGAGCCCCGACCATGATCCAGACCCTTCGCTCCCGCGCCGTGCTCCTGGGCCTGGCCGCCTCGCTCGCCCTGTCCGGCGCGGCGCTCGCGCAGACCCAGTCGCAGGGTTTCGGCAATTCCTTCGGCGGGCTCCAGGTGCAGGGCGACCAGCCGATCGCCATCGAATCCAACCAGCTCGACGTCGATGACGGCCAGGCGCTCGCCACCTTCTCGGGCGATGTCAGCGTCCAGCAGGGCCAGACCTCGATGACCGCCGAGAAGCTTCTCGTGCATTACGTGCGCAAGCAGGAGGGCGGCGCCGCCACCGCGCAGCCCGCCGCCGCGCGCTCCAACATGCCGGGCGGCTCGGGCGACATTTCGAAGCTCGAGGCCACCGGCAAGGTGACAATCAAGTCCGCCGATCAGGTGGCGACCGCCGACCGGGCCGATTTCGACATGGCGACGCAGGTCGCCGTCCTGCGCGGCAATGTCGTGCTCAGCCAGGGCAAGAACGTCGCCACGGGCTGCGTCCTGCGCATCCAGATGGAAACCGGCGTCGCGCGCCTTCAGAGCCGCGATTGCGGCGGCGCGCCGGGCGGCGGCCAGGGCGGCGGGCGCGTGCGCATGCTCCTGTCGCCGGGGGCCGACCAGCCCGCCGGGCGCTGAGCCGCCCGCAAAGGGCGCTCTCGGAGCGCGCTCTCGGGGCGCGACGGGTGGTCCGATCGGACCTTTCGGATTTCCGGCCGGGCCGCTCTTCGCGGCCCCGCCGAGCCACTCCAGGCCAACAGCCCTTCTCGTCTCGGGGCCCTATTCGTCTAGGGGTCCTTCTCGTTTCAGGGCCCTTCTCGTCTCAAGGGCCTTCTTGTCTCAGGACGGACAACGCTTGCTCGATTCCCACGACCCCACCGCTTCCGCCGCCCAGCTTCGTCACCCGTCCGAGGGCACGCTGGTGGCGCGCGGCATCACCAAGACCTATCGCGGCCGCCGCGTCGTGGATTCGGTGGATGTCGCCGTGCGGCGCGGCGAGGCGGTCGGCCTGCTCGGGCCGAACGGGGCGGGCAAGACGACCTGCTTCTACATGATCACCGGCCTCGTGCCTGTCGATGGCGGGCGCATCGAGCTGGACGGCCACGACATCACGCAGGTTCCGATGTATCGCCGCGCGCGGCTCGGCATCGGCTACCTGCCGCAGGAAGCCTCGATCTTTCGCGGCCTGTCGGTGGAAGACAATATCCGCGCCGTCCTGGAGATGGTGGAGCCCGACAAGGCCGAGCGCGAGCGCCAGCTGACCGCCCTTCTCGACGAGTTCCATATCGGACATCTGCGCAAGCAGCCCTCGACGGCGCTCTCGGGCGGCGAGCGGCGGCGCTGCGAAATCGCCCGCGCGCTGGCCTCGCGCCCGACCTTCATGCTGCTCGACGAGCCTTTCGCGGGCGTTGATCCGATCGCGGTCGCCGACATTCAGGAACTCGTGCGCCACCTGACGCGGCGCGGCATCGGCGTTCTCGTGACCGACCACAATGTGCGCGAAACGCTGGGGCTCATCGATCGCGCCTATATCATGCATGCCGGCGCCGTTCTCACCCACGGCGCGCCGCAGGAGATCGTCGAGGACGCCGACGTGCGCCGCATCTATCTGGGCGAGCAGTTTACCTACTGAGCGGGCGCGCCGCTCCGTCCCCTTGACAAGCAAGTTGCGGACCATTTTCCTGACGCCCATCCGACACGCCGTGCACGAGGCCTGAACGCCGCCCCGCGCGCCGCGTCCGAACGGGGATTCGAGCCAGGAGGGGAGCACCGTGAATCTATCCGTGAACCTCCAGATGCGTCAGAGCCAGTCGCTGGTGATGACGCCGCAGCTGCTCCAGTCCATCCGGCTTCTTCAGTTCCAACATGCCGAGCTTCAGGCCTTTCTGGAGCGCGAGGCCGAGGGCAATCCGCTGATCGAGCTGGAGCCCGGCGCGGGCGGCGCGGGTGGTCCCGATGGCGGCGAGGCCTTCGACCCATCTCCCCTCGCTGACGCCCCCCTCGCCGACCCCCTGTCCGTCGATCCGCTTCCCCTCACCGGCGTCAGCGACGACGCGGCGGTCTTTGCGGAAGCGGCGGAGCGCACGGGCGACGGCGAGGATCGCGCCTCGCCCGACCTGCCCTTTTCGGGCGAGGGTCTGGTCGTCTCGCAAGGCGGCTTCGAGGACGACGGCACGGATCGCCTCGGCGAAGCGCCGCGCTCGCTGCGCGACCATGCGCTCGGTGAGATCGCCGAGATCATCCGCGACGTGAGCGAGCGCGCGCTGGCGGAGGCCTTGTTCTGCGACCTCACGGACGCGGGCTATCTCAACGAGGGCCTCGACGATCGCATCGGCGAACTCGGCCTCGCGCGCGAGGCGGCGGAGGCGCTTCTCCTGCGCATTCAGGCGGAAGCCGAGCCGGCGGGTCTCTTTGCCCGGGATCTTGCGGAGTGCCTGGCGATCCAGCTCAGGCGCCAGGGTCGATTCGATCCGGTGATCGCCTGCGTGCTCGCGCATTTGCCGCTTCTGGCGCGGCGTGACTTCGCCGCGCTCGCCAAGCTGACGGGCGAGAGCGAGGCCGAGATCGCGGACATGCTGCGCGAGATCCGCGCGCTCGACCCGCGCCCCGGCTCCGGCCTTGCCGACAACGAGGCGACGCCGGTCACGCCCGACATCGTGGTGCGGGAGGATGCGTCCGGCGCCGGCTGGCAGGCCGAGCTGAACCCGGCGGCCTTTCCACGTCTCCGGGTCCACGCGCCGGCGACCCTTGCTCCCGCCGCGCGCCTTCGCGCCGGCGAGGACGGCTTTCTCAACACCTGCCAGCAATCGGCCCAATGGCTCCAGCGCTCGCTGGAGCAGCGCGCCCGCACCATCCTCAACGTCGCCGGCGAGATCGTGCGCCGCCAGGATGGGTTCTTCAGCAAGGGCGTCGCCGGGCTGAAGCCCATGACGCTGATGGACATCGCCGAGACCCTCGGCCTTCACGAATCGACCGTCAGCCGCGTGACCTCGGGCAAGTTCATGGCGACGCCGCGCGGCACCCTGGAAATGAAATTCTTCTTCACCGTGGCGATCGCGGCCTCGGGCGGGGGCGAGGCGCATTCGGCCGAAAGCGTGAAGCTGCGGATCGGCCAGATGATCGGTGCGGAAACCGCCGATTCGGTTCTGTCGGACGACGACATCGCCGCGCGGCTGAAGGGCGAAGGGGTGGAGCTTGCCCGCCGCACGGTCGCCAAATATCGCGAGGCGCTCGGGCTCCCCTCCTCCGTGCAGCGCCGCCGCGAGCGCAACGCCCGCCGGGCGGCCGCCGAGTAAGGCCGGGTCCGCGCCGCGCATCCTGTTCGCGCGGCCTGTCTCACCCATTCGCGCGCGAAGTTTCGCGCCACTCGCCATCGAGATCAAGTCTTTCGCCCGGCCTCGTTTTGCGCTGGAATATGACGGTTCCGTAAGGCCGGAACCAAAGCTCGCGCAGCGTCTTGGAAGAGATGGCGGGCTTCGGTTCACCAAGGGAGAACCGGCCGCCGGACGTTAGGAAGGAGAAACAGATGGCAGTTCGTGTATCGGGCCGGCATATGGATGTCGGAGAGGCCTTTCGCACCCGAATCGAGGAAAGGCTGAACGAGCAGGTCGCCAAGTATTTCGACGGCAATTTCACGGGCGCCGTCGTCATCTCCAAGGATTCCGCCCGCTACTGCGCGGACGTCACGCTGCATCTCGACAGCGGCGTCTATTTCCAGGCCACCGCCGACACGCACGATCCCGAATCCTCGTTCCTCGAAGCCATGGAGAAGATCGAGAAGCGTCTGCGCCGCTACAAGCGCCGCTTGAAGGACCACAAGGCCAACGCCAACAGCTCGCGCGAAGTGGCCTATACCGTCATGAGCGCGGTGCCGGACGAGGAAGACGAGATCCCCGAGGATTTCGCGCCGGCGGTGATCGCCGAGACCTCGCTGCGCGTCGGCACGATGAGCGTCGCCAGCGCGGTGATGGAACTCGACCGCCGCGACGGGCCGCTCGTGATCTTCCGCAACGGGGCCAATGACACGGTCAATATCGTCTACCGCCGGCCCGACGGGAATGTCGGCTGGATCGACCCCTCGACAGTTCGGGTCAAAGCCTGATAATCGGGCGCAACTCCAGCGGGCGCGGGAGGTCTTGCGAGGCCTCCCGCGCCTCGATCTGTCAGATCCCGGCCGGGCGATGCGCGGCCGGGCTTCCCGGCTTCTAGGGGGGCCGGGCGAAGTGGAAGGCCTTTCATCTTGGATCTAGCCGATCTGATCGCCGAAGACGCCATCCTTCCCGCCCTTCGCTCCCAATCCAAGAAGCAGGTGCTTCAGGACATCTCGGAAAAGGCGAGCGAGCTCACCGGACTTCCGGCGCGCACCATCTTCGAGACCATTCTCCAGCGCGAGCGCCTGGGCTCAACGGGCATCGGCAACGGCATCGCCATTCCGCACGGCAAGCTGAACGGCCTGCCCGGCATTCGCGGCGTCTTCGCGCGGCTGGTGAAGCCGGTGGAGTTCGAGGCGATGGACGACCAGCCGGTGGACCTCGTCTTCCTGCTGGTGGCGCCCGAAACCGCCGGGGCGGACCACCTCAAGGCGCTGTCCAAGATCGCGCGGATGCTGCGCAATCCGCAGACCGTGACCGACCTTCGCGCCGGGCGCGACGCGCACGCGCTTCATCACGTCATGACGCAGAGCCAGCCCACGCCTTGAGGGGCGAGGCGACCCTTCCAAGAAAACGTCGGACGGCAGGGTCCGGACAAACGAAAGCCGGCTCAGGAGCCGGCTTCGGTCGGTTCATGAAGCGCCTTTCGGCGCGAAGGTCTTGCCTGTCAGTGCAGGCTCACCGTCATCAGCTCGTTTTCCGTGGCGCTCGCCAGGATGGAGCCGCGGTCGTCGGAGACCGCCAGCGGCGTGCCGTCGGCCGAGAACAACGCCCAGAGCTTCAGGCCGGGGCGGATGGACTGCGCGGACGGGAAGCGCGCCCGGATATCGTCTGACGACATGCGGCGGAGATAGGCCAGATGGCCTTCGCCGAGCGCGGCGAGATCGGACTGGGACGGCCTGTTCGAAACGTGGTTCGTGATGGTCATGAACATCTCCTTCGAAAACAAACGGGCGATCGGCTCGACGGGTTTCATTCTTCCACGGCGATGTCGATCTTCCTCACCACTCGCTCTGGCTCAGGCTTCACCAAGTCCACCATCAGCAACCCGTTCTTCAACTGGGCGCCGAGGATGCGCATCCCGTCGGCGAAGAGAAAGCTCTTCTGAAACTGGCGCGACGCAATGCCCCGGTGCAGAAATTCACGGTCCGCCCGGTCGCTCTGCGAGCCCCGGATGGTCAACTGGTTTTCCTCGGTCGTGATCTCCAGGTCCTCGGGTCGGAACCCGGCCACGGCGAGCGTAATGCGGATGCCATGTCCGCCCGGCGCCCCGTCCTTGGCCTCGATGCCGATCCGCTCGATATTGAAGGGCGGGTAGCCATCGCTGCCCTTCCCCAACCGCTCGAGCGTCCGCTCCACCCCGTCGAAGCCGAGCAGCAACGGGCTGGAAAATGGCGTGAACCTGTTCATGTCTCGGCAAGCCCTTGTTTCAAGCGACTTATCGGCAGCAACCCCACATTCGCGGCGATCGCGGCCGATCCGTACCGAATATGGTTGCGGAAGCGGCCCGCTTCAATGCGCGACCTTTCCGCTCACCATCAAGAACCCGAAAGCTTGACGGAGGGCTAACGGGCGGGCGTCAGCTCTGCTTGTCGCTCGGCTCGAAGCGCAGGGCGACGCCGTTGATGCAATGGCGCTTTCCCGTGGGCGGCGGGCCGTCGTCGAAGACATGGCCGAGATGACCGCCGCACTGGGCGCAATGGACCTCGGTGCGCGGATACACGAGCACGTAGTCGGTCTTGGTGCCGACGCTGCCGGCGACCGATTCCCAGAAGCTCGGCCAGCCCGTGCCCGAATCGTATTTCGCCTCGGTCGAATAGACAGAATTGTCGCAGCCGGCGCAGTGGAAGAGGCCGGTCTCGTGGACGTTGAGGAGCGGGCTGGTGAAGGGCCGCTCCGTCGCCTCCTGGCGCAGCACCGCGAAGGCGTCCTGGCTCAGCCGGGCGCGCCATTCGCGCTCGCTATAGGTGACGGAAAAGGTCTCGGCTTCCGCCTCGTCGCGCCACAGGGCGCCGGCCGAGCCGACCGCGAGCGCGGCGAGCGAACCCGAAAGAAGAAAGCGGCGGCGATTCATGATGGCCTCCCGAGGTCTCAGAGCAAAAACGGGTGCGGCGCCCCGCTCCTCACATGGGAGCAGGGGCGCCGCGTTGGGAGGGCCGATCCCGAGCGGCCCGGCCCTTTCTCGATGCGACCGGTGGCCGCGATCAGGGCATCAGAACCGTGTCGATCACATGGACGACGCCGTTCTTCTGCATCACGTCGGCCTGCGTGACGGTCGCCACATTGCCCTTGGCGTCGGTCACGGTGAGCTTGTCGCCCTTCATGGCGAGCGTCAGCTCCTCGCCCTGTACGGTCTTCACCTTGTGCATGCCGCCGTCGTCCTTGATCATCTTCATCGCGGCTTCCGACGTCGCCTTGGCCGGGACCACGTGATAGGTCAGGATTTCGGTCAGCTTGGCCTTGTTCTCGGGCTTCACCAGCGTTTCCACCGTGCCGGCGGGCAGCTTCTCGAAGGCGGCGTTGGTGGGGGCGAAGACCGTGAAGGGTCCCGCGCCGTTCAGCGTGTCGACGAGACCGGCGGCCTTCACGGCGGCGACGAGCGTCGTCAGATTCGAGGCGTTCGGCGCGTTCTCGGCGATCGTCTTGTTGGCATACATCGGCGCACCGCCGACTTCGACCGACGCGCCCGACTGAGCATGGCTGGCACCGACGACGCTGCCGGCGAGCACGAGACCGAGCGCGGCGGAGCGAATGAGGGAGTGAAGCATGTCGCGTTTCCTCTGGTGGAGCTTCCCAAGCGGAAGTCGCGGGAGGTACGGACGCAAGACGCGTTCGGCTTCACGGCCAGCGATCACGAAAGGGTGAATCGACGTCAATCGGACACGCGCCCGCGCATCCGCTTGGTGTCGGAGCGGCCCTTCTTGGCCTGAAGCCGGCGTTCCACGGAGCCGCGCGTCGGCCGCGTCTTCTTGCGCGGCGGGGCGGGCGGCACGAGCGCCTCGCGGATCAGGGCGACCAGACGCTCGCGCGCATCCTCGCGGTTGCGCTCCTGCGTGCGGTGGCGCGAGGCTTCGATGAGGACTTCGCCCGCCTTGGTGGCGCGCTGGCCGGCGAGCTTCAAAAGCCGCTCCTTCACGTCCTCGCCGAGAACCGTCGAGGCGCTGGCGAAGAAGCGAAGCTGCACGGCGGTCGAGACCTTGTTGACGTTCTGCCCGCCCGGCCCGGCCGCGCGGATGAACACTTCCTCGATCTCGTCTTCGGGAATGATCGTGCGATGGCTGACCCGAAGCCCGCGTATCTCCTGTTCCATGACGCGCCCTTCTCGCGCTAGGCCTCAAGTCGGCCGCCAAGTCCCGAACGCGCCGAGCCGTGACAAAGGCCCGGGCGGAGCATCGCGCGGGCTCTTCGTTCGGGCAAAGCCTGATCCCCTGTCAAGCCGAGGAGCCAGCCGCCGCGAGAGCGACAGCGAAAAGGGCCCGCGCCCTTTCGGACGCGAGCCCCGCTTCTCCTCCCAGAGAAAGTCTCGTGCGCTAGAGGCTCACTCGGCCGCGAGCGGCAGCGTGGCGGGGGCGGCGCCCAGCACCGCCTCGTCCACATGCGCCTCGAACTTCTCGAAGTTGCGGCGGAACATGTCGGCGAGCTTGCTGGCCTGCGCGTCGTAGGCCGCCCCATGGCTCCAGGTCGAGCGCGGGTCGAGAATGGCACTGTCGACGCCCGGCACCGCCACAGGCACCTGGAAGCCGAAATGGGCGTCGGTGCGGAACTCGGCGTTCTTCAGCGAGCCGTCGAGCGCGGCGTTCAGAAGCGTGCGCGTCACCTTGATCGGCATGCGACGGCCCGTGCCGTAGGCGCCGCCCGTCCAGCCGGTCGAGACCAGCCAGCAGTCGACCTCGTGCCGCGCGATGAGATCGCGCAGGAGATTGCCGTATTCGGCCGGGTGACGCGGCATGAAGGGCGCGCCGAAGCAGGTCGAGAAGGTGGCTTCCGGCTCGGTCACGCCCTTTTCCGTGCCGGCGACCTTGGCGGTGTAGCCGGACAGGAAGTGGTACATGGCCTCGGCCGGGATCAGCTTGGCGATCGGCGGCATCACGCCGAAGGCATCGGCCGTCAGCATGATGATGTTCTTCGGGTGAGCGCCCCGGCCCGTGTCGCTGGCATTCGGGATGAAATGCAGCGGATAGGCGGCGCGGGTGTTCTCGGTCAGCGAGCCGTCGTCGAAGTCGGGAACGCGCTTCTCGTCGAGCACGACGTTTTCCAGCACCGTGCCGAACATGCGCGTCGTCGCGAAGATTTCCGGCTCCGCCTCGGCCGACAGGCGGATCGTCTTGGCGTAGCAGCCGCCTTCGAAGTTGAAGACGCCGTCCTCGCCCCAGCCGTGCTCGTCGTCGCCGATCAGCGTGCGGCGTGGGTCGGCCGAGAGCGTCGTCTTGCCGGTGCCCGACAGGCCGAAGAAGACCGCCGTGTCACCGTTCGCGCCGATATTGGCAGAGCAGTGCATGGGCATGACGCCCTTCTCGGGCAGGCGGTAGTTGAGGACGGTGAAGACCGACTTCTTCATTTCGCCGGCATAGGTCGTGCCGCCGATGAGGATGATGTTGCGCGTGAAGTCGCAGGCGATCACCGTTTCGGTGCGGCAGCCATGGCGCTCGGGGTCCGCCTTGAAGGACGGCAGGTCGATGATCGTCAGCTCCGGCACGAAGCTTTCGAGCTCTTCGGCCGACGGGCGGATCAGAAGATTGCGGATGAAGAGCGAGTGCCAGGCGAATTCGGTGACGACGCGGGCGCGGATGGCGTTCGCCTCGTCGGCGCCGCCCACGAGATCCTGCACGAACACGTCGCGGCCCGCCGCATGGGCCTTGAAGTCCTCGTAGAGGCGCTCGAAGGCCGCCGGGTCCATCGGCTTGTTGTTGTCCCACCAGACGCGCGGGTCGGTGTTCTCGTCGCGCAGGACGAACTTGTCCTTCGGGCTGCGGCCCGTGTGCTGCCCGGTGGTGACGACGAGCGCGCCATGCGCGGTCAGCCGGCCCTCGCCGTTGCGGACCGCGGTCTCGACCAGTTCGGCCTCGCCCTGGTTCCAGCGCACGGAAGCAAGGCCCGAAAGACCCGTCGACTCGAGCCCGATGCGGGGATTGCGGATTCCGATCTCTTCCATGCTGTCCGTCTCCTGGTCACGAACCGGCAAGCAACGCCGCTTCACGGCAACGAGATAAATCAGATCCGACGCGCCGACAACCGGAGTTCTACATAAAAATATAGCAAAATCAGTAGTTTAATCGGTTTAAGACGGGGAGATGACTGACTAAATCGGTTCAACCCATGTTTTCGTGACGCCTTGGCGCGAAGTTTTTTTATCGCGCCGGCGGGCCAGGGCCCCGGCACCTTTTCCGGCGAGCCGCGTTGCAGACGTTCAAGGGTGCGCAAGCGCCCGGTTCGCGATCGAAGGAAAGGAACAGCGCATGGCCGAGCAAGCGACCGACAAGTTCTGGGACATGGCCGAGGACTTCTCCACCTGCATGGTGACGACGCGCGACGGCGGCCGCCTGCGCTCGCGTCCGATGGCGCCCTACATCTCGCGCGAGCGCGGCCAGATCCTGTTCCTGACCGACGCGACCTCCCACAAGGTGGACGAGGTGGAGGCCGATTCGCAGGTGGCCTGCAGCTTCACGCAGACCGACGAATATGTCGCCGTGTCGGGCACCGCGCATGTCTCGCAGGACCGCGCGCTGATCGACGAGATCTGGGACGACGAGGCCGAGGCCTGGATGCCCCAGGGCAAGGACGGACCCAACGTCGCCGTTCTCGTGGTCTCGCCGTCGCAGGCCGAGATCTGGGACGTGACCTCCAACAAGATCAAGCAGGCCTGGGAATTCGCCAAGGCCTATGTCGGCGACAAGCCCCAGCCGGACACGACCGAGAACGTCAAGGTGCAGCTCTGAGCGAGCCGCGCATCCGCTGAACTGGAGCCCCTGAACCGGGAAGGCGGTCGGCGCGAGCCGATCGCCTTTTTCGTGTGACGTCGTCTTTCGGGACGCCCTTTTCGCCTGCGATGCGGCTCGGCGGGCGCGCTCAAAATCCGGTGTGCGGCCGGCACCGTTTGAAAAAGTGTCACGAACGCCACATTTGACAGGCAAGGGCATGACGCGAATCGAGGGTCGCGCCCCGGCCGCCCGTCTTGCCGTCATGGGTGGGGGGGCTTGCGCGCCCTCGAAAAAGCGGCAAAGCGACGGGCGCGGCCGAACCGTTCGGACGGCGCGCTTTCCCGTCGATATGACGAACATGGAGTTGAGATTTCATGCCGACGATTGCGCTGGTGGACGACGACCGGAACATCCTGACGTCCGTCTCGATCGCGCTCGAGAACGAGGGCTATCGGGTCGAGACCTACACGGACGGCGCGTCGGCGCTGGAGGGCCTGTCCGCCCATCCGCCGCATCTGGCGATCTTCGACATCAAGATGCCCCGCATGGACGGCATGGAGCTTCTGCGCCGCCTGCGCCAGAAGTCGGACCTGCCGGTGATCTTCCTCACCTCCAAGGACGAGGAGATCGACGAGTTGTTCGGCCTCAAGATGGGCGCCGACGACTATATCCGCAAACCCTTCTCGCAGCGCCTTCTGGTGGAGCGGGTGCGCGCCATCCTGCGGCGCGGCCAGCCGCGCGACGCCTCGGCGCCGGGCGGCGGCAAGACCGGCCCGTCGCCTGAATCCTCGCTGGAGCGCGGCCAGCTCGTGATGGACCAGGAGCGCCACACCTGCACCTGGATGGGCCAGCCGGTGACGCTCACCGTGACCGAGTTCCTGATCCTGCATTCGCTGGCGCAGCGTCCGGGCGTCGTGAAGAGCCGCGACGCGCTGATGGACGCCGCCTATGACGAGCAGGTCTATGTGGACGACCGCACGATCGACAGCCACATCAAGCGCCTGCGCAAGAAGTTCAAGGCGATCGACGACGACTTCGACATGATCGAGACGCTCTACGGCGTGGGCTACCGCTTCCGCGAAGTGTGAGCGAGCGCGACGCAACGCAGGCGGGAGCCGACTTGTCCGCAGGTTCGACCGACAGCGACACGCAGCCGTCCTCCCCGCGACGCAGCCCGCGCGCGCGCTGGCGCCGCGTGCCCTTCGTGCGGCGCAGCCTGATCCGGCTGCGCTGGCTGCTCGGCCATTCGATCTTCTCCTCGCTGACGCGGCGCATCGTCTTTCTCAATCTCGTCGCGCTGATCGTCCTCGTCTCCGGCATCCTCTATCTCAACCAGTTCCGTGCCGGCCTGATCGACGCGCGGGTGGAAAGCCTGCTGACGCAAGGCGAGATCATCGCCGGCGCGATCGCGTCTTCGGCGACGGTCGAGACCAATTCCATCACGCTCGATCCCGAGCGACTTCTGGAGATGCAGGCGGGCTCGACGCTCCAGCCCAATCCCGACCTGTCGGAATCGCTCGACTTCCCGATCAATCCCGAGCGCGTCGCCCCGCTCCTGCGCCGCCTGATCTCGCCGACGCGCACGCGGGCCCGCCTCTACGATCGCGACGCCAATCTCATCCTCGATTCGCGCCATCTCTATTCGCGCGGCCAGATCCTGCGCTACGCGCTGCCGCCGGTGGAGAAGGAAGACGAGACGACGCTGGAATGGATGGGCAACAAGCTCGCCCGCCTGTTCGGCCATGGCGACCTGCCGGTCTACAAGGAAACGCCGGGCGGCTCGGGAACGATCTATCCCGAAGTCATGAGCGCGCTGACCGGCGGTCCGTCCACCGTGGTGCGCTCCACCGAAAACGGCGAGCTGATCGTCTCCGTCGCCGTGCCGATCCAGCGCTTCCGCGCCGTTCTCGGCGTGCTTCTCCTGTCGACGCAGGGCGGCGACATCGACAAGATCGTCCAGGCCGAGCGCATGGCGATCGTGCGCACCTTCGCGGTCGCAGCCCTCGTCACCGTGGTTCTGTCGATCCTTCTCGCCTCCACCATCGCCACCCCCTTGCGGCGCTTGTCGGCGGCCGCGATCCGCGTGCGGCGCGGCGTCAACGCGCGCGAGGAAATTCCCGATTTCGGCGACCGCGCCGACGAGGTCGGCCATCTCGCCTCCGCCATCCGCGACATGACCAACGCGCTCTATGCCCGGATGGACGCAATCGAGAGCTTCGCCGCCGATGTCAGCCACGAGCTGAAGAACCCCCTCACCTCGCTTCGTTCGGCCGTCGAGACCCTGCCGCTCGCCCGCAACGAGCGCTCGCGCGAGCGGCTTCTGGAGGTGATCCAGCACGACGTGAAGCGGCTCGACCGGCTCATCACCGACATTGCCGACGCCTCGCGGCTCGACGCGGAGCTTGCGCGCGAAGTCGCCGGCACGGTGGATCTCGCCGCCCTGATCGGCTCGGTGGTGGACGGGGCGCGGGCGCATCTGAAGGAAGGGCGCGACACGAAGATCGAGCTGCAGCTCGGCCCCCTGCCCCAAGGCAAGACCTATCGCGTGGCCGGGCACGACCTGCGCCTCAGCCAGGTCTTCACCAATCTGATCGACAATGCCCGCTCCTTCGTGCCCGAGACCGGCGGCACGATCACGGTGCGCCTGCGCCGGCAGAACCGGCGCGTCGTGACCACCGTCGAGGACAACGGGCCGGGCATCCAGGCCGAGAAGATCGACCGCATCTTCGAGCGCTTCTACACCGACCGGCCGGGCGCCGAAAGCTTCGGCCAGAATTCCGGCCTCGGCCTTTCCATCTCGCGCCAGATCGTGGAAGCCCATGGCGGGTCGATCGAGGCCGAGAACCTCCTGAAACCCGACGGCACGCTCGCCGGCGCGCGCTTCACCGTCTCGCTGCCGGCCGACGAATGAGCCCGCCCAATCTCCACGCGACGCTGGTTGTGGTGGACGGGCGCGGCGTCCTGATCCGGGGCGCGTCGGGGGCCGGCAAGTCCTCGCTCGCGGTCTCGCTCCTGCGCCGCGCCGAGGGCGCCGGCTGTTCGGCGCGGCTCGTCGCCGACGATCAGGTTTTGGTGGAAGCCCGAGGGGACGCCGCCTTCGGCTCTCCCCCGCCGGCCATTGCCGGGCTGATCGAGATTCGCGGCGTCGGCCTCCTGCGCCAGCCCTTCGCGAGCGAAGCGCGGATCGATCTCGTGGTGGACCTCACGGCCCGCGAGGAGATCGAGCGCCTGCCCGAACCTGCCATCGCCGAGATCGCCGGGATCGCGGTTCGCCGCATCGCCCTTCCCGAGCGCGACCCGGCCTTCGGGGCGGATGTCCTCCTGACGCTTCTCGCCTCCCCCGTAAACGAAGACGGCGGGGAAGCGGGCTGACCCCGCTTCCCCGCCGCGTTGTCTTCGCGAGACCGCCGTCAGATATTGCGCTCGATCGCGCCCTCGATCCGGCCAAGCACGCCTTCGGTGCCGGATTTCGAGGTCTGCGCCGACTGCGCGCCGCCGTCCGGCCGCGCCGGGGCGAGCGAAGGCTTGCCGCCCATCGGCTCGGACTGCATGGCCGTGAACTCGCCCTTGCCGTCCATCGAGGGGCCGGAGGTCCAGCGTCCCTGCGGGATCGAGCCGTCCACCATGTGGCCGAAATAGGCGTAGGAATATTTCTGGTTTTCCTTCTCCTGCGGGAAGGAATTGGGGATCGGAAGGTTCATCTCGTCACCGCCCATGTCTTCCAGCGCGGCCAGCCATTGCTGCTGGTGCATCGTGTCGCGCGCGATCATGAAGCCCAGCATCTCCTTCATGCCGGGATCGTCCGTCATGTTGTAAAGCCGCACGGCGAGCGCCCGGCCGGTCGATTCGGCGCAGACATTGGAATACATGTCCGCCGCGATATTGCCGGAGGCATAGATGTGGGACATGTCGAAGGGCACGCCGTTGGCGTCGACCGGCATGGCCGCGAGGCCCGCCGACAGCACGTGTCGCATGTCCATGCCGTTGAGGACGGCGCCCGCCGCCGTGTCGGCCGAGATGTCCTCCTGAAGCGAAAGCGGCGCCTTTTCGAGATTGAGCGCCACGGCCGTCGCCAGCATCTCGATATGGCCGAGTTCCTCGGTCGCCGTGTTCAGGAGCATGTCGCGATACTTGGCCGGGCCGCGCGCGCCGAACGCCTGGAACATATACTGCATGGCGACGCGAATTTCGCCCTCGACGCCGCCGATCGCCTGTTGCAGCGCCTTGGCGAAGACCGGGTTGGGACGTTCGACGCGCACCGGAAACTGCAGCTTTCCATCGGTATAGAACATAGGTTTCAGCCCTTCGGGTCAGGTTTGGAAGTCCCCAAAGGAAGGAATTATTAACCTCGGCGTTCCGGTTTTGCGGTTCGACTTTTACGAAGCCACGAAACGGTCGCTTGTTTATTGGCCAGACACGAAAAACCCCGCCCGGCATGGAGCCGGACGGGGTTTTAAACTATGACATAGTTCGCGGCGCCAGAGCGCCCCACCGTCATGGCATGGGGATCAGGCGGCTTCGGGGCGCGCGTAGTCGAGCTGGTCGGCGATCGCCGTCAGCTTCTCGTCGGTCGCCTTTTCCTCCTGAAGCGTCTCGTCGAGCAGCTTGGCCGCGTCGTCATAGCCGAGCTTCGTCGCCCAGGTCTTCAGGAGGCCGTAGCGCGCGATCTCGTAATGCTCGATCGCCTGGGCGCATCCGATCAGCACCTGATCGGCGGCGTCGGTCTGGCCGAAATCCTCCAGATCCTCCTCCATCTCGGAGGTCAGGCCCTGCATGGCCTCGCAGGTCTTGGCGCGGGCGCTGCGGCCGATCATCTCGAAGACCTGCTGCAGCCGCTCCACCTGCCCCTGGCTTTCCTCGGCATGGGCTTCGAAGGCCTGACGCAGTTCGTCCGCCTGGGCTGCCTTGGCGGATTTCTTGAGCGCGCGAACCGACTGCTTCTCGGCGTAGTACACGTCCTTGAGGGTCTCGTAGAAAGCGTCTTCGAGGGTCTTGGGCTTGGCCATGGTGGTCGCGTCCTCTTTCGGTGGAGGGGGGCCCGCGCGGCGGCGCCGGCCCGTCGTTACGATCGCTTCAGCAATCGCCGCGCCCCTGGCCCGTTCCCGGAAATGAGAGTGGCAGGCTATGCACAGCCGGCTGACTTTCCGGCGCCCCGCGCCCCGCTGCTGCGCGATCGTCCCGCGGACGCATCCCGGCGCGCACGCGTCGAACGTGTCGATTTCGCCTTGCGCCGCCGGCTTTTCCCGCCTCTTCCCTCTTTTCTTCGCGCCGCGATACGCCATTCTGGGTCGATGGGCACCGAAATCGAACGCAAGTTCCTTCTGCGCGGCGATGGCTGGCGCGAGACGGCGGACCGGGGAACCGAGATCCGGCAATTCTACCTCGCGGCGCGCGAGGGCGTCTCGGTGCGCGTTCGCATCAAGGACGAGGCCAAGGCGCTCCTGACCGTGAAGAGCGGCGTCGGCCTCAGCCGGGGCGAATACGAATACGAAATCCCGCTTGAAGATGCGCGCGAGATGGAAGCCGCCCGGCTCGGACATGTCCTTGCCAAGCGCCGGTTTCGCGTGCCGCTCAGTGAGCTGACCGTCGAGGTCGACGTGTTTTCCGGCGATCTCGCCCCCTTGGTTCTGGCCGAGATCGAATTGCCGGACGAAGCCCATCCGTTCGAGCGGCCGGACTGGCTGGGCGAAGAGGTCAGCGAGGACGCCCGCTACACCAATGCCGCGATGGCGCTCCACGGACGCCCGCCCTCGGGCTGACCGCCGGCCCTCACGAACCGCAACGATCACAGGACGATCATGGCCTACCGCTTCCATCCTCGCTCGCCCCTCGACGCCAATCTGCGCCGCATCGCGGGCGAGCAGATCGAGAAGGCCATTCGCGACCTGACCGACGAGGCGGGCGACCGGCACGAGGGCGTCCACGAGGCGCGCAAGCGCATGAAGAAGCTGCGCGGCCTCCTGCGGCTCGTGCGCTCGGGCGCGCCCGGCTTCACGGCGCGCGAGAATGTCCGCTTCCGCGACGCAGCCCGGCTCCTGTCGGGCGTGCGCGACCGCACCGCGCTGATCGAGGCGCTGGACGGGCTGGAGCAGCGCTTCGAGGGCGAGGTCGCCACCGAGTCCTTCGCCGTGGTGCGCACGGCTTTGGAGCTGAAGCGCGAGGCGGCCCAGGCCGCGCTCGACGCCGAAGGCTCGCACACGGCCGAAACCGTCGCGGCGCTCGAGGAAGGCCGCGCGGCGGTGGAAAGCTTCCGCCTGCCCGCCAAGCGCCAGGACACGGTTCTGCGCCGCAGCCTTCGCGCCAATTACGCCCGCGCCGTCGCCGATCTCGAACTGGCCCAGGCGAGCGGCGAGGCCGCCGCCTTTCACGACCTGCGCAAGCGCGTCAAATATCTCTCCATGCATCTGAAGCTCCTGGAGCCGGCCTGGCCCGAGGCGCTCGCCCCCTTGCGCGCGGAGGCCGAGCAGGCCGGCGACGAACTCGGCCGCGACCACGATTATTCGGTTCTGCGCGCCGAGATGGCCGCCGACCCCGAGAGCTTCGGCGCGCGGGCCGATCTCGACGTGGTGCTGGCGCTTCTCGACCGGCATCAGAGCGAGCTGCGCGCCAGCGCCGTGCGCCGCTGCGAACGCCTGCTTCAGGAAAAGCCCAAGGCCTTCGCCAAACGCCTCCAGTCGCTGCTCGCGCTGAGCGCCGACGAGCCGAGCGAAGCCGCGCCCCCCGAGCCCCCGGAAGCCGCCCGCCGCCGCGCGGAAAGCTGAGCGGGGGCCTTTCCGCTGGATGGCAGCGAGGTCGCGGGTATGCCCTGCGCCTGGGGTTCGGCCGGAAACTGGCGCGCGCGTCGGCTTCGCGATACGAGACAGGCGATGACATCGGTCTTCTCGTCATGAAACGCGCGCCGCCGCCCCGTTCCGGCTCCCTCCGATCCGGGCCGCGCTCCGGCGCGCCCGCTTCGCATGCGCCGCGCGCCGGCCAGTCTGCGGCCAAGTCCGCGTCGAAGCCCGCACGCACGGGGCATGGGCTGGCGCGCGTTCTGTCCAAGCTCGGCTATTGCTCGCGCACGCAGGGCGAGGCGCTGGTGCGCGAGGGGCGGGTCAGCGTCGACGGGCGGGTGATCCGCGATCCCGAGCACCGGACCGATCCTTCCTCCATGCGCGTCGCCGTGGACGGCCAGCCGGTGCGCGCGGAGGCGCCCGTCACCTTGATGCTGAACAAGCCGCGCGGCCTCGTGACGACGCGCGACGACCCCGAGGGGCGCGAGACGATCTACGCTTGCCTCGAAGGTCTCGACCTGCCCCATGTCGCGCCGGTCGGGCGTCTCGACAAGGCGAGCGAGGGCCTCCTTCTCCTCACCAACGACACGGGCTTCGCGCAGCGCCTGCTCGACCCCGCCTCGCATGTTCCCAAGACCTACCATGTCCAGATCGACCGGCCCGCGAACGAGGCGCTTCTCGCCGCCATCCGGGGCGGCGTCGAGGATCGCGGCGAATGGCTGGGCGTGCGCTCGGCGCGCTGGCTGCGGGAGGGCACGCGCAGCGCCTGGGCCGAGATCGTGCTCGACGAGGGCCGCAACCGCCACATTCGCCGGCTTCTCGCCGCGCTCGGCGCCGAAACGCAGCGCCTCGTGCGCGTGGCGATCGGCGAGCTGACGCTCGGCGACCTGCCGAAGGGCGCGGTGAGGCGGTTGAGCGAGGCCGAGCGGGCGCTTCTGGAGCGTGGCCGCTAGGGCCGGCCTGCTCCCCGAAAGCGGCGCCGATCCCGTGGCCGAGCGACTTGGCCCTCGCCAAGCCCGCGATCGCCCGGCCGCCACACCGCGTGCCGTCAGCTCGCTCGGCGCATGTCCTCCACGGTCTCGCCGATCGCGAACCCGTTTCGCCCCTTCGTCTTGGCGGCATAGAGCGCGGCGTCCGCCCGGGCCAGAAGCGAGGCCGGCGAGGTGACGCCCGCCTGGCGCCCGCTCGCCGCGCCGACGCTGACCGTCACCATCTGCAGCCCGTCGGGGCGCGCGGGATGCGGAATGCGGGCGATCTGCACGGCGCGCACCAGCCGCCTCGCCCAGCGGACGGCGTCCGCCTCGTCCTCCACCTTCACGATGACGGCGAATTCCTCGCCGCCGAAGCGGGCGCAGAAGGCCTCGCCGCCGTGCGCCGCGGCGGCCAGCGCATCGGCCACCCGGCACAGGCATTCGTCGCCGGCGGGATGGCCGAGACTGTCGTTGTAAGGCTTGAAATGGTCGATATCGATCATCATCAGCGCCAGATCGCCGGGCGCCGACCACCACGCGTCGATCGTCTCGGACAGATGGCGCCGGTTGGGCAGGCCGGTCAGCGCGTCGGTGCGCGACAGGTCCTCGAAGGTCCGGCGCGCCGCATCGGATTGTTGCGCCAGCAGCGTCGCGCCGAGCGCCGACACGTAATCCTCGCAGCGTCGCCGCTCGACCCGATAATTGCCGCACAGCGCGAAGGCGGCGGCGGTGACGATCTGCACGGTGAAGGCGAGCTGGACGGTCGGCGAAAGGCCCGGCTTCAGGAAGATCGCCAGGAGCGTCATGGCGAGGGCGCAGGCGCTGAAGGCTGCGGCATAGCGAAAGCGCAGCGCCAGAAGCATGTTGGCATAGACGATGCAGAGAAAGAGTTCGCCAAAGGTCAGGAGGCCGAGCGGGCTCTCGGTCAGCCAGAACTGCCAGACCGGAAAACCCTGCGCGCCCAAGATGCCGCCGAAGATCAGGCGCTCGTTCCAGACGGGCGGCAAATGGCAGACGGCCCAGGCGAGCGCGGCCATCAAAGGCGTGAAAAGGCCGAGCCGCAGCCCGATCCCCAAAGCCGCGATATCGGGCATCAGGAGAAGGGCGGTCAGGCTGTAGACATTGTAGAAGCAGAGCCCGAGCAGGATGGCCGAACGCAGCTCGGCCGCGCGCTCCGCCCCGTGATCCGCGTCGTAGCGTGCCTGGAGCGGCGGGGCGAATTGCAGCCATCGGCCGATGGCCGGTCGCTCGCCGAGGCCGAAGACCCTTTGAATCGTCGCCTGAATCATGGGGCCTCCGCCGTTTCTCAAAGAGGAGTAACCGGAAGAGGTGAAATTCTCTTTAGAGGGCCAAACATCTTGGCACGATGAACTTTCACCCAAAATCCTGCGACAGGACAGAGCTTGAAAGCCGGGCGTCGTTCTTCGCGGGAAGGCGGCGAGGCCGGAATGGGTCTAGAGGCCCATGTTGTGCGGCCCGCCTCTGTCGCGAAAAAGACATTCCCTTTCCGCCGCGACAACGCATGGCGATGCTTCGCGGCAATGATACGCAAGACTTATATTCCGCGCACTGTTTCGCGAGGAGGCCGGCCGCGCCGCGTCCGCCGCCGGCCCGGAGTGACGTGATGACCGATGCAACCTTCCGCCCGAGCGCCTCGCTCCCCGGCGTTCCCGGCCTTGGCGCGCTCGCCGCGCTCGGGCTCGGCGCCCTTGCACTCGGGGCCGCCTATGGGCCGCGCCAGGGCGCGCTTCTTCTTCTGGGCGGCGCGCTCGGGCTGACGCTCTATCATGCGTCCTTCGGCTTCACCTCGGCCTGGCGCGTCTTCATTCTGGACGGGCGCGGCCGGGGCCTGCGTGCGCACATGGCCATGCTGGCGCTCGCCGTCGTCCTGTTCTTCCCCGCCATCGCCTCCGGGTCCTTGTTCGACCTGCCGGTGAAGGGCTCGCTCGCGCCGCTTTCCACCGGCGTCGTGGTCGGCGCCTTCCTGTTCGGCATCGGCATGCAGATGGGCGGCGGCTGCGCCTCGGGCACGCTGTTCACGGCGGGCGGCGGCAATGCGCGCATGGTGCTGACGCTTCTGTTCTTCGTGATCGGCTCGGTTCTCGGCACCGTTCATTTCGACTGGTGGCTGTCGCTGCCGGCCCTCGAGCCCGTGTCGCTCGTCCAGAGCTTCGGTGCCGCCGGCGGCATCGCGCTGTCGCTGCTCCTCTTCGCGGGGATCGCCGCGCTCACCGTCCTCGTGGAACGCCGCCGGCATGGCGCGCTCGAACGCGAGGCCCCCGCGCCCCGGCAGGGCCTCGCCCGTTTCGCGCGCGGCCCCTGGCCGGTGATCGCGGGCGCGCTGGCGCTGGCGGTCCTGAACTTCGTGACGCTGGCGCTCGCCGGCCGCCCCTGGGGCATCACCTCCGCCTTCGCGCTCTGGGGCGCCAAGGGCGCGGTGCTTCTCGGGTTCGAGCCGAGCCAGTGGAGCTATTGGCAGACGCCCGCCAATGCCCGCGCCCTGTCGGACAGCGTCTTTGCCGACATCACCTCGGTCATGAATTTCGGCATCGTCGCCGGCGCCATGCTGGCGTCGAGCCTTGCGGGCCGCTTCGCGCCGAGCCTTCGCATTCCGCTGCGCTCGGCCCTTGCGGCGGTGATCGGCGGCCTCTTGCTGGGTTATGGCGCGCGCATCGCCTATGGCTGCAATATCGGCGCCTATTTCTCCGGCATCGCCTCGGGCTCGCTGCATGGCTGGCTCTGGCTCGTCGCCGCCTTCGCCGGCAACATGGTCGGCGTCCGGCTGCGGCCCCTCTTCGCGCTCGGTCGTTAAGCCCGCGCCATGCCGTTGGGGAAACCTTAAGGGACTTCCCCTACCTAATCGAGAAGGACAAGCAGGCGGCTCCCAGGGGGCCGCCTTTCCTCGATATGGCACCCCCTTGCAACTCGACAGCACGACGCTCCACGTCTGCAACGCCCTGATGAACGGCACCTATGGCGTCATGTTTCTGGGCGCCTGGGCCGGGCGGCGCCATGAGCGTCATTTCCTGTTCTGGGCCGTGAGCCTCTTCCTGACGTCGGCCTGCGTCCTCGGCTTTGTCGCCCTGCCCCGTTCGATCCCCTGGCTGACCACGCTTCTGTTTTCGGGCCTCGTGTCCGGCGTCTCGCTTCTGACGATGGGCATGCGCAGCTTCGACGGACGGCGCGCGTTCAAGCCCGCTCTCCTGATCCTTCCCCTCGTCAGCGTTCCGATCAAGTTCCTGTCTTCGATGGTTCTGTCGCCCGCGCTCGGCACCACTCTCGCCTTCGCCATCCTGATCGCCGCGATGGTCTCCGCCGCCCTCTACATCCTGCGCCATGGCGAGGATCGCGGCTCGCTCGCGCGGCGCGCCTGCGGTCTGGGGCTTCTGGCCTATGTGCCGATCTATCTCCTGTCGATCGCCGGCGCCTTCCTCGGCGAGGGCGGCCGGGCGGAGATCGTGCTGGTGGGCGACCAGATCCTCACCAATGTCGTCGTGGTCTCCCTGTTCGCGATCACCTTGAAGCGCTCGCGCCGCGTCCTGGAGGACCGGGCGCTGCGCGACGGCCTCACCGGCGCGCTCAACCGCAGCGGCCTGGAGCAGCATTTGAGGGACGAGGGCGCGCGGCCGCGCATGGTGCTCGCCGCCGATCTCGATCATTTCAAGTCGATCAACGACCGATTCGGCCATGCGGCGGGCGACGAGATGCTGCGCCGCTTCGCGCGTCTGGCGCAGCGGCTTCTCGGGCCGGGCGATCGTCTCGCCCGCACCGGCGGCGAGGAATTCGTGCTGATTCTGGACGGCGCGCGGAGCGAGCGCGCCGCGCTTCTGGCCGAGGACCTGCGCCGCCTGTTCGCGGAGGAGCTGGTCTTCTGGCACGATCGGCCGATCCGCGCGACGGTCAGCATCGGCGCGTCCGAATTCGCGCCCGGCATGAGCTTTCCCGAAGCGCTGGAGGCGGCGGACGGCGCGCTCTACCGGGCCAAGGAAGCGGGGCGAAACCGCGTCGTGCAGGCCGACGCGAATTTATTTCCGGTTTTTGCGTAAATTCAATATATGCGGGCGTCATGAGCCAGACGCCGCTTTCCCGCATCCGCAACTTCTCCATCGTCGCCCATATCGACCATGGCAAATCCACCCTCGCCGATCGGCTGATCCAGCTGACGGGCGGTCTCGACGCGCGCGAGATGGCCGGCAAGGAGCAAGTTCTCGATAATATGGACATCGAGAAGGAGCGAGGGATCACCATCAAGGCGCAGACCGTGCGCCTCACCTACAAGGCCGAGGACGGCGAGACCTACGTCCTGAACCTCATCGACACGCCGGGACACGTCGACTTCGCCTATGAAGTGTCGCGTTCGCTTTCGGCCTGCGAGGGCGCGCTTCTCGTGGTCGACGCCGCGCAGGGCGTCGAGGCGCAGACGCTCGCCAACGTCTATCTCGCGCTCGACAACAATCTCGAGATCGTGCCGGTCCTCAACAAGATCGACCTGCCCGCCGCCGAGCCCGACAAGGTCAAGGAGCAGATCGAGGAGGTGATCGGCATCGATTCCTCCGAGGCCGTCCTGATCTCGGCGAAATCCGGCCTCGGCATCGAGGATGTGCTGGAGGCCATCGTCAAGCGCCTGCCCGCGCCGAAAACCGGCGACCGCTCGGCGCCGCTGAAGGCCATGCTCGTGGACTCGTGGTACGACGCCTATCTCGGCGTCGTCGTCCTCGTGCGCGTCATCGACGGCGAGCTGAAGAAGGGCCAGACCATCCGCATGATGGGCACGGACGCCAAGTATCCGGTGGACCGGGTCGGCGTCTTCACGCCCAAGATGGTCAACATGGATTCGCTCGGCCCCGGCGAGCTCGGTTTCATCACCGCCTCGATCAAGGAAGTCGCGGACACCCGCGTCGGCGACACGATCACCGAGGACAAGCGCCAGACGGCCGAGATGCTGCCCGGCTTCAAGCCGGCCCAGCCCGTCGTCTTCTGCGGCCTCTTCCCGACCGACGCCGCCGCCTTCGACGACCTGCGCGCCGCCATGGGCAAGCTGCGCCTCAACGACGCCTCGTTCTCGTTCGAGATGGAATCCTCGGCCGCGCTCGGCTTCGGCTTCCGCTGCGGCTTCCTCGGCCTCCTGCATCTGGAAATCATCCAGGAGCGCCTCAGCCGAGAGTTCGACCTCGACCTGATCGCGACGGCGCCTTCGGTCGTCTACGATCTGAAGCTCACCAATGGCGAGACGATCCCGCTGCACAATCCGGCCGACATGCCCGATACGATGCAGATCGAGGCGATCTACGAGCCCTGGATCAAGGCGACGATCCTGACGCCGGACGACTATCTCGGCAACATCCTGACGCTCTGCCAGGAGCGGCGCGGCATCCAGGTCGATCTGTCCTATGTCGGCAAGCGCGCCATGGTCACCTACGAGCTGCCGCTGAACGAAGTGGTGTTCGACTTCTACGACCGCCTGAAGTCGATCTCCAAGGGCTATGCCTCCTTCGACTACCAGCTCGCCGATTATCGCGAGGGCGACCTCGTGAAGCTCTCGGTGCTCGTCAACGCCGAGCCGGTGGACGCGCTGTCGATGCTGGTTCACCGCACGCAGGCCGAGAAGCGCGGCCGCGCCATGTGCGAGAAGCTCAAGGAGCTGATCCCGAACCACCTCTTCAAGATCCCCATCCAGGCGGCGATCGGCGGCAAGGTGATCGCGCGCGAAACCATCTCGGCCCTTCGCAAGGACGTGACGGCCAAGTGCTACGGCGGCGACGCCTCGCGCAAGCGCAAGCTCCTCGACAAGCAGAAGGAGGGCAAGAAGCGGATGCGCCAGTTCGGCAAGGTGGACATTCCGCAGGAAGCCTTCATCGCCGCGCTCAAGATGGACAGCTGATCGGCCGTCCTCTTCCCAAGGCGGCCGCTTTTCTCCGGGGCGGCCGCGCAATCTTGACGCAGCCGCCTTTCGCGGTTAAGGCACACGCGTCCCGAACTTCGCGCGCCTGTCGCGCCGGGGCATCCCAAGAACCAAAAGAAGACGGCCCGGGCGCTTCATCGTGCCGAGAGCCGGACCCGAAAAGGTTGAACTCATGTTCGCAGTGATCAAGACCGGCGGCAAGCAGTACCGCGTCGCCGCCAACGACGAATTCGAGATCGAGCGCCTGGCTGGCGAAGCCGGCGACAAGATCTCCTTCAGCGAAGTGCTGATGGTCGGCACCACGATCGGCGCGCCCTTCGTGGCCGGCGCCACCGTGACCGCCGAGATCGTCGAGCAGACGCGCGGCCCGAAGGTCATCTCCTTCAAGAAGCGCCGTCGCCAGAACTCCAAGCGCACGCGCGGCCATCGCCAGGACCTGACCCTGGTGCGCATCTCCGAGATCCTGACGGGCGGCGCGAGCGCTTCGGAAGGCGAGAAGAAGCCCCGCGCCGCCAAGAAGGCCACGGCCGAAGCCGAGGCTTGATCGGAGTGCCGCCGAGCCCCGTTCGGGCTTGCATCGGCGGCTCCCCTGCACGAGATTTGAACCCAACGCGACGGTTCGCGTGATCGCCTGAGGGCGATCCCCCGTCGCGGCAGACGAATTCAGGAGACTTCCCATGGCACATAAAAAGGCAGGCGGTTCTTCCCGCAACGGCCGCGATTCCGAGTCCAAGCGCCTTGGCGTGAAGAAGTTCGGCGGCGAAGCCGTTCTGGCCGGCAACATCCTCGTGCGTCAGCGCGGCACGCGCTGGCACCCGGGCACCAATGTCGGCATCGGTCGCGACCACACGCTCTTCGCCACGTCCGAAGGCACCGTCGTCTTCCAGGCGAAGGCACAGGGCCGCACCTACGTGTCCGTCATGCCGAAAGCAGAAGCCGCCGAGTGACCGGTTGCTTCAGAGCGCCGGCGTCCCACCGACCCGGCCTCTGACCCGCTCCGACGGGACAGAAACGAAGCGGGGAGATGGGTCGCCATCTCCCCGTTTTCCGTTTCCATCCGAAGGATCGGTCCCATGCTGTCAGCCGAGTTTTCCGCCGGCGAGGACGACGACGAAAGTCGACTCGACACCGCGCGGCTCGTTCTGCGCCCCGTGCGCATGAGCGACGCGCCCGCGATCGCCCGTCACGCCAACGACCGGCAGATCGCGGAGATGACCTCGCGCATCCCCCACCCCTACGGGCTCGGCCATGCCGAAAGCTTCCTGGCCTCGGTGGATGGCGAGCTGATCTTCGCGATCACCGCGCGCGAGGGCGGCGAGTTTCTCGGCCTGTGCAGCCTCCAGGCGCTGGAGCGCCCCGACACGGCGGAACTCGGCTACTGGCTCGGCCGCCCCTTCTGGGGCAGGGGCTTCGCCACCGAAGCCGCGCAGGCGCTGATCGACTATGCGTTCGAAGCGCTCGCGCTCGGCACGGTCGAGGTGCGCTGCCGGGTCGTCAACGGCGCCTCGCGCCGGGTGATCCAGAAATGCGGCTTCGGCTATCGCGGCACGGGCCTTTCCACCTCTCTGGTGGCCGGGCGCGTCGCCAGCGAAACCTATGCGATGGACCGGCGCACCTGGGAATCGCTGAAGGCCTGGGGCGGACGCGGATGGCGATGAACGCCGCCTTCGCCCGCTCCGCGCTCCTTGCGCTGGCGGTGTCACTCGCCGTTTCCGGCCCCGCGCGGGCCGAAAGCGGGCTGTTCGATCTCGCCGGCTTCTTTGCCGGCCACAGCGTCAGCGCGGGCGAGGTGACGACGCTGTTCTCGGCGCCCGAGCCCTTCACCGCGCGGTTCACAGGCGTGGCGGAGGGCGACACGCTGCGGCTCGACGAGCGCTTCCGCTTTCCCGAGGGCGAGCGTCTCCAGCGCTGGCACCTGCGCTTTGCGGGCGGGCGCGTCGAGGGCACGGTGGAAACCGAAGGGCGGGACGGCACATTGCGCGCGGCGGTTCCCGTCGAGGGCGAGCGCAGCGCCACCGGCGTCGAGCTTCGCTATGTCGGCTATGCGCCGGGCGGGCGGGCTCTGCCGCTGTCCTTCCGGCACCGCATGGTGGCGAATGCGGACGGCACGCTGCAAAACCACGTGACGGTGCGCCTTCTCGGCTTGCCGCTGGCGCGCTCCGAGGTCACCTTCGCCAAGAGCGAGCGCGACCTCAAGCGGCACCTTGCCACGGCGCCGCATCCGTAGGATCACTGCCCGCCGACGGGAAAGCGATCCCATACCCTCGAGGCCCTCGCGGCCGGGGTGAGACAACGCAAGAGGCGGACGAGCCCGCCCACGCCCATCCGGCCCTCGCGCCGGCGGCAGGATTCGAAAGACGCGACGATGAAATTTCTGGACCGGGTCAAAGTCTATGTGCGCTCCGGCGACGGGGGAGCGGGCGCCGTGTCCTTCCGGCGCGAGAAGTTCATCGAGTTCGGCGGCCCGGACGGCGGCGACGGCGGACGCGGCGGCGATGTCTTCATCGAGGCCGTGCAGGGCCTCAACACGCTGATCGACTATCGCTACCAGCAGCATTTCCGCGCCAAGGTCGGCATGCACGGCATGGGCCGCAACCGCACCGGCGCCAAGGGAGACGACGTGACCTTGAAGGTGCCGGTCGGCACGCAGGTCTATGCCGAGGACGAGGAAACGCTGCTCGCCGATCTCACCGAGGTCGGGCAGAAAGTGCGCATCGCCGCCGGCGGCAATGGGGGCTTCGGCAACTGGCAGTTCAAGTCTTCGGTCAACCAGGCCCCCTACCGCGCCAATCCGGGCCTGGAAGGCGAGGAGCTGACGCTCTGGTTCCAGCTGAAGCTCATCGCCGACGCCGGTCTCGTCGGCCTGCCCAATGCCGGCAAGTCCACCTTCCTGGCGAGCTGCACCGCCGCGCGCCCGAAGATCGCCGACTATCCGTTCACGACGCTCTATCCGAACCTCGGCGTCGCGACCGTGGACGGGCATGAATTCGTGATCGCCGACATTCCCGGCCTCATCGAGGGCGCGCACGAGGGCGTCGGCATCGGCGATCGCTTCCTCGGCCATGTGGAGCGCACGCGCGTGCTGCTCCATCTCGTCTCGGCCGTGGAAGAGGATGTCGCGAAAGCCTACGAGACCGTTCGCCGCGAGCTCGAACTCTACGACCCCGAGCTGATCGAGAAGCCCGAGATCGTGGCGCTCAGCCAGGTCGACACGGTGGACGACGAGACGCGCCGCGACAAGCTGGAGCAGCTGGAAGCGGTGTCGGGTGTGAAACCCATCGTCCTGTCCGCCGTCACCCGCCACGGCATGCCCGAGGCGCTGCGTCGCCTGCGCCGCGAGATCGCCGATTTCGATTCGGAAGCCGCCGACGAGCAGGCCGTGGAAGACCGCAAGCGCTTCGGCGCCAACCTGTCGGACGAGGACTGGCGGGGATGAGCGACGCGCTGCACGGCTATGGCCGGATCGTCGTCAAGATCGGCTCGGCGCTTCTCGTCGACCGCGAACGCGGGCTGAAGTCCGACTGGCTGCGCTCGCTCGCCGACGACGTGGCGGCCCTGGCGCGCGAGGGCCGCGAGGTGATGCTCGTGTCGTCGGGCGCCATCGCGCTCGGCCGCGCCATCATGAAGCTGCCGCCCGGCGCCCTGAAGCTGGAGGAAGCGCAGGCCGCCGCCGCCGTCGGGCAGATCGCGCTGGCGCGCGCCTATAGCGAGGCGCTCGGCCGCCATTCGCTGGAAGCCGGGCAGATCCTTCTGACGCTGCGCGACACCGAGGAGCGCCGGCCCTATCTCAACGCCCGCGCGA
Source organism: Aureimonas ureilytica DSM 18598 = NBRC 106430 (assembly GCF_000382705.1). Classification (GTDB taxonomy): domain Bacteria; phylum Pseudomonadota; class Alphaproteobacteria; order Rhizobiales; family Rhizobiaceae; genus Aureimonas; species Aureimonas ureilytica. The sequence continues at coordinate 590,854 of NZ_ARQE01000001.1, read as the reverse complement.
CGGTCGGCACGCTCCTGCAGTTCGGCGCCATTCCCGTGATCAACGAGAACGACACGGTGGCCACCACCGAGATCCGCTATGGCGACAACGACCGGCTCGCCGCTCGCGTCGCCACGATGATGTCGGCCGATCTCCTGATCCTCCTGTCCGACATCGACGGGCTCTACACCGCGCCCCCCGCCCAGGACCCGGACGCCCGGCACATCCCGACCGTGGACGCCATCACCCCGCAGATCGAGGCGATGGCCGGCGGCGCGGCGTCGATCTTCTCGCGCGGCGGCATGAAGACCAAGGTGGACGCGGCCAAGATCGCGACCCAGGCCGGCACGGCCATGATCATCACGCTCGGCAGCCGCGCCAATCCGCTCGACGCCATCCGCCGGGGCGAGCGGCAGACCCTGTTTCGCGCCGCGACCGACCCGGTGCGCGCGCGCAAGCGCTGGATCGCCGGCCATCTCAACGCCACCGGCCGCCTCACCGTGGACGAGGGCGCGGTGCGCGCGCTCCAGGGCGGCAAGAGCCTGCTCCCGGCGGGCGTGAAACGGGTGGACGGCGAGTTCCGGCGCGGCGATACGATCCTCGTGCTGGACGAGACGGGCGCGGAAATCGCGCGGGGGCTCGTGGCCTATGATTCGGGCGACGCGCGGCTCGTGGCGGGCCTGCGCTCGTCCGCGATCGAGGAGCAGCTGGGGGCGAGCGCCCGCACGGCGATGATCCATCGCGACGATCTCGTGATGGGCCGCCTCCCCACGGAAGACGCGGCAGAGGAGAGCCACCATGCTCGATAGGACCGACATTCCCGCGCTGATGCAGGACATGGGCGCGCGCGCCACGAAGGCCGCGCGGGTTCTGGCCCTTGCCCCGTCCGAGCAGAAGACCGCAGCGCTTCTGGCGATGGCCGAGGCCGTGACGCGCGCCGCGCCCGCCATCGTCGAGGCAAACGCGACCGATCTCGCCCGCGCCGAGGACGCCGGCATGGCCGCCTCGTTCCGCGACCGGCTGCGGCTCGACGCCGGGCGCATTAGAGCCATCGCGGGGAGCCTTCGCGAGATCGCCGCCCTGCCCGATCCGGTCGGCTCGCTCGCCTCGGAATGGACGCGGCCGAACGGTCTCGTGATCCGCCGCGTGCGCACGCCCATCGGCACGATCGGCGTCATCTACGAAAGCCGTCCCAACGTGACGGCCGATGCCGGCGCGCTCTGCCTCAAGGCCGGCAATGCCGTGATCCTGCGCGGCGGCTCGGATTCGGCGGCCTCCTCGGCGGCGATCCATCGCGCGCTGCAGGCGGGACTCACCGAAGCGGGTCTCCCCGCCGACGCGATCCAGCTCGTTCCCACGACCGACCGCGCGGCGGTCGGCGAGATGCTGAAGGGCCTCGACGGCGCGATCGACGTGATCGTGCCGCGCGGCGGGCGCTCCCTCGTGGAGCGCGTGCAGACGGAAGCGCGGGTGCCGGTCTTCGCCCATCTCGAAGGGCTCTGCCATCTCTATATCGACCGCGCGGCCGATCTCGACATGGCGCGCGGCATCGCCGTCAACGCCAAGATGCGGCGCACCGGCATCTGCGGCGCGGCGGAAACGCTGCTCGTGGACGAGGCGGTCGCAAAGACGCATCTCGTGCCGATCCTCGACGCGCTGCGCGAGGCCGGCTGCGAGGTGCGCGGCACGGAGGCCGTGCGCCGGCTCGATCCGAAGGCCCTGCCCGCCACCGACGAGGATTTCCGCACCGAATATCTCGACGCGATCATCTCGGTCGCGCTGGTGGACGGCGTGGACGGCGCGATCGCGCATATCGCGCGCTATTCCTCGCATCACACGGAAGCGATCGTGACCGAGGATGCGGGCGCGGTGGAGCGCTTCTTCCGCTCGGTGGATTCGGCGATCCTTCTCCACAACGCCTCGACCCAGTTCGCCGATGGCGGCGAATTCGGCTTCGGCGGCGAGATCGGCATCGCGACCGGCAAGATGCACGCGCGCGGGCCGGTCGGCGTGGAGCAGCTGACGACCTTCAATTATCGCGTGTCCGGCGCCGGCCAGCTTCGTCCGTGAGTTCGCTGCGCGTCGAGACCACGGGCCTCGCCAAGGCCGACCTGACCCTTCCGCCCGTGGTGCCCGGCCTTCGCGTCGGGCTCTTCGGCGGCTCGTTCAACCCGGCGCACGAGGGCCATCTCCTGGTGGCCGAAACGGCGCTGCGGCGGCTGGAGCTCGACCGGATCTGGTGGATGGTCTCGCCCGGCAATCCGTTGAAGGACCATCGCAACCTGCGCCCCCTCGCCGAGCGGGTGGAGCAGTCGCGCGAGCTGGTGGAAGACCCGCGCATTCTCGTCACCGCCTTCGAGGCCGCGCACCACATTCGCTACAGCGCCGACACGGTGCGGCTCGTGACGCGGCGCTGCCCGCGCGCGCGCTTCGTCTGGGTGATGGGCGCCGACAGTCTCGCCGGCTTCCACCGCTGGCAGGACTGGCGCGCCATCGCGAGCGCCCTGCCGATCGCCGTGGTGGATCGTCCGGGCTCGACGCTGGCGCTCGTTTCGGCGAGCGCGGCGCGCTCGCTGTCGCGCTTTCGCATGTCGGAAGCGGAAGGCGCCCGCCTCGCCTTCCAGCCCCCGCCCGCCTGGGTGTTTCTGCATGGGCCGCGCTCGCGGCTTTCGTCCACGATGTTGCGTGCGAACGCGTCACCTTGAAAGCGACATCGATCCTTGCCACCTTTTCCAGGATACGGGCGCGCTCATCGCCCCGGATCGCGACTCTTGAAGGAGAACTTCGCTGACTTCTGCCGCTGAACTGAAGGACGGCCTCGCCGCCCCTTCCGACGTCACCGCCGCCGACACGTCTACGGCCCGGTCCGTCATCGACGTCGTGACCGCGAGCCTTGACGATTCCAAGGCCGAAGACGTGGTCGCGATCAACCTGATGGGCCGCTCGGCGCTCGCCGATCACATGGTGATCGCGTCCGGCCGCTCGCACCGCCACGTCTCGGCCGTCGCCGACCATCTCCTGCGCGACCTGAAGGAAGGCGGCTTCGGCCAGGCCAAGGTCGAAGGGCTGGAAAACGGCGACTGGGTGCTGATCGATACGGGCGACATCATCGTCCACATCTTCCGCCCGGAAGTGCGCTCCTTCTACAATATCGAGAAGATGTGGAGCGTGAGCGAAGGCGGCGACGCCAAGCTCCATTGAGCCGCGTGTCTTCGTCGATGGCTGGGCGGCCTCGTCCGGCCGCGATGGCCGGGCGGCCTCGTCCGGCCGCTTCGCCATGCGACTGACGCTCGCCGCCATCGGGCGGATGAAGGCGGGGCCGGAACAGGATCTGGCCGCGCGCTATCTCGACCGCCTGCGCAAGGCCGGGCCGCCGCTGGGGCTCGACTTCGCGGGCGTCGTGGAACTGCCCGAATCCCGTTTCTCGACCGTTGCCGAGCGCAAGCGGGACGAGGCGGCGCGGCTCACCGCCGCCCTGCCCGAGGGCTGCCGCGTGATCGTTCTCGACGAGACCGGCAAGACGCCCTCCTCGGAGGAATTCGCGGCCGATCTCGGCACCTTGCGCGACGAGGGCCTGCGCGACCTCGCCCTCGTGATCGGCGGGCCGGACGGCCTGTCCGACGAGATGCGCCGCGGCGCGCTGCGCGTCCTCGCCTTCGGGCGGCTGACCTTTCCGCACCAGATCGTGCGCATCCTTCTGGCCGAACAGCTGTATCGCGCGGCGACGATTCTCGCCGGCCATCCCTATCATCGCAGCTGACGCCCTATCGCCCGCCCGCGTTCCCTGAAAGGATCGCCTCACCCGCTTCGCGGATGGCGCGGCGCGCGCGCCGATGCCCGCGGGGTTCGCCCGCATGGTTGATGGAATGTTAAGCATCCCCGCCTAGCTTCGCGGGATCGGATACGGAAAAAGCCGAAGGACGAGCCGCGTTGCAGCGCCAGGGCCAAAGGGAATGGGGGGAACCGGCGCGGCGCGGCCGCGCGCGGGTTTGGCTCGCCCTTGCCGCGCTGTCGCTTTCCGCCGCCCTGCCGGCCTTCGCGCGCAGCGACGCCGATCTCGACCCCACCCCCGTCCTCGACCCGGCCCCCATCGGTTCCATTCTCCTGTCGCGCGGCATGGACGGCGAGGTGTCCGCCACGCAGGACATCGGCCCGCACCGCTCGCGCGCCGAGGCGCTCGCCGCCGAGCGCGCCCGCACGGAAGCCGACCTTCGCCGCATCGGCGAGGAAATCACCCTGTCCAAGGAGACCGTCGCGCGCATCGACGGCGAAGTCGCCGCGCTTCGCGCCGATCGCGAGCGCATCCGCACGGCCCTGATCGAGGCCGCGAGCGAGCAGAAGCGCCTGTCGGGCGAAGTCACGAGGAGCGAGGACCGGATCGGCGCCCTCGGCCAGGAGGAAGCGCAGATCAAGATTTCGCTGCGCCAGCGGCGCGGCGTCCTCGCAGAAGTTCTCGCCGCGCTCCAGCGCATGGGCCGCAAGCCGCCGCCGGCGCTTCTGGTGCGGCCCGACGACGCGCTCGGCTCGGTGCGCAGCGCCATCCTGCTCGGTGCCGTCGTGCCCGAGATCCGCGCAGAGACGGACGCCCTGCGCGGCGATCTGGAGCGGCTGGCGGCGGTGCGCACGCAGCTCGGCAGCGAAAAGGCGCGCTTTGCCGACGCCCTCACGAAGACGCGCGAGGAAGAAGCCCGCCTGTCGCGCCTCATGGACGAAAAGCAGCGGCTGGAAGCGCAGGGGCGCGGCCGGATCGGCGAGGAAACCCGCCGCGCCGCCGAGCTCGGCGCCAAGGCGGCGACGCTTCAGGACCTCATCGGCTCGCTGGAAGCGCAAGCCGAGCGCGCCCGCGAGACCGAAGCGCGCGAGCGCCTCGCCGCCGCCGAACTCGCCCGCCGCGCCGCCGAGGACGCCCGGGCGCGCGCCGCGCAAGGGACCTCGGGTGCGACCCCGAGCGAAGGAGCGGCGCCGGCCTCGCCCGGCGAGACGGTGGCCCCTGGCACCCCTCCCGGCCCCGGGAAAAGCTACGACATCGCCGCGCTCCGGCGCGAAATGACGCGCCTCGGTCCTTCCGCCGCATTTTCGACAATGAAAGGGAGCGTCGTCAGACCGGTCGCGGGACGGGAAACGGGACGGTTTGGGCAGAACGATGGAACGGGACGTCAGGCGTCGGGCATGACCTTCGCGGCGCGGGCCGGCGATGTCGTGACCTCGCCCGCCGATGCGACGGTTCTGTACTCGGCTCCCTTCCGCTCCTACGGGCAGCTCTTGATCCTCGACGCGGGCGACGGCTATCATATCGTCCTGGCCGGCATGGGCCGTATCGACGTCAGCGTCGGGCAGTCCGTGCTAGCGGGTGAGCCGCTGGCCGTGATGGGCGCGACGCGGGTGGCGAGCGCCGCGAAAACGGACATGTCGAGTGCCGAACCCTCGCTCTACGTGGAATTTCGCAAGGACGGGAAACCGGTCGATCCGAATCCCTGGTGGACGGATGGATCATCTGGAAGGACGAGGAATGATACGTAAGCTCTCCATTCTCTTCGCGGGAGCGCTTCTGGGTGCCACCGCCATGACCGCCTTCGTCGGCCCGCACAGCGGCGTCGCCAACGCGGCGGGATCGGACACCTATCGCCAGCTGGCCATTTTCGGCGACGTGTTCGAGCGCGTCCGCTCGCAATATGTCGACGTGCCCGACGATCAGAAGCTGATCGAGACGGCCATCAACGGCATGCTCACCTCGCTCGACCCGCATTCCAGCTACATGAACGCCAAGGAAGCGGCGGACATGCGCACGGAAACGCGCGGCGAGTTCGGCGGCCTCGGCATCGAGGTCACGATGGAGAACGAGCTCGTCAAGGTGATCTCGCCCTTCGAGGGCACCCCGGCCGACAAGGCGGGCGTGCTCGCGGGCGATCTGATCGCCGAGATCAACGGCGAGCAGGTGCGCGGGCTCAACCTCGCCCAGGCCGTCGAGAAGATGAAGGGCGAGATCGGCACCAAGGTCGAACTCACCATCGTTCGCGAGGGCGCGACCCAGCCGGTCCGCCTGACGCTCGAGCGCGCCGAGATCAAGGTTCCCTCCGTGCGCCACACGGTCGAGAACGATGTCGGCTACATCAAGCTGCTGCGCTTCAACGAGCAGACCACGACCGGCCTCGAAGACGCGATCAAGGACATCAAGGCCAAGGTCCCGGGCGACACGCTGAAGGGCTACGTCCTGGATCTCCGCCGCAATCCGGGCGGCCTTCTCGACGAAGCCGTCAGCGTGTCCGACGCCTTCCTCAACAGCGGCGAGATCGTCTCGACGCGCGGCCGCAACGCCGAGGAAACGCGCCGCTACAACGCCCGTCCGGGCGACGATGTCGGCGGCAAGCCGGTGATCGTGCTCGTCAACGGCGGTTCGGCCTCGGCTTCCGAGATCGTCGCGGGCGCCCTGCAGGACCAGCGCCGCGCCACGGTGCTCGGCACGCGGTCCTTCGGCAAGGGCTCGGTGCAGACCATCATCCCGCTCGGCGCCAACGGCGCGCTGCGCCTCACCACGGCGCTCTACTACACGCCGTCGGGCTCCTCGATCCAGGGTCGCGGCATCCGCCCCGACATCGTGGTGGAACAGCCGCTGCCCGAAGAGATCAAGGCACAGATGGGCCTTGGCGCGGACGAAGACCTGAAGATGGGCGAATCCTCGCTGCGCGGCCATATCCAGGGCGCGGAAGAGGACAAGGAGGGCTCGGGCTCGCTCGACTACGTGCCGCCCGAGACCAAGGACGACATCCAGCTCCAGACCGCGCTGGAACTCCTGCGCGGCACGAAGACGGACGCCGCCTTCCCCCCCAAGCAGGACTCGGCCGCCGTGCCGAAGCAGAACGCGGCGGCCGTCGCGAACTGATCGTCGCGCGACGCGAACATGGGAAAGGCCTCGGCGGAAACGCCGGGGCCTTTTTCGTTGCAGGCTTTGACCGCATCATAGACGGAGACATCAGAGGGGCTGCGTCCCGGTCGACGCACCGAACGCAATCGAGCCGAACGCATCTGCGAGGCTCGACACCGCTGCGGCGGTGGAAAGACCCGACGTCCCGACGCGGCGAACGTCTGGGTCAGGCATCGCGCGCTGAAAGCCTCGATCCAGCGTTGCGGCCTAGAGATAGGGCATGCGGGAAGAGCTGTATCGGCCACTGGGTCTGGAACTGTCGGAAAGCGGAGCGGCCTCGGACGGGCGTCGCCTCTGGGTGCGCCTGCGCTATGGCGTGCTCGGCGCCGGTTTGCTCGCGGCCTCCACGGCCACCGTCCTGCTCCAGCCCGATTTCCGCCCGCCCGCGCCCGCGCCGGTCCAGGTGGCCTCCGTCGCCGCCCCCGCCGCGAAAGCGGCCCCGGCAGCCGGCCCGATGATCCTGCGCCCCAGCGAAAGCGGCGGGGTCACGATTACCGATGGCGACGGCGTGACGCGCCAGGGCAGCGAACTCGACGGCTTGCAGACGGGCTCCGTGCGCGTCCTCGAACCAGGCTCGCTGCGCCAGCCCGCCGCCTTCGCCTATCGCCCCGACGACGCGCTGGTGGAGCCCGGCGCCTATGGCCCGCTCCCCAAACGCGCAGCCGACGGACGACGCCCGCTCGACGTCTATGCCGGCGCTCCGGCGCAGACCGGCGGCACGCGCGTCGCGATCGTCGTCGGCGGTCTCGGCATCAGCCAGACCGGCACGCAGAAGGCGGTGGAGCTTCTGCCGCCCGGCGTCACGCTCGGCTTCGCGGCGGCCGGCAACAGCCTCGACCGCTGGATGCAGGCGGCGCGCCGCAACGGCCACGAACTCCTGCTCCAGGCGCCGATGGAGCCTTTCGGCTTCCCTCAGGTGTCCCCCGGCGAGCACACGCAGACCGTCGCCGACGCCGAGGCCGGACAGTTCGACGCGCTCCATTGGGCGATGGGCCGGCTGACCAACTATGTCGGCGTCATGAATTACATGGGCGCGCGCTTCAACGCCGAGCCCGCCGCGCTCGAACCCTTCCTTGGCGAATTGTCGCGTCGCGGCCTTCTCTATCTCGACGACGGCACCTCGCCGCGCTCGCGCAGCCGCGACGTGGCGCTCGCCGGCAGCACGCCCTTCGCGTCGTCCGATCTCGTGCTCGACGACGACCGCAGCCCGGAGGCCGTCCGGCGTCAGCTCGACACGCTGGAGCGGATCGCCCGCGCCAAGGGCACGGCGATCGGCGTCGCCAGCGCCTTCGAGGGCTCGGTTCTCGAAATCGCGCAATGGGCGCAGGAAGCCGCCTCGCGCGGCATCGAGATCGTCCCGATCTCCTCGCTCGCCTTCGACCCGGAAGCGCGCAGCTGACCTCGGCCCGGCGGGGCGTCGTCCGCGTCCTTCGATCCGGCCGGTGGCGGGCCCGGTGCTTTCGTCACCCGCGAGCGGCCCCTCCGTCTCCCTTCTGTCGCGACGCTGCGTTAGGTTGCGTGACGTTTGATTCGTGGAGCCGCCCCTTGCCCGTCGATCCCCAGAGCCTGCCCTATCGCCCCTGCGTCGGGGTCATGGTGTTGAACCGCGAGAACAAGATCTTCCTCGGCCGCCGCATTCCCGAGCCGCAGGGCGAGATGGATGGCGCCGCCAAGCTCTGGCAGATGCCGCAGGGCGGGATCGACGAGGGCGAAAACCCGAGGCTTGCCGCCGAGCGCGAGCTTTACGAGGAAACCGGCATCCGTACCGTCGCGCTCGCGGCGCAGACGCGCGACTGGGTGACCTATGAACTTCCGCCCGAACTCGTCGGCATCGCGCTCAAGGGCAAGTTCCGGGGCCAGAAGCAGATGTGGTTCGCCTTTCGCTTCCTCGGCGAGGACTCCGAGGTCCAGATCGACCCGCCGCCGGGTGGACACACCGCCGAGTTCGACCAGTGGGGCTGGAAGACGATGGACGAGGCGCTGGACCTCGTCGTGCCGTTCAAGCGCGGCGTCTACGAGCAGGTCATCGCCGAGTTCCGGCATCTGGAGCGCGAGGGCTGACGGCTCGCTGAGGGCGGGTTCAGGACGCGTTTTAGCTGAAAGCGATGATCTCACCGGACGCCGCCCGCTGGCTGCGTCTGGCACGCGATTATCCGGGCGGCTCGACAGCCATCGAGTGAGAGCGGTCTGAGACGTTGCCGCCTCGCCAAGTCTCTCTTCACCTTATCGCATTCCGCTCCGGGACGCGCCTTCGTCATCGGCGTTCACTCGCGTCGCGCTGGCCTGCCTAAGCGGCGGGCTTGAAAACTCCGATCCACACTCGCGGGTGAGAACGGCTGACCTACCTGTCGCGTTGCCGATATGCGTTAGCACGAATGCGGCGCGGGCGATCAGTTCGGCGGATGGAGGATCACGGTACATAGTCTTGCGCTCCCATCCCTCGCCCTAGCCACGCGCCGCCATCCTCCAGCTTGCGCATCGTGTCGAACTGCTGTTGCCAGCGTGGCAGCGTCCCCCTCCTCCCTGCGCTCCCAAACGCAAAAAGCCCGACCTCGCGGCCGGGCTTGGAATTCGTCGTCTGGAACGCGCTTAGAGCGAGCCGCGCGCGTTGCGCAGGTCCGCGAGGCGCTGTTCGCTGCGGGAGCGAACCTCGTCGTCCGCGCCGGCATTGGCGAGCGTCGTCTCGAGCTCGGCAATCTGCCGGTCAAGCTCGTCGCTCTTCATCTCCTCGGCGGGAGTCGCGTGCTCGGCGAGAAGCGTGAAGCTCTCGGCGTTGATGTCGGCAAAGCCGCCCTGCACGTAGATGCGCTTGGTGCCGCCGGAGGCGAGCTGCGCCTCGACCATGCCGGGCTTCAGCGTCGCCATCAGCGGCGCATGTCCGGCCATGACGGTGAAATAGCCCTCGGAGCCCGGCGCCAGCACGGATGTCACCTGCTCCGACAGGAGCAGACGCTCGGGGGACACCAGTTCGAACTTGAAGCCGCTTGCCACGATGGTCCTGCCTTCCGCGCTCCCGCCGGGGGAGCGGCCGGGCGGCGCAGCCAGATGCCGTGCCGCCTTTTCGTCTGTGAGCCGATGGCGGACACCGCCCGCCACCTCCTACCGCCGGGACGCCGGCTTGCGCCGGCGCGTTGCTTACGCCTGAGCGGCGAGCTTCTGGGCCTTCTCGATGGCCTGATCGATCGAGCCGACCATGTAGAAGGCGGCTTCCGGCAGGTGGTCGTACTCGCCTTCCACCAGGCCCTTGAACGAGCGGATCGTGTCTTCGAGCGGCACGAGCTGGCCCGGCGAACCCGTGAAGACTTCGGCGACGAAGAAGGGCTGCGACAGGAAGCGCTCGATCTTGCGGGCGCGCGCCACCGTCAGCTTGTCCTCTTCGGACAGCTCGTCCATGCCGAGAATGGCGATGATGTCCTGCAGCGACTTGTACTTCTGCAGGATCTGCTGGACGCGGCGGGCCGTGCTGTAATGCTCTTCACCGATGATCATGGGCGAGAGCATGCGCGAGGTCGAGTCGAGCGGATCGACGGCCGGGTAGATGCCCTTTTCCGAGATCGCGCGGTTGAGAACCGTCGTCGCGTCCAGGTGCGCGAACGAAGTGGCGGGCGCGGGGTCGGTCAAGTCGTCGGCGGGCACGTAGATGGCCTGCACCGAGGTGATCGAGCCCTTGGTGGTGGTGGTGATGCGCTCCTGCATGGCGCCCATGTCAGTCGCCAGCGTCGGCTGGTAGCCCACCGCCGAAGGAATACGGCCGAGAAGCGCCGACACTTCCGAACCCGCCTGCGTGAAGCGGAAGATGTTGTCGACGAAGAAGAGCACGTCCTGGCCCTGGTCGCGGAAGTTTTCCGCGATGGTGAGGCCGGTCAGCGCGACGCGGGCGCGGGCGCCAGGGGGCTCGTTCATCTGACCGTAGACGAGCGCCGCCTTGGAGCCGGCGGTGGAGCCGCCGTTCTCGTGCGGGTCCTTGTTCACGCCGGACTCGATCATCTCGTGATAGAGATCGTTGCCCTCGCGGGTGCGCTCGCCGACGCCGGCAAACACGGAGTAACCGCCGTGCGCCTTCGCGACGTTGTTGATGAGTTCCTGGATCAGAACCGTCTTGCCGACGCCGGCGCCGCCGAACAGGCCGATCTTGCCGCCGCGGGCGTAGGGCGCGAGAAGGTCGATGACCTTGATGCCCGTCACGAGGATCTGCGACTCGGGGTTCTGCTCGACATAGGGAGGAGCCGGCTGGTGGATGCCGCGCTTGCTGGTGTATTCGATCGGGCCGACTTCGTCGATCGGCTCGCCGATGACGTTCATGATGCGGCCGAGCGTGCCGTCGCCGACGGGAACCTCGATCGGGCCGCCCGTGTCGCGCACCGGCTGGCCGCGAACGAGACCTTCGGTGAGGTCCATGGCGATGGTGCGGACGGTGTTCTCGCCGAGGTGCTGCGCGACTTCGAGAACGAGGCGGTTGCCGTTGTTCTCGGTCTCGAGCGCGTTCAGGATTTCCGGCAGCTTTCCGTCGAACTCGACGTCGACGACGGCGCCGATGACCTGCGCGACGCGGCCCGTCATGCCGTTCCGATCCAATGTGTCAGCCATCACGGCCTCCTCTCGAATAAGGGTGTCGGCGCGTCCCGGCTACCAGCCTCCCGCGTCCGTCGTCTGATAGACTGGCCGATACCGCATCCGGTACCGGCCGCAAAGGATTAGAGCGCTTCGGCGCCCGCGATGATCTCGATCAGTTCCGTCGTGATCTGCGCCTGGCGCTGGCGGTTGTAGGAGATCGACAGCTTGTTGATCATGTCGCCGGCGTTGCGCGTGGCGTTGTCCATGGCGCTCATGCGCGCGCCCTGTTCGGACGCGGCGTTTTCGAGAAGCGCCCGGAACACCTGAACCTTGATGTTGCGCGGGATCAGATCCTCGAGGATCGCCTCGGGCTCCGGCTCGTATTCGTAGAGCGCGCCGCCCTCGGCCACCGGGGCCGCCGATTCGCCATCCGTCACGCCGACATCGGCGGGAATGATGCGCTGGGCGGTCGGGCGCTGCGTAATGACGTTCTCGAAGGCCGAGAAGAAGATCGTCGCGACATCGAATTCGCCCTTGGCGAACAGGTCCATGACCATGTCGGCCACGGCTTCCGCCTCGGCGAAATTCGCCGTGCGATGACCGCTGTGGTCGAGCCGGGCCACGATCTTCGAGCCGAAGTCGCGGCGCATGATGTCCGTGCCCTTCTTGCCGACCGAGATGATCTTCACCACCTTGCCGGCCGCTTCGAGGCGACGGACATGCTCGCGCACGAGGCGCACGATCTGGGCGTTGAAACCGCCGCACAGGCCGCGATCGCTCGTGAAGACGACGAGCAGATGCGTGTCGTCCTTGCCCGTTCCGGCCATGAGGGGCGATGCGACATCGCCCCCTTCCATGGCACCGGCGATGTTGCGCATCACCGACGCGATGCGTTCGGAATAGGGACGCGCCGCCTCGGCCGCTTCCTGGGCGCGACGGAGCTTGGCCGCCGCGACCATCTGCATGGCCTTGGTGATCTTCTGCGTCGCCTTGACCGAGGCGATGCGGTTTCTCAGATCCTTGAGCGAAGCCATGGGTCTGGTGCGTCTCCTATCCGGCGCTAGCCGATATCAGTCAAAGAACCGTCGCGACTTTAAGCGAAGGACTTCGCGTACTGCTCGAGGGCGGCCTTGAGCTTGCCGCGCGTGTCGTCGGACAGCTGCTTCTCGGTGGCGATCGTGTCGAGGATCGCCTTGTGCTCGGTGCGCAGCAGCGAGAGGAGACCCTCCTCGAAGCGGCCGACATCCGTGACCTTCAGCTTGTCGAGATAGCCCTGCGTGCCCGCGAAGATCACCGCGACCTGCTCTTCCGTCTTCAGCGGCGAGAACTGCGGCTGCTTCAGGAGTTCGGTCAGGCGCGCGCCGCGGTTGAGGAGGCGCTGCGTGGCGGCGTCGAGATCCGAGCCGAACTGCGCGAAGGCCGCCATTTCGCGGTACTGCGCGAGCTCGCCCTTGATCGAACCGGCGACCTGCTTCATCGCCTTGATCTGGGCGGCCGAGCCGACGCGCGACACCGAGAGACCGACGTTCACCGCCGGGCGGATGCCCTGGTAGAACAGGTTGGTCTCGAGGAAGATCTGGCCGTCGGTGATCGAGATCACGTTGGTCGGGATGTAGGCCGACACGTCGTTGGCCTGCGTCTCGATGACGGGAAGAGCGGTCAGCGAGCCGGCGCCCATCTCGTCGTTGAGCTTGGCCGCGCGCTCCAGAAGACGGGAGTGCAGGTAGAAGACGTCGCCCGGATAGGCTTCGCGGCCCGGCGGGCGGCGCAGCAGCAGCGACATCTGGCGGTAGGAGACGGCCTGCTTGGACAGATCGTCATAGGCGATCACGGCGTGCATGCCGTTGTCGCGGAAATACTCGCCCATGGCGCAGCCCGCGAAGGGCGCGATGTACTGCATCGGAGCCGGGTCCGAAGCGGTGGCGGCGACGACGATCGAGTACTGCATGGCGCCGCGCTCTTCGAGCGTGCGGACGAACTGCGCGACGGTCGAGCGCTTCTGGCCGATCGCGACGTAGATGCAGTAGAGACGGTCCTTCTCGTTGCCCGCGTCGTGCGCCGGCTTCTGATTCAGGAACGTGTCGAGCAGAATGGCGGTCTTGCCGGTCTGACGATCGCCGATGACCAGCTCGCGCTGGCCACGGCCGATCGGGATCAGCGCGTCGATGGCCTTGAGGCCGGTCGACATCGGCTCGTGCACCGACTTGCGCGGGATGATGCCGGGCGCCTTGACGTCGACGCGGCGGCGCTCGACGCCGTCGATCGGGCCCTTGCCGTCGATCGGGTTGCCGAGACCGTCGACCACGCGGCCGAGCAGGCCCTTGCCGACCGGAACGTCCACGATCGCGCCGGTGCGGCGGACGGTGTCGCCTTCCTTGATGTCGCGGTCGGAACCGAAGATCACGACGCCGACATTGTCGGACTCGAGGTTCAGCGCCATGCCGCGCACGCCGCCGGGGAACTCGACCATTTCGCCGGCCTGGCACTGGTCGAGGCCGTAGACGCGAGCGATACCGTCACCGACGGACAGAACCGTACCGACTTCCGAGACTTCCGCCTCGCTGCCGAAGTTCTTGATCTGGTTCTTGAGGATTGCGGAAATTTCCGCGGCCCGGATGTCCATCAGCCGACCTCTTTCAGCGCAAGCTTAAGGGATGAGAGTTTGGTGCGAAGCGAGGTGTCGATCTGACGCGAACCGATGCGGACCACGAGGCCGCCGAGAAGCGAGGGATCGACGCTCTCGCGCATCGTCACCGTCTTGTGAGTGTAGGAGCCGAGCGCGTCCGCAAGTTCGCGGCGCTGCTCGTCGGTCAGGGCGTGGGCGCTCACCACCTCGGCCTCGACCTCGCCGCGATGAGCGGCGGCCATCGCCCGGACACCCCGGATGATGGCGGGAAGGGCGAAGAGGCGGCGGTTGCCGGCCACGACCTTCAGGAAATTGCCGACCAGGGGCGACGGGCCGGTCGCGGCCACGATCGCCTCGATCGCCTGAAGCTGGGTGTCGGAGCTGAAAGCGGGGCTTTCGACCAAGCGGCGGAAGTCCGCATTGTCCTCGATCAGCGACTGGAACTGGACGAGTTCCCGTTCCACCGTCTCGAGCGAACCCTCGTCACGCGCGAGTTCGAAGAGGGACTGGGCGTAGCGTTCTGCGACTCCGGAAACCGGAGAGGATGATTGGGCCACGGACGAGCGCTTCTCTTCACGTCTGGTTCGAGGCGCCTCGCAAAGAGAGCCGAGCGCGACACCTGAAACGGGTCAAAAAAATGGCGACGGAGGGGAACAAAGCACCGCCGCGCCGGAATGAAGGTCGTCTAACACAGCGATCCGGGGACGACAATGGAGCTTTCGCGCCCATTTTTTCGATAGCTCGGCGTGCTTTACGCGCCCCGCGCCCTCACGCCGCGACGAGGCCGAAGGCGGGCGCGAGGCAGAGCGCGGCAAGGGCGAGGTTGAACAGAAACAGCGCCCAGTTGAGAAGCGTGGCGCCCTTGTCCGAGAGGATGGAGACGAGGCGCCCGAAGGCGACGAAGAGCCAGGCCGCGCCGATCGCGAGCTGAATCAAGGTCTGGTAGGAGCCGAGCGTCAGGAGAGCGACGCCGAGCCCCAAGGGAAAGCCCGCGATCGTGCCCCGAATTTCCGCCAGTCCCGTGCGCCGCGTTTCCACCGCCATCAGCCCGTGGGCGCGCAGGAAGAGGCGCGGCGCGAAGAGGGCGAAGAGCCCGTAAAGCACGGAAACGCAGGCCGCGATGAAGGGCAGAAGATCGGGCAGAGTGGTGGGAAGCTCGAAGCTCATGGGAAAATGCTCGCGAAAAGGTGAACGGGCCGGGATGGGCGTCTGGTTTGCGAGGAACGCGAGCGCGGCGACGAGGTCAAGCCGCGTCAGTCCTCGCAGGTGCCGACGATGTCGGTGACGTCGCGCCCTTCGCCCCGAACCGTGGCGAGCGTGCCACCGAGGCGCTGGCGCCCGGCGGGCTCGGCCTTGTCGTCCGGCGCGGGGCGCAGCGTCGTGGTGATGTTGAGGCGCGGCTCGCCGGCCGAGCGCCAGACGGTGACGCTCGCGCCCTCCGCGTCCGGTCCGCTGCGGACTTTCTCCAGCTCGCGCACGAGCCCGTCCTTCATGACATAGCCACGTTCGGGTCGCTCGGCTGATTCGCTGGGCTTGGGCCCGGCGAGAACGAGGAAGCGGAACCGCCAGGTGGCGGGATCGCCCGGGCGAAAGCGCGCCCAATCCTCGGGCGTGAAGAAGGCGCAGCGCGCGGGCGCGGGATACCAAAGGAGGGTGGACGCGGTTTGCGCCGCGTCGGCGGGGGACGCGAGAGCGGTCGTCGGCGCTTGTGCGCCCGCCGCCGGGGCGGGTGAAGCACCCGTCTGGGCGGGTGAAGCACTCGTCTGGGCGGATGAAGCACCCGCTTGGGCGCTTGGAGCCTCCGTTGCCGTCCGCGTCGCCGGTTCGCTCGCCGCGTTCGCCGCGCCGGACAGGGCCAGTCCCAGAATCAGCGCGCCGATCCCTCGAAACCCGCGCCGCCGCTCGCCGCCTTTCCGCTCGCTCATGTCCCTGCCCCGTCGTCTCGCCGCTCGTTCCTCATAGGAAGCTTTGCGGGTCGATGTCGATCTGAACCTGCACCGATCCGCGCGCCTTCGGGGCGCTTGCCATCATCGCGCGCACGAAGCTCTGGATCGGCGCGCGCTTGCCGCCCTGGATCAGCAGTCGGAAGCGATGGCGCCCGCGCACGAGGCCGAGCGGCGCTTCGGCGGGGCCGAGCACTTCGAGATCGTCGTCCTCGGGCGCGGCGATGCGCAGGAGGCGACCGTATTCCTCCGCCTCGCGCCGCGAATCGGCCGAGACGATGATGGCGGCGAGGCGGCCGAAGGGCGGAAGGCCGGCGCGTTCGCGCTCGGCCGTTTCGCGTTCGTAGAATCGCTCGGGGTCGCCGGCCGCGATCGCCTGCATCACGGCATGTTCGGGCGCGAAGGTCTGGATCAGGCCCCGGCTGGGGAGCCCCGAGCGCCCGGCACGGCCCGTCACCTGATGCAGGAGCTGGAAGGTGCGCTCGGCGGCGCGCGGATCGCCATTGTTGAGCCCGAGATCGGCATCCACGGCGCCGACCAGCGTCATCAGCGGGAAGTGGTGTCCCTTGGCGACGAGCTGCGTGCCGATCACGATATCGGCCTCGCCCTCGGCCACGGCGTCGAGCTCGCGCCGCAGCCGCCGCGCGCCGCCCGGCAGGTCGGACGAGAGGAGGATCGTGCGGGCCTCGGGAAAGGCCTGGAGCATTTCCTCAGCCACGCGCTCGACGCCCGGGCCGCAGGCGACGAGGTGATCCAGCGTGCCGCAGGCCGGGCAGGCCTCGGGCCGGCGCTCGGAATGGCCGCAATGGTGGCATTGGAGAACGCCGCGCAGGCGGTGATCCACCAGCCAGGACGAGCATTGCCGACACTGGAAGCGATGGCCGCAGGCGCGGCAGAGCGTCAGCGGCGCATAGCCGCGCCGGTTGAGAAACAGAAGCGCCTGCTCGCCGCGCCCGATCGTCTCCTCGATCGCCGTGTGGAGAACCGGCGAGATGAAGCGCCCCTTGGCGGGCGGATGGCGGCGCAGGTCCACGAGTTGCAGGCTCGGCAGGGCGGCGGCCTGAAAGCGCCCGGTGAGCGGCACATGGCGATAGCGCCCGGAGCGGGCGTTGACGCGGGTTTCGAGCGAGGGCGTCGCGGAAGCGAGGATCACCGGGCAGGCGCCGATATGGCCGCGCACCACGGCCATGTCCCGCGCATTGTAGAAGGTGCGGTCTTCCTGCTTGTAGGCGGGGTCGTGCTCCTCGTCGACGACGATGAGGCCAAGGTCGCGGAACGGCAGGAACAGGGCCGAGCGCGCGCCGGCGACCACCCGCACGCGCCCTTCCGCCACCTGTCGCCAGACGCGCTCGCGGTTGCGCGGCGGCACGTCGGAATGCCATTGCGCCGGCTCGGTGCCGAAGCGCTGATGGAAGCGGTCAATGAAGCTCTGCGTCAGCGCGATTTCGGGCAGAAGGATCAGAACCTGCCGCCCCGCCTCCAGCGCCTTGGCGACCGCCTCGAAATAGACCTCGGTCTTGCCCGAGCCCGTGACGCCCTCGAGAAGCGAGACCGAGAAGCCCCCCTCCCCCACGGCTTCGCAGAGCTGGTCGGCCGCGTCGCGCTGCGTTTCACTCAAATCCGCCCGGCCGAAGCTCGTGTCGGGCGGAAAGACGATCGGGTGCGGCGGCAGTTTCACGGTCTCGAACGTGCCGGCCTTCACCAGCCCGTCGAGCACGGAGGCGGACACGCCGCTCGCGTGAAGGAGGCCCGGCCGCGTCCATTCGAGCCCGGCCGTCGCGGTCTCCAGAAGCTTCTGGCGCGCGGGCGTCAGGCGTTCGGGTCGGTGGTCGGTGAGGCGCAGCCCGTCCACGAAGGGCTCGGGGTCGAAGGCGACGGGCACGCGCAGCACCATGCGCGCGACGAGGCCGGGCGGCGACAGCGTGTAGTCCGCCACCCAGTCGATGAAGCGGCGCATCGCCTCGGGCAGCGGCGGGCAATCGAAGGCATGGGTGATCGCCTTCAGCTTCTTGGGGTCCACCGCGTCGGTTTCGCCGTCCCACACGACGCCCGCGACCTGCCGGGGCCCGAGCGGCACCTGCACGATGGAGCCCGGCTGCACCCTCATCCCCTCGGGCACGGTGTAGCTGTAGGGCCGCTCGGCGGGCATGGGCACGAGCACCGGAACGGTGCGGGCCGGAAAGAGGTCTCCGGGAAGGGACAAGGCGGGTCGGCTCGGCTGCGCAACGGAAAGGCCCGGCATGGCAGGCACGTTCGCGCGATGCAAGCGCCGCCCCGGGTGCGTCGCCTTCAGATGGCGACGCTTCCAGCGCATGTCCAGCGAAAGCCGAGCGGCTTTCGCACCCGGACAATGGGAGAAAGCAGGACCCGGAGCAGGCTGAAGTCCGCGCAGTCAGCCGCCGGCCACGGCCTCGGCATAGGCCTGAAGCAAACCCGGAAACTCCGCCTCGCCGGGGAATTTCGGGTAGCTGCGGGCCGCGCCCGTTTCGGCAAAGGGCAGCTTCTCGCTCGTATAGGTCTCGATGAACGGCGCGAACCAGGCAGTGTCGTCCAGCATGGTCGGGCGGATGTTGACGAGCCCGTCCATCCCCTCCCAGCGCGTGAAGAGCCAGCTCATGCAGTCCGGGCAGAAGAAGTGATGGATGGCGCCCTCGCGCAGGCCGCCGCGCACCGGCTCGCCTGACAGGAGTTCGAACCCCGCCGCCGGCACCATGGCGCTCAGCGAATAGGCGCTGGAACTCATGCGCTGGCAGCCCGTGCAATGGCAGGCGAAGGTGGCGAGCGGCGGGGCCGAGATGCGCAGACGAACGCGGCCGCAGCGGCAACCGCCCTCCAGCGGAAGGTCGGGGTGTTTCATCGGACAAAGGGCCTCCGGTCGGAAGGCCGCAGTCTGAGGCGCGCGGGCGGCGCGGGCAATGGGGCGATCCGCGCCCCCCCTTCCCTCAACAAGAAAGGCGCCCTCGCGGACGCCTTTCGGATGCTTCGGATCAGGGCCGCGCTCAGGCGCGCGGGGTCAGGCGCGCTGGAAATGGCTTTCCAGGAAGTAGAGCGACTTGTCGATGGCGCGGCCGATGCCGGTGAAGAGATCGGCGGTCAGGTCGTCGCCCGCCTCGTCGGCCTCCTTCACGGCCTCGCGCAGGAAGCCGCCCCACTTGGCGTAATTGTCGGCCAGACGCTTCAGGTGCTCCATCGAATCCACGAGATCGAGCGGATAGGGGTCGAGAAGCGTCGCCTCGGCCGAGGCCTGAACCGTGCCGCGCGCCTGCCCGCCCAGTGCCGTCAGGCGCTCGGCGATCGTGTCGACATAGCCTTCGGCTTCTTCGTGAAGGCGGTCGAACAGGAGGTGGATGCCGATGAAGTTCGGCCCCTTGACGTTCCAATGAGCCTGCTTGGCCGAATAGGACAGGTCGATGGACGAGGCCAGGTGCTTCTGAAGAAGCTCGATCATCGAGGCCCGGAGGTTCTCGTTCATCGAGTTCTTGGTCGGATGGATCTGCGTGGCGCCCGCCTTGGACATGAACTGCTCCTGCGAAATTCCGTGCGCTGGCCGGCGCGTTTCACGCGGCGCCGGCGTTCTTGGGCAGGGAAGTTCGCGAGGAGCCGATTGGTTCCCGAAAAAAATGCAGGCGTTCGCCCGCGCCCTCGGCGGAGGTCAGCTATGAGCCGGCTTCAGGCCCATCTGCGCCTTGTCGCCCCAGACGGCGCGCACCGCGCGATCCCGTCCGCAGCCCATGCGATAGGCGTTGTAATGGCCGGGATTCTTCTTGGCATAGTCCTGGTGATAGTCCTCGGCCGGATAGAAGGTCGCGGAGGGCAGGATCTGCGTCGCGACGGTCTGCTTGAGATCGGCGGCAACAACCTTGGCGGAGACTTCCGCCGCCTTGCGCTGTGCCTCGTCGAGCGGAAAGATCGCCGTGCGGTAGGACGGGCCGCGATCGCAGAACTGGCCGCCCGCGTCGGTCGGGTCGATCGAGTGCCAATAGGCCGAGAGCAGCTTCTCGTAGGAGATTTTCGCGGGGTCGTAGGTCACCTTCACCGCCTCGTAATGGCCGGTGCGCTCGGTGATCACGTCCTGATAGGTCGGGTTCTTCAGCGTGCCGCCGATATAGCCCGAGGTCGTGGAGGTCACGCCGTCCACCCGGTCGAGATCGGTTTCCATCGACCAGAAGCAGCCGCCGGCAAAGATCGCCTCCTCGGCCTGCGCCGCCACGGGCGCGAGGCTGGCGAAAAGGGCAAGCGCGACCAGACCCGGCCGCAGGATATTCGAACGCATCATGAAAAAGCTCCGCCGTCTCGTTCACACCAGATACGGCGCGACCAAGACGGCGGATGCAAGGCGTCTCGCGAAAAAGGATCGCGCGAAAAGCGTCAGACGCGGCGCTCGACCATCATCTTCTTGATTTCGGCAATGGCCTTCGCCGGGTTCAGGCCCTTGGGGCAGGCCTGCGTGCAGTTCATGATCGTGTGGCAGCGATACAGGCGGAACGGGTCCTCGAGCTGGTCGAGACGGTTGCCCGTGGCTTCGTCTCGGCTGTCGATCAGCCAGCGATAGGCCTGAAGCAGCACGGCGGGGCCGAGATAGCGGTCGCCGTTCCACCAGTAGCTCGGGCACGAGGTCTGGCAGCAGAAGCACAGGATGCACTCGTAGAGCCCGTCGAGCTTCTCGCGGTCCTCGTGGCTCTGGCGCCATTCCTTCTCGGGCTCCGGCGTCTCGGTCTGGAGCCAGGGCTCGATCGAGCGCAGCTGCGCGTAAGGCACGGTCAGATCGGGCACGAGGTCCTTGACCACGGGCATGTGCGGCAGCGGATAGACCTTCACCGCGCCCGACACTTCGTCCATGCCCTTGGTGCAGGCGAGCGTGTTGGAGCCGTCGATGTTCATCGCGCAGGAGCCGCAGATGCCCTCGCGGCAGGAGCGGCGCAGCGTCAGGGTCGAATCGACGTTGTTCTTGATCCAGAGCAGCGCGTCGAGCACCATCGGGCCGCAATCGTCGGTGTCGACATAGAACGTGTCGACGCGCGGATTCTGGCCGTCGTCCGGCGACCAGCGATAGATGCCGAACTCGCGCACATTCGTGGCGCCATCGGGCTTGGGCCAGGTCTTGCCCTTGCCGATGACCGAGTTCTTGGGAAGGCTGAGTTCCACCATGGGGCGTGTTCCGCTGCGAAGTCAGTTCTTTAGAATGGGGCTAAACACGAATAGCGCGGCGGTGCAACACGGCCGATGCGCGCGGGCCCGCTTTAAACGATTGTAGCTGCAGCGAGCTTTCGGAATCTTTGCCGGTGGCGCAGTCTCAGGGCTGGACCATGGCCGGGAAGCGGCCGAAGCGACTCGGCTTGCCGTCTTCCGCCTCGATCTCCGAGAGCACGGCGAGCTCGGTGCCGTCGGCCACCAGCCCCGCCCCTTCGGCCTGCCGGGCAGCGTCCGCGAGCGTGCGGCCAAGCGTCGTCGGAACGCCCGCCGCCTCGATGCGCCGCAGCGCGTCCTTCACGCCCTCCATCGACCAGCCCTCGGGCAGGACGTCGTGGATATGGACGGCGAGCACGCGGCCGGGATGGCGCTCCACGGCCTCGGCATAGACGGCGGCGTCCTTCTGGCCGCTGTCGCCGATCAGCACGAAGGAGAGGTTCGGATAGGCCGCCATGACGGCGTCGATCATCCGATCCTTGTGCCCGTGATGGCGGCGCAGGAGCCAGCCGAGCGCGTCGGAGGAGAGCGAGCGCAGGAGCATCGGGCCGACCGGAATCGAGCGCAGCACCATGAAGCGCTCGAAAATGTCGGCGAGGTTCCAGGGGCTGGAGGAGACGTAGAAGACGGGGTTCGTGTCCGGCCCCGACGCGCCCTCGGCGAGCGCCCGGTAGAAGCGCGAGACCCCCGGAAAGGGCAGCCGCGCTTCGGGCGAATTGGCGGTCACGATGCGCCAATGGCGCAGCATCTTGAAGGCGCCCGTGTGGATGATCGTGTCGTCGATATCCGAGATCACGCCGAAGCGCGCCTTGGGCGACACGGTGCGCGCGCGCGCGTCGACGCTCATCGGCGCAAAATCGTAGCCGCGCGCCGTGTCCAGCGTGACGCGGACGCTGACCCAGGGCGCCTCGCCCTCCGGCATCGGCAAGCCGTCCGCCTCGATGCGGAAATAGCCGTCGCGCTGGCTCACCACCTCGCCCGAATGGCCGAGCGCCTCCCAACGCAGGCGCGCGCCGCCGATCTCGTCGGTCTCGTAGCGCTTGAAGGTGAGATAGAGATTCCAGAACGTCGAGTTGGAATGGGGCGCGCCGAACACGCCCTCGTCTTCCAGAACGCGCCCGAGCAGCGTCAGCCGCCCGCCGGTGAGATGGCCGGGATAGACCACGAGCGTCGGCTGGTCGGTCAGCCGCAGGCGCTGCTTCACCGCGAAGCGCAGGATTCGGCTTCGCCGCAGCAGACTCTCACCGATCGCGCTCAGCGCCCTCACACTCATTCCACGCGAAATAGCGAAGACACCCGGCGTCGGGAAGGTGGCGTGCCGCCCGGCTCAATAAAAAGGCCGCCCCGAGGGGCGGCCTTCGATGCGGCGGCGATGGATCGCCCGATCAGTAGACGCGCTTCTTGGGCGCAATGTACTCGATCTGGTTGGACATCGTGTAGGTGTGGACCGGGCGGTCGTCGAGGCGCACGGTCTTGTTCTGCGTGTCGCAGAAGGACAGCGTGTGCTTCATCCAGTTGGCGTCGTCGCGGTCGGGGAAGTCCTCGCGCGCATGGGCGCCGCGCGATTCCTGGCGGGCGAGCGCCGAGTCCATGGTGACGACGGCCTGGGAGATCAGGTTGTCGTATTCCAGCGTCTCGACGAGATCGGTGTTCCAGATGAGCGAGCGGTCGGTGACGCGCACGTCGTCGGACGAGCGCCAGACCTGATGAATCTTCTCGTGGCCCTCTTCCAGCACTTCGCCCGTGCGGAACACGGCGCAGTTGGACTGCATCGTGCGCTGCATGTTGTCGCGCAGCTCGGCGGTCGAGGTCGAGCCGTTGGCGTAGCGGAAGCGGTCGAGGCGGGCGAGCGAGTTCTCGCCGGCGCCCTGCGGCAGCGGCGCCTGTCCCTCGCCGGCGCTCACCGTCTCGGCGCAGCGCAGCGCGGCGGCGCGGCCGAACACGACGAGATCGATCAGCGAGTTGGAGCCGAGGCGGTTGGCGCCGTGGACCGACACGCAGGCCGCTTCGCCGACCGCCATGAGGCCCGGCACGACCGCGTCCGGATCACCGTCCTTCTTGGTCAGCACCTCGCCGTGATAGTTCGTCGGGATGCCGCCCATGTTGTAGTGGACGGTCGGCAGAACCGGGATCGGCTCCTTGGTGACGTCGACGCCCGCGAAGATGCGCGCCGATTCCGAGATGCCCGGCAGGCGCTCGTGCAGGATCTTCGGGTCGAGATGGTCGAGGTGAAGGAAGATGTGGTCCTTGTTCTTGCCCACACCGCGGCCTTCGCGGATTTCCATCGTCATCGAGCGGGACACGACGTCGCGCGAGGCGAGATCCTTGGCCGAGGGAGCGTAGCGCTCCATGAAGCGCTCGCCTTCGGAATTCGTGAGATAGCCGCCCTCGCCGCGCGCGCCTTCGGTGATGAGGCAGCCCGCGCCGTAAATGCCGGTCGGGTGGAACTGCACGAATTCCATGTCCTGCAAGGGCAGGCCGGCGCGCAGCACCATGGCGTTGCCGTCGCCCGTGCAGGTATGGGCCGAGGTCGCCGAGAAATAGGCGCGGCCGTAGCCGCCGGTCGCCAGAATGGTCTTCTTGGCGGTGAAGCGGTGGATCGAGCCGTCATCCATGTTGAGGGCGACGACGCCGCGGCAGGCGCCTTCCTCGTCCATGATCAGGTCGATCGCGAAATACTCGATGAAGAACTCGGACGAGTACCGGAGCGACTGGCCGTAGAGCGTGTGCAGGATGGCGTGGCCGGTGCGGTCGGCGGCGGCGCAGGTGCGCTGGGCCGGAGGGCCGTTGCCGAAATCGGTGGTCATGCCGCCGAAGGGGCGCTGGTAGATCTTGCCTTCCTGCGTGCGCGAGAAGGGCACGCCGAAATGCTCGAGTTCGTAGACGGCGGCGGGCGCGTTGCGCACGAGATATTCGATCGCGTCCTGATCGCCCAGCCAGTCCGACCCCTTGACGGTGTCGTACATGTGCCAGCGCCAGTTGTCCTCGCCCATGTTGCCGAGCGAGGCGGCGACGCCGCCCTGTGCGGCGACGGTGTGCGAGCGGGTCGGGAAGACCTTGGTGATGCAGGCGGTCTTGAGGCCGGCCTGCGCCGCGCCGAGCGTGGCGCGAAGTCCGGCGCCGCCGGCGCCGACCACCACGACGTCGAAGACGTGGTCGATGAACTCGTAGGCCTTGCCGTTCTGGGCCGGCGCGGTGCGGTGCGGCTGTGCGGTCGCCATGGCGGTCAAGCTCCCAGGCTGATCTTGAGGATCGCGAACACGGCGGCCGCGCCGACGAGGAACGCGAAGAACGTGTTGAGGATCACCAGCGGCACCTTCAGCGCGCCGTGGAAATAGTCCTCGATGATCGTCTGCATGCCGAGACGCATATGGATGCAGGGCACCACGACGCAAAGCGCGGTGACGAGGCCGACGATCGGATGGCTAAGCGCCGCGCGGACCGTCTCGTAGCTTTCGTCGTGCAGCGAGATGACGAGCACCACGAAGAAGGCGATCAGAAACAGATTGGCGATCGCGGTGACGCGCTGCAGCCAGAAATGGCCCGTGCCTTCGCCGGCCGCGCCGGAACCGCGCACGCGCTTGAGGGGCGTTCTCATGTCCATGGCGCTCTTCCTTAGAAAATGGCGACGACGAGCCACAGAAGGACCGTCCCGACAAGCGAGGCGACCAGCGTGGCGATGGCGAAGCGGGTGGATTCCTCGCGGCCGAGACCCGCGCCCGTGTCCCAGATCAGGTGGCGCACGCCGCCGGCGGCGTGGTGCAGGAGCGCCCAGCTGTAGCCGAACAGGATGATGCGACCGAAGATCGACCCGAAGAAGGCCGAGGCATGGCCGAAGGCCGCCGGGCCGCTCGCCGCCGCCAGGAGCCACCAGACCACGAGCGCCGTGCCGAAATAGAGCGCGCCGCCGGTGATGCGGTGCAGGATCGACATCGCCATGGTCGGGCGGAAGCGGTAGATCGTCAGATGCGGCGAAAGGGGCCGCTGGGATTGGATCTTGGACAAGGACGACTCCTGAAGCAGTCGCGAAGGGGTTGCGGTCGCGAATCGGTTCGGCCGCGGTCGGCGCTTGGCCGTCCCCAGCATCTGGAGTTTTTCTAAAACCCCCTTCGCAGCGCGAAATCAAGCCGCAGAATGGAGGTTTCGGGGCACTGGACGATCCAAACCGATTATATCACGGCCACTTGGCGGACCCTGCGACGATGCGGCGTCCCCGGCGCTCGGGGGCGAGCCTTCAGAGTCTGTTTGACAACTCGCCGGCAGAGGACCGGCGAGGGAATTTTTGTCTCTGTAAGGCGCTAAACGCAGTCAATGCCGGCGGCATCGGCGAGGATTAGCAACGAAACAGGGGCGAAAAGGACCCGCCGGGCCGACCCGGTCGGGTTGTCAAACAGACTCTCAGCGATCCAGGAACCGGATGACGTAGCTCGACCAGTCGGCCGGCTCGGCGACCTTCTCGTAGAGATGGCGGCCCGAGCCGCCATGACGCGGCGCGTGCAGCACGAGCCGCGACCAGCCGCGCCCGTCCGCCTCGTCGGCCAGGAGGTCCACCATGGCCTTGGCGATGCCCTTGCGGCGATGGCCCTGGTCCACGAACACATGATCGGCCATGCCGGCGCGCATCCCCGTCCAGGGATCGGGCAGATCGTAGAAGACGAGAAAGCCGACCAGCGCCCCGTTCACCCGCGCGCCGAGGATTTCGCCGGTGCGATCCTGCAGGAGTTGCTCGGCATAGAACGTGTCGGGCGCGCCCGGCGCCCCGCGAAACATCGCCTGGTTGTAGGCCGACAGAAGCGGCGCAAGCTCGCGCGCATCCTTCAGCCTCAACAGGCCGATCTCGACATCGGGAAGGGACTCGCTCGCGCTCATGCGCTTCATGTGCGGCGGAACCGGCCCGGGGTCAAGCCGCAAGCGCGGGCCGCGACCCGCCCCGCTCCCGCCCCGCGCAGCGTCGTCGGGCCCGGCGGGAGCGGCGCTTTCGTCAGGCCGCGATAAGGTTCGTTAAGAGCGCGTTAATCAAACCCTCGCTAGTCTCCTCACCCAGAAGTCTGGCTCCTTGCGATCCGACGGGGACGGCCTGTCCGACCCGCATGGCGATACCGCCTTCCGACCCGGCGACTGAGGTTTCATGCAGGCGGACATCCTGGCCTGGGCCGTTCCGGCCACCTTCCTGACGTTCGGGATCGGCTTCGCCCTCCTGGGGCGGATCGGCGCGGGCCTCTACGCCTGGAGCGGGTGCTTCTGCCTCGCCGCCCTCGCCTATGCGCTGACGGTGATCCCGACGCCGCCGGGCGCGATCGCCAAGCCCTTGTTCGAGGATTCCTTGTTTCTCCTGGCCCTGTCGGGCGCCAATGTCGCCTTCGCCTCGCGCGCCGGGCGGCGGCCGCGCTACGGCGTGATCGCGGCGATCGTCGGCGCGAGCCTCCTCGGCGCCTATCTCGCGCTCCGTCTCACCGGCAGCGCGCAGTTCGAGATCTTCTCGATCCAGGCCGGCTGCTCGCTTCTCATGCTTCTGGCCGCCACCACGATCCGCCGGCGCTCCGGCCGCATGATGGATCAGGTCCTGTTCTGGCTCTGCATCCTCGTCGCGGCCAGTCTCGGGCTCCAGAATCTCGTGTTCCTGTCCACCCCGCTCGACCAGCCGATGACGGTGGCCAACTGGCGGGACTCGCCCTGGGCCTTCGTGTTCCAGTTCAGCGGCGCGGTGACGGGCGTCCTGATCGCCTTCGCCATCCTGGCGGCGATCGGGCTCGACGTGATCGAGCACCACCGCACCTCGTCCGACATGGACGCGCTGACCCTCGTGCGCAACCGGCGCGGCTTCGAGCGGCGCGTCGCGGAGCTGCGCCGCGCGGCCGGGCCGCTCGCGCCGGGCGCGATCATCCTCGCCGATCTCGACTTCTTCAAGCGCATCAACGACCGGCACGGGCACGAGGCCGGCGATGCCGTGCTCTGCGGCTTCGCCACGCTTCTGGAGCGCATGGTCGGGACGCGCGGCTGCGTCTGCCGCTTCGGCGGCGAGGAATTCGCCGTATTTCTCGCAAGTTCCGACCTCGCCGGCGCGCAGGTCTTCGCCCAATCGCTCCAGAGCGCCCTTCGCGCCGTGCGCTGGCCCTTCGCGCTGGCCGATCTGCGCGTGACCGCAAGCTTCGGCGTCGTCGCGCTGGCGCCCGGCGAACATCTCTGGGACGCGGCGAGCCGCGCCGACACGCTGCTCTATGTCGCCAAGTCCCACGGCCGCGACCGGGTGATCGCCGATGCGATCGCGCCCGCCTCGGCGCCCGCGCGCACCGCCTTCGCGCCCGCCTCCTGACACGAAAAAGGGCGCGGCCCCGGCCACGCCCCTTCCCCTTTCAGGCGAGCGAAGCGGCGGGACAGGCCCCGCCGCCGCCCTGGCCTATTTCCACTCGCGAATATCGACGAAGCGACCGGCCACCGCCGCCGCCGCCGCCATCGCGGGCGAGACGAGATGGGTGCGGCCCTTGAAGCCCTGACGGCCCTCGAAATTGCGGTTCGAGGTCGAGGCGCAGCGCTCGTTCGGCTTCAAGCGGTCCTCGTTCATGCCGAGGCACATGGAGCAGCCCGGCTCGCGCCAGTCGAACCCGGCCTCGCGGAAGATCCTGTCCAGCCCCTCGGCCTCGGCCTGAAGCTTCACCAACCCTGAGCCCGGCACGATCATGGCCGAGACGCTATCGGCCACCTTGCGGCCTTCCACGACCTTGGCCACCGCGCGCAGATCCTCGATGCGCCCATTGGTGCAGGAGCCGATGAAGACGCGGTCGATCGGGATGTCCGTCATCTTGGTGCCGGCCTGGAGGCCCATATAGTCGAGCGCGCGGCGCTTGGTGTCGCGCTTGGCCTCGTCCGCGATCTCGTCCGGATTCGGCACCACGCCGTCGATCGACACGACGTCTTCCGGCGAGGAGCCCCAGGAGACGATGGGCGGCAGGTTGGCCGCGTCGAGGCGCACCACCTTGTCGAACTGCGCGCCCTCGTCCGTGTGCAGCGTCTTCCAGTAGGACACGGCCTGCTCGAAGGCCGCACCCTGCGGCGCGCGCGGGCGGCCCTCGATATAGTCGAAGGTCGTCTGGTCGGGCGCGATCAGGCCGGCGCGCGCGCCGCCCTCGATCGTCATGTTGCAGATGGTCATCCGCCCTTCCATCGAGAGCGCGCGGATCGCCTCGCCGGCGAACTCGATGACATAGCCCGTGCCGCCCGCCGTGCCGATCTGGCCGATGATGGCGAGGATGATATCCTTGGCCGTCACGCTCTCGGGCAGCGCCCCGTCCACCTGGACGAGCATGTTCTTGGCCTTCTGCTGGATCAGCGTCTGCGTGGCGAGCACGTGCTCGACCTCGGACGTGCCGATGCCATGCGCCAGCGCGCCGAACGCCCCGTGCGTGGACGTGTGGCTGTCGCCGCAGACGATCGTCATGCCCGGCAGCGTGAAGCCCTGCTCCGGCCCGATGATGTGGACGATGCCCTGGCGGTTGTCGACCTCGTTGAAATACTCGACGCCGAACTCCGCCGCGTTCTTGGCCAGCGTCTCGACCTGGATGCGGCTTTCCTCGTTGTGGATGCCGCCGCGCCGGTCATAGGTCGGCACGTTGTGATCCACCACCGCCAGCGTGCGCTGGGGATGGCGCACCTTGCGGCCCGCCACGCGCAAGCCCTCGAAGGCCTGCGGGCTCGTCACCTCATGCACGAGATGGCGGTCGATATAGAGAAGGCTGCCGCCGTTCTCGTCGGTCGAGATCAGGTGATCGTCCCAGATCTTGTCGTAGAGCGTGCGGGGTTTCACAGTCTGGCTCATGGGCTTCAAGTCTTCAAAACGGCCGGTCGGCTTCGAAAGCCACCGTGCCTGACATCATCAACTGGGAAAACAAAAAGGCGGCGGCCCCGAGGCCGCGCGGCGTCAGCGCGTCAGGAGAACGGCCGAAATCTGCCGGTAGAAAAAGCGGCCGGGCATCCGCGCGCGATCCTCCACCGGGGAGAACCCCAGCGTGGTCGGCAGACGGCCCGTGTGCATCGCGCTCTTTCGCATCGTTCCAAAATACGCCCGCCCGCGCGGCTGCGCAATGCCTGTTGCGTGGGTGCGGTGAGGGCATGGCAGGGGACGCCGTCCCCTGCACCCCGGCCAGGGGAAATGATTTCCCCTGGACCCCTCGTTCGTTTGGATTCTGTCCGAGACCGGAGAGGGCCAGCGGCCCTCCCCGGTCTCGGAAAAGTTCCAAAAGAAAGGAAGGGTTCGGGAAGTCCTTCCCGAGCGGGGTCCGGGGCGGCAGCCCCGCCAATCCCTCGCGCTCACCGCCGCAAGCGGCGCTCCAGCGCGCGGGCGGCGAGCGAGAGGGAGACGGTCATGAGGAGGTAGAGATAGGCGACGACGGAATAGGTCTCGAAGAAGCGGAAGGAGCCGGAGGCGTAGACCTTGCCCATCTGGGTGATGTCGGCGACGCCAAGGACGGAGACGAGCGAGGAGTCCTTGACCATGGCGACGAGATCGTTGCCGAGCGGGGGCAGGACGGTGCGGATGGCCTGGGGGAGGATGACGAGGCGAAGGCGCTGGAGGGGCGAAAGGCCCAAGGCTTCGGCGGCT
This sequence comes from Aureimonas ureilytica DSM 18598 = NBRC 106430, assembly GCF_000382705.1. Lineage (GTDB taxonomy): Bacteria > Pseudomonadota > Alphaproteobacteria > Rhizobiales > Rhizobiaceae > Aureimonas > Aureimonas ureilytica. The sequence goes on along the minus strand of NZ_ARQE01000001.1, from coordinate 561,047 downwards.
TCGATCTGGCCTTTGGGCACGGATTCGAGACCGGCGCGGATGATTTCGGCGATGAAGGCGGAATAGGCGATGACGAGGGCGAGGACGCCGCGCATGAGAAGCGAGACGTCGCGCACGAGGAGTTCGGGCAGAAGGCCGGCCTCGCGAAGGGGCGTCGCCAGCCAGTTCCACGCAGCGACGGTGCCGGGAACGCCGGCAAAGGCGATCCAGAACAGGAGCACGAGCACCGGCACGCCGCGCACGATCTCGACATAGAGGCGCGCGAGATTGCGGGGGAGACGACGACGCGAGCGCCCGGCGAGCGCCACGAGAAAGCCGAGCCCGAGCGCGCCGGCAAAGGCCAGCGCGGTGACTTCGACGGTGGTGAGGAGGCCGGTGGCCAGCACCGTGAGGGTCTGCCGCAGCCCGGCCTCGGCCGCGATCACGAGGGCCGAGGCGAGCGCGAGAACGGCAAGGGCGACGAGCCACCAGGGGAAGTCCGGCGCGGCGAGCCGGGCGCGGAGCCGCCGGCGGAAGGGAATGCGGCTCACTTCTGGCCGAGCTTGGCGTCCACGAACCATTTCTGCGTGAGGGCATCGAGCGTACCGTCGCCCTTCAGCGCGGCGATGGCGGCGTTGACCGGGGCGACGAGATCGGAGCCCTTGGGGAAGATGAAGCCGAACTCGTCCTTGCCGAGCGGCTCCCCGACGATCTTGAGCGCGCCGTTCGAGGCCGCGACGGAGGCCCGTCCGCCGGCCAGATCGCTGAGCACGAGATCGACATCGCCCGCGCGCAGCGCCTGGACCTGCGCGCCGAAGGTCTCGAACAGCTTGACGCGCGGGTTCTGCTCGTTGCCGTCCAGCACCTCGTAGACGGCGGTGTAGAAGGGCGTCGTGCCGGCCTGCGCGCCGACGAGGCCCTTGTCCAAGGCCTTGAAGGAGGCGGCGTCCGTGAAGCGGGTTTCGTCGGCGCGCACCAGCATCACCATCTGCGAAAGCATGTAGGGGTCGGAGAAATCGACCTTCTCCTTGCGATCCTCGCGGATCGTGATGCCGGTGATGCCGATATCGTACTGCTTGGAGGAGACGGCGGTGATCATCGCGTCCCAGGAGGCGTTCTCGTAGCGGATCTTGGCGTTGAGGCGCCGCGCGATCTCGTTCGTCGCGTCATATTCCCAGCCGACCGCCTGGCCGCTGGCCGGGTCGAGATATTGCAGCGGCGGATAGGCGTTCTCCGTCACCACCACGATTTCGCGGCCCTTGAGGTCGGGCAGCGCCGCGCTCTGCGCCAAGGCGGTGGCGGCGGGCAGCGCGAAGGCGAGAGCTGCGGCGGCAAGAAACAGGCGGCGATGGATCATACTCGGGTTCCGCAATGGTCGGGCTCGGGGAAAGTGTCACGGCGGCGGGCGCCCTGCCAAGAACGAAGCGTTCGCGGCAGGGTCGCTTTCGAGAAAGCGTGATCCCTCGAAGGCCGGAATCAGGGATTGGTCGTCGCCGCGGCCTTTTCCACGCTCTCGCGCTCCTCGGCGGCGGCCTCTGCGACGCTCGGGGTCGGTACGGTTCTGGTTTGGCGGGCGTAGCGCTGGGCGAGCGCGGCGCAGGCGAAGAGCTGGATCTGGTGGAACAGCATGAGCGGCAGGACCACCATGGCCATGGCATGGCCGGCAAAGAGAATGCCGGCCATCGGAATGCCGGTCGCCATGCTCTTCTTGGAGCCGCAGAACACGATGGCGATCTCGTCTTCGCGGCTGAAGCCGAGCTTGCGGGCGAGAAGCGTCGTGACCGAGAGCGAGACGGCGAGAATCGCGATACCGAAGAGCACGACGATCGCGAGGTCCTGCCATTCGAGGCTCGACCAGACGCCGGCCACGACCCCTTCCGAAAAGGCGGCATAGACGACGAGAAGGATCGAGCCGCGATCCACCACCACCGTCACCGGCTTGTGGCGCGCCAGCCACGCGCCGATCAGCGGCCGGACGAGCTGGCCGGCGACGAAGGGCGCGAGGATCTGGAGGGCGATCTTCTGGATGGCGTCGAAGGAAAAGGCGCCCTCGCCGCCCCCGCTCGCGATCAGCAGCACCAGAACCGGCGTGATCACGACGCCGAGCATGTTGGACACCGAGGCGCTGGTCAGCGCCGCCGGCACGTTGCCGCCCGCGATCGAGGTGAAGGCGATCGAGGACTGCACCGTGGAGGGCAGAAGCGTCAGGTAGAGAATGCCGAGCGCGAGTTCGGACGGCAGGACGCGGTCGGCGAGCGGCGCGGCGAGAAGCCCAAGGATCGGAAACAGCGCGAAGGTCGACAGGAACACGAGGCCCTGCAGCCGCCAATGAAGAAGGCCGGCCCAGACGGCCTGGGGCGACAGGCGCGCGCCGTAGACGAAGAACAGAAGCGCGATCGCGCCGTAGGTGATCCAGTCGAAGGCCTCGGCCACCTCGCCGCGCGCCGGCAGGACGGCGGCGAGACCGACGGTCGCGATCAGCAGGAGAAGGAATCGATCGACGGGAATGGCCCGAAGGCGGCTGGTGAAACTCATGCGACGCGCATCCTCGTCGGTCTGCGGTGAGGGCGCCGGCCCTGGAAGAGGACGACCGGCGCTTGGGGGAGGAACGGTCAGAGCGGCTTGGTCGCTCCGATCGAGAAGCTCATGGGAAGGCGCGGCACGCCGGGCGGAAGAGCGAAGAGGTCCTCTTGAACCTCGATCATGCCGGGGAAGAATTCCCAGGAGATGAGATCATGCTCGCGTAGGAAATCCAGGCGCATTCCTGCCGATATGAGGGCGTTGATGATGTCGCTGATCGGATGAATCCACTCGTAAGTGCGGGTCTGCGTCAACGGCCGTTCGTCGCCCGTATAGGTGTGGGTCTCGTCGAAGGCGAGCGGCTGGGTTCTTGGCGTCATTCGGTCATAGGCGAAGACGGGCGCACCGTCGCGCCATTCGCACTGGTTGAGGACGGGGTGCCCTTCCAGGAGATAAAGCCGCCCGCCGGGGCGTAGCACGTCGGCGACGACCCGCGCCCAAGCCGCGATATCGGGCAGCCAGTTGATCGCGCCCCAGGTGACGAAGGCGAAATCATATTGCGCGCCGAGCGCGGCGGGCGCGTCGTAAAGCGAGGCTTCCACGAAGCGGGCGTCCGTCCCCGCGCGCGCTGCGAAGTCCCGCGCGGCGGCCAGGGCGTCGGGCGAGAAGTCGAGCCCGGTGACGGAGCGCGCGCCCAGATGCTTCAGGGACAGGGTGTCGAGCCCGATATGGCACTGGAGATGCACGACATCGAGCCCCGCGAGGTCGCCGATCTCGCCGGCTTCGATCGCATGGAGCGAGGAGCCGCCGGAAAGCACCTCAGCGATCCGGTAGGAGCCGGTCGTGTCGGTGGCGTGGAGCCGCGCCCGCTCGTTCCAGTTGGCGAGATTGGCCGACAGATGCTCGTGCATGACGCGGGTCTCCATGTCCGGAAAACGAGAAAGGTCCTGAAAACGCGAAAGGGCGGCTCGAAGGCCGCCCTTTCTCAAAACTCGATTCGGGAGCGGACCCGATTATTCGGCAGCGTTCTTGGCGGCCGTCTTCGCGGCTTCCTTCGCGGCGCGCTCTTCGGCGGCGACCGCGCGAGCGTCGTCGTTCAGCTTGCGAGCGCGAACGTTGGTGGCCTCGACGATACGGGCCGACTTACCGCGACGGTCACGCAGGTAGTAGAGCTTGGCGCGACGAACGCGGCCACGGCGCACGACTTCGACCGACTCCAGCTGCGGGGAGTAGACCGGGAACACGCGCTCGACGCCTTCGCCGTAGGAGATCTTGCGAACGGTGAAGCTCTCCTGGAAGCCGGCGCCCGAACGCGCGATGCACACGCCTTCATAGGCCTGCACGCGGGTGCGGTTGCCTTCCGTGACGCGCACGTTGACGCGCAGCGTGTCGCCCGGCGAGAAGGCCGGAAGCGTGCGGATGGCGGCGATGCGGGCGGCCTCTTGGGCGTCCAGTTCGGCGATGATATTCATGGCGATAGCCTCATCTTCGTTACATGCCGGTTGCCCGGTCATGGCCGTTTGAAACGGTCAAGTTTTTCTGAGGAAAACGAGGCGGCCTATACACGCGATACCCCCGCTTGTCGAGACAGGCGTCACCATTTTGTCGCGCTTCGCATCCCGGCGCGCTTTGGCAAGGGTTTCGCCGCCTTTTGCCGGGTTCGGCCTCTTTCCGCGCCGCGTCGCCTTGCCTAAAGTCGCGCCACTTTTGGTTTGTCCCGCCTGTTCGATCCGGTTGCCATGTCCCTTCTCGAAGCCGTTCTCCTGTTTCTGTCCGGCTTCTTCGCGGGCGCGATCAACGCGGTGGCGGGGGGCGGCACGTTTCTCACCTTCGGCGCCATGACGCTCGGCGGCATCTCGCCGATCTCGGCCAACGCCACCTCCTCGATCGTCCAGTTTCCGGGCTATGTCACCTCGACGCTCGCCTATTGGAGCGACATCAAGCGGATGTGGCGCGGCGCGCTGGTTCTGGCGCTGGTCTCGGTGCTCGGCTCGCTCGCCGGGGCGATGATTCTCCTCTCGCTCGACAATCCGCAGTTCCAGAGTCTCGTGCCCTGGCTGCTCGTCGCCGCCACCGCGCTGTTTGCCGCCGGCCCCTGGCTGACGCCCAAGCGCACCCATCAGGAAGACGCCAAACAAGGGCGCAGCCTCGCCAGCCCCTTTCTCCAGTTCTTCACCGCGATCTATGGCGGCTTCTTCGGCGCAGGGATGGGCATCATGATGCTGGCCACGTTGGGCCTGACGGAGAGCGGCGACTATCACCGCCTGAACGCCCTGAAGAACATGCTGGCGACGGTGATCGCGGTGGTCGCCATCGTGGTCTTCGTGTCGGGCGGCGTCGTCGAGTGGCTGCACGCCGCGCTCATGGCGCCGGGCGTGGCGCTCGGCGGCTGGAGCGGCGTCTGGGCCGCGCGCCGCCTGCCGCAGGGTGTGGTGCGCGGCGTCGTGATCGCGGTCGGCCTCGCGCTCGCGGCCTATTATTTCCACCGCAATGCCGGATGACGGCTGCTGACGGAAGCTGACACTCACGCCCCCTAAAGCTCGCCTCGTCACCCCAACGAGGACGAGCCCATGCTCACCGCATCCAACATCCTTCTCTACGTCACCGAGCCCACCCGCAGCGCCGCTTTCTACCAATCCATCCTCGGCCGCGCGCCGGTGGAGCAAAGCCCCGGCTTCGCGCTTCTGCCGCTCGGCGAGGGCATGATGATCGGGCTCTGGAAGCGCGAGGGCGTCGAGCCCGCCCCGGATCAGGCGCCCGGCGGCTGCGAGATCGGCTTCAAGCTGGCGGATGGTGCGGCGGTGGACGCCGCCTATGCCGAATGGCAGGCCAAGGGCGCGCGGATCGCGCTGGCGCCCGTCGATCTCGAGTTCGGCCGCTCCTTCGTGGCGCTCGACCCGGACGGCCATCGCCTGCGCGTCTATGCGCTGCACGACGGCATGTAAGGGCCCGAGAACCCTGAAACAGCGGGGCGGGTAGCATTGCGGGGGCGTTCTTGCCATATAGGCGGGAATTCCGCCCCCGTTTCGGTTTCAAACGCCATGGCCCACGCGATTCCCTTTGCCCGCATGAACGGGCTCGGCAACGAGATTCTCGTGGCGGACCTGCGCGGCCAGACAACGCGGATCACGCCGGACGCCGCCCGCGCGCTGGCGGCCCGGGCCGAGACGCATTTCGACCAGATCATGGCGATCCACGATCCCGTCACGTCCGGCACATCAGCCTATGTGCGCATCCTGAATGCCGACGGCTCGGAAGCGGGCGCCTGCGGCAACGGCACGCGCTGCGTGGTGCAGGCGCTGGCCGCCGCGCCGGGCGGGCAGCGCGAGTTCCTGTTCGAAACCAAGGCCGGTCTTCTGGAGGCTTTCGAGCGCGAAGACGGGCTCGTCACCGTCGACATGGGCAAGCCTCGCTTCGACTGGCAGTCGATCCCCTTGTCGGAAGAGTTCGCCGACACGCGCGCGATCGAACTCCAGATCGGCCCGATCGACGCGCCGATCCTGCATTCGCCCTCGGTCGCCTCCATGGGCAATCCGCACGCGATCTTCTGGACCAAGGACGACGTCTGGTCCTACGCCCTCGACCGCTTCGGCCCGATCCTCGAGCACCATCCGCTGTTTCCCGACCGCGCCAACATCTCGCTTGCCGAGGTGACAGGCCCATCCGCCTTGCGCCTTCGCACCTGGGAGCGCGGCGCGGGGCTGACGGGCGCTTGCGGCACGGCGGCCTGCGCAGCGGCGGTGTCCGCCGCGCGCACGGGGCGCACCGGGCGCAGCGTGACCGTCACCGTACCCGCCGGCGGAGAACTCCTGATCGAATGGCGGGACGATGACCACGTTCTCATGACCGGCCCGGCCGAATGGGAATGGTCCGGCACGCTCGACCCCGAAACGGGCGCCTTCGCGCGCGACGAAGCCGCACGGGAGAGTGCGTCGTGAGCGGCGGGATCGAGGTCATCTCCTTCGGCTGCCGGCTCAACACGTTCGAGGCCGAGGTGATGAAGCGCGAGGCTGGCGCGGCCGGGCTCGGCGCGGACGGTCAACAGGCCATCATCATCAACACCTGCGCCGTCACGGCCGAGGCCGTGCGGCAGGCGCGCCAGAGCGTGCGCCGCGCCCGGCGCGACAATCCGAACGCGCGCATCGTCGTCACCGGCTGCGCCGCGCAGACGCAAGGCGACACTTTCGCCGCCATGGCGGAAGTGGACGCCGTGATCGGCAACGAGGAAAAGCTGAAGGCCGAAAGCTATCGCGCCCTGCCCGATTTCGGCGTCGCGGCCTCGGAAAAGATCCGCGTTAACGACATCATGAGCGTGCGCGAAACGGCGGGCCATATGGTGGACGCCATCGAGGGCCGCGCGCGCGCCATCGTGCAGGTGCAGAACGGCTGCGACCATCGCTGCACCTTCTGCATCATCCCCTATGGACGCGGCAATTCGCGCTCCGTGCCCATGGGCGCGGCGGTGGAACAGGTGAAGCGCCTCGTCGGCAACGGCTATGGTGAGGTGGTGCTGTCGGGCGTCGACATGACGAGCTGGGGCGCGGACCTGCCGGGCAGCCCGCGCCTCGGCGCGCTGGTGCAGAGCCTCCTGCGCCATGTGCCGGACCTTCAGCGCCTGCGCCTGTCCTCGATCGATTCGGTGGAAGCGGACGAGGCGCTGGTGGAGGCCATCGGCTCCGAGCCGCGCGTCATGCCCCATCTCCACCTGTCGCTCCAGGCCGGCGACAACATGATCCTGAAGCGCATGAAGCGCCGCCATGCGCGCGAGGATTCGATCCGGTTCTGCGCCGATCTGCGCGCCGTGCGCCCCGACATCGTGTTCGGGGCCGATCTCATCGCCGGCTTCCCGACCGAGACGGACGAGATGTTCGAGAACACGCTCCGCCTCGTGGAGGATTGCGGCCTCACGCATCTTCACGTCTTCCCCTTCTCGCCGCGCGAGGGAACGCCCGCCGCGCGCATGCCCCAGCTGCCGAAAGCCGTCGGCAAGGAGCGCGCCGCGCGGCTTCGCTCTGCCGGCGATGCCGCCTATCGCGCGCATCTCCAGCGCTCCGTCGGGCGCAGCGCGAAAGTGCTGATCGAGCGCGAGGGCCTCGGCCGCACGGAAGACTTTACCGTGACCGAACTCCACAGCGGCCTCCCCGGCGAGATCGTGGACGCTACCATTACGGGCGAGACGGGCGAGCGCCTGCTCGCCGTTCCCTCCTCGGCTGCCCGCGCGGCGGCCTGACATTCGATCGGATCAGACCGCCATGGCCGAGAACAAGGGCTTTTTCCGCCGCCTCTTTTCCTTCGGAGCGAAGGAAGAGGACCGCACGCAGCACGAAGGCGGCCTTGCGCGCACGCAGGACACGACGGCCGCCCGGCCGGACGCCAGCGCGCCCGAGATCCATCAGCCCGCCGCCGCCTCGACCGACACCGACGCCGAGGCCGGCGCCTCCGTTCAGACGCCGGACGAAGGCGGCATCATCCCTCTGAAGAGCGGCGAAGACGCGAACGGCGTCGCGGCTGAAAAAAAAACTCCGTAATTGAGCCGGAGCCGGCGCAAACCGCGTCGGCTCCCGCGCCTGCCGAGCTGGATCGCCCGTTCGAAGCGCGCGGCCCGCTGACGGACGACACCCTCGCGACCGCCGCCCGGCCCGCCGACGAGCCCGTCGCCTTGGCTCCGGTCCCCGCCCCAGCGGAGCCGGCTGACCTCGAACCCGCGCGCCCCGCTCCGGACGCCTCGTTCGTCGAGCGGACCACGGCACCAGAATTGCGTGCGGTCCCGACGGACGATACCCTCGCCCCTGCCGCCCGGCCGACCGACGAGCCCGCCACGCCGGCCCCGGTCCCCACGCCGGTCGCACCTGCCCCGTTTGAGCCGGCGGACCTCGAACCCGCGCGCCTCGCTTCGGACGCCTCGTTCGTCGAGCGGACCACCGCGCCCGAAGCGCCCGCGCCCCTGACGGACGACACGCTCGCGCCCGCGTCGCGGCCGGCGGACGAGCCCGTCGCATGGACGCCCGAGCCCGTGCCGGTGGAATCCGCGCCCGTCGAGCCCGAGCCCCGCGCCGAGGACGAGAGCGACGACCTCGCCTTCCTCGACGAAGCCCGCCCGCCCGAAGCCGAGCCGGAGGCCGACTTCTCCTGGCTGGACGCGCCGGACACCGACGAGGAGCCGACCGACGAGCCGGTGTCCGCCGACACGCCGCTCGCCCCGGCGGAAGCGGCGCTCGTCGTCGGCGATGGCGGCAGTGTCGCCGAGGCGCGCCTGCCCGCCGATCCGGCCGAGCCGATCCCGGACGCAGCACCCGTCCACGCCCCCGAGCCCATCTCCGCGCCCCTCTCCGAAGAGGTGAGCGAGCGCGACGAGTTCGCCTGGCTCGACGCGCCGCTGCCGCCCGAGGAGCCGAGCGACGGCGCCGTGCTCTCCGCCCCCGGCTCCGGCGCGCCGGACCGCGCCGATGTCGCCGCGGCAGCAACGGCCGGCGCGCTGCCCGGCCTCGTCACGCCGCCGCTCTCCCCGCTGCGCCAGCCCACCGATGGCGAGGGCTGGGCGCTGCGCGAGCGCCAAAGGGCCGAGGCGGCCGCCGCGAGCGAACCGCGCAAGCCTTTCTTCCAGCGCCTGCGCGAGGGGCTTGCCCGCTCGTCCAACCAGCTGTCTGGCCAGATCACCGCGCTCTTCACCAAGCGCCGGCTGGACGAGGAGACGCTGCAGGAATTCGAGGATGTCCTGATACAGGCCGATCTCGGCGTCGAGACCGCGATGCGCATCACCGACCGCCTGTCGGATGGGCGCTTCGGCAAGGAAATCTCGGGCGAGGCCGTGCGCCAGATCCTGGCCGACGAGGTGGAGCGCGCGCTGGCGCCCGTCGCCAAGCCCCTCGAACTCGATCTCGAAGTGAAGCCGCATGTCATTCTCGTGGTCGGCGTCAACGGCACGGGCAAGACCACGACGATCGGCAAGCTCGCCGCCAAGCTGACGCGCGGCGGCTTGAAGGTCACGCTCGGCGCGGGCGACACGTTCCGCGCCGCCGCCGTGGAGCAGCTGAAGATCTGGGGCGAGCGCACCGGCTCCACCGTCGTCGCCCGGCAGATCGGCGCCGATGCGGCGGGTCTGGCTTTCGAGGCCTATGACGAGGCGGTCGCCAACGGCTCGGACGTTCTCATCATCGACACGGCCGGCCGTCTCCAGAACCGCGCCGAGCTGATGGACGAACTCGCCAAGATCGTGCGCGTCCTCCAGAAGCGCGATCCCGATTCGCCGCACACCGTCCTTCAGACGCTGGACGCGACGACGGGCCAGAACGCGCTCAATCAGGTCGAGATCTTCCGCAACGTGGCGGGCGTCAACGGGCTCGTCATGACCAAGCTCGACGGCACGGCGCGCGGCGGCATCCTGGTGGCGATCGCCGCCAAGCATAAGCTGCCGGTCTTCTTCGTGGGCGTCGGCGAAGGCGTGGACGATCTCGAGCCCTTCAAGGCCCGCGATTTCGCCGATGCCATCGCCGGCCGCGCCGGCAGTGCTTAAAGCCGGCACCGCCTGAATTTCGCCGCCTCGCCGCCCGACACCATCCCCGAAAGGGAACCCGTCCATGTCCTCCGAACCGATCATCGAAAAGGCCCCGAACCAGCCGGGGCGGCGCGAGATGAACCCGCTCCTGAAGTTCGCGCTCGAACTCGGGCCGCTCGTCGTCTTCTTCTTCGCCAACAGCCGGGGCGAGGCGATCGTCCGAACCTTTCCGAGCTTAAGCGAACTCGGCGGGCCGCTCTTCGTCGCCACCGCGCTGTTCATGGCGGCCACCGCGATCGCGCTTCTCGTGTCCTGGATCATGGTGCGCACCCTGCCGATCATGCCGATCGTGTCCGGCGCGGTGGTGCTGATCTTCGGCTCGCTGACGCTCTGGCTGCAGGACGAGGTCTTCATCAAGATGAAGCCCACCATCGTCAACGCGCTCTTTGCCGCCGTGCTGCTCGGCGGCCTCGCCTTCGGCAAGCCGCTGCTCGGCTATGTCTTCGATCAGGCCTTCAAGCTGGACACCGAGGGCTGGCGCAAGCTGACGCTGCGCTGGGGCCTGTTCTTCGTTTTCCTCGCCATCCTCAACGAGGTGGTCTGGCGCTTCTTCTCGACGGATTTCTGGGTGGCGTTCAAGGTCTGGGGCACGATGCCCATCACCATGGCCTTCATGCTCCTGCAGTTTCCGCTGCTCAAGCGCCACGCGCTGGAACCGCTCTTCGACAAGAAACCGTGATCGCACCCTGAGGCGTCAAGCGTTGGCCGAGACGGGTGCACCTCCCAGATGAAGGGGCCTATCCCAGTCTGGAGACACGCGGCATGATCGACGCACAGAAGCTTCTCGACCAGTTCCTCGGCACCGGGCGCGGCGCGCAGGGACATGGCGGGTTCCCCTCGGGCGGCACCGGCCGCGCGTCCACCGGCGAAACGCTGCAGGACGGGCTCGGCAAGCTCCTCGGCGGCGCGCTGGGTGGAACCGGCGCCCGTTCGGGCGGTGGCATCGCCGATCTCGCCGCCAGCGTCCTTGGTGGTCGGGGCGGTGGGAGTGGCGGCGGCTTCGCCGGCAAGGCGATCGGCGGCGCGCTGGCCGGCGGTCTCGTCTCGCAGCTCCTGCGCCGGGGCGGCGGCAAGTCGATGAAGGGCCTCGGCGGCTCGGCGCTCAAGCTCGGCGGCCTCGCCCTCGTGGCCGGCCTCGGCTACAAGGCCTACACGAACTGGCAGGCGCAGAACCAAGCAAGCCTTGCCCCCGCGCAGCCCGGGCCGATCCGCCCCATCGCTTCGGCCGAGATTCCTGAAGTTAGCGACCCGCGCTTTCATCCGTCCGGCAGCGAGGCGGAAGAGCGCGCTCGGCTTCTTCTCTCCGCCATGATCGCGGCGGCCAAGGCCGACGGCACGATCGACGCCGAGGAAGAGCGCCGCATCTTCGGCCGGCTCGACGATCTCGATCTCGACGCCGACGAGAAACGTCTTCTCATGACGGAAATCCACGAGCCGATGACGATCGACGAGCTCGTGCGCCGCGCGCCCTCGCAGGAAGCGGCGGTCGAGGTCTACACGGCCTCGCTTCTGGCCATCGACCCGGACCAGCCGGCCGAGCGCGCCTATCTCGACCTCCTCGCCGCACGCCTCAATCTGCCGGCCGAACTTGTCGCCGAAATCCGCCGCACGGCGGACGAGGCGGTCGCTTAAGGAAACGGGCGATTTCACCCCGATTCGGGCGGACCGGGCGATTCCCGCTCGCCCGGATCGCGGCCCAGACAGGCGTTAAGGAAGTTTCACGTGAAACACCGGGGCGTTCACAGCGCGTCCTCGGCGATCACCCGCCCGTCCGGCATCCGCTCGCCCGTCTCGCCCTCGGGATTGCCGAAGGGCACCGGCGGCGCGCCGGCCTCCGCCTCGGCGTCGTGGCGCAAAGCCCAGTGGACGGAAGGAAAGGCGAGATCGTCCCAGGGAATGTCCTCGGGGCGAACCAGCATCAGTTCCAGGCTCTCCGGCCCCGCTGCCAGCGCGGGGTCGAGAAGCCGCGCGCGATAGATCAGCTGCACCTGGCTAATGCGCGGCACGCTATAGACCGCGAGCAGCCGCTCGGTCGCGATGCGCGCGCCCGCCTCCTCGAAGGCCTCGCGCCGCGCGCCGGCATCGGGCGTCTCGTTGAGTTCGAGATAGCCGGCCGGGATCGTCCAGCGCCCCCGCCCCGGCTCGATCGCCCGGCGGCAGAGGAGAATGCGATCCTCGAACCGCACCACCGAACCCACGACGATCTTGGGATTCTCGTAGGCGACGAAGCCGCAATGGTCGCAGACGCGGCGCGCCACGCTGTCGTCGAGGGGAACACGAAGGGAAAAGGACGGGACGAGATCGCTCATCCCGATGAAGATGGAGAGCCGTCGGCGTTCGGCCTTGGACCGGCGACCTCCCCCATCACAAGACTTGCCCGGCGGGATATGTTCGCTTTATGTTCTCATTCAAGGCGTAAGGGAGGAAGAGCGATGCAGCCTTATGTGACGCTGGGCGCGAAGGACGGTCCGGCCTCCTTCGCCTTTTACGACGCGGTGCTGGCGACGATCGGCTGGGCAAGCCATGTCTCGTTCCCGGGCTGGCGGGCCTATTCCGTTCGGGGCGCGGGCGAAGGGCTGGTTTTCTGGGTGATCGCGCCCTTCGACGGCGGGGAAGCCGGCGTCGGCAACGGAACCATGGTCGGCTTTCCGGCCGCCTCGCCAGAGGAGGTCGACGCCTTCCACGCCGCGGCTCTCGCGAACGGCGGCTCCGACGAGGGCGCGCCCGGCCCCCGCCCGCATTACGGCCCGAACTGGTACGCCGCCTATGTGCGAGACCCGACGGGCAACAAGCTGTCCGTCGTCTTCAACGGGTAGGGCGGCTCAGGCCTTCGCGATGTCCGCCAGGGCGTGGCCGATCTCGGCGAAGCCGGCGTTGCGATCGTCGAAGGAAGCCTGCGTCTCCGTCAGATAGATGCTGGCGACGATGGGCGGGCGGTGCGCTTCGGGCCAGATCACCGCGACATCGTTCATCGTGCCGAAGGCGCCGCCGCCCGTCTTGTCGCCGATGCGCCAGGTCTTGGGCAAACCCGCCCGCAATTTGGCGTCGCCCGTCCGATTCGCCACCAGCCATTCCACAAGCTGATGGCGCGAGGCGTCCGACAGCGCGTCCTCCTGCACCAGGGCGGCAAGGCTCTTGGCCATGGCGGCCGGGGTCGTCGTATCGCGGGGGTCGCCGGGCCTCGCTTCGTTCAGCTCCGTTTCGCGCCGGTCGAGGCGGAACGTGTCATCGTCGATCGACCGGGCGAAGTCGGTGACGCCCGCCGGGCCGCCCAGCGCGTCGATCAGGACATTGCCGGCCGTGTTGTCGCTCTGCGTCAGCGCGGCCTCGCAGATCTCGGCGAGCGTCATGCCCTCGCCGCCGACGCGATGCTCGGTGACCGGCGAATAGGTCACGATATCCGTCGGCTGAATCACGACGCGCCGCGACAGGCTCTCGGTGCCAGCGTCCACCCGCGAAAGGAGCCCGGCCGCCGCCATCAGCTTGAAGGTCGAGCACATGGGAAAGCGCTCGTCCGCCCGCCGCCCCCAGCGCCGCTCCGTCGCCGTGTCGATCACATAAACGCCGAGCCGGCCGGAAAAGCGCCGCTCGATCCCCGCGAGCACGGCATCGAAGTTACCCTCGGCAGCCTGCGCCCTGCGGAGCAAGGGCGCGGCGAGGCCGAGCGCGAGGCCGGACCCGGCCAGACGCGTGAACTGCCGACGCGAGAAGGAAAGGCTCATGGGACGGACCTCCGTGACTGATTCGACGCGCTTCTAGCGCCGATCGAAGGCCCTTCCGTGTCTCCATTTCTTGGCGCGCTAAGGAACCTCGCCGGGTTCGGCGGATCGGGCCTTTCCGCCAGCGGAAGGACAAGCCACCTGTCTCACCCGTCCTTCGGATTGCCGCGCAGGCTTGGGGCTCGCCTCGGCACCGACGGCGCGTGGCTCGGCAACGGCCGACGAAAACCCTTCGATCCGAAGGTGTCAGGAAGCGCTTAGGGGCGACCGCATCCTCCTCCGGCGCGATAAGGAGGCTCGCGCGAAATATCTCGGCTCCCTGACGGTTTCGCGCTACGGATGACCGATCCGTGATCCGAAAGGCCGCGCCCATGCCGCTTCCCGCGCCCTCCGCCCGCAATCCCTGGATCGCGCTTCTCTGCGGCGCGGTGATCGTGACGATCGCCATGGGCCTGCGCCAGGGTTTCGGCCTTCTGCTGCGGCCGGTGGAACTCGAGATCGGCGTCGGGCGCGAAGCCTTCGGACTCGCCATCGCCGTGCAGAATCTGGTGCTCGGCCTCGCCCAGCCCTTTGTCGGCGCGCTGGCCGACCGGCACGGCGCGGGGCGCGTCGCGGCAGCCGGCGGGCTTCTCTATGCGCTCGGCCTCGTGCTCGCGTCCGTCTCCACCAGCGCGCTCGGCCTCGATCTCTCGCTCGGCTTTCTGGTCGGCCTCGCCATGACCGGCGTCACCTTCGTCGTGGTGCTCGGCGCGGTCGGCCGCTTCGTGCCGGCCGAAAAGCGCGGGATGGCCTTCGGCATCGTCACGGCGGGCGGATCGGTCGGGCAGTTCCTGCTCGTGCCGGCGACGCAGATGGCGGTGGACGCGGTCGGCTGGCGCGGCGCGCTTCTCGTCGGCGCGGCGCTCGTCTCCCTGACCGTCTTTCTCGCCCTCGGCATTTCCGGCAAGCCGCAGGACGCCGCGCCCGCCAGTGCCGGCGCGGGTCGGCCCGGCGGCGAAAGCCTCGGCGCGGCGCTGCGGCTCGCTGCCCGCCATCCCGGCTATTGGCTGCTGAATGTCGGCTTCTTCGTCTGCGGCTTCCATGTCGCCTTCATCGCGACGCACCTGCCGGCCTTTCTCGCCGATCAGGCGATCGACCCCTCGGTCGGCGCGCGGGCGCTGGCGCTGATCGGCCTGTTCAACATTCTCGGCTCCTACGTGTTCGGCCTGTCGGCCGACCGATTGCGCAAGAAATACGTGCTGGCGGGCGTTTATTTCGGGCGGGCCGTGGTGATCGTCGCCTTTCTCGCCGTGCCCTTCACGCCCCTGTCGGCGACGCTCTTTGCCTGCGCCATGGGCTTTCTCTGGCTGGGCACCGTGCCGCTGACGAGCGGGCTCGTCGGCCAGATCTTCGGCGTGCGCTATCTCTCGACCCTCTTCGGCATCGTCTTCATGAGCCACCAGATCGGCGCGTTCTTCGGGGCCTGGGGCGCGGGCCTCGTCTTCGCGCGGACGGGCTCCTACGACGCGGCCTGGACGATCTCGATCGCGCTGGCGCTGATCGCGGGCCTTGCCAACCTGCCGATCCGCGACGCCAGGATCGGGGCGCTGCCGGCGGCGGGAGCGGCGGCGTGAAGCGCCCGACCGCTCTGTCTCCCGAATGGCTGTTTCCGCTGGGTCTCGCCGCCCTCGGCCTTCTCGGCCTCGCGCTCTGGACGAGCCAGGGGCCGAGCCTGGCCGGGATGATGCTGTTCGGCTTCTGCCTTTGAGACCTCAGCGCGCCCCAGCGAGCGCCGGCAGGAGGCCCTCGCGAATGGCGCGCTCGGTGAGCGGCCCGGTTTGCTTCCAGATGATGCGCCCGTCGCCCGCGACGAGGAACGTCTCGGGCACGCCATAGACGCCCCAGTCGATCGCCGCCGCGCCGCGCTCGTCCGCGCCGACATGGACGTAAGGATTGCCGAGCGCGGAGAGAAAGGCCAGCGCCTGCACCGGCTTGTCCTTGTAGTTCAGCCCCTCGATCCGCAGCCCCGCCGCCTGGACGGCGGGATCGCGCGCGAGCGCCAGAAGCAGGGGATGCTCCTCGCGGCAGGGCGCGCACCAGGAGGCGAAGACATTGACGAGGCGCGGCGCGCCGTCGCCTTGCGGCGAGACGGCAAGGCCCGGCACGGGCTGGCCGTCCGGCGTCCGGAGGCCCGCCAGCGGCGGCAGCGCGGTGGCCGGGGCCTGCTGGCCGATCAGGGCGGAGGGCAGCGAAGCGGGATCGTGGCCGGACACGAGCTGCGTCAGAAACAGCGCGGCGAGACCGCCGAACACGACGAGCGGCAGGGCGACGAGAAGCGGCCGGCGGCGGCGCGGGGCGGCGGTCGAAGTCGCGCCTTGCGTGGTGCCGGATACGGCCCCGGAGGCGGCATTGGGCGCGGCATTGGATGCGTCGGGCGAGGTCGGCGTCGCCTCGCTCATCGGCGCGCGCTCCGCCCGTCGCGCTCCAGCGCCTTCAAGCGGCGTGCGACCTGCCGCGCGTCGAGAAAGGTCCAGAGACCGAGCGCACCGAGCGCGAAGGCGGCCATGCCGTAGGCTGCCGCGATGAAGCCGAAATAGGCGCCCTGCATCGCGTCAGCCCCCCAGGACGCCGAGTTGGCGGCGTTCGAGATTGCGAAGGCGACGGCGGCGGATTTCCGTGCGCATGGCGGTGAGATGCAGCGCGAAGAAGAGCGTGGTGAAGCCGGCGGCCGAGATCAGGAGCGGGTAGAGATAGGCGTCGTCCAGCGTCGAACCGCCCAGGCGCAGGACGCTCGCGGGCTGGTGCAGCGTCGACCACCAGTCCACCGAGAACTTGATGACGGGGATCAGGAGAAAGCCGACGAGAACGAAGACCGAGGCCATGCGCCCGGCGCGCTGCGGCTCCTCGAAGGCGCGCGTCAGCGCGATCAGCCCGAGATACATGAGGAAGAGCACGAAGACCGAGGTCAGTCGCGCGTCCCAGACCCACCACGTGCCCCACATGGGCCGGCCCCAGACCGAGCCGGTGAAGAGGCAGAGAAAGGTGAAGACCGCGCCGATCGGCGCGGCGGCGCGGATCGAGACTTCCGCGATCGGATGGCGCCAGACGAGAAGGCCGAGCGCGGAGGCCGACATCACCGTCCAGCCCATCATCGCGATCCAGGCGAAGGGAACGTGGACGAAGAGGATGCGAACCGTCGCGCCCTGCTGGTAGTCCTCCGGGGCGCCGAGCCCGAGGCCGAGGCCGACAGCGAGAAGCCCCAGCGCCAGCGCATAGAGCCAGGGCTGGACGCGGCCCGACAGGTCCAGAAACCGGGTCGGGTTGGCCAGAAGCGCAAAGCGCGAGGGACGGGCGGCGAGATCGCTCATGCCGCCTTTCTAGAGCATTTCCAGCGCGAGCGGAACGGCGACCGATCGCCCGTCCGCTCGCGTTTGCGCGAGGAGCGGTCAGTCCCTCCGAATGCGGAGCGCCATGCCGATCGACGCGGGCATGACGGGCTCGAACCCGAACTGCGCATAGAGATGCCGGGCCTCGCCATCCGCGACGAGACTGACATAGGCGCTGTCCGGCGCCGTCTCGCGCAGCCAGTCCACCAGGGCGGCGAAGATCGCCTTGCCGATCCCCTGCCCCTGGTGCTCGGGCTCGACCGCCATGTCCACCACTTGGAAGAAGGCCCCGCCATCGCCGACGACGCGGCCCATGGCGACGGTCCGCCCTTGGAAGCGGGCGATCACGGCATGAAGCGTGTTCGGCAGACCGCGCCGCGCCGCCTCCTCGCTCTTCGGGCTGAGGCCCGAGACGGCGCGCAGACGGCGATAGGTCTCGCTGTCGGGCGTCTCCGTGTGGAAGGAATAGAGCGCGGGGTCGAAGCGGGGCATGGGAGGTTTCAGTCGCTGGATTGGCGCAGCGCGAGCGCGGCGGCGAAAGGGCCGAGGACGCCGTAAAGGAGCGTCAGCGCCACGAGAATCAGGAAGGGCGCGCGAAAGGGCGCGATGTCGCTGAGCGCCCCGGCACTCGCCGCGACGCCGAAGATCAGGATCGGGATCGCGAGCGGCAGGGTCAGCACCGAGACGAGAACGCCGCCGCGCGGCAGGGCCGCCGCCACCGCCGCGCCGACCGCGCCGATCAGGACGAGCGCCGGCGTGCCGATGAGCAGCGTCAGTGCGCTCGCCCCGAGCGCCAGCGGCTCCAGCGCTAGAAGAAGGCCGAGAAGCGGCGCGGCGATCACCAGCGGCAGACAGGCGGCGACCCAGAGCGCGGCGCATTTGGCGAGCACGACGAGCGGCAGCGGCACGGGGCCGGTCAAGAGAAGGTCGAGCGTGCCGTCGTCGCGGTCGGCCTGAAACAGGCGGTCGAGCGAAAGAAGCGTGGAGAGGAGCGCGCCGATCCAGAGAAAGGCCGGGCCGATGCGCGAGAGAAGCTGAAGATCGGGGCCGACGCCGAAGGGAATGACCGCGACCACCGCCAGAAAGAACACGACGCCCGGCGCGCCGCCGCCCGAGCCGGACAGGAGCAGCGCGAGATCGCGCCGGAAGAGAGCCAGCATCAGGCGATCGCCTCCCAGCCCTCTTCATCCGTCGAAGCGGCCGGGGCGGTGTCCGTTCGGATCGGCTCCAGAACGAGCGAACGGACGGCGGGGCCGAGGTCGAGCGGCTGGTGCGTGGCGGCGAGAATCAGGCCGCCGCTTGCGAGATGCTGCCGGCAAAGCGCGGCAAAGCGCGCCTGCGTCGCCGCGTCGAGCGCGTTGGTCGGCTCGTCCAGGAGCCAGACCGGGCGCCGCGTGACGAGAAGCCGGGCGAGCGCCGCGCGCCGCGCCTGACCGGCCGAGAGATCGGCGCAGCGCAGCCCGGCGACGCCCTCCGGCAGGCCGAGTTCGCTGAGCGCGGCTTCCGGCGAGAGGCCCGGCGATCCGCCGAGAAACCGCGCCCAGAAGGCGAGGTCCGCCCCGACGCGTCGCGCGCCCTTCAGCGCGTTGCGATGGCCGAGATAATGGGCGATGTCGGCAAGGCTCCGTGCCGGCTCGCCGTCGGCGGCGTGGAAGGTCTCGACGCGAATCGTACCTTCGAGCGGCGGCAGAAGGCCGGCCAGCGTGCGCAGGAGCGTCGATTTGCCCGCGCCGTTCTCGCCCGTCACGAGGACGGCCTCGCCCGGCGCAAGCGCGAGGCCGAGCGGCGGCACGACGAGACGCCCGCTCCGGCCGCAAGCCAGCCCTTCGATCACGAGCCTGCCCGCCACGCCGGAACCACTCCTCAATCTTCCCGCGCTAGAACGGCGCACATCATCATCCCGAGGCTTCGTTGTGGAGAGGCGGGATGCGAAAGGCAAGCGGCAGGGCGGCCACGACCGACGCGGGCGAAAGGGTGTAAGCGTGAAAATGGTGCGAGGCGTGAGCGCTCCCCCGATTGGGCGGGTGCGCATGCGAGAAGCCCCTTTATAGCGATTACAAACTTGCCTATAAGGCGCTCACCCACTCCAGCGACCGGCGTGGATCACATAGCGCCGATCTCACGTGCCCCGCCTTTCCGGCGAGGACTGAGGCGGACGGGCGGAAATGGTCGCACCCGCATTTTCCAAGGCGCGCTTCGCCGCGCGCCGCGGTCGTTCGCCTTTCGGACATTTTTTGGTTCGAGAAGGAACGAGAACCCTATGTCCCACCCCGATAGCTTCAAAAGCCGCAAGACCCTGACGGTCGACGGGAAGCCCTATGTCTATTTCGACCTGAAAGAGGCCGAAAAGAACGGCCTTTCGGGCGCTTCGCGCCTGCCCTACTCGATGAAGGTCATTCTCGAGAACCTCCTGCGCAACGAAGACGGCCGCACGGTTCTGGCCGACGACATCCGCGCCGTGGTCAACTGGCTGAACGACAAGGGCTCGGCCGGCCACGAGATCGCCTACCGCCCGGCCCGCGTTCTGATGCAGGACTTCACGGGCGTTCCGGCCGTCGTCGATCTCGCCGCGATGCGCGACGCGACCGCCAATCTCGGCGCCGACCCCCAGAAGATCAATCCGCTCGTCCCCGTCGATCTCGTGATCGACCACTCGGTGATGGTGGACTATTTCGGCCAGCCCGATTCGTTCGAGAAGAACGTCGAGGTCGAGTACGACCGCAATGGTGAGCGCTACACCTTCCTGCGTTGGGGCTCGGGCGCCTTCCAGAACTTCCGCGTCGTGCCTCCGGGCACCGGCATCTGCCATCAGGTGAACCTCGAATATCTCGCCCAGACCGTCTGGACGAAGGACGAGAACGGCGAGACGATCGCCTATCCCGACACGCTGGTCGGCACCGACTCGCACACCACGATGGTCAACGGCCTCGCGGTGCTCGGCTGGGGCGTCGGCGGCATCGAGGCGGAAGCGGCCATGCTCGGCCAGCCGATCTCCATGCTGATCCCGGAAGTCATCGGCTTCCGCATCGACGGCAAGCTGCCCGAGGGCACCACGGCCACCGATCTCGTGCTCACCGTCACCGAGATGCTGCGCAAGAAGGGCGTCGTCGGCAAGTTCGTCGAGTTCTACGGCCCCGGCCTTGCCAACCTGACGCTGGAAGACCAGGCGACCATCGCCAACATGGCCCCGGAATACGGCGCGACCTGCGGCTTCTTCCCGGTCGACAAGGACACCATCGCCTATCTGGAAGCGACCGGCCGCGACAAGCACCGCATCGCGCTGGTGGAAGCCTATGCCAAGGCGCAGGGCATGTATTTCGACGCCTCGTCGGAAGAGCCCGTCTTCACGGACACGCTGTCGCTCGATCTCGCCACCGTCGTTCCCTCGCTCGCCGGCCCCAAGCGCCCGCAGGACCGCGTCGCCCTCACCGAGGCCGCGCCGAAGTTCCGCAGCGCGCTCACCGAGCTCCAGGGCGGCCGCAAGCAGTCCGCCGTCGCCAAGTCCGAGGGTGACGCGCGCTTCATGGCGGAGGGCGCCGCTCAGGCGGGCCAGACGCCGGAAACCGCTCGCCACGCCGTCGAGGGCGCGGACCATGGCATCGCCGACGGCGACGTCGTGATCGCGGCCATCACCTCCTGCACCAACACGTCGAACCCGAACGTGCTCGTCGCCGCCGGTCTCGTCGCCCGCAAGGCGCACGCGCTCGGTCTCAAGGTGAAGCCCTGGGTGAAGACCTCGCTGGCCCCCGGCTCCCAGGTCGTCACCGAATATCTCGAAAAGGCCGGTCTCCAGACCGATCTCGACGCGATGGGCTTCAACCTCGTCGGCTATGGCTGCACGACCTGCATCGGCAATTCCGGCCCGCTGCCGGAAGCGATCTCGGAAGCCATCAACAAGAACGACCTCGTGGCCTGCTCGGTGCTTTCGGGCAACCGCAACTTCGAAGGCCGCGTGAACCCGGACGTGCGCGCGAACTATCTCGCCTCGCCCCCGCTCGTCGTCGCCTACGCCATTGCCGGTTCGATGTTCGTGGACATCACCAAGGACCCGCTCGGACAGGACCAGAACGGCCGCGACGTCTTCCTCAAGGACATCTGGCCGACCACGCAGGAAGTCTCCGAGATCGTCCGCAAGACGGTCACGCGCGACCTGTTCGAGAGCCGCTATTCGGACGTCTTCAAGGGCGACCCGAACTGGCAGAAGATCGACGTCTCGGGCGGCCTCACCTACGAGTGGGACGACCGGTCGACCTATGTGCAGAACCCGCCCTATTTCGAGGGCATGTCGATGACGCCCAAGCCCGTCACCGACATCAAGGGCGCGCGCATCCTGTCGCTCTTCCTCGACTCGATCACGACCGACCACATCTCGCCGGCCGGCTCGATCAAGAAGAACGGCCCGGCGGGCGAGTATCTCGTCTCGCATCAGGTGCGCCCGGTGGACTTCAACTCCTACGGCGCGCGTCGCGGCAACCACGAAGTCATGATGCGCGGCACGTTCGCCAACATCCGCATCAAGAACCAGATGGTTCCGGGCATCGAGGGCGGCATCACCAAGCACTTCCCGTCGGGTGAGCAGCTCGCGATCTACGACGCGGCGATGAAGTACCAGCAGGAAGAAGTTCCGCTGGTGATCTTCGCCGGCAAGGAGTACGGCACCGGCTCCTCGCGCGACTGGGCGGCCAAGGGCACCGTGCTTCTGGGCGTTCGCGCCGTGATCGCGCAGAGCTTCGAGCGCATCCACCGCTCCAACCTCGTCGGCATGGGCGTCGTGCCCTTCGTCTTCCAGGAAGGCACGAGCTGGCAGTCGCTCGGCCTCACGGGCGAGGAAACGGTGACGATCGAAGGCCTGACCGAGGTCAAGCCGCGCCAGACCATGGAAGCCACGATCACCCGCGCCAATGGCGAAGTGGTCAAGGTTCCGCTCCTCTGCCGCATCGATACGCTGGACGAGCTGGAATACTTCAAGAACGGCGGCATCCTGCACTACGTGCTGCGCCAGCTCGCGGCTTAAGGCTTAGCCCCATCCGTGCCCGGCCCTGCGGCCGGGCGCTTGTCCAGCGCCGTCCTCCCCTCGCGGGAGGGCGGCGTTTTCGTTGGGTGCAAAGCCGCTTCGCCCTGCCGGCCCCGCCCGTGGCAAGGCCTGCCGCGCCGCCGCAAAGCTTGCCGCTCGCGACAGGTTCACCCTCAATTGAACGCATCTTGTCTCGCGTTCCCTGGGGTTCCTCCCGCATGGTCCCATCTGCCTTCGAACGGGTTTCGAAGTCGAGGAGATGCCGACCCATGACGCCGCCGCGCTTCCTTGTCCTGGCCTTCGCCGCGACGCTCGTCTGCGTCACCGCCGCCGCGCGCGCGGACGAGAGCACCGGCGAGACCACGAGCCGGAACGTGCGGGGCATCGTCGAGCTGTTCACGAGCCAGGGCTGCGCCGAATGCCCCCGGGCCGACGCCGTGCTGGCGCGCCTCGCCGAGCGGCCGGACTTCGTCGCCCTCGCCTATCATGTCGACTATTGGGACTATATCGGCTGGGAAGACCCGCTCGGCACGCGCCGCAACACGGAGCGGCAGAAGGGCTATGCCAAGGCGCTGCATCTGGGCGGGCTGACGACGCCGCAGGCCATCGTCAACGGCACCAAGGTCACGAGCGGCGCGAACGAGGCGGCGATCGTGAAGGCCGTGGAGGCCGCCCCGCTGCCCGGCGCGGACGGCGTGCCCATGGTCGAGATGCGCCTCGTCGGCGACATGCTGCGCCTTCGGGCCGAGGCGCCGGTCGTGAACGGCGCCCGGCCGCCCGCCCTGATTCTGGCGACCTATGCCAAGTCGTCGAACACCGAGGTCGCGCGCGGCGAGAACGAGGGGCGACGGCTCCTCAACACCCATGCGGTGCGCGACTGGCGCGCGGTCGGCGTGCTCGACGCCGAGGGACGCATCTCCGTGGACATGCCCTTCGGGCTCCTGAGCGACCCCGACGCCAAGGCCGGCGGCTGCATCGCCCTGCTTCAGGCGATGGACAAGAACGACCGGCCCGGCCGCATTCTCGCCGCCGCCGAGCTGGCCTTCTGATCGGGCGCGAACGCCGCGTCGGCGCGAAGCGTCCTCGCGCCGTCCCTCCTTGCGCGTTTTTCAGACGGCGACGCCTCCCGTCCGTTCGGCGAGGACCCGGCTTTCGGGCGCATGACGCCCAGCGGGTAGGATCGCACGCAGACCTGTGACAGGCTCGGGTGGCGCGATCAGGAGAGGTGCCCGCATGGCGATCTGGCGGCCAGCCCCGGAAATCCGGGTCAAGGTCATCGGCTTGGTTCGGCGCGAGAGCCGGCTTCTCGTCGCGGTCGTGGAGAACGATGCGGGGCGCGTGAAAGGCTTTCGGCCGCTCGGCGGGACGGTGGAGTTCGGGGAAACGCGAGATCAGGCCTTGCGGCGCGAGTTTCGCGAAGAGCTCGGCTGCGACATCCAGCGAACGGGCGACTGGATCGCGCTCGAAAACATCTTCGAGCACGAAGGCCGGCCTGGGCACGAGGTGATCTTCGCAGCCTTCGCCGATGTGACGGACCCAGTCCTTCTGGCGCGCGACGAGATCGCGTTTCGCGAGGCCGACGGAACAGGATGCCTCGCCCTGTGGATCGACCCCGCCGCCCTGCCGCCTGGCACGAGCCTCTATCCCGACGGCCTGACGGAACGTCTCGGCGAGGCCGAACGGGCGGGCGAGGCAGCGGTCCGGTCGTTCGACGGAAAACGGGGCGGGCCGGTCGCCCGCCCCGCCCCTCGTTCGAAATCCGCAGCGGATCAGTTGGCGATCGACGCCGCCTTCTCGCCTTCGAGACCCAGCGCCTTCATCGAGGCGCGGAACACGTCGGTGTTGTCGACATAGACGCGCTGCGCGGCGGGCACGCCATAGGCCGCAAGACCTTCGTCCGGCTGGGCGACGGTCAGGAAATGGGCCGAGCCGGCGCCCTTGGCGTAGAGCGGAACGAGTTCGCGCGTGTGCGTGTCGCTGTGCCAGCGCACCAGCGGAAGCGCGCCCGCGCCCTGGTTGACGATCGGCGCATAGGCCTCCCGGTTGCTGTCCGGGCCCTGGAGCAGGCCGTTGCCGTGATCGCTGGTGACGATCACCAGCGTCTCGTCCCAGGACGAATGATCCTCGACCCACTTCACCGCCGTCTCGACGGCCTGATTGAAGTCGATCTGCTCCTCGATGATGCGGGGCAGGTTGTTGGCATGGGCCGCCCAGTCCACCGCGCCGCCTTCCACCATCAGGAAGAAGCCGTCCTCGTCCTTGGACAGAAGGTTAAGGCTGCCCTTCGTCATCGTGGCGAGGCTCGGCTGGTTGGCCAGCTTGTCGCCGCCGGCGACGCCCTCGCGGTTGAACTGCGTCGTGGCATTGTTCTGCACCGTTCCGAGGAGCTTGGTCTTGGCGCCGAGTTCCAGCGTCCCCTTGGCGAGCGCCTCGAAATCATCCTTGGTTTCGATCAGCTTGTAGGGCGTCTCCCCGGCGACGAGCTTGTCCCAGGTCTCCTTGCCGCCGACGAAGCGATAGGCCTTCTCGTCCTTGGGCTCCGTGGCGGCGCCGTTCTTGTCGAAGCCGGGATGGCCGGCGCCCATGACGACGCTGGCGAGGCCCGAATCGACGATCTCCTTGCCCATCGCGGCATATTCGTTGCGGCTCGCATTATGGGCGAGGAAGCCGGCGGGCGTGGCATGGGTCCACTGGACCGTGGTGACGACGCCGAGCGAGCGGCCGCTCTCGACGACATGTTCGCCGATATGCTTGAGCCGGGCGTCGTCGTTCGACCAGTTGATGGCGTTGTTGTAGGTCTTCACGCCGGTGGCGAGCGCCGTCGCGGCCGCCGCGCTGTCGGTATAGTCGGCGCGGGTGTAGTCGTAGCCCGCGAAGACGCCGGGATAAGCGCCGAGCTTGCCTTCGAAGGTCGCGCTGGACGGTGCCTTGTCCCAGAGCTTGGCGGCCTCGAACGCGACCTTGCCGTCCTCGCTCCGGGTGGGCGTGTTCGAAATGTTCAGCGGATGGGTCGACATGAAGAGCTTGGCGTCGAAGGCGTCGTAGACTTCGTGGCCGAGCGCGCCGTGACGGTAGTAGCTGGCGGCGCGCCAGGTCTCGATCCCCGCTCCGTCCGTGATCAGGAGGATCACGTTCTTGGCTTTCGTGTCCTGCGCCAGCGCGGGCACGGTCAGGGCGGTGGAGGCGACGAGAACGATGCGAAAGATGGCGGGAAGCGTCATGGGGATGACCTCATGTGTTTCGACAGCGCATCGGCTACCCCGGCCCGTTACCACCCATGTGACAGTTCACCTCACCAGGGCTCACATCGAGATCAACAAATCTTTATACATGGAACCATTCCAGCGTTCCTTCCGCAGACAGCCGCGCGCGCGGCGGACGGATGGAGCGGACTTGCCATCGGCGGGAAAAGCTTCGACCGATGCTTTCCGGATGGTGGAATGCGCCGCCGAAACCTTGCGATTGCGCACCGTCGCATCATCCTGCCAACGGGGCGCCCGGAGCGCTCGCGCATCGCGCTCGGTTGCAAGGCTCTTCGTCCGGTCCCATTTCCGTGACAGGATGATGAAGCACCGCCCGCTCGCGGGCTTCGGGCCTTGGAGGGATAGGATTGACCGAACCTGCCACCGAACACTCCGCCGCGCTGATCAATCTGGCCGAGGTGCGCAGCGCCAACGCCCTGCCGATCGTCAGCTTCGACCGTCACGAACTCGGCGAAATCCTGCGCATCTACGGACGCATGGTGGCGGCCGGAGAATGGCGCGACTACGCGATCGACACGTTGAAGGATCGGGCGGTCTTCTCGATCTTCCGCCGGTCGTCGGAAATGCCGCTCTTCCGCATCGAGAAGAATCCCAAGCTCGCAAAGCGCCAGGGCGCCTTCAGCGTTCATGCGGCCGGCGGTCTCGTCATGAAGCGCGGGCAGGACCTTTCCCAGGTGCTCAAGGTCTTCGACAAATCGCTGAAGCTCGCGCAGACCTGAGGGGGAGTGCGGCACAAGGTGCGACAGAAGATCGCGAAAGGGTGATTTAACGAAGTCCTAACCGAATACCTTGAGGAGTCGGACAGGATTGGGCGCGTAGATCACCCGTTATGGTCGCGCTAACAAGAATCGCCTCACAGCATTCGTTCGGCTTCGTCGCAATCGCCTTCGCGATCTGCGTGGTCGCCGGCTGGCTTCTCGCCGTGCTTCTGCGCGCGGCGGAGGAAAGCCAGGGCGCGACGCGGCGGCGATGGCAGATCGGGGCGGCGCTCGTCGCCGGGCTCGGCGTCTGGACGACGCATTTCATCGCGATGCTCGGCTACCGCGCCGATCTCCTCCTGACCTATGACGGGCTGCGCACGAGTTTTTCGGCGCTCACTTCGGTTCTGGCGGTCGGACTGCCCCTGGCCTTGTCCGCCTCGCGCACGACGCTTCCCTCGCGCGTCGCGCTCGGCGCGGCCAGCGGCGTCGGGATCGGCGCCATGCATTTCGCCGGCATGGCGGCGATCGAGGGGTGCCGTCAGATCATCGCCATGCCCGCCGTCGTGCTGGCCTGCTCTGTCGGCGCGCTGGCGATGGCGGCCGCGCGCGGGCTGCCCGAGCGGCTGCGCGGCCCTTCCATCGTCAGCGTCATCGTGACGCTCGGCGTGTGCGGCGTCCACTTCATCTCGATCGCCGGCGTGTCGGTGATCCCCGACGCCGTCTCGCTGGGCGCGCGCAGCGCCAACGTGATGCTGAGCATCTTCACGGGCACGGGCGCGGCGGTGCTCTTCATCGGCGCGATCCTAGCGCTTCTGGCCGCGCGTCGGTTCGAGGCGCAGGAACAGGCCCACACGCAGATTCTCTCGACCGCCCTTCACAACATGTCGAACGGGCTCGTCTTCATCGACGGCCAGCAGCGCATCAGCCTGTTCAACTCGCGATTTCTGGAACAGTTCGGGCTGAAGGAGGCCGATCTCCAGGTCGGCATGCCCGCGCGCGCCTTTCTCGCCAAGGTCAGCGCGGTCAACGCCTGGTCCCCCGTCCAGCAGGATCAGATCCGGGAGCGCATCACGCAGCGCATCCGCTCGAACGCGCCCGCCAAAAGCGAACACGTCATGCAGGACGGGCGGATTCTGGAGGTCGAAAGCCGGCCCGTCCAGGGCGGCGGCACGGTGATGACCTTCGACGACGTGACCAGCAACCGCCGGGCCCAGCAGCAGATCTCGCACATGGCCTTCCACGATCCGCTGACCGGCCTTGCCAACCGGCGCGGGCTGACGATGCGGATGGAAGCGGCCCGGCCGGACGACAATTCCTGCCATCTTCTCCTGATCGATCTCGATCGGTTCAAGCCGGTGAACGACACGTTCGGTCATGCGGTCGGCGACCAGCTTCTGGTTCAGGTCGCCGGGCGGCTGCGGGCCGTTCTGTGCGAGGACGATTTCGTCGCTCGCATCGGTGGCGACGAGCTCGCCGTGCTTCTTCGGGCCGATGCGGACGAGGCGATGAACACGGCGGACGGCATCGTCTCGACCCTCGGCATTCCCTTCCTGGTCAACGACATCATCCTGTCGATCGGCTGCTCGATCGGCATTTGCGGGATGCACGAGGCGAACAGCGCCGAGCTTTTCATGCAGCAGACCGACATCGCGCTCTACGAGGCCAAGCGTCAGGGGCGCGGGCTGGCGGTGCGATACCGGGCCGGCATGATGGAAGCTGTCAACGAGCGAAACTGCCTGGAACGGGACATGCGCGGGGCTCTCTCGCGCGGCGAGTTCCATCTCGTGTATCAGCCGCTCGTCAGCCTGAAGACCAACCTGGTGATCGGCTACGAGGCGCTGATCCGCTGGGATCACCCGGTCCTCGGCTCGATTTCGCCGGGCCGCTTCATCCCGCTGGCCGAGGAAACCGGACAGATCGTCGCGATCGGCGAATGGATCCTGCGCGAAGCCTGCCGCGAGGCGGCGAGCTGGGCAGGCGGCCTCCAGATTTCCGTCAACGTGTCGCCGGTTCAGCTTCGCTCGCCGCTTCTGATGGCGCATGTCACGAACGCGCTGGCCGCCAGCGGCCTTGCGCCGAACCGTCTCGAGGTCGAGCTGACGGAAACCGCGATGGTGGAGGACGGGCCGATCATCGCCCATATGCTTTCCTCCCTGCGGGCGATGGGTCTGCGCGTCGCCATGGACGATTTCGGCACCGGCTTCTCGTCGCTGGCGCATCTGCGCGACTTCCCGCTGGATCGCATCAAGATCGACCGCTCCTTCGTGTCGCGCGCCGAAACCGACCCGAACTCCCTCGCGGTGCTCACCGCGATCGTGCAGCTCGGCCGGGCCCTGCACATCCCGACGCTCGCGGAAGGGATCGAAACGCCGTCGCAACTGACCCTGCTGCGCGAGGTCGGCTGCGACGCCGTACAGGGCTATCTCCTCGGCCAGCCGGCGCGGACCGTCGGGGGGCCCCTCGCCGGGCCCATCGGCGGGCAGGCGCAGGAGAAGTCGGCGGCTTGAGCCAGAGCCCTCCCTGCCCTGCGCCCCCCTGCCCCGCGCCCCCCCTGCCCCGCGCCGGGCGCGATCAGCTCAAGGTGCCGGGATAGCGGCTTTCGTCGGGCAGCGTCTCCTTGCCGCCGTTCATCGAATATTGCATCAGCACCGTGTCGATCCAGCGGCCGAACTTGAAGCCCGACCCCTCGAACAGGCCGATCGAGCGGAAGCCGAGCTTCTGGTGCAGCTTGACGGAGCCGTGATTGTCGGCGCCGCCGATCACCGCGATCATCTGGCGGAAGCCCTTTTCCTCGCACAGCTCGATCAGCCGGCCGAGGATCGCCGTGCCGATGCCCTGGCCCTGCGCCTCCGGCTCCAGATAGATCGAATCCTCCACCGACCAGCGATAGGCCGGCCGCGCCCGGAACGGGCCGGCATAGGCATAGGCGACGACGCGCCCTTCGCCGTTGCAGGCGACGAGATAGGGATAGTCCTGCCGCGTCAGGCCGAGAAAGCGCGAGGTCATCTCCGTTTCGTCCGGCGGCGTCAGCTCGTAGGTGGCCGTGCCGTGGAGCACCGCATGTTCGTAGATGCGGCAGATCGCCGGGATGTCGGCCAGCGTGGCTTCGCGAAGGGTGAACGCGCTCATGGGAAGGATGCCTTGCGGATTGTCGAAACGGCGCGACCATAGGCGCGCCCGCCCGCCGGCTCAATGCGTCGTTTGCCCCATCCGGCGCCCGGATCGAACCGGATCGCGGACACGAAAAAGGGCGGCTCGAAAGCCGCCCTCCTAAGGTCCGTCTCGGTGTCATGCCACCTTAGTTGCGGCTGGTGCCAAGGAAGCGGAGCATGAACATGAAGAGGTTGATGAAGTCGAGATAAAGGGTCAGCGCGCCCATGATGGCCTTGCGGCCCGCGACCAGCGCGTCGTCGCCTTCCCAGTACAGTTCCTTGATGCGCTGCGTGTCCCAGGCGGTGAGGCCCGCGAAGAGCAGCACGCCGATCGCCGAGATGGCGAAGCTGAGCGCCGAGGAGGCGAGGAAGAGGTTCACGAGCATCGCGATGATCAGGCCGAAGAGGCCCATGATCAGGAACGAGCCCATGGCCGAGAGGTCACGCTTCGTCGTGTAGCCGAAGAGCGACAGGGCGCCGAATGAGGCGGCCGTCACGAAGAAGACCTGCACGATCGATTCCTGCGTGTAGACGAGGAAGATCGTCGACAGCGAGAAGCCCACCAGGGCGGCATAGGCCCAGAAGGTCGCCTGCGCGGCCTGCGTGCTCATCCGGTCGACCCGGAAGGACAGGAACATCACAAGGGCGAGCGGCGCGAACATCAGCACCCAGCGCAGCGGCGAGGTGAACACGGTGGCGCCGAGCTGGGTCAGCATCACGCCGTTGACCGTGCCGACCGCGAGCGAGGGATCGCTCGTGGTGGCGAGCGAGAAGAGGCCGTAGGCGGCGACGCCCGTCAGCGCGAGGCCGATGGCCATGAGGTTGTAGACCCGGAGCATGTAGCTCCGCAGGCCCTGATCGATGGCGACGTCGGCCCGGCCCCGTGACAGGGGGACGCTGCGCGCGCCGCTGTTCCACTTGTCAGCCATGGACAGTCTCCTTTTCGGTGTCCCGTCCGGGTCGGCCGAGACCGGCCGGGCCGACCGGCGGGACGCCCGGCCAGACCCTTTTCCTGCAAATATGCGAAGCAACGGGGCTTCTCACAAGGGAGGAAACACCCGGAAGCCCCCGATGGGCAGTCCCGCGGCCATTAAATTTCGGTCATCGAACCGGGCTTTCCCGGCCCCGTCCTCACAACTCGCGCAGGACGGGCGCCGCCTTCTGGCCGAGAACGCGCCATGTTCCGGCAAGCCCGAAGCCCACGGTCAGCACCAGCGACACGCAGAGAACCGTCAGGGCGACGCCGGTGTCGAAGGCGTAAGGCAGCTGCATGACGCGGGCGAGAACGTACCACGCCGCCAGCGCCCCGGCGCCGACGGCGAAGAGGGCGGTCGCCGCGCCGAGCGTCATGTATTCGGTGACATAGGCGCGGATCAGCGTCTGCCGCGTCGCCCCCAGCGTCTTCAGCACCACCGCGTCGTGGACGCGCGTCCGGTTGCCGGCAGCGAGCGCGCCGGACAGGACGAGCACGGAGGCCACGAGCGCCACGGCGGCGGCGGCGCGGATGGCGAGCGCGAGCTGCGCCACCAGCGCGTTGACGGCGTCCAGGGCGTCCTTGACGCGAACCGTCGTCACGGCCGGGAAGCTGTTGGAGATGCCGCGCAGGACGGCGCGTTCGGCCTCGCTCGTGCTGTCGGGCATGTCAAGCGTCGCGAGCCAGGCATGGGGCGCGCCGGCAAACGTGCTGGGCGAGAAGACCATGACGAAGTTGATCGACATGGACTCCCATTCCACCGCGCGGAAATTGGCGATGCGCGCCGTGATCTCGCGACCGAGCACGTTGACGGTGATCGTGTCGCCGATCTTCAGGCCGAGCTCGCCGCCCTCCTTGGCCGCGAAGGAGACGAGCGGCTCGCCCGAATCATCGGCCGCCCACCACTCCCCTTGCGTGATCGTGGTGTTTTCGGGGGGCGTGGCGGAATAGGTCACGCCCCGGTCGCCGCGCAGCACCCAGGCACCTTCGGGCGGCACCTGGAGCTGAGCGACATCGGTGCCGTTCAGCTTCACGATGCGCCCGCGCAGCATGGGCACGGCTTCGAGCGACGAGCCCGGCGCGAGTTCGGCGACGCGCTGGCGGAACGGGTCGATCTCGGCCGACTGGACGTCCACGAAGAATAAGTTCGGCGCCCGCGCCGCGATGGTCGTGCCGATCTCGCGGCGCAGCGCCGTGTCGATCGTGGCGAGCGTGACGAGAAGCGTCAGGCCGAGGCCGAGCGAGAGAACCACCGAATGGGTCAGCGCGCCCGGCCGGTGGATATTGCCGATGGCCAGGCGCAACGGGGTCGAGCGCACGCGCGGCAGGCGCGCGGCGAGCGCGCGGATCGCGACCGAAACGAGGCGCAGCACCACGAAGGCGACGGCCGTAGCGACCAGGAACACGCCGGCGACGCGCTTGTCGCTCGCCATCAGGAAGGCGAGGCCCGCGATGCCGAGCGCGAGCGCCCCGGCGGCCAGCGCATAGCCGAGCCGCGTGCGCAGCGCGCCCGGCCCCTCGTTGGAGCGGAACAGGGCGGTGGCCGCGACGTCCCGCGTGCGGCCGAGCGGCAGGACCGCGAAGGCGAAGGCCGTGAGATAGCCGAAGGCCGTGGCGAGAAGCAGCGCGCCGGGATAGACGGACGGATGCGTCGCGACCGGAATGAAGGCTTCCAGAAAGCCCGCCGCCGCGAAGGGCGCGAGCGCGCCGATCACGAGGCCCGCCGCGATGCCGAGCGTCGCGAGAAGCCCGATCTGGATCAGGTAGATCCAGACCACGAAGCCGCCGCCCGCGCCCAGGCTCTTGAAGGTCGCGATCACCGTGCGCTTGCCGTCGAGATAGGCCGAGACGGCATTGGCGATGCCGACGCCGCCGACGATCAGGGCGGTGAGGCCGACCAGCGTCAGGAACTGCGAGAAGCGGTTGATGCTGCGCTGGAGCGCGGGCGCGGCCTCGCGCGCGTCGCGGATGCTCCAGCCGGCCTGCGGAAAGGCGCTCTTGGCTTCCGCCTCGACCGTGGCGGGGTCGGTCGCCGGATCGGCAAAGCGCAGCTTGTAGTCGTATTCGATGAGCGAGCCCGGCTGGATCAGGCCGCTGGCGCGCAGCGCCTCCTGCGACACCATGAGGCGCGGGGCGAAGACGAACCCGTCCGACAGGACGTCGGGCTCGCGGGTCAGGCGGGCGCGCAGTTCCAGCTCGATGCCGCCGAGCCGCACGATGGCGCCGGGCTGGAGCCCCAGGCGGTCGAAGAATTCCGGCGCGGCGACCGCCCCGAAGCGTCCGTCGCGCGCGGCGAGAAGGTCGGCGAGCGGCGCGGCCGGCGCGGTTTCCACCGTGCCGTAGAGCGGATAGAGCCCGTCCACCGCCTTGACCTCGGAAAGGGTCTGGTCGGTGCCATCGGGCAGGCGCGCCATGGAGCGCAGATTGGCGCTCTGGGCGACCGCGCCGAAGCCGGCGAGGAAGCGCGTCTCCGCTTCGCTCGCCTCGCGCCCGTTGAGGCCGAAACGCATGTCGGCGCCCAGAATCGTGCGCCCTTCCCGCTCGATGCCCGTGGTCATCATCTCCGACACCGAATTGACCGCGGCGATCGAGGCGACGCCGAGCGTCAGGCACAGAAGAAAGATCACGAAGCCGCGCACGCCGCCGCGCATTTCGCGCAAGGCGAAGCGCCAGGCGAGGCGCGCAGAACCCGCCGGGCGGGAGGAAGCCGGGCCGGCCGATCCGGCACCGCTCATCGCGCGGCCTCCGCCACCGCCACCGCCGGCCGCACCGGAGCGCCGCCGCGTTCGATCTCGCCCGAGCGCACCGCCACCTCGCGCCCGCAGCGCGCGGCGAGGGTCTTGTCGTGGGTGACGAGAACCATGGTCATCGCGCGGCGCTTCTGCTCGGAAAAGAGAAGGTCGGCGATCTGCGCACCGGTGTCGGCGTCGAGATTGCCGGTCGGCTCGTCGGCGATGAGGAGGGCGGGCTCGGGGGCCAGCGCCCTCGCGAGCGCCACGCGCTGCTGCTCGCCGCCCGACAATTCGCCGGGATAATGCGTGACGCGCGCGCCGAGGCCGACCGCCCGAAGCTCCGCCTCCGCCCGCTCGAAGGCCTTGGGATGGCCCGCGAGTTCCAGGGGCACGGCGACGTTTTCGAGCGCCGTCATGTTGGGAATGAGATGGAAGGACTGGAAGACGATGCCGATATGGCGCCCACGAAAGGCGGCGAGACGGTCCTCGCTGAGGCCCTGGAGCGACTGGCCCGATATCTCGACCTCACCCTTGTCGGCGCGTTCGAGCCCCGCCAGAACCATGAGAAGCGTCGACTTGCCCGAGCCCGACGGGCCGACGATGCCGACGCTCTCGCCCCGCGCCACCTCGAGATCGATGCCTTTCAGGACGTGGACCGCGCCCCGGCCCTGGCCGAGCGTGAGATGAACCTTTCGTAATCGGATCGCCGGTTCTGTCACGCGCCTTGCCTTCCTATATGGCGACTGAGCGAGCCGGACGGCGGCCCGGCCGAACGCAGTCGCCCCAATTTCGCAGTTCGCTCAAGATATGGATGGCAGATGGGTCGGTTCCAACAGCTTCTCGGCTTCGTGACGATCGGTCTCGGGCTTCTCGCCGCGCAAGTGCCGGCGAAAGCGCAGGAGGCCGCTTCGGCGGGGACGCCCGAAATCGTCGCCTTCGGCGACAGCCTGTCGGCGGGCTACGGCGTCGGCCCCGGCGAATCCTTCCCCGAGCAATTGCAGGCGGCGCTTGGCAAGGCCGGCATTGCGGCGAAGGTGGTGAATGCGGGCGTGTCCGGCGACACGACGACGGGCGGGCTCGCGCGCCTCGACTGGTCGGTGCCGGCGAGCGCCGATCTCGTGATCGTGGAGCTCGGCGCCAACGACGCGCTGCGCGGCATTTCGCCCGACGTCACCCGGCGCAATCTCGACGACATCCTGAAGCGGCTGACGAGCCGGGCCGGAACCAGGGT
Source organism: Aureimonas ureilytica DSM 18598 = NBRC 106430 (assembly GCF_000382705.1). Classification (GTDB taxonomy): domain Bacteria; phylum Pseudomonadota; class Alphaproteobacteria; order Rhizobiales; family Rhizobiaceae; genus Aureimonas; species Aureimonas ureilytica. The sequence goes on along the minus strand of NZ_ARQE01000001.1, from coordinate 526,843 downwards.
GATCCTCGCAGGGATGCTCGCCCCGCCCAATATGGGCGAGGATTACGCGGCGCGCTTCAATCCGATCTATGGCGAGCTCGCGAAACAATACGGCGTCGCCTTCTACCCGTTCTTTCTGGACGGCGTCGCCTCCGTCGCCGGCCTCAACCAGGCCGACTACATGCATCCCAACAAGGACGGCGTCGCCGTGATCGTGGAGCGGATGCTACCGCTGGTGCGAGAGACGCTGGCCGCGCCCAAGGCCTGACGCAGGCCTCAGTCGTTGGCGCGGCGCAGGCGCAGGTCGATGCCGACCTCCGCCGCGAGGCGGTACAGCGCGCGGTCGGCGGCGCTGCGCGAGCGCGCGAAGCGCTCTTCGGCCGCTTCGCGCGCTCGCGAGGCGAAGTCGCCGCCCGGACGGCGCAGTTCGGCGACCACGTCGCCATCCTCGAAGCGCAGCTCGGCGTCATAGCGGCGGGCGATCTTCTGGATCGCGACATTATCGCGCAGGCAGTGAATCACGAAATGCTCGGCCCCCACATTGCGCGCCGCATCGAGAAGGCTGGCGAAGAGCCGCGTTCCCAGGCCCTGCCCCTGCCAGGGGCGCTCCAGGCTGAAGGCGGCTTCCGGCTGGCCGGAGGCGAGCGCGCAAAGCTCGGCGACGCCGCGCAGCGTTTCGCCCGCGAACAGGCCCTTCACCACGCCATCCGGCCGCAGCGCGCCTTCGGCATAGCGGCGCAGAAAGGCGTCGTTGACCACCGAGCCGAAGCGCAGGCGGCGGGTTTCCGGGTCGAGGCGCAGGAGATGCGCCAGGAAATCCGCCCGGTCCGAACGACGCAGGCGGCGAATATGGACGCTTCCACCCGGCAGGGCGGAGCGGTCGGAAAAGGAAGCGAGGGGCATGGGCGATCGGGGCGAAGGGCGGGCCGAGGGGTTCGGCCGATTGCGTCGACGTGCTTACGGATTAGGTGTGCAGCGCAGCAACAGCAATCGAGGGATGCGCATGGCTCCCATGCGTCACCTTGAAGTCAGCGTCGCGTGATGAACATCATAAGCATGTTAGGCACTCGGCCGTCGGCGCGCGGATTGCCGTAAAACGGCTCGGCACGGACGGCCTCCCAGCGGGAAGGATCTCACATGCCGCGACTTTTCACCGCCCTCGAGATCCCGCGTGACGCCGCCCTCAGCCTGTCCTTCCTGCGCGGCGGCCTGCCGTCGGCCCGCTGGATCGACGCGGAGAACTATCATCTGACGCTGCGCTTCTTCGGCGATGTCGACGCGCGCACGGCGGACGAACTCGTGGCCGGGCTCGACCGGGTGCAGTCCCCCGGCTTTTCGCTGGCGCTGCGGGGCATGGGCGCCTTCGGCTCCAAGAAGCCGCATTCGATCTATGCCGGGGTGGAGCCCTCCCAGTCGCTCGACCATCTCCATGCCGAGATCGACAAGGTGGCCCGGCGCATCGGCCTTGCCGCCGACCCGCGCCGCTTCACGCCGCATGTCACCCTGGCGCGGCTGCGCAACCCGAAGGACGAGGACGTCGCGCGCTATCTGGCCGGCCGGGGCGATTTTCGCACCGCGCCCTTCACGGTCGGCCGCTTCGTTCTCTATTCCTCGCGCGATTCGGTCGGCGGCGGTCCCTATGTCCTCGAAGAGGCCTTCCCGCTGAAGGCGGCGGGCGGGCGCGAGGCGATGCGCGGCGGCGCTGTTCTGGAACCGGCCTTCCGCTGAAAGCGTCTTGTCGAAACCGGCGAGCGGCCGCTTCTTCGCGAGGAGCGGTCCGCCCGCTTTCGAACGGATGGAGCCGACCCCATATCGGGCCGGTTCCCAACGGAGACCGGGCATGAGCGCAGAGCACGACGAGAGTTCCGGACTGTCCAGCCAGACGAGCGATTCGCGGCCGCTGTCGCCCGCCGCGCGCGGCCTGGAGGGCGAAATCCTGCCGCCGGGCACGGAAAGCGAGCAGCGCCGGCAGGAGGAGAAGGTGCGTCGCGGCTTCTTCTCCACCATGAAGCGCGCCATGCGGCACATTCCCTTCTCGGAGGATGTCGTCGCCTCCTATTATTGCGCGCTGGATTCCAAGACGCCGGCCGCCTCGCGCGGCATTCTTCTCGCCGCGCTCGCCTATTTCGTGCTGCCGGTGGACGCGATTCCCGATTTCGTCGTGGGCCTCGGCTTCACCGACGACATGGCGGTGCTGCTCGCGGCCTTCACGGCGGTGCGCAACAACATCCGCCCCGAGCATTACGACAAGGCCCGCGAGGTCCTGAAACCCGAAACGGACGTGGCGCCGCAGGGCGCGCGCGAGGCGTGAGAGCCCGCCCGGCGGGGGATAGCGGCTTGTTGAACGGCGGTTGAAATCCGCCGCCCCGCCGCTCGCCCGCCCCTGTCGGGAGCGGACCGCGTTTCGACGCCTCGGCAACACACTCCTGCCCCATTTTCCCGCTTCCACGGGGGCCAAGCGTGCCCCTTCGGGTGCGCCGAGAGCGGCGACAAGGCTCGAACGACGCGTTCCCAAACCCGGTTTTCGAGGGCCCAGGCCCCAAGGTTTGCAGTTCGTTTACCCTGTGGAAAGGGCTTTCGTTCACCATGCCGCTCGTTGAATGCGTGCGGTTTCGACGGGATCGGAGCGCGCGGCGATCGGGTTTGCGACAGGAGAGGATCTCCATGAAACATGTACTGACGGCTGCAGCGGCAATGCTCCTGCTGACGAGCGTGGCGAGCGCCGCTCAGACGCCGACGCGCATGAGCCAGTTCAACGACTGGGGCAGCTATTCCTACGACGCGAGCGGCGGAAAGGTCTGCTACGTCCTTTCGACGCCCAAGAGCATGCAGCCGGCGAGCGTCGATCACGGCGACATCTTCTTCCTCGTCTCGCAGAAGCCCGGCGCCAAGCCGACCTACGAGCCGCAGGTCGTGATGGGCTACCCCTTGCGCGACGGGTCCAAGGTCGTGGTCGATGTGGACGGCAAGAAGTTCAACATGTTCACGCGCGGCGAAAGCGCCTGGATGGAGAACGCCTCCGAGGAGCCCCAGCTCGTCGCCGCCCTCAAGAACGGCAAGGCCATGAAGGTGGACGCCACCTCGCAGCGCGGCACGGCCACCCACTACACCTATTCGCTCGCCGGCGTGACGGCGGCGCTGAACTCCATCACCAAGTGCAAGTGAGCCGACACAACGGCTGAGAGCGCCTGGAGAGACCCGCATGCCGGCCGAAAGGCCGGCATTTTGCGTTCGAGACCGGCGGGGCGGGAGCGAAGGGGTTGCGATTTTCCCCGTTTGGGCTCATTTGAAGTCGATCCGAAGCCAGAATGACCATTCAGGAACCAGGCGGGGCGTTTCACACGCCGCGCGACGGGGTTTGCTTAAATGAGCGCGACGATCGACCTTTCCGACGCCACCATCCGCCCGCGCCCCGCCGCGCCGGACGCGACCGCAGCCAAGCGCTCGCTTCTCGGCCTGTCGCGCGAGGAGATGGGCGCCGCGCTCATCGAAGCCGGCATTCCCGCCAAACAAGCCAAGATGCGCGTTCAGCAGCTCTGGCACTGGCTTTACGTGCGCGGCGTGTCGGACTTCGGCCAGATGGCCAATGTCTCCAAGGACCTGCGCGCGGCGCTGGACGATCGGTTCGAAATCCGCCGGCCCGAGATCGTCGAGGAGCAGATTTCGGTCGACGGCACGCGCAAGTGGCTGTTCCGCTTTCCCTCGCGCGGCGCCGGGCGCCCGGTCGAGATCGAGACCGTCTATATTCCCGAGGAAGGGCGCGGCACGCTCTGCGTCTCCTCCCAGGTCGGCTGCACGCTCACCTGCACCTTCTGCCACACGGGCACGCAGCGCCTCGTGCGCAATCTGGAGCCTTCCGAGATCGTCGGGCAGGTTCTGACGGCGCGCGAGCGCCTCGGCGACTTCCCGGACGCCTCGACCCCGCAGGGCGCGATCGTGCCCTCCGAAGGGCGCCTCGTGTCCAATGTCGTGATGATGGGCATGGGCGAGCCGCTCTATAACTACGACAACGTGAAGTCGGCTCTGGCCGTCGTGTCGGATGGCGACGGGCTCGCCCTCTCGAAGCGCCGCATCACGCTCTCCACTTCCGGCGTCGTGCCGATGATCCCGAAGACCGGCGACGAGATGGGCGTCATGCTCGCCATCTCGCTTCATGCCGTGACGGACGAGCTGCGCGACGTGCTCGTGCCGATCAACAAGAAATACCCGATCAAGGAGCTGATGGACGCCTGCCGCGCCTATCCGGGCCTGTCCAACGCACGGCGCATCACCTTCGAATACGTGATGCTGAAGGGCGTCAACGACAGCCTGGCCGACGCGCGCGAGCTGGTGCGGCTTCTGAAGGGCATTCCGGCCAAGATCAACCTGATCCCCTTCAACCCCTGGCCGGGCTCGCCTTACGAGTGCTCGGACTGGGAACAGATCGAGCGTTTCGCCGATCTCGTGAACCAGGCCGGCTACGCCTCGCCCATCCGCACGCCGCGCGGGCGCGACATCTTCGCCGCCTGCGGGCAGCTGAAGTCCGAGTCCGAGCGCATGAAGCGCGGCGACCGTCTGGCGCTGGAGGCGGCTGTCGCGGTGTGAGCACCGTTCTGCGCCTCCTGTTCCTGATCCCGATCGGGTTCATTCTCGCCTGCTGCGCGGGGGCGGTGGCGCTCCTGTGGCCCTTCGTGGACCTTTCGCCCGCAGCGCTCGCCGATCCGGCCGAGGTCCTCGATCTCATGATCCTCTTCACGGCGCAGGCCGCGCAGGTCGGCGTGACCGCGCTCGTGCCCTTCCTGATCTTTCTCGTGCTCAGCGAAGCGCTGCGGCTGCGCTCCATCCTGATCTATCTCGTGCTCGGGCTGGTGGGCGGCGCGCTCGCCGCCCATGCCGGCGCGGTCTCGCCCGACATGCGCGTGCAGACCGCGACGATCGTGGCGGGCCTCGCCTTCGCCTTGACCTACTGGATCGTCGCCGGGCACCGCGCCGGGCGCGCCCGCCCCGCTCCCCCTCCCGCTTCGCCCCATCCGGCCCCGCCGCCGGCCCCCATCCCGGCCCCGCCGCAGGCAAAGGACTGACCCATGGCCCGACGCCCGATGAACCCGCGCGATGCCGCCGAGGCGGCGTTCAAATCCGCGACCACCAAGCCCGCCGCCCGCGTGGCGGAAGCGCCGCGCGTGCCGGGCGTGAAGGAAAGCGTGACGCTGCGCCTCGACGCCGACGTGCTCGAGAAATTCCAGGAAGACGGGCCCGGCTGGCAGGACCGCATCAACGCCGCCCTGCGTCAGGCCGCCGGGCTCGACTGAAAGCTTTAACGCGCTCGGGTCGTCCGGGCGAGAGCTCCCGAGCCGACCCCTCAAGCCTCAGCCCTCGCGCGTCCAGCCATAATAGGTGGAGGGCACGTTCATGCCGGGATGCACGTCGTGGCGCAGCAGCGTCAGGCCGGACGCCTCGTAGAAGGCGCGCGCCTTTTCGTTGGCCAAGAGCGTGCGCAGCGTGAAGCCGTCCGGCATCGCCCGCTTGGCGTGATCGAGAAGCGCCGAGCCGACGCCCTGGCCGAGCGCGTCCGGATGCACGAAGAGCTGGTCGAGCACGGCCTCCGCCGGCTTCAGCGCCGCAAAGCCGAGGATCGTCTCGCCGCGCACGGCGACCGTCACCTGCCAGCCCGACACCCATTCCTGCTCCAGCCGCGCGCGCAGCGCCGCCCGGCTCGGCATGGCCGGCAGGCCGACCGAAGGCAGGCTGGCGCTGGCGTGCCAGACCACGTTGACCGCCTCGCGGTCGTCGCCCGTCGCGGGGCGCAGGTCGAAGGAAAGCGGCTCGTTCATGGGACGAGAATTCGGCCGGATCGCATCGCCGCGCAACCCCCTTCCGCGCCACGAGCCTCGCGCCCGCCGGCCCCTTCGGCGCGAACAGCCGATGCCGCGCCACGTCGAAAGGGCGACGCCCACTCGGCTTTGCAGCCGGACATGCTCTGGGTCCTTGTTTCTCGCATTGTCCGGGCACGAAAGCCGACTCGGCTTTCGCTGGAAATGCTCTAGGTCTGGCTGCCTCGGGGCGCGTCGTCAGGGCGCCGGCCGCATGGGAGCGAGACGCGCATGATCCTTCTCCATCACCTGGAAAACTCCCGCTCGCAGCGCGTGCTCTGGCTTCTGGAAGAGCTCGGCCTGCCCTACGAGGTGAAGCGCTACGAGCGCCGTCCCTCGCTCGCCGCCCCGCCCGAGCTGAAGCGCGTTCACCCGCTCGGCAAGTCGCCGGTGATCGAGGACGGCGCGCTGACGCTGGCCGAAACCGGCGCGATCGTCGCCTATTTGGCTGAAACCTATGGCAAGGGGCGCTTCCAGCCCGAGCCGAATTCGCCCGACTGGTGGCGGATGCAGCATTTCCTGCATCATGCCGAGGGCACGGCCATGCCGCCGCTCTTCATGACGCTGGTGTTCCGCCGCATCCCGAAGGAAGCGCCGCTCCTGATCCGCCCCGTCGCCAAGGCCCTGATGCGCGGCGTCGACGCGCATCTCCTGAAGCCGCGCATCACCGAGCTTCTCGACTATTGGGACGGGGCGCTGGCGGAGACGGGCTGGTTCGCCGGCACGGCCGAGCCGACCCTCGCCGACATCATGATGAGCTTTCCGCTCGAAGCGGCGGGCTCGCGCATCGGCTTCGGCGGCCGGCTGAACCTCGTCGCCTTCCTCGAGCGCATCCACGCCCGCCCCGCCTATGGCCGCGCGCTGGAGCGCGGTGGGCCCTATGCCTATGCCTGAGTTCGGGCCCGGGCTTCAGGCGCGGGCGAGAAGGATATGCACCGCGAAGGCCGAGAAGACCGAGGCGAAGACATAGTCGATGGCGCGCATGACCCCGGGCTTGCGCTTCAGGGTCATGGCGATGCGGTCGGCGGCCAGGATCATGGCCACCGAGATCGGCGTCGCCACGACGAGGAAATAGACGCCGAGAAAGAAGAACTTGCCGGTCGCGTGCGGATCGCCCGCCGCCACGAATTGCGGCAGGAAGGTCACGAAGAACAGGACGATCTTGGGGTTCAGGAGATTGATCGCGACGCCCTTCAGCCAGTTCGCGCGGAAGGGCTGGGGCGGTGTGCGCTCCCGGTCCACCGAGAAGGACGAGCCGTTGCGGATCGCGCCATAGGCGAGCCAGACGAGATAGGCCGCGCCGACGATCTTGAGCGCCAGAAAGGCTTCAGGCGAGGCGGCCACCAGCGCCGACAAGCCGAGCGCGGCGAGCGTCGTGTGGATCAGCGAGCCCGTGCAGGCGCCGAAATAGGCCGCAAAGCCCGCGCGCCGCCCCTGCGCCAGGGTGCGCCCGAGAAACAGCGTCATGTCCGGCCCCGGCGTGATCGTCAGGATCACGGCGGCCAGGGTGAAGGCCAGAAAGGCCGGCAGATCGGGCAGGAAGGTCATGGGCAACACCCCGTCGAAAGCGCGTCCGGGTGTGCCGCGTGGCCGGGCGGAAGGCAAATCATTTTCCTCCCGCCTCGTTCACAGAGCGACAGCGCGCCGGGGCTCCACCTGCACAGCCTCGCCGAACCCGGACCAAGGCAAAGCCCACGCGGGCAGCCGACCGGAGGTTTTGCCCTTAGCCCCCCGGAGTAGCAACATAAGTATTATTTACGAACAAAATGTCATATTAGTTTCGTTTAACGCTCAAAAACGCTCCACACATCGCGGCGATATAGGGAATAGACTTTGAATTCCCTTAGGGAACTCTGGTCGCTGCATGGAACGCGTGGGGAGTGAGGGATGATCTGCACCGGCCTGTCGGATTTCGATCGCGTTCGGCGCCCGGCGCGCGGCGCGCTGGCGGATTCCCTCGGATCGCGGCTTCTCGCCCTCTGGCGCCAGACGCCCGAGATTTGCCTGTTCCTGCTTCTCGTGCTGGCAAGCGGCCTCTTCATTCTGTTTCCGCATCTCGACCTCGCCACCTCCGGCTTCTTCGCGGTGCCGGGCGAGGGCTTTCCGCTGGCAGGGAACGAAACGCTTCTCGCCATTCGCGATCTCAACCGCGCGCTGCCGGGCTGGATCGCGGTGACGCTTCTCCTTCTGCTTCTCGCGCGTGGCACGCTCGGCGCGCGGCGCTTCCTGCCCGCGCCCCATCGCATTCTCCATGTTCTCGCCGTCTATGCGGTCGCGTGTCTCGGCATCGTGCATCTCCTCAAGAACACGATCGGTCGGGCGCGGCCGGAGCACATCCTCGCCTTCGGCGGCGACAAGGTCTTCACGCTTCCCTGGGAGCTGTCGGACGCCTGCCGCAGCAATTGCTCCTTCTCCTCGGGCGAAGCGGCTTCGGCCATGGCCATGCTGGCGCTGGCGCTTCTGGCGCCGCGCGGCTGGCGCGCCCTTTGCGCGCTCGCCCTCGCGCTTCCCGCCACCGTCTTCTCGGTCAACCGCATCGCCTTCGGCAGCCATTTCCTGTCGGACGTCGTCGTCTCCTGGCTGGTGGTCGCAATCGTCATCTTCGCGCTGCGCTATCCCCTCACCCGCTACGCCGTGCGGATCGACGGCGCGGTGGACGGGCAATGGCTTGGGGCCCTCCGGGACGCGCGTCTCCGGGCCACGCGCGGCCCCTCCCGCGCTTCGTCGGGCGCGCATGGTCTTTCTTCACGCCGCAGCCTGAGCTAAGCCCCAGGGGACAGCATCTTTTCCGGGGATTTTCGCAAGCATGGCTCTTCCGCGCGACGTCAAGAAGGTGGTTCTCGCCTATTCCGGCGGCCTCGACACCTCGATCATCCTGAAGTGGCTCCAGACGGAGCTCGGCGCGGAGGTCGTCACCTTCACCGCCGATCTCGGCCAGGGCGAGGAACTCGAGCCCGCGCGCCGCAAGGCCGAGATGCTCGGCATCAAGGAAATCTTCATCGAGGACGTGCGCGAGGAGTTCGTGCGCGACTTCGTGTTCCCGATGTTCCGCGCCAACGCCGTCTACGAGGGCGTCTATCTGCTCGGCACCTCGATCGCGCGCCCGCTGATCTCCAAGCATCTCATCGAGATCGCCAAGCGCACCGGCGCCGACGCGATCGCCCACGGCGCCACCGGCAAGGGCAACGATCAGGTCCGCTTCGAGCTCTCGGCCTACGCCTTGAACCCGGACATCAAGATCATCGCCCCCTGGCGCGACTGGAGCTTCAAGTCGCGCACCGACTTGCTCGACTTCGCCGAGAAGCATCAGATCCCGGTCGCCAAGGACAAGAAGGGCGAGGCCCCCTTCTCGGTGGACGCCAACCTCCTGCACTCCTCCTCGGAAGGAAAGGTGCTGGAGGACCCGAGCGTCGAGGCGCCCGAATACGTCCACATGCGCACGATCTCGCCTGAAGCGGCGCCCGACAAGGCGACCACGATCACCGTCGGTTTCGAGCGCGGCGACGCGGTGTCGATCAACGGGGAGCGCCTGTCGCCCGCCTCGCTTCTCGCCAAGCTCAACGATCTCGGCCGTGACAACGGCATCGGCCGTCTCGACCTCGTCGAGAACCGCTTCGTCGGCATGAAGTCGCGCGGCGTCTACGAGACGCCGGGCGGCACGATCCTTCTGGCCGCGCACCGCGCGATCGAGAGCATCACGCTGGATCGCGGCGCGGCGCATCTGAAGGACGATCTGATGCCCCGCTATGCGGAGCTCATCTATTACGGCTTCTGGTTCTCGCCGGAGCGCGAGATGCTGCAGGCCCTGATCGACAAGAGCCAGGAGCATGTCGAGGGCGAAGTGACGCTGAAGCTCTACAAGGGCAACGTCATGGTCACCGGCCGCACCTCGCCGAAGTCCCTCTATTCCGACAAGCTCGTCACCTTCGAGGACGACCAGGGCGCCTACGACCAGAAGGACGCCGCCGGCTTCATCAAGCTCAACGCCCTGCGCCTGCGCACGCTCGCCAAGCGCAACGGCCTCTGAGCCACGAACAGTGAATGAAAAAGGGCCGGCGGAGCGATCCGCCGGCCCCTTTTTTCTTGGATCCGCTGCGTTCAGGCCGTGGCGACCGCGCCCGGCATGGCGCGCCCGCGGTTGAACAGCATGGCCGTCAGCACGACCGCGAGCCACACGCCCGCCAGCGCCCACCAGATGCCGCCCGAGATCAGCGCCATGCCGATCAGGCCCGCCTGCAGCGTGTAGTAGGCCATCGGGATCAGCGTCATGCGGATCACGTCGCCCTCGCGGTCGGTGAGGCCGACCACGGCCGAGGCCGCCACGACATTGTGGACGCAGATCATGTTGCCGGCGGCCCCGCCCACCGCCTGGAGCGTGACGACGAGGATGGTGCCGAGGCCCGTCAGCCCGATCTGCTCGGCGGCCGAGAACTGGAACAGCGAGAACATCATGTTGGACACGGTGTTCGAGCCGGCCACGAAAGCCCCGAGCGCGCCGATCAGCGGCGAGAAGAGCGGCCAGAACCCGCCCGTCACGCCCGCCACCGTTTCGGCCAGCACGAGGGGCATGGATTCGAGCGACCCGCGCCCGGTGTTGATGAAGACCTGCACCATGGGCACCGCGATCAGGAGCGCGGGCGCCGCCGCGACCATGGTCGCCGCCGAGTTGCGCCACGCCCGCCCATAGGCGCTGCCCGACATGCGGAAGATCAGGAAGGACAGGAGCGAGGCGAGGATCAGGATCGTGCCCGGCGAGTAGAGAAGCTGGGCGCTGGCATTGATGCCCGAGCCGAAGAGGTCTTGGAAGGCGAGCGTCGCCTCGGGCGAGGTCAGCGCCGCCTTCAAGGGCGCGACCGTGCGGGTGGCGACCAGAAGCAGGGCCACCACGAGATAGGGCGACCAGGCGCGAAGGAGCGAGATGCCGTTCCCCTCGGCTCGCTCGCCGGCCGTGGTGGTGGCGGCGGCCGTCGCCGGCTGCATCCGCCCGAACCAGTTCTCGTTCCAGCCGGCGCGCTTGGGAAAGTCGAAGCGCGTCCTGGGCATCAGGAAGCCGCGCCGGGCGGCGGGCACCACGATCGCAAGCCCGATCAGGCCGCCGAGAAGCGAGGGGAATTCCGGGCCGAGAAGCAGCGCCACGAGGAAATAGGGGATGGTGAAGGCCAAGCCGCAGAAGAGCGCGAAGGGCCAGACGGCGAAGCCCTCGCGGAACGAGCGCTGCGCCCCGAAGAAGCGCGTCAGCATGCCGACCATGATGAGCGGGATGACGAAGCCGACGAGGGCATGGACCATCGCGACGTTGACGGCGAGCTGGACCACGTATTCCGGCAGGGTCGTCGGCGCGATGCTCTGGGTAACGACATCGCTGTTGGCGAGGCCCGTGCCGACGCCCACCAGCATCGGCGTTCCCACCGCGCCGAAGGACACGGGCGTCGACTGGATGATGAGCGTGACGAGAATGGCGGCCATGGCTGGGAAGCCGATGGCGACGAGAAGGGGCGCGGCGACCGCCGCCGGCGTGCCGAAGCCCGACGCGCCCTCGATCATGGAGCCGAAGAGCCAGGCGACGATCAGCGCCTGGATGCGCCGGTCGGGCGACAGCTCGGTGAAGCCGTTGCGGATGGCGCGGATGGCGCCGCTTTCCTGCACGGTCTGCAGGAGCAGGATCGCGCCGAAGATGATGAAGAGAAGCGTCAGCGCGGTAACGAGCCCGTTGACGGTCGCCCCCGCGACCGTGGCGATGCTCTGCCCCCAGACGGCGAGCGCCAGGACCACCGCCGTCGCATAGGCGACGAGCATGGCGAATTTCGCCGAACGGCGCATCACCACGAGAAGCACGAGCACCACCGCGATCGGCAGCAGCGCCAGAATGAAGAGAATGGATTGCGGCAAAAGACCCTCCCGATCCGTTGGCCGTCAGGGGCGCGCGGGGCCTCCCGCCCGTTGCACCGTCCCCCAATCAACCCCATGGGCTGGGCCGGAACAACACGGGCCTGACCACGATACGCTTCGCCGCTCTTACAATTGCGTGTTCAGGCAACCAGATGGAGGCCACGAACACAGGAAAGCCGAACGATGATCCCCTATTCCGTTCTCGACCTGTCGCCCATTCCCGAAGGCGGCACGGCGGCCGACGCTCTCGCCAATTCGCTCGATCTCGCGCGCGAGGCCGAACGGCTCGGCTACAACCGCTTCTGGCTGGCCGAGCACCACAACATGACCGGCATCGCCTCGGCCGCGACGGCGGTCGTCATCGGCCATGTCGCGGCCGGCACGAAGACCATCCGCGTCGGCGCGGGCGGCATCATGCTGCCGAACCACGCGCCGCTCGTCATCGCCGAGCAGTTCGGAACGCTCGCGACGCTCTACCCGAACCGGATCGATCTCGGCCTCGGGCGCGCGCCGGGCACGGACATGCTGACGGCCCGCGCGCTGCGCCGGAATCTGGAAAGCTCCGACAACTTCCCGCAGGACGTCGTCGAGCTGATGAGCTATTTCGCGGAGGCCGGGCCGAACCAGCGCCTGCGCGCGGTTCCGGGCGTCGGGACCGAGGTCCCGGTCTGGATTCTCGGCTCCAGCCTCTACGGCGCGCAGCTCGCCGCCCATCTCGGCCTGCCCTACGCCTTCGCCTCGCATTTCGCGCCGGCGGCGCTGGAGGATGCGATCGAGGTCTATCGCCAGACCTTCCGGCCCTCGGAGGTTCTGGAGAAGCCCTATTTCATGCTGGCGGCCAATGTCTTCGCGGCCGAGACCGACGCCGAGGCGCGGCGGCTGCAAAGCTCCATGCAGCAGGCCTTCGCCAATCTGCGCACGGGCCATCCCGGCCCCCTGCCCCGGCCGGTGGACGACATCGACGCGGTGATCGATCCGGCCGTGCGGCATGGCGTGGACGAGGCGCTGCGCCTGTCCGTGGTCGGCGCGCCCGGCGCGGTGCGGGAAGGGCTGGCGCGGATGATCGCGCGCTACCAGCCGGACGAGATGATCCTGACCGGGCAGATCCACGATCACCGGGCGCGGGTGCGCTCCTTCGCCATCGCGGCGGAGGCGATGCTGGCGCTCGAGCGGGCGGAAGCGGCGGAATAAGGCCGCTTGGGCCGGCGGGATCGAGGAGGCCGGGCGATGCCCATGGCACCGTGGCAGCAGAGATCGAGCGAACGGTCTCCCGAAGCGGAGCCGTCGGTTTCGGGGCTTCGAGCGGGCGGGCGACGGATCGAGCGAAGGACGCGTCGGGTCGCGCGCGAAACGCGGCGTCTTGCGGATAACCGGCGGGCGAGCCCGTGTCTGGCGAGATGCGAGGGGCAGATGATCGGGCCGGCCGCGTTCGGCAGGCGTCGCCCCGATCCGTCAGGGACTGGGTTCGGACGAACGCGCTTCGCTCTTGCGGGGGGCGCGGGGCCGGCACGGGTTCTCGTCGGACGCGGGAAGCGTCAAATCGGGATTGTAGATATTGACGGGCGCGATGATCTGCGGGTCGCTGGTGAGATTGGCGCGCATCCGCTCCAGCCCCTTCGTGATCGCGATCAACTCGTCTTCGCTCATGCCTTGCGTGAAATGGTCGAGAATCCGCGTGAACATCGGCTCCATCTCGCGCATCACGCGATAGGCCTCGTCGGTCGGCTCGATCAGCTTGGCGCGCCGGTCGCTGGCGTCCATCATGCGGCGAATGAGGCCTCTCGTCTCCAGCCGGTCGAGATAGGCCGACAGCGTCATGGGCTCGACGCCCATGCGCTCGGCCAGCAGCGCCTGACGCGCGCCCCGAAAGCGAATGACATGGCCCAGCGCCCGGATTTCCCCCGGCGTCAGGCCAAAGCCGTTTTCCGTCACCATCCGTTCGAAATACTGACGGAACAGACGTGAGGTGTCCGTCAGCAAGAAGCCGAACATGTTTCCAGTTGCGTTTTCAGACACGTTGCATCCATGCCTTCCCGGATCACATTCCCTAAGGTCTACAATCCGATTTTGAAACAAAGTCTTCCGAAACCTTCCCCAGTGACGTATTCCTGCATACGCCCTGAAGGAAAGCCTACAGTCACCTAACCGTGTTCTTGGCCAAAGAGAAGAGCGGAATGCCCCAACATATGTCGCCTGAGCGAAGAATCGCCGAGTTCGATGGCCGGTTCGCCTTCAATTCGCCCGAATCGTTGCCTGACTTCAACGCCCTGCAACCTGTGGATTTCGCTGAAGGGTTCGACCGGGCGATCGCGTTGCACGCCGCCGAAATCGAGGCCATCGCCGCCGATCCCGCCCCTGCCGATTTCGACAACACGATTGTCGCCATGGAACGCGCCGGACGCCCGCTCGGCCGCGTCGCCGCCCTGTTCTACACTTTGGCGGGCGCCCACACCGATGACGGGCTGCAGGCCGTGGAGCGCGAGGTGTCGCCCAAGCTCTCGCGCCATTCCTCCCGCATCACCCTGAACGCGGCCCTCTTCGCGCGCATCGACGCCGTGTTCGCGCAGCGTCTCACGCTCGGCCTCGAGCCCGAGGCGCTGCGGCTTCTGGAGCGCACCCATGCCGGTTTCGTGCGCTCGGGCGCCAAGCTGGAAGGGGCGGCGCGCGAGCGCCTCGCCGACATCAACGCCCGGCTCGCCGAACTCGGCACCGCCTTCGCGCAGAACGTCCTCCACGACGAGCGGACCTTCGCGCGCCCGCTGGACGAAGCCGATCTCGAGGGCCTGCCCGGCTTCCTCGCCTCCGCGCTTCGCGACGCGGGCGAGGAGCGCGGGGCGAGCGGGCCGGCGGTCACCCTGTCGCGCTCGGTGATCGTGCCTTTCCTCACCTTCTGCCCCGATGCGGCCTTGCGCGAGGAGCTGTTCTCGGCCTGGACGCGGCGCGGCGAGATGGACGCCTCGCACGACAACCGCCCGATCATCGCGGAAATGCTGAGCCTTCGCGCCGAGAAGGCCAAGCTTTTGGGCTTCGAGAGCTTTGCCGACTACAAGCTCGACGACACGATGGCCAAGACCCCCGCCCATGTGGAGGCGCTCCTGACCCGCGTCTGGGACAAGGCGCGCGAGGCCGCGCTGGCGGATGCGCAGACGCTCAAGGATCTCGCGGCGTCGAGCGGCGACAACGCGCCCTTCACGGCGGCGGACTGGCGCTACTGGTCCGAGAAGCGGCGCCATGCGGAATTCGCGATCGATGAAAGCGCGCTGAAGAGCTATTTCACGCTCGACCGCATGATCGACGCCGCCTTCGACGTGGCGGGTCGCCTGTTCGGCCTGCGCTTCGAGCCGCTGCCCGATCTGAAGGCCTGGCACCCGGACGCGCGCGCCTGGCGGGTTCTCGACGCGGACGGCGCGCTGCGCGGCCTCTTCGTCGGCGATTATTTCGCGCGGTCCTCCAAGCGCTCGGGCGCCTGGATGAGCGCGCTCCGCTCGCAGCACGGGATCGACGGCGGTCAGACGCCGGTGATCTACAATGTCTGCAACTTCGCCAAGCCCGCCAAGGGCGAGCCGGCGCTTCTCTCGGTGGACGACGCGCGCACCCTGTTCCACGAGTTCGGCCACGCCCTGCACGGGCTCCTGTCCGACGTCACCTATCCCTCGCTCGCCGGCACCGCCGTCTCGCGCGACTTCGTGGAACTGCCCTCGCAGCTCTTCGAGCACTGGCTGGACGTGCCCGTCATTCTGGAGCGCCACGCGCTCCATGCGGTGACAGGCGAGCCGCTGCCAGAAGCCGAGGCCGAGAAGCTGAAGGCCGCGCGCACCTATGACGCCGGCTTCAACACGGTGGAATACACGTCCTCGGCGCTGGTGGACCTTCTCCTGCACCAGGAAGGCGAAGCGCCCGCCGACCCGATGGCGCGCGAGCGCGAGATCCTCGACCGGCTCGGCATGCCCGCCGAGATGGTGATGCGCCACCGCTCGCCGCATTTCGCCCATATCTTCTCGGGCGACGGCTATTCGGCGGGCTATTATTCCTACATGTGGTCGGAAGTTCTGGACGCCGACGCGTTCGAGGCCTTCGAGGAGCGGGGCGACCCGTTCGACCCCGAGACCGCCCGTCGGCTGCGCGACTTCGTCTATGCCGCCGGCAATTCGGACGATCCCGCGCTTCTCTACGAGCGCTTCCGGGGGCGTGGTCCGGACCCGGACGCCATGATGCGCAAGCGCGGCTTCTCCGCCTGAGAGGTTTGGGGTTTCTCCGCTTCGCCGGAGGGGCTCACCCTCGCCGGAGCCCTCCGGCGACCCATGCGAATCCTGCAAGGGAGGGTCTTTGCGGACCCTCCCTTTCGCTTTTGCGAAAAATCCGTTATGAGACCGCCCAATGACCGCGAATTTCCTCGGGCCGTCTCCGCTGGGACGTGCCCTCTGACGCGTTCCAACTCCTTTCGGTGAGCCTTCATGAAGCTTCGCAACATCGCGATCATCGCGCACGTCGACCATGGCAAGACGACGCTGGTCGACAAGCTCCTCGCCCAGTCCGGCGCGTTCCGCGAGAACCAGCGCACCGAAGAGCGTGCGATGGACTCCAACGACCTCGAAAAGGAGCGCGGCATCACCATTCTCGCCAAGGCGACTTCGGTGGTGTGGAAGGACGTCCGCATCAACATCGTCGACACGCCGGGACACGCCGACTTCGGCGGTGAGGTCGAGCGCATCCTGAACATGGTGGACGGCGCCGTCATCCTGGTGGACGCTTCCGAAGGCCCGATGCCGCAGACCAAGTTCGTGCTCGGCAAGGCGCTCAAGGTCGGCCTGAAGCCGATCGTCGCCATCAACAAGATCGACCGCCCGGACGAGCGTCACGAGGAAGTGCTGAACGAGATCTTCGATCTCTTCGTCAATCTCGACGCCACCGAAGAGCAGCTCGACTTCCCGGTCGTCTACGGCTCGGGTCGCGGCGGCTGGATGGCCGATGCGCCCGATGGTCCGCAGGACAAGGGCCTGGAGCCGCTGTTCGACCTCATCCTGAAGCACGTTCCCGAGCCGGACACCGCCGGCAAGGACGAGCCCTTCAAGATGATCGGCACGATCCTCGAGGCCAACCCGTTCCTCGGCCGCCTCATCACGGGCCGCATCCAGTCCGGCTCGATCAAGCCGAACCAGGCCGTCAAGGTCCTGAACGGCGAAGGCCAGCTTCTGGAATCGGGCCGTATCTCCAAGATCCTCGCCTTCCGGGGTCTGGAGCGCACGCCGATCGACTATGCCGAGGCGGGTGACATCGTCGCCATCGCCGGCCTGCAGAAGGGCACGGTCGCCGACACGTTCTGCGATCCGCAGGTCAGCGAGCCGCTCGTCGCGCAGCCGATCGACCCGCCGACGGTCACCATGAGCTTCATCGTCAACGACAGCCCGCTCGCGGGCACCGAGGGCGACAAGGTGACGAGCCGCGTGATCCGCGACCGTCTCTTCAAGGAAGCCGAAGGCAATGTCGCGCTCAAGATCGAGGAATCCGAGGACAAGGACTCGTTCTTCGTCTCGGGTCGCGGCGAACTTCAGCTCGCCGTTCTGATCGAGACCATGCGCCGCGAGGGCTTCGAGCTCGGCGTGTCGCGTCCCCGCGTCGTCATGCAGAAGGACGAAACGACGGGCGAGACGCTGGAGCCGATCGAAGAGGTCGTGATCGACGTCGACGAGGAGCATTCGGGCGTCGTCGTTCAGAAGATGAGCGAGCGCAAGGGCGAGATGAAGGAGCTGCGGCCTTCGGGCGGCGGTCGCCAGCGTCTGGTCTTCCTGGCGCCGACGCGCGGCCTGATCGGCTACCAGTCGGAACTCCTGACCGACACGCGCGGCACGGCGATCATGAACCGCCTGTTCCACTCCTACGCCCCCTACAAGGGCGAACTGCCGGGCCGCACCAACGGCGTTCTCATCGCCAACGCGGCGGGCGAGGCCGTGGCCTATGCCATGTTCAACCTCGAAGACCGCGGTCCGATGGTGATCGACCCGGGCGTCAAGGTCTATGCCGGCATGATCATCGGCATTCACTCGCGCGACAACGATCTCGAAGTGAACGTCCTCAAGGGCAAGCAGCTCACCAACATCCGCGCCGCCGGCAAGGACGAGGCCGTGCGCCTGACCACGCCGATCCGCATGACGCTGGACCGCGCTCTCTCCTGGATTCAGGACGACGAGCTGGTCGAGGTGACGCCGAAGAACATCCGCCTGCGCAAGCTCTATCTCGACCCGAACGAGCGCAAGCGTTTCGAAAAGAGCCGCAAGGTCGCCTGATCGGCGCCTTTCCGCGAGCAAGACAAAAAGGGGATGCGGCGTGCCGCGTCCCCTTTTTCATGTCGGCTGGTCACGATTTCATCATCGTGCCGAACGGCTGAGCATTTTCCGGAACGACGCCCCGCCCCCTCCGTTCTCTTAACAAGGAGGAAACGCCATGTCGTACCTGTCGCCCCAAGCCGGCGAGATCGTCAGCAACAACGACCGCCAACCCACGGACATGCCCCGCGACGGATGGGCGTCGATGTCCAACACCTACGGCTCCGAGCAGTTCGAGCAGTCGTCACCCGACAGACCCTGGGTCTTCCGTCGCCCGCCGCGCCTGCATCGCGGCACGGGGAGCTGAGAGAGAGCGGCCGGACCCGAAGGCCGGCGCCCGGAGCGAAGTCCGAAGATCGAAAGCGGCCACGGCCGCTTTTTTGTTGCCCGCCGAACCGCCGAGCCCTCCCCTGCGGCTCGACGGAGCAGGGCGGCGAGTGCGGCCGACCGGCGGCGCCCCGTGGAGCGCCGCCCGAGATCGTGTCAGCCCGATCGTGTCAGCCTGCCCCCCAGAGCTTGGGCAATTGCTGGCCGAGCGTCAGGATCGACAGGGCGCCGAACAGGACGAAGCCGAAACCGACGGCCGCGATGCGCCCCGGCCCGGGCCGGATCGCCGGCACCAGCATGCGCCGGTTCAGGAGGATCAGAAGGCCAGAGTAGAGGAACATCATCAGTCCGCCGACGCAGGCCGAGATGACGAGAAGCACGAGCGGCTGCGTGAGACCGATGAGCAGAACCGCGACTCCGACCGCCACCAGCGCCCAGACGATCCCGAAATAGAGCCGGCTCTCGTTGGCGCCCCGCACATAGGACGTGCGCAGGACATCGGCGGCGAGGCGGGCCGTGTAGTCCACGATGCCGGTCGCCGCGCCGAACAGCGAGAAGGCGCCGATGAACCAGAACAGGCCCCCGAACCAGCCGCCCACCCGATCCGCCAGAACCAGACCTTCCGACTGCACGAAGGCGACCGAATTGGGCAGCCCTTCGCGGCCGAAGACCGTGGCATAGGCGAGCAGCGAGGTGAAGGTGATGGTCACGAAGGTGATCAGCACGAAGGTCAGAAGCTGCTCCCAGTTGGCGAAGCGCCACCAGCGCCGCCAGCGCGCCATGTTCTCGGGCGTCGGCTCGAACACGAAGCCGGTGGAGGGGGCGGCTTCCGGCTGGCCCGTCACCGGGCTCTTGATGCGGGGCACGTATTTGCCCATGCCGAAGCCCTTGTCGCGGATCCAGTTGGACTGGCAGAGATTCTGCCCGCCACCCGCGCCCGCGAAGGCCAGCGCGCCCAGAAGCAGCGCGAAGCCGAGCTCGGTCGGGATGCGGGCCTGCGTGACGATCTCGGGCAGGGCCGCCCAGTCCTCGGCCGTGATGACGAAGAAGGCGGCGATCAGGATCAGGACGCCGACGGCGGCGACCTTCACCATCTGCAGCCGCTCCAGCATCACGTAGACCACCGGCGCCATGGTGAGGATCAGGCCGATGGCGACGAGCATGACGATCGCGATCCAGCGCGGCTCGCCCCCGACGATGTAGGAGAGCATGGTGGCCGAACTCGTCGCCCAGCCCGGCCAGAGATTGGCGAAACAGGTCATGAGGGCGAAGACGAGACCCCAATGGCGCCAGAACCGGCTGAAGCCGGTGAGCACCGTCTCGCCGGTCGCCAGCGTGTAGCGCTCGATCTCCATGTTGAGGAAGAACTGCGTCATCACGCCGACGAGCGCCGCCCAGACGAAGGCCATGCCGACCTGGGAGGCGATGTAGGGATAGAGAATGAATTCGCCCGACGAGAGGCCGACGCCCGCCGCGACGATGCCGGGGCCGATCAGCTTGCCCGTATTGAGGGGCGGAGGCGGCAGCTCGCGCACCTCCGGCCGGCCCAGGACATGGGTGGGAAAGAGATCGGCGGCCGAGCCGCGCATCCCTCGTGTTGGTTCGGACATGGTCCCTCCTCGGTGATCCCTCGACGCCCGTTGCGCGGGACGCCCCTCCGGGGTTCACATCCTCAGATAGCGCCGGGATGCCGGACGCCGAGCCTCCCCGCATCTTGATGGCGCCCCGATGCGCGATAGGTCAGGCGGGCGGAAAGGACGGAGGCCGACATGAAGGCAGTGGGATACGCGCAATCGCCGCCCGACCGGGACGCCGGCCATCTCGTCGATCTCGACCTGCCGCGCCCGGTGCCGACGGGCCGCGATCTCCTGGTGCGGGTCGAGGCCGTCTCGATCAATCCAGTGGACACCAAGCAGCGCGGCCCCGTCGCCGACGCGAACCGCCTGCCGCGCGTTCTCGGCTTCGACGCGGCGGGCGTCGTGGAGGCGGTCGGCGAGGACGCGACCTTGTTTCGGCCGGGCGATCCGGTCTTCTATGCCGGCGCGGTGGATCGGCAGGGCTCCAATGCCGAGTTCCAGCTGGTGGACGAGCGGATCGTGGCGCGAAAGCCCGAGCGGCTCGACTTCGCCGATGCCGCCGCCCTGCCGCTCACCGCCATCACCGCCTGGGAAACCCTGTTCGACCGCTTCCGCATCCAGCCCGACGCGACCGAGCGCGGCACGCTTCTGGTGATCGGCGCGGCCGGCGGCGTCGGCTCGATCGCGACGCAACTCGCCCGCCAATTGACCGCCCTTACCGTGATCGGCACGGCCTCGCGCCAGGAGACGCGCGACTTCGCCCTGCGCAACGGCTGCCATCACGTGATCGACCATTCGCGACCCATGGCCCCGCAGATCGCCGAGCTCGGCTTCGGATCGGTGGACTATGTCTTCGCCCTCACCCACACGCCCTCGCATATGGAGGATATCGGCGCGCTGATCCGCCCCTTCGGTGATCTCTGCGTGATCGACAGCGCCGCGCTCGACCTCGCCCCGATCCGGCAGAAATCCGTGTCGCTGCACTTCGAGTTCATGTTCACCCGGCCTCTGTTCCAGACCGCCGACATGATCGAGCAGCACCGCCTCCTGTCCGAGGTCTCGCGCCTCGTGGACGCCGGGCGCCTGCATTCGACGCGCACGCGGACGCTCGCCCCGATCTGCGCCGAGACCGTGCGCGAGGGACACCGCATCAGCGAAACCGGCGCGACGCTCGGCAAGCTCGTGATCGCCGGCTGGCCCGGCTGAAGAGGAGACGACGAAATGGGATTCCTGAGCGGCCTTCTCGGCCTTGCGAGCGATGTGGATGTCGGCGCGCTGACGCACGAGCTGGAGCCCGTTCTCCTGCCCAACGAGGGCATCGAGATCGCCTTCCAGCTCATGCGCGACCAGATCGTCTTCACCGATCGCCGCGTCATCCTGATCGACAAGCAGGGCATGACCGGGCGCAAGCGCCAGTATCATTCCATTCCCTATCGCGCCGTGACCATGTTTTCGGTGGAAACCGCCGGTTCCTTCGACACGGATGCCGAATTGCGCATCTGGGTCTCCGGTCAGAGCCAGCCTTTCACCCAGAATCTCGCGCGTGGGGCCAATCTCGCCGGCATCCAGAAGGCGCTGGCGGGCGGGGTTCTCGGGCGCGGCTAGGAGCGGATCGCTTGGGCGGCTTATTTTCGGGCGCGTCAAGCCGTTGCCGCCACGCGCCCGAGCTTGTACCACCCGTGACGATGACGAATGCCCTCTCGAATCAGCCGCGCGATTTTTCTCCTCGCGCTGGATCGGAAATCGTTCGACATGGTTAATCGCCCATGAAGACGATCGCCGCAGAGATCAGACTGGCCGAGCCCCGCGACGCGGCGGCCCTGTCCCGCGTCCACGAGGCCTCCTGGCGGGGCGCCTATGCGGGGCTCATCCCCTTTCGAACGCTGACGCGCATGGTGGAGCGCCGCAACGCCGCCTGGTGGCACAGCGCCATCCAGAACCAGGCGGCGATCCTCGTTCTGGAATATGGCGGCGAGATGGGCGGCTACGCCACGCTCGGCCGCAACCGGACGCGGGCGCTCGGCGTCGAGGGCGAGGTGTACGAGCTGTATCTGCGCCCCGAATTCCAGGGCATCGGCTTCGGCCAGCGCCTGTTCGCGGCGGCGCGGATGCTGATCCGCTCGCGCGGTCTTTCGGGAACCGCCGTCTGGGCGCTGGAGGACAACCCGGGCGCCGTGCGCTTCTATCAGGCGGCGGGCGGCGTCGATGTCGCGACCGGCACGGAGACGTTCGAAGGCGTGACGCTGCGCAAGCTGGCCTTCACCTTTCCTTAAAAAGGGGGCCAAGGTGTCGGGGCGTCGGCGGGCTCATCCCGTCCCCTTAGCTTTTTAACCTTTCGTCAGGGAAAACACCCAGTCCAATTGCTTCGAGGGCGGCAGGCAGGTTAGACACGCGCGACGCTTTCGAGGAGTTTTCCCATGCGCATCGACGCTATCGCCCGGGGCAAGAACCCGCCCGAGGACATCAACGTGATCATCGAGGTGCCGGTCGGCGGCCACCCGATCAAGTACGAGATGGACAAGGAGTCAGGCGCTCTCTTCGTCGACCGCTTCCTCTACACGCCGATGACCTATCCCGGGAACTACGGCTTCGTTCCCCACACGCTGTCCGACGATGGCGACCCGATCGACGTGCTCGTCTGCTCGACGCGCCCGCTCTTCCCGGGCTGCGTCATCAACTGCCGTCCGATCGGCGTCCTCAAGATGGAGGACAACAGCGGCGTGGACGAGAAGGTCATCGCCGTTCCCTCGCCGAAGCTGACCCAGCGCTACATCAAGGTCGAGGAATACACCGACCTGCCCGAGATCACGCTGAAGCAGATCGAGCATTTCTTCGAGCACTACAAGGATCTGGAGCCCGGCAAGTGGGTGAAGATCGGTGGCTGGGGCGATGCGGCCGAAGCCCGCAAGCTCATCACGGAAGCCGTGACGCGCTACGAGGAGGCCTCGGCGGCCGAGAAGAACAAGACGCCGGTGGGCCAGGAAAACGCCTGAGCCATCCGGCTCGCAGGACCATCAGGAGGGCGCGGCGCCAAAGGGAGCCGCGCCCTTTCTCGTTCGACGGGATCTCTACGGCTCGGAAACCCAGGCCAGGCCCGCCCGCTGCAAGGCCGGGTCGGCGCGCGGCCCCAGGAAGGCGGGCCGGTCCACGCCGCAGCGAAACGCCGCCGCGCGGCCGTCCACGAAGGCGTCGGCCTCCTCGCCCTCGGCACCCGCCTGGCCCGCGAGGATCGCCGCCAGACAGCCGGGCGTCTCGCCGACGGGCGCCTTCACGACGACCCGCAGGATTTCGTCCGGCACGCTTGCAAGCTTGTAGCGCAGGATCACGGCGAGCGGCCGGGTGCCATCGAGGCGCCAGCGCGCCGTGGAGCCGAGCCGCATCGGTTCGGGCGGCGTTGGAACAAAGCCCTCGGGCCGGCCGATCGCGACGCGCCGTCGATCGCTCGGGCCTGCGAGAAAGAGATCGAAGCCCGGAAGGCCGGCGCAGCGCAGCGCCTCGCCGCCCGCCTCCGGCCGTTCCGCCGACACGCAGAGGCTTTCGATGACGGGCGTTTCCGCGCCGGTCAGCTCGGCACGCGAAGGCGGCTGGGGCGGGGAGTCCTCAGGCGTCCCCAGAAGGGCGGAAACAAGCGTGAGCGCGAAGAGCATTCTCGAGACTAGCGCCGTCACCCTCGACGCGCACGCGCTTTTCGCGCCCCTTGGAGCCGAAGTTCAGCGAAAGCGCGGATTTGGGAACGCCGAGCGTATCGGCGAGGAGCCGGATCAGGGCCTCGTTGGCGAGCCCCTTTTCCGGCACCGCGCGCACCCGCGCCTCGATGCGCCAGCCCTCCGCGCCCGGCGCGATCCGGTCCACCCGGTCGCTCGCCGCGCGCGGCGTCAGGCGCACCGAAAGCAGCATCAGATGCCGGCGCGATAGATCGCGGGCACGACGTAGAGATAGATCAGCTGCTGGATGAAGAAGATCGCGATCAGCACCACCAGCGGCGACAGGTCGAGCCCGCCGAGATTGGGCAGGATGCGGCGGATCGGGCGATAGAGCGGCTCGGTCATGCGATAGAGCGTGTCGCTGACGGTGCGCACGAAATTGTTGCGGTAGTCCAGAATGTTGAAGGCGAGCAGCCAGGACAGGATCGCCGAGACGATGATGATCCACCAGAGAATGTTGAGGATCAGAAGAACGACTTGAACGACGGCGAGCATGGGGAGCCTTTGGATGATGGACCTATGTGCTTTGGCACAATCGACGAGGGAAGTGGGTATTTCCCTAACGTTTCGCACCCTTCTCGCACCGAATTGACGGCGGAGGAGGCCGACGCGGCCGAATCGAAACGGCCCGCTTGACAGGTACCCCGCCCCTGATCTAAATCCCGCTTCACCGGTGGACGGGGCTGTAGCTCAGTTGGGAGAGCGCGTCGTTCGCAATGACGAGGTCAGCGGTTCGATCCCGCTCAGCTCCACCAATCACCGGCTCTCATCTTACAATTTGGAAAGCGTGCCCACGTCCTTTCGTGGCTATTCGGCTTGTCGCAGTTCGATCTGCGGCTGAGCCGGCCGGACGCATGAGACGCCGCTTTCGCTCGCGCTTCCAACAAGAATGGCCCGAACACGAAAGCCCGGCGCGGGGGGGGGCTGTCGCGCCGGGCTTTCGTGGTTTGGAGACCGGGGCCGCCCGCTCGGAGCGGCCCGTGAGCCTTACCGGCTCATGCGCTCGAAGCCCTCGTCACGGCCGAGATCCAGCGCGAAACCGGCCTTGCCAGCCTTGGCGCTCGGGCGCGCGGCGAAGTCCGCCGCCTGCGCCTGGAGCGAATGGACGGGGTTGTCGCCGCCATCCGCGAAGAGATCGTCCTCCGCCACCGCCGCGACCGGCGCCTTGGCCGCGCGGACCGGCTTGGACGGCGGGGCGGCCTGATCGGCAACCGGCTTGGACGCCGCACCCTTGGACGCGGCCGGCTTGGCCGACGCCTCGCCCCGCCGCGCCTTCTCGCGCTCGATCCGCTGGTTGGTGGCTTCGATCTCGGCGGCTTCCGCCTTCTGGAAATGCTCGCGCTCGGCATCCGTCATGCGGAAATAGCCCGCGCGCTCTTCCAGCCGCCCGGCTTCCGCCGCCAGTTGCTCGGCGGTGGCCGTCATCTCGCCGGCCGCGCCGGCATTGGCCTGCGTCACCTGATCGAGCTGCTGGATCGCCTGGTTGATCTGCTCGACGCCGATCGACTGCTCCCGGCAGGCGGCCGAAATCTCGGACACGAGTTCCGCGGTCTTTCGGATGTCCGGCACCAGACGCTCCAGACGCGAGCCGGCCTCTTCGGCGACGACCAGCGTCTTGGCCGAGAGTTCGCCGATCTCGCTCGCGGCGGTCTGCGAGCGCTCGGCGAGCTTGCGCACTTCCGACGCGACGACGGCAAAGCCCTTGCCATGCTGGCCGGCGCGGGCGGCTTCGATGGCGGCGTTCAGCGCCAGAAGGTCGGTCTGGCGCGCGATTTCCTGCACGACGGCGATCTTCTCGGCGATCTCGCGCATCGCCTTGGTGGACTGCGCCACGGCCTCGCCGGTCGTTCCGGCATGTTCCGACGCCTGCGCGGCGATCTTCTCCGTGGTGGACGCGTTGTCGGCGTTCTGACGGATGTTCGCGCTCATCTCTTCAATGGCGGCGGAGGCCTGCTCCGAGGCGGCGGCCTGTTCGGTCGAGCCCGACGACAGGCGCTCGGCGGTGGAAGCGGAGCGGGCGGAGCCGGCGGCGACCAGCGAGGACGAGGAGCGAACGCCCGACACGATCTCGGAGAGCTTCACCGTCATGTCGCTCATGGCCTGCTGCAACTCGGCGATCTCGTCACGGCCCTTCACCACGATCCGCTGCGTCAGGTCGCCCGAGCCGATCTGGCGGGCGAGCGTCACCGAGCGCGACAGGCCGCGCGAGATCGACAGGCCGAGCCAGGCGGCCAGGAACAGGCCCATGACGACGGCGGCGCCGGCCAGCGCCGTCAGCTGCATGAGCGCCCGCTGGTTGGCCTGGTCGATCTCAGCGGACAGCGCGTTCATGCGCTTCTTCTCGCGCGAGAGCTGCGTCTTCACCTGGCTGATCATCGCCACCATGGTCGGCTGCATGCCGCCGCCCAGAAGCGAGCGCGCGTTGGACTGCGCTTCGGCCCGCTGGGCGGGATCGCTCGTCTTCAGCGTCAGGAAGTCCGCCGCCTGCCTGGTCATCCGCAGATAGGTCTCAATGCTGCCCTTCAGCGTATCCACCGAGGGGATCTCGGTCCGGGCCGCGTTGGCGCGATACTCGGCGAGCGCGTCGAACGCGTCCTTCGACCGGCCCTGGATCGCCTCCTGCGTATCGCCGAACGTGCTGCCGTCGACCGATGTCAGGGTGTTCACGAGGCGCCCGATATCCGACACGGCCGAGCGGATGCTCAAAAGCCGCTCGTTCTGCGCGATCGGCCCGGACCGGAGCGCTTCCATGCGCTCCTGAACGGTCATCAGATTGTAGGCGCCGATGCCGCCCAGAAACAGGCTGAGACAGACCATGACGGCAAAGCCGCCGGCGAGTTTGGTGCGAATCGAGACTCTCATTGACGCCCCCTTGTCGGTTCGGGGGAAAATAAAGGCCAAGAAAGCTGCCAAGTCCTGAAACGACGCAGGTATCGCCAAATGGGGTAAATCGTTTTTCGAGGCGATATGTCGCACGTCTTAACGGCGGCCCCATCCTCCTCGTCCCCGCCTCGGCTCGAAGGGGGAACGGCCCGTCGGAGCGGCGCGCCGCGCTGCGGGACACGCAAAGGCCGTCTTGGATGCGTGGCCCCGAGAAAACTTCGTAAGCCTTGCCTTCGGGCGACTTGACGCAAGGCCTCCGCTCGTGACTGTGTTTTCGCGGTCGCGATCCCCGGAAGGAGAGGCGGTCACGCTCCCGCGCGCCGCAGGGGTGCCCGTCCGTTCTCCGGAGGGTGCGCCGGCCGGTGATGCGCTGTTTCCCGATTTCTTCGAAAGGCGGCCCCTTCCCTTCCTGTCCGCATGTCCGACCACGCGGCGCTTCCTCGCACCGCGCCCCGCCGATGCGCGCCACTGATAAGGAAAAGACGGCCGGAGCCACGATGTCCAGCGACGACGCGCCCTCCCTTCCCCCGTCCGACGACGCCCCGGTCCACACGCCGACCGACGATCGCTTTGCCGCCTTTCGCAACCGCCGCTTTCTGCGCTACTGGCTGGCCCGGTTCTTCGCCGCCTTCGCGGTGCAGATCGTCTCGGTCTCCGTCACCTGGCAGATCTATGCGCTGACGCGCGATCCGTTCGATCTCGGGCTGGTCGGCCTTTGCCAGTTCCTGCCGGCGCTCCTGCTCGTGCTCGTCACCGGCTCGGTGGCCGACCGCTATTCGCGGCGCTGGATCATGGGCCTGTCCACCCTGGTGGAAGGCGCGGGCGCGGCGGCGCTTCTGTTCCTCACCCTGACGGGCCTCGTCTCGCCCGTGCCGGTCTTCGCCATTCTCGTGGTCTTCGGCATCGCGCGCGCCTTTTTCGGCCCGGCCGCCTCCTCGCTCGTGGTCAATCTCGTGAGCAAGGACGAGCTCGCCAACGCAGTCGCCTGGAACTCCTCCTCCTGGCAGGTCGCCTCGATCGTCGGTCCGGTCGCGGGCGGTCTTCTCTACGGCCTGTCGCCCGACATCGCCTATGGCACGGCGCTGGTGCTGTTCCTGCTCGGCGCGGGCCTCGTCCTGTCGATCTCCGCGCCGCGCCAGCACACGACGGGCGAGCCGGCGAGCTTCGAGACGGTGGTGGCGGGCTTCCGCTTCATCTTCCGCGAAAAGGTCGTGCTCGGCGCCATCTCGCTCGATCTCTTCGCCGTGCTTCTCGGCGGCGCGGTGGCGCTCATGCCGGTCTTCGCGCATGACGTTCTGGGCGTCGGCCCCTGGGGCGCCGGCCTCTTGCGCGCCGCGCCCGGCGTCGGCGCCATCCTGACGGCCGCCTGGCTCGCCGCCCATCCGGTGCGCGACCGGGCGGGGCACATCATGTTCCTGTTCGTCGCCCTGTTCGGCGTGTTCACGGCGGTGTTCGGCCTGTCCACCACGCCCTGGCTGTCGATCCCGGCGCTCGCCCTGATGGGCGCGGCCGACATGATCTCGGTCTATATCCGCGAAACGCTGCTCCAGCTCTGGACGCCGGACGAGGTGCGCGGCCGCGTCAACGCGGTGAACGGCATCTTCGTCGGCGCGTCCAACGAGCTCGGCGAATTCCGCGCCGGCCTCATGGCCGCCTGGATCGGCGCCGTGCCCGCCGTCGTGGTGGGCGGCCTCGCGACCGTCGCGGTCGCCGGCATCTGGAGCCTCGCCTTCCCGCAGCTCCGCCAGGCCCGCAGCCTCGCCGCGCGCGAATAGGGCGGCAGGCGGCCGGTCGCAGGGCTACGGACGACGGGCGCCGGCGGGACACGCGAGGCGTCGAAAAAAGGCGATGTGAGGATGGTTAGGCGCGCCAATATCCGGTAACGCGTCCGTGAGGCGCCGCGTGCGCACCGCCTCTCCATCCCTTGCGTCCCGGCGGGACCTCCCCTCGCCCGATGCTCACAACGAAACGACCATGCTGACCTTCCTCGCCTATGCGATGATCGCCGTCTTCATGACGGCGGTCATGAGCAATCGCCTGTCCGCGCTGATCGCGCTCATCCTCATTCCCATGGCCTTCGCGCTCATCGGCGGCTTCGGCCCGATGATCCCGGACATGGTTCTGGAGGGCATCAAGCGTATCGGGCCGACCGCCGCGCTGCTGCTCTTCGCCATTCTCTATTTCGGCCTGATGATCGATGTCGGCCTGTTCGATCCGCTGGTGCGGCTCGTGGTGCGGGTCTGCCATGGCGATCCGCTTCGCGTCATCGTCGGCTCGACGCTCCTCGCCATGGTCGTGTCGCTGGACGGCGACGGCTCCACCACCTTCCTGATCTGCGTCACGGCCATGATGCCGCTGCATCGCAGTCTCGGCATCCGGCCACTGATCCTGCCGGCGGTGACGATCCTGCCCAACGCCATCATCAACATCGCGCCCTGGGGCGGGCCGACGGCGCGCGTCATGGCCTCGCTGCATCTGGAGCCGAGCCAGGTCTTCGTGCCGCTGATCCCGGCCATTCTCCTCACTTGCTGCGGCGCGGTCCTCATTGCCGCGCGCTTCGGCCTGATCGAGCGCCGCCGCCTCGCCGCCCTGCCGGGCATCGTGCCCGATAGCGAGGAAACGCCGATGAGCCAGATCCTGGCCTCGCGCCGCGCCGTGGTCGCCCGCCCCGCCTGGCTTCAGGCGTTCAACCTCGTCCTGACGGCGGCGCTGCTCGTCCTGCTCGTGGCCGACGTCCTGCCGCTGGCGCTGATGTTCATGATCGCCTTCGCGATCGCCATCACCGTGAACTTCCCCGGCATCCGCGAGCAGCGCGAGCGCATCGAGGCCCATGCCGGCAGCGCGCTGTCGGTCGTGGCGGTGATCTTCGCCGCCGGCGTCTTCACCGGCATTCTCCAGGGCACGGGCATGACCGACGCGCTGGCGAAAAGCGTCATCTACCTGATCCCGGAATCGGCCGGAAACTTCATTCCGCTGATCACGGCGGTCCTCAGCGGCCCCTTTACCTTCCTCCTGTCGAACGACGCCTTCTATTTCGGCGTGGTGCCGGTTCTGGCGGAAGCGGCGCGCGCCTATGGCATCGCGCCCGAAGTGATCGCCCGCGCCTCGCTGGTCGGCCAGCCCATGCACATGCTGAGCCCGCTCGTGCCCGCGCTCTACGTCCTGACCAACCTGTCGGAGGTGGAAACCGGCGCCTTGCAGCGCTTCGCCCTGCCCTGGGCGGCGGGTCTGGCGGGCCTCATGCTCGCCGGCGCGGTGCTGACCGGCGCGGTGCCGCTCTACTAACAAAGGCGTTGGGGGCCGGCCGGCCTCCGCAAGCTACGATGCGAAAAAGGCCGGGGCGCGAGGCGTCCCGGCCTTTTTTCATGAGGGTCGGCCCATGGCGCGGGGCGTCAGTGAACCATCTCGTCCTCGCCCGACACCGGGGCCACCGGCGGCTCGGCGGCATGGGCGAAGGCGCGGTTCCAGGCGTCGAGCGAGGCGATCTTGTAGGCCTCGGCGAGCGTCGGATAGTTGAACGTGTTGTCCATGAAATAGTCGATCGTGCCCTTCAGGTTGAGAACGGCCTGACCGATATGGATCAGCTCGGTCGCCCCCTCGCCCACGATATGGACGCCGAGAAGACGGCGGGTCTTCTTGGAGAAGATCATCTTCATCATGCCCCGGTCGAGGCCCATGATGTGGCCGCGCGAGGTCTCGCGGAAGCGCGCGATGCCGCATTCATAGGGAATGCCGCGCTTGCGCACGTCCTCCTCGCTCATGCCGACCGTCGAGATTTCCGGCACGGAATAGATGCCATAGGGGAAGAACTCGGGCGGCGGCGGCGGCTGGAGCCCGAAGGCGTGGCAGGCGGCGAGGCGCCCTTGCTCCATCGAGGTGGAGGCGAGCGAGGGAAAGCCGATCACGTCGCCCGCCGCGTAGATATGCGGCACGGCGGTCTGCAAGGTCTTCTCGTTGACGCTGATGCGCCCGCGCCGATCGACCTCCAGCCCGGCGGCTTCGAGATTGAGGCTGTCGGTCGCGCCCATGCGCCCGGCGGCAAAGAGCAGCATGTCGCTCGTCACGTCGCGCCCGGTGGCGATGCGGCAGACCGGGCGGCCATTGGCGTCGAACTCGATCTTGGTGACTTCTGCCCCGAGCCGCAGCGACAGGTTCCGGTCGCGCAGGTCGTGGACGAAATCCTCCATCAGCTCCTTGTCCACGAAGTCGAGGAAGGTGGCGCGCGGTTCGACCAGCGTCACCTGCACCTCGAGCGCGGAAAAGATCGTGGCATATTCGACGCCGATGACGCCCGCGCCGATCACCGTCATGGAGCGCGGCAGCTTGGGCAGCGAGACGATCTCGTCGGAATCGAAGACATTGGTGCCGTTGAAGGGCACGTAATCCGGGCGGAAGGGCTTGGTGCCGACCGCGATCAGGATGAACCGGCCGGTGACGACGCGCTCGTCCTCGCCCTCGTTGCGCACCACGATCTCGTGCGGCGAGCGGAACGAGGCCACGCCGCGCATGACCTTGACGCCGTTGCGGGCGAACTGGTGGTCGAGCACGTCGACCTCGTGCTCCAGCGTCTTGCTCATGCGCGCCTGGATATCGGCGGCCGAAATGTCCTGCTTCACGCGGTAGGCGCGGCCATAGAAGCCGCGCTCGCGCCAGCCCGAAAGGTTCAGCACCGTCTCGCGCATGGTCTTGGACGGGATCGTGCCGGTGTGGACGGACACGCCGCCGACGCGGCGGTTGCGCTCCACCACGAGCACGGAATGCCCGAGCTTGGCGGCCTGCACGGCGGCCCGGCGGCCGGATGGGCCGCTACCGATCACGATGAGGTCGTAGGTCGACATGGAGCCTCGTCTTCTTTCAAAGAATTGCGGGCGCGCGCCGCGGGGTTCGGTCTCGACCTTCTCCATACACTGGCTTGTGCAAAGCCCGCGTAAAGGCGAAGGCCGCCCTTGCTCACCCGCTTTCTGGGCAAAGGGTGTCGCCGTCGCGCTTGAGAGGCGCGGGCACCCGCCTCTAGACTGCGGGCGCGAGGGCCGCGCCGAACCGTGCGCCGGCCGATCGCGGAGCCTTCCCGAGAAGACCGAACGCCATGTCCAAGACCACGCCGGCCACCAAGGCCCTGTCGCAAGCCGGGCGCCCCTTCGCGCTTCTGACCTATGATTACGACCCCAATGCCGAGCGCGTCGGCTTGCAGGCCGCCGAGGCGCTCGGCCGCTCGCCCTCGCAGGTGTTCAAGACGCTGATGGCCGAGCTCGACGGCAAGCCGGTCTGCGCGATCCTGCCCTCCGACGAGGAGGCCAACATGAAGAAGCTCGCGGCGGCGCTCAGCGGCAAGTCGGCCCGCATGATGAAACCCACCGATGCCGAGCGGCTGACCGGCTACAAGGTCGGCGGCATCAGCCCGCTCGGCCAGCGCAAGCCCGTGCCGACGCTTCTCGACGAGACGGCCCTCCTCTTCGAGACGATCGTCGTGAACGGCGGCCAGCGCGGCCTGCAGATCGAGATCGCGCCGGCCGACCTCATCGCCGTGCTCTCCTGCGCGACGGCGGACCTGACGCGCTGACCCGTCAGCCGCGCGGCCCCTCGGCCAGCGTTTCGCCGCTCGCCTCGCGGCCGAAGATCAGGCCCAGAAACTGCTCCAGCCAGCGCTTCACCGGCGCGTCGTGGATCGCACGGCCGCTGAAATGCTCGCGCCGCGCCTGCGCGCCCGGCAGCGACAGGCGCGAATGGCCATGCGTCGTCCAGCGATGCAGCATGGCGAGCGTCAGCTCGGCGTGGAACTGCACGCCATAGGCGTTCGCGCCGTAGCGCATCGCCTGGTTGGGAAAGGTCGTGCCCTCGGCGAGAAGCGTCGCCCCGTGCGGCAGGGTGAAGCCCTCGCGGTGCCATTGATAGACCATGCCGGGCCAACCCGGCATGATGGCGCGACCCTCCGCCGTGGCCGTGACCGGATAATAGCCGACCTCGACCAGCCCGTCGGGATGCGGGCCGACCGTCGCGCCGAGATGCTTGGCGAGCATCTGCGCGCCCAGGCAGATGCCGAGAAACGGGCGATCCTCCTTCAGCGGAATTTCCAGCCAGTCGATCTCCTGACGCAGATGCGGCTCCTGATCGTTGGCGCTCGGCGGCCCGCCGAACACGACCGCGCCGCGATGCCCGTCCAGCGTTGCGGGCAGCGTTTCGCCCAGCACCGGACGGCGGATATCGAGCCGCACGCCGGCCGCCTCCAGGATCTGGCCGACGCGGCCGGGCGTCGAGGTTTCCTGATGAAGGACCACCAGAACCGGCCTGCTATCGCCGGCATCGCGCAGGACGAAGCGCTTCAGCGGCGCGGCGCTCTGCGGGCGGGAGAAGGGAAGATCATCCATGCTCTTGTGTCTGTACCTTGGCCGTCTGCACGGGGGGCGTCTGGACCTTGCTTTGCGCCTCGCGCTTGGCGAGCATCCGGTCGCGCCCGGACACGCCGAGGAGTTCGGCGACGCGCCAGATCGTGTTGTCCTCCAGCTCGTGGACCTCGCCGTCGGCGAAGACGATCTCCCACAGGACTTCCACGAAGCGCACGCGCTCCTCCGCGCTCCAATGGCGCATGAGGACATGGGTGAAGCGGAAGAGATCGACGGCCTCGGCATCGGCTTCGCGGCCGGCGCGGCGCACCTGCTCGGCGCGCCAGGGGTCGAGCCGGTATTCCCGGATCAGAAGCTCGCGCAGCTTGGCGCCCTCGGCCTCGGTCAGCGTGCCGTCCGCCTCGCCCACATGGAAGAGAAGCGCGGCGGCCGCGACCAGGGGATCGTCCTCGCCGGCGGAGCCGCCGGTCGGCCCGCCCGACAGGTTGCGAAGAAAATCCTTGAAGGCGTCCAGCATGGGCGGCGTCCGGGCTCGGGAAGGTTCGGGTCGGGTCGGGTCGGGTCGGGTCGGGGGCGCTCGGCCCCTCTCCCAAACGACTTCGCGGGGTCGAGGTTCATTTCATTTCGCTTGGGAAGAGAGCCTCGCGCAAACGAAAACGGCCCGGAGCGGGTGTGCTCCGGGCCGTCCTTCGTCATCTGTTGCCGTTTGCCCTCAAGCGGGGGTGCGCTCCAGCGGCGGCTCGCCATTGTCGAGCCCCTCGGGCGCCTTGGGCTCCTCTTCGGGCGGCAGGCGCGCGTCGATGAAGACGCGGCGGTTCGGGTCGGTGTTGGGCGCGGGCTGCATTCCGCGCAACATGCGGCCGACGCGCTGCACGAGTTCGGGATCGCCCTCGTCCGGCACGCTCCACGTATAGGCGTCGAGACGCCCCGTGGTCGGCGACACCGCGCGCCATTCCTCCGCCGGGGCGCCGTCGACGCTCCA
Organism: Aureimonas ureilytica DSM 18598 = NBRC 106430; assembly: GCF_000382705.1. Classification (GTDB taxonomy): domain Bacteria; phylum Pseudomonadota; class Alphaproteobacteria; order Rhizobiales; family Rhizobiaceae; genus Aureimonas; species Aureimonas ureilytica. The sequence continues at coordinate 492,989 of NZ_ARQE01000001.1, read as the reverse complement.
GGACGGGTCCTTCGGCGCATGAAGCGCGCGGTTCATCCACTGGCGCACCAGCGCGTCGTTGCCGGTCTCGGCGTTCTCGATATCGGCGAGGAGGAGATAGGCCGATTCGCGCGGCGCGCTCTCGGCGGCCGCCATGGCCTCGACGCGGGCCGTGCCGAACTCGCGGGCGTCGAGCGCGGCGCGGGCGAGCGCCAGGCGCGATTCGACATGGCCCGGCTGGAGGCTCGACAGATGCCGCGCGCGCTTGAAGCGCTCGGCGACGCCGTCGCCCGGCCAGAGGTGGATGTAGAGCGCGGCGAGCTCGGGATGCGGATTGGCCTTCCAGGCCGCTTCCAGCGCCTTCTGCGCCTGACGATGCTCGTTCAGGCGGATCATGGCGCGGGCCGCGATCGCGGCGGCGGGCACGAGATCGGGCGCGAGCTTCTGTGCCTCGCGCGCGGCGGTCTTGGCGCCGGCCGGATCGCTGTCGGCCAGCTCCTGCGCCTTGCCGGTCAGGAGCACGGCGCGCAGGCGACGGCTTTCGGCCTTGTCCACGAGGCGCGAGTCGCGCTGCGCTTCCAGAATGGCGAGCGCGCCGTCGAAATCGCCCTGCGCGGCCTTGAGGTCGAGCACGGCGCCGCCGGCCCAGGGCACATGCGGCGCGATGCGAACGGCCCGCTCGGCATAGGAGCGCGCCGCGTCCCGGTCGCCCAGGCGCTCGGCTTCGAGATACAGGCCGCGAAGACCCACGAGGCGGGTGTCGGGATCGCCTTCCAGCGTCTCGAAGATCGAGCGCGCCTTGGCGTGGTCGCCCTCGATCAGCGCGGTCTGCGCGTCGAGGAAGCGAACCATCGGCTCGCGGCGGTTGGACAGGTGCTTCTGCGCCTGCTTGACGAGGCGGCGCGCCATGACGGCGTCGCCCGCGCCGGCGGCGATCATGCCGGCCGAGAGGGCGCGGTAGCCCTTGTCGCGGCGGCGCGTTGCGAAGAAGCGCGACACGCGATCCGGCGCCTTGAAGAAGCCGCGCACCAGCCAGAACAGGAGCACGGCGGCGACCACGAGGGCGAGCTGCAGGATCACGAAGACCGTGAAGCTCGTGCCGACCTCCTGGCCCTGCCAGAGGATCGAGACGGAGCCGGGATGGTCGGCCAGCCAGGCGAAGCCGAGGCCACCCGCGAGAACGACGAGGAAGAATGCGAGAATACGCAGCATGTCAGCCCTGCGACGCGGAAGCGCCGACGGCGCTGTTGATGGTCTGGCGAATCAGGTCGTCCGCATTGGCGCGGGCGCGAACCTTGTCGGCGAAGTCCTTCGAGGCGCTCTTGGCGGCGTCGGGCAGCGTGTCCCACTCCTTCAGCCAGGCGGCGAAGTCGCCCTTGTCGAGCGCCTCGTCCATGCGGGCCACGGTGGCTTCCGGCCCTTGCGTCTCGGGCGAGACGCTGGAGCCGGCCGGGCGCACGGTGACGAGCGAGCGAAGCCCCGAGAGAACCTGCGTGCCGACATCGGCGGTGGAATCCACCGGACGCAGCGAGGTGAGAATGCGCGTCTCGGCCTCGTTCCATTCGCGGTCGAGCGCCGAAATGGTCGGAACGCCGGAGGCCGCGAAGTCGCGCAGCGAGTTCACCGCGTCGCCATTGTTGCCGCTCGCCTGCGCGAAGCGCTCCAGCTCCTGCATGAAGGGCTGGCCGCTGTCGATCGCGCTTTTCAGCCCGGCGGCCGACAGGGCGGTCGCCGCGCGGCGGTTGGATTCCTCGATCGCGTCGACGCGCTGGCCGAGGCTGTTCACCGTGTCGCGCGTTTCGTTGGCGGCGGTCTGGGCGCTGGTCGCCGCCTGCTGCGCGCTCTGCGCGGCCTGCTGGGCGCTCTGCGCCGTCTGCTGGGCGCTCTGGGCCGTGTCGCGCGCCGCGTTGGCGGTGTTCAGCGCTTCGCTCGCCGTGTCGCGCGCGGCGGTGGCGGCCTCGTCGGCCTTCGCCGCGGCGGCGGCGGAATCGCCATTGGCCTGCGCATAGCGCTCGTTGGCGGTGACGCGGTCGGTCAGCTGGGTGAACTCGGTGCGCGAGACATTGCCCGTGCCCGCGCCGCCGGCCGCCTGGGCCGACTGGAGCTGCTCCACCGTGCCGCGCAGGGTGGCGATGTCGCCGGTGAGCTTCTGCACTTCGCCGGCCGGCGCGAATTGCGTCGTGGAAACGGCGGGCGTCTGGGCGGCGGGCGGGCGCACCGCGCCCGAATAAAGAAGGGCCGCGCCGCCGCCGAGCGCGATCACCGCGCCGAGAAGGCCCGCGCCGAGGAGCGGACCGAAGCCCGGCCGATGGTCGGTCGGCGAGGTGCCGGCCGCCGCATGATAGGGGCTGGAGGTCAGCGGATCGGGGCCGGCCGGCTCGGGGTGGGCGGCCGGCAGAACCGTCTCGTCGTCCTCGAACTCGCCGAGATCGCGCCGCTTGCCGGCAAAGCCCTCGTCGCGCGCGAAGGCCTCGGTCGGGCCGGCTTCCGTGCCGTCCTTGGCCGTGGTCTCGCCGGTCTCGCCGAGCGTCGCCTCGTCGGAGCGCGCTGCGTCGGAGAGAAGCGGATCGGCCGGCGTTTCGCCGCCATCCGTCGTGCCCAGCGGCGCGGATGGCGTCGAGGTCGAAACCGGCTCGCCGCCGGCGAGCGCGTCGGCCGAGGCGATGCCCGTGGCGATCTCGTTCTTGCGCTCGCGCTCGGCCGCGTCGTCCACCGTCGCGGAAATCAGCGCGTCCTCGTGCCGCTCCTCGGGCGTCGCCGCAGCGGAGACCGTGGTCTCGGGCGTCTTCGCCCCGTCCGTGGCAGCGACCGGCGTCTTGGCGCTCGGCGTCTTGGCGTCCGGTGTCTGGGACCCTGGCGTTTGAGCGGCTTCGCCGGGTTTGGTCGTGTCGTTCATCGAAACCGTCTCGTCCTGTTCGGCCTCCGGCAGGGAGCCCGTCTGCGTGCCGTCCTCAGCGCCCCCGGCCTTGGCGATCCGGCCGGCCTCGAGGTCGATCGTGGTTTCCGGTCGTGCGCCTGGCTTGGACCGGCGCGGACGATTGGCCATCCGAGAACTCCTTCATGTCGCATCCCATGGCGGCTGGGTGGCTGGCGAACCGGCCGGCCCCAGCCGGATTCCCTTCGGCCGATGTCTCGGACGAGTCAACGCCCTGATCTAGCGTGCGGCGCGCAAGCTGCAACGAAAAGATTATCGACCGAGCCGCCCGTTCCACCGTTTGATCGTCTCGATCAGAGACGCAAGCGAAGGATGGTCGGCCCAGATCGCATTCTTTCCAAACTGCGGCGAAAGTTCCAGCGCGATCGCGCGGGAAAGACAGAAGAAGGTGAGGCCCTCGCCGGGCGCCCCTTCCTCGCGCAGAAGCGCGTCCAACCCGCGCGCCTGCCCGCGCGACAGGAGAAGCGCGCCGGCGATCGTCCCCGCTTCGCCGCGCAGACGCGCCCGCTCCTCCGGCGAGACGGTGCGCGGCACCGTGTCGTAGACCTCCGCCACGTCCAGCGGCAGTCCGGCCGCCGCGAACCCCGCGTCCAGATCCGACAGGCGAACCCGGCCCGCCGCATGAAGAAAGCGCGCGCCGGGCGCGATCGGCAGGCTCGCGGCCAGCGCCGCGAGATCGCCCGCCCGCCCCGGTCCGACGATCACCTGGCGGAACCCGCCGTCGCGAAGCCGCGACGCCGTCGCCTCCCCCACCGCCAGAACCGGGTGCCCGCTTCCGCCAAAATGCCGCCGTAGCCACGGCACGGCATGGCGGCTCGTGGCGATGAGGCCCGCGACATGGGTTTCGGGCGGCGCCGGGTCGAGAAGCCGCGTTTCGCTCAAGGGCAGGAGCACGGGCTCGAAACCCGCCTCCCTCAAATGCGCGGCCGTGGCGTCCGCGTCCTCGCGCTCGCGCAGGACGAGAAGGCGCGGGCTTCCTGGAGGAGGAGCGGCCCCGCTCAGCGCCGCCAGCCCTCGAAGAAGGCCGCGCCCGCCTCGTCCACGAGGCGCAGCGCCGCGTCCTCGGCCATCTGCCGGGCTTCCGCGCGCGTGCCCTCGACCCGCGTTTCGTGCATCCGCGTTCCGTCCGGGGTCAGGATCATCCCGTGAAAGCGGAAATGATCGCCCTCCAGCGTGCCATGGGCGGCGATCGGCGTGCGGCAGGACCCGTCGAGCACGGCGAGAAAGGCTCGCTCGGCCGCGAGCACGCCATGCGTGTCGGCATGGTCGATGGCCGCGACGAGCGCGGCGATGCGCGCGTCGCCCTCGCGGATTTGGATGCAGATCGCCCCCTGGCCGGGCGCGGGGGGAAAGCCTTCGGCGTCGAGAATCTCGCAGGCCACGGCCTCGTCGCCGAGCCGCTTCAGCCCGGCCAGCGCCAGAAGCGTGCCCTCGACCTCGCCGGCTTCCAGCTTGGCGAGGCGCGTCTGCACATTGCCGCGAAAGATCACGAGTTCGAGATCGGGCCGGATGCGCCGCAGGAGCGCCTGCCGGCGCAGCGAGGCCGAGCCAACCCGCGCCCCTTCGGGCAGATCGGCGATGCGCCGCACCGTGCGCCCGATGAAGACGTCGCGCACGTCCTCGCGCGGCAGATAGGCGGCAAGCGCGAGCCCGTCCGGCACGAGCGTCGCCATGTCCTTGGAGGAATGAACCGCCAGATCGATGCGCCCATCCAGAAGCGCTTCCTCGATCTCCTTGGTGAAGAGCCCCTTGCCGCCCGCTTCCGACAGGGCGCGGTCCTGGATGCGGTCGCCCGAGGTGGAGATCACCGTGATCGCGAAGACGTCACTGGGCAGATCGTGCGCCGCCATGAGGCGCGCGCGCACTTCCTCTGCCTGCGCCAGCGCCAGACGGCTGCCGCGCGTGCCGATGCGGATGGGTTGGGTCATGGGCCGGCCTTCCTGAAGTTGGAGACGGTCTAAGAGCTGGGGACGAAACCTCCGGGCGGAGGAAGGTCGAGAGATTTTCGTTCGATCACGAGGAGCGAAGCACAGTCGATGCCGGCGGCATCGGCGAGCATTCGCGATGAAGAGAGCGACGGAAAGATCCGGCCAGCCGACCCCGCGAGGTTTTGACCCCAGCTCTAAACGCGAAGCGCTGGCGAAACCAACCGGGAATCGCTAATTCGCGGGGGAACGCCCTGTGCGGCCCTGCCCGCCCGTCGAAAGCCAGCCCTTGTCCGCCTCCGCTTCGCCCCCCTCCCCCGACCTTCGGCCGCTCGTTCTCGGCATCGAGACGAGCTGCGACGAGACGGCGGCGAGCGTCGTCGGGCGCGGGAGCGACGGGCGGCCGGTGATCCTGTCCAATGTCGTTCTCAGCCAGATCGAGGAACACGCGGCCTTCGGCGGCGTGGTGCCGGAGATCGCCGCGAGAGCCCATGCCGAGAGCATCGGCGGCGTGGTGGAAGCGGGGCTCGCGGAAGCGGGCGTGACTCTGGACCGGATCGACGCCGTGGCCGCCACCAGCGGGCCGGGCCTCGTCGGCGGGCTGATCGTCGGGGCGCTGGTGGGAAAAAGCATCGCCGCCTCGCGCGACCTGCCCTTTCTGGCGGTGAACCATCTCGAAGGCCACGCGCTGACACCCCGGCTGACGGACGCGCTGGCCTATCCCTATCTCCTGCTTCTCGTGTCGGGCGGCCACACGCAGATCCTTCTCGTTTCCGGCCTCGGCCAGTACGAGCGCTGGGGCACGACGATCGACGACGCGCTGGGCGAGGCCTTCGACAAGACCGCCAAGCTCTTGGAACTGCCACATCCCGGCGGTCCGAGCGTCGAGCGCATGGCGCGGAAGGGCGATGCGGGACGTTTCGACCTGCCCCGCCCCTTGCGCGGCGAAAAGCGGCTCGACTTCTCGTTTTCCGGCCTCAAGACGGCGGTGCGCCAGATCGCCCTCGCCCATGCGCCGCTCAGCGAACAGGACGTGGCCGATCTCTGCGCCGGCTTCCAGCGCGCGGCGGCGGAAAGCGTGCGGGACCGCGTGACGCTCGCGCTCGCCCGCTTCCGCGCGGCCTATCCGGACCTGGCCGATCCGGCGCTGGCGGTGGCCGGCGGCGTCGCGGCCAATGGCGAAATCCGCGCGGCTTTGGAAGAGGCGGCGGCGCGGCACGGCGTTCGCGTCGTCTCGCCGCCCCTGAAGCTCTGCACCGACAACGCGGCGATGATCGCCTATGCCGGGCTGGAACGGCTGGAAGCGGGCCTCGCCGACCCGCTCTCGGCCCCCGTGCGCCCGCGCTGGCCGCTGGACGAGACAGCCGCGCCGCTGGTCGGCTTCGGCAAGCGCGGGGCCAAGGCGTGAGCGAACAGGTCATCGGCGCAGAGGTCATGGCCGAAGAGGTCATCGGCGAACGCGGCGACATCGCGGTGATCGGCGGCGGCGCCTGGGGCACGGCGCTCGGCGCCATGCGGGCGCGGGACGGCGAACCTGTCCGCCTTTATGCCCGCGACGGCGAAACGGTGCGCGCGGTCAACGCGCGGCACGAGAACCCGCGCTATCTCGCCGGCACCGCGCTGCCGCCGAGCCTTCGCGCCACCGACGATCTCGGCGCGGCGCTCGAAGGCGCGCGCATCGCGCTCCTCGTTCTGCCGGCGCAGGCGCTGCGCCTTGCCGCGCGCGAGCTGAAACCGCATCTCGAACCCGGCGCGGCGCTGGTTCTCTGCTCCAAGGGGATCGAGCGCGACACGGGCCTCTTCGCCTCCGCCGTGGTGGAAGCGGAACTGCCGGGCCACCCGGTCGCCGTCCTGTCCGGCCCGAGCTTTGCCAGCGACGTCGCGGCGGGCCTGCCGACGGCGGTGACGCTCGCCGCGCAAAGCAGCCCCGTGGCGGACGCGCTCGCCCGCCGTCTCGCCGCGCCCGCCTTCCGCATCTATGCCGGCGACGACGTGCTCGGCGTCGAGGCCGGCGGCTCCCTCAAGAACGTCCTCGCCATCGCGGCGGGCGCCTGCGCCGGGCTCGGCCTCGGCGCCTCGGCGCTGGCGGCGCTCGTCACGCGCGGCTTCGTGGAGTTGCGCCGGCTCGGCGAGGCGCTCGGCGCGCGGCCCGACACGCTGCTCGGCCTGTCCGGCCTCGGCGATCTCGTGCTCACCTGCTCGGGCGCGCAGTCGCGCAATTTCAGCTACGGGCTGGCGCTCGGCCGGGGCGAGGACACGGGCAGGCTGAAGCTCGCCGAGGGCGTCTATTCCGCCGCGATCGCCGCGCGGCTCGCCCGCGAGCACGGCATCGAAGCGCCGATCATCGAAGCCGTCGCCGCCATTCTCGAAGACGGCCTGCCCGCCGCCGGGGCCATGCGCGCCCTCCTCGCCCGCCCCTTGAAGCGCGAGTTCGAGTAGGCGGCGCGCGCCCGCCGGAGACACCGGCGCGAGAGCAACCGACGCTCCGTCCAGATTTGCGCCCCGTCGTCCCGCGCTTCGGTTTTCCGGCCGGACGGAGGGCGTCGCGCGCTTTTCAGCCCCTCCGTCTTTCGTCAGGATCGACAGACCCATTCGACGGTCCGGCCTCCCGGCCGGGCGCGAGGCCCTTTCTCGAAAGCGTGTCCCATGGCTCTCGTTGACTACAACGCCGCCTTGTTTCCCGGCATCAAGATCGATGATCAGGGCGGTGCGTCCACCTTCGCCGCCACCTGCCGCGACAGTCTCGACCGGATCGTCAGCAAGCCGCTCGGCCTGCGACTCCTGACCGAAATCAGCGGCCGTGCACCCCATATGGCAAAGTGGGGCGGCGGCATCCGGATCGCTCGGGCGGAGTTGCCGATAGAAAAGGGCGGCAGCCAGGCCAAAGCGATCCAGGATGGCGACGCCAAAAACGGTGTCGGCAGTGCCAGCGTCGTCTTCTGGAACAGCAACGTCTGGGTCATTCCCGAGCAAGGGCAGCGTCCACCCTATATCGGCCTCGCCCATGAGCTGATCCACGCCTGGCACAACGCCTACGGCATCAAGCGCCAGAACTACGACGACGAGGAAAACTTCACGGTGGGTCTGGGCGCCTACATGAAGCCCGATCCCGTGGCCAACCCCGCCACGATCACCGAGAACATGATCCGGCTGGAGCACGGCATTCCGATCCGGCATCGCTACTGAGCGCGACAGGAGGCGTACCGCCTCCCTCCGCTGCAAGGGGGGCCGCGAGCGCGCCCGACCCGGAGCTTTTCCGGTTCGGGCTTGCCGCACCAAGCGGGCGAACCTATGAGGCGTCGAACGATCGCCCATTTCGGAGACGCCCCATGCTGTTCGCCCTTCTCTGCGAAGACCGCGCCGACGCCGGCTCGCTGCGCGCCGAAACCCGGCCCGCCCATCTCGAGCATCTGAAGGCGCTGGGCTCGACGCTGCGTTTCGCCGGTCCCTTCCTCGGCGCCGACGAGAAGCCGAACGGCAGCCTGCTCGTGGTGGAAGCCGAGAGCCTGGAGGCCGCGCGGGCGCTGGCCGACGCCGACCCTTACGCCAAGGCCGGCCTCTTTGCCTCGGTCACGGTGCGGCGCTGGAACTGGACCGTTAACAATCCCGAAGAGGCCTGATCCATGGCGTTCTGGCTGTTCAAGTCCGAGCCGTTCAAATGGTCCTTCGACCAGCAGAAGGCGTGCGGGCCAGCGGGCACGGAATGGACGGGCGTGCGCAACTATCAGGCGCGCAACTTCATGCGCACGATGCAGATCGGCGAGCGCGGCTTCTTCTACCATTCCAACGAGGGCAAGGCCGTGGTCGGCGTGGTGGAGGTCTCCGCCCTCGCCCATCCCGATTCCACGGCGGACGATCCGCGCTGGGAATGCGTCGACATCCGCGCCGTGTGCGACATGCCGAGCCCGGTGACGCTCGATCAGGTCAAGGCCGAGCCGCGCCTCCAGGGCATGGTGCTCGGCACCAATTCGCGCCTGTCGGTGCAGCCGGTGACGGAAGCCGAGTTTCTGATCATCTGCGAGATGGGCGGACTCGACGCCCAGAAGGCGCTCGGCTGAGGCGGGAGGACGCGGGGGCGGAACGAAGGCCGGGCCGGAACATTGTGGGAACAGATCCGATATGGAGTGTACCCATGACGCAGTCCCAGCCCAAGGTCGACGCCCCCTCCAATGCCGAGAAGGACCCGGACACCTGGACCACCGGCGACGAGCCGATGACCGGGGCGCAGGCCTCCTATCTGCAGACGCTCTGCGAGGAAACCGACACGCCGTTCGACGACAAGCTGTCCAAGGCCGACGCCTCGAAGCTGATCGACGAGCTGCAGGGCAAGAGCAAGCGGTTAAAGAACGCCTGAGGGCGTCAGGCCCTCGGCCTCGCCCCCCAGCCTCGCCTCCTCGGGGCGGGGCTCTCGGGGGCGGGGCTGCGCAAGACCTCATGCAAAAAGCCCGCCCGGACCTGATGGCCGGGGCGGGCTTTTTCGTGGTCTCGATCGTCAGGCTCCGGTCAGGACAGGAAGCCCATGAACCAGAGAATCAGGATGATGGGGATCGGAATGCCGATCAACCACAACAAGCCACCCTTCAACATGCGACGCCACCCTTCCCGTTCAGGCCCGTACACGGCCCGTTCCCTATCGAAAGCGCGTCCCGCCCTCGCGGGTTCCCCTCTTCCATCCGGTCGGACCTAACGATGATCGATCCCGGCGACCCGCGTCGCTTCATTCGCGCCAACACTTCGATCCTCCATCCGCCGCATGTGCCGGAGATCGCGCTGCATCTCGCCAGCGAGGTTCACGACCTCTGGATCGCGACGGAGGAGGAACTGGCGGCCGGCGGCCTGCCGCCGCCCTTCTGGGCCTTCGCCTGGGCCGGCGGCCAGGGGTTGGCGCGTTTCGTGCTCGATCATCCCGAACTCGTGGCGGGACGGCGCGTGGTGGATTTCGCCACCGGCTCGGGTCTCGTCGCCATCGCCGCGATGAAGGCGGGCGCGGCCGAGGTCCTGGCGCTCGACATCGACCCGTTCGCGGTGGAGGCAGCGCGGCTGAACGCGGCGGAGAACGGCGTCGCCCTCACGGTCGAGCGGCGCGACGCGATCGGCTCGGCGCTCGACGCCGACGTGCTTCTGGCCGGTGATGTCTTCTACGACCCGAATTTCGCGGGGCTGCTGGAGCCCTGGTTCGACACGCTGGCCGCTCGGGGCACCGCGATCGTGGTCGGCGATCCCGGCCGCTTCTACCTGCCCGCCGCGCGCGTCGTCCGGCAGGCCGTCTACGAAGTGCCGGTGACGCGCGTTCTGGAGGACGCCGACGTGAAGCGCACCACGGTCTGGCGCTGGCGCGGGCCGGGCGAGGATGCCGAAGGAGAACGGGACCCCACCGATTTCACGTGAATCACCCCGAGAAGCGAGCGGGGGCGCGCGACCTTCCAAAAGGCGGACATGAAAAAGGCGGCCGAAGCCGCCCTTTTGGGTTTGGTCCGATGAACCGGCGAGGCGGCGTCAGCCGCGCGGCGCCAGAACCATCATCATCTGGCGGCCTTCGAGCTTGGGCTCGGCTTCCACCTTGGAGATTTCGGCGGTCTCGTCGCGAACGCGCATGAGAAGCTTCATGCCGAGTTCCTGGTGCGCCATTTCGCGACCCCGGAAGCGCAGCGTCACCTTGACCTTGTCGCCCTCCTCGAAGAAGCGGCGCACGGCCTTCATCTTCGTCTCGTAGTCGTGGTCGTCGATGTTCGGGCGCATCTTGATCTCTTTGACCTCGATGACCTTCTGGCGGCGACGCGCCTCGGCGGCCTTTTTCTGGCCCTCGTATTTCAACTTGCCGAGATCGAGAATCTTGCAAACCGGAGGGCTGGCGGTGGGCACGATCTCCACGAGATCGAGTCCGGCCTCTTCGGCCAGCGCCATGGCTTCCGCCGTATTGATGACACCCCGGTTCTGCCCGTCCGCATCGATCAGCTGGATCTGCGGAACCCGGATTTCCCGGTTGGAGCGCGGCCCTTCCTTCTGGGTCGGCGGCGCACGAAATGGTCTGCGAATGGTCGTTCACTCCCGCTGTTGACGACATGATGCGGTGGTCTGAAACAAATGCCTCGACCGAGCGGCCGTTCCGCCGCGGAGACGGAAACTGCCCTCGATCCGGGGTCTTCAGCCTCATATAACATGGCGGCATCGAGATTTCACGCGAGTTGCCGCAATTTTTCCCTGTCCGCGCCAAGGGAGCGCCGATCCCCCGGCCGGAGGGCGGCGCGGGCTGGACGGGCCGGAGCCCGGCCTCTACTGCCTCGATCGAGACCCCCGGGAGACATGTCATGACCGATCAGCCCGCCGCGCCGCTCCGCATTCCCGCCCCCGGCGACGATCATTCGCTCGCCGCGCTGCAGGTGCCGGGCCGCGCGCCGACCGTCGTCTGGCTCGGCGGCTTTCGCTCCGACATGCGCGGCACCAAGGCCGAGCGCCTGTCGGACATGGCGGAGCGGGACGGGTTCTCGTTCCTGCGCTTCGACTATTCCGGGCATGGCGAATCGGGCGGACGCTTCGAGGACGGCACGATCTCGTTCTGGACCCGCGACGCCGAACACGTCATCGACACGCTGGCGCCCGGCGGACCGCTGATCCTCGTCGGCTCCTCCATGGGCGCCTGGATCGCGCTACGGCTTGCCATGGCGCGCCTCGACCAGCCCGGCCGCGTGGCGGGGCTGGTGCTTCTGGCGCCCGCGCCCGACTTCACCTCCCGCCTTCTGGAGCCGCGCCTCACCGAAGCGCAGCGCGCCGAGATCGACGCCAAGGGCTTTCTGGCCGAGCCCTCCCCCTACGATCCGCGCCCCACCGTCTATACGCGCGCGCTGATCGAGGACGGGCGGGCGCAGAGCGTCATGACCGGCCCGATCCGCACCGGTTGCCCGGTTCACATCATCCAGGGCATGGCCGACCCGGACGTTCCCCACGCCCATGCCCTCGAACTCCTGACCTGCCTGCCCGGCGAGGGCGTGGCGCTGACGCTCGTGCCCGGCGGCGACCACCGCCTGTCGCGCGAGGAGGATTTGCGCCGTCTGGAACGCGCGGTTGCGGAGATGATCGAAGCCGGGCAGTCTTGAGGTGCGGCGAGGTCACGCTTCTTCGCCAAGCGTGACAGATCGGCAACAAGAAGCCCGACGCCTCCCGTTTTCGCCCGGAAATCAGCGATTTTTTCGCGCAATCGCCCTTGTCGCAAGGAGGGGGTGCGCCATTTTGCGCCGCCGATCTTTGCCTTTGAGCCCTATAAGGGGGCCGATCGCGGCGGCAACCTGCTTTTCCCTCGGTTGACAGGGTTATGGTGCCGCCCACACGATACGGTCGGATCGGGGAACGGGCCTGTCCCAAGACGGAGATCGTCATGGTTTTTCCGCGCGTGTTTGGCGCAACGGCATTGCTTTGCCTTTTTTCGGCGACGCTTTCGGGTGGCGCCTTGGCCGCCGACGCCTTCATGCCGCTGGGGGGCGCGACGCTGCAGCCCTTCGGTCATCGCGACTTCTGCCTGCGCATGCCGAACGAGTGCAAGCCGATCCCCGGCCCGGCCGCCCGGCCGGTCGAGCTCGACATGCCCATGAAGCTTCTCGTGGCGCAGGTGAACACGGACGTGAATTCCGAGATCGCGCCCGCCTCCGACCAGTCCCTCTACGGGACGGAGGAGTTCTGGACCTATCCCACGAACAAGAAGGGCGACTGCGAGGATTACGCGCTGGAAAAGCGCCGCCGCCTGCATGAAGCGGGCGTGCCGCTCGGCGATCTCCTGATGACCGTGGTCCACAAGCCCGACGGCACGGGACACGCCGTTCTGACGCTTCGCACCCGCTCGGGCGATTTCGTGCTCGACAATCTCGACTGGCGCGTGCGGCCCTGGGGCGATGTCGATTATCGCTTCGTGAAGCGCCAGCAGGAAAGCGATCCCGGCCTCTGGGTCTCGATTGAGCCCGACACGGAACAGCTGGTCAGCGCGGTCGAGAAATAAGCCGGCCCCTCTCGGGGGCCTCGACGCCCGCCGCGCTGCCGATCCCCTTTGGAGGAAGGCGCTCCGCCGACCCGCCCGCCGCGCGAGGGCGGCGAACGAGGCGGCGGAACTCAAGCGTCGTTCAGGCGGGGTGGTGGCGGCGCTCCCAGGCGCGGCCGAGGGTCAGCATGACGCTCGCCCCCGCGATCACGGCGATGGCGCAATAGACGGTGACGCCGACCGGGCCGATGCCATCGACCAGCAGGCCGCCGACCATCGCGCCGCTGGCGATCGCCACCTGAAAGGCCGAGGACAAGAGCGCCCCGGCGCTTTCGGCGAGATCGGGCGCGGCGCGCGCGTTCCAGATCGAGACCGAGACCGGGAAGCCGCCGAAGGCAAAGCCCCAGAGCGCCGTGGCGAGAAAGGCGACGCTCGGCTCGCCGCCGCGCAGGACGAGGGCGAGCGTGCTCAGCGCGATCAGGAGCGCCGCGCCCGCCGCCGCCCAGGCCGGGCTGCGCCGCGCCACGGCCCCGGCCGCGAGATTGCCGAGAAAGCCGCCGATGCCGAAGGCCAGAAGCGCCACCGAAATCGCGGACACGTCGAGACGCGGCACCGTTTCCAGGAAGGGGCGGATGAAGGTGAAGCCGGCGAAATGGCCGGAGACCACGATCACCACGGTGGCGAGGCCGATCACCACGGCGCGGCGCGACAGGGCGGCGCCGAAGGCGGCGAGGCCGGGCGCCCGAGCCGAGGGCATGGAGGGAAGCGTCGCGATCTGCACGAGGAGCGCGGCCGTGCCGATGCCGGACGCGGCGATGAAGGTCGCGCGCCAGCCCCAGAGATCGCCGAGTGCCGAGCCGAGGGGCGCGGCGAAGACGGTGGCGACCGAGACGCCCATGATGATGATCGACATGGCCCGTGGCACTTGCGAGGAGGGCACGAGGCGCAGCGCCAGCGCCGTCATCATCGCCCAGTAGCCGCCGAGCGCGAAGCCGAGAAGCCCGCGCGCGACGAGAAGCATGGTGATGCTGGTCGCCAGACCCGCCATGATGCCGGAGACGATCAGGAGCGCCATCAGGGCGAAGAGGATGGTGCGCCGGTCGAGCCGGCCGGAGCCGAGAACCAGAAGCGGGCCGGCAAAGGCGGCCACCACGGCGGTCGCCGTGATCGCCTGCCCCACCGCGCCGTTGGAGACGCCGAGATCGGCGGCCATCGGCGTCAGCAGGCTGACCGGCAGGAATTCCGACGTCACGAGGCCGAAGACGCCGAAGGACAGCGAGAAGACCGCGGGCCAGGCCGCCCGGCTTTCCGCCTCGTCACCGGAGCCGAGGTCCGCCGAGAGCGGCGGGGGAGTGCAGATCGTGTCGGACATCGACGTCCTCCGAGAATGATGCAGTGCAAGATGGCGCGAACCTACGCTCGCAGCCTTGGCGTTTCCATGCTAGAAACGCCGATATGTTTGACCGATCGTCCAAAACCACCGCTTCTTCGAGCGTCGATCCGCTGACCGACATGCTGCGCGGCCTGCGGCTCGACGGCGTGGACTATGGCCGCTGCCGCTTGTCGGGCGACTGGAGCTTCCATTACGGCGCGCAGCCGCACGCCTATTTCCACTTCGTCGCCGGCAAGGGCTGCTGGCTCCAGGGGCCGGACGGGCGCTGGAGCGAGCTGACGGCGGGCGACGCCGTGCTCGTGCCGCGCGGGGCGGCGCATACGCTGGCGAGCCGGCCGGGGCTGGAGCCGCGCCCCTTTCCGCGCCGCGACTGTCAGGCGATCTGCGAAAGCGTCTTCGACTATGCCGAGGAGGGCGAGGGCGACGCCGCGCTCCTGTTCTGCGGCTCCATGCGCTTCAATCTCGACGGGCTGCATCCGCTTCTCCAGCTGATGCCCGATCTCATGCGGGCGCAGGAACTCATGGTGAGCGAGCCGACCATTCCGCATCTTCTGGAGGCCATGGTCGCCGAATGCGCCATGAACCGCGTCGGGGCCAGCGGCATTCTCGCGCGGCTGGCGGACGTGATGGCCGCGCAGATCATCCGCTCCTGGGTGGAGCGGGGCTGCGGCGAGGCCAAGGGCTGGCTCGCGGCGGTGCGCGATCCGCAGATTGGTCGGGTTCTGGCCGCCATCCATGCCGAGCCGGAGCGCGACTGGACGGTCGCCGATCTCGCCGAGCGCATGGGCGTGTCGCGGTCGGGCTTCGCGGCGAAGTTCACCGCCATCGTCGGCTCGACCCCGGCGCGCTACGTCGCCGAGGTGCGGATGCATCAGGCCCGGCAATGGATCGGCCGCGACGGCATGCGCATCGCGGAAGCGGCGCACCGGCTCGGCTACGATTCGGAAGCCTCGTTCAGCCGCGCCTTCAAGCGCATCGTCGGCGCGGCGCCGGGGCGGATGCGATCCGCGCCGCTTCAGCGCTCCTCGCCGCTGCCGCCGCCACCCGGCGAGGCGTCGGGTTCGTCCGCCGGGCCGGGGATCACATAGCCGCCCGACAGCCAGCGGTTGAGGTCCACCGCCTTGCAGCGGGGCGAGCAGAAGGGGAAGTCGGCCTGCGAGGAGGGCCGGCCGCATTCGGGGCATTTGCGCTTCTGGCGAAGCGGCGTGATCGAGGCGCTCACGGCGTCACCCTCCCGTTCAGACGGAGGCGTCGGCCGCGAGCGGGCCGAGAACGAAGCCCTCGCCCTGCAGAAGCGCCAGCGTCTCGTAGAGCGGCAGGCCGACGACGCCCGTATAGGAGCCGATGAGCCGGACGACGAAGGCGCCAGCGAGCCCCTGGATGGCGTAGCCGCCCGCCTTGCCCTGCCATTCGCCCGAATCGATGTAGCGGGACAGGTCGTCGCGCGACAGGCGCTTGAAGCGCACGCGGGTTTCCGACAGCTTCTCGCGCACCCGGCCGTTCGGCGAGACGACGCAGACGCCCGTGAAGACGCGATGCGTGCGGCCCGACAGAAGGCGCAGCGATTCGATCGCCTCGTCCTCGATCTCGGCTTTGGGCAGGATCTGCCGGCCGACCGCCACCACCGTATCGGCGCCGAGCGTGAAGCGCCCCTGCGTTTCGCCGCGCCCTTTCAGGGCCTCGTAGGCCTTCAGGGCCTTGAGCCGCGCGAGGCGCTTGGCGAGGTGGCGGGGGTGCTCGGAGCGCTCGGGCGTCTCGTCCACGTCGGATGGCAGAAGGCGCTCGGGTTCGATCCCGGCCTGCTGCAGGAGTTCGAGACGGCGCGGCGAGGCCGACGCCAGAACGAGGGCGCTCGGCGCCTTCATCGCGTGTCCGCCTTACTTGAAGCGATAGGTGATTCGGCCCTTCGTCAGATCGTAGGGCGTCATTTCCACGAGCACCTTGTCGCCGGTGAGCACGCGGATGCGGTTCTTTCTCATGCGACCCGCGGTGTGCGCGATGATCTCATGGTCGTTCTCGAGCTTGATGCGGAACGTCGCGTTCGGCAGGAGTTCGGTGACGACTCCCGGAAACTCGAGAACTTCTTCTTTCGCCATGCGTCTGTTGACCTCGGATGAACGGGGCAGCGGGATCGGACCCCGCCCCTTTGAAAAAGGATACGGCCCGCCTTCGGCAGGTCTGATCGGTGAATTCGCGCCCTAGATCGGTCTTCGCCCGCCAAAAAGCAAGCGTTTCCGACAAGGCGCGCTCTCCGGCACGGTGCGGCCCGGCCCGCCCGAAGGGGCCGGGAGTGCGGCGTCAGGAGGAGATGCGCTCGATCTCGGCGCCGCAGGCCCCGAGCTTTTCTTCCAATCGCTCGAAGCCGCGATCGAGATGATAGACGCGGTTGACCGTGGTCTCGCCTTCCGCCGCGAGCCCGCCGATGACGAGCGACACGGAGGCGCGCAGGTCGGTGGCCATGACCGGCGCGCCGGCCAGGCGCGGCACGCCCTCGATGCGCGCCATCTGGCCCGAGAGCGAGATCTTCGCGCCGAGACGGGCGAGTTCCTGCACATGCATGAAGCGGTTCTCGAAGATCGTCTCGGTGATGTGCGAGACGCCGTCGGCACGCGTCATCAGCGCCATGAACTGCGCCTGGAGATCGGTCGGGAAGCCGGGGAACGGGTCGGTGACGACATCCACCGGGCGAATGCCGTTGCCGTTGCGATGAATGCGGATGCCGTTCGGCACGTCGGTGATCTCGGCGCCCGCGTCGCCCAGCGCGACCAGCGCGTTGCGCAGAAGGTCGCCATTCGTGCCTTCCAGCGTCACGTCGCCGCCGGTCATGGCGACGGCCATGGCATAGGTGCCGGTCTCGATGCGATCGGGCAGGACGCGGTGGCGCGCGCCCGACAGGGCCTCGACGCCCTCGATCGTGATCGTCGACGTGCCCGCGCCCGTGATGCGCGCGCCCATGGCGTTGAGGCAGGCGGCGAGATCCTGCACTTCCGGCTCGCGCGCGGCGTTTTCGAGGATCGTCTCGCCCTTGGCGAGCGTCGCGGCCATCATCAGGACATGCGTCGCCCCGACCGAGACCTTGGGGAAGCTGAAGCGCGTGCCCACCAGCCCCTTGGGCGCTTCGGCCACCACATAGCCGGCCTCGATGTCGATCTCGGCGCCGAGCGCGCGCAGGCCGTCGATGAAGAGATCCACCGGCCGCGTGCCGATGGCGCAGCCGCCCGGCAGCGAAACGCGGCAGCGGCGCATGCGCGCCAGAAGCGGGCCGATGACCCAGAAGCTCGCGCGCATCTTCGAGACCAGCTCGTAAGGGGCGGTCGTGTCCACGATGGTGCGGGCGTTGAAGTGAATGGTGCGGCCCGAGCCGAGCGTCGTGGCGAGACGCTTGCCGGACACGGAATAATCGACGCCGTGATTGCCGAGAATGCGGATGAGCTGTTCGACGTCGGCCAGATGCGGCACGTTTTCCAGCGTCAGCGTGTCGTCGGTCAGGAGCGAGGCGATCATCAGCGGAAGCGCGGCGTTCTTGGCGCCCGAAATCGCGATCGTGCCGTTGAGGGCGTTACCGCCGCGAATGCGAATCCGATCCATGAAATCCCCTCAAGACGTGCAGCGGCCAAGACGTGCAGCGGCGCCGGCGCAAGCCCGCTGCTCTACATGAGCCGGCCCTCGGGGGCAAATCGTTCGCCCGCCTTGCCGATGGGGTCCCGCCCGGCTCGACGCCGCCTCTGGCACCGCAACAAAGCTTTTTCGTGGTGAAGCGCAAGGGCCGAGAGGGCTCTCAATGGCCGCGCAGCACGACGTCGAGGCCGAACAGGACCATGGCGGCGATGGCGATCTTCCAGAAATCGCCGCGCCGGCGAAGGCCCGGCAGGCCGAGCGGCCGCCAGATGTGGAAGGCCATCACGAGGATGACGAGAAAGGAAAAGAGCTTGTTCATGCGCGCCGACGGTGCCTCCGGCGCTCCTCATAGAGCATTTCGGCGGAAAGGGGATCATGCAAGGCCCGGGCAGGCGAAAGGCCCGGACGGGGCGGTCCGGGCCTTTCGGAAGGCGCAGGAGGACGACGGGCGATCAGCCCATCTTGCCGGACTTGGCCTTGGGCATCAGCACCGAGCCGATCACATGCACGACGCCATTGGCCTGCTTGACGTCAGGCGTCTGGATCGAGGCGGCCTTGCCGGTGCGGTCGATGACCACGAGCTTCTTGCCGCTCATCTTGACGGTCAGCGGCTCGCCCTCGACGGTCTTGAGATGCACCTCGCCGCCATTGCGGCGCGCGTCGCGCATCAGGCGCTCGGCGGAATAATCGCCGGCCACGACGTGATAGGTCAGGATCTTGGTGAGGGTCGCCTTGTTCTCGGGCTTCACCAGCGTTTCCACCGTGCCCTTGGGCAGCTTGGCGAAGGCGGCGTCGGTGGGCGCGAAGACCGTGAAGGGACCCTTGGAGGCCAGCGTGTCGACGAGGCCCGCAGCCTTCACGGCGGCGACCAGCGTCTTCAGGTTGGGCGCTTCGGGCGCGTTCTGGGCGATGGTCTTGTTGGCATACATCGGCGCGCCGCCGACCATGACGGGCGACTGCGCGAAAGCCGCGCCGGACGCGGCGAGCGAACCGGCGAGAAGAAGAGCGGCGAAGGACTGGCGAAGCATGGAACTCTCCCTGAACGCCCGCCACGGCCGGGCGGGTCGGGAAGAGCTACGAGGGCGGGATGGCCGGCGGATGCAGGGCCGGCCGATCTTTTTTTGCGGGCGGTGCTTTTTAGGGGCGGCGGCTCTTAGAGCCTGGGACAAAACCCTTTGGGTCGATCCGCCGGGTCTTTCCGCCCCCGATCATCGTTGCCGATGCTCGCCGATGCGCTGCATCGCCTCCGCTCGGCGCCTTGCCGGGAACGAAAATTCCTCGCCGGCTCTCCGCCGCAGGGTTCTGTCCCCGGCTCTTAGAACGCCGCCCGTCAGATCGAACGCAGCGCGCCGGTGCCGAGAACGGGGCCGGTGGGCTGGCCGGTGGGCGAGCCGCCGGCCGGCTCGGCGGAAATGGCGAGCGTCGCCGCGCCTGGCTTCATCATGCCCATCGGCATGCCCGGCCGGCGCAGTTCGAGGCGCAAGGGGCGGTCGGGGTCGAGAAGGCCGAGCGAGATCGGCGCCTTGCCCTCCGGGATGATCCACAGCTCGGGCACCCGCCCTTCGGGCATCGCCATCGTCGCCGGCATCAGCATGGCATGGCCGGTCGCGGGATCGAACACGGCGGTGAGAAGCGCCGCGCCGTTCTGCGAGGCGACGGAGGCCATCATGGCGGGCGCCGGGCCGGGGCGCTGGGCGAGAACCGCGAGCAGCGCGAGGCTGGCCGCCAGAAGGCCGCTGGAGCCGAGCGCCAGGACGCGCCAGAAGGAGGACACGCCCCGCTCGGGCCGGGCGGCCGGTGCGCGGGCAAGCGGCGCGCGAGGGGCATCGGCGCGCGCCGCGTCGGCGGAGGCGCGGGCGGCCGGGAACAGCTCGCGCTCGATCGCCTCCCACAGGAGCGGCGGCGGCGCTTGCGGGCGCACGGCTTCGCCGAGCGGCGCGAGGCGCTCGGACCAATCCGCCATCTCGGCCGCGAACGCGGCGTCCTGCCGGGCGCGGCGCTCCGCCTGGAGGCGCTCGGGCTGCGTCAGGACGCCCAGCGCGTATTCCGCCGCCAGCCAGCCCTCGCCTTCGGGATCGGCATCGCCCTTCATTCGCCGAGGCATCCTTTCAACCGGATCAGGCCGCGCCTGATCGTACTCTTCATCGTTCCGAGCGGAACCCCCGCTTGTTCGGCCAGATCGTCATAGGTGCGCCCGCCATAGAAGGCGCTGACGATCGCCTCTCTCGCGCGCGCTTCCAATTGCTCGAGGCAGGCGCGCAGCCGCGCCGTCTCGCCCTGCGCTTCCAGCCGCGCGAGCGCGTCGGGCGCTTCGTCCGCCACGGTCTCGGCGGCGTCGAGGTCGCGGCGCGCGGTGCGCGTGGGCCCAAGCGCCCGCAAGCGGTCGATGGCGCGGTTGCGCGCGATCGTTGCGAGCCAGGTGATCGGGCTCGCCCGCTCGGGCTCGAACCGCCCCGCCTTGTTCCACACCGCGAGATAGACTTCCTGCAACACGTCCTCGGCCTCGACCCTGTCTTCCAAGATACGAAGGCAAATGCCGAAAAGCTTCGCCGAGGTGAGATCATAGACTTCGCGCAGCGCCTCGCGGCGCCCGGCCGCGACCTCGGCGAGGCACCGGGCGAGATGCTCGCGCGGGTCGTTCGGCGTCGATCGTGGCGGCATCCGTCATTCCCCCGAGGCGCGGGCACCGAACAGAACCGAAGCCGGCTTGTCAACCGCGCCGCCTCGTCGCTCCCGCCGCCGGGCGGGAACCGAGCGGCGCGCCGGCGGCTTTGTTTCGATCAAGATGCGCGCCGGCCCCTGCCCGCTCGCACGCCCAAGGGAGAGCCAGACCATGTCCGACACCGACCGCATCCGCATCGAGCGCGAGCCCCGCGCCGTCCAGGTCCTGTTCCACGACGCGGTGATCGCGTCCACCAACGACGCCTTGAAACTCGTCGAAAGCGGCCGCGAGCCCGTCTACTACATCCCGCGCGAGCATGTGGAGATGGCCTTCCTGCACGAGACCGACCGCTCGACGACCTGCCCCTACAAGGGCGAGGCGCGCTACTGGTCGATCTCGGCGGAAGGCTACGGCGCGGACAACGCCGTGTGGAGCTACGAACAGCCGAAGGACGCCGCGCGCGCCATTGCCGGCCATCTCGCCTTCTATCCCGACAAGGTGCGGATCGCCGTCGCCGAAGATCGCTGAGCCACCTGCCTTCGCGCCGCAACACGCAACCCGGCTCGCAACGCGGGAACGCAATGAGCGATCGCGAATTGTGACGGCGAGGGACATTTTTTCAGGACCTAGAACCCATGCGTAAGATTCTTCTCGCTTCCGCCGCTCTCGCGATCCTTGCCGGCCCCGCGCTGGCCCAGACCGCCGTCGTCACCACGACCGAGCCGAAGAGCGACGGTGAACGCGCCGCCGGCACGCTGGCCGGCACGGGCGCCGGCGCCGTGGCGGGCGCTCTCGTCGGCGGCCCGGTCGGGGCCGTGGTCGGCGGCGTCGCCGGCACGGTGATCGGCGGCGCGGCCTCCGCGCCCGACGACGTGCAGCAGTATGTCATCGCCAATCCGGTGAATCCGGTCGTGGTCGAGGGCGAGGTGAAGACCGGCTACGTCGTTCCCGAGAGCGTCGTCCTGACGCCGGTCCCGTCCAACCCCGACTATGTCTATTTCTACAACAACGACCGTCCGGTGATCGTCTCCAAGGCCGACCGCCGCGTGGTCACCTATGTCGAGCGCTAAGAGCGTCTCGACAGGCGAGCGCTGACGAGCGCCCCGGCGCGTCAGCCCGCTCCATCCGATGAGATCGGGCCGCGTCTTCCTTCAGAGGAAGAGGCGGCCCGATCCGTCTCCTAGCGGTCGCTGTGCCCGAGGCTGCGCTCGGGGTCCATGATGTCGCGGACCCGCTGTTTGAGGATCTTGGCCTCGGGAAAGCCGCCATCGGCCTTGCGCTCCCAGATCAGTGCGTCGTCGCAATGCACTTCGAACACGCCGCCCGTTCCGGGAATCAGCGCGACCTCGCCGAGGTCCGGGCCGAAGGTGGACAGAAGTTCCTGCGCCAGCCAGGCCGAGCGCAGGAGCCACTGGCACTGGGTGCAGTAGCGGATCGTGATGCGGGGAGAGGCGGCATCCGGCATGGTGGCATCCTTCGTCGGCCGAGGCGTTCGGAACTTGTGACGACAGCCGTCCGACCCCGTCAAGCCGAACGAGCCCAATCGATTTGCAATGCCTTGCTTACTAAGAGCCCTCTATCTATATGGGCGCCATGACCGATGCCGATCGCCTTCTTCACGCCCGCTTCGCCGAAACGCTGATCAAGACGGCGCGTAAGCTGCGCACGCGTTTCGACGCGCGGGTGGTGGCGCGGGGGCTCACCTATCCCCGCGCCCGGGCGCTGGCCGCGCTCAGCCGCCAGGCCATGACCCAGCGAGAACTGGCTGACGATCTGGAACTCGAAGGGCCGACCGTGGTGCGCCTTCTCGACGGGATGGAAGCGCTCGGCCTTCTGCGCCGCACCGCCGTCGAGGGCGACCGGCGCGTCAAGCGGATCGAGCTGACGGCAAAGGGGCGCGAAGCGGCGGAGATCGTCGCGGGCGTGTCGCGCGAGCTGCGCGACCTCGTGCTGCGCGACGTGCCGGCCGCCGATGTCGAGGTCGCGCTCGGGGTTCTCCTTCGCGTGTCCGAGGCGCTGGAGCGGGATCGCGGCCATGCGGGATGACACGGCGCGCCCGGCCCCCGCGCCGACCAGGGCCGCGCCCTCCCCCGCGCCCTCCCCCGCACCCCATGCTGCGACCGCCTCGCTCGGCGGCGACGCGCCGCGGGACACCCAAATCGACGGCGGCCCGGTGGCCCCGCCGCGCCGGCGCGGCGCGCCCATGCCCGCGCCCGCGCCCTATGTGCGCAAGCCGCCCGCCCTGATGGCGCTCTATATTCTCGCCTCGATCCTGATCGCGGCGACGCAGGGACTCGGCCTCAACCTCATCTCCGCCAATCTCTACCAGCTGCAAGGCCCGCTCGGCTCCACCGTGAACGAGACCGTGTGGCTGAGCGCGGCCTATCTGGCGCCCAATGTCAGCCTGACCCTGCTTCTGACCAAGATGCGCGCCCAGTTCGGCCTGCGCAATTTCGCCGAATGGGCGATCGCCGGCTTCGTCGCGGTGACGCTGCTGCATCTCTTCGTGGACGATCTCCAGTCGGCGCTGGTGGTGCGCTTCTTCGCGGGCGCGGCCGCCTCGCCCATGTCCTCGCTCGGCTTTCTCTACATGCTGGAAAGCTTTCCGCCCGAGAAGAAGCTCTCGATCGGCATGAGCCTTGCGCTCACCAACACGGCGATCGCGCCCACATTGGCGCGCCTCGTCTCGCCCGGCCTTCTCGACATCGGCGACTGGAACGGCCTCTTCGCGCTGGAAGCAGCGCTGGCGCTGATGAGCTTCTGCGCGATCCGCCTCCTGCCGCTCAACTCGCCGCCCAAGACGCCGGTGATCGAGCGGCTCGACCTCGTGTCCTACGCCTTCATCGCGACGGGCCTCGGTGCCATCGCCGTGGCCGTGACGCTCGGCCCCTTCGACTGGTGGCTGGAAGCGCCCTGGATCGGCTGGACGCTGGCCGGCGGGGCGCTCAGCCTCACCGTCGCCGCCGTGATCGAGCTGAACCGCACCAATCCGCTCGTCGATCTGCGCTGGATCACCTCCAAGGAAATCCTGCACTTTGCCGGCGTCATCCTCCTGTTCCGGCTTCTCCTGTCGGAGCAGACGAGCGGCGCGTCGGGTTTCTTCCAGGTGCTGGGCCTGCGCAACGAGCAGATGGTGGTGCTTTATCTCGTGATGCTCGGCTCCTCGATCACGGCGGGGCTCGTCTGCGCCTCGATCCTGAAGCCCGGCCGCGCGCCCTATATCCACATCGTCGCGCTCCTGTTCCTGATCGCCGGCGCGCTTCTGGACGCTAAGGCGACCTCGCTGACCCGGCCCGAGCAGATGTATCTCAGCCAGGGCCTGATCGCGGCGGCGGGCACGCTCTTCCTGCCGCCGGCCATGGCGCAGGGCTTCGCCTCGGCCATGAAGAAGGGCATGAACTACATCCTGTCCTTCCTGATCATCTTCCTGACCACGCAGGCGCTGGGCGGGGCGATGGGCGCGGCGCTGTTCCGCACCTTCGTCACGATCCGCGAGAAGTTCCATTCGAGCCAGATCGCCGAGAACATCACCCTTGCCGATCCGATCGTCGCCGCCCGCATCGCCGCGCTCGGCAACAGCTACCGCGCCACTCTCGCCGACCCGGCCCTGCGGCAGGCGGAGGGGCTAGCGCTCCTCGGCAGCCAAGCGACGCGCGAGGCCAATATCCTCGCCTATAACGACGCCTTCCTCGTGACGGCGGCGGCGGCCGCCCTCGCCCTCCTGTTTCTTCTTCTCCACCTCGCCGTCGACCGGCTGCGCGCGGGCTCCGCCCCCGCCGCGCCGGTCGAGGCCTGAACCCTCTTTTTCGGTTTCGCCATGCGCCCGTTTCGCTCCCTCGGCACCTATGTCGCGCTGTTCGTCGGCCTCGCCGGCGTGTTTCTCGCCCTTTATGCCTGGCGCCTGCCGCCCTTCGACAGCAGCGTCGAGCGCACCAACGACGCCTATGTGCGCGGGCAGGTGACGGTGATCGCCCCGCAGCTCGCCGGCATCGTCGCCGAGGTCGCGGTGCAGGACTACGAGACCGTGGAGGCCGGCCAGCTCATCGCCCGGCTCGACGACCGCATCTTCGCGCAGCGCGTCGCGCAGGCCCGTGCGGGCCTCGCCGGCCAGAAGGCCGCGCTCGCCAATTCGCAGCAGCAGCGCCAGTCGAGTCTCGCCAAGATCGCGGCCAGCGAGGCGGCGGTGAAGAGCGCGGCCTCGGCCGCCGAGAACGCCAGCGCCAACTTCGCCCGCGTCCAGCCGCTGGCCCGCCAGGGCTACGTGCCGGGCAGCGATCTCGACGTGGCCACCCGCCAGAACAGCCAGGCCGAGGCCGCGCTCGATCAGGCCAAGGCGCAGCTCGAAGTCGCCCGGCAGGACCTGCAGACCGTGATCGTCAATCGCCAGACGCTGGAAGCGGCGGTGGACAATGCCGAGGCCGCCGTGAAGCTCGCCGAGATCGATCTCGCCAACACGCGCATCCTGGCCCCCCGCGCCGGCCAGCTCGGCGAAGTCGGCGTCAAGGCCGGGCAATATGTCCAGGCCGGAACGCAGCTCACCAGCGTCGTGCCGGACGCCATCTGGGTGGTCGCCAATTTCAAGGAAACGCAGCTTCCCGGCATGCAGGTCGG
The DNA here is from genome assembly GCF_000382705.1 of Aureimonas ureilytica DSM 18598 = NBRC 106430. Lineage (GTDB taxonomy): Bacteria > Pseudomonadota > Alphaproteobacteria > Rhizobiales > Rhizobiaceae > Aureimonas > Aureimonas ureilytica. The sequence continues at coordinate 467,900 of NZ_ARQE01000001.1, read as the reverse complement.
CCAGCCCGTGCGCTTCACGGTGGATGCCTTCGGCGGCCGCGAGATGACCGGACATATCGAGCGCTTCGCGCCCGCCACGGGCTCGGAATTCGCCGTGCTGCGCCCCGACAACGCCACCGGCAACTTCACCAAGGTCGCCCAGCGCGTGCCCGTGCGCATTCGCATCGACCCCGGCCAGCCGCGCATGGACGACCTGTCGCCCGGCTTGTCGGTCGTGGTCTTCGTGGACACGGCGGCCGAGCCGGACACGCGGCAGGCCTCCGCCAACGGGGGCTGAGCCGGGCTCGGCCTCCACCGCTCGCGGGATGCCGACGGATTGTCCCAGACCGCAAGTAGACTTTGCGGTCTCCGGGGCTGAACGGCAGAAACGAGACCTCGGTTACCGTATCGTTCTGGTCCATCGACGCCGCTTTCTCGTCGGGCTTGGGCCTTCGATTGTTGAGCTCGTCAAAAGTCGTCCCTCCGATTCCGTCTTCCTTTACGGGCTTCGTGCCAGTTTGGGCATGACGATGCTCCGTGAGGACCCTATGCCAGGACGCAGTGCATATCCCCCTCCCGGAAATACCATTCTGCGCTGGATCGGCGACACCGGCTCCAACCTGCCGGCGGACGTGCAGCGCCAGCTTCGATCCGTCTTCTTCACGTCCAAGGCGCCCATCATTCTGGGAAGCGTGAATTCCTGCGTGGTGGCGACGATCGCCTGGCTCCACACCGGCCTCTTCCCCCTGGCCGTCATCGCCGGCCTCGATTGCATCCTCGTCGTGGTTCGCCTCCTGCTTCAGCTGCGCACCCGCGCGCCCTCGGGTCCGATCTTCGCCGGCGGCCTTCTCTTCGCCCTTCTGCAGGGCGCCACCGTGTGTCTCGTCGTGTCCTCGGGCGATCCGGCCCTGACGGTGCTCGTGGTCTCCTCGGCCTTCGCCACGGTGGGCGGCATCATCGGGCGCAATTTCGCCGCGCCGCGCTATGCGCTGCTTCAGGTTCTCCTGATCGACGGTTGCTTCAAGATATCCTTCCTGTGGCGCTATCCGGAATATTGGCCGCTCGTGACGATCCAGGCCGTCGTCTTCGTTCTGATCAGCGTCAAGATCCTGCACCAGCAACATGCGACGACCACCAAAGCGCTCCTTGGCGAGATCGAAAGCCGCGAGCGCTCCGTGACCGACAGCCTGACGGGTCTGGCCAACCGGCGCGGCCTCGAAGACGCTTTCAGCAAGAGTGCATCGGCCGGCGCGATGCGCAGCCTGCTCTATCTCGATCTCGACGACTTCAAGAAGACCAATGATCGCTTCGGCCACGACGCGGGCGACGAGCTCCTGCGGCAGGTGGCGGCGCGGATGCGCGACGTCGCGGGGCCCGAGCCGCTCCTGTGCCGGCTGGGCGGCGACGAGTTCGTCATCCTGGCGGAACGGCTCTCGGCCGACGAGGCGCAACATCTCGGCCGTCGTCTCATCGCCTCTCTCTGCGTGCCCTATCGGCTCGGCGACCATGTGCTTGCCAGCGTCGGCGCGAGCGTCGGGGTCGTGAGCGACGCGGGCGACGGCGCGGCGCTCCGCGACATGCTGCGCCGGGCGGATCGGGCGCTCTACCGGGCCAAGGCGTCCGGCAAGGGGACCTGCGTCCTTGGGCATCGCTCGGACGAGGAAACCGCCCGGGACGAATCGGTCCCGGCCGCCGACGTCGCCTGACGCAGGTTTAGCGCGCCAAGGCGGCGGGCCCGGCGCGGACGGCACGGCCCTGCCCGGCGGGCCTCCCAGGGCGGAGGGCACCCAGCCGACGCCCTGTCCGGATGCGGGGATCTCCACGCGCGACGGCGCGACCCCTCCGACGTCGTCTTCCCCGCCGCGCGCCCCAGCCCTTTCCATGCCCTGGGCTTTCCACAGCCACGCCTTCGAGCGGCGGCGCTGGCGCGAGCGGAGTCTCCTTCGCCCCAACCCCTTCGGCTCGAGCTAAGCCGGCGAACAAACACGCGTTCATATGCGTACTTCCGGCGGCCATATCGTTATCCGAAGGCGCCTGGCCTTTCCATCAGCGCATCCCCCCTCGCATCCGAGTCCACCCAAAATTGCATACCTGACCTGCGAACGGCGTCATTCAGAGCATTTTCAGCGGGGATCAGGTGATTCCTTAAACGCCTAAGGAATACCGACGGGTGAGAGAAGGGCGCAATCCCTTCCATCAGACCCATGCGGCGGGGCCGGGAGGCACGAGGCGTCCCCACGCGACGGAAGCGAATCCAGCAAGGCAGACCGATCATGCGCGTGACCATCAAGGCCAAACTCCTCGCTTCCTTCGGGAGCCTCCTGCTTCTCACGGGCATAGCCGGCTATGCCGGGGTGTCGAGCCTGTCGCAGAGCAACGCATCCATGGAGACCCTCGCCGCTCAGCCGCTGGAGCAACTGCGCCAGATCACGGCGCTGGACACGGACGTGATGACGACGCGCCGTCAGCTTCTGGCTCTCCTGGTCTACCAGGACGCCGCGAGCCAGGCCGCGACCCAGAAGGATCTGGCCAAGAGCTGGGCGTCCATCGAGCGCGATATCCAGGAGTTCGTCGCCGCCCTTCCTCCCGAGCGGAAGGGCGAAGTCGCCAATCTCATGCCCTTGATCGCGTCCTATCGCGAGACCCTCGACCGATCGCTGGCCCTAATCCTGGCGCAGGACAAGACCCCGGTCGCCACCGGCCTCGCGCGCACGGCCGGCGATTTCGAAGCCCTGAGCAAGCGCCTCGACGCCTTGCAGGCGCGATATCCCGCAAGCCCCGTCCCGTCCGAACTCGCCCGTGCGGCGGGCGCGGCACGCCTGGCCACGGCCGCCGCCTTCGCCAGCGCCGATCCGGCCCTGCGCCAGGAGGCCAGCCAGGATCTTGCCAGCGCCGAAAGCGCCTTCACAACCAGGCTCCCCGCCCTGCGCGACCTGCCGGGCCTCGCCCCCGACGCGCTGTCGGACATCGAGAGCAGCGCCCGGTCGCTCTTCCTGACCGGACGGGGGGTCACTGAGGACGCGGTGAACCGCGCGGACATGGCGATGTTCGACTATCTGAACAACAACACCATTCCCAAGGCCAAGGCCGTTTCCACCGAGGTCGCGCATCTCGTCGCGCGGGCCCAGGAGGTCAGCGCGCAATATGTCGCGGACTCGCGCAACCGCACCGAAACGATGCGTGTCACGCTCCTTGCCCTCGTGGCGGGCGCGATCGTTCTGGGAAGCGCGGCCGCGCTGTGGATCTCCCTGTCGATTTCCCGTGCCCTGTCGCGCTCGGCGAATTTCGCCCGCGCCATCGGCGAGGGCGACCTGTCGCAGACGGTCGAGACGCGCGGAAGCGACGAGATCGCCGCCCTGCAGCGGGCGATGAACGACATGGTCGGCCAGCTGCGCGACACCGTCTCGGGCGTGCGCCAGTCGGCGGGTCAGGTCGCGGAAGGCTCGCATCTGTCGGCCGACACGGCCGAACAGCTGAACCAGGGCGCCAGCGAACAGGCGGCGGCCACCGAGCAGGCTTCCGCCGCGATGGAGGAAATGTCGGCGACCATCCGCCAGACCGCCGACAATGCCCGCCAGACCGAACAGGTCGCCTCGCAGACCAGCGCCCATGCCGAACGCAGCGAAAAGGCCGTGGCCGATTCGCTGGTGGCCATGCGCGAAATCGCCAGCAAGATCGGCGAAGTCGGCGAAATCGCGCGCCAGACCGATCTTCTGGCGCTGAACGCCGCGATCGAGGCCGCCCGCGCCGGCCAGCATGGCAAGGGCTTTGCGGTCGTCGCCTCGGAAGTGCGCAAGCTCGCCGAGCGCTCCCAGCGCACCGCCGCCGAGATCGCCGACCTGTCCGGCACCTCGCTCGCGACCTCGCAGGAAGCGGGCAGCCTCCTGCGCGATCTCGTGCCGGGCATCCATCGCACGGCGGAGCTGGTCAGCGAGATTTCCGCCGCCTGCAACGAGCAGAATCTCGGCGCGCAGCAGATCAATCAGGCGATCCAGCAGCTCGAACAGGTGACGCAGATGAACGCGGCCGCCGCCGGCAACATGTCGGCCACCGCCGCGCAGCTCCAGGCCGAGGCCGCCGGCCTCAACGAGCGCTCGCATTTCTTCCGGCTCGACCGCGCCGCACCGCAAGCGCCTGCCGCCGGCCAGTCCGCGCCCGTCGCCGCGCAAGCGCCAGCTGGTGTCACGCCGCTGCGCGCGCCCACGCGCGCGGCCCCGCCGCGCCCCGAGGCGGGCGAATGGGAGCGCCTCAGCGCCTGACGGCGCCCGCCTCCCCTCCCCGTGTCATCCTCATGAGAAGGGCCGGTTTCCGGCCCTTTTTCGTATCCGCCCTTTCGCACGCTCGGGAACCAGCCCCTTGAACGGGCTTCCCGCCCTCGCTAGGAGAAACATGAAATAAAAAGTCAGGATTATAAAAATGAGCCGCAACGCGCTGACGCGCCGGAGCTTCGCTCGCTTGTGTTGGGCGGCGGCGAGCCTTGCGGCCCTCCCCTCGGCCGCCCGTGCCGCGCCCTTCCCGGAGCGCATTGCGGTGATCGACTATGGCCTCGCCGAAGCGCTGATGCTGATCGGCGTCACGCCGATCGCGGTCATGTCGGCCGAGGACTGGAAGATCTGGGTGGTGGAGCCGCCCTTGCCCCCGACGGTCGCCGATCTCGGCGCCTCGGTGGAGCCCAATTTCGAGCGGCTCGCGGCCTTGAAGCCGGACCTCATCCTGACCACGAGCTATGTCGCCATGGCCGAGCCGACGCTGCGGCGCATCGCGCCCGTGGAGCGCCTGACGGTCCATGGCAACGAGGAAGGCTACGATCCGCTCAAACGCTCGGTGGAGGTGACGCGGCGGCTCGGCCAGCTGACGGGCCGCGAAGCGGAGGCAACCCGAGCGATCGCCGCCTTCGATAGCGAGATCGCCGCGCTCGGGGAGCGGCTGCGCCCGCGTTTCACGCGCCCGCTTCTCTTCCTGTCCTTTCTCGACCCGCGCCATGTGCGCGTTTACGGCCGCAAGGGCCTTTACGGCGACGTGCTCGCCCGGCTCGGCTTGTCCAACGCCTGGGCCGGCGAGGGCAATAGCTGGGGCTTTGCCACGGTCGGCATCGAGGAACTGGCCGGAGTGGGCGAAGCCACATGCGTGGCGATCGAGCCGGTCGCGCCCGACATCTGGCCGGCGCTCGCCCGCTCGCCGCTCTGGCGCGAGCTTCCCTTCGTGCGCGAGGGGCGCGTCGCCACCATGCCCGCTTCGCTGATGTTCGGAACCCTGCCCTCGGCGCTGCGCTTCGCGCGGCTTCTGGATCGCCTCGCCGTGGACGGCGCGGCATGAGCGCGCCCGCCGCCTCGCGCGCGAACGGGGGAGGCTCGGGGGTAAGCCGGCTTGGCGCGGCCTCGGTGATCCTGCCGCTCCTCGCCCTGACGCTTCTTGCAGCCGCCGCCCTGCTCGGGCCGCCGCTCGTCCAGCTCTGGCAGGGCGGCGCGTCGGCGGCAGCCGGCTACGATCCGGATCGCATGGTGTTTCTCTACGCCACGCTGCCGCGCGCCGGCATGGCGCTTCTGTGCGGCGCGGCGCTCGGCGCGTCCGGCGCCCTGTTGCAGCAGGCGTTGCGCAATCCGCTGGCCTCGCCGACCACGCTCGGCATCGATGCCGGCGGGCGGCTGGCGCTCGCCGTCGCCACCCTCTGGGCGCCCGGCCTTCTGGGTCTGGGGCGCGATCTCGTGGCGCTCGGCGGCTCAGGCCTGTCGACGCTTCTCGTCTTCGCCCTCGTGCGCCGGCGGGGCTTTGCCGCCGTGACGCTGATCCTCGCAGGGTTGGTGGTCGGGCTCTATGCCGGCGCGCTGTCGGCGCTGCTGACGCTTCTCAACGAGCGCTATCTCGCCTCGCTCTTCATCTGGGGCGCCGGCTCGCTCAGCCAGCAAAGCTGGGAGCCGCTCCTGCAGCTCGCCCTGCGGCTCGCGCTGCTTCTGCCCTTCGCGCTTCTGATCGTGCGCCCCCTGTCGCTTCTCGATCTCGACGACGCCAGCGCCCGGGCGCGCGGGCTGGAGGCCGGGCGGCTGCGCGCGCTCGCCGTGCTTCTGGCGGTCGCGATGTCCGCCTTCGTGGTGAGCGCGGTCGGGGTCGTCGGCTTCATCGGCCTCGTCGCGCCCATCCTGTCGCGGCTCGCCGGCGCGCGCGGCTTCGGCGGCCGGCTTCTCGGCGCCGCGCTGATCGGCGCGCTGCTCCTGCTTCTCGCCGATTGCGGCGTGCAGCTTCTGGCCGGCGCGTCGGACGCCTTTCTGCCGACCGGCGCCGTCACCGCGCTTCTCGGCTCGCCGCTGCTTCTCCTTCTCCTCCAGCGCCTGCCCAAGGCCGAGCGCCCGCCGCTCGGCGCCGCGCTTGCGGCCGGCGCCTCGCGCCTTTCGCCCGGCGCGAGCCGGCTGCTGGTTCTCGGCGCAGCCCTGCTTCTCGTCGCGCTCGCCCTCTGCCTCGGTCGCGACGCCCTGACCGGCGCCTGGGAATGGCTCTCCCCCTCGCGCTTTGCCGAAATCCTGCCCTGGCGCTGGCCGCGCATGGTCGGCGCGGCGTCGGCGGGGGCCATGCTGGGGCTGGCCGGCTTCATCCTCCAGCGCCTCACCGGCAACGAGATGGCGAGCCCCGAAGTGCTCGGCGTCAGCGCCGGCGCGGCCTTCGCCGCCGCGCTGTCGCTGTTTCTGACGGCGACGCCGCACGCCTCGCTGGTCGGCCTCATGGCGACAGGCGGCAGCCTCGCGGTGATCGGCGCGATCCTGGCGCTCGGCCGGCGCTCCGGCTTCCAGCCCGAGCGCGTGCTGCTCGCCGGCATCGCGCTGAACGCGCTGCTCGACGCGGTGGTGGGCGTTCTCTCCGCGACAGGCGACCCGCGCGCGCTCATGCTGTTTGCCTGGATGGCCGGCTCCACCAGCGGCATCGATGCTTCGGCGGCGCTCGCGGCAGCGGGCGGCGCGGTCCTGTTCACGGCGCTGGCGCTTCTGGCCGTGCGGCCGCTCGCACTCCTACCGCTCGGCGCGGCGAGTGCCAGCGCGCTCGGCCTGCGCCTGAACCGCGCGCGGCTCTTCCTGTTCGTGCTCGCCGCCGCCCTCACCGCCGCCGCCACGCCGATCGTCGGGCCGCTCACCTTTGCCGGCTTGATGGCCCCTCACGCCGCGCGGCTTCTCGGCGTTCACCGCGCCGCGCCCGCGCTTCTCGTCTCGGCCCTGTCGGGCGCGCTCCTGCTCGTGGCGGCCGACTGGCTCGGCCGGACGCTCGCCTATCCCTGGCAGATGCCGACCGGCATCGTCGCCGCGCTGATCGGCGCGCCGGCCCTGATGCTGCTTCTCAACCGCCGCTCCGCATGAGGCCCTCCATGCTCGACACACCCGCCCCCCGGCCCGATGGCGCTGCGGCGCCCGGCCTGTCGCAAGCCGGCTTCTCGCTGCAGGACGTCGCCTTCGACGTGCCGGGGCGCCGGCTTCTCGACGCCATCACGCTCGATCTGCCGGCCGGGCGCGTCGTCGGTCTCGTCGGTCACAACGGCTCGGGCAAGTCCACGCTGCTGAAGCTTCTGGCGCGGCAGGAAAGCCCGAGCGCGGGGCGTCTTCTGTTCGGCGGGCGAGACCTCGCCCAATGGGGCGCGCGCGACTTCGCCCGCGCCGTCGCCTATCTGCCGCAATCGACGCCCTCAGCGCCCGGCATGACGGTGCGCGAGCTCGTCGCGCTCGGCCGCTACCCCTGGCACGGACCGTTCGGCCGCTTTCGCGAGGCGGATCGGCAGAAAGTCACCGAGGCGCTGGACCTCACCGACACGGGCGGGATGGGCGACCGGGTGGTGGACGCCTTGTCGGGCGGCGAGCGCCAGCGCGTCTGGCTCGCCATGCTGGTGGCGCAGGACGCGCGCTGCCTGCTTCTGGACGAGCCGATCTCGGCGCTCGACATCGCCCACCAGATCGAGATTCTGGCGCTCATCCGCCGGCTCAGCCACGAAAAGGGCGTCGGCGTCATCGCCGTCCTGCACGAGGTCAACATGGCCGCGCGCTTCTGCGACGAGATCCTGGCCTTGAAGGGCGGGCGGGTCGTGGCGCGCGGGCTCCCCGGCGAGGTGGTCGCGCCCGAACCGTTGAAGCGCATCTACGGGCTCGACATGAGCGTGATCGCCCATCCCGGCTCGGGCGATCCGATCGCCTTTCCGCTTTGAACGAGGAAGGCCGGCCCTTTCGAGCCGGCCTTCGTGTTCGGATTTAAGGTGTGGCTCAGTCGGCCGCCGTCACGCGCAGGATCGTGGAGGAGCCCTCGCCCTCGCGGTTTTCCGTCACCGCATAGACCGCGCCGTCCGGGCCGACCTTCACGTCGCGCACGCGCGCTTCCATCGGCACGCGCTCCTCGGTCTTCACCTTGTCGCCGTCGAGATGCACGACCACGAGCCCTTGCGTCACGAGACCGCCGATGATCAGGGCGTTCTGCCAGCCCGGAAACTCGTCGCCCTTGTAGAGCGCGAGGCCCGAGGGGCCGATCACCGGGTCCCAGTAATAGACGGGCTGCTCCATGCCGTCCTTGGCGGTGATGCCCTCGTTGACCTCCGAACCGCCATACTCGATGCCGTAGGTGATCACCGGCCAGCCGTAGTTCTTGCCCGCTTCCGGCCGGTTCAGCTCGTCGCCGCCGCGCGGCCCGTGCTCGATCGTCCAAAGGCGGCCGTCCGGGCCGAGCGTCGCGGACTGGATGTTGCGGTGGCCGTAGCTCCAGATCGCATCCTGCGCGTTCTCCCGGCCGACGAACGGATTATCCTCTGGGATCGAGCCGTCGGCATTGATGCGGAAGACCTTGCCGAGGCCCGAATTCAGCTCCTGCGCCTGGTTGCGGATCGGGTCGTCCGAGCGCTCGCCGACGCCCAGGAACAGCTTGCCCTCGTTGTCGAAGACGATGCGCGAGCCGAAATGCTTGTTGCCCTCGTAGCTCGGCATCTGCTGGAAGAGGACCTTCACGTCCTCCAGCTTGGCCGAGCCGTCGCCCAGGGTCAGCTTGGCGCTGGCGAGCGCCGTGCCGTTGCCCTCCGCGCCGCGCGGCTCGGAGAAGGTGAAATAGATCATGCCATCGGTGGCGTAGTTCGGGCCGAGCGCGACGTCGAGAAGGCCGCCCTGCTCGCGCGCGTCCACCTCCGGCACGCCCGAGACGTCGGTGCGCGTCTGGCCGTCGGCCGAGAGCACCATCATCTGGCCCTTCTTGGCGGTGACGAGCATCCGGCCATCGGGCAGGAACTCCATGGCCCAGAGATGCGGCAGGCCTTCGGCGATCGTGGCGGTCTCGACCTTGGCGAGCTCGGCCGGCTGCGGCGCGCGGGTCTGGTTCTCGAAGGCCGGCTCCTGCTGGGGCGCGTTGGCCTCGGCGGTTTCGGCGGGCTGGCCGGCGGCGTTGCCGGCGTCCGGCAGGTTGCCGTCGACATGCGACAGGCGGTCGGCCTCGGAGCCCTCGCCCTGGGCGAAGGCCGGGGCGGCGCCGAGAAGCGTGGAAGCGAGAAGCACGGCGAGAAGGCGGGATGACGAGCGCATCGGGTCGGGTCTCACGAGTTGGGGTCAGCGGCTCTCCGACCGCTCTCGACCCGCCAATTGGCGTTCGTGAGCTGCCCAACAACCGGTTTCCCGCCGATGTGATCCGTCCGTGTTCGCGCGATTGTCTGCCGCGCGCCCGACCCATGCGCCTTTCAACGAAAAAAGGCCCGCTTGCGCGAGCCCTTTAGCAATTTTTGGAAATCCGCTCAGACCTGCGGCCATTTGTGGTGGAACGTGCCCTCGCGGTCGAGCCGGTGGAACGTGTGCGCGCCGAAGAGGTCGCGCTGCGCCTGCGTGAGGTTGGTCGTGCCGCGCGCCCGGCGGTAATCGTCGAAATAGGCGAGCGCGGCGGAGAGCGCCGGCACGGGCAGGCCGGCGAGCGCGGCCTTGGCGACGACGCGGCGAAGGCTCGCCTGCCCCTCGCGAACGCGGGTCGCGAAATGCGGCGACTGGAGGAGATTGACCACCTCGCCCGCCTCGTAGGCCTGCGTGATGTCGTCGAGGAAGCGCGAGCGGATGATGCAGCCGGCGCGCCAGATGCGGGCGATGCCGCCGAGCGGCAGGTTCCACCCATATTCGCGGCTGGCCTCGCTCATGACAGCGTAGCCCTGCGCATAGGCGATGATCTTGGCGGTCTCGAGCGCGGCTTCCAGCTCGGTAAGCCCGCTTTGATCGGCGTGGAACTCGGCCCGCGCGGTCTGGACGTCGCCGAAGAGCCTTTCCGCCTCGGCGCGCTCACCGCGGCGCGAGGAGATGCCGCGCGCCGAAACGGCGGCTTCCAGCGTGGTCGCTCCGACGCCGAGCTTCTGCGCCTCGATGACGGACCAGCGGCCCGTCCCCTTCTGGCCGGCTTCGTCGACGATCACGTCCACCAGCGGCTTGCCGGTCTCTGGGTCCTTCTCGGCGAGCGTCACGGCGGTGATCTCGATCAGATAGGACTGGAGACCGCGCGTGTTCCAGTCGCCGAAGATGTCGCCGATCTCGCCGGCGGACAGGCCGATGCCGTCGCGCAGCACGCCGTAGACCTCGGCGATCATCTGCATGTCGGCATATTCGATGCCGTTGTGGATCGTCTTGACGAAATGGCCCGCGCCGTCCGCGCCCAGCCAGTCGACGCAGGGCGTTTTGTCGAACTTGGCGGAGATCGGCTCCAGAAGCGGCTTCAGGCGCTCCCAGACCTTCTCGTCGCCGCCCACCATGATCGAGGGACCATGGCGCGCGCCTTCCTCGCCGCCCGACACCCCCATGCCGACGAAGTGGATGCCGGTCGGCTTCACGTCCTTCTCGCGGCGCACCGTGTCGTTGAAATCGGCATTGCCGGCGTCGATCAGGATGTCGCCGGGTTCGAGATGCGGCAGGACGAGCGCGATCTGATCGTCCACCGGCTTGCCGGCATTGACCATGAGAACCACGACGCGCGGGCTCTTCAGCGTCGAAATGAAATGCTCGATGGAATCGGTCGGCACGAGGCGCTCGGCCAGCGCCGGATTGCTCTCGCGCACGCCATAGGCCTTTTCCACCGTGCGATTGCCGAGGGCCACGGTGAAGCCGCCATTGTCGGCGAAGTTCAGCGCCAGATTGGCACCCATCGTGCCCATGCCGAGCACGCCGAGATCGGCTTGTTGATCGCTCATCCTGTCCTGTCCCCCTGTCGCGGCATCCCACCTGCCGCCTGTCCTCATCGTGAAAAGGGGCCCCGGATCGCTCCGACGCCCCACGCTTGTCAGGCCTTTAGACGGTCCGCGTGATAGCGCAGATGATCGTCCATGAAGGTCGAGATGAAATTGTAGGAATGGTCGTAGCCCTCGCGCATGTTGAGGGTCAGCTTGATGCCGGCGCGCTCGCAGGCCGCCTTCAGAAGCTGCGGGCGCAGGCCCGTTTCGAGGAAGCTGTCGGCCGTGCCCTGATCCACCAGGAATTCCGGGAAGCGGTGCCCGTCCTCGATCAGCGCCGTGGCATCGTAGAGACGCTGCGACTTGGCGCCGACGCCCAGATACTTGTCGAGCGCGGGCTTCGACCAGTCGGCCGTGGTCGGCTGCACGATCGGCGCGAAGGCCGAGGCCGAGCGGTAGGTCTCGGGGTTGCGCAGCGCGATGGTGAGCGCGCCATGGCCGCCCATGGAATGGCCGAAGATGCCCTGGCGCTTCATGTCGGCCGGGAAATGCGTGGCGAGATAGCCGGGCAGCTCGTCCGTCACGTAGGTGTACATGCGGTAGTTCTCGGCATAGGGCTCGCGCGTCGCGTCCACATAGAAGCCCGCGCCCGAGCCGAACTGCCAATTGTCCTTCTCGTCCGGCACGTCCGCGCCGCGCGGGCTGGTGTCGGGAAGGACGATCATCAGGCCGAGCTCGGCGGCGAGCCGCCGGTATTCCGCCTTGTCCATGGCGTTCTGGTGCGAGCAGGTGAGGCCCGAAAGATACCAGAGAACGGGAACGCGCCCTTCGCTCGCCTGCGGCGGCACGAAGACGGCGAAGGTCATCTGCGTGTCGGTCGACCGCGAGTGGTGGCGGTATACGCCCTGGGTGCCGCCATGGGCCTTCGCGGTGGAAACGATATCGAGCGGCATGGGTCAAAGGTCCTTGCGCGAAAAGCGATCAGGGATGAGACGCGGCGCCCGCGCGGCGTCGCATATCGACATGAGGAATGTCGTCTTCGAGATAGGTTTCCGACACGGGCTGGAAGCCGTGCTTGCCGTAAAAAGGTTGAAGATGGCTTTGCGCCGAGAGGTCGATCGCGGCTTGCGGCCAATGCTCGGCGCAAAAACGCACGGCCTCACCCATCAGACGATGGCCGAGCCCGCCGCCGCGATGATCGGGCGAGGTGGCGACGCGCCCGATGCGCGCCGCGTCGCTAGGGCCCTGTGGCGCGAACACGCGCAGGCACCCGGCGAGCGCCTCCCCCTCCCGATACAGGAGGTGGAGCGCTGCCGGGTCCTGCCCGTCGATCTCGGCGAAGGCGCAGCGCTGCTCCACGACGAAGACGTCGCAGCGCAGCTTCAACACGTCATGCAGCTCTCGCGCCGTCAGTTCGTCGAACCGGCGCCAGAGCCAGTCTCCTGCGCTCACGCTCAGTAGACGACGACCGAACGGATCGACTTGCCCTCGTGCATGAGGTCGAAGGCGGTGTTGATCTCGTCGAGCGGCATCTTGTGGGTGATGAGGTCGTCGATGTTGATCTTGCCGTCCATGTACCAGTCGACGATCTTGGGAACGTCGGTGCGGCCGCGCGCACCACCGAAGGCCGTGCCCTTCCAGACGCGGCCGGTGACGAGCTGGAACGGACGGGTCGAGATTTCCTTGCCGGCCTCGGCCACGCCGATGATGATCGATTCGCCCCAGCCGCGATGGCAGCATTCCAGCGCCTGACGCATGACGGTCGTGTTGCCGGTCGCGTCGAAGGAGAAGTCCGCGCCGCCGCCCGTCAGATCGAGGATCGCCTGCACGACCTTGTCGTGGCCGACCTCGTTGGGGTTGATATAGTCGGTCATGCCGAACTTCTTGGCCATCTCGACCTTGCCGGGGTTGAGATCCACGCCGATGATCTTGTCCGCGCCGACCATGCGCGCGCCCTGAAGCACGTTGAGGCCGATGCCGCCGAGGCCGAAGACCACGACATTGGCGCCCGGCCAGACCTTGGCCGTGTAGATGACGGCGCCGATGCCCGTCGTCACGCCGCAGCCGATATAGCAGATCTTGTCGAAGGGGGCGTCCTCGCGCACCTTCGCCACCGCGATCTCGGGCAGCACGGTGAAGTTCGAGAAGGTCGAGCAGCCCATGTAGTGGAACACGGTCGACTCGTCGCAGCGGAAGCGCGAGGTGCCGTCCGGCATCACGCCCTGCCCTTGCGTCGAGCGGATCGCGGTGCAGAGATTGGTGCGCTGCGACAGGCAGCTCTTACAATTGCGGCATTCGGGCGTGTAGAGCGGGATGACGTGGTCGCCCGGCTTCACGGAGGTGACGCCCGCGCCGACCTCGCGCACGATGCCCGCGCCCTCATGGCCGAGAATGGCGGGGAACTTGCCTTCCGAATCGAGGCCCGACAGCGTGTAGGCGTCGGTGTGGCAGACGCCCGTCGCCATGATCTCGACCAGCACCTCGCCCGGCTGCGGCCCGCGAATGTCCACGGTCTCGATCGTCAGGGGCTTGCCGGCTTCCCAGGCCACGGCGGCGCGTGATTTCATCGTCTTCGCATCCCATCCCGAGCCGCGCCTGTGCCGCGCGGCGTTTGTCGTCGTGCCTTCGATACACGAAGGAAGGCCTCTCGCGCCACCACCGGAGCGACAAGCGTCAGCGTGCATCCGACATGGCGGGGGCGAGCGGCAGGCCCGCCAGCGCGAGCGCACCGTCCAGCGCGTCGCCCATCGGCTCGGCGAGGCGGCGGGCGAGCGCCTGCGGCAGGTAGGGCTGGATCGCCGAGGACAGGCCGCCGGTCAGCGCGACGCGCGCGCAGCCCGCCGCCTCCAGCGTCGCGGCGAGCGCGGCCAGCGCGTCGCCCGCGCTTTCCATCAGAAGCTGGGCCACCTTGTCGCCGCGCTCGGCATGAAGGGTCACGAGCGGAGCGAGGCTCCCGTAGTCGGTCGGCGTCGCGCCCTCGCACCAGAGCGTCATGGCCGGGGCGCGGCCGCCGAACCGATCGAGCAGCGCTTCGGTCAATGGGGTCGGCTGCAGCCGGCCGTCGAGCGCCTGGAAGGCGGCTTCCATCGCGGCAAGGCCGAGCCGCGCGCCCGAGCCTTCGTCCGAGGCCGGAAAGCCGTAGCCGCCGAAGCGCAGCGTTCGCCCGTTCTGCCGGGCATAGGCGATGGAGCCCGTGCCGGCGATCACCACGCCGCCATCGGCCCCGCCATGGGCGCCGAGGCAGGCGATCGTGCCGTCGTCGGTCAGCGTCAGGCTTTCGAACGGATGGGGCCGCGCGGCGAAACTGTCGGCCACGCCCTCGCGCAGATAGCCGGCTATCCCGGCCGCCGCGCGCACCCGGCCGAAGGCGAAGGGGCCGAGCCCTGCCGCGCGCCAAGCCTCGCGCGCCGCGCTCATCAGGGCGTCGAACACGGTTTCCACGCCGAGCCGCGCGGAGGCCGGACCGGCCGCGCCCTCGCCGAACAGGGTTCCGCTCTCGTCGATCAGCCGCGCGCGGCAAGAGGTGCCGCCCGCGTCGATCCCCAGAAACACGATGCTCATGCAGGCTCCCCCGAATCAGGGGCGATCATGCGCGGAGAGGGCGCGGGTGGCGAGAGGCAGGGCGCGAAAAGGCAAGGCCGGTCAGGCGGCCGGGGCGAGCGCGGCGCTCGCCGCGCGGATCGTGTCGATCGTCGCCACCGCCCCGCCGCAGACCACGACCAGAACCGAGCGGAAGGCCGTGAGATCGGCCACCTCCAGCGCCGCCAGCGCCGCGCCGCAGGCGGGCTCCACCAGAAGCCGGTGATCGTCCAGAAAGCGCTCGCAGGCCTGGAGCGCCGCGCGGTCGCTGACGAGAACCGGGCGGATGTCGTGGCGCTTGGTCAGCTCGAAGGCCTGTTCGCAGACCTGACGGGCGGCAAGCGAGGTGGCGACGGTCGCGATCTCCGAAAGTTCCACCCGCTGCCCGGCCTCCACCGAGCGCGCCAGCGAGGCCGCGCCGTGCGTCTCCACCGCGAAGACGGGCGTGCTCAATCCGTTGCGCTTCAGCCCTTCCACGACGCCGGCCAGAAGCCCGCCGCCGCCGACCGAGAGCACCACGGCGTCGAAGCGCGCGCCCTGTCGCAGCGCCTCGTCGATCAGGCTGGCATGGCCTTCCCAGAGAAGCGGATCGTCGAAGGGGTGAAGGAACGCCGTCGTCTCGTCCACGAGGGACAGCGCCAGCGCGTTGGCCTCGTGCCACGCCGCGCCGTGGACGCGCAGCTCCGCCCCTTCCGCCTCGATCAGGGCCCGGGCGCGGGCGCTCGTGGTTTCCGGCACGACCACCGTGACGGGCAGGCCGAGACGGCGCCCGGCATAGGCGACGGCGAGCCCGGCATTGCCGCCCGAGGAGGAGACGAAGCGCCGTTTGCCGGCTTGCGCATGGCGCTCGCAGGCATGCCCGATGCCCCGGATCTTGAAGGAGCCCGGCGGCTGGAGCGCTTCGAGCTTCAGCCAGACCTCCAGCCCCTCGCGCGAGAGGGGCGAGGACGGAACGAGCGGCGTCTCGATGTGAAGCGGCATGGTGGCTTTCCCTTGCAGGCCGGCACAGGCGCACCGACCCATCAGAAAGGCCGGCTTAGCGCCCCGCCGCCGCGCTGGAAAGAGGCGCGCCGCCGGCCGGGTCGGCGCGCGAATACCAGAGCGCCAGCGCGTCGATCTGCTCCTCGGTCAGGTTGATCGCGATCGGGGTCATCACATGGTTGAACGGCGTGCCGCCCCGGTGCTCGTCCTTCCAGAGCTGGAGCTGGGTGGCGAGGAACCATTCGGGCTGGCCGGCGAGGCGCGGGTAATGCGGGTTCTTCTCGCGACCCGCCGCGCCGTGGCAGGTGTCGCAGGCGGCGAGCTTGCGGTCGGGCAGGCCTTCCTCCGCAAGACGCTGGCCGAGTTCCAGAAGGCCGGTCGCGCTGTAGGGCGGACCGTGCGCGGCGGCGTGGTCCACCTCGGCGGCCGAGCCGCTGGCGGGGGGCTCCGTCGCGGGCGCATTCGGGCCGACGCTGCCGCGCGGCAGGCGCGTCGAGCCCTCGTAGCCAATCGTGACGCCCGAGGGCGGCGGAATGTCCCCGCCGGGCGCCGGACCGGGGTCCTGACGGGCATACCAGGCGGCGAGTTCGCGCAAGACCGCCTGATCGTGGATGCCGGCGGCGGGCGTCATGATGCCGCTTTCGCGCGTGCCATTGGCATAGGCGATCAGCGTTTCCGCGAGATAGGCTTCCGGCTGGCCGGCGATGTTGGGGAAGGCGCCTTCCGCGCCGCGGCCGCGCCCGTCATAGCCATGGCAACGCGCGCAGTCGGCGAGCGCCGGCACGCTTTTCTGCCCGAGGCCCGCCAGCGCCGGCTTCAAAGCCGCCGGGACGGGCGCGCCACCCATGCCGCCGCCCGCGCCGCCGAGCGCCAGATCGGCATAGGTTTCAGGCGTCATGTCGGGCAGGGCGCGTAGAAAGGCGACGAGCGACCAGATTTCGTCCGGCCGCGTCTGCGTGGTCCAGGAGGGCATGCCGGAATATTTGATGCCATGCAGGCCGAGCCAATAAAGCTCGCGGTCCTTCCACTCGCCGACGCGCTCCTCGAGCCGGGGCGGCGGCGGCACCATATGGGCCGTCAGCGGCGACTGAAGCTCCCCCGGCGCGCCATGGCAGGGCGCGCAGCCGCTGGCGAAATGGCCGGCCGCGCGCTGGATCAGAATGGGGTCCTTCAGATCGACGCCGTCCGGCACCGAAATGGGCAGCGACTGCGTCGAGACGGCGCGGTTGAAGGTCCAATGGAGGAACCATTCGACCGGCGCGAAATGGCCCGACGAGGCGGCAATGGACACAAGGCCGGAGCCGCCGACGAGAAGCGCGCCCGCGACGCCGATGACGGGCAGAAGCGCGAGGCGGGTCCAGGTGATCTTGATGGTCCGCTTCATGGGCGCGCCTCGACCTTTGGTAATCTCAGGACGCCGGCGAGCAGCGCGATGCCGCCCGCGAGATAGGCCGCGCCGCCGACGAGCAGCATCAAGGTGCCGCCGAGCTGCTGGTCCTCCAGCGGGGTGAGCGTCGCCAGCGGCGAGCAGAGCGTGCCGCAGCGATAGAGCGGGCGCGGGGCGAGAAGCAGAAGCGCGCCGAGCAGCGTCATGTGCATGGAGGTGAGAAGCAGACCCGCCGCCCCGGCCGCGCGCGCTCCGGTCTGCCGGCTGCCGAGACTTCCAAGCGCCGTCGTCCAGAGAAACAGGCCGGCGAGCAGGAATGAGCCCTGTTCCAGCGCGAACAGGCCGACATGCTGGCGCGCGGCGTCATGCAGCGCCGGGGCGTGCCAGCCCCAGATGAGCAGGAATTCCAGAAGCGCGGCCGGCAGGACGAAGCGCCCGGTCGCGGCGCTCGCCGGCAAAAGTCCCGATCGCCCGAGCGAGAAGGCCAGGAGCGGCGCGGCCAGCGCCACCACGCCCATATGAAGCACCATATGCGCGGCAAACGAGGTCTCGGCCCGCGCCGGCAAGGGGCCGATCCAGAGCACGGCGAGAAGCAGGAGGGCGAGGCCGAGCGGTCCGTGCCGCCGAAGCGCGGCGGAGGTCATCGGCAATCCCAGACGAGAAGCACGGGCAGCGCCGTGAAGATGATGGCGAGGAAGGACAGGCCCGACAGAAGCACGGAGGCGATCTCCATCTGCCGCTCGCGGTCGAACTGGGTCGGCTTGTCGTGCGGCGGCTCGCCGCCTTCGGCCCGCCATTCGCGCCACGCGCGCAAGCCGGCAAAGAAGCAGAAGGCGAGCGCCAGAACCGTGGCGATGGCGACCCCGATCCGCGCCGGGGTGATCGACTTGAACACGTCCTCGTTGGGCGCGCAGGCGCTCGCCACCCAGACATAGGACAGGAGGAAATGCAGCGCCCAGACCGTGGGCGTCGCGATCATGGTGATGAGACTGTCGCGCGTGCCGCGCCTTAGGCCGAACATCGCAGAGTGACTTTCGAGACCTCCGGGCGGAGGATGGTGGAAGGATTTTGGTCGTCGGCAAGGCGCCGACCGCAGTCGATGCCGGCGGCATCGGCGAGGATTGGCAACGATGCCCGGCGGCGAAAAGCCTCCGCCAGCCGACCCTGTGAGGTTTCGAAAGTCACTCTACCCTCCCGCCACGAGAGGGAACCAGCCGACGGTGAGCACCGTCACGAGGCCGGTCGCGGCCGCAAAATGCGTGTAGAGCGCGACATTGGCGAGATCGATGTCGTAGCGCCCCGTGAGCTTGCCCGCGAAGGAGCGCGCCAGACAGTAAGCCAGCATCAGCGACCCGACGCCCGCGTGGATCGCCGTCCAGATGCAGAGAATCCAGACGGTCGCGGGATAGACATGGACGGTCGGCTGAAGCCCGGTCACATGCGGCGCCCAGAGAAGCGCCGCGCCGGCACCGAGGAACGCCACGAGCCCCAGCGCCATCAGGGCGCGGGCGAACATCGCGCCGCCGCGCTTCAACACGCGATGCGACAGGAGTGTCGCGCCCCAGCCGAGCGCGAAGAGCGCCAGCGAGACGCTCGGCCAGAACTGGCCGGGACCTGTGTCGCCCGGCGGGGGGAAGTTCTCGTGGATCGTGAAGAAGAAATAATAGCCGAACACCAGGGACAGGAAGGCCGTGGCATCGCCGATCATGGTGATGAACATGGCCCACCAGGACACCGAATGCGGACCGGACATGTAGGTCGGCAGGGTCAGGCCGAGGCCGACATATTTCTCGTCCTTCTCGGGGATGACGGCGGTCGCCTTCCAGAGCCAGAACATGATCACGAAGATCGCGATCACGAGCGAGGCGATGGTCAGCGTCCAATAGTGGAAGGTCGCGGCGATGAAGCAGGCGCCAAGGAAGACCGCCGCGCCCATCGGCACGAAGGAGGGGCCGGGCACGCGCAGGCACTGGATCGGCTCGGCGTCGAGCACGCTCGTCACCAGCGTTTCGCGTTTCCCCTCCTGCGCGTCGGGCAGATAGAAGCGGCCCTTATCGATATCGTCCACGAAGCCCGGCTGGTCCCAGAGCGGATAGCGCGAGCGGATGATCGGGACGGAGCGCACGCCCCAGGGCTGGTCCGGCACCTCGCCCGCCCATTCCAGCGTGCCGGCGTTCCAGACATTGCGATCGGCATAAGGGTCCTTGCGGGGGCGCAGCATGTCGGCCACCACGATCAGGAAGCCGGCGGCGAAGATGAAGGCGCCGATTGTCGAGATGAGGTTCGGGAGTTCCAGCCCGAGCGCCGCCGGATAGGTGTAGACGCGGCGCGGCATGCCGATCATGCCGGAATAGTGCATCGGGAAGAAGCCGACATTGAAGCCGACGAACATCAGCCAGAAGGCGATCTTGCCCCAGCGGTCCGAGAGTTTGCGCGAGGAGACGATCGGCCAGTAGTAGTAGAGGCCGGCGACGATCGGAAACAGGACGCCGCCGATGATGACGTAATGGAGATGGGCGACGACGAAATAGGTGTCGTGCACCTGCCAGTCGAAGGGCGCGATCGCCACCATGACGCCGGTGAGACCGCCCAGCACGAAAATGCCGAGCGAGCCGGACACGAAGAGCATGGGCACGGCGAAGATGACGCGGCCGGCAAGGCAGGTCGCGAGGAACACGAAGATCTGCACCCCGGTCGGGATCGCGACCGCTTCCGAGGCCGCCGAGAAGAAGCCGAGCGACATGGCCGGCAGGCCTGTCGTGAACATGTGGTGGACCCACAGGCCGAAAGACAGGAAGCCGGTGCCGACCGCTGCCAGCACGATCCAGGAATAGCCGATCAGCGGGCGGCGCGCGAAGGTCGGGATGATCATCGCAAAGAGCGCGATGGTCGGCAGGAAGATGATGTAGACCTCCGGATGGCCGAAGATCCAGAACAGATGCTGCCAGAGCATCGGATCGCCGCCGCGCGTCGGGTCGAAGAAGGGCCAGTCGAACAGGCGCTCCATCTCGAACAGGATGTCGCCGGCGATCAGCGGCGGAAAGGCGAAGAGGATCATCGCCGCGACCACGAGGACATACCAGGCGTAGAGCGGCATGAGGTTCAGCTTCATGCCGGGCGGGCGGCACTTCAGCGCGCCGACGATGAGTTCCACGGCGGCGGCGATCGAGGCGACCTCGATGAAGGACAGGCCGAGCAGCCAGATATCCGCGCCATAACCCGGCGTGAAGCGCGCCTGCGTGGTCAGCGGCGGGTACATGAACCAGCCGGAATTGGGGGCCTGCCCGAAGAAGATCGAGCCGCAGACGAAGATGCCGCCGATCAGGAAGCACCAGTAGCCGAAGGCCGACAGGCGCGGAAAGGGCAGGTCGCGCGCGCCGAGCATCTGCGGCAGGAGGATCACCGCCACCGCCTCGAAGATCGGGACGGCGAAGAGGAACATCATCACCGTGCCGTGTAGCGTATAGACCTGATTGTACATGGTCGCCGACAGGAAGTCGGTGTCGGGCGCGACCAGCTGCACGCGGATCATCAGGCCGAGCACGCCGGCAAACAGCATGAAGGCGAAGGCCGTCGCCGTGTACCAGACGCCGACCGTCGTGTTGTTGACGTCGGACCAGTAGCGCCAGCCCTTCGGCGAGTCCCAGACGGCGATCAGGCGCTCGGCCTGTCCCTTGCGGACGGATTCGTCCTCCTGGTCCGGGTCCTCGGGGCGGCGCATCGCGTTGAGTTCGGCCGCCATGCTCATTTCAGCGCCCCCAGCCATTCGGCGATCTGCCGGATGTCGTCCGGCGGCAGCATGGAAAAGGACGGCATCTGAACGCCCGGCTTCTCGTGTTCGGTGAGCGCGACGAAGCGCATGATGTTGTCGGGGTTCATGTCCAGAATGCCGGCGCCGAGCGTCTGGCGGCTGGCGAGATGCGTGAGATCGGGTCCGACGAGCCCGGCGGACTCGGTTCCGCGCACGGCATGGCAGGCGCCGCAGCCATTGCGCTCGAAGGCGATCCGGCCGGGATGGTCGAGAAGCGTCGCCGGGGCGGCTTCCGCCGCGACCTTGGCGTCGAACTCTTCCTGGCTGACGACGCGCACGCGAAACAGCATCTGCGCATGGGCC
The DNA here is from genome assembly GCF_000382705.1 of Aureimonas ureilytica DSM 18598 = NBRC 106430. GTDB lineage: Bacteria > Pseudomonadota > Alphaproteobacteria > Rhizobiales > Rhizobiaceae > Aureimonas > Aureimonas ureilytica. Next base: position 446,720 of record NZ_ARQE01000001.1, on the reverse strand, counting down.
GTGCCGCAGAACTCGGCGCAGATGCCGTTGTAGAGCCCAAGCTTGGTCGGCTCCACCACGAGCCGGTTGATGCGGCCGGGGATCGTGTCCGTCTTGCCCGCGATATTGGGCACCCAGAAGGAGTGGATGACGTCGGGCGAGCCGAGCAGCAGTTCCGAGCGCCGGTTCACCGGCAGCCAGATTTCGTTGGCGGACGGCACGCCCTCGCCCGACAGGGACTTGGCGACGCCCGGCGTATCGGGCGTGTTGTAATGCACGCGCCACCAGAAGCGCTCGCCCGAGACGGCGATGCGCGGGCCATCGGCCGGGGCGCGGAACTCGGGCATGAGGCGCAGGCCGAAGACGAGAAGCGCGGTCAGCACCACGACCGGAAAGGCGACGCCGCCCCAGAGGATGAAGCGCTGGCCGGCCTTGTCGCTCAGGGGCCGGCTTTCGCTGCGCGTGGCATAGACCGAAATGCCCATGACGAAGAGCCAGATGGCGACGGCCCCCGCGAGCATGACCCAGAACAGGCCGAGCACGCGGTCGGTCTCCATGCCCGCCGGGGCGAAGGCGGATTGCGGACCCTGGCAGGCGGTGAGCGCCACGAGGGGAAGCAGCGCCAGCCCCCGCAGGATCGCGCCGCCTCGCAGGCGCGTCAGGCTATGCGGGCGTGACACGCCTCGCGGATGCGCAATGCGCCGGAAAGGCGTGATGCCTCGCCGTCCCGGTCTCGGATCGGATGAAATGGCCCGTTTCAGCGTCGTTCCCCCGGGCGCGCCGCGCCCTGCCCCGCCTTCCGCCGCCCCGCCCCTTCGCGGCGTCGGAAGACCGTTCGTTGGGAAAACACTTATGGCGCGCGATGCTTTTGGCGATGCGGGCGCCGATGTCGGAAGCGATCACGCTCGCGTGACCGTTCGTGAAGCGGAGGAGGTCTAGCGCTCCGTCAGAAGCGCGAGGGCGACGAGGGTGAGGACGAGGGCGGGCAGCGTCTTGACCATCGCGCCGAGCGGGTCGAGCCAGAGTTCGGGGTCGAACAGGATCGCGCCGAGAACGTAGAGAAGCGACAGGGCGATGGCCGACCAGAGGCCGAGGCGCGCGGTGCGCCGCGTGGCGATCATCGTGCCGATCTGGATGTCCAGAAGGCTGGTCAGGACGGTCGCGCCCTTGGCGAGGCCGACCGGCAGGCCGAGCCCGATCAGGATCGCGCTAGCCGCTTCGAAGGAGACCGTGAGCGCGACGAGGCCGGACACGAGCCAGAACAGAACGAGCATGGTGAAAACCAGAGCCTTGAGAAGGTAGAGGCGCGCGAACCAGCGCTCTTGGACGGTGGCGGGCGTGTGGGACAGGGCATCATCGAGGGACGCGGGCTCGAAGCCCGTCGCGGCGATCCAGGCGCCGGGATCACCCGAAACGCCGCGCCGCATTTCCGTGAGCGCCGTGGTGCGGATGGGCGGCGACCAGCCGAGCCGCGCGGCGAGATCGCCCGCGCGCGCGCCGGCCGCCATCAGAAAACCGGGAAGGCGCAGCCGCGCGGGCGGGCCGCCGAGATGACGCCGCACGGCTTCCACCACGGTTTCCACCGTGCCGGGCCGGCGCTCCATCACGTCCCATGTCACGCGCCAGTCCCGCCGGCCGCCGGCCCATTGCTGGGCGAGGAACGCCACGGTGCGGGCGATGTCGCGCATATCCGTCGCGGCGAAGGGGCTCGCGGCCTCGCGCGCCGGCAGGGCGACGGGGAGCATGGCGAGCGCGCGGACCAGCGCGCTGCCGCCGAAGGCCGCGGGAGCCCAGACGAAGCCGGGGCGCAGGATCGCGAAGGCCTCGGCGCTTTCGGCGATGACGCGCTCCGCCTCGCGCTTGGTCGTGCTGAAGGGCGTGTGGTCGTCCGCCTCGCGGCCGGGAATGGAGATCTGGACGAGAAGCCGGCCCCGCGTCGCCTCCACCAGACGGGCGGCGAAATCGCGGTGCACCGCCTGCGCCGTGCCCTTGCCGCTGTCCTGCAACACGCCGATGCAGTTCACGACGATCGCGGCGCCTTCATCGGCCAGAAGCCGCGCGAGATCGGCGGCGGGCGCGTCGATGAGCGGCCGCTCGATCGGGCGGCCGAGGGCCTGGCGCTGGGCCGCCGTGAAGCGCCGGGCGAGCGCCAGAACGGGAAACCCTTCGCCTTGCAGCTGGCGCGCCAGCGCCTCGCCGATCAGGCCGGAGGCGCCGAGGATCGCTATGGTCGGAAGCGGCGTCATGGCTAGAGGCTCGGCTTGGCGATCATGAGCCACAGGATGGCGACGACCGCGCCGAAGCCCGGAAAGCCGAAGACGAACCAGATGCGAAACAGCCTGTCATAGCGCGGGGGCAGCGGCTCGGCCCTCGCGGCGGCGTCGCACGCCAGATCGCGCATGCGCGCCTGAATCCACACGACCGGCAGCCAGAACAGGCCGGCGACGCCATAGAGCGCCAGCGAGGCGACGATCCAGGGCTCGCTCATGGCATAGCCGGCTTCGCGCATCAGGAGATAGCCGGTGATCGGCTGAAGCGTGACGGCGGAGGCGGTGAAGAGGAGATCGGCGGTCACCACCACGCCGGCCGTGCGCGCCACGAACGCGGCGTCGCGCGTGCGATGGGCCATCAGCATGAAGAAGGCGATGCCCGTTCCCGTTCCCAGAATGACGGTCGCGCCAAGGACATGCAGATATTTCAGGACGAGATAAAGCAAGCGCGCGTTCCGAATGATGGCGCGCGACCATGACACGATCCCATCACAGAGATGTAAACAGGCCCGGGGCCTGGTTGGGTGAGCGTCGGACGACGGCGGCGCGGCGGCAGGGGTGCGGGCCTTTTCTGGAACCGGGGCAGACTGTTCGGGCGGTCGGCTCGCCGGCACCGTCCGCCGCTCTTCGTCGCCGCCGATGCGCGACCCTGCGCTGCCTCGGCTCCGGTCCTGAAACGGGCCACGGGCCTCGCCCGTCGTGACGGTCCTTCGGCGACACCGAAGAGCCCTCGCCGGCCCTCCGCCGCCGAAGCCTCGACCGGCGCCCCAGAGCCCGCCTGAAACCTCCGCCGCGCCGGCTGCCGGATCATCTCAAAGCCCTCGTCCTTGTCGAACGCAGCCGCCCCCTCGCATCGCGCCTGTTCAACGGCTCGGGCGCGACGAAAGCCTCGCCGATCCCCCGCCGAAACCTTGCCGGGACGGGCTCTCGCGGAACGTCCCCCTCCGTCGCGGCGAAGCGATCCGCGCCCCTCGCCAGTGCACGCCTCGCCGGTCTATCAAGGGCGCGCGCAACGCGGGGAGCTGTCGCCTCATGAGCCGTTTCTGGAGCCGGATCGTCCACACGCTGGAGCCCTATGTGCCGGGCGAGCAGCCGCGCGTTGCCGATCTTCTGAAGCTGAACACGAACGAGAGCCCCTACGGCCCCTCGCCCCGCGCGCTGGAGGCGATCCGCGCGGCGACCTCGGACGATCTGCGGCTCTATCCCGACCCGTCCTCGCTGGCGCTGCGCGAGGCGATCGGCGGAAGCTTCGGCCTGTCGGCGGGCGAGGTCTTCGTCGGCAACGGGTCGGACGAGGTTCTGGCCCATGTCTTCCAAGGGCTTCTGAACCACGAGCGGCCGCTTCTCTTCCCCGACCTTACCTATGCCTTCTATCCGACCTATGCCCGGCTCTTCGGCATTCCTTACGAGACCGTGGCGCTGGACGAGAAGTTCGGCGTACGGACCCTGGATTACCGCCGGGCCTGCGGCGCGATCATCCTGCCCAATCCCAACGCGCCGACCGGCACCGCCCTGCCGCTGTCGGCGATAAGCCAGCTGTTGGAGGATCACCCCGACCAGCCCGTGGTCATCGACGAGGCCTATGTGGATTTCGGCGCCGAGAGCGCGGCCGGTCTCATCCGCGCTTATCCCAACCTTCTGGTGGTGCAGACCTTTTCCAAGTCGCGCTCGCTGGCGGGCCTGCGCGTCGGCTTCGCGCTCGGCCAGCGCGAATTGATCGAGGCGCTGGAACGCGTGAAGGACAGTTTCAACTCCTATCCGCTCGGCCGCACCGCGCAGGCCGGCGCGCTCGCCTCCTGGCAGGACCGGGACTGGTTCGAGCACCACACGGCGCTCACCATCGCCGCGCGGGACGAGCTCTCGGGAGCGCTCGGCGCGCTCGGCTTCGAGGTTCTGCCCTCGCAGGCCAATTTCCTCTTCGCGCGCCACCCGGCGCGGCCGGGCGCGGCGCTCGCGCGGGCGCTGCGCGAGCGGGCCATTCTGGTGCGCCATTTCGCACGCCCGCGCATCGCGGACTTCCTGCGCATCACGGTCGGCACGCCGGCCGAATGCGAGCGGCTGGTGGAAGCGCTGCGGGAGATTTTGGCGCGGAACGCCTGATACCCCGACGCCCTCAGAGCCCGTCCGGAAAGCACCGCCGAGCCGACCCGGCGGACTTTTCGGACGGGCTCTCAGTGGAAATTGCGCCCCTTGGGCAGGACGGCATGGGTGCGCCGCGCCTCGTCCTCCACCGCGCCCGGCCGCTCGCCCAATCGCTCCTCCCAGGGCACGTCCGGCATGGTGCGGCCCTCGCGCGGGGTTCGGTGCAGGTTGACGCGGCCTTCGGGCTGCGGGCGGCGGAACTCGTCGGCCCTTGAGAGAACCGCGCCGAGCGCGCTCGCCGCCTCCACCACATCGGCCGGAATGGGCCGCTTCAGCGCGCGCTCGGTCCCGTGATAGCGCAAGGGCTTGCGCACATGGTCGGCCGGTTGCAGCGTGTTGGTGCGCTCTAGCCCGCCCTTGGAGAGATGCGCCAGAAGCGGCGACAGGTCCTCCAGGTGTTCGGCGACGAGATGCTGCACGCCATGGTCGCGCTGGATGCGGCCGGAAATGCGGATGAAGCGCGCGCCGAGCACGACGGAGCGGAAGCGCGCGAAGGTGCTCTTCCAGACCACGATATTGGCGACGCCCGTTTCGTCCTCCACCGTGATGAAGACGACGCCCTTGGCCGAGCCCGGCCGCTGGCGGATCAGGACGAGCCCCGCCACATCCACCCGCCGCCCCGGCTTCACGTCATCCAGCGCCGCCGTCTGGACGATGCCGAGATCGCTCAAGTGTCCGCGCAGGAAGGAGATCGGGTGCGCCTTCAGCGAGAGCGACAGGAAGCGGTAGTCGTTCACCACCTCCTCGCCTTCGGGCATCACGGGCAGCGCGGCGGGCGCCTCGGGGCGCAGGTCCGGTCCCCTGGCCACCGCGAAGAGTGGCAGGTCCTCCACCGGCTCGTCCAGCCCCTGCACCGCCCAGAGCGCGGCGCGGCGCTTGAGACCCATGTCCTGAAACGCGTCGGCATCGGCCAGCCGCTCCAAGGCGCGGCGCGACAGGCCGGTGCGCTGGCGAAGGTCGTGAAGCGAGCGGAACGGGCCGCTCCCTTCGCGCGCCTCGACCAGCCGCGTCATCTCCGCTTCGCCCAGGCCCTTCACCTGCCGCAGGCCGAGGCGCAGCGCATGGCGCGTGCGGATCGCGCCGGCCATCTCGCGATGGCGCGGGTGCATGTCGCGCGGGTCGAAGCGGCCGGGCTCCAGCGTCGAATCCCAGCGCGAGCGGTTGACGCAGACGGCGCGCACCTCCACCCCGTGCTCGCGCGCGTCGCGCACGATCTGCGCCGGGGCGTAGAAGCCCATGGGCTGCGAGTTGAGAAGGCTCGCGGCGAAGACGTCCGGGAAGTGGCACTTGATATAGGCCGAGGCGTAGACGAGCAGCGCGAAGGAGGCGGCATGGCTTTCGGGAAAGCCATATTCGCCGAAGCCCTCGATCTGGCTGAAGCAGCGCGCGGCGAACTCCGGCTCGTACCCCTTGGCGATCATGCCGGAGATCATCCGCTCCTTGAAATGCGTCACCTGCCCCGAGCGCTTGAAGGTCGCCATGGCGCGGCGCAGCTTGTCGGCCTCGGCGCCCGTGAAGCCGGCCGCGACCATGGCGATGCGCATGGCCTGTTCCTGAAACAGCGGAACGCCGCAGGTGCGCCAGAGAATTTCCTTCAACTCGTCCTTGGGATAGGTCGCGTCCTCCAGCCCCATGCGCCGCCGGAGATAGGGATGCACCATGTTGCCCTGGATCGGGCCGGGTCGCACGATGGCGACCTGGATCACGAGATCGTAGAACTCGTTGGGCTTCAGCTTGGGCAGCATGGTCATCTGCGCCCGGCTTTCGATCTGGAACGTGCCGAGCGTGTCGGCCCGGTGCGTCATGCGCCAGACCGGCGCGTTTTCCGGCTCGACGGGCAGCGTGTCGAGCGAGGCCGCCCGCCCGTCGCCCGTCGCCTCGCCGGGATAAAGCCGGTTCAGCATCTCGAAGGCGCGGCGCAGGCAGGAGAGCATGCCGAGCGCCAGAATGTCGATCTTGAGGATGCCGAGCGTGTCGAGATCGTCCTTGTCCCACTCGACGATGATGCGCCCCTTGCTGCCCGTGTTGAGCACCGGCACGGTCTCGTCCACGCGCCCGCGCGTCAGCACGAAGCCGCCGACATGCTGCGACAGGTGGCGCGGAAAGCCGGCGAGCTGATGAGCGAAGTCGAGCACATGTCGCGTCGTGCGATCCCCGGCCGAAAGGCCCGCCGCCTCGGCCTCGGCCTCGCCGAGATCGCTCGCCGAATAGCCCCAGACCGAACCTGAGAGAGCACTCAAGGCGTCTTCCGACAGGCCGAAGCACTTGCCGACCTCGCGCGCCGCCGAGCGGGCGCGATAGGTGATGACGGTCGCGGCGATCGCGGCCGAGTCCCGCCCGTAGAAATCGTAGATCCAGCGGATCACCTCGTCGCGCCGCTCGTGCTCGAAGTCGATGTCGATATCGGGCGGCTCGTCGCGCTCTTCGGAGATGAAGCGGTCGAAGAGAAGGCCGGCCTTGTCGGGATGAACCTCCGTCACGCCGATGCAGTAGCAGACGACCGAATTGGCCGCCGAGCCGCGCCCCTGGCAGAGGATTTTCATATCGCGCGCCGCCTGCACGATGCGGTGGACGGTGAGGAAATAGGGCTCGTATTTCTTCTTCTCGATCAGCTTCATCTCCGTTTCGATCCGCTCGAAAATCTCGGAGGGGACGGGCTTGGGATGGTAGCGCCAGGCCGCGCCTTCATAGGCGAGGCGCCGCAACTCCTCGGCCGGTGTGACGGAGAGGCCCAATGCCTCGTCGGGATAGTCGTATCTGAGGCTGGCGAGGTCGAACTCGATCTCCTCGAAAAAGCGCCGCGCTTCGCGGATCGCCCCCTCGTGCCCGCGAAACAGGCGCAGCATCTCGCCCTCGTGTTTCAGCCGGCGCTCGGCATTGCGAGCGAGACGAAAGCCGGCTTGCGCGAGCGGCACATGCTCGCGAATGGCGGTCACGACGTCGCTCAGGGGCCGGCGCTCGGTGCCATGGTAGAGCGCGTCGTTGGTGGCCAGCAGCGGCGCCCTGAAGCGTTGCGCCAGCGCCTCGGCGCGCTCGATCCGCCGCCGGTCGCCGCCGTCGAAGCGCGGGGCCAGCGCCACGCGCACGGCTTTGGGAAAGGTCGAGACGAGCGGTGCCAAGGCCTGACTGAGCCGGCGTTCGGCCTCCTGCGCTTCTGGCCCGTCGCCGCCGAGTTCGTCCGGCGCGAGCAGCGCCAAGCTCAGACCTTCGCCCCATTCGAGAAGATCGGCCAAGGTCAGATGGCATTCGCCCTTGGGCGCACGCAGGTTTCCAACCGTCAGAAGCCGGCAAAGTCGGCCCCAGGCGGCGCGGTCGCGCGCATAGGCGAAGAGGTCCGGCGTCTCGTCCTGAAACACGAGGCGCGTGCCGGCGCGAAAGGGCATCTGCACCAGCTGGGCCTGCCCATAGGCGCGCACCACGCCGGCCACGCTGTTGCGATCGGCAAGGCCGAGGCCGCCCAAGCCGAGAGCCTGCGCGGCCACCACCATCTCGCCCGGCTGCGACACGCCGCGCAGAAAGGAAAAGGTCGAGGCTGCGCCGATCTCGCAAAAGCCCGGGCCGGCGGGCAGAAAGCCCGATGTCACGCGAAGAGCCCGTGCAGGAACCAGCCGGACGCGCCGTCCGGCCGCGCGCCCTCGCGAAACATCCAGTAGCGCCGGCCGCCCTCGTCCTCGACGCGAAAATAGTCGCGCTCCGGCGCGGCGTCCTCGCGCCACCATTCGGGCGCGATGCGCTCCGGCCCCTCGATCCGCTCGACGCGGTAATGCGCGCGCCGCCAGCGAAACTGGCGGATCGGCCCGTCCGGCACCTCGGCCGTGGCGCTCACCGGCTCGGGCGGCACGAGAAGGCGCAGGGGCCGGGGCGCGAGCGGCATGTCGCCCGCGCTCGCCTGCGACGCGCTCAGCCATTGAACACGGTGCTGGGCGCGCTCGGGCCGGTGGCTCTCGTCCGGCTCCAGCGAGAAGAGCGCGGTTTCGCCGAGCCGCGTGGACAGGCGGTCGAGAAGTTCGGCGAGGGCTTCGGGCGCGCTGTCCTCCTCGGCAAGGCTCGTCTGCGCCTCCCCCATCGCTTCCGTCTCGACCACCGCGAGGCGCAGGAGATCGTAGCCGAAGCCGACATCGAGATCGTCGCCGATCCCCTTCAGCCGCTCGGCGAAGAGCCGCTCGATGCGCCGGGGATCGCGCAAGGGGCGGGCGCTGCGAACGGGAAGCCGCTCCACCTTTCCATCGACGCGAAACAGGGTGAGTTCCAGCCGCCGCGCCCCCTGCCCCCGCGCTTCCAGCTCGGGCTTGAGATGACCCGCCAGATGGTTCGCGATGCGCAGGATGTCGTCCGACAGGCTCACCGGCTCGAACAGGAGGCGTTCGCGCGTCAGCGGCGCCACGAAGCGGCGCGGCTCGATCGGCGGGCGATGGCGGCCGGTCAGCGCGTCGAGCCGGCTCAGAAGCCCCGAGCCGAAACGGCGCGCGAGCTGCGCGCGCGACAGCGCCAGGAGATCGCCGACGGTTACGAGACCCAGCCGGGCGAGCCGCCCGCGTTCCTCCGCCCCGATCCGCAGCGCGCTGGTCGGCAGCGCGGCGACGACGGGCGGCTCGGCCCCTTCGGCAAGGGATGTACCCGGCCGATGCCGCGCCAGGGCGGAGGCCAGCGCGGGATGCGAGGCGAGGCCCCAGCCGAGCGCGAAGCCCTGCGCGCGAAAGCGCAACTCGACCTCGCGGCACAGGCCCCCTTCCCCGCCGAAGAGATGCGCGCAGCCGGAAATGTCGAGAACGAGGCCCTGCCGCCCATCCAGCGCGACCAGCGGCGTGTAACGCTCGGCCGCGTCCGCCAAGGCTTCCAGAAGATGTCGGTCGGCCGCGCGGTCGCTTTCCACGAGGTCCAGTTCGGGAAAGCGCGCCCGCGCCTCGGCGACGCCCAGCCCCGGGCGCAGGCCCAGCCGAGCCGCCAGATCGCAGAGCGCGACGAGCCGCTCGGCCCCGTTCTGCCGCTCGGTGAGGGCGAGCGGGCGCAGCGCCTCGGCGCCGGGCGCGGGCTCGCGCTGCGAAGGGCGAAGCGTCGCGGGCGGCATGGTCGCCGGCGGGCGATGGCCGTTGCCCGCGCCGAGGCGCGGCGTCAGGATCGGCGTGCCGGCGCTGGTGTCAGGAGGCGTGGCGGCGAGGCTCGGCCCGTCGGCCCCCTCCGTCTCGAGCCGCCAGGAGCGACCGAATGTCTGCCGTCGCAGCCGGTCCGTCGGCAGGCGGGGGAAGAACAGGGCGAGAAAGCGCGGCGGCACGCTCGGCTTGGACGAATCGACGCTCATGGACGTTCCACTCCAGATGGAATTGGCCAAGACGGCCATCGCGGGATTTCTCGACACCGAGGGCGAAAGCCGGCGCGCCGAGGCAGGATTGTGCCTCCAGACCGGGCACGCGGCCCGCCGGGGCGGCGGCCAGGCGAAGCCGCAGGGGCGCGGCGGTGGTTTCCGCCGATCCGCCCTGGCGCAGGACGAGAACCGGCCGCCCCGCATGGCGCGAGCGCCAATGGAGCCGCCGCGAGCCCTCCAGCGAGAGCGCGGCGGGGTTGTTCTGCACTTCCAGAAGCGTCAGCGCCGGCACGCCGGAGCGCGCGGCCTCTTCCGCCGCCCAGAGCGCGTCTTCCAAGCGGCGCGCCCGCACCACGACCAGCGCGGCGGGGTCGAGCCCGAAGGCGACGAGCCCCGGCCGGTAGGGATAGCCGGCATCGGTCAGCGTCGTGGCGGGCGCGATCCAGACGAGCGGGCGCTGAGGCGACGCGCCAAGCCGCACGGCGAGCGCCAGGGCGAAGCCGAGCCCCGCGCCTCCGTCCCGCACGGTCTCGACCCGCACTTCCGACAGGCCCGCTTCCGGAAAGCCGCCGCCGAGCGCTCGGTCGACCTCGTCCGCGCCGAGCGGACAAACGGGCAGGACAGGACGAAATTCCTCTTGCCGTTTTGGGGTGTCGGCCTGGCTCCGGCTGCCCGCCTCTGCCTTGCCAGGGGCCTCCCACGTCTCGGCCGGGCGATCCTCGATCCGGCGGATCGCGGCGCGCAAGGTCTCGAGCCGCCCTTTCTCCGGGCTCGCCTCTTGCATGTCGGCAGAAGAGGGAGACATCGCCGAAACACTTGACGCGGCGTTGTTTCGTCTGGATAAATCCAGCGTCTCATCCGACGCCACCCCCTCGTCCCAAGGCGCGGCAAAGGCGGCTTTTGGTTGGACCCCCGACATGAACGTCTCCTTCGGACAAACCCTCGACAGCCCCGCGGCTTCGTCCGAAACGGCATCTGTTCCCTCTATGTTCCTATGAATTCCAGAGCGGCTGATTCGAGTCAATCAGCCAAAGACAAGGATTACATTCCTTGTGCACAGCTCCGAGCGCCCCCTGTGGAAAACCGGGCGCCTGTTTTCGCTCATGTGGAAAGACGCACCCCCGCGCGCATTCGTGAGCCGGCGCGGGCTCGCCCCACGCGAAGCGATATGCCACGACAGGCGAAGGCTGCGTCGGACCGGGAAAGGGAGTGGGGATGGGTCAGCTCGATCAGGCGGGGGACTGGGGCCGGCGCATGGCGCCGAGCCTGGAGGAGATCGAGGCGCTGGCGCTCGACGCCTATGCGCAGCTGCCGCCCGAATTCCGCGCCCTGTCGGGCGAGATCCGCTTCCACGTCGCCGACTTCCCGGAGGACGAGGTGGTCGAGGCGATGAGTCTCGAAAGCCCGTTCGACATTCTCGGCCTGTTCGAAGGCCGGCCCGTGGCCGAGATGGCGGTCGGAGCCACCGGCGAGTTCCCCAACCGCATCCTCCTCTACCGCCGCCCGATCCTCGACTATTGGGCCGAGCACGAGGAAACCCTCAGCGCCCTCGTCTCCCACGTCCTGATCCACGAGATCGGCCACCATTTCGGCCTGTCCGACGAAGACATGGAAGCGCTGGAGGCCGAGGCGGATTGATCGGGCGCGAGCGCCTCGCGCTTGGGATCAACGCGGCGTCGAACCGTCGGCCGTGTCGATCACCTGCAAGCGTGGGCGCGGACGGGGCGTGATCGTGTCGTAGATGTCCCGCAAGGCAAGAACGGCCCCGATTTCCGGCATGTCGATCACGGCGTCGAGATTCTCGTATTTCTCGGCCTCCCATCGCCCTTGCTCGCTCCGTCTATAGAGCTTGACGGAAAGAAGGGTGGGTTCGACGAACAGGATGAGCCGGATCGCGGGATGGCGCTGATATTCGTCCAGCTTGTCGGTCGTGTCGACGAGGCTCGTGCCGGGGGACGAGACCTCCACCACCAGCTTGGGATTCTCGGCGATCGTGGCGTCCGGGTCGGGCGGCCCGCAATCCACGACGATGTCGGGATAGCGAATGGTGTTCGCACCCGTCTGAACGGCCGTGTCGCTGGCCGTCGTCCGGCATCCGCCGGATTTGGCTTGCGGCCCCACGGACATGACGATGTTGGCGACGACGACGTTGTGCCCCTGCTTGGCGCCCGCCATCATCTCGACGATCTGGCCATCGACGAGTTCGAACCGCCCCTCCTGCGTTGCGATCCAACCGAGGAACGTCTCCGTCGAGACCTCTGCGCGCTCGGCCGCTTCCATGCTGCACTCCCGCCTTTGGGTCATCCTTAGCATAGGGCGCTGGATGCGTCCTCGCAGGTTCCTTTCGTGAAAGGGCTGAAGCCTCACCCCTCATGCCAGTCCAGCCCCCAGAGCAGAAGCGGGGGCAAGGGGGACCAGAGGCTGGTGGTGAGGCCGGCTTGGCGCAAGGCCTCGGCGGTCCAGGTGTTGCAGCCGAACAGGAGATTGAAGCCGCCGCGTGCTTCGTAGAAGCGGTCATAGGGGCCGTAGGAAAAGCCGGGCAGGATATCGGGCGCGCCGGATGGGGTGCGCGCGAAGCTCGCCTCGATGAAGCGCAGGAGCGCCTGGAAAGCCGGCTCACTCAATGTCAGGCGGCGCAGGCCCGGCTCCTCGCCGGTCAGCGCCGGGGCGAGCGAGAGATGCAGCACCGAGCGGTCGTAGGTGACGGAGTGCCAGACCGCGCCCGGCGTCAGGTCGCGCCATTCCGGCGTCTGCGTGTAGAAGGCGCGCCCGCCCCAGCCGATCGCGATCGCGCCGACGCGCGGGTCGTCGAGCGGCAGCCCGTCGCCGGAGAGAAAAGCGAAGCGCGCGAGGATGTCGGGCGTCGCGGGCAGGAGAATGTCGGTGTGGATCGGGTTGGCGGCCAGAAGCACGACCCGCTCGTTGCCGGCTTCGGGTGGCGGAAAGCGGGCTTCGGGCGCGCGCGGGATGGCGAGCGCCAGAAGCGCGAGGCCCATAAGGCTCGCGGCGAGCGCGAGCGGCGCGGCGAGAAGCGCCTGACCCCAGCGCCTCAAGAAGGGCGCGCGCTTCTGCGCCGCAGCCGCTCTTCGGCTTGGCGCAGCGCCGCTTCGCCCCGACGGAGGCCTTCTTCGCCCCGGCGAAGCCCTTCTTCGCCGCGCGCAAGGCCCGCCTCGCCCCGGCTGAGGGCGTCCCGGCCGACCTGAACCGCGTCGCCGGCCCGGCGCAGCGCTTCGGCTCCCCTGTCGAACGGCGCGCCCTTGAGCGCGCCGAGCGCGCGCAAGGTGGTTTCCGCCCGGCGCAAGCCGGCTTCGCTCTGGCGAAGCGCGGCTTCGCCATGCCGTAACCCCTCGCGCCCGGCCTGGAGACCGAGCTGGCCGAAGCGGAGCGGGTTCATTGCTCGCCGAGCTTCATGGAGGGATCGTACTCCTTGCCCTCGACGACCTTGGTCATCGGCTGGGCGCATTTCATCACGCCTTCCTTGGCGTCGAACGCATAGGCCGGGCTGCCGGCGAGCTCCCAGCCCTTGGAGAGGGCGAGCGAGACCCGGTGGCAGAAGGCGGCGTCGTCGACGCCGGTGAGCAGGCGATAAAGCTTCAAGGATCGGTCCTTTCCTCGATCGAGGCGGCGCGGGCAAGAAGGCGCTCGGCCGCGTGCAAATGCAAGAGTTCCACCATCCGCCCTTCGTGGCGAATGACACCGCGCCCGGCCTGTTCCGGCGCGGCAAAGGCGGCGACGAGGCGACGGGCCCGCTCGATCTCGTCTTGCGAGGGCGCGAAGGCGGCGTTGGCGCCCGCGATCTGCGCGGGATGAATCAGCGTTTTGCCGGCAAAGCCCATGCGGCGCGCCTGCGCGCATTCGGCTTCGAAGCCCCTGATATCGGCGAGATCGGACCAGACGCCGTCGAGCACGGGAACGCCCGCCGCCTTGCCGGCGACGAGAGCGGGCCCAAGCCAGGGCATGAGTTCGGGCCGGCCGGACGAGAGCTGGAGATCGGCGGCCGAGACGAGATCGTTCGGCCCGATCGCGAGCGCGCCGAGCCGGTGGCGCAGCCGCGCCTCGGCGATCTCGGCGGCATGGCGCACGCCCTTCGGCGTTTCCACCATGGCCCAGAGCCGGAGGCGCTCCGGCGCGTCGGTTTCCACCAGCGCGTCGTCGGCCTCGTGCAACTGGCGCGGGCTCTCGACCTTGGGCAGGAGAACGACGTCGACGCGGGCCGCGCGGGCCATCAGGAGGTCTTCCGTGCCGTGCCGCGTGGCGAGCGGGTTGATGCGCACGACGCGCAAGGCTCGGCCTTGGGGCCGGGCGAGGAGATGGGCGCGCAGGCGCTCGCGCGCGGCGTCCTTTTCCTCGTCGGCGGCGGAATCCTCCAGATCGAAGATCAGCGCGTCGGCGGTCAGGCTGATCGATTTGTCGAGCGCCCGGCCATTGGCGGCGGGCACGAAGAGAACGGATCGCAGGAGCGGCTCGGCTTCGGTCATGGCGTGAAGGTCTGCCCGATCCCCTCGGCCGGTTCAAGGCGGGCGCGACCGGGAGGGGCACGAAAAAGGCCGGAGCGCGAATGCGCCCCGGCCTCGGATCGGGCTCGGCGATGAGGGCTCAGCCAAGCTTCGCACTCAGCCAAGCTTCGCGCTCGGTCGAGCTTCGCGCTTGGTCGAGCTTCGCGCTCAGGCGAGCGTCAGGCCGACATCGACATTGTTGCGCGTGGCGTTGGAATAGGGGCAGACCTCGTGCGCGGCGGCGATCAGCTTCTTGGCCTCGGCGCGATCGACGCCCGGCAGGTCGATCGTGAGGTCCGCGGTGATGCCGTAGCCGCCTTCCGAGCGCGGGCCGAAGCCGACTTCGGCCGTCACCGTCGCCTCGGCCGGAACCTTGACCCCGACCTTGGACGAGACCGCGCGCATGGCGCCGAGGAAGCAGGCCGAATAGCCGGCGGCAAAGAGCTTCTCGGGATTGGCGCCGACGCCGCCGGGGCCGCCCATTTCCTTGGGAACCACGAGCTTGACGTCGACCGAACCGTCGTCCGAACGCGCCGCACCGTCGCGGCCGCCGCCATTTGCCGTGGCCTTGGTCTTGTAGATGACGTCAACAGGCATGGACTTGTCTCCTTGGGACTTCGAAACAGGGGCCGAACACGGCCCGGTTGGGAGAGGGATCGGCCCGCCCATCAGCGGACCGTTGAACGAAATCAGGCCGGCTCGCTCAGGGCTCGACCTTCTCGGCCAGCGCCTCGCGCAGGGCGCGGACCTCGCGGTTCAGCGCGGCGAGCCGTTCCAGCGTCAGGCCCGAGCCCGCCACCAGCGCATCGGCGAGACAGGTGCTCTCAGTGCGCATGGCCCGGCCGCGATCGGTGAGCGACACCGTGACCTGCCGCTCGTCGGCCGGATTGCGGCGGCGCGTGACGAAGCCGGCCGCTTCCAGCCGCTTCACCAGCGGCGTCACCGTGCTCGGCTCCAGATCGAGCCGATCCGCGATGGCGCCCACCGCCATGCCGTCCTTCTCCCAGAGAACCGAGAGAACCAGATATTGCGGATAGGTGAGGCCCAGCTGGTCGAGGATCGGCTTGTAGGTGCGCCCCACCGCCATGGACGCACCATAGAGCGAGAAGCAGAGCTTTTCGTCCAGGGTGAGATGCGAAGAGGAGCGGGTCATGGGGCAGATCCTTTGTTGACGCCCTCAATAAATTATCGCGATAATTAATGCAACATGTTTTTCTATCGCGATACGATTTTTGCGAGGGCCAGCGCTCGATCGCGTTGTGCGAAAGCGCTTGGACCGGGACGCCCGGGAGGTGTAACGAACGGGACGGACCCTAGCGCAGCGTTGAAGAGCAGCGCGCGAGCGAACAGGAAAGGATCGAAGCCATGCAGAAGTTCGACCAACTGACCGGCGTGGCCGCGCCGCTTCCGATCCTCAATGTCGACACCGACATGATCATTCCCAAGGACTATCTGAAGACGATCAAGCGCACGGGCCTCGGCGTCGGCCTCTTCGCCAATCTGCGCTACAAGGAAGACGGGTCGGAAGACGAAAGCTTCGTCCTCAACCGCCCGGCCTATCGCAAGGCCGAGATCCTGGTGGCGGGCGACAATTTCGGATGCGGCTCCTCGCGCGAGCACGCGCCCTGGGCGCTGCTCGACTTCGGCATCCGCTGCGTGATCTCCACGTCCTTTGCCGACATCTTCTACAACAACTGCTTCAAGAACGGCATTCTGCCGATCCGCGTCAGCCAGGCCGAGCTGGACGCGCTGATGGGCGACGCCGAGAAGGGCTCCAACGCCACGCTCAGCGTCGATCTCGAAGCGCAGGAAATCCGCCGGCCGGACGGCGGCACGGTTCATTTCGAGATGGACCCGTTCCGCAAGCACTGCCTCATCAACGGGCTCGACGATATCGGCCTGACGCTGGAGCGCGAAGCCTCGATCACCGGCTTCGAAGAGCGCGTCGGCGCAGAGCGCCCCTGGGCGTGACGATGGCGGATCGCCGGCCGTCTCGACGGGCTCGCCCTTCGAGACGAGGCGGGCTACAGCCGCGCCGTCGCGCTCGGGCCGGTCTGCGAGGGGACGGGGCGCTGGTTCGCGGAGATCCGGCCCGCCGCCACCATGATCGTGGCCGGGCTGATCCGCCCCGAAATGAAGGTCGAGATCGAGGCGACGGCGCGCCGCGCCGACTGACCCGCCGAGCCCTCTCATGACAGAAGCCCGGCGCGAGCGGTCGCGCCGGGCTTTCGTGTCCTGGAACGGGGCTCGCGAGCCCTTAGCGGCTCATGCGCTCGAAGCCGTCGTCGCCGCCGAGATCCAGCGCGAAGCCGCCCTTGGACGTCCCGCTGCTCGGGCGCGCCGCGAAGTCCGCCGCCTTGGCCTGGAGCGAATGGACGGGGTTGTCGCCGCCATCCGCGAAGAGATCGTCATCCGCCACCGCCGCGACCGGCGCCTTCGCTGCGCGGACCGGCTTGGACGGGGCCGCCGCGACCGGCTTGGCGGGGGCGGACTTGGCGGAAGCCGGCTTGGAAGAGGCGGATTTGGAGGACGCGGACTTCGTGGGGGCCTCGACGCGCCGCGCCTTTTCGCGCTCCATCTGCCGGTTCGTCGCTTCGATTTCGGCCGCTTCCGCCTGGAGAAGATGCTCGCGCTCGGCATCCGTCATGCGGAAATAGCCCGCGCGCTCTTCCAGCCGCCCCGCTTCCGCCGCGAGCTGCTCGGCGGTCGCCGTCATCTCGCCGGCCGCGCCGGCATTGGCCTGCGTCACCTGATCGAGCTGCTGGATCGCCTGGTTGATCTGCTCGACGCCGATCGACTGCTCGCGGCAGGCCGCCGAAATCTCGGACACGAGTTCCGCCGTCTTTCGGATATCCGGCACCAGCCGTTCCAGACGCGTGCCCGCTTCCTCGGCGACGACGAGGGTCTTGGTGGACAGTTCCCCGATCTCGCTCGCGGCCGCTTGGCTGCGCTCGGCGAGCTTGCGCACTTCGGACGCGACCACCGCAAAGCCCTTGCCATGCTGGCCGGCACGGGCGGCTTCGATGGCGGCGTTCAGCGCCAAAAGGTCGGTCTGGCGCGCGATCTCCTGCACCACCGCGATCTTCTCGGCGATTGCGCGCATCGCCTTCGTGGACTGCGCCACGGCCTCGCCGGTCGTTCCGGCATGCTCGGCGGCCTGCGCCGCGATCTTCTCGGTCGTGGAGGCGTTGTCTGCGTTCTGACGGATATTGGCCGACATTTCCTCGATCGCGGCAGAGGCCTGCTCGGACGCGGCGGCCTGTTCGGTCGATCCCGACGACAGGCGCTCGGCGGTCTCGGCCGAGCGGGCGGAACCGGCGGCGACCAGCGAGGACGAGTTCCGCACGCCCGAGACGATTTCGGAGAGCTTCACGGTCATGTCGCTCATCGCCCGCTGCAACTCGGCGATCTCGTCGCGTCCCTTGGCCTCGATCCGGTGCGTCAGGTCGCCCGAGCCGATCTGGCGGGCGAGCGTCACCGAGCGCGACAGGCCGCGCGAGATCGACAGGCCGAGCCAGGCGGCGATGCCGAGACCCAGAAGGATCGCGCCGCCGATCACCGCGACCAGGAACAGGCGCGTTTCCGCAAAAGCCTTGTTGCCGCTTTCGACCACGGCGGCGGCGGTGTCGGCCTCGACCTTCTTCTGTTCGGACAGGCGCGTTTCGAACGCCTGCGCCAGGGGCACGATCTTGGTGTTGAAGAGGGTGCGGGCCCGGCCGCTGTCATTGGCGACGCCGCCCGACACCCAGCCGTCCATCGCCTCCTTGAACTGGCCCCAGCGCTTTTCCAGCGAAGCGAGCTTGGGCTGGAAGTTTTCCGGCGTCGCCGATTTCAGCTGGGTGATGAAGGCGCCGAACTGCGCCTGACGCGCGGTGAGGAGCTGCGACAGCGCCTTCAGCTTGGCGTCGTCGTTTTCCACCAGGACCTGATTGGCGATCATCCGCATTTCGGGAAAGCGCGCCCGCATGTCCGACAATGTGTTGATGGAGATCGTCATCAGCGGTGTCTGCGGCGCGGCGCGGAAGGTGCTTTGAAGCTGCTGCAGGACGTTGGTGATCTCGATGCCGATCGGCTCGGCCTTGCTCATCGCCTTGATCGCATCGCTGCGGAACGTGGTGGAGGCGAAGGGCCGTGCCTCGTCGAAGGCGCCGGTCAGCTGGCCGAGAAGCGTCTCGAGATCGCCCGCCGCCGCGCGGCGCGCCTCCGGCAGGGCGGCGACATAGGCGGCCAGCACCGTCCGCATCGACTGGACATGCGCGTCGAGGCGCTCGCCGAGGCCCTGAAGCTCTTCCGGCTTCTGGCTGAGGATCATGGTCTGAAGGTCGCTGCGCGCGAGGCCCTGATCGGCATAGAGCTGGCCGAGACGCTGCACCTGCTGGAAGGGACCCTGCGTGAAGGCTCCCGTCTGCTCGTTGGAGCGACCGAGTTCGCCGAGGCCGATCACCCCCGTGGCGGCGAACATGAGAAGAACGGAGCCAAACCCCATGGCCAGCTTGGTTTTAATGCTGAGTTTCAAGGCACCCTCTCTCTCGCTGCCCCGCAATGCTTCTGCCGGCATCGTTCGGTCGATGGTTCGCCTTTCTTAGTTGCAAAGACATTGATGGACCGCCGCCGCGACAAGTGCCTTCCAAACGGAGTCAAGAAAGCCTGAAGGCCTCGGCGAATATCGGCGGGAGGGGCTCGGCGCTTGCGGTCGGCGGGGCCTGCCGCTACGACCCGGACGACGCGCCGCAGGACCGGCGGCCTGGAGCCTTTGGGGGACCCTCATGACCACGCGCAAGCTTCTTCTTCTTCCCGGCGACGGTATCGGACCGGAGGCCATGACCGAGGTCGAAAAGCTCGTCTCCCTCCTGAACGCCGAGCGCGCGGCCGGTTTCGAGACGCAGAAGGGCCTTGTCGGCGGCGCGGCGCTGGACGCCCATGGCGTGCCGATCTCGGACGAGGACATGGCGCTCGCCATGGGCGCGGACGCCGTGCTCTTCGGCGCGGTCGGCGGCCCGAAATGGGACGGCGTCGCTTACGAGAAGCGCCCCGAGGCGGGCCTCCTGCGCCTGCGCAAGGACATGGCGCTGTTCGCCAACCTGCGCCCCGCCATCTGCTATCCGGCGCTCGCCGAAGCCTCCTCGCTCAAGCGCGAGCTGGTGGACGGGCTCGACATCCTGATCGTGCGCGAGCTGACGGGCGGCGTGTATTTCGGCGAGCCCAAGGAGATCGTGGATCTCGGCAACGGCCAGAAGCGCGGCATCGACACGCAGATCTACGACACCTACGAGATCGAGCGCATCGCGAAGGTCGCCTTCGAGCTCGCCCGCACGCGCCGGGGCAAGGTGACGTCCATGGAAAAGCGCAACGTCATGAAGTCGGGCGTCCTGTGGAACCAGGTCGTGACCGAAACCCACAAGGGCTACGCGGACGTCGCGCTCGACCACATGCTGGCGGATGCCGGCGGCATGCAGCTCGTGCGCGCGCCCAAGCAGTTCGACGTCATCGTCACCGACAATCTCTTCGGCGACATGCTGTCCGACATCGCGGCCATGCTGACCGGCTCGCTCGGCATGCTGCCCTCCGCTTCGCTCGGCGCCCCGGACGAGACGAGCGGCCAGCGCCGCGCCATGTACGAGCCGGTGCACGGCTCGGCCCCCGACATCGCCGGCCGGGGCATCGCCAACCCGATCGCCATGATCGCCTCCTTCGCGATGATGCTGCGCTATTCCTTCGCGATGGTGGACGAGGCCGACAAGCTGGAAGCGGCGATCGCCGAGGTTCTGGAATCGGGCACGCGCACCGGCGACATCATGGCGCCGGGCTGCCGCGAGGTCGGCACGACCGAGATGGGCGACGCGGTGCTCGACGCGTTCCGCCGCAAGCTCGCCGCCTGATCCTCTTCCCTGCCCGCAAGACGAAACCGCCGCCCCGGTCTCCCGGGGCGGCGGTTTTCGTTTGAGGCTTCTCCTCCAACGCGCCGATCAGTCGGCGAGATCGACGCCCTTCTTTTCGCGCACGAAGATCACGCCGATGACGACGGTCAGAAGCGCAAAGAAGACCGGGTACCAGAGCCCCGCGAAGATATCGCCCGTGGAGGCGACGATCGCGAAGGAGGTCGCCGGCAGCAGGCCGCCGAACCAGCCGTTGCCGATATGATAGGGCAAGGACATGGCGGTGTAGCGGATGCGCGTCGGGAAGAACTCCACGAGCGCGGCGGCGATCGGGCCGTAGACGATGGTCACGTAGATCACCATCACCGTCAGGATCGCGATGACCTTCAGCGCCTGGGCCGAGCCGAGCGCGGAGAAGAAGCCGTCGATCTTGACCTTGGCCGGATCGTTGGCGGCGGGATAGCCGGCCGCGACCATGGCCGGGCCGAGCGCTTCGGAGAAGCTCTTGGCGTCGGTGAAGGCGATCGGCGCGCCGCCGTTGACGACGAGTTGCGTCGGCGTGCCGGCCGGGGCGTTGACCTGCGTGTAGCGGAAGGCCTGCTGCGACATGGTGCGGCGCATGACATCGCAGGGGCTGGTGAAGGTGCGGATGCCGACCGGATCGAACAGCGAGCCGCAGGTGGCGGGATCGGCGACGACCTCGGCCCGCACGGTCTGGATCGCGTTGGCATAGGTCGGGTTGGCCGCGTTGGTCAGCGCGTTGAACAGCGGGAAGTAGGTCGCCGCCGCGAGCAGGCAGCCGGCGAGGATCACCGGCTTGCGTCCGATCCGGTCCGACAGCGAGCCGAACACGAGGAAGAAGGGCGTGGCGATGATCAGCGCCCAGGCGATCAGGACGTTCGCCGTCAGAAGGTCGATCTTGAGGACCGTCTGGAGGAAGAACAGCGCGTAGAACTGGCCGGTGTACCAGACCACGGCCTGACCGATCACGAGGCCGAACAGCGCGATCAGGACGATCTTGCCGTTCTTCCAGTTGCCGAAGGCTTCCGAGAGCGGCGCCTTGGACTGGGTGCCCTCTTCCTTCATCTTCTGGAAGATCGGCGATTCGTGCATCTGAAGACGGATATAGATCGAGATCAGAAGCAGGACGATCGACAGGAGGAAGGGAATGCGCCAGCCGCCCGTCAGCCCGAAGAACAGCGGCTGCGAGGTCTGGAAGGCGTCTTCGCCCAGATTGATGCGCAGCGTCACGATCACGAAGAGCGACAGGAGAAGACCCATGGTCGCCGTGGTCTGAATCCAGGCCGTGTAGAAGCCGCGCCGGTTGCGCGGCGAATGCTCGGCCACATAGACCACCGCGCCGCCATATTCGCCGCCGAGCGCCAACCCCTGCGCCATGCGCAGCGCGACGAGGATGATGGGCGCGGCGATGCCGATCTGCTCGTAGCCCGGCAGGAGGCCGACCGCGAAGGTCGACAGGCCCATGATCAGGATCGTCAGAAGGAACGTGTATTTACGCCCCACGAGATCGCCGAGGCGCCCGAAGACCAGCGCGCCGAAGGGGCGCACGAGGAAGCCCGCCGCGAAGGTCAGAAGCGCGAAGATGGCCTGCGTCGCCGGCGGAAACTGCGAGAAGAACTGCTTGCCGATGATCGCGGCCAGCGTTCCGTAGAGATAGAAGTCGTACCACTCGAAGACGGTGCCGAGCGAGGAGGCGATGATCACCTTGCGCTCGCGCTTCGTCATGGGTTGGCGTTCGAGCGCCGGATCGGCGCTCCTGGAATAAGTGCTCACGCGTTGTCCTCCCTGGCCGCGAAACGGCGGCGGCGCCTCCCAGCGCCGGTCGAAGAGGCTAACCCATTTTTAAGAAATGGGAAGTTGCACCGCCCCTTTCCGGACACAATTCATGATCGATCACGGGAACGCGATCCGCGTGCTTGTGCAGGAACCTCAAGAGCTTGGCCGCATTCTGCCTCCAACGCACTGCATCGCTCTCTGGAGGAACATCTCATGATCCGCAGCATCATCAAGGCCCTGTTCGTGGGTTGGGTCACCAAGAAGATCGCCCAGCGCGGCGCCCGTCGCTCGGCGACGCCGCAGCCGGCCGGCACGCCCTATCCCGATCGCCGCGTCTGATCCTGAGACGCTGAAAAACGAAGGCCGGTCTCGCCCGAAGCGAGGCCGGCCTTTTTTGATGCGCCTCAGGCCGCGCGGCCCCATTGCGGGAACGGGTCGGGCAAGGCGCGGAAGCGGGAGGCCTCGAACGCGTCCGCCGGGCCGACGAGGCAATCGTCCAGCGCCGCGCGGATCGCCGCCTCGTCCATGCCCGCACCGATGAAGACGAGTTCCTGCCGCCGGTCGCCCCAGGGCGCGGACCAGTTGCGGCGCAGGAGGTCCTGCCATTCCGGCACATCGGGCCAGCGCTCGCGCGGCACCGCCGCCCACCAGCGCCCGAGGCCCGACACGCGCGCCACCGCCCCGGCCAGCGAGAACTCGCCCACCCAGTCCGGCCGCGTCGCCAGCCAGAAATGGCCCTTGGCGCGGATGAGACCCGGCCAGGTCGCCTTCACGAAAGCGTCGAAGCGCTGGGGGTCGAAAGGCCGGCGCGCCCGGTAGACGAAGCTCGAAACGCCGTATTCCTCGGTTTCGGGCTTGTGCGCCTCGGGCTCGTAAAGCTCCTTGTACCAGAGCGGATGCGTCTGCGCGGTTTCCTCGTGGAAGAGGCCGGTGTCGAGCACCTGATCCAAGGGCACGCGGCCGAAATCGGTTTCCACGAGGCGAGCGGTCGGGTTCAGCCCCTTCACCACGGAGCGCACCGCGCCGAGCGTCAGCTTGTCGACCTCGGAGGCCTTGTTGATGACGACGACGTCGGCGAACTCGATCTGCTCCACGAGGAGATCGACCAGCGTGCGCTCGTCCCCGTCGCCCGCCGTTTCGCCGCGCTCGGCGAGGAGCTGGTGCGAGCCGTAGTCGCGCAGCAAGCTGGAGGCGTCCACCACCGTCACCATCGTGTCGAGCCGCGCGCGGTCCGACAGGCTCTCGCCCGCCTCGTCGCGGAACGAGAAGGTGGCCGCCACGGGCAGCGGCTCGGCGATGCCCGTGCCCTCGATCAGGAGATAGTCGAAGCGCCCTTCCTCGGTGAGGCGTTTCACCTCCTCCATCAGATCGCCGCGCAGCGTGCAGCAGATGCAGCCGTTCGTCATCTCCACCAGCGTCTCGTCGGTGCGCGACAGGTCGGCCCCGCCCTCGCGCACGAGATCGGCGTCGATATTCACCTCGCTCATGTCGTTGACAATGACGGCGACGCGCCGCCCCTCGCGATTGTTGAGGATGTGGTTGAGCAGCGTCGTCTTGCCCGCCCCGAGAAAGCCGGACAGGACGGTGACGGGAAGGCGGGTATCGGTCGGCACCTCTTCGCAGCGATAGCGGCCCATGCGGGTCTCCTCTGTAATGTTATAATATTACATAGACCCATTCCAAAGCCGGCCGCAAGCCTGAAACCCGCTTCGCGCATTCGGGACGATTGACAGGGCGAGCGGGCTGGCGCATGAGGAACCCATGTCCGCGCTTTTGACCAAAACCACGATTACGCCCTGACCCTCGTTCCGCTCGCCCCCGGAACGGGGCTAGAAGCGCATGACGAGTTCTTGAGGGGGGCGATGGAACAGGTCAGACCCATGGGTTACAAGGTTGCAGTGGTCGGCGCGACGGGCAATGTCGGCCGCGAAATGCTCAACATCCTGGACGAACGCGGCTTCCCGGCCGACGAAGTAGTGGCGCTCGCGTCCCGCCGCAGCCAGGGCACCGAGGTTTCGTTCGGCGACAAGACCCTGAAGGTCAAGGCGCTCGAACTCTTCGACTTCTCCGACGTCGATATCTGCCTCATGTCCGCCGGCGGCTCGGTCGCCAAGGAATGGGCGCCCAAGATCGGCGCGCAGGGCTGCGTCGTGATCGATAATTCCTCGGCCTTCCGCTACGATTCCGACGTGCCGCTGATCGTGCCGGAAGTGAACGCCGACGCCGTGACCGGCTTCACGCAGCGCTACATCATCGCCAATCCGAACTGCTCCACCGCGCAGCTCGTCGTGGCGCTGAAGCCGCTGCACGAGAAGGCCAAGATCAAGCGCGTCGTGGTCTCGACCTACCAGTCCGTTTCGGGCGCGGGCAAGGAAGGCATGGACGAGCTGTTCGAGCAGAGCCGCGCCGTGTTCGTGGCCGACCCCGTCAGCGCCAAGAAGTTCACCAAGCGCATCGCCTTCAACGTCATTCCCCATATCGACGTCTTCATGGAAGACGGCACGACCAAGGAAGAGTGGAAGGTCATGGCCGAGACCAAGAAGATGCTCGACCCGAAGATCAAGGTCACCTGCACGGCCGTGCGCGTGCCTGTCTTCATCGGTCACTCCGAGTCGGTGAACATCGAGTTCGAGAACCCGATCACCGCCGACGAGGCGCGCGAGATCCTGCGGGAAGCCCCGGGCTGCCTCGTGATCGACAAGCACGAGGACGGCGCCTATGCGACGCCGATCGACACGGCGGGCGAGGACGCGACCTATATCTCGCGCATCCGCGAGGACCAGACCTTGGAGAACGGCCTCAACATGTGGGTCGTCGCCGACAATCTGCGCAAGGGTGCCGCGCTCAACGCGATCCAGATCGCCGAGCTTCTCGTCAACCGCAAGCTGCTCGGCGCCAAGAAGGCGGCCTGAACCGCAGGCAAGAAGGCGGCCTGAGCCGCGGGAACGCTCAGCTGAATGAAGGACGGCGCCCTTGCGGGCGCCGTTTTCGTTCTGGATCGTCTCAGCCGCCGAACCCGAGACGGGCGAAGTCGAACACGAGCTTCAGGTTCAGCACCACGATCAGGGTCGCGATCAGGACGGCGATGGCCAGAAGCCAGGCCGGCGCGCGGAACGCGCCCATCTTCCGGCGGTCGCGCGACATGAGGACGAGCGGCACGACGGCGAAGGGAAGCTGCATCGACAGGACGACCTGGCTGAACACGAGAAGCTCGCCGGCGCTCGCCTCGCCATAGGCGATGATGATGCCGGCCGCCGGCACGATCGCGAGGCCGCGCGTCACCAGCCGGCGCAGAACCGGCGAGATGCGCAGCCGCAGGAAGCCCTCCATGACGATCTGGCCGGCCAGCGTCGCCGTCACCGTGGAGGACAGGCCGGAGGCCAGGAGCGCGACCGCAAAGAGGATCGGGGCGAGCGCGGCGCCGAGCAGCGGCGCCAGAAGCGCGTGGGCCTCCTCCAGATCGCCCACCGTCCCATGACCGCTGGCGTGGAAGGCGGCGGCCGCCAGGATCAGGATCGAGGCGTTGACGAGCAGCGCGAAGCCGAGCGCCAGGGTGGAATCGGCGGTGGCGAAGCGGATCGCCTCGCGCTTGCCCGCCTCGTCCTCGCGATAGGCGCGGGTCTGCACGATGCCGGTGTGCAGGTAGAGATTGTGCGGCATGACGGTCGCGCCGAGAATGCCGAGCGCGAGATAGAGCTGCCGCTCGTCGGTGACGATCGAGGAGGAGGGCAGGAAGCCGGCCGCGATCGCCGCGATCGAGGGTTGGGCCAGGAAAAGCTGGCCGACGAAGCAGATCGCGATCACCAGGATCATGGTCGCCACGAAGGCCTCGACATAGCGAAAGCCGCGCGACTGGAGCCAGAGGATCACGAAGACGTCGAGCGCGGTGACGACGACGCCCCATTCCAGCGGCAGGCCGAACAGGAGCTTCAGCGCGATCGCCGTGCCGATCACCTCGGCGAGATCGGTCGCGACGATGGCGAGTTCGGCCAGAAGCCAGAGACCGAAGGACACGGGCTTGGGATAGGCGTCGCGGCAGGCCTGCGCGAGGTCGCGGCCCGTGGCGATGGCGAGGCGCGCGCAGAGCGCCTGCAGGACGATCGCCATCAGCGAGGACAGAAGCACCGCGAAGAGCAGCGTGTAGCCGAACTCCGAGCCGCCCGCGAGCGAGGTCGCCCAGTTGCCGGGGTCCATATAGCCGACGGCCACGAGATAGCCGGGGCCGAGAAAGGCGAGGAAACGCCGGAAGAACGTCCCGCCCTCGCCGATGCTCACGCTGCGGAAGGACTGGTGCAGCGACCCCTCGCCGCGACCCTGCGCAAAGCCCTGCTGATCGGGCGGGTTGGCGTGCGAAGGGGCGATCTCGGCCTCGGCCTGACGCGACATGGAAAACGATCCTCGACTGGACTGGGGGCAGAGCTAATCGCAAACTCGTGATCGGTCAATGCAAATGCAAATGATTTGCAGAAATAGGTGGAGTCAGACCGTCGCGTCGAAGCCGGGCCGGGTTCGCGCGTCCGGTGGAAAGGCGCCGCGCGAGCCTGCCGGCGATGCGAGACGTCTCGCGCCCGATGCAGTTTGCTTGTAGAGAGCGAACATGACCACGGCGAACGAAGCGCTCGACTACGAGACCCTGTTGCGCGAGGCGGGTGTGCGCATCACACGGCCGCGCAAGACGATCCTGCGCATTCTCAGCGAAGGCGGCGATCACCCCGACGCGCTGGAAATCTTCCGCCGCGCCTCGGCCGTCGATCCCTCGATCTCGCTGTCCACCGTCTATCGCACCATGCGGCTTCTGGAGGAGAAGGGTGCGATCCATCGCCACGCCTTCGCCAACGGCCCCTCGCGCTTCGAACAGGCGGACAGCGCCCATCACGATCATCTGATCGACATGGACACGGGGGCGGTGATCGAATTCCGCTCCGACCGGATCGAGGCGCTGCAGGACGAGATCGCCCGCGAACTCGGCTACGAGATCGTCTTCCACCGGCTCGAACTCTACGGGCGCAAGCGGCCGGACTGAGCGCGGCGGCTCAGCCGGCTCGTGGACCGCCCGGGCGAAGAGGCCCGCCGGCGCGGCGAGCCCCTTCGGACTTGTCAGACGAGTTTGGCGTCCAGCGAGACCTCGATCGCGCCGAGCGCCTTCGAGATCGGGCAGCCTTCCTTGGCCTTGGTGGCGAGCGACTGGAACGTGCCGTCGTCGATGCCGGGCACCTTGGCTTCCAGCGTGATGGCGCTGGAGCGGACCTCGAAGCCGCCAGCGGCGGCCTGTTCGACGCTGACCACGGCGCGCGCCTTCAGCTCGTCGGCGGGCGTGCCGTTCTCGGCCAGGAAATGCGACAGCTGCATGGCGAAGCAGCCGGCATGGGCGGCGGCCAGAAGCTCTTCCGGATTGGTGCCGGACTTGCCGGATTCGTCCTCGAACCGGGCCTTGAAGGAATAGCCGTGGTTGTCGAGCGCGCCGGACTGGGTGGTCAGAGCCCCCTTGCCGGTCGCCAGCGCGCCGTTCCAGATCGCGGTTGCATGACGCTTCATGATCGTCTCCTTCGAATGGACCGGGCGGCGCGGCCCGCCGTCCCGTCGGGCTTTGCGCCCATGAGTTGGCTCACGCACGCCGGACATCCGGTCGCGCGCGAAGCGTCCCGGCAAGGTTGTGGGGCAGGGCCACGGGGTTTCCAGCCTCGCAACGCTTCATTTACGAAAGTGCGGCGAGAGTGGACGCCGCGACGCCTCGCGCGAAGCAGGCGCCGGGCGGGTTCCCCGATCGCCTCCGGCCGAGCGCGCAGGGGCGCCGGCCCGCTTCGATGGTCGCAAGGAAGGCTCTGAGCATGAGTGCCCCCGTTCTCGTGTCGGCGACGGCGCCGCTTCTCGCCCTCAAGGCCGAATGGCTGCGCCGCCTGGAAGTGGAGCGCCGCGCCTCGCCGCTGACGATCGAGGCCTATGAGCGGGACCTCAGGCAGTTTCTTCTCTTCTTCGCGGCCTATCAGGGGCGGCCCGTCGCGCCGGAGGATCTCGCCGATCTGAAGCCCGCCGAGTTCCGCGCCTTTCTGGCCGATCGCCGGCGCGAGGGCGCGGGCGCACGCTCGCTCGGGCGGCATCTGTCGGGCGTGCGCTCCTTCGTGCGCCATCTGGAGCGCGAGGGCCTGGCCTCGGGCGCGGGCGCGGCCTCCATGCGCGCGCCCAAGCGGCCGAAATCCCTCCCCCGCCCGCTCAGCGTGCCCGATGCGCTGGCCGTCACCGAGGAAGCCGGCGCGACCGCCTCCGAGCCCTGGATCGCGGCGCGCAACGTCGCCGTCCTGACGCTGCTCTATGGCTGCGGCCTGCGCATTTCCGAGGCGCTGAACCTGCCGGGCGATGCGTTGGCCGACCGCACGGCGCGCTCCATGACCATCACCGGCAAGGGCAACAAGCAGCGCCTCGTGCCGCTCCTGCCCGCCGTGCTTGAGGCCGCCGCCGATTATCGCCGTCTCTGCCCCTATGCGCTCTCGGCCGACAAGCCGCTGTTTCGCGGCGCGCGCGGCGGGGCGCTCGGCCCCGGCATCATCCAGCGCGAGATGCAGCGGCTGCGCGGCTATCTCGGCCTGCCGGATTCGGCGACGCCGCACGCGCTGCGCCATTCCTTCGCCACCCATCTCCTCGCCAAGGGCGGCGACCTCAGAGCGATCCAGGATCTTCTCGGCCATGCCTCGCTTTCCTCGACGCAGATCTACACCGCCATCGAGGGCAACCGGCTTCTCCAGATCTACGACGACGCCCATCCCCGCGCCCGGCGCGGTGCCGCCTGACCCGAGCGCCCTATCTTCCGCTCTCCCCGCCGCCAAGCCCCTGCCCTAAAAGCTCCGCCCCAAAGCTCCCGTCCCTGCCGCCCTTCCGGATCGCCGCCATGCCGCCTCGCTTCCTGTCCCGTCTCCTGGCTCCGGGCCTTCTCGTGGCGCTTCTCGGCGCGCCGGCTTTCGCCCAAACGCCCGCCCCCGCCGCCTGTGCGCCGGGGACGAGCGCGCTTCCCGCCCTGGAGCGCAGCGGCCAGCTCGCCGAGGCGGAGGCGGAGGCGGCGAACGTGCCGAACGGCGAGGGCAAGCTGTTTCGCGTCGAGCGCGCGGGCGTCGCCCCGTCCTTCCTGTTCGGCACGATGCATCTCACCGACCCGCGCGTCCTGACCCTGCCGCCGCCGGCCAAAGCGGCCTTCGAGGCGGCCTCCGGCCTCGTGATCGAGACCACCGACGTGCTCGACCCCACGATCATGGCGACGGCGCTTCTGTCGCGCCCCGACCTCACCACCCTGCCGGCCGGCCAGACGCTGGAGACGCTGGTTCCCCCCGACGAGATGAAGCAGCTCGCGCCCCAGCTCGAGAAGCGCGCCATGCCGCTCGCCGCCGTGCAGACGCTGCAGCCCTGGTTTCTCGCAACCCAGCTTCTCGTCGCGCCCTGCGAGGCCGCGCGCATGAAGGAGGGCGCCAAAGTGCTCGACCTCGCCCTCGCGCAGGATGCGAAGGACAGCGGCAAGCCGGTGGAAGGTCTGGAAAAGGCGACCGAGCAGCTCGAAGCCCTCGCCTCCATGCCGCTCGATCTTCAGGTGGACAATCTCGCCGCGACGCTCGATCTCGTGGACGAGCTGCCCGATCTCTTCGAGACCATGACCGATCTCTATCTCAGCGGCCGCATCGCGCTGATCGAGCCCGCCACCTCGGCGCTCGCGCCGGCGGGAACCGACGAGGCGCGCTCGATCGAGGTGACGCAGCGCTTCGACGAGGCGGTGGTGGACCGCCGCAATGCGGTGATGAGCGAACGGCTTCAGCCGCTCCTGACGAAGGGCGGCCTCTTCGTGGCCGTCGGCGCGCTGCATCTGCCGGGCGAAACGGGCCTCGTGGAGAGCCTGCGCCGCACGGGATGGACGGTGACGCGGGCGGACTGACGCCGACACCGGACGCGCAAGAGGTGAGCGCTCCCAAGCCGAGCGCATCGCGGCCTCTTGCGGGCCGCTCGGCGCGGGAACCTTCCGGCCCTGGCACCGCTTCCCTTCCTGTCCGCTGTCGGACCCTCGGGAGGGTTTCATGCGTCCTCTTCTCGTTCTTCTTCTCGCCGCGCCGCTCGCCGGCTGCGTCGCGACGGAACCGCCGATCGGGCTCGCGCCCGAATCCTACCGCCCGCCCGTCCGCGCGGGTTGCGAGAACTATGCGGACCAGACCGCCCGCAACACCTACGAGAACCAGATCGACGCCGGGGATTCGCTGGGTTCGCGGCTTCTGACGCGCCAGCAGGCCGAGGATTCGGGCCGGCGCGCCTATGCGCGCTGCCGCAGCGGCCGGTTGAACTGATCGCCCGAATCGCGATCCAGGCCGCCTCGCCGCATGCAGACCTGTGCGGGACGGGCGGGACGGCTCACGCTTGCGCGCGCGCCCTGCCCTCTGCCGGCACCGCTCCGCGCTCGTCCCGCGCGATGTCGAGCAGGCGTCGCAGATCGGCCGTGTCCGGCACGGGCACCGCCTTCGGCTCGAAGGCCACGCGGTTGCGTCCCTCGTTCTTGGCGCGGTAGAGCGCCGTGTCGGCGCGGTCCAAGACGACGCGGCTGTTCTCGGCTTCCGTCGCCGTGGCCGCGCCCAGACTGATCGTCAGGCGCTCGCCCCGGCGGCCGGGATGGGCGATGTCGAGCGCGAGCACCGCCTCTCGCAGGCGCTCCAGCCGCTCGCTCAGGGCCGGCTCCTCGTCCGCCTCGAACAGAACCGCGAATTCCTCGCCGCCATAGCGCGCCACCAAGGCCTCGCCCGCCGCCTTGCGCAGCGCCCCGGCGACGCGGCGCAGGCATTCGTCGCCCGAGAGATGGCCCGCCGCGTCGTTGAGCGCCTTGAAATAGTCGATGTCGAGCAAGGCCACGCAGACCGGGCGGCTCGGCCGGGCGCGCACGAGATGCTCGATCAGCTGGGCGTCGAAGGCGCGCCGGTTGGGAATGCCGGTCAGCGCGTCCACCTTGGCGAGGCGCTCCATGGCGGCCCGCTCGGCGGAGGCCGCTTCGTTCTGAAGCCGGACCTGACGGCGCAGGAGAAAGCTTTCGCGGCGCAGGCTGCCAAGGCGTTCGCGAATCCGCCGCTGCGCGCCCCAGAGCGCCGCCATGCCGAGGCCGAAGGTCAAGGCCGACGCACCCGGCAGAACCACCAGCGCGGCGAGGATCGACGCGAGCGTGAAGGCCCCGGCCGCCATCCGGCTCCAGGCGTCCGGCAGCGGCGCGCCGCACAGGAAGGCCAGCGCCACGGGCGGCGCGACGAGAAGGGCGGGCGAGACCGGCTCCCCGGTCCAGGCCGGAAGGGCGAGAAGCGCCACCTGGAGCACGAGGCCGATCAGAGCCCAGACCATCGACGCGACCGCCAACCGGTTCGCCCGCGTCAGGGTGGACAGGGGAAAGGCGAGCAGGCAAAGCGCCAGAAGAAGCTCCACCGCCGTCGAGGTGGGCGAAGGAACGAGGGGCCAGATATCGGTCAGAAGCCCGAGGCCGATCCCGGCCTGACCGAGGCTCCAAAGGCGCAGCCAGGGCGGAAGGCGCTCGGCGCGCCGCGCGTCCCGCTCGGCCTGATAGATGTCTTCCAGCCCGTCCGCGAAGAGCGTCGGCCCGTGCGGCAGGCGTTCGAGCTCCCGCTCCACGGCCTGAAGCGGATCGTCGGACAGGCTGAAGTCCACCCGCGGATCGGCGTCGGGGCACTGCGAGCCGGGCATCCGGGGGATGCCGATCAGATAGGCGGCTGCAAGACTCATGAAAAGAACCCGTATCGAGACCGGCATCGTTGCAGGTCTGGAACGGAGGGACATTGGGGCCGAAACCGTTTCCGAGGTCTGAACTTTCCCGCCTTCGCCTGCGTCTCGGCCGATATGGTGAGGCCGAACTTAACGCTAGGGAAGATCGCGCACGAAAAAGGCCGGAACGGGGGTCCCGCTCCGGCCTCGATCGTCGCGCAGCGCCCGCGCGAACGCCGAGCGCTCTCGATTCCTACATGTGGATCGGCTTGGCGAAGGCCGCGAAGGCCGCCTCGCGCACGGCTTCCGACAGGGTCGGATGGGCGTGGCAGGTGCGCGCGAGATCCTCGGCCGAGCCGCCGAACTCCATGAGGACGGCCGCTTCCGCGATCATGTCGCCGGCGCCGAAGCCGAGGATATGGGCGCCGAGCACGCGGTCGGTCGCCGCGTCGGTGAGGATCTTCACGAACCCGTCCGTGTGCAGCATGGCGCGCGCGCGGCCATTGGCCGAGAAGGGGAACTTGCCGACCTTGTAGGCCGTGCCGTTCGCCTTCAGCTCCTCTTCCGTCGCGCCGACCGAGGCGACCTCGGGCGAGGTGTAGACGACGGAGGGGATGACGCCATAGTTCACGTGGCCGCGCTGGCCGGCGAGGATTTCGGCGAGCGCGATGCCCTCGTCCTCGGCCTTGTGCGCCAGCATCGGCCCCTTCACCACGTCGCCGATGGCGTAGATGCCCGGCACGTTGGTCTGGTAATGCGCGTCGATCTCGACCCGGCCCGCCTTGTCCATGGCGACGCCCGCTTCCGCAAGGCCGAGGCCCTCGGTGAAGGGCTTGCGGCCGGTGGCGATCAGGACGACCTCGGCTTCCAGCGTCTCGGCCTCGCCGCCCTTGGCCGGCTCGAAGGTGACGCTCGCGCCCGACGCGCTCTTGGCGACGGCCGTGACCTTGGCGCCGAGCTTGAAGTGGAAGCCCTGCTTGACGAGGAGCTTCTGGAACTGGCTGGACACGTCGGCGTCCATCGGTCCCAGGATCTTGTCGAGATATTCGACCACCGTGACGCGCGCGCCGAGGCGCGACCAGACCGAGCCGAGCTCGAGGCCGATCACGCCGCCGCCGACGACCACCATCGTGGCCGGCACCTTCTGGAGCGCGATCGCGTCGTCCGAGGAGACGATCGTGTCGCGGTCGAAGGCGACGTCGAGGCCCGGAATGCCCGCGACGGACGAGCCGGTGGCGATGCAGATCGCCTTGGTCTGGAGCGTGCGCTTGGCGCCGTCCTCGCCGGTCACCTCGACCTCGCCGGCCTTGGCGATGCGGCCGGTGCCGATGACGCCAGTGATCTTGTTCTTCTTGAACAGGAAGGCGACGCCGTCCGTGTTGGCGCGCACGGTCTTGTCCTTGTGCGCCAGCATGGTCGGCAGGTCGAGCTCGGGCGCGACCTTGATGCCGAGATCGCCGAAGGCATGATTGGCTTCGGCGAACATCTCGGAGGCGTGCAGCAGCGCCTTGGACGGGATGCAGCCGATGTTCAGGCAGGTGCCGCCATAGGTCGCGCGCTTTTCCACGACCGCGACCTTCAGCCCGAGCTGGGCGGCCTTCACGGCGCAGACATAGCCGCCCGGGCCGGAGCCGATGACGACGAGATCGAAGGTTTCAGTGGTGTCGGACATGGAGCCGTCTTTTCGTTTGTCAGAGGAAGCGAATGAGCATGAGGAGGAGCCCGATCACCGAAACCAGCCAGGCGAGGCTGCGGATATAGGGAACCCCGAAGAGGTAGAGCGGAAGATAGACGAGGCGGGCGACGAACCAGACGAGCGCCCCGGTCGCGCCGATCCCCCCGGTGCGCCCGGAAATGGCGAGCGCCAAAGCCAGCGCGATGAAGGCCGGCCAGGTTTCCTGGAAGTTGCGCAAGGCGCGCTCGGCCCGGCCGGCATGGAGGCCGAGGGGCTTGGCCTGCCCGTCGCGCGGGCCGGCGTTCCAGTCGGTGCCACGCTCGCGGGTCGCGAGCTGGCCCTGCAGGCCGATATGGATGAAGAGGAGAACGACGGACCAGCCCAGAAGGGCGAGTTCCAGAGACAAGGACGTGTTCATGATCGGGCAAGCTCCGCGAGCGGGCGCGTCCTGCGCCCCGGATGCCTTGAGCTAGGGCGCGGCGCGCGAGACTGAACCTCCACTGGGCCCCGAGCCGCGCGCGGGCGCAAGGCTCGGCAGGGGGCCGCGCTCACGGCTTGGCCGGCGCGTTCGACTGGGAGCAGTCGCCCTGCCCCTCCTCGAACGTCGCCTTGGACTGGCGCAGATTGCCCCGCACGACGCCCAAGGGCTGGAAGGGCGGCTCGGCCTGCACCGCCGGCTGCACGAGGCGCAGCTCGTAGCAGCCCGAGAACACGGTGGCCGTGCCGCCGCGCGTGGCTTCCACCACGGCCGGCACGCGGTAATAGGTCGAGCCCGCCGCGCCTTCGGACTCGGTGGCGCCGAGCTTCACGCGCACGCGGCTCGTGTCGGCATAGCCCTTGGCGAAGCTCTCGAAACCGGGCCGGTCCGGCTCGTCGCGAAAATAGCTCCAGGCGCGTAAGTATTCGCGCCGGTTGATCGCGTTGTAGAGGCTTTCGATGACGCTTGCGGCGGTGGAGCGGTCGTCGCGATAATCGGGCAGCGCGGCGTCCTGCGCCCTCGCGGGGCCAATGGCGGCGAGCGCGAGCAGGACGGCGAGGGCGGACGCCGCCGAACGGGGCGCGCGAAGGCGCGCGGCGCAGGCTGCCGCCATCGGTTCCCGGATCATGCGCAGGTGCCGGCCCATCTCGTGTCTTCGCTTGCCTGTCGGTCGGTCGAACGGCGGGCCGCCGCTCGTGGGCGGCCCGCTGTCTGGAGGTCTTTAGAGGTCGAGCACCAGACGCTCGGGGTCCTCCAGCGAGTCCTTGACGCGCACGAGGAAGGTCACGGCTTCCTTGCCGTCGACGATCCGGTGATCGTAGGACAGCGCCAGATACATCATCGGGCGGATCTCGATCTTGCCGCCGACCACCATCGGACGTTCCTGGATCTTGTGCATGCCCAGGATGCCCGACTGCGGGGCGTTCAGGATCGGCGTCGACATGAGCGAGCCGTAGACGCCGCCGTTCGTGATCGTGAACGTGCCGCCCTGCATGTCGCTCATGGTCAGCGAGCCGTCGCGCGCCGCCTTGGCGAGGCGGCCGAGTTCCTTCTCGATGCCGGCGATCGACATCTGGTCGGCGTCGCGCACCACGGGAACCACGAGGCCCTTGTCGGTGCCCACGGCCATGCCGACATGGCAGTAGTTCTTGTAGATGAGGTCGGTGCCGTCGATCTCGGCGTTGACGGCCGGGATTTCCTTCAGCGCGTGCGTCACGGCCTTGGTGAAGAAGCCCATGAAGCCGAGCTTCACGCCGTGCTTCTTCTCGAACAGGTCCTTGTAGCGGGCGCGCAGCTCCATCACCGCCGTCATGTCCACCTCGTTGAAGGTGGTGAGCATGGCGGCCGTGTTCTGGGCGTCCTTCAGGCGGCGCGCGATGGTCTGGCGCAGCTTGGTCATGCGCACGCGCTCCTCGCGCGGCGCATCCGTCGCCGAGGAGGCGGGGCGGGGCGCCGCCGGGGCGGAAGCGGCCGGGGCCGTCGTGCCCTTGGCGATCGCGTCGAGCACGTCGCCCTTCAGGACCTGACCGCGCTTGCCCGAACCCTCGACGTCGGAGGCCGCAAGGCCCTTCTCGGCCATGAGCTTCTGGGCCGAGGGCGCGGCCGGCATGTCGGAACCGGCGGCGGCGGGCGCGGCAGGAGCCGGCGCGGCGTTGCCGTAGCCTTCCTTGGCCGACGGCGCCGGGGTGGCCGGGGCGGGCGTCGCGGCGGCGGGCTTGGCCGAGGGCGCCGAAGCGGCGGCGGCACCGCCCTCGCCGATCACCGCGATCAGCGCGCCGACTTCCACCGTCTCGCCTTCCTTGACGACGATCTCGGCCAGCGTGCCGGCGGCGGGGGCGGGAACCTCCACCGTCACCTTGTCGGTCTCGAGCTCGGCGATGATCTCATCCTGCTCGACGCGGTCGCCTGCCTTCTTGAACCACTGGCCGATCGTGGCCTCGGTGACGGATTCGCCCAGCGTCGGGACTTTGACTTCGGTGCTCATCGCTTGCTCGTTCGTGAATCAAAAAAGGGGGGTCGGGACATGCGGCGGCCGTCAGGCCGCCGCGTTGCCGAGAGCTTCCTCGAGGAAGGCTTCCAGCTGGGCGATATGCTTCGACATGGTGCCGACCGCGGGCGAGGCCGCCGCCTGGCGTCCGGCGTAGCGGGCGCGACGCTTCGGGCCGCCGATGCGGTCCAGCACCCACTCCAGATAGGGCTCGATGAAGCTCCAGGCACCCATGTTCTTGGGCTCTTCCTGGCACCAGACGATCTCGGCATCCTTGAAGCGCGACAGCTCGTTGACCAGCGCCTTGGCCGGGAACGGGTAGAGCTGCTCGACGCGCAGGAGGTAGATGTCGTCGATGCCCCGCTTCTCGCGCTCTTCCAGAAGGTCGTAATAGACCTTGCCGGTGCAGAGCACGACGCGGCGGATGTCCTTGTCCTTGCGCAGCTTCACGGTGAGCGAGTTCGGCTTCATCTCGGCGTCGTCCCACAGGAGACGATGGAACGAGGTGTCGCCGCCCATCTCGCTCAGGTCCGACACGGCGCGCTTGTGGCGCAGGAGGGACTTCGGCGTCATCAGGATCAGCGGCTTGCGGAAGTCGCGCTTCATCTGCCGGCGCAGGATGTGGAAGTAGTTGGCCGGCGTCGTGCAGTTGGCGACCTGCATGTTGTCCTGGGCACAGGCCTGGAGGAAGCGCTCCAGGCGCGCCGAGGAGTGCTCGGGACCCTGACCCTCGTAGCCATGCGGCAGGAGCATCACGAGGCCCGACATGCGCAGCCACTTGGCTTCGCCCGACGAGATGAACTGGTCGATCACGACCTGCGCGCCGTTCACGAAGTCGCCGAACTGGGCTTCCCAGAGCGTCAGCGCGTTCGGCTCGGCCAGCGAGTAGCCGTATTCGAAGCCGAGCACGGCCTCTTCCGAGAGCATCGAGTTGATGACCTCGTAGGCCGCCTGGCCCTTGGCGAGGTTCGAGAGCGGAATGTAGCGGTTCTCGTTGCGCTGATCGTAGAGCACCGAGTGACGCTGCGAGAAGGTGCCGCGCTCGGAATCCTGGCCCGACAGGCGGATCGGCGTGCCCTCGGTCAGGAGCGAGGCGAAGGCCAGGGCCTCGCCGGTCGCCCAGTCGAGATTCTCGCCGGTCTCGATCGCCTTGGCGCGGTTCTCGAGGAAGCGGCCGATCGTCTTGTGGACCTCGAAGTCGCCGGGGACCTCGGTCAGCTTGCGGCCGAGTTCCTTCAGCGTCTTGACGGGAACGCCGGTGCTGCCGCGACGCTGCTCGTCCTCGTCGTCGGCGCGCTTGAGGCCCGACCACGCGCCGTCCAGCCAGTCGGCCTTGTTCGGGTTGTAGCTCTGGCCGGCCTCGTATTCGGCCTCGAGGTCCGCGCGCCATTCGGCGCGGCGGGCATCGACGTCCTCCTGGCTCAGCACGCCGTCGGCGACGAGCTTGGCGGCGTAGATCTCGAGCGTCGTCTTATGCTCGCGGATCTTGCGATACATGATCGGCTGCGTGAAGCCGGGCTCGTCGCCTTCGTTGTGGCCGAAGCGGCGGTAGCAGAACATGTCGATGACGACGGGCTTGCCGAAGGTCTGGCGGAACTCGATCGCGATCTTGGCGGCGTAGGTGACGGCTTCCGGATCGTCGCCATTGACGTGGAAGATCGGCGCCTCGACCATCTTCGCCACGTCGGACGGATAGGGCGAGGAGCGCGAGAAGCGCGGATTGGTGGTGAAGCCGATCTGGTTGTTGATGATGACGTGCAGCGTGCCGCCGACGCGGTGGCCGCGCAGGCCCGACAGGCCGAAGCATTCCGCCACGACGCCCTGGCCGGCGAAGGCCGCGTCGCCATGGATCAGGAGCGGCAGGACCTCGGCGCGCACCTCGGCCGGAACCGGCTCGGTGCGGGTGCGACCGCCGCCGATCTGGTCCTGCTTGGCGCGGGCCTTGCCCATCACGACCGGGTTGACGATTTCCAGATGCGAGGGGTTGGCCGTCAGCGAGAGGTGGACCTTGTTCTGGTCGAACTCGCGGTCGGACGAGGCACCCAGATGGTACTTCACGTCGCCCGAACCCTCGACGTCCTCGGGCTTGAAGGAGCCGCCCTTGAACTCGTGGAAGATGGCGCGGCGCGGCTTGCCCATGACCTGGGCGAGCACGTTCAGACGGCCGCGATGGGCCATGCCGAACACGATTTCCTTGAGGCCCATCTGGCCGCCGCGCTTGATGACCTGCTCCAGCGCGGGGATCAGCGCTTCGCCGCCGTCGAGGCCGAAGCGCTTGGTGCCCTTGTATTTGATGTCGATGAACTTCTCGAAGCCCTCGGCCTCGATCAGCTTGTTGAGGATGGCGCGCTTGCCCTCGGGCGTGAAGGCGACGCCCTTGTCAAGCCCTTCCATGCGCTCCTGAATCCACTGCTTCTCGGCCGGGTTCGAGATGTGCATGAACTCGACGCCGATCGTCGAGCAGTAGGTGCGCTCCAGAATGTCGACGATCTCGCGGATCGAGGCGAACTCCATGCCGAGCACGCCGTCGATGAAGATCTTGCGGTCGAAATCGGCTTCGGTGAAGCCGTAATTGGCCGGGCTCAGCTCGTTGTAGTCTTCGTCGGCGGACTTGGCGATGCCGAGCGGATCGAGCTTGGCATGGAGATGGCCGCGCACCCGGTAGGCGCGGATCAGCATGACCGCGCGCACCGAATCGCGCGTCGCCTGAAGGATGTCGGCTTCGGACGGGCCGGCAGCGCCCTTGGGCGCTTCGGCGGCCTTGTCGCGCAGCTTCTTCTCGATGCGGGCTTCGGTCTGGCCCCAGTTGCCGTCGAGCGCCGAGACGAGTTCGCCATTGGCCGCGATCGGCCAGTTGGCGCGCTGCCAGGACGGGCCTTCGGCGTTCTTGACCACCGTCGCCTTGTCGTCGGCCATCGCGCCGAAGAAGGCGCGCCATTCCTCCGAAACGGAGGCGGGGTCGCGCTCGAAGGCGGCCGCCAGTTCCTCGATATAGTCGGCGTTGCCGCCGTAGAGGAACGAGGTCTGCGCGAAGGATTCGTTCGCCGGGTTGCGTGCCATGATCTGAAAACGCGGCTCCCGCTTTGTCGGGCGCCGTCTCCTTGGAAGGGGAAAAAGGGCGAAGGTCGATGTCTTCGCCGTTCACTCGAAACGCGTTTACCCGGTTTCACCTTGCGCGAAGGCCGCGCGGGCCGGGTCAGCCGCGCGGCATCCTCTCTTCTAGGGGCATTCCGGCCGAAACGGGGCGAAACCGCCCCGCTCGGACCGGAAGATGCGTCAGCCCTTCAGGACTTCCACCAGCGTCTTGCCGAGACGCGCCGGCGAGGGCGACACGCGGATGCCCGCCGCTTCCATCGCCGCGATCTTGGATTCCGCGTCGCCCTTGCCGCCCGAGACCACCGCGCCGGCATGGCCCATCGTGCGGCCCTTGGGCGCCGTGCGGCCCGCGATGAAGCCGGCCATCGGCTTCTTGCGGCCGCGCTTGGCCTCGTCGATCAGGAACTGCGCGGCGTCTTCCTCGGCCGCGCCGCCGATCTCGCCGATCATGATGATCGACTTGGTCTCGTCGTCGGCGAGGAACATTTCCAGGACGTCGATGAACTCGGTGCCCTTGACCGGATCGCCGCCGATGCCGACCGCCGTCGTCTGGCCGAGGCCCTCGTTCGTGGTCTGGAACACCGCCTCGTAGGTCAGGGTGCCCGAACGCGAGACGATGCCGACATTGCCCTTCTTGAAGATCGAGCCCGGCATGATGCCGATCTTGCACTCGTCCGGCGTCATGATGCCGGGGCAGTTGGGGCCGAGGAGGCGCGACTTCGACTTCTCGAGGCGGGCCTTCACGCGCACCATGTCGAGGACGGGAATGCCTTCGGTGATGCAGGTGATGAAGGGGATCTCGGCCTCGATCGCCTCGATGATGGCGTCGGCGGCGCCGCTAGGGGGCACGTAGATCACGGAGGCGTTGGCGCCGGTCGCGTCCTTGGCCTCGGCGACCGTGGCGTAGATCGGCAGGCTCTCGCCCTTCGAGCCGGTCCAGGTCTCACCGCCCTTCTTGGGGTGGATGCCGGCGACCATCTGCGTGCCGTGATAGGCGAGCGCCTGTTCCGTGTGGAACGTGCCGGTCTTGCCGGTCAGGCCCTGCACGATGATCTTGGTGTTCTTGTCAACGAGAATGGACATGGGTCTTTCGAGACTCCGAAAAGTGCGTCGGTCGGCGGAAGAAGCGCGGGCGGATCAGACCGCCGCGACGATCTTCTGCGCGGCGTCGTCGAGGTCGTCCGCCGCCGTGATGGCGAGGCCGCTCTCGTTGAGGATCTTCTTGCCGAGCTCGACATTGGTGCCCTCGAGGCGCACCACGAGCGGAACCTTGAGGCCGACTTCCTTCACGGCGGCGATCACGCCTTCCGCGATGACGTCGCACTTCATGATGCCGCCGAAGATGTTGACGAGGATGCCCTCGACCTTCGGGTCGGCCGTGATGATCTTGAAGGCCGCCGCGACCTTCTCCTTGCCGGCGCCGCCGCCGACGTCGCAGAAGTTCGCCGGCTCCTTGCCGTAGAGCTTGATGATGTCCATCGTCGCCATGGCGAGACCGGCGCCGTTCACCATGCAGCCGATATTGCCGTCGAGCGCGACATAGGCGAGGTCCCACTTGGAGGCCTCGATTTCCTTGGCGTCCTCTTCGGTCTCGTCGCGCAGAGCCTTCATGTCGTCGTGGCGGAACAGCGCGTTGCCGTCGAAGGAGACCTTGGCGTCGAGCACCCGGAGGTGGCCGTCGGTCATGACGATCAGCGGGTTCACTTCCAGAAGCGCCATGTCCTTCTCGACGAAGGCCTTGTAGAGCGCCGGGAACAAGGACTTGGCGTCCTCGCGGGCCGCGCCGTCGAGGCCGTAGGCGTCGGAGATCTTGGCGACATCGGCGTCGGTGACGCCCGTCTCAGGGTCGATCGCGACGGTGATGATCTTCTCAGGGGTATCGTGCGCGACGGCCTCGATGTCCATGCCGCCTTCGGTGGAGACCACGAAGGCCACGCGGCCGACCGAGCGGTCGACGAGCAGCGAGCAGTAGAGTTCGCGGGCGATGTCGGCGCCGTCCTCGATGTAGAGGCGGTTCACCTGCTTGCCGGCCTCGCCCGTCTGCGCGGTGACGAGCGTGTTGCCGAGCATTTCGGTCGCGTGGGCGACGGCTTCCTCGACGGACTTGGCGAGGCGCACGCCGCCCTTGGCCTCAGCGCCGAGTTCCTTGAACTTGCCCTTGCCGCGACCGCCGGCATGAATTTGCGACTTCACGACATAGAGCGGGCCCGGAAGCTGCTTGGCGGCGGCTTCGGCTTCGCTGGCGCTCGTGATGGCGATGCCGCTCGCGACGGGCGCGCCGAAGCCCTTGAGAACCTGCTTGGCCTGGTATTCGTGAATGTTCATGGGATCATCTCTTTGGGAGCGGGATCGATGCCACGGGCCGCGCGGGCGAAGCGCCAGCGGGCCCGGAGCTGCGGAGGGGCGAAGCGGCCCGTGCGGGAGGACGCAGGCGCGCGGGCGGACAGGGGCGCGCGAACGAAAAGGGGCATGCCGGCGGCGATGGCCGCAGGCTCCGTCCCGATCCGTTGAATGCGCGGTCGCGCCATGACGCCTCGTTTCGCATTGGCGGCGCGGGCGGATCGCAGGGGCTCGGAGACGACGGGCCATGCCCTTCCCCTCCGGCACCCCGGGCGTCCTGCCCCGGCCGGTCTTGGGCGCTGAGTTACCCGCCTCCCGGCTAAAGCGCAATCATTGCTTTTGGGGCACTAGCAGTTTCAAACGGTTAGACCATGTGGGGCTTACGTAAAGGTCAATGGTAAAGCGTCGTTCGAACAACGGGAAAGCTGGCGAGGACGCCTCAAAATGAAATTTTTCCAAGGATCGCCGGAAGCCGGCGTCCGTTGTGCCGGACACGCGCTTCCGGCGGCAAGGCACCCCGCGTCCCGAACCCGAGGCGCCGAGCCGTCGGGCGTTTCGGGACGCGTTGACTTTGAGGGCATCCGGCGACGCCCCGCTCAGGCGGCGGCCTTGGCGCGGGCGCGGTCGAGATAGTCGCCGGAGCGCATTTCGGTGAGGCGCGAGACCGTGCGATCGAACTCGAACAGCTCGGTGCCGGAGCTCGCCCGATACAGCTCGTGCGCGGGCGCGGCGGCCGAGACCACGATGCGCCGCCCGGCATCGTAGAGCGTGTCCACCAGGAGAATGAAGCGCTTGGCCTCGTTGCGCTGGTCCTGCGTGAGGACGGGAATGCCATCCAGCATCAGCGTGTCGTAGCGCGCGGCGAGCGCCAGATAGTCGTTGGCGCCGAGCGGGCGCTGGAGCAGATCGGCAAAGGCGAAGCGCGCCGCCCCGTTGCCGGCGCGCGGCACCGCGACCCGCCGCCCGGCGACCTCGACCGCTTCCGGCGCTTCGCTCGCCCCGGCGAGGATCGAGCGCCAGAGCCCGTCCATGCGCCGCTCCGCCTCCGGGCCGAGCGGCGTGACATAGAGGCTTTCGCCCTCCACGGTCTCCATCCGGTAGTCGGTCGGGGCATCCAGAAAATAGAGTTCCGTGTGCCGCTTCAGGGTTTCCACGAAGGGCAGGAAGAGCGGGCGGTTGAGGCCGTTGCGGTAGAGATCGTCGGGCGCGACATTGCTCGTGGCCACGAGAACGACGCCTTGCGCGAACAGCGCGTCGAAGAGGCGCGACAGGATCATCGCGTCGGCAATGTCCGTCACGGTGAATTCGTCGAAGCACAGGAGCCGGGCTTCCGCCGCGATCGCCTCGGCGACGGGCGGGATCGGATCGTCGCCCTTCGCCTCGCCCGCCTTCACCGCCGCGCGGTGCGCGTTGATGCGCGCATGGGCCTCGCGCATGAATTCGTGGAAATGCAGCCGGCGCTTGCGCGGCTCGGGGCAGAGCTTGAAGAACAGGTCCATCATCATGGACTTGCCGCGCCCGACCGAGCCGTAGATGTAGAGCCCGCGCGGCGCCTCCGGCTTGTCGCGCTTGCCGAAGAGCCAGCCGAGCGCGCTGGATTTGGCCGGCAGCGCCTGGAGCTTCAGCTCGCGCCCGATCCGGTCGAGCTTGTCGGAGAGATCGGCCTGGATCGGGTCGGGCTGGATGTCGCCCGCGCGCACGCGCCGCTCCAACTCGGTGCGCACCGGCCCGCGTTCGGAACCGGGCCTGCCGTAACCCTTCGCATCAGCCATGTCGGATCAACCTCAAGAACAAGCGCGCCCGCGCCCCCTGCCCCACCCGCGCAACGAGAGGGCGGAAGAGCGCCGAGGCGGCGCGGCATGGCCGGCCTGTTAGCATCCGCCGGGGCGCACGGCAAAACGCCGCCCGGCCCGC
Source organism: Aureimonas ureilytica DSM 18598 = NBRC 106430 (assembly GCF_000382705.1). Lineage (GTDB taxonomy): Bacteria > Pseudomonadota > Alphaproteobacteria > Rhizobiales > Rhizobiaceae > Aureimonas > Aureimonas ureilytica. The sequence continues at coordinate 403,645 of NZ_ARQE01000001.1, read as the reverse complement.
TCCCGAAGGAGAAGGCCGGACGGCGCGACGAGACGCTGGCCTTCTCCTCAAGGAGCGGGCCGCGAGAAAGCTTTGGATCAGCGGTAGAGGCTGACCGACTGGCCGCCGCTCGTGGTGCCTTCGTAGCGCGTGCCGCCGGTGTTGCTGAGGGTGGCGACGGTGGAGCCGCTGGAATCCTTCAGAACGACCTGGCTGCCCGACACGTCCCAGGCGGACACGTCGGCGACCTGACCGGGGCAGCCGCGCGAGGCGGCGCGGTAGCCGCCGGTCCACTGCGTCAGCGCCATGAAGATCTGGCAATTGCCGCCGCCCGACGAGACGCGCCACGCGCCGACGAGACCTTCGCGCGTGACCGGCGCGGTGGAGGCGGTGCGGGTCGGCTGGGCGGCCGGCGTCGCGCCGTTCGCAGGCGGGGTTTCGCCGGTGGGCGGAGGGGTCTGCGCCGTGGTGGGCGGGGCCGCCGGCGGCGGAGGCGGCGGGGGAAGCTGGTTGGCATAGACCTGGCCCGTCGGCGCGGCGCGCAGCGGCGCGACGCCGGACCCGTTGCCGCCGAGGCTCGCGCCGCCGAGACCGGGGGCGACCGAATTGCACCCCGCCACGGTCAGAAGCGCCGCCAGGGCCGCGCCGGTCTTGGTCCAATGGGTCATGTCAGCCCGATCCTCGTGATGCGCCATCGGCGCCGTCCCCGACGCGCGCCGTTTCCATTCCGTTAAAAGGGAGGGCCGCCGGGTTTCGCAAGCCGGCTCACCACCCTTTCGTTAAAATGCAAGGTAAATTGTGGCGAGGCGGCCACGCAAGAGCCAAGCGCGCCCGCGAGGGCGATGCGCTCAGTTCGCCCCTTCCGAGAGCGCGTCCTCGCTGCCGTCCGCCGGCTCGTCCTTGACGCCGTGCATCGGATCGCCCGCCGCCAGACTGTCCTTCGGCTCGGGGTCGAGATCCACGAGCGGGCGCTGGAAGTCGCCGCTCTCGTTGTCCATCGCCCAGAGCTCGGCGGTGGAAATGTCGAACCAGGCGCCGTGCAGGGTCAGGTCCCCCGCCGCCTCGCGCTCGGCGATATAGGGGAAGGAGCGCAGATTGCCGATCGAGGTGCGGATCGAGATGCGCTCCAGCGCGGTCTGCCGCTCGCCCGAGGTGAGAAGCTCGTTGGACGAGACGGCGGCGGCCACCGGCTCCAGGATGCTCATCCACTTGCCGATGAAGTCGCCGGGCGACAGGGGCTCGGCATCGGGCGAGAGCGCCGCCTTGATGCCGCCGCAGCGGCCATGACCCATCACCACGATGTGCTTGACCTTGAGCGCCTGCACCGCGAATTCCAGCGCCGCCGAGGTGCCGTGGAAATCGCCGTCCGGCCGGTAGGGCGGCACGAGATTGGCGACGTTGCGCACCACGAACAATTCGCCCGCGCCCGCGCCGAAGATGGTTTCGGGCGCCGCGCGCGAATCGCAGCAGGCGATCACCATCGTGTCGGGCGCCTGTCCCTCCCGCGCCAGCGTGCGGTAGCGCTGGGTTTCCTGCAGATAACGGCCTTCCACGAAGCTCCGGTAGCCGTCGAGAAGAACGGAAGGAAGAAGGGACATGGGCGCTCCTCTAGGAAAGCCGCGCCTTTCGGGGCAGCCGCGGCCGATCGATTCGAACGTCTCTAACCTTTTTTGCACATGCTCACATAGGGAGCTACGCCCAGATCGCCACCGGCAGGCCATGGGCGTCGCGGCCGGGCGGGTCTGGGTGGCTGACCGCCTGCCCGCGCGCGATGCGCCGCGCCACGAGAAGCAGCGCGCAGGCATCCAGCCGATCGTCCTCGCCCGCCCCGCGCGGCGGCGCACCCTCGAGAAGCGCGGGCGGCAGGGCGGCGGCGCGCAGGACCGCCCGGCGCTCCGCCATGCCATCCGGCGAGGCCCGCCCGCCCCGCTTCTTGGGCTGGCGCATCGCCGCCCCGCCATTCAGCCGCGCGAAGGCAAGCTCGGGATGGCTCTCGTGAACGCGGGCGGCAAGGGTCGGGTCGGCGCGCAGGAGGCGGTCGAGTTCCACGATGCGGGGGAACAGGCAGAAGCCCTGGATCGACACGGCGCGGGACGGCATGGACGTCGCGCGCGACAGGGCGGTGACGCGCGCGAAGGCGGCCCGGCGCTCCCCAGCATCGCCGAAGGGCCCGGCCCCGGCCTCCACCGCGGGGCGCGCGGGAATGAAGAACAGGCTGGAGCGGCGCTCCGGCGGCAGAAGCGGCCGGGCGGCGATCTCGGCGGCGCGGCCCGCGCCCTCGATCCGATCCGGCAGGCCGATCGGCATGTCCACGGCAATGAGCGCCTCCTCGGGCAGCGCGGCCACGAGATCGGCGAAGCGGGCGTGGACGCGAAGCTCGGTTCGCCCGCGCGGATGCTCCACGGCCGCGATCCAGCCGGCCCGGCATCCGTCGACGCCGGCAAGGCTTCTCCTTTCGCTCAAACCCCGATCCCGCGCGGCGACGCGAGCCGCCTCAAGCGCGCCGGCCGCCGGTCGCCAGACGGCGGATCTGCACCATGGCCATCGGCGTCTTCAGACTGTCGGCGTCGGTTTCCAGCGTCAGCTCGTCCTTGCCGCGCTTGGTGGTGCGGGCCAGGATCTCGAACACGGCGGCGGTGGTGGATTGGAGGGCCTTCTCGCCCGAAAGCCCGGCGAGCTTGCGCGCCAGGAACACCGCGCCCGTGAGGTCGCCGAGCCCGTTCGGAACGCCCTCGATGCGCCGATGCTCGGCGAGGATCGCCGTGTCGTCCTCCACCAGGAGATTGCCGATGCCGCCGCGCAGCAGCGGATAGGCCGAGGTGACCACGACCGAGCGCGGCCCGAGCGCGCTCGCCGCCTCCACCAGATGATTGTTGGCCGAAAATTCGAGCCCGGTGAGGAATTCGAGCTCGAAGCGGTTGGGCACGGCGATGTCGGCGCGCGGGATCAGCTGGTCGCGGATCGCGTCCAGAACTGCGCGCGGCTGGTAGAGCCGGCCCGCGCCATCCGCCCCGCCGTCGCCGAGCACGGGGTCGCAGAGATAGAGCGCGCGCGGATTGCGCGCCTTCACCGCGTCCACCAGCGCGGCCACGGCCTCGACCTGCCCCGGCGCGCCGAAATAGCCCGAGATCACCGCGCCGACCTCGCCGAGCCAAGGCGCGCGCGCGAGGTCCGCCGCGAAGGCCGCGAAGGTCTCGGCGTCCGGCACGATCCGCGTCGAAGGCCCATGGCCGGGATGCCAGGGCAGCGTCACGGTCGGCACCGACCAGACGGGATAGCCGAGCGTTTCCAGCGCGAAGACCACGGCCCGGTTGCCCACCGTGCCGCGCGCGACATGCGACGAGATCGAGAGAACCGCCGGCTTTTCATCCGACGCGGCAGAGACATAGGACATGGGAGCCTAGAGGATGTTGCGGGCGAGACGGGAGCGCGCGCCCGGCGGGACAGGAAACGAACCGGGCGCGAAAGGGCGAAGGCGGCGCGTCGCGACGGTCGCGCTGGCCGGCACGGAACGACGCGCGAGCGGCCCCCGCGCGGCCGAAAGCCGCCTCGCGCAGCCCATGCGGCGCGCGCTGACCCGACCCGAAACCGACCGCTGCTTCATCGTCGCCCCTGTTCTACTGCGCCATCAGACTGACCGCGAGATAGGCGGCGAGCCCGCAAAAGGCGGCAAGGCCCGCCAGCCGGCCGATGCGCGTGCCCCAGACCTCGATCCGGTCGGCCGGGTCGGCGTCGCCGCCCCAGAAATGCCGGCGCACGCCCTGGCTCATCCGCTCGGCCGACAGGCCGATCTGCGGCTCCGTTTCCTGACGCACGCGGCGCAGGATCGCCTCGGCCTCGTCGCGGCGCTCTTGGTCTTGGGGTCGTCCTGTCATGGCGGCGAACCTGACCGAAAAGCCGGTGCGGGGCAAGACGAGGCCGGCGCCCCGGCGCGCATAAGCTTTTTTGGGTGAAACAGCCCTCCTGCCCGCCGCGACATCTTGCCCTATATCGGGGCGGTCTTGCCAGTGTGCTGGCCCGTGACCTGAAGGAATGCGTCCCGTGTCCCAGTCCGCCGCCGCGTCGCTCGACGCGTCCCACTCCGCGCCGTCCCGCTTCGCGCCCTTTCGCCTCGCGCTTGCCCTCTTTCTTCTCGCGCCTTTCCTGTCCGCCTGCGGGGTCAACAACGTGCCGACCCTCGAAGAAAGCGCCAAGGCGCGCTGGGCCGAGGTGCAGAACCAGTATCAGCGCCGCGCCGATCTCATTCCCAATCTCGTGGAAACCGTGAAGGGCTATGCCGCGCAGGAGCGCGACGTCCTGACGGCGGTGACGGAAGCGCGCGCCAAGGCGACGCAGACCACGATCCAGGCCGACCAGCTCACCGACCCCGCCGCCGTGCAGCGCTATCAGATGGCGCAGGAGCAATTGAGCGGCGCGCTGTCGCGCCTGCTCGTCACGGTGGAGCGCTACCCGGACCTCAAATCCAACGCCAACTTCATGGCGCTGCAAAGCCAGTTGGAAGGCACGGAAAACCGCATCGCCGTGGCGCGCCGCGACTATATCGAGGCCGTGCAGGCCTACAACACCGAGCTTCGCACCGTTCCGGGCCGCTGGATCGCCGGCTTCCTCTACCCCGACGCCAAGCCGATGCAGGTCTTCGAGGCGCGCGTCGGCGCCGACACGCCCCCGCCCGTTTCCTTCCGGCCCTAAGGGCGCGCGGGTGATGCGCGCCCTGCCTGGTCCGATCGGCCTCCGTCCGACCCGCCTCGACCCGCTCGCTCGCCGGAGCGCGTTCGAGCGTCTGGCCCGGCGCTGGCGCGCGCTCCTGCCGCTCGCCGCGCTCTGCCTCCTCGCGCTATACGCCCTGCCCGCGAGCGCGCAGACCTTTCCGCCCTTGAGCGGGCGCGTGGTGGACGCGGCAGAGCTTCTCGACGCGGCGACCGAGGCCGACCTCACCCAGAAGCTCGCCGCCTTCGAAGAGCGCTCCAGCGATCAGGTCGTGGTCGCGACCGTGCCCGATCTGCAAGGCACCGACATCGCCGACTATGGCTACCGTCTCGGTCGCGCCTGGGGCATCGGCCGGGAAGGCGAGAACAACGGCGTCATCCTTCTCGTCTCCAAGGGCGATCGCAAGGTGCGCATCGAGGTCGGCTACGGGCTGGAGGGCACGCTCACCGACGCCCTGTCGCGCCTCGTGATCGAGAACGACATCCTGCCCCGCTTCCGCGCCAACGACTATGCGGGCGGCATCCGGGCAGGCACGGAGGCCATTCTCCAGATCGTCGGCGGCGATGCCGAGGAGGTGAAGCAGCGCGCCGAGCGCAATGGCGGCTGGCAGGAAGGCAAGGGCGAAGGCTGGTTCGGCCTCGTCGTGATCCTGTTCATCCTGTTCGTCGCGGTCGGGCCGATCGTCCTCGCCTTTCTGGCGCGCCTGTTCGGCGGCGGCGGCGGGCGCGGCGGTCCCGGCAGCGGCTTGCGCCAGCCGGCGCGGCGGCGGCGGCGCGTAGGTCCGATCAGCCCCGGCTGGGGCGGCGGCTTCGGCGGCGGCTCGGGCTGGGGCGGCGGCTCGTCCGGCGGCGGCGGGTTCTCGGGCGGCGGCGGATCGTTCGGAGGCGGCGGCGCCTCGGGAAGCTGGTAGGAGACGGCCATGGTGCTTCGCTTCACGGAGGACGACCACGCGCGCATCGCCGCCGCCATCGCGGCGGCGGAACGGGAAACGAGCGGCGAAATCTATGCCGTCTTCGCCCGCGCGAGCGACGATTACCGCTTCGTCGCCGCGACGCTCGCGCTGGCTCTTTCCCTTCTTCTCGGCTGGCTCGCCGCCGCGCTCGCCTGGCTCGCCGGCCTCGCGCTTCCCACGCTCGCGATCGAAACCGCGCAGCTCGCGGGCGCGCTTCTCCTGTTCTTCCTTCTGCGCTCCTCCCGCCTCGTGATGCTCTTCGTGCCGCCGGCGCTGGCGCGGATGCGCGCCGCGCGCATGGCGCGGGCGCAGTTCCTCGCCCACAATCTCCACAGGACGCCCGATCGCACCGGCGTCCTCGTCTTCGTGTCCGAACAGGAGCGCTATGCCGAGGTGATCGCCGACGAGGGCATCGCCGCCCATGTCGAGCAGGGCGAATGGGACGGGATCGTCGCTGGTCTCACCGAGGCCGCGCGGGGCGACCGGCTGGCGGACGGGTTCGAGGCGGCAGTCGGCCGCTGCGGCGCGCTTCTGGCGACGCGCTTTCCGCCGCGCGCGGGAAGCGGCAACGTCCTTCCCGATCGACTGGTGGAAATCTAAGCCAGACGTTCCATTCTTCCGCCGGTGGGATCGTGCCGCGACGGCGCCCTGACTCTGTCGCGCGGAGATCACCCAAGGAAAGCCGCCAGCGGCGGGAGGCCCGAAAGCCCCGCGTCAGCGGGCCTTGGCAGGGTCCCGGCGCGATATGACGCAGCGTCGGCGGCCTGGCCGAACGAACGAGGAACCATCATGCCCGAATCGACCGGCGAGAAGCGCACCGTTCTCGAAGCCGTCCTGACGCGCCTGCCGGACGGGAGCGCGGCGCGAAAGCTGGCCCCGCTCCTCTTCGCCCGCCCGCCGGCCGAGGATCTCGCGCCCTTCGATCCGGCGTTTCTCGCCCGCATGGCCGAGCGCGCCGCCGCGCTTCTGGCCGACCACCGCCCCGGCGGCTCGCTGGTGCGCGTCGAGCGCTTCGAGGAGGCGGCGCGGCTCGGCCAGGGCGTGACGCTCGTCACGCTCGTGCATGACGACATGCCCTTCCTGTTCGACAGCGTGACCGCCGCGATCGCCACCAGCGCCCCGGCGATTCACGCCGTGTCGCATCCGGTGCTGGACGTGACGCGCGACGCCTCGGGCACGCCGACGGAATTCCAGGCGGCGGGCCGCGAGGGCTCGGGCCGCGAGCGCATCAGCCTCATTCAGGTGGCGATCGAGCCGAGCGCCGAGCCGAGCCTCGAAGCGACGCTCGCCGCCGATCTCGAGGCGATCCTCGCCGAGGTCGGCGTCGTCAACCGCGATCATCTGGCCATGCGCGCGCGCGTCGAGGACGCGGCGGGGGAGATCGAGGCGCGCGCCAGTCGCGAGGGTGACGAAGCCCGCGCCGCCGCCGAGCGCGAGGGCGCGGCGCTCCTGCGCTGGCTCTGCGACGACAATTTCATCTTCCTCGGCATTCGCGACTTCACCTACTACCCCGAGGGCGAGGCGCTGCGCCGGGTCGAAGGGGCCGAACTCGGCATCCTGACCGACCCGGACGTGCGCGTTCTCCGGCGCGAAGCGCCGGGCGCCTCCACCAGCGCCGAGGTCCGCGCCTTTCTGGAGGACCCCGCCCCGCTGATCGTGGCGAAGGCCAATGCCCGCTCGCGCGTCCATCGCCGCGTCTACATGGACTATGTCGGCATCAAGCGGCGCGACGCGGAGGGGCGGCTCGTCGGCGAAACCCGCGTCGTCGGCCTTTTCGCCTCCAGCGCCTATACGAGTTCGGTTCTCTCCATCCCGCTTCTGCGCCGCAAGGCGGAAACGGTGATCGAGCGCTTCGCCTTCTCGCCGCGCTCGCATTCGGCCAAGGCGCTCAGCGTGGCGCTCGACACCTATTCGCGCGACGAGATGTTCCAGATCGACACCGATCTCCTGGAACAGTTCATCGGCGTCATCACCGAACTCGGCGAGCGCCCGCGCATCCGCGTCCTGCCACGCATCGACCGCTTCGACCGCTTCGCCTCCGTGCTCGTCTTCGTGCCGCGCGAGCGCTACGACGCGCGGCTGCGCGACGAGATCGGCCTGCTTCTGGCCGAGCGCTACGACGGCCATGTCTCGGCCTGGTATCCGGCCTTCCCGGAAGGCTCGCTCGCCTCGATCCACTTCATCATCGGCCGCCGGGGCGGGGTGACGCCGCAGCCCGACCCGGCCGGGCTGGAAGAGGCGATCGCCGATCTCGCGCGTGACTGGATGTTCGGCTTCGAGCGCTCCAGCGCCGCCGCCGGCCATTATGGCGAGCTGATGGCGCTCGCTCCCGGCCTGCCGGACGGCTACCGCGATCTCGTGCCGCCCGACGAGGCGGTGGGTGACGCGCTGCACATTCTCGCCCTGTCGCACGAGCAGCGCCTCGCGGCGGACTTCTATCGCCGCAAGAGCGACGGCCCGGACGTGCTGCGCCTGCGCCTCTACAATTACGCCGAGCCGCTGTCGCTCTCGCGCCGCGTGCCGATCCTCGAGAATATGGGCTTCTCGGCCGTCGCCGAGCGCTCCTTCGAAGTGCGCCGCCCCGACGAGACCAATGTCTGGCTGCACGACATGGAGCTGACGCTGCGCGCAGGCGGCGCCATCGCGCTCCCCGATGGCGGCGCGGCGCTGGAGGCGACCTTTGCCGCCGTCACCGACGGGCGCATCGAGAATGACGGGTTCAACGCGCTGGTCTTCGCCGCCGGGCTCGACTGGCGCACCGCCAACATGCTGCGCGCCTATGCCCGCTATATCCGGCAGACGGGCTTCGCCTATACGGACGCCTTCATCGCGCAGGTTCTGGAGCGCCAGCCGGCCATCGCGCGCGATCTCGCCGAGCTCTTCTCCGCGAGCTTCGACCCCGCGCAGGCCGGCCGCGAGGACGCGCTGCCCGACGATCTGAAGGGCGACGGCGAGGCCGAGCGCGCGGCCCGGCGCGGCGCGCTCGCCATTCTCCAGCGCCTGCGCACGTCCCTCGACGCCCTGGAAACGCTGGACGAGGACCGCGTCGCCCGCCGGTTTCTCTCCGCGATCCTCGCGACGCTGCGCACCAATTTCTACGCCGTGCCGAAGGTCTCAGCCGATCCGAACTCGCGGCCCGCGCAGGTCGATCCGGCGCTCGCCTTCAAGTTCGACCCGCATCTTCTGGAGGGCGTTCCCGCGCCCGTGCCTTATCGCGAAATCTTCGTCTTCGACGCGCGCGTCGAGGGCGTCCACCTGCGCTTCGGCCCGGTGGCGCGCGGCGGCCTTCGCTGGTCCGACCGAAGCCAGGACTACCGCACCGAAGTGCTGGGCCTCGTGAAGGCGCAGCAGGTCAAGAACGCCGTGATCGTGCCGGTCGGCTCCAAGGGCGGCTTCTACCCCAAGCGCCTGCCTGACCCCGCGCAGCGCGACGTCTGGTTCGAGGCCGGCCGCTCGGCCTATATCGTCTTCATCGCCTCGCTCCTGTCGGTGACCGACAATATCGATGCGGCCGGTGAAACGGTGACGCCGCAGGGCGTGGTGCGCCACGACGATCTTGATCCCTATTTCGTCGTCGCCGCCGACAAGGGCACGGCGACCTTCTCCGACACGGCGAACGCGGTGGCCGAAGCGCGCGGCTTCTGGCTGGGCGACGCCTTCGCTTCCGGCGGCTCGGCGGGCTACGACCACAAGGCCATGGGCATCACCGCACGCGGCGCCTGGGAGGCCGTGAAGCGGCATTTCCGCGAGATGGGTTCCGGTGACAAGGCCTGGGACATCCAGTCCGAGCCCTTCACGGCGGCGGGCTGCGGCGACATGTCGGGCGACGTGTTCGGCAACGGCATGTTGCTGTCCGCGCAGACGCGCCTCGTCGCGGCCTTCGACCATCGCGACATCTTCATCGACCCGCAGCCGGACACGGCCGCCTCCTTCGCCGAGCGCCGCCGCCTGTTCGACCTGCCGCGCTCTTCCTGGAACGACTACGACCGCTCGAAGATCTCGGCGGGCGGCGGCGTCTTCTCGCGGCGCGAGAAGCGCATCACCTTGTCGGCCGAAGCGGCCGAGGCGATCGGCTGGGACAAGCGCTCGGGAACCCCGCAGGAGGTGATCTCGGCCATCCTGCGCGCGCCGGTGGACCTTCTCTGGTTCGGCGGCATCGGCACCTATGTGCGCGCCCGCTCCGAGACCAACCAGGATGTCGGCGACCGCGCCAACGATCCGGTGCGCGTCACCGGCCGCGACCTCCGCGCCAAGGTGATCGGCGAAGGCGCCAATCTCGCCCTCACCCAGCAGGCGCGCATCGAGGCGGCGCGCGCGGGCGTGCGGCTCAACACGGACGCGATCGACAATTCGGCGGGCGTCAACACGTCGGACGTCGAGGTCAACATCAAGATCGCGCTGCGCGCCGCCATGGCGGCCGAGCGCCTGACCCGGCCCGACCGCGACACGCTTCTCGCCTCCATGACGGACGACGTGGCGCGGCTCGTCCTGCGCAACAATTACGAGCAGACGCTGGCGCTCTCCCTGGAACAGCGCGCCGGCGCCTCGCGCCTCGCGCTTCAGACGCGGCTCATGAACGTTCTGGAGGAGACCGGCGCGCTCGACCGCGCGGTGGAGACCCTGCCGAGCGATGCGGCGATCGCGGACCTGCGCGCCAAGGGCCAGAGCCTGACGCGGCCCGAACTCGCCGTGCTTCTCGCCTATGCCAAGATCGACCTCTTCAACGGGATCGTCTCAGGCCCGCTGCCGGACGATTCCTATCTCCACGAGCGGCTCGTCTCCTACTTCCCGCCGGCCATGCGGCAGGGCTTTGCCGCCGAGATCGACGGCCATCGCCTGCGCCGCGAGATCGTGGCGACGGGGCTCGCCAACGATCTCGTCAACCGGCTGGGGCCGAGCTTCGCCGTGGTGCTGCGCGACGCGACGGGCCGCAATGCGAGCGCGGTCTGCCAGGGCTTCGTTCTGGCGGCCGACGGGTTCGAGGCCGCCGACCTTCTGAAACGCATCGACGCGCTCGACGCCGCCCTGCCCGGCGAGGTGCAGAACGAGCTCTACGCCGCCGTCTCGCTCTTCCTCCAGCGCGTCACGGTCGGCACCGTCCGGGCGGGCGCGACCGATCTCGGCCCGGCCGTCGCGGCGCTGCAGGAGCGCGTGCGACGCCTGAAGCCGCAACTGGCGATGCTCGCCAGCGAGCGCGCGCGTCAGGCCGTGGAGGCGGCGGAGGCCGACTATGTCGGCCGGGGCGTGCCGCAGGACCTTGCCGCCGATCTTGCCTTGCTTCCGCTTCTGGCGCTGGTGCCGGACATGGATGCCGTTTCACGTGAAACATCGCAGCCGATCGAGGCGGCGGTGCGCGCCATGTTCGAGCTGTCGCACGTCCTGCGCATCGGCCAGCTCGAAGCCGCGCTCGGCACGCTGCGGCCGACCGACTATTACGAGACGCTGGCGCTGGAGCGCGCCGCGAGCCAGATCGCGCGGGAGCGCCGCCGTCTGGCCGTGCTCGCCCTCCAGAACGGCCGGGGTCAGGATCCCGTGGCCGACTGGCTGGAATCACAGGGCGACGCGCTGCGCGATGCCAGCGAGCAGATGGCGCGCCTCGCCGGCACGGGCGAGACCTCGGTCTCGCGCCTCACCCTCGCGGCCGGTCTCCTGCAGGACCTCGGGCACTGACGAAGCGTCCGGCCGGACCGCCTCCCGCGCGGTCCGGCCGGACAACCGCCGAGCCAACGGAAAGACGAGAGATGGACGGGATCGAGACGGAGCGCGCCGGAGGGAAGCGGACCGAGGCGGGCCGCGTCGCGACGCTCGCCGCGCTGGAAGCGCTGTACGGGCCGGTCGCGCCGCCCTCGCGGATCAAGGAGGTCGACCACCTCCATCCGGTCTATCGGCCCTTCATCGAGGCCGCCCCCTTCGTCGCCCTGGCGACGGTCGGCCCGGGCGGGCTCGACGTGACGCCGCGCGGCGACCCCGCCGGCTTCGTGGAGATCGAGGACCGCAAGACGCTGCTTCTGCCGGACCGGCGCGGCAACAACCGGATCGACGCCCTGCGCAACATCCTCGCCGATCCGCGCGTCGCGCTTCTGTTTCTCCTGCCCGGCATCGGCGAAACGCTCCGGGTCAACGGCACGGCCGAAATTCGCGTCGACCCCGGCCTTCTCGCCCGCTTCACCCTGGCGGGCCACCCACCGAAATCCGTGCTGCGCATCCGCGTGGAGAGTGTCTTCTTCCAGTGCAGCCGAGCGGTGATCCGCGCCGGCCTTTGGAGCGAGGAGAGCCGGATCGCGCGCGAAACCCTGCCGAGCCCCGGCACGATCCTGCGCACCCTGTCGCAGGAAGCCTTCGACGGCGCGGCCTATGACGAGGCGCTGCCGGAGCGGCTGAAGACGACGCTTTACTAGGCCCATGGGGGCCTCCGGGCGGAGGGCGAGAGAGCGTCGCTCGGTCGCGAGGCGCGGCGCTTGGGTGATGCGATATCGGCATCAGTGCCGTCGCGACGGACCTGCCGACGGGCGAGCCGCGTGGGCCGCCCTCGGACAAACGATGAAGCGATCCGAGAAGTCGATCCCGCGAGGATCGGTCCACAACTCCCGAGCCGCAACAGAACAACCAGCGGAAGCCGCCGAGGGATCGGCGTCGGCCTCGAAAGCCGAGCCCTGCCTCCGCACCGCTCGACGCTCGACGCCGCAGAGGTTCGCACGAACGGGGAGGACGTCAGGCAGAGCCGGGAGCCGGGAGCCGGGAGCCGGGAGCCGGGAGCCGGGAGCCGGGAGCCGGGAGCCGGGAGCCGGGAGCCGGGAGCCGACGCAGCGCGACCGTGAGGCTTTGTCGAGCGCTTTCCCGAAGCCGCGATCCCGGGCCGTGTGGGGCCAGGGTCGAGAGAGCGTCAGGAAGGCGGGCCGGCAGCAAGCAGCCGGCCGCGCTGCGGTGTCGAAACCTTATTTCTTCGCGTCCTTCTGGGGCGTGGCGAACTTGCCGGGAACGCCGGTCGCCGTCGGCTCGACCTTCTTGGCCTTGTCCGCCTTCGGCTTGCGCGTTTCCTTGTTGCTGCGCATCTGACCCTTGGCCATGTCACCCTCCCGAAGACCGCCGCGCCCGGACGTCCGGGGCTTGGAAGCAGCGATCGGTCGGATGTTGTGATCCGATTTCGCGCCGTCCACAAGCGGCCTCGTGAGATGAGGGATGAAGCTTTGGACAGGTTGCGGACCGGCCCCTTCGAAACCGGGCGCGGCTCGGCTACAGCTTGCAGCCTTTCGCCCCCTCACGAGAGCCGATCATGACCGAGCCCCAGCCCGCGCCGCAGCCGGTTCTTTCCTCTTCCTCCCCTTCCCCCTCGCCGCTGCGACGGCGGGCGGTGTGGAGCTGGATCGGCTTCGATTTCGCCGCCCAACCCTTCTTCACGGTGGTGCTGACCTTCGTCTTCGGCCCCTATTTCGTGGCGCATCTGGCGGAGGACCCCGCCCGTGGGCAGTCGGCCTGGGCGCTCGCGGCGGGCGCGACGGGCCTTCTCGTCGCCCTTGCCTCGCCTGTTCTCGGCCAGCGCACCGACCGGCGCGGGCCGGTGAAGCCCATGCTCGCGACGCTGGCGCTGGTGCAGGTGGCGAGCTGTGCCACGCTCTGGTTCGCCGCGCCCGGCTCCCCGCTCCTGCCGGTGGCGATCGCGGTGGTTCTCGCCGGCATCGCGGCGGAGCTGTCGGTGGTGCTCAACGACACGCTTCTGCCGAGCCTCGTGCCGCGCGCCTCGCTCGGCCTCGTGTCCAACATCGCCTGGGGCACGGGCTATGTCGGGGGCATTCTGGCGCTGGTGGTGACGCTCGGGCTGCTCGCCGCCGAGCCCGCCAGCGGCCTGACGCTGCTCGGCCTCCCGCCGTTCTTCGGGCTGGACGCCACGAGCTTCGAAGGCGCGCGGGCGGCCGGGCCGCTGGCGGCGCTCTGGTATCTCGCCTTCGTCTGGCCGATGTTCCTGTTCGTGCCCGACCGCCCGCGCCGGCCCCCGGTCGCGCAAGCGGGCGAGGCCCCCTCCTTCTGGCGCACGCTGCGCGGCGATCTCGCGCAGCATCCGCGCCTTGCCCGCTTCATCCTGGCGCGGATGCTCTACCAGGACGGGATCAACGCCCTTCTCGTTCTCGGCGGCGCCTTCGCGGCGGCGAGCTTTGGCTGGAGCACGACGGAAAGTGGCGTGTTCGGCCTCCTTCTCGCGGTCGCGGCGACGATCGGCTGTCTGGCGGCGGCCTTTCTCGACCGGCGCTTCGGCCCGCGCCCGGTGGTGGTCGCGGGGCTCGCGATGCTGGTGCTGGCGACCGTCGGCATCGTTTCCACCACGCCGGATTCCACGCTGTTCGGCGCGCTGCGCTTTGCCCCGTCCGAGGCGACGGGGCTCTTCGCGACGCCGGCCGAGCGGGCCTTTCTCCTTTACGGCGTCCTGATCGGCATCGCCTTCGGCCCGGTCCAGGCCTCCTCGCGCTCGGCGCTCGCCATGGCGGTGCCGGTCGCGGACGCCGCGCGCTGGTTCGGCCTTTATTCCCTCGCGGGCCGCGCCACGGGCTTTCTCGCGCCGCTTCTCGTGGCGGGCGCGACCGCCTTCGCCGCGCTCTGGGTGGAGCCGGCGACGGCCACGCGCTGGGGCATGTCGGTGATCGCCCTGTTCTTCATCCTCGGCCTCGCGCTCCTGCCCCGCCTGCCCCGCAGCGCCTGACCGACCCGCATGCCGTCTCGGCCCGAACCCTGCCGGCGCCTCTTCGTCAGGCGGCGACGGCGGCCTCCGGCACCTCGCCGAAGCGGCGCTCGCGCCGCGCGAAGCGCGCCAGGGCTTCGGTGAGATCGGCGGGCCCGAAATCGGGCCACATGCGCTCCACGAAGAGGAGCTCGGCATAGGCGCATTCCCACAGGAGGAAGTCGCTCAACCGCTGCTCGCCGCCGGTGCGGATCAGAAGATCGACATCCGGCGCGCCGTCGCTGGTGACGAGGCGCGAAAAGGCCTCGCGCGACAGGCCGGGGCCGGCTTGAGCGGCGTGGGCGGCTTGGAGGGCGGCGGCGAGAATGGCGTCGCGCGCCGAATAGTCGAAGGCGATGCGCAGATGCAGCCGCTCGGCTCCCGCCGTCTCCCGCTCGGCCTCGGCGATGCGCGCGGCGAGCCCCGCCGGCAAGCGGTCGCGCCGGCCGATGAAGCCGAGCCGCACGCCGCTTCTCGCGAGCGTCGCGATCTCCTCGCGCAGGTAGCGGCCGAGAAGCGCCATCAGCCCGGAGACCTCGGCCGCCGGCCGGCGCCAGTTGTCGCTCGAAAAGGCATAGAGCGTCAGCGTGCCGACCCCCGCCTCGGCGGCGGCTTCCACCACGGGGCGGATCGCCTTCACGCCGGCCTGATGACCGCGAACGCGCGGTAGGCCGCGCGCGGTGGCCCAGCGGCCGTTGCCATCCATGATCAGGCCGATATGCATTCTGTCGGCGAAACCACTTTGCATCGCAAAGCTCCAGTGCAAAAAAATTCGGGAAGGGGTCAGGCGTTGCGCGGGCGCAAGGCGGGGGCGTCCGCGCCGCTCGTCTTGGCGAGCTCCGCCGCGTCGCGCACGACGCGTTCGAGCACGGCGAGATAATCCAGGAAACGCGCGCGGCCGGCCGCCGTCAGGCGGCAGGTGGTGAGCGGGCGCTTGCCCTCGAACACCTTGTCGATCGCGACGAGCCCGGCCTCTTCCAGCACCTGGAGATGGCGCGACAGGTTGCCGTCGGTGAGGCCGCAGAGCCGTTTCAGATCGGCGAAGGCGAGGCCCTTCGCGTGGCCGGCGAGCGAAGTCATGATCCCGAGCCGCGCCTTCTCGTGGATCACGCGGTCGAGGCCGTCATAGGAAAAGGGCGCGGCGCTATCTTGCATCGTGATCTCCCGAAGCATGGCGGACGACGGCGGCGAGAAGCAGCTGCCCGACCGCGAAGGGCACACCCATCGACCAGGGCGAGAGCGTGGGCGCCGAGCCCTCCAGCATGAGAACGGCGCAGCCGGCGACGAAGTACCAGGCGGCCGCGATCAGGGTGCCGCGCGGCAGCGACGGGGCGGCGGCAAAGAGGCCGAGGCTGACGAGGATCTGCCAGAGGCCCGGCAGCATCCACAGCGCGTCCGGCGCGAAGCGGGCGAGGATCAGCGCGAGCGCCGCGCCCGCCGCGCCGGCCGGCAGGAACTGGTGCACCGCCTGGAAAATCATCGCATCGGCAAGGCCCGCATGGTGGCGGCGCGAGCGCACGACCATCTCGGCCCCCACCAGCACCACGCTGACGACGGCGACCGCGATCCACCCGGCGAAGAACAGGCCGGGGCGCTCCGCCGGGACGGCGATCAGCGCGCCCTGCACGAGAGCGGTGGCGATGGCGAGACCACCCGTCGTCGCGAGCGCGGCGGGACCGAGCCCATGAAACACGGTGCTCGCCGCCATCCGACTGCGGATGTCGTCGATATCGGCCAAGGCCCGTTCGTAGTCGCCCATGACGTCCTCACTTTGTAATGCAAAGTAAGCACGATCCCAAAGCGAACACAAGCCATCCCAAGGCCTCGGCCTGAAAACGCCAAAGGCCGCCGGGCGAACCGGCGGCCTTTGCCAAATCGAAACCGCTGACGATCCGCACGGAGCGGCGCGGCGCGCCTCAATGGCGGAAATGGCGCATGCCCGTGAAGACCATGGCGATGCCGTGCTCGTCGGCGGCGTCGATCACCTCCTGGTCGCGCATCGAGCCGCCCGGCTGGATCACCGCCGTCGCGCCGGCCGCGACCGCCGAAAGGAGACCGTCCGCGAAGGGGAAGAAGGCGTCGGAGGCCACCGCCGAGCCGCGCGTCAGCACTTGGCCGCCGGCCGCCTGCGCGGCGTCCTCGGCCTTGCGGGCGGCGATGCGGGCCGAATCCACGCGGCTCATCTGGCCGGCGCCGATGCCGACCGTCGCCAGATCCTTGGCATAGACGATGGCGTTGGACTTCACATGCTTGGCGACGCGGAAGGCGAAGCGCAGATCCGCCATTTCCTGTTCGCTCGGCGCGCGCTTGGTGACGACCTTGAGGTCGAGCGCGTCCACCGTGCCGGAATCGCGGCTCTGGACAAGGAGGCCGCCGGCGACGGACTTCACGAGAAGGCCGGGTGCGCGCGGGTCGGGCAGGCCGCCGGTCAGGAGGAGGCGCAGGTTCTTCTTGGCCGCGACGAGGGCGATCGCCTCCTCGTCCGCTTCCGGCGCGATGATGACCTCGGTGAAGACCTTGACGATCTCGGCGGCCGATTGTGCGTCGAGCTTGCGGTTCAGCGCCACGATGCCGCCGAAGGCCGAGACCGGGTCGCAGGCGAGCGCCTTGGCATAAGCGTCGAGAAGCGTGCCGCCCTCCGCCACGCCGCAGGGGTTGGCGTGCTTGATGATGGCGACGGCGGCGGTGCGGGCGGGGTCGAACTCGGCCACGAGCTCGAAGGCGGCGTCGGTGTCATTGATGTTGTTGTAGGACAGTTCCTTGCCCTGCACCTGCCGCGCGGTGGCGACGCCGGCGCGGTTGGAGCCGTCGAGATAGAAGCTCGCGGTCTGGTGCGGGTTCTCGCCATAGCGCAGCGAGGAGGAGAGCGTGCCGGCGAAGGCGCGCCGCGCCGGGGCGACATCCTGCGTGACGCCCGCGAACCAGGCCGAGACCGCCGCGTCGTAGCTCGCCGTCAGCCCATAGGCCTTGCCGGCGAGGCGGCGGCGCAGGTCGAGTTCGACCTCGCCCTTGCCTTCGTCCAGCGCGGCGAGGAAGGCGTCGTAGTCGGCCGGGTCGGTGAGCACGCTGACATAGGCGTGGTTCTTGGCGCCGGCGCGGATCATGGCCGGGCCGCCGATGTCGATATTCTCGATGATCGAAGCCTTGTCGGCGCCCGACGCGACGGTCTGCGCGAAGGGGTAGAGATTGACCACGAGAAGGTCGAGGCCGAAAATGCCGTGCGTGTCCATCGCCGCCTGATGAGCGGGGTCGGCGCGCATGCCGAGGAGCCCCCCATGGACGCCGGGGTGCAGCGTCTTCACGCGCCCGTCCATGATCTCGGGAAAGCCGGTCAGCTCCGACACGTCGCGCACCGGCAGGCCGGCCGCTTCGATCGCGGCGCGCGTGCCGCCGGTGGAAACGAGTTCGACGCCGCGCGCCGAGAGGCCCCGCGCCAGATCCACGAGCCCGGTCTTGTCGAAGACGGACAGGAGCGCCCGGCGCACCGGATGACGATCGGGGGCGGGATAAAGATTGGCGGCGACGGCCATGGGCGGGCACTCCAGGCTGGAAAGGGCGATCGGCGGATCGGGGCGCGGCCCCGGCGGATCGCCTCCCCATAGTGCGCAAACCCGCCGCTCACAAGGCCGGCGAGCCCAGCCGAACGCGCCGATCCCCGCTCGGCCGCACCGAAACCGCCCCGCCTCCCCTGCCCCGCCCGCTTGGCGCGCGCGCCGGTTTGCCGGTAGAAGCGACCCGCACACAATGGAAGGACCTGCGATGGCGAGTGAACCGCGTGTCGGCTGCGGCGTGGCGATCCTGCGGGAGGGGCGGCTCCTTCTCGTCCAGCGGCGCGGCGCGCCGGAAGCGGGCAGCTGGAGCTTTCCGGGCGGCAAGGTCGATCCGTTCGAGCCGACCGAGACGGCGGCCGCGCGCGAAACGGCCGAGGAACTCGGGATCGCGGTCGGCCCGCTCGCGCTTCTCTGCGTGGTGGACCTGATCGATCGCGAGGCGGATACGCATTGGGTGTCGCCGGTCTATCGGGCGGATCGTTTCACGGGCGAGCCGCGCATCGTCGAGCCGCACAAGCACGAGGCGCTCGGCTGGTTCGCGCTGGATGCGCTTCCCGCGCCGCTCTCGAAAGCCGTGGAAGTCGCAGCGCAGGTTCTCGGCACCGACAGAGATTAGCCGGCTTACCGGGTGGGAACGGCGGCTTCAGCGCGCCGCCGCCAAGGCTTCGTCGCCGGGCTGGCGCCCTTCGCGCAGGGGCTCGGTGCGCCGGCCGAGATCGTCCAGCGTGTTGGGCAGAACCGCGACGGCCCGGTTCATGCCGCAGCCGGCAAGACAGGCGCCGAGCGCGGCGAGAAGAAGAAGGCGAGACATGGCGGCCGGGCTCCCGAGCGGTGAAACGGGTAGATAGCGCCTGCCCGCCTCGCGTCAGCCATTCGCCGCCCGTCGATCCTTCGTCGGCCAAGTCTCACCCGGCCGACGGAGGGGAATGGGCCGCGCCTATCGCTCGAAGCACCAGCCGAGCTGGGTGCGCTCCATCGGGTCGAACACGACCGAAATCTGCGCGCTCGGGCGCGCGCCGGCCGGATCGGCGAAGAAGATGGAATCCTCCAGCCGCGCCGGGACCTCGCTGCGGAACCACCAGATCTCGTCGCCATGCTGGAGGCGGATGCCGCTTTGCGTCTCGTCGGCCGTCACGTCCGGGTGGAGATGGAAGCGCAACATGCCGAGCGGCGGGTCGCCGGCCGGGCGCTGGTTCCGCCCGGTCGCCTGGAACAGGCGGTCGACGCCCTCGATCCGCCGTCCGTCGCCGGAAAGGTGAATCTGCCGCTCGTGCACGAAGCCGAAGGGAAGCCGGTAGCCGTCATGGGCGGCGGTGAGGAGATGCCCTTCGCCCGTGTCCTCGCGCGAGGCCGGCACGCGGGTCGGCCCCGGCAGGAGCGGCACGCCGAGATAGCGGTCGAGGATCGGCGATTTGGCGAAGCGCGAGGAGGAATGATCGCCGAGCACGAGGGTCGAATGCGCCGCCGTGTTGCGCGCCAGACGCCGACCGGCATCCTCGGCGCGGGTGGTCGCGCCGCAATTCACCACCATGCGCCGACGCCCGGAGGAGAACTCGAAGGCGAGCGTGCCGGCATGGGCCTCGCCCGCATGGGCGGGCGCGGGCGGCAGGCCGGTGTCGGCGAGAAGCACCGTGCCGCCGGCCGCCAAGCGCTGATAGCCGGTCTGGCGCAGCGCGGAAGCCGGCTCGCCGAGCGTTTCGTCGTAGCGCAGGAGCAGGGCGAGGAGCGAACGATCGGCGAGCGCCGCGCCGTTGAAGAGGGCCACCGCGCCGTCGCCATGCAGGAAGAAGCGCAGCGCCGGCAGCATCCGGTCGATCGCGCTGAACAGGGCGCGCGGCACCGCCTGGTTGCGATGGGCGAAGAGCTGGCGCAGCGGCAGGAGATCGGCGAGCAGCGCCGGGATCGCGGCGGGGTTGCGCGAGATATGGCCGCCATCGGGATAGATCTGCCGGTCGAGCTCGTCCGACAGGAGCTTGGCGGCGGGGCGCACGAGCGAGCGGCGGCCGGGCTGGCAGAGCGCGGCGGTGGCGAGCGCGATGCGAACCAGAAGGCGCGGCAGGCCCTCCGGCGCCGAGGCGCTGGCGCGCGACAAGCGGCGCGCTTCGCGGGCCAGCGCGGTTTCGAAGCGTCGGCGGAAGGGCGCGTGCGCCTGGGCGAGCACGATCGGCGCATGGGCGAGCCAGCTGATCAGGCGGCGGGCGGCGACCTCGTGGTCGAAGGCGAGGCGCGGCAGGGCGCGGCGATCGAGGACGAGCCAATCCGCCACCAGAACGCGCGCCTGCTCGGCCGACAGCGCGTCGCCGGTCTCGGTGAAATGGCGCAGCCATCCGAAGCCGTGCAGTTCCGCCATCCAGCTTCGCGGCGCGCCGCGCAGGAGGAAGGGCGAGCGGCTTCCGAACTCGACGTCATGGCCGGCGAGCGACAGGCGGCCGGAATAGAAGGTCTCGACGAAGCTCGGCTCGGCCCGGCGCAGGTCCACCGGCACGGCCAGGATGCGGCCGGCGCGCCGGCCGGCGAGCGGCGCGAAGCCGACGATCGCCGGCCCGACACCGCGCAGACGACGCACCGTCTCGCGGACCATCAGCCCCGCCAAGCGTGGCTCGTCGACAAATCCCGTCGTCATCGCAACTTCCCCCGACCAACGATGCCGGGCCTTCTGCCCCAGCCCTGCGCGCGTCGCAGGAGGGGGCCTCGGCCGGCCTGTCGTGTTGCGCCGATTTTTCGACGAGCAGGGTTAACACCGCGCTAATGACAGGCATTGTGGCCGAAACGGGGCGCCGTCCCGCCCAACACATTCCCGTCAGGACGGGTCTTCCCAAGGCGTCGGCGACCCGGACGGGAGGGCGAAAGCCGGCCTTCGGGGGGGTGGAGCGAACAGGCACCCGCCCCATCCCCGGCGTGTCGCTCCGCCCCTCGAAAGCCGGTCCGGCCTTCGCTGGGCAGGCGTCCAGAGCCTGTCCGGGCGCGAAAGCCGACTCGGCTTTCGCTGGACATGCTCTAGCGCGCGGTCGCGGCGCGGCGCAGGCGGGCGGCGAAGAAGCCGTCGAGGCCGGACAGCTCGGGCGTGTCCCGCCTCAGCATGGCGGGCGTCGTGCGCAGGAAGCCCGAAGCCGACACGGCCTCGCCGAGGCCCGGAACCTCCTCCTCGCGCACCGGCTCCACCGTGTAGTCGGTGCGCGAAGCGAGGAAGGCGGCGACCGTTTCCTCGCCCTCGATCGGGTCGAGCGAGCAGTTGGAAAAGACGAGAAGCCCGCCCGGCGCCACGAGATCGGCCGCGCGCGCCAGAAGCCGCGCCTGGACCTCGGCGAGCTTGCGCAGCTCCGTCTCGTCCTTGGTGTAGGCGACGTCGGGATGGCGGCGGATCGTGCCGGTGGAGGAACAGGGCGCGTCGAGAAGCACGGCGTCGAAGGGCGTTTCCGGCTCGAAACGCATGAGATCGCTGCCGACGAACTGCGCCTCCAGCTTCAGCCGGGCGAAATTCTCCTTCAGGCGGCGCAGGCGCGAGGGGGAAATCTCCACCGCCGTGACATCGGCGCCGCTGGCGGCCAGCTGCGCCGTCTTGCCGCCGGGCGCGGCGCAGAGATCGGCGACGCGCAGGCCCTTCACCTCGCCCATGAGCCGGGCCGGCAGGCTGGCGGCGGCGTCCTGCACCCACCAGTCGCCCGCCTCGAAGCCCGGCAGATCGCTCACCGCCTCCTCGCCCGGCGCGCGCCGCACCGTGCCGAAGGGCAGGAGGCTGGCCTGCAGCGCCTCGGCAACCGCGGCGGGCTCGCCGCGCGCCGTGAAGTCGAGCGGCGCGGGCAGGCGATGCATGGCGACGATGGCGCGCGCGCCGTCCTCGCCATAGGCCGCCTCCAGCCGCGCCCAGAGCCAGGGCGGGCAGTCGAGGCGCGGATCGTCGAACTGGGCGAGAAAGGCGTCCTTCTCGCGCGCCACGCGGCGCAGGATGGCGTTCACGAGGCCGGCGAAGCGCTCCGAGCGCGGATCGCCGGAGGCCTGCGCCACGGCGAGATCGACCGCCGCCGAATCCGGCACGTCGAGAAACAGGATCTGCGCCGCGCCGACATGCAGGACATGGCGCAGATGCGCCGCGCGCGCCGGCAAAGGCCGCTCCAGGCATTCGTCGAGGATCGCCTCGATCGTGCCTCGGCGCCGAAGGGCGCTGAGAAGGATCGCGCGCACCAGCCCCTGGTCGCGCGGCGGCAGGCGCAGGAAGTCGGGATGGCCGTGGCGGCGGTCGGTGAGCCCGTCGGCCGAGGTGCGCGCGTCCACCACGGCGGCGAGCAGCCGGGCGGCGGTGCGGCGCGAGGCGATGCCGGGGCGCTCACTGGGCGGATCGGCGGGCGGGCGCCCTCCCGAGCCGGAGGGGCGAGCGGAGGAGCGTCGGCCGGGCGAGCCGGCGGAGCGGGCGGATGTGCGGGGTGTTTCCATCGACCATGCTATGGGCAAGTGAGCGGCCGGGAGCAAGAGCGCAGGGCGCCGGAGGCCCTCGCGCGAGGCCGCGAAAGCCGGCGTTGCGGGCGAGGCGGTGGTCCGCGTGGAGCCCTCACGGATCGCGGACACGGCTTGCGCGGCCTTCTCCATCCGTGAGGGCGCGGGCTGGCGGCAGCGGTTCGAAGCGCGCAGCCGGGAGACACGCCGGCCGCCCCTGTTGTCCGCTTGCGGGCGATGGCCCCGCCCTCGCGACCTCTCCGTCCCGCGCGGCAGGGCGAGACGCCCGCGCCTTCGTTCGCCGCTCTTTTCCCGCTTGCCAAACGCCGCGCGGCGGGGTTTCGAGGGACCCAAGAGCGCGGCGCGCTCCATAATGGGCCGCAGCGACGAGCGACGAGGGAACGAGCATGGAGCCGCAATTCGACGAGGACACGCTGGCGCTGGCGGCGCGGGTGTTCCAGGCCGCGCGCGAGGGCGACATCGCCTTTCTGGAGGAGGCCCTGGCGCGCGGCCTGCCGCCGAACCTGTCCAACGACAAGGGCGACACGCTCCTGATGCTGGCGAGTTATCACGGGCACACCGAGCTTGCCGCGCTTCTCCTGCGCCAGGGCGCCGACCCGGACCGCGTCAACGATCGCGGCCAGACGCCGCTCGCGGGCTGCGCCTTCAAGGGCCATGCTGCGACGGCGCGCGCGCTGCTCGACGGCGGCGCGGCGGTGGACGCGGCCGGGCCGGACGGGCGCACGGCGCTGATGATGGCCGCGATGTTCAACCGGGTCGATCTCGTGCGCCTGTTTCTGGAACGCGGCGCGGACCCCGCGCGCCGCACGCCGGAGGGTCTCACCGCCGCCGGCGCCGCGCGCGCCATGGGCGCGGCCGACACGCCGGCGCTGCTTGGCGAAGACCGGGAGCCCTGAGCGGCCGCGCGCGCAGGGTCGAGACGGGCCGAGACGGGCGGGCGCGGGCCGTGGGCCCCTCGGCGTTGAGACGGGCGCGAGGGGCTCGGGCTGACAGGCCGCGAGGACCGCGCGTTGTGCAAGCGCGCGGCAAGGGTTAAGAGACGCCACGACAACCCGCTCGGGTCGGTCCGGCGGTTCCCCGAACGCGCATTCCTGCGAAGGCGCCGCTGCGCTCGCGCATCAGGCGTCCGGCGTTTCGCGCGAGGGGCAAGTCCCTTCCCCGGTTCCTCGCCCGCGCATGGCCAAACCGTCTCGCAGGAGACGCTTGGCGCCCCGGCCGGAGATGGATGGATGACGAGTTGGACGAAGACCCCGGCCGAGGAAGCCGCCCGGCGCGCGCGCCATGGCCAGACGCCCGTCGTCGTCGTCATCCCCTATTACAACGGTTCGGACTTCATCGAGCGCTCGGCCCGCAGCGTTCTGGAGCAGACCGTTCCCCCCGCCGAGTTCCTGGTGGTGGATGACGGATCGACGGCCGAGGAAGCGGCGCGGCTGGACGCGATCGCCGAGCGCATGGGCTTCACGGTCCTGCGCAAGGCGAACGGCGGCCAGGGCAGCGCGCGCAATCACGGCGTGCGCCATTCGACCTCGCCCTTCATCTGCTTTCTCGATCAGGACGACTTCTACCTGAAGACCCATATCGAGACGCTGATCGACGCCATGCCCGACGACGATCCGCATTTCGGCTGGGTCTATGGCGAGTTGTTCGAGGCCGATGGCGACGGCCAGGTGGTGCGCACCAGCATCGTCAGTCACCATTCGTCCCACCCCAAGACCTCGCTGGCCGATCTTCTCGCCAACGACATGCACGTCCTGCCCTCCGCCTCGCTGATCGCGCGCGAGGCCTTCGAGGCGGTCGACGGGTTCGACGAGCAGTTCATGGGCTACGAGGACGACGACCTGTTCCTGCGCATCTTCCGGCGCGGCTACACGAACCACTTCACGCCGAAGCCCGTGACCGTCTGGTGCATCCACACGGAAAGCACGTCCTACGGCATCCGCATGGCGCGCTCGCGCTGGCGCTATTTCCAGAAGCTGATCGGCCTGTTTCCCGACGATCCGGAAAAGGGGCGCTTCTTCGTGCGCGATCTGATGATCAAGCGCTTCCACCAGCCGATCATGCGGGAAGCGCGCAACGCCGCGCTGGACGTGCCCGGCAAGTACACGGCGCACAAGCGCGAATATCTGCAGATCGCCAACGACTATGTGGCGACCCTTCTCGCCATGCCCTCGATCCCCGCGTCCTTCAAGAAGAAGCTGGTGCTGCGCCGCCGCGTCCTGAACAGCCCGCACGCCCGCCACATCTTCCGCATCCTGTTCCGCCTGGAGCGGCTGAAGGCCTATCTGATCCGGCGCTGAGACGCCGTTCGAACCCTGCCGCCCCCTTGCCGGCGCGGGGCGCCGGGACGGCATGGAGGCCGTCGCCGCCCGCGCCCTTCTCGCGCTCGCGAAAGCGTCAGGCTCGCAGGCCCATCGCCTCTCGCCAAGCGGCGTTCGTCCTTCTATCTAGGCCTTCGAGGCGTGTGCTGCGTGCGCCCGGGGGCTTCCCTCAAATCGACGGAGATGTGTGCAACCTTTTTCGAACAGGAGGGAGGGCGAAGCCATGTCCTCGCAGAACCACAATTCGATCCCGAGCCGGCGGCCGTCGCGATTCCTGCGCAACTTCCTCGCCAGCGAGGCCTCGGGCGGTCTCGTCCTGATGGGTGCGGCGGCCCTGGCGCTGATCGTCGCCAATTCGCCTTTCGCGGCCGAGTATTTCGGCGCGCTCCACCTCTATATCGGCCCGCTCTCGCTGCTCCACTGGATCAACGACGCACTGATGGCCGTGTTCTTCCTGATGGTCGGGCTGGAGATCAAGCGCGAGGTTCTGGGCGGCCAGCTCGCCACCTGGGACGCGCGCATCCTGCCGGGTCTCGCCGCGCTCGGCGGCATGGCGGTGCCGGCCGCGCTTTATCTCGTCTTCAACATGGGCTCGGCCGAGACGCGGGGCGGCTGGGCCATTCCGTCCGCCACCGACATCGCCTTCGCGCTCGGCGTTCTCTCGCTGTTCGGCTCGCGCGTGCCGGTCTCGCTGAAGGTCTTTCTCGCCGCCCTCGCGATCATCGACGATCTCGGCGCGGTTCTGATCATCGCCCTGTTCTACACGGCTGAGCTCAATCTCCTGGCGCTCGCGGGCGCGGCGGTCGTGGTCGCGCTTCTGGCGCTTCTCAACGGGCGCGGCGTCACGAGGCTCGCGCCCTATCTCGCGCTCGGCCTCGTTCTGTGGGTGCTGGTGTTCCTGTCGGGCATCCATGCGACGCTGGCCGGCGTCGTGCTCGCGCTCGCCATTCCGCTCGTGGTGCCCGAAGAAGGCCTCCAGCAGGAGGAGCCGCCGCTTCTGAAGCTCGAACACGCGATCCAGCCCTGGGTCGCCTTTCTGATCGTGCCGATCTTCGGCTTCGCCAATGCGGGCGTGTCCTTTGCCGGCTTCACGCTTTCGGCGCTGACCGACCCCGTGCCGGTCGGCATCGCGGTGGGGCTTTTGGTCGGCAAGCAGGTCGGCGTCTTCGGCATGGCGGCGCTCGCCATTCGCCTGCGCTGGGCGAGCCTGCCCGAGCGGGCGACCTGGGCGCAGCTCTACGGCGTCGCGCTTCTGTGCGGCATCGGCTTCACCATGAGCCTGTTCATTGGCCTTCTCGCCTTCCCGACCTCGCCGCTTCTGCAGGACGAAGTGAAGCTCGGCGTGCTCATGGGCTCGATCACCTCCGGCCTTCTCGGCGCCCTCGTGCTCTGGCTCGCCCCGTCGCGCGAGCGCCCGGCCTGACGAACCCGACAAGGCCGGGCGCCCCCTGCAAAGGCCAGGCGCCCGGTCCGCCTACTCGACCGAGCGCCCCGGCGGGTTTCCCGCCGGGGCGTTTTCATGTCCACGAGCGCGTGGCGGCGAGCCCCCGCTGCAACGAGAAGCGCACCTGCCCTCAAGAAAAGTCCGCGCCGATCGAGCCGCAGGGGAGAGAGGTTCGGGTGTTTGCGAGGGAGTCGCCACGCCTGGCGCTGCGGAAGCCTCGGCGAGGACCGCCTCAAGACGTCCGATACACTGCTGGAAATCCGGCGAGCCTTGCTGGCAGCCCCTCTTTGATCGCAGGGGGACCGGCGCTACACCGATCCGGTTCATCACAATCAAAACTGCATTTTTAACCCAAAAGCGTATCGCCAAGCCCTGAGGTTTCAATTACTCTCGAGGGCCAGACCGGCGCGTCCCCGAACGCCGCCCAAGGGCGGCTTCGTCGAGCACATGTTCTGCCCATCGCTTCGATCGTGGGCCGGTCCGGCCTGTCCGATCCCTCCTCTCCGGGCGCCGCGCGCCGCAGGAAGGTCGCATGTCGTCTCGTCGCGAAGAAGACCGGCCCGAAGAAGACGATCGGATCATCGAGGCCGAGCCTGTCGAACCCGGACAGGAACGGCATCCGCGCCGGCGGCACCGTCCGCCGCGCCCGGCGCCGGACAAGCGCTCGCCCTGGCGCGTCGGGCTGTTCCTGCATCGCTTCCTGATCGCGGTCGCGATCGGCATGCCCGCCATCTTCCTGATCGCCGAGACCTGGGAAGAAGCCTTCCTGTGGAGCGGCGTCCTCGTCGTGGCGCTGCAGGCCATCTATCTCGCGCTGGCGCTGCTCCTCGGCTGAGCCGCGCGGCGTCCGAGCGGAGCGGTGACATCCACGCCCTCGCCTCTCCGCCCCCGAGGCCCGCCCTTGCCCCCGCCCCGTCGCCATGGCACTCCGCCAGCCGAACGGATGGCGAGGAGACAGGCGGATGGAGCGTTTCAACGAGATCGAACGGGGCAAGATCGCCGCCATCGCCACCTCGCTCGAACTGCGCGAGCGCCCGCCCCTGCGCCCCGCGCCCGCCGATCTGCCGGGCCGGATCGTCGCCTGGCCGGCGCCCGAGCGGGAGGCCTATCTCGCGCTCTATCGCAAGGTCGGCGCCCCGCATCTCTGGTTCTCGCGCCTCTACATGGAGAGCGCCGAGCTCGACGCGCTTCTCGCCCATCCCGGCACCGCGATCTTCTCCTGGCGCGTCGAGGGCGTGGACGAGGGGCTTCTGGAACTCGACTTTTCCGAGCCGGACGCCTGCGAGATCAAGTATTTCGGCTTGACGGAGCGGCTTCAGGGCACGGGCGCGGCACGCGCCCTGATGAACCACGCGATCGAGACCGCCTTCGCGCGGCCGATCCGGCGGCTCTGGCTGCACACCAACACGATCGACCATCCGCGCGCCCTCGCCTTCTACCGGCGCACCGGGTTCCGGCCGATCGGCCAAAGCCTCGAAATCGCCGACGATCCGCGCCTCAACGGCGCGCTGCCGCGCGACGCCGCGCCCCATGTGCCGATCTTCGAATAGGTCGCGGCGAAGGGCGGCGCGCCCGACAATCCGACCGAAGCCTAACGCCGCAGCGCGGCGCGATAGGCGGCGGGGGTGAGGCCCGTCTCGCTCTTGAAGACGCGGGTGAAATGGCTCTGGTCGCCGAAGCCGCAAGCCGCCGCGATCTCGGCCACGGGCTCGCCCGCGCGCAGCAGCGCACGCGCCCGCTCCACCCGGCGCCGGCGCGTGAAGGCGTGCGGCGACAGGCCGAACGTCTCGCGGAACATGCGCTGGAAATGGAAGGGGCTGAGGCCGGCGAGACGGGCGAGATCGTCGAGCCGGATGGTCTCGCCGAGCGCGGCGTCCACATGCTCCTCCACCCGGCGGCAGAGATGGGGCGCGAGCCCTCCTTTCACGGCCCGCCCGCCCGCGCCCTCCGGGGCGAGCGCCGCGACCAGCGCCTCGCCCATCGCCACCTCGGCCGCGAGCGCCTCGCCCGCGCGCACGGCGAGGGCCAAGCGCGTCAGCGCGCCCGCCAGACGCGGCGTGTCCGCGAAGGTCGCCTCCGGCAGGCTCATCAGCCGCGCGTCGCGCTCGAAGGTCTCGGCGAAGAAGCGGCGCAGTTCCCGGTCGGGCACGTAGAGATGGGCGAATTCGAACGGGTCGGAGATCGCCCAGCGCGAGGAATGGCCCTGCGGCAGGATGCAGACCGCGCCGGCCCGCCCGCTGGCTCCCCGCGCGCCAGCCCCGCGCCCGCCGACGCGCCGCGTGCCCTCGCCGCCGGTCAGATAGAGGCTCAGCGTGTGACCCTCCGGCTGCTCGTAGCTCACCTCGTCGCGCGTGTTGCGCCAGATCGTCGCCGAACGCCCCGCGCCAAGGTCCAGCCGGTGCGTGGCCTGGGCGGTGGGCGAGGCCGAAAGCGCCGAGAAGACGGAGGGCGAGAGGGAGCGAGGCGGCATGGGGCGTGCGGGGCTGCGGTGCGGGGCTTGCGGTGCGAGACGGGTGGACGGGGCCCAATCTGCGCCCGAAGCGGGCGCCAAGCCAAGCGCGATCTACCGCAAGAATCGTCAAGAGCGGACCCGAGCGTCCACGCTAGAGCCAAGGGCGATCGGAACGGATCGGCACCGGGAGCCTCTGTCGCGGCTCCGAGGAAGGCGCGGGCGCCTCATCGCGTCGGCGCCTCCCGTTCGACGAGGGTTCTCGTCGATGTCGAGCCGCCCTTGTCGGCGCCCGTCGAATAGACGTGTCGGCCGTCCGATCCGATCGAACCCCCCGTGTCGTCCGCTCATGCGGCGGCGCGTCGCCTTCGCCTGCCCCGCTTCTGTTCCTTCCGAGACGTCAGCCCATGAATGCCGCCCTCTTCATCGCCACCGTCCTGATCTGGGGCACGACCTGGATCGCCATCGCCTTTCAGGTCGGCCCCGTGCCGGTTCTGGTGTCGGTCTTCTATCGCTTCGCCCTGGCCGGGCTCCTTCTCGTCGCCGCTCTGGCGCTGGCGGGCCGGCTGAAGATCCCCGCGCGGCGCGACCAGCCCTTCGTGCTGCTTCAGGCGCTGTGCCTCTTCTCCTGCAATTTCCTGTGCTTCTACAAGGCGGCCGGCTTCGTGCCGTCCGGCCTCATCTCGGTGATCTTCTCGCTGGCGACGATCCTCAACGCGCTGAACGCCCGGCTTTTCTTCGGCGATCCGATCTCGCGCCGCGCGCTTCTGGCCGCGCTTCTCGGCGCCTGCGGCCTCGCGCTCCTGTTCGGGCCTGATATCGCCACCCATCTCGACCGGGGCACGCTGACCGGCATCGGGCTCGCCATGCTCGGCACCCTGTTCTTCTCCTTCGGCAACATGGTGTCGCGGCGCAACAGCGCGGCGGGTCTTCAACCCATCACCGCCAATGCCTGGGGCATGAGCTACGGCGCGCTCGTTCTCCTCGCCCTCATCGCGCTCACCGGCACGCCTATCGTGACGCCCCCGGACGGACGCTATGTCGCGGCGCTCGTCTATCTCGCCGCGATCGGCTCGGTGGTCGGCTTCACCACCTATCTGATGCTGGTGGCGCGCATCGGCTCGGCGCGCGCGGCCTATGCCACGGTCCTGTTTCCGATCGTCGCGCTGACCCTCTCCAGCCTCTTCGAATCCTATGTCTGGACGGCGACCGGCGTCCTCGGCCTCGCGCTGACGCTTCTCGGCAATGTCGTGATGTTCACCGGGCCGAAGGCGGCGGCGCCCGCGCGCCTGCGGCAGCCCGCCGCCGGCTGAGCCCCCTGTGGCAGGAGCGCAACGCTTGTGGAAAACCAGGAGCGTCAGCCCCAATCCAGCCCAGACTGTTTTCTAGCCCCTTCTCCGAACGATCCTGAAGGGCGCCCGCGAGAGGCGTCCGAACATCGGAAGGCTGGACTTTCATGAAGAAGCTTCTTCTCGTGCTCGCCGCCGGCTCGCTCCTGGCCGGCTGCACCACCGATCCCTATACCGGCGAGCAGAAGCTCTCCAACACGGCCGGGGGCTTGGGCATCGGCGCGGGCGCCGGCGCGCTCGGCGGCTATCTCGTCGGCCGCGCGACGGGCACCGACCCCGGCCGCGCCGCGCTGATCGGGGCGGGCATCGGCGCCATCGGCGGCGGCGGCATCGGCGCCTATATGGACCGCCAGGAGGCGGACCTCCGCGCCCAGCTCCAGGGCACGGGCGTCTCGGTCACGCGCAATGGCGACCAGATCATCCTCAACATGCCCTCCAACATCACCTTCGGCACGAACGAGGATCAGGTCCGCTCGCAGTTCTACCCGACGCTCCAGTCGGTCGCGATCGTGCTCAACAAATACGACCAGTCGATCGTGGATGTGGCCGGCAACACCGACAATGTCGGCGGCGAGGGCTACAATCTCGCCCTGTCGCAGCGCCGCGCCGGCTCGGTCGCGCAGTTCCTGCAGAGCCAGGGCGTCAATCCGCGCCGCCTGAACGTGCAGGGCTACGGCATGTCGCGCCCGGTCGCCTCGAACCAGACGGAAGCGGGCCGCGCCCAGAACCGCCGCGTCGAGATTTCCATCTCGCCGCTGCGCGCCGGCTGAGGCTTCGCGCCGGCCAAAACCATCGAAGGGGAGGCCGCGCCGGCCTCCCCTTTTTTGGTGGCCTCAGCGCTCCCAGGGCGGGATGAAGCGCCGGTCCTGATAATCCGAGAGATAGCCCGTGTGGACGGGCTTCAGCCATTCGGCGCTCTTCATGTAGCCGATGGCCTCGACGCGATCGGCGCCCTGCCCGCCCACCGCGATGCGCGTGCGGTAGCTGCCGGGCTTGCCGACATCCTCCAGCTCGTCGAGCTTGGCGAGCCGCTCGGGCTCGACGCGGTAGAGCTCTCCGCGCACCCGAAGCCCTTCGCCTGGCCGCTCCAGCATCATCGGCCCGTAGAACGAGCCGGCGATTACCATCGGATAGGGCTCCAGCGTTTCCACCGGCCCGAGAAACCGCGCGCCGGACAGGCCGAGCGGGTGAAAGGGAAAGCCCTGTTTCAGGGTCCCGTATACGAAAACATCCATCATGCCCGAGGAAGCGTGGAACGCGCCGCGCCGTTCCGCCCCGTTCAAGCGGATGTCATGCGCGTTTGGTCGCAGCGCGGGCGCGCGGCCGGAGGACGCGTCAGGCGCGCTCGTGGCGCGGCGGGGCGATCTCGTCGAAATGCGCGGCGAGATGATGCAGCGCCTTAAGCATCGCCGGCCCCGCCAGCGCGCGGCCATGGCCGGTCACGACGAGCTCGGGCTCCAGCGCGGCGAGGCGGCGCACGGAGTCCCGCGCCGCCACCCAGTCCGGCGTGAAATAGCGGGGCGGCCCGTGCATCTCGAGCCGCTGCGTGGCGACCTCGTAGGCCGATTCCTGCCCCGTGGAAATCACGGCGTCGCCCGCGATCAGCGTCCGGTCCGCCTCGCGGAAGAAGGAGACGTGACCCGGCGTGTGGCCGGGCGTGTGAACCCAGCGCCAGCCCGGCAGCGGCGGCACCGAGCCGTCGTCCGGCAGGATCTGGAGATGGGCGGAGACATCCACCGGCGAGCGCGGAAAGAGCGGGGCGAGTTTCGGCATGATGCCGCCATCGGCGCTCGTGTCCGGCGGCGGATAGCTTTCCCGCCCGGTGAGAAAGGGTGCTTCGAGCGCGTGGGCGAAGACCGGCGCGTCCCACTCGGCGGCGAAATCTTCCAGCGCGCCGATATGGTCGAAATGGCCGTGGGTCTGGAGAATGGCGGCGGGCCGGGCCCCCGCGCCGAAGCGCGAGGCGGCGGCCTCCGTGATCTGCCCCTTGGTCCCGGTGATGCCGCAATCGACCAGCACCCAGCCCCGGTCGCCGGCGCCCGGCTGGCCGACGAAAGCGACATTGACGAGGATCGTGCGAAGATAGGCAAGGTCCGGGCGCACCTCCCGGACCTCATGGGCCTCGACGCGTTCGGGCGCGCGCGCCGCCTCGCCGAGTTCGATCTGCACCACCATGCGCCCGCCTCCTCCGGCTTCAGGTCCGTCCTTCCGAACGAGGCAGGACGCCCGATCGCTCCCGGCGCGCGCCGGCTCAACCCTCAGCCGGCTAGAGGCTTGTCGTCGCCGTCAGGCGGCGCGCCGGTCCTGCCGATGGCTGAAGGCGGCGAGCGCGCAGGCGAGCGCGGCGAGGATCGCGGCGGCCATGGGCAGCATGGCATAGGAAATGCCGGCGCTGATCAGCATGGCGCCGATCCAGGCGCCGATCGCGTTGCCGAGATTGAAGGCGCTCTGGTTCACGGTGGAGGCGAGATTGCGCGCGCCCTCAGCGGTCGCGACGATGCGCATCTGGATCGGCGAGGCCAGCCCGAAGACCAACGCACCCCAGACGAGCAGCAGCGACAGCATGGGCACCGTCTCGGCCGCCAGGACATGCATGGCGGCCAGCACCACGGCCATGGCGCCGAACATGCCGATGATCGCGGGCATCAGCTTCCAGTCGCCGAGCCGCGCGCCGATGACATTGCCGAGCGTCATGCCGACGCCGAAGACGAGAAGCAGATAGGGCACGCGCTCGGGCGCGATGCCCGTGACCTCGGACAGGAGCGGCGAGATATAGGTGTAGAGCGTGAACAGGGCGCTGGAGGCCAGAACGCTGAGGCCCATGGCCATGAGAACCGGCGGGCGGCCGAGCGCGCGCAGTTCGTCGCGAAAGCGCACATTGGCGCGCGGATAGCTCTGCGGGGCGAAGAGGAAGAGCGCCAGCGAGGTGAGAAGGGCGAGCGCCGTCACGATGTAGAAGGGCATGCGCCAGCCATATTCCTGGCCGATGAACGTGCCGAGCGGCACGCCGAAGACATTGGCGAGCGTCATGCCGACGAACATCATGGCGATGGCCTGCGCCTCGCGCCCGGGCCGGGCGATCTCGGTGGCGAGCACCGCGCCGATGCCGAAGAACGTGCCATGCGCCAGCGCCGTGAAGACGCGCGCGGCCATGAGGAGGCCATAGGTCGGGCTGAGCGCGCAGGCAAGATTGCCGATCACGAAGACCAGCGACAGGAGGAGCAGCGCGCGCCGGCGCTCCCAGCGCGAGGTGAGGACGGCGAGCAGCGGCGCGCCGAAGACGACGCCGAGCGCATAGCCCGTCACCAGAAGGCCGGCCTGCGGGATCGTGACGCGCAGGTCGTCGGCCATATTGGGCAGGAGGCCCATGATGCCGAATTCGCCGCAGCCGATGGTGAAGGAGCCGAGCGACAGGGCGGCGAGCGTCAGCCCCGCGCGCGGCGCGGGCGAAGCGGCCAAGCCGCCTTCCCGCACGGAGGAGGGAACGGAAAGGTCCATGGAATGCCGCCTGAAAGGGTTCGCGTCGCAAAGCGACACCATGGCGCCGCCGCCATGACGACCCCGGATTCTGCAAGCCTGCCATGCAGTTTCAAGAGGACGGCCGAGACGCTTCGCAAGGCTTATGGGTCCTGCCCTTTGGAGAGGCCCACTCCACCCGTGCCGCCGCGGATGCGGCGATCCGTCGCCCCCGGTGTTTCACGTGAAACCCTGTGAGTGCGGCGGAGGCGCGGCACGGGCTCTCTCCCATGCCGCGCCCGATCTCACTTCGCCTGTTGCAGCGCCGCCGTGATGCTGGCGGAGAGCGGCGTCGTCGGGCGGCCGATGAGGCGCGAGAGTTCGCGGCCGTCGTCGAACAGCGCGCCCTCGGCGGCCTTGGCGTCGTAGCTCGCGATCGCATCGGCGAGCGGCTTGGGCAGGCCGACGCCGGCCAGCGCGCCGGCATAGTCGGCTTCCGGCATGTTCACATAAGGAATCTCGCGGCCCGACTGGCGCGACAGCTCGGCCGCGAGATCGGCGAGCGTATAGGCCTCGTCGCCGGCAAGCTCGTAGACCTTGCCCTGATGGCCACTCTCGGTCAGCACCACGGCCGCCGCTTCGGCGTAATCCTGCCGCGCCGCCGAGGCGATGCGCCCCTCGCCCGCGCTGCCGATGAAGGCGCCATGGGCGAGCGCCGGGGGCACCGAGCCCATGTAATTCTCGGTGTACCAGCCATTGCGCAGGATCGTGTGGGGGATGCCCGAATCCCGCAGCGCCGCTTCCGTCGCCAGATGCTCGCCCGCCAGCGACAGGGCCGAGCGGTCGGCATGGAGAAGGCTCGTATAGACGATGTGCCCGACGCCGGCGGCCTTGGCCGCCGCGATCACCGCGCGGTGCTGCGCCTCGCGCTGGCCGACCTCGCTGGAGGAAATCAGGAGCAGCGTGGTGACGCCGGCGAGCGCCGGGGCGAGTGTCGCGGCGTCGTTGTAGTCGAAGTGGCGGGCCTCGACGCCGGCCCCCGTCAGCTTCTCGGGCGAGCGCGCGAGGGCGACCACGGTCTCGTTCGGGCGTCGCGTGGCGAGGCCCTGAAGGACGAGGCGTCCGAGAGCGCCGGTGGCGCCGGTGATGGCAATGGTCACGATCAATCTCCTTGCTGGATCGATCGCCGAGACTTAGACAGGATGCTTACGAAACGTAAGTACGCACAAAAAGGTTCGTATGGAGATTTTGTCCGAGAGCGCGCCGTCCCTGTCCGACAAGCTCCGGCGCGGCGATGTCCTAGCCGCCGCCTGCCCGTCCCGCGCGGTGCTGCGTCACCTCACCAGCCAATGGGGCGTCCTGGTGCTGATCGTTCTCGAAGAGGGCACGTTCCGCTTCAGCACCCTGCGCCGCCGCATCGACGGGGTCAGCGAGCGGATGCTGGCGCAGACCCTGAAGGCGCTGGAGGGCGACGGTCTGGTGCGCCGCACCTCCTTCGACACCGTGCCGCCGCATGTCGAATATTCGCTGACCGAACTCGGCCAGGAAGCCGCCCGGCGCGTGAAGGATCTGGCGGACTGGGTGGAAGCCAGCCTGCCGGCCATTCTCAGCGCGCAAGATCGGGCGGGCAAGCGCGACGCCTAAAGCGCCTTCCCGCCGGCTCGAACGGTCGGCATCATCCTGCGGCCGCCCGCCTCGCGGCCGCAACGCCCGCGCGCCCTGCCCCATCGCAAAACGTTCTCAGCGCGCGCCCCACGTGTCCGTTAGGCGATAGCCCTCCGGCCAGGGGTCGGCGGGGTCGAGCATGTGCTGGTGGATGCCGGTGATCCAGCCGCGCCCGGAAATTTCCGGCCGGATGGCGGGACGCCCGCCCACTTTCGCCTGTCCCACAATACGGCCGGTAAAGGTGGAGCCGATCAGCGACACGGCGGTGAGACTGTCCGCTTCCGTCATCTCTCCCCGCGCATGAAGCACGGCCATGCGGGCCGAGAGCGCCGTGCCGGTCGGCGAGCGATCCACCTTGCCGGGGCGGATGGCGACCGCCGCGCCCGCGCGCAGGCCCTCCGCCGTCCGCTCCACGCGCCCGGCGAAAAGGCAGAAGGAGAAGTGCCGCCAGTCCGGGTTTTCCGGATGGTGGAAGCCGAGCTGCTCGTCGGCGGCCTTGGTGATGCGCACGCCGAGGCGCGCGATCTCATGCGCCTCCTCGGGCACGAGCTTGAAGCCGAGCGCCTCGGCATCGACGATCACGAAACTGTCGCCGCCATAGGCGGTATCGACGCTGAGTGTGCCCAATCCCGGCACGTCGAGCGAGGCACCCAGCTTGTCGGCAAAGCTCGGCAGGTTCTCCACGAAGATGCGCTCTGCCTTGCCGTCCCGGCACTCGGCGCGCACGGGAACGAGCCCGCCCGGCGCTTCCAGAGTGAGCCGCGTTTCGGGCTCGGTCATCGGGATGATCCCACCGTCGAGCAGGACGGTCGCCACGCAGATCGAGTTGGAGCCCGACATGGGCGGCGTGTCCTCCGGCTCCATGATGATGAAGGCCGCATCCGCCTTCGGGTTCTTCGGCGGCACCAGCAGGTTCACATGCCGGAAGACGCCGCCGCGCGGCTCGTTGAGCACGAAATTGCGCAAGCGATTGTCGCTGGCGATGAAGCGGCTCTGCGCCCAGAGCGTGTCGCCCGGCGGCGGCGCGACGCCGCCGACGATGACGTCGCCGACCTCGCCTTCCGCATGAGCCGAAATGACGTGAACCGTCCTAATGCTGCGCATCCGATGTCCTCCTCAGTCGAGCCAGGCCGGCAGGCGCGGCGGCGCGTGGCCGGTCAGCGCGGCTTCGACGCAATCATCAAGCGTGCCGAGCCGCACCGTGCAGCCCGACAGGCCCGGCCCGTAATGGGCGTATTTGCCGGAATCCGTCAGCACCACCTTCGCCCGCTCGGGAAAGACCGGCCGCGAGATCGAGCACCAGCAGAGATCGGGCAGAACCTCGACGCCGCTCGTCTGAAGGCGCGCCAGCGTGCCGTCGGCGCGCGCGGCCGCGATCGTGTCGCGCCCGGCGGTGACGATCACCGACACGCCCTCCGCCCGGTGTCGCCCGCCCAGCGCTTCGGCCAAGGCGCGGCATTCGGCCAGCGAAGCATGAGGGCTGCCCAATGCCACGAGATCGATGTCACCCGGGCCGCCGTTCAGGCGCTCCCAGGCTGTCGCCAGATCGGCGCGGGTGATGGTAACGTGATCGGCCTCGGGCAGCGCCGCGCCGACGGCCTCGGGCGTGACGCCCTCCACATGCAGCATGGGCGCGGCGGAGGTCGTGCCGAAGGCCGCGCAGAGCGCCTTCAGATCGTCCGGGCTCAGTGCGAGAGTGGCGAGGCCCGTCAGGACGGGAATGCGGTCGGGCGCGGCGAGACCGGCGAGATAGCCGATGACGGGCCAGAAGGCCCCGCCCGCCCCGTCCGGCGCTTCGACCTGGAGCACGCGCCGGGCGCGGCGATGCTCCGAGAGATAAACGCCCGAAAGCGGCGCGCGGCCGGTCAGCGCGATGCAGAGATCGAGAAAGTCCGGGTGCTTGGCCGTGCGCGCGCCGAGAACGCTATTGGCATAGATCACGGCGTTGGATTCCGACCAGCCGATGGCCTCGCCCTCAGCAGGCGCACCCGGCAGAAGGTAGGGCGCGCAGGTGAAGCTTGCTCTGGCACCCATGCGCATATAGGCGTCGGCGAGGCGCGCGGCGGGCGAGCCGAAGCTGTCCGGCACGCCCTGCCCCCGCCAGTTCTCCCGGTCCACCGAGATGGCGTTCATCGTCGTCGGAATGGCGACGCGAGCGCCGAGCGCTTCCATCTTCTCGGCAAAGGTCAGGTTGGCGGGGCTGGCATAGATGCAGCCGTCGATATGGGCGCGCGACACATCCGTCAGCGTCTCGGCCCCCTGCTGGCGCGCCACCGCGCAGAGAATCCGCATGGCCTGCCGCGCCGCCTCGCCCCGCTCGCCCGAAAGACAGGATCGGTCATGGTCTGATAACGCCAGGTCCGTGGCGGACAGGGGCTCGACCGCGAGGCGGAGCCCTTCGGCTTCGATGCCGTCAGGCCCGAGCCGGGCATGAGGCGCGGTCGCAAGCGCCGCGAAATCGGCTTGCCCCAAGCGAAACACCGGTAGGCTCCGGCCGAACAGCTCGGCCGCCACCAGCGCGCCGAGCGTCAGCACGTCTTCCGGCCCGGAGAACACCAACGCCGCCGGCGCGCGCCCTTCCAGCACGAGATCGAGGAGCACGCCGGAGCCCGTGCAGGAGCCCCGGCTCGTCGGCATCATCAGGACCGCGCCGGAGACGCAGGCGCCATGGGCGGGGTGATGCACGTCGATGATGCGGCCCGTCGCCGGGTCCACCCCGCCCCAGAAGCTCAAGGGCTCGGGGAGCGCGAGGACCGGGCCCTCCGCCCGGCCTTCGAGGACGGCGAGGGCCGCGCCGCTCATTTCACCACGAAGCCATGCGCGAACGGGTCGCGATCGTCGATGAAGATCGTGTTGATGCCCGTCTGGCGCGCCCAGCCGGCGATGGACGGGATGATGGCCGGACGGTTCGCCACCGTCACCGCCGCCTCGACCCGGCCCTTGAACAGCGAGCCGATGATGGATTCGTGGACGAACTCGTCACCGACCTGCAGCTTGCCCTTGGCCGCCAGCTGCGCCATGCGCGCCGAGGTGCCGGTGCCGCAAGGCGAGCGGTCGATCGCCTTCTCGCCATAGAACACGGCGTTGCGCGCATGCGCGCCCTCGACCGTCGGCGCGCCCGTCCACTGGATATGGCTGAGGCCCTGGATTTCAGGGTGCTCGGGATGGACGAACTCGTACTTGGCGTTCAGCGCGGCGCGGAGCTTGGGCGAGAAGCCGACCAGCTCGCCGGCGGTGAAATCGGCCATGTCCCGGAAGTTCGCCTGCGGCTCGACGATGGCGTAGAAATTGCCGCCATAGGCGACGTCCACCACGATCTCGCCGAGGCCCTCGACCTCGGCCGTGAGCCCCTCGGCATAGAGAAAGCCCGGCACGTTGGTGAGGCGCACCTCTTCCACGAAGCGGCCTTCCTGGCGGTAGGTGATATCCACCTTGCCGGCCGGTGCGTCGATCGACAGTTTGCCGGGCTCGCGCGGCTGGATCAGCCCGTTCTCGATCGCCATGGTGATCGTGCCGATCGTGCCATGGCCGCACATGGGCAGGCACCCCGACGTCTCGATGAAGAGCACGGCGACGTCGCAATCGGGGCGCGTCGGCGGATAGAGGATCGAGCCCGACATCATGTCATGGCCACGCGGCTCGAACATGAGCCCGGTGCGAATCCAGTCGAACTCGGCCAGGAAATGCGCGCGCTTCTCCAGCATGGTCTCGCCCTTGAGAAGCGGACCACCGCCCGACACCAAGCGGACGGGATTGCCGCAGGTGTGGCCATCGAGACAGGAAAACGTATGGTTGGCCATGGGCCGGACCTCATTGGGGAAGGCTGATCAGAAGCGTTGCGGCGAGAAGGGTGTCGGATCGATGGCGGAGGGGCGGCCCGACACCAGATCGGCCACCAGCCGGGCGGTGCCGGCCGACTGGGTGAGACCGAGATGGCCGTGGCCGAAGGCGTAGGTGACTTGGGCGCTGGCCCGCGCCGGGCCGATGGCGGGCAGCGAATCCGGCAGCGAGGGGCGAAACCCCATCCACTGCTTGCCGCCTTCCGTCTTCAAGCCGGGCAGGAACGCCTTCGCCTTGGCGAGCATGGCCTCGGAGCGCTTGAAGTTCGGCGGCAGCGACAGGCCGCCGAGTTCCACCGCGCCGCCGACGCGCACGCCGGAGGTCAGGCGCGTGACCACGAAGCCATGGCCGCCGAAGGTGACTTGCGTGCGCAGATCGAACGCGCCCGCCGGCAGCGTCGTGTTGTAGCCGCGCTCGGTTTCCAGCGGAATGCGCTCGCCGAGCGTCTGCGCGATGCGATGCGAGAAGGCCCCGGCCGCGACCACGACATGGCCCGCGCGCCGGGAACCGCCCTCGGTCTCGATCGCGACGCCCGCGCTCTCTAGCTTCAGCGCCGAAACGCTCGCGCGCTCGATCGCGCCACCGCCCGCCCGAAACCGCTCGGCCAGCGCCAGCACGTAAGTCTTGGGGTCGGCGATGGAGAACCAGCCGGGCGTGAACGTGCCATGGGTGAAGCGCGGCGAAAGTCCGGGCTGGATCGCCGCCATCTCGGCGGCCGTCAAGTGCCGGAATTCGATCCCATGCCGCGCCCGCGCGTCCCAGCCGGGCTGCGAGGTGTCGAGTTCGGCTCGGGATTCATAGACCTGAAGGTTGCCCTCCTTGCGCAGCATCCCCAGCGTGCCCGTCGCTTGGAGGAAAGGCTCCAGCTCGGCCTTGGAGAGATCCATCAGCGCGGTTTGCGCCGCGGTTGCAGCCTCCACGCGGTCGGGCTGGCAGGCGCGCCAGAAGCGCAGCATCCAGGGTGTGATCCGCGCGGCATAGCGCGGCGGCACGCTGAGCGGCCCCAGCGGGTCGAGAAGCCAGCGCGGGGCCTTTTTCAGGATGCCAGGCGAGGCGAGCGGCAGAATGTCGGTGAAGGCGAAGGCGCCCGCATTGCCGGCCGAAGCACCGGCCGCCGGCCCCTCGCGGTCGAGAACGGTGACAGAAAGGCCCCGCGCCTGGAGCGCCAGGGCGATGGACAGGCCGATGACGCCCGCGCCGATGACCGCGACATCCGGCTGGGCGGAAGAAGGTTGGTTCATGTCAGTGCGTCGCCGCCAGGAAGGTCTGCGTTTCCGGGTTCTTCGGCGCGCCGAACAGCTCTTCGGGCGGCGCGATCTCGGCCATGACGCCCTTGTGGAAGAAGGCGACTCGGTCCGACACTTCGCGCGCGAACTTCATCTCGTGCGTCACGCAGATCATGGTCATACCCTCGGAGGCGAGCATGCGCAGCGTGTCCAGCACCTCGCCGACCAGCATCGGGTCGAGCGCCGAGGTCACTTCGTCGAAGAGCATGTATTCCGGGCTCATGGCGAGGGCGCGGGCGATCGCCATGCGCTGCTGCTGGCCGCCCGAGAGACGGCCGGGATAGACCTTGAGCTTGTCGCCCAGCCCCACATGGCCGAGCTGCTTGACGGCGATGGCCTCGGCCTCGGCCTTGGACAGGCCCAGCACCTTGCGCGGCGCGAGCATGACGTTCTCGATGACGGTGAGATGCGGAAAGGCGTTCCACTGCTGGAACACGATGCCGACCTTCTGGCGCAGCTTGTCGAGATTGGTGCTCTTGGCGTGAACCTCGGTGCCGTCGATATGGATGGAGCCGGAATCGATCGGCTCCAGCCCGTTGATGCAGGTGAGAAGCGTCGACTTGCCCGAGCCCGAGCCGCCGATGATCGTCAGCACCTCGCCCTTGGCGACGGTGAGGTCGATGCCCTTCAGCACTTCCAGCGGGCCGAAGGATTTGCGCACGTTCCGGATCTCAATCATGGGGAGACCAGCGCCTTTCGAGATAGGCTCCGAGCCGAGCGACCGGGAAGCTCAGGAGGAAGTAGATGAGGCCGCAGATCATCAGGATGAACAGCGGTTCCTGAAGGCGGGTGACGAGGATCTGCGAGGCGCGCAGAAGCTCGATCAGGCCGAGCCAGAGCACGAGCGCGGAATCCTTCATGACGCCGAGCGTCAGCCCGATCCAGGAGGGCAGCGCGACGCGGGTGGCCAAGGGCGCGACGATATAGCGAAGGTCCTGGCCCCAGGTCATGCCCAGCGAGCGCGCCGCGCGGCGCGTGGTGAAGGGCACGGCTTCCATGGCCCCGCGCACGATCTCGGTGCAATAGGCCGCCGCATAGAGCGAGAGCACGACGCAGGAGGTCGTGAAGGGCGGCCAGCCAAGCTTGGCGATGGACTGGAACGCGTTGGCGAGCACCAACTGGATCAGGAGCGGCACGGAGCGGAAGATGTCGAGGAGGAAGGTCATCGGCGCGAACCAGATGGGTCCGAGCTGAAAGCGCAGGACGCCGAACAGGATGCCGAGCAGCGTGCCCGCCGTGACGGCGACGCCGGTGACGGCCAGCGTCATGCCCGCGCCCTTGGCGAGGAAGATCAAGTCGTTGAGGGTCAGAGCCGTCTCGAACATGGCGCGCCCCTCAGGACCGGAACAGGCGCCAGGCGACGAGGCGCGCGGCGAGCGTCACGGCCTTGGCGATGACGTAATAGATGACGGCGGCGATGGCGAAGAACTCG
Organism: Aureimonas ureilytica DSM 18598 = NBRC 106430; assembly: GCF_000382705.1. Classification (GTDB taxonomy): domain Bacteria; phylum Pseudomonadota; class Alphaproteobacteria; order Rhizobiales; family Rhizobiaceae; genus Aureimonas; species Aureimonas ureilytica. Next base: position 362,055 of record NZ_ARQE01000001.1, on the reverse strand, counting down.
AAGGTGCGGAAGGAGCGCGCGTTCAGCTCCTGCGTGATGCCGGCAAGATCCGTGTTCATGCCGACGGTGACGCCGAGCGAGGTCATGAGAATGGCCCAGACCATCTGGTTGGTGATCGGCAGGAAGGCGATGCGCAGCATCTGCGGCAGGACGATGAAGCGGAAGGCCTGAAGCGAGCTCATGCCGAGCGAGCGCCCGGCGCGGGCCTGCGTTTCGGGGATCGCCTTCAAGGCGCCGCGGAAATTCTCGGCGAGATAGCCGGCATTGTTGAAGGCGATGCCGGCGAGCAGCGACAGATAGGGGCTCAGGTGGATGCCGAAGGCGCCCAGGCCGAAATGCGCCATGTAGATCTGGAACAGCGCCGGCGTGTTGCGCGCGACCTCCACCCAGGCCGTCGCGAAGCCCTTGAGGATGCGGCTGTCGGAGCGGCGGAAGAGGGTGAGGAGAATGGCGAAGGCGAGGCCGATCGCCATGGATAGAAGCGCGACCTGCAGCGTGACGAGCGCGCCGTCGAGCATTCGCGGCAGGGCCTGGAAGGCCTGGTTCCATCGAAACGAGTAGTTGAACATGGCCCTCTCGCCCTCGAAAAAAGCCGGCGGCGCGCGGGGGAGACCCCCGAGGCGCCGCCGGGCAGAGGCAGGAGCTTAGCGGTAAACGCCGGGCACGGTCAGGTTCGGGGCTTCGCCGCCGACCCACTTCTCGTAGAGTTCCTTGTAGCGGCCGGTGCGAACCTGCTGATTGATGAAGAGGTTCAGGTAGTTGATGAGGCCGTATTCTTCGCGGTTGGTGAAGAGCGAGACATAGTCGATGTCGAAGGGCGCCTTGCCGACGACCGCGATGCCCGGGAAATTGCCGGTCTTGACGTTGGCCTGCGCGACGGTCGAGGTCGAGACGGTCGCGTCGATCTGGCCCTGGCTCAGCGCCAGGAAGACGTCGGCCTGCGTCTGGTAGGGGCGGAACGTGCCCGAACCCCATTCCGTCACCTGCTTCTCGAGCGCGATGGCTTCATAGGTGCCGGCGGTCGCGCCGACCGTCTTGCCCTTCATCCCCTCGAAGGAGGTGACGCCCGACTTCTCGTTGGCCGTCACGGCCATTTCGAAGGCGAAATAGGGAATGGTCATGCCGACCGTCTTGGCGCGCTCCAGCGTGTCCGAGGTCGAGGCGACGCCGACATCGACGCGGCCCGACATCAGCGCGGGAATGCGCTCGGGGAACGGGGTCTCGACGATCTCGGCGGTGACGCCGAGGGCCTTCGCCAGATCGTTGCAATAGTCGACGTCGAAGCCGACCGGGTTGTTGGACGCGTCGCGCGAGCCCATGGGCGGGAAGTCGAGAACCACGGCGCAGCGCAGCGTGCCCGAGCCGATGATGTCGTCCAGCTTGTCGGCCTTGGCGGCTCCGGCAAAGGCGGTGGCAGCCATGAGGCTGAGTGCGATGGCCTTGGTCTTCATGCGCTGTCCCCTTGTTGTGTCGGCATCGGGCGCTCGTCTCGCGAGCCTCCGGATGGAGGCATCAAACAGAAAATACAACAAGTGTGCAAGACCTGTCGGCAGCGCATATTTTGTGCAATTGCGAGACAAAGCGGCAAAGTCTGTTGCGGTGCAGTCGCCCCGCCCGGCGCAGCCGTCGTTTGCAATATTCTCTGTGTATGCAAAAAGAGGAGGGGCCGCGCGCGCCGCGCCCTCGAATGCAAAGGACCGGCCCCGATGACCCTGACGTCCGAGACCCTGCCCGTTTCCGCGCTTCTGGCCCGTGTCGAGGCGATCTTCCGCAAGGGCGGCCTCAACGCGGCGCAGGCCGGCGCGCTGTCGCGCGTCATCGTGGCGGGCGAGCGGGACGCCTGCAAGTCGCATGGCATCTACCGGATCGAGGGCGCGCTGCGGACCGTGAAGGCCGGCAAGGTCGAGGCCGACGCGATCGTCGAACTCCTGCCCGACGACGGCTCGGCGATCCTCCGGGTCGACGCCAAGGGCGGCTTTGCCAATCCCGCCTTCGAACTCGGCCTGCCGCATCTTGCGGAGCGCGCCCGCACCCTCGGCATGGCCGCGCTCGTCATCAACGATTGCACGCATTTCTCGGCGCTCTGGCCGGAGGTGGAGGCGGTGACGGCCCACGGGCTCGCCGCGCTCGCGCTCTGCCCGAGCTATGCGACCGTCGCGCCGACCGGCGGGACGCAGCCGCTTCTCGGCACCAATCCCCTCGCCTTCGGCTGGCCGCGCCGCGACAGCGAGCCCTATGTCTTCGATTTCGCGACTTCGGTCGCCGCGCGCGGCGAGATCGAGCTGAAACGTCGGGCGGGCGAAACGCTCCCCGAGGGCTGGGCGATCGACGCCGAAGGCCAGCCGACGCGCGACCCGGAAGCCGCGCTCGCCGGCGCCATGCTCACCTTCGGCGGGCACAAGGGCTCGGCCATCTCCACCATGATCGAGCTTCTGGCGGGCATCATGATCGGCGATCTGACGAGCCTGGAATCGCTGCGCCAGCTCGGCTCCACCAACCTGTCGCCGAGCCATGGCGAGCTGATCCTCGCCTTCTCGCCCGAGCGCTTCGCGGCGGGGCGCGCGGGCGACCCGTTCGCGCGGGCCGAAACGCTGTTCGAGGCGATCGTCGGCCAGGGCGCGCGCCTCCCCTCGCAACGCCGCTTCGCCGCGCGCGCCGTGTCGGAGCGCGAGGGCATCACCCTGTCGGCCAGCGAACTCGCTCAGCTCGACCGGCTGGAGCGCGACGGGCTCGACGCCGTCACGCTCTGAAACAGAAAAGGCGGGCCTCTCGCGAGACCCGCCTTTGACGGAAGCGACGCCCGATCAGGCCGCGAGGCCTTCACGCTTCGACCAGTCGGCATACCAGGTGTCGAAGAGCTTGAGCTGCGCTTCGACATAGCCGCGCTGGCTGTCGCTCAGCGCATCCGTCTCGTTGAAGTGGAGCGTGTATTCGCCAAAACCCTTCAGCACCATCATGTGCTTGAAGTAGAGAACGAGGTCCGGGCCTTCGTCGAAGGAGGAGAGGACGGCGAGCGCCTCTTCCAGCTCCCTGGCCTGCCGGCGGGCGAGCGCGTCGCCGGCGGCCGCCTTCTGGGCGAGCGTGCAGAGCTGGATGACTTCCCGGGGCAGGACATTGCCGATGCCGGTGATCGCGCCCGTCGCACCGCAATTGATGAAGCCATGGGTCACGGCCGTGTCGACGCCGATCATCAGCGACACACCGTCGTCGCGGCTGGTGATGGTCTCGGCGGCGTAGCGCATGTCGGCCGGGCCGCCGAATTCCTTGAAGCCGACGAGGTTGGCATGCTCGGCGCGCAGCGCGAAGAAGAGATCGGCGCGGGTCGCGAACCCATAATAGGGGCTGTTGTAGATGACCGCCGGAAGCTCGGGCGCCGCCGCGAGGATCGCCTTGAAATGGGCGCGCTGGGCCGAGATCACCGAGCCGCGCGACAGGACGCGCGGGATCACCATCAGACCCTTGGCGCCGACCTTCTGGGCGTGCGCGGCATGGGCGGCGGCCGAGGCGGTGTTGACCGCGCCGGTGCCGACGATCACCGGAATACCGGCGCCCGTGAGGCGCGCGACGCCTTCCATGCGCTGCTCGTCGGTGAGGAGCGGCCAGTCGCCCATCGAGCCGCAATACACGACCGCCGACATGCCCTCGGCGATCAGCTCCTGCGCCTTCTTCACCAGCGCGTCGTAGTCGGGCGTGCGGTCGGCCTTGCAGGGCGTCATCAGCGCGGGAATGACGCCGGAAAAGATCTGAGCCTTCACCTGTAAACTCCTCGTGGGACCCCAGCGGTGAGCTTCAAGCCATCGTTCCCGCCGTTCTGGACGTGACTATCGCGCATTGCATTTTATTTGTCGACAAGATTTTGCGGCGGTCGGGCGGGTCGGCAAGACGCAAAAAAAGCCGCCTCGCGAAACGAGACGGCTTGGTGGTGCGGATGGCGGGAAAGGGTCAGAGCGCGATGTCGAGCGTTCCCCCGCGCGCGAACAGCGTCTGCACCTGGCGCACGATCTGCTCGGCATGGATACGGGCCAGATGGTCCGCGCCGTCGAGATCGCGCCCGGCGATCTTGAGGATGATCTCCTCGTGCTCGTCCACGAATTGCCGGGGCAGGCGATCCTCGTAGGAATTGTAGTAGATGCGCAGGATGCGCCGCCCCTCGTCCAGAATGCGGTTGAAGAGCCCGAGGAAATAGGGGTTCCGCCCAGCTTCCGCGATGGCCGAATGGAAGGCGGCGTTGGTGGCGATCATGGCGAGCGCGTTCTGGTCGGCCACCGCGCGGGCGAACTCGGCTTGGCGCGCGCGGATCGGCTCGAGGTCTTCGGGCCGGTGATGCTCGGCGGCCAGCCGCGTCGTGACGCGGTACATCAGCACCAGCGCGTCGAAGAACGTGTGGAGGTTCAGGAAGTCGATCGGCGCCACCACCGCCGAGCGGTTGGGCAGCGTGTGCACCAGACCCTCGCCCGACAGGCGCACCAGCGCCTCGCGGATCGGCGTGCGCGACATGCCGAAACGCTCGGCGAGCTGCACCTCGTCGATCGGGCTTCCCGGCGGCAGAACGAGATCGAGGATTTCGTCGCGCAGGAGGTCGTAGACCATCTTCACGCCGGAGCCGCGCTTGCGCTCGGGCGCGGGCGTGTCGGCTGGCTCGCTCATGTCGGGTCCTCGTCTGCGGGGATGGGGCGGCTCGCCTTTCGCGATAGCGCGTCGGGCGCGTGCATACAAACCTTATCCACGCAGGTTTGGAAGCCCGGTCGCCGACCTGTGATGAAGGCGGCCGGGCGTCCGGCTCTCAGTCCCGCAGCGCGCGGCGCAGCACCTTGCCGACGCCGCTTTTCGGCAGCTCCTCGCGGAACACGATCTCGCGCGGGCGTTTGTAGCCGGTCAGGTTCTCGCGGCAATATTGCTTCACCGCGTCCGCGCTGACGCCCTCGTCGGAGCGCACCACGAAGAGCTTCACCGCCTCGCCGGAATTCTCGTCGGGCACGCCCACCACGGCGGCTTCGGCGACGCCCGGCATCCGCGTCACCACGTCCTCGATCTCGTTGGGATAGACGTTGAAGCCCGAGACGTTGATCATGTCCTTCTTGCGGTCCACGATGCGGATCGCGCCCGTCTCGTCCATGATCCCGATATCGCCCGTCTTGAACCAGCCGCCGTCGGCAAAGGCGCGGCGCGTGTCATCGGGCCGGTTCCAGTAGCCCACCATGACCTGCGGCCCGCGAATGGCGATCTCGCCCGCCTCGCCCGGCGGCACAAGCGCATCGTCGTCCGACAGGATGCAGAATTCCGTGGAGGGGATCGGATAGCCGATCGTGCCGGTGTATTCGCGGCTGGTGACGATGTTGCAGGCCGCCGACGGCGAGGTTTCCGACAGGCCGTAGCCCTCGCAGATCGTCTTGCCCGTCAGCGCCAGCCATTTCTCGGCCGTCGCGCGCTGCACGGCCATGCCGCCGCCGAGCGACATGACCATGTGGCTCCAGTCGACGCTCCCCGCATCCTGATGCCGGGCGATAGCGCCGAACAGCGTGTTGACGCCCGGAAAGAGATGGAACGGCCCGGTCTTGAGCGTCTTGATGACGGCGGGAATGTCGCGCGGATTGGGGATCAGGAGATTGCAGCCGCCCTGGCGCAAGGACAGCATCATGTTCACGGTGAAGCCGAAAATATGGTAGATCGGCAGGGCGCAGACCGTGACGACCTGCTGGCTTTCGGGCACGAGCCGCGTCGCCGGCCGGTTCCAGAGTTCGGACTGGAGCACGTTGGAGACGATGTTGCGGTTGGTCAGCACCGCGCCCTTGGCGACGCCCGTCGTGCCGCCCGTATATTGCAGGATCGCCGGCTCGTCGGCCTCGCGCCGCACGGGGGTGAAGCGCCCGTCCCCGCCCTGTTTCAGCGCCGCCTTCCAGCGCACCGCGCCCGGCAGCGTGTAGGCCGGCACCGCGCGCTTGACGTAGCGCAGCACGAAATTGACGAGATGCCCTTTCAGCCCCGGCAGCATGTCGCCGACGCCCGTCACCACGACATGCTCCAGCGCCGGCACCTCGGCGCGGCACTTCTGCAGCGTCTCGGCCATGTTCTCGAGGATGACGATGGCCCGCGCGCCCGAATCGTTGAGCTGATGGGCAAGCTCGCGCGGCGTGTAGAGCGGATTGGTGTTGACGATGACGAGCCCGGCCCGCAGCGCGCCGGCCACCGCCACCGGATATTGGAAGACATTGGGCATCATCAGCGAGATGCGATCGCCCGATGTCAGCCCGAGGCTCTGGAGATAGCGGGCGAAGCGGGCCGAGGCGCGGTCGAGCTCGGCATAGGTGAGAGTGACGCCCATCAGGCGGAAGGCGGGCCGCGCGGCGTATTTGCCGAAGGCCTCGCTGAGGAGGTCGGCCAGCGTCTCGTAGGGAACCGGGCCGAGTTCCGCCGGCATGCCCTCGGGATAATGCGCCAGCCAAGGCTTGTTCATGTCCGCTCCTCCCATGCCCCGTTTTCCATCCGGTCTTCTCCCAAAGACACGAGATAGGGCAAGCGCGAAGAATCTACTCTTCCGTAAACGTCAATGTCACCTCATTTTCGCGCGACCGCACGAGGCTTCGTCCCGGCGTGGCACGCAACGCGGCTTCGCACTGGAAACCGCCGGCAAAACGCGGGACAAGACGCGGGGAGAAACGCCCCGCCAAGGTGCCGCTCGGCGCCGGGGCGAGCCGCGAGCGCGTTGGCCCCAGCGCTGAACAGGAAGACGAGAGCGATGACCAGCAACCATATCGGACCCCGGATCGAGGCGATCGCCGGCGAGATCGAACCCGCGCTCATCGACATCCGCCGCGATCTTCACGCCCATCCCGAACTCGCCCATGAGGAGGTGCGCACCAGCGGCGTGGTGGCCCGCGAACTCGCGCGCATCGGCGTGCCCCATCGCACCCAAATCGGCGGCACGGGCGTCATGGCGACGATCGACACCGGCCGCCCCGGCCCGACCGTTCTGCTGCGCGCCGACATGGACGCGCTGCCGATCCAGGAACAGACGGGCCTGCCCTATGCCTCGACCGTTCCCGGCAAGATGCATGCCTGCGGCCACGATCTTCACACTGCGACGCTGATCGGCGTCGCCGAAGTGCTCCAGCGCATCGCGCCCGATCTCTCGGGGCGCATCGAGCTGATGTTCCAGCCGGCCGAGGAGGTCTCCGACAGCGGCGCGGCCAGGATGATGCAGGACGGCGCGCTGGAGGGCGTCGATCTGGCGCTCGGCTTCCACAATTATCCCGGCGAGCCGGTCGGCAGCTTTTCCTTCACACCGGGCGTCGCGGGCGGCTCGTCGGACGAGTTCACCATCACCGTCTCGGGCCGCTCGGGCCATGCGGCGCGCCCGCATCTCACCGCCGATCCGATCGTCGGCGCCGCGACGCTGGTCCTGCAGCTCCAGACCATCGTCTCGCGCGAGATGGACCCGATGCGCCCGATCGTCCTGACGCTCGGCGTCATCGAAGGCGGGCTCGCGCCCAACATCATTCCGGACGCCGTGCGCCTCCAAGGCACGGTGCGCACCCATCTGGAAGCCGACCGCGTGGCGATGGAGGCGGCGATCCGGCGTCATTGCGAGGGCGTCTCCACGTCCTTGCGCCTCGAATGCCGGCTCGACTGGGAGCGCGGCACGCCGCCGCTCGTCAGCGACGAGCGGGTGATGCGCGCCACGATGCGCGCGGTGGAAAACCACTTCGGCCGCGAGGCGCTTCTGGAAGCCAGCCCCTCGCTCGGCGCGGAGGATTTCGCGCTGATCGGCGAAAAGGTGCCGGCCTTCCAGCTCGGCATCGGCTCCATGACGCCGGGCCGGCGGGACGAGCTTCACAATTCGGACTATCAGCCGGACGAGCGCGCCATCCGCAACGGCGTCGTCGCCCTGTCGCTCGCCGCCTGCGAGCTCCTGAGCCCCAGCGTCTGACCAAGGAAGGTTCCCATGCCCGTCTATGCCCTCGACGATCTGACGCCGAAGCTCCCCTCGCCCGACCGCCTCTTCATCGCGCCCGACGCGCATGTGATCGGGGACGTCACGCTCGGTGAGGATGTCGGCGTCTGGTTCGGCGCGGTGCTGCGCGGCGACCGGGACACGATCACGGTCGGCGCGCGCACCAACATCCAGGAAGGCGCGATGCTCCATGTCGATCCGGGCTTCCCGCTCGCCATCGGCGCGGGCTGCACGATCGGCCATCACGCCATCGTCCATGGCTGCACGATCGGCGACAACACGCTGATCGGCATGGGCGCGACGGTGCTGAACGGCGCGCGCATCGGCCCCAACTGCCTGGTCGGCGCGGGCGCGCTGGTGACGGAAGGCAAGGAATTTCCGGAAGGCTCGCTCATCATCGGCGCCCCGGCCAAGGCCGTGCGCCAATTGGACGAGGCGACGCTTGCCGGCCTCAAGCGCTCGGCCGAGACCTATGTCGAAAACGCCCGGCGCTTTCGCGGCGGATTGCGGGTGGTCGAGGGCGTTTGAGGCAACGGATCGGCCCCGGCTCCTTGCGGCGCCGAACAGGTCTCGCCTCCGAAGCCCCTACGACGAAGGGAAAAGCGAAGCCGGCGGTCTCGTGAAGAACGAAGCTCAGGCGGGCGCGTCCCGTCTTCGCATCGTGTAGCGGTAAGCCGGCTTAGCGACTGTCTGAAATTTTGCGGATGGTGCGTATGTGAGGGACCAGCCTTCCCACGGTATCGAGCGCGCCTGTCGCGGGGCCAGTGGAGAAATGGGCGGCGCAACCGGCGAGCCCGTTGCCCTCTCAACCTTGCCCCTTCCCTCGATAGGCCCATCCTGCCGTTCAAAGGCGCGATCACGACGACAGCGTGACGACCCTCGCGCGCGTTCAACCTCGCGCCATCTCGAAACTCGCCCGCCAGCCCATCAGGCGGCGAGCACTTCGGCGGGATAGCCGGCCTTGGTCAACGCGCTCACCAGCGCCTCGCCCTCGGCCTTCGTGGTCACGTCCGCCGTGCCGCCTGGCCGGTCCACCGCGACCTGTGCCTCCGGGTCGAGGCGCTGGATGGTACGCGTCACCGCGCGGGCGCAGCCGTCGCAGGTCATGTCGTCGATCCGCAATCTCATGGGAACTCTCCTTGTGCCTTTGCCAGACATGGGCGCTCCGCCCCCGTCTCGGCAAGGGTCGCGCGGAACGCGCTCGGAGCATCGGCGGCAATGCTAATCTTCCAAACCCGCTCGCCCTTGACCTTCCCGCGCGGGAGGCTTCCATTTGAGATGGGCGGCCCTGTCCAGGAGCTGTGATCGCGATAGTGTCGGACGCCCGAGCCATGAACGAAACCCTTCCCACCCGGCATCTTTCCTCTGCCTCGCCCTCCCGGCTCACGCTGCCGGTCGAAGGCATGAGTTGCGCCTCCTGCGTCGGCCGCGTCGAGCGCGCGCTCCGCGCCCTGCCCGATGTCACCGAGGCTTCGGTCAATCTCGCGACCGGCGAGGCCAGCCTGCGCTTTGCGGGTGAGGCCGATGCCGCCGCCGCCGTCCGGGCGATCGAGGAGGCCGGCTACGACGTGCCGCCGCGCCGGATCGCCTTGAGCGTCGAGGGCATGAGCTGCGCGTCCTGCGTCGGCCGCGTCGAGCGCGCGCTCCGCGCCCTGCCGGGCGTCGGCGAAGCCACGGTCAACCTCGCGACGGGCCAGGCCCATGTCACGGCCTCGCCCGCGCTCGCCCCGGCCGATCTCGTCGCCGCCGTGGAAGAGGCCGGCTACGACGCGCGCCTCGAAGGCGACACGCCGCCGCAAGCGAGGCGGGACGAGCGCGCGGCCCGCGCCGACGCCGAAACGCGCGGCCTCAAGCACCGCGCGCTTCTGGCGCTGGCGCTGGCCGCGCCGCTCTTCGTCGTGGAAATGGGCGGCCATCTCGTGCCCGCTCTGCATCACGCCGTGGCCGGCACGATCGGCATGGAGACGAGCTGGCGCATCCAGGCCGTGCTGGCGACGCTCGTGCTCTTCGGCCCCGGCCTGCGCTTCTATCGCATCGGCCTGCCGCTCCTCATCAAGGGCGCGCCGGACATGAACTCGCTGGTCGCGATCGGCACGCTCGCAGCCTATTCCTATTCGCTGGTCGCGACCTTCGCGCCCGCGCTTCTGCCGGCCGAGGCCGTGCATGTCTATTACGAGGCGGCGAGCGTCATCGTCGCGCTGGTGCTCATCGGCCGCTGGATGGAAGCGCGCGCCAGGGGCCGGACGGGTCAGGCGATCCGCGCGCTCGCCAAGCTCCAGCCGGCCGAGGCCGAGCGGATCGGCGCGGACGGCCAGAGCCAGCGCGTTCCCATCGACGCGCTTCGCGCTGGCGATCTCGTGGCGATCCGCCCCGGCGAGCGCGTGCCGGCCGACGGGCGGGTCGAGGAGGGCGCGAGCTTCGTGGACGAGGCCATGCTGACCGGCGAGCCCGCGCCCGTGCGCAAGGAGAGCGGCGCGGCGCTGACGGGCGGCACGGTGAACGGCGCGGGCGCGCTGACCCTGCGCGTCGAGAAGGTCGGCGGGGACACGGTTCTCTCCGGCATCCTGCGCATGGTGGAAGAGGCGCAGGGCGGCAAGCTGCCGATCCAGGCGCTGGTGGACCGGGTGACGCTCTGGTTCGTGCCGGCCGTGATCGCCGCCGCGCTCGCCACCTTCGCGCTCTGGCTGGCGCTCGGCCCCACGCCCGCCCTGCCCCACGCGCTGAGCGCGGCCGTCGCCGTCCTCATCATCGCTTGCCCCTGCGCCATGGGTCTGGCGACGCCGACCTCGATCCTCGTCGGCACCGGCCGCGCGGCGCGTCAGGGCATTCTGTTCCGGCGCGGCGAAGCCCTGCAGGCGCTCGGCGACGCCCGCATCGTCGCCTTCGACAAGACGGGAACGCTGACGCTCGGCCGCCCCACGCTGGAGCGCATCCAGACCGCGCCCGGCTTCGACGCGAACGAGGCCCTGCGCCTGTCCGCCTCCGCCGAAGCGCGTTCGGAACACCCGATCGCCCATGCGCTGCTAGACGCCGCCAAGGCGCGCGGCCTCGCGCTCGCGCCCGTCACCGGCGCGGAAGCGCTGCCCGGCTTTGGCCTGCGAGCCGAGGTGGAGGGACGGCGGGTCGAGATCGGCGCGAGGCGCTTCATGGAGCGGCTGGGGCTCGACGCCGCCCCCTTCGATGCACAGGCTCAAGCGCTGGCCGAGAGCGGCGCGACGCCGCTCTTCCTGGCGCTGGACGGCCAGCTCGCGGCGCTTCTCGCCGTCAGCGATCCGATCCGCGAGGAGGCGGCCGACGCCATCGCCGCCCTGAAGCGCGAGGGCTTGCGCACGGCGCTCGTCAGCGGCGACGACCGGCGCACGGCCGAGGCCGTCGCCCGCAAGCTCGGCATCGACGAGACCGTCGCCGAGGTCCTGCCCGAGGGCAAGGTCGAGGCGATCCGCCGGCTTCAGCGCGAGCACGGGCCGGTGCTCTTCGTGGGCGACGGGATCAACGACGCGCCCGCGCTCGCCGCCGCCGAGATCGGCATGGCCGTCGGCTCCGGCACCGATGTCGCGATCGAGGCGGCCGACATCGTGCTCGTCGCGCCCTCGCCCGGCAACGTGCCGCGCGCGCTTCGCCTGTCGCGCTCGGTGCTCGGCAATATCCGCCAGAATCTCGGCTGGGCCTTCGGCTACAACGTGCTTCTGATCCCGGTCGCCGCCGGCGCGCTGTATCCGGCCTTCGGCCTTCTGCTTTCGCCGGTCTGGGCGGCCGCCGCGATGGGCCTGTCGAGCACGCTGGTTCTCCTCAACGGCCTGCGCTCTGGCCGGGGCGACTGACGTTTCACGTGAAACAGCGCGGTCAATCCGCCCCCTCGTCGGGGATCGCGAGAATATGGCCGCAGGCCTTGCAATGGACGGCGTCCGGATCGTGCCGCTGCAGCGCGCATTGAGGGCAGGGAAAGAAGACCTTGTAGGGTTTGAAGAGGGCCTGCGCCAAGCGAACGAAGAGCGAGATGCCGACGATCATGGTGACGATCGAGGTCAGCTTGCCGGCCGTGCCCGGCAGGGTGATGTCGCCGAAGCCCGTCGTCGTCACGGTGGCGACCGTGAAGTAGAGCGCGTCGACATAGCCCTCCATGCCCGACCCCTCCTGCGCGAAGGCGGTGTAGACGAAGCCGGTGATGACGAAGAGGCAGGTCAGGAGATTGATCGCGGCGCGCCCGACATCCTCCCATTCCTGATAGCCGCGCCGGCGCAGCGAGCGCCAGAAGAGGTCCTTCTTCGACAGGGTCCAGAGCCGCAGGATGCGCAGGAAGCCGAGATTGGCGAGCCAGAGCGGGGCGAGCAGCGTCGCGAGCACGATGAAATCGACCCAGACCGTCGGCCGAGCGATCCAGCGGCGGAAGGAGCGCGCGGCGAGCGCCCGCGTGCCGAGATCGAGGATCAGCAGCACCGCGACGGAATAGTCGATCCAGAGAAAGCTCGGCTCCTCGGCAAGGACGGGCGCGAAGATGAAGAAGACGATGATCGCCAGATCGACGATCCCGACCGCCCATTGAAAGCGGACGTCCCGCGCCTCCTCGCCGATATAGAGCTCCCGCAGCCGGTCGCGCCACGCGGCGCGGTGGGAAGCGGATTTGGCCGAGGACGGCGACGAGACGGGGGGATGCGGAGCGACCATGGAGGCGATGTAGCGGAGCGACCGGGGGCTCGCCATGGCCGCCGGGCGGCGGGCCCGCGCATTTCCCGTCAGCGCCGCCGAGAGGTCGCCAGCCTCGCGCCTGTTCGGAGCGCCTGCGAGCGAGCCAAGCGGCTCGCTAGCGCTTCGGCCAGGTCCAGACCGGCCGCTCGCAATCCGGCGCCTGCGTCTCGCCAAAGCTCTTGTCGAGCCGCACCTCAGCGCAGCCGCCCGTCTCGCGCAACGCCTCGACCAGCGCCGCGCTGTGGCTGACGAGGACGATCTGCGTCTGTCGCGCGGCGGTGTTCAGAAGCTCCGCGAGCGGGGGCATGAGCGCGGGATGAAGGCTCGCTTCCGGCTCGTTCAGCACCATCAGCTCGGGCGGGCGCGGCGACAGGAGCGCGGCGGTGAGAAGCAGAAAGCGCAGCGTTCCGTCGGACAGTTCAGAGGGTCCGAGCGGGCGCAGAAGCCCGTGCTGGCGAAGCCGGAGGCCGGTCGGATCGTCCTCGAGGCTCGAGCCGGGAAAGGCGGCCTCGATCGTCCGGTCCAGCGCCGATGCATCGCCGATCGCGCGGATCGTGGCGATCGCGGCCCCGAGATCGGCGCCGTCGCCGGCGAGAACCGGCGTGTAGGTCAGGAGGCCGGGGCGGCGGGCCGGCGCGTCCGGGTCGGTGCGCAGCGCGTCGTAGAAGCGCCAGTCGCGCATGCGCTCGCGCATCGCCAGAAGCTCGAACCCATCCGCCGGATCGGCGCAATGCGTCACCATGCTGTCGAAGGGCGAGAGATCGTCCAGCGCGTCGCGCCATGCGCCGGTGTCCGAGGCGCGCAGCCGCACGAGCGCGTTGCGCCGTTCGGCAAAGAGCGAGACGCGCGACAGGCGCTCGCCCGTCCACATCGCCTCGCCCTTGATGACAGGATCGAGCGGAAAGGGGTTTTCGGGGCTCGGCATGCCCAGGTCGATCGCATAGCCATAGCTTTCGCCGGCAAAGCCGAGCCGCAGGCTCACCGGCCCTGAGCGCACGGTGCCCTGAACGGGAACGCGGCCCTCCCGCATGGCCCGGCCGATCGTCTCCGGCCCCGCCCAGAGCGCCGAGCCGAAGCCCCCTTCCCCCGCCAGCGTCGCGGCGAGCCGGCCCTGCGCGATCTCGGCCAGAAGCCGCAGCGCGCGATAAAGGCTGGTCTTGCCGCTGCCGTTGGCGCCCGTCACCAGCGTCAGCCGCCCGAGCGGGATCGCGAGATCGCGAAGCGAGCGATAGTTGGCGACGGCGAGTGTCGTGATCATCGGAGGCTCCTCGCGCCTGCGCCCGGACCGCATTCACCCCTGCAAGGGCTTGCAGAAGAACAGCGCCATCCGGAAGCGGCAAGCCCCTCGCGAGCGAACGCGCCCGCGACGCGCGCCTGTCAGGCCGGGATCGGCTGTCCGTCCCAGGCGAAGCAGCCGCCGCTCTCGTCCGGCGTGAGCGTGGCGAGAACGCGCAGGAGATGGCCGGCCGCCGCCTGCGGCGTCACGCGCGCGGCGTTGCGCGAGAACGGGTCGCTGAGTTGGGTTTCCACCGTGCCGGGATGCAGCGCCACGCAGAGCGCGGCAGGGTGGGTGCGCTTCAGCTCCAGGCTCAGCGTGCGCACGATCATGTTCAGCGCCGCCTTGGACGCGCGATAGCCGACCCAGCCGCCGAGCCGGTTGTCGGAAATCGAGCCGACGCGGGCCGAGAGCGCGGCGAAGACCGCCCGCCCCTCGCGCGGTAGAAGCGGCAGCATGCGCTTGGCGACCAGCGCCGGCCCGGTCGCGTTGACAGCGAAGAGGTGGGCGAAGGCGTCCGGCTCGATCTGCCGCCAGGTCTTTTCCGGCTGCACGCCCTCGCCATGCAGAAGCCCGGTCGCGACGATCACGAGGTCCGGCGCGCCGCCCGCCTTCACCCGCGCCGCCGCCGCCGCGATCGTGGCTTCGTCGAGAAGGTCGATGGACCCCGGCCGGATCAGGGGATGATCCGGCGCGCGGCCGGAGCGCGAGAAGGCCTCGACCTCCGATCCCCCTTCGGCCAGCGCAAACGCCAGAGCGCCGCCGACGCCCCCCGACGCGCCGACGACGACGGCCCGGCGAAACGCGCTCGCGCTCATGCGCCTACCAGCGCGTGGGCTTGGGATTGCGCTCGTCGAAATCCTTCTGGTGCCAATAGGGATAGACGGGCTCGCGATGCGAGGCCTTGTCGAGACGCTCGATCTGCTCGGGCGCAAGGCTCCAGCCGACCGCGCCGAGATTCTGCTTGAGCTGCTCCTCGTTGCGCGCGCCGACCACGATGTTGCACACGCCCGGCCGTTGCAGCAGCCAGTTCAGCGCGACCTGCGACACGCTCTTGCCCGTCTCGGCCGCCACCGCGTCCAGCGCGTCCACGACGTCATAGACATACTCGTCCGAGACCGGCGGCCCGCCGACCGCGCCGCCCGAGGCGATGCGCCCGCCCTTGTTCTCCTGCCCGCGCCGGATCTTGCCGGTGAGCCGGCCCCAGCCGAGCGGGCTCCAGACCATGAGGCCGACGCCCTGGTCGAGCCCGAGCGGCATCAGCTCCCATTCGTAGTCGCGCCCGATCAACGAATAATAGCCCTGATAGGCGACATAGCGGGCGAGCCCGTATTTCTCGGAGGTCGCCAGCGACTTCATCAGGTGCCAGCCGGAGAAGTTGGACGCGCCGATATAGGAAATCTTGCCGGCCGTGATCAGATCGTCCAGCGCGCGCAGCGTCTCGTCCACCGGGGTCGAGGCGTCGAACCCGTGCATGAAATAGACGTCGATATGGTCGGTCTCCAGCCGCTTCAGGCTCGCCTCGCAGGCGCGCACCAGATGGTGGCGCGAGGAGCCGACCTCGTTCGGTCCCTCCCCGTTGCGGAACGTCGCCTTGGTGGAGATCAGGACGCGCTCGCGCTTGCCCTTCAGCGCCTGCCCCAGCACCTCTTCCGACACGCCGCCGGAATAGATGTCGGCCGTGTCGAAGAAGTTGACGCCATGGTCGAGGCAGAGATCGACCATGCGCGCGGCGTCCGCCACATCCGTCGCGCCCCAGCGCTGGAAGAACTCGTTCGACCCGCCGAAGGTCGCCGTTCCCAGGCTGAGAGCGGGCACTTTCAGGCCCGATTGTCCGAACCGACGATACTCCATGGGGGCGCTCCTTCTCCGGGCCAGACATTTTCTTCGGCCAGACAGCGGCACGCGCCCGTCCAGCCATTGCAGGGCCGACTTAGGGTGCGCGGATGACAGCGGGAAGGGCGTCGAATGCGCGCCCGCCCAACCATCTTGCAGGCCAACGATCTTTCAAAAGACGGGCCGCGCGGGCGAACCAATGCCCGACTAACGAGTTTCAGACCGACAGGTGAACCCGCGAATTCGTCACAAGGGGTACGGAGCGTTGGACAAAAATCGTTTCGAAGGCAGCGCGCGCGAGTTGGGCGGCAAGCTGCAGAGCGCGTTCGGGGATGCGTTCGGCTCCGACAAGAACGCCGCCGAAGGCCGGCTTCGCCAGGCGGAAGGCGCCGCGCAGGACCTCTACGGTCAGGGCCGCGAGGCACTGCGCGATGCCTCGCACTACGCTTCCGACCTCTACGAGAACGCCGGCGCCTATGCCGAACGCGGCAGCAAGGTCGTTCGCCACAAGGTTCATCAGAACCCGCTCTCCGCCCTGCTGGTCGCCGGCCTGATCGGCTTCGTTCTCGGCCTCATCGCGCGCGACCGCGACTAAGAGCTGGGCGTCATCTCGAAGCCGGCGGGGCCGGGCGCAACGCCTCGGCCCCGCCGCTCGTCTCACGCGTCCGCGTCGAGGCTTTCCAGCACCACGTTGCCGTTGGTGTAGATGCAGATTTCGCCCGCGATCTTCATCGCGCGGCGCGCGATCTCCTCCGCGCCGAAATCCGTGTCGGCCAGCGCGCGCGCCGCCGCCAGCGCATAATTGCCGCCCGAGCCGATCGCCATCACGCCATTCTCCGGCTCCAACACGTCGCCATTGCCGGTCAGCGTCAGCGTCACGCTTTTGTCGGCGACGATCATCATCGCCTCCAGCCGGCGCAGATAACGATCCGTGCGCCAGTCCTTCGCCAGTTCCACGCAGGCGCGCGTCAGCTGGTCCGGATACTGCTCCAGCTTGGCCTCCAGCCGCTCCAAGAGCGTGAAGGCGTCCGCCGTCGCGCCCGCGAAGCCCGCGATCACCTGCCCGTTCTTGCCGAGCCGGCGCACCTTCTTCGCGTTGCCCTTCATCACCGTGTTGCCCAGCGAAACCTGCCCGTCGCCCGCCACCACGACCTTGCCGTTCTTGCGAACGGTCACGATCGTCGTGGAATACATCTGCGCGGGATCGTGCCGCTCCATCATGGTCTCATGCCCTTTGTCTCGAACTCACGGCCCCATATGGGTGGCCGAGGGCCCGCGCGCCAAGGGGGCGATGGCGGATGTCGAAGGCGGGGCTGCCGCCCCGGGCCCCGCTCGGGAAGGGCTTCCCGAACCCTTCCTTTCTTTTGGGACCTTCTTTCCGAGATTGGGCGGGGCCAGCGGCCCCGCCCAATCTCGGACACATGCGCCAAGAGAGTGGAGGGGTGCAGGGGAAATCATTTCCCCTGCCGGGGTGCAGGGGCAGCGCCCCTGCCCTCGCCCATCCACCATCACGCCCCTTGGCACACGGGCCTCGGCCCCTGTAGGAAGCCCGGGAGTGGAAGACGAAGGGGCAGGATCATGGGCGTGACGGCGGGTCGGCGCGACGGGGCGGTGGATCGGGCGACGAAGGAGACGCAGATCCGCGTTCATGTGGATCTCGACGGCCAGGGCCGGGCGACGACCTCCACGGGCGTCGGCTTCTTCGACCATATGTTGGACCATCTGGCGCGCCATTCGCTCATGGACATCCGGGTCGAGGCCAAGGGCGATCTGCATGTGGACGACCATCACACGGTGGAGGATGTCGGCATTGCGCTGGGTCAGGCGATCCGGCAGGCGATGGGCGAGCGGCGCGGCATCCGGCGCTATGCCTCGCTGGATCTGGCGATGGACGAGACCCTGACGCGCGCGGCGGTGGACGTGTCGGGCCGGCCGTTTCTGGTGTTTCGCACGCGCTTTCCGACCGAGAAGATCGGCACGTTCGACACGCAGCTCGTGCGCGAGTTCTTCCAGGCCTTCGCCATGAACGCCGGACTGACGCTGCACATCGAGACGCTCTACGGCGAGAACTCGCACCACATCGCCGAGACCTGCTTCAAGGCGGTGGCGCGGGTGCTGGGCGATGCCTTGCAGATCGACCCGCGACAGGCCGATCTCGTGCCCTCCACCAAGGGCGTCCTCGCATGACGGACCGGCTGACATGAAGCGGTTTCGCGTCTTCGAGCCGCCGGCCCCGGCCGAGAGCGAGTGGGACGACGCGTCGGTGGAGGACGGGCGCGGGATCGCGCGGGCCGGCGAGGCGGCGGACGCGGTCGAGGCCGACGGCGCGAACGCCCCGGCGGAGCCGATCCGGCCGGAGGGTCGAACGGGCTTTGCGGCCAGCGAGAAGGCGCTGTTTCTGCGTGATGGGTTTTCGCTCGTCGCCTTCGTGGTTCCCGTGATCTGGCTTCTGTGGCAGCGCCTGTTTCTCGCCGCCATCGCCGTCTTCGCGCTGGAGGTCCTGATCGGCTGGCAGGCGGGCGCGACGGGCTTCGGCTTGGCCGCCGCCGTGCTGCCGCTTCTGATCGGGCTTCTCGTGGCGCTGGAAGGCCCGAGCCTCAAGGCCTGGAAGCTTCGGCGGCAGGGCTGGCGCGAGACGGCGGCCCTGATGGCGAGCGACCGGGCCGAGGCCGAAATCCGCTATTATGCGCGCATGGCGGCTGGCGGAGAGGATGGGATTCGAACCCACGGTCTTTCCCCTGCCGCGCCCCTGACTTCCGACGAGAGCCGCCCCTTCGGGCCAGCCCCCTCCCCCCTTTCGGACAAGAGCTGATGCCGACACTTGCGATCATCGACTATGGCTCGGGCAATCTGCGCTCAGCCACCAAGGCCTTCGAGCGCGCCGCCCTCGAGGCCGGTCTCGACATGGACATTCGCCTGACGGATGACCCGGAGGTGGTGCGCGGGGCCGACCGCGTGGTTCTGCCGGGCGTCGGCGCCTATGCCGATTGCCGGGCGGGCCTGCGCGCGGTGCCGGGCATGGAAGAGGCGCTGCGCCACGCCGTGGACACGCAAGGGCGGCCGTTCCTGGGCATCTGCGTCGGCATGCAGCTCATGGCCGAGCGCGGGCTGGAAAAGACGATCACAGAAGGCTTCGGCTGGATTTCCGGGGATGTCGAGCCGATCGTGCCGAGCGATGCCAGCTTGAAAGTGCCGCAGATCGGCTGGAACACGATCGAGCTGCGCCACGCCCATCCGATCCTCGAGGGCATTCCGACCGGCGAAGGCGGCTTGCACGCCTATTTCGTCCATTCCTACCACCTCGTGCCGCGCGACGAGGCCCAGGTGATCGCGACCGTCGACTATGGCGGCCCGGTCACGGCGATCGTCGCTAATGGCAACAAGGTCGGCACGCAGTTCCACCCCGAAAAGAGCCAGACGCTCGGTCTCGCCCTCATCGCCAACTTCCTGAAGTGGAAGCCCTGATGCCCATTCTCTTTCCCGCCATCGACCTGAAGGATGGCGAATGCGTGCGCCTGAAGCTCGGGCTGATGGAGGAGGCGACGGTCTACAACGCCGATCCGGCGGATCAGGCCGAGGCGTTTCGCGCGCAGGGCTTCACGCATCTTCACGTCGTCGATCTCAACGGCGCCTTCGAGGGGCGCGCGGTGAATGCCGGCGCGGTGGACGCGATCCTCGGTGCGGTCGGCACCGACATGAAGGTGCAGCTCGGCGGCGGCATCCGGCGGATGGAGGATATCGAGCGCTGGCTGGACAAGGGCCTGTCGCGCGTCATCCTCGGCACGGTCGCGGTGCGCGATCCCGATCTGGTGCGCGAAGCCGCGCAGCGCTTTCCGGGGCGCGTCGCGGTCGGCATCGACGCCAAGGGCGGCTATGTCGCGGTGGAAGGCTGGGCGGAATCCTCGACGCTGACGGCCATCGACCTCGCCCGCCGCTTCGAGGATGTCGGCGTGTCCGCGATCATCTACACCGATATCGACCGCGACGGCATTCTCGCCGGCATCAACTGGGATTCGACCATCGAGCTCGCCCGCGCCGTCGGCATTCCGGTGATCGCCTCCGGGGGCCTCGCCTCGATGGAGGATATCGAGCGTCTGGCCGGCCCTGACGCCGCGATCCTGGAAGGCGCGATCAGCGGCCGCGCGCTCTATGACGGGCGCATCGACCCCACTGAAGCGCTGGCGCGGCTGGCCCGGGCCTGACGGGACTCGCCGGAGTTCGAATGCGAAAAGGCAGGCGCCCCCGCGAGCGCCTGCCTTTTTTCTATCGCCTAGGGCCGCTCGCTCAGGACGCCTTGACCTTGGCGAGCATGTCGCGGTGCATTTCGAGGGTCGGCAGCGTCTTGGCCGCGAAATCCTTCACCGGACCCGCCTCGCCGTTCTCGGCATAGCCCTGGAACAGACCGATCGATTCCTCGTGCGCGGCGCCCTGCTGCTGGATGTAGAGCGCGTTGAACTGGGTGCCGGAGGCGGCGCGCAGCTCTTCGAGCATCCGCTCGTGCTTGGGGTCGAGGCGCTCGGGCATCGCCGTCTTCGGGCCGGAGGCCAGCGCGGCCTTCAGCTCGGCCGTGGCCTTGGTGTGGTCGTCGATCATGTGCTGGGCGAAGCGCTTCACCTCGGCGCTCTGCGACTTCTCCAGCGCCATGCGGCTCGATTCGATCTCGTACATGTTGGACGAGACGGCCATGGGCACGAATTCGTCCTGCGTGGTCGCCGCCTTCATCTTGGTCGGCGAGCCGGCGGCGGGCGTCACGGCCTGCTGGGCCTGCACCGCGACGGGCATGGCGAGCAGGGTGGACAGGGCCGCCAAAGCAATGATCTTCTTCATGGAAATCCTCGAAATCTCAGAACCGGCGCCGCGCCGGCGTTCGAGGAGCAAACGGACCGTTTCCGGCCCCGTTCCGAAAGAGCTTTCAGCTTTTGTTAAGCCAGACACGCTGTTTCACGTGAGACAGGAGCGGGGGGCAAGGCTTCGGCCGCGCTTGCGCCTTCGCCCCGACCCGGCGATAAGCACCGGCGACGGGGACGAGATGTCGCCCCATTCCCGGTTGCCCGGATAAGGTTCGCGCGATGACGCTGAAGGCTCGCATCATTCCCTGTCTCGACGTCAAGGACGGCCGGGTGGTCAAGGGCGTCAATTTCGAGGGGCTGGTGGATGCCGGCGACCCGGTGGAAGCGGCGCGGCGCTACGATGCGGCCGGGGCGGACGAGCTTTGCTTTCTCGACATCACGGCCTCTTCCGACAATCGCGAGACGATCTTCGACGTCGTCGCCCGCACGGCGGAAGCCTGCTTCATGCCGGTGACGGTGGGCGGGGGCGTGCGCGAGGTCGCCGACATCCGCAAGCTGCTGCTCGCCGGGGCCGACAAGGTCTCGATCAACACGGCGGCGGTGAAGCGGCCGGAATTCGTCGCCGAGGCCGCCGACAAGTTCGGCAACCAGTGCATTGTCGTCGCGATCGACGCGAAGCGTGTGTCCAGCCCCGAAGACGTATCGCGCTGGGAAATCTTCACCCATGGCGGGCGCACGCCGACGGGCATCGACGCGGTGGAGTTCGCGCGGCGCGTCGTGGCGCTGGGCGCGGGCGAAATCCTTCTCACCTCCATGGACCGTGACGGCACCAAGGCGGGCTTCGACATCGAGCTGACGCGCGCCGTGTCGGACGCCGTGTCCGTGCCGGTAATCGCCTCGGGGGGCGTCGGCTCGCTCGATCATCTGGCCGCCGGCGTGTTGCAGGGCGGCGCGGCGGCGGTGCTCGCGGCCTCGATTTTCCACTTCGGGACCTATACGATCGCGCAAGCCAAGGATCACATGGCCAAGGCCGGCATTCCCATGCGTCTCGACGCGGCCCCGGCCGCGCGGCGCGCTTCCTGACCCCGCCCGGCGGACCGCCCCAAGCGATCCGCCGCCGGACCGAACCCCCTGCCCGGATCTGATTGACGATGTTCACGCTTGCCGAGCTCGAAACCATCGTCGCCGCGCGCGCCCGCTCGGACGACCCCACTTCCTACACCGCCAAGCTCGCCGCGCGCGGCCTGCCGAAAGCTGCGCAGAAGCTCGGCGAGGAGGGCGTGGAAACCGTGATCGCGGCGATCAGCGAGGACGACGCGGCGCTGACCGGCGAAGCGGCCGACCTTCTCTACCATCTCCTCGTGGTGCTCCACCTGCGTGGGCTTCCGCTCGCCTCCGTGATGGACGAGCTGCAGCGCCGCACGGCGCAGACCGGGCTTCAGGAAAAGGCGGCGCGCCCGCTCGCCGGGGCTTGAGCGCGATGGACACGCGGCTGCCCAATCCCGCGCATTCGCCCTATCGCTTCTTCTCGGCGGCGGAATGGGCGACCTTCCGGGGCCGCGAGGCGCTGACGCTCAGCGAGGACGAGGTGCGCCGCCTGCGCTCGATGGGCGACCGGATCGATCTGGGCGAAGTGGAGCGCATCTATCTCGCCATGTCGCGCCTTCTCTACGCGCATGTGGAATCCTCGCAGACCCTGTTTCGCCAGCGCCGCCGCTTCCTGCGCGGCTCGGAGCAGACCAAGACGCCCTTCGTGATCGGCATCGCCGGCTCGGTGGCGGCGGGCAAGAGCACCACGGCTCGTATCCTCAAGGAGCTTCTGGCGCGCTGGCCCGGCACGCCCAAGGTCGATCTCGTGACGACCGACGGGTTCCTGTTTCCCAATGCCGTTCTGGAAGCCGAAGGGCTGATGCAGCGCAAGGGCTTTCCCGAAAGCTACGATGTCGGCGCCATCCTGCGCTTCCTCTCGGACATCAAGGCCGGCGTGCCCCGCGTCACGGCGCCCGTCTATTCGCATTTCGTCTATGACGTCGTGTCGGGCGAGCAGGTGACGGTGGACCAGCCGGACATCCTGATCTTCGAGGGGCTGAACGTGCTTCAGGTCCGCGACATGCCCAAGGACGGCAAGTTCATTCCCTTCGTGTCGGACTTCTTCGACTATTCGATCTATATCGACGCCGATATCGAGGACCTGCACCGCTGGTATGTCGCGCGCTTCATGCGCCTGCGCGAAACCGCCTTCCGCGAGGAAGCCTCGTTCTTCCATCGCTATTCGAAAATCTCGGAAGACGAAGCGCTCGAGGTCGCCAACCGGCTCTGGACGACGATCAACGAGCGGAATCTCTACGAGAACATCCTGCCGACCCGGCCGCGCGCCGACCTGATCCTGCGCAAGGGCGGCGACCATCTCGTGGAGGAAGTGGCGCTGCGCAACATCTGAGCGCCGCGGCGGGGGCGGATGCGGCGAGGTCCTGCCTCTCCCTTAACCATAACCAAGATTTAAGATTGCGAAGGCGGGCTCCGATCTTTCATTCCTTGGTTGTGTTCTCGTTCAGAACTCCAACCGAGGGACGAAAGGAAAGGCGGGATGCTGGAACGCAGGGCCAAGGCGCGGCGGCGCGTGTGCTACCAGGGCTCGGTCACCGCCGGTTTCAGCGACCCGGTCTTGAGCGTCCATATCCGGGACCTGTCGGAAACCGGTGCGCAGGTGCGCCTGCCCGAAGGCGCCCTGCCCGGCCGCCGGATCGCCCTGCGCGTCGACCGCACGAACCGCCTCTACGACGCCGAGGTGGTCTGGCGCGCGATGGAAATCTACGGCCTGCGCTTTCGGCATCCCGGCGACGAGGCCGGCGAAGCGGCGGGCGGCGCGGGTTTCGAGAGGTGGCGCCGCGCTTCCTTTTAACCCCTCATCCCCGCGCCCATTCGCGCAGGTCCGTCACCAGAAGGCCGGGCGCTTCCAGCGCCGCGAAATGGCCGCCATAGGGCATCTCGGTCCAGCGCGATACGGCAAAGCCCCGCTCCGCATAGGAGCGCGGCGGCCAGGGATGGAGGGGATCGCCGGGGAAGCAGGCGAAGGCGGTCGGCACCTCGATCCGCTCGCCCGGCCTCAACTGCCGAAGCCCCTTGCGCGCCGCCTCGCTGTAATAGCGGATCGAGGAATGGAGCGCCCCGGTCAGATGATAGATCATCGCCGTGTCGATCAGCTCGTCCGGCGTGAACACCGCCTCGAAGGGCCGCGTTCGCTGGTCCGACCAGTCGTGGTAGCGCTCCCAGATCCAGCTCGCCTGCCGCATCGGGTCCTCGCCGACCAGCCAGGACAGGCTTTGCGGCCTGGAGCCCTGAAGGTGGCGATAGGCGCCCATCTCGCGCTCGATCTCCCGCATCCGCGCCGCCCAGTCGCGCTCGCCCTCGCTCGCCGGCTCGCCTTCGGGCTGCGGGAAGACCATGGTGAGATGGATCGCCTCGAGGCTTTCGGGGTGGCGCAGCGCCAGAAGCGAGGTGACGAGCGCGCCCCAGTCGCCGCCATGGGCGCGATAGGTCCGGTAGCCGAGAACCTCGCGCATCAGCCGGTCGAGGAGATCGGCCGTGCGGGCCTGGTCCACGGTCTCAGTCGGATGGTCGGAATAGCCGAAATTCGGCAGGCTCGGGATCACCAGATCGAAGGCGTCCTCGGACCGGCCGCCGAAGCGCGAGGGATAGGCGAGCGGCTCGGCCACGCGCCAGAACTCGCGAAACGAGCCCGGCCAGCCATGCGTCAGGAGAAGCGGGCGCCGCCCGCCGCTTTCGCCGAGCAGATGCACGAAATGCAGGCCCACCCCGTCGATCGTGGCGCGGAACTGCGAATAGCGGTTGAGCCGCGCCAGCGCCTCTTCGCGCCTGTAATGCGCCAGCCAGTGATCGCGCATCTCGCGCAGGAAGGCGGGGTCGCAGCCCATGGCCCAGCCCTCGCCGGGCGGCGCGGGGGCGAACTCAAAGGCCCGCACGCGCTCGCGCACGGTTTCGAAGGCTTCGGGCGTCCAGTCGATCTCGAACGGCGTCATGGGGGCGATCCTCGTGTCCGCGAAGGAGACGAGGAAGGAGGCGCTCGGGTTGCACCGATGAGCGCCACCGAACGGCGCGCGCGGCGGCAGGGTCCCGTTCGATCTTTCCACCACGGCCCGCCGCCCCATTTTCTCGTCGCGGCAAACCTTGGCTCCGTGTTGACATGACCCGACCTTCGCCCTACTGCCGCCCGACTTCGCGAAAGGGACCTGACCGCGCATGACGATCGACCTCAACCGACGGGACCTCATGATGGGTCTTGCCGCGCTCGGCCTGGCGGGCAAGACCAAGCTGGCCCTGGCGCAGGACAGCGGCCTCACCTTCGACGCGCCGCGCCCCTTCTCCTTCGACCGGCTGGTCGAGGAGCAGCGCCAGCTCGCCGCTCAGGCCTATGTGCCCGAAGTGCCGCGCGCCGCCGACGTGTTGGAGCGGATCGATTTCGACCAGCATTGGCGCATCAAGTACAAGGCGGAGAACACCCTCCAGCTGAACGACGGCAAGGCGCCGATCCGCTTCTTCCATCTGGGCCGCTACTTCAAGCTGCCGGTCGGCATCCATGTCGTGGAGAACGGACAGGCGCGCACGCTGCGCTACGACCCGAACCTCTTCCAGATTCCCGACGACAGCCCCGCCAAGGAACTCCCCGGCGATATCGGCTTTGCCGGCTTCCGCGTTCTGGAGCCGGGTTCGGAAGCGGACTGGCTGGCCTTTCTGGGCGCCGCCTATTTCCGCACGTCCGGCGAGGACAACCAGTTCGGCATGTCCGCCCGCGCGCTCGCCATCGACGTCGCCATGCCGACGCCCGAGGAGTTTCCGCGCTTCACGGATTTCTATCTGGAGCCCTCGGCGGACGGGCGCCTCGTCATCACCTGCGCGCTCAACAGCCCCCGCGTCGCCGGCGTCCTGCGCATGGACGTCAAGAAGGGCGGGCCGATCGTCATGGACATCCAGGCCCGCTATTTCGCGCGCGACGACATCGCCCGCTTCGGCATCGCGGCCCTGACCTCGATGTACTGGTATTCCGAGACCGACAAGCAGCGCCGCATCGACTGGCGGCCGGAGGTCCACGATTCCGACGGTCTGGCGCTCTGGACCGGGGCGGGCGAGCGCATCTGGCGCCCGCTCAACAACCCCAACTCTGTCATGACCTCGACCTTCACGTCCAACAATCCCAAGGGCTTCGGCCTTCTGCAGCGGGACCGCGACTTCAAGAACTACGAGGATGACGGCGTGTTCTACGAGCGCCGCGCCAGCGTCTGGGTCCAGCCCAAGGGCGACTGGGGGCCGGGCGCCGTGCAGCTCGTGGAAATCCCGACCGACGACGAGATCCACGACAACATCGCCGCCTACTGGCTGTCCGAGAAGCCGGTGAAGAAGGGCGATGCGATCAGCATCGACTACGATCTCTACTGGGCCAATGCCGAGCCCTTCCCGGGCGATGTCGGCAAGGTCGTGGCGACGCGCCTCGGGCGCGGCGGCGTGGCCGGTCAGGCCCGCCCGGCGGGCGTCACCAAGATCGTGGTGGATTTCGACGGCGGCCTCGTCGCCGGGCTCGACCGCTTCGCCAAGGGCGTGAAGCCGGTGGTCACCGCCTCGCGCGGCACGCTCAGCAATATCGACGCCTATTCGATCAAGGTCGGCACCGCCTGGCGCGTGACCTTCGACGTCACGGCCGAAGGCGGCGATCCGGTGGAGCTGCGCCTGTTCCTGCGCCAGGGCGACACGATCCTGACCGAAACCTGGGCTTACCAGTTCCTGCCGCTTCCCGCGCCCCGGAGCTGACGCTGCGAGGGGGGTGGGGCGCGAGCCTCGTCCCCCGCATCCCTGTGCCCTTGAGGTTCGGCGCGGATTGGAAGGCCGTTCACGCGCCCGAACCGCTTCGCGGCGAATTTAGGCGAGCATTGAAATGATCGCGCTTTGCACGTAACCCTCGCGTCCGGCATTGGCACAGGGTTTCCGTTGGTGCAGTTGAACGATCGGCTGGCCGCCTTGGCCGCGCATACGGGTGCGTTGATCGCGATCTACGATCCGGGCGGACGCATCGCCTACGCGAACGAGGCGTTTCGCGAGGCCTTCTTCCTGGAGCCGGACGAGACGCCGCTCTGGGTCGATCTCATGCGCCGCAACCATGCCGCCGGTCGCGGTCCGCGCGTGTCGCATCCCGACTTCGAGTTCTGGCTCTCGTCCTGCCTGTCGCGCCGCGGCACCATGCCGAGCCTTTCCATGGAAACCGACCTTCTGGACGGGCGCTGGCTGTCGATCACCGAATCCACCATGCCGGACGGCTGGATGCTGTTCGTCGGCTGCGACGTGACCCGGCAGCGCCAGACCGACCGCCTGCTTCGTCAGGAACGCGACATCGCCTGGAAATTCGCCCATACGGACGAGCTGACCGGCATTTCCAACCGGCGGCACGTCCACACGACCTTCGCCGCGCTGGTGGAGCGCGGGCGGGGGGTCGGCGAAGCGCTCGGCTGCGTGGCGCTTCTCGACATCGACTTCTTCAAGCAGATCAACGACCGCTTCGGCCATCAGGTGGGCGACGACGTGCTGGTGGAGATCGCCCGGCGCATCCCCTCGCTCCTGCGCACCTGCGACGCGTTCGGGCGCATGGGCGGCGAGGAGTTCATGCTGATCCTGCCCCATGTCACGGCCCAAGAGGGGCTGGCGATCCTCGGCCGGGTGCTCGACCACCTGCGCGAAAGCCGCTTCGTGCCCGACGATCCGACCTATCGCGTCACCTGCTCGGCCGGTTTCACCACGATCCATCCGGGCGAGCCGATGGAGGCGGTGTATTCGCGCGTCGACCGCGCGCTCTACGAAGCCAAGCGCACGGGCCGTGACCGGATCGTCCCGCTGGAGCGCGAGCCCGCCGCCCTCGCCTGACGCCCCGCCCGGCGCCCCTGCCCGGCGCCCCCTGCCCGACGCTTTGTCGCAGGCCCGCCGCGCCGCGCGGCCCTATCTCGCGTCCGTCGGGCTTCGGCATGGGAGACGGGAATGCGCATGAGCGGACGGGATCGAAACCGAAGGGACGGGCACCGATGACGACGCTCGTCACGGTGCTGCGCGGCGGCGGCCGCTACACGCCGCTCTGGGTGGAGCGCCTCTGGGCGGGCGCGCGGCGCCACGCGCCGGGCTTCAAGCGCTGTCTCTGCCTCACCGACATGGCCTTTGCGATCGAGGGCGTCGAGCGCATCCCGCTGCGGGAGGACTGGCCGGTCTGGTGGTCCAAGATGGAAGCGCTGCGCGGCGGGCTGGTGGAGGGCACGGCGGTTCTGTGCGATCTCGACACGGTGATCTCGGGCGACGCCTCGGCGCTGACGGAGCCGGGTCTCTGCGCCATGGAGGACCATTTCCACAAGACCCGCGTGTCGAGCGCGCTTCTGCGCTGGGAGGGCGATCAGCTCGGCTTCATCCACGACACGTTCCGCGCGGACCCTGAGCGCTGGATGCGGCCGGGCTCCTGCGGCGCGGTGCCGAACGCCGTGCATGGCGATCAGGTGGTGATCGACCATCTCCTGCGCGAGCGGGGCCTTCGCCCCGATTTCTTCCAGGCGCGCCATCCCGGCCTTCTCGACTTCTACGACCCGGCCAATCCCCATCCCGGCCCGGTTCTCGTCTTCATCGGCGACGCCAAGCCCGATCTTGCCCTTGAGCCCGTCGCCTCGCTCTGGCGCGGGGAGGGACGCGTCAGCTCGGGCGCACCCGCCGCAGCGTGAGATTGATCCGCCCGCCCTTGGGCAGCAGCGTGGATGTGCCGGGGTACACACGGTCCACGCCATGAAACGCGAGGCGGCTCTCGCCGCCGAGCACCAGCACGTCGCCGGACTTCAGACGAAACGAGCGCGTCGGATCGCTGCGCTCCAGCCCGCCCAGCCGAAACAGCGCCTCGTCGCCAAGCGAGACGGAGACGACAGGCGCGGCGAGGTCCGCCTCGTCCTTGTCCTGATGCAGGCCGAGCTTGGCTGATCCGTCGTAGAAGTTCACGAGACAGGCTTCCGGCGGCGCGGGCGAGCCGGACACCTCGTTCCAAAGCTGCAAAAGCACGGGCGGGATGGTCGGCCAGGGCGCGCCGGTTTCGGGATGGTCCGGCTGGTAGCGGTAGCCCGCACGGTCCGACACCCAGCCGAGCGGCCCGCAATTGGTCATGCGCACCGAGAAGGGCTTTCCCGTGCGGGGCATGGCGGGGCGATAAAGCGGGGCCTCGGCGACGACGGCACGGATGGCCTCCACCAGCTCTTCCTGCGCCGCGCGCCCGAAGAAGCCCGGCCAAAAGTGCACGCCCGGCTGAAGCTCCATCATCGGTCTGCCCTCTATCATCCCGGAGGACATAGGCGCCGAGCCGACGCTCCGCCACCCGGAAAGCCCGAGCGGCTCAAGAGGCAGAGCGTGGCGGCGGGCAGACCCTATGCTGGCCTACGAGAGGTAGCCGAGCTGCGCGGCGAGCGCCACGGCATGGGTGCGGTTCGACGCGTCGAGCTTGCGCGTGGCGGAGGTCAGATATTGCGAGATCGTGTGCTCGGAGAGCTTCAGGATCGTGCCGATCTCGGAGGAGGTCTTGCCGAGCATGGCGAGCTTCAGGCAGTCGCGCTCGCGCCCCGTCAGGGGGTTGTTGCGCCGGTTCTCCTCGAAGCGGATGCAGCTCAGCATCCCGAAGGCGCTGAAGGCGACGAGATGCAGCGCGTCGGCGGCGTCCTCGTCGATCGGCGGCCCCGCCCCGAAGAAGCACAGGACGCCGTTGAAGCCGGTCAGCCCGTGGACGGGGCAATACACGCCCGACAGCGTGCCGCTGGCGCCCAGGAAGCGCGCCGGAGCGCTCATGTCGGCGTCGTCGGGATCGTAGCCGTAGAGCGTCTCGGCGTCCCAGACGAGGGGCAGGACGCCGCCCCGCAGGGCGCGCAGGACCGGAGAATAGCGATGCAGCCCGTTGCGCTCGAAGCCGCGCCGGAAATCCTCGCTCCAGTTCGACAGGAGAAGGCGCATTTCCGCGCCCGCCTCGTCGGTGGACGGGATGGTCAGAAGCGCGAAATGCGAAAAGCCGTAGAGGCCGGCCACCTTTTCGAGGCCGGCCATCAGACCGTCTGCTGTCCAGGGGCGGGAAATGGTCTGTGAGAGCGGTTCGAGCGTCGTCTTCATTCCGGGCGCGCGTCTCCGCTCGAACGGTGCGGGGCAGAGGAAGTGCAAGCCATCTCGATCCCTTCCGAAGACCTTCGTCTCGTTCGACCTTGTCCCGCCGCGCCGAAGCTCGGCCATCTCGGCAAGTTAGTCTTACTTATCTGCAAATTTGACGCGGTTCGACCCCCGAAACGCCATAAACTCTGTGGTCACTTCCGCTTTAGTTAAGCGTCGTTTTAACCTTTGCCACGGATCGGTCCGACCTGGGCGGCTCGGCGATGCGACCGGCCTGGCCAACCGGACGCCGGGCCGGCAAGGCTCGGGCGACGCCATCCCCCAGATCGCCTCTGGCACGACGCCTTCGGGCTCCCCATCTCCTGCCTTGCGTCCTTCCGCCCGGAACCGATCCGGCGACCAGCACGAGATTTCGAACGAGCATGACCGACTTTTCCCCCCGCGAGATCGTTTCCGAACTCGACCGGCATATCATCGGGCAGCGCGAAGCCAAGCGCGCGGTGGCTGTGGCCCTGCGCAACCGCTGGCGCCGTCAGCAGCTCCAGGGTTCGCTCCGCGAGGAGGTGAGCCCGAAGAACATCCTGATGATCGGGCCGACCGGCGTCGGCAAGACCGAGATCTCGCGCCGCCTCGCCAAGCTCGCCGGGGCGCCCTTCCTCAAGGTCGAGGCGACGAAGTTCACCGAGGTCGGCTATGTCGGCCGCGACGTGGAGCAGATCATCCGCGATCTCGTGGAGATCGGCATCGGCCTCGTGCGCGAGAAGAAGCGCGCCGAGGTCCGCGCCAAGGCCCATGCGGGCTCGGAAGAGCGCGTGCTCGACGCGCTCGTCGGCAAGACCGCTTCGCCCGCCACGCGCGACAGTTTCCGCAAGCGCCTGCGCGCCGGCGAGCTGGACGACAAGGAAATCGACATCGAGGTGGCCGACACGTCCAACCCGCTCGGCGGCATGGACATTCCCGGCATGCCGGGCGCCAATATCGGCGTGCTCAACCTCTCCGAGATGTTCGGCAAGGCGATGGGCGGGCGCACCAAGACGCGGCGCACCACGGTCAAGGAAAGCTACGAGCTTCTGATCGGCGAGGAATCCGACAAGCTCCTCGACAACGAGGCGCTCGTTGCCGACGCCATCGCGGCGGTCGAGAACAACGGCATCGTCTTCCTCGACGAGATCGACAAGATCGCCAACAAGGACGGCATGGGCGGCGGCGCGGGCGTCAGCCGCGAGGGCGTGCAGCGCGATCTCCTGCCGCTCGTGGAAGGCACGACCGTCGCCACCAAGCACGGGCCGGTGAAGACCGATCATATCCTCTTCATCGCGTCGGGCGCCTTCCACGTCGCCAAGCCTTCCGACCTCCTGCCCGAGCTTCAGGGCCGTCTGCCGATCCGCGTCGAGCTGCGCGCGCTCACCAAGGACGATTTCCGGCGCATCCTGACGGAGACCGAAGCCTCGCTCATCAAGCAGTATGTCGCGCTGATGAAGACCGAGAATGTCGAGCTGGAGATCACCGACGACGCGATCGACGCCATCGCCGATCTTGCCGTGTCGCTGAACGGCACGGTCGAGAATATCGGCGCGCGCCGGCTGCAGACGGTGATGGAGCGCGTTCTCGACGACATTTCCTTCGAGGCGCCGGACAAGGGTGGCCAGAGCTATCGCGTCGACGCCACCTATGTGCGCAAGGCGCTGGACGGCATCGCCGGCAATGTGGACCTGTCGCGCTTCATTCTCTGAGCGCCTAACAAAATCTCCGGGCGGAGGATGGTCGAGAGATTTTCGTCCGTGGGCAAGGAGCGAAGCGCAGTCGATGCCGGCGGCATCGGCGAGCATTCGCGACAAAGACCATGGCGAAAAGATCCGACCAGCCGACCCCGCGAGATTTTTGTTAGGAGCTCTAAGCGCCGCGTCCCCTCCGACAACCGAAGCCGCGTCCGAAAGGGCGCGGCTTTTTCGTGTCGGTTTTTTGCCTTTGAGAGCGCGTTCAAATCGGGGCCGGGGAGATGGCGCGGCAAGCCGGGGGCGCCGGACGATGCGTCGAGGCGGTTCGCCCGAAGGCTCTGATGCGCCATCGCAAAGCGGTGGACCCGCCGCGCCTGAACGGTGCCACAACGATTCTCATGAGACGGACCGCCCCCGGCCACCCGCGTTGCCCTGCCGATTTTCCCGCAGTGCAACGGCTTGACGCAGGCCTTTAGCCTGACACAAATCGGCCCCCCGCGCCTTCCCTGGCGCCTTTTTGGTCCGATCCCATGCCCCGCACCCTGCCTTTCGAAACCGCTCTGGAGACCGTGGGCACCGGCCCCTTCCAGAAACGGCTGCTTCTGACCTTCGGCCTCGTCTGGGCCGCCGACGCCATGCAGGTGCTGGCGATCGGCTTCACGGTCGTCTCGATCGCCGCGAGCTTCGGCCTGTCCGTGCCGCAGGCGCTTCAGACCGGGACGCTGTTCTTTCTGGGCATGCTGGTCGGCGCCTTCGTCTTCGGGCGGTTGGCGGACCGGATCGGGCGGCGCAACGTCCTGATCATCACCATTCTCCTCGACGCCGTGTTCGGCATCGCCTCGGCCTTCGCGCCGGACTTCACCTGGCTGCTCGCGCTGCGCTTCCTCACCGGGCTCGGCGTCGGCGGCACGCTGCCGGTGGATTACGCGATGATGGCCGAGTTCCTGCCGCCGAAAAAGCGCGGGCGCTGGCTGGTCATGCTGGAAGGCGCCTGGGCGCCCGGCACGGTTCTGGTGGCGCTGGCCGCCCTCGCCGTGCAGCAGAGCGGCGCGGCCGAGCCCTGGCGCGTCCTGTTCCTGATCACCGGCCTGCCGGCCGTGATCGGCCTGTTCATCCGCCTCTGGGTGCCCGAATCCCCGATGTATCTCCTGCGCCAGGGCCGGACGGCGGAAGCGCGCGCGATCCTCGACACGATGGCCGCGCGCAACGGCACCACGCTGCCGGAGGGCGAGCTGGTCCTGCCCGCCGAGCGCCAGGGCGGCTCGATCTTCTCGGCCGCGCTGCGCGGCGTCACCCTGCCGATCCTCGTGGTCTGGCTGCTCGTGTCCATGAGCTATTACGGCGTCTTCGTCTGGCTCCCGGTGCAGCTCGCCGGCCAGGGCTTCGGCTTCGTGCGCGGGCATCTCTTCCTGGTGCTGGTGGCGCTGGCGCAGATTCCCGGCTATGCGCTCGCCGCCTATGGCGTGGAGCGCTGGGGCCGCAAGCCGACGCTGATCGGCTTCCTCGTCCTCAGCGCGCTCGGCTGCGGCCTCTACGCGCTGGGCCTCAATGCCGCTCTCGTGACCACGGCGACGCTTCTCATGAGCTTCGCGCTGCTCGGCACCTGGGGCGCGCTCTACGTCATCACGCCGGAACTCTACCCGACCGAGCTTCGCGCGACGGGCATGGGCAGCGCCGGGGCCATGGCGCGGCTCGGTGGGCTTCTCGCCCCTTCGCTGCTGGCGCCCGTGATGGCGGCGAGCTTTGCCGGCGCGCTCGCGCTCTATGCCGCGCTGCTTCTGGTGGCGGCCTTCGCGGTGACGCGGATCGGCGTCGAGACGCGCAACCGCGCGCTCGCCTGACGAGGATAAACAGGATCGCCGGGCCGCTCAGGCGGCCCGGATCGCCTCGGCGCGGGGCGCGTCCACCCCGAAGGGGCGCAGGAACAGGCGTCCCGTGCGGTCGGCCTCCAGAACGCTGCCGGGCGGGATGACCTGCCAGCCGGCCATGCCCGTGCCGCAGGGCTCGGAGGCGACGAGCACGCTCGTCCCCTCGCTGCGGGCATAGAGCGAGGGCGGCTTGTCGTCGCTCGCCCAGCGAAAGGCGAAGAGCCGCTCGCCATCGGAATGCACGGCGGCAAAGCGCACCGGCTCATCCGACGACGCGGCACGGCGCATCGCCTCGATCTCGCCCAGCGTATCGCGAAAGGCGGCGACCGGATCGTTTTCGAGACCGCGGCTCAGCGCGGCCAGGAAGATCGCCTCGGAATCGCAGGTGCCCTTGCGCGAAGGGTAAAGCGCGTCGGAAATCATGCCCTCGACCCGCCGGCGCAGGCCCGCATAGCCGCCGATCTGGCCATTGTGCATAAAGAGCTGCTGGCCATGGGCGAAAGGGTGGCAATTGCTGGTGGAGACGCCGCCGCTGGTGGCCGCCCGTACATGGGCCAGAAACAGGCCGGAGCGGATCTGGCGGCAGAGCGAGGTGAGATTGGCGTCCGACCAGGCCGGCAGGATGCCGCGATAAAGGCCCGGCTCCAAGCGCTCGCCATACCAGCCGAGGCCGCAGCCATCCCCGTTCACCACGGTGCGCGCCTCGCGCGCGGCCATGGATTGCGACACGAGGGAGCCTTCCGGGCGGATCAGGAGATCTTCCAGAAAGAGCGGCGTCCCGGCATAGGCGAGAAGGCGGCACATGGGCTGGCAATCCAAGGCGAATGCGGCAGATGTCGGGCCGAGCCGGAGGCCCGGCCGTCCCGATCGCCAAGGGCGCGGGGTGGAGAGCCTGACGCTCCCGCCGCCCGCGCCGTCAGCGACAGTTCAGCCTAGGCCGCAACGCGTTCGCGAAGCTTGGCATTGTCGGTCCATGTGACGGTTTCGCGAGCCGCCTCGCCGAGCGCGAAGCGCACCGCCGCCGCCGCGTGGATTTCCGTCGAGCAGACGCCCGGCAGGGCCAGCGCGTCGGGGCGCACCAGAAGCCCGATCTCGGTGCAGCCGAGGATCACGCTGTCGGCGCCCGCCGCGCGGCCGCGCTCCACCACCGCCTCGAAGCCGCGCCGCGAGGCCGGATCGACATGGCCGGCGCAAAGCTCCTCGAAGATGACGCGGTGAACGAAGGCGCGGTCGGCCGCGTCCGGCACGAGCGGGCGGAAGCCGGTCGCCGCTTCCATCCGGTCGGCATAGAAGCCGTGTTCCATCGTGTAGGCCGTGGCGAGAAGCAGCGGGCGCGAGAAGCCGGCCCGGCTCAGCGTCGCGCCGGTCTCATGGATGATGTCGATGAGCGGGATCGACACGGCGGCCTGAACCTCGGCCGAGACGAGATGCATCGTGTTGGTGCAGATCAGCACGCAATCCGCGCCGGCCCGCTCCAGACGCCGGGCGCTGTCGGCCAGCATCTCGGCCGCCAGATCCCAGCGGCCCGCCTTCTGAAGCGCCACCACGGCGGAGAAGTCGAGCGAGTGAAGCAGGATGTCGGCCGAAGCGAGCGAGCCGCGCGCCGCGCGCACCGCCTCGTTGGCAAGGCGATAATAGGTGGCGGTGGATTCCCAGCTCATGCCGCCGATCAGCCCGATGCGCTTCATCTCGTGTCTCCCGTTCGATGCGCTCCCATGATGGCGGCGAGGCGCCGAATGCGGGATGCGTTTTCGCGCTCGTACCACCCCTTTTCGCACACGATCGACGCGCGCTTCTGCCATGGAGCGCGAAAGGATTGCGCGTGGATCGGAAGCCGTGCATCAATCCGCCATGCTCGATGATCGCGACCACCAGCTTCTGACACTGCTTCAGGACGATGCCGACCGCTCCGTGGCGGACCTTGCCGAGCGCTTGTCCCTGTCCCCCTCGGCCTGCTCGCGGCGTATCCAGCGCCTGAAGGACGAGGGCTATCTGGCGCGGCGCGTGGCGCTGGTGGACCGCAAGCGCATCAACCTGCCCACCACGATCTTCGTCCTCGTGAAGACGGCGCGGCACGAGAAGGGCTGGCTGGAGGAGTTCCATCAGGCGGTCGGCGCGATCCCCGAAATCGTCGAGGTCCACCGGCTGACCGGCAATGTCGATTACATTCTCAAGATCGTGCTGCCCAATGTCGAGCACTACGACGCGATCTACAAGCGCCTGGTCTCCAAGGTCAGCCTCGCCGACATGTCGGCCTTCATTTCCATGGAAACGGTGAAATCGCTGACGGCGGTTCCGACCCGCTACGCCTGAGAGCATCGGCTCTAGAGTGTTTCACGTGTGACACGCCGGGCGCAAAAATCGTCGGAGCGGCTTACGTCGGCCGGGCTTCGCCCTGTAAGAGGACGCGTCCTGCCTCACGCTCACCGCAATTTCCGGCCTATGCGGAGGCCTTCCCGTTCGAAGGTCGTTCCATGTCCCGTCTTCTCGCCGCGCTTCTGGCGGGCCTGCTCATTACCATCCCCGCTGCGCTGACCGCTGGCCAGCCCGCGCGGGCGCAGTCCGTCACGGATGTTCCGCCCGGCAACCGCAACGCCTCGCAGCCCGGCATTCCCGGCTTTTCCTATTCGCGCACGGCGGCGACGGGCGGCAATTTCGAGGCCAAGTATCGCAAGATCCACCAGCTTCTCGCGACCAATCGCGACCTGCAGGGCAAGGTGCGCGCGGCGGCCCGCGCCTACGGGATCGACCCGATCCACATCGCCGGCGCGCTGGTCGGCGAGCACACCTACAACGTGGACGCGCTCGACCGGCTTCAGACCTATTACGTCAAGGCCATGTCCTATCTGAACTCCGGCATCGACTTCGCCTACAAGGGCGAGCCGATCGAGAGCTTCGTGGCGCGGCCCGAGTTCGACCGCTGCAAGGGCTTCACGCGGGACGACGAGCTTCTGTGGAGCTGCCGCGAGCAGGTCTATGAGCAGAGCTTCCGGGGCAAGAGCGTGGACGGGCGCTCCTACCCGGACAACCGCTTCGGCGCGGTCTTCTTCCAGCCCTATTATGCCGGCCAGACCTTCGGCCTCGGGCAGATCAACCCGATGACGGCGCTCGCCGTGTCCGATATCGTGCATCGCGTGTCCGGCTATCCCGATCTCGACATGCGCGATGCCGGCGGCGTCTATGCGGCGATCATGGACCCCGACAAGTCGCTTCACTACATGGCGGCGGTGATCCGCTCCTCGATCGACAAGTACCGCTCGATCGCCGGCTTCGACATTTCGCGTAACCCGGGCATCACCGCGACGCTCTACAATGTCGGCGACCCGATCACCCGCGCGCGCCGCCTGAAGGCCGAGAATGTCCGCCGTCAGGCGAATGGCCAGTCGCCGCGCATGCCCGAAGAGAACTATTACGGCTGGCTGGTGAACGACAAGCTGGCCGATCTGCGCGCGATCTTCCCCGCGCAGTAGAGGTCAGGTCGCGAGATCCGCGTTGGCGCTCTGGCGCGAGGGGTCCGGCGCCTCGCCGCCCTTCTCGGCGCGGATGAAGCTGATCTTGCCCTGCGGCTCCAGAATGGCCCAGGCGACATCCTCCATGCGCGCGATGCCGGCGAGGCGCATTTCCGATTCCACCTCGCGCCGCGTGATGCGGTCGCGGCGCAGATTGTCCTCCAGGAGCTTCCCGTCGCGCAGGATGACGCGCGGCACGCCTTCCAGCAGGCGCTCGGCGCGGGGCGAAAGATAGCTCGCCCAGGAAAGAACGAGGCCCCAGAAGGCGAAGGTGACGACGGCGAGCGTCGCGCCGGTCAGCGAGAAGTCGTTGTGGGTGACGCCCTGCTGGATGAGATCGCCCATGACGATCATCACCAGAAGCTCGAAGGGCGTCATCTGCCCGAGTTCGCGTTTTCCCAGGAGCCGGACGAGAAGATAGAGCACCGCGAACATCACGGTGGCGCGCAGCACGATGTCCATCAGGGGCGAACCTCGATCCGATAGGGCAGCCGCGCCAGTTCCCGCGCGCCGTCGTAAACGGCGACGTCGCCCCGCGTGCCGCCGAGAAGCGCCGGGTTGATCTGGAAGTCCATCTTCACCTCGAAACGCTCGCCCGCCTTCACCGGCCCGTAGCGGAAGCGGAAGGCGCCGTCCTCGAAGCCCTCCTCGGAGGCGGCGGGGATCATGGAATTCTGCGTGAGATCGCGCAGCAAGGGCGCGTCGAGGGCGAGCGTCAGGTCGGCCGCGTCGGCGCCCGGGGTCATGGTGACATGGGTCTCGAAGAACTCGCCATTGCGCAGGAGCTGCGGCCCGGTGATCGCGAGATCGGCCCCCTCGCCCCGTGTCTGGAGCATCGGCGGCGCGCCGCCGCCGAAGGCGCCGAAGAGCGCGGCGAGGAGAAGGCTTCCGAGGAGCACGAAGGACACGGGGCTCGCGTGGCGGCGAACCGGCGTCGGGCCTTCGAGATGCGGCGGCGACAGCCCGTCCGGCCAGTTTCGTTCGCTCATGAAGGCTCCCCGTCGCGCCGCTCGGGGGCGCTCCACCGGATTAGCTATCGGAGCGCGAGGCCCCTTCAAGCCGGGGCGCGCCGCAGGGATGGAGGCGGAGCCGCCCGTCGCGCGCCTGCCGCTCCACCCAAAGCCGCTCCGCCGCCCAGCTATGGCCCTCCCAGCCGCCGAAGCCGAAGCCGTGAACGTCGATGCGCTCCAGGCTCGCCGGGCGGTGACGAACGAGGAGGAAGAGAGCCAGAAAGCCCGTGCTCGGCACGGGATCGGCCTCGGCCCCCATGTCGCGCAGCGCCGCCTGCGCCGCCCAGAAGAGCGGATCGCGCAAGAGCCAGACCGGGTGGCCGAGCGGGCGAAGCCGGGCGCCGAGTTCCGGCGTCCAGTCGTGCTCGCCGCTCGCTTTCTTGCGCATCGTCGGGGTCGGGCGCCGGCGCTCCTCGAGGCCGGGGTCGATCGGCAGGACGAAGCCCTGCGCGCGGGCGACCGCGGCGCGGCGGTGGAAGCCCGGCATGTCCAGCCATTCGCGGGTCTGGCCGCCGAAATTCATCAGGAAGAGATGCGTCAGCCGCCGCCCCGTCGCGCCGCCGAAGCCCTGCGCGTTGTTGAAGCGGAACACCCAGTCCGCCCGGTCGACCGCGGCGCCGATCGCGCCGGCCTCCGGCGCGTTGCC
The DNA here is from genome assembly GCF_000382705.1 of Aureimonas ureilytica DSM 18598 = NBRC 106430. GTDB lineage: Bacteria > Pseudomonadota > Alphaproteobacteria > Rhizobiales > Rhizobiaceae > Aureimonas > Aureimonas ureilytica. Next base: position 323,594 of record NZ_ARQE01000001.1, on the reverse strand, counting down.
GACGACGGCGACATGGCGGGGCGCGGGCGGCGCGGGGCGATCCGGCCCGGCTTTCGGTCGAGCGCGATCCGTCCCCTCGCTCAAAGGTTCCACCTCGCCACGAAGGCGAAGGTGGAGCCGTGTCGGGGATTGGCGGAGCGGCGGGAAAGGCGGGAGCGACGAGCCGGGGGCCTTCATGCGCGTCCCAAGGTCATTCGGGCTGGTCGATCATGCGGGCCGTCTCGTCATTCTGGTCGTCCGATCGTGCGGGCCGTCTCGTCATTCTGGTCGTCCGATCGTGCGGGCTGTCTCGTCGTTCGGGCATAAGGTCATTCGGCGGGCACGGCGCGCTCGCCCCCGCCTTTCTCGCCCCCGCCCTTCTCGCCCTCGCCGAAATGCCAGGGCAGGCGCTCGCTCGGGTTCCGGCGGCCCTTGGCGCGGTTCTTCTCGCGGCCCCAGAACTTGCCGCCGCGCCCTTCGCCGAGCCGCTCGAACAGGGCGAAGAGGGCCGGCACGATGAAGATGCCGATCGTCGTCGCCGCCAGCATGCCGCCGACCGCCGCGATGCCGATCGAGTTGCGCGCCGCCGCGCCCGCCCCGCTCGCCACGACCAGCGGCACAAGGCCGAGAATGAAGGCGAGCGCCGTCATCAACACGGCGCGGAAGCGCTGGCGCGCGCCCATGATCGCGGCCTCGGTAATCTCCATCCGGTCGAGTTCGCGTCGCTCCTTGGCGAATTCCACGATCAGAATGGCGTTCTTGGCGGCGAGGCCGATCAGCATGACCATGCCGATCTGCGAATAGATATTGGAGGTCTGGCCGAACAGCGCCAGGGCCCCGGCCGCGCCCGCCGCCGCGATGGCGATGGACAGCATGACGGTGAGCGGCTGGAGCCAGCTTTCGTACTGCGCCACGAGAAACAGATAGGCGAAGACGAAGGCGAGACCGAAGGCGAGGTACGTGACCGAGCCCGCCTGCCGCTCCTGATAGGACGTGCCGGAGAACTGGTAGCTGTAGCCGGGCGGCAGCGTGTCGCGCGCGACCTCTTCCAGCGCGGTCAGCGCCGCGCCCGAGGAATAGCCCGCCGCCGGCTGGCCGGTGATCTGCGGCGCGGTGAAGAGGTTGAAGCGCGGCACGGAATAGGGGCCGAAGCTCGTGTCCACCGTCACCACCGAGCGCAGCGGCACCATCTCGCCGCTGGCGTTCTTGGCATAGAGATTGCCGATATCGGCCGTCTTGGCGCGCGCGTCGGCCTCCGCCTGAAGCCGGACCTGGAAGACCTGCCCCTGGTAGATGAACTGGTTCACATAGGTCTCGCCCATCGCGCCGCCGACCGTGTCGTAGATGTCGGAGACGCTGAGGCCGAGCGTTTCGGCGCGGTCGCGATCGATCTTGAGGTAGAGGCGCGGCACGTCGGCCGAGAAGGTGGTGCGGGCCGTGCCGATCTCCGGCCGCTCGTTGGCCGCCGCGACGAAGGCGTTGGCGACCTGCGCCACTTCGGTCGGGTCCTGGCCCCCTTGCGCCAGAAGCTCGAAGGTGAAGCCGCCGACCGAGCCGAGGCCGGGAATGGGCGGCGGCGGGAAGGCCGAGACCTGCACGCCCGGGATGGCGGCAAAGCGCCCGGTCAGCTCGCCGAGAATGGTGAAGAGATCGCGCCGCTCGCCCCAGGGCGCCAGCGTGACGATGCCGAGGCCCCCGGAGGAACGCTGCGAGGACTGGAGCAGCGAATAGCCGGCGTTCAGGACATAGGCCTTCACGCCCTCGGTCTCGGCGAGAATCTCGCCGATTTCCAGCATGGCCTCGGTGGTGCGCTGGAGCGAGGCGCCGTCGGGCAGCGACACGTCGAAGAGGATCGCGCCCTGGTCCTCGTCGGGCAGCAGCGTCGCGGGCAGGTTGACGAAGGAGACGAAGGCGATCGCAAAGCCGAGCGCCAGCACCCCGAGCGCGAGGAGGACCCGGCGCACGAGAAAGCCGACCGAGCGCGCATAGGCGTTGCGCGTGCGATCCAGCCCCGCGTTGAACCACCGCAGCGGCCCCCAGGCGGCGCTGGGCGGGCGCAGCATGGCGGCGGTGAGCGCGGGCGTCAGCGTCAGGGCGACGATCGAGGAGAGCAGCATCGAGACCGACAGCGCGATGCCGAACTGGCGGTAGAGCTGGCCGGACAGGCCGGGCAGGAAGGTGGTCGGCAGGAACACGGCGAGGAGCACCAGCGTCGTCGAGACGATCGGCCCGGTGATCTCGCGCATGGCGATCTGCGTCGCTTCCACGCGGTCGATCTTGCGCTCGGTCATGACGCGCTGGACGTTCTCGACCACGAGAATGGCGTCGTCCACCACGAGGCCGATGGCGAGGATCAGCGCCAGAAGCGTGATGACGTTGATGGTGAAGCCGATGGCGAGCAGCACCGCGAAGGTGCCGATCAGCGACACGGGAATGGCGAGCGCCGGGATCAGCGTCGAGCGCCAGTCCTGCAGGAAGACGAAGACCACGACCACGATGATCGCGGCGGTGATGGCGAGCGTCAGCACGATCTCGTGGATCGTGGCGTCCACGAACTGCGTGGAATCGTAGATGATCTCGTAGTCGAGCCCCTGCGGGAACGTGCCCTTCAGGCGGTCCAGCTCGGCGCGGATGGCGGTGACGGTCTGCAGCGCGTTGGCGCCGGGCGCCTGGTTGATCTGGATCGTCTTGCCGGGATTGTCGCGGACATAGGTGTTGACGGCGTAGCTCTCCGAGCCAAGCTCCACCCGCGCCACGTCCTTCAGCCGCACGATGGCGCCGGAGGGCTCGGCGCGCACCACGATGTTCTGGAACTGCTCGGCCGTGTTGAGCTGGCCCTGCGAAGTGATCGTATAGACGAGGGCCTGCCCCTCCGGCGCGGGCGAGCCGCCGATCTGGCCGGTGGAGGCAGGCAGGTTCTCCGCCGCGATCGCCGCCGTGATGTCGGCGGGCGAGATGGACAGCGCCGCCATGCGCGCCGGGTCGGTCCAGACGCGCATGGAATAATCGGCATTGCCGAGGACATTGGCGTCGCCGACGCCCTCGACGCGCTGCAGCGCCGTCACCACGTCGGAGGACAGGAAGGCGCCGATATCGATGGTCGAGAGCTGGCCGCCCTCGGAGAAGAAGGACGCGGCCATCAGGAAGTTGGGCGAGCGCGAGCGCACGGTGACGCCCTGGCGCGTCACCGCTTCGGGCAGCTGCGCGGTGGCGAGCTGCACGCGGTTCGACACGTTGACCTGCGCGATGTCGGGATCGGTGCCGATGGCGAAGGTGATGGACAGCGAATAGGTGCCCGAATCCGTCGAGGTCGAGGACATGTAGATCATGTCCTCGACGCCGTTGATGGCGCGCTCCAAGGGATCGCCCACGGCCTGCGCCAGAACGGTGGAATCGGCGCCGGGATAATTGGCCGAGACGCTCACCGTCGGCGGCGTGATCTCGGGATATTGCGACACGGGCAGGACGAGGATGGCGAGAATGCCCGCCAGCACGACCACGATGGAGATGACGCCGGCAAGGCGCGGGCGGCGGATGAAGATGTCGGAGATCATCGCGCGGGCGATCCCGAATTCTGCCCGGCGGCGGTGCCCGAGCCGCCATCCTGATGGCCCGCGCCGCCCTGCCCTTCGCCGGTCCGCGCGGCCCCGCCCCCGTTTTCGCCCTCGTCGTCCCCGCCGCCGCCCTGCGTGCGGGTCTGGCGGCGCGCCTGCGCTTCGGCTTCGGCCTGCTCTTGCGTGACGGGGCGCACGGCTGTGCCTTCCTTCACGCTGGCCGAGCCGCGAAGCACCAGCGTTTCGCCGCCCGACAGGCCCGCCGTCACGGCGCTCATGTTCTCGATCGTCCGGCCGACCTCGATCGGGCGGCGCTCGATCGTGTTGTCGGGCTTCACCAGAAGCACGGCCCGCCCTTCGCGCGAGAACTGGATCGCGGCGAGCGGCACGACCGGCAGGGTCGGCGGATCGCGCTCGCTCGCCGTCAGCGTCACGTTCTGGTTGGCGAGCAGGAAGTCGCCGGGATTGGGAAAGCGGATGCGCGCTTCCACCGTGCCGGTGGTGGAATTGACGGTGTTGCCGACGAAGTCGAACCGGCCGGGCGGCTCGTAGAGCGCCCCGTTGGGCAGGCGAAGCTGAAGCCGGTAGTCGCTCGCCAGACCATTGTCGGAGGCGTCGTTGGCGGCATCCACCGTCTGCGCGTCCTCCGGCAGAGGCGGCGCGCCGGCGGCTCCCGTGCCCTCGGCGCTAGCGATTGGCGCTTCGCCCTCCGCGCCGGTGGAGGAGGTCATCTCGGCCGAGGCGACCAGATTCTCGCCCCCCTCGCCCTCAGCCTCGTCCTCAGCTTCGCCCCCAGCCTCGCCGCCGCCGCTACCACCAGTCGCCTGCCCGTTCGGCCGGGCGTCGGCCACCGGCGCGTCGTCGACCTGTTTCGGGCCGACGCGCTGCCAGGTGACGAGCTGCCCCTCGCCGATCGGGAACACGCCCCAGATCGGGTTCATCTGGGTGAGGACAGCGAGATCCCCGCTGGTGGAGGAAACGTAATTGCCGCGCGTGATCAGCGGGGCGGACATTTCGCCGTCGATCGCCGCCGTGATGCGCGTGTAGGAGAGGTTCAGCTGCGCCTGCGTTACCGAAGCCTGTGCCTGGAGAAGCTGAGCGTCCGCGTTTTCCAGATTGGCGGTGGCGTCCTCCAGCGTGGCGCGGGCGGTCACGCCGGACTGGGCGAGCTCGCGCTGCCGGTCGAAATTGCGCTGGGCCTGATTGCGGGTCGCCTGCGCGCCGGACAGCTGCGCCTCGGCCGCCCGCAGCGCCGCCTCGTATTGCGCGGGCTCGATCTGGAACAGGAGATCGCCCTGTTTCACCTTCCGGCCGCCCTCGAAGGCGACGTCCTGAATATAGCCCTCGACGCGGGCGCGCACGCCGACCCGCTCGATCGGCTGGATCGTGCCGATGAATTCGAACGTGTCGCCGACCGAACGCGTTTCCACGGCTTGCACGATCACGGCGGGCGGCTCGCCGCTCTTCTCCTCGCCGCCCTCGCCCGGCTTGCCGGAGGCGCTCTTATCGCCCTCCTCCTCGCCGCCGAACCAGCCGGCCATGAAGCCGGGCAGCGGAACGCGGCCGATCAGCGGCAGGTCGATGCCGGGGCCGTCCTCGCCCTCGGCGCTCTCGGTCTCGGCGGGCTTGCCGCCCTCGCCGCCCTGCCCTTGCGCGAAAGCGGGCGCGGTGAGGGCGAGCGCGCCGAGAAGCATCATCGCCCGCAGCCGCGCCGGATCGTGGGGCCGAGAGCCCTTGTGAGATGTCATGGATGATGCCCCGCCCGAAGTCCGCAGCGCCAGGGAGCGAGACGGATCATTCCGAGCGTGGCTAACGGAGGATCGCGAAGGGCAGTTGCATCGCATCCCCGTGATGCGACGATCCGCGCAGGGTCGGTTCAGCGCCGCTGGCGCCTGGCCCGTCGCAGCGCCTCGGCCCGCCCCGCGGCGTCCTCGAGCTGGGCGAGCAGCGCCGCGATGTCCTCGGGCGCGAGGATCGCGATCGTCTCGGCGAGGCGATTGGCGAGCGCGGTGGCTTCGGGGCTGAGGCCGCCCGTGTCCACGGTGATCTTGGGATGCGACAGGGCGGCGAGGCGCTGCAGCTCCTCGGCATCGTCCCAGATCACGTTGAGATAGCCGATGATGCGCTGGAGGAGATCCCAGCTCGGCCGCCCGCGCCGACCGTGTTCCAGCGCGGAGAGATAGGCCGAGGAGACGTTGAGCGCCGCCGCCATCTGCCCCTGCGTGACGCCGCGCTCGCGACGCAGCTCGCGCACCTTCTCGCCAAAGGGCGTCATGGCCGGCGCATCCGCACATAAAAGGCGCCGTCGCCGCCATGGCCGCGCTCGGCGGGCTCGTAACCGGCCACGAGGGCGCGGAACTCGCCGGTCGAGAACCAATGCGGCAGGGCGCGTTTCAAAGTGCCGGTGGAGCCGAAGGACGCGCCGCGCCCGGTGATGACGAGGACATGCCGGAGGCCCCGCGCCTGGGCCTGGCGCAGAAAGAACAGGAGAACGCCATGCGCGGTCGCCTCGGTCTGGCCGTGCAGGTCGATCCGGTCGTCCAGCGCGATGCGCCCCTTGCCGATCTTGCGTCGCACCGGGCGTTCGATCGGGTGAAGCGGCGGCAGGCGCGGCTTGGCCGAGGCGGTGTTGCCGGCCGGCACGTAGGGCGGGGCGCTCCAGGCGGCGGGCAGCGCCACATCGCCGCGCGGCGCGGGTGCGAGGTTGGGTGGCGGAGCGGGTGGGGTCGGCGCGGGCGACGCCTCGTCCGGCGGAAGGTCGGGCGCGGCCTTGCCCTTCAGCGGTTTGGCGGTGCGGGCGATCGAGACCCAGAGCCGCGTTTCTTCAGACGATAAGGAGCGGGTGCGGCGCTGCTTCATCGCGCGGCCTCCTCGTCGACTGGGCGCAGCACCGTCCAGCGCGCCGGATGGCGGATCGCGCCGGCAAGGGTGCCGGCCCGCTCGCCGGAGCCGACGAAGAGATCGCCCCGCTCCTCGCCCCGGATCGCCGAGCCCGTGTCCTGCGCGACGAGAAGCTGCCGGAACGGCGCGTCGCCCACGCGCAGGGTCGGCGCATCCACGAGGATCGGCGTGCCATAGGGGGTGAAGGCGGGGTCCACGGCGAGCGAGGCCATCGGCGTCAGCGCCACGCCTTGCGCGCCGATCGGCCCGGCGTCCGGGTCCGCGCCCTCGACCTCGCGAAAGAAGATGAAGGAGCGGTTGCGCCGCATCAGGGCCGGGGCGCGCTCGGGATGGGCGGACAGCCAGCGGCGGATGCCGGTCATGTCGGCCGCCTCCAGCGGCAATTCGCCTTCCGCCACCAACACCCGGCCGATCGCGGTGAAGCGATGCCCGTTCTTGGCGGCATAGCCGACGCGCATCGTCGTGCCGTCGCTCAGCCGCAGCCGGGCCGAGCCCTGCACATGCACGAAGAAGGCGTCCACCGCATCGGCGAGCCAGACGAGTTCGAGCCCCTGTCCCTCGAGAGCGCCCGCCTCGATCGCGGCGCGGTCGGGATAGGGCGATAGCCGCCCGGTTTCGGGATCGCGGCGGGCAAAGCCCTGCGCGTCTTCCAAGCCTTCGGGCAGCGGCGCGTCGGGGGAAAGGCGCAGGAGATCGGCGGGAGCGCGAAAGAGCGGAACCGGAAAGGCGACGGAGCGCGTGCGCGAGGCGGGAAGCTCGGGCTCGTAATAGCCGGTCAGAAAGCCCGCCGGCGCCTCGCCCCGTTGAAACGGGCGGAAGAAGCGCTCGAAAAAGCGCCGGGCTTCGAGGCTCGAACGCGCAGGCTCCCCCAGCGCGGCCTCGGCGGCGCGGCGCAGCGGCGCGGCGTCAGGGCCGGCGCTGTCCGTCAGAAGCGCCAGAGCGGAGCGTGAAAACGCCAGAAAGGCCGGCGTCGGATCGACGGCCGGCCAATCGGGCAGCGACTGGAAGGACAGGGAGCGCCAGAGCGGCGCGGGGGCGGGCTGAGACATGGATGCGATCTCAGCGCCGGCCCGATCGGCCGGCTGGGCTCATTCCTCGGACTCGGTTTCCACCAGCTTCCAGTTCGGATCGCGCGAGCGCGTGTCGCGGGCGAAGGTCCAGATGTCGCGCACTTCGGCCACGGTCTCGGGATCGCCGTCCACGACCTCGCCCTTGGCACCGAGCGTCGCGGAGATGAGCTGCGAGACGATGCGCAGCGTCACGAAGGCCTCACGGCCCTTCAGCTCGGCCGCCACCACGCTGACATCGTCGATGCCGACGAAGGTGGACTGCATCCGCTCGCCGCGCGCCTCGCGCTCCACGATCGAGGATTCGAAGCCTTGATAGACCTCGGGCGACAGGAGGTTCTTCAGAAGCTTGCGGTCGCCGTCGGCAAAGCCCGTCACCACCATCTCGTAGGCGGCGCGCGCGCCGTTCAGGAACTCGCCGATGTCGAAGGCGGGATCGGCGTCCTGGATGCGGCGAAGGCCGTTATTGGCGGGCGAGCCGGGCGCGGCGGCCTTGTCGATCGCCTCGTAGCGGCTCGGCGCGGGCTCGTCGGTGGGCAGGCGGCGTGAGGGCAGCGTCACCACATTGCCCTGTTCGCGCGGGGCGGACAGGTCCGTCGGGCGGGAAGAATAGGGGTCGTAGGGCGGGCGCTCGTGACCCGTGCGACGGCCGAGCACGCTGCGGAGCTGATACAGCACCACGGCCGCCACTACGATGAAGAAGATCGTCCCGAAACCCATGAACGCGGATCTACCCTGCAAGAAGACTTGATCGAGAGATCATATAGAGGCACCCGGCCCCGCATTCAAATTCACGAAGACGCGTCCTATGTGTGCAACGTTCGTTCGTATCGCATCGCCGGCCCGAGGGGCCGGGTGCGCATCCCAAGGAGGAGCGTTTCCGACGCCATGCCGCTGATCCTCGTTCCGATCGTCCTTCTGGCCATGCCGCTTCTGGAGATCGGCGCCTTCATCTGGGTCGGGGGCCATATCGGCATCGGCTGGACCCTTCTCCTGGTGATCCTGTCGGTCGTTGTCGGCGCCAGCCTCCTGAAGCGCCAGACGCTTTCGACGCTGCGCGCCGCGCAGGCCGAAACGCGCGCCGGCCGCCTGCCCGAGCGGGAGATCGTGCATGGCGCGATGATCACGCTGGCCGGCATTCTCCTGATCATTCCCGGTTTCCTCAGCGATATCGTCGGCCTCGCCCTGTTCCTGCCGCCGGTGCGCGATCTCATCTGGCGCGCGCTGCGCCGACGCATCGTCGTGGTCGGAACGCCCGGCTACGGCACGCGTCCCCCGACGCGCTCGGGCATCGTCGATCTCACCGACGGCGAGTTCGCCCGCCGCCCGGACGGGGCCGACGGAGCGAGCCCCTGGGTGCGGCTGGAGCGCGACGAGCCGTTTCGCGGCGGGTCGAACGGGCGCGACGACAAGCCGACCCTGCATTGAGGCGGGTCGGCGCCGCATCCGGGCGGCGCAAGGGCAAGAGATCCGGGACAGGGGCGCTCCGGCGCCCCTTCTTGTTTTCGCCCCCGGCGCCGTGGTAGCGCAACGGCGATCCGCGGCGCCGGACCCCGGCGTTCTTTTATCCTGCAACTGCGTGAGGACCGCATGTCCGAGATCAATCCGAACGGCGTCAACGGTGCCGAGCCGCATGAGGAGGCCCCGAGCCTCAACATCCTGGCGCAGTACATCAAGGACCTGTCCTTCGAGAGCCCGAAGGCCCCCGGCGTCCTGCGCGCCCAGCCGCGCGCCCCCGGCATCAATATCGGCGTCAATGTCGGCGCGGTGCCGCTCGAAGGCGGCGACAACGAATACGACGTCAAGCTGACGCTGAACGCGCAGGCCGGCGAAGGCGCCGGCACGCTGTTTCACGTGGAACTTCAGTATGGCGGCGTGTTCCGCCTCGCCGGCTTCCCGCAGGAGCACATGCTGCCGGTTCTCTTCATCGAGTGCCCGCGCCTCCTCTTCCCCTTCGCCCGTCAGATCATCGCGGACGTCACCCGCAATGCCGGCTTCCCGCCGCTGATGATCGACCCGATCGACTTCGCGCAGCTCTTCACGCAGCGCATGGCCGAAGAGCGCGCCCGCTCGCAGGTCCAGACGGTCTGATCCCAGACTGGCTGATCCCAGACTGGCTGATCGAAGGCGACACGCCGAACCGACACGAGGCGCCCCGGCGAAAGCCGGCGGCGCCTTTCTCATAGCCGCTTTCGATACCGCGCCCTCAGGGAGGCGCCCGATTTCGCTTTTCGTCGCTTGTTTCGTCGCCTAAGGATTGGCACCTCGCCGGATCGGCGCGAGGCCCGCTTGCCCGTCAGACCGCTGCCATGACAAACCACCCTTCTCGCTCAGACGATCGCATCGCACCGGCCGACGATGTCGCCGCCCTCATGGACGCGGCGGCGGAGCGGTCCGCGCTCGCGCTCTATTCCATCAACGCGCTCGCCGACATGGTGATCTGGGTGGATCAGGACGGGCGCTACGTCTTCGTCAACGAGGCCGCGACGCGGCTTCTCGGCTATAGCGAGGAGGAGTTCTCGCGGCTGCGCGTCTGCGACGTCGATCCCGACGTGGACGAGGCCTTCTGGTACCGCCATTGGGAGGAGCTGAAGCGGGTCGGCGTCATCAAGATCGAAAGCACCAACACCAACAAGCAGGGCCAGGCCGTTCCGATCGAGATCACGGCGCATTATGTCCGCTTCGGGGGCCGGGAGTATAATTGCGCCATCGTGCGCGACATTTCCGAGCGCAAGATGACGCAGGCGCGGATGGAAGCGCTGCACGAGGAAATCTACCGGCTGAGCATCACGGACGGGCTGACCGGCATTTCCAACCGCCGCCATTTCGACGGGAGCCTCGCCAAGGAGATCGAACGGTTGGAAGCCTCGGGCGAGCCGCTGTCGCTGATCCTTCTCGACGTCGATCACTTCAAGAGCTTCAACGACCACCAGGGCCATATGGCGGGCGATGCGTGCCTGCGCCGCGTCGCCGGGGTGATCGACGGTGCCATGCGCCAGCCGATCGATCTGGCGGCGCGCTATGGCGGCGAGGAGTTCGTCTGCATCCTGCCCTCCACGACCCTCGTGGAAGCCCTGGAGATCGCGGAGACGATCCGCGCCCGCATCGCCGCGCTCGGCCTCGCCCACGACCTGTCGCCGGAATGGGGGATCGTCACCGCGAGCCTCGGCGTCGTGTCCACCGAGGGCAACGAGCGCGAGACGGCGCAAAGCCTTCTGGCGCGCGCCGACGCGCTTCTCTACCGCGCCAAGGAGGCGGGGCGAAACCGGGTGGAAGCCGGCGCGACGCCGCGCGCCTGACGGGCTTGGCGGCGGTCCCGGATCGGATGGGCGCGCAGACCGAGGCCAGACGCCGAGCGAAAATCGTTTCTTCAGCTCTCCGCGACCGGCGGCAGATGGGTGTTCCAGAGAGCGCCTTCGCCGAGGCCCGCGACGAAGCGGCGATGGGCCTCGTCCTCGGTGGCGCTGAGACGCGAGGGGAGGGGAACGGGGCGCTGGGCGGCGCGGTGGACGAGTTCGACGCCCCGGTCGCTCAAGCCGTCATTGTCCATGTCGAGCCGCAGCGCCGACTGCCGGCCACCAATCAGTTCGATATAGACCTGCGCCAGAAGCTCGGAGTCGACCAGCGCGCCGTGCTTGTCGCGCTTCGACGTGTCGATCGAGAAGCGCGAGCAGAGCGCGTCGAGCGTCGCGGGGGCCATCGGGAACTTGCGCCGCGCCATGGGCAGCGTGTCGATCACGAGACCGGGCGGAATGGCGGGGCGGCCGAGGCGCGCGAGTTCGGCGTTGAGGAAGCGGATGTCGAAGGCCGCGTTGTGGGCGATCAGCGCCGCGCCGTCGAAAAAGGCGGCGAACTCCTCGACGATCTCGGCGAAGACCGGCTTGTCCTTCAGGAAGTCGTCGGAAAGGCCGTGAATGTCGAAGGCGGCGGGATCGACCTTGCGCCCTTCGGGGCGGATGAAACAGTGATATTCGCGGCCCGTCGGAATGTGGTTCCAGAGCTCGATGCCGCCGATTTCGATCACCCGGTCCTGCTCGAAGTCGAGGCCGGTGGTTTCCGTGTCGAACACGATCTCGCGCATGAAAGTCCGTCCGCTTCAGTCTCGTGTCATGTCGGCCGGATGGGGACCGGACGCAAGGGGTTTCGTCCTGGAAGGCGTTTCAGTCCGCTCCCGCCGCGAGCTCGCGAAGGATCGCCTCGACCTGCGCTTGCGCCTCTGCCAGACCCGCGCCGGTGTCCACGATGAAATCGGCGCGCCGGCGCTTTTCGGCATCCGGCATCTGCTTGGCGAGGATCGCCTCGAAGCGCTCGGGCGTCATGCCGGGCCGGGCGAGGACGCGGGCGCGCTGGATGTCGGCCGGGGCGCTCACGACAAGGGTTCGGTCGACGCGCGCCTCGCCGCCCGTCTCGAACAGGAGCGGAATGTCGAGAACGGCGACCGTCGCGCCCGCCTGGCGTGCCTCGTCCAGAAACCGCGCTTCCTCCTCGCGCACGAGAGGATGCACGATGCGCTCCAGATCGCGCAGCGCCTCGGCGTCATCGAGAACGGCGGCGGACAGGCGCACCCGGTCCACCACGCCGCCCGGCGTGGTGCCGGGAAAGCGCGCTTCCACGAGCGGCGCGGCGCGCCCGCTGTAAAGGCGATGCACGGCCTCGTCGGCGGAATGAACCGGGCAGCCACGGGCGGCGAACATCGCCGCCGTGGTGCTCTTGCCCATGCCGATCGAGCCGGTGAGGCCGAGAGTGATCAAGCCGGCGCTCAGTCGTTGACGGCGAGCGCGATGCGCCAGCCGCTGCCGGTCTCGTCGCGCACCAGCGCGTAGCGGCAGCGGAACTCCAGCGCCGCCTCGCCGTCCTCGCGCTCCTGCCGCCAGTCGAGAACGGCGAAGGCCGCGCCGCCGTCACCGGCCGCTTCCACGATCTCGAAGCGCGACTGGACGATCTCCTCGCGCTCGAACACGGCGAGCAGCGCCTCGACATTCTCGGCCAGCTCGTCCTCGTCGTCGAAGACATTGCCCCGGCCGGACTGCCAGATCGTCACGGGAAACTGGAAACAGGCGATGATCGCCTCGGCATCGAAATCGTCGAACCCGGCCGCATAGGCCGTGAACAGGCTTTCGATGGCGGCCTCGGCGTCCGAGACCTCGGGCGCGTAATCGCCGGTGGCCCTTTCGATGAAGGCGGAACTGCGGTCGTCCATGGCTGGACCCTCCCCAACGCGCTTGGAACTCGTCAGCATCGTCCCGAAAGATGGACGGGGGCTTTCCAAACCATCGCGCGAGACAAAAAACCTTCGCGCCCCGGTCGGACAAGCCCGCCCCGAACGGGACGGCGCCGGATTCAGCCCTTGGCCGCGATGTCGGCGAGAAGCGCCTCGCGCAGCGCCTCGCCGACGCTCGGCCGCCGGCCGAACCACCGCTCGAACCCCGGAACCGCCTGATGGAGCAACATGCCGAGCCCGTCCGCCGTGCGAAGCCCGCGCTGCCGCGCCGCCTTGAGGATCGGGGTCTCGAGCGGCACATACACGATGTCGGTCACGAGAGCCGCTTCGGCAAGAGCCGAAAGGTCCGGCTCGGGCGCCTCGGCGACGGGCGGGCGCGTGTTGACGACGAGATCGGCGCTCTGGAGGAACAGGGCTTCGCGCTCCTCGCCCGCGCCCTCGAGCTCAAGACCCGGCCGCGCGAAGGCCGCCGCCAGGGCCTCGGCGCGCTCGCGCGTGCGATTGACGATGCGGATGCGCCGGACGCCCGCCTCGGCCAGGGCATGAACCACGGCGCGCGCCGCGCCGCCGGCGCCGAGCACCAGGGCTTCCTCGGCGTCGCGCCAGCCGCTCAAGCGCTCGTCCAGATTGGCCGAGAAGCCGTAGGCGTCGGTGTTGCCGCCGACCAATTGATCGCCCTCGAACCAGACCGTGTTGACCGCGCCGATCGCCTCGGCCGCCGCGTCGCGCCGGGCGACGCCCGCAAAGGCTGCTTCCTTGTGCGGGATCGTGACATTGCCGCCGGTGAAGCCGGCGTCGCGAAGATTGGCGAGGAAGGCGGGAAAGGCGTCGGGCTCCACCGCGATGCGCTCATAGGAGCCGGCCAGCCCCAACGCGCCGAGCCAGGTGCCGTGGATCAGCGGCGAGCGGGAATGGCGGATCGGCCAGCCGGTGACGAAGGCTCTGGGCTCAGGCATCGATCTCTCCCCGGCGGCGGAGCTCGGCCAGAAGCGGCAGGACGGGCAGGCCGATAATGGTGAAGAAGTCGCCCTCGATGCGCTCCATCAGCTGAATGCCCCGGCCTTCCACCTGATAGGAGCCGACGCTGGTGAGCGCGGCGTCGCCGATCTCGGCGAGATAGCGGCCGATCGTGGCGGGCGAGAGATCGCGCAAGGTGATGCGCGCCTGATCGACATGGCGCCAGACGGTTTCCCCGTCCTCGACGAGGGCGACGGCGCTCGACAGGACATGGGTGCGCCCCGACAGCGCCAGAAGCGCGCGGCGCGCCGCTTCCATGTCGGCGGGCTTGTGGAAGCGCTCGTCGCCGAGCGACAGGGTCTGGTCGGCGCCGATCACGAGGGCCCCCGGATGGCGGGCGGAGACATCGGCCGCCTTGGCCTCGGCGAGGATCAGCGCGACATCCTCGGGCGCGGCGCCGCTTTGAGCCAACGGCGCTTCCAGCGCGCGCTCGTCGAGCGTCGAGGGGTCCACCGCGAAGGCGATCCCCGCATTGTCCAGAAGCATCCGACGATGGACGCTGCCCGAGGCCAGGACGATCGGCTTCCTCATGCGCTGCGCACTCCCCACTGATTTTCCCCTTTCCTAGAGCGAGGAGGCGAGCGGGGACAAGCGCAAGCCGTCCGTTCGGGAACGATCGGGGCGGACGGGCGATTATGGTTAAGAATCGCTCATAATGGCCGGACGGACTCCGATCGCCTTCGGGAACAAGTCCTGGGCGCCATAAGCCCCGGGATTCTCCGCCCCCTGTGAGCAACCGGGGACAAGATTGGGAAAGCCGACGGGGGCCTTCGGTCGTACCGGGAAAACCCCGGCTTCATCCACAGATCGACGCATCGGGTGCCCTGTGGACGGGAACTTGTGAAGAACGGGGGCAGTGCGCGTCCTCCCCCAGGCGGGGCGTTGGATTCCCTGGCGGAATCGCGTTTCATGGGGACGGTTCGAAACGGGCGGGCGAGCGCGGCCTGTTAATTCCCTTTATCCACCGACTCATAGAATCAGAATCCTTTTCTCTAAGACTTTCTTTGTTTGAAGAGCGGGCTGGGGATCTGCGATCCCGCCCGCCTCGCGCTTCGAAAAAGCGCGTTCTCCCTCGAGCGGACCTCTGATGCCTCGAGAGGGTGCGAGGGACTGGACGAAGCGCCCTTTCCCCGCCATGTCCGGGACCCGAACAGCGATCCCATCCGGCGAAGGCGAAAGCGCCTTCGCGCCGAGCCCCCGAGGAAGACCCTTCATGGAACAGCGAAAGCTTCTGCGCGTCCTCGGCGGCGAGAGCGTCTCCCCTCCCCCGGTCTGGCTGATGCGCCAGGCGGGGCGCTATCTTCCCGAATATCGCGAAGTGCGCGCCAAGGCCGGCGGCTTTCTCGACCTCTGCTACGATCCGGCGCTCGCCACGGAAGTCACGCTCCAGCCGATCCGCCGCTTCGGCTTCGACGCGGCGATCCTGTTTTCCGACATTCTCGTGATCCCCGACGCCCTGAAGCGGAACGTGCGCTTCGTGCAGGGAGAAGGGCCGATGATGGACCCGATCGCGCCCCACGAGATTGCCGGGCTCGACCCGAGCCATGCCGACGCGCATCTCGCCCCGGTGATCGCGACGGTCGGGCGGCTGCGCGAGGCGCTGCCTGAGGAAACCGCGCTGATCGGCTTTTGCGGCGCGCCCTGGACGGTCGCGACCTACATGATCGCCGGCCATGGCACGCCGGCCCAGGCGCCCGCGCGCCTGTTCGGCTACGAGCATCCGGAAGCCCTCGACGAGCTTCTGCTTCTTCTCGCCGAAATGAGCGCCGACTATCTCGCCCGCCAGCTCCAGGCCGGGGCCGACTGCGTGCAGATCTTCGACAGCTGGTCGGGCGTTCTCGACGAGACGAGCTTCGAACGTTTCGCGGTCGCCCCGGTGCGCCATCTCGTGCAGCGCCTGCGCGCCATGGTACCGGACGCCCGGATCATCGGCTTTCCCAAGGGGGCCGGCGCCTTTCTCGACACCTATCGCGAAAAGACCGGCGTCGACGCGCTCGGCCTCGACTGGGGCGTGCCCTTCGCGCAGGCGCGGCGGCTTCAGGCGGGCGGCGCGGTGCAGGGCAATCTCGACCCGCTCCGCCTGATCGCCGGCGGCCGGGCGCTGGAGGAAGGCGTCAACGCCATCCTCGATCAGCTCGGCAATGGCCCTCTCGTCTTCAATCTGGGCCATGGGATCACGCCGGACGCTCCAATACAGCATGTGGAGCACTTGCTGCGTCTCGTGCGCCAGCGGGCTTCCTAGAGGCCGAGCCGCTCGCGCAGGAAGCGGACGCGCGCCGCGACCGGGGCGAGTGGCAGGTCGGTGACGGCATAGCCGAGCCCTTCATAGGTCAGGCGCATGACGCGGGCCGTTTCGGCGGCCTCGCGCGCATCCTGCCGCCGCTCGGCGTCGCCCGTGTAGATGTCAGGCCAGAAAGGGGCGAGGAACACCTCGCCATGGTAGCGCAGGCGACGGGCGGTTCTCTGGAGGTTATCCGGCACGGGCAGGCCGCAGAGCGCGAGATAGCCGATGACATCCGGCAGGCCCCGGTCGAAGATTGTGACGCCGCCGGTCGTTTGCGCCGCCACTTGCGCGGCGTCATGGGCGGCCTCGTCCAGCGCCGCCATGGCCACTGCGAAGGCCGCGCGGTCGCCCCAGGGCAGCGCCGAGCCGCCGCGCGCCATTTCCTGCCGGATCACCGCCCGGCCGCTTTCCGGCGCGGTGCGAAACCCGGCCTCGGCCAGCGCCTCGATCACGCTCGTCTTGCCGCCGCCGGGGCCGCCGGTCAGCACGATCGAATGGTTGGGTCCTGTCATCCTGTGTCGCCTTTCTCGTCGAAGGAAGGGGGTGCCGCGCGAAGGCACGGCATCGAATGAGTTCGGGGATGGGGAGCCTTGCGAGCTTGTGGCGCGGGTCGCGCGCCTTGCCGTCGGCGGCCCTTCCGGATTAGAGCCGTTCGAAAGCCGGTGCTTCGGCTGGTTCAGGGAGACCCATCATGGCCGCAGCCCCGCACAGCGCAGCCCCGCAGAGCAAAGATCGCTCGATTCTCGCGTCGCTGGGGGTCGGCGTGGCGCTGGCGGTGCTGCTCTTCGCGCTCGTGCCGGTGGACGCCATGCTCTGGGTGAAGGCCCTGCACGTCCTGGCGGTCATCTCGTGGATGGTCGGCATGCTCTACCTGCCGCGCCTCTTCGTCTACCACACCGAGGCGGGCGTCGGCAGCCCCCAGGCCGAGACGTTCAAGGTCATGGAGCGCCGCCTGATGCGCGCCATCGTCAACCCGGCCATGGTGGTCACCTGGGTCACGGGCCTCTGGCTGGCGATCGAGGTCTACGCCTTCCAGGGCGGCTGGCTCCACGCCAAGGTGACGCTGGTGGTCCTGATGAGCGGGTTGCACGGCTATTTCTCGGCGGCGCGCAAGAAGCTCGCCCGCGACGAGATGACGAAGACGAGCCGCCATTGGCGCATCATGAACGAGGTGCCGACGCTCTTCCTCGTCGCGATCGTCATCCTGGTGATCGTCAAGCCGTTCTGAGCGCTTGAGGGCCGGAACGCCGGCTTCACCGACACCCCAAGCTTGCCTTTCTCGCTCCGGGAATGATTTAGCACCGATGGGGCGGACGCTTCGTTCCTCCGCCTTCCCATCTCGTGTCCCGGAGAACGCCCGTGCCGTCCAGCGCTTCCAAACCCGCCCTGTGTCTCGTCGTGATGGGGCCTTCGGGAACGGGCAAGACCACCACGGCCAAGAACCTGTCGCAGCGCCTCGGCTGGAAGTTCGCCGAGGCCGACGAGTTCCACCCCAAAGCCAATATCGACAAGATGTCCGCCGGCATTCCCCTGAATGACGAGGACCGCGCGCCCTGGCTCGCCTCGATCCGCGACTGGATCTCCGACGAGGCGGGTATGGGCGAAAGCACGGTGATCACCTGCTCGGCGCTGAAGCGGCGCTATCGCGACATCCTGCGCGGCGCCGAGGCGCGCGTGCGCTTCGTGGAGCTCGACGCCCCGCAATCCCTGATCGGGGATCGGCTCGCGCAGCGCCGGGGCCATTACATGCCCCCCTCCCTTCTCGCCTCGCAATATGCCGATTTCGAGCCGCTGGAGGCCGACGAGGACGGCGTGAAGATTTCCGTGGAGCAGGGGCCGGACGCGGTCGCGACCGACGCCCTGCGCCAGCTCGAGCTTCTGCGCCCCGAGACGCTGCGCGCGCTCTGAGCTTCCCGGCCTTGGCGCCGCTGCGGCGCAAGGCTCCTTCCGGCATAGAAATCCAGTCCCATGAACTCCACGACGCTCGCCCATGTCTGGGGAACCGGGCCGCTTCTCGCCATCGCGGCGGTCGCGGTCCTGCTTCTCCTCCTTCTCATCATCCGCTTCCGCATCCACGCCTTTCTGGCGCTGACCATGGTCAGCCTCGTGACCGGCCTCGTCGCGGGCATTCCGCCGGCCAAGATCGTGCCGGTTCTGACGGAGGCCTTCGGGCAGACGCTCGGCGGCGTCGCGCTTCTGATCGGCTTCGGCGCCATGCTGGGCCGGCTTCTGGAAGTGTCGGGCGGTGCGCAGTCGCTCGCCGACGCGCTGATCCGGCGCTTCGGCGAGAAGCGCGCGCCCTTCGCGCTCGGCTTCGCCTCGCTTCTCTTCGGCTTCCCGATCTTCTTCGACGCCGGCCTCGTGGTCATGCTGCCGATCGTCTTCACGGTCGCGCGGCGGCTCGGCGGCGGCCTCCTCCTCTACGGCATTCCCGTCGCGGCGGCCTTCTCGGCCATGCATGTCTTCGTGCCGCCCCATCCCGGCCCGGTCGCGGCCTCCGAGCTTCTGGGGGCCGATGTCGGGCTCCTGATCCTTCTCGGCATTCTCGTCGCCATTCCCGCCTGGCTGATCTCCGGTCCGCTCTTCGGGTCGATCGTCGGCAAGCGCATCGTCCTGCCCGTTCCCGACATCCTGTCGGGCGGCAAGCCGGTCGAGCATGACCCCAATCCGCCCAAGCCCTCCACGGTAATCGGCATCCTTCTCCTGCCGCTCGCCATCATCTTCGTGAACACCGGCCTCGACTTCTCCCGCGCGCAAGGATGGGTCGATCCGAACGCCACCTGGTATCAGGTCGGCCGCGCCTTTGGCGCGACGCCGATCGCGCTTCTCGTCGCGGTGCTCGCGGCGAGCTACGTGCTCGGCGTCAAGCGCGGGCGCACCGCCAAGACGGTGGAGGGCATTCTGGATTCCGCCCTCGGGCCGATCTGCGCCATCACGCTGATCACGGGCGCGGGCGGCATGTTCGGCGGCATCCTGCGCGCCAGCGGCATCGGCGACGCGCTCGCCACCACGCTCGACGGGCTGGGCATGCCGATCTTCGTCGCGGCCTTCGTGATCGCCGCCGCGCTGCGCGTCGCGCAGGGCTCGGCGACCGTCGCGCTCATCACCGCGGCGGGCCTCGTTCAGCCCGCGGTCGCGGCGGCGGGCTATTCCGAAGTGCAGCTCTGCGCGACGGTCCTGGCGCTGGCGTCGGGCTCGGTCGTCCTCAGCCATGTCAACGATTCCGGCTTCTGGCTGGTCGGCCGCTTCTTCGAGATGGACGTGAAGACGACCTTCAAGACCTGGACGGTTCTGGAAACCCTGATCGGCCTCATCGGCTTCGCGCTGGCGGGCCTGCTCTTCGTCCTGTTCTAAACTCCCATCGGTCCGAGACCGAACGTCGAGAAGGGCGGCCATCCTGGGAGGGGTGGCCGCCCTTTTTCGTGGGCGAAGGCGTCGCGCGACCCGGCTTGCGCCGCTGCGGCGAAATGACTATAAGAAGCGCCGTATCCCGCCTCCGGCGCGGAACGGCCGCCCGGCCGTGCCCCCGCCCATTCGTTGCCGAACCATACGCATCCGTATCAGACCGGCCCGAGTATCCTCCCCTGATGACTGTCCCCAAGGCGTCCGGCTCGCTTGGCCCCGCGCCGATGGGGTGGAGCCCGCCCATGCCTGAGATCAAACTCCAGGACCTGAAAGACAAGACGCCCGCCGAACTCGTCGCCTTCGCCGAGGAGAACGAGGTCGAAAGCGCGTCCACGCTGCGCAAGCAGGAACTGCTCTTCGCCATTCTCAAGCGCCTCGCCGCGCAGGAGATCGAGATCATCGGCGAAGGCGTCGTGGAAGTGCTGCAGGACGGTTTCGGCTTCCTGCGCTCGCCCGACGCGAACTACCTGCCCGGCCCCGACGACATCTACATCTCTCCCTCGCAGCTGCGCCGCTTCTCGCTGAAGACCGGCGACACGGTGGAAGGAACGATCCGGGGGCCGAAGGACGGCGAGCGCTATTTCGCGCTTCTCAAGGTCACGACGATCAATTTCGACGACCCCGAGAAGATCAAGCACAAGAGCCATTTCGACAATCTGACGCCGCTCTACCCGAACGAGCGGTTCAAGATGGAAAACCCCGACCCGACGAAGAAGGACATTTCCGCCCGGGTCATCGATCTCGTCGCCCCGCTCGGCAAGGGCCAGCGCGCGCTGATCGTCGCCCCGCCGCGCACGGGTAAGACCGTTCTTCTCCAGAACATCGCCCATTCGATCACGGCCAACCATCCCGAGTGCTACCTCATCGTGCTCCTCATCGACGAGCGGCCCGAGGAAGTCACCGACATGCAGCGCTCGGTGAAGGGCGAGGTCGTCTCCTCCACCTTCGACGAGCCGGCCTCGCGTCACGTTCAGGTCGCCGAAATGGTGATCGAGAAGGCCAAGCGCCTCGTCGAGCACGGGCGCGACGTCGTGATCCTTCTGGATTCCATCACCCGTCTCGGCCGCGCCTACAACACGGTGGTTCCGTCCTCGGGCAAGGTGCTGACGGGCGGTGTGGACGCCAACGCCCTCCAGCGGCCCAAGCGCTTCTTCGGCGCGGCGCGCAACATCGAGGAAGGCGGCTCGCTGACCATCATCGCGACGGCGCTGATCGACACCGGCTCGCGCATGGACGAAGTCATCTTCGAAGAGTTCAAGGGCACCGGCAACTCGGAAATAGTGCTCGACCGCAAGGTGGCGGACAAGCGCATCTTCCCGGCCATGGACATTCTCAAGTCCGGCACGCGCAAGGAAGACCTCCTCGTGCCGCGCCAGGACCTCCAGAAGATCTTCGTGCTCCGCCGCATCCTCTCGCCCATGGGCACGACGGACGCGATGGAATTCCTCATCGACAAGCTCAAGCAGACGAAGTCCAACGCCGACTTCTTCGACTCGATGAACACGTAAACCGTCCGAAATGGACACCCCTGACGAATGGTGGCAGCGCGTCGAAGGAAAACGCGCCGTCGCCTTCGTCATGAAGGAAGACAGGCACCACGCCGTCGAGGCGTGGGACGCCTGCGGCACGGCCGTCGAATTCGCGTTGAAGGCCTATATCCTGAAGCGCGAGCGCTGGAACCGATGGCCGAGCCGACGCGATCGGCCCGACATCCACACGCATGATCTCGTCCGCTTGATGGCTCTGGCAGGCTTGGGCCGCGATGCGATCCCACGGGACCGGATGGTCGCCTGGAAAACCGTTCTATCTTGGTCGCGTGAGCACGAGTATCATTCCGAACGTGTGCCGCGCCGTCAGGCGCGCCAGATGTTTGAGGCGACCTTCGGACCAAAGGGCGTGATCGTATGGCTGAAGAGCTTATGACGGCGGAGCGGATCGAAGCGGGGCGGACCTATCTCGCCGCGCTCAATGAGCTCGGCTTTCGCCCCGAAGGCGCCATGTGGTCGGTGCGGGCCAACGAGCCCGAAACGCTGGAACTCTCACTCTTCAGCGCGCTGGTCGATCGCATCGGCACGGGCGCCATTTTCGATGCCCTGTTCAAGGCCTACGAAGGCGCCAAGACGCCCCGTTCGTTCGATCCCTGGCTCGTCGGCCTCTACAGTCCGAACCAGCTCTTCTTCAAGGCCATCGCCGGCTACCCGTTCGAGCACTTGAATTCTAGGGAGGGTGTCGCCTTTCTGATGATCCAGGGCAAGGAATACGAGATGCGGGGGCAGTCCGTCCGAATTCCGGAATCGGAAATCGTGCGACTGGTGCAGCCGGACTGGGTTTATCGCGTTCCCGAAGGCGATCGATCCTCGCCCTCCATCGAGATCGTTCGGCGCTGGAAGCGGTTCGAACAGATGGTCCGCGAGGCCGCTTGAGGAGACATCCATGACCGACCCTGCCGACCTGCCCGATGCCGTGCGCCGGGTCGAGATCGCGGCGCTTGCCAAGGCGCTGCCGTTTCGGGTGGTGAAGACCGAGGTGATCGCCCGCACCGCCGAGGAAGCGGCGAAGGCCGTGTCGGCGGAGGTCGGGCAGATCGTCAAGAGCCTCGTGTTCCGGGGGGCCTCGACGGGGCAGGCCTATCTTCTGCTCGTGTCGGGCGCCAACCGCGTCGATCAGGCGGCGGTGGCCGAGGCGATCGGCGAGGCCCTGGAGCGGCCGGACGCCGATTTCGTGCGCGAGCATACAGGGTTCGCCATCGGCGGCGTCGCCCCGCTCGGCGCGACCTCGCCGCTCCCCGTCTTCATGGACGAGGACCTGCTTGGCTTCGAGGCCATCTGGGCCGCCGCCGGCACGCCCTATCATGTGTTCGAGACGACGCCGAACGATCTGCGGGCGGCGACCGACGCGCGGGTGCTTGCGGTCCACGGCTGAGCGTTCGAACCGGCAGGAAACGCCCCGTCGAGCCGATCGGTGGGCGTCTCAGGCGGGCTCTCAGCCGCGCGAGACGAATGTCCCGTCCCCTTTAGTGAGAGATGTCGGCGGATGGTCCAGGAGGTCCAGCACCCTCTCCGAAGGGCGGCAGAGCCGGGCGCCCTTCTCCGTCACCACGATCGGGCGGTTGATGAGGATCGGATGCGCGAGCATCGCCTCGATCAGCGCCTCGTCTGATAGCGTGGGGTCATCGAGGCCGAGTTCGGCAAAGGGCGTGCCCTTTTCGCGCAGGATCGCGCGGGGGCCGGTGCCCATCAACGCCAGGAGGTCCACGAGGCGCTCGCGCGTCGGCGGGTTTTCCAGATACTCGATCACCTCCGGCGCCTCGCCCGATTGGCGGATCAGGGCGAGGACGGTACGCGACGTGCCGCAGGTGGGGTTGTGATAGATCGTGACGGGCATCGGTGCCTTCCGCTTGACGATGCTCCTATGAAGCGCTCCGCCCCTCCCCGAGCAAGGCCGCGAGGGCCTGGGTCTCGAAGACCGGGGGATGGCAGGTCCGGTTCCGGCAGAGCGTCACGGCCGGGTAGCGCTCTGGTGCGAAGGCGCTGAGCGCCAGCGTTTCGGGCAGGCGCGCCGGGTCGTTCAGGACGAGGTCGATCCGGTTGAGATCGACCGCGCGCCGCACCGTGTCCTCCATCGCCTCGAAGCCGGGATTGGAGCGGAAGCCGAACAGGGCGAGTTCCGAGCCGCGCGCCAGCCGGTCGAAGCCGGCGAGAAGACCCGGATAGGCCATGCCGCTCGGCCCGATCCGCCCCTGCGCCAGCCGCGCCGCGCGCTCGGCCCGCTCGCCGAACCGCGCCTCGCCGCCGGCTTGAGCCAGAAGCGCCAAGCCTTCCACCACGAGCGCCGTCGCGCCCGGCACGGCGTCATCCGGGTCGCCGCGCGGGCGAAGCGGCATGTCGCCGGCGTCCGATGCGGTCATGAAATGGCCGCCCTCCCCGTCGCCATGCCAGCGCTCCAAGGCCTCGGCCAGGGCGTTGCCGGTTTCGAGGAAGCGCGCGTCGAGCGTCGCCACGAACAGGGCGGCGGCGGCCGCGATCATCGCGCCGTAGTCGGAGGCGAGCGCCGGGCCGGACAGGCGGCCCGCGCGGGTGGCATGATGGAGGCGATCCGCGCGCATCATCCGCGCGATGACGAAGTCGAAGGCCTCGCGCGCCAGACCGAGCGCGTCCGGCAGATGGAAGGCGGCGCCCGCTTCCGCCAGCGCGCGGATCGCGAGCCCGTTCCAGTCGGCGAGGATCTTGTCGTCGCGCCCCGGCCGGGGCCGCGCCTGCCGCGCCTGGAACAGGCGGATGCGCGCTTCCCCGAAGGCCGCCGGCGCCGCGTCGCCCGAGCCGCCGAGCCGATCCAGCACCGTCCAGCCGTCCCAATTGCCGGGTGGCGTGACGCTATAGGCGCGCTTGAAACCCTCGATGTCGGGCAGGCCCTGCAAAGCGGCGTCCACCTCCGCCTCGCGCCAGCGATAGAAGGCGCCCTCCACCATCCGGCCGGTCTCGTCGGCGCTGTCGGCGTCGAGCGAGGCGGCAAGGCCGCCGCCCTCGACCTGCATTTCGCGCCTGAGAAACGCGACCGTTTCCTCGGCGCGCTGGCGAAACAGGGGCTCGCCCGTCGCGCGCCAACCCCAGACGAGATGGCGCAGGAACTGCGCCTGATCGGGGAGCATCTTCTCGAAATGCGGCACGAGCCAGCGCGCGTCCGTGGCGTAGCGGTGGAGGCCGCCGCCGACATGATCGTAGATGCCGCCCTCGCAGAGCGAGCGCAGCGTCAGCAAGAAGGCCTCGCGATGCGCTGCCGGCCCGTTCGGGAAACCGGAGCGGGCGAGAAGTTCGAGATAGGGCGCGTTGGGAAATTTCGGCGCGCCGCGCATGCCGCCCCACTCCTTGTCGATCAGCCCGGACAGGCGCTCGGCCGCTTCGGCGAGCGCGCTTTCCGGCAGGTCGATCGGCGCCGCCGTGCCGGAGAGATGGGTCTGGAGATGCGCGCGCATCTGGCTCGCCGAGCGCAGGAGGCTGTCGCGCTTGGTGTCCCAGGCGTTGCGCACCGCTTCCAGAAGCTGCCCGAAGCCGGGCCGGCCATGGGCGGCCTGCGGCGGATAATAGGTGCCGCCATAGAAGGGCTCGCCGGTCGGCGTCAGGAACAGGGTCATCGGCCAGCCGCCCTGCTCGCCCATGGCCTGAAGCGCCGTCATGTAGAGATGGTCGATGTCGGGCCGCTCCTCGCGGTCCACCTTGATGTTCACGAAGAGGCGGTTCATCACGGCCGCCACCGCCTCGTTCTCGAAGCTTTCATGCGCCATGACATGGCACCAGTGGCAGGCGGCATAGCCGATCGACAGGAGGATCGGCTTGTCCTCCCGCGCCGCTTCGGCCAAGGCCTCGGCCGACCATTCGCGCCAGTGAACCGGATTGTCCCGGTGCTGCAGGAGATAGGGGCTGATCGCCGCGCCCAACTGGTTGCCTTCGGTCATCGCCCGTCCTCGTCCGTTCCGCCTTTGGGGAAGAGGTAGGGCGTGAGGTGATCGACGCGACCCGGAACCGGCCCGGCAAAACCGCCGCCGCCAAACGAAGCGGCGGGATCGCCCGCGCTTCG
Source organism: Aureimonas ureilytica DSM 18598 = NBRC 106430 (assembly GCF_000382705.1). Lineage (GTDB taxonomy): Bacteria > Pseudomonadota > Alphaproteobacteria > Rhizobiales > Rhizobiaceae > Aureimonas > Aureimonas ureilytica. Next base: position 298,592 of record NZ_ARQE01000001.1, on the reverse strand, counting down.
CTCGTTGCAGGGGGCCGGGCCGCCTGTCGGCATCAGGCTTCGGGAGACGCGCCGGCGTCCCGGTCGAGATCGTCGGCCGCCTGCAGGAGAAGGCGGATGACCTCGCCCGAGCGCTTTTCGTCGGTGGCCAGAACGCGGGCCGCGACTTCGCGCAGGTTCAGCATGGCCGCCTCCACGCCGCGCGGCAGTTCGGGGCGCCCGCCGCGCTCGTGCGCTTCCTTGCGCTCGCGCCGCTCCCGCAGCCGTTCGGCGACATGCGCGAGGCGTTCGAGAATGCCCTCGGCCGCGTCCCGGTTCTCGCCGAGATAGGCGCGGCCCTCGTCGGTGATCGCATAGCGCTTCTTGTTGCCGTCGCTTTCGGCCTGGATGTAGCCCGCTTCCTCCAGATAGCTCAGCGTCGGATAGATGACGCCCGGCGAGGGCGCGTAGAAGCCCTGCGTCATCTCCTCGACATGCTTGATCAGCTCGTAGCCGTGGCGCGGCTCCTGCTCGATCAGCGAGAGAACCAGAAGGCGCAGATCGCCCTGGAGGAGAAAGCGGCCGATCCGGCCTTCGCCGTCGTCGCCCATGCCACCCCCCATGCCGCCGTTCCCGCCATGGCGAGGCCCGCGCCCGGGCCCCCGGCCGAAGGGAGGGCGGCCCATGCCGAACATCCCATGCCGCTGGTGGTGAGACATGCGGTCGTGGCGGCCGTGTGTTTCGAATTCGTGCCTCATCGTGAGACCTCCGATCGTTTCAGATATATCTTAGATACGATCACGATCGGGCGGACGCAAGCCAAAAAGATATATCTAAAACAATCGTAAGATAGGGATGGTTGGAGGGTGGTGCCGGGATCGGGCGTCCCGCGCACGCTCCCCCCCGGCCTCGCGCGCATGCCGGCCCTTGACGATGGGGCCCGCGGATGTGCCAACGGGGGCGAACGCGATCCGCCTGCCCGACCCGAGGACCTCCATGACCGCCGCCTCGCCCGACGACACGATCCTCGCCCTGTCTTCCGGCGCGCTTCCCGCTGGCATCGCCGTGGTGCGCGTCAGCGGGCCGCGCGCGGGCGCGGCGCTGGAGGCGCTGGCCGGGGCGATGCCGGAGCCGCGCCGCGCCAGCCTTCGCCGGTTGCGCGGGTCCGATGGCGTCGAGATCGACCGGGCGCTGGTCCTGTTCTTTCCCGGCCCCGACACGGCGACGGGCGAGGATCTCGCCGAGTTCCATCTCCATGGCGGGCGCGCCGTCGTGGCCGCGCTCACCGCCGCGCTTCTGGCGCTGCCGGGCTTCCGTCTGGCGGAGGCCGGCGAATTCACGCGCCGCGCCTTCGGCAACGGGCGGATCGACCTGACCGAGGCCGAAGGGCTGGCCGATCTCCTGGCGGCCGAAACCGAGGCGCAGCGCCGGCAGGCCCTCGCCCAGGCGGGCGGCGAGGCGCGCGCGCTCTACGAGGGCTGGATGATGAAGCTCTCGCGCATCCGCGCGCTTCTGGAAGCCTCGTTCGACTTTTCCGACGAGGGCGACGTGGACGAGGACGTGTCCGCCGGCACGGCCGAGGCGGTCGCGGCGCTGCGGGCGGAGATCGCCGCGCATCTCACCGGCGCGCACCGGGCCGAAATCCTGCGCGAGGGCTTTCGGGTGGCGATCGCCGGCGCGCCCAATGCCGGCAAGTCGAGCCTTCTCAACGCGCTCGCCGCGCGCGAGGTCGCGATCGTCTCCTCGATCCCCGGCACGACGCGCGACGTGATCGAAACCCGGCTCGACATGGAGGGCCTGCCCGTTCTCCTGTCGGACACGGCGGGCCTGCGCGAAACGGCGGATGAAATCGAGCGGATCGGCGTGTCGCGCGCCCGCGAGCGCATCGAGGCGGCCGATCTCGTGCTGCATCTGATCGACCCCGGCGCGCCGGAGGAAACCCCGGTCGAGGCCGGCGACACGCCGGTTCTCCGCATCGCCACCAAGGGCGATCTCCACCCCGCTTTGCCGGCTTACTTCGATCTCTCGGTTTCGGCCCGCAGCGGCGCGGGGCTGGACGAGCTGACGCGCCGCATCGCCACTTTCGCGCGCGAGGCGGCGGGCGATCCCGCCGCGCTTCTGCCGGCGCGCACGCGCCATCGCGATCTCCTGCGCCAATGCACCGAGAGCCTGGAGGCCTTCGACGCCCGCCTGCCGCCGGAAGTCGGGGCCGAAACGCTGCGCCAGGCTTCGGAGCGGCTCGGCGCCTTGACGGGGCGCGTCGGCGTCGAAGACCTTCTCGGCCTCATCTTCTCCGAATTCTGCATCGGGAAATGACCATGGACCTGACCATCCGCGCCGCCGAACCCCGCGACCTCGCAGGGCTCGCCGCCCTCATGAACCTGCCGGGCTATCGCTGGGGCACGCTGCGCCTGCCCTATGAGAGCGAAGACAGCGCCCGCAAGCGCCTGTTCGAGGGCGGGCCGAACGCGACGCTTCTCGTCGCCCTTCGGGAAGGCGAGGTCGTCGGCACGATCCATCTCCTGCGCTGGACCGGGCGGCGCTCGCATGTGGGCATGATCGGCATGGGCGTCCACGACGACCACACGGGGCGCGGCATCGGGAGGCGGCTCTTGGAGGTCGCTCTCGACTATGCCGACAATTGGCTCGGGCTGGCGCGGCTGGAACTCTCCGTCAACGTGGACAACACCCCGGCCCTGCGCCTGTACGAGAGCGCCGGCTTCGAGATCGAAGGGCGCGAGCGCCAGTCCATCCTGCGCGATGGCGTGCTGGTCGACGCCTTCACCATGAGCCGCCTGCGCGCCCCGCCGCGCCCGGCTTCGGATCAGACGAGCGCGGAGGCGTAAAGCGCGCGAAGCGGAAGCGTGACACCGAGACCGGTGAGAGGGAGGACGGCGTCCAGCCCTTCGACGGAGGCCTCGTCCCAACCCGCCCCGGTCAGGCGCGACCAGTGGACAGCGCGAGGCGAGGCCTCGTCGCAGAAGACGATGTGGCGAAGAAACGGTGCCCGCTGGTAGTCCGCGATCTTGCGCAGGCGATTGAAGTCGCGGAGCAGGTCCGTCACGATCTCGAACACGGCGATCGGCTCGCTCGCGATCCAAGCCTCCGGCGCTGTCGCGCCCGCATCCACGCCGACCGCCGGGCGGCGGATCTGGCCGGGCCGCGTTTCCACCGCGAAGCGTCGGGTGAAGGGCACATAGCGCGTTCCGCGCAGCGCCGTTCCGAGCCAGCCGATCAGCGCCACCGCAAGGCGGTCGTGTCGGCGCGTCACGTCCTCCGGCAGTTTCAGGGGAAATCCGTCCACGAGTTCATGAAGCGCGTCCTCGCCCTCCTGCCAGCGCAGGAAGCGCGTTGGGCTCCAGGGTTCGGCGGTGCGAGGCTCGTTCATGCTCTGAGACCGGCGGGTTCGAAACGAGCAGGATCGTAATCTACGACCGAGTGGGAAAACAGGCTGACTCACTCAAGTCTTCGCCTTCCGTTGACAGCGACCCCCGCTCGGGGCTTAACCACTCCATGACCCAGAATTTGAGCGACATTTCCGCCGACGTCGTGGTGATCGGCGGCGGCCATGCGGGCGTCGAGGCGGCTTGCGCATCGGCGCGGGCCGGCGCGCGCACGGTGCTCATCACCCACAGCTTCGCGACCGTCGGCGCCATGAGCTGCAACCCGGCCATCGGCGGCATCGGCAAGGGCCATCTCGTGCGCGAGATCGACGCGCTCGGCGGCGTCATGGGCGAGGCCGCCGATCGCGGCGGCATCCAGTTCCGGCTTCTCAACCGGCGCAAGGGCCCGGCCGTGCGCGGCCCGCGCACCCAGGCCGACCGCAAGCTCTACAAGGCCGCCGTGCAGGACATCGTCCAGGCGCAGGCTGGGCTCGCCATCGTCGAGGGCGACGCCTTCGACCTCGCCTTCACGGACGGCAACCGCGTCGAGGCCGTGATCCTCGAAGACGGCAGGCGCATCGCCTGCGGCGCGGCGGTCATCACATCCGGCACGTTCCTTAACGGCCTCATCCATATCGGCTCGGTGAAGACCCCGGCGGGGCGCGTCGGCGAGAAGCCCTCGCTCGGCCTCTCCGTGACGCTCGCGCGCCTCGGTCTTCAGCTTGGAAGGCTGAAGACGGGCACGCCCGCGCGGCTCGACGGGCGCACGATCGACTGGGCGAGCCTCGACCGCCAGGGCCCGGACGAGAGCCCTTACGCGTTTTCCTATCTCACGACGCGGATCACCAATCCGCAGATCGACTGCGGCATCACCCGCACGACCGACGAGACGCATCGCATCATTCGCGAGAACCTCCATCGCTCCGCCCTCTATGGCGGCGAGATCGAGGGCGTCGGCCCGCGCTATTGCCCCTCGATCGAGGACAAGATCGTCAAGTTCGGCGATCGCGATGGCCATCAGGTCTTTCTGGAGCCGGAAGGGCTGGACGACGACACGGTCTATCCGAACGGCCTGTCGACCTCGCTGCCCGAGGACGTGCAGGAAGCCTTCCTGCGCTCGCTGCCGGGCCTGGAGCAGGTGCGTATCCTCAAACCCGGCTATGCGATCGAATACGACCATGTCGATCCGCGCGAGCTGACGCGCTCGCTGGAAGTCGCCAAGACGACGGGCCTGTTCCTCGCCGGGCAGATCAACGGCACGACCGGCTACGAGGAAGCCGGCGCGCAGGGGCTGCTCGCCGGGCTCAACGCCGCGCGGCGCGCCAGCGGCGCCGAGCCGGTCGTGATCGGTCGGGGCGACGCCTATCTCGGCGTCATGGTGGACGATCTGACGCGCACCGGCGTCACCGAGCCCTATCGCATGTTCACGAGCCGCGCCGAATTCCGCCTGTCGCTGCGCGCCGATAATGCCGACCGCCGCCTCACCCCGCTCGGCCTCGAATGGGGGCTGGTGGGTGCCAGGCGCGCCGAAGTCTTCGCGGCGAGCGAAGCGGCGCTGGGTCAGGCCCGCGCTCTTCTCGAAGGCGCCACGATCACCACGGCCGAGGCGGCGCGCAAGGGGCTTGCCGTCAACCAGGATGGGCGCACCCGTTCGGCCTGGACGCTCCTGTCCAACGCCGACACGACGCTCGAAATGCTGCTGCCCGTCTGGCCGGAGCTCGCCTCCATCCAAGGCACGGTGCGCGAGCGGATCGAGATCGAAGCGGCCTACGACGTCTATCTCGAACGCCAGCGGCGCGACCAGATCCGCCTGAAGCGCGAGGAGGAACGGGCGATCCCGGCCGATCTCGACTTCGACACGCTCAAGGGCCTGTCCAACGAAATCCGCCACAAGCTGCGCGAGCGCCGTCCGGCGACCGTTGCGGAAGCGGAACGGATCGACGGCATGACACCGGCGGCCCTCGCCATCATCCTCGTGGCTCTCAGAAAGACCGACCGTGCGCAAGCAGCCTGAACGCTCCGTCCGACCCTTCGCCCGCACGGCGGTCGCCCGCCCCGCCTCGCGCCCGCGCATGGGCAAGGCGGCGACGGATGCCAAGCTCGCCGAGGAGCGCTCGCTCGTCCTGTCGCGCCATGGTGTTTCACGTGAAACAGTGGAAAAGCTCGACGCCTATGTCGAACTCCTTCGCACGTGGCAAAGCCGCATCAACCTGATCTCGCCCGCGACGATTCCCGAAATCTGGACGCGCCATCTGGAGGACGGTCTCTGGCTGTCGCATCTGGCGCGTGCTTCCACGCGCTGGGTCGATCTCGGCTCCGGCGCGGGCTTTCCGGGTCTGGTTCTGGCCATCGCGCTTTGCGGGCGCGAGGGGGCCGAGGTCCATCTCGTCGAAAGCAACACCAAGAAGGCGGCCTTCCTGCGCGCGGTGATCCGCGAACTGGCGCTGCCGGCTGAGGTTCACGCCGAGCGGATCGAGGATTGCGGCGAGGCGCTGGGCGCGGCAGAGGCCGTGAGCGCTCGCGCGCTGGCGAGCTTGAACGATCTCTTCGGCCTCGTCGCGCCGCATGTGAGCGAGGACGCGGTGCTCTGGTTTCCCAAGGGGCGAAACCACGAGGAGGAAATCGCGGAAGCTTCTGCCCATTGGCGCTTCGACATGGTAAAGCATTCCTCACAGATCGAGGACGGCTCGGTGGTGCTGGAAATCCGGCGGCTGAAGGCTCTGGCGGGAGCCTGAGCCTCGCCTTTCGAGGTGTCGGACGCGTTGCCCGTGGAGGGCGACGCCGGTTCCCGGGCTCAGGAACGAGACGGTATGGATACGCTCCCTGTTTCGCGCATGCGCGTCATCACCATCGCCAACCAGAAGGGGGGCGTGGGAAAGACGACGACGGCCATCAACCTTGCCACCGCGCTCGCCGCGATCGGCAAGCGCACGCTCCTGATCGACCTCGACCCGCAGGGCAATGCCTCGACCGGGCTCGGCGTCGAGCGGGACGACCGTGCCGTCTCCTCCTACGACGTGCTCGTGGAAAGCGCCTCGATCACCGAGGCGGCCATGCCGACCGCCGTGCCGGACCTCTCCATCATTCCCTCGACGCTCGATCTCCTCGGCGTCGAGATGGAGATTTCCGGCTCGGCCAGCCGCGCCTATCGCCTGCGCGACGCGCTGCATTTCCATGCCGAGGCGACGCCGCTCTTCGACTTCGTCCTGGTGGACTGCCCGCCCTCGCTGAATCTCCTGACGGTCAACGCCATGGCGGCGGCGGACGCGATCCTCGTGCCGCTGCAATGCGAGTTCTTCGCGCTGGAAGGTCTCAGCCAGCTTCTGGAGACGGTGGAGCAGGTGCGCGACACGCTGAACCCCGCCCTGTCGCTGCACGGCATCGTGCTGACCATGTATGACGGGCGCAACAACCTGGCCTCCCAGGTGGTGCGGGACGTGCGCTCCTTCATGGGCGATCATGTCTACGAGACGATCATCCCGCGCAATGTGCGCATTTCGGAAGCGCCGAGCTTCGGCAAGCCGGCGATCCTCTACGACGTGAAATGCTCGGGCAGTCAGGCCTATATCCGCCTGGCGTCCGAAGTGATCCAGCGCGAGCGGCAATTGGCGGCGGCCTGACCGAAGGCCGTTCCGCTTGCGAAACGAACGAGACGCGGGCTCGCCCGCCAGAGGACAGATGCGGAGCCATCCGCAAGGAGCGACGAGAATGAGCGAAGACAAGGGACGCCAGCGTCTGGGCCGGGGCCTCGCCTCGTTGATCGGCGGCTCGGCCTCCTCCGCCGTTCCCTCCCGCGCCGCCACGCCCTTCCCGCTGCCGGGCGCTGCGCGCGTCGAGGAGCCGGGCGAGCGCAAGATCGCGGTGGGCGACCTCACCGCCAATCCGCGCAATCCGCGCCGCCGCTTCGACGAGACCGACCTGTCGGAGCTCACCGCCTCGATCCGCCAGCATGGCGTCGTGCAGCCGATCCTGGCGCGCAAGCGGGCGGACGGCAAGTTCGAGATCGTGGCCGGCGAGCGCCGCTGGCGCGCCGCCAAGGAAGCCGGCCTCACTCAGGTGCCCGTCGTGGTGCGCGAGATCAGCGACCGCGAGTCGCTCGAAATCGCCATCATCGAGAACGTCCAGCGCGCCGATCTCGACCCGATCGAGGAAGCGCTGGGCTACCAGATGCTGATCGACGAGCACGACTACACCCAGTCCGACCTCGCCGACATTCTCGGCAAGAGCCGCAGCCATGTCGCCAACACGCTGCGTCTCCTGAAGCTGCCCGACAGCGTTAAGGAGATGGTCGCCAAGGGCGAATTGTCGGCGGGCGCGGCGCGCACCGCCGTCTCGCAGGACGACCCGGAAGGCTTCGCGCGGCAGATCGTCGAAGGCGGCCTCAGCGTGCGCGAGGCCGAGACGCTGGCGCGCGGCGAGCCGCTGGCGCCCCCTGCCCCGCCGCGCGGCGCCGCCCCGAAGCGCCGCATGCCCCCTGCCCCGCCCTCCGTCGCCGAAGTGCGCGAGAGCGACACGCAGGCTCTGGAAAAGCTCCTGTCGGACACGCTCGGCCTTCCCGTCGCCATCGAGCTTCGCGGCGAAGGCGGCTCGCTGCGCCTCGACTTCCGCCATCTCGACCAGCTCGACCATCTCTGCCGCCTGCTCCAGACGCGGGTTGCGGGCGAAAGCGAGCCGCGCATCCGCAGCCTGTAAATGTTGCCAGGGGGAAGCGGGTTTCGCCCGCTCCCCATGAGGGCCGAGACGGGCCATCGGACCCCTGGGCTGTGGGGGCGTGGTCAGAGGGTTGAGACGCGTCGGGCCCGGACAAGATCGTCGCATGGAGCCCGCCAAATGGCGGAGCGTCTGTTCCGGCGAACCATCGCTGGGGCCGGAGCCTCTTCGGATGGCCTTGCGGCGGAAGGGAAAGGGGCATGACCTTGATCTCCCTGCGTTGCGGGAGATCGACCATCGAAGAGGACAGCGAGAGCCTTCGATGGTTTCGGGGCTGGCCGAGCGGCCATTCCCGCCGCGCTGTCTTTTCCGCACGCCCAATCCACTCATGGCGGCCCGTTGGTCCCCTGACCAGCCGCGCCCAGGCCTCGTGTCGTGAACGAGTATCATCTCCTATCTTCCCGGTTGGACGGACGCTCCGGAGGCTCTTGCGGCTTGCCCTGCCCCGTCAGGTCCCCTGCCGTCGCTGCTTTGTCAGGTCGATGACGCGGCCGTTCCGCGGCTCGCCGTCTCGCCACGCACGGCCTCTTCCAGTTCGCGCAGGAACAGGCGCAGGCCCCGATCGCGCATCTTGTTGGCGCGCAAGGTGAGCCCGAGTTCGCGCCAGAGCGGCGGGTCGAGCGGGCGGGAAATCGTGCCGGCGATCGGCTCGCCCAAGGCCAGCCCCGGCAGAATCGACACGCCGAGCCCGCCGGCCACCATCCGCTTGATCGTCTCGACGCTGCCGAGTTCCATGATCGGTTGGGCGGTGAGGCCGGCGGCGTCGAACCAGCGATCGAGCCCGCCGCGCGTGTGGCCGCCGGACTCGTAGAGGATCAGGGGCTCGGCCGCCATGGCCTCCGGCGTCGCCCGGTCGGGCTGGGTTTTGCCGTCTGGAAACAGCGCCAGCAGCGGCTCGCGCATCAGAAGCGTGGTCTCCAGCGCGCGGCTCGCCGGGACCGGCAGGGTGACGAGGCCGACATCGATCTCGCCCGCTTCGATCCGGGGCAGAATGTCCACCGTGTTGCCGATGCTGACGCTGATCTCCAGCCCCGGCATGTCGCGTTTCACAGTCGCCAGCACGGAGGGAAGAACAAAGGCGCAGGCCGTGGCGCCGGTGCCGATGCGAAGCCGCCCGGTTTCCTCGCCGCGATAGCGCGACACGGTTTCCACCGCGTCTTCCATCGCGGCCAGCGCGCGGCGCGCGGGTTCCAGAAGCGCCTCGCCCGCCGGTGTCGGCTGCGCCCTGCCCGCTGCACGGTCCAGCAGCCGCACGTCCAGAATGCGCTCCAGCTCCTGCAATTGCTGCGACACGGCAGGCTGGGTCAGGTGAAGGCGGCGGGCGGCCAGCGACAGGTTGCCGGTTTCCACCACGGCGAGAAAGCTTCGAAATTGCGGAAGGCTCGGCCATTTCGCCATCCGGACCCTCCAGAATAAGCCGGCTAATTCGATTGATTCATGGGCGGTGGAACGGGGCAGCCGAGATCGCCTTCCGGGCAGTTGGCATAGTCGTTCAACGCCTCGATGCGCCGCTCGGTCTGATCGCGCAGGCAATCGGCCTTCACCATGGGCTGGGCGCTGCCGCCCTGCACCGCCGAGGCACGGAACTCGCATTCGAGATCGCGAAAGCCGATCCAGGCCCGCTGCGCGCTGGTGAGATGCCCGAGCCGGTTCGGATCGCCCTTCAGCCGCGCCTTCAGGTCCCGATACAGCTCGTTGAGCCGCCGATCCGCCTCGCTATAGGCGCGCCCCGCGCAGAGATTGAGGCTCGTCTGGTCGGCGGCGCCTTCGCAGTCCAGCGCGTGCGCTGCCGGAACGGAGGACAGAAGCGCGAGGGCGAGCACCAGAGCGCCGCCCATATGCTGCGAAAGAGATGTTCGATTCATAGCTCCGGTCCCCTGCCCTTGGCGCGACGACATCAGCGCTGCCCCCGCGTGCGGAGCTTGGCGGCTTCGACGCTGATATCGGTGAGCGTGCGGCGCATGATCGTGACGGCGAGCGCGCTTTCGCGGCGCGACAGGAGAATGTCGGCTTCGATGCGCTGGAGCGTGCGGATGATGGCCTCGCCCGTCCAGGCGCCGAGCGCGGCCTCGAAGGCGGGCTTGCGCCGGAAATGCGGGCGGCGGCGCTCGACGGCGGAGCCGACCGTCGCGCCCCCCTCCTCCACCTCGGCGCGCATCAGCTGGAGGCCCTGGAAATGGCGCAGAAGCGCCGAATGGAGCTGGAAGGTCGAACTGCCCGAGGCGAGAAGCCGCTCGATCAGCTCGGGCAGCTTCTTCACCTCGCCCGTCGCGGCGGCGTCGATCGTCTCGTCTACCGTATCGGCCGAGACATCGCCGACGATGGTCTCGACGTCCTCTTCCGTCACCTGCCCCTTGCCGAGCGCATAGAGGCAGAGCTTCTGCACCTCGCCGCGCGAGGCCAGACGGTTGGCGCCGAGGCGCTCGCGCAGGGCTTCGCGGGCCTGCCGGTCGATCGTGAGGTTGGACGCGGCCATTTCCTCGTCGATCATACGATCGAGCGCGCGCGCCTCGTCCTGATAGCAGGGCAGCGCCATGGCGGCGCGTCCGCGCTCGACCTGCTGGCGGAGCGCGGCGGTCTTCTTCAGATCGCCCGCCTCGATCACGATCGTCGCACCCGCCGGCGGGTCGGCCGCGAGATCGGCCACGGCGTCCGCGAGATTCTTGCCGTTGCCCGCGCCGCGCACGCGGATCAGCCGGCGCCCGCCGAAGAGCGACAGGGTGCGCGCCTCGTCGAACAGGCGGCCGATGTCGCGCTCCAGCTCGTCGGCATTCAGCGTCACCGTGCTGAACGGATCGGCGAGATCGGCGCCGGAGAGCCGGGCGACCACCGCCGCGCGCTCCGACACGAGGCCGGGATCGGGGCCGTAGAGGAGAACCACGGGAAAGGACGTGTCGGGGCGCGACAGGAACGCCTCGACCTCGCCGGCTTTCTTCTGAGCCATCCCTCGCCTCCGGCGTCGGCGCCTATTTCGAAGGGGTGACGGGCGCGGGGTTTTCCGCCTCGCGCTTCAGAACCGGCGCGATCGCCGACAGGACGCGCTCGGCCACCGCCTTGCCGGCCTGATCGCGCGCGTCGATCACGGCGCGCTCGGCGGCATAGAGCTGCTGCGTGCGGTCATAGGGCACCATGGCGAAGCGCTGGCCCTTGGTGATCGGGCGCCCGTCCTGCAGGCGCACCAGCTCGAAATCGACGGTCATGCGGTAGAGGCTGGCCGAGGGAATGCCGGTGCCCGCTTCCAGCGAGGAGACCTGATCGCTCGCCGTCACGCTGTAGCGCAGCTCGTAGATCGGATCGCGCGCGCCTTCGGCGCCGTTCAGCGCGTAGAGCATGGCGTTGCGGAAGACCTGCGAGGTGCGGGTCGGCGCGATCGGCATGGACACGCGCCCGCGCATGGCGGTGAGCGCGCTGGCGGACGCGCCCGTCGCCGGGTCGATGCCCTTGGCGCCGTAGAGCGGGCCGGCGGTGCAGCCGGCGAGAAGGATCGCGGCGGCTGCCAGCGGCAGAAGGCGAAGCGGGAGGCGGAGCCTAGACGACGACATTCACGATCCTTCCGGGAACCACGACGACGCGCTTGGGAGCCGCGCCCCCAAGGGCTTCCTTGATGAAGTCGAGCGCCAGCGTGGCGGCCTCGATCTCGCCCTTCTCGGCCTTGGCGGAGACGGTGATGTCGCCGCGCTTCTTGCCGTTGACCTGCACGGGCAGGACGATCTCGTCGTCCACCAGCAGCGCGGGGTCGGCGACGGGCCAGCCCTGCGCGGCGCAAAGGCCATCCTCGCCCAAGGCCGTCCAGCATTCCTCCGCCAGATGCGGCATCATGGGGGCGACGAGGCGCACGAGGATGGAAAGGCTCTCGCGCGCAGCTTGGCGCAGGCTCGCGTCGCCCTTCAGCGCGTCCGGCGTGAAGGCCGAGGACAGCGTGTTGACCAGCTCGTAGAGCCGCGCGACGCCCTTGTTGAAGGCGAGGCGCTCGATGTCGTCGCCGACGCCCGCCGCCGTGCGATGGGCCGCGCGACGCACGAGCTTGGCGGCGTCGCTCGGCTCGCCCGTCGTTTCACCGGCGCTTGCCGTCAGGTGTTCGGCCGTCTCCGCCACGAGGCGCCAGACGCGCTGCACGAAGCGATGCGCGCCTTCCGCGCCCGCTTCCGTCCAGATCACGTCGCGCTCGGGCGGCGAGTCCGAGAGCATGAACCAGCGCGCGGTATCCGCGCCGAGCGAGGCGATGATGTCGTCGGGGTCCACGACATTCTTCTTGGACTTCGACATCTTCTCGATCGAGCCGATCTCGATCTCGGCCCCGGTGGACAGGCGCTTGGCGCGGCGCTGGCCGTCCACTTCCTCGATCAGGACGTCGGAGGGCGGCACCCACTCCCTGCCCTCGCGATAGGTCTCGTGAACCACCATGCCTTGCGTGAACAGGCCCTTGAAGGGCTCGTCCATGCCGACATGGCCGGTGACGCGCATCGCCCGCGTGAAGAAGCGCGAATAGAGAAGATGCAGGATCGCGTGCTCGATGCCGCCGATATACTGATCGACCGGCAGCCAGGCATTGGCGATATCGGGCACGGTCGGCTCGTCGGCGCGCGGGCTCGTGAAGCGCGCGAAATACCAGGACGAGTCCACGAACGTGTCCATCGTGTCGGTCTCGCGCAAGGCCGGGCCGCCGCAATGCGGGCAGGTGGTCTGGCGCCAGGTCGGATGGCGGTCGAGCGGATTGCCGGGCTTGTCGAAGTCGATATCGTCGGGCAGGCGAACGGGCAGGTTCTCGCGCTTCTCGGGCACCACGCCGCAGCTCTCGCAATGGAGAACCGGGATCGGGCAGCCCCAATAGCGCTGGCGCGACACGCCCCAGTCGCGCAGGCGGAAGTTCACCTTGCGCTCCGCCTGCGGGTGGCCGTTGAGCGTCGTCGCTTCCAGGCGCTTGGCGACTTCGGCAAAGCCTTCCGCAGGCGTCATCCCGTCGAGGAAGCGCGAATGGAACAGGCGACCCTCGCCGTCATAGGCCGTGTTCTCGACCGCGAAGCTCGCGGCGTCGCCGCCCTCGGGCAGGACGACGGGATTGACCGGCAGGGCGTATTTGCGGGCGAAGTCGAGGTCGCGCTGATCATGCGCGGGGCAGCCGAAGATGGCGCCCGTGCCGTATTCCATGAGCACGAAATTGGCGACATAGACCGGCAGCACCCATTCGGGATCGAACGGATGGGTGACGCGCAGACCCGTGTCGAAGCCGCGCTTCTCGGCCGTCTCGATCTCGGCGGCCGAGGTGCCGCCGCGCTTCACGTCCTCGATGAAGGTGGCGAGCTCGGGGTTGGTTGCGGCGGCGGCCTTGGCGAGCGGATGGTCGGCCGCGACCGCGAGGAAGCTCGCGCCGAACAGCGTGTCGGGCCGCGTGGTGAAGACCTCGACTTCGTTCAGCTCAGGCTTCGCCGAGCCCTCGGCCAGCGCCCAGCGCACGAGAAGGCCTTCCGACTTGCCGATCCAGTTGCGCTGCATGGTGCGCACCTTTTCCGGCCAGCCGGGCAGGTGGTCCAGCGCGGCGAGCAGATCGTCGGCATAGTCGGTGATGCGGAAGAACCATTGAGTCAGCTCGCGCTGCTCGACGAGGGCGCCCGAGCGCCAGCCGCGCCCGTCGATCACCTGCTCGTTGGCGAGCACGGTGTTGTCGACCGGGTCCCAATTGACCTTGGACTTGCGGCGATAGGCGAGCCCCTTGTCCAGAAGGTCGAGGAACAGCATCTGCTGGCGCTGGTAATATTCGACGTCGCAGGTCGCGAACTCTCTGGACCAGTCGAGCGACAGGCCCATGCTTTTGAGCTGCCCGCGCATGGTCGCGATGTTCTCGTAGGTCCACTTGGCGGGGTGGACCTTGTTCTGCATCGCGGCGTTTTCGGCGGGCATGCCGAACGCGTCCCAGCCCATCGGGTGCAGGACGTTGAACCCCTTGGCGCGCTTGTAGCGGGCGACGACGTCACCCATCGCGTAGTTGCGCACATGGCCCATATGGATGCGCCCCGACGGATAGGGGAACATTTCTAGGACGTAGTATTTCTCGCCCGGCGCGTCGGTGTCGGTCTCGAAAAGCTTTTCGGAAGCCCAGCGCTCCTGCCAGCGGGGTTCGGCGGCGCGGGGATTGTAGCGTTCGATGGCCATTTCGGAAGCGGTCTCGTGCGGGTGGTGCGGGCGGGGGTCGCCAAGGAATGGCGACGGATGGTGACTGATATATCCTCCAGAGGCGAAGGATAGACCCGTCAATATTGCCTTATGCCGCTCGCGACAAGCGCGCCGCCCTCTCTTCACAAGCCGTCGGGCAAGCCGCATAAAGCGCGGCGAAGAAGGCAGAAGCAGACGCGCGACGCCAGCCCGCGCCGCTGCGGAGGATGAGCCCCCGCAGCCGTGGCATCGGCTTTGTCTTCTTTCGGAGTGATAAGCGATGTGGCTGATACCACTAAGCATCACGCTTGAGATGAAACGGACCCGGAGAGGCTGGCAAGTCATCCTCCGGGTCCGCGTGATTATCTAAGGCGACGAGTGTCGGAGTTCGCGCTCCGACACTCACTCCGAAACCTAATGCAAATCGGCCTTTTCTTCAAGGAATGCCATGAGCGAGACCGCCGTCAGCCGCCTTCACGCCATCGAGGCCCGCATCCGCGCCACCGAAGCCGAAGCGGGGCGCGCCGCCGGCAGCGTCCAGCTCGTCGCGGTGTCCAAGACCTTCGAGGCCGAGGAGATCCGCCCGGTGATCGAGGCCGGGCAGCGCGTCTTCGGAGAGAACCGGGTGCAGGAAGCGCAGGGCAAGTGGCCGCTTTTGCGCGACAGCTTCCCCGATCTGGACCTGCATCTCATCGGCCCGCTCCAGTCCAACAAGACGGCGGAAGCCGTGGCGCTGTTCGACGTGATCGAGACGGTGGACCGCGAGAAGATCGCCGCCGAGATCGCCAAGGAAATGCACAAGCAGGGCCGGGCGCTCCGCCTCTATGTTCAGGTCAATATCGGCGAGGAGCCGCAAAAGGCCGGCATCCCGCCGCGCGAGGCCGTGGCCTTCGTGACGCATTGCCGCGAGGCGCATGGCCTGACGATCGAAGGCCTCATGTGCATTCCGCCCGCCGAGGAGCATCCCGGCCCCCATTTCGCGCTTCTTCAGAAGATCGCGGGCGAGGCGGGCGTCGAGAAGCTGTCCATGGGCATGTCCGGCGATTTCGAGCGGGCCATTCCCTTCGGCGCGACCAGCGTGCGCGTCGGCTCGGCGATCTTCGGCTCAAGGAGCTGAGCCGGGGCTCAAGGAGTTGAGCCGGGGCTCGAAGGCTTGACCTCTCAGGCGCGGCTGCTGCGGCGGCTGCGCCAGAACCAGATGGCGCCGGCCAGCGCGGCGAGGATCACCAGCGCGTCCGCGACATGGAAGGCGGTCTTCACCCAGGGCGTGTCGTTCCAGTGTTCGCCGAGGCGCGCGCCGAGCCAGGCGAGCGCGTAGCACCAGAGAAACGAACCGGTGAACGTGTAGAGGTGGAAGCGCCAGAGGTTCATGCGCGCCATGCCGGCGGGCAGCGACAGGAAGGTGCGCACCACGGGCAGGAGGCGGCCGATGAAGATGGCGAGCGAGCCGTAGCGCGCGAAGAAGCGATCCGACAGCGCCAGTTCCTTTCCGCCCCAGCGCGCCCGAGCGATCAGCCGCTCCACCAGCGGCCGCCCGCCGCGCGCGCCGACCTCGTAGGCCAGATGCGAGCCGAGATTGCAGCCGATCGCCCCCGCGAGCGCCGCCGCGACGAGGCTGAACTGGCCGGTGGACGCGAGATAGCCGGCAAAGGGCATGATGATCTCGGAGGGCAGCGGCACGCAGGCCGATTCCAGCCCCATGAGAAGGGCGACGCCTCCGAGCCCGCCGGCGGACAGAACCGCGACGAGGCCGGCGACGAGCGGGGCGAGGAGGGCTTCCATGGAACGTCCTTCAGATGTCTCGCGAGGCTCGTAACAGGAATGTGAGGCGATGGCACGATGTGTCGTGCCCGGGCACGACGGACATGCCCGGGCACGACGGGCTGTGCCCGGGCATGACGGGCTGTGCCAGGGCACGACACGCCGTGCCAGAGGCGCGAAGGCATGTCGAGGGGGCGCGGATCGGCGCAAGCGCTCAGGGCTCGGCCGTCACCGAGGACAGGCCGTAGCTGCGGGCGAAACAGCGATTGTAGGGTGCCCTCGCGTCGCGGCTGAGCGCCACGAACAGGGCGCCGCCTCGCGCCCAGACGGGCTGATCGTGGAACAGCGCATAGGGGACGCGAGCCTCTCCGCCGGTCTGGCGAAGGGCCGCCTCGTGCCAGCTTTCCCCAATGGAGCGGAGGTTTTCGAGGGCGGGCGCCGCGCTCGCCACGGTGGCGAGGAGAGCCAGGATCGCGCCGACCGCGAGCCCTCGCTCGGAGCCGCGCGTCCGTGGGCGCCGATGGAACAGGAGAAACAGGAAGCCTGCCAGAAGAAGGCTCGCCGGAAAGCTCAGCCGCGCCGTGACGGCGGCGGGCGGCAGGGCGAGATGCAGGAGCAGATAGGCGAGCGCGGCGAGGGGCAGGACCCAGACGGAAGCGCGGCTCGCGAAAGGCGGGCTCGAGGACGAGGAAGGGCGCAAGGGGGACAGGGCTGCGCCGAGCGGCACGCGCGCGAGAAGCGCGGGCAGGGCGAGAAGCAGAAGCGGGATCGCCCAGCCGGGATGGAACAAGCGTCCCGCCAGATCGAAAACGGCCGCTATCCGGTCCCATACATCGCTCTCGGGAAGCGTGGCGGCGCGCGCGCGATTGCCGGGAGCGGCGAGCGTCGAGAGGAGGCCGAGCGCATGGGCGAGGAGCGGCGCCCAGGGGATCGTCCGGCCGGCGCGCCAGCGCAGGAGGCAGAGCCCGGCCAGGAACAGCGTCACCGCGAGCCCCAGCGTTTCCAGAAAGCCGCCGGCCAAAAAGGCGACGGGAGCAAGCAGCAGAAGCGTGCCCGGCCCCCGCGCCAGAAGCACGAGAACGATCACGAGGAGTTCGAGAACCGCGCTCCAGAGATAGCCGATCGAGCCGGTGGTCCAGAGCGCGGTTTCCCCGATGCTCCAGGGCAGCCACCAGATCGCGAGCGCCAGAAACAGCGTCTCGTTGAAGCGGGCGAGACCGCTCCTTGCGTCGGGCTCGGCCGCCGGCCCGGTCAGGAAGCGGCGGACGGTGAAGCCGAGAAGGCCCGTCAGCGCCAGGAAGGCGCCGCTGTTCAGGAGATCGAAGAGCGGCGTCGGCGCGCGTGGGTCGCCCAGGAGCAGGTAGGTCGTGAAGGTCACCGCGAGGCGGCCCGTCCAGTGCCGGTACTCGGCCAGCGTCTCGCGCATCGCGTCCGCCGCGCCGAGGCCGAGCGCGCGGCAGAAATCATCCGCGAAGAACGGCATGGCGCGATTGGCGAGGAAGAGAAGCGGCAGAAGCAGCGCGAAGGCCAGGAGCGTGCCGAGAAGCGCGGCCTGCGGCACCGGCCGGACGGCATCACGGGCGAAGGGTCGGGCGCGGCTCGCGGCGGACATCGGCTTCATGACGCGGGAACCCGTTGGACCAGATGGCGAGGCGAGTAGCAGATCAAGGGGACACCGCAATCGCAAAGAGGCCGAAAATCGGGTGAGGGCGCTCGGGCGCCGCCCGAACCGCCGAAGGCCCCGTGTCCGGCGCGGAACCCGCCTTCGCCCCCGGCGACGTGTTTGGCGCCGGCAGAGGATGCGCGCGCCGGCGCGCTCATCGGGGACGATTGCGGCGATCGTTCGAACAGGGCTCCGCCGGCCGCCCGTGCGAGACCGGGCGCTGCGCATCCCTCGAACTGCGGCTTCGAAGGGATGCGTGACGGCATGGCGGAGGTCGACCGCCTCGCCGATCCCCCCCGATCGGGGAAACCACCGCGCCCCCAGCGCTTTCGGATGCGGACGTTGAGAACCCGTGCTTCGAAGCGCCGATCGGCGCCGGGGATCGGACGCGCGACGGCGACGGGCCGGACGGGGTAAGCCGCTCGAAGGCGCGTCCCGGCAGGCTGAGACCGCACAAGCCTTCCGGCATCCTTCACCCCGGCATCGCCCATGACCGGGCCGGGCAGGGCCGGTCGGGGGATGGCGGGCGAGGCCCGGCCAGCGCCCGAACGCTTACCCCCGAACCCGCCCCCGGACGCCCCCGGACCCTGCCCGGTCGTCCGGCGCGCTGGGCCGCGCCGGCCTCATAGGCGGGCCAACTCTCGATTTCGGCGCCGGGCGGTCAATATTCCCGCGCGTGCCGGCTCTTGTCCGGTCGCGCGCTTCGGCCGCGCGTTAGTCAGGAGTGCTTTTTCGTGCAGAATCCCTTTTCCAGCGGCTCGTCCAGCGCGCCCGCGACGCCGCAGCCGGTCGCCTATCGCGCGGTCACGATCGCGGCCATCGTGCTCGGCATGATCCTCGCCGTGGTGGTCTTCACCTATGCCGCGACGGGCTTCTTCCTGATCTTCGCCGCGCTTCTCCTGGCGGCCATCTTCTGCGGCATCGCGCGCCTCTTCCAGCGGCTCGGCCTGCCGCGCTGGGCAAGCCTGCTTCTGGTCTATCTCCTGACCTTCGTCCTGATCCTCGCGCCCGTCGCCTGGGGCGGCTTTGCCTTCGTGCAGGAGTTCAACACGCTGCTGACCGGCGTCCGGGAGCAGGCCGACAAGCTTCTGCAATCCCTGCAGTCCATGGGCCTGCCGATCGACCCGAATGCCGGTCCGCAATCGGTCCAGGATCTCGTGCCCTCGGGCCTCGCCACGCAGGCGGGGCAGGCGCTGTTCGGCGCGCTGGGCGCCATCGGCAATTTCTTCGTGGTCCTGTTTCTGGCGATCTTCGTGTCCTGGCAGCCCGGCCTCTACCGCGACGGGCTGGTGTCGCTGTTTCCGCGGGAAAAGCGCGCGCGGATGTCGGAGGTCCTGGAGAAGGCCGCCCATTCGCTGATCCTGTGGGTGGCGGGCGACGCCATTTCCATGGCGCTGATCTTCACCGTGTCCTGGGCGGGCCTTCTCCTGATCGGCGTCAACAACGCCTTCCTCCTGGCGCTCCAGGCGGGGCTCCTCGCCTTCGTGCCGACGGTGGGCGCCTTCGTGGCGGGCGCGATCATCGTTCTTGCGGCCCTGGCGCAGGGCGTCGACATGGCGCTCTGGGCGCTCGGCCTCTACCTCGTGATCCAGGGAATCGAGAGCAATGTCGCCCAGCCCGTCGCCCAGCGCTACACGACCTCGCTGCCGCCCGCCCTCACGCTCGGCGCGCAGGTGATCTTCGGCCTTCTGTTCGGGCTTCTGGGCTTCGTCCTCGCCGTGCCGGTGGTCGCCGTGGTGCGCACCCTGGTTCGCGAGCTCTATATCGACGACGTGCTCGGCGGGCCGGTGGAACGCGCCGATTGAGCCGGTGAGGTCGCGTATTTCCTCCCGCCCGCAACCGCTCTAGACTCCGGCCCCAGGTGAGTCGCGCCCGTTTCGCGCGCCACCGCGCGACTGGGAGGAGACGAGACGATGACCACGGTGGCCGTCAAGGACGAGTGGAAGGCCGGCACGCAGCTGACGCTCGCCGATTACAACAGCTGGTACGAGGCGAGCGTGAACGACCCCGAGGGGTTCTGGCGCGAGCACGGCCAGCGGCTCGACTGGATCAAGCCCTACACGAAGGTCAAGAACACCTCCTTCGCGCCGGGCAACGTCTCCATCCGATGGTTCGAGGACGGCACGCTCAACCTCTCGGCCAATTGCCTCGACCGGCATCTGAACGAGCGCGGCGATCAGACCGCGATCCTCTGGGAAGGCGACAACCCGGAAGAGTCGCGCGCCATCTCCTACAAGGAGCTGCACGGCGACGTCAGCCGGATGGCCAATGTCCTGAAGGATCTGGGCGTCCAGCGCGGCGACCGCGTGTCCATCTACATGCCGATGATCCCGGAAGCGGCGGTCGCCATGCTCGCCTGCGCGCGCATCGGCGCGGTGCATTCGGTGATCTTCGGCGGCTTCTCGCCGGACGCGCTGGCGGGCCGCATGGAGGGCGCGGGCTCCAGGGTGCTCGTCACCGCCGACGAGGGCCTGCGCGCGGGCCGCAAGGTGCCGCTCAAGGCCAATGCCGACAAGGCGGTGGAGATCGCGGCCAAGGCCGGCCACACGGTCGAGACGGTTCTGGTGGTGAAGCGCACCGGCGGCGAGATCGCCTGGGCCGAGGGGCGCGACCACTGGTGGCACGAGGCGCGCGAGCGCGTGTCGGCCGAGTGCGCGCCCGAGGAGATGAACGCCGAGGACCCGCTCTTCATCCTCTACACGTCGGGCTCCACCGGCAAGCCCAAGGGCGTCCTCCACACGACGGGCGGTTATCTCGTCTGGGCCTCGATGACGCAGCAATATGTCTTCGACATGCGCGCGGGCGAGGTCTTCTGGTGCACGGCCGATGTCGGCTGGGTCACCGGCCACAGCTACACGGTCTACGGCCCGCTCGCCAATGGCGGCACGACGCTGATGTTCGAGGGCGTGCCGAACTATCCCGATGCCGGGCGCTTCTGGCAGGTCGTGGACAAGCATTCCGTCAACGTCATCTACACCGCGCCGACGGCCATCCGCGCCTTGATGGGCGCGGGCGACGAGTTCGTCACCAAATCCTCGCGCCGCTCGCTGCGGCTTCTCGGCTCGGTCGGCGAGCCGATCAACCCGGAAGCCTGGAACTGGTATTACCGCGTGGTGGGCGAAGAGCGCTGCCCGATCGTCGACACCTGGTGGCAGACCGAGACCGGCGGCATCCTCATCACCCCGCTGCCGGGCGCGATCGACCTGAAGCCGGGCTCGGCGACGCGCCCCTTCTTCGGCGTGAAGCCCGAACTGGTGGACGGCGAGGGCAAGGTGCTGGAGGGCGCGACCGAGGGCAATCTCTGCATCACGGACTCATGGCCCGGACAGATGCGCACCGTGTTCGGCGATCACGAGCGCTTCGAGCAGACCTATTTCTCGACCTATCCGAACAAGTATTTCACCGGCGACGGCGCGCGGCGGGATGCGGACGGCTACTGGTGGATCACCGGCCGCGTCGACGACGTCATCAACGTCTCGGGCCATCGCATGGGCACGGCCGAGGTGGAATCCGCGCTGGTCTCGCACCCCAAGGTCTCGGAAGCGGCCGTGGTCGGCTATCCCCACGACGTGAAGGGGCAGGGCATCTACTGCTATGTCACGCTCATGGAAGGCGAAACGCCCACGGACGAGCTGAAGAAGGAGCTCGTCGCCCATGTGCGCGGCGAGATCGGCCCGATCGCCTCGCCCGACAAGATCCAGTTCTCGCCGGGCCTGCCCAAGACGCGCTCGGGCAAGATCATGCGCCGCATCCTGCGCAAGATCGCGGAAGACGATTTCGGCGCGCTCGGCGACACCTCGACGCTGGCCGACCCGGCTGTGGTGGACGATCTCATCGACAACCGCCAGAACCGCAAGGCGGCGACGGCCTGAGCCGGATGCATCAGGACTGGGCATGAGGGAAGGGGGCTGCGGCCCCCTTTTTTCGTCTCTCGGACCCATCGAGGCGAACGAGGCCAGTGAACTGGCCGACTTAGCCGTTGGAATCTGGCGGAATCCACGCTTTGCGGATGTGGCGATCGCAGCGGTGGCGAAGCCGCACGGCCTTGCGTCGGCATCGGGAACAGGCAGCATCGGGAACAGGCAGCATATCGAACCGCTGGCGGCGTTCGGGGGTAACGGTTTTCGATCTCGCTGGAATGGAGTGAAACGCGCCATAGGCGACGGTCAGGGCGGATCTCCATCCTCCTGCCTGCCGTCATCCGCGGTCCCCGCCGCATTTCGATCGTCGGACTGTATGGGAGAACTCGATTGCAGATGGACGACCCTCCGACCCACCGCTTCACCGCCAAAGTCGTCCCGCATCACGGGAGCTCGATAGGGGTCGAAACGACCTACGCAATCGAGGCCGAGGGCCTTTCGGTGCGGCAAGGACGGTCCGTCAAAGTCGTCCGGTGGACTTCGTTGCGGTTCCTGCATCTCCATGTCACGAGCGGGGTCGGCACCACGGGCTTTCCCGTCTATAGCGCGCGTCTGAGGACGCTCTTCGGATCAAGAGAAATATCCTCTCTGGATTGGCAGGGAGAGAAAGGCCTCGATCGGTCCGCCGACTACGTTCGCTTCATGGAAGAGCTGATCCCGCTGGCCGCTGCCCGAAACTCGGGTCTTCGCTTGCGAAAGGGCGGCGATCCTTTGATGGAGGGCGCGGCCCCGCTGATCCTGACGACCTTGCTCCTACCGCTCCTTTTCATCCCGCTTCTGATCTTCAAACCGCTCGGTGCGCTTCTTTCTGGCGGGAAAAAGCCGCTCGGCAAGCTCATGTTCGGGGTCGTCAGCATGGCGCTCGGTGTCGTCTTGAACATGCTTCCATGGTCCAGCGGTAAGCCGTTCGAGGCCGACGATTTGCCCGTCGCGGAACTCCCGACGAGATACCGTCAAGGCGGCGAACTCCAAAGGCCGGACGGGGAGCAAGTGGGAAGTTGACGCCCGCCCGAACCGGACCGTCCGAAAACCGTCCACGACGGTCGATCGGTGTCCGCAAGCGACCGCCGAAGGCCGGCCCGCATCTCTCCAGGCCGTCAAAGCGCGAAAGCGGCCCTCAATCTGTCCATTCCTTTCGCAGGATCGCGTATTGCATCGTGTCCTCGAAGAGCGGGGTGCCGTCCGGCTTGTCGGTGAAGGTGACGAACTCGATGAACGTGCCCTCGACGCGCATTCCGAGCTTCTCGCACAGGCGGCGGGACGGCGTGTTGTCGGTCTCGACATAGGCGTAGAGCCGCCGGGCGCCCCGGCTGGAGAAGAGATGCGAGACGAGCGCATGGGCGGCCTCGTGCGCGAAACCCGCCCCGGCGAACTCGGGGTCGAGATTCCATCCGACCGAATAGGTGTCGGGCGCCTCGAACATGGCGAACAGGTCGCCGATCAGCCGGTCGGAGCCGCGAAGGGCGATGGCGACGTGCTCGTCGCTCGAGGCGCGGCGGATCGCCTCGGCTTCGGCGGCCGCAAGGTCCGCAAGGCGGGAGGACAGGAAGCAGCGCGCGCCCGGCGCGCGCAGATAGGCCAGAAGCCCGGCCGCGTCGTCGGCGCGAAAGTTTCGAAGGCGCAGTCGGTCGGTTTCGATCATGTCCATCGTCGCTCTGCCCTCGGGCAGCTCCTTCTCCAGAGGCCGAAAGCGTCTCTACGGCCTCCCATCGTCCGTGGCCAACGCCGCTTCAGGCCGAACGCTCCACATCGGAGGGACCGACGCGCGGGACGCCTGGTCGACGCGCGGCAAGCGATTGAAACCTCTGCTCAATCCACCGGGGCGCAATGACGCAGGCCTCGCCCTTGCAGGACCGGCCCCGCACCCCCATTCTCTTGTCATGTTCAACGAGACGAAAGGAGGTGATCCAATGTCGAGTGATTGTCTGAAGCCGGTTGGGTCTTTGTATCTCGCGGGTTCGGTGGAGCAGCCTCTTTCGAACGCGTAAGCGATATGTCGATCCGGCAAAGGGTTTGACGACCTGCCGGCATCACCGAAAATCACGGAAGGCCGTCCCGAAAGGGGCGGCCTTTTCCGTTGTCCTGCCGTCTTCGCTGAACTGGCGGCCTTTCCCGAGGCGCCGTGGTGGCAGCTTTTCTCGCGTTTGCGCAAGACCGGCCTTTTTCGCTCACGCGGACTTGACCAAAACGCCCGCGAGGTTCATTTCCCCCCTTGCACCCCGCCTTCGCGGCGCGGCGCTCCCCTTCATCGATCGGTCCCCAAGGATCATGCCCAGCAACGACCCCAGTCGATCGCGCGTGCCGCAGAGCCTGTCGCTGAGCTGATCCTCTCGGTTCGCTCCCGCGACGAGGCCTGCGGCCCGTCGTGACAAGAGAGTGAGCCATGAACACGGCCATCCGCCTCATCGCCCATCAGCTCCGCCGCGCCTCCCGCACGCGCGACCCCAACGAGATGTTCAACGACGGCATGACCTTCGGCGAACGTCTGGCCGATCGCGTCGCGAGCGTCGGCGGCTCCTGGAGCTTCATCATCGGCTTCACCGCCTTTCTGGTCGGTTGGGCCCTTCTCAATACTTTGGTGCTCGCCGCCAACGCCTTCGACCCGTTTCCCATCATCTTCCTGAATCTGGTTCTGTCCATGGTGGCCGCGCTCCAGGCGCCCGTCATCATGATGAGCCAGAACCGGCAGGCGGCGAAGGACCGGCTGGAGGTGCGTCTGGACTACGAGACCAATCTGCGCGCGGAAGCGCAGATCACCCAGCTCGGCGAGGAAATCGCGATCCTGCAGGAGCAGATCCGCTTTCTGGTCGCCGCCGAAACCCGGCGCATGGCGCAGAGCGGGCTGGACGACGAGGACACGGACGATCTCGCCCCGCTTGGCCATCCGATCCACGCCTGAGCCCAACGACGCTTCAGGCAACACACATCTCACCCCAAAAGAGCCCCGCCCGAGCGGGGCTTTTTCGTATCGGGAATGCCGTCTGACGCCTAATGCCCGCCCACCGGGGCGCCTTGCCCGCGCTTGACGTTGCGCAGGATCAGGGCGAGCGGCACGGCGGCGGCCGAGATCAGCATGAGGACGTGGAACACGTCGATATAGGCGAGGGTGCCGACCTGGCGTTGCAGCGTCTGGCCGATCAGCGCGATCGCGCCGGACTGAGCGTCGGCGGCCGAGAAGCCCTTGGTCTGCAGATAGTGGCTCATCGTCTGCAGGGTCTGCTGATAGGCCGGCTCGCTCGGCACGAGGTGCTCCACCAGCCGGCTCTGGTGGAACTGCTCGCGGAAGGCCAGCGTGTTCTGCGCGATGGACACGCCGATCGAGCCGCCGACATTGCGCGCCACGTTGATCAGCGCCGAGGCCTGGTCCGTCTTGTCGGGCGGAATCCCGTCATAGGAGGCCGTGGTGATCGGGATGAAGATCAGGGGCAGGCCGAGGCCGATGTAAACGCGCGACCAGACGAAGAAGCCGAAATTCAGATCGGGCACGAGCCGCGTCAGATCGTACATGGCGCCGGCCACGATCGCCGCGCCGAGCGCGATCAGATATTTCGGCTGCACCGCGTTCGTCAGGCGTCCGACCACGAACATCATCGTCATGGTGACGACGCCGCCCGGCGAGAGCGCGAGGCCCGCCCAGGTCGCGGTGTAGCCGTAATAGGTCTGGAGCAGTTCGGGCAGGAACTGCGTGGTGGCGATCAGGATCGCGCCGGTCGCCATCATCACGAGGAAGCAGGAGCCGAACTGCCGGCTGAAGATCATGCGAAGGTCCACCACCGGATTGTCGTGGCGCAGCTCCCAGGGGATCATGAACAGGAAGGCGAGGACGCAGACCAGCGTCGAGACGATGATGAAGCTGGAGCCGTACCAGTCCTCCGTCTGACCGCGATCGAGGACGAGTTCCAGCGCGCCGAGGAAGGTCGCGACCGCCAGAAAGCCGACGAGATCGAAGCGGATGCCCTTCTGCTTCAATTCGGCCCGCTCGCGCCGCGTTTCGTCGGATTCGGTGACGAGAAACCAGACCAGCGCGAAGGCGAGGATGCCGACCGGGCCGTTGATCAGGAAGCACCAGTGCCAGGAATAGTTGTCGGACAGCCAGCCGCCGAGCGTCGGGCCGATCACCGGCGCGACGACCACCGCGACGCCGAACAGGGCGAAGGCCTGTCCGCGCTTTTCGGGCGGGAAACTGTCGGCAAGGATCGATTGCGAGATCGGCACCATGCCGCCGCCGGCAAAGCCCTGCAGGATGCGGAAGAAGAGCAGCGACTCGATGTTCCAGGCGAGGCCGCAGAGCACCGAGGAGATCGTGAAGAGCGCGAGGCAGCCGAGATAGAAGCGCTTGCGCCCATAGCGCTTGGCGATGAAGCTCGAGGCCGTCAGCACGATGGCGTTGGACACGAGATAGGTCGTGACCACCCAGGACGCCTCGTCCGAGGAGACGCCGAGCCCGCCCGAGATGTAGCGCAGGGCGACATTGGCGATGGTCGTGTCGAGC
The DNA here is from genome assembly GCF_000382705.1 of Aureimonas ureilytica DSM 18598 = NBRC 106430. Classification (GTDB taxonomy): domain Bacteria; phylum Pseudomonadota; class Alphaproteobacteria; order Rhizobiales; family Rhizobiaceae; genus Aureimonas; species Aureimonas ureilytica. The sequence goes on along the minus strand of NZ_ARQE01000001.1, from coordinate 272,555 downwards.
ACTTCCATGAAGGTGGCGATCGACACCACCACCGCGATGATCCACGGATTGCTCGGCCGCCCGGCCGAGGCGACGGACGAAACCGCGCTCATGGCCGGTCAGTCCTGCGGATGCACGGTGACGGTCGGCACGACGGACATGCCGGGGCCGATCGAGACGTCGGTCGGCCAGTTATCGGCGACGATCTTCACGGGCACGCGCTGCACCACCTTCACGTAATTGCCCGTCGCGTTCTCGGCCGGCAGGAGCGAGAAGGCCGTGCCCGAGCCCGGCTGGATCGAATCCACATGGCCGGTGATCTTGTGGTCGGGATAGGCGTCGATGCGGATGTCGACGCTCTGGCCGGGCCGGATGTCGGTGATCTGCGTTTCCTTGAAATTGGCGGTGACCCAGATGTCGTCGGGCACGAACATGGCGAGCGCCTGCCCCGCCTGGACATATTGCCCGACGGCGCCGGTCAGCCGCACGACGCGGCCGGGCTGCGCGGCCGTCACCGTGACATAGGACAGGTTCAGCTCGGCCTGCGACTGCTGCGCCTCGGCCTGCCGGAGATCGGCGATCGCGGTCGCCTTCTGCGCCTGGAGCGAGCCGACCTGCTTCTGCGCCGACACGACGCCGGCGCGGGCACTGGCGAGTTCCGCTTCCTGCTGCTGCAGGGCGGAGGTCTGCTGCTGCGCCGTCTGCACGGTGCCCGCGCCCGACCGCACCAGTTCCTGGGCGCGCTGGGCCTGCTGTTGGGCGAAGCCGAGGCTCGCCTCGGCCTGGGTGACGCGCGAGCGCGCTTCCTCGATCTGCGCCTGCTGCGCGGCGATCTGCGCGTCGGCTCCGTTGATGGCGGCCTGGGCGCTGGCGACGCGCGCCTTGGCCTCTTCCAGCGCCGCCTCGTAGTCGCGCGGATCGATGCGGAAGAGAACGTCGCCTTTGTTCACATGCCGGTTGTCCTCGACCGGCACGTCGGCGATCGCGCCCGACACCTGCGGCGCGATGGCGAACTGGCGGGAATCGACGAAGGCGTCGTCGGTGGTCTCGAAAGGATAGGAATAGGTCAGCCAGTACCAGTAGCCCCCGGCGCAGGCGAGGGCGACGAGGACGAGGCCGAGCAGGATGGCGAACGGGTGGCGCTTGAGGAGGGAAGGGCGCTTCTCTTCTAGCGGATTGGCCGTCTCGCCCGGCCGGGTCGCCAGGCCGTCGGCGGAGGAGCCGGACCGATCCGAAGGCTGCGCCGTTTCGCCCGGCCGCTCACCGTCACGAAGGGTCGGGTCGCGAAGGGTCGGCCTGCCGTCCGGGTTCACCCTCGGAGACGCGTTGTCCTCGTCCAGCATGATGCAACTCCGACCCGTCAGTGTCTCGCGTTCACGAAGCGATCAACTGTTTGGGAGGTTGCATGTTCCGCAATGCAGCGACGTTTCGGCCGCTCTCAGCGATAGAGATCGGCGCGGCTCGGGGGCAGGCCGGAGGGACCCTTGTCGCGTTTCGACGCCAGCGTCTGGTTGATCATCACCGTGCCGCGCTCGAAGGCCAGCGCGCAGCCCGCGAGATACAGGAGCCAGAGCCGCGCTTGCGGCTCGCCGACCTCGGCCACGGCCTCGTCCATCCGCGCCTGGAGCCGCAGCGCCCAGAGCCGGCAGGTGCGCCCGTAATGCTCGCGCCAGTTCTCGACGTCGTGGACCTCGAAGCGGTTGGCTTCGAGCTTCTGGAGCGAATGGCCGATCCAGTCGAGTTCGCCGCCGGGGAAGATGTAGCGGGTCAACGCACGGTACTCGCGCGAACCCTTCATGAAGGTCTTGGCATCCTTCTTGGCGGGGCGGGCGATCGTGTGGTGCAGGTAGAGCCCGCGCGGGCGGAGAAGGCGCTTTACCGCGCCGAAATAGCTGTCGTGATTGGCAAAGCCGACATGCTCGAACATGCCGATCGAGGAGATCTTGTCGAACGTGCCGGTCAGGTCCTGAAAGGGCTTCAGCTCGATCGTGATCCGGTCTTCCAGCCCGGCGGCGCGCACGCGCGCGGTGGCCAAGTCGAACTGCGCCTGGCTCAGCGTCACGCCATGGCCCGTGACGCCGTAGGTCTTGGCCGCGTGGATCAGGAGCGCACCCCAGCCGCAGCCGATATCGAGCATCCGCTCGCCCGGCTGAAGGCGCAGCTTGCGGCAGATCATGTCGAGCTTGTCGCGCTGGGCGCGGTCGATATCGTCGTGCCATTCCGTGAAATAGGCGCAGGAATAGACCATGCGCTCGTCCAGGAAGAGGCCGTAGAACTGGTTCGACACGTCGTAGTGGAACTGGATCGCGGCCTTGGTGGAGCCGCTGGCCCCGGCATCCGCGCCGACCTTCGCCTCGTCGGCCTCCGCCTTCGCCGCCTTTCGCAGCGCCAGGAGCGAGGGCAGCGCCTTGGCGAGGCGCCACTTGTCGAGCCGCTTCAGGAGGCCGCGCGAGGAGGTTTTCGAGCGCCCTTCCGCAATGTCGAAGATCGTGCCGTTCTCGACATCGAGGCTCTTGTCCATCCAGAGCGCGACGAGCGTGTCGATGCGCGGACGGAACACGAGGCGCGCCAGCGTGGTGGCGCTGCGGATCGTCAGGACCGGGCCGTCCACCGGGCCGATGCGCTCGCCCGTCCACAGGCGGACGGCAAAGCCGGGGGCGAGCGCGCGCACCGCATCCGCCACGACCTCGGCCAGTTTGCGCTCGGCCGCGGCCGTTCGGGTGGAGGAAGAGGTCATGGGGACTCCCGGTGTTTCACGTGAAACCTTCTAGTCCCGTGACGAGGCCGGAGCCAGTCCTTCCCTATCCTTATGAAGGAGACGAGACCTTCATCAGGACGAGACCGCCGAGGATCAGCGCGGCGGCAAGGAGGCGCATCGGGCTGGCGCTTTCGCCGAGGGCCAGAATGCCGACCAGAAACGCGCCGAGCGCACCGATTCCGGTCCAGATCGCATAGGCCGTGCCGAGCGGCAGCGACCGCATGGCGACCGACAGAAGCGCGAAGCTCGCCGCCATCAGCGCGAAGGTGAAGAGCGTCGGCCCGAGCCGCGTGAAGCCGTGCGACAGCTTCATCGAGAAAGCCCAGCCGACTTCGAGAAGGCCGGCGACGAGAAGGAGAAGATAGGCCATGGGAGGACCCCGATGCAAAGGAGCCGGGTCGTCCCGTGCGGAAGACGACGCCCTGACATCCGATGAATCGCCTTGTCCGGGCGCGAGGCCGAAGGGGCGTTCGCCGGACAGGCGTCAGGGCGCGAAGGGTCGTCCCTTCTACGCGTCTGAGATAGCGATCGGCGCCGGCTTGGCAAGAGGCGAGCGACCGGAACCGGAGAGATCAGCCCTTGGCGCGCGGCGTGTGGGGAAGCGAGCCGACCGTCGCGCACCAGTTGCGGCGGCGCCCGCCGTCATAGGCATCGACCAGCCCTTCGCGCAGAAGACGCTGGCCGAGATCGGGTTCGGTGTCGGTGCCGAGATCGGCGAGGACGCGGCCGAAATATTTGTCACCCGACACGCGGCGAAGATGCACCGGCCCGTCGCCGATCAGCGCCTTCAGCCGATCGCGGGCCTCGCGGGCGGTGGCGCGCTCGGCCTCGCACTGGCCCTTCAGTTCCGGTGCGTCGACGCCGCGAAGCCGCACCGCGACGGTCACGGCCTGAAGCGGCCAGATATAGGCCTCGACCTCCACCGTATCGCCGTCGCGCACCTTGATGACGCGCGCCGTGATCGGGCCGTCGATTTCGCGCGGCGGCAAGGATTCGTCCGCCGCGAAGGCGGGAGTGAGGCCGAGAAGGAGAAGGAAGCACAGGGATCGCATGGGACTGCTTCTACGCCTTCAGTGATTAAATTCCTATTTCGGTCCGCAAACGAGGGAAGTCGATGGAAATGCCGGTCGTTCGGCGCCGAACCGAAGGTCTCGCAGGAGACAACGCGCAAAGGGCCGAAAAGTGACCGCCCTTCGCCCCGCGCGATCGTTCGGTCCGCTGACGACGAAGCGGCCTCGACGCCCGTTTGGATGAAGGGCCGGGACGGGCCGCCGGGTCCTTCCCGGCACCGTCTTCTTGCTAGGCCTCGCCCCGGCCCGGCCCAGCATCGCCGGAGCCGGCGCCGGGCGCCGCACGAGACCGAACCGCCCTCCGCGATCCCGCGCCGCCGGCTTTGCGAACGGGCTCATGAAGGCGGGACGAACCTTCGCGGGGTCGGTTGGTCGGCTCGTTGCGCCAGCCAAGGGCGAGCCGCGTGTCTCGCCCAGCCTTCAGACTGTCGCGAAGCATCGCCGATGCTGACCTCGCATCGCCTGCGCTTTCCGTCTTGCGCGCGCGTGATACGCCCGCGACCCTCTTCCGCCCGGCGGTTCCGGTCAAAAATCCGAGATGATGCCGTTCCTTTCCCAGTCGCCGTAGCGCGCGGGCTCGGCTCCGCCGCGTCCGTTGACCTCCGGCGGGCGCTCGGCGGCTTTCAGCTTTTCGGCTTCGCCCGCCGCGCGGCGGGCCTCGGCTTCGGCCAGCGCACGCTGGGCGGCGGGAGGCAGGACACGCTCGGACGGGCGGTCGATCGGGTCGCTCATGAATCGGCTCCTTGGTTCGGGGAGGGCAGGGCCCGCCTCCGCTTCGTTGACGGGCCGTCTTGCCGGCCCCACATCCTGCCTCGGCAGATCGGTCGAAACGGCGCCGACCGCAAGCCCCCAAGAGCCGTGGACGGAACCTCCGCCCGGAGGTTCCGTCCACGGCTCTCACGGACGGTTCGAGACGGCCCCCGGCCGATTTCCGAACGGTCGCGACGTCAGACCCGCGCCGGGGCGAGGATCGATCGACCTATGAACCAGATCAAGACGGCCATGCTGCTGGCCGGTATGACCGCCCTTTTCATGGGCGTCGGCTTTCTGATCGGCGGGCGCGGCGGCATGATGATCGCCTTTCTCATCGCGCTCGGCACCAATCTCTTCTCCTACTGGAACGCCGACAAGCTCGTGCTGCGCGCCTACAATGCGCGGGAGGTGGACGAGCGCACGGCGCCCGATTTCTACCGCATGGTGGCGGCGCTGGCGGCCCGCGCCGAGCTGCCCATGCCGCGCGTCTATATCGTCGAGAACGACCAGCCGAACGCCTTCGCCACCGGCCGCAACCCCCAGAACGCGGCCGTCGCGGCCACCACGGGGCTGCTCGCGCGCCTGACGCCGGACGAGGTGGCCGGCGTCATGGCGCACGAACTCGCCCATGTGCAGAACCGTGACACGCTGACCATGACCGTCACCGCGACGCTTGCCGGCGCGATCTCCATGCTCGGCAATTTCGCCTTCTTCTTCGGCGGCCATGGGGAGAACCGAAATCCGCTCGGGCTGATCGGCGTGCTGGTCGCCACCCTCGTCGCGCCCTTCGCGGCGATGATCGTGCAGATGGCGATCTCGCGAACGCGCGAATATTCGGCCGACCGGCGCGGAGCGGAAATCTGCGGCAACCCGCGCGCGCTCGCCTCGGCCCTCGCCAAGATCGCCGGCACGTCCGGCCATACGGTGAACCTGGACGCCGAGCGCAATCCCGCGACCGCCCATATGTTCATCATCAACCCGCTGAACGGGCAGCGGATGGACGGTCTCTTCTCCACCCATCCCGACACGCAGAACCGCATCGACGCGCTTCTGTCCATGGAAGCCGAAGGCGGCTTCGGTGGCTCCTTCTTGGCGCCCCGCGCGGCGCCGCAAGCCCCCGCCCGGCCGGGGCCTTGGGGCGGCTCCTCGGTGCCGCCGCGCGGCCGGGGACGGCCGGGCCAGGGCCGGCGCGGCCCCTGGGGCTGAGCCTGTCCGTTCGATCCGGATTCGGCGCTGTCGAAGGGCGTCCCGCAGCGAGTGCCATGTTGCGGGGGGTCCGCCTGTGCCGCGACATGGTCGTGTCCGCAGCCGGTCGAAGCGCCTGATGGCGCGTGCGTGAGGAACGCGGCCCGCGAAGGCAAGGATCGTCGTCCCTGTGGGAGGACGATCCCATGGGAGAACGACGGACCTGTCGGGGAGCGACGAGGCGGAAACGCATGAGCCTGCTCGAGGCGCAGTGACCGGATGGTGTTCCGGTGCAGGCTCGTGTCGATCGCTCGTGCCAGGACGCGGGGGGGAGCGGATTCGATCCGGGCCCTCGTACATAGGTGCAATAACGAAAGCCCCCATGTCGACGGACTTGGCTGCGGCGGCGGCCTGACACACCCTCCGCGCGGCCAGCGGACTTCCCGTCGAACGGAACCGGCGAGGGCGGACACCGCCCGGATCGCAGGCCGGCCAGCGGGCGCTGGTCGGCCGAGAGCCGGTCAGCGAAGGGAGGCGTCGTCGTCCTGAAAGGCGACCAGAAGCGTGATCACTTCGGCCTGCCGCTTGGTTCCGGTCTTCTGGAACACGGACTTGACCTGGGTGCGGACGGTCTCGTAGCCGACGCCGATCCGCCGCGCGGCCGCCTTCAGCCCCTTGCCCTCGCGCAACACGATCACCAAGCGAAGCTCCGCCATCGTCAATTGGTAGCGCTCGCCGAAGGCCTGAAGCTTTCGTGCAGTCTCTTCGTCGATTCCAAGTGACGTAAACGTCAAATTGTATTGCGGTCTTCTTCTGATGACCGGGGTTGGGCGCCGTTCCTGCGTCTGCAAATCCATGAAGTCTGCCTCGAACCTGACAATGCGGCCTATTTGCTTAAGCATTCTCTGCACGCGGGACCCGAAGGCGTCGTCACCCATTCGGGTGATAGTCGGCCGCAACATCAGGAAACCCAACGGCTTGAGGCTGTTAGGTGGCAAACTTTTTCTGTGACGTGACGCTAAGTCATGCGGCGATGTACTATTTTGGGGCCGCAGATCCGGAATCGGGCGGCTTTCATGCCGGTCGCGGAGATGGACGAGCCTTCACGAGCTTCGAGACCGAGCCCGGCGGATTCGGGTGCCGGCACGAAAAAGGCCCGCGCCGATCGCTCGGCACGGGCCTCTTAGGTGTATCGCAGGGAGCGGCCCGAAGGCCGCTCCGAACGGGTCTTACTGCTCGTCGCGCTTGTTCATCGCGGCGGCGAGAATGTCGCCGAGCGAGGCGCCCGAGTCGGTCGAGCCGTACTGAGCGACCGCTTCCTTTTCCTCGGCGATCTGCATCGCCTTGATCGACAGGCCGACGCGACGCGCCTTCTTGTCGAACTGGGTGATGCGCGCATCGACCTTCTGGCCGACCGAGAACTTCTCGGGGCGCTGGTCGTCGCGATCGCGACCGAGGTCGCCACGGCGGATGAAGGCCGTGAGGTCGGTCTCGGCGATCTGCACCTCGATGCCGCCTTCGTTCACGGCGGTCACTTCACAGGTGACGACCGAGCCGCGACGCATCTCGCCGCTTTCGGCGGCAGCGGTGAAGGTGTCGCCACCGACCTGCTTGATGCCGAGCGAGATACGCTCCTTCTCGACGTCGACGTCGAGAACCTGCGCCTTGACCATGTCACCCTTGTTGTACTCGTCGATGACCTGCTCGCCCGGACGCGACCAGTCGAGGTCGGACAGGTGAACCATGCCGTCGACGTCGCCGTCGAGACCGATGAACAGACCGAACTCGGTCTTGTTCTTGACCTCGCCCTCGACGATCGTGCCGACCGGGAACTGGTCGCGGAACGCTTCCCAGGGGTTCTGGAGCGTCTGCTTGAGGCCGAGCGAGATGCGGCGCTTGACCGGATCGACTTCCAGGACGACCACTTCGACTTCCTGCGAGGTCGAGAGGATCTTGCCCGGATGGACGTTCTTCTTGGTCCAGGACATCTCGGACACGTGGATCAGGCCTTCGATGCCCGGCTCCAGCTCGACGAAGGCGCCGTAGTCCGTGATGTTCGTGACGCGGCCGGAGACCTTCACGCCCATCGGATACTTGACGCCGATGCCTTCCCAGGGGTCCGCCTCGAGCTGCTTCATGCCGAGCGAGATGCGGTGGGTTTCCTGGTTGATGCGGATGATCTGGACCTTGACGGTCTGGCCGATCTGCAGGATTTCGGTCGGGTGGTTCACGCGGCGCCACGCCATGTCCGTGACATGGAGCAGACCGTCGATGCCACCGAGGTCGACGAACGCACCGTAGTCGGTGATGTTCTTGACCACGCCCTCGACGACCTGACCCTCTTCGAGGTTCTGGACGATCTCGGAGCGCTGTTCCGCACGCGACTCTTCGAGGACGGTGCGGCGCGAGACGACGATGTTGCCGCGACGCTTGTCCATCTTGAGGATCTGGAACGGCTGCGGCGTGTTCATCAGCGGGCCAACGTCGCGGATCGGACGGATGTCGACCTGGGAGCGCGGCAGGAAGGCCACGGCGCCGTCGAGGTCGACCGTGAAGCCGCCCTTGACCTGGTTGAAGATCTGGCCTTCGACCTTCTCGCCGGCGTTGAACTTGAGTTCGAGCTTGACCCAGCTCTCCTCGCGGCGAGCCTTGTCGCGCGACAGGACGGCTTCGCCGAGCGCGTTCTCGATGCGCTCGACATAGACTTCGACCGTGTCGCCGACCTTCAGCTCGGGGCCGTTCTTGCCGCCGAATTCCTTGAGGGCGACGCGGCCCTCGACCTTCAGGCCGGCATCGATGACGGCCATGTCCTTCTCGATCGCGACGACCGTTCCACGAACCACCGCGCCTTCGGCGACGTCGTGATCATGGAACGAGGCTTCGAGAAGCGCGGCGAAATCGTCGCGCGAGACTGCTGCGTTGGACATTCGTTCTCCTTGAGGCTCCTCCTGGGAGGAGCGGCGCCGGGGGCTCGTGTTTCGGATGCGTCCGGCGGTCCCGCCCCGGTGCCGACCCGCTCTGGGAATGGCATCGTGGCTGACGGGCAAAGCCCGTTTCGGCGCGTTGGACCGGCCGTCGGCAATGTTTCAGTCACTATGAAACACGGGAAAGCCGCACGATTCCAGCCCTCGAAGAGCCGGAAGCGGCAGCTTGACGTGTTCGTGTTCCCTAGCGGGGCAGCGCGTCGATGATCGCGCAAGCCGCCCGGAACGCTTCCTCTATATCGAGTTCGCTCGTATCCAGCAAGCGCGCGTCCTCGGCGGGCTTCAAGGGCGCGACGCTTCGCCCCGCGTCGCGCCGGTCGCGCTCGCGCACCTCGGTGAGGATCGTCTCGTAGTCGACGGGCCGGCCCTTGGCGAGGAGCTCGTCCGTGCGCCGGCGGGCGCGCACCTCCGGCGAGGCGGTGACGAAGAGCTTCACCGGCGCGTCCGGGCAGATCACCGTGCCGATGTCGCGCCCGTCGAGGACGGCTCCGCCCGGCTGGGCGGCGAAGCTGCGCTGAAAGGCGTCGAGCGCCCGGCGCACGGGGGGATGGGCGGCGACGCGCGAGGCGAGCTCGCCCGCCTCGTGGCCGCGCAGGCTTCCATCGTCGAGATGCGAGGGCACGAGATCGCGCGCGACAAAGCCTGCGGCCTCCGGGTCGTCCAGATCGACGCCGCGCTCGCGCGCCAGCCGCCCGACGGCCCGGTAGAGAAGCCCGGTGTCGAGATGGGGCAGCGCGTAGTGAGCCGCGAGGCGCTTGGCGAGCGTTCCCTTGCCGGCGGCGGCCGGTCCGTCGATCGCGATCACGAGCGCCATGGTCTCTCCTGCTTGGCTCGCACCTCGTGCGGGTGCATCCCCCGTTCTTGCCGCCAACGCGGCCGGAGCTCAACGGCTCCCGGTCGCGCATCGCGAAAAATCGCGAGGGCCCTTGCCACGGGTGCGGGACGACGCGCCACAGCCTAAGCCTTTCACGGCGCGTAGATCGCCTCGCGCAGGGCCTGGGGAAACGCGCCTTCGCCGCCGTAAAGCGCGGTGTTGGTGAGCGACACCATGCTGATCTCGCTCAAAGGGTCGATCGACCAGATATGCCCGTAGATGCCGCCCCAGCTCGTGGTGCCCGCCGGCCAGGGCAGGCCGGCCTCCGCCGGATCGACCGTGAGCGAGCCGAGATAGCCGAAGCGCTTGCCGGGCGCCTGTTCGATCGCGCCCGTCTGGTTGGCGAGCGCCCGGGCCACCGTTTCGCGCTGGAGGATCGGCGCGCCGCCGGCCTCGACGGCGAGGAGAAAGCGCATGAAATCGGAGGCCGTCGTCGCCATGCCCGCGCCGCCGGACTGGAAGGCGGCCGGGTTCAGAATGCGCGAGGGCGAGAAGGTCAGCTCGCTCCCCCAGGGGCTCGTCATCCGATGCGGCTCGCCCATGCGCACCGGCTCGGCCTCGCCGTCGCCATAGGGCACGGCGAGGCGCTCGGTGCGCACCGGCGGGAAGTCCGTGTCGCTCATCCCAAGCGGCCCGGTGACATGCTCGCGCACGGCCTGCCCCAGCGTCGATCCGTTGACGCGGGCGGCCACCGCGCCGAGCACGTCGGTCGCCATGGAATAGGCCCAGGCGGTGCCGGGCTCGAAGGCCAGGGGCTGGCGCGCGATGCGCTGGAGCGTGTCCTCCAGCGCGTCCTCGACATTCTGCAGCCCGAAGGTGATCGAGGGATCGCGCGGATAGGAATAGGTGAGGCCCGCCGTGTGGGTCAGGAGCTGGGCCAGCGTGATCGTGGGCTCGCGCCCATCCGCCAGCTTCGGGCGGAAGAAGGGCAGGGCCACCGTCACGGGGTCGGACAGGTCGAGACGGCCCTTGTCACCGAGCGCCAGGATCGTCGAGGCCACGAGGGGCTTCGTCAGCGAGGCCGCGCGAAACAGCGTGTCCTCGCGCATCGGCACGCCGGCTTCCCGGTCGGCGAGCCCCGCCGCGCGGCGATAGGTGATCGCGCCCTTTTCGGCGACCATCACCACGGCGCCGACGAGACGGCGCGACGCGATGGCCTCGTCGATCACCCGGTCGATGCGCTCGGTTCGAATCATGGTGCCCTCCCTCGTTCCGCGCGCATTTGGGCTTGGATGCGCGCTTGGCTCAAGCCCCGGCGGAAGGGCCGCTTGGCGCCCTAGCGGGAGCGCGTCAGGGCGCCTCGTCCTCGTCCTCGTCCTCGCCCGCCGCGCGCCGTGCCCGCTCGCGGAAGGACAGGGTCTCGGGGGGCTCTGGGGTGGGGGCCTCGCTCGCCCCTTGGGCGAACCAGCCGAGACTGACGGCAAGGAGCGCAAACAAGCGGCCGAACACGAAGGGGATCGACAGGAAGAACAGGATGCCGAAGAGCGAGCCGGCGAACCAGAAGGCCGCGAGCGCGGCGCTGAGCGTGCCGCTCGCTGTTGCCTGCATCCAGCCTTCCCAACCCGTGCCGGAAAAGCGGACGAGGAGCGCGGCGGCGACGAAGGCCGGCAGAACCAGCTTGGGCGCCAGGAGAGCCAGGGCGGAGCGACCGTCGCGGCGCGCCCGCGCCTGAACACGGGCCGCCACCCGCCGCCCGTAGAGGAAGGCGAGCGGCGCGAAGACCAGGAGAAAGCCGGCGAGCGCGGCCGCATCCGTCGGGCTCATCGGGCCGGAGCGCTCAACGGGCCGCCGCGTCCAGCGCGCCGCCGAGCCGGGCCACCAGCGCCTCGAAATCCGGGAAGCTCGTCGCGATCATCCGGGCGTCGTCCACCGCCACCGGCTTTTCCGAGGCGAGGCCCATGACGAGGAAGCTCATGGCGATGCGGTGGTCGAGATGGGTCTCGACCGTGCCGCCGCCGATCCCGGAGCCGTCGGGGCGGCCGGAAACGCGCAGCCAGTCCTCGCCTTCCTCATGCGCGACGCCGTTGGCGGCAAGGCCGGCGGCGACGGCGGCGAGGCGGTCGGATTCCTTGACGCGCAGCTCCTCCAGCCCCTGCATCAGCGTGTCGCCCTCCGCGAAGGCGGCGGCGACGGCCAGAACCGGATATTCGTCGATCATCGAGGGCGCGCGCTCGGGCGGAACCGCGACGCCGCGCAGCGCCGAGTGCTTCACATGGAGATCGGCCACCTCCTCGCCGCCCGAAAGGCGCGGGTTGACCGCCTCGATCGCGCCGCCCATCTCGCGCAGCGTCTCGATGAGGCCGGTGCGGGTCGGGTTCATCAGCGCGTTCTCGATCACGACGTCCGAGCCCGGCACGACGAGCGCGGCCACCACGAGGAAGGCCGCCGAGGACGGATCGCCCGGCACCACGAAATCCGCAACGCCCGTCAGTTCGCCTTGGCCCTGAAGGCGGATGGTGCGCCCGCCCGCCCTGTCGGTCTCCACTTCGAGCCTGGCGCCGAAGCCCTGCAGCATCCGCTCGGTGTGGTCGCGCGTCGGGATCGGCTCGATCAAAGTGGTCGTGCCCGGCGTGTTGAGGCCGGCCAGAAGCACGGCGGACTTCACCTGCGCCGAGGCCATGGGTACGCGGTATTCGATGGGGGCTGCGACGCGCGGCCCCCGGATCGACAGCGGCAGGCGGTCCTTGGAGCGGGCGAGCACCTGCACGCCCATCTCGCGCAAGGGTTCGAGCACGCGGCCCATCGGCCGGCGCGACAGCGAGGCGTCGCCGATGAACGTCGCGGTGAAGTCGTAGACGCCGACGAGGCCCATGGCGAGGCGCGCGCCGGTGCCGGCATTGCCGAAGTCGAGAACGCCTTCGGGCTCCAGGAGCGCGCCGTTGCCGACGCCGTCCACGATCCAGGTCTCGCCCTCGCGCTCGATCCGCGCGCCCATCTGGCGCATGGCGCGGCCGGTGGCGAGGACGTCCTCGCCCTCCAGGAGGCCGGTGACGCGGGTGCGGCCCGAGGCGAGACCCCCGAACAGAAAGGCGCGGTGCGAGATCGACTTGTCGCCGGGCACGCGCACGCGGCCGGCGAGCGCCCCCGTGCGACGGCTCCGGAGGGGGCGGGATGCGGCGGCTTGGCCCGTCATGGCGGCGTGATCCTTCTCGCACGGCCGGGGCGTGGCGCCCCTCGTTCGGCTTTCGGTTCGCCGTTCGCGTATCACTGGAGCCGCGCAGCTGAAAAGACCGCATAGGGCGGCCCGGCGGTTTCGATGGCGGGGCAAAGGCCGGCCCGCGCGCCTCAAGCCTTGGCGGGGCGGGGCAGATGCGCTTTGACAAGGCTCCGGGGACGCCGTAAGGGACCATCCGCTTTTTCCCGCCCCTCGACCGGCCGGCTTTGCGGCGATATCTGGATCAACCGGCCCGGTCGGCGCCTGCTCCATGCAGGCATCCGCTCCCTTTCGAAAGGCGAACCCATGGCGAAATCTGAACTCGGCACGAAACGCGTCGACCCGGAAACGGGCCGCAAGTTCTACGACCTGAACAAGGACCCGATCGTCTCGCCCTACACGGGCAAGTCCTATCCGCTGTCCTTCTTCGAGACCGTGAAGGCAACGCGCGCCTCGCGCGTCGTGGAAGAGGACGAGACGGAGGAGGTCGAGGTCACGGAGGTCGCCGAGACCGACGAGGAGACCGTGTCGATCAACGACGTCGAAGAGGATGATACGACGAGCGGTCCGGTCAAGAACGACCTGCCCAATGTCGACGGCGACGAAGACGACGACGTGGTGGACGACGATTCCGATGACGACGACACGTTCCTTGCCGACGACGAGGACGAAGACGACGACATGACCGACATTATCGGCGGCGGTCGCGACGACGAGGACGACGCCTGAGGCATCCGCCCCGCCGGCTGCGGACGACCCGCCGCCGGTCCAGCGAAGGCCCATGATGTGAAGGGAGGAGACCGGATCGGTCTTCTCCCTTTTTTCATGCGCGCTTTTTCGGGTGAGTCGTGGCGAAAGCGCGTTTCGCCAGGGCGAAGCCGCGTTTCGCTAGGACGAAGGCACGCTTCGCCAAGGCGACGATTCGATGATTCGTCCGCCTTGCGCGGCCAAGAGCGGGCCGCACGGGCGAGTTTCCGGCCGGCCATCGCCCGTCCGGCAGGGCGCGAATTCCTCGAAAACCCTTTCATGACAGGAGGTTGGCAAGCGGATTTCATTTTCATGTCGGTCCGCCCGCTTTTTCGCTTGCGTTCCGAAGGGCCTTCTCCTAGAAAGCGCTCACACCAGATGCGGGGCCGGCCCAACGGCCCTGACGAGGTTGCCACTTCGGTGGCACTGGGGCCATAGCTCAGCTGGGAGAGCGCTTGAATGGCATTCAAGAGGTCGTCGGTTCGATCCCGATTGGCTCCACCATCCCCTCAAAATCGCATCTGACACAACCCGCGCCAAAGCGTGGGTTTCCGCCGCGTTTGGCGGTTCTTCTCCCCGGATCCATTTCGATCTGCATCCTCCCGGCAAGAACGCCCGGCGATCCCTTGCGCGTGAGCTCGAGCGGCTGACGCCCCGGCGGCGGGTTATCGGCCGCCAGAACTGTTGCAGGACTCAACGGGACTTTCGGTCGGCGAGCGTTCGATCGGTCGCCTTCGGAAAGCCGGCGTCTCCGGCGGTGCGCGTTCCCGGTCTGGATGCCGGTTCGGTTTGTCCGCTCAGCCGGCACCGCCCAAGCCCTCGGGCGCGCGCGGGCTCCGGGGGGCGCGCGTCCGAGGGCATGTTGGGCTCCCTCGCGCAGCGCGCCGGGGGCACGTGACGCATCCCGTCGCCAAAGCCGATTCGAATCCGATCGGGCTCGTCGTCTCCGCTCCGCAGTTCTCTTCTCAACCCAGGCGGGTCGATTTTCCGAAAGCGCAAGCAGTCCGGGAATGGGTGAAAGAAGAGTGAAAGAAAAGGCGCGAATTCGGGGAAAGGATTCACAGCGTGGACACCAAGTTCGGTAACTTTCGAGCCTGGAACCTTCGGCCCTAGACGCAATGCCCGATATTCGAACTATGTGTACGGCTAGATGATTTCTCGCACATTGTCGGATCGCTGCCGTATGCGCCTATCCCTAAAAACACGCCTTGCCTTCAGTTTCGGACTCGTTCTTCTCGTCACCATCGGTGTCGGCGCCGTTGGGCTCTTCGCGCTCTCGTCCAGCGTCGCCCGGTTCGAGCAGTTCTCGGCTCGCTCCCTCATGCAGACCCGAAGCCTCGGCAAGCTGACGCTGGATCTGGAACGGGTCCGCCGCCTCCTGCGGACCGCCGCGACCGTCCCAGCGTCCGATCTCGCCTCCTTGCGCACGGACTATGCGAGGACCTGGGAGGACGCCGACGCGGCGCTCGCCACCTATCGGCAGGCCGTGATGAGCGAGGAGGGACGCCGCGAGATCGCCGACTTTCCGGATCAGATCGCGGCACTGAAGGCGGTCTCCGACGAGGCCTTGACTGTCATGGACCGGGCTGTCGGCGCGGCGCCGGGGGTCGAGGACGAAATACGGGACGCCTTTCTGACGTTTGTCGCCGCACGCCAATTGCCGCTCGCGCGCCAGGCGAGCGAGCGCATCGACCAGCTGACCGAGCGGGCCGACCGGCGGATGGATGCTCTCCTCACCGAAGCCCATGCCGCTTATGGCACCACGCGTCTCTGGCTCGTGGCGGCGATCGGCCTTGCCGTCGCGCTCGGCGCCGGGCTGGCCTTCTGGATGGCTCTGTCCCTGGTGCGGGGCCTGCGGCAGATCGAGGAGAATGTCGATCGCATCGCGCTCGGCGACCTGTCGCATCGCATCGTTCATTCGCGCCGCGACGAACTCGGCGACCTTCTGACCCGCCTGTGCCAGACCCGGCTTCGTCTGGCCGGCACGGTCTTCGCGGTTCAAACCGCCTCCGCCCGTGTCGCCTCCGGCTCGGCGCTCTCGGCTTCCACCGCCGAGCGCCTGTCGTCGGGCTCGACCGAGCAGGCCGCCGCGTCCGAGCAGGCCTCCGCCGCCATCGAGGAGATGTCGGCCAATATCCGACAGAACGCCGACAACGCGTCCACGACCGAGAAAATCGCGGCTCAGGCCGCCGACCATGCGGGCACGACGGGCGAGGCCGTGGCGCAGTCGACCAAGGCGATGCGCGCAATCGCCGAGAAGATTGCGGTGGTACAGGAAATCGCCCGCCAGACCGACCTCCTCGCCCTGAACGCCGCCATCGAAGCCGCCCGCGCCGGAAGCCATGGCAAGGGCTTTGCCGTCGTCGCCTCCGAAGTGCGCAAGCTCGCCGAGCGCTGCCAGACGGCGGCGAGCGAGATCGGCGATCTCTCGGTGCGCACGCTCGGCGTCGCCGAGGATGCGGGCTCGCGTCTGGAGCGTCTGGTGCCCGACATCCGCAAGACGGCGGAACTCGTGTCCGAAATCTCGGCTGCCTGCCGCGAGCAGTCGATCGGCGTCGAGCAGATCAACCAGGCGATCCAGCAGCTCGATCAGGTCACGCAGGCCAATGCCAGCGCGGCCGGCGAGATGACGGCCACCGCCGAACAGCTCGCGGCCGAAGCCGAGCGGGTCAGCGAACGCATGGCGACCTTCCATCTGGAGCGGAACGAGGCCGAGATCATCTCGCGAGCGATCGACGCCAATCAGGACATCAAGGCCCTGCAAGCGCTCGCGGTCGAATACGCGAACAGCCGCCAAGCGGCGTCGGGGACGGACCGCGCGAGCGAGACCGGCCGGAGCGGCTCAGGCCCGCTGGCCCGCGCCGCCTGAGCCGAGGCGCCGTCCGGGCGGCATCCGCTTTCTGGTTTGAAAGAAGGGGCGCCCGAAGGGCGCCCCTTCTTTCGTGTCGTGCCGAAGGTGCGTCGGACCGACACCCGGGAAGCCGCGGCGCGCTGGAGCCGGGAGCGCGCCGGCTCCAGCTTGAGGCGCAAGGGGGAAATCTTGACGGCCGGAGGCCGCGCCTGGGCGTCATGGACTGCGAGTGAAACGAGCCGGGGCGACGGGCCAACCCTCGTCCGGTCTGCCTGCAAACCCGCCTCCTCGCCGGGAGGCGCTTGCGCATCCCGCGCAAAAAAAGGGCGCATCCTGACGGATGCACCCCCTCTTTCAGCTTGGCTGGAACGCCTGTCGGTTCAGCGGACCGGCGCGGTCGAGTCGATGCCCGACGTGTTGCCCGGGACCGGAACCGAGGAGCGGCCGGCCTGCGTGTCGGCGGGAACCGCATCGGTCGGCACAATCACGCGCGAGGCGGCGTCGGCCGGCATGGTGCTGTCGATGCCCGAGTCATTGCCCGGAACCGGGACGGAGCTGGTGCTCGTCTGGTCGGTCACGACCGGCGCGTCCATCGTGGTCGTCACGGTGGAGGCGGCATCGGCCGGCATCGTGCTGTCGATGCCCGAAGTGTTGCCCGGAACCGGAACGGTGCTCATGGACTCCTTGGTGCCCGACGTCGGGGCGGGGAGGGTCTGCGCCACGGCGACGCCGCCCATGAGAGCGAAGGCGGAGAGGGTGATGGCAAGGGTCTTCATCGTGGGCTCCAATCTTTCGTGTGTCTCGTCATCCGATCGACACATCATTCGGGAGCAGAAGCGCGCGACCCGATCGAATGTTCCGACGTGCACAAGCTTTTTGTGCGGCCCCGAGCTGTTTTCCCTTCACGTTTGAGGGAGGGGCGGAAAGCCGTCGCAGCGCTTGTCATCGGGATGTCATCGCGTCATGTCAGGCCCCTGGAAAATCGACGAAAACCCAAGGGGCTCTTCGACCACTCGGCCGGGCCGGCCGCGCTTCTCTCATTCTCCTCGAAGCTACCGGCTCGGCATCCGGCGGGACGGGACGGCTGAAAACCGTCCGGCCGGCCAGCCGCTGCCCCTCATGTCAAACAGTCTTCACACGCGTTCGGAACAGGTCATGGCCGTATCCATCCATCTCGAAGGACTGACGCGGCGCTTCGACCGGGGGCCGGCGGCGCTGGACGACGTGTCGCTGGAGATCAGGGCGGGCGAGTTCCTGGCCCTGCTCGGCCCGTCCGGTTGCGGCAAGACGACGCTTCTGCGCCTGATCGCCGGTTTCGAGACGCCGAGCGCCGGGCGGCTTCGCTTCGACGACAGGCTGATCGCCGGGCCGGGCTGCTTCGTGCAGCCCGAGGCGCGCAACGTCGCGATCGTCTTCCAGTCCTACGCGCTCTGGCCGCATATGACCGTTGGCGAGAATGTCGGCTATCCCCTGCGGGTGAAGGGCGTGCGCGGCGCGAGCCAGGCGCAGAAGGTGGCCGAAGCGCTGGCGGCGGTGGACCTTTCGGGTTTCGAGGCGCGGCGTCCGGCCGATCTGTCGGGCGGCCAGCGCCAGCGCGTCGCGCTCGCCCGCTGCCTCGCCATGGAGCCCGGCATCGTGCTCCTGGACGAGCCGCTCGCCAATCTCGACGTGCATTTGCGCGCCTCCATGGAGGAAACCTTCCGCGCCTTCCACAAGCGCACGGGCGCGACGCTCGTCTATGTCACGCACGACCAGGGCGAGGCCATGGCGCTGGCCGACCGGATCGCGGTGATGGAGCGTGGGCGCATTCTCCAGGCGAGCGCGCCGGCGACCCTTTATGCCGAGCCCGCGAGCGAGGCGGTCGCCCGCTTCGTCGGCCATGGCGCGATCGCGGATGCCGAGATCCTCCTCGCTCCGGGCGATGGCCATGCGCGCGTGCGCCTGTTCGGCACGCAGGCCGACATCCGCTGCGCGGCCGGGGCGCGTCCGCTCGCGGGCCGGATGGGGCGGGTCTGCCTGCGGGCGGAGGATCTGGAAATCGACGGTCCCGAGGGCTTTGCGGCGCGCGTCCTGTCCTCGACCTTCAAGGGCTCGCATGTGCGGCTCGTCGTGGAGCCTCTGGCCGCGCCCGGCACGCGCCTTGCGCTCAACGCGCCACACAGGCGCGCGGAGGGCGAAACCGTGCGGGTCGCCCTGCGCGATGGCTGGCTCCTGCCGGACGGCGCGGCCGTGGCGGCGACAGCCTGCGAGCCCGTGCCGGCCTGAGCGCGGGTTATTTCGTCCAGGGCAGGGCGCCGCGCGGCAGAAGCGGGGCGAGGGCCGAGCCGAGCGCCATCAGGGCCAGAATCACCACCACCGTCACGCTGGCGAGCGCGGAGGCGAGCGGCGCGTTGCCGGAATCGTCCAGATTGAACACGGCGACGCCGAGCGTCTCGTTGCCCGCCGACCAGAGAAGCGCCGAGACCGTCAGCTCGTTGAAGGCGGTCATGAAGACGAGGATCGCGCCGGCGGCCGCCATGGGCGAGACGAGCGGCAGGATCACGGTGCGCAGGCGAAAAAGGAAGCCCGCGCCCGTCATGCGCGCGGCCTCGTCCAGCGCCGGGTCGAGCTGGCGCAGGCCCGCCACGATCGGGCGCAGTTCCAGAACCAGGAAGCGCGCGAGATAGGCGAAGAAGATGATCCAGATCGTGTTGTAGAGGCTGAAGCCGAAAAGGGGCAGCGGCTTCAGGAACAGGAGAATGGAGGCGATGCCGAGCACGATGCCGGGCAGCGCATAGGGAATGTCGGCCGCCGCCGACAGCGCGCGCAGGAGCCGGCTTCCCCGCCAGACGAGAAGCATGCCGAGCGGCACGGCGATGAGCGCCAGAACCAGCGCCGCCCCGAGCGACAGGGCGGCCGAGTTGCGGAAGGCGCGCACCGTCACGTCCTGCCGGAACAGGACCTCCGCATAATTGCCGAGGGTCGCCGTGCCGGGGCCGAGCGGCACGCCATAGGCCGGCACGAGCGAGGTCGCGAGGAGGCCGAGAAGGGGGGCCGCGACGATCACCAGCATGAGACCCACCACCAGGGCCTCGGCGAGGGGACGCCAGCGGCCGAGCGCGAAGGGCTCGAGCGGCGCGCCGGTGCCGCTCAGGCGATAATCGCGCCCCCGCAGCGCGAGCCCCTGGACCGCGAAGCCGGCAAAGGCGACGAGGCCGACGAGAATCGACAGCACCGCCGTTTCGCCGATGATCGCCGGGCCGAAGCCGGCGAGGCGCTGGTAGATGAGCGTCGGCAGGACGGTGTAGCCGGCGGGAATGCCGAGAAGCGCGGGAATGCCGAAATTGCCGACCGCCGACACGAAGGCGATCGCCGCGCCGGCCACCAGCGGCGGCGTCATGACCGGCAGGATGACGGTGAGAAGCACGCGGCGCCGGCTCGCCCCGCAGGCGCGCGCCGCTTCCACGAGATCGCGCGGCAGGGCGCGCAGGCCCGCGCGCACCGACAGGAACACGAGCGGGGCGTGCTGGACGCCGAGCAGCAGCATGATGCCGCCGGCGCTGTAGAGCGGATTGGGCGTGCCGATCGGCGGGGCGAGGCCGAGCGTGCGCAGGAGCGGGCTGGAGGGGCCGAAGAGCTGCGCCCAGGCGAGCGCCGTCACCTGCGGCGGGATCATCGCCGGCAGAAGCGCGAAGAACACCAGCGCCGTCTTGCCGCGAATGTCGGTGAGGCCGACGAGAAGGGCCAGAACGAGGCCGAGCGCCACCGCGATCAGCGTGCCCACCGCCGCGCTTTCCAGCGTGTGGAGCGTCGCGACCCAGGTGGAGCGCGCCTGCAGGACGCCGAGCGCGAGCCTGGGGTCGAGGCGCCCGCCGGGCAGCACGGCCTCGAAGGCCAGCCGCGCGACGGGCAGGACGCAGAAAAGGGCGACCAGCGCGGCCAGCGCCGCGACGGTCAGGCGTTCGGAACCGGCCAGCTTCACGTCGTGCCGATCAACCGCCGAAGAGCTCGGAGAAGCGCTTCTTGTTCTCCGTCTCGTCGGCCAGCGCCTTGGCCGCGTCGAAGGGCAGGAGCTTGATGTCTTCGCGCTTGGGGAAGCCGGCGGGGCCGGCGACGCCGTCGCGCGCCGGCAGGTAGCCTTGGCTGGCCGCGAGCCTCTGCCCGTCTTCGCTCAGGAGGAAATCGACGAAGAGCTTGGCGCCCTCCGGGTTCTTGGCGGTCTTCAGGATCGCGACCGGCTCGGTGACGGCGGACACGCCCTCCGTCGGGAACTGGAAGCCGACCGGCGAGCCCTTGGCCGCTTCGCGGATCGGCAGATAGTCCACCACCATGCCATAGGCCTTCTCGCCGCCGGCGACGGACTTCATCACCGCGCCGTTGCCGCCGGTCGCCGTCATGCCGCCCTTGGCGAGCGCGTCCCAATAGGCCCAGCCGAAATCCGGGTTCTGCGCGAGCGTCGCCACATGCACCAGCGCCGCGCCCGAGGTGAGCGGGCTCGGCATGGTGGTGCGCGCCGCCATGTCGGGCTTCAGGAGATCCTTCCAGGCGCGCGGCGCTTCGCCGGCCTGCGTGTTGCCCACCAGACCCGTGGTGATGAGCTTGGTCGAGAAATAGGTGTGGTCCTTGTCGATCAGCGCCTTATCGAAGCCCTCGGTCTTGGCTTCGGGGAAGGGCATGAGCCGGTCGTCGCGCTTCAGGCCTTCCATGGTCACGCTGTCGGCGATCAGAAGCACGTCGGGCTGCGGGCTGCCGGCGGTGAACTCGGCCTGGAGCTTGGCCATGATCTTGGTCGTGCCCTCGCGGACCCACTCGACCTCGACGTCCGGATGCTTGGCCTTGAAGGCGTCGACGGTCGCCTGCGCGTCCTCGTTGGGCTGGCTCGTGTAGAGCGTGATCTTCTCCGCCGCGCCGGCGGGCAGCGCGAGGGCGAGGACGGACAGGCTGGCCGCAAGGCCCCAGAAACGCAGCATCGACAGACTCCCAACAGGCCGTGCGCCGTAAGGGCGGCGCACCATTCGAGTTTGCCCCGGCGCATAGGCGGGGTCCATGACACGCGGATGACTTTCACGCCAGCGTGATCGGTGTGCACAGTTTGCCCATGTGGCGTTTGCCATTTGTTCATCAGTCCCAAAGAAGGGATGCTGCGGTTCTGCATTCGTTAAGGCCGGCAATGGTACGAATGTCCCGTTCATTCGGGAGAGAAAACGATGATCCTGCGGCCTGCGCGCGCGCGTTTGCGGTCCGAAAGGAGTGGCAGCGTGCCGATCATGACGGCCGCCCTCATCGTTCCCATGCTTCTGACCGTGGGCGGCGCGGTCGATCTCGGCCTCTACGAGCACGGCCGGATCGCCTTGCAGGACGCGCTGGACCGGGGCGTTCTCGCGGCCGCCGCCATGAAGCAGACGGAGGACGCCACCGCCGTCGTCAAGAGCTACCTGAAGACCATTCCCAATGGCGAGAAGGTGACGCTGGACGTTCAGGAAACGCGCACGCTCAACTCGCGCAAGGTGACGGCCACGGCGAGCCTTCCCTACAGCACCGTGTTTCTCGGGCTGATCGGCTCGAGCAATCTCGACCTCAAGGCCAAGTCCACCGCCGAGGACCAGCGCCGGAGCTTCGAGATTTCCATGGTGCTCGATATCTCGGGCTCCATGCAGGACAATGGCGGCATCGGGCAGCTTCGCCCGGCGGCGAAGGACTTTCTCGACACGGTTCTGACCAAGGACACCAAGGACACGACCTCGATCAGCATCGTGCCCTTCGCGGGGCAGGTGAATGTCGGCAAGAGCCTGTTCGAACACGTCGTCAGTCAGGAATACACACGGCGCCCGCTGCCCTATCCCAAGCGGCACGACTATTCCTACTGCTTCGACCTTCTGCCCCAGGATTTCGCCGCCGGCTTGCCGAGCTTCGTGGACCGGGAGCAGACCCCGCATTTCAGCTATTACAATATCAACGCTTCCGCCAAGAAGCCCTGGTGGTGCGCGGACGGCGCGCCCATCACCTACATGACCAATGACATCGCCAAGCTGAAGGCGGGTGTGGACGCGCTCTATCCCTATGACGGCACGGGCACCGCCTACGGCATGAAATGGGCCGAGCTCCTGCTCAATCCATCCATGCGGCCGATCCTCTCGGCTGTGGCCAACAAGGCGGACGTGTCCATCCCCGCGAGCTTCCGCGCCCGGCCCGTCGCCTTCGACGACAAGGACACGCTGAAGTTCATCGTCCTGATGACCGACGGGCAGATCGGCTTCCAGCCGCGCCCGACCGACAAGGCCTATAGTGAGATTCTGCCGAAATTCCCCAACAAGAGGGAGTCCTATGTCGTCACCGGCGACAATATCAGCGGTTGGGGCATGTACGTGACCTCTCCCGCGCCGGCCTATTCCGAAGGGCAGGCCAAGAGCCACTACGAGCAGGTCTGCAGCTACGCGAAATCCGAGGGCATCACGATCTTCACGATCGCCTTCAAAGTGTCGGACGACACAGCCGCCACGATCGCGCGCTGCGCCTCCAAGCCGGCCTATGCCTACAAGGTGGACGGGCTCGACATGGGCCAGGCGTTCAAGTCCATCGCCGCCACGATGCAGAAGATCCGGATCACCGAATGAGCCGGGTGGACGCCGCGAGGAGCGCTCGAAGGCATGAACGGTCTCTGCGCACGGACCGCTCCGGCGCGACGGCGCTGGAATTCGCCATCGTCGCGCCGCTCCTCCTGGCTTTGTCCTTCTCGATCCTGGAGGCGGGCTGGATGATGACCAAGGCCATGCTGCTGGACCGCTCGCTCGACATCGCCGTGCGCGCCGTGCGCACGGCCAAGGACGCGCCGAAGTCGCAAGTCGAGATGAAGAAGGCGGTGTGCGGTCGGATGCTGATCGTGCCCGACTGCGAAGCGGCGCTCCTGATCGAGATGACGCCGGTGAAGTCGGCCGCCGATTTTCCGACCACCGGCGCCACCTGCGTCGACCGGGGCGCCGCGATCCAGCCGGTCGTCAGCTTCTCCACCGGCGACGAAGGGCAGATCATGTATGTGCGCGCCTGTCTCGTCAGCGATCCGCTGGCCCCCTTCATGGGCCTCGGCCTGCAGATGAACAAGGATTCGAAAGGCGGCTACAGCCTCGTGTCCGCCTCGGCCTTCATGAACGAGCCACGCTCGTGAGAGGGCGGACCTGGCGGACCTGGCGGATCGGGCGGGCGAGGGCGCGGGAGAACGCGCTCGGGCGCGCGACCCGCCGTTTCGCGGCCGAGCACCGGGGCACGTCGGGAATCGAGTTCGCGCTGATCGCGCCGATCCTGCTCCTCCTGCTTCTGGGCGGCACCACCGTGTTCACCCTGGTGCGCGACTCGCGCACCGCCGAGCGCGCCACCTACACGGTCTCGGACGTGCTGTCGCGCAGCACCACAAAGCCCGATCTCAAGGCCAGCCACGCCCTGTTTCTGGCCATCACGCGGCATGCGCCCGCCGACGTCCTGTTTCGCGTCACCAGCGTGAAGAAGGTCAAGGACAAGATGGTGATCGACTGGTCCCGCGCGCAGGCGCCCCAGATTCCGCTGACCGACCTCGCCCCTCTGGCGGCGAAACTCCCCGTCGTCGGGGACGGGGATTCGATCCTCCTCGTGGAGACCTCGCTGACGTCGCGCCCCCTGTTTTCCTATCTCGGGGTGACGGACCAGACATTCGCCTATCTTTCGGCCAATCGGCCGCGTTTCGTGCCCGCCCTGCCGGCGCCGGACTGAAGGGTCCGTCTGGAAACCCGGTCAAAGGGTCCGGCCTGCCGCGCGATGGGCTTTGCGAAAACTCCCGTCGGCAGGTGGTTGGAATGATTCGGAAATAGGTGTAATGGCGGGTACGCCCACTCGGGCACAGGAGGTTTTCATGCCCGCATATCGTTCCCGCACGACCACCCATGGCCGCAACATGGCCGGGGCCCGCGGCCTCTGGCGCGCCACGGGAATGAAGGATTCCGACTTCGGCAAGCCGATCATCGCCGTGGTCAATTCCTTCACGCAGTTCGTGCCGGGCCATGTGCATCTGAAGGACCTCGGCCAGCTCGTCGCCCGCGAGATCGAGGCGGCCGGGGGCGTCGCCAAGGAGTTCAACACGATCGCCGTCGACGACGGCATCGCGATGGGCCATGACGGCATGCTCTACTCGCTGCCCTCGCGCGAGCTGATCGCCGACTCGGTCGAGTACATGGTCAACGCGCACTGCGCCGACGCCATGGTCTGCATCTCCAACTGCGACAAGATCACGCCGGGCATGCTGATGGCCGCCATGCGCCTCAACATCCCCGCCGTCTTCGTCTCGGGCGGTCCGATGGAAGCGGGCAAGGTGATCTGGCCGGACCAGACCGAAAAGAAGCTCGACCTCGTGGACGCGATGATCGCGGCCGCCGACGACCGCATCTCGGACGAGGACGTCAAGACGATCGAGCGTTCGGCCTGCCCGACCTGCGGCTCGTGTTCGGGCATGTTCACCGCCAACTCGATGAACTGCCTGACCGAGGCCCTCGGCCTGTCGCTGCCCGGCAACGGCTCGACGCTCGCGACCCATGCCGAGCGCAAGCGCCTCTTCGTGGAGGCCGGCCACCTGATCGTCGATCTGGCGCGCCGCTATTACGAGCAGGAGGACGCGGGCGTCCTGCCGCGCTCCATCGCGAGCTTCGCGGCCTTCGAGAACGCCATGACGCTCGACATCGCCATGGGCGGCTCCACCAACACGGTGCTGCATCTCCTGGCCGCCGCGCACGAGGCCGAGGTGGATTTCACCATGGCCGATATCGACCGCCTGTCGCGCCGCGTTCCCGTGCTCTGCAAGGTCGCGCCCTCGATCGCCAATGTCCATATGGAGGACGTGCATCGCGCCGGCGGCATCATGGGCATTCTCGGCGAACTCGACCGCGCCGGCCTTCTCGACACCTCGGTCGGCTCGGTCCATGCCGAGAATCTCGGCGCCGCGCTGGAGCGCTGGGACATCAAGCGCACCGAAAGCCAGACGGTTCGCGACTTCTTCCGCGCCGCGCCGGGCGGCGTGCCGACGCAGGTCGCCTTCAGCCAGGATCGCCGCTTCGACAATGTGGACGACGACCGCGACGCCGGCGTCATCCGCAATCTCGAACACGCCTTCTCGCGCGACGGCGGCTTGGCTGTTCTCTACGGCAATCTCGCCGAGGACGGCTGCATCGTGAAGACGGCGGGCGTCGATGAATCGATCCTCAAGTTCACCGGCCGCGCCCGCGTCTTCGAGAGCCAGGACGCGTCGGTGAAGGCGATCCTGTCCGGCCAGATCGAGCCGGGCGACGTCGTCCTGATCCGCTACGAGGGACCGCGCGGCGGGCCGGGCATGCAGGAAATGCTCTATCCGACGAGCTATCTGAAGTCGAAGGGCCTCGGAAAGGCCTGCGCCCTCGTCACCGACGGGCGCTTCTCGGGCGGCTCCTCGGGCCTGTCGATCGGCCACGTCTCGCCGGAAGCGGCGGAAGGCGGCTTGATCGCGCTGGCCGAGGAAGGCGACCGGATCGAGATCGACATTCCGAACCGCTCGATCCATCTCGCGGTGAACGACGCGGAACTCGCGCGCCGCCGCGCCGAGATGGAGGCCAAGGGCCGCGACGCCTGGAAGCCCGCCGAAATCCGCAAGCGCAAGGTCACGACCGCGCTGAAGGCCTATGCCTCGATGACCACCAGCGCCGCCAAGGGCGCGGTGCGTCAGCTCGACTGAGATTATAAGGCCGCGTCCTCGGAGCGCGGCCCATCCTCAGACATGCGAAAGGGCCGGTCCGCCGCGAGTGGACCGGCCCTTTCGCATGACAGGGGTCTATGCCCGTCAGGCCGTGACGCAGGCCCCTTGTTCGGCGGCATTGGCTTCGAGGGCCTTCGATGCGACGGCCGCGCTCGGCAGGGCTGCGTCCGATCGGCGAGAATGCACGAAGACACGCGTTACTTCGCGATAGGCCGCGACTTGATGGTGTCGAATGCCACCCTGGTCCTGGTTGCGTTCCCAGACGGTGGGCGGACGGTGAACGATGCGAACAGTTCGTGACATGAGTTCCGAGGCTCCTTCTGAATCCCTAACCTCATGATCTCCTAACAATTTTGCAGTCCGATCGTTGCGTTTCCCGAACGATGGCTGACCACCGACCACAAGTCTCCGGTGTGCCGTCGCGCAAGATGGGGCGAGCTAGGCCCTACCAGTTGACGCTGAGCTTGCCCGTCACGCGCCGCCCCTCGCCGCGGAAGCAGAAGAAGTCGCGATTGCCGCAGGACGCCACATAGTCCTTGTCGAAGAGGTTGCTGGCGTTGACCGAGAGCTTGAACTGGTCGCGCTCGTAGCTGAGCGCCGCGTCCACCACGGTCGCGCCCGGCACCTTGAACGTGTTGGCGTCGTCGCCGAAGCTGGAGCCGACATAGCGGATGCCGAGCCCCGCGCCGAGCCCGTCGAACATGCCCCCGTCGCGGATCGTGTAGTCGGCCCAGGCCGCCACCGTGTTGTGCGGAATGGTGGTCGGCATCCGGCCCTTGTTGCCGCCGTCCGGGTCGCTGGTGATCTCGACGTCGAGATAGGTATAGGCGAGGCGCAGGTCGAGACTGTCGGTGAGGCTCGCCGTGCCCTCCAGTTCGACGCCGCGCGAGGTGATCTGCCCGGTCTGGCGCGCCTGGAACGTGCCGCCCACCGCGTCGAAGCGGATGGCGTTGTCGCGCACGATCTCGAACACGCTGGCCGTCAGGAAGGCGTTCCAGCCCGGCGGCTGATACTTCACGCCGCCTTCCCACTGGCGCCCCGTCTCGGGCTCGAACAGATTGCCGTTCACATCCGTGTCGAGCGGCGGCAGGAAGGATTCCGAATAGGAAAGGAAGGGCGCGACGCCGCTGTCGAAATTGTAGATCGCCCCGACGCGGCCGGTGAAGGCGTTGGAATCCTTCGAGACCTGCTGATCGGCCAGCCGGTTGTCGGACTGCGTGCGCGCGAAGTCCTGCCGGCCCGACAGGGTGAGGGACAGTCGGTCGAGCTTGATCTGGTCCTGGATATAGAGGCCCGTCTGATCCTGCCGCACGTGGCGGTCGGTATAGGTGTAGAGGAAATCGACCGGGCCGCCATAGACCGGCGCGAAGACATTGAGCGGGCCTGCGCTGTAGATGTCGATCAGATCGTCATAGCCGGTGTAGCGATAGTCGACGCCGCCGAGCAGCGTGTGCTGGAGCGGCCCCGTGTCGAACTCGGCCTGAAGCTGGTTGTCGACCGAGGCCGTGTCGAGTGCGACATCGCCCGATCCGGCATTGCGGTTGAGGATGCCGGCCACCTCGTCCTGATAGCCGCCGCCATAGACGCTGGCTTCAGAATGCGTCAGCCGCGAATAGCGCGCGTTCTGGCGGAAGGTCAGATCGTCGTTCAGCTTGGTGTCGAACTGCCAGCCGACCGAGCCCATGTCCGTGTCGTAATAGTCGAAGGCCGGCTCGCCGAGAAAGCGGCTGCGCGGAATGCGACGGCCGAGATTGTCCACCACCGTGCCGGAATAGGGCATGAACTGCAGGCCCCAGCCGGCGCGGTCGCGCTGGTAGTTGCCAAGAAGCGTCAGCGTCGTGTCGGCGTCCGGCTGCCATTGCAGGACGGGGGCGATGAAGAGCCGGTCGTCGTCCACCGTGTCGACCTGGTTCTCCGATGTGCGCGCGACTGATGTCAGGCGGTAGCTCCAGGGGCTGCCGTCCGCGATCGGGCCGGACAGGTCGAAGCGCCCTTCCAGAAGGCCGAAGGAGCCGCCGAGCACCTCGACCTGACGCAGCTGCGTCTCGGTCGGCTTCTTGGTGACGTAGTTGACGAGCCCGCCCGGCCCGTTCTGCCCGTAGAGAACGGAGGAGGGGCCTTTCAGGATCTCGATGCGCTCGGCGCCATAGGGATCGAGGCCGAGGAAATTGATCACCGAGGTGGAGGGCAGGCGCAGCCCGTCGATGAAGCTCGCATTGGCCGTGGCGTCGAAGCCGCGAATGTTGAAGCCGCCGAAGCGCGTGTCCGATCCGCCGGTGATCTCGGGCGTCACGCCCGCCGTGTAGCGCGTCGTGGCGCGGATGGAGCGCAGCTCCTGCTCCTCGATCTGGTCGCTGGTGACGACCGAGATCGACTGCGGCGTTTCGATGAGGGGCGTGTTGGTCTTGGTCGCGCCGGCGCTGCGCGTCGCGACGAAACCCTGCTGCTCGTTGACGCCGCCCGGCCCCGTCCGGCCGCCACCGCCGCTGCCCTCGACCGTCACCGTGTCGAGAACCACCGTGTCCTGCGCCAGCGCCTGGCCGAGCGGCAGAAGGGCGAGAAGGGCGGCCGAGCCGGAGAGCGTCGCGACCAGGCGCGAGCGCTGAGGGCGGGGGGCAAGGCGAAGGCGCATCGGGGAACTCGACCGTAAGGAGATAATATGATTCCTTTAGTCATATTATCTCCTTACGAAAAGCGCCTTTCGGCCCCAATCGCGGGATCGGTCCACAGACTGGTGCAAAAGCGCGACGGGCAGCCGAGACCCGCGCGGCGCGTCCAACGCGCCGCGCGGGTCTGGTCGTCGCAAGCCGGGAGGCGGCGCGTCAGCCCACGGCGCGGGTCAGGACGCGGGCAAGGCGCGCCGAGAAGCCGCGCGGGTCGAGCGGCGCTTCGCCGTCCGCGATGCGCGCCTCGTCGAACAGGAGATGCGCGGCGTCCTCGCGAAGGCTCGTGTCCGCCTCCCCGAGCCGGCTCAGCCGCTCCACCAGCTCGTGGCGCGGGTTGATCTCCAAGACGGGCTTCGTCGGGGTGGGCGCGCGGCCCGCGCTCGCCAGAAGCCGCTCCAGCTGCCGATCCATGCCGTTGTCGGGCGCGACGAGGCAGACCGCGCTTTCGCGCAGGCGCTCGGAGGCGCGCACGTCCGACACGCTGTCGCCGAGCACGCCCTTGGCGAAGGCGATGAAGTCGCCGACCTCGCCGGAAACATCCGCCGTCTCGCTTTCGCCCTCCTGGAGCTTGATCTTGCCGAGATCGGCGAGACCCTGCGTCACCGAGCGGAAGGGCTTGCCCTCGTGCTCGATGCCGCCCGTGACCCAGAAACTGTCGACATGATCGGGCAGAAGCAGAACGTCGATGCCGCGCGCGCGGAACCCTTCCAGCTGCGGCGAGGCGGCGAGCCGGTCGAGATCGGTGCCGACGGCGTAGTAGATCGCGTCCTGGCCCTCCTTGAGATTGGCGACGTAATCCTTCAGCGAGCGCCATTCGCCGCCCGAGCCCGTCGTCTTGAAGCGGGCGAGCGAAAGGAGGGCGGCGCGGCGGCCGTAATCCTCGTAGAGACCTTCCTTCAGCACCGGGCCGAACACGTCCCAGATCTTCAGGTAGCGCTCGGGCTCCTTGTCGGCGAGCTTTTCCAGCTCGGACAGGACGCGGTTGGTGACGCCCTTCTTGATCGCCGCGAGCGCCGGGCTTTCCTGGATCATCTCGCGCGAGACGTTGAGCGGCAGGTCGGCCGAATCCACGAGGCCGCGCACGAAGCGCAGGTAGCGCGGCAGGATTTCGGCCTCGTCGGTGATGAAGACGCGGCGCACATAAAGCTTCATGCGCCCGGCGCGGTCGGGGTCGAAGAGGTCGAAGGGTTTCGATTCCGGCACGAAGGCGAGCACGGAATATTCGTGCAGCCCTTCGGCGCGGTAATGCAGCGTCAGCGCGGGTTCGTCGTACTGGCCGGCGAAGGAGCGGTAGAAGTCGGTATAGTCCTCCGGCTTCAGTTCGGATTTCGGGCGCATCCAGAGCGCCGCGCCGTCCGCGATCTGGCGCGGCTCGGCATCGGGCTTCTCCTTCAGCCAGATGGGCACCGGCACATGGCCGGACTGCGACTTGATCGTGGATTCGGCCGTGTAGGCCTCCGCGTAGCTCGCGGCGTCCTCCTTGAGGTGCAGCGTGACGCGGGTGCCGCGCGCGGGCGCCTCGCCGAGCTCCACCGGCTGGATCGTGTAGGTGCCGAGCCCGTCCGAGCGCCAGCGCCACGCCTGATCGGCGCCGGCGCGCCGCGTCACGACCTCCACCTCGTCCGCCACCATGAAGGCGGAATAGAAGCCGACGCCGAACTGGCCGATGAAATGGCTGCCTTCCGCCTCCTTCGAGCCGGCGACACGCTCCATGAAGGCCTTGGTGCCCGAGCGCGCGATCGTGCCGAGCGCGTCGGTCAGGTCCGCCTCGCTCATGCCGATGCCGTTGTCCTCGATCGACAGCTGCCTGGCGTCCGGGTCGAGCGTGACCGTGATCTGGAACGGCGTCTCGCCCGAGATCAGCGACGCATCGCTCAGGGCCTCGAAACGCAGCTTCTCGCAGGCATCCGCCGCGTTGGAGATCAGCTCGCGAAAGAAGACGTCCTTGTCGGAATAGACCGAGTGCACCATCAGGTGCAGGAGCTTGGCGACATCGGCCTCGAAGGCGCGGGTTTCGGGCGCAGCGGTTTCAACTGTCATGGTCGCGTTCCAAGAGCCTCCTTGTGGGGTTCGCCGCGCGAGATGGCGGCGCGGAGGGCGCATTTCAAGCGCGCGCGGGCGGAAGGGCCGCGACGCCCGCGCTGTGCCCGTCGCCGGCAAGGCCCCCCGCCCGCCGCGCGGGCCAGCTCGAACCCGCAAACGACAGGAACGGCAGTCTCTATGATCGTCATGGTCGGTTACTTTTAGAGGCGAGAAGCGAGCCGGGCGATCGTCTTCAGGCTCGGGCATCCGGTCAGACAATCTTCAACCTTGACGTATAGTCAGGAGCTTCCAAAGCGCCGGGAAGGTCTGATGCCGCTGGATGCCTCCCCCAGGGTGGTTTCGTTGAAGAGGTGGCTGCAGGCCGCCTTCACCGGCTTTGCCGTGAGCCTTCTGCTCGCGGTGGCGATGAGCATCTGGCCGCTCGTGTCGCATTACCGGGCGGCCGAGCGCAATCTGCGGGGGATGGAGGCCTATGGGCTTCTCCTGACGGCGGCCAACAACCTGTCCTCCGAGCGCGGCCCGTCCAACCTCCTGATGTCGATCGAACCCGGATCGGACGGCGCGGCGCTGGAGCGTCTCCAGACCTTTCGCGAGCGGACGGACCGGTCGCTCGCCGCCCTGTACGACCTCGACCGGAGCTGGGGCGAGGCGCGCTTCTTCGACATTCTGTCCGCTTCCGTCCGTGCGACGCAGAACGATCTGGCCGAGGCGCGCGCCGAAGTGGATCGGATCGCCGCGCTTCCCAACGCGCAGCGCTCGCAAGGCAATGTGCGCAACGCCGTGGATGGCATGATCGCGGTGGTGGACCGTTACCAGCCGCTGATCAACAGCAGCGCGCGGATGCTGGGCCGGTTGGATTCGCAAATCGGCGGCGCCGCGCTGACCGCGCAGAGCGTGAGCGACCTGCGCGAGTTCGGCGGCCGCATCGCCTCTGTCATCGTTCCCTCCATCGCGCGCCGGCAGCCGCTGACCCCTGAGGTGATCGAGCGCTTCCATGTGGCGGAAGGGCGCCTGTGGGAACTCCAGCGGCTTCTGGAATCGCAGAGCCTGCTCAACGAGGGGCCGGTGTTCCGGTCGATCTCCGAGGACGTTCGAGGTCGCTTCTTCGCGCAGGGGCTCGGTCTCCTGAAGCGGCTCGTGGAACAGGGCCGCGCGGGCGGGGACTATACGCTCTCCGTGAGCGACCTCACCGCGACCTACGTGCCGACCTTGAAGCCGTTGGAGGACCTGCGCACGCTTTACCTCACCGGCATGGTCGACGAGTTCCGGGCCCAAAGCCGTGCCGCCTTCCAGCAGGTTGTCCTGACCTGCATCGCCGCCGCCCTGTTTCTGGCGATGGTCTTCTGGCTCCTGAACTCGGTGCGTCGCAAGATCCTGACGCCGCTTCTCAGCGCGCGCGACATGATCGTCTCGCTCGCCGCCAACCAGACCATCCAGAACCAGACGGAGGCCCCCGAAGCGATCAGCGAGATGCGCACCTTGTTTTCCGCCGTCTCGGTTCTGGCCGAGCAGACCAGCGAGCGCCGGCTGCTTCTGGAACAGTTCCGCGTCCAGGCCGAGACCGACCGCCTGACCAAGCTGGCGAACCGGTGCCGCTTCGAAACGCTGGCCGCGCACCGGCTGCAAACGGCGCAGGTCGGCCGGTTGGGCGTGCTTTTGTTCGATCTCGACCTGTTCAAGAACGTCAACGACACGTTCGGCCATCAGGCCGGCGACGAGGTTCTGTTCAAGGTGGCGCGCCGTCTGGAAGCGCTCGAGACCGAATGCATCCTGTTCGCGCGCATCGGCGGCGACGAGTTCGCCGTCCTGTGCGACGGGCTGGACGAGCGCGACCAGATGGACCTCGCGGGGCGGATCGTGAAGCTCCTGTCGCGGCCTTTCGAGGTGAAGGGCGGCATCGCCCGCATCGGCAGCAGCGTCGGCGTCGCCGTCCTGCGCGATCACGGCACCACGCTCGCCACGCTCTGCCATCAGGCCGACATGGCGCTCTACGAAGCGAAGGCCCAGGGCCGCAATCGGCTGTGCCTGTTCGACGAGCGGATGGAACGGGCGTTCCATGCCCGCAGCGTCGAGCAGGAGCAGCGTCTCGATCCCGCGGCCTGACGGACGTGGGGGGACGTGGGGAGCGACGGGGCAGGGCAGGCGCCGCGATCCGGCGGCCCGAAGAGCCCGAGGCGATCTTGTGCAAATCCTGCGTCAATCTGTCCTGCTGATCGTAACTTCGCATGAGTTTCGCGAAAGCCTCGGCTTCTAGCGTCTCCCCCGATTGGGGGACGGCGCATTCCGCGCTCCTTGCGAAGATGGGATGCACAAGTGCTGGAGATGAAGGCGCGCCAGGGCAAAGCCGCCACCGGACGGGCGCATCGCAAGTCGCGCCGCGCGACGACGGCGCGGATCGGTGCGGGTCTGGCTCTCGCGCTTCTGGCGGGCTGCGCCACGCGCGGCGAGATCGACCGCTTCTCGGCGGTGCGCGACGTGTCCCCGCGCGAGGCCTTCGTGATGCCCGGCGCGGGCGGCCCGTCCATCCTCGGCGTCCTGGAGCGGCGCTACAACAACGGCGTCGAGCAGGAGATCGTCCTGTCGGGCGGCGGCTTCGTGTCCTCCTCCAACATGATGCGCGTGCAGTTCATCGGGCCGGTGGACGAGTCCACCTCCGGCCGCACCGCCCTGTCGGAGCGCTCGCTCGCTCGCACCGAGATCGGCCGCGAATTGCGGCAGGAATTTCCCGGCGTCGCGATGGTGCGCTCGCCGCTCTACGTTCAGAACCGCTACGGGCCGTTCGGCTACGCCACCGGGCGCAGCGGCGCGACGGCCTGCCTCTACGCCTGGCAGCGCATGAGCGGGACGGACGACGCCACGCTGATCCTGCGCCCGCGCGGCATCATCAATCTGCGCCTGCGCCTGTGCGAGGCGGGCGCCAGCGAAGCGCAGCTCCTGTCGGTCATGTACGGGCTGGGGATCAACGCCTTCCTGAACCACTTCTCCTGGGTGCCCTATGGCGCGCCGCCGGGACCGGACGCGTCGCTCGGCGAGACCGGCGCGCCGATCTATCCCGTCGCCCCGGCCGGCCCGCCGATCGGCTACACGCCGCCCGCCCCGCCGGAGCCGGTTGCCGCGCCGCCCCGGCCGCGTCGCGCCCGCCCGGCCGCGCCGCGCGTCGAGCGGGTCGCCGCGCCGCCGCCGCAGGTCATCCAGCCGCTTCCCGCCCCGGTCGGGCCACTCGTGCCGCCGCCGCCCGCCGCCGCCTCGGCTTTCCCCGCGTCCGCCGGCCTGCCCGCAGCCGCGCCCGCGTCGGCCGCATCACCCGGAATTCCCGCTGCCACCGCTGCCGGGGCACTCACGGCTCCCGTCGCCGGAACCCTCCCGGCCGCCACGCGTCCTCCTGTCGCACCGCCCGCCGTCTGCGCGGATGGGCGCTTGATGTCGACGTCCGGCTGCTGAGGCGTTAACCCTGGGTAGTGTTTCACGTGAAACAGACTTGAGAAACGTGTTCTATCCTTACGATCGTGCGCGATGCTCTCGCGTCCGGTCGGTCCGAGACGAGGGCCCGCTGCACAGCCTGACCTCCGGGAGGGCGTGCCGCGCCAACCACGTCTCCTGAAAGAGACGGGTTGCGTGCAATGCTCAGACTTGGAATGACGCTGATCTGGATCGTCACCGCCGCGCTGGCGATCGTGGTGATCACCCTGCCGGTCAGCCTCCAGGCCCAACTCTTCGCCGTTCTTTTCGTGCTCGGCGTCATGGTGGTGCTGAAGGTTCTGGATCTCGGCGGCGTCTGGCGTCTCGTGGCCCTGGCGCTCGGCACGTCCATCGTCCTGCGCTACGTCTACTGGCGCACCACTTCGACGCTGCCGCCGGTGAACCAGCTCGAGAACTTCATTCCCGGCATTCTTCTCTACATCGCCGAGATGTACAGCGTCTTCATGCTGGCGCTCAGCCTCTTCGTGGTGGCGCAGCCCGTGCCCTCGCGGCCGACGCGCGGGCTGGATGCGGGGCGCGAGCCGCCGCATGTCGACATCTTCATTCCCACCTACAACGAGCCGCCCAAGCTCCTCGCCAACACGATCGCCGCCGCGCTGTCGCTGAACTATCCGCGCGACCGCTTCACGGTCTGGCTGCTGGACGACGGCGGCACGGACCAGAAGCGCCAGTCCGACGACGTGGCGAGCGCGCAGGCCGCCGAGCAGCGCTTCCACGAGCTGAACCGGCTCTGCGAGGAACTCGGCGCGCGCTATCTCACCCGCGCGCGCAACCTTCAGGCCAAGGCCGGCAATCTCAACAACGGCATGGCCCATTCCACCGGCGAGCTGATCGCCGTGTTCGACGCCGACCACGCCCCGGCGCGCGACTTCCTCGTGGAAACGGTCGGCTATTTCGAGGACGACCCGCGCCTGTTCCTGGTGCAGACGCCGCATTTCTTCCTCAACCCCGATCCGCTGGAGCGCAATCTCCAGACCTTCGCCAAGATGCCCTCCGAGAACGAGATGTTCTACGGCATCATCCAGCGCGGGCTCGACAAGTGGAACGCCGCCTTCTTCTGCGGCTCGGCGGCGCTGCTGCGGCGCGAGGCGCTGAACGAGACGGGCGGCTTCTCCGGGATTTCCATCACCGAGGATTGCGAGACGGCGGTGGAGCTGCACAGCCGAGGCTGGAACAGCCTTTATGTCGACAAGCCGTTGATCGCGGGGCTCCAGCCCGCCACCTTCGCCTCCTTCATCGGGCAGCGCTCGCGCTGGGCGCAGGGCATGATGCAGATCCTGTTCTTCCGCTTCCCGCTCCTGAAGCGCGGCCTCTCGTTTCCGCAGCGCCTTTGCTACATGTCCTCGACGCTGTTCTGGCTGTTTCCGTTTCCGCGCCTGATGTTCCTCATCGCGCCGCTCTTCTACCTCTTCCTCGACCTGCAGATCTTCACGGCGTCCTCGGGCGAGTTCGTGGCCTACACGCTCACCTACATGGCCGTGAACCTGATGATGCAGAACTACATGTACGGCTCGTTCCGCTGGCCCTGGATTTCCGAGCTCTACGAATACGTCCAGAGCGTCCATCTCCTGCCGGCGGTGGTCTCGACCATTCTTCATCCGCGCAAGCCGACCTTCAACGTCACCGCCAAGGACGAGTCGATCGTCGCGAGTCGCGTGTCGGAGATCGGCTTTCCCTTCTACGTCATCTTCGCGGTGCTTCTGGTGGGCGTCGGCGTCACCGCCTGGCGCGTCGTCAACGAGCCCTATCGCGCCGACCTGACGCTGGTGGTCGGCGCCTGGAACGTCCTCAACCTCCTGATCGCCGGCTGCGCGCTCGGCGTCGTGTCGGAGCGCGGCACGCCGAGCCTGTCGCAGCGCATTTCGCTCAAGCGCCGCTGCGAGGTCGCCTTCGGCGAGGCGGTGGTCGCGGGCGGCATCGAGGACGTGTCGGTGTCCGGCGCGGCGATCCGCATCGCGGGCGCGCCGCCCGCCGGGCTCGGGCGCGACGCGATGGCGACGCTGCGCCTGAAGGTGGACCGGGAACTTGGTGGCGACACGATCCCGATCAAGGTGAAGGGCATCCGGCGCGAGGGCGACGCCACCGTGCTCGGTTGCGCCTTCGTCACGCAGGGCGCCCATCACCACCGGCTGGTCGCCGACCTCATCTTCGCCGATTCCGGCCAGTGGCAGCTCTTCCAGCGCCGCCGCCGCCGCAATCCCGGCCTGTTCATGGGCTCGCTCTGGTTCTTCGCGGTCTGCTTCTACCAGACGTTCCGGGGCCTTGGTTATCTCGTCCGGGGAACAGGGCGGCGGCCCGAACCCGGCCGCCCGGCGAAGGAGGCGCATTGATGACCGTCCGTCCGTCCCTGCGCGCGCTTCCTCGCGCGCTCGCGCTTCTGGCTTCGCTGAGCACGGTCGCGCTCGTGTCCGCTGCTTCTGCGCAGCAGCCCGCGCCCTTCGACATGAGCCCGGAGCGCGGCACGGCGTCCCCTTCGACCGGGGCCCCTTCGAGCGCGCCCCCCGCGAGCGCGCCCGCCATCACCGCACCGGCAGGGAACCCGCCGGCCAGCCGGCTTGATGCCGGCGCGCCGCCGTCCTCCGCGAACCCGGCACCGGCCGAAGCCCCGAGCGCGGCCTCGCCCACGCCCTCTGCCGCGCCTTCCGCCGCGCCCGCCGCTCGCACCGCGCCACCGCCGCCCTTCCAGGCCGGGGCCGCCCCATCGCCCCAGCCCGCGCCGGCGGTGCGCCAGACGCCCGCGCTCGCCGCTCCGCCAGCGGCCACGCCATCCCCCGCCGCGCCCGCTGCCGCCACTGCCGCGCCCCAGAGCGCCCCCCCAAGCGCGTCCCAGCGCGCGCCTTCCGGCGCGTCGGCCCGGCCCGCCGCCACGGATGCCGGCAATTGGAAGCGCCATCTGATCGCCGGGCCGGAACTGTCCCTGTCGGGCGAGATCGACCGGCGGCGCTGGTCGATCCCGCTCACGCGCGAGGAGGCGAACGCGCCGGCGACGCTGCGGATCGCCTATCAGAACGCCATTTTCGTCGCGCCCGAAGCCTCGCATCTGCGCGTTTTCATCAACGACACGAGGCTGATCGAGGAGCCCGTCGCCTCGCCCTCCACGGTGCGCGAACTCGCCGTGCGCGTGCCCGAGGGGCTCCTGCGGCCGGGTCTCAACACGATCACCGTGGAAAGCGACCTGCGCCACCGCACGGACTGCACGATCCGCTCCACCTTCGACCTGTGGACCGAGATCGATTCGGCCCGCAGCGTCCTCGAATTTTCCGGCACGCCCGCCGCCTTCGGCCCGCGCCGGCTCGACGACCTGCGCGCCACGGGGCTCGACGCGAGCGGGCAGACGCGGCTTCGTGTGCTCGCGCCCGACGGCGACGCGCCGGACGCCGCCGAGCCGCTTCTGCGCCTGACGCAGGGCCTGTCGCTCCTGACGGCCATGCCGAACCAGCGCGTCGAGATCGTGCAAGGGACCGCGCCCCCCGCCGAGCCGGGCGTTCTGGACGTCGCCTTCGGACCGGCCGCCGCGCTTGCGCCGCTCGTGCCCGACCTGCCGGCCTCCGCCGGGGCGGGCACGACGCTCGCCTTCCTGCCCGGGCCGGAGGGGCGCCCGCGCCTCGTCGTCACCGGGCCCAACTGGCAGGACGTCATGGCCGGGGCCGAGCGCATCGTGGCCTTTGCGGGCGGCAGCGATCTGACGCCGCGCCCAGCGATCGCCAACCCCGCGCTGCGCACGCCCGACGCGCCGCTGGTGCGCGAGGGCGGAACGGTCACGTTCCGCGATCTCGGCGTGCCCTCGCAGGAATTTTCCGGCCGGCGCTTCCGCACCGAATTCGCCGTGGCGGTTCCCGGCGACTTCTTCGCCGAAGCCTATGGCGAGGCGCTCTTGCGCCTCGACGCGGCCTATAGCGCGGACATCCGGCCGGGCAGCGAGATCAATGTCTATGTCAACGGCAACATCGCCACCACGCTGCCGATCGGCGGCGGGGGCCGGGGCATTCTCGACGCCTTCCCGCTGAAGGTCACGATGCGGCACCTGCGCCCCGGCGCCAACACGATCGCGATCGAGGCCAATCTCCAGACCGAGGCCGACGAGGTCTGCGCCCCGGGCGCGACGGCGGGGGGGCCGGTGCGCTTTGCCCTGTTCGACACGTCGCGGATCGAGATTCCGACCTATGCGCGCATTGCCCGCGTGCCCGATCTCGCCGCCATGCAGGGCGTCGGCTTTCCCTATAACCGCGCCGAGGAGCCGGTGACGCTGGTTCTGGGGGACGACCGCATCGCCGAGCTGGATACGGCCGCGACCTTCCTGTCGCGCCTGACCTTCGCCGCCGGCCGGCCCTTTCCGATCGATCTCGGCAGCGTGCAGGGCCAGCCCAGAAACGGCAACGCGATCTTCATCGGCACGCCGCGCCAACTGCCGCCCGCCGTTCTCGCCAAGGCCAATATCGACCCCGCGAGCGCCGCGCTCTGGGGCGGTCAGGCCCCCGCGCCCGACCAGCCCGCGACGCTCTCGCTGGAGCGCTGGCGCGAGCAGTTCGGCGAGGACAGTGGCTGGCGCTCGGTTCTCCAGCCGATCGGCGACTGGATGCGCTCGACCTTCGACATCGAGCAGGACGGGCTGCGCTTCCTGCCCGGCAGCACCGAGCCGCTCGCGCCCGGCCCGGACGCGACGCTTCTTATCGGGCAGGGCGAATCCCCGACCCCCGGCTATGTCTGGACCGTGGTCTCCGCGCCGACCACCGAGGCGCTGCGGCGCGGCGTCGCCGACATCGCCGGCGAGGCGAACTGGGTGCAGCTCGCCGGCCATGCCACCACGGTCGACGGCAGCACCGGGCGCTTCGTGGTGGAGCGCGTGGGCGAAGCGAGCTTCCTGCCCTCGCAGCCCTTCTCGCTCGCCAACCTGCGCCTGATCGTGGCCAATTGGTTGTCGGAAAACGTCCTCGCCTATGCCACCCTGATCGTGCTCGTGGCCCTCTTGCTCGGCCTGTCCACGACGGTCTTCGTTCGCTCGCTGGGGCAGAAGTGATGGCGCTGACGCATGTCCTGCCGGGTCTCGTTCTCGCCGCCACGCTGCCTTTCGCGAGCGCCGGCGCCGCCGCGCCGCTCGTGCCGCCCGCCGCCTGGGAGAGCTACCGCGCCAGCTTTCTCGACGCCTCGGGGCGCATCATCGACACCGGCAATGGCGGCATCAGCCACAGCGAGGGGCAGGGCTATGGCCTGCTTCTGGCGGTGCTCGCCGACGATCCCGCCAATTTCGACCGGATCTGGAGTTTCACGCGCACCGAGCTTCTCCTGCGCGACGACGGGCTCGCCGCCTGGCGCTGGTCGCCCGGCGAGACGCCCCATGTCACCGATCTCAACGACGCCTCGGATGGCGACATCCTGATCGCCTATGCGCTCGGCCGGGCCGGCGAGGCCTGGGGCCGGGACGATCTGACGCAGGCCGCTCGCACGATCGCCGAGGCGATCGGCAGCCGGCTCCTGTTCGAAAGCGAGGGGCAGGTTCTCCTGCGGCCGGGCGCGGCGGGCTATGGGCGCGAGGACCGGCCGGACGGCCCGGTGGTCAATCTGTCCTACTGGGTCTACGAGGCGCTGCCGGTTCTGGCGCGCCTCGCCCCGTCCTACGACTGGTCGGGCCTCGATGCGGGCGGC
The DNA here is from genome assembly GCF_000382705.1 of Aureimonas ureilytica DSM 18598 = NBRC 106430. Lineage (GTDB taxonomy): Bacteria > Pseudomonadota > Alphaproteobacteria > Rhizobiales > Rhizobiaceae > Aureimonas > Aureimonas ureilytica. Next base: position 232,644 of record NZ_ARQE01000001.1, on the reverse strand, counting down.
CGCGCGCTTCTCGCCACGGTTCTGGAGGGCGGCAGCCTGCCGCCGGAATGGCTGTCGGTGGCCCGCCGCCCGAAGCCGGCGGACGGCTTCGCGCCGGAATTCGGCTACAACGCCCTGCGCATTCCGCTTTATCTCCTGCGCGCCGGGGAAACCGGCGAGGGACTGCTGCGGCCTTTCGTCACCGGCATGACCGGGCCGGACGGCGCGGTGCGGCTGGTGGACCTCAAGACCGGCGCGACGGTGGCGAGCCTGACCGACCCCGGCTACCGGATTCTGCCGGCGGCGGTCCAATGCGTGCTCGACCGGACGCCCGTTCCCGAACCGCTGCGCGCCTATGCGTCAACACTTTATTATCCATCCACGCTGCATCTTCTGGTTATGGCGTTTCTCACCGAACAGCGACCGGAATGTTTGCGTTGAAGACCACGGCGGCTCTGGGCGCCGCGGCCAGCTTTGCCCTGCTCATCCAGGGGTCGCAGAGCGGCTTCCCGCCGAACTGGCCGGCTTTGTTCGCCGCCCATGCGCCGGCGGCCTCGCAGCCCGTCGCCCACGGCCCGCACAAAATCGCGCGCGAGCCCCAGCGCGTGGCGGACATGGCGCCTAGCCTTCCCGGCCCGTCCGCGCCCGCTCCGCCGAAACCCGCTCCCGTCCCGTTTCTGACGGCGCAGGCTCCCGGGGCGACGGGTGCGTCGGGCGCGTCTTCGCCGGCTTCGACATCCTCCGGTGCCGCCCCCGCGCCGCGCACGCAAGGCAGCGCGCCGGCGGCCTCCGCCTCGGCCGCCAGCGCCGACGCCGCCGCGCAGCCCGAGATCGACCTGACGGCGCTGCGCTATTTCGCCCAGCAGGGCGACATGCGCCGCGTGGAGGCCGAGATCGCGCGCCTTCGCGCCCTCTACCCGAACTGGCGCCCGCCGGAGAATCCGCTCGACGTGCAGCCGGTGGGCGACCCCGAGCTCGACCGCATCTGGAAGCTCTATTCCGAAGGGCGCTATGCCGAAGCGCGCGAGGCGATCGCCGCGCGGCAGGAAAGCGAAGCGGGCTGGCAGCCGCCGCAGGATCTTCTGACACGCCTCGACCTCGCCGAATCCCGCGCGCGCCTCGTCAACGCGTCGAACCTTCAGCAATTCGACACGGTGGTGCGTCTCGCCACGGACAATCCGAGCCTTCTGACCTGCTCCGACGTCGACGTGCTCTGGCGCCTCGCGCGCGCCTTCGTCGGCACCGACCGGCCGGAGCGCGGGCGCGACGCCTATCTCTATATTCTGACCAATTGCGACAACACGGGCGAGCGCCTCGCCACGATCCAGATGGCGAGCCAGTTCCTGCCGCGCGCCGATCTCGACCCGCTTCTGGCGACCGAGCGCAAGACCCCGCAGGGCGTCGGCGAGTTCCAGGCCGTGCGCGACGATCTCGCCCGCCGCAGCTTCGCCGCCGCCGCCAACGATGCCGGCGTCACCGTCCTGCCCTCGGACCTCGAGACGATGCGCGCGCTCGCCGGGCCGAACGGCAAGCCCTCCGATCTGGAGCTTCTGGGCTGGTATTCGCTCCGCCGGGGCGATCTGGCCGATGCGCTCGATCTCTTCGGGCGCGCCCGCGCCAAGGAAGACTCGCAGAGCATTTCGCAGGGCTACGCCCTGTCGCTGATCCCGCTCGGCCGCTACGGCGAGGCCGAGGAGGCGATGGCCCCCTGGCGGGACAAGTCCGACGGGGCGCGGGCCGTGTATCTCGCCGCCGCCGCCAATCTCTTGGCTTCGCTCAGCGGCCAGCCGGTGGACCCCGCCGTTCTCGCCCGCATCGTGCCGGCGGTCGGCGCGGCGCGCGATGCGGCGAGCGCGCAGCAGCTCGGCTGGTACGCCTATGCGCTGAACCAGTTTCCGACCGCCGCGCAATGGTTCGAAACGGCGCTCGGCTGGAAGCCTTCGGACGAACAATCGGCCTATGGGCTCGCCCTCGTGCGCCAGCGCGTCGGCGACCGCGCCGGGCTCGCCGCGCTTCAGCGCCAGTGGGGCGGGCGCTCGCCGCGCATCGCCGCGATCGGTCGCCCGGATCAGGCCGAGGTCGCCGCCGCCCAGGCCGCGCGCGAGCGCAGCGGCGGCCCGCCGCCCGCGCTGGTCGCCGGCACCGCGCCGATGGTCGCGGGCATGGCTACGCCCGCCGGCACGGCGGCTCCGAGTCCGATGCCCCCCGGCACGATGCAGATGGGCACGCCCTCCAACATGATGCCCATGGGCACGGCGCCGATGATGGTGGCGCCTTCGGTTGCCTCGTCGCCCGCACCTGCCGCCACCGCCTATGCCGCCGCGCCCTCGCTCGCCGCGCCCTTGCCGGTGCAGACCATGGCGCCGAGCGAGGCCGCGCCGGCGATGGCGATGGTCGCGCCTGTCGAGGCCGAGCCCGTCCAGCGCGTGCGCGCGCCGGTTCGCCGCGCCGCCGAGCCAGCCGCGACCGTCGCATCCGCCGCGCCGGTCGCCTCAGCCGCCCCTGCCGCGCGAGGCCGTGCCGGTCGCTGCGCCCAGACGGGCCGCGACCCCGGAACGCTCGCGCCCGACGCGGCGATGGCGCAGGGCTGGTGTCTTCTCGATCTCGACCGCTCGCTGGAAGCGGCGGCCTATTTCGAAAGCGCCGCCCGGCGCGGCGAAGGCCAGACGCGCCAGGACGCCGCCTATGGCGAAAGCCTCGCCTATCTGCGCATCGGCGTGTCCGACCGTGCCGCCGTGGCGGCCAGCCGCGCGCCGCAGCCGGCCCGCCGCCGCACTGAACTCGACGTCGCCATTCTGAGCGCGCGGGCGACCAGTGCCTATGAAGCGCGCCGTCCGGTGGAAACGCTCCAGGCGCTGGACGAGCGCGCGCGCCTTGCGCCCGAGCGGCTCGATCTCATGGTGCTGCGCGGCTACGCCTATCTGGAACTGCGCCGCTTCGGCGATGCCGAGCGCGTGTTCTCCGCCGTCTCGCGCACCGGCAACCGCGAGGGCGCGCGCGGCCTCGAAGCCGTGCGCCAGGCGCTCGGCCAATATCCGAACGGCGGCTGAGAACCGCTCTTCGCGGGCATTGATGACCGTCCGAACCGCCCGCCGGAGACGGCTCGACGGGCCCTCTCGCCGTGATCATCGTTGCCGATGCTTTGTCGGCGTCGGTTGCGTTTGACACCTCGAACGCGACGAAAAACCCTCGCCGACCCTTTGCCGGGTGCCGCTCGACCTGGGCTCGAAGCGAAGCGCGCGATCCTTCGCGGCATGGCCGGAGCATGGCCCGGCACGCGTTGCCTTTCCCTCGCGCTCGGCGCTGGCGCCGCGTCGGCGGACCCGTGGCCGAGAGGGGCGATGGAGCGGGTTTATCGAAAGGATCGCGAGGGCTCGAAGCGTCGGGACGACAGGGGAGGGGGAGGGTTGCACGCATTCCGCTCCTGTCCCTCGCTCGGCCCGCTCGGGACGGTCCGCCGAAGCCGCGCGCCTCCCTTTCCGCCGAGCGCGACCGCGCGCCGGATGTCGTTGCGAGGGCAGCGGGCTCGACCGGCCAGCCCTCCACGAAAAAGGGCCATGCTTTCGGCATGGCCCCGATCATTGCTGCGGTGTCGGACGCCTCAGGCGCTCATCTTCTCGAAGTCGGCGTCGAGGTCGAGATCGAGACCCCGGACGGGCGCCTTCTCCGGCGTGGCGCTGTCCCGCGCGGGGCGGGGCGCGGGCTGGAAGCTCTGCGCCTTGGCCTGAAGGGCGCGCACGTCTTCGGCGGCCGCCGCCTTCGGCGCGGCGGCCTTGGGGGCGGGCACGGGTACCACCGCCGGGGTCGCGGCGCCGGTTCGGAAGAAGCGCGTGCCGTCCTGAAGGCGGCGCACCTCGGCCGAAAGCTCGTCCGCCGTCGCGGCCATCTCGCCGGCCGCGCCGGCATTGGACTGCGTCACCTGATCGAGCTGGCCGATCGCCTGGTTGATCTGCTCGATCCCGATCGACTGCTCGCGGCAGGCGGCCGAGATTTCCGAGACGAGTTCGGCCGTCTTCTGAATGTCGGGCAGAAGCGCGTTCAGCATCTGGCCGGCTTCTTCCGAGGTGAGAAGCGACTGCGTGGACAAGGTGCCGATCTCGCTCGCCGCCGCCTGGCTGCGCTCGGCGAGCTTGCGCACTTCCGAGGCCACGACGGCGAAACCCTTGCCGTGCTGGCCGGCGCGCGCGGCTTCGATCGCGGCGTTCAGCGCCAGAAGATCGGTCTGGCGCGCGATTTCCTGAACGATGCGGATTTTCTCCGCGATGGTGCGCATGGCCTCGACGGAGGCCGTGACGGCGGTGCCGGACTTTTCCGCGCTCGCGGCGGCCTGCACGGCGATCTTTTCGGTGGTCGTGGCATTGTCGGCATTCTGGCGCACATTGGCGCTCATTTCTTCGATCGCCGCCGAGGCCTGCTCGGACGCCGCCGCCTGCTCGCTCGAACCCGCCGAAAGCCGCTCGGCCGTCGCGGCCGATTGGGTCGATCCGGCCGCGACCTTGCCGGAGGAGGCGGTGACGACCTGAGCATAGTCCGACAGCTTGTCGCTCATGGCGTTCATCGCGCCCAGAAGGTCGTCGATCTCGTCCGATTGTCCGGCCCGCACGCGTTGCGTCAGGTCGCCCTCGCCGATCGCGTTGGCGAGCCGCACGGCGACGTTCAGCCGGCGCGCGATGGAAAGCGCGATCCAGGCCGCTGCGCAGCCGCCAAGCACCACGGCGCCGCTGACCAGCGCGATCAGCGTCAGGCGCGTCGTCTCGAAGGCCTGCGACGAGTTCGAAAGATAGGTTGCGGCCGATCGCGCGGCCTCGTTGCCGAGGGCCTCGAAACGCTGGGCGGCAGCCTCGGCCTTCGGGCGCTGCTGGGTTTCGATGAGGACATGCGCCCGCGCCATCCAGTTGGCGACGCCGATATCGGCCGCCGCGCGCATCTGCTGGAAGGTCTGGCCCCAGGCGGTCTGGAGCGCGCCGATCTGGGGGGCGAGCAGGGGCAGGCTCGTTCCCAGCGACGTGAGATCGCCGCGAATCTCGGCATCGAGCGCAGTCAGCCGGTCGCTGGCCTTGGCGATCACGGCATCGTCGGACAGGGCCAGCGCGCGCGCCATCTGCAGGCGCGCGTCGAGGATCGAGGTCATGACGCGCTGGATCGCCTCGCGCGCCGCGAGCGTGTCGAGCCGCGTCGTCTTCAAGCCGTCCTGCAGCGCCCTCAGCGCCGTCACCAGCGCGGCAACCGGCTCCTCCGTCGTCCTGATGCCATTTTCGGTCGCCGCGACATTGGCTTGCTGCCCGGCTGCCAGGGTCGCGTCCGACACGGTTCTCAGTTCGGCGAGCATCGGCTCCAGATCGGCGAAGGACTGCCGTTCTTCGGTCGTCATGCCGCTCATGATCTCGGCGAGATTGGTCTGGATGGACTGCCAGTTCCGCTCGTATTCGGAGGCGAGCTTGCGCAGCGTTTCGGGATCGTTGGACTCGACGGAGGCCAGGATATCGCGTCGGACCACGTTCAGCGCATTCTTGATGTCGCCGCTTTCGTCGACCTGACGGAACGGACCTTCGGCGAAATCGCGGAACATCTCGTTGGTGCGCGACAACGACGACACGCCGAAATAGCCGGCCGCTCCCGTCAGGATCAGGATTGCTCCGAAACTTGCTCCCAATTTCAGCTTGACGCTGAGGCGCATGAACCCACTCCGGTGGAGCCGCACCTTATGGGGCGACGAGATTGCGGTTGGCCAAATTCTTAGGCGTACAGCTTTAATTTACATTAAGCTTACGGCCATTTTACTGAACCTAACCCAATATGGACTTTGACGTTTTTCACCCAATCCCCGAGCGGCAGGTCGTTTTCCGGAGAGTTGGAGCCGTCCGGCTCGACTCGTCCGGGCGTCCTGAGGAAACGGGCTCGATCGAGCGGGCCTTGCGAGCGGCGGTTTTCGAAGTCGAAATCTTCCTCGCCCGCTGGCCGAGCCCGACGCCCGGTTTCCTCCAGGGCATCGGCTGCCCGCCGATCGAGGGCCATTTCTAGGCCAGGCCGATGCGCGAGGAGCAGGTCGGCGCCGTTCTGGTCGAGCCGATCGAAACCCGCCGGCTCGCCGCAGCTTGCGGCATGACGCGTCGAATGCGCCCTGCGAGGTTGCGGCGCTTGTCGCCGGGGCGTCCCAGGCTCTAGCCTCGGCTCCATGCGCCAAGCGGAGCCCCGATGCAGATTCGCCATCTCCAGTATTTCGTGACGCTGGCGCGGGTCGGCCATTTCCGGCGCGCCGCCGAAAGCTGCGGCGTGTCGCAGCCGACGCTGTCGGCCGGCATCGCCTCGCTCGAAACCTCGCTCGGCGTCGAGCTCGTGCGCCGCGACCGGCGCTTCGTCGGGCTGACGGCGGAAGGCGAGGGGGCGCTGCCCTGGGCGCAGCAGGTGCTGCACGACTGGGACGGGCTTCTGAACGCCGCCGGGCGCCCCGGCCTCGCCTTGACCGGGCGGCTGCGGCTCGGCGTCATCCCCGCCGCCATGCCGGCCGCCGGCGTCCTGCCGCCGGTTCTGGCGCTCGACCATCCCGAATTGCAGCCGGTGATCCTCTCCATGACCTCGCGCGAGATCGAGCGCGCGCTCCATGCGCACGATATCGACGGCGGCATCACCTATCTAGAGAACGAGCCGCTTTCGGGGGTCATCAGCTGGACCTTCTACGAGGAGCGCTACCTCCTCGCCACGCCCGCCGACGGGCCGTTCAAGGACCGCAGCTCCGTGTCCTGGACGGAAGCGGCCGCCGTGCCGCTCTGCCTCCTGACCCGCGACATGCAGAACCGGCGCATTCTCGATGCCCAGATGGCGCGCGTCGGCGCACAGGTGCGCCCGCGCGCGACCGCCAATTCCTACACCGCGCTTCTCTCCATGGTCAGGCTCGGCGGCCTGTCCTCGATCCTGCCCCATCCCCACGCCCGCAGCGCCGAGCGCGACCCCGCGATCCTGGTTCTTCCCTTCGACGATCCGTCGCCGCCGCAGGCCGTGGGCCTCGTGGTGCTCGATCGCCATCCGATGTCCGCGCTGACGCGCGCCGTGCTCGCCTCGGTCCGCTCGGCCGAATTCCGCCGTCGCATCGAACCGCTGCGACAGCCCGAAACGGCGCTTTGATAGATAAGTCCTATCAGCGATTGATCCGCCTATGTTTGACTCGTTCTAATTTTGCCTCGACCTTCCCCGGATAAGAGGGGCACGACCGGAGGGTCGAAGCCTCGTCGCCATTTGGGGGAGAGATCGATGAGTTCAGCCGCCGACGCAGCGCGACCACCGGGCGTGGGGTTTCTCGACCGTGAGAACACGGTCGCCAAAGCCGGCTTCAACCGCTGGCTGATCCCGCCCTGCGCGCTCGCCATTCACTTGTGCATCGGCATGGCCTACGGCTTCTCGGTGTTCTGGCTGCCCCTGTCGCGCGCCCTCGGCGTCAGCCAGGCCGTCGCCTGCGAGGGCATGACCCTCGCCACCGCCCTGTTCACGACGACGTGCGACTGGCGCGTGTCGGACCTCCTCTGGATGTACACGCTGTTCTTCGTGGTGCTCGGCGCCGCCGCCGCCATCTGGGGCGGCTGGCTGGAGCGGGCGGGTCCGCGCAAGGCCGGTCTCGTCGCGGCCGTGTGCTGGTGCGGCGGCATGGTGATCTCGGCCCTCGGCATCTACGTTCACCAGCTCTGGCTGATGTGGCTGGGCTCCGGCCTTATCGGCGGCATCGGCCTCGGGCTCGGCTACATCTCGCCGGTCTCGACCCTGATCAAGTGGTTTCCCGATCGGCGCGGCATGGCGACCGGCATGGCGATCATGGGCTTCGGCGGCGGCGCGATGATCGGCTCGCCCCTGGCCGACATCCTGATGCGCCATTTCGCGAATGCGGAAGGCGTCGGCGTCTGGCAGACCTTCCTGGTTCTTGCCGCCGGCTATTTCGTCTTCATGGTGGCTGGCGCGCTCGGCTACCGCGTGCCGCCCGAGAACTGGCGCCCCGCCGGCTGGACGCCGCCCGCTGCGACCGGCAACCGCATGATCGCCACCGGCGACGTGCATCTGAAGGACGCGCACAAGACGCCCCAGTTCTGGCTGATCTGGACCGTGCTCCTCATCAACGTGACGGCTTCGATCGGCCTGATCGGCGTCGCCTCGCCCATGCTGCAGGAAATCTTCGGCGGCCGCCTGATCGGCGCGGACGGCGTCGCCTTCCTGAACTTCACGCCCGAGCAGCGCACGGCAGCCGCAGCGGTCGGTGCCGGTTTCGTCGGCCTCGTCTCGCTGTTCAACATCGGCGGGCGCTTCTTCTGGGCGTCCTTCTCCGACAAGCTCGGCCGCAAGACCATGTATGCGGTGATCCTGGCGCTTGGCATCGCGCTCTACGCCGTGCTGATCCCCTTCGCGGCGTCGAGCAGCCTTCTCTTCGTCTTCGTCGCGTCCTTCTGCGTGATCGCCTCCATGTATGGCGGCGGCTTCGCCACCGTGCCGGCCTATCTGGCCGACGTGTTCGGCACCAAGTTCGTCGGCGCCATCCATGGTCGCCTGCTCACCGCATGGTCGCTGGCCGGCATCTTCGGCGGTCTCATCACCGGCAATATCCGCGACGCGCAGATCGCGTCCGGCGTGCCGCGCGAAGCCGTCTATCAGCCGATCTTCTTCACCATGGCGGCGCTGCTGGCGGTCGGCTTCGTGGCCAACCTCCTGGTGCGGCCGGTGGCGGAGAAGTGGCAGATGCGCCAGGAGGCCAAGGGCGCGGCCAAGCCGAAGCTCGCCACCGTCGGCGCCACCGCGATGCCCGTCGGCGGCGACTACGGCATCGGACGCGGCGGCGTCAGCGGCCCGGCCGTGATCGCCTGGCTCGCGGTCGGCCTGCCGCTCCTCTGGGGCGTCTACATCACGCTCATGAAGGCGACAGCCCTCTTCTAGAGCCAAGTCCCGGCCGGCGCGGCTCCACCCGCGCCGGCCCCTGATCCTTTCGGGAGACCCACATGCTCGATTCCGCACGGCGCTCCGCACCCTTCGACCGCGAACGGCTCGATGAGATCATCGCCGCCCACAAGAACCGGGCGGGCGCGCTCCTGCCGATCCTTCACGACGTCCAGGCCGAGTTCGGCATGGTGGACGACGCCACCGTGCCCGTGATCGCCGAGGCGCTGAACCTCTCGCGCGCCGACGTGCACGGCGTTCTGACCTTCTATCACGACTTCCGCCGCCAGCCGGCGGGTCGCACCGTCGTCAAGATCTGCGCCGCCGAGGCCTGTCAGGCGGCGGGCGGGCGCAAGCTGCAGGCCGCCGCCGAGCGGCTTCTCGGCGTGCCCATGGACGGCACGACGGGCGACGGCGCGGCGACGCTGGAGCCGGTCTATTGCCTCGGCCTCTGCTCCGTCGCCCCCGCCGCCATGGTGGACGGCAAGCTCCACGGCCGCCTGTCGGAAGACCGGCTCACCACCATCATCGAGGAGGCGATCCGATGAGCACGCCCATCCGCATCTTCGTGCCGCGCGACGCGGCCGCCGTCGCCGTCGGGGCCGACGAGGTCGCCGCCGCCTTGGCCGCATCCGGTCAGGCCATCGAGATCGTGCGCACCGGCTCGCGCGGCATGCACTGGCTGGAGCCGCTGGTCGAGGTCGAAACGCCGGAGGGGCGCATCGCCTACGGCCCCGTCGCGACGGGCGACGTCGCCTCGCTTCTCGCCACCGGCTTTCTGGAAGGCGGCGCGCATCCGCTCTGCATCGGGCGGCCGGAGGAACATCCGTTCCTGGCGCGCCAGACCCGCTCCACCATGGCGCTCTGCGGCGTGGTCGATCCGCGCTCGGAAAGCGATTACGCCGCCCATGGCGGCTGGCGCGGCCTGAAAGCCGCGCTCGGGATGGATGCCGAGGCGCGCGTCAAGACGGTGGCGGCCTCGGGCCTGCGCGGTCGCGGCGGCGCGGGCTTCCCGACCGGCATCAAATGGGACACGGTGCGCCGCGCCGTGGCCGATCAGAAATACGTGGTCTGCAACGCCGACGAGGGCGATTCCGGCACGTTCGCGGACCGGATGACCATGGAAGGCGATCCGTTCCGGCTGGTCGAGGGCATGGCCATCGCCGGAATCTCGGTCGGGGCGACCTACGGCTACATCTATATCCGCTCCGAATACCCCCACGCGATCGAGGCGATGGAAGAGGCCATTCTCGGCGCGCGCCGCGCCGGGTGGCTCGGTGCGTCGGTCGGCGGCTCCGGGCTCGGTTTCGACATGGAGGTGCGCGTCGGCGCGGGCGCTTATGTCTGCGGCGAGGAGACCTCGCTCCTCAATTCCATCGAGGGCAAGCGCGGCATCGTGCGCGCCAAGCCGCCGCTTCCCGCGCTTCAGGGCCTGTTCGGCATGCCGACGGTGGTCAACAACGTCCTGTCGCTCGCCGCCGTCCCCGCGATCTTCTCTGAGGGACCGGAAGCCTACGAGCGGCTCGGCTTGGGGCGCTCGCGCGGCACCATGCCGGTGCAGCTCGCCGGCAACGTGAAGTATGGCGGCCTCGTCGAGGTGCCCTTCGGCATCACGCTCGGAGAGCTGGTCAACGAGATCGGCGGTGGCACGGCGTCCGGCCGTCCGGTGCGGGCCGTGCAGGTCGGCGGCCCGCTCGGCGCCTACTTTCCCCCCTCGCTCTTCGACACGCCCTTCGACTACGAGGAATTCGCCAAGCGCGACGGCCTGATCGGCCATGGCGGCATCACCGTCTTCGACGACACGGTCGACATGGCCCACATGGCCCGCTTCGCCATGGAGTTCTGCGCGGCGGAAAGCTGCGGCAAGTGCACGCCCTGCCGCATCGGCGCCGTGCGCGGCGTCGAGACGGTGGACCGCATCCTCGCCAAACGCGAGGCGCGCCAGCCGGTCGGCGCCGAACTCACGCTGCTCGCCGATCTCTGCGACACGATGAAGTTCGGCTCGCTCTGCGCGCTCGGCGGCTTCACGCCCTATCCCGTGACCAGCGCCATGACCCATTTCCCGGAAGATTTCGACCTCGATGCCCGCCGCTTGCCGGCCGGTCTCCAGGCGGCGGAATAAGGAGGACGTCCCCATGTCTCTCGTTCCCGAAACCGATTACGGCACGCCCGCCCGTCACGCCGACAAAAACGTGACCCTCACCATCGACGGGGAGACGATCTCCGTTCCCCTCGGCACGAGCTTGATGCGCGCGGCCGCCGAGATGGGCACCAAGATCCCGAAGCTCTGCGCGACCGATAGCCTCGAGCCCTTCGGCTCCTGCCGCATGTGCCTCGTCGAGGTCGAGGGCATGCGCGGCACGCCGGCCTCCTGCACGACGCTGGTGGCGGAAGGCATGGTGGTGAAGACGCAGACCGACCGGCTGGCGAAGCTGCGCCGGGGCGTCATGGAGCTCTACATCTCCGACCACCCGCTGGACTGCCTGACCTGCTCGGCCAATGGCGACTGCGAACTTCAGGACACGGCCGGGGAAGTGGGCCTTCGCGAGGTGCGCTACGGCCAGCATGGCGAGAACCATGTCCACCCCCATGAGCACGGTGCCCCGAACCCGCTCTTCATGGAGAAGGACCTCTCCAACCCCTATTTCCAGTACGACCCCTCCAAGTGCATCGTGTGCTCGCGCTGCGTGCGGGCCTGCGAGGAGGTGCAGGGCACCTTCGCGCTGACGATCGCCGGCAGAGGATTCGACAGCCGCGTCAGCCCGAGCCAGGGGCAGGATTTCTTCTCCTCCGAATGCGTCTCCTGCGGCGCCTGCGTGCAGGCCTGCCCGACGGCGACGCTGATGGAGAAGTCTGTCGTCGCCATGGGCGTGCCGGAGCATTCCAAGGTCACGACCTGCGCCTATTGCGGCGTCGGCTGCTCCTTCAAGGCCGAGATGCGCGGCGAAGAGCTGGTGCGCATGGTGCCGTGGAAGGACGGCAAGGCGAACCACGGCCATTCCTGTGTCAAGGGCCGCTTCGCCTATGGCTATGCCAACCACCGCGAGCGCATCACCTCGCCGATGATCCGCGCCTCCACGTCCGAGCCCTGGCGCGAGGTCTCGTGGGAGGAGGCGATCGCCCACACGGCCTCCGAGTTCAAGCGCATCCAGGGCAAATACGGGCGCAATTCCGTCGGCGGCATCACCTCGTCGCGCTGCACGAACGAGGAGACCTTTCTCGTCCAGAAGCTGATCCGCGCCGGGTTCGGCAACAACAATGTCGACACCTGCGCGCGCGTCTGCCACTCGCCGACGGGCTATGGCCTGAAGACGACGCTCGGCACCTCGGCCGGCACGCAGGACTTCGATTCCGTCGAGGAAGCCGACGTCATCCTCGTGATCGGCGCCAATCCGACGGACGGGCACCCGGTCTTCGCCAGCCGCATGAAGAAGCGCCTGCGCGAAGGGGCGGACCTCATCGTCATCGACCCCCGCCGCATCGACCTCGTGAAGACGCCCCATGTCGAGGCCGCGCACCACCTGCCGCTGCGCCCCGGCACCAATGTCGCGGTGCTCACGGCCATGGCGCATGTGATCGTGACGGAAGGGCTGATCGACGAGGCCTACGTGCGCGAGCGCTGCGACCTCGAAGCCTTCCAGGCCTGGGCCGAGTTCGTCTCCGACGCCTCGCGCTCGCCGGAAGCCACGGAGCCGATGACGCGCGTGCCGGCGGACGACCTTCGCGCCGCCGCAAGGCTCTACGCCACCGGCGGGCGCGCCGCGATCTATTACGGTCTCGGCGTCACGGAGCACTCTCAGGGCTCGACCACCGTCATGGCGATCGCCAACCTCGCCATGGCCACCGGCAATATCGGCAAGCGCGGCGCCGGCGTGAACCCCTTGCGCGGCCAGAACAACGTGCAGGGCGCCTGCGACATGGGCTCCTTCCCGCACGAATTGTCGGGCTATCGCCACGTGTCGGACGACACGGCGCGCGCCCTGTTCGAGACCATGTGGGGCGTCGAACTCGACGACGAGCCGGGCATGCGCATTCCCAACATGCTGGACGCCGCCGTCGAGGGCGAGTTCAAGGGCATCTACATCCAGGGCGAGGACATCCTCCAGTCCGACCCCAACACGCGCCATGTCACGGCCGGCTTGGCTGCGATGGAATGCGTCGTGGTGCAGGACCTGTTCCTGAACGAGACCGCCGTCCACGCCCATGTCTTCCTGCCGGGCTCGACCTTCCTCGAAAAGGACGGCACCTTCACCAATGCCGAGCGTCGCATCCAGCGCGTGCGCCGCGTGATGAAGCCGAAGAACGGCTATGCCGACTGGGAAATCACCCAGTTGCTCGCCAACGCCCTCGGCTTCCCCATGAATTACAGCCACCCGTCCGAGATCATGGACGAGATCGCGGCGCTCACCCCGACCTTTGCCGGCGTCTCCTACGAACGGCTGGAGGCGGAATCGCTGCAATGGCCGGTGAACGAGAAGGCCCCGCTCGGCACGCCCCTGATGCACATGGAAGGCTTCGTGCGCGGCAAGGGTCTCTTCGTCGTCACCGAATATGTGCCGACGGACGAGAAGGTCGGCCCGCGCTTCCCGCTGCTCCTCACCACGGGCCGCATCCTGTCGCAGTACAATGTCGGCGCGCAGACCCGGCGCACCGAGAACGTGATGTGGCACGAGGAGGACCTCCTCGAAATCCACCCGCATGACGCGGAGGAGCGGGGCATCCGCGAGGGCGCCTTCGTCAAGGTGGCGAGCCGGGCCGGCGACACGACGCTGCGCGCGAAGATCACCGATCGCGTGGCGCCGGGCGTCGTCTATACGACCTTCCACCACCCCCTGACGCAGGCGAACGTCGTGACGACGGACTACTCGGACTGGGCCACCAACTGCCCGGAATACAAGGTGACGGCTGTGCAGGTCTCGCCCTCCAACGGCCCGACGGACTGGCAGGAGCGCTACAACTCCTTCGCGGAAACCTCGCGCCGCGTGGCGCAGGCGGAGCCCGCCGAATGAGCGGCGCGGAGGGAACGCATGGCGGCGAGGCCGAGCGCCTCGTCATCATGGTCAATCAGGTCTCGCAGTTCTTCGAGAGCCAGGCGCATGAACCGGGCGTGTTGGGGATCGCCGACCATGTCGCGGCCTTCTGGACGCCGCGCATGCGCGAGATGATCTTCCACCATCTCGACGCGGGCGGCGAAGGCCTGCGCCCCCTGGCAAAGGAAGGGCTGGAATCCCTGCGCGCCCGCCCGCCGAAAGCCGCGCGCAAGCGGCTCCAAGCGGCCGGCGGCATCTCGGTCGGCACGGAGCGGGGCTCGGACGCGGGCTGAGAGCGGCAAAGGCGGGCGATGGACGGCCGAAAGATCGTCCCTCGCCCCCAACCGGTCCTGCGCGCGGGCGAGTCGTCGGGTTCGGCGCCGAGGCCACGCGACGAATTCTTCGACCAGCCCGCCCAATTCCCGAGCGGGTTCACAGGTCGCCCAACGAAAAGCGATGGTCTCCGGCGCCTCGCCGACCGGCTGGCCGGGTCCCGGCCGTCGTGAGGACGGCGAGGACCTGAGCAGCTCGACCGTCCCCAACGAAAAACGCCCCTGCCGGGGGAGGACCGGCAAGGGCGTCAGGGGTAAGCCGGCGGTGGGAGGAACCGTTCGGCTTGAACGCCTCGGCCGGGGGAGGACCGGCGAAGGCGAAAGGGTGAAACTGTTAGCGGACCGACTGGCGGGCGATGGCCGGGATGTCGGCGCGCGAGATGCCGAGGTCGGAGAGTTCGCGCTGCGACAGGCGGTTCAGTTCGGCAGCCGTGTTGCGATACTGGCGCCAGTTGCTGAAGGAGCGAGCGAGGGACATGGGGTTTTCCTTTTCGATCCCGGCCTCTCATCGGTGGTGGCCGGTGTTTCTTTGTTCTTCCGATGGGCAGAACCTACGCGCCCCGCGCATTCGGGAGTAGCGCAAAGCTCGAAGAGGAGCCTTGCGCTGGACGGATATCGAAGTTTTGCAGTCGAGCCATGCGATGATCGCATGGGTGCGAAGCGATGCGGAGGGCGCGTGACCATGGAGGGTTCGGGCACTCGCGGCCCCACGCATCGCCCGATCCCTCAGGCTTCGATCAGGTCGATCCCCGCTGCGCGCAAAGGCGCCAACTGATCGGCCGGCAGGCCCGGTTCGACCACCAGCGTCGCGATCTCGGCGAGCGGCAGGATGCGATAGGGCGAGGCGGCGCCGAGCTTCTCGCGCGTCGCGAGCACGATGGTTTCCGCGGCCTGACGCGCGATCAGGCGCTTGATCGCCGCTTCCTCGCCGTCGCCCGTGGTCGCGCCCGTGTCGGCGTGAAGGCCGGTGACGCCCATGACGTAGCTGTCCAGGCGAATGCGCGAGATCGCCTCGGCGCTCGCCGCGCCCATCGCGACCACCGAATGCTTGAACAGGCGCCCGCCGATCAGCTCCACCTCCACCAGGGGATGCCGGGCAAGCTCCACGGCGACGCTCGGGCTGTGCGTGACGATCGTGGCGCTGAGATCATCCGGCAGATGGCGGGCGAGATGGACATTGGTCGTGCCGCCATCGAGAAACACGATCTGCCCCGGGCGGATCAGCCGGGCGCTCGCGCGGGCGAGAGCCATCTTGGCCGCCGAGCCGGTTTCCTCGCGCGCCTTGAAATCCGCGACGGCGGGCGAAGCGGGCAGGGCGCCGCCATGAACGCGTTGGAGCAGGCCTTCGCCGGCCAGCTCGCGCAGATCGCGGCGGATCGTGTCCTCGGACAGGCCCAGTTCCTGGCTGAAGGCCTTGGCCACCAGTCGCCCGTCCCGCCGCAAAAGGTCGAGGATTCGCGCCTTGCGCTCGCTGGTCAGCATGATCCCTCCCCCGATCCCTGTGTTGCACGAAATTTCTTGACTCTGCACGAGGCTGCACGAATGCTTACGCCCATCGCCGCGTCGGGACAAGGGATCCGCGCGGGTTCGACGAAAGAGGGTCTCGTGAGCATCGCCCATCGCATTCGCGTCGAGGACGTCACCGTCCTGTCCGACGACTGGTTCCTTCTGAAGAAGACGCGGCTGTCCTTCCAGCGCGCCGACGGCAGCTGGCAGCAGCAGTCGCGCGAGACCTACGACCGGGGCAACGGGGCGGTGATCCTCCTTTACGATCTCGCCCGGCGCACCGTGATCCTCGTCCGGCAGTTCCGCTATCCCGCCTTCGTCAACGGGCATGACGACCTCCTGATCGAGGCGCCCGCCGGGCTTCTCGACCGGGCCGAGCCGGAAGCGCGCATCCGCGCGGAAACCGAGGAGGAAACGGGGTTTCGCGTGCGCGAGGTCCGGCCCGTCTTCGACGCCTTCATGAGCCCCGGCTCGGTGACGGAGCGGCTGCATTTCTTCGTCGGCGCCTACGAGCCGGGCGACCGGAGCGCAGCCGGCGGCGGTCTGGAAGCCGAGGGCGAGGATATCGCGGTTCTGGAACTTAGCATCGACGAGGCGCTCGCCATGGTCGCATCCGGCGCGATCCGCGACGGCAAGACGATCATGCTCCTGCAATATGCCGCGCTCCACCTGTTTCCCGCATCGGCGGGCGAGGCGGGGCCGGCCGCCCGGCAGGCGGCTTAGAACCGGGACCAAAACCTCGCGGGGGTCGGCTGGTCGGATCTTTTCGCCGTCCGAGGGCGAGCCACGTGTCTCGCCCGTCCTCCGGACCGTCGCGAATGCTCGCCGATGCCGACCTCGCATCGACTGCGCTTCGCTCATCGCCTAGGGGCGAAAATCTCTCGACCATCCTCCGCCCGGAGGTTTCGTCCCCGGCTCTCAGGCGGGGTGGACGGGGCGTAGGCCGAAGGGAAGGGGCGGGGCGCCCCCTCCCGAAAGCCGCGAGGTCAGCGCAGGAAGGCGAGGAGGTCCTCGTTTAGGCGGTCGGGCACCGTGGCGAAGAGGCCGTGCGGCTCGCCCTCGTATTCGATCAGCTTGGCGCCGGGGATCGCCTTGGCGGCGGCGTGGCCGGTCGGGCCGATCGGGACCGTGTCGTCGCCCGTGCCGTGGATCACCAGCGTCGGAATGGTGAAGGCGCGGAAGTCGGGGCGGAAGTCGGTCTTGCCGAAGGCGTCGACGCAGCGGATCGTGGCGAGCGGGCTCGCCATGACGCCGAGCACGAAGCTCCAGTCGAGAACGCCCTGGCTGACCGGCCGCGACAGGACGCCGACGCCGTAGAAGCTTTTCGCGAAGCTCTGGAGGAAGGCGAAGCGGTCCTTGCGGATCTGCGCCTTCATGTCCTCGAAGACGCTGGCGTCGACGCCGTCCGGATTGCTGTCGTCCTTCAGGAGATAGCCGGCGACCGAGGACACGAGCACGGCCTTGGAGATGCGCGCCGCGCCGTGGCGGCCGAGATAGCGGGCGATCTCGCCGCCGCCCATGGAAAAGCCGACGAGCGCCGCATCCTTGAGGTCGAGCCCGTCCAGAACGGCGGCGAGATCGTCGGCGAACGTGTCGTAATCGTAGCCGCTGGCGGGGTGGCCGGACTGGCCGAAGCCGCGCCGGTCATAGGTGACGACGCGAAAGCCGGCCTCGAGAAGGGCGAGGGTCTGGTACTCGAACATGTCGCCGGTGAGCGGCCAGCCATGGATCAGGACGACCGGCCGGCCCTGGCCCATGTCCTTGACGTGGATCTGCGTGCCGTCCTTGGATTCGATAGTGGCCATGCGTCGCTTCCTTTTGCTTGGGTCTGCCCCCAACCGCATGAGCCGCCGCATGTTCCAGAATTAAACCGTCGCCCTCCGGCTCCCGTCGTCGATCGGCTTTCGCTCAGGCCTCGTCATGCCCGTCCGCCTCGCCATGGGCGGCGTGGGTGTGGGCGTGGGTGTGGCGGGGCTGCGGCACGATCTTCAGCTCGCCATAGGACACGGCGCGCTGCGAGACGATCGTGTCGGCGAACTCGCGCAGCTCGTCCGAGCGGCCCTTCAAGACGCTGATCTCCAGGCATTGGTCGGCGTCGAGATGCACATGCAGCGAGGCGACGGATATGTCGTGATGGTGGTGGTGCGAGGTCGTCAGGCGACGGGCGAGATCGCGCGCCTCGTGATCGTAGACATAGCTGAGGACGCCGACGCAGTCCCGAATCTCGCCGGCCGCCGCCGCCGCGTCGCGCAGGCCGAGGCGCGTCAGGTCCCGGATCGCCTCGGATCGGTTGGGATAGCCGCCCGCCTCGATCATGCGATCCAGCTCGGCCATCAGCTCGTCATCGACGGTGATCGTGATTCTCTGCACGTCGTCATCCCGTGTTGCGGCGCGAAAAGGGCTGGACGAATCCGAAGTATGATGACTTCTACGAAAGTTCATACTTTTGGAAGCCCGGATACGATCGTGCGCCTTGTCTCGTCCCTCGCCCTCGCGCTCGGCCTCCTCGTCGGCTCGGCCTCCGTCGCGCCCGCGCAGGAGCGCCTGCGCTTCTCCTGGCCCGTCAATGTCGGTCCGCTCAACCCGCATCTCTATTCGCCCAACCAGATGTTCGCGCAAGGCATGGTCTACGAGCCCCTGGTGAAGTTCACCGGCGACGGCACGGTGAAGCCCTGGCTGGCGCAGTCCTGGGACGTGTCGGAGGGCGGCCGGGTCTATACGTTCCACCTGCGGCCGGGCGTCACCTTTTCCAATGGCGAGGCGTTCGACGCCGCCGCCGTGGTCGCAAACGTGGAGGCGGTGCTCGCCAACCGCGCGCGCCACGCCTGGCTGGAACTCGCCAACCAGATCCAGCGCGCCGAGGCGCTGGACGCGCTGACCGTGCGCCTGACGCTGCGCGAGCCCTATTACCCGGTTCTGGAGGAACTCGCCCTGCCGAGGCCCTTCCGCTTCGTCGCGCCCTCGCAATTCGTGAAGGGCGGCACGGTGGAGGGCATCGAGGCGCCGATCGGCACGGGCCCCTGGGTGCTCGCGGAAACGCGGCTCGGCGAGCACGACCTCTTCCGGCGCAACGAGCGCTATTGGGGCGAAAAGCCGGCGCTCGACGAGGTGGACGTGAAGGTCATTCTCGACCCCAACACGCGTGCCGTCGCGCTGGAAACCGGCGAGATCGACCTGATCTACGGCACGGACGGGCCGATCTCGCCCGACACGTTCGAGCGCTTCAAGGCCATGGGCCGCTTCACCACCGCGCTTTCGCCGCCGGTCGAAACGCGCGTCTTCGCGCTCAACACCAACCGGGGCGCGACGCGCGACCTCGCCGTGCGCAAGGCGATCAACCATGCCGTGGACAAGGACACGATGATCGCGACCGTGCTCTACGGCACGCAGACGCGCGCCGACACGCTGTTTTCGCCGAGCGTTCCCTATGCCGATCTCGGTCTTGCGCCCTATCGCCACGATCCCGCGCTCGCCAAGCGCCTTCTGGACGAGGCGGGCTGGACGGAAGGCGCGGACGGCACGCGCTCGCGCGGCGGCGAGCCGCTCCAGGTGGAGCTCTGCTTCATCGGCAACGACGCGGTTCTCAAATCCATGGCCGAGATCGTGCAGGCCGATCTGGCGGCGGTCGGCATTCGCGCGACCCTGGTGGGCGAGGAGGAAAGCAGCCTCTACGCACGCCAGCGCGACGGCCGCTTCGGCATGATCGTCAACCGCACCTGGGGCGCGCCCTACGATCCGCACGCCTTCCTCTCCTCCATGCGCGTGCCCTCCCATGCCGATTATCAGGCCCAGCTCGGCCTGCCCGACAAGGCGCGGATCGATGCCGAGATCGGCAAGGTGCTGGTCTCCACCGACGAGACGGAGCGCCAGGCCCTTTATCGCGACATCCTCACGAGGCTGCACGAGGAGGCGGTCTATCTGCCGCTGACCTTCGTCAACGCCATGGTCGTGGCCCGCCCCGAACTCGGCCCCATTCCCTTCGGCGCGCTCGCGAGCGAAATTCCCTTCGAGTCCATCCGGCCGGAGGCGCGCTGAGCCATGGCCGGTTTCATCCTGCGCCGCCTTCTCCTTCTGGTGCCGATGCTGCTCGCGGCCTCGCTCATCATCTTCCTTCTCCTGCGGCTGGGCCCGAGCGACCCCGCGCTCGACTATCTGCGCCTGTCGCGCCTGCCGCCGACGCCGCAGGCACTGGAGGAAGCGCGCGCCTTTCTCGGGCTCGACCGGCCGCTCGCGGTTCAATATCTCGCCTGGCTCGGCGACGCGCTGCGCCTCGATTTCGGCGTGTCCTACGCCACGCAGCGGCCCGTCCTGCCGGACCTCCTGCATTACCTGCCCGCGACGCTCCAGCTCGCGGGCTTCGCGCTTCTCCTGACGCTCGGCCTGTCGGTTCCGCTCGGCATGTGGGCGGCGCGCCACCGCAATGGCCTGCCCGACCAGATCGTGCGCCTCGTCGCCTTTCTCGGCGTGTCCATGCCGAATTTCTGGCTGGGCTTCCTGCTCGTTCTCTTCTTCTCCATCCACCTCGGCTGGCTGCCGGCGATGGGGCGGGGCGGCTGGTCGCACATGATCATGCCCGCCCTCTCGATCGCGCTCATGTCGCTGGCGATCAACGCGCGCCTCCTGCGCGCCTCCATGCTGGAGGCGGCCGGGCAGCGCCATGTCACCTATGCGCGGCTGCGGGGCCTGTCGGAGCGCCGGGTCGAGCGCGCGCATGTGCTGCGCAACGCGCTTCTGCCGATCGTCACCGCGACGGGCATGCATATCGGCGAACTCATCGGCGGCACGCTGATCGTGGAAAGCATCTTCGGCTGGCCGGGCGTCGGGCGCTATGCCGTTTCGGCCATCTTCAACCGGGACTATCCGGTGATCCAGTGCTTCACGCTGCTGATGGTCACGATCTTCGTCCTGTGCAACCTCCTCGTCGACATCGCCTATGCCTATGCCGACCCGCGCATCCGGCTCTCGGCGGAGGGCGTGGAATGAGCGAGATCGCCTTGTCCCCCCTTCGGTCGCCGGCGCGCCGCCGCTTGGCATTGCGGGGCAGCGGGCGCGTCGCGCTCGTCCTGGTCGCGCTCCTCGTCCTCGCGGCGATCTTCGGCCCCATTCTCTCGCCCTACGATCCGAACGCGGTCGATCTGGCCGCGCGCCTTCAGGGGCCGAGCGCGGCGCATTGGTTCGGCACGGATCATCTCGGCCGCGACATCCTCGCCCGGCTTCTCGTCGGCGCGCGCGTGTCGCTCGGCTCGGTCGCGGTGGCGCTGTCGCTGATCCTCGCGCTCGGCATCGCGATCGGGGGGCTGGCGGGCTTCGTCGGCGGACGCCTCGACCAGTGGATCATGCGCTGCGCCGACGTGTTCCTCACCTTTCCGACCCTCGTCCTCTCGCTCTTCATGGTGGGGATGCTCGGAACCGGACTCGTCAACGTGGTGATCGCCATCGCCCTGTCGCACTGGGCCTGGTACGCGCGGCTCGTGCGCGGCATCGTCCTGTCCCTGAAGCATCGCGACTTCATCCTGGCCTCGCGCCTCGCCGGGGCGGGGCGTCTGCGCATCTTCGCGGCCCATCTCCTGCCCGCCACCCTGTCGCAGCTCGCCGTTCTCGCCACGCTCGATATCGGCCACATCATGCTGCATGTCTCCGGCCTGTCCTTTCTGGGGCTCGGCGTCGCCGCGCCGACCGCCGAATGGGGCGTGATGCTGAACGACGCGCGCCAGTTCGTCTGGACCGAGCCGCACCTGATGGTCTGGCCGGGCCTCGCGCTCTTCGTCAGCGTCATGGCCTTCAACCTCCTGGGCGATGCGATCCGCGACCGGCTCGACCCGCATCTGCGCATGGAGCACTCGCATTGACCGCGCTTCGCCTCGACGTCATCCGCCTCGGCGTGCGCACGCGCCGCGCGGGCGAGACGCTCGCGCTCGTGGACGCGGTCGATCTGACGCTCCAGGCCGGCGAGGTTCTGGCGCTGGTCGGGGCCAGCGGCTCGGGCAAGTCGCTGACCTGCGCCGCCGCGCTCGATGTCCTGCCACCGGGAACCTGGCGCGAGGGCGGCACGGTCGCGCTGGAGGGCGTCGCGCGGACCGGGGCCGAGCTGCGCGGCCGGCATGTCGCCACCATCCTCCAGAACCCGCGCAGCGCCTTCAACCCGGTGCGCACCATGCGCGCCCATGCCGAGGAAACGCTGCGCGCGCTGGGCGTCGATCGCGCGCGATGGGACGGGCTCGTCGCGTCCGCGCTGTCCGATGCGGGGCTGGCGGATGCCGAGCGCATCCTCCCCCTCCATCCCTTCGAGATGAGCGGTGGGATGCTTCAGCGCATGATGATCGCGCTCGCGCTCCTGACGGGCGCGCCCTTTCTCTTCGCGGACGAGCCGACCACCGATCTCGACCTCGTGGTCCAGCGCGAAATCCTCGACCTTCTCGACCGGCTGAAGACGTCGCGGGGCCTCGGCATTCTCCTCGTCACCCATGACATGGGCGTCGTGGCGCGGCTCGCCGACCGCGTCGCCGTGATGGAGGCCGGGCGCATCGTGGAGACCGGGCCGGTCATGGACCTGTTCTACCGCCCCTCGCATCCCGCGACCCGCCGGCTCGTTCACGCCCATCTTTCCCTCTACGGCCTGGAGCCGGCCTCATGACGCTTCTGTCCGCCGTGACCGTGTCGCGCGCCTATCGACGCGCTTCGCTCATGGGCCCCTCGCGCCGGACCCCGGTGCTGGAGGGCGTGTCGCTCGGCATCGCGGCCGGCGAGAGCGTGGCCCTCCTCGGGCGCAGCGGCTGCGGCAAGAGCACGCTCGCGCGGCTGCTCGTCGGGCTGGAGCGCCCGGACGAGGGCGAGGTCCGCTTCGAGGGGCGTTCTCTGGCGGCCTTGCGCAAGGACGAGCTGCGCGCCTTCCGGCGCGCCGTGCAGATGGTGTTTCAGGATTCGGTGGGCGCGGTGGACCCGCGCTCGACGGTCGGGGCGATCCTCGACGAGCCGCTGCGCCATCTTCTCGGCCTCGATGAGCGCGAGCGGGAAGCCGCGATCGCCCGGCTTCTCCAGCGCGTCGGGCTGGAGCCCGCCGACGCTGGCAAGCTGCCCGCGCAGATGAGCGGCGGCCAGTTGCAGCGCGTCTGCATCGCCCGCGCGCTCGCGCCCGGACCCCAGCTCATCCTTCTCGACGAGGCGGTGTCCAATCTCGACCTGCATCTGCAGATCCAGATGCTCGACCTGTTCGAGGCGCTGCGGCGCGACACGGGCGTCGCCTATCTCTTCGTCACCCACGACCTGCGCCTGGTGGAGCGCTTCTGCTCGCGCGTTCTCGTGATGGAGGCGGGCCGCATCGTGGAGGAAGCGCCGGTCTCCCGCCCCCTGAAGCTCGCCTCGCCCGCCGGGCGCGCGCTCAAGGAAGCCGTCCTGCCGGCCATGCCGGTGCGCCGCTCGGCCTGACCCGCCGCACGGCCGCCGGAGAGAGCGGACGGATCGGCGCCGCCGGATGATCCGATCCCCCGGACCGGCTGCCGAGCGGGCCATCCCTTCCAGGATTACCTACAAAATTAGTAGATAAATCCTCTCGCCGGCCTCGCGTCCGGTCTAGCCTTCGGGCCAGATCGAAACGCGAGGGAAGCGCTCGGATGTATCACCAGCCCGCCCAGACCTATCAGCCGAACCGGACCGCGACCTTGAAGGAGGCCCTGCGGCGCTTCACAGGTGCGGTCTGCGTCGTCACCAGCGGGGAAGGAGACGCGCGCACCGGCGCGACCGTCACCACCGCCCATTCGCTCTCGCTCGACCCGCCGACCATGCTGGTCTCGGTGAACCGCGCGTCCTCCACCTTCGCCGCGATCGAGCAAAGCGGGATCTTCTGCGTCAATCTGCTTTCGGCCGACCGACAGGACGTCGCCGAGCGCTTCTCGGGCTTCACGGGACACCAGGGCGCGGCGCGCTACGAGGGGGCCGACTGGCTGGATCTTTCCACCGGCGCCGCGGCGCTGGTGGACGCGCTGGCGGCGATCGACTGCCGCGTCGACAAGGTCGTGCATTACGGCAGCCACGCGCTGTTCTTCGGCGCGGTCGAGACCGTGCTGATCGGCGGCGAGCGCCCGTCGCTTCTCTACGGCCGGGGCGCCTACGCTTCGAGCGAACCGCTTCCCGCCCTTTGACCCGCCCTTTAGCGCAGGATCGCCTCATGAACCGTCGTCAGTTTCTCGGCAGCGCCGCGCTGGCCGGCCTCGCTCTCTCCACCGGCCTGCGGCCCAGCTGGGCCGACGAACCCAAGACCTTCAATGTCGGGTTCCAGAAGAGCGGCCTTCTCGTCGTCGCCCGCAACCAGCGCCTGATCGAAAAGGCCCTGGAGCCGCGCGGCATCGCGGTGAACTGGGTGGAGTTCCAGGCCGGGCCGCCGCTCCTGGAGGCCATGAATGTCGGCTCGATCGACTTCGGCACGACGGGCGACACGCCGGCGATCTTCGCGCAGGCCGCCGGCGCCGACATCGTCTATGTCGCGGCGCTCCCCTCGCGCGGGCGCAACTCGGCGATCCTCGTGCCCGAGAGGAGTTCGATCCGGTCGCTCGCCGATCTCAAGGGCCAGCGGCTCGCCTTCACGCGCGGCTCCAGCGCCCACAATGTCGCTGTCGTCGCGCTGGAAAAGGTGGGGCTGACGCTGAAGGACGTGACCCCGGTGTTTCTCAGTCCCGCCGATGCGGGCGCGGCCTTCGCCACCGGCTCGATCGACGCCTGGAGCATCTGGGACCCGTTCTATGCCGGGGCCGAGCTGAACCAGGGGGCGCGCGTCCTGGCGGACGGCGAGGCGATTCTCGGCACCACGAATTCCTTCTTCCTGGCCAATGCGCGCTTTGCCAGGAGCCATCCCGACATCGTGCAGACCGGCATCGACGCATTGGGCCAAGCCGGTCTCTGGGCCGAGGCCAACCGGGACGGCGTGGCGGAGGCTCTTTCGGCCGCGACCGGCGTGCCGGTCGCGATCCAGAAGCGCACGGCCGAGCGGGGCGAGTTCCGGGCGTCGCCGGTCACGCCCGAGATCGTCGCGCAGCAGCAGGCGGTGGCCGACCGCTTCGCCTCGCTGAAGCTCATTCCCAAGCCGATCGACGTCGCCTCGCGCGTCTGGCGCGCGTCGCAGAGCTGAACGAGGCCCGACCCATGGACACGCTGACACAAGCGGCCGCCACGCGCCCGCTCGACTTCTTCTGGTTCCTGCCGACGTCGGGCGACGGGCGCTATCTCGGCTCCGACCGGGGCAACCGCCAGCCCGACAACGCCTATCTGCGCGAGATCGCGGTCGCCACCGACCGGCTCGGCTATGACGGCGTTCTCCTGCCGACCGGCCAGTTCTGCGAGGATAGCTGGATCACCGCCGCCTCCGTCGCGCCCTTCACGCGGCGGCTGAAATATCTCGTGGCGATCCGCCCCGGCGTCGCGACGCCCGCCCATTACGCCCGGCAGGCCGCCGCGCTCGACCGGCTGAGCGAAGGGCGCCTCCTTCTCAACGTCGTGGTCGGCGGCAATCCGAAGGAACTCGCCGGCGACGGGATCGACCTCGCCCATGACGAGCGCTACCGGCAGGCCGACGACTTTCTGCGCATCTGGCGCGCGCTGATGGCGGGCGAGGAGGTGGATTTCCGGGGGCGGCATCTCTGGGCCAAGGGCGGGCGCACGCTGTTTCCGCCGGTTCAGCGTCCGCATCCGCCGCTCTATTTCGGCGGCTCCTCGGACGCCGCGCTCGACCTCGCGACCGACCAGTGCGAAATGTATCTGACCTGGGGCGAGCCGCCGGCGCAGGTGGCCGAGAAGATCGAGCGCGTGCGGGCGCTGGCCCGCGCCAAGGGCCGCACGATGCGCTTCGGCATCCGCCTTCATCTCATCGTGCGCGAAACCGAGGCCGAAGCCTGGGCGGCGGCGGACCGACTGATCTCGCATCTCACCGACGAGACGATCGCGGCGGCGCAGGCGCGCCTCGCGAGCGAGAGCGACAGCGTCGGCCAGCGCCGCATGACCGCGCTTCACGGCGGCCGGCGCGACCGGCTGGAGGTCTCGCCCAATCTCTGGGCCGGCGTCGGCCTCGTGCGCCAGGGCGCGGGCACCGCGCTCGTCGGCGATCCCGAGACGGTGGCGGCGCGAATCCGCGAATATCAGGCGCTCGGCATCGATACCGTGATCGCCTCGGGCTATCCGCATCTGGAGGAAGCCTACAACGTCGCCGATCTCCTGTTTCCGGCCCTCGGGCGCGGAACCGGCAATTGGGGAGAGGGCGCCTTCCCCGCGAGCGGCGACCGGGGCGGCTTCGCCTCGCGCTCCGGCATCGGCGCGGGGCATTCGCTATGAGCGCGGCCCGGTCCGGGCGCGGCGCGGCCTTGGCCCAGCGCCTTCTTCCCTTCGCCGTGCCGCTGCTGGCGCTTCTCCTGTGGCAGGCGGCCTCCTCGTTCGGCTGGATTCCGCGCAACGTCCTGCCCTCGCCGCTCGCGGTCGGCGAGGCGGCGGTGACGCTTTCGGGCGATGGTCAGCTCTGGACGAACCTTCTCGTCAGCCTTGGCCGGGCGCTCGGCGGCTTTGCGATCGGCGCTTCGGTCGGCTTCCTGCTCGGCCTCGCCAACGGCCTGTCGCGCGTGTCGGAAAGCGTTCTCGACACGACGCTGCAGATGGTGCGCAACGTGCCGCATCTGGCGCTGATCCCGCTCGTCATCGTCTGGTTCGGCATCGGCGAGGAGGCCAAGCTCTTCTTGGTCGCGCTCGGCGTGTTCTTCCCGGTCTATGTCAACACGTTCCACGGCATCCGCTCGGTCGACCCGCAGCTGCGCGAGATGGCGCGCGTCTACCGCTTCACGCGCTGGGAGTTCTTCCGCCGCGTGGTGCTGCCGGGCGCGCTCCCCTCGATCCTGGTCGGCGTGCGCTATGCGCTCGGCATCATGTGGCTGACGCTCATCGTCGCCGAAACGATCTCGGCCTCCGAAGGGCTCGGCTACATGGCCATGCAGGCGCGCGAGTTCATGCAGCTCGACATCGTGGTGCTCGCGATCCTGATCTATGCCGGGCTCGGCAAGCTCGCCGACATCGTCGCCCGCGCCGCCGAGCGCCGGACGCTCGCCTGGCACCCTGCCCACGCCGCCTGAAGGGCCTGCCGCGGCGGCCTCCCGCCGGCCAGGCGCCGTCGTCGCACGACCCGCAAGACAGTCAGAACGGAAGAGATCCATGGACGCCATCCTCTCCGCCCCGCGCTCGCGCTTCCTTTCGCCCGAGCGCGACGTTTCGCGGGAGCGCGACGTTTCGCGGGAGCGCGATGCTTCACGGGAGCGCGACGTTTCGCGCGAGCGCAAGGCCCTGCCCGAGCGGGAGGCCGTCGCCCAACGCCGCGCCCTGGACGCGCCCCGCCCCGAGACCCGGGCCGGCGGCGCGCGGCTGACCCTGTCGGAGGTCGAGAAGCGCTTCGGCGACAAGCGCGTCGTCGCCGGGCTCGATCTCGACATCGCGCCGGGCGAATTCACGGCGATCGTCGGGCGCTCGGGCTGCGGCAAGTCCACGCTCCTGCGCCTTCTCCTCGATCTCGAGCGGGCCGACAGCGGCGCGGTCGAACTGCGCGGAGCGGACGGGAGCGCGGCGCCGACCACGCGGCTGATGTTTCAGGAGCCCCGGCTCCTGCCCTGGCAGAGCATCCTTCGCAATGTCGCGCTCGGCGTGCCGCGCGGCGTGCCGGCCCCCGAGCGCGAGGCGCGGGCGCAGGACGCGCTTGCCGCCGTCGGCCTTGCGGGCCGGGGCGGGGAGTGGCCCTCGGTTCTGTCGGGCGGCCAGCGCCAGCGCGTGGCGCTCGCCCGCGCGCTGGTCAGCCGCCCGCGCTTCCTGGCGCTGGACGAGCCGCTCGGGGCGCTGGACGCGCTGACGCGCATCGAGATGCAGTCGCTTCTGGAAACCGTCTGGCAGGCCGAAGGCTTCACGGCGGTTCTCGTCACGCATGACGTCTCGGAAGCCGTGCGGCTCGCCGACCGCGTCGTCCTCATGGAAGCGGGGCGGATCGCCTATGAGGAGCGGATCGCGCTGCCCCGCCCGCGCCGGCACGGCGACCCCGAGGCGGCGCGCATCGAAAGCCGCATTCTGGACCGGCTCCTGCGCGAGCCCGCCTGAGAGCCCGTCCGAAAAGTCCGCCGGGTCGGCTCGCCGGGTCTTTTCGCCGCCCTCCTCGTTGCCGATCCTCGCCGATGCCGACCTCGCATCGACTGCGTTCGGCGCCTCGATCGCGACGATAATTCCTCGGCGATCCTCCGCCGGTGACGTTCCGGACGGGCTCTTAGCGCGGGGACGCTCTTTCCAGACGAAAGCGCCCTTGCCGAGGGCTCGGCAAGGGCGGAGAAACAGGGTGTCGGACGCGGCGCCTTTCGGCGGCGCCGGCCAAGGCGCGGGCCAAGGGGTGGGTCGAAGCGCCGCGCCTGTCGCGGCGTCAGGCGACGAGGCGGAGCGAGGCGCCCTTCTCGGTCGACGCGGCGTTCTGGCCGACCAGATTGTGCTGATCCAGCGCATGAAGCGCTTCGTTGATCTGCTGGGCGCCGATATTCTGCTCGCGGCAGGCGGAGGAAATCTCGCGAACGAGTTCGGACGTGCGCTCGATATCGGGCATCAGCGCGGTGAGCATGTCGCCCGCCTGCTCGGAAATCTGCACCGTGGAGGTGGAGAGCGAGCCGATTTCGGCGGCGGCGATGCGCGAGCGCTCGGCGAGCTTGCGCACCTCGGAGGCGACCACGGCGAAGCCCTTGCCATGCGTGCCGGCGCGCGCCGCCTCGATCGCCGCGTTCAGCGCCAGAAGGTCGGTCTGGCGCGCGATTTCCTGCACGACCTGGATCTTCTCGGCGATGACGCGCATGGCCGTCACCGCTTCCGCGACGGTCTTGCCGGTGCGCAGCGCGTTTTCGGAGGCGTGCTGGGCGATCTTGTCGGTCTGGTTGGCGTTGTCGGCATTCTGCGCGATATTGGCGGCCATCTCCTCCATGGCGGCGGAGGCGGCGACGGTCGCACGCGCCTGATGGGCCTGCATCTGGGCCTGCTGGTCCTGAAGCAGCTTCTGCGAGTGGATGTCGCGCACCGCGCCGCAGGTGCGGATCGGATTGCCCTTGTCGTCGCGCAGGCAGCCGCCGACCGCCGCGACCCAGCGATAGCTGCCGTCCTTCATGCGGATGCGATACTCGACCTCGTATTCGGTCTTGCCGGTCTTATCCATGAGGAAGTCGCCGAAGGCGCCGAACACGAAAGGGCCGTCCTCGGGATGGACGCGGTCCATCCAGGCCTGCAGCACGTTGGGGAATTCTTCGACATTGGTGAAGCCGAGAAGGCGGCGGAATTCCATCGACCAGGACCAGCGGCTGTTGGGCGAGGCCGGATCGCCATCGACGATCACCGCGTCCCAGAGGCCGACGCCGCAATCCTCGTCCAGGAGATAGAGGCGCTGCTCCAGCTCCGCCACGCGGGCTTCCAGAGTCTTGATCTTGTTCTTGCCAAATCCAAACGACATAATAAGTCCGCCATATCACCCATTTTCCAATGTATTTAGGCGGGAACCTGTTTCTGTTCTCTTGCATTGCTACGGAAATTCACTCGCATCCCGAAAAGAATGGATGATCGCAGAAGCGCTTTTCTTAACGTCCCTCGGCCGTTTTGCGAATCGGAGGGCGAAGGCCGGTCTCGTCTCTCGATCGGGCAGGGCGTGGTCCTTGCGGACAGGCTCCGGGAGCAAGAGGGGGATGCCCACGGGCGCAAGCGAGGCGCGCGGAGGCCGTCCGGCTGAGAAATCTCGGCTGCGGGCGGCCGGACGCCGGACGGCGCCCGGACTCTGAAGGGCGAAAGTGAGCGTGTCGTGGCGTCAGGTGCGCCGTTCGCTCGCGAGGTTCGAGCGGGACAGCTCGCGGCTCGCCTCCGCCTTGCGCTGCCGCAGCGTGCGCCGCTGGTGATGGATGTTGGCGAACAGGACGAAGCCGAACAGAACGGCGACGACGCCGATGACGAAGAGGTCAGCGATCGACATGCGGGAGGTCTCCCTCGCTGGCGGCCCGACCAGCGCGAATGACCTGCCGGCCCCCGATGGACCTGCACCCACCCCGGGATATCGCGACGCGGGCGCCCTTCGCCAAGAGGCGGGGCCTCACGTCTGCGCGAGCGCGCGCGTCATGAGGGGCGGCCCTTCGAGCCGCCGCGCGGGCTCAGCCGGCGGCGCGGCTCGCCAGATACTGGCGCTCGGCCCGCCGATAGGTGTTTTCGCTCATGCGGATCGTATCGGCGATATAGCGGTCCATCGTCGCGCGCAGGCGCTCGGTCGTGCGAAGAAGCTGACGCCGCCGGCCGGTCTCCTCGATGAAGCCGCTTTCGATCGCCAGGGTGATGAGGTTGCGCATATGCGAGCGCGAACGACCGAACTCGATGCCATAGGCGAGAAGATCGGCTTCGCGCAGACCCTGATCCGGCCGCTGCGATTCGAGAAGGAGCGCGGCATAGAGAACCAGCGAGGCGCCGCCGCGCGCCGAGAAGGCGGCAAGGACCGGATCTCGGGTCAGCGCGTTCATCACCTCGGTCATGCAGCGCTCGTCCCCGCCGACCCGCGCCATGAAGGGCAGGAAGCTCGCCTTCCGACGGGGGATCAGGTCGAAGTTCCGTTCCGGAAACAGGGTGCTGTAGGACGCTTGGTAGATGTCCAGGAACGACCAGTACCAGTTCACCAGCGGCGGAAGGGCGCGCAGAAGGCGCATCCGCCGGTCGGCCGGGTTGACCGCGATCTCCAGATCGCCTGTCGCGACGAGACGGTTCAGATAGACATCGATCTGGCGGGGGCCGATGAGGCCGTGTAACCCCATGCGCCTCTTGAGTTCGGTCGGCGTCGCCGCGTCGCCTCCGCTCATGTCCTCGCAGGCCATTCCCAGGATATGGCCGATCAGAAGGACGCGCCAGGCGTCCACGGAAAGGCGGCCTGGAAAGACGCTCGAGCTGTAGATTTGCAGCGTCGTCCGAATCTGCCGCTCTCGAACGGCCGGGAAACGAGGGTTCTGCAGAATGTCTTCGGGGGGGCGCAGCGCGATGTCGCCATCGACCTCTGCGATTCCCGCGCCGGGGGCCGGCGTCGGAGAGAGGTCGAAGCCGCGATTCGATTCCTCGCCACCGGCCGGCCGCTCCGTCCGGCGAGATGCGGTCTTCATCCCGTCATACCATCCATCTGCTCGGGTTGGCCGGTCAGGTCCGTGATCCAGGACAAG
Source organism: Aureimonas ureilytica DSM 18598 = NBRC 106430 (assembly GCF_000382705.1). Lineage (GTDB taxonomy): Bacteria > Pseudomonadota > Alphaproteobacteria > Rhizobiales > Rhizobiaceae > Aureimonas > Aureimonas ureilytica. The sequence continues at coordinate 201,672 of NZ_ARQE01000001.1, read as the reverse complement.
AGCACATCGGCGCCGCCGTCGCCATTGTCCGGCCCCGCGTCTCCGGCGCGCACCTCGCTCGGCAGGAAGCCGAACCGGGTCCGGAAGGCGCGGCTGAACGACTTCTCGTCCTCGAAGCCGACCGCGTAGGCGACGCTGGACACGCGCGGACGCCGGCCTTTGGGCGACAGGCGCGTCAACAGGCGCAGGGCGGCCATGAGGCGGCGCTCGCGAATATAGGCCCGCACGCCGCCCTCGCCGGCGAACTCGCGATAGAGCGTGGCGCGCGACATGCCGAAGCGGCGCTGGAGAAGCTCCGGCCCGAGCTCGATTTCGCTGAGATTGTCGCGGATGAAGCTGCGAATCTCGACGCGCGCGCGCAGGTCTTCGCCGCCCTCGCCCGCATCGTGGCCTTCCAGGAAGGAGGCGCAGAGGCGCGAGGCCGCCTCACTCAAGGCCGGAAGATGGTGGGAGGTCAGACTTTCGGCGTTGCCGAGAATGCCTTGCAGCATGTTGAAGGCGATCTGTCCGACCGCGTCGGCGCGAAAATCCGTCGCCGTGCCGTGCAGCGCTTCGACGCGCAGGTTCTGCCGGTCGAGGGCGGCGCGCGGCAGGAGAATGTTGAGCGCGTCCACCGCCTCGTCGGAGCGCACGGTGATGGGCTGCGAGAGATCGTAGAGAACCATCTGGCCGCCGGTCGCCACGACGTCCTGCCGCGCTTGCAGCTGGCTGCGCCCGCTCGTGTAGAATTGCAGGAGAACATGGTCGACGCCCTGGCGCGCCGTCTTGCGCGCCTCGCGCAGAAGGTCCTGCGCCGGGGCGACGACGTCGCCGACCAGGATACCACCCAAATGATAGCTTCGCATGGAAATCGGCTTGGAGAGATCGGTTTCGTCTCTCCGGCACAGGTCGAAGAACGGCGAAATGTGGTCCTGCCATTCGTTCCAGATTCGACTGCTGACGTTGGGGCAGATCGCGCCGACATGCGAGATGTCGGTGCATGCAACGGGAGACTTCATCATGAACTCTCTGCGGTGAACTTGTGATGCGAGAATGGTAAGTTCGATTTACGGGTTTTGCCGTGGCTCGTTATTGATTCGAAAGCTCAGATGCTTATGAGCGCGATTCGTTAGGCCGCAAATGACAAAAACTGCGCGCATTTTCGGATGGGGCCTCCAGACGGGTGTTGACCGCTGTCGGAAGGGAAGGCGCGCCACGCAAAGACCGCCGCGGCAAAGGCCGCGACGGTCGGTTTCGCAGGTCCGGCGGTTCCGGGCGCTTAGCCGCGGAACAGGGCCAGGATGCTCTGGGCCGACTGGTTGGCGATCGAGAGCGTCTGCACGCCGAGCTGCTGCTTGGTCTGCAGCGCCTGGAGGCGGGTGGACTCTTCCGACAGATCGGCGTCCACCAGCTTGCCGACGCCCTTGTCGATCGTGTCCATCATCGTGCTGACGAAGGTCTGCTGGAGGTCGATGCGCTTGGCCAGCGAGCCGAGGTTCGAGGCCGCCGTGGTCACGTTGTTGATCGCGTCGTTGACCGCGGAGATATAGGCCGCGAAGACCTTGTTCTGGTTCGCGCTGGTGACGCCCAGAGTGCGGAGCTTCGCGTCGCTGATGTCCAGCGTCTCGATCGACACCGTGTCGGCGACGCCCGAGGAGGAGGTCACGCCGGAGATGGCGAGGCTTCCGCCGGCCGCGACCTTGCCGAGGCTGAGCGTGTCGCCGCTCGCCGTGGCGTTGAGCACGCCGGGGCCGAAGCCGCTTGTCGCGTCGCCAAAGGCCGAGTTCAGCACCGTGGCATAGGCCGCCGCGTCGCCGATCTTGCCGTCGCGTCGGCCGAGAGCGGCGTTGACGCGGTCCTTGTCGATGTCGATCCGCTTCGTCGTGCCGTCCACCGTCACGTCGAGCGAGATCTTGTCGCTGTCACCGAGCGTCTGCGGACCCGTGAAGGTCCCGGTGCTGGTGAGCGAGGCGATCGACCCGCTCGTGCCGTTGGAGCCCAGAGCCACCGGCGTGGCGCTGGTGATGTTGGTCAGGCCCGCCCTCGAGGTGGTGACGTTGTCGCCGTCGAACGCCTGGACCCCGGAGATGGCGATGGACGCGTTGGCGCCTTCCGCCTTGGTCGTCAGCGTCATCTTGTTGCCAGCGTCGGCATCTTCGACGTTGAAGGTCACCTTCGTGGCGTCGCTGGTGCCGAAGGCCGTGTCGAGCGCGGCCTGCATTTTCGCCTGGAAGCGGCTCTTGTCGTAGGGCAGATTGCCGGAGCCGCCGAGGAAGCCGTCCGTCTTGATCGAGACGTCCTTCACCGTGCCGTTGACGTTCAGGCTGAAGCTGATCGTGTCGGCGCCGGTGAGGTCCGTGTTGTCGAACGTGCCGATGGCGAATGTGGCCGCTGTCGCGGTACCCCAGCCGACCGTGCCGCTGGTGGTGGCATTGCCGGTGGCGGGGTCGATCGACTTGGTTTGGACATCGAGGCCGAAGAGCTTCTCCGCAGCCACGGTCGTGCCGGCGATGTCGGCCTTCAGTTCGGAAATACCGACCGCCATGTCCTTGCCGGTCTTCTTGGTCTCGACGCCGATCTTGCCACTGGCATCGACGGTCAGCTTGATGTCATTGTCGACGTAGAGCCCAGCGGGGTTGCTGTTGACCTTATTGTAGTACGAGCCGGCGAATTCATCGTTCACCGCCTTCTGGAGGACGGCCGCCAGTTCCTCGGCCGTCGGCTGGCCCGGCGTCGCCCAGCCCGCGGCTGCGCCGCTCCCCGTGAAGTCCGCCGCGACGAAGTTCCTGGTGACGACCTTCCAGTCGGTGCCGTACTGGACCTTGAAGCTGATCGAGTCGCCGCCCTGGATGCGGTAGCCCGTACCGCTGGCGGGGGCGTTGGTGCCTGCGATGCCGGCGAGACCGTTGGTGGTCGTGCCGTTCTGGGTCAGCTTGACGTTCGTCAGCTGAATGTTGTCGAGGCTGCCGACGGCGTTCTTGGTCGAGAGCTTGGTCAGATCGGCCGACAGGATGATGTCGCCCTGACTGTAGCCCGTGCCGTCCGTCTTTCCGTTGAACTTCGTGCTACCGAAAGCCGTGTCGATCCTCTTCTGGAGGAGGGCCTGCAGCTCGGCGGCGGTCGGCTTGTTCTTGGTTGCCCAAGGGGTCAAGCCGTTGGTGCCGTCCATGTCATCTGCTGTGATCGTGATGCTGACCGGCTTCGTCGTGGTGCCGTAGGTCACCTCGAAGGTGATCTTGTCGCCGACGTTGATGCCGCCGGTGCCGGGCGTGGCGGCGCCGACCGACGTGCCCATCCGGTTCGGGCCGCGGAGATTGGACACGCTCACGCTCTGCGACGCGCCGCCGTCGACCGTCGTGAATGTGATCGTGTGCGCCGCCGTGTCGCCCGAGACCGTCACCTTGCGCTGGCTGGGCGATGTCCAAGTGAACTTATCGTCGAGCGCGCTTTGGAGGGCGTTGGCAACCGCGGTTTCGTCCTGGGTCGCGGCGCCGTCGCCGAACGTGGCGGTGATATCGGTCGTCGTTACGCCGTTGAGCTTGATGTCGAACGTGAACGTGCCGCTCGCCGGTGCACCTGCGTTAAAGCCGGTCAGGACCTGCGTGGCCGTTCCCGCCGTCATGCTGTAGTTGCCAGCGGTGGCGAGCAGCGTCTGCTCGGCCTTGGCGGTCGCCCCGGCCGGCACGAACGTGCCGAGTTCGGCGGCGGCCTTGGTGCCGGTGCCGGAGGTCGGCGCGGGCAGCGAGGCGGCGGTGAGGAGGCCGGCGAGCGCCGTCACCGTGCCGTCGCCGTTGACGGTCTGCGTTTCGCCGACCGCGACGGTCGAGTTCGTGCCGAAGCTGTTGGAGGTGATGGTGACGGCCTTGGTGGTCGCGTCGATCGCCACCGTCGCCATGTTGTCGCCGAGCGCGGAGTTCACGGCCGTCTGGAGCGTGCCGGTGATGGTCGCGAGATTGCCGTTCGCCGCGAGAATGTCGGACGTCTTGACGTTGACGATGCCGCTGCGGCCGTCGACGCTGAGGCTGAAGCGCAGCTGGTCGCCATCCGTGACCGAGGCGAGGTTGAGCGTGCCGAGCGTGGCCTGGCCGCCCTTCATGCCTTCGGCGGCGACGCCGGTCGCGGGCGTGGACGAGAAGGTGAGCGCGGTGACGCTCGGATCGGGGGCCGCGTTCTGACCGCCGACGGTCAGGGCGACGCCGTTCGCGTCCTTCAGGGCAACGGCCTTGTCGAGGATGCCCTTGCCGCCGCCGGCCGAATCGAACAGCTTCACGTCGCTGATGTCGATGCCGATGGAGCCGAGCGTCACCGCGCCGCTCGCATCGCGCGAGAAGGACGAGACGATGTTCTTGTTCGCGTTGAAGGACGGCAGGTCCGAGTTCACCGACAGCCAGTTCTCGCCCGAGAAGGACGCGGAATTGGCGATCGACTTCAGCTGCTTCTGCAGCTCGGCGATTTCCGTCTGAATCTTGGAGCGATCGACGCCGTCCTGGCTCGCGGCGGTCAGCTTGGACTTGATCTCGTCGAGAACGTCCTTGGCCTTGTTGAGGCCCTGATAGGCCGTGTCCACCGTCGCCGAACCGAGGCTGAGCGCGTCCTTGACGGTCGCGAGCGACTTGTTGTCGGAGCGCAGCGTCGTGGCGATCGACCAGTAAGCGGCGTTGTCCTTGGCTTCGCCGATCTTGAGGCCGGTCGAGATGCGGTTCTGCGTGCCTTCCAGCAGCGACTGCGTCTGCTGCAGGTTACGGAGCGCGGTGATGGCGGCAATGTTGGTATTAACGCTGGTCATTTGAGTGTCCTGTAGATCCAAATCGGAAAAGGACATGAAGCAATACTTGGCAGCATCATGCTGTTGCTTGGGAATCGGCTGCTTCTGACCAAATAATCGGCTGGGAATCTTGCTCAAAACCTAATTTTGTACTTGATTTTAATTTTATATTTAGACTTATGGCGTCTCATTCAGGTCGCACCGCGTCTCACCGGGCGATTTCGTTAACGATTTGGAAAGGTTTGAGAATCCGGCGCGCAGGCTCGAACGGGCGCTGGGCGGTGAAGCGCGGCGCCCGTTCGGGGAGCGAGGGGGTGGAGCGGGGAAGGCGAAGGGCGGAAGAGGGCGCCCGGTTCGTCTCAGTCCTGCAATTCGGGCGCGACCTGGCCGAAGTTGAAGCAGGCGACGAGCGCGATGCCGCCGAGCATGTTGCCCAGAAGCGTCGGCAGGAAGAAGGTGAAGGCGTAGTCCTGGAGCGTCGCGGCGCCCACATGGACGAGATAGGACGCTTCCACCGAGCCCGCGATGATATGGGCGAAATGGCCCATCGCCACGACATAGGTCACGACGATAATGACGAAGGGCTTGGAATCGCCCGACGCCGGCATCAGCCAGACCATGAGTGCGATCAGCCAGCCCGCGAACACCGCCTTCAGGAACATCGTCCCGAAGGGCGAGGCCATGGTGGAGGCGGAGAACTCGGCGATCGCCGCCCGGATCTCGGGCTCGAAGACGGATGTGTGGGCGAGCACCGCCGAGAAGGCCCAGGTCGCCGCGATGTTGGAAGCCAGAACGATGCCCCACAGGCGCAGCACCAGCGCGAAGCGGTGCCAGCTCGGCGCGCGCAGGAGCGGCAGGACGGGCGTCAGCGTGTTTTCGGTGAAGAGCTGCTGGCGGCCGAGAACCACGATCAGGAAGCCGATCGTGTAGCCGAGCGAGGTCAGGAGATGCTTCCAGGAGCTGTCGGGCAGCGCCACGATCAGGATCGCGGGCACCACCACGGAGAAGCCGATCGACAGGCCCGCCGCCAGCCCCGACATCATGAGCGCGAAGCCGCTGCGCTCCAGCTCCCGCTCGCCCTCGGCGCGGATCGTCTCGTGGATCAGCGCCGCGCTCGGCCGGCTCTGGTGGTCCACCGCTTGCCGCTCGCCCGAGGTCAGGTCATCGGCCGAGGCCGCGGGCGTCAGCCGGTTCGCATCCTGTTCGACCATGTGAGGCCCTCATCGCTGGAGGGCTCCCGGCCATGCTCGTCGCGCGCATCGCCGGAAGCCCCATGCGTCTTTCCTGGAGAGGCAACGTGGGATCGCGGCTTGGCGAGCGAGGCGGCAACGGTTTGATTGGTTGGCTGGCTTCGGACCCGCTGGAAGCCTGCCTCCCGTCGCCGAGACGGGAGGCGGCCGGCGAAGGAGCGCCGCGCCGGGCGGGCGGCGCGGCGAAGCCTTCACGGGAAGGCGGGACGAGGAGCCCTCATGCGTAGTAGTCGGGCGCTTTCTTGAAGCCCGGCCAGGCGTCGGGATCGTGGCCGGTGACAACCGTCGCGCCCTCCCGTTCGGCGACGTTGCGCAGCTTCTGCACGGAGCGCACCGTGTCCACGGTCGAGGCGAGGAAGCCCGGAAGCGCCTTTTCCTCCCAGTGATCCAGCGTATAGGCGGCGTCGATCGTCAGAAGCATGGGCTCCGACTGCGGCAGGCGCACGAGGAAGGACTGGTGCCCCGGCGCATGGCCCGGCGAGAAGATCGTGGTCAGCGTGCCGTCGCCATAGATGTCGTAGTGATCGTCCGCCTCGCCGTTGAGGAACAGCCATTTGAGGCCTGGCTTGTCGAAATCCTTGCGGATATAGCCGCCCGCCGCGAACCAGTCCGGCGTGAAGGCGTATTCGTATTCCGAGCGCTGGACGATATGCGTGGCGTTGGGGAAACGCCCGATCGCGCCGGTGTGGTCGAGATGGAGATGCGACTGCACGACATAGCGCACGTCGGCGGGGTCGAAGCCGAGCGCCCTGACCTGATCGACGCAGCCCTGATCCTTGTCCAGCACCGGCCAATAGACGTCGCAGATGCCGCCCCAATGGCCGCGCGGATCGGTGGCGACCTCGATGGCGTTGCCGCCGTCGATGATCGTGTGGCCCTTGGGGTGGGTGATCAGGAAGAAGGGAACGGGGATCTCGTAATCCGCGCCGACCCCCTGGTTCATCTTGATGTTGTGGACCTTACACTTCAGCGTTCCCGACTGAAGCATGTAGAGCCGGATGTCCGTCATCGGTTTCCTCCTCGAGATAGGGGCTGGGGCTGTCGAACGGGGCCTGTCAGAAGGCCTGGCGGTAGAGCGCGAGCGCATCGGCTTGCGTCACCTCGACCGGATTGTTCACGAGAAGCCGCGTCTGCTTCATGGCGTCGCTTGCCAGAAGCGGCAGGCTCTCCTCGGACACGCCGACATCGCGCAGGCGGCGCGGCGCGCCGCTCTCGTCCATCAAGCTCTGCATGGCGGCAACAAAAGCGTCGGCGCGCGTGGAGGCCTCGCCCGTGCCCGGCACGCCGAGAACATCGGCCAGCTCGGCATAAAGCGGTGCGGCGGCCGCCGCGTTGAAGCGCAGCACCGGCCCCAGCATCAGCGCGTTCGAGAGACCGTGGGGGATGTGGTAATGGCCGCCCAGCGGATAGGCCAGCGCATGGACGGCGGCGACCGGCGAATTGGCGAAGGCCTGACCCGCCAGCATCGCGCCGAGCAGCATGGCCTCGCGCGCGGCGCGGTCCGAGCCGTCGCGGCAGGCGGCCACGAGGTTCGCGCCGAGAAGCCGCAGCGCCTCGCGCGCCAGCGCGTCGGACAGCGGGTTCTTCTTGTGCCGGCTCGTATAGGCCTCGATCGCATGGACCATGGCGTCGATGCCAGTCGCCGCCGTGTGGATCGCCGGCAGGCCGACCGTCAGCTCGCCGTCGAGCAGCACGTAATCGGCATAGAGCTGGGGCGAGACGACGCCCATCTTGGTGGTCTCGCCGGTGGTGAGGATCGAGATGTTGGTGACCTCCGATCCCGTGCCCGCCGTCGTCGGCACCAGCGCGAGGGGCAGGCGCGAGCCCTTCACATTGCCGATGCCGTAGAGCGCGGAGAGGGGCTGATCGGAGACGGTCAGAACCGCCACGAGCTTGGCCACATCCAGCGAGGAGCCGCCGCCGAGACCCACCACGATGTCGCAAGCCGCCGCCTTGGCCTGAGCCACGGCGTCGAGCAGCACCGCTTCCGGCGGATCGGCCACCACGGCGTCGAAGATCGTGACGGTGAAGCCGGCGGCTTGGAGATCGGCCGCGATCGGGGCGATCAGCCCCGCCTTCACCAGCCCGGCGTCGGTGACGAGGCAGGCGCGCCGCGCCGCGAAGCGCTCGGCGAGGCGCTGGCCGAGACGCTGCGCGCCCGACCATTCGACCTGGAGGGCCGGCACGGTGCGAAATTCGAAACTGCTGATGGTCATGAAAGCCTCCCAACCGATGGGCCCGGCGCGGTTCCGCCCGGTCCGAACGGCCGGTGGCAGCGCCTCGAAACGGATGACGGTCCCGGCGCGTCTCAGCGCAGCGCCGAGCACCAGTATTTGACCTCGAGATATTCCTCGATGCCGTGATGCGAGCCTTCCCGCCCAAGGCCGGACTGCTTGACCCCGCCGAACGGCGCGACCTCGTTGGAGATCAGCCCCGTGTTGTGGCCGACCATGCCGTATTCCAGCGCCTCCACCACGCGCCACGCGCGCTTGGCATTCTCGGTGTAGAAATAGGAGGCGAGGCCGAATTCGGTGTCGTTGGCGAGCGCGATCACCTCCTCCTCGGTCTCGAAGCGGAAGAGCGGCGCGACCGGGCCGAAGGTTTCCTCGCGCGCGACACGCATGTCCGATGTCGCGCCCACCAGCACGGTCGGCTCGAAGAAGAGGCCGCCGAGCTTGTGGCGCTTGCCCCCCGTGACGAGGCGCGCGCCCTTGGCGAGCGCGTCTTCGAGATGGCTCTCGACCTTTTCCACCGCCGCCTCGTCGATCAGGGGACCGATCAGGACGCCCGGCTCCGTGCCGCGCCCGACGGGAAGCGCGGCGACCCTCGCGGCGAGCTTCTCGGCAAAGGCGTCGAACACGCCGGCCTGGACATAGAGCCGGTTGGCGCAGACGCAGGTCTGGCCGGCATTGCGGTATTTCGAGGCGATCGCGCCTTCCACGGCGGCGTCGAGATCGGCATCGTCGAAGACGATGAAGGGCGCGTTGCCGCCAAGCTCCAGCGACAGGCGCTTGATGCTCGGCGCGCACTGCGCCATCAGAATGCGCCCGACCTCGGTCGAGCCGGTGAAGGAGAGCTTGCGCACCACGTCGCTGCCGGTCAGCACGCCGCCCACCGTGCGCGACGCGCCGGTCACGATCTGCAGCACGCCGGCGGGAATGCCGGCTTCCTCGGCGAGAACGCCGAGTGCGAGGGCCGTCAGCGGCGTCTGTTCGGCGGGCTTCACGATCATGACGCAGCCCGCCGCGAGCGCCGGGGCGGCCTTGCGGGTGATCATGGCGGCGGGGAAGTTCCATGGGGTGATCGCCGCGCAGACGCCGACCGGCTGCTTCAGGACCACGAGGCGCTTGTCGGCCTGCGGCGCGGGAATGACCTCGCCATAGACGCGCTTGGCCTCTTCGGCGAACCATTCGATGAAGGAGGCGGCATAAAGAACCTCGCCCCGCGCCTCGGCCAGCGGCTTGCCCTGCTCGGCCGTCATCAAGGCGGCGAGATCGTCGGCATTGGCCACGATCAGCTCGAACCAGCGGCGCAGGATCCTGGCGCGCTCCTGCGCGGCGAGCGCCGACCAGGTCTTGAAGGCCCGGCGCGCGGCCACCACCGCGCGCTCGATCTCGCCCGCACCGAGCGAGGGCACATTCGCGATCAGCGAGCCGTCGGCGGGATCGCGAACCTCGATCACCGCGTTGTCGGAAGCGGTCGACCAGACGCCGTCGATCAGGCAGGTTTCCCGCAGAAGCGCGGGGGAGCGGAGCTGAACCAAGGAAATCTCCCGTGTCTCCATCCGACATGGTTCATCTAATTGAACCATGTTCTATATCCTGAACAAGTCTGTTCCCAGCTACGGGTGATGTCAAGCCGATGTCGCACTCTTCCGAAGGCCGCACGGCCGGCGCCGCCCCCGCGCTCCGGCGCGCCATCGAGGTTCTGGACCTTCTCGGCCGCGCCTCGGAGCCGGTCACGGCGGCCGATATCGCGCGCGAGCTTGGCATTCCCAAAAGCACGGCGCATGGCCTGATCGCGACCATGACCGAGTTCGAACTGGTGGTGCGCGGCGCGGACGGGCGCTTTCGCCTCGGCCCCCGGCTGATGCGCTGGGCGAGCGGCTTTCTCGGCCAGACCAGTCTGACCGGCGAGTTCCAGCGCTATTTCGCGGAGGAAGGCGATCTCGACGGGCACACGATCACGCTGACGATCCTGGACGGGCGCGAGGTCGTCTATCTCGCCTGCCGCGACAGCGGCGATCCGCTGGGCCTGACCTTCCGCATCGGGATGCGCCTGCCCGCGCCCTATACGGCGACCGGCAAGGCGCTCTTGGCCGCGCTGCCGGGCGCCGAGTTCACCCGCCTCTTCGCCGAGCCCGAGGCTTGGCCGGCGCCGCTCACGCCGCGCGGCGTCGCCTCGCTCGACCGGCTGCGCACCGAGCTCGACGCCGTGCGCGAGCGCGGCTATTCGATCGACGATGGCGAGGTGCGCGAGGGCATGATCTGTCTGGGCGCGCCGATCCGGGACCATTCCGGCCGCGTCGTCGCCGGCCTCGCCGTCAGCCTGATCCGCGGCGAGGCGAGCGTCGCGCTTCTCGAACAGCTCGGCACCCGCATTCGAAACGCCGCCGAGACCATCACCCGGCGTCTCGGCCACTGAGCCGGCCGCCGCCGGCGAAACGACATGGGCGGGACGTGCCGCCCCATTCCTCACATCATGCGGGCGTGCAGATTGCCCATGATCCAGATCGTGCCGCCCGCCATCAGGAGGATGATGAGCGTGGTGAAGAGGATCAGCTGAAGGTCGTCGCGGGTCGAGCGCCGCCACCCGATATGGAGAAAGAAGCGGAAATGGACGACCACCTGAACGAGGGCGCAGAGCCCGATCGTCCACCAGAGCGTCGAGGCGCTGGCCGCACCCAGGGCGACCAGCGTGAAGGGAAGCGCGGTCAGCGCCACGGCAGCCGCAAAGCCGATGAAGTAGGAGCGCAGCTCGCTGGCCTTCTCCGCTTCCCGCTCCTCCGGTGTCTGGCTCATGCGAGGCCTCCGAGCGTGACGACGGAGAAGATGCCGATCCACACGATGTCGAGAAGGTGCCAGAACAGGCCGAGCCGGAGGATGCGCAGCTTCACCTCCTGGCGAAGCCCGAAGACCTGGATCTGCACGATCATCACCGCGATCCAGACGCAGCCGGCCGCGACATGCAGGCCGTGGGTCGAGAGCAGCGCGTAAAGGGCGGAGAGCCAGCCGCTGCGCGAGGGAACGGCGCCCTGGCTCGCCATGGTCGCGAAGTCCCGCAGCTCCAGTCCGAGGAAGAGGAGGCCGAGACCGAGCGTCGCCGCGAGCCAGAGCGTCAGCCGGCCGCGCGCCTCGTCGTATTTCATGGCGATCGAAGCCATGCCGAAGGTGAGGCTCGACAGGAGGAGGACGCCCGTTTCGAGCGCCGCGCCGCCGATCTCGAACACGTCCTTCGGCCCCGGCCCGCCATCCGTCGCGCCGAGCATCGTGGCGTAGGTGGCGAACAGGAGCGCGAACAGGACGAGGTCGCTCATCAGGAAGACCCAGAAGCCGAAGACGGTCTCCTCGGCCTCTCGATGCGCTTGCGGGTCCGTGTGTCCGAGATTGAGGCCCGGATGGCGATGCAGGCTGAGCTTGCTCATATGCCGGCCGGCTCCGCGAGACCCATGTTCACGCTTGTGGTTTCCTCGTCGCGCGAGACGGGCGGCAGGCGATGCACCTGGGCGAGCCAGGCTTCGTCCTGTCGGCGCACCTCCTCGGCCGGAATGACGCGCATCGTGTCAAGCACGAAGGAGCGCGCGACCACCGCGCCGAGCGCCACCACGAGCCCCAGGATCGCCAGCCACCAGACATACCAGACGAGCGCGAAGCCCGTGGCGGCGAGCGACAGGCCGAAGACGATCCCGGTCATGGAGTTCCGGGGCATCTCGATGTCGGAATAGAAGCGGTGCCGGGGATAGGCCGTGCCGTCGAGCTTGGCCATGTGGAACGCGTCGCGCGAGGAGACGAGCGGCAGGACCGCGAAATTATACTCCGGCGCCGGGCAGGGGATGCCCCATTCCAGCGTGCGCCCGTTCCAGGGATCGCCGGCGGGCACGGCGAGGTCCTCGCGGCGGCGGATCGAGATCACGAGCTGCACGAAGAGGCTGGCGAGCGCGGCGAGGAGAAGCAGGGCGCCGATGCCCGCCACGATCGTATAGGGCAGGTATTCGGGCTCGAAGAATTCCTGCGTGCGGCGGGGCATGCCCATGAGACCGAGCGGGTAGAGCGGCAGGAAGGCGAGGCAGAAGCCGCTCACCCAGCAGCCGAAGGACACGCGCCCCCACCCCTCGTCCAGCCGGAAGCCGAAGGCCTTGGGGAACCAGTAGGTGTAGGCCGCGAGCATCCCGTAGAGGAGGCCGGGGATCAGCATGTTGTGGAAATGGGCGACCAGGAACACGGTGTTGTGCACCTGGAAGTCGATCGCCGGATTGGCGAGGAGAATGCCGGTGAGGCCGCCCACGGTGAAGAGGACCATGAAGGCGAGCGAATAGAGCATGGGCACGCAAAAGCGCACCCGGCCCCGGAACATGGTCAGAATCCAGTCGAAGATCTTCACGCCCGTGGGCACGCCGATCGTCATCGTGGCGACGCCGAAGGCGGCGTTCAGATCGGCGCTCTGGCCCATCGTGAAGAAGTGGTGGACCCAGACCGTGAAGGACAGGACCGCGATGCACATGGTGGCGATGATCAGCGCGTCGTAGCCATAGAGCATCTTGGAGGAGAAGTTGGAGATGACCTGCGAATACACGCCGAAGGCGGGCAGGATCAGGATGTAGACCTCCGGGTGCCCGAACAGCCAGAAGAGGTTGGCGAAGTTCATCATGTTGCCTCCACCGCCATTGGTGAAGAAATGCATGTCCATGTAGCGGTCGAGCGCGAGGAGGCCGGTGGCGACCGTCAGCGGCGGCAGGGCGAAGATCATCAGGATCGCCGTGCAGAGCGAGGTCCAGCAGAAGAGCGGCATGCGGAACAGGCTCATGCCGCCGCAGCGCTTCTTGTAGATCGTCACCGCCACGTTGATGCCGGTCATGGTGGAGGCCATCGAGCCGAGCGTCAGCGCGAAGATCCAGTAGTCCGGCCCGACGCCCGGATTGAAACTCGCGTCCGTATAGGGCGGATAGCCGCTCCACCCCCCCGTCGAGAACTTGCCGATCACGAGCGAGGCCATCATCAGGCCCGCGCCGCCCGCCGTCAGCCAGAGCGAGATGGAGTTGAGGAGCGGAAAGGACACGTCGCGCGCGCCGATCTGCATCGGCAGGGCGAAATTGATGATCCCGGTCAGGAACGGCATGGCCATGAAGAAGATCATGATCGAGCCGTGGGTGGAGAAGAGCTGGGCGAAATGCTCAGGCGGGAGATAGCCGGGATTGTCGAGCGCGATCGCCTGCTGCGCGCGCATCATCGAGCCCTCGACCACGCCGCGCGACAGCATCACGAGGGACAGGATCACATACATGATCCCGATCTTCTTGTGGTCGAGGCTGGTCAGCCATTCGCGCCAGAGCCAGCCCCAGCGCCCGAGCCAGGTGATGAGCACGACGACGGAAATTGCGCCGACGACGACGAGCGACGCGGCGGCGGTGGCGATGCCGCTGTAGAAGGGCAGCGCGTCGTAGGACAGGCGGCCGAAGACGAGCGGCCACCATCCCTCACTGGTCGGCATGGGCATGATCCCCGTTCGAATGGGCTGGCGTCTCGTCGGTCTGATGCCGATGGGCGGCATCGGGCCGGTAGCGGGCGACGACGGTGGAAAAGAGCGTCGGATCGACGCTGGAGAAGATCAGGCCCTTGGCCGGGTCGAACTGGAACCGGGCGCGCAGGTCCGCCAATTGCCCCTTCTGCGACACGATCGCATAGGCGCTCTGGTCGAGCGGCCGGTCGCCGGCCTTCGCCTCTGCCATCCAGCGGGCGAAATCGGCCGGCGGCATGGCGAGCGCGTCGAACTTCTGCCCCTGGAAGCCGAAGCCGTTGAACTGCGTGTTCTGGCCGAGAAGCACGCCGGGCCGGTCGGCCATGAGGTTCAGCTCCGTCACCATGCCGGCCATGGCGTAGATCTGGCTGCCGAGCGCGGGGATCATGAAGGACTGCATGACCGTGTCGCTGGTCAGCCGGAAGCGCACCGGGCGGCCGACGGGCAGCGGGAGAACCCCGATGCTGGCGACGTTCTCCTCCGGGTAGACGAAGAGCCATTTGTAATCGAGGCCGATCACCTCGACGTCGAGCGGCACCTGGTTGGAGGCGAGCGCGGCATAGGGATCGAGCGAGCGCGCCTTGCCGATGATGAGGCTCGCCAGGATGCAGACGAGCACGATCGGCACGCCCCAGACCAGCGCTTCCAGCGACCAGGAAAAGCCCCAGTCGGGCTTGTAGGTCGAGCGCGTCGCGCTCCGCCGGTAGCGCCAGGCGACGAAGGGCACGAGAAGGATGGCCGGCACGACCACCACCATCATCCAGGCCGTCACCTCGAAGAAGAGGTCGCGCTGCGTGGCGGCCACCGGCCCGTGCGGATCGAGAAAGCTGATGCCCGACCCGCAGCCGGCGAGCAGCGCCAGCGGGGCGAGCGCCGCGAGGCGGCCCGTCCATCGACGGGCGACGGGCCTCCGATGCGGCATCGCCACGGTCTCCGCTTTCCGCGAGCCTCTCGGCACCCGCATCATGCCGCGCGCCTGCCCGGGAGGGGCGACGCGCGTTCCACGCTTTTGTCCGCGACCCGAACGATCCTGCCCATCACGACCCTGTCATCTCGTTTTGATCGCTATATTGAGGCGCCGCAGGCCGGGACAATGGCCGAACGGGTGAAAACCGAGCCGGCGCCGAAGCCTCGATCCGACCGTCCGATGTCGGACCCGGCACGCCTCCCGCGACGCGCTTCGCGCCGCGAAAAGCGCGACTCCAACCCGGTTCGGGCAGGGCCGATCCCGCCGTGACGTCGAGGAGATGGGCACGGCGTCATCCTGGCCCCGGCGCCGGCGCACCAGATTTTTCGAACAACCCGTTAATCCCGTTCGTTTTCACAAGGGCTGTCACGAAGATTTTATGAGCGACGGGCATGGAGCGCGGGCCGTGGCTCCCTGTGCCAACAACCGTCTAGTATTGCAGGCTGATAAATGCCCTCCCTGAAAAATCTGTTCGTCTCAACGGCGCTGACCGCCGTCTTTGGGGCGGTCCCCGTATCGGCCTTTGCTCAGCAAGCCCATTTGAACCGTGCCGTTCCTGCTTTCGTCGACACGGGCGCGACCAACCAGCGGGGCGATGCCCGCTTCGCGACCAAGGAAACCAACGCGGCCGTCCGGTTGCTGAGCGGTTTCCTCGACATCTGGCAGCCGCGCACCCCGTTCGTGGACGCAGGAACGTCGGCCCCGGCCCGGGACGGATTCCCGGCCGTCGCGCCGACGGATTGGGACGGCATCCCCCGCAGCCCGACCGACGGCATCCTTCTCGATCAGGCCGTCCACGCCCACAACATCCAGACCGTGATCGATGCCACGCGCAACCGCACGGCCGATCAGGCGGCGGAAGCCTATCTCGACGACCGTCGCAACAAGGCCATCAGCCTCCTGGACGGGCTCGGGCCCCTCACCAGGGCCTGGGTCCAGGGCACGAAGCAGACGACCACCATCACGGGCGTCGCGGCCGACGCGACGTCGCGCAAATACGAGGACGGCGGCAACAATGCCGGCATCGGCACGAGCGGCGGCAACGGCGATCTCGGCTTGGCCGTCGATCTCGTGAACGGCGTCGGCGCCAACGCCTCGACGGAGCCCGCCAAGCGTTACTTCAAGTACGGCCGCCCCTTCCGCTGGTCCGGCGACGTCGCGCTCCTGCCGACGCTGGTGCCGGCCAAGAGCGCCTCGCCCGTCACGGACGGCGGCTTTCCGAGCGGCCACACGGCGGAAGCCTGGCGCGACGCCTTGGCGATGGCCTATCTCGTGCCGCAGCGCTTCCAGGAAATGGTGACGCGCGCCGTGCGCCTCGGCGACAACCGCATCGTGGCCGGCATGCACTCGCCGCTGGACGTCATCGGCGGCCGGATGCTCGGCACGGCGTCCGCCGTCTACAATCTCAACCGGCCCAATGGCGAGGACGGTGTCGCCTGGCAGGATCTGAAGCAGCAGGCCTATCGGCAGACGCAGGCCTGGCTGAGGAAGGAAACCAATTCCACCACGGCGAGCGATCTCTATGTCGCCGCCCATGCGGCCGATCTCGCCGCCGACCGCTTCGCCAGCCGGGACGCCAACGCCGCCTTCGTGCGCGACCGCCTGACCTACGGCTTCGCCCCGATCGCGGCGACGGATCAGCCGGCCTTCGTTCCCAAGGGCGCCGAAGTGCTCCTGGAAACGCGTCTGCCCTATCTGAATGCCGACCAGCGCCGCACGGTGCTGGCGACCACGGCGCTGCCCTCCGGCTATCCCCTGATGAACGACCCGGAAGGATACGGGCGTCTCAACATCTTCGCGGCGGCCGATGGCTACGGCGCGTTTCCCGCTGACGTCGCCGTCACGATGGACAAGAGCCTCGACGGGTTCAACGCCTTCGACGCCTGGCGCAACGACATCGGCGGCGCGGGCAAGCTGACCAAGCTCGGCACCGGCACCCTCATGCTGACCGGCCGGAACAGCTATTCCGGCGGCACGCGGGTCGGCGACGGCCTTCTCGTCGGCACCAATGGCGGCGCCTTCGGCACGGGGCCGATCCAGATCGACGCGAACGGGCAGGTCAGCCTGAACACCCCCGCCGACGGCACGATGGGCAACACGCTCTCGGGCACCGGCACGTTCGAGAAGCGCGGCGCGGGGCAGCTCACCTATCGCGGCGACGGGTCGGGCTTCACCGGCGCGACGCTGGTCAATGGCGGTCGTCTTTCGCTGAACGGCCCCTGGGGCGGCGCGGTCACGGTCGGCCGCGACGCGACGCTCGGCGGCAATGCCACGCTCGGTGGCCTGACCGTCACTGAGGGCGGCCATCTGGCGCCCGGCAATTCGGTCGGCACGATCACGGTCAACGGCAGTCTGACCCTGGCGCCGGGCTCGACCTATGATGTCGAGATCGCCAGCAACGGCACGTCGGATCGCACGGTCGTCAGCGGCACGGCGGCGCTGAACGGCGCGGCGCTGCGGGTCGCGACGCTCGACCGCACCGCGAGCTATGCCGGCGGCCAGACCTACAGCCTCCTGACGGCGGGCCGGGTCAACGGCCAGTTCGGCTCGCTCGCGATCGATTCCAGCTTCCTCAAGTCGCGGCTTCTCTACGGCCCGGCGAGCGTCGATCTCCAGTTGACGACGTTCGGCGCGCGGCCCTTCGCCGATGCGGCCGACACCGCCAACCAGCGCGCGGCGGCGACCGCGCTCGGCGCGCTGAACCCGTCTGCGGGCTCGGCCAGCCTTCCGCTCTACAACGCCGTTCTCTTCATGAGCGACGCGCAGGCGCGCCAGGCCTTCGACCAGCTGTCCGGCGAAGCCCATGCGAGCGTCCAGTCCCTGCTTCTGACGGATGCCCATGTCGTCTCCGACACGGTTCTCGATCGCCTCGCCAGCGGCGAGACCGGCGCCTTCCTGTCCGGCTACGGCACGCGGACCCGTCTCGGCGGCGATGCCAACGCAGCGTCGGTCCATGCCGATCAGGGCGGCGTCCTGGTCGGCGCGAACGGCCATGTCGGCGACGACTGGACGCTCGGAATCGTCACGGGCTGGGGGCGCTCGGCGATCGACACGCCTCGCGGCGCGGCCGACGTCACGACCTATCATGCCGGCCTCTACGGCGAGGTCGATCTCGGCAATCTGTCGCTGAAGGCGGGCGGAGCCTACAGCTACAACGAGATCGACGCGCAGCGTTCGGTCTCTCTCGGCAGCTTCTCCGACAAGCTGACCAGCGATTATCATGCCGGATCGGCTGAGGTCTTCGGCGAAGCCAGCTACGCCTTCCAGATCGATCCGCGCCTGACGCTCTCACCCTTCGCCAACCTGTCCCATGTCACCCTGTCCTCGGACGGCTTCCGCGAACGGGGCGGGGCGGCGTCCTTGTCGGCCTCCGATCAGACGGAGGACGCGACCTTCACGACATTGGGTCTGCGCACCGGCGGCACCTTCGCCGTTCAGGGCACGGAGGTGACGTGGAAGGCCATGGCGGGCTGGGTCCATGCCTTCGGCGACACGACGCCGGACCGGTCCTTGAGCTTCCGCGATGGCGGCGGCTTCACGGTCGTCGGCGCGCCGATCGCCGAGGATGCCGCCCGCCTGTCGCTCGGCCTCGGGGTCGATCTCGGCAAGGCCGCGACGCTCGGCGTGTCCTATCGCGGCGAGTTCGCCAAGGACGCCTCGTCGAACGGCGTTCGGGCGGATCTCAACATCCGCTTCTGACCCTGTCGGCCGGCGGCGGGCTCGGGCGAGCGCGCCGCCGGCCTCAAAGTCAGCCCGAGGCGGGAATGGCGTGCGCTCGGGAGGCGGCGAGAAGGAAGCGGCCGATAGAAAGGTCCTGCCGCGCGATGCCGGCGACAGGCGCGCCGGGGCGCACCCAAGGCCGGGCTGGACAAGGCCGCCTCGTCCAAGACGAGCTCCCGCGTCCGGGCTTCCGACCCGGACGGGACCATGGGCGCGCTCTCGTCAGGCGGGGTTCGGGTAGAAACCGAGGACGGATTTCGTTTCGAGATATTCTTCCATGCCCTCGCGCCCGTATTCGCGCCCGTTGCCGGAGCGCTTGTAGCCGCCGAAGGGCGCCTGGGGGTCCCAGGCCGGCGCGTTGATATGGACCTGCCCCGCGCGGATCTGGGCGGCGACGGCGCGGGCCTGCTCGAGATCGGCGCCGTGCACATGCGCGCCGAGGCCGTAGATCGTGTCGTTGGCGATCTCGATCGCCTCCTCCACGCTGTCATAGGGCAGGATGGCGAGCACCGGCCCGAAAATCTCCTCGCGCGCGATCGCCATGTCGGGGCGCACGTCGGAAAAGATCGTCGGCCGCGCGAAGAGCCCGCTGTCCAGACCGTCCGGCCGCCCCGGCCCGCCGGTGACGAGCTTGGCGCCTTCCGCGACGCCGGCCTCGATCATGGTCTGGATGCGCTCGTACTGGGCGCGGTTGGCGATGGGGCCGTGCGTCGTCGCCTCGTCTTGGGGATCGCCGACGGCAAAGCCCTCGGCCGTCTCGGCCGCCAGCGCCTCGACCTCGGCCAAGCGCGCGCGGGGCACCAGCATCCTTGTCGGCGCGCTGCAGGACTGGCCGAGATTGCGCATGGCCGAGGCGACGCCGAGCGGCACGCAGCGGGCGAGATCGGCGTCGGGCAGGACGATGTTGGGCGACTTGCCGCCGAGCTCCTGCGCGACGCGCTTCACCGTCGGCGCGGCGGCCTGCGCCACGAGGACGCCGGCCCGCGTCGAGCCGGTGATCGAGATCATGTCGACCTCCTCGTGCGAGGCGAGGGCTTCGCCGACCACCGGGCCGGACCCGTGCACGAGGTTGAAGACGCCCGGCGGGCAGCCGGCCTCGTCCATGATCTCGGCAAACAGGAGGGCGCTCAGCGGCGACAATTCGCTCGGCTTCAGGATCACGGTGCAGCCGGCGGCGAGCGCCGGGCCGACCTTGGCGGTGATCTGGTAGAGCGGCCAGTTCCAGGGCGTGATCAGCGCGCAGACGCCGATCGGCTCCTTGCATATCGCCGTGGTGCCGCGCTGCGAGACGAAGGGAAAGTCCAGAAGATTGTCCCGCGCCACGCGCAGGTGCTCGACGGCAAGCGGCACCTGCGCCTGCCGCGCATAGGAGATCGCCGCGCCCATCTCCCCGGTCAGCGCCTGCGCGATCAGCTCGGCGCGCTCCAGAACCAGCGCGTGGACGCGCGACAGGAGCGCCGCGCGCTCGGCCGGCGCCGTGCGCGACCAGCCGGCAAAGGCCTTGCGGGCGGCGCGAACGGCGCGGTCCGCATCCGCGACCGAGCCGAGCGGGATCTCCGCGATCACGGATTCGGAAGCCGGATCGACGACGCCGGCCCGCTCGCGGCCCTGCGGCTCGACCCAGATGCCGTCGATGTAGAAGCGCGAGAGATGGCCCGATTCTTCGAGATGCCGGACGGGATCGATCATTGGAAACGGTCCTTGATGCGGGAATAGGCGCCGACGATCGGCAGGAACCAGGGCTTGCCGAAAGGGCCGGGAATGGCGGGCCGCGCCGCGCGGCCGACCTCCGTGGCGTTCTGCCTGCGCCCCCGCGCCCAACGGGAGCGCGGGGGCGGCAGGGTGCCGGGACGGCAGGCATGCGACATGCCGGCGCGTCCTAGTTCAGGGATTGGTTGGAAAGCGCGAAGACGCGGGCCGGCCCGCGCGGCGGCATCGTGCCGCGAACCATGATCAGCGCGTCGCTGACCTGCGGCAGGCCGATCTCCTCGAACCAGGGCGAGAGGCCGGTGTCCAGCTCCGTGTCGATCCGCACGAAGCACCCTTCGAGCCGCGACAGGGCGGCCTCGATCAGGAGGCGCGCGTCCTCTGCCGAGGGGGCGATGACGGGGCCGACGACATGGCCGCGTCCCCAGACACGCGAGACGGCATAGCCCGCGACCGCACCGTCGCGCAGGAGAACCTGCGCCTCGCCGGCGTCGAGAAGCCGCTCCAGAAGCAGGCGGCGCGGGGCGCCGGTCGCCTCCTCGTCGAGACGCAGGACCGCGCCGAGATCGGTTGTTTCCATCGGGCGCACGACGTCTGGCGAGGGGGCCTCGACGCGGCGTGACAGAAGGCCCTGGTGCTGGTGGATCGTGCCCACGGGCTCGAAGCCGCGCCGCAGGTAGAGCGGCTGGCCTTCCGGCGTCGAGTTGAGAAGCAGGACGCGCGGCCCGGCCGCGTCGAGAAGCGCGTCCATGAGCTTGGCGCCATAGCCGCGCCCCTGCGCCGCGCCCGATACGATGATCATGCCGATCGTCGCGAAATCCGGCCCATAGGGGAACCAGGCGGCGGTGGCGATCACCTCGCCTTGGCGCTCCAGCACGAAGCCCCGGCCGACCTGCAGGGCGAAGTCCCAATCCTCCATCCGATAGGGCCAGCGCAGATCCACGGACAGCTTGTGCGCGCCCGGCAGATGGCGGGTGGAGAAGGGAACGAGTGCGACGTCGTCCGTCGCGATGTCGCGATCCCGGCTGGCGGTTTCCATGCGGCGTTCCCGCCTTTCCGATGCGTTTTGCGAGGCAGAGGGGCTGCGGCGACCTGCGTCGGCCCCATGCGCTCGATGGGAGGAAGCGGCGGGTCCGGCCCTTCCGGGAGGGCGAGAACCCGGGCGATGTGGTTCGGGTCGTAGGGTGATCCGGGAGAGGCCGAAGGTTCTACCGCAGACCGGGCGGCTTTCGGTATCTTCCTCCGAACTTCCCCGATCTACGGCACGAACGGCCCGCCCGTTTCTCTACCCTTGGCCCATTCCCAATGGAGGCGCTGATATGGTGGAGGACATTCTGGCGACGCTGGTCGGCTTTCCGTCCGTCGTCGGCACGCCCAACGGGCCGATCACGGACTGGATCGTCGAATATTGCCGGTCCCACGGCGCCGTGGTCCATGTGCTTCCGGGGCCGGAAGGCGACCGGGCCAATCTCTTCGCGACGATCGGCCCGGCCGACGTGCCGGGCTATGTCCTGTCGGGCCACACCGACGTCGTTCCCGCGACCGAAAGCGGTTGGAGCGCCGATCCCTTCACGCTGCGGGGCGAGGGCGATCGCCTCTACGGGCGCGGCACGACGGACATGAAGGGCTTTCTCGCCTGCGCCCTCGCAGCGCTCCCCATGCTCGCCGCCACGCCGCTCCGGCGCCCCCTGCATCTCGCCTTCTCCTATGACGAGGAAGCGGGCTGTCGCGGCGTGCCGCACATGATCGCCGAACTGCCGAAGCTCTGCGCCAAGCCGCTCGGCGTTCTCGTCGGCGAGCCGAGCGGTCTTCAGGCCGTGCTCGCGCACAAGGGCAAGGCGGCGGCGCGGCTGGAGGTGAAGGGGCGGTCCGGCCATTCCTCGCGTCCCGACCAGGGGCTCAACGCCGTCCATGCGATGGTCGGCGTGCTGGGCGAAGCGGTGGCAGAGGGGCGCGCGCTGGAAGCGGGTCCGTTCGACCCGCGCTTCGCGCCGCCCTATTCGACGCTTCAGGTCGGCATCGTCACAGGCGGGCGGGCGCTCAACGTGATCCCCGACCATTGCACGGCCGAGGTCGAGGTGCGCGCCATCGCGGGGGCGAACCCCCGCGCGCTCCTGGAGCCGCTGCGCGCCCGGCTCGGCGCTCTGGAGGCCGAGGGCTTCTCGGTCGGCTGGAGCGAGCTCTCCGCCTATCCCGCGCTGGCGCTTTCGCCTGAGAGCGCGCTCGCCGCCCTGATGGGCGAGCTGACCGGCCGGCCCCTGATCGAGGCCGTCAGCTACGGCACGGAAGCCGGGCTCTTCCAGGACGCGGGCCATGATGCCGTGATCTGCGGGCCGGGCGACATCGCCCGCGCGCACCGCCCGGACGAGTTCATCACGCGCGGCGAACTGGAGGCGTGTCTGGCGATGATCCTGCGACTCGGCGAAAGGCTGCGCGCATGAGCGTCCGCCCCGTCTTCCTGTTCAACTCGACCCAGGAGCGCGCCGCCGTCTTCGCGCCGGCCTTCGCGGCCGATCTGCCCGAGGTCGATTTCGTGACCGACGCCGCCGCCGTCGAAGCCGACGACGTGCGCTATCTCCTGACCTGGACCATCCCGCAGGACCTGGCCCGCTATCGCAATCTGGAGGTCGTCTTCTCGATCGGGGCGGGGGTGGACCAGTTCGACACGGTCGGCCTGTCGCCGAGGGTCGCTCTGGTGCGCATGGTCGAGGACGGCATCATCCGCATGATGCAGGAATATGTCGCCCTGGCGGTTCTCGCCCTTCACCGGGACTTGCCCGCCTATCGCGCGCAGCAGGAGGCCGAGGTCTGGCGAGCCCTGCCGCCCCGGCAGGCGGAGGAGCGGCGCGTCGGGTTTCTGGGGCAGGGCATGCTCGCGCAGGCGGCGATGGAGCGGTTGAAGCCCTTCGGCTTCCCGCTCGCCGGCTGGAGCCGCTCGGCCCGTAGCCTGGAGGGCGTCGAAAGCTTCCACGGCGCGGACGGGCTCGGCGCCTTCCTGGCGCGCACCGACATCCTCGTCTGCCTCCTGCCCTTGACGGACGAAACGCGCGGCATCCTCGACGCCGATCTCTTCGCCCGGCTGCCGCAAGGGGCGGCGCTCGTCCATGCCGGGCGCGGGCCGCAGCTCGACGCTTCGGCGCTTCTGGCCGCGCTCGACGCCAAGCATCTCTCGGCCGCCATGCTCGACGTCACCGACCCCGAGCCGCTGCCCGCCGGCCATCCGCTCTGGCGCCACCCGCAGGTGATCGTTACGCCGCATGTGGCGAGCGTGACGCAGGCCGGCACCGCCGCCCGTGCCGTGATCGACAATATCCGCCGCCACCGCTCCGGCGAGCCGATGATCGGCCTCGTCGATCGCGCGCGCGGCTACTGACCCCATCCCCCTTACAGGAGACCTGATCCATGTCGCTGATCGTTCCGATCGACACCAACCCGAGTTTCGAGCCCAAGCCCGCCGTTCCCCTGCCCGAGCGCCTGATCTCGGGCTCGCCCAGCTTCAAGACCTGGGCGCAGGACGATTCCAACGGCGAGAAGGTCAAGACCGGCATCTGGGAAGCCACGCCCGGCGAGACCCATTCGATCAAGGGCACGACCTTCGAGTTCTGCCACATCCTCGCCGGCCACGTCGAGATCGTGGAGAAGGACGGCCCGACCTACACGTTCCGCGCCGGCGACAGCTTCGTCATGAAGCCCGGCTTCGTCGGCGTGTGGCGCACGATCGAGACGGTTCGCAAGATCTACGTCTGCGTCTACGAGTAACGATCCTCCGCCGGGCCGGCGGCATGGCCGCCGCGCCCACGGGTCCCGCCTATCATCGAGGAGCCTCATGAAGACCCATCGCATCGCGCTCGTTCCCGGCGACGGCATCGGGCCGGCCGTCATCGACACCGCCTGGACCGTGCTCGAACGGGCCGCCGCCTCGCGCGGCTTCGCGCTCGAGGCGACCCGCTTTCCCTGGTCCTGCGCCTTCTATCGCGAAACCGGCGCGATGATGCCCGCTGACGGCATCGAGACGTTGCGTGGCTTCGACGCGGTGTTTCTGGGCGCGGTCGGATGGCCGGCCGAAGTGCCCGATTCCGTGTCGCTGCACGGCCTCTTGCTGCCGATCCGCAAGGCCTTCACGCAATATGCCAACATCCGCCCGCACCGCCTTCTGCCGGGCGTCGAGGGTCCCTTGCGCAAGGAGGGCTTCGACATCCTCTGCATCCGCGAGAACACCGAGGGCGAATATTCGGGCGCGGGCGGCCGGGTCCATGTCGGCACGCCCGACGAGGTGGCCGTGGAGACCGCCGTCTTCACCCGGCGCGGTGTCGAGCGCATCCTGCGCTTCGGCTTCGAGCAGGCGCGCGCGCGTCGCGGCAAGCTGGCTTCCGTCACCAAGTCCAACGCCCAGAAGCACACGATGGTGTTCTGGGACGAGATGACCCAGGCGATCTCGGCCGACTATCCGGACGTCGAGGTCACGCCCTACCATATCGACGCCATGGCGGCGCGCATGGTGATGGCGCCCGAAACGCTGGACGTCATCGTCGCCTCCAACCTCTTCGGCGACATCCTCACCGATCTGGGCGCCGCCATCCAGGGCGGCCTCGGCTTCGCGGCCTCCGCCAATATCAACCCGGACCGCACCGCGCCCTCCATGTTCGAGCCCGTCCACGGCTCGGCCCCCGACATCGCGCATCTGGGAATCGCCAACCCGATCGCGACGATCTGGTCGGGCGCGATGATGCTGGAGCATCTGGGCGAGCGCGACGCAGCAGCGGACGTGATGCGCGCGGTGGAAGCGGCGACCGCGCAGGGCATCGGCACGCGCCCCGGACAGGACAAGACCGACGCGATCGCCAAGGCCGTCCTCGACGCCTTGAACTAACGGAAGGATGACGACATGCAGTTGAAGGACAAGGACCTCCTGCGCTTCCAGGGGCTGATCGGCGGCGCATGGGCCGACGCCCGCTCGGGCGCGACGGTGGACGTCGTCGACCCCGCCACGCAAGCCTCGATCGGCACCGTGCCCGACATGGGCGAGGCCGAGACGCAGGCCGCGATCGAGGCCGCCGAGCGCGCCTTCGGCCCGTGGAAGCGCAAGACCCATGCCGAACGCGCCGCGCTGATCGAGGCCTGGCACGCGCTGATGATCGAGCACGAGGAAGACCTCGCGCAGATCCTCACCATGGAACAGGGCAAGCCGCTCACCGAGGCGCGCGGCGAAATCCGCTACGGCGCGAGCTTCGTGAAATGGTTCGCCGAGGAGGCCCGGCGCATCGGCGGGGCGACCATTCCCTCGCCGACGGCCGACCGGCGCATTCTCGTCCTGAAGGAAGCGGTCGGCGTCTGCGGCATCATCACGCCCTGGAACTTCCCGAACGCGATGATCACCCGCAAGGTGGCGCCCGCGCTCGCGGCCGGCTGCACGGTCGTCATCAAGCCCTCCGAGTTCACGCCCTTCTCGGCGCTGGCGCTCGGGGTCCTGGCCGAGCGCGCCGGCATTCCGGCCGGCGTCGTCAACATCGTCACCGGCATGCCCACCGGCATCGGCAAGGCGCTGATGGAATCGGAGGCCGTGCGCAAGATCTCGTTCACGGGCTCGACGCGGGTCGGCGCGCTCCTGATGCGCGGGGCGGCCGATACGATCAAGCGGCTCAGCCTGGAACTCGGCGGCAACGCGCCCTTCATCGTCTTCGACGATGCCGATCTCGACCTCGCGATCGAGGGCGTCCTGATCTCGAAGTTCCGCAATGGCGGCCAGACCTGCGTCTGCGCCAACCGCATCCTCGTCCAGTCCGGCATCTACGACCGCTTCGCCGAGAAGCTCGCCGAACGCGTCCGGGGCATGAAGGTCGGGCCGGGCACGGAAGAGGGCGTGGCGATCGGCCCGATGATCAACGCGGCGGCGATCGAGAAGATCGAGCGTCACGTGGCCGACGCCAAGGCCAAGGGCGGCCGCATCCTCGCCGAAAGCGTGGCCATGCCGCAGGGAGCGCAATATGCGCGCCCCGTCGTCATCGGCGAGGCGAACCGCGACATGCTGCTGGCGTCCGAGGAAACCTTCGGCCCCGTCGCGCCGCTGTTCCGCTTCGAGCGCGAAGAGGAGGCGATCGAGATCGCCAACGGCACGCCCTTCGGCCTAGCCGCCTATTTCTACACCGAAAGCCTCTCGCGCGCCTGGCGCGTCGGCGAGGCGCTGGAATTCGGCATGGTCGGCCTCAACACCGGCCTGATCTCCACCGAGGTCGCCCCGTTCGGCGGCGTGAAGCAGTCCGGCCTCGGCCGTGAGGGCTCCCATCTCGGCATCGAGGAATATCTGGAGGTGAAGACCCTCCACATGGGCGGCATCCGCCAGGCCCCCTGATCCTCCCTCCACCCCGCGCGGGGCGCCCGGCCGGGCGCTCCGCCGACCCGCCGCGCGCGTCGCCGTTTCCGAGGTATTGCGGCTCGATCCGCGTCCTCGACATCTGTTCGTCACCGACGACGTCATCACCGGCTTCGGGCGCACCGGCTCGCTGTTCGCGGGCGAGGGCTTCGTGCCGGCCCTCATGACGTTCGCCAAGGGCCTGACGCCGGGCTCCTGCCCGATGGGCGCGATGTTCCCGTCGGACAGGGTCGACGGAGACGATCGCGGCCTGCGCCCGCCCGCCGTCCCTTCCGCAGCGCGCTACATCATCTCGGGCCGCCTGATCGCCGAGCCGTCCGTGAAGCGGTCGGTGCGGTAGGCGTCGATCTCGACGAAGGGCGTTTCGTTGGTCGCCAGCTCGCTCGCCAGCCGGCCCGCGCCGGGGCCGAGCGCGAAGCCGTGGCCGCTGAAGCCGGTGGCGATCGTCAGGCCCCGCACCGCGTCCGGATTGCCGACCACGGGCACGAGGTCGGGCGAGGTGTCGATGAGCCCCGCCCAGGCGCCCGCCACGCCGATGCCCGAGAAGACCGGGAAGTCGGCGACGAGGGCGCGGATCGCCTCGTCCACCAGCGCCTGCTGCGGGGCGGGGTCGAGGATGCGCATCCGCTCGAAGGGCGAGGTCTTGTCGAAGTCCCAGCCGCCCCAGGCGTCGGGTCCGCTGAAGAACTGGCCGTTGAGCCGATACTGGATCTTCTTGCCGATCTTGGCCTTCATCATCTCGCGGAATTTCGCGGCATAGCGGATGCCCTGCGGCGCGAGATTGACGACGCCGTGCCCCGGCACGGAGATCGTGTAGCCGCCGTCGAGCCGCCGGCGCAGCGCGTAGCCCGCGCCCGTCACGCAGCCGGCCTCCACCACCTCCGGGGCCGGCGTCGTGCGCAGGGCGGTGCCCTCGATATTGGCGACGGGCAGGTCGATGCCATGCCGGCGCAGGAAGCGCGAACTCCAGGCGCCGCCCGCCAGAACCGCCGCGTCCGCGCGGATCAGCCCGCGCTCGGTCCACACGCCCTTCACCTGCCCGTTGGCGATGTCGAGCCCGCGCACGGCGCAGTTCTGGTGAAGGGACACGCCGAGCGCCTTGGCGCCCTCCACGATGGCGGGGGCCGCCATGCCCGGCTCGCCGCGCCCGTCGGTGGGCGACCAGAGCCCGCCGATCCAGGGCGTGGTGCTGCCTTTCATGCGCTCGCGCGCCTCGGCCTGCGTCAGACTCACATTGCGGAACCCCATGGCGCGGGCCTTGGCGTTCCAGGCTTCCCAGCGCGCCAGCTCTGCCTCGTCCTTGGTGACATACAGGCAGCCGGTGCGGCGAAAGCCGAGATCGGCGCCGATCTCCCCGCCCAGCTCGCCCCAGCGCCGCAGGCTGTACATGGCGAGCGGCAGTTCGTGCAGGGCGCGGTTCTGCTGGCGCACCCAGCCCCAGTTGCGGCCGGACTGTTCGCCGGCGACGATGCCCTTTTCGAGAAGCGCGACGGCAAGACCCTTGCGCGCCAGTTCATAGGCGGTGGACGCGCCGACGATGCCCGCGCCGATCACCACCACATCGACCCTTTGCGGAAAGGCGGGACTGTCCTCGACGCGGTTCACGTGGATGCGCATGACGGACCTCTTTCGAAAGGATGGGAGGCCGCCGGCGCGGCCTCGCGAGGGTAAAAGGCGGGACGCGAGAGCAGACCCCGCACCGTATCGGCTCGGCCCCGCGCCCTCCGGCGGAGCCCAATGGCTTCGAGCGTCCGGCGGCTGTGGCGCACAGGACGACAGGGCGAGACGGGTCCTCTCAGAGCCCGACGACGCCCGGCAGGCCGCCGATGTCCTCGATCTTGGGATGGCCATGGTCGGGGGTGGCCGGCTCGTGGCCCCTGTTCACCCGGACCTTGTTCCTGATGCCGAGATCATGGGCCGACATCGGGTCGTTCGGACGCAAACTCGTCATGCGCGCGGGTCCTTCGGGAAAAAGGGGGAGGGCGACGCGCCGACGGTAGTGCCGAAATGGCCGGGTGGATCACCGATTTCCACCGGGCCCGAGCAGGATATTGCGATTGTCGGGTCGCTTTCGGCACGGGGACATCAGGCGCGAGCGGGCTCTACGTGCTGTCCCTGATCACCAGCCGCAGGGGGACGTGTTCCGAGATTGCCGGGCCGGAGCGCTCCAGCAGGCGCCCGGCCAGAAGCTCGCCCGCGCGCCGCCCGATGGCGGCGCCGTCGATGGCGATGGTGGAGAGGGAGGGCGTCATCTGGGCGGCGAATTCGCTGTCGCCCATGCCGAGGATCGCGAGATCGTCGGGCACGGTGAGCCCGAGGCGGCGGGCTTCCAGAAGCGCGCCGATGGCCAGGAGGTCGTTGGCGAAGAACACGGCGTCGGCCTTCGCGTCGGAGGCCACGAGTTCGCGCAGGACGACGTGCCCCTCCGACATGGAGCGGACATGCTCGACCTCGCGGATGACGACGACCTCCGCGCCGAGTTCGCGTGCCCGCGCCTCGAAGCCCTTCAGCCGCAGCCGCCCGCGCCCGCCGCTGCGCCCGACAAAGGCGAGGCGGCCACGCCCGCGCGAGACGAGATGCTCGGCCGCCATGCGCCCGCCATCCGTGTTGGAAATGCCGACCAGCATGTCGATGGGATCGCGCGGGAAGGCCCAGCTTTCCACCACGGGCACGCCGAGTTCGCGCAGGAATTGCCGGTTGTCCTCCAGTTCCACGACGCCGGTGAAGAAGACGGCTGCGGGCTTCAACGCGCGCAGCGAATGCACCGCCGCCGTTTCGCGCGCGTAGGAATAGGAGGTCTGGCCGATCATCAGCTGATAGCCCGCCGCTTCCAGCACCTCGCCGCAGGCATCGGCCGCCTCGTGATATTGCTGGCTGACAAGGTTGGAGACGAAGGCGGCGACCACGCTGGAGCGGCCCGAGCGCAGGGCCGAAGCGTGCGGGTTGGAGACATAGCCCGTCTTTTCCACGACGGCCCGCACGCGCTCCAGCGTCGCGGGCGAAACGAGGCCGGGCGAGCGGAGCGCGCGCGAGACGGTGATGGGCGAAACGCCCGCCTCGCGCGCGACATCCTCGATGCGCGGCGGGCGGGCGATCAGCGCGGCGTGGCGTTTCGTCGGCGCGGGTTTGGCGGCGGGGCGAACGCGAACGACCTCGTCATAGGTGGGGAGGGGCGGAGCCTCCCGCTGGTCCGTCGCAGTCCTTGCCCCGTCCGTCATGAAGGATCGCACGTCCTCGTTGAAACCTTAGCCGGCCTCGCCGACGATGCGGGCCACTTGGATCAGACAATCGCCCGATCGGCAATCGGTGTGGAGCCGGCGCGACAGGACGATGCCGCCGCGCTGGAAGCGCAGCTCCTCTTCCGGCCGGTCGATGCGCTCGAAATCATGATACCAGCCGGCGAGATCGCCCGCCTCCACCCGGTCGCCAAGTGCCACAGCGGGCTCGAACCAGCCGCGATGCGTGGCGAAGATCGCCTGCTCGTGGCTCTCCAGCGCAAGGATCGTCATGGTCTCGAAGGCGCTCGGGTCGGTGCCGAAGGGCGGCGTCTCCACCATGCCGAGTTTCAACAGGAGATTGTCGAGCGCGCGCTCGGTGCCCCGCACGCTGTCGCGCGTCGCCGTGCCCCCGCCGCCGAACTCGCCCGACAGGCCGATCGCCCCGGCCCGCGCCGCGCCGGCCATGGAGGTCGGCGCGCTCGCGCCGTTCTCGGCGACGAAGCCATAGGCGAGGCCCATGGCTTTCATGAGGTCCAAGGCGCGGGCGAAGCGCTCAGGGGGGCCTTGCCGCTCGATCAGGGCGCAGGGCAGATGCTCCATGGAGGTGCCGCCCGAATGAAGGTCCACCACGACGTCGTGCCGGGGGAAGAGCTCGCTTTCCAGGAAATGCGCCATGCGGAAGGTCGGCGTGCCCGAGGGGTCTCCGGGGAAGGCGCGGTTGAGATTGCCCTCGTCCAGCGGCGAGCGACGGCGCGCGGCCATGACGGCCGGATGGTTGGCGAAGGGCAGGATCGTCAGTTCGCCCCGGATCATATCGGGCTCGATCCGGCGCACGAGCCGCGTCAGGCAGATTTCGCCTTCGTACTCGTCGCCATGGTTGCCGGCCATGAGAAGAACGCGCGGGCCGGACCCGTTGCGGATGCGGCAGATCGGGATTTTGACCTGATAATAGGGCGAGCGATCGACCGAAAAGGGAATGCCGAGATGGGACAGGTGCTTGCCGTCCCGCTCGAAATCGATCGAATGAAAAAGACCGGTGTGCATGGGTGCCTCCGCCTGGGAGCGCGCGCCGCGCCCGCCCGGCCGAAAGAGGGGGTCAGAGAGCTGCGATCGCGGTCATCTCGACGCGCAGGTCGGGATCGGCGAGCCGGGCTTCCGTGCAGGCGCGCGCCGGCGGCTCGCTCTGATCGACCCAAGCGTCATAGATGACGTTCATCGCGTCGAAATCGGTGATGTGGGGCAGGAAGACATTGACCGCGACGAGCCTGGACTTGTCGGTGCCCGCTGCCGCCAGAAGCGCCTCGATCTTGGCGAGCACTTCGCGCGTCTGCACCTCGATCGTGCCCTTACGGGTGTCGGCCACCTGGCCGGCGATATGCACCATGCCGCCATAGGCGACGGCCTGCGACATGCGCGGGCCCTTCTGAAAACGCTGGATCATGGGTTCGTCTCTTCGTGTTTTGGGGAGAGAAAGCGTGTGGGGCTGCTCAGAGCGTCGGCAGCGGCGCGGCTTCCTTGAACCACTTCATCTGCAGCGTCTGCAGCTTGCCGTTCATGCGGTTGTAGAAGAGGTCGGTGTTGATCCAGTTCAGGAGGTTCTGCTCGCCCTGCGCGACCGCCGCATGGGCGGGGGACTGGCGAATGGCGAATTTCAGGGAAACGCCGGCATCGGCGCCCGAGACGTTCAGCGCGATGGCGC
The DNA here is from genome assembly GCF_000382705.1 of Aureimonas ureilytica DSM 18598 = NBRC 106430. Lineage (GTDB taxonomy): Bacteria > Pseudomonadota > Alphaproteobacteria > Rhizobiales > Rhizobiaceae > Aureimonas > Aureimonas ureilytica. Next base: position 170,263 of record NZ_ARQE01000001.1, on the reverse strand, counting down.
TGTTTTCGGCGAACATCTCGACCTGGCCGGCGCGGAAGGCGGCGATGGCGCTCGGGGCGTCCTCGAAGCGGACGATATTGGCGCCCTTGGCATTGTCGGTCAGCCAGACGTCGAGCGTCGAGCCCTTGGCCACCGCGATGGAATGGCCCGCCAGATCGTCCGGCTTCTCGAAGGCCGGCGCGTCGCCCTTGCCATAGACGCCGAGCTGCACGGCGACATAGGGCTGCGAGAACATGACCTGCTGCGCGCGCTCCGGCGTCGCGCCGGCGGCGGCGATGAGCACGTCGATCTTGTCGGACAGGAGGCTCGGGATGCGGCTCGGGCCGGTGACTTCCACGATCTCGAGCTTGACGCCCATGTCGGCGGCCATGAGCTTGGCGAGTTCCACGTCGAATCCGGTCAACTCGCCCGACCCGTCCTTGAAGCCCCAGGGCGCGGAATCGGCGAGAACGCCGATGCGCAGCGTGCCGGCGGACAGAACGTCCTGGAGCTTGTCGGCGAAGGCCGCGCCGGCGGGAAGAAGGGCGAGCGCAAAGGCCGAGGCGGCGAGAAGAGTGCGGAAAGCGCGCATGGGGTCAGTCCTTTGAGGGGAAGGGAAAGGGGGATCAGTGCTGCGAGGCGCCGATGAAGCTGGCGAGCTCGGGTGTTTTCGGGCCGGCGAAGATGTCGGCCGGCGTGCCGTGCTCCCAGACGCGGCCCTCGTGCATGAAGACGATCTGCGAGGCGACGTTGCGGGCGAAGTTCATCTCGTGCGTGACGAGGATCATGGTCATGCCCTGCCGGGCGAGGTCTTCCATGACCTTGAGCACCTCGCCGACGAGTTCCGGGTCCAGTGCGGAGGTCACCTCGTCGAAGAGCATCAGATGCGGCTCCATGGCGAGGCACCGGGCGATGGCGACGCGCTGCTGCTGGCCGCCCGAAAGCTGCGCGGGATAGCTGTCGATCTTGGCTTCCAGGCCGACTTGGGCGAGCACCCGCCGCGCCAGCTCGCGCGCCGGCTCGCCCTTGGCGACGCGCCCGCGCAGACCGGGGGCGAGCGTGATGTTCTTTTCGACGCTCAAATGCGGAAAGAGGTTGAACTGCTGAAACACGATGCCGACGCGCTGGCGCAGCTTGCGCAGGTCCGTCGTCGGTGCGTGGACCAGTTCGCCCTCGATGCGGATTTCGCCGCTGTCGATCGCCTCCAGCCCGTTGATGCAGCGCAGAAGCGTGGACTTGCCCGAGCCCGAGCGGCCGATGATCGTGACGATCTCGCCCTTCTCGATCGGCAGGGTGACGCCCTTCAGGACTTCGAGCTTGCCGAAGGTCTTGCGGACGTCGGTGATGTCAACGAGCGCCATCGAGGCGTTCCTCCAGCGAGCGCGACCAGAGGGTCAGCGGAAAGCACAGGGCGAAGTAGATCGCGGCGACGCAGGCATAGGCGGCCAGCGGCTGGAAGGTCGCGGCCGAGGCGATCTGCCCGGCGCGCGCCAGTTCCACGAAGCCGACGATCGAGGCGAGCGAGGTGTTCTTGACGAGCTGGACGAGGAAGCCGACCGTGGCCGGCAACGCCAAGCGGAAGGCCTGCGGGCCGATCACATGGCGGAACTGCTCCCAGCCGGTGAGCCCGAGGCAGGCGCCGGCCTCCCATTGCGCGGAAGGGATGGCCTGGATCGCGCCGCGCCAGATTTCACCCAGAAACGCCGCCGTATAGAGCGCGAAAGCGACGGTGACGGAGGCGAGCGCCGAGACCTGGATGCCCGTCAGAACCGGCAGGCCGAAATAGAAGAACATGATGAGCCCGAGAACGGGCACGCCCTGCACGATCTGGAGAAAGCCCGTGGCGATCCAGCGCGAGGCTTTCGCACGGGCGGTGCGGGCGAGCGCGAGAGCCAGCGCGAAGGGCGCGCCGACGGCGAGGCTCAAGACGACGAGAACGAGCGTCCAGCGCAGCGCGGCGAGAATGGTGAGGACGTCCTGAAGGGTGAAACCACGCATCGCGTCTCTCCTCAGCGCCCGGTCGGCCAGCGGAAGGCGAGACGCTCCACCGCGAAGAACATGCCCTTCATGAGGAGGACGAGCGCGAGGTAGATCCCGCAGACCAGCGCATAGACCTCGAAGGAGCGATAGGTCCGGCTTTCCACGAAGCCGGCGGCGTGGAACAGCTCCTCGGCCGAGACCTGCGAGGCGAGCGAGGTGCCCAGAAACAGAAGCACGATCTGGCTGGTCAGCGAGGGAAAGACGTTGCGCAGCGCCGGCGGCAGGATGACATGGCGAAACACCTCCCAGCGCGTCAGCCCCAGGCACTGGCCAGCTTCCAGCTGGCTGCGCGGGATGGAGGCGAGCCCCGAGCGCAGGATTTCGGTGGCGTGCGCGCCGAAATAGATCGAGAGCGCGGTGGCCGCCGCATAGACGGGCGGGAGGCGCAGCCCGGCAAAGGGCAGGACGAAGAAGATCAGGAAAATCTGGATCAGCGTCGGCGTGTTGCGGATGATCTCGACATAGGCGCGCACGAGAAAGCGCAGCGGCGCAAAGCGGCTTTGGGCCGCGCTGGCGCAGGCCGCGCCGATGAGGAGCCCGACCAGGGTCGCGATCAGGGTCAGGAGAAGCGTGACGAGAACGCCGTGCCAGAGCACGTCGTCATAGCGCCAAAGCTGGGAAAAATTCAGTCGATTCATGGGCTTTCGGGGCGAGCGGGCGAGGGGACAGGCCCCGGTCCCGCACGGAGGCGGGACGGGATCGAGGGTGGGCACGGCCTCGCCGATCCGGTCGTTTGACCAGAAAAGAGGCGGGATGATTTTTTCATCGTGACAACGTTGTCATAGCTGGCCGCACGATGATAACGTTGTCAAGCAGCTTCTCGTGCAAACCTCATCACGACCCCGTGGAGACGTTCATGACAGTGCCATCCCCGATTTCCCGCCGCCTCGCCCTCAGCGCCGCGGCCGCATGTCTCGGCCTCTCCGCAACGCTCCTCGGGGCCGGCGGAGCAGAGGCCGCCGCCAACTGCATCAAGGGCGACCGCAAGGCGCCCTATACGGTGGGCTGGGCGAACATCTATTCCGTGCCGACCTGGATGAAGCAGACCGAAGGCACGATCACGACCGAGGTCGAGGCGCTGAAGAAGGACGGGCGCGTCAAGGACCTGATGGTGACGGACGCGCAGGGCAACGCGCAGACGCAGATCCAGCAGATCCAGTCCATGATCGACGCTAATGTGGACGCGATCGTCGTGATCGCCGGCTCCTCCACCGCGCTCGATCGCGTGATCTCGGACGCCTGCGACAAGGGCATCGCGGTGGTGAACTTCGACAGCCTCGTCGATACCGACAAGGTGACCGCCAAGATCAACACCGATTCCAACGAATGGGGCTCCAAGGCCGCGCAATGGATGGTGGATCAGCTCGGCGGCAAGGGGAAGATCATCATCATGAACGGCCCGGCGGGCGTCTCGGTCAGCGATGATCGCCGCAAGGGCGCGCAGCCCGTGCTCGACGCCAACAAGGGGCTGGAGGTCATCACCGAGACCAACACCGAATACAACGTCGCCCCGGCGCAGGAGGCGATGACGAGCCTTCTCTTCGCCAACCCGGAGATCGACGGCGTTCTCTCACTCGGCGGCGCGCTGTCGGCGGGCGCGCTTCTGGCCTTCGACCGGCAGGGCCGCGAGCCCGTGCCGACGACCGGCGAGAACGCCCGCCAGTTCCTCGAACTCTGGAAGGAAAAGGGCATCAAGGGCTGGGCCACCATGCAGCCCAACTGGCTCGGCGCGCTCGCCGTCTACACGGCGGTTCAGGCGCTGGACGGCAAGCCCGTGCCGGCCTTCGTCAAGGTGCCGCTGCCGGTGATCGACGATTCCACCATCGACACCTATCTCGCCCGCGCCAGCGAGTTCCCCGCCGACGGCTATATCTACTCGGCCTATGACAAGGCGCTCTTCGACAAGCTCCTGGCGCAGTAAGACCCAAGCGAAGCGGGGAGGCGCGCGATGGACGAACAACAGGATCACGGCGGCCCGGCGCTGCTCGCGGCGCGGGGCGTTCATCGCGGCTTCTTAGGCAACCCCGTGCTGAAGGGCGTCGACATCGCCCTTCGGCCCGGCCGCGTCCACGCGCTGCTCGGCGAAAACGGCGCGGGGAAATCGACCCTCATCAATCTCCTGTCCGGCGCGCTCGCGCCGGATGGGGGCGAGATCGTGCTGGACGGGCGGCCCGTCTCGGGTTTCTCGCCCGGCGCGGCGCGCAAGGCCGGCATCGCCGTGGTCCAGCAGGAGCTGAGCCTGACGGCGGAACTCTCGATCGCCGAGAATATCGGCCTCGGCGCCTATCCCCGGCGCTTCGGCCTCGTGGACTATCGCGCGCTGCGGGAAGGCGTCGAGCGCGTCTGCCGGATGGTCGGCATCGACGAACCGCCCGAGACGCCGGTCGGCGCGCTGCCGCTCGGACGGCGGCAGATGGTGGAGATCGCCAAGGCGCTGTTCCGCCGGCCCCGCGTTCTGATCCTCGACGAGCCGACCTCCTCGCTTTCCGCGCACGAGGCCGGCATCCTCGCCGATCTCGTCCTGCGCCTCGCGGGCGAAGGGCTGGCGCTTCTTTATATCTCGCACCGCCTCAACGAGATCATGGCGCTTTGCTCGCATGTCACCATCCTCAAGGACGGCGTGGTGACGGCCGACCGCTCGCTCCGGGGCGTCGCGCCGGACGAACTGGTGAAGCTCATGGTCGGGCGTGAGGCCGAACATCTCTTCCCGGCGTGGGAGCCCTCGCCCGGCGAGGTGCTGATCCGGCTCGAAGGCTTCTCGGCGGGATCAGCGCGGGAGGTCGATTTCGAGGGACGGCGCGGCGAAGTCGTCGGCATCGGCGGCCTTGTGGGGCAGGGGCAGGAGGACTTCCTGCAAGGGCTCTATGGCGCGATCCCGGCTAGGGCGAGCGCCGTGTCGCTGGCGGGCGGCACCGCGCTGCCCGGCAGCGTCGAGGCCGCGAACCGGCTGGGCCTTGCCTATGTTCCGGCCGACCGCAAGCGCGAAAGCCTCGTGCTCGCCCATTCCATCGCCACCAATCTGACGCTACCCTCCATCCCGCGTCTCGCCCGCTCCGGGCTGCGAGACCGGGCGGCCGAGAGCGGCCTCGTGGCGGAGCTCGCCCGGCGCTTGGGCATCAAGGGCGACCCGGCGCGGCCCGTTCAGGCGCTGTCGGGCGGCAATCAGCAGAAGGTGGCGCTCGCCAAATGGCTGCCGCTGCAGCCCTCGATCCTCCTCCTGAACGACCCGACGCGCGGCGTCGATCTCGACACCAAGCGCGAAATCTACCGGATGCTGCGAGACCTCGCGGCTGGCGGAACGCTGGTCGTGCTTCTCTCCTCCGACACGCCCGAACTCGTCCACCTCGCAGACCGCGTCTTCGTCTTCCGCGAAGGGCGCGTCGCCGCCACGCTCCAACGCGGGGCGATCAGTGAAGAGGCGATCGTCGGCGCGGCCTTGGGGCTAGCCGGAAAGGAAGCCGCCTGATGGCCAGCCCCTCGCTCTATCGCGCCGTGCAGCGCGGCCGCAATCGGGGCCTCGGCGGACTCTACTTGCTCGTCGCCGCGCTTCTGCTCGTTTACATCTGGCTCTTTCCCGGCGTTCTCGGCCTGTCCGGCTTTTCCAAGTTCACGCAGAACTGGCTGCCGCTCGCCCTCGTCACCATGGCGCAGGCGCTGCTGATGCTGAATGGCGGCATCTCGCTCGCCATCGGGCCGCTGGTGAGTCTCGGGGCCGTCATCGCCGCGACCACGATGGCCGGCCCGCTCGGGGCCTTCGGGGCGATCCTCGCCGTGGCCTTGGTCGGGCTCGGCGTCGGCGGCCTGTTCGGGGCCATCGTCGCCCTGTTCCGCCTGCCCGCGATCATCGTGACGCTGGCCGGCTCCTTCATCGTCGGCGGCGTCGCGCTTCTCGTCCTGCCGCGCCCCGGCGGCTTCATTCCCGCCTGGTTCTCCGACGCCTTGGCCGGCCACCAGCCGACCGCCTTCGTCATTTTGCTCGTCGTCGTCGCCGGCTGGAAGCTCTTTATGGCGACGCCTCTCGGCCTCGGCCTTTATGCGGCGGGCGACAATCCGCTCGGCGCCTACCGCTCCGGCGTGCCGGTGGAGCGGGTGCGCATCGCGGCCTTCGCCCTGTCGGGCCTTCTCACCGCACTCGCCGGCCTCTTCGTCGCCGCGCAGACGGGCTCGGGCGATCCGGTGATCGGCACGCCGATGACGCTGAATTCCATCGCGGGCGCAGTGCTCGGCGGCGTCGGGTTCTTGGGCGGGCGCGGCACGATGCGCGGCGCGCTCGCCGGCAGCCTGCTGCTCACGGTGATGATCAACGTCATGTTCTTTCTCGGCTTTCCGCCCGTCGCGCAATATGTGGCGCAGGGGCTCATCATCGTCGGGGCCGTCGCGGTTCCCGAGTTCCTCGCCTGGAGGCGCGCCGCATGACCTCCTCCCGCCGCCTGCCGCGCCTGATCGCTCAGCCCTGGCTCCTCACCTTCGCGCTCGTCGCCCTTGTCTGGATTGGTGCGGGCCTGACGCTCCGGGGCTTTGGAAGCTGGGGGCATCTTCGCTATCTTCTCGAACTCAGCGCCGTGATCGGCATCGCCGCCGCCGGGCAGACGCTGGTGGTGATCGCGGGCGGCATCGACCTGTCGGTCGGCGCTATCATCACCGTCTCGGCCATCCTCCTGCCGCTGCTTTCGCCCGCCGCCGACCCGACCGGGCTCGTCGGCCTCGTCGCTACCTTGGGGCTCGCGACCGGCATCGGCTTCCTCAACGGCGCGGGCGCGGCTTACTTACGCGTGCCGCCCATCATCATGACGCTCGCCATGACGACCTTCCTTCAGGGGCTGCTGATCATCGTGGCCGGCGGCAGCGCGGTCTCGGTCTCGAACCCGGCGGTGATCTGGCTCGGCTCGGCGCGCCCCCTCGGCCTGCCGGCGGGCGTCATCCTCTGGGTGATCGTCTCGGCCGCGATCCTTCTCGTGATCCATCGCACGCCCTTCGGCGCGCGGCTTCTGGCGATCGGGGCCAATCCGCTCGCCGCCAAGCTCACGGGCCTCGGCGTCGAGCGCGCCAGCCTTCGGCTTTATGCCGCGTCGGGCTTCTTCTCGGGGCTCGCCGGCATCCTGCTGCTCGGCATGAACCGGCAGGGCTATGCCGGCATCGGCGAGCCCTATCTCCTCACCTCCATCGCCGCCGTGGTGCTCGGCGGCACGTCGATCCTGGGCGGGCGCGGCACCTATGCCGGCACGATCCCCGGCGCGATTCTTCTGGTGACGACCACGGCGCTGATCACCGTCGTCAACGCCTCGCCCGGCTGGCGCTCCATCATGTTCGGCTCGCTGATCCTGGCGCTGCTCTTGATTTCCGGGCGCGAGGCGCGCCGATGAGCCGCTATGCCGGGCCTCTCATCGACCCGCATCACCATCTCTGGGACCTCCAGCTAAAGCGCCATCCCTGGTTGGACGCGCGGCCTGAGGGCGAGGACATGGTCTACGGCTCGATCGACCCGATCCGGCGCGACTATCTGCCCTCAGACTATCTGAGGGACTCCGACAGGCAGAACGTCGTCGCGACCGTCCATGTCGAAGCGGGCTGGCGGGACGACGATCCGCTCGGTGAAACGCTCTGGCTGGAGGGGCAGGCCGACCATCGCATCGCCCGTCGCCTCGTCGCCCGCGTGCCGCTCGCCCATCCTGACGCCGAGGCCCGTCTGGAGGCGGAAGCCGCGCGCCCGCGCGTTGCGGGCATTCGGGACATCGTGAGTTGGGACGCCGACCCCGCCAAAGCCTTCGCCCCGCGCCCCGGCCTGATGAGCGATCCCGATTGGCGGCGGGGGCTCCGGGCGGCGACCCGTCTCAGCCTGAGTTTCGATCTCATGCTCTATCCCCCGCAGATGGCGGAGGCGCAGCGCCTCGTCGCGGACTTCCCCGACACGCTCTTCGTCCTCAACCATTGCGGCAGCCCGGCCGATCGCAGCGCGGAGGGAATGCGGCTTTGGGCCGATGGCCTGCGGGAACTGGCCCGCGCCCCGAACCTGCGCCTGAAGCTCTCCGACCCCGTCGCCTACGATCCCGATTGGACGCTGGAGAGCCTGCGCGCGGTGATCCGCCATGGGATCGACTGTTTCGGGCCGGAGCGCGCCATGTTCGCCAGCGACTTTCCCGTGACCGGCCTCCATGCCTCGTTCGACGCGATCTACGAGGCCTTCCGCACCATCGCCGCCGATCTGACGATCGGCGAACAGGCCGCGCTTTTCTTCGACACCGCGAACCGGACCTACCGGCTGGGCCTCGACCGCTCGGCCTTCTCTGACAGGACTTCCGCATGAGCCAGCTTCTGCCCTTCGACACGGACCTGACCGTCGACGATCGTATGCGCGGCTTCCCGCCCGGCCATGCGCCCCTGCCGCTATCGGAGATCGGCGCGCAGGGCTGGCGTCCGCAGGATGGCGCGATGGCGCTGCCGCTGATTTCGCTCGACCGCGCGGCCTTCGCCTCCAACGCCGCGCTGATGATGCGCGCCGTCACCGAGGCCGGCGCTGCGATCGCGCCCCATGCCAAGACGCCCATGTCGCCGGACTTGGCTCACCGCTTGGTGGAGGCAGGAGCCTGGGGCACGACCGTCGCCGACATCCGGCAGGCCTCGGTGATGCTGAAGGCGGGCCTGAAGCGCCTGATCCTCGCCAACGAGATCGGCGGCGCGGCCGCCGCCCGGCGTCTCGCCGCGCTGCTGGCAGGCCACCCGGACGCCGAAATCCATGTCTTCGTGGATTCGGCGGATCTCGTCGCGCATTACGCCGCCGCCTGGGGGGAGCGGGACGATCTGCCGGCTCTCGGCCTCCTCGTGGAACTCGGCCTCGGGCGCGCGGGCCTGCGCACGGCGGAGGCAGCCGAAGCGGTGCTGCGCGCCGCGCTCGAAGCCGAGACGCCCCGCCTTCGCGTCACCGGGACCGGCGCTTACGAGGGCGCGGCGGCGACCCCTGACGCGGGCGAAACGCGCGCGCGCATCGACGCGCTCATAGTGGCGACCGCAGCCTTTCATCGCAGCCTGCGCCGGGCGGTGGGGCCGGAGCGCCCCTTGATCCTGACGGCGGGCGGTTCGGTCTTCTTCGATCTCGTGATGGCGGGCCTTCGCGACGTTCTGGCGGAGGACAAGGCGACGCGGCTCATCCTGCGCAGCGGCGCGATCTTCTTCCATGATCACGGCATCTACGAGCGCGGCATGGCGGCGCTAGACGAGCGGCGCGGGCTCGTGGTCGGCGGCGAGGCGGTCTCGGCCTCCGAGGGCTTCAAGCCGGCCTTGCGCGTCTGGGCCGAGGTTCTCTCGGTCCCCGAGCCCGGCCTTGCCATCTGCGGCATGGGCTTGCGCGATGTCGCGATCGACCAGGGCCTGCCCATCCCCTTGCAAGCCTATCGGGACGGCGCGGCGATTTCCGGCGCACAGGACGCGAGCGTTGTCAGGCTGAACGACCAGCACGCCTTCGTGGCTTTGGGCGCAGGCAGCGACATCCGCCCGGGCGACGTCATCGCCTTCGGCCTGTCGCATCCCTGCACTTGCCTCGACCGCCACGCTCTTCTCTATGAACTCGGCGAGGACGGAGGGGTCGCGGGCGCTCTCGCGCTGCGCTTCGGCTGAGAAGAGAGGCCATCATGCAGCGCTCGATCTGGACCTACCCGTGGGACATTCAGGATGTTGGTCTGCCGGCCTTCCTGCGGGACGTGACGGATCGCGCCGGGCTCGACATGGTGAGCCTTGCCACCTCCTATCACGCCGGGCGCTTTCTCCAGCCGCGCAGCCCACGCCGAAAGGCCTACTTTCCCGAGGACGGGACGGTCTATTACCGGCCGGACCCGATGCTCTGGGAGGGCGCGCCGATCCGCCCGCTCGTGGCGCGCAATCTGGAGGAGGGCGGCGACATGCTGGCCGCCCTTTGCGACGCGCGCGAGCAGGGCGGCCCCGCCGTCTCGGCCTGGACGGTCTGCCTCCACAACACCCGGCTCGGCATGCTGCATCCCGGCGAGATCACCCGCACGGCCTTCGGCGATCCGAACCTCTACGCCCTCTGCCCGTCGAGCCCGGCCGCCCGGCGCTATGTCACGACGCTGGTGCGCGACATCACGAGCGGCTACCAGCCCGACCGGCTGGAGCTGGAAAGCCCCAATTTCATGGGCTTCGCCCATGGCTATCACCACGAGAAGGACGGTGTCGGGCTTCTGCCGGAAGAGGAATTCCTGCTTTCGGTCTGCTTCTGCCGCCATTGCGAGGTGCGCGCCTCGCGCGCGGGCGTCGACAGCGTCGGCGCGCGGCGGGTGGTGCAGCGCTTCATCGCGGAGGCCTGCGAGCGAGCCGTGCCGCAGACGCAGCTTCCCGACTTCGCCGAGCGCGGCGTCGAGGCCTTCCGGCGCTGGCCGGCCCTTCATGAATTCCTGCTCTGGCGCTCCGAGCCCGTCACCAGCCTTCTCGCCGAAATCGCGGAAGCCGCCGATCCGGCGACGAAGATCGTGCTGATCGACCTGCCGGAAGCCTGGGCGGGCGGCGTCGATCTGGCCGAAGCCGCCCGGCTTCTCGACGGCCTGCTTCTGTGCGCCTACGACCGCACGCCGCAATCGGTCTCCGATCTCACGCGGCTCGGCCGCGCGCTGGTCGGCCCGGACCGGTTCCTCGGCATCGGCTATCGCCTGTTCTATCCCGAAATGACCGGCGCGGGCGATCTTGCGGCCCGCGTCGAGGTGGCCTGCGAAGCCGGCGCGGACGGGCTCAATTTCTACAATTACGGCCTCGTCCCGGCCGCGCGGCTCGACTGGGTGCGCGAGGCGCTCGCCCGCTGATCGCCCCGCGCGTCTTGTCCCGGCAGCAAGGGGCAGGGGACGGATACGGGGCGTTGCCCTGTCTGGCCCATGACAGGCCAGAAGAGGAGTTTTGAGACAGCGGACCTCGGTCGCGCTCCCGGATCAGAGCCCGACTTCGAAGGGCGCCGCCGTCTTGGCCTTGATCTCGTCGAGCGTCACGCCGTCGGCCAGCTCGATCAAGGTCAGCCGCTCCGGTCCCTTGCGCTCCACGGTGAAGACGCCGAGATCGGTGATCACGAGGTCGGCGACGCGCGCGCCGGTCAGCGGCAGAGTGCATTCGGGAAGGAGCTTCGATTCGCCCTTGGCCTCGTGCTCCATGACGACGACGACGCGCTTGACGCCCGCTACGAGGTCCATCGCCCCGCCCATGCCCTTCACCATCTTGCCGGGGATCATCCAGTTGGCGAGGTCGCCATTGGCCGCCACCTGCATGGCGCCGAGGATGGAAAGGTCGATATGCCCGCCCCGGATCATCGCGAATGAGTCGGCCGAGGAGAAGAAGCTCGTCATCGGCAGTTCGGTGATGGTCTGCTTGCCGGCGTTGATGAGGTCGGCGTCCTCCTCGCCCGCATAAGGGAAGGGGCCCATGCCGAGCATGCCGTTCTCGGACTGGAGCACCACCTCGATGCCATCAGGGATGTGATTGGCCACCAGCGTCGGGATGCCGATGCCGAGATTGACGTAGAACCCGTCCTGAAGCTCACGGGCGGCGCGGGCCGCCATCTGGTCGCGCGTCCAGGCCATCAGACTTCCTCCCCCGCTGCCGCCGTTCCGGCCGTCTCGCGCTGGCGCACCGTGCGCTGCTCGATATGCTTCTCCGGGTTCGGCACGTGGACGATCCGCTGCACGAAGATGCCGGGCGTGTGGATGTGATCCGCGTCGATCGAGCCGACCGGCACCATGTGCTCGACCTCGGCCACCGTGACCTTGGCGGCGGTCGCCATCATCGGATTGAAGTTGCGCGCGGTCTTCCGGTAGACGAGATTGCCCTCGGCATCCCCGGTATGAGCGTGGACGATCGCGAGATCGGCGAAGAGCCCGCGCTCCATCACGTAAGATTCGCCGTCGAACTCGCGCACGTCCTTGCCTTCCGCGATCAGCGTGCCGACGCCGGTCTTGGTGAAGAAGGCGGGAATGCCGGCGCCGCCGGCCCGGATGCGCTCGGCGAGCGTGCCCTGCGGGTTGAACTCCAGCTCCAGCTCGCCCGACAGGTACTGCTGCGCGAAGAGCTTGTTCTCGCCGACATAGGACGAGATCATCTTGGCGATCTGCCGCGTGGCGAGGAGCCGCCCGAGGCCGATCCCGTCGACGCCCGCATTGTTGGAGATGACCGTCAGGCCCTTCACGCCGGACGCCTGGATCGCGTCTATCAGCGCCTCTGGAATGCCGCACAGGCCGAAGCCGCCGGCCATGATGACCATGTCGTCGCGAAGCACCCCTTCCAGGGCCTCCGCCGCTGTCGAACGCACTTTCCGCAAGCCTCGCCTCCCGTCGCCTGCCGCCCGAAACGGACCGGATGGGATGAAAGCTAGAGCTTGCCCCCGCGCCCCGGCGAGTCGTATTTCTACGGCATGTCCGCGCGCGCCTCCCGCTCCAGCCCGTCCGATGCCCCGCGCTTCGCGTTGGCCGAGCTGCCCATGCCGCTCGTCTTCGCGACCCATCGCATCATCCGCGACTGCAACGCCGAGTTCGCCGCGCTGTTCGGCTTCGAGCGGGCGGAGCTGGTCGACACCAGCTTCTCCCGCCTCTACCCCCAGCTCGACGATTTCGTGCGCACGGGGGAGATGTGGCGCTCCCATCTGCCGGGGGGCCAGGTGTTTCAGGACGAGCGCATCATGCGCGGGGCGACGGGGCGGCGCTTCTGGGCGCGGGTCAACGGCCGCTCGCGCCGGGCGGCCGATCCGTTCGCCGAGGCGATCTATTGTTTCGAGCCGCTGAACCGCCCGGTGACGGACGCGACGCTGCGGCTGACGGGACGCCAGCGGCAGATCCTCGCCCTCGTCGCGCAGGGGCGCACCAATGCCGAGATCGCGGGCGCGATCGGCCTGTCGCAGCGCACGGTCGAGGCGCACCGGCTGCGCCTGTCGCGCGCGGTCGGCGTGCGCAATTCGGCCGAGCTCGTCGCCTGGTTCCTGGCGGAAAACGGGTGATCGCTTCGTCGCCGCGATGCTCCGTGTAGCGCTCGGCAAAGCCAGCGGCATCGCGGGACGAGCCGAGCCGCAGCGGCGTTCAGGCCGGGCGCCCCGGCTCGCCCGTCGCCTCCGCCCGGTGATCGGCGATGGCGCCGGCGGTGGTCCACCAGATGCGCGGATCGTCCCGCTCCCGGAGCCGCGTCAACACGCGGTCCAGGTGAAGGGCGCGGTGGGCTTGCCCCATGATATAGGGGTGAAGCGCGATCCCCAACACGACCGGCCGGCGCTCGCATTCGCCGAGAAGCTGCTCGACCGTGTCCTCGATCATGCTCGCGAATGTCGCGGCTTCCTGATGGCGCGAGACGATCGAGGGGATGTCGTTGACTTCCTGCGAATAGGGAATCGACAGGAGCCCCGCGCCGCTGCGCGTTCGCAGGCGGGTCGGCTGGTCGTCATGCGCCCAGTCGAGGACGTAGCGGAAGCCCGCTTCCTCGAGGAGGTCGGGCGTCAGGTCGCTTTCGGAAATCCAGGGACCGAGCCAGCCCCGTGGCCTGACGCCGATCCTGGCGAAGTCCTCGAGGGTGCGCGCGATCATCGCGCGTTCCCGGTCCTCGCTCATTTCCCCCTCGGCTTCCGCGTTGGTGCGGCCATGGGCGGCGATCTCGTCGCCCCGGTCGCGGCAGGCTTCGGCCAGCCCCGGGCAGCGCTCGATCACCGCGCTGTTGAGGAGCGCGGTGGTGCGCAGGTCCAGGCGGTCGAACATCTCCATGAAGCGCCAGGCGCCCACCCGGTTGCCGTAGTCGCGCCAGGCGAAGTTCATGACGTCGGGCTCGGTCTTGGCCGGCGCCAGCGTCGCGCCCAAGCCCTCCCCGAACCCGAAGACCTCGTGATTGACGCCGAGATAGAGAGCCAGGCGACGCCCCTCCGGCCAGGAATAGTCCGCCCGGCCGAGGATGGGCGCGTAATCGTATCGGCCGTGATGCGGAAGTGGGGACATGTGGACATCCTGGACGGGGCTGCTCGGTCGGTCCGTGCCGCAAGGCGAGGCGCCACAATTCGCGGCGCCCTCCTGGTTCGGCCGGGTCGTCCTAGACGTCTGGCGGCCGCAGCGGTTCCGCGCCGCCAATCCAGGAATCCCAACAGGCGAGGCCGGGCAGACCGGCGGCGTTGTCCCCGACCAGACGCCGGATGTCGGATACGCCGAACTCGAGATCGAGAAAGGGCTGGACGATGGCGGGCAGGATCAAACCTCGTGTGGAGGTCGCAAGCCCACCGCCAGTCGGCAATCCCCGGTCTTCTTTCCAGCCGAAGGGTCAATGATGGTGGAGACGGAACGGGCTGATACGAATTCGGACGCTGAACCCAATTCGATACTTCGCTTCGACTTCCGATCGTTGGAATCCTGAAAGTGATGACTACCCAGGGCGGCAATCCCGTGACAGGAAAGTCAGTTTTGGCTTGAGGAGAAAACGGTGATAACGACCGAGAGGCCAGCGATCGGCGGTTCACCTCCGACATTCGAAGCGTCATTCAGTGAATCTGGAGCAGTGACCCGAGAAAGTGTCGCGGGACTCTTTCTGACCGTCATCGGAAATCAGCTTCTTCCATCCCGAAAGACCTCGTCGGAGGCCTCTTTTGGGATCTCGATTTCCCAAAACTCATGCCATTTGATCTCGCGCGGCAGGCCCTTCGATTTTACGCGCGACATGTCGGCGCTCAGATAATCTGAGGGGCGACACGGCCAACACACCGGCTGGTCGTTTGTCGGGTTGATCGGGTTTGAAGGTCCTTTCGAAGGCTTTGTATACTCGACGGTATCAGCTGTATAGATCGGCGAACGCCGCCAATTTTACCCGCTTACAAAGAAATAGCCAAGTGTAGAATCTATTTTGTTGAAGTCTATTTCAGATGGAAGCAGATATATTTACTTGGGGTAAATGGCGGAGAGGGAGGGATACTACGCCCAGGCCGCTGGAAGCCCTGTGGCACAGGACTTTTGCGCATTGCGGAAGATGTCATGTGTACCACCACGCTCTCGCGGGATAGCCCTTAAGGTCAAACTGGTGAGTACCTTCTGGCACCGGCTTTGCATCGACCACACCGTGCGGAAGTTCGGCGTGTCGGAGCGGTCGGCTTGCCGGATCCTGGGGCAGTATCGATCGACACAGCGCAAGGTGTCGAAGGGGCGAGCCGATGATGCGCCCCTGACAGCCGACATCATCGAGTTTGCGAGACGCAACGGATGCACCGCTGACCTAGGCAGTGTCCCCATAACGGGGTTCAAGATTTTAGGCTGATCTGATTCATCTCCTGAGAAGGAGGTTGGCATGCGTCGCCATGAACTGACGGATCATGGAGTGGTCGGTGATCGAGCCGCTGTTGCCGAGGAACAGCCGAGGCGTGCCTCGCGTGGACGACCGGCGGGTGATCGACGGTATTCTCCGGCGGTTTCGGACCGGCTCGTCCTGGCGGGACGTGCCCGAGCGCTACGGCCCGCGCACCACCCTCTACAATCGCTTCACGCGCTGGCGGGCAGCCGGTGTCTGGGACCGGCTGCTAGAAGGCCATGAGCCGGGCCTATGACGGCGACATCGTCATGATCGACAGCTCCTGCGTCCGCGTCCATCAGCATGGGGCGTCAGGCAAAAAAGGGGGCCTGCCGATCCTCGGCAGGGACGCTCCCGTGACGGCCTGACCACCCAAATCCATGCCCTGGTGGATGCCGAAGGCCGACCCGTGCGTCTGGAACTCACAGCCGGTCAGGCGGGCGATGCGCCGGTTGCCGCCAAGCTGCTCGACGCCGTCGCGCCCGGCGCCATTGTGATCGCCGACAAGGCCTATGACACGGATGGCATCCGCTCCCTTATCGCGGCGCAAGGCGCCTGGGCCAACATCCCGCCGCGCTCGATGCGCAAGGGCACCTTCGCCTTCAGCCGATGGGTTTATCGCCAGCGCAACCTCGTCGAACGCTTCTTCAACCGCATCAAGCAGATGCGTGGTCTTGCAACGCGCTACGATCGAAGGCCGGACAACTTCCTCGCCGCCATCAAGCTCGCTGCCGTCCGTATTTGGATCAATGCGTAACGAGTCCGCTGCCTAGCAGGAACCATCACGGGACTGCCGCAGATCAACCATGCTCGATCCTCTCGCCGAACCGCATGAGCGTGCGCAGGATCGCATCCGGGTCGTAGGGCTTGGAGAAGAACACGCTGTGTTCCGGCATCTCTTGGGGGGTGACCTTCACTCGTCCCGACACGACGATGAACTGCACGGGCGGCCACCGTTTGCGCACGGCTGCGGCGAGCTTCAGTCCGTCCAGCGAACCCGGCATCTCGACATCTGTGAAGACGATCCGAATCTCGGAGTAGCGCTCCAGCATGCGGATCGCGGCGTCGGCGTTGCGCGCTTCGTAGGCCTTGAAGCCGGCCTCGATTACTAGGTCGACAGCTTCCGCAAGAATGAACGGATCGTCCTCGACGACGAGAACGGCATACTGCGACGGATCGAAGGACTGGGCCATATGAGAAACAACACCCTTACGACATGCGGGAGGGCGCAGCAGCCCCGACGAGCTCGAACCGGACGCCGCCAGGATCGTACTGAAGCCGTCCGGTTCCACTGAAGTAGGATCCGACGATCCGCTCAATCAGCTTGGATCCGAACCCCTGACGCGTCGGCGGCGTAACGGGCGGACCATCATGTTCGATCCATCGGAAAGTGAATGCGGCATCCGCCAGCGACCATGAGATGTCGACACGGCCCGCATCGGACGATAGGGCACCATACTTCGCGGCATTGGTCGCCAATTCGTGGATAGCCAGGCTGAGTCCGAGGGCCTGCTGCGACGTCAGGCGGTAGGAAGAGCCGTTAATAGTGATCCGGTCGCCGCCCACGCGGTGCGGCTCGATCGCCGCCCTGACCACATCGCCAACGTCGGCCTCTTCCCACGATGTCAGTGTCAGGATGTCCTGGGCACGGGCCAGCGCTCCCAAACGCGAGGCAATCGCGAGGCGCCCCTCTTCCATGGTCTCGGCCTGACGCAGGGTCTGGGTCGCAATCGCCTGCACCATGGCGAGCGAGTTCTTCATGCGGTGGGCCATCTCTTGCGTGAGCACGCGCTGCGCGTCCTCCATCCGCTGTCGAGCAAGCGCCACGCGCACCCGGTCGCCGACCTGCTGAACGAACTGCAACTCGCCGTCCGTCCAGGAATGGAGTTCCCGGGTGTTGGCGAACACGATTGCATAGAGGCGGCCATCAAAGCTTACGGGCAGATTCAGGAGAGACCGGGTCTGGATGGCCTCGAACTCTTCTTCGCGTCCGCTCGTTCGTGGATCCAGGTGGACGTCGTCGATTGAAACGGTCATGTCACGACGGAGATCGGCGATGTATGAGCCAAACGACTTGAGACTGTGTCGGCCCACAAGGCTTCGCATGCCGGCCTCGCACCAGTCGAACCGAACGTCGATCGTGTCCTCGTGCGAATCCACGACGCCGGAGCCGACCCGATCCACATCGAGACCGTCGGCGAGGCAGCGTGCTGCCGCGGTGATGATCGTATCGAGGTCGGAGCGACCCCGCAGCTCGTCGCCCAGCGTCAGCAGCGTAGCCTGTCGCCGATCCCGTCTGATGCGGTCCGTGACCTCGACGAAGATCACGGTGAAGCGATCCCCGCCCATTGGCTGGGCCATGCCCTCATACCAGCGATCAAGCGTGCCGACGCGGCGGGTGAAGCGTGACGACTCGCCGGTCTCAACGACACGGGCAAACTCGTAGATCCATTCGTCTTCAACGCCCGGAACCACGTCTCGGATGGTTCGGCCCGTCGCGGTCCCACGCGGGATGCCAACAAGATCATACCAGGCGTCATTGACCTCCTCATAGCGCCAGTTGACGGCACGGCCGAACTCGTCCCGGATCAGTTCGCCGAGCAGGAAGCCCTCGCGCAGCGTCTCGAAGACGGTGCGCCACTTTGCTTCGCTCCGGCTCAAGGCGTCCTGCTGCATCGTCAGGTCGCGGGCGTCGGCATGGGCCTTGGTCGTCTCGGTGCAGGCGCAGAAGAAACCGTCTACGCTTTCGTCCTCGGAACGCAGCGGCGTGAAGGAAAAATTGAAGTGCGTCTCTTCGCGGACGCCGTTCCGGTCGACCATCAACATGATATCGTCCATGTGGGTCGCGACGCCGGAATAGGCAGCCTCAACGATGGGCCGCATGTCGTCGGCCACTTCTCGCCACACCTCGAGGAAGGGCCGCCCGAGCGCGGACGGATGCTTCGTGCCGAGGATGGGGAGCAACTCCTCATTGTAGAGAAGGATCTGCTGGGGTCCCCAGACCGTGAACATCGGCTGCCGGGCGTCCAGCATCAGACGGACGATCATTCGAAGAGACGCTGGCCATAGCTCCGATGCACCGAGCGGCGATCCGCTCCAATCGTGCTCGCGCATCAGCCGAGCTTGTTCGCCATCTCCTGCCGGGAAACGGTGCATAGGTATCTCATCGGGTTGATGGTCTTCCGATGATCGGCAAACCCTTGTTTCTGCTAGACGAGGTCAAACCTTAGAGCAATCCAGCGAACGTGAGAATTGGAGTGTGCATCAATGACCGCTTTCGGTCTTCGCATAGCCTCCTACAAACGTCCTCGCAGGGTCGAAAGCGGATGAACCGCTCCCGGAGGTCTGCTTCTCCGGCACTGGTCGGCGACCTCGGGTGGAATGCTGCCAGTCTGCTCGCGAAGGCGGATGCGGAAAAAGCGGACAATCGGCGGCGGACGTCGTCGCGTCCGCCGCCGATTGCTATTGGGTCAGCCAACGTCATCCACTCTCGGGCTTTCTGGAGCGACGCCTCGGGAGTGGATTACGTCGCCAGGCATCAGGTGGCCGGAGGTTGGCCTCGACATGAGATGATCCGTGTCCGAGCCGGCGCCCGTCGATAGACCACCGATCACGCCAGTTCGGGCATCCCTTCGAGCAGTTTGTCCAAAGTGACGGGGTATTCCCTTACACGAACGCCCGTCGCGTTGTGGATGGCGTTGGCGATCGCCGCCGAGACGCCGCAAAGGCCGAGTTCGCCGACGCCTTTGGCCTTCATCGGCGACACGTCGGGGTCGATCTCGTCCAAAAAGATGACCTCCTGGTGTGGAATGTCGGCATGCACGGGCACCTCGTAGCCCGCGAGGTCGTGGTTGACGAAGAAGCCATGGCGCTTGTCCACCGCCAGATCCTCCATCAGCGCGCCGCCGACGCCCATGGTCATGGCGCCGATTACCTGGCTGCGCGCCGTCATCGGGTTGAGGATACGCCCGGCCGCGCAGACCGCGAGCATCCGGCGTACCCGAATCTCGGCGGTGGCCCTATCGACGCCGACCTCGACGAAATGGGCGCCGAAGGTCGACTGCTGCTTCTCCTTCGACATCGCCTTCGCAAACTCGATCGTGTCCTCCGCGACGAGGTCTCCGCCGCTGGCGGCCTCGGCGAGCGCCATCCGCCGGTCGCCGGCCTGGACCATCCCACCAACGAATTCGGCCGCCTTCGGATCGAGCCCAAGCTTCTGCGCAATGGCCTCGCGCAGCTTGACGCAGGCGGCATAGACGCCGGCGGTCGAGGAGTTCGCGCCCCACTGGCCGCCGGAACCGGACGAGACGGGAAAGCGGGAGTCGCCGAGGGTCACCTGCACGCGATCGAGCGGCAGGCCCAGCATCTCGGCGGCGGTCTGCGCGATGATCGTGTAGGAGCCGGTGCCGATGTCCGTCATGTCGGTCTCGACCGTGACGATGCCGTCGCGTCCGAGCCGGACGCGGGCACCCGAATCCATGTTCATGTTGTTGCGGAAGGCGCTGGCGACGCCCATGCCGACGAGCCATCGGCCATCGCGCACCTGACCCGGACGGGCGTTCCGCGCGCTCCAGCCGAAGCGCTCCGCCCCCTCGCGGAAACAGTCCACCAAGCGCCGCTGCGAGAACGGGCGCGAGGGCTCCTCGGGATCGACCTGCGTGTCGTTCATGATCCGGAGGGCGACGGGGTCGAGACGGAGGCGCTCGGCCAGTTCGTCCATCGCGACCTCCAGCGCCATGAGGCCGGGCGCCTCGCCGGGCGCGCGCATGGCGTTGCCCTCGGGCAGGTCGAGCACGGCGAGCTTCAGCGAGGTCATGCGGTTGGCGCCGGCATAGAGGAGCCGGGTCTGCTGCGTGGCGACTTCGGGCTGGCCGCCCTCCAGATCGCCCGACCAGCTCTCGTGCGCGATCGCGGTGATCGTGCCGTCGCTTTGCGCGCCGATGCGGATGCGCTGGATCGTGGCGGGGCGGTGCGTCGTGTTGTTGGCCATGATCGGTCGCGAGAGCGCGACCTTCACCGGGCGGCCGGCCGCCCTCGCGCCCAGCGCTGCCATCAGCGCGTCGGCCCGCAGGAACAGCTTTCCGCCGAAGCCGCCGCCGACGAAGGGGGAGACGATGCGGACCTTTTCGGGGGCGACCTTCAGCGTCTTGGCGAGATCGGCCGCCCCCCAGGCGATCATTTGGTTGGACGTCCAGACGGTGAGCCGGTCGCCCTCCCATTCGGCCAGCGACGCATGCGGCTCCATCATTGCGTGGCTCTGGTCGGGCGTCGTGTAGGTCTCTTCGAACTTCACCGGGGCGGCATCGAAGGCGCCCTGGAAGTCGCCCGCGCCGGTCTGCGTCGGCGACCCGTCAGAGGCCGGGGCATCGGGCGCACCGTCCTTGGCGCTCGCGAGGTCGAAGGCGCCGGGCGTCGCCTCGTAGGCGATGTCGAGGAGGTGAGCCGCCGCGCGTGCCTCTTCGAAGCTTTCGGCCACCACCACCGCGACCGCCTGATGGTAGTGCTGGATCTCGGGGCCGCCGAGAAGCTTGGCGGTGTTCTTGTCGCCCTTGCCGAGTTCGCCCGCGTTCTCGTGCGTCACGATGGCGAGGACGCCGGGCGCCCGGCGCGCGGCCGTGCTGTCGAGGCGCGAGATGCGTCCCTTGGCGATGGCGGCGCCGACGACGTAGCCGTAGGCGACGTTCCGCGCGACGTCGTGGTGCTCGTAGGCATAGGGTGCGGTGCCCGTCACCTTCATGCGCCCGTCGATCCGCTCGTGCGGCTGGCCGACGACGCGCAGCTTGTCGATGGGATTGGTGCCGGCGGGGGTGTCGAACTTCATCGGATCAGCTCCTCGCCTCTGTGAGAACCGAGGCGAGCGTGCGCTCCGCCAGCGGAATCTTGAAAGCGTTGTGTTCGGTGGTGCGCGCATCGGCGAACAGGCGGGCGGCGGCGGGCCCGGCGCCCTCGCGCAGCCTGCCGTCGGCCTCTTCCATGCGCCAGGGCTTGGGCGCGACGCCGCCCAGCGCCACGCGGCCCGTCCCGTCCGGCTGGATCACGGCAGCGACGGAGACGACGGCGAAGGCATAGGACGCGCGGTCGCGCACCTTGCGATAGAGGTGCTTTCCGCCGAGCGGGGCGGGCAGGGTGACGGCGGTGATCAGCTCGCCCTGTTCCAGAACGGTGTCGCGCTCCGGCGTCTCGCCGGGCAGGCGATGGAAGTCGGCGATCGGGATCGTGCGGGTCTGCCCATCGGGGTTCACCGTCTCGACGCCGGCATCGAGAACGCGCAAGGCGACATTCATGTCGGACGGGTTGGTGGCGATGCAGCTATCGCTGACGCCGACGACGCCCAGAAGCCGCGAATAGCCTTCGAGCGCCGCGCAGCCGGAGCCGGGTCGGCGTTTGTTGCAGGCCATGTTGGTGTCGTAGAAATACGGGCAGCGGGTGCGCTGGAGAAGATTGCCGGCGGTGGTCGCCTTGTTGCGCAGCTGGCCGGACGCCCCGGCCATGACGGCCCGCGTCAGAACGCCGTAGTCGCGGCGCACTTGGCTGTCCGCCGCCATCGCGGTGTTTCGCACGAGCGCCCCGATCCGCAGGCCGCCCTCGTCGGTCGCCTCGATGCGGTCGAGCCCGAGCCGGTTGACGTCGATGAGATGGCGCGGCGCCTCGATCTCGAGCTTCATGAGGTCGAGAAGGTTGGTGCCTCCCGCGATGAACTTGGCGTCGGGCCGCGCGGCGGCGGCCTTGGCCGCCTCGGCCGGCGAAGCGGGACGCTCGAAGGTGAAGGACTTCATGCGGGCCTCCCGGCGACTTCGGCCATGGCTTCGGCGATGTTGGAATAGGCGCCGCAGCGGCAGATATTGCCGCTCATACGCTCGCGCATCTCTTCGTTGGTGGCCTGCGGCGCCGCCATCAGGTCGGCCGTGACGTGGCTCGGAATGCCCGCCTTCACTTCGGCCAGCACAGCGACCGCCGAGCAGATCTGGCCGGGGGTGCAGTAGCCGCACTGGTATCCGTCGTGCTTCACGAAGGCGGCCTGCATCGGATGCAGGGCCTCCGGCGTGCCGAGCCCTTCGATCGTGATGACCTCGTCGCCCTCGTGCAGCACGGCGAGCGTCAGGCAGGAATTGATGCGCTGCCCGTTGACCATCACGGTGCAGGCCCCGCACTGGCCGTGATCGCAGCCCTTCTTGGTGCCGGTGAGCTTCAGATGCTCGCGCAGCGCGTCGAGAAGCGTCGTGCGCAGGTCGAGGTCGAGTTCCCTGCGCTCCCCGTTGACGGTGAAGGCGACGGCCGATGTGACCGGCTCGTCGCTTGGCGCCGCCGGACCGCCCGACTGCGCGAAGGCCGATGCCGGCAGGGCCGAGGCGGCGACGCAGGCCGTCGCGCTCGTCATGAGGTCGCGCCGGTTCAACGCAAGGTCTGGAAATCTCGACATGGATCGCTCGCTGCTTGGGGGTCCGCGACTTGGGTTCAAACGGAGTTCGCGGATCGCGGTGGCGCTCGCACGAGGCTCTTTCGAGGACGCCGATCCGCACATGTCTCGGCTTCCTCGAGCCGATGCAGCCGACCGTCCTCTTCGGAATTTAAAACTAGTCTAAGGTGGACGGCCGACTACCGCCGATAACGGACATGCGATCATGCGTAGCACCGAGCGACGCAGACTGGCCGCGGGTTCGACACTTGGTCCTGACCCGTGAAACTGGTCCGGACGGCATGAGAATTTTCGGGCACGATTTCTCGATGAGAGGAGAGAGCCGATGCCCAAGAAACGGTTCACGAACGAGCAGATCGCCTTTGCCCTCTGGCTAAGCGGAGAACGGCACGCTGGTTGGCGAGATCTGCCGTAAGATGGGGGTCGCCGAAGCGACGTTCTATCGCTGGAAGAAGGTCTACGTCGGGATGGGCGTGTCGGAGATCCGGCGTCTGAAGCAGCTCGAGGAGGAGAACGCCAAGCTGAACGTTTGGTCGCCGACCTCAGCCTGGACAAGACGATGCTGCAGGATGCCCTGGAAAAAAATGGTGAAGCCCGTCCGGCGCCGAGAGGCAAGTCCGGCGCTTCCAGGCGGCGTTCGCCATGTCGGAGCGCCGGGCCTGTCAGGCCAACGGCTTTGGACGGGCCTCCCACCGGTACAGGTCCCGCCGCGATCCGGCTCCGGCACTGCGCATGCGGTTGAAGGATCTGGCCGCGAGCCGGGTCCGCTACGGATATCGACGCCTGCACGTCCTGCTCCAGCGCGAGGGCTGGGTGATCAACCACAAGCGCTTGTACCGGCTCTACCGCGAGGAAGGCTGTCGATCCGCAAGCGCAGCCCGAAGCGCCGCCGGTCATCGCGATATCGGATCGGTCGGGCCACGGCCGAGAACGCCAATGAGGTCTGGTCGATGGACTTCGTGTCGGACCGGCTGTTCGACGGCCGGCCGTTCCGGATCCTGACGGTTCTGGACTGCCATACGAGAGAGGCTCTCGCGACCTGTGCGAGGACGAACTTCCGGGCCTATCAGATCGCCGAGAAACTCGACCGGCTGGTCGCCCTTCGTGGCAAACCGGCGAGCATTCGGGTGGACAACGGCCCCGAGTTCGCTGGTCGGATGCTCGACCAGTGGGTCGACCTGAACAAGGTCGAGCTGGACTTCTCGAGGCCTGGAAAGCCGACGGACAACGCCTTCATCGAAGCCTTCAACGCCCGCCTGCGCAGCGAACGCCTGAACGCCTCCTGGTTCCTGTCCATGGCCGATGCCAGGGTCCGGATCGACGCCTGGCGGGAGGACGACAACCACCACCGTCCGCATACGAGCCTGGGCAACTTGACCCCGGCCGCGTTCGCCGATCAACTTAAGAAAGCCCGAGAGCTCACATGACGCCTGGGTCAAAGTCCGGGTCAGGACCAAACCAACCCTGAACTAGCTTTACAGCTGGACCACTCAGCGGGGGCTGACCACGCGCAGGGGCAGATCAGCGACGCGCCGGTGGTAGCGGCTGTGAACCCGCCAGGAAAAGGCGATTGAAGGATGGACACGCCGCCGATGGTACTCGCGCCGAGGTAGTGACGATCAGGACGCCGTTCACGAGCTCCTGATGATTAACGGCGAGTCAGGCTGGAGTGGCGGTTGAAAGCGAAATTCGGCACGACATCGTAGCGATGCCCAGAAGACACCGCCATTCCCGGCGCCAAACTGCACCAGATCTGAGTCAGGCCTCCGTTTGGACGCCGATCACGCCAAAAACGGGTCCCTTATTCTAGCCGATCCACGATAGCGCGGCGGCAGGTGCTGGCGGACAGTATCCCAAGCTCGAATGAACCAGCTGGCCGAATGGCGCAGGATTCACAAGACCAGTATCTCGACGTTTGACCAAACGCTGTGCTGGCTCCGATTCAGCGAGTTGTCCGGCCCCGGCTGCGCATCTCAAGGAAGGAGACAAGGCGCACCATGGGCCAGAGAATGGCGAGATAGATCAGGGCGGCGCCGATCAGCGGCGTCGGATTGGCCATCATCGCCTGGGCGTCGTTCGCCTGCTTCAGAAGATCGGGCATGGCGACGACGGAGGCCAGCGCCGTGTCCTTGAGAACCGAGACGCAGTTGCTGGTCTGCGGCGGGATCATCACCTTCACGGCCTGCGGCAGGATGACCTTGCGCATGGTCAGGCGGAAGGGAAGCCCGAGGGCCGCCGCCGCCTCGAACTGGCCGCGCGGCACGGTCTCGATGCCGGCCCGGCAGACCTCCGCCGTGAAGGCCGACAGGACGAGCGTCAGCGCGATCGCCGCCGAGGCGAAGGACGAGAGGCGGATGCCGACGAAGGGCAGGGCGTAGTAGAGGAGGATCAGGACGACGAGGACCGGCAGGGCCCGGAAAATGTCGATATAGCCGACCGCCAGCCAGCGCACGACCTTCGGCGCATAGAGCCGGGCAAGGCACACGACGAGGCCGACGAGGCAGCCGAAGACGATCGCCGTCGCCCCGAGCAGCAGCGTGTTCCAGAGCCCGCGCAGGAGGATCGGGAAGGCGCGCGCCAGGACGGCGGTGTTGAAGAAGGTGTCGATCAGCCCCATGGTCTCGGCTCGCGCGAAAAAGGGGCGGCGCGGGGCCTCGGGTCCGGTGTCTTCCCCGTCCCTAGCCCACGCGCCGCCGCAGGGTCTTTATTGGGCCGTGGGCACGCCGGAGGCGACGACCGTGCTGGTGCCGGCGGCCGGTGCGACGCCGAACCACTTCTCGTGGATCTTGGCGAGGGTCCCGTCCGCCTTCATGGCCGAGATGGCGTCGTTGACGGCCGGCAGAATCTCCGAGTCCTTCGGCGCCATCATCGCGAAGCGCTCGCCCGTCGGGATGCGGATCAGGATCTGGAGGCCGGGGATCTTGGTCATGGCGTACTGGAAGCCGGCGATCTCGCCCGCACCGCCGTCGATGCGTCCGTTCTGGATGTCGAGCATCAGGTCCTGCTGGGCGTTGTAGCCCTTCACCTCGGCGATGCCGTATGTCTCGGCGTTCTCCTTGGCCCACTTCTCGCCGGTGGTGCCCGACACGGTGCCGATCACCTTGCCCTTGAGGTCCTCGAACTTCGCGATCGCCGAGCCCTCGCGGCCGAGAATCGTACCGTCGCTGTCGTAGTAGGGCTGGGTGAAGGACTGGTTCTGGAGCCGGTCGTTGGTGATCGAGATCGAGGAGACCGCGAAATCGATGCGGTGCGAGGCGGTGGCGGCGAAGAGCGCCTGGAAGCCGAGGTCCTGGAACTCGACCGGACGGCCGACGCGTTTGGCGGCTTCCGTCGCGACGTCGATCTCGTAGCCCTCGAAGGTGCCGGCGTCGTTCTTGAACTCCCAGGGCGGGTTGGAAGGATAGGCGCCGACCACGATCGGGTCGGCGGCAAGGGCCGGCAGCGACGGCGCGAGGGCCGCGGCGGCAAGGAGAAGACCGAAGAGGCGGCGCCGGTCGAGCATGGAAGTCTCCTTATGACGGTCGCCGCATCGGTGCGGCGAGGGGACGAGGGGTTGGGATCAAGCGGCGGCGCGACGGGCGCCGAGGTCTTCGAATGCCGAGAAGAGGCGGTCGACGTCGGCCTCCTGCGTGACGAGGCCGGGAGACAGGCGCAGGACGGGGCCGCGCGCGTCGCAGAACAGGCCGCGCGCGCGCAAGGGGCCGACGAGTCCGGCGGCGGCGTCCCCGAGGTTCAGCATGACGCTGCCGCCGCGCCGGTCCGCCTCGCGCGGCGAGGCGAGCGGCAGGCCGGCCTCGTCGGCCATGGCGACGATCCGCTCGGTCAGGCGGGCGTTCTGGGCGGCCACGGTTCGAAGGCCGAGCGAGCGGATATGGTCGAGACCCGGCAGCGAGCCCGCGGCCGGCAGGATCGAGGGCGTGCCCTGGTCGAAGCGCCGGGCGTCGGGCGCGAAGCGGAAGGCGTCGAGATCCCAGGAAAAGGGGTTTTCCTGGCTGAACCATCCGCGGAATTCCGGCCGGCAGGTCGCGAGGAGGTCCGGCCGCACCTGGAGGACCCCGGCGCCCGACACGCCGCAGAGCCATTTGAGCGAGGTCGAGACCACCGCGTCGATCGCGCCGTCCGCCACCGAGAAGGGCCGGATGCCGATCCCCTGCGTCACGTCGGCGACGGTGAGGCTGCCCATCTCGCGGCCGTGCGCGGCGAGCGCGCCCATGTCGCAGCGGTGCGAGGCGGTGGAGGTGACGAAGGTGAGGAGCGCGAGGCCGACATCCGGCCCCCAGGCGGCCAGCATGTCCTCGTCGCGCACCCAGCGCTCGCCCGGCCGCAGCGGCACCGTGTCGAGCGTGAAGCCGAAGCGGGGCGCGAGGCCCTGGAGCAGGAAATGGAGGCTCGGGAAGCCATCGGCCGCCACCAGCACGCGGCGGCCGGCCAGCCGCTCGCGCGGCAGGGCGCCGATCAGGGCATAGAGCCCGGCGGTGACGCTTTCGGTCGTCGTCAGCGATCCCGCCGGAGCGTCGATCAGGCCCGCCCAGGTCTCGATGAAGCGCGCGCGCAGGCTCAGCATGGTCGGCCACTGCGCGTCGTTCTCGGCCGACCAGTCGTCGGCGAAGCGCCCCAGCGCCCCGCGCAGCGCCTCGGCCTTGCCGGGGAAGGTGCCGATGGAATGGTAGAGGAAATAGCCGCTCATGCGCCGCTGGCCGGGGTCGGGCAGGATGGGTTCGGTCTCAGCGTCATACGGGCATGTCCGGCGGCTGCAACGGGGATGATCGGTCGTGGCGCGTCGTCGGCGCGCCGCGCGCGGATGACGGGGGGCGGACCGAAGACGGCTTCGAATGAGACGCTAGCAGTCTCCGATCGTTTGATCAAACGACTTTACAAGCGCCCCGCCGCGGCGTTATCCCCGATGTGGCGGCACCGGCCACGCATCGCGCCGGATGCCCGTCCCGCCCTTCCTCCGAGGACCCCTCCGCCATGACGCGACGCTCCATCTATTCGGGTTCGAAGTTCGAGGAGATCGCCGGCTATGCCCGCGCGGTGGTGGACGGGGAATGGGTACTGGTCTCCGGCACGGCGGGCTACGACCCCGCCACCATGCGCTTTCCGGACGGCGCGGCGGCGCAGGCGCGCCAGGCCCTCAAGACGATCGGCGAGGCGCTGGCCGAGGCCGACGCCACGCTCGAAGACGTCGTGCAGGTGCGCGTCTATCTCGCCGCGCGCGAGCATGTGATGCCCGTCTCCGAGATCCTCGGCGCGACCTTCCGCGACCCGCGCCCGACCAACACCACGATCATCTGCGGCTTTCCGGCCGAGGAGATCCTCGTCGAGATCGAGGTCGCGGCGCTCCGCCGCCGGTCCTGATCCGCTTCGCCCCGATCCGAGAGGACAATAAGCCGTGAGACGCGTCGCCCAGCGGATTTCCGCCACCACGCCCAAGAGCTTCGGCATGTATGCCAAGGCCGCCGCGCTCGAAGGGGAGGGGCGCGACCTCGTCCATCTCGAACTCGGCAAGCCCCATGCCGACACGCCGGCCCATATCAAGGAGGCGACGATCCGGGCGCTGCGGGCCGGCGACGTCCACTACAGCGACCTCCAGGGCGTGCCGGCGCTGCGCCGGGCGCTCGCGGGCAAGCTGCGCGAGGCCAACGGGCTCGATGTCGGCCCGTCCGACATCCTCGTCACCAACGGCCTGACCCACGCCTCCTTCGCCGCCTTCCTGGCACTGCTCGATCCCGGCGACGAGGCGATCCTGCTCGAGCCCTACTACCCCCAGCATGTCGGCAAGATCGAACTGGCGGGGGCAAGGGTGGTGACGGCGAAGCTCGATGCGGCGCGCGGCTTCGCGATCGACGCGGCGGCGATCGAGGCGGCGGTCACGCCGCGCACCCGGATGATCGTGCTGGTCAACCCGGTGAACCCGACGGGCCGGGTCTACACCCGGGAAGAGCTGCAGGCGCTCGCCGACGTCGCGATCCGCCACGACCTCCTCGTCGTGTCGGACGAGGTCTACGAGGAGATCGTCTTCGACGGCAACCGGCACGTCTCCATCGCCTCGCTCGACGGCATGGCCGAGAGGACCGTGTCGATGTTCGCCTTCACCAAGTCCTTCGCCATGGACGGCTGGCGGCTCGGCTATCTCGCCGCGCCCCGCTGGGCGATGCCGGGCCTCCTCAAGATCACCGCCAACGACGCGACCCACGTCAACACCTTCATCCAGGCCGGCGCGCTCGCCGCCGTGACGGGGCCGCCGGAGGTTCTGGACGGGCTCGTCGCGGAGGACCGCCACAAGCGCGACCTCGTGGTGCAGCGGCTGAACCAGATGCCGGGCGTCACCTGCGCCCTGCCGGAGGGGACGATCTACGCCTTTCCCGACATCCGGGGCACCGGCCTGCCCGCCCAGGTCCTCGCCGACCGGCTTCTGGCCGAGGCGGGCGTCGTGGTGGAGGCCGGCAGCTTCTACGGCGCGGGCGGCGAGGGGCATCTGCGCGTCTGTTTCGGGTCCGAATCGAGCGAGCGGCTGGAAGAGGGCATGGCCCGCATCGGGGCCTTCCTCAATCGTCTCTAGAGCCCGTCCGGTGAACCGGGCGGACTCCGGATCCTCCCTTGTCGCATTGTCGGCAAGCGAGAGCCTATTCGGCTTTCGCTGGAAGTGCTTCCGCGGCCTCCTCCACCGCGCAGAGCGGCTGGAGAAGGGTCTGTGTCGAGGCGATGTCGGCGCGCATGTGCCGGCCCGCTTCGGCCGCGTCCCCGCGGCCCAGCGCTT
Organism: Aureimonas ureilytica DSM 18598 = NBRC 106430; assembly: GCF_000382705.1. Lineage (GTDB taxonomy): Bacteria > Pseudomonadota > Alphaproteobacteria > Rhizobiales > Rhizobiaceae > Aureimonas > Aureimonas ureilytica. The sequence continues at coordinate 140,783 of NZ_ARQE01000001.1, read as the reverse complement.
CGAGGATGTCGCGATGGTGGCGCGTGTAGGTCTCGATATCGCCGGCCCCGAGGAGCGGCTCCATCTGCTTCGTCAGCATCCTCAGATACGGGCCGAAGCGCAGCCAGAGCGAGCCGGCGAGCTGCATGAGCACCGGCGAACCGGACGCCGCGTAGATCCCGAAGTGGAATTCCTGGTTGCGCGCGAGCATCGCCGCCGCGTCCTTCTCGCGCCCCGCCTCGGCATGTTCGCGGGCGAGATGGTCGAGCCGGCGCAGCACCGGCGCGGTCATCGCCGGCGCCGCCCGCTCGGCCGCCGCGCCCTCCACCACGAGGCGCGCGTCGCACAGATCGTCGAGGCGGGCGCGGCTGACCGAAGGGACGACCACCGTGCCGCTCGTCGACACCTCCAGTGCGTTCTCGGCGGCCAGCCGGCGCAGCGCCTCGCGCACCGGCATGTGGCTCGTGCCGAACTGGTCGGCCAGCGCGGCAATGGTCAGCGTCTGTCCGGGATCGAAGCGTCCGGCCATCAGCGCCTGGGCGAGGCCGTGATGGACCTCGTCCTGCAGCGTGCGGCGCGAGGATACGGGCTGGAGCGTGCCCTCGAAGGGTACGGGCGCTGGTCGCCGCATCGGGCCGGCTCCGGGAAAAGGGTCCGGCGGACGTGCGCGGACGGGGGGATCGTTTGATCAACGAGCTTTACGAAGGCTTGGCGCCTCGTGCAAGGACGGCTGGGCGGCAGCGCCGCTCAAGGCCGGCGAGCCTCTGGAGGAAACGCTGATGGGATCGCAGGACGCCGAGCACCGCCGGGCCCTCTGGTGGCGAACCGCCGGACCGCCGCCCGATGCCCCGCGCCCGCCCCCGCCGGGCGATGGCGCCAGCGAGATCGCCGTGATCGGCGGCGGATTCCTCGGCCTCACCGCCGCGCTGCATCTCGCCCGGCGCGGGCGGCAGGTGACGGTGCTGGAGGCCGGAACGGTCGGCAGCGGGGCGAGCGGCGTCAATGCCGGCTTCGTCGTTCCGAACTTCGCCAAGGCGGACCCCGCCGCCGTCGTGGCGCGTCTCGGGCGCGAGCGCGGGGAGGCGCTCCTGCGCCTCGTCGGGGCCGGCGGCAGCCGCGTGTTCGAGACGGCGCGCGAGGGCGCCATCGCCTGCGAGGCCGAGGAGACGGGATGGCTGCATCTCGCCCATTCCGCCGAGATGCTGGACACCTTGCGCGCACGCGCTGCAGCTTGGGCCGCGCTCGGGCGCCCGGTGCGCCTTCTGGAGCGCGATGAGGCGATGGCGCTGTCGGGCGCACGCCGCGTCGCGGGGGCGCTTCTCGACGAGAGCGGGGGCATGCTGAACCCGCTCGCCTATGCATGGGGCCTCGCCCGGCTGGCCGAGGCGGCGGGCGCCACGATCCACGAGGGCTCCGGCGTCGAGGCGGTAGAGCCGGACGGCGCCGGCTGGCGGCTTCGCCACGCGGGCGGCTCCCTTCACGCGGCCCAGGTGCTTCTGTGCACCAACGCCTTCCGCACCGGCGTCGCGCGGCGCCTCGCCGACGCCACCGTGCCGCTCCAGGTCTATCAGGCCGCCACCGTACCGCTCGCGCCCGAGATCGCACGGCGCATCGCGCCCGGCCGCCATCCCGCCGCCGACACGCGTGCCAACCTCTTCACCTATCGTCTGGACGCCGGGAACCGGCTGATCAGCGGCGGCATGTCGATGTTTCCCTTGGGCGCCCATGCCCGCATGGGGCGGATGATCGCGCGCCGCCTCGCGACCGAACTGCGCCTCGACGCCGCCCCCGAGCTCGAGCACGTCTGGACCGGGCGCGCGGCGATGACGCTCGATTTCCTGCCGCGCGTCTTCACCTTCGGCCCGGGCTTCCTCGGCGGCATCGGGTGCAACGGGCGCGGCGTCGCGCTCACCGCCATGCTCGGCGAGGTTCTGGCGGATGCCGCCTGCGGGGTTGCGCCGGAGGCGCTGCCCGTGCCCAGCGGCCCGGCCCGCCGCCTGCCCTTCGCCCCGATGGCGCGCCTCGCGCCCTCCTTCGCCATCGCCCAAGCGCGCTGGCAGGACCGGCGGCTCGGCCGCGAGCCTTGAAGAATGAAGGCCGCCCCTCGAAGGAAGGGGCGGCCGGGTCGGCTCCTACTGGCCGGCCTTCACCTTGGCGACCTCGTCCGCCGACATCTCGCCGATCGTCGTCACCTCGCCGTTCTGGATGCGCCAGAGGCGGAAGGGGCCGGTGATGTCGCCGTTCTTGTCGAACTCGACCGGGCCGATGACGCCTTCGTAGCGGATCGGCTTGCCGTCCTTGATGAGCGCCAACGCTCGTCTGAACTCCTCCGGCCCGGCATAGATCGGCTCGCCGGCGGGATCGACCACCTGGCGCATCGCGTCCTTGATCGCGGCGGCCTCGGGCTTGCCGGCCTTGGCGATGGCCAGCCCGACGATCGCGCCCGCGTCGTAGGAGCGGTCGGCGGCGGGCGCGGCCGGGTCGATGCCGCCGGAGAAGGTCTTGTAGTTGGTGTTGAAATACTCGGTCGATTTCGTCGGGCTCGTGCCCGACGAGGTGCCGTAGGCGTTGTCGAGATAGCGCGGGCCGACGGCCTTGATGAAGTCGGCCGAGTTCATGCCGTCGTTGAGGAGGAAGGTCGGCGCCCCGCCCTGGCTGATCCAGGCGCGGGCGATGGTCGCGCCATCGACGGGGTAGCTGACGAGATAGAGCCCTTCCGGGTCGCCCGTCATGGCGGCGGTGGCTTCCGACGTATAGCTCGCCTGCTTCTCGTTGTAGGGCGTGACCGACGTGACCGTGCCGCCGAGCGCCTTGTAGGCGGTCTCGAACTCCCGGACCATGTTGACGCCGAAGTCGTTGTTGACGTGGACGATGGCGAGCTTTTTCAGGCCCTGGTCGATCGCGTATTTCGCCGCCGCCGTGCCCTGGAGCGCATCGGAGGTGATGGTGCGGAAGAAGGCGCCGTTCGTCTTGCCCTCGGTGGCGAGGTTCGTCAGCGTCGGCGAGGAGGAGGCGGGCGAGACCTGCACGACGCCGGCCGGGGCGGTGACGGAGGTCAGGATCGGGATCGAGACCGAGGAGATGATGCCCCCGATCAGCACCGGCACCTTGCGGATATTGACGAGCTGCGTCGCCTGATCCACCGCGACGTTGCCCTGGCTCTGGCTGTCGCGCGTGTCGGTGGCGAGCGTGCATCCGGCAGCCCCGCCGGCCTCGTTGATGTCTCGGAAGGCCATCTCGACCGATTTCGCGCCGGCCTGGCCGTAGGCGCCGGCCGGGCCTGTCAGTTCCATCACGACGCCGACCGTGACGGTGCAGGGATTGGTCTGCGCGGCGGCGGGGAGCGCGGCCGACGAGAGGAGGAGCGCCGTCAGCGCCGCGCCGGTGGATAGGGGCTTCATGACATGCGTCTCCTTGGGATGTGCGGCCGGCGCGTCAGGCGCCGCCGGGGGTGAGAAGGGTTTCCTGGACATGGCGCCAGAGGGGCAGGCCCCCGCTCGGACCCGCGAGAAAGAGGGCGGTGGAGCGGCGGCGGTGCCGCTCCTTCGAGGCGGCGGGACCCTGGACCTCGACATAGGTGGCGAGAACCGCGCCGCCGGCTTCCCAGAGGACGACGGGGGCCTCGACCGCGATCGAGACGGGATCGCCCGCGCGGCCCCCACGCCGGGCGGCGAGCGAGGCGGCGAGGGCTGCCAGATCCGCCGTGCCGCCCGCCGGATCGACGCGGCGGAAGGCGCAGTCGAAGCGCGCGAGGCTCTCCGGCAGCGCCCCGTCGTCCCCGAGCCCGTTGAACCAGCGCTCGAAGAAAGCGTGGCGCTCCACGATCTCTCGGACGACGAGGGGACCGAGCGCGCCTTGCATCGCCGTCAGGCCGCCGTCTTGTTGAGGCCGTATTTCATGATCGCCCCATGCCGCCCCGTCCGGTCGCGCTCGAGGTCGTAGACATCGCCTGGGACGGGGCTCGCCTGTGCGAGCACCGCTTCGATCGCTGCCCGGTCCTCTTCGGTGAACGCCATGTCGGAGACGGCGAGATTGGCCGGCAGATGCGAACGGTTGCGCGCGCCGACGATCACGGCCGAGACGCCTGGCCGCTCCAGGACGGCGCGGCTCGCGACCGTCGCGATGTCGACCCCGTGCCGGTCGGCGACCGCGCGCAGGGCCGCCAGCAGCGCCTGGAAGAGGTCCCAGCCGCCGATCTCGTCGATGATCAGCTTGTACTTGACGAGCGAGCGGTTCTCGAGGGCTCCCACCGGCTCCGGCACCCCCAGCCACTTGTCCGACAGGAAGCCGCCCGCGACGGTGCCGTAGCACAGGATCGCCATGCCGTTCGCCGCCGCCTCCGCCAGAAGTCCCGCCTCCGGTCGCCGGTCGAGGAGCGAGTATTGCACCTGCATGGAGAAGAGCGGCACGCCGGCCTGCCGGAACTCCACGGCGCGCGGCGTGTCGAAATTGGTGCCCCCGACATGCGCGATCTTGCCGGCCCGGCGCAGCGCGTCGAGCCAGCCCGCGACCTCCACATGGCGCGGCACGGCATAGTCCCACCAGTGGAACTGCACGAGGTCGAGCCGCTCGGTCCGCAGGCGCTTCAGCGACGTGTCGATGGCGGCCTCGACATCGGCCCGGCCGATGGTGGCGAGCGCGTCGAGGTCGGGCACGAACTTGGTGTGGACGCGGAGGGCCTTCGCCGCCGCCTCGCCGCGCTCGTCGCGGTAGCGCGCGCGGAACGCGCCGATGATGTCCTCGACGCCGGTATAGATGTCGGCGCAGTCGAACGTGGTGATGCCGGCGTCGGCGAAGGCGAAGAGGTCGTCGACGGCGCTTCGCGCGTCCACCGCGCCGTGGCCGCCGGCGAGTTGCCAGTTGCCGCGGATCACGCGCGAGATGCGGTAGCCGTCGGCGAGATCGGCGGTCTGCATGGGGCTTATCCTCGAACGTCGGGCGAGTCGCAGGCGGGCAGGGGCACCGCCGTCGTCTCGGCATGGCTGAAGGCGCGGGGGCGCAGGCGCGTGATGCGCAGGCGCGTCGCGCAGTTGGGGTCGGGGCAGGCGACCTCGGCGTCGGAGGTCATCCAGTCGTTGCGGTGCGTCGGGCGCTGCTTGGCGGCGAGCAGCGGCAGCACCGCCGCGATCGAATAGATCGAGAATCCCTGGCCAGGCGGAAGGTGCAGCATCTCGCCGCGCAGCTCGAAATGGTCGCCGGGCTTCGCCCCGCAATAGACGGGCCCGCCTTCCGGCACGACGACCTCGACCCGCAGGTCGAAAAGTTCGAAGCGGTCGTCCGTCGGCGCGCTCATCGGCCGGTCTCCTCGTGCAGGGGCAGGCGCTGACGCAGAAGGTCGAAGGCCCGGCCGACATCGGCGCCGACCGCGCGACGGGCCTCTTCCGGGTCGCCGGCCTGCAGCGCTGCGATGATCTGCCGGTGGTGATGGGTGGCACTGAGGCCGTCGTCGCCGTCGTAGATCTCGGCGGCAGCCCGGATGAACGGACCGGACTGGAGCCACAGGCTCTCGATGATCGGCAGGAGCACGGCGGACCCGGCCGCCCGGTAGATCGTGAAGTGGAAGGCGTGATTGTAGGCGGCGCGAGCCGAATAGGAGCCGCCCTTGGTCATCAGCCGGTCGTAGGCGTCCGTCTCGCGCTTCAGCTCGCCCAGTTCGCCCACGCCGATGCGCCGGCTGGCCAGGGCCGCCGCCTCGCCCTCGACAAGGGTCCGGGCGTGGGCGACCTCGTCGAGGCGCGGGCGGGTGAGGAGCGGCACACGGATGGAGCGGTTGGGCAGGGCTTCGAGCGCGCGCTCCGAAACCAGCCGCCCGAGCGCGTCGCGCACCGGCATGGTGCTGACGGCCAGCCGGGCGGCGACCTCTTGGATGCGCAGGACCTCGCCGGGGTCGAACGCGCCCTCGATCAGCGAGCGGCGCAGCGTCCGGTAGACGCGGTCGAGTACCGTCTCGCGGGCGACACGCGGCAGGACGGCGAGCGGCGAGACCGCGGGCTCGCCAAGCGGCGGCGCGGCCGGCAGGCTGTTCGTCTTCGCATCTGCACACGCGCTGGGCAAATTCGGACCTGCTCAAATATTCGCTTGTCATCGTGAGACTAGGCTCATAGCCTCGCCGCTGTAAAGTTTGATCACAAATCAAAGCATCAAAAATTCCATGTCCGTTACGACGGTTCCCCATCCCGCCCCGGATCCTTCGGCCGCGCCGGCCCTTGCGGTCGAGAGCCTCAGCCGTTCGTTCGGCGGCATCGTCGCCGTGGACGGCGTCGGCTTCACGGTGCATCGGGGCGAGGTCCTCGGCGTCATCGGGCCGAACGGGGCGGGCAAGTCGACCCTGTTCGGTCTCGTCGCCGGCAGCCTGAAGCCCGATCGCGGCACGATCCGCATCGAGGGTGTGGCCGTCGAGGGGGAAGGGGCCCACGGGCGCGTCGGGCGGGGCCTTGCGCGCACCTTCCAGATCCCGCGGCCCTTCATGGAAATGGGCGTCCTCGACAATGTCGTGACCGCCGCGACGGGGCAGAGCGGCGAGCGGGTCTGGGCCAGCCTCCTCGCGCCCGGCCGCGTCCGGCGCGAGGAGGCGCAAGCCCGCGAGAAGGCCTTCGCGCTCCTGCGCTTCCTCGCCCTCGACCATCTCGCCGACCGCCCGGCGCGCGTCCTCTCGGGCGGTCAGCGCAAGCTTCTGGAACTCGCCCGTGCGCTGATGACGGAGCCGCGCGTCCTCCTCCTCGACGAGCCGGCGGCGGGCGTGAACCCGGCGCTTCTCGACTTCATCATCGAGCGCATCGCCGAGATCAACGCGCAGGGCATCGCGGTCCTCCTGATCGAGCACAACATGGACATGGTCCGCCGTCTCTGCCCGAGCGTCCTCGTGATGGCGTCCGGCCGGCCGCTGGCCGCAGGCAGGCCGGACGAGGTGATGGCCGACCCGCGCGTCGTCGAGGCCTATCTCGGCGGAAGCGTCCATTGAGCGCCGCCATCCTGGACGTGCGCGGGCTCGTCGCGGGCTACGAGGAAAGCCTGCCGATCGTGCGCGGCGTCGACCTCGACGTCGCCCCCGGCGAGATCGTGGCCGTGCTCGGCCCGAACGGCGCGGGCAAGTCGACCTTCGTGAAGGCCGTCGCCGGCGTCGTGCCGACCTTCGGCGGCCGGGTCTCCCTGCGCGGGCGCGACGTGACGGCGCGGCCGGCGCACCTGCGCGTCGCCGACGGCCTCGCCTTCGTGCCGCAGACGGAGAACATCTTCGCCTCGCTCACCATTCTCGAGAACCTGCGCCTGTGCGCCGGCATCCTGCCGGCTGGCCTCCGACAATCGCGCATCGACGCCGCCTTCGCGATGTTCCCCGACCTCGGCGCCCGCCCCGGCCTCCTGGCCGGCGCCCTGTCGGGCGGGCAGCGCCAGATGCTGGCGACGGCCCGCGCGCTGATCGTCGAGCCGGCCGTCCTCATTCTCGACGAACCCTCGGCGGGGCTTTCGCCGAAGCTCGTCCACGACGTCTTCGAGACGCTGGAGCGCGTGCGGGGCACCGGCGTCGCGATCCTTCTCGTCGAGCAGAACGTGCGGGCCGCGCTCTCGATCGCCGATCGCGGCGTGGTGCTGGCCGAAGGGCGGCTGCGCCACGTGGCGCCCGCCGCCGAGATGCGCGTCGACCCGCATCTCGGCGCCCTGTTTCTCGGAAGCTACGACCATTCGGAGGCCGCCCCGTGAACCCGCAATTCGTCGTCGACGGCCTCGTCGCGGGGGCCATGATCGGACTCGGCGCGATCGGGGTGACCCTGACCTACTCGATCCTGCGCTTTGCCAACTTCGCGCATGGCGAGTTCATAACCGCCGGAGCCTATGCCGCGCTCGCCCTGTCGGGGCTTCTCGGCGCCGTCGTCGGCTCCGCCCCGATCGGCAGCTTTTCCTTCGGCTGGAACGTCCTTTTCGCCGTCCCGCTCGCGATCCTCGTGACCGGCGCCCTGGCGATCCTCCTCGACGCGATCCTCTTCGGCGTCCTGCGCCGCAAGGCGTCGGCGGTGATCATTCTCGTCATCGCGAGCTTCGGCGCGTCCATGGCGCTCAGAAGCCTTCTCGAATTCGTCTTCACCTCGCAGCCCGCCTACTTCACCAACGAATTGCAGATCGCCGTCCGCTTCGGCTGGGGCCTGCGCGCGACGCCCGACCAGCTCCTGATGCTCGGCGCGACGCTGGTCCTGATCCTCGCCGTACACCTCCTGATGACCCGCACGCAGGTCGGCCGGCGGATGCGCGCCGTGTCGGAGAACCCGGCGCTGGCGCGTCTTGCCGGCATCGACGTGCGCGCCGTGGTGCGCATGGCCTGGTTCCTCGGCGGCGGGCTGGCGGCGGCGGCCGGCATCATGGCGGGGCTCCTCGTCCAGATCCGCCCCTATATGGGCTTCGACCTCCTCCTGCCGCTCTTCGCCGCCGCGATCCTGGGCGGCATCGGCTCGGTGCCGGGGGCGGTGCTGGGCGGGCTCGTCGTCGGGCTCTGCGAGGCGCTCGCGGTGCAGACGGTCGGCGCCCAGTGGCGCGCGGCGGTCGCCTTCCTGATCCTCACCCTTGTCCTTCTTCTTCGCCCGCAGGGGCTTCTCGGGCGGTCGCGCTCATGATCGAGATCCTCGGCTACGCCGCCTTCTTCCTGACGATCGCCCTCAGCTACGCGGTGATCGCGCTCGGGCTCAACGTGCAATGGGGGCAGACCGGCCTCTTCAACGTCGGGATCGCCGGGTTCGTCGGCATCGGCGCCTATGCCTCGGCGATCCTCACGGCGCCCGACGCGGCGGACCGCATCGGTGGCTTCGCGCTGCCGATCCCGGTCGGTTGGGCTGCGGCCTTCGCGGCCGCGGCCCTCGCCTCGCTGGCGCTCGGCTGGCTGACCATCCGTCTGCGCGCCGACTATCTCGCGATCGCGACCTTCGGCTTCGCCGTCACCGTGCAGCTCGCCGCGCTGAACCTCGAGCCGCTGACCGGCGGCCCCTTCGGCCTCGGCTTCATTCCCCGGCCCTTCGCGGGCTTCGCGGCCGATCCGCTCGTCTTCGGCCTCTGCAACCTCGCGCTCGTCGCCCTCGTCCTCGGCCTCGTCTGGTTTGTCATGGAACGGCTCGTGCGCTCGCCCTGGGGGCGCGTCCTGAAAGCCGTGCGCGAGGACGAGGAGGCGGCCCGCGCGCTCGGCAAGCCGGTCACGCGCTTCCGCCTCCAGGCCTTCGCCATCGGCGGCGGCATCATGGGCCTCGGCGGCGCGCTCCAGGCGCATTTCATCGGCTTCATCGCGCCGGAGAATTACCTGCCGACCCTGACCTTCCAGGTCTGGACCATGCTGGTCGTCGGCGGCGCGGGCAACAATCTCGGCGCGGTCGTCGGCTCGGTCGTGGTCTGGGGTCTCTGGTCGGCCTCGTCCTTCCTGATCGGCGCCGCCGTCGATCCCGGAAACCAGGCCCGCGCCGCCGCCCTCCAGATCGTCCTCATCGGCGTCGCCCTGTGCCTCATCCTCGTGCTCCGGCCGAAGGGCCTGTTCGCCGAGGTTCTGACGCATCACCGCGCCAAGCGGGACGGCGAGGACGCGCAGCCAGCGACGCGTTAGCGTCTCTCCCGGGTCCATAATAGGCTTGAGCCGCATGGGAGGCCTGCCGCCCGCGCCGGGATCGCCCAAGGTAGGGGACTCACCCAAACCATTGAGTGACCGTTGCGATCAGGGCAATGGCGGCGAGATAGTTGATGGCGAGGCGGTCGTAACGGGTTGCGATGCGCTTCCAGTTCTTGAGCCTGCCGAACATGCGCTCGATGACGTTGGGGAGGCGATAGGCCTTGCGGTTTAGCGGATAGACGATATCGCGGTCGGCCCCCCCCCCCGGAATAACCGGCTCATTCTCATGTTGAATGAGCCGAGTCCGCAACTTGTCGGCATCATAGGCTTTGTCTGCGATCAGGCGCTTCGTCGGCCTCATGGCCTGAAGGAGCGGAAGAGCCATGGAGATGTCGGCGATGTTGCCGGGCGTTGGGGCAAGGGTGACGATCTGGCCACCAGCATCGGCCAGACAATGTATTTTCGTCGTTCGTCCGTCGTGCGAGATGCCGACCGCTTGGCTGAATTTCCCCCTTTTCCGCCGGACGCTGAGCGGTGTGCTTTGATATGCGTGCTGTCGAAGCCCGTTCCTTGAATGCGGACAAATTCGTCTCACTCTTTACTGGGACGGCTACTTTCTCGACATGGCATCCGATCAGAGATGGATGGGAGAAGAGGTCCGTCAGCCGATCGCAGGGCTCGTCTCCATCTTCCCTGACATGCATCGCGAACTCGTGAAGGTCTACTCGACCGCCCACGGCGTCGTGATCGTCGAACTGAGGTTGCAGGGGACCCAAGCGGCGGACTTTCCAGTACCGGGTGGTTTCATCCCGTCTAACGGAAAGGCGTTCGTTGTCCCGTGCTGCGACATCTTCCCCCTCGAGGGCGGCAAGATTGTATCGTTCCATTGTCGCAACATTAAGTCGATCTGGGTCGCGCAATTGACTGCTGCCGCTGACTAATAAAATCTACCCATGCCAACCGATCGGGGGCGGAGTCGTGATTGGCACCTACCTCATTTCCAGCCTACTACCTGTAAAGGCTGTCGTTTACGGGCTCGGTAGCTGGAAACAGCGGATCGTCGTTACCAGGAAACCCAAGGTACGCGGACCTTGAATGTCCGCTTCCGATTCCCTGACGGAACAACGTGTACGTCCTATGAGGGTCGTAAGCCGATGGACCGCTTCCGGGCGTCCGCATTTTACATCGCCTGAGACCGGACAGGGTGGAAAGGCGACGGTCCGCTTCGTGTGACCTTGGCAAAGAAAGCGGACGCGTAGGACGCGGTTGTTGTTGTGGAATGGCACCCACTGAATGAGGGATCGCGTTTTAGTCAGGCAGCTCGGGGGCCGAGATCGGCGCCGGCTTTTCGTAAGTCCTGCTCGGCAACGCCGATGCTTTGGAAGAAGCGCAGAAGCAGCACCGGATCGAACTGGCCGTGCCAGCGCGACATGCGGGCCAGCGCCGTCTTGGTCGACCAAGGGTCCTTGTAAGGGCGTATCGAAGTCACGGCGTCGTAGACGTCGCAGATCGATAGAATGCGCAGCGGCAGCGAGATGGCAGCGCCCGCTAGGCCGGACGGATAGCCGCGACCGTCGATACGCTCATGGTGATGCAAGCACAGATCGCGCACTAAGTCGGGCAGGTCCCGCTCGTCCTGGAGGAGGTCGTAGCTCGCCTGCGGATGGGTTTGCATGAGCGCCATCTCTTCGCCCGTCAGCTTACCCGGCTTGCCCAGGAGCTCGGACGGGATCGTGATCTTGCCGATGTCGTGGAGAAGAGCCGCGATGCTGAGGTTCTGGATGGTCTGTGCGTCGAGGCTGAGGAACCGAGCAAAGTGCGTGACCAGCGCGCAGACCGCGACGGAGTGGCGGTAGCTATACTCGTCCTTCGACTTCAGCCGCGTCATGGTCAGAAGCGCGCGCGGGCGCTCGCGCACCGCCGTCTCGATGTCGGCGACGACCTCGTGCACAACGGCTGTGTCGAGCCCGTCGCCTGCCCCCACCGTCTCGAACAGCGTGCGCAGTTTGCGCGTGGTCCGGTGCAGCATGGCGGCCGCGCGGCGCAGCTCGCGCTCCTCCGACGTCGGGAGGCGGGATGTGGGGGCGGCCCGCTGTGCGGCGACGCGCCGGCTCCCGCCAAGTGCGAGCGCCGATGAGGCCTTCAAGGGACCGACCCCCTTCGACAGATCGATCACGAGGCTCGTGATGGCACTCTGTCGCAGACGAACAAGGTCCCTTGGCTGCGCCAGCTTGAAGCTGCGCGTCCAGAACGGACTATCGAGCCAGTTGCCGTCGACGCGGTGGACGAACATGCCCACCCGAGCCTGTTGTATCGTAATCCGCAGCAGCATGGGTCCGGCTGCGCCTCAAAGGGACTTCGCGAGGAGTCGGCGCATGGCGTCCGCAGGACGCGGCTCGGCTGACAGGAAGGCCACGAGTTTGGCGTTGCGATCAAGACGAAGCGTGAGGATGTCGCGGATCGCATCGTCATCGTCCGCTTGGCTGTCGCCGTTTCGGCCAAGACCCAGCGTGCGTTCCAGGCGCGCAATTTCCGCGACGCTCGCGTGCCCGATGCGTTCCAAGTCACTGCGCGTCTTGGCGTCAATCAGGACATGATCGACAGGCCAGCCATCGCGCCCGCTTGTCAGGTCCTCGCCGACGACCTGGCCCTCGACAACGACGCGCACCCCCATCTCGCGCAAAGTGGCGAGGTCCGCGCGGATGCGGTCTAGGTCGAGGCGCCCGAAGCCCTTGGCGATCTGTAGCTCGAGCCGTGAGGCCGGAAGGCCCGTCTCACGTAGGGCCAGAGCGACGGAGCCCGGAAGGTCGCCGCTCAGCATCTGCACCGAGGAGACGGGAACCGATACGGTGACGAGCGGCCAGGAGGCGGCTGCCTTGGTGGCCGCGCGCAACGCCCAGTCGCCGAGCGGCACCACGAGACCGCTCGACTCCGCCAGCAGCATGAAGGCGGGCGCCGTCATGCGTCCGCGCTCGGGATGGTTCCACTCGATCTGAGCCTCGACCGCTTCCAGCACACGGTCCTCGGCGGTGAAGCGGGGACGGAAGAAGAGCTCGAACTGCTCAGCCTTGATGCCGAACTGCATCTCATGGGCTAGGTGGCGGCTTGCCACCGTTTCCTCAGACGAGACGGCGTCCGAGAAGAACGTGTGGGTGCCGCGATGGCTGCCCTTGGAACGATAGAGCGCGACGTCGGCGTGGCGCAGCAGTTCCTCGGCGTCCACCGAGTCCACCGGCGCCTGTGCGATGCCAATCGACAGACCAACGGTCAGGCTCGTTTTCTCGTGACGGATCGGATCGCTGACCGCCGCGATGAGCCGACCAGCCAACTCGGCTGCGGCCTCACGCGACAGGTTCGGCGCCACCACGACGAACTCGTCACCTCCGACCCGGGCTGCCATCTGATCGACCGACAACGTGAGCTTGAGACGCGCCGCAATCTCGCGCAGCACGTGGTCGCCGACATGGTGTCCGAAAGTGTCGTTGATCGGCTTGAAGTGGTCGAGATCGAGATAAAGGACTGAGAGCGTTCCGTCCGGCTCGGCCAGAGCCTCGTCCATGAAGCGCGACAGGCCGAGGCGGTTCGGTAGCCCTGTCAGGCGGTCCTGCACCACCTCGCGCTGAGCCCGGGTCAGGTTTTCGGCGAGCTGCACATCGGCGGTGATGTCGGTCGCGATCTTCACGACCTTGAAGGGCTGACCGTTCAGGTCGAGGATCGGGTTGTAGCTCGCCTGGATCCAGACCTCGCGACCGTCCTTGGCGGTGCGGCGGAACTTCGACGACAAGAACTGACCCTGGCGAAGGTCCTCCCAGAATTGACGGTACTGGTCGCTCTCGGCCATGCTGGGATCGACGAACATGCGGTGGTGACGACCCACGACCTCGTTATGCGTGTAGCCCATGGCCTCGAGGAAGTTTGCATTGGCGTCCGTGATCGTGCCGTCCATCGTGAACGATACGACGCATTGCGACTTGGCGATCGCTGCGATCTGACCCTCGTGGTCCGACTGGCGCAACTTCTCGGCCGTCACGTCGCTCGCGGTCTTGACGATCTTGAAGACGCGCCCGTTCATGTCGAAGATCGGGTTGTAGCTCGCCTGGAGCCACACCTCGCGCCCGTCGCGGCAAAGACGCTTGAACTCGCCGCTTCTGTGGTTGCCGGCGGCCAAGTCCGTCCAGAAAGCGGCGTAGTCCGCACTCTCACGCTCGGCGGCTGAGACGAACATGCGGTGATGCCGGCCGCGCACTTCCGACAGACGGTAGCCGGTGAGCTGGAGGAAGTTGTCGTTGGCGTCGAGGATCGTGCCGTCGAGGGCGAAGGACACAACGGCCTGCGACTTATGGATCGCCGCGATCTGACCCTGGTGGTCGGCCTGGCGCAGCTTTTCGCGGGTGATGGCGGTGGCATATTTCACCACCTTGAACGGCACCCCGTCCTGGTCGAACACCGGGTTGTAGGTCGCTTGCAGCCAGAGTTCCGAACCGTCCTTGGCGCGACGCTTGAACTCGCCGCCGCGATGGTGCCCCTCGCACAGGTCGCTCCAGAAGACCTCGTAGTCGAGCGAATGGGCGTAGGAGGGATCGACGAACATGCGGTGATGGCGCCCCTCGATCTCCTCCATCCGGTAGCCGGTTGCGCGAAGGAAGTGGTCATTGGCGTCCGTGATCGTGCCGTCCATAGCGAAGCTGACCACGCATTGCGACTTGTGGATCGCGGCGATCTGCCCTTCGTGATCGGCCTGGCGCAGCTTCTCAGCCGTGACGTCGGTCGCGTACTTCACCACCTTGAAGGGGCGCCCGTTGACGTCGAGGATCGGGTTGTACGTGGCGCGCAGCCAAACCGGACGTCCGTCCTTGGCAAGGCGACGATACTCGCCCTCGCCGTGGTGACCGGCGGCCAGCCGCTTCCAGAACGCGGCGTATTCCTCGCTCGCGGCCTCGGCGGGGTCCACAAATAGGCGGTGATGGCGGCCTTGGATTTCCGTGAGATCGTAGCCGGTGGCTTGGAGAAACAGCGCGTTGGCATCCAAGATCGTGCCGTCCATGGCGAAGTGGATGACGGCCTGTGAGGTGTTGATGGCAGCGATCTGGCCGCCTTCGTCGGCCGAGCGCTGCCGCTTGGCGGTGATGTCGCGCAGGAACACGACGATCTCCTGGAGTGCGCCATTCCCATCGTGGATGGGCACGAAGCTGGCTTCGGCCCAGAAGGGCGTGCCGTCGCGGCGCACGCGGCGCACCTCGCCCGTGTAGGGCTCGCCACGCTCGATCGCACGCGTCACGGCGTCCTCGCCTCCACAGCCGTCCACGGCCCCATCCGTTGTCGCTTCAGGCAGGAGAATGGTGCGGCTGCGTCCCGCCAGGTCCCAGGCGCGATAATCGAAGAGTTCCAGAAACAGGGCATTGGTGCGCAGGATCGTCCCGTCTGGCGCGATTGCCACGCGTGCGACAAGCTTATCGAGCGCCTTCATGTCGGCGGGCATCAGGCGCGTCTCGGTGATCTCTTGCAGCACGGTCGTATCCTCGGTCTCATACAAGCGTGAGTCGCGTGAGCCGATCTTTGGCATAGGGGTTCATAACGATCGGTAGATCGCGTTCCAATGATTCCGACTGCTGGTAAAGGAACGGCAAATAAGCCTTGTCAGACTTTTGGTCTATGCGATCAGAGCGTATACCGCTGCTTGAGAATTGCAGCCTCGGAGGACGCACGACGAGACTCCGTCGTCTCGAATGGGACGATGGAGGATGGACCGCCTTAGCATCCCCGTTTCCGCAACGCCGATCGCCTTTGAAGGTGGAAAGGTGACTGTCCGCTCTGGAGCAGTTACGCGTTAGAGCTGACATCCGTCGACGCGTTCGAGGGTGCGCAGGCTGCTTCCTTGACGAGGAGTCTGACGGAGGCAAAGGCAACAACCGCCCCGCAGCCGAGGAGCGCCGTGACCAGCAGGCCGCCGCCGACGCCCATCCAGTCCGTCGCGAGAGCGAAGGCGAACGGCGCCGCTGACCCGACGATCAGCCGTATGGACGTGACCCGCCCCTGCAACGCGCCGTACCCCTCTGGCCCGAAGAGCGCGAGCGGCAGGGTGCCTCCGACGATGCTGTAGAGGCCGTTCCCGAGGCCGAACAGGGCGGCGAAGACGGCAGCCCCGACGGGCGATGGCGCAGTGGCCGCGAGGAGGACCAGCGAGGCAGGCAGAAGGGCTGCGGAGATCACCGCGAGCGCCAGCGGTGACAGGTCCCGCCCGAACACCATGAGGGTGAAGCGGCCCGCGACCTGCGCCGGCCCGAACACGGCGCTGACCATGACGCCCGCGAGGCCCAGCCCAAGCGCGGACAGGATCGGCAGCATGTGGACCAGAACGGACGAGACCACGAGGCTCTGGAAGGCGAAGGCGACCCCCATCAGGAGGAAGGCCCGGGACCGGAGATGCGGCGGCACGAGGCCCCATGCCGGGGCGACGGGGGCAACAGGTTCAATTCCGGCCACCAGGAGCTCCGAGGCCTTCGGCCGACGGGCCAGCCACAGGTGGATGGGGAGGCAGACCGCGAGGTTCATGGCCGCGAAGACGAGATAGACCTCCCGCCACGACATCGTCCCGTGAAGCCATGTCGTCAGGGGCCAGAACAGGGTCGAGGCGAACCCGGCGATCAGGGTGAGGGTAAGGATGCTCCGCTGCGCCGTCTCCGGGTGACGCTGGACCAGCAGCGGGAACGCCGCCCCGTATTGGACGAAGGTGGACGCGACCTCGATGGCGACGAGGGCGAGGACGAAGGCGGGGGCAGCGGGAGCAAGGGCAGCGGCGACCAGCGCAACGGCGGCCGCGACGGAGCCCGCGGCCATGACGCGACCGGCGCCGAAGTGGTCGAGCCAGCGCCCCGTCCAAGGGGCGACCAGCCCGCCCGCGAGCAGCGCGACCGAGAGAGCGCCGAACACCCATTCGGTCGGCCACCCGATGTCTTGCGCCATCGCGGGGGCGAGGATGCCGAAGCTGTAGTAGAGGGTCCCGTAGCCGACGATCTGGCTGACCCCGAGGGCGGCGATATCCGCCCAAGGGCCTCGCGGGCTGCTCACCGCGACGAGACGAGCGGCAGCCACACCCAGAGGGCGGCGAGCGTCGCCAAGAGCACGGGCGGGGTCAGGACAAGACCGACTTTCATATACTGGCCCCAGGTGATCCGCTGCCCCTTGCCCGCGAGGACGTGCAGCCACAGGAGGGTCGCCAGCGAGCCGATCGGCGTGAGCTTCGGGCCGAGGTCGTTCCCGACGACGTTGGCGTAGACCATGAGCTCGCGGGTCAGGGGCCCTACGTCGGCCCGATCGATGGCGAGCGCCCCGACGAGGGTCGCCGGCATGTTGTTCATGACGGAGGCGAGCACCGCCACTACGAACCCCGTGCCGACGGTGGCGATGAACGTGCCCCGGTCGGCGAGCCAGCGCAGGGCGCCTGCCGCGATGTCGGTCAGGCCAGCGTTCCCGAGGCCGTAGACGACGAGGTACATGCCGATCGAGAACAGGACGATCTGCCACGGCGCCCCGCGCAGGACCTTCGACAGGTCGATCACCGCACCGCGCCCGCCGGTGAACCACCGTCCCGCGACCGCCATGAGGACGAGGGCGGCGGCGCCGGTGACAAACGCGATCGGCACGCCGAGCGGCCCCGTCACGAAGTATGCGACGAGCAGGAGCCCGAGGAGCGGGAACGCGGTGCGGAACACGGCCGGGTCGCCGATGGCGCTGCCGGGGGCTTCGAGCCGGCCCACGTCGTAGGTCGCCGGGATGTCCTTCCGGAAGAACGCCCAAAGGACGAGGAGCGTCGCCGCCAGCGAGACGAGGTTCACCGGCACCATGACCGCGGCGTAGCGGCCGAAGGACACATCGAAGAAGTTCGCGGTGACGATGTTGACGAGGTTCGACACCACGAGTGGCAGGCTGGTCGTGTCGGCGACGAACCCGCAGGCGACGACGAAGGCGAGCGCCCCGGCCGGCGGGAAGTCGAGGCGCAGGAGGATGGCGAGCACGATCGGGGTGAGAAGCAGCGCTGCCCCGTCGTTGGCGAAGACGGCGGCGATCGCCGCACCCAGCAGAACGACGAGCGGGAACAGCCGCCGCCCGTTGCCTCCGCCCCAGCGGGCGACGTGGAGAGCCGCCCAAGTGAAGAACCCGGCCTCGTCGAGGACGAGCGAGATGACGATCAGCGCGACGAAGGTGAACGTCGCGTCCCACACGATCTTCCAGACCGTCCCGACGTCGCCCCAGCCGACGACGCCGGTCGCCAACGCGACGGCAGCGCCGGCGAGCGCCGACCACCCGATGCCGAGGCCCCTCGGCTGCCAGATGACGAGGACGAGGGTGGCGACGAAGATCGCGAGGGCCAGCATGGACGGTCCGGAGACAAGAGGATCAGAGGGTGCGCTGGTTGACGCGCTCGGACAGCTTCTCGGCGCTCTCGACGCGCTCGGAGTAGCGATCCGTCAGGTGGTCCGAGCGGCCGCGTACGAGGTGGGTGAACTTCACCAGTTCCTCGCAGATGTCGACCACGCGGCTGTAGAGGGCGGACGGCTTCATGCGCCCCGCCTCGTCGAACTCGAGGAAGGCCTTCGGCACCGACGACTGGTTGGGGATCGTCACCATGCGCATCCAGCGGCCGAGGATGCGCATCTGGTTCACGGCGTTGAAGGACTGCGAGCCGCCCGACACCTCCATGACGGCGAGCGTCTTGCCCTGCGTCGGACGCTTGGCGCCGAGGGCCAGGGGAATCCAGTCGATCTGCGCCTTCATGATGGCCGTCATAGCGCCGTGGCGCTCCGGGCTGACCCAGACCATGCCCTCGGACCAGTCGGCTAGGTCGCGTAGCTCTTTCACCTTCGGGTGGTCGGGTTCCGCCCCATCGGGAAGCGGCAGACCGCGAGGGTCGAACGTGCGCACCTCGCAGTCGAACCAGCGAAGCAGGCGGCCGGCCTCCTCGGACAGGAGGCGGGAATAGGACCGCTCGCGGATCGAGCCGTAGAGGACGAGGATGCGCGGCGGGTGCGTCGGTGCGCCGGGGCCGGCGAGCGCGTCCACGTCGATCGGGCGAAGCTGGTCGAGGTCCGCGGAGGGCAGGTCGCGCGCGGCGGGGTCTGTCATCGCGCGGTCTCCTTCCGCCACAGCACGGCCGAGGCCGAACACAGGCCCATGGCCTGCCGGGTCGCCAGCACCGCGGCGGGAGCCTCCGTCCGTTCGACGCGGCGGAAGCCGAGCGCCGCTAGGAAGGTCCGTTCCCCTGTCGTGAAGGCGAACGCGTCGGCTGCGCCTTGCCCGCGACCACGCTGCATCAGGTCAGCCGCGATCGCGCCGCCGACGCCGCGCCCGCGTTGCTCGGGAACGACGACGATGGATCGCAGGAGGACGGCGGCGCCGAGGGGTTCGAAGCCGCCGATCCCGACGAACTCGCCGTCCTCGGTGGCGTAGCGCAGGAACACCCGGCCGGGCTCCGCCACGTCCTCGGTCGGCAGCCCCGCCGCGGACAGGAGGCCGACGAGGCCGGCCGGATCGTCGACGGCGGTCGCGACGAGCGTCGGGATCATGCCGGGGTGCCTCCGACAAGTCTCCCCGTCCTCCTTGGTGAAGGTGGCGACGGGGTTGGCGAGAAGCGGCAGCACCTTCTCCGAAGGGCGGCAGAGCGCGGCGCCCTTGTCCGTCACGACGATCGGACGGTTGATCAGGATTGGGTGCGCCATCATGGCATCGAGGAGGGCGTCGTCGGACAGCGTCTGGTTCCCGAGGCCGAGTTCGGCGTAGGGCGTGCCCTTCTCGCGAAGGAGGTCGCGCGGGCGGATGCCCATGGCGTGGATCAGTTCGATCAGCCGCTCGCGGCTCGGGGGAGCCTTCAGGTACTCGACGACCTCCGGCTCCTCGCCGGACTGTCGGATCATCTCCAGCGTGTTGCGGGACGTGCCGCAGGCGGGGTTGTGGTAGATCGTGACGGTCACGAGCATGTCTCCGACGGGCATGACGGGGCGAGGAGGTCGGCGCCGAAGTTCCCGCAGATTGCCGGGTTCCCCGAACAGCAGTCCTCCGTCAGGAAGGCGAGGAGCTGGCGCATGTCGTCGTAGCTCGCCGCGTAGAGGATGCGGCGCCCATCTCGCCACGAGCGCAGAAGCTTGGCGCGTTCCAGCGTCGCGAGGTGAAAGCTCATCCGCGTCGGCGGGATGGACAGCGCCTCGGCGATCTCCCCGGACGGCATTCCGTTCGGGCCGGCCCGAACCAGCATCCGGAAGGCCGCGAGGCGGTCGGCGTGAGCGAGGGCGGACAGGGCGGCAACGGCTGAGTCGTCGTTCATCCCTACGATATTGCAAACATCGTTGCAGTATTCAAGTGAGAAAGAACGGACGTCGGTGTTGCCGAGCGTGACATCCGTCCCCTCGAGGCCGGGCAGGAAGCTGCCCCGCCGGGCGCGATCAGGTCGAGGTCGTCCTGGCACCAGCCTTCTCCAGCGCCGGGAAGCCGCCCTCGACCGAAGCGACGTCGGCGTAGCCCATCTCCGCCAGCGCCTTGGCCGCCAGCGTCGAGCGACCGCCCGAGGCGCAGAACAGGAGGATCCGCTTGGCGGGGTCGAGCCGCGGGTTGTGGCTGGGGCTCGAGGGATCGGCCTGGAACTCGAGAAGGCCCCGCGGCACATGGACGGCCCCCGCGACGGTTCCCGTCTTCACCACCTCGTTGGCCTCGCGCACGTCAACGAACACGGTGTCGGGCGAACCCACCTCGGCGGCCGCCTCCTCGGCCGTGACGCTCGTCACCCCGGCACGGGCCTCGGCGACGACGTCCTTCGCACTTCGTATGGTCATGGGTCTCTCCTTCACGTTCACCAGGCCGCGCCTTCGAGCGCGTCGAGCGGGATCTTCAGGTAGCGCCGTCCGTCGTCCTCGGGTTCCGGCAGGCGACCGCCCCGGATGTTCACCTGGAGCGAATGGAGGATGAGGTTCGGCATGGCGAGCTCGCGGTCGCGGTCCTCGCGAAGCTTGACGAAGGCCTCGCGCGTGGGCGCCTTCACGAGGTGGACGTTCGTGCGGCGCTGTTCGTCGACCGTCGATTCCCAGCGCGGCTCTCGTCCGCCCGGCTGGTAGTCGTGTCCGGTGAAGACGCGCGTGTTGCCCGGCAGGGCCAGGATGCGCTGGATGCTGTCCCAGAGCGCGTCCGCGCTGCCCCCGGGGAAGTCGGCCCGCGCCGTGCCGCCGTCCGGCATGAACAGCGTGTCGTGGACGAAGACGGTGTCGCCGACCCGGTAGGCGATCGAGGCCAGCGTGTGGCCCGGCGTGAACAGGACCTCGACCTCGAGGTTGCCGATCCGGAAGCGCTCGCCGTCCGCGAAGAGACGGTTCCACTGCGAGCCGTCGGCCGGGCAGCAGCCCTTGATATGATAGATCCCCTGCCAGAGCTTTTGGACCCCGCGCACCTTCTCGCCGATCGCCGTCGGGGCGCCCGTCCGGTCGTGCAGGTAGCCGGCCGCCGAGAAGTGGTCGGCGTGCGGGTGCGTGTCGAGGATCCATTCCAGCCGCAAGCCCTCGCGCTCGATGAAGGCGAGGATCTCGTCGGCCGAGGTTGTGGCGGTCGCGCCCGACTTCGGGTCGAAGTCGAGCACGGGGTCGATGATAGCGCAGGCCCGCGTCTCGGGATCGGCGACGACGTACTGGACGCTGAACGTGCGCTTGTCGAAGAAGCCGGTGACGACGGGCGTGCCGGCGAGGCGATCGGGTGTCGGGGACGACATGTCGGTTCTCATGACGGTGAGTGTGTGGGTTCGGATGGGGGGATCAGGCGAGAAGCGCGCCGGACCCCTTGGCGACGATGAAGAGGCCGACGGCAACGACGAGGCCGGCGAAGGCGAGGCCGAGCGTCTGCTTGTGGCTGGCGAGGCGTGTTCCGAGCGCGGTCCCGGCCCAGCCGCCGACGAGACCGCCGGCGACGAAGAGGGCGGCGACGGGCCAGTCGACGAGCCCGGAGAGGGCGTAGCTCCCCGCGGTCGCCGCGCCGAAGGCCGCGACGCCAACGAGTGAGGTGCCGATGGCGTAGGCCAGCGGCATGCCCGTCGCGAGGACGAGGCCCGGCACGATCAGGAAGCCGCCGCCGATCCCGAAGAAGCCGGAGAACAGACCGACCGCGAACCCAATGCCGACCAGCATCGGCAGGAGGCGGGGGGCGCTCTCCCAGGTCAGGCGAACAGCGGGATCGCCCGCCGTGCCTCGGCGACGCATCATGGCGAGGCCGACGCCGATCATCACGAGGCCGAAGAGGGCGAGGAGCCGTTCGCCATCGACGGCCTTGGCCGCTGCTGCGCCCGCCAGCGAGCCCGCGACCCCGGCGAGGGCGAAGACGGCGGCGCAGCGCCACTTCACCCGGCCGGCCCTCGCATGCGGCACGAGGTTGCCGAGCGCGCTGGCCGCGACCGCGACCGCACTCGTTCCGATCGCCACGTGCGGCGAGGCAATGCCCACGACGTAGACGAGGAGCGGGACCGCGAGGATCGAGCCGCCCCCGCCGAAGAGGCCGAGGACGAGGCCGACGAGGCCGCCCGAGCCCGTCGCGGCGGCGAGCATGACGGGAGCGGCGGTCATGCGTCCGCCTCCTGCCCGGGCGCGGCAGAGGCCACCGCGGCGCTCGGATCCAGCGTCAGTCGAAACAGGAGCATGCCCGCGACCATCGCCGCGACGAAGACAAGCGCGGGCACCGGGCTCAGGCCGATCGCGGCGATCGCCGGACCCGGGCACAGGCCGACGAGCCCCCAGCCGAGGCCGAAGATCACGGCACCGAACAGAAGCCGGGCGTCGATGTCGCGGCGCGTCGGGATCTCGAATCTTGGGGCGACCAGCGGGCGTCCCATGCGACGGGCAAGGGCGAAAGCGGGCGCGGAGACGAGGATCGCGCCGCCCATGACGAAGGCAAGGCTCGGGTCCCAGTTCCCGAACACGTCGAGGAAGCCGAGAACCTTCTCGGGGACGACCATCTGCGAGACGACGAGCCCGACGCCGAAGACGAGGCCGGACAGAAGGGCGAGGAGGATGCGGGCCATGGGTCAGGCTCCGAGGACGTGGCGGACGACGAAGACGGTGGCGGCGGCGCTCGCCATGAAGGTCAGCGTCGCGACGATCGAGCGGCCCGACCCGCGGCCGATGCCGCAGACGCCATGACCGCTGGTGCAGCCCGACCCGAGGCGCGTGCCAAAGCCGACGAGGACGCCGGCGAGCGCGACAATGGGAAGCGTCGCCCCCACCTGCACGACCGGCAGGGCGTATCCGGCGAGGGCCATCACAGGGACGGCAGCCAGCAGCCCGACCAGGAAGGCGAGGCGCCACCCAGTCTCCGACCCGCCGATCTTCAAGGCCCCGTCGAGGATGCCGCTGATGCCGGCGATGCGCCCGTTCGCCAGAAGCAGGATGGCGACGGAGAGGCCGATCAGGAGGCCGCCACCGAGGGCGGACACGGGAGTGAAGTGATCCATGGTCGTGGCTCCTCAGGCGGCAAGCGTCGGCGGGGAAGGCGCTACCTAAACCCCATTCTTGGGCGGACAGAACAGGCCCTGAAGCGTCCCGAAGAGCGCTTCGATCCTCGGATCGGCGATGTGGTACCAGAGCGTCTGGCTCTCACGCCGGTAGGCGACGATGCCCTGCTCGCGCAGGACGGTGAGGTGCTGGGAAAGCGCCGACTGCGACAGGCCGACGGCGTCGGCCAGCGTGCCGACGTTCGCCTCGCCCATGTCGAGGAGCTTGCACAAGAGCATGAGGCGCCGCTCGTTGGCGACCGCCTTCAGGATGGCGGCGACCTCGCTCGCCTTGGCTTCGAACTCCTGCATGCCGTCCACCTGCGTGCCCTCCTTGTGCATGAGAAAAATCTAATATAGTGATCTCTAATGTTCAAGGGCGTCGTGAGTGTGGGGTTGGTGGAAGTGTTGCTCACCGTTTCACAACCGCAGGGCCCGGAGATCGACACGGTGACCGCCGCTCGCGGTATCCCGGGTCTCGAGGAGGCTGCCGGACCGTCCCGTCCCTTCCGGTTCGGCAGCCCATGGCTGGGTGCCCGTCTTGGGCACCCAGCCATACGGCCTAGCCTCGATCGATACGATCGGCGGTGGCCATCCGCTCCGCCGCCCTCTATGGTCCGCGCCATGCATGCATGGGCGAGATGGCTGGCGACGATCGTGATGGCCTTGGGCTTCCTGGCCCAGGGTACGCTCGCGCTGTCGACGAGCGCCCATGCCGGAACCTGCAAGCGGTTCGTCTCGGTCTCGTCGACAACCGCCCGGGACAGCGCCGTCACCCTTGTCGGACAAGGGCAGGTGCAGGGCTGCAAGGTCGTTGCCGACCGCCTCGGTGTATCCATGCTGACGGAGCCGGACGCCGCGACGCCCGCACCACCCCCCGCGGTTGAGGAGGCCGTGCCGCACTGGATGCCGGATGGGCTCGACCGTCCGCCGAAGGGCACGGGAACGAAGGCCTAGTCACCCATTCCCCGTCTCACGCGTGAATGGCGCGCTCGCCCTGCGAGCCCGTACCCTCACGCCTTCGAAGTGTTCTCATCCATGCCCGTGATCTCAACCGGGGTCGGCGCCGATCCTGCGGCCGCCGAACGCCCCGCCGTGTCCCCGATGCCCCGACGCGCCTTCCTCTCCGGCCTGTGCGCCGTGGCCCTGTCAGGTTGCGTGGCGACGCCGAAGCCTGCCGTCGCTCCGCCTCCACCGGCTCGCCGTCCTCCCGCAGAACCGACTACGCCGGCTGCGCCCCGCGCCGTCCCGCTGATGTACCAAGCTCTTCCGAACGAGCGCTTCTCCGTTCCGGCGGTGGACGTGTCGAAGGTCGATCCGGTGTTCTGGCGACAGGAGGACGTCGACTATCCCACGAGCGAACGCGTCGGGACGCTCGTCGTCGACACCGCGGCCAAGTACCTCTACCACGTCACCGCGCCTGGCCGCGCCACGCGATACGGGATCGGCGTTGGGCGGCAGGGCTTCGCCTGGTCCGGGCGGGCCCACATGGCCTACAAGCGCGAGTGGCCGCGCTGGACGCCGCCGGACTCCATGGTCGAGCGCCAGCCGGAGCTCAGACCCTACTCGATCGCCAACGGCGGCATGGACCCTGGGCCGACGAACCCGCTCGGAGCCCGCGCCCACTACATCCACCAAGGCAACGTCGACACGCTTTACCGCCTGCACGGGACGCACCAGCCATGGTCGATCGGCAAGGCCGTGTCGTCGGGCTGCATCCGCCTCCTGAACCAGGACGTCATCCACCTCTACGACAACGTGCGGAACGGAAGCCCGATCATCGTCATGGAGCATGGCGGCGCTGGCCTGGCCAACGCGTGAGAAGGCGCGGGGCGACGGGAGGGACCCGCCGCCCCGCGAGTTCGAGTGGCGACCAGCCCCTGCTTCACTTGCCTGCGATCCGCCGCGACACGACCCACATGCCCGCGGCCGCGACCAGCGCGTACACACTCATGGCCGCGAGCTGGAGATCGTAGTCGACCCCGGCGTCGATGAGGTATCCCGTCAGCCCCGGGCCGGCCGCGCTGGCGAACACCATCGTCGCCACCACGACCGAGCGGATCGCGCCGAGGTGCTTCGTGCCGTAGAGCTCCGGCCACATGGCGCCCGACAAGGTCGACGAGAAGCCGTTGCTGACGCCCATCAGCGCCATGAAGGCGAAGATCGCCCATGGAGCGGTGACGAAGGCGGCGATGAGGCTCGCCGCGGCCAGCGGCAAGAGGAACATCGGCAGGACGCGGGCCGCCGACAGGCGGTCGATTAGCCAGCCGGAGAACAGCGTGAAGGTGACGTTCGCGACCGACATGACCGCGAAGCCCGCCGCGAACAGCGTCAGCGGCCAGCCGCGAAGCTCCGTCAGGTAGACCTGGTGGAAGAAGATCGTCGTGGCGACGAACGGCGGCGCCAGCACGCCCGCCGAGATCAGGTAGAAGTTCGGGTCGCGCAGGACCTCGGACAGGGTCCAGTCCCGGGCGACCGTGCGCACCTTCGCGACGGGGTCGTTCAGCGGGATGCGATCGCGCCGCAGGAGCAGCCAGACGGCGGGAAGCGCCACGAAGAGGAGGGCGGCCGTCCCCGTGAACCAGGACTGCCTCCAGCCGATCGCTCCCGCGACCAGGACGAACAGGAACGGGAACGAGGCCTCGCCCGCCTGCTGGCCGAGCGTGACGAGGGACACGGCGCGGCCGCGGTTGGCGGCGAACCAGCGCCCGGTCGCGGTCAGGGCGGTCTGGGTCATCATGCCCTGTCCGAACAGACGCAGGAGGTAGAGCGACAGGACGAGGAACGGGAGCGATGCCGACAGACCCATCGCCACCGTCGCGACCGCCAGCATGGCGATCGTCCCAGCCGCCACCGTCGTCGTGCGGTAGCGGTCGATGACGCGGCCGAGAAAGGGCAGCGTGAAGGCGCTGCCGAGCGTCGCCAGCATGTAGAGACCGCCGAACTCGCCGTGGGTCAGCCCGTAGGCCTCACGGATGCCGGGGTTCGACAGCGAGATGAAGAAGGTCTGCCCGAAGGAGGAGAAGAGGGTGAGCAGGAAGCCGCCCGCCAGCCACCGTGCGTTGTCGGCGATGAACCGCCCCATGCCATGCCTTCCGTGCTGTCTTCCGTGCGATGCCCCCGGCGGGTGCCGGGGCCATCTCTAGTCGTTCCGTTTCTCGCCGTCCGCCGCGGCCAGAACGTGCGCGGTGAAGTCGACCACCTCGTTGGCTTCGTCCAGAAGCTCCGGCGACGCGCGTATGACCTCGGGGACGGACAGCGCCGTCGCCACCGTCAGGTGCGTGCCGCGTTCCCGCAGCGCCTGCGCCAGCGGCACGAGCTTGCGGTCCCCGCCGACCAGTACGACGCGGCGCGCTTCGTCCGCGAACCCCATGACCGCGACCGCGAGTTCCACGAGGTTGGTGCCGTACCGCTCGCGGGGACCGTTCCCCATGTCGTCGGGCCCGGCCCCGTGCACCTCGAAGCCCTTGCGCTCCAGATGGCGCAGGAGCCCATCCAGCCGTTTGGCTTCCGTGCGGTCGCGAAGGTCGCGATGGTAGACCGCCCGCACCGGCTCGCCGCCGGGGACGAGGAACCGCAGGAGGCTCGGGAAGGGAATGCGGCACCCGAGCGACTTGCGGATGCGGTCGCAGTTGGCGCCGTCGAACGCCACGAGCACGAAGCCCGGAGCGCTCAGCCCGGCATGGCCGGCCGCGATCACCGGATCACGAGCACGGGGATCGCGCAGGACCGTATGAGCGCGGTCGTCGTGCTTCCGACGATGAGGTTGCGGATGCGCGAGTGCCCGTAGGCGCCCATCACCAGGAGGTCGATCCCGTCCGCCTTCGCACGGCTTGCGATGACGTCGTCGGGCTCGCCGTCCTCGATGGCGACCGTGACGTGGTAGCCGGCGGCCGACAGTATCCTCTCCGCCTCGTGAAGGCGGGCCGCCGGCTCTCCGCTTCGCGTCCCCGCCATCAGGATGAGGCACGGCAGCCCCGCGACGAGCGGGCTGGCGGCCAGCCGCTCGACCACCCGGGCGGACGACTGCCCGCCGTCGAAGGCCACCATGACCCGTTCGACGGGCTTGAAGGCGCGGGCCGCGATCAGGACGGGCTTGGTCGTCGACCGCACGACGCGCTCGAGGTTGGACCCGAGATGGCCCTTGGCGAAGTCGGCGGCCTCGCCCCGCTTGCCGATGACGACAAGGCGCGTCTCGGCGTCGAGGTCGGTGATCATGTCCGCCACGTCGCCATGCCGGAGCTTCTCCGTGACCTCGCCGACCCCGTCGGACCGCAACCGGGCGACGGCCTCGGTGAGGATGTGGTGGCCGCGGGTCGTGGCGAGCTTGGCCTTCTGGCGGTCGAGTTCGGCAAGCTCCCCCATCAGGGCCTCGCGGCCGCCGAACTCCAGGCTGCCACTGAGGTCGAACGGCGCGCTCGACGTGTCGCGGCGTCCGAGGGCATGGACGACCTCGACGGGAGCGCCGAGACGTCCCGCGGCCCAAGCCGCGTGGTCGCAGACGCTCGCGCCGTAGGCCGAGCCGTCGATGCAGGCGATGATCTTCGTCATGCGGGTCTCCTCGCTCAATGGCCCATCAGGCGGTCCATGGCGCCTGGCTTGTCGTGGACGGCGAGCTTGTCGACGATCGTCGCGCTCGCCTCGTTGAGGCCGAGGACCATGACCTCGGCGCCCTCGCGGCGGAACTTCAGGATGACGCGGTCGAGCGCGGCCACCCCGGAGAGGTCCCAGATGTGCGCGGGGCCGACGTCGATCACCACGCGGTCGAGCGCCTCCTTGAAGTCGAAGGCGGATGCGAAGCGCCCGGTCGAGGCGAAGAACACCTGGCCCTCGACGCGGTAGGTGCGCGTGCGTCCTTCCACCGAGAGCTCGGACGTGACGCGGAAGATCTGGGCAACCTTGGAGGCGAAGAACACGCCCGACAGCATCACGCCGATCACGACGCCGATGGCGAGGTTGTGGGTCCACACGACGGTGACTACGGTTGCCAGCATGACGAGCGAAGAGCGCTTCGGGTGGAGCGTCAGGTCCTTCAGCGAGCCCCACGAGAAGGTGCCGATCGAGACCATGATCATGATGGCGACGAGGGCGGCCATCGGGATCACGCGGACCCAGTCGCCGAGCACCACGATCATGAACAGAAGCGCGACGCCGGCGAAGGCGCAGGACAGCCGTCCACGTCCGCCCGACTTGATGTTGATGACCGACTGGCCGATCATCGCGCACCCCGCCATGCCGCCGAAGAAGCCCGTCACCGTGTTGGCGATGCCCTGTCCGACGCATTCGCGGTTCTTGTCGGACGGGGTGTCGGTGAGGTCGTCGACGATCTGCGCCGTCATCAGCGACTCCAGAAGCCCGACCACAGCGACCGCCGCCGAGTAGGGCAGGATGACGAGGAGCGTGTCGAGGTTCAGCGGGATGTCGGGCAGGAGGAAGACGGGAAGCGTCGAGGGCAGCTCGCCCATGTCCCCGACGACCCTGAGGTCCATGCCGAACCCGAGCGAGATCGCGGTGAGGACGACGATGGCGACGAGCGGCGAGGGAATCGCGGTCGTGATGCGCGGGAAGAGGTAGATGATGGCAAGGCCCA
The DNA here is from genome assembly GCF_000382705.1 of Aureimonas ureilytica DSM 18598 = NBRC 106430. Classification (GTDB taxonomy): domain Bacteria; phylum Pseudomonadota; class Alphaproteobacteria; order Rhizobiales; family Rhizobiaceae; genus Aureimonas; species Aureimonas ureilytica. The sequence continues at coordinate 112,124 of NZ_ARQE01000001.1, read as the reverse complement.
GCGCGACCATGGCGTAGGTCAGGGACGGCACGCCCACCAGCTCGGGGATCTGGGCCATGAAGATGAGGATCGCCAGCGCGTTCACAAAGCCTGTCATGACGGAGCGCGAGACGAACTGCATGGCGTCGCCAAGCCGCAGGAGGCCGGCCGCGACCTGGAGGAGGCCGGCGAGGACGGTGGCTGCGAGAAGGTACTGGAGCCCGTGGTCGCGCACGAGCGTGATCATGAGGACGGCGGTGGCCGCGGTGGCGGCCGAGATCATGCCCGGGCGGCCGCCGAAGACGGCGGTGAGGACGGCGATCGTGAAGGAGGCGTAGAGGCCGACCTTCGGGTCAACGCCGGCGATGATGGAGAAGGCGATGGCTTCGGGAATAAGTGCGAGCGCGACGACCAGCCCCGCGAGGAGGTCGGCGCGCACATTCCCGAACCACTCGCTGCGGAGTGTTTCGAAATGCATAAATGAGTTTCAGTCTTGGAGGTGAACCCGACGGTCGGCCCTCGGGCACGCAACGGTCAGAATGGGTTCAAATTGGCCGGGGGATCGGCGCCCAGCGTAGCCACCCGATCAAACGGGTCCAAACTCGCCGTCCTTATCCACGAGTTCAGCAGCGAAGACAACCCCTCGCGGCGGCACTTGCGCCGCAGCCGCGCAGCTAGCTCCGGCGGAACGTCCGCTTCCGGAGCGTTGAGGCGATTGCTTGAAGGTCTTGGAAGGGTCGGTTGCGGCCATCCCGCGTTGCAACGGCTTCCGAATGGAATACCGATCAGGTTTGAGTCGAGGCGCGCACGACGAGAGACTGGGGCGGGGCGGCCTTGTTGCCATGGCGGGTCCTGCGCAGGGTCGAGAGAAGCTTGCGGACCGCGAGCGCTCCGACCTCGTCCAGCCTGAGGTCGACCGCCGTCAGCGGCGGATCGCACTGCATCGCCCGCAGCCCGTTGTAGCGCGTCGCGATCCGGAGATCGGCCGGAATCGCGCGCCCCAGCGAGCGCGCCGCCCGCACGGCGCCCGTGGCGAAGGCGTCCACCAGAACGAGCAGGCCGTCAATGGTCGGGTTGGCGGCCAGGAGTTTGGCGCAGGCCCGCGCCGCGCCGTCCTCGCCCTCGCTCTCGGGCAGGCGCAACACAAGGGGTTCCTGGCCCGTCCGAGCCGCGAAACTCCGGTAGACCTGTTCCGTCGCCTCGTAGGAGGCGCGATCGACGTCTCCAACCACCAGCGTCAGGCGCGAGGAGCGTTCGGCGAGATGCGTGATCAGGAGTTCGGCCGTGATCTCCGGCTGAAGATCCACCTCCTCGATCCCCGCCATGCCCCCCGGAACGCGGCCGATCGCGACGGTGGGCACGCCGCGCGCGGCGAGCGTCGCGAGATAGGGATCGTCGCGCGAAGGCTCGATCACCAGCGCGCCGTCGATGTCGAGATCGAGCCGCGAGAGGTCGGCCCCGGCAATCGGAGGAACGAGCGTCAGCGCAATGCCATGCTCCATCGCCGCGAGCGAGGCGGCGGCGGCGATCTCCATCATGAAGCCGAGGCGCGAGGGGCCTGCGGACACCGCGAAGGGCATGGAGGAGAAGAGCGCGATGTTCGCCGCCCCGCCGGTGCGCAGACGCCGGGCGCTGAGGTTCGGCCGGTAGCCGAGGTCGAGCGCCGCCTTCTCCACTTTGATCCGCGTCTCGGGCTCCACGGGCCTGCGGCCCGTGATGGCGTTGGAGGCGGTGGAGGGGGAGACGCCGGCGGCCTCGGCGACCATGACGATGGTCGCGCGCCCTGCGGGACGACGAGGTGTGAGTTTTGCCTGCTTGTTACTCAAGAGAACAATCGCTTCGTGGGCATCGTGATTAAAGTATCATCATCCGTCTCATATTGATTTTATAGCATATTGACGCTCGTTTCCAGGCGGGGCTATGAGTACAAAAACGTTGTAGAGCGTTTTCGACGCGCTCGACATGCAATGTAAACTGCATCTCTGGAAAGGGCGCCCATGTCCATCCCCGTCGCCGTCGAACCATCGGCCGCCGATCAGGTCACTCTGCGCCGACGTTCCGTCGGCCTCACCGCCTACGATCCTGCCCGCTCGGCCGGCGGCTATACGCTCTTCGCGCCCCAGACCGGGGGCGGGGCGGTCTATCTCGTGGATATCGAGGGCGAGGTCGTCCATCGCTGGCAGATGCCGGTCCGCCCAGGGCGCGACGCGGTGATCCTTCCCAACGGCAATCTCGGCTACAACGGCAGCCATCCCGACCCGTTCCGGCCCTATCCTGTCTGGCCGCTCTGGCGCGGCGGCGATTTCTACGAGGCGACGCCAGAGGGTGAGATCGTCTGGCGCTTCGAGGATCCGCGTCATCACCACGACGCGCAATGGCTCGCGAACGGCGACCTCCTCTACGCCACGGTCGAGCCCCTCTCGAAGGAACTGTCTGCCCGCGTCACCGGTGGCGAGGCGAGCCGCGACGCGCCGGACGGGATCGTCCAGGGCGACGTGATCCGGCAGGTGAACCGGCAGGGCGAGACGGTCTGGCGCTGGGCGGCGGGCGAGCATCTCGCGCCAGAAGACTATCCGATCCATCCCATCTTCGATCGTCGCCACTGGCCCTTCGTCAACGGGCTCGGGGAAACCCGCGACGGCCTGGTCCTGATGAGCCTGCGCGTCACCTCAGGGATCATCGCCGTGGAGCGCGAGACCGGGGCCGTCGCGTGGCGGATCGGCGCCGACAAGTTGGCCCAGCAGCACACGCCGATCGAGATGGCCGACGGCTCGATCCTGTGCTTCGACAACGGCAACCTGCGCCCCGGCGTCACCGCGCCCTATTCGCGCGCCGTCCAGATCGATCCGCGCTCGGGCCGCACGGTCTGGGAATATACCGACCCGCTGAAGCCGGCCTTCTTCTCGCCCTACATGGGCAGCGCCGAGCGCCTGCCCAACGGCAACACCTTCATCTGCGAGTCCGCCTTCGGCCGCCTGTTCGAGGTGACGCCGGAGGGCGACGTGGTCTGGGAATACGTCATTCCGTTCTTCGGCGAGTATCCAGACGACGGCTCGCGCGACTACGCGGCGGGGCTGCAGAACAGCGTCTTCCGCGCCCATCGCTACAGCGCCGACCAGATCCCGTGGCTGAAGCGCTGACGGCATCGCGACAAGGAGAGGACCCGATGACGATCCCGGCAGCCGCTCCCGCGAGCGGAACCCCGACCCGCCGAACCCGGCGCTTCGTGCCGCGCCTCGGCACGGGCGGCGCGCTCTATTCCTTCGCGCTCGTGATCGGCGTCTGGTGGCTCGCGACGGTTCTCGCCCCGGTCTCCTCCACCATCCTGCCGACGCCGCTCGACACGGCGCGGGCCTTCAGGGAGATGGCCCGCAGCGGCGTCCTGTGGACGGACCTTGCGGCCTCGCTGTCGCGCGCGGCGATCGGCTTCGCCATCGGCGCCGGGCTCGGCGTGCTCGTCGGTCTCCTGACGGGCCGCACGAAGCTCGCGCGGCTCCTCCTCAACCCGTTCCTCGCGGTGATGCGGCCGATCCCGGCGATCGCGCTCGTTCCTGTCGCGATCGTCTGGTTCGGCATCGGCGAAGGGTCGAAGTACTTCGTCATCGCCTATACCGTGTTCCTGGCCGTCTGGTTCAACACGCATCAGGGCATGGATTACGTCCCCGACATCTACATCCGCGCCTCGCGCTCGCTGGCGACCTCGCGCCTGCGCGAGTTCTTCCTGGTGGTCGTGCCGGCCGCCGCGCCTCACATCCTCGCCGGCATCCGGCTCGGCGTGGCGCTCGCCTTCCTCAGCCTCGTGGCGGCCGAACTGACCGGCGCCTCCTCGGGGATCGGCTACCGGCTGCAGGAGGCCCGGCAGTATATCCGCACCGACCGCATGTTCGCGCTCCTGATCGAACTCGGCCTGATCGGCGCGCTCATCGACGCGGCCGTCTACCGGCTCGGCCGTCGCATCGTCCACTGGCAGCAGGCGTGAGGGCTCCGATGACCACGATCGACGCATCCCCCTCCGCCCGGTCCGAGACGCGCGCCGCTGGGCTCGTGGAGGTCTTCGAGGCCGAGATCCGCTTCGGCGACGGAAACGGGGGCGTCCTCGCCCTCGACCGCACCTCCTTCCGCCTCCTGCCCGGCTCCTTCACCGCGCTGATCGGACCCTCCGGCTGCGGCAAGTCCACCCTGATGAACGCGGTCGCGGGCTTCGTGCCGCTGGCGCACGGCTTCGTGCGCATCGACGGCGAAGAGGTAACGAAGCCCCATCCCGGCGTCGGCGTGATCTTCCAGCAATATGCCCTGTTCCCCTGGTTCACGGCGCGCGGCAATATCGAGTTCGCGCTCGCCAATCAGGGCGTGCCCCGCGCCCAGCGCCGCGAACGGGCGCTTGCCGCGCTGGAGGAGGTCGGGCTCGCCGGCCAGGGCGAGAAATATCCGGGGCAACTCTCCGGCGGCATGAAGCAACGGGTCGCGATCGCGCGCACGCTGGTCTGCGAGCCGAGCGTTCTCCTGATGGACGAGCCCTTCGGCGCCCTGGACGCGCAGACGCGATTGTCCATGCACGCGCTGCTGCTGCGCCTTCTCGCCCGCCATCGCGCCACCGTTCTCTTCGTCACGCATGATGTCGACGAGGCGCTGCTTCTGGCCGACACGGTCCACGTCATGTCCCGCGCGCCCGGCCGCATCCTGGCGACCTACGCCATCGACACGCCACGCCCCCGTTCGGTCGCCCGCTTCGACGCGGCCTTGAGCGACCTCCGGGCGACGATCGTCGATCTCCTCCATCCCACCGCCTGAACCCCATTCGGAGCCCCGATCATGGTCCGCATGACCCGCCGCCTGTTCCTCGCCGCCGGCTCGGCCCTGGCGATCGCCCTCGCCGCCTCGCCCTCGCTCGCGAAGGACAGCCTGACCCTGGCCTGGTCGCCCGCCCCGCAGATGCCGCAGATCGACGTCGCCCTGGCCGAGAAGCTGTTCGAGAAGGCGGGGCTCGACGTCACGGTCGTGACCTTCGCTTCCGGGCGCGAGGCCTTCGAGGCGCTGACCGGCGGCCAAGCCGATCTCGCCACCATGGCCGAGCTGCCGGCCGTGACGGGGGCGCTGCGCGACCAGCCGTTCAAGGTCGTCGCCGACCTCGCGCGCTACGAGGGCTCGCGGGTCATCGCGAAGGCCTCCTCCGGCATCGCCGCGCCGGCCGACCTCGCCGGGCGGCGCATCGGCGTCACGCTCGGCACCAATACCGACTTCCTCCTCGGCAAGATCCTGAGCGCCGCCGGTGTCACGGCGGAGATCGTCAACGCCGCGCCGGCCGACCTCGTCCCCGCGCTCCTGCGCGGCGACGTCGAGGCGATCGTTCCCTTCCCGAACGCCTATCCGGCCGCCGCCCGCGCGCTGGGCGACGACTATCGCGAAATCCGCTCCGACCTCTACGAGCCGCATTATATCGTGGCCGCGAGCCCCGTCGCGCTGGACACCAAGCGCGATGCCGTGACGCGCTTCCTCGGCGCGGTGGTGGAGGCCGATGGACGTGTCGCCGCTGACCCGGATGCGGCCGCCGAGGCCGTCGTCGCAACCGTCCAGGGCAATATCGATGCCGCCGCCGTGCGGGCGCTCTGGACCGACACCGATATCGGAACCCGGCTCGATCGCGGTCTTGTGGACCTGATGGTCGAGGAGGGCGCCTGGATCGTGGCACGCGGTGTCGTGAATGCCGATGCGCCGAGCGCCGCTACCCTGCGATCCTTCGTGGAGCCTGCGCCTCTGGCTGCGGTCGCGCCGGCAATCGTGAGTATCGACACAGCGAAATGACGGGGATCCCTTCAGGGGCGCAGCAGGCTCGCGCCGCTCCGAGCAGTGCGGGCAGACTGTCTGATACCGTGTCCGCTTTCGGCTAGGCAGCGGACTCGTTACGCATTGATCCAAATGCGGACGGCAGCGAGCTTGATGGCGGCGAGGAAGTTGTCGGGCCTTCGATCGTAGCGGGTAGCAAGGCCACGCATTTGCTTGATGCGGTTGAAGAAGCGTTCGACGAGGTTGCGCTGGCGATAGACCCATCGGCTGAAGGTGAAGGTGCCCTTGCGCATCGAGCGCGGCGGGATGCTGGCCCAGGCGCCTCGCGTCGCGATAAGGGAGCGGATGCCATCCGTGTCATAGGCCTTGTCGGCGATCACAATGGCGCCGGGCGCGACGGCGTCGAGCAGATTGGCGGCAACGGGCGCATCTCCCGCCTGACCGGCTGTGAGTTCCAGACGCACGGGTTGGCCTTCGGCATCCGCCAGGGCATGGATCTTGGTGGTCAGGCCGCCACGGGAGCGTCCCTGCCGAGGATCGGCAGGTCCCCCTTTTTACCCGCCGCTCCATGCTGATGGACGCGGACGCAGGAGCTGTCGATCATGACGATGTCGCCGTCCTTAGCGCGGCTCACGGCCTCCAGCAGCCGGTCCCAGACACCGGCTTCCTGCCAGCGCGTGAAGCGATTGTAGAGGATGGTGCGCGGGCCGTAGCGCTCGGGCACATCACGCCAGGACGAGCCGGTCCGAAACCGCCGGAGAATACCGTCGATCACCCGCCGGTCGTCCACGCGAGGCACGCCTCGGCTGTTNCTNGGCAACAGCGGCTCGATCACCGACCACTCCATGATCCGTCAGTTCATGGCGACGCATGCCAACCTCCTTCTCAGGAGATGAATCAGATCAGCCTAAAATCTTGAACCCCGTTATGGGGGCACTGCCTAGGCGACCCACTTCTGGATCGCGGCCCCACATTGCGGAAGACCTCATAGGAAAGGGCCGTCCGGCAGTGTGCTGTGACGCCTACTACCAACCGATGAAAAATGTGGGCTAAAGTGAGGGTTGCCTAACCTTCTGAAAGGCCGAAATCGCGGCTAAATCACGGCTTTAGATGAGGCAAATGGCGGAGAGGGAGGGATTTGAACCCCCGATGCCCTTGCAGGCATGCCGCATTTCGAGTGCGGTGCATTCAACCACTCTGCCACCTCTCCGTTTGAGGTCGGCTCCGGGGAGCCGCGGGCGACGAGCGCCTTGTGTGGTCGACGCCCGAAGGCGTTGGTGGGTGCTTAATCAAATCGCCGGTGGATGGCAAGAGCCAAACGGAGGCGTGTCGAAAATCCGTCATGTGCGGTCGGGCTTGCGCAAGCTTGGCGCGGGTGCGCAAGCTCGGCAATGGGGGTGCAAGCTTGGGAAGGGGGGGCGCAAGCTCGGCGCGGAGCGCCAAGCTTGCGGCGGGCGCGAACGCGGGGCGCGTGCGGGCGGCGGCGTCAGCCGCGCGCGGGGCGCGGGGCGGGCGCGGTGGAGGCGCGGGGCATGAACTCCGGCTCCAGCCGCACGCGCGGCTCGTCCAAGGGACGGCGGTTGAGCCGGGCGAAGAGCATTTGGGCGGCGATCATGCCCTGGCGCACGCCGTCGGTCCGGATCGTCGTGAGGGCGGGCGTCAGCCAGCGGGCGAAGGGCAGATCGTCGAAGCCGACGATCGAAAGGTCGTCCGGGACGCTGCGGTTCAATTCGCGCGCCGCGCTCAACAGGCCGATGGCGAGCGTGTCGTTGCCCGCGAAGATGGCGGTGAGGTCCGGGCGTCGGCGCAGGAGGGCCAGCCCCGCCTCGTAGCCGCTTTCCGCGCTGAACGCGCCGTCCTCGATCGCATCCTCCTCCAGGGCGAGCCCGTGCGCCCGCAACCCCGCGTCGAGCGCCCGCAGGCGCGCGTCGGCGGCCACGAAGCCGCGCGGGGCGAAGGTGATGGCGCCGATGCGCCGGTGGCCGAGCCCGACCACATGGTCCACCGCCTGGGCCAGAACCCCACGGGTGCCGAAGGTGACGGAGGCTTCGGCGGGATGGCGCACCGAACCGATGAGGACGAGCGGAAAATCCGTTTCGATCAGCGCGATCAGCGCCTCGTCGTCGGCGCGCGGGTTGACGACGATCAGCCCGTCGATGCGCCGTGATTCCACGAGATTGTCGTAGGTGCCGCCGCGCCCGCCGCTTTCCAGCCCTTCCACGAGGACATGGAAGCCGAGCTCGCGATTGGCCTTCTCGATGCCGTAGAGAACGCGCGTGACGAACTGGTCCACCAGGAGGATCGAAGGGTCCGACAGGACGAGGCCGATCGTCTCGCTCTGCCCGCTCACCAGCATGCGCGCCGCCGAATTCGGCTTGTAGCCGAGCTCGGCCGCCGCCCGCAGCACGCGCTCGCGCGTTTCGGTGGCGATCGTGACGCTTTCGGAGCGGTTGAGGACCAGGGAGACCGTGGCGCGCGAAACGCCGGCATGGCGGGCGACATCATGGCTGGTCAGACGTTTCGAAGCCATGCGACGCTTTCTGTTGGACAGGCGGGCGGGAGGGCCGCCCCGGCCCGCTCGACACAGCCGGCGAAAGGGCTCGCCTTCGTTGAGTATTAGAAGGAACAAGGCGGGTTGACAAGAAAACCCGAGCGCGGCTATCAAACACTAACACGTGTTAGCTCGAAGGGATTCGGGAGGTTACACGTGTCGGATGGTAACGGAGCTGGGAGGCCACCGTGGCGGAAGCATCGGGCGGCGTGTCGCGTCGGCAGCGTCGGCGCAAGGAGACCCTGACGGGTGTCCTGTTTGTCGCGCCGGCATTCATGGGCTTCCTCCTGTTCTATCTTCTCCCGACGATCCGGGCCGTTCAGATCAGCTTGACGGACTGGAACATGATGCGGGCGCCGAAATTCATCGCGCTCGAGAACTATGCCCGGCTCCTTGGCGATGGCAATTTCTGGCATTCGGCCGGCGTCACGCTCGCCTATGTTCTCTACAACATTCCGATCCAGACGGCGCTCGGGCTGCTTCTCGCCGTTCTGTCCGATCGCCTCGCCCGCGCCGTCTGGCTGCGGGCGGTGATCATCGCGCCCTATCTCATTTCCAACGTCGTCGCCGCGCTGATCTGGCTCCTGATGCTGGACCCGATCCTCGGCCTCGTGAACGCCTTTCTGGACGTGGTCGGCATCGGCCGGCAGGGTTTTCTCGCCTCGCCCGACCAGGCCATGCTCTCGATCGCGGGCATCTCGACCTGGCGGCACACGGGCCTGACCGCGCTTCTCTTCTATGCCGGGCTTCAGGCGATCCCGCGCCATCTCTACGAGGCGGCCAAGCTCGAAGGGGCCGGGGAATGGACGATGTTCCGCCGCATCACGCTGCCGCTGCTGCGCCCCGTTCTCGCCTTCGTCCTGGTGACGAGCCTCATCGGATCGTTTCAGGTCTTCGACGTCGTGGCCGTCACCACGGCGGGCGGCCCGTCCAACTCCACCCGGGTCCTGCTCTGGTACATCTACGAGAACGCCTTCCGCTTCAACAGGATGGGCTACGCCTCGGCGATCTCGGTGGTGCTCTTCGCGGTGCTGATCCTCGTCACGATCCTTCAGATGCGGCTCCTGCGGGCCGACCGTTCGGACCTGGATTGAGGAGGCCCCGATGAAGAAGCTCACAGGCCAGGCCGCGCTCGGCTATCTCGTTCTCGCGCTGTTCGTGTTCATCTCGCTCTTGCCGCTCTGGATGGCGCTGAAGCTGGCGCTGACCAACCCGGCCGACGTCTACACGAGCGCCGACAGCCTGCTGCCGGGCCGCATCACGATCGGCAATTTCCTGCGCGTCATGGGCCTGCCGTCCGACATCGAGCTGACGGCGTTCCAGGCCTCGCCGATCAACTTCCTGCTCGCGCTGCGCAACAGCCTGATCTACACGGCGCTCACCGTGTCGGGGCAGATCTTCTTCTCGGCCATGGCGGGCTATGCCTTCGCGCGGATGCGCTTTCCGGGGCGGGACGTCTTGTTCTTCGCCTTCCTGGCGGCGACCATGATCCCGAGCATGGTGCTCTTCATCCCGAACTTCATCCTCGTGAAGCAGTTCGGCCTTCTGAACACCTTTGCCGGCCTCGTCGCGCCGACGATCCTGATGACGCCCTTCGCCGTGTTCTTCCTGCGCCAGTTCTTCCTGTCGGCGCCCAAGGAGCTGGACGAGGCGGCGCGCCTCGAAGGGGCCTCGCAGTTCCAGATCTTCTGGCGCATCGCGCTGCCGATCCAGAAGGGGCCGATCGCGACGCTCGCGATCCTCCTGTCGGTGAATTCCTGGAACGAGTTCTTCTGGCCCTTCCTGGTCGGGCGCGATCCGAGCGTGCGCGTCATGGCCGTCGCCCTGTCGGACTTCATGAGCCAGACGGGCCGGGGCAATCCGGACTGGAGCGGGTTGATGGCGGCCATCGGGCTGTCGATCCTGCCGATTATCGCGCTGCTCGTGGTGTTCGGGCGGCAGATCGTGGAGTCGCTCCAGACGAGCGGCATGAAATGAGCGGACCGCCGAAGGCGGGACGAGGGACAATTCAAGGGGAGGTTACCAAGCGATGAATCGATACCTGACCGGCGCCCTCACGGCGGCCACCGCATTGACGCTGATCGGCGCGCCCGGCGCCCGGGCCGCGGACGTGACCCTGACCTACGCCATGTGGGACGCCAACCAGGCGCCCGTCTACGGCAAGTGCGCGGCGAAGTTCGAGGCCGCCCATCCCGGCATCAAGATCGACATCAAGCAGGACAGCTGGGAAAACTACTGGACGACCCTGTCCACCGGCTTCGTTTCGGGCACCGCGCCGGACGTCTTCGTCGACCATGTCAGCCGCTTCCCCGAATTCCTGTCGAACGGCGTTCTTCTCGACCTCACCGACCGCATCGCCGCCGACAAGGTGGACATGAAGGGCTACATGCCCGGTCTCGCCGAGACCTGGAACAAGGACGGCAAGCAGTGGGGCCTGCCCAAGGACTGGGACACGATCGCCCTCGTCTACAACAAGAAGAAGCTGGCCGAGGCCGGCCTGAAGGAATCCGACCTCCAGAATCTCGACTGGAACCCCAAGGACGGCGGCTCCTTCGCCAAGGCGGTGGCGCATCTGGCGGTCGATCAGAACGGCAAGCGGGGCGACGAGGCGGGCTTCGACAAGTCCAAGGTCGCGACCTATGGCTGGGCGACCTCGACGGCCGACGCCATCGGCCAGACGAGCTGGAGCTTCCTCGCGGCGTCCGACGGGTTCAAGCCGATCGATAAGTCCTGGGGCACGCATTACAACTACGACAGCCCGGTCCTTGCCGAGACGCTGTCCTGGCTGCGCGATCTCGCCCTGAAGCAGGGCGTGTCGCTGAGCCAGGAGCAGACCGGCATGCTGCAGGCGACCGCGATCTTCGCCGCCGGCAAGGCCGCGATCGTGCCCGACGGCTCCTGGAACATCGCCGCCTATCGCGACTCGGGCGTGGAGTTCGGCTTCGTGCCCGTGCCCAAGGGGTCGGAAGGCCGCAAGTCCATGTTCAACGGTCTGGCCGACAGCATCTGGGCCGGCACCAAGCACCCGGACGAAGCCTGGGAATGGGTGAAGTATCTCGGCGGCTCGGAATGCCAGACGATCGTCGGCGAATCGGGCGTGGTCTTCCCCGCCCGTCCCGAGGGCACCAAGGCGGCCGAAGCCGCGCACAAGGCCAAGGGCCTCGACGTCTCCGCCTTCGTCGATGTCGCGACGCCAGAGACCACCTTCCCGATCCCGATGTCCGAACACGGGTCGGAAATCTTCTCGATCCTGACCGCCGCCGTCCAGAACGTCCTTCTGGGCCGGGGCGATGCGGCCACGATCCTGAAAGAGGCCAACGAGCAGGCCAACGGCCTGTTCTGAGAACCGCGCGGCCGGGACCGGCGGCCCGGCCCGTCGGCTCCGCGACCGCGCGGGGCCGGACGATCCCTTGCTTGGGGCCGGCTCTCCCGAGGCCCCCGGCGCCGGGTGGATGGCTCTCCCGCGCCTGCCCGGCGCCCTTTTTTCGATTTTCTTGAATCTTCCGACCCGAGACCTTTCGAGGACACGCCATGAGACGCCCCAAGATCACGTTCATCGGAGCCGGCTCCACCGTCTTCATGAAGAACATCATCGGCGATGTCTTGCACCGCCCCGCGTTCAAGAACGCGATCATCGCGCTGATGGATATCGACGCCCAGCGCCTCGCCGAGAGCGAGGTCGTGGCGGGCAAGCTGGTGCAGGCGCTGGGCGCCACGGCCACGATCGAGACCCATTCCGACCGCCGCCGTTCGCTGGAGGGCGCCGATTTCGTGGTGGTCGCCTTCCAGATCGGCGGCTACGAGCCCTGCACGGTGACGGATTTCGAGATCCCCAAAGAGTTCGGCCTGCGCCAGACCATCGCCGACACGCTCGGCGTCGGCGGCATCATGCGGGGCCTTCGCACCGTGCCCCATCTCTGGGCGATCTGCGCCGACATGATGGAGGTCTGCCCCGAGGCGGTGCTGCTCCAGTACGTCAACCCGATGTCGATCAACACCTGGGCGATCGCCGAGAAGTTCCCTTCCATCCGCCAGGTGGGCCTGTGCCATTCCGTGCAGCACACGGCGGCCGAGCTGGCGCGCGATCTCGACATTCCCGTGTCGGAGCTGCGCTACCGCGCCGCCGGCATCAACCACATGGCCTTCTATCTCAAGTTCGAGCGCAAGCTCCCGGACGGCTCGTTCCGCGACCTTTATCCCGATCTTCTGGAAGGCTACCGGGCGGGCCGTATTCCCAAGCCCTCCTCCTGGAACCCGCGCTGCCCCAACAAGGTGCGCTACGACATGTTCACGCGGCTCGGCTATTTCGTCACCGAAAGCTCGGAGCATTTCGCCGAATACACGCCCTGGTTCATCAAGGAGGGGCGCGAGGACCTCATCGAGAAATACGGCATTCCGCTCGATGAATATCCCAAGCGCTGCGTCGAGCAGATCGCCCATTGGAAGGAAGAATCGGCCGCTCTCACCGGCTCGGGCACGATCGAGGTGAAGGAAAGCCACGAATACGCCTCCTCGATCATGAACTCGATCTGGACCGGCGAGCCCTCGGTGATCTACGGCAACCTGCGCAACAATGGCTGCATCACCTCGCTGCCCGACAATTGCGCCGCCGAGGTGCCCTGCCTCGTGGACGCCAACGGCATCCAGCCGACCTTCATCGGCGAGCTGCCGGTGCAGCTCACCGCCCTCATGCGCACCAATATCAACGTGCAGGAGCTGACGGTGAAGGCGCTGATGACGCAGAACCGCCAGCACATCTACCATGCCGCGATGATGGACCCGCACACGGGCGCCGAACTCGATCTCGACCAGATCTGGAGCCTCGTGGACAAGCTCACCGCCGCCCACGGGCAGTGGCTGCCCGAATGGGCGCGGGCCTGACCGCGCACGAGACCAACGGTCCGGCGGGCGCCTTCGGCCCGCCGGGCGAGCGATAAGACGCCAACCGGCCAACGAGGCGACGAGACTCCCATGTCCTTTCTCAAGATCGATCAGGTCCGCAAGCGCTTCGGCTCGGTGGAAACCATCAAGGGCGTGAGCTTCGAGGCCGCGAAGGGCGAGTTCGTGGTCTTCGTCGGCCCGTCCGGCTGCGGCAAGTCCACGCTTCTGCGCATGATCTCGGGGCTGGAGGAAACCAGCGACGGGCACATCCTGATCGACGGCGAGGACCTGACCCATGCCGACCCGGCCGAGCGGCACGTCGCCATGGTGTTCCAGTCCTATGCCCTGTTTCCGCATATGACTGTTTACGACAACATCGCCTTCGGCATGCAGATCAACAAGGTGCCGAAGGCCGAGATCGAGGCGCGGGTGAACGAGGCCGCGCGCATCCTCCAGATCGAGCCGCTGCTCCAGCGCCGGCCCAAGCAGCTGTCGGGCGGCCAGCGCCAGCGCGTCGCCATCGGCCGGGCCATCGTGAGGAAGCCCAAGCTCTTCCTGTTCGACGAGCCCCTGTCCAATCTCGACGCCGAGCTTCGCACGCAGATGCGCGTCGAGATCGCCAAGCTCCACCGCGAGATCGGCGCGACCATGATCTACGTCACGCACGATCAGGTCGAGGCGATGACGCTCGCCGACCGTATCGTGGTGCTGCGCAATGGCGAGGTCGAGCAGGTCGGCTCGCCGACCGAGCTCTACGACAATCCCGCCAATCTCTTCGTGGCCGGCTTCATCGGCAATCCGCGCATGACCTTCCTGCCGGGCGTGGTGGAGGCGGTGTCGGAGCGGGGCGTCGAGATCGCCTCGCCGGCCTTCGCGGCGCGCCAGCTCGTGCCGGGCGCTCTTGCCTCGCGCGTCTCGGTCGGCGCGCCGGTGACGCTCGGCGTGCGGCCCGAGGCCCTTCGCATCGACGCGGACGCGCCGGCGCTGATGGCCAAGGTCGAGATCACGGAAAATCTCGGCGGGTCGGTTCTCGTCCACGCCCGCACCTCGGACGGACGGCCGCTGATCCTCTCGACGCCGGACCGCTCGGCCGCGCGCGAGGGCGCCCTTCTGCCCCTGTCCTTCGGGCAGGAGCCGCATCTCTTCGACGCCGAGGGCGTGCGCCTGTCGCGCGTCTGAGGCCTGTCGCGCGTCTGAGGCCTGTCGCACGGAGGGGCGGCGGCCGAACAGGCCACCGCCCCTCCTATTTCTTATGCGGCCCGGCCCGGCCCAGCCCGATCCGGCAGGTCGCGCCGGGCTTGCCTATGTGTCGATCAGACCCGCGCTTCGCCGCCCAGGCGACGGCCGTCCGCGCGGTCGAACAGGTGGCTCGCCTTCGGCTCGATATGAACCGGCACGATCTCGCCGGGGCGCAACGCGAGGCGCTCGCGGAAGAGGCAGGAGATCGGTTGATCCCCGAGCTTGCCGGCGACCATGACCTCCGAACCCGTCGGCTCCACCACTTCGACGCGGATCGGCACGCCGCCCTCGCCGATGCGTACATGCTCGGGGCGCACGCCATAGGTCGCCTCGCCGGAGGGCACCACGCCGATCCCGGCGGGGAGGGGAAGGCGCAGGCCATCGCCCGTCACGAACCCGTCGCCCTCGACGCGCCCCTGCACGAAGTTCATCGAGGGCGAGCCGATGAAGCCGGCCACGAACGTGTTGGCCGGGCGGTCGTAGAGGTCGAGCGGCGCGCCGACCTGCTCGACGCGCCCGTCGCGCATGACGACGATCTTGTCGGCCATGGTCATGGCCTCGATCTGGTCATGCGTGACATAGACCGTGGTGGTGCCGAGGCGGGCATGGAGGTTCTTGATCTCGGCGCGCATGGAGACGCGCAGCTTGGCGTCGAGATTGGAGAGCGGCTCGTCGAACAGGAAGACCTGCGGATCGCGCACGATGGCGCGGCCCATGGCGACGCGCTGGCGCTGGCCGCCCGAGAGCTGGCGCGGGAAGCGGTCGAGAAGAGCGGACAGGCCGAGAATGTCGGCCGCCGGCTTCACGCGCTTCTCGATCTCGGCTTTCGGCACGCTCTTCAGCTTCAGCGCGAAGGCCATGTTGTCGGCCACCGACATGTGCGGATAGAGCGCGTAGTTCTGGAACACCATGGCGATGTCCCGTTCCTTGGCCGGCAGGTCGTTGACGACGCGCCCGCCGATCAGGATGTCGCCGCCCGAGATTTCCTCGAGCCCCGCGAGCATGCGCAGAAGCGTGGACTTGCCGCAGCCGGACGGGCCGACGAGGACGACGAATTCGCCGTCCGCGATGTCGATCGACACGCCATGGATCGTGGTGACGCTGCCAAAGCTCTTCTTGACGTTCCGGATGGTGACGGAGGCCATGGGTTTTTCCTTGTCTCTTCGGCTTACTTCACCGCGCCCGCCGTGAGGCCGGCGACGATCTGGCGCTGGGCCAGAAGGGTGAGGATGAGGACGGGGAGGGTGACGACGAGGGCGGCGGCGGCGAGCGGCCCCCAGCTCACCTGCTCGAAGGAGAGCATGTTGTAGACGGCGACGGGCAGGGTGCGGGTTTCGCGGTTGGCGAGCACGATGCCGAAGACGAAATTGTTCCAGGAGAAGATGACGGCCAGAATCAGCGAGACCACGATGCCGGGCCGGGCGATGGGCAGCGCGACCTTGGAGAAGACCTGCCAGGCGGAGGCGCCGTCGATGCGCGCGGCCTCTTCCAGTTCCAGCGGCGTCGTCTCGAAATAGCCGATCATGACCCAGATCACGATGGGCACGGTAACGACGAGATGGATGATGATCTGCGGCCAGAGCGTGCCGAGCAGGCCGACATTCTGGAACAGGAGGAAGAGCGGGATGAGGAAGGACAGGCCCGGCGTCATGCGCGCGATCATGATGACGATCGCGGCCTTGTCGGCCTTCAGCCGGGCGATGCCGTAGCCGGCGGGCACGCCGACGAGAAGCGCGAGCAGCGTCGCCGTGCCGGTGACGAGAACCGAGTTCCAGAAATAAAGGAGGAAGTCGTTCTCCTGGAAGATCTTGGCGTAATTGCCCCAGGCGATGCGCTCGGGGATCAGGATCGGCGGATAGGCGCCGTTGTCGATCTCGAATTTCAGCGAAAGCGACAGCATCCAGACGAAGAAGAACACGGCGGGCGAGACGAGGACGAGGCCGAGAAAGAAGAGGCCGATCCGGTCGAACTGGCGGCGAAGCGTCATGGTCGATGGCCTCAATCGTTCCACTTCGCGCGCTGCTTCAGGTGAAGCATGACGAGCGACAGCGCGATGATGACGGCGAAGAAGACGACGGCGATGGCCGAGCCGTAGCCGATGTCGTAATAGGAGAAGGCGACGTTGTAGAGATAGATGTTGATCGTCTCCGACGCCGTGCCGGGCCCGCCCTGCGTCATCGCGTAGATGATGTCGAAGCTTTTGAGCGCGTCGATCGTGCGGATGATGACGGCGACCATCATGAAGGGCGCGATCAAGGGCAGGGTGATGTAGCGGAACTTCTGCCAGCCATTGGCCCCGTCGATCTCGGCGCCCTCATAGGGCTCGCGCGGCAAGGAGGCGAGGCCGCCCAAGACGATCAGCATGACGAGCGGCGTCCACTGCCAGGTTTCCACCAGAACCAGCGAGGGGATGACGGTGGACTGGTCGTAGATCCAGGACTGCTCGGGCAGGCCGACCACCGACAGGAGATAGTTGAGAACGCCGAGCGAGGGGTTGAACATCATGGTCCAGACCAGCGCGATGGCGACGGGCGTCGCCATCATCGGCATGACGAAGATGGCGCGCAGCACCCCGCGCAGCGGCATCTTGGAATCGAACAGGACGGCCGCGAAAGTGCCGAGCACCAGCGGGGCGACGACCGAGAGGATCGTGTAGAACAGGGTGTGACCCATCGACTCCCAGAAGCGGGTGTCGGTGAGAAGGCGGGCGTAGTTTTCGAAGCCCACGAAGGCGGTGTCGCCGCCGAGCCGCCAGGAATGGGCGCTCATCCAGGCCGTGAAGACCCACGGAAAGACAATCACCGCGCAGGTGACGGCGAGCGCGGGAATGACGAAGGGCCAGTAGAAGGGGCGAAGGCGCTTGGCCTTTCGCGGGGCGGCCGAAGCCGCCCCCGTCTCGTCGGATCGGGAGATCACGGCGCTCATCAGGCCTCGCTTCGTTCCAGGATCGGCTTGAACTGCTCGGTGGCCTTCTTCAACTCGGCCGCCGGATCGCCGCCGCCCAGGAGATTGGTGAGGGCGACGCCATAGACGTCGCGGAACTCGGTGATCGGGATGATCACCGGCAGCGCGATCTGGCTGACCTTGGCGGAGGCGGCGATCGCGTCGGCCCATTCGGCCGGCATGGTCACGCCCTTGCGCACCTCCGGGTCTTCCACGATGGAGGTGCGGAAGGGCACGCCCGCGCCGGCCTGGAACAGGCGCGCGCCCATTTCCTTGGACACGGCCCACTGACAGTAGAGATAGGCGGCTTCCTTCTTGGTGGAGGCTTCCGTCACCGCGATGCCGTCGCCGAGCGTCGGCGCGGCGGCACCGGCCGGGCCGGCGGGCACGACATGATAGCCGACCTTGCCGACGACGCGGGAGAGTTCCGGGTTCTCCAGCGGCGCGGCGAAGCCGCAGCCGTCGAACCACATGCCGACCTTGCCCTGCAGGAAGGCGGACTGGCATTCGGCCCAGTTGAAGCCGGTGACGCCGCGCGGCGCGCATTCGGTCATGAGGCTCTGGTAGAGCTTGGCGGCCTCGACGGCCTTTTCGTCGTCGGCGAGAATTGCGCCGTTCGGGCCGATCGCCTGCTGGCCGAAGCCGAGCATGAGCGAGGTCCAGACCGGCGTGTTGGCGTTCTTCATGCCGCGCGCGACGAAGCCCGAGGTCCCGGCCGACTTGTCGGTGAGGGCTTTCGCCGCTTCCAGCATGGCTTCGAACGTCTCGGGGAAGGCGATGTTCTTGGCGCCGAAGAGCTCCTTGTTCCAGTAGACGATCCAGTAGTCCACGGAGAAGGGCAGGGCGCGGATGCGGCCTTCGCGGTCCTTGGCGTAGGACAGGCCGGCGGGGGCGAAGTCGCTTTCGGTCAGCGAGGCGTCGGTGAGCGAGGGATCGGCCATGAAGGGCGAGAGATCGGCCAGCCAGCCGGCCTTCTCGTATTGCCGCTTCTGGGCATGGAAGCTGATATGGATGACGTCGAAGCTCGGCTTGCCGGAGGTCAGCTCGATCACCGCCTTCTGGCGCTGCTGCTGCTCCGGGGTGGCTTCCGCGTTGACCTTGATGCCGGTCAGCGCCTCGAACTCGGCCTGGTGCTTGCGCAGAAGCTCGCCGCGCGGGTTCTTGGTGAGGTTCACTTCCAGCGTGGTGCCGGCGTGCTTCTTCCAGTCCACCCCGGCCGCGAAGCTCGGGCGGAGGCCGGCGAGCGCGAAGGCGCCGGCGGCGGCCGTGCCGGCCAGGAACTGGCGGCGGGACAGGGCGATCGTGCGATGGGTCATGTGGTCTTCCTCCCCTTTTGTGGCTCCGGGCGGCGTCCTCCAACGACCTGTCCCGGCGCGCTCTTGCGAGCATTTCCAGGTAAAGCGGACACGCTTTGCCGTCGGATAATGCGATAATGCCAATACTTCAGACGGTGAGCGCCAATCGTCTGGCATTGTCGATATGGTCGGCGATCGCCTGCGTGGCGCGCGCCGGGTCGCGGCTTTCGATGGCGGCGATCACCTGGAGATGCTCGCGCATGACGGGCACGACGCGCCCGTCGATGCGATAGCGCTCCTGATGGATGAGACGCAGCTTCACCGAGTTGACGCGATAGGCCATCGAGATGATCGAATTGCCGAGCGCGTCGATGAACATGTCGTGCAGCCGCCAGTCGATCGCCTGCGCCTCGGCTTCCTCGTCCTTCGTCAGCGTGCGCGACAGCGCCAGCGCCAGCATCGCCTCGTGCTCGGCGCGCAAGGCTGCGATGGCCGCATCGCTCGCCTGCGCCGTGAAGACGCCGATCGCCTCCTTTTCCAGAAACAGGCGGAACTGGAAGGCCTCGCGAATGAGGTTCAGGTCCACATGGGCGATCTGGATGCCGCGCTGGGGCACGGTGACGAGAAGGCCTTCGGATTCGAGGCGCGGAATGATCTCGCGGATCGCGCCGAGCGGCAGGCCGGTGCGGGCGACGAGCTGGCGCTGCGAGACGAACTCGCCGGGCGAGAAATCCCGCGCGATCAGCTTTTCGATGATGCTCTCATAGGCGCGCTCGCGCAGCTTGAGAGCGTCTCCGCCGCGACCCTTCGCCAGTTCCGGCTCGGCTTCCGCGTCCACCCGCCGCGCCCTCTCAGGCGGCCTTGGAGGCGCTGAGCGCATCAAAGGTCGCGCCGAGACGCGCCGCGCCCTCCGCCGGCGTCGGGACGAGCGGCGCGCGCACCCGCGCGAAGGCCTCGTCGCCCGTGCGATGGGCGACCAGCGCCTTGACCGCCGGCGTCACGGGGAAGGTGAGGATCGTCTCGACGAGGTCGTGCACGCCCTTGTCGTCGCGCCCTTCGCGGATCATCGGTAGAAGGCGGTCGGGCAGGAGATTGGCCATGCCGGAGATCGCCCCTTGCGCGCCCAGCCGGACGCCGGCGGCGAGATTGCGCTCGTCGCCGATCAGGATCGCGATGTCCTTGTGCTCGGCGAGAAGCCGCTCGGTATAGGGCCAGTTGCCCGAGGAATCCTTGACGCCCGCGATGGCTTTGGGGAAGGCGGCGCGGATGCGCCCGATCAGCGGAACCGAGAGCTCCACCGCCGTCACCGAGGGAATGTTGTAGAGGATGATGCCGCGCGCCTTGTCACCGAGCGCGGACAGGACCTGGGCGAACCAGCTGAAGACGCCGTCTTCCGAAACGTTCTTGAAATAGGAGGGCGGAGCGAGGAGCACGCCGCGCGCGCCGCTGTCCAGAAGCTCGGCCGCCTGTTCGGTGGCGTCGTCGGCCGCATTGGCCATGACGCAGCCGATCGTCTGGGCGGGCGCGATGCCGCCTTGCGCGAAGGCGCGGAGGAGCTGGCTGCGCTCGGCGCGCGAAACCGAGGAACCCTCGCCCGTCGTGCCGAACAGCGTGACGCTGGAGCAGCCCTGATCGAGGCACCAGCGCGCATGGCGCACCATGGCGCCGCTGTCGATCGAACCCGTCTCGTCCAGCACCGTCACCAGCGCGGCCGACAATCCAAAAACCTGATCGCCCACGAAATCCTCCCCTTCGTTGGCGTGACAGGTAACTGACATGTCAGCTACCTGTCAATCTGCACTCGTTGCGTCTTTCCTAATTTTTGTTTCACGTGAAACGCCGCTGGCGTCCCCCTGCGGAAAGCGCGGTCACGCGCGGCGGCGCGCGGGCAGGGTCATCATGACGACGCTGGCGATGACGAAGACGAGCCCGATCCAGGCGCTCGGCTGCGGCACTTCGCCGAGAAACACCATCGCGATTCCGACGCCGATGGGAACGCGCAGATAGGCCTGCGCCGTCGTGCCGATCGAGCCGATGCGCGACAGGAGGTTGAAGTAGAGAACGAAGGCGAGGGCGGTGGAAAAGACCGAAAGGGCAAGAAGCGCCAGGATCGAGCTGTGCGAGGGCGTGAGCGTCCAGGGATGGTCGAAGGCGAGGCTGAAGGGCAGGAGCACGATCCCGCCCCAAAGGAGCGAGCCCGCCGCCGGCATCATCGGATCGAGATCGCGAAAGGTTCGCCCGAAGGTGACGGCCGCGCCATAGGCGACGGCGGCGAACACGATGGCGCATTGCGCGAGCAACGCCTCGTTCAGCCCACCGAGCGCGGACGGGCCGATCACCAGACAGATGCCGAGGAGCCCCAGTAGCACGCCGACGAGCTTCCGGCCCGTCACCGCCTCGTGCCGGGTGACGAGCGCATTGATCAGAAAGGCGAAGACGGGCGTCAGCGAGTTCAGGATCGTGACGAGCCCGGCATCGACATACTGCGAGCCCCAGGCGACCAGCGTGAAGGGCACGACGGTGTTCAGCCCCGCCTGGATCAGAAAGCGCTTGGTGTTGCGCCGGTCGGTCGGCAGGCGCAGGCCGCGAAGGTGAAGGATGACCAGAAGCAGGCTGCCGGCGATCAGCGTGCGCACCGCGATCAGCGTCACCGGGGGAATGGTGGCGACGCCGAGCTTGATGAAGGAATAGGACGCGCCCCAGAGCGTCGCCAGCGAAAGCAGCATCAGAAGGCTGACGGCGAGGCGGGGCTGGGTGTCCGTCATGGTGGGGTCTTTCGGGCATCGGGGGGCATGCGGGCGGGTCGATCCCGCACGCCCCGCTCTTGGCCCGAAGGCCTTCGAAATAGCAAGCCGGCCCTATCGCCTCCGCCCGCGCCGCGTCACGCCTGCCCGTGGCCGAGGAAGCGCTGAAGCTCCGGCGTCTTGGGGTTGCCGAACAGTTCCTCCGGCGGGCCGATCTCGTGGACGCGTCCCTCGTGCATGAAGACGACGCGCGAGGCGACCTCGCGGGCGAACTTCATCTCATGCGTCACCATCATCAGCGTCATGCCTTCGGCGGCGAGTTCGCGCACCACGGCCAGAACCTCGGCCACGAGTTCGGGGTCGAGCGCGGAGGTGATCTCGTCGCACAGAAGCGCGATGGGCTGCATGGCGAGCGCGCGGGCGATGGCGACGCGCTGCTGCTGGCCGCCCGACAGCTCGTCGGGATAGGCGTCGAACTTGTGCCCCAGCCCGACCCGCTCCAGCTGCCGGCGTGCCATGGCTTCAGCTTCGGCTTTCGGCACCTTCTTCACCACGCTCTGGCTCAGCATCACGTTGCGCCCGGCGGTGAGGTGCGGGAAGAGGTTGAACTGCTGGAAGATCATGCCGACCTTCAGCCGCAGCGCCTTCAGATGCGTCTCGTCGGGCAGAAGCTGCGCGCCGGCCACCAGGATCGAGCCGCCGTCGATCGATTCCAGCCCGTTGATGCAGCGCAGCAAGGTGGACTTGCCCGAGCCGCTCTTGCCGATGATGGCGATGACTTCGCCGGGCGCGACGTCGAGATTGATGCCTTTCAGGACCTCGTTCGATCCGAAGCGCTTTTTGACCTCAGTGACCGCGATGAGCGACATTGAGCTTCCTTTCGAGGATCTGCGAGGACTTGGACAGCGGCCAGCACAGCGCGAAATAGATGAGCGCGACGAGGCCATAAACGGTGAAGGGCTGGAACGTGGCGTTGGTGACGACCGTGCCGGCTTTGGAGAGTTCGGTGAAGCCGATGATGGAGGTGAGCGCCGTGCCCTTCACCACCTGCACCGAGAAGCCGACAGTCGGCGGCACGGCGACGCGCAGCGCCTGGGGCAGGATGACATGGCGCATCTGCTGGAGCCGGCCCATGCCGAGGCTGGCCGAGGCCTCCCACTGGCCCTTGGAGACCGATTCCACGCAGCCGCGCCAGATTTCGGCGAGGAACGCCGCGCTCCAGAGCGTCAGCGCCGAGCCGGCAGCGAGCCAGGCCGGCACGTCCACGCCGAACATGCCAAGGCCGAAGAAGATCAGAAAGAGCTGCATCAGGAGCGGCGTGCCCTGGAGAAGCTCGATATAGGCCTTGGCCGCGCGCTGAATGGCCTTGCGCGGCGAGATGCGCCCGAACAGGACGAGAAGGCCGACAAGGCCGCCGCCCGCGAAGGAAACGAGCGAGAGCACCACCGTCCAGCGCGCCGCCAGAAGCAGATTGCGCAGGATGTCCCAGGTCGAGAACTCGATCATGCGGGCCTCCGCTTGGGGAAGAGGGCCGAGCCGAGAAGCCCCATGGCGCGGCGCAGAAGAATGGCGAGAGTGAGATAGATGAGGGTCGAGACGAGATAGGTCTCGAAGGCCCGGAAATTGCGCGACTGGATGAAATTGGCCGCGAAGGTCAGATCCTCGGCGGCGATCTGCGAGACCACGGCCGAGCCGAGCATCACGATCACGACCTGCGAGGAGAGCGCCGGCCAGATGCGCTGGAGCGAGGGCACGAGCACGACATGGCGGAACGTTTCCCAGCGCGTCATGGCAAGGCTCGCGCCGGCCTCGAACTGGCCCTTGGGCGTCGCCTCGATGCCGGCGCGGATGATCTCGCAGGCATAGGCGCCGAGATTGATCGTCATGGCGAGATAGGCCGCGCTCATCTCGTCCATCTGGACTCCGAGACCCGGCAGGCCGAAGAAGATGAAGAAGAGCTGGATCAGGAAGGGCGTGTTGCGGATCATCTCGACATAGGCCGAGACTGGCCAGTGCAGCGCTTTGGGCCCGAGCGCGCGGACCCAGGCGCAGGCGATGCCGACGAGAATGCCGAGCGTGCCGCCGACCAGAATGAGCTGGAGCGTGACGCGAACGCCGTGAAGCAGCACCGGCCCATATTCGGCCAGCCACGAGAAATCGAACTGATAGGGCATGAGGCCGGGCCTCTGAAGCTGAAGCGGGAATGGCGAAGGCGACCCGGCTTGCTGCCGGGCTGCCTTTCATGTCGGCGTCTGGTTACAGGTCGGCCGGCAGGTCGGTCTTCAGCCATGTCTGGGCGATGGCGTTTAGCGAGCCGTCCTTCTTGGCCTCGGCGATGATCTCGTCCACCTTGGCTTTCAGCGCCTCGGCCCCTTTGGGCAGGCCGATATAGCAGGGCGAGTTCTTGACCAGGAACTTCAGCTCCGGACGCTTGGGCGGGTTGCGCTCGATGATCGCGGCGGCCACCACGTTGCCCGTTGCGACCAGCTGCACCTGGCCCGACAGGAAGGCCGAGATCGTGCCGTTATTGTCCTCGTAGCGCTTGATCGTGGCGTCCGTCGGCGCGACCTTGGTCAGTTCCAGATCCTCGACCGAGCCGCGCGTGACGCCGATCACCTTGCCTGCTAGCTCCGCCACGTCCTTGGCCGCGACGTCGGCCGGGCCGAACACGCCGTTGTAGAAGGGGGCGTAGGCGGTGGAGAAATCGATCACCTTCTCGCGGTCCGGGTTCTTGCCGAGCGAGGAGATCACGAGATCGACCTTGCCCGTCTGGAGAAAGGGCACGCGGTTGGCCGAGGTGACGGGCGTCAGTTCGAGTTTCACGCCCATCTTCTCGGCGATGAGTTTGGCCATGTCGATGTCGTAGCCCTGCGGGGTCATGTCGGTGCCGACCGAACCGAAGGGCGGGAAGTCCTGCGGCACGGCGACGCGCAGCGTGCCACGGCTCTCGATATCGGAGAGGGCGTCGGCCGAGGCTGGCAGGGCGAGCGAGACGAGTCCGGCGAGCGCGAGGCCGGCGGAGAGAAGCGAGCGACGATGGATCATGAGGCGGGGTCCTTTTCAGAGCAGGGATGAGGCGGGAAGGGCAAGGGCGCCCGTGGGGTCGAGCGAGCGCCGGAGATCGGCGAGAGGGTCGGCCGCGATGTCGAGATCGAGCCCGGCTTCCACCTCGTCGAGATGCTGGATGGCGAGGTCGCAGGCCGCCAGCCGGTCGCCGCGCGCCAGCGCCTCGACGATGCGGCAATGGCCGAGATGCGATTCCTCGGCATGGGTCGTGGATTGGTAGAGCATCGAGATCAGGATCGTGCGGGCCGTGAGGTCGCGCAGGATTTCGCTGAGGACCGGGTTGGCCACGATGTCGCCGAGCCGGATGTGGAAGTCGCCCATCAGGCAGACGAGGCGGGGATGATCGCCCGCCACGATCGCCGCGCGCTCGTCGCTCAAATGGCTCTGGAGCAGCGCCAGATGAGCGGGCTCCAGCGCAGGCATGATGCGCATCAGCCCGGCTTCCACGGCGCGACGGGCCTCGAAGACACGCTTGGCCTCGGCGGACGAGGGCTCGACCACGAACCAGCCCCGGCGCGGGCGCACCTCCACGATATGGCGCGAGGCAAGCCGCATCAGCGCTTCGCGAACGAGGGTGCGCGACACGGTGAACAGGCTCGCCAGTTCCCCTTCGCCCAGCCGCTGGCCGGGGCGCAGACGGCGCGCCAGGATCGACTCCAGAATCGCGGTGTCGATGGCGGCGGAAGGGGGCGAGGGATTGCGGCGATCTTGCATACAAGTGTAGAGTGCAAGCGCCGTGCCAATTTGAAAAGCTCTGCGGCTGTGGGGTTCATCGGACCGAGCCGATCCTTGGCTGCCTAATTTTCGTGCTTCTTGTGCATTGCATCACCACGGGCGTCCGACCGCGACGGGCGCGCGGCGACGCGAGCCCTTCTCAAACCCTCGCTGGGGCTTAGGATGCGCCAATGGTTGAGTCGGAACGATCGAGCATGATGGACAGCACGGACGGGATCGAAGCGCGGGAGGTCTTGCCTCCTGACATCCGGGCAGAGGCGCGCGAAAGCCTGACCTATGCCTCGTTCCAGAACGCCGTGCCTCTTCTCTCGAACCTCTCGATCCACCATCCCGGCGCGGAAGCGCTCGACGGGCTGAGGCTGGAACTGTCCTCCGTGCCGCCCTTTCTGCGGCCGAAGAACTGGGCGATCGATCGCCTCGGCGCCGGCGAGACGCTGAGCTTAAGCGACCGGCGCGTGGACCTCGACGCGGCTTATCTCGCGGGGCTGAACGAGGCCGAGCGCGGCGAGCTTCGCTTTCGCCTGACCCAGGGTGAGGCGGTTCTCACGGAAGCGACCCATCCGATCCGGCTTCTGGCGCGCGACGAATGGGGCGGGGCGGGCGACATGGCCCAGCTTCTGCCCGCCTTCGTCATGCCGAACGATCCGGCCACCGCGAAGATCCTGCGGGCAGCGGCCGACATGCTGGTGGCCCACGGCCATTCCGGCGCGATGGACGGCTACCAGAGCGGCGATGTGAGGCGCGCCTATATGCTGGCCGCCGCGCTTTATACGAGCGTCGCCGGCCTCGGGCTGCATTATGCCGAGCCGCCCGCGAGCTTCGAACAGCGCGGGCAGAAAATTCGCCGCCCGGCGAGCGCCTTGAGCGACGGGCTCGCCACCTGTCTCGATACGAGCCTGCTTCTGGCCGCCGCGCTGGAGGCGGCGGGGTTGAACGCCGTGGTCGTCTTCGTTTCGGGCCATGCGGCCGCCGGCGTCTGGCTTTCCAAGCGCACCCTGCCGCGCGCGGTGGAGACGGACGGCGTGGAACTGCGCAAGGCGCTGGCCGCGCGCGAGCTTCTGGTGTTCGAGACGACGGGCGTGACCTTTCGGCCGGCCATGGGCTTCGAGCAGGCCTGCCGAGATGGCGCGGCGCTCCTGGCCGAGGGTGCGCGCCGCGCCTTCGTCTGCGCGGTGGATGTGGCGCGCTCTCGCAGCGGCGGCATCCAGCCGCTCGCCTCGCACGACTTAGGCATATCGGGCGAGGCGGGACCAAGTGCCGAGCCCGCCGCGCCGGCTCTGCCCGCCATGCCGGATTTCGGCGCGATGCCGGCGGAGAGCGTTGAGGAAAAGCCGACGACGCCCGGCGGGCGCATCGATCGCTGGCAGCGCAAGCTCCTCGATCTCTCCTTGCGCAACAAGCTCCTGAATTTCAGCCAGACCGGCTCCACCGTGCCCTTCCTCTGCCCGGACGCCGCCGCACTGGAGGATCGGCTGGCGGCGGGCGGGGCCATGCGCCTCGTCTCCATCCCCGAGCAGAACCCGGTCGGCGAGCGCGACGAGACGCTGTTTCGCGAAACGCGCGGCGAGGATCTGCAGGCGCGCTTTGCGGCCGACGCCTTGGCGCGCGGCGAACTCGCCTCCACCCTCGATCAGAAGACGCTGGAAGCGCGCCTTACCGCGCTGTTTCGTCAATCGCGCAGCGACATGGCCGAGGGCGGCACCAACACGCTCTATATCGCGGTCGGCTTTCTGCGCTGGAAGAAGAAGCCCGAGGACGAGCGCACCTATCGCGCGCCGCTTCTGCTGCTGCCGGGCAAGCTCGAGCGTCGCAGCGCCTCCTCGCCCTTCCGCCTCGTGCATCACGAGGACGATATCCGCTTCAACGCGACCCTGCTTCAGTTCTTGGAGCGCGATTTCGGCCTGAAAGTGCCCTCGCTCCAGGGCGAACTGCCCACTGACGAAACGGGCATCGACGTGGCGGACGTCCTGTCGCGGATGCGTCAGGCGGTGCGCGACGTGCCGGGCTTCGAGGTAGTGGACGAGACCGCGCTCGGCACCTTCTCCTTCGCCAAATATCTGATGTGGAAGGACCTGACGGAGCGCACCGACGCGCTGCGCCAGAACCGCGTCGTGCGCCATCTCATCGATACGCCCGAAGACGCCTTCGCCGACCCCGTGCCCTTCCGCGAGGCGCGCGAGATCGACCGCGCCTATGCCCCGGCCGATATCGTGACGCCGCTGCCGGCCGACTCTTCCCAGATCGTCGCGACGCTGGCGGCGGCCGAGGGCAAGGATTTCGTGGTGATCGGCCCGCCGGGCACGGGCAAGAGCCAGACCATCGCCAATATGATCGCCCATTGCCTCGCGCATCGGCGCACGGTCCTCTTCGTGGCGGAAAAGACCGCCGCGCTGGATGTCGTCTATCGCCGCCTGCGCGAGCATGGGCTCGGTGAGCATTGCCTGGAGCTTCATTCCTCCAAGGCCGACCGGCGGCATTTCCTCAGCCAGTTGCGCAACGCCTGGGAAAGCGGCGCGGCCCGGAGCGGGGACTGGGTGGAGCTGAACGGGCGGCTCAAGGTGCAGCGCGACGCGCTGAACAGCTATGCCGAGGCGCTGCACCGTGAGGCGCGCTGCGGCTGGACGCCCTATCGCGCCATGGGCGTGACGCTGCGCGGGGCCGAGCAGCATGCGCCCGCGCTCGTGTGGCCCGCGATGGACCAGCACGAGACCGCCCATTACGCCGCGCTGGAAGACCTCGCCGAGGGGCTCGGCCGCACCATCGCCGCCGTCGAAGCGCGCCCGAGCCTCGCGCTGGTGGATGTGGACGAATGGACCTCCGCCTGGGCGGAGCGTCTGCTGGCGCAGGCGCGCACCGCGCGCGAGGCGGCCGAGGCGCTGGCACGAGAGGCCACGGCGTTTCGCGCCCGCATCGGCATGGCCCCGGCCGGGTCTCTCAGCCTCCCCGAAACGCGCCGCCTCGCCGCGCTGGCGGCCGCGCTGAAACCGGGCGAGGGCGCGCTCGCCTTCGATCCCGGCTTTGCGGAGCTGCGCGAAGCGTTCGGCGCGCTGGAAGCTGCCGTCTCCGCCTTCCGCACCGAAGAATCGCGGCTCTCGGCCACCTATGAGCGCGAGGAGATGACGCGCATTCCGGTGGAGGATCTCGACCGCCGCCTGCGCGAGGCCGAGGCGAGCTTCTGGCCCTTTTCTTGGTTCAAGCGGCGCGGCGTCGCCAAGCTCCTGCAGACCTATGCCCGTTCCGGCACGCCCGTTCCGGAAACCGATCTGCCGGTCCTGCGCCGCCTGCAAGCGCTAACAGCGCAGGCGCAGGCAAGCCCACTCGCGGGGCGGCTCAAGGGCTTTGCCGGGATCGACAGCGATCTTCCGCGCCTGTCCGCCAACCTCGTCTCGGCCGAGCAGCTACGCGCCGCCGTCATGCGTCTGGGCGAGCCGACGGGGGAAACGGGTGCCATCGTCGCGGCGCTCCTGCGCGTGCTGCCGGAGCTGACCGAGACGAGCCCGCTCAGCGAGGCCGCCCGCGCGATCGTGGAGGCCGAGGCCGGCTGGCTGGAGGCCGAGCGCCAATGGCGCGAGGTGAGCGGCGGCGTGCCGCTCGGCGCAGAACAAAGCGAAACGCTGGACAGCGTGTCGGCGGCTCTCGCCGATCTGGAGACGAGCCGCGGCTTCCTGCGCGATTGGACCTCCTGGTGCGCCATTCGCCGCCGCGCGCTGGCGGAGGGTCTGGCCCCGCTCGTGGCCGATCTCGAGACCGGCGCGGTGCGGCCGGATGGCGCGCGCGCCGCCTTCGCGCTCTCCTATGCCCGCTGGTGGCTGCCGCTCGCCATCGACGCCGACCCGCGCCTTCGCGATTTCCGCCGCTTCAGCCACGAGCACGCGATCGACGATTTCCGCAAGCTCGACGATCTCGTGCGCAAGGCGGCCTCGCAGCGCATCCGCGAGGCGCTGACCCATGGCTTGCCCGATCCGCAATCGGTGCCGCGCAAGTCTGAACTCGGCCTCCTGCGCCATCAGATGGAGCTGAAGCGCCCCAGCCGCTCGATCCGCGAGATGATCGGCGCCATGCCGGAAAGCTTCGCCCGGCTTGCGCCTTGCGTTCTCATGTCGCCGCTCTCGATCGCGCAATATCTGCCGCCCGATCAGGCCTTGTTCGATGTCGTGATCTTCGACGAAGCCTCGCAGATCACGACATGGGATGCGGTCGGCGCAGTGGCGCGCGGGCGCCAGACCATCATCGTCGGCGATCCCAAGCAGCTGCCACCGACCAATTTCTTCGGCCGCACCGAGGCGGAGGACGAAGCGCCCGAGTTCGAGCGCGATCTGGAAAGCATTCTGGACGAGGCCAAGGCCTCCGGCCTGCCGGTGCATGATCTGCGCTGGCACTATCGCTCGCGCCATGAATCGCTGATCGCCTTCTCCAACCATCATTATTACGACAACCGGCTGATCACCTTCCCTTCGCCGGTGACGCAGGACCGCGCCGTCTCGCTGCGCCACCTCCCCGAGGCCGTCTACGACCGGGGCAAGAGCCGCACCAATCCGGCCGAGGCCCGCGCCATCGCGAAGGACGTCGCGAACCGCCTGCGCGCCGCGCTCGATCTGCCGGAAGCCAAGCGCCCGACGCTCGGCGTCATCACCTTCAACAGCCAGCAGCAGGGCTTGATTCAGGACCTCCTCGATCAGGAGCGGCGCGACGACCCCGCGCTCGAATGGTTCTTCGAGGACGAGCGGCTGGAGCCGGTC
Organism: Aureimonas ureilytica DSM 18598 = NBRC 106430; assembly: GCF_000382705.1. Lineage (GTDB taxonomy): Bacteria > Pseudomonadota > Alphaproteobacteria > Rhizobiales > Rhizobiaceae > Aureimonas > Aureimonas ureilytica. The sequence goes on along the minus strand of NZ_ARQE01000001.1, from coordinate 82,168 downwards.
TTCGTCAAGAATCTGGAAAGCGTGCAGGGCGACGAGCGCGACGTGATCCTCTTCTCCATGACCTTCGGCAAGGACGCGGCCGGCAAGCTCGCCATGGATTTCGGCGCGCTGAACCGCGAGGGCGGCGAGCGGCGCCTGAACGTGGCGGTGACGCGCGCCCGTCAGGAATTGCAGATCGTCTCCTCGATCAAGGCCGAGGCGATCGACCTGTCGCGCTCCAAGGCGGCGGGCGTGCGCCATCTGAAAACCTTCCTCGACTATGCCGACCGGGGCGCGGTGGCGCTGCCCGCCACGGATCAGGGCTCGCTCGGCGGCGTGGAATCGCCCTTCGAGGCGGCGGTGGCCGAGTCGCTCTCGCGGCGCGGCTGGCAGGTGGTGACGCAGGTCGGCGTGTCCGGCTTCCGCGTCGATCTCGCCATCCGCCATCCCGACCATGCCGGCGCGTTTCTGGCCGGCGTCGAATGCGACGGGGCGACCTATCACCGCTCGGCCACGGCCCGCGACCGCGACAAGGTGCGCGAGCAGGTGCTCACCGGGCTCGGCTGGCGCATCCTGCGCATCTGGTCCACCGACTGGTGGTTCGACCCGATGGGCGCGACCGTGCGGCTCGATCAGGCGCTGAAAGGATTGGTGGCGGAAAGCCGCGCGCGGGACGAGGCGGAGCGCGCCAAGGGCGAGGAGGGGGGCGCCGCCGCGCCGGCCTGATCCCGCCCGTCTGGCGGCAAGGGCGGCGGTGGCCCAGGCGCAGGCGTGCTCGGACGCCCGCGCGGCGGCTTTCCGTTGCCCTCGGCCCGGGTGAACCTAAGTTCGCCTTGCCAGGTGGTTCCGACCACGCAGTTTCAGGATACATCCATGCGGCATCGCATCGTCTCCCTCTGCCTCGCCTCCACGGTCATGAGCCTCGCGACGCTCGGCTCGGCGCTCGCGGCCGAAACGCTGCCGACGCGCAAGCCCGGCCTGTGGGAAACCAAGACCCAGTCGCCGAACGGCGACGTGACGGTCCGGCAATGTATCGACGAGAAGACGGACGGCCTTGCCCAGAACGCCTTCGGCGCGGGGCAGGCCTGTTCCAAGCGCACCATGGTCAAGACGGCCGATGGCTACGAGGGCGAGACCGAGTGCAAGATCGGCACGATCTCGGCCGCAGGAAAAAGCCAGATCAGCGGCGATTTCAACAGCAAGATCACCATGAAGGTCGACACCACGCTGACCGGCGTGCCCGACACCAAGGAGCCCGTGCGCCAGCAGATGGAGATCGAGGCCACCTATGTCGGCCCCTGCGAAGCCGGCCAGAGCCCGGGCGACATCATCATGCCCGACGGCCAGATCGTGAAGATGCCGACCGCTCCGGCTCCGGCCCCGGCGCAGTAAGACCCATCTTCCGGCCGGGTCAGGCGTTGGGCGTCGATCCGGCCGCGAGGTCGCGCGCGGCGGCGCGGGCCATGTCGGCGAAATTCACCGCGAGCCTTGCGGGCCGCTGCCGGCGATAGGCGACGGCGAGTTCCACATGCGGCGCGGGGCCGACGAGATCGCGATAGGCGACGCCCGCGATGCTGAGCTGGCGCAGCGCGTCCGGCACGAGCGAAAAGCCGAGCTCGGCCGACACGAGCGACAGGACCGAGGCGATCTGCGGGGCGGACTGGCCGAGCACGGGCTCGAAGCCGACCTGCCGGCACGCCTCGATCGCCGCGTCGTGCAGGCTGGTGCCGACCCGCCGGGGCGTCAGGAGCAGCGGCTCCCCGGCGAGGCGTTCGAGATCGAGCGGCGCGGCGCCGGACGCCGCCGCATGGCCCGACGGGACGGCGGCCACGAGATGCTCGCGCACGAGCGCGAAGGCCTGGATCGCGCCCGCTTCCGACAGGGACGGGCGCAGGATCGCCGCATCAAGCCGCTCCTCCTCCAGCCCGTCCAGAAGCGTCGCGGAATTGGCCTCTTCCAGCACCAGTTCCACCTCGGAAAAGCGCCGCCGAAAGGCGCGGATGGCCGCGCCGAGCACCGGGTGAAGAACCGAGGTGCCGGTGAAGCCGAGGCGCAGCGTGCCAGTTTCGCCCCGCTCGGCGCGGCGCGCCGCTTCCGCCGCCTGACGCGCGCGCTCGGGCAGGGGGGCGACACGTTCGAAAAACACGCGGCCGGCCTCCGTCAGCTCCGCCCCGTGCGGCACGCGATGAAACAGCTGCGCGCCGACCTCCCGCTCCAGATCGCGGATCTGAAGGCTCAGCGGCGGCTGGCCGATGCCGAGCCGGGCGGCGGCGCGGGTGAAATTGCCTTCCTCCGCGACCGCGAGGAAATAGCGGATATGTCGAAGCTCCATGCCATTCGTATAAGCTATTGAAATCGCCTCTTCCATATATTGGACGCATGAAGGCGGGCGCTTCTATATCGGGCCGATCCGCTGCGAAGGTTTCGCGTTCATGGCCTCCTCCCTGCGTCTCGACGGCACCGCCGCCGCCGTTCCCGCCGTTCCCGATCGGCCCGCCGCCACGGCCGGCTTCATCCGCCACGGCACGCGGGAGCATCGCCGCGCGGGGCTCGCACTATTTCTCCTGGGCTTTGCCAGCTTCTCGCTGATCTACTGCGTGCAGCCGCTCCTGCCGGCCTTTGCCGCAAGCTTCGGCGTCAGCCCGGCGGAAAGCTCGCTCGTCCTGTCGCTGACGACCGGGTTCCTCGCCGTGTCGATCCTTCTTGCGGGCGCCTTCTCGCAGGCGCTCGGGCGGCGGGGCCTGATGTTCGCGTCCATGGCGGGCGCGGCGGTTCTGAACCTCGTCGCCGCGCTGAGCCCGAGCTGGCACGGGCTGCTCGCGGCGCGCGCGCTGGAAGGCTTCGTGCTCGGCGGCGTCCCGGCCGTCGCCATGGCCTGGCTCGCCGAGGAGATCGAGCCCGCGCATCTCGGGCGCACGATGGGTCTCTATGTCGGGGGCACGGCCTTCGGCGCGATGATCGGGCGGGTCGGGCTCGGCGTCGCCACGGAATTCATGTCCTGGCGCTGGGCCATGGGCGGGCTCGGAATCATCTGCTTTGCCGCCGCGCTCGGCTTTCTGGCGCTCCTGCCGCCCTCGCGCCATTTCGAGGCGCGACGCGGGCTCGCCTTCCGCTTCCACCTGAGCGCCTGGGGCCGGCACCTTCGCAACCGCGCGCTCCTGCGCCTCTATGCGATCGGCTTCCTGCTCACGAGCCTTTTCGTGACGCTGTTCAACTACTCGACCTTCCGCCTCACCGGCGCGCCCTACGGCCTCGGGCAGACGGAGGTGAGCCTGATCTTCCTCGCCTACGGGTTCGGCATCGTGTCCTCCTCGCTCGCGGGCCGCCTGTCGGATCGCTTCGGGCGGCGGCCGCTCCTGACGGTCGGCTTTCTCCTGATGCTCGCCGGCGTGCTCCTGACGCTCGCCAGCGCGCTCCCGCTCATCGCCTGCGGCATCGCGCTCGTCACCACCGGCTTCTTCATCGGCCATTCGGTCGCCAGCGGCTCGGTCGGGGCGCTGGCGCGGGGCGACAAGGGCCACGCGACCTCGCTCTATCTCCTGATCTACTATCTCGGCGCCAGCGTCACGGGGGCCGTGGGCGGCTGGGTCTGGCAGGCGGGCGGCTGGCCGGCGATCGGGGCGCTGACCGCCGGCTTCGCCCTTCTCGGCGCGCTTCTCTCGCGCGGCCTCAAGCCGGCGTGAAAGCGGGCGCGAATCAAGGGATTCGCCTTTTTCCGGTTCTGCGATATGCTTTTGCGCAATTGGCGACGTGCCGGGCTCGCAAAACCTTGGTGTTTGGCGAGACGAGGTCGGTTTTTCATAAAAGCGACATGAGGCCCTTTCCAAAGCTGCCAAAGACGGCTATATCGCCAATCACCGACGGCGGCGACGCTGAAGGGTCATGGCGCGGGGTGGAGCAGCCCGGTAGCTCGTCAGGCTCATAACCTGAAGGTCGCAAGTTCAAATCTTGCCCCCGCAACCAATGACAGAGACGACCCGCGGCACCGGCGCCGCAGGGACATGGCGCGGGGTGGAGCAGCCCGGTAGCTCGTCAGGCTCATAACCTGAAGGTCGCAAGTTCAAATCTTGCCCCCGCAACCATTGTCAGACCGCCAGGACCCCTCGCCAGCGAGGATCGATCCGGCGATTTTCTTCCCAAGTGTTTCAGATCGCTTCGCTCACAGGGCGAAATGTCGAATGTCCGATTCGGCTGGAACGGACGCCGTCTTTTCTCGATTCGTGCACGCTCTGGAGAGCCGCGCCATTGCTTCCGACACGCGGCAGCGCGCCCCTGAAGAAGAGGCGCGCCGAGAGCATCCATGAGTCCTTCGGCATGATCCGGCTGGCAGGCGAGGCGAGGGCATGTTTCCGTTCGCCCCGACCGGCTCGTCACCTCAGTCGAGTTCGATGACGATCTTGCCGAAGGCGCCCCGTTCGAGATGGTCGAGCGCGGCGGGAAGCTCGTCCATCCGGTAGCGCGCGTCGATCACCGGCTTCAGGCCGGTCGCGTCCACCGCGCGCACCAGATCCTCCAGCGCCCGCCGATGGCCGACGCGAATGCCCTGCACGGTCGCGTTCTTCATCATCAGGGGACCCGCGCTGCCCGAGAGATCGAAGCCTTCCATCACGCCGATCACCGACACGCGGCCGCCGATCGCCACCGCCTCCAGCGAGCGGGCGAGATGCGCGCCGCCGACGAGTTCCAGAATATGGTCGAGGCCCCGACCCCCGGTCAGCCGATGCGTGGCGGCGGGCCAGTCCTCCCGGCTCCGGTCGATCGCGTGATCGGCGCCGAGCGCCTTCGCGCGCGCCAGCTTGTCGGCGCTGCCCGAGGTGACGAAGACCTCGGCGCCATGGGCCTTGGCGATCTGCAGGCCGAACAGCGCGACGCCGCCCGTGCCCTGCACGAGAACCCGCTCGCCCGCGCGCAGCCGTCCCTGCTCCACGAGCGCGAACCAGGCGGTGAGCCCGGCGCAGGGCAGGGTGCTCGCCTGCGCCAGATCGAGCAAGGCGGGCGCGCGCACCAGCCAATCCTCCGGCAGCGCGACGTAATCGGCGAGAACGCCCGGATGCTGGCCGCCGAGCGCGCGCCCGTCCAGCGCATCGGCGCGGCCGGGCGCGGGGCCGTCGATCCAGCCGGGGAAGAAGGTCGCGAGGACCCGGTCGCCCGGCCGGAAGCGGCTCGCCGCCTCGCCCAGCGCTTCCACCGTGCCGGCCATGTCCGACAGCGGCGTCAGCGGAAAGGGCAGCGCTGCGCCCATCCCGCTGTCGATCACGAGGCGGTCGCGATAGTTGAGCGACACCGCCGCGACCTTCACCAGCACTTCGCCCGGGCCGGGCGCCGGACGCGGGGCCTCTTCCAGGCGCAGATTCTCGCGGCCGAAGCCCGTCAACTGCCAATGTCGCATCGTCACCGTCTCCGAAGGTTCGAGATGGCGGAACGATAGCGTTGATCTCCGGGCGCCTGTGGCGATAGTTCTTCCTCATACTGGCGCGTATGGGGCGACAATCACATGGCGGAAACCGATCTTCTCGCGGACCTTCCCGCCTTTGTCGCGTCCGTGGATGCGGGCGGCTTCGCGGCGGCCGCGCAGCGGCTCAACCTGTCGCGCTCGGCGGTTGCCAAATCCGTCGGCCGGCTCGAGGCGCGGCTGGGCGTGCGGCTCTTTCACCGCACGACGCGCTCCCTGACGCTGACCGAGGACGGGCAGCTTTTTCTCGACCATGGCCGGCGGGCGCTCGGCGAGATGCAGGCGGGCCGGGCGCTTCTGGAATCGGGGCGGCGGGAGGTGGCGGGCCGGCTGCGCGTGTCCATGCCGGTCCTCTTCGGCCGCGTCTGCGTCGCGCCGCTCCTGATCCGCATGGCCGAGGCGCATCCCAAGCTGGAGCTCGATCTCGCCTTCAGCGACCGGCTGGTGGATGTGGTGGAGGACGGGTTCGACCTCGTGGTGCGCAACGGGCCGTTGCAGAGCTGGCCCGGCCTGATGGCGCGGCGCATCGCCCATCAGCACATGCGGGTCTGTGCCGCGCCCGCCTATCTCGACGCCGCAGGCCGGCCCGGGACGCCGGCGGATCTGGAGCGGCACCGCGCCATTCTCTATGGCCGGGCGGGGCGCGTCCTGTCCTGGCAGTTTCCGCAAGAGGCCGGCCCGGCGCTGACGCTGACGCCGCCGAGCCGCCTGCGCTTCGACGATCTCGGCGCGATCCGCGACGCGGCCGTCGCGGGCTATGGGCTCGCCTGGCTGCCCTGCTGGCTGATCCGGGACGACGTGGCGGCCGGGCGTCTCGTTCTCGTTCTGGACGAGGAGCCCTCGACGGTCTTCGACTGCCACGCGCTTTGGCCGCAGACGGTGCCTCTTGCGCCCCGCGTGCGCCTCGCGCTGGATACGCTGGCGGCCGAGCTGCCGGACGCGACGAGCCTGCGGACCCTCTGCCCGCCCGTGGGCAAAGCGCAGGCGTGACGATCGCGCGCGACGACATTGCGTCGCCGCTGCGAGATTTCAGGGAAACGACCCACGCGAGCGCAGATGCAGAAAGCCTGCCACGTCGAAACCGATGATCGATGATGTGAAGGAAAACTGGAGCGGGCGATGGGATTCGAACCCACGACCCCAACCTTGGCAAGGTTGTGCTCTACCCCTGAGCTACGCCCGCCCGCTCTCGTTTCCGCCCCGGCGCTGATGTCCGCTGCGGATGAGCGGCTTATGGACGATGGCTCGGTGCTTTGCAATAGGAAAAATGCAGAAGCGTCGCAAAGCGGGAAAAGGCGTTTGGAAACAGGGGCTTGCGCAACCCCTTCGCGCCTTGCCCGGCGGCGGGCTGTGAATGGAGGGCGCGACTCGCCGCTCTCGCCCGCTCCCGCCGGGCTTCGCGGCGGTGCGCCGGGCCCGGCCTGGAGCCGCGCGGCGCTTGACGGCGCGTCGGTGGCGATGGCACGACCGGGCTTGGGTATCCGAGCGCCGGGAGAGCATTCATGGTCGATGGGACGCAAGGCGAGGCGAATCGGGACGGCTGGGGAGCGCCGGGCACGGACGCGGTCCTGCGCACGCTCGCGCCCGATCTCGCCGAGCGCTTCGCCGCCCTCGGCCTGCCGACGCGCACGCTCGCCCATGAGCCGGTCTTCACGGTCGGCCAATCGCAGGAGCTGCGCGGCGCGATCCCAGGCGCGCACACCAAGAACCTCTTCCTGAAGGACAAGAAGAGCCGGCTCTTTCTGGTCGTGGCCGAGGAGGACACGCCGATCGATCTGAAGACGCTGCACACGCGCATCGGCGCGCAGGGACGCCTGTCCTTCGGCTCGCCCGAGCAGATGCGCGAGCGGCTCGGCGTCGAGCCCGGCTCCGTCACTGCCTTCGGCGTCGTCAACGATGCGGACGGCGTGGTGACGCTCGTTCTTGATGAGCGGCTCCTCGGGCACGATATCATCAACTGCCATCCCCTGACGAACCGCGGAACGACATCGATCGCGCGGGATCATCTCCTGGCCCTGTTCGCCGCCGTCTCGCACGACCCCCTGGTCGTGCGGCTGGAAGCGGACGCGGCCGAACTTGCGAGCGGACAGACCCCATGAGCGACAATCCCTACGCGTCCGGCCTTACGGGCTTCGGCCGGCAGAGCGTTTCGCCCCGTGGCCCGGCGGGCGCAGCGCCCGCCCCGGGCGGTGAGGCCGGGGGCGATCTCGTCAAGGACACGACCACGGCGGCCTTCTCGGCCGACGTCATCCGCGAATCGCGCAACCAGCCGGTTCTCGTGGATTTCTGGGCGCCCTGGTGCGGCCCCTGCAAGCAGCTCACCCCCGTGATCGAGCGCGTCGTGCGCGCGGCGGGCGGCCGGGTGAAGCTCGTGAAGATGAATATCGACGATCACCCCTCGATCGCCGGCCAGCTCGGCGTCCAGTCGATTCCGGCCGTCTTCGCCTTCGTCAACGGCCAGCCGGTGGACGGGTTCATGGGCGCCTTGCCCGAGAGCGAGGTGAAGGCCTTCGTGGACCGGCTTGTGAAGATGGGCGGCGGCGAGGCGGGCGGCGACCCGATGGACGAGGCGATCGCGCAGGCCGCCGAGTTCCTGGCGGCGGGCGATGCGGCGGGCGCCGCGCAGCTCTACTCCGCCGTGCTCCAGCACGACCCCGAGAACGCCAAGGCCGGCGCGGGTCTTGCCGAATGCTTCCTCGCGGCGGGGCACGCCGACCGGGCGCAGGCGGTGATCGACCAGATGCCGCCCGAAGTGCTGAACGACCCGGCCTTCGCCTCGGTGAAGACCAAGCTGAAGCTCGCCGAGGAACTGGCGGGTCTCGGCGATCAGGCCGAGCTTCAGGCGCGGCTCGAGGGCAATCCGGACGACCATCAGGCGCGCTTCGACCTCGCCCTGATCGCGCAGGCCAAGGGCGAGCGGGACGTGGCGGCCGGCCATCTCCTGGAGATCGTCAAGCGCGACCGGACCTTCGCGGACGATGGCGCGCGCCGCAAGCTCGTCGAATTCTTCGACGCCTGGGGTCCGATGGACCCCGCCACGAAGGAAGGGCGCCGCCGCCTGTCCTCGCTCCTGTTCCGGTAGGATTTGTCGCGCGCCGCATCCGGTTCGGGCTCTTGAGTTCGGGACGCGGCGCGCCAATTCCAGGCGTTCAATCGGAGAAATGCATTGGTGCAAGCCGGCAACGTCACCTATCGCTCGGAAGCCGATCTGCCGGAAACGGTGGCGGTGTTTCCCCTCACCGGCGCGCTGCTTCTGCCGGGCGGGCAGATGCCGCTCAATATTTTCGAGCCGCGCTACATCGCGCTGATCGACAGCGCCATGTCGGGCGAGCGGGTGCTCGGCATGATCCAGCCGCGCCTCGACGGCGCCATGCGGCCGGACGGCGAGCCCGAACTCTGCGCCGTCGGGTGCCTGGGGCGCATCACCTCGCTGACCGAGACCGGCGACGGGCGCTATCTCGTCAATCTCCAGGGCATCGCGCGCTTTCGCGTGTCGGAGGAACTGGAGAGCGACGAGCCCTTCCGCCTGTGCCGCGTCACGCCGTTCGCGGGCGATCTCTCGTCCGGCGGGGGCGAGGAGGAGGTGGATCGCGACGCGCTTCTGAAGAGCTTCCGCGCCTATCTCCAGGCCAACCAGCTGGAAGCCGATTGGGACAGCGTGTCCAAAGCCTCCAACGAGACGCTGGTCAACGCGCTGTCGATGATGTCCCCCTATGGCGCGGCGGAAAAGCAGGCGCTTCTGGAAGCGCCGGACCTGCGCACCCGCGCCGAAACGCTGGTGGCGATCACCGAGATCGCGCTGGCCCGCGAGGGCAGCGAGGACGGCGGCGGGCAGATCCTGCAATAGGCCTTCGATGTCGGCCCGTCGGTCCCTTGGCACCGGCGGAGCCGGACGCTATCGGATACCGACTTTGAAGACAGAGGCCGGCCGGCGCGGGGCGAGGATGCCTGGCGCGCGGCCGTCCACGAGGAGATAAGCATGGTCGACGACGCGGAGCGCAAGGGCCGGCCCGACCCCAAGCTCTTGGAGCTTCTGGTCTGCCCGCTCACCAAGACGGGCCTCAGCTACGATTCCGAGCGCAACGAGCTGGTCTCCCGCGCCGCCCGGCTCGCCTATCCGATCCGCAACGGCATTCCGATCATGCTGCCGTCCGAAGCGCGCGAACTCGACTGAACGAGACGGGGCCGGTCCCGCCGGCCCTTCTCGTATCACCCATCGGCCGAGCCGTGGCCGATCCATTCGGAAAGGTTCGCGCCCCATGTCCCGTCCGCCGCTGCCGCCCTTCGACTTTGCCGCCGCCGTCCAGAAGGCCCGTATGGCCGAGGACGCCTGGAACAGCCGCGACCCCGAGCGCGTGTCGCTGGCCTATACGATTGAAAGCCAATGGCGAAACCGCGCCGAGTTCCTGACGGGCCGCGAGGAGATCGTCGCCTTTCTCACCCGCAAATGGCATCGCGAGCTGGACTACCGGCTGATCAAGGAAGTCTGGGCCCATGCGGGCGCGCGCATTGCCGTGCGCTTCGTCTACGAATGGCGCGATGACAGCGACCAGTGGTTCCGCTCGCACGGCAACGAGAACTGGGAGTTCGACGCGGCCGGCCTCATGGCGCGCCGCCACGCCTCGATCAACGACGTGCGGATCAGGCCGGAGGAGCGCAAGTTCCATTGGCCGCTCGGCCGCCGGCCGGACGATCATCCGGGTTTGAGCGAACTCGGCCTGTAACCGAACCCAAGCCTCAGACCAGCGGGCCGAACACCAGCGCCGTGCAGAGAAGCAGCGAGGCGGCGAGGAGCGCCGCGTCCAGAACCGGGCGCGGGCGGCGCCAGGCGGCGACGCGCGCGGTGCGGGCGTGATCGGCGAGGGCCTCGCGGCCGAGCGCGCCCTCGCTTTCGCACATGGAAGAGGCGCCGCGCATCAGATGCCCTCGCCGTCGCGGACCGTGGTCGGATCGGCCGGCGCCGCCTCGGTCTCGGCCGGCACCATGAGCCGGCGCAGGAGCGGACGCAGCGCGAAATCGAGCGCGCCCAGCAGCACCGCCTTCCAGAGCGCGAGGCCGAGGATCAGCGCGAAGAGGCCGATGGCGACGGCCGCCGCCGCGCGGAAGATCGTGACGCCGCGCGCGCGCGCGGGATCGGCGGCGAGCGCCGGACCGAGCCATTCGGCTCTCACACGCTCGAACTGCGAGCGGGGCGCGGCGGGACTCGCGGCCTGCGCCGAGCGCGCCGCCGTGCCGGGCGCGTCCTCGACGCGCGGCAGGCCGGTCACGATGCCGAGCGCCACCGTCTCGTTGGTGAGCGGGTCGATCAGGATGAAGGCGCCCAGCTCGCGGCTTTCCGAATAGAGCGTCGCCACCGGCGGCTTGTCGAATTGCAGCGTGACGCGGCCGATCTCGTTCATGAGAAGGGCGTTGGCCGAGCGCGGCTGGTAGGAATGGATGTCCACCGCCTCGTCCAGCGAGCGCACGTTGACGGGCGTCTGCGCGCTGGAAAGCTTGGCGACGAAGCGCCCGCCGGCGATGAGCGGGCGATCCACCATCCAGAGGATTTCGGCCTGGAGGGTGCGATGCGCGGCGATCGGATCGCCGACCTTGACGAGCACGTCGCCGCGCGAAGCGTCGATCTCGTCGTTCAGCGTCAGCGTGATCGCCTCGCCGTCCTCGGCGCTCTCCACCTGCCCGTTCGGCCCGTAGACGGCCTTGACGGTGGAGCGCTGTCGGCTCGGCAGGGAGAGAACCGCGTCGCCCTGCGAAATGCGCCCGCCCGCCGCCGTTCCGCAGAAGCCGCGGAAGTCGAGATTGGGGCGGTTCACCCATTGCACCGGCAGGCGGAAATGCGGCGAGCCGGCCGCAAAGGTCTGCGGCTCCACCTCTTCCAGCGTCTCCAAGAGCGTCGGTCCCTTGTACCAGGGCGTGTGGGCGGAGCGCTCGGCGAGATTGTCGCCGTTCTTGGCCGAGAGCGGGATGTAGCGCACATCCGTGAAGCCGAGATGGGGGAGCAGCGCCTTGTAGCCCGCGACGATCTCGTTGAAGACGCTCTCGCTGAACTCCACGAGGTCCATCTTGTTCACCGCCACGATGACGGACTTGATGCCGACCATGGAGGTGATGAAGGAGTGCCGCCGCGTCTGGGCCAGGATGCCCTTGCGCGCGTCCACGAGGATGATGGCGAGTTCGGCCTGGCTCGCGCCGGTCGCCATGTTGCGGGTGTACTGCTCGTGCCCCGGCGTGTCGGCGATGATGAAGGCGCGCTTCTTCGTGTTGAAGTAGCGATAGGCGACGTCGATCGTGATGCCCTGCTCGCGCTCGGCCGAGAGCCCGTCCACCAGAAGCGCGAAGTCGAGATCGCTGCCCGTCGTGCCGAACTTCTTGGAGTCGCGCTGAAGCGCTTCCATCTGGTCGTCGAAGACGGAATTGGTGTCGAAGAGAAGCCGGCCGATCAGCGTGGACTTGCCGTCGTCCACCGAGCCGCAGGTGATGAAGCGCAGGAGCGAGGCCTTGGCGCCGGCGGCGGCCACGGCAGCGGCTTGCGCGCGCAGGTCGGCGGCCTTCGCGGGGTCAAGCGAGGCATCGAGCGGCGCGTCGTCCGGGGCCGGACCGGCGAAGGTCTGGTCCTCGGCCAGCGCCGCGCGGTTGGTGGCGCTGTCGAGGGCTGCGTCGGCTTCTGCGGAGGAAGGGCGTGCCGCGGACATCAGAAATACCCTTCCTGCTTCTTTTCTTCCATGGAGGCGCCGCCGTCGCGGTCGATCACCCGGCCCTCGCGCTCGGAGGAGCGGGAGGCGCGCATCTCGGCGATGATCTCGGGCAGCGTCGTGGCGGTGGAGCGCACCGCGCCCGTCAGCGGATAGCAGCCGAGCGTGCGGAAGCGGACCAGCTCGTCCGATGTCGCCTCACCCTCGGCGAGCTTCATGCGCTCGTCGTCGCGCATGATCAGCGTGCCGTCGCGCGAGACCACGGGGCGGTGCTTGGCGAAGTAGAGCGGCACGACGGGAATGTCTTCCAGCGCGATATAGTCCCACACGTCGGCCTCGGTCCAATTGGACAAGGGAAACACGCGAAAACTTTCGCCCTGGCGCTTACGGGTGTTGAAGAGGTGCCAGGGCTCGGGGCGCTGGTTCTTGGGCTCCCAGCGATGCTCGGCCGAGCGCAGCGAGAAGACGCGCTCCTTGGCGCGGCTCTTCTCCTCGTCGCGCCGCGCGCCGCCGAAGGCCGCGTCGAACTTGTACTTGCCGAGCGCCTGCTTCAGCCCTTCCGTCTTCATCACGTCCGTGTGGAGGCGCGAGCCGGAATCGAACGGGTTGATGCCGGCCTTCAGGCCCTCCTCGTTCGTGTGAACGAGGAGGTCGAGATCCCATTCGCGCGCGATGCGGTCGCGAAACTCGATCATCTCGCGGAACTTCCAGGTCGTGTCGACATGGAGCAGCGGGAAGGGCAGCTTGCCCGGCGCGAAGGCCTTGCGCGCCAGATGCAGCATGACCATCGAATCCTTGCCGATGGAGAAGAGCATCACCGGGTTCTCGGCCGTCGCCGCCACTTCGCGGATGATGTAGATCGACTCCGCCTCGAGGCTCTGGAGATGGGTCATGTGCTTCATGGCAGGGGACCTTTGACGCCCGGCAGGCGCGGGCGCGGCTGAGAAGGGGAATAAGTCGGCGCAGTCCAGTCAGGCAGGGCCAGTCAGAAGCAGCCGATCAGAACGGGCCGATCAGGAGGGAATCGTCTCGAAGGCGCTGTCGCCGGGGGCGGGGCGGCCGTCTTCCGCGCGCACGGGCAGGCCGGCCTCGTCCACATGCAGGCCGCATTCGCGCTTGGTTTCCTCTTCCCACCACCAGCGGCCCGCCCGCTCGACCTCGCCGGGGCGGATGGCGCGGGTGCAGGGGGCGCAGCCGATGGAGAGAAAGCCCTGATCGTGCAGCGGGTTCACCGGCACGGCGTGGTCGACCGTGAAGACGCGGATTTCCTCGCGCGTCCAGTCGAAGAGCGGGTTGGCCTTGATGAGGCCGCGCGCGCCGTCGAAGGACACGAAGTCGAGCCGCTCGCGATTGGCCGACTGGTCGCGGCGCAGGCCCGTGATCCAGCCCGACGCGCCCGACAGAGCGCGGCCGAGCGGCTCCACCTTGCGCACGCCGCAGCAGGCCTTGCGCATTTCGGGCGCGAAATAGAAGCCGTTGATGCCCTGATCGCCGATCAGCTCTTCGAGCGCTTCGGCCTGCGGATATTTCGCCTTGATGCGCCGGCCATAGGTCTCTTCCGTCTGCTGCCAGAGTTGGTAGGTCTCGGGAAACAGGCGGCCGGTGTCGAGCGTCACGACGTCGATCGCCAGCTTCTCTCGGAAGATCAGATGGGTCAGCATCTGGTCCTCGATGCCGAGCGAGGTCGTGAAGACGATGCGGCCGGGCAGGCGCTCCGTCAGAAGGCGCAGGCGCTCATTGGGCTTAAGGCCCGCGAAGCTGTCGTTCAGCTCCTGCGCGAGCTCGGCGCTCATGCGGCCTCTCCCGCGCGGGCGGCGAGGCGCTTCTGCAGGATGCTCTGATCCTCGCCATAGCCCGTCTGGTAATGGTCGCGGACGATGTCCTTGGCCTTCATCCATTGATCAACAGGCTGGCGCTCGGCCATCTGGTCGGGCAGCCAGACCTCATCGAAGCCGCAGGCGAGCGCCTCGGCGAACTGGTCCGCGATGAGGGGGCCGCTGGCGCGCAGCGTACCGGAAAAGCCCGCGCGGCGCAGGCGCTTGGCGAGCGAGAAGCCGCGCCCGTCCGAGAAGGACGGAAAGCGAACCGAGATCAGCTCCACCTGCCCGAAATAGGGCTCGACGGCGCAGACCGGCGCGTCGCCGGCGACCGCCAGACCCAAGGGCGCGTTGCGCCGGTCGGCAATGGCCTGATCGATGACGGTGAGCGGCACGAGAACCGCGCCCTCGCTCAAGGACAGATCGGCAATGTCCTCGACAGGGGTGAACTCGTCGGTCTTCTCTCCGGCGGCGGTGACGAGAAGGCTCATGCGTGCGCTCCTTCACCCGCCGTGCTGCCCGCGACATAGGCCGTGAAGCCCTGCTTGAAGGGCTCCAGCCCCGCGCGCTTCACCGTGTCGATGAAGGTTTCGCCCGTCTGCCGCTCGCTCATGTAGACGCCGACCAGCGCTTCGATCGCGCCCGGCACCTGTTCGGCGTCGATGCCCGGCCCGACGCGCTCGCCGAGCGCGGCATGTTCGGAGGCGTCGCCGCCGACCGTGATCTGGTAATTCTCGCGGCCCGACTTTTCGAGGCCGAGAATGCCGATATGGCCGACATGGTGGTGGCCGCAGGCGTTGATGCAGCCCGAGATCTTGATCTGGAGCGGACCGACCTCCTTCTGCTTGGCCTCGTCGGCGTAGAGATTGGAAATGTCCTGCGCGATCGGGATCGAGCGGGCCGTCGCCAGCGCGCAATAATCGAGGCCGGGGCAGGCGATGATGTCGGTGACGAGACCGGCATTGGCGGTGGCAAGGCCCGCCGCCTTCAGCGCGGCGTAGACCGCCGGCACGTCGTCCTTGCGCACATGCGGCAGAACGAGGTTCTGGACGTGCGTCACGCGGAACTCGTCAAACGAATAGCGCTCCGCGATATCGGCGAAGGCGCGCATTTCCTTGTCCGACATGTCGCCCGGCACGCCGCCGATGGGCTTCAAGGAGACGGTCAGCGCGATATAGCCGGGCTGGCGATGCGCAAAGCCGTTCTGCTCCACGAAGCGGTCGAGTTCCGGGTCGGCCGCGCGGGCGGCCTCCAGCACCGAAGAGGACTCGGGCAGGGTCTCGTAGGCGGGGGCCGCGAAATAGCGCGCGATGCGCTCCACTTCTTCCGCCGGCGCGTTGATCGTCGGGCCGTTGAGCTCAGCATATTCGGCTTCGACGCGAGCCTTGAACTCGTCCGTGCCGATCTCGTGGACGAGGATCTTCACGCGCGCCTTGTACTTGTTGTCGCGCCGGCCTTCCGCGTTGTAGACGCGCATGATCGCCTCGAGATAGGCGAGCAGCTCGGCCTTGGGCAGGAAGTCGCGGATCACCTTGCCGACCATCGGCGTGCGGCCGAGACCGCCGCCCACGACGACCTCGTAGCCGATCTCGTTGGTTTCCGCGTGGCGCAGGATGCGCAGGCCGATATCGTGGACCTTGATCGCCGCGCGGTCATGCTCGGCGCCGGTCACGGCGATCTTGAACTTGCGCGGCAGCCAGGAAAATTCCGGATGCAGGCTCGACCACTGGCGGATCAGCTCGCCGGTCGGGCGCGGGTCTTCCACCTCGTCGGCGGCGACGCCGGCGAACTGGTCCGCCGTGACGTTGCGGATGCAATTGCCCGAGGTCTGGATGCAGTGCATCTCGACATCGGCCAGAAGGTCCATGATGTCGGGGACGTCGCGCAGCTTCGGCCAATTGTACTGAAGGTTCTGGCGCGTGGTGAAATGCGCGTAGCCCTTGTCGTATTTCTCGGCGATCAGGGCGAGCTGGCGCATCTGCTTGGAGTTCAGCGTGCCATAGGGCACGGCGACGCGCAGCATGTAGGCGTGCAGCTGGAGATAGAGGCCGTTCTTGAGGCGCAGCGGCTTGAACTCGTCGTCCGAGAGCGAGCCGTCGAGCCGGCGCTCCACCTGATGGCGAAACTGCTGGACGCGCTCGCGCACGAAGCGCTCGTCGAATTCGTCGTACCGATACATGCCTGTCGTCCTCGATCGGTTCCGGCGCTCTTGCGGGCGCCCGGTGGGTGGTGAGAGCGCTTAAGGGCTCCCCATCCCGAAACGCTTAAAATTCAGCCTGCTTGCCGTATTGCGGCAGAATGCTCGGACCCTTCTGGCGGATCGCCTCGCGAAAATGCGTGGCGACCGGCAGCCCGTCCGCGTCGAGCGTGACCTCGACGAGATAGGGATCGACGACCTGATTGCCCTTGAAGCCCCTGGCGCCCGCGTCTTCCATGAAGGCGACCGTCTCGGCATCATCAGCCACCAGCGCGGCCTTGGGGTCGAGGCTCCAGCCCTCGCGGGTCAGGAACACGACGTCGCCGTCCAGAAGGTCGTTGGCGCTCATGATGACGGGGAGCTTCGGCCCCTTGGTCTTCGCACCCGCCTTGACGTCGCTCGCCATTCCCGATGGTCCTTTTCTGCCGGCCTTCCCGGCCGCCGATCGCGCGGCGGCCACGAAGACACCTCCCGACATCCGAAGAGATGTCGCGGCTCGCTTGTTATCGTTCTAAATAATCCAATGCCAGCGTGGTTGCGCCGAAGAGGATTTCCTTCGGCGCCACTCAAGCGGATGTTTTTGCTCATTCGAGCCCCGGCCGCGCAATGCGCGCGCCGCAGCGCCGTCAGACCGGCTCGCCGCGCAGAAGGCGGGGCGTGGACGGGTTGAGGCCGGACGCCTGCTCGATGAAATAGCGCTTGGCGAAGGGCGCGCGGTCCACCAGCGACAGGCCGAAGGAGCGGGCGGCCCGCAGCATCGGATTGTCATTGGAAAAGAGCCGGTTCAGGACATCGGTGGTGACGCCCATCTGCACCGTGTCGAAGCGGCGCCAGCGCTCGTAGCGCTGCAGCGTGTCGAGCGCGCCGATGTCGAGCCCGAGGCGCGCGGCCTCCACCACCGTCTCGGCCAGCGCCGCGACGTCCTTGAAGCCGAGATTGAGTCCCTGGCCGGCGATCGGATGAATGCCGTGCGCGGCGTCTCCGGCGAGCGCGATGCGCGGTTTGACGAAGTCGCGCGCGAGCGTCAGCCCCAGAGGAAACGCGCGGGGTTTGCCCTCGACGGTGAGCGCGCCGAGCTTCAGGCCGAAGCGCTGCTCCAGCTCCAGCTCGAACACCATCTCGTCGGCCCGCAGCAGGCGCTCGGCCTCGGCCGTGGATTCGGTCCAGACCAGCGAGGAGCGGTTGTCCGTGAGCGGCAGGATGGCGAAGGGGCCGGCGGGCAGGAAATGCTCCTCGGCGCGCCCCTCGTGCGGGCGCTCGTGGCGCACCGTCGCCACGATGCCGCTCTGGCCGTAATCGGTGTGGACGGTGCGGATGCCCGCCATGTCGCGGATCGCCGAGCGCACGCCGTCGGCGGCGACGAGAAGCTTGGCCTCGATCGCGCCCGCGCCGGTTTCCACCGTGACGGAGGCGGGGCCGACCTGGAGCCCGGTGACCGCCGCGCCCGAGCGGATGGGAATGCCCAGCTCATCGGCGCGGGCGCGAAGCGCCCCGTTCAGCGCGACGTTCGGCACCATATGGGCGAAGGGCTCGCCCGGCTCGGCCTCGCCGCCGAAGGTCAGGAAGACCGGGCGCACCGGATCGTTGGTGCGCGAATCCGTGACGATCATCTCGCGGATCGCCTGCGCCTCCGGCGCGATCGCCTCCCACACGCCGAGCCGTGTCAGCATCCGCACGGCGGCCGCCGCGATGGCCGAGGCGCGCGTGTCGCGCTCCCAGACGCCGTCCGGCGCGGCATCCACCAGCACCACGGACAATTCGGGCGCGGCCTGGCGGATGGCGACGGCGGTGCCGAGCCCGACATAGCCCGCGCCGGCGACGACGATGTCGGCGCGCTCGGGCAGGGTCTCAAGGCGAGGATCGGACATGGGGCGGCTCCGGTTCGAAATTCAGAAGGGCGGCGCCTGCGGGCGGCCGACCCTCGTCCGGTGATAGTGTCTCCAGCGGACCAAGGACAAGTGTGGCGTCGTGGCCGCGCCCTTCAACCCCATGCTCTTTCACCCAATGCGACCACGGATCGGGTGAAGGATTTTGTTTGACGGACTTAGTAATAATCTTCCGCAACATTTGCCGTTGACCTTCGCTTGAAGAAGCCCGAAATCATCTCCCGCAACGTCAACGAAGGGCGGCATAGAGGCGTGACCAGTGATGCGCGGGGCCGGGTCGACCGGCTGTCCTTTGGGCTGCTGGGTCGCGTCCTGAGGAAGGGGCGCTCGCGGCTTCCCCATGGCTCGATCGCCATCCGGCCCGAATCGAGCGGCCTCTACACCACGCTCGTCGCCGGGCTCGCCTTCAGCATGATTCCCAGCTCGATCATGGGGCTGACGATTCTGGCGGTCGGTCTTTATGCCCATGCGGCGCTCGGCTCGCTCACGATCCTGACCGCGACCTGTCTCGGGGGCCTGGCCTCGGCCGCCAAGGTGACGCTCGTCGGCCTGCATCGCCGCCGTCTCGGCCAGGGGGCCGCCACGCTGGAGGAGGCGCGGGTCTGGGAACTGGGGCATGGGGCGACGACCTGCGCCATGGCCTCCTCGGTCGGCGCCCTGTCGGCGGGCCTCTTCGCCCAGTCGGACGCCACGCTCCACATGCTCGCGACCGGCCTCGTCTTCGGCTATTGCTCGGGCGTCGCGGCGCGCATCTTCCTGCGCCCCAAGCTCGCCATCGCCGCGCTCCTGATCGCCGCCTTTCCGGCGGCCGTGTCCGCCCTGACCTTCGGCGGCACGCCCGACCGCATTCTGGGCGTGATCTTCCTGTTCTTCCTGGGCGGTAGTTTCGAGAGCGTGCGCCACCTCTACGCGGTGTCCGCCGAGGAGATCGAGCTGCGCATGAAGATGGCGCATCTCGCCCGCACCGACGCCCTGACGGGCCTGTCCAACCGCCTCGCCATTCAGGAGGCCGCGCTCTGGTTTCCGGGCGGCGGGGAGGGTTTCGCGGCGGTGCATTGCTTCGATCTCGACGACTTCAAGACCGTGAACGACCGCTGGGGCCACGCGGCGGGTGACGAGCTTCTGCGGCGCGTCGCCGACCGGCTCCACGCCTTTCTCGGCGAGCGGGACATCGCGATCCGCACCGGCGGCGACGAATTCGTGATCCTCCAGCCGAGGCTGGATCATCCGGAACAGGCGGAAGCCTTCGCCATGCGATTGGTCGAGTTCCTCTGCGAGCCCTACGATCTCGGCGACACGCCCGTGCGGATCGGATTCAGCTACGGCTACCGCGTCGATCCGGCCGCCTGGGCGGAGCTCGAGCCCATGCTGCGCGCGGCCGATGCCGCCTCCTACCGAGCCAAGCAGCGCGGCGGCGGCCTCGAACGCGCGGCCTGACGCCGACCTCGCGGAAACCCCTTCTCGCGAAAAGGCGTCCTCGCGAAAGGCCCGGCTCGCCAAAAGCCGGGCGTAAAACCCTCGCCCTTTCGGCCGCCCGCCTCTTGTCGCATAAGGAACGCCACAGAAACGGCCGGCGCCGCGCGACGCGGGGCCTCGCCGCCAGACGGCATGGCTTGCAGGAAGGGACGCATATGAAGGATCTGGTGGCGAAGCTCGTATCGACGCTCGATCTGGAACGGCTCGAGGAAAACCTGTTTCGCGGCACCAGCCCGGATGTCGGCTGGCAGCGCATCTTCGGCGGGCAGGTGATCGCGCAGGCGCTCGTCGCCGCCCAGCGCACCGTCGCGCCCGACCGGCAGGTGCATTCGCTGCATGGCTATTTCATGCGGCCGGGCGACCCGCGCGTGCCCGTCATCTACGAGGCCAAGCGGCTGCGCGACGGCGGCTCCTTCTCGACACGGCTCGTCACCGCGATCCAGCACGGGCAGGCGATCTTCACCCTCTCGGCCTCGTTCCAGCGCGAGGAGGAGGGGCTCGACCACCAGATCGCGATGCCGGTCGTGCCGGGCCCGGACGAATTGCCCTCGGGCGAGAGCCTCGGCCAGGACATCCTGCGCCACGCGCCCGAGCCGATCCGGCGCTACTGGATGCGCCCGCGCGCGGTGGAGTTCCGCCCCGTTTCGACCGATCATTATCTGACGCGCGAGAAGCTCGCCCCCGAGCAGCGCATCTGGGTGCGCGTCACCGCCGATATCGGCGACGATCCCGCGCTCAACGCCGCCGTCATGGCCTATCTCTCCGACATGACCCTTCTCGACACCTCGCTCTTCGCCCATGGCCTGTCGATCTTCGACGAGCGCATCCAGGCGGCGAGCCTCGACCATGCCATGTGGTTCCACCGCCCGCTGCGCGTCAGCCAGTGGCATCTCTACGCGCAGGACAGCCCATCCTCGTCCGGTGGGCGAGGTCTGACGCGCGGCTCCTTGTTCTCGGCCGACGGAACGCTGGTCGCCTCCGTGGCACAGGAAGGGCTGATCCGCCCGCGCGAGCCCAAAGCCTGAATCCGTCGCGACCAAAAGGCAGGCACATGCCGAAATTTTCGGCATGTGTTCAGAGCTCAGAAACCCAGGCCTGAGCAGACGAGTGGCAGAAAGCGCTTTCGCGCCGCACAAATCTGGCGAAAATCCGGCCGTCGCTCAATTGGCACGCATCTTGGATAGGTGAGGATATTCCCGTCGGGCCCATCCGGGTCGCAGGGAGCCATCTTCCCGGTCGGGCGGTCCGAAAAACCGCTCGATCTCTCCAGGTTCGAGGTGCTCATGAAAATCGTGATGGCGATCATCAAGCCATTCAAGCTGGACGAGGTGCGAGAAGCTCTCACCGCCGTCGGCATCCAGGGTCTGACCGTCACCGAGGTGAAGGGCTACGGCCGCCAGAAGGGCCACACCGAGATCTATCGCGGCACCGAATATGCCGTCAGCTTCCTGCCCAAGCTGAAGATCGAAGTGGCCGTGCCCTCCGACATGGTGGACCGCACGGTGGACGTGATCGCCTCGGCCGCCAAGACCGGCCAGATCGGCGACGGCAAGATCTTCGTGTTCGGCATCGAGCAGGCGGTTCGCATTCGCACCGGCGAAACCGACTCGAACGCGCTTTGAGGGGCTGTGAGAGAACCATGCGTTTTGTGAAATCCATCGCTCCGGCGCTCCTCGCGGCAAGCCTTCTTCCGGTCGTCGCCTTCGCGCAGGAGACCGGCATCGCGCCGGCCCCCGAACAGGTGCCGGCCGCCGCGGCCGCCGTCGCCGCCGACGTCATGGACAAGGGCGACGTCGCCTGGATGCTGGTGTCGACGCTCCTCGTCCTGTTCATGATCCTGCCGGGCCTCGGCCTGTTCTACGGCGGCCTCGTTCGCGCCAAGAACATGCTCTCGGTGCTGATGCAGTGCGTCACGATCACCGCCATCGTCATGATCATGTACGTGACCTACGGCTATTCCTTCGCCTTTGGCGGCTCGACGAGCGCCTTCTGGGGCGGCACGGGCAAGCTGTTCCTGGCCGGCATCACCAAGGACACGATGGCCGCGACCTTCACCAAGGGCGTCGTGATCCCCGAATATGTCTTCATCGCCTTCCAGATGACCTTCGCCTGCATCACGCCGGCGCTGATCGTCGGCGCGTTTGCCGAGCGCATCAAGTTCGGCGCGGTGGTCCTCTTCACCATCCTCTGGGTGACGATCGTCTATTTCCCGGTCGCTCACATGGTCTGGGACGCGAACGGCCTGATCTTCACCGGCGCCCATGCCGGGGGCGTGGCCGCGCTCGACTTCGCGGGCGGCACCGTCGTCCACATCAATGCCGGCATCGCGGCCCTCGTCGGCTCGTTCCTGGTCGGCAAGCGCACGGGTCTCGGCCGTGACAACATGGCCCCGCACTCGATGACGCTGACCATGGTCGGCGCCTCGATCCTCTGGGTCGGCTGGTTCGGCTTCAACGCCGGCTCCAACCTCGAGGCCAATGGCGGCGCGGCGCTCGCCATGATCAACACCTTCACCGCGACCGCCGGCGCCACCGTCGCCTGGGTGCTCATCGAGGCTCTCCTGCGCGGCAAGGCCTCCATGCTCGGCGCCGTGTCGGGCATCATCGCCGGCCTCGTCGCCGTGACCCCGGCGGCCGGTGCGGTCGGCCCGATCGGCGGCATCGTCCTCGGCGCGATCTCGTCGGCCGCCTGCTACTTCTTCGTGGCGGTGGTGAAGCCGAAGTTCGGCTACGACGACTCGCTCGACGTGTTCGGCATCCATGGCGTGGGCGGCATCGTCGGCGCGATCGGCACCGGCGTCTTCGCCTCCACCGCGTTCGGCGGCGGCGGCTATCTGGAAGGCGTCACCATGGGCGCGCAGGTCTATTCCCAGGCCGTCGCGGTGCTCATCACCGTGGTCTATGGCGGCATCGTCTCGGCGATCCTCTACAAGATCGTCGACGCCGTGATCGGCCTGCGTCCGACCGTGGAAGCCGAGCGCGAGGGCCTCGACATCACCTCGCATGGCGAGGCGGCCTACCACGCCTGATCGGCGGCTTCCGGGTTCGCCCCGGTCATGAAAAGGGCAGGCGGAGCGATCCGCCTGCCCTTTTTCGCGTTCGGTGCCACGCGCCCCCGCGCGGCACGTGCCCCCACGCCCTCGCGCGGCAGGCGCGCGGCGCGCCGCGTCAGATGCGGCCGATCGGCTTCTCCTCGGCCGCCGCGACGTCGCCGTAGCGCTCGGGATGGCGCTGGAACAGCGAGCGCACATAGGAACAGGCGGGCACCACGGTCATGCCCTTTTCGCGGGCATAGCCGACCGCGTGGTCCACCAGCTTCTCGGCGATCCCCTGGCCGCGCATGTGCTCGGGAACATAGGTGTGATCGAAGATGAGGGAGTTCTGGATGCCGGCCGGCGCATAGGTCAGCTCCGCCCGGTCCTCGCCTTCGCCCGCCACGAACAAACCGCCCCGGCCCAAATCCTCGTGCCTGATCTCCATGGGTCCTGTCCTTCTCGCTTGGAATGGAACTGGTCGGATATGTCGGCCGCGCGCCCACGGTTCCATCACGGTGCCGGCAAGAGGGACGCTCGCGCGGTGTTTCGGCTGAGCAAGGGAGGGGCGAAAGCGCACGTGGCCAAGAGGGTTAAATGCGCTTTAACCAGCTTTGTTTACCTTGCCCGATCAAGGCCGTGCCTCCGCGAAAGAGGCGCGAACAAGCAGGCTTAAGCGGGGCCTTCCCCGCCAGACTTCAGGGCTCAAGGGCATGGCGATGGCATCGATCGACGCAAGGGAAGAGGGCACCGGCCGGCTCGGCCGCCCGGCACAGGTGCTGATGGGCTTGGCGCTTCTGGCCGCGTCCGTCTGGCTCGCCGTGTCCTTCGCCAGCTGGACGGTGGACGACCCCTCGCTCAGCTACGCCAACGGCAATCCGGTGCGCAATCTCGCCGGCGCCTCCGGCGCCGTGGCGGCCGATCTCGCCATGCAGCTTCTCGGCCTCGGCGCGGTTCTCCTGCCGCTGCTTCTCGCCTCGCGCGGGCTGCTTCTCGTGATCGGCCGGCGCGTCGGCCACACGAGCGCGCGCGCCTGGTGGGCGCTCGGCGGCATGGCGCTCGCCAGCGCTGCGCTTGGCTGCCTCCAGGCGCCGGCCGGCTGGCCGCTGCCGATCGGCCTCGGCGGCGTCGTCGGCGATCTCGTTCTCAAGGTGCCCGCCCTCGTCACCGGCTCCTATCCGCAGGGCTCGCTCGGCGTGGTGCTGGCCGCGCTCTTCGCGCTGCCCGCCGGCTGGTGCGTTCTGAACGGCGCGGGTCTGGTGGCTCGTCCCTCCGACACCTATTCCGACGCTTACGAGACCGAGCCCCATCGCGGCATGCGCCACGACGAGGACGAGCGCGAAGGCGCGATGCAGCTTCTGGCGGGCGCCGCCAGCCATTGGCTCTATTCCGCGCGCTCGGCGCTCGGCCGTCGCGTCGGCGATCTCGCCGAAGCGCGTCGCCGCCGCAACGATCCCTTCGCCCATCGCGACTGGGACCGCGACGCGCCCTTGATGCCGCCCGCGCCCGAAGCGCGCCTGCGCGAGGCGCTGCGCGCGGTGGACGCCGAGGACGCCCCGCCGCCGGCCCGCGAAACCCGCGCCGCCCGCGTCGTCCAGCCGCCGCGCTTCGACGAGCCGCCGATGTTCGACGAGCCGCTGGAATTCGAGCCTCACGAGGCCGAAGAGGGCTTCGTGCCGCAGGCCGCCGCGCCCGCGCCCCGCGCCGCCGCCCCGTCCGCGCCGCCCGCCGCCGCCCGCCCCTCCGCCACGCGCGCCGCGCCGAGCGCCCCGCCGGTGTTCGACGCGCCCGAAGCGCCGGCCCGCCGCACGGTGGACACGAGCCGCGCCACGGTGCGCCATGGCCGCTCGGACTGGAACGGCTCCTACAAGATGGCGCAGCGCGAGGCCGCCCTTGCCGCCGCGGCCGAAGCCGCGCGCGTCGCCGAGCCGGACGCCCATGCGGCGGCGATGGAAACGGACGCCGCCTATCGCGACGCCTACGAGGACGAGGTCCGCTACGCCGAGGAAGCCCGTTATGACGACGCGGCCCGCTATGACGACGCGCGCTATGCGGACGAGCAGGACGAGGCGCCCTTCGAACTCGAGACCCATGCCGCTCTCGGCGACGAGCGCCGCCCGACGCTGGAAGAGCGCATCGCCGCCGAAGAGGACGAAGACGATTTCGCCATCGAGGCCGACCGGCGCTACCAGCCCGAACCGGAGCCCGAGGAGCCGGGCGGCTGGCGCGGCTTCATCGCCAACAACATCGTCGCCTTTCCGGGCCTGAAGCGCGCCACGCAGCGCGCCGAGCCGGAGGCCCCCCGCGCCCCCGCGCCCCAGCCCCGCGTCGCGCCGCAGGCCCCCATGGCTCCGCGCGCCAGCGCGATCGACGCCCGTCCGGCGCGCGTCCAGATGCAGCCGGCGGCCGAGATGCTGTCGCGCCAGTCCTCGCGCGCCCGCCTTGCCGAGCTTGGGCATCCCGATCTCAACGACGAGTTCATCCTGCCGCCGATCGAGCTTCTGGCCCCGCCCAAGCCGCGCAACCGCGACAATTCTCTGACGCCCGAGATCCTGCAGGAGAACGCGCGGCTGCTCGAAGGCGTGCTCGACGATTTCGGCGTGAAGGGCGAGATCATCGAAGTGCGCCCCGGCCCGGTCGTCACGCTCTACGAGCTGGAGCCCGCGCCCGGCATCAAGTCGAGCCGCGTCATCGGCCTCGCCGACGACATCGCCCGCTCGATGTCGGCGATCGCCGCGCGCGTCGCCGTGATCCCCGGCAAGAACGCGATCGGCATCGAGCTGCCGAACCAGCGCCGCGAGACCGTCTATTTCCGCGAGATGATCGGCTCCGACACGTTCGCCGGCTCCAAGGCCAAGCTGCCGCTGGCGCTCGGCAAGACGATCGGCGGCGAGGCGGTCATCGCCGATCTCGCCAAGATGCCGCATCTGCTCGTGGCCGGCACCACCGGCTCGGGCAAGTCGGTGTCGATCAACACGATGATCCTGTCGCTTCTCTACCGGATGACCCCGGCCGAATGCCGCATGATCATGATCGACCCGAAGATGCTCGAACTCTCGATCTATGACGGCATCCCGCATCTTCTGGCTCCGGTCGTCACCGATCCGAAGAAGGCCGTGGTGGCGCTGAAATGGACGGTCCGCGAGATGGAGGACCGCTACCGCAAGATGTCGAAGGTGGGCGTTCGCAACATCGACGGCTTCAACGCCCGCGTCGCCTCCGCCATGGAGCGCGGCGAGACGATCTCGCGCACGGTTCAGACGGGCTTCGACCGCGAGACCGGCGAGCCGATCTTCGAGTCGGAGGAGTTCGACCTCGCGCCGCTGCCCTATATCGTCGTCATCATCGACGAGATGGCCGACCTCATGATGGTGGCCGGCAAGGACATCGAAGGCACCGTCCAGCGCCTCGCGCAGATGGCCCGCGCCGCCGGCATCCACGTCATCATGGCGACGCAGCGCCCCTCGGTCGACGTCATCACCGGCACGATCAAGGCCAACTTCCCGACCCGCATCTCCTTCCAGGTGACCTCGAAGATCGACTCGCGCACCATCCTGCAGGAGCAGGGCGCCGAGCAGCTGCTCGGCATGGGTGACATGCTCTTCATGGCCGGCGGCGGTCGCATCCAGCGCGTCCACGGCCCCTTCGTCGGCGACGACGAGGTGGAGGAGATCGTCAAGCACCTGAAGACGCAGGGCGTGCCGGAATATCTCGACGCCATCCTGGAGGACGAGGACGAGGAGGCTCCGGCCGCCGCGTCCGGCGGCTCGGCGGGCGGCATGGAGGAAAGCGCCGATCTCTACGACCAGGCGGTGGCGATCGTCCTGCGCGACGGCAAGGCCTCCACTTCCTACGTCCAGCGCCGCCTCCAGATCGGCTACAACCGCGCGGCCTCGATCATCGAGCGCATGGAACGCGAGGGCATCGTCGGCCCCGCCAACCACGCCGGCAAGCGCGAGATCCTGGTGCCGACGGACAACGCCTGAGGGCGAGGGCGGCGCGCCCGGCAAAGGGCGCGAGCTTCGAGAACACGGGACGGGCGCGAGCGATCGCGCCCGTTTTTGCGTTTGGGGCTCGTCGAGACGCGCCCGGACCCTTCCCGTCGTGCCGAACATGCTCGTTCGGTGCCGAACTGCGCGCCTATGCCGGTCCGGCCGCTCGCCACCGAGGCCGGACGTCCGATCGGCGTCACGAGGCGATGACGAAGCGTCCTTTGCCGCTTCGTTTGGCGTCGTAGAGGGCGGCGTCGGCCGTTTCCATCAGACAGGCCGGAGAGGTCGTCTCGGGCGACGTGGTGGCGATGCCGACGCTCGCGCCGACATTGACGCTGGTTTGCTCGGTGATCGCGATCGGCTCCTGAACCGAGGACACGATGGTCGAGGCGAGGTGCCGCAGGGAGAATTCGTCCATCGCCGTCACCAGAACGGCGAACTCGTCTCCCCCCGTTCGGCAGGCGATGTCGTGCTTTCGCAGACAGGCCGACAGTCTGCGTCCGACCTCCACCAGCACCCGATCGCCGACGGCATGGCCGAACCGGTCGTTCACGAGCTTGAACCCATCGAGATCGATATAAAGGAGGCTGCCGAACCGCTCGCCCGCGCCGGCCGCTTCGCAGATGGCCTCGAGGCGTTCCAGCTTGGCCAGCCTGTTTCCGAGGCCGGTGAGCGGGTCCAGACGCGATTGACGGTGGGCGATCTGCCGCGCCTTGACGGCCTCCAGAAGAGTCGCGTGCGCGCGGCGCCCCAGGAGCAGGAACGCCAGGCTGAGCGCCACGGCCATCGGCACCATGGGCACGAGTTGCGGGTTGAACGCCAACCACAAGCCGATCATCTGCGCCAGCGTGGAAATGGCGGCGCAAGCGCGGGTCAGCCGAGGGAACCCGGCGTAAAGCGTGCTCGTATAGCTCCGCTCCCCGACCGACAACATCATGCCCAGAACGAGCGCGCGAAGGTTGCCGGCCTGCAGGAGAAGGATGACCTGCGTGGCGACCAGAACCGACCAGCCGACATTGAGAAGGGCAAGCGTTGCACCCGCGGTTTCGATTTCCGCCGAACGCGGAAGGACGATGCGGTGCCTGAGGCGTCGGCGTCCCACCCAGAGCGCGAGATCGATGGGCATGAAAAGCAGGAAAAGGAAATTGCCGGTCGTCGCGATCACCATCGCCCAACCGATCTGGGTCAATGCGATCGTCGAAAGGGCAAGCCACGTATCGTCGACAAGGGTTCGAACAAGCGCGGAGCGGAGAAACGAATCCTCTTCCCTCCCGAGTCGCAGAAGCCAATCACCGACCCTCTGTAAGCCGACGAACATCCGCCCCTCCGATCAACCCGACCAAGGTATAGACGCGCGCGGTTAATGTCCTGGCTAACGAATTGGGCCGGAAAGCTTCGGGCAAGCCCGAGCGCGGGCGATGGTTGCCTTTATCCGAACGAAGACCGGAGGCGTGTCCTGTCAGGGAGGCGATGGTCGCAGCGGAACGGGACGGTTGCCTCGGTCAACGGCTTCGATCTCCCCGGCATTCGCGCGGGGTGCCCGCGACCGCTGACAACTGCAACGCGGCCTCAGGCCACGCTTGACGCGCCTATATATGGATCATAAACGATTCATATAGGATGGGAGGCAATATGGGTCTCGTGAAAATCGATGACGATCTGCACGAACAGGTCCGGCGGGCGAGCGCGGTCATGTGCCGCTCGATCAACGCGCAGGCCGAGTTCTGGATGAAGATGGGGATGCTCGCCGAGGCCAATCCCACCTTGGCCTTCAACGAGATCGTCAAGGCGCAGATGGAGGCGGCGGAGGCCGCCCATCCGTCCGCCACGGCGGCCTGACGAATGGCATCGAGCGCACGCGGGGCCGGACGGTCATGAGCTTTCAGGACGAAATCGCGGCCTTCTTCGCCGACTACGTGGACGCGTTCGCGCGGGGCGACGCCGAGGCGCTGAGCGAGCTTTGGGAGCCGGTCGGCCTGTTTCCCTCGCCCGGCGGCAATTTCGCGATGCCGCGCGAGGCGTTTCGCGACCATTGCGTCACGCTGATGGACTTCTATCGCCGGCAAGGCGTGGTGCGACCCTCGGGCGAATTGCTGTCGGCCTCCGAGCTCTTCCCGGATGTCGCCGAGGCGCGCATGGCCTACCGGATGCTCGGCGAGGCGGACACGTTGATCGCGCAATGGGAGCATGTCTACATCCTGCGCCGCGATGAGCGCTGGCGCGTCTCGCTGACGATCGCCGACGGCGAAATGGCCGCCTGGGCCGCGTTGGGCGCGCAGCTTTAACGGCAGGCATCGCATGTGACCCTCTGAGAAACGCTCTCATGTCGCCGGGCGGTTCATCAACCGTCCGATCCGGCCTTGGCATCGGGCCTGTTCCACGCCATTTCGAAACCAGGACACCGAAGCGCCCGTGCCGCATTGCCGCCAGAGCGATGGGCTAGACGGGACGCGAAGGAACGAGAGAGGCGAAGCGCCACGGGGAGGGGCCGTCCCCGGCGCGGCGCGCGACGAGACGAACAAGGAAACGGACATGACGACGAGCTTTTCCCGGATCGCCAAGGCCGGACTGACCGCCACGCTGCTTCTCGGCGCCGCGCTCGGCCCCGCCTTGACCGCCGGCCCGGCCTTCGCGCAGGCGGCCAATGCGACGGCCACGGCCCAGCGCGTCGCCGACCATTTCTCGGGCGTGCGCTCCATGAAGGGCCAGTTCGTCCAGTTCGACGCGGCCGGCAATCAGACCGAGGGCACGTTCTATCTGGAGCGCCCCGGCAAGATCCGCTTCGACTATTCCGGCTCGCCCGTGCGCGTCATCTCGGACGGCTCCCAGGTCGCGGTGAACAACCGCAAGCTCAACACCTGGGACCTCTATCCCCTGTCCAAGACGCCGCTGAAGCTCCTGCTCGACCAGCGCATCGACCTGTCGGCCGCCAATATCCAGAGCGTGAAGGAAGGGGCGGACCTCACCACGATCGTGATGGGCGACAAGTCGGTCTTCGGCACGTCGCGCATTACCATGATGTTCGACCCGACGACCTACGACCTGCGCCAATGGACGATCCGCGACGCGCAGGGCAAGGACACCACCGTCATGGTCTACAATGTCCAGGACGGCGCATCGGTGAAGGACGATCTCTTCACCATCCCCTATTCGCAGATCGCCACCGGCCAGACCGGCGGCAAGCGCTAAGGCGCGCCTGGGCGCCGACAACGCGCGCCAACAACGAGGGGAAGGGCGCGGCGCTCCGCGCGTTGCCGGCGCCGTTCGGGGGCCGGGAACCTCGGACCCGTCGTCGAGCTTTGGGAAGAGCGAGGCGTCCTCCCACGGAGGGGACGCCGAGGCCTCGCCGAGGAGTCCGTCACGATGCGTCCGATCCTGCTTGTTCTGCCTGTGCTTCTGGTGGCCGGCTGCACCACCGTGACGCCCGAAACGCGGCGCGCGGCCGACGAGGCGCGCTGCGCCGACTATGGCTTCCGGCGCGGCACGGACGCATTTGCCGCCTGCCTCCAGCGCATCGACCTCGCACGGCAGGTCGATCGGCGTGCGCGTCTCTACGACGACCCGTTCTATGTGGGCGGCGTCGTGCCGGGCGGGGGCTACGGGCGCGTCTGGTAGGCGCTGCGTCAGGCCGAACCCGCGGCGCGCGTCGTGGCCACGCGCTTATCCACGATCCGGTCGATCAAGCCCCATTCGAGCGCTTCCTCGGCCGATAGGAAGCAGTCGCGGTCGAGCTTGCGCTCCACCTCCTCGTAAGTGCGGCCGCAATGCTCGGCATAGAGCCGCGTCATGCGATGCTTCACCTTCCGCGTTTCCTCGGCGTGGATCAGGATGTCGGAGGCCTGTCCCTGGAAGCCGCCGAGCGGCTGGTGGACATGGATCGAGCTGTTGGGCAGGGCGCAGCGCTCGCCCGCCTCGCCCGCCATCAGGAGGAAGGAGCCCATGGAGCGCGCCGTGCCCATGCAGAGCGTGTGAACCGGTGCCTCGATGAACTGCATCGTGTCGTACATGGCGAGCCCGCTCGTCACCACGCCGCCCGGCGAGTTGATGTAGAGATGGATCGGTTTCTTCGGGTTTTCCGCCTCCAGAAGCAGAAGCTGCGCGCAGACCAGCGCCGAGACCTGATCGTTCACCTCGCCATTGAGGAAGATGACGCGCTCGCGCAGGAGGCGCGAGAAAATGTCGAAGGCGCGCTCGCCCCGGTTGGATTGCTCGACCACCATGGGGACGAGTTGCATCGCTTCGCGCATGGGCGAATTCCTTTGGATCTGGATTGGGGGAAGCGGGGAAGAGCCAGGCGTGGAGAACCCGTCCGGCGGAAACCGGATCGGCCAGCAGGCTTCCATTCTCGAAATGGCCTTGGCGGGCGCCGAAGCGACGGAGCCCGACGGGAAGGCGTCAGGCCACGCGGGCGCGGGCCGCTTGGTTGGTGTTCGCCGCCATCAGGGGAGGCGCCGCCTTGCCGCGCTCGTGGAGAATGCGAAGGCGCGTGCCGCCGGTCTCGTTGGGGCTGATGCGGAAGGTGACGGCGCTGGTCTCGAAGGGCGGCTCGCTCTCGCGCAGCCGGTAGCGCAGCGCCTCGCCCGGCACCACGGAGCCGGCGTCCGGCTCGGGATCGGCGACATCCGGCAGCCAGCGCTCGCGAAAGGCGGGGATGCTGAGCGCCCGCCAGACCTTCGCGGGCGGCGCGTCGAGATCGTAGGTGAGGTCCAGCGCCCCCCCGCCCTCGTGCGGCTCGTCCTCCTGTGTCTCACCCCGCGGTGCCGCACCGTCCCGCCCGTCGCTCATTGGTCCATCTCCTTCAGAAGCGCGTTGAGATCGTCGACGCGCGCCGGCCAGAAGGCGCGGTATTTCGCGAGCCAGGACGCCACGCAGCCGAGCCCCGCCGGGTCCACCTCGTAATGGACGAAGCGCCCCTGCCGCTCCTCGCGCACCAGACCCGCGCCGCGCAGCACCGAGAGATGCTGCGACATGGCGGGCTGGCTGATCGCCATGCCCTCGCGCAGGGCGCTGGCGTTCAGCCGTCCACCCGCGAGCTTCTCGAAGATCGCGCGCCGCGTCGGGTCCGAAAGGGCCTTGAAGATATCGTCCTCGCTCATGTCGATACATAAGCATCGACTTATACGATTGGCAAGCGCGGATTTCGCGCTTCCAGCGGCGAAGGGGAGGGGGAGCCTACTTTCGAAGAAAGGCCATCAGCGCGTCGAGCACCGGCTGCGAGGCTTCCTCCACGAGGAAATGCCCCGCTTCGATCGCCTGTCCCTCGACCGCGTCGGCCCAGTCGCGCCAGATGGCGAGCGGGTCGCCGCTTCGCGCCGGCGTGCCGTCCGTGCCCCAGAGAACCAGCGTCGGGCAGGTGATGCGCCGCCCGGCCTGCCGGTCGGCTTCGTCGTCGGCCGGGTCGATGGTCGCCCCGGCGCGATAGTCCTCGCAGGGGCCGTGCGCGCCGCCGGGGCGCGAAAAGCCCTTGCGATATTCGGCGAGCGCTTCCGGCGCGAAGGCGGCGGTCGACTTGTCCCGCGTCCAGCTCGCCAGCGTGTGGTCGAGATAGAAGACCGGATCGCTCGCGATCAGCCGCTCGGGCATGGGGTTGGGCTGCGCCAGAAAGGCCCAATGGTAGGAGGAGAGCATCCGCCCGGCGTCCACCCGCTCCCACATCTCGACGGTCGGCAGGATGTCGAGAAGCGCCAGTTTTTCGACGCGTTCGGGATGGTCGAGCGCCAGGCGATAGGCGACGCGCCCGCCCCGGTCGTGGCCGGCGAGCGAGAAGCGTTCATGGCCGAGCGCCCGCATCAGGGCGATCATGTCGCGCGCCATGTGGCGCTTGGAATAGTTCTCGCCGCCCGAGGATTCCGGCGCGCTGGAGCGGCCGTAGCCGCGCAGATCCGGGACGATCGTGGTGAAATGCTCGGCCAGCTGTTCGGCGACCGGCCCCCACATGGCGCCGGTCTGCGGATAGCCGTGGAGCAGCAGAAGCGGCGCGCCCGATCCCTTGATGCGGCAGAAGAGCGTCGCGCCCTCGCCGGCGATCTCGCGCGTCTCGAAGCCCTCGAACATGACCTGCCGCTCCCCTCGCAACCCGCCCGGCCGAGTGCCGGCCCCGTCGCGCGGCGTCAACGCATGGGAGCGCCGATCCGTTGCCTTGCGAGGCGAGGGCGCATCGCTTAGAGCCGAGGGGACCCGCTCGGAGCGCGTCCCGTCAGGGGCTTTCGTGTCGCTCGCGAGCCCTTCCCAGCCCGCCGACCCTGCGAAAGCTGCCCATGTCCTTCACCATCGCCACCTGGAACATCAATTCGGTGCGCCTGCGCCTGCCGATCGTGGAGGAGTTCCTGCGCCGGGAAGCGCCCGATGTCCTGTGCCTGCAGGAAACCAAGTGCCCGAACGAGCTCTTCCCGGAAGAGGCGTTCCGCGCCCTCGGCTACGAGCACGTCGCCCTGCACGGGCAGAAGGGCTACCATGGCGTGGCGACGATCTCGCGCCTGCCCTTCCACGACATCCTGCGCCAGGATTTCTGCGCGATCGGCGACGCGCGCCACCTGTCGGTGCGGGTGGAGGCGCTGGGCACGCCCCTGCGCATCCACAATCTCTACGTTCCGGCCGGCGGCGACGAACCGGACCCGGAGATCAATCCGAAGTTCCGCCACAAGCTCGACTTCCTGGAGGAGATGCGCCTGATGCGCGCCGACGCCGAGCCCGGCGTCGCCTCCATCCTCGTCGGCGATCTCAACATCGCGCCCTACGAGGAGGACGTCTGGAGCCACAAGCAGCTCCTGAAGGTCGTCTCGCACACGCCGATCGAGACGGAGGGGCTGATCCGCATCCTGAATGAGGGCAACTGGCGCGATCTCGTGCGCCATCACATCCCCGTGCCGCAGAAGCTCTACACGTGGTGGAGCTACCGCGCCAAGGATTGGGACGGGGCCGACAAGGGCCGCCGCCTCGACCATGTCTGGGGCTCGGACACGCTTCCGGCCATGGTGCGCGACGTGCGCGTGTTGCGCGAGGCGCGCGGCTGGGACCGCCCGTCCGACCATGTGCCGGTGATCGTCCGGCTGGAGGGCTGACGGTCCCCAACTCTCTGGAATCGCTCCAGAACCTGTGGCCGCGCTGCATCTCTGCCCGCAAAGCCGCAAGCCGGCGGCCTTTTCCGCCGGCGGCGACCGGCGCGAGGACACGTCCCGTTTTCCCGCTGCGAAGGGCTTTGCGGCGCTTGTTCACAGGCAGAGGCCCGTCCGGGCAATAAGTTGACTCATGTAATCAAGTTTATTTAGCAAGGACCGGACGATCGGCGCGAGGGGTGCCGACACAGTTCAGGCCCGTCTCCATGCGTTCGACCCTCCGTTCCCGTCTTCGGTTCGCCGCCACCGCCAGCGCGCTGACGCTTTCGCTTCTGGCCGGGCCGGCCGGCGCGCAGGAGACGGTCGTGCTCGACACGGTGACCGTGGAGGGTTCGGGCGCAGCGGGCGAGGGGCTGACGGCGCAAGGCGGCGGCGTCGCCGGCGCTTCGGCCAGCGGCTTCCAGACGGAAGGCTATGTCGCCCGGACGACGCGCGCGGCCACCAAGACCGACACGCCGCTCGTGCGCGTGCCCCAGTCGGTGTCCGTCGTGACCGAGGAGCAGCTGGAAGACCGCAATCCGCAGACGCTGCAGGAGGCGGTGGGCTACACGCCGGGCGTTCGCATCGGCGCCTACGGGCTGGACCCGCGCTTCGACGCCTTCTTCATCCGTGGCCTGCCCGCCACCTACACGGGCCTCTTCCGCGACGGGTTGCGAGAGTTCAACAACGGCTTCTCGACCTTCGACATCGAGCCCTACGGGCTGGAAGGTCTGACCATCCTGAAAGGGCCGGCGGCCGGCCTTTACGGCTCGTCCAATGCCGGCGGCATCGTGGACCTGCGCTCCAAGCGGCCGACCATGGCTGCCGCGCGCGAAATCGAGGCGCAGGTCGGGTCCAACAGCCGCATCCAGCTGAACGGCGATGCCTCCGGCCCGCTCGGGTCGTCGCAGGGCGTCTTCTATCGCCTGACCGCCGTCGGACGCGACGGCGACACCGACTATCCCTTCGCCTCCGACGATCGGCTGAGCGTCGCGCCGGCCATCACCTTCGCGCCGGACGGCGACACGTCGCTGACGATTCTGGGCGAATTGCAACGCTCCCGCTCGGGCGGCACCTTCGCCTATGTCAACGAGAACAACCGCGTGACCGACGTCGCGGCGGGCGATCCGTCCTTCAACGATCTCGACCAGACGCAGGGGCGCATCGGCTTCGAGCTGGAGCAGAAGCTCGGGGATGGCGTCACCTTCCGCCAGAAGGCGCGCTATCAGGCGCTCGATGTCTATGGCGAATATGCCTATGCGATCGGCGGCCCGGTCAACGGACTGGTGCCGCGCGGCTCGGGCAATGTGAAGCAGACGCTGAAGGGCGCGGTCTCCGACACGCAGCTTCAGGTGGAAGCCGAGACGGGACCGCTGAAGCACACGCTGCTCGGCGGCGTCGACGCGTCCTACGCGCTCTATACCAATCTGGAGGGCTACGGCTCGGCCTCCACCCTGCGCTTCTCCGCGCCGGTCTATGCGAGCCCCATCGCCACGCCCGCCTATTCCGTCGCCGCCGATCAGGAACAGGCCCAGCTCGGCCTCTACCTTCAGGACGAGATCGCCTATGACCGCCTGACGCTGACGCTCGGCGGCCGGCACGACTGGGTGTGGACCGATACGGCCTCCGGCGCGCCGGGCGCGCTCACCGATGCGCCCGAACAGCGCGACGCCCAATGGTCCGGCCGCGCCGGCCTGTCCTATCTCTTCGACAGCGGCATTGCGCCCTATGTCAGCTATTCCACCGCCTTCACGCCCAATATCGGAACGAGCCGCACGGGCGCGGCCTTCGTGCCGACCGAGGCCGAGCAGGCCGAGGCGGGCGTCAAATACGCCCTTCCCGGCTGGAGCACGCTTCTCACCGCCGCCGTGTTCAGCATCGACCAGCGGAACGGCGTCTTCTTCGACGTCAACCCTCTGACCGGCACCAACGAGCAGGTGCAGCGCGGCAAGCTGCGCTCGCGCGGCGTCGAACTAGAGGGCACGGCGACGCTTCTCGACGGCCTGAACGTCACGCTCGCCTACGCCTATACCGATGTCGAGATCGTCGAGGGGACGCAGACCACCACCGGCAACACGCTCTCCTCCACGCCGCGCCACACCGTCTCGCTCTGGGGCGACTACACCGTCCAGACGGGCGCGCTGGAGGGGCTCGGCTTCGGGGCCGGGCTTCGATACCTGTCGAAGAGCTTCGGCGACGACGCCAACAGCTTCGAGAACGACGCGCGCGTCTTCATCGACGCCACGGCTCATTACGATGTGCCCAGCGTCGAGGGCCTGCGCTTCCAGGTGAACGCCACCAACCTCTTCGACGAGGACACGCAGATCTGCTCCTCGGGCTTCTGCTACAAGGAGCCCGAGCGCAACGTCATCGGCTCGGTGCGCTACCGGTTCTGACACGCCCAACCGCCCGGGGTCTCTCCAGCCGGGCGGGGTGCGAAGGCGTCGGGACGATCCCCCGGCGCCTTCGTCTTTTTCCAAGGCCAGGGTGACGCATAGGGCGGGAAAACGGGTGGCGGTGCGCGGGCGGCAGGGGCATGGTCGTGCGAGACCAAGGAACCCGCGCCATGACCGCTCTTGCCCGCATTCCCGGCGATACGACCTTCCGGGAACTGGCCCCGCCCGCCGATTATCCGCTGGTGCGCCGGACGATCGAGTTCATCTCGCGGGAGTATCAGGTCCAGCCGAGTCTGGCCGAGGTCGCCGAGGGCGTCGGCGCGAGCGTCGGCGAACTGGAAGCGGCGCTCGCGCGCTGGGCGGGGCTCAGCCCCAAGGCCTTTCTGCAGGCGGTGACGCTGGATCACGCCCGCCGCCTTCTCGCCGAGGGCCTGCCGCTTCTCGACGCCTCGATCGAGGTGGGGCTCAGCGGCCCTTCGCGGCTGCACGATCTCTTCGTCAAGCACGAGGCGGTGAGCCCGGGCACGCACAAGAGCAAGGGCGAGGGCATGACCCTGCTCTACGGGTTCGCGCACGGCCCCTTCGGCCGCACGCTCGCCACCTGGACCGAGCGCGGGCTCGCGGGGCTCGCCTTCAGCGACGAGGATCGGGGCGGCGACGATCATGCGCTCGCCGACATGCTCGGGCGCTGGCCGCGCGCCCGCGCCGAGCGCGACGACGAGGGCGCGGCGGCGCATGTGGCGCGCGTCTTCTCGCCGGAGCGCTGGTGCGCCGACCAGCCCCTGCGCATCGTCCTGATCGGCACGGATTTCGAGGTGCGGGTCTGGCAGCGGCTGCTCGACATCCCGCTGGGGGCGGCCGAGACCTATTCGACGGTGGCCCGCGACATCGGCCAGCCCACGGCCTCGCGCGCCGTCGGTGCGGCGGTCGGGCGCAACCCGCTCAGCTTCGTGGTGCCTTGCCACCGCGTCGTCGGCAAGTCCGGCGCGCTCACCGGCTATCACTGGGGCCTCACCCGCAAGCGCGCCATGCTCGGCTGGGAATTCGGCCTGAAGAGCGGCTGATCGGCCCGTCCCAACCGGCCCACCCTGGCCGGCCCGCCCCCGCCGGATCGTCGCGGGCCGGAACTCTTTGGCCGGCTCCACGTCCTCCCCTCGTGATCGGGAGGCGGACGCGATGGCGAAGGCGGCGGGCGAGGCGCGAGGCGCGGCGGCAAGAGCGAAGGGCGCACCGCCCCGCACCCCGAGACGCGCGGCCGGTGCGGGCGCCCGCGCGGCCACTCGCCCGGCGGATGCGCCGGCCGCCGACCTCGCCCCTTCAGTCGATCCCGTCCCCTTGAGCGCGCCTGAGCGCGAGGAGGCCTTTCGCCGGCTCGCCGCGCACATGCCCGGCCGCACGCCATCGGCCAAGGGTCCGAAGGACCAGCCCGATCCGTTCCGCTCGGTGGTCTCCTGCCTCCTGTCGGCGCAGAGCCGGGACGTCAACACCGCCGCCGCCGTGCGCGGGCTCTTCGCGCTCGCCACGACCCCCGACGCGATGCTGGCGCTGGACGAGGCCGAGATCGCCCGCGCCATCAAGCCCTGCGGCCTCTACAACATGAAGGCGCGCAGCATCCGGCGCCTGTGCCACGCCTTGATCGAGGAGCACGACCGTATCGTGCCGCAGACGCGCGAAGGCCTGATGAGCCTGCCCGGCATCGGGCGCAAATGCGCCGACATCGTCATGAGCTTCACCTTCGACGAGGACGTGATCGCCGTCGACACGCATGTCTTCCGCGTTTGCAACCGCACCGGCCTCACGGCCGAGAAGACCGCCGACAAGACCGCCGCCGCGCTGGAGCGCGACACGCCGGACTGGGCGCGCCGCGACGGGCATTTCTGGCTGATCCAGTTCGGCAAGAGCGTGTGCCTCGCCCGCCGCCCGCGCTGCGAGACCTGCTTCCTCAACGATCTCTGCCGATATTTCTCCGCCACCGGCGG
This sequence comes from Aureimonas ureilytica DSM 18598 = NBRC 106430, assembly GCF_000382705.1. Taxonomy (GTDB): domain Bacteria; phylum Pseudomonadota; class Alphaproteobacteria; order Rhizobiales; family Rhizobiaceae; genus Aureimonas; species Aureimonas ureilytica. The sequence goes on along the minus strand of NZ_ARQE01000001.1, from coordinate 44,180 downwards.
CGGGCCGGCACCCGCCGCGCCCTGAGGAAGGGCCGCGGGGAGGCCCTCGTGAACGGCGCATCCGGCCGGGCCAGCGCCTTCACTTCGGCCGAAGACGTGGCACGCCGGTAGCCTCGCCCGTCGGAAGATGCTTCAAACGGCCATGACAGAGCCCACCGCCGAACAGGTCGAACAACTGACGCTCGCCTTCGAGCGATTCACCCGCCGCTTCAAGGTCGCGGAAGCCGCGACCGCGCTGGAGCGTTCGCTGACCGCCCTCGACATCCAGACGCTGTTGTTCGTGAACGATCACTCCGGATGCACGCTCGGCGACGCCGCCCGAAATCTCCATGTCGCGCTGACCACCATGTCCTCGTCGGTCGATCGCCTCGTGCGGCGGGACATGGCCCGGCGCGAGCGGTCGGAGGCGAACCGGCGGACCGTGGCGCTGTCGATCACGGCGAAGGGCGAGGAGGCCGTCGCCGCCTATGTCAAGGGATACGAGGCCTCGTGCCGGGCCATGCTCGTGTCGCTCGATACGGAGGAGCGGGCCGAGTTCGTTCGCCTCGCCCGAAAGATCGAAAACTCCGACGTTTGAATTATACGAAGTTCGTAGTATTGGCATGGCGACGTTCCCAACCAGGAAACCAGCCATGACAACAGCTCCCCGCATCGCCCTCGTCACCGGCGGCAACAAAGGCATCGGCCTTGCGATCGCGCGTCAGCTCGCAGCAGAGGGCCACAGGGTCTGGCTGGGTTGCCGGGATGCCGGGCGCGGCGAGGCGGCCGCGCGGGCGTTGCGGGGCGAGGGCCTCGATGTGCGATCGGTACTCCTCGACGTCACCGAGGATGCGAGCGTGGCGGCGGCCGTGGCGGTGCTCGAAGACGCGGAGGGGCGGCTCGACGTTCTCGTCAACAATGCCGGCCTCATGTTCGCCTCGTCCCCCTCGCTGGAAGCCGAGCCGCTCGACGAGATCCGCCGGATGTTCGAGACCAATGTCCTCGGCGCCCTGCGGGTGACACAGCGCTTCCTGCCCTTGCTCCGCCGATCGAAGGGGGCGCGGATCGTCATGATGAGCAGCGGCCTCAGCTCCCTCGGCGACGCGCTCGACCTGCGCAGCGAGACCTGGACGGTCGGCCTCGGCGGCTACTGCGCCTCGAAGACGGCGCTGAACATGCTGACGGTCAAGCTCGCCAAGGAACTGGCGAGCGAGGGGATCAAGGTGAACGCGGTCGATCCCGGTCTCACCGCGACCGACATGACCGGCAACGGCGCCGGCCACGCGCCGGAGGTGGGCGCGCGACCCGCCGTCGCCCTGGCGACCACCCATGCCTACGGCCCGACGGCCGGCTTCTACGCTTCCTCGCCCGCAGGCGAGCTCGTTCCGGTCCGGTGGTGACGAAGCCTCGAAGGTCGGGTTTCGCCGCGACCCGTCAGGGGCAGACCATCGCGAGCGGGTCTTTCCCCGATCGGGGCGCAGGACGCGGGAGGCTCCGGCGTCCTGCGCGGCTTTGAAGGCGCGAAGCCTCCGGTCAGGCCCGGGCGTAGCGCTTGGGGCGACCCGTTTCGGCAGGGCTTTGCCCCTGTCCGGCGGTGACGGGATCGTAGCCATTGCCGAGCTTGTGCATGGCGTCGTTGATCTGTTCGGCCCCGATCGTCTGCTCGCGGCAGGCGGCCGTGATCTCTCCGATCAACTCCGCCGTCTTGCGGATTTCGGGAACGAGCTTTTCGAGCATGGCGCCCGCGTCTCGCGAGATCAACGACGTGGACATCGACAGACCGCCGATCTGCTTCGACACGTCCTGCGAGCGTTCGGCCAGCTTGCGCACTTCCGAGGCGACAACGGCGAAGCCCTTGCCATGCGCGCCCGCCCGCGCCGCTTCGATGGCGGCGTTCAGGGCCAGGAGATCGGTTTGGCGGGCGATCTCCTGCACGACACGGATCTTGTCCGTGATCTCCTGGATGGCATCGACGGCCTGCCGAACGACTTCGCTCACGCGACGCGCGTTCGTCGCGGCGGCGTCGGCGATCTGCATCGTGCTCGACGCGTTGTCCGCATTCTGTCGAATGTTGCTCGTCATCTGCACCACGGCGCTCGTCGCCGTCTCGACGGCGCTCGCCTGATGGCGCAGCAAGGCTTCCATGTCCGTTTGGCCGGACTTCATTCGGGTGATGTCCGTCACCGTCCCCGCCGCCCGCACGGCGACGCCCTCGGCGTTGCGCTTGCATCCGCCGGTCACGAGCAGCCAGATGTAATGGCCCGCCTTGTGGCGCGCCCGATACTCGATCGAGAAGCGGGAGCCGTCCTCGGGGCCTTTCAGATATTCCCCGAACGCTCCCAATGCCCTTCCGGCGTCGTCGGGATGAAAACCCTCGACCAGGCTTGCCATGATGTTGGGAAAATCCGTTTCGTCACGGTAGCCATGGATGCGGCGATACTCGTTCGAGTAGCGCCAGCAACTGGTCGGATCGCCCGGATCGCCTGATGGCATCGTGCAGTTCCAGAGGCCGACACCACCCGTTTCATTCAGGATATCCGTGAATTCACGAAGATCCTCGAGTTCGCCCATGGGGGACGACGGGGTTTTCCAGAAGGAACGCATTCTGCCTCTGAATGGTAAATCTACGAAGGCCGAACATTATGTGCCTACCATTAAAAAAGCCGGAACACGGACCTGTATTCGCTGCGCCAGAAAGGCGCAGGCGGACGAGCTTTACAAGATTGCGAACATCTCCGTCCGTAATGAACGCCAAGAGGAGACGAAGCGGTGGGCCGGATGTTCGACAACTCGCTCCGCTCCGTGCCGCAGACAGGAACAATCGGCCGGATCTTCGAAAACCTCTGTCGCGGTCGTCCTGATCGACATCGATCGTTTCAGGCGGTCCAGCGACACGCAGGGCCTTTCTTGCGGGAGATCGTGGCATCCGGGTCGTCGCCGACATGATCCGCGAGTGCCCGATGCCCGATGACCGTCGTCCTCGCGCCGCTCTGCTCCTCGGGGCCGGACGCTCAATCCACGTCCGCAAGCTGCGGCCGGCCGATCGCCACCAGGGCGGGGCGGCCGGCGCGGGTGAGGCAGCGGGTTCGCGCGGAGCGCGCGGAGCGCGGCGCCCTGCTCCGGCCGCCTCCCGAAACCAGGCGCCCGAATGTCCGGCGGCGCAGGCCGCAGGGTCGTGGCCCAACGCCCGCGCGCGAAAGCGTCCCACACTGCCATCGCTTCGTCCCAGACGCTTCAGGCCGGCTGGACACGCCGCGCCGCCCATCGAACATGCGGGCAGGTTTCTTGGAAGGGGGTCGGCAATGCGAACATTCTCCATCGGCTTGGCGCTGGTGCTCGGGCTCTCGGTCGGCGCCCGGGCCGCGGACCGCCGCGTCGATATCGAAAACCAGACCGGCGAGACGCTCACGCATTTCTATGCGTCCGTCACCAGCACGGATGACTGGGAGGAGGACATTCTCGGCGCCGACATGATCGAGGACGGCGAGACGTTCAATATCGACATCGACGACGGCAGCGGAAGCTGCCGCTACGACTTCAAGGCGGTGTTCGAGGACGGCGACGTCCTGATGAAACGCAATATCAACGTCTGCAAGATCGCGACCTACACCTACAGCCGCTGAAGCCGTCGGGCGCCGGCGGGCCGGCCGGCGGGCCCGGTCAACCCTTCGGAGCCCCTGCCAAGGGTGAGGGCGAGCGGCCATGCCAGACGTTTCGGACCCGTTCCGAGCGACAGTCCGGCAATTCGCACCTGCCGGTCTTGGGGGCTTTCCATTCGGAGCCCCGGAATTGATGCGGGTGCATTCGAATGGCGATGGATTTTCGGGAGGATGAGACGAATGATTCCTCAGGAAATCATTGCGAATTCTCGGATTTTATATTGATAAATAGGATCTTAAATCGAATTCTGATTGCAAAAAGCCTAAATTCCCCTAGGGAATGTAACCGTATTTTCCGCCTGAGAATTCGATAGTCCCCATTCGAGCCGGGCGCATCCTTGCGCTCGGATCGAGCAACGCTGCCCGCCACGCTTCCGCAAGTGGGGATGCGCCGCTGCCTGTCCCGACAGGGGCGCGGCGGGACGCCCCCTCTTGCCCTTCACCTGCCGCTCGAATGGCGGCGGATTCAGACCCTTTCTTTCACCCGTCCTGCCGCTCCCAAGGAAACCGATGTCACGCCAGATCGCCGCCCGCAGCCTGATGGTTGCTCTCTTGTCCGCCACCGCCCTGGCGCCCGCCGCCGCCATTCCGGCCCGCGCGCAGGATGCGGCGGCGGTCGTCTCGCCCGAACTCTCACGAGCCCTGTCGAAGGCAGCGGCCTCCGGCGACGCCTCGCTCTTGGCCACCGCCTATGAGAACGCGCGGCTGACGCCGTTTCGCGGCGAGGCCGTGCTGAGCGAAGCCAGGCGCCTTCGCCCCGCGCTCGAAGACGGACTGACGCGTGCGGTCGCGCTCGGCCTCGACCACGCACGGCTCGGCATGGCGTCCTCTACGCCTGGGCCGGTCCTCGAAGGTTCACGCGCCCTGCCGCCCGGCGCGCAGCCGAATGTCGATCTCGCCACGCTGACCGAATTCCAGCGCAACTGGGGTCTCGGCGCCATCGGAGACGACGTGGCGGTGGCACGCGGCCTGACGGGCAAGGGCGTCACGGTCGCGGTGGTGGACACCGGCATCGACCGTCGGCCGGACGGCTCCGTCCATCCCGAATTCGCCGGACGGCTCGACGCCCGTTCCATGTCCTTGCTGCACTGGTTCGATCCGCGCCAGGCCATCGATCAGGACGACGTGAGCGCCGGCTTCGTGCGGGGCAACGCGACCGAGGACCCCGATGGTCACGGAACCCACGTGGCGGGCATTATCGGAGCGGCCGCCGACGGCGCGGGGATGCAGGGTATCGCCCCCGGCGTCAAGCTGCTCAGCGTCGGGTCTCTGCCCTATCTGGCCGATCTCTATAAGAACGAGATCGACGAAGGCGGTAATTTCACGATCAAGGGCGTCCAGTACAACGCCGCCCAACTGGCGACGTGCGGGCCGGCCGTTCTTCGCGATCCCAATGCCTGCGATGCGGCCATAAGCGGTCTCGGTTCCGACCCCACGGCCGCCATCGCCTATCTCGCGACCCAGAACGGCAAGGATCTTCCCGAAGAGGATCGGGTTCGCGTCATCAACGGCTCCTTCGGCCCCAGTCTGAGCCCGGGCGACAAGACCTGGAACACCGGCTCGCTGGACAGCGAAGCGACCGCCGTTCGCGCCTCGCTGAAGGCCGGCCAGATTCTGGTGATCGCGGCGGGCAACGATCGACAGGGTGCGCCCATCGCCGCCGAAAGCCCGTCCGGCATCGGCCTGTTTCCCTTTATCGCGCCCGGCAACGCGTCGCGGACGAACTCGTCCGGCGCGCAGATCTATACGGGGTCCGACACCGCCGACTTCTCGGACATGAACGCGACGGCTCTGGCCAAGGCCGAGGCGCAGGACGGCATCCAGCGCGGTCGCATTCTCGTGGTCGTCGCCACCGACGCCAACAAGCAGATCGCCGACTATTCCAACACATGCGGCGTGGCGGCCGAATGGTGCATCGCCGCGCCCGGCGGCGCCGGCAACGAGACGCAGCGCAACATCTATTCCACCGTTTCGACCGACAGCTACAAGGCGCTGGAGGGAACCTCCATGGCCACGCCGCACGTGGCGGGCGCGGTGGCGGTTCTCATTCAGGCCTTTCCGACCTATACGCCGGCCCAGATCACCAACATCCTTCTGGAAACGGCCGAGGATCTCGGGGATCGCGGCACGGACGCCATTTACGGGCGCGGCTTCCTGCGCCTCGATCGCGCGTTGAACTCGGGGCCCACCACGCTCGATCCGACCATCAAGGGTCCCTATGTCGTGGGCACCGGCCAGACGCCGGGTATGCGCACGGTCTGGACCCTGCCGGTGCAGAGCGACCGCACCTTGAGAAAGGAAGGGGGCGGCACGCTTGAGCTTCTCGGAGACGCCCGCTTCGGCGGCGGTGCCGATGTCGCCGGCGGCGAGTTTCTGGTGGATGGCCGCCTGACGACATCCAACCTGCATGTCTTCAAGGACGCTCGCCTGTCGGGCAACGGCCTCGTCAACGGCAATGTCCTGGTGGACGGCACGCTCTCGCCCGGACGCTCGCCCGGCCTCCTGACGGTGAACGGCAATCTCACGCTGACCGGCACGGCCACGACCCGGATCGAGATCGACGGCGCGGCTCCCGTGGTCGGCGCGGGCGGCTTTGACCGCATCGCGGTCGCCGGGCAGAACCGGACCTTCACCGCCAGCGGCATCCTGCAGCCGGTTCTTCGCGGCATCACCGGCTCCGCCACCAACCGGTTCACGCCCACGCTCGGCCAATCCTTCGCCTTCGTGCAGCTTGAGAACGGTCGGATCGCCGGGTCCTTCTCCGGACTGGCGCAGCCTGCCGCCGGCCTTCTGCCGGGCTCGCGCTTCGACCTGCTCTATGGCCAGCAGACGCTTTCGCTGGTCGCGACGCCCGCCGACTACGCCAATCTCGCCGCGCTCGGGCTGGCGCAGAGCGCCAATGCGCGCTCGCTCGGTCAGGCGATCCAGTCGCTCCGCCCGGCGGCGGGCGTCCGGCCCTCCTCCGCTGCCGCCGGCCTCTTCACCTCGCTCTATCTTGCCGACGCCGGGAGTCTCCAGCGCGGTCTCGAACAGGCCACGGGCCGGGTGCATGTGGATGCGGGACAGACGGCGGTTCGCTCGGTCGGCCGCCTGGCCGACCAGATCGCCATGCGCCAGACCACCGATGCGCTTCATGGCGGAACGCAGGCCGGGGCGACGCGCCTCTGGACCCTTGGCGACACCTCCTATTCCGATGTGTCGGCCTATCGCGTGAAAGGCTATGGCGGCACGTTCGGCATCGAACGGGGCATCGACGACGGCCGGGTGGGCGGCGCGTTCCGCATCGGCCGCGAGGAGGTCCAGTCCTATGCGGCCGGTTCGGCCGACGTGGAGACCTATTCGGGCGCTCTCTATGGATCGCTCGGCAGGAACGGGTTCGACTACGGCGGCTCCGCCGGCCTGTCCTACGGGGAGATCGACACGGCGCGCTCGGTCGGCCTCGGTCTTGGTGGCACGTCCGGCCTGACGAGCCGGGACAAGGGCGTCGGCGGCTTCGTGGAAGGGCGCATCTCGCGCGCCTTCGCTCTGGGCGAGACCACGGTTCTGCCGACGCTCGGCGCCGGCTATCGCACCTTTCGCCGCGACGGCACGAGCGAGGCGGGCTCGGCCTTCGCCCTCTCGACCGACCAGCGCAGTTTCGAGGAAGCCCATGTCACCGCCTCCCTGGGGCTGACGCGCGACTTCACCTTCGAGGGCGGCGTTCTGGTGCGGCCGACCGCCAGTCTCGGCTATCGCGCCGACCTGATCGAGGTCACGCAGACGAGCCGGCAGCAGCTTCTGGGCGTCGGCTTTCCGGTGGCGGGCGTGGACATCGGTCGCAGCGCCCTTGTCGGCGGCTTGTCGCTGGAAGTCGCGCGCGGCGAGAACGTGTCGTTCACGGCGGCCTACGACGCCGAAATCCGGGAGAACCTGACGGCCCAGGGCGTGTCCGGCACGCTGCGCGTCTCCTGGTAAGCGCCTTCGCAGGCTTCGAGCCCGGCGGCCGGTCCTTCTCGCGGCCCGGCCGCCGGGCTCGGTCGCGAAACGCGGATCGGGGTGCCCGATCCGCGTCCGGCTCTCCTGCTCACTCAGCCCTCAAGGCTGTCTGCGGGCGTTCGGGTTTCGGGCGGGCGAGGGATCGCCCCTTGCCCGTCAGTAGCGCTGCGGCACGTAGAGCTCGCTCGGCAGCGTCTGGCGCTCGTATTCCGGGTTGAACACACGCTCGGGCAGGGTGATCTCCTCGTAGGGCACGTCCTCGTAGGGGATGAGGCTCAGGAGGTGGCTGATGCAGTTGAGGCGGGCGCGCTTCTTGTCGTTGCCCTCCACGATGTACCAGGGCGCCTCGGGAATGCTCGTGCGGGCGAACATGTCCTCCTTGGCCTTGGTGTACTGCTCCCAGCGCACGCGGGACTGAAGGTCCATCGGCGAGAGCTTCCACTGCTTCAAGGGATCGTGGATGCGCATCATGAAGCGCATCTGCTGCTCCTCGTCGGTGATCGAGAACCAGTATTTGACGAGCCGGATGCCGGAGCGCGCCAGCATCCGCTCGAATTCCGGCACGTCCTCGAAGAACTGCTCGACCTCGTCGGGCTTGGCGAAGCCCATGACGCGCTCGACGCCGGCCCGGTTGTACCAGGAGCGGTCGAACAGGACGATCTCGCCGCCCGCCGGCAGATGCGGCACGTAGCGCTGGAAATACCATTGCGTCTTTTCGCGGTCGCTCGGCGCGGGCAGCGCGACGACGCGCACGATGCGCGGATTGAGCCGCTGCGAGATGCGCTTGATGACGCCGCCCTTGCCGGCCGCGTCGCGGCCCTCGAACAGGACGACGACCTTTTCCTTGCGATGGGCGACCCAGTTCTGCAGCTTGATCAGCTCCGACTGGAGGCGCAGGAGCTCGCGGAAATAGCCGAGCCGGTCGAGCGCCTGGGGATGGGCGCTCTTGTAGACCTTGGCGAGTTCGCCCGTGAGGTCCGGGGGCGAAAGCTCCAGCTCGTAATCCTCGTCCAGCGAATCCTCGATCTCGGCCCGCAGCCAGTCGGCCGCCGTCTGGCTTCCGGCCGCCGCGTCGCGCTTCAGGTCTTCGCTGTCCATGTCGATCCTCTTGTTTCCGGAACCCTCGATCCGCGCGGCACCCTGCCGCAACTCGGTGACATCCGTTTGGCGGGCGCGGTCGGCGCCCGGTGAGATCAGGGAAGGGCCGGCTCGGGCACGAGGCGGGCGCGGATCGCCGCGCCGTCGCGGCCGGGCGGCGCGCCGAACAGGCGGCGATAGTCGCGGCTGAACTGAGAGGCGCTCTCGTAGCCGACCGCATAGCCGACGCTCGCCACTTCCTCGGCCGCCATCAGCCGGCGCCGCGCTTCCTGAAGGCGCACCTGCTTCTGGAACTGCACGGGCGAGAGCGTGGTCGCCGCCTTGAAATGGCGGTGGAAGCCGGACACGCTCATGCCCGCCAGCCGCGCCAGATCGGCGACGCGCAGCGGCTCGGCATGATGGGCGCGGATAAAGGCGCAGGCGCGCGCGACGCGCGCCGTCTGGCTGTCCTTCGCCCCGATCTGGCGCAGGAGGGGCGCCAAGCTTCCCTGCAGGAGCCGCCACACGATCTCGCGCCGGACGAGCGGCTCCAGAACCGGCCGGTCGCGCGGGTTGTCGAGCAGCTCCAGAAGTCGCCTGAGAGGATCGAACAAGGCCGGGTCCGCCCGCCCGACCCCGAGCGCCTCCACGCCGGGTGCGGCGTCCAGCGCCTCGGCCTGTTCGGCGAGAAGCGTCGCGACCTCCTGGGGCGGGATGGCCAGACTCAGCGCCAGATAGGGCGCGTCCGGCGTGCCCTGCGTGATGCGCGCCGTCACGGGCACGTCGAGCGAGGCGATGAGCCCGTCGCCCGCGCGGTAGCGAAAGGCGTTGGACCCGAGCATCGAGACCTTCGCGCCTTGCACCACCAGGCAGAAGGAGGGGCGATAGACCGAGCGGATCAGGCCGCTCGGCTCGCGCGCGAGACTGAGCAGCAAGCCGTCCATCGGGGTTTCCCGGCCAAAGCGCAGGAACTGCCGTTCGAGAAGCGGGGCGAGGTCGGCGAGCGTGGTCATGCCCCCTGTCTACGCCAGCGGCGCGCCGCGCGCATCCGCCGCCCGCACGCTTTGAGAGGATCGGGCAAGAGCTTGAGAGGATCGGCGTCGCGCTCCCAGGTCTTCGCGCCCTAGCTTCGACCCCATCGAAACTTCCCACAGGAGACACGCCATGCGGATGCGTTCACTCGGCCGGAGCGGCCTTTTCGTCTCGGAACTGTGCCTGGGCACCATGACCTTCGGCGGTAGCGAGGGAATGTGGAGCCAGATCGGGCAGCTCGGCCAGAGCGAGGCCGACGCGCTCGTGAAGACCGCGCTCGACGCCGGCATCAATTTCATCGACACGGCCAATGTCTATGCGGGCGGAGAGAGCGAGCGCATTCTCGGCCGCTCGCTGAAGAATCTCGGGGTCGCGCGCGACGATGTCGTGATCGCGACCAAGGTGCTCGGACCCATGGGCGCGGGCCCGAACGCGCGCGGCGCCTCGCGCTCCCATATCCTTTCCCAGTGCAAGCAGAGCCTCGGGCGGCTCGGGCTGGACCATATCGACCTCTACCAGATCCACGGATTCGACAAGGCCGTGCCGATCGAGGAAACCCTGGAGGCGCTGGACACGCTCGTGCGCCATGGGCATGTGCGCTATCTCGGCCTGTCCAACTGGGCGGCCTGGCAGGTGATGAAGGCGGTCGGCATCGCCGAGATGCGCCGCCTGGCGCCGATCCTGTCGCTTCAGGCCTATTACACGCTGGTCGGCCGCGATCTCGAACGCGACATCGCGCCCATGCTCCGGTCGGAAGACATCGGCCTCATGGTCTGGAGCCCGCTTGCGGGCGGCTATCTCTCCGGCAAATACGACGGCGAGGGCAAGGCGGCGGACGGGCGGCGCGCGACCTTCGACTTCCCGCCGGTGGATCGCACGCGCGGCAGCGCCGTGATCGCGGCCATGCGCGAGGTGGCGGAAAGCCGGGGCTGCACCGTGGCGCAGGTCGCCCTTAGCTGGCTCCTGCATCAGGACGTCGTCACCAGCGTCATCATCGGCGCCAAGCGGCCGGAGCAGCTCGCCGACAATATCGCGGCGACGAAGGTCGAGCTCGATGCGGGCGATCTCGCCAAGCTCGACGCCGTGTCGCGCCTGCCGGCCGAATATCCCGGCTGGATGCTGGAGCGCCAGGGCGCCTATCGCGCCTGAGGGCTGCGGAGAGCGCAGGGGGCGGACTTCGGTCCGCCCCTCAGGCGCCGATATCGCTGCCCTTGCGCATCTGGCAGCCGGTGATCTTCAGGGAGCCGTCGGGCTGGCGCTCCAGCGTGTAGCTGGCGATCCAGCTCTGACCGTCGGTGTCCGACAGGAAGACCTCCTGCCGAAGCCCCGCGCCTTCCGGCTTCAAGGGGCCGAAGGTGACGTTGCGGGCCCGATGCACGGCGGGATAGGCCTTCGCCACCATGCCGATGAAGATGTCGGGCGAAGGGAACAGGCGCTGGATGTTGGGCGCGGCATAGGAATAGGCCCGCGCTCCGTCGTCCGCGCGAAAGGCGTCGAGCTGCGCGCCGATCGCGGCCCGCGCGTCGCCCGCGTCGTCGGCGAGCGCCGGGGCGGCCAGCCCAGGCAGGGCGAGCGCTGCGAGGGCGAGAAGTCCAAGGAAAGCGCGGCGCATGAGATACCTCCTTCCAGGGAAGGCCGTCAGCATCAGCCGCAAATTTGCGTCCCGCAAGCGCCATCTTGACGCGGCGGAGGCGAGGCGGGGCGCGACCCCCGCCCGCGCCGTCGCTCAGCCCGCCAGAACGTCCTTGGACGCCACCGTGGAATCGGCGTTCAGCTTGTAGACGATGGGCACGCCCGTCGCGAGTTCCTGCGCGACGATCTCCTCGCCCGTCAGGCCGTCCAGCGCCATGATCAGCGCGCGCAGCGAATTGCCGTGCGCGGCGACGATCACCGTGCCGCCGTTGAGAACATGCGGCTGGATGCGGTGGATGTAATAGGGCCAGACGCGGGCGCCCGTGTCCTTCAGCGACTCGCCGCCCGGAGGGGGCACGTCGTAGGAGCGGCGCCAGACATGGACCTGCTCCTCGCCCCACTTGGCGCGGGCGTCGTCCTTGTTGAGGCCCGACAGATCGCCATAGTCGCGCTCGTTCAGCGCCTGATCGCGGATCGTCTCCAGGTCCTCCTGGCCGAGCTCGGCCTGGATGAGCTTCAGCGTGCGCTGGGCGCGCGACAGGGCGCTGGTGAAGGCGATGTCGAAATGGAGGCCGGCCGCCTTGAGGCGCTGACCGGCCGCGCTCGCTTCCTTCACGCCGAGGTCCGTCAGGTCCGGGTCGCGCCAGCCGGTGAAGAGGTTCTTGAGGTTCCAGTCGCTCTGGCCGTGGCGGACGAGCACGAGGGTGCGGGACATGAAGGCGAACTCCCTTGGTGGACGAGATGGGGACGAGGTGGGGATAAGCTGTGGACCGCCGCGTCAGAAGCCGAGAACGTGGCGCATGGAATAAAGGCCCGGCGCCTGGCCGCGCGCCCAGAGCGCGGCGCGCACCGCCCCGCGCGCGAAGATGGCGCGGTCCTCGGCGCGATGGCCGAGCTCGATGCGCTCGCCCTCGCCGGCCAGGATCACCTGATGCTCGCCGACCACCGAGCCGCCGCGCAGCGTCGCGAAGCCGATCGTGCCGGCCTCGCGCGCGCCGGTATGCCCGTCGCGCACGCGCACGGACGTGTCCTTCAGCGCCACCGCGCGACCCGCCGCCGCCGCTTCGCCGAGGAGCAGCGCCGTGCCGGAGGGCGCGTCCACCTTGTGGCGGTGGTGCATTTCCAGGATTTCGATGTCGAACGCATCGGGTCCGAGCGCGCGTGCCGCCTGTTCGGCAAGAACGGCGAGGAGATTGACGCCGAGGCTCATATTGCCGGATTTCACGATCCGCGCGCCGGCGCTGGCGCTTTGCGCAATCGCCGCGTCGTCCTCGGCCGAGCAGCCGGTCGTGCCGATGACGTGGACGAGACCGCGCCGCGCCGCTTCGCGGGCCACCGCGACGCTGGAGGCGGGGGCGGTGAAGTCGATCACGCCGTCCGCGCCATCGAGCGCGGCACCGAGATCGCTCGAAACCCGAACGCCCAGATGCCCGCTCGCGGCGAGTTCCCCGCAATCGCTGCCGAGCGCCAGCGATCCCTCGCGCTCGATGGCGGCGAAGACCCTGGCGCCCTCGGTTTCCTTGACGACGCGCACCAGCGTGCGGCCCATGCGACCGGCAGCGCCGAGGATCACCAGCTTCATCGGCTCGCTCATGGCAAGGTCTCCGGTTCTCTCGTTTCCGATGCGTCCGCCGCGCCCTGGAAGCCGTGCAGGCGGGCATAGAGGCCGTTCGGCCGGGCCAGGAGCTCGGAATGCGTGCCGCTTTCCGCGATCCGGCCGCGATCCACGACGAGGATCTGGTCGGCGCCGACGATGGTGGACAGGCGGTGGGCGACGACCACCACGGTGCGGTCGCGCATCGCGGTTTCGAGCGCGCGCTGCACCAGCACCTCGGAGCGCGTGTCGAGCGCCGAGGTCGCTTCGTCGAGAAGCAGGATCGGCGCGTTGCGCACGAGCGCCCGGGCGATCGACAGGCGCTGGCGCTGGCCGCCCGAGAGGGTCACGCCGTTTTCGCCGACGGGGGTCTCGTAGCCGAGCGGCTGGGCGAGAATGAACTCCTCGGCCTGCGCCTGACGCGCGGCCTCCTCGACCTCGGCGTCGGAGGCTTCCGGCCGGCCGAAGCGGATATTGTCGCGGATCGAGCCCTCGAAGAGGGTCGGGCTCTGCGGCACATAGGCGATCGACTGGCGCAGCGACTGCTTGGTGACGGTCGCGATATCCGTTCCGTCGATCAGGATGCGCCCCGCCGACGTGTCGTAGAAGCGCTCGATCAGGGCGATGATCGTGGACTTGCCGCCGCCCGACGCGCCGACCAGCGCCGTGGTCTTGCCGGCGGGGGCCACCAGCGAAAGATCGCGCAGGACGGGCTCGTCGGCATGGTAGCCGAAGGAGACGGTCTCGAAGCGGATCTCGCCGCCCGAAACGGTGAGGGCCTTGGCGCCCGGCGCGTCCGGCTGGCGCGGCGTCTCGTCGAGGATCTCGTAGATCATGCGCACGTTGACCAGCGCGCGCTCCATCTGCACCTGGAGCTTGGCGAGGCGCCGAGCCGGGTCGTAGGCCAGAAGCAGCGCCGTGATGAAGGCGAACATGGAGCCCGGCGAATAGCCGTAGACGATGGAGCGATAGCCCGACCAGGCGATCACGGCGGCGACCGCGATTCCCGCCACCGTCTCGGTGATCGGGCCGGAGCGCTCGGTGATGACGGCGATGCGGTTGGAGCGCTCCTCGGCCTTTTCGATCAGGTCGTCCGTGCGGGCGCGCAGGAGCTTTTCCATGGTGAAGGCCTTCACCACCTGAATGCCCTGCGCCGCTTCCTGCATGGAGCCGAGGACGCGCGAGTTGAGGTCGATCGACTGGCGCGTCGCCTTGCGCAGCTTGCGCGACAGGCGCGAGATCATGATGGCGATCGGCGGGCCGGCGGTGAGCGCGATCAGCGACAGGACCCAGTCCTGCCAGACCATGGCGAAGATCAGGAAGATCAGGGTCAGAAGATCGCGCGCCAGCGAGGTGACGGTGAGGTTCAGCGTGTCGCGCACGCCCGAGACGTTCTGGTTGATGCGCGCGGCGAGCTGGGCCGAGCGCGTGTCGCCGAAGAAGTCCACCGAAAGCTCGGTCAGATGGGCGAAGAGCCGGCGCTGGTAGCGCGCCACGACGTCGTTGCCGATCCGCGCCAGGATGACGCCCTGCCCATAGGAGGCGATGCCGCGCAGGAAGAAGGCGAGGAAGATCGCGATCGGCAGCGTGAACAGCACGGCCCGGTTGCCGGCGACGAAGATCTCGTCGATCACGTCGCGCATCACCCAGGCCATGAAGGCCGTGGTCAGCGCCACGACCACGAGGCAGAGGACAGCCACGGCATAGCCGCCGACATGCTCGCGCCCGTTCTCGGCGATCACGCGGCGCAGGAGCGTCAGGGCCTCGCCCCGCTCGCGGGGTTCGGACAGGGAAAGACTGGTCTTCGTCAAGGATCGGCCGGCCGGTTCATCGTCGGCTCGCTCTATAGCCGTTGCCGCCGCCCCTGCCTACCGGGCGGCGGTGCGAAGCGTGTCTCACCGCCGCCAGCGGCGGTTGACGGTCTCGAGCCCGTAGAAGCGGGGCGCGCGGGCGAAGGTGGCCAGACCCGCGAGAGCGGCGAGCGGCAGGGTGATGGCGAAGAGCGGCACTTCGCGCAGAAGCGCCGAATGGGGCGCCTTGTCCTCGAAGGCGGCGCGCATGGCGGCCTTGTCCACGAAGGGCGCGATATGGCCGAAAATGCCGCCCGCGATATAGACGCCGCCGCGCGCCATGAAGAGGAGGGCGAGATCGCCCGCGACGCGCCCGAGATAGGTGCCGAAGAGCTGGATCGCCTCGCGCGCGACCGCGTCGCCCGCCCCGGCCGCCGCCGTGACGCTGGCGGGCGTATGCGGCTCGGGCTCGCGCCCGTCGGCGCGCGAGAGCGCGTTGTAGAGATTGACGAGGCCGCGCCCGCACAGGACCTGCTCGGCCGAAACGCGGCCCTCGATCGTCTCCAGATGTGGCCAGAGCGCGAGGTCGCGCGCGGTGCGCGGGCCGAGGTCGATATGCCCGCCTTCGCCCGCCACGGGAATCCACATGCGCTTGGCCCGCACGAGGCCGGCGACGCCGAGCCCGGTGCCGGGGCCGAGCACGACGCGCGCCCCTTCGCCCATCGTGCCGGGATGGCCGATCGCCTCGCGGCCGGCTTCCGGCAGGGCGGACACGGCGAGCGCCTGCGCCTCGAAATCGTTGACCAGGATGATCTCGTCGAAGCCGAGATCGGAAATCAGCTTTCGGGGACGCACCACCCAATGGCAGTTCGTCAGCTCGATCTCCTCGCCCCGGATCGGCCCGGCCAGCGCCAGAACCGCCGAGCGCGGCTGGATCGAGGTCTTGTCGAGGACGCAGGCCTGGATCGCGTCGTCGATATTGGGAAAGTCGGCCGTCTGCACCACCGGAAAGGGGCGCGGCTCGGCGAAGGCGTCGACCAGAAGGGCGAACCGGGCATTGGTGCCCCCGATGTCGCCGATCAGGATCGGAAACTTCAGCGTTTCGGCGGATTCGTGAGTCGGAGTCATGCCGGACCGATTTCAATCGTTTGAAGACGCCGAGCCATAGCATCGCAGGATGCCGGGAAAAAGACGGTGGCGGCGCGCGCCGGTGCGAAGGCGCGGCCAGACCGCGCCTTCGAACGCTCCCTTCAGTTCGCCGGGCGGAAGCGCGGCATGGGCAGCGCCTTGGCGGGCGAGGGCGAAGCGGCCGGCGCGCTGGCGGAGGGCTGCGGCGCGAAGGCGGGCGCGCGCTGCGAGCCGTCGTCGAACTCGTCCGCCATCGCGGCCGGGGCCGGGGCAAGGGCAGCGGCGGGCGGTGGCGGAGCCAGGCTCGGCTCGGGGAGGCTCGGCGCGGGCGAGGCGGCCATCACCGCGCCGCCCTTCCCCGCCGGCTGGTTCAGAACCGCGTTGCAGGCCTTGGGCAGGGCCGACAGGAAGATCGGAGGCGGCTTCTTCCAAGGCTTGGCATTGGGCGGCGGCGGGCGCAGCGCCACGTTGAACCACCAGTCGAGCTTGTCGCAGCCATCGCCCGAGCCGGTGGATTCCTGCGGCTTGCAGTTGGGCGAGCCCGGCTGGCATTCCATGCGGACGTGGAAGTGATAGTCGTGCCCGAACATCGGGCGCACCTTGTTGAGCCAGCCGCGATCGCGCCCGGCGGTCTTGCAGAGCTGCTCCTTGATGCCGGGATGCACGAAGATGCGCTCGACCTCCGGCTCCTGCGCGGCGGTGCGGATGAGCTTCAGCATCTCCGGCCGCCAGCGCGACAGGTCGATCCGATTGGTGCGCTTGTCGATCACCGAGGGCAGGGGCATCGTATCGCGTTCGTGCGGGCTCAGGCGGCGCGTCGGCATTTCGGTGAGATAGATGTCGGCGTCGAGGCCGATCTGGTGCGAGGCGTGGCCGTCCTTCATCGGGCCGCCGCGCGGCTGCGCCATGTCGCCGAACAGAAGCCCGCGCCAGTTGGCCTCCCGCTTGGCGTCGGCCGACAGGCGCTGGAGCAGCCGGATCATGGCGGGATGGGCATAGGCGCGGTCGCGCGAGGGCTTCATCACCTGCCAGGTCGGCCCGTCCTTGGGCATGGCCATGCCGCCGGCGAGACACCCTTTGGAATAGAAGCCGATGCTCTGGGCCGGGCCGGCGCTGGGGCTCGTCTCGGCGCCGAACAGATCCTTGGCGGCCGGCTGCGCCGCGGCCGGGCCGGCGAGCGCCGAGACGACCCCGAGCGCGGCGAGCGACAGGCGTGGGCGAGATCCAAGCTTCATCCAAAAACCCTCCGGGCCGGCACCGGCCACGCGCCGGTGGCCAGAGCCAAGCCGGACGGATCGGCCGAAACTAAGGCAAAGGGATGGACCGGGGCTTGCGAGCGGCGGGCTTCGCTTGAGGGCTCCGCCTCAGACCGCCTCAGACCGCCTTAGACCGCCACGGTGCCGCCGCCCGCCTCGTGCGAGCGGTAGAAGGCGTCGATCACCCGCTGGTTGAGGATCGACTCCTCCAGCGAGAACAGGGGGTCCGAGCCGCCCGCCACGCGCCGCGCGAAGGCTTCGGCCTGGAGCCGGTACTGGTCCGCCGCGCCGAAGCGGGCGGTTTCCGCGCGGCCATGCGAGCGGTCGTGCCAATGCACGGCGCTCTGGGCGTAGAGCCCGGCATTGAAGGCGCCGTCCACCTCGATGAACCCGTCCGTGCCGTGGAACACCATGGTCTGGCGCGCCGCCATCTGCGTCGACACGTAGAAGCTCAGGCGGAAATCCGCGAAGTCCACCGAGCAGTCGGCGAACATGTCGGTGCCGAATGTCGGGTCGCGCTCGATCGTCGCGCGGGCCGAGAGCGCTTCCGTGCCGGTGGCGAGCCGCGTGGTCACGACCGGATACACGCCGATATCGGGCAGCGCGCCGCCGCCGAGCTCGATCTGGTTGCGCATGTTGGCGGGATCGACATTGTAATAGGAGAAGGCGCCCTGCACGTGGCGCAGACGCCCGATGCGCCCTTGCGCGATCCAGTCGCGCACCAGCGCCCATTGCGGGTGGTAGCGCACCATGAAGGCCTCGGCCACCTCCACGCCCGCTCTGTCGCGGGCGGCGATCAGCGGCTCGATGTCCTCGGCGCGCAGCGCCAGCGGCTTTTCCACCAGAACATGCTTGCCGGCCTCGATCGCGCGGCGCGCCCATTCCACATGCTGGCTGGTCGGCAGGGGAATATAGACCGCGTCCACCTCGGGGCTTGCCAGAAGCGCGTCGTAGGAGCCGAAGGCGTGGCGCGCGCCGAAATGCCGCGCGAGGTCCTCCGCCCGCGACAGGTCGCGGCTGGCGATGGCCGACAGCACGCAGCCTTCCGCCTTCACGATCCCCGGAATGACCTGCTCGCGCGCGATCTTCGCGCCCGACAGAATGCCCCAACGCAACATGGCTATGCCTCCCGAAATGAAGAAAGGCCCGCGCGGGGCGGGCCTTGGATGGCTTTAGGCGCGCAGCGTGCCGCCGGTCGCCTTGGTGACGGCGGCGACGATCTTGTTCGACACCGCGTCGAGATCCTCGTCGGTCAGGGTGCGGTCGGCCGGCTTCAGCGTCACCTCGATGGCGATGGACTTGCGCCCTTCGCCGAGCGCCGCGCCCTCGAAGATATCGAACACGCGGACCTCGCCGATCAGCTTCTTGTCGGCGCCCTCGGCCGCGCGCACGAGCTTGATCGCCTCGACTTCGGACGGCACCACGAAGGCGAAGTCGCGCCGCACCGGCTGGAAGCTCGACAGTTGCAGCACCGGCTTGGTGCGCGTCGCCTTGCGCTTGGGCTCGGGCGCCTCGTCCAGGAAGACCTCGAACCCGGCATAGGCGCCGTTGAGGTCGAGGCTTTTCAGAACGCGCGGATGGAACTCGCCGAACTCGGCCAGAACCGTCTTCGGCCCCATCTTGATGCGGCCCGAGCGGCCGGGGTGATACCAGTCGCTGGCCGGCGTCTCGAACTGGAGCCGCTCGGCGGGAACGCCGATCGCTTCCAGCGCGGCGATGGCGTCGGCCTTGGCGTCGAACACGCCGACCGGGGCCGCATGGCCGCTCCAGTCGCGGCCCGCGCCGCCGAGACCCGCCGTGCCGCGACGCACGCCGCCCGCCACGCGCCGCTGCCCGTCCGGCTCGACGGAGCGGTAGATCGCGCCGACTTCGAAGAGGGCCGTGTCGCCGAAGCCGCGCTGGGCGTTGCGCTGCGCCGCCTGAAGAAGGTTCGGCAGAAGCGAGGGGCGCATGTCCGAAAGATCGGCCGCGATCGGGTTTTCGAGCTTCAGCGCCGGCGTGCCGCCGCCGAAGGCCTCGGCCGCCGAGGCCGACAGGAACGAGTAGGTGACGGCCTCGTTGAGCCCGCGCGCGGCGAGCGTGCGGCGCGCGGCGCGGTCGCGCAGCTGCGCCTGCGTCAGGATGCGCCCGTTGACGCCGGACAGGCGCGGCAAGGGCTGCGGCTCGATATGGTCCACGCCGACGAGACGCATGACCTCTTCCACGAGATCGGCCTTGCCCTCGATATCCGGCCGCCAGGACGGCGCGGTGACGCGGGCGCGCGCCTCGCCCTCGCGCTCCACGGTGAAGCCGAGCGTTTCGAGAAGCGCGATCTGCCTGTCGGTCTCGACCTCGAGGCCGGTCAGGCGCTTCACCTCGGTGAAGGGGAAGTCGAACTGCCGGGGCTCGAAGGGCGCGAGCTTGGCGACGGTGCGGCGCGTCGGCGCGCCGCCGCACAGGTCGAGCACGAGGCGGGTCGCCAGATCGAGGCCCGGCTCGATCAGGAACGGATCGACGCCGCGCTCGAAGCGATAGCGCGCGTCGGTGATGATGCCCAGGGAGCGGCCGGCGCGGGCGATGTCGATCGGCTCCCAATTGGCCGATTCGATGAGAACGTCGGTGGTGGTCTCGTCGCAGCCCGAAGCCTCGCCGCCCATGATGCCGCCGATCGACTCGGCGCCATGCTCGTCGGCGACGACGCAGACGCTCGGATCGAGCGTGTAGGTCTTGCCGTTGAGCCCTGCGAGTTCCTCGCCGGGCTTGGCCGCGCGCACGGTGAGGTCGCCCGTCACCTTCTTCGCGTCGAACACGTGAAGCGGGCGGCCCCGGTCGAAGGTGATGTAATTGGTGATGTCCACCAGCGCGTTGATCGGGCGAAGGCCGATGGCGCGCAGGCGCTTCTGCATCCACTCGGGCGAGGGGCCGTTCTTGACGCCGCGCACGAGCCGCAGCGCGAAGCCCCGGCAGGTCGCGCTCTCGACATGCACCGCGACCGGGCAGTCGCCCTCGCCCTCGATGCGCTCGACGGCGGGCGTCTTAAGCCGGCCGAGGCCGGAGGCGGCCAGATCGCGCGCGATGCCGGCGACGCCCGTCGCATCCGGGCGGTTCGGCGTCAGGTTGATCTCGATCACCGGATCGGACAGGCCCGCATAGTCGGCGAAGGCGGTGCCGACCGGCGCGGTCTCGGGCAGGTCGATAATGCCGTTGTGCTCGTCGGAGAGTTCGAGCTCGCGCTCCGAGCACATCATGCCGAAGCTCTCGACGCCGCGAATCTTGCCGACGCCGAGCGTCACGTCGAGGCCCGGCACATAGGCGCCCGGCAGGCCGAGAACGCCGACGAGCCCGGCGCGGGCGTTGGGCGCGCCGCACACGACCTGGAGCGGCTTGCCGCCGTTGACGTCCGGGCCGGCATCGACGCTCAGCACCTGGAGCTTGTCGGCGTCCGGGTGGCGCTTGGCGTCGAGCACGCGGGCGATGGTGAAGGGCCGCAGCGCCGCCTTGGTGTCGAGGCTTTCGACCTCGAGGCCGATCGAGGTCAGGCGCTCGGCGATCTCTTCCAGCGTGGCGTCGGTGTCGAGATGGTCCTTCAGCCAGGACAGGGTGAACTTCATGACGGGCCTAACGGAATTGGAAACGGCGGCGGGAAATGCGGCGAAAGAAGAAGGGCTCGGATCAGCGCCCGTCCGCCGCGTCGGCGGCGCGGCGCACGAGGCCGCTGGCATGGACGAAGCGGTAGACCGACAGCGCCACGATGGCGAAGGCGAGTTCAAGCACGACGAGCGTCGCGAACGTGTCGGAACGGTCGAAGGCGAAGCGCACGATCACGACCGGCAGCGCAACGCCGACGCCGAGCGACAGAAGCGTCGCCGGCGTGCCCGGCAGCTTGGCGTAGAACAGGGCGAAGAGCGCCACGGTCACCACGCCGAGAACGTAGAATCCCGGCGAGGTGGCGATGCCGGCAAAGTCGAGCGACAGGAAGAGCCAGCCGAACAGGGCCGTGGCGAGCGTGCCGATCACGCCCCCGGCCAGGACCGAAATCGTCTCCACGACGGCGAAGCGGGCGGTGTCTGCGGCGGTCCGGGCCATGGCGTCCTGTTCTCGTCGGGTTGCGATGTCTAGTTTGCCGGGGCGGACGAACCGCCCCCGTCAGCTCAGCTGCTAAGGCCGCCGAACAGGGTCGGCAGGTCGAGCGGGCGGAACCCGTAATGCTCGATCCAGCGCGAGTCGGCGTCGAAGAAGGCACGCAGATCGGGCATGCCGTATTTCAGCATGGCGATGCGGTCGATGCCCATGCCCCAGGCGAAGCCCTGATACTCGTCGGGGTCGAGCCCGACGCCGCGCAGGACGTTGGGGTGAACCATGCCGCAGCCCAGGATCTCCATCCAGTCCGTGCCCTCGCCGAAGCGCACTTCGGAACCGGAGCGGTCGCACTGGATGTCGACCTCCATGGAGGGCTCGGTGAAGGGGAAGAAGCTCGGCCGGAAGCGCATCCGGAGCGAGGGCACCTCGAAGAAGGCCTTGCAGAACTCGGTCAGCACCCACTTCATGTTGGCGATATTGGCCGACTTGTCGATCACGAGCCCTTCCACCTGGTGGAACATCGGCGTGTGGGTCGCGTCGGAATCCTGCCGGTAGGTCTTGCCGGGGATGACGATGCGGATCGGCGGCCTTTGCGCCTCCATCGTGCGGATCTGCACGGGCGAGGTGTGCGTGCGCAGCAGGCGACGCTCGCCGCCCTCGGGCGCCTGGAGGAAGAACGTGTCGTGCATCTCGCGCGCCGGATGGCCTTCGGGGAAGTTCAGCGCGGTGAAATTGTAATGGTCGGTCTCGATGTCCGGCCCTTCGGCGATCGAGAAACCCATGTCGGCGAAGATCGCGGTGATCTCGTCCACGACCTGGCTGATCGGATGGACGCGCCCGCGCGACAGGGGGCTGGAGCGCAGCGGCAGCGTGACGTCGAGGCGCTCGGCGGCGAGGCGCGCCGAGATGGCAGCCTCCGCCAGCGCGTCGCGCTTCTCGGTGAGGCGGGCCTGGACGCGGTCGCGCAGGCCGTTGAGGCGCGGGCCCTGGTCGCGGCGCTCGTCGGGGCTCATCTTGCCGAGCCCTTTCAGGAGCTCGGAAATCTCGCCCTTCTTGCCGAGCGCGCTGAGGCGCACGGCCTCCAGCGCGGCCTCGTCGGAAGCGGCGTCGATATCCTCGCCGAAGCGCCGTTCGAGCTGGTCGAGATCCGTCACGGCCGTTGAACTCCTTGGAACGGGCGCGGGGCAAACCGCGCCGGGCAGGCTGGGGCGCGCCGGGATGCGCTCTATGGCAGGGCGGGCGGCGCGAACGCGTTTCAGCCGCCTTCCTAGAAGCGCGGACCGGGCGACGCAAGCCTTCGGCCCGCAAAGCGCGCGATGCCGGCGCGCCACGCGAAAAGGCCCGCCCGGGCGGATGCCGGGCGGGCCTTTGGAAAGGCGTCTGGAAAAGCGCTCAAGCGCCGATCAGGCGGCCTGCTTCTCGCCCACGGCGCGCTCGTAAGCGCCCGGGAACTGGCCGTCCTTGATGTAGGCGAGCGCCGTCTTGGCCTGCTCGACCAGGGCCGTGAAGGCCTCGGGCTCGTGGATCGCGATGTCCGACAGGACCTTGCGGTCGACTTCGATCCCGGCCTTGTTCAGACCGTCGATGAAGCGCGCGTAGGTCAGGCCGTGCTCGCGCACGCCAGCGTTGATGCGCTGGATCCAGAGAGCGCGGAAGTTGCGCTTCTTGGCGCGGCGATCGCGCGTGGCGAACTGCTTGGAGCGGTCCACCGCAGCCTTGGCGGCGCGGATCGTGTTCTTGCGACGACCGTAGAAGCCCTTGGCAGCCTTCAGGGTCTTCTTGTGCTTGGCGTGGGACGTAACGCCCCGCTTGACGCGTGCCATGATCTTGTCTCCTTAAAAAATCGTGAGGCCTTCGAACCGCTTAGCGGTTGTAGGGCATGTAGACTTTGACGATCTTCGTATCGGCTTCGCTGAGGATCATCGTCCCGCGCGCGTTGCGGATGAAGTCGTTGGAGCGCTTGATCATGCCGTGGCGCTTGCCGGCGGCACCCGCCTTGACCTTGCCCGAGGCGGTCATGCGGAACCGCTTCTTGGCGGCCGACTTGGTCTTCATCTTGGGCATTTTGCTCTCCTGGGTATAGGACCGCGAACAGGCCGGACGCCGCCCCCTTGCAGGGTCGTGCCAGCCACGCATCGAAGGATCTCGAAGGTCGCGTCAGCATTCGAACAGGCACGGCATGCCCTGCCGGCCGGTTCATACGAACGGGCGGCTTATAAAGGCGAGGCGCACGGGATGCAACCCCAATCGTTGCCTGGGTCGTGTCGATCACTTTTCAAGCCAAAATATCCCAATAACCCATCTTATCGTCTCAAGAGTGTGGTCCCCTCGTTGTGCAGCTAACGAGCTTGTGGAATCGATTGTTTTCATGAGCCATTTCGCGACTGTCCCGTTCGAGCCCGAGTTGTGCCTCGCTTCCCTCTCGGATGCGATGCGAGAGGCGACCTTCGAGGTCCGGCTGTGGGGCAAGGTCGCCCACGCCCTGGCCGAGCCTTTGGCGCCCGGCGGCTGCCACATCGCCTTCCACCCTCATCACAGCGGCGCGCCGACGATTCGTCTCAATCCGTGGAGCGCGGTGTCCGGGGCGACCGACTTCATGGCCTCGCCTCATGCGGTGCCGCCGTCCTCCGCCGCCTCGCTGACCCTGGCGCGGACCCTTCACGGCGTCTGGCGGATCGAGCTCTGGTCGAACCGCGCCGATGGCGGCCGTTCCGCCGGCGAGGCGCAGCGGCGACTGGCCGCCGCGATGCCGACCCTCCTCCCGGCCTTCCGCACCTGCCTCGCGCTGCAGGGCGGCGGCGAGCTGGACGGCGCGACGCTGAGCGAGCTGTGGGACCCGCTGCCCTACGGCATCATGCTGCTCGACCCGACGCTGCGCCTGCGCTTTGCCAACATGACCGCCGACGACCTCCTTCACACGCGAACGCTGTTCCGCCCCTTCGGGCGCGAAGGGCGGGTGCAGCCGGCGCTGGGCGAAAATTTCCTGGCCCTGACGCAGGCCTGCGAGATGCTGCGCGACGGCGCGGGCGACCGCGTGAGCTTCGACATGGCCTCGCGCAGCGGGGAATCCTGCGCCGAGATCACGGTGATCTCGCCGCACGGCCTGCCGGGCCTGTCGCGGCGCGGCGAAAGCGGCTTCGCGCGCGATCATCTCGTGGTGACGCTGCGCTCCTTTGCGGGCGGCGCGCCGGCCCGGCTGTCGCTCCCCGCCCATGTCGGCGCGGAAGCGGGCCGCGCGAGCGAGACCCACGCCGGGTTCTGACCTCGCCCGGCCAGCGACCCGGCGAAGCGTGGCGCACGCTCCGCCAAGTCACAAGCGCCCCGCCCGCTCTCGCGAGAGGGCGGGGCGCGCTCTGTCAGGCCGGCTCGGCGGCGCGCGTCGCGCCCGTCTCGCCCTTGCTGCGCGACACGCGCACCGGCACGGATTTGGCGGCGGGAACATGCGCCGTCTTCTCGTGGTGCCAGAGCGGGATCAGCTTGTTCAGCTCGGGATAATAGCCGCCGACATCGCCTTTCGGCAGCTTGTAGGAATGCACCCGCAAGCCCTCGACGCGCCGCTCGACGCCATCGTCCGCATGGGTTTCGAGATCGATCAGGTCCTGATCGCGCAGGCCGAGGCGCTGCATGTCCTCGGCGTTCATCAGAAGCACCATGCGCGAGCCGGAAATGCCCCGCAGGCGGTCGTCATAGCCATAGACCGTCGTGTTGAACTGGTCGTTGGAGCGCAGCGTCATCAGCTTGAAGACGTCGCGGCCCTCGACATCGATGTCGGGGTCGGTGTCGAAGCCCTCCGGCACCAGGAAGTTCGCCTTCTTGCTCTCCGTCTTCCACACGCGCTTGCAGGCCGGCAGGTCGCGGTGGAAGCCGCCGGGCTGGAGGAAGCGCGCGTTGAAGTCCTTGAAGTCGTCGGGATAGGCGCGCTCGATCTCGTCGCGCACGCGCGAATAATCGGCCACCCAATCGTCCCACGGGATCGTGGAGCGGCCGGGCACAGTGGTCTTGGCGAGTTCGGCGACGATCTTGGGCTCGGACAGAAGCTCGGGCGAAGCCGGCGGGCGCCAGCCCTTGGAGCCGTGGATGCAGGCGGTGGAATCCTCCATCGACACGGTCTGGTCGCCGGTCGCCTGCGTGTCGCGCTCGATGCGCCCGAGGCAGGGCAGGATATAGGTGACTTCGCCCGGCAGAAGATGGTTGCGGTTCAGCTTCGTGGAGATCTGCACATGCAGGCGCATCTTGCGCCACGCCTTCTCGATCAGCTCGGTTTCCGGCACGGCGCGCGAGAAATTGCCGCCGAGGCCGATAAAGGCCTTCACCGAACCGTCGAGAATGCCCTCGCAGGCCTCCACCGTCGCCTTGCCCTTCTCGCGCGGCGGCTCGAACCCGTAGAAGGCCTTGAACTTGTCGAGCGGGGCGAGTTCCGGCTTTTCTGTGATGCCGACCGTGCGCTGCCCCTGCACGTTGGAATGGCCTCGGATAGGCGAGATGCCCGCGCCCGGCTTGCCGATATTGCCGCGCATCAGCAGGAGGTTCACCAGCATCTGCACGTTCTGGACGCCGTGCCGGTGCTGCGTCAGGCCCATGCCGTAATGCGCGATCACGGCGTTGGAGCGGGCATAGACGCGCCCGACCTCTTCCAGATCCTCGCGCTTCAGGCCCGAGCAGCGCTCGATCTCGCTCCAGTCGGCCGCGCGCAGATAGGCCTCGAATTCCTCGAACCCGTGCCCGTGCTCGGCGATGAACTCGACATCGAGAACGCGTGGGGCGCCGGACGCCTTCGCCGCATCGTCCAGCGCCAGCACGGCCTTGGCGATGCCCGTCATCGCCGCGATGTCGCCGCCGCAGCGCAGCTGGAAATATTCCGTCGACATCTTCGTCCCCTCGTCGGGGGACAGCATCTCGGTCGGCGCCTGCGGGTTCTTGAAGCGCACGAGACCGCGCTCCTCGACCGGATTGAACGTATAGACCGGCACGCCGCGCTTGCGCGCTTCCTGGAGCGGGTGAAGAAGGCGCGGCGCGTTGGTGCCCGTGTTGTGGCCGAAGAAGAACATCATGTCCGTCTTCTGGAAGTCCTCGTACTGCACCGTGCCGACCGGCGAGCCGATCGACAAGGGCAGGCCGACCGAGGTCGATTCGTGGCACATGTTCGACGAGTCGGGCAGGTTCGCCGAGCCGTAGACCCGGGCGAAGAGCTGGTACATGTAGCTCGTTTCCAGCGAGGCCCGGCCCGAGGCGTAGAAGATCACGGATTTGGGGTCGAGCTTGTTCAGCTCGGCGCCGATCTCGCGAAAGGCGCTCTCCCAGGTCACCGGCACATATTGATCGAGCGAGGCGTCGTAGCGCATCGGGCTCGTCAGGCGGCCGTGCTTCTCCAGATCGTGGTCGGTCCAGTCGAGCAGCTCGCTGACGCGGTGGCGCGAGAAGAAGTCGCGGTCGGTGCGCTTCTTGGTCTGCTCCCAGATCGTCGCCTTGGCGCCGTTCTCGCAGAATTCGAAGGCGTGGCTGTCGGCGGGCTTGGCCCAGGAGCAGGACACGCACATGAAGCCGTCGGGCTTGTTCTGCTTGAACAAGGTGTTCCAGATGGTCGAGACGGCGAGCCCTTCGGCCATGCTCTTTTCCGCCAACGACTTGACCGAACCCCAGCCGCCGGTCGGCTCGTCATAGGGTTCGACAACCGGGAAGGGTTGTTGCTCGCTGCGTTCCATGGCCGATCTCCGTCGCATCGTCTCAACCTTGGAAAAGGTCCAGACCGCGCGAGGTTCCGCCCTATCGTCGGACCGTCAGTCGCATGCCGCGCCTCAAGTGCGGGGCCAGCCGGTCGAGATCGCGCCGCGTGAGCGCGACGCAGCCTTCCGTCGGCGCGAAGCCCGGCCGCGCCACATGCAGGAAGATCGCGCTGCCGAGCCCTCGGGCGCGGCGCGTCACGTTCCAGTCGAGCACCACGACCCCGTCATAGAGCCGGTCCTCGCGCCGCATCCGCTCCGCGCTCGCCGGAAAGGGCAGGCGCACCGGGCGATTATAGGCGCCGTGGCCCGGCGCGTCGCACCAGCCCGCATCGGGATGGGTGAGCAGCGTCGGCAGCGCGAAGCGCGGGCCGCCGCGCCCGCCCGGCCGCCGATAGGCCGAAAGAAGGCGCATCGAGGCGAGCGGCGTCGCGCCGTCGCCCTCGCGCTTGCCGCTCGTGACGCCGCCCTTGCCGAGCGCGCAGCGAAGCCGCAACGATCCGAACTGGAAAATCCCCTTCTGGGGGGCGCCCGGCAGGGTGCGCACCAGAATCTGAGGGGATTTGCGCGCTTTCCTGCGAGGGCGGACTGGAAAAAACGACATAGCGCTCACAAATTGTTTCAAACGGAACCCGGTGAAATATGGCAATCCGACCGCATCGTCATCTGAACAGGACCCCTTCATGAGCGCACGCAGCATTCTGATCGTGGACGATGACGACGATCTCCGCACCACCCTCGTCGATCAGCTGTCCCTCCATGAGGAGTTCATCGTCTCCCAGGAGAACAACGCGACCAAGGGCATCAACGCGGCGCGCGGCGGTCTCACCGATCTCGTCATCATGGATGTCGGCCTGCCGGACATGGACGGGCGCGAGGCGGTGCGGGTTCTCCGAAAGTCCGGCTTCAAGGCGCCGATCATCATCCTGACGGGTCAGGACGCCGACGCCGACACGATCCTCGGTCTCGAGGCGGGCGCCAACGACTACGTCACCAAGCCCTTCCGCTTCGCCGTCCTCCTCGCCCGCATCCGCGCCCAGCTGCGCCAGCACGAGCAGTCGGAAGACGCGACCTTCCAGGTCGGCCCCTATGTGTTCAAGCCGAGCCAGAAGGTTCTCGTGGACGACAAGGGCGGCAAGATCCGGCTGACCGAAAAGGAAACCGCGATCATCCGCTATCTCTACCGGGCCGATCGCCGCGTCGTGACGCGCGATGTCCTGCTCGAAGAGGTCTGGGGCTACAATTCGGGCGTCACCACCCACACGCTCGAAACCCATGTCTATCGCCTGCGCCAGAAGATCGAGCCCGAGCCTTCCAATGCCCGGCTGATCGTCACGGAGTCTGGTGGTTACAAGCTCATGCCGTAAAGGCATCTGTGGCCTTCGGGAAACGTCGAGCGGGGCTTTGACCCCCAATCGGCCCCGGCCGGTGCGGCTGGGGCTTTCGTCCCGTCGCATTTCTTGCGATGTCGGAGAAACGAGCGCGGTCTCCCTGGCCGCCGACTGTTTCCCGTCCTCGAGACCCGCCCCCGCGCACCGCCGCGTGGCGCGGGAGAAGCGAACCGCGTGGCATGAGCCTGGAAAGCGACATGGAGGTTTTGAGCGAGGTGCCCCTGTTTCGGGAGCTCTCGCGCGACCAGTTGCGCCTTCTGGCCTTCGGCGCCGAGCATCGCAGCCTTCGGGCGGGCGAAATCCTCTTCCGCGCCGAAGCGCGCGCCGATGCCGGCTTCGTCGTGGCGTCCGGCGAGGTTCATCTCGTGGAAGGCGAGGGCGAGGGGCGCCGCATTTCCATGACCGTCGGGCGCGGCACGCTGCTCGGCGAAATGGCCCTCATGGCCGACACGCGCCGCCCGTCCTCGGCCGTCACCGCGACCGATTGCGACTTCATCCGCATTTCCCGCCCGCTCTTCCGCCGCATGTTGCAGGAATATCCCGACATCGCCGTCGTCATGCACCAGCGCATCCGCGACGACTTCCTCGCCATGGCCAGCCGCATCCTCGCCCTCGAGGACATCTTCGACTACGACGACGAAGACGACACGCCCGGCGAGCCGCGCGGCGAGGAATAGAGCCGGGGCTGCCGCCCCGAGCCCCGCCCGGGAACGAGTTCCCGGACCCTTCCTCTCGTTTGGAACGTTTTTCCGAGATCGGGGAGGGCCATTGGCCCTCCCCGATCTCGGACACATGTCAAACGAACGAGGGGTTCAGGGGACATCATGTCCCCTGACGGGGTGCGGGGGCGGCGCCCCTGCGTCTCACGCTTTCACCCCCGCCGGGCGTCCGCCAGCGCCTGGCCGAAGGCCTTGGCGAAGCTGTCGCGGTCGTCGGGGTTGAGGAAGGCGCCGAGTTCAGTGGCGCGGCCTTCTCCGGTGACGCTCATATGGGTGACGCCGAATTCGGGATGGCGGCGCACGAGGAAGCGGCTCCAGCCGGGATAATAATGGGTTTCGCTGACGGCGCCGCGCGGCGAGATCTTGCGGATCGACAGGTCGGTGCGCGACACCGACACTTCCTCGCGCGCCTGGGCGGAGCGGAAGGACGCGCGCAGCGCGATCCACAGGAGGAGGACGTCGAGCCCGAAGAAGCCGACGATGGGCCAGGCGCCGTTGGCAAGGAAGGCGAGGCCCGAGACGAGGCTCGCGCCGCCGAACAGCGCCATGGTGACATGGAAGCCGCGCCGCCCGAGCGAGCGGTAGGGCACGAGCAGGGCCTCGAAGAGCGGCGCGTCGGCGTCCTGCGCTGGGCGTGTCGTCATCGGCTCTTGCCTCCCACGCTGGATTCGTTCCAAGAAATGGCGGTCCGAGCGGCCCCCGGCGCCGTTCCGCCGCTCCGCTCCGAAGGTCGATCATGGCAGACAGCGACGCGTCCCCGAAAGCCCCCGCGCGCAAGGCGAAGCCCGGCGCGACGAAAACCCGCGTCGCAGAGGGCGCGAGCGCCGAAGGCGCTGCCGCGAAGACGGTCCGCAAGCCGGCGGGGAGGGGGGCCGACATATCCGCCGGGGCGGGTGCGCCCAAGACCAGAACGCCCAAGACGGGTTCGGTCAGCATCAAAGCGACCAAAACAAGCATCGCGAAGACGCGCGCTTCCAAGGCCGCCGCTCCCGCCAAGGCCGGTGCCGGCGTGGCGGTGGCGACGCGCCGCAAGGCCGAGGCGGCGCAGCCTCCCATCCCCTATTCGCCCGACGCGATCGCCGAAATCTTCCGCCGCTTCGCCGTGCAGCGCCCGCATCCGACCTCGGAACTGGAGCATGTGAACACTTTCACGCTGCTCGTCGCGGTCGTGCTCTCCGCTCAGATGACGGATGCCGGCGTCAACCGGGCGACGCGCGGCCTTTTCGCCCGCGCCTCGACGCCGCAAGCCATGGCGGCCCTTGGCGAGGACGAAATCCGCCAGGCGATCAAGACGATCGGCTTCTTCCGCACCAAGGCCAAGAACGTTCAGCGCCTGTCCGAAATGCTGCGCGACGAGCATGGCGGCGAGGTGCCGCGCTCGCGCGAGGCCCTGGAGAAGCTGCCCGGCGTCGGGCGCAAGACGGCCAATGTCATCATGAACACGGCCTTCGGAGAGGAGACGCTGGCGGTCGACACGCACATCCTGCGCATTGGCAACCGCATCAAGATCGCGCCCGGCAAGACGCCGGAAGCGGTGGAGGAGGGCTTCCTCAGGATCATTCCCGAGGGCTTCCTGCGCCACGCCCATCACTGGCTGATCCTGCACGGGCGCTTCGTGTGCAAGGCGCGCAAGCCCGACTGCGAGCACTGCATCATCGCCGACCTCTGCCAGGCCGACGAGAAATGGTGCGACCAGCCGGCCCCGCTCATCGCCCTGCCGGATGCTCCGCCCGGGCCGCAACCTCTCCCGCCGGGGGCGACGCGCCCAGGCGGGTGAACTCGGGCGAGGTTTCCCGCTGCGAAATGCGCTGGTGGAGGTGCACCATGGTGGCGGCGGCAAAGAGCGGCGTCAGGAGATTGAGGATCGGCACGGCGAGGAAGGCCGCGAGCACGAGACCGGCGAGGAAGATCGTCGCCCCATGCCGGTTGCGCAGCGCCTTGGCCTCCTCTTCCGAGCGATAGCGCAGCGCCGCGAACTCGAAATATTCGCGCCCGAGGAGATAGCCGTTCACCACGAAGAACGCGCCGAAATTCACCACCGGGACGAGCAGAAGCGCGAAGGCGAGGAGATTGCCGAGGATCACCACACCGAAGAACTTCAAGGACAGGACGACGCTTCGCCCGAGCGGCAGGGCGCGGCCGACCGGCAGGCCCGGATATTGATCGCGCTCTACCACCTCGGCCACGTCGTCCAGAAACAGGCCGGCGATCACCGCGCTGACCGGCGCGATCAGGAAGGCGAGAAGCAGCGCCAGAAGCAGCCCCGCCGCCCAGCCGGCAAACGTCTCGGCATTGTTCACCCAGGCCGGCATGTCCGGCGCGAAGCCCTCGAAAAAGGGGATCGCCACCGTCTGGAACAGCCAGCGCACCGCGAACCAGAGCGCCACCAGCACCACGGCCGTCAGCCCCAGGCTTTTCCAGAACACGGCGCGGAAGGGCGGCGAGAACACATCCCGAAGGGCGAGAAAGGCGGCACGCAGGATCATCGGCAGGCTCCAGAGGGGGCGCCGCCCAAAGATGGGATGGCCTCGGCTTCGCGGCAATGCGATAAGGCGCGAGGCTCCACTCCTTTGCGCGAAGAACTCTGCCCATGTCCCGTTTCGACCTCCTGACGATCGGCAACGCCATCGTCGACATCCTGTCGCGCACCGACGACGCCTTCCTGCGCGATGCGGAGATCGAGAAGGGCGCGATGACGCTGGTGGACGCGAACCGCGCCCTCGCCATCTACGACCGCATGGGCCCGGCCATCGAGATGTCGGGCGGCAGCGCCGCCAACACCGCCGCCGGCCTCGTCTCGCTCGGCGGGCGCGGCGCCTATTTCGGCAAGGTCTCGAACGACCAGCTCGGCACGATCTTCGCCCACGACATCCGCGCGCTCGGCGTCCACTACCAGACCGCACCCTTGGTAGGGGGGCCGCCCACCGCCCGCTGCATGATCCTCGTCACGCCCGATGGCGAGCGCTCCATGAACACCTATCTCGGCGCCTGCGTCGAACTCGGCCCCGAGGACATCGAGGAGGCCGTCGTCGCCGACAGTCTCGTCACCTATTTCGAAGGCTATCTCTGGGACCCGCCGCGCGCCAAGGACGCCATTCTCCAGGCCGCCCAAATCGCCCATCGCAACGGGCGCGAGATGGCCATGACCCTGTCGGATTCCTTCTGCGTCCACCGCTACCGCGCCGAGTTCCTCGATCTCATGCGCTCGGGCACGGTCGACATCGTCTTCGCCAACGAGGCCGAAGCCCTCGCCCTCTACGAGACCGAAAATCTGGACGAGGCCCTCCGCCGGATCGGCGAGGACACCAAGCGCCTCGCCATCGTCACGCGCGGGCCGGACGGCTGCGTCGTGGTCGAGAACGGTGAGGCCAAGGCCTACCCGGCCACCGCCGTCGAGGCGCTGGTGGACACGACCGGCGCGGGCGATCTCTTCGCCAGCGGCTTCCTGCGCGGCTACACCGCCGGCCTCCCCCACGAAACCAGCGCGGCGCTCGGCGCGCTCGCCGCCGGCCACATCATCACCCAGATCGGCCCCCGCCCGCAGGCGCCGCTGGTCGAGCTGCCCGGCGCGCGGGCGCTGCTGGGGGCGTGAGGGGAGACGCAGGGGCGCTGCCCCTGCACCCCGTCAGGGGAAATGATTTCCCCTGAACCCCTCTTCTCTTGGAGCTGTGTCCGAGATCGGGGAGGGCCAACGGCCCTCCCCGATCTCGGAAAGGTTCCCAAAAGGAAGGAAGGGTCCGGGAAGTCTTTCCCGGGCGGGGCACGGGGCGGCAGCCCCGCCACCCTCTCAAGCCGCCTGCAACCGCTCCGGCAGGCTGCGATAGGACAGGGCTTCGGCGAGATGCGGGCGGCCGATCGTCTCGGCACCGGCGAGATCGGCGATGGTGCGAGCCACTTTCAGGACGCGGTGATAGGCGCGGGCCGAAAGGCGCATGCGCTCGGCGGCGTCGCGCAGGAGGGCGACGCCCGCTTGGTCGGGCGCAGCGGCCTGTTCGAGCCGGTCGGGCGGGCAGCGGGCGTTGGTGGTGCCGGCGGGCAGGCCGAGCGCCTCGTAGCGACGGCTCTGGAGAAGGCGTGCGGCCTCGACGCGGGCGCGCACGGTGACGGAATCTTCTGAGGGGCCGGGCTGGATCAGGTCGAGCGCGGTGACGGCGGGCACGTCGACGCGCAGGTCGATGCGATCGAGCAGCGGGCCGGACAGGCGGGCCTGATAGTCCGACACGCAGCGGGGGCCGCGCGCGCATTGATGGCCGGGCTCGCCGGCCATGCCGCAGCGGCACGGGTTCATGGCGGCGACGAGCTGGAACGCGGCGGGATAAGTGACGCGGTGATTGGCCCGCGCGATGACGCTTTCGCCGGTTTCGATCGGCTGGCGCAGCGAGTCGAGAACGGCGGGCGTGAATTCGGGCAACTCGTCCAGAAACAGGACGCCGTGATGGGCGAGCGAGACCTCGCCCGGCCGGGCGCGCTGCCCGCCGCCCACCATGGCGGCCATGGAGGCGGAATGGTGCGGGGCGCGAAACGGGCGGCGGGCCGACAGGCGGCCTTCGGAAAGCTCGCCCGCGACCGAGGCGATCATGGAGACGTCGAGCAGCTCGCGCGGCCCGAGCGGGGGCAGAAGCGAGGGCAGGCGCTGCGCCAGCATGGACTTGCCCGATCCGGGCGGGCCGACCATCAGCAAGGTATGCTACATTAACAGCATCGAACCCGACGGACGGTTACCGATGCCCAAGGCTTTCAGCTACATACGCTTCTCGTCGCCGGAGCAGGCACGCGGCGACTCACTCCGTCGTCAGCTATCTAGGGCGAGGGACTGGTGCCAGGCTCGCGGGCTGGAGTTGGACGACAGCCTCCGGGACCTGGGCATATCTGCGTACAAGGGCGCTCACCGGGACATCGGCGCCCTCAAGCGATTCCTTGCTTTGGTTGAGGCGGGGGAGGTCCCGCACGGCTCGTACTTAGTGGTCGAGTCCTTGGACCGTCTGTCCCGAGAGGCTGTTCTGGATGCCGCGGCGCGGCTGTTCGACCTGATCCGCGCGGGAGTCATTGTTGTGACTCTCTCCGACGGTCAGGTCTACTCCGAGGAGCGCCTGCGCACGGACTGGACGCCGCTGATCGTGTCGATCGCAGTGATGGCTCGCGCCCACGAGGAGTCCCGGACGAAGGGAGAGCGAGTTGGGGCCGCCTGGGCAAGGAAGAAGGCCGCGGCACGCGATGAGGGCCGGCCCCTCACGCTGCGCTGTCCCGAGTGGATCGCGATCGAGGACGGCAAGTTCGTCCTCCGCGAGGACCGCGCCGAGATCGTGCGCAGCATCTACCACATGGCGATCGAGGGCTACGGGCAACGGCAGATCGTATCTCGGCTCAACGCGGCCGGAACCCCGACATGGCGAGGCGGCATCGGCTGGCAGACGTCCACCGTCGCCAAGATTCTCAGCGGACGCCTCGCGCTCGGCGAGTACCAGCCGCATTCGGGCACCCACCGCGGCGGCAACCGCCAGCCCGAGGGCAACCCAATCAGGGGCTACTACCCCGCCGTCGTGGACGAGGAGACCTACTGGCGGGCCCGGCAGGCATCGAAGGGCCGCCGCATCGCAGCCGGTCGACGGGGACGCGGCGTCGCTCACCTTCTCCTCGGGCTTGGCAAGTGCGCCCGCTGCGGCGGGTCCATGTACGTGATCGACAAGGGACCGCCACCGAAGGGCGGGACGTACTTCGAGTGCGCCACGCAACGGCGCGGCGCGGGGTGCGAGAACGGCACGAGGTGGCGTGCCGACCGCATCGAACGCCGCCTCCTCCGGGGGCTGGCCTACCTCGACGCAGGGGCGGTCCTCCGCGGCGCGCAGCCCACCGCCGAGGCCGATCGCGTGACCATCCTCGGCGCTCGCCTCGTCGAGGTCGAGGGCCGCCGCAAGCGCCTCCTCGGACTGGTCGAGGACGGGGACGACGGGGCGGCCGACCGCTACCGGGCGCTCGGCGAGGAGGCCAAGACCATCCAGCGCGAGCTCCGCGAGGCCGAGAAGGCCGCCGCGACGGCCGCCGCCGACCCCGGCCTACGCGCCCGTCTCGGTGAGGCCGTGGACCTGTCACGGGCGATGGAGGAAGCGGAGGGCGACGACCGGCACGCGATCAGGACGCGTCTCGCCGAACAGCTTCGCCAACTTGTGGCCGAGGTTCGATTCGATCCCGACTTGGGGGTGCTCGCGTACCTCACCCCGCGGCCGGGCGTCCCCGCCGAGGACGTGCCCGCGATCGTCGGCGCCCGCCACATGCTGGCTTGGCAGATGTGGCTCAACGACGACACGGACCCGTCCGGGTTCGTCGGCATGGATGACACACCCGACCCCGACGAGGAGACCCGCAACCTCCGTACCCTTGCGAAGATGCGCGGGCGGAGAGCGTCGGCGTAGCCGGCGCGACCCGCCCGCACCCGGCAACGCCCCTGCGAGGGGCGTGAACCCCTCCCCGCGGGGAGGGGTGGAGCTGGTCCGAAGGACCGGGTGGGGGTTCGGCGACCCGGGCCCTACTCGGCCGCTTCGAGGAATGCCGCCGACGCCGGAACGCGGACAGGCGCGCCGAGCGGGCGGCGCGGGACAGGCGTGCGCAGCTTCTCAAGCCTTGCCTCGGCCCGAGCCTTGCGCTTCGCGGCAACCTCCGCGCGCCACTTGGCATGCGAGCGCAATGCGCGCCGCAGGTCCGACTTCGCGTTCGTCGACAGCGTCGAGAAACCTTCGGCGCGCTCCAGGAGCGCCAGCTCGGCGTCGAGGTCCGCAAGGATTCGACCGCCCAACAGCTTCCGTGCCTGCTTCAGGTGCAGCCGCCGGTTCCGAAGGGACTGCCCGGTAAGACCCCTGCGACCCTTCTGGAGCCAGGCGTCGAATGCCTTCTCCGTCGTCGGGATCGACTCGCCCCGTTCGCGTGCGAGGATTACCCGCCCGACTGCCTCCGCCAACGGAGGGGGGACCGCGTTGGCGATCATCAACATCCTCTGCCTGGTCGCCGGGATGTCGAGCCAGTCCCAGTCCGCGGGGAAGCCCTGGATGCGGGAAAGGACATCCATCGGCAGCGGGTCGACGAGTGCCGACGGCGCCATGTCGCGCTCGTGGTCCGTGTACCAGTTCTGCGGTCCCTCATGCGCACTGCGCAGGAGCGTTGGGCACGGGAGGTCGATCGACCGGACGCCCGAATGCCCTGTGTAGGGCCGCATGAAGAATGCGCGGGCCTCTGGCGGATGGTCCCCGCCCGGGTGAACGCCCACGTCGTCGCCGAGGGCATCGCGGATCGACATGCGACGGGGAGAGGCGGC
Organism: Aureimonas ureilytica DSM 18598 = NBRC 106430; assembly: GCF_000382705.1. Taxonomy (GTDB): domain Bacteria; phylum Pseudomonadota; class Alphaproteobacteria; order Rhizobiales; family Rhizobiaceae; genus Aureimonas; species Aureimonas ureilytica. The sequence goes on along the minus strand of NZ_ARQE01000001.1, from coordinate 7,863 downwards.
CTCGGCGATGGCCGACGTGAGGAAGCCGTCGGCCTCCCCGAGCCTTCCCACGGCGAAGAATCTTTTGCGCATCTGCGGCGTGCCGTAGCGGCTGCCGTCGAGTACGACTTCCGTCAGTCCGTAGCCGGCCTTGACGAACAGGGCGCGCGCCTTCGCGTACGTCTTCGTTTTCCGGGCGCGGGGAACGTTCTCCATGACGAACCACGCGGGCCTTGCGGTGATGATCGCCACGGCGAAGCCGAGCGTCAGGGACGCGTTGCGTCCCTCCTGACGCTTGCCGGCCGAGGAGAAGTCCTGGCACGGCGGGCCGCCGACGATGATGTCGGGCTCCAGGGCGGCGATGGTGGGCGCCATCGTCAGGAGGTCCGCAAGGTCCGCCTTCCGGTGGCGGTCGCGCTTGAAAAGCCGATCGAGCGGCCGGCGGAGGTTCGCGCCGTGGACCCTCAGGGCCTTCTCGTTCGCGTCGTACCCCTGGACGATCTGGAAGCCAGCCCGTGTCAGACCGAGGGACATGCCCCCGGCACCGCAGAAGAGATCGATTGCCCGCATTGGTTCGCCGTCACGTTGTTGCTCGTGACAGTTGCCTACCGCGTGGTCCGTTCGTTTCGGGTCAAGGAATCAGGTGAACGGTCGGTGACCGACGACCCGGTCGCCCCCGTTGACGCACAGGCTCCGGGGCACCTTCGGCGCCAGTTGAGGGGCGCTGCGCCCCTCCGCCTGCTCCGCCTTCGGCTTCGGCCCGTTCGGGCTGGAAAACGGGGACGGCCGTAGCCTTCCGCAACTGAGGGTCAGCTAGTCAGAGGGATGGAGCAACTTCCTTGTGGTGCCACACCCCTGAGTCGCAACGGACGACCCAACGATTCCCTGCAACACAAAGAACTGATTGTCGCAACGGCATCGAACGGATCAAACGACACGCTGCTTACGAGTGTGGGTTGTGTATAATCATCGAACCTAGATTCCCGAGCGGCAATCCGAATCATGTGGCGCGACAGCGAGAGCGAGCAGGACTTCCTGAACTTTACCGAGGTGGCGGACCAGATCGCCACCCTCGCGACCACTCCATCCCTGTTGCCCATCTCGATCGGCGTGTTCGGAACGTGGGGCACGGGAAAGTCGACCGTGCTGAAGCTCGTCGAGGCACGCCTGCCCGCCCCGAGAGACGGGGACGCGGCTGCCGTCGTCGTCAGGTTCGACGCCTGGATGTACCAAGGATTCGACGACGCGCGTGCCGCCCTGATGGAGGTGGTCGCCACCGAGCTTCTCGCGTTGGCGGAGGAGAAGAAGACCCTTGTCGAGAAGGCGAAGGAGTTCGCGGGACGGGTCAATTACTTCCGTGGTTTGGGGATGATCGCCGACTTCGGCGTCGGGATGGCCCTCGGCATCCCCCCGGGCCTCCTGACGAGGGCGGGCGCCGCAGTGTCCTCGGCTCTTGCGGGCGGTCTGACCGAGGAGCAATACGGTACGGCTAAGGAGGACGCGGCCGAGGCTCGGAAGGGGCTCGGCGAACTGATCAAGCCCGCCGAGAAGCGGACGCCGCCAAAGGAGATCGTGGCCTTCCGCGAGGAGTTCGGCTCCTTGCTAGAGGGGCTAGAGACGACGTTGGTCGTCTTCGTCGACAACCTTGACCGATGCCTTCCCGACGTCGCGATCGGCACGCTTGAGGCGATCCGGCTGTTCCTGTTCATGCCTCAGACGGCGTTCGTCATCGCCGCCGACGAGGATATGATCCGCCATTCGGTCGCGAAGCACTTCGACGATCCCAACGCGTCCCACGTGCGCGACTATCTCGATAAGGTCATCCAGGTGCCGATGCGCGTACCGAGGGTCGGGGCGGAGGACCTGCGAGCCTACATGTACTCGCTCTTCGTCGGCCTAGCCGCGCCCGACCGCCTGCCCGCCGTGCAAGAGCGGCTCCTTTCCGCACTGCAAGAAGGATGGCGCAACGAGACATTCGAGAAGGCCGAGATCGCAGGACTCGCGGGAAACCCTCCCGACCTCTTGGACAACCTCGCCATCGCCGACAGGCTGGCGCCGATGATGGCGTCGGCGCCGAAGATCCAGGGCAACCCCCGCATCGTGAAGCGGCTTCTCAACGCCGTGTCGCTCCGGCGTACCCTGGCCGCGAAACGGCAGATGAACGTCGACTTCGCGACCTTGGCGAAGCTCGCCATCTTCGAGCGCTGCACCGACGGTCCGGCAACGCTCGCGCTGTTCCAGCTCATCATGGATGGAAAGGACGTCGAGAAGGTCCTCCTGCCGGGCGGCAAGGATAAGGCCAAGCCGTCCCCGTTGCCCAAAGAGTGGGAGCCGCATGCCGATTTCGTCGAGGAGTGGCGAAAGCTCGACCCGCCGTTCGAGAACGCCGAGAGACTGAGGCCGGCCGTCTTCCTCAGCCGCGACGTCATGGCACCGGCGCGGGCACGCTCGGACATCAGCGAAGCGGCCCGAACCGCCATCGATGCCTTGCTCAAGATCGACGGCATCGCGTCCCCGGTCGGAAAGAGGATCGTCGCCGGCCTGACGCCTGACGACAAGCGCGCCGTCATGTCCGGGCTGGTGGCGACCATGCGGGAAGCCGACTGGACCTCGGCGGTCCCGGGCCTCTACGGCGCCTTGATGATCGCGGAGGCACTTCCGGAGACCAAGACGGAACTCAAGGCCTTCATTGGCAGCCTCAACACCGGCGAGATGACCAAGGGGATTCAGTTCCTCCTTCGCAAGACCGGCATGCTGGAGACCAAGTGATGGGAACCTCGCGCTCTAAGCCTGACGCTCCTCCGGCGGCTCCCCTCGTTCCGCCATGGGCCGACCAAGACCCAGCACCACCTCCGCCGCTACCGGATCCTCTTCCGGAAGATCCCGTCCCCGAGCCGGAGGACGACGACCCCGGCCCGCTGGCCGACGACGTCGTCGACGGAGAAGAGGTGGAGGAGGTTGCCGAGCCTGCTCGGTTCCGCCCCTTCCGGATGGCGCTGAGTAGGTTCGGGGCGTCGAACGATCGTGCGGATGCCAGGGCGGCCCTGGGCCGATGGGCAAACAAGTCCGTTGGGGGCGGTCCAGCCGGAGCCCGGCGCGTCGCACGGGCAGCGCGCACCGGTGGATCCGCGCTGGCGGGCCTCGCGCGCGCCGGCGCGGGAGAACCGCCCGAGGCCGGCCAGATCGACATCCGCGAACTCGCGGGACAGCCTTTGGACGTGGCAGTCGCGGCGATCGTCGACGCGTTCATGCCGGCCGGCATCATTGACGAGGTAACAGCCCGCCTTTCGATGGAGGTAGCCGTCGCGGAAGCGCTAGGCAACGCGGGGGCCTTCGATCCCGCCGCGCTCGACGCCGAGGCGGTGCAGACCGCCACCCTGGCCTTCGTGGCAGAGCTCGTGTTCACGCAGGTCGCAGGCGACGCCGGCAAGGCCCTGGCCGCGATCGGCCCCGTGGCGGCGGCACAACGGGAGGCAGACATCCGCTCTCTCGTGAAAGAGGTTGTCGACTTGGTCGGCGCTCCGATCCTGGTCGCCGCGGGAGCTGTCCTTAGCGGACAGCGGATGTCCGCGTTGGTCGCGCGGACCGTGCAGGTCGCGCTCGAGGAGATCTCGACATGGTGACCCGCATCCCTACCCGCGTGCTCGCCACGCCGAATGCCATGCGCGCGACGGCCGCGGTCGCCCACGGCGACGTCGGCGTTGCCTTGCATCACATCGGTCGCCCTGAACTCGCCGGCCTCGGCGGCACGCTTAACCAAGCGGCGGCCGCACTCCCGAGAACCCCGTCGGTCCTGGCGTGGGACTTCCTCTCCATCGCCCTGGCGGTCCATGCCGCCGACCGTTTCGTCATCCGCAAGGAAGCAGCCGACTCCTGGACGCGCATGATCGCGCTGGAGGTCGAGCTTGCCGATCCCGAGCCGTGGGCGGCCCAGGCCGGGGCGATCGAGGACACTCTTCGCTTCCTTTCGAGCGATATATGGAGCGTCAGGTTCCGCGGCGGGGGCGCACGCCCTCCGGCCGTCGCAGACCGGCCGACAGACCGGGATTGCGCATGCCTGTTCTCCGGCGGCCTCGACAGCCTGATTGGCGCGCTCGACCTACGCGCGGAAGGCCGGAGGCCCCTCCTCGTCAGCCAGGCGTCGCCGAAGGAGGGGTCGGTCCAGCGCACCTTGGCAGGGCTGATCGGCATGGACGCTGAACGTTTCTCGGCGCGTGCCTCGGAGCGCTGGCGGCAGCCGTACGAACCGTCGTCACGGGCACGATCCATGCTGTTCCTCGGCTACGGGGCCGTGGCGGCGGCGTCGCTCGCCCGGGATGGGGCGCCGGTCGACCTCTTCGTTCCCGAGAACGGACTGATCTCGATCAACGCGCCGCTGACGCATCGGCGCATGGCGAGCCTCAGCACGCGGACGACGCACCCGCACTTCATCTCGTCCCTCCAACGTGTCCTCGACGGAGTAGGCCTGCCTGCGCGCATTCGCACGCCCTACGCCCTCAAGACTAAGGGGCAGATGCTTGCCGAATGCCGAGACGAACTTATCCACGAGCTCGCGCACCGCTCCTATTCGTGTGGGAAGGGAAAACGCCTCAACCAACATTGCGGTCGCTGCGTGCCATGCCTTATACGCCGGGCTTCCTTCGAGGCAGCGGGCATGCGGGACGGTACGGATTACTGGGCGAACGACCTTTCCGAACACGCGTCGAACGAGGACGTGGCGGCGGCGAGGTTCGCGGCGGCGACGCTTGAGCGCCGCGACGTGGCACGTTGGGCAAGCGAGGCAGGCCCGCTCCCGACGGATCCGGACTTGCGGCGTGGCCATGTCGACGTGGTGCGCAGGGGCACCGCGGAGGTGAAGGCGTTCCTCGACGCGATCGCCTGGCCTTGATCGACTTGCACTGCCATCTCGACCTGTATCCCGATCCGTCGGGAATGGTCGCGGAGTGCATCACACGGCGCCTCTACGTCCTGTCGGTGACGACTGTTCCCAGCGCGTTCGAGGGCACCGCAGCGCTGGCGCCCGACGGAAGCAGGATCAAGACGGCGCTCGGACTGCATCCGGAACTCGCCGCCGCGCGAGCCCGGGAGTTGCCGTTGTTCGAGCGCCTGCTGCCCCGAACGGACTACGTTGGGGAGATTGGGCTCGACGGATCGCGGGAGCACCGCGACACGATGGATGCCCAGCTCGGGGTGTTGCGGGACATCCTCCGAATGTGCTCGCTCGCAGGTGGGCGGGTGATGTCCATGCACAGTAGGGGCGCCATCGACCGCGTGCTTGACGCCCTGGAGGCCGAGCCAAGCGCCGGCCGCCCGATCCTGCATTGGTTCGTGGGCACGAAACGCCAAGTGGAGCGTGCCGCTGAAATGGGCTGCTGGTTCTCCGTCGGCCCAAGCGTGCTGCTCGGGGAGCGTGGACGGACAGCCGTGCGTGCGATGCCTTGGGATCGGGTCCTCACGGAATCCGACGGGCCATTCGGGCAGTACCAGGGACAACCTACTAAGCCATGGGATGCCTGGGCAACCGTGGAGGGGCTTGCCCAGCTTTGGAACGCAAGTCGGGAAGAGGTCCAGTCGCGCCTTGTGTCGAACTTCCGGAAGATTGTGGCCGAGAAGTAGCTCATCCGAATGATGAGTAGGACGGCCTGCCTTCGCATCGAAGAGGGGCTTCGCAAACCTCTTGCAAGATGCGCCGCCAGCGAAAGAGGATTGTGAAAGGCCGAACGCCCGACGCGACCGCACCCTGCCGATCGCATGGGGAAACGGCCGTTTGCGAAAGGCATCCCGTACCATGTTCCTCGGCTACGCCCGCGTATCCACCTCCGACGATCAGTCCACCATGGCCAAGCGGGCGCGCTGCGCGAGGCTGGGTGCGAAAGGGTGTTCGAGGAGGTCGCGTCCGGCGGCCGCTGGGACCGCCCGGAGCTTCAACGCCTCCTCGATCACCTGCGGCCGGGCGACACGCTCGTAGTCTGGAAACTCGACCGCCTGTCGCGGTCCCTTAAGGATGCCTTGACTGTCATGGAACGGGTCGAGGCGGCCGGCGCGAGTTTCCGTTCCCTCACCGAGGCCATCGACACTTCAACCGCTCCGGGGCGGATGCTCATGCACATGATCGGCGCCTTCGCCGAATTCGAGCGCGCCATGATCCGCGAGCGAACCTCTGCCGGTCTCCGTCAGGCTCGAGCCGAGGGACGCGTCGGCGGGCGGCGCCCGAAGCTCACAGCGGCTCAACGTCGCGAGATCGTTGAGAGCGTCGTGTCGGGCCGGCGAACGGCGGCGGACATGGCGCGGCTCTACGGGGTGTCGCAGCCCACCGTCAGCCGAATCGTCGCCGACGCGCGGTCGCGCTGAACCGCTGCTTTCGACCCTTCGCAGACATCCACTTCGTTACACACGGCGATCAAAAGCGGTCGTTCGAACCGAGCCTACTCCATCAGCGCGGACCGGATCGCCGAACTCGCTAGGCGTGCCGTCGTGCGAAGCTGGTCGAGACGGTGGCCGCTGCGTGCCTTGGCCGACAGGCCGAACAGGGTCGTCGCCACAAAGTCCGTCAGGACCGCCGCTTCCGCTGCATGGCGCTTCGCAATGTGGTCCCGGATCTGTGTTTCCACGGCAAGGTTGTAGGCCAGAGCCGCCTCGCGGGCCTGCGCATCGTTGCAGCGGGTGCCTTCCACCACAAGACAACCGGCTGTCTCCGGATCGGCGGCATAGTGGTGGGCTGCTGCATCCAACAGCGCCGTCAGGTTGTCTGCCACGGGACGGTCCTGTCTCAGGATATCGTCGAGCGGGATTGCTCCCATCGCTGCGTAGCGTTCCAGCACCCGTGCGTAGAGCCCCTGCTTGCTGCCGAAGGCCGAGTAGAAGCTCGGCGGCTTGATGCCCAGAACATCGATGACATCGGCAACACTTACGGCATCGAAGCCGCGGGCGCGAAAGAGATCGGCGGCGACCGCGACCGCCTGCTCCGTGTCGAAGCCGCGGGGCCGTCCGCGGGACCGGGGTATTTTTGTATTAGACATTACAGAACTCGTTGACGGCCTAAAGGCCCATATTTATGTAGCGACTCCTAAGTTATTCCTCAAGGAGGCGGACGTGACGACGTTTCAAGGCAAGACGGTTCTGGTTCTGGGTGGAAGCCGCGGGATCGGCGCCGCGATCGTGCGGCGCTTTGCAGCCGACGGCGCGGCCGTGACCTTTACCTATAGCGGCTCACAGGCCGCGGCCGAGGTGCTGGCTGCCGAGACCGGAAGCCGTACCCTTCGAACCGACAGCGCCGACCGGGACGCGGTGATTGCGACCGTGCGCGAAAGCGGTCCGCTCGACGTCCTGATCGTCAATTCCGGCTTCGCGATCTTCGGCGATGCGCTGGACCAAGACCCGGACGAGATCGACCGCCTGTTCCGTGTCAACGTCCATGCGCCTTACCATGCTTCGGTCGAGGCGGCGCGACACATGCCGTCGGACGGGCGGATCGTCGTGATCGGCTCGGTGAACGGCGACCGCATGCCCGTGCCCGGCATGGCCTCCTATGCGCTGAGCAAGTCGGCCCTTCAGGGGCTGGCCCGGGGTCTAGCCCGCGATTTCGGGCCACGCGGCATCACGATCAACATCGTGCAGCCCGGCCCCATCGACACCGATGCCAACCCGGCGGACGGACCGATGCGGGACCTCATGCACGGCTTCATGGCGATCAAACGCCACGGCCGGCCCGAAGAGGTCGCCGCCATGGTCGCCTGGCTCGCCGGTCCAGAGGCTGGCTTCGTGACAGGGGCCATGCATACGATAGACGGGGCCTTCGGCGCTTAGCAGTTCTCCCTCAACCAGTGAGGAAATGGTCCGCTTTCTGCCTCGGTCGGCGGAAAGCGGACAGTCGCCTTTCCACCC